>NZ_QRBE01000009.1 GCF_003363155.1 Dyella monticola | reverse complement strand
TGGTGGCGACAGCGCCACGCTGTCCAACGATTACAGCACGATCGATGTCGATGCGGGAGCCAGTCTGATCAGCGATGGTACCTCGGGCGACAATACGATCGACCTCGGCACAGGGACGACGCTGGAGATCGGTAACAACAATGGCTACTCCGATACGGTAAATGCGTCGAATGACCAGGCCATTACACTTGATCAAGGTGCGTCCATCAATCTGGTAGGTAGCGATGACGCGGTCAGCGCGACAACAACCGGTACGGTGTCGGTGGATGGGCAAGGCAACGTCATCGACATCAGCAACGCCACGATTGACTTAACCAGTGGCGACGACGTAACGATTAACGGCTCGAATGACAAGATTTATGGCGGTTCGGATGACACGTTCACCGTGACGGGCACCGACGACGACGTTTCGGCAACCTATAGCGCCGTCAGCTTCAGCGGAACCAACACGGGTGATGATGTTACCGGCACTGACGACACCGGCGCGGGATGGGCAGCACCGGACCCTGACGACATCGATGACGAGGGTGGTTATGGCGGCTATAGCGGCGGGGGCGGTTACGGTGGCGGTTACGGCTATGGTTTGACGAAGTGGAAGAAAAAGAACCCCTCCGCAGCGGAAGTCGCCAAAGCCGACCACTCCGATAGCGTGTACGAAGGCGCCAAGTGGGCCGATAAGACAGTCACGTGGAGCTTTGGAAGCGCTTCGGGTGGTTTCAGCGATGCGATTACCGGTACGGCCGAGCAGCAGGCGGTTGAGCAAGCCTTCCAAGCCTGGGCAAAAGCCTCCGGCTTGAACTTCGTGGAGTTGGCGCCCGGCGCGAAAGCAAACATCGAGGTAGGCTTCAATGACCTCGACACCGCAAGCACCAACCAAATCGGCCTGACGACCTATAGCAATCAAGGCGGCACGTTAACGAGTGCGAAGGTTGAGTTGGAAGACCCGAATCAGGCATCGCTAACGACCAATGCGAGCGGTCAGCTGGCGTATGCCAATACCAACGCCACGTTTGAGCAGGTGGCATTGCATGAGATTGGCCACGCGCTGGGCCTGGCGGACAACGACATCGCCGGGTCGATCATGAACGCAGTGCTGGGTACCGGCAATCAAACCTTGAGCGGGACTGACACGGCGGATATCCAGAGCCTGTATGGCCAAATGTCATCTGACGCCCATCCCACGGTGGCACAGACCCATCAGCTGGTGCAGGCGATGAGTGCGTTTGATGTGGAAGGGGTGGCGGTAAGTGAGTACACGCCGACGTCCAATGATGCGTATCTGTATCAGGCACATCTGCAAGCCGGTACTCATGCTGTCTTGCATGGAGCGTGAAAACTCCGACGTGCCTGCATAGTGAGAGCGATGTGCCCAAAACACACTTCCGATCGATCTGAGTATTAGCTCGCTGGAAATAAAATGAAAACCAGCTTTTTAAAGCATTGGTGTATGGCAATGATAGTGGCTACTTCGTGTAGTTACTTCCTGGCTGGCTTTTGTCAGGATAGTGAGCAAATCAAGTGGCCTGTGATACCAAGACAGACGCAGATAAACGATGTTTGGAGCAAGTTCGTTGTTTTGATATCGCGCAAAGGCGGTTACGTGACTCAGGGCGATTTCGAGAACGCTTTCCACATGAAATTCAAGGGTGGCAATCCAACGCGCAACAACGGAATGTCTTATAGAACACATCAGGGGAAAGATTGGTTGCTCACCGCTGACTTGACGAGCGAGACGGATGGAAATGAGTCGTCATCTTCATTAGGGATTGATTTTAAGGGTATGGGTGGCGACCAGTCCGGTAAAAACCCCTGTTTGGCAACGAAAAAGGTATTTGACGATCTGAGAAAAAAGGGCTGGTCCGGCGGGTACGACGAAAATATGACGATGGTAAAGATGGCTAGTCCAAATGGATCATATCAAGCCATCGTGCATTACAGTCGGGATTGCATCTATAGCGTGCTGGTAGGAAAGCAACATTTCTGGCGGTAGGTCTCTCTATTCCGAGAGAGCCTTAAGATTTCATTTTATTACAACTTGGAGTGTATATGGCCGGCACAACGCTTGTTTTGGGCGCGAATGATCAATTGAACACTATTTTGAGCAACTTCCAGGAAAGTGTCGCAAATGATCCGCAGGGTTCGACCTTCTATATGAATCTTGTAACCGCGTTGAATCAGAATCCTGGGCTAGTCAATCAGCTGAATAACAGTGCGGCCAATGGCACCCTAAATGGATTCGATTGGATGCCAAATAGTTCGGCAAGCGATGCGACGCAGGTAGGCACGGCGGCCGTTAACGGTAACCAGGTATTGCAGTCCAACATCGAGATAGGTGCCAACTATATTTACCCCACCAATGGTGCCAACGCGGTCACGAATCCCTACGAGATAGGAGATCTCATCTCGCACGAAGATTATCACGTAGATTATGCGTCAACCTTGAGCAGTAATCTCGCGAATTGGAAGTCGTCGGTCCAAAGCTTCTTTTCTGGCTCCTCCTCAACGTCAACAACTGAAGACAGTCTTCTTCAGAGTGGGCAGTTGATTAATAACGAAAACGAAGCAGGGGCGATCATTACGGGGTTTAACACCAATATCTCGGCATGGATGGCTAATCAAAATCCACCCATAACGAGCTTAACACCGGATGTGATCCAGCAATACGAACAAGTGGATCCTTACACGACGCTTTTGTTCGATACGAGTGGCAACCCGAGAAATGGTGTGGTGTTGGATCCCTTCACCGGGTTGGTTGATACAAGCCAGACGTCCATCGATTCGACGGCTAATCAGTTGGTCGGCCTGATGCCCTCGTCGGGAGGAAACACGGGCGGCGATACGGGACTTCCCCAAAACGACTACAACGAATATTACAGCCCAGGTCTCGTTGCCTATATGGCGTCCCAGTCCAATGGGCAACCCCTTAATCTTAACTATGCCAGTGACGGGTTGCTCTATAACACCAGCAATCCATCGGCGCCACTTACGGTCCCGCAAGCGGACGACGTCCTGATCCAGAACAATTTCAATACCCAAACTGGGCAGACCAGTTTGAATCTGTCTTCGCCGCTGGTCATTAATGACACGGGTAGCGGCCAGTCTTCCACGTTTAGCCTGTTACAGCCGGGCCAATTGGGAAATGCCGACGGCTCGAATCCATCCATCATGATTCAAGACAATCAGCCAGCGCCTCAGCCGGGTCGGGCATCGGTGGATACGCAAAGCGACGTCGATCAGGATGGCGACACCATCTACTCGGATGCGGTGACGACGGCAGCCTCCGGTGCGGTTAGTGCATTGATCAGTGGTACGGGGGCAATAGTTGATCTGTCTTCGGCCACAATCGTTGGTGCTGCAGGCACAGTAATGACAATCGCCGGATCAAACAACACTGTCACACCCGGGAGCGGATCGACGGCGACGATTCAAGGGAGCGACAACACCGTCAATATGGATGGCGGTTCAACTCTGATCGATACGTCAAATGACGGTGGAAACACGATCAACGGTGGCGCGGGCGATACAATTCAGATCACCAATAGCAGTGGCAGCGACACGATCAATGCGACTGACGACACAGAAATCACCCTCGAAGCAGGTTCCACCGCCGACTTGGTGGGTAGCGGTGACACGCTGACAAGCGATTCGGGCGCGACCGCAACACTATTGGGAAATAATAATCTGATCGATTCGACAAGTGGAACGATCAATGATTCAGCCAATGACACCGAAAATGTTTTTGATGGCGAGCAAACGCTGATTAACGCTGGAGGCGATTTCGCCGGTACTGTCGAAGGCACGGGCAATACGGTCAACCTGACCTCGAATAGTAGTTCCAGCCTGACCCTCAGCGGCACAGATGAATCGGTATCGTCGACTGGCAACCTGGTTGATCTAGTAGGCTCGGGTACCCAAGCTACGGTGACTGGTGTCGACACAATTAGTCTCGGTGGCACGGATCAATCGCTGACCTTGGCCACGAACGGCGACACGGTAGACACCAGTGCGGGTGATACGAGCGAAACGCTCAGTGGTTCGGGCTTCACGCTCGATGGCGCAGCCGGTCAATTCACCGGCGCGATCACTGGCTCCAATGACATCTTTGATCTTGATACCAGCAGCAACTCGTCGCTGACGGTGACGGGAGAGAATGAAAGCATTACTTCGACTAGTAATAGCATGAGCCTGGATGGCACGGACAGTAGTGCCAGCATAACGGGCAATAACAATTCATTGACGTGCAATGCAGGCGTCACAGTCAGCCTTCATGGCGACAATGACTCGGTCGATGCTGCAGGCAGCACGATAAGCACTGCCGTCAACGACACGGGGGACGTGTTTGACGTGTCGTCGAGCACGATCTACGGCGAAGCCGACGATCAGTTCAGCATCAACGGAACGGGCGACGTCTTCACCAATGGGCAGGACAGCACCACCGTCGTCAATGGCGACAACGACACGATGTCCTATGTGGGGGCGGGCAGCACGATAAGCGCCGCTGCCAATGACACGGGGGACGTGTTTGACGTGTCGTCGAGCACGATCTACGGCGAAGCCGACGATCAGTTCAGCATCAACGGAACGGGCGACGTGTTCACCAATGGGCAGGGCAGCACCACCGTCGTCAATGGCGACAATGACACGATGTCGTATGTGGGTGCGGATAGTACGATAAGCACCGCTGCCAACGACACGGGGGACGTGTTTGACGTATCGTCGAGCACGATCTACGGCGAAGCCGACGATCAGTTCAGCATCAACGGAACGGGCGACGTTTTCACTAATGGGCAGGGCAGCACCACCGTCGTCAACGGCGACAACGACACGATGTCGTATGTGGGTGCGGATAGTACGATAAGCACCGCTGCCAACGACACGGGGGACGTGTTTGACGTATCGTCGAGTACGATCTACGGCGAAGCCGACGATCAGTTCAGTATTAACGGAACGGGTGACGTCTTCACCAATGGGCAGGACAGCACCACTGTCGTCAATGGCGACAATGACACGATGTCTTATGTGGGGGCGGGCAGCACGATAAGCGCGGCCGCCAACGACACAGGCGACGTGTTTGACGTGTCATCGAGCACAATCCATGGCCAAGCCGATGACCAATTCAGTGTCAACGGATCGGGTGACGTTTTCACCAATGGGCAAGACAGTACCACCGTCGTCAATGGCGACAACGACACGATGTCCTTTGCTGGGGCGGGCAGCACGATAAGCACCGCTGCCAACGACACGGGTGATGTGTTTGACGTGTCGTCAAGCACGATCTATGGCGAAGCCGATGACAAGTTCAGCATCAATGGCAGTGGCGACGATGTAGACATGGGAACCCAGGGTGCCATTACCCTTGATGGCAACAATGACCTGCTTTCGGGCACGGATGACGATGTGTCGCTGAGCGGAGACGGTGATACGCTGGATATCAGTCACGCGACCATCGATGTATCAGGCGACGATAACGTCATCATCGATGGATCGGACGACAAGGTCATCGGTTCGGATGGCGATGACTTCACCCTCACGGGTACCGATGACACCGTGGATGCTTCCGACAGTGACATCACGTTCGACGGCTCCAACAGCGGGGACAACGTCAGCGGATCGGGCGATTCGGGCTCCAACTGGGACGATCCCAGTGGCAGCGGCGGTTACAGCGATCCTGGCGCGGGCTATTACGGCTATGGCTTGACGAAATGGAAGAACAAAAGCCCGAGCGCTGCAGAAATTGCGCGTGCGGAGCACTCAGACAGCGTATACGAAGGTGCCAAGTGGACCGACAAGACCATCACATGGAGCTTTGCCGGCGCTGGGAATGGCATCAGCAGCGGGATCACCAATGCGGCAGAACAGGCGGCGGTCGAGCAAGCATTCCAGGCCTGGGCCAAGGCTTCGGGCTTGAACTTCGATGAAGTGGCGCCCGGTGGCAAAGCGGATATCGAAGTAGGCTTCAGCGATCTGAATCCGTCGAGCACGAACGAGATTGGACTGACCAAGTACAACAGCAATAACGGTCAACTCACCGGGGCTCAAGTCGAGCTTGAAGATCCCAGCCAAGCGGCCCTAACGACCAATGCGGGCGGCCAATTGGCATACGCTAATACCGATGCCACGTTTGAGCAGGTCGTTCTGCATGAGATTGGCCACGCGTTGGGTCTGGCAGATAACGACATCGCCGAGTCGATCATGAATGCAGTGCTGGGTACCGGCAATCAAACCTTGAGCGGGACTGACACGGCGGACATCCAGAGCTTGTATGGTCAAATGTCATCTGAGGCCCATCCCACAGTGGCACAGACCCATCAGCTGGTGCAGGCGATGAGTGGGTTTGATGTGGAAGGGGTTGCGGTAAGTGAGTACACGCCGACGTTCAATGATGCGTATCTGTATCAGGCGCATCTGCAAGCAGCTGCTCATGCTGTCTTGCACGGAGCATAAATAAGTCCAGCGTGCCCGCATGCCGAAAGCCATGCGGGCACGCTTATCCAATTGATGGGGAAAGTTGTGGTGAACAAGGGTTCTTCCATTCATTTCATATCAGGTCTTCCTCGATCCGGATCAACGTTGCTTTCAGCCATTCTTCGTCAAAATCCGCGTTTCAGCGCAGGCATGAGTGGACCAGCGGCTACGCTTTTAGGAGCGGTGCTGCCGAAAATGAGCGGCGCGAGTGAATACGCTCCCTTCTTTACCGATGAGCGTCGACATCATGTATTGAGAAGTCTGTTCGAGGCTTATCATCACGATGACCTTGTAGGCGGCAAGGTCATTTTCGATACGAATCGCACCTGGACGGCTAAGCTTTCATTATTGGATGCACTGTTTCCCAGCGCAAAGATAATTTGTTGTGTTCGCGATGTACCGTGGGTGATCGACAGCGTCGAAAAGATGATTCGTCGCAATCCAACCCACGTTTCGGGAATTTTTCACGGCAAGGACACTCGCAATGTCTATGGGCGGATCAAGGATGTTATGGACTCCGAACGCGGTTTGATCGGACTGCCATGGGGCTCGCTGCGTGAGGCTTGGTTTGGCGAGCATGCCGTTAAACTCATTGTCGTCCGTTATGAGTCACTGGTTACCGAGCCTGCGACAACCATCGGTGGCATTTACGAGCAACTTGGTCTTGAACCGTTCATGCATGATTTCAAAAACGTTGAATATCAGGAGGAGCAGTTCGATCAGAGGCTTGGCATGCCCAATCTTCATACAGTGAGGCGAAAGGTCGAGCTCGAGAAGCGATCGACCATTTTGCCGCCAGACATTTTTATGAAATATGCGGATATGAACTTCTGGGACAACGATAAACTGAATACCAAAAAGGTATTCGTTTTGTAACCTTTAAATCGATGGTTTGCTTCAATGTTTATTGCAGGGGAAGGTGTTTCGTATGCGCGTCACAGCTGTTTTGATAGCTGCTTGCTTGGTGCTTCTTGCAATCGCCAATAACATCCGCGCACAAGATTCGCCCGACGCAGACAAAGCACCCGACGCTGTACTATTGCACGAGCAGGTCGTGCGGATACCTGGTGATCCCGATCATCCCGTGACGCTGGTCATGACGATTTTCACGCCGGAGGGTTTCGGGCCGTTTCCGCTGGCGATCATGAATCATGGTTCCAGTGGTGATGTTCCGCCGGCGCAGCAGCCCAGGTATCGCCTTTCCTTTTCCAGCTACTACTTTCTGTCACGCGGTTACGCCGTAGCGCTGCCGATGATGCGCGGTTACGCGGGATCGGAAGGCCATCTCACATCGCATGGCTGCGATCACCTGGCGACGGGTATTGATAACGCCAAGGATATCCGCGCCGCGATCGATTACATGAAGCAACAGCCGTATATCGATGGTTCGCGCATCCTGGTGGCGGGGCAAAGCTTTGGCGGTTGGAACACCCTTGCAGTGGGTGCGTTGAAAATTCCCGGTGTCAAGGCGCTGGTGAGTTTTGCCGGAGGAATGAAGGCGTCGAGTTGCCGCGACAACGATAAAGCGTTGATTGAGGCCGCGGGTTTGCTGGGTGATGAAGTCACCACGCCGTCGATCTGGTTTTTCGGCGATAACGATGAAGTGTTCGCAACGCCTGTCTGGCACGCTATGTACGATCGCTATGTCGCCGCAGGTGCTCCGGCCGAACTGGTGGCATACGGAAGATTCGGCATCAATTCCCACAATTTGCTGGGTTCGGCAGAAGGGTTGCCGATATGGACGCCAAAGCTCGACGCTTTTCTCGGGCGCCACGGATTGCCGAACAAGTTTCTCTATCCCGAGTACTTGCCTCAGCCTTCGCCCCCGCCGAGTCATTACGCGGACTTGAATGATCTTCAGGCGCTGCCTTATCTCAATGCCGTCCCCAACGGCAAAGGCATGGCCTATTACCAGCACTTTCTGAGCCAACCCTTGCCGCGCGCGCTGGCCATCGGCGTGCACGGGGCAGGGGAAGCATCGGGAGGATTCGATCCGATACTGTTGGCGATGCGACGCTGCCAGCGGATCACATTGGGTTGCCGCCTTTACGCAGTGGACAACGAAGTGGTGTGGACGCGGCCGACACCCACGCCGGCGCCGACCCATTTTGCGAATCTGAGCGATGAAAATGCCGTGCCTTATTTGACGCCTTCAGGGCGACTGGGCTACGAAAAATTTCTCGCGATGGTCAGGCCGCGCGCGTTTGCGATTGCACCGGATGGTGGCTGGGCTGCCTCAGCGCGAGGCCTGGATCCCGTTGCGGCCGCGATGGCCGACTGCAGTGCGAAGCATCAGAACTGCCACCTCTATGCCGTCGACGGGGATGTGGTGTGGCACCACTGAAGGGGTTTCCCATCCGGTTCACGCGCTCGCATCCAGCATGAATAAATGCATTGCAAAGGGTTGACATCCTTGCACCGCAGCATGACAATTCCCGCGCCCACCGGCGCAGTTTGACCGGCCGGGCCTCTGTCCGAACTAACCAAGGCATATGGACGTTTACCCTAGTCGCAACGTCGACATCCGCGAGCATCGGGTGCCGGCATTGCATAACAAGCTGATCGTTTGCGGCAACCGCCAGCGGTTGGCCGGCGCTTTCCTCGACTAGGGAAGTCCGGCCCGCTCCTAACGGTGCCGCGAGCACCGTATATAGAGGAGATGGGCCAATGAAGCTCCTTCGCGATTTCTTCCGTGTTCGCACCGCGGGCCGGTTGTCCTTGGCCGGCCGCCGTCAGGCCGTGCGCCCCCGTTTTACCGTTACCGTGCCGCAGCCGCTCTCCCCGCGGCAGCCGGCCGAGCGTGGCGCCGACGCGTCGCGTACGTCCCGTCATCTTCAGCTGGTATCAAGTCACTAATGCGTCATTCGACGCACCATCCTCGGTTGCACAAGGGGTGGCCTCCGCCAGGGTCGGCATGCCGATCCGCGGGGCATGTCCCTGGCCGCGGATTGCCGTAGCGGAGACGACGCTTCCCAAAAAGCTCGCTTCCGGCCACGCAACACCTTGATTCCACGGAAGCGCGAGATGATGAACCGAGTCACCCAGGCGGCCAAGGCCAAGACGGCGGCACCCCAGCACGTGGCAGCTGCGCAGGATGCGTTCCGCGAGAACGACGCCCTGCTGAGCAGCCTGGACACCAGCACGGCTGGTCTAGATGAAGAACAGATCACCGAACGCCTCGAACGCGACGGCGTGAATGAGGCTGCCCACGAGAAGCCGCCGCACTGGACGCTCCAGCTCCTGCGAGCCTTCAACAATCCTTTCATCGTGGTGCTGGTGATCTTGGCGGTGGTCCAGGTGTTCGTGACGCCGGACGATCTGTCCGGCCCGATCATCATCGCCGTGATGGTGGGCATCAGCGTGTTGCTGAGCTTCAGCCAGGAATACCGCTCCTCGCGCGCGGCGGAAAAGCTCAAGGCGATGGTGCGCAACACCGCCACGGTGACGCGCCGCGCCTCCGACGGTCACAGTGAACGCATCGAAGTGCCGGTGAACGAGCTGGTGGTAGGCGATATCGTGCATCTGGCGGCGGGCGACATGGTGCCCGCGGACCTGCGCCTGCTCACTGCCAAGGACCTGTTCATCAGCCAGGCCATCCTCACCGGCGAATCGCTGCCGGTGGAAAAGGCCGGTCCCGCCCAGGCGCATGTGGTGGAAGGTGGCGAGCACGGTGTGCAGAAGGGCAATCCGCTGGATCTGCCCACGGTCTGCTATATGGGCACCAACGTGGTCAGCGGCACGGCGACGGCGGTGGCCGTAGCGACGGGGCCGCGCACGTATCTGGGCTCGCTGGCCAGCAGCATCGTCGGCGAACGCGTGCAGACCAGCTTCGATCGCGGCGTGCGCAGCGTGAGCTGGCTGTTGATCCGCTTCATGCTGGTGATGGTGCCGGTGGTGCTCGGCATCCAGTGGTACAAGCACGGCTTCCTGGATGCGCTGATGTTTGCGCTGTCCGTGGCCGTGGGCCTCACACCGGAAATGTTGCCGCTGATCGTGACCGCCAACCTCGCCAAAGGCGCGATGGCGATGTCCCGCCGCAAAGTGGTGGTCAAGCGCCTGAATGCGATCCAGAACTTCGGCGCCATGGACGTGCTGTGCACCGACAAGACCGGCACGCTGACGCTGGACAAGATCGTGCTGGAACGCCACCTCGACCTGGACGGCGAGGATTCGGATGACGCGCTGGAATACGGTTATCTCAACAGCCACTTCCAGACCGGTCTGAAAAACCTGATGGACAAGGCCGTGCTGGCGCATCGCGATCTAGAACCGATCGTGGCGCGCTATCGCGTGGTGGATGAAATCCCGTTCGACTTCCAGCGTCGCCGCATGTCGGTGGTGCTCGCCAACGGCGACGGGCATCACCTGCTGGTGTGCAAGGGCGCGGTGGAAGAAATGCTGTCCATCTGTTCGACCGAGCGCCGTGGCGAGGACATCGTGCCGATGACGGACGAACGTCGCCGCGAGATCAAAGCCATGACGCGCGATCTCAACGAGGATGGCCTGCGCGTGCTGGTGGTGGCGATCAAGCAGCAGGCGCCGAGCAACCGTGCCTATGGCGTGGCCGATGAGGCCGCACTGACCGCGATCGGTTGCCTGGCCTTCCTCGATCCGCCGAAGGATACCGCCGCGACCGCGATTGCCGCGCTTCATCACCACGGTGTGGAAGTGAAGGTGATCACCGGCGACAACGAAGCGGTAACGCGCAAAATCTGCCGCGAAGTCGGGCTGAATGTGGAACATTCCGCGCAGGGCCGCGATATCGAGCCGCTGGATGATGACGCGCTCGATGAGTTGGTAAGGCGTACGACGGTGTTCGCCAAGATGTCGCCGCTGCAAAAGGCACGCGTGGTGACGTCGCTGCGACGCCAGGGCCACACGGTGGGCTTCCTTGGCGACGGCATCAACGATGCGCCGGCATTGCGCGAAGCGGACGTCGGTATTTCGGTGGATACCGCCACCGATATCGCCAAGGAATCGGCCGACATCATCTTGCTGGAAAAGAACCTGATGGTGCTGGAAGAAGGTGTGCTCGAAGGGCGCATTACCTTCGGCAACATCATCAAGTACATCAAGATGACCGCCAGTTCCAACTTCGGCAATGTGCTGAGCATGGTGGTGGCGAGCTTCTTCCTGCCGTTCCTGCCGATGCTGCCGCTGCAGGTGCTGGTGTTGAACCTGCTGTACGACATCTCGCAGCTGTCGATCCCGTTTGACCGCATGGACGAGGAGTACCTGCGCAAGCCGCGCAAGTGGGATGCCAGCGACATCGGCCGCTTCATGACCTGGATCGGCCCGACCAGCTCGATCTTCGACATCACCACGTTTGCCTTGTTGTGGTTCGTGTTCGGCGCCAACAGCGAAGCGCACCAGTCGCTGTTCCAGTCCGGCTGGTTTATCGAGAGCCTGCTTACGCAGACGCTGGTGGTGCATATGATCCGCACGCGCAGGATTCCGTTCCTGCAAAGCATCGCGGCGGCGCCAGTGCTGGCGCTGACCACGGCGATCATCGTGATCGGCATGGTGATTCCCTATACCGGGATCGGCCTGAAGCTGGGGATGCTGGAACTGCCCAGCAGTTACTACGGTTGGCTGGCTGTCACGGTAGTGGCGTATTGCGCGCTGACGCAGGTCGTAAAGGTGGCTTACATGCGCCACTACCGCGGCTGGTTGTAAGGCTCTTTCGTCACATGTGTTGAATAGGGCGCTCTCCCTGCTTGCAGGAAGGTGGGGAGAGGCTGGACACACGCCAGACATTTCTATGGCACGCGTCTGATCCATTCCCAACCCTCCCTTGCAAGCGTGGGAGGAAGCTTCTCTTCGAATCGGGTTTGGTTTACGCCACCCCATCTACAAACGGCTGTAAGTATCAATAGGAGGCCGGCCATGAAAGGCACCTTCGCACTCTTCGACATCGCCGGTTATGTCGCCCTGCTGTTGTGGGGCACGCACATGGTCACCAGTGGCGTGCTGCGCGGTTACGGCAGCGCGCTGCGCCGTTCGCTGGGCCGTTTTCTCGGCACCCGGCCGAGTGCATTTGCGTTCGGCTTTTGCATCACAGCGCTCCTGCAAAGCAGTACCGCCACCGGCATGATGGCCACCTCGTTCGCGGCCAGCGGCATGCTGGGGCTTGCCCCCGGACTCGCGGTCATGCTCGGCGCAAACGTGGGCACGACGCTGATCGTGCAGGTGATGTCGTTCAACATCGCCTTGATCGCACCAGTGCTGATCCTGTTCGGCACGGCCCTGCATCGCCGCAGCGAAGATGCGCGTTATCAAAACATCGGCCGTGTGAGCATCGGTCTGGGCTTGATGCTGCTGGCCCTGCATCTGCTGGTGATCACCATGGCGCCGATGGAAAACGCACAACTGCTCAAGGTGGGCATGCGTGCGCTGGCCGGTGAACCCCTGTTTGCCTTGCTGCTTGCTGCGTTACTCACCTGGATGTGTCATTCCAGTGTGGCGGTGGTGCTGTTGATCGTTTCGCTGGCGGCTGGCGGCGTGGTCGATGGGCCGGGTGCGCTCGCGCTGGTGCTGGGCGCCAACCTCGGCAGCACGCTGCCGGCCTTGCTCGAAGCGCATACGCCAGTCGCGCGTCGTTTGCCGCTGGGCAACCTGCTGGTGCGTGCGTTCGGTTGCGTCATCTGTCTGCCGCTGTTGCATCCGCTGGCACACTGGCTCGCTCCGCTGGGCGATACGCCCGCGCGCATCGCAGTGAATTTCCATACGGGCTTCAATCTTGCGCTGGCGCTGATTTTTCTGCTGCCGGTCAACAAGCTCGCAAAGCTGCTCGTGCGGCTGTTGCCGGAGCCGCCGCAGCCGGCCGATCCGGGCGTGCCGCTGTATCTGGAAGGAGCGGCGCTGGAGAGCGCCGGCGTGGCCTTGGTAAATGCCCAGCGCGAATCCATGCGCATGGCCGATATGGTCGAAGACATGTTGAAAGGCCTGGTCGAAATCTTCGGCAAGGAAGACAGCACACGCGCTGCCGCCATCAGCAAGATGGATCCGTATCTGGATCGTCTGGGCGTTGCCATCCGCCAATACCTGACCGACCTGGGCAGCGAGGCGTTGAACGAAGAGGACGGGGAACGCAGCCAGGAAATCCACGCCTTCGTGATCAACATCGAACACATCGGCGACATCACCGCCAACAACCTGGTCGAATTTGCCGCGAAAAAGGCCCAGCGAGGGCAAGATTTTTCGGCCGACGACATTCAGGACATCGCCGCCATGCACGCGCAGGTAATGGAGAGCCTGCGTCTGGCCATCGCCGTCTTCATGCGCAGCGACCTGCGCGCGGCGCAGCATCTGATGGAGCGCAAGGAATTGCTATGGCGCCTGGAGAACGATGCCTCCGACCGGCATATTCGCGATTTGCGTCAGCAGCGCGACGGCGGCGGTGGCGACGTATACCTGCGCATTCTGCGCGATTTGCGCCGCATTCACTCGCATCTGGCAGCCATCGCCTATCTGCCACTGGAGCGCGCCGGCCTGCTACAAGGCAGGCTGGTTCAATCCGTGAGCCATCCCATCACCGTTGCGGAAGGAAAAGTCTGAGCCTTGGACAGTCATACGCAAGCCGAATCTCCGACTATTAGCCCGCTTCGCTGACTGCCGCCTTCGCATCCCGGAGGCGGACGGCTTGAGTGGCCAAACCGCGGTCCGGGACCTGACAAGGCGCTTTTGCCTTGCCCCGTTCACCGTATTGAAACAGCGCTGTGGCCTCGTGGTCATGGTGAGCGTAATCGCGTTGAATGGACGGGAAACAAACCATGCTGCACCTCGTGAAAACACATGGATGGCGACTTGAGATCGCCATCGTGCTCGCGCTGAGCCTTGCCGCCTGTTCACACGCCGGCAACGAAGCGGCCGATCAGCCCCCCGCTTTTACCGTCGAAAATGGCCTGATCAAGGTGCCGCAGGGCTCCCCGCTGCGCAACGAGTTGGTGGTGCAGCCGGTTCAATCGCACCAGCTACCGCACGCGCTGGTTTTCCCGGCGAATGTGGAAGCGGACCCCACCCACACTGCCAACGTGTTGCCGCCACTCACCGGCAAGGTGACGGAACTGAAGGTCGGCCTGGGCGATCACGTCAGCAAAGGGCAATTGCTCGCGGTCATCGATTCGGGCGATCTCGCGCAGGCCTATGCCGATGTCGAGAAGGCACGCGATGCCATGGATCTGGCCAAGAAAACGCTCGATCGCGCGCGCGCGGTCAAGGCCGCGGGCGGCAATGCCGCCAAGGATCTGGAAGCGGCGCAAAGCGGCTACAACCAGGCGGTGGCGGAATTCAACCGAGCGCAGATGCGCCTCACTGCCGTGGGTGGCGGGCAAGGCTCCGGCGCGCAGCGCCCGATGCAAATCACCGCGCCCACCAGTGGTTACGTCACTGCGCTCTCGGTATCGCCAGGTACCTATGTCAACGATGCCACCGCGGCGATGATGACCATCTCCAACCTGCAATCGGTATGGATCACGGCCAACGTACCGGAAAGCGACGTGGGCCACATCGCCAAGGGAGAGCATGTCGACGCCGAGCTTTCTGCCTACCCGGGTCAGGTGTTTCATGGTGTGGTGAGTTTCGTCAATCCCGTGCTGCAGCCGGACACGCGTCGCGATCTGGTGCGCGCGCTGTTCGTCAATACGGACGGCAAGCTGATGCCCAATATGTACGCCAACGTCAGCATCGATGTGCCACAGCCGGCGCAGGTGTTTGTGCCGGAGTCGGCGCTGCTGATGAATAACGACAACACCAGCGTGTTCGTCGAAGTATCGCCTTGGACGTTTCAGCGCCGCACGGTGGATCTGAGCTATGACGAAAGCGGCGATACACGGGTGCTCAAGGGTTTGAAAGCAGGGGATCGCGTGATCGTGAGGGGCGGAGTGCTGCTCAATGATTAACAGGATCTTCCGCTTCTGCTTTGAGAAGCGCATGTTATTCATTGTGGTGACGATACTCGTCGTCATCTTTGGGTATTACTCGTGGACACAATTGTCCATCGAGGCGTATCCGGAATTGAGCGACGTCACCGCACAAGTCACCACCCAGGTGCCAGGCCTTGCTGCGGAGGAAATCGAACAGCAGATCACTATTCCGCTGGAGCGCCAGCTCGCGACCACGCAAGAACTGGTGAGCATGCGCTCCAGCAGCACCTTCGGTCTGTCGCTGATCACCATGGTGTTCAAGGACGGCGCGGACGATTACTGGGTACGCCAGCGCGTGCAAAATGCGCTGGGCCAGGTCACCTTGCCGCCGGGCGTCACGCCCAGCCTCGATCCGGTATCCGGCCCTGCCGGTGAGATCTATCGCTACACGCTTCAATCCAACAGCAAGAACCTGATGCAGCTGTCGGAGATCCAGCGCTGGACCGTGATACCGGCGTTGCAGCAGGTGCCCGGCGTGATCAACGTCGATAACTTCGGCGGCTTCACCAAGGAATTTCAGCTCGAGCTCGATCCCGCGCAACTGCTGCACTACGGCATCAGCGTCAATCAGGTCACGACGGCGATTTCCAATAACACCTCCAATGCCGGTGGCGGGCGTATTACGCGTGGCGAGCAGTCCTACATCGTGCGCGGCGTTGGCATGGTGCACTCGCTGAAGGATCTGGGCGACATTGTGGTCACGCAGAACAACGGCGTGCCGGTATTAGTGCGCGACCTCGGCACGCTTCGCTACGGGCATCAGGTGCGCGAGGGCATTCTGGGCAAGGACAACAATCCCGACACCATCGAAGGCATCGTCGACCTGCTCAAGTATGAGAACCCTTCGCGCGTGCTCGACGGGATTCACGCCAAGGTCGCCGAGCTCAATAAGCAGCTCGCCGCGCAAGATGTGAAAATCGTGCCGTACATCGATCGCGACGATCTGGTGAACGCCACCAAGGAGAAAGTCTTCCACACCGTGATGGAAGGTATTGGCCTGGTGTGCATTGTGCTGATTCTGTTCCTGGGAAGTCCGCGTTCAGCGCTCGTCGCCGCGGTGGCGATTCCGATGTCGCTGGTGACAGTGTTCATCCTGATGCAGTTTACGCACATGTCGGCGAATCTGTTCTCGCTCGGTGCGATCGACTTCGGCGTGATCGTGGACGGCGCGATCGTGGTGACCGAAGCGATCCTGCGCAAGCGCGAACACAAGCCCGACGAAGTGCTGACCGAAGACGATGTAATGGAAGTGACCGGTCACGTAGGTCGGTCCATCTTCTTTGCCACGTTGATCATCATCACGGCTTACCTGCCGCTGTTCGCTTTCGAGCATGCGGAAGGCAAGCTGTTTCGCCCGATGGCTTTCACCGTCGGCTATGCGCTGTTGGCTGCGTTGCTTTGCACGGTGACCCTCACGCCTGCGCTGGCCTACCTTGGCCTGCGCAAGCCGCGCAAATTGTTCCACAACAAACCGCTGGAACGCCTGCAGAATGGTTTTACGCACAGCCTCGGTCGTTTGCTGCACAGACTGCCCATCGCCTACTCGATTGCAGGCATTGCGTTTTGCGGTGTACTGATTCTCGGCGCGACGATCGGCCGCGAATTCCTGCCTGACCTCGATGAAGGTTCGTTGTGGCTGCAAGTGCAGTTGCCCACCGGCCTGTCACTGGACAAGGCCAGCCAGATGACGGGTGAACTGCGCAAAGTCGTGCGTGAATTCCCTGAAGTGTCGTACATCGTGACGCAATTAGGTCGCAACGATACCGGCACCGATCCCTGGACACCGTCACACGTGGAGGCGGCGGTAGGTTTGACGCCGTACAGCACTTGGCATGGCGAAACCAAGGCGCAATTCTTGCGCAAGTTCAACGCGCGCATGCAGCAGCTGCCGGGCATGACCGTCGGCATCAGTCAGCCCATCATCGATGGCGAAAACGACATGATCGGCGGTGCGCACAGTCCGCTGGTGCTGCGCATTTACGGCGATGATCTCCATGCGATGCGCCAGATCGGCAATCAGATTGTGGATGTGCTACGCGGGGTGCGCGGCACGGCCGATGCGTCGATCTTCCAGGAGCCACCGATTCCCCAGCTGGAAATCAAGGCCAATCGCGATGCGGCGGCGCGTTATGGCATCAATGTCAGCGACATTACCAACCTGATTCAAACGGCCATCGGCGGCGCGCCCATAACGCAGGTGTATGTGGGCGATCGCGTCTACAACGTCACCGCGCGCGTCTCCAACGACGTGGCCAACAGTTTGCAGGCAGTGGGCGAGTTGCCGTTGACGTCCGCCAGCGGTGCACAAGTGCCGCTCAAGCAGGTGGCGGATATCAGCTTGACGATGGGCGAAAGCACCATCTCCCACGAACACGGTCAACGCGAATTGACCATCCGTATCGACAACCGCGATCGTGCCCTCTCCGAATACCTTGCCGACGCACAAGCGCAGATCAAGGCGAAGGTTCATTTTGACGAGCAGAAATACCAGCTTGAATGGGCGGGCAATTTCCAGAACGAACAGCGCGCGCAGGCACGCCTGATTGTGGTGATGGGCATGGTGCTCGCCATCATGGCCGTCCTGCTGTTCGCGGAGTTCGGTAAATTCCATCAGGCGGTGCTGGTGCTTGGCGTGGTGCCTTTAGCAACCGTGGGCGGCTTGATCGCTTTGCATCTGCGCAACGAAACGCTGAACATCGCCACCGCGGTCGGATTTATTGCATTGTTCGGCGTGGCGGTGCAGAACGGCATCATCATGGTCGCCAATATCAACCGCGTGCGCAGGGAAGGGCTGTCACTGTTCGAAGGCGTGGTGGTCGGCGCGACCGAACGCTTTCGCCCGGTGTTGATGACCGCCACGGTAGCCAGCATTGGCATGCTGCCGGCGGCACTGGCGACCGGTATCGGCACCGACGTACAGCGTGGCTTGGCCACGGTCGTGGTGGGTGGCTTGCCGATTGCCACGCTGCTGACGTTGTACATCTTGCCAGCCCTTTATTTCGCGCTGGAAAACTTCATCCACAAGCGCTGGGGCCACGCACCGGGTGAGGTGGAGCTTTGATCATGACCAAACGACATGTTGTTTTGACGTGGCGCAACGCTGCGCTTGCCATGGGCATGAGCCTGATGCTTGCCGGGTGCGCGGTCGGGCCCGATTACCAGCGCCCCGCACCGCCTTTAACGCGCATGTATACGCCGGAAGGTCCGCTTTCAGCCACGGCAGCGGCGCCAGGCAAGGATGGGCAGGCGCAACAATTTATCGCCGGCATGGATATTCCGGGTCAGTGGTGGACGTTATTTCAATCGCTGTCCTTGAACGGATTGATCGATGATGCAATCAAGAACAATCCGGACTTGGCCGCGGCGCAGCAGGCGTTGCGTCAGGCGATTGAAAATGTGCGCGCGCAGCGTGGCCAGTACGACCCGCAGGTGAGTGCCGGCATCAACGCAACCCGGCAAAAAACCGGGCAGGTATTGTCCAGCGGTATCGCTTCCAACGATACGCTGTACAACCTCACCACCGCGCAGCTCAGCATTTCCTACGTGCCGGACGTGTGGGGCGAGAATCGTCGCCAGGTCGAATCGCTGGTGGCGCAAGCGGATCAGCAACGCTTCCAGGTGGAAGCGACGTACCTCACCTTGACCTCCAACCTGGTCAATGCAGCCGTGCAGGAAGCGTCGTTGCGCGCGCAGATCGCTTCCACCCAGGACATGATCCACAGCCAGACGACGATTCTGGGTACGACGCGCAAGCAACGAGCGCTGGGCGATGCGTCGGAAAGCGACGTCGCCACGCAGGAAGCAGCGCTCGAGCAGACACGCGCCACGCTGCCGCCGTTGCAAAAGCAATGGGCGCAACAGCGTGATCTGCTTGCGATGCTTACCGGGCGTACGCCGGACCAGCGTGTGCAAGCAAACTTCAGCATGGACAGTTTGCAGCTGCCCCAGCAGCTTCCCTTGAGCGTGCCCGCGCGTCTGGTCGAGCAACGTCCGGACGTACGTATGGCCGACTCACAACTGCATGCCGCGTGCGCACAGGTGGGCGTGGCATTCGCGGCGCGCTTGCCGAACATCGACATCACCGCCGCGTGGGGCAGTGCTACGGATCAAATGCATACGCTGTTCGGCGCCGGCACCGGCTTCTGGAACATCGGCGCGGCGATTGCTGCGCCCATCTTCGACGGTGGCACGTTGAAGCACAAACAACGCGCGGCGGAGGCGGCCTATAGGCAAGCCGCCGAGCAGTATCGCAGCACGGTGTTGTCCGCCTTGCAAAACGTGGCCGACACGCTGCACGCCCTTGAGATCGATGCCGATGCCGTGGCGATTGCCGTGCATGGCGAGGAGGCTGCCGAGCACAGCTACACCATTGCACAGCATCAGTACGCGCTGGGCGATATCAGCATGGTTGCGCTGCTCAATGCACAGATCACCTACCGGCAGGCGGAGCTCACCCTGATTCAGGCACGTGCGGCGCGCTATGCCGATACGGTGGCTTTGTTCCAGGCGCTGGGTGGCGGCTGGTGGAACAGACATGATGTGGTGCTGAGCCACCAAAGCGGCTCTAAGATGTAAGTGCCCTTCTGGAGCGAGGAGGGCGCGAACGTCGTTGCACAACAGTCAACGCGTCGTCATTCACTACCGTCGCCCCGGCGAAAGCCGAGGCACGGTGACTTTGCGTTGCATGCCTGAAGACGCCAGGTCCCGGCTTTCGCCGGGGCGACGAGCATTGATGCCAGGACAGGCTTATCGATCACGTTGCAGCATTGCGCCGCCGCCGCCGCCGCCACAACCACAGCGTCAGCAACACCACTATGGCGACACCACCGAGCAGCCAGAGGCTGTTCTGTCCGCGCCGTATCCACATGCCGAGCCACTCGCGCCGGTTCGCGCCGAAATAACCCAGGTAAACCCAGAACGGCACGCTGATCAGCGCAGCGGCGCCATCCAGCAGCAGAAAGCGCCAGAAATTCACGCGATGCGTGGCGCCAGCGGTGATGTAAACCGCAGTGCGCATGCCGGGCAGGAATCGCGCGAAGAACATCAGCCGGTTACCGTAGCGCGTGAACTTCTCCTGCATCTTCGCGTAGCGGCGCGGCGGCATCAGCAAGGCAATCGGGCGCCATTGCAGCATGTGCACACCGAAGTGATGCCCCAGCAGGAACATGCCTGCATCACCCGCCAGCACGCCAACCATCGTAATGGCCGCCATCACGTGCACGTTGGCGTAGCCGAGGCCTGCGATCACGCCGCCGGCGACCAGAGTGATGTCTTCCGGCAACGGCACGCCGGCGCCGCACAACAGCAATGCCATGAAAACGGCGGTATAGCCGTGTTCGGCGAAGAAGGTAATCAGGCGTTCAAGCAGGTCCATGCACGTTCCTTGTTATCGACCGGCCGGTCATGACGCAGCAGTGGGCGTCGGCGCGCGCGCGGCGAGCAGTTCGCGAAGCTCGGCTTTTTCCGCGCTGGTCAGCGTTCCTTCGCGATTTTTCGCAACCAGCGCATCGCGACGCTGATCGACCGCCTGCTTTTCCATGCGTGCCAGCGCGTCGAAAAATTCCACGCGCTGGATTTCCGGTTCGCCGACGACCGTGGCGGCTACCAGCTTCTGCAGGGCGCCATGCTCGGCACGTCCGGTGAAATGTTCCACCAGCATCGCGGCATTGATGCCAGGCCGGGTGCGTGCGGTGTCGATGAGTTCGGCGAGCAGATCGATGCCGGGTTTATCCAGGCGCAGAAAGGTGTACGGTTTCTCCACCTCATCGGCCATGCTTGGTTGTGCAAGCAACAGCGCGATGGCACTGCGCACCAGCGAGCGCTGCACGGCCACCGGTCGTTGCACGGAACGCCGTGCGATGGGATCGGCTTCCAGCACCGCACGCGCACCGGTCCGTTTTTCCAGTTCCTGCGCCATCAAGTCGCGGAAAGCACCATCCGGCAAGCGTGCTATCAATGGACGCGCGCGCTCGGCTAGGCGTGCGCGCCCGTCGAGGCTGCCCACGTCCACGTCGTGCGAGAGTTCGCTGAAGAAATATTCCGATAGTGGCGTGGCTTCGCGCAGACGTTTCTCGAAACCGTCCTTGCCTTCCTTGCGCACCAGCGTATCGGGATCTTCGCCGTCGGGCAGAAAGAGGAAATACGCCTGGCGACCGTCGCGCAAACGCGGAAGCGCCGATTCCAGCGCTTTCCACGCGGCGGCGCGGCCGGCGCGGTCGCCGTCGAAGCAGAACACCACGTCGGGCGCAGCGCGGAATAGCACTTCGGTATGTTCGGGGGTGGTTGCTGTGCCCAGGGTCGCCACCGCAATCGGCAGGCCGGCCTGATGCAGCGCGATCACGTCCATGTAACCTTCCACCACCACGATGCGCGCGAGGCTGGGGTTGGCTTGCTTCACCTGCCACAAGGCGAACAGTTCGCGGCCTTTGTGGAACAGCGGCGTTTCCGGCGAGTTGAGGTATTTCGGACCCTGCTCGGATTTCAATACGCGACCGCCGAAGGCGATCACGCGGCCGCGGCGATCGAGGATCGGAAACATCAGGCGCTCGCGGAAGCGATCGTACTTGCTGCCGCGTTCGCTGCTGGCCACCATGCCCGCTTCGGTCAGCAACTGCATGCGCCGTTCGCTGGTGCCGAGGCTGCGGATCACACCATCGAAACCTGCCGGTGCCCAGCCGATGCGAAAACGCGCGACGGTATCGGCATCCAGGCAGCGCCGCTGGCAATACGCCTTGGCGTCATCGCTTTGCTTGAGTTCGCCTTCGTACCAGCGCGCGGCGGCGTCGAGCACGGCGTAGAGATCGGTCTTGTCTTCGCGCGGTGCGTTGTCGCGCGCACCTTCGTAAGGCACTTTGAGCCCGACCGACTGCGCCAGTTCTTCCACGGCGTCCGGAAATTCCAGCCGCTCGTAATCCATCAGAAACTTGATCGCGCTGCCATGCGCGCCGCAGCCAAAGCAGTGGAAGAATTGCTTGGCGGGGCTGACGTAAAACGACGGTGTGCGCTCATTGTGGAAAGGACAGCAGGCGGTCCATTCGCGCCCGGCTTTTTTCAACGGCACGCGCCGCTCGATCACGTCGACGATGTCGACGCGGGTAAGCAGTTCATCGATGAAGCTGTCGGGGATGCGGCCGCGCATAGTCCGGCTAGTCTAGCCGGACCCAAGCGGTGCGGCTAAAGCATGTGAATCACGCCGATGACGGCGAGCAGGGCGATCAGGAAGATGATTACGAAAATGGCGAATAGCACCTTGGCGATGCCGGCCGCGACACCGGACAGCGTGCCGAAACCCAACCAACCGGCAACCAGCGAAATGATCGCGAAGATGATGGCCCATTTGAGCATGCGGCTTCTCCCGATGGCGCGTTCTGATCAGTATCAAGTAGAGCGAGTGCTTGCTCCCTCCCCTGCATGCAGGGGAGGGCCGGGGTGGGGTTGCGCGAGCTTGCGGCACGATTTGATTTCACCGCAAGCTTGCTTCGCCCCACCCTAACCCTCCCCTACTACACGCAGAGGAGGGAGCCGATTGCGGCGAGCTTCTGACTCGACACTATCAGGTAACTGATCTAAACGCGGCGGGCGTGAAGGGAGCGCCATGGGTGCTGCTGTGTAGCAACACTAGTGGTGGCACCGTGATGTGCTGTGGAACCGTCGCCCCGGCGAAAGCCGGGGCCTAGCGGCTTACCTGTGCTTAAAGACACTGAGCCCCGGCTTTCGCCGGGGGCGACGCGTGTTATCGCTGAAGCTCAACGCCGATTGGAAGCGAGGATCAGCTCAAACGCGCCTTGATGCGCGCAGAAGCCTGGGCCATATCGGCACGACCGGCCGCCTTGGCCTTGACCATGGCCACCACCTTGCCCATGTCGCGTGCACTCGTCGCACCGGTTTCGGCGATGGCGGCCTCGATCATGGCGTCGATCTCGGCATCGCTCAGCTTGGCGGGCAGGTATGCCTCGATGACGACCATTTCGGCGCGCTCGACATCGGCCAGATCCTCGCGGCTGGCGGCGGCGTACTGGCTCACCGAATCCTTGCGCTGCTTGAGCATTTTCTCGAGCACGGCGTTGATCTGGGTGTCGTCCAGTTCGATCCGCTCATCCACCTCACGCTGCTTGATCGCAGCCAGGATCAGGCGAATCACGCCCAAGCGATGCTTGTCGCCACCGCGCATGGCGGCCTTCATGTCTTCGGTGATTTGCTGTTTCAGCGGCATGGGGATGACTCCTTCGGAAAGCACAAAGCCGACGTTGCGGGGCAACGTCGGCCAGTGCAGATGCCTTGCTGGCAGCGGCTGCGAGTGAGCGCGCCGGCTGCGAACGCTTGGTCGAGTGCGGCGCGAGGCGCGCCTGGACTCGATGCCCGCGCGAAGCGAAAAGCGCTCAGTACAGGCGGGTCTTGCGCGAAACGTCGCGCGACAGACGGCGCAGGTGACGCTTCACGGCAGCGGCGCGCTTGCGCTTGCGTTCCTGGGTCGGCTTTTCGTAGAACTCGCGCTTGCGGGTCTCGGCAAGGACGCCGGCCTTCTCGCAGGTGCGCTTGAAGCGACGCAGGGCGAGTTCGAACGGTTCGTTCTCGCGGACTTTTACGCTGGGCATGGAAACTCCGGGATGGTAAACGGGCCGCAGTAATGCGGCGAGCCGCAAAGTATACGCCGACTGGGGTGAAAAATTCAAAGCACCAGGGCACGGAAAATCAGGCGCATGGAAGGCCGGAGGTGTCCCCGGAGGCG
Organism: Dyella monticola; assembly: GCF_003363155.1. Classification (GTDB taxonomy): domain Bacteria; phylum Pseudomonadota; class Gammaproteobacteria; order Xanthomonadales; family Rhodanobacteraceae; genus Dyella_B; species Dyella_B monticola. Next base: position 202,119 of record NZ_QRBE01000009.1, on the reverse strand, counting down.
GTTTATCCGCCAAAATGGGATCCCAACTCAGATAAGACTGACACATTTGGCGATGGCCGACGCCCCCCATTCCCCGCTGCGCCCTGTGCTGGGCATTGAAACGTCCTGCGACGAAACGGGCGTTGCTCTGCTGCGCTGGGAGCCCGAGGCGCCCGGTCACGGGTTGCTGTCGCATGCGCTGTACACCCAAGTGAAGCTGCATGCCGACTATGGCGGCGTGGTGCCGGAACTGGCCAGCCGCGACCACGTGCGCAAGCTGCTGCCGCTGGTGCGCGAAGCGCTGAAGGAAGCAGGGCTCACCCCTGCCGACGTGGGCGGCGTCGCCTACACCGCCGGCCCCGGCCTGGTCGGTGCATTACTGGTTGGCGCCGCGATGGGCCGGGCGATGGCCTGGGCGCTAGGGGTGCCGGCGATCGGCGTGCATCATATGGAAGGTCATCTGCTCGCGCCCTTGCTGGAAGAGGATCCGCCACAACCGCCCTTCGTCGCCCTGCTGGTGTCGGGCGGCCATTCGATGCTGGTGGAAGTACAGGCCATCGGGCACTACCGCATCCTGGGCGATACGCTGGACGATGCCGCCGGCGAAGCCTTCGACAAAACCGCCAAGTTGATGGGGCTGCCGTACCCGGGTGGTCCGGCGCTGGCGGCCCTGGCCAGCCAGGGCAGGGCAGGCGCGTTCCGCTTTTCGCGTCCGATGACCGATCGGCCGGGCCTGGATTTCAGTTTCTCCGGCCTGAAAACGCAGGTGCTGCTGGCCTGGCAGCAGTCGGACCAAAGCGAACAGACCCGCGCCGATATCGCGCGCGCCTTCGAGGAAGCCATTGTCGAAACCTTGCTGATCAAATGCCGCCGCGCACTCGCCGAGACCGGCGCCAAGCGGTTGGTGATCGCCGGTGGCGTGGGCGCCAACCGCCGCCTGCGTGAGGACCTCGCGGCCGCTGGCGTCAAGGATGGTTTCAAGACGTACTTCCCGCGCCTGCAGTTTTGCACCGACAACGGCGCGATGATCGCGTTGGCCGGTGCGATCCGCCTTGCTCACGGTCAGTATCAGGGCGAGTCGGTCCAGGTGTTTCCGCGCTGGGATCTGCAAACCCTGCCACCCGCTGCTTGATCGCAGCACCCTCATCCGCGACGCTTGCACGCATGGATATCGTTTTCATTGAAGACCTGCGCATCGACACCGTCATCGGTATTTACGATTGGGAGCGGCGTGTGCGCCAAACCCTGTCGTTCGACATCGAAATGGCGTTCGACAACACCAAACCGGCGGCCAGCGACGACATCGCCGATACGCTCAATTACAAGGATGTGTCCAAGCGACTCATCGCGTATGTGAGTGAATCGAATTTCGGCCTCGTCGAAACCCTGGCCGAGCATTGCGCGCGGATCATCCGCGAGGAATTCGGCGTGGCGTGGGTTCGCCTCAAGCTTTCCAAACCCGGCGCGGTGCGTGGCGCGAAAGCGGTGGGCGTGCGCATCGAGCGCGGCAAACGTCCATAGGGATGCTCCTATGGAGAATGGATCGGAGCATCTCTAAGACATGGCGCGCGTCTATCTCAGCCTGGGTTCCAACCAGGAACCGCATCGTTATCTGCGCGCGGCGTTGGATGAATTGCGCGCGCGCTTCGGCAGCATCGATATATCGCCGGCGTATCGCAGCGCGGCGGTGGGTTTTGACGGCGCGGACTTCGTGAATCTAGCCGTAGGGCTCGATACGGATCTTGCGCCTATGGCACTCAACGATTGGCTGCACGCATTGGAAGATCGGCACGGCCGCCGCCGGGATGTGCCGCGTTACGCCGATCGCACGCTCGATGTGGACATCGTGTTGTACGACGATCTGGTCACGCAGGGGCCGGGACACCTGGATATTCCGCGCAAGGAGCTCAGGCACGCTTTCGTGCTGAAGCCCGTCGCTGATATTGCGCCTGAGCTGCGCCATCCGGTCAGCCAACACACGATGGCGGAATTGTGGGCGGGGTTTCCTGTGCTAAGCGAGCCGTTGGAGCGGATAGAGCTTTAATTGCTCGCGTCCCCTCATTGCCATTATCCCTCAGCATCTGGGCCTTCGCCGGAATGACGACAAGGCAAGCACAGACTTCATGGATATCAGCCGCAGATCCGCCCGCAGGCGGCAATGCCTAAACAGTCACGCCGCGGCCGCCATCCACGTGGATGATCTGGCCGGTGACGAATGGCGCATCGCGCAGCAGCCATAACACCGCGCTGGCCACATCGTCGGGTGTGCCGGCGCGCTTGAGTGGCGTGCGCGCCAGCATGGCGTCCTGCTCGGCATAAGGCTTGCCGTCGCTTGGCCACATCACTGCGCCCGGTGCGACTCCGTTGACGCGCACATCAGGCCCAAGATCAAGCGCAAGCGAACGCGTCATGGCTATCAACGCGGCTTTCGCCATCACGTAGATGGGATGCTGCGCGAGTGCGCGCTCGGCGTAGATATCGACGAGATTGACGATGGCACCGCGTGCTGCACGCAACGCGGGCCATGCCGCTTGTGTGAGAAAGAATGGCGCCTGTGCATTGGAGGCGAACAAGTCGTTCCATTGTGCGGACGTGGCCGTTTCCAAGGGTGTGGGATAGAAGGCGGAGGCGTTGTTGACCAGCGCATCGAGACGGCCGTACTGCGAGACGGTGGCCTCGATCAGTTTCGGTAACGTCTGCAAGTCGGCAAGATCGGCTTGCACAACGAAGACGCTTTGAGTGCGTTGGGTGGAAAGCTCATCGGCAAGTGCGTGCGCTTCGGTCGTGGAGTGGCGGCAGTGCAATGCAAGGTCGTAGCCGGCGGCATGCAGCGCGCGCGCGATCACCGCGCCGACGCGTTTGGCGCCACCGGTGATCAGTGCTACGGGGCGTTGTGGGTTGTGCGAAGCCATGCGATGTCCTTGCGCTGGATGTTGATCGTTCCGCACCGTCATTCCGGCCTTCGCCGGAATGACGGTAGGGCACGGCAGGACTTTACCGCCTCGCCATGCCGCGCAGCGCTTAGTGCAAACGCGTGGCCTGCACTTCCTGCGTAACAGCCTCGGCAGCTTCATCGCCGTCCGCCATGCCGATCTCGCTCTTGAGCATCGCAATGGCCGTGGCTGCCACCTGGCGCGTGTCGTAGTAAGCGTAACCGCCCACACCAATCGCACCGATCACCGGCATCCAGCGCGAAAGCCCTTCGCCCAGCGCGCGCTGGGTCACTTTCACGCCAATCTGCTTGGCGATGCGTTCAATCACGCCGTAGGACACCCGCCGAAAAATCAGGCGGTCGCCCAGCCGCACGACCAGATCGCGAAACGCCTGGGCGGACGTGTGGCGGAACAGGCACCACAGCATCTGCTCCCGGCCCAGCTCGGCGTGCTTGCCGTAGGCCGCGGCAATGTCACTGACCAGTTGCGCCTGAATTTTCCAGATCGACACCAGCTCCGGCAGGATGGTGAGCCACCCAAGCGGCCCCGGCGGCAGGGCGAGCGTGCCGGCAGTAAGCGCGGCGCGCTGCGCGGCGCGGTTGGCCAGGCGGCGCGCTTCCACTTCCGGATCGCGTTGGCTGTGCACGTTGCTGTCGGGAATCTGGCTGATGAAATCCAGGATCGCCCGCGTCACCCGGCTACTTGCTTCATCGTGGGTGATCACCGCGGGCAGGTTGGTGCGGGATGGGATCTCGTTGGGCTCGGTCATGCCGCGCTCCATGGGAACAGGGGGATGCAGGTGATCATAGTCCGCGCAGGTGCAGTGCTGATGAGGAGGGTATGAACTGCTGCCAGGGGCATGACTTCTGGGAGGGTCGTTCCTCGGTAAGGGAAATGTTATAACATTTCAAAATTGATCCCCCTGCCACTCTTGCCCGCCCGGATTCCCCTGCATGAAAGTCTCTCCGCTTGCCCTTGGCCTGAGCCTCGCGCTGTATGCCGCCGCGGGTTCGGTTGTCGCTGCAACCGTGCCTTCGAACACCTCCGGAACGTCTGCGGCCACCTCCTCGACGCCGCCGCAACCGGCCAGCGACGGCAACGGCGACGACAGTGCCGACCCGGCGTCGCGCAACCGTGCCGCCAAGGCCAAGCAGCTCGGCCCGGTGAATGTCTCCGCCGCGCTCGACGTGGCGCGCAACAGTCTTTCCCCGGATACGGGCAGCAGCCAATACGTAATCAGCGCACAGGACATCCAGGCGCTGCCGCTGGGTGCGTCCACGCCACTGAACCAGGTGCTGCTGCAGGCGCCGGGCGTCGTGCAGGATTCCTATGGCCAGCTGCACGTACGCGGCGATCACGCCAACCTGCAATACCGCATCAACGGCGTCATGCTGCCTGAATCGATCTCCGGCTTCGGTCAGACCATCGATGCGCGGGTGATCGAGAACGTGAAATTGCTCGACGGCGCGCTGCCGGCCCAATACGGCGAGCGCACCGCGGCGGTGGTCAACATCACCACCAAGACGGGCGCTGATCTTGGCAACGGCGGTGTGGTCGGCATCACGGGCGGGTCCTACGGCACCATCAATCCCTATGCGTCGATCTGGGGCAACAGCGGCAAGTGGAGTTATTACTTCACCGCCAACTACGATGAGAACAATGTCGGTATCGAGAATCCGACATCCAGCAAAGACCCGGTCCACGATCACACCAATCAGGTGAAGGGCTTCGGCGACATTTCCTACCTGATTGACAACGACACGCGTCTTAGCTTCATCTTCGGCGTGACGAATAATCGTTTCCAGATTCCGGACAACCCCGATCAAACACCGCAGTTCGGCTATCTGGATCTCACCCATTTCAATTCCGCCGATTTGAACGAGCGCCAGGACGAGCAAACGCGCTTCGGCATGCTGGCCTTGCAGGGCAAGTTCGGCGACACGAATTACCAGGTGTCGGTAGGCCAGCGTTACAGCGGTCTGCAGTATGACCCCGATGACATCGGCGATCTGATGTTCAACGGCGTCGCGGCGCAGATCAACCAGGCCGACCGCGCCTCCACGGTGCAGGCCGATTTCGCCAGGCCGTGGGCCACCTCGCACACCTTGCGTTATGGTCTGTATTACGAATTCGACAGCGCCATGACCAACACCAATTCGCTGGTGTTTCCGGCCAACCCCGATGGCAGCCAGGCCAGCACGGTGCCGTACAACATCAACACGGGCGATCGGATTCTCGCCAAGACGGCCGCGGCCTATATCCAGGACGAATGGGATATCAGCGACGCCTGGACGCTCAACTACGGCCTGCGTGGCGACCGCTACACCGCCTTCCGCGAAGAAAGCCAGCTCAGCCCGCGCGTAGGCGTGGTGTGGCAGGCCACCGACAGCACCACCGTGCATGCCGGCTATTCGCGCTACTTCACGCCGCCGCAGACGGAGCTGATCTCCAGCGAAAGCATCGAGGCCTTCGCCAATACCACCAATGCGGTGAAGAACTACGGCAACAACACGCCGCTGACCGAGCGCTCCAATTACTTTGACCTGGGCGCGCAGCAGAGCATCGGTTCGGATTGGACGGTCGGGCTGGACGAGTATTACCGCAAGGTCAACCGCCTGCAGGATGAAGGTCAGTTCGGCACCGCGCTGATCTACTCCACCTTCAACTACAAGTACGGCCGCGTGCGTGGTACCGAGCTTTCACTCACGTACAACCATGGTCCGATCTCGGCGTACTTCAACGCCGCGTACAGCCGTGCGATGGGCAAGGATGTGATTACCAGCCAGTACAACTTCGCGCCGGAGGAGTTGGCGTACATCGCCGACAACTGGATTCACCTCGATCACGATCAGAAGTTGACCTCATCCGGTGGCGTCACTTACGCGATCACCGACAACACCAAGGTCGGCGCCGATTATTTGTTCGGCAGCGGCCTGCGTGAGGATGGTCTGACGCCGAACGGCCTTTCGCTGCCGGATTACTTCCAGCTCAACATGAATGTGTCGCACGATTTCGACTTCGCCAGCATCGGCAAGCTGCATACGCAGCTGGCATTGATCAATGCGCTGGATCGTACGTACGAATTGCGCAGCGGTACCGGCGTGGGTGTGGGCGCACCGCAGTTTGGCCCGCGGCGTGGGCTGTTTCTGACGCTGGAAAAGCCTTTCAGTTTCTGAGGTGAGCTACAACTCCCCATGCTTGCACGGAGGGTTGGGATGGGGTTGCATGCGCTTGCCGCGCTGTTTGACCTCAACCCCAGGGTGACCGACCCACCCCTCCGCTACTGGCGTAGGGATGGGGGCTGATCCGGCAAATCTCAGTGTGCGACCGGCTGCCCGGCCGTCTTACGCAAGGCCAGGCCCTTCAGAATATTCAGTGCTTGCGACAAGGCGTAGTCGTTAGTCGCCAGCTTGGCATCTTCCGCGCTGCCGTCGTTGTCGATGTCGCCACCGGCGGCGGCGCTTTCATTCGCCAGATGGTGCGGCAGGTCGGCTTCGGAGCTGATCGGGTTCTGCGAATCATCCACCTTGGCAACCGTCAAATCGGCCAGCGGGATATCCGGCTTGATGCCTTCGGCCTGGATCGAAGTGCCGTTGGGCGTGTAGTAACGCGCGGTGGTCAGCTTCACCGCGTGATCGTTGTCGAGCGGCAGCACGGTCTGCACCACGCCCTTGCCGAAGGTGCGACGGCCAACGATCAGCGCGCGATGGTTGTCCTTGAGTGCGCCGGAAACGATCTCCGCCGCCGAGGCCGTGCCGTTGTCGGTGAGCAGCACCATCGGGGCGCCGTTGAGCAAGTCGCCGGGGTGCGCGCTGAACGTGAGGTTGGCGTCGGGCAGGCGGCCGCGCGTGGTGACGATGATGCCCGAATCGAGGAAGTCATCGCTGACCGACACGGCTGCCGTCAGCAGACCGCCGGGATTGGAGCGCAAATCCAGGATCGCGCCCTTCTGCGTACCATCTTTCTGCAGCAGCGCGCCGAGTTTCTTTTCCAGATCGCTGGCGGTGTCGTCCTGGAACTGGCTGATACGGATGTAGGCATAGCCAGGTTCGAGTTCGCGCACTTTCACGCTGGTCATGGAGATGCGCTCGCGGGTCAGCGACATGCTGACCGGCTGGTCGGCTTTTTCGTGCAGGATTCCCAGGGTGATCTTGCTGCCCGGATCGCCCCGCAACGCGTCAAACATGTCGTCGATGTTGTCGGGTGTGACCGCTTTGCCGTTGATGGACGTGATCACATCGCCCGGTTTGATGCCGGCGCGCGAAGCGGGCGTGTCGTCGATCGGCGACACGATCTTGAGCAGACCGTTGTCTTCCATCACCTCGATGCCGAGGCCGCCGTACTGGCCGGTGGTGTCCTCATTGAGTTCCTGCAGGCCTTCCTTATCCAGATAAGCGCTGTGCGGATCCAGCCCGGCGAGCATGCCTTTGATGGCATCGTTCATCAGGGTCTTGTTGTCGACCTTTTCCACGTAAGCCTGGCGAATGATCTGATAGACGTGGGCGAAGTTACGCACATCGTCCATGTCCACCTGATCGGCCGATGCCGATGCCGGTGCCGGACCGCTCGCTGCTTTCGCCGGGGCAGACTCGCTTCCGGCCGGCGCCGTGTCGGGTGCCGCCTGTGCGTGCAGCAAAGGCGCCGCCAGCAACAGCGCGAGCAGGCAAGGGTGGGAAAAACGCATGGGACAAACTCCACAGGAAATGGTGTGACGACCACGTTGAGACCGCTTGGGGTCGCCGAAATTCACAGCAAGAGGATACGCCGAACTCGGCTACGGAAGTGTTCAAAAGCCGGGTGGAACGGAAGCCAGCCCGTCGCCTGCGCCAAGCGGACGAAATTGCGAGGGCTGCGACAAACTTTTTAACGCTTCTGGCTCAACCACGTGCGCGGATCGACCGGCTTGCCGTTTTGCCGCAGCTCGAAATACACCCCGGTGCTGTCGCTGGTGCTGAGCATGGCGGTGCCGATCGGCTCGCCCGCGGCGACATCGTCGCCCACACCATGCAGTAGCGTTTCGTTGTTGCCATACATGCTCAGCCATCCGTCGCCATGGCTGAGGATGATGAGCTGTCCGTAGCCGCGCAGGAAATGTGCATAGACCACCCGGCCGCGCGCCACGGCGCGCACATCGGCGCCGCGCGGAGCGGCAATCAGTACACCATTGCCGAAGGTGTGCACCGGGCCCGGTGCCGGCCAGGGCAGGTTGCCGCGAATGTTGGCGAGCGCCTTGCCGGGCTGACCGCCCGGCACCGTGGGATTGGCACGTGCCTTGCGCGCCGCTTCGCGGGCGGCTTCGTCGATCGCCTTCTGCAGCTTCGCCAGCAGATCGTTCAACGAGGCTTCGTTCTGCTTCATGCTGGCCAGCTTCTGCGCCTGGTTCTTGTATTGCGCGTCGATCTGGCCGGCCAGTTGCTGCTGTTGTTTGCGCTGCTGCTCCAGCGTCGTGGCCTGTTGCTGGCGCTGGGCACGGTTGGTTTGCAGGGCTTGTTGCTCGGCGGTGATCTGGTTTTCCAGGTCCTGCAGCTTGGTCAGCTCGGTCATGAGCTGCTGCACCTTGGCCAGGCGTTCGTCCTGGAAGTATTTCGAATACGCCAGCGATCGCGAGATGCGCGCGATGTCCTCATCACCCAGCAGCAGGCGCAGGTCCGAGCCCTTGCCGAGCGCATAGGTGGCGCGCAACAGATCGGCGATCGCCGCGCGTTGGTTGCTCAAGCTTTGATCGAGCGCCGTTCGTTGCGTTTGCAACTGATCGAGCTGCTGCTGCTTGGCGGCGATCTGGGCATCCGTGTCGCGCACTGCCTTGGCGGCAGCGGCCACCGCATCGGATTGCTTGGCCAGTTGCGCATTGACGCTATCGCGGCGGGCGGCGGTGTCGGCCTCCTGCTTGGTCAGCGCCTGCATCTTGGCGCGCAGGTCCGCCAGCTGCTGCTTGGTCTGGGCCTGTTCGGCCGCAGTCTTGCTGTCTTGGGCGGCGCTGACGGTGGCGGGAAAGCCGATAGAAAGGGCGATCGCCGAGGCGATGAGCACGAAAATGAGCGGGCGGAAGGCGCGGATGTATGTGGGCATATGCCGAGATTATGTCCGAGCTGGACTGTTCCCGCGAGACGCCTCAAACGGCGCCCTTATGCGCGTTCGCGGATATTTCGCGCAACTGGTCTGTTAGCGCGCACTGGTACATCTAACAGCCGTTTTTCATTTGGACGTCTAGCCGGCTTTGACGCGACGCACAAGTTATGCTTAAAGTCGGGTCGTGGGAGCTGTCTGCGCGGGATCGCAGCCACCCTCCCAGTCTTCTTTTGTGTGTCCATGCCGCTCGCTCTGCGGCAGGTCTTTTGCGCCCTAACGAGCTGGAAACAGAGGTAAAGGTCATGTCCGTGGCACCGCGTTTGTACGACCCCGGTTTTGAACACGACAGCTGCGGCTTCGGTCTGGTGGCGCAGATCGATGGCCGTGCCAGCAAATGGGTGGTCGATACGGCATTCGCGGCGCTCGCCAAACTTTCCCATCGTGGCGGCGTCAACGCCGACGGCGTCACCGGCGACGGTTGCGGCGTGCTGATCCATCACCCCCACTCATGGCTGCGTGCGCTGGCGGTGCATGCAGGCATCCCCTTGGGCGAGCGCTTTGCGGCAGGCCTGGTGTTTCTCGATGAGGCCCATCGCGATGCTACCGACGTGCTGGAACGCTACATCGCCGGTGAAGGCCTGCGCGTCGCAGGCTGGCGCGATGTGGCCGTGAACGAGCACGCCTGCGGCCCCTTGTCGGCCGCAGCCAGGCCGCTGGTGCGGCAGATTTTCGTCAACGCCGCGGACGACATGGACGATGCCGGCTTCGAGCGCGCGCTGTTTCGTGCGCGCCGCCGGGCGGAGCTCGCCTTGAGTGACGATCCGCAGTTCTATGTGGTGTCGCTCTCGGCGCAAGTGATCGGTTACAAGGCGATGGCGGCACCGGGACTTCTGCGCGATGTATTCGACGACTTGCGCCATCCGGCGCTCAGCGCGGATGCGGTGGTATTCCATCAACGCTTTTCCACCAACACCACGCCGCAATGGCGCCTGGCGCAACCGTTCCGCATGCTGGCGCATAACGGTGAAATCAACACCATCCGCGCCAATCGCCGCTGGATGCAGACGCGTGCCCAGATCTGGCGTTCGCCGCTGGTGGATCTGTCGGACATCGGGCCGTTCGTGCGCCAGAACGGTTCGGATTCGGAAAGCCTCGATAACGCGCTGGAACTTTTGCTCGCCGGTGGCCTGGATCTGCTCGCCGCGATGCGCGTGCTGGTGCCGCCGGCATTCGCGGCGCGCGAAGGCATCGACGAAGATCTCGCTGCGTTCTACGAATACTACGCATTGCACAGCGAACCGTGGGACGGCCCGGCCGGTCTGGTGATGTGCGACGGCCGCTATGCGGCCTGCACGCTCGATCGCAACGGGTTGCGTCCCGCGCGCTGGGCGCTGTCGCGCGACAACCATCTGATCGTTGCCTCCGAAGCAGGTTTGTGGGATGTGCCCAGCTCGCACGTGATCGCGAAGGGGCGCCTCGCGCCCGGCGAAATGATTGCGGTGGATTTCCACGCGCATCGTTTGTTGCGCGACGCGGACATCGATGACATCAATCGCAAGCGCGCGCCTTATCGCGACTGGTTGCGCGGTGGCGTGAGCTATCTGGAATCGGATCTGATCGATCCGTCGCTGGCCGCCGAGCCGCTCTCCACCGAAGAACTGCGCTGTTATCAAAAGCTCTACGGCCTGTCGCGCGAAGAACGCGAAACCGTGCTGAAAGTGATCGCAGAGCTGGAAGCCGAAGCCACCGGCTCAATGGGCGACGACACGCCGGTCGCCGCGATGTCGCGCCAGGTGCGTCCGCTGTATGACCGCTTCCGCCAGGCGTTTGCGCAGGTCACCAATCCGCCCATCGACCCGTTACGCGAAAAACTGGTGATGTCGCTGGTGACGCAGATCGGGCCGGAAGGCAACGTGTTCGAGCTCAAGCCCGAGAACGCCAGGCAGATCCTGATCAATTCGCCGATCCTTTCGCAGCGCAAGCTGCGCCAGCTGTTGGCGATGCCACAGTACGTCAGCACGCCGCGCTTCGATCTGATGTACGCGCCCGAGGAAGGGCTGGAAGCGGCCTTGCATCGCCTGTGTCGTGAGGTGGCACAGGCTGTGCGCGATGGATGCGCGCTGGTGTTTTTGAGTGACCGTTATCCAAAACGCGATCTGCTGCCGATTCATTCCCTGCTGGCAACAGGCGCGGTGCATGCGCATCTCATCGACGAAGGCTTGCGCTGCCAGTGCAACATCCTGGTGGAGACCGCAACGCCGCGCGACCCGCATCAATTCGCCTGCCTGATCGGGTATGGCGCCACGGCGATCTATCCGTGGCTGGCGTATCAGAGTTTGTTCGAGCTGGGCCGCGAAGGCCACATCGAAGGCGATCGCCTGGAAATCGGCCGCAGTTATCGGCGTGGCATCCGCAAGGGCCTGTTGAAGATCCTTTCGAAGATGGGCATCTCCACCGTGGCCGGCTATCGCGGTGCGCAGTTGTTCGAAATCATCGGTCTTGCGCCGGAGGTGGTGGCGCTGTGCTTTCCGGGCACGCCTTCGCGCATCGGTGGTGCCGGTTTCGCCGAGCTGGAACACGAACAGCGCCTGCTCGCGGCCGAGGCGTGGAACGAAGCGCTGCAATTGCGCGCCGGCGGCCTGTACAAATACGTGCACGGCGGCGAATACCACATGTACAACCCGGATGTGATCGCCACCCTGCAGAAGGCGGTGCGCACCGGCAATCGGGCCGACTATCGCGCGTATGCGGATGTCGTCGATCATCGTCCGCCGTCTGCGCTGCGCGATCTGCTCGGCGTGAAGCCGGACGCGACACCCATTGCACTTGAAGAGGTGGAGTCCGTCGACGCGATCCTCAAGCGTTTCGATTCGGCCGGCATGTCGCTGGGCGCGTTGTCGCCCGAAGCGCACGAAGCGTTGGCGATCGCGATGAACCGCTTGGGTGCGCGCAGCAATTCCGGCGAAGGTGGCGAAGACCCCGCACGCTACGGCACGGAGCGCGCGTCGAAGATCAAGCAGGTGGCCTCCGGCCGCTTTGGCGTGACGCCAGCCTACCTGGTGAATGCCCAGGTCTTGCAGATCAAGATCGCGCAAGGCGCCAAGCCGGGCGAGGGCGGTCAGTTGCCTGGCCACAAAGTGGACGCCACGATTGCGCGCCTGCGTTATGCCAAACCAGGCATCGGCCTGATCTCGCCGCCGCCGCATCACGACATCTACTCCATTGAAGATCTGGCCGAGCTGATTCACGACCTGAAGGAAGTGAATCCCGATGCGCTGATTTCAGTGAAACTCGTCTCGCATGCCGGCGTCGGTACGGTGGCGGCCGGCGTGGTGAAAGCCGGTGCGGACTTGATCACCGTCAGCGGTCACGACGGCGGCACCGGTGCGAGCCCGCTTACGTCAATCAAATATGCCGGCACGCCGTGGGAACTGGGCTTGGCCGAAACGCAGCAGACCCTGCGCCGCAATGATCTGCGCGGACGCGTGCGCTTGCAGACCGATGGCGGCCTGAAAACCGGCCTGGATGTGATAAAGGCGGCGTTGCTTGGCGCCGAAAGCTTCGGCTTCGGCACTGGCCCGATGGTAGCGCTGGGCTGCAAGTACCTGCGCATCTGCCATCTCAACAACTGCGCCACCGGCGTGGCGACCCAGCATCCGGTGCTGCGCAAGGACCACTTCATCGGCTTGCCCGAAATGGCGATGAACTACTTCACCTTCGTCGCCGAAGACGTGCGCGCGCATCTGGCAAAGCTTGGCGTGCGCTCGCTGGGCGAGATTGTCGGACGTACCGACCTGCTCGAACAGCTCGATGGCGTCACGCCCGTGCAGCACAAACTCGATCTCACGCCGCTGATCGATGGCACGGGCCTGAGCGCACGCAGCGATTTCGCTTGCACGCTGGCGCGCAATCCCATGCGTGACGATGCCGAGCTTGCCTCGCGCATCGCGGCCGATACCGCCAAGGCGGTTGCGAGCAAGAGCGGTGGCAGCTTTGCCTATCGCATTGCCAATACCGATCGCGCGATCGGCGCGCGCCTGTCCGGCGATGTCGCGCGCCGTCACGGCGATCACGGCATGGATGCGGACCCCATCGAGCTGAAGCTGGAAGGTGCGGCCGGGCAAAGCCTGGGTGCGTGGAACGCCGGTGGCGTGCATATCGATTTGACCGGCGAAGCGAACGATGGCGTCGGCAAAGGCATGGCCGGTGGCCGCATCGTGGTGCGTCCGCCAGCGGATGCGCCGTACGCCAGCCAGGATGCCGCCATCATTGGCAACACCTGCCTCTATGGCGCCACCGATGGCGAGCTGTATGCGGCAGGCCGCGCGGGCGAGCGTTTTGCCGTGCGCAATTCCGGCGCACTTGCCGTGGTCGAAGGCGCCGGCGATCACTGCTGCGAATACATGACCGGTGGCGTAGTCGCGGTGCTCGGCAAGGTCGGCCTCAACTTCGGTGCGGGCATGACCGGTGGCTTTGCGTACGTGCTGGACATCGAGCGCAACTTTGTCGACTGCTACAACCACGAACTGGTGGACATCCTGCGCATCTCCCCTGAGGGCATGGAACATTACATGCAACACCTGCGCAAATTGGTCACCCGCCATGTCGAACTGACCGACAGCGAATGGGGGCGGCAGATCCTGCGCGATTTCCGTGGTCTGCAATACAAATTCTGGTTGGTGAAACCCAAGGCCGCGAGCCTCGCCGTGCTGGCCGAAGAACTGCGGAGGGCGGCATGAGCGCAAAGCTATTCCAGTTCCTGGACGTGCCTCGGCAACCGCCGCGCACCGTGCCGGTGGCGGTGCGCGTGCTCGGCTATGGCGAAATCGGCGGCGACTTCGCGTCGCCGCAGGCCGCCACGCAGGCGGAGCGCTGCATCGATTGCGGCAATCCGTATTGCGAGCACGCCTGTCCGGTGCACAACTACATTCCCAACTGGCTGAAGCTGGTGCAGCAGGGTCGCATCATCGAGGCGGCAACGCTGATGCACGAGACGAACCCGCTACCTGAAATCTGCGGACGCGTATGTCCGCAGGATCGCCTGTGCGAGGGTGCGTGCACGCTGGAGCAGACCGCCTTCGGCGCCGTGACCATCGGCAGCATCGAACGCTGGGTGACGGACGAAGCGTTGCGGCAAGGCTGGCGGCCGGACCTTTCCAACGTGCGCGAGACCGGCCATCGCGTCGCGATCATTGGTGCGGGCCCCGCGGGACTGGCGTGCGCGGATCGCTTGCGGCGCGAAGGCATCGCCGCCGACGTCTACGATCGCCAGCAGGAAATCGGCGGCCTGCTGACGTTCGGCATTCCGCCCTTCAAGCTGGACAAGGCGGTGGTGCGCGCGCGGCGCGATGTGCTCGAAGGCATGGGCGTGCGCTTCCTGCTCGGCAAGGAGGTGGGGCGCGATGTGGAATTCGGAGCACTGCTCGATCAATACGATGCCGTGTTCGTCGGCACCGGTGCGTACACCTTCGTGGATGGTCAATTGCCAGGACGCGAGCTGCGGGGCGTGCATGATGCCTTGCCGTTCCTGATCGCCAACACCGAGCGCTTGATGCGGGACGAGCCGGCGTCGACCTTCGACTTCAATGGCAAACACGTAGTGGTGCTCGGCGGTGGCGACACCGGCATGGATTGCAACCGCACCGCCATTCGCCTCGGTGCCAAGTCCGTGACATGCGTCTATCGTCGCGATGAAGCGAGCATGCCCGGCTCCGCGCGCGAGGTGAATTACAGCCGCGAGGAAGGCGTCACCTTCATGTTTCATCGCCAGCCCGTGGCCATTCTCGATGACGGACACGGTCACGTTCGGGGGGTGCGCGTGGTGGAAACGCGCCTGGTCGATACCGGCGATGGGCGTCCGCGGCCGCAGAATGTGCCGGGCACCGAATCAGAGATTGCCGCGGATGTGGTGATTCAGTCGTTCGGTTTCTTGCCTAGTCCGCCAGATTGGCTGAAGGCGCACGGCGTCGAACTGGCCGTTTCCGGCAAGGTCGTCACCGGTGCGCATGGCAGATTGCCGCATCAGACCAGCAACACGCGTATCTTCGCCGGCGGCGACAACGTGCGCGGCGCAGACCTGGTAGTGCGCGCGGTGTACGACGGACGCGAAGCGGCACGGAGCATTGCACGCATGCTGGTTGATGCATCAGTGGCCGCCGCGACGGCGTAAGTTCTCACCCGAAAATCCTCACACAACAGGAATCTGCGTTGCGCCAACTGGCGTAACGCAGGTTTTGTTGCGCGTGTGTGTGACGCATGAAAACACGCCAAGCGCGGCGCTCATCAGCGTGTGCGAATGCTGCTTTTCCGCATCTGCACGTGCGTCAGATGTGCATCATCCTCACCGCCTTCTCCCGTCGGCCGCGTAAAAAAAACATCTGACTTGCGTTAACGGTGCTTTTCTGCATCGCTCGCAAACTCGTACGAAATATTCACCTTGCTAGTCAAAGTTCGACTACGTTTTTGCACATAACTCCGCGAAACTAAAAGCTCGCGCCATTGCCATATCAGATTTTTCCTTGCAAGTGTCTGTCGGAAACCGCGATGTGATGTTAAGGACTTGTCTGATCGCCGTTATGTATGGAAGACTTCGGCACTGTGTCCCCACACGCCCAACTTTCCCCTTCCCGCAGTAACCCCTGAGTTGGGCATCACAATCAGCTGTACCTTGGAGGGTATGAAAAATGACTCGTAATAAGCTTGCGCTTTCGTTGGCGGGGTTGCTCCTTGCCCCGATCGCCGGGACTGCTTTTGCCCAGAGCACGCCTGCCACTACGCAAGACGCATCTCAGAACCAGGCTGCCCCGAGCCAGGCCAACACCAAGCAGTTGCAGACCATCACCGTGACCGGTTCTGCGCTGCCCCGCGTCGATACAGAAACGCCCTCGCCGGTGACCGTGATCACGGCGCAGCAGATTGCCCGTAGCGGTTTCACCACCATTTCCGATGTGGTGCGCTCGATCTCCGCCGACAACAGCGGTTCGATCCCCAACGCGTTCACCAACGGCTTTGCAGCAGGCGCTTCGGGCGTTGCGCTGCGCGGCCTGACCGTGAACTCCACCCTGGTGCTGATCGACGGCCATCGCGCCGCCAGCTACCCGGTTTCCGATGACGGCGAGCGTTCGTTCGTCGATCTGAACACCATTCCGATTGCTGCCGTCGAGCGCATCGAAGTGCTGAAAGACGGCGCCTCTTCGCTGTACGGCGCCGACGCCATCGCCGGCGTGGTCAACATCATCCTCAAGCCCGGTTACCAGGGCGTGGAAGGCACCGCCGATATCGGCAACTCGCAGCACGGTGGCGGTTTCACCAAGAAGGCGACGTTCCTGGCAGGTGGCGGCGATCTGGATACCGATCACTACAACGCCTACTTCAGCGCGCAGTACGAGATGGATAACCCCATCTACAACCGCACGCGTGACTATCCGTACAACACGAAGGACCTGAGCGGTATTGGCGGCCCGAACGGTGCGTGGGGTAATCCGGCTACGTTCGCAGGCTCGACCGTTGGCGCGGTTGCGCCGGGTACGGTGGCTGCAGGCGGCAATACGCTCACCGGTGCTACGCAGGTCGGTCCGTGGCAGCCGCTCGGTGCGTGCACGAATGGCACGCAGCTGACGACCACGACGGGCGTAGGCAGCTACTGCCAGCAGAACCAGGTTGCTCAGTACGGCGAAGTGCAGCCGCAGACCGAGCAGGGCGGCCTTTACGGTCGCGTGACCTTCAAGATCAACGACACCACCAAGGCCTACCTGTCGGTAGGCTACATGGAGTCGAAGATGTGGGCGCAGTTCACGCCCCAGCAGGTGCAGGTCTCCACGCCGAACAACACCAACAACATCGCGCTGCCGCCGATCCTTACCTCCGGTCCGAACAAGGGTCAGCTCAACCCGAACGATCCGTTCGCGGCGCAGGACGAGTACGCGCTGCTCAACTATGCGTTCGGCGATATCCCGCAGGACAACACCTACAACAACCACAACGCGCGCGTCGTCGGCGATATCTCCGGCGAAGTGGGCGAGTGGAACTACGACGCGGCGCTGGTCCTCAACCACGACTGGCTCACCACGCAGCAGTCCGGCTTCATCAGCTATCCGGCGTTGTTGAATGCGGTCAGCAGCGGTTCGTACAACTTCATCAATCCGTCGGCCAACAGCGCCGCGGAAATCGCCGCACTGTCGCCCAATCTTTCCAAGCAGTCCACCTCGGATCTGGATTCGTTGGACCTGAGCGCCAACCGCTCGCTGTTTGATCTGCCCGGTGGTTCGGCCGGCCTGGCCGTGGGTGCACAGTTCCGTTACGAAGCGCAGAACGATCCGGCGCTCAATCCGGATGATCTGTACCAGGGTCTGGGTATCGCGCAGACCAAGGGCGACCGCAACGTCAGCGGCGCTTATGCCGAATTCGACATGCCGCTGCTCGATTCGCTGGAAGTGGATGCTTCCGGTCGCTTCGACCATTACAGCGACGTCGGCAACAACTTCTCGCCCAAGGTGGGCTTCAAGTGGAAGCCGCTGGACTGGGTTGCGATTCGCGGCACGTTCTCCAAGGGTTTCCGCGCGCCGAGCTTTGCTGAAAACGGTTCGAGCTCCGCGGAAGGTTTCGTTACCCTCAATCCGGCGCAGTACACGAATTTTGTCAATGCTCACGGTGGCGACGCGTATTCGACCGTCCCGTACAGCCTGGCGGAATACACTGTCGCCAATCCGAACATCAAGCCGGAGAAGGCCACCAACTTCACCTTCGGTGTGGTGGTGCAGCCGACGAGCTGGTTGAATGCGTCGTTGGATTACTACGACATCAAGAAGACCAACGTTATCACCGGTCCGGACTTCGGCGACGCGATCAACAACTACTTCGCCACCGGTCAAACGGGCATCACGGGTGTGACGGTGATTCCGGATGCAGCGGATAACTCGGCGAAGGGTGCGCTGATTCGCCCGGCTGAGTTCATTGGCGAATACATCAACGCCAACTCGCTCAAGACCGACGGTATCGACCTGGATCTGCAGGGCCATTGGGACTTCGGCAGCATTCACTACGTGAGTGAGCTGCAAGGTACCGAGATCTTCAACTGGCGCATGGTGTTGCCGAATGGCCAGGTTGAATCGTTCGTTGGCACGCAGGGTCCGTACAACTTGTCCTCGGGCGCCGGCACGCCGCGCACCAAGGGCTCGTGGTCGAACACGGTGTCGTATGGTCCGGCATCGGTCACCGCTACGCTGTACTACACCAGCGGCTTCGCGGAAACGGCCGAAGACGTGGGCGTGGGTCCGGGCAGTTGCTTGGAAACCAACGCTGCTGGCACGGCATTCCTGCCTTCGAGCTGCTACATCGGTTCGTTCACCGATCTGGACCTGACGGGCAGCTACGCGATCAACAGCCATGTCAGCATCACGGCCTCGATCATGAACGCGCTGGACCGCAAGCCGCCGTTCGATCCGGCCGACTATGCCGCGGTGAACTACAACCCGACGTACTCGTACGCGGGCATTGTGGGTCGCTTCTACAACCTCGGCGTGAAAGTGAAGTTCTAAGCGTCACGATGATGATGCATGGCGCGGCAATCGCGTCATGCATCACTTCAAATGGACTTCCAAACATAACGGCGCGTCGACCTCGACGCGCCGTTATGTTTATGGAGCCGAAACGTTAGTGCGGTGTTTCAACAAAATATTCCACTTCAAAATTACGTGAATTCGTAGTGTCTTGCGTCGAGATTTATTAATTTCGTAATCGTTTAACCGCGCTGAAGTCCTGTCGCGGCCTTTTTTTGCCAAGCACAGGTGGTATTGCTCCGTGCGTGCGCAAATTTTTGCCGTTGTTAATGGCTTGTCTACACAGCCCCGGTGTGGTAGACCGCGCTTGGAATCCGGATGGATTCCCACAAACTGTTATCCAGCGGAACGATTGGACAACTCACAAGCGGTTTCACCTTTTCGGTAAAAACCATTGGAGGGGTTCCAAATGAAACGTAACAAACTTGCGCTCTCGCTTGCAGCCGTGCTGCTGGCGTCCGTCCCCGGAGCGGTTTTGGCACAAAGTGCGGCCCCACAAGCTCAGCAATCCACTGCTCAAACGCAACCGGCTCAGTCCAACCAACCACCCGCTCCATCCAACGCCCAGCAATTGCAGACCATTACCGTCACCGGTTCTGCGTTGCCGCGTGTCGATACTGAAACACCATCGCCGGTCACGGTGATCACCGCGCAGGACATTGCGCGTTCGGGTTTCACCAATGTTTCCGATGTGGTGCGTGCGGTTTCCGCCGATAACAGCGGTACCATTCCGCCGTCGTTCTATGCCGGCTTCGCAACGGGTTCTTCCGGCGTGGCGCTACGCGGCCTGACCGTGAACTCCACCTTGGTACTGGTCGATGGCAAACGTGCGGCAAGCTACCCATTGGTGGACGATGGCATTCGTTCATTCGTCGACCTCAACACGCTTCCGCTGGCTGCTGTAGAGCGTATCGAAGTGCTGAAAGATGGCGCGTCGTCGATCTACGGCTCCGACGCGATCGCCGGCGTAGTCAACATCATTCTCAAGCCCAGTTTCCAGGGCGTGGAAGGCACTGCCGAAGTCGGCAATTCGCAACATGGCGGCGGTTTCCACAAACATGCTTCGTTGGTGGGTGGTATCGGTGATCTGAACACGGATCACTACAACGCTTATTTCAGTGCGGAATGGGAGCAGGATCAGGCGATTCCCTTGAAGGATCGCAGCTATCCCTTCAACAGCACCAACCTCACCGCCATCGGTGGCCCGGATCTGCGCGTTGGCAATCCGCTCAATACCAACGGTTCCTCAGTCGGTACCGTGGCGCCTGCGGGACCTACCCCAGGCGCTCCGGCGACGGGACCGTTCCAGCCGCTGGGGCCGTGCACTCCCGGTACTCAGTTGGAGACTGTTCCGGGCACAGGCCCGAACACGGGCACGTATTGCGCGCAGGATACGGCCTATCAATATGGCCATGTGCAGCAGTACTCGAACAAGGATGGCCTCTATGGCCGCTTCACGTATAAGTTCAGCGACACGACCAAGGCGTATGCCTCGTTGAGCTATTACCAATCCGTGGTCCACGAGCTTGGTACGCCAAATCAGATTCAATCCAGCGTACCAAACAACACCGACACCATTCAGTTGCCGCCGGGAAATCCCTCCAATCCGTTCCCGGGCCAGTATGCGTACATCAACTATTTGTTCGGTGACATTCCGAGTGGAACAAACGTCGATACCCACAACCTGCGCGCCGTACTGGACGTCACGGGCGAATGGGGCGACTGGAACTATGAAGCGTCGATGGTGGGCAACCATATATGGATGGGTTACGAGAACCTGGGCTTTATCAGCTATCAGGGGTTGCTCAATGCCATCGCGAACGGCACGTACAACTTCGCCAATCCATCGTTGAACAGTGCGGCCGTGCGCAATGCGGTTTCGCCACCCGATATCGCGCAAAACCACTCAGACATGGATGTGTTTGACTTCTCTGTGAACCGCCAGCTGTTTGACTTGCCAGGCGGCCCATCGGGTTTCGCCGCTGGTGTGCAGTTCCGTCATGAAGGGCAGTTACAGGAGGAGCTTAACCCGGGTGGTATCTATCAAGGCCTGGGCGATACCTTCATTACGGGCTCACGTAACGTGAGTGGCGTCTACACCGAATTCGACGCGCCGCTGCTGGAAAGCCTCGAAGCCGACGTCTCCGGTCGTTTCGACCACTACCCACGTGTGGGCAACAACTTTTCGCCGAAGGTGGGCCTGAAGTGGAAGCCACTTGATTGGGTGGCACTGCGTGCAACCTACTCGAAGGGTTTCCGCGCGCCGCAATTCGGCGAAAGCGCCGGCAGCTTTAGTGCCGGCTTCGTCAGCAGTTCGGTGGAGGGGCAGGGCGCACCAGCGTCCTTCCTGGACGCGCATGGGAACTCAAACTACGTAACAGTGCCTTATGCACTGGAAGAAGGAAGCTCGGGTAATCCCAATCTGAAGCCGGAGAAATCGCAGAGCTTTACCTTCGGTGTAGTCGTACAGCCGCTCAGCTGGTTGAACGCCTCGCTGGACTACTACAACATCAGGAAGAGCAACGTGATCGTTCCGGCCGACCCGGGTGTCGCGCTGTTGAACTACTACCAAACCGGCACGGTATTGCCGGGCTATACGATGCGATTCGATACGCCCGATCCGTTGCATCCTACGGCGCCATTGCGCCCCATCTTCGTGGGCGCCGATTACATCAACGGCAACTGGCTGAAGACGACCGGCCTGGACCTGGATTTGCAGGCGCACTTCCAATTCAGCAATGGCATCCAGTACATCAGCGAAGTGCAGGCCACGCAGATCTTCCAATGGAAGGAGGATGTTGCCGGCGAAGTCGAAAGCTATGTCGGCACGCAAGGTCCATACAACCTGTCCTCCGGTGCGGGTACCCCGCGTACGCGTGGCAATTGGGCGAACACCATCGTATGGGGGCCGCTCAGCCTGACGGCCACGATCTACTTCACCAGCAAGGAGTTCGAATCGGCAGAGGACGTCACCGGTACCACGGCGTGCTTCGATGCGCTGGGTCCCAACGGTGGGCCGCTAGCGCCCAACTGCACGATGGCCTCCTTCACCTACGGCAATCTGGTGGGTAGCTATAGGTTGAACAAACACATCACCTTTACGGCCTCGGTGGACAACGTGACGGACCGCAAGCCGCCGCTTGATCCGCTCAATTATGCGGCCAATTTTTACAATCCCACCTATGACTACGCCGGCATCATCGGCCGCTTCTGGAACATTGGGGTGAAGTTCGATCTGTAAGGACATCCGATAAAAACGCTGTCACTTCAGGCGCGCCGGATAACCGGTGCGCCTTTTTCTTTGCAGGCATAAGCGCGATACGCTGGCGTGCGCATGCGCTGTCGTCGACAATGCAGACATGGCCGCATTTCTCATCCAACCGCCGCCGGCATGCTGAGCCGCCTCTGGTTCGGCTTCTTTATCGCTGCCGCCGTTGCGGCGCTGGTGCGCTGGCTGGTCGGTGGGGATGCGACAGTCTTCGCAGCGATCGTTGGCGCACTGTTCGACATGGCCGACCTGTCGGTCAAAGTGATGCTGCTGCTGTTCGGCACACTCACACTCTGGCTGGGATTTCTGGCCATCGCCGAACGGGCTGGCCTGGTGGATGGATTGGCGCGCTGGCTGGGACCGCTCTTCGCACGACTAATGCCGCAGGTGCCGCGTGGTCACCCGGCGATTGGATTGATCACGCTCAATTTCGCCGCCAACGCACTGGGGCTGGATAATGCCGCCACGCCGATCGGCCTGCGTGCGATGCACGCGTTGCAGACGCTCAACCCGTCCGACACGACGGCAAGCAATGCGCAGATCCTGTTCCTGGTCTTGAACGCCTCGTCGCTGACCTTGTTGCCGGTGACGGTGTTCATGTATCGCGCACAAGCCGGCGCACACGATCCCACCTTGGTGTTTCTGCCGATCTTGCTGGCGCACTTTGCGTCCAATCTCGTCGGCCTGCTTTCGGTGGCTTACATGCAGCGCTTGCGTCTATGGGATCCGGTGGTGCTTGCCTGGTTTGGAGGCGGCGGCCTTTTGCTGGGTGGCTTTCTTGCGTTCCTTGCGTCGCTGTCGGCGGTGGCGCTCGCTTCGCTGTCCTCGTTACTCGGCAATCTGGCTCTGTTCGGCATCATCATCGTGTTTTTGTGCGTGGGTGCGTACAAGCGCGTGCCGATGTTCGAGAGCTTTATCGAAGGTGCGAAGGAGGGGTTTGACGTATCCAAGGACATACTTCCATACCTGGTGGCCATGCTGTGCATGGTGGGTACGCTGCGCGCGTCAGGTGCGCTCGATTTCGCGCTGGACGGCGTACGCTGGCTGGCGCAGCATGCCCACCTGGATACGCGGTTCGTCGATGCGCTGCCGACAGCATTGGTGAAGCCTTTTTCCGGCAGTGCGTCGCGCGCCATGTTGATTGAGACCATGCATCATTCCGGTGTCGACAGCTTCCCTGCGCTGGTGGCAGCGACAGTGCAGGGCAGTACCGAAACCACTTTCTACGTGGTCGCCGTCTACTTCGGCGCGGTGGGTATCCGTCGCGTGCGCCACACGGTAGGTTGTGCATTATTGGCGGACCTGGCCGGCGTGCTGGCGTCCATTGGTGTGTGTTACTGGTTCTTTGGTTGAGTCAGAGGAGAAATATCGATGCGCATGGGTCTTGCCGCCAACGCGATCCACCACGATCACGATGATGCGGCGCTGTTCCGCTGGCTGCGCGCATGCGAGCACGGCATTCGCCAATTGAATCTGAGCCTGCACGCGGTGGGGCGCACGTATGCGGCCATCGCGCGGGTGGGCTATCTTGAGGAATACCCTGGTCTGCTGCGCTATCCGTACGGCCATGAAGGCGGCTTGATGAAGCTGGTGGCCGAAGTGGTGGGCATGCACGAACCGCAGCGCACGCTGGATGGGGCCATTTATTTGATCAATCCGGTCGACCCGTCTTCGACCTTTCCCGAAGCCGTGGCGCTGAAGCGCCAATGTGTGATTCACCAGAAACCCTTTATCTCCACCGTCGCTTCAGCGCGTGATTGGATCGAGATGGAGCGCATCCACGCAGGACTGACGGCCGATCCGGGTGCCGATGATTTGCACGCGCTGGAAAGCCAAACCATTGCCATGATCGCGCACGATGCGATGAAGCCGCAGATGATGGCGTACGCGGCCGATCACTTCGATGTGCTCGCGCGTTTCGCGCGTCGCGTGGCAACCGGCACGACCGGCCAGCAATTGAATGAGCTGGCGTGGAGTCGTGGTTGGCCGCAGGACAAGGCATGGGTGGATCGCTATCAAAGCGGACCGATGGGCGGCGATGCGCAAATTGCCGATCTGGTGCTAGAGCGCCGTTGCCAGCGCGCGATTTTCTTCGAAGATCCGCACGTCGCACGTCAGCATGAAGCGGACATTCAATTGCTTGAGCGCGCGGTGACGACCGTCACCGATGAAACCGTGTGCATGACCTCTCCACGCGTCGCGGCGCGATGGGCCGATGCCGTGCGCAAACGCGTACACCCATGAGGTATCGCCATGTGCTTGATCGCTTTCGCCTGGCAAGTGCATCCGCGCTGGCGTTTACTGCTCGCCGGTAATCGCGACGAATTTCATGCGCGGCCCAGTGCTCCGCTGGCACGCTGGCATGATCTCCCGATCATCGGTGGGCGTGATCTGGAAGCCGGTGGTACCTGGCTGGGTGCTACGCAGGCGGGACGTTGTTGTGTTGTCACCAATGTGCGTGATCCCAACGATCCGCAGCACGGCACGTCGCGAGGCCTGCTTGCCACCGACTATCTGGCCGGTAGCGATGACGCAACCACGCACGCACAAAGCTTGCTTGCAGCGGCGCCTAGCTATCGCCCATTCAACTTGCTCACGTTCGATACCGCGCATGGCTTCTACATCGGCAATCGACCGTCGGCGCGCGCACAGCCGATCGAACCGGGCGTGCATGGTTTGTCCAATGCTGATTTCAACACGCCATGGCCCAAGACGCGCGCATTGATGCAGCGTCTGCAGGCGTGGATGGATGCCGGCCACGATGTCGATGTCGCACCCTTGTTCCGCGCATTGGCGGACGAACATCAAGCACCCGACGATGCGCTGCCCGATACTGGTGTGGGCTTGGAGCGCGAACGCTGGCTGTCGTCGGCATTTATCCGTGGCGAGCGCTACGGCACGCGCGCCAGCACCATCGTGGCGGTCGGCTATGACGGCAGAGGGCTGATCGTGGAACGTCGCTTCGGCGCTGCCGGCCGTTTCGAAGGCGAAAGCGAGCTGACTTTTCAGGCTTCGGGAAACTGACCGTCTACGTAATACCAGCGGCCCTGCTCGCGCACGAAGCGGCTGATCTCATGCATGCGCTGCGCTTTTCCGCCGCCGTAGCGCAGGCGCGCGATGAACTCCACCGTGGCCTGCTCGCCCTCCTGGTGATGGCGTTTCACATCCAGGCCCAGCCACGTGGGTGAGGGGTTCTGGGCGGCCAATTTCAGGTTGGCCGGACGCGTGCTGGGATGCCACGTCGCGAGCAGATAATCCTCACGCTTGAGCACGTAGGCGCTGTAACGCGAGCGCATCAGCGCTTCGGCGTTGTAAGCGGCGGAGCCTTCGTGAAGCGGTCCGCAACAGCGGACGTAGCCGGCCTTATTGCCACAAGGGCACGGGGTAAGCGTGTCGACGGCTTGCACGTTGCAGATCCAGCGTAACCAGGCGTGTCCATCCTGCGCCCATGGCCCGCAAATGCAAAGGTCATCGTGCAAAAAAGTTATGTGAAACGGATCGGCCGCTTAACGCGATGCGGCTGTTGGCAGCGCGGCGTTACCTGCATTCAAAACACTGGCCGCCGTGCCATGGACGACCGGTGCACGCCCTAGGCAGGTCGCCCGCGAAGTACGCGCGCCGGAAGCATCAACAGCGCATGGAGAAACGCAAACACGGCCCCCACGGTAATGCCCACCAGCCGGAACGGCAGCAACAACAGCCACGCGATGGGATAAAGCACCAGCGCCAGCAGAGCGAGCGGCCAGCAGAACACGAGTAGCAGTAACCAGAGCAGAAAGCCGACCATGGACATCTCCTGCGGTTAGTGAGGGGTGTCAATGTAACGCAGCCTGGGGCTGCGCGCGTATATGACCTATGGCGGCATTCACGCCAGCGGATTGACGCCAAACAGCGCGTAGTGCAGCCAGAACGCAAACAAGGCCCACAGCACGAAGCCTGCGACGATCACGATCACCGTGCCCTTCACCGTTCCCGGCGGATACACCGTGCCGTTGCGCCGGTCGCGGCGCCGCGAGACCGCGAACAGCACGATCGCCCACAGCAGAAATGAGCCAAACAGCAGCACATCGTGCAGCATGCCGGTCGCGAGCAGATGACCGAACGCCCAGGTTTTCACGGCCAGCACCTGCGGATGATGCAGTTTGGCCTTGATGGCGTTGTTGGGCACGCGCGCGGCGGGAAACAGGATCAACGCAATCAGCATGAAGAGGGCGTTGAGGTGTCGCAGCCACGGTGGCGGTGCATAGAGCGGTACCGGGTGCTGCCGCGCCATCACGAAGCCCACGATGATCAGCACCAGGCCAATCACGGCCAGAATGGAATAGATCGCTTTCCAGCGGTTCACGCCGATACGGGCGACCTGTCGTGTGCGCCAGTCGTCGGCAACGATACGGATGGAATGCAAGCCGAGGAAGACAATCAAACCGAGGATCAGCAAAGACATGATGAACACCTCAGGATGGAATGCGAGTGCCCTGCCGTCATTCCAGCCTTCGCCGGCATGACGGACCGCGAGCGTTAATCTCCCAGCAACTCGACCCGCGCCACAAGTGCCAATGCCCCGGATTCCAATGTGACACGCCCGGTCGATGCGGTCGGCAGCCACGCGTCGCCAGGCTGCAATCGACCGTCCGATGTATCGATATGCCCCCGCGCGCAATAAATCAGCGCCACGGCATCGTCGACCACTTGCCGACCGGCATCTTCCCAGGTGACCAGTTCGCCGCGCGCTTTCGATCGCCGCAGCATCAAATTGAAGTCATGCGTGGCGCCACCATGCAAGGCGATGGTCACCTTCGCTTCGCCCGCAAATGCAAACGGCGTAAACGGTGCGGTGAGAGCATGGCTCCGGCCATCATCCAGCGTCATCGTGAAGCCTGCGCCGGCCAGCAGCGCAATGCTGCGGTCGATACCTTCAAAGGATGAAAACGGCGCCGCGCTATCCACTTCGGCCACGCTCGCACGCCAGATGAAATCGTCCATGCCTGCGCCCGCAGGATGGACGGCCAGTTCGCGCGTACGGCCCATGCCGTTCTTCCACGGCACGGCCGGACACTCGCGCAGGCGGATGATGCTCATCGTTCGATCACGCGCTGAAAGGGCGGAAGGGCTTTTAGCATCTGGCTGCCATATTGCCGTGTGATGACGCGTCGATCCAGCAGCACGATACGGCCGTGATCGGTTTCGCTGCGGATCAGGCGGCCGCAATACTGGATAAGCAAACGCGTCGCTTCAGGTACCGCCACTTCCATGAATGGATTGCGGCCACGCGATTCAAGCCACTCGGCATAGGTGGCACCGACAGGATCGGTGGGTACCGCGAACGGCAATTGCGTGATCACCACGGTTTCGCACAGTTTGCCCGGCAAATCGAGGCCTTCGCCGAATGAGGCCAGACCAAACAGCGTGCTGCCCTTGCCAGCTTCGATGGCGGCTACGTGCTCGGCGATCAATTGGGTCTTGCCCAATGAACCTTGCGCGCGCACTTTGCGCACCTTGTCGATAGGCAGGCGCTGCAGCACGCGTTCAAGCTTCGCGCGCGATGTGAACAACACCAGGTTTCCGGCATCCCAATCCAGATGGTCGGCCAGCCAATCGGTGACTTCCTGTGCATGCTGTTCGCGTGCATCGGGCAGCGCTGACAAAGCGGGAATTTCCAGTCGCGCCTGTGCGCCTAGATCGAACGGCGAGGGCAGCGTGACGGTGATGGCCTCATCCGGCAAACCCACTGCATCGGCAAAGCCACGGAAGTTGCCGCCCACACTCAGTGTGGCCGACGTCATCACGGCGGCGCTGGCGTTGTCCCAAAGAATATTGCGCAGCAAGGCGCCTGCGGAAACGGCGGAGGCGTGACATACCAGTTGCTGATCGTGCGACAGCGTGACCCAGCGTGCCAGGGGTGGCGCGTGCTCCGGGTCGTCACTGGACCATGCACGCCACGTGCGCACCTGACGATCGATACGCTCCAGCGCAATGCCAAGTTCACGCGACAACGCTTCCTGCGTTGGGCCGCCTTCGCTCATCTCGGTGACGGCGCGGCGCACCGCAGTCAGCCAGCGCTGCACGTCGGAGGTCAACGTATAAAGGAACGTAGCGTGCGATACCCAGTTATCCGGCAATTGCCCGAGTGATCCGCGATACATGGGCTCGGTTTGGGTCGGGTCGGGCAGCCACGATTGACGGATTTCCTTCTCCAGCGCCTCGAGCGCATCGCTCAATGTCTGCAGCTTTTCATCACCACCATCGAGCGTGAGCTTGCCGATCACCTCTTTGTCGGTGAGCGAATAGGCCGCGTGAACTTGACGCCCCAGCCGACCGATGTTGCGCGCCGCCGTACCCAGCATCACGTCGGACGCGCCACGGTCGATAGTTTTGCCCGGCATGTGGTGCGCTTCGTCGAACACGTAGAGCGTGTCGTCCGGTTTGGGAAGGATCACGCCGCCCCAATTGTCGTCGTCGCCAGGCATGGTGAGGTCGGAAAGCACCAGGTCCTGATTGGCGACGACGATGTCGGCATCCGCGACGGCACGACGCGCCGCAAAAAACGGGCACGCCATGAAGTACCCGCAGCGACGACCGGTGCAGCCGCCGGCGCTGGTGGTGACCATGGCGCGCAACATGTCGCCAGGCGTTTCGGGTGCGGCATCCATATCGCCATGCCATTGACTGTGGTCGAAGGCCTCGCTCAGTTTGCGCAACACGTGTTTGTCGCGTTCGGCTGGCGGCTTGTTCCACAGCGCAAGATCGGTATCCAGGCCCAAGCCCATCTGGCCGCCATCGCCCAGGCTGCCCACCGCCATGCGCAAGTTGCGTGGACACAGATATCGACCGCGGCCTTTGGCAAGCGCCACTTTCATCTCGCGGCCATTGAGCTTGAGATAAAGCGGAATGTCGCGCTCGACCAATTGCTCTTGCAAGGCGACCGTGGCGGTGGCAATCAGCAACTTTTTCTTCAGCGCACGCGCGACTTCCACACCGGCGATCAGATAAGCCATGGATTTACCGGTGCCGGTAGGCGCTTCGATCACTGCCGCGCCGCTGCCTTGCGCAAGTGCCCGTGCGACTTCGGCAATCATGCGCGTTTGCGCCGGACGTGCGCGAAAGCCCGGCAAGCCATCCTTCACGCGTGCATACGCGTCGCGGATATTGTCTTTGAGTGCGTCAGTGAGCATGCGTGTTCTGCGCGATGCTCAGCGCCACGGCTTCGGCGACACGAATGCCATCGACACCCGCCGAAAGAATGCCGCCTGCATAACCGGCGCCTTCGCCGGCTGGAAACAATCCGCGTGTGTTGATGCTTTGCAGATCATGTTCATCGCGACGTACACGTACGGGCGATGATGTACGCGTTTCCACGGCGGTAAAGATGGCATCGGGGCGTGCGAAACCTTTTATCTTGCGATCGAAGGCGGGCATCGCTTCGCGGATGGCGGTGATCGCATATTCCGGCAACGCGCTCGATAGATCCGTAAGGTGCACACCGGGCTTGTATGACGGTTGTACCTCACCGAAGCTTGTCGACGCGCGCGCAGCGAGAAAATCGCCGATCAATTGGCCGGGTGCTTCGTACGTGCCGCCACCGAGTTCAAACGCATGGCTTTCCAGGTGACGTTGCAGCGCGATGCCCGCGAGCGGACTGCCGCTGTTGTCGTAAGGCAGGAAATCGGACGGTTCAATGCCGACCACAATGGCGGCATTGGCATTGCGTTCGTTGCGCGAGTATTGGCTCATGCCGTTGGTCACCACGCGGCCGGGCTCGCTGGTAGCGGCCACCACCGTGCCACCCGGACACATGCAAAAACTGTAGACCGAGCGGCCATTACGACAGTGGTGCACCAGTTTGTAATCCGCCGCGCCAAGCAAGGGATGCCCTGCCTGCGGGCCAAAGCGGACTCGATCGATGATCGATTGCGGATGTTCCACCCGAAAGCCGATCGAGAACGGCTTGGCTTCAAGATACACGCCGCGCTGATGCAACATCTCAAACGTGTCGCGTGCGCTGTGGCCGAGCGCCAGTACGACATGATCGGTGCGAATCTGCTCACCATCGGCAAGCGTTACACCGCGGACATGACGCACACCCTGCGCATCGGTTTCGACCAGCAGATCATCCACGCGCTGCTGAAAGCGAATGTCTCCGCCCAGCGATTCGATGGTGTTGCGCATGTTCTCCACCATGGTCACCAGGCGGAACGTGCCGATGTGAGGCTTGCTCACATAAATGATTTCTTCCGGCGCGCCGGCTTTCACAAATTCCGTGAGCACCTTGCGGCCATAATGTTTGGGATCAGAG
Organism: Dyella monticola; assembly: GCF_003363155.1. GTDB lineage: Bacteria > Pseudomonadota > Gammaproteobacteria > Xanthomonadales > Rhodanobacteraceae > Dyella_B > Dyella_B monticola. The sequence goes on along the minus strand of NZ_QRBE01000009.1, from coordinate 172,020 downwards.
ATCTGGCTGTACAGCTTGCCATCGGAAAAGGTACCCGCGCCGCCCTCGCCGAACTGCACGTTCGATTCCGGATGCAGGTTGCGCTTGCGCCAAAGGTCCCACGTATCCTTGGTGCGCTCGCGCACCGCCTTGCCGCGCTCCAGGATGATCGGGCGAAAGCCCATCTGTGCCAGCAGCAGGCCGGCAAACAGGCCGCATGGGCCCAGGCCGATGACCACCGGGCGATGCGTCAACGGTGCCGTTGCCTTGGCGACGAAGTGATAGTTCGTGTCCGGCGCGGGCCGCACATGGGGATCGTCCCCGAACCGCGCCAGGATGGAGGCTTCGTCCGCTACGTCCACGTCCAGCGTATAAATAAGCGTGATGGCGCCGCGCTTGCGTGCGTCAAAGCCGCGCCGGAATACGCAATACCCGCGGATCGCTGCGGCACCGACATGCAGCCTGGCGCGAATGGCTGCAGCCAGGGCTTCCTCGGGGTGGTCCAGGGGGAGCTTGATGTCGGTGAGTCGCAGCATGCGGGCAGGGCGGATTCGCGGCCCCGCATTGTCTCACGTCGCCCGCTGCCGTTGCGGCGAGGCCGCCCTAACGGGATTTCAGGCCTCCGCGGCCACCTGCCGTAGCGTTTGGGCGAATACTTCCGGGGGCTGGCCACCCTGGACAAGGTATTTATCGTTGATGATGACCGACGGCACGGCACGGACCCCTTGGTGCTGGTAGAACTGCTCTCGCTCGCGAACATCCTGCGCGTAGCGGTCCTCCGCCAGCACCTTGGCCGCCTCGGCGGTGTCCAGGCCCACCTCGCCCGCGATGCGCGCAAGCACCTGGTGGGAGCTGACATCTTCCCCATGGGAGAAATAGGCTTCCAGCAAGGCCGTCTTCAAAGCAAGCTGTTTGCCCTGGAGCTCGGCCCAGTGCAGCAAGCGATGTGCATCGAACGTGTTGTAGATGCGGTCGCGTTTATCCATGTTGAAGATAAACCCCAGGCTGGCCCCACGCTGACGTATACCTTCCCGGTTCTTCGCCATTTGGTCCGGCGTGCTGCCGTATTTGTGCGCCAGGTGTTCGGCAACGTTTTCACCTTCGGGCGCCATCTGCGGGTTCAGCTCGAAGGGTTGGAAATGCAATTCGGCGGATACTTCGCCGTTGAGTTGCTGCAGCGCCTGTTGCAGCGATTTGAGGCCGATGGCGCACCAGGGGCAGACGACGTCGGAGACGAAATCGATTTTTAAGGGAGTGGAGTTGGCCATGGCTTGTTCCCGATTCAGAGTAACCCCAATACCGGCCATGGATGGGGGTGCTTTGAATCAAGTCAATGGCAGTATTGGTTTGCGGGAAAAATGGGGCCGGCATAGCCGACCCCGTTTCCATTGATTTTTATGCTTAAACGATGGGTTTACCAGTCGTAGGAAGCCGACAGACGCACGTATCGCGGTGTTTGCTGATACAGCGGCATCCCGTATGTATTGGAAACCGTGTTCGGGATGGTTTCGTACGTGGCATCCAAGGCGGTTGGCTGCCGCTCGTTGAGCACGTTGAAGACGTCAAGATTGACTGCCAACTTCTTGTCGGCAAAGGCAGGGCGATACGTTACGCCAAGGTTGACAGTCTTGGTCCACGGAAGGCGACCGACACTACCCAGTGAAGCGGAATTTCCGTTGCAATAATGGTAGGCGGAACCATAGCCGGCGGGATCGGTGTCTACATCGCTACCTGGACCGGCGTAATAGCCAAAGCAAGCTTTAGGTGCGCCCGAGGCGACCTGCAACGAACCTGACACCATCCATTCTGGATTGATCTGGTAAGCGCCATACGCTTTGAATTGATGCGTACGATCGTTGGACAGCACGCCGTTGCTGGCTTCCATAAGCTGCCAGTAATCCCAGTCCTGTGTCTTGGAAATATCATCCTGGCCAATGGTCGAGAGCACCTGGCCTTCCGTGTTCCCATAGCTGCGCGAGAAGGTGTAGTCGATTCGACCCTGCCATTTACCGTCAAACGGATGCTCCAGGAACATATCCAAAGCATAGTATTTACGCTTGGCGCCGTTACTGAAACCCCAATCCTGATTGCTCATGGTGACTTTGGAATAACCGTCGCCGTGGGTGTTTGCAAGCAAGAACGTATTGGTTCGACCAGGATTGAAGATCAAGCAACCCGTCGGAAGTGCGACGCTATCGGGATCGACACCCTGTGCAATGGCCTTGGTTGCCAAAGCATCCATATCGCAGACGTCATCAATAGCGGTTTCCAGTCTGCGTATCGTGAACTTTGCGCCATATACCCATTGGCTACCTAGCATCTTGTTGAAGCCAAGGATGGCCTCGTCCTGATACTGAGAGCGAAGGTCCGTCGCCGTGACGGTCTTGGGATCGGGTGCTTGTCCGAACTCGCCATTGGGCGAAAATATCGGCCCCAGTGACTTCAGTCCGGTCGGAGAGCCGGTAGCAGGATCGATGCCCGAATAGGTGAAGTATTCGTAGGTCATCGTGGATGCAGAAGCAGCACGAATGGCTACGCTATTGGGTAAAGCGAGGTAGTACCGGCCAAGATTACCGAAAACCTTGAACGTGGAGTCACCGAATACGTCCCAGCTAAAGCCGAGGCGGGGAGCCCACTGATTGGTGTTGTGCACGAAAGCTTGGTGGGCATTGTTGTAGTTGGTGAACTGGTCATTGCGAAGACCAATATTCAGCAGCCAGCGATCGCTGATTTGCCAACGGTCCTCAATGTATTGGGCTTTCTGATCAACCGACATGCTGGTTGCATTGCTATTGACGTACTTATAGACGTAATAGCCATCGCCACCTGGTGCGCCGATACCAAAGTGGGAGCTCAGGGGGGTGTCTGGCGTGCTCGTCTTGCCGTAGATCCACCAATAGCCAGGCCCGGAAGTCGTCTGACCTTCATCTTTAGCCGAGCTGTTGATGTTGTCGATGCCCGCGGACAACACGTGATCGCCAAGCTTGTATTCGAGGTCAAGGCGCAGTCCTCGGCTCCGATACTTAGCATCAGGCGGTGTTATGTATCCCACATTGTTGAGGTTGCCGACGGGCACGCCTCCGGTGATGTTGGGATCCTGATTTTGCACATTTCTCAGGAATGGCAAAGCGGGATCTATGCCGGCGCTCTGACTGAAGTCAATGGCCTTGTTTATGCCGTAGGTCGCCGAAAAAGTCAGATCATCTGTCAGGTAACTGGTGAATTTACCAACATAGATGTCCGAACCGGTCTTGGTCTGCAAGTCGTGACCAATGAGCCCGCCGGTCTTACCCGTTGCGTAGTCGTACGCATACTCGTTGCTGTTATAGGATCTCTTGTTGGAGATATTGGTGAATTCAAGGATATTGCTATCGTTGATATTCCAATCAAGCTTAACGTAATGCTTGGGTGTGGTGTAAGTGTAGTTGTTGACGTTAGGCGTCGATGCGGCAGAGGAAGATGTTGCTTTGCTATCCTGGTTTTGTGCTTCGACCGCAGCAAACAGGAACAACTTGTTTTTGATCAAGGGACCGCCGACATAAGCATCGTACGTGGTTACTGTGCTCTTATTGTCTTTGCGCGAACGATAGATGGTTCCCGGTAGATCATCATTCGTGTAACCGTAGTTTTCAGGTAGGGCGGCGTCGGGGTAATACACGTTCTTTGGATTGGATGCCAGGAAGCTTGGGGCCCATTGCACTTGAGCGCCGAAGTGCCACTCGTTCGTGCCGCGTTTGCCAATCTGGTTAATCACGCCACCTGTCGAGCGACCATATTTAGCGCTGTAACCACCGGTAAAGACTTCCTGCTGATCAATGGCGCCGTAAGGCAAGCCGATGCCGCCTAGGCCGTTAAGCGGGTCGGTGGTGTTATAGCCATTGATGTAGTACGCGTTTTCGGAAACCGACGCGCCACCAAAAGACACCAATGCATTACCGGTTGGCCCCGAGAAATAGCTGCTGCCAGCAACAACGCCGGGGGCAAGCATGGCAATAGCTTCTGCGGATCGGCCGATGGGAAGCGTATCGAGGTCCTTCGCGGTGATGACCGTGCGCGAGTCAACCGTGGTTACGTCGATCGGCGGGATTGCCGCGGCGCTGACAGATACGGCGCCAAGCGATTTGGCGTTGGCTGCCGAGGCGAAGGAAACGTCGGCGCTGGCGTTCACTACGACTTGTACGTCGTTGCGAGTGGCGACCGTAGCCCCATCGCGCTGGACGGTGACGTTATAACTGCCAACAGGCAGGCTGGTGATGTTGTAGCGACCGGAGTTGTCTGCGGTGGCCTTGCGCACCACGCCAGTGTTGCTCGTAGCGGTAATCATCGCCCCGGCTTCTGCCTGACCTGCGATGCTGCCGGTCGTGGCCTGCGCAAACACACCCGTACTTGCCAACGCCATTGCACACGCCAACGCCAGCAATGAGTAATTAAACGTATTTCTTGCTTTCAAGATCTCTCTCTCCCTGGGATCGTCCATCCATTGCCTAGCGGTTCAACGAATGGCAAATAACAAAGTGCGAAAGACGCCTCCAAGCCGCGGTAGCGGCTTAAGCAGTGACGTTCGCGTAGGTGCGGCTCAATCCCTAAGGGGAAGAAAAATCACGCGAGCCGCAGAGATCAAATAAGCCAATGACGCTTTTCCAACAATCGGACAAGCCTTAATTTGATGCAGGGCTAACCCATGGCAACGGAAAAGCGTGAAGTAATGGCGCGTGCATGAATGCAAGCGCGTACAAGTACGAAAGGGTGTGAGCGTTCGAGTCGCAGGGAGGGAGTTTTGTGGTGTCGGCAGGGCGACGGCGACTGGAAGGGAAATCATGCAGGGCGACATCGCTCGCCCTGCATGTAAGAGCGGACTTACTGCTTGCCGATGAAATCCTGCTTGCCGATCGGCGTGCCGGCCTCGCGCAGGATGGCGTACGCCGTGGTGCAGTGGAAAAACAGATTCGGAAGTACATAGTGCAGCAAATACGCCTGTCCTTCGAAGTGTTGCTCACCGTTGCGCGTCTTCAAGGTGATGGCGCGCGTTTCGCTGCCGTCGACCTGCTCGGGTTTGAAGCCTTTGATGTAATCGATGGCGCGTTCGATGCGTGCATAGAGTTCTTCAAAGGACGTTTCGTTGTCTTCGAATTTAAGCGGATCCACACCCGCCAGGCGCGCGGTGCCGTTCTTGGCCATGTCAGTGGCGATCTGCACCTGCTTCACCAGCGGCAGCATGTCGGCGATCAGGCGGGATTGCAGCATGACCGACCCTTCCACGCTTTTTTCCTTGGCGTGTTTTTCGCCGAGCTTGAGCACGTGGAGCAGGTTGGTAAGCGCCCGGACGAAAACGGGAGCGGAAGCTTGATACATCGAAAGACTCATGGGGATGACTCCGGCTGATGATGAGGGGGAAGCGACTCATGGGTCACCACATCCGCAACGGGCGAGTAATCACACGGTTGGGACGCGGTGGAAGGTTGAGCAGTGACTTGCACGGCATGGACATGCCGGATCGCATGGCTGGCGATGAAGGTAGCAATCACCAGCAGCAATGCGGCCAACACGAAGGCAATACCAGGCAGATGAATGGGGGCGTGGTCGCTGATGAACAATGCGAACAGGTTGGCAAATATCGCCGGACCGAAGATGCCGGCGAGGCTCGCCAGGCTGGTCAATGCACCTTGCAGGCGTCCTTGCTCGTGCGGGTCCACCTGTTGCGACATCAAGGCCTGCGCGGGCGGCCCGGCCAAGCCACCAAGGCAGAGGAAGGGGATGCCAACCAGGAACAGCCACGCCACCGGCGACAGCGCGAAGAACAAATAACCCAGCACGCACAGCGGCAGGCCGATCATGATCAGGCGCCGCTCACCCAGCTTGGGCATCAGCCGTCGCACCAATACCGCTTGCACGATGCCGCTGCACAGACCGACCAACGCAAGCGAGTAACCCACGGCATCGGCGCCCCAACCGAAACGGTAATCCGTGTACAGCACATAGGTGGAGTTGAGCGTGAACTGCGCCAGGTTGATCAAAAAGAATACGGCGGCCAGCGCGAATACTTGCGGATAGCGGCGCAACAACACCAATGCGCCGAAAGGGTTTGCGTGCCGCCAATCAAAGCGCTTTGCACGCTGTTCCGGCTGCAACGATTCGGGTAGCACGAAAAAGCCGTAGCAGAAGTTGATCAGCGACAGCGTGGCCGCCACCCAGAACGGCAGGCGAATGCTGTAGTGCCCAAGCAGTCCGCCCAGCGCGGGGCCCACGATGAAGCCCACGGCGAATGCCGCGCCCAGCATGCCGAACGCAGCGGCGCGCTTTTCCTTCGGTACGATGTCCGCGATATAGGCGTTGGCCGTGGAGAAGCTGGCGGCGCAGATACCCGAAACGATACGCCCCACGAACAGCAGCCATACCACCGGCGCGAGCGCCATCACGATGAAATCCACGCCCAGTCCGAAGCTGGAAATGAGAATCACCGTGCGTCGGCCAAAACGATCCGACAAGGTGCCCTGCACTGGCGAGAACACGAACTGCATCAGCATATAGACCGTGCCGAACGCGCTCGACCACACGGCCGCCCGCGCGATGCTTCCGCCGCTGAGTTCCACGATCAGGTGCGGCAACACGGGAATGATGATGCCGAAGGCCAGCATGTCCAGCATCACTGTCACGAAGATGAAAGCGAATGCGGCTTTGGAGCGGGAAGCGGAAGTCTTCGGTGCGGGATCCATGCGAGCAGTCGATGGCAGCGTGACAGGCCAAAGGCGCAACGATAGCCGATGCGGCGTGGCTTGGCATGGGCTGGAGTGTGCAGGAAATGTCGCGGTGTTGCGTTTTCCTCGCAGGAACGGGAAACAGGGCTGTGTGGAAAGTCACCGGACCCCGGCGTGCGCCGGGGCGGCGATCCAGGCGCCGCAATGACTCATTCGATCCGGCCTCACCGCGGCGGTTGCATCAATTCCTGCAGGCTCAGGTAGCCATCGTGGTTGCGATCCAGACGATGAAATTCGCGCCGCAGGTCGTCCTGCCATGCTTTCAGTGTCACCGGCTTGCCGTGGCCGCCGGGCAATTCCTCCGCTTCCAGCACGCCATCATGGTTGCGATCCAGGCGATAGAATCCCTGGCTCATGTATGCCACGTATTCAGCTTCGCTGATGCGGCCGTCGCCATGGGTGTCCATGGCCTGGAACAGTCCGGCCGCCGTGCTTTGCGCAAGTGCGGCGACAGGTAGCGCGAGCCACAGCGCGGCCAGCCAGTGGCGCATTAGCGACGGCCGCCATGGATACCGATGAAATCGAGGAATTCGGCGCGAGTACGAGCATCCTCGCGAAAGGCACCGAGCATCTGGCTGGTGACCATCGACACACCACGTTTATGCACGCCGCGCGTGGTCATGCATTCGTGGCTGGCATCCACCACCACGGCCACGCCCGCCGGCTGGAGATTTTCCTGAATGCAGCGCGCGATTTCCGAGGTCATTTTTTCCTGCACTTGAAAGCGGCGTGCAAACGCATCCACCACGCGCGCCAGCTTGCTGATGCCAACCACGCGGCTGGTGGGCAGATAACCCACGTGCGCGCGGCCGATGATGGGTGCCATGTGATGCTCGCAATGGCTTTCGAACTCGATGTCGCGCAGCACGACCATTTCATCGTAGCCGGCCACTTCTTCGAAGGTGCGGCGCAGGTATTCACCCGGGTCGATCTGGTAGCCGCTGAACCAGTCGCCATAGGCCTTCACCACGCGGCGCGGCGTATCGAGCAGGCCTTCGCGCGTAGGGTCCTCGCCGGCCCAGCGCAGCAGCGTTCGCACCGCTTCTTCGGCCTGCTCGCGGGTGACTTCGGTGGGCTCATGCTCGCTCATGCGACTTCCTGGGTGCGGGTTCAGGCGTACAAGTGTAGCGCCCGCGGCAAGACTTTATCGGCCCTCGAAGTGGCCGGGGCGACGGTATCATGGGCGCCCGCTTCGTTTTTTGCTTTCGCCCATGGCCCGCTCCATCAACCGCCACACCCTGCTTTGCATGTCCCTGTCCGGCCGCCCGGGCAATTTCGGCACGCGTTTCCAGAATTTCCTGTACGAAGCACTGGATCTGGATTACGTCTACAAGGCGTTTACCACCAAGGATCTGCCGGCCGCGATCGGCGGCATGCGTGCTCTGGGTATCCGCGGCTGCGCCATCTCGATGCCGTTCAAGGAAGCGTGCATTCCGCTGGTCGATCGCATCGACGATTCGGCCGGCGCGATCGCTTCGATCAATACCATCGTCAACACGGACGGAACGCTGCATGCCTATAACACCGATTACATGGCGGTACGCAGGCTGATCGAGCAGCACGCGCTCACCACCGACATGCGCCTGGTCTTGCGTGGCAGCGGCGGCATGGCCAAGGCGGTGGCCTGTGCGTTTCGCGATGCAGGATTCCGCCATGGATATATCGTTGCCCGCAATCAGGTCACCGGATCGACGCTCGCCGCCGTAAGCGGGTTTACATGGATCGCCGATAGCCATGGTCTGGATGCGGATCTGCTGATCAACGTGACGCCGATCGGCATGGAAGGGCCCGAAAAAGATCAGCTCGCTTTCGAGCACGATGCCGTGCAACGCGCACGGGCCGTGTTCGATGTCGTGGCGCTGCCGTCGGAAACACCGTTGATCACGCTGGCGCGCTCACTGCGCAAGCCGGTGATTACCGGCGCCGAGGTTATCGTTTTGCAGGCGGTGGAGCAGTTCGTGCTTTACACGGGTGTGCGCCCCGATCAGGCATTGATTGATCGGGCGGCCGCGCATGCGCTGGCAGGCTAGCGCGGACGTATCGGTGCGAGGGTCAATCCTCCACCACTTCCTCATCGCTGCTGAGCGACTCGTCAAGCAACTGCGGCACTTGTTCTCCTGGCAGTGATTCCACATCGCGCAGCTTGCGTTCAATGGCGCGCGTGCGTACCGCAGTGGCATCGATGTGCTTGCCGGCTTCATCCAGTTTCTTGCGCACCATCTTCATCACATCGCCGAATTTGCCGAATTCGTTTTTCACCGCTCCCAGCAACTGCCACACTTCACTGCTGCGCTTTTGAATCGCCAGCGTGCGGAAGCCCATTTGCAAGCTGTTGAGCAAGGCGGAAAGCGTGGTGGGGCCCGCTATGGTCACGCGCTGTTCGCGTTGCAGGCTTTCAAACAGACCGGGGCGGCGGATGATTTCCGCGTACAAGCCTTCGGTCGGAAGAAAGAGGATCGCGAAATCGGTGGTAGCGGGAGGCGCAATGTATTTGGCGCGAATGGTCTTGGCTTCATCGCGGATGCGACGTTCCAGTGCGGCGGCGGCGCGTTCCACGGCCTCGGTATCCGCCTGCTGTTGGGCATCGAGCAGGCGTTCGTAATCCTCGCGCGGGAATTTCGCGTCGATGGGAAGCCACACGTGCTCATCGCGATCCGTGCCTGGTAGGCGGATGGCGAACTCGACGCGTTCGTCCGAACCCGGCACCGTGGCGACATTGGCGGCGTATTGCTCGGGTGTCAGCATCTGATCCAGCAGCGCGGCGAGCTGCATTTCGCCAAGTATGCCGCGCGTTTTTACGTTGCTCAGCACACGCTTGAGATCACCCACGCCGCTGGCGAGCGACTGCATCTCGCCCAGTCCGCGCTGCACGGCTTCCAGTCGCTCCGATACGATTTGGAAGGACTGGCCCAGGCGCGTTTCCAGGGTGGATTGCAGCTTTTCGTCAACCGTCGCGCGCATCTGCTCCAACTTCGCGGCGTTGTCTTGCTGAATCGCGGTGAGCTTGGTTTCGAGCGTGGTACGTACTTCACCCAGCCTTTTCTCATTGTCGGCGGTGAGGTTTGCCAGCTGATGTTTTTGCTGTTCACCGAGCGCGTTGAGCGTGGTGGTCAATTCCTCGCGTCCGCGCCGTGCTTCCTCGATCAAACGCTGCGATAGCGCCTGCAGGCCAGCGTCCGTGCGCTCGGTGAGCGTGTCCAGGCGCTGGCCGAATTGAGTCAGCGCCTGGCTCAGCTCGCTGCGGCCGGCGCGCTGCTCTTGGGCCAGTGCCTCGCGCAGATGGCGGACGTCGTCCTTCAAGGTATCCAGGCGTGCCTGGAGGCCCACGTCGCCGCGCCCACGTAGCAGGATGATCACCTGTAATACAAGCAGGACGGCGAGCAGGGCGAGCGAGATTTCGATCAGGGACATGGCACATTCCGGTGGTACTGGCGCATAGTTTACGCGCAGTCGTATCAATGCTTGAGACCGGGGTAGTATCCCGCCACAGCACATCCTCGGGAGCCGGTATGAGCACGTCGATCGTCAGGGCGAAGCCGTTGGCTGTGTTGATCGCGCTCGTTGCGTGGTTCGCGCTGCTCTTGCAGCTCTATCTTTCGTTGCGCCTGACCTATTCGATGGGCACATCGACGGCCGAGGGTGTGGCGATCTATTTCGGTTACTTCACTGTCCTTACCAACCTTCTGGTTGCCGCAGCTGCGACCGGGCCAGTGGTGGCGCCGTTATCGGGCTGGGGGCGTTTTTTTGCACGGCCGACGGCGATCGGCTGGGTGGCTGCCAGCATTGCGTTCGTCGGCGTGGCTTATTTCGTGCTGCTGCGCCATGTATGGAATCCAACAGGATTACAGTTACTGGCGGATGTGTTGATGCACTATGTCGTGCCGGTGTTGGTGCTCGTCTATAGCCTGATCGCGATACGGGGAAGGGCGTTGTCGTGGAACGCACCACTATGGTGGAGCCTGTATCCGGTGCTCTATTTCGTATACGTGCTGGTGCGCGGTGCGCTCATGGGGCGCTATCCCTATGCGTTCATCGATGTGTCGCAGCTTGGTTACGCGATCACGCTGCGCAACGCCGTAGCGCTGTGGGTCGCCTTTCTGATCGTGGCCTACGTGCTGATGGTGATATGGCGCCATCCGCTAGGTCACCCTTTCCCTGGCAAGGGAGCCAATCGATTGCCGCTTTCGCGCAAATGACGCCCATGCGGTGCAGGGACGACGCGGCTATTAGTCGACGCGACAGAACACGGCCTTCAGATAGCGACCTTCCGGCACGTCGGTGCGCACAGGGTGATCCGCCCCGGCGCCGCGCACCTCCAGAATCTGGATTTCGCGACCGGCATTGAGCGCCACGCGGCGCAGCATTTCCAGAAAGTCCGCCTCGCTGACCAGGCCGGTGCATGAGCACGTGAGCAGCAATCCGCCGGGCGGAATCACATCCAGTGCCAGTCGGTTCATTGCGAAGTATTTTTTCAGCGCGTCCATCACTTTCGTGCGGTCGCGGGTGAGTTTGGCCGGGTCAAGAATCACCGCGTCATAGCGCTCGCCACGCGCGATCGCCTGGCGCAGCCACTCGAAGATATCGGCTTGTTCGAAACGGATGGGAAGCGTGTTGGCTTGGGCGTTGGCGCGGGCGATGTCCAGGATACCCGCATCCATGTCCACACCCACCGCTTCCGTCGCGCCGCCGGCCATGGCGTGCACGGCGAAGCCGCCGGCGTTGCAGCACAAATCCAACACACGACGGCCGCGCGCGAGTTCGGCGAAGCGGCGACGGTTTTCACGCTGATCGGCGAAGAAGCCGGTTTTATGGCCATAACCCGGGGCCGCATGAAAACGCAGACCGTGTTCGTGCACGTCCACTGGCGCGGGCGCTTCCATGGCACGGCAATCGAATGACTCTTGCTTTTGCACATGGCTTTCCGCGAACCAGTACAGGCGCGCACCCGGAAACTGGCGCAGCAACGCGGCGTGAATCGCGTCGCGGAATTTCCACATGCCGGCCGCGAAATATTCCACCACCAGGATATCGGCGTAGCGATCCACGATCAGGCCCGAAAGCCCGTCGCCTTCGCTGTGCACCACGCGCCAGGCGTCGGTAACGCCATCGAGCTTCAGCAGTTCGCGACGCAACGTGACGGCGCGGTCGATGCGCGCTGCAATCCAGTCGGCATCGATCGGTTCGTGCGCATTGTTGGTCAGCAGGCGCAGCGCAATGCGCGCATGGCCGTTCCAGAAACCACGGCCGACGAAGCGATCCTTGGCATCGATGACATCCACCACGCTACCCGGAGGAATGCGCGATTCGGGCTTGTGCACCTGCGCCGACCACACCCAGGGGTGGCCGGGCGTGCGGTCGGATTTCAGGCGGATGACGGGCAGTGTGGCGGGCGCATTCATCCGCTAATGATAGCGGTTTATGCGTGCACGGCAGGAATGTGAAGCTCAGCGGAGCTTGAGAATCAGCCAGGACAACAGCGCCAGCAGATTCACGCCCAGGTATGACACCGACGGGCCGGCAAAAGCCAGCTTGAGGCCCTCACTACCGAAGTGCCATGTAATCTGCGGGTGCAGATGGATGGACGTGAATACGTTGACGTAGCCGCCGCAATGCAATGCATAGCTGAAGACCGGCGTGGCGATCAGCGGCAGCTGCAGCAACTGCGCGATGCTGGAGAGGTGGATGCCGCGCTCGCTGTTTTCCAGCAATAGCACGCCGGCCACCAGCACGAAGGCGTAGAGCGCGAATTCGATCAGCCCGATGGCGGCGGTATGCAGCGGCCCGAACGCCAGCAGGCGCGGCAGCACATTGAGCATGCCGTAACAACCGCCGGCGATTTCCAGGATACCGATCAGGCGAAACAGAATTTGACGCATGCAACACTCCAGCTCATTGGGTTATTCCAGTTCATCGGCCTGCTCGTGCAGATCCGTCAGATGCTGTTCCCACCAGCGCGCCTGCGCCACGAACGGAAAGGCCGCGGGAAACGCCGGATCGTGCCAGCGAGCCGCGATCCATCCCGCATAATGCACTTGCCGCATGGCGCGTAGCGCAGGGACCAGCGCGAGTTCTGCGTGATCGAAATCACGCATTGAAGCATAACCGTCCAGCAGCGCCTGCATCGCGCGCTCGTCGTGCGCCAGCATCCATAGATCCTGCACCGCCGGCCCCATGCGCGCATCGTCCAGATCGACAAAATGCGGCCCGGCGTCGGTCCACAGCACGTTGCCGGGATGGCAGTCGCCGTGCAGGCGCACGTTGCGCACCGGTCCGGCGGCTTGGAAGCGCGCGCCGATGCATCGATCCACATGCTCGATCACCTGGCGATACCGTTCGCGCAATGAGGTGGGCAGCAGCGAGGATGCCAACACGGCATGCATCGGTTGGACGATCAATGTGTCGCGATCGAGGAAGCCACGATGGCTGAACGATTTGCGCGCACCGACGCTGTGCATGCGTGCGATCAGGCGGCCAAGCCATTCCAGTTGATCGGCCGATTCCAGCGAAGGCGCGCGCCCACCGTGACGCGGCGTCAAGGCATAACGGAAACCATCGTGATGCAGCAGCGTGCGTCCGGCGAAACCGAGCGGTGCAACCATCGGCAGCTCGGCGTCGGCCAGCTCTTGCGCGAAGGCGTGTTCTTCCAGAATGGCCGCGTCGCTCCAGCGACCCGGACGATAGAATTTCGCCACCACGGGCGAGCCTTCTTCCAGGCCGACCTGCCAGACGCGGTTTTCGTAACTGTTTAGAGCGAGCAGACGTCCATCCGGCCACAGGCCGCAGGCGGTGATGGCGTCAAGCACCAGGTCGGGCGTGAGGCGCGCATACGGCGTTTCGTCGGGTATGTTCAACGCGTGCCCACCGCCGTTGCCGGCACCACCGCCATCGTCAAGCGCGCTATGCACACCAACTTGCCGGCGTCGTCCTCGATGCGGATTTCCCACACTTGCGTCGAACGGCCCAGATGGAGCGGGCGTGCCGTTCCCGTGACGGCGCCATGCGTGACGCCGCGCATGTGGTTGGCATTGATGTCCAGCCCCACCGCGCGCTCCTTGTCCGCATCCAGGGTGAGCATGGCCGCGGTGCTGCCCAGGGTTTCGGCCAGCGCTACCGACGCGCCGCCGTGCAAAAGTCCATACGGCTGATGCGTGCGTGGGTCCACCGGCATGGTGCCTTGCAGCCAGTCCTCGCCCACGGCAGTGAGGCGGATGCCCAGTGCCTCCATCAAGGTATGGCGGCTCCAGCCATTGAGGCGGTCGAGCTCGGTGCTCTGTTTCCAGATGGCCATGGATTGATACCCGTGCAAAGAGCCCGCATTGTCCGCCGACCACCCCAGCGGCGACAATTGGGCCTCACCAAGGTCTGTTCACGTGTACACCGTCACCCTCACCAGCTCCGGTCGCCGTTTTGAAGTCCTGCCCGGCGAAACCGTGCTGGAGGCCGCGCAGCGCGTCGGCATTGCCTTGCCGTATTCCTGTCGCGCGGGCGTGTGCGGCAGTTGCAAGGCCACGCTCGTCAAAGGGCGGTGTGAATACCCGCGCAATCCACCCACGGCGCTGGATGCGCACGATCGCCTGCAGCACGCGGTGCTGTTATGCCAGGCTGTTCCCGCGAGCGATCTGCTGGTGAAGGCCCGCGAAGTCACCTCCGTGGAAGACGTCGCGCGCCGGCAACTGGATGTGCAGGTGAGCCGTAAATGGCAGCTCGCGCCGGATGTGATCGGCCTGCATCTCATGCCTGCGCCGGGCGAGACGCGCTTGAACTGGCTGCCGGGGCAATATCTGGATGTATTGCTGGATGAAGGGCGTCGTCGCCCGTTTTCCATCGCGAACGAGCCGCACGCCGACGGTGTGATCGAGTTGCATGTGCGTCATGTCACCGGCGGTGGCTTCACCTCGTGGGTGTGCGATGTACTCAAGGAAGGCGACGTGCTTCGCATCGAAGGACCGCTGGGCACGTTCGTGGCGCGTGAGGATTCGGAACGGCCGATGATTTTCATGGCTGGCGGCACGGGTTTCGCACCGGTGAAGGCCATCCTCGAGCATTTCATGGCGCTCGGCACGCGCCGCTCGATCGATGTGTACTGGGGTGCGCGCAATGCGGCCGATCTCTACCTGCGCGCGCTGGCCGAACAATGGGCGGCCAGCGCGCACACGCTGCGTTTTCACGCGGTGCTTTCAGATCCCGAGCAGGCGCAGATGACCGGCTTCAGCACGGGGCTGGTGCACGAAGCAGTGCTGAAAAACCACCCGGATCTTTCCGGCCACGACGTGTACATGAGCGGGCCGCCGGCCATGATCGATGCCGCACGCAAGCTTTTCATCGAAGCGGGCTTGCCTGAGGATCGCCTGTATTTCGACTCGTTCGAATACGCGCCGGATGTGCTGGCGCAGATACTTTCCGGTCGCGCAGGGATCAGAGTGGAGCAGGTGGATTGATGCACGTACCGTTGCCCCGACGTTCGCCGGGCGACAAATAGTAACTATTGAGGTACGACGCCAGATTGCCTCAGTTCTTGCCCTTTGCCACCGGCAACTGCGCCTGCTGCCAGGCCAGCACGCCGCCGCCCAGGGTGTAGACGCGGGTAAAGCCCGCTTTCACCAGCCGCTGAGCGGCCTTGTCGGTGCTGCGCCCGTCCTTGTCCATCACCACCACGGCCAATTCGCGGGCTTTGGCCAGATCCTTGTTTTCCGGATCGAACTGGCTCATGGCCACGTGCCTGGCGCCCGGGACGTGCATCTTTTCGAAATCGGCGATGGCCGACAAATCGATCAGCAACGGGCTGTCGCGATTGATGAGCTGGGTAAGACCGGCCGGCGTCAGTTCTGTGTACTTGCGAAACAGCACCATGAGCTGGGTGACGATCAGCGCAATCACCAGCACCACGAACAGCGCGCATAGCGCCATGTGGTTGCCGGCGAACTGGGGCAGCTTGTGGAGGAAATCGTTCATGCGGGGTCCGCCGGGCGCAATGGTTCGTAGGTAAACGGTGGATTATAGGTCAGTTTCCCCGTTTTTCGCCGCTTGGGGTGTCTGGTCAGGCCACGATGAGCGAGTGAACAGGGGCTCTTACTGGTTGAGATCGGGCAACCCCGACTCCAGCCACCAATGATTCTTGGCCTGGTCGTAATGCCACAGCTGGCGGTCGACGATGGTGCGTACCGTCTGGGTGTGCACGTTGGTCAGGCTGATGTGCACGACCTGGCGTACTTCATTCTCGCCAGCGGCGATGGGGCCATTGCCGTCGTCATAATCGCTGACCTGTACTTGCTTGAAACGCTCGCGGTCCAGATCGGTGAGAGGGTGCGCGTCGCGCACCTTGGGGTCCACGAACAGATAGGCCGATTCGAAACCGTCCCAGCGTACGGCGTTGGCGTAGGCGATCATGGTGTGGTCCAGCGAGTCGGCGCGCTTGTCGCTGGCGCAACCAGACAGCAGCAACACGCTCGAAAGCAAAACCGTAGTGGTGATACGACGCATGGCAGTGTCCCCTCCAGAGCTGGCCTATTCTGCCGCAGGCGCGCGACGCTTCGCCACGAACTGTGCCTCAAGCGTGGCGGCGGTTTCGCCGTTGTCACAGGGCACGCGGCACGTTACTGCGATGCGGGCACGTCCGCGTGCGTCGAGCGTGGCGAAGAAGGTTTCCCAATCCGCGTCATCCGCGCAGCGGGCCTCGGCCTGGAAATCACCCCACACCGGCTCGAGATAGCACACCGTGGATTGGCCCACATACACGTCGCAGTCTTTGCCGCGCTGGCGCAGGGCGAGTTCCACCACTCCCCATCCGGCCAGCGTCATCAAACTGGTCAAACTGCCGCCGAAAACGCAGCCCTTGTCGTTGACGTTCGGCGCGAGCGGCCCGTTCAGTACCAGCGTGTGGCCGTCGTAGCTGCCCAGTTCGAGTGCCATGGCGCGGGCCACGGGAATGCCGTCGTGGATAAAAGCCACCAGGGCCTGGGCGGCGGCGTGGAGGTTGCGGTCGTTCATCGGCTTCGTTGCGGGGAAGGGGGCGAACAGTGTAGACGCTACACTGCGCGATATTGCGATACCGATCCGTGGGTATGGACAACACGATTGACGTTTGCGCTGGCGCTGAACGACTCCCGCCCCTGCCAAGCAGCAGCGGCAGGCGTGAGCGCGGCATGACGGCAGAAGGGCTGGCATGAGCGCCCTTCTCGCCGATTGCATCGTCGTGATTACCCGCCCCGCCGGCACCGGCACGCGGCTGGCCAAGCAGGTCGCGGCGCTCGGCGGCAGGCCGCTGCTGTTGCCCGGCCTCTCACTGCGTGGCGCTTCCGATCCGCAACATGCGAAAGAACAATGGCTCCACGCGCAACATGATGATGTGCTGATCTTCACCAGCCCCGCTGCGGTGCGCTACGCGTTTGCCTTGGCGCCATGGCCTCAAGCACGCGACGGCGTCATCGCCGTTGGGCAAGGCACCGCACGCGCATTGAAACGCCATGGCATCGCCGCGCATGCCCCCGCCACGCGGCAGGACAGCGAAGGCGTGCTCGCGGTGCCTTTGCTGGAACACCTGCACGGAAAGCGCATTGCCCTGATCACCGCTCCAGGCGGGCGCGGCCTGCTCCGGCAACAACTCGCCGAACGTGGTGCGTGCGTGCGCGAAGTGCATGTCTATCAACGCACGGCACCCCGCCTGAGCCGCCGCCATAGCGAGTCGGCGCGGCAATTACCTGCCACGGCTTGCGTGCTGTTTTCCAGCGCGGAAGCGATCCAGAATCTCAAGCAGCAATTACCGTCGCCGGCATGGGAACAGTTGTGCCGGGCCACCGCCGTCGTCAGCAGCGAGCGGATCGAAGCAGCGGCCCAAGCGGCGGGATTCGCGTGCATTCACAGGGCTGCCTCGGCCGTGCAGGCCGATCTGCTGGCCGCGGCGTGCGCGCTTTGTTCACATCGCGTCCACGATGGCGGCGCCACGGGCTACGCAAAGAGTGCGAACAGGCCCTAACATGCGCGCATGAGCCAGGACGATCTCACTCCCGAACGCATGGTGCCCAGCATGGGCATGCCCTCCAACACCGACCGGCCCGGCCGCTCCACGCCGCCGACGCGCCCAGCGGGGGGTGCCCTGGCGCTGGCCCTGCTGCTGGCCCTGATCGCCATCATCGGCGTCGGTTACGTCGCCTGGCGCCAATGGCAGCTTCTGCACATAAACGCCAAGGCGCTCACTACTACCGCCACGCTGGAGCAGCGGGTCAACGCCATGGAACACACCCTCTCCGGCACCACCAGCCAGAGCAGCGTGCTGTTGCAGCGATTGAACGACGCCGACGAAGTGAATCGCTCCTTACGCGAAGAACTGCTGTCGCAAGACCAGCGTGTACGCGATCTGGAAGAGGCCGTAGGCAAGCTGTCGGAAAAAACGCTCTCCGGCCAGGACGCCATGCGTCTGGATGAAACCGAAGCGCTGCTGCGCATGGGCGCCGAGCGCTACAACCTCTTCCACGATGCCCAAGGCGCGGCGCAAGCCTTTGCACTGGCGAGCCAGACTCTGGCGGGCGTCACGGACGACGCCTTCAATGGCGTGCGCCAGAGCATCGATGCCGAACACGAAGCACTGGTGAAAAGCCAGACGGCCGATCCAGAGCAGTTGCTCGATAGCGTGATGGCGCTTCGCAACGATCTTCCCACCTGGCCGCTCAAGCCGCTGGATGAACCCACCACGCAAGCAAGCACCAGCGTGTGGGCGCGCTTTCGTCGTGCGCTGTACAGCGTGATCCAGATTCATCGCGACAACGGCGCACCAGTCGATATCGCCGATGCGCGCATCGCGCGCGAATTGGTCGCGCTGGACCTTGCCCAGGCACAGGCCGGGTTGCTGGCGTGGGACAACGATGCGAGTGCTGCAGCACTCAAGCGTGCCGATGCTGGCCTGGACGCGCAGTTCGATCCGCAATCGCCCGCGTTGCAACAAGCGCATCAACGCATCGCT
The DNA here is from genome assembly GCF_003363155.1 of Dyella monticola. GTDB lineage: Bacteria > Pseudomonadota > Gammaproteobacteria > Xanthomonadales > Rhodanobacteraceae > Dyella_B > Dyella_B monticola. The sequence goes on along the minus strand of NZ_QRBE01000009.1, from coordinate 153,330 downwards.
ACGCTGCTCACGCAGCTCAAGCCCGCCATACCGGTGAAGCTGGGCGCGGCGTTGGGCGAACTGCGCAATCTGCGCGCGGTGCACGCGCTCAAGCCCAGCCCGGATACCGCCGCGCCCTCGAACGGGGCCAAGCCATGAAGGTATGGCGCTGGATTCTGGCGTTGGTGATCATCGCCGCGCTGGCGGCGTTCTGCTGGCATTGGGTAGCCGAAGATCCTGGCTACGTGCTGGTGCGTTTCCGCGGTTATACCTTGCAAACAAGCTTGCTTGCCGCCGTGGTGCTGCTGCTGTTGGCATGGGCGGTACTCGGTGCCTTGTGGCGCGCGGCGCGTTGGCCTTTCGGTGCGTTTTCGCGCCGCCATCGTCGCGTAAGCCGGCAGCGGCTGGCCGATGGCCTGGTTGCATTGATGGAAGGGCGCCATGGCGATGCCGAGCGCGATCTGCATCGGGCCTCGCGTCTGAATGCATTGCGCGGCCCGGCGCTGCTCGCGGCCGCCGAAGCCGCGTCGCGTCGCGGCGAACACCCCCGGGCGCTGCAAGCCTTGGATCAAGCAGCGCAAGTGGCGCCGCAAGCCGCGCGTGTGCTGCGTGCGCGCGTGCTGCGTCGGGATGGTAAACCCGCGGAAGCCTTGACGCTGCTCACGCCCGAAGCCGACAGTGGCAGTTTGAGTCCGGGTGGCTGGCGCGAATTAGTGCTTGCCGCACTGGCAGCAGGCGATATGCGCCGCGCGCGCAATGCACTGGAACCGTTGCAAAAAAGCGGCGTCATGGGCACCCGCGCCTACAACGCGCTTGAAACACAGGTACTGATCGCCAGCATTCAAGCGGCCAGTGACGGTGCCGTGCTCAACGCGCTGTGGTCGCAATGGCCCAAGGCACAGCGTCGCGCGCCTGCCGTGGTGGATGCCTATGCGCGCAAAGCCGCCAGCTACGGGCTCGTGCTGCCGGCCATGGATGAAGTGGAATCGGCGCTGCGCCGCGAATGGTCGCCGCCCTTGGTGGAAACCTACGGATCGCTCGCCGGCGACGACCTGGATGCACGCCTGCGTCGCGCCGAAGGCTGGCTCGACGCGCACCCCAACGATCCCAGTCTGCAGTTGTCGCTTGGGCGCATGTGCGTGCGGCTGAAGTTGTGGAGTCGTGCACGCCAATATCTGGAGCGTTCGCTCGCGCTGGCGCCCAGTGCAAGTGCATGGGAAGCCTTGGGCGATGCATACACAGGCCTGGATGATGCGGCGCTCGCACAGCGTTGTTATCGCAACGCCATCGCGATGGTACGCGGTGATGTGACCGAGCCGTTGCCGGAAACCACGATGGTCGGTGGACGACTCGATACGCGGCCGATCGCGGTGGAAGAGCGCGACGTGCATGGGGTGCCGCGATTGAAGGAGTAGGCGTCCCCTTCGCAGTGCTCCACTTACGCCTCACCGTCTTTCCGGCGCACTAAGGCCGGAATCCAGTTTCAATACACTGTGCGAAGCACACCCTAAACATTTCCGTGTGCTGTGCACGGCATGTTTTTAACAGGGTTCCGGCCTTCGCCGGAGTGAGGCTGGAGCCAGACTCACCTTTACGGGAAAGTGGTGCTCATCCATTCCCCGACAAAAACCGATAACCCACCCCAGGCTCCGTCTTCAACCACCTCGGCGTCGTCGGATCATCCCCAAGCTTCTGTCGCAATTTGCCCAGCACGATGCGCAGGTAATGCGTATCGTGCACATGCGTGCCACCCCAGATCTCGCGCAGCAATTGCTGCTGACTCACCACGCGTCCGGCATGCCGCACCAGCATCGCGAGCACGGCGTATTCCTTGCGGGTGAGTGCGAGCGGTTCGCCGTCGAGCGCGACTTCGCGCAAGCCCAAGTCGATGGACAGGCGATCATCCTGGTAATGCGGAGATACTTCGGCGTTGGTGGCGCGACTGCGTAAGAGCGCGCGCAGGCGCGCCATCAATTCCTGGATGCCGAATGGCTTGGTCATATAGTCGTTGGCGCCGGCATCCAGCGCTTTGACTTTTTCCTTTTCCGTGTCGCGCACGGAAAGCATCAGCACGGGTACCTGCGTCCATTGACGCAGCTCGGCGAGCACTTCATGGCCTTCGCGATCCGGCAGGCCAATGTCGAGGATCACCACGTCCGGCGTGCGCGTCGCCGCCAGGGCGAGTCCCTCGGCCGCATTGGCGGCGAGCAACACCTCGTAACCCTCGGCGCGCAAACCAATGTCGAGAAACTTGCGGATCTGCGTCTCGTCGTCGATGACCAGCGCGCATAGATGGGTGGAACTCATGGCGTGGGTGGTGCCGGCAGGGGAAGGCTGATGCGAATGGTGGTACCAACGCCATCGCCGGGCAAGGCTTCCACGCTGCCGCCGTGCGCGCCGATCATGCCGCGGCAGATCGCCAGCCCCAGACCCGTGCCTTGCGGGGCGCGATCGCCGCGCGCCACGGAGTAGAACATGTCGAAAATGCGCGCGCGTTCCTCCTCCGGAATGCCGGGGCCGCGGTCCACCACGTCGATCATCAGGCGGTCGCCCGCCACGCGCATGATCACGCGCACGGCTTCGCCCGGTGGCGAGAAGCGTGCGGCGTTTTCCAGAATATTGAACAGCGCCTGCTCGATCAGCGCCGGATGCACAAACAGCAATATAGTTTCGTTGGGGAGCATGGTGTCTACGCGCAATTCGGGAAACAACTTGCGCATACGCGTGATGGCAGACGCTACGATTTCCGCGGCATCGGTCCAGTCACGATTGAGCTTGAGCGTGCCATGACCCAGGCGCGTCATATCGAGCAGATTCTGGATGTAGCGATCCAATCGCTGGCCTTCGCCGAGAATGGCCTCAAGCAGTTCTTTGCGTTCGCTCGCCGGCAGTTGATCACCGTAGTTTGAAAGCGTGCCGGCCGAGCCGATCATCGAGGCCAGCGGCGAACGCAGGTCGTGCGAAACGGACGAAAGCAGTGCATTGCGCAAGCGTTCGGTTTCACCCTGTACGCGCGCGCCTTCCAGTTCGGATGCGAGCCTGGCGCGTTCCAGCGCCTGACCGATATCCTGCACCATCGCCAAGGCCAGGCTGCGCCGTTCAATATCCGGCGCCGCGCCGCCTTCGAAGCGCAACGCCGCCACGCCCAGTTGATGATCTTCAGTGCCAAGCGGCAGCATCCAGCAGCGCGCGGCATTCAATGTATCGGTGAAGCGGCCCGCCGCTTCGGCGTGCTGTTCACTCCATTCGGCCGCGGCCAGATCCTGCGTGGTCAAGGAGAGCGTGCGTGGGCTGTTGGCCGCGATCTCCAACCGATGCTCGACATCCCGTGCGAGCACGGCCACTTCGCAGCGCAAGGCGCGGGCTAGCGCGGCTGCGCCTACATCACGAATGCCATGTGCATCCGTACTGGTCGAAAGGCGTTGTCCCAAGGTAAGCAATGCGTGCGAATAACTATGCGCGGCACGCAGCGATTCGACCTGGCTGGCCAGGCGTGTGGCGAGGCGGCTACAGATCAATGCCGCGGCGAAAAACAGCGTTACCGCGAGCACGTCGTCGGAACTGGCGATAGCCAGCGTATAGCGCGGCGGCGCAAAGAAAAAATTGTAGCCGAGGAAGCACATGGTGGCCGTATACACGGCCACCATCATGCGGGTACGCACCGCTACCGTGACGACGGCGGTGAGAAAAATAAGGGCGAGATTGGCGACCGAGAGGTAGCGATCGGCAAGGAAAGACAGACCCATCGCAACGACCGTGACGATGGTCGCGAAGATGTATTCGTCGCGGCGACCGTACGATGGCATCAGCCGCAGGCGCTTGCGTGCACGCAAGCGCTCGGCCGGCGTGGCGATGATGGTCAACTCCAGGTGTGCGCCGCGCCGGAGCAACTGTTGCGTCAGCGAGCGCCCGAGCATGCGCGCGATAAGCCGTTCGCGCGTGCGGCCAAGGATAATTTGACCGACACCTTCGCGGTCTGCGTGCACAAGCAATTCATCGGCGATCGCGTGGCCGCGTAACACCATGGCATCGCCACCGAGTCGGCGAGCCAGGCGCATGGCCGTGTCGATGCGTTCGCGTCGCGCGTTGTCCAAGGTGGCGCCGGTGTCGACGAACACGACGCCCCACGGCGCACCGCGACGTTCGGCGATACGGCGTGCGACGCGCACCAGGTATTCGCTTTGCGAATGACCATCGATAGCGGCCATGACCCGGCGGCGTACCGGCATTTTGCCGCCGCGCGCCAACATGTGCTCGCGCAGATCGCTATCGACGTGGCCGGCAACGGTATCCACCGCCAGTTCGCGCAAGGCAGCGAGGTTAGTGGGCGAAAAGAACGCATCCAGCGCCGCGGCGGCCGTTTCCGGCACGTAGACCTTGCCCTGGCGCAAGCGATCGATCAGTTCGCGCGGCGGCAAGTCGACCAGCACGATGTCCCGCGCGCGATCGAGAACTGCATCGGGCACGGTTTCGCGCACGGTAATGCCGGTAATGCGGCGCACCTGGTCGTTGAGGCTTTCCAGATGTTGCACGTTGAGTGCGGTGTAGACCTCGATGCCCGCATCCAGCAATTCGGCGATATCTTGCCAGCGCCGTTCGTGGCGACTGCCCGGCACGTTGCGATGCGCCAGTTCGTCCACAAGCAGGATGTCTGGCTTGCGCTCCAGCGCCGCATCCACATCGAACTCGGTGAAGTCGCGACCCTGATAGCTGAGCGTGAGGCGCGGCAGCATTTCCAGGCCTTCCAGCAGCGCCGCCGTCTCCGCGCGGCCGTGCGTTTCCACCAGGCCGATCACGACATCCACGCCTTGCCGCTTCAATTCGCGCGCAGCAGAAAGCATGGCGAAGGTTTTGCCGACACCTGGCGCGGCGCCGAGGAAGATTTTCAATCGGCGACTGCTTTCCTCCTGCACGACATCGAGCAGGGCGTCGGCGCGGGCGTCACGGAACGTGTCGGTCATGCGTGCATCTTATGCTCCCTTCCCGAGGTTCAGTAGGGGAGGGTTGGGGTGAGGCCATGTCGCGGAGGATTCATATCGTGTGGCAAGCGCGTGCAACCCCGCCCCGACCCATCCCTGCATGCAGGGGTGGAGCAGAGCGTGTGCAGGCAGATCACCGATTTGCCTGCGATGCATCCAGCGCCAGATTCAACTGCAGCACATTCACACGCGGCTCCCCCAGCAAGCCGAGCTGGCGCCCTTGGGTGAACTTCGCAACGAGTGCCTGCACCTGGTCTACGCTCAGATGCCGCACGCGTGCCACACGTGCCGCCTGATACTGCGCGGCGGCAGGGCTGATGTCCGGATCGAGACCGCTGCCGGAGGCCGTGACCAGATCCGCCGGTACCGGTGTAACGTTACCCGGATCGGCTTTGCGCAACGCGTCGATGCGTTGCTGCACTTGATCGCGCAAAGCCGTATTGGTGGGGCCTAAATTGGAACCATTGGACGCCGTGCCGCTGTTCGGCTGCGGCGTGGTCGCCGATGGACGACCCCAGAAATACTTGGGGTCGTCGAAGGACTGGCCGATCAGTTCGGAACCGATCGGCTTACCGCTCTTCTCGATCAAGCTGCCGTTGGCCTGATGCGGAAACAGCACCTGTGCCACGCCGGTGGCTACCAGGGGATATACCAAGCCGGTAACGATGGTCATCATTACCAACATAGAAACGGCATTGCGAATCAACCGGCTCATGGGAGTTGCCTCAGTAATGAAGGATTGCGTCAACTAACGCAGTGGCTTGGTAGTACTTCTTGCCGGCGTCGTAAGCGGGAAAATCGTAGGCGCGCTCGTAGCGGATTTCCGGGCGGATTTCCAGGTCAGGCGTCACCCAATGCGTCAAGCCGAGGGTATGACTGGAATAGCGCGTCGCGAATCCTGTACGTTGACCTTGCACATCATCATAAAACTCGTTGCGGAACGAGATCATGTTGTTGGCGTTTAACTCGACGTTGAAGTAGTTGACGATGCCATAAGCGGGGTTGATGCCCGTCGGAAAAGGCGGAGCTTCGCCCAATGGATAGCCGGGAACTCCCTCTGGCGCACCGGGCTGATCTTTCACGTAGATGTAGTAAGCCTCGGTCAGCATGTGGACGTTCTTGCTGAAGCGATGCCCCCATGTGGTCACGAATTCCTGCAGATTGTTATAGGTTTGCTTGTCGCCGTTATACGACTCGATGCAGGGGTAAAGCATGTCGTTGTTGGAGGCCGACACCCAGCGCACGCATGCCTGCAGGCTTGGGCGGCTGGAGCTGTTCCAGGGAGCGGAGTCATCCCCGCCATGCACACCAAGCTGGATCGTCCACTGATTGTTGAGCTTAGTGGTCGTAATGATGCCGACGTTGGTATAGGCATCCACCGTATAGAGGATGGAGTGTGTCAACAGGTAGTTCTCCGGTGAGAACTGCGCTTCGATATCCGGCAACGAAAGGTAGCGGCCAGCCGTTATCTGCATGCCTTGCGCGATCCACGGAATATATAAGTCGACATACCAGATCATCGGGTCGTCGCCGTACACCTTGCCGGGCAGCGGTTGATTGACACTGGAATTGTTCAAGAGCTGATTGCTGAATACACCCTTCATCGTGGTGTAGTGGTAGTCGTAGCCCCACAGGTTGTCGAAGTGGAAACCCCAATCGATATGATCGGTTTGAACCGTATCGGGCAAGCGCTCAATGCGGAACAGAAACTGATCGAACTCCACGCGATTCGGACGCGTGGCGTAGGACAGCGGATAGTTGGTGAAGCTCGAAGTGCTGAAATTGGCGGACGGGTTGATCCAGCCGTACGTTTCGATGCGGTTGCGCTGCATCCACTGGCCGAGCCTGGTGCAGCCCAGTGCCTTTTCCAGCGGATAGGTGGTGTTGGTGTCGGGCACGCCGATGGGTTCATCGACGCCACCGAGCTGCCATTCAGAGTTCGGGAAAGGAGGGGAGTCGAATGGTGCATCCATTCCCCGGCGTGCCGGCGTAGGGGCATTCGGATCCGCCGGCTGCGCATCCTCCTTGTATGCATCAACCAGGCGGTTGACGAAACCTCTGCTGCAGTCGCTGCTGCCAGTTGCAACAGGAGAGGCCGGCAGATTGCTCGCAGGCATCGTGCTGACGTTAGTGGATTGTGCCAACACCTGCGATACCGGCGCGACCGCCAGCATTATCGAAGTGACCAGAATGTTTTTGAAATACATGTCTTCCCCTCAAACAAACCGTTACTGGGCCGGCATCGCCCAGCAGCGACACCTAAGTGGGTTGGTTCAGATGCCGGCGTACCCGCCTAGCACATATTCGTCTTCCGCGGTCATTGGCGCTCGACTCGCGTCGACACTCCCCTTTGATTGACCTCGCATCGGAAGCTCAATCACCACATCGCAATCGGAATCATTGGATGAAACGCGAAGTTCCATTTGCGGGTGCATGGCGTCGGGCAGCGACACGGATAATTTCAGGGTTTGCATAACAACGCCTCCTCAGGCGAGTCCAAATAAGACCAGCAGCATATCGATCAGCTTGATACCCGCGAACGGCACCACGATGCCGCCAAGGCCATAAACCAACAGGTTCCGGCGCAACAGCTGCCCGGCACCCAGCGGGCGGTATTTCACGCCTTTGAGCGCCAGCGGAATCAAGAAAATGATGATCAGCGCGTTGAAGATCACCGCAGACAGGATCGCGCTTTGCGGCGTGGCGAGTTTCATCACGTTCAGCGCATTGAGCGCCGGATAGGTGGTGGCGAATGCCGCCGGAATGATGGCGAAATATTTTGCCACGTCATTGGCAATCGAGAACGTGGTCAGCGAGCCGCGGGTGATCAGCATCTGCTTGCCGATCTCCACCACTTCGATCAGCTTGGTGGGGTTGGAATCCAGGTCCACCATGTTGCCGGCTTCCTTCGCCGCCTGCGTGCCGGTGTTCATCGCCACGGCCACGTCGGCTTGGGCGAGCGCCGGTGCATCGTTGGTACCGTCGCCGCACATCGCGACTAGGCGGCTTTCCGATTGCATGGTGCGGATCAGTTTCAGCTTGGCTTCGGGCGTGGCTTCGGCAAGAAAATCGTCCACGCCGGCTTCGGCGGCGATGGCGGCGGCGGTGAGCGGGTTGTCGCCGGTCACCATCACGGTCTTGATGCCCATGCGGCGCAATTCGGCGAACCGTTCCTTAATGCCGCCTTTTACGATGTCCTTCAGTTCGATCACACCCAGCGCGCGTTCGCCTTCGGTGACGATCAGCGGCGTGGCGCCGCGGCGCGCGATGTCTTCGGCCATGCGCTTCACTGCCGGGGGCAGGTGGCTGCCGAGGCTGTCCAGATAACGTTCCACCGCATCCAGCGCGCCCTTGCGAATGCGACGCTCGCCCATATCCACGCCGCTCATGCGCGTTTGCGCGGTGAATGGCACGAATTCGGCGTGCAGTGCTTGCAGTTCGCGCTCGCGCAGATTGAAGCGTTCCTTCGCCAGTACCACGATGCTGCGGCCCTCCGGCGTTTCGTCGGCCAGCGACGCGAGTTGCGCGACATCCGCCAACGTGCGCTCTTCGATGCCGGGCGCGGAATGGAATGCCACGGCCTGGCGATTGCCGAGCGTGATCGTGCCGGTCTTGTCTAGCAACAGCACATCCACGTCGCCGGCAGCCTCCACGGCGCGGCCGGAGGTGGCAATCACATTGGCGCGGATCATGCGATCCATGCCAGCAATGCCGATCGCCGAAAGCAGCGCGCCGATGGTGGTGGGAATCAGGCACACCAGCAGGGCGATCAGCACGGTCAAGGTGATCGGATTGCCTTTGCCCGCCACCTGCACGCTGTAGATGGAATAAGGTAGCAGCGTGGCGCAGGCCAGCAGGAAGATCAGCGTGAACTTCGCGAGCAGAATGGTCAGCGCGATCTCGTTCGGCGTCTTGCGACGCGAAGCGCCTTCCACCATCGCGATCATGCGATCGAGAAAGCTCTCGCCTGGATTTTGCGTGATCTTGATCACCAGCCAATCCGACAACACCCGCGTGCCACCGGTGACAGCGCTGCGATCGCCACCGCCCTCGCGGATCACCGGCGCCGATTCACCTGTGATGGCGCTCTCATCGACGCTTGCAGCACCAAACAGCACTTCGCCGTCACCTGGAATCTGCTCGTTCGCTTCCACCAACACGTAATGGCCGGCGCGCAGTTCATTGGAAGGGCAAAATGTAACGGCTGCATCGCGTTTGGGCTCGGCGAGCTTCTTGGCGACCACATCCTTGCGCGTGCTGCGCAACGCCGCGGCTTGTGCCTTGCCGCGACCTTCGGCCAGCGCTTCGGCGAAGTTCGCGAACAGCAGCGTGAACCACAGCCACACCGTCACCCAGAAAATGAAGCCCGTCGGCGCTTCGCCGTGGCCCACCAGGGCTTGGATCCAGAGCAGCGTAGTGAGCACGCTGCACACGAATACCACGAACATGACCGGGTTGCGGAACTGCAAGCGCGGCGAGAGTTTGCCGAATGCGTCCGCAACGGCCTTCCAGATCAATGCACGATCAAACGTGCGGATAGCATGTGTATGCGAGGTCATGGATCGATATCCAAAAAGATCAGTGGGCCGACATCAGGTATTCAGCGATCGGGCCGAGCGCCAGCGCAGGCAGGAAGGTGAGCGCACCGACCACGATCACCACGCTGGCAAGCAATGTGACGAACAGCGGTGTATGCGTCGGCAGCGTGCCGGCGGAGGCGGGCACATGCTTCTTGGCGGCCACCGAACCGGCCAGCGCGAGCATTGCGATGGCTAGCGTGTAACGCGCCCAGAACATGCACACGCTCAGCATCACGTTCCAGAACGGAATGTTCGCGGTAAGGCCGCCGAATGCGCTGCCGTTATTGTTGCTGGCAGAGGTCACTGCATAGAGCATTTCGCTGAAGCTGTGCGCGCCAGGATTGCCCACGGTCGCCACGGCCGATGGCGTCATCACCGCGATGGCGGTGCAGATCACGACCAGCGCGCAGGGGATCAGCACGGCGAGGCTGGCCATCTTCATTTCGTACGCTTCGATCTTCTTGCCGAGGTATTCGGGCGTGCGGCCCACCATGAGACCGGCGATGAACACGGCCACCACGGCAAAGGCGAGCATGCCGTACAGACCGGAGCCTACACCGCCGAAGATCACCTCGCCCAACTGCATCAGCCACATCGGCACCAGGCCGCCGAGCGGCGTGAGCGAATCGTGCATGTTGTTTACGGCACCGCACGATGCCGCCGTGGTGATCGCTGTAAACAGACTGCTTGCAGCGATACCGAAACGCGTTTCCTTGCCTTCCATGTTGCCGCCCGATTGCAGGGCGGAGGCGTGCTGATCGATCGATAGCGTGTGCAGCACCGGGTTGCCAGCTTGTTCGGCCGCCGTGACACCAATCGCCAGCGGTATGAAGATCAACAGCATGGTGGCGAGAATCGCCCAGCCTTGACGTTTGTCGCCCACCATTTCGCCGAACGTGAGGCAGAGGGCGCCGGGGATCAGGAAGATCGCCAGCATCTCCAGAAAGTTGGAGAACGGTGTGGGATTCTCATACGGATGCGCCGAGTTTGCACCGAAGAAACCACCACCATTGGTGCCCAACATCTTGATCGCGATCTGCGACGCAGCAGGGCCCATCGGCAGCGTTTGCGTGGTGAGAGGAGCGAGCTTGGTGACAGGATTGCCGGCGGCATCCTTGACGGGGTTGCCCGCCGCATCGGTCACCGGGTTGGCGTACGTGGTGGTCTGTACGACTGGCACATCCACGTAGGCTTTGAAGTTCTGGATCACACCTTGCGACACCAGCAGCATCGCCAGCAGAAACGACAGCGGCATGAGCACGTACAGCGTGGTGCGTGTCAGGTCCACCCAGAAATTGCCGATGCCCTTTGCCGTCTTGCGCACGAAGCCGCGAACCACCGCGATCAACACCGCGATGCCGGTCGCCGCAGACATGAAGTTCTGCACCGCCAACGCCGCCATCTGTGTGAGATAGCTCATCGACGATTCGCCCGAATACGCCTGCCAGTTGGTATTGGTGACGAAGCTGATGGCGGTATTGATCGACAGATCCGGGCTCAGCGCCGGGAAATGCTGCGGATTCAGCGGCAGCCATTGCTGCACGCGCTGAAAGACGTACACCAGCACCATGCCGCACACATTGAACAGCAGCATGGCGATGGCATAACGCTTCCATCCCATGTCTTCGTGCGCATCGACGCCGCAGAGGCGATAGATGACGCGTTCGAACCCGGCCCCGGTGCGCGTAAGTCGGTTCGGTTCGTCGGCAAATACATGTGCCATATAGCTGCCCATCGGCTTGATGAGCACCAGCAGCACCACCAGAAAGATGCCGATCTGGATGAAATCGTTGGCAGTCATTCGAACCACTCCGGTTTCAGCAACGCCACGCACAGGTAAACCGTCAAAGCCACCGCGATGACGGCAGCCAATCCGTAGAAAAAGTTCATGGAAATCGCTCCGATAGGAAGTCGTGGCCGCGCCGTGCGCGGTTAGCTGCGTGGCCCCAGGCGATCGCAGAGCAACAGGAAACCAAGCGTGGCCACAGCCAGCGCGAAGCCGAAGAGTAGGTAGACAAAGTCCATAGGTGCCGCTCAAAGCCTTTCAGCTGCGCACTTTAGGCGCCGGCGTATAAGAAGCGGGTAGCGAAAACGGTGTCCCGCATAAACAACGCGTAAAAATTTTCGCTGCCGTAAAAGTGGGTGCCGCGCGCGTGCCGGATGGTTTCGCGCAGACGTAAGCGGCACTTTCGCCTTGCTCTGGCATGGCTTGCCGAAAAAGGCGCGACTGGCCCATTCCGATCATTGCGCTCATGCGTTAGGGATAAGGCGCGATCTGCATGAATGCATGCATCGGTGCCGCCGGTTTGCGTGAAAACGGTTATGTATTGCCGTTTTGAATGAGAAAATCAGGGGTTGGTTTTTATAGTGGCACTTACGCAGACTACAAGAGAAAAGTTTAAACCTACAAAAGAAATAATGATTATCTCAATCGCCAACGCTAATCAATGTGTTAATACGAACTAACAGAGGGTAATCCAGTAAAACGTAAACACCGTAGATGGTCCATGAGTATCCTCGTCGCAACCATCTGGAGGTTCGTATGTCCTCTTTACTGAAGGCGAATGCTTGCTCACCCGTCAACACCATAACCTTCGGACTCATCGTGTCCGGATTGGCGGTGAGTCCGATGATCCATGCGCAAACCCAACCTCAGCCACACTATGTGGCGGCGGGCGATTCGTATGCATCCGGCACCGGACTGAGTCCGCAAAAAGACGACAGCGGATGCGGACGTTTTGTCGAAAATCCATCCGCGATCCTGTCGGCCACGCTGAACTGGTCGGATGACGATCGCTCCTGCGGTGGCGCAAAAATAGCGACGGGATTTTTGCAGCCGCAATTCGATTTTCCGAACGAGCACCCTGCGCAGGTCGAAGCGCTCGGACCCGATACCCGATATCTCTCGATGCTGTTCGGCGGCAACGACACCAGTTATGCAACGTCGCTCTATCTTTGCGTCGGATCACAACAGAGCAATCCGGAAATTGGCGAGCCATGCAAACGACGCTACGAAGCTGACATTGAAGCCGGCATCGCAGTGCTGGGGGACGACTTGTCAGATGCGTTGGATGCAGCCCGCCAGCGAGCACCCAACGCCAAAATCGTTGTGGTCGGTTATCCCTCGATATTTCCCGAGAACAGTTTTGAATGTCCGTTTTCGATGGATGACTACGCAGGTCCGCTCACGCCCGCCGACATCAACTATTTCACCGGAGCCATGAAGCGCATCAATCGCGTGCTGGCGGACACCGCACGGGCGCACGGCGTTGCCTTTGCGGACATGGACCGGCACTTCCAAGGTCACGACGCCTGCAAGGAGCCTGCAGAACGCTGGATCGCCAGTATCAACGTGGAACCGGGCAATGGATGGAATTCGGCCTTGCATCCCAATCCAAGGGGCTACGCAGAAATGGCCGAGGTCATGAAAGCCGCATTTGAAAGCCAATGAAGACGTATCGCCAACGCACAGACCCATGAAGGAGAGTTGCCATGCAAAAGCTATCTCTGGCGTTACTGGGTGCGCTCGCTTTGATCGCTTCAGGGCATTCCCATGCCCAGGAAGCATTCTGTCCCGGCGACGACCAAATCTGCATAAGCCCCGAGGGGCCCGGGCGCGCTGCCATCGTCGACTTTTGGACCGAGGACAGGATGAAAGAAGCGTGGACCGTGTTCGGTCACGGTTCGACCGGCCCGGACAATCCCCTGGATCCGGGTGCTGATTTTTACGGCTATACCCTCGTGCCGCCATCGAGCTATCTACGTCCTCCGCACGCCCTGACCGGTATCCTTTTTTTTGAGGAGCCGGGCAGCCCCACGCCCTACAAGCACTGTTCGGCCTCGGTCATTCGTTCCGCACATCAGAATCTGATTCTCACCGCGGCGCATTGCATGCGCAGTACCGCTTCGTCCGGAACATGGCATAGAAACCTGATGTTTGTTCCTGCTTACAGCGAGCGCGAGGATGGCGTGCTGCAAACACCCTACGAAAAATGGCCGGTGGAGATCGCCTTCCTCCCATTCGCGTCGGCAGCGATATCCAGGTATGCCGATATCGCAGTCGCCCGCGTTTACGCCCTTCCTTCGGTGATCGGGCCCGACCGAACACTTGAAAGCGTCGTGGGGGGAAGCCTTCAGCCACGCATGAGCACCGCCTCTGTGACATTTCCGCTCGTCAGGTTCGTGGGTTATCCCGGGTTGAACGGCTTCAACCTCGTCCAGTACCCGATTGCGGCCCAGCGTCAATGTGAGACGCACACATACATCGATGACGCGGACGAGGCGACGGCACGCATGGTGGGGATACTCAACTGCTCGCCGCAATCGGGTAACAGCGGCGGCCCGATCGTCCAGATGCCGGGCAATCCCGGTGGATACGATGTGGTCGGGGTCATGGCCTACATCGACATGAACCCGCAGCCTCGGCTGTTGCCTGAAACATTCCTCCCGATCTATCAGGCAGCGAATGACGGTGTGGCGCCGTAGTTGAAAAAAGCCACGTCGTTGTGAACTGACCCCCAGAGGTTGGACGGGTGTCCAACCTCTGGGGGTCAGTTCATTGACAGGGCTTTTTTCGCGTCCCTGCGCTCTCTGTGTATATGGATTTTAAGGAATATAATCCCGTGTCGTGGGCGGCCCGGCGTTGTCTGCATAATCGGCACCGTATGCACAGAAGCGCCACGCTTGAGTGTTGTCGACCGTGACGTATTGGTTTCTCCTGTATCGCTGATAACCCTCGCGATTTTGGCAGTCAGTCTGCGCGACCGGCCCATATTTAATGAAGAGATCGACCAGCTCATGTTGCGAGAAAAGTGGCGCGACGCGGATGGCATCGCCGCCCGCTTGTTCGTGAATCTGCGGCGCCAAGGTCGGTGGCGTTTCATCGATCTGACGCAGCACAACGGTGGCATGTTCGTACGGTTGCCGGAATCCGCTCGGCGTTTGTCCGATCACGCATAGCGCATAGACACCTTCGGCGGCGGGCGTCTGAAGCGGAAGGAGCGATTGATCGATCGACGGATACGGGCCTTGGTAGCCATTGATGTTGGCGCAATCGACCGATCTGGCTGTACTTGTCTTGTACCAGATCCAGTCGAAGCTCTCTCCAATGCGCAGACCCCAGCGGGCCGAACGCGTTTCTCCGTCGATGGTTTCATTTCGCTGCGTGATCCAGTTTGGATGTTCTCGCTCCAGCGTCACGCCATTACCTGGATCCAATTGGGCCAGGTCCAGCGTTCCATCGTCGTTGAGTGCCCGGGCAATCCGGTCGACCGGCATGTAATAGCTGCTGCCTTCGCGCGAATAATCACCTGCGTCGGTGGGTTCGCAAGGACGCCCCAGCCCGCACCCGGTATAACCCGGCGTCACCGTGGTATTCAAAACACCCACAACGGTGGCATCGCCAAGCTGGAATACGGGAGAGCCCGATGTTCCACCCGCAACCCCTTCGCAATCGTTCGCTACGGCTGCGGACCAAAACCAGGGGTAATAGCCTTCGACCAGGTGCGTGGCCTCGGTCTGTGTGCGGCATAGGGAATGTCGCAGGAACTGTTCTTCGATCGGCACGCCGACGACCGGAATGTGCACCAGTTCAATCGCCATCTGCGGTGTTGCTGGCACACGCGCCAGCCGCAAAGGATGCACGCCTCTACCTGCCAACTGGCCGTAGGTAGCATTCAATTGCAGCACGGCAAGGTCGACACCTTTCATCGTGGCATACACCGTTCGACTCACCGCAACAGGTACGTGTTGCGAAGGTGTATCGATGAAATAGGCCGGTGTGTAGGACCAGTTGTTGCCTGCGGGTTGGTCGATGACAACGTCGTTGGCGCGCATGTCATCATTGACGCAGTGTCCGGCCGTCAAGATCAATGCGGGTTGATTGGGCGGTGGCGACATCGGTCCGGCAATCAGCGTCGCCGTGCAGTGGTAACCGCCTGACCCTGTCAGCAGCTTTCCAACCGGTATGAAGCGGTCGGCGCCGACATCGTCCGAACGCAGCAAAGGTGCATTCGTGAGTGCTGCGCCCGTCAATATGCCCGGCTCGGGCCGTTGTGCGGGGTCTTCGGAACGAACCGGTTCCGCCGCTGCCAAGCTGCTGCCACACAGCGCAAGGGCTAAGGACGTGATCAATCGCGTTTTGCTCATGGCACTACTCCTTGTGGTTAAGGACCGCACCCTCCCTCATCGATAGACATCGCAACGAGGCGATGCAGTTCGAGGCTAGCAAAAATGAAAACCCGAACTTTGCGGCCGAAATCACGCTTTTTTGTAGGATCGACCATGCATACGCAGCCATCGCGCAGCCGATTGCGAATACCCGCGTTGAACACAAGCGGCGCGTGCGACAAAAGCTACGGTCCCATCCAACGCTGCATGGGGCCTCAGGGCGATGCTTTGGTATCGCTACCTTGCCAGCGTTGTTCGAGTTTGTGCGCGATGCTGGTAACAAGCAGCGCACTGGCAATTCCGATGGTGACTTCGCCCAGGCGCGTGAGCGCAACCGACCAGAACGCGCCCGAGTGCGGTACCAGCATGACGATGGTGACGGTGGTGGCGCTTAGCTTGCCGGCATTACCGACATTGAAGCACCAGCACAGCACGATAGAGATCGCCATGGTGAGGGCGTAAACCAGGTAATTGTCCTGGGCGAGGTACGAACCGATCATCGCGATCGTCGCGCCGATCGCCGCACCCGTCACCTGGTCGATGGAGGATTTGCGCGTGTCCAGATAACTCTGTTGCGTTACCGCGATAGCCGTAAGCGCGCCCCAGAACGCCTGTTGGGTATGCAGCAGCAATCCAAATCCGTAGCCGAGACTTGCACCGGCCACAGCTTGTATGGCCAGCGACACACCGTTCGCCAGTCGATGTCCCCACGGCAAGCGCTGATAGACGTCTTCCAACTGCCGGTGGAAGTAGCCCAGTTCACGGCGGACGCTGCGGATGGGACGGGAGCTCATGCGCGCACGGTCCTTACAGCGGCGTGAGCTTGGCGTAAGCGGCCACCAGCCATTTGCTGCCGGCACCTTCGAAATTCACTTGCAGGCGCGTGTGCGCGCCGCTGCCTTCGGCGCTTATCACCACACCCTCACCGAAACTGGGGTGGCTGACGCGTTGACCGAGCTTGACAGGGAGATCTTCGCTGAGCGACGGCGGCGGTTCGGCAAAGCGGCCGGCATAGAGCGGACGGCTGACCTGCACGCGCGGACGCACTTCGTCCAGCAGGGAAGGTGGTACTTCGGCCAGAAAGCGCGAGGGGCGCGACAACATTTCCGCACCATGCATACGGCGCGACTCGGCGTGCGTGATGATCAGGCGCTGCCGCGCGCGCGTGATGCCGACGTACGCCAGGCGCCGCTCCTCCTCCAGGCGCCCGTCGTCCTCGACGGAGCGCTGACTGGGAAACAGGCCTTCTTCCAATCCAACGAGAAACACCAGCGGAAATTCCAGCCCCTTGGCCGAATGCAGCGTCATGAGCTGCACGCAGTCGTCCCATGAATCACCCTGGCCTTCGCCGGCTTCCAGTGCGGCATGCGAGAGGAAGGCGGAGAGTTCGCTCAGGCCCGCTTCGATGTCATCGGGCGTGAGTTCGAAACGGCTGGCGACATTGACCAGTTCGTCCAGGTTTTCTACCCGCGATTCGGCGTTTCCGCGGCTGTCCTTTTCATAGAAGTCGCGCAGGCCCGATTGCGTGATGGCATGGTCGATCTGTTCGGCGAGCGAGAGTGCTTCTGTTGTCGGCGTGGTCGGGGACATGTCCGGCAAGATCGACGCTTCGCCCAAACCCTCAGCCGAAACCGAAGAGGGAGAAAAGGTGCGGGCCATCTGATCGATCATGGCGAGAAAGCTCTTCACCGCATTCTTCGCGCGGCCGGCCAGCTCCGTGCCCGTCGTCAGCTCGTGCATGGCCGCTTCCCACATCGAGCTGGCTTCGCTTCGCGCGCGCCGGCGCAACACATCCAGCGTGCGATCGCCAATGCCACGCGGCGGCGTGTTTACCGCGCGCTCGAAGGCCGCATCGTCATGGCGATTGGCGGTGAGGCGCAGATAAGACAGCGCATCCTTGATTTCCGCGCGGTCGAAGAAACGCAGGCCACCGTAGACGCGATAGGGAACGTCGTGCTGGATGAGCTGTTCTTCGAAGTTGCGCGATTGCGCGTTGGAGCGGTAAAGGATCGCGCAATCCTTCGCATTGCCGTGCTCGGCAATGTACTCGCGGATGCGCTCGATCACGAAGCGCGCTTCGTCCTGTTCGTTGTAGGCGGCGTACACGGCGATGCGATCGCCTTCCTCGCCTGCCGTCCATAGCTGCTTGCCAAGGCGATTGCCATTGCGTTCGATGACGCTGTTGGCGGCTTTCAGAATGGTGGACGTGGAACGGTAGTTCTGCTCCAGCTTGATCGTGCGTGCGCCGGGAAAATCGCGCAGGAACTGCTGCACGTTCTCCACCTTCGCACCGCGCCAGCCGTAGATGGCCTGATCGTCGTCGCCGACCACGAACACCTGGCCGGTCTTGCCCGCAAGCACGCGAATCCACGCATACTGCAAGGCGTTGGTATCCTGGAATTCATCGATCAACAGATAGCGCCAGCGCTGCTGGTAATGCTCGAGCACCGCCGGCTGCTTGAGCCACAGTTCGTGTGCGCGCAGCAACAGTTCGGCGAAATCCACCAGGCCGGCACGCTGGCAGCCGTCTTCATAGGCCTGGTAGATCTGCACCAAGGTGCGTGTGACCGGATGCTGGCCGTGCTCGATGTTTTCCGGCCGCTTGCCTTCATCCTTCCAGCTATTGATTTGCCATGCGGCCTGACGCGGCGGAAAACGCGCCTCGTCCAGGCCAAGCCCGGCGATCACCCGCTTGACCATGCGCTGCTGATCGTCGGCGTCGAGAATCTGAAAACTTTCCGGCAGGCCCGCTTCGCGCCAATGGCGACGCAAAAGGCGATGGGCGATGCCGTGGAACGTGCCTACGGTAAGCCCTTGGGTGCCGCCCGGAATCAGGTTGTCCAGGCGCGCGCGCATTTCCCCCGCGGCTTTGTTCGTGAAGGTGACGGCAAGGATCGCCCACGGCGGTACGCGATCGACCTGGGTGAGCCAGCCGATGCGATGGGTGAGCACCCGCGTTTTGCCGGAACCCGCGCCGGCCAGTACCAGGTAGTGGCCGGGCGCCGCGCAGACGGCTTCACGCTGCGCGTCGTTGAGCGATTCGATCAGGTGGGAGACATCCATCCAGCCATTGTAGCCGGTGGGGCATGGGATGGTCCGTGCGTGCGTTGCTGTCATTCCCGCCTTCGGCGGAGTGACGAGCATAATGTGTGCGGTACGTGATCAGCGCTTGGAAAACAGTCCGCCAAGCACCAGCAAGGCACCCACCACGATGCCGCTGATCCCGACCCACTCCGGCACCGCCTTGTCGTGCGTGGCGGTCAGCTTGGCCGAGCCGACTTGCAACACGGTGTCCGTGGCCGAATAACTGCCGTGGCCGAACACCACCCACAAGCCGCCGATCAACAGCACAAGGCCAACGACGATCAAGATGATGCGCATGGTCTGCTCCACAGTGAGGACAGACTGATCATAGGTGCTGGCGCATGGCAAAGGAAAGGTGCTGCGAGCTGCCTTCACAATGCTTAGAATTTGTAGTCGATCATCACGCGGTTGTAGACGAAGGTCTTGTTGCTAGGGTTGAGGTTGTCGGCACCGCCGTTGGAAAGCTCCCAGCGATCGCGCAACGTCAGGCCTCTGAGGTAGCCATCCAAGTGGTAGATCACGTCGAAATACAGATCGTGGCTGTTGCCGCGGTAGTCGGTGAAGTATTTCGCGTAGGCGGCCGTGAGTTCGAGTTTCTTGTCGAACAGGTCGTAGGTGAACTTGCCCTTCCATGCGCGACCAGGGCCGGCTTCCACCAGGCCACGGATCATCGACGTCGTGAACAGCGGATCGGTGCCATAGTTGGTGGTGTACGGGGAAATCAGCGCGCCGCCACCCACCGCGCCATCTTCGTGTGCAAGCTTGTTGTAGAAAATGTCGAAGCGGCCGTTGGGAATCACCACACCGAGATCACCGCCAATTGCCTGGCTCTTCACGCGGTCGCCATGGGTGCCGAACAGCGCGGTGTCGGTTTCGGTAAAGCGATTGTCCGCGCCATCGTTCTGCAACAAATACTGCACGCCCAGCACCGGGTTGAAACCGCTGCCGGTGTTCACGACATAACTGTCCACCGTATAGAAGGTGCGCGCAAAGTTCAGGAAGTCGTAATAACGCAGCTGCGCGCTGAGCCCGCCCTGCATGTAGGTGGTACCCGCTTCCCATGTGCCGGGCGCCGATCGCGAATCCAGCGGCAGCGAACCGTTGTTGCCGTACATCGAATCGCCGTCGTATTTGGATGGGTAATACAGGTTGTCCGGAAACATGCCGTACGAAGTGCGACTCTTCCAGCTGTATTCGCGCAGGGCAAAGATATTCCAGCCGGTGATCGGCGTGACTTGTGCCAGTAGAGCGTTGTAGGAAGAAGGGATGATGCGCGAATCGTTATTGCCCATCCACGGATCGTCGGTGAGGTATTGATAACCGCCGCGGAAAAGAAACATGTCGTTTTTGTATTGCAGGTACGCCTGACTGAATGCGCCGATCGAATTGTTCGGACCCGCAAGCGTGGTGTCGATTTTGGCCACTTCATTGGAATGCGTGCCCAGCGAGTTCACCGTGACAAACGAGCCTCCGATGCTGAAGCCGCCAAAGAAGGTGCCGGTCTGCGCGTTGATCAATGCGCCCAGCGAAAACGCGCTGGCGTTCGGCGTGGTCTTGCTGTCGTACAAGCGATTGAAGTTGTAGAGGCGAAGATCGCCGTCCACGTGACCGTTGCTGAAGATGTCATCCAGGCCATAGTCGTCATCGGCGTGTGCGGCCATGCCGCAGCCTGCAAGGGCGAGGGCAACGAAAAGAAGGTTCCAGCGCTTGGACATGAGGGACTCCTGGTGAGTGGCACATCACATGCACGACGGTTGTTGCGCGGAAGCGATGAATCAGGGCCTTGTGCGATCGTTGCTGACTTCGATGGTGATCACGTTGCGAATCCAGCGGGCCGGTCGTTTGTCACCGGGCACGACCAGGCGGAAGGGGCCATCCTTGGTCAGCGGCTGGCCATCTTTCGTATCGACAAGAACGACGTGCTCGTTGCCCAGCATCGGGTCGAGTTCGCCGAGGCTGAAAACAATCTGATAGTTATCCGATGCGGTGATGCGCACGATGGTGGTCATGCCATGTCCGCGCAGTTGTTCGCCGCTGACGGCGCCGGCGCGTTGCAAGACGTCTTCGAGGCGCACGCCTTGCCACTGGGCGGCGGGTTCGTGATGGGTGGCTGCGGTGTCGATGCGCGTGCGTGGCATTGCGGCCAGGGCCTGGCGGTCGAGGCTTACCGCGGGCTTGCCTTCGACCAGCACTCGAACGGTCGCCGGGACCGCTGCCGTTTGCGCCGCGATGCCCGAAAACGGCAGCGCCAGCAGGCCAAGCAGCAACACCACGCCTTTGATTTGCCCCCACGCGCGGTGCGACCGCCGGGCAGAGGTGTCACCCTTTCCGAAACGCATATGGCCTTATCCCCGCGCCCGATCCAGGCGTTATAAGGTCGAGTATATGACGGTACAGGGGTGAGAAATGTGCCGTCGGGCGCCCGGCCGCCTGCCCTTAACGGCGCGTGCCCAGAATCACGCTAGAGGCCTTAACAACCGCCACGACCGCCAGGCCTTCGCGCAAACCCAATGCGGCGACGCTTTCCAGCGTGACCACGGCGCTCATGACATTGCCGCCGGTCAGTTTGATGCGCACATCCGCATTCACGGCACCCTCGGTGATCTGGATCACCGTGCCAGGAAACTGGTTGCGCGCGGAAAGACGCAGGGCCGGGTCAGGCAACCCCACCAGCACCGAGGACGCCTTGATCAGCGCCATCGCTTCGGTGCCCACGGCCAAGCCAAGATCGTGTGTGCTTTCGCAGGTGAGCACAGCCACGACGCGCTCGCCGCCCGGCAGTTCCAGCTCCACCGTGTCATTGACGACGCCCTTGTGGATCGCCGCTACGCGGCCCAGGAACTGGTTGCGCGCACTGGTTCGAAACATAAGGCTCCTGATCAGTTTGATGTCATCGGCGGATGCTTCGGTCAGCGTTTCGAACTGCGCCAGAAATCGGCGATGCACTTCTTCCAGTGCACTGAAGGCTTCGATCAGACGCTGACCGCGTTCAGTCAGGTGGGTGCCGCCGCCACCTTTGCCGCCTGTCATGCGCGTCACGAGAGGCTCTTCGGCCAGGTTGTTCATGGCGTCGATGGCATCCCATGCGCCCTTGTAGCTCATTCCAATGGCGCGCGCTGCAGCGGTGATCGACCCGGTCTCATCGATCTTGGCCAAGAGCGCAATGCGATCGGCGCCGCCCAATGCCTGGTCGCCGACGTGCAGCGAAAGCGTGCCTTTGTACTTGAACATAGTCTTAGCGCTCACTCATCCATTAATTAAGATTGCCGAAACGCTGCACGGGTTTATCCGAATGCCGTGACTCACGTTAGCGCCCATTGCGCGGCAATAAAAGCCGGTCCGAGATTACGCATGGCCAGGTGCAAACGTTGAGAAAAACGATATTGCGGGGGTATATGAAATCTGATAAAGAAGAAAGGCTTCATGCAATGCTTGCAACGATGCAACATTTTGCTACCACTGTTGACGAAGGCTGCTTACGCGAGGCAACGGCCAGCGAACGGGCTTTTTGCTGGCGAAATCAGTAACAGGTGGAATCTGGGCAATGGATGCTCACGAGACGAAGCGTATCCAACGATACTGATAGGCGCCGCGCGCAACGCAACCGGCCTGTTCAACAGATTCAAAAATATCTGATCGAGCTTCGCTGATACGGATGTCACGCGTCGGGATTTTCGACGTTTGCGCTGCCTGGACATTGCGAGGGCCGAGGCAACGTCCAGCGACCATCAATATGCAAGAGCTCGCTGCTTTTTTGTCATTGCAGCGTTCAGCCGGCACCACGCGTTGATGAAGAGCCCGCCGGTGGTGATGTGGATACTGTGGTAGCGCGTCGCGCGCCAAGGACGGTGTACCCAGTCATCTGATGCAGGGCGTCAAGCGGTGGTTGATGTGCAGCTGACGACACGTAGCGATACAAGTGGGGCGACACCGGTTGTCAGCCGCCTTCAATCGATAGCGAACTCAACGTACTCGGATCATGAGGAGTCTGTCATGGTTACGTGGATGCGTCATCACAATGGTTGTTGGCTGTTCGCAGTTGCCACGATGGCGTTATGTGGCGCAGTGCCCTCGGTGATGGCAGCCGGCCAGGCCGCTACACCCACAAAGTTGTTCAACGCGATATCACCGGTTGGAACGCAGCATTTGCTACCCGCTGTCGCGCAGGCGATGAGCAATGGCGAAACGTTTATCGGCCATGCGGATGCGTCTGCCCTGGTCGACGACGATGAGCAGATCCAGATCGATGTATCACCGGGCCTCTGGGTAACCGCGCGTAAACAACGCTTCGAGACAGAAACCGACGGTACCGGTGTGTGGTACGGCGAAGTGGAACGCCAGCGCAAGCTGTTGAAGGACACCCGGCATGAAGTACCGGTCGATGCACTGAATTCGGTGGTGCTGGTACGACGCGGTCATCGCGTTGGTGGACGCGTCATGGTCGATGGTGACGTGTACATGATCATGCCCGACGGACACGGGCAGGAGACCGTGACCCGGCTTGATCCAGAAAAACGTCCCCCCGAGGCCGGGCCCGAAGGAACCGATGTCGAGGATATGCCTGCACCGTCAGTGCCGCAGGCGCGTACCGCGCGTTCGGCGGTGTCGACACACAGCATCGTACGCATGATGGTAGTGACCACCAACCAGGTACGGGAGAGCGGTACCGACGTCGATGTGCTCGCGGCGCTCGGTATCGCCGTGTTCAATGAGACCAACGTCAACAGTCACGTGGATATGACGGTCGAGAACGCGGGCGTT
The DNA here is from genome assembly GCF_003363155.1 of Dyella monticola. Lineage (GTDB taxonomy): Bacteria > Pseudomonadota > Gammaproteobacteria > Xanthomonadales > Rhodanobacteraceae > Dyella_B > Dyella_B monticola. The sequence goes on along the minus strand of NZ_QRBE01000009.1, from coordinate 129,779 downwards.
ATGAACGTGGACTACGACGAACAGCCGGCGATCCCGGGCAAATCGAGTTTTTCCGTCATGCTCGATAGCCTTGCGAAAGGCCTCGGGCCACTGTCGGCGGTAAGCGCATTCAGGAAGACGCACCACGCCGACGTGGTGGTGATGCTGGTGACGGACAAGTCGTTATGCGGCTTAGCCAAACGCAATGAAAAAGGTGCTCCGCCAACCGACAACATGCCCTTTTCAGTGGATGAGCAGGCCTGCTTTGCCGGCGAAATTACCAGTGCGCATGAAGTCGCGCACAACTTCGGCGCCTTTCACGATCTGGGCCAATACGGCGGCGTTCCGCAAGCCATCCCGTACGCGCATGGGCTGCAACATCCATCGAGCATTAAAGACGATTCGTGGCGCACCGGCATGGCGTATGCCTGCGCAAAGACGGAGCCGTCGTGTCCCAAGCTTCCCAATTATTCCAATCCGGAGGTGACCTATCGAGGTGTTCCTACCGGTACGGCGCAATTTCAGGATGTAGCGCGTCTTATGAATGAGCGGCGCGATATCGTCGCCAACTTTTACTCGCCGCCTGAAGGCTCACTGCCTCCCAAGGCGGTGGCGAGAGCGAAGCCAACTGAGCTGGCATCTGGAACGGTGGAACTCGATGGTACGGCCTCGGTAACCGGGGTGGGCGGCGCGCTGCATTACGCATGGATGCAGGTAAGTGGTTCTCCCATGCTGACCATCGATCACAGCGACCAAGCCGCGGCGACGGTGGCGGTTCCTACCATCGAGCAAGGCGGCCTTTTCGAATTCCAATTGGTGGTGACGAATGCGGTGGGTTTGTCCGACAGCCAGCATGTCAGGCTGAGGGTGCATCCTCCGAGTCTTTCGGCGACGATCACTGCGCCGGAAACGGTGTATAGCGGACAACCCGTTCCGGTGCGTGCAACGGTCGTCAATCCCATCGGTGGGACGGTGAAGTACACCTGGTCGAAAACCAGTCAGTTCGCTGGCTCCATCGGCAATAACGCGAGCGGCACGTACACCGCTGCTGAAGTCGGCCAGGCGATAAGAGGCAACATCAATCTGAAGGTGACAGTCGGTAGCAGCGAGTACACCACGCCGAACAAGGCGGTCACCGTGCTGCCCAGCACGGCACCGACAGGCACGATCAGCGGCCCGGCTAGCCTCGGCGCCGGTGAAATAGGCACGTTCACCGTAGACGCTACCGACCCTCAAGGCGGCGCGTTGACCTACGCATGGAGCACTCCTGTCGATTGGGGCGGCACGGTTGGAAATACGGCAACGGTGACGCTCACTGCGCCCGATGTGACGCAAGACAGCCACGCAACGATCGCGGTGCGGGTGACCAATGACGCGGGCAAAACGCTCGATCTATCGCAGCCGGTTACCGTCACCGTGCCGGTAGCGCCGATCACGGCCACGTTGACCGTGCCGTCCACGGTGACTGTTGGCGCCAGTGTGCCCGTACGCGTGGATGCCCAGAGCGCCACGGGCAAAGCCTTGAGCTACAGCTGGCACCACACGGCGGCCTACTTCGACGGAGACATTGGCAACAGCCCAACCGGAACGTACACGGCGAAAGCGGCGGGTGAGGGCCAGACTGGCGAAATCTACGTCAACATCAGCGATGGAATCCATACCTACACCACCCCAGCGCAAGCGGTGGCGATTCTGGCCGATTCCGGCGGCGTCGCGCCGTGTCACGAGCCGTGGTCCGCAAGCAAAGTGTATGGAGTGATTACACCCACCAGCCCGCCGGCATATGTGTCCCAATCAGGACACAACTACGAGCAACAATTTTGGACGCAAGGGGACGATCCGGAGCAGCGCAACGGCATGGGGCAACCGTGGAAGAATCTTGGACCTTGCAAATAGGCGCCTGAACAAAAACGCCTCACTCGAAAGAGTGAGGCGTTTGTTGGAACCCACGCAAGCGTGAGGCGCGTTGTCAGCGCACGAAATCGTAGTAGTCCACGCCCAGATCCTGGAATGCCGCTTCGTACGTGGTGCCGGTACGGGCGATGACGAACTGATCCTGCGGCGGGCAGTTCAATTCGGGATGCTTGCCGTCGTGCAAGGCTTCGTACTGTTGCTGCGACAGATCGGCCGCAGCAGCCAGCGCTTTACGAAAACCGATCTTGCCAGCGGCGTCGCGCCACTGCGGCACCACCTTCAACGGAATCGCTTCAGAGGCATCGCCGCTGCCGTAGCCGATCGCGTAGAACGTGGCATTCGTCAGTTCCGCACCTTGGTCCAGCGCCTGCTCAAAGCCGGCGGCGATCCACGCCGGCAATGCGGCGGTGTAGAGGTTGCCAAGATCCATCGCCCAATCGGTGCCGTACTTCACGCGCGTGGCGAGCAACTGCTGGAAGGCGTGGCTCTTGCGCACCACGCCGGACAGCTTGGTGGTGAGCGGATGCGCATCGTGCGCAGCGTCGGCGTGGCCGCCCAGGCGCACGAATTCGCCGAACAGATCCGGCTTGTTGCGGCATTCCTCGACCACCGCTTCCGGTGCCACGCCGGCTTGCGCGCACAATGCCTGGAATTCGGCATTGGGTTGCGGCGCGCGCGCCAGTGCGCGTGCGTAGATAAAGGCCAGCGCCTGCAACGGCATCATGTGATACGGGCGGTGGAAGAACAGGCCGTCCGCGCCGTTGAGGAAATCCAGATCCGAAACGCCCAGGCGCTCGAGCATCGCGTCCACCGCCTGGCCGGTTTCATCCAGATAGGCAAAGGTGGAGTACTTGCCGCTGAACACCGGGAAATCGTGCGCGCGCTTGCTGCGCTGGCCGTATTCCTGATCGAAATGGCGGGCGAACGGCTTGCGGAAATCCGGGCCGCGGTAATCCGACGCGCTGCCCGCGTGAGCCAGATCCACCTCGAACAGTTTCGGATCCGCTTCCACCAGCATGGCCACCGCACCGGCGCCCTGCGTCTGCTCGCCGCTGGAGCCGCGCTCGTATTCGGCGATATCGCTGCACACCACGATGGCCTGCTTGCCGTTGGCATCGAACGCCACGTAGCGCAACGCGCTCTTGAGCGCATACACGCCGCCGAGGCAGGCGTGCTTGAATTCAGGCACTTCCACGTTGCGGGACAGGCGCGGCAACCCCAGGCGTTCCAGCTCGCGATCCACCATGCCACGCACGATCACGGCGCCGGCGGAGTTGTCCTTGCTGCTCTCGGTGCCAAGCGAGAGCTGGCCGATATTGCGCGGATCGACGTTGTAATGGCGGATCAGCCGGAGCACGGCAGTGGCCGCCATGGTGTAGGCATCTTCATACGGTGCGGGGCGACGGAAACTGCGGCCTACCACGGCCTGGACCTTATCCCAGGAGTTGCCGGTCCACTCGCACCAGTCCTTGAGGGGGACACGGGGCTGGGGTACGTACAGGCTCATGCCGCTCACGCCAGGATTGCGTCGTGCTGCCGTATCGTTCGCTGTATTCAAAACCTGTATTCCTCGGTGTTTTCGGGGCAACGCCGGCCGCAACCATCATGCCTGCGCGCACGAACGCACGCCCGTACATGAACGTGGGGAGCGCGCCGAATGCCGGATCCAACCGGCCAGCGGCCGGAAAGCCGTCCAAACAGGGATGACGCGTGCGCCCGGCCGGAACTACAGGATTTTAACCCCATATCGGCGCCAGGGCGACATGGCTACGCCGGGCATGGGGGTTGTGCTGCGCGCCAAGTCACTGATCGCTGACAGCGCGAGCGGGCTGCCGCCCAAGTAGAAAAGGACCTCACTCCTCGAGATGGGCGCGCTGAGCATGCACAGGCGAATCCTGCATCCAGCGACGTTCGAAGGGCAGCAGGCCTACATATCGGCGCGAGCCAGGGCGATAACCTCGGACGTTCACTACTAAGCATAAGGACTATGCCATGGCAATACCCGCATATCTTTGGATCACTGATGAAGCGGGCTCTCCGATACGCGGCGGCAGTCTGGTAAATGACCGTGAAGGCAGTATCGAGGTGCTCAGCTTCGCGCACGGGGTATATGCACCAGCCGATGCCCGCACTGGACGATTGCTTGGCAGTCGTATGCATGAACCCATGGTCATCCATAAGGATTTCGATCGCGCATCACCTTATCTCTACCGGGCGGTATCCAGTGGCCATCCGATCAAGACTGCTGAATTGCGCTGGTACAAAGTTGATGGGAGTGGCCGTGAAATTGTCTATTTCATAATGAAAATGGAAGACGTGCGGATCACGGCCGTGACACCGCACATGCATGACATCAAGGAGCAAGGCAAAGCCGTTTACAACCATAGGGAGGCAGTGAGCCTGCGTTACGGGAAAATTACTTGGACGCATTGCGACGGCAATATTGTCTATGCCGATAACTGGTGGATTTGAGCATGCCTTTGCAGGGACCTGCTCCGCATTACATGCGCAGGGACGTGGTCCTCTATGCACCGCGCCCACTCTACGCCGGGCCGATCCGACCTGGTCCGGTGCGCATGTGTTACACGCTCAATCGGCAAAATATGTCCATCCTACACGTGCCTGGATTAGGTGACTTCGCGGCATTTTCCGGGGATGGTAAAGGACGGAACAATCCCGACGGTATCGCATGGAAAGATAGCGGCGCTATTCCGCCTGGAGCCTACTATGTCGTCAACCGACAGTCGGGGGGTTATCTATCTCAAGCGAGAAACTTCTTTTATGAACAATTCGACCTTCCCAATAAGAGCGAGTGGTTTGCTCTATGGCAATGCGCCCTGTGCGATAGCCAGAACGTGAATGGCGTTACGCGCGGCAATTTTCGGCTCCATCCAAGAGGGCCAATGGGTGTCAGCTTGGGATGTGTCACGGTCGATAAAAAGTGTGATTTTGAAAAAATCTCAGGCTATCTGCGTTCGCGTGATCCGGATTTACCCATTCCAGGCAGCTCGCTCAAGGCATTTGGAACACTGGAAGTCATGTAATGAAAGCTTTTCTTCGTTACGTGGCGCTGATCGCCTTGACCGTATGTCTAACCGGATTTTTGCTCTACCTGATGGCACGATTTATTGATGCAGCCTGGACGATTTCAGATCATGATCGCTATTTGCCGCTACTTTATTTCTTCACGCTCTTAACGAGCTTCGAGCTGGCAGCGCTCACTGTCGCTGGCGGCAGGCTATACCACGGCAAGCGATCTATACGTCCAGCGCGCAGTGTAGTCCGGTATGTGCTCGCACTTAACCTGAATATCATCACCATGCTTATCGTGGGAAGGCTGCTGACAGGCGCTATGTTTTTGTCGCTGAAGAACATGGAGCGATGGCAGCACGCTTACTCAACCTTCGTTATGCATCTTGTCGCGCTAGATCCATTAAATTGCAATTGTGAGGTCGCTGAGGATGTGTTCGTGGGCTTTACGTTTGCTCTTTCCTGTGCGCTCGCATTGCCCTTCGTGGCGATGATCACGCGGCGTTTTCGCATCAGTGCGCTCTAGTGCGTGATGGCGGAAGCCTGGTCTGGTGACGTCAGGGAAAGACGCTAGGTGCGGCTTCCTTCTAGATAGAGAAAGGCCTCCATGGCTCTTCTCTGCACGCCTAGGGTAACGATGGAAAGGCCCTAGAGTCGCGCGAACAGCACCCCGTGGCCGGGAAGTTCCAGGCGACCATTCTGTAGCGTACCTTGTTGCAAGCCGTGGCCGGCTAGCGGTTGTGCAGCGGCGAACCCTTGCAAGTTCAGTGACTGTGTTTTTTTGCTGAAATTGAACACCGCCAATACCTGTTCGCTCTCATGGCTGCGCACGAAAGCAAGTACCGGTTCGGGTGTGTCGAGGAAACGGATGTCGCCGCGTCGCAGAGCCGTTTGCGTGGCGCGCCATTGCATGAAGCGACGGAAGCCATGCAGGACGGAGTTGGGATCGGCTTCTTGATGGGTGACGGCTAGCGCCTTGTGTGCTCCATCGATCGGTAGCCATGGCTCGACTTTGCTGAAGCCGGCGAAGGAGGCGTCATCCCAGGGCATCGGTGTGCGGCAGCCGTCGCGGCCTTTGAAGGTCGGCCAGAAGGTGATGCCATAGGGGTCGCGCAACGATTCGAACGGTACCTCGGCCTCGGTCAGACCCAATTCCTCCCCCTGGTACACGCACACCGAGCCGCGCAGCGAACAGACCATGGCGGTAAGCAGGTTGGCCAGGCGCGGCGATGCATTGCCGTTGCCCCAACGCGTCAGCACGCGTTCCACGTCATGATTGGAAATGGACCAGCACGGCCAACCTTCGCGGACTTGCTCCTCCAGTTTTTCGACTGTGCTGCGGATGTATCCGGCACTGAAATCGCTGCCGAGCAATTCGAAGCTGTAACCCATGTGCAGGCGATGATCGCGGGTGTATTCGGCCATCGTTGCCAGCGAGTCTTCTGAGGAAATCTCGCCGAGCGTTACCGCAGTCGGATAGCGATCGAGCAGCGTGCGCAGCTCTTGCAGGAAATCGAGGTTTTCCGGCTGCGTGTTGTTGTAAAGGTGATACTGGAATGCGTACGGGTTATCCGGGCTGAAACCGCGACCGACGCGTTTTTCCTTCGGCTTGGGCGGGTTGTCGCGCAACTGCCGATCGTGGAAGCAGAAGTTGATGGCGTCCAGGCGCAGGCCGTCCACACCTTTGTCAAGCCAGAAGCGCACGTTGTCCAGCACCGCGGCGCGCACGTCGGGGTGGTGGAAATTCAGGTCCGGCTGCGAGGCTAGAAAGTTGTGCAGGTAGTACTGACCGCGTCGCGGTTCCCACTGCCACGCAGAACCGCCAAAGATCGACAGCCAATTATTCGGCGCGCTGCCATCGGGTTTGGCATCTGCCCACACGTACCAATCGGCTTTAGGGTTGTGCTGGTTTTCGCGGCTTTCCTTGAACCATGCGTGCTGATCGGAGGTGTGGCTGAGTACCTGGTCGATCATTACTTTCACGCCAACGCCATGGGCTTTGGCGAGCAGGCGGTCGAAATCGTCCAGCGTGCCGAACAACGGATCCACATCGCGGTAATCGGCAATGTCGTAACCAAAATCGGCCATCGGCGAGCGGAAGAACGGCGCAACCCAGATGGCGTCCACGCCCAGGCTTGCTACGTAATCCATGCGCTGGATGATGCCCGGCAGGTCGCCCACGCCGTCGCCGTTGGTATCCAGAAAACTGCGTGGATAGATTTGATAGATGACGGCGCCACGCCACCAGAATGCATCGGTCATGTGTAAACGTGTTCCCTGCTTAAGCCCAAACTTGCCGGCTCTGCGTGCTTCCTCGCGTAAAACTTAGCAGACTGCCGCTTGGGTCTTTCTTGCCGTCATCCCCGCGAAGGCGAGAATTCATCTTTGCTTTGCACTTCAAAGCAAATGGCATTTCGCTTTCGCGAAGGATGGCAAGACACGATTCCCAACGCACCAGGCTAAGGTTTTCAAGGCAGAAAGCAGAGCATGTTGGCGTGGTGCAGCTTAGTTGGCGGGTTCCCATTGCTTGCACAGTCTGCATACGTATTCATTCGTGCTGCGATTGCGTCATGAGGTGCGCTGCGCAGCTGCGCCGTGCCGCGCGTTGCGCACCGGATAATTCGTAAAATCGCCGTAAAGACCCTGTTTTTCAGTGGTTCGGCGGCGCGGCGCACGCCTGCGCAATGCGCATGTTGCACTGCGATGACCGTGTCCAGGGCCACGACATGAATACGTATGCAAAGTGTAGTCTGCTTGGAAAAGCGCGCCCTACCATCCACTCACGCCGCCGGTTTTGTCCGTCTGCGTGGGCGCTGAGCGTATTTGCGAGTGACACGCAAGGCAGCGACCAGAAGAGGCGACTACAAATAATTTTTTGGGGAGGGGATAGCGTGATACTCAAGCGTAATGTGCTTGCCGTGGCATTGGCATCGAGCCTTTGCATGGCCTTTGGGGTGAGCGATGCCGTTGCGCAGTCGGCGCCGACGCAGCAGGGCGACACAACCACCACAGCCACCGGAACCAGTCAGACCACCAGCAACCAGAAGAGCCAGCAGCAGCTTGCCAAGAGCCTGGCCACCGTAACGGTTACCGGTTTCAGCAGCAGCGTTGAGAAGTCGATCGACTATCAGCGTTATGCCGACACGATCCAGAACGTGGTGACGGCCGCCGACCTGACCGGCCTGCCGGATCAGTCGATCGCCGATTCGCTGACCCGCCTGCCGGGTGTTTCCGCCGAGCGCATTGCCGGCCAGGCCTCGCAGATCAACTGTCGCGGTCTTTCCGGTAACTTCATCGAAACCACCTTGGACGGTCGCGAGCAACCCTCGACCAGCGGCACCAACTACATTCAGTTCGATCAGTATCCTTCCGAACTGATCAACATGGCGACGGTGTACAAGTCCTCGCAGGCATCGCTGATCGAAGGCGGCGTGGGCTGCACGATCAACATGCAGACGGCCAATCCGCTCGACAGCAAGAAGGATCAGTCGCTCGACATCGACGCGCGCGGCAGCTACAACGGCCAGGCGCATGACGTCGTTGGCGACAATACGCAGGGTTACCGCGTCAGCGCGGCCTGGCAGGGCAAGTTCCTGGATAACACACTGGGCGTCGGCGCCGGTTTCGCACAGTTGTATCAGCCGCATATCTCCGAGCAGTTCGTGGGCGAGGCCAATGGCGACTATCAGTACCTGAACCCGCCGACCAACACGGGGCCGCAGGCTTATGTGCCGCAGGGCACGCAATTGCAGCAGGACGGGGGCACCGAGCGTCGTACCGGTTACCTGGCCACGGTGGTGTGGCGTCCGGACGACCACTGGCAGATCACCGGCGATACCTACTATTCGAAGTTCGATGACGACTACTATGGCTACGGCTTCCGCTCGCAGCTATTTAGCAGCAACAACGCGACCATTACCAATCCGGTATATGGTCCGGGCGATACGTTGGTCGGCGGCACCGTGACCAGCATTCCGGGTCTGGCCAATGCGCAGTTCTCGAATGAAACGACCGCTGACAACTACACGACCGACACGGGTATTTTCTCCGGCGGTCTGAATCTGAAGTGGAACGATGGTCCGTGGCATGTGGAGGCGGATGCCTCGCTGTCGCACGCCGAAAGCAACGAAATCAACGTCGATACCACCGCCGATCCGTACAACGGCCTTGGCACGTCCAATCCCACGCTGATGAATCAGTCGACCACGTACAAGCTCAACGGCTTGAACGTCGGCTCGATATCGTTCACCAATCCGGGCATCTATACCAATCCGAACGACATGGCGCTGTCGCGTTACGGTGTGTATCCGTACATCTATCACGACCGCTACAAGGCGTTCCGCAGCACCGTACAGTATGACCTCGAGAGCAACCCGATCTTCACGGATCTGCAGGCCGGTGTTTACATCAACAACCATTTCTATGAGGCCAATCGCACGGCGTGGGTGTACGGCTCGGAATGGGGCTCCTACCCCGTGGCGGGCCAGCCGCCGCTGCCGCTTAGCAGCAGCGACACGTCGGAGGTGTGCTGGAAGGGTTCGTTCAGTGGATTCCCGTGTTTCCTGAAGCTCAATGCACCGGCGATTTTGGCGGCCTATGGTCTCAAGCCGAATCCGGAACTCGATCTCAACCCGAACGGTCAATCCTGGACGGGCGTGCAGAGCGGTACCGTGTCGGAGAAGGTGCGTGACCTGTTCTTCCAGGGTGATATCGATACGACGCTGTGGGGCCACGAGCTGACCGGCAACATCGGCTTGCGCGTATCGCATACCTCGCAATCCAGTAGCGGTCTGGAAGAAGTGCCGACCGGTACGGGCGTCCCGATGACGGATGGCTTCGGCTACACCTCCACCAGTTACGCCCCGCTCAACCAGGGCATGAGCTACACCAAGTGGCTGCCGTCGACGAACCTGATCTATCACTGGACCGATCAGGATCAGACACGTTTCTCGGTGTCCAAAGTGTTGTCGCGTCCGACGATCAACTACATGTTGGCGGGCGCCGGGTCATACGAGAGCAACGGTTATTTCAACGTCTGGGGTGGCTACAGCCCGCTGCTGCGTCCGCTGACGGCCATGCAGTACGACCTCGATTACGAGCACTACTTCGATGACTCCAGTGGTTTGTTCACCGCCGGCGTGTTCGTCAAGCACATCGATACGTTTATCCAGTTGGTGAGCTACAACAACTTCCCGTTCTCGTCGGTTGGCATCCAGGTGCCGATCAACCCGTCGACCGGGCAGCCGTACCTCAACGGTTCGTATGCGACGGCCTACAATGCGCAGGGCACGATGGTGCGCGGCTTGGAGTTGTCGTTCCAGAAGACACACTTCCTGCCGGGTATCTGGAAGAACCTGGGCTTCGGCGCCAACTATTCGCTGACGCAGAGTCCGTTCGGTGCGACTTCCACGCTGGGCGGTCCGGTCGAAGTGCAGGCGTTGCCTGGCTTGTCACGTAACGTGGCGAGCGCGCAGATCTTCTACGACAACGGCAAGTTCTCGGCGAACCTGGAAGGCAACTACCGCTCGAAGTTCGTCTCCGACTCGCAGATCTCGGTCACCAACCAGATCGTGTACTTCGCACCGGAAACGGTCTACGACTTCCAGTCCTCGTACAATCTCACCAAGAACATCAGCCTGCTGTTCCAGGTGTTGAACATCACCAACCAGCCGACGCGCACCTACTTCGGCCTGCCGTCGGAAACCGGCACGATCCAGTACTTCGGTCGTACGTTCTACGGTGGCTTCAACCTGAAGCTGTAAAAACCACCGGTCGGGCATTGTTTTGCGGCCATGCCCGGCCGGACCTCCCCGGCCCGGTTCCGTTGTTGGTTTAGGGAGCCGGGTTCTTTTATTTGGTGTCCGCCATTCGAGATAGTGGTAACTGCCACAGCATCATTCCGGGCTGCGCCGGAATGACGTTATCGCAAGCGTAGACTGTGCAAGGGATAGCAATCAGTCGATAGTCCTACGACAACGCTCCATCCCCGGGAGACGGTCATGCCAAAGTTCCTTTCCATGCTTCGCGCCGTTGCCATCGCTGCAGCGCTCTGTGCGTTTTCCGGCGTGTCATTGGCCGGGCAACCGAAAGCTGCACAAAACCAGCCCTCCGACGTCTACTACGAAATCTTCGTCCGCGCCTTTTACGACAGCAAAGGCCAGGGCGTGGGCGATCTCAACGGCATCACGGAAAAGCTCGATTACATCAAGTCGCTGGGCGTCAGCGGCATCTGGCTGATGCCGATCAATCCGTCGCCCAGCTACCACGGTTACGACATCACCGATTACGAGGCCATCAACCCGCAATACGGCACGATGCAGGATTTCAAGCATCTGCTGGACGAAGCGCATAAGCGCGGCATCAAGGTGGTGATGGATATGGTGATCAACCACACCAGCGATCAGCATCCATGGTTCAAGGCGGCGCTGAACCCGAACGATCCGCATCACGACTGGTACCTTTGGGCCAAGCCCGGCACGGATATCCACGCCATCAGCGCCGTGGGCGGTCCGGCCTGGCATCGCGCCTCCAATGGCCAGTATTACGAAGGTACGTTCACGGGCGCCATGCCCGATCTCAACTATGACAATCCGGTCGTGCGCAAGGCCATGATCGAGGTGGGTCGTTTCTGGTTGCGCCAGGGCGTGGACGGGTTCCGTCTGGATGCCGCGCAACATATCTATGACGACCTGCGCACGGATATGGATGATCCGATCGCACTGCAGAAAAACGTGCGCTGGTGGTCCGAATACCGGCACGCGCTGGAAACGACGAATCCCAACGTGTGGCTGGTCGGCGAAGTGGCGCGGCAGAATCCCGATGATTTGACCCCCTACCTGGGCCCGTTGAATACGGTGTTCAATTTCCCCGTGGCGACGCAGCTCATCGAGAGCGTCAGGCAGGAGCGCAACCTCGGTATCGGCAACAGCCTTCAATTTACGTATGCGGCCTACCGCACCCATGCGGGTGGCCATTTCGACGATGCGCCGTTCCTGTCCAATCACGATCAGGAACGCGTGATGAGCCAGCTCGACGACAATATGGCGCACATGCGCGTTGCCGCCGCGCTGCTGCTGACCTTGCCTGGCGAGCCTTTCATTTATTACGGCGAAGAACTCGGCATGCAGGGCACCAAGCCCGATGAAGACATCCGCGAGCCGATGCGCTGGTATCGCAACGGCAAGGGGCCGGGCACGGCGAGCTGGAAAGACTGGAGCACGAATGATGGTGCGGATGTGTCAGTGCAAGCGGAGAATGCCGATCCCGGCTCATTGCTCAACCTGTATCGCACGTTGATCAGCTGGCGCACACAGGTCAGCGCATTGCGTGATGGCGCGTTGACCAATGTTCCTGCGGACGATCCACATGTGCTGGCTTACACGCTCGCGGATGCGCAATCGCGCGTACTGGTCGTGCATAACCTTTCGCGCGACGTGCGCGTGTTCGATCTGGGGAGTAACGTGCACGCCTCCTCCGTGCTGCTGCAAACCAAGCCGGGCGCCGTGCTGGCGAACGGCAAACTGACGCTGTCAGCGTATGCGACGGCGATACTTCAGTAATCGGGTGAGCGCAGCCCGGTTTGTCCCCTGCGTCGGCGAAGTGCGGTTATAGTCGGGCACTTCGGGCATGGCCTGGTCCTCCTCGACTGAGGAGGACGCCGCTCCCGCTCGCAGCGACATCGCAACAAAAAAGGATGGGTGGATGACAACCCTGCGCATTGTGGCCCTCTGCGGCCTGTTGATCGCCCCGGCCTCTTACGCGGCCACTACCGAACAAACCCCCTCGGCTTTTCAGCTTGACCATGCCGATGCACGCGGTATCGAGCTGGCGCATGGCAAAGACCGCATCAGCGTTCGTTTTGTCACGCCGAATATCGTGCAAATCCACGGTATGCCCGATGGACTGAGCACACGTCCGGGCATCGTGATGGATCCGCGCGGCTCGCGCGATACGTTATCGAATCTGCGCACCCAGACCACCGCCGACGGCGTCTCTGTGGCGAGTCATGACGCGATCGCCAGCTGGGACAAGACCTCGGCCCGCTTGACCATTGCCGACGCGCAAGGCCATGTGCTGGTGCAAACCGATCCGGCCACGTTGATGCAGCAGCAAATCGCGTTACACCACGATGCGTCCGATCCGCTGTACGGCATTGGCGGTTACGACGCCTTCGAACCTGCCAAGGGTGGTTTGCTGCGCCATGGCGTGCAGATCGCCAAGGCGGGTGAGCAGGGTTATCCGGGTGGTCCCTTCGTATGGAGCACGCACGGTTACGGTGTGCTGGTCGATACGGTGGGCGCCAAGTTCGATCTTTTGGACGGCCAAATCGTCGTGAGCGGCATCAACCGCGAGGACGTCAGCTATGACGTGATCGCCGGCACGCCGTCGCAGATATTCGCAGGCCTCGCCACGCTCAGCGGTGCGCCGCCGATGTTCCCCAAATGGGCGATGGGTTTCACCAACAGCCAGTGGGGCATCGATGAGCAGGAATTCCTCGCCATCGTGCGCGGTTATCGCAGCCGGCACATTCCCATCGACAACTTCACCTTCGACTTCGACTGGAAAGCCTGGGGGGACGACCATTACGGCGAGTTCCGCTGGAACGAGAAGAAATTCCCCGATGGCCCCACCGGCAAGCTGAAAACCATGATGGATCAGCTGGGCATGCATATGACCGGCATCATGAAGCCGCGCATCCATGTGGATACCGTGGAAGGCCGTTATGCCCAGACGCATGGCTTCTGGGTCACCAACCGGCCGCAAAACATGGATTACTTCTCGCTCAAGCCGGTGCGCGAGGTGGATTTCGATCAGGCCGCGGCGCGCGCATGGTTTTTCAATGCCGCGCTCAAGCACTCCTTCGACACCGGCATTGTCGGCTGGTGGAACGATGAAGCGGACGATACCGACAGCAATACGCAATTCCTCAACATGCAGCGTGCGCTCTACGACGGACAGCGCGCGTATGCGCCGGCGCGCGTGTGGTCGATCAATCGCGATTTCTACCTTGGCGCGCAACGTTATGCCTACGGCCTGTGGTCGGGCGACATCGATACCGGTTTCGACAGCATGGCGGCACAACGCCAGCGCATGCTCAGCGCCATCGATGTCGGCGAAATGAAATGGGGCATGGATGGCGGCGGTTTCAAAGGCCATCCAGACGATGAAAACTATGCGCGCTGGATCGAGTTTGCTGCCTTCGTGCCGATTTTCCGCGTGCACGGTACCTTGGGCGAGAAACGTCAGCCATGGCTCTACGGCGCGAAGGCGGAGAAAGCCGCCACCGACGCCATGCGCCTGCGTTATGCGTTGATTCCCTACATCTACAGCTACGACCGCACGGCCACGACCGAGGGCATCGGCATCGTGCGTCCGCTTACCTTCGATTACCCCGGTGATCCGAAGGTGCGCGATGACGTCGATGCGTGGATGTTCGGCGACAGTTTGCTCGTATCACCCGTGGTGAACAAAGGACAGACGGAAAAGGACATCTACCTGCCGGCCGGCCAGTGGACCGACTACTTCACCGGCAAGACCTATCAAGGCGGACAAACCCTCCACTTCACCGTGGACAGTGCCAGCTGGGACGATATTCCACTCTTTATCCGCGAAGGCGCGATCATCCCCACCCAGCCTGCGATGGACTATGTGGGGCAGCAGCCGGTCAGCGAGCTGACCGTCGATGTATTTCCCGCCGATCACGCCACTCACTTCAATTACTACGACGATGACGGCAGCACGTACGCCTATGAGCATGGTGCGTACTTTGCGCAGCAGCTGAGCACGCAGCGCCGTGGTGGCGATGCGGTATTCGCGACCGAAGCGGTGCACGGCAGTTACAAACCGGCGCTGAAGTATTACCTGGTGAAGGTGCACGGCATCGCGGCCACGAGCGTGGGGACACTGAAGTCCTACGCCAGCGCCGATGCACTGCTGGCCGCGAAAGGCGAGGGCTGGACGGTCCATCACGATCGCTATGGCAGCGTGACGGTGCTGCGGATTGCGGCGGGGCAGGCGCGGCATGTGACATTGCAGTCGGCAGCTTCACACTGACGTGCGAGATGGCTCCCTCGCCTGTGCGCAGGGGGGAGCCATCGGCCGGCATCGGCCATCACAACTACAGCATTGAACACCGCGCCTCATCTGTACGAAACTTGAGCGAGAAAACGTTTACATGCCGGCAAATTTCAAGGAATCGCCATGCCCTGTCCCCGCTTGCAACGCCGCACTGCAGCAACGCTCGGCCTCGCCACGCTCCTCATATTCGGCCTCGCCAACGCTGCAACGCCACCGGTCACCAGCACTGTGAACATTACGGTGGATGCCACCGCCGCCGGCATGGCCTTCCCGCATTTCTGGGAACAGATGTTCGGTTCGGGCCGCGCGGCGCTCGCGCTTCGCGACGACTACCGTAGGGACATCGACGCCGTGCACCAGGCCACCGGTTTTGGTTACGTACGCTTCCATGGCATCTTCGATCGTGACGTGGGTTTGGTTCAGCGCGATAACGACGGCCACATCAGTTACAACTTTTCCTATGTCGATCAGATTTATGATGGCTTGCTGGAACGTGGCGTCAAGCCGTTCGTCGAGTTGAGCTTCATGCCGCGGGAACTCAGTTCCGACCCATCGCAGCAGCATGATTTCTGGTATCACCCCAATGTGATGCCGCCCAAGGATTACGCGCAGTGGAATGCGATGATCCGCGCCTTCGCCGAGCATCTGATCGCGCGCTACGGCATCGATGAGGTATCCAGCTGGTATTTCGAGGTGTGGAACGAACCCAACCTCACCTTCTGGGGCGGCAAGCCCGAGCAATCCACGTATTTCACGCTGTACGACAACACCGCGCGCACGTTGAAGTCGGTCAACGCGCGCTTGCGCGTGGGCGGCCCGGCCACCGCGCAGGCGGCGTGGGTGCCCGACTTTCTCAAGCATGTCCATGACACGCACGTGCTAGTGGATTTTGTGAGCACGCACGTCTACGGCGACGACACCGCGCAGAACGTGTTCAAGACCAGCGAAACCATTTCGCGTGCCAACATGGTGTGCCGCGCGGTCGATAAGGTGCATCGCGAAATCGCCGCCTCGCCGTACCCGAAGATGCCGCTGATCTTCAGCGAGTACAACGCGTCCTATGCCAACCTTCCCAATGTCACCGACTCCACCTTCATGGGCCCGTGGATGGCCAACACGATCCGCGAATGCGCCGGCAAGGTGGACATCATGAGCTACTGGTCCTTCTCCGATGTCTTCGAGGAGCAGGGCGTGGTGCGCATGCCGTTCTACGGCGGCTTCGGTTTGATCGCGGCCGATCGCATTCCCAAGCCGGCATTCAATGCGTTCGCGTTGCTGCATCGCTTGGGCGATACACGCCTGCCGGTGTCGTCGGACAGTGCCCTGGCCACGCGGTGCAAAGACGGCACGGTGGTGCTGGCACTATGGAACTATGCGCCGCCCGTGGGCGATACCGCTGCGTACACCAAGGGCGAACCGCAGGGCTCGGTGAAGCATTTCGATATTGATGTTGCACATCTGGCTGCCGGCGCGAAAGCCACGGTGTGGCGCGTGGATGCCGAGCATGGCAATGCCGTGGCGACGTTCGATCGTATGGGACGTCCGGATTTCCCCAGCCGCGAGCAGATCGCGCAATTGCGCGCGGCAGGCACATTGAGCGCACCCCAGGTGTCGCCGCTGCAGGATGGCCGTTTGCATCTCGACATTCCGCCGCAAGGCCTGGTGGTGGTCCAGTTGCACTGAGCGTGGCGCCCTCGTTTCGTCCAGAAGGGTCGCGCCGCGCATGAATACGTATGCATAACGCCGCCATCGGCCGGCAGCTTGCCTACCATGCGCAGTCGCTATGTGAATGAGAGGCTCGAATGCTGCGATCGCAGCATGTACATCGCGCCGCATCGTGACATAACCAGAGGGGAGATCCTGTGAGTCAGCCATCGGTGGAGTGCGCATGCTGAGTGTGGTGATGATGGCCGCCCTGGCGGCGGGCGCCCAGGGCGATCTCTGGCGCGATAACATTTCCTGGCGTGGACAACAGGCGCACATGAGCGCGGTGCAAGGCGGCCGTTTCACGCTGACGGGGCCATTTGGCACGCGCGATATCGGCGCGCAGCGTTCACGCGTGGACACGGCAAGCCCCATGTTCGATGGCCTGTTCGCCATGGCGCAGGACGAACTCGCCCAGGATTCCGTCACCGCCATCCGCGACGGTGCGTTTGATCATGGCCAGCCGATTCCCTGCACCTGTTTCGAAACCGGTGCGAAATGGCCGTACGTGTGGACGCGCGATCTTTCTTATTCGATCGACCTGGGCCTATGGCGCTACGACCCGTTACGTTCGCGTAACGGCCTGAACTTCAAGTTGTCGGATATGCGCGACCCCTCGCTGAAGCAGGGTTTGTACGTGATGCAGGACACCGGGTCGGGCGGTAGCTGGCCGATCAGCACCGATCGCGTGGTGTGGTTCCTCGGTGCACGCCATCTGCTCGACGACAAGGCCTTCGCCGATGACGTGTATCGCGCCTTGAGCGACACGCTGGCGCAGGATCGGCACTATGCGTTCGATCCGGATGCGGGCTTGTATCGCGGCGAAACATCCTTCCTGGATTGGCGTGAGCAAACCTATCCGGCGTGGACCGCGGACAATGTGGTGTTCATCGCGCAATCGTTCGCGTTATCGACCAATGTGCTGCATTTCCAAGCGTTGCAGCTCGCGGCGCGCCTGGCCGATGCACACGGCCACGCAGCGGATGCCAAGGCTTACGACGCGCAGGCACAGGCGCTGAAGAAAGCGATCAACGCACATTTCTGGCGCGCGGATCGTGGCATGTACATGAGCTATATCGGTGGTGATGGCACACCTTACGACACATATGATTTGCTCGGCACCGCGCTGGCGATCACCAGCGGCGTCGCGGAAGGCGATCGCGCACGCCAGGCGCTGCTGAACTATCCCACCTGGCCGGCTGGCAGCCCGGTGATCTGGCCTGAACGCGCCGATCAGCCGATTTATCACAACCGGGCCATCTGGCCATTTGTCAGTGCGTATGCGTTACGCGCCGCGCGGGAGGTGAATGATCCAGCGCGTATTGCGCATGAGCTTCGTTCGATCATGCGCGGCGCCGCGATCTCTGGTTCGAACATGGAGAACTACGAGCTCCAGACCCAGGCGACGCACGTCGACGAAGGCAAGCTCAGCGGGCCGGTCGTGGATTCGCCGCGCCAGCTGTGGTCGGTGGCGGCGTATCTGGATGCCGTGAGCGAGGGCGTGTTCGGCCTCACGCAGGATGGGCGTATCGAACCCAAACTGCCGGCGTCGCTGCTGCCCATGTTGTTCGGCGCCCACGACAGCATCAGCCTGCACATGCCCGGCCGCACGATCACGCTGCGTTTGCCGCACAGCGTGCACGGCAACCTCCTGGTGGCTGACAGCACCCGGCAGCGTGGTAGCGAAACCGTCGTGATGCTCAAGGCAATCGATGTGCCGGCGATGCCGCTGCGCACCGACGCACCGCTGTATGCGCCCGCTGCGCCGCCCGCACCGACCATCACCGGCGACAACAAGGGCTGGCGCGTGCAGGCGGACGGCAAGGTGGTGCTTTATGCGGACGGCCAGCGCGTGGGTAACATCGACGGCAGCACCTATATCGCGCAAGGCACGCAGGCGCCGTGTGTCAGCGTCACGCGCATCGACGCTCACGGCATCGAATCGCTGCACAGTCCGGCCGTGTGCGGTGGCGAGGCGGATGCCGTGGCGAATGGTTGGCCGCGGACATGGAATGTGCCGGCTGCGGGCCGATACCGGGTGTCGCTTCGCTACGAAAACAACCATGGCCCCATCAACACCGGTGTTACCGCCGCCGTGAAGATGCTGGTGGTCCATTGTGGTAGCGATACGCCCCAACGCGTGCCGATCGTGCTGCCGCATAGCGTCGGCGAACAATCCTCCACCTATGCCGTGATCACGGCGAAGGCGGGCGTGGCGTGCCGTTTCCAATGGGAGCAAGGCTTCAATATGAGCGACCTCAGCCATTTCGCGCATTACACGGGCGGCAAGGGCGGCGTCGACGGGCCGCTGAATGACGCGCGCATCGGTGAGCTCATCATCAGTCCCACGACAGGTGCGCCATGAGTCGCAAACCTGGCCTGTCGTTCTGGCAAATATGGAACATGTGCTTCGGCTTTCTGGGTATCCAGTTTGCGTTTGCGCTGCAGAACGCCAACGTCAGCCGCATCTTCCAGACGCTCGGCGCCAGCGTGACCGATATTCCGATACTGTGGATCGCCGCGCCGCTCACGGGCCTGATCGTGCAGCCGCTGATCGGCTACGCCTCCGATCGCACGTGGGGAAAGCTCGGGCGACGGCGCCCTTATTTTCTCGCCGGGGCATGCCTTACCACGCTGGCGCTGGTGTGGATGCCCAACTCGGTTGCGCTATGGACCGCCGCGATGTTGCTGTGGGTCATGGATGCATCGATCAATGTGTCGATGGAACCGTTCCGCGCATTCGTTGGCGATCAACTGCCGACCACGCAGCGTCCGCTGGGTTATGCGATGCAGAGCTTCTTCATCGGCCTGGGTGCGGTGGTGGCTTCGCTGTTGCCTTATCTGCTCGCGCATCTGGGTGTGAGCAATGTCGCAGACCCCGGTGGTATTCCCAACACGGTGCGCGATGCCTTTTACGTCGGTGGCGTCGTGCTGCTGGGATCGGTGCTGTGGACGGTGTTTTCCACACGCGAATATCCACCCGAGCAGTTACGCGTGTTCGCCGACGCGGTAACCGCGCCACATGTCGAGGTGGAGCGCGCCAGCGCGTTACGCAACGGATTGATATGGCTGGTCATCGGTTTCGCTGGCGCATGGCTCGTACATGCGTACGGCTTGGAGCATGAGCTGTATCTGCTCGCGGGTGGTCTGGTGGCTTTCGGACTTACGTACCTGTGGCTGAGCATGGTGCGCGGCAATGGCGTGCTGACGCAGGTAATCACGGATCTGCACACCATGCCGCCGGCGATGCGTCGATTGGCATGGGTGCAATTCTTTTCATGGTTTGCCATGTTTGCAATGTGGATCTACACCACCGCTGGCGTAGCGCAGGTGCACTTTGGCAGCACCGATCCGCATTCGGCGGCGTACAACAATGGCGCCAATTGGGTGGGCGTGTTGTTCGCGGCGTACAACGGTTTCGCCGCCGTGGCAGCGCTGGTGATTCCGCTGATGGTGCGCCGCTGGGGCTTGCGCATCAGCCATCTGCTCAACTTGTGGCTCGGCGGTCTGGGGCTGGTGGCGTTCTTGCTGATCCGCGATCCGCATTGGCTGTTGTTACCGATGGTGGGTGTGGGCTTTGCATGGGCGTCGATACTTTCGCTGCCCTATGCGCTGCTGTCGGACAACCTGCCGGCGGAGAAGATGGGCGTGTACATGGGCATCTTCAATTTCTTCATCGTGATTCCGCAATTGCTCGCCGCCAGTGTGCTGGGTGTGCTGTTGCGTGTATTTTTCCACGGGCAGCCGATCTATGCGCTGGTGCTCGGCGGCGTGAGTTTGCTGGTGGCGGGGCTGAGTGTGCTGCGAGTGCGTGAACCGGTGGTGGGTGAGGTGTTGTCGCCATCGGCTTAATAGCTCAGTGCTGGCATGTGTGTTCATCTTCCCACCCCGTCATTCCGGCCTTCGCCGGAATGACGGGGTGGGAAGAGTAGCGCCTGGGAGTGGAACAGTTTCCTGCGCGCTCACAGATGCATCAAAAATGCGAGCGCGCAGCCAGTGCACACGCCGCAGCGCGTTGTTGCAGCAAATGACGCTCGCGCAGATTGCGTGCCAGCGATGCTGCACGTTCGAATTCATCGCGCGCTTCGGCGTAGCGTTCCAGCCGGTGCAGCAGGTCGCCGCGTACGCTTGGCAGCAAGTGGTAATTACGCAGCAACGGCTCGTCCGTCAGTGCATCGACCAACACCAGCGCCGCGGCAGGCCCGGATGCCATCGATACGGCGACGGCGCGATTGAGTTCCACCACGGGCGATGGCTGCACCTGTGCCAGTTCGGCATAGAGTGTGGCGACGCGCGACCAATCCGTTGCGTCGGCGGTACGTGCGCGCGCATGACAGGCCGCAATGGCCGCTTGCAGCGCGTAGGGGCCATGCGCGCCGCGCAGGGCTTCGATACGTGCAAGACCCTCCAGACCGCGACGGATAAGCAAAGGATCCCAACGGCTGCGATCCTGATCAGGCAGGAGAATCGGCTCGCCCGTAGGTGTGGTGCGCGCGCGCAGACGTGATGCCTGGATTTCCATCAGTGCGAGCAAGCCAAGCACCTCCGGTTCCATCGGCGCGAGGCTGGCCAATACGCGGCCCAGACGCATGGCTTCGTTGCAGAGTTCCGGGCGTATCCAATCGTCGCCGGAGGTGGCTGCGTAGCCTTCGTTGAAGATGAGGTAGATCACCTCGAGCACCGAGGCGAGTCGCTCGTCGCGTTCGTCGCCGCGCGGTACTTCGAATGGAATGCGCTTTTGCGCAAGCGTGCGTTTGGCGCGCACGATGCGCTGCGAAATGGTGGGCTCGGGTACCAGGAATGCCCGCGCGATTTCATCCGTGCTCAAGCCACCGAGCAGGCGCAGCGTGAGTGCCGCGCGCGCTTCGGCGGAAAGCACGGGGTGGCAGGCCGTGAAAATCAGCCTGAGCAGATCGTCGCCAATATCGTCGTCGAGCATGCTATCCAGCTCCGACCTGGCATCATCGGCCTCGCCGTCGAGCTCGTAGGCGAGGGCCTCATGCTTGCGCTCGATCAGCTTGTTCCGTCGCAAGAGATCGATGGCGCGATGCTTGGCGGCCGTCATCAGCCACGCTCCGGGATTGTCCGGCACACCCTGTTGCGGCCAACGTTCAAGCGCGGTAACCAGTGCATCCTGCGCCAGTTCCTCGGCCAACCCGACATCGCGCACCATGCGCGCAAGCCCTGCGATGAGACGCGCCGATTCAATGCGCCATACCGCTTCGATCGTGCGATGAATATCGGTTGCCGTCATGGCTGACGATCACAGCACGTGTATCGACGCGGCGCAAGTTCCTGCATCAGCCAGTCGCGGCCCGGAGTTCTTCGAAACCTTCGGCCGCCTTGCGCACATCAGCGGGAAAATCCGACATCTCGAACACTTGGCGAATCTCGATCGTATCGCCGGGGGTGAGCGGACAACGCGACGCCCAGGCAATCGCTTCGTCGCGCGAAGCGACATCGATCATCCAATAGCCGCCGACGACTTCCCTGGTTTCGGCGAAAGGACCATCGGAAATCTTGAGTTTGCCGTTGACCGTAGTGACGCGCACACCGGCCGAGGGCGGATGCAAACCGTCAAGCGCAAGCAGTACGCCCGCCTCCTGCAACGATTTGTTGAAACGCATCATTTTTGCCACGGCGTCAGCGCTGGGTCGCGCGTCGGGCAGGGCATCGCAATGTGCGCTGGGCAGCATCAGCATCATGAATCGCATAGTCGTTCTCCTTGGAGCCTGTTCGATGTCTCTGCGTGGTTCATCTGGTCACTTAGGGGTTAGCCGGACTGCGAGGAGACATTGAGCAGGCGCTTATTGTGGAACGATCACCATCCAGCTCATGCCGAAGCGGTCGACCACCATGCCGAAATACGGCGAGAAAAAGGTCTGGCCCAGCGGCGCATGCACGCGGCCGCCGTCGGCGAGAGCGTTGAAGGCGCGATCAGCCTCGTCTTTGGTTTTTACGCTAAGCGAAAGCGAAAAGCCCTGGAATGCAGTGTTCGTGTTGACGCAATCGTCCGACGCCATCAACACCGTATCGCCAATGGTGAAGTTGCTGTACATGATGTGTTCGCCATTGGCGTTGGCACCAGGACCATCACCGGGCGGCGCTTCCTTGTAACGCATTTTTGCGTTGATCGTGGCGCCGAGATGTTTTTCGTAATAGCCAAGCGCTTCTTCACAGCGGCCGCTGAAGAACAGATAGGGCTGTATGAACATGGTGCTTCTCCGTGGCATGAAGGTGCCGTTTGTGGAGACGACGAAGCAGCCAGGCGGAAATCGACAGCCGCTGTTTTCTTTCTCTTCGGGTGAGAAAGCCGGGTGAGCTGCGCGTGGACGTATGTTTTGAGTGAAATCGGGCTTCGCGTTCGGGTGCTTGGCATCCCGCAGGCGTTAGCTGTCACGCCAGCCGTGCGGGGCGCAGGGGGAACGTCACGTGCCGTATTGGCTTGATCGGCGCGCCACCAGCTTTACCGGCAGCAGTTGTGTCTGGACCGGGTCGTGGCGGATCAGCTGCAACAGGTTGTCGACCAGCGTCTCGCCGGCCAGCTTGGTGTCCTGCAACACAGTGGTCAGCGGTGGATTGAGGAAGCGGGCCATCGGAATATCGTCGAAGCCAGCCACGGCGGCCTGTTCAGGCACTTTGATCTGGCGGTCGGCAAGGGCGCGCATGGCGCCCATGGCGATCAGGTCGCTGGCGGCGAACACAGCGTCGAACGGCACGCCGCGCTCAAGCAGCTGTTCCTGCGCTTCGTAGCCGGCCTGTTCGGTGCTTTCGATGGCGTCGACCTGCAAGGCGTCATCCACGTCCACGCCAGCCTCCTGCAAGGCCGCGACGTAACCGCGATAGCGGTCGAAGAATTCGGGATAGTGGCTGGATGCATCCCCAAGGAACGCAATGCGCCGGCAACCTTGTTGCAACAAGTGCGCGGCCACGGCGTGGCCGCCCTGGAAGTTGTCGCAACCGATGGACACGTCCGGCTGATCGGGCAGCACGGCACCCCAGCGCACCGAACGCGTGCCTTGTTCGGCAAGTTTCTGCAGCTTGTCGCGGTACACCAGGTAGTCGCCGTAACCGAGCAGGATGATGCCGTCGGCTTTTTTGGTATCGGCGTAATCGGCGTGCCAGTCGTCGGAAAGCTGCTGGAAGGAGATCAACAGGTCGTAACCGCGCAGCGCGCAGGCGCGCGTGATCGAACCCAGCATGGACAGGAAAAATGGATTGATGTGCGAATCATCGGCGGTCGGATCTTCAAACAGCAGCAGGGCTAGCGTGCCCGAGTGCTGGGAACGCAGGTTCGAGGCGTTCTTGTCCACCTTGTAGTTGAGCTGGTCGGCCGCGGCCTTCACGCGCTGACGGGTTTCCTCGCTGACCAGCGGACTCCCGCGCAAGGCGCGCGAGACCGTGGATTGCGAGACCCCCGTCAGGTGGGCGATGTCGAACGAAGTGGGTTTCCCTTTGATGTGCACGTAGGACCAGTTCTTTGCTCGGGCAACCGGCGGGCGGCGGCCATCCCGTAACTTCATCCTAACGTCTGTCTTGTCCTATGTCCCGCCGCACGGCAAGAAATGCAAAAGAAAAGGCCCCGAAGACTTAGGGGGGGTCTTCGGGGCCGGGGAATCGGCGACCCAGGGGAGAGGTCCGATTCCGGTTGGCGACCCAGGGAGGTGGGGCGCCGGGGGATGCCGTTGCGTGCATCCGTAGAGTAAGAACGCATATCCGGCCAAAAAGTTGCAGAGAACGGAGCACAAACCCCTGATTGGTCAGCCCTGATTCATATAGAAAAAGTGCGCACGAATCGTAATTTCTGCCCGCATGACTTTACGTCGGTGGAGGGTTGCATCGTTGGATGGCATGCTCCCGAGCACGGGCTTGGGCAAGGACGCCATCATGCAGTCACAGGATCAGGGGGAAATCATGCAGCAGGAAAACGTGGTCTCCCTGATGGGAGACGAATCGATCGCGCGTGTCGTTTCGGTAGCGCCGGCGACCTACAAGGTTAAATTTGGCCAAAGGTCCGGTCAGCGCAAAAGACCTCTCGATCTGCTGGATTTGTTTGGATCGGGCCAGATCACGATCAACGGCGACCAGGTTCTGCTCAATGGCCCATGTGGCCGCTTTTCCATGGGAAAGAAAGCGCAGCTCAGTGTACCGTTGAGCGACATTTTCAATGTGGAATGGTCGGGGCTGACGGTTCGTTTTCGCTTTGACGGTGACAGAGAAAACCTGTCACATCAGGTCGAATTCACCGCGGCGAACCGAGACGATGTCGCTACGCTCCGCCAGCAATTACCCGTCAGGCAGACCGCCGCGTTTGCGCGTCAGCACGCCGAACTCCAGGAATATCGCTCGCGCCTGATGACCTTGAGCCCGAGGGCACCGGTTACGCCGGTGCTGGTGGCTATCAACGTACTGGTGTTTGTCGCCATGTGCGTGGGCGGGGTGGGATTCTTTGCGCCGAATGGCAATGACGTGGTTCATTGGGGATCGAATTTTGGCCCGTTGACCATGGGTGGGCAGTGGTGGCGGCTGTTTACGTCGCTGTTTGTCCACTTCGGCATTATCCATATCGCCTGCAACATGCTGGTGTTGCTTGCCAGTGGTTCGCTCATCGAGCGGCTGTTCGGCAGCAGTCGGTTCTTGCTGCTGTATCTGTTCGCCGGTCTTTGCGGCAGCATGGCCAGCTTGCTCTGGAATCCGGCGGTCAACAGCGCCGGTGCCTCGGGGGCCATCTTCGGCATCTATGGAGGGCTGATCGCGTTCGTGATGAATTCGCGCAATGGCGTGCCTGTTGCTGTGATGGTCGGGCAACGCAACAGTGCGCTGTTCTTCGCGTTCTACAACCTCGTGTTTGGTTTTGCGCACAGCGGTATCGACAACGCGGCGCACATCGGCGGCCTAGTGGGCGGATTTGCCATGGGGCTCGTGTTGGCGCGTCCGCTGCGCAAAGAATCACGCATCGGTTTTGGCATGCCGCAATTTGCAACGGGTCTGGTCGTCGCTGCCATCGTGCTGGGCGCGATGAGCTGGCCGCTTGGCCATCCGTCCGCCAAAGCGCTTGCCGAACAGCAATTCCAGACGGCGCTGCTCGACTTCCCTGCGCAAGAGCGGCGTGTGGTGGAGGAAGCGAATGCCGTGGGCAAGAAAGCACAGTCGGGAGCGATGTCAGGCGCCGATTACGCGGGCGTTCTTCAACGTGACGTGGTACCGGGCTGGGACCACATATATGCCCTGGTGTCGGCGCCGAAGCTTGAACCTGGCGACAGCCAGTATGCATTACAGCAGACGTTGAACCGTTATGCGGATGGGCGCCGGCGAACCTACCGGCTCATCGCACAAGCGGTTCTCCAGAACGATGCGGCGTTGATGGAACAGGCCAAGGCCACCAAAGCCGACGCGGATGCGGCCATGCTTGAACTCAACAAGATGAAATGAGCGCATTCACCCGCACCAGGTTTGCAAACCTGGTGCGGGTGAACATCACCGATCAATGCGCCTCGTCCCAGTTCTTGCCGACGCCCACATCCACGATCAGCGGTACGCGCAGTTCGGCCGCGCCGGACATGCGTTGGCGGATGCCCTCGCGCACGGCGTCCACGACATCGGCGCGCACTTCGAACACCAGTTCGTCGTGCACTTGCATCAACATATGCGCGTCGTCGCGATCCTTGAGCCACGCAGCGACGGAAATCATGGCGCGTTTGATGATGTCGGCCGCCGTGCCTTGCATCGGTGCGTTGACGGCCGCGCGCTCTGCGCCCGCACGTAAGGCCTGATTGCGGGCGCTAAGGTTTTCCAGATACAGGCGGCGCCCGAACAGCGTTTGGACATAGCCATCGCGATGCGCACGCTCGCGCGTGGCCTCCATGAAGGCATGCACACCCGGGTAGCGTGAGAAGTAGCGCGCCATGTAGTCGCTGGCCTCGCCGCGGTCGATACCGAGCTGGCGCGACAGGCCGAATGCGCTCATGCCGTACATCAGGCCGAAGTTGATCGCCTTGGCGGCGCGGCGCTGATTGCTGGTGACCGCCTCAGGCTCCAGTCCAAACACTTCCGCGGCGGTGGCGCGATGAATGTCGCCGCCTTCGTGGAACGCGCGCAGCAAGCCTTCATCGCCTGAAAGATGCGCCATGATGCGCAGCTCGATCTGCGAGTAGTCGGCGGCCACTACCCGCCAGCCCTCGGGTGCGATGAACGCCTGGCGAATGCGTCGGCCTTCCTCGGTGCGAACGGGAATGTTCTGCAGATTCGGATCGGTGGACGAAATGCGACCAGTCGCCACCGCGCCCTGGTGATAGCTGGTATGCACGCGCCCGGTGCGCGGATTGACGATTTCCGCGAGTTTTTCCGTATACGTGGAACGCAATTTCGCCAGGCCGCGGTAATCGAGGATCAGGCGTGGCAACGCGTGATCGTCCGCGATCGCCTCGAGCGCTTCCTCATTGGTTGACGGTTGCCCGGTGGGCGTTTTCAGTTTCGCCGGCAGTCCCAGTTCATCGAACAGAATCGCCTGCAACTGCTTGGGCGAGTCGAGATTGAACTCGCGCCCGGCCGATGCCCACGCCTCGCGCTGCAGCTCGTGCATGCGCTTGCCCAGTTGCTGGCTCTGTTTGCGCAGTTCGTTCACGTCGATCAGCACACCGCGCTGTTCCATGCCAGCCAGCACTGGCACCAGCGGTATTTCGATGTCCTCGTAGACGCGGCGCAGCTGCGGCTCACCTTCCAGCAGTGGCCATAGCGCATGATGCAGGCGCAAGGTCACATCCGCATCTTCGGCGGCGTAGCGGCAGGCGGTGTCAAGGTCCACCTGCGAGAACGAAATCTGCTTGGCGCCCTTGCCGGCGACTTCCTCGTACTTGACGGTGTCGTAACCTAAGTATTTCTTCGCCAGCGAATCCATGTCGTGCCGTGTGGCGGTCGCGTTCCATACGTAGGATTCGAGCATCGTGTCGTGCACCAGGCCCTGCACTGCGATGCCATAGTGCGAGAGGATGTTGATGTCGTATTTGGCGTGCTGTCCGACTTTCGGGCGACGTGCATCTTCGAGGATGGGCTTGAGCGCGGCCAATACGTTTTCACGCGGCAACTGCGCGGGTGCGCCGGGATAATCGTGCGCGAGCGGGATGTAGCAGGCATAGCCCGGCTGCACTGAAAAACTGATGCCCACGATATCCGCTTGCATGGCATCCAGGCTGGTGGTTTCCGTATCGAAGGCAATCAGCGGCGCATCATGCAAACGCGACAACCATTGATCGAACTGCGCCTGGGTGGTGACCAGCTCGTAGTGGCCTTGCGCGCTCAACTCGGCCGATGGCGCCGGCGGCGGAAGTTGCGCAGGCGCGACGACGGCCGGCGATGGGGCGGCCGAAGGTGCCGTTGCCGTTTCCGCGGCGATACTGTCCAGTTCCTTCAATGCCGCCTTGAACTCATAGCGCGTGTACAACTCGCGCAAGGCGTCGATATCGCGGTCGCGCAGCATCAATTGCGGTACGCCCACCTCCAGCGGCACGTCGATCTTGATCGTCACCAGCTGGCGCGACAGCGGCAGGGAAGGCAATGCCTCGCGCAGGTACTCCCCGATTTTGCCGCCGACCTTGTCGGCATGCGCCATCACGCCGTCGAGGGAACCGTATTCGGCCAGCCATTTCGCCGCGGTTTTCGGCCCGCATTTGGTGACGCCCGGCACATTGTCGACGGTGTCGCCGGTGAGGCTGAGAAAGTCGATGATCTGCTCGGGTTTCACGCCGAACTTGTCCATCACGGCGGCGCCATCCATGGTGGTGTTGGTCATCGTGTTGATCAGCGTGATACCTGGGCGCACCAGCTGCGCAAGATCCTTGTCGCCGGTGGAGATCAGCACGTCGATGCCGTGCTCATGCGCTTGCGTGGCAAGCGTGCCGATCACATCGTCGGCTTCGACACCACTTACGCGCAGGATCGGAAAACCCAGCGCGCTGACTATTTTCAGCATCGGCTCCACTTGCGCGCGCAATTCATCGGGCATCGGCGGGCGATGGGCCTTGTACTTGTCATAGAGCACATTGCGGAAGGTGGGGCCCGAGGCATCGCTGACGAACGCCACGTAATCAGGCCGCGCCTTCAAGGTGGTGCGCAGCATGTTGACCACACCGAACAGCGCGCCCGTGGGTTCGCCCTGCGCATTGCTGAGGGGTGGCAGCGCGTGGAACGCGCGGTACAGGTACGAGGAGCCGTCGATGAGCGTGAGGTTTGCCATCCGCCGATTCTAAGGGAACAGGGCGTGGGGAACGTGGAACACGCATGGGGGCGCAGGTCGCTTATGGCTGCCGGCCATTCACCGCGGGGCGGCCCGCCCACTGGTATGCTCTGACACCCTGACGAGGCCCCAAGATCGCCATGAAATCCGCAACTTGCTTGCTCGCCCTTTCTTTTCTGGCCGCCTCAGCGGCCTTTGCGCAGTCTTCATCGTCCTCGTCGGGCACGCCGCATTTCGCGCCCGTGCCACCGCCGCCGGGGATGAACGATCCGGGCGTGAATCCAGCCAGGGAACCGGCCGTGGCAAGCACCAGCGCCAAGCCCGTGTCGAGCCCGGCGGAGCTGGAGCCGAGCCATCTGCCGGGCAAGCCGATACCCGTGCCTCACGTGGCCGGCGTACCGGATGGGCGCGATGCCAATGGCGAGCCGCCGCCGGATGTGTCGGTGCATCAGGAAGGCGAAAACACCATCCAGGAATATCGCCAGAACGGCCGCGTTTACATGGTGGTGGTGACGCCCAAGCATGGCCCGCAACAGATCTACAACGTGGACACCGACGGCCATATGCTCGACCCGAACGGACAGCCGCCGGTGAAGCCGGTGATGTACAAGATCATGCAGTGGGGCAACTCCAAGCCTGCGTCCGCGTCTTCATCAGACGACAACGGCGATTAACGCTGGCGCATGAATCTGCGCGAAAGCTGGCTGCTGTTTGCCCTTGGCTCGGCGTGCTTCGCCGCGCTGACGGCATTGTTCGGCAAGCTCGGCGTGGCGGGCATCAATTCCAATCTCGCCACGTTCATCCGCACGCTCGTGATTCTTGCGGTGACGGCCGGCATTCTCAGTCTGCGCGCGGAGTGGGCGAAACCGTCGGGGTTGCCGTGGCATAGCTGGGTATTCCTGGTGCTTTCGGGCATCGCCACGGGGCTTTCCTGGCTGTGCTACTACCGCGCGCTGCAATTGGGACCGATCAGCAAGGTCGCGCCGATCGACAAGTTGAGCGTGGCGATAGCGATCGTGCTGGGTTTGCTCGTGCTGGGAGAAAAGCCGACCTGGCCGGTGTTCGTCGGCGGTGTGCTGATCGTGGCCGGTTCGCTGGTGATTGCGTTGTTCTAAACAGATGAAGTCCCGTCAGCGCGAGGGGTCGAGTTCGGCATAGTGGCGGAAAATACCGTCTTCATTGAACGCAATGCGCCGTGGTGATGCCAGATACGCGGCGATGTTCGGCCGGTCGGCAATGCGTTCTGCCAAAGCGCGCAAGCGAGGTATGCGCCTTTGCATGCGACGCATGGCGCTGGGAAACGCATAGTCCAGTCCGCTCACGAGCTGGAACAGCGACAAATCCACGTAGGAATGGCGTGCCAATGCCTGGCGCCCATTGCCGCGTTCGAGTACATGCTCGAAATAGTCGAGGAATTTCGGCAGGCGTTCTTTGCGGAATGCTTCGGTGCGTTTGCGCGCGGCGGTGCGTTGTTGCGAATAGTACTGGCTGGCCGCGATCGGATGATGCGTATCGTGGATTTCCACGACGAAATCGGCAATCGTCAATTGCAATTGCTGCGCGTAGATTTCCGCTGCTTCTCCTTCGGGCACCAGGCCGAGCCGGGGCCCGAGATAGGCGAGAATGTTTGCGGTTTGCGCAATCACCAGACGCCCGGCTTTGAGGAACGGCGGCGCGAAGGGCAGTGCGCCTTTCTCTTCGCCGCCGAGAAACGCCATGATCGCGTCGTCACCGCGCTCGCGCGCGACGTCGAGATAATCGGCGCCTGCATCTTCGAGCGCCAAGCGCACGTATTCGCCGCGACCTTGGATGCCGGTCCAGTAATAGAGTTCGTACCGCATGCGGCTTGTCCTCGCGCCAATGGCGTGTAAAGCCTAAAAAGCGGGCATTCAACGCGGCGTGAGCGAGCCTTTGGCGGCCAGCTCGCGCAGCCGGTTCCATACCAGCGCAGCCAGCGGCGACAGCGAGCGTTGATGGCGATGAATGAGCGTGACGGCGCGTCGTTCAGTCGGTGTCAGCGGCCGCACCGCCAAGGTCGATGGCGGCGAGGAAAGCCATGGCGTCACGGTTACACCAAGTCCGGCTTCAACCATGCGAAACGCTGTATGTGTATGGCCGGTTTGCTGCACAACGCAGGCTTGCACGCCATGTTTTTGCAGCGCCTGATCGATCAGGCGTCGGCTGCCGGAAGAGTAATCCAGGAGCACCAGCGCTTGTCCCTGCAGTTTCTTCCACGACACGGTCTTGTGTTGCGCGAGCGGGTGGTCCGGACGACAGGCAAGACAGAACGGATCGCGCATGATCGTTTCGCAGTCGAATTCACCTGACTCCGGCGGCTCGATCGCGATACCGAAATCCACTTCACCGCCGCGCACGCTGTCGAGCACCAGGGTTTGCGCCTGATCATGCAACTGGATCGTCAATTCGGGATAGTCGCGGGCACAATCGGCGATGCATGCGGGCATCAGGCTGGCCGAAAGCGTGGGCACGGAAGCGATGTGGATTTTTCCGCGTCGACGTTCGCCTTCTGAATGCATGTGTTCCAGGACGCCTTCCAGTTCGTCCAGTACGCGCTCCATGGCTCCTTCCAGATAACGGCCTGCTTCGGTCGGCACGACTTCGCGCGTGCTGCGATCGAACAGTCGCACGCCTAGTTCGGCCTCCAGTTCGGCCACATGCCGGCTCACGCCAGGCTGGCTTAAATGCAGTTGTTCGGCCGCGCGCCGGAAATGGCGCTGTTTGGCCACCGCCAGGAAAACCCGCAATTGCCGGAGACTGATATTCATTGCCATATTGTATCAATAGATACAATAAAGTTATTTGATTTATCAATAGGCCTGTATTGGAATAACCGCATCTCCGCTGCCTTCCCTCGTGTCATGGCCCTGCGTCGCTTTCTCCCCGACAATTTCACGCTTTGCCTGCTCGCCACGGTCCTGACGGCCAGCCTGTTGCCGTGCCGGGGCGGTGTGGCGCATGCGTTCGAATGGCTTACCAACCTGGCGATTGCCCTGCTGTTCTTCCTGCACGGCGCGAAGCTGTCGCGCGAAGCGGTGGTGGCGGGTGCGACGCATTGGCGGCTGCACCTGGTGGTGCTCGCCAGCACCTTCGTGTTGTTTCCCGTGCTGGGGCTGCTGTTCAAGCCGCTGCTGATGCCGCTGGTTACGCCGACGCTGTATGTGGGCATTCTCTTTCTATGTGCGTTACCCTCGACCGTGCAGTCATCGATTGCGTTCACATCGATCGCGCGCGGCAATGTTTCGGCGGCCGTGTGTTCAGCGTCCGCGTCCAGCCTGCTCGGCATCGGTATTACGCCGCTGTTGACGGGCCTCATCGTGCGGGCGAACGGGCAGGGCGCGATGTCGTGGCATTCGGTGGGCGAGATCGTGTTGCAGTTGTTCGTGCCGTTTGTGGCGGGACAGATCGCGCAACGTTGGATAGGTGGTTGGGTACAGCGTCATCGTCCGCTGATCGGTGTGGTGGATCAGGGCTCGATCCTGCTGGTGGTGTACACGGCGTTCAGCGCGGCGGTGCTGCAAGGTTTGTGGAAACAGCTGCCGCTGTCGGTGCTGGGCGGTGTGCTACTGATCAATGCGATCCTGCTGGCGGCCGCGCTTTTGATCACACGCTATGGCTCGCGCGCGCTGGGTTTTCGCCGCGAGGATGAAATTACTATCGTGTTCTGCGGCTCCAAGAAGAGCCTGGCCAGCGGCGTGCCGATGGCGAATGTACTGTTTCCCGCGCATGTGCTGGGCATGATCGTGCTACCAATCATGCTGTTTCATCAGATGCAGTTGATGACGTGCGCCGTGCTGGCGCGGCGCTATGCGCGGCGTCTGGAGACGGGCAAGCACGAAACGCCCAGAACAGACGTGCTCGCCGCTGAGTGATGCGCGGTGCTACCACTCCCGCTCGCAGGGGCGGTAGCACCGTACGGGGCGTTAATGGCGGAAATGGCGCATGCCGGTGAACACCATCGCCATGTCGTGCTCGTCCGCCGCAGCGATGACTTCCGCATCACGCATCGAACCGCCGGGTTGGATGACTGCACGAATGCCTGCTGCCGCGGCCGCGTCGATGCCGTCGCGGAACGGGAAAAACGCGTCGGACGCCATGACCGAGCCGCGCACTTCCAGCTTTTCATCCGCCGCCTTGATGCCGGCGATGCGCGCGCTGTAGACGCGGCTCATCTGGCCGGCACCGATGCCGATGGTTTGCCGGTCGCGCGCGTAGACGATGGCGTTGCTCTTTACGTACTTGGCGACTTTCCAGGCGAAGATCAGGTCGTTGATTTCCGCTTCGGTCGGTGCGCGGCGGGTAACGATCTTGAGGTCCTGCGCGGTGATCATGCCGCGGTCCGCGGTCTGGATCAGCAGGCCCGAGCCCACGCGGCGGCAGTCGTTGCCCGGATGTGCCTGACTGAGGTCGCCGCTGGGCGGCGGCGGAATCACCAGCACGCGTACGTTGGTCTTCTTGGCGAAGGCTTTCAGCGCGTCATCCGCATAGCCTGGCGCCAACACCACTTCCACGAACTGTCGTTCAACGATGGCGCGTGCCGTGGTGCCGTCGACGTCGCGATTGAACGCGATGATGCCGCCAAACGCCGAGGTGGGATCGGTCTGATAGGCCAGATCGTAGGCGCGGGCGATGCCATCGAGGCTTACCGCCACGCCACACGGATTGGCGTGCTTGACGATCACGCAAGCGGGCTTGCTGAAGCTGCGCGCGCACTCCCACGCGGCATCGGAATCGGCGATGTTGTTGAATGATAGTTCCTTGCCTTGCACTTGACGGAACGTGGCGAGCGTGCCCGGTGCCGGATGCAGATCGCGGTAGAACGCCGCCTGCTGATGCGGATTCTCGCCATAGCGCAGATCCATCAGCTTGACGAATCGGCCATTGGCCTGCGCGGGGAACGGGTCGTGGCCGGCAATGGCATCGTATGCATCGTTGAGCTGCAGGCCGGACAGGTAGTCGCTGATCGCACCGTCGTAATTGGATACG
Organism: Dyella monticola; assembly: GCF_003363155.1. Lineage (GTDB taxonomy): Bacteria > Pseudomonadota > Gammaproteobacteria > Xanthomonadales > Rhodanobacteraceae > Dyella_B > Dyella_B monticola. The sequence continues at coordinate 95,839 of NZ_QRBE01000009.1, read as the reverse complement.
CGATTGAACGCCGTCACCGAGAGCTTGAAGCGTGTCGCGCGACTCAAGCCACCGTGCTGCTCGATTTCGGCAAGCGCATCCTCGTACTGATCGGGTGAGGTCAGTACGCCGACATCGTTCCAGTTCTTGGCAGCCGAACGCAGCATGGCCGGGCCACCGATGTCGATGTTCTCGATGGCCTGTTCCAGCGTGCAATCGGGTTTGGCGACGGTGGCTTCGAACGGATAGAGGTTCAGCACCAATAGATCAATGGGCGCAATGCCCAGTTCAGTCATGACCGCATCGTCCGTGCCGCGTCGGCCGAGCAGGCCGCCATGGACCTTGGGGTGCAAGGTCTTGACGCGACCGTCCATGATCTCCGGAAAGCCGGTGAGATCGCTGACGTCTTTCACGCTAATGCCCGCATCGCGCAAGGCCTTGGCGCTGCCACCGGTGGAAAGCAGTTCCACCTTGGCCGCGGCCAGGCGGCGCCCCAGTTCAATCAGCCCGGTCTTGTCCGAAACGCTGATCAGCGCGCGGCGGATGGGTGTGACGGCAGGTGCGGGCATGGCGGCTTCCGGATGCGTGAAAGCCTCGCATTATAGCGTGATGCGCATGCCCGGCGTGGTGTGTTTGGACGGCTAAATGGCATATGGCCGGTGACGACCGGCCTGGACCGTGAATCAGAGCAGGCCGTGCACGGCCAGCTTCTTGCGCAATGTGGCGCGATTGATGCCCAGCACCGCTGCCGCGCGGCTTTGATTGCCTTCATGAAACGCGAGCACTTCGCGCAGCAACGGACCTTCGACTTCGCGAAGCACCAATGCATACAGACCTTCATCGCACGACGTATCGCCGATGTCCGCAAGATAGCGGCGCACGGTCCGGCTTACGCATTCACTCAGTGCGCTCTGCGACGAGGATTCACGAACAGCCTCGTTGACAGGCAGTCTGACCGCGTTCAAGGACATCTCCCCACATACTCACGCAACGGCTACATCGGCCGTTGCCCTGTTTTGGCAGTTACCGCTTTCGCGGCGGGATAAGCAGCGCTGATAGTTCTAGCGCGAGGGACCGAGTGTACTCGCGACCGACGACAAAATTAAGAGCCTTGAACAGGAAAAATCATAAGCCCAAGCCGAACAGGCACTAAGCGATGGTTATTCAAATCCGATGTCAAAGCCTACGGCCTGATGGCCAGGATCTTCGACCTCAAACACCAATGCCGTAGCGGCGCCAGGTGCAAGCCCGCGATGCAAGGCTTCGGTATCGTCAAGGTACTCATACGGGTTGAGACGGCGCATGGCAATCACTTTGCCGTTGCCGTCGGACAAGCGAATGATCACCACCGGCCATGGCTGCACGAACGCAGCGTCATTGCGCACGGTCGCACTGATCAGCAATGCGCCCGGCACGGTGGGGTGTGTCTGTACGTCACGTGCCAGCAGCTGCAACTTGCCGACATCGCGTACAGGCGGCAATGGGCAATGCACCAGTGCGCAGGCTTCCTGCACGATCGGGCCGGTCGTGGGGTCGGCGATCAACGGATCGCGTAATGCCCACGCAAGCTGAGCGGCCAGCACGAGAAACAACAGCAGGCAGGCGACGAGCCATGGCCAGCGGCGCGGTCGGTCCATGCGCTTGTCGCGTGCAAACCGCGGCGTAACGACGAGATCGGCAAAGATGTCTTGTGGCGGTGCCGGTGCTTCGTTTTCCGCCGCTTCCGCTTCCGCTTCGTTTCGCGGCCGGTAGACCACGGCATTCACATGCGGCGGCTCTACCGCGGGTTCGTGGGAGGGCAGTTCCGTGAAGGGTTCAGCCGGCAGCTGGTCGGCCAGGGTGGCGATGGAGTCGAAGCCGGCCCCGCAATGGCCGCACATCACGAAGCCGTGCGCCTGCGCAAGCGTGCGCGCATCCACAGAAAACACGGATAGGCATTCGGGGCATTGCGTATACATGGGTGAGGGCGGCTCGTGCTTTCGCGCTTTCCTCTTCGTTTACCACATTTGCTAAGCGAAGGAGAGAAAGTTAAGACGATAGGTGATGCGTGTGGCCTCAAGCATGGCGCCGATATCCGCTGATGCGCACCCAATCCTCGCGCACGTCCACGCCTAACGCATCGAACCATTGGGCATAGCGCGTCAGCAGTTCCTCGTCCTGGCCTTTGAGGATGCCCGAGATCGCGAATGGCGCCCCCGGCTTGGCCAGCGCGGCGAAGGTGGGCGCGAGCTCACCCAGTGGGCCGGCAAGAATGTTTGCGACGAAGACATCGGCGGGCTCGCCGGCGAAATCCTCGGGAAGAAACAGCGCAAGCCGATCGGCGACCCGATTGCGTTCGGCGTTATCGGCTGAGGCCGTGAGTGCCTGGGGATCGTTGTCCACGCCCACCGCAGCGGCTGCGCCGAGCTTGAGCGCCGCGATCGCCAGGATGCCCGAACCGCAGCCATAATCGATGATGCGTTTACCGGCTACATCCAATCCGTCTAACCATTCCAGGCAAAGGGCGGTGGTGGGATGAGTGCCGCTGCCGAAGGCGAGGCCGGGGTCAAGTTGCACGACCACGCTGTCGTCGTCGGGCGGCTGAATGTTCCACGGGTAAATCCAGAGCCGGTGCCCGAATGGCATGGGCTTGAACTGATCCATCCACGCGCGTTCCCAATCTTCATCGGCAACGTCGTTGAAGGTGAGTTGATCCGGTTCCAGCCAGGGCAGCAGTTCGCCGAGTGCTTCAGTGAGGCCGCGGCGATCGGTATCGGCGTCGAACAATGCGTTCAACGTAACGGTCGGCCACAGCGGCAATTCGCCGACGCCGGGCTCGAAGATGGCCTGTTCATCGGGGGTTTCTGCATTTGCATCGCGTAGCGTGATCGACAAGGCGCCCAGATCGTCCAGCGCTTCTTCCGCGCGCGGTTGCTGTTCGGCGCGGACGATCAGTGTGAGTTCGAGCCAGGGCATGGGTGGTCCGGGAGGCGGGCGATGGAGTGATTTTCCCTCGCGGCCAGATGGAGGGGTAGGGCGAAAGGTGAATCTTGCGACACAGGTCGATGTCACCTCACCATCATTCCGGCCTGCGCCGGAATGATGGTGAAGCGAGCTCAGGCATTGAGCGACCTGCAGCCACTCAATGCCCGCTGTGCGGATGTTCCTTATGCTCCGCCATCCGCTTCTCCAGATAGTGGATGTTCTGTCCGCCCTGCTGGAAACCCACATCGTTCATGATGCGCTGCTGCAGTGGAAGATTGCACTTCACGCCTTCAATGACCGTTTCGGCCAATGCAAGACGCATGCGTGCAATGGCTGTTTCACGATCCGGACCATGCACGATCAGTTTGCCGATCATCGAATCGTAATTGGGCGGAATCTTGTAGCCGTCGTACAGATGCGTATCGACGCGCACACCCGGGCCGCCCGGTGCTTCGAAACGCTTCACCGTGCCGGGTGAGGGCATGAAGGTTTCCGGATCTTCCGCATTGATGCGGCACTCGATCGCGTGACCGTTGATCTTGATGTGTTCCTGGTTGATCGAGAGCTTTTCGCCGGCCGCAATCATCAGCTGCTCGCGCACCAGGTCCACCCCGGTGATGAGCTCTGTCACCGGATGTTCGACCTGGATGCGCGTGTTCATTTCGATGAAGTAGAAGTGGCCGTTCTCGAACAGGAATTCGAACGTACCGGCGCCGCGGTAGCCGATGCGCAGGCACGCGTCCACGCAAACCTTGCCAATCTGCGCACGCAGTTCCGGCGTGATGCCGGGGGCGGGAGCTTCTTCCACCACTTTCTGGTGACGGCGCTGCATCGAGCAATCGCGTTCACCCAGGTGAATGGCGTTGCCCTGACCGTCGGCGAGCACCTGGATTTCCACGTGACGCGGATTTTCCAGGAACTTCTCCATGTACACCTGATCGTTGCCGAATGCTGCCTTCGCTTCCTGCTTGGTCATGGTGACGGCGTTGCCCAGATGCGCTTCGGTACGCACCACGCGCATGCCACGTCCGCCGCCGCCGCCGGCGGCCTTGATGATCACCGGATAGCCGATTTCACGCGCGATGCGCATGTTCTCTTCGACGTTGTCGCCGAGCGGACCGCCCGAGCCAGGCACGCACGGCACGCCGGCGGATTTCATCGCGCGGATAGCTTCGACCTTGTCGCCCATCATGCGGATCACATCGGCGGTCGGGCCGATAAAGATGAAACCCGATTGCTCCACCTGTTCGGCGAAGTCGGCGCGTTCGGCGAGAAAGCCATAGCCGGGATGGATCGCGTTGGCATCGGTGATTTCCGCCGCCGCGATGATGCGCGGAATGTTGAGGTAGCTGTCGACCGACGGTGCCGGGCCGATGCAGATGGCTTCATCGGCGAGGCCGACGTGCTTGAGATTGCGATCGGCGGTGGAGTGCACCGCCACGGTTCGGATGCCCAGGCTGTGACACGCGCGCAGGATGCGCAGCGCGATTTCGCCGCGATTGGCGATGACGACTTTTTCGAGCTTTTGCATGGTCGTCAGGCCGTCAGCCGATCACAAACATCGGTTGGTCGAATTCCACCGGCTGGCCGTTATCGACCAGGATGGCCTGCACGGTGCCGCCGACATCGGCCTCGATCTGGTTGAACATTTTCATCGCTTCGATGATGCCGAGCGTTTCGCCGGCCTTGACCTGCTGGCCCACTTTCACGAACGCAGGTGCGCCAGGGCTGGCCGAGGCATAGAACGTGCCGACCATCGGTGCCTTCACCACGTGGCCGGCTGGCAGGCCACTGGCTTCGGCCGGAGCGGCCGCAGGCAGAGCGGGTGCGGCGGCAGGGGGCAGCGCGGGGGCCTGCATTGCGACGGGTGCGGCGACGGTGATGTTCCCCTTGGGAACGCGCGAGAGGCGGACGACTTCCTCGCCCTCTTTGATTTCCAGTTCGGCGAGGTTGGATTCCTCGAGCAGGTCGATCAGTTTTTTGATCTTGCGCAGATCCATGGGCTTGCCTTCTCAGGGTCTGGAGGCCGCAGCTTGGCGGCCAAAAGGTGAAAGAAACCGGTAGACAGCCAGCTAACTGGCTGCCTGCTGTTCAAGTTTGGTCAGGGCCGCTTCCAGCGCCAGCCGATAGCTGCCGCTGCCGAAGCCGCAGATCACGCCGACCGCGAGGTCCGACAGGTAGGAATGGCGGCGGAAGGGTTCGCGGGCATGCACATTGCTCATGTGCAACTCGATAAAAGGGATGTCCACCGCGGCCAGTGCATCACGCAAGGCCACGCTGGTGTGGGTGAAGGCGCCAGGATTGATCAGGATGAACGCGATCTGCTCGTCGCGCGCCTGATGAATGCGACCGATCAACTCATGCTCGGCGTTGGATTGGTACCAGGCCAGTTCATGGCCTGCCGCCTGGGCGCGCTGGGCCAGCTGGTTATTGATGTCAGCCAGCGACTCCCGGCCGTAGATGTCCGGTTCGCGCACGCCGAGCAAGTTGAGGTTGGGTCCGTGCAGGACCAGCAGCTTTGCCATGGCATCCCCGGGGGCCAGAATGCGCGAGTGTGCGCGGTGTCGGGGATATTGTCCAGTTCGACGCAGTTCGGCGATGTTTGACGGAGAAAGAAGATGTTAAACGTACGTGATCGTACGGCCACGCAAACCGCGTCAGGGCGCGGTTGCCGGGGAGAGCCAGCGGTCTAGCCGTCCGGGGTCCAGCGGCCCTCGATGTGTGGCCAGGATTCGGCCATTTTCATCCAGCAACACGCTGTAGGGCAGCACTTCATCCAGGTCGCCGAAGCGCAATGAGGTGCTGGGCGACGCGAGCTGGCCCAGCAAAATGGGGTAATTCATCGGGTGGTCGGCCAGGAATGCCTGCACGTGATCGGGCTCATCCATCGCAATACCCAGCACGATCACCCCCTGATCGGCGAACTTACGCTGGGCAGTGCTGAGTGCTGGCATCTCGGTCAGGCATGGCTCGCACCAGCTTGCCCAGAAATTGATCAGCAGGCGATGGCCCCGATAAGCGGATAACCGGCGCTGATGGCCATGCAGGTCCAGCAATGCGATATCCGGGCGAAGATCGCCGACGTTCGCCACATGAACCCCCGGCGGCACGCGCACCTGCTGGCTTTCGTGCTGCAGCCACCCGCCAGCTATGGCAGCCAACAGGGCAACGGCGAGGATAAATTGGTTGGTGCGGCTGAGCATGGAGAGTCCGTCGAAGGAAGGCGTGCGGGCGAAAGCCGGGGGCCGGCGAGTTATCGAACCAACGCCACCGGGCCCCGGCTTTCGCCGGGGCGACGGATACTTTGACCTATTGAGTAAGCGAGCGACATCTTTCGAGAGGGCGACGAATAGCCGTCACTTAGCGGCTTTGCTCAATGCCTCATCGACCAGCGCAAACGTGAGCACCGTCGGCAGCTTGTGCCCAGCACCGCCATCCTTCGGAAACACCACGTACAGCGGCACGCCCGGTGAATGGTATTGCTGCAGGAAGGAGGAGATCGCCGGGTCTTCATTGGTCCAGTCGCCCTTCATGTAGACGGCGCCGGTGCGCTTGAGCAGGGCCTTGAAATCATCGCCATCGAGCACCGCATGCTCGTTCGCCTTGCAGGTGACGCACCAGTCCGCCGTCATATCCACGAAGACCGGCGTACCCGCCTTGCGCAATTGATCGAGCTTTTCGGGTGAATAGGCGACGATGCCATCGGCGGTGTCCGCTGCCTGCGCTGCGGCCGGCAGCGTGGAGAGGTAATACAGCGGCGCCAGCGTAACCAGCGCGAGCAGAACGACCAGCGCGCGGCTGAGTGCGCCGCGATAACGGCTGCGCTCGAACCACCAGAGCGTCATCGCCAGCAACACCGCAGCGACCAGCAACAGACCCACGGCATCGGCGCCACGCTGATGCGCGAGCACCCACGCCAGCCACGCCGCGGTCAGATACATCGGGAACGCCAGCACTTCTTTGAGCGTTTCCATCCAGGCGCCCGGACGCGGCAGCCAGCGCGATAACGCCGGCACGAAACCGACGGCAAGAAACGGCAGAGACAGTCCGATGCCAAGTGCGATGAACACACACATGGCGCTCGCGATGGGTGCCACCAACGCATACGCCAACGCGCTACCCATGAAGGGCGCCGTGCATGGGCTGGCCACCACGACCGCGAGTACACCGGTGAAGAAATCGCCCACCGGACCCGAGCGATTGGCCAGTGCACCACCGGCATTGCCGAGCGATGCACCGAACTGCACCACGCCGGACATCGACAGCGCCACGGCAAGCATGATCAACGCCAATACCGCCACCACCACGGGATTCTGCAGATGCGCACCCCAGGCGGTTTTCAGCGCGATGATCACCGCGCCAAGCACCACGAAGCTGAGCAGCACGCCCGCCGTATACATCAAGGCATGCATGCGTCGATGCGCTGCGCTGTCGCCGCTTTCGATCAGGCCGATGGCTTTGATCGACAGTACCGGCAACACGCACGGCATCAGGTTCAGCACCAGGCCACCGCCAAGCGCAAGCAGCAAGGCATACCAGAAGTTCACGCCGACGGAATCCGCGTTGCTGCCCGGCGGCATCTGCGGTGCCGGATTCGCCGCGGTTTCAACCGTGGTGCTGCTGCTTCCGGTCAGGTCGATATGCGCCTGGCGCGTCATCAGCGGATAACACAGGCCACCGTCCTGGCAACCTTGAAAGCTCGCGACCAAGGCGAGCGTGCGCGTGTTGCCGATGTCGCCGTGGATGGTGACGGGTACCGTCACTTCATCGAAATACACCGTGGTATTACCGAAGTGCGCATCCTGATGCATCGTTCCGGCAGGCCACGCGGGCGCTAGCGAGAGCTTGGGTGCGTCTTGCAGCGACAGCTGCGTCTGGTCGCGATAAAGGTAATAACCCTTGGGCATGGTCCAGCGCAGCAGGAGATGCTGCGGGTCTTGCGCGATCGCATCGAAATGGAAGGCCTGCTCGGCCGGCAGCGGTGTGTCGCTACCGGTGCCCAGCGATGAGGGGCGAGAACCGAGCAGCGCATCGAGCCTGCTCGTGGGTGTCGATGCTCCGGGAGGAAGCGGTAGCGACAGGTTTTCCGTATGCGGCGGATAACAGATCTTTGGATCGGTTTCGTGACAACCCTGGTAGCGCACGCTCAGCGCGAGCGTGGTGGTGCCGGGCGCGACCGTGTAGGGAATCGTCGCGTCCACACTGTGGTGATAGGTTTCCACCGGTCCCAAGTAGGGGTCGACGTGCTTCTCGCCATCAGGCAACTGAGCCTGCCCCAGCGTTACGCCAGCGCCACCCTTGAAAGCCATCCGTCCGCGATAAAGGTAGTAATCCTGCGCGATGGTCCAGTGCAGCTTCACCACGCCGGGGGTGCTGGCATCGGCGGTGAGCTTGTAGGCCTCGGTGACCGGCAGCAGGTTGTCTTCGGGGTCCTGCGCAAAGGCGAAGGTGCTCAATGAGAGCGCGAACAGCGTCAATACATAGACCGCAAAACGGCCAAAACGGGGCGAACGCATTCCAACTCCGGGCTGTAAGGGTCGCACGGGGCGAACCTGAGGATTATGGCGCAGCCCGCGGCGAATACCCGGCGTGCGCCCGTTCAGGCCTTTTCGACCGCATCCAACGGCGAGGGTGCCTTCGGGCGGATCTTCAGTAGACCGGTAGTGAGTGCCACGCCGAGCAGGATAACGATGCATCCGCCCGCCATCGCCATGGTGATCGTCTCGTGCAGGAACAGTGCGCCCCAGACCACGCCAAACACCGGGATCAGGTACAGCACCGACATCGATCGCATCGAACCGATGTGTGCCAGCAGACGGTAGAACAGCACGTAGGCGAACGTCGTACAGCCCGCAGCCAGCCCGAACATCGCCAGCCATGCCTGTAGCGTGGGTGACGTGGCGGGCCACAGCCACACGGTGGAAGGAAGCAATATCAACGCTGCCGCCACCTGGCTGCCGATCGCCACCGTCAGCGGCGATATGCTCTGCATGCGTCGATGGCTGTAATGCGCGCCGAAGGTGTAGCAGATATTGGCCCCCACGCACGCCGCCATCGCCCAGCCCACCGATGCGCCACCGTGGCCCAGACCCATGCTGCCGCCGATCAGCCACACCACGCCGCTCATGCCGATCACCAGCCCGCTCGCCTGCATGGCATTCAACCGCTCGCTCAACCACAGCCAGCCGGAAAGCGCCACCAGCAGCGGTGCGATCGCGTCGAAGATCGCCGAAAGTCCCGCGGGCAAGCTCTGCGCCGCGTAGGAGAACAGCATGAATGGCAGCGCGGAATTGGCCAAGCCGATCAATGCAACGGAACGCCAGTTCGCGCGCAGTTCGGCCAAGCGCTGGCGCGAGAGCAGCAGCGGAATCGAACAGATCGCCGCGCCGATCGCCCGCATGCCGGCCAGCGCCATGCTGCCGAACTGCGCCGCACCCATGCGCATGAACAGGAACGAAGCGCCCCACAGGGCGCCGAGCAAGATCAATGCAGCGACGTCGGACTTTTTCATGGCGCAGGCATTCATGAAGGTGGCGAGTTAACCCTAAGCCCGGGCAGTGACAGGGCCTGTCAGCAGTGTTTGAAATGATTTCCCAAGGCGGTGCGATGCGCTCAGGCGCGCCCCTTTGCGCCTTGCCTGAACAGCACTTCGCGCTCCGCTTCGGATATCGCTTGCTTGGGTGCATAGACGTTCTCGATGCCTTCATACGTGCGCACGGTAGCTGGCCGCGTCGCCATGGTTTCGAACCAGCGCTTCAGATGGGGAAATTCGGCGAGGTCCTGTCCATGTGCTTCGTGCGGAACGATCCATGGGTAACAGGCGATATCGGCGATCGAGAATTCGCCGGCAATAAAGGCGCGATTGGCCAGGCGCCGGTCGAGCACACCGTAAAGACGTGCGGTCTCGCGTGTATAGCGGTCGATCGCGTAAGCCACCTTTTCCGGCGCGTAGACATTGAAGTGGCCGATCTGTCCGGCCATCGGCCCCAGGCCGCCTACCTGCCAGAACAGCCATTGCAGAACCTCGGCGCGGTGGTAGATGTCCGTCGGCATCAGGCGCCCGGTTTTCTCCGCCAGATAGAGCATGATCGCGCCCGATTCGAACAAGCTGATCGGCGCGCCGCCGCCTGGCGGTTCGTGGTCGACGATGGCGGGGATCTTGTTGTTCGGCGAGATAACGAGGAAATCCGGCTTGAACTGCTCGCCCTTGCTCAGCGCCACCGGCACGATGCGGTAGGGCAGTCCGGCCTCTTCTATGAACAACTTGGCCTTCAGGCCGTTCGGGGTGGGCGAGAAGTAGAGGTCGATCATGGTGTGGCCTCGTTGGATCGTGGTGGTTTCTGGATGGAAAGCCTAGGTGCTCAGGTGGACTTGCAAAAGAGCCACATTAAGACAAATCTATAGATCCAGTTTGGGGTGGCGGCGCATGAATCACCCGTTCGAGTTTCCGCTGGACCTGCCTGCGCGCAGTTCCCGCCAGCGCCTGGCGGCCCTGCACGCACAACTGCATGCCGCCATTCTCGACGGGCGCTTGAAAGCGGGTCTGCAATTGCCTGCGACGCGTGCGCTGGCCGACACCTTGGGTGTGTCACGCAACACGGTGGTGGCGGCCTACGATTTATTGCTCAGCGAGGGCTACATCGTGGCCCAGCGCGGTGCCGGCCATTTCGTGGCGGACGTGGCAGCAAGGCGACCCACCGTTTCAACGCACGCCACCGCGGATCGCAACGAGCATCGGCTGACGCCGTATTGGAGAAATATGAGCACGATGCCGGTGCCGATGCAGTTGGGTGCGTTTGCGTTCGACTTTCGCCTCGGCATTCCCGACAGCCATCCATTTCCCTACGACGTATGGCGGCGCCTTTCCGCCCGCGCGTTGCGCATGATGGCCAAGGGGGCACCGCTGTACGGTCCTCCGCAAGGCAAGCGTGCGCTGCGCGAGGCCATTGCCAGCCATATTTCGTTTGCACGCGCGGTCGCTTGCGGGCCCGACGACATCGTCGTTACGAATGGCGCGCAACAAGCCTTTGATCTGCTCGCACGCGTGCTGGTGACGCCGGGGCGCAGCGTGCTCGCGGTGGAAGATCCCGGTTATCAACCGTTGCAGGATGTGTTCGCGGCAGCCGGCGCGCGCATCGTAGGCGTGGCGGTGGACGAAGAAGGCTTGGTGGTGGAAAAGCTGCCGCCTAATGCGAACATCATCTACGTCACACCGTCGCATCAGTTTCCGCTCGGCGTGGTGATGTCGCCACGCCGGCGTGTAGCGTTGCTGCAGTTTGCGCGCGCGCACGGCGCGGTGATCATCGAAGACGATTACGACAGTGAGTTTCGCTATAGCGGCAGGCCGCTCGATGCGCTGCAGACGTTGGATCGCGGCGACACGGTTTGCTATGTCGGCACGTTTTCCAAATGCCTGTTTCCGGCCTTGCGGTTGGGCTATGCGGTGGTGCCGCCATGGCTGCGCGCGGCACTCGCGAACGCGAAATATCAGGCCGATTCGCACGGTAATGTGCTGGCGCAGGACACGCTCGCTGCATTCATCGCCGAAGGGCATCTGGTGCGTCATGTGCGCCATATGCGCAAACTCTACGCAGAGCGTCGCCATGCACTGCTCGATGCGCTGGCGCGTTATGCCAATGGCACATGGCGGCCCTGGCCTTCAGATGCCGGCTTGCATCTGGCCGTGAGCTTGCCAGCGTCCATCGATGCGATCGAGCTGGCCGAGCGTGCGGAGAAAAGCGGCATCCGTCTGGATGCGCTCAACAGCTGCGCGCTGGACGCATCGGCCGTGAACGGCGTTGGATTCGGCTTGGGGTTGGCCGACGTGCGAAATATCGACGAAGGAATTCGTCGACTAACCGAGCTGGTGGATCAGTCTGTGTAGTTTCCCAATGCTCATCCCCAGCCAATCGTCATTCTGGCCTTCGCCGGAAGGATGGTGAGGAACGTGCGCAAAGCGGGAAGCGTTGATGTTCAATGCGCCAACCATCAGCACACCACTCTCAGCCGCCAGCCTCACGCACCCAATCCAGGTATGCAACATGACCGCGTTCCACGGGAACCGCGATCAACTCCGGTAGTTCGTACGGATGCAAAGCTACGACGCGCTCCTTCAGCGCTTCAAAGCGCTCCACCGTGGTCTTGATCAACAACAATTCCTCGACATCCGTCGTGACCTGACCTTTCCAGCGATAGGTCGAATGAACGCCCGCAATGCGATTGACACACGCGGCCAGTGATTCGCCGACCAGCGCATCGGCCAGATGCTGCGCACTGGCCGCGTTGGGGCAGGTGCAATAGCAGAGCAGAACGTTGGTCGGCGTGGACATGGTTGCGTTATTTCTTCGACATCAAACCGTAGTTTCCGAATTTCTCGATCACCTGTGTGACTTCCTCATTGCGCAGCATCACCGGTTTGCCGACTTGCAACGCAATCGTGTATTGCCTTGCGAGTGTTTCCACTTCGATGGCGCGCCACATCGCCTGTTCCATGCTCGCACCGACGGCGATCATGCCGTGATTGGCCATCAGGCATGCCAGGCGCCCTTCCAATGCACGCACCACCGCATCGGATAGTTCCTGCGTGCCATACGTGTAGTAGTCCGAGCAGCGGATCGAATCGCCGCCGCTGACGGCGATCATGTAATGCGTGGCGGGAATAGCCAGCCGGCACATCGCAAGGCCGGTGCTGTAGGGCGGATGCGCGTGGACGATGGCGTGCACATCCGGGCGTGCTGCGTAGATATCGCGATGGAATCGCCATTCGCTCGACGGGCGGCGTGCGTGTTCGTAATGGCCGTCCATGTTCACAGGCACGATGTCTACGGGTGCAATGTCGCCATACGGCATGCCGCTGGGTGTAATCAAAAATCCGTCGCCATGCCGCACGCTGAGATTGCCGGACGTGCCCTGGCTCAGGCCCGAGGGTGTGAGTTGTAATCCACCGGCGACGATCTGCTCGCGTAATGTCTGGTCCGTGCTCACTGCGTGGGGGCCCTCGGGTGCTCCGATCCATTCTACGTAGGCCGGATGAGGTTCAGAAGGCCTGCTTGCCATCCGTATCGATGGATCGGCGCACGCATGGACCCCCTCCCCTGCAAGCAGGGGAGGGAGCTCAGCACGTTTCTCAGGCGCGGAAATAGCTCGACTGATCCATATCCACCAGCAGTTCTGGCTGTTTCGGTTCCCAGCCCAATAGCGCACGGGTTCGCTTGCTCGAGGTTGGCGCATCGATGGCGGCGAACATCGCAAACCAGCCGAAGTGGTCCTTGGCTCCTTCAGGCGTCTTGCTGACCACCGGCACGTTCAAATGGCGGCCGATCAGGCTGGCGATGTCTTTGAACAGCACGCCCTCTTCGGCGATGGCGTGATAGGGGCCGCCGGTGGCGCCGCGTTCGAGCGCAAGTCGATACATGCGGGCCGCATCGAAACGATGCACGGCGGGCCAGCGGTTGAGCCCTTCGCCGATGTAGGCCGAAACGCCTTTTTCGCGCGCGAAGGCAATCAATCGCGGTACGAAGCCATGATCGCCCTCGCCGTGCACCGATGGCGCAAGGCGCACGGAGGTGGCACGCACTCCGCGCGCCGCCAATGCTGCGGCGGTCGTCTCCGATGCGCGGGGATACGATGCGGACACAGCGTGCGGCGGATCGTCTTCAACAGCCGTGCGCCCTGGCGCCAGCAAGGCGACGCCGGAGCTTACGATCAGCGGACGATCGGAGCCGGCGAGCACGTCACCCATGGCCTCGATGGCGCGTTGATCCATCGCGCAGTTCTCCACGAAGCGGGAGAAATCATGGTTGAAGCCGGTGTGGATCACGCCGTCCGTCGTGGCTGCGCCGCTGCGAAGGCTGTCGAGATCTTCGAGCGAGCCGCGATGCACATCGGCCCCCGCCGCCACCAGCGCTGCGGCCGACCCATCCGAGCGTGCCAGGCCCAGCACCTTATGCCCTGCGCTGAGCAGTTCTTTCACCACGGCGGAACCGACGAAACCAGTCGCGCCCGTAACAAATACACGCATGGAAATAACCTCCGGATTGGATGCAGGAGATCATCGGCGTATGATTTATCCGGTTAAAGTAGTGACTTTATACGGGTATAATTGCTAACAGGATGCGCATGTCGGACCCTAACGACAATCCGCTCGGCACCTATTTGAAGGATCGCCGCACCCGGCTCGATCCGGCGGCATTCGGGTTGCCCCTGACACGTCGACGCACACCCGGACTGCGGCGCGAGGAAGTGGCGCAGCGCGCGAATGTCAGCGCCACCTGGTACACCTGGCTGGAGCAGGGTCGAGGCGGTGCGCCCTCCGCCAGCGTGCTGGATCGCATCGCCCACGCACTGATGCTGACCGAGGTGGAACGCGAACACCTATATCTGCTTGCGCTGGGCCGGCCGCCGGAAATCCGTTACCGGGCAGTTGAAGGCGTCACACCGCGATTGCAGCGCGTGCTCGACGCATTGGAACTGAGCCCGGCCATCATCAAGACCGCTACCTGGGATGTTGTCGCCTGGAACCGTGCGGCGGCGGTCATGCTGACCGACTACAGCAAGCTGGCGCCCGAACAGCGCAACATTCTTCGTCTGGTTTTCAGCGATTCGCGGGTTCGCCAGGCGCAACGGGATTGGGAAAGCGTCGCGCGGTTCGTGGTGGCGGCATTCCGTGCCGACGCTGCGCGTGCGGGCGCAGCGAAAAACGTAGAGGCCCTGGTCGACGAACTCAGCCGCACCAGCCCCGAATTCGCCGCACTATGGCGCGACAACGACGTGCGCACCTACGGCGAGGGCACCAAGTACCTGAGGCATCCCATCGCCGGGATGATCGGCATGGAGTACTCGGCGTTTGCCGTGGACGGCCGGCCCGATCTGGGGATGGTGATCTACAACCCGGCCACGCCGGCGGACGCCGAGCGCATTGCAGCGCTGATCCGCAGCCAGGACCAGGCATCCCATTCGCCCGAACCGGCGCTGGCGAGGTAATGCGCGATCGGCCCTTGTAAAGCCTGCCTGCCTGCCCCATGTCGCTGCATACGACCTGTCCGGCCCCCTATTGCAGGGGTTTTTTTGGCGGCTAAAATTGGCACTCGTGTACCTCGAGTGCTAACAAGGGCCATCAGGCCGGTTCGGGGTCCTCATTATTTTTCATCCCTAGCCCATTAGCTGGAGTTCATCATATGAGCAAACTGCGTCCGCTGCACGATCGCGTCATCGTCAAGCGCCTGGAAGAGGAGCGTGTCTCCGCTGGCGGCATCGTCATCCCCGATAGCGCAACCGAAAAGCAGACCCGCGGCAAGGTCATCGCCGCCGGTGAAGGCCGCATCCTGGAAGACGGCAAGGTTCGTCCGATGTCGGTCAAGGCCGGTGAAGTGGTGCTGTTCGGCAAGTACGCCGGCCAGGAAATCAAGATCGATGGCGAAGAGCTGGTCTTCTTGAAGGAAGACGACATTGTTGCGGTGGTCGAGGGTTGATTGAGCGCGACAGGTGCGAAAGACAAAGCACGCACCCAGTCGCCTTCGGCTCCTTCCACAGTTTTCTCGCTAGATTTTCCGTATTTAATTTAATTTTTTTGAGGCAAAAAAATTATGGCAGCTAAAGAAGTCCGCTTCGGCGAAGACGCGCGCGCACGCATCCTCAAAGGCGTAAATACCCTGGCCAACGCGGTCAAGGTCACGCTCGGCCCGAAAGGCCGCAACGTCGTGCTCCAGAAGAGCTTCGGCGCCCCCACCGTCACCAAGGACGGCGTGTCCGTCGCCAAGGAAATCGAACTGGCCGACGCCTACGAGAACATGGGCGCCCAGATCGTCAAGGAAGCCGCTTCCAAGACCTCCGATAACGCCGGTGATGGCACCACCACCGCCACGGTTCTCGCCCAGGCGTTCGTGCGCGAAGGCCTCAAGGCCGTGGCCGCCGGCATGAATCCGATGGATCTCAAGCGCGGTATCGACAAGGCCGTCGTCGCCGCTGTCGAAGAGCTGAAGAAGCTCTCCAAGCCCACCGCTGACGACAAGGCCATCGCCCAGGTCGGCACCATCTCGGCCAACTCCGACGTTGCCGTCGGCGACATCATCGCCACCGCGATGAAGAAGGTCGGCAAGGAAGGCGTGATCACGGTTGAAGAAGGCTCGGGCCTGGAAAACGAACTGGACGTCGTCGAAGGCATGCAGTTCGACCGCGGCTATCTGTCGCCGTACTTCATCAACAACCAGCAGAGCCAGCAGGTCGAGCTGGAAGATCCCTTCATCCTGCTGTACGACAAGAAAATCTCCAACGTGCGCGAAATGCTGCCGATCCTGGAGGGCGTCGCAAAGGCCGGCAAGCCGCTGTTGATCGTCGCCGAGGAAGTGGAAGGTGAAGCGCTGGCCACCCTCGTGGTCAACACCATCCGTGGCATCGTGAAGGTTGCCGCCGTCAAGGCGCCGGGTTTCGGCGATCGTCGCAAGGCGATGCTGGAAGACATGGCCATCCTCACCAACGGTCAGGTCATCTCCGAAGAAGTGGGCCTGCAACTGGAAAAGGCCACCATCCAGGATCTGGGCCGCGCCAAGAAGGTCGTGGTGACCAAGGAAAACACCACCCTCATCGACGGTGCCGGCGAAGCGGCGAAGATCCAGTCGCGCATCGGCCAGATCAAGGCGCAGATCGAAGAGACCTCCTCCGACTACGACCGCGAGAAGCTGCAGGAACGCGTGGCCAAGCTGGCCGGCGGCGTTGCCGTGATCAAGGTTGGCGCTGCAACCGAAATCGAAATGAAGGAAAAGAAGGCTCGCGTCGAAGACGCCCTGCATGCGACGCGCGCAGCCGTTGAAGAAGGCGTGGTGCCCGGTGGTGGCGTAGCCCTGATCCGCGTGCTGAAGGCCATCGAAAGCCTGAAGGGTGACAACGAAGACCAGAACCACGGCATCGCCATCACCCGCCGCGCACTGGAAGCTCCGCTGCGCGAGATCGTGTTCAACTCCGGCGACGAGCCGTCCGTGATCGTCAACCAGGTCAAGGAAGGCAAGGGCAACTACGGCTACAACGCCGCCACCAGCGAGTTTGGTGACATGATCGAGTTCGGCATCCTGGATCCGACCAAGGTCACGCGTTCGGCCCTGCAGTACGCCTCCTCCGTGGCCGGCCTGCTCATCACCACCGAAGCGATGGTGGCCGAGCTGCCGAAGAAGGAAGAGCACAACCATGGCGCCCCGGGCGGCGGCATGGGTGGCATGGGCGGTATGGACTTCTAATTGTCCCTGGCTTTCCCATGCAACACGAAGAAAACCCCGCGCAAGCGGGGTTTTCTTTTTGCATCAAGCGCTAATCGGTAGCTGTCGCACAAGAAGCTCTCTTAACCCGCCACTCCACCTCACAAGGTTTCACGCTCCTCGTTAAGCATTGCCAATAGTACGGCTGTGGCTCCGATGGATATAGTGGAGGCGTTTGAGTTACCCAATTAGAGGACGCTGTCGTAATTCCTTTCGCTCCGCAGTCTGGGAAGTCCGTGGTCGGATCAATCCTCTTAAAGCGCGCACACCGATTTGAGTATTGACAGGAGTTCATCCAAAAGCGCAGATTCGAAAATGCGAACCGACTGCTAAGACGTTCGCGCCATCGCCAGTGCGATAGTAATTCAGGGGAAGACATGGAAAGTAGCTGTTTGTTGCCGCCGCTGGGCGGATCGCCGCGCAATTCTGCTTCAGCGCTTGATACTGGCTGATATCCGCCAGCATTGAAGCTTAACCAAACGAGGACTTTGCTCGAGCCCCATGGCTTCGACGCGTTCGATTGCGCGTAAATCATGCCTACATAACGGATATCCATGTCAAAGTATTCAATTTCTCAAAAACTTGTTCGCTCTACTAGCCATGTGGGCGCGGAGCGCGACGACGCGGATGATCTGGCTTCGAAAAAAAAGACATCTCGCACGAGAAGGAGCAATCCGAAGTTGATATTCGGACTGGCTGCTCTGGTGACCGTAGCTGGGATTAGCAATCAGCTTGTCAGCGTTGCGCATGCTGATGTCGTGGTTACAGGTAATAACGGAGACAGCGGTGGTATCGATAGTGGCGCCGGTGGATCTGGCGGCGGGTCTGGTGGAGGCAGCGGAGGTGGCGGCGGGACCCCCACCCCCACTCCAAACAATGCACAAAACCTACCTGCTGTAAACGTTACCGCCAATACGTACACTTACATTCCCACTGAGTTCTACTATAACTTTTCACCTGGTATGGCCCTTCCGGGCGCGGGCGGTGCAGTCGCTCCACCACTGCACGCAAGCAAGACGCCAGGGGTGGTAACTACAGCCTCCTCCTCGACCGTAAATCGCGATACCAGCAAGACTAAGACTAATTGCGTTGCGGCTGATCCGATCGACCTTGGAACGCAGGCGAAGATCGAATCGATGACTGATTTCGCCATGCCTGGTGAGATGGGCTTGGACTTCGTTCGGTATTACAACTCCAACGCGCAAAACGAGACGACGGTGGGGAGCACCACACGTATCGGGGCTTGGACAACAAGTTATGATTTCGTCCTGACTGGAGACATTCGTCAGTCAACAAACTGCAGTTTTCTTGCTGCGGGCAGCGTATGCCCGTTAGTGTTGGTGCGCCCGGATGGGTCGATTATCGAATTTGCGCCAGGCACCGCAAACGCAGATGGAACAGCATCTTTTGCCGAGTTGCATAACGGCACTGCAACGATGACCCGAGAAGCCGATGGGTCGTACGTCATTCACGATGAAAATTCTCAAGTTCTAACCTTCACGTCGGCTTATGGCGGCGGAAGCTTCTATGTAAAGACGGTCAAGGACTTGGCAGGTATTGGCTGGACCTTTGCTTATCCAGATGCCAATGACATGGTAGTGACCCATACGAATGGGCAACAGGTGAAGCTGCACTGGTCGGATACGTACACCACGGTTACTAGTGGGGTCCAACCGATGACTAGAGTGTTAACCGTTACCGATCCGAGTGGTCGTAACTACACATACGACACGAGCGTTGCCGGGGGAACGATTGCACCCGTCTCCGGGCCGAGATATATCGTGGGCGAACTCGATTCCGTGGTCTATTCCTATTTATCCCCAAGCGGCAATCAGTTGGAAGAAGTTTCGTACAAGTACGCAAGCGATACTTCGACATTGAAGTACGCGTATGCATTGACTGAAGTTGACTACGACGGCGTTGCGCACGACACAACGTCCTACAACAGCCTTGGACAAGCTACCGGAACTCAAAATTCAGATGGCACAAGCAAAGTGTCGGTGTCATATACCAGTAATAGCACAGGCGTGGCCGCGACGGTGACCAACCCGCTCGGCCACGTCAGCACCTACCAGTTTGATAGCAATTTGAACATTGTTTCCGTTACTGGACAGGCTGCGTTCCGGTGCGATGCAGCGTTTGCCTCGCAGACTTACGACTCCAACGGAAACGTCACGTCTCAGACAGATAGTGACGGAAACGTCACGAACTATAACTATGCAGCCAATGGCGAGCTTTTACAAAAAGTTGAAGGCGCGAACGTCAACTATGCTCGTACAACTAACCTTGTGTGGGACTCCACTCCCGGCACCGATCGTTTGCTATCGGTAACCGTGGTAGGTGCTCTTAAGACGAGCTTCACCTATACGTCCGAGGGTCGAATTGCATCGGTGACGCAGACCAACCTGACCGTTAATGGCGTTCCTAACCAGTCGAGGACAACGACTTACGCGTACTCGCTTTATGCAAATGGACTGGTGCAGAGCCTCACGGTAACGCCACCAAGTGCCACCAATACAGTGACCTATAACTACAACACACTTGGAATCGTGTCTTCAATTGTTAACGGTCTTGGGCAGACGGTAACGTATAACAGCTATGACGGTTCGGGTCGTGTTATGCGCATGACGGACCCGAATGGCGTGATCACTGACTTTACGTACAACACTATGGAGTGGTTGACGTCGCGCACCCTGCGCGCCAACTCCAGCGGTGCTCCTTCCTCATCAGATGCCACCACAACGCTTACCTATGATGACTTTCCATTCAACGTCGTCACTGCTGTGACTGACCCAGATGGGGTGACCGCGTACTACGCATACGATTCGTCTCAGCGACTGAACGAAATTACAGACGCCCTTGGGAATTACGTCAAATACACACTTGATGTCGCCGGAGATGTGACGAACAGAGTCATGTATACCAGTAGCGGAGTAGCTACAAACTATGCATCGTGGCAATTCAACGCATTGGGGCAGTTGATCACGACCTATAACGCTGATGGTATTCCTGCCGAAACCTATACCTACGACCCGAACGGAAACCTTAACGACGCCGAGAACGCTAACGGCATCCATACGCATTACTGGTATACGGCCTTTAACCAATATTACGGTGCCACGCAGAACTACAATGGTTCAGATCCTGCCACCGAGAATTCAAGCACCTTGGCGTCGCTGAATCCATTAGGGCAAGTGACTAGCGTTACCGACCCAAGCGGTCTTGTTACTCGCTACAGGCGTGATGGATTTGGTCAGGTTTGGACTGTGACAAGTCCGGACACCGGCGCGACGCAGAATGCCTTTGACGCAGCAGGTCATCTCACGTCCAAAACTGATGCACGCGGCGTAGTGACGAACTATACCTACGATGCAATTGATCGCTTAATAGGCGTGCAATATCCGGCCACCCCGACGTTAAACGTCAGCTACGCATACGATCAGTCGATGCCGATTTCGGGCTGTCCAACTAACTTTAACGTTGGGAAGATGACGAGCATGACCGATGCATCAGGATCAACGTCCTGGTGCTACACGGATCAAGGTAGCTTGAGCGAGGAGCAGCAAAGCGTAAGTGGAAATAGCGTGACTTACCTGACCGGCTACGCTTATACCCTGG
The DNA here is from genome assembly GCF_003363155.1 of Dyella monticola. Taxonomy (GTDB): domain Bacteria; phylum Pseudomonadota; class Gammaproteobacteria; order Xanthomonadales; family Rhodanobacteraceae; genus Dyella_B; species Dyella_B monticola. The sequence goes on along the minus strand of NZ_QRBE01000009.1, from coordinate 75,032 downwards.
CTGGACGTCTCCAGTACTTGCAATACGGTTCTGGGCTTGCGGTGACTTACGGTTTCGATGGTGATGGGCGCGTGAGTAGCGTGGGCTACCAGCAGGAAGCATCAAATGGTGCCGGTGGATGGACCACGGTCGAAAGTGAAACACCATTGATCAACAACGTAACCTACGACCCCTTTGGCCCTATGTCCGGCTACACGTATGCACAATCGGGGAGTCCATCGGAAACCTTTGGCTATGACGGTAACTACTGGCCAAAAACCATCGTTAGCTCCCCGCTGACGCTCTATTTTGCCTATGACCAGATGGGACACATCACGGCCGAGGGAAACGCCTTCAACGCCAGTCCAGCAAACGAGACATATAAGTACGATCCGTTGTTTAGGCTAATCGAGCTCGATAACGCCAGCGGGACGCCGGAAGAAAGTGTTACCTATAATTCGACCGGTGATCGTCTCTCAAAAACGCTAGCTGGATCGGCTGCCACCGCGTATACCTATAGCCCAAATACACATCAACTAAATGCTGTGGGAAGCCTGGCACGATCCGTCGATGCTGCGGGTAACACAACCGCGATGACAGATCCCAACGGCTCGTTGGTTGGACTCGGCTATGACGACAGGGGCTATCTCGCAGCTGTGACTAGTGGGGATGCGACCATCGCCAACTATCAGTACAACGGTCTCGGTCAGCGCGTCTGGCGTTCGACAACGTCGCCAACAGTAACCACTACTGCCTACGTTTATGACCCATTTGGTAGCGAAAATGTCCTAGGAGAGTATTTCCAGTCTGACTGGCGCGAGTACATTTACTTGAACGGCACACCTGTGGCGTCCGCGACGAATGCGAGTACCACAACAGCAGCCACGATTAATGACCTCTACACTGATCAGAATCGCACCGTGCGCGCCGTTACAGATACGCAGGGAAATTTGGATTACGCGTGGCCATGGCTCGGTAACGCGTTTGGCGAAGTCATGAGTGAAGGTAGTTCGTCGTTCTACGATGGTCGGTTCCCAGGGCAAGATTATGACGCGGAGACGGGGCTTTCCTACAACGGTGCCCGTTACTACGATCCTACTACTGGCAGATACATTCAAAGCGACCCCCTTGGCATGTTCGGAGGCCAGAGCAGCACTTATGCCTATGTCGGCGGCGATCCATTAGATCGCATCGATCCCTTCGGTTTAGAGTGGCAGGCTTCGGTTGGATTTAACGTTACCGCCGCGTTTCTGTTTTGGGGTGGTGGAGCAAGCGCGAACATCGGCATTACTTCAAATGGAAACATATTTTTTCAATTTCAGGGCGATGCCGAGGGCGGGCTTGGTGCCTACCTTGGTGCGGGCTTTGTAGGCGGAATAAGCCACATTAAATGTGATAGCACTCCAGGTTGGTCAAAGGCTACTGGCGCGATCATTGAAGCAGATGGAGGCTATGGGCCTTCAGCGGGAGGTAACCTGACCTACAATGGTGGACAAGATGTTGGCGGCGGAACGGGTCTTGGTAAGTTGGGCGTGGGGGGCGGCATCTGGGCCGGAGCTGGAGTGAATCGAACCTATACGTACACGACTCCGACGATTTCGCAAATGTGGAATTCATTTTCGAATTGGTGATGAGTAGATATGACCAAGGCTCTTAGAGTGGTTGCCACAATGGTGCTGATCGCCTTTGGCTCATCGCTAGTGCTTTTGCTTGCAATGCATTTTCGATCTAGGGTGCTCTTAGTAATTGGGTTTTCCGGCTGCGCCTTTGGGATTTTTGGCGGCATCATCGGAATATTTTATGGAATAGTCCTTTTCTTTAGAGGAAAAGGCGAGCGTGTTTGACAGCTTTGGGTCAAAAATAACGGAGTAAGGTTGACTTCAGATGGTTTAGTAGCAGAGTTGCACCGATGAGAAATGAAGCTGAGCAAGAACATCTAAGGCGCGCTTTCCATAGCGCTAACAGTATCGTTGCGCTGGAAGGCTGGGTGCCGACATCGGATGCGTTGGCGATCCAGGAGCGCGTCATCCGTGGTGAGCTGACACATGATGAAGCGGTAGCCGCCCACATCGAAGCTGCGCGCATCGCGCATGAAAAGCGAAAAACCGCCGACTAGTCGAGACCATAACCATGCTAACGCGAAGGCCGCCCCAGGGCGGCCTTTTTGTTGGTGAAGCCTTGGACGCGTCCAAGAAAAGTTTTTCATGAAAAACTTTAGGAGTTCTTCATCACCGCCCGGGCCGGAAACCTTGGTACGTACCAAGGGTTTTAGAAAAGGCGTGGGCTAATGCAGGATAGGCACCCCGCCGGAAAAGCGTATGACACCCCTGTCAGGGCGAAATTGCGCCAGGCACGAAGTTAGGAGTTCTTCATCACGGCGAGCGACGGGGCCTTGGAAGCTTCCAAGAAATCGAAAGATGGTGGGCTAACGCAGGATTGCAGGATAGGCAGATTGCCGGTGAAGTGTATGACGCCGTGCCGTGGCAAAGCTGCGAGGCTTGGAATATTCCAAGGAATCGAAAACCTGTGGGCTAATGCAGGATAGGCACTTCGCCGGTGAAGTACCCCGGTAAATCCTTCGTCATGACGAAAGCTGCAGCCACACAGAAATTTGATCATGATCAAAAACGAATGGGCGAACGGAGCTAGTGCAGGATAGGCAAACCCCGGCAAGTACCCCCGTAAATCCTTCCTCATGAGGAAAGGGTGGGGGTTACGGCTAGTCAGGGATGTAAAACGGGATGGCCTTGCTTTGCAGATGCGTCCAGCAAGTGCTCTGGTTACGCCGCAGCGAAAAATCGTGTGCCCGCTGCCCCTGCAGGCGGCGTGTCTTCTCCAGGTTTTTAGGCGTGACTTGCTCATCCCGAATGGTGTTGTCTCGCCACCCGCAGAAATAGCGACTATTAGCGTGCTCAATGCTCGGGTAGTAGCGCACCACATCATCCGCTGTCACGGCCTCGCGACGCGTCGTATGGGAAGGGATGTGGCGGTTGAACTCGGTGAAAAAGTCGCTGACGCTGAGGCGGTGATCGTTGCCGGCGTTTTGAAAAACCGCATTGCGCAGAGCGAAGAATGTTTCCTTCGGCTCGATGTAGGGCTTGATCTCGAAATCTTCGCTGACCTCCATGAAGATAACGAAGTTATGGCCCAGGCATCCCATCACCAGCTCGTACGGGGCCGTGTCGGCAAAAAACAGACACTCGAAGACCAGGTGATTACGTGTATAGCGAAACTTGGCACGTCCCATGTCCTGCGCTTGCATGCTTCGATAGAGCGGTTCCAATCCGGTTAGGCGCATGCGATCTCCTAATGCGACGTATCCAAAGGCAGCGATCGATCATTATCGAGCGCATCGATACCCGTCATGGGCTCGCCATCGCTGCGCAGTTCGCCGGCCAAGACCCGCTGCACACATAGCTCCCTCGCGGCAGCGATCTCGGCCGCGTTGACGTGGGCGTACCCACCGCCTTGGATGATGGGCTGCTGGTTGGGATCGAGGACTGCCCATGACCACGTTTGGTCATCGGCCTGGTAGACCGTCTTCGTATAGCTCATGACACGGTTCCTTCGTTGGCGTCGGACCTGGTGTTAATCATCGCTCCGTCATGGGGCAATGCCAACTCCGTGTTGCCGTGTTCAGGCCCTGAACATCGAAGGCGAAAGGGCACTGCTAGTGCAGGATAGGTTTGGTGCCGGTGTTTGTGGACACATCTTTGCGCCACTCTGCACATCTTTAAGCCGGTTTAAGCATGTTTGAGAACGCCACGGCGTTCTCAAAGCGGCTTAATGCGTTGCAAACCTGTGCACAGGGAAAGAAGGCAAGATGGGTATTGTGGGCCTACACGTGAACGTGTAGCCCCCCCCAATCCTTACCCTTACTCGCGCTTCGCACTCGACGACATCTTGCTCTGCGAGGCACACAGTCGCTGCCGCGACATCAGCCGGAGAGACGAATGCGTCACCATAAATCCCAGTCGTGCGAGGTTTGCGAGCGCGAACGTCCCTTGAAGGTCTATGTAACGCGGAGTGACCGCGAGACAATTACGGCACGTGCTGCCATGGCGGGGCTGCCGCTATCGTCGTTCCTGGCCAGGGTGGCATTGCATACGCCGATCCGGTGCATGGTCGATCACGACATGGCCGATGCCGTCCTGCACCTTAACGTCGATGTGGCGCGTGTATGCGAGGAGCTGAAAACTTGGTTGGCCACTCGACCGGGGGAAGGCGCGTCACCTGAGGATATCCATCAGACGCTGCGGGAGCTGCGGGCACTTCAGCAAGCGATGATGGTGACCATCTCCCAGATCTGCCGGCCTGGATACCGTTAATCGGTGGCGTCGATCAAGCTCTGGCGCGTGCTCTCGACGTTGAATCGTTGAGCGGTCCACGTTTGTAGCTCGGCGCGAAGGCTTGCGAGGGTATCGGCATCTGGATAAGGCTGGGCTTCTTCGGCCCGAATACGCGCTTGGATATCTAACGCTTTTTGCGTCCAGCGGGTTGCGTGCAGCTCAGGCAGGAACGACTCGATAAGTGGATCAAGGGTGCGCGGCATGAGCGAACTCCTTTGCAGCCAACATCCAGGGTGGTCGGGATGCGGTGCTTTATTTTAAGAGAAAAAACCATCACAAGCTGCTATCTGCAGCTGTATAGCACCGCTATAGGATGATCCAATGATAATCGTTATCGACCTGTTGTTCGTACTATGCGCTGGCTTGTTACTTTTCCGAACTATTACAAGTCTCGTTGTCTACTCGCGGCTTGTTAGTAAAGGTGAACAACCAAAATTCATGCCCATGTCTTTACCTGGGTATCTGGGCCGCACTTTCGGCAAAAGCCTTGGCGCCGATGATCCTTTGCTTGCACTGATACGACGTATATCCATTGCAGATGCAATCTTGATTGTTCTCGCAATCATCGTCGTGTTTCTAGGGAAACTCTGAACAAGTTTTCCCTCATTGACCTGATCCCTGCCTGCCGGCACAAATCCTTTACCGGTACACCGGCATCACCCTGCTTGAGAATCGAGACGATCTGCGCCTCGCTGAATTTCGATTTCTTCATGGAACCTCCTGGCGGAAAAGATGCCAGAAAGTTTTACTTTCTGTATGTCCAGGAACTGGGGGAGCTTACGCAACCATCTGGCCCTGCATTTGGGCTAGACAACCCTGCTTGTGCAAAATTTCGCCTGCTAGCCGAGCTTGTTTGCTGATCAGCCATTTGAGTGATGATGGAGTCTTTATGTGCATCCGGAAAGATTAGGTCAATCATCAACTTAAGTCTTGTGCGGCAGCCACCGTTAAGCTGCATCAAGGTGAGGGCATATCGGCGGGATGTTTGGCGATCCAAGAATTTGCGGGTGTGCGGTTCCGTCTTTGCGCACGGTGTTGGCGCGTCGAATTTCAGCGCTACACTCCGCTCACCTCCGGGGGGAGGACAAGGAAAGGGGAAGAAAGGGATATGCATGAGGAGACTTTAGGCTCGGGCATTTACTTACCCGAGATCCATGACACTGTGTTCAATCGCGCCGAAGACGCGCATCGCTTCGAATTCAACGGCAGCGCACGCGATTATTTTCGCATCTGGATCGTCAATGTCGCCTTGAGCATTGTCACGCTGGGCATCTATTCGGCGTGGGCGTCGGTGCGCACGCGGCGTTACATGTATGCCAACACGCTGTTCGAAGGTTCGCCGTTCGAATATCTTGCGCGGCCCATTCCCATCTTGCGCGGCAGATTGATCGCGGCGGCGCTGTTTGCCACCTACATCATGGCCAGCCATTTTTCGCGCACGCTGCAGCTTGTCACCATGGGTGTGATTGGTGTCTTCATGCCTTGGATGATCGTCAAAGGCCTGATGTTCCGCGCGCGCTATTCGGCCTGGCGTGGCCTGCATTTTCGCTTCATTGCCGATTATGGTGGCGCTTACCAATGGTATCTGCTGGTGTATATGCTGATGGCGATTCCGCTGGCGCTGTCGGGATTGCTTGCCCAGGGCGGCCATCCATTTACCGGCATGGTTCTGTTTCTTGCCGGATTCTTTCTGTTCTATCCGTGGCTCAAGGGCAACCAGCAGCAATGGATGGCCGAGCATCATTACTTCGGTGGCAAGTCGTTCCGTTTCACACGTGAACCGAGCGCGTACTACCGCATCTACGGTGCGGCCCTGGGCATCGGCGTTCTCTGCATGATTCCATCGGGCATTTTGATGGGCCTGATGTTCAATGCGATGGTGAAAAGCCATATCGATCCGAGGCAGCATTCCATTCCGGTCTTACTGGCGACCTACCTGTGCATTGCGCCGACCTATCTCATCATGTGGACATACGTGCATGTGCGCATGACCAATGCGCTTTACAACCAGGCGTCGCTGGGTCGTTATCAGTTTGAATCGTCATTGCGTTTCTGGCCCATGTTGTACATCTATCTGGGCAACGTGCTGGCGATCATTTTCACCATCGGCCTTGCGATACCGTGGGCAAAAATACAGGTCGCACGCTATCGCGCATCGTGTCTGCAGGTGGCAGGGGAGGGACGCCTGGAAGAATTCACGCAACGCACCAGCGGTGCCGATGTGGCCGCTACGGGTACCGAAATCGACAGCCTCCTGGGCTTTGATATCGGCCTGTAATGTCGGTGCCGGGCATCTACCACGACGGCATGACGACCCGTGTCACGCGGGTCGTCATTTCGCGCGTGGATGACAGCTTGCAGTGGCGCGGCGCAGACGTCGCTGGCGAAGCGGCGCTGTCGAGCGTGATGCCCAGTGCTCGCGTGATCGGCGTGCCTTTCACGTTGCTGCTGCCGGATGGCGCACAGTTGCAGATAGCGCATGACGACATGCCGCCAGACTGGTTTGCGCGCAGCCATCGCATCGAAAAAGCTGTGGACCGGCTCGAACGCATGCGTTCGATCGCGTGGGTAAGCGTGGTGGTAACGGTGCTGGCGCTGATCGCTTTGTTCGAATATGTGTTGCCGTGGACGGCTGACCGCATTGCCTATCATCTGCCGCACCGGCTCGAAGTGGCGATGGGCCAGCAGTCGCTGGCGGTGTTGCGTGGACGCGTATTCCTCACCACCACATTGCCGGCCGAACGCCGCCAACACTTGCAGGCGTTATTCGATCAATTTGCACACGGCATTCCCGATCTGCCGCCGGTCAACATCGTGTTCTACAGCGCGCCTATGGTCGGTGCCAATGCATTCGCGCTGCCCGATGGCACGGTGGTATTCACCGACGACCTGGTGAAAGCGCTGCCGGACGATCGCTCCTTCCTCGCCGTGGCGGCACACGAGCTAGGTCATCAGGCGCACCATCACATCCTGCGAGAAGTGTTGCGCAGCTCGGGCGCGGTGGTGGTGTTTGGCATGCTGACGGGTGACGTGACCTCGCTCGGCGGAATGACTGCAGCCATCCCCGCCTTCCTGCTCGGCAACCATTACTCGCGCGACTTTGAAGCAGATGCCGATAGCTTTGCCTTCCAGACACTGGCGGCGCACGGCATTGATCCGGCCGCATTCGTCGATGCCATGCGTGCGCTGGAGAAAGTGCACCCGGAATTGGCCGCAGACAAGCAGGTGCGCTATCTATCCAGCCATCCCGTTACAGCGCAGCGCATTGCGAAGGCCGAGGCGGCGTCGATGGCTTTTCGACAGCGGCACGCCGTAGCGCGTTAGCGTCATAAAAAGCCTGTTTTCAACGGGCTTTTTTTAGTGGTGCATGCCCATGGCAGCGGATGGCCCGTCCTCATGGTCGGCGTCATTCGTTGCCACGGCCGTGTTGGAGGGAAGCAGGCTGGCCGGTAGTAGCTTGTCCAGCTTGCCCTTCATGCGCAGTACCGAAACGCTGGCCATGTCTTTGTCGAATTGACGCTGTTGCGCATCGATGTAAGGTGGTGGTGCGCCGGGCGCGCGCGTGAGCGTGGCCAGCGATGGAGCGAGCACCTGCGTCAGTGCGAAATACACATCGTCATGGATGCCCGCGCGTTCGAGCAGCAAGCCCGGCAGCATCCATGACGCCATGTCGATGCGTTGCGCATTGCCTGGGTTGCGTGGATCGATCAGCAACCACGTGCCAGCCTGAGAAAGCATGTCCTGACCATTCACGAAACCCGTTTCGCGATACGCCTCGGTGAGTGCGGGTAGATGGTCGCCGTAGAACAGCAGCAAGGTAGGGCGGCTGCGCTTGGCCAGCAGTGCGGCCAGGCGTCCAAGCTCCGCATCGGCATGCTGCATATGGTAGAGATAGGTTTGTACATGCACCTTGTCGTTGGCATCGACATTGGTGGGCACCGGCTCGGCATTGCGTGCCGCCGGATCTTTCGGTTCCACGTCGTACGGGCCGTGTGCTTCCAGACTGATCGCGAACAGGAACTGCGGTGGGCCGGCGTCCTTCAGTTGCGCCATGATCTCGTCGGTCATCGCGCTATCGGCCATGTATTTGCCATCCATCGCCGCGTTCGCGGGGAAGCCCGATTGCGACACGAAGCGATCGAAGCCCAATGCTTTGAAAGCGGTATTGCGGTTCCAGAAGGTCGGATCGTTGCCGTGAATGGCGATGGTTTCGTAGCCATGCGCACGCAACGTACGCACCATGCCCGGCACGACTTTGTCGTTCAACTGCAGATACGGGAATTGCATGGTGCCGAAGTAGCGCAGCGAAAGTCCGGTCAGCACTTCGAATTCGGTGCGGATCGTGCCGCCGCCAAACGTGGGTACGTGCAGCGGCCCGCTCATGCCTTCGGCAGCCAGGCGTGTAAGGTTGGGCGTGAGGTTCGTGTGCTCGTAGCCGCGCATGATGCGCGGATCGAAGAACGATTCGCTTTGCACCACCACGATGTCGGGGAGTGCCGTGTTCGGGTCCACGGGCGTGTGCATGCGTGCATGCACAGCGCTGCTGGTGGCTTGCAGTAGATCACCCACGGCGGCCGGATCGGCCTTCTGTTGGGTTCGGCGGTCCTGCAAATGGAACATCACCAACGAGCTCACCAGACCCGAGTGGCTGGTGGTGGCGGCGGCGGACCAGGGTTCCAGCCAAAGCTTGTGACCGTTGTAGAGCCCACGCCAACCTGGCATGCCCAGCAGCAGCGTGGCCAGGGTGACAGCGGCCGCCGTGCCGGCAAGAGCGCGCTTGCCGCCGGTGCGTTCGGCAAACAGTGGCGGCTCGTAGCGCCACATCGCCACGATCAGCGCGATGCCGCCAAGGATGGCCAGGTAGGGCCACGGGCTATGCGGCAGATAGCTGCCCAGCACGTGCAGGCCGCCTTTGCGCAATTGATCCACCATGCGGAAGTCGGCCGGCAGCAGCGGTGTACCGAGGTTGGCGACTTTCAGCGCATTGATGCCATACATCACCGCCTGAAGCAGAAACGCCAAGCCAAAGGAAAGCAGGGTGCGCCGCGTCAGTGCCAGCAGCACCAGAGCGAACAGCAAGCCGGGTACGGCATTGGCCAGCGGGAAGGCGGGCTGCTGGAAAAGCCGCGATGCGGCCACGCCGTCGTTACCGTCCAACAGGGCGGTAAGCAGCACGAACGCCGCCATCATGACCAGCACCAGCGCGACCCGGGCCGCGGCGGACTGTTTGGATAAAAACGTAGAGGAAAGCCGAGCCATGCGGTCCGTAACCTGCCCTTCGGGGATACGGACTGTAACGTGGTTGACATGAATCGGTTGTCACTCGGCCGGCCCGGGGCAGGCCCGATTCATGCCGTCTTGCGGCGCCCTTCAGCATTGCGAAGGAAAGGCCGTCATAGCGCGACGGCCTCGCGAGCTGGGATGCGCGCCCTCCCTCCTCCTTGCCGGTACGCAAACCGAGTCAGTGCGGGTCGCGCAGAGGCCGCAGCCCGGCTCTTATGACCGTACCGGCAAGGACTTGCGCCAATCCGCTCAGTGCTGGGTGGCGCTATAACGGAGCAGGCGCAGATAGGGTTTGAGCGTACGCCAGCCCTCGGGGAAGAGTTTCTGGGCGTCGGCATCGGACACCGAAGGGGCGATGATCACGTCGTCGCCCGGACGCCAGTCCACGGGGGTGGTGAGCTTGCGGCCGTCGGTAAGCTGCAGTGAGTCGAGCACCCGCACGATCTCATCCACATTGCGCCCGGCGCTCGGTGGATAGGTCAGCGTAAGGCGCACTTTTTTCTGTGGATCGATGATGAAGACCGAGCGCACCGTTACCTTCGGATCGGCCTTGGGATGGAACATGCCATAAAGCTTGGCCACCTCCAGATTCGGGTCGGCAACGATCGGGTAATTGACCGCCGTGCCGCCGACGTCTTCCACGTCCTTGATCCACGCGTTGTGATCGCTCACCGAATCCACCGAAAGCCCGAGCAGTTTCGTGCTGCGCTTGTCGAACTCCGCCTTGCGGCGTGCGAAGGCGCCCAGTTCGGTGGTGCACACGGGCGTGAAGTCTTTCGGGTGCGAGAAAAACACCAGCCATTGATCGCCGATGTAATCGTGCAGCCGGATCGTGCCTTCGGTGGAATCGAGGGTGAAGTCAGGGGCGGTTTCGCCCAATTGCAGGCTCATGGTGATCTCCGTCTAACAATGGTGCGGTCATGCCGCATCGGCCAGGTCGTGAGGAACGGCGGTGGGGTGTTGCAGTGTCGATGTGGCGAGCAATTGGCCATACCAGTGCGACGCATCGGCGTGCGCCGCCACCTCGCCCAGGATGAGCAGGGCGGGCGCACTGATCGCGTGCTGTGCACTCAGCGCAGCCAATCGGCCAAGCGTGCCGGTCAGGGTGCGTTGCTGCGGCAGTGTGCCGTTCTCGATCAGCGCGAACGGCGTCTCGGCAGCACGGCCATGAGCCATAAGTTGATGCGCAAGTTCATCCAATTGGCTCACGCCCATATAGATCGCCAGTGTTTGACGTTCGCGCGCCAGATCCGCCCAATCCAGCGTCGTCAACGAACGCTGGCAATGCGCTGTCACCAATCGCACCGATTGCGCATGATCGCGATGCGTGAGCGGCACGCCGCTGTAGGCGGCACAGGCCAGCGCCGCGGTAATGCCTGGCACGACTTCGTAAGCAATGCCGTGTGCGCGCAAGAAATCCAGTTCTTCACCGCCACGTCCGAATACGAAGGGATCGCCGCCTTTGAGCCGGACGACGCGTCGTCCCGAGCGCGCATGTTCGAGCAGCAGCGCATGAATCGATGGCTGTGGCGTGTGAAGCCCACCGCCACGCTTGCCCACTGCGATACGCTCGGCATCGCGGCGCGCGAGATCGAGAATGGCATCGCTGATCAATGCATCGTGAAGAATGACATCTGCTTCGTTGAGTGCGCGCAAGGCACGTAATGTAAGCAGTCCAGGATCGCCTGGACCTGCGCCCACGAGCACGACCGATCCCTGTGCGTGTAGTTGCCTGTCATCAGTCAGGGCTGCCTGCAGGTGCCGCTGCGCGTGAATGGGGCGTGATGCGCGCAATGCTGCGTGCACGGGGCCGTCGTGCAGCCAATCATAAAAACGACGACGTGCGGCAAGATCCGCATAACGCGCGCGAATACGCGTGCGGTAGCGTTGTGCAAGTTGCAGCAGCGAACCGAGTGCAGGATCGAGCAGGCTCTCGATGCGTTCGCGCAAGCGGCGCGCCAATACCGGTGCAGTGCCGCCGCTGGAGATGGCCACCAGCAAGGGTGAACGATCAATCAAGGCCGGCACCTGAAAGCTCGAAAGCGCAGGATCGTCCACCACGTTCACCAACCGCTGACGTGCATGGCCCTCCGCGGCGATGCGCGCATTGAGTGCACGTGACCGCGTGGCCGCGATCACCAGCCACACCCCATCGAGCCAGCCGGGCTGGTAGCCACCCGCCTGGTGCGCGATACGGCCTTGGCGAACCCATTCGCGCAACTCCGGCACCAACAAGGGTGCGCCGACCGTGACCTTGGCGCCAGCCCGCAACAGCATGGCGGTCTTGCGTGCCGCCACGTCGCCGCCGCCCACCACCAGTACGGGGCGGTCGCTTAGGTCAGCGAAAAGCGGGTAAAGCTGCATGAAAGGTATCCGCCAAAGAGGGTTTGGCCGTCCAAGCTAGCGCTGGCCAAACGCCAATGGAAATGGCCGGTGGGACGGAGGATATGGCGGTATGGCATACGGAAAAGGCATCGGACTTGGAGACAGATAGATGTATAGACGTCCAAATAACGCTGTGTTAAGGTCGGATGACGACCGGTGCAGGGCCGGTGATGTGTGGAGATCGTGATGAGGCGCCGTCCAGGGTGGTTCGTGAGCTGTATGTGCTCGACGAAACGTCGAGCGCACCCCCGCACACGATTCATTCTGGAGCCGATCTCATGACCCTCACGCAACTTCGCTACATCGTCGCCATCGCCGACGCCGGCCTCAACATCACCCTCGCCGCCGATAACGTTCACGCTACGCAGTCGGGCATCAGCAAGCAGCTCAAGCAGCTGGAAGGCGAACTGGGCTTCCAGGTCTTTACCCGCCGTGGCAAGAGCCTCGATGCCATCACCCCCGCTGGCGTACAGGTGCTGGAGCGGGCACGCAGCATCCTGCATGAGGCGCGCAACATCCGCGCGCTGGCCGCCAATCTGCGCGAAGAGGCGCAGGGCGAGCTCTCGGTCGCCACCACCCACACCCAGGCACGCTTCGTATTGCCCGAGGCCATCGCGCGCTTGAAGCAGCACTATCCTGACCTGGGCGTGCACATCCGTCCGCAGGGTGAGGGCCGCATCATCAGCCTGTTCGAAAGCGGCGAGGTGGATCTGGCCATCGTCAGCACCAGCGGCCAGCCACCCGAAGGGGGTATCGCCGTGCCGCTGTTCCGCTGGTATCGGCGGGCGGTGGTGCCGCATGGGCATCCGCTGGCCAAGCTGGGCCGTCCGTTGCGAATTGAGGACCTGGCCGAATACCCGCTGGTCAGCTACGAATCCTCGCTGCAGGCCGAATCCTCGCTTCGGCGGGCTTTTGCCGCGCTAGAGCTCACCCCGCGCATCGCCTGCACATCGGCCGATGCCGATCTCATCAAGACCTACGTGCTCGCGGGTCTGGGCGTCGGCATCCTGGCCGAAATGGCGATTACCCCCGGGGATGCACGCGAACTGGTCACGCTGACCATCGACAACTTGCTGCCGATCTGCACCAGCTGGATGGTGCTCCGTCGCGACCATGTGCTGCGCAGCTATGTGGCACAGCTCGCGCGATTGGTGGCGCCGCAGATCGATGAGGCCGAGCTGCGTCGTGTCGTGGCCGGTCACGCCGAGCCGCATTGGCCGTCACCGCCGTACTGGAGCGAGCTCACCTCGCGCCAAGTGCGGCGCGTCACCCCGCGAGCCGCCTAAGCGAATCATCGACGCCGTTCTCACGAAGGCCTGCCGCTTCCGCAAGCAGCCGTCGCAACATAGTAGCCTGCAGCGAACCGTGCGCCGTGCGCCGCGGGCGGCTCTCGCCGGCAAATGCATGGATGGGTTGTCTCCTCCATGCAAGGAGGAGACAACGGCTTCACGCCAGCTCTTCCTGGCGCAGCCAATCGACGACGCGGTCGGCGGCTTCGGATACGGTCATCGTGCTGGTATCCAGGCGCAGCTCCGGTGATTGCGGCGTTTCGTAAGGATCGTCGATCCCGGTAAAGCCCTTGATCTTGCCGGCACGCGCCGCCGCGTACAGACCCTTGCGATCGCGCGCCTCGCACACCTCCAGCGGCGTGGATACGTGGATTTCCACAAAGCGCCCGTGTGTTTCCACCAACTGCCGCGCATCGGCACGTGCGCCGGCATACGGTGCAATAGGTGCGCAAATGGCAATGCCGCCGTGACGCACCACTTCGCTGGCGACATAGCCGATGCGGGTGATGTTGGCGTCGCGATCCTCGCGCGAAAAACCCAAGCCTTTGGAGAGATGGCGCCGCACTTCATCGCCATCCAGCACCGTGACAGGCCTGCTGCTGGTTTCCAGCAGGCGCGCCAAGACCGCTTGCGCAAGCGTGGATTTGCCGGACCCTGAAAGCCCGGTAAAAAACAGCGAGAATCCTTGCCGCGCTTGCGCAGGGTGCCGCTCGCGCAAAATCTTCACGACGTCCGGAAAGGTGAACCACTCCGGGATCGTGTCACCCTGGTGCAGGCGGCGGCGCAGTTCCGTGCCCGAAATGTCGCGCACTTCATCGTTCGCCTGCACTTCGGTTTGCGGAACGTAGGTATCGCGATTGGCGGCATAGACCATCGCCGGGAACGGCACGATGCCGATGCCCAGCTCATCCTTGTGCGTGGCCAGCAGATGCTGTGCGTCGTACGGGCCGTAGAATGGCTTGCCTTGCGAATCCTTGCCGGGACCTGCGTGATCGCGCCCCACGATGAAGTGACTCGCGCCGTAATTCTTGCGGATGATCGCGTGCCACAGTGCTTCACGTGGGCCACCCATGCGCATCGCCAGCGGTAGCAGGGAAAGCGCGGCGTGATCGCTCGGATAGTGTTCGAGTAATGCGCGATAGCAGCGCACACGCGTGTAATGATCCACGTCGCCGGGTTTGGTGCGGCCTACGGAGGGCTGGATCAACAGTTTTGCGCCCACTTGTTCGGCCGCACGCAAGGTCAGCTCGCGATGCGCGCGATGCATGGGGTTGCGCGTCTGGAACGCGACGATGCGATGCCATCCATGCTGGTGAAACCAGTCGCGCAATTCACGCGGGCTATGGCGCAGCGCGCTGAAGTCGTAATGCGCCGGGGCCTGGATGCCCTGCACACGGCCGCCCAGGTACACCGAGCCGGTGCGATCCAGCAATTCGGCCACGCCCGGATGGGTGCGATCGATGGTACCGAAAACCGCCTTCGCTTCGGCGATGCGATCGGGAAAGTACACGTCTTCCACCGTAAGCACTGCCAGCGGCGTGCCTTGCGTGTCGTTGAGGCTGATCTGCGCGTGATCCGGCAGGCGCGCGGCGAAGGCTTCGTCCACATCCAGCACGATCGGCATTGGCCACAACGTGCCGTCGGCAAGGCGCATATCGTTGACGACACCATCGTAATCGGCGCGCCCGAGAAAGCCCTGCAGCGGCGAAAAGCCACCGTTGAGCAATAACTCCAGATCGCATAACTGACGTTGCGTAAGCGTCCACTGCGGAAGCGAGGCGCTATGCCGCTTCAGTGCTTCGGCTTCGGGTGCGGGAAGATACAACTCGCGCAGTACGCCGCCATGCGGCGCTATCAGCGCATCGTGTTCGGCCAAGACAATCTCGGCGGCGAGAGCTTTCATGATGTGTCCTTGATCGGGGCTGCTTTTGTTTTTTCGAACGACAGGTGTTGTTTACACGTCCAGATGCAAACCGCATTCGCGCTTGATACCGAAAAAGCGGGTGTCCTCGTCGCGCATGCCGGGCTCCCAGCGGCGCGTGGTGTGCACGTCGCCGATGGAGACGTAACCCTTGTCCCACAGCGGGTGATAGGGCAGGTCGAATCGGCGCAGGTACAAGCCAACGTCGCGGTCCGTCCAGTCGACGATGGGGTGCACCTTCCAGCGTCCTTGCCGATAATCCAGTACCGGTGACGCGGCGCGGCTCAGCGACTGCTGGCGACGCAACCCCGCAAACCACGTGCCCGCACCAAGCTCGGAGAGCGCGCGCTGCATCGGCTCGACTTTGGCCAGGCGGTTGTAGTGGTCAAGACCTTCACGCCCCTGATTCCACAGTTCGCCAAAGCGTGCCTGCAGCCACGCCGGCGAAAGGTTCGGGCGAATGACGTGCAAGTTGAGTGAAAGGCGTTCGGTCAGCGCATCGATGAAACGATAGGTTTCGGGGAAGAGGTAGCCGGTGTCGATCACGATCACCGGAATGCCGGGTACGCGTTGCGTAAGCAGGTGCAGCGACACTGCCGACTGCGCCCCGAAACTCGATGAAAGCACGTGTACGCCGGGAAGGTTCTGCAGCGCCCAGTCGATGCGTTCTTGCGCACTCAGCGCGAGCAAGCGCGCGTCGAGCGTGACGCGAGCGCGCGCATCGTTCGCGGCCTGTTCGGGCGTAGGCAGGCTCATGCGAAAACCTCCACGCCGATCGGGTGGCGTGCGGCCGTCAGCACGTCGCTGCGCACGAGAAAATCACCAAAGCGCTCCTGTGCGTTGCGCTCGGCGGCGTAGCGCGCGAACAGTGTGCCGAGTTCCGCCAGGATTTCGGCTTCATCGATATTTTCACGTAGCGTGCGATTGAGCCGCTGGCCGGCGAAATCCGCACCGACGCGAAGGTCGTAACGGCCGATCGCGCGGCCGACCAGCGCAATTTCACCCAGGTAAGGACGCGAGCATCCGTTCGGGCAGCCGGAAAGGCGCAGCAGGATCGGCTCATCGCGCAGGCCGTGCTGATCAAGCAAGGCTTCCAGCTTGGGCAGCAACTGCGGCAGATAACGTTCGCTTTCGGCCATCGCCAGTCCGCACGTCGGCAATGCGACGCAGGCCACCGCATGGCGGCGAATGCCGCTGAGCTTGCGATAGCCATCCAGCTTGTATTCGGTGACAAGCTCGTCGATGCGTGCGCGTTGCGTCGGCGGCACATTGGCGATGATCAGATTCTGATTGCACGTGAGGCGAAAATCGCCCTGATGCTCTTGCGCAATCGCACGCATGCCACTCAGATGCGGTTGTCCGGGTAGATCGGCAACGCGGCCCGATTCGATATGCAAAGTGAGATGCCAACGCCCGTCATCGCCTTCGGTCCAGCCGTAGCGGTCGCCGTTGTGGTCGAAGCGATACGCGCGGGATGGTTGCAGTGGGAAACCAAGGCGGCGTTCGAGTTCGGTCTTGAATGCGTCCAATCCCATCCGGTCGATGGTGTATTTCAGGCGCGCATGTTTGCGTTCCTGGCGGTCGCCATGATCGCGCTGCAGTTCGATCACGCCTTCGGCGGTGCGCAGCAGATGCTCAGGTTCGACGAAACCGATCACGCTGCCCAGCCGCGGATACGTGCTGGGGTCGCCGTGGCTGGCGCCCATGCCGCCGCCGACAGCGACATTGAAACCGAGCAATTCGCCGTTTTCGATGATGGCGACCAGACCCAGATCTTGCGCAAACACGTCCACATCATTGGTGGGCGGCACCGCCACGCCAATCTTGAATTTGCGCGGTAGATACGTGGGGCCGTAGAGGGGCTCGCTCTCTTCCTCGCCGCCTGCGACCCGTTTCTCGTCCAGCCATATCTCGTGATAGGCGCGTGTCTTGGGCACGAGGTGTTCCGATAGGCGCTCGGCCCAACGGTAGGCAAGCCGATGCGCTGGCGTGGCCACCGGGTTGGCGCTGGCCACCACGTTGCGGTTGACATCGCCGCAGGCGGCGATGGTGCTCACCAGTACCTCGTTCATCGCGGCGATGGAACGCTTCAGGTCGCGCTTGAGGATGCCGTGCAATTGGAATGTCTGGCGCGTGGTGATACGCAGTGTCTGACTGCCCCAGGTGCGTGCGATATGGTCGAACGACAGCCACTTTGCGGGGCTCAGCACGCCGCCAGCCAACCGCGCGCGCACCATGAACTGGTAGGCGGGTTCGAGCTTCTGCTTGCGGCGCTCCTCGCGCAGATCGCGATCGTCCTGCTGATAGCTGCCATGGAATTTCAACAGCTTGTTGTCGTCTTCGCTGATGGCACCGGTGACGGGATCGATCAGGCCTTCTGCCAGCGTGCCGCGCAGAAAATGGCTGTTGGCCTTGATGCGTTCCAGATCGGAAAGGGCGTTGTCGCTCATCGCGGGCCTCAATAAACGTCGCGGGCGTAACGGCCCTGCTGGATCAACTGGTTCAAGCGCGCCTCGGCATCTTCGGCCGCGCAGCCGGCATGCTCGGCAACGATCGCGATCAACACTTTGTGCACGTCCTTGGCCATGCGGTTGGCATCGCCGCAGACATACAGGTGTGCGCCGTTCTCCAGCCAGTCGTACAGGCGACGGCCTTGCTCGAGCAGGCGATGCTGGACGTACCGCTTTTCGGCTTGATCGCGGGAGAAGGCCAGATCGATGCGGCTCAGTTGCCCGTTCTTCAACGCCTGCTGCCACTCCACTTGATAGAGGAAGTCGGAATGGAAATGCGGATTGCCGAACACCAGCCAGTTGCGCCCGCTTGCTCCGCGTTCGGCCCGCTCTTGCACGAACGCGCGGAAAGGCGCGACACCGGTGCCTGCGCCGATCATCACGATATCGCGATCATCGCCCGGCAAACGGAAGCGATCGTTGGCTTCGATGAAGATCGGTACGCTCTCGCCGTCCACGTGCTGGGAGAGATAACGGCTGGCCGCGCCCCAGCGTGCTTCGCCTTCGAAGGTGTAATCGACGTGGCTGACGGTGAGATGCACCTCATCACCCACCACGGATTGGCTGGAGGCGATGGAATACAGCCGCGGCGCGAGCGGGCGGAGTGCGCCGATCAAGGTTTGCGCCGACCAGTCGGCCGGGTGACGACGCAGCAGATCCACGACCTGCCAGCTGGAGAACAGTTCGGCCAAGGTATCGCGCGCGGCCGGAAGCAGCAGTGCCTGGAGTCTTGTATCGCCGCTACGTTCGGCATGCGCTGCAAAGAAGGGGCGCGTGAGCTGCGTCAATTCCCGGTGTTCGGCGAGCCATGTCCGCAGCGTGTGTTCGTCATCGCCGACGCGTACCACGGTCTCGCCATCGAGCCGCAGCGTGTTCAACACCGCCTCGACCAAGACCGGCGACTGCGTGGGCCATACGCCCAAAGCGTCGCCCGGCGCGTAGCGCAGGCCGGAACCTTCCAGCGACAGTTCCAGATGACGCACGTCGCGATCGCTGCCGCGCCCGGTAATGCGCTGATTGAGCAGCAGCGGCGAAGCGAACGGCTGTTCGCGATGCCATGTGGGCGTGGTGCGTGCGGTGCGCAGCGGCGTCACGGTGGCGAGCGGCGCGGAGATCTTCAATTGCTCGCGTGCTTGTTGCAGTGCCTGCTCCAGCCACGGATGCGCCACCGTTTCCAGGTCGACGTCCGCTTCACCTGCATTGAAGAGGCGATGCGCACCAAGCGCGGCGAAGCGTTCGTCCAGTTGCCGGCCGATGGCGCAGAAATTGGGATAGCTGGAATCGCCCAGCCCGAGGACGGCATAACGCAGGGTATCGAGCTTTGGCGCGCGTGCGCCGGTGAGGAATTCGACCAGTGCACGCGAGTCATCCGGCGGCTCGCCATCGCCTTGCGTGCTGATGACGATGTAGAGCAGGCGCTCCTGCTTGAGTTCGCGCGTGGGGTAGCTATCGGCACGCACCACGCGCGCAGCCAGGCCGGCCGCGGACGCACGGCGCCCCAGGTCCTCGGCCAGGCGCTTGGCATTGCCGGTCTGGCTGCCGTAGAGCACGGTCAAGCGCGGCTGCGCGTCAACGGCGGGTGCGTGCTCGGCCGGCGCATTCTTGCCGGTCGCCTGTCGCTGGGCAGCGACGCCTGCCAGATAGCCGGAAAGCCAGTGCAGCGCCGGCACTTCCAGCCCCTCAATCAGACGGGCAACCAGTGGTTGCTTGTCTTCGGGCAGGGGCGATAGTGTGGCGGCGGTCATCGTGTATGTCCTTGGACGTTTAGACGTCCATCTAGTCAACGGATGTTAGAACTTCGTTTTTTGGCGAAGAAATGATGGGGCGGCATATCTGCATGCCATTCCCTCCTTTCCACGGAGGAAAAGGGCGCAGGCAGCATGGGTCAGGGCGCCTTGGGCGGCCCATCAGGGTTTTCATTCTTCTCTCACACGCGCTGCCTCCGAGGCGCCGGAGACTTCCATGCCACGACGAACTAAGCCCGCCTTTGCCGTATTGACGCTAGCTGCGTTGGCCTCGCCCCTCTTGCTAGCCCCCACTACCGCCAAGGCAGGCGACGATGACTGGCTTTACAACTGGCCCACGCATAAAACATTCAGCGATGGCACCGACATCGGCCTGGTATTGCGCTATCAGTACGATGTGAACGATTTTTCCAGCGACGACAACAAATTCACAGATGCGCATACCAATCGACGCAAATACCTGGGTTTCTACATCAAGAAGCCAGGCGTCTACGACGCCACCGTGTATTACGACTTCCAGTCCAAGCAATGGCAGGACGTCTTCGCCCGGCTGCAATCGCAGGCGGTATTCGGTCAGGACGTTGGCGCTCTGCGCTTCGGGCAAAGCAAGACGCCGGTGAGCTTCGAAGGCGTCACCACTTCGACGCAGACGACGTTTATCGAACTGGCGCTTCCTTCCCAGGCGGTCTATGAAAACCGCCGCGTGGGCGTGGACTGGGCGATCTTGCGTACGCACTGGCTGGCCAGCCTTGGTTATTACGGCAAAAACCTGACGGGCAAGAATGACGGCCACACGCTTGCGGCGCGTGCGGCATGGGTACCGATCCACGCAGCGGCGAATGTGCTGCATCTGGGTGTGGCCGCTTCACAGGAGCGCCCTTATGGCCTGGTCAATGCGCTGGGTGTGCAGCAACCGGCCACGGCGAGCTTCAAGTCGCCGCCGGAAGCCGGTCTCACGACCGTGACGCTGGTCAGTTCCGGCACGCTTACCGATGTCGATCACATCAACCGCCTGGGTCTGGAGGGTTTGTGGATCGACGGTCCCTGGTCGGTGCAGAGCGAATATCTGCGAGCCCAGACGACGTTCAATGTCGCCAAGCCCAACTATGACCTCAGCGGCTATTACGTGTTTGGAAGCTGGGTGCTTACGGGCGAATCACGCCAATATCACGACGGCAACGTCAGCAACGTGATTCCTTCCCATCCCTGGGGCGCGGTGGAATTGGCCGTGCGCTACAGCGAGCTCAACCTTAACAACGGGCCGGTGCTGGGCGGCCAGGAACACGATTGGACCGCCGGTGCGAACTGGTACGTCGGCTCGCATATGCGTCTGCAGGCCAACTACATCCGCGCCTTCAGCGACCGAAAAGGGTTGTTGATCAATCCGCACATTGTGGAGCTGCGTGCGGAAATCTTCATCTGAACGACACGCGCCGGCGATGGGTGCATATAGATAGGACGATCCGCCCTTTCGGACGTCCAGCCATCCAAACCTATAGTCAAGACTGGGCGAACCTGCCCAAGGGAGAGCTACACGCATGAAACGCCTGATCGTTCTGATGGCGGCGCTGCTTTCGTTCGGCGTGGGATGCGCGGCAGCGTCGGATGCGACGCTGCTGAACGTGTCCTTCGATCCCACCCGCGAGTATTTTCGGGACGTCGATGCGGCCTTCAAGGTGTACTGGCTCAAGCAGACCGGGCAGAACGTGACGCTCACCGCGTCCAACGGGGGCTCCGGCAAACAGGCACGTGCCGTGCTCGACGGCTTGCCGGCCGACGTGGTGACGCTGGCGCTTGCCTACGATATCGACGTGCTCGCGGACAAAGGCCTGCTCGCCAAGGATTGGCAGACGCGCTTGCCGGACAACAGCTCGCCCTACACTTCCACCGTCGTCTTTCTGGTGCGCAAGGGTAACCCCAAGCACATTCGCGACTGGCCGGATTTGATCCGGCCGGATGTGCAGGTGATCACGCCCAATCCAAAGACTTCCGGTGGCGCGCGTTGGAATTTTCTCGCTGCATGGGGTTGGGCGGTGCGTCAGCCGGGTGGCAGTGCAGATAAGGCCCGCGCCTACGTCACCGCGCTCTACAAGCATGTGCCGGTGCTGGATACCGGTTCGCGTGGCGCGACCAACACCTTCGTGCAACGTGGTCTTGGGGATGTGCTGATCGCCTGGGAAAGCGAGGCATTGTTGACGCAACAGGAGTTCGGCAAGGACAACTACCAGATCGTGGTGCCGTCGCTAAGCATCGTCGCGGAGCCGCCGGTAGCCGTGGTGGATGCGAATGTAGCCAAGCACGGTACGCAGAAGGTGGCGCAGGCGTATCTACAGTTTCTGTACAGCTCGCAAGGCCAGGCGATAGCGGCCAGGCATTTCTTCCGCCCGCGGGTGGCCTCCGTCGCGGCCAGCTATGCCGCGCAGTTTCCGGTGGTGAAGACGTTCACCATCGGCGAACAATTCGGCGACTGGCGCAACGTGCAGGCGACCTATTTCGCCGATGGCGGCGTGTTCGACGCGATCGAAGGAGTGCAGTAGCGCGATGTCACGCCACGTCCTGCCAGGGTTTCGCTTGAGCACCGGTTACACGCTGGCCGTACTTGGCGGTTGTGTGCTGTTGCCGCTGGCCGCGCTGGTGTGGACGGCCTGTGAACTGGGCCCGTCCGGATGGTGGGCGCAGATCGGCACGCGCCGTGTGCTGGCATCGTTGCGACTCAGTTTCGGCGCGGCGCTGTTAGCTGCCACGATCGACGTGTTGCTCGGTCTGCTGGTGGCATGGGCGCTGGTGCGCTATCGC
This sequence comes from Dyella monticola, assembly GCF_003363155.1. Lineage (GTDB taxonomy): Bacteria > Pseudomonadota > Gammaproteobacteria > Xanthomonadales > Rhodanobacteraceae > Dyella_B > Dyella_B monticola. The sequence continues at coordinate 52,775 of NZ_QRBE01000009.1, read as the reverse complement.
TTCGCGTTTCGCCGCGTGTGCGATGCGCTAGTGGATTTGCCGTTTGCACTGCCCACGGCGGTGGCGGGTATCTCGCTCACGGCGCTGTATGCGCCGAACGGTTGGCTTGGCAGCCGCCTCGTGCCGCTCGGTATCGAGGTGGCGTATACGCGGCTGGGTGTGTTGCTGGCGATGGTATTCGTGGGGCTGCCGTTCGTGGTGCGCACCTTGCAGCCTGTGCTGGAAAGCATGGAGGGTGATCTGGAAGAGGCAGCCTATACCCTTGGCGCATCGCCCGTGCAGCGTTTCTTCCGAGTCGTGCTGCCCTTGTTGTTGCCGACCCTGCTGACCGGCTATGCGCTGGCATTGGCGCGCGCGATCGGCGAATACGGCTCAGTGGTCTTCATCTCCGGCAATCGCCTGTTTCGCACGGAGATCGCGCCGTATCTCATCGTGCAGAAGATCGATTCGCAGTACGACTATCGCGGCGCGGCCGCTTTGAGTGCGGTGATGCTTACCGCATCGCTGCTGCTGCTGGTGACGATGGCGTGGTTGCAGCGTTGGACCCATCGCTGGGCGGTGCAACGCTGATGGCCGCCATCGCTGCCGTGGTATCGATAGGCCGGCCCTCGCGTTCGACGCGTGTGGCGCGCCTGATGTTGGTGGGTGGTGCCATCAGCGTGCTGATCGGGTTACTCGTCCTGCCGCTGCTCACGATTTTTGCTCAGGCCTTGAGTCAGGGGGTGGCGTTCTATGTCGATGCCATCGGCCAGCCGGACACGCTCGCGGCAGTGCGTTTGACGCTTACAGTGGCAGCCATCGCCGTGCCCCTGAATCTGATTTTTGGCCTGGCCGCCGCCTGGTCGATGACGCATTTTCAGTTCCGCGGCAAAGCCTTGCTCAGCGCGCTGATCGATCTGCCGTTCTCGGTGTCGCCGGTGGTCGCCGGCATGATGCTGATCCTCATCTATGGCAAGGACGGTTGGCTGGGAGCGTGGCTGGAGGCGCATGGTGTGCAGGTGATCTTCGCCTTGCCGGGCCTGGTGCTCGCCACGGTATTCGTCACGCTACCGTTCGTGGCGCGCGAGCTGATTCCACTGATGCAAGCGCAGGGATCGGAACAGGAAGAGGCGGCGCTCACGCTAGGCGCAAACGGCTGGCAGATCTTTTTCCGCGTGACCCTGCCGCGCGTGCGCTGGGCCTTGCTGTATGGCGTGCTGCTGTGCAATGCGCGCGCCATGGGCGAATTCGGTGCGGTCTATGTCGTATCCGGTCATCTGCGCGGCATCACCAACACGCTGCCGTTGCAGGTGGATCAGCTCTACCAAGAAAATTTTACCGCTGCCTTTGCAGCCGCTTCACTGCTCGCGTCGCTTACTGTCCTCACGCTTGGCATCAAGCGCTTTCTGGAGTGGCGGCAAAGCGGTGCGAGCGATCGCCATTGAGGATTTGCTAACAGCATGGGCATCCAGATTTCCCGCCTGTATCGCCGCTTCGGTACGTTCGTCGCGCTCGACGACGTCAGCCTCACTATCGGCGATGGTGAGTTCGTGGCGGTGCTCGGTCCTTCGGGTTCGGGGAAAACCAGTTTGCTGCGTATCCTGGCCGGCCTGGATCAGCCCGATGCGGGCAGTGTGCAACGCGATGGGCACGATCTGCTTGCTTTGGACGCACGGCGTCGCGGCGTGGGTTTGGTGTTTCAGCACTATGCACTCTTCCCGCACATGACGGTGGCGCAGAACGTGGCATTCGGCCTGCGCGTTCGTCCGTGGCGTTTGCGCCCGAAGGCGGCAGTCATCAAGGCAAGTGTGGAAACCTTGTTGCGTAAGGTAGAGCTGGATGCTCTGGCCGATCGCTACCCCGCACAGCTTTCGGGCGGCCAGCGCCAGCGTGTGGCCTTGGCGCGTGCGTTGGCGATCGAGCCGCGTTTGCTGCTGCTGGATGAACCGTTCGGCGCGCTCGATGCGCAAGTGCGCGTGAACCTGCGCGGCTGGTTGCGCGAGTTTCACCGCTCGCTGGGCATTACGACCTTGTTTGTCACGCACGATCAGGATGAGGCATTGGAAATGGCGGATCGTGTGGTGGTGATGAACCGCGGACGCATCGAACAGATCGGCACCCCGCAGCAGATTTATCGCCAGCCGGCCACACCATTCGTATCGCGTTTTATCGCGCGCGGTCAGGCGCTGTCCGGTCAGGTGCAAGACCGGCATCTTCATTTGCTGGGCCAGGCATGGTCCCTTGACGGTTTTGATACCGAAGACGCGCATGAGATGACCGTGCATGTTCAACCCGAGGATATTCAACTCGCACCGCGTTATGGCGACGGCGTGAAAGCGCAGGTGATCGGCCTGCGGCACGTGGCGGGCACTGTGCGCGCTCATCTGCGCGTCGAGCATCGGGACGAGCCGCTCGAGGCCGAATGGAACGAGCGCGACTGGACGCGGCACGGTGGCGCCGCGGGCGATGTCGTCGACGTGCATTTCCAGGCGCTTACAGTGTTCGGTACCGACCGCGAAGGGCACGTACGGCAGCGGGTAACGATTCATCCGCCGCACGCAGGTGTGTCCGTGGCGGTGGGACCTTGGCGCCGCGTTGAGGTGTAGTCGCAGGCCCTGGCTGGGTATTGCAGGCGTGCGTGGTCGCCCAAACGGTCATAATGACGCATGGCCGTTACCTCCGTCCCCTCCGAATCCCCCGCGCTGCGGGCCCTGATCGATGATCGCTACGCGCAGCTCGTGGCCCGTTGCCGTGCCGCAGGTGTGCCGCTGCACGACGATGCGGGCGTGGCCGAGCGCATACGCAGCACCTTGCTTGCCAGTGATTTCGCATTCGAAACATGGCGCAGCCAGCCGCAATTGCTGTCACCGCAAGGTTTGGAGCGATTGCGCTCGAGCAGCGATGCGTCGGCGCGCATCGACGCCTTGAAGCTGGATGCCGACGAAACCGTCTGCATGGCGGCATTGCGCCGCTTCCGGCACGCCGAGGCGCTGCGCCTGGTGTTTCGCGACGTCAACGGGCTGGACGATCTGCCCGAAACACTGTCGGCGACCAGCGTGTTGTACGAGGCGCTACTCGGCGCTGCGCTGGAGTGGTCCGAGCGGAGTCTGGCGGTACGTTACGGTCACGCGCGTGGCGAAGATGGAAGCCTGCAGCGTCTGGTGGTGGTCGGCTTCGGCAAGCTCGGCGGCAGCGAGCTGAATTTTTCCTCCGACATCGATCTGGTGCTGGCGTATCCGCAAGGTGGCGAAAGCGATGGCGCGCGCACCTTGGACAACAGCGAATATTTTGTTCGTCTCGGCCGCCAGCTCGTGCGTCTGCTGCACGAACCGACCACCGACGGTATCTGCGCGCGCGTCGATTTGCGCCTGCGTCCGTTCGGCAATGCGGGACGACTGGCGCTGCCGTTCAGCGCGATGGAGCAGTATTACCAGCGCGAAGGCCGCGATTGGGAGCGCTATGCGTGGATCAAGGCGCGTACCGTGGCGGGCGATCGCAATGAAGGCAAGCAGCTGCAGGAAATGCTGCGGCCGTTCGTCTATCGCAAATACCTGGACTACACCGCGTTCGCGGGCTTGCGGGAAATGAAGGCGCTGATCGATGCCGAAGTGGCGCGCAAGGATCTGGCCGACAATCTCAAGCTCGGCCCGGGGGGTATCCGCGAAATCGAGTTTATCGTGCAGCTGGTGCAGTTGATACGCGGTGGTCGCGAACCGGGCTTGCGCGTGCGCGGGTTGCTGCCGGCGCTCACCGCGTGCGAAGCGCGCGGGCATATTCCCACCGCGCGTGCACGCGCGCTGCGCGAAGCGTATGTATTCCTGCGCCGGCTGGAAAATCGCGTGCAGATGATGCGCGACGCGCAGACCCACGATCTGCCCGACGATGCATTGACGCGCGAGCGACTTGCGCTGGCGCTGGATTATCCCGCATGGGAACCGCTGGCGGACACGTTGGCCAGCCACCGGGACATCGTCGCCAATGAATTTGAGGCGGTGCTGATGCCCCAGGGCGGTGCCAAGTCCAGCGTACCCGCGGCCGATGCGATTTTGTGGCAGCGCGCCCGCGACGAATCGCTCGAAGCGAGTGTGCTGGAGGCATCGGGTTTCGTGCCTGGCGCCGAAGCGGCCGAAGCGCTGCTCAAGTTGCCGCAGGGCGCATCGTTGCGGGCCATGTCGGCGCGTGCGCGTGAGCAACTGGATCATCTGATGCCACAACTGCTGGTCGCCGCGCGCGATACGGCGGCACCGGTGGCATGCTTGCTGCGGCTGTGCCGGCTGGTGCAGGCGGTGGCGCGCCGTCCGGCTTATCTTGCCCTGCTGGAAGAGCAACCTTCGGCACGCAAGCGCCTTGCTCAACTGTTTGCCGATAGCGCCTTTCTCGCCGAGCGTGTGATCGCGCAACCCTTGCTGCTGGACGATGTGCTCGATCCGCGCATCGATCAGCTGCCGCTCAAGCGCGCCGATATCAGTGCGGAAATCACGCGCGTGCTGGCAACGCTCGACGAGCGCGAGGCCGAGGCCGAGCTGGAGCGTATCAACGAGTTCAAATCGAGCATCGCCTTTCGCTTGGGGCTGGCGTTCAACGATGGGCGCGCCGACGCAGTGGCGACCGCGCGCCGGCTTGCCGCGTTGGCCGAGTCGGTGGTCAATGCCGTCGCCGCGCTGGCGGAACGTGAAGTGATCGCCGTGCATGGAAGGCTGCCGGGCGAGGGCGCCGGTTTTTCCATCCTTGGCTACGGCAGCCTGGGTGGCGAGGAGCTGGGGTTTGCCTCCGATCTCGATCTTGTCTTCGTGTTCGATGGCCGGCGCGCGCAGGAGATGAGCGACGGTCCGCGCCCGCTGGAAGGTTCACGCTGGTATCAGCGCCTTACGCAGCGCGTGATGAACTGGTTGACCGTGCTCACCCGCGCGGGTCGTTTGTACGAAGTGGATACGCGCTTGCGGCCGGACGGTTCCAAAGGATTGCTCGTCGGCAGCCTTGAAGCATTTCTGGCGTATCAGGAGAGCCGCGCGTGGACGTGGGAACACCAAGCGCTCTTGCGCGCGCGTCCAGTGGCCGGGGATGGGGCGTTGAACGCCGAGCTCGCCGATGTGCGGCGTCGCACGCTGTGTGTTCCGCGCGATCGCGCGGCCGTGTTGGCGGAAGTGAGCAGCATGCGCAAACGCTGGCGTACGGAGCGGGATCGTTCCAATGAAACGCAGCTCGATTTAAAGCAAGGGCAGGGCGCTTTGCTTGATATCGAATTTGCCTTGCAGGGCCTGGTACTGGCGCATGCATCGCAGTCACCGAACTTGCTCTCGACCACGGCCAATGCGGGTTTGATCGAGCTATGTCGCGATGCCGGTTTGCTGGATGTCGCGCAGGCGAATTGCTTTACGCGCGCGCATGCGGAATTTTTGCGGCAGGCGTTGTTGTGTACGCTGGATTTACGTTCGCGCATTGCGCCGCGTGATGCCCAGTTGGATGCGCTGTGCAGTGAGGTGCGCGCGGTAACGCATGCGCTGGGGTTCGACTTCTAGCCGGACACGCTCCCGCTACGGATTGCAGGGGCGTCAGGTCGTGAGCATGCGCGTGCGCAGTGCTTGGGCCATCGTCGCCGTCTCGCGTAAAGGCGTCTGCAGCGCAGGCGTTTCTTCATCCAGCTCATGCAGTAAACCTGCTTCGCGCAAGCTGCGATGAAAGCGCGTGAGTTTCGTGGGCAGGTTGCCAACCACAAACGTGTGTACGGGGCAGCCCACGGCGCACGCTTCGCTCAGCATGTTCACCGAATCGGGTGTCACCACCAACCGGTCGGCCCAGCCGAGTACGCCGGGATAAGGGTTGTTACCGTCGTCCGGTCCGCTCCAAAACAAACCAGGAATACCGTGCAAGGCCGCGCGCATCAGGTGCGTGACGGCATCAGGCGTGCGGCGCGAGGTCAGCACCAGCACGCTGCCGCCTTCGCGGCGGCGGCGCGCCAGCACAGGCTCGATCAATCGCCGCGCGTAATCGGCATCGATGCGAAGGCCGGTACGCGGACCGCCAAGCAGCACGCCGGTGCGTGGACGCGGCAGATAAGCCAGTCCCGGGCTGGCTTCGCGGCCATCCGCCAGCCAGGCGTCGTCCACGGGATTGAGCGAACCTAGCGGCGTGAGCACATTGCGACCGTTCAGGCCATCGTGTCGCGGCGCGATGACGGTATCCCATTGGGTGGGATCCATGCGTGGATCGAGAATCTGTACGGTGTGGCAGTCGCCTTGGGTCAGGCTGCGCAACATACGCGTGAATAACGCCGCGGTGCGCCCGCAGCCGATGGCCAGGGAAGGCCACGGCGGCGTGAAGGCGGTGCGTTGCGAAGTCGGTAGGGCGATACGCCCCCCCAGGCTCAAGCGTGGTGAAAACCACGACCACGGCGCACGCAGCGATAGCACCAGGTGGCGCACCGGCATGCCCATCCGTTCGGCCAGCGCCAACGCCTGGCGCTGGTTGCCGGCGGCGTGATCGGTAATGGCCCAGCATTCGCCCCGCAGCCGTGGGGGCAGCTCCATGTCGATTGTCGCCGGATCGTGCACAGTACGTTTCACCTCGTTCGCCGCTGGTCGATCCGGCTTGCGCTTACACTTAAGCGTTCGCCGCGCCGCTTGGAGCGCATCTTTCGTCACGCAAGAGGATACCCATGAGCGAGAAGCTTGCCGAGGCTGCCTTGGATCAGCTGTTCCGAACCGCCCGTACCTACAACGCCTTCCTCCCCAAGGAAGTGACCGATGAGCAACTGCACGCCTTGTACGATCTTGCGAAGTTCGGCCCGACCAGCGCCAATTCCTCGCCGATGCGGCTGGTGTTCGTGAAATCCGCGGCGGCCAAGGAGAAGCTCAAGCCGTTTCTTTCCGAAGGCAATCGCGCCAAGACGATGGCCGCGCCGGTGACCGCGATCGTGGCCAACGACCATGCCTTCTACGAGCACCTTCCCAAGCTGTTTCCGCATGCCGATGCGCGGAGCTGGTTCGTCGGCAATCAGCCGCATATCGACGCCACCGCGTTTCGCAACGCAACGCTGCAAGGTGCCTACGTGATCATCGCCGCACGTGCGCTGGGCCTGGATTGCGGCCCGATGTCCGGTTTCGACAACGCGGGTGTGGATGAGGCGTTTTTTGCAGGCTCCACCCTGAAATCGAACTTTTTGATCAACATCGGCTACGGCGACAGCAGTCGCGATCTGTTCCCGCGCAGCCCGCGGCTTTCGTTCGATGAGGCGTGCCGTATTGCGTGAGGTTTTTCAGAGGATTGCCGTTGGGACTATGCTTGACGAGCGATCCTGTGTGCTAGGCGTAAGCGATTTCTTCCATCTCTTTTCGATAAAAGGCAGGAGACTTTTTCATGCGTAAATTTCACTACCTGTTGCTGGCCGGGATGCTCGGCGCGGCGATGTCGGTGCAAGCGGCGCCGGTGACCTACAAGCTCGATCCAGGCCACACGATGGTGCTGTTCAGCTGGAGCCATTTCGGCTTCTCCCATCCGACCGCCGACATCGGCATTTCCGACGGCACGCTGGTGTTCGACGAAAAGGACCCGAGCAAGGCGTCGGTGGACGTGACCATGCCGTTGAGCAAGCTCGATACGCATGTGCCGGCGCTGGACAATCACCTGAAGCAGCCGGATTTCTTCAACGCCGACAAGTACCCCACCATCACCTTCAAGAGCACCAGCGTGCAGCCGGTGGGTGGCAAGCACTACAAGGTGACGGGCGACCTGACCGTGCATGGCGTGACCAAGCAGGTGGTGCTCGATGCCACGCTCAACAACGTTGGGCCGCATCCCATGACCGGGCAACCGGCGATCGGCTTCAACGCCACCGGCATGCTCAAGCGTTCGGATTTCGGTCTGGGTGCGTATGTGCCCAAGGTGAGCGATGAGATCCAGCTGAGCATCACCACCGAAGGATCGGTGCCGAAGGCGGGCCAATAAGCCGCGCAGGCCCTGTCGCCCTGGCGAAAGCCGGGGCCTCAGGGCCTTGCTGTGGGAAAGTGGCAAAATCACTGCATCCCGGCGTTCGCTGGGACGACCGCATCGAGGCCGCCGAGGGCAGCGCCGGCCTGCTACCATGTGCGGTCCCAATGTCTTACCCCCGGAGCATCATCCCATGTCGGGTTCTTCTGCCGCCGTCACGCCCATCCTGGCAAATGCCGAAAATCGTTACGAAGTGACGCGTTCGGACCTGCCGCTGTCGTGTCCGATGCCTGGCATGGCGCTGTGGAACTCCCATCCGAAGGTCTATCTGCCTATCGTGGAAGATGGCGGAGAGTCTGTATGTCCTTACTGCGGCGCGCATTACGTGCTGCGCGACTGAACATCCCCTGTAGCCAGCGCATGGTTCGTGCGTTGCGGCACGATTGCTGCTTGGGTTTTACGGATGAGAGTCGCGAATGAGGGAACCATGTCCGTTGCCGCCACACCGGCCAGAACGCTGACCGTTGTGCAGCTCATTCCTGCGCTGCGCGCGGGCGGTGCGGAGCGTTCAGTGCTGGAAGTGGGCCAAGCGCTGGTGCAGGCCGGGCACCGTTCGGTGGTGATATCCGCTGGCGGGCGCATGGTTGAGCGGCTCCAGGCCGAGGGCAGCGAACACATCGCGCTGGATATCGGCCGTAAATCGCTGTTCACCTTGGGCCGCCTGGGCCGGCTGCGACGTATTCTTCGCGAATTGAAGCCCGATGTCGTGCACGTCCGCTCGCGGCTGCCGGCGTGGATGGGCTGGTGGGCGCTGAAGGGGCTGTCGCCCAAGCCGCATTTCGTTACCACCGTGCACGGGCTGAACTCGCCGGGCCGCTACAGCGCCATCATGCTGCGCGGTGAGCGCATCGTGGTGGTTTCCCAGACGGTGCGCGATTACCTCATCAGTCACTACCGCAAGCTCGATACCGCGCGCATCCGTATTGTTCCGCGGGGCATCGATCCGGCCGCCTTTCCCTATGGTCATCGCCCGGACGAAGCCTGGCAGAAGGCTTTTTTCACCGAATTTCCCAACCTGGCCGGCGGCCCGCTGCTAACCTTGCCGGGTCGTGGCACGCGCCTTAAGGGTCATCACGACGCCATCGAACTGGTGGCCGAACTCAAGCAGCGCGGCATCGACACGCGATTGTTGCTGCTGGGCGTGATCGAGCCGGGCCGGGAAGCCTATGTGCGCGAGCTACAGGACTTGATCAAAGTCCGTGGTGTTCAGGACCGCGTGGCGATGACGCCGCCGCGCGATGACGTGCGCGACATCTACGCCATGTCCGCGCTGGTACTGCAGCTTTCCAACAAGCCCGAAGCGTTCGGTCGCACCGTGGTGGAAGCACTGTCGCTGTGCCGCCCGGTGCTCGGTTATGCGCACGGGGGCGTGGGCGAGCTATTGGCCGAGCTCTATCCGGCCGGTCGCGTGCCGCCGGGCGATCGAGAGCGCCTGGTCGAACGCGCCGCAGAATTGTTGCGCGTAGCACCGCCCATTGCGCCGCTGCAGCGGTATCGGTTGATCGACATGCAGCACGCAGCGCTGGCGCTCTACGAAGAAGTCAGCGGCTGAGCTTCGCTCAACATTCGCTTTAGACCTGTTCACCATCCCGCGTAGCGAACTGCGCCGAGAGGGTGAACAGGCTCTTACAATGCCGGTACCCCTCGTCGCGAACACGGCATGCGCTCCTCTGTGAAAAGCCTCCTGCGCTCACCGCTGCTGCCGCTATGGCTGCTGGTTTTCCTGTTGCCGTTCGGGCGCAGCGCCGAAGCAGCTACGTGCTTGTGTGTGGTCGGCCTCATCGTGGTTTGGTGGCGTCACACGGCAGCGCCATGGAATGAACCGTCCGGGCGGCTGCTGATGGCATTGTTGGCGTGCTACATCGGCGCCGCCTTGCTGTCTGCGTTCGCAGCGGTGGCGCCTGGCAAAAGCTGGGGCACCGTGTTGGCGCTGCTGCGCTACGTGCCGCTGGGGCTTTATGCCTGCTATGCCTTGCGCGGCGAACGACGCGTGCAGGGTTTTTATCGTGCTGTCGCGATCGTGATCGCTTGGTGGGTGCTGGACGCGTGGATGCAGATGCTTACGGGTTGGAGCCTGCGCGGTCATGCCGAACCGGAACGCATTTCGGGCCTGTTCGGGGCGGACGATCCCAAGTTGGGTCCGACGCTCGCCGTGCTGTCTCCTTTCGCGTTATGGGCCGCGCGCTGGCGCTGGGGCTGGCGCGGGTTGGTGGCGGCATTCGTGCTGGTGTTGGGGCCGGTGTTGTTGAGTGGCTCGCGTTCCGCGTGGATCTGCTTCGGGCTGGTGATGTTGGCATTCATCTGGCGCGAAGCGCGTTCGCTAAAGCGTTTTGTTGCCGTGTGTGTGGCAGCGGCGGCGGTCTTGCTGATCGCCGGTGGCATCGCCTGGAAAACTTCCACGCGCTTTGACGCGCGCATGCAACGCACGCTGCTGGCGCTGGGTGGCAACGAACAAGCGATCAACGAGGCGACGACCGGGCGCCTGGACATCTGGTACACCAGCGCGGCGATGATTCAGGCGCATCCTGTCACCGGCGTCGGTGTGCGCGGCTTCCGCTATGCGTATCCTCACTACGCGCCGTCGAACGACCATTTTCTCACTGCGGAGAATTGCGGTGAAGGCGAAGGGGCCTGTCACGCGCATCAGCTCGTGCTGGAAGTGTTGACCGAAACCGGCGTGATCGGTGCGTTGTTGTGGCTGCTTGGCGTCGTTATCGCTTGCGTGGCATGGCGGCGCACAGGTGCAGTGGGACGCTCCATCGCATTCCCGGTGACGGTATCGCTGGGCGTGATGGTGTTTCCGTTCAATTCCCATCTGGCTTTCTATTCAGCCTGGTGGGGGCTGTTGTTTGCCTGGTTGCTGGGGCTATGGTGTGCAGTGCTGTTTGGAGCAAGCGAGGAGCTGAACGATGGCGCGTGAACCGCTATCGGTGGTGGTGATCACCTACAACAATGCCGATACGCTCGATGCCTGTCTGCGCGAGGTGGACTGGGCCGATGAAATCGTTGTGCTCGATTCGGGATCGACCGATAGCACGGTGGCGATCGCGCGCATGCATGGGGCGAAGGTCGAGGTGCACCCATTCGATGATTACGGTCCGCAGAAGCAGCGCGCCTACGATCTGGCGCGCAACGATTGGGTCCTGAACCTGGATGCGGACGAAATGCTCTCGCCTGGTACGCGCGCGATCATCGAGCGTGCACTGGAAGACCCCAGTCACGCTGGATTTCGCCTTCCGCGCCGCGAACGCATGTTCTGGACCGTGCAGCATCGCTGGAGCCATCGCAACGGGCATCTGCGCCTGTTCAACCGCAAGCGCGGCGGCATGAATGACGTGGAAGTGCATGCCGCGGTGGAAGTACGCGGCCCGGTAAAAACCTTATGGGGCGCGGATTTCGTCAACAAAGGCGATGGCGATATCGATACGCGGGTGGAGAAGATCAACCGCTACAGCACCGGTATGGTCGCGTATAAATTGCGTCGGGGGCAGCGGTTTGCAGGGTTGCGCATGGTGATCTACCCGCCGTTGTTCTTTTTGCGGCAGTTTGTGTTGAAGCGGTATTTTCTCAGTGGCTGGGCGGGTTTTATCGCCAGCGTGCTGGGCGCGTTTTATGTGTTTTTGAAATACGCCAAGTTGTACGAAACGCGCAGGGTTAATCGTTCCTAACCGAAAACCCTCTTTGTCGTCATTCCCGCTTTCGCGGAAATGACAGCCATGGCGCTGTATGGCCGGTCAGCATGCTCACTCCTCTTTCAGCATCCGCACAAAGTCATCGGCAATCACGCGCGTACTGAAATGGCGGTCGACAAAATCGCGCGCCGCCACGCTCATGGGTTCGCGCACATCCGTTTCACACAGTTTGAGGATGGCATCGCGCCATGCAGCAACATCGCCCGGCGGTAACAGCAGGCCCGTGACATCGGCCGAAAGCGTCTCCGGCACGCCGCCGATATGGCTGCCCAATACCGGTGCGCCGGCGGCTTGCGCTTCCACCGACACGCGGCCGAAGGTCTCCGTGGCGATCGAGGGAAACGCCAGCATCGAAATCGCGCTGTAGTACGGATGCACATCGTCAATCCAGCCCAGCGTGTGATGGCGGTGTGCGAAGGCGCCGGCTTCGATGCGCTCGCCCAGTTGCTGCACATCGGGGCCGTGTCCCAGCCACACGGCATGCAGGCGTGGCTCCTGCGCCATGGCGCCGTCGAGTGCTTCAAGCAGGGTGAAGATGCCCTTGCTGTGATGGATGCGGCCGAAATAGCCCAGCACGATGGCATCGTGCGGGATGCCAAGCTGATGCAGGATCGTGCCGCGCTGTTGCGCGTCGGGCTTGCATAGCGCCATGTTCACCGGGTTGTACAACACGCGCACGTGTTGCGGGGGCACGCCGCGCTCCAGATACGCCTGTCGCGCATGATTGGAAACGGCAAAGAAACGCTGTGCCAGACGCGGTACGAGATAGCCCGATACACGTCCCATCGGCGGTGTGCGATGCCGGAACAGCGCGACCGGCACGCCGAGCAAGCGGCTCACCAGGATCAGTGGCCAATATTCTTTGCCGAAATTGCCCACCAGCCAGTCGGGTTTGAGATCACGCGCTGCCTTGAAGGTGGCGAAGTAGCCGCGCAAGTCGAACACGTTGCGGAATTGGGCGCGATAAAGGCGTACGCCTGATTTCGCCAGTGCGTTGGCGATCAGGCCGTCCGGATACACCACGGCACTCACCGAGTGACCGGCCTCCACCATGGCCTGGGCGAGTGCCACGAAGTGCGTGGCGGCACCGGTGTTTTCCGGGTTGGTGCCGACGAAAAGGAATTTCATGCGCGCTTGTTCTCGTAATGGGTGAATGCGCGCAGGGCGAACTGCGGCAGCGCGTGATGCCGCGCTACCTGCACGCGCGGCAGGCGCCACAGGTCAGTGCCGATGACCGCACGCCCGCGTTGCGTGGTGGTGGCCGCCGCGAAGCCCGCGGCGCGCGTGATCTGGGCCACGCGATCGTCGAGGTCGCCATAGGGGTAGCAGAACTGCGTGACCGGTGCGCCCAGCACTTCTTCCAGATCGGCCTTGCTCCCGGCGATCTCGTCATGCAGCTGCGTATAGCTGCACTGGCTCAGGTGCGGATGGCTGCGCGTGTGCGCCCCGATGTCCATGCCACCTGCATGCCAGGCGCGCAATTGCGCCGCTGTCATCAGCGGTTTTTCGATACCGAGTTTTTCCGCATCCCAGTTGTTGTAGCGCCCGATGCTGCCGCTCACCACGTAGCAGGTGGCGGTGAAGCCGTAACGCTGCAGGATCGGCAGGGCGGACTGAAGGTTGTCCACGTAGCCGTCGTCCAGGGTGATCACCGCGATGCGCCCTTGCCGTTCGCCGCGCAGGTAGGGCATCGCATCGGACATGGAAAGGCCCGTATAGCCCAGGCGCTTGAGCAGCCACATCTGCCGTGCGAACGCTCCCGGGCTCACGTACAGGCTGCGCCAGCGCTTGAGGCCACGCGGCGCCTGCGCGATGTTGTGGTACATGAAAATGGGGCAGGCGGGGGCCCGCTGTCCGTCCGTTGCCGTCATGCGGCGCTCCTTCTTTTTTGCCGTGCGCAAAATTTTACGGCGCCGCGCGGCGCCGGGCGAGACGACCGGAAGGTTGGACAGCAGTAACGCATAAGGACAGGCGCAACGAAGGAGGCCAAACGTCCCTATGTACCGGCCGCGGCTGACGCCTTCCTGTCGTGATCACTACGGGGTGATCAATAAATGGGCGCAGACCCTTCAGGCCGGGTCTTGAAGCGCTTATGCACCCACAGGTACTGCTCGGGTGCCTCGCGCACCATGTCTTCGATGCAGCCGTTGACGCGTGCCGTATCGGCCTCGGCATCCGCGCTGGGCATATTCTCCAGCGGGGCACCCAGGCGCAATACGTAGCCGCCGCTGCCGGGCAGTCGCCGGTGGAAGAACGGCACGACCACGGCCTGCGACAGACGCGCCAGATGATGCGTGCCAGTGATGGTGGCCGCAATGACGCCGAAAAACGGCACGAAGGCGTTGTCCTTGCTGCGCATGTCCTGGTCGGGTGCGTACCAGAGCGTGCCCCCGCTACGCAGGTATTTCACGGTGCCGCGGATGTCGTCCTTGTCGAACATGGCGCGCGCATACCCTAAGCGTGCGCGCAGCACGATCCATTCGAACACGGAGTTGTCCATGCGCCGATACATGCCGGCGATGCGGATGCGCTGCGAAACCAGCCGCGCGCACAGCTCCAGATGCGAGAAATGACCGCCGACCAGCAGCACGCCACGCCCTTGCGCATGCGCGGCTTCGAGATGTTCCAGCCCCTCGACGGTGACCGGAATCTTGCCGATGGCGCGATCGGAGCCCATCCAGCCCAGCGCGAATTCGATCAGCATCAAGCCGATGTCGCGCAGATGCGCGTCCACCAAGGCGGCTTGTGCCGGTGCATCGAGCTCGGGGAAACACAGCGCCACATTGGTCGCGGCCACTTGCCGTCGCGGTGACGGGACGCGTTCGATGATCCAGCCCAGTGCGCGGCCGATGGCCATCAACACCGGGAAGGGCAGCATGGCGATGAGCTTCATCACGCCCACGCCGATCCACGCCGGCCAGAGGCGTGGGGAGAGCAGGGAGCGGGTGAAAGGGGGATAAGGTGTTCCGGGCATTCGGGGCATTGTAGCGGTACGCCTGCTTTCCCTCTCCTCGTCGGCGCGCCGTTTCTCCCTCCCCTACGTGTAGTAGGGGAGGGTTGGGGTGGGGTGAAGCACTCTCGCGATGCGGTTCAACCATGCGTGGCGATCGCTACGCGAGCTTCGCTCGCGTCACCCCACCCTAGCCCCTGCTCGCAGGGGAGGGGACTGCATTTCGCATTCGTCTGATTTCCAGGGACTATTGCGCGTGCCCGTATACTTCCGCGTCCAAAGACAGGAACGTCCGTTGCGCTATCTCTATACCCTCCTGATGTACCTCGCTACGCCGCTGATCGTGATGCGGCTGCTGACGCGCGGGATGCGCTACGGCAATTACCACCAGCGCTGGCCGGAGCGGTTCGGCATCTTCAAGGCGCCGGATTTGCGCGGCAGTATTTGGGTGCATGCGGTGTCGGTGGGCGAGGTGAACGCGGCCGAGCCCCTGATCAAAGCGTTGCGCGAGGACTACCCCAACGCGCCGCTGGTGGTGACGACCGTGACACCAACCGGTTCGGCACGTGTGCAACAGCTGTTCGGCGGTAGCGTGTTTCATGTGTATCTGCCCTACGACCTGCCGTTTTCCGTGCATCGCTTCCTCAAGCAGATACGTCCACGGCTAGCGTTGATCGTGGAGACGGAGATCTGGCCGAACCTGTATTTCGGCTGTTATCGGCGCGGCATTCCGCTGATGATCGTCAACGCGCGCCTGTCCGGACGTTCCCTGCGCGGATATGCGCCAATGCGCGCACTGCTCGGCTCGGCCTTGCGCTGTGTGCGACATATCGCTGCGCAGTCGCGCACTGACGCGGCGCGCTATCGGCTGCTGGGGGCCGATCCCGCGCTCGTCACCGTCAGCGGTAACCTCAAATTCGATATGCCCGTGCCGGATGGGGCGGTGGAAGGCGGCGAGATGTTTCGCGAGCAATGGGGACGGTTGCGGCCGGTGTGGATCGCCGCCAGTACGCACGAGGGTGAGGAACTGGCGGTACTGGAGGCGCATCTGGAAGTGCTCAAGCGGCTGCCTGATGCGTTGCTGCTGATCGCGCCGCGCCATCCCGAGCGCTTCCGGCTGGTGGAGCATTCGGTGCGCAGCCTGGGTTTCACCACGGCCACGCGCAGCGCCGATCGCGTGCCGGGAGAGTCGCACCAGGTTTTTCTGATCGACACGATGGGCGAGCTCATGCCGTTCTTTGCGGCGTCGGATGTCGCTTTCGTGGGCGGTAGTCTGGTGCCGATCGGCGGTCACAACGTGCTGGAACCGGCAGCATTGGCTCGCCCTGTGCTGGTCGGGCCGCACACGTTTAACTTCGAGGAAATCACGCTGACATTGATCCGCGGCGGTGGCGCGAAGCGTGTGCTGCAAAGTGAAGCGCTGGGGGGCGAAGTGCTCGAGCTCTTGCAGGACGGAGTGCGCTGCAAGCAGATGGGACGTCAGGCGCGGGTAGTGTTCGATAGCGAACGTGGTGCCGTGGGGCGCGTGATGCACCTCATCGACCGCATGCTGCAGGAATAAAAAAAGCCGGGATAGCCCGGCTTTTTTTACGCTTCACGTCGCTGCTTACTGCAGCAGCGAGTTGATGTATTCCAGATCCTTGTAGGTAATCGTGCCGGCCGACTGCTTGAGCAGCAGCCGATTGAGCACCAGCTGATGGCGCGCCGTAGCGTAGGTGCTCTCGTTCTGGGTGAGGGTATTGATGGCAGTCAGCACGTCCAACATGATCTGCGTGCCTACCTGGAAACCGGCCTTGGTGGCTTCCAGCGCTTCTTGCGCGGAATCGACCGCCGCCTTGCCCGACTGCACTTCGCTGATGCCGGCGAGCACCGAGTTGTAGTAGTTGATGGTGTTCTGCACCGTCTGGCGGCGCGTGGATTCCAGCGAATCCTGGGCTTCGTCGCGCTGGTCGATGGACTGGCGAACCTTCGACTGTGTGGCGCCACCCTCGAAGATCGGTACCGACAGGGTGATGCCGATGGTGTTGCCGTAACGGCCATTGCCGGCGACGTTGTAGCTGCCGTTTTCCAGCCATGCCGTGCTCTTGGCGCGGCTGATGCTGGCGGTGATGGTGGGCAGGTGACCGGCGCGCGCGGCGTTGATGTCGTGTTCGGCCGCATTGACCGAATACTGCGACGACAGGATGTTCGGATTGTTCTTCAGCGAGCTGTTGACCCAGTCGTCCGGATTGGCCGGTGCGGGCGGATCCATCGGCAGATCGTCGCGAAGCTTCTTCAGATCTCCGACCGGCTTGCCGGTGATCACGGTCAAGGCCTGGCGATCGTTCGACAGCGTATTTTCCGTACTGATGGTCGTGGCCTTGGCCGCCTCGTAAAACGACTTGGCCTGGTACACGTTGGTGACCGCGGCGATGCCCACCTTGTATTGCTGTTCGGCCTGATCGTAGGTGACGCGGAAGGCTTCTTCGTTCGCCTTGGCGTACTTGACCTGCTCCTCATCGTTGAGGATGGTGAAGTAGGCGGTGGCGACGCGGACGAACAGGTCCTGCGCGGCCGCTTCGTAGGTTTGCTCCTGGGCGTCGGCGGTCGAATGCGCGGCCTGCAGGTTCGCAATGTCGCCCAGGTTGAGGATCGTCTGGTCCAGTTCGATGCCGACCGAGCGCGAGCGGATGTGGCCAGGGTTCTGGCCCGAGGAGAATTCCTGGCTCGAACTGGAACTGCCGCTTTCCTGCTGCAGGCTCATGTTGCCGGTAATAGTCGGCAGCAGCAGCGCGCGCGCCTGCGGAATACCTTCGTGCACCGCCAGACGGGTGGCGTCGGCCTGGGCCAATACAGGGTCGTTTGCACGCGCCTGACGGTATGCATCCAGCAAATCCTCGCCGTGGCTGGGCAGGGACACTGCAGCCAGGGTCAGGGCAAGGGTCAGAAGCTTCAAGCGCATGGTTCGCCTCGTAGGGGTCGGGGTCGGGTGGCGGGGATCAAAAAACGAAACGGCGCGGAGGTTCCGCATGCGTGAGATAGGGAAGATCCGTCTCGAACAGGTTTTCTTCGCGATAGCGGCCGTTGCCTTCGTGCGTAAGCAGCACCACCTGTTGTGCCGGCGACTCGCCACGAATGACAAGCAGCCGGCCGCCAGGCTTGAGCCAGCCAAGGAAACGGTCGGGGGTACGGTAGACGGCGCCTGTGACAACCACGGCGTCGAACGTGCCTTGTGGCTGCCAGCCATCCACGGCTTCGCCGGTTAGCAACTGCACGTTGGCAATGCCGGCGGCTTTCAGGCGTTGGCCGGCGGCGGCGGTGAAGTCCGCATGGATGTCCACGCTGGTCACCTGCGCGGCGAGGTTGGCCAGGCAAGCGGTGAGGAAGCCCGAGCCGGTGCCGATTTCCAGCACGCTGTCGTCGGGTTTCAGGCCCAGTGCCTGCAGCATGCGGCCTTCCACCACCGGCTTCATCATCACTTCGCCGTGGCCGAGCGGCAGGCATAGATCGCCGAACGCCAGCTGGCGATGGGCCGGTGCGACAAATTCTTCGCGATGCACGTGGCGCAATACCTCGAGCACGCGACCGTCGAGCACCTCCCAGGGGCGCACCTGGTTCTCAACCATGTTTTGACGCGCCTGATCGAAGTTCATCGCCATGGAAAAACAAGCCTGTGTGGATCGAAAAAGGTCAAAAAGGATAAGCGTTTAGACCCTGTTTCGACAATGGTTAGGTTGCGGGCACACCCGGTTTGCACGAAGTGCCGGAAGTCATCGCGATGACCTGACGTAAGTCATGCAATGTCCTGTGTCCGCGGACACTTACGCGCTTTTCCGATGGTCACGAACGATGCTCAAACCCACCTCGATCGGCAGCTGTAAAAGCGCCGCCGCGGTGCTCGCGCCGAAGGCCGGATCCAACCGTTCGATGCGCCTGAGCAACCATTCGCCGCGCGCACCGGCCGCCACGCACAGCCACGCCAGCCAGCGGCTGAGGCGGTGCTTGTCCGCCGCGTCCAGCGCCGGCAGCACGGCACGAATGGTGAATACCTGTCTGCGCGCTGTCCGGCCGCCCTCCAGCCACGCCGACAGCAGGCGTTGGGCCTTGCGGTAGGGCGCGCTGAGCGCCATTTCGGGGATAGTTGCGCACATGGGCCGAAATATTCGGTATCATTCAGAAAATAAGTAAACCGACCCGTATAATAAATTGGGTTTTTTGATTTGTGAAGGTGCATCCATGAACTCGATCCCGCTGACCAAGCCGCACGGGCCAGGGCGCCCCAAGGACATGGAAAAGCGCGCGGCCATTCTCGACGCCGCCAAGGCTCTGTTCATACGCAACGCCTTTGCCGGCACCAGCATGGACGCGATTGCCGCGGAGGCGGGCGTATCCAAGCTGACTGTCTATAGCCACTTCGGCGACAAGGACAACCTGTTCCGCGAGGTCATCCGTTCGCGTATCCAGGACCTTTTGCCCGAAGAAACGTACCAGTTCGACCCCTCCGCCGATATCGGTGACATCCTCCATCGCATTGCGCTCATTCACGCGCACTTAGATTGCGATGCGGAGAACGTCGGCACGTTCCGCGCCATTCTCAGCGACTGCCGCCAGGGCAACCCGCGTTTCGGCAAGCTGATGTGGGAAGAAGGCCCCATGCGCACGCGCGCCCTGATGGAACGCCTGCTGCAGAAGGCTGTGGATACCGGCAAGCTCGACATCGCCGACGTGCCGCGCGCAGGCATCCAGTTCATGGCGCTGATCAAGGGCGACATGATGATGCGCCGCATGTTCGGCTGCGCCGATTGCGCGCAAACCTACGCCAAGGAAGTGGAAGAGAACGCCCACGCGGGTGTGGCCATGTTCCTGCGCGCCTACGCCCCCCGGCGCTGACGTCAGGGCCTGCTGTGCAGGGCCGGCCAAGACCTGAGCCAGCTCACTCGTTTATCACCCCGCTTCGTGGTCAAATAGCGGGGTTGTTGTAAGGAAGCGGGGGTGCCGACCACCTGTCGGCTGAGAGAGTCCCTTCGAACCTGATCCGGTTAGCACCGGTGTAGGGAGCTTCGCCGCACGGCTAACGCCGCGCGTTGGCGCCATCGCTTCGATCCCTGCGGATACCCGCACACCCGCTGCACTCCGGTGCGGCTCCAGAAGGACGAACGCTGATGAACGCCTTGCCCTCCGATCTCGTGCGCGCCGCGCAAGAACTCTCCGAAGCCGTGACGCGCCCGATTCCGGGCTCGCGCAAGATCCATGTGCAGGGCAGCCGTCCTGACCTGAAAGTGCCGATGCGGGAAATCTCGCAAGCGCAAACGCCGACGTTGTTCGGTGGCGAAACCAACCCGCCCATCACCGTCTATGACACCTCCGGCCCCTACACCGATCCGGATTACAGCGCCGATCTCGCCGCCGGGTTGCCTGCGCTGCGCGCCACCTGGATTGCCGAGCGCGGCGATGTGGAAGAACTGTCGGGCCTGACCTCCAAATTCGGGCGCGAGCGCGCGGTCGATACGCAGCTCGATGCGGTGCGATTCACGCACCTTCGTAAACCGCTGCGCGCCAAAGCCGGTGCGAATGTCACGCAGATGCACTATGCGCGTCGCGGGTTCATCACGCCGGAGATGGAATACATCGCCATCCGCGAGAACCAGCGCATTGAAGTGCTGAAAGAAAGCGCGCTGCGCAATCAGCATGCGGGCGAATCGTTCGGCGCATCGTTGCCCAAGCTGATCACGCCCGAATTCGTGCGCGATGAAGTGGCGCGTGGTCGCGCCATCATTCCTGCCAACATCAATCATCCCGAAAGCGAGCCGATGATCATCGGCCGCAACTTCCTCACCAAGATCAACGCGAACATCGGCAATTCCGCCGTGAGTTCGGGCATCGCCGAGGAAGTGGAAAAGTTGGTGTGGTCGATTCGCTGGGGTGGCGACACGGTGATGGATCTGTCCACCGGCAAGAACATCCATGAAACGCGCGAATGGATCATCCGCAATTCGCCGGTGCCGATTGGAACGGTGCCGATCTATCAGGCGCTGGAAAAAGTCGGTGGCGTGGCCGAGGAACTCACCTGGGAATTGTTCCGCGACACGCTGATCGAACAGGCCGAGCAGGGCGTGGATTACTTCACCATCCATGCCGGCGTGCTGCTGCGCTTCGTGCCGCTTACCGCCCGGCGTGTCACCGGCATCGTATCGCGCGGCGGTTCGATCATGGCCAAGTGGTGCCTGGCGCATCACCGGGAGAATTTCCTCTACACGCACTTTGAGGAAATCTGCGACATCATGAAGGCGTACGACGTCTCCTTCAGCCTGGGTGATGGGCTGCGTCCGGGTTGTGTGGCCGATGCGAACGATGCGGCGCAATTCGGTGAACTCGATACGCTCGGCGAACTCACCCAGATTGCGTGGAAGCATGACGTGCAGGTGATGATCGAAGGCCCCGGCCACGTGCCGATGCAGTTGATCAAGGAAAACATGGAGCGTCAGCTGGAGAAGTGCCACGAAGCGCCGTTCTATACGCTGGGGCCGCTTACCACCGATATCGCCCCGGGTTACGACCACATCACCAGCGCCATCGGCGCGGCGATGATCGGCTGGTTCGGCACTGCCATGCTCTGTTACGTCACGCCAAAGGAACACCTGGGTTTGCCGAACAAACAGGACGTGCGCGACGGCATCATCGCCTACAAGATCGCCGCGCACGCTGCCGATCTGGCCAAGGGCCATCCTGGGGCACAGGTGCGTGACAACGCACTCAGCAAGGCGCGCTTCGAATTTCGCTGGGACGACCAGTTCAATCTCGGGCTCGATCCGGACAAAGCACGTGAATTCCACGATGAAACCTTGCCCAAAGACGCGCACAAATCCGCGCACTTCTGCTCCATGTGCGGCCCGAAATTCTGTTCGATGAAAATTACCCAGGACGTGCGTGACTACGCGGCCGAGCACGGCGTGGATGAAGGCGCCGCGCTGAAGGAAGGCATGGCTGAGAAGGCTGCCGAATTCCGGGCGCAGGGTGCGGAGGTCTATCACAAGGCGTGACCGTTGCGCTCATCCGCGTACGAGGCGGGTAAGCCTGCGCATCGCTGATGGTGCAATCACCGCGTGGCTTTAACGCGACGCCGGCAGTGCGGTCTATGCGAGCCAGACGTGTTCCCTCACGCCGGTGAGGGTTGCGGCTGCCGCTTGTGCGTCGTGATCGCGCAGCGTGAGGCGGAAGTGCCCGAGGTTGGGCGCATGCGCAGCGCACCCAACGGGATGTTGCCGCTGGACTCCAGCGCATTTGCGAGCTTGCCGGTGAATGCGTTGGCGCCGTCCATCGACGCGTTGAGCGCGGGAGGGGGCGGGCTTTGTGTTTGCCGCGAAGCGGTCGGTCGCGGCTTAACGAGCGGATGGCTTGCCTGGGGGCCGGCCTTTGCTGGCGGGCTTGGCGGCCTTTTGTTTGCGCGAGGACAGGCGTGGCGGGCGGCTCCGGCTCACGGCGCCCTTCAGTCGTTGTTCGTAGTGTTTGGCAAATTCAGGGAAGCTGATGTCGTAAACAGCGCAGAATTCCCTGACCTGTAAGACATCGATGCCTCGCCGTCCGACCTCGACCGCCGACACATACGTTTGGGGCCTGCCTAGGGCTTCGGCCGCTTCGGCTTGCGTCAAATCGGCCTGTCGGCGTAGATCGAACAGCAGTGTCACCAGCTCCTGATGCTCGGGCGAATAGATGGACTTCCGTTTCATGGCCCCTCTCGCTAGGTGGGCGATGACGGTACAAGCCGGATTACGTCTACGCTAAATACAGCTTTTTACTCGTTTTATGACTACCTTCAACACGTAAAATCAATGGCGTGCTGGCAAGGAGATGCAGGATATGGACGAATCCGATAACCATGGATCCGCCTATGTAGACGTCCGCTATCAGCTCGGAGCCGAAGGCTATCGGCATTTATGCGATCTGCGCGATGACTTGCTGATGCTTTGTGCAGGCATGGCGCATTACATGCCAAAAGAACCGGGAATGGCAGCCGTCCGCGGCACCTTGGTCGACTGGCTGAAAAATTTCGCCTGCACATTGGGAGACGTCTTGAATGAGGCGAGCAAGGTGCAGGGCGACCTCGATCACGCTTTGCCTGCAAAAGCCTGGCGCCATTGACACGCTCCCCCCAAAGGGCGAGCGGCAGCTTGGCACGCACGCCATGGGGCGAACGCTCGCCTAAAAGGGGCTGGCGTGCAAGCCGTCGCTGCCCCGCGCTATCGTAGGGGCTTGCCAACCTTGACGGAGCAAGCCATGCGCGCCACCGGATCGTTCGACGTGAAGCTTTCACCGCAACCTCCCGCCCCGGGTATCGAGCCGGCGAACCTTGGCCGCCTGACCATCGATAAGCAGTTCCAAGGTGATCTGGAAGGTAGCAGTCTTGGCGAAATGCTTTCGGCCATGGGGCAGGTACAAGGGTCGGCCGGATATGTCGCCATCGAGCGTGTGACGGGTGTGCTGCATGGCAAGCGCGGCAGCTTCGTGCTGCAGCACCAAGGGCTGATGGACCGTGGCGTGCCGACATTGTCGGTAACGGTGGTGCCCGATTCGGGCACGGAGGCGTTGAGTGGTCTGCGCGGTTCGTTTGATATCCAGATCGAGCAAGGCAAGCACTCTTACGTGTTTGAATACACGTTGCCCTGATCACCGGGCCCGATGCCGGGACGCGTTGTCCGCATAGCGACCGAATGCCCCGGAGGTCTATCGCAAAACCTTGAAGCCGTGAGGCTTGAGTCGCGATAGGGGTTTCCACGCGCGAAAATGGGCGCGTAAAAGGCGAGCGGGGCGAACACAGGCTAATCAGATGTGTCGTTGCCGCCATGGCTACTGGCACTACTGCTGCTGTCGTTTCGTGGAATTTCCGGCGTCGCCCTTTTCCCAAGTACACCTTGGCTATTTGTACGGATATAACCATGTCGGTTGTATTTTACTGCTCCGTTGTCTTTCCATGTTTCTTTCAGCGTCGCTCCAGCTTTTTTATAGAAGCCGTGCAATTCATCGATGTTTTTTATAATGCTCCAATGTCCTTTATTGACCATGGCAATCGGAAATTCGCCGGATTCCGCGACGGCAAGAATCAATCCCTTTTTTTTGAAAAATTCCTTCTCTTCAATCATCCTGAAATTCGGATAGTTGACTTGGGGTCCGTGGCGAATAACGCTGTCATGCGTCGTCTGCAATGTATTTCCAGCGGCAAATGCCGTGTGCGGTCGGTTTTTGTCGACCTTGGAAATGGCTTCATTCAGACGGTTGATGATGCTTGATTCTTCCTTGGATGCGGTAAGAACGGTCCGAGGTTTTCCCGCTCCCCGGAACGTAATCATGTCATGCATATCGTAGTCGCCCGTGAAAGGTATGCGCTCCCATTCCGGGAGCGATTTGAGCGGCGCTAACGACTCAGTAAGATGGTCCAGATCAATGGGGTAAATGTAGTGCGTAGCGCCATGTTCGGTAACTTCTTCGACATTGCGCAACCCATGGCGGCCTCTGAGATAGATTCCAACCAGTCCCTTGCCTTCTTCCCAGTGGCCGACATAGCCGTCGATGCCCGCGGCTTTGAGCTTCTGCATGATCGTTGCATAGTCTTTGGGATAGTAAGCGCTGATTGAGCTTTCCTTAATGGTTTTTTCCAATATGTCGTGCCCTTTGGCGGCGGCTCCTTTTGCGAGCTTTTCCAGGGTCAACGCCCCCGCCTTCCGGAAGCTGACCGCAAAATGTCCTTTCTTCGATGCATGCGCCAATGCGTCCATATGTTCCGGCAAAATGAATTCGCGTCCGATCCGATCGTTGACGCTTTTGCTCGACGCCCATTTGGGTGCGCGCTGTGGTCCCATGACATAGCCGATACGGCCATTGGTTCTTGCTGGGGTGTTGAAGAAGGGCTTGCTGCTGGGCGGATTCGATGGATTGACGGATGGCTGCAGATTGAGTGGGCTATCGACATCGCCCTGTGCGAATTTTCTTCCCCCCGACTCGCCGCCCTTTAAAGCACCCAGCAAAACCAGCGGCATCAGCCCGTTGACGATCGAGGCGGTGCCTTCGGGTTTGTTCCGATTCGTTTGGTCGACGCCGACGCCGAGGCTTGCGCTCGCGCTTGCGAGATCGCCGGCAGTGACGGCTTTTTGCAGCAAACTCACCCCCACCCTCATCACCGACAGTGGCGCCAACGCCCCTCCCAACACAGTGCAGACAATGTTCGCCCACTTGAGCGCCGTGCGCTCGGTGACATCTCTATCGGATGTCACCAGTGTTTGCGCATCGGCGTAACTGCGTGCCTTCACGTCCTGGGTCAGATGTTCGAAGGGATCGCCTTCCTGGGGCGCAAGCGCTACGTAGCTGTCGGGATTCCATTGTCCTTTGTGCCAAAACAGGGTGGGAGGCGCATACACGTCCGGATAAGCCGCAAGACCGTTCAAGATGCCACGTACACCCGCTTTGCCAAAGACGTTATCGGTTCCATCCTGCTGGTCGTAGGCCTTGAAGTGCCTCTGCAGTGCATCGCACCTGGCGGAATCTTTCATGGCATTGGCCAGCCCGCTGCGCAGTTCAGCGACCGAATCGAAACCTTGCAAGGACGGTTGGCCGCCAGGCGTATAAAGCAAGATGCGCCCGTTTTTATCCTGCGCATACATCACATCGGTGGACACATAGCCGCCGATACTCAGCCGGCCGGTTGCGATCTCCGTGCTTGGGGGTTGTTGCACCATGCGCGCGGCCAATTGAAGGTCGGCGGGCTGGAGGTCGCCCGGCTGATGCGTCGTCGCCGTTGTCCGCGGGATGCAAGTGTAGGCAACGCCTGTGAAAGACAGGCGTGCCTGCTGTGAATAGTTCTTTTCGTTGTCGCTCCAGAACGTATCCAGCTGGGAATCGACAATTTTGATAGGGTCCACCTGCCAGACCATGGCATGAAAATCGTTTGGGTCGATAGGCAGCTGGGTTGTAGGGCTGTAGCGGGAGTCGTCGCCGCCTTTATAGATGCCCTCGTAGGTGTAGGTGTAGTCGGACTGCTCATCATGCCGGTGAAAGGAGAAAATACCGGGTGGCTTGATCGGCAGGTTTGACGTGACCTGGATGTCGGGGCCGCCGGACCGATACGGAACCACGCTATCAATGAGCGCTACGGTAGGGGGATCCTGGGTGTTGTGCATGGTCGCATCGGTCAATGATTCCTTTCGCTCGACCTCTCCGGGGTAGGGGCCCGCATTGGGATTGCCACCGGTGTTGTACTTGAGGTTGACCAAATACGTGTGGTCCGGATCGACGTCCAGGCCGTACTTGGCTTTTAACTCTCGATGCAGCCAATCGGAGGTAGTGGCTTGAGGCGTTGGCGGCGCAGGCGGGGGCTGTAGCTCCTGTAAGTATTGCGATAGGGGATCACGTGTAACGTCGCGGCTCGCGGAAGGGGCGTTGGCGAAAGGGAGCGCCGCGCTCGATGCCTCAGTGTTTGCGGCTTGTGCCCGGGGCGATGTGCTGGGAGCCGATGCGTGCGGCGTTGGCGAGAGAGTGCCCGCGCTGCGTGTATGTTCCGCGAGGCCGTTAGCTGCACCATTGAATGGGTTGCGCTGAGGGCTCACGAGGGGGCCGGCACTGGACGCGTTTTCGGATGACACCGCTTCGGCGTTCGCGTTGTTGGAGGTCGATGCATGGGGGACCAAAGAGGGTGGCAGATTGGCAATGTTTTGCATCGGCGCTCAGGCGTTCTTCAAAGAGGGAGCGCCACTGTGCCGGACTCACTCGGACAAAGCGTGTTTCCCATGTACCTCGCGCGCCTGAATGTGGGACGCCTTCGCGACTTTATTTTCACCCGTGCTTCGCGGTGGTGAAGACAGGATGGATAGACAGCACCGATCAGCCATACGCAGGAGAGAATCATGGCGACAAAGCCTTTTCTCATGGATATCCAGACCATCCGCAAGCGCGCGCGTGAACATATCGAAAAAGGTGCGGTGACCGAAGGCTACAAGGCCGACCGCGACACCGTCATCAAGTTGCTCAATGAAGCGCTGGCCACCGAAATTGTGTGTACGTTGCGCTATAAGCGGCATTACTACATGGCCTCCGGTATTCACGCCAAAGGCGTGGCAGCCGAATTCCTGGAGCATGCGCGTGAGGAAGAGCAGCATGCCGACATGCTTGCGCGGCGCATCACGCAACTGGACGGCGCGCCGAATTTCAATCCGGATGGCCTGTTGACGCGTAGCCATTCCGATTACGTGGAAGGCGGCGATCTGGTCGACATGATCAAGGAAGACCTGGTCGCCGAACGCATCGCGATCGACAGCTACCGCGACATCGTGCATTACCTTGGTCACGATGATCCAACCTCACGGCGGGTGGTGGAGGAAATCCTCGCCAAGGAAGAGGAGCACGCCGAAGATTTGTCGACCCTGCTCGAAGAGCTCGGCAAGAAGGGTGAGCCGGCCAAGCCGAGGACGCATCATTGATATCTAACTGCATGCCGTCATTCCCGCTTTCGCAGGAATGACGGCATGCAGGCGCTACCAACCGGCGACAACGAGCTTGCCGATCGTGCTTCCCGATTCCAATCGCCGATGCGCCTCGCGCACGTTCTGGGCGTTGATCGGGCTCAGCGTTTCACGCTGTATGCCGCGCAGTTCGCCTTCGTCGATGAGTGATGCCACACGCGCGAGAATACGGCCTTGCTCGCCCATGTCGGATGTTTTGAAGCGCGACCGCGCGAACATCATTTCCCAATGGATGCCGATGCACTTGGCCTTGTACGGGTCACCAATATTCAACGGTGACGTCGGCTCGACGATCAGGCCCAGGTGAGCTTGCGCTGCAAGCAGCTCACCCAGCTCGGTCCAGTAAGGCGCGGCATCGACGAGACAAAGTGCCGCGTCGATCTCCTTGAAGCCGAGCGCCTTCAATGGTTCGGTGAGCGGTTGACGATGATCGATCACATGCTGCGCACCCATCGCGCGACACCATGCCTGCGTTTCGGTTCGCGATGCCGTGGCGATCACGGTGAAACCCGCGCGGCGCGCCAGCTGGATGGCCATCGAGCCCACGCCGCCAGCGCCGGCGATGATCAGCAGCGACTTGCCGCTACCACCGTGTTCCGGGTTGTAGGGCATGCGCTGGAACAGTAGTTCCCACGCGGTAATCGTCACCAGGGGTAACGCCGCCGCGCCGGCTGCATCGAGCCTGCGCGGGCGATGCGCCACCAGCCGCGCGTCGACCGCCTGATACTGCGCATTGCTGCCGGCGCGGGTGACATCCCCGGCGTAATACACCGCATCGCCTGGCCTGAATCCCATCACTTCGGCGCCGGCCGCTTCCACCATGCCGGCGGCATCGAAACCCAGTACACGCGGTTGTGCCTCGACCTGCGGCTTGGGCGCGCGCAGCTTGGTATCGACCGGGTTCACCGATACCGCCTCCACGCTCACCAGCAGATCGTGCGCGCCGATATCGGGCTTGGGCAGGTCCACATCCACCAGCGACTGGGAGTCGTCGATGGGCAGGTAGCGGGTAAGGGCAACAGCTTTCATGGGGTGGATCTCCCGGTGCGAAGGATCATGCGCTGACAACGCCTGCCAGTGCGCTGGGCGAATTGTCCGTTCCCATACGCATGACGGGGATAAGGCCGCGTGAAGCAGGGCGTCCGGCGTGCACAAAAAAAACGCGCCGCGGGGGGGCCGCGACGCGTTTTTTTATCGATCGGACAACATCAGGCCTTGAGCTTGCAGCGCTCCACGCCGGCGATGATTTCCGCCTTGGCTGCTTCCGCGCCGACCCAGCCATCCAACTTCACCCACTTGCCCTTCTCCAGGTCTTTGTAGTGCTCGAAGAAGTGGCCGATGCGTTCCAGCCAGTGGTCCGACACGCCCTTGATGTCCTCGATATGGGCATAGCCGGGGAAGATCTTTTTCGACGGGATCACCACCAGCTTCTCGTCCGCGCCGGCTTCGTCGGTCATTTTCAGCATGCCGACCGGATGGCAGCGGATCACCGAGCCCGGCACCAGCGGCAGCGGCAGGATCACCAGCGCGTCGAGCGGGTCGCCGTCACCGCCCAGGGTGCCTGGCACGTAGCCATAGTTGCAGGGGTAGCGCATGGGGGTGGAAAGGATTCGGTCTACGAAAATCGCGCCGGTTTCCTTGTCTACCTCGTATTTGACCGGTTCGGCATCCTTGGGAATCTCGATGACGACGTTGATTTCATTCGGCACGTCGCGGCCGGCCCTAACCATATCCAGGCCCATGGGGCACTCCTCACATCTTTGCCAAAGCAGGGAAAGCCGCTCAGCATAAGGCAAAGCTTGCCGCGGTGCACCAAGCAGGCCCTTTGGCCGGCCAGAAGGAGGCGATCAGGCGCGCTCCATGTGGTCCAGGCACTGCCCGAAAAGCTGCATGGCTTCGCGCAATTCCGTGACGGACAGCGCGCAATAACCCAATAGCAGCCCCTGGCGCTCGGGCGCATGCCGATACAGCGGCGCCATCGGATAAAGGCCCAGGCCGTGTTCATGCGCATAGGCAATCAGCGCCTCGCAGCGCGGGGCATCGTAACCGCGCAGCCATGCCACCAGATGCATGCCGGCCGGGGTGTCGGTGATGTCGACGCGATCGCCTGCGTGTTCCTTCAGCCCCGCGACCAGCACGTCGCGACGTGCCTTCAGTTCCTTGCGCGCCAAACGCAGATGCCGCTCGAAACCGCCGTCTTCCATGAAGTGCGCGAGGGCCGCTTGCTCGATCACCGGACAGGCCATGTCGCTCAGGTATTTGGCGTTGAGAAAATCCGTGCGCAGCGCGGCAGGCATCACGATATACGCCAGCCGCAAGCCGCCGAACAACACCTTCGAAAACGTGCCGACATAGATGACGCGATCCTGTTCATCGAGCGAGCGCATCGCCGCCAGCGGGTGCGCGTCATAGCGGAACTCGCCATCGTAATCGTCTTCCAGAATCCAGCACTGATGCTGTTGGGCGTAATGCAACAGTTCAACCCGGCGCTGCATGGAAAGCACGGCGCCGGTCGGGAAGTGGTGTGACGGTGTGACATACACCAGGCGCGGCGATTGCGCGGGAAGTTCGTCGCACACCAGACCCTGCTCATCCGTGCGTACCGCGACCAGCTCGGCACCATGCGCCGCCAAGGCCTGATGGGCGAGGAAATAATGCGGTTCTTCAAGCACCACGCTATCGCCTTCGTTCACCAGCACGCGCGCGGTGAGGTTGATGGCCTGCTGGGTGCCGGTAACGATCAGGATGTCATCCGGTTGCACCTGCACGCCGCGGCGGCGCGCCAGGTAATCGCAGGTTTGCTGACGCAGTGCGCCGACACCGGCCACTTCGTTGACGTTGAGGCGGGTATAGGCGGCGGCGCGCACCAATTCGCGGCCCCAGGCATTGTTGAGCGCCGGATTGATCACCGGATAGCCGTACTGAAGGTTGTAGCGCAGGCCGCGGTGCATGCGCGGAATGTCCCAGTTGCGCACCGCGCGCGCGCGTTGGGCATAGCGGGAAGGCGGGGCGATGGCCATGCGCCCGTGCGGAGGCGCCGGCCTGGTTTGCAGGTGGCTGACAAAGCTGCCCGATCCCACCCGGCCGTCGATAAATCCTTCCGCGCGCAACTGTTCATACGCGGCGAGCACGGTGGTGCGTGACAGTTCGAGTTCCTGCGCCAGTTCGCGCGTGGGCGGCAATTGCGTGCCGGCCACGATGCGACCGTCGAGGATCGACACTTTCAATGCACGTGTCAGTTGCTCATACAGCGGCCCATGGCCGTCGAGTTCGAGATACACACCGCGCCCTCCCAATGGCTCTAAGAAAATACGGGCAATTGGCTATGGAGGGAATGGGCGGGTCTGCCTAGTCTGAACCTGTCGCGGGGCTATCCAGTATCAGCATCGTGCTGACCTCTCCCCAGGGTGGCTGGCCCCTCCGGCAGCGATGGCGTCTCCCTCGCTTCTCACACCCGCGGGGCGTGCTTCCAGGACCGCTCCGCGGGTTTTTTCCCGATGAATTACCTGACTGAGTACTGTCCATGTCGATAGCTGTCGAAGGCAGAACGGCGGGCGCCCGGCGAGGTGCACTGCTGATGACGATCGTCGTTTTGGCGCTTGCCACGGCGGACCTGATTTTCGCCTGTACCTACTGGCACGGCCTGTACGGCGTTGCGCCTGCACGGGTGGCGCAGAACATCGCCGCGGGCCTCCTGGGCAAGCGCGCTTTCGCGGGAGGCAGCAGCACGGTATTGCTGGGCGGCTTGCTCCATTACGCCATCATGGCGGCCATGGTGGGCGTGTATTACCTGGCGAGCAGGCGCGTCTTGGCGCTGATCGAGCGGCCTTGGCTGTATGGAGCCTTGTATGGCGTGATGCTCTATGCAGTGATGAACCTGATGGTGGTGCCGCTTTCGGCCGCACCCAAAGCGCCATTCGTGCCGAGCTGGATGGTCGGCAGCATCGTGGTGCATCTGATCATTGGCGTCGTGACGGCGCTGAGCGCGCGCGCGGCGCTTGGCGGCCGTATGGTGGTCGCCAGGCGCGAAGGGTGAGGGCAGAAAACCGCGCTATTCAGCGCGAATTCTTTTGAAACGGACGCTCACGCAGCCACTTGGTGGCGATCCACTTCTCGCCTTTTTGCACCGGCAGTCCGGCATGCAACGATGCCTCGTCGCCCGTGTCATACGCAAAATAGACGGCCGCGCCGCGGCGTGCGGTGACGGTGACGCCGACTTCCGGAAAAGCAGTGCCGCCGCCGGCATCGGGGGTATTGAGATACATCACCAGGCTGGCGATGCGCTGGCCCCCTTGGGCGGTGATCGCCGCAAAACCCGGTTGCTCCGGATTGAACCAGTCGTAATGCGGCTCATATTGTTGACCGGGCAGGTAATGCAGTACCTGCAAGCCTTCGCCGTGGTCGACGGGAATGCTCAGCATCGATGCGATGCGCTGTTCGATGCGCTTGATCAGCGGCGTTTCACCGGTCGTGAAAAACATGCCCTCGCTGGTGCGGCGCGCGTCGATCTGCTGCTTGCCTGAGCTGTCGACGGTCTTGGCGCGTTGCAGGCGTGGTGTTGCCTGCTCGATCAGCGCGATGCACTCATCCGCCGACAGAAAATCGTTGAGCACGCGCAATGCGGGCGATTCCATGCTCAGGCCGATATGGACGGTGTGTCCGTCGATCTCCATCTGCGGCGGCTCGGGATGTCGCGTGCGGCGACCCGGCGTTTTCGTTGGCAGCGTGTTGGGATCGAGTGCGGAGATCGGCATGTTCAGCACCGTGGCGACGATGCTGCGGCTTTGGCGCGGATCGTAGCCCGTTTCCTGCATAAGCTTGAGCACGGCTTCGACGCTATGGCCGGCGCGCGTGGTGGAGAGGATCCACTCGCGAAGTTCAGGGCGTATGGGGAGGTGCGATTTCATGCAGGCGATTTTAGCCGTTGTGCGCGCGGCATGGTTTACGTCTCCGACAGCCCCCAGCCCTGCGTGTAGTTGGGGGTGAAGCAAGCTCGCGATGAATTGACGTGGTACTGCAAGCGCGTGCGACCCACCCCAACCCTCCCCTGCCAAGCAGGGGAGGGAGTCAAGCTGCTAACTGCGGTGTTACTTCAACTGATCCCACAAGAACTCAAATGCGAGCGCATGCATATGTGCGGACTGCTTGTTGTCCGCACCGGCGCCATGACCGCCTTCGGTGTTCTCGTAGAACCACACGTTTTTGTAGCCCATGCCTTGCATCTTCGCAGCCATCTTGCGCGCCTGCACGGGGCCCACGCGATCGTCGCTGGTGGTGGTGTAGAACAACACCGGCGGATAGGTCGTACCGGCCTTCACGTTCTGATAGGGCGAGAAGGTCTTGATGAATGCCCACTGCTTGGGATCATCCGGGTTGCCATATTCGGCGATCCACGACGCGCCAGCGGAGAGATGGATATACCGCTTCATATCCAGCAACGGCACCTCGCAGGCAATGGCGCCGAAAAGCTGCGGATAGACGGTAAGCATGTTGCCCATCAGCAAGCCGCCGTTGCTGCCGCCTTCCGCGCCAAGATGACTGGGGGACGTGACACCGCGTTTGATGAGGTCGCTCGCCACCGCGGCAAAATCCTCGTAGGCGCGCGGGCGATTGGCTTGCAGGGCCGCCTGATGCCAACGTGGGCCGTACTCGCCGCCGCCACGGATATTGGCAATGACATACACACCGCCACGCGCCAGCCATGCGCGTCCGATGCTGCCGCTGTAGAACGGCTGCAGCGAAACTTCAAAGCCGCCATAGCCATAGAGCAAGGTGCGATGGGTGCCGTCGAGCTTCAGATGCTTCGGCGCGATTTCGAAGTACGGCACCTGTGTACCGTCCTTGGAGGTCGCAAAGTGCTGGCTCACTTCGAACTTCGATGCATCGAAGAACGCGGGGCTCTGCTTGATCGTCTGCGCCTGCCCTTCGCCCAGTACGCCGCGTTCCAGCGATGAAGGAGTGAGGAATCCGGTCACGCTCAGCCAATATTCGTCACTGTTGTCCGGATCGGTATCCACCACCGACACCGTGCTGAAGGTGGGAGCGCCGGGCATGTCTTGGCGTGCCCAGGTGCCGTCGTCTTTCGGCGTGAGGACATCCAGCCGGCTCTTCACGTCGTCCATGATGTCGAGGATGAGGTGATGGCGCGTCCATGCGTAGTTCGACAACGCCGTGTGCGCATCCGGCGCGAACAGCGTGGTGAAATGACGCTTGCCGGCCATGAAGTCGTCGTACTTGATGGCGATGAGTGCGCCCGATGGATACGTCGTGCCGCCCACCGTCCAGGCGTTGCGCAGTTGCACCACTAGCCATTGGCGATGCGCGTCCACATTGGCCGCATCCTCGGGGACATCCAGATGGATCAGCTTGCCGTCCTTGAGCTGATACATGTCGCTGTGGAAGAAATCGTGCGCCACGCTGACGAAGTCGCGTTCGAATCCCGGCGTGCGGTCGTGGGAGGCAACGACCGCAAGATCACTCATCTTGCCTTCGTAAACGGTGGTGGCAGCGCTCAGCGGCGTACCACGCTTCCATAGTTTGGCGATGCGTGGATAGCTGGACGTGGTCATGGAGCCGGGGCCGAAATCGGTGCCGACGTAGATATGATCGTTATCGATCCAGCCGACCTGACTCTTGGCGATCGGTAGTGCGAAACCGTCTTTGACAAACGACTTGCTCGGAATGTCGAACTCACGTACTTCCACCGCATCGCCGCCACCGGGTGAAAGGCTCAACAGGCAGCGGTTGTAGTCCGGCTTCAGGCAATCGCTGCCCTTGAACACCCAGTGCTTGCCTTCGGCTTTGTTGAGCGCATCGATGTCGAGCAATACCTCCCACTTCGGTTCGCTCTTGCGGTATTCCTCCAGCGTGGTGCGGCGCCAGAGCCCGCGCGGATGCGCCTTGTCCTGCCAAAAGTTGTAGAGGTAGTCGCCACGGCGTTCCACGTAAGGAATGCGTGCGTCGGAGTCGAGTACTTGAAGAATCTGGTCGCGCGTGTGCTGGAACTGTGTGCTGTCGGCAAACTGCTTTTCAGTGGCCGCGTTCTGGGTGTCGACCCATTGCATGGCGCGCGCGCCGTGGATGTCTTCCAGCCAGAGATAGGGATCGTCGGCGCTCGTTGTCGCCTTTGGGGTGGGGGTATCGTGAGCTTGGGTCATGCCACCCATTATGACGGCGAGCGCGAACGCCAGCCGCACCGATGATTTCAAACTCATCATTCCGCTCCAAGGTAGGCGCAAAGTCGATCTTGCGCGGAACATCCAGCATGCACTTTCACCGCCATGAAACGCCAGTGATGAAAGCCAGTGGCTAAAGGATGGGGTGACTCGTCACCGAGATAACGCACCACCCCGAGTGGGGCGCGCCATGCTGTCCTGGAGGCTCATATCCCATCTTTACACAGGAGCTTTTTATGCCCTTTCATATCCATGTAAATGCCGCACCCCACATAGAGCACGTCATTCCAACGGGTAAAGAATCGGGCAGCCGGCCCGATGGCATCGGGCATGAGGCCAAGCCATTGATGACCTCCAGCGCAGGATTTGCCGACGCTCAGGCCAGTAGCAAACCACATGGGCTCTTGGGACGGCTGCCCACGCCATCGGTGGAAGCCAGGGCGGTGACCTGGGAGGGCAATATCTATTTCGTCAAACAGCCATCGAACACGAGCACACCTCAACCGCTCTATACGCGCGACTCGGCCGGAGTGCTCAAGCAGACGCCCAAGCTAGGCATCTATGATGGCAAGGATGGGGTGAAGCTGCTGGACATTGGACTTCCAGGAGGCTCGGATAAAGATTCCTTGGTTGGCGGCAAAAAAAGCTCGAAGTCCACCACCCCATGGACAATGAAACGTCTCGTAAACAAATTGACCCGTTCCAGTTCGTCGAACACGGCCGGGTACCGCCCGATTGCCGAGAAAGGAACGCCGGCTCATGACGCGCAAATGGCTGCTGCGCGGCAAGCGGCTATGGATGACAGATATATGTCGTGAAATCGCCAGCCGTACCGATGATTTCAAGCCAGCGGGGAAAATCAGTGGCTCATGCCAGGTTGCGTCGCTGCAGGCTTGGCCTGGGATGCTTTGGGTAAGCGGTACGCGCTGATCCGCGCGAGCGCACGGGCCATGCGGCGTACGGCTTCCTGGAGTTCGGTTTCGTCGAGGAAACTGAAACCGAGCCGCACATGGCCTTGCTCGCGTTGGTGGAAATCGTAGCGTTTCGCACTGAAAAACTGGACGCCCTCGCGGGCGCCTTCCTGGCTCCAGCGATCGATGGCAATGGACTCGTCCACCCGCGCCCACAGTCCCATGCCGCCATCGGGTACATGGAAGTGCAACGCGCTGCCAAGCTGTTGTCGCAAGGTGTGCGCCAGTGCATCCCGACGTGCCGCATAGGTGCGTCGCATGCGGCGCACATGCCTCAGCAATTCACCATCTTCGAACAATTCGCCGAGGGCGCACTCCATGGCAACGTCGCTGCGTGGATCGCTGGCCGCGCGCAAACCGGCAAGACGTTGGAATACAGACGGCGGTGCATGGACGAAACCGGTGCTGATACCGGGCGCGAGCAGATTGGACAGCGAGCCGATATAGATCACGTTCGCGCCGCCCGGCCCCGCGGCAATCGGCAGAATGGGTTTGCCAGCGTAGTGGAACTCGTGATCGTAATCGTCTTCGATGATGGCGAAGTGGTGCGACTGCGCCAACGCCGCAAGCCGCGCACGACGCGCCTGCGACATCACGCTCGTGGTCGGGAACTGATGATGCGGTGTGAGAAAAACGGCGCGGATGTGTTGGTGTTTCAGCAGATCTTCCAGCGCGTCCACCTGCATGCCTTGGTGATCCACCGGCAATGCTTGCAGTTGTGCGCCGGCCAGACGCAGCACGCTCCATGCGGGCGGATAACCGAATGCTTCCACGGCCACGACGTCGCCGGGCTTGAGCAGCATGCGTGCGACAAGATCGATACCCTGTTCGAGGCTGCGCGTCACCATCAACGCATCCGCCGTGGCGGGCAACGCACGCGTGCTGCGTAGCATCCTTGCCAGCTCTTCGCGAAGGCGCGGGTGACCGCACGGATCTGCGTAGCCAACCAGCGAACGCCCCCGTTGCACGATGGCGCGGCGGAATGCGCGCGCAAGCGCTTCGGCGGGAAACAGCCGCGTATCCGGCAAGCTGTGCGCAATCATCAATGTGCCCGGTGGCGGCACTTGCACTGCGGGCGCAGCGTGAACGGCTTCGTCGAGCGAATAAGCGGGCTTGTCTTGCACAGGCCGCTCGGTACGCGTCATCGGCGGCAGTAAGGGCGCAACGAACGTGCCGCCACCGATGCGCGTATGCACCCATCCTTCCGCGACGAGTTCTTCGTATCCTGCCACGACGGTGTTGCGATTTACGCGAAGCTGCTCGGCCAGTTCCCGCGTGCCGGGTAGTGACTCTCCGGCCTTCAGACGCCCGCAACGTATATCGTCGGCAATCGCGTTGGCGAGCTGCAGAAAAATCGGCAGTTCGTGTTTGGGATCGAGCGCAATGGTCAATGCCCAGCGACGCATGGCGGGGATGCTCTGATCAATTCTGCACCGGCGTCACCGGCTCCATCCGTTCGCAGATCACGGGGCCATCGGCGACGGCAGACTGGCCGTCTGTCGAGACGATGGACCGAAGGGATGCGGACAGATGGAGCCGGCCCCAATGAACTGGATTTAAAGCGACGGGGTGATGTCCAGAAGGCTCGCAGGCTGCGCCGCGCGACTTGACCAGACGGCCAGTCTGCCCAGCGTCGCGCAACACACCCTGCAAGCCTTCTGGACATCATGCCGCCCGTGCAGAATTGATCAGAGCATCCCAACTATAGCGCGGACTGGACTACCTGGTGTCGTAAAAGTGGCGCTTTTTGCAGCTAGCCGAAGCGTCCACGCTTGGCGCGGATTGAAGCGTTACAACATGAACCAAGGAGACATCCCATGCGTCGTATAACGAGCGTGATGGTGGCGGCTGTGTGCGTGTCAGGCACGCTGATTGCATCGGTGCCTGCGGCGGCGCAGGGCCGCTATCAGGTCCGCAACCTCGGGTCGCTGGGCGGTACGTCCAGCGCGGGCATCAGTATCAATAATGCCGGCTTGGTGAGCGGCTTTTCCAACTTGCTGGGCAATCAAAGCATGCATGCGGCGTTCTGGTTGAACGGTTCGGCGTTCGATCTGGGCACGCTCGGTGGTGCCAACAGCGGTATTACGTGGCCGGTGAAAAACAATTATGGCGTGCTGGTGGGTATCGCCGAAACCGCGCAGGTCGATCCGCTTGGCGAAAACTGGAGTTGTTCGGCATTTTTTCCGACCATGACAGGCCATACCTGCTTGGGATTCGTATGGCGATGGGGGCATATGCATGCGTTGCCCACGCTCGGCGGCAACAATGGTTTTGCAACAGGTGCGAACGATCTCGGACGCATCGTCGGCTGGGCGGAAAATACGGTGCACGATCCCACCTGCGACCCGACATCCACGCAAGTGCTGCAGTTCAAGCCGGTCGTGTGGGGGCCAGGTGATGATGACATCCAGGCGTTGCCATTGATCAGCGGCGACACCTCCGGTGCTGCAACGGCCATCAATGATCGCGGGCAGATCGTCGGTATTTCAGGTTTGTGCGACCAGGCGGTTGGACGCTATACAGCCATCCATGCGGTGCTGTGGCAGCACCATCAGGTGATCGATCTGGGCAATCTCGGTGTGGGTGCGTGGAATACGCCGATGGCGATCAACGAGCGTGGCGTCGTGGTCGGTTTCGCCAATGTGCCAGGTGGCGGAAGCGCAGGGAATTTCAACGCGCACGCATTTATCTGGACCGCTGCCGGCGGCATGCGTGATCTGGGTACGCTACCTGGCGACACGATCAGCGAAGCGCTGGGCATCAACGATGAAGACGTCATTGTCGGCGAGTCGTGCGGTGCCAGCGGATGCCGCGCCGTGCTCTGGCGCAACGGCAACATCGTCGATCTCAATACGCAGATTGCACGCGGTTACACCGATCAACTGGTGTATGCCAATGACATCAATGATGCGGGCCAGATCACCGGGCAATCGATGAACGCGACTACAGGTGTCAGTTCGACATTTCTGGCTGTGCCCGGCCGGTTCTAGTCAGACGCTTGCGCGGCAAGCTCGAACCCGGCGTGACGCCACCGGGTTCGAGGCCTTTGTGCTTACAGCAGCGGAATCAGCAACAACGCAACGATGTTGATGATCTTGATCAGCGGATTGACGGCGGGGCCGGCGGTGTCCTTGTAAGGATCGCCGACGGTATCGCCGGTAACGGCTGCTTTGTGCGCATCCGAGCCCTTGCCGCCGAAGTTGCCGTCCTCGATGTATTTCTTCGCGTTATCCCATGCGCCACCGCCGGTAGTCATCGAGATGGCGACGAACAAGCCGGTGACGATGGTGCCGATCAGCATGCCACCCAGCGCGACCGGGCCAAGCACGAAGCCGACGAGGATCGGCACCAACACCGGCAGCAGCGAAGGGATCAGCATTTCGTTGATCGCCGATTTGGTCAGCAGGTCCACCGCGCGCGAGTAATCGGGCTTGGTCGTGCCTTCCATGATGCCGGCGATCTCGCGGAACTGGCGACGCACTTCTTCCACTACGGCACCCGCGGCACGGCCCACCGCTTCCATCGCCATCGCGCCGAACAGATACGGAATCATGCCGCCGATCAAGAGGCCGACGATCACGCGGTGATCGGAAAGATCGAATGCGAACACCGTGCCGGCATGTTCCAGCGACAAGCGATGCGTGTAGTCGGCGAACAGCACCAGCGCGGCAAGGCCGGCCGAGCCGATCGCATAACCCTTGGTGACGGCCTTGGTGGTGTTGCCGACGGCGTCGAGCGGATCGGTCACACCGCGCACCTCCGGCGGCAGCTCGGCCATTTCGGCGATGCCGCCAGCGTTGTCGGTGATCGGGCCGTAAGCATCGAGTGCGACCAC
The DNA here is from genome assembly GCF_003363155.1 of Dyella monticola. Classification (GTDB taxonomy): domain Bacteria; phylum Pseudomonadota; class Gammaproteobacteria; order Xanthomonadales; family Rhodanobacteraceae; genus Dyella_B; species Dyella_B monticola. The sequence continues at coordinate 13,702 of NZ_QRBE01000009.1, read as the reverse complement.
CATGCCGGTCATCGACAACATCGCCGTGGCTGCAACCGCGATACCGTACAGGCCGGCCAATGCGTACGCGCCCCAGATCGCCGCGCATACGGCGAGCACTGGCAGTGCCGTCGATTTCATCGATACGCCCAGGCCGGCGATGATGTTGGTGGCGTGGCCGGTGGTGGAGGATTTCGCCACATGGCGCACGGGGCCGTATTCGGTCGCGGTGTAGTACTCGGTGATCACCACGATCACGCCCGTCAGCACCAGCCCTATCAGCGCACTGCCGTATAGGCCCGTGACGCCCAGTGTCGCATCGGCCATCAAGCTCTTGGTGATCGGCCAGAACGCGATGGCCGCCAGAATCGCGGAAATAAACACGCCCATGTACAGCGCATTCATGATCTTCCCGCCACGTGCGCGCACGAAGAAGGTGCCGATGACCGAAGCGATGATCGATGCACCGCCCAGCATCAGTGGGTACAGCACCGCATTCACGCCCGCCTGCTCGCCGACCACGCCGCCGAGCAGCATGCTGGCGATCAGCGTCACCGCGTAGGTTTCGAACAGGTCCGCGGCCATGCCGGCGCAGTCGCCCACGTTGTCGCCCACGTTGTCGGCGATCACCGCAGGATTGCGCGGATCATCTTCGGGAATGCCGGCTTCCACTTTGCCGACCAGGTCGGCGCCCACGTCGGCACCCTTGGTGAAAATGCCGCCGCCAAGGCGCGCGAAGATCGAGATCAATGAGGAACCGAAGGCCAGGCCGATCATCGCATGCAGTGCGTGAGCGGTGTCGTAGCCCATGTGCGTCAGCGCCGCGTAGTAACCGGCCACACCGAGCAGGGCCAGGCCCACCACCAGCATGCCGGTGATCGCACCACCCCGGAACGCCACATTGAGCGCGGAAGCCAGCCCGTGGCGTGCCGCTTCGGCCGTACGCACGTTGGCACGCACCGAGACGTTCATGCCGATATAGCCGGTGGCGCCGGACAATATCGCGCCGATGGCGAAGCCAATGGCCGTGCCCCAGCCCAGGGCGAACCCGATGATCACCAGCAGCACCACGCCCACGAGCGCGATCGTGCGGTACTGGCGGTTGAGGTAGGCGCGTGCGCCTTCCTGGATAGCCGAGGCAATCTCCTGCATGCGCTGGTTGCCCGGCGATTTCGCCAGAATCCAGCGTACGGAAACCGCCCCGTACAAAATCGCCACGACCGCGCAAGCCAACGCGATCCACAAGCCATACTGCTGCAGCATCGGTGCCTCCCCTCAAGTTGTGTCGACCGCCCGAAATGGAGCGGCTTGGTCGAGTATAGGCAGAGCTTGTGTGATGAAACGTTGTGCGATGCCGCAGCAGTCGGATACGTTTTGCGGTTCGCCATGGCGCGAATTGCCATGACTCTGCGCCCTCCCCTACGTGTAGTAGGGAGGGGAGGGCTGGGGTGGGGTGAAGCAATCTAGCGTTGAAGGTGTATACAACCGCAAGCTCGCGCAACCCCACCCCAGGCCCCTGCAATGCAGGGGAGGGAGTTGTGCATGGCAAGCAGAAAAGTCAGTGCGCGAAGTCAGGTAACTTTTTCGCCACCTTCGCATTTTTCAACTGCACGTACTTGGGCAAACCCTCGCGCCCATAGGGGGGCGGCATTTCGCCGCGGATCAGCGGCGACAGATAACGGCGTGCGGCGGGCGTGATGCCGAAGCCGTCGCGCGTGAGGAAGCTCGCCGGCATCTTCTTCTCGTGATTGGCGATCTTTTCCAGCGAGGCGGGCTCCAGCTTCCAGCGATAGGGCGCATCGGAGGTGCGCACGATCACCGGCATCACCGCGTTCATGCCTGCGAGTGCGTAATCCACCGCCGCCTTGCCGACGGCGTAGGCCTGCTCGGCATCGGTTTTTGATGCCATGTGGCGCGCCGAACGTTGCAGATAATCCGGCAACGCCCAGTGGTATTTGTAGCCGAGCTTCTCTTTGACCAGCGCGGCCAGCACCGGCGCCACGCCGCCGAGTTGCGCGTGCCCGAACGCGTCGCGCGTGCCGGCTTCGGCGAGAAACTGGCCTTCGGCATTCTTGATGCCTTCGGACGCGACCACCGTGCACCAGCCCACGCGCTCCACGGTGGCTTTCACCTTGGCCAGAAACGCCGCTTCATCGAACACGCGCTCGGGGAACAGGATGATGTGCGGCGGCGCGTCCGCGCCTTCGCCCGCCAGGCCTGACGCGGCGGCGATCCAGCCGGCGTGGCGGCCCATCACTTCCAGGATGAACACCTTGGTGGAGGTGTCCGCCATGGAGGCCACATCCAGGCTCGCCTCCAGCGTGGACACCGCCGTGTACTTCGCTACCGAACCGAAACCGGGACAGCAATCGGTGACCGCCAGGTCGTTATCCACCGTCTTGGGCACGCCGATGCAGCGGATGTCGTAATCCATCGCCTTGCCCAGTTGCGAGATTTTGAGCGCGGTGTCCGCTGAATCGTTGCCGCCGTTGTAGAGGAACCAGCGGATGTCGTGCGCACGGAATACATCGATCAGGCGCTCATATTCGGCACGGTTGGCCTCCAGCGATTTGAGCTTGTACCGGCAGGACCCGAACGCACCGCCCGGCGTATGTCTGAGCGCCGCGATGGCCGCCGCGGTTTCCTTGCTGGTGTCGATCAACTCCTCGCGCAGGGCGCCCAGGATGCCGTTGTGCGCGGCATAGACCGGAACGCGATGCGCACGCGCCGTCTGGATCACCCCCGCGGCGGTGGCATTGATCACGGCGGTGACGCCGCCGGATTGGGCGTACAGAAGGCGGCCAATGGCGGAATGGGCTTTGGACTTCATGGGCACTCTCCGAAAAGTGTGTGATGGGGGACTTCCGTCACAGATCACATATATATATCAGCCACTTGGCGTGAAATCGGAGAATGCGCGGTTTGACGCCACCCCCCGCAGACGCTACCTTGACCGGCATTCGTCTAAGGAATCCTAGGGTATCTGTCGCAGTGTGCGGCAGAACCTAAGACCTTGTGGAGTTTTATGCGACTTGTCCTCCTTGGTGCGCCCGGCTCGGGCAAGGGTACGCAGGCGGCCCGGCTGAAGGCCGAACTGGGCGTGCCGCACATCTCGACCGGCGACATGCTGCGCGCGGCGGTGAAGGCAGGCACGCCGCTGGGCGTAAAAGCCAAGGCGGTGATGGATGCCGGCCAACTTGTTTCTGACGACATTCTGCTGGGCATGCTGGAAGAGCGTCTGGCGGAAGCCGACACGCGCTCGGGCTTCATCCTCGACGGCTACCCGCGCAACCTCGCGCAGGCCGATGCGCTGGATCATCTGCTCACCAAGATCGGGCAGCCGCTGGATGCCGTAGTCAAGCTGGACGTGCCCAGCGAAGTGATCATCAAGCGCTGCGAAATCCGCTTCGCCGCCGAACACCGCAAGGACGACGATCCAGTCGTAGTGCGCGATCGCCTGAAGGTCTATGCCGAGCAGACCGCGCCGGTGGCCGATTTCTATGCGCGCCGCGGCAAGCTGCAGGTGGTCGATGGCGTCGGCGAACTCGATGACGTCACCGCGCGCGTCAAGCGTGCGCTGGGGAACGAAACCGCCACCGCGAACGGTTGAGCCGGTTGTGTCTGCCCGCGGTGACAGGCTGCACGTTCGCCAGGATGTTCGCTTTTTCCTGCACGTCATGCTCGCGAAAGCGGGAATGACGGCAAGGTAAGCCACAGCGCCGTGATAGCTTTGGAACATCCGTGCTCCTCCTGTAAAGCCTGAAACGACACTCGCATGCGTCTGCACATCCTTGGTATCTGCGGCACCTTCATGGGCGGCGTCGCCGCTTTGGCGCGCGAACTCGGCGAAACGGTGGAAGGCTCCGACGCCAACGTTTATCCGCCCATGAGCACACAGCTCCAGGCGCTCGGCATCGAGCTGATGGAAGGCTACAAGGCTCAATACCTCAAGCCCGCGCCGGATCTGGTCGTCGTCGGCAATGCCATGACGCGCGGCAATCCGGCCGTCGAATACATGCTCTACGAACGGTTGCGCTACGTCTCCGGCCCGCAGTGGCTGGGCGAGCGACTGTTGGCGGAGCGCGAGGTGCTGGCGGTGGCCGGTACGCACGGCAAAACCACGACCAGCAGCCTGCTGGCGCATCTGCTCGACAGCGTGGGGCTCGAGCCTGGCTTTTTGATCGGCGGCGTGCCGGGCAACTTCGGTATCTCCGCGCGATTGGGACAGGGCAAGCACTTTGTCATCGAGGCGGATGAATACGACAGCGCCTTTTTCGACAAGCGCTCCAAATTCGTGCACTACCGTCCACGCGTCGCGATTCTCAACAATCTCGAATACGACCACGCCGATATCTTCCCCGACGTCGCTGCGATCCAGCGTCAATTCCATCACCTTGTACGCACCGTGCCCGGCAACGGCAAACTGATCGTCAACGCGCACGATGCGTATCTTGCTGACGTGCTGGCGATGGGGTGCTGGACACCGGTGGAAACATTCGGCATCGGCAAGGGCGATTGGCAGGGTGCGCTGATCGCTGCGGATGGCTCGCAGTTCTCGGTGAGCTACAAGGGCAATACCATTGGCGACGTGCATTGGTCGCTGCTGGGCGATCACAGCGTCATGAATGCGCTGGCCGCGCTCGCAGCGGCTGCCGCAGCCGGTGCGGACCCGCGTGGATTGCTCGCGGCATTCAGTACGTTCCGCAGCGTCAAGCGCCGCATGGAAGTCGTGGGTGAAGTCGACGGTGTGCGTATCTACGACGACTTCGCTCATCATCCCACCGCCATCGCCACCACGCTGGCCGGCTTGCGCGCAAAGGTAGGCAAGGCGCGCATTCTCGTCGCGCTGGAGCCGCGCTCCAATTCCATGCGCTTGGGTGCCCACGCCGAGGCGCTTGCACCGTCGTTGGCCGATGCGGACGCCGTCGTATTCCTGCATCGTCCCGAACTGCCGTGGGATGCCTCACGTGTGATCGATGCCCTGCATGGTCGCGCCAGTACCGCACCTTCTGTCGATGCCTTGCTGGCTGCGCTGAAATCGCAGGTGCGCTCCGGCGACCATGTGATATTCATGTCCAACGGCGGCTTCGAAAATGCGCCGCGCCGGTTCGCCACCGCGCTCAGCCAACCGGCTTAAATAGCGGTGATGTGAACTCTCACGCTGCCAGACCCCTGTCACACGATCGCGCCTGACAGGCTTTAAAATGCCTTGATGGCTGCTCAACCTCCCTTCGCCGAAGTGCCTCTGTTTCCGCTCGGTACCGTGCTTTACCCGGGCGGGCAGCTTCAACTTCGCATCTTCGAGCCGCGTTACCTCGATCTGGTGCGCGAATGCACGCGCACCGGCTCGGCATTCGGGGTCTGCCTCATTCTGGAAGGTTCCGAAGTGGGTGTGCCGGCGCGGCCCGCGGCGATCGGCACCTTGGCGCACATTGTCGATTTCACGCATCGCGAGGATGGTTTGCTCGGCATCGTTGCCGAAGGTGGCGACCGCTTTCGTGTCTTGCGCACGCGTGCGCGTTCGGATGGCTTGTTGCGCGGCGATGTACAACAGTGGCCCGAGGAAACGCCGCAGGAAGTGCCGGTGGAATTCGCGCTGCTGCAGACCATTCTTGAACGTTTGATTGAAACGATGGGCCCGCAATGGCGCCACGCGCCGAAATCGTCCTTCGACGACGCCGGCTGGGTGGGCTTCCGTCTGGCTGAATTGCTGCCCCTGGCGCGCGATGAGCAACAGCAATTGCTTGAAATGACCGATCCATTGCAGCGCCTGACCGTCTTGCGCGATATCCTGCCGCGCTTCCAAAAAGCGTGAGGACGCTATGCCCAATCTGGCTGGAAAAACGCTGTTCATCACGGGTGCCTCGCGCGGTATTGGCCTGGCCATCGCTCTGCGCGCTGCGCGTGATGGCGCCAACATCGTCATCGCTGCCAAGAGCGGCGTGCCTAATCCAAAGTTGCCCGGCACCATTCACACGGCGGCGGCCGAGGTGGAAGCGGCGGGCGGCAAAGCACTCGCCCTGAAGGTCGACATACGCGAAGAAGACCAGGTGCACGCCGCGGTGGCGCAAGCGGTGGAACGTTTCGGCGGCATCGACATCGTGGTCAACAATGCAAGCGCCATTTGGTTGGCCGGCACGGAGGACACGCCGATGAAGCGCTTCGACCTGATGCATCAGGTGAATACGCGCGGCACCTTCATGGTGACGCAAGCGTGTCTGCCGTATTTGAAAAAGGCCAGCAATCCGCACGTGTTGATGCTTTCGCCGCCGCCGAATCTCGATCCGAAATGGTTCGCGCCACACACCGCCTACACCATCGCCAAATATGGCATGAGTTTGTGCGTGTTGGGCATGAGCGCGGAGCTGGCGCCGCTCGGTATCGCGGTGAACGCACTGTGGCCACGTACGGTTATTGCCACGGCAGCTATCGCGATGATCGATGGCGTGAAGCCGGAGCACTGCCGACGGCCGGAGATCGTCGCCGATGCAGCGCACGCGCTGCTGATTCAACCGGCGCGCGATTGCACCGGTCGCTTCGCCATCGACGAGGACGTCCTGCGCGAAGCGGGCATACGCGATTTCGACACCTACGCCTATAAGCTTGGCGCCCCGCTGCTGCCCGACCTTTTTCTAAACTGATGCGTTTAGTAACGTCGCGGGGGGGAACTGTCATCAGGTCGCCGTCGTTCGATGGCTAGAATGTACGCACCAGCCGTGCCGCATTACTGAACTGGAGAGCCGCTAGTTGTTTGCTTAAAAAGTGACCACCCATGGGGAATCGGGTGTATATTTCGTGAACTGCACCACATTTTTAGGGTGCATGCTGAACGCGCGCAGGGGTAAAGGGCCTGCTAGGGGATGTGGCAGGGATCGCGCGTCAGCCGTCCTGGAGGGAGGGCATAGCGATGATGACCGACACGTCGATCCGTTGCGTAGTGTGGTTCGGGGAGCCCACGAGTATCGAAAGAACTCGTCTGGCGCAGGCAGGCTGGCATACGCGCGTTGCCGATGCGAGTGCATCAGGAGGCGGCGTTGGCATCCGGCGAGGCGACACCGTCGTTGCGATGGCGGACGTGCGCAAGGCCGACATGGAGACCTTGCTCAGCATCGCCAGGCTGATGGCTGATCATCCGCGTATTCCCTGGCTCGCCTTGCTGTCGTCCGACACGCCCGTGCAGGCACCGGAAGTGGAGCGTGTGCTGCGCGCGAGCATCGACTTCTTCACCGCGCCGATCGATTTGCAGCGGCTCATTGAAACACTCGGCACGCTTGCCGGCAATGCGCCGCCACCGATAGTGCATGCCGATGTGCCGGGCATTACCGGCAACAGCCCGGCGATGATGGCGGTGGTGGCGAGTTTGCGCAAATACGCACCGGTCGATCTGCCGGTGTTGATCACTGGCGAAACCGGTACCGGCAAGGAAGTTGCAGCCCGTGCGCTGCATACACTCTCGCCGCGTCGAAATCATCCTTTTGCGGCCATCAACTGCGGTGCGTTGCCGGCCAATCTGGTGCAGTCTGAATTGTTCGGTCATGAGCGCGGTTCATTCACCGGTGCCAATGCGCGTCGCGTGGGTCATTTCGAAGCGGCCGCCGGCGGAACCGTTTTTCTGGATGAAGTGGGCGACCTGCCGCCGGACGCGCAGATCAGCCTGCTGCGATTGCTGCAGGAGGGCACGCTGGAGCGCGTGGGTTCCACGCAGTCGATCAAGCTCGATGTGCGGGTGCTGGCCGCCACGCATGTGGATCTGGAAAAAGCCGTCGCGCAGGGTCGTTTCCGCGAAGATTTGTATTATCGCCTGAACGTTCTTCGTTTACGCATGCCCGGTCTGCGCGAGCGCGCCGATGACGTGTTGCAGCTTGCACAAATTTTCCTGGACAGCTTCCGCAAGCAGCACGATAGCCATGCACGAACGTTCAGCGCGCTGGCACGTAAGGCACTGAAGGATTTTGCGTGGCCGGGCAATGTGCGCGAGCTGCTCAATCGCGTCCAGCGTGCGGCCGTGGTAGCGGAAGGCGCGCAGATCAGCGTGGCGGATCTGGATCTGGAAGATGTGATTGCGCCGCGCGCAGGTCATTCCAGCCTTGGCTTGATGCGCACCTCGGCCGAGCGCGATGCTGTCATGGCGTGCCTGCGCGAATCGCGCTTCAACATCAGCGAGTGTGCGCGGCGCTTGAAGGTGTCGCGCGTCACTATCTATCGTTTGTGCAAGAAGCACCAGTTGGTGCTGGAAGATTTGCATTGAACTGAGCCTTGTCGCTCATCCATCGCCCCGGCTTTCGCCCGGGGCGAGGAGTGATCGGGTACCGCCGCGCTCAGAACACGTATGGCAGTTTCAACGCCGGGGTGAAATACGGCGCATCCGGCGTTATGCCCATGCTCAGCGATGGACGCACGACGTTCGCAGATCGCCCGTGCTCGGCTGCTTGCAAAGGGAAGACCCCCGGCCCGCAGGGGACGGGCCGGGGGCTTCCACATGGTGCCCGGCGGCATGTCGCCGGGTTACCGCCCTCATTGCCGTCGTCATGACGGCGCATTTAAATAGAGGGCAAGTACCGTGCCATGGCTAAAAACGCAGGAAAATGAGGGTCTAAGCGTGATTTCAGGAAGGGGGCGGGCGGTTCGCCTGTCACAGACTGTTACAGCGGGCGAGGTGCGCATCTCCCGCCGAGCGGCGTCCTGACGCGCTTTTCAGCAGGTGTAACGGATCTGATACACCACGCGATGCAATAAACAACGCTAGCGTATGTTGGCATGGTGGCTCTTGCTGGCTAGGATGCGTCTTCCCCTGCTTTTTCGCGTCGCCGCCGATGACATGGCTTTGGGCCGTGCCAGAAGCTATTGCATGTATTGGAGGATTTTTCGGTGTCATCTCTCGTCGATCTCGGCAAGCGTTACTGGTTACCCGTCTACAAGCCGCGCGAGCTGGTGCTCGATCGAGGCAAGGGCGCGCGCGTGTGGGATACCGAGCAGCGTGATTACATCGATTTCGGCGCAGGCATTGCGGTGAACGCGCTTGGTCATCAGGATCCGGACCTGCTCGCCGCGTTGATCGCCCAGGCGCACAAGCTCTGGCACAGCAGCAATGTGTTCTATACCGAGCCGCCGTTGCATCTGGCGCAAGAACTGGTGGAAGCCTCTGGCTTTGCCGAGCGGGTATTCCTGTGCAATTCGGGCGCCGAAGCAAACGAGGCGGCGATCAAGCTGGTGCGCAAGTGGGCCGCGGCGCAGGGTCGGCCGCCGGAGCGGCGCGTGATGATTACCTTCCGCGGCTCTTTCCACGGTCGTACGCTGGCGACGGTAACGGCGACCGCGCAGCCGAAATACCAGGAAGGTTACGAGCCACTTCCAGGCGGCTTTCGCTATCTGGAATTCAATGACATCGCAGCGGTTGAGAACGCCTTCGCGACGGGCGATATCGTCGCGGTGATGCTGGAGCCCGTGCAGGGCGAAGGCGGCGTGTTGCCAGCGGCGCCGGGCTTTCTCAAGCGCGTGCGTGAGCTATGCGATGCACATGGGGCCTTGCTGGTGCTTGATGAAATCCAATGCGGCATGGGTCGCACCGGCACGCTGTTCGCGCACACGCACGATGCGGTGACGCCGGATATCGTGACTCTGGCCAAGGCACTGGGTTGCGGTTTTCCGATCGGCGCGATGCTGGCTGGGCCCAAGGTTGCGCAAATCATGCAGTTTGGTGCGCACGGCACGACCTTCGGTGGAAATCCCATGGCCGCAGCCGTGGCGCGCGTTGCGCTGCGTAAGCTGTCGTCACCGGAATTGTTGGCCAATGTGCAGCGGCAATCCATGGCGCTGCAGGAGGCGCTCACCTCGATTGGCTCGGAACTGGGTGTGTTTGCCCAGGTGCGCGGGCGTGGACTGATGCTGGGTGCGGTACTGGCCGAACCGTATTGCGGGAAGGCGGGTGAAATACTCAATGTAGCGGCCGCGCATGGCCTGCTGGTGTTGCAGGCAGGGCCGGATGTATTGCGCTTCGTGCCACCGTTGAATATTACCGATGAGGAGCTGTCCGACGGTTTGTCGCGCTTGCGTGTCGCGCTGCGCACATTCGTGGCGCGATAATGCGCGCCGATTCGTAACGCATCAGGAAGTAGGACGATGAAATACTTGCACAGCATGGTCCGCGTGCGCGATCTCGATGCTTCGCTTCGCTTTTACTGCGAAGGGCTTGGTTTGAAACAGGTGCGCCGCATGGATGTGCCCGAAGGCAAATACACGCTGGTTTATCTTGCCGCGCCGGATAGCCCGGAAGCGGAGGTTGAGCTCACGCATAACTGGGGCTCGCAAGAGGATTACGGTTCGGCCCGCAACTTCGGCCATCTCGCGTTCCGCGTGCAAGACATTTACGCCACGTGTGAACATTTGCAGTCGATGGGGTACACCATCAACCGACCGCCGCGCGACGGCCACATGGCCTTTGTGCGTTCGCCGGATCTCGTTTCCATCGAATTGCTGCAAGACGGACATCTCCCGCCGTGCGAACCATGGGTGTCGATGCCCAACACGGGACGTTGGTAATATCAGGCGCACAACGGTAAGCGCGATGACTCACAACCTCTACGCTTGCCGTTGCGCTTCCCCGGCTTTATGCAGTGGTGTGCCGCAGATACGGCAATAACTCGCGTCCCCTTCATGATCTGCCTGTCCGCACTGCGCGCACGGCAGATAGTTGCGGCGCGCACGCATGCCGGCGGCCAGTTCTGCAGTAAAGATACCGGTGGGTACGGCAATGATGCTGTAGCCAATCAGGATGATCAGCGATGTGATCAGCTTGCCCAGCGTTGTCTTGGGTGTGATGTCGCCGAAGCCGACCGTGGTCATCGTGACGATCGCCCAATACATCGATGTAGGGATCGACGTGAACCCGTCCTGAGGCCCTTCAATGAGATACATCAGGGCACCAAAGATAAGTACCAGCGTGAGAATGGTGCTGAAAAAAATCAGCACCTTGCGCCGCGCGCGAACCAGTGTGATCCACAATAGATCGGCTTCGCCGACATAGCGCGTGAGCTTGAGAATGCGGAAGATCCGCAAAATACGTAGGGCGCGCACGACCAGCAGATACTGACTGCCTACGGCCACCAGGCTGATCCACGTAGGCAAAACGGCAAGCAGGTCAACGATGCCGAAAAAGCTGCACACGTAGCGCCATGGCCGATCGACCACCAGAATGCGCATCGCGTATTCAAGCGTGAAGACCAACGTGAATGTCCACTCCAGCGCATAGAACAAGGCACTGTAGCGTGCGTGTACCTGTGCGACCGTATCGAACACGGCCACGGCAATGCTGCCCAGGATGGCGACAATCACCAGCACATCGAAGCGGCGCCCTGCCGCGTCGTCGTGTTCGAAGATGATATGGAACCAACGCGCCCGCCAGCCCGCTTTCGTTGCGGGGCCGAATGCATCCGCGGAGGATGTGCGGGCGTGCATGCCGTTACACCATGCGTGCCTCGCGCAGGGCGGCGCGCGCGGCGTCCAACGTTGCCGCAATGTCCTCGTCGCTGTGCGCGGAGGAAAGAAACCCTGCTTCGAACGCGCTAGGCGCAAGAAACACGCCGCGCTCGAGCATGCCGTGGAAAAAGCGATTGAACATCGCCGTATCCGCAGCGGTTGCGTGGGCGTAGCTGCTCACTTTCTCGTGCGTGAAGAAAAGCCCGAACATGCCACCCACCCGGTTAGTGCTGAAAGGAACACCTTCACCGTCGGCCACTGCTTGCAACCCATCTGTCAGCAGGCGTGTGCGTGCGGCCAATGCGTCATGAAAGCCCGGCGCCTGCACCAGCTCCAGCATGGCCAGTCCGGCAGCCATGGCGACCGGATTTCCGCTCAGGGTGCCAGCTTGGTAGATCGGGCCGGCCGGTGCAATCTGTTCCATCAGCTCTCGGCGTCCGCCGTAGGAACCCACCGGCATGCCGCCGCCGATGATCTTGCCGAAGGTGGTGAGATCGGGCGTTACGCCATAGAACGCCTGCGCGCCGCCAAGTGCAACCCGAAAACCGGTCATCACCTCATCGAAAATCAACAGCGTGCCATGGCGCGTGCAGAGGTCGCGCAAGCCTTGTAGGTAGCCTTCCTGTGGCGGAATACAGTTCATGTTGCCGGCGACGGGTTCGATGATCAGGCCCGCGATATCGTCGCCGTGTTCGGCGAACAGGGCTTGAGCAGCGTGGAGATCGTTATAAGGCAGTGTCAGTGTGAGGTCGGCGTTTGCCTTGGGCACGCCAGGTGATGTCGGAACGCCAAACGTCAACGCGCCCGAACCGGCCTTCACCAGAAAACTGTCACCATGGCCGTGATAGCAGCCCTCGAATTTCACGATCTTGCTGCGCCCCGTAGCGCCACGGGCAAGTCGAATGGCGGACATAGTGGCTTCCGTGCCGGAGTTGACCATGCGCACCATTTCAACTGAGGGCACCAGGCGTGTGATCATCTGGGCCATGGTGACTTCAGCGGCGCAGGGGGTGCCGAAGGAGAGGCCGTCGCGTACGGCGCGTTCAACGGCTTCACGCACTGCCGGATGGTTATGTCCCACGATCATCGGCCCCCAGGATCCGACGTAGTCGATGTAACGCTTGCCTTCCACGTCCCAGAGATAGGCCCCCTCCGCGCGCGCGGTGAAGAAGGGCTCGCCGCCAACGGACTTGAATGCCCGCACCGGAGAATTTACGCCGCCGGGCATGAGCGTCAGTGCGCGCTGGAAAAGATCGTGATTGGTCATGGATGACAACTCGATAAGGTATGGCAACGATCAGGATCGGCCGTGGGGCGTGCGATCGGGGGAGAAGCACCATTGTCGGGGCGATGTCGTGTTATCGCCAGTCACTCGAATTTGCCTCGAAGCGCGCGCATGGCTCAAAGACCCGCGCGGCCGCTTTCCCATCGGCAGAGGAGTTGCGAGAATACGCTATTCACTCTGACTGATCTGGCGATGTATCTATGAACCAAACGTCCACCGACACCACCCTGCGCAAATGGATGTGCGTGGTTTGCGGCTTTATCTATGACGAGGCCCAGGGGTTGCCGGAAGAGGGCATCGAGCCTGGCACACGCTGGGAAGACGTGCCCGATGCCTGGACGTGCCCGGACTGCGGCGCGACCAAAAGTGACTTCGAAATGATCGAAGTCGACTGATTCGCCCCGCGCTGCCTGCAAATCGCCCGATTTCGCCAGCGCCCCGGCTTTTCTCTTTGCTTGAATGTTCCTCGCGCGAATCCCTATCCCCGAGGAACGGCCATGCAGCAATTCATTCCCTTTGAAGACGACTGGGATGCACTCGAAAAACTGCATCCCGAGGCGCTGATCCCGTATCGCGTAGGGTTCGTCCCTATGCATGAGGCCGGGCAACCCCAGGCCGATACCGCCAAGACGCCGGGATGCGCGCCGGTCCAGGCGGTCTGACCTCTTCTGGATTGCCTTGCTGAGTGACTGGGCGCCCGTGTGGCGCCCATCAAGGTCACACACACCCTCCTGTCCGCGAATTTTTCGCGCAGAATGCGTTTTCGCCCCTTCACAGGGCCGCCTGCCGGCGCTATGATTCCACCCCCTTCGACGAGACAGTCCTTCTCGAAGGTCCCCTTAAAACGTCGCCAACCTCTTCGATTTTGGGTGTTGACGGACCAACAAAGGGATGTAGAATGGGCGGCTCACCCGGGACGAAATGCTTCGGGGCAATCTTGAAAAGAAGGTTGCAAGTGATTGA
>NZ_QRBE01000008.1:170892-228263 GCF_003363155.1 Dyella monticola | reverse complement strand
TCTCGGGAAGAGGACATTCAGACATAAAAAAGCCGGCATTTGCGCCGGCCTCCTCTTCCTCTCGGGAAGAGGACATTCAGACATAAAAAAGCCGGCGCAAGCGCCGGCTTTTTCGCACCAACCCTTATGCGTACCAGCCCTTAGGCCAGCTCGCGAATCTTGGCGTTGAGGCGGCTCTTATGGCGAGCGGCCTTGTTCTTGTGGATCAGGCCGCGGGCGGCGTAGCGATCCATCACCGGCTGGGCAGCCGCGAAGGCTTCCACGGCGGCAGCCTTGTCCTTCGCCTCGATCGCCTTGACGACCTTACGCAGGGTGGTACGGACCATGGAACGGGCGCTGACGTTGCGCAGGCGGCGCTGCTCGGACTGGCGCGCGCGCTTCTTCGCGGACTTGATGTTAGCCAAGGTAGAACTCCGGAATGAATACTGGGGTTGGAAAAAGGGGGCAATTGTGGCGTCATTTTGCCGTTGGGTCAAGTGGTTAAGGGCCGCGCAGCCCTTTTCCAAGGTATGAAGAAACGTACCTCGCCTCGTCTTCCCCGCGAAAACCGGGGCCTAGTGAGTTGATTGGCCAACAAATACGCTGGATCCCGCCTTTACTCGCTCCTCAGCGCAGGGCCATCCATGGTCCTTTTCAAGTACGCGGAAGGGCGACTGGGGCGTATTTTCCGAGACCGTTGGGGAAGAAGGCCACCCCGTGATGACCTCTCGTGTATTCACGAGGTGCGCAGGTAACATCGTGGTCAGATGAGCCCCAAATCCGGGCCCTCCCAAGAAAAAGAGCCCTCAGGACCCATCCCTCGCATGAAATCCCCCAGCATGCTCCGCGGGCTGCTCTCCTTTAGCAGCATGACCATGGTTTCGCGCGTGCTCGGGCTGCTGCGGGATATCTCCATCAGCCACGTGTTCGGCGCCAATGTGGCCACCGACGCGTTCTGGGTGGCGTTTCGCATTCCCAACTTCATGCGCCGCATGTTTGCCGAAGGCGCGTTCTCCACCGCTTTTGTGCCAGTGTTTACCGAGGTGAAGGAGCGGGACAGCCACGCGCAGCTGAAGGAACTGATGGCTTGTGTGGCAGGAACGCTGGGCGGCGTGCTGTTGGTGGTATCGGCGCTGTGCGTCGTGTTCGCGCCGCAGGTGGCGACGGTTTTCACGCCGGGCGCGGTGGACGAACCGCATAAGTTCACGCTGACGGTAGAACTGCTGCGCCTGACGTTTCCTTTTCTGTTGTTCGTGTCGCTGACGGCATTGTCGGGCGGTGCGCTCAACAGCTTTCACCGGTTCGGCTTGCCGGCGTTGACGCCGGTGATCCTCAACCTGTGCATGATCGCCGGCGCATGGTGGCTGTCGCGTCGTTTGCAGACGCCGATCCTGGCGCTGGGTTGGGCGGTGTTTGCGGCGGGCATTCTGCAGGTGCTGTTTCAGCTCCCCGCGCTGCGCCGGCTCGATTTGCTCGTCTGGCCGCGCTGGGGTTGGCGACATCCGCAGGTGCAAAGGATCATGCGCCAGATGGTGCCGACGCTGTTCGGTTCTTCAGTGTCGCAGATCAATCTGCTGTTCGATACGGTGATCGCATCGCTGCTGATATCCGGCTCGCAGACGTGGTTGTCGCAAGCCGACCGTTTTCTGGAATTGCCGCTGGGCGTATTCGGCGTGGCCTTGGGCACGGTGATCTTGCCCTCGTTGTCCAGGCATCACATTGCCACCGATCATGAAGGTTTTTCTAAGGCACTCGATTGGGGCCTGCGCACCACGCTGCTGATTGCCGTGCCGGCCATGTTCGGCCTGATGCTGCTGGCCCAGCCGCTGGTGGCGACATTGTTTCAGAACGGCCAATTCCGGCCGTTTGACACACGCATGACCACGTTTTCGGTGACCGCCTTGAGCTTTGGCGTGCCGGCCTATGCCCAAGTGAAAGTGCTGCTGCCGGCGTTCTACGCGCGCAAAGATACGCGTACACCGGTACGTGCCGGCGTGGCGGCGTTGCTTTCCAATATGCTGCTCAACGGGATATTTCTGCTGACGCTGTACGCGCTGTGGGCGCCACCGGCATTGAAGGCGGCCCCGCTGTTCGAAGGCTTGTCCAAGGTGCCGGGGCTGCATCTAGCGCTCGGCATGGCCAGCGCCGTGGCCAGTTACATCAATGTAGGGTTGCTCTGGCGCTGGTTGCGGCAGGCGAATATCTATCAGGCTCAACCCGGATGGCCGCAGCATCTAACCCGACTGGGGCTGGGATGCGCCGCCATGGTGGCGGTGCTGCTGCTGGGGCGATGGTACTGGCCGGATTGGACGCACATGCAGGTAATCGGTCGCGTCTGGCGTCTGGCGGTGCTGGTGTGCGCAGGCGGGGCGACGTATGTCGCTGTGTTGTTCGCCACCGGTTTCCGGCTGCGCGAATTGCACCATGCATGAACCGAATGCCCGACGCAGAACCGTCGGGAGCATCCCTTATACTGGCCGCATGATGAAACTGTCCCGGGACGTTGTGGGGCCGTGCGTGGCCCCCGGCGGCAGCGTGGCTGCGGTCGGTGCTTTCGATGGCCTGCACCGCGGCCATCAAGCCTTGCTCAGCGAAGTGCGCCAGCGTGCGCAGGCGTTGGGCTGCACGCCCATCGTGGTGAGCTTCGAGCCGCTACCGCGCGCCTACTTCTCCAAGGAGCCCGTGCCGCGCCTGTCCAGCGTGCGCGAAAAGCTGCTGGGTTTTGCCGCGGCCGGGATGGAACACACGCTGTTGTTGCGCTTCGACCAGGCGTTGACGGCCATGGCGGCCGAGGAATTCATCCAGCGCGTCTTGATCGACCGGCTTGACGTGCGCGAAGTATGGGTGGGGGCGGATTTCCGTTTCGGGCACAAGCGCGCTGGCGACGTGGCGATGCTGGAACGCATCGGCACCGCGCACGGTTTTGCCGCCCACACCATGCCGGCCGTGTCGCTGGACGGCGAGCGCGTGTCGGCCAGCCGGGTGCGGGCGCTGCTGGCGGCCGGGAATTTCGGTGCCGTTGCACCGCTGCTTGGCCGGCCATTCGTGATCGAGGGCAAGGTCGAATATGGCAACCAGCTAGGCCGCACGCTGGGTTTTCCCACCGCCAACATCCATCTGCGCGATCGCGTGACGCCGGTGCAGGGCATCTTCGCCGTACGCGTGGGGCTGGGCGAGGGCGAGTGCAGCTGGCCGGGTGTGGCCAGCCTGGGCACGCGGCCGACTGTCAATCAGGTGGCCGAGCCCTTGCTGGAAGTGCATCTGTTCGATTTCGAAGGCGACCTCTACGGACATCGCATGGCGGTGGAATTCGTGGCCAAGCTGCGCGATGAGATGAAATTCGACGGCCTCGACGCATTGACCACGCAAATGCGGCATGATGCGCGTTCAGCCCGGGAGATCCTTGGTATGAACCCGGTATTGATCGACGCGAACCTGGCCGCATCATGAGTCACAGCATGTCCCGTTTGCACACCCCTTCGACGGCGCTGGCCGCGACGATCATTATTATTTGACGCACTTGCCGAAGCGCGTGCGCTTGCCGCCGCGCGCGGCAAGCACCGAGGCTTCGGTTCCTCCGGGCATCGAAGCGGAACCCCCGTAAAAACGGCACCGAGCGATGACCCAGGACTACAAGAGCACCATCAACCTGCCACAGACCACCTTCCCGATGCGCGGCGACCTGCCCAAGCGCGAACCGGGCTGGCTGGCCGAATGGGAAAAGGCGGGGCGTTATCACCAGATCCAGGCCAAAACCAAGGGCCGGCCGACTTTCGTGCTGCACGACGGCCCGCCGTATGCCAACGGCGCCATTCATCTGGGCCACGCGATCAACAAGATACTCAAGGACGTGGTGGTCAAATCCAAGCTGCTGGCCGGCTATCACGCGCCCTATGTGCCGGGCTGGGATTGCCACGGCATGCCGATCGAAATCCAGATCGAAAAACAGTTCGGCAAAAACCTGCCCACCAGCGAGGTGATGAGCAAGGCGCGCGCGTACGCCAGTGAGCAGATCCAGAAGCAGAAGGGCGACTTCAAGCGCCTTGGCGTGTTGGGCGAATGGGATCGTCCTTACCTCACCATGGCACCGCCGAATGAGGCGGGCGAAATCCGCGCGCTGGCCGAACTGCTGCGCAAGGGTTACATCTATCGCGGCTTGAAGCCGGTCAACTGGTGCTTCGATTGCGGCTCCGCGCTGGCCGAGGCGGAAGTGGAATACGAAGACAAAACCGACATCGCCATCGACGTCGGCTTCGCGTTCGATGACCCCCATGCCGTCGCCAAGGCCTTCGGCCTGGAGAAACTGCCTAAGCCCAACGGCCAGATCGTAATCTGGACCACTACGCCCTGGACGATTCCTGCCAACCAGGCGCTCAACCTGCATCCGGAATTCAGTTACAGCCTGGTCGATACGCCCAAGGGCTTGCTGATTCTCGCCACCGAGCGCGTCGAAGAATGCCTCAAGACGTACGGCCTGGAAGGGCATGTGGTCGCTTCGGTGCAAGGTCATGAGCTGGGTGATCTGAAATTCCGCCATCCGTTGTATGCGGTCGATCCGGGTTATGCGCGCCTGTCGCCGATTTATTTCGGTGATTACGTGACGCTGGATACGGGTACCGGCATCGTGCACTCCGCGCCCGCTTACGGCGTGGAAGACTTCCAGTCGTGCAAGGCCTACGGCATGAAGGATGCCGATATCCTCAATCCCGTGATGGGCAACGGTGTCTACGCATCGTGGTTGCCGCTGTTCGGCGGCATGTTCCTGTGGAAGGCCAATCCGAAGATCGTCGAAGCGCTGGATCAAGCCGGATCGCTGTTGCATCAGAACAAATACGCGCACAGCTACATGCATTGCTGGCGCCACAAGACGCCGATCATCTATCGCGCCACCTCGCAGTGGTTCGCAGGCATGGATATCACGCCCAAAGACGGCGGCAAGACGCTGCGCGAAACGGCGCTGGACGGCGTGGAGGCCACGCAGTTCTTTCCTGCGTGGGGCAAGCAGCGTCTGCACAACATGATCGCCGATCGCCCTGACTGGACGCTCTCGCGTCAACGTCAGTGGGGCGTGCCCATGGCGTTTTTCGTACATCGCGAAAGTGGTGACCTGCATCCACGCACGCCGGAGTTGCTGGAAGAAGTGGCCAGGCGCGTCGAGCAGCATGGCATCGAAGCGTGGCAAAGCCTCGATCCGACCGAACTGCTCGGTGCGGATGCCGCGCACTACGAAAAAAATCGCGACACGCTGGACGTGTGGTTCGATTCGGGCACCACGCACTGGCATGTGCTGCGCGGTTCGCACGCCGATGTGCTGCGTTTTCCGGCTGATCTGTATCTGGAAGGCTCCGACCAACACCGCGGCTGGTTCCATTCGTCGCTGCTCACCGCCGCCATGCTCGATGGCCAGCCGCCGTACAAGCAGTTGCTCACGCACGGCTTCACCGTCGATGCGCAGGGGCGCAAGATGTCCAAGTCGTTGGGCAACGGCATCGAGCCACAGGACATCATGAATCGCATGGGCGCGGACATCCTGCGCTTGTGGGTCGCGTCGACCGACTATCGCTATGAGATGTCCTTGTCGGAGGAAATCCTGAAGCGCGTGGCGGATATGTACCGGCGCATTCGCAACACTGCGCGCTTCCTGCTCGGCAACCTGGATGGCTTCGATCCGCACACGCATCTGGTGCCGATCGAGCAGAGCTTGTTGCTCGACCAGTGGGCGATCGGTCAGGCCTACGAATTGCAGCAGGCCGTGGTCGCCGCGTATGAGCGCTACGATTTCCCAGAAATCGTACAGCGTGTGCAGAACTTCTGTACCAACGAGATGGGGGCGCTGTACCTGGATATCACCAAGGATCGTCTGTACACGATGCCGACCGACAGTATCGGCCGTCGTAGTGCACAGAGTGCGATGTACCGCATCCTGGAAGCGCTGGTGCGCTGGTTGGCACCGATGCTGTCGTTCACTGCCGAGGAAATCTGGCAGCACATGCCGGGTGAGCGCGGCGAAAGCGTGCTGTTCGAAACCTGGTATGACGGCGTGATCAACACTCAGGGCTCTCCAGAGCAGCGTCGTTACTGGTCCGACCTGTTGGTGATGCGCGATGCCGCCTCGCGCGTGCTCGAAGACATGCGCAAAGCCGAGAAGATCGGTGCGGCGCTCGAGGCAAAGCTCGTGTTGCATACCGATCCGGCCACAGCGGAACGCTATGCATCCACGGCGGATGAATTGCGCTTCTTCTTCATCACGTCGGCATTGAGCTTTGCGCCGCTCGATCCGCGACCCGCCGATGCGGTGGCGCTGCCGTTGGAAGGTGGTGGCGACGTGTACGTATCGGCCAGTGTGAGCGATGCGACCAAGTGCATCCGCTGCTGGCACCGTCGGGACGATGTGGGTAGCAATCCGGCGCATCCGGACATCTGCGGGCGATGCGTCAGCAATGTGGAAGGGCCGGGCGAGAATCGTCGCTGGTTCTAAACTCTGCCTCAAACCCGCTCCTTCCCCTGCAAGCAGGGGAGGGGGGCGTCCCACGGCACTGGTATGCGATCTTGAGAACACCCATGCACCCCAAACCCAACGCACTTCCCTGGTTGTCGATCTCTGTATTGGTCATCGTTCTGGACCAGCTCACCAAGTGGTGGGCGCTTAGCGCGCTGCAGCCGCAGGGTGTACCGCATCCGGTGATTCCCGGCTTCCTCAACTGGACGCTCGACTTCAATACGGGAGCCGCCTTCAGTTTTCTGGCGCAAAGTGGCGGTTGGCAGCGCTGGTTCTTCGTGGTGCTTGCGGTGGTGATCACGCTGGCGCTGTTGATCTGGCTCTCGCGCACGGCACGACGGGATTGGCGTACGGCGCTGCCGATTTCGTTGGTGATCGGTGGCGCGCTGGGTAATCTGATCGATCGCTTGCATGCGTCGCAGGTGACCGATTTCATCCAGGTCTACTACCACAATTGGTATTACCCGACCTTCAATGTCGCCGACTCCGGCATTACGGTGGGTGCCGTGCTGCTGATTCTGTTCGGCTTGCGCTCCAGTGCCTCCGCGCATTAATGGCCTATTGCGGCATATGCCGCTCATACCGTCCGGCCCGCTTTAAGCGGAGACAGGCGCGAGGCGCGCCATGCCGGCACGAATACGGCCAATTGGCCGAGCAAGAGCAGCACGACGATACCGGTTACCACATACGCGAGCGACAGCCTCTGCATTTCAAAGCGGTCAACGAGCAGGGCGTTGACCGCCAGCGCAAGCAGCGTGCCGACGCTCACGCCGGCCACGCTGATCAGCAGGTTCTCCATGCAGAAGTACTCAAGAATGTCCCCTCGCGTGGCACCAAGCGCTCTGCGCACGCCGATCTGTTGGCGGCGCTGGGCGACCCAGAAGCTGGTCAGGCCCACGATGCCGGCGGCGGTCGTCGCCAACAGCACGGCACAGATCACTCCCATCAGGATGGCCATGCCGCGATCCTTTTTGTACGCGCTCGCGCGAACCTGTGCATACGTCTTGACGTCGCCGGGCCCGATGACGCGCAAGGGATTGGCCGTAAACAGCGCCTGAGGCGCCGCCCTTGCGACGCGCTCCAACATGCCAGGCTGCACCCGTACCAGGTAGACCGTTCCACTTGTGAGCAATCGGAACGGAACCAGCGTGGAGTGCTCCATCCACGCTTCTGAATAGTTGCCGATCCATGTCTGCATCCGAGCGACCACGCCGATGATGGTGCTCGGCGGTGCGCCGCCGATGCAGATCTGCTTGCCCACGGCATGGCCGCCCGGAAAGAGGCGATCGGCCAAGGCCTTGGTGATGAGGATCACGCGCGGCAGCAAGCTGTCACGTGCTGCCATGTGACCGATTTCATCGGCGCGGAAGTTGCGCCCGGCGAGCAGTTTCAGACCGAGCGTGTCGAGTGCATGGTCGTCGGCGAAATAGATGGCCGTGGCCGAAGCAGGGGTGCGCTGCTCCATGGTGTAACGCACCCCTTTCGACCAACCGCCATCGCTCAAGGGAAAGCCATTGCTGGCGTACACATCAACGACACCCGACAGGCGGCGCAGCGTTTGAAGATCGGACGCCATCAGTGCTTGAATCTGCTGGGGTGCCGGATCACCAAGCCATTGGTTCTGAACGACCAATACGTCGGCTTCGTCCACGCCACTGGGCCGCGACAGTCGCGCCACGCGCGCATGGATGATGAAGAGCGCGTTGCATACGATCGCCAGCGTCAGCGCAATCTGCAGCACGATCAATAGCGTGCCACCCTTGTGGTGCAAAAGTGCGGATGCGATAGGCCTGATCTGCATGGGTGCCGCCTTTATTGAGATTTCAATTGCCACGAGGGTTGGACACGTGCAGCGCGCCATGCTGGATAGAGCCCGGCGATGATCGTTGCGAATATCGCTACCAATACCGTCGAACTGATCAAACCCGCCGTGAGATGGGCGAGTTTTGCGATGTCGGGGTCGAACAGCAGATCCGTTCCGTGCATACCCGCTGCGGTGAGCAACAATCCCAGAAGGCCCCCAGCCGCACCGATTGCCGCCGCCTCGGCCAGGAATTGGCCGTAGATATGACCGCGCGAGGCGCCCAACGCACGACGCACGCCGATTTCGCCGGCGCGCCGCATGATCTTGGCCAGCAGCAGACCCACGGTGTTGACCAGGCATACGAACAGGAATCCCATGGCAACCAGCAAGGAAACACGGGCCTCCGGGGGCACCACACCTTCGTGATCCAGCCAGCCGTTCAAGTCGAACAGGCGTACGTTGCTGGCCCATTTAAAGCGGCCTGCGCGCTGCTGTTCGGAAGCGTAATGGCTCAAGAACTGTCGATAGCGCTGCACCGATGTGGCGTCCGGCAGTTGCACCCATAGCGAAACCCACGTGCATTCCGATCGCAGCCATCCATCCCAACCGGGGGTGAGGGGTTTTCCCGAGGCCGAGCAATTGTTATTGCCGTTGCTACCGATATGCAGGGCTACCGCGCGTGTGAAGGGCAGGTAGTAGTCCGGTGTATCGCCAAAGCTGAAGCCGTTGTTGACGTCGTAAAAGCGTGGCTGCGGATTCCAATCGTCCATCACGCCGACCACGCGATAGTCGTGGCCGTCCACATTCAATGTCTGGCCGACACTGTTGATACCGGCAAACAGACGCTGATTCAGGCGATTGCTTATCGCGATGACATTGCCGGCCCTGTCGTCATCGTCGCTGTGCCAGCCATGTCCGTATCGGAACGGCACGTTGAACATCGCAAAGAAATCCGCATAGGCGGCATATCCATTCGCAGTGAACGGGCGTAGTTGCAAATGTTCGTCCGGCACGACGTCGCCGACGATCGGGTAGATGGCCGTTTGGCGTGCGCCTGCTTTGGCTCGCATCAAGGCCATGGCATCGGTATAGGTCAGCGCGTCCGGCAGCTGGTTGCCGCTGGAGCCGTTCTGCGGTCCGATATTGTCGATCTGTGGCACAAACAGTTGCGCGGATTTTTCCGGCAGCGGATCGCCTGACACAGCGCGAAATACCGCGTATGTCGTCATCGATGCGGCAACGCCGATACCCATGATGATAACCATGAGCACCGTGAGCCCCGGGCTGCGCCGGAAGCTGTGCATCGCGAGCTGCAGGTAATAGCCGAACATCGGTACGCCGCTCCTTGATAGGCCGCCACGGCAAGCGTGGTGTACCGGGGTAGGCGTCGCATCGCTTTTGGGAGGGCTGGCCGGCGGCCAGGGGTAAGCGGTCGTTCTGCAGAGGCAGGCGGTCAGCGCAGCCGCAGTGCGCTGCGTGCGGCATTGCGGAATCGCCGGCTCAAGTCCAGTCGCGTGCCATCGTGAAGCACGATTTCCGCATGGCCCTGGAACAACGCGTGCACTTCGCGGATGCGGTTGATGTTGACCACGATGCTGCGATGAATACGCAGGAAGTGGGCAGGATCCAGTGATTCGTAAAGGTGGCGCAGCGTTTCGCGATGCAGGTACGTGCTGCCATTGGCGTGAATGCGGACGTAGTTGTCGTCGGCGCGAATCCAGTCGATATCCGACACGGGTATCACGATGGTTCGTTCGGCCACCTGCACACTGATGCGCTTTACGCAGTGACCGTCGCCATGCGCAGTCAAAGCGCTGCGATGGTTCTGCAATCCATGCCAATGACTGCGCACGCGATCCATGGCCTGATCGAAACGGGCCTGGTCGATCGGTTTGAGCACATAGTCGATGGCATTGGCGTCGAACGCCTGCAGCGCGTGCTCGGCGAACGCCGTCGTGAAGACGATCAGCGGCGGTGACTCAGCCGGCGCATCACGCTGAAGCAGACTGAAACCGTCGCCGCCAGGCATCTGGATATCGAGAAACACCAGATCCGGCAGCAACGTCGCGATCGCCTGCGCCGCTTCGTGCACGTTGCCGCATTCGCCGACGACGTCGACGTCCGCATGTTTGGCAAGTGCCTGGCGCAGTGCGACGCGTGCGAGTATTTCATCGTCCACCAATAGCGCACGAAGATGCGAGCTACTCATGCGCCGACCTCCACGAACGGAAAGCGCAATTGAACACAGGTGCCACCGCCGGCACGCGGCGAAAGATCCATGCTCGCCTTGTCGCCGAACATCGCTTGCAGTCGCGCACGCGTGTTGCTCAAGCCGACGCCTTCCACGGTCCCTGCCGAAGGGAGCCCCAGTCCGTCGTCTTCCACGCGTAAACGCAATTCGTCACCGATACGTTGCGCGACGATATGCAGCGCGCCACCATCGTTCTTGCTAAGCAGGCCATGGCGTAAAGCATTTTCCACCAGCGGCTGCAGGATAAGGCTCGGCACCATCGCCTTGCCGGTATCGCCAACGTCTACATGCGTGACCAGGCGATCCTGGAAACGCACTTTCTGGATGCCCAGGTACGATTCCAGAAACTGCATTTCACGCGAGAGCGGCACTTGCTGTGCATGGCGCTCCTCCAGCGTAAGGCGTAGAAAGTCGCTGAGTCGCGCGATCATCAGCTTCGCCTGTTGCGGGTCGGCTACCGTCAGCGCAGAAATCGCATTGAGCGTATTGAACAGAAAGTGAGGTTGCAGCTGCATGCGCAACGCCTGCAATTGGGATTGTGCCAATTGCGTTTCCAGTTGCGCGTTGCGATACCGCTCATCCCGCAATGAGCGCCACGATGCAAAGCCCCGCAGCACCACCAGCATCATCCAATAGGTAAGCAGCGCCAGATGAAACTTGTAAACGCCTTCATTGCGCAGCAGATCGCTCAGCGTGAAGACGTTCCCTTTGGGATTGGGCCCGCACAACGCAAAAAACAACACCAGCATTACTGCGCTTTGCGATGCGGCAATGAGCAGGCTGCTGGGAATATGCAGCAGCCAGAACCTTCGCCATCCGTGCGCACCCACGCGGCCCAGCCAGCTCACCAGCGGCGTAAGCGCCATCCACACATAGAAATCGATCAGGTTCCACGCCAACGCACGAGGCCAAGCTACCGGATGACCTTCGCTGATGCCGCCGAGCACGGAGCTGGCCGTGTACGACAACGCCAGCATCGTCCAGAACCCGAACGCCAGGCCCAGAACTTTCAATTGATGCGTGCGGGTCGACTCGTTCATGCGCCTGCGCCTTCCACTGCGGTTGGTTTACGGCATTCAACGCGGCAGTAGTGTGCGGACTATGCAGGCGCTTTGGAAGCGCGATTCCTTCGTGCTGCGTCTGCGCATCAGCCATGACCGCTCGCCCTCGCCATCCGACCGTTTACCCCACAACCAACGCGCTCATCACAAAGCCCATGCCCAACCGCCAAACAGCAGCGATGCTCGATGCACCCGAACAGTCTTCTGGAGGATGTGTATGACGAACTTCAACCCGCTGCGCCCGCCCACCGCTATGGCGGTCGCCTTGCTCGCTTGTGCGGTCTTTTCTGTGCAAACCATACCTGCCCATGCTCAGGACGCGATGCCCGCAGCCGACGAAGCGCAGCAAACGGAAGCCGGCGTGATGGCGGTCGAAAACCATTGGACGCTTGCCGAAATGACGGGCGACACCGTTTGGCTCGATCACATGCTGCTACCGGAGTACCGCTCGGTGGGCGACAACGGTGCGGCACATCCCAAGGACGCGATCGTCGCCGGAGCGGCCAAGCGCCGAGGTACCAGCCTGGATCAGGCCAAGCTCAAATGGGCCGCGTATCAGCGTGACCATGCCTTCGGCAGCGCGGTGGTCATGCAGGGGAACACCGCCATTGTGTCGTTCTATGACACGTCACTAGGCCCACAGAAGGGGGTGAGATCATCGGACATCTTCGTGTACGTCGATGGCCAGTGGCACGCGCTGTATTCGCAGCATACGGCTGTGCGCGGCTAGCTTCGGGCCGAATCCACGCGTCGTTGCTGCCTTGGTGTTGGCCGCACCCCTCTTTCCGGACACACGAAAAAGCCCGCGCTAAGGCGGGCTGATGCGTAAAATTTTTTGGTACCGGTGATAGGACTTGAACCTACACTCTGTCGCCAGAAGCGGATTTTGAGTCCGCCGCGTCTACCATTCCGCCACACCGGCACGTGTGCGAACGCCTATTATGCCGGTTTCAGTTCACCGGGTCGAGACTCAACTGGCGGTCCTGGCGCTTGTAGCAGCGATCGCCGCCCTTGGGCTCGAAGACCGCGCAATGGGTCATGTTGCCGGAGTAGATGTGCAGGCTCACGGCGACGGTGTCGTCGCTGGGGTTGCGGATGGTGTGGTACTCGTGCGGCGGGATCAGGCTGCCAGCGGAGCCCGGGCCGGCCTGGATCGAGCCGACTGGCTGGAAGCGATAAAGCTCTTCCCCTCCTTCGCCCGGCAGGCGCTCGTACTGCACCACCTCCAGCGCGCCGCTCCAGACACCTTCCACGCACCACATGCCGCAGTGATCGTGAATGGGCGTGCCCTGGCCGGGCCCCCAGGTCATGGCGACCACGCAGTAGCCGAGCTCGTCGCTGTGGTACAGCTCGCGGCGGGCGTAGCGGTCCTGTGCGGTCTCGAACACGCAGGCGGGCAAGACGATTTCCTTGCTCTGTATCAGCTTGCACAGGCTGTTGCGCAGGCTGTCGGTAATGGCGGGCGTGGAGCCCTTGGAGACGGCCGCGTCGATTGCGTGGATCAACGTTTCGCAGCCTGGGAATTCCGTGGTGAGCATGAATGGTCTCGATCGATCCGGGTGATGCAAACGATCCTATTGCGGCAAGTTGACTGAAGCCTGGATGAAGCTTCTCTGCTAGCCTTTCCCGAGCGGCGCCGGATCCGGCCCGAAGGGGGACGTCCATGGGTTCGATGGTGATTGTAGCGTACCGCCCGAAACCCGGGCAGGAAGCCGAGCTGGAGGCGCTGGTCCGCGAGCACGCGCCGTGCCTGCGTGCGCTGGGCCTGGTGACCGAGCGGCCCGCGCAGGCGATGCGTGCGAAAGACGGCACGATCGTAGAAGTTTTCGAATGGAAGGACGGTGCCATCGAGGCCGCCCACAACAGCTCGCGCGTGGCGGAGCTGTGGGAGCGCTTTGCCAACGCATGCGACTATGTACCGCTGCGCGAGTTGCGGGAAGCCGAGGGCATGTTCGCGTCGTTCGAGCCGATGAGTTTATAGGCGCGCCGCTTTACAAGGTGGCCAGAAACCCGCCGATGGCGCGACTGTAGTTTTCGATGTCCACCAGGAAGGCATCGTGGCCCTGCGGCGAATCCAGTGCCACGAACTGGACGTTCGCACCCGCCGCTTTGAGTCCATCGGCGATCTGTTCTTGCTGTTCCAGCGGAAACAGGATGTCGGTGCTTACGCCGATCACCAGCGCTTGAGCCAGATGGATGCGCTTTAAGCCTCCCATCACGCTGCCGTTGCCGTATTCGGCGATGTCGAACCAGTCGCTGGCGCGGGAAAGATACAGGTAGCTATTGGGATCGAACGTGCGCACGAAACGCTGCGCATGACCTTCAAGATACGACTCCACCTGGAATTCGAAGCCGAACGGCTGCTCCTCACGCTGATCGGCGTCGAGCCGGATGCGCGCGAAACGGCCGTTCCATTCCATGGCAGAACGGTAAGTGATCACGCCAAGCTTGCGCGCGATGCTCATGCCCGTGTCGGGATAGTGGTGGTCATCGTACTGACCACCATTCCAGTGCGGATCGAGTCGAATCGCTTCGCGTTGCAATGAACGGATCGCAATCGCAAACGGTTGTGCCTGGGGCGCGGTATCCACGCTGATATGCGCGCGCACGCTGCGCGGATGCAGCACCATGTAAGCCAGCGCGCTCATGCCGCCCATCGAACAGCCGATCAGACAGGCGAGCTGGTCGATACCAAGGCTCGCAACCAGGGTCTTTGCGGCATTGGCCACGTCTTCCAGCGAAAGATCAGGAAAGGTAAGCCGATACGGCTCGCCGGTAGCCGGGTTGACGGATGCCGGGCAGGTGGAGCCTTTGTCGCTGCCCAGCGAGTTCATGCAGACCACGAACCAGCGCTCGGTGTCGATCGCCTTGCCGGGGCCGAGCATGCCTTCCCACCAGCCCGGCGAAGGATCATCCGCATTCGCGGCGGCGTGTGCGCTGGGTGACAGGCCAGTAAGGATCAGTACGGCGTTGTCACGAGCTGCATTGAGCTTGCCCCAGGTTTCATACGCGACGTGAGCGCCATTCAGCGCGCCGCCGCGCTTCATCGCGAACGGGGAGGGCAGGTTGAAGTACTTGCGTGCGTCGCTCATGGCCTGTCCTTGTGGGGTGAGATACCCGGTCCGTTTGAACATAGATACCCCACCTTGTCCGATCCCGTTCAATGATGCGTTCGAAGGCCACCCATCGGTTTCGAGTGCTTCGCGCCGTGTATTAAAACTGGATTGACCAGCTTCGCTGTTATAAAGCGCCTCGGCCTGCGCCGGAATGACGGCTAGGAAAATCAGGCATCCGAAAGTTCATATACATCAAACCATTTTGCGCCGACCTCAGTCATGCACTTTGTCGATGACGATGTTCACGGGCGTCTTGCTGTTGACGTCGACCGTGCCACCGTCGCCTTCCAGGTCGCCGGCCTGGGCGATGGCGTTACCGCTATGGCTGATGCGCGCCCCGATGACGACACGGGCAACGGAGGAGAGCTTCATCGATGGAACCATGCTCATGGCGTCCGTCAGCGTCACCGTGGCCGGAAGTTGTGCTGCGGTGAGGCGTGCCACGGCAACGGGCATGGGCGGCCCGTTTTCGGCACGGGCGTAGACGAACAGCGTATCCCCGGCGGCAAGTTTGGCCTTCAGTGTGGGCGCCAGCGCCACACTCACGTGCAGAGCGGGGCCCTGGTTATCCATGCTTGCCGCCGCGTCGGCGCTGGATGCCGAGGGTGCCGCGCCACCGGCCCGCGCATCGGCCAAGGTGATTTGTTGCGTCACCGCCTGTGCCACGTTGGAGCCCGGCTGCAGCAGCGGTTCCAGGATGCGCCACGTCGATGCCGCATCGGCATAGCGGCCTAGCTGGAAATCGCTGATGCCCAACAGCCACAAGCCGCGCTGGTTATCGGGCTGCAGCTTTACGGACTGTTGCAGCAGGTCGCGCGCACGACCGTCAATGCGGTGATCCGGGCGCCCAGCGGAATCGGCCTGAGCCCAACCCACCATCGCGGTGGTGTCATTGGGCCGGAGCTTAAGCACATGGTCGAACGCGTTGCGGGCTTCGTCGAACTGCTGCATCTCCAATTCCGCCTGGGCCAACAGCGCCCAACCTTGCGCGTCGGTAGGCTGGCTGGCGAGGTGAGTACGCAGTTCATCCAACGCCTTGTTCACGTCGGTGATGGTTTGCGCCTGCGTCGGCACACCATTGAGCGTGGCGGGCGTGCCAACGTCCCGATAAAGCAGCACGGCGCCCACCGGGAGGACCAGAGCAATGCACAGCATGAGGATGAACAGGCCGCGTGGGCGGCCGGATTGCCGCCCATGCCGCAGCAATGGAAGCAACAGCAGAGCCAGCGCCACAGCGATCATCACTGTGGCGGCAATATAGAAAAGCGACTTCACCAATCGTCCCCATTTTCGGTCGGCGCGGCGGGCGTGCCGGCGCGGGTGCGTTTGCGGATGGTGTACACCACGACCATGCCACCGGCGAGAAGCATAAGCAGCGGTCCGAACCAGAGCAGCCAGGTACGGCTGTTGACCGGCGGATCGTAGAGCACGAAATCGGAATAGCGATCCACCAGGTATTGCTTGATCTGGTCATCGCTTTCACCCTGCTGCATCAGTTCGAACACTTTGTGGCGCAGATCGCGCGCGAAGTCGGCGTTGGAGTCGGCAAGATCTTCGTCCTGGCAGACCAGGCAACGCAGTTCGCTGGTGAGGTGTTGAAAACGCAGTTCTTCGGCGTGATCGCGGAAGGGGAGCGGATCGATGGCTTGGGCGATGGCGGCGGTTGCCAACAATGCAAGCATCACTATCAACATGATGCTCGCAAACATCGTGGTCTTACTCCCTCTCCCTTGCTGGAAGAGGGTTGGGGTGAGCGGCCACACGTGCAAAGAGCATTTTCTTCTGCGCATGAATCGAGGCGGCAAGTTGATGACACGCATAAACCTCATAGCGAGGCTACCCCTTCACCCCCGCCCGCTCCCCGGCCAGGAGCAGGGGCGGAATGCTGCAATGCTTCGATGGCAGGCTCCAGTTGCTGCGCGATCACATCGGGCGTAAGCGGCCCAATGCGCTTGTAGCGAACAATGCCCGCGCCATCGATCAGAAATGTCTCCGGTGCACCGTACACGCCGAAGTCGATAGCGGTATGGCCGGACACGTCGGTAATCACCACGCTGTAGGGATTGCCATGCTGCGCAAGCCATGCTTTGGCATCGTTCGGATCGTCTTTGTAGTCGTAGCCGATCACCGGGATACCGAGGCTTTTGGACTCGGCCATCAATACCGGATGTTCTTCGCCGCATGCAAAGCACCAGCTTGCGAACACGTTCACCAGGTAGGGCTTGCCCAGCATCGAGGCCTTGCTCACCGTTTGCGATGGATCATTCAACGTCGGCAATGCGAAGACTGGCGCAGGCTTGTTGATCAGTGGCGAAGGCACGGCCGTGGGATCGTGGCTGCTGTTCCACCAGATCCCGAAACCGAGCAGCACGGCAAGCACAACAAAGGCCAGGAATGGCACCAACCGGCTCATGCCTTGGACTCCTGCAGCACACCAGTAACGGTTTGGGTGGCCTCCGTTTCACGCTTCACACGGAAGCGGCGATCGGTGGCGCTCACGAAACCGCCGAGCATCATGAAAAGACCGCCGCCCCAGATCCAGCGCACGAACGGTTTGGTGTAAAGCCGCAATGCCCATGCGCCTTCCACGTGGTTGGCATCCATCGGTTCGCCCAGCGCGACGTAAATGTCGCGCGTGACGCCCGGATCGATGGCCGACGTCGTTTGCACCTGCTCGTGCGAATACGTGCGTTTCTGCGGATGCATCACGGCCACCGGCGCACCGTTGCGCGTGACCGTCACCACACCTTGTTCGGCTACCCAGTTCGGACCGGTGGCCTGCGTCACACCGTCGAAGCGGAAGGTATAGCCGCCGACGACGGCGACGTGCCCTGGCGCCAGACGCACATCGCGGGTAACACTGAGCGATTCGGAGAGCAGCACGCCGATCAGGAACACCGCCACGCCCACATGCGCCAGCAACATGCCGGCCATCTCAGCCGGATAACGGCGCCCAGGCGCCATGTCGCGCCAGCGCTTGACGACGTAGAGCACGACACCCACGCCCACCCATACAGCGCCAGCAACACCAGCGATCGCCTTGAGCTGCCCTTGCACGAAGAAGGCAGCCACAATCGCGCAGGCCACCGCCGCCACGCCCACGCGCACCAGCACCTGCTTGAGCACAGGCGCATCGCTCTTGCCCCAGCGCAAGTACGGCCCGAACGGCAACAACAGCACCACCGGCAACATCAGCAGGGGGAACAGCAGGCCGAAGTAGGGTGGGCCTACGGAAATCTTGCCAAGGTTCAGTGCATCGCCAAGCAGCGGGAACAGCGTGCCCAGCATCACCATGGCCGCGGCAACCGTGAACATCAAATTGCCGATGAGAATCGCACTCTCACGCGAAACCAGCGCGAACGCCTTGCCGCCGGCTACCTTTGGTGCGCGCAATGCATACAGCAGCAGCGCCCCTCCCACCACGATCGCCAGGAAGCAAAGAATGTAGGTACCACGGCGTGGATCGGAAGCAAACGCGTGCACCGAGGTGAGAATGCCCGAACGCACCAGGAAGGTGCCGAGCAGCGAAAGTGAAAACGCAAACAGCGA
The DNA here is from genome assembly GCF_003363155.1 of Dyella monticola. Classification (GTDB taxonomy): domain Bacteria; phylum Pseudomonadota; class Gammaproteobacteria; order Xanthomonadales; family Rhodanobacteraceae; genus Dyella_B; species Dyella_B monticola. Next base: position 210,004 of record NZ_QRBE01000008.1, on the reverse strand, counting down.
CAGCAGAATCGTCCACGCGCGCAGCGAGCCGCGCTTCTCCGTCACGGCCTGTGCATGAATCAGTGCGACGCCCACCAGCCATGGCATGAAGCTGGCGTTCTCCACCGGATCCCAGAACCACCAGCCGCCCCAACCGAGTTCCGCATACGCCCACCAGCTTCCCGCAACGATGCCGCACGAAAGAAATCCCCACGCGGCGTTCGTCCACGGTCGCGCCCAGCGCACCCAGGACTGCTCCATCGAGCCCCCCAGCAACGCGGCGATGGAAAAGGCGAATGCCACCGAGAAACCCACATAGCCCATGTACAGCACGGGCGGATGGAAGGTCATGCCGGGGTCTTGCAATACCGGGTTGAGATCTGCGCCATCCGGCGGCATCGGCAACAAACGACCGAATGGATTAGACGTAAACAGAATGAAACACAAGAAGCCGACCGAAATGAAACCAAGCACGCCCAGCACGCGCGCCACGAACACTTCCGGCAATTGACGGCTGAACAGTGCCAGCGCAACGGTCCAGACGTTGAGAATCAGCACCCACAGCAACATCGAGCCTTCATGCGCGCCCCACACGGCGGCGATGCGGTAATACCAGGGCAAATCAAGGTTCGAATTGGCCGCTACGTACTGAACCGAGAAATCGAAACGCAGAAACGCCGACACCAGAATGGCGAAAGCAAGCGCGACGAATACGGCTTGTCCGGTGGCTGCCGGTCGTGCGATCGCCATCAGTGCACGATTGCCGCGCCAGGCGCCGACGAGCGGCAGCGCGCACTGCGCTGCCGCCAGCAGCAGCGCAAGAATCAAGGCGAGTTGACCAAGTTCGGGAGTCATAGCTGCTGTTTGTCCTGATTGGACGCCTCATCGATGTGCTTGCCGGCATGCGCCTTCGCCATCGCGTCTTTCAACTCTTTTGGCATGTAGGTTTCGTCGTGCTTGGCGAGCACTTCGGTAGCGACGAAGCGCGCACCGTCCATATGGCCGGTGGCGATCACCGATTGGTTCTCGCGAAACAAATCGGGCAGGATGCCGATGTATTCCACCGGCATGGCACCGCCGGCATCGACCACGGTGAAGGTCACCTTCAACGAATCGCCGGCGCGCTGGATCGAACCGGACTTCACCATGCCGCCGAGGCGAAACGTCTTGTAGCTCGACGCATCCCCTGCTTGAACCTGGCTGGGCGTAAACAGGTAATTCATGTTCTGCTGCAGCGCGTAGACCACCAGGGCCGCCGCGACAGTGAAGGCAACCAGGATGGCGATGATGATAGTGAGTCGGCGTTGGCGGGTTGGATTCATAGCGCTTCAAACACCCGCTCCCCTCCGGGGAGCGGGCTGAGGTGAGAGGGCAGCCTTGCGACGCAGCATGTTGTCGACGCGGCGCAAAAGGCTTCGGTCATACATGTAACCATCATGGCAAGCGCAATCCCTCACCCCGGCCCTCTTCCTCAAGGGAAGCGGGAGCCGAAGCGCGAGCCTTGCGCCCATCCTGTCGGGCCATGCGTGAGCGCACTTCACGCAGCACGCGACGGCGGCGAAATTGCGGCGCGAGCCAATCCATCAGCAGCACGATGATGAACACGCCATACGCCGGCCACACATAAACCGCGTAGCCGCCCATGGCGAAAAACGATGACAACGATGCACCGTTCATCCGCGCACCTCGTTCTGGGCAATCTGGCGCACCCAATCTTTGCCACTTTCCAGCGTAAGCAGATCGACGCGCGCGCGACCAAACAGGCTGGCGATGTAATAGAGCTTGGTGGCGGCCATCATGGTGAGCAGCGGCCAGAGCATCGACGTCGCAATCGTGGACGGCCCCAGCAGCCGAATGGTGGAGCCCTGATGCAGGGTATTCCACCAGTTCACGGAGAAATGCACGATCGGCACATTGATGATGCCGATCAAGGCGAGAAACGCCGCTGTGCGAGCGCCTTGCCGGCGATCCTCGAACGAGTGGTACAGCGCGATCACGCCCAGGTACAAAAACAGCAGCACGAGTTCGGAGGTGAGCCGTGCATCCCACGTCCACCATGTTCCCCACATGCGCTCGCCCCACAGCGAACCGGTGACCAGCGTGATGAACGTGAATGCGGCACCGATGGGCGCGGAAGCCATCGCTATCACTTCGGCCAGCTTGATGCGCCACACCAGTGCGATAAAGGCGGCAACGCCCATGACGCCATAGATGAACAGGCTCATCCAGGCACAGGGGACGTGGATGAAAATGATGCGGTAGTCATTGCCTTGCTGGTAGTCCGATGGTGCGAGCACCAGTCCGCCGTACAGTGCAATAACGCCAAGCAGCACGGCGAGTGTGATGGCCCACGGACGCAGGCTGCCGGCAAAGCGGTAGAACACCGGCGGCGAGCTCAGCTTGTGCAACCAGAGGGGGATCCAATTTGCCATGCTAGGAGTCCAGCGCTATGCGGAGCGCCGCGGCGCAAGCAAGAGGAGCCAGCACCACGGCAAGAACGAGCGCCGCGCCCAGCCATGCGATCGGAGCGATCCACGGCAGCCCCTCCTGGGCGGCTGCCAGAGCTCCAGCGGCAAAGATCACCACCGGCACACACAGCGGCAGCAGCATCAAGGCCAGCAGCATACCAGAGCGTCGCGTGCCGGCCGTAAGGGCCACCAGGATGCCGCCCAGCAGGCTCAACAGTGGTGTCGCCAGCAACAACGCTGCCAGCAGCACCGGGATGACGGTGGCCGGCAAGTGCAGCATGCCGGCAAGCAGCGGGGCGACCACGATCAGCGGCAACGCGGTCGCCAGCCAGTGGGCCAGGATCTTCATGCCCAGCATGACGGCAAGCGGTTGCGGCGCGAGCATCAGTTGTTCGAGCGATCCGTCTTCGATGTCGCTGCGGAACATCGCGTCCATGGCCAGCAGCATCGCCAGCAGGATCGTCACCAGCACCACGCCGCCGGCGATCCGGCGCAGCAATGCATTCTCAGGGCCGAGCGCGAAGGGAAACAGCGAGGTGACGATGAGCGCATACAACACCGGCAACACCATGTCGCCGCGCAGGCGCCATGCCAGCGTGAGGTCGCGGCGCAACACCGCCGCGCAGGCATGAGCGAGGCCCGGACGCCGCGTTTCAATCATGCAGATGAATCCGCTGCGGCTCGCCGCCGTGAAATTGCACCGCGCCGTGGCTGGTGACCAGCGCCGAACCGCCGTGCGCGATATGCGCTTCCAATAAGACATCGACCAGTTCGATGCCGGCGCGGTCGAGATTGGCGTAGGGCTCGTCCAGTAGCCATAAGATGGCCGGAACCAGCAGCAGTCGCGCCAATGCCACGCGTTTTTTCTGGCCGGCGGAAAGCTTGCGTACCGGTTCATCCTCCAACCCACTCAATCCAACCTGCGTGAGTGCTTGTTCGATACCGCTCTGGTTGCGATGGCCGTGCAGGCCGATGGTAAAGGCCAGGTTTTCGCGCGCGCTCAGCTCGGCTTTCAAGCCAAGCTGATGCCCAAGGAACACCACCTCGCCGCTGCAGCGATCCCAGGTCAACCGCTCGCCGCGCCAGAACAGCTCACCTTCCTCCGGGCGCAGGAGGCCCGTGAGGATGCGCATCAAGGTGGTTTTGCCGCTGCCATTGTCGCCTTCGATCAGCATCAACTCGCTGGCGGTCAGCGAAAAATCCAGTGGGCCGAAGACGGCTTCGTCCTGGCGATAGAAGGCGAGCGCGCGAGCTTCGAGCAGGGGTGCCCCTCTTTGGGCGGGGGTATCAAGTGAAGGGGCGCTTGCCACAGTGTTCAAATTCGGGAGCCTCGAAATTGCGCATTGCCTTGATCCCCGCCAACGCGGGCGTGGCGGCAGGAAAGCATGGCCGCTCGTCGGGCCATTGTGGGTACCTCTATCCCGCTTGTCCACGCGGCGGCTGGTCGCTACTCAGGCGCAGGCGCGCATGGCCATCGGCCAGCCCATGCACGTACGCGGCCTGCTGAAATTGCCGTGCCAGCGCATCCACCTCGGCGAGCGCCGGTCCGATGACAAAAAGGCTAGGCTCGCGCCACTGTGCGCCCACGCCGATGGCGGGACGAATGGCGACCGTGGAGGGCAGTGCGCGCACGGCCTGCAGCAGGGCATGCTGCGCAGCATGATTCTGGCGACGGGACTGCTGGCGGGAGAGCGGATTCCAGGCGGTGATGAACGCCCAGTCGTGCGGCCCAATCAGCGCGTGCAAGGGCGTGGGCAGTGGGGCGTCCACCTGGATGCAGGCCCAGCCGCCGCGCGCCAGACGGACGCGGTATTCTGTGCGGCGGTAGGTGTCCAGCAGCGTGCTATCCATGATGCAGCGGCGGCAGTGGGGGCAAGGTTGCCTGGAGCGCGCTGACCGCTGCATCAAGCGGCACGTCGCCCGCATGGGAGGCGCTGCGCAGCAATTGATCGAGCAGCACATCCTGTGCGCGGCCGCGCTCATAGGCGTAAGCGTAAGGAAGCTGCGTAAAGGTGACCATGCGATAGCGCGCCATGAAATGGGCCGGCGCGCGGGCAGCCAACTGTGCCCCCAGTTCCCGCTTGGCGAGGTAACGCGGATCGGCAACCGAATCGCGCATTTCGATGTAGTTCTCCAGCGCCATCGCTGCGATGGCATCGGCATTGGGTTTGCGGATGCGCTGGAATTGGGCGAACGTGTCGGCCGTATCGCGCTGCGTGTCGGCCAGCAGGTCGGCCAGGGTCACCGTATCTTCAAAGCCGCAATTCATACCCTGGCCGTGGAAGGGCACGATAGCGTGCGCCGCGTCGCCCACCAGCAACGCTCGCCCATCGATATGCCAGTGATCGAGATATAGCGTGGACAGACTGCCGACCGAATGACCGTCGTAATCGTCGGCAAAGCACGGAATCAGCGGCAGCAGATCGGGAAAGTCCTGCAGGAAAAAGTCATTGGCCGCGGCGGCATCGGCCAATGTATCGAAGCTTGGATGCGGTCCATGCGCGGGCAGAAACAGCGTGACAGTGAAGCTGCCTTCGGTATTAGGCAACGCGATGCACATGTAGCCGCCGCGCGGCCAGATGTGCAATGCATTCGGCTCGATGGCGAAGCGTTCGGCGCCCGAGCCGGGGGGAATTTCCAGTTCCTTGTAGCCGTGGCCCAGCGGTTCGACCCGGATACCCAGAGGCCTATAGCTGTCCATCGCCGCGCGCAACGCGGAGCCGGCGCCGTCGGCGCCGATCAGCACGGCTGCATCATGCTGGCGCTGCGTGCCGCTCTCATCGGACAGGGTGATGCGTCGCGCGTCCAGATCGGCATCGGCCAACGCGTGGCCGAAATGGAACCGCGCACCAGCCGCCTCCGCGGCATCGAGTAGCAGCATATTCAAACTGCCGCGCGACACCGACCAGATCACCTCGCTGTCGTCGACGCCATAACGCTGCAGGCTGCTATCGCCTTGCAACGGATGCACCATGCGACCGCGCATCATGACTGCACGTTGGAGCACATCGTCCGCAAGACCGGCCGTGCGCAGCGCCTGCAGACCGCGTTCGGCGAGCGCAAGATTGATCGAACGGCCGCCGACAAAGCCCGCGAGACGCGGGTCGGGGCGCTTTTCGAACACTTCCACGGCGAACCCGCGCCTGGCCAGCAGCCGGGCGAGCAGCGCACCAACCAGGCCGCCGCCGATGAGGGTGATTGCTTGCCGCGTCATAGTGCACTCCGTAGAAGGGAGCGCATCACTGTTCCGCAACCGTGCGTTTATCGCAAGTACGCATCGGCGGTGCCGATCAGAAACTCATGAAGTAGCCGCCGTTCACCGGCAGGTTTGCACCGGTGATGTAGTCCGCCTCGTCGGCGGTCAGAAACACCACCGCGCGGGCGATGTCACCCGGCGTGCCGAGTCGGCCCACGGGGATGTCGGAGATGATCTGTTCGCGGATTTCCTGCGGTACGGCGGCGACCATTGGCGTATCGCAATAGCCGGGCGACACCGTGTTAACGGTAACGCCCTTGCGCGCCGTTTCGCGCGCCAGGGCCATGCTGAAGCCGTGCACACCGGCCTTGGCGGCGGAATAGTTGGTTTGGCCGAACTGCCCGGTTTGGCCGTTGACCGAACTGAGGTTGACGATCCGGCCAAACTGACGGGTGACCATGCCATCGACTACGTGGCGGCAGGTGTTGAAGACCCCGTCCAGGTTCACGCGGATCAGTTCATGCCATTGCTGCGGATCCATCTTGCGCAGGCTGGTATCGCGCGTGATGCCGGCAGCGTTCACCAGGATGTCGACCTGACCGATGTTGCGCTCGACATGGGTGATCAAGTCGCCGCACGCTTTGAAATCGCCGACGTCGCAAGGCTCAAAACGGATGGCGCCGTTGCATGCAGCGGTTCGCTCGCGAAACGCTTCGATGCGGTCACTGCGCGTGGCCAGGTCCACCGCAATCACCGTGCGGCCGACCTGCGCCAATTGCAGGCAGATTTCGGTCCCGATACCACCAATGCCCCCAGTGACCAGGGCAACGCGAGAACCTGACTTTGACAGCGCCATGACAAATTTCCTTCAGCACATGCCGCGCGGCAGCACGTGTTGTGCTGCAGCGGTAGCCTGTGCCGGAAAGATCAAGGTTTCTTGGTGCGACCTGCCTGGCCCGGCGGGGGGGAAGCCTGGGATGCAGCATCCAGGAAGCCGCGCTGCATGTTCTTCCAGGCGTCCAGATTGCGTTCCGTCAGCTCGTTCAGCAGCGACCAGGGCGTCTGCCCCATCAGGCTGTTGAGCTGGTTGCGGAACTGCTGCTGCTGGTCGAGGAACACTTGCAGGCTGCGCTCCAGATACGGCCCCATGAACCCCTGTAGCGAGTCGCCGTAGAACCGGATGATCTGGCTCAATAGCTGGGGTGACAGCATCGGCTGCCCCTTTTCTTCGTGCTCGGAAATGATCTGCAGGAGCACGGAGCGGGTCAGGTCCTCGCCGGACTTGGCGTCGCGGACCTCGAAGTTTTCGTTGTCCAGAACCAGCTGGCGGACTTCTTCCAGCGTGATGTAGCTGGAGATTTCCGTGTCGTAGAGCCGACGGTTCGGGTACTTCTTGATGATGCGGTTAGTTTGTGCCATGCACACAAGCTAGCAGAAGGTATTGCGCCGCACCAGCCAGTGTTCAGCTTCTATGCTGCACTGGAGAGTGCAGCATTCGGAGAGGCCCAGGCGCTTCGCCTCGGGCCCGGTTCAGTGCCCCGGACCGCCGCCAGCGCTCCCGAACGGTGGGCGGGCGAACCAGAGCACGGGCAGCAAAACCACGAACAGCACGGCGCAGCCATAGAACACGTCGTTGACGGCCAGGGTATAGCCCTCACGGTTGATGATCTGGTCGATATAGCCCAGCTGTTGCGTGGCGCCCATACCCAGGTGCGACAACTGCTGCAGGTACTGGGTCGCCCCGGGCTGGGCATGGCTCACGCTTTCGGTCAGCGTGGCGTGGTGATAAATGCTGCGGTGCTGCCACAGGGTCACCATCACTGCGGTGGAAACGCTAGAACCCAGCGTGCGGAAGAAGTTGGATAGCCCCGATGCGTTGGCAATCTCCGCGGCCGGCAGCCCGGACAGGTAGATCTGGTTCAAGGGAATGAAAAAGAACGGGATGGCCAGCCCCATGGCGAAGCGCGGTACCACCAGCGTGCCGAACGAAGCCGCGCTATCGAAGGTGGAGAACCAATACGATGTCGCCCCAAACACGATGAACGCGAAGGTCACCAGGATGCGCAGGTCGAACTTGTGCATGTTGCGCCCGACGAACGGTGAAAACACGAACGCCAGCACGCCACTGGGCGCCGCTGCCAGGCCTGCCCAGGTGGCGGTGTAACCCAGTGTGGTCTGCAGCCACAGCGGAAATACCACGTTGATACCGAAAAAAGCGAACATGCCCAGCGACAAGCTGATGACACCGACGGTGAAGTTGCGCTGCTTGAACAGCGTCAGATCGATAACCGGATGCTTGGCGTGGATTTCCCATACCACCAGGAAGGTAAGGCACACCAGCGCGATAAGGCCCAGCGTCAGGATCAGGTTCGAGGCAAACCAGTCGTGGTCATTGCCGTTGTCCAGCATGAATTGCAGGCAACCCACGCCTGCCACCAGCAACACCAGGCCCACGACATCGATGGGCGACTTTACTGTTTTGGTTTCGCGCTTGTGCAGCAAGCTCCAGGTGATCAGGGCAGCCGCCACACCTACAGGTGCGTTGATGTAGAAGATCCACGGCCACGAAAAGTTGTCGGTGATCCAGCCGCCCAGAATCGGGCCGAAGATCGGCGCGATCACCACCGTCATGGCCCACATCGCCAACGCAATGCCTTGTCTTTCCTTCGGATAACTCGATAGCAACAAGGTCAGCGATAGCGCCACCATCGGGCCGGAACCGGCGCCTTGCATCAGGCGCGCAAAGACCAGCATCGGCATACTGGTAGCCATGCCGCACAACATCGAGAACAGCACGAACAGAATCACGGAGGTGACAAAGGTGCGCACCTCGCCGAAACGGCGCGCGATCCAGCCGGTGAGAGGCTGCATGATCGCGCTGGCGAGCGAATAGGAGCTGATCGTCCAGGTGCCCTCGTTGGGACTCACCGCAAGGCTGCCGGCGATGTGCGGCACCGATACGTTGACGATGGTCATGTCCAGCACCTCCATGAAGGTGCTGAACGCGACGGCGATCGTCAGCAAGACCAGGGGCGTGCCGTGCAACGGTTTGGGCTTTGCTGCGGTTTCAGGTGTAGCAGCCATGCTGGCCTCGCGATCGTGCTTTGCCGTTATTCCCATGAAAGCGGGAAACCATGTGCCCTAGAGCAAAAGGCGAACGCGGATTCCGTTTTTGCGGGAATGACGGCTAGAGAAAAATGGCGTCGTGAAAGGGGGAATGCATGCCGTGAGAAAAATCATTTGCCCAGATTGGCGCGAATGATCTTTTCCGCTTCGGCATCAGCTTGTGCGGCCACCTGGTCGTACACCGATGTTTCCGCTGGCGGCAGTGCGGGCGCGGAGGCGAGCACCGGGCCTTTGTCTTGGGTGATATCCACGGTGGCATCCGCGGAAAGGCCTACGCGCAGTGGATGCTGGTCCAGCTCGTTGTTATCGAGCGCGATGCGCACAGGTACGCGTTGCACGACCTTGATCCAGTTGCCGGTGGCATTCTGGGCCGGCAGCAGCGAGAACACACTGCCGGTGCCCGCGCCAAGCCCGATCACTTTGCCGTGATATTCCACGCCACCACCATACAAATCCGTGGTGACCTTTACCGGTTGACCGATGCGGATGTGGCGAAGCTGGTTTTCCTTGAAGTTGGCATCCACCCATAGATCGTGCAGCGGCACGATCGTCATGAGTTGCTGACCCGGCGCAATGCTGGCGCCCAGCTGCACACTGCGCTGCGCGACATAACCGCTTACCGGCGCCACGATGGTGTTGCGTTGTGCGGCAATCCATGCCGCGCGGAAGTTGGCGCGTGCTTGCATCACGGCCGGGTTGTTGCCGATGTCGGTACCTTCCACTGCGGCGCGCGCAGACTGCGCCTGCGCCTTTGCCGCATTCAGCGCCGCCTCGGCCTGTGCCACGCTGTCCCGCATGTGCTGCACGATCTCAGGCGATTCGGCTTGCGCCGTTACCAGTGGCAGATGGCGCTTCAGATCGGCTTGAGCCTTGCGCAGATCCACTTCGCGTTGCGCGACCATGGCGTCGGCTTCATTCACCGAGTCATTCTGCTGACGCACCTGGCGCACGGCTTGCGCAAGCGCGCTGCTGGTCTGGCGCAGGCGCACGTCGGCATCGGTGGGGTCGAGCTTCACCAATACCTGGCCTGCCGTCACATGCTGCGTGTCGTCGGTGAGAATGGCGATGACGGTGCCCGGTACCTGCGATGAAAGCGCAACCTGGTTGCCGCCGACATAGGCGTTGTCGGTGTTCTCGCGCGTGGATAACACGAAGAACCACAACAGGAACCACGCTAATGCCGCGAGCATGAAGACCGTTGCCACAATCAGCAGTGCACGGTTGCGCTTGGCGGGGTTCTTTGCGGCCAGGCCGCTGTCGTTGGCGTCCTTGGCGATAGCGGACTCGGAAGCACTCATGATCAGGGAGCTCCAGCGGTATTCGGGGAAGAGGCGGGGGTGGTTTGTGCGTTGCGCGTGACATCGGATCGGTAACCGCCGCCCAGTGCCTTGATCAGCGCCAGATCCGTGCTGAGCGCCTGGGCATGCAGGCTGATCGCCTGGTCGCGTTGCTGCAGGAGCTGCGCTTGGGCATCGAGGCTTTCGCGGGCGTCCTTGGTGCCATGCGCAGCGCGTGCTTGCGCGGAGGCGAGCAGCGCTTCATCGGCGTCGACTTGGGCAGCCTGCTCGGCCCGGCGCGCGGCGATCTGTTGCGCGGTGACGGCTTGCGTAGCCACGTCGCGCGCGGCGTTCGTTACGGTGACGTTGTAATCGGCGATCGCAGCATCAAGCTGCGCACGGCTGGCGCCATAGTTCGCCTTCAGCAAGCCGCCCTGGAAAATCGGCAAATGCACGGCCGGCGTAAGGCCGAACACACGGCTGCCGGCTGTGAACAAATTGCCGAGATCGCCCTTGGTGCCGGTGGAAAAGCCGGCAATATTCGGTGCGCCCTGGTTGGTGCTGGAAAGGCCGGCCATCGCACTGATGCTGATATCCGGGAAGTAATCGGCGCGCGCGACGTCCGTCTGCTTGAGTGCGGCCTCCACACGCCATTGGCTGGCGGCGATATCTGGACGACGCGCGATCAGGTCCAGGCGTGCGTCATCAGGCAATCCGCTTTCGATAGCAGGGAGGGGGTGCGGTTGCAAAGAAGGTAGATCGGCCAGAGACACATTCGCCAACGCAGCCAATGCGACTTTGCGCAGTTCGATCGAGCCTTCCAGTGTTGCCTGCGCTTCCTGCACGCTGGCCAGCTGCGCGCGCACCCGCTGTGCCGTATCGGGGAGATCCACGCCTTGTTGTACGCGCAGCTCGGCAATGCGCAGCAGCTGTCGTTGCACAGCGATGGCTTGTTGTGTGAGTTGCAGGCGATTTTCATCGGCCAACCAGGCGAAATACGTGTCGGCAACGGCGTTCTGCAAGGTGAGGGCCGCCGCGCTGTGTTGCGCCTCGGCGGCATGCGCCTGATCCAATGCCGCTTCGATGGCGGCGCGCTTCTTGCCCCACCAGTCGAAGTCATATTGCAGCTGTATGCCGAGGTCGGCCTGGTTGTACCAGTTGAAGCCGAGCAAAGAAGGCGGGAACAGCCCGTGGTCGCTCATGCGCTGGCGCGTGAGTTGTGCGTTGCCGTTGATGGTCAATCCCGATTGTGCCGCGGCTACGCGCACCGACTGTTCGGCGGTGTTTACGCGGGCGTGCGCCTGAGCAAGATCCGGCGACTGCTTCATGGCCAGCGCAATGAGCTGGTCCAGTTGCGGATCGTTGTATGCGCGCCACCAGTCGGCAGCCGGCCAACCCGCGCCTGCAGCGCTCGGCAAACCGGCCAATGGCACGTCGTCACGCAGCGCCGGATGCTGCATTTTGGCTGGAATCCAGCAGCCGGCAAGGGTCAGTGCAACGACCAGCGCGATCGGGCGCAAGCGCGCCATGCGGGGCGGTGAAGCGATGTTCATGGCGAATGTTCCGCTTCGTGTTCGAGTTGGGTCAGGTTGCGCGCGAGCTTGCGCAGCAGCCGATTCAGGGTGCCGCGTTCGGCCTGGCTAAAACCCGTGAATAGCAACTTCAAGCGCGGGAGCATGGTGGGGAGCATCTTCTGCACGAAGCGCTTGCCGGCAGGGGTGATCTGCATCACCACGCAGCGGCGATCGTTCACGCTGTGCCCACGTGTGATGAGGCCACGCTTGACCAGAGCGTTGGCAATGCGCGTCATATTGGTAACACCCAGTGAGGTGTACTCGCACACTTCGCCGGGCGTAGACGTGCCATCCGGCCGCCAAAACAGCGTGATCAGCGTGCGAAACTCGCTGTCATTGAGCTTGTGCGGGCGCAGCTTGTGTTCCAGCTCTGCCTGCAGACGCTCGCTGATGAGCACCATCATCCGGCACAGCCCGACGTCGGACGGCACGGCCGGCATGATTCGGCGCATTTCCGTAACGCCCTCATCCAGCATTTTTAGTTTGTCGGTAAGAGACATTTCATCGGTGCATATTTCACTAATGAAATAAATGATGGCCGGGCACGCCGTCGCTTGGCAAGTGCCAAAGGCGCTGCCATCCATAAAGCCATTTCGTCAGTCCAGTGAAAGTGCGCTATGGGCCCGGTGCCTGCAGGCAGGGAGGGTGCCCAAGGCACGTGCTGGGCATGGGCTGAATCGAACGCAGCGCGTTGCTCTAATCGCTGATTGCAAAGAGTTGTCGAACATTCGCCGTAGTGGCGGCGGCGATGCGCTCTTGCGCCTCATTGCGCAGTTGGGCAATGCACTGCAGAACTTCCGTCACGCGGGCCGGCTCGTTGCGTTGGCCGCGATGGGTGGACAAGGGTTGGTCTGGCGCATCGCTTTCCAGCATCAGATATTCGATCGGCATAGTGGCGACGATGCTGCGCAGGCGTTGCGCGCGTTCGTAAGTGACTGGCCCTCCGATACCGATATGGAAGCCGAGTTTCCATAATTGCTCTGCTTGCTGAAGGCTGCCCGAAAAACTGTGTACCACGCCGCGCAACTTGCCGATGCGACGTAGCGTCGTGGTCACTTCGTCCATGGCGGCGCGAGCATGCACAATGACGGGCAGGTCCCATTCGCGTGCCAGCATAAGCTGACGCATGAAATAGTCGCGCTGCCCCTCCGCGTCGACAGTCCGTTCGTGGAAATCGAGGCCGATTTCGCCCAGGGCGACGGGGCGGTGTGCAGTCAGCCAATGCGATAGTTTCGAAAGATCCTCCGGTTGATGCTTATGCATGAACATCGGGTGCATGCCATAAGCAGGAAACAGGCCACTGCCCGGCGTGCATAGCGCGTGGATGCGCGGCCAGCTTGCGGTGTCCACGCCGGGAATGATCTGCAGCGATACCCCGGCGCCGCGGGCGCGTGCAATGACCGCGTCGCGGTCGGTATCGAAGGAGGCATCATCCAGATGCACATGGCTGTCTGCGAGCTTGAGCATGGCTGTCATGATGGAGCATCCTGGCCTTGTTCTCCTATCTCAGGGTGCGTTTTGTTAACGCTCAGGCGGCTTCGGTCTAGCCATCATTCAGCGTCTTGGCGCTTCAATGCGGCACATAAGGCACGAAGCGGCGTTCGCTTGCGCCAGGGCACAACTTAAGGAGGTCGTCGTGAAAAGCAAATCGGTGAAGTACGGTGCGGTGATGGCGTTGATGGTGGCGGTGGCGGCGCTGTCGGGTTGTCAAACCCAACCGACGACCTACCAGACCACCTACGCCTCTCGCGTCTGCCAAAGCTGTGGCGTGGTGCAGCAGGTTCAGCAGATCTATATCCAGCAGCAGGGCACCAACAATAGCGGCATCGGTACCGTGATCGGCGCGGTTGCGGGTGGCCTTTTGGGCAGCACCATCGGTCATGGTCGCGGTAATACGGCCGCTATCGTGGGTGGCGCGGTGGTGGGTGGCGTGGTGGGCAACAAGGTCGGTCAAGCAAATAGCCAGCCTGCCGGTACGGTGCCAGCGTGGCAGATCATTGTGCGCCTTGATAACGGTCAGTACGCCACGGTAACGCAGGTTCCCAATCCTGGCGTTCGCCCTGGCGATTATGTGGTGATCAGCAATAATCTGGTTTATCCGCGCTGATCATTTCAAGAAAATAGACGTCTAAACGTCTAAAGTAAAAGGCCCTCAAAGGAGGGCCTTTTTTGTGTCGCGATGGGCGCGAACATCAGTTGATGGAATAGAACTTGTGATCGCCAATTGTGATGGCATGCTGATTGCGCGACCATGTCGGCGAAATGGAAGCGGTGGCGAAATGGTCTGCATGCGGAACGAAAAAGCGGCGTTCGTCAGCAGGGAGGCCCCAGTTCTGGATCGACTTTCCGGCGATATCCCATGCTTTCTGGAATGCCGAAAGATTTTCGATGTCCTGGTTGGGCGATGTTGTGGTGAGCGCGAATTGATGCGGCGCCTTTACGACGTCGCATACGGTATCGCCCCACTGGCCGCGTTCGCGCCGGCGCATGGCGACTTCCGCCACGGCCAATTGGCCCACCGTCGACTGGCTACGTGCTTCCAGGTACACGGTGGTCGCCAGACAAGTCTGGTCTGCGAGCGGTTGGGGCAGTACGGACATCAGCCACAACAACATGGAAAGTTTCATATCTGCCTCCAGCGTGCTGTACGTCCGTGCACACATACGTGCTTGAACGCCGTTGCGATGGACGGGCGGGCAGGCCGTTCCATCTGGATCTATCGCTCGCGTCGAAACTTTTGGCGCAAGCAATGTTTTACCGCAATAACGCGGCGGGGATCGATCGACAGGTCCGATGTCGACCGGGGAAGCTTTGGCAATTACGCTGCGTGCAATGAGGCACCTGATGCAGCGTGTTCGCGCATACGGCGAGTTGTCACCGGCGACTTTCTTGCCGGGTCGCGCCGATCCGGACCCTTCCGGTTCGTCGCGTATGTAGGCACCCTGTGGGCAGGTGGATGCCAAAAAAGTTTGGCGGAATCTAGTGGGGCGCGGCAGTGTTTGCAAGTGCCTGGCGGCCCCGATTCATATTCCGCTTATGAGCATTGCATGGCATGCATGATGTAAATGTCAATCAGGCCAATCAGTTAGCAAGTGCATCGTAATCTTCTCATCGCTAATGATTTCCGTATGTTGCGCGATGTTATTCGCATCTTCATCGCTTATGACAGCAAGTGCTTCTACGCGTTCATCATGTGTGATGACATTGAGCAACTGCACAAACTTGCGACCTTCGTGATGCAGAAGTGAACCATCTTCAAGCGCTTTTGACAGAACGACGTGATGCAAATGTCGTTTGTTGCCGCCGCGATAGTGCAGGCGCGCAACGATCTCTTGTCCTGGATAGCAGCCTTTATCGATTGTCACCGCACCAAGCCGATGCAGCGATAAAGCCGGTGCAAGCATTTCATTCAAGCTCGCATTGGGAAGCCAAGGCCATCCTGCGCGCAGCTGTTGAAGTCGCCACGTTTCATCATTGTCGACATGCGCGCCAAAGAGCATCGCATGCGTTCCACAACCGAGACGAACGACATCATCATGCACATCGACGTAATGCATTGGCATCGCTTCGCCGCCGGCAAGTGATCCTTCTACGGTCGTGAGTTTGACGCGCGAGCGAAACACAAAGCGCCGCAATGCGTCGATGAAATCCGTTGCGTTGCCACCACGCAAGATCACCATCAAGCGCTCATCGCCTATGCGCGCAAGATGAAGCACATTGCGCACGCGCCCCTGCGCGTCCAGCCAGCTGCTGAATTGCCATTGACCGTTCGCGAGCGCCGTGACCTGGCTGGCGAACTGGCTATGTGCGAACGCCACGGCGTCCGGGCCTTCGATAAGAACCGCTTGGGTGATGTGAGAGGTAGGCATGCGCGCAGGAGTGGGGGCGGGAGGGGCGCGGTGCAAGCCTCCCCCATGCCTGCAACGCCTGCTGCCTGGCGTCAACTGGTTGTGCCGCTATGCCGCAAGTATTACGCTTTTGACGATACCAACATGCCCGACACGTCCTCCCAACCCGCAACGCCGAACGAACCCGCCAAGAAAGAGCGGGGCTCGACGCCCGTTTCCCCCTACCAGGCAAGGAACAGAGCGAGCAGCCGGCACCGGACCCTACGCGCTACGGCGACTGGGAAAAGAACGGGCGCTGCATCGATTTCTGATCCGTTGCGTCGTTGCGCTGCGGTGTGGCGATGGAGCGGGGAACAAGCAGGTGCGGGTATCAGCGATTCCACCCCAGGATAGCCGACATGGCACAGACCCAACGACCGCTTTCACCGCATCTACAGATATATAAGTGGCAAGTGCAGATGGTGACCTCCATCCTGCATCGTGCGACGGGCATCGCCCTGGCCGTAGGCACCTTGATCGTCGTCTGGGGGCTCGTTGCCCTGGCTGCGGGCGAGGACGCATTCAATCAGTTCAAGGTCTGCGCGGGCAGCCCCATCGGGATCATCCTGCTGATCGGCTGGACCTGGTCGTTCTTCTTTCACCTGTGCAACGGCGTGCGCCATCTGGTGCAGGATGCCGGCGCGGGCTACACGATCGTGCAATTCGTGCGTTCGAGCTGGGCATCGGTGATCGTCAGCCTGCTGCTCACGCTTATCGTTTGGGGTTATGTGCTTTCCGCCGGAGGTGCTGCATGAGTGCGAACGCGAAAGATCTGCGGCATCCGCTGAAGCGGGCGCGCGGCCTGGGCGCTGCACAGTACGGCGTGGGGCACTGGTGGACACAGCGCACCACCGCCGTCGCGCTGGTCCTCCTGGGTATCTGGTTCGTAGTTCTGGTGCTTGGCCTGCTGCACGGCGACTACGCCACGGCGCGCGCTGCGGTGGCCAGGCCATGGAACGCAGTGCTGCTGGTCGCATTGCTGATCAGCATGTTCTGGCATGCGGTGCTCGGTTTGCAGGTGGTCATTGAAGATTACGTCCATACCCGCTGGAAGGAGCTCACCCTTCTGGTGGTCATCAAGTTTATCGCCGTGCTGTGCGTGCTGGCCGGCACGCTGGCGGTGCTGCGCATCGCACTGGGAGCCTGAGGTCGATGGAAGCTTACAAAGTTCAGCAGCACAACTATGACGTGATCGTGGTAGGTGCCGGCGGCGCCGGGCTGCGTGCCACGTTCGGCCTGGCCGAGAAAGGGCTCAAGGCCGCGTGCATCACCAAAGTATTTCCCACGCGTTCGCACACCGTGGCGGCGCAAGGCGGTATCGCCGCCGCGCTCGGCAACATGGGCGAGGACGACTGGCGTTTCCATTTCTACGACACCATCAAGGGGTCGGACTGGCTGGGTGATCAGGACGCGATCGAGTACATGTGCCGCGAGGCGATTCCCTCGATTCTGGAACTCGAACACTATGGCGTGCCGTTCTCGCGCACCGATGACGGTCGTATCTATCAGCGCCCGTTCGGCGGCATGACCACGCACTACGGAAAGGGCACCGCGCAGCGCACGTGCGCCGCGGCCGACCGTACCGGTCACGCGATTTTGCACACGCTGTACCAGCAGGCGCTGGCGCATGACGCTACTTTCTTTATCGAATACTTCGCCATCGACCTGATCTTCGATGAAGAAGGCGTATGCCGTGGCGTCCTGGCGCTCGACATGAACGAGGGTACGCTGCATTTCTTCCGTGGCCATGCCGTGGTGCTGGCGACTGGTGGTTATGGCCGCGCCTATTTCAGCGCCACCTCCGCGCACACCTGCACAGGTGATGGTGGCGGCATGGTGTTGCGTGCCGGCCTTGCCTTGCAGGACATGGAATTTGTGCAGTTCCATCCCACCGGCATCTATGGCGCCGGTTGCCTGATCACCGAGGGCGTGCGTGGCGAAGGGGGTTATCTCACCAATTCCAAGGGCGAGCGTTTCATGGAACGCTATGCGCCCAGCGCGAAGGATCTTGCATCGCGCGACGTGGTCAGCCGCGCGATGACGGTAGAAATCCGCGAAGGCCGCGGCGTGGGCGAGCATCATGATCATGTTCATCTGAACCTGATGCACCTGGGTCCTGAGGTGATTCACGAGCGCCTGCCGGGCATCGCCGAATCGGCGCGTATTTTCGCCGGCGTGGACGTCACCAAGGAACCGATTCCGGTGCTGCCCACCGTGCACTACAACATGGGCGGCATTCCTACCAATTACCATGGTGAAGTCGTACAGAAGAAGGGCGATGACGTTGATGCCGTCGTACCGGGGTTGTTCGCCATCGGCGAGGCCGCGTGCGTATCGGTGCATGGTGCCAATCGTCTGGGTTCGAACTCGCTTCTCGATCTGGTGGTGTTCGGTCGCGCCGTGTCGCATCGTTGCGCCGAGATCATCAAGCCGGGTGCCGCGCACAAGGATCTGCCTGCCAGCGTGCTGGACAAGGCGTTGGGTCGTTTCGACGGCCTGCGTAATGCCAATGGCGACATGCCGACCGCCAAGATTCGCCTGAACATGCAGCGCACCATGCAGGAAGATGCGGCCGTATTCCGCACGGGCGAAACACTCAAGGAAGGGTCCAGGAAGATTTCCGACGTGCACGATTCCTTCAAGAACGTGCGCGTGAGCGATCGCTCGATGGTGTGGAATTCCGATCTCATCGAGACGCTGGAATTGTCCAACCTGCTGGATCAGGCCGTCGCCACCATGCACTCGGCCGAGCAGCGCCCTGAAAGCCGTGGCGCGCATGCCCGTGAAGATTTCCCCGATCGCGACGACCACAACTGGATGAAACACACCCTGGTGAAGGTCGACGAAAGCGGCAAAACCAGTTTTGATTTCCGTCCGGTGCATATGTACACCTTGACCGGCGAAGTCGAGGTGGTTCCGCCGAAGAAGCGCGTTTACTAAGAACCGACTGGAGAGGCAATCGTGGCCGAGTTCACGCTACCGAAGAATTCCAAGATCCAGCCGGGCAAGCACTATCCGGCGAAGGACGCGAAGAAACCCCGTACGTTCCGCGTTTATCGCTGGTCGCCGGACGATGGACAGAACCCGCGCATCGACACCTATGAGGTCGATATGGCCGCGTGTGGTCCGATGGTTCTGGACGCGTTGCTGAAGATCAAGAACGAGATCGATCCCACCCTCACGCTGCGCCGTTCCTGCCGCGAAGGCATCTGCGGTTCCTGCGCGATGAACATCGACGGCACCAACACGCTGGCCTGCACCAAGGCCATCACCGAATGTGCCTCGGGCGACGTAAAGATCTACCCGCTGCCGCACATGCCGGTGGTGAAGGATCTGGTGCCGGATCTCACGCACTTCTATGCGCAGTTCGCGTCGATCCGCCCATGGCTGCGCACGCAGAGTGCGGCCCCCGATCGCGAACGCCTGCAATCGCCGGAAGATCGCAAGAAGCTCGATGGTTTGTACGAGTGCATCCTCTGCGCATGCTGCTCCACGAGCTGCCCGAGCTACTGGTGGAACGGCGATCGTTACCTGGGCCCGGCGATCCTGTTGCAGGCGTATCGCTGGATCGTCGATTCGCGCGACGAAGACACCGGTGCGCGTCTGGATGATCTGGAAGACCCGTTCAAGCTCTACCGCTGCCACACCATCATGAACTGCGCACGCACCTGCCCGAAGGGTTTGAACCCGGCGAAGGCAATCGCGGAGATCAAGAAGCTGCTGGTGGAACGTCGGTCGGCCTGACGCTCGTCATTCCGGCGCAGGCCTCCAGTCAAATAAACCGTGCGAAGCCACGCAATCCCAGGTTGAGCGCTTCGCACTGCATGTTCTACGGGATCCCGGCCTGCGCCGGGATGACGGCAAGGCAAGACCGGTCCCCGCGTGGTTTTCGAGGCCTATGGACGAAGCGCAACTCAAACGCCTCCGCTGGCGCACCCGCCGTGGCACACGCGAACTGGATGCCCTGTTCGGCGGTTGGCTGGAAACCTCGTTCCTCACCGCGGACGCAGCCATGCAACAAGCGTTCGACGAACTGCTCGACGCCCAAGACCCGGACCTCTGGGACTGGGTGATGGGTCACGCTAAACCGCCGCGCGCCGACTGGCAGGCCATCATCGATGACATCCGCGCCCGCCATCGGCTTTGAATACCGGCCTTCGCGCTGGGTGCCGCGACTGTTTGTCCTCATCACTGCAGCGGCTGTGGCAGCGGTCACTCTTTCCGGTATGCCTGCGATTGCACGCGCGATAGTGGCTCTGGCGGCCATAGCCGCCTGTGCCCACGCCGTGCGCCGGCTACGGTTGCCGATCTACGCGGTAGGATGGGCGAGCCAGAGCGGCTGGACGCTGCGCGGCCTGGACGGTGCGGATGAAGCGGCCACGCTCACCGCGTCCCGCGTGATGCGCCAGATGGTGCTGCTTCGCCTTGCCAGCGGGCGCTACGGCAGGTTGACGCTGTGGCTGCTACCGGACAACAGCGATGCGGACATCCGCCGGCGCCTGCGCATGCGGCTGGCGGTTCTGGCGAATGCCACGGAAAACGACCGCTGACCTCGTGCCGAAAGGATAGGGTGCCCGCTCGCCATTGCCCCTGCGCCTCAGTTCGGGCACTCTGCGCGCGCGGTGCGGTCTGAGGTTTCAGGCCTCCCGCCCATATCCCACCAGCGAAGCCCCCATGTTCCGACCGCTCGAGCTTTTCATCGGCCTGCGCTACGTCCGCGCCAAGCGGCGCAATCAGTTCATTTCCTTCATTTCCACGGTGTCCATCGTATGCATCACCATCAGCGTGATGGCGTTGATCACCGTGATGTCGGTCATGAACGGCTTCGACTACCAGCTCCGTTCACGCATCCTGGGCGCGATTTCCGATGCCACGGTGTCCGGCCTGCCGGGCGAGACGGTGCAGAACTGGCAATACGCCATGCAGCAGGTAAAGGCCAACCCGCATGTGAAAGGGGCGGCGCCTTATGTCGAGATCCAATCGTTCCTGCAGGCGCAACACTCCAGTGGCGCGTTGGTGCGTGGCATCGATACAACGCAAGAGCCGAACGTTTCGGACATCAACAAGCACATGATCCAGGGGTCGTTCGATTCGCTCACGCCTGGCAGCTGGAACATCATTCTCGGCAGAGATCTGGCACTGCAGCTCGGCGTGAATGTCGGTGACAAAGTCACCATGGTGGTGCCGGAATGGCACGCGTCGCCATGGGGTGCCATTCCGACCATCCGCGGTTTCCGTGTCAGCGGCATTTTCGAGATGGGCATGGAGGAGTTCGACTCCGGCCTTGGCCTGATCAACATCGGCGATGCGGAAAAGCTCAAGAGCATCAACGGCCCGACCGGCATTCGCCTGAAGCTGGATGATCTTTACAACGCGCGCACCGTGGCAGGCCAGTTGTCCGATACGTTGGGCCAGATATACGGGTTGACGACCTGGATGGACAGTCACGCCAATTTCTTCTCCGCCATTTCCATGGAGAAGCATGTGATGTTCATCATCTTGTCGTTGATCATTCTGGTGGCGGTGATCAATCTGATTTCTATGTTGATGATGCTCGTGACCGACAAACAGGCCGATATCGCCATCCTGCGTACGCTCGGTTCCACGCCGCGCAGCATCATGGGCATGTTCATGGTGCAGGGCGTGCTGGTGGGTTTTGTCGGTATCGGCTTTGGCGTGGGGCTTGGTTCGCTGCTGTCGTGGCAGCTACCCACGATTGCCAAGTGGATCGAGCACATCACCGGCATCACCTTCCTGTCGCCGGATGTCTATTACATCAGCGAAGTGCCTAGCAGGCTTGAATTGCACGACGTGATCTGGGTGGCGTTGATCACCTTCCTGTTCTCCCTGCTTGCGACCCTCTATCCCGCATGGCGCGCCTCGCGCACGCAACCGGCACAGGCGCTGCGCTATGAATAAGCCGATGAACCACGCTTCCAACGATATCGTGCTGCGCGCCAGTCACGTCGCCAAAACCTATGCGGAAGGCGATCTGAACACGACGGTGCTCACCGACGTGAATTTCACGCTCAAGCGCGGCGAAACGCTGGCGATCGTCGGTGCCTCCGGCACCGGCAAGAGCACGCTGCTGCACCTCATTGGTGGCCTCGACACGTTGAGCGGCGGCGAAGTGGAAGTGGAAGGCCGCACCCTTTCCAAGCTGTCCGATGCCGAACGCGGACGCGTGCGCAATCGCTCGCTGGGTTTCATCTACCAGTTCCATCATCTATTGCCGGAATTCACGGCGCTGGAAAATGTGTGTATGCCGCTGCTGATTCGCGGGGTTGGCATCTCTGAAGCGCAGAAACAGTCCGCGACGCTACTGGAGCGTGTGGGGCTGAGTCAGCGCCTGGCGCACAAGCCGTCCGAGCTTTCCGGCGGCGAACGCCAGCGTTGCGCAGTGGCGCGTGCGTTGGTGACGCGCCCTTCCTGTGTGCTGGGCGATGAGCCTACGGGCAATCTTGACGAAGACAACGCCTCACAGGTCTATGCACTGATGCTTGAATTGAATCGCGAGATCGGCACCAGTTTCATCCTCGTCACGCACGACAGCAGGCTGGCGAAACGCATGGATCGCACACTGGAATTGCATAACGGGGAATTGCGCGAGAAGGTTTGATCTTAGGCTTTCATCATTCCGACGCCGCACCCATCATGTCGTTCACCCGTTAGCGAGAATCCATCGTGTCTTTCCAGAGACGATCGTAGATTCCCGCTGACGCGGGAGTGACGGCCTTCAAAGGTGTCCAGCGGATACGTGCTGGTCAAAGCACGATTCGCGAGCTCGGCTTTGCCGCACCCCGATCCGCTCCTGCGCCTTACAGCTGCGCGCTTTTACCTGCGCTAGCTTTCCCTCATGACGGTCGGGGAATTACGGCAAGCGCGAACATGGTCCAGCACCATCCCGGTGGCACTCGCCTTGTTGATTGGCGTATCCGTGGTGCAATGGCTACCGAAGCTGCCGCCGCATGGGGTGTTGGTAATACTCGCTGCGTGCGCATGCGCGCTTGCGTGGCGCGTCCCATGTACGCGTTGGTTAGTCGTGCTGATATTTGGTTTCGCATGGGCTGCATGGCGAGGCAGTGCAGCCATGGATGCACGCCTGCCCAAAGCATGGGAAGGGGAGGATTTCCAAGCCATCGGCCATGTCGTGGGCTTGGCGCAAATCAAGGCCGGCACGACCAGTGTGCAGTTCCGGATCGAGCACGTCGCACGGGATGGGCAGGCGCTGCCGTGGCAAGGTCTGGCGCGCATCAGTTGGTACGATAAACCCACGTCGGAGCCCGAACCTTGCTCGCGCTGGCACGTGCTGCTGCGCTTACGCAGGCCGCGCGGAACGGTCGATCCAGGTGGCGCCGATGGCGAGCGCAGCGCACTTGCACGCGGCATCTCTGCGGTGGGCTATGTGCGTGACGACGCCTCCAACACGCGATTGAGCACGTCGGCGTGGTGCCTGGATCGATGGCGTGGATCACTTGCCGAGGGCATCCAGGCACGCGTGCATGATCCCCATGATGCCGCCTTGCTGCGCGCTTTTACGGTGGGGGATACACGCGGGCTGGATGCGCAAGACTGGGATGTCGCGCGTGCCAATGGCATTTCGCATCTGATCGCTATCTCCGGGTTCCACGTTGGTGTGGCGGCGATCTTCGGCGTCTGGCTATGTTATGGCCTGTATGCGTTGTGGCCTTCGCTGGCGCTACGCTGTCCACGTGGACAGGCGCAAGCCCTCGCCGCGTTAAGTTGCGCGTTCATTTATGCAGGGCTTGCTGGCTTCGGCAT
Organism: Dyella monticola; assembly: GCF_003363155.1. GTDB lineage: Bacteria > Pseudomonadota > Gammaproteobacteria > Xanthomonadales > Rhodanobacteraceae > Dyella_B > Dyella_B monticola. The sequence goes on along the minus strand of NZ_QRBE01000008.1, from coordinate 186,715 downwards.
GCCCACGGTGCGCACCGTCCTGATGATTGCGGCGATGGCGCTGGCGCGATGCCTGCGTCGGACGGCGGGTTCTGGCCATATCCTGGCGATCGCACTCATCGCCATGCTGCTTGTCGATCCGCTAGCTGTGCTGGAAGCGGGCTTCTGGCTGTCATTTATCGGCGTCGCTTTCCTGATTTTATGCATGGACGCCAAAGGGCGGGGGATTCGCGCTTTCCTGCATGAGCTCACGGTTGGACAAATCGTGATGACGATTTCGCTGTTGCCGTTGACGCTGTGGTTTTTCGGTGAGGCATCGCTGGTGGGTGCGTTTTCCAACCTGGTTGCCGTGCCGTTCGTGAGCTTCGTGATCGTGCCATGCGCGTTGTTCGGCATGTTGTTGTTGATCGTTTGTCCGCCGCTGGCCACGCCACCCCTGCGCGTGGCCGAATGGTTGACTCACGCGCAATGGTGGTTGCTGGAGCAAACCGCCGCATGGCCAGGTACGCACTGGTTCTTGCCGACCGTGAAACCGTGGGCGCTCGTGTTGGCCATGCTGGGTGCCGTATGGCTGTTCATGCCGCGTGGCGTGCCATTGCGTGTGCTCGGGGCCTTGCTGTTTCTGCCATTGTCATGGCCGGTGCGTCAGCCGCCGGATATCGGTGCTTTCCAGGCGTGGATACTGGACGTGGGGCAGGGGCTGTCCGTGATCGTGCGCACACACGACCACGTCCTGGTTTACGACGCCGGGGCGCGCTATCCGTCGGACTACGATCTGGGATCGGCCGTGGTGGTGCCTTCACTGCACGCGCTCGGCATGGACCGATTGGATGTGCTGATGATCAGCCACGCTGACAACGATCACGCCGGTGGCGCGCCCGTCGTGGCCGCCGCCTTCCCCGCGGCGCGCCGCTACGCAGGCGAACCTGCGCGCATGCCTAGTCCGATGAAACAATTTCCGATGGAACAATGCGTGGCTGGCCAGCACTGGAACTGGGATGGCGTGAACTTCCGCGTGCTCAGTCCTTCTGCGGGCGCGCAGGACGCAACGGCCAATGATCATTCATGCGTTCTGCTGGTTGAAGGTCGAGCCGGGCGTCTCTTGCTTACTGGCGATATCGGCATGGATACCGAACCACGTGTCGCCATGGCAGTGGGACCGGGGCCACGCCCGGTGCTGCAGGTGCCTCATCACGGCAGCAATGGCTCGTCCGGCACCGGCTTCATCGCGGCGGTCGAACCTGAACTGGCGATTGTTTCGGCCGGATGGCGAAACCGTTTCGGGCATCCACGGCCGGAAGTCATGGCGCGCTACGCCGCAGCGCGCGTGCCGGTGTTCAACACGGCGGTGGCGGGTGCCGTTCAGATTGATTTTCCCGCGACTGCGCCTGCCTACGTGGCGGCGCGTTGGCGCGTGCTGGCGCGGCGCTACTGGCGGGAAGAGTAGCGTCATACCCGGCCTGGGCCGGGCATTCAACTGCCACCGGCCGCACGGTATGCCGCGGCGACGCTGCTATGATGGAAGCTTCCGCAGACGGCAGTGCCGGGAGTTTTTGTGGGTGATTTAGGTCAGATTTTGATGGCAGGCGGCTGGGCGATGGCGCCCATCCTGATCTGCTCGGCGGTGGCGTTGGCGATCGTGCTGGAGCGGTGCTGGACTTTGCGCCGCAGCTCGGTGCTGCCGCCCGGACTCTCACAGGAAGTGCGCGAATGGGCGCGTTCGGATCAACTGGACCCGGCACATCTGGAAAAACTGTCCACCGGCTCGCCGTTGGGCGAATTGCTGGCCGCCGCACTGGCGGTACGGCACCACTCGCGCGATCTCATCAAGGAGCGCATCGAGGACACCGGCCGACACGTCGTGCATCGCATGGAGCGTTATCTCAACACGCTCGGCACCATCGCGTTGATTGGGCCGCTGCTGGGCCTGTTCGGCACGGTGATCGGCCTGATTCGCATGTTCATGCAGGTGATGGTGGGAGGCATGGCTGACCCCACCAAGATGGCCGGCGGCATCGGCGAGGCGCTCATCTGTACTGCCGCCGGTTTGACCGTGGCAATTCCCGCGTACGTGTTGCACCGCTATTTCCGCTCCAAAGTGGCCGGCTATTGCGTGGACATGGAAAAGCAGGCCACCTTGCTGCTGGACGACCTCACGCTTTCCGCAGCCGCACCCACGCCGGCGCCGCGGGCACGTCGTACTTCGGTCGCGGCGAGCGACAAGGCGCCGGTCTAAACCATGCGTATCGGTAACGACCGTCGGGGCGACGATTTTGAGATCAACGTCGTTTCGTTGATTGATGTGCTGCTGACTTTGCTGATGTTCTTCGTGCTCACCACCACGTTCGTGCAGCACTCGCGCCTGAAAGTGAATCTGCCGCAGGCCAGCGCGGAGGATCGCGACATGCAACCGCCCGCGATCACCATCATGGTGGACCGCGATGGGCATTTCTACGTTGGCAGCGATGAAATCCCAGGTGGCAGTGTGGATGCGCTCAAGCAGGCGATTTCCCGCGTGGCTGGCGATGATCGCAATCAGACCGTCACGATTCGCGCCGACGCCATGACAGCGCACCAGAACGTGGTCACGGCCATGGACGCACTGGGTCAGCTGGGCTTCACGCATCTGTCCATCGCCACGACGCCGACGCAGTCGGAAGCGGGCCAATGAGCGAGGGGAAAAAGAAGGTCGCGTTGTGGGACGCGGAAAGCCGGCGCGTCTACAAGCGGCTGCTGACTTATTCGGCGCGTTATTGGCCGATACTTCTGATTTCCGTTGTCGGCTTCATGGTGGATGCGGGCGGCATTGCGCTCTTTACCAAGAAATTGCAGCCGATCATGGATGACCTTCTTACCAAGAAGGATCAATACCTCATTTTCTGGATGCCGATCTGGATTGTCGCGATCTTCCTGGTTCGCGGCATCGCGATCTTCGTGAGCAATTATGGCATGGGCTACATTGGTCGCAATGTGGTGCAGACCATGCAGCGCGATGTGTTCGACTCTTACCTGCGCTTGCCGGTGACATACTTTGGCAATGAGCATTCGGGCCATCAGGTTTCGCGCATCACCTATACCAGTGAGCAGATTGCAGGTGCTTCTACCGATGCACTGAAAGTCATGGTGACCGAAGGGTTCACGGTCCTGTTCATGTTTGTTGTCATGCTGCAGGAAAGCGTTTATCTGTCGACTGCGCTGCTCGTGATGGTGCCAGCCATCGTGTTGATCACCACTGCGGTCAGTCGCCGCTACCGTGTCATCAGTCGCCGCATCCAGGGGATGATGGGTTCGGTGACGGGCACAGTGGAAGAGATGCTGCAGGCGCATCGCGAAGTACGCATTTACGCTGGCCAGAAGCAGGCATCCGAACGGTTCAAGGATGTGTCCGGACGCGCGCGCTATCTCAATCTCAAGATTGTGGCGACGAGTGCGATTTCTGGCTCGACCGTCCAGTCGGTTGCGTCATTTTCGCTGGCAGGAATGGTGTTTCTGGCATCGCGGCCCTCGGTGATCGACAGCATCTCGCCGGGTGTATTCATTTCTGTGATCGGCGCCATGGGCGGCATGTTGTCCTCGCTCAAGCGCCTGTCGAATGTTCAATCGACCATCCAGACCGGTATCTCGGCGGCGGAGAACCTGTTCGCCATCATCGACATGCCACCGGAAGTGGACCACGGCACCAAGGCGCTGACGCGCACGCGTGGCGATCTGCGTTTTGAAGACGTGCGCCTGATTTATCCGCGTGGCCAATTCCAGGCGTTGTCGGGCGTGGATCTGCATTGCGCGCCAGGCACGGTGACCGCGCTGGTCGGGCGCTCCGGCAGCGGCAAAAGCAGTCTGGTCAGTTTGCTGCCGCGCTTCAACGAACCTTCCAGCGGACGCGTCCTGCTCGATGGCGAGGATTACGAAACCTACACCCTGGCCTCGCTGCGCCAGCAGATCGCCTGGGTGGGGCAGCATGTGGTGCTGTTCGACGGCACCGTGGCCGAAAATATCGCTTATGGCGAACTCGCCGGCGCGAGCGAAGGCGACATCATTGCCGCGGCTGAGGCCGCCAACGCGATGGAATTCATCGTCAAGCTGTCCAGCGGCATTCATAGCCCGATCGGCGAGGGCGGCAACATGCTTTCCGGTGGTCAGCGCCAACGCATCGCCATCGCGCGCGCGATCCTCAAGAACGCGCCGATTCTTGTGCTCGATGAAGCAACCAGCGCGCTTGATACCGAATCCGAGCGCCTGATTCAGCAGGCTCTGCAACGCTTGATGCGCGATCGCACGACCTTGGTGATTGCGCATCGTCTTTCCACTATCGAGCACGCCGATCAGATCGCTGTGCTGGATCAAGGCAAGATCGTCGAGCGCGGTACACACGCAGAGCTGATCGCGATGGGCGGTCACTACGCGGCACTGCACCGCATGCAGTTCAACGAGCGCCCTGCCGCCGTCGTCGCCGACTGATGAGCTTGGAAGCAACCCTCCACGCAGGCTGGTACGGCCAAAGCCGGTTGCCATGGTGGTGCTATCCGTTGGCTGCACTGTATGGGGTGGTGGTCGCCATTCGCCGCACGCTGTACCGCCTGGGTTGGCTGCGTGCCGTGCGTCTTCCTTGTCCTGTCGTGGTCGTGGGCAATATCACCGCGGGGGGCACGGGGAAAACACCGCTGACATTGGCGGTGGTGGAGGCCTTGCGGGAACGCGGCTTTCGTCCTGGTGTGGTAAGTCGTGGCTATGGCGGCAGTCAACGCCAGCCGACCTTGCTCGGCGACGCACCGAACCCTGCCGAAGTGGGCGACGAACCTTGCTTGATGCGTGGTCGAGGCGTTCCGGTGGCGATCGGCCGTGATCGCCCCGCGGCGGCACAACTGTTGCTCGATGGCGGATGCGATGTTGTCGTCGCAGACGATGGATTGCAACACTATCGTCTCGCCCGCGATATCGAAATCTGCGTGATCGACGGCGAGCGCCGTTTCGGTAACGCACGATTGCTTCCCGCCGGACCTTTGCGCGAGCCGCTTGGGCGACTGAAACAGGTGGGTTTTCGCGTTTGCAACGGTGCCGCCGCGCAGGCGGGCGAAGTGCCGATGCGGCTGCACGGCGATCACGCGCGCGCGCTGGCGGATGGGCACGAACGTTCCATCGCAAGCTTTTCCGGCATGCGCGTGCATGCGGTGGCGGCGATCGGTCATCCGCAGCGTTTCTTTTCCGATCTTGCGATGCAGGGCATCGAGGTGATCCCGCACCCGTTTCCCGATCATCATGCTTTTACGCGGGACGATCTGGCCTATGGCGACGACTTGCCCGTGTTGATGACTGAAAAAGACGCAGTAAAGTGCCGCGCGTTCGCGCAGCCTTACTGGTGGAGCGTGCCGGTAAAGGCGCAATTGCCGGCGGACTTTTATGCGGCGCTTTTTGCTCGAATGCAAAGGCTGCCCAGTGCGCTGAGTTAGGACGCTCCCATCGCCCGGCGAAAGCCGGGCCTGGCGACGTGTTGTCCGCCTAATGCCACCGAGCCCCGGGGTTACTCGTTTCCCAAAACAGGGCCATCTATGGCCCTGTTTTGGGTGTGTCAGGGCGACGCGTCCGTAAGCAAGCAGTATGATAAGCGGCGTTTTTGCGACAGATTGTCGACCCTTTCCATACGAGGTTTTTTCATGAGCCTGATCCAGGTACCCGTCTCCTTCGGGGAGCTGATCGACAAGATCACCATCCTCGAGATCAAGGCGCAGCGGATTTCCGACGCCACCAAGCGCGCCAACGTGCACAACGAACTCAACCTGCTCAACGCCACGTGGGCCAACCATCATGCATCGCAAACCGACATCAGCAAAGAGCGCGCGCATCTACTGGCCGTGAACGAAGCGCTCTGGGATATCGAAGACCGTATCCGCATCAAGGAAAAGGAACAGGCGTTTGACGCGGAGTTCATCGAACTGGCGCGTTCGGTGTATTTTAAGAACGACGACCGTGCGGCGGTGAAGCGCGACATCAACCTCAAGCTGGGCTCGCAACTGGTTGAAGAAAAGTCGTATCAGGATTATCGGGCAAAGTAAGAGTTTTCCGACGCATTTTACGAATCGGCTGTAGACGGATTCGCTGGAAGTTCGTAGGTTTTGACTAAATTTCGTCGTATCCGCGTGTAAGTGCGGCCTTTCTCATTAGCCTCAGCGGTTCACCGAAAGTCGCCCGCTGAAGTATGGAAACCACACACATCGCAAAGGATGGCGAACGATGTCGCCTGACATTCCCTTGGTCACCTCATCTGGCGTTGGCATGCATGATGCTGTCGCCTGCGTCTTGGTCGCAGGACAGGCTGCTCACGCTCGATGAGCAGCAACAGCGCCAAAGGACTCAGCAGCAAGCACAAGACCGTGCAACGCGTGAGCGGGCTCCGGATGTTCGCCTGCATGGCCAGGCCGCCACTGATTTCCGCACGACGGAATTACCCGTCGAGACACCCTGTTTTGAGCTCAAGCAGATCCGGCTGGTAGGTGAACGCAGCGAAGCGTTCGGTTTTGTGCGGCGCTACCTCAATCACTACGTCGGCCGCTGCGTGGGCCATGAAGGCATTAGTCTGATCATGCGGCGCGCGGGTGATCTGATCCTGGATCACGGCTACGTCACCACGCGTGTCGGCCTCGGCGAACAGAACCTTTCGCAGGGCAAGCTGAAAATTACGCTAGTGCCCGGCGCAATTCATGCCATCCGCATGGCTGACGCAACGTCTTGGGGTGATTGGCAATGAACACTGCCGATGCGCCCTGGTGACCTGCTCAATCTGCGCGACATCGAGCAGGGTTTGGAGCAAATCAAGCGCGTGCCCTCCCAGGACGCGAACATAGACATCGCGCCAGCCGATATTCCCGGTCAGTCCGATCTGGTCATTACCGTCAAGCGCGTCAAGCCGTGGCGTGTGGTGGCCACGCTGGATGATTCCGGGGCGCCCGCCACGGGCCTGTACCAAGCGGGTATCAATGTCGGCATCGACAATCCGCTGAAAGCCAATGACCTTTTGTCGCTGGGCGTTACGCGTGAAGTGTTCAATGGCAACGATCTGGGCACGCAGGGCTACAGCGTCAACTATTCCATTCCACGCAGAAAGTGGCTGTTCACGGCGGTCGCGTACGGCAGTCGCTATCACCAGTCGGTGCAAGGCTTCGCGCAGACCTTTGTGAGCCGCGGCACGTCCCGGTCGCTCGATCTGGCTGCGCAGCGCTTGTTGTATCGCAATCGCGACAGCAAAACGACCGCCGAAATGCATGTCGGAAGACGCTGGGCTCACAGTTATATCGAAGACGTGGAACTGGATTCGCAGCGGCGTGACGAAACCACCGTGGAAGCGGCCCTTGCACACCGGCATTACCTTGGCGGCGCGCAGCTCGATCTGCGTCTGGCCGAGCGCTTGGGCGTGCGCTGGTTTGGCGGTCAGCACGATGCCGTCGATCGCACACCCGACGATCCAACGTTCGATTATCACCTGTCCACGCTGGACGCTTCGCTGAGTTTGCCATTCAAAGTGGCGAACCAACTCGTGCAATGGGTCAGTGAGTTCCACGGCCAATACACCAACAATCGGCTCTACGCCGATGCATTCATTACCGTCGGCGGTCGCTACACCGTGCATGGTTTCGACGGTGATCAAACCCTGGCCGGCGAACGCGGTTGGTATTGGCGAAACAGCTTCACCATGCCAGTCAGCGGTTGGCCATTGGCTTGGTATGTCGGCGCCGATATAGGCCGCATCAGTGGGCCAAGTGCGGCGTACCTCCCCGGCAATACCGCGCTGGCCGGTGGTTTTTTTGGCCTACGTGGCAGCTATCGAAACCTGAGTTGGGATGCCTTCGTCGGCAAGGCCGTGCACGGCGGCACGGTATTGCCGAACGACCGTCCAGCAAGCGGTTTTCAGCTCGTTTATTCCTATTGATTCAGGACCACATCATGCAATCCAAATTCCTAACGATGATGACGCTCGTAACGCTATTGGCAGGCTGTACGACACAACCGGTCGGGGTGAGCGTTGATCAGGCTGCCAAGTTCCGCGAGCAGGGCATTGTGGTAGGCGATGTCAAGGGTGCATCGTCCGTCGCTTTGAAAACAAAAGGGCAGGCCGTCACCGGCATGGTGTTGGCAAGTGTTGCGTCTTCGATTGTCGCCTCGAATCCTTCATCGATATCGCCGCAGGGGATGCAAGAGGCGCAGCAAGCAGGGGATTCTGCAGGCCGCGTGGTGCAGAGCGCGGTGTCAGATATAGGTCACAACGTGCAACAGGCGCAAACACCGGCTTATGCCATGGCGACGTCCATCACCCATTCGTTGAACGACGCGGGCATACATGCTGCGGCGGCCGCTTACCACATCGACATCAAGCAGGATGTCTGGATGCTCAGCTATGACAGCTTGTTTGGCTCAGACAACTACCGTTTGCATTGGCAGTTAAGTACGAGCGTACTCGACGGCACCAACAAGGTGGTGTCTACGTCCGTGTGCCAGGGCGATGGCGACACCAAGCAAGCCTTGGACGCCTGGAAGGCCGATGACTATGCCGCCGTAAAGAACGCCGTGAATGAGGTCGGGGAGCGCTGCGCCAAACAGTTTCTTGGCGATATGGGTTTGCACGGATAAGCAATTTATTCCATCTACATCTCATCGGTTTGCTGCGTAACTATCAAGGACAGATTATGGTCGGCCTTTCTGCTGTTGCACGGATTTCTTCACCTTCTTTTTCGCACCGCGCATTGAGCGCAGCAGTGCTATCGGCGCTGCTTGGTGTGCCGATGTTCGTCGCCGCCCAGGTAGTGCCCGATCCGAACGCAGGTGCGCACCGTCCCGGCATCGACACCGCCGCCAATGGCGTGCCGGTGGTGAACATCACTGCCCCGTCGGTAGCGGGTGTGTCGCGCAACCAGTATCAGCAGTTCAACGTCGACACACGGGGCTTGATCCTCAACAACAGCGCTGGCGTATCACAGACGCAGCTGGCCGGTTACATCGTCGGCAACTCCAACTATCAGGCGGGCCAGTCGGCCAAAGTGATCGTCAACGAAGTCACTTCCACGAATCCAACGTACCTGCGCGGCTATACCGAGGTGACGGGGAACGCCGCCGATGTCGTGATCAGCAATCCCAATGGGATCAGCGTTGATGGTGGCGGCTTCATCAACACCCCCCGAGCGACCCTGACCACGGGCGCGCCGATATTTGGCGGAGATGGGTCACTGAGTGCCTTTCATGTAACGGGTGGCACCATCAGCGTCGATGGCAATGGCTTGAATGCATCCAACATCGATCGCCTGGATCTGATTGCACGAAGCCTTGGCGTCAATGGCGGTGTGTGGGCCAATCGTCTCAATGCCGTTACCGGCGCTAATCAGGTCGACTACAACGGGCTTTCCGCGCATGCGATCGCGGGTGATGGCGCCTCTCCGAGCGTAAGCCTGGACGTGGCGGCACTGGGCGGCATGTATGCCAACAAGATCATGCTGGTGGGCACCGAAGCCGGCCTAGGCGTGCGCAATGCGGGCACACTTGCCTCGCAAAGTGGCGATTTCACCATCAACCAGGCCGGCCAGCTGCAGTTGACGGGTACGACTTCGGCCGCCGGTAACCTGACTATCAGCAGCAACAGTGTCAGCAACAGTGGCGCGCTGCAGTCGACGGGCAGTATGACGGTGCAGTCCAGTGGCGATATCGCCAACAATGGCACGATTTACAGTGCCGGTGATCTCACCTTCAATGCAGGTGGGACACTCAACAACGGTAATGTCCTCGCTGCGGCAAATAACGCTACATTGACCGCGCAGCGACTTGCATCACTGGGTACGCTGGGTGCCGGTGTGGCGGGTGATGGTTCGCTGCAGGGTAGCGGTACACTCACCATCAGCGCATTAGCGACCTTGGCTGCTAACGGCCGCAACCTTGCCGCGGGCGGCATCACCCTGCAGGGCGGCGTGTTGGATCTGTCCAATGCGCAGACACAGTCCGGTGGTGACATCACCCTCAGCGCCGTGGGTGATCTCAATCATAGCAATGCGACGCTCGCAGCATCAGGTGCTTTAACTGTGCGCGCTGCGGGGATGGTGAACAACAGCCAAGGCGTAATGCAGGCGGGTCAAATCGATGTGCAAAGCGCTACCTGGCTCAACGCTTACGGCAGCGTAATGCAAACCGGCAACGGCCTCATGAGTGTGCAGGTCGCCGGCATGCTGGATAACACGCACGGCGTGTGGACTGCCACTGCGCAGGATATGTCGCTACAAGCCGGCGCCATCGACAGTACGGCCGGTGCCATCCAGCACGCTGGCACGGGTAGCCTCAGCATCACCAGCGGTTCGTTGATCAATGCGCACGGCCAAATCGTTGGCAATGGCCAGCTCGCGCTCCATAGCGCCACAACGAACAACAACAGCGGAACACTCAGCGTGGCCGGCAGCGTCACACTGACCGGCAGCGATTTCAGCAATGACGGGGGTACGATCATCGCCGATGCCCTGCAAGCGACCTTCGCCGGCACGCTGAGCAACCTGAGTGGCTTGCTACAAGCCAACAGCGCGCGTGTCGCTGCCAGTGTGTTGAATAACGGTAACGGCCAGATCAAGGCGCTGCACAGCAATCTCGATATTGCCGTCGCGCAAGCTTTGAACAATGATGCGAGTGGCTTCCTTGGAAGTAACCAAGCCGTCAACCTTGATGCGGGCACGCTGAGCAATGCCGGCCAAATCTACGCCGGTACGGATTTGGCACTCACCACACAGGGCGATGCCATCAACCAGGGGGCACTGCAGGCGCAGGGCAGCGTGAACGCGCAGTTCGGCGGCACACTGACCAACGACAAGGGTACGCTGGAGGCCGGTACGGGCCAGGGCGATGCGTCGCTAACGCTCAATGCTGCGGCCGTGAGCAATCAAGGTGGACGCATCGCCAACATCGATAGCGGAACGACATCCCTCACCAGCAACACGATAAACAACAGCAACGGCACGTTAGGTGGTCAAGGCGATGTCACGCTCACCATCGCGCAGATTAGCAACAACGCGGGCACCATTGTTTCCGGGCACAGCCTCACCCTGCAAAGCGGTTACCTCGCCAACCAAGTGGGTACGCTGTACAGCGCGAACGATCTCAACTGGCATAACACCGCGGCCACGATCGACAACACCGACGGCTCGATTGGTGCGGGTGGCGATATCGCGCTTACCCTGGGCGCCGTGCACAACAATGGAGGTAATGTCGCCTCCAATGGCAATGTCACCTCGCAGTTCGATACCTTCGATGGCATCGGTCGTCTGCGCGCCGGCAACAATTTAAGCCTCACACTTGCCAGTGATTACACCCACCAAGCCGGCAATACACTGTTTGCCAATGGGGATTTCATCTTTAACGTAGGCGGCGCGTTCATCAACGCCAGCGGCGCCACGCTGAAAAGTGCGGGCGCGCTCACGTTGAACGCAGCCAGCCTGGACAACCGCGCGGGCGCAAGCATCAACAGCGACACCACCATCATTAATGCGGCCACACAAACCAACGAAGGCCGTATCGAAGGCAATACGGTGGTGTTGAACGGTGGTGACATCACCAATACCGGCACCGTGATCGGCAACGACATAACAGTCAACGCCGCCAACCTTACCAATGGCGCCGATCTGGGCGACATCACAGATAACAATCCGTACCAAACCGCGCTGATCGCCGCGGTGAATCGTCTCAATCTGTATGTCACCGGCAACGTGGTCAATCGGGATGCGATGCTTTACACGCTGGGCGATCTGACCATAGCCGCCGATGCCAACGGTACGCGCAGCAACTGGATACTCAATCTTTCCGGCGATATCGAAGCCGGTGGCGATGTCACCATCGCTGCTAGCCAGTTCACCAATCGGCGACGTGTGTTCGAAACCTCGGTCTACAACCTCAGTGCTGCCGAACAAGCGCGGAACACGTATACCTACACGCTTGCACGTTACCTGTGGAACGGCGGTAGCAGTAACAACACCATCGCGCCGCCCACAGACGCCGACCCCAGCCAAATCATCGATAGCAGCGAGTTTGCCGATGCCACAGCCTTCTGCAATAACCTCAACAACACGACGGACAATCAGCGTTGCGCCGGTTATCCGTTTGGATCAGGCTCGCCCAACACCTTCCAGGGTATGTACACCGCCACACTCACATCGATCACGCAGATCGCAGCCACTAGCGCGGAAAGCCGTCTTTTGGCCGGTGGCAACATCACCCTCAACGGCTCGGTGCTTAACGACACCTCCACCATGGCCGCCGGCAACAACCTGATCATCAATGGTCAGGACGGTAACAACGGCGGCGGTAACGTTGGCAACGAGACGGTGCAAAACATTGCCTGGGTGCCCACAGGCACCGTTGTCACCACTATCGGCGAACAATCGGCCACACAGCGATTGATAGACAACCCGCGCGGATGGGTTGACGGTCCGTGGATGCAATATGGCACCCAGACCCTTACCGACACACTCGCGCTCGGCGCCGGCCAGATCCCGAGCTGGGTCACCTTTGCCGCCGATGCGCCGGTCTCTGCCTTCATGAGCGCCGGCAATGCCGTGGACATCAGTGGGCAAACCATCGATAACACCGTAGTCGGCAGTGATGGCAAACCGGTCACGGGCGTGGGTTTGGGCAACAACGCCAGCGGTGCGGCGCTTACCGGCAAAGCCGCCCCGGGTGCGCAAATCGTCGGTACGCCGCTGCAACCTTATCCCATACAACTACCCAGCAACGGTCTCTACAGCATTCACCCTGGCAGCGGCGGTCCATACCTGGTGGAAACCGATCCGCGCTTCGCCAGCTACACCGGCTTCCTCGGCAGTGATTATTTGCTCGATCGCTTAGGTCTTGACGGCGACGCTACCCTCAAGCGCCTCGGCGATGCCTTTTACGAAACCCAATTGGTGATGGATCAAATCACCGGTCTCACCGGCCGTCGTTACCTCGACGGTGCCACCGACGCGCTCGACCAATACAAAGCGCTGATGGACGCCGGCGTGCAAGAAGCCGAGCAGTTCAACCTCGCCGTCGGCGTAGCACTCACGCCTGAACAAATGGCGAGCCTCACCCAAGACATGGTGTGGCTCGTCAACGAAACCGTCGACGGCGAACACGTGCTGGTGCCGGTGGTGTACCTCAGCCAACAAACCGCCAATAGCGTGGCGAGTGGCGCAGTCATACAGGGCACGACCGTTGGCCTCAACGCCAGCGGTCAACTCACCAACACCGGCACCCTTCGATCGAGCCAAAACACCAGCCTTACCGCGAACAATCTGCTCAATGCCGGCACACTCACCGCCGGTGGGGATGTGAGCGTAACGGCTGCGCAAGACCTGCTTAACGTCGGCAGCATCCAAGGCGGCAATGTGGTACTCGTCGCCGGCAATAATCTCACCAGCAGCGCCACCACCGGCAACGTGTCGCTGGGCACCGTCAACCTCAGCGGCCTCAATGCGCCGCAGCTTGGCACACCGTCCGGCGGCCAGCTCACCGCCACCGGCACGCTGATAGCCCAAGCAGGTAACACCCTCACGCTCGATCACGCCGCTGTCACCGCCGGCAACAACCTTGGCCTCGCCGCCGGCAATGACGTGAACGCCACTGCCAGCACGCTCAATGCCGGCAACAATGCGCAGCTGATCGCCGGCCACGACATCAACCTCAACGCCGCGACCCACACGCAACGCAGCGGCACGCAGATGAACGGTGAGGCCAGCACCACGCATCTCGTCACCACGGTCAATGCTGGCGACAGCGCCGTCCTCATGGCCGGCAACGACCTCACCAGCCAAGGTGCGCAACTCCAAGCCCGCAACCAACTGGCCCTCAGCGCCGGTCACGACGTCGTGCTCACCGCTGTCACCGACAGCACCGCCAAAACCACCGAAACGGTGAGCGGGCACACCATCACCGGCACCGGCCGCTACGATGAAACGCTGCGCGGCACGAGCGTCGATGCCGCCAACGGCGTGGGCATCACCGCCGGCCACGACCTCACCAGCGTTGCTGGCACCCTCACCAGCACCAACGGCGAGGTCGTCCTCGTCGCCGGCAACAACATCAACCTTGTAGCCGGTGAAGAAACCCACAGCAGCTTCCAGAACACGGTGACATCCCAAGGTAACCTGCTCAGCCACAGCAAAACCACCACGCAAGATTCCAGCAGCGACACCTACGCCGTCGGCACAACCCTTGGCGGCAACAACGTCAGTCTGGTGGCCGGTAATGATCTCAATGCCCAAGCCGCCTACCTCAACGCCAACGACGCGCTGACCCTGGCCGCCGGCCGCGACATCACCCTCACCGACGCGCAAGACACCCACACCGAAACCCACGCCATCGAAACCAGCAGCTTCAACTTCTTCAGCACCAGCAGCAAACGCTTCGGCTCCGTCGACCCGGAATGGCGCAGCAACGCAAGCAGCATGCAAATCAGCCAAAGCACCAGTGCCGGCAGCGTATTGAGTGGCGACAGCGTCACCGTCGCCGCGGGTAACAACCTCACCGCCACTAATGCGCAAATCGTCGCCACGAATGAGGTGATCCTCGCCGCCGGCAACGACCTCACACTCAACGCCGGTCAAAACACCTACGACTACAACCAAGCCAACAGCACCCGCCACACCGGTCTGATGAACAACGGCGGCTTGAGCGTGCTCATCGGTAACCGCACGCAAAACCAAGGCACCACCGTGCACGAAACCCGCTACAGCGGCAGCACCGTAGGCAGTTTGAACGGCAGCGTCACCCTCAACGCCGGCAACAACGTGCACATCACCGGCAGTGATGTGATCAGCAACACCGCCACCACGATCATCGGCAAGAACGTCACTATCGATGCGGCGGTGGGCAGTACCGATATCAAGCAGACGCAGAAGATGAGTCAGGGTGGCATCAACGTCGGCATCGGCGGTACGGTGGCCAACGTCGCCAATAGCGTTTACTACAGCGTGCAACGTGGAAGCCAAGTCCAGGACAGCCGGTTACAGGCCCTGTATGCGGCGCAAGCCGCGCAGACCTTGTTCTCACCCGGCGCCGGCCAAGGCATGAACCTCGGCCCCGGACAGACAGGCGCCGATGCCATCGCCAATGCCGCCCAAGGCAAAGCGAACATCGACCTCAAGCTCGGCATCGGCGGCAGCAGTGCTAGTAGCACCACCACCAGTCACGACGACATCACCTACGGCAGTCGTATCCGCAGCAACGGCAACGTCACCATCGCGGCCACCGGCGGTGACGTGAACATCATTGGCAGCCAAATCAACGGCGACAACGTGGCGCTAGCCGCCGCCAACAACCTCAACCTCCTCAGCCAATCGGAAAACCACACCCTGCAAAGCGACAACCAAAACGTCAGCGCAGGCGTCGGCGTACTGATCGGCAGCAGCGGCTTCGGCATCTACGCCCAAGCCGCCGGTGGCGAAGGCAGCGCACACGGCAACGGCATCACCCATACCGACAGCACCGTCGACGCCAGCGGTACGTTGACCCTCATCAGCGGCAACGACACCACCATCAAGGGCGCGCAGCTCACCGGCAATCAAGTCATCGCCGCCATCGGCAACAACCTACTCATCCAAAGCGAACAAGACACCGACGACTACGCCAGCAAGCAGTTCCAAGGCAGTGGCCAAGTGGTGATCGGCATCGGTGGCGGCGGCGGAGGTGGCCTCAACCTCAGCCAAACGAAGGTCAACAGTCACTACGCCAGCGTGACCGACGTCAGCGGCATCGGTGCGGGCAGTGGCGGTTTCGACATCACTGTGGGCGGCAACACCCATCTCATCGGTGGCGTGATCGCCAGTAGTGCCGATCCCAGCCGAAACGTGCTCAA
>NZ_QRBE01000008.1:0-170722 GCF_003363155.1 Dyella monticola | reverse complement strand
GGGGGGGGGGGCGGTTACGGCGGTAGCGGCTTCAGCGGCGCGCCGAGCTTAGGCATCCCGCAGAAAGGCAACAGCAGCGGCGACACCAACGCCGGCATCGCGCAAGGCACGATCATTGTGCGCGATAACCCCACCCAGAGCCTCAGCGGCCTGGACCGAAACCCCGCGCTCGATAGCCAGGCGCTCGCGCCGATCTTCGATCTGCAGAAAGTGCAAACGCGGTTGGAGATGGGGCAGGTGGCGGGACAAGTTGGTATGACGGCGGCAGGTGATCTAGCCAGCCAGATGGGTTGGGCCGAAGGCAGTCCGGAACGCACCATCCTGCACGGTGTTGTGGGCGTGGGCATTGCGGCACTTGGTGGTGGCACTGTGCTGCAAGGTGCCGCCGGGGCGGTGGCTAATCAGCTGGTCATCCAGCAGATGGCCGACTATCTAGAGAGCCAAGGCTATTCCAAGGATTCGCCGGAATTTGCCACGATGCTGAAACTCGCTAGCACCGCCGTGGGTGCGGCGGTGGGCGGCGGTACGGGTGCGGCGACGGCATTGGATGGGACGACGCATAACTACCTCACACATCAGCAGATTGATGCGTTCAATCAAGCCGTGAAATCGTGTAATAGTCAGGATGAATGTCAGCAAGTCGTCGATAAATATATGGCGCTCTCCAATCTGAATGATGAGGCGTTAAAGCAAACCTGCGCGGCCGCGCCGACTAGCGCCTCCTGTCAAGATGGTGTGCGAGATGCATTGAGCTATGCGAACTCGGCACAAAGCAATTATGCGCTGCCCACATACATCAAATCTTGGTTGCTATCGGAAGATATCAACCAATCTCGTGGCAACGTGTTGAGTATCGTCATGGGCAACTCGACAGCCTACGGCGCCATCAACACGATTGATGCGCGCGCCGACTTCTTTGGTGCGATGTATCAGCAAACGGGTGCGCCATGGTTTGGGGCGGCAGCTGAGACGTCCACGAAAGACTTGATGGGCATAATGTTTGGCGCCGGCAATTTCTTAAGCGGAGGCGGCTTGATAGAGTGGCGTAACCAGGCTGGTAGCGTGATCATGAAGAATGGATATAGCAACTTCGCTAATATTTATCAAAACCGCCAGAATTCATCGTTCTATCTAAATGCTTGGAGCTTGAGTCAGCTTGTTAACGAGCAAAATCTACTGCAGCCAATTTATGATCAGCAGAATCCGTATACGAAACTTTTCATTGAAATTGGTGGTTATCGTTACTTAATCGACGCGATGAATGCTGAAAAGAGAGTAAAGTTCGGCTGCCAAAGAATGGGTGAGAGTGGATATCAAGGAGGTTGTCCGTGATGGAAATTTCTGCGCGCAAGAGGGATGCGTTACCCGCGAGCCAGCTGTATGCCTGGCGCACCAAAGCCCAGCAGCGAGGCCAAACCAGCGAAGAGCAGCGGCTGCAACAGGCCGAGAATGCGCGGCTCAAACGTGAGGTGACGCGCCTGGAAGAAGAGATCGCCTTCCTAAAAAAGGCGGCAGCGTACTTCGCGAAGATGCCCAAGTGAAGTACGCGATGATCCGTGCCCATGAAGATAGCTATCCGGTGCGAATGATGTGCCGCGTGCTCAGCGTGTCGCCGTCCGGGTATTACGCGTGGCGCGAGCGTCCTGCGTCGCCACGGGCACTCAAGCAGGCGCGGTTGGACAGCCTGGTGCGTGAGGCGTATGCGGCTGAGAAAGGGCGGGCCGGTTCGCCACGCGTTGTACGGCGGCTCAGAGAACAAGGTCATCGCACAGGCCGTCATCAGGTTGCCAAGAGCATGCGTCGCCAGAGTCTGCGGGCCAAGGCGGCGCGCAGGTACAAGGCGACAACGAATTCCAACCACAGCTTGCCGGTGGCGCCGAACCTGTTGCAACAGAACTTCCACGCGGATCGACCCAACCAAGCGTGGGTGAGCGATATCACGTACATCGCCACCGACGAGGGCTGGCTGTATTTGGCTGTCGTGCTGGATCTGTATTCACGTCACGTGATCGGATGGTCGATGTCCGAGCGCATGACAGCCACGTTGGTATGCAACGCACTGAGCATGGCCGTCCTTGCTCGTCACCGTCCGAAGCGCGTCATTGTCCATTCCGATCGCGGTAGCCAGTACTGTTCGCAGGACTACCGACGCTTGCTCCGCGATCACGGCCTTCGATGCAGCATGAGTAAGAAAGGCGACTGTTACGACAACGCTGCCATGGAGAGCTGGAACCACAGCTTGAAGGTCGAAGCTATTCACGGCGAGCACTTTACGACGCGCGAACAAGCCAAGGCGCACGTGTTCGAATACATCGAGGGCGTTCTAAAGAATGACTTATTTTTCAGCGGCCACCCTGAAGCGCCCGGGCGATGCCTTCTACGAAACGCAGCTCGTGATGGACCAGATCACGAGCCTCGCCGGCAGGCGTCCCGTCGTTACGGGTAACGCTTCGAAACCGGGGTCGGGTTAGGAGTCATCGCAAAGACGCCGGTACCAGCGTCTGGTACCTCCGGAGACTTAGGGCAGGCGTTTCCCCTCTTTCGCCTTCCTGGAACACCAGGTGTAACTAATCCCGGAAATGGAAAATGAAAAATATCAATTTCGGCGGCAAATTCTTAGTTAAAGTACTAGAAGGCAGCCTCCAGTCTCTCGACCACATCATCTATTTTTATCAGGTCCATGACGCCGGGTTTCTCGATCTTGGTTCCCCATGGAATCTCGCTAGCTGGTTTACCGAGATATTTGCGCGCGGCGTCGTCGTATTTGTCGACACACCATTGGCGATCGGAGTAGGGACCAGATCGTGCAGGATTGCTGGCTGCGTGCAAGCCCAGCACTTTCAATCCGACCGTATTGGCCATGTGCATGGGACCGGAGTCGGGCGTAAGCAGCAACTGCGCGCGGCAGAACATGGCCATCAGTTTCTTGAGCGTGTCTTTGCCGGTGAGGTCGAGTGGCGCGTGTTGGCAATGAGCGAGGATGGCATCGGCCATGCTGCGTTCGGCGGAGGAGGGTCCGCCGATGAGTACGACGCGCCATCCGCGCGTGGCGGCGTGATCCATGACAGCGGCGTAGCGTTCGGGGCGCCAATTGCGCAGGCCATGGCTGGAGGTGGGGCTGACCAGTAGCACGGGCTTCTCATCCGGCCATTGCCGGGCCGCCCATGCATGGGCTTCTTCGGGGATGGGGATGTCCCAGCGCACGTCGGTTTGTTTCAGGCCTAAGGGTTCGCAGAAACTGCCGATTGCTTGTAATACGTGTTCACCGGTGCGGGCTGGAATACGCTCGTTGATCACCAGGCTGTGCAGGTCTTTGGAGCGCGCACGGTCGTAACCAACGCGACGTTCGGCTTTGATGCCTAAGCTCAGCAAGTTCGAGCGCAATGCCACTTGCATATGCAGCAGCGCATCGAATCGTCGACCTTTCAATGCCTTGTGGACTTCTTGCATGCCGGCCCAGCCGGCGGCCTTGTCGAAGGTGATGAATTCCACGCCGGGCAGGTCGCCCACCAGCTTGCGTTCCAGTTTGCCGACGATCCAGGTCAGCTCGGTTTGCGGCCACGCGCGCTGCAGTGTGTGGACCAGGGGCGCGACGTGGGTGACGTCGCCGATGGCCGAGGTGCGGAGCAGGCAGATGGAAGCGGGAGCGGACATGTAGAATCGCTTGGGCTATGAACGATAGGGCTGCCGAAGCACCGATGCACGAGCAACTGCGCCAGGACGCCGAAGGTGCGATTCTGTTCGACGCCACCGTGTCGCCACAAGTCGACACCCGCTGGTTCGACGCAGGTTATTGGCAGGAGCAGGGCGCGCTGAGTAGGCAGTCCGGCGGTCGCGGTGGGGTGTCGGTCATTTATACGCCCCAGGGCGAGTGCGTGCTGCGCCACTATCGCCGGGGCGGCATGGTGGCCAAGCTGATGGGCGATCACTATCTGTGGACGGGGGCGGATCGCACGCGCAGTTTCCGGGAATTCCGCTTGCTGCAGGCGATGCAACGACTGCACTTGCCTGTGCCATGTGCGGTGGCTGCACGGTATCGGCGCGCAGGGCCTTATTACCGGGCAGACCTCATTACGCAGCGCATCGCGGACGTGCATACACTGGCCGAAAGCCTGGCTGAGGGGCGACTGGATGGCGAACTGGCGCAGGAGGTTGGGGCGCTGGTGGCGCGTTTTCATCGCGCGGGTATCTGGCATGCCGATCTCAATGCGCACAATGTGCTGATCGCACCTTCAGGGCTTTATCTGGTGGATTTCGATCGCGGGCGTATGCGCGCCTCCGCACAGGCCTGGCGCATGGCCAATCTGCAGCGACTGCGACGATCGTTGTTCAAGTTGGGCGCGGCGGCACAGGGCGAGGCGGTATTCGAACAGCAGATTTGGACACCTCTGATGCATGGCTACGAACGGACACTGGGCGCATGAGCTGGCATTTGCATTTTCTAGGTACCGGTGCCGCGCATGCGGTGGAGTTGGGTTCGTCGTCCGCTGTGCTGGAGCGCGATGGCAAACCACTGTTATTGATTGATTGTGGCCCCGACACCCTCGACCGCTATGTTGCGGCATACGGCGAACTGCCGCGCAATCTGTACATCACCCATACGCACATGGATCACATCGGCGGTTTGGAGCGACTATTCACCCGCACGTGGTTCGATGAAGCACTGCGCGGAAAAACGCGCGTATTTGCGCATGCGGCATTGGTGCCATGGCTGCAGACGCGGGTGGCCGATTACCCGGGCGCGCTCGCCGAAGGGGGCGTGAATTATTGGGAAGCTTTCCGCCTGGTGCCGTGTTCGCGCGGGTTCTGGTTGGAGGGCTGCTGGTTCGATGTATTCGCTACGCGGCATCATCGTCCTGGCACATCGTTTGGCGTGGCTTTGCACGGAAGCTTCGTGTTTACCGGCGATACACGACCCATTCCCGAAGTCCTGATGCATTACGCGAGCGGGCAGGCGTTGATCGCGCACGATTGCGGATGGGTAGGCAACCCTTCGCACACGGGCATTGACGATGTTGAGCGCGAATACGATGAAAGTTTGCGGGCGCGGCTGGTGTTGTATCACTACGGCAGTCGAGCGGATGGGGACGCATTGACGGCGCTGGGTTATCGCATTGCGAGGGCGGGGGATCGGCTGGTGTTGGCCGATCCTTTGCCGCTGCGGGATGACGTGGGGTGATCCTTGGTGGTGACAATCACCCCTCCGGGGGCCATCCTTCGGACGTTCTTCGTGCTACGTCCGGCGTTCGCCGGGATGACGGTCTTCGGATCGCATGGATGATTTGGTGCGAATCGGCTTAACTGGTAACGTGAACGGGAGGCGCGCTCTTGTCTGCCATCCGGCCAGACGTTATCCTTCCGCTTCTTTGCCGGCGTCCAACCGGCAAAGTGGTTTTACCGCGTGCGGAGAGGTGTCCGAGTGGTTGAAGGAGCACGCCTGGAAAGTGTGTATACGGCTTATCCCCGTATCGCGGGTTCGAATCCCGCCCTCTCCGCCAGTTTTTATTGAAACTGGCCAATAAAGCACCAGTTTCAGGGCTTCGATGCCCACCCTATGGTGGCCCCGTCGGTCCCCCCGCGACGATAGTTCGCAAATCCCGCCAGGTCCGGAAGGAAGCAACGGTAGCGAATGATTCGGGTGCCGGGGTGTGGCTGGCGGGGCCGCCGCCTTTTTGAGACGGTCCCGCGCATGACTTGCCCTCATGGACTTGGCACAATCGCTCTTTAGGCCCACACAGCGTTCACGCATGTCCTATCAGGTACTCGCGCGCAAATGGCGCCCCCGCAAGTTCGCCGAACTCGTCGGTCAGGAGCATGTCGTCCGTGCGCTCACCAACGCCCTGGATAGCGGGCGGATGCACCACGCGTACCTCTTTACCGGCACGCGCGGCGTCGGTAAGACCACCATCGCGCGCATCTTTGCCAAGTCATTGAATTGTGAGCGCGGCGAATCGGCCGATCCCTGCGGCGAATGCGCCGTATGCACGGCGGTCGACGCCGGTCGCTTCGTTGATCTCCTGGAAATCGATGCCGCCAGCAACACCGGCGTGGATGACGTGCGCGAGGTGATCGAGAACGCCCAGTACGCGCCCGCGCGAGGTCGCTTCAAGGTTTATCTGGTGGACGAAGTCCACATGCTCTCCAAGCCTGCTTTCAACGCGTTGCTGAAGACGCTGGAGGAGCCACCGCCGCATGTGAAATTCCTGCTGGCCACCACCGACCCGCAAAAATTGCCCGTAACGGTGCTGTCGCGCTGCCTGCGCTTCAATCTCAAGCGGTTGTTGCCGGATCAGATCGCCGGGCAGATGCGTCACATCCTGGGCGCCGAGCACATCGAATACGACGATCAGGCTATTGCCGAATTGGCGCGTGCGGCCGATGGTTCGCTGCGTGATGGTTTGTCGTTGCTGGATCAGGCCATCGCCTACGGTGGCGGCACGCTGAAAGCGCCTGATGTGCGCGCGATGTTGGGCAGCGTGGAGCGCGGACAGGTGCTTGGCCTGCTCGATGCGCTGGCGGCGGGCGACGGCTCGGCGCTGATGGCCGAATGCGCGCGCATCGCATCGTTCTCGCCGGATTTCGGTAGCGTGCTGGACGATCTCGCTGGCGCCTTGCATCGCATCCAGCTTATTCAGCTCGTGCCGGGTTATCGCCCAGACAGCCATGACGGCGATGAGCCGGCATTGATCGGTCTGGCTGAACGCATGGCGGCTGAGGACGTGCAGCTTTATTACCAGATCGCCACCACCGGGCGCCGTGATTTAGCGCTTGCGCCCGATACGCGCACCGGCTTCGAAATGGCCTTGTTGCGCATGTTGGCGTTTCGTCCATCCGACGATGCAACGCCAACGGTTGCTTCTTCAGGTGGACAGCGTCCAGCGGCGCCATCCCCGCGCCCGCCTGTCGCGCCATCGACACCCGCCGCCGCGCCCGCGCAGAGCGCGCGTCCTGCGCCGGCCCCCTATGCAGCGCCACCGACGACGCCAGCGCGAGAAACCATCCCAGCTGCCGCGCCGGTGCAGCGGGTTGCTCAGACAGGCGGCTTGCCTGATTGGGAAGTGCTGATCCAGCGTGCGGATTTGCGCGGGCCGCTCGGTCAGCTTGCGCAGAACTCCGCGCTGCGCGGGAGGGAAGGCCATACGCTGGTGCTTGCCTTGCAACCCACGCATATGCACCTGGCGGTGGAGCCCATCGTGAGCCAGATTGCCGACCGGCTCAGCGAAGCATTGGGCGAGCCCATTCGCCTGCGCTTCGTCGAAGATAGCCAGGGCGCCGCCCACACCCCGGCAGCGCGCGCAGCGGAAGCGCGCAGCGTGGCGCAATCGGCCGCCGAGGCATCCATCGAAGGCGATCCGCTGGTGCAGGCGCTCAAGCGCGAATTCGGCGCGCGCGTGGTGCCGCAATCCATCAAACCTATTGAATCCTGATTTGGAGTACGTGTTATGAGAGGGCAACTCGGCCAATTGATGCAGCAGGCGCAGCGCATGCAGGAAGACATGAAGCGCGCGCAAGAAGAAATCGCGAAGCTGGAAGTTACCGGTACATCCGGTGGCGGCCTGGTCAGCGTGCTGATGACTGGCGCGCATGAAGTGCGCCGCGTGCAGATCGATCGCAAGCTCTTTGCCGACGATCCGGAGATGGCCGAAGACCTTGTTGCCGCAGCGATCAACGATGCCGTGAACAAGGTGGCCGAAGCCAGCAAGGACAAGCTCGGTGGCGTTACGGCGGGTATGAATTTGCCGGCTGGTTTCAAGATGCCGTTTTGATGGGGTTTCCCTCTCACCCGCGCAGAGGGAGTAAATGCATATGAGCAGCTCGCCTCTCCTCAACGAACTCATCGAAGCGCTTCGCTGCCTTCCGGGTGTGGGCGGCAAGAGTGCGCAACGCATGGCGTTCCATCTGCTGGAACGCGAGCGCGAACGTGGGCTCAAACTCGCCAATGTGCTGCAGCAGGCCATGCAGAAGATTGGCCATTGCACACGCTGCCGCACTTTCAGCGAAACACCCGTGTGCGCGATCTGCGCGAGCAGCAGCCGTGATCCACACGTGTTGTGCGTGGTGGAATCGCCCACCGATCTGGCCGCTATCGATCAGGCCACGGGCTACCGCGGACACTACTTCGTGCTGATGGGCCGCTTGTCGCCGCTCGATGGCCTGGGGCCGGAGGAATTAGGGCTTGGTCTGTTGAGTGAGCGACTCGCTGAAGGCGAGGTGGAGGAGTTGATCCTTGCCACCAATCCCACGGTGGAAGGTGAAGCTACCGCGCATTATCTGGCGCAGCTTGCGCGTGCTGCGGGTATTCGCCCGACGCGGCTTGCGCATGGCGTGCCGCTGGGGGGCGAATTGGAATACGTGGATCGCGGCACCCTGGCGCATGCGTTCGGCAGCCGGCAAGCCGTCGATTGACTGCGGTGAGGCTTTTTTTCTAGCCGCGGCGCTCGACTTGCCTCGCCGGAATGACGTTTGGGCGAGATGAAGCCACCCCAAGAATGCCCTGGTCTAGAATGGCTCAACGCATCCCAAGGAGAAACGCACATGGGTGACACCATCTTCGGCAAGATCGTTCGTCGGGAGATTCCGGCCGACATCGTCTATGAGAACGACGACGTGCTGGCCTTCAGGGACCTCAACCCGCAGGCGCCCGTGCATGTGTTGTTCGTGCCCAAGCGCGCTATCGCTACCTTGAACGATGCCACGCCGGCCGATGCCGAACTGATCGGCAAGCTCGTGCTGGCGGCAGCCGATTACGCTAAGCGCGAAGGTTTCGACAAAGAAGGCTATCGCACCGTCATCAACTGCAACGAGCACGGTGGGCAGACGGTGTTCCATTTACATGTGCACCTGCTGGCTGGTCGCCGTATGCATTGGCCGCCGGGCTGATTCACGTCCACGCGACACACGAAAAAACGCCGGCATGTGCCGGCGTTTTTTATAGAGCGAGAGGTGGATGATCAGCGGCGGCGAACCACAATCACCGGCGGCGCATAAAAGCCACCACCCCAGCCGCCCCAGTACGGCCCCCAGCCCCAACCCGGACCCCAGTAAGGACCCCAGAAGGGGTCGTACCAGCCCGGGCCATATGGATAACCCGTCATCATCTGGCGCTTCGGCCACAGGTAGACCACATTGGCGTCTACGCGCGGATAGGCATAGTCGTAGTCGCCCACCTTGCGGGTGACGACGCCCTGCAGCGTGCCGGTAACGGTGATTTCGCGACCCGGTTTGAACACTTCCGGATCATAGAAACCGGCGCGGCATGCAACGAAGCGGCCCTGGGTATTGTTGTTATCGAGCACCGGACGGGCTTGATTGTCGAGCGGCCGGCCCAGCACATAGAAACAGGTCGACTGCTGGCCCGGTTCAGTGCTGATGATGCTGCCACCCCAGCGCACTTGCGTGCCGCCGGCGCCGCCTTGCTGCGCGCTTGCCGTGGTGACGTTGGCAAAGTTGCCCTGCAGCGGCTGCGGTACCGTGGCGCACGCGGCCAACAGGGCAGAGACCGCAGCGAGGCTGAGAATTCGGTAAAGGGGAGACATGGTGTCTTTCTCCATCATGGGGCGAATGCATGCTACATCGTTGCGCACTAATTAGACCATGCGGTGCGGCTGGAAATTCCGGACCGCTAGCCTGAAAGCGCGCAGTAATTCAGTGGATGGTTCGACAGTGGCATAGCGCAGTTCGATATAGCACCTCATCAAATGATCCAGTTCCACACGTTGACCCGGCAGTGCATGGATGGCGCGGCGAAGAAAATGCTGCGGTCCTTCGCTGTGTTTCCGCACAACCCCTGCATGCGCAAGCTTGCGTTCCAGCGCGCGCATGGCCGCAAGGGCAAGGTCGCTTTCTGGTCGACGCCATAACGCCCACACCAACCCCGCTGATCCGAACACCGCCATGCTTATGATCAGCAACTTCAGCAGCATCTCGGTATCCACGTCGGGGATGCCGAACGGAGTCAACAGGCCGTGTTGGCGAATTGCGTCGAAACCGATAACGCCTTGGTTCCACCATCGGTTGACGATGTCCCACTGGTTTCGCATCGATTGCAGCAGGCCCGACTCGTACCAGGGGAGCTGATTGCCGGCAGCGCCAGCCGCCCCCTGCGAGATGCGTTGCGGCCGTACCGCGGCGGTGGGGTCGATGCGCACCCAGCCAGGGCCGGGCAACCAAACCTCGCTCCAGGCGTGTGCGTCAGAATTACGCACCAGCAGATAGTTCCCCATGTTGTTCCAGAACCCGCCCTGGTAGCCGGCGACCACGCGTGCGGGAATGCCGGCGGCACGCATCAGTACCGTGAAGGCCGAGGCGTAGTGTTCGCAAAATCCTTCGCGCGTATTGAACAAAAAGTCGTCGATGGCATCGTGGCCAAGCGGTGCCGGAAGCAGCGTGTAACGGAAGCCGCCGTTGTGGAACATCGCCAGCGCAGCCTCGATGATGGCCGCGTCATTGCGGCCATAGCGCTGGCGCCACTGTTCGGCAAGTGCATGCGCCCGTGGATCGAAACCATCGGGCAAGTGCAGGGCGCGCAGCCGCGTGGCGGGATCCAGATGGGCTTGGAGCCGGTAGCGCAGCGCAGAGGTGAGTGCGTAGTCCCGTACGTCATCGACCGGCTTGTCCGCAAAGACCTCGCCATCGGCATGGGCTTGGGCTTGCGGCGGCGCGCGCAGTGGGACATCGAGTGTCGGAAGTACGCGCTGATGCGTCGGTTCAAGACTGATCTGATAGTTGACGGTTTGAGCCGCCTCGACAGGGATCGGCACGTCGGTGGGCGTGTCGATGCGCGTCCAGTTTGTGCCGTCGTAATCCCACAGCACGAACGCACGAAAGTAGCGCTGGCCTCGCGGTGGTGGGGGGCCGTCGAAGGTGACCCGCATGGCGGGGCTATCATCGGTGAGCAGCGTGTCAAAATCACCGGGCGACATATGATCGCTCAGCCCGGTGTGTGCAGCTGCAGAGTTAGGCGAGCCCCACAGCGGGGAGCTCAGGCGCGGCACCAGCATGAAGGCCGTAAGCGTCAGCGGCAGCGAAACAAGCAGCAACCCCAGGGCAGGTAAGAGCTGGCGGGGCAATGAGGGAGTGGCCTGTGTAGGCTCCAGCGAACGCCACGTGGTCAGCGCCGGCAAGAGCCCGAGTGCCACTACGAACGTGGCGATCATGCCTTGGCCGAACAACAGTGCCGCCATCAGCAGGAAGCAGGCGAATGCCGCGGCGACGCGCGTATCGCGCGGTGTTTCGGTTTCGCTGAGCTTAAGTACTAGCAAGCCCGAGGCGAGCGCTGAACCTGGTTCGCGTCCGAAGATGTTGCCGTAATCGAGCACGACCACGCCGACCAGGATCAACAGCATGGGCAGCTTCAACCATGCCGGTACGCGACCTGGCCGGTATCTGCGCTGCCACCAGCGCAAGGCGAGTGCCATAAACAGCGCGCTGCTCAGCCAGATGGAAAAATGCCCTGTGTGTACGATCAGCACAAACGCTGCGGCGAGGCACAGCAAATCGAATGTGCGTTCGCTGACGTGTGCGGGTACAGGCTGCGCGGCGTTGCGCGGTCCGATCATGGCAACACAGCCAGTGCGCTCATGCAGCGCGCGTAATGAGAGGGGCCGCCGCCGATACCGATGACTTCACCAGGTAGCCACAGGCTCCACTGCCGTCCTTGGGCTTGCGCTTCGTCCAGCCAGCGGGCCAGTCGTGAAATGCGTGCTTCATTGTCCAGGCCGCGCAGATCGCGCCAATCGAATCGCCATTCGTGGTGCGCTTGGGGTTGTTCGTAATCCTTCACCAGCAAGGTTTCGTGCCGTGCGCTGGCCTTCCATGCGATGTGGCGCATGGAATCGCCGCTGCGGTAATCGCGCAGTGAGGCCAGATCTTCGCCCACGTGCAGGCGTTGTTTGCGGTTGTCCTCTAGCGGCAGCATCGGGCTCGGCCCGGACAATTCCGCGCGCGGCCACACCAGTACCGCATACTGCGGATGAATCCAGCTCCAGGCGCGAAACAGCCCCATCGGCCACGTGGTCCAGATGCGTAAACGCGGCAATGACAGCCAGCCGCGATGTTCGGTGGGAAGGTTGATGGTGATGTCGGCGCGCCCATCCACATCGAATGCCTGGGTGGCGTCGGCAAGATCGAGCCGAACGGCTTGGCGAAGACGCGAGGCTTCAACATCGAATGTCACATCAATCGGATGGCCCGCCGTGGCATGCCCCGCACGCACGCCGCGGATGCGCAGACCGTTCAAGGTGCGAAAAGCAATCAGCATGCTGATCGATGTGGCCGCACCGAGCAGGCAGGTCAACAATAGTGCTGCGTTGTTGGCGTAATTGAGGCTGCCAGCGAGCATCACCAGCAGCAACAGCGTAAACGCCATGCCGAATCCGGTGGGCACGATATAAATGCGACGCCGATGCAATTGGATCGGCAGTTCTTCGGCGCGCCGGTGCCGTGTCAACGCTGGCAGGCGTCGTTCGGCCCATTGCTGCAGGCGCTGGAATGGCGCGCGCATCAAAGGTCTTCCTCAATCAACCGCAACGTCGCTCAGCAAAGTGCGCGCCAGCGTTTCTCCGCTGGCACCCCGCGCAGCCACCAGACGATGCGCCGCAAGTGGCACAAACAGCGCCTGAATATCTTCGGGAAGCACGTGGCCGCGATCGCTCAGCATCGCCCACGCGCGGGCGGCGGCCAGCAACGAAAGGCCTGCGCGCGGCGAGAGACCAACGCGAATGTCGGGGTGACGGCGACTGGCCGCCAGCAAGGCTTGCAGGTAATCCAGGAGTGCGGGGCTCGCCGTGATGGTTTTGGCCTGCCGGTGCAAGGTGGCAAGGCTGGGCGCATCCAGTTGCGGTGTAAGCTGCGTGAGCAGATCGCGACGGTCGCTGCCGGTGAGCAGTTCGCGCTCGGCGCTGGCATCGGGGTAATCCAGCGATACGCGCAGCATGAACCGATCGAGCTGCGAGTCGGGCAGGGGAAACGTGCCTGCCAGATCCATCGGATTCTGCGTGGCGACGACAAAGAATGGATCAGGCAGCGCATGTGTCTGGCCATCAACCGTCACTTGCCGCTCAGCCATCGCTTCCAGCAAGGCGCTTTGCGTTTTGGGCGTTGCGCGGTTGATTTCATCGGCCAGCAGCAGGCCAGCGAAGACCGGTCCCTGGTGGAAGCGGAACAGGCCCGTCTCGCGCTCGTACATGCTGACGCCGATAATGTCCGACGGCAGCAGGTCGCTGGTGAACTGCACGCGTTGGAACTCCAGCGCAAAGCTTGCCGCCAGTGCATGCGCGAGCGTGGTCTTGCCGACGCCGGGTACGTCTTCCAGCAGCAGATGACCGCCTGCGATCAGGCAGGTAAATGCCAGCTTGACCTGACGTGCCTTGCCGAGCAGCACCTTATTAACTTGAGCGATGGCGGTATGAAGGCGCCTTTGCAGGTTTTCATCACGAAGCGGGGTGATGGCTGACATGGATTTTTGGAAGCCGAGGACAGATGGGAGAGGCGACGCCAGTGTAGTCGCGAGCGTCGCGCGCTGGCGAGCGGCGTTCGTCACACTGTTTCTATGTCTGTTTCTGGTGAAGTTGCTGCTCGCCGCGACCCTGCAGCCCTTAGGAGACGAGGCGTTTTACTGGCAGGAAAGCCGCCATCTCGCCTGGGGCTACAGCGATTTGCCGCCACTCACCGCATGGCTGATCAGGTTGGGCGAGCGCATCGCCGGACACGGCTTGCTGGGCATGCGCTGGCCATTTCTGTTGCTGGGGAGCGCGTTGCCATGGCTGATGGTGAGCTTCGGCCGGCGCGCATGGGATGCACGTGTCGGCTGGCAGGCCGGCGTGCTTTGTCTTTGCCTGCCCCTGGCCGGCAGCCTGGGCGTCATAGCGATGCCCGACGTGCCGCTCACCGTGGCCGGTATGGTGGCGACGCTGGGGTTGTTGCGTGCGCTGGACGACAACCGTCTACGCGACTGGCTTGTGCTCGGCGTGGCGCTCGCGTTTTGCTGGATGACGCATTACCGCGCCGCGATGTTCATGCTGGCTGGCCTGTTGTTGCTGCTATTGACGGCGCGCGGTCGCAACCAATGGCACCGTCCGGGCTTCTGGATCGCGATGGCGATGGCTGCCTTGGGTTTACTGCCATTGGCGATTTCCAACTGGCAGCAGCATGGCGCGGGTCTGGCCTTTCAATTGATCCAGCGCAATCCCTGGCGCTTTCATGCCGACGCCCTGGTGCAGCCCTTGGAGCAGGCGGTGACCTGTACGCCCTTGTTGTATGTCTGTCTGTTATGGGCGGCCTGGCGTTGTTGGCGTCGTCGCCATGAAGGTGGTCCATGGGACGTGATCGCCATCGTGTCGCTCACTTTTATCGTGGTTTATTTCGCCGCCGGCCTGTTCGCTGACGATGAGCGCTTTCGCGTGCATTGGCCATTGCCGGGCTATTTGCCGTTGCTCGCTGCGTTGCCTTTGCTGCTGCGTGATGTCGGACATGTTCGTGGCTGGCGTATCGTTGCCGTCTGCGGAGCGCTATTGGCGTTGCTGGCGCAATGCGTCGGGCTGGTTTATTTAGGTATGGCCGCGTATCCCGCTACAGCCCGATGGCTTGGTGCGGCGCGCGCAGTGCCCACCGCATTCATGGGTTGGCACGAAAGTGCCGAGATCGCCAAAACGCAACTTGCAGCTCAGCCTGCTGTATTGGTGGCGGACAATTTCATGATGGCCGCCGAACTCGATTTTCAATTCGACGGTGTGCGCGAGATCTACACGCTCGACAATCCGCTCAATGTGAAATACGGCCGTGCGCCGCAAGTTGCACAGTGGGGTATGGATGAAACGGCGCTGCGTCGCATGCATCCTGGCGCGAACGTGCTGCTGGTTGTAGACAACTACGCATTGCGCGAGCGCGAGCGTTCGGCATGGTTGAAATCGCTGTGCGTGCGCGTGGAAAACCTCAAGCCCGTGCAACACTTGAGTCTCTTCGATGGGCGCAAGAACGTTTCGTTTTATCAGGGAAACATTGCATCGGCGATATCGGTGGGGGTAGGCGAGCGTGATGATTGCGTCGCCTGGCGTGCGCTTGTCGATCCTGCGCGCGATGCTAAGGAACGCTAAGCCCCGCATCGCGCAGCAATTGCGCCAATGCGATCAACGGCAGGCCGATGAGTGCGGTGGGATCGTTGTTTTCGATGCGATGAAACAAGCTGATCCCAAGCCCTTCGCATTTGAAACTGCCGGCGCAATCGAGCGGTTGTTCGCGCGTGATGTAGCGGCTTATTTCGTCGTCTCCGAGAGAACGAAAGTGCACCCGTGTCAGATCCATGTATGAGTAATGCTTGCCGCTGCCCTTATCAAGGACGCATAACGCCGTGTGGAAAGAGACCGTGCGGGCGGAACAGGCGCTGAGTTGGGCGTGAGCCCGTTCGACGGAAAGCGGCTTCTCCAGCAGCATGCCATCGAGCTCGGCGACCTGGTCTGAGCCGATCACCAGGGCATCATCGAGATCTCTACCGGCATCGGTGGCCTTGGCGAGGGCCAGCCGCATGGCCCTCGCGGCCGGTTGCTCGCCGGGCTGTTCGGTTTCGGCGGTCCCGGGTGCCTTGAGTTCGAAGTCCAGGCCCAGCCGCTTGAGTAGTTCGGCTCTATAGTGGGAGGTCGAGCCGAGCACCAGCCGCCGCTGTGCCCTCATGAATGGGAATCCTGGCGGATGTGCTCGCGCATGGCGGTATCCAGTTCATTCTGGGCCTCGCCCAGCGCCTGCAGCAGGGCGAGCAGCCGGTCGCGGGTCTGGCCCATGGCACGGATCGCCGCGTCAAGCTCGCCCTGGCTGGCGGTGGGGGCATGGTCACGGATCCAGATGCGCTGCTGCAGCACCGCGCGCAACCCGGCGTCCACCGCTTGGGAGGCTTCCTGTTCGCCAGCGGCGGGCAGGTCGGGGTTGATCGACATGACCGCGTGCGCCTGCTTGAGTCGCGTCCGACAGGATTTCAGGTCGTCCTCCACGCGGTCGGTCAGTTCCAGCAGGCGCCGGAGACTGGCGTTGCGGCGGTTGAGCCTGCGCAGGACATAGACACCCGCCAGCGCGATGCCCAGCAGGATGATCAAGATGACCAGGCCGAGGGTAAGGGAGGTATCCAAGGGTTAGTCGGCCCAGGCGTGAGATGCTTGCAGTCTGCCGCATCGTCCCGATCCAGGCAAAGCTGCCAGAAGACAGGTGCGATAAGGTTTGCGCTGGCGCGCGGGACGCCGACGCGGTTGACTTAACGTCCCGGGAAACTTACTATTTCCCGGTTATGTCCGCGACACTGCCAGAGTCCGTGGACGCTTGGCGCATGGTTTCGGCGCGGCGTTCGTTCCAGGGTTCCCTGCCCATCGCCGCAATGCCTCGCCTCTGCGAAGCACTGGCGGATGATGCAGGTTCAGCCGATTACCAGCTCGACTTCGGTCGGGACGAGTTCGGCACGGCTTATGTCGACGTACGTGTCCAGGCGCCGTTGTGGGTGGTTTGTCAGCGCACGCTCGAGCCGTTCATCATGCCCGTCAAGGTGGAAAGTCGCCTGGGTCTGATCCGTCTCGAACGCGATGAAGCTGCCCTTCCAGCCGGATGCGAGCCGTTGCTGGTGGCCGAGGATGACAAGCTGAACCCGGTCGATGTGATCGAGGATGAATTGCTGTTGGCGCTGCCGCTGGTGCCGGTTAATCCGGATGGCGCGCTGCCCGAAGACGTTAAACGCCCGCCGGCGGAAGAAATTCCCGCCGAAGAGCGTCCCGACAACCCGTTCGCGGTGTTGCGCGAACTCAAGAAGAAATGATTTAGCTGGAGAGACCATCATGGCCGTTCAAAAGAGCCGCAAGACCCCGTCCACCCGCGGCATGCGTCGCTCGCACGACAAGCTGAGCACCGTGCAGTTGGGCACCGATCCGACCAGCGGTGAAGTGCATCGTCGTCACCATGTGACGGCCGATGGCTACTACCGTGGCAAGAAGGTGATCGACACCAACACTGTGGTGGCGGAAGAAGATTAAGTTCTCAGAACCCTCGGGTTCTGTTCGCAAAGCGGCGCGGAAACGCGCCGCTTTGCGTTCCTGCGCAGGCTCTTTCTGCACGGTGTTTTCCTGTCTTTGCGCTCCTCAAGGCGGGCGCATTTGTGCGCCTCTGTCCGCTTTCGTGGAAATGACGAGCAGAAATCTACTTGAACGCGCCCTCACGGCAACGTAACGTTGCGGTCTTGGTGTTTGGGCCACCCGGCCTTCGGGCGGATGCAATCAGGCACCTGTGCCCGCAGATGGACATTCAATGACTCAGATCTACGCCCGCATCGTCGGCACCGGCAGCGCCTTGCCGGAGCGCGTTCTCACCAATGCCGATCTCGAAAAGTTCGTCGATACCAGCGATGAATGGATTCGTGAACGCACCGGCATCCGTCAGCGCCACGTCGCTGCCGAAGGAGAGACGACGGGCGATCTCTCCACGCTGGCTGCGCAGCGTGCGCTCGATGCCGCGGGCGTGAAGGCCTCGGAACTGGATCTGATCGTGCTGGGCACCACCACGCCCGACATCATTTTTCCTTCCACTGCATGTCTCGTGCAGCATCGCTTGGGCGCAAACGGTTGTGCCGCGTTTGACGTGAACGCCGCATGTTCGGGTTTCGTGTATGCACTGGGCGTGGCGGATAAATTCATTCGCAGCGGCCAGTCGAAAAAAGTGCTGGTGATCGGTGCGGAAACGCTCACCCGCATGGTCCGTTGGGAAGAGCGCGAAACCTGCGTTCTGTTCGGCGACGGTGCCGGTGCGGTCGTGCTGGAAGCATCCAGCGAGCCGGGCATTTACGCCACTTGCCTGCATGCCGATGGCGGCTACAAAGAGCTGCTATGGAATCCGGTCGGTGTGTCAGTGGGTTTCAAAGACGACGAACCCAACCATGGCGTGCGCATTCGCATGGCCGGTCGCGAAGTGTTCAAGGTGGCGGTGAAAACGCTCGACTCGCTGGTCGAGGAAACACTCAAGGCCGCAGGTATGGAAGCCTCGCAACTGGATTGGCTGATTCCGCATCAGGCCAACCTGCGCATCATCGAAGCCACCGCCAAGCGCTTGAACATGCCGATGGAACAGGTGATCGTCACCGTCGACAAGCACGCCAATACGTCCGCCGGATCCGTGCCGCTTGCGCTGGATTTCGCGGTGCGCTCGGGCAAGGTGAAGCGCGGGCAGAACCTGCTGCTGGAAGCTTTCGGCGGCGGCTTTACCTGGGCATCGGCACTGCTACGCTACTGATCGCAAAAGCGCGCATCGTTTCAACTGCGCGAAATACAATTCCTGTGTGAAGAGGCGGTGGGCAGTCAAGCTGCGATTTCGCCCTGGTCGCCAAATACGGCTGCGTACGCCGCGCATTAATGGCACCATTTCGTTTTTCCAGATGGATTGCGCGTGTCCATGACTCAATCGTCCGCATCGCTCGCCTTCGTTTTTCCCGGTCAGGGCTCGCAATCCGTCGGCATGCTTGCCGAACTGGCAACGATTCACGGCGAAGTGAAAACCGCCTTCGACGAAGCTTCACAAGGGGCCGGCATCGACCTGTGGGCGCTCAGCCAGCAAGGGCCTGATGAGCAACTCAACTGCACTGAGAACACGCAGCCGGCTTTGCTTGCCGCGAGCGTGGCCGTGTGGCGCGTGTGGCAGAAAGTGGGCGGTGTGCGTCCCGCGCAATTGTCCGGACACAGCCTGGGCGAATACAGCGCACTGGTTTGTGCGGGCGCTTTATCACTGCACGATGCCGCGGCGCTGGTTGCCGAACGCGGACGTCTGATGCAGGTCGCGGTGCCTGCCGGTATTGGTGCGATGGCCGCCATTCTCGGCGGGGACGACGCACAGATCGCAGCCGTATGCGCCGAGGTTGCGCAAGGGCAGGTGGTGGCGCCGGCCAACTACAATTCACCTGGCCAGCTTGTGATTGCGGGTCACGCTGAAGCGGTGGATCGCGCTTTGGCCAAGCTTGCCGAACAAGGTGTCAAGAAAGCCATAAAGCTGGCCGTGTCCGTACCGTCGCATACAGCGCTCATGCGTGATGCCGCCGACAGGCTGGGCGAGCGCATGGCGTCCATTACCTGGCAATTGCCGACGATTCCGGTGGTGCAGAACGCCGAGGCGCGTGCTTATGGTTCACCGGAAGACATTCGCGGTGCGCTGCAGCGGCAGCTTTATCTGCCTGTGCGCTGGACCGAATGCGTGCAGACGCTGGTGACCCATGGCGCCACGCGTTTTGCCGAATGCGGCCCCGGCAAGGTGCTGGCGAGCTTGATCAAGCGTATCGACAAGAGTGTCGAGGCGCGTGCCATCGGTACGCCGGCCGAACTCGATGCCGTGCGTGCCGAGTGGGTTTGAAACAAACGTCTTCGCTCAGAAAATAGGGTTTTGAAGCATGAGCACATTGCAAGGTGAAATCGCCCTGGTTACCGGCGCCAGTCGCGGCATCGGGGCCGCGATTGCCGACGAGCTGGCGGCCATGGGCGCCACCGTTATCGGTACCGCAACCAGCGAGACGGGCGCTGCAGCGATCGAGGCGCGGCTTGCCCCGCACGGTGGTCATGGGCGTGTACTGAACGTGACCGATGCGGCGTCCGTGGACGCGTTGATCGACGA
Organism: Dyella monticola; assembly: GCF_003363155.1. Classification (GTDB taxonomy): domain Bacteria; phylum Pseudomonadota; class Gammaproteobacteria; order Xanthomonadales; family Rhodanobacteraceae; genus Dyella_B; species Dyella_B monticola. Next base: position 151,105 of record NZ_QRBE01000008.1, on the reverse strand, counting down.
CATCGCCAAGCAGCATGGCGGGGTGACGATCCTGGTCAACAATGCCGGCATCACACGTGACCAGCTCTTGTTGCGCATGCGCGATGAAGACTGGCAAGCCATTCTCGACACCAATCTCACCTCGGTATATCGCCTTTCCAAGGGTGTGATGCGCGGCATGATGAAGGCTCGCAAGGGCCGCATCATTTCCATCGCCTCAGTGGTTGGCGTCACCGGCAATCCCGGACAGGCCAATTACGCAGCAGCGAAGGCCGGCATCATTGCGTTCTCCAAGTCACTGGCGCGCGAGATCGGTTCACGCGGCATCACCGTCAACGTGGTGGCACCGGGCTTTATCGATACCGACATGACCCGCAGCCTGCCCGAGGCGTCCAAGCAGGCCCTGCTGGGACAGATCGCGCTGGGACGACTTGGCGAGGCAGTTGAAATCGCCAAGGCCGTGGGCTTCCTGGCGTCGCCGGCAGCCGCCTATATCACCGGTGAAACGCTGCACGTGAACGGCGGCATGTACATGCCTTGAGCCGGGCGTAAAAAGCAGGCTTGAAAAGGACTTGGCAGACACAAGCTCCAGTGGGGCAGCAGGGTATCCCGTTTGAAACTTGCGGGCCGGCTGGAGCGGTTGAAATCAAAAGTCGTCACGGCGCCCGTTTTGGGCGACAATTGCCGCTTTCGCGAGGCATGGAGCCTGCGGCCACGATTCCTGGCATAATTGGCGGCTTCGCGGCTTAGCCACTACAATGCCGCAGACTTTACCGGTGAAAAGGCCGGTAGACAGACACATTTCCCCTTGGGAGGCAGAAGCAACATGAGCACCATCGAAGAGCGCGTCAAGAAAATCGTCGTCGAGCAACTTGGCGTAAAGGAAGATGAGGTCAATCCGAACTCTTCGTTCGTGGACGATCTGGGCGCCGATTCGCTGGATACGGTCGAGCTGGTGATGGCACTCGAAGAGGAATTCGAAACCGAAATTCCCGACGAAGAAGCCGAAAAGATCACCACCGTTCAACAGGCCGTCGACTACATCAAGGCCCACGCCAAGGGGTGATCCGCGTGATGGTGCGGGCACTGGCGTGCCGTGCACTCACGTAGCGTTATCGGAAGCTGCGCCACATGGGCGCAGTTTTCGTTTCCGCAATGTGTAACGTCCGATCCCGTATGGTGTGCAGGAACGGCGCGACGCATCGCGATGTAAGGAAAGCGGGCCGCATGGCTGCGCTTTCACGAACCAGCTAGGAACTCGATCCATGAGCAAACGACGTGTGGTAGTAACCGGCATGGGCCTTATTTCGCCGGTTGGTAACGACATCGCCACCGCCTGGAACAACATCCTCAAAGGCGTCAGCGGCATCGGCCAGGTCACGCACTTTGACGCCTCCACGTATGCCACGCGCATCGCGGGCCAGGTACGCGATTTCGATCCTGCGCAATGGATCCCGCCGAAAGACATCAAGAAGATGGACCCGTTCATCCACTACGGCATTGCCGCGGGCACGCAAGCCCTGCGGGACTCCGGGTTGGAGATAACGGAAGCGAACGCGCCGCACATCGGCGTGGCGATAGGTGCCGGCATCGGCGGCCTCAACACCATCGAAGATACGTCGATCGAGCTGCACGAGAAGGGGCCGCGCCGCGTGTCCCCCTTCTTCGTGCCCAGTTCGATCATCAACATGGTCTCGGGCAACCTGTCGATCATGTTTGGCCTTAAGGGGCCGAATATCGCCTGTGTCACCGCATGCACCACCGGTGCGCACAACATCGGTCTGGCCGCGCGCATGATCCAGTATGGCGACGCGGAAGTGATGGTGGCCGGTGGCGCCGAATTCGCCACCACCGGCACCGCCATGGCGGGTTTCTGCTCGGCCAAGGCCATGTCCACCCGCAACAACGAGCCAACCAAGGCCAGTCGCCCGTGGGACAAGGGCCGCGACGGCTTCGTGCTGTCCGACGGTGCCGGTGTGCTGGTGCTGGAGGAATACGAACACGCCAAGGCACGCGGCGCGAAGATCTATGCCGAACTGGTCGGCTTTGGCATGAGCGGTGACGCTTACCACATCACTGCACCCAGCGAGGGCGGCGAGGGCGCGGCGCGCTGCATGGTCGCTGCGCTGCGCGATGGCGGCATCAATCCCGCCGAAGTGCAATACGTCAACGCGCACGGCACCTCCACGCCGCTGGGCGATCTGGGCGAAGTCATGGCAGCCAAGAGCGTGTTCGGCGATCACGCATACAAGCTGGCGATGAGCTCGACCAAGTCCACCACGGGCCATCTGCTTGGCGCGGCCGGTGGCGTGGAAGCAATCTTCACCATTCTAGCCATGCGAGATCAGGTGCTCCCGCCCACGATCAACCTGGACGAACCGGGTGAGGGTTGCGATCTGGATTTCGTACCGAACACGGCGCGCGATGCGAAGATCGATATCGCCATCTCCAACTCGTTCGGTTTCGGTGGCACCAACGGCACGCTTGCTTTCCGCCGCATCTAGTGAGCTGTATCGTTCGCAGCATCGACGGCCGGCGTGATCTCCTTGCGCCGGCCGCTGCATTTGCGGAACGCTATCCGGCGTTGCTGGAGAGCGTGACGCGTGGCAGCGCACATGCGCGTTACGACATCCTCTTTGCCTTCCCGCAATCCACGCTGACACTGACGTCTGATGGACGTGTTCATGCACCGGACGGGCGTGTGCAGGATGGACGCTTTCTCGACGCACTCGATACGGCATGGCGTGCGGAACGTTTGCCGCACAGCCTCGATGACGGGCTGCCGTTTCATGGCGGCTGGGTCATCTTGCTTGCCTATGAGCTTGCGGCGGAAATCGAGCCGACGCTTCGCTTGCATCGCTCGGACATCATGCCGGTGGCGCTGGCGGTGCGTTGTCCGGCAGCGATCATTGTCGATCATGTCCATGATCGAACGATCCTGGTCGCAGAAAGCGGGCAAGCAGCGCTGCTCGATGAGATGGAGACCGACCTTGCTACCGTGTCAGAGATAGCTCAGCTGGCGCCGCCGGCAGGCATCGAAGAAGACGCGCCAGCGCGTTTTCTGGACGGCGTGGCACGCATTCACGAGCATCTGCAGGCGGGTGATTTGTTTCAGGCCAATCTCTCGCGTGCATGGCATGCGCGTTTCATTGAGGCGCCATCGGCGGCAAGCCTTTATGCCGCGCTTCGTCGCGCCAACCCCGCGCCTTTCGCCGGATTGCTGCAGCAAAACGCGTGGGCAGTGATCAGTTCCTCGCCGGAGCGCCTGGTTCAAGTGCGCCGCGGCATGGCGCAGACGCGACCTATCGCCGGCACGCGACCACGCCTGGCGGGTGATGACGAACTGGCGCGCATCCGCGAACTCACCGCGCATCCGAAGGAACGTGCCGAGCACGTGATGCTGATCGATCTTGAGCGCAACGATCTGGGTCGCGTCTGCAAACCGGGCACGGTGGAGGTCAACGAGCTGATGGTGGTGGAGAGCTACGCACACGTGCATCACATCGTGTCCAACGTGCGGGGTCGATTGCGCGAAGGCGTCACGCCGGGCCAGGTGATCGCGGCGACATTCCCCGGCGGCACCATCACCGGTTGCCCCAAGGTACGTTGTATGGAGATCATCGCCGCGCTGGAAGACGCGCCACGCGGTGCCTATACCGGCGCACTGGGTTACCTCGATCGCAACGGCGATCTCGACCTGAACATTCTTATTCGCACATTGACCCTGCACGGCCATGAAGTGACTTTGCGTGCGGGTGCGGGCATCGTGGCTGATTCCGACGCGCTGAAAGAGCTCGATGAAACGCGTGCCAAAGCGCGCGGCATGCTGCGCGCACTCGGCGAGACCGGCTGATGATGCTGGTCAACGGCCAGCCTGGCGATAGCGTATTGGCGCTTGATCGCGGGCTGAGCTACGGGGATGGCTTGTTCGAGACCATTCGTTTCGAGAGCGATAAGGCGCCGTTGTGGACGCGTCACATGCAGCGCCTTGCGATCGGTTGTGAGCGCTTGCGCATGCCCGCCCCGGATGCTGCATTGCTTTGGCGCGAGGCCTGTCAGGCGACCGGCGAACTCAGGCAATGCGTGGTTCGCATCACCCTGACACGGGGCTGTGGAGAGCGAGGTTACGCGCTACCGGCGGTAACCGAGACCACGCGCATCGTGGCGGCGTTTCCTATGCCGCAAGTTCCCGATGCTTCGTACATTCACGGCGTCCGCCTGCATCTGTGCCGGACCGCGCTAGCCGACCAACCCTTGCTGGCGGGTATCAAGCACCTCAATCGCCTGGAGCAGGTGCTGGCACGGGCCGAATGGAACGATCCTGCTATCGCCGAGGGCCTGGTGTGCGATACCCATGGCAACGTCATTTCGGCCACGGCCGCTAATCTTTTCGCTGTCGTCGATGGCGTGCTGGTTACCCCATCGGTGGCCCGCTGCGGGGTGGCCGGTGTCGCACGCGCGGCTATGCTCGATGCGTTTGAACACTGCCAGGTTCGCGACCTGCCGCTCGAGGCGTGCCGGCGCGCGTCCGAGCTCTTTCTCAGTTCCAGTATTCGCGGCATCCTGCCTGTTCAGGCCGTGGGCGATACCGTGTACGCTCCGGGTCCTGCCGTCCGTGCCATGCAGCGGCACTGGCAAGCGTTGATGGAGCGAGCATGAGTCATAGCGTTATACAACGGGGGCGCGCGTCATGGCGTTTTGTTCTGGTGATCGTGGCGTTGGCGATCATCGGGTGCGCTGCGTGGTTCTGGCACGATTTCAGTCGCTTCGCGATTACGCCGCTGCGCGTGAGTGCTGTCGGTGAAAGCATTGATATTGAACGCGGCACCAGTTTCAAGGACATCGTGCATCAGCTACGCGCGCAAAATTTAACCACTTCTTCGCCACTTTATTGGCGTTTGCTCGCCGAAAAGATGCACGTGGCAGGGCGTCTGCACGCGGGCGAATACGCCGTTACGCCGGGCATTACGCCGCAAGTGCTGCTTACGGACATGGCGCAGGGCAAGGTCATGCAGCGCGATGTCACCATCGTCGATGGATGGACATTCCGCGACGTGCTGCAAGCGCTCGCCAAGGCCGACAAACTCAAGCACGACACCGTCGGCATGGATGACGCAGCCATCATGCAAAAGATCGGCGCACCCGGCGAAAACCCGGAGGGGCGCTTTCTGCCTGAGAGCTACGCGTACGTAAAGGGTGATAGCGACCTGGATGTTCTGCGTCGCGCGCACGAGGCCATGGACAAGACCCTGGCGACGCTGTGGGCGCAGCGTGATCCCGATTTGCCGCTGGCATCGCCTTACCAGGCACTGATCCTCGCCTCCATCATCGAGAAGGAAACAGGTCGCGCCGACGACCGTCCGCGTGTCGCCGGCGTATTCGTGCGGCGCCTGCAAAAGAACATGCTGCTGCAGACCGATCCCACCGTGATCTACGGTATGGGCTCCAACTATGCTGGCACGATCCACAAGAGCGATCTCACCACCGACACGCCTTACAACACCTATACGCGCCCAGGCTTGCCGCCCACGCCGATTGCGATGCCCGGTAAGCCTGCGATCGAGGCGGCCTTGCACCCGGCGCCGGGCGATGCGTTGTACTTCGTAGCACGCGGCGATGGCACACATGTGTTCGCCGCCACGCTTGAAGAACAAAATCGCAACGTCGCCTGTTATCAACTGAAGCACTGCAAATGAGTCGACGCGGACGTTTCATCACGCTTGAAGGCGGTGAAGGCGCGGGCAAGAGCACCTTGCTCGCCGGCTTGCACACGCACTTGCTGGAGCAAGGTGTGTCGTTAGTGCAGGTGCGAGAGCCCGGCGGTACGCCGCTGGGCGAGGCAATACGCTCGATCGTGCTGGATCCTGCGCATCTTGCGATCAGCGCGGAAAGCGAAATGCTGCTGATGTTCGCTTCGCGGGCGCAACTGGTACGCGAACGCATTCTTCCCGCACTGGATGCCGGTCAGTGGGTGCTATGCGATCGCTACGTAGATGCAAGCTATGCCTATCAGGGCGGTGGACGCGGTCAGCCGGTCGAACGTATTGCCGAGCTGGAGCGCTGGGTGTGTGCGGACGTGACGCCGGATCTCACGTTGCTGCTCGATCTGCCGGTGTCGACCGGTCGTGCGCGTGCCGCCGGTCGTGGCGCGGCCGATCGCATTGAGGTGGAGGCGGACACGTTCTTCGAGCGAGTACGCAATGCTTATCGTGAACGCGCGCAAGCACAGCCGCAACGCTTTCGCGTGATCGACGCCAGCCTGCCACCCGATACCGTGCTGGCGATGGCCATCGCGGCGACGGGACACTTGTTTAAGGTGGCCCCATGAGCACTCCGTCCTGGCACGCTGAGCATTGGGCGCGGCTGCAAGCGCGTCGACAGCGAGATGCTTTGCCGCATGCGCTGTTATTGTGCGGCCCACGTGGCTTGGGCAAGCGCGAGTTTCTAAGGCGCTTCGTACGCGGCTTGCTCTGCCAGCATCCGCAGGAGGGCGATGCCTGCGGTGCATGTCGCAGTTGCTTGTTGTTTGACGCGGGTACGCATCCGGATTACGTCGCGCTGAGCTATGGCCTTCGCAAAGATGGCGTGCAGCGCCAGGACATCGTGGTCGATCAGATTCGCGAGCTTTCCGCGCGCCTGGCCACCGCCAGCCAGTTCGGCGGCTGGCAGATTGCCAGCATCGATCCGGCTGACGCGATGAATACCGCTGCCGCCAATGCGTTGCTGAAAACCTTGGAAGAACCTGCCTCGCAAACCATGCTGATTCTGCTGGCCGACGCGCCGTGGCGTATGCCTGCCACGATTCGCAGCCGTTGCCAGTGCATCGATTTTCAATTGCCCAGATACGAACCGTCCGTGGCGTGGTTGCAGCAGGTCGGTGTGCAAGATGCCGAGATGGCCTTGGCGGCGGCCAGTGGCAATCCTGGGCTCGCGCGCATTTGGGCTGAAGAAGGTTCACTTGCGCAACGGCAGGACGTGCGCAAAGACCTCACCGCACTTGCATCCGGCCGCGGCGATGCCATGGCGATGAGCAAACGCTGGTTGGACGACGCTCCCGAACAGCGCCTGTGGTTTGCGGCGCAAGCGGTGGCCGATGAAATGCGTGCTCGCGCTACGGCGCAGTCAGCCCCGCTCTCCAGCACGCTCGATGGGGAAGCCTTGATGGCGTGGTACGAGGCCGCCAACCGCACGCGCGAGGCGTTGCGTGGTCCGCTGCGCGGCGACCTGTTGCTGCTGGAGCTGCTAGGGCGCTGGCGCTAGGGATGAGCTGAATCATGCATTTCAGGTGAGCATCCTTATGCAGCCATGGCCGGTTTCTGCGCAAACCCGTCTGCTGGTGGTGGCCCCCCATCCGGACGATGAGACGCTGGGCTGCGGGTTGTTGCTGCAGCAAGTGCTGGCCGCGGGAGGCGATGTCCGCATTCTCTTGATGACGGACGGCGACAACAATCCCTGGCCGCAGCGATTTCTGGAACGCCGTTTGCAGATCGATCTGACAGCGCGCACGCGCTGGGGGGCCAGGCGGCGCGCCGAGGTGATGCAAGCACTGGAGCGATTGGGCCTGCCAGCGACAGCGCTGCAGCCGCTGGGCTGGCATGACATGGAAGTGACGACCCGCCTGCGTGACAACTTCTCTGATTCGATCGCCGCGATATGCGCCGTCATCGAAGCATTCCAGCCCAGCCTCGTTTGCGGTCCCGCTTTGCGGGACAGTCATCCTGATCATGGTGCCGCCAACGTGCTGTGCCGTCTCGCGCTGGCTGGTACGAATCCTTCGACTGCACTGCTGGCATATCCCGTACACGGCGGTGCCGATACGCAAGGATATCCGCTAGCTGTCGACGCTACGCCCGACCAGTCCCGGCGCAAATTGGAAGCGCTGGAGGCATACCGCACCCAGATGGCCTTGAGTGGCAGACGTATGCGCCGCCTGGGACTCAGTCCCGAGCGTTATATGCAAACCGGTGGTGGGGAAGGGGATGGGCGACTGCCCTGGCGCCCAACTGCCTTGTTGCGGCAGTGGCTGCGTCTGCTGGTGGCAACCCCGGCAGGCGTCCAGGACTGGGCCTGGGGACAGGCGCCGCTTTCTCGCGACCCGGACGGAACCTTTCGGCTGCACAGGTCGGGCGCAGGACCGATCTTCGCAAAGCTTCACCTGGATTGGCCCTCGCCGTGGATTTTCGATCATTGGGGCTGGTGCGAAATATGACCGCTCAAGCCTATTCATGCTGGCTTTTTGTGAGCAGGACGTCTTTGCACGCCATCGGCCGCGTGGTTAGGATGTACTTCCACAAGGGGAGCAAGCATGAACCCGGTCGCCGCCCGTCAGGGCATCATCTCGCTGAAATTCAAGGACACGGCGTCCTTGTACAACTCCTACATGCCGTTCCTGAAACATGGCGGCCTCTTTGCGCCGACCGCGCAGCGCTACTCGCTCGGTGACGAGGTGGTACTGCTGATCAGCCTGATCGACGAGAGCGAGCGTCTCTCCGTCGCCGGCAAGGTCGTCTGGATCACACCGATCGGTGCGCAGGGCAATCGCACGGCCGGTATCGGCGTGCAATTCAACGATTCCTCTGATGGGGAAGCGGCGCGCGGCCGCATCGAAACCCTGCTCGCGGGCGCGCTCGGCTCCGAACGCGCCACGCAGACTATGTAGCCGTTTTAGCTGTGGCTGCCGGAATTTTGTCAGGGAAGGGCGTGGCAGCGTGTTCGCGTCGAGTTATTGAACCAGCCGGCGTTCGCAACATTTTATTGCAAGAAATATCCCATGCTGCGCCACACAAGGCTTGTCGTCGCACCCATGCGCACTGATACAATATCGCGATTCCCGGGCCCGCCCCGTGGATCGTCGAGCCCCCGCAGCTGTATTTCAGAGGTCGGGACAGCCCGCTGAATCGAACTCCCGGACCGTTTGCCCCGACGGTCGCTGATGCACTCATGTGGTGCGGAGGTAAGTTAAACCGTGCTTGCCGAATATTGGCCCGTTCTCCTTTTCCTTGGCGTTGCCACAGGCTTGGGTGTCGTCCTCCTGATCGTCGGCCTGCTGGCCGGCCCGCGCCGTCCGGAGTCGGAGAAACTCTCGCCGTACGAATGCGGCTTCGAGGCCTTCGAGGATGCGCGCATGCAATTTGACGTGCGCTACTACCTGCTTGCCATCCTCTTCATCATTTTCGATCTGGAAATTGCCTTCCTCTTTCCGTGGGCGGTGGTGTTCCAGCACATCGGCATCGTGGCGCTGATCGAAATGGCGCTGTTTCTGTTGTTGCTGGTGGTCGGTTTTGCCTACGTCTGGAAGAAGGGAGCGCTGGAATGGGAGTGATCTCCACCCTCGATCGGGTGATGCATAACCCGCAACCGTTGAACCTGGTGGACGATATCCTGCGTCCGGCCGGCGACAACCCGGTCATCCAACGCGGTTTCGCAACAACTTCCGTCGATGCCCTGATGAACTGGGCGCGCACCGGTTCCATGTGGCCGATGACCTTCGGCCTGGCCTGCTGCGCTGTGGAAATGATGCACGCCGGCGCTGCGCGCCTGGATCTGGACCGCTACGGCGTGGTGTTCCGTCCCAGTCCGCGCCAGTCCGACGTGATGATCGTCGCCGGCACACTGGTCAACAAGATGGCGCCCGCGCTGCGCAAGGTCTACGACCAGATGCCCGATCCGAAATGGGTGATTTCCATGGGTAGCTGCGCCAACGGCGGCGGCTATTACCACTACTCGTATTCCGTTGTACGTGGCTGCGACCGCATCGTGCCGGTGGATATCTACGTGCCGGGCTGCCCGCCTACGGCCGAAGCGTTGATCCACGGCATTCTGCAATTGCAGAAGAAAATTCGTCGTACCAGCACCATTGCGCGTTCCTAAAAGGCGCACTCAGTCATGAGCGAAATGCAAACCAACTCGCTGGCCGAGCGGCTTGTCGCGCGATTCGGCGACAACCTCACACTCTCGGTCACCCACGGCGCTGTGACGGCGGTCGTCGAAGCGTCCAACCTGCTGGTCGTCGCCACCGCGTTGCGCGACGAAGCGGGTTTCCGCTTCAGTGAACTGGTCGATCTGTGCGGCGTCGACTACCTCGGCTACGGTCAAACCGAATGGGATACTGTCGACGTGTCCGGCAATGGTTTCTCGCGCGGCGTCGAAGGCGAGGCGGTTGGCCGCTTTGCCTGGCAAGATCGCCCGCGCGATGTGGCCATACCCAAGCGCTACGCCTCGGTATTCCATCTGCTGTCGATCGATCTCAACCAGCGTCTACGCGTACGCGTGTTCTGCGATGACAACGATCTCCCCGTGGTGCCGTCTCTTATCGGTATCTGGCCGGGCGTGAACTGGTTCGAGCGCGAGTCGTTCGATCTGTACGGCATCATCTACGATGGCCACCCGGATCTGCGCCGCATCCTTACCGACTATGGTTTCGTCGGGCATCCGTTCCGCAAGGATTTCCCGCTCATCGGCAACGTGGAAGTGCGCTACGACCCCGAGCAGAAGCGCGTGATCTACGAACCCGTCTCGATCGAGCCGCGCGTGCTGGTGCCGCGCGTGATCCGCGATGACGCCGACCTGATTCAGGCCAAGGCAGAAGCCGCCGACCATTGGCGGGAGAACTGAGCATGTCGAGCCAAGAAATTCGCAATTACACGATGAACTTCGGCCCGCAGCATCCTGCTGCGCACGGCGTGCTGCGCCTGGTGCTGGAAATGGACGGCGAAACCGTCGTCCGTGCCGATCCGCACATCGGCCTGCTGCACCGCGGTACCGAGAAGCTGGCCGAGTCCAAGCCGTTCAACCAGTCGATCGGTTACATGGATCGTCTCGACTACGTGTCGATGATGTGCAACGAGCACGCTTATGTGCGCGCCATCGAAACCCTGCTGGGTATCGAAGCGCCGGTTCGCGCGCAGTACATCCGCACCATGTTCGATGAGATCACCCGCATCCTGAACCACCTGATGTGGATAGGTTCGAACGCACTCGATCTGGGCGCGATGGCGGTATTCCTGTACGCCTTCCGCGAGCGCGAAGAGCTGATGGACTGCTACGAAGCGGTCTCCGGCGCGCGCATGCACGCCACGTACTATCGCCCTGGCGGGGTCTATCGCGATCTGCCAGGGAAGATGTCGCAGTACCGCGAATCACCCTGGCACAAGGGCAAGGATCTCAAGCGCCTCAATAGCTGGCGCGAAGGCTCCATGCTCGACTTCCTCGACGCCTTCACCGCGGACTTCTCCAAGAAGGTCGACGAATACGAAGAGCTGCTTACCGACAACCGCATATGGAAGCAGCGTACCGTCGGCATCGGTGTGGTATCACCGGAAATGGCGCAGCAGTGGGGCATGACGGGCGTGATGCTGCGCGGCTCGGGCATTGCCTGGGATCTGCGCAAGAAACAGCCATATGCAAAATATGCCGACATGGATTTCGATATCCCGGTAGGTGTCAAGGGCGACTGCTACGACCGGTACCTGGTGCGCGTCGAAGAAATGCGCCAGTCCAACCGCATCATCAAGCAGTGCGCCGATTGGCTGCGCGCCAACCCCGGTCCGGTGATGGTGGAAAACTTCAAGGTCGCGCCGCCCAAGCGCGAAGCCATGAAGGAAGACATGGAAGCGCTGATCCACCACTTCAAGCTGTTCACCGAAGGCTACGGTGTGCCGGCGGGCGAAACCTACGCCGCGGTCGAAGCGCCGAAAGGCGAATTCGGTTGTTACCTGATCTCTGACGGTGCAAACAAGCCGTTCCGCGTGCATCTGCGCGCGCCTGGCTTCGCGCATCTTTCGTCGATGGACGCCCTCGTGCGAGGCCACATGCTGGCCGACGCGGTAGCGGTCATTGGCACCTATGACCTCGTGTTCGGCGAAGTCGACCGCTGAGCCCGGAGGATAAGTACACATGAAAGCCACCGGAAATTACGCGCAGGTCAAGAACGTCGATCCGCGCATCGTGCTCAACGAGCACACGCGCCACCATATCGATCATTGGCTCACCAAATTCCCGCCGGATCGCAAGCGCTCCGCGCTGATCCAGGCGCTGTTCGCCGCGCAAGAGCAGAACGACGGTTATCTCACCGATGAGCTGATCACCGCGGTCGCCAAGTACATCGACGTGCCTGCAGTGTGGGCCTACGAGGTCGCCAGTTTCTACTCGATGCTGGAAACCACGCCCGTGGGCCGCAACAACGTTGCGATCTGCACCAACATCTCCTGCTGGCTCAATGGCGCTGAAGACCTCGTGCGTCATTGCGAGAAGAAACTCGGCATCAAGCTCGGCGAAAGTACGGCGGATGGCCGCGTGTATCTGAAGAGCGAAGAAGAATGCATTGCCGCGTGCGTCTACGCACCGGCGATGACGGTCAATGGTCACTACCACGAGCGCCTCACGATCGAAAAGATCGATGAGATCCTCGATGGTCTCAAGTAAGGGCAGGGCAATGGCAGTCGGACCCGCACCCCAGGAGCACCAGGTCGTCTACACCACGCTGCATTTCGATAAGCCGTGGTCGATGGACAACTACCAGCAGGTGGATGGTTACAAGGCGTGGAGAAAAATCCTCGCTGAGAAGCCCGATCCTGCTTCTATCGTCGAGATCGTCAAGAACAGCAACCTGCGTGGCCGTGGCGGCGCGGGCTTTCCTACCGGTTTGAAGTGGTCCTTCATGCCCAAGGGCAGCATGCAGAAGTACATTCTGTGCAATTCCGATGAATCGGAGCCCGGTACAGCGAAAGACCGCGACATCCTGCGCTACAACCCTCACTCGGTGATCGAAGGAATGGCTATCGCCTGCTACGCCACCGGTTCGAGCGCGGCGTACAACTACCTGCGCGGCGAATTCCATCACGAGCCCTTCGAGCATTTCGAAGAGGCACTGAAGGAAGCCTACGCAGCCGGTCTGCTAGGCAAGAACATTCAGGGCACCGGTATCGATGTGGACATCTATGGCGCACTCGGCGCCGGTGCCTACATCTGCGGTGAAGAAACGGCGCTGATGGAATCGCTGGAAGGCAAGAAGGGCCAGCCGCGCTTCAAGCCGCCATTTCCGGCCAATTTTGGTCTGTATGGCAAGCCCACCACGATCAACAACACCGAAACGTATGCGTCGGTGCCTGCGATCCTGCGCAATGGCGCGGAGTGGTTCCTCAATCTCGGCAAGCCGAACAACGGTGGCCCGAAGATCTTCTCGGTATCCGGTCACGTCAACAAGCCGGGTAACTTCGAGATTCGTCTAGGCACGTCGTTCAAGGATCTGCTCGAGATGGCCGGGGGTGTTCGCAACGGCAACACGCTGAAGGCGGTGATTCCTGGCGGCTCATCCATGAAGGTGCTCCCCGCGGACACCATGATGGAATGCACCATGGATTACGACAGCCTGCAAAAGGCCGGTTCGGGTCTGGGTTCGGGGGCAGTGATCGTGATGGACGACACCACCTGCATGGTGAAGGCTTGTCATCGCATCGCGCGTTTCTACTTCAAGGAATCCTGCGGCCAGTGCACGCCGTGCCGTGAAGGTACCGGCTGGATGTATCGCGTGCTCACGCGCATCGTCGAAGGCAAGGGCACGCAGGACGATCTGCATCGCCTGAAAGCCGTGGCCGGTCAGATCGAAGGCCACACCATTTGCGCGTTCGGCGAAGCTGCCGCATGGCCGGTGCAGGGGTTCCTGCATCACTTCTGGAATGAATTCGAATACTACGTTCAGCACGGCCGGTCGATGACCGAAGACCGTCTCGCCGAAACTCGTGGAGTTGCTGCATGAGTGCGCAGCCAGCCAATACCGCACCTGATCTGGTCAATGTCGAGATTGATGGCAAGCCTACGCAGATCCGCAAGGGCGCGATGATCATCGAAGCCGCCGACAACATCGGCGTTGCGATTCCACGCTTCTGCTATCACCGCAAGCTTCCCATCGCCGCCAACTGCCGCATGTGCCTGGTGGATGTGGAAATGGGCGGTCGTCCCATGCCCAAACCCCAGCCGGCGTGCGCTACGCCCGTGGCCGAAGGCATGAAAGTCACCACGCGTTCCGACAAGGCGCTGAAATTCCAGCGCGACGTGATGGAATTCCTGTTGATCAACCATCCGCTCGACTGCCCGATTTGTGATCAGGGCGGCGAGTGCGAGCTGCAGGACATCGCGCTCGGCTACGGGCGCAGCGTGTCGCGCTACACCGAGCGCAAGCGCACCATCGCTGACGAAAACCTCGGTTCGCTGGTCGCTACCGAGATGACCCGCTGCATCCAGTGTACGCGTTGCGTGCGCTTCACCAGCGAAATCGCCGGTACGTATGAACTCGGCGGCATGAGCCGTGGCGAGAATCTGCAGATCGGCACCTACATCGGCAAAGCGCTGGAGACCGAGCTTTCCGGCAACGTCATCGACGTTTGCCCGGTCGGTGCGCTGACCAATAAGCCGTTCCAGTTCAAGGCACGCGCCTGGGAATTGATCGCCAAGCCGTCCATCGCCTATCACGATGCGCTCGGTTCCAACCTGTGGCTGCATACGCGTCGCGGCGAAGTGTTGCGCACGGTGCCGCGCGACAACGAAGCTATCAACGAATGCTGGCTATCCGATCGCGATCGTTATAGCCACGAAGGCCTCTATGCGGCTGACCGCGTGCATGCGCCTGAAGTGAAGCGCAATGGTCAGTGGCAGAAAACCACGTGGGACGACGCGCTCACCGTTGCGGCTGAAGCGCTGAAGAGCGTGCCGGGCAGCGATCTGGGCGTGCTGGTGCACCCGTCCACCACGAGCGAGGAGGGCGATCTGCTGGTTCGCCTCGCACAAAGTCTGGGCAGTGCGCACATCGATCATCGCCTGCGCCAGCTGGATTTTGCCGACAACGCCGTGGCGCAGACCTTCGCCATGCCGGCCGCTGACGTGGACAAGGTGAAGGCGGCGCTGCTGGTCGGTTCGGACCTGCGCTATGAAATGCCGTTGCTCAACCATCGCATCCATCAGGCGGTGAAGAAGGGCGCGAAGGTCTACGCCGTCAATCCGGCGGAATTCAACTTCAATTACAGCCTGGCCGGCGAAGCCGTGGTGCCTCCGCACTATCTGGTCGATTCGCTGCTGGTATTGGCGAAGGTTGCGATCGAGGCAGGCGCAGCGCAGCCGGGTTTCATTTCCCATGAATCGCTGGCGCCGCTGCAGGTTACCGACAAGGCGCGCGAAGCGGTTGCATCACTGAAGTCTGGCCAGTCCGTGATCATCCTCGGCGATGCCGCAGTCACGCATCCGCAAGCGTCGTGGCTGCGCGCAGTCGCGCGTTTTATCGCCGAAGCCACGGGTGCGGCTTACAACGAATTGCCGGTCGGTGCCAATGGCCTGGGCCTCACGAAGGTGGGTGTGCTGCCGGGCAATGGCGGCCTCCACACGCAAGCCATGCTGGCGCAACCGCGCAAGGGCTATCTGCTGTATGGCCTGGAGTTCCCGCACGACTTCGCCGATGGCGCGGCAGTTACCAATGCTTTGAATGGTGCTCAGCACATCGTCGCATTCAGCGCTTTCGCCAATGCGGCATTGCGCGACGTCGCGGACGTGATCCTGCCGATCGGTCTGTTGCCGGAAATCGCGGGCACGCTCGTGAACGTGGATGGCCTTGTGCAGCGCGTGGAAGCGGGCGCCAAAGCGCCGGCGGATGCACGCGCGGGCTGGAAGGTGCTGCGTGCACTCGGTGGGCTGATGAAGCTGCCGGGCTTCGAATTCGACGATATCGCCGGTTTGCGCGAAAGCTTGGTCGAGCGCAAGGCATCAACGTCCCAGGGGCTGGCCGAACGCAAGCCAGTACAGGGCCTGAGCCGCCTCGCCACGTGGCCGATCTACCGCAGCGACGCCGTTGTCCGACGTGCCAGTTCGCTGCAGGCTCATCCGCTCAATCGTGCATTCGCCGTGCGCTTGAATGCCGATGAAGCGCAGCGTCAGGGTCTGGCAGCTGGCGACAACGTCAAGCTCGTCAACGGCGTGCTGCCGCTACTCATCGATGACACGGTGCCCGATGGCGCTGCATGGATCGAGGCCGCTCACGATCAGACCGCGACGCTGCCGCCGTATGGCGCGGCCATCACCTTGAGCAAGGCGTAACTCATGGCCGATCAACTTATCAACCAACTCCTGCTGCCGCTTCTGTACACGCTTTGCGTCGTGCTGCCGCTGGTTATCGCGGTGGCTCTGTACGTGTGGTGGGAACGCAAGGTCATCGGTTGGATGCACGTGCGCATGGGGCCCAACAAGGTGGGACCCTTCGGTTTGCTGCAGGCCTTCGCGGACGTGGTGAAGTTGCTTCTGAAGGAAGTCATTCTTCCCACCAGTGCTAATAAGTCCCTGTATTACCTTGCCCCGCTGATTGCACTGGTACCAGCGCTTGCTGCCTGGGCGGTCATCCCATTCAGTGACAAGGCGGTGTTGTCCAATGCCAACGCTGGCCTCTTGTATCTGTTGGCGATGACCTCGCTGGGCGTATACGGCATCATTCTCGCGGGCTGGTCTTCGAACTCGCGTTACGCACTACTGGGTGCCATGCGTTCGGCAGCGCAGGTGATTTCGTACGAACTGGCGATGGGCTTGTGCCTGGTGTGCGTACTGGTGCTGTCGGGTAGTTTGAATCTCACCGACATCGTGCACGCGCAGGCGGGTAGCAAGGGTTTGCTCGACTGGTTCTGGCTGCCGCTGCTGCCGGTATTCATCGTCTACTTCATATCCGGCGTGGCTGAAACCAACCGTGCCCCATTCGACGTCGCGGAAGGTGAGTCGGAAATCGTGGCTGGTTTCCACGTGGAGTATTCGGGTTCGGCGTTCGCACTGTTCTTCCTGGCCGAATACGCCAACATGATCCTGGTCAGCTTCCTGGCCTCGATCCTGTTCTGCGGCGGTTGGCTGAGCCCGTTCCCAGCCAGCGTGCCCGTATTGGGCGACGCCAACCCCGTGTGGCTGGCCATCAAAGTGTTTGTATTCGCCACCTTGTTTCTGTGGTTCCGTGCCACTTTCCCGCGCTATCGCTACGACCAGATCATGCGCCTGGGCTGGAAAGTGTTCATCCCCATCGGCATCGTCTGGGTGCTCGTGGCCGGCTGCATGAAGTACTACGGCTGGGTTCACGTCGGCACGGGAGGCTAAGGAAAACACATGTCCCGCGTTACCAACTATTTCAAGAGCCTGCTGCTCATCGAGCTGCTGAAAGGCATGGCGCTCACGCTTCGGTACATGTTTTTGCCGAAATACACGATGCGCTACCCGATGGAGCACATCCCCAAGTCCAACCGTTTCCGTGGTCTGCATGCGTTGCGCCGTTACGCCAACGGTGAAGAGCGTTGCATCGCGTGCAAGCTGTGCGAAGCGGTGTGCCCGGCGCTGGCGATCACGATCGATTCCGCGCCGCGCCCTGGCGATGGCCAGCGCCGCACCACGCGTTACGACATTGACCTCTTCAAGTGTATCTACTGCGGTTTCTGCGAAGAGAGCTGCCCGGTGGACTCGATCGTCGAAACGCACATTCATGAGTACCACTTTGAGCACCGTGGCGAGAACGTGGTGACCAAGCCACAGCTTCTGGCCATCGGCGATCGCTTCGAGGCGGAAATCGCGGCGGCTCGCGCTCAAGACGCGGCTTACCGCTAAGGACATACCATGATCGACACGTCCTTGTTCCAACTCATCTGCTTCTATGCCTTCGCCGCAGTTACCGTGGTGGCGGCGCTTTCGGTGATCACGCTGCGCAACTCGGTGCATGCCGTGCTGGCGCTGGTGCTCACCTTCTTCAGCACGGCCTGCATCTGGATGCTGGCCGAGGCAGAATTCCTTGCCATAGCGCTGATCGTGGTTTACGTCGGTGCAGTGATGGTGCTGTTCCTGTTCGTGGTGATGATGCTGGATATCGACCAGGAAAAGCTGCGTGAGGGCTTCGTCAAATTCCTGCCCGTCGGCCTGGTTGTGGCGGCTGTGATGTTGGTGGAAATGCTTGGCCTGATCGGCGTGCGCTTCATGCATGCGCAGACCATGGGCGATAACCCGGCGACTGCCGCAGGCATGTCCAACACTGCATGGCTTGGCATGGCGCTTTACACGCAATACCTACTACCGTTCGAGGTCGCCGCGTTGATTCTTACGGTAGGTGTGATCGCCGCGGTTGCGTTGACGCTGCGTCATCGCGTTGGGGCGCGCAAGCAGCATCCGAGCGAACAGGTTGCCGTCAAGGCGTCCGATCGCGTGCGCATCATCAAGATGGCAGCGGAGCGCCCGACCGATAGCCAGCCGTCGCCGGCCCAGGAGTCCAAGCCATGATTACGCTTTCGCATTACATCGTGTTGGGCGCGATCCTGTTCTGTATTTCGGTGGCGGGCCTGTTCATCAACCGTAAGAACGTGATCGTGTTGCTGATGGCGATCGAGCTGATGCTGCTTGCCGTCAATATCAATTTCATCGCCTTCTCGCGCTTCGGTCATGACGTGGCAGGGCAGGTCTTCGTGTTCTTCATTCTCACAGTGGCTGCGGCGGAATCCGCCATCGGCCTGGCGATCCTGGTCTTGCTGTTCCGTAACCGCAGCACGGTCAACGTTGCCGAAATCGACAGCATGAAGGGTTGAGCATCATGGAACTTTCCTCCTCCATC
The DNA here is from genome assembly GCF_003363155.1 of Dyella monticola. GTDB lineage: Bacteria > Pseudomonadota > Gammaproteobacteria > Xanthomonadales > Rhodanobacteraceae > Dyella_B > Dyella_B monticola. Next base: position 132,522 of record NZ_QRBE01000008.1, on the reverse strand, counting down.
CTGTTGACCATTGCACTCGCGCCGCTCGTCGGTTGCGTGCTCGCTGGTTTCTTCGGCAAGCAGATTGGCCGAGTGGGTGCGCACAGCATCACTATTCTGGGCCTGCTGATCTCCTTTGGCCTGTCGTTCTATGTGCTCTATCAGATCGCTTTCGCTGGCGCGCCGGTCTACAACCACAACATTTATACCTGGTTCGAAATCGGTAAATACACCGGCAGCGTAGGCTTCCTCATCGATCGCCTCACCGCGATGATGATGGTGGTGGTGACCTTCGTGTCGCTGCTGGTGCATGTGTACACCATCGGCTACATGGCGGATGACCCGGGCTACCAGCGCTTCTTCAGCTACATTTCGCTGTTCACCTTCTCGATGTTGATGCTCGTCATGAGCAACAACTTCCTGCAGCTGTTCTTCGGCTGGGAAGCAGTGGGTCTGGTGTCGTATCTGTTGATCGGTTTCTGGTTCAAGCGTCCGACGGCGATCTTCGCCAGCCTCAAGGCGTTTGTCGTCAACCGCGTGGGCGACTTCGGCTTCCTGTTGGGTATCGCGGCGGTCCTGTATTTCCTCGGCACGCTGGATTACGCCACTGCGTTTGCCTCCGCGCCTACGCTGGTGGGCAAGACCCTCACGCTCACCCAGAACATTCACTGGGATGCGGCGACGGTGATCTGCATCCTGCTGTTCATCGGTGCGATGGGCAAGTCCGCGCAGGTGCCGCTGCATGTGTGGCTGCCTGACTCGATGGAAGGTCCGACCCCGATCTCCGCGCTGATCCACGCCGCGACGATGGTGACCGCCGGCATCTTCATGGTGGCGCGCATGTCGCCGTTCTATGAGCTGTCGGAGACCGCGCTGAGCGTCGTGTTGGTGATCGGTGCGACCGGTGCGCTGTTCACCGGCCTGATCGGCATCGTGCAGAACGACATCAAGCGCGTGGTGGCGTATTCCACCTTGTCGCAGCTTGGCTACATGACGGTCGCGCTGGGTGTCTCCGCCTACGCTGGCGCGGTGTTCCACCTGATGACGCACGCGTTCTTCAAGGCGCTGCTGTTCTTGGGTGCGGGCTCGGTGATCATCGCTATGCACCACGAGCAGGACATGCGTTACATGGGTGGCCTGCGTAAATACATGCCGATCACCTGGATCACGATGTGGGTCGGTGCGCTGGCGTTGTGTGGTGTGCCGTTCTTCTCGGGTTTCTACTCGAAGGATGCGATCATCGAGGCGGTGCATGACTCCCATCGCTGGGGTGCAGGCTACGCGTACTTCTGCGTGCTGGCTGGCGCATTCGTGACGGCTACCTACACGTTTCGCCAGATGTACATGACCTTCCATGGCAAGGAGCGCTTCCGCGTCGAGCATCATCATCACGATGCACACGGGCATGGCCATGCCAAGGACACGCACGCGCACCATCACCCCGTGCATGCCGACGTTGCTGGTCTGCACGCGCACGCCATGACGGACGATCCGGCCAAGCATGGCGACCACGGTGGCCACGAGCCGGGTGTGCTGGAACATGCGCCGAAGGAATCGCCGTGGGTGGTGACGCTGCCGCTGATCCTCTTGGCCATTCCGTCGCTGCTGGTTGGCGCGGTCACCGCGAAGCCGTTGCTGTATAGCGGCTGGTTTGGCGGTGCCATTCACGTCAACGAAGCCAACAATGTGCTGGGCGAGATGGCGAAGGAATTCAACGGCTGGGCTTCCGCCGGCCTGCAAGGATTGACGCAGCCACCGTTTATTCTGGTGGTGATCGCCTTCCTTATCACCACGTACATCTATCTGTTCAACCCGGCGATGGCCGGCAAGATCAAGACGGCATTCAAACCGATATGGACCATCCTCGATCGCAAATTCTGGGTCGATGAGATCTACTTCGCGATCTTTGCGCGCGGTGGCGTGAAGCTGGGACGCATGTTCTGGAAGGGTGGTGATGCTGCCGTCATCGACGGCGTGCTGATCGACGGTTCGGCAAGTCTGGTGCAGCGCATCGCCGCGGGCATGCGTCGCGTCCAATCCGGTTATCTGTATCACTATGCGTTTGCGATGATCCTCGGACTGATCCTGCTCTTGGGCGGGTATTGGTTGATCGGGCAATAAGGGAAGCGAGCTCCATGTTCAATCATCTGCTCAGCCTGCTGATCTGGCTGCCCATCGTAGGCGCGGTGCCTGTTCTCCTGGCCGGTTCCGGCCGTCCGAACACGGCCCGCTGGCTTGCCTTGCTGATGGCCATCCTCACGTTTGCCATCAGCCTGTTTCTCATTCCGCAGTACAACCCCGGTGTGTCGGGGATGCAGCTTGTTGAAAGCCATCTGTGGATCGAGTCGCTCAATGTTCATTACAGCCTCGGTGTCGATGGCATTTCCGTCGCGCTGATCCTCCTGACCACTTTCGTGGGCATCCTTGTGATCGTGGGTGCTTGGGAAGTGATCCAGGACAAACCCCATCAGTACATGGCTGCCATGCTGGTGCTCGAAGGTTTGATGATCGGCGTGTTCTGCGCCACTGACGCCTTGCTGTTCTACGTGTTCTTCGAGGCGATGCTGATTCCGATGTTCATCATCATCGGCATCTGGGGTGGCCCGCGTCGCGTATATGCGACCTTGAAGTTCTTCATCTACACGTTCTTCGGCTCCATCTTCATGCTGGTGGGCTTGATCTACCTGTACCTGAAGGCGGGCACGTGGGATTTGCACGCGCTGGCGGCCCTGCCGCTGTCGATGACCGAGCAGAGCTGGTTATTCTTCGCCTTCCTGATCGCCTTCGCCGTGAAGGTACCAATGGTGCCGGTGCACACATGGTTGCCGGATGCGCACGTGGAAGCGCCTACCGGTGGTTCGGTGGTGCTGGCGGCGGTGATGCTGAAGATTGGTGGATACGGCTTCCTTCGTTTCAGCTTGCCTATCACGCCCGATGCGTCCGAACATTTCGCGTGGGTGGTGATTGCGCTCAGCCTGATTGCCGTGGTGTACATCGGCTATGTCGCGCTGGTGCAGGAGGACATGAAGAAGCTGGTGGCTTACTCCTCCGTTGCGCACATGGGTTTCGTGACGTTGGGCGTGTTCATCGCCTTCATGTTGGTGCGCGATCACGGCAATACCGATGCCGCGCGCCTGGGCGTGCAAGGTGCGATGGTGCAGATGATTTCGCACGGTTTCGTCTCCGGTGCGATGTTCTCGTGCATCGGTGTGCTGTATGACCGCATGCACACCCGCCTGATCAAGGATTACGGCGGTGTGGTCAACGTGATGCCATGGTTCGGATTCTTCTATGTGTTCTTCGCCATGGCCAACTGCGGCCTGCCGGGTACCAGCGGATTCGTGGGCGAATTCATGGTCATCCTGTCCAGCTTCAGCGCCAATCCATGGATTGCATTGTTCGCCGCCTTCACCCTGATCATTGGCGCGGCTTACACGCTGTGGCTGGTCAAGCGCGTGCTGTGGGGTGAAGTAACCAATCCCCACGTGGCAGAAATGAAAGACATCAACGGGCGCGAGTGGTTCGTGCTGGGCGCGTTCGCGGCGGCTGTGCTGGTTCTGGGCGTGTGGCCCGAACCGCTGATCCACCTGATGGACAACTCGGTGAACCAGATCGTGCAAATGCTCGCCATCCATAAGGTCTGATCGGGAACGACCATGCCGACTATCAACGACATTCTCATCATGCTGCCGGAATTCTTTCTGGTAGCGGCGGCGTGCGTACTCCTGCTGGCCGATGCTTTCATGAAGCCGGCGGAGCGCGTTTATCTGCATTGGCTTTCCATCGGTGTGCTGGTGGTGACCGGCTATCTGGTGCTTCGCTACATGCCAGAAGGCGAGGTGACCGCATTCCATGGCATGTTCATCCGCGACGGAATGAGTGCGATCCTCAAGGTGTTTACCTTGTTGTCGACTATCCTGGTATTCATCTACGGCCGCCCGTATATGGTCGACCGCAAGCTGTTCGTGGGTGAGTTCTACACGCTGATGCTGTTCGCCGTGATCGGCGTGATGCTGCTCGTCTCGGCCGGCAACCTGGTGATGATCTACCTGGGCCTGGAACTGCTGACGCTGTCGTCGTACGCATTGGTGGCGCTGAACCGCGATTCGGGCCTGTCCTCCGAGGCCGCCATCAAGTATTTCGTGTTGGGTGCGCTTTCCTCGGGCTTGCTGCTGTATGGCATGTCGATGGTCTACGGCGCGACTAACACGCTGGACCTGGTACAACTGCACCAGGCCATCACGCACAGCACCATGCCGCATCTGTTGGTGTTTGGCCTGGTGTTCATGGTGATCGGCGTCGCGTTCAAGCTTGGTGTCGCGCCGTTCCACATGTGGATTCCGGACGTCTACCAGGGCGCGCCCACCTCAGTCACCGCATTCATCGGCTCGGCCTCCAAGCTTGCTGCGTTCGGCATGGCGTTCCGCCTGCTTGCCACCGGTATGGGCGATTTCGCGCAACACTGGCAGATCATGCTTGCTGTACTGGCCGTTGTTTCTCTGGCGATCGGCAACGTGGTGGCCATCGTGCAGACGAACCTCAAGCGTCTGCTTGCCTATTCGACGATCTCGCACATGGGCTACCTGCTGCTGGGCTTGGTCAACGCGAGGCCCGAAGGGTATTCCGCAGCCATGTTCTACGCGGTGAGCTATGCACTGATGTCCACGGCCGCATTCGGCGTGATTCTGGCGCTGAGCCGTGCCGGCTTCGAATGCGAGAACATCGATGATTTCAAGGGCCTCAATCAACGTTCGCCGTGGATGGCGTTCCTGATGATGCTTTCGCTGTTCTCGCTGGCAGGCGTGCCGCCGATGTTCGGCTTCTTCGCAAAGCTGCTGGTGCTGCAAGCTGCGATCCATGCCGGCATGATGTGGCTGGCGATCGTCGGTGCGGTGTTCGCCATCATTGGCCTCTACTACTACCTGCGCGTGGTCAAAGTGATGTACTTCGACAAGCCCGAAGCGGGCACCGAGGTGCGCCTTCAGCCTGATTTCACGCTGCGCGTGGCTTTATCGCTCAATGCGTTGGCATTGCTTGCGCTGGGCTTGTACTGGGGCCCCTTGCTGGGTTGGTGCAAACAGGCGTTCGTAGGTTGAGGAGCGTGTTCCGCGCTCGCGGAAATGAGAAAGATCGCGACGTAAGGCTTGCAAGAATTCGGCCAAGTCGCTAGACTTCTCGGACTCTGATGCGGGGTGGAGCAGTCTGGCAGCTCGTCGGGCTCATAACCCGAAGGTCGTAGGTTCGAATCCTACCCCCGCTACCAGATCTTTCTTGGACAAGAAAGCCTCCTCGTGAGGCTTTTTTGTTGGGCGTAAGGATGCACAGGTGCTTCGTCGGTCATAATGGGCCGATAGGCGCAGGGAAAGGCCTGACAGAGTGAGACATCGGCAAGGTAAGGGAATGGGCCGTTCGCGCCCATTTTTTGTTTCCGGCAACGGTATCGACGAGAGTGGACACACAAGCGCTAGCACGACGCTTTACCGAGGTTTTGGCGGATCTTCAGCTGGAATGTATCGGTGTGGAATTCACCCCTTCGCAGGGGCAGGGTACGTTGCGCGTGTATCTGGACACCGCAGGGCGCGAGGTCAATCTCGACGATTGCGAAGCGGCCAGTCGTGAGCTTTCCGCACTGCTCGACGTGGAGGACCCGATCCCAGGTCATTACGTACTGGAAGTGTCTTCACCGGGTATCGATCGGCCGCTGTTTACGGCCGAGCAGTTTGCGAAGTTCGTCGGACAGGAAGTAAAGGTGCTGTTGAAGGTACCGCTGGAAGGGCGCCGCAGGCTGCGCGGCAAAGTTGTTTCGGTGGAAGGCAGCCAGATCGGCCTGGACGCCGAAGGAAAGGTATTTCAATTCGAGCACGATGCGGTGGAAAGCGCGCGCATCGTGCCGGATTGGGCAGCGCTCGGTTACGTGCCGCAGCCCAAGCCCGGTGGTCGCAAGCCGGGCAAGAAAAAAGAGTCGAAATAATCAATCGATGGAGCGCTGGACAGCGTTCACGGAGTGGTTGCAATGAGCAAAGAACTTTTGCTGGTCGTTGATGCGGTTGCTAACGAAAAAGGTGTGTCGCGCGATGTGATCTTCCTGGCGATGGAAGCTGCATTGGCGTCTGCCGCGAAAAAGCGTTATCCGGATGAGGATCCGGATATCCGCGTCACCATCGATCGCAACACGGGCGACTACGAAACATTCCGTCGCTGGGAAATCATCGCCGATGATGGCGAGATGGAGTCGCCGTTCCGTCAGTTGCGTCTCATGGATGCCGAGGACGAACGCGCCGGTGCGCAGGTGGGCGAGTTCATCGAGCAGCAGATTGAAAACGCCGAATTCGGCCGCATTGCAGCACAGGCTGCCAAGCAGGTGATCGTGCAGCGCGTGCGCGAAGCCGAGCGCCAGCAAGTAGTGGACGCGTTCAAGGATCGCGTTGGCGAGCTGGTCACTGGTATCGTCAAGCGTGTCGAGCGCGGCAATGTCTACCTCGATCTGGGCGGCAATGCCGAAGCGTTCATTCCGCGCGATAAGACCATTCCGCGTGAATCGCACCGCGTCGGTGACCGCGTTCGCGGCTATCTGTTCGAAGTGAAGTCCGAAGCACGCGGCCCGCAGTTGTTCGTGTCGCGTGCTGCGCCGGAATTCATGATCGAGCTGTTCAAGCTCGAAGTGCCGGAAGTGGGCCAGGGCCTGGTTGAGATCAAGGGTTGCGCGCGCGATCCGGGTGATCGCGCCAAGATCGCCGTGGTGGCGCACGACACCCGCACCGACCCCATCGGTGCTTGCATCGGCATGCGTGGTTCGCGCGTGCAGGCTGTGTCGAACGAGCTCAACGGCGAGCGCGTGGATATCATCCTGTGGCACGAGAACCAGGCACAGTACGTGATCAACGCCATGGCGCCGGCCGAAGTGCAGTCCATTATCATGGATGAAGACAAACACTCCATGGATATCGCGGTGGCCGAGGACAAGCTCTCGCAGGCCATCGGCCGCGGTGGCCAGAATGTGCGCCTGGCCAGCAAGCTCACCGGCTGGCAGCTCAACGTGATGACCCAGGACCAGGTCGCCGCCAAGAGCGAGGCCGAGCAGGAATCGGCCCGTCAGCTCTTCATGGACAAGCTGGAAGTGGATCAGGAAATCGCCAACATCCTGGTGCAGGAAGGCTTCTCCAGCGTCGAGGAAATCGCGTATGTGCCGAGCGCGGAACTGCTGGCCATCGAGGGCTTCGACGAAGACATCGTCGAAGAACTGCGCGCTCGCGCCCGCGATTCCTTGCTTACCGAAGCGTTGGCCGTGGAAGAAACACTGGACGAGCACCAGCCCTCGCAGGAGCTGCTCGAACTGCATGGCATGGACGAATCGACGGCCTACGCGCTCGCCGAGCGCGGCGTCGTCACGGTGGACGATCTTGGCGACCTCGCGGTCGATGACATGATCGACATCGAAGGCATGGATGAAGATCGTGCTGCGGCACTCATCATGGCGGCGCGTGCGCCGATGATTGCTCGGCTGGAGAAGGGCGGCTAACCGCGGGCGGCAGCGCCCTGGATGGGCGCGCCGGGAGACCGTTGAGGTCTCCACCAGGGACGGAGGTGGCCGTGCAAGAACACAAACAGTTTTGTACGGACGATAAGCGCGGGAACGGCGGAGAAAGAATCACGATGTCGGACGTCACAATCAAACAACTCGCTCAGGTTCTGGGCATGCCCGTCGACCGGCTGCTGACGCAGCTCGGGGAAGCAGGCATGAAATTCTCAGACCCCGAGCAGGTCATCAGCAGCACCGAGAAGGTGAAACTGCTGGGCTTTTTGCGCCGTACGCACGGCAAGGCAGATGCTACCGTTGAGGCGGAGGATTCCTCGCCGCGGCAGATCACCTTGAAGCGGCGCAAGATCAGCGAGCTCAAAGTCGCCACCCCGGGCGGACGGGGCGCGTCCAGCGCCAAGACGGTAAATGTGGAAGTGCGCGCCAAGCGCACCTACGTCAAGCGCAGCGTGATTGCCGAGGAAGCAAGCGCCGAGCCCGAGCGCGAAGAAGCGCTGCGTCGCCTGCAAGAATCCCAGCACCAGCGCGAGCAGGAGGAAACCGACCGCGCCGAGGCTGAACACCGTCGCCAGGAAGAAGCGCGGCAGCGCGCCGAAGAAGAGGCGGCGCGCCGCGAGGCTGAAGTAGCCGAGCGCGCACGCCAGGAAGCCGCCGCACAAGCGGCTTCCGAAGCGCAAGCCGCGCAGGTGGAGCAGCAGACCACGGCCGTCGAAGAGGAGCCCGTGCGCGCACCCAAGCCGGTCGAGCCGGGGGAAGAAAAGGTCGCCGAATCACCGTCCGTTGCGCAACGTATCGACCCCAGCTCGCTGGGCATGATCCTGCCGCGCATCCATGAACCGCGTAAGCGCGATAAGAAGCCCGTCGCTGTCGCCGCGCCTGCGCCAGCTCCGGCTCCCGCTCCGGCACCCGCGCCTAGCAGCGGCGCCGACCGCGGTAAGGTGAAGCATGGCGCCACCGGTTTCCGTGATCGCGATGACACCGTCGGTGGCAAGCGGTTTGCTGCCGGTGAGCTGCATTTGTCCGAGGCCGACCGTGCCCGTCGTTCCAGCAAGCGCGGTAAGCCTGGCAGGACGACCTCTCGCGAAGCGACGCGCGGTGCCAGCGCGCCGTCTACTGGAACGCATGGTTTCTCCAAGCCCACCGCGCCGGTTGTGCGCGAAGTGGTCGTGAGCGACGCCAATGTGGTCGCCGAGCTCGCACAGAAAATGGCGGTGAAGGGTTCCGAAGTGGTCAAGGCGCTCTTCAAGATGGGCGTGATGGCCACCATCAACCAAACGATCGACCGCGATACCGCCATGCTGGTGGTAGAAGAACTCGGTCACAAAGCCGTCGAAGCCAGCGAACAGGGGGCCGAAGCAGCACTGGCAGCGCACACGCAGAGCGTGGAGCTGGAAGGTGAGCGCACGACGCGTCCGCCCGTGGTCACCATCATGGGCCACGTCGACCACGGCAAGACCTCACTGCTCGACTATATCCGCCGTACCAAGGTGGCTGCGGGCGAAGCCGGTGGTATTACCCAGCATATCGGTGCCTATCACGTGACCACGCCCAAGGGTGTGATCACCTTCCTCGACACGCCTGGCCACGCCGCGTTTACGGCGATGCGCGCACGTGGTGCGCAGTCCACCGACATCGTGGTGCTGGTGGTCGCTGCGGACGACGGTGTCATGCCGCAGACGCAGGAGGCTGTGCAGCATGCGCGCGCAGCGAAGGTGCCGCTGATCGTCGCGATTAACAAAATGGACAAGTCCGACGCCAATCCGGATCACGTCAAGCAAGGTCTCGGCAATCTTGAGGTGATCCCGGAAGAGTGGGGCGGCGATACCCCGTTCATACCGGTGTCGGCCAAGACCGGCATGGGCGTGGACGCTCTGCTCGACGCCATTTCGGTGCAGGCGGAAGTCATGGAACTGACGGCGGTCGAGGATGGTCCGGCCTCGGGCGTGGTCATCGAGTCGAGCCTCGATCGCGGCCGCGGTCCGGTGGCGACTGTGCTGGTGCAGCAGGGTACGCTCAAGCGCGGCGATTTCGTGGTGTGCGGCATCGAATACGGCCGCATGCGCGCGCTGATCGACGAGACCGGCAAAACCGTTCAGGAAGCAGGCCCTTCGATTCCGGTGCAGGTGCTTGGCCTGTCTGGTGTACCGGAGGCCGGCGATGATTTCGTGGCCGTGGCCGACGAGCGCCTGGCGCGTGAAGTGGCGGCGGAACGCCAGCTCAAGCGGCGCGAGACGCGCATGGTCAGCAAGGCCAACCGCCTGGAAGACATCATGGCGCAGATGGGGCAGGCAACCGAGCAGCAGACGCTTAACATCCTGGTCAAGGCCGACGTACAGGGTTCCGTGCAGGCCTTGCGCGACTCGCTCAGCCAGATCGGCAACGAAAATGTGAAGGTCAACGTGATTGCGGCTGGCGTCGGCGGCATCACCGAATCCGACGCTACGCTGGCAGCGGCATCAAAGGCGTTGATCATCGGCTTCAACGTGCGCGCGGATGCATCTGCACGCAAGGTGATCGACACCGCCGGCCTCGACGTTCGATACTTCTCGATCATCTATGACGTGATCGACCAGGTGAAGCAGGCGGCCTCCGGTTTGCTCGGCGTGGAAGTGCGCGAGGAAATCATCGGCATTGCCCAGGTACGCGATGTGTTCCGCAGCTCCAAGTTCGGCGCGGTGGCCGGTTGCATGGTGACGGAAGGCATGGTCAAGCGCAGCAAGCCGATCCGCGTGCTGCGCAACAACACTGTGATCTTCCAGGGCGAGCTGGAATCGCTGCGCCGCTTCAAGGATCTGGTCGATGAAGTGCGCGGCGGCATGGAATGCGGCATCGCTGTGAAGCAGTACAACGACGTTAAAGTGGGTGATCAGATCGAATGCTTCGAGCGTATCGAAGTCGCCCGCACGCTGTAAGCCATACATGCCCTCTGCCCTGCGGGGAGAGGGCATGGGTGAGGGCACATCTAGCCTCAAGCTAGCTACCCCTCACCGTCATTCCGGTCAGCGTCGGAATGACGAACAAGCAACGCGCTTTGCGCAACCATTTCTCCCTCTCCTTCATTTATTAATCCATGCCATCCCGCGACTTCAAACGCACCGACCGTGTAGGCGCTGAGCTCCGCCGTGAGCTGGCCATACTCGTGCACGCCGCCGTGCGCGATCACGGTCTGCCCTCGTGCAGCGTGTCGGACGTGGAAGTCACGCGCGATCTGGATTGGGCCACCGTTTGGGTCACGGCGTTGTTGCCGCAGCAATCCAAGGATGTGGTGAAAGGCCTCAACGAACTGGCCGTGGAGTTCCGTCGCTCCCTGTCGCGCACGATGCGCCTGCGTCGCGTGCCTGAGCTGCGCTTCAAATACGACGATTCGGTCGATAAGGGCGAGCGGATCGAGGAGTTGTTGCGACAGTCGCCACCGCAGGATTCGGACGATAGCGAAAACTGAATCGCTACGGATCGATAGCCAACTCCGGTCTTTCCGCATGAGCCGCCGTCGCCACCGTCCTGATGCCCGAGAGCTGAACGGCATCCTGCTCCTCGACAAACCGCTGGGCATGAGCTCGAACAAGGCCTTGCAGATGGCCATGGCCATCCTGCGCGCGGCCAAGGGAGGGCATACGGGTGCGCTCGATCCTTTGGCGACCGGGCTTCTGCCGGTTTGCTTCGGTGAAGCCACCAAGATCGCCGGCAGTTTGCTCGGCTCACGCAAGGCCTACCTTGCCGAATGCCGTCTGGGGGCCACCACGACCACGGCGGATCTGGAAGGGGAAGTCGTCCACCAGCGCCCCGTTCCTACCCTGGGTGAGGACGCGATCGAGGCCGCATTGGCGCCGCTCAGGGGGCGTATCGTCCAGGTGCCGCCGATCTATTCGGCCCTCAAGCAAGATGGTGAGCCGCTTTACCTCAAGGCTCGCCGTGGGGAGGCCGTGCAAGCCCCGCCGCGCGAGGTGGAAGTACATCGATTGGAGTTGATGTCTCGTACCCACGACACGCTCACGTTGTGTGTGGAGTGCGGTTCGGGCACCTATATCCGTAGCCTGGCGGTCGATCTGGGCGAAAAACTGGGCTGTGGGGCTCATCTCACTGCCTTGCGCCGGCTATGGGTCGAGCCGTTCCGCGAGCCGATCATGGTCACCCTGGAAGCGCTGCGCGCTGCGGCCGAGCAGGGGGAGGAGACCGTCGACAAGCTGGTATTGCCCCTCTGGGCCGGCCTGACGGACCTCCCTTCGCTGCACCTGGATACCGCCGCCAGCCAAGCCGTCTCACAGGGGCGTCAGATTGACTGGCCTAGCTCTCAGGCGCGCGAGTGCTCGGCGGCTTTCGCCAACGATGGGCGCCTGCTGGCCTTGGTCGATTGCGATGCGCAGGGCCGGGTCCGCATTTTGCGCGGGTTCAATCTTCCTCCACTGCCTGAGAAAAGCCCGGAGTAAACGGCCGAGCTCGTGATGACGTCCATGGCTGAACTGGCAGATGCAAAAAAGCTCGTGTTTTTAAGGTCTTGTTGCAATACACCAGCCCTCGGTACAATAGCCCGCTTGATTCAGTACTTTCACTCAACCTGCCGGAGCTTGCGCAACGTCATCAGGCGGTGACGTTGCGCAAGTTCCGCACCTGTTTTTTTAAGGAAGACACCATGTCCCTCTCTGTAGAACAGTCCAGCAAGATCATTGCTGACTTTGGCCGCGCGCCGAACGACACCGGCTCCACGGAAGTTCAGGTCGCCCTGCTTTCCGCTCGCATCGAGCACCTTACCGATCATTTCAAGACGCATAAGCAAGATCATCACTCGCGTCGTGGTCTGCTGAAGCTGGTCAACCAGCGCAAGCGTCTGCTCGGCTATCTCAAGGACCGCGATCTGGCTCGCTATCAGAGCCTCATCGAGCGCCTTGGCCTCCGTCGCTGATCAGACTAGGACATCCAAAGTGGCGAAAGTAACCAAGTCATTCCAGTACGGTAATCACGAAGTCACACTGGAGACGGGCGAAATCGCCCGCCAGGCTTCGGGTGCAGTCATGGTCAGCATGGGCGGCACCGTTGTGCTGGTCACCGCGGTGGCCGCATCCAAGGCGAAAGACGGGCAGGATTTCTTCCCGCTTACCGTCGACTACGTCGAGAAGTTCTACTCCGCCGGCCGCATTCCCGGTGGCTTCTTCAAGCGCGAAGGCCGTCCGACCGAAAAGGAAACGCTCACCTCGCGCCTGATCGACCGCCCGGTGCGTCCGCTGTTCCCGGAAGAGTTCAAGAACGAAGTGCAGATCATCGCCCAGGTGATCTCGCTCAATCCGGAAGTCGACGGTGATATCCCGGCGATGATCGGCGCGTCCGCCGCGCTGACCCTGGCTGGCATCCCGTTCAAGGGCCCGATCGGCGCTGCGCGCGTGGGCTATGCCAACGGTCAGTACCTGCTGAATCCCACCGCCACCGAACTGAAGACCTCCGATCTTGAGCTGGTCGTGGCGGGTACCGCCAACGCCGTGCTGATGGTGGAATCGGAAGCCAAGCTACTCAGCGAAGAAGTGATGCTGGGTGCCGTGGTGTTCGGCCATAAGCAATTGCAGGTGGTGGTCAACGCCATCAGCGCGCTCGCGAATGAAGCGGGCCGTAAGCCGTTCCAGTGGGAAGCACCGGCACGCAACGATGCGCTGTTCAATGACATCGGCAGCATCCTGGGTGACCGCCTGGAAAAGGCCTTTGCGATCCGCGACAAGCTGGAGCGTCGCGATGCCATCGCCGCGCTGAAGAGTGACATCAAGGCCGGTATCGCTGAAACCGCCGCTTCGCACGGCTGGACCGACCTGGACGTCAGCAATGCGTTCGCCGAGATCGAATACCGCACCATGCGCGACGGCGTGCTGAAGACCAAGGTGCGCATCGACGGCCGCAAGCTGGACGATATCCGTCCGATCTCCGTGCGCGTCGGCGTATTGCCGCGCACTCACGGCTCGGCGCTGTTCACCCGCGGCGAAACGCAGGCGCTGGTCGTGGCCACGCTAGGTACCGCGCGTGATGCGCAGATCATCGATGCACCGGAAGGCGAGTCGAAGGATCCATTCCTGTTCCACTACAACTTCCCGCCGTTCTCGGTGGGCGAAGCCGGTCGCTTCGGTGCGCCCAAGCGCCGCGAAATCGGCCATGGCCGCCTCGCCAAGCGTGGCGTTCAGGCGGTGAAGCCGTCGCTGGAAGAGTTTCCGTACGTGCTGCGCGTCGTGTCGGAAATCACCGAATCGAACGGCTCCTCGTCGATGGCTTCGGTGTGCGGCTCCTCGCTCGCACTGATGGATGCCGGCGTGCCGCTGAAAGCGCCGGTAGCGGGTATTGCCATGGGTCTGGTGAAGGAGGGCAGCGATTTCGTTGTGCTGTCCGACATCCTCGGCGATGAAGACCACCTCGGCGACATGGATTTCAAAGTGGCCGGTAGCGCCGATGGCGTGTCCGCGCTGCAAATGGACATCAAGATCGACGGCATCACCGAAGAAATCATGAAGGTGGCGCTGGAGCAGGCCAAGCGTGGCCGTCTGCACATCCTGGGCGAAATGGCCAAGGTGATCAACACGCCGCGTGCGGAGATGAGCGAATACGCGCCGCGTCTGCTCACCATCAAGATCCATCCGGACAAGATCCGCGAAGTCATCGGCAAGGGCGGCGCCACCATCCGTTCCATTACCGAAGAAACCGGTACCACCATCGACATCAGCGACGACGGCACCGTGGTGATCGCTTCGGTCAACCGCCTGGCCGCGGAAGAAGCGCGCAAGCGTATCGAGCAGATCGTGTCGGACGTGGAACCGGGCCGCATCTACGAAGGCAAGGTTGCCAAGCTGATGGATTTCGGTGCGTTCGTGACGATCCTGCCCGGCAAAGACGGCCTGGTGCACGTGTCGCAGATTTCCAACGAGCGCGTGGAGAAAGTCTCCGACAAGCTCAAGGAAGGCGATATCGTCAAGGTGAAAGTGCTGGAAGTGGACAAGCAGGGCCGTATTCGCCTGTCCATGAAGGCAGTTACCGAAGACGAAGGCGCAAACGTGTGAGCGCTTTTCTGACAAGCTGAGCCATGAAAACGCCCGCGCTTCCCAGCCGGGCGTTTTCGTTTTCGCAAGCCCGTATTTGATACGATCCGCGCCCCACCTCGAGGATGCAGGCATGGCCGACCAGGCGAACGAGTTTCTGAAGGACTACCAGGCCTTTGCACAACAATCCTGGGACGCCTGGATGCGTTATCTGCAGCAGCAATCCGGCCCATCAAACCCATTTGGCGTGGGGGCCACAGCAATGCCGCAGCAAGGCGATTTCCTCGCCCGCAGCATGGCCAGCCTGAAGGCTTACGGCAACTGGCTGCAGCAGGCCGCAAGCGCAGGACTCGGCCAGCAACCGACGAACCCGTGGCAGCAACCCGCGGCCATGCAAGCGTTTCTGTCGGCCTTCAACCAACCCTTTGCACAAACCATTGCCGGTATCGACAGCGCTTCGGCCTTCGGCCTGGATCATCAGTGGCAGGCGTGGCTGCAGGCCATGCAGCAAGCGGGCACGATGGGTGTGCCGGGCATGGCCGGTATGCCGGGCCTCTCACCTCAGATGGCCGCTTTCGGTATCACGCGCGAGGTACAGCTCGATCAACAGGCGCTGGCTGCGGCTATGCAAAAATATGCCCAGATCAACGCACGCTATCAGGGCCTGCTGCAGAAAGTGAATGCACAAGGCATTACCAAGCTGCAAGAAACGCTGGCACAGCATGGCGAGCCCGGTAAGCAGGTTGAATCCCTCAAGGGGCTGTACGATCTGTGGGTTGACGCCATGGAAGAAGCCTACGCCGAAATGGCGCTTTCGCAGGAATTCCGCGACGTGTTCGGCGCGATGGTCAATGCGCAGATGGACGTCCGCAAACTGCAGCAGCAGCAGACCGAGCAAGTGTGTCGCGAACTGGGCATTCCCACTCGCAGCGAAGTGGACAGCCTTGGCAAGCGCCTGCAGCAAGTGCGGCGCGAATTGAAAACGCGCGAGCAAGCGCAGTCCACTCCAGAGGCATCCCTGGTGCATACCTTGCAGGTCGAAATTGCCGCGTTGAAACGTGAGCTGGCGGCGAGCAAGGGCGAAACGAAGGTGCGCCCGATCGAACAGGCTTCCGGTAGCGGAAATGGAAACGGAAAGCCAGGCACGCCATCCCGGCGCACAAAAGCGACACGTTCTGCTGCCGGCAAGCGGAAGTAAGGAATCAACATGCAAAATCCATTGCACATCGAACCGCAGCAGGCCTTCAACGAGATCGCTACGTTCCAGCGCAAGCTCGCTGCAGGTTTGCAGAATCTGCGCGGCCTGGGCGAGCAGGACTATGCCAACACACCTCGCGAAGCGATTCATAGCGAGGACAAACTCACCGTTTGGCACATGAAGGGCCACCACAAGCCCACCGCCAAGGTGCCCACGCTTATCGTCTACGCACTGGTCAATACCGTGTGGATGACCGATCTGCAGGACGATCGTTCATTGGTGCGCAACCTGCTCGACCAGGGCGAGGATGTGTACCTCATCGATTGGGGTTATCCGGACGGCGCTGATCGCTGGCTTACGCTGGATGACTACCTCAACGGTTACCTCGATCGCGCCGTCGATGCGGTCCGCCATCGCCATGGTCTGGATGCGATCAACCTGCTTGGCATTTGCCAGGGAGGCACGTTTTCGCTGTGCTACACCGCCATGCATCCGGAAAAGGTAAAGAACCTCGTCACGATGGTGACACCGGTGGATTTCCGCACGAGCGACAACATGCTCTCGCACTGGGTGCAGAACATGGACATCGACCTGTTCGTCGACACGCTGGGCAATGTGCCGGCAGCGTTGATGAACTGGGTGTACTTGATGCTCAAGCCCTTGCGACTGAATCAGCAGAAGTACGTCAGCCTGGTCGACATTCTCGACAACCCGCAGGAGCTGAAAAATTTCCTGCGCATGGAGCGCTGGATTTTTGATTCGCCTGATCAGGCCGGCGAAGCGTTCCGCGAATTCATCAAGCTGTTTTTCCAACAGAACAGCTTGATCAAAGGTGATTTGCAAATCGGTAAACAGCCCGTGGATTTAGGGATGATCACGCAGCCCGTGCTCAACATCTTTGCCACGCAGGATCATCTGGTGCCACCCGACGCATCGCGTGCATTGCAGCAGCATGTTGGCACCACCGATTACACGGAAGTCGCCTTCAAGGGCGGTCATATCGGTATTTACGTTTCCGGGCGTGCGCAGCGCGAAGTGGCGCCGGCGATTCATCAGTGGCTGCGCGAGCGCGGCGCTTAATTTTTGTGCCCGACTCATCGATGAGTGGACGTGAAGGCATGGCAGCACCTTGCCTCATGAGTTACGCCATAGGCCTCGTAAACGGTCCTTTGGCGACAACTCGCCCAAAGGGGCGAGTGGCCATTGCTGGTAAACTAAGACAATGACGAATCTTGCCTCCGCCCATGACACCATCCGCGCCGTGCAGTGGCGTGGCGACAATCTGCGTTTGCTTGATCAGCGCCTGCTGCCCGCCGAAGAAACGTGGCTGGATTGCCGCGATTATTCGGCCGTCATCCAGGCCATCAAGGATCTGGCCGTACGCGGCGCACCGGCCATCGGGATCGCAGCGGCGTGGGGTGTCGTGCTTGCTGCGCAGCAACGCGCGCCGATGGAGCAGGCGCTGGCACAGCTTCGCGCAGCACGTCCCACCGCAGTCAACCTGATGTGGGCGCTGGATCGCATGAAGACACGCATCGACGCCGGTGCGGATACGGGCGCATTGGAACGCGAAGCTCAGCTCATCCAGGACGAGGATCTGGCTGCCAATCGCCATATGGGCGAACTGGGCGCAGCGCTGATCGCACCCGGTTCCGGCGTGATGACTCATTGCAACACGGGCTCGCTGGCGACGTCCGGTTATGGCACGGCGCTGGGCGTGATTCGGGCCGGCGTCGCGGCCGGGCGCATCGACGATGTTTATGCCGGCGAAACGCGGCCCTGGCAGCAGGGCGCGCGCCTGACCATGTGGGAGTTGGTGCGTGATGGCATTCCGGCCAAGCTGATCGCTGACTCGGCCGCATCGCATCTGATGAAGTCGGGCGCAGTGAAGTGGGTCATCGTCGGTGCGGACCGCATTGCTGCCAATGGCGATACCGCCAACAAGATCGGCACCTATCAGCTCGCCATCGCCGCGCGCCATCACGGCGTGAAGTTCATGGTGGTGGCACCGTCTTCAACGGTCGACATGGCGACGGTTTCGGGCGAGGACATCGACATCGAGCTGCGTGACGCCGCCGAACTTCTCAGTGTCGCGGGTCGCCGTACCGTGGTCGATGGTGCGCAGGCCTGGAATCCGGTGTTCGATGTCACGCCGGCTTCACTGATCGATGCCATCGTTACCGAGCGTGGAGTGATCGAGCATCCCACGCCCGAACGCATGCGAGCCGTATTCGCCGCATGAGATTGCGCCACGAGGTGATGCTGTTTGCGGTCGGGGGCCTGATCGGCTTCGTGGTTGACGCCGGCATCGTGCAGACCCTCGTCACCTTCGTGCACTTCAACCCGTATGTTGGAAGAGTCATCTCCTTCCTGGTGGCGGCCACGGTCACGTGGTGGTGGAACCGCAGCCACACCTTCGCTGCGCGGCACAGCGGACGTTCTTTAGGAACGGAATGGCTTCATTGGATGGCCCTGATGAGTGGCGGCGCCGCAGTGAATTACGCCGCTTACGTGGTGTGCCTCATAGCGTTTCCGGCCTGGCATCGATGGCCGGCACTGGCGGTTGGCGTGGGTTCGGTTTTCGCCGCTTTCGTCAATTTTGCGAGCGCGCGCATGCTGCTTTTCCGGCGCGCCAAAACGGGCTCGTAACTTATTGATTAAAAAGGCAAAAATAAGGCCTTTCCCGGCGCTTCTGTGATACAATTCCAAGCTACCGCCTGACCCTCGCAGACACGCGCTCCACGCGCCTGTCCCGGGGCGCTTATTCGCTACTAGGGAACCCATTGATGGCAGAGCTCGCCAAAGAAGTCATTCGCGTCAATATCGAAGACGAAATGCGCCAGAGCTACCTCGATTACGCCATGAGCGTGATCGTGGGACGCGCCCTCCCGGATGTCCGCGATGGTTTGAAGCCCGTGCATCGTCGTGTGCTGTTCGCAATGAACGAGCTCGGTAACGCCTGGAACAAGGCTTATAAGAAATCCGCGCGCGTCGTCGGTGACGTGATCGGTAAATACCATCCGCACGGCGATGCATCCGTTTACGATGCCATCGTGCGCATGGCGCAACCGTTCTCGCTGCGCTACATGCTGGTAGACGGCCAGGGTAACTTCGGTTCCGTCGACGGCGACAACGCCGCGGCCATGCGTTACACGGAAGTGCGCATGTCACGCCTCACGCACGAGCTGCTTGCCGACATTGACAAGGAAACGGTCGACTTTGGCCCCAACTACGACGAAAGCGAGCAGGAGCCGCTGGTACTGCCCACGCGTGTACCGAACCTGCTGGTGAACGGCTCCGCCGGTATCGCCGTGGGCATGGCCACCAACGTGCCGCCGCACAACCTCACAGAAGTGATCTCGGCGACGATCGCGTTGATCGACAATCCATCGCTCACCGTCGATGAGCTGATGCAGCACGTGCCGGGTCCGGATTTCCCCACCGCCGGTATCATCAACGGCGCCGCGGGCATCATCGAAGCCTATCGCACGGGGCGCGGTCGCATCCTGGTGCGCGCACGCACCGAAATCGAAACCGAATCCAACGGCCGCGAAACGATCCTTGTCCACGAACTTCCGTACCAGGTAAACAAGGCGCGTTTGATCGAAAAGATCGCCGAGCTGGTCAAGGAAAAGCGCCTCGAAGGCATCTCCGAACTGCGCGACGAATCCGACAAGGATGGCATGCGCGTTGTCATCGAGATCCGTCGCGACGCGATGGCGGATGTCGTGCTGAATAACCTGTTCCAGCAGACGCAGCTGCAAGTCACCTTTGGCATCAACATGGTGGCATTGGTCGATGGCCAGCCGCGTACGCTCAATCTCAAGGAAATTCTTGAAGCGTTCGTTCGCCATCGTCGCGAAGTGGTTACACGTCGCACGATTTTCGAACTGCGCAAGGCGCGTGCCCGTGCGCACATTTTGGAAGGCTTGACGGTTGCGCTCGCCAACATCGACGAGATGATCGAGCTGATCAAGACCTCCGCCTCGCCGCAGGAAGCACGCGAACGCATGTTGGCACGCAAATGGCAGCCGGGTATGGTGGCCTCCTTGCTGGCCGCTGCGGGCGCTGAATCCTCGCGTCCGGAAGACATGGATCCACGCGATGGACTGAAGGCAGAGGGCTATCAGCTCTCAGAGACGCAAGCAGCAGAAATCCTCGCCATGCGCCTGCATCGCCTCACCGGCCTGGAGCAGGAAAAGCTTTCTGATGAATATCGCGAGATTCTGGAAATCATTCGCGGTTTGATCCTCATACTGGAAGATCCTGCGCGTCTGCTCACCGTGATTCGCGACGAGCTCGAAGTGATCAAGGCGGAATTCGGGGATAAGCGTCGCACCGAGATCCAGCCTTCGCAGGAAGATCTCAACGTACTCGACCTCATTGCGCCGGAAGATGTGGTGGTTACGCTGTCGCATGCCGGTTATGTGAAGCGTCAACCGACCAGTATCTATCGCGCACAGCGTCGTGGTGGCAAAGGTCGTTCCGCATCGGCGCTGAAAGAAGAAGATTTCGTCGAGCAGCTGTGGGTCGTGAACACGCACGACACGCTGCTCACCTTCACCAGCACCGGACGCGTCTACTGGTTGAAGGTGTATCAGATGCCGGAAGCCGGACCGAACGCGCGCGGCAAGCCGATGGTGAATCTGCTGCCGCTTGGCGAAGGCGAGAAGGTGCAGGCCGTGGTGCCGGTCCATGAGTACAGCGCAGACCGCTATGTATTTTTCGCCACTGCCGAAGGCACGGTGAAAAAGACCCCGCTCACCGAATTCGAATATCAGCTGCAAAAAGGCAAGATCGCCATCAACCTGGATGAAGGCGACGCGCTGGTCGGTGTGGTACTCACCGGTGGCAATAGTGATGTGATGCTGTTTGCTTCGAACGGCAAAGTCGTGCGCTTCGATGAAAGCGAAGTGCGCCCGATGGGCCGTACCGCTACGGGTGTGCGCGGCATGAAGCTTACCGACGGGGCAAAGGTCGTATCGCTAGTGGTTGCCGAGCAGGGCGACATCCTCACCGCCACCGAGCGCGGTTTCGGCAAGCGCACCCAGCTCGAAGATTTCCCGAAGAAAGGCCGCGGCACGCAGGGCGTGATCGGCATTCAGTGCTCCGAACGCAATGGCGCGCTGGTGTCTGCTACTCAGGTAAGCGACGCACACGAGCTGATACTGATTTCCAACCAGGGAACCCTGGTGCGCACACGTGCGACGGAAGTCTCGCAGCTAGGCCGCAACACGCAGGGCGTTACGCTGATTCGTTTGCCTGCCGAGGAGGCACTCGTCAGCGTGGTACGCGTGGATGCCGACGAAAGCAACGGCGACGAAGCCGAGACTGCCGAAGGCGCTCCGCCCGAGCAGAACGGTCCGACGGACGAGCAGCCTGCAACCGAATAAATCTTAGGTGCCGCGAGAGCCCGCTGCCGTCATTCCCGTTTCGCAGGAATGACGGTTTGGGTTTTAGCAACCGACAGATCAGTTGTAGCTCACGCTGACGAACTTGGCGTCCTTGGCGGCATAGGTCGCGAAGTAATCGAGTACTTCGCACGGAAGCATGCGTTGCGCATTGCGCAGCGCATACGTCTGCGCTTCATTCAGCGAGCGCGACGCATTCGATGTGCTCAATGCCATGGCCGCTGAAGCGGGCGCATAGACCTTGCCTGTGAATTGGATAATGCCTGACGCCGTCGTGGCGGCCAGAACGTCATGCGCAAAAAGTGCCCCAAACAGTATGGCAACCCATTTGAACGTTTTCATCACGGCCCCCTCAGGTCGACGACCGCCGCATCTCTACGGTTGGAATCGGGCTTCCTGCCTATGGAGTGCGGAGTCGGATTTACCTCCGCTGTGATGAATTTTGTAAGTCTTTTCTCTTTCTTAGTGTGATGACAATCTCGTTGTTTTGTAGGCCTAATTAGACGGCAGCCAGCATGGCTTCGGCTGTCGTGACGCGTAGCTCGCCGGGACGCTCAATATAGAGTTGTTTGACGAGACCATCCTGCGCGTAAAGCGCAAAGCGCCGCGAACGTATGCCCATGCCGTAAGCGCTGCCATCCATTTCGAGTCCGAGTGCCTTGGTGAAAGCACCGTTTCCATCAGCCAATAACTTGAGCCCAGCGGGCACATGCTGGGAAACGGCCCATGCCTTCATCACGTAGGCATCGTTGACAGCCATGCAGTACACCTCGATGCCGCGCGCCTTGAATGCCTCAAAGTGTTTGACATAGCCCGGTAGATGGCGCTCCGAACAGGTGGGTGTAAAAGCGCCGGGTACGGCAAACATCACCGCATGGCGGCCGTTAAATAGCGTGGCGGTGGTGGTGCGCAGGGTGTCGGCGCCGTCATCGACGACGGCAATGTCAATGTCAGGCAAGGCCTGTCCGATCTCAATCATGATCTTGCTCGCTGAAGCAGGGGCAACGCCGGAAATAGTACCTCCGGGTCCGGTGGCATGTCGCCTTGAAACCGTCCGGGCGAGAGCTTATCTGCTTGTCAAGCGGGAAATACGCCGCAACCTATTGAGGAAATCACCATGAATACCAGTCGCCATACACTTTGGAGCGCCACCGGCGCATTCCCAGCCGACGTCCGCCAGGCTTTCGAGCGCTTTTTCCAGAATGATGAAAGAGACGCCTCCAACACGGTCACCAGCCAGTGGGCGCCGCGTGTAGACATCAAAGAAGAAGACCAGCGGTTCGTGATCTTCGTGGACGTGCCCGGCGTGGATCCTGCCAATATCGAAGTGAACATGGAAAAAGGCATTCTCACCATCAAGGGCGAGCGTGCCGTCGAGAGGAACGAGCAGACCGGCCGTTTCACCCGCGTGGAGCGTGCGCACGGAAGCTTCCATCGCCGTTTTACCTTGCCCGATAGTGCCGATGCCGACACCATCAGCGCTACTGGCAAGCACGGTGTGCTGGAAATCGTGATTCCGAAGAAGGCGGAAAAGGCACCGCGTCGCATCGCTATCCACGCGCAGTAAGCGTACCTGCCGCATCATTAAAAATATTGCGTCAACAGCTCGCCACGGACCATGATCCGTGGTGGGCTGTCTGTGTTGGATAAGGAGTTGCAGTGGAGTTCAAAGACTATTACGACACGCTGGGCGTAAAGCCCGATGCGAGCGAGGCCGACATCAAGACGGCTTATCGCAAGCTCGCGCGCAAATACCATCCGGACAAGAACAAGGAAGCGGGCGCGGAAGATAAGTTCAAGGCGATCAACGAAGCCAACGAAGTGCTGCGCGATACCGAAAAGCGTCGCGCCTACGATCAGTTGCGCGCAGGCGGCTATCGTCCTGGCGAACAGTTCCGACCGCCGCCGAATTGGGGACAGGGGCAAGGTTTCGACTTTGGCGACACCGGCGAGGGCGACTTCAGCGATTTCTTCGAGAGCCTATTTGGTCGCTCCGGGGCGGCCCGCCACGCCCCGCGTGCGCGCCGTGGGCGTGATGCGCACGCGCAGGTGCAGATCGACCTCCCGACGGCCTTCAATGGCGGCCGTACGCGTCTGAGCCTGGATGATGGAAGCGGTCAGGACCGTGTGCTGGAAGTGAAGATTCCCGCCGGTATTCAGCCAGGACAGGTGATCCGGCTCAGTGGCCAGGGCCACCCGGGCGCAGGTGGTGGGCCGGGCGGCGACCTGCTGCTGGAAGTGGGCATCCGCGACGATGCGCGCTTCAAGCTGGAGGGTCGCAACGTGCTGCACATCTTGCCGGTGAGCCCGTGGGAGGCCGCGCTGGGGGCGACGGTACCGGTGCCCACCCTGGCCGGGACGGTCGACCTTCGCATTCCGGCCGGTACGCAATCAGGGCGCAAGCTGCGGTTGAAAGGTCGTGGCCTGCCAGGGCCCACGCCGGGCGATCAGCTTGTGGAGGTGTCGATCCGGGTGCCCGCGGCGGAAGGCGAGACACAACGCCAAGCCTACGAAGCGTTGCGCGCCCAGTTTCCGCATTACGACCCGCGTCTCTGAAGACATTCGTGATGCACCAAACGCAAACGGCGCCTTCAAGGCGCCGTTTGCGTAAATGGATGGGAAATCAGACCGGTAGCAGTTCTTTCAGGACAGCCACCAATTCTTCTTCCTTGATGGGCTTGGTGACGTAAGCCTTTGCGCCCTGGCGCATGCCCCACACCTTGTCGGTTTCCTGATCCTTAGTGGTTACCAGCACGATGGGAATATGCGCGGTTTCCGGATCCTTGCTGATGGTGCGCGTGGCCTGGAAGCCATTGAGGTTGGGCATGACCACGTCCATCAGGATGAGCGCGGGTTTTTCCTGCTTCGCCACGGCGACACCTGCGGCACCGTCTTCGGCGGTCAGCGTTTCATGGCCGAGCTTCTCGACGATGCGCTTGATACCGAGGAGCTGCGACGGAGAATCGTCGACAATCAGAATGCGTGCCATAAGGTGGGAATCCCCTAGTCGTTTCGTTAATTCTAAGTCGCGCGAACGTTGCTTCCAAGCACCAGCGCATCAAACGTTGGCGACGCGCACAATCGTACGGCCAAACGAATCGCCGGACAGCATACGCTCGAATACCTCCGGAAGCTGTTCCAGCGCGATTTCCCGGGTGGCGATCCGGTCAAAATGGCAAGGTTTCCAGTCGCTGGCCAGATGGTGCCACACCCGGTCGCGAATATCGCGGGCGGTGCCCGCGGATGCGATACCCAGCAGGCTGACGCCGCGAATGATGAAGGGCATTACGGTGCTTTCGAAGGGGACACCGCCGGCGTTGCCGCACAGGGCGAGGTTGCCGTAAGGCACAATTAGGGGCAGCAAGCCGGTGAGCATCGCGCCGCCGACATTGTCCAGCACACCGCCAAAGCGCGCTGAATCCATTGGCTTGCCGCTGAAGGTGAGCTGGTGGCGATCGATGCATTCGACTGCGCCCAGGCCGCGCAGAAAATCAAAATGTGCCGCCTTGCCGCTGATGGCATGCACTTGGTAACCGGCGCGCGTGAAGATGTCGATGGCCAGCATGCCAACGCCACCGCTGGCACCGCTGACCGCAATGGGGCCAAGCGCGGGCGATTGACCGTTGTCTTGCATGCGCAGCAATGACAGTGCCGCGGTAAAGCCGGCCGTTCCCAAGATCATGCTTTCACGCAGGCTCAGGCCGTCGGGCAGGGGAATGGCCCACTGTGCAGGCAAACGGATGTATTGGCCGTAGCCGCCATCGCGTATTTCGGAGAGGCCGCTGCCGGTGCATAGCACTTTGTCGCCTTCCTTGAACGACCGATCGCTGGATGCGACCACCACACCTGCAGCATCTATGCCGCCGTTGAGCGGGTAGTGACGAAGAATCTTGCCTTTGCCCGTCCCGGCCAGCGCGTCTTTGTAATTCACCGACGAGTAGGCCACTTTCACCAGCACTTCGCCGGCGCTGAGTGTGTCGGTGTGCATGGTTTCGATGCCGCCGCGATAGCCGTTGGCATCATTGTGAATGCGGAACGCTTGGAGCGTCGTCATGGCCGTAAGCCTCATGCCTTGATGCTGGACGCATCGATACCGTGTGATGCAGAGTTTGCATGATCACGATGCATCCATTCGAACAGTTCGCGCGTGGAGTCGCCAAACCATATGTCGTCGCGGC
The DNA here is from genome assembly GCF_003363155.1 of Dyella monticola. Classification (GTDB taxonomy): domain Bacteria; phylum Pseudomonadota; class Gammaproteobacteria; order Xanthomonadales; family Rhodanobacteraceae; genus Dyella_B; species Dyella_B monticola. Next base: position 107,215 of record NZ_QRBE01000008.1, on the reverse strand, counting down.
GAACATGCGAGACAAAACCTTCGGCGACCATATGATCCATCATTCCGCGCAGGTGATCGTAATAGCCCTGCGTGTTGAGAAAAGCGCACGGATAACGATGCAAACCGAGCTGTGCCCAGGTGAGCATTTCGAACATCTCATCCATCGTGCCGAAGCCGCCAGGTAACGCCACAAACGCATCGGAAAGCTCGAACATGCGTGTCTTGCGTTGATGCATGGTGTCGACCACCACCAGCTCACTCAAACCCGTATGCGCCACTTCGCGCTCGACGAGTTGGCGCGGAATCACGCCGATCACCTTGCCGCCGCTGGCGAGCGCGGCATTGGCCACCGTACCCATCAACCCCACCTTGCCGCCACCGTACACCAGCGTGATGCCGCGTTGCGCGAGTTCCTGTCCGAAGGCCTGTGCGGTTTCGAGATAGATCGGATGATGGCCGCTTTGGGAGCCGCAATAGACGCAAAGTGCGGTGGGTTGGGGCATGGTTTGATGGGCTCGCTTTTTTTAGCTCGTCATTCCGGCGAAGGCCGGCGCAACGGCAATAAAGGTTACGGAAGCTTCAAATAAGGCGACCCGCCCATGTCGCCACGAGCGGGCCGCTTTTCATCATGGCATGACGCTTCAGTTGCCTTTGTGAATGGCGCGCTTGTCGACCGACAACGCCGCTTCGTGCACGGCCTCGGAGAGCGTCGGATGGGCGTGGACGATGCGCGCCAGATCTTCAGCGGAACCCTTGAATTCCATCGCCACCACGGCCTCGGCGATCAGCTCGGATACGCCCGGGCCGACCATGTGCACGCCCAGCAGGCGATCGGTTTCGGCATGGGCGATCACTTTCACCTGGCCGATGGCCTCGTTCATGGCCACCGCTCGACCGATGGCGGCGAACGGGAAGCTGCCAACCTTGTAGGGGATGCCCAGTTCCTTCAGTTCCTTCTCGGTCTTGCCGGCCCAGGCGATTTCCGGTTCGGTATAGATCACCCACGGCACCGTGTCCAGGTTGATGTGACCGGCCTTGCCGGCGATCCATTCGGCGACTGCCACACCTTCTTCGGAACCCTTGTGCGCAAGCATCGGGCCGCGCACGGCGTCACCGACGGCCCATACGCCATCCACGCCAGTGTGGTTGTGTTCGTCGACCTTGATGCGGCCGCGCTCGTCCAGCTGTACGCCGGTGTCGGCCGCCAGGAGACCTTCCGTGTACGCGCGACGACCGACGGCCACCAGCAGCTTGTCGACGGTGAGGTCGTGTGCGCCATCCTTGTCTTCATAGGACAGCACCACTTCGTTCTTCTTGATTTCCGCCTTGGTGAGCTTGGCGCCGAGCTTGATGGTGAGGTTTTGCTTTTCGAATTCTTTCTTGGCGACTTTGGCGATGTCCTGGTCGGCAACGGACAGGAAATCCGGCAGCGCTTCGAGGATGGTCACTTGCGAACCCAGGCGGTTCCACACGCTGCCCAGTTCCAGGCCGATCACGCCGGCACCGATCACACCCAGGCGCTTGGGTACTTCGTTGATGTCCAGCGCGCCGGCGTTGTCGAGGATGTACTTGCCGTCGAACTTGGCGAACGGCAACTCGATCGGCACCGAGCCGGAAGCGAGGATCACATTGGTGGCGCTGATCGTCTGCTTGCTGCCGTCGCTGCCGGTGATCTCGACAGTGTTGCCCTTCAGCAGCTTGCCCTTGCCGAAGAACGGAGTGACCTTGTTTGCCTTGAACAGCTGGCCGATGCCGCCGGTGAACTGCTTGACGATCTTGTCCTTGCGGCCGATGAAGGTGGACATGTCCACCTTGGCGTTCTCCACGCTAATGCCGTGTGCCGGCAGGTTGTGCGCCAGGTTGTAGTACTGCTTGGATGAGTCGAGCAGCGCCTTGGACGGGATGCAACCTACGTTGAGGCAGGTGCCGCCGAGCGCCTGCTTGCCATCCTTGCCGACGAATGCATCCACGCAGGCGGTCTTGAGGCCAAGCTGGGCGGCACGAATGGCAGCGACATAACCGGCGGGGCCGGCACCGATGACGATGACGTCGAATTTTTCGCTCATGGTTCGAGGTTCCTGGGGAGCGGATCGTGCCGTATATGGCGGCGCGTAAGGGATTTCGAAAGGGGCTTGCTTCAGCAAAGCGGCGAGGGCGGCGTTGAACGCGCCCTCGCCCAGATCACGGCATTACATGCCCAGCAGCATGCGCTGCGGATTCTCGAGCTGATTCTTGATGTCGACCAGGAAAAGCACCGCGTCCTTGCCGTCGATGATGCGGTGATCATAGGAGATCGCCAGATACATCATCGGGGCGGCGATCACTTGGCCGTTCTCGACGATCGCACGCTCCTTGATGGTGTGCATGCCAAGAATCGCGCTCTGCGGCGGGTTGACGATCGGTGTCGACAGCAGCGAGCCAAACGTTCCGCCGTTGGTGACGGTGAACGTACCGCCTTGCAGATCGTCGAGGCCCAGCTTGCCTTCACGTGCTTTCTTGGCGTAGTTGGCGATGCCGCGCTCGACGTCGGCGAAGCTCATGTTCTGCACGTCGCGCAGTACCGGCGTCACCAGGCCCTTCTCGGTAGCCACGGCGATGGAGATGTCCTGATAGCCGTGATAGATGATGTCGTTGCCGTCGACGGAGGCATTGACGATCGGATAACGCTTCAGCGCTTCGGCGGCAGCCTTCACGAAGAAGCTCATGAAGCCGAGCTTCACACCGTTGGCTTTTTCGAACTGCTCGCCCAGCGTCTTGCGCATCTTGGACACTTCGGCGAGGTTCACTTCGTTGAACGAAGTGAGCATCGCGATGGAGTTCTTCGACTGCATCAGGCGCTCGGCGATGCGGGCGCGGATGCGCGTCATCGGCACACGCTCTTCCGGACGCGAACCCGGCGTCGGCGCCGCGGCCGGTGCAGCGGCTGCGGGAGCGCCACCCTTGCCGTAGTTGACCAGGTCTTCCTTGGTGACGCGGCCATCGCGACCGGTGCCGGCGACCTTGGACGGATCGATGTTCTGTTCGGTGGCCACGCGCAGGCCGGCCGGGGAAAGATCCGACGTACCCGCTGCGGCAGCCTTCGGAGCGGCCGGTGCCGGCGCTGCAGCAGCCGGAGCGGGGGCTGCGGCGGCAGGCGCAGGTGCCGCGGCCACGGCGCCTTCTTCGATCACTGCGATCACCTGCTGGCTGTTCACGGTGTCGCCGACCTGGAACTTCAGTTCCTTCAGCACGCCGTCGACCGGTGCGGGCACTTCCAGCACGACCTTGTCGGTTTCCAGATCGACCAGATTTTCGTCGCGCTTCACGGCATCGCCGGCTTTCTTGTGCCAGGTGGCAATGGTGGCGTCGGACACGGACTCGGGCAGAACGGGGACTTTGACTTCAATAGACATGGCTAATCCTTGGACATTTATTCTGCTGAGTGATCGGGGCCAACGGGCGCGACCAGCGCCTGCTCAACCAGCGCGGCCTGTTCGGCGATGTGATCGTTGAGGTGACCGGCGGCAGGCGCGGGTGAACGCGCGCGACCGGCATAGGAAAGACTCTGCTTGCTGCCGACGCACGCCTGCAGATGATGGCGGATCTGGAACCACGCGCCTTGGTTCATCGGCTCTTCCTGGCACCAGATCACTTCCTTGGCGGAAGGATACTTTTCCAGTTCGGCCGTCACTTCCGGACGCGGGAACGGATAGAGCTGCTCCACGCGCACGATCGCTACATCGGCGATGCCACGCTTTTCAGCTTCTTCCAGCAGGTCGTAATAGACCTTGCCCGAACACAGCACCACGCGCTTGACCTTCTTCGCCGGCAGATCGCGATGCTCGCCGATTACCAGCTGGAAGCTGCCATTGGCCAATTCGTCGAGCGTGGACACAGCCAGCTTGTGACGCAGCAGCGACTTGGGCGTCATCACGATCAGCGGCTTGCGCACCGGACGCAGCATCTGGCGGCGGATCATGTGGAAATCCTGCGCCGGGGTGGTGGGCACGCAGACCTGCATGTTTTCCAGCGCGCACATCTGCAGGAAGCGCTCCAGGCGTGCGGAAGAGTGCTCCGGGCCCGCGCCTTCGTAACCATGCGGCAGGAACAACGCCAGACCGCACAGGCGATCCCACTTGGCTTCGCCGGAACTAATGAACTGATCGATCACCACCTGCGCGCCATTGGCGAAGTCGCCGAACTGACCTTCCCAGATGTTGAGCGTGTAGGGATCGGTGGTCGCGTGGCCGTATTCGAAGGCCATCACGGCCTCTTCGCTGAGTAGCGAGTCGATTACTTCGACGTTGGCATCCGCGCGCAGGTTGGCCAGCGGCATATAGGTGCGGCCGTCTTTCTGATCGTGCAGCACAGCATGGCGATGGAAGAACGTACCGCGACCGGCGTCTTGCCCGACCAGGCGCAGGTTGTGGCCTTCGTCGATCAATGTGGCGTATGCGAGATTTTCGGCAAAGCCCCAATCGCCCGGCAGTTCGCCGCTGGTCATCTTGCGGCGGTCGTCATAGATCTTGGCCACGCGCGATTGCAGCGTCACGTCGTTGGGAATGGTGAGGATGCGGTTGGCCAGCTCGACCAGCTTGTCTTTGGCGATGCCGGTTTTTACCTGCGTCGCGAGCTTCTTGCCGATGAATTGGCTCCAATCCACTTCCACGTCTTTGGTCAGCGACGGGTGCAGATCGGTCATCGCGGCGCCGGCTTCGAGACGGTCGCGGTAGGCGTCGAACTGCTTCTGCGCATCGCCGTCCGCGAGCAGGCCTTCCTTTACCAGCTGTTGCGCGTAAAGTTCGCGCGCAGGCGGACGCTTGCGGATGATCTGGTACATCACCGGCTGCGTGGCCGCCGGTTCGTCCGCTTCGTTGTGACCGTGGCGGCGGTAGCACACCAGATCGATCATCACGTCCTTGCGGAACTGCTTGCGGAATTCGTAAGCCAGGCGGGTGACCTGGATCACCGCTTCCGGATCGTCGCCATTCACATGGAACACCGGCGCGGTGACCATCTTGGCCAGATCGGTGCAATACAGCGTGGAACGGGCGTCCTGCGGATTGGACGTGGTGAAGCCCACCTGGTTGTTCACCACAATGTGCAGTGTGCCGCCGATCTTGAAGCCGCGCGCCTGCGACATGTTGAACAATTCCATGTTCACGCCCTGGCCTGCGAGCGCGGCGTCGCCATGGATCAGCACCGCCAGCGATTGCGTGCGCTCGGTATCCTTGCGGCGAATCTGGCGTGCATGCACGGAACCGGCGACCACGGGATTGACGATTTCAAGATGTGACGGATTGAACGCCAGCGCCACATGCACACCGCCCTTGGGTGTGCGCACGTCGGCGGAGAAGCCAAGATGGTACTTGACGTCGCCGGAGTGGGCCGGATCGTCTTCGGCGTGTTCGAACTTGCCTTCGAATTCGTTGAACAGCGTCTTCGGCGGCTTGCCGAGGATGTTCACCAGCACGTTGAGGCGGCCACGATGGGCCATCCCGATGACCAGGTCCTTGATGCCGTTGTCGCCTGCGGCGCGCACCACGTCGTCGAGCATCGGGATCAGGCTGTCGCCACCTTCCAACGAGAAGCGCTTCTGGCCGACGTACTTGGTGTGCAGGTAGCGCTCCAGGCCATCTGCGGCAGTGAGGCCGTCCAGTACCCGCTGCTTGGCGCCCTTGTCGAGACCGGCGTTGCCGTTGGCCTGCTCGAGGCGGCTGTAGATCCAGTTACGCTGCGCGTGGTCGGAGATGTACATGAACTCCGCGCCGACCGTATTCGTGTAGACGCGCTTCAGGCGTGAGAACAGTTCGCGCAGTTTCATACGCTGGCCGCCGCCAGCGAAGTTGCCGCAGTCGAATTCGGTATCCAGATCGGCGTCGGACAGGCCGTGGAAGCCCAGGGTCAAGTCTGGCGCTTCCATCTTATGCGCCAGGCCCAGCGGGTCCAGGTTGGCGGCCAGATGGCCGCGCGAGCGGTAGGCCGTCAGCAGACGCAGCACGCCTGCCTGTTTGCGCGCGTGCTCGTCGCTGACGGGGGCCGCCGCCGCTGCGCCGTTGGGGCGCTGCTTTTGCGCGGCCTCTATACGCGCAATGGCCGCGGTGTGGGACACGTCCCCCGACTCGCGGCCTTTGAAGGTCTTGAAGTAGGTATTCCACTCGGCTGGTACCGATTCAGGGTCGGCAAGCCAGGTTTCGTACAACGATTCAACGTAATCGGCGTTGCCGCCTGCGAGTTGGGAGGACTCGGAAAACTCGCGGATCAGGTTTGTGCTCACGTCACCACCGGCAGGGAAGGGAAGCCTCAGCGGACCGGCGTGTCGTAGGCCCGGTTCGCTGGCGAAAAATCCTGTTAATTATAGCCTGTCGATTCCGCAGCGCGGCAAGCCGACGCAGAGCGGCGCCGGCATTGCCGGTTCAGGCATCAGACCAGTCAGGACAACGACTTGAACGGGGCAACGGCCAACGCGGAGGGGAAACCCGCAGGCCTCCCCTGGATGGGTATTCAGCGCGCGGTTTACAAGCCTAGCGGCTGCAAACCGCTGGCCGGCTGGGCGCGTTCCCAGATTTGTTCGAATTTCAGCAACAGGGGCGCGTGTCCCGGGCCGTCGCGCAGGGCGGCCCGGCCTTCCCAGCGATCGGCGTCGGGAAGCAGCAGGTAGCCGCTGGTGTCATTGAGCATCCAGGCGCTGGCGACCTCGTTCGTGTTCTGGTCCTCCTCGATGGGCGTGCGGATGCGCAGCACGCTCGGCAAGCGCTGGGCGAGGTCGATCAGACGATGTCCCTCACGCAACGCGGTGTCCGGATCGCCCAGCACCACGCGGATCTCCGCACCACGACCGGAGATGCCAATGCGGCGCAGCTCGGCAAGCTCTTCAGATGTACTGAACGCGGTAGCCGGCAAGTTGGGCAGATAGATAGCGAGTTTGTAGCGGGTGGCCTGGAGCAATTGCAGGCGCACATCGGCGACGGCGCCGGGGCCGCTAACCGCGTGAACGCCATCGTTTTGTTCTTGCGAAGTAATGGGTGTATTCATCGGCGGCGCTCGCGAATGCGTCGAAGGATCAGATGCCCATCATTGATCAATGCCAACAGCAGCGCATGGGCATCGGCGGTCAGATCGAAGGGTGGCGACAAGGTACGTTCCGCACACACGCGCATGGCCCATGTGGCAGGTGCCGGGTACGCATGGCCATTCGCGTACAGCATGCATTGCTTGCCGATCCGCGCCCACGCCATGCGCGACCATGGATGGCGCAGCATTGAATAGCCCTCTCCCAATTGTTTGCGCACAGCCGCCTCGCTAAGCGGCTTGCTGGGTGCCATCGGTGTCTGCGCAGTGCGATAACGCGTGATGAAGCGGCCGAACCAGTCCGCGAGCATGGTGTCATCCAACGTTGCGGCAAATGGCACGGCGGCACGCAGGCGTTGCAAGGCTGCCTTGTCGATTTCGCCCGCGTGTTTGGCTGGCGCGAGATCGGCGTCGCCGTAACGCCGTTCTTCTGGCAGATACTCGGCAAGATAATCGGCGAGGTCACCTACCAGTTCCGCTTGCGAAGGTGCGCGCATGCCGATGGAAAACGTCATGCACGGGCCACCGAACGCAATGCCGTCATGTGGAACGCCTGGCGGCAGGTAAAGCATGTCGCCGGGGTCGAGCAGCCACTCGTGCGTCGGCGCAAAGTGCCGTAGCTGCTTGAGTTCGACATCGCTGCGGAAATCCTTCGGCGCATCCGGATCCGTGCTGATCGCCCAATGGCGCTGACCGAATCCTTGCAGCAGAAACACGTCGTAATGATCGACATGCGCGCCGACGCCGCCGCCGGGTTCGGCGTAGGAGATCATCACATCGTCCACGCGCCAGCTAGGCAGGAACTGAAAGTGGTCGAGCAGGGCGGCGACGTCCATATCCCACTTATCCACGTCCTGCACCAGCAAGGTCCAGTTGGTATCGCCCGTGCTGGCGAAATCGCCTTCGCTCAGCGGACCGCTTTTTACGCGCCATCGCTCGCGATGGGCATCATGTTGGATGAGGCGCGCGAGTGCGCCTTCCTCACACGCCAGGCCGGCCAGATCGTCCGGTTGAATGGGCGGCTGGAAATCCGGAAAGGCATTGCGGATCAACAGCGGGAGCTTTTGCCAGTAATCGCGCAGGAATTGCGTTGGCGTCATGCCAAGCGGCAGCCGGGAGGTGCCGCGCACTTCAATCGGCAGCGGCTTGCGGGAAGGGTGAGCGGGCGTCATAGGCAAGCATTGTATGGAATCCGCCTTGCGAGAAGCGTAGCCTCGGCCATCACAATCCATCGGGCCTTGGGCGGGAAGGGGCCAAACCGGGAGGCGAGCGTGGCTGTGGCGACATCGGCGGTACCGAGGTTCCTTGTGTCGTTGATCATGGGCGTGGCATGTATGACGGCGCTAGCCGGGCCGGCCCTGGCAACGGACGAAACGCACGCGTCCGCAGCTCCGGATACTGCTGCGGTATTCGCCCAGCCACAGCGCGACGGTTCCCACGATTTCGATTTCCTCATCGGGGATTGGAAAGCCCATGTTCGACGCCTGCCGGACCGCCTGGTCGGCTCACACACGTGGGTGGAATACAACGGCATTTCCAATCATCACAAGCTGCTGGACACCAACGCGAACTTCGAGCAGTTCGAAGTCACCAGCACCGATGGGAAGCAGCACCTCAAGGCGCAGACGCTGCGCATGTACAACCCGCAGACCCATCAATGGATCATCTACGGGCTGGATCTGGACAACGGTGAACTCGATCCTGCGGCGCCCGTGATCGGGGCGTTCCACGGCAAGCGTGGCGAGTTCTATAACCAGATCATGCTCAAGGGGCGGCCGATCCTCGTGCGCTGGATGTGGCTGGACATCTCGCCGCATGCCGCGCGGATGGAGCAATCGTTTTCGCCGGACGGCGGCCGCAGCTGGGAAGTGAATTGGATCTGCGAGCTATCCCGTTAGGGAGGCTCCGACCTATCACCGGGGGGTGCTATCGCAACAGCCGGTAAAAGTTGTAGATGCCCAGCGCCAGCACGGTAAGTCCGGCCATCAACGTGCAAACGCGGGACGGCAACCGCCGCACCAGCCATGCGCCGAAGGGTGCGGCAATCACGCCGCCGAGAATCAGGCCCAGCACCACGTGCAGCTTGCTTTCACCAATGCTGAGCAGAAAAGTGATGCTAGCTGCGAGGCTTACAATGCACTTGGCCAGATGCACGCTGCCGATCACCATGCGCGGCTCCTGTCCGCGCGCCACCATCGTGGTGACGGTGAGCGCACTCCACCCGCCACCGCCCGCGGCATCGAGCACGCCGGCGACGAAACCCAGCACGCGGGTACCGCGCGGCACGTCCGTACGGCGATCCTTGCGCCGCATGGTGCGAAAGACCAGGAACAGGCCCATCGCCAATAGATAAGGCGTGAGGAAATAGCGGATCCAGATCGATGGCATATGCGCCAGCGCCGTCGCCCCGACCACTGCGCCGATAACGCCCGGTATGACCAGTGCCCAAAACAAGCGCCGCTGCACATTGCCGGCCCACCAATGGCTGATACCCGATGCGCCGCACGTGAACGTTTCCGCGTAATGCACACTGGCACTCGCCAGCGCCGGTGCCATGCCCATCCCCAGCAGCATGCCCGCAGATGTCACGCCATAGGCCATGCCCAGTGCGCCATCCACCAATTGGGCGAGCGCACCGATACCGGTGAAGAGCAGGAATTCTGAGAGTGGCGCCATGATGCTCGTTCGGACCGGGCAGGGTGCATCATGACAAATGCACCGTGAATTGTCCGGTCCGGCAACTTAGATCGCGCGGGCCAGATCGGTGGCAAGGCCCGTGTAAGTGCCGGGCGTGAGTTCAAGCAGCCGCTGCTTGGCATCGTCGGGCAGCGCAAGGCCGTTGATGAACTGACGCATGGATTCGCGCGTGATGCCCTGACCGCGCGTCAGTGCCTTGAGCTGCTCATACGGCTCAGGCAAGCCGTAGCGACGCATCACGGTCTGCACGGCTTCGGCCAGCACTTCCCAGCTGGCGTCCAGGTCAGCAGCGAGCCGGTCAGCATTCACGTTCAACTTGCCGAGGCCCTTCTGCAACGATTCCAGCGCCACCAGCATGTGGCCGAACGCGGTGCCGAGTGCGCGCAGCACGGTGGAGTCGGTGAGGTCGCGCTGCCAGCGGCTGATGGGCAGTTTCTCGGCAAAATGGCCGAGCAATGCATTGGCGAGGCCGAAATTGCCTTCGGCATTTTCGAAATCGATCGGGTTGACCTTATGCGGCATGGTGGACGAACCCACTTCACCCGCCTTCAACGCCTGCTTGAAATAACCGAGCGAAATGTAGCCCCACACGTCGCGTGCCAGATCGATCAGGATGATGTTGGCGCGGCGCGCGACATCGCAATATTCGGCCACGCCGTCATGCGGTTCGATCTGCGTGGTGTAGGCGTTGTAATCCAGACCCAGGCTGCTGACGAAACGCTGCGAGAACGCACGCCACTCCACGTCCGGGTACGCCACGGCATGTGCGTTGTAGTTGCCTACCGCGCCGTTGATCTTGCCGGGAATAGCCACGGCCGCCAGCTGCGTACGCTGGCGCTCCAGTCGCGCGACCACGTTGGCCAGCTCCTTGCCGAGCGTGCTGGGTGAAGCGGTTTGTCCATGCGTGCGCGAGAGCATTGGCAGATCGGCGTTGGCGTGCGCAAGTCCGCGCAGTGTGGCGATGATCTTGTCCAGCCACGGCAGCAGCACATGCATGCGTGCATCGCGCAGCATCAGCGCGTACGAGAGATTGTTGATGTCTTCGCTGGTGCAGGCGAAATGGACGAACTCTTTGGCCTGCGCAAGGGTTTCATCGTTGCCGATGCGTTCCTTGATGAAATATTCGATCGCCTTCACGTCATGATTGGTGATGGCTTCGATCGTCTTGATGCGTGCGCCATCTTCAAGGCTGAAGTCGGCCGCAATGGCCTTGAGCTTGGCCGACTGCTCGGCGGTGAAGGGCGGCAGTTCGACGATGCCTTTTTCGCCGGCCAATGCCAGCAGCCATTCGACTTCCACATGCACGCGGCGATGCATCAGGCCGAATTCGCTGAAGATCGAACGCAGCGCCTCCGTTTTGCCGGCATAGCGGCCGTCCAGCGGAGAAAGGGCAGTGAGGGCGTGAGTGGACATCGGGCGACGCTTCCAGGGGATCAGAACGGCCTATTTTACATTGCTCCGCCGCTAACGTTCGCGGGCTTATAGTCTGCCGATCCCATCGAACGAGGCACGACCATGGCCGGTTTTCGCATCGAGCATGACAGCATGGGCGAGTTGAAGGTGCCCGCCAACGCGCTGTATGGCGCGCAAACCCAGCGTGCGATCGACAATTTCCCCATTTCCGGACTGCACCTGCCGCGTGCGTTTATCCGCGCACTGGGGCTGGTCAAGGCCGCCGCCGCGGAGGCCAACCTGGCGCTGGGATATCTGAAGAAAGGGCAGGCGAGCGCCATCCGCAAGGCGGCACTGGCAGTGGCGGAGGGGCAGCACGACGCGCAGTTTCCCATCGACATCTTCCAGACGGGCTCGGGCACCAGTACCAATATGAACGCCAACGAGGTGATTGCGCATCTGGCCACTAAGGCCGGTGCCAAAGTGCATCCGAACGATCACGTGAATTACGGACAGAGCTCCAATGACGTGATTCCCACCACGATCCACGTCAGCGCAACCTTGACCGCGCACCAGCAACTGCTGCCAGCGTTGAAGCATCTCAGGCGTGCCATTGACCGGCGCGCGCGCGAATTGCGCAACGTACCCAAGACCGGCCGTACGCATCTGATGGATGCCATGCCAGTCACGTTCGGCCAGGAGCTATCGGGTTGGTCGGCGCAGATTGACGCGTCCATGGCGCGCATCGAAGACAGCCTCAAGCGCATGCGGCAGTTGCCGCTTGGCGGTACGGCGGTGGGTACGGGTATCAATGCCGATCCCAAATTTGGGCCGGCCGTGGCGCGCGAGCTGAAGAAACTCACCGATGTGCGTTTCGATTCGGCGCCCAATTATTTTGAAGGCATGGCGGCGCAGGATGCCGCGGTGGAGCTTTCTGGCCAGCTCAAGACGCTCGCGGTGGCGTTGATGAAGATCGCCAACGACCTGCGCTGGATGAATTCCGGTCCGCTGGCGGGTCTGGGCGAAATCGAATTGCCGGCGCTGCAACCTGGTTCATCCATCATGCCGGGCAAGGTCAATCCGGTGATTCCTGAAGCGACGGCCATGGTGGCCGCGCAAGTGATCGGCAACGATGCCGCCATCACGGTGGCAGGCCAATCGGGCAATTTTCAACTCAACGTGATGCTGCCACTCATTGCCTACAACTTGCTGCAATCCATTCACATTCTGGCCAACGTATCGCGACTGCTGGCCGATAAAGCCATCGCCGGGTTCCGTGTGAACAGCGAGCGTGTGAATGAGGCTCTCGCGATGAACCCCATCTTGGTGACTGCTTTGAATCCGGTAATCGGTTACGAAAAGGGCGCAGCGATCGCCAAACAGGCCTACAAAGAAAAACGCCCCATCATGGATGTGGCGCTGGAGAAATCAGGCTTGTCCAAGGACGAATTGGAGAAACTGCTCGACCCGCGTGCATTGACCAAAGGTGGCGTTCACGGCGGTGGTGGTTGATGCCGCCACATCCCCAGGGTTGTCATTTCCGCGAAAGCGGGTGTGGCGTCACGTGAAAATGGGTGCAGCACGGTGGCTGTACGTGTCAGTCCGTTGATTTCTCGTTGGTGTCTTCTTTGCACTCATTGACGTCGCTGACACTTATGATTTGACCGTATGGCTTGAAAGCAGGCAGCTGTGCGGCAAGCTGATCTTGCACGCTCTTCATGCTCGCCTTGTCCTGGCACATTTTTCCGGCAAGCGTTTTTATTTGCGCGGTGCCTGCTTCGGCATCCTGGTCCTTCTCGGCCTTGGATTTGCCGTTGAGCGAATCCTTTAGTTCCTTGGCGCCGATGCCCGCGCCGATTTTGCCCATGTCCAGGCCGGTCTGATGCACGTCCAGAACAGACTGCACGTACAGCATCAACAGACCGCGCTCGGAAGAGGTGACGGCCACCGGCTTGCCATCGATCTGCAGGGCGCCGCCCGCGTCGATAAGTGCGTCCGGTTTGCCATCGACGTGCAGGGTAACCACATTGTCCTTGAGCGTGATAGCACCATCCATCATGGACGTATCGTTGGTATTGCAGGCACTGACGGCGGCGCATAGCGCGATCAGCGTTATGGTCTGTCGATAGTTCATGGCGCGCCCCTTCATCATTCCTGTGAGTCCTTGGTGCATTCGTCGATGTCATCATCGCCCACGACAGCGCCATATGGCTTGAAGGCGGGCAGGCTGGTGGCGAGTTGATCCTGGCTCTGCTTGGTGAGGCGAAGGTCCTGGCAGATCTTTGCGGCGTCCGCTTTCACCAGCGAGGTTTTGGCGTCGATGTCGTGTTGAATCTCGCTGGGGTGGCCGCTCGCAAGACGTTTCAGCACGCTTTTTGCAGCTTGCTCGCCCACCGCGACCCCCGCTTTGCCCGTCGCAATGGCGTCGCTGCGGATCGTCAGGGCATTGCTGTAGTACGTTTTGAGCAATGTGCGTGAGGCAGCGTCGACGGTAACCGGGCGCTGATCAATCTCAAGGTCACCGTTGCCATGGATAACCGCGTCGGGTGCATTGCCGGTGTGGACCGTCACATGATCCTGAGCGAACTGGATACTGCCATGGCTCAGATCAGTCATGTCGCTGTCGATCGAGGTGATATGACCGCCCGACTGAATGATGGTGATCTCGTGCGGGTCGGAGTGGTTGCAGCCGGCAAGCATGCCGCACAAGGCCATGATGGCGGTCGCCAAACAACGCGTGCTGATGCTGTTCATGTGATTAATCCTTATCGTCCTTGATGCATTCGTCGACGCTTCGCGTATCGAAAATTGCACCATAAGGCTTGAATGCGGGCATCTGTGCGACGAGTTGATTCTGGATCGTCGTCAGGTTGGCTTCGTCCTGGCAAAGCGTGTGCGAGAGCTGATCGGCTTGTGCGGATGCATTGCTGCCCAGTTGCTTTTTCTGGCTGGGATCAAGTGAGCCATTGAGCGAATGCTTGACGGCTTCCTTGGCCGCCACCGCCACCGCCTTGCCCATGGCGGTACTGCGTTCGCGGGCGTCTTCCACGCCCTGGTAATAAAGCATCAGCAGGCCGCGCTGCGAGGGCGTGATGGATACCGGCTTGCCATCGATACTCAAGTCGCCGGAGGAGCCGATCGATGCATCCGGCGTACCGCTGACGTGCAGCGTCAGCAGATTGCCGGTCATCAACACTTTGCCGTTCTGGAAGTAGAAGTCGGGCATGTTGCAGGCTGCTACGGAAGTGCATAAGGCCAGCAGCAGGATGGTCCTTTGATGCTTCATGACATCTCCCCCGAAGTCATTGACCGTACGTTCCCAGGCCAGACGTTTCAGCTATCGTCGCGCCAGCGGCGGAACCATACAGCACCGGCCAGCATGGCGATGCCCGCCACCGCACCGATCCAGATGTCCGGCGTAGCCAGTGCAGCGTAGGAACTGGACAGTTCGGCGAGGTGACCGATGTTATCCGGATTTTCGCCCAGCTGGCGGGCGGCCGTATCATGCAGCCAGCCGCCGGGGAACACGCTCAGCAAGACGCGGCCTGCGATGTGGCTCCAATACCACCCGCTGCGTAGATCAGCCGAACCGAGCAGGTTGAACCAGCTGATCACCACGCCGATGGCCACCGGAATCACCACTGCCCACAGGAACGGCTTGCTCTTGGCCCAGGCCGAGCAGAGCATCAGCCAGCCCACGGTAGGCAAAGCCCACAGCAGGTAGACCGGAATGCTGCCGATCAGGAACGACATCACTTGGAACGGATGCGCCAGAGTGAGCAGCGTCCACATGCTCACGCCATGGAACGACAGCGTGATGGTGAACAACAGCAACATGGCGATGCCGGTGAGTACGCCGCAGATCACCACGATGATGGGCGCGATCAGCACGGCTGCGATCACTTTGGAAAGCACCGTGGATGAGTCGGCAATCGGCAGCGATTTCCAGAACAGCATGCTGCGATCGCGCCGGTCGTCATAAAGCGAGCCCAGGCAATAGAAGAACACCACGAAGGCAAACACCACGCTGATCAAGAAGCTCGATGACAACATGGCCAAGTCCAGGGCTTGCCCGACTTTTTCCGTTTGATGGGCATCAAGCGAGGCGAGCGCTGTGGCGATGTCCTGGTGATTCATTCCGCCGATGTTGATGCCATGGCGAAAACCCAGTACTTCGCCTGTGATGATGCCCATCACGTTCAATAGCAAAAATACGATGCCCGTGATCACCGGCGCCCAGATGAAGCCGCCGCGGTGTTCCCAGAATTCGCGTTTGACGAGCCAATAGAGCGTGTTCATGCGTAGGTCCCTTTCATGGTGGCGACGAACAGGTCGCTGACCGATGGCCGGCGGATTTCACCCAGGGCCTTGAGCTGCGCCTGATCGACACCGTCGAACAGGAAGATGCTTTTGCCGAAGACTTGGCGTTCGTCCAGTGGTTTGAGCTGGCGCGCCGTAGCGGCCATGTCCCCATTCACCAGCACCTCGGCGAAGCGCTCGCCCATGGCTTCCATGTCGGTATTGAGCACGATCTTGCCATCACGGATGAACATCAAATCGGTGAGGATATGTTCGATTTCCTCGACTTGATGCGTGGTGACGATGATCGTCTTGTTCTCGTCGAAATAGTCTTCAAGCAAGTTCTGGTAGAACTGCTTGCGATACAGAATGTCCAGACCCAGGGTGGGTTCGTCCAGCACCAGCAGCTTGGCATCGATCGCCATGACCAGCGCAAGATGCAACTGCACGATCATGCCTTTGGACATCTGCTTTACGCGCTGATCGGGCGTGAGCTTGGTGCGTGCGAGGAAGGCTTCGCACTTGGCGCGGTTGAAACGCGGATGAATGTTGGCGACGAAATCGATCGCCTCACGTACGCGGATCCAGCGCGGCAGCACGGCGACGTCGGCGATGAAACACACTTCTTCCATCAACTTGTCGCGCTGGCTGCGCGGGTCCAGCCCCAATACGTTGAGCTGTCCTTGAAAGTCGGTAAGACCCAGGATGGCTTTCAGCGCCGTCGTCTTGCCCGCGCCATTGGGGCCGATCAAGCCCACGATGCGGCCGGGGGGGATCTGGAAGCTGACGTTGTCCAGTGCAAGCGTGTTTTTGTAGCGCTTGCTCAGTCCGCTGGCGGTGACGACCGCGTTCATGATTGGTCCTCCCCATCCGTCTGTGCTTCGCGCATCAGGGTTTTCAGATCCAGCCCCAGGCGCTGCAAGCGTGCATACAGTGCGGGCCACTCTTCGCGCAGAAAGCGCTCGCGCTCGGATTTAAGCAGCGCCTCGCGCGCTCCATCGGTAACGAACATGCCCAACCCCCTCCTTTTTTCCACTAGTTGGTCGTCGACCAGTTCCTGGTACGCCTTGGACACGGTGAGCGGATTGATTTGGAAATCCGCGGCCACCTGGCGTACTGACGGCAGCGGGTCGCCCTCGTTCAAGGCGCCGTCCAGGATCATCGCCACTACGCGTTCGCGTAGTTGGCGATAGATCGGGACGCTGTCGTTCCAGGTAATGGACATGAATTTATTCCTTGCTGATGCCGGCGAACTTGGTTGAACCAAACGAATAGTAGGGCATGGCCAGTTGCGCTCCGAGCAGGCTTGCGCCGCTTTCGGCTTTGGCGGCGAGCGGTGAATTGGCGATCGTCAGGCTGGCAGCGGCCAGCATGGCGGCGGCGCGCTGGTCGTCTGCGCTAGGGCGTACATCGACGGCGGGGAGGTTGATCACTTTCATTCCGTTGATCTCGGTGGCCGGAGCTTTGGGGGTGCTCGGGCTCAGGGCGATCAGGCTGACCGAAGTGAACAGAACCGCTGCGGTGATGGCGATGGGGTTCGGTGCTTTCATGACGGCTCTCCTTAGTGCTCTCGTGGACCGGTGTTGTAGTGAACTATAACACCATCTTCGGAACTGTCAACAACGGCCTGCCATGACTGATGGCCTAGTGCGCCGTGAAATTCCGAAAATGGCTTGCTGCCGAGGCTGCGGGCTATATCTGGAACGAGCAGATACCCCTCTCCGTGGCAAGGAGAGCGTGCGCGCAAACCGGCCGGCAAGGCAGCAGGCGTTGTCAGGAATCGCGCCTGACAGGCATCACATCGGGCGACAGGGCGGGGTTGAGCATGAGCACCGCCCAGTCCGCCCGTTACTTCGTGCTTGCGATAAAGCGCCTGCAATGCCGCGGCATGGATTCAAGCAGCACCGGGTGTTCTGCGGCGCGGTCGGATAAAATCGCCGATCACCTGAGGGAGCCAAAGCACATGTGGTATGTCATTACCGGTACGGACCATGCCGATTCGCTGGAGCGCCGCGTGGCCTCGCGCCCGGCACATCTGGAGCGTCTGGAAAGGCTGCAGGCCGAAGGGCGGTTGCTGCTTGCCGGCCCGTTCCCCGCGATTGATGCCGAGCAGCCGGGGCCGGCGGGCTTCACAGGCAGTCTGATCGTGGCCGAGTTCGAATCCCTTGCCGCGGCCGAGCAATGGGCCAAGGCCGACCCCTATGTCGAAGCCGGTGTCTACGCTAGTGTCAGCGTCAAACCGTTTCGCAAGGTGCTGCCGGCATGACGGTGGCGTTGGTCGAGGACATCCGCCAGCGGCTTACCGCAGCGCTCCAGCCTGTCGAACTGGACGTGGTCGACGAGGGCTACAAGCACATCGGCCACGCCAACGAGGGGAAGGGGCATTTCCACGTGCGCATCGTCAGCGCAGCGTTTGCGGGGCAACTGCCGATCAAGCGGCATCGACTGGTCTATGCGGCGCTGGGGGATCTGATGGAACAGGGAATCCACGCACTCTCCATCGATGCGAAAGCGCCCCATTGAGCTGAATCAACTGCTTGCGGCGCATTCTTCCGAATGACTGACCGCTTTGCATGCATTGCGGCGCTGTCCCACGTTTGGCACAGTGACTCGTCGCCCGCGCTCGCGGGCCATCCCTTTTCGAACTTGTGAATCTGCATGCGCCTAACCACGATCAAACTCGCCGGATTCAAGTCGTTCGTCGACCCGACCACGCTGCATCTACCCACTAACATGACGGGTGTGGTGGGGCCCAATGGTTGCGGCAAGTCCAACATCATCGACGCCATCCGCTGGGTAATGGGTGAAAGCGCGGCCAGCCGCTTGCGTGGCGACTCGCTGACGGACGTGATCTTCTCCGGTTCCAGCGCGCGCAAGCCGGTAGGTCAGGCGACCGTTGAACTGATCTTCGACAACTCCGACGGCATCATCCAGGGCGAGTACGGCCAATACGCCGAAATCTCGGTGAAGCGCCAGGTGACGCGTGACGGGCAGTCCGCGTATTTCCTCAATGGCGCGCGTTGCCGTCGACGCGACATCACGGATCTGTTCCTCGGTACGGGCTTGGGGCCGCGCAGCTACTCGATCATCGAGCAGGGCATGATCAGCCAGATCATCGAAGCGCATCCCGAAGAATTGCGCATGCATCTGGAAGAGGCGGCCGGCATTTCCAAATACAAAGAGCGCCGCAAGGAAACTGAAAGTCGCATCAAGGCCACGCGCGAAAACCTCGACCGCGTGCGCGACGTGCGCGATGAAGTGGACAAGCAGCTCGAGCACCTCAATCGACAGGCACGCGCCGCCGAGCGTTGGAAAGGCTACAAGGAAGAGCAGACACGCAAAGAAGCCGAATTGCGCGCGCTCGAATATCGGGGTCTGAAAAACCAGCAGGATGGCCAAGGGCAGGGCCTTTCCTCGGCGGAGATCGAAATCGAAAAGCGGCTTGCCGAACAGCGCCAGGCCGAATCGCAGATCGAGAGCGCGCGCGAGCGTCACACCGAAGCCAGCGAGCATCTCAATTCGGTACAGGCCGAGGTTTATAAGGTCGGCGCTGAAATCGCCCGCGTCGAACAGCAGGTGCGCTACAACAAGGAAACGGCCGAGCGCCTACAGCGCGCACAGCAGGACGCGGAGCGTGAGCACGGTGAACTGGCCGCGCACATCACCACCGATCGCGATCAGGTGGAAACCCTGCGCACTGCGTTGGCCGAGGGCGAGCCGAAACTTGAGGCCCTGCAGCAAATGCAGGATGAAACCTCCGACTCCGTGCGCCAGACCGAAACCAAGCTCGCCGACTGGCAGCAACGCTGGGACACCTACACCCGCACTGCCGGTGAAGCCAGCCGCGCCGCCGAAGTGGAGCGCACCAAACTGGCCTACCTCGATCGGCAGGCGGTCGATTTGTCTAAGCGTAAAGAGGCTCTGGAAACCGAGCAGAAAGCCACCGATGTCGACGCACTCGATGCGGCGGCCGAACAATTGCACACCGAACACGATACCCAGCACGAACGCGTCGAATCGCTGGGCGACCTGCTCGATCAGCACAAGCTGACCTACGAGAAAGTGCTCGACGAAGAGCGTCAGGTCCAAAGCACACTCAACGACGCGCGCCAGCAAGTGCAAACGGCACGAGGTCGTCTGGCCTCGCTCGAAGCCCTGCAACATGCTGCGCTTGGGCAGGAAGAAAGCCCCGCCAGCGCATGGTTGTCGCAACTGGGATTGGATAAAAACCGTCGCCTGGGCGAAGTGCTGCAGGTGGAAGCGGGTTGGGAAACTGCGGTGGAAACCGTGCTTTCCGGCTTCATCGACAGCGTGCTCGTGGATGGTGCGCACGATCTGGCAAAAGAATTTCCTGCACTCAGCCAAGCCAACGTGGCCTTGCTCGATGCCGCCGAAGGGGGCGTTGCCACCGCCGGCACGCTGGCTGCACACGTGCGTGGGCCGGCGCCAGCACTCACGATCTTGGGCCACGTGCTCATCGCCGAAACCATCGACGAAGCGCACCAGCGTGTGTCCGGGCTGTCGGCGCTGGCGCCGTATCAGTCGGTTGTCACGCGCGGCGGCGAATGGCTGGGGCCCGGTTGGGTCTGTGTGCGTCGCGCGCAAGGCAATCAATTGGGTGTATTGGCGCGCGAGCGTGAGATCCGCACGCTCTCCGAGCAGATCGAGTCGCTGCAGGCGCGTATCGAGGAAGCCGGCACACGACTGGATGACCTGCGCACCAGCAAGTTCGAAGCCGAGCGCGCACGCGACGATGCGCAGCGCGAGTTGTACAACGCGCATCGCCGTCAATCCGAACTCGCCGGCCAGTTACAGAGCCATCGCGGCAAGGTGGAAACCGCGCGTGCACGCGCGGAGAAGGTCGCTGCCGAGTTGTCGGCGCTGATCGAGCAGATCGAAGAGCTGCAAACGCAGACGCGCGAAGCGCGTGCGCGCCTGGATGAATCGGTCAACAACATGGGGGACCTGGAAGACCAACGCCGCGAATTGGAAAACGAACGCCGCGCCTTGCTGGAAGCGCGGGAAGAAGCACGCATGAACGCGCGCGAAGCTGCCGATCAGGCGCATGCATTGGCGTTGAGCCTGGAGTCGAAGCGATCCTCGCTGAGTTCGCTGGAGCAGGCGCTGGCGCGCATGGACAACCAGATGCGTCAGCTCGAGGCACGCCGCACCGAAATTACCGAACAGCTCGATGCAGGTTCCGATCCCATCGCGGAACTGGAAGCCGAGCGCCAGACCTATCTCGATCAGCGTCTGCTGGTGGACAAGCAATTGGTCGAGGCGCGCCGCGCGCTGGAAGATTGCGACATCGAACTGCGCAAGCTCGAGCAGCAGCGTCACAATCTGGAGCAGGAACTGTCCGGCCTGCGCGAAACGCTATCGGAAAAGAAACTCGCCGCGCAGGCCTTGCAGATGCGCGCCGAGCAGCTCGCCGAAGCCATCGCCGCGTCCGGTCTGGATCTGGAAACCCTGCTTACCGAGCTGGCCCATGATGTTGACGCCACGCAATGGCGCCAGCAGCTGGCCGATCTCGCACAGAAGATTGCGCGTCTGGAGCCGGTCAATCTTGCTGCTATTCAAGAACACGCCGAGCAGAGCGAACGCAAAACCTATCTGGATAATCAGCTCACCGACCTCACCAGTGCGATGGAAACGCTGGAGAACGCGATCAAGAAAATCGACCGCGAAACGCGCCAGCGCTTCAAGGAAACCTTCGATCGCGTCAACGCCGGTGTGCAGGAATTGTTCCCGCGGCTGTTCGGTGGCGGTCACGCCTATCTCGAGCTCACGGGCGACGATTTGCTCAGCACCGGTGTATCGATCATGGCAAGGCCGCCTGGCAAGCGCGTGTCCAATATCACCTTGTTGTCAGGCGGTGAGAAGGCGTTGACGGCGGTGTCGTTGGTATTTGCGATCTTTGCGTTGAATCCAGCGCCGTTCTGTCTGCTGGACGAGGTGGACGCACCGCTCGACGAGGCCAACGTAGGGCGCTTCTCGAACATGGTGCGCGAGATGAGCGAAAAGGTGCAATTTATCTTCGTCAGCCACAACAAGGCTACGATGGAAGCAGCAAGCCAGCTTTGCGGCGTTACCATGCGCGAGCCGGGTGTTTCTCGCCTCGTGCAGGTGGATCTTGCCGAAGCGAGCAAGCTGGCCGGCGCTGCGTGAGGGTTAGATGATGCTTGGATCCGAATTGGCTGTAGCGTGGAACCCCTGGGTCGGCATTCCGCTGGCGGTCGTGGGTGTGATCGTGCTGGTGCTGGTGTGGCTGTTTGGCGAGCCGAAGAAGGAGCAGGGCAAGCGACGTCTTGCGCCCGAATCGGGCGTCGAGCGCCGCGAACCGACACTCGGTGAACCCGTCGATGGCGATCAAGCCTTCATGGATGATGCGCCGACTCACATGGACCCGCTGTTCAAGGAACCGATGCCGGAGCAAGGCGAACTCGATGTAAGCCTTCGCTCGGAGCTGGAAAAGCTCGGCGCTGCCTTGGCCGACCAGCGCCATGAAACCGTGCAGATGCCCAAGCCCAGCGGGCAATCCGCCTCGATTGTGGAAATGCTGCGTTCACCTTCGCAGCCCGAAGTGGTCAGGCCGTTCACGATCGAATCGCCAGCGCCTGTTATTGCGCCAGCGCCGATGGCTGCACCCACACAGCCGCCGGCCTCCTCGGTGCCCACACCCGCCTCGGCGCCGCGCATTCCGCCGCGTTCGGATCTGGGCAAACGCCCGGCCCAGGTGCCGGTGGAGCGCATTGTGAGTCTGTTCGTGATGGCGCGAGAGGGCCATCACTTCAATGGCGGCGATTTGATCGTCGCGGCGGAGAAAGCCGGGCTGGAATACGGCGACATGGGGATTTACCACCGCCTGGTCGATGGTCGGCGCGAGGTGGGCCCGATTTTCAGCGTCGCCAATATCCTCAAGCCTGGCAGCTTCGACTTGACCCGACTCGACACGTTGCGTTCGCCGGGGTTGAGTTTCTTCATGACATTACCCGGTCCGGTTACCGCCTTGGATGCCTGGGACGCCATGCTACCCACCGCACAGCGCCTGGCCGAATTGCTCGATGGCCAAGTCCTGGACGAGGAACGCAACGCATTAGGGCGCCAGCGCATTGCGCATATTCGTGACGAATTGCGTGGCTGGGATCGCGAACACGATGGCGGTGAAATCCGTTTCGGCCGCTGATCTCGCAAAAAAAGAGCGTCCCGGAAGGACGCTCTTTAAACGAGGGGGAAAGGGGAGCCGCTCTATCAGGCGGCTTTCGACGCCAGAGTGCTGATGGTGTCGCGGGCGGAAGCGATCGCCTGCACCTTGTGATCCGCGCTCATGTTCACGCCTTCTGCGCGGATGAACTGAATGTCGGTAATACCCAGGAAGCCAAGTACCGTGCGCAGGTAAGTTTCCTGAAAATCCATGCCCGCTGCCGGGCCGCTGCTGTACACGCCCCCGCGGCTCGAGGCAATGATCACACGCTTGCCGCTCATCAGGCCCTTCGGACCATTCTCGGTGTACTGGAACGTCTTGCCCGCCACGGCCACGCGGTCGATCCACGCTTTGAGCTGGCTGGGAACCGAGAAGTTGTACATGGGGGCACCGACCACAATGGCATCGGCGGCGAGGAATTCTTCCAGCACCGTCTGGTTTTGCTTGGCCGCTTCGCTCTCAGCATCGACCACCAGGGTCCAGTGGGGCAACGGGTGGGCGGTCAGGTCCCGGTAGGTCACCGCGGCGGAAGGGTGTTCCTGCTTGAGCTGATTGACGATGGCGGTGGTCAGCTCGCGGGAAACGGAATGTTGGCCCAGCGGGCTGGCGTCAAGATGTAGAAGTTTCATGTCTCTATCCTCTGATCCGATATCGGTGGCCCGACGTTGGGATTAACTATAAATTCGGAACAAAGTCGCGATAAGATGGCGCTTTGGCAACTTATCGTTCAAAAAAGGAAACGATCATGAGCGCTTTGCCGGGTGCCATGCAGGATTTAAACGATCTGTATTTCTTCGCCGCCGTTGTTGAGCATGGCGGGTTCTCCGCGGCCGGGCGATTTCTTGGCGTACCCAAATCGAGGCTGAGCAAGCGAATCGCTCAGCTGGAAGATCGCCTGGGTGTGCGGCTGCTTCAGCGCACGACGCGTCGCTTTGTCGTCACCGAGGTGGGCGAGCGCTTCTACGGCCACTGCCGGGCCGTGCTGGAGGAGGCGCGCGCCGCCCAGGATGCCGTCGACGAATTGCGTGCCGAGCCTCGTGGCGTGGTGCGTCTGAGTTGCCCCATCTCGATCACGCAGACGGTGTTGTCGCACATCCTGCCGGAATTCATGGCCAAGTACCCCAAGTTGCAGGTGCGGGTGCTGTCGAGCAATCGGCGCGTGGATCTCATTGGCGAGGGGTTTGACCTGGCGATTCGCGTGCGCAACAAGTTGGATACCGATGCCAACATGATTGTGCGCAGCTTCGGGCAGGCGCGCGTGTTCCCGGTCGCCAGTCCCGGCCTGCTCGCGCACCATGGCCGCCCCGCGCATCCGGACGATCTTGCACGCTTACCGGCCGTATCCATGCAGGAGCACGAAGGTACGCAGATATGGGAGCTGTTTGACGCAAACGGCGAGCGCACCAGTGTGGAAGTGCAAGCACGCCTCATCACTGGCGATTTCGCCATGCTGCTGGAAGCGGCGCGCGCGGGCATTGGCGTGGCGCTTCTGCCCGAATCGGTCTGTGCACCGGCCATCAGCCGCGGTGAGCTGGAAATCCTGTTGCCCGAATGGAGCGCCCCACAAGGCATCATGCACTTCGTCTATCCCAGCCGGCGCGGCATGATGCCGGGCGTGCGCGCACTGGTGGATTTTCTTGCCGAGCGCCTGCCTGAAGCGGCCCGCATCAGCCACGAGGAGTGCATGAAACGGCGGTGCCCGACGAAGGCGCAGTTGCCCGGTCAGTCTCCCGCATGAGCCATGCTAGTCTTTGCGTTTAGCCATCCATATTCCTGCCCATGACCGTCGAAACCAAACTTCCCAAAGTCGGCACGACCATTTTCAGCGTGATGAGCCATCTGGCCTTGCAGCACAAGGCGGTGAATCTGGGCCAGGGTTTTCCCGATTTCGAACCGCCGCCAGCGCTGCGCGATGCGTTGAGTCGCGCCATGGCCAATGGTCTGAACCAATATGCGCCGGGTATCGGTACGGCGGCGTTGCGCGAGCAGATCGCGCTCAAGACCGAGCGGCTGTATGGACATAAGGTCAGCCCGGACAGCGATATCACCGTGACCTCCGGTGCAACCGAGGCGTTGTTCGCTGCCATTGCTGGCGTAGTGCGTGCGGGCGAGGAAGTGATCGTGTTCGACCCGGCGTATGACTCCTATGAACCGGCCATCGAATTGCAAGGCGCGCGCGCGGTGCACATTCCGCTGACCGTACCGAGCTTTTCCATCGACTGGCAGCGCGTGCGCGATGCCATTACACCGCGCACGCGCATGATCCTGATCAATAGCCCGCACAACCCTTCGGGGGCCGTCTTGTCGGCGAAAGATCTTGATGAGCTGGCAGCTATCGTACGCGACACCGGTATCGTGGTGCTGTCGGACGAGGTGTACGAGCACATTGTGTACGACGGTGCAGCGCATGAGAGCGTATTGCGTCATCCGGAACTGGCTGCGCGCAGTATTGTGGTATCGAGTTTCGGCAAGACGTATCACTGCACGGGTTGGAAAGTCGGTTACGCAGTGGCGCCGACGAAACTTTCCGCAGAATTGCGCAAGGTGCATCAATACCTCACCTTTTGCACCTTCCATCCTGCGCAGGTTGCATTCGCAGAATTCCTCGCGAGCACGCCGGAGCATTACCTGGAGTTGCCGGCTTTCTATCAGGCCAAGCGCGATCGTTTCCGTAGTTTGTTGGCACCATCACGCCTGAAACTGTTGGATGTTCCTGGCGGTTATTTCCAGTTGGTAGACTATTCGGACATCCATAACCAGGGTGACATCGCCTTTTGCGAGTGGCTGGTGAAAGAGGGTGGTGTAGCCGCCATTCCGTTGACGCCGTTTTATGAAAAAGCACCCGGTACGCACCTCGTGCGGCTGTGTTTTGCCAAGAGCGACGCCACGATGGACGCTGCGGCGGAACGTCTATGCAAACTCTGAACGTTTCTCTCGTGCAGGGCGCAACACGCTGGCACGATGCGGCCGCCAATCGCGAATATTACGGTGCGTTGGTGCGACGCGTGGCAGGGCAGAGCGATCTCATCGTGCTGCCAGAGACCTTTCTCTCCGGCTTCAGTAACGACACGCGCGCCAGCGCAGAAGACATGGATGGTGAAGGCATCGCGTGGATGCGGGCGTTGGCAAGCGAAGTGAATGCGGTGACCACTGGCAGCGTTGCCATTCGTGAGGGTGATAAGGTTTATAACCGGCTGATATGGGCGCGCCCCGATGGAAGCTATGCGCAATACGACAAGCGCCACTTATTTCGCATGGCTGGCGAACACACGCGCTACGGTGGCGGTTCGGAGCGGTTGATCACTGAACTGAAGGGTTGGCGGGTCCTGCCGCAGGTTTGTTACGACCTGCGCTTTCCGGTATGGCTGCGCAACCGGCGCATGGAATCGGCCGCCGGTGGTATGGAATACGACCTGGCATTGTTCGTCGCCAATTGGCCCGCGCCGCGCAGGCAGCCGTGGCGCACGCTATTGAGAGCGCGCGCGATCGAAAATCTTGCGTACGTGATTGGCGTCAATCGCGTGGGTATTGATGGCAACGAGTTGCCGTATGCCGGCGATAGCGCCGTCATCGATCCGGTCGGTGAGCCGCTGGTGGAGCTCGGCCCGCAAGAGCAGGTGGTGACGGTATCGATCGATCCCGATCTGCTGCTCAAGCATCGTGAACGCTTTCCAGCGTGGATGGATGCCGACGATTTCAAGCTCGATATGCAGTGAATACGTGTGGTGTGCGCGCAGCCGGTTTATCGAAGCTGTCATCACCTCTTTCAAAAAAATTCACAAAGAGTATTGACGGCTGTGCCGACTACCTGAATAATTCCGCTTCTTGCTTCGGCGTCTTTGGGCACCTTTCGGTGGCAGCGGGCAGCCAGGGCTAGAAGTCGTTTTGATCCATGCGCCCGTAGCTCAGTTGGATAGAGTACCAGGCTACGAACTTGGTGGTCGGGAGTTCGAATCTCTCCGGGCGCACCATATTTCGCAGGCATGACTTAAAAGGTCGTGGTTGCATTGCAGGCAGAACATCGCTTGCAAGCCGGAAAGTATTGAAGTCCGGCGTGTTCGATACGGATTGACGGGCCAGAGTGTCACCCGTAGGATTTCAAAGCTCAGGTTCGCGAAAGTTGACCGGGTTTCGAAAAGAACGGGGTATAGCTCAGCCTGGTAGAGCGCCAGCTTTGGGAGCTGGATGTCGTGGGTTCGAATCCCTCTGCCCCGACCAGCAGGTGTTCTGCTTTTAGTCAAGCGCCTGTAGCTCAACCGGATAGAGCATCGGCCTTCTAAGCCGACGGTTGCAGGTTCGATTCCTGTCGGGCGCGCCAGATGCTTAGGTTACGGTGGGCGTAGCTCAGTTGGTTAGAGTACCGGATTGTGATTCCGGTTGTCGTGGGTTCGAGTCCCATCGTCCACCCCAATTCAAATAGTTCTGGGCCGTTAGCTCAGCTGGTAGAGCAGTTGACTCTTAATCAATTGGTCGTAGGTTCGATCCCTACACGGCCCACCAGCTAAAACAGGCACCTGGATAGCATCCAGGTGCCTTTTTCTTTGCCCTCGCAGCTGTGCCAGGATAGCCGTGCAGCGACGTCTTCAGCGCTTGTGCTGGCCCTCCCGGCAACCGTAAAATGGCTGGCTTGGCATAAGTAATCATCGACTTAGGGTCACTGCTCGGCAGCCTTTCGACGATTCCAGCGTAACTGCTGTAAAGTCGTGGAAAATCTGTCGCTTGCAATCCGGCGAACGATGCGAAAGTGGCGGAACTGGTAGACGCACTGGATTTAGGTTCCAGCGGGTAACCCCGTAAGGGTTCGAGTCCCTTCTTTCGCACCATCGGACCTTGAGTTTGATTTTGCGGGCGGCCAGGCCCGCCGCAGCGCCATGGGGCGCCACTACAGGTAATTCCAGGAGACGTCATGCAGTTTTCGGTTGAAAACGTCGGCAAGCTCGAACGCAAGCTCACGGTAAAATTCCCGGCCGAGCGCTTCGAGTCGCAGGTCACCGCGCGCATCGCCGAGATGAGCCGCACGGTGCGGTTGAAGGGCTTCCGCCCGGGCAAGGTTCCCGCCAACGTGATCCAGCAGCGCTTTGGCGCGCAGGTGCGTGGCGAGGTGCTTTCGGACCTCATCGGCAGCACCCTGCGCGAGGCGTTCGAGAAAGAAAACCTGCGTCCCGTCGCCAACCCTTCCATCGATACCACCGGCCAGCCGGAAAATGGCGAAATCGCCTACACCGCCACCTTCGAGGTGATGCCGGAATTCCCTGAAATCGATGTCTCCGCACTGGAAGTTGCCCGTCCGGTGGCCGAAGTGGCCGATGCCGACATCGAAAAGATGATCGAAACCCTGCGCCAGCAGCGTCGCAGCTTTGAGGAAGTCGAGCGTCCTTCCACCGAAGGCGATTTCGTGATGTTCGAATACGACGCCACGGCTGGGGACTACCGGTTCCCGACCGAAAGCCAGGAGCGCGCCGGCAGCGTGCTGGGCTCCGGCACTTTATTCAAGGCCCTGGATGGCGCGCTCACCGGTCGCAAGGCGGGTGAGTCGTTCGAGAACGACATCGAATTTCCCTCGGATTTCCGCAACGAACAGCTTGCAGGCAAGACCGCCAAGGTCAACTTCACGATCGTGAAGGTGCAGGAGCCGAAGCTGCCTGAAGTGGACGCCGAATTCATCAAGCTATTCGGTATCGAGGACGGCGACATGGAGCATTTCCGTAAGGAAGTGCGTGCGAATCTGGAGCGTGAGCTAAAGGCCGCGCTGATGGGCCGCTTGAAGTCCCAGGTGGCTGAGAAACTCGCTCAGGCACATGGCGAACTGGATGTGCCCAACCTGATGGTGCAGGCCGAGGCGCGCAACCTGGCGTCTGGCAATGTGCCGCGAGGCCAGCAGCCGCCGCCGCAGTTGATCGATGCGGCCATGCCGGCCGCTCGCCTACGCGTCATTGCCGGCCTGCTGATGGGTGAAATCGCCCGCAAGAAGGAGCTCAAGCTGGATCGCACGCGCTTGGCCGAGCAACTCGCCGCGATCGCATCGACCTACGAAGAGCCTGAAAAGGTCATTGAACTCTACAACGGCGATCCCCAATTGATGCAGGGGCTGCAAAACCGCGTCATGGAAGATCAGGTAGCTGAGTGGGTGGCCGAACACGCCAATACCACCACTCAGAATCTGAGCTTCGACGAAGTAATGCGCCCGGTCGGCGCCTGAGACGATTCGATCAGGCCCGATGGGTACGCGGGTGTCGAGAGGGTGCGTTCGCACCGTCTCGCACCGCCACAAATCGAGCATCACACATGCTGCATTTGTGACGTCGAAAGTGCGCCTAGCAGGCCGCATAACCAACTGCTAGTCTGACCCGATCATACGAATCGCCTTCAGTCCCCACCCGGAGAATCGCCCCATGGCCATGGACCCGATCCAGAACCTCAACCTGGTGCCGATCGTCGTCGAGCAAACCGCTCGCGGCGAACGTTCGTATGACATTTACTCGCGCCTGTTGAAGGAACGAGTGATCTTTCTGGTTGGCGAGGTGAACGACCAGGTTGCCAATTTGCTGGTCGCGCAGATGCTGTTCCTTGAGTCGGAAAACCCCGATAAGGACATTCATCTGTACATCAACAGCCCGGGCGGAGCCGTCACCGCGGGCTTGGCGATCTACGACACCATGCAATTCATCAAGCCCGATGTGAGCACGATGTGCGTCGGGCAGGCCTGCAGCGCTGCGTCGCTGCTGCTGATGGCCGGTGCTAAGGGCAAGCGGTATTCGTTGCCCAATTCGCGCGTCATGATCCACCAACCCTCGGGCGGGGCGCGTGGTCAGGCCACCGACATCGAGATCCAGGCCCAGGAAATCCTCTATCTGCGCCGCCGCCTGAACGATATTTACGTTCATCATACCGGCCAGTCCTTGGACCGGATCGAGCGTGACATGGAGCGCGACCGCTTCATGAGCGCCGAACAGGCCAAGGAATATGGCCTGATCGATGCCGTTCTCGACCGTCGCGCCGTTGAAACGGTCAAGTCAGCCTGATTTCAGCCGATTTGTCATGACATAAACGGGTCTCGCGTCCGGGTGCGGATTCGGGACCCTGTGCTATTCTCGACCCGTAACTGGGATTTTTCTAGCAGGATCAAACGAATGAGCGACGAGCGGCAAGGCCGTTCCAACGACAGCGGCAAGATTCTTTACTGCTCCTTCTGCGGTAAGAGCCAGCATGAGGTGCGTAAGCTGATCGCGGGACCGTCCGTGTTCATCTGCGACGAGTGCGTGGAGCTGTGCAACGACATCATCCGCGAAGAGCTGGAAGAGAAGGCCGCCTCCGGGCGTAGCCAGTTGCCCAAGCCCAAAGAAATCATGGAGACCCTCGACCAGTACGTGGTCGGGCAGACGCGCGCCAAGAAAGCGCTGGCCGTCGCGGTCTATAACCATTACAAGCGGATGGAGTCGCGCCAGCGCAGCGACGACGTCGAGCTGGGCAAGTCCAACATTCTGCTTATCGGCCCGACCGGCTCGGGCAAGACGCTGCTGGCCGAAACGCTCGCGCGCCTGCTCAACGTGCCGTTCACCATCGCCGATGCGACCACGCTGACCGAAGCCGGTTACGTGGGCGAGGATGTGGAGAACATTATCCAGAAGCTGTTGCAGAAGTGCGACTACGACGTCGAAAAGGCGCAGTCGGGCATCGTCTACATCGACGAGATCGACAAGATCTCACGCAAGAGCGAAAACCCGTCGATCACGCGCGATGTTTCTGGCGAGGGCGTGCAGCAGGCTCTGCTCAAGCTGATCGAAGGCACGCTGGCATCGGTGCCGCCGCAGGGTGGTCGTAAGCATCCGCAGCAAGAATTTCTGCAAGTCGACACCAAGAACATCTTGTTCCTCTGCGGTGGTGCATTCGCGGGCTTGGAAAAGGTCATCCAGCAGCGTTCAGAAACCACGGGCATCGGCTTCTCCGCCGAAGTGCGTTCGAAGGAACGTACCGAAAACCTTGGCAAGGTGTTGGCTGAAGTCGAGCCGGCGGATCTGGTGCGTTTTGGCCTGATCCCTGAGTTCGTTGGCCGCCTGCCGGTGGTTGCCACACTGGATGAGCTGGATGAAGCGGCGTTGGTGAAGATTCTCACCGAACCGCGCAATGCAGTGACCAAGCAGTTCCGCAAGTTGTTCGAGATGGAAGGCGTCGAGCTGGAATTCCGTCCGGAAGCGCTGCAGGCGATCGCGCGCAAGGCGCTTAAGCGCAAGACGGGTGCACGCGGTCTGCGCACCATCCTCGAGCAGGTCTTGCTCGACACCATGTACGAGCTGCCCTCGCTTGAGCATGTCAGCAAGGTTGTGGTGGATGACGCTGTCATTGAAGGCCAGGCCGAGCCGTATCTCATCTATCGTGGGAACTTGCAGCAGCAACCGCGCATCAGTAGTGAAAGCGGCGACGCAGCCGCCTGATTCATAAGCATCACCTGTCACGGCCCCGGCGAGCTTCGCCGGGGCCGTGTTTTTTTTGTTATGCGGCCGGCACTTGTATGCATCCCGCATCGCCTCCACTTGACGACTTAGTAACCTCGGCGCAGTGTCGGGGTCGTCAGCGTGGCGGCACAGGATGTGCCGCGTGAAATTCGGTGATTGCCGGTTCCGCTGATGCCGAAAGAACGGTCATGATGGTCGTTTGAAGGTGTCCCCCTTTTTTCGCGAGAGATATCCTGCGATGGCAAAAAGTGCCGCAACTCCTATCACTTCCGGTGCCACTCTGGATGTACTGCCCGTACTTCCGTTGCGTGACGTGGTCGTGTATCCGCATATGGTGATTCCGCTGTTTGTGGGACGCGACAAATCCATGCGTGCGCTTGAGCGCGCGATGGAAGGTGAAAGGCAGATCCTGTTGGTGGCGCAAAAGAGTCCGGACATCGACGATCCGGCAATCAAGGATCTTCATCAGATCGGTACGCTTGCGGGCGTGTTGCAATTGCTGAAACTGCCTGACGGCACCGTGAAGGTGCTGGTGGAGGGACAGTCGCGCGTATCGATCGACGACTACCAAGACGAAGCAGGCATGCTCACCGCACGTTCGCGCGTCATCGAACCCGTCTACAGCCTTAAAGAGCGTGAGCTCGATGTGGTGTCGCGCACGCTGGTGTCGCTGTTCGAGCAATTGGTGAAACAGAGCCGCAAACTTCCGCCTGAAGTGCTCGCAACGTTGTCCGGTATTGATGACCCGTCGCGCTTGGCCGATTCCATCGCTGCGCATCTGTCCGTTCGCATGGCCGACAAGCAGAAAGTGTTGGAAACGGCGGACGTCGCTCAGCGCCTCGAATTGCTCATCGGCCTCGTCGATGGCGAAATCGATCTGCAGCAGGTGGAAAAGCGCATTCGCGGCCGCGTCAAGTCGCAGATGGAAAAGAGCCAGCGCGAGTACTACCTCAATGAGCAGATGAAGGCGATCCAGAAGGAACTGGGCGAAGGCGAGGATGGACCGAACGAGCTCGAGGAGCTGCAGAAGAAAATTGAAGATTCCGGCATGCCCAAGCCAGTGCTCGCCAAAGCGCGGCAGGAATTCGGCAAGCTGCGTCAGATGTCGCCGATGTCGGCCGAAGCCACCGTGGTGCGCAATTACCTCGACTGGCTGATCGGCGTGCCATGGAAAAAGCGCAGCAAGGTCCGCAAGGATCTCGCGCTGGCTCAGCAGGTGCTCGATGCCGATCACTTCGGCCTGGAAAAGGTGAAGGAACGCATCCTCGAGTACCTTGCGGTGCAGCAGCGTGTCAGTAGCATGAAGGGTCCTATCCTCTGCCTGGTCGGTCCGCCCGGCGTGGGCAAGACGTCGCTCGGCCAGTCGATCGCCAAGGCAACCAACCGGAAGTTTGTTCGCATGAGCCTCGGTGGCGTGCGCGATGAGGCGGAAATCCGCGGCCATCGCCGCACCTATATCGGTTCGATGCCCGGCCGCATCGTGCAGAACATGAACAAGGTCGGCAGCAAGAATCCGCTGTTCGTGCTGGACGAAATCGACAAGATGTCGATGGATTTCCGAGGTGATCCGTCATCGGCGCTGCTGGAAGTGCTCGATCCGGAACAGAATCACACCTTCAACGATCATTATCTGGAAGTGGATCTCGATCTTTCCGAAGTGATGTGGATAGCCACTGCGAACTCGCTCAATATTCCAGGTCCGCTGCTTGATCGCATGGAAGTTATCCGCATTCCGGGTTACACCGAGGACGAGAAACTCGCCATCGCGCAGAAATACCTGCTGCCCAAGCAGGTCAAGGCCAACGGCCTGAAATCTGAAGAAGTGACGGTAGACGAGGAGGCCTTGCGTGACATCGTGCGTTATTACACGCGTGAATCGGGTGTGCGTAATCTGGAGCGTGAAATTTCCAAGATCTGCCGCAAGGTGGTCAAACAGCTGACGCTGGGCGAACTCAAGGACAGCGGTGAATCAAAGGCACAGAAAAAGAAAACGAAGGGTGCGCCAGGCAAGATCAAGGTCGATTCCGAAAACCTCGATCAGTATCTGGGCGTGCGTCGTTTCGATTTTGGCCGCAAGGAACAGCAAAATGAAGTCGGCCTGGTGACGGGCTTGGCCTGGACGCAGGTGGGTGGCGATTTACTCAGCATTGAAGCGTCGATCGTGCCGGGCAAGGGACGCCAAATACTTACCGGTCAGCTCGGCGACGTCATGAAGGAATCGATCCAGGCGGCACTGTCGGTCGTGCGCGCACGCGCCAACCAACTCGGTATCGATCCGGATTTCCACGAGAAATACGACCTGCACATTCACGTGCCGGAGGGGGCCACCCCGAAGGATGGCCCGAGCGCAGGTATTGCGATGTGCACCGCGCTGGTCTCGGCCTTGACCAAGGTGCCGGTGCGCTCCGAAGTGGCGATGACGGGCGAAATCACGCTGCGCGGCCGGGTGTTGCCCATCGGTGGCCTGAAGGAGAAGTTGCTTGCGGCGCATCGTGGTGGCATCACCACGGTGATCATTCCGGACGAGAACCGCAAAGATCTTGCCGATATTCCGCAGAACATCACCGGCTCATTGGACATCCATCCAGTGCGTTGGATCGACGAAGTGCTCGATATAGCGCTGGAGCATCCGCTGCATCCGCTGCCGGCAAAGGAAAAGGCGGAGTCCGCGACGGCGACAAGCACCACGGCCGAACCGGTGGCTCAACACGACGACGGTACCGAAACCCCCGCGCGTCCGCATTGACCCCCATCGGCAAGAACCGCAGTTTGCGACGGGCGGCACGTTCAGCGTGCCGCCTGTTTCGCAGTGCGGCATAGCACAGGCGGACGATGTTTGCATAGTTCTGCAAGAACAAGAAGCGTCACTGCTGAACACCCGCAATGCGTTGGTAATGCTTATATTGCGGACCCCTGGGGGCGCTGGTATAAAGGCTCACCGTCATCCTGACACCTCATCCAATGCACAGCGATGCGGGTCTGCGTGGCAGCGCCCAGCACCAATCGATGATCCTTCCCCGCGTTGTCTAAGTCCCAACCTTTCCGCGGGCCGAATACCTGTTTAAGGGAGCAACTCAATGAATAAAACCGATCTGATCAATGCCGTCGCCGAAAAAGCCGAACTCACCAAGGCTGATGCGGGCCGTGCGCTCGAAGCGTTTTTCGAGACCGTGCAGAAGGCTCTGCAGAGCGGCGACGACGTCTCGGTCGTCGGCTTCGGTACGTTTACCGTGCGCAGCCGCGCTGCCCGTACCGGCCGTAACCCTCGTACGAACGAGGAGATCAAGATCGCCGCGTCCAAGGTTCCGGCCTTCAAGGCTGGAAAGACGCTGAAGGACGCCCTAAACTAAGCGGCCCGTTAGGGTGCGGGTGCTTAGCTCAGCGGTAGAGCGTCGCCCTTACAAGGCGAGGGTCGTAGGTTCGATCCCTACAGCACCCACCAGAAACGTGGAGCGGTAGTTCAGTCGGTTAGAATGCTGGCCTGTCACGCCGGAGGTCGCGGGTTCGAGTCCCGTCCGCTCCGCCACGGTTTGCAAGGGCGCCCCCGTGGCGCCCTTGTCGTTTAGGTCACGCGCGGCAACGCGCAATACATCGCGGGAAGAACTCATGCTGCAGTCACTACGTGACAAGATGCAAGGATGGCCGGCCAGGATCGTGCTTGCTATTGCCGTGTTCGCCATGTCCTTCTTCGGCATAGAAGGCTATTTCAGTTCGCATGTCGAAGACTTTGTTGCAAAGGTCGGCAAGCGCGAAGTCAGCCAGCAGCAGTTTCAGGACACCATCAATCGCATTCGCCAACAGCAGCGTCAGCAGCTGGGCGATCAGTTCGATGCAAGCGTGTTCGACAAGCCTGAATTCA
This sequence comes from Dyella monticola, assembly GCF_003363155.1. Taxonomy (GTDB): domain Bacteria; phylum Pseudomonadota; class Gammaproteobacteria; order Xanthomonadales; family Rhodanobacteraceae; genus Dyella_B; species Dyella_B monticola. Next base: position 72,280 of record NZ_QRBE01000008.1, on the reverse strand, counting down.
AGCAGCAGATTCTGGACGAGCTGATCGGCCAGCAATTGCTGCTGCAAGCCAATGACGACCTTGGCATGCGCGTATCGGACCAATCGTTGCGCGACACCATTGCCGGGATGCCGGCATTCCAGGTGGACGGTAAGTTCAATGCCGACATGTATCGCGCGCAACTGGCCTCCGCGGGCATGACGCCAGATATGTACCAGAGCAGCGTGCGCACGTCGCTGGAAGGCAGCTTGCTGCCGGATGCCATCAGCGGCAGCACCATTGTCACGCCGGCGGATGTCGATCGTTACCTGGACATCAAACTGCAGCGTCGTGACATCCGCTACTTCGTGCTGCCGAAGCCGGCGCCGGCCGATAGCCAAGTGACCGATGCGCAGGTGCAGGACTACTACAAAGCACACCAGGCGGATTTCATGAATCCCGAACAGGTGTCGCTGAAATACATCGAGGTGAATGGCGCTGACCTGAAAGCGGAAACGCAGCCCACCGATGACGAATTGAAGAAGCGTTACCAGGATGAAATTTCGCGCTTCGGCATGCCGGAGGAGCGTGAGGTTTCGCACATCCTGATCAACGTGCCGAAGAATGCGACGCCCGCGCAGCAGAAGGCGGCGCTGGAAAAAGCCGACAAAATTGCAGCGGAAGCCACTCCCGCCGACTTTGCCAAACTCGCGCAACAAGATTCGGACGACTTAGGTTCGAAGCTGCAGGGCGGTGACCTCGGCTGGCTGCAAAAAGGCGTGACGAATGCCGCCTTCGACGCGGCCATGTTCTCGATGCAGAAAGGACAGATATCCAAGCCCGTACTCTCTGACGAGGGCTATCACATCATTTACCTGCGCGACGTTCGCAGCGGCCAGACCAAGCCGTTCGCAGAAGTGCGCGATCAGTTGCTCAAGGAAGCGACCACTTCCGACCGAGATCGCCTCTATAACGATACCGCGGGCAAGATGACCGACCTCACCTCGCAGAACCCGGGTTCGCTGGAACCGGCTGCGCAAGCGTTGAATCTGCAGGTCAAGGAAACGCCTCTATTCGGGCACGAAGGCGGGCAGGGTATTGCCGCCAATCCCAAAGTGGTTGCTGCGGCGTTCTCCAACGACGTGCTGGTGGCAGGCAATAATTCCTCGCTGGTCAACCTCGACAAGACCGACTCGGTCGTCGTGCGCATGAACAAGCATGTTTCGGCATCGCCCAAGTCGATCGTCGAAGTGCATGACGCGATCGTGCAGAAAATTCTTGACGAGCGCGTCACCGAGGCCGCACAGCAGAAGGCAAACGTGCTGGTGCAACGCTTGAGCAAGGGCGAGGACATGGGCGACCTCGCCAAGGCTGAGCATGCCAACGTGCAAACCGTCACGCAGGCGGAACGCGTGCAACAAGGCGTGCCACCGCCGGTGCTCGACCAGGCGTTCAAGACGCCGCACCCCGACAGCGGCAAAGCTAGCTATGCCGACGTAGCACTGGATAAGGGCTCCTATGCCATCGTCGCCGTCGACAAGGTAGAAGCAGCCGATCTTTCCAAGATGAGCGCTGACGACCGCGAGCAGCTTTACCGTCAGATGATGCAAGCCTACGGCGGTATGGAGACGCAAGGTTTCGTCGATATGCTCAAGGGCAAGGCCAAGATCGAGATCGCCAAAGACCGCATGTAATGCAAGGCATACGATGCTGAAAAAAGGCGGCTCAACGGGCCGCCTTTTTTGTTGCCGGGAGCAGACGCTTCAACGCCGATGGAGCATGCTGCGGAAATTCGGGATGACTCGCTGCAGCGAGCGCCTTGATAAGGTGGCGAACACCGCACTCAAACGTGCCGTACGTGGCTCGAAATTGAAGGCCTGCCGCCGTTATCAGTGGCGCTTGCCCGGTGGATCGATCTTGAGCACCTGGCCAGGCTTTAGCGCTTTGCCGTTCAGATGATTGAGGTGCTCCAGTGCACTTACGCTCATCGAATAATGATGGGCGATCTGCCAGAGGCTTTCTCCCGGTTTTACCACGTGTGTCCTGGCCTGTGGCGTGTCAGAAGAGGTCTTGTCGGCATACATGGCCGGCAACGGTGGATCGGCCGAGGTGCTGGCTGTCATGTCCTGCTCATCAGCCATTTGCATGGCACTGCGAAGCATCTCAGCATTGCGGTGAGGCATGAGCAACGAACCGGGCGTACTGGTCGTTAGAAAATTCCCCTGCAGGGCAGGGTTCAAACGCTTGAGCGTATCGGTTTCCATGCCCGCGTGATCGGCGGCGGTGGAAAGCGGCATGTTGTGGTGGATTTGTACCGCTTCCAGATGCTGGTCTGCGGGAAGCACCGGCAGCTCGACGTGGAAGCGCCCCGGATCACGCACTACACAGGAAATGGCCAAGAGCTTGGTGAGATGTTCGCGCGTGATGTGCGGCACCGGCAGTTTGGGAATCGCCGGTTGCTCTGGCGGCAAGCCATGTTGCTGTACCAAGCGCTGCACACCAAATTCGCCGTGGTTGAAAGCGTAATCAACCAGGCGCCAGTCATGCAGCTGGTTGTAGTAGTCATGCAGCATGCGCATCACCACGTCGGTGGATGCAGACGTATCCAGGCGGCCGTCGTAGACGTGATCGACGTGCAGGCCCATCACGCGCGCCGTGCTCTGCACCAGTTGCCACATACCGGCCGGTAGATTGCGATGGCCTGGTACAGGTCGAAATTGGCTTTCCACCCATGGCAGCAGTACGAATTCGCCCGCCACGTCATATTTTTCAGCGGCCTGTTGCACATAGACCACCTGCGGCAACGCATCGCGCATCTCCGATTCGAAGCGCTGCGGATCTTGTGTGTAGCGATGAGCCCACATCAGAATTTGAGGGTCGGCATCGCAATCGGACATCGCAAAACTGCCGCGCAATTTGTCCCAGACGTTGGCTGACGATTCTTCAGCGGCCGCTGGAGCAATCACCTGCGGAGCAGGTGCCGTCACGACGGGTGGCGGACTAGACGGCAGTGCCGCCGTCGTCACTGGCGGCGGTGATGGCAACTTGGCCGGTGGCGTTGCGCACGCGCTCAGCAACGCGGCGAGTGCAACGGGTAAAAGGTGTCGTGTGGGCTTCATGCCTGGAATGCATCCTTGGCCGAGCGCAACGCAGCGAAGCGCGCCACCGGATCATTAGCGGCACCGTGCTGGTGGCACCATTGGATCACCGCGTCGCTGTGCACGCGCAGAAATGGATTGCAGGCCAGTTCGCTGGACAATGTCACTGGCACGCTAGGCTGATGCGCTGCGCGCAATCTCGCGACTTCCGCGATGCGATGTTGGAGCGCGGTGTTGTTGGGTTCTACCGTCTGTGCAAAGCGACCGTTAGCCGCAGTGTATTCATGACCGCAGCACACGCGCGTGTTGCCAGGCAGTGAAGCCAAGCGTTGCAGCGATGACAGCATCTGCGCAGGTGTGCCTTCGAACAGTCGACCGCAGCCCAGACTGAAAAGCGTGTCGCCGCAGAGCAGTACCCCTTCGCCAACATACACAATATGACTCAGCGTATGACCGGGCACGGCCATGACCTGAAAGTGCGCGGACGGATCGCGCAGCTCGAACGTGTCGCCATCTTTGACGCGATGAGTCGCCACGGCGATGCGCTCGTCATCGGGCGCATACACGGGCACGTCGTATACTTCGCGCAGCGCGGCAGCTCCACCGATGTGGTCGTTGTGATGATGGGTCAGCAAGATTGCGCGCAGCGCCAACTTGCGCGCGCGCAAGGCGGCTTCTACCGGCGTGGCTTCGCCGGGGTCCACGACGAGGGCATTTCCCTCATCATCATGCAGCAGCCAGATGTAATTGTCGGCAAGCGCCGGTAACGGTACGACGTGCAAGGCGATCTCCGCTCAGTTGCGGATGCGCTGATCTCCTCCGAGCCCGCGCAACCGGGCGGGTTCGTTCTTCCATCCGTGGCCTGAGCTGAAGGGAAACATGTCTTCACCGGTGGCCCATGATGCGTGGCACCGGGCCGGTAACGCACACTCAGAGGGATCTGCGCATCCTTCGTATCGACTGGCGCTGGCGTCCTGGCTTGCGCGAGATGGTGGACTATAGAACCCGGCGCGCCTGCAGGACGTTAGATAAGTGTTAATCGAAATATCGTTCGATCCGCGTTGTGCCACGGTTCGTCTTTGTAAAGCCAGCCGTTAAACTCTGACCACATGCTTCATACAGGCCTTCAGCAGATGCCCCAGCGCGCCCATGACATCTACGCAAGTGCGCCCATGCGTCATCTCCTGGCCGATGAAACCATGGCCTATATGCCGGACGTACGACGCTGTGCGGGCACGCGGGCCTTGCTGCTTTCCGCTGCGCCTCACGATGCCCCCCCCAATCCGCCCTACTTGGGGCAGTGGGTGACCCTGCATCTGTCTCAGGGGCGGTTTCAAGGCGATGTACGTGCGAATGCCCAGGAGCCGCTGCCGTTCCTGGATCAAAGTTTTGACTTGATCTTGCTGCGCCATGCACTGGAACTGGCGCCGCTATCGTTAGACGAGATCGTTCGCGTGCTGGCGCCAGGCGGCATGCTGGTATTGACAGGGGTGAGCCCGTTAAGCGGATGGACACCTTGGTGGCTGTGGCGAACGCGCGGAAGCGCTGCGCATGCACGGTCGCCGATTCAGCTCGCGGCACGTTTGCGCCGCGCCGAAGTGCAAGTGGAACGCGTGCAGCGGGTGGGGCAGGTCCTGCCGCTTTCCTCGATGGCTGCAGGTAGCGCGCATGGCTGGCTGGGTGGTGGCTATGTGCTGGTCGCGCGAAAGAAAGGCCCTGCCAGCATGCCGACGCGATTGCGACCCAAGCCCGTGACTACGCCGGTGCGAGCCGGCCTCGCGCCCGGTGCGCGGCGCAGCTCGGTGAGCTGAAATCAATCACTACAACCATCATCAAGCAACATGGAGCACGACGAGTGTCGGAAGTGGAAGCGTTTACCGATGGCGCGTGCCTCGGCAATCCTGGCCCGGGAGGGTGGGCGGCTTTGTTGAGAGCCAAAGGTACGGAACGCCTGTTGAGCGGAGGCGAAGCGCAGACCACCAACAATCGCATGGAGCTGCTCGCCGCGATCGAAGCACTCGAAGCATTGAAACGTTCTTGCAGTGTTACCGTGACCACTGATTCGCGCTATGTGATGCAAGGCATCGAAGAATGGGTGCCTCGTTGGATCAAAAACGGGTGGCGCACGGCTGACAAGAAGCCGGTGAAGAACCAAGATCTCTGGGAACGCCTGGCAGCGGCAACATCGCAGCATCAGGTGCGCTGGAAATGGGTGCGTGGCCACACCGGGCATGAGGAAAACGAACGCGTGGACCAGGCTGCACGACAGCAAGCAGAACAATTTCGGGCATCGACATGAGACAAATCGTTCTCGATACGGAAACCACCGGCCTCGAAGTGCGTCAGGGGCATCGCCTTATTGAAATCGCGTGCGTCGAGTTGGTCGAGCGCCGGCTTACCGGGCGTCACTACCAGACGTACCTAAACCCCGAACGCGCGATTGATGAAGGTGCGCGCGAAGTGACGGGTATCGCCGACGAGTTCTTGTTCGACAAACCGCGCTTCCCTGAGATCGTCGACGAATTTCTTGCTTTCGTCGACGGCGCCGAGCTGATCATTCACAACGCCGCGTTCGACGTGGGCTTCATTGATGCCGAACTCGCTCGCGTGGGTGCGCACTATGGCTGTCTTCGCGATCGCTGCAATGTGCTCGATACGCTCGCCATGGCGCGCGAACGCTATCCGGGCCAGCGCAACAGCCTGGACGCGCTATGCAAACGTTTGGGCGTCGACAACTCAGCGCGTGATCTCCATGGCGGCCTGATCGACGCACAGTTACTGGCGGACGTCTATCTCGCCATGACCTCAGGCCAGGTCGTGCTGGACCTGGGCTTAGATAGCGGCGCCGAAACAGGTGCACGCGCGGTCATTGCACCTGTTGTGCTGGCACGTCGTCCGCGCGTGCTGCGTGCTGACGAAGCGGAAATCGGCGCGCATCTGCAGCGTCTGGATGCGCTCGATAAGAGTGCAGGCGGTCAATCGGTATGGCGCAAACAGGAGCTGGAAGCGTGATGGCGCTTAATGGATGCGCGCCAGTATCGCCGTGATGTTATCGCTGCCGCCGCCATCGAGCGCGGCGAGCAGCAAGTGATCAAGACACTCCTGTGTGGCCAGATCGTGGCGGCGGATGATCTGTGCGATAGCGCTGTCGTTCACTTCTTCCGTCAGTCCATCGCTGCACAGCAGGAAGCTCATGCTCGGCTCAAGTCGGCCTTTTGCCAGGCTGATATGCAATTGATCGAGCGCGGTGATACCTAACGCCTGCGTAAGAATATTGCGTTGGGGATGGCGTTTGGCTTGCGCTTCATCGATCACCCCGGACTCGACCAACTGCCGCACCAGCGAATGGTCGTGGCTGATCTGGCGCAGGTCGTTCTTCAAGAGATAAATGCGGCTGTCACCCACCCACGCCACTTCATAATCCTGCTCTGAAATACGTATGGCTGCGATGGTCGTGCCCATCGGCAGTGCATCGTCGAAGCGTTGCGCGTGTTCCAACAGGCGCGCGGCGGCATCATGGATCGCCTCGGCCAGTGTTTTTCCGCTGCGGACGGACGCCACGATCGTATCGCGCGCCAGCGCCGATGCCACTTCGCCATGCTGATGTCCACCCATGCCATCGGCCACGAGAAACAGGCCAAGTGTGGCGTCGGCATAATAGGTGTCTTCGTTGCGCGTTCGGCGCAAGCCAACGTGGGTTCCGTGTCCGAATTCGATCATGGGCAGCCGCCGGGTGGATGGGCGCAGCATGCCGGATATGGGCACGTGACGCAAAAGTTTTGTGTCAACATTCGTGCCTGAAGATCAGCCGCGGCGTGCAGGAGGGAAGCGACCAAAAGATAGTTTATTCAGCTATTTATGGGGAATGGCGCGCAACCGAACGCAGGCATGCAGTAACTGGACATTGCTCGATACGCGAGCTTCTGGAACGTTGCCAGATCCAGCAAGATAAGTTCGCTGCATAGTCTTTTTCCTTTGCAGCCTGGTTGGTGCTCCAACGGTTAATTGCAGTCATCCAGGCCTACGGTACGCATCGACCGGAGTATGCTTCTGGCCTCTATGTGGGGAAGCATGCTTTTCGGTACGACTCCGGTCGGCCACGAATGTTCACGGATAGACACTGCCGGCGTCGCCGGCACGGAGGACGGTCATGGCGAGTGCGCCGCAGTACGAGATTGCCTTTCAGTTCCGGTTCCAGCAAGACGTCAGCAACCAGGTCGTGCAAATCGACATCGCCGACCAGAACCGTTTCATCATCTCCGATCAGCAGAAGGCGCAGCTTTCTGCTTTGGCTGACAACCCTATGCCGCCATTGAACAACATGAGCGTTTCGTCCATGTCGTTTTATCTCAACATTGCCAGTGGCAAGGTTGATGAGGGCGTGGAAACCTTCCTATGGACCACCTTTATCAACAGTGGCCCTGTAGAGGTGAGCCTGACGATGAGCAGTTTGGTAGCGGCTTCTTACGTTGTGCTGGGTGTATCCAGCAGTGGCGTGTTGATGCCAGGGCTCAATTACATTGGGCTCGTTAGCGGTGCGTGACCCGTCGACATAACCTTGGTCAATACACGCCCGCTGGATGGTTGATGCCTATGAAAGCCTCTTTTCATCGTGTGCTGGCTCCGGGGGGCGGCAGTACGTCTGTCCGCGGTATGTCGCGCTATCAGGTGGCCGGTTGCGTGGCATTTGCGGCAGAGCAACCGCCAGCGTCGACTATTCTCGGCTGGCGGACGGACGCGACATGCCCAACCGTGCAGCGAAGATGGCGCAATTACACGCTGGTGCTGCGGGGACGACTCGCTGATCCAACCGAGGTCATGCTAGGCGTCGATCTGCCCGATGACACTGTGGGCAGCAGGCGATTTCCGTAAAGCCAGGGCGCACGCTGCGCGTTGATATTCCAGCCAGCGCCTATAACGAGGAACAGGATCGTGGCCAATTATCAGCATCCGGGCATCTATATCCGGGAAATTCCTAACGCTCGTAGCATTCAAGGCGCCTCGACATCGGTGGCGGCCTTTATCGGCACCGCGGAAAGCGGACCGTACAAAACACCTGCGCTGGTCACGAGCTGGAATGCTTATACGCGCCAATTCGGCAACCTGACCTGGTATGGCTTCATGTCTTGGGCGGTGTACGAGTTTTTCCAGGAAGGCGGCACCCATTGCTACATCGTGCGCACCACCGACTCCGGTCAGGGCGCAGTCGCCACCGCGTCCATCGGCAACATTACGCTCAAAGCCGCCAGCGTAGGGATATGGGGCAACAGTTTGCAGGTGTGTATCACCCACGGCAGCCCCGGCAAAGCGACGGGCGGCGGCAGCTCGGATCAGACACCCATCTTCAATCTACTGGTGGTCGTGGCCGATTCGGTCATCAATCCGACCCAGGCGCCGACAGACCAAGCCACGTTGCTGCTGATTGCCTACGTGAAGCAGAACGCCCTTTCGAAAACGTCCATCAACAACAGCAGTTATTACGTGCTGGAGGCATACAACGGCTTTACCGTGCCCGATGCTTCATTCCAGACGCGTATCAATACGCACTCGATGTTCATCCGCGTACCGACAACCGACACCATGCGTCCGGTCAACACACCCACGCCGCTTCCCTTCAACAATGGCCGGAATCCAACCTGGGATTTCCAAGGTGCGCTCGATACGCTCGCGACGGTGCAGGAATTGAGCCTGCTGGCGATGCCCGACACTGTGGGCGTCACCGACGATAGCGGTGCCGCCGATACCATCACACAGAGTCAGCTCGCGAACCAGGGGTTGAGCACATGTCAGGATCTAGAAAGCCTGTTCTACGTGATCGATCCGCCTTTCGGGCTGAATATGTCAGGCGTGTTGTCTTTCAAGAACGGTACGCCGGCACCGAATTCGTCGCAATCGGGTCGGGCGATCAACTCCAGTTACGGCGCGCTGTATTACCCGTGGGCATGGATCTTCAATCCGCTCAGCAACAGTAACGTACCCATTCCACCCTCCGGCCCGGTGCTCGGGCGCTATGCCAGCACGGATACCAGCATGGGTGTATGGAAATCGCCCGCCGGCGTCACCGACGGTGCCATGCGAACGGTTACGGCCCTGTTCGCACAGCTTACTGACAGCGATCAGGAGACGCTCAATCCAAACGGCATCAACGCGCTACGCAATCTGATCAATTACGGCAACGTGATTTACGGCGCACGCACAGTGTCCCAACACAGGCAATGGACTTACCTCAGTGTGCGGCGGCTTTTTATCTTCGTGGAGCAGAGCCTCAAAAACGGCCTGCAATGGGTGGCGTTCGAACCCAACGACCAAACGCTATGGGCCGCAGTAACGCGTGATATCGATGCCTTTCTCACTGTCTTATGGGGTCAGGGGGCGCTATTGGGAGCCGCCGCGCAGGAGGCGTTTTTCATCACCTGCGATGCGTCGAACAACCCGCCGCAAACGCGCGCGCTGGGCCAGCTTTACATCGATATCGGCCTGGCGCCCGTCTATCCGGCCGAGTTCGTGATTATCCGCATTACCCAAAAGACCGCGGTTCCGGATTCGGGTAGCTGAAGCCGGAGCTGATATATGGCCTCCAACCAACTCACCGATCAGCCGTCATGCGCAAATAGGTTGCTGCATAGAGAAAAGTAAAGAGCGCGCCCCAAGAAGGCGCGCTCTTTGTATGTATGCCGCGAAGGCAAAGTAATTGTTCTGTTCAACGAAGCACAATTTGCTGGAACCATAAACAACAACGGCTGGCATACCTGATGGCATACCAGCCGTTGTTGTTTATATTAAAGTCACTAAAAATCAATGACTTAGATTACTTCATTGGCGGAGAGGGTGGGATTCGAACCCACGGTACGCTTACACGTACGCCTGATTTCGAGTCAGGTACATTCGACCACTCTGCCACCTCTCCGAAGGGGTGCGCGGGTCGCGCGAGCCGAGCATGATACGTGCTGGACGCTCCTGTGACAACTCGAAGCAGGGTTAATCCTTCTGGATAGTGGGTGGGGCGGCCTGAGGATTGTCGAGTCTGGCCGCAAACCGTTGCATACGGGGCAGGTAGTCGTGGTCCGGGTTCAGCGACAGCGCCACGTAGCGCGAACGTCCGACGATCTCGCTGCGCGGGAAGAACCCGAGATAGCGCGAGTCGTAACTGTCGTCCCGGTTATCGCCGAGCAGCAGGTACTGGCCGGCGGGGATGGTGACCGGGCCGAAGTTGCGCGCATCGCTGGGCCGATAAAGCGAGAGTCGGATCAGGTGACGCATGGGGCCCCATTGTTCGACCTCGTAACGGGCCGGGTCGCGCAGGTCCTGGGCAATGCCGGTGACGGTAGCTGGCGCATAGGTCGCGGCGCGGCCGTCGATGAAGAGCACGTTGTCGCGCATGGCCACTTCGTCGCCCGGGAGGCCGATCACCCGCTTCACCAGCCGCTCGTGGGCGGCATGGGAGTCCAGCACCACAATGTCCCCGCGCTTGGGGTCGGCCAGATGCACAAGCGATCGATCGGTGAATGGCAGGTGGATGTCGTAGGCGGTCTTGTTCACCACGATGCGGTCGCCAATCTGGATGGTAGGTTGCATGGACCCGGTAGGCACCACGTTCCAGTCAGCAAGCGCACTGCGAAACACCAACATACCCAGCAGGAAGGCAAAGGTGCCTTTGTTCTGCGAAAGAAAGGCCAGCAGGCGGCGCATACCATCTCCTTGATTGGGTGGATCCGTTCCTGGACAACTCCGAACGCCGGCGAGTTTCCTGCCCGACAAAAAAAGGGGCGATGTCGCCATCGCCCCGTCGTCGGATCAACCTGCTTTTTTCTTCGCAAGCCGTAGCCAGGTATCGACTACCGTATCCGGATTGAGCGACACCGACTCAATGCCTTGATCCATCAGCCATTCGGCCAGATCCGGATGATCGGACGGCCCTTGACCGCAGATACCCACGTACTTGCCGCGTGCGCGTGCGGTTTTGATCGCCATCGACAGCAGTTTTTTCACCGCGGGGTCGCGCTCGTCGAACAAATGCGCGACCACGCTGGAATCGCGGTCCAGACCAAGCGTGAGTTGAGTGAGGTCGTTCGAACCAATCGAGAAACCGTCGAAGATGTCGAGGAACTCGTCGGCAAGCAGCGCGTTCGACGGCAGCTCGCACATCATGATCACCTTCAGATCGTGCTCGCCTTGCGTGAGACCATTCTTGGTCAGCACGTCGATGACTTTGCGACCTTCATCGAGCGTGCGCACGAACGGAATCATCACCCACACATTGGTGAGCCCCATCACTTCGCGCACATACTTGACTGCTTTGCATTCCAGGCCGAACGATTCGGCGAAACCCGCGTCGACATAACGGCTCGCGCCGCGATAGCCGATCATCGGGTTTTCCTCATGCGGCTCGTAGCGCTGACCGCCGAGCAGATTGGCGTACTCGTTGGATTTGAAATCCGACAGGCGCACGATCACCGGCTTCGGATAGACCGACGCGGCGATGGTAGCAATGCCTTCGCCGAGGCGGTCGACGTAGAAGCTCACCGGATCTTTATAGCCGGCGATGCGCACATTGATCCTCGCCTTCGTTTCCGCATCCTGCCGCCCATACTCAAGCAAAGCCTTCGGGTGCACGCCGATGTGGCTGGCGATGATCATTTCCAGGCGGGCAAGGCCGATGCCGGCATTGGGCAACATGGCGAAATCGAAAGCGCGCTCCGGGTTGGCCACGTTCATCATGATCTTGAGCGGGGCTTCGGGCATGGCGCCGAGGTCGGCGGTCACGCGATCGAACTTGAGCTTGCCGTCATAGATCACGCCGGTATCGCCTTCGGCGCAGGAGACGGTGACTTCGTGCCCGTCCGGAATGGCCTCCAGCGCATTGCCGGTGCCAACCACCGCAGGCACGCCGAGCTCGCGCGCGATGATCGCCGCGTGGCAGGTGCGTCCACCGCGATTGGTGACGATGGCCGAGGCGCGTTTCATCACCGGTTCCCAGTCGGGGTCGGTCATGTCGGCGACCAGCACGTCGCCAGGCTGTACTTTGTTCATGTCCGAAAGCGAGCGGATCACGCGCGCCTTGCCAGTGCCGATCTTCTGGCCGATGGCGCGCCCTTCGGCGAGCACTTTGCCTTTTTCGTTGAGATGGAAACGCTCCAACTGCATGGCGTGTGCACGCGACTTCACCGTTTCCGGGCGCGCCTGCACGATGTACAGCTTGCCGGTGTTGCCGTCCTTCGCCCATTCGATATCCATCGGTCGCTTGTAGTGCTGCTCGATCACCAGCGCCTGTTTGGCCAGCTCCTGCACGTCCTCATCGGTGATGCAGAAACGATGGCGATCGGCCACCGGCGTTTCTTCGATGCGGACACGTTCACCGGCTTTGTCCGAGTACACCATGCGCTGCTGCTTCGCTCCGAGGCTTCTGCGCAGCACGGCAGGTTTGCCGGCCTTCAAGGTGGGCTTGAATACGTAGAACTCATCCGGATTGACGGCGCCTTGCACCACCATTTCGCCCAGACCGTAGCTACCAGTGACGAACACCACATCGCGAAAACCCGATTCGGTGTCGAGCGTAAACAACACGCCGGATGCGCCCACATCCGAACGCACCATCAATTGCACGCCGGCAGAGAGGAACACGTCTTCGTGCTTGAAACCCTGATGGACGCGATAGGCGATCGCGCGATCGTTGTACAGCGATGCGAAGACTTCCTTCACCTTGTGCAGCACATCATCGATGCCGACCACGTTGAGGAAGGTTTCCTGCTGGCCGGCGAAGGAGGCGTCGGGTAGATCTTCCGCGGTGGCGGAGGAGCGTACGGCCACGGCGATGGTGTCGGCGCCTGCGTCCTTGCAGAGCTTGGCATAGGCATCGCGGATCGCTTTTTCCAGATCGGCGGGCAGCGCGGTGTCGACAATCCAGCCGCGGATTTCCTTGCCGCCGGCGACCAGTGCATCCACATCGTCCACATCCAGCGTGGCAAGCCTTTCGGCAATGCGTTTGGAAAGGCCACTTTTTTCCAAATACTGTTGGAAAGCGTCGGCGGTAGTTGCAAAGCCGCCGGGCACGGAGACCCCAAGCTGGGCCAGGTTGCCGATCATCTCGCCGAGCGACGCATTCTTGCCGCCGACTTTGCCAAGGTCGGTCATGCGCAGTTGGTCGAGCCAAAGCACCAGGTCGTTCAAAGGAGTCTCCTTGAGAGCTCTAAGGGGGAAGGCGGTCGTGGAGTGACCCCAAAAGCGGCCACATAAGAATTGGTATTGTCCGCTGCCGGTGGTGCGGGGCACAAGAAGACCATTGCCTTCGCGCTGCGCGCCAACTGCATACCAGTCAGTTGAAAGTCAAGCAAAGACAGGACTTCGTGCTTGGGTTATGGTGCAGGGCAAGGTTCCGAAGAGGCTTTGAAAAACGTATGCAGCGTTCGGTCTTTTTCATCTCCGATTCCACTGGTATTACGGCCGAGACAATCGGAAACAGCATTCTTGCGCAGTTCGAGGGGGTGCAGTTCGAAAAGCACCGCTTGCCCTTCATCGACGATGCGCACAAGGCCGAGAATGCCGCGCTGCGCATCAAGACGCGGTATGCGCAGAGTGGGCATCGGCCGATCGTGGTCAACACCATGGCCGATCCGGCGCTGTGCGAGATCGTAGCCACCAGCGGCGCGTTGATGCTGGACGTGTTCGCGCCTTTCATCGGTCCCCTTGAGGACGAGCTGGGCACGCGCCATTCCGGTGCGGTAAATCGCTCGCATGGCCTGGTGGATTTCGCCAAATACGAGGCGCGCATCAACGCCACCAACTATGCCCTGAGTCATGACGACGGCATGGCGGTGGACTACGCCCAGGCGGATCTGATCCTGGTGGGCGTATCTCGCTCGGGTAAAACCCCGACCTGTTTGTATATGGCCTTGCATTACGGCGTCTGCGCCGCCAATTACCCTCTGACCGAGGAGGATCTGGACAAGCTAGAGCTCCCGGCTCGCCTGCGTACCAACAAGCACCGCCTGTTCGGTCTGACCATCGAAGCCCAGCGCCTGGCGCAGATTCGAGAGGAACGGCGCCCGGGCAGCCGCTACGCATCGCTCAAGCAATGCCGGTGGGAGTTGGAGCAGGCTGAGCGACTGATGCGTCAGGCCGGTATCCCTTTCCTCAATACCACGCACGTTTCGATCGAGGAGATTGCGAGCAAAATCCTTGATCAATTCGGCATCGAAAAAACCATGTATTGAAAGGGTGGCCAAACCCTTCCATGTAGAGTGAAGCCAGCCGAGGAGATTGTCGCAACCTTATGAGTGCCGTACTCGACCGCCGCACCGCCTTGCTGCCAGGACGTTTTGAGTTCCTGATGGGGCTTTATGCCGAAAATTATCACCGGCTGACGCGCCTGTTCGCACCGCAAGGATTGCAAGTGGGCGATTACGTGTCCGATATCGACGATGGCCTTCCGGTGCACCTGGTGCTGCAGGAGCGCCACCCCTACACGCTTGAGCTCGAATTGACCTATGGATTCGTCGATGCGCAGACCGGGCGGCGTGCGCCATCGGCGCAACTGCGCATGTACAACGACGCGCACGTGGCTGAAGCCTTGCATTGCCATCCTGGGCGCCATTTGTGGCAGGTTCTGGGGCCGTTTTCGCCTGCTCATACGGTATTCCAGCATCGTTTGCAGATGAACAGCTTTCTCACCCGCTGGCTGGAATATCTGGCCGAGCAGGGGCACTCGGCTGGCACGCTGGAACACGTGCCGAAGTAACGCTGGTGCCTGCATTCAGGCAACAAAAAAGCCCGCCGGGAGCGAGCTTCTTGGTCAAACAAATGGCGGAGCGGACGGGACTCGAACCCGCGACCTCCGGCGTGACAGGCCAGCATTCTAACCGACTGAACTACCGCTCCACGTTGTACATTCCAGCACCACGCCAACACTCAAGTCCATTTCCACTCCTGCCGTGACCGGTTGGAGTGGCGTCCCCACGGGGATTCGAACCCCGGTCGCCACCGTGAAAGGGTGATGTCCTAGGCCTCTAGACGATGGGGACGTATGTGTTGGTGGAGCCAGCCGGGATCGAACCGGCGACCTCTTGCATGCCATGCAAGCGCTCTCCCAGCTGAGCTATGGCCCCGCCGCTGGAAGCCAGAAAGAATAGGGTGGGTCCGGATTTCCGTCAAGCTTTTTTTCAAAAAAATTCACGGCCTGCGAATGCTGCCTTGTCCGTTTCGAAGCGTCGCGTGTTTGTTGCTTCGGTTTAAGCTGTGATCGAAAAGAATGTAGAGAGCAGCATGCACGACATCGGCCTTATTCGCGACCTGGCGCTAGTGATGCTTGTGGCCGGCGCCACGACCATACTCTTCCAGCGACTGCGGTTGCCTGTGCTCCCGGGCTACATCTTGGCGGGTATGGTGATTGGTCCGCACACGCCTGGCGTGCTGGTGGACGATCCCCGTGCAATTGCCGATATCTCCAACCTTGGCGTGGTGCTCTTGATGTTCACGCTGGGGCTCGAATTCAGTGTGCGCAAGTTGCGCCAAGTGGGCGGCGCATTGTTGTTGATCACCGTGATCGAAGTGGGATTCATGCTGTGGGTCGGCTATCAGCTGGGCCTCGTGTTCGGGTGGGGAAGCCGAAATGCATTGTTCCTGGGCGCCATCATGGCGTTGTCTTCGACCATGGTGGCCACGCGGGCGTTGACGGAAAGCGGCCTGCGTCATTGGCCGTTCGCACGGCTGGTTGTGGGCATGCTGGTGGCCGAAGACATGCTCACCATTGTGCTTCTTACGTTGCTTACCGCCATTGCGATCAGCGGGACGGTGGAGACGGGCGTGGCAATCAGTGTCGTGGGGCATCTTGGACTGTTCGTCGTCGCTGGCATGATCGTAGGGCTACTGCTGTTGCCGAGGCTGGTGGACTACGTCGCACAGTTTGATCGCAACGAAACCTTGCTCGTGAGTGTGCTCGCCATCTGTTTTGGCACCAGTTTGCTCGCCGCCTGGTTGGGTTTCAGCGTGGCGCTAGGTGCTTTTTTGGCCGGTGCGGTGGTCGCCGAGGCCCACAGTGCACCGCGCGTGGTGCACCTGGTAGAACCGTTGCGCGATATGTTCGCGGCGCTCTTTTTCGTGGCGATCGGTTTGAAGATCGATCCCAGTCAACTCATTCACTACGCGCTGCCTGCTTTGTGGATCGCGTTGACGGTGATGATTGGCAAGAGCGTGATCTGCAGTGCTGGCGTGTTCTTCATCGGGCACGATCTACGTACTTCTTTGCGCACTGGCTTGTGCATGGCGCAGATCGGTGAGTTTTCGTTCGTGATTGCCGCACTCGGCCTCACGCTCGGGGCGGTGAGCACATTCATCTATCCCATCGCGGTGGCGGCTGCGCTGATATGCATGGTGATCTCGCCATATCTGCTTCGCAGTGCGGATGTACTGGCGCAAACGGGGCAGCGTGTTATACCCAGGCCGCTGCGCTTGTTGATCAGCAGCTATAGCGGTTGGCTGGAGAATTTGCGGCCCGTGGATGAAAACGCCGTACTGGCACGGATGTTCCGTCGATTGCTTTGGCACATCGCCATCAATATTGCGCTCGTGGTTACGCTGTTCGTGATCGGTGCGTATATCAACGCACATCATGCGGCGTGGTTCGAGCACTGGGGGATGGGTCGCAACATGCGTCACTCCGTGATCTGGGCATGTGCGCTGTTTTTATCGCTGCCCTTGTTGATTGCGGTGTACCGCAAGGCGGAAGCCTTGGGAATGCTGCTTGCGGAACTGGGGATACGCGAGCGTTTTGCGGGTTCTTACACGCAAGCGATCCGGCAGGTTCTTGCGAAATTGATTCCACTGGCCACGTTGCTGGTATTGGCGTTGCTGGTCGGCGTACTCGGTTCGGCGATTTTGCCGCCGCGTGGTGTCGTTTTATCGCTTGTCGCGGTGTGCGTGATACTCGCCGTGATCCTCTGGCGCGGCCTTGTTAAGGTCCATGCAAGGTTGCAGGCGGCGCTGCGGGACACCTTGGAAAAGCCTGCATCTCCACCTAATGAATCAGGCTGAATGAGGTGCTGCGCACGGTTGCATCCTTGAACTTTTCCCGACCTCGTCGGTCAATGCCGGATCGTCGTTGCCAAGACCGGACTGGACACAGCACAATGCGTGACCAGCCTCCATTTGGGGGGAGGTCCGGTGCGGCACGCCGGCATATCCATGACTAGGGAGTTCCTAATGAAGCATTTTCTGCGACCCACGCTAACGGCGGTCGCGCTGGCCGTTGTGCTGGGCACGACCGCTGGCGTGCAGGCCCAGACATCCAAGTCCACCGCTACGGCTGCCCCCGTAGACAAGGCCAAGGCCAGCTACATTCTTGGTTATCAGATGGCCGGACAATTGCCGCCGGCTATGCGTGAATCGGTAGATCCCGCTGTGGTAGGCAAGGCTGTGCAGGACGCTCTGTCCGGCGTCAAGCCGAACATGAACGATGCCGATGCAGAGGCTACCTGGAAGGCTTTCATCGCTAGCGTGCAGGCCAAGGCTAAGGCTCAGTACGAAGCCGCTTCCACCAAGAACAAGAGCGAAAGCGATGCCTTCCTGGCCAAGAACAAGAGCCAGCCTGGCGTGAAGACCACGGCTTCGGGCCTGGAGTATCAGGTGATTTCGCAGGGCACCGGCGCACGCCCGGGTCCGGATGACACCGTACAAATCAACTACACCGGCACCTTCGTGAGCGGTGAGAAGTTCGACGCCTCGGCCGATCATCCCGGCGGTGGCCCGACCTCGATCCCGCTGTCAGGCGTGATCCCGGGGTTTCGCGAGGGCTTGCAGCTGATGCAAGTGGGTGGTCATTACAAGCTCTTCATCCCGGCCAAGCTGGCTTACGGTGAGCAGCCGCAAAATGGCTTCCCGCCGAACCAGGCGCTGATCTTTGACGTGACGCTGGTCAAGACCGGTCCCACGCCGGCGGGTGCTGGTGGTGGCGAGCGCGGCGCTCCTGGCGGCGGCGAGGGTGAGGGCGGCGGCCGGTAATCTCGGCACTGCACGCAGTTCTCACGAACGGGGCGCGATAAACGCGCCCCGTTCGTTTTGCATTGGTTCAAGCAGACGCCTGTGTCGTTGACATAGGCGTTTCTTTTGGGGCTGTTAGAATCCTCGCCCCCCAACAAGGCGTTGATCCCATACGATGAAAGTCACCATATTTGGTACCGGCTATGTGGGTCTGGTCACCGGAGCCTGCCTGGCTGAGATGGGTAACCATGTCGTTTGTGTAGATATCGATGAAAGCAAAGTGGCCCGCCTGCGTCGTGGTGAGATACCCATCTTCGAGCCGGGCCTTGAGCCGATCGTTCGACGCAATCACGCCAATGGGCAACTCGAATTCACCACCGATGCCGCCGTTGCCGTCGCGCATGCGCAAATCATCTTCATTGCTGTGGGTACGCCGCCGGACGAAGACGGCAGCGCCGACCTGCAATACGTGCTGAGCGTGGCGAGGTCGATCGGGCAGCATTTGGATCGTTATGCGGTTATCGTCAATAAATCCACCGTGCCTGTCGGCACTGCCGATCGTGTGCATAAGGCGGTTTGCGACGAATTGAAAGCGCGCGGTGTCGAAATCGATGTCGATGTCGCGTCCAATCCCGAATTCCTGAAAGAGGGTGACGCGGTCGAAGATTGTCTGCGTCCCGATCGCATCGTCATCGGTACTTCAAGTGCGCGGGCGATCGGTTTGCTGCGCAAGCTCTATGCGCCGTTCAATCGCAGTCACGATCGTACCGTGGTCATGGACGTGCGGTCCGCCGAACTGACCAAATACGCGGCGAACGCCATGCTGGCGACAAAGATCAGCTTCATGAACGAGATCGCCAACATCGCCGAACGCGTCGGTGCGGATGTGGAGCTCGTGCGCCAGGGGATTGGTTCGGATCCGCGCATTGGCTACCACTTCATCTATCCGGGCGCCGGATACGGTGGCTCATGTTTTCCCAAGGATGTTCAGGCACTGGAGCGCACCGCCCGCACAGTGGGCTACAACGCGCGTTTGCTCGAGGCGGTTGAAGCGGTCAATCACAGCCAGAAAACCAGGCTTTACGATTTTATCCTGGATCATTTCGATGGAGCCCTGCGCGGCCGCACCATCGCCTTGTGGGGATTGGCGTTCAAGCCCAATACGGATGATATGCGCGAGGCGTCCAGCCGCCGATTGATGGAAGCGCTGTGGGAAGCCGGTGCGAGGGTGCGGGCCTTTGATCCGGAGGCCCGCGAGGAGGCACAGCGGCTTTACGGCGAACGCAGCGATCTGGTGCTGTGCGATAACGCCTACCAGACGCTGGATGGCGCCGATGCCTTGGCGATCGTTACGGAGTGGAAGGCCTTTCGTAGCCCGGATTTCGCCCGTATCCGCAACATGCTCAAGGATCCTGCCATTTTCGACGGCCGCAACATGTACGAACCGGCGGTGGTGGAAGAGGCCGGCCTGGCCTATTACGGTATCGGGCGCGGACGCAGCGTGGCGCAGCCGGCGTAATCATGACTACGACCGAACAACGCCTCACGGAGCTGGAAGTCCGGCTCGCTTTTGTCGATGATGCGGTCCAGGCGCTGGTGGCAGCGGATGCGGATCAGTCGCTGCGCATCGCGACGCTGGAACGCCTCGTGCGTGATTTGCGCAGCGAATTGGCAACGGTGCGCATTGGCCAGGCACCCGATCCGCACAGCGAACCACCCCCGCCGCACTACTGAAAAAAACGCGACACAGGCAATACCGGATTAGACCATGGTCGATTCATTACGAGATCAGCTCCTCAAGAGCGGCATCGTCAAACAACTCAAGGAAGAGAAGCGTCAACTTCCTCCCTCAAAGCCGATTGCTCGTTCTTTCAAGGGCAAGCCGCCGCACAAGCCGAAGCCCGCGCCTAGCGATGCGGAGATGGACTTGGCCAAGGCTTACGCCATTCGCGCGCAGATCGAAGCGGTAGAGCGCAAGCGTGCCGAGCAGGAAGCGGCAGAACAGGCGCGCCTCAAACGCGAGCGTAAAGAGAAAGTGCAGAAGCTGCTCGAAGGCCAGGTGCTCAACAAAGCGGATGCCGAGCAAATCCGTCACTTCGAATACGGCGGCAAAATCCGTCGCGTGTATGTGGATGCCCTGCAACTGGCCGATCTCAACATCGGCAAACTGGGCGTCGTGCAGACTGGCGGCCGCTATCTGCTGGTGAACCAAGCGGTAGCCCACCAGGTGCGAGATATCGATCCGCACTCGGTGGCGCTGTTGGTAGATCCGGCCAATGCGGGCGTCGACGAAGACGGCATACCGAACGACTTGATGTGGTGATCACGCGAGGTGGGCACAGCCACCTCGCATCATTGCGAAGCCGCTTGCGTAGCATTAGTCAGGGCATTTTCAGAGCGGGATGATCCCAGCCGTTTTTTGGCAGGAAGCGTTCACCGTAGCGCTTGGCCAGCGTTTCGAGCTTCAGGCGGATTTTTTCCGCACCCTCGCTGCGCACGAACTGGATCGGACCGCCGCGAAACGGCGCAAACCCCGTACCGAAGATCACGCCGGCATCAAGCAGATCGGCATCATCCACCACTCCGTCGCCGAGACATGCGACGGCTTCGTTGACCATTGCCAGGACCATGCGGTCCTGCAGATCGGGCGGTGGCGTGTAATCCGGATCGACCTGAGGCTTTTGCGGCTTGCCTTCCTGCCAGACGTAAAGGCCTTGGCCGTCTTTCTTGCCGCGTTTGCCGGCCTCGAGCTTGTCCTCAAGCCCGGGCGGAAGCTCCAAACCAAGGAACGGCGCCAGTTCTTTGCCTACCGACGCGCACACGTCCAGGCCGACGGTGTCGGCCAGTTCGATCGGCCCCATCGGCATGCCAAACGCTTTGGCTTCTTTGTCCAATACCGGCCCGGGCACGCCCTCGTTGTAAAGACGCAGGGCCTCCAGCAAGTAAGGCATGAGGATGCGATTGACGAGAAAGCCCGGCGTACCTTTAACCGCTACCGGCAATTTGCCGATGGCCTTGCAGAACGCCATTGCGCGCTTTTCTATCGTCGGATCAAGCCGGTCGTGACGCACCACTTCCACCAATGGCATCTGTGCGACGGGATTGAAGAAATGCAGTCCTAGAAAACGCTGGGGCGTTTTCAATCCTTTGCGCAATTCATCCAGCGGAATGGAGGATGTGTTGGTGGCAAGCAAGCCCCCGGCGCTTAATTGCGGCTCGATGGTGGCGTATAGCGATTCCTTCGCTTCGGGATTTTCGAAAATAGCTTCGATGGCAAGATCTGCCTGCACGACGCCGGTGCCATCCACGTCCGCGCGCAGACGTTTGCGCGCTTGGGCGATTTTTTCCGGTGTTTTGAGTTTCTTTTCGTACAGTGCGCTCGCGCGATCCAGTGCGGGCTGGATGTACTTCATTTCGCGATCCTGCAGCGTCACATCAAAGCCTTTGAACGCGGCCCACGCGGCGATGTCACCACCCATGACACCTGCGCCGACGACATGTACGCGTCGAATGCCGGCATCGACACCGCTGCCTTGGCTTTTGAGTCGTTCCTGCAGAAAGAAAATGCGGATGAGATTGCGCGCGGTCGGCGTTTCGGCGAGCTTGGCGACCGAGCGCGCTTCGAGTTTCAGGCGCTGCTGAATGTTGCTGCCGCCGCGCTTCCATACATTGATCAGAGCGAACGGTGCGGGGTAGTGCTCTTTGCGCACCTTCGCCGCCGTCTGCTTGACCACCATGGGCGCGAGTATCTGGCGCGCAAGCCACGTATTGGTGATCCAGGCTGTCGCGCGTTGCGTAAAAGGACGCGCGTGAGGATGGCGAAGCAGCGCACGCGCTTCGGCCATGAGCTCCTCCGGGGGGGCCAGTCGGTCGACCATCCCTATGCTCTTGGCGCGGCGGGCAGACAGCGCCTTACCGGTCAGCATGACCGGTAGCGCTTCCGCTGCACCGATCAGGCGCGGCAAGCGGGCCGATCCACCCCAGCCAGGATGAATGCCCAGCATCACCTCCGGCAGTCCGATGCGGGTTTCGTCGTCATCGGCGGCAATGCGCTGGCGGCATGCCAGGATCAGCTCCGTACCGCCACCCATGCAGGCACCGTGCACAATCGCCACCGTGGGGCAGGGTAGGCGCGCCAGCGCTTCGAATACCCGCTGGCCGTTCTGGATGTTCTCCAGCACGGTCCCCTGGTCGGCGTACGCCACGAATTCCTTGATGTCCGCGCCGACGGCAAACCCGCTGGACTTGCCCGAGTGGATCATGACGCCCGCCGGCTTTTCGATGGCCAGTCGCTCCACGATCTGTCCAAGTTCATCAAGCACGTCCCGGGAAATGGCGTTTACGCTGCTGTGAGCCCGATCCAGGGTGAGCGTGACAATGCCGCTGTCATCCAGGCTCGTTTTCCAATGATTGAAGCGCAATCCTTCGAACATAGGGCATGGGGAGATAGCCGGAAGACCCCCACCATACCGTCCCGCAGCCGTGATTGCGAGACGTACCATGCGGGCGGGTATGTGGCGGTCTGCCGTATAGATCACGCCTCGGCGCATGGGCTATTGCGCTTCGCGTGCGACCGCGTAACGTACGACCTGCAATGACTTCCTTGGGTTGCTATGACCTCCCTGATGGCCCCCGCGCCGCTGGCCGGCAGCGATATCTATGAGCGCATCCTGACCGCGCCCGGCGGCCTGGTAGTGCTCGAACATGTCGACAGCAAGGCCCTGGTGGAACAATTCCGGGCCATTGCCCGTCATAACGGACAGTCCGTTTATCTGTGGAAACCCGAAAGCGGTATGGAGAACCTGCGTGAGGCACATGCGCTCGTTCCCGGTTCGCAGCGTTTGGGCAATGCCTTGCGCTACATCCAGCAGAGCATTCATTTCGGGGTCTATCTGCTTTTCCCTTTTCCGTTACCGATGGTACCGACCGAGAGCGCCCTCTTGCGTCAGCTTGCACGCGCGCCTGCCGGGCATGTGCGTCGGGTCGTGCTGATTGATGCGCAATCGGCGCTGGTTTCGAGCGTCGATGATGTTGCCGTGCGCCTGGGTGATACCACGCACATGATGCAGCGCCCCCGCTTGCGCGATGGACGTTGGTTGCTGTGACGGGGACGACCTTTCACGCCGGTATCTTGCTGGTGGCCGCGCAGCGCGAGGTCCGTCGCGAGCTTTTCGACGTGCTCGATCGCGAGGGCCATCCGACCATTCACTCTGCACGCGATACGACACACGCGGCCATTCTCGTGGAAGGGCGCGAACCGCTCGCCTTGATCGTGGTGGTGTTCGATGGCGATGGGCGGAGCAGCAGCGTGCTATGTGAACAATTGCGCTTGCTACCGCCGTGCGTGGATGCGCCGATCATTGCCGTATTGCTGGATGACGCAACAGTCAAGCCCATGCAATTGCCCACCATGGTCGGCGGATGGTTGTACGCATCGCAGATCGGCACAGAACTGATCCCGCGCTGGCAGCAATTACGCAGCGGTAAACACGTGCCCGTTGTGGAATCGGTAACACCTGTAGCATCGCTTGCTCCTGTCGCGCTACCGCCCATCACGAACGACTATCGATTCGTCTTCGAGGATGGCGATGGCGATTGGCTGATTGTCGATCCGATCACCGAGCGCATGGTGGAAGCGAACCCTGCATACGTGCGGCGCAGCGGTCTGGCCAATAGCATTCTGGCCAGCTCGCCCTTGCAGGACATTCTGATCTTTGAAACGGTGAGCCTGGACAAGGCGTTGTTCGACGCCGATCGGCAATGGCTACCCTGTCGGCGTAAATCGATTCGCGGTCACGAAACTGGCGAAGCGAATGTACGTCGCGTACGTCACAACGGACGCGACATGCTGGCTTTGCAATTTCGAAGCAGCAACGCGAGTGCGCGTCCGGCGGCATCGCTGGGGGTACTGGCGCGCCTGTTCAATGCCGGCCATGACGACGCAAGCGTGCCGGAGGCGGCGCGGCTCTTGCTGGAAGAGATGGGGCTCGATTATTTCGCGGTATGGTCCGCACGCCCGGAAGAAAGCAGTGTTCCCGTGCAGGTCGTGCAGCGTTGGCGAGGAGAGGATCAGCATTGGCCGGGACCGCAGTTGCAAAGTTCGTTGCGGCTGGTGCTTAACGGCCGGACATTGATGCATCCCAGCGATGCGCGCCGATTGGCGGACGTCGATCCATTGATTGGTTTGCTCGGTTTGCGCGGATTCGTCGGCTTGCCGCTGTTCGACGAGCGGCGCAGCGTGATCGGTGCCTTGCTGGCTGGCAGTCGTTTCCCTTTCAGCGAACCTGGCGTCGTAGAGCCGGTATTGCACTGCGCGGCAGCGCACTTCGCCCATATGCTGGAATTGCGGCGAACACGTGAACAGGGGCGAGCAGAGGGCCTGCTCGATGCACTCACCGGCTTGCCCAATCGCCTGCTGTTCAACGACCGTCTGGATACCATCATCCGTGAAGCCAATCGCACGGGTGAAACGTTCGCCGTGTTGTTCGTGGATTTGGACCGCTTCAAGTTCATCAACGATACACTTGGTCACGCAGTGGGCGATCAGGTATTGGTGGCGGTCACACAGCGCTTGCGTAGCAGCGTGCGCGCTTCCGACACCGTGGCTCGCTATGCAGGCGATGAATTCACGATCGTCTTGCGGCATATCGTGAAGACCGATGACGTGCTGCGCGTCGCTGAGAAAATCGTGCAACTGATGGACGCGCCGCTGCACCTTGAGGATGGCCCGGAGTTGCAAGTCACTGCGTCCATCGGTGTCAGCTTCTTTCCTGAAGATGCACTTGATGCCGAAACGCTGCTCAAACATGCCGACGAAGCGATGTACGCGGCCAAGAGCATGGGGCGCAACAACTATCGCGTCTATGATGTGAGCCCCGCGCAAGAACAGCAGAACGCGGCGCTCAAGGCGCGCTTGCGTCACGCCGAAGGCAACGGCGAATTGCGTGTTTTCTATCAACCGCAAATCAACGCGGAAAGCGAAGATATCGTCGGCATGGAGGCGCTGCTGCGCTGGGAACATCCTGAGTTGGGCAATATCGGTCCTGGCTTCTTCATTCCACTGGCCGAAGAAACCGGCTTGATCGTCTCCATCGGAGAGTGGGTGCTACGCACGGCTTGCAAGCAAGCAAAAGGATGGGAGGACCGCTTCGGTTTGCGTTTGCGGCTGGGTGTCAATCTCTCGGCTGTGCAACTCATGCAACCGGACCTGCCTGATGTGGTGGCGGCTGTGCTGGAAGAGACGGAGCTCGATCCGGGATTGCTTGAGTTGGAAGTGACAGAAAGCATCAGCATCAAGGCCGCGCCCAATCTCATGGAGAACATGCAGAAGCTGCACAAGCTTGGCTGCCACATCGCCATCGATGACTTTGGCACCGGTGCCGCCTCGCTGGATTACTTGCGCAAGCTGCCCGCCGACCGCATCAAGATCGATCAGAGCTTCGTGCGCAATATCGGCGTGGATCCGGATGACGAAGCGATCGTGCGCGCCACCATCGAAATGGCGCATCGCCTCAAGCGCGGGGTGGTGGCCGAAGGGGTGGAGATCGAGCAGCACCTGCAATTCCTGCGCGCCAATCATTGTGATGAGCTGCAGGGTTATCTGTTCTGCCGGCCGTTGCCACACGGCACCTTCGAACGTCTGCTGAGCGAGCGCGAGCGGCTGCTATCCGGCCAGGGGCTGACAGCCGTGCCCGCCTAGAGCGGATGTGCTTGAGCCTCAACATGCTGTCCCTATCTTAGAATTGCCAAGGGGCCTATATATCGGTAGACCCGGTGGTCACGTAATGAACTTGCGGGCGCGTGGCAGGTCAGAGCAGCTCACCCATCCACAGGGGAAGCAGCCGGTATGGTCCAGTGACGAAGGAGACGGCCCGGATGGGCGATAACGAACTCGATAGTGCGCTGGTTGAGCGTGTACAAAATGGAGACAAGCGCGCGTTCGACCTTTTGGTGCGCAAATATCAGAACAAGGTCATTGGCCTTATTTCCCGTTACGTCCACAACCACGCTGAATGCGAAGACGTAGCCCAGGAGGCGTTCGTCAGGGCTTGGCGGGCCATCGGATCATTTCGCGGCGAGAGCGCTTTCTATACTTGGATGTACAAGATTGCCGTGAACACGGCCAAGAACCACCTCGTGGCCATGGGCCGGCGCCCGCCCATGGACGATATCGCGATCGAGGACGCCGTGTTCGTGCCTGGCGCCGACCGCATGCAGGAAGGGGCCACCCCTGAACGCGAATTAATGCGCCAAGAAATTGAACAAACGGTATTTGCCACTGTCCAAGCTTTGCCCGAGGAGCTGCGGACAGCCATCACCCTGCGTGAAGTGGAAGGCCTCAGCTATGAAGAGATCGCCGAAACCATGGGCTGCCCGATCGGAACGGTGCGTTCACGCATCTTCCGGGCACGAGAAGCGATCGACGAAAAACTGCGGCCATTGCTATCAGACCGCGAGGATCAGACGTCATGAGTGAAGCCAACATGGAAAATCTTTCCGCGGCGATGGACGGTGAACTGTCCAGGGAAGAGCTGCGCTTCTTGTTGCGCAGGCTGGATCACGACGCTTCGTTGCTGCATATATGGACGCGTTACCATGTGGTCGGAGACGGTTTGCGCCATCAGTTGCCTGCTGTGGCCGACACCGGCTTTGCATCGCGCGTGATGGCCGCCATCGAAGGTGAGCAGGTTGCGGCCAAGGCACCCAAGCGCGATTGGCTGCGCCTCTCCCTGGGTAGCGCGATCGCAGCAAGTGTCGCGGTGGCGGCGCTGATGGTCTCCCGACCCACCGCGCCCGACTCCGAACATCCGGCATCGATCGCTGCGGTGGGTGCAAGAGCATCCCAGGCGAGGGGTGGCGCAGCGCTGGCCGCGGCCAATGAAACGCGTACCAATAGCGATGTGCTGGCAGCCGTTCCGCCGTCACTGAGCCCCTATTCGGCCTCAGCCCTGAGCCAGCGCGCCACGGCGACGCTCGGCGATCCGTCCGACAACCCGTTGTTTCAGCGCTATCCGAGCCGTACGTATTCCATGCATGGCTATCGGGCGCTGAATAACCAGGACGGCAGTTACCTGCTACTGATCGACACGCCGCAACAGGCGCCCGTAGCGCAAGGCGCCCGCTAGATCTCTAGCCCGGAGGCCGCGAGTTTGGCTCGCGGCTTTCCGCGCCGGCCCCCGCGGGCACGCTTTTTTCATTGTCCCCTCATTTTCGCTCCACCCTGCGAGCCCTGGAGCGGAAGTAGGGTGGCCAGTATCTGAGGAGGAGTCATGAGTCACACCCGTCTCGTCAGCAGCCGTCTTTTCAGTGGCCTATTGGGCTGCGCCTTGGCAATGGGTATCGCCATGCCCAGTAGCGCAGCATCGGCGCAGGCCGCGCCGACGGCGGCACTGCCCGATTTCACAGGCATCGTGCAGAAGAACGCACCCGCCGTCGTACACGTGGAAGCCAAGTATTCCGCCCGCCGCCCCAAAAATTCCGCCGGCACGCCGATACAGGGCATGGATCCGGGGCAGGCAGAAATCTTCCGCCGCTTCTTCGGCATGCCGATGTTCCCCTCGCCGGAAGAGCAAGCGCATACCTCGTTGGGATCAGGCTTTATCATTTCCAGCGATGGCTACATCCTTACCAATAACCATGTGGTCGATCACGCCGATGTCGTGACGGTGCGTTTGCAGGATCGCCGCACACTGACCGCCAAGGTCGTGGGTACCGATCCCACTTACGACATCGCATTGCTGAAAGTTAACGCCGGAGGCAGCCTGCCAACGGTGACCATCGGTGATTCGCGTCAGTTGAAGCCCGGTCAATGGGTGTTGGCCATCGGTTCGCCGTTTGGATTCGACTACACCGTTACCCAAGGTATCGTCAGTGCCGTGGGCCGCAGCCTCGGCGCAGGCGATCAGCCCAGTACGTCTTTCATCCAAACTGACGTGCCGATCAATCGCGGTAACTCCGGCGGCCCGTTGTTCAACCTGCAGGGGCAGGTCGTGGGCATCAATTCGCAGATCTATTCCGACACCGGTGGCTATCAGGGCATCGCGTTCTCGATCCCGATCGACCTGGTGATGAACGCCGTCGACCAGCTCAAAACCAAGGGCTATGTCACGCGCGGCATGCTTGGCGTGGAGATCAAGCCGATCGACGATGACGTTGTGAAGGCGTTGAAGCTCGGTAGCGCCAAGGGCGCGATTGTCGTCAGCGTGACGCCCGATAGTGCTGCACAGAAGGCTGGCCTGCAGTCGGGCGACATCATCCTGGCTTACAACGGTCACGATATCGTGCAAGGCAGCGATCTGCCGCCGCTGGTCGCCATGACCAAACCCGGCACCAGCGTGCCGGTCGAGATCATGCGCGATGGCAGCGAGAAGACGCTCAATGCGACCATTGGCACCATGCCGCGCAACGGGAATGCCGCGTCGGAGCTGGGCAAGGCTGCGCCGAGCGGCGGTTCGAACGCGCTGGGCCTGACCGTGCAGAACCTTGACTCGGCCACGCGCAGCCAACTCGGCCTGAGGCCGGGCGAGGGCGTTGCCATTGGGGACATTACCGGCCCTGTCGCTGCGCAGGCCGGCTTGCAACAGGGTGACGTGATTTTGATGGTGAATCAGAAGAAGGTGGGTAGCGTGGAGGCCTTCCGCGCGGCCACGGCCGGTATTAAGCCGGGTGACACCGTGCTGCTGCTGGTGCGGCGGGGTGATTCCAACAACTTCATTGCCCTGACCGTTCCCAGCGGCAAGGACGAGTAAACGGTTCGAAGACCCGCCCGCGTGGCGGGTCTTCACCATCAGGGAGCATGCGGCGAGGCGTCTTGCCGATGGAAATGGGGGTGAGTGCCCTACAGCATCGTGGGCCGGCGTTCTCAATCCATGCGATAATGAGCGGCTAATATCACCATTCCGGTGATAGGCCGCCTGTGCATCGCGCCGGGTGGTGAAGCCGACAGCGTGCCCATGGAACTGATCCGCAATTTCTCCATCATCGCCCACATCGATCACGGCAAATCGACGCTTGCCGACCGCATCATTCAGATTTGCGGCGGCCTGGCGGAGCGTGAGATGGAAGCTCAGGTCCTGGACAGCAATCCCATCGAGCGCGAGCGCGGCATCACGATTAAGGCGCAGTCCGTATCGCTGCCCTACACGGCGCGCAACGGAAAGACCTATCAGCTCAATTTCATCGATACGCCCGGGCACGTCGACTTCTCTTATGAAGTAAGCCGCTCGCTCGCCGCCTGTGAAGGCGCGCTGCTGGTGGTAGATGCTGCCCAAGGCGTGGAGGCGCAGTCGGTCGCCAATTGCTATACGGCGGTGGAGCAGGGGCTGGAAGTGGTGCCCGTGCTCAACAAGATCGATCTGCCCACGGCTGACCCAGAAAAGGTGAAAGGCGAAATCGAGGCCGTGATTGGCATCGATGCGACCGATGCAGTAGCCGTCAGCGCCAAGACGGGGCAGAACGTGGTGGAGGTGCTCGAGGCAATCGTTGCGCGCATTCCGCCGCCCCAACCGCGCGACACCGATCGCTTGCAGGCGCTGATCATCGATTCCTGGTTCGACAATTACCTGGGCGTGGTGTCGCTGGTGCGCGTCATGCAAGGTGAGATCAAGCCGGGCGACAAACTGCTGGTCATGTCTACTGGCCGCACGCATGAAGTGAGCGAAGTGGGTGTCTTCACGCCCAAGCGCAAGAAGCTCGAAAAGCTTTCCGCCGGTGAAGTGGGTTGGATCACTGCGTCGATCAAAGACGTTCATGGAGCTCCGGTGGGCGACACGCTCACTCTCGCCGGCAAGCCCGCGCCGCATCCGCTGCCCGGTTTCCAAACCATGCAGCCGCGCGTATTCGCCGGTTTGTTTCCGGTTTCGGCTGATGATTTTCCAGCGCTGCGTGAAGCGCTGGACAAGTTGCGCCTCAACGATGCTGCGTTATTCTTCGAGCCGGAGAGCTCCGAAGCCATGGGCTTTGGTTTCCGCTGCGGCTTCCTCGGCATGTTGCACATGGAAATCGTGCAGGAGCGCCTGGAGCGCGAATACGATCTGAACCTCATCACCACCGCACCCACGGTGGTGTATGAGATTCTTAAAAGCGATGGGACGGTGATGCAGCTGGATAATCCCGCGCGCCTGCCACCGGTCACGCAGATCGAGGAAATCCGTGAGCCGGTGATCGTCGCAAGCATCCTTACGCCGCCCGATTACATCGGCAACATCATCACCCTGTGCGAAGAAAAGCGCGGTGTGCAGCGCTCCATCCAATACTTGGCAACGCAAGTGCAGATCAGTTATGAGCTGCCGCTCGCCGAAGTAGTGCTGGATTTCTTCGACAAGCTTAAATCCGTGTCGCGCGGCTACGCGTCCATGGATTACCACCTGGAGCGCTTCGACGCCGGTCCGTTCGTGCGTGTGGATGTGCTCATCAACGGCGACCGCGTCGATGCACTCAGCCTTATCGTGCATCGCGGCCAAGCCGACCGACGTGGCCGCGAGTTGGTGGAGCGCATGAAGGACCTGATCCCTCGTCAGCAATTCGACGTGGCGATCCAGGCGGCCGTTGGCGCGCAAGTCATCGCGCGCTCCACGGTGAAGGCCCTGCGCAAGAATGTTCTGGCCAAATGCTACGGTGGCGACGTCAGTCGAAAGAAGAAGCTTCTTGAGAAGCAGAAGGAAGGCAAGAAACGCATGAAGCAGGTCGGTAGGGTGGAGATTCCGCAGGAAGCCTTCCTCGCCGTGCTTAAAGTGGACAAATAGCGGAGCCAATGCATGGATTTCGATTTTTCGGCCATTCTGCTTGCCCTCACCGTACTGTTCGGTGTGGTGTGGGGCCTTGATCGCCTGTTTTTGTATAAGAAGCGCAAGGCGCACTTTGAAGAGGCTGGCGAGGAATACCGCGATCCGGCGGCGGTGGACTGGGCTCGTTCGCTGTTTCCGGTGATCTTCGTGGTGCTGCTGCTGCGCTCCTTCGTGGCCGAACCGTTTCGCATTCCTTCCGGCTCGATGATGCCCACACTCGATGTCGGTGATTTCATCCTGGTCAACAAGTTCGCCTATGGGCTGCGTCTTCCGGCCTTCAACAACAAGTTTGTGAGCCTTGGTGAGCCCAAGCGTGGCGATGTGGTGGTGTTCCGCTTCCCTGGGTTCCTCTGTCAGGACGATAGCGGCAAGATCGTGCGCAGCGGTGACGTCACCTGTGCCGACCCGAATGCATCGATTCCCGGCCAGAACTGGATCAAGCGCATCGTCGGCTTGCCCGGCGACACCATCGAAGTGCGTGACAGCCAGATTTTCATCAATGGCAAACCGGTGGTCGATACGCTGATCGGGCCGTTCAAGGGCAACCCGGCTCGTCCCGAAGACAACGAACTGCTCTACTACAACGCCAGCATCTGGAGCGAGCAGCTCGGCTCGGTCAACCATTTGATTGCGCGGATGCCTTCACGGGGCCCTACGCCACCTATTCCCAACAACCGCGTGCCTTCCGTGGTACCCCCTAACTGCTACATCGTGATGGGCGACGACCGCGAAAACAGTGAAGATAGCCGCTGGTGGGGCTGCCTGCCAGAGCAGAACCTGGTCGGTAAGGCGTTCATGATCTGGTTCAGCTGGAAGGGTTGGGGCACCGGTGGGGTGGATTTCCACCGCATCGGCTCCGTCATCCATTGATCCATGGGCATGGCCGGCACGGAACGTGACTCTGTCGCTGGCGACGTCCGCCCGGACCGGGCAAAGTACGCGTGTCGAGTTTGATGTCGGAACAGGGGCCGCGTCGGCGGCATAGCGAGGGGACGATGAAATCGAAACAGACGGGCATTACGTTGATGTCCTTCATCATTGTGCTGATGGTCGCCGGCTTTTTCGCGTACATGGCCATGAAGCTGGTGCCAGCCTATACGGAGTTCATGGGCGTGCAGAAGGCCATGGGCGAGATGACCAGCGAGAGCTTCGATGGCAAAGCGCCGGAAGAGATTCGTCGCGACCTGTTTAAAAGGATGGAATACCAATACGTAGGCGACGATACGGTTCAACCCAGCGACATTTCAATCGGCCAGGGTGCACAAGGTACGGAGCTTCGCGTCAGCTACGACAAAGACATTCCGTTCATCTATAACATTGATTTCCTGATTCACTTCCAGAAGGCCGTTCCCATACAGGGCAACATCGCCGCGCCAAATTAAAGATCACCTGTGGTTCTGACTTATTCGTTTCGCGATCCCTCGCTTGCCGCGCTTGCCCTGACTCATCGCAGCGCCGGCAAGCCCAACAATGAGCGCATGGAGTTTCTGGGCGATGCATTGCTCGGCGCGATCGTGGCAGAGATGCTGTACGAAACGCATCCCAAAGCGACCGAAGGGGAAATGTCGCGGCTGCGCGCGCAGTTGGTGAACGGTCAGGCGCTGGCCTCCATGGCGCGCGAGCTTGAACTGGGTGAACAATTGAAACTGGGTTCCGGCGAACTCAAGAGTGGCGGTTTTCGGCGCGACTCCATCCTGGCCGACGCATTCGAGGCGCTGGTGGCGGCGGTTTATCTGGATGGCGGCTTCGACGCCTGCAGGCAGACAGTGCGCACCTTGTTCGCCGATCGCGTCGCCGCGTTGCCGCGTTCCTCCAAGGACGCCAAGACGCGATTGCAGGAATGGCTGCAGGCACAAGGCTGGCCGTTGCCCCAGTACGACCTGGTGGCCACCGAAGGCGAGGAGCATGCACGCACGTTCGAAGTGAGTTGCATGATCGGCGAGCCAGTATCCGTGACGGCCTCGGGGCGCGGCAGCAGCCGCCGGCTTGCTGAACAGGATGCTGCTGAGCTGGTCCTGACCCGCCTGGCGGTTGCCCAGGAAGGGCATTGACGCGGGCGGCAGCCGCCCGGCCATCAAACTCACCCTTTGCGTAATGCGTGTGTCTGCCAGTGGCGCTGGCGCGCGCACAGCGCCATGCTTATACCCATCCATCGAAAGAGTGTTTGCGCACATGCAAGACGAACCCGACGAAAGCGTCGAAAACGAGCTTCCGCACCCTGATTTCCGCTGCGGATTCGTGGCGCTGGCCGGCCGCCCCAACGTCGGCAAGTCGACCCTGCTCAATGCGCTGATCGGCCTCCGGCTGTCCATCGTCAGCCCACGGCCGCAGACCACTCGCCACCGCATCCTCGGTATTGCCACCAACGATGCAGGACAGATCCTCTATGTCGACACGCCGGGTTTGCATCGTGGCGCCAAGCGAGCGATGAATCGCAGCCTCAATCGCGCTGTGCACTCTGCGCTCAGCGAAGTAGAGCTTGCCGTGCAGGTCATCGAAGCCGGGCGCTGGACGGACGAAGACGAAGCGCTCTATGAAGTACTGGCCGAGCAAAGCATTCCGCGCCTGCTGGCGATCAACAAAGTCGACCTCAGCAAGGACAAAACGGTGTTGCTACCCTTCGTGGCGGAATTGTGCGAAAAGCACAGTTTCGACGCCGTGCATTACATCAGCGCGTTAAAAGATAAAGGCCTGGATGCACTCACGCAGGACATCCTCACGCGTCTGCCGGTACGCGCACCGGTTTTTGGCGAAGACGAAATCACCGATCGCAGCGAACGATTTCTCGCTGCGGAAATGGTGCGCGAACAATTGATGCTGCGCCTCAACCAGGAGCTGCCGTACGCCACCACGGTGGAGATTGAGCAGTTCAAGGATCGACCTGATGGCGTTGCGGAAATCCATGCAGTGATATGGGTCGAGCGCGATGGTCAGAAGGCCATCGTCATCGGCCAGGGCGGCGAGCAATTGAAAGCCGTCGGCACCGCAGCCCGCCGTCACATGGAGCGCATGTTCGAGCGCAAGGTCTTCCTGCGCCTGTGGGTGAAGGTACGCGAAGGCTGGGCCGACGACGATGCCATGCTGAAACAGTTCGGTTATACCGATTGATCGCGGTGGCTGAGGGTTCGCCATGCTCATCGAGCAACAGCCCGCCTACGTATTGCATGTGCGCCCCTATCGGGAAACGTCGCTATTGCTCGAATGCCTGACGCGCGATCAAGGCCGTATTGGCGTGATTGCGCGCGGGGTGCGCAGTCAGCGTGGCCGTTTGCAGCGTTCGCAGTTGGAACCCTTTCAACCGCTGACACTGGACCTGCAATGGCGCGGCGAACTGGCGACGTTGCGCAATGCTGAACTCTCCGCTGCGCCATTTCGCTTGCTGGGCGACGCGGCGCTGTCCGGTCTGTACATCAACGAACTGGTAGTAAGGCTCACCGAGCGGCAGGATCCCTATCCGCAGCTGTATCACGCATATGCGCAAACGCTTGCACGTCTGGCGACAGGTGAAACGCTGGCGTGGCATCTGCGACGTTTCGAACGCGATCTCTTGACCGCACTCGGCTACGCGCTGCAGTTGGAGTTCGAGGCCAATACCGGCGATCCATTGCAAGCCGATAATCTCTATGCGTATCGCGCAGAGCACGGGCCAGTGCGGTGTGGCGCCAACGAATCGCATGCGGTGCGCGGCGATGATCTGATGTCACTGCACCAAGACCACATGCCTGATGCGCAAGGGCTGCATGCCCTGCGCAAAATGATGCGCGAGGTGATCCGCTTCCACTTGGGCGGTGTCGAGTTGCGTGCGTGGCGAGTATTGCGCGGTACGCTCACGCGGCGCTGATCTCTCGCGCCGCTATGAAACGTCCAGGGCTTGGATGGTTTGCACGACGGAGCGACGGAACTCCGCCAGGGGCAGCATCACTCCGCGATGAGCCAGCTTCACATGCCGCTGGAGCGATGCAATATGTTCCGATAGCGACGCTGCGCCGCAGAAGCCGCACGATGAGCGCAATTTATGCAAACGCGCTTCCAGCGCCTTGGGATCGGTGCTTAGCGCCTCGAGCTCCT
Source organism: Dyella monticola (assembly GCF_003363155.1). Taxonomy (GTDB): domain Bacteria; phylum Pseudomonadota; class Gammaproteobacteria; order Xanthomonadales; family Rhodanobacteraceae; genus Dyella_B; species Dyella_B monticola. Next base: position 37,401 of record NZ_QRBE01000008.1, on the reverse strand, counting down.
GGCACAGATTCACCAATTCCTGCTTGAAGAGAGTGCGCAACGCCTGGACCACGGCCGGCGTACCGCTGGTATGCACGGCAAGACCATCATCCAGCACGGGCAGGGTGTCGCGATCGGTGGCGGCCAGCGCTAGTACGTTCTGAAGATCCTTGAGCGTGCACGGTTTGAGCAGCACGGCGTGGAAGCCGGTCGCCAGCAACGCCTGCTGCTCATCAGTGTTCAGTTCCGCACTGCTGGCGATCGCCGGGCTGGATAGCGAACGCGCATGCGAGTCGCTACGCAGGGCCGTCAGTACCTCCACGGCGCCGGCATCGGGCATCCGGCAGTCCAACACCAGCAGGTCGAAGGTTTCAGCGCGCGCCAGCCCCAGCGCTTCTTGCCCGCCAGAGGCCAGCGCCACCCGTGCCCCGAATTGGCGGAGGGCGTCGCCCAGGAAACAGCGCGTGGGCGCATCGTCATCGGCAACCAGGACATAAGGCTGGCTAGTCCCCATTTCTCACGCTCCTTCGTGCTTTGACCGACGATCCGCAGGCCCTCGGTCCGCATCGCCCATCAGGCCGGCTTCTGGACGCCCGCCTAAGAAGGGGGACGAGAAATGCGGGCCAGGCGAGACATTTGAGGGGTACGGCATGGCTTGTGTCCGTATCGTTCAGCTTAGTTTGGCAGAATGCTCCATCCATGTTTTCGTTCAGCCGCCAGTTCGTTCTTTGCGCCTTCTGCACCTTGCTGTGGGCAGTTCCCGCGTGGGCCGATACGGTAGTTACGGCCAAACGCATCGACATGCCCGGTGCCAGCCTGCAGGACGTGAGGGCTCAACTGGCTCCTGGCGCCACGCCCGATACCGTGCGGATCAGCTTGCACGCGGGCAAGGCGGATATTCCGGCGCTTGGCTGGCGGAAAATCGCTGTCGCCCTTGACGGCAGCCTGCATCGCGACGCGCAGATGCGCTGGCTGTTCGACGGCACCGCACAGCTCAGCGGCACGCCAGGTGGCGCCTTGAGCAATGCGGCCGTCGACATGATCGTGGACGATGCTGCCAATACGCTGGAGGTCAATGCCAGCCAGGGCGCGGCCAGCATCGAGACGGCGTTCCCGCTCGATCAGCCCACGCACGCCCAGATCAATCTGCGCAACCTGCCTGCTGGCTGGCTGCAAGGCTTGCTCGGCACCGTGTGGGCAGGGCGCATCAGCAATGGAAAGCTCGACGCGGAGCTTGCACTGGATGCCACGGATCAAGGCTTCCAGTCATCCGGTGACATCACCTTCGCCGACATCAAATACGCCACGTCCGCGGGTAATGTTGCTGGGCAAGGGCTGGACGGTCACGCCCGTTTTTCGCTTGATGCCAACGCGCACCCCGCGCAGCTGACCTTGAATGGCGGCCTACGTGGTGGCGAGTTGCAACTGGGTCCGGTATTGGCCAAGTTCCCCGCGCACGAGGTGGCGGTCGATTTCGATGCCAGCACTGAGCATGGCGGCCTTTCCATCAGCCACCTGCACATGGATGATGCCGACGCGCTCGCACTGGATGGCGCCCTGGCCATCGACGCCAAGGGCACCATGCAGAAACTGCGGCTCGATCATTTCCAGGCGCGTTTCCCTGCCGCCTATGACCGCTATGGACAGCCATGGATGGACGATCTGGCCGCACCGAACCTTGTCATCACCGGCGAGTTGGATGGGCACGTCGATTACACCGCCGAGAACGTGCGCAGCTTCGATATGCACACCGATGGGCTGGATGTTGCCGACAGCACCGGACAACTGAAGGCCAGCGGATTGCATGGTGAGCTCGACTGGTCGGCCCAAAGCGAGAAACCAGCCACCACCCTGGCCTGGAATCAGCTGATCATGCGCCAGATCACGATGGGTGCCGCGCAATCGCACTGGCGAAGCCATGGGGGCACCTTGAGCCTGCAATCCCCGCTTGCCGTGGGTTTGTGGAAAGGGCAGGTACGATTCACGAAAATGGACTGGCGGCCGGCAGCGCCGAAGGCAACGCGCCTGGACGTTGCGGCGACGGCGGGTGGCATCGACATGGCCGCGCTCAACCAGGCGCTCGGCTGGCTGCCTTTCCCCGGCACCTTGAACGGCGCCATTTCAGCGCTGCAATGGACTGGTGACCGCTATGCGCTGGATGGCGATCTGACCATCAACGCGTTCGGCGGCACGGCCGTGCTCGATCGCCTTACGCTGCGTGGGCCCCTCAGCAGCAGCCCGATGATGGGCGCCGATGTGACGCTACGGCAGATCGACCTTGCGCCGCTGGCCGATACCTTCAACTTCGGCGCCATCACAGGGCGCCTGGACGGCACCATCGACGCGCTCGAGCTCACGGGCGGCAGCGCGGTGGCATTCAAGGCGTCCCTGCTTGCGCAGAACGGGGGGCATATCAGCCTGCGGGCGGCCAATAACCTTTCGATCATCACCGGTGGCAACCCCGCCAGCGGTCTGCAGAGCGCCATGATGAAGCTGTTCAAGTCCGCCAGTTACAAGCGCATGGGTATCAACGCCAGCCTGCAGGATGGTGTATGCACGCTCAGCGGGCTGGACAGCGACGCCAGCGGTTACTCGATCGTGGAGGGCAGCGGCTTGCCCTACATGCACGTGACCGGCACCCAGAGCCGGATCGATTGGCCGGTGCTGGTTCATCGCCTGAAGACCGCTGCGCAGGGGACGGTGGCGGAGCGCTAAGGGTGGCTGCCGCCGCTGGTATTATGGATGGCTAGCCGGGGGTCGCCGGACCCGAGTGCTCCCTTATGCATCGTTGGCCCGGGTCGCATGCGATCCGAGCGTTCTATTTCTCCAAGAGTGCCGATGAACGATTTTGAAGCCTCCATTACCGATCTCAGCCACGACGGCCGGGGCGTGGCCCGCATTGATGGCAAGACTGTGTTCGTCAGCGGCGCGTTGCTCGGCGAGCAGGTGCGTCTGCGTATACGCAAGCGCCACCGCAACTTTGACGAGGCCGAGGCGGTTGAGATCGTTACGCGTTCCCCGCATCGCGTGGAACCGCGTTGCAGCCATTTCGGGCAATGCGGCGGATGTTCGTTGCAGCATCTGGACGCCGCCGCGCAAATCCAGGCCAAGCAGCGCGTGCTGGTGGACAACTTCGCACGCATAGGAAAAGTGGAGCCGGAAAACTGGCTGCCGCCGCTAACGGATGAGGCTTGGGGCTATCGCCGCAAAGGGCGCCTGTCAGTGCGCGCGGTCGCGAAGAAAGGCCGCGTGCTGGTGGGTTTTCGCGAGGAAAACAATCCGCGCTTCGTGGCGGACATTGCGCATTGCGACGTCGTGCATCCCGCGCTCGGTCCGAAGATCGGTCTGCTCGCCGAACTTATCGGTAGCATGGATGCCGCAGCTGATATTGCGCAGATCGAGTTTGCGGCTGGCGATGACACGATTGCGCTGGTCGTTCGGCATCTGAAGCCGTTGAGCGATGGCGATCGCGCAAAGCTGATCGCATTCGCCCAGGAGCATGGTTTTGCCATTTATCTGCAGCCCGGCGGTATCAGCAGTGTGCATCCGCTGTGGCCGGAACATCCGCGCCTGGCATTCCGTGTTCCCGCGGGCGAGGGCGTGGACGATGTGGAACTCGAATTTCAGCCGCTCGATTTCGTGCAGGTCAATGCGGGCATGAATCGACGCATGATGCTGCGCACGCTCGAACTGCTCGATCCGCAACCGCACGATCGCGTGTTGGACCTGTTCTGCGGCCTGGGCAATTTCACCTTGCCGTTGGCGCGTCGCGTGGCTGACGTCACCGGCATCGAAGGTGAGCACGGGCTGGTCGCGCGCGCAGGCGAGAACGCCACGCGTAATGGATTGATCAACGTGCATTTTCATGTAGCGAATCTTTTCGAAGATCAGCGTGGCACCGATTGGGCGCGCAAGCCCTGGGACAAACTGTTGCTGGATCCGCCGCGCGCCGGCGCCGACAAGGTTCTGGAATATCTTCCGCACAGGGAAACCGGGCGTATCGTTTACGTGTCTTGCCATCCGGCGTCGCTGGCGCGCGATGCGGGCATACTTGTCAACCAGCATGGCTTTCGATTGAAGGCTGCTGGCGTGATGGACATGTTCCCGCACACCGCCCACGTGGAATCCATCGCCCTGTTCGAACGCAGGTAAGATGGCCCGATGGGTATCGAAATCGAACGCAAGTTTCTTCTCGCCAACGACGATTGGCGCGGTGCGGTGACATCCACCAGGCATATCGCGCAAGGTTACTTGGTCGATGTACGCGCTTTACGCGACGGTACCGCGCGTGCGTCGGTGCGTGTGCGCATCAGCGGCGATGATGCGTGGCTCAACATCAAGTCGGTAGAACTGGGTGTAGCACGCGCCGAGTACGAACTGCCTCTGTCGCTTACCGATGGGCAATCCATGGTCGAGACCTTGTGCAACGGTGTGCTTGAAAAAAATCGGCACCATGTCGAAATCGAAGGCTGGCTATTCGAAATCGATGAATTTCTCGGTACGAACAGCGGCCTGATCGTTGCGGAAATCGAACTGCCGGATGTGCATGCATCGTTTCCGCGTCCCGCGTGGCTGGGGCGCGAAGTCAGCAGCCTGGCGCGCTACTACAACGTCAACCTGATTGAGCGCCCCTTCGCCGACTGGGGCGAGGATGAGCGCAACGCCATCGATGTACAGACGCTGCAAGGGGACCGCACCTGATGTTGCTGATCGGCCTCACTGGCACTCACTTGTTGCCGCACGAGCATGCCTGGCTCACCGCGCCCGGTGTGGCGGGTGTGATTTTGTTCTCGCGCAACTACAGCCACCGAGCGCAGCTCATCGCGCTGGTGGAATCCATTCGTGAGGTAGCGGGCGACGCCTGTTTAATTGCTGTCGATCAGGAAGGCGGCCCCGTGCAGCGCTTCCGCCAGGACTTCACCCGCTTGCCGGCACTGGCAAAAATCGGTGCGATCTACAACCGCGATCCCGCCGAGGCAATCGCATTGGCCGAAGAGCACGCATGGGTGATGGCAAGCGAACTACGTGCCAGCGGTATCGATTTCAGTTTCGCACCGGTGGCCGATCTTGCGCGCGGTAACGCCGCCATCGGCACGCGCGCGTTTCACGCCGATCCGGACATCTGTGCTGAACTCAGCCACGCGTATGTGCGTGGCATTCACCTCGGCGGGATGGCCGCTGTACTCAAGCATTTCCCCGGTCACGGTTCCGTGGCGGCCGATACGCACAAGGCGCAGGCGATCGATCCGCGCGCGCTGGATGACATCCGTCAGAACGACCTGCGGCCGTTCGTGGAAGGCTTTCTGGCGCACGCCGAAGCCGTGATGATGGCGCACGTGGTCTATCCGGCGGTGGATGACCAGCCGGCCGGTTATTCGCGGCGCTGGATTGGCGACATCCTGCGTGGCGAGCTTGGCTTTCAAGGCGCGGTGATCAGCGACGACATCAGCATGGCCGCCGCCGGTTCGGCGGGGAATGTCGCACAGCGTGTGCAAGGTCATCTTCAGGCAGGTTGCGACCTGGTGCTGGCCTGTTTCCCGGATGTCGTGGAAGAGGCGATTGCCGCGATACCTGCGCCGGCCCAGGCCAGCATGCAACGTGTGGCCGCCTTACGGGGCGCCATCGGCTCGACCTGGGCCAGCCTGCTCGATAATCCGCAGCGTGATCATTTCGTCGCGCGCGTCACTGCATTGGACAGCTAAAGGCCTTTCCATGAGCACAAACCCTGCGATTCCCTCTTTGGTCGAAGCGCTCACCCGCTCAGACATCCTGGTCACGCGCGAAACGCTTGACGCCGTCATCGCCGATATCGGTCGCGCTATCGATGCCGCGCTCGATGGGGAGCGTGCGGTATTTCTCACCGTGATGAATGGTGCGCTGATGTTCGGCGGCCAGCTCGCGTTATCGATACGCACCGATCTCGAGTTCGACTACGTGCACGCCACCCGCTACCGCGGCGCCACCACCGGCAACGATTTGCGCTGGCTGCGCGAGCCGGTGGTATCGCTAACAAACCGAACCGTGCTGCTGGTGGATGACATCCTCGACGAGGGACACACCCTCAAGGCCGTGCGCGACGATTGCCTGCGTCGTGGCGCGCGGCGCGTCCTCATTGCGACGCTGTGTCGCAAGGTGCATGACCGTTGTGTCCAAGGCATCCAGAGCGATTTCAACGGGGTGGACCTTCCCGACCGTTATGTCTTCGGCTACGGCATGGATTATTACGAGCAGGGTCGTAATCTGCCTGCCATCTACGCACTGAAAGACTAGTGCGCACGCATGGGTGGCGCGTAGTCGAGTACATGCCTCACACCTCAGTCAACTGAGATAGGAATGTTTGAAATGTCGCAAACCATCGATCTTGCCGTGATCGGCGGCAGTGGGCTTTACCGCTTTCCCGGCCTGGAAAATGCCACGCGCCAGCGCGTCGACACACCGTTCGGGCAGGCCTCCGGCGATGTAGTTGTCGGTGATTTCGCTGGCCGTCGTATTGCTTTTCTTGCGCGCCATGGCGAAAGCCACACGTTGCCGCCGCATCGCGTCAACTACCGCGCAAACCTCTGGGCACTCCATCATCTGGGCGCGCGCACGGTGATCGGCGTGAACGCGGTCGGTGGCATTCGCCATGACATGGGGCCGCGCACCATCGTCGTGCCGGACCAGGTCATCGATTACACCCATGGCCGCTACACGAGCTTCTGCGATGTGGAAGGTGCCGAGGTCAGGCACATCGATTTCAGCGAGCCCTACACGGCGTCGTTGCGCATGGCCCTGATCGATGCGGCCACGCAAGCCGGTATCGCGGTGATCGATGGCGGGTGCTACGGCGCCACCCAAGGACCGCGTCTGGAAACCCGGGCGGAGATCGCGCGCATGAAGCGCGATGGCTGCGATCTGGTGGGTATGACCGGCATGCCGGAGGCGGCTTTGGCGCGCGAGCTCGAAATCGGTTACGCATGCCTCGCTCTGGTCGCCAACTTTGCAGCCGGTTGCGGGGATGAGGCTGAAATCAGCATCGAAGAGATCTTCGCCCACCTGGCCGCGGCGACGGCGGCGGTGCCCCCGATCCTTGCCGAGCTGCTCAAAAGGTAAGCGATCAGGTTATCCCAAATCGCAGGTGCATATTGCGCTTTACCTGAAAACATGCAGATACTTTCTGCGCCAGGGGCGGCGGACCTAGGGGTAGAGGTGGTTCTCGCAGTGACTTGGCGCATCCAGTCCTTAGATTCAGAGGTTCACGCAAATGCGTTTCGGTACGGTCAAGTGGTTCAACGATGCCAAGGGTTTCGGCTTTATCGCACCCGAGGACGGTGGGGAGGACGTGTTTGTCCACTTCTCGGCTATCAATGCCAAGGGCTTCCGCAGCCTGCAGGAAGGTCAGCGCGTGAAGTTTGAAGTAACCCAGGGCCCGAAAGGTGCTCAGGCTTCCGGGGTCGAACTCGCAAGCTGATCGGGTCCATCGTTGTAATCATGTAGTGCTTAAAGAAAGCCTTGCCTCGTGCAAGGCTTTCTCTTTTGGGGATCGACTGCTTGCGGAATGCGCTGTCGGAAAACGTGTGCTTTGTTTTTTAAATCGATATAAAGCGCATCGTGATCCCGCTGGACGGACTCAGCACAACACGCCCAGACCGCGCGGCCTCACGCGACGAACTGCAAGCGCGCAAGCTCGGCGTAAAGGCCGCCTTCGGCCAGCAGGCTTTCGTGAGTACCTTGGGCGACGATCCGGCCGCCATCCATCACCACGATGCGATCGGCACGCTGCACCGTTGCGAGGCGGTGGGCAATCACCAGTGTGGTACGGCCTTTTTCCAGGCGCTCCAGCGCCTGCTGGATGGCGGCCTCCGATTGCGCGTCCAGCGAGGAGGTTGCTTCGTCCAGCAACAGTAGCGGCGCGTTGCGTAGGATCGCGCGCGCAATGGCGATGCGCTGGCGCTGACCACCCGACAAGCGCACGCCACGCTCACCCAGCTCCGCGCCATAACCGTCCTGCAGCATCTGGATAAAGTCGTTGGCTTCCGCGGCACGGGCGGCCAGACGTACTTCCTCGTCGCTGGCGTCCTGCCGGCCGAACCGGATGTTGTCGGCCGCGGTGCCCCCGAAGATCACGGTTTCCTGAGGTACCAGCGCAATGGCGCCGCGTAGTTCGGGCAGTGTCATGGCGCGCAAGTCCACGCCATCGAAACGGATACGGCCGCGTTGCGGATCGTAAAAGCGCAGCAGCAGTGCAAACACCGTGCTCTTGCCCGCACCCGAGGGACCGACCAACGCCACCGTTTCGCCAGGACGGATGTCCAGGTTGAAATCATGCAGGGCCGGCGCGTCCGGCCGCGATGGATAGTGGAACTGCACATCGTCGAAATGCAGTGCGCCGCGTATCGGCTGGGGCAGGGCCTGCGGATGGATCGGGTCGGCGATGGTCGCCTCTTCGTTGAACAGTTCGCCGATGCGTTCCATGGCGCCAGCGGCGCGCAACACGTCGCCCCACACATCGGAAAGACCCATCATCGAACCGCCGGACAGCATGGCGTACACGACGAACTGTGCCAGCACACCGGCATCCAAGGTGCCGGCCAGCACATCGCGCGCGCCCACCCACAGCACCAGCGTAATCGCACCGAAAAACAGCACGATCACCGCCGCGGTAAGAAACGTGCGCGTGCCGATACGTCGCCGCGCCGTAGCCAGAGCGCGTGCAATCGCATCACCGTAGCGATCGCTTTCGATGCCTTCGCGCGCATAGGCTTTGACGGCTTGCGCGGCGTTGAGCGTTTCGTTGGCGATGGCTGCCGCATCGGCAAGGCGGTCCTGGCTGGCACGCGAAAGCTTTTGCACGCGGCGCCCGAAAATCAGGATCGGCAGCACCACGGCAGGGATCACCAGCGCCGTGAGTCCGGCCAGACGCGGGCTGGTCCAGATCATCGCCACGGTTGCGCCCACCAGCATTACCGCGCTGCGCAAGGCGACGGAGATGCCCGAGCCCACCAAGGCCTGCACCACTTCGGTATCGGTGCCGAGCCGTGAGATCAATTCGCCCACGCGATTGCGTTCGAAAAAGCTGACGTCCAGGCGAATGACATGTTCATACAGCTTGGCGCGCAGTGCCGCCAGCGTGCGCTCGCCCAGCAGCGAGATGCAATAGAACCGCGCAGCCGTCGCGAAGGCCATGACCAGCGCCACCGCAAACAGGGCAAGGAAACTGCCGTTGATCGCCGCAGTGCTGGAATTGCGAAAGCCATGGTCGATCATGTGCCGCACGGCAGTGGGCAGTACCAATGTGGCGCTGGAGGAAATGGCCAGGAATATCAGCCACCCCGCCGCCAGCTTGCGGTGCGGTTTCACGAACGGCCACAGCCGCTTCAGCGAGCCGATCTGTCGACGCGGCTTGGGGTCATTCGCGGGAATCGTACTCATGAGGGCTCGCGGGGGCGGGTATGGGTTGTGAGTTGGGGGTTTGGCGGATCGATTCAATGACGGCTGCAGTGTGCGGTGCCGGCCGCCCATCACCCTTCCAGCGCGTATGCCTCGCTACGTCCGCGGCTGATGTCCACGATAAGGATCCTGGCATCGTTCACCCGGTCTGCCGGCAGGCGCAGATGCAGCGTAACGCCTGCTGCGTCGAACTGCTCCTGCTCGATCTCGGCGCCCATGTCCTTGAGTCGGGACTTCATGCGTGGCAGTTCGCCGAAATCGCAATGCAGCCCCAGTCGCACCATGGCGATAATGGGCATGCGTTCGGCAAGGCGAAGGCATTCGGCCGCGGTGCCGCCGTAGGCACGTGCCAGGCCGCCCGCACCGAGCTTGATGCCGCCATACCAGCGGGTGACCACCACGACGACCCGGTCGATGCCCTGGCTCTCGATGGCCTGCAGGATAGGGCGACCGGCTGTGCCACCGGGTTCACCATCATCGTTGAAGCGATAATCCTGGCCGATGCGATAGGCCCAGCAATTGTGCGTGGCCGCGGCATCGCTGGCGGCCTGCACGTAACTTAGCGCCTGCTGTGGCGACGTCACGGGGGAGGCTTGGGCGAGAAAGCGGCTTTTGCGGATCTCTTCGCTGTGCGCAAATGCGGCAACCAGGGTATGCAGCAGGGGTGTCATGGTGTGCAGGGTAGGGCAATGGCGGCCCTCGGTCACACGGTGACTTGCGTTACGCTGTTTGTTCTGAATCAGGATGGATATCCATGCTCTTGCTGCTGTTTGTGCTTTGCCTGTTGGGTGTGTCGGCAAATCGCTTGCGCCGGCGCGGTGCTGCGTGGATGTTTTACGCACTGGCCGTCGTGCTCTTCGTGGCAAGCGGCTGCGGACCCTTGCCGGCATGGCTGCTGACGCATCTGCAGGCATCCTATGCGACCCGGCCGACGATCACTTGGGCATCGCGCAACGCGATTGTGGTGCTGGGTGTCGGCACATCACGCGTCGCGGCCACGGGTGAGGTGGTTCCTACAGTCTTTGCGGGAAATCGGCTCGTGGAGAGCTACACGCTCTACCGCCAATGCAAGCAAAGCGGTGGTAATTGCAAGGTGATCGTCAGCGGCGGCGATGCGTTTCGCAACGGTAGGTCGGAAGCGGCTGCCTATGGTGACGTTTTGCTTGGTATGGGCCTAGATCGTGCGGACCTCATGCTGGAAACGCGCAGCATGAACACCTGGCAGAATGCGCAGTTCGTGCAACCGATGTTGAAAGCCTATGCGCCGCAGCGCGTGGTGCTGGTAACGGCGGCGGTGCATATGCGCCGTGCGCGAATGTTCTTTACGCATTTCGGCATCGACGCCGTACCGGTACGTGCGGATTACGCGGATGCACGGCTGACATGGTTCCCTAACGGCTGGAACGTGGCGCTGACCGAAGCGGCCTTGCACGAATACGTGGGTGCCTTGACCTTCCGCGTCTACAACGCGCTTGGATGGGACGCGCCGCCACCGAGCAGGTACGGCGCACCTTGATCAACGACAGTTGCGCGGAACATAACTCCCCGTGTAGGAGGGAGCGGGTTGGGTGAGGCAATCGTGCGATGCATGAACGTTGTGCGGCGAGACCATGCAACCCACCCCCAGCGCTCCCCTGCAAGCAGGGGGCGCGAGCACGATCATGTGTTCTTCAACGACGCCATATCGATCACGAACCGATAGCGCACATCGCTGTTGAGCATCCGGCCATAGGCGGTATTGATGTCCTGCATCGCGATCATCTCCACGTCCGCGCTGATACCCTGCGCGGCGCAGAAATCCAGCATCTCCTGCGTTTCGGCCATACCGCCGATCAGTGAGCCGGCAAGCGAGTGACGACCAAAGATCAGGCTGCCTGCATGCACGGGCGGATTCACCGGTTCGACCAAGCCAACCAGCACATGCACGCCATTCAACTTCAACGTTGCCAGATACGGGTTGAGATCGTGCTGATGCGGCACCGTGTCGAGAATGAAATCAAAGCGGCCGGCCACCGCTTCCATCTGGCTGGCATCGGTGGAAAGCACCACGTGATCAGCGCCGAGCCGGCGCGCTTCCTGTTCCTTGCCGGGTGAGCGGGTGAACAGGGTGACATCCGCACCCAGCGCTTTGGCGAATTTCAGGCCCATGTGGCCCAGGCCGCCAAGCCCGACCACCGCGACCTTGTGGCCCTTGCCGATCTTCCAATGGCGCAGCGGCGACCATGTGGTGATGCCGGCGCACAATAGCGGCGCAGCGGATGCCGGATCCAGGCCCTCGGGCATGCGCAACACGAATTTGTCGGACGTCACGATGCGTTCGGAATAGCCGCCGTAGGTCGTGCGTCCATCATGACGATCGCTGCTGTTGTAGGTGAAGGTGGGGCTTTCCTTGCAGTATTGCTCCAAGCCTTCCTGGCAGGCATCGCAATGCCGGCAGGAGTCGACGATGCAGCCTACGCCTACCATCTGGCCCGGCGTGAAGGCGGTGACCTTTTCGCCCACGGAAACCACCTTGCCGATGATTTCGTGACCAGGCACCAAGGGGTACCGGGCGTTACCCCATTCGTTACGCGCCGAATGGATGTCGGAGTGACAGACGCCGCAATACAGGATGTCGATAACGATGTCGTCCGCGCGCGGGTCCCGCCGTTCGAAGGTGTGGGGGGTGAGGGGGGTGGTTGCCGAATGCGCGGCGTAGCCATGAATGCTGAGGGCCATGCGGTTCTCCAAGGGGAAGGGGGCGGCGAAAGCCCAAAAGTATGCGCAGCGCAGCGAAGTCCCGGTAGCCGAATCCTGCTGAATGCTTGCACGATCCTGTAATTTACCTGTGCACACCTCCCTATGACCTGCAGGAACAGGCAATCTCTGCAGCTATCTGACACGCGCTCCCCCGCATGAACAGCCAGCTCAAGCCCATCGAGACATCCCCCCGCCTGGAGCGGGATCGCGAGGAATTGGCAGCCCTCGTTGAACGATACGCCCACTCCGAAGGCGTCACGGCCACGGCGTGGCCAGCGCTATCGTTCTTTCGCGCCGACGCGCCCAGCGACCGCAGCTGTGTCATGTACGAGCCCTGCCTCGGGTTGTTGTTGCAGGGCAACAAACACATCCTGGTCGGCGAGGAGCGGCTTGAGCAGGAGCATGGCCACTACCTGATCAACTCGATCGATGTGCCGGTCACGGCGCAAGTGGTCCGCGCCACGCCGCAGGAACCGTGCCTGTGCATCACCCTGCGTCTGGACCCCGTGCGCATCGGCGAATGGTTGTCGGACGTGAAACTGGCCAAGCCTTCTTCGGCGACTGCGCGCGGCATCGCGCTGAGCCCCGTGGGCACGGACGTGCTCGATCCCCTGCTGCGCCTGGTGCGCCTGTTGGATTCACCCAACGATCTAGCTTTGCTTGCCCCTCTGATCGAACGCGAGCTGATCTATCGGTTGCTGACGGGAGAGCAGGGCGCGCGTCTGGCCCAGATCGCTTCGGCCGGCGGTCAGGGTCAACAGATAGCGCGTGCCATCCAGTGGTTGCGGCAGCATTACAACAAGCCGCTGCGCATCAGTGATCTGGCCAGCATGGTGAACATGAGCGCGTCATCGCTGCATCACCATTTTCGGCAGATCACGGCGATGAGCCCATTGCAGTATCAAAAGGTGCTGCGTTTGCATGAAGCGCGGCGCTTGCTGTTGACCGAAGGCTGCGATGTGGCGACGGCTGCGCATCGAGTGGGTTACGAAAGTCCGTCGCAGTTCAGTCGCGAATACAGCCGGCAACATGGCGCGCCGCCGTTGCGGGACGTGATGCGCTTGCGGGCGATGGCGCCGGTGGACGCAAACCCCTACGTATAACGGTCGCCAACGTGTTTATTGCCGCCACTCCTGCGAAAGTGGGAATGGCGGCAAGCTGGTATCTGTAAGCACACGCGATTATTCGCGGGCTATTTCCGAAGGGAATAGGGAGTCGTCCGCACGATTTACATCCCCCGCATCACCATCAAGCGAATCTCCGTCATGTCCTCGATCGCATAGCGCACGCCTTCGCGCCCGATGCCCGAAAGCTTCACGCCACCGTACGGCATATTGTCCACGCGGAAACTGGGCACGTCGTTGACGATCACGCCGCCTTGTTCCAATTCGTTCCACGCGCGCATTGCATGAGCGAGGCTGTCGGTGAAGATGCCGGCCTGCAAGCCGTAATCGGAATCGTTGACCATCGCGAAGGCATCTTCGATGCGCGCAAAAGGCACGAGCAGGGCGAATGGGCCGAACGCTTCCATGCGATTGACCTTGGCATTCTTGGGCACGTTCTCCATCAAGGTGGCATCGAGCATGTTGCCCTTGCGCTTGCCGCCACACAGTATCGTGGCACCGGCTTGCTGTGCTTCGTTGATCCAGCCTTCGAGTCGCTGCGCGGCGGCCTCGTCGATCATCGGGCCGAGGAAAACGCTCTTGTCCTTCGGATCGCCGGCCTTGAGCTGCTGCACAGCGTGAACGAGCCGCTGTTTGAGGTCGTCGTAAAGCGACGCGTGCGCATAGATGCGTTGCACGCTGATGCAGCTTTGCCCCGATTGATAGAAGGCCCCGAAGACCAGGCGCTCGATCACCTTATCCAAATGGTCGCGCTGGTCAGCATCCACGATGCAGGATGCATTGCCACCCAGCTCCAGCGTCACCTTCTTGTGCCCCGCGTGGGCTTTGAGATCCCAGCCGATTTGCCCGCCCGTGAAAGAGAGCAGTTTCAGGCGTTCGTCTTGCACCAGCGGCGATGCATGCTTGCCATCCAGTGTAAGCACGGAAAACGCGCCCTTGGGCAGATCCGTTTCGGCCAGCACCTGGCCGATGATCAAGGCGCCGATCGGCGTTTTTTCCGACGGTTTCAACACAAACGGACAACCGGCCGCAATCGCCGGCGCCACTTTGTGCGCAACCAGGTTCAAGGGGAAGTTGAACGGCGTGATGAACGACACCGGCCCCAGTGGTACGCGCTGCGTGTAACCGCGATAGCCATCCAATCGCCCAGCGAGCTCCAGGTTCAGGGTTTCCCCGTTCATACGCACCGCTTCTTCGGCGGCGATGCGAAACGTTTCGATCAGCCGCGTGACTTCGCCAGCCGCATCTTTGATCGGCTTACCGGCTTCGATGCACAGTGCCATCGCCAGCTCATCGTGGCGCTCCTGGAAACGCTTCGCGCAATGCTGGAGCACGGCTTGCCGTGCCCACGGCTTGACGTTTTTCATCGGGCCCGCGGCGTGTACCGCGGCACGAATGGCTTCCTCCGTGGCTTGATCATCCGGTACGGCCACGCGCGTGGCGATCTCACCACTGTACTTGTCGTACACCTCCATCGTCGTCGAGGAGGTGCGCGGCTCGTTGGCCAGGTAATAAGGGTAGGTTTTGTCGAGCATAATCACTCCTTCACGGCCGCGCTCAAGCTGCGGATTTCCTCGTCGAGTACGCGGTGATTGTCGGAATAGTCGATGGCCAGGTCGATCAGATGCACGCCACCCTGGTCGAAAGCGCGCTGCAAGGTGGGTAGGAATTCCTCGGCGCTTTCGGGCCGATGCCCATGCGCACCGTGCGCCTGGGCAAACAGTACGAAATCGGGATTGCCAAACTGCATGCCGTAGTCGGCGTAACCCATGTCGGCCTGCTTCCACCGGATCATGCCGTAGGCATCGTCGCGTAGCAGCAAGATCACCAGGTCGAGCTTCAGGCGCACCGCTGTTTCCAGCTCCTGCGCATTCATCATGAAGCCGCCGTCACCGCAGATCGCCAGCACGTTGCGCTCCGGGTACACCATCTTGGCCGCCATCGCCGAGGGCAGGCCTGCGCCCATGGTGGCCAGTGCGTTGTCGAGCAGCACGGTATTGGGTTGTCGCGCTTTGTAATAGCGCGCGTACCACAGCTTATACATACCGTTATCCAGGCAAAGGATGCCATCGTCCGGCATGAAGCGCCGCGTATCGGCCACTATGCGCACCGGATGCATGGGAAAGCGCGTCTCGTCAGCATAGTTGCCAAGTTGTACCTGAAACGCTTTGCGCACCTTGTCGAAGTAACGGAAATCCCAATGATGCTGCGCCGTCAGCGCATCGGTCAGCCGCTCCACCGTGTGCGCGATATCGCCCACCACTTCGATCTGCGGGAAATACACCGTATCCACTTCGGCCGAAGAAAAGTTGATGTGGATGACCGTCCGCCGTCCGCGCTGCATGAAGAACGGGGGCTTTTCCACTACGTCATGACCGACATTGATGATGACGTCGGCCGCATCGATTGCGCGGTGGACGAAATCGCCATCGGAAAGCGCGGCATTGCCGAGCCATAGCGGGTGATCTTCATCCACCACGCCTTTGCCCATCTGCGTGGTGAAGAAGGGAATGCCCAGCTTGTCGATGAATGCGCGCAAGGCCACGGCGGTGCGTTGGCGATTGGCGGCTGCCCCGATCATCAGGATCGGATGCCGGGCATTGCTGATGGCTTCGGCGGCTTGCACCAGGGCTGCATCATCCGGTGAGGGGCGGCGCGCGTATTCGGTCGGCAGCAGGATCGCGCCTTCAACGCTATCGCGCGCGATGTCTTCGGGCAGTTCCAGATGCACGGCGCCCGGGCGTTCTTCCTCCGCGCGGCGAAAGGCTTCGCGGATGCGCGCCGGAATCGTCGGCGCCGAAACGATCTGGCGGGTGTATTTGGTGAGCGGCTGCATCATGTCCACCACATCCACCAGCTGGAACAAGCCTTGTTTGTGCGTGCGGATGGGTTTTTGCCCGGTGATCATCAGCATCGGCATTGCACCGAGCTGGGCGTAGGCAGCGGCGGTTACCAGGTTGGTGGCCCCGGGACCGAGTGTGGAAAGGGCGACGCCTGCTTCGCCGGTGAGGCGGCCCCAGGTTGCGGCCATGAAGCCCGCGGCCTGCTCATGCCGGGTGACGATAAGGCGAATGGACGACTCACGCAGCGCTTCGACCAGATCGAGGTTTTCCTCGCCCGGCACGCCGAAGATGCAGTTCACGCCTTCGGCCTCCAGCGCTTTCACAAACAGGGATGCTGCATTCATTGCACCGTCTCCGTGGAGATACAGATGCTATATGTACCGCAATGTTCGATTCGTGCGGGAAAGCGTTTGATTCGCGTGAAGAATGGATGCGTGAGGCGTTCCGGCAAAAAGGGCTTATTCCTTGCTCACCCGCAATGCCAACTCACCATCCGCAAGCTTTGCCCGCAACGGCGTATCGACGGCTACGTTTTGCGCCGAGCGCAGCACCTTGCCATCCGTATCGAACAGGATCGCGTAACCGCGTTCCAATGTAGCCAGCGGACTGATGGCGTGCATGGCGCGTGCAGCCTGCTGCACATTCAGTCGCTCGCGTTCCAGCCGGTGCTGGATCATGTGGCGCAGATGCAGCGCATGTTGTTCCAGCTGTTGCCGCAACAAGGTGACACGCTGGCGCGGATGTTGTGCAAGCAAGCGCGCATGCACGCGGTCCAGGCGTACGGTTTTCTGCGTCAGATGCGCCAGGCGGCAGGCGAGCAAGCGGCGATGCAAGTGCAGCAGCCGATCGCGATCGCGTGCGAGCCGTGCCTGTGGACGCTGCGCCTGCAAACGCGTCAGCAAATGATCGACGCGCTGGATACGCGCTTGCAGGCGGCGTTCGTGAATGGCCAGGACGCGTTGCTGCAACTGTTGCAGATGACGTCGCTGCGCGAGGATATCCGGCACCAGCAGCTCTGCCGCCGCTGAAGGGGTGGGCGCACGCAAATCGGCAACGAAATCCGCAATGCTGAAGTCGATCTCGTGTCCGACGGCGCTGATCACTGGCACCGGGCTCGCGTGGATGGCGCGCGCGACCTGTTCATCGTTGAAGGCCCATAGATCTTCCAGCGAGCCACCTCCGCGCGTCAGCAGCAGCACGTCGTAGCGGCCGCAGGCGGCAGCCTTGCGCAACATCGCCACGATCGCCGGCGGCGCTTCACGACCTTGTACGGGCACGGGTAGCACATCGACATCGACCAGTGGCCAGCGTCGTGCTATCACGCTTAAAACGTCGCGAATGGCCGCACCGGTCGGCGATGTGATCACGCCGATACGGCGTGCGAAGCGCGGCATCGGGCGCTTGCGTTCCTGTGCGAACAGGCCCTCGGCATCCAATTGCGCCTTGAGTCGCTCGAACTCGCGTTGCAGTGCACCTTCGCCAGCCGGCTCCATATGTTCGGCGACAAGTTGGAATTCGCCGCGCGGTTCGTACAACCCCACGCGCGCGCGCAGCAGCACGTGCATGCCGTCGGCTGGCTTGAAACGCAGGGTGGCGCTCTTGGTCTTGAACATGGCGCAACGCACCTGCGCCATGCTGTCTTTCAAGGTGAAATAGAGATGGCCTGAGCTTGGCCGCGCCACGTTGGACAGTTCACCTTCGATCCAGATCAGCGGCAGCGCATCTTCCAGCAGCCCGCGCACCAGCCGGTTGAGTGTGCTGGGCGTGAGAACCTGCCGAGGCGGTCGACCGCCGGCACCTTCGCTGGAGTCATCTGGCGCGTGCATGGGGGCGGGAGACTAGCACGAATGGCTTGGAGAACATTCCATTGCCGGCGGGTCTGCAGGCAATCCATGATTCACGTTGCATAAGTTGCTGATCTTTCTGAAAGAGGCGACGCTGGCTGTATGGTTGGATCAGGTTTCGTCGGACTCACGCCTACCGCGCAGGTGTCGCGCGCGGCGCTTGCGTAGCCGCCACGCGCGGATGCCGGTGTTGATGGCGAACCAGAACGCAAGCGCCGCGATGGGCCAGCCAATGACCGCCGGCCAGAACGCCGCGACCGCGGCAAGAACGACGAGTACGAGCGTGACGCTGATCAGCGCGCCGGCTTGGGTATCGCCCAGCACGCGCCGTTCGGTCAGCGCAGCGCTCACGGTATTGGCGATACGCAGGGCGCCGGCCGCCGCACGGCCGGAGCTGCCGCCCACGTGGCGCGGCTGCTGCGGTCGTGATTCGCTGCTGCGCACGCGTTCACCGCGCCGGTGCCGGCGTGGCGCGAGCACGATTTCGGTGGCGTTCTCCAGATCCTTTTCGTATTGCGCGGCCAGTTGCGTGGCAAAGCCTTCGTCCTCGATCGCCACATCGATCTCGCGGTTGTTCAACCAGCTGACGAGATTGAGATTGGACGAACCTACGCGCGCCCACAGGCCATCGGCCACCGCGGTCTTGGCGTGCAGCATCGAGCCGTTCCATTCGAACACGCGAACACCGGCTTTCAGCAACGGTCGATAGCCCGTGCGGGACATGCTGGCGACCAGTGGAATATCGCTGCTGCCGGGTACCAGCAGGCGCACATCCACGCCGTCGCGTGCGGCGGCCGAGAGGGCCTGCACGTAGGGTGCCACGCCTACGAAATAGGCATCGGTGAGCCACAGGCTTTTGCGTGCCATCGCAGCGATCATCTGATCAAGCCGATACATGCCGGCGGTGGCCGGCTGCGTGGCGATGACGCGCAAGGCGATGTTGCCGGCGGTGGTTGCCTGCATAACCGGCGCATGGATCGGATGCGATGCGCCCGCCGCCATCCAGCTATCGCCAAACGCCGCTTCCAGTTCCACCACGGCCGGCCCGCGCAGGACTACGCCGGTATCGCGCCAGGGCGGCACGTTGCGCGAGGCATTGCCCAGCCACCTGGCGCTGAGGCATACGCCAGACAAAAAGCCCAGGCGGCCATCCACCACCAGTTGCTTGCGGTGGTCGCGAGTCATCCATCCCAATGCCTGCCCGAACTGCGGCGGATTGAACGCGCGAACTTCACCACCGGCGTCGCGCAGAGGTTTCCAGAAGGCCGAACCGGATTGGCCAAGGCAGCCCAGCCAGTCCACGATCACCGCGACGTAAACACCGCTGCGCGCGCATTCGGTGAGCGCATCGCGAAAAGCCCGGCCGATGTCGTCGTTCCGTACGATGTAGTTTTCCAGCAGCACGCGCTGCTGTGCACCGCGGATAGCAGCCAGCCAGGCATCGAAATGCTGTTGTGCATCGATCAGCAGATCCACCTGGTTGCCGCCGATCAACGGCGCACCGGCTGCACGGCTCAGTGCCTGTTCGGCGAGTATCCGGTTTGGCGCGGGGGATGTTGAAACCATGGCTGCAGTTTATCGATGGCAATGACATGCCAAGCACCTGGAGAACTGGCATGATCGGCCCATGTTGCCAGAGCAACGCTTTACGGACACCGATGCCTGCGCGCGCCTGATCGTCGAGCGGCTGGGCGCCGACCTGCGTATTGCCGCCCCGCTGGGCCTGGGCAAGCCGCACGGATTGCTCAACGCCTTGTATAGCTTGATGCTGGCCGACACCTGGCGCTCCATGACGCTTTACACCGCGTTATCGCTGATGCGACCGCACGCCAAGGGACGGCTTCAGACGCGCTTCCTGGCGCCGTTCGTGGAGCGGCATTTCGGCGCCGATTGCGTCGACCCGCAGTACGCGCTCGATCAACTGCAAGACACGCTTCCACCCAACGTTGCCATACACGAGTTCTACATGCAGTCCGGTGCCTTGTTGCATTCGGGCAGTGCGCAGCGCAACTACATCAGCCAGAATTACACGCACGTTGCGCGTGATCTCGTCGTGCAGGACATCAACCTGCTGGTGCAGCTCGTTTCGCGCCGCGACACGCCCGCCGGAACGCATTACAGCCTGTCGTGCAATCCCGATCTCACGCTGGATTTTCTCGATCGCGTGAAGGCCGCCGGCAAGGCGCGGCCGTTGTGTGTGGCGGTGGTGCATCCGGCGTTGCCCTATATCGGTGGCGAGGCGGAGGTGCCGCAGGATTTCTTCGATATCGAATTGGCACCGGTGCCATCGGCGCCTCTGTTTTCAGTGCCCAGGCTGCCGCTGGACGTGGCCGAGTACGCGCTCGGCATGCATGCCAGTGCGTTGGTGAAAGATGGCGGTTGCCTGCAGATCGGCATCGGCGTTCTCTCCGATGCACTTGTGAAAGGCCTGTTGCTACGGCAGCAGGACAACGTGGCGTGGCGTCGGATATTGGTAACACTGGATCCGCACGGCGCCACGCATACGCTTGCCGGGCGCATCGGTGGGCTCGGTGGATTCAGAGCCGGCTTGTACGGCTGCAGCGAAATGATCATGGATGGTCTCATGCACCTGGCCAAGGCCGGCGTGATCAAGCGGCGCAGTTGGGACAATCTCGCGCTGGAACGCGCCGCGGCGGCAGGGCGTCTGCCTGATGACGTCCCCGGCGGACATTATTTGCGCGGCGCGTTTTTCCTCGGTTCGCGCGATCTTTACGACTGGCTGGAAACCACCGTTGGAAGCGATCCGGATGCGATCGACATGTGCCGCGTTTCCAACGTGAATCAGCTTTATGGCGATCATCAGGCTCTGGCGATGTTGCAGCGTCGGGGCGCACGTTTCTTCAACACCTGCATGATGTCGACGCTGCTCGGCGCGGCCATTTCCGAAACGTTGGAAGATGGGCATGTCGTGAGCGGCGTGGGTGGCCAGTACAACTTCGTGGCCATGGCGCACGAACTGCCCGATGGCCGCTCCGTGCTGCTGCAACGTGCGACACGCGCAGGGCGCGGCGGCGTGGAAACCAATATCCGTTGGCATTATGGTCAATGCACCATACCGCGTCATTTGCGCGATATCGTGGTGAGCGAATACGGTGTGGCCGATTTGCGCGGCAAGAGCGACAGCGAGTGCATCGAAGCGATGCTCGCCATCAGTGACGCACGCTTCATCGATGTCTTGGCAGCTCAAGCCAAATCGCACGGCAAGCTTGCGGCGGATTTCAGGATTCCCGAAGCGTGGCGACAACATCACCCGGATGCGCTGCACAAAGCATTGGCCAAGCCGATGCGCAAAGGCGTGCTGCCGACCTTTCCATTCGGCAGCGACTTTACCGAGGTGGAACAGCGCTTGTTGCCTGCGCTGGAATGGTTGCAATCCTCGAGCGCCACGTGGAAGGGGCGATGGCAATTGCTCAAGGCGCTATGGCAGCCCGGCGAAGCTGTTGCGCACGAGCCGGCGGCACTGGAGCGGATGGGCTTGGCTGTGCCCGCAAGCGCCGTTGATCTGCTTTATCGCCGATTGTTACAGGCCGCATTGCGGCGCTAGGCACATGGCACGAATGCGTTCGCCAAAAATTTGACACACAACGCATGATGGCGTGCGCGTTTTGAAGGCGGCGACGGATATCCGTCGAAGAATGTCGTGGATATGTCTTTTCTGTGTGTTGATTTTGTCTAGAAATTCACGTCACGCAGTGGATGATGCGGAAAAGTGGCACATGGGATTTTGTGCCCTCCGAAGCAGAATGCGTGTCCAGGGATGCAATAGGGGGAACAAGCTGTGGCGTTGGAATCGTTTTGCGGTCGACGCTTGCCTGACGCTCGGCCGGATCCGTTTTTTTGTTTGTGGTTGGCATTGATTCGAGGCCGCGTGGTGCGAGGCGTCTTGCGTGCCGATCGCCTCGCGCTCTCGTGAAGGCTTATGAAAAAGCTCAGTCCGCAGCTACGCACTGCCGCCACATACATGCTGCTTGCCGCGGCGTGGATCTGGTTTTCGGGCCAGTTGCTGGGCCACCTGGTGCATGATCCCCGGCGTATCGTGCTGTTTCAGATCTTGAAAGGGTGGGGCTTTGTTCTTGGTACCGGCGTGTTGCTGTACTGGATGATTGGTCGTACCGTGCATCGCATGGACGACATCAACCGACGTCTTGTGGCGAGCCACGAACAAACCTTGCGTGTGCTGGTGGAAGCCATGGATATCCGCCACAAGGAAACGAGCGATCACTCCGAGCGCGTGGTGCGCATGGCACTTGGGTTGGCGCAACTGGTCGGCGTGGAAGGCGATGCCTTGCGCGACATCAAGTTCGGCGCACTGCTGCATGACATCGGCAAACTCGCGTTGCCCGATACGATTCTGATCAAACCCGCCAAGCTCGACGATGAGGAAACGCGCGTGATGCGCACGCATCCGCGCATGGGCTACGAAATGTTGCAGCGGATCGATTTTCTACGCGGCGCCAGCGCGATTCCCTATAGTCATCACGAGCGTTGGGATGGCACCGGTTATCCGCAGGGTCTAAAGGGCGAGCAGATTCCGCTTGCGGCACGCATTTTCAGCGTGGTGGATGTGTGGGATGCGCTGAGCTTTCAGCGTGTCTACAAACCCGCATGGCCCGAACCTGAGGTGTTGCAATACTTGCGTGATGTGGCGGGACATCAGCTCGATCCGCATCTGGTGCGGCTTTTTCTGGACAACTACGTGCCGCTGAAAAAGCTGGCGCTCAACCCGTCGTCGTAAACGATTTGCCGTCGACAATCCATTGCGCCGGCACGGCCGGCAATTGCCGCCAGCGATCCTGGTCAAACGGTGCCGTGGTCAAGTGCGCAACGTTTTTGAGAAATGCCGCGCGCGGCATTTCCAGCGCACCCAGGCCGAGCAAATGATCATTGCTGACCTGCGCATCGATGAGCGGGAACTCCCACTCGCGTAACAGCGCGGCGAGCGCGTACAAGGCGAGTTTCGATCCGCCACTGCATGCGCTGAACATGGATTCACCACAGAAGAGGTGCCCCAGAGAAACGCCGTAGACGCCGCCGACGAGCCGATCTTCATCCCACACTTCCACGCTGTGCGCATAACCGGCCTCATGCAGCGCACTATACGCATCGATCATGGCGGGGCTGATCCACGTGCCGGACTGTCCTGTGCGCGGTGCAGCGCATGCTTCCATGACGCGGCCGAATGCGCGATCCACGCTGATGTGCCATAAGGTGCCTTTGAGTGCCCGGCGCAAGCTGCGATTGGGCCGCAGATGATCGGTATGGAACACGCAGCGCGGATCGGGTGACCACCACAGGATCGGCTCACCCTCGTTGAACCATGGAAAAATGCCGTGCGCATACGCTGTCAGCAACCGGGACGGCGACAGATCGCCGCCAAACGCTAACAGCCCGTTGGGTTGGAGAAGCGCGCTGCGCGGATCGGGAAAGCGGTCCGTGGCGTGATCGTCGAGCCGGGGCAGGCGGATCATTGGCGGCTATAGGGGCTATGGTCGAGGAGTTCCTCGGCGTAAGCGTCCATGCCTTCGCGTTCATGTGCAAGCGCCAGGCCCACGGCGGCGCGAAAGCCTTCGTGCAGCAGGTAATGGCGTGATTGCGTGCGCACCGGCAAGAAGCCGCGTGCGAGCTTGTGTTCGCCTTGGGCGCCGGGCTCGAAGCGTTGCAGTTTCTGCGCGATGGCGTATTCGATGCCCTGGTAATAGCACAGTTCGAAATGGAGATCGGGCATGTCGACGCTCGCGCCCCAGTAGCGCCCATAGAGCGTGGTTGCGCTACGTAGCATGAGCGCCATCGCGACGATGTCGTCGTCCTGACGCGCGAGCGCGATCTGTACGGCGTTGCCAAACTCCTTGCGCAGGTATTGGAAGAACGCTTCGGTCAGTGCGGCATGATTGCCTTTGGCGTCGAAGGTGGAGGTGTACAGCGCGTGCACACGGCGCCAGTCGCGTGCACTCAATGCTTCGCCGCCGACCATGCCGATGTGCAGGCCGTGCATCGCCGCGCGCCTGCGTTCGTGCAGAATGTTCTTGCGCTTCTTGTGATTGAGCGCCGTTAGAAAGGCCTGAAAATCGGCATAGTCGTGATTGTGCCAATGAAATTGCACATCGCTGCGCGCCATCCACTTGCCGTCGAACGCAGCGGCGTCCGCGTCGCACAGGAAGTTCGCGTGGATCGATGAGAGCTGCAGGCGTTCAGCCTGCTCCTGCATTGCTTGCACCAGCAACGCCCGCAATGCGGGTGCGTGCTCAGTATCCGTGCCCGTCAGCAGCCGCGGTCCGGTGACGGGCGAGTAGGGCACTGCGTTGAGCAGTTTGGGGTAGTACTGGCCGCCCGCGTTTTCCCAGGCACTGGCCCAGCTCCAATCGAACACGAACTCGCCGTGCGAGTTACCTTTCAGGTACAGCGGCGCGGCGGCCAGCAAGCTCCCCTTGCGATACAAACCCAGGTGATGGGCTTGCCAGCCCCATTCCAGGCGAATGCATCCACTGCGTTCGAGGCCGGCGAGAAAGGCGTGCGAGAGAAAAGGGTTGTCATCGGGGCGCAGGGCGTCCCATGCCGAGGCGGGGATGTCGTCGATGTTGTCGTGGAAGCGGGCTTCGATCACGTTCTTTTCGGCTCCCTCTCCCGAGGTATATAGCTGCAGATTTCCGGGAGAGCTTACTGGCGCCTCGCCGGAATGACGGCGAGGTGAGGTTCAGTACTGCCGCCAGGGTTGTTTCACCCTTCATAACGCGGACGAAAGCAGAACGTCAAACCTTCCCGTTCTGATCCAACCACCGCTCCGCATCCAACGCCGCCATGCAGCCGAAGCCTGCCGATGTCACCGCCTGGCGGTACACGTGATCGGCCACGTCGCCGGCGGCAAACACGCCAGCTACCGAGGTCATTGTCGCCATGCCTTCCAGGCCACTGCGAATCTTGATGTAGCCATCGTGCATGTCGAGCTGGCTTTCGAAAATGCCGGTGTTCGGCGAGTGGCCGATCGCCACGAAGAAGCCGGTCGCTTCGATATCGCGCGTGGCGCCACTGTTGACGTCTTTCACGCGCACGCCCGTCACGCCGGTTTCGTCGCCCAGCACCTCGCCGATGGTGTGATTCCACACCAGTTCGATCTTGCCGGCAGCGGCTTTTTCGAACAGCTTGTCCTGCATGATCTTCTCTGCGCGCAACTTGTCGCGGCGATGCACGAGGTAGACCTTACGGCCGATGTTGGCCAGATACAGCGCTTCCTCCACGGCGGTATTGCCACCGCCGACAACCACGATGTCCTGTTCGCGGAAGAAGAAACCATCGCACGTGGCGCAGGCCGAGACGCCTTTGCCTTTGTAGTGCTCTTCGCTGGGAATGCCTAAGTACTTGGCGGTGGCGCCGGTAGCGATGATCAATGCATCGCAGGTGTACTCGCCCGAATCACCCTTCAGGCGGAACGGGCGCTGCGAGAGGTCGGCGCTATGGATGTGGTCGAACACCATTTCCGTTTCGAAGCGCTCGGCGTGTTCGGCCATGCGCTGCATCAGTTCCGGACCCTGCACGCCCTTGACGTCGCCGGGCCAGTTGTCCACTTCGGTGGTGGTCATCAGCTGTCCACCCTGTTGCAACCCCGTGATCATGGTCGGCTTGAGATTGGCGCGCGCGGCATACACGGCGGCGGTGTAGCCGGCGGGGCCAGAGCCGAGGATCAGCAGGCGGCTATGCTTCGGGGTGGTCATTGCTATAATCCTTAAGGGGTTGCAGGCGATTTGTTAAGGTAGTTCTTGGATTGCCGCAGGGCCTTTACCGGCGCCGCGGGAGTTCGCAAGGATGGGGAAGTCCAGGGGGCTATTCAAGGTCGTGTGATGGCGGTCGAGCAACGCCTGGCGCGGCCGCTGGTAGCAAAACGACCGAATCGGTGTCTTCGCTACGCGTCCCTTGTGCCCTGTACACTGCAGCGCGCAATTCATTTCGAACCTGAAGGAAACACACCCCGGTGGCGGCGCGTAGCGCAAACGTACGAAAAGAAAAGGTAAAGCCGGCCCTCAGCGAGGAAGTGAAGCGGCGCCTGCGCGAGGCTGGCGCGTTGCTGCTCCTGCCGCTGGCCCTGTATCTGCTGGTCTGCCTGTTCAGCTATGACGCGGCCGATCCAGGCTGGTCGCATGCCGACACCAGCGGCCACGTGCACAACCTCGGTGGCACGGTCGGCGCCTATATCGCCGATTTGCTGCGTTATCTGTTTGGCAGCGTGGCGTACTGCTTCCCGCTGCTTTTGATGTTCCTGGGCGTGAAGGTGCTGCGCAACCATGGCCTGCGCAGCGTGCAGCCGTGGGAACCGTCGCTGCGCCTGATCGGCTCGGTGTTCTTTTTCATTACCGCGCCGGGCTTGTGCTGGCTGAACTTCCCCGACAGCAGCATGGGGCCGGAAGGTGCTGGCGGCGTGATTGGTCGCGCGGTCGGTCACGGTTTGCTGCGCGCATTCGGCGACAAGGGCGCACCGTTGTTGTTGTTGGCGATTTTTCTGGTGGCGATCACGCTCGCCACGGGGCTTTCCTGGTTCAGGGTGATGGATCTGACCGGGCAGGGCGTGCTGAAACTCGCCGCCTGGTTCGGCAGCAAGCTGCGCAAAGCGCCCGAAGTCATCGCCGCGCACCAGGCGCGTGTCGAGCGCGAGGTGGTCAAGAAAACCGAAGCGATCAAGCAGGCCAAGCGCGAACCCGTGCGCATCGAGGCACCTGCCGCTCCGGTGGTGAAAAGCGAACGCGCACGCGTGGAAACCCAGATACCTCTGTTTGTCGGCGCCGCGCAGCCGGGTGAACTGCCGCCGCTGTCGCTGCTCGATGAAGCACCCGAACAAGGGCCCGGCTATTCGGAAGAAACGCTGGAAGTGCTCTCGCGCCAGGTCGAGCTCAAGCTCAAGGACTTCCGCATCGAGGCCAAGGTGGTGGGTGTTTATCCCGGCCCTGTGATCACCCGGTTCGAGCTGGAGCCGGCGGCGGGCGTGCGCGGCAGCCAGGTGTCCAGCCTGGACAAAGACATCGCGCGCGGCCTTTCGGTGGTCAGCGTACGCGTGGTGGATGTGATTCCGGGCAAGAACGTCATCGGCCTGGAAATCCCCAACGTCAAGAAACAGGTCGTTTACCTGTCGGAAATCCTGCGTTCCGACAAATACGACCAACAGAAATCGCCGCTCACGCTGGCACTGGGCAAAGACATTGGCGGGCGCGCCATGGTGGCCGATCTGGCGAAAATGCCACACCTGCTGGTGGCCGGTACCACCGGTTCGGGTAAATCCGTGGCGGTGAACGCGATGGTGCTGAGCTTGTTGTACAAGGCCAGCGCCAAAGACGTGCGCATGATCATGATCGACCCGAAAATGCTGGAACTTTCGGTGTACGAGGGCATCCCGCATTTGCTCGCGCCGGTCGTGACGGACATGAAGGAAGCCGCCAACGCTTTGCGCTGGTGCGTGGCCGAAATGGAGCGCCGCTACAAGCTGATGGCCGCGGTGGGCGTGCGCAATCTCGCCGGCTTCAACAAGAAAGTGAAGGACGCCGAGAACGCCGGCCAGCCGTTGCTCGATCCGCTGTTCCGTCCCAACCCGGATATGCCCAACCAGGTGGCCGAGCCGCTGGAGCCGCTGCCGTACATCGTCGTGATCATCGACGAGTTTGCCGACATGATGATGATCGTCGGCAAGAAAGTGGAAGAACTCATCGCACGCCTGGCACAGAAGGCGCGTGCCGCGGGTGTCCATCTCGTACTTGCCACGCAGCGCCCGTCGGTGGATGTGATCACCGGTTTGATCAAGGCGAACATTCCCACGCGTATTGCGTTCCAGGTGTCGAGCAAGATCGATTCGCGCACGATTCTGGATCAATCAGGCGCGGAAACGCTGCTCGGTCACGGTGACATGCTGTATCTGCCGCCCGGTACCGCGACGCCCGAGCGCGTGCATGGCGCATTCGTGGACGACCACGAAGTGCACAACGTGGTGAACTGGCTCAGGGCTCAGGGCTCGCCGCAATACATCGAAGGCGTGCTGGAAGAAGTGCAGGCCACGAGCGATGGCAAATTCATTAACGACGCCGGCTTGCTTCAGGATGGCGAAGAAGGTGGCGGCGATGCCGACGCGCAGCTTTACGATAAGGCCGTGCGCATCGTCACCGAAACGCGGCGTGCTTCCATTTCAGGTGTGCAACGCCATCTGCGCATCGGCTACAACCGCGCCGCGCGCCTGATCGAGCAAATGGAGCAGGACGGCGTGGTCAGCGCGCCGCAGCACAACGGTAATCGTGAAGTGCTGGCGCCGCCGCCGCCCAAGCATTAATTAACTACTGCGCAATCTGCTCCCTCCCCTACGTGTAGTAGGGGAGGGTCAGGGCTGGGTGAACCAGCCTCGCGGTAAATCTCAGCAGTGCGACAAGCTCATGCAACCCCACCCCAGCCCTCCCCTAGATGCAGGGGAGGGGGCACGCCGCCACTCGCTCCCTCCCCTACGTGTAGTAGGGGAGGGTTGGGGTGGGGTGAAGCAACCTCGCGGCGAAGCTCAGCAGTGAGGCAATCTCATACAACCCCAACCCAACCCTCCCCTGCATGCAGGAGAGGGAGCACATCGCGATAATTAGAGATCATCCATCGTCACACCTGCATTAAGCCTCTCAGCCGCACACTTGCGAAATGCGCTCCACCAGGAACGGGAACCCATGAAACGCCTCCGCTTTGCCGCTCTCCTCATCTTGCTCGTAAGCAGCGTGGCCCAGGCAGCCACCGGCCCCGCCCGCGCGCGCCTGGATGCCTTCGCGCAAGGCTTGCACGCGCTTTCGGGCAACTTCAGCCAGACGCTTATCGACCCCAGCGGCAAAAGCCTCAACAGCAGCGGCACGCTAGTGCTGCAGGCGCCGCGTCAATTCCGCTGGGACACGCTTGCGCCCTCCAAGCAAACCATCGTCGCCGACGGCAGTCGCGTGTGGTTGTACGACCCGGATCTGGAACAGGTCACGGTGCGCAGGCAAGACACGGAAGAAGCCCACAGCCCGCTGACGGTGCTTACCGATCTGTCGCAGCTGGACAAAGAATTCCGCGTCACCGAGCAAGGTGAGCACGATGGGCTGCAATGGCTGCGCCTCACGTCCATTGGGCAGAACGCGCAATTTGCTTATGCCGATCTTGGCTTCGATGCCAATGGCCTGGCGCGCATGCAGTTCAAGGACCAGCTCGGCTCCGTCACGGATATCCGTTTCTCCAACTGGAAGCGCAACCCTGACATTCCGCCGCAGGATTTCAACTTCACGCCGCCTAAAGGCGCGGATGTGATCGGTGACCTGCCGGAACTTACCACGCAACCGTTGAAGAATTGATCGGCACCGCATGGTCTGCCAGCTGCCGCGTTACGCATGGATCAGCGGCTTGCTTGCGCTAGCCGCTTAATGCAGCCCTTCCTGGCCGTCATTCCCGCGAAAGCGGGGAATGACGGCCTTTAAGCATTACCTCTGCGTGGGAGTTGCCGACAACCCCAGCGCATGCCGCAACTCTGCACGCGCCGCGTTGTAATCCGCCTGCCATTGCGGATCACGCAATATCTCCGCCGCAATGACGGTTCCGGCAATCTTGCCGGCTTCCACGTCGCTGGGAAAATGCACGCCCATCACGATGCGGTGTTCGCCGTACAACTGGGCCCGCGCAAAGATCGCCGCACGCTTTTCCGGCAGCATGTTGGCCAGCAGAACCGCCGTGGTATAGCCGAACGTGGCATGCCCGCTGGGGTAGCTCCAGTCGTCGGGCTTTTCCTTGGACAACGGCTGCACCTGGCTGGATACCACCGACGGGCGTGGGTGTTTCCAATACAGCTTGGCCTCTTTCACCTCGGCCTTGTCGAACTTGGCAATGCGATCGAAGAACGCCGCGGTTTTCGGCAGCGTCGTCGGCTGTATCGTCAATCCCAACGCATCGCCAAAGCGCGATACGGAACGCACTGAATCGGCCTTGGCGGCTGCGGCGTCCTCGGCATTCCGCGAATGCTGCGCGGCCAATACGGCTTGCAGGTCGCGTTGTGCCGCTGCCGAACCTGCTGCCGGCGGAGGCGGCAGCAGGTTCGGCAGTTCCACGGCGACGGGGGAAGCACCGTCGCCGTAGGCCACAAGGGGCTGGCCGATAAACAACAACGACAACAACAACGTTGCGTACTTCATCAGAACAGATCCGCCGAAACGGTGAAGTTGAAGTTACGCCCCGGAATCGTCCAGAACAACGGCGTGCTGTCCGCAACGGTGGTGCCGGCCAGGGCATTGATGGCCGTGTTGTTGAACAGGTTGTTGATCTGGAAGCCGATCTTGAAATCCTTCACGTCGGTGATGTGCGGATCGAACTTATAGCTGGCGGCGAAGTTGGTGACTGCATAGCCGCCGATCGGCGTGTCGTCGTTGGCGTTGGCGGTGTAATAGGTCTTGCCCACAAACTTGTCGACCAGCGATGCGTAAACGGGGCCATTGTCGAAAATGAAGCCCAGCGCGGCGGTCTTGTGCGGTGTGTTCGGATTCCACGTGTTGTCGGCGGTTTGAATGGCGCGGTTGATCGATCCGTTGGCGTAAACGCTGAAGCCGCCGCCCAGCATGTATGTGCCTTCCAGTTCGACACCCTTATAGTGCACGCCGCCACCGTTGTAGAACTCCGTAATTCCACCCACTTTCTGGCTTTGGACGAAGTTGTTGAAGTTGATCTTGTAGACGTCACCCGACAGGGTCAGGCGATCCTCGGTCCACGTGGTGCCGAGCTGAAGGTTGGTGGTCTTTTCCGGCTGTATCGCAGCGTCGGAAACCGCCGGATTGGGCACATAGAACAAGTTGAGGTTAGGTGCCAGATAGCCCTTGGCCCACTGGGCATAGGCCGACCAGTTCGAGGTAAACAAATAGTGGAACGCAAGCGATGGCAGCGTGGCATTCCAATCCTTGGAATAATTCAGCGGGGTTTCTGTTTTCTGGTTCACCGGTGCATTGATGTCGCGCTTGAAGTAATCGTATTTTGCGCCGCCGACCAGGTACGCGTTGTCGGTGATGTTCCACTGGTATTCAATGAACGGCTGGATCGTGACCAGCGAGTCATACATCAGGCGATCGGCTGCAGCCATCTGCAGCGTGGAGGCGCCGGGATCGACCACCGGATTGAGTTTGTCGAGCGTGTCGTCGAACTCATAGAGCCAGCGAATGTCGTCCTGGTGGTCGTACCACACGCCCGTACGCGCTTCGCCCGGGCCGATTTCCTTGCTCAAGCGGAAGATGTCGCCCCAGGAGCGATTCGTATTGCGCATGTGCTGGCCGGGTACGTCATCAGCGCTATAAAACGTGCCATTGGGCGTTTCGCCATTCGGATCTTCGCCGTTGAAGCCGAAATGGTTATAGCCATAGGTGTAAGCCTTGTTGTCGATGGTCCAGCCATCGAACTCCGAATGCAGGCCGATATAACCGAAGTTGGTGTTGATCTGATCCTCGTTGTAGCGGTAGTAAGCCTGGCTGCTCGGATCATTGTTCAAGGCGTAATTGACGCCGTACTGCGCAATCTGCGCTTTGGTGGCGCCGAAGGGTACGTACTGGTTGAGCTTGTTCGCCATCGCGGCGAAGGTCAACGTGGTGTTTTCGCCCAGCGGCTGCACGACCTTGGCGAATACGCTCTGGCGGCGCTGACCGGCATCGCTGAGATAGCCGTCCGAACTGCCGTTCTGTATGTTGATCACGGCGCTGGTGCCGCTGTTGTTCATGGCGCCCGTGTCGATGCGGGCGCCTTCGATGGCGGTGTCCCAGCTGCCAAAGCTGATGTACGGGTTGATGTTGAACTTCTGCTCCGGACTGATCGAATCCACCGAAATGGTGCCGCCGAATGTCGCATTGCCAAGCGTGCCGGCCGTACCTGGGCCGCGATCAACCACGACGCTGTTGGTTTCCTGATTCGTGAAATACGACGTGGAATGGTGCGTGAAGTCGTTGGAGTCCATCCACGGAATCCCATCGAACGTCACGTTGTATTGGCCGTCCTGGAAGCCGCGGATGGAAACGACCGGCGCTTCCATCAGGCCGGAGCCGTTCGGCGTTACGGTGTAGACGCTGGGCGAGATGGCCGCGATATCGGTGTAATCGCCGGTCGGCGCAATGTTTTCCTGAATGAATTTGGTGCTGATAATCGATTGCGGTTCCGTGGCGATGGTGGAGCCTTGCGTGGGTGCCAATGAGGTCACCGCCGAATTGGCCGTTACCTGCATGCCGGCAAGCGTTTTTGCATTATTCGACGAAGGCCCGTTATTCGTATTGGAAGTGGCTCCCGGACCATTTGTCACAGTATTTGTAGTAGTGGTCGCATCCTGCGCCGACGCTGGATGGGCGATAGCCAGTGCAAGGCAAATGGCCAGATAGGCCGGGGAACGGCGATACAGCGCATGTGTGGAAGATGTCATTGTTTTTTTCCGGTATCGGCGGGTGGTAGAAAGCCCGACACCGTAGAGCTGCTTTATGACACTTCCGTAACGTTTGTATTAAAAGGATAAAATTTCGGGCACGAAAGAAAATGCGCTAAGCGTTATCTAAGGTTGGAATGATTTCTGTAATGAATAATGCCATTTTTAGGCAGTTTTTGAATAACGCCATTAATCCAATATAAGCGAAAAATAATAATTGAAAAGCTATTGCCAATGACGATGACTCATAGTGAGCGCACGCCCAGCGCGGTGCGCCCCATCTCCATCGTCCTAACGTAGGCCGCTGCGCGCATAAATTGGCCAGAAAGTAACGCGCCCTCATGCCCACGAAGCGAGCATCCATGTTCGATGTTGCATCGGGGCAACATGGATGCCCGCTTTCGCCGGCATGACGACCAGAACCAAAACACTGTCATAGCAACACGGCCGCGCTCGGGGTAGGGCAGGAAAGCCCATCACGCCGAATGTCCTATCATCGGCCGATGGACCCACGCGATACCCCCCACACCGCGCAACTCTTCGGCACCGATGCGGAAGATCTAAAACCCCTGGCCGAACGCATGCGGCCGCGCACCCTGGACGAAATCGTCGGCCAGCAACGTCTGATGGCGCCAGGCAAGGCGCTGCGGCGGGCGCTGGAAGCAGGCCGCGTGCATTCCATGGTGCTGTGGGGTCCGCCCGGCTGCGGTAAAACCACGCTGGCGCTGCTGGTGGCGCGCTATGCCGATGCGGATTTCCGCGCCATTTCCGCCGTGCTTTCCGGTCTGCCGGATGTGCGCAAGGCACTGGCCGAAGCCGAAGGCAATTTTGCGCAGGGCAGGCGCACGGTGTTGTTCGTGGACGAGGTGCACCGCTTCAACAAGGCGCAGCAGGATGCGTTTCTTCCGCACATCGAGCGCGGTGTGATCATCTTCATCGGCGCCACCACCGAGAACCCATCGTTCGAGCTCAACTCCGCGCTGCTTTCGCGTTGCCGCGTGCACGTGCTTGATGCAGTATCCGTGGACGATATCGTCGCCGCGCTGGAGCGCGCGCTTAACGATGCCGAGCGCGGCCTCGGCGCCTTGCAACTCACCGTAAGCGATGGCGCCTTGCAGCTGATTGCGCACGCCGCCGATGGCGATGTGCGCCGCGCGCTCACCTTGCTGGAAATCGCCGCCGAGCTCGCCGAAGACGGCGTCATCGGCGAAACCACGCTGGAGCAAGTGCTGGCCGATCGCACGCGTCGCTTCGACAAAGGCGGCGAGCAGTTCTACGACCAGATCTCCGCCTTGCACAAATCCGTGCGTTCATCCGACCCCGACGCCGCCGTGTACTGGCTCGTGCGCATGCTCGATGGCGGCTGCGATCCGCTCTACCTCGCACGCCGCATGACGCGCATGGCGGTGGAAGATGTCGGCCTGGCAGAACCGCGCGCATGGCGCATGGCTTTGGATGCGTGGGATACCTACGAACGACTCGGCAGCCCCGAAGGCGAACTGGGCCTGGCGCAATTGGCCATCTGGCTGGCCATTGCACCCAAGAGCAATGCCGCCTACATGGCGTACAACAAAGCGCGCGAGGTCGTCGGCCAAACTGGCACGCTGGATGTACCCATGCATCTGCGCAACGCGCCGACGCGCTTGATGAAAGGCCTCGGTTACGGCAAAGGCTATCAATACGATCACGACGCGGAGGGTGGCATTGCACTTGATCAGCAGTGTTTGCCTGATGCGTTGGCCGGCACCGAGTTTTATGAGCCGGTCGAACGCGGGCTGGAACTGAAATTGCGCGAGAAACTGGTGGCGTTGCGTGAGGCGAGGAAGCAGGCGCGCGGGAAGTAGCAGTTGGGCTCGTTCTGGTTGAAAGCAAAGATATCCACGCTCGCTGTGAAGCCTGCGTGCCACTCACCGTCATTCCGGCGAAAGCCGGCCCCGGAGGGGTGAGCGAAGCGAATCATCCATCGTGAACGCGCAGCATAGATTCCAGCCTTCGCCGGAATGACGCCGAGGAAACTCACCCCATCGTCGCAACCCCAAGCCCCCAGCCATTTGCACTTCGCCCCGTACACCCCTAGATTCCCACCCATCCACGAGCGGAGGGCAGTGCCATGCGCATCCTGGTAGCAGCAATCTTCGGCGGCATCGTGATGTTCATCTGGGGCGGCGTGGCGCATATGGTGCTGGGCCTGGGCAACCCCGGCATTCTTCAACCCGCGCATGAAGACGTCGTACTAAGCACCCTGCACGAAGGTCTCGGCGCCGCCCCGGGCGTCTACATTCTCCCCAGCTTCGATCCCAAGCAGTGGAACAACCACGCTGCCAGGGCCGCCTATGCCCAGAAAACGGCAAGCTCGCCGTACGCCTGGGTGGTCTACCTGCCGCAAGGCGACGACATGACCGACATGCACCGCCAGCTCCCGCGCCAGTGGGCGTCCGACACGTTGGCGTCGCTGGCGTTGGCCTTCGTGATGGGCCTGGCCGCATTCGGCTTCGCCAGACGCATGGGGATTGCCGCAGCGGCAGCGATATTCGCCTGGCTCGCCGTACTGGTGCCGTACTGGACGTGGTACCGCTTTCCCGCCGCAATGGCCTGGGCTGCGCTGGTCGAGCAGCTTATCGGCTGGCTGCTGGCCGGGGCGGTGATGGCCTGGTGGATGGGGCGGCAGGAGCGCAAGGCGGCCACAGTCTGATTCAAAGTCGTCCCGCAACGTGGGTGAGCAGCCCTTCCGTGCCCGTGCGCTGAATGCAGGTGCTCATCCAAAGGTACATTTTTACCTCATCGTCATTCCGGTGACTTCCACGTCCCCATGCCAATGGATGATTCGCTTCGCTCACCCCTCCGGGGCCGTCCTCCGGACGTTCCCGCACTTCGCGCTCCGTGCGGCCTTCGCCGGAATGACAGTGAGGAACAAGGAGAAGGCGAGGCAAGTCACGCAAAGGTCTCCAACCAGCGCCAGGCCCCCAGCAGCGCCCCCGTTCGCCAACACCGCCCCCGCGTTGCGACACCCGCACCCCCACAGCGATAATCCAACGTTCTCGCCATCCCTCTGGATCAGACATGCTGGACCCTGCACTGCTGCGTTCGCGCCTGGCCGAAACCGCCGCGCGCCTTAAGGAAACCCGAGGCTTCTCCCTGGATGTGGCCGCCGTCGAGGCGCTGGAAAGCCAACGCAAGCAGCTCTCCACCGAAACGCAGGAACTGCAGAACCTGCGCAACACCCGCTCCAAAGCCATCGGCCAGGCCAAGGGCAAGGGCGAGGATGTCTCCAGCCTCATGGCCGAGGTCGCCGGCATCGGCGACAAGCTCAAAGCCAACGAACACGCGCTCACCGACGTGCAAGCCAAACTCGCCCAGATCGCCCTGGGCATCCCCAACATTCCGCACGAATCCGTGCCGCTGGGCAAAGACGAAAACGACAACCAGGAAATCACCCGCTGGGGCACACCGCGCCAGTTCGATTTCGCCGTGAAAGATCACGTCGACCTCGGCGAGCGCCACGGCTGGCTCGATGGCGAAACCGGCGCCAAGCTCTCCGGCGCACGCTTCACCGTCATGCGTGGCCAACTCGCGCAACTGCATCGCGCACTCGCGCAATTCATGCTTGACCTGCACACGCGCGAACACGCCTACCTGGAATGCAACGTACCCTTGCTGGTGAACGCCGACAGCATGCAAGGCACCGGGCAACTGCCCAAGTTCGAAGAAGACCTGTTCGCCACGCAAGTAGGCGACACCAAGCGCTACCTCATCCCCACCGCCGAAGTGTCACTCACCAACCTCGTGCGCGACACCATTCAGGACGCCGATGCACTGCCGTTGCGCCTCACCGCACACACACCATGCTTCCGCGCCGAAGCCGGCAGCTACGGCCGCGACGTGCGCGGCATGATCCGCCAGCACCAATTCGAAAAAGTGGAAATGGTGCAGATCGCGCGCGCCGAGGATTCCTACGCGCAGCTGGAAGAAATGGTCGGCCACGCCGAAACCGTCCTGAAAAAGCTTGGGCTCCCTTATCGCAAAGTGATGCTGTGCACCGGCGACATGGGCTTCAGCGCCGCCAAAACCTACGACCTGGAAGTGTGGCTGCCCAGCCAGAACGCCTATCGCGAAATCTCCAGCTGCTCCAACTGCACCGATTTCCAGGCCCGCCGCCTGCAGGCGCGCGTACGCAACCCGGAAACCAACAAGCCCGAACTCGTGCACACACTCAACGGCTCCGGCCTCGCCGTAGGCCGCACGTTGATCGCCGTGATGGAGAACAACCAGAACGCCGACGGCTCCATCACCGTGCCCGAAGCCCTTCGCCCCTACATGGCCGGCGCGGAGCACATTGCATGACCACGCAGGCGAGCCGTTCCTGGGACAAGGTGGAGTTCTACACCAGCTACTTCCTCATGCTCGTGCTCGCCTCCGTTATCGGCACGCGGTTGGCTTTCGCCAGCGTGTGGGAACTTCCCACCGTCGACCTGGTGCTCAGCATCACCGCATTGGTGCTGGTAGTCGCCAGCTTCT
This sequence comes from Dyella monticola, assembly GCF_003363155.1. Classification (GTDB taxonomy): domain Bacteria; phylum Pseudomonadota; class Gammaproteobacteria; order Xanthomonadales; family Rhodanobacteraceae; genus Dyella_B; species Dyella_B monticola. Next base: position 497 of record NZ_QRBE01000008.1, on the reverse strand, counting down.
GGATCGCCCGCAAGCGCCGAAGCTGGCGCCTGTGGATCATCGCCTTCGCCACCGCCACGCAGCTGCTGCCGATGGTGCTGCGTCACCCCGTTATCCTGTTCCCGCTGCTGGGTGCGCTGATTCCCGTGGCGATCCTGCTGTGGGCGTTGATGTCGCTGTCGCGGAAGGGCACAAATGGCCCGACAGCACGCGGTTCCTGATAGGATTAGCCCCCTCGCGAGTTCGACCTCTACACGATCGACCGCACAGAATTCGGAGAGATGGCCGAGTGGTTTAAGGCAGCAGTCTTGACGCGGAGGCAGGACGCCGGAGCGAACATCGGCGAAGCCGATGGCCCCGAAGGGGCAGAGGGCAGGATGCCCGGAGTCAAACTGCCGTAGAGGTGCGCAGAGCGCACCTGCTCGCAAAGTACAACGGAGAGATGGCCGAGTGGTTTAAGGCAGCAGTCTTGACGCGGAGGCAGGACGCCGGAGCGAACATCGGCGAAGCCGATGGCC
>NZ_QRBE01000007.1 GCF_003363155.1 Dyella monticola | reverse complement strand
AATGGACATCGAAGACTGGGATGGCCAGGAGCACATCCGTCTCACCACGCCGCACTCGGGCATCAGCCAACTGGGGCTGGGCCACCTGGTGGATGGTCAACGGCAGAAGCGGGGCGAAGGCTTCGAGCTACGAACCTCCGCCCACGGCGCTTTGCGCGCCGGAAAGGGTTTAATCGTCAGCACCTATGACCAACCGAGAGCCCAGGGCGCGCAGCTTGCCATGCAGGAAGCCCTGCAGCAGCTCGAAGTGGCACACAAACAGACGGAAACCCTGGCCGAAGCAGCCAAGTCGGCCCAAGCCGACGCTGCGGACGCCAAGGCAATGAACGATGTGCTGCAAAAGCAGCTCAAGCACCTTCAGCAAGCTGTCATGGTGCTCTCCGCTCAATCGTCCATCGCCCTTACCTCGCCCGAAACCATCCAACACAGTGCCGGGCGCAACCTCACCGTTACCGCGGGCGAGAACGCCGACATGGGCGTGCTGCGCAAATTCACCGTTGCCGCGGGCGAGAAGATCAGCCTGTTCGCGCAGAAGCTCGGGATGAAGCTCATCGCCGGTCAAGGCAAGGTGGAAATCCAGGCTCAAGGAGACGAAATGACACTCGCCGCCCTCAAAGACCTCACCATCACCAGCACCAACGGAAGGCTGGTGTTGTCGGCAGCCAAGGAGATATGGATCGGGGCGGGAGGCTCCTATATCCGCATCAATGGCAATCGCATCGAGAACGTTACTCCGGGCGACATCCTGGAGAAGTGCGCATTCTGGGATACCGTCGAACCAGCCTCGGACACCATGACATTGCCACAGTTTTCCCGAACCACCTGCAAGAGCTGCCTCATTGACGCCATGCGTCAGGGCGCGCTTGGTGTTTACGTGAGTTAGGTGAAAAACATGTTTCGCTACATGCTTCTTGATTCCAGCCAACACCCGCAATTTCACAAGAAATTGCTGCGATGGGGCGTTTTTCACCGCTCGCTGTTCGATGGGCACGCCGAGGAGGCTCTCCCAGAGATCGCGCCGCTGCTGATCGACGTCACCATCGAATGTGAAGCCACCCGAAAAGTAACCGACGAAGCCATGGGCATCGGTAAACGGAAGCCGTGCGTCAGCATGCTTGAATCAACACTGCCGCTCGTTCCGCTGACCGAGCACTTCGCGCAATTCCATCTTGCCGTCACGCCCGATGGACGCTCACTGCTCATGCGCTGGTACGACACCCGCATCCTGCCAGCCTGGCTCGATGTCCTGACCCATGAGCAGCGCGACTTCTTCACGCACCCTGTCACGCAGTGGATCAGCATCGACCGCTTTGGTATCGAGCAGCAACATGTTCTTTCAAGGCATGCGGCAGAAGCGCCCAAAGCGGGCCCCATGCCATTCCAGCTCAACGAGGCTCAATTCAGCCAACTGTCCGCGGCCGTAGAACCAGACATCCTTATCTACGAACTGCGCAAGACGATCTCACAACATATCGACAGCGTTCCGCATCGGGTGCTCTACCCCTTTGTCCACGCCTATTGGAAGTTGGCGCAGCAGCACGGCCTGCTCGAACGACGTGATCAGGTCCACTTTGTGGGACTGGCGCTGTGCACCTCCGGTCGCTTCGTTGACCATCCGATGATTGCCGCATGGCTGGCCCGACCCCAGCAATCTCATGGAAAGGATTTTCATACCTTGCTAAACGCTCTCCCAAATGAAGCGCTACAGACTGGCACGCCGCTTTGGGAGAACGAGTCGCCCGCGAAAGCGGTTGGCACGGCACCGCCTGGAACGCAATGCCCTGAACCGTGAGCGGAAGAATAAGGTGGCGAAGCCGCATCACCCGCTTTGCACTCGCCACTCTCATGCAGATCGCCACGTACATAACCGGATTCCATGTACGCATCCTCACCGTCAACACAGCCAAGCCGATCCATGCTGATAACAAAGGTTGTGACCCCTTTTTTATTTTTACTGGCAACCGTCATGCTTTCCGGCTGCCATCCCGATAACAAGACCATGGGACTCGATGTCGTGGGCTATAACCACACTGATCGCGATATTGGCTGGTTCTCTGTCGGCAACGGTGGTGGTGGATATCTTGGCAAACACGAGCAAGGGGGTTCTTCCTGCTGCGCTTCCATTCCCCGCACCTATAAGCCAGGCATGACCGTCAAGGTGACCTGGGGTGGGCTCGAAATTGGGAAAACACAGGAGCGAATCGTCGCGATTCCTCCTTACACCCCCGAAGACGGCGGCCATTTTGCTGTTCACTTCCTGCGCAATGGCGATATCAAAGTATTTGTGACGATGCATTACCTGGAAAATCCCCATTACCCCCTGAAGGACGACGAAGCCAAGCTGTGACGATTTGTTTCATCGCTAATGGAGCTAGCACAATGCCTTATACATTGACCATCCTCGATCCGATGCCCAACGATCGCCATCGCAAATGCGCACTGTGGCGAAGGGTCGCTCTGCTTCTCGTCGTGTTCCTTACCATTTTTTCTTTATCGGGCTGCCAGGCCGATGACGACACCATGGGGCTGGATATCGTGGGCTATAACCACACTGATCGCGATATTGGTTCGTTTTATGTCAACGATCGAGGCGGCGACTTACTCATGCAACATGAAGGTGGCGGCGGTTTTGTCTGTTGCGTTGCCATCCCTAGAATTTACACACCCAACATGACCGTTACAGTGAGGTGGACGGACGAAGCCGGCAAGCATCCGCAAGAACGAATCGTCGCGGTCCCTCCTTACACCCCTGAAGACGGTGGCTTGTTCGCCGTTCACTTCCTGCGCAACGGCGATATCAAGGTATTCGTCACGATGCTTGGACCTTCGCACCCCAATTACCCGCTGAAGGGCGACGAAGCCAAGCTGTGACGATTCGATCCATCGCTAAGGGAGCTAGCACGATGCCTAATACATTGACCATTCCCGATCTCATACCTGCCGATGGCCATCGCAAATGGTCGCCGTGGCGAAGACTTGCTTTGCTTCTCATCGCAATCCTTGCCGTTTTTCCCTTATCAGGCTGCCAGGCCGATGACGACACCATGGGGCTCGATGTCGTGGGCTATAACCACACTGATCGCGATATTGGCTGGTTCTCTGTCGGCAATGGTGGTGGTGGGTATGTTGGAAAACATGAAGGTGGCGGCGGTTTTGTTTGCTGCATTTCCATTCCCCGCACCTATAAGCCAGGCATGACCGTCAAGGTGACCTGGGGTGGGCTCGAAATTGGGAAAACACAGGAGCGAATCGTCGCGATTCCTCCTTACACCCCCGAAGACGGCGGCCATTTTGCCATTCACTTCCTGCGCAATGGCGATATCAAGGTGTTTGTGACGATGCACTATCTGGAAAATCCCCATTACCCCCTAAGGGGCGATGAAGCCAAGCTGTGACGATTTGTTTCATCGCTAATGGAGCTAGCACAATGCCTTATACATTGACCATTCCCGACCCTATGCCTGCCGATGGCCATCGCAAATATTCGCCGCGGCGAAGGTTTGCTCTGCTTCTCGTCGTGCTCCTCACGATTTTTTCTTTATCGGGCTGCCAAGCCGACGACGACACCATGGGGCTGGATGTCGTGGGCTATAACCACACTGATCGCGATATTGGCTCGTTCTATGTCAATGATCGAGGTGGCGCATTACTCATGCACCACAAAGGTGGCGGAGGTTTTGTCTGTTGCGTTGCCATTCCTAGAAAATACACACCCAACATGACCGTTACAGTGAGCTGGACGGACGAAGCCGGCAAGCATCCGCAAGAGCGAATCGTCGCGGTCCCTCCTTACACCCCTGAAGACGGCGGCGTATTTGCTGTTCACTTCCTGCGCAACGGCGATATCAAGGTGTTCGTCACCATGTACTTATTGCAACACCCCAATTACCCGCTGAAGGGCGACCAAGCCAGGATGTGACGATTCGATCCATCGCTAATGGAGCTAGCACCATGCCTTACACATTGACCATTCCCGACCCCATGCCTGTCGACGGCTATCGCAAACTGACGCCGCTCGAAATGATGCAGAGGCAGCGTGCCCTCACATGCATCCGCAGCAAAGAATCCGCCCAATGCCAAGGTCAGGTTTACGCCACCGTCTTCTTTGACGGCACTGGCAATAACATGGATTGGCAGGAGCCCGGCACCTCGGGCAAACAACAGGATTTGGGCAAACACAGCAATATTGCTCGACTGTTCAACGCACGGTTTGATGAGCCCGAGAATGGTTTCTTTTCCTATTACATTCCCGGCGCAGGTACTCCTTTCGAAAAAATTGGCGACCATGATGGCGGCGCTATCGCCTACGGCCAGCGAACGTTAGGTGGCATCGGCGGCTACATGGGGGCCGATCGCATCAACTGGGGCATTACGCGCGTCTATAACGCTGTCCATGCATACATCACCGACGGGGCGTTACTGTTCAGTGACGACCAAGCCAAAATCATCGTCAACAACATGAGCTCATCGGTAGGCGCCCTCACCTTCGAGAACAGCTATCGCCGCAGGGTGTTGCATACGTGGGAAGAAAAGCTCGCCGCGGTCGTGCAAAAAAGTCAGCGCCACATCACGCAGATCAATGTGGCCGTGTTTGGGTTTTCGCGTGGCGCGGCCGAGGCGAGAACGTTCACCCATTGGCTGAGCGAGCTTTTACAGCAGCAGGATGGCGGTTATGCGCTGGCGGGTGTGCCGTTGCGCATCTATTTCATGGGGCTGTTCGACACGGTCGCGTCCGTGGGCATCCCGGACATGATTCCCGGCATCAATGGCCATATGGCCTGGGCGGACGGCACCATGCACATCCCCTCCAGCGTGGAGCAATGCGTACACTTTTTCGCATTGCACGAGCAGCGCGCCTGCTTTCCCCTGGAGACGGCAGCGAATGTGCGGCAGATGGCCTACCCCGGCATGCATTCGGATGTCGGCGGAGGGTATCTACCCACCGAGCAGGGCAAGCTGTCGCAGTTATCGCAGATTCCGCTTAACGACATGCATTACGAGGCGTTCAAGGCGGGAGTCCCAGTTCTATCTCGCGAAGACATTGACCTTCAAACAAAATTAAAGGCGGACTTCTTTACGCCTCCAGACCTGGTCAAAGCCTATAACGCTTTCTGGTCGACCTGCGGCATCGGCGCGGCGTCCAGTACGGCCGCAGCCAGCGATTTCATCCGCCAGCACACGCATCAGTATTTGCAGTGGCGTGGCGGTCTGCTTCAACGCGGGCAGGCGCTCGACACCCGCGGCTTCTATCAACGCGCCGGCGCAAAGGACAAGGATGACCTGCGTAACGCACAAGACGATTTTGCAAAACAGACCGCAGCACTCCGTGACCGTCTACGCGCAACAGACGGCGGTACCGATGATGTTCTTGACCACGCGGTCGCGATGCAATTTAGCCGGCTGTTGGTGGACGATCCCCTCCAACCGGTTGACGCGACCACCCGTGAGTTGCTGGCGGCCGTCGATACTGATGCAAGCCTACCTGAGGAAGTTCGCCAGTTTATGGACAACTACGTCCACGACTCGCGTGCCGGATTTCGCGACATCCCCAAATGCGGGTTGGAACCCCATCGGATGACAGGCGGTTACCTGCGTTATCGAAGCGTTTTCCAGAACGACCGCGATGTCACCAAGGTGGCGTCAACCGAGGTCACACCCTCCAACGCCGGCGCCGTGTCAGGTCCGGCGGTGGAACTGGCATAGCACTTTAGCAAGGAGCACCCATCCCATGAGCAACTTCATCCGGCTCGGTGACAGTACCGATCACGGCGGCAAGGTCACCAGCGCCTCGAACAAAATGCGCATTCGCGGGCGTTTCGTTGCGCGCAAGGGCGACAGCGTAGGGTGCCCGAAGCATCCGGAGGTTCGCCTCAACCGCATTATCGAGGGCGACCCCACGACCTGCGACGACGGCATTCCCGTGGCCCGCGAAGGGCATCGCGCAACGTGCGGTTGCCGGTTGATTTCCAGCCTGCGCTGATCGTCGAGCCATGCCTGTAGAACTGCCCACCGCGCAGTGGGACACCACACCTCCCGCACTGCCCAGGCCGATTGCCTGGGCCGCCTTGTTCGTCGTCGTCATGCTGGCGGGTGCCGCATCTACCTTGCTGATGTGGCCCGAGGGCGAATCCACGCATACAACCTGGTTCTGGTTGCGCCTGCTTGTGTTTCCGGCGCTCGCGTGGTGCCTGCTCTTCGGCTTGCGCTGGCTTTATCACGAACAGGAGGAGGCACGCCTTCACGCCGAAGATGAAGCGCTGGCGGCGGACCGCGCCAACGCGCTGCACTTTGCGCAGGAACCGCTGGCCGTATTGGATGCGCGCTATCTGTGCGCCATGGGCTACGGCGGTGTCGCGGCAAAAATCGCTGCAGGTCAAAGCCAGCTCGAATCTCGCGAGCCGATATCAGGCGGCACATCGGTGCGGCACACGACGCTGGATATGGATGGGCTCACCCAGGAAGATCGTTTTCAATCCTGCTTCGCCATATTGCTACGTTCACTCGCGGTCTCGCTCGCCGGGCTTCCCCGCGGCGCACCGCTTAGTGTCTACCTGCAATTACCCGCCACGGCGCCGCACGATGACGTTCTCAAGCGCTGGCAGCAGAGCTGGCGCGCAACAGAATGCCACTGTGCCGAAACAACACTGCTTACTTCGGAACGCGGCATCATGGAGCTTGACGCATGGCTGGACATCCGCGGCGGACCTCAACTTGAACGCTTCGTGCTGTTCGTCGCCGTGCAATTGCACGAAAAGGCCGAGGCCGACAGCGCCGAGGCGGCCGTCGCTTTGTTGTTAGGGTGGGCACCTTTCACGGCGCGCGAGGGACTTACCCCGCAAGCGCTGCTCCATCGCCCAGTCGAAGACACCAGGAACAGCACGCACGAGACGCTTTCACAAGCGCTGCTGTGGGGCAACACGGATGCAACGAAGGTCGAAAGTCTTTGGCACGCGGGACTGGGAGAGGCGAAGCGATCGGCACTGACGCAAGCATCCTCCGATATGTCGCTTGCCGTTTCGCCTGCCGAAACGCTCGGCGGCACACACGATATCGACGTGGCCATGGGTCAGGCCGGCGTCGCTTCCGCGTGGCTGGCCCTCGCGCTCGCCGTCGAGCACGCATCGCATACTCAAACGCCGCAACTTGTAGCAAGTAGGCAGAACACACTTTGTGCGGCCGTCGTTCAGCCCGCCGCTGCATCACAGGAATAAAGGCCACACGGATGAGCACTCGAAGGCTTTCAGGATATTGGATCGTCGTACTTAGCATAACGGCGAGCTTAGCCATCGCTGCATGGTATCAAGGCACCGCACTGCACGTTTCTCGCGCCGTGCGCGTACTTGTCGTGCTGCTGATCGGCACGATCACCCTATCGTGTCGCGGCCCAGTGACGGCAGCATGGCGTCGGGCCGCGCGCTATGCCTCTCACCGCGACAGCGATCGCCACACCCGCGATGCAGCGGCACGAATCGGTGCATCGACAACATCCACCCGTATGGCTATCGCGCGGCAGGGGCACAACGAACTGGCTACGGCCTTGAAGGTTCGGCACGGTCGCCGTTGGCGCTATCGCCAGCCCTGGTTGCTGCTGACGGGCGAGGACACAACCATCACTTCGCTACTGCCGTCTCTCGCCGAAAACGGATACCTCATTACCGACGACGTCGTCGTGCTGCGCGAACCCCGCCCAATCGAAGAGCCCCCCGATGCGAGCTGGTTGCAGCAACTGGCGAGGTTGCGCCGTCGGCGACCGGTGGATGGCGTGGTGCTGGTGGTTCCGGTCGGTGCTGTGGGATCAGCGCGGGACGCTTCGCGCGATGCGCCCGCTTTCAGTGCAACACTGCAACGTATCGCCAGCACCTTGCATTGGTCCGCGCCAATCTACGTACTGCACGTCGGGGGTGTCCATCACGATCAATCGCCGGTGGTGGGGTGCGAGTGGGCGCATGTGGGGGACGCGGAGGTCGCGCAGGCGGATCTGTGGGCACTTCGCAATCAGTTGGCCGAGCAAGGCGTATGGGACATTGCGGACCATCCAGACGACATCGGCTATACCGCTGCCATCTCCCGGCTCCTTGATGTACGAAGCGCACCGCTAGCGAACTGGTTGGCCGCGCTCGCGGCACGCCGCCTGCTCTTGCGCGGCGCGTTCTTTGCGCCAGGTCAACCGAAAAAAGGTGAACGTCAACCGCTCCAACAGCTACCGATCTGGCCGCATCTTGGTGCCCTCGCACGGCGCGACCGTGGCCGCCGTGTGGGCTTTCATCCCATCACAGTCGTCTCGACGATGATCCTGGCGCTGATCGGTCTTTGGACGTGCGGCATGCTGATCTCGGGGTGGACCAATGCGAACGCGCTGCGTCAGTCACAGGTGGCGGTGCAGGCGTTGGATACCGGCCACGATGCCGCACGCATCCGCGCCTTGCTAGCCCTGCAGCAGCGCATCAGCCTTTACGAAGAACGCGCGCGGCACCACACACCGCTGTTCACGCGCTTTGGCCTCAACCACGATGGCGTCACGCTCGACATTCTGTGGCAACGTTATGCCCCGGCCGCGCGTTCCCTGTTGACGACACCTGCGCGGCTCGCCCTGGAAGCCTCGCTCAAAAACCTCGGACAAATGCGCGCCGATGCTCTGCAAAGCCACGACGCGCAACGACATGGGTACGATCAGCTCAAAACCTATCTGATGCTGGCAGACCCACAGCGCGTGGACGCACCGTTTCTGGCGACGCATATGACCGACGCGTTTCCGATGGTCACATCCATGCCGCCAGGCGAATGGCAAGATACTTCGCAGCGCCTGGCTGTCTTCTTTGCGAACCATCTGGCCACACACCCCGATTGGCGCATAACGCCCTCGGTGGCATTGATCACCACGGCGCGCGGTACGTTGATCAATCAGATTGGCCTGGCGAATGCCGATGACACGCTTTATCGCGCGGTCATGGACGGTGTACACGGTAAATATGCCGACGTCTCGCTGCCGGTGTTGTTAAACGGCACCGATGCGCAAGACTTGTTCTCTACCGCGGCGAGTGTACCGGGCCACTACACGCGCGCCGCGTGGGACGGCATGATCGCCGAGGCCATCGACAAGGCTGCGAGCGAGCGGCATGTGCAAAGCGATTGGGTGCTCACCGACGGCAATGCAGTCGCCGTTCCAGAAAGTGATCCGTCACGCGTCGACGATATCAAACGACGCCTTACCGCGCGCTACTTCGCCGAATACGCCGCGGCATGGCAGCACATGCTCAATAGCATTCAGTGGCAACCGGCGCCCAATCTCAACGCCGCTATCGATCAGCTCACACGCCTGACCGATGCGCAAACCTCGCCGCTCATCGCCTTGATGAAGTCGGTGCAAAGCCAGGCGCAAGCCGGCCGCCGGACGAAAGCTATTGGCGATGAACTGGTACACCGCGCGCAAAGCCTGATCGGCCGCAAGGATGAGGAACTCGCTAGCTCCTTCGCGAATCCGCTCGACGCTGCCTTCGGCCCGCTGCTCGCCTTGATGGGCGACAGCGGCGGCGCCACAGCACATGATGCGAATAGCACCGACAACACCGCCAGCTTGAATGGCGTGAGCCTGCAAAGTTACCTGACGTCCGCCACCACCATGCGTCTGAAACTGCAGCAGATCGGCAACAGCCCCGATGCGCAGACCATGGCGCGTGCCCTCGCGCAGGCCGTCTTTCAAGGCAAACTGTCGGACCTTGCCCAGGTGCGCGAGCAAGCAGCCCTGACCGCCGCGAGCCTCGGTTCGGCATGGTCGGGTTTTGGCGACGCCTTGTTTGCGCGGCCGCTCGATGGCGCATGGCAAACGATTCTGCAACCGGCCGCCGCCAGCTTGAACGAGCTGTGGCGCGCCAGCTTGGCGATGCCGTTCAACAGCGCTTTCGATGGGCGCTATCCATTTTACGACACGAACGCCGATGCGTCCTTCGCGGAATTGGGCCGGTACGTCAAACCTTCGACAGGATTGATCGCGCGCTTCCTTACCGTGGAGCTGGCAGGCGTACTCACGCAACAAGGTGATCAATGGGTACCCAATGGGCTTGCCCCGCAAACGCTGGCGTTCGACCCGACGTTCCTGGCGGCGATGCAGCAGATGTCGGTGCTTGGCGCACGTCTGTATGCGCAAGGTGACGCCGGCTACCACTTCGAAGTCATGCCGCAACCCACTCCAAACGTAACGCGCTCGCAGCTTACCGTCGACAAGCAACAGGTCGTGTATTTCAACCAGCAGGAAACTTGGTCGCCCATCGCCTGGCCCGGTGATGGGCTGAATGGCCACACAGCACTAACGTGGCAAACGCTGGATGCGGGCGTGCGGCAAGCATTCGATGAGACGGGCGATTGGGCGTTCCTGCGCCTGCTTGCCAAGGCCAAGGTGAAGCCGCTCGATAGCACACGCTATGAACTCACCTGGGTGCAGCCGGACGCCGAGCCGCTGCGCTATGTGCTACGCACGCACGTCGGTGATGGGCCGCTCGATCTATTGAAGCTACGCGGCTTCAAATTGCCCGAGCGTATTTTCATTTCCCAGGAACCTTCGAGCGTTGCGCGCAACAACGCCGGGCCATCTACCCTACCGCTGCCAATGGAACTGACAGCACCATGAGTACCTCGTTTGTTTTCAGGTCGCGCTGCGTAGCCTTCCCCATCGTTGCTACGTTGCTGACGGGATGCGGGGCGTGGCAAACCGTCAAGGACACCTCATCCCATACCGCGCAGGCGATTTTTATCGCCAAGGTCAAGCAGATGAACCTGGTTGTCGAAGGTCGCGCAGGACTCAACCATGATGAACGCGGCGCTTCCTTGCCGGTTGCCATACGCGTGTATCAATTGAAGGATGACAAAGCCTTCAACGCCGCGACGTATACGCAATTGCTGAGCCCCGCCGATTCTGTACTCAAATCCGATGTTGTGAATCAAACGGATATCGTGCTCGGCCCGAAGATGACCGTCACACTGAACAAACCCATGGCCGATGACGCTCACTATGTCTGCATCGTCGGGTTTTTCCGCGATCCGTCTGGTACAGGTTGGAAACAGGTCATTCCCAAATCGCAATGGAAGCACACCGATCCGGTGAGGATCAGTGTGATCGGCAACCGGATACAGATGGAGCACTAAGAAAGCCCATGCTGACGAATCTACTCAAATCGTTGTTTGGCAAAGGCGAGCCATCCGATCTCGCCCGTTCCGCGCTCGTCCAGTGGGAAGCATGGCTGCAACCCATCGATGCCGATTCGCCTGTCGGTGCCGATCCGGTTTACGACGATGATTTCCAAATCATCCGCGACGAAGTGACCAAGCTCACCGACGTCAACGAAGAGCTCATCGTTACTACCGCGGAGAAGCTTCTCAAGCATGCGGCCAAAGATGCGCGTGTTGCCGCCTATTACGTTTACGGTCGCATGCGTTGCGATGGCGCCAGGGGCGTGACAGAAGGCTTTGAGTTGCTCGCAGCGCTCGTCGACCGCTTCGGCGACACATTGCTGCCCGCACGCCTGGAAAGTCGCAAAGCCGCCATCGAGTGGCTGGCCGGGAGCACCTTTGCCAATCGGCTGGATCAGGTGCACGGCCTGACCGGCACGCTGTTGGAACGCACACTTTCGGCGATTGCGCTCATGACAGAACGCATCACGCAATGGTCCGAAACCGGTCGTCCGGACCTGGGCCCACTGTTCCGTCGTTTCGAAAGCCGCATCGAACTGCCCTTGCCTGCCGATGCGATGCCGACATCGGGCATCGCATCCACCGTACCAAAACCTTCCCACGCAGAAGCTGTTGCTTCGTCGCACGACCTCATCGAACGCGCTCGCCATATGGCGCAATTTCTGCGCGAGCAACCAGACGGGTACTTTGCCGCATGGCGCCTGATGCGCTGCATTCGTTGGGATACGCTGGCTGAGTTACCACCCCACGAAGCGAGCGGAAAAACCCGCCTGCCCGCGCCACGCACCGAACTGCGCTCCAACCTCAAGCGCCTTTTGCTGCAAAAGCATTGGCCGGAGTTGCTCGAACGCGTGGAGACCGCCTTTGTTGAAGGCGCCAACCACTTCTGGCTGGATCTGCAGTATTACGCCTTCGTTGCACAGGAACATGCCGGCGCTGAATACGCCGCCATTCGTGAAATAGCGGCTATGGATTGCGCCACGCTGCTGCAACGCCTGCCTGGGCTGGAACAGCTTTCCTATACGGACGGCTCGGCGTTTGCAGACAGCACCACACTTGAATGGATCGCCCGGCACACTGTGCCTTTCAACGCGCGCCATTCGCACGACACACTATCCAATATAGCTACGGAGGGCGATCATCACTGGGCCGACCTTGAAACCCAGGCATTGTCGATGGCTACACAGCAAGGCCTCGACGACGCCTTTGCATGGCTGCAAAGGCTTCCCGACCACGACACCGAACGGCAGCGCTTTCTTCGCCAGTTCGTCATGGCGCGCGTAGCCGAACGCCTCGACCGCGTGGACATTGCCATCCATCTTCTGAACATGCTCGACGCCACAGCGCAACAACATCACCTTGCGCATTGGGACCCGTCACTCGTGTTCGACGTCAAACAGCAGCTGATGCGCGCTTAAGGCACGCATGAACCGCAAGGATGTTGACAAAGCGTCACTAGCTCACCGTATCGACATCCTTCTGGGTGAACTCACCGGCATCGACCCAGCGCGCGCGGTGATGCTCAAGTAGTTTACCGATTATCTTTTTATCTCGACTCGGCCAATCACCTCATGCTTGTCGCGCCGCCGAAGACACGAGCCCAGCGGCTTCAAGAATGAACGACACCCGGTTCCGGCTGTCGCCTGGATAACGGTGCGGCCAGAAGAGATGCTTTAAAACAGACATTCCATCATGACAAGCCCTACCAAAGACAACGAAATCCTGCGCTATTACGAGGCGGAAATGCGCTACCTGCGCGAAGCCGGCAAAGAATTTTCCAAGGCGTTCCCGGACCGGGCCCATGCACTGGGCCTCGATCATCTGGGCGATCGCGATCCTCATGTCGAGCGTCTATTCGAAGGCTTTGCATTCCTGATGGGTCGCTTGCGCCACAAGCTCGATGATGAGCTGCCGGAACTGACCGAAGGCCTCGTCAGCATGTTGTGGCCACACTACCTGCGCATGGTGCCCTCCTTGTCGATTCTGGAGGTGCTGCCTGATGGCGGAACGCTGCAGCGCCATGAACGATTGGAATCGGGTCTTGAAGTGGTTTCCGACCCGATACGGGTCAGTACGACACCCGACGATGATGCCAAGATCGAGTGCGTCTATCGCACCACACAACCGGTCGATCTTTATCCTTTGCGTCTGACCGAAGCCCAGGCTTCCACGCGCGACGATGGGCGTTCTGTGCTGCGTTTCCGTTTTACGTTCGAACAACAAGCGCAACGCCCCCAACTCAGCGTGCCACGTCTGCGCCTGTATTTGCATGCAGACCGGCCCGTGGCGCTCACGTTGTACGCGGCGCTGACGGCCGACCCGCTGACCTTGCAGATTCGCATACCGGGTTATCCCGAAGATCGACCCGGTGCACCGCAAACGATGCCGAATTTGCGCCTGGAGGCCGCCGGCTTTGCGGCAGAGGAGCGGCTATGGCCCAAGGCAGACAATGCGTTCGGAGGCTATCAGCTGCTGCTGGAATACTTCACTTTCCCGGAGAAATTCATGTTCGTGGATCTTTTGGGTCTGGACATGCAGGCGATCCCGGAAGCTGCGCCCTACTTCGACATGGAAGTGGTACTACACAAACCCTACCCCGAGGATATGCGCTTTGCCGCCGACAACGTGCGGCTGCATTGCACGCCGATCATCAATCTGTTCGAACTGGAAGCCGATCCCATCACCACCAGGCAGTTCGATACCGATTTTCGCGTCTATGCGAACGAACGCCAGGGTGCACACGTGGATGTCTATGCAGTCGATGCGGTACAGGGCTTCGAGGTGGGCACCGGTCAGCGGTTCGAATACGCACCCTTCGCCGCGTTTCGCCATCGTGGCGGCATGTTGCGTCATGAAATGCCAGAGCGGTATTTCCACACACGCATGCGACGTGGCCCTTCCGGGCGCTTCGATACCTGGATCGTGCTCGGCGGTCACGCATGGGAGCAGCAAGCCACGTTACCGCGCGAAACGCTGTCGCTTTCGGTGACCGGCACAAACGGCCTATTGCCGCGCAAGGGATTGCGCGAGGCCACCATCACACGCATGCGCGGCGGCTTTACCAACGTGCGGGCGGTACGCAATCTGGTCGCGCCAACATTACCGGTCTATCCACCGACGGGCGATCGTTTTCATTGGCGTGTTCTGTCGCACCTGGCCCCCAATTATCTCTCACTGTTGGATGCACAGCTGTTGCGCGGCGCCTTGGCCTTATACGACTGGACCGAAGGCGAGCTCAATCGCCGCCGCATCAATGCCATCACCCAGGTACAGCACAGGGCCGTGCAAAAGCTGGTTAAGGGTGGATTGCTGCGCGGCGTGGAAATTGAGATCACGCTCGACAGCCATACGTTTGCTGGAGACGGTGACGTCGAACTCTTTGGTGGCATGCTAAATCGCTTTCTTGGGCTGCATGCAAACCTCAACCTGTTCACGCGTCTTGTCATTGTCGCTCAACCGATGGGGCATCGACTTGTCTGGCCAGACACCAAGAGCGAAGGGACGCCGCTGTGAACGCGCCGGACGAGCTTCGGGCATCCGACATGCCTTTGCTGTGGCCAGAGCTGCGTGCGCACGCCACACAGATGCATTTTTTTCGGTTTTGTGAGCTTCTTGAACGCAGCGCACCTCATTGCCCGACACTTGGTTCGACTGATTCACTGGCAGACGAGCCGATTCGCTTTCGCTCGCAGCTTCGCCTGGGATTTCCGGGGCGTGAAATCGAGGCGGTAGAAAATGATCCCGATGATCCGACCGCTCCTCCCACGGTGCGCACCGCGTTTCTTGGTCTGTATGGCGTGGATGCACGCATGCCATCTTATTTTGTCGACGAGATCGCGCAGCGGCGCGAAGGTGCCGAACCGCTGGCGGCGTTTCTGGATATCTTTCACCATCGCATTGTCACGCAGTACTTCCGCATCTGGCGCAAATACCATTATCCGGCAGGGTTCGAGCGCGATGGACGCGACCCCATCTCGACCTGCCTGTTGAGCTTGGCGGGCCTGGGTCTGGGCATGGCACAGATCGGCCAGCAGGTGGACCCGCGCAAGTTGCTGTCGATGCTGGGCCTGGTCAACCAGAAGACGCGTACGGCCGAAGGTTTGGCCGGCGTGCTACAGCACGCCGTGCCGAATGCGACGATCACCGTGAAAGAGTTTCATCCGATATGGGTAACGATCGATACCGCTGAACCCATGCCCCTCGGCGAACAGTGTGTGCTTGGCGGAGGCTTTTTTGATCGGAGCAACTGCGTAAACGTCGTTATCGCGCTTACGTCGTCTGATTCAGTGGCTGCTTTGATGCCTGGCATGTCCGCACATAAGGACATCATGGCGTTGCTGCGCTTTTATCTTGGTTACGAAGCACAAGCCATCATGGAGGCGGAGGTACCGCCTGCACTGATGCCTCCGCCCATACTGGAGCCCAATGCTGTAAATCTTGGTTACACGAGCATGCTGCCCTACGCTGAAGCAGCATGCGCGTCCCATGCCCCAATCCGGATACAGCTCGGAACATGGAACATTCCATCCCGTTTGTCCTGATGCAGCTAGACATAAGGATCATGCATGCGAAGTCTGCAACCTGCTCAATACGCCCTCCTCACACTCGCCACGCTTGGCATCACCGCTTGCGGTGCAGTCCAGACCATTCGCGATGGCACCGCAAGCACTGCGAAACGGGTATTCACCAGCCAGGTGCCAGTGATGGATCTGGATATTGTCAATCGCGCCGCCGATGAAAACCGCCCAGCGGTCGTGCGGGTTTATCAATTGAAAACATCAGAACGCTTCCAAGCACTTACCGATGCGCAATGGCTGACGCATGATGTGACAGCACTGAAACCCGACCTTCTCGCCACCCATAATCTGGTGCTGCCTGAGGGAGGCAGTGAAAGCGTTCATTCGCCTATGGATGAGCGAACGCTATACGTGGGTGTGGTTGCGCTGAGGCACGCGGATGAGGCAAGGCCCATGAAACTTCTTATTCCAAGGAAGCAGTGGGCAAACGTCCGAACCGTCGACGTTGAGATCGACGATAGCGCTGTGCATCTACATGCTCGTCAATCGTAGGTATCTGCTAGCCGTCGCGTGATTCGCTTTGCTCATCCTTCCGAAGCCGTCCTTTCGACAATCTCTTCGCTCCGCGCTCCGCCAGGCTTTCGCCCGAATGACGAATCTGTGGCGTGAACCCTACGGAAGCGCGAAGAGGAATGGGTAAATCCGCGCTTACTCACAGCGCGCACCCCATTCACGCGTCCTCAAAGCTCCCGCAAAATGCGAAAGCCCACACGCCCACTGCGGATACTGGCATCCGCACCTTGCCGATAAGCCGAATTGGCCTGCTCCGGCGAACTGCCCCACGAACCGCCACGCACCACGCGCGTGATGCAGCCAGGGTTGATCCACGCAGTACCATCTACCGGTGCGCGCACGTAGTTGTCGTGCCAGCAATCGGACATCCATTCGGATACGTTGCCATCCATGTCGTACAGGCCGAATGCGTTGGGCGCAAACGTCATGACCGGCGAAGGCCCCCAATAGCCATCCCCGTAATTGTAAAACGCGTGGCTCCAACGGCGGCCGCTGGGGGAGCGATCGAGCGAGCCGGTGAGGTTTTCCACCTTGCTCTTGGGTGTACCGTCTCCCCACCAATAGCGGCTCGTGCTGCCTGCGCGCAGCGCGTATTCGAATTCCGATTCACTGGGCAGGCGATACTTTTTGCCGGTGCGCTGGCTGAGCCATTGCACATAGGCGTTGGCGTCGTTCCAGGAAATGTTCACGACCGGCAGATTGTCCGTGGCGGGATGGCCGGCGTAATCATCCGCCCAGGTTGCGTTGGAGACGTCGCGCATGACACCCGTGCGTTCGTCGTAGACACTCGCACCGCCTTGCGTGACGGATTCGGGTTTGTAGCCACTCGCACGGACGAATTCACGGAACTGGCCCACGGTAATGTCGGTTTGCGACAGCGCAAAGCCCTTGCTGATGGTCACTTCGTGCTGCGGTGTTTGCGCGTCGGTGTGGCCCTGTTCGTTGTCGGGTGCGCCCATCATGAAGTTGCCGGTGGGGACCACCACCATCGTCGGCGACTGACCATTCATATCCACAAAACGGTCGGAGAACACCTGCCCGGGTTTGAAGCTTGCGTAAAGGCGTGCATTGGTCAGGCGCTGCTCGAATTCATCCAGGCCCGTGAGTTGCGGGCTTATCGATTGCGCTTGCCCCGCCAATTGTTTGGCGAGCGCGATGTTGCCTGCATCCAGGGCCGAACGTGCTTGCGCCAGAATGCCGGCGGCACGCTGTTGGCGGATCGCATCGATCTGACCGCTCACATCCTTCAATTGCGGGGAATCGGGCTGGATGGGTGTGGCCTCGGCAATCGCTTGCTGTGCACCGGTAAAATCGTTCTGCGCCACGGCGGCAAGTGCTCGGTCAAGCATGACGCGCTGCACCTGCAAGATGCCCTGTGCTGCCACGGCATTCTGCGGATCGAGCTGCTGCACCTGGCGATACAAGTCCAGCGCGTCGTTGCCTGCAGGCTTGTCTGCCTTGCCCTGCTGCAGCAACGAAGCGGCTTGCGCCAACATGGGCCGCACTTGCAGCAGCGTCTTCATGTTGGCTTCGAGCGGCGCAACGTCGGCGGCGGTGTTGGGCAACGCCTTGAGGCTGTCCAGCAAGGTGCCGGCGGATTCCGAATCGCCCACGGCGATGTCTTGCGTGATCTGCGCAATCAGATGCGTGCGCACCTGGTCCAGGCCTTGCGCGGCAGCACGGCTATCGGGTTTGAGTTTAAGCGCCTGTTGATACAACGCCGCTGCACTGCGCTGATCACCGACGACGCGCCCAGCCTGGAACGCCTTGTCCGCCCGCTCCACCAGATCTCTTACCTCGGGTGGATCGGCACTCATCTGCTCGGGCAGCGCCGCCGGTTTACGCGTAAGACGCGCCGCGATCACGGCGGTGGGCGCAAGCGTCAACGGCGGCCCGGCGTTGAGCTCATCCTGTTCGGAGGGCACCGCAGTCGGGGTGCGCACCGGTGCCGATGGCGCCGCGCGCCCCGCGCCAGGCGCGACGGGGTTGGCCACCTCTTCGGGGCTCACGTGAAAAAGCTCGGGAAAAAAATGGTAAGTGAGCCCAAAAGCGAGCACGAGCACGCCGAGCGCCCCACCCAATGCGCGCTGGCGTTGTACGGTTTCCTTGCTCGGCATGGTGGGCGTTCCGTGGCTGGCCTGCTATGGTTCGCTGCTTACCATATGGCACCACCGATGACGGAGCAATCGCGAATCGCAGCTTCGTACCCTGAAGGAACGCACATGCCCCTGCCCTCACCGCCACCCAAGGCGGACTGGATCGAACAACGCAGCGAATTTGAACAGTGGCTGTCCCCGCTGTCCTCCCATGCCGTGGTTGGACTCGACACCGAATTCATGCGTCGCAATACGTTCTATCCCCAGCTCGCGTTACTGCAATTGGGTGTGGACGCGCGCTATGCGTTGGTCGATCCGCTTGCGTTTGAGATCGGCCCTGCGCTTAAGCCGCTGGAAAGTGCCAACGTCATCACCGTCATGCACAGCGCCAGCGAGGACCTTGAGACCCTTTCGCCATGGCTGCCAGAAGGCCCGCGGGTGCTGTTCGACACGCAGATCGCTGCGGCTTTCGTGGGGATGGGCTTAGGGCTGAGCTATCGCGCGCTGGTGGCGGAATTGGTGGGTGTGGAGTTGGACAAGGGCGAAACGCGCTCAGATTGGCTACAGCGCCCGCTCACAGCGTCGCAATGCGAATACGCCACGCTCGATGTGGTCCATCTCCAAACCATCCATCAGCAACTGGCCGACCGCCTCGCGCAACGGGGCCGCACTGGCTGGCATGCGGAAGATTGCGAACGACTCAAGCGCAAAAGCTGCCCGCGCGAAGGCGACCCGCAACCGCAACTCGCCTACCGCGCCGCCGCCGAGTGGCCGGCCGCGCAGCAAGCGCTCCTGCGCCGCATGCTGCTATGGCGTGACACCACCGCCCGCCATCTCGACAAGCCACGCCCATGGTTGCTGGACGATGCGCTGGCGCTGAGCTTCGCCCAGCAGCCACCCAAAGATCTCGCCGAACTGGAACGGCGCAGCGCTGGTCAGCGGGCGCTGCGCTCGCCGCAACGTGTCGAACTGTTCGAACTGTTGCAACCTGCAGGAGGCACCGAAGAAATCGCCGACACCCTTCCCATTCCTCCCTACCCCCAAGGCAAGGCCAAGCAAGCACTCGCCGCCATGAAGCAAACCGTGGACACGCTGGCCGCTCAACTCGACCTGCCTCCAGGCCTGCTCTGCTCGCGTCGCGTATTGGAGGAATTCGTGGTCACCGCCCAATGGCCGGACTCCCTGGAGGGCTGGCGTCGCGAGGTGCTCCACGATGTCCTGGCCGGCCTTCTGCCGGCCTGAAAATACGGGCCAAGCGCGATCCGCCGTGGCTCGCCGTTCCATGGTGGGCGGCCGGCCAGGGCTTGGCTCGCCGCCGCCTCCGCTGCTACCATGTGCAGCTCGCGTGGGGCGGTAGCTCAGCTGGGAGAGCGCTGCGTTCGCAATGCAGAGGTCGGGAGTTCGATCCTCCTCCGCTCCACCATTCATTCCAGACGAACAGCGCTTCATGCCTCGCGGCGTAAGCGCTGTTTTGCTTTGGGTGAACCGACGGCGGCGCATCGTTGCGGCGAGCTCTTTGGCAAACGTTTCGCGCCATCTCGACTCGCGGGACCTCGCGGTTAACCGCAACACGAAACCCGTCATTCCTGCCAATACGGCAATGACAACAAAGAACGAATCAGGCAAGTCGGTGCTTTCGTCTTGCACGCGGAAAACCGACGTCGTTGCGCGCAAAGGACATAAGTCCGACTTTTTCGCACCCACCCGACCGCAAACTCTCGCGAAGGCGCTTTTACCCTTCCCAGCTCCTGGGGAGGCCGTGCACGTGGCCTCAAGGAAGGGCATTCACAGCCCCATCACGTACCCCTGTGGCTTGCTGAATAGCGTTCTTGTCCCCCACGCGGCGTCACCTTTCCAGCGCGGGGGCGGAGCTAGATTCCGGTGTACCTCAATCTCACTCATCATTAGAGCAAGGGGAACAATCATGCAAAAGTTGACTCGCGCCGCGCTCGGCATACTTCTGGCCGTAGGTTTACCCGTGCTGGCGACTGCCAGCGAACCCTCTGCAACAGGTCTTGGCCAAGCATGGCCGAATGCCGCGGATGTAAGCGCAAGCCCGAACTGGCATGTCTACGTATTTGTTTTGAACGGCGTCAAGTACATCCAGGTCAACGATCTCAATGGCAACGTCATCGGTGCTGTGGGCACGGCTGGCGGGCAATTCATTACGTTGCCGATTGGGAGGTTCGCTCAGTACGTTTCGACGCAGCCAACGCAGAGCAGCCGGGCGATCACGGTCTATCGCGACAATGCCACTGTGATAAGTGTTACGCCCACGAGCAACGGCATTGCGGCGCTGAATGCTGCCAGCACCAGCGATGATCCCTGCCAGGATCCGGAGCAATGCGGGAGTGGCGGCTCTCCTTGAGCGCGCCCCGGCCGACCGGCGTCGCTAGCCGCCGCCGGTCACGGGCTCCAGCAACAACGCGCTGATACGTCGGCCTTGCGCCGACGTATGCATTTTGGCCCGCCCTTCAAACGTGGCGGCACGATCTTGAATGGCGCGCAAACCCAGGCCGCTACTCGTCCGTGCAACGCCCGCCAAAAGCTCATCCCAATGGATATGCACCAGGCGAATCGGATCGGCGGCAAGACACACTCTGACCATGACACCACGGCGCCCATCGTGTTCGATGTATCGAATCTGGACACGAACGCCGCTCACGTCCCTTTTTGAACACGCATCCGTGATGGCTTCGCAGACGATGCGATAAATGGTCATGCGCAGCGCATTCGATAAGTGACTCAGCTGACCACGGACATCGCACGAATAAAGCAGCCCCGCATCGTTCAGCAGCCGCACCATCGCACCGTCGCGCAATGCGGTTGGCAACCCCCTTCCGGGTGCCGAAACGGGGTACAGGCTGTCCGCGAGCCGATGCAACTGCTCTTGCGCGGCCAACGCATGGCGCTGATAGCCACGGTCATCCACCGCCGGCTGCAAATGCCGCAGGCGACCTAACATCATCGTAAAACCCACCTGGATGGTTTCCCGCACTTGCTCCAGTGTTTGCGATGCCATGCGCAACTGCATTTCGCCGATGTAAACATTACGCTGCGCGAGCGCAAGCGCCATACGCACGTCGACCTGTTCCTGTTCGGCGCGGCGATCGAGCGCCGCAATGCGCGCACCCATCAGCAACATACTGGATATGGCAAAGGCGACGAGAATCTCCGCTTGAATCGTATGATGATCGTAGAGCGCCGGCATCAAGATCTTGATGGCACAGCTCGCAACCATGCCTCCCACTGCCGCGCCTTGCCAACCGTGACGAAACGCCAGCCACACGACCGGCAGGAACATGGCAATTTGCGCCAACTGCCGTGTTTCCGATGGAGCCGGAGCCAACATGCCAAGCCCGAGGAGAAACACCAGCACGGGTAAGCCGACGCAGGCACTTTCGAAAACCAGGCGACTACCGGCAATCCTGTCACGGATGCGGCGCCAGCCGCCTTCCTCGGATAGCTGCTGATGGATGACCAGAACCAGTGGCGTAACCGTAAGGACACCCAGGTAGTCACCGATGAAGCAGCGTGCGGCTAACGCGCCATAGTTCACCACGTAGTCCGCCGGCAAATGCATGATCCGGACCATCAGAACATCCCTGAGGGTGCCAATGAAACTCATCAACAGCGCGCAGCCAAGCAGCGCAGCAATGTTGACGACCGCCTTGCTGACGGGAGGCCATTGCTCACGGGCCCAATAGATGAGCGGCAACAGGAAGACACTGGGCGGTACGAGGTTGACCGCTGCCCACGGCGCGCCCCAATCGTCGAGGCACTCAAAACTGAGATAGATGAAATAACCCGACTCACCCACCAGCAGTGCAGGCCAATAACGGTACGGGGCGAGCAAGAAGACAGCGAGCCGCAAACCGTCAAGAATCATCCAATGCGACACCGACAGTACTCGAAACACCACCACGGCCAGCCCATACCCCAAGGCAATGGCGACATGGCGAAACCACGGTCTCTCCCAAAGTGCCTTCCCCATCGATCACCCCATATTATTCGAACGGCGCCCCACCCCGCATTGGACGTCCAAACGGCGCGATCATTGGATTGCAGGCGTGAAACCACAGTGAAGCGCGAGCCCTTCCTGGCGTGGAATCTTCGCCGTTGCGCACATCGCGCAGTCTGCGAGTGAATTTTTGCGATGCAGATCACAGGGATCGAAATCAGATTAAAGGTACGGCCTCACCCGCCGGCCCGTGCACGCCAGGGCAGCCGATCGGCGATTACGGCTAAAATCCCCGTCGCAAGCCGCGCGACCGGCATCAGGCAATCTGGCATCAAACACCTGCTCTTCGGGACGCCCTGAGTGATCGGAGCATCCCCAGGCACCAGTACATAACAACAAGGAAGCGCAGCCCGCCGTGAGTGCATCCAAGCATCAGCCTCACTTTCAACCCATCGAGCCCGGCCTGATGGTGATCCACGGCAATCGCCAGGAAGACTTGCGCGACCTGCTGGTGGCCTGGTTGCAACGTACCCCGCTGCAACCGTTGGAAAACGAAGTGATGCTGGTGCAAAGCAACGGCATCGCCCAATGGTTGAAGCTTGCCCTCGCCAGGCCCGTTCACGCCGACGGGCTGGGCATCTGCGCGGCGGTCGACATGCAATTGCCGGGCCGATTCCTGTGGACGGCCTATCGCGCCGTGCTAGGCGAGGACGCTGTACCCGCCACCTCCCCGTTCGACAAATCGCGCCTGGTATGGCGATTGCTGCGCCTGCTGCCGCAGCATATGGATGAGCCCGCTTTCGCCCCGTTGCGCGTGGTGCTCGGTGAAAGCGGCGATTGGCGGCGCCTGTACCGGCTCGCCATGCAGGTCGCCGACCTGTTCGATCAGTACCAGGTATTTCGCGCCGATTGGCTGCACGACTGGGAACATCGCAACGACGTGCTCCGCGACAGTGGGCGCAACCGCGTTATGGACCTGCCGCATGCTCAGCGCTGGCAACCCATACTGTGGCGACTCCTGCTTGATGATGTGCCCCCGGCACAACGGGACAGTCACCGTGCGGGCGTGCATCGGCGCTTCATGCAGCAGATGCCATCGGCAGACCTCGGCAGCACGCTGCCGCGCCGCATCGTCGTTTTCGGCGTCACCTCGCTGCCGCAACAAGTGCTGGAGGCGCTCGCGGCCATGGCGCGCGTCTGCCAGATCCTGTTGCTGGTGACCAATCCATGCCGGCATTACTGGGCGGACATCATCGAAGATCGTGAACTGCTGCTCACCGAACATCGCAGGCACCCGAACAAACCTGGATTGCCTTCGCAACCGCGGTACGAGGATTTGCATCTGCATGCGCATCCGTTATTAGCGGCCTGGGGAAAACAGGGTCGCGATTTCCTGCGCCAGCTCGATGCGTTTGACCAACCCGAGCGCTATCGCCAGCAGTTCAGTTCCATCAAGCGCAGCATCGATGTGTTCCAACCGTGTGGCAGCGACAGCCTCCTGCATCAGGTGCAGCAGGCTGTGCTCGATCTGGAACCGATACCCATCGACCGCACGCTGCGCAAACCGCTGCCGGATACAACCTCCCTGCATTGCCATGTGGCGCACAGCCCCCAGCGCGAGGTGGAAATTCTGCACGACCAGTTGCTCGCGCTGTTTGAGCACGCCGCGCGCGAAGGTCGCCCGCTGGCCCCACGCGACGTGATGGTGATGGTGCCGGACATCCGCACTTACGCCCCGCACGTGCAAGCCGTGTTTGGGCGCATCGCCAGCGATGATCCCCGCTACCTGCCCTACAGCGTGGCCGATCAGCCTGGGCGTGGCGCCTCGCCGCTGCTCACGGCGCTGGAACGTCTGCTTAGCTTGGAAGAATCGCGCTTTACCGCTAGCGACGTATTGGACTTGCTGGATGTACCATCGCTGCGTCGCCGCTTTGGCGTCGCCGAAGACAGCCTGCCCCTGCTGCGACGATGGATCGCAGAATCCGGCATCCGTTGGGGCTTGGACGGACAACAGAAGCAGGCACTCGGCGTACCGCCCGACGAAAAGAACAGCTGGCGCTTCGGCCTGCGTCGCATGCTGCTCGGGTACGCGACGGGTGACGGCCCTTCGCTGGGCACGATCGCGCCTTACGCAGAGATCGGCGGTCTCGATGCCGAGCTGTTGGGGCCGCTGAGTCAGCTGCTCGATATGCTCGGGCACTATTGGCGCGTGTTCGCCTCGCCCGCCACGCCGGTGCAATGGGGCGATCGCCTTCGCCGCCTGCTGCGCGATGGGTTCGACACCCGTAACGACGAAGCAGACGCCCTGCGCATCGATCGCCTGGACAGCGCGCTCGACACCTGGCTGGACGCCTGTCACGAGGCACGTTTCGCTCAACCGATACCCCTTTCCATCGTGCGCGAAGACTGGCTGCAAACCATCGACCAGAACCACTTGTCGCAACGCTTCATGGGCGGCGCAGTAAACTTTGGAACGCTGATGCCGATGCGCGCGATTCCTTTTCGCGTGGTGTGCCTGCTTGGCATGAACGATGAGGATTACCCGCGTCGCGTTTCTCCGCCCGATTTTGATCTGATGGCGGTGGCGGGCCACTACCGGCCTGGGGATCGTTCGCGACGGGATGATGACCGTTACATGTTCCTCGAGGCACTGCTTTCTGCGCGCGACGTGCTGCATATCAGCTGGGTCGGTCATAGCGTACGCGATAACAGTGAATTGCCTCCCTCGGTGCTGGTCGGCCAATTGCGTGATTATCTCGCTGCCGGATGGCATGGGCCGGATGCCGATGATGATGCTTCGTCACATAAGCACCTGCTGGACGCCATCACGACCGTGCATCCCTTGCAGCCGTTCAGTTCGCGCTACATCGATGGCGATCCGGCATCCGGGCTTTTTACTTATGCATCGGAATGGGCCCATGCGCATCGTCCTGCCGCTACGACAGATGCGACGCCGCTACGACCCTGGCAAGCGGAGCCTGTATTGGATATCGGCGCGTTGCAGCGTTTTCTCGCCCGGCCGGTTACCTGCTTTTACGCCGAACGACTGAAAGTCCGTTTCGAGGGTATCGACAGTGGCCTGGAGGATGAGGAGCCTTTCGCACTGAACAACCTCGAGCATTACACCGCTACGCAGGCATTGCTGGAAAGCGCGCTAAAAGCAGAACATGCAAGCACCCAGGCCGCTCTCGCCGATGCGGCCGCGCACCTTGAGCAACAAGGCCTGCTGCCCGCCGGCGGTTTCGGCGCGTTGGCGGTGGATGATATCGGCGATGATGCACAGCACATCCTGCGACGCTGGCGCGCTGCTACAGCGCGCTGGCCGCTTCCTGTGGCTGCGCGCGAGCTACACCACGTTCATCACGGCCTCAAGCTCGAAGGATGGCTCGATGACCTGCGAACGGGCGGTGACGGTACGCTCGTACGGTTGCTTCCCATGCCGGGCAAAGTGCGACAGAGCGGTGCGATCCAGTACCACAGGCTGGTGCAAGCGTGGGTGCTTCAACTGATGGCAAACGCGCAGGGCATTGCGTTCAGCAGCCGCTTCTTTGCACCGGATGACGCCGTCACTGTGCAGGCCGTCGATCGCGACGAAGCGACCGCACTTCTAAACGCGCTGCTGGATGCGTGGAAAGCCGGGATGCAGGCACCGCTCCCGATCGCCTGCCGTACCGCTTATGCATGGTTGCTTGCAGGCGAAAAGAAGACACCCTTCGAGGTGGCGCGCCTATGCTATGAAGGCAGTGATGCACCCGATGCACCACCGGGTGAGATGCGTCGCGAACCGTGCCTCGCGCGCACCTGGCGCAGCTTTTCCGCACTGCATGCCGATGGCTTCGAGCACTGGCTTTCGCTTTATCGTCCTTTGCTCGACGCAACCATGCCAGAAGCAGACGCATGATGACGACGGCCGCGCTCGACCCGCTATCCCTGCCACTGCACGATATTCGCTTGATCGAGGCAAGCGCCGGAACCGGCAAGACCTGGACGCTGGCCGCGCTGTATCTGCGGCTGGTGCTTGGGCATGGGGGGCAACCCGCGCAACTGCCGCGTCAGATTCTCGTGGTCACGTTCACCCGCGCCGCCACCGCAGAGCTGCGCGAGCGCATTCGCGATCGTCTTGCCGATGCCGCGGCAGCATTTCGAGGCCAGCACGACGCGGATGCATTTCTGCAACGCTTGATCGCCCACTACCCAGGCGCCGATGAGCGCTCCGCTGCTGCACGTCGACTGGAGCTGGCCGCCCAGTGGATGGATGAAGCGGCTATCCACACGATCCACGGCTGGGCGCAGCGCATGCTGGCGCAGCATGCGTTCGAAGGCAGCGA
This sequence comes from Dyella monticola, assembly GCF_003363155.1. Taxonomy (GTDB): domain Bacteria; phylum Pseudomonadota; class Gammaproteobacteria; order Xanthomonadales; family Rhodanobacteraceae; genus Dyella_B; species Dyella_B monticola. Next base: position 210,763 of record NZ_QRBE01000007.1, on the reverse strand, counting down.
GTCGCCTGATGAGGTGGCCGACGAAAACGCGCGCCTGTCCGAAGCGGTACGCGACTATTGGCGACGCTTTTATGCACCGCTGGATGAAGCGGGAGCCGCCTGCGTCGCCACGCTATGGCGAACGCCGCAAGCACTGCAATACGCCATAAGCCCCCTGCTGCGCCAGGCCTTCTCCCGCATTCGCATACAGGGCCAGCCGCTGCCGAACGTGAATGACTTGGCGCAGGTGTTGCGACAGCGTCAGGCGCCACGACTCGACGCCGAGCAAACAGCCCGGGCACGCTGGCTGGCTGAGGTGGATGTGATCGAGCCGCTGCTGGTCGCCGCAGCTCAGTCCAAATTATTGGACAACCGCAGCTTCAAACCCGCCACCGTACAAAGCGACATGGTGGCACTGCGCGAATGGGCGCACGGCGCATCGTCGAACAGCGATCTGCTCAAGCGTTATACGCAAGAGAAAATCACCGCCGCCACCGGCAAAGGCAAGACACCGCCGCAACACGCCGCCTTCGCTGCTATCCAGACACTGCTGGAAGTCTGGAACGCGGAACCACCGCTCAAGCCCTTATTGCTTTCCCATGCCATCCCGCGCATCGCCGAGCATATCGACCGCATCCGTGACCGTCAGGCCAAGCCGGGTTTCGACGATATGCTGCGTCAACTCGACGAAGCCTTGACCGGCCCGCATGGTACGCCGCTTACCGATACGCTCGCTGCCCACTATCCGGTCGCCCTGATCGATGAATTTCAGGACACCGATCCACTGCAATGGCGCATCTTCCAGCGTATCTACGCAGATCGCGCTGGCACGGCATTGTTACTGATCGGTGATCCGAAGCAAGCCATCTACGGCTTTCGCGGCGCGGATATCCACACCTATCTTGCGGCACGCGATCAGGCGCAATCGCCCACCTGGACACTGACTACCAATTACCGCTCCACCCCACCGCTGGTCGACGCCGTGAACCGCGTGTTCGAGCATGCCGACCAATGGCCGCTCGGTGCATTCGCGTTTGGACACGATGAGCACGGCCTTGCCTTCCAACCCGCCCATGCCGCCGGCAACACGCAGAGCCTTCGCTATGACGGCGAACCGATCGCGGCCTTGCATCTGCAGGTATTCCCAAGCGAAAAACCCATGAATATGGGCGCTTATCGGGACATCGCCAGCGCCCATGCCGCGGCCCAAATCGTTGACCTGCTGCAGGCCGCGCAAGCCGGGCGCTGTGTTTTTCGCGACGCGGCGGGCGCGTCGACGCCGCTGCGGCCAAGCGATATCGCCGTGCTTGTGCGTGATCGAAAAGAAGCCGCCTGCATGCGCTCCGCACTATGGCAACGCCGCGTGGCAAGCGTTTATCTATCGGAGCGGGACTCCATCTACGCCACCGAACAAGCCGCCGATGTGTTGCTTTGGCTCAAGGCATGCGCACTGCCCGCCTCCGACCGTGCCATGCGCGCCGCACTTGCCAGCGCGACCATGGAGCGCAGCCTGGCGGAGCTGGATCGCCTCAATCATGACGAAGCCTACTGGGAATGGTGCGGCGAACAGTTCCGTGCACTGCAAACGCTGTGGCAACGTCATGGCGTGCTAGCCATGTTGCATAACCTGCTGCATGCTTTCGACCTGCCCGCGCGTCTGCTCGCCAAGCCAACCGGCGAGCGCGTGCTGACCAACCTGCAGCACCTGGCCGAATTGCTTCAGCACGCCGCTGCCAACCTCGATGGCGAATACGCGCTGATCCGCTATCTCACCGCGCAAATGGTGCGTGCGGATGAAGGCAACGCGCAGACCACCGAAGAACAAGTGGTTCGACTGGAAAGCGAGGCAGACCTCGTAAAAGTCATCACCATCCACAAATCCAAGGGCCTGCAATATCCGCTGGTGATACTACCCTTCGTATGCCGCTGTCAGGATGCGAGCAAAGACAGCGCATCACCCTGGCATGACGATCACGGGCAGGTGTGGATCGATCTTCTGCCGGATGACGACGTACAAAGTCGGATGCAACGCGAGCGCATGCAGGAAGACTTGCGCTTGCTCTATGTCGCCCTCACCCGCGCTGAGCATGCGTGCTGGCTCGGCGTTGCATGTGTTACGGAAGGGCAAAGCCGTGCGTCGCGCTTGCATCGCGCCGCGTTGGGTTACGTACTTGCCGGTGGAGAGCCGATCGAGCCTGACGATCTTTTGCCCCGTCTCCAAGCGCTGCGTGGCGATTCGCCTCACATCCACGTTCACGTGGCAACCGAACCGGCGAGCATGCAAAGCTACCATCCGCAACGCCACGCGCGGCACCGACGGCAAGCACGGCAGTACACCCTGTTTCCGCCCGAACCCTGGTGGATAGCCAGCTACAGCGCACTCACCCACAGTGACGGCGAACCGACGCGGCAAGCCGTGCCGGAAACTGCCAACCAAGACGTGCTCACCGAAGCGGCCCGCGACGACAGCGATTGGACAGCCAGCGACACCAACTACGGCATGCACGCTTTTCCGCGCGGCGCCGAACCCGGTACGTTTTTGCACGACCTGCTCGAATGGGTGGCCGAGGCGGGTTTCGCACACATCGCCCATGATTCCGCGACACTCGAGCAGCAAATCGCGCGCCGCTGTCAGCGGCGTGGCTGGCAAGCGTGGATTTCGCCGCTCAGGCAGTGGCTGCCATCGCTGCTGCACACACCGTTGGCGTTACCCGACGGCGGCACGCTGAAGCTGGCCGAGCTCACGGATCGCACGCGTTATCAAGCGGAACTGGAATTCTGGTTTGAAGCCCATCGCGTGGATGCGCAACAGCTCGATCAGCTGGTCACACGGCACACGCTGGAAGGATTGCCTCGACCTACGCTGCCGTCCAACCGCATCCATGGCATGTTCAAAGGATTTATCGACCTGATCATGGAGCAACACGGCCGCTATTACGTGGTCGACTACAAATCCAACTGGCTCGGCGATAACACCGCCGCTTATACGCCGCTCGCCATGCGCGAGGCCACGCTGCAATCCCGCTACGACCTTCAATACGCCCTTTACACGCTGGCCCTGCATCGCCTGCTCCGCGCGCGATTGCCCGGCTACGACTATGAACGGCATATCGGCGGCGTTCTCTACCTCTACCTGCGCGGCGTGGATCAGGCGGGACACGGCGTGCATGCCGAACGATTACCGCTTGCCCTCATCGAGGCCATGGACCGCATGTTCGCGCACGGGGTCTCTGCGCATGTCGCGTGATGCCATGCTGGCGATGCTCGCCGACGCCGCGGCACGACGCGTGCTGCGCACGCTGGACCTCGCTTTTGCGCGCTTCTTTGCCGAATGCGATCCGCAGGCGACGCCATCTTTGCTATTGCTGGCCGCGCTGGTCAGTCGGCAATTGGGCGATGGCCATCCCTGTCTCGATTTGCATGCATTGGAAACCTTGGCGACAGAACAGGTATGGCCGGGGGCCTGGCTGGAAACACTCGCCATCGCATCGGTACCCGATTCCCCGTTGGTTGCGGGCCCCGATGGCTTGCCCGCCGCGGCTCCGCTAGTCCTGGATGGCCATCGCCTGTACCTGCGTCGCTACTGGCTGTACGAATGCCGCGTCGCTGAAGGCATCAGCGCTCGCCTCAGCGGCAGCATGCTGCCAGCCGCCGCCATGCACGACGAATTGCAGCGTCTGTTTCCTCCTTCGCCGGACGACGTGCATTGGCCGCGCATTGCCTGCGCACTTGCTGCACGGAGTGCTTTCAGCATCATCACGGGCGGCCCCGGCACCGGCAAAACCACTACGGTGGTACGCCTGCTTGGCCTGCTGCAAACCTTGCAGCTTCGCCAAAACGCCACGCCACTGCGCATCCGGCTGGCGGCACCCACAGGCAAGGCCGCGGCGAGATTGAACGCATCCATTGCACGGCAAATGGCGCTGCTCGATGTCGAAGAAAGGGTGCGTGCTGCCATTCCTTCCACTGTCGAGACGCTTCATCGTCTGCTTGGCGCCCGCCCGGACAGTCGGCGCTATGCGTATGATCGCCAACGTCCATTGCACATCGATGTGCTGGTGATTGATGAGGCATCCATGGTCGATCTGGAGATGATGGCTGCCGTACTGGATGCGTTGCCGCCACATGCGCGACTGATTCTGATCGGCGACAAGGATCAGCTCTCCTCCGTGGAAGCGGGGGCGGTTCTGGGTGATCTGGGTCGCCGTGCCGATGAGGCGCATTACAGTGCCGCCACTTCGCAATGGCTGCACACAGCCAGTGGCGACGACGTATCGGCGTTCGTGCACGACGATGCACAACCGCTCGATCAACACATCGCCATGCTGCGTAGCAGTCATCGATTCGACGCAAGCAGTGGCATCGGCCAATTGGCCGGCGCGGTAAACGCCGGTAACACAGCCAGCGTGCACGCGCTATTGGATGTGCCATCCGGCGATATGACCTGGATCTCTCCCGATGCCAACGCGCTCGCATCCCTAGCGGTAAACGGGCATTGCGAGCAGTTCGCCTTCACTCAGCCGGAGGAAACGCCGCACGGTTTCAGGACCTACCTTACCTTGCTGCGTCAACAGCGCCCACCGCGCGGTGCGGACGATGCGCATTACCGCCTCTGGGCCCATGCGGTACTGGACGCATTCAATCGTTTTCAGGTGTTGTGTGCCGTGCGCCGGGGCCCGTTTGGCACGGAGCGCTTGAATCGCGATATCGCCGCCATCTTGCTCGCCGCGGGGCTGATCGATACCGATCGCGGGTGGTACGAAGGTCGACCGGTCATGATGACCCGCAATGATTACAGCCTCGGCCTGATGAATGGCGACGTGGGTGTCACCTTGCGCATGCGCGGTGCCGATGGCGAGCTTCGCTTGTATGTGGCATTTCCGATGACGCGCGGATCATCCTTCAATGCGCCTCTCGATGAGGATGCGCAGGTGCGTTGCGTGCTGCCCTCGCGTCTTGATGATGTGGAAACGGTCTTTGCGATGACGGTGCATAAATCGCAAGGCTCCGAATTCGAGCATACGGCGCTGGTATTGCCCGATGATGCGCCAGCCGTCCTTACTCGCGAGCTGCTCTACACCGGCATCACTCGCGCCCGGCGTTGGCTGAGCCTGATCGGCACGCGAGCGGTGATAGATCACGCACTCTCACAGCAGACGCGCCGCTATTCGGGCTTGGCGGCGCGGCTTCTTGCGCTCACCCCCTCGGCGCTTCAGAAAGCGCGCAAGTGAAGGCAGGATCTACCAACAACGCCCATTCGCGTTAGCCGCAACATCCGCCTTATCGGGTCTCGTGTAGCCGGCATGATCGATGGAAAGATTGCCGCACGCATCGTTGGCCTGCTGATGAATCGGCATGGCTGTCACAACAAAATCTTGACCGTCGTCGCCGTCAACGCTGAGCGCCACTTCATAGTAACCGTGTGGCGACAGCGCAGGATTCACATAACCGAGGTCGGCAAGGTCGGCCGTGTAGCGATTGTGTGCGGCGTACCATCGCTCCTGGGCCTGGGCGATGGCGGCCAACGCCTGATGTGCATCCGTGCGACGGGAACGAAACGCGTAGCGCGTATAACTTTGCGCAGCCAGGGCGGCCAAGATGGCGACGATCGCCACGACAGTGATCACCTCCATCAATGTGAATCCATGCGAACGATCCATGTTGCCTTCCTTTTTATGTTCCATCCGTCAGCAGCGACCAGGAACGGCGACGCCACAGCGAGCCATCGAGGGAGATCGGGATACGCAAATCACCCGTTCCGCCTTTCAATCTCAAGCTCGGCAACATCACGCTGCCGCCACCCACGCGCATCATCATCGGCAAAGTGCCGGTCGATAGCGGTGGATGCTCGACGCGTGCGCCCGCATGTGATGCGCCACCGAAAGTCAGTAAAGATTTTGCACCACCCGTCGTTGCATCGAGCGCCATGAATGCACCCTCTGATTCGTCGCCATCGGGAATCAAGGTGGTGACGAGCACCGTATTGGTGTTGAACAACGCACCGGGAGTGACCACCACGCGTTCGCCAGCATGGATGTCCAGATCAATGCGCCATCCGCCTGCCGTTGCCGGTACGTCATGGGCACTGACGTCACGGACCGTGGTGACGGCACCGGATGCATCGCTGACCGTTGCTTCGCTGAGTGTTTGTTGTTGCAAGCTGTCTCGCGTGGCGATGGCGGAACCATCCGCACTGTTGAACTCGTCGCGTATGCCGTAGATCGATTGCATGACGGTTGTCGTCTTATCGCCCTCGCCCAGGTACCTACCGGTTCCGAACACAACCATGAACCGGCCCGTCGCTGGATCGGGAAAGAGCCGCGGCATGGTCGTGATGGGTTGGGTACCCTGATCAGTCGGGCGGTACATCAGCGTGACGTTCCAATGCGCCGGATCAGGCGCGGACAGATCGAAACGCCAGAGATTGCCGGCGAGATCCCCGGCGAACGCCACGTCATCAATCTGGTCATTGTCGTAATCACCGAGTACAGGCGTGGAGAGTCCGTAACTGGTTACGCCGTCGATGGAGGTAGGCGTCTTGAGCTCGCTGATCACCGCACCGGTTTGGGCGTCGAGCACGAACAGCGCGCTATAGCCGTCCGGCGATGTGCCACCTATCTGTTTGCAATGCAGCGGCTTATCCGGCTTGCTGCAATCGGCGAAGTAGCCGCTTGGCATCAGTACGGCCCACCGGCCATTCGCCAAGCGGGCGATCGCCGACTGCCCAAAGGTGTAGCCGATATCCGCCGGATTGTAAGCAGTACCTGCCTGCGAGATGCCAACCGGTGCGTCAGCATCCAATTCCCAAAGCACCGTACGCTCTGGAAATGCCTCGCTCGCTTCATCGGGGTGCGTGATGTCGAGTGCGTACACGCCACGCCCACCCAGCCCGAGGCCACCCACCAGCAGGGTATGCCACTCATGCCACCCCCGTTCGCCAAAGAAAACATCGCGCGTGACCGGCGTGCTATCGACGGTTGGTTGAAACAGAAAATCATGCGCGCGCGTGAGCGCACCGAGATAGCCATATACGGCACGCGGTACAAAGGCCCACCCCTCCTTACCCGCAGCGACGCCACCGTCATACGCGGTGCACTGCCCGTTCGGATCTTGCGCCGTGCAGATTGGAACGGGTGCGCGCAAGGCGTGCAACATGCCGTCGTTGGCGGCCATATAAACCATCGGCGAGCGGCTGACTTGAGCTTGCGCGAATTGCGAGTAACGCTGAGCGTCAACGGCCATCTCCGGTGCGGTCACGGCATTGCCATGGCTCGGCCAGACATTACTGTAATGCGCCGTGGGCGCACCCACGTAAACGGCCTGCGCGTGCACGATGGCACCCAGAAGACTGCCGCGAGCATGCATGGAACCATCAAGCTCGTGACTGCGCACGCCGCGGAGGTAATCCACGCGTGCCGAAACTAAATCTGCATTGTTTTCCGAGGTCGGCCAGCGCAAGCCACACATTTCGCTGCTATCGAAATCCGCCCTAGGTTCAAAAGCGATGCCTGACACCGCACCCGTAGCATCGCGGTGTGCGGTGAGAATCGTTCGACCTGCAGGCGGCGTGATAACCGAATCGGTCAGCAACGCGCCAGCGTCCCACACGATACCCGCGGTGCTGCCGTCTGCGCGCAATGCGAAGGCTTTCAACGCGCCGGACCAATCGGCCGGATCGTAGCCACCCTCGAATGCAAGCGAGCCGTTGGTCAACATGCCGCCATTCACCCCCAACACAGCTAAAGACGGCACCGCTTGTGAGCGATCGAGCGGCAGAGGGCTCAACTCCACGAGGCCTGGCAACGTCGCTGCTAAAGCGCATGCCGGCGTCGCAATGACTATCAGGACACCGAACACCCATGCGGCAAAGCGTCGTAATTCAAAGATTGCCGGGCGCATCGAAAGTACTCTGCATCACTGTCACTACGTCACCTCGGCCACCGGTTGCGCGTGCGGTAACGCGGTAGATATGCATGTCGATTTGATTGCCGCTATCCGGACCGGTATTGCCCGATTCATGCAGGCCACCCACACCCGGCGGGCGCTCGCTGCCCAAGTCCTCGATGATGTACACGGGGTCTTTCGCAAGCGCTGCCGTTGGGTTCGCATTGCCCGTGTAGCCGCGTCGCGCGGGACCTTGGTAGGTCACACCGATGCCCGTAATCCAGCCCGAGGCGGCTCGAAATCGGTTGACGGCACCGTTGGATGCGTACAGCCCACTGTACGCGCGGTAGACAACGCAGCCATCATTGGAGATGACCTCCTCCGAACAATGAAGGCGCGCATCAGGCTGGGCCGCTATCGACCACAAGCGATACTCGGCACCGCGCAAAGCGGTTTCCGCACTCAGCCGCGCCTGCTGCGCGTTGCGCAGGCTGCCGGCGATGCGCTCCTGCAGCCTCGCGTGCTGAGAGGCAACGACGGCAAGCATGCTCATTAACACTAGAAACACCAGTGCCACCAGCAAGACAAAGCCTCGTTGATGATGCTTGCGACAACGCGCGTAACGGTACACATGCATACTCGCATCCTTGCCATCGTGTCGTACTAGGGGTTGGTATTGCGCACAGCCACCACTGCCGTGAACTCACGCCGCAACATGGAGGGTGGAAACCCTTGCTGCAAAGGTGTCACTTTTCGGCCGGTCGCCGTAGGAGATTCAGGCGTGAAGATGCCATCGGCCGCATAGCTGTACACCAGCTCACCTGACTTGAGGGCGTTGAGTGGCTGCTGTCCATCCATGAGCAAATCAATCTCGATCAAGCTGACCGAACGCCATAAGCAGCCATGATCATTGCTGCCACGGATCGGCAAGGGTACTGCCGGGCAATCCGCGCGTGAGCTGTTGTCCACCTGCGCGGCCGTGTAGTAGCGCACGGTGCCATCGGGCCATTGCACGCCGTATTTGAAATCCAGGCGCTCTACGCCGCGCACGAGTTCGTCAGTGCGACCATCCTGCGCCGATGCCATGCCTTGGCCGCCATTGATCCTGCGTACTAATGCGCCGGTGGTGTGCCCTTGGCCATCGCCGTTGTTCACTACTCTCAGGAAGTAGGTGACCGTTCGAAGGTCTCGGCTCACACTGAACACTCGCGGTGCAACCATGTTCTGAAAAACCCGAGGCTGTGCGAAGTTGCTGCCGGTGGACGTGGCTTGACCGTTATTCAGGCCCGATACGGTGAAGATCTGTGCGCTGCTGCAATCTGCCAGCATCGCCAATGGATCGTTGCCCTTTTCGAGGGTCTTCAGGGTCACCTCGTTTCCAGAAGGGCTCAACGCGATGCTGATCGAACCATCCGCATGTTGTGTCAGGGTGCTTCCACCGCCGCCATCTGCCGCGATGCGCCAGCCGCCTGCGGGATTGAGATAACGCACGGTGATCACCGAGGCACCGATCACGCGGCTATCGACAGCCTTGCCCATGGCCGGGATGCTGAAACCCTCAGCGCTGCGTTTGTCACTGGGGTCGATCGGGGCGCAACTATCGGGCATGCAATCGTAACCGCGCATCGCGAGAAACGATGGCAGCGAATACGGTTCACCCGGCGCCTGCGGATACGCCCCGCCCCATGGCGTCGTCACATCGCTCAAGGCATGCAACAACACAGCCGGGTCACTGGCGTAAACAGTAGGTGCCCGCCACTCATCCAGATAGGGACCTGCGGCACCGGCATGCGCATGGCCGCCCGTATTCATGCAGTACTGGGCGCCGGCCATGGCGAGATCGTTCTTGATCTGCGTGATCGCGAAACGCCCTTCTTCCTGCAGCCGGGCCAACTGTTCTTGCGCCTGGCGACTGTCGGCGGTGGATCTAAACACCGCCATGATGCCTGCGCTCACCAACACGCCCAGCGCCATCGCAATCATCAGCTCCACCAGCGACAACCCTCGACACCGCCGCCTCATGGCTGAAATTCCCATGCGAACGTCTGTGGCAATGGCTTGGCGTCGACCACCTGTCGCTCAATCCAGGTAATTGTCATCGTGCAATTGCCGCCATAGGGCGGTCGCAACAGAATCTGCTCGCGAGTGGGCACGTGCGACAAGCCGGCGGCCGTGCATTCGATGCGTGCCGTTGCACGCGGCGGCAGAAACGTTTTTAGCTGACTGCTCCATTGCTGACGATCATGCAGCGCAAGTTGGCGGGGCGCGCAGCCGCCTGAGCAATCCTGCGCGCTCGCGTCCGGAAACGTTCCGTTGTAATCACCGTTCCATACGCCAGGCAGATTGGCCTGCATCCGCTCGACCATATTCTGCGCGATGAACGTAACCTGCGTACGCAGATACGCCGACTGGTCCGAGCGCGCGGCCATCGCCATCAAGCCGGCCGCGCCAAGCAGACCGATGCTGAAGACCAGCACTGCAACGAGGATTTCGATCAGCGTGACGCCCCGCTGATATCCCGCAAACGCCATCGCAACGATCCCTGTTGAACCCACCGCACTTTGAGTGCACAGCCTCCCACGCGCCAGTCGGCCACCGCCCCGTCGTGCAGTCCGAATTCTGCCCAGCCTCCAAAGCTTGCAGGCCGCGAACGCGCCCCTTAAACTAAGCGGCTCCGCCGGAATAGCTCAGTTGGTAGAGCGGCGCATTCGTAATGCGTAGGTCGTAGGTTCGATTCCTATTTCCGGCACCAGATCGTGGTCCAAGCAAGTCCAATTAAGGCCAGAAACCTCACAAAAATAAGGTTCTGGCCTTTTTTGTTGTCCAGTATCATCCAGTCCCATCCATTGAAATCTACCGGCTAGAGACGGTAACTTTGACGGTAACCCAGCTACTGTCAGCCACAGTTACCGTCATGGCCCTTACCGACACAGCCATCCGCAAAGCCAAGCCCACTGATAAGCCGCAAAAGCTCTCCGATGGCCTCGGCCTGTACCTACTACTGAACCCGAACGGTTCGCGGTGGTGGCGCTTCGACTATCGATTCGACAGCAAGCGCAAGACGCTCAGCATGGGCACCTACCCCGAGACCGGCCTAGCCAGCGCACGTGAGAAGCGCGACTTGGCCCGTGGGCAACTGCAGTCGGGTATCGATCCCGGCACGCATCGCAAGGCCACAAAAGCTGCCGGCGAGGAACGCGCTACCAACAGCTTCTCGGTGATCGCAGAGGAATGGCTCGCGAAGCAACAGAATATGTCTCCTGCGACCCTAGAAAAGGCTCGCTGGACTTTGGATAGCTTGGTTAATCCCTGGATCGGCAACCGCCCGATTTCCGAAATTGACGCTCCGGAGATGCTTAAGCTGTTGCGGCGGATCGAAGAGCGCGGCGCTCATGAGACAGCCCATCGTACTAAGCAACGTTGCGGCCAGATATTCCGATATGCCATCGCAACTGGGCGCGCCAGACACGACCCCACCGCCGACCTGAGGGGTGCTCTAACACCTGCAAAGGTCAAGCATCGCGCGGCAATCACTGATCCAAGCAAGGTTGGCGAGCTACTCCGTGCGATCGACGGCTATACCGGCAGTTTCGTGGTGCGTTCCGCCCTCAAGCTGGCGCCTTTGCTGTTCGTGCGCCCTGGCGAGCTAAGGCAAGCGGAGTGGACGGAGTTCGATCTGGACGCAGCCGAATGGCGTATTCCTGCACGCAAGATGAAGATGCGGGAGCTGCATATTGTGCCCCTCCCCGATCAGGCAGTAGCAATCCTGCACGAACTGCATCCGCTCACCGGTCGAGGTCAATTTGTCTTCCCGGGCGAGCGGAGCCGCCAGCGCCCGATGTCAGACGCCGCCGTAAATGCCGCCCTACGACGCATGGGTTTCGACAAGGACACGATGACCGGCCACGGGTTCCGCGCCATGGCATCGACCCAACTCAATGAAATGGGCTGGTCACCAGACGTGATCGAGCGCCAACTGGCGCATGCCGAACGAAACAAGGTCCGCGCCGCCTACAACCGAGCCCAATACCTGGCCGAACGCAGGAAGATGATGCTGGTGTGGGCAGACTACTTAGAGACGCTCAAAGTCGGCGGCAATGTCGTGGCGATCCACAAAAAGAAAGCTGGCTAGGTGACAACACTTCGGATCGAATTGCCGCAATGGCCCAGCCCCCAATCGTTTGGTGTGATGCCCAATCAACCCTCCCAATGAACTAAATCAGGTCTTACGCAGAACCAAGCGAAACATTGCTTTCGCAATGCGAAGGCCGAGAGTTCAATCCTCCTCCGCCCCACCACTTTTTCTCCATGAATACAGTGCTTTACGGCGAAATTAGTAAGGCACAGCATTGCTCAATTTGGCACAACTTGGCTCCTCGGTTGTGCCAAATTTGTGCCAAGTAGATCCTTACATAGCTCACCTGTGCCGCCTACCAGGTTGATTTCGCTTTTTACTACGCGCTTCTGCGCACCAAAAAGTTGTGATAACGCTTTCTGTGTCAGCGGTTTAGTGCGCGCCTGTACGCTGATCTATGAAAGGGAGTCGCGCAATCAACCTGGTTGACCTCGGGACCACCACGCAATGGGCGGTGGGGGTGCAATCTCTGATGCACACCTTGTGGGTGTGCGGGAGTGCACCCGTGTCATCCTACGATCAAGATCTACGCCTTCTCGTGGTTGAAGATCTCGCCGCGATTCTCGGGCGAGCTGTTAGCAGCATCAGTAGTGATGTATCGCGCTGTCCTCACTCCTTGCCGCCACTGATCCGTATCCCCGGCACTCGCCGATTGTTATGGCGAAGACAAGATGTGGAGGCTTAGTTGGCTGGCCTAGTCGTTCAACCAACATTACCCCCTCACCTACAGGTAGACGGCGCGGCCGTCCTCGTAAAATCCGCAGTTGAGGAACCCGGTGTAATCACTAAAAGCCGAGGCCGTGGCACTAGGTGTGCAGAGCAAACCTAGTGCTAAATTGGCGTCTCCATACCACGACCACGTCGCCGCCACCTAAACCGACTCAACTATTGGAGACACGGACGATGCGTCGCAATGACGATCTCATCAGAAAGTTGATGCTGGATTTGGAAAATGCCAACGAACACGTTACTGACAAGCATTTGGTCGACGGCTTTGGTCGGAATGAAGTTGCCTATCACTTAGCCTTGATCGTGAAATCAGGTTACGCAGAGGGTAAAACGCTATATGGGAATGCCAGCACAGATACCACGATCCCAAGCGCCGTGGTCGTCATCCGGCTCACGCCAAGTGGCCACGATTTCATTAGTACAGTTAGGGATCCCAAGATCTGGAGTAAGGTCAAAGAACGTGCAGCAAGCGTAGCCGGTGGGGTCACCCTAGAAATCCTCAAGCAGCTGGGTTCTGCCGTCCTAAAGCAGCATCTCGGCCTACCCTAGCGCCTATGTTCGAACATCCAAATTTTGAGCGCTTCGCGTTTGAAGAAATCCCATTGGACCGGGATCTCATTCTTATGGCCGAGGCATGGATGCATACTTACGAGCAGGAGTGGCTAAAGCATTTTCGCGGGGAGGATGCCGATCTGTACTCCGGATATGTGAGTTACGTTGCCGCACGATCTGTCAATGAAAGCTGGTTGGAGCTTTCGTGGTATCCGAACATTTTCGATCGATTTCACGAAATATCGGTTTTCCTGCCGAAGACCGCATTTGTTGCCTGCATAGGAAGTTGGCGCTACGACGAAGACCCCCATATTTTCGTTCGCACGGAATGGATCACAGAACTCCATGAACGGCCATTAGCCGCATTTGCGATCGTCGATGCGATCGGAGTGAAGGATCTTCTGAGATCTGGACGGCTTTCAAGCGATTCGTTACGCCAACTGCGCGACCGGATAGATGATATTGCTGATCGACATGCAGGGTTTGCTTTCATTTCGTTTGCGGACAGCCTTTTAGTAAAGCAGATTTGGTCAGTCGGCCACGTGGATAGCAACATCAAGTACACCTATTCACCGGAAGCATTGCTCCCAGTAGTTTCGGAACTACGCAACGCATTCCTTAAAACTCTCGGGGTATCAACCTACGCAGTGATGACGCAAGGCATCAATGCATATGATGGAGAGGCATCACTGCACACGTCTGCGAAAGGAAATCACGTCTCTCTAGACACCCTTGGACTTCCGTTTGCACAACTCATGTCAATTGAAGAAGCTGCCCGGAAAGCTATTCAATTGAAGATGCATTCGCCTTCCGAACTGTATTTAGATGTAACGTTCTTTCGATCCCTCAGAATGAAGCATGCGTTCGATAAAAAGAAGTTACCCACCTATGCGTATCAGTCCCCGATGACGAAATCCTTCAAGAGCCAATACGTCACGACTTCGATCGACGAAATCTTAAGCAATCTCAAATGATTTCATGTTTGATTATCCTGTAGATGCCCCCAAAGACAATCCGGTCGCTCTATGGCGCCTCCAATGGCTGCTACTAGGAGAGGCGGAATCAGCGTTAGGTCCACGTGATCACTCAAAACAAATATACCAACCAATTATCAGTAATCGCGGACCGCTAATCATAAACACACCAAACCTCGACGGCGCGTTCGTGGAGCTCAGTGCCAATGCTGGTGGGTATTGGCCTACTGCAATTTATGAAATGGCTCATGAGACCGTACACCTACTCAATCCTGTCGTCGGTGCCACCAACTGGTTTGAGGAAGGTATAGCAGTGCATTTTTCATTGCACGCTCAGTCAATTTTCACCAAGACACGCCCCCAATCTCCGACGCTTGCTTCGTATCAAAGGGCGCTACAACTAGTGCGCTCAATTCCTGGAGACTCCTTCCTTGCCGCAAAGATCGTTAGGGCTACGGCCGGCGCTCTAAGTTCAGCCACTCCAGGGGCACTTATAACGGCTTGCCCCACCATTGATAGAACATTGGCTGAGTTGTTATGCGAAGAGTGCATTCCGCGCTGAAACCTGACGATTCAATTTTGCAAATGCACCGTTAGTAGCCGCAAATTTTTAGCATGGAACGCACGATTTCGACTCATAACAGAAAAACTAGGCATTTGGATGGCCAATGACACACGAAGAGAATAAATCGAAATTCCCCGGACTCTGGTGTCGAGCCATGGCGCTACCGAGCTTGGCTGACCTCAATGCGAACTTAGTCTCTGGCTGGGCGAGTCAGATGGGACTAAAAGTGCTCGAAGTTTCAGAGCGCGATGTCGGCCTCTTCCGACTCACTCCCGCGGTCGTGCTTAACTCAGATCAAGGCGTCGCGTATTTTCCCAAGATCCCCGCAACCGGCAATCCGCAGTGGATGGCCAATAAAGCACGGCTGGACTACGTTGCCGGGCTTTGGGAGAAAGTAGAATGGTTTGCGCCCCTCTGGGTTCCGCAGGGAAAAGTCAACGAACTACTAAAGGCAATCGAGCATCGCCCCAAGGAAGATTCACTTCGACAGTTTGAATATCACACCTCAACGATCTACACGCTGCCATTCCAGGCTGTATGCGTCGCCCAGCTCATACCTCGCTCTCGAACGCTATCGGTATTCGCCCCCCTTGCGCGCGAAGCTTACCTTGCCTTTTACACTGGACATAGGGCCTCCAGCATTGCTGCGCTGATTCCCGTCATGGAGGGCGCAGTCAGTCGCATTTCAAGCGAATCCTCGGAATTACCGGTTCTACAGCAGGTGGACAAAATCATCGACCGCGCATGCATGCTAGCGGCCCGACTGCATTTTGGTGACGTTTGGATTCCGTCCGAGTACCGCGATAAAGATTACTTGTACGTGCAGGACGAACGCGTTTTCGCCTTTCAAACGTTCCGACGCTGGCTTAAGAAGTCGTTCTTTCGCCATACCGGCGAATACGACGGCATCACTTGGCTGAACCGCCATCTATTTGCGCACGGCGCATCAGTCGATTGGCAAAGGTCCTCAAATTTTTCGCGTCTGGTGGTGGCTCTCACCACTCTTGGCGTGATCGAATCATGGCACGATGAATCCAATCAAGTATCACTTTTCTTTCCGGAGATGAATGACGACGGCCGGCTTCTATGGGAGCAGTCACTACTACATGGCCAGGTTCAAATGCTTATCAAGCTGGCTGAGCAGAAGAACTATCGCGACCACGGACAACTTGTGCCAAAAATGCCAACCGACAATGGAGTCCTGCTCCGAAAGGCAGCGCTTGCACAAGAATGCATCAACGATTTGGTACGACCGCTAAGGAATGCGGGCTGGAGCGTCGAAGTTGGTGAGCCGAACGATGAGGCGCTCTACGTAAAGGTCGTTGCCTCATGCGGGGAAGAGCAATTGCGGGTTGTTCTTTTGTATTCGTGCGCAACGGACAATAAGTTATACCGAGAGCTTGCCCAAGAAGCGGATGCGATCCTCTACGTCGGCTCCCCGCTCAGCCAGCATCAGTTCGCACACGGCGTCGAAGTGCACGTTGGCCCGGTGGCCGGATGGCAGCCACCTGTGCCCCGCAGCAAAGTTCGCTGATTTCATAGTCCGACCGTCATTGAGTTTGCTGCCTGTATTTCATCAAGCACTAAAGGGACGCTTAATCCGTCTATACCAACGAAGGATCCTGATCGAACAGCTCCTTGTTTTCTCGAATCTTGCGTTGAAGCTCTGCGAAGAGTTGGTTGGCATTTGACAAGGGATAGGTTTTATTCAACAAATCGGCGATGTTATCTCGCGCGACAAAACCGACCTGGTATTCGGCCGCCGAGCGACGTTCAACTGCTGACTCCTGGGCCGTCAACGGCGCCGCAATGACACATTCGACTGGAACCCCCGAATGCCCACACGCTGCCAATCTCTCACGTACGTCATTCCGCCTCTTAAGAAGCTTGGAAAGCTTATCCGGGCCAAATGGTCCGACCGTGCATTCCACGACTACAAAACCCGCGTCGCACACAAAGATCCCGTCCGGCGCTTTTGAGTCACCAAATCGCCGGTCCAAATGCTGTACTCCAAAGCCGAGCAACCATCCCAAAGTTTGGACAGCAAATTCGAATTCGTGTTGCTTCGGTCCTTGTTGATCCGCAGGTGGCGCAAGCCAGTTGCGTAACCTATCTAAGCTTTCGTCGTATATCTCATAAGCCGCGCGGCGTGGGTTCTGGGGATGACCCTTGTCCATAACCACAGTTTGATGTTGAGCGCGGCCATCGTAGGTAGTGAAACACTGAACCACATCACCCGGATCGACGGGTGTCATCGACGTTCCCAACCACAAATCACCCTCCTCTTTCCAAGTGAATTGAGTCGGTTGGAATACACCGCGACGGATGGGGCGGTTCGTTCCTATCATCCGATACCCAACAGTGCAAAGAATTCTGTCCAGACCCTTCATCAGTGCGACGTGAAGATGAAGATAGCCGTCGCGAATTTCGGAACGCTGATCTGTCCAAGCCACTTGCAGGGCCACAACGTCCACCACCGCGTTGAGACTTAAGCTACCAAGTCGATAGTCCGTGCAGAGATCTTGGAGAGACACATATGGAGGGTCTGCTGCACGCAAAAGCCAATCAGTCACCAAGCCAAACGACGCCTGATGCATTGCGCCTACAAGTTTGCAACGGGGCTGTCGAGCAGAGCTATTGGGAAGCATGCCTTCCGGGTCATCGATTTTTATCTCAGTCAGTGAATATCCTGGCCCCGGTGCCATGCGTATCTTGTGACCCTCGACTTCAATCACTCCGGCCACCAAATTCGCGCAGAAATCGATAACAGCCTCCTTACCACCCTGAATTTCGAGGTAGCCGGCCGTAAAATTCTCAAATGATATGGAGCGGTGGCAATAGGGAAACAGATCATCCATGCTGTTCATAGTGAGCGCCCCCTTTATCAAAGCGACGCCTAAGTTTTGGCGCACTATTAGATAGCTAAAAAAGCATCTGCCAACGTTACCTGCAGACGCATCAACCCATGCCATGAATTGATCGACCGCACCTGAACCGCTCGACATCATGTGCGACATATATTCCACCCCTGGTGGTTATAGGAAGCGAACGCCTTGGGAGCGTTTGGAAATACCGCTCTGAGAAGCACATCGAATTCGGCGGAAGCTTGAAAGAGCGACCCGCGGAGGTGCGCCACCTGGATGGCGGCTAGAAAGCTGAGCGCTGCCATGGTGCGAATGATCGCCCCCTCGGACAAGGGCAAAGGACAGTAAATAACAGAAGCATCCATCAGGTACCGACGAACGACTAGGTTACCTCCATGCACGGCACCGTGAAGATCATTTGTTATCAGCGCTACGGCCTCAGCGAATTCTTTGCTCACTGGATCACCTACACGACCGTACTGCCTAGCTAGTTCATCGGCTACTAGTCTGGTTAACTCGTCGAAAGTAAGCTTGCGCTTCTTTCCATCAGTGCGATTAGGAACCAACACACTCGGCGGCACATCGCTTTCAAAGAACGCATGCACCGCAGCATCATCCGCCAGCGTTGGCGCCGCAAAATACACTGCCCTCGTGAAGCGCTCCAGTTGGGGACGCAACATCGCCTCCGCAGCGCCTCCATATTGAATGGGGTCCATTGTGAGAAGGCGGGTAGCTGCCGCCCCCATATCGATCGCCGACTTCAGCAATGGCAGCACGATCAACATACGCTCGGTGCAGTCGTTGAACGCGTACCGGGTCAGTTCCTCTGTAAGTTTTTCAATAAATACGTTGGCGTCGACCGCCAATGCTTTCGTCCGTTCGACTTCGAATTCCCACATGCTCCTGCCTCCTATCGCATGCCTGGAGCTCATCTCGATCTCCCTCAGCATCCCCCCGTTAAATCAGCTCAGCAAGGATTCTATGCGGCCTCAGAGGCTTCCGAAAAATGACCCTGTGTGCACCGCACTTGACGAACAAAAATCAAAATCGCTGAAAGAGCTCAAAGCGTATGTCTGTTTGTATGTTTAAAGCTTATACAAACAAACAAAGACTATAGGGTCTTGCAAGTGCCTGATGAATCATTTTTTTCGGGGTTTTAGGTGAATGTTTATGGGAGCGAAGCCACTGCCTTAGGCTATTGGAAATTCGCAGATCGTTCGACCGCCCCATGTGAGCGGTTGAAAGGCCTTTCGGTCACCGCGCTTAGCGCTTGCCGTTGTAAGCCACCTGCGCAGGGATCCACAGCGATACTTCTGTTCCCTGTCCCTCGACCGATTTGATGGTCAGTTCGGCACCAATGGACGATGCGCGTTCGTGCATGCCTACCACTCCCCATCGATTGGCGATCTGCGATGAATGCTTGGCATCGGCTTTAAATCCCTGCCCATTGTCCTGCACACAGATGGACAGCCCTTTCATGCCGTGATCCACCTTGACGCGAATGTCGTTCGCGTGCGCATGTTTGAATGCATTGAGCAGCGCTTCACGGGCAATTAAAAATGCTTCCTCACCCACCACCGGTTCAATGATTTGATCGCCATCGTTACTGCTGACGCCGAACTTCGCTGGATAGTCAAGCGCACATTGCTCGGCAAATTCTCTAATTCGGTTAACGAGTGCGCTGGAAACTTCCACGCCCAATCGCAAATCACGCAATCGTTGACGGCCTTCGACCAAAATCTCCTCACCACGCTCAAGCGCGTTTTCAATCGAGATGGAGACCGGATGCTCCGTTGGTAATTGAGAGGCTGCAGCGTGAACGCGAAGAATCAACCCATGCACCCCTTGAAGCAACGTGTCATGGAGATCGCGCGCGATGCGCTCTCGTTCCTGATGACGTGCTTGAATGCGCATCCGAACCCGGTCGTTGGATCGGCGCACGTAGGCGAGAACCCATAGCGTCGCTGCGACCAACGCCACGAGGATGCACGCGAGCCGAAACGCTAGCGTCTGAAAGAAAGCGGGAGCAATGGAAAACGATAATGTGGCAGGTTGCACACTCGACACACCGTCTTCGTTGATCGCCATCACTTCGAAGAGATAATCACCGGGCCCCAGGTTGGTGTAGAACGCCGAGCGCCGGTTGCCTGCATCTTGCCAGCCCTTATCGACCCCCTTGAGCTGATAGCGAAAATGCACGCGATCTGGTCGGGTCATGGCGGTTGCGGTGTAATCAATGCTCAAGCTTCGGGTCAACTTGGGAAGCGAGATGGCCGAACTCGCTAGATATCGAGTATCGCCCACTTGCAGCGCTTGGACTGTCGCGTAAGGTGGAAATTGATCGCGCCGAATATGCTTGGGGTCAATCCACGCGACACCAAACAGCGTTGCCACCCAGATCCGGCCATCATGGCTCTGCGCCAACGTAAGTGTGGGACGAAGCGTCGCTGGTAGTCCTCGCTTCACACCGTCCTCTTCGTCAAACCGCTCAAAGGGAACCGCGTAATCGGGATGCTCGCTGACACGAGCTATATCGGACGCATCGATGCGATACACCCCTTTCTGCGAATTCAACCAAACTTCGCCGCTTGGTGTTTCGACAACACCAGAAATACTTCCAAAGTCCTCCCCGTCCTTACCGTGGAGCATGTAAAAGCGGCCCTGTTGCAAAAACGCGGCCCCTTTATCACCCGCGGCCCAAACCCGAGAGCCTACGACGAACAAGGCCATCGGGTTACCGACGGCCAGACCATCCTTCGCGCCGAATTGTTTGGCCTTATTGTTTTCAAGCACTGCAACGCGGTTATCCGGATACGTCAACCAAAGACGATGCTGCTCATCCTCAAGCAAACGTATCGCAGGGCCATTGGGTAAGTCGTGACGTCCACCGTCGGCCACCCAATTTCCGTTCTGGTATTCAAAAAGACCCACACGCGCAAGCGACACCCAAATTCCGGATGCTGCATCACCCGTGATGCCTTGACAGTTGATCCCCAAGGGCTCGCCTCCGGTGGGAAGCGGCCAGGTCGTCACGCGCTCGCCCGCCACACCGTAGACAGAATCTTTGCCCACCATCCACAAGGTCGATCCGTCGTCGTGCATACAGAAGATGGACGATGTGGGAGAGTGAACCGTTGTGACGCTCGGATTCGCCAACGTGAGCCCATGTTCGACGCTCCCAATCCACATACCGCCTGCACGATTAGGTTCCAAGACGGGCCAATGAGGATCTCCCACGGTCGGAAGTGACGTGAACTTCGTGCGGCTCAACTTGATCAGTCCGTTCGACGCCGTTGCCCAAATGTTGTTTTCGCGATCCACCAAAAATTGGAAGAGTCCGAAGGAGACGTCCGTATAAACGGGCAGCAACTCTCGGGTGGGCGCTCGCCCACTTGGCGTGTCGATCCATCGAATTCGACCAAACCCTTTACCGGGATCTTCAAACCAAAGTGCGCCGGAGGAGTCCGTCAGCGTGGGCGAATCGGAATAATCCGGACCTAATGGCAACCCTTCGCCAAAGGGAAGGCTAAACGGGATGGACAAGGCTTCATCCCGATTGGCGGGCACAAAGCGCGACGTCGAGGGATGCATAGCAAATGCGCCATGTTCGGTGGTGACCCATAGCGCGCCGTTTCGCATTCCCATCCACCCAGGAGGCGAACCGTCGTAACCCGCACTCGAACCCACCTTCTTCCAATGATCTCCCGACAGAACCAGAAGGGTGTGAGGCCCCGCTGCATACAACTGGTTATCTGGCCCACGTGCGATGGAAAAAAACGCGCTGGGTTCAAGATTTCGCGTATCGAAGTAGTCGATGTGATCCTGATGAAGACGGCTGACCCCACCGAAGTCCAACGCGATCCATAGATCACCCGTAGTGTCCGCAAATAACGCAGAGACACCCGGCGTTCGAAGCGCTTGCGTGTAGTGATTATCAAAGTTCGCACCGTCGAAACGGATCAGACCGTCAATGGTGCCCATCCAAATAAACCCATCGGTGGTCTGCGCCATCGCCGTGACGAAGGTTTTGGGCGCGCCATCCCGAAATGTCCACGTTGTGGGATAGAACTGAGAAATGTCGACGTTAAACAGCGAGGCATTGGGGTCTTTTGCAGGTGCCTGCACCGTGTAAAGCGAATACCGGAACTGCAAAGAAGGAGGCGATGTCAGCAGTTTTACGTCGCTACTGGAAGAAGCAAGCGCCGGTGCCGTCGCACTGGCTGCGGCTGGAGCGTGAGCTTGTGCCTGTATAGAACGGGGTTGTCCAAGGCCTACAAATAGGAAAGCGATGAACCACGCGACGATCGCGCGGAGCCTGGAGATACTGCCGGATACCCTGTTCCATCTCACCGGCATGATCGGCTCCAAAACCCACGGGTTATACAGCGCCAGACAGCGGTAAAAGTTTACGCCAATCCAGCCGCTGTCATGGCCGTTTTGGGCCAGTTTTTCGGCGTTCAAGGCCCTAAAAAGTGGCATGAACCCGTTAACGGCGATGTACTGGATACCCCTGTAAGCCCACACCGCAGGCCGGCGGATCTGCAAACTTTTCAGGCGTCCTGAGCATGGGAGCCGGCTGATTGGGACGATACGCTGAAATCGTATCAGGACGATCCCTTCGCAGAGCTCCCATGAGTCAATCTCCTTTCGCGCATTTGCGCGTGCAACAGCAAAGCACCACCCTCGCCGGTCGCCTTGCAGGGCTTCTCCTCGCCGACCAAGGTGCGGAGGTCTACGCCTCCGACTATCCCGCAAATGCACACGAAGGCATCGATGAATACTTAGATCGTGGCAAGACATTGTTGCCAGTCGCAGCGCTTGAAAAATTGGTCGATGCCGATATCGTCATCATCGATGGAGATCGACTTCCGTCGCTTCATCTCAATCAAATTACGCTGGGGTTCACGGCCGTCGCACCCGGCGAACACGACATTGATGTGCCAGACAACGCCAGCGATGACCTTCTGAATGCATTGCTTGGTTTTTATACCGACCTGGGCATTACCAGCCGACTTTTGGGCCCCGTTGTCACCTACACGCCTCTTCCCTTGTGCTCGATTTATGCCGCTGTGCTTGGCGCTTGTGCGGTTTCTGCAGCGCTGGTTCACCGACAGAAAGCGGGGGTGGGCACCGCGATCGTTGTCCCTCGTCTGGCAGCAGGGCTTTCGGCCATTGGTGTGTTGGCCATGAAGCTCGATGGTCTCAAATCCCACTTGGTGCCACCCCAACTATTGGGCCTCCCTCCAGAGATCATTGCCGCGCTTCCCGATGCGCGAAAAACCGAAGATGGCATGCTTCGGTTGCTCAACGAACTCAACCCAACCGCAGGTTGTTATCGGACCTCCGACGGCAAGTTGGTCATGCCCGTCACGACGGTCAATCGACGCCTGGCTCAGGCCATGCTGGCCGTGTTGAACCTCGAAGATCGTGCCGAAGACGCTGGCTTCCTCAATGTCACGCCTTATGACCCGTCAAACGTCGAATACGCCGATCACAACCTGGCGTTGCCACAAGCCATCCGAAACGATTTGAATGTGCAGTTAGCACAATGGATGACCGAAACGTTCGCGACGCGAACCGCTGACGATTGGGAATGCGCCTTTGCGAAGGCGCATGTTCCTTTCGGAACCGTCAACACGTTTTCGGAATGGATGGCATCGGACTGGGCGCGCGCGAGTGCGTTGGTGACCACACCCCTCCATCTCACTGCGCCTCAAATTGGGCGCTCGGTGTTTCTCGATTCTGCACGCCCCTACCCACCCTTGAACGCGCCCAACCGAACGGACGTTGCACCCTACTTTAATAGCCGTCTTGAGCGAAGCGCGCTTGAACTGGTGGGGATCGGCAAGCCATTGGACGGCTATGCCGTGCTGGACCTTGCCAATGTCATCGCGGGTCCAGCATGTGGACGTCTCCTCGCCGAATTAGGTGCGCGCGTCACGAAGGTGGACACCACGCGCCCCGACCATCAACCCGTCGTTACGGTGGGCTGGGGCGCCGAAGCAAATCAAGGCAAGGACAGCATTTTGTTGGATGCAAAGACGCCATCCGGACGCGAAGTGCTCCACCAACTGATCACCTGCGCAGACATCGTGGTGATGAATGAAACCGACGAAGGTGTTCGGCGCTTAGGACTGACGCGTGAGGTCGTGGCTTCGCTTAACCCACGTGCGGTGGTGGTGCAAATCAGTGCGTTCAAAGGTGAGCAACCCAGCGAATGGGATGATCGCCCCGGTTACGACCCGCTACTGCAAGCCATCACCGGAATCATGAGCCGATTTGGCACCTCCAACTTGCCACTGCTTCATGGCATCGCATCGTGCGTGGATTACCTCACCGGTTATTTGGGCGCGTTCGCTGCATTGGCCGCATTGCAAGCGCGCGAGCGACGTGGCGAACAACGCGGGGATTGGGCCGAGACGTCGTTGGCCGCCGGCGCAGCGCTGATCCAGATGCCTTTTCAATGGCAACCGCCAGCACCTTCTGCAACGGGACCGAGGGCGACCGGCCCGCATGATCGAGCGACCCTCCGACAAGTGCGTGATGGGTGGGTCTTCATCGAAGTCGATGAAGGGGCTATTCCCGACACCAACGAATTAAATGTGCAAGAAGCCATCGCGTTTGCAAAATACAGTGGCGCCCGCGCCGTGCCCGTGCGATCCATCGCTGAATTGCGGACGATATTTCTGGCAAAGCCCAGTGCGACGATTCGATTTCGTTCCACCACGAGGCAAGGTTTACAGACAACGTTGCTGGTGCCCACGTGGTTCCAATTTGACGGCGCACCGTTACCTGCACCCTTCAAGCCAGGCCGACCGGGAGCGGACGCAGAGACCATCCTGGCGAAATTGGGGTATAGCCAACGCGATATCCATCGCATGAAGGCAGAGGGTGCGGTGGGTGAAACAGACTGGATGCATCTGGAGCATCACGCAGTGCGCAATTAGGGCGACCCAATTTTTCGCCACTGCGTCGGAGACACGCCGTAGCGTCCTTTGAATGCACGACTGAACGCCGCTTCGGATGCGTAGCCCACGCGCTCGGCAATTTCTCCGACTGATGCGCGTCCGTAACGCAAGAATTCAGCGGCACGATCCATCCGCCATGTGCCCAGGTAATTCAGCGGGGTCTGTCCAACGACGCGCAAGAATCGCTCTGAAAAGGCCGAGCGCGAAAGATTGGCGCGCTCGGCCAACTCCACAACGCTCCACGGTTTTTCAGGTGCGGCATGCATCGCGGCCATGACATGACCAATACGGGGATCCAGCGCGCTGGATAACCATCCGCGTCCAACTTCGCCATCTGCAGCCCACGTGCGCAAAAACTGCACGAAGATCACATCCAAGAGCCGTGAAATCATGGCCGCCCCGCCAGGACGAGGATGAAGCGCTTCGTCCAGGATGAAATGACAACTGAGTTCTAGCCACTCAAACGGTCGATCTCGCAACCCTTTCACGACGGTCACGGGCGGGAGCACCGACAGCAATCGGGATGCGAGCACGCCGTCAAATCCAAAATCACCACACATCCAAGTCACGTCACCCTGACCCAGGGTCAGACGCTCGCGATCGTAGTGCTCACGCGCAAGGTCCATGACATGCACGGACCGCACGCCTGAACCGTCCGAGACAGTGTGGCCATTTCCACGCAGCATGACCAAGTCGCCTTGTTCGGCGTGGACCGGTGTATGACCACCACTTGCGCTAATCGTGACGGCACCGCTTCGAATGATGTGCAGGTAGTGACGCCCCTGGGGGAAGCTCACGGAGAAAGGCGCCGACAACGCACACGTAAAGACCGTGTTGCCACGAATACGGATCAGTTCCAGCACATCCGAAAACGGATCGTTGTCAATCGCAAACGGATCGTGGGCCTGATCAAGCGGCACCGGTGTATCTGCAAAGAAATCGCGTTTTTCCGTCATACGAACTCTGGAGGCGTCTCAATACGATGAAGTCAATCTCAACGTGGAGCAGTTGCAATGCCTAAGCCGATCCTGTTGATCCATGGCGCATGGGTCACGACCGCGAGCTGGTCTGCCTTTCGCACCTATTTCGAGCAAAACGGCCAGACTGAGGTGATCGTTCCACCATGGCCATTCATGGATAAATCCGTCGCGGAATTGCGCCGCAATCCAGACCCGCGTGCCGCCAAACTGACGATCAAAGCATTGGTTGATCACTACGATCAGATCATTCGCAAGTTACCAGAACCCCCCATCCTGATCGGTCACTCTTTTGGGGGACTGATTGTCCAAATGCTGCTGGATCGAGGCTTAGGCGCGGCAGGCGTTGCGGTAGATGCGGGCCCTCCGCGCGGAGTGCTTCCCAGCCTCACCGCAATCCGTTCTGCCCTTCCCGTGCTCAGTGCTTGGCTGGGATGGACGCGCATCCTCACGATGTCGTTTAAGAGCTTCGCGACGACGTTTGCCAATACGTTGCCAGAGCCACAGATGCGACCGGCTTACGATCAGCACATCGTTCCTGCACCCGGTCGCATTTACTTCCAAGCGGCTTTGGGGATTGGCAATGGCGTTAAATTCAAAAATCCTGCACGCCCGCCACTCTTGCTGATTGCTGCAACGAAAGACAAAACCAGCACGCCGTCCATGGTGCGGGCGATGTATGGCAAACATAAGCGCGCACCCAGCCGCACAGACATCTTGGAGTTTGAGAATCGCAGCCACTGGCTCATTGCCGAAAAAGGCAGCGAGGAGATTGCGCAAGCCATCTTGCAGTGGGTATTGGTCAACGCGCGTTAACGCCCCCTGGGCTACTGATACGACGTAGCCTTCAATCGCTTCACGCCGAGACGCCCTGTTTCTGTGTGATTAGTTAACGATCGCTTACTGTCCGAAAGGTGGCTTGTGAACGACCACACGTGCGATCACCGACATCCCTGGCGACAGTGCTGCGATTCCACGAGCCGGGTTTAGCACAATCTTGACTGGAACGCGCTGCACAACCTTCACGAAATTGCCGGTTGCATTTTCAGGAGGCAGCAACGCGAAGTTCGAACCCGTGCCACGCTGGATGCTATCCACATGTCCATGGAACACGACCCCCGGCAACGCATCAACGCGAACGACGGCAGCTTGTCCGGGCCGAATGCGCCCAAGCTGCGTCTCCTTGACGTTGGCGATGACAAAGACTTCCCTGGGCACCGCCGAAAAAAGACTCTGACCCGGCTGCACATAATTGCCGACTTGCACGCTGCGATTGGCGACCGTGCCATCTGCAGTCGCGTAGATGCGCGTGTAGGAGAGATTGAGCCGTGCTTGATCCAACGCGGCCTGCTTGGCCGCGATGGCGGCATCCGCCTGAACCACTTGGCTCTCCAAGACTGTGACGTGCGCCTTAGCCGCGGCGAGTGCGGCGGTGTCGTGTTCCACCGTTGCACGCCGCTGCCCAACGTCTGAGGTAGCCAGCTGCAGCCGCTCCTTCGTATCCGAACCGCTTTGCGAGAGGGCGCGGTATCGAATCAATTGCTCATTCGCAAACGTCAGTGTTGCGTGGTCGCCATCCAGCGCCGCCTGAGCTGCCGCCACCTGATGGTGCTGTTCGCCGATCTGCGCTGCCAAATTCAATTTGAACGCCCTGGCGGACGCCAAATCGGCCGCTGCGTTGTAGACGGCGACTTGGTAGTCGCGCGGATCCAGCTCCACAAGCAGCTGCCCCTTTAAAAAAGCCGTGTTGTCGCTGACGTGCAGTGCGGTGACATAGGCGGGCACCTTGGGAACCACCGTCACCGTGTCGGCCTCAACGTAAGCATCATCCGTTGACACGATAAAAATCCGGGGAATGTAAATACAGAGCGCGATGATGAGCAGAACGATGATCAGCACGAAGATGCCCTGGCGCTTCGTGATCGAAGGGGATGCGGATACTGGTGCGGGCTTGGGCGCCTGAGGTGCCGTAGGCTGACCCGCAGGCGGATTGACTTGATCGCTCATTTCTTCGCTACCGGAGAGGGTGGCATCAGAGGCACCACGCACAACGCGGCCACACCAATGGCCGCCATGAAATAAAACACGTCGGCGTAGGCAAGTGTGGACGCTTGCGTTGCACCGACTTCGCTTAATATCTTCACGGCCATCGCCTTGGCGTCAATCGGCGACGTGCCACCTCGCCCAATGATTTGCCCCGCAACACGATCCACCCACGCCACCAAAGGCCCATGCGTGGCATGAAGGTGCTCATAGAGCCGTGATGAATGCAGCGTCTCGCGTTGATGAAGCACGATAGACACCACGGTTACACCCAACGACGTGCCAAGCTGGCGGAACGTCATGTAGATGGACACGGCATCGAGCTGACTTTCCGCCTCAACCTTGCCCACCGTGCCGCTGCCAATGCTCGATAACATCGGGGCCAGACAAAAGGCATACATCACCAAGGGAACCGCGTAGTAAATCTCCGGCGTGCCCGAAGTGATCAGACGTGCAAACACCAGCATTGACAGCACCAGCATGGTGAACGCAAACGCGATCGTTTTTCGTTGGCCGAACTTGGCAATTCCGGTGACGACAAACGGTCGGATCGCAGCCGCCGTGAGTGCGTAGACACACATGAGGCGACCGGCATCGCTCGCGCTCAATCGGTTGGGATCCACCCCGCGAAGGTATTCGGGCAGTGCATACAAACTACCCGACAAAATGGTGCCTGCAAAAATTCCCAAGAATGTCGCCGAGAGCACCGGACGCGTGCGGATCAGATGCAAACGCAAGAGCGGATGCCGATTGTGCTCACTGGTCTCCCAACAGATGAAAAGCAAGAGTGCGACCACCGCGATCCACGCCAACCAATGGATGGCGGGCGATTCAAACCAACCATCGATCTCGCCACGGCTCAACATCACCTGCAACGCAATAACCGCAATGCCAATGAGAGTGATGCCCAACTTATCGACATTGACCACGCGCGAATCCGACGAGGGCGGCACGTCTGGGTAATGGCGTCGCAAAACCACAATCGCAGCAATGGCAAAAAGCACGTTCGGAAGGAAAATCAGACGCCACGAGACGTGGTCGGTTATAAAACCGGCATAAAGCAGCCCGACCGTCGTGGCCAGGTAAAGCATCACCGACACACGCATGAGTGAGGCGCTTCGATGCTGGCGATCTACCAGCATATAAATGCTAGCTCGCCACCACATGGTGAGCCCTGAACCCGCGAAGCCTTCGATGGCGCGCCAAAACAACAGGGTTTCGAACGTCGAGCTCAATGAGCTCCCAACGGAGGCGATCGCAAACAGGACGACGGAACCAATGATGTAGCGGCGATGGCGCAAATGCGCAGCCAACCAAATGGACAACGGCACCCCGAAGAACATCGTCGAACTGTAAGTCGTGAGAATCCAACTGGCCTGATCACGTGAGATGCCGAAAGACCCGGCCATATCCGGCAAGACCAAGTTCACGCCATCAAAGGTGTAGAACTCAACCGCCGTCGCCAAGCCCAGCCCAAAGAGCAGCATTTTGGCGTCCGACAATGAAAGCGGACGCCGAGCGCTTTGCGCAGAGGGATGGGTGACGTTGGCGGAGATCTCGGTCATGCGATCACGTCGGATGGATCATGTCGCGCGAATAGGCCAAGCCAATGCCGTAACCACCGGCATGTGATTCAACAATGCCACGTGCGCCATCGTAGGTATCGTGACGCGTCCAATCGCGTTGGAGTTCGAGCAGCACCTGGATCCACGATGTGAGGGTGATGCCCGCCGCTTCCATACGACGCAGCGCCAAGTCGTGACTAGTGGGGGTCAACCCGCCGCATGCATCGCCGATCACCCAGACATCAAAGCCATCGGCCTTGGCGGACAACGCACAGAACGATACACAGGCTTCGGTCAATAACCCGGAAATCAGGAGCCGCTTGCGACCCGTTGCGATGACCGCCTGGCGCGATGCATCGTCCTCCCACGCATTCATGTTGCGCCGTTCAATGGATTTGACGTTGGGAATGACGTGTTGGATCGCGGGCATCATCGGTCCGCTATACACCTTGCTCGCCGAGGTAAAGGCCACAATCGGCACCTTGAATACATCTGCAGTGCGCGCGACCGCAACACTGTTGTCCAGGAGCACCTGGCGATCCGAAGATCCGACGCCGAAAGCCAGGCCCGCTTGCTGGTCAATTAAGAGCAGCGCGCAGTCCGCTGGAGTGAGCAAAGATATTGTGTTGGACATCGGTATCTCCTCGTAATAAACGGATGAAACTCACCCAATGACGCCCTAGCCGTTCAGGGCGTCATTCTTCACCCCCCATGGCCCTGTAAAAAAAGATGGCCGAACGTAACGCGTTCACTTGCGCGTTCACGGCATCATCTTGTGCGGCGAGCAACTGCCGTTCGGTATCCAACACATCGGTCAGTGAAATGGAACCGGCTTCGTAAGCGCGCTCGCTGGATGCATTCGCTCGCTGCAGCGAGACCGTTTCAGCGTTGAGTTCGTCCGATTGCGTGGCGTATTGCGCCTGCGCGGTAAGGGCATCTTCGACTTCTTCGGTCGCGCGCAACGCAGTCTGGCGGTAACGTGCCAGCGCTTCGGCATAAGCGCCTTTCGCGTCGTTGACTTCGGCATCCACACGTCCGAAGTCGAACAATCGCCAACGCAAGCCTGCCAGCAACTGCGGCTGAAACGACGCCGCAGAGATGAGTTCGTCCGAGCCTAAGCTTTCGAAACCGAGCAACGCCCCCAAAGAAATGTGCGGGTAATAGTCGGAGATTGCGACACCGATGCGCGCGTTCGACGCGGTCAAATGGCGCTCAGCGGCCACGATGTCCGGTCGGTTTCGCAGCAGTTGCTCAGGCTGCACACTGACATTGACCGTCGGAATGCTCGGGATCGGGCTACCGGTTTGGAGTTCAGCGGCATACGTGCCTGGTTGAGCCCCCATCAACACGTCCAAGCGATTGAGCTGTGCTTGCAATGCGATCTGCAAAGGCGGCACGGTCGCCTTGGCTTGATCGACCAACGCCTTCGTTCGATCCAGTTCACGATCAGACGATGCGCCGTATTGATTGCGCTGTTGGATCAAATACAACAGGTGGGTATCCACATCGATCTGACGCTGTGCAATCCGAAGCCGCTCTTGATTGCCGCGAATTTGCACATACGCATCCACCGCATCGGCGGTGACCGATATGCGTGTGCCCAGGTGATTGGCTTCGGCCGCTTGTGCTTCGGCGGTGGCCGCCTCTTCACCGCGACGCAATCCGCCGAACAAATCCGCTTCCCAACTGGCGCCGATCCCTTCGTCGTAAAGCACGTCGTTGCGTTGATAACCGGGCTGGACGCTGGCCAGCTCGCCGATGGGACTGCGCAGGGACTGACGCTCAGCATCTGCGGAGAGCCCAAGTTCTCCCGAGGGAAGACGCTTCGCACCCGCGGCTTGGGCGGCGGCCTGAGCTTGCGATACGCGCGCCAAGGCAGCCGCAAGATCCAGATTTTGATGACGCACCCGATCCACGATGCGATCCAGCTCAGGATCGTGAAAACCTCGCCACCAGGCATCCAGTGGCAACGGTGCAGACGCATTCGCCGATGCACTCGTCGCATTTGAAATGCGTTTCAAGTTGAGATCAGGCGTCTTGTAGTCCGGCCCAACGTCAACGCAGCCCACTACCAGCAACGTCAACGAGAGCGCGATCGGCTTTCGCAGCGGCATCCATAGCGATCGCGTCACACCCGTGGTCATCCGTCACCAACCCCAGCGCAATTCGACACCCAAGTAATCCGAATCCTGCCCGCCCGCGCGGCGAAGTGCGGGCGCCACAAAATAGCGATCCACTTCGAGCGCGAACGCCAGACTACGCGTAGCGTTCCAGTTCACCTGCAACTGCCCGTAATTGGTGCTGTGCTTGCCAGGCTCACCCGCAGTGCCGGGGACGGGAATGTCAGGCTGGGCATAAATCGCGTCGCTCGTCGTTTCGCGCCACAGCATCCCAAAGGAGGCAATCACCTTCACCTTATCAAATGGCGATACTGTGAGCGAAGGCTTGAAGTGGATGAAATTGGTATAACCGGTGTAACCGGACAATGTCACGTAATAGCCGTTTGGAAACAGTGGGTTAAACGTGCCGACGGTATTGCCGCTCAAATTATGCGTGCCCGAGGCCGCGTCCAGCTGCAAGCCAAACCGAGGCGTCCAGGCCACATCGGTAAGCGTAAAACCGCTCAACGAACCAAACGCCCACGCGTCCACATTCTTACTGCCGATGCTACCTCCCTGCTTCATTCCCTCGATATCCCAATCGAAGACCTTGATGTTGCCGAAATAGTGGACATCCACGCTCTGCCGTTCTTCGTTCCCCGATGCGGCCAGAAAGTTGACGTTGTCTTGCCTGAAATCCGAGAAACTCACACTGAGTTGACTATCGGCCGTCATACGCCGTTGCGCGCGCACGCCGCTAAACGTCAAATGACGATTGCTGTAATCGTCCCAATCGGTTTGATTGCGATATTGAACCGGTTGGCTGGCGAAACCCGTAACTCGCCACAGCCCCGTCTCGTAATCCGCCCACACTGCGTCATACGCCTGGCGAACATTCGGACCATCACGAACGGAAACGAAACGTTGCAGGTCAAACGCAATCTCCTGACGACCTGCCCGCACCTTCAACTCACCCTGTCCCAGCTTCTTGTGCCAATCAAAAAAGGCAAGCCGCAGATCCAGCTTATTGGCATCCACGGGCGAGGGATTTTGCAGCCAAGGCGCTAGCGCATTTTCAATTTGAACAAATATTCGTGTGTTGTCGGTAATGTGAGCATCTGCGTGCACTTCCAGACGATGCAGCAGATAGTCCTGGCGTTTGCCACCGACCGTGCCAAAAAGCGCAGGGTCGATGCTGACAAAGCGCTCGCGCAGCGTGACACCGAATGACAAGTAACGCTTCGGATCATTCTTGGAAAACGGAATGTATTTGAGAGCGTCCCCGAACTCGCGCGGAACGCGTGGATCCGCGAGCACCGACCAGTCTTCCTGCCATCGATAAAAATCAATAGTGGGGCGAACGGGAACGGGGGTGTCATCCGTCGTTTGGGCGTAGCTCCGGCCCGCGGTGACGCCTACAAGGATCAACACTAACCCGCAGCGTGCCCACATGAGTTTCCTTAGACCTTTGGCGCGATGCCGAGCTGCCGATCGACTGTCAGCTGATCCCAGTAGATGGCGACATGCGTGATTTTGTGATCTGGACCGTATTGGATAACCATAACTCCGGGATGGTCGAAGGTGCGCCCGTTCCCAGGTGTCACCTTCCCTGTCGACGGGTCGATAAATGGCCCAGACCATGTGCCCGTCACACGCTCAATGGATACCGCCGTTGAACCGTCCACAACGGCTTGCTTCACATCGACGTGGAAGTTCGGATACGCGCGAAAGATCATGCCAAAGAACGCACGCGTGCCCGCGTAATCCAAAGGCTTCGGGTTTTCGGGCTGATCGATGGCGACATCCGGCGAGAACATCGCCATCACTTTGTTGATGTCGTGGCTGTTCCACGTTTGTGCCCAATGATCGACGTCTGCGTGGGTGGCAACGGAACCCGCCGCCATCACCGGCATGGACAATAGCGATGCAACGAGCGTGACGACACCTTTGCTCACGACCGATCTCCTGATGGCATGACATCGATAAAGCGCAGTCATACGCGATAGGACTGCGCATCGTTGTTTATGGTTTTGCGCTGGCGTGAATTTCCGCGATATAGCCGCCGGGGAATTGAACCAACGCCGCGTTTCGCCCATCTGCAGTGTAAGGACCCGTCAACACCTGCACGCCTGCGGCCTTGCCCTTTGCCAGCGTGCTAGCAAGATCCGCTACTTCATATCCGGTCATCTCATGACCGTAGGGAAATGGCAGGTGCCCATCGGTGACGAGCACGACGATCTTGCCGTAGCCGGACTCGATACGAATGCGACGAAACGTATCTGAGGGGCGACCAATCTCTGCGCCCGAAGCATGCGCGTCATCCGAAACGACTTTGCCATGCGAGAACGTGACGAAGCTATGCACGAAGGCGTCCGCTGCATCCGGGGACACGTAAACACGATTTTCCGGAACGGTCTGCAGCGGTTTGTAGTTGGGTGCTGTGGTGTGCCAATAAAGCTGCATGTTGACGCCACCGGGCCATTGGATCACCGCATCTCGGCCGATAGGATCGGGAAAGGTGCTGACCACAACGTTCGCACCCGCGGTGCGCGCCGCCGCAACCGCTGCATCCATATCGGTCACCAGATATCCCGTGCGCTCTGCGCCAAAGGGCCATGGAACAGGCGTCTTAAAACCGAAGACCGACAAGGTGCCTGCGGGCGTCAGCACAAGTTGCGACATCGTTTTGCTAGGTGTCGGCGTTACGGTAAACACGCCCTGTTTGGACGTCGTGCCACCGAACGTCGCTTGAAGACTGCTCACAAAGCGATTGAAGTCTCCCGGTGCCACGTAGACATGGGTCGTATCGTATTGCGGCCCAACGGAAAAGCCAGCTGCAGCTGGATCCTGAGCGGCCACGGTGGCTGCGGGTAGGAAGAAAAGACCGCCCACTGTGAAGGTGAACAGCAAGGCGGAAAGTTTTAATGACAAGAAGGTGCGCATGCCAAGCTCCTTGGATCGAAATCAAACAACGCGGACAAAAGAAACGCGGGAGGATTGAAGACGGTTATCGATCGTGAGCTTTCACCTCATGGCAATGTAACGCCGCAAACACCATGCCTGCAATCAACGAGATGTGCTCAAGAAAATCGTTCATTTCGGCAAAGCGTGCTGGTCCTTGCAATGTCCAAAACGCATGGGCCATATAGGTGACGACCGCTGTAAACACACCCAATGCGCCCGCACCCAACCATGCAAAGCGGTTAAAGATGATGGCAAGCGATCCACCCAGCTGTGTGATCAGCAGAAGCCCATACAAAATCCATGACGGAGGTAGACCGAGACCTTGGATTTCAGTGAGTGCCGCATGCGGATGAAAAAGCTTGTCGATGCCACTCCACCAGAAGGGCAACGTCAGGCACAAGCGCGCCAGGTAAACCGTAAAGCGCGCTTCAAGGATCCGCACAATCAGTGCAGGCGTATCGTCATGAATAGCAGGCTTCGCTGCAGTCGCCATCGCTATACCGCCCAGCACGAGCAACCGAGCGCACCCCAAAACGACTTGAGGTCCGATTCGGAAATGGGAAGATTGGCGCCCCAGGCCTTTGCATGCTCGTGTCCGTGCATGGAGCACCCTCCGCAGTCGCACGCATGCGCCTGCATCGCCGCCGGCTGAAATTCCTTCCACGCACCATAGCCACCATACGTGCGGACCGGCGACCATTCGGGCATGGCCGGGGGCACCGATGTCTCATCGAACTCGCGAAAGCCGTTGGCGCCATACACCACCTTGCCACCGACGATCGTGAGATCCGAGGTAATGTCGGCGATTTCGTTCTCGGAACATGCAAAGTAGTCGCAGCTCGGAACAATCAAATCGGCCAACTGCCCCACTTTGATTTGCCCCTTATTACCCTCCTCATTGGAGAACCATGTGACATAGTGGGTCCACATGCGCAACGCGGTTTCGCGATCCAGACAATTGCTTTGTGGATAGATGCGCAGGCCGCCGACGGTGCGACCGGTCACCAGCCACGACAACGACACCCATGGGTTGTAAGACGCCACACGCGTTGCATCCGTGCCAGCAGAAACATGCACGCCCTTGTCCAGCATGCGCGCAACCGGCGGTGTGGCCGCGGCCGCGGCTGCTCCATAGCGTTCGACAAAATACTCGCCTTGATACGCCATGCGATGTTGCACAGCGATACCGCCACCCAACGCAGCGATACGATCCATGGAACGTTCGGAGATCGTTTCCGCGTGATCGAAGAACCAATTCAATCCTTTGAGAGGGATATCGCGATTGACCCGTTCAAACACATTGAGTGCGCGATTGATCGTCTCATCGTAAGTGGCGTGCAATCGCCATGGCCAGCGGTTCTCGGCGAGGATGCGCACCACATCTTCCAGGTCCCCTTCCATCGATGGCGGCATGTCGGGGCGCGGTTGGCGGAAATCTTCAAAGTCCGCGGCTGAGAAAACCAGCATCTCGCCGGCACCGTTGTGACGGAAATAATCGTCACCTTGCTTATATTTCGACGTCTTCGTCCAATGGAGAAAGTCTTCCTTCTCGCCTTTGGGTTTCTGTGTAAAGAGGTTGTAGGCCAGTCGGATCGTCAAATGACCGTCGTCTGAAAGACGACGGATGACTTCGTAATCTTCCGGGTAATTCTGAAATCCGCCGCCGGCATCAATCGCGCCCGTCACGCCCAAACGATTCAAGTCACGCATGAAGTGACGCGTCGAATTGAGCTGGTAGTCGAACGGAAGTTTGGGTCCCTTGGCGAGCGTCGCATACAAGATCGCCGCATTCGGTTTGGCCAAAAGCAATCCGGTCGGATTGCCGGCACTGTCACGCTCGATTTGGCCACCGGGCGGCTCCGGCGTTTCCTTGGTGTAACCCACTGCGCGTAGCGCCGCTGCGTTAAGAATGGCGCGATCGTAAAGGTGCAACAGGAAGACCGGTGTGTCGGGTGCAGCCGCATTCAATTCAGCAATGGTCGGCAGTCGCTTTTCGGCGAACTGGTGTTCGGTAAAACCGCCGACCACGCGCACCCATTGCGGTGAAGGCGTGATGGCGACTTGGCGGCGCAACATCTCCATAGCGTCGGCCAGCGAGCGCACACCATCCCAGCGAAGCTCCATATTGAAGTTCAAACCGCCGCGAATGATGTGAAGATGGTTATCGATCAAGCCAGGCAGGGCCGAGCGCCCTTTGAGGTCGATAACCCGTGCACCTTTTGCGTTTGGAAGGATGTCACTGTCGCGACCCACCGCAACAAATCGGCCATCTGCGATGGCAACCGCAGTGGCCGTGGGATTGGACTTATCAAGTGTGGTGAAACGTCCACCACAAAGCACGAGTTGGGGAGAGGAGGACGGAGCGCTCATGATTTTTCCTGCGTCTCGTTAGGCGGCGCATTAGGAAGCTTGCCGCACGGAAGTTCACCGAACACGTGGGGCTTGACCTGCTGCCCCATCCACGCTGATGTGGTTGTCGGTTTGCTCATGACTTGTTTGACGAGCGGTGGGATTTGTTCACCGATCAAAATACCGAGCAAGCCGACCAGCGCCACCACAGGTGGCGCCGGCGATCGCACATGAACTAAGCTGTAAATCACTCCCACCAGGAGGCCTGCAGCGAGCGAAAGCAAATACGGCTTCATGCAAACTCCTTAGGAACGATCAAGCCTCGGCAATGTAGGGATCGACATTGACGATCGCATCAACCGCCCTGAGCGTGGAACATGGTCTTGGCGTAAATCAAACCCAGGCCATAGCTTCCGCCGTAGATCTTCGCGATGCCAGTGGTGCTTTCATAGGTCTCCGTGCGGGCCCAGTCGCGCTGGAGTTCAAGCAGGTATTGCAACGACGTCATCGGACGTGCACCGGCTTGGACCATACGATCCATCGCGCGGTTGTGCGCCTCCGCGGAGACATCACCGCATGCATCGGCAACCACATAGACTTCAAAGCCCTGCTCAATCGCAGACAAGGTTGGACCTACAATACACACGGAAGTCCACAGCCCACCCAACACCAAACGTTTCTTACCAATTGCATTGACCTGTTTGATAACGGCCTCGTCTTCCCACGTGTTCATCGACGTGCGGTCCAGCAACGCTTGCCCCTGGAAGGCATCGGTGATCTCGTGAAACATAGGCCCCGAGAAACTCTTTTCGGCAACCGTGGTAAGAATCGCCGGCACCTTGAAGCTCGCCGCGGCCCGCGAGATCAATCCTGCGTTATTGCGCAAGGTGATGGCGTCAATGGAGTGCGTCGCAAACGACATCTGCGACTGGTAATCGATCAAAATGAGCGCGTGATCCTTAGGCGTCAGCAGCTGTGAACCCGGTGTAGCTTTAGCAGTGATAGTCATGGCGGCATCTCATAAACAGGGGGAAGGTCGATGTGGGAAAGCGGCCAATTAGCCTTTGATGAAAGCGAGCAGATCCGCATTGATGACGTCCGCATGCGTCGTCATCAATCCGTGTGGGAAGCCTGGATAAATTTTCAGCTTGGCGTTCTTAAGCAGTTTCGCCTGTAGCACCGAGGCGTCTTTGTAAGGAACAACTTGGTCATCGTCTCCCTGCATAACGAGGGTCGGCACCGTAATCGCTTTCAGATCTTCGGTTTGATCCGTTTCAGAGAAAGCTTTGATGCCTTCATAGTGTGCGAGCGCACTGCCCATCATGCCCTGACGCCACCAATTTTCGATGATGCCTTGGGAAACTTTTGCACCGGGCCGGTTGAAGCCATAAAACGGGCCAGTCGGAACATCAAGGAAAAATTGAGCGCGATTGGCAGCGAGTGCTGCGCGAAAACTATCGAAGACAGCGAGCGGTGTGCCGTCAGGGTTATTGGCGGTCTTGAGCATAAGCGGTGGAACCGCGGCGATGAGCACCATCTTCGCGACACGCCCTTGAGGTTCACCGTATTTCGCAACATAGCGAGCGACCTCACCACCACCGGTGGAGTGACCGATGTGGATGGCATTTTTTAAATCGAGATGTTCGGCGACGTCCGACGCATCGGATGCGTAATGGTCCATGTCGTGGCCCGTCGCAATTTGCGAGGACCGGCCATGACCGCGTCGATCATGAGCCACCACGCGATAACCCTGGGCGACAAAGAACAACATCTGCGTGTCCCAGTCATCGGACGATAGCGGCCAACCGTGATGGAACACGATGGGCTGAGCGTTCTTCGGGCCCCAATCTTTATAAAAGATTTCGGCGCCATCTTTGGTCCGGACGAAGCTGCTCATGGGTGAACTCCCAACTTGATCAGGGGTGGAGGAAGGAGTGGCATGCGAGGTTGGGCTGGACATCGCGATCCTCGGCAATGCAACCGAGATCGCAACTACGGCAGCGCCAAGAAGCAGTGCTCGGCGCTGCTCATCCACGTCGGACGGGAAGTGATCGGTGCTCATCACAATCCTTGATAGGCCAACAGCGGGATCCATTCGCGCTCGGAAGAGACGCGAGCCAACGCCTTGCGGGGAGGCGTTACCTATTCATTTGGCACGCCGAGCATTCCATTGATCGACCAGGCCCCAAAGCCCTTACGAAGGGAACGCTGACTCACCCTGATGGGGGAGTTTCGTGGCAGTTGTCGCCGGGGGGAGATTGTGATTAGCTAGTGAAGCTCGTCTGCCCGTTGGGAATGGACGCCCTAAGATCCGTGGGGATTGAAGCCCATGAGTGACGATTCGCACCGTATTCGCGTTTTAATGGTCGATGACCACCCGATTTTCCGTGAAGGCATTGCGGCTGTTCTGGCTGCGCAAAGCGATATGGAATTAGTTGCCGAGGCAGTTAATGGCGAAGCAGCCATTGCGGCCTTTCGTCAGTTTCGACCTGACATCACGCTGATGGATTTGCAAATGCCAGGGATGGGTGGCCAGGATGCCATTCATACCATCCTTGGTGAATTCCCCGACGCACGAATCATTGTGCTCACGACCTACGAGGGTGACGTGCAAGCCACCCGAGCGCTAAGAGCGGGCGCAGTCGGTTACCTGATTAAAAGCACATTGAGGAAAGAGCTTCTCTTCACGATCCGGCAAGTCCATCAAGGGCACCGTCACATCCCGGGTGACATTGCACGGGTCATTGCCGAGCATGTAACCGATGACGCATTGAGCATGCGCGAGCTCCAAGTGCTCGGTCATGTGGCCGGCGGCCTTTCAAACAAGCGCATTGCCACGCACATGGGTATCTCGGTAGAAACCGTCAAGACGCACATGAAGAGCATCTTGGCAAAGGTCAACGCGAGCGATCGCACGCAAGCGGTGGTGATCGCGATGCGCCGCGGCATCATCGACGCCTAACGCCCCAAGCTCAGCATCTGTTTGAGCCACGTCCACCGCCGTTTGCGCGAGCGGACATAGGCAATACCAGCGGGCACCACTAATTCAATCTCCGTCCCTGCCCCAGGTTTTGCCCAAATCTTGAACTGGCCGCCAATGCAATTGGCACGTTCGCGCATGCCCACCAATCCCCAATGCCCCGGCTTGCGACCGGCTTCCAAAACCGTGGGATCGATGCCGATGCCATTGTCGCGCACACACAAACGCAGCTGCTTGATGTCGTAAACGATCTCCACTCCGATTTCCGTGGCCTTGGCGTGATGAAACGCATTGAGCAAAGCTTCGCGACCGATGAGATAAATTTCCTCGCGGATGGTGGGATCAATCTCCTGCCGTTCACCTGTGCTGACGAGCCTGAACTTGGGAGGCTGCTCGGCTGAAAATCCTTCACCTAGCGTTGCAAATGCAACAGTGAGATCTTGGGTCGCATGATCGCTAGCACGAAGGTCTCGCACGCGGTCGCGGCCGTCGACCAGAACGGAGTCGGCCCGATCTAAGGCCTGATCGATCTGAGCACGGAGTGGATCCCCGCCTGACATGCGTTCGGCCACCGCCTGGAAACAAAGGATCAACCCTTGAATGCCTTGCAGCAACGTGTCGTGCAACTCGCGCGCAATGCGTTCGCGTTCTGCATGGCGAACTTCCAGGCGATCGCGTACGGTGGCGACCATTTTTCTGTATTGGAAGATCACCAATCCAATCACGCACAAAATGGCGGCCAGAATGGACAAGATCTGAAAGCAACGCGTTTGATAGAACGTCCGCTTAATTCGAAACGTCAAACTAGCGGGATGTTCGCTCCATGTGCCATCGCTGTTCGCTGCAATAACCTGAAACTCGTAATCCCCAGGTCCCAAGTTGGCATAGATAGCCTGGCGATGTGCGCCCGCATCCTGCCAAGTGCTATCGATACCGCTGAGCTTGTATCGGAACTTGACGTTTTGAGGTGATCGAAAACTCGCCGCGGCGTATTGCAAACTGATTGTCGTTGTATGGGGCGGAAGCACCAAATGGCTAGTGATCGCAAACGCCTGACCTTCGGCCAATACGGATTCGATCGAGACCCGAGGAGCGACATCATTGAAGTGAACACTGGAGGGTAAAATCCAACACACGCCTTGGTTGGTCGCAAACCACAATCGGCCGTCTGCATCCGTTGTAATCGTCGAGGCTAGTGGCTGTCGCAATGCGATGCCCGGCACACCATCATCGCCGCCGTAAAGTTTGTAGCCCGGCGTGTAATTGGGTTCTTCAAATGCGCGATCCGCCTCACTGGCCGCGATGCGCACCACACCCACACTCGTATTGAGCCAAAGATCCCCAGACGGGGTTTGTGCCATACCCGTCACCGCGCCAAGCACGTTCATGCGACTGATCTGGATGGATTGAAAGCGACCGCCTTTCCACCGAGCGACGCCGGCATCTCCGCCGACGAGAACAGAAGCGCCTTGTGCAGAAATCGCTTCGATGTCCCCCACATCCAAGCCATCACGAGCCGCATAGGTCGTCGACGTGTTGCCGTCCCAGCTCACCACCTGGCCGTTTGCGTAACCCAACCACGCACGATTGTGTCCGTCAAATGCAATCGCGTTGGGCTGGATATCCGACATCGCGGTGCTAATGTCAGCGTGTTGCCAACCCTGCTCCACCAACTTAAAAAGGCCGCCATCAAGGCCAAACCAAAGGTCACCATGAACATCCTTGGCGACAGCGGTGACGTGTCTGACCGACTCCGTCGCAAGGGGTTGCAAAGGCACGACGCGCGTTTGGCTATTCCACTGGTATAGGACCGCTGCCATTTGCGTGATGACGCGATCGCCTGCAGAAATTAAATCGTATGCATGGACCGGCAGCTGGCAGGTCAACTGCGAAGGTATGGCATGAGAGACCTGATACAGGCAGCCGTCCTGCATCAAAAAAACGCGACCCGCGTCATCGGGCGATAACCAGGTCGTTGCCGGCGACGAAGTTGGATTGGGAGACACCACCGTAAAGCTGTTGGCGTGAAAGCTGTTGAGGCCGAAATTTGTGCCGATCCAGACGTCACCCTCGTGATCGACAAGGATCGGCACCGCCACAATGGACGTTAGCCCTTGTGCAGTGGAGTAGCTGTCTGTGACTTGGGGAGGGCGTAGCGATTGTCCATCGGCTACGCGGGACGGATTTTCGATACGAAACACACCTTCAATCCCATCGCCAGGCCACAACGTGCCCCACAACGAGCCGTCACGGTCGAACGCCAAACGTTTGGCTTGCACGAAATTGGTTGGGGGCAGCGGTTGTAGGAGCTGACTGGGGATGTGATCGGCCGACAATCCGGGCAGTGCGCGCGTGCCATGCAGCCCATCCGATAGCCAGAGTGCGCCGTCCGGTGATATCGCCAACACCGCATACATACCGGTCGGAATGCCGGTGTGCTCAAAACGATGCGCACCTTTGCGTAGGAACAAGAGTTCTTTATCGGTGGCCAGCCACAACGTGCCCTGGCGATCGACCACCATCCAAACCGATTGCATGTCAGGTGGGTAGTTCCAATCGGAACCCACCCGTGTGAATCCGTTCGTCCCGTAGCGCAGCAGTTCGTGACCAGCTGCTACCCACAACGTGCCATCCGGCGTGGTTGCAAAGCAAAAGACGGGACCCTCGCGGTTGATCTTGCTGACGGGGTAATTCGTGATGTGCCCACTTTTGAGATGGCTAATCACTCCATCAGAGGTGCCCACCCATAACTCATCGTTTGACACGATCGAGAGCGCTGTCATGTCACTCGATGAAAACGCTTCTCCCTGGGCCGGCGTGTAATGCTCAAATTGGACACCATCAAAACGAAACAACCCGCTTCCCGTCGCCAGCCACATGAAGCCCATGTCATCTTGCTTCATGTCCCAAATGTCGGCGGGCGCACCGCTTGTGACCGCCCACGTGCGGTGATTCATTTGGCTGATGCTGGGAGCGGTAGCCTCCTTACCGGCAGCCGCCACCGTCCACAGAAGCCAAAGTGGCAGCACGAAGAGAGCGATCCATCTCTCGCGTAAGGCGAACATACGTCCCCACCTTGGAATAACGGACTATCTAATACGGTAAAGAGGGCGCCGACATCACCCTTTGGAGGGGCGCGCGCAAAGCCGAAAGACAGGTTAATACGACGAGCCGCCCTAGTTACGGTTCTTGCCCCGTATGCATCGCCTCTACCCGATGTTTCCGCTAGGACTACCCGGTCTCGGCCTTGGCCTATTGCGGCTGTCCGTCGCGATCACCCTTTGGCCCCTCCCTATGGGGCTAACGGTATGGCTGGGCCAGAAACCGGTTTTTGTAATGGCGGCCGTGCTCTTTATAGCACTCATATTCGGGGTCTTTACGCCCTTTGCGGCAAGCCTCGGCCTGATCTTTAAATTGATTGAAATCATCCAACCCATCTCAATGCCGATGGAATGGGCCGTAGCGATGGCGTTGATCTGTCTAGCTTTAATGCTGCTGGGCCCTGGCGCCTATTCCATGGATTCTCAACTTTATGGCTTCCGAGTGCTAACGCTCCGACCTAGGCGATGACCGTCAACCTCCAAGACGTTAATGGAGAAGACCAATGACAGCGGCAGTGGAGCACGGAGTCCCCCTACGGAGGGGTCATCTTCCGGGCAGAACGCGATAAGGTGATTTCGCCCTCGCCGATCCACTCGGGTGGACCGTCCTCCCTCCCATAAGGGACCGAGAAGTTCATGCAACAGACTGCCGATCCTGCGAACTCGAATCAGAGTTCA
This sequence comes from Dyella monticola, assembly GCF_003363155.1. Taxonomy (GTDB): domain Bacteria; phylum Pseudomonadota; class Gammaproteobacteria; order Xanthomonadales; family Rhodanobacteraceae; genus Dyella_B; species Dyella_B monticola. Next base: position 167,357 of record NZ_QRBE01000007.1, on the reverse strand, counting down.
CTCTTTTACGCGGTATTCTTTTATGTAGCGCCCGCCATGTTCATCGGCACGCTCGATCAAACCATTGTTGCCTCCGCGTTGCCCACGATCTCTACCAAGTTAGGGGGCTTTGGAAACATCGCCTGGGTCGTAACGGCCTATATGCTCGCAGCAACCGTCGCAGCGCCTTTATACGGGAAACTGGGCGATGCATTGGGCCGCCGTCGCGCACTTCTTTGGGCAGTTGCGGTCTTCACCGCGGGATCCATTCTTTGCGCGCTCTCACCAGACCTCAACGTCTTGATCGTCGCCCGCGCTGCACAAGGGTTAGGCGGCGGTGGATTAATGACGTTATCTCTCGCACTGATCGGCGAAGCCGTGTCGCCGCGTGAGCGAGGGCGATTTCAAGGGTGGTTCGGGGCCGTCTTTGCACTCGCAAGTTCGATCGGCCCGGTTGCCGGTGGCACATTGACGGAACTCTGGGGATGGCGTTCCATCTTTTGGATCAACGTTCCGTTGGGTGCCATCGCCACCTATGGCACCTTGCGATTGCAATCACGTTCCGGCCTTGTCCGCTTCAAATTTGATCCATATGGCACGCTCACGTTCGTCATCGCCACCGTGTCGTTGTTGCTGACTTTCGACGCAGGGCCCAAGGTTGGCTGGACCAGTTTCAACACCCTCTCATTGTTGGTTGTGGCGTTGGTGAGTTATGCAGCACTCTGGAAAATTGAGCGTGTTGCGAAAGATCCACTGATCAATTTAGACCTTTTAGCGGACCCCGTTCTCTGGCGTTCGGCGGTATGTGTGCTGTTATATGCCGTGATGTTTTTTGCCGCCATTGTGGGATTGCCACTGTTGTTGCAACTGGTGCTGAGCATGAGCCCAAGTGGTTCCGGCCTAATGTTGATCCCGCTGACCCTCGCCCAGGTTGTGGTTTCCACCATCACCGGTTATCGCATTTCTGCGACAGGTCGCCCACGTGCACCGATGACGTTAGGTTTATTCGTGGCCACGTTGGGCTTTTTGTTGATGGCACTGTTCTTAGGCGAGGGGGCATTCGCCATTTGTTTAGCATCCGCCCTCTTTGGCCTAGGTTTGGGTACCACGATGCCGGCGGCGCAAACGCTTGCGCAATGGACAGCTGGCTCACAGCAGTTGGGCGCCGCCGTTGCAATGGTGACGTTCGCGCGTTCGGTAGGTGGAACCTTGGGGGCTGCGCTTGCCGGTGCACTGCTGACAGCGGCCCTTCGTTCCAACAATCCCGCACTCGTGTCGAGCATTGAAAACGCGCTTGTGACATCGGGCACGCATATCACTCTCACGCCCATTCAATCCTCGCAAATCGCACACGCCTTTCGCTTCGTGTTCGGTAGCCTCGCACTCATCGCATTCGTCGCATCATGCATTGCACGCACACTGCCCAATGTTGATCTAGCAGCCTCACCCGCCCGTATAGGGACTATTCCGGGTTCTAGTTCTTGAGATAGTGCAAATGCGAATGCGTTCGCCTGGGTATACACGGGAGGCTTACTTATCCATCTCCTCCACAATGCATATAAGCCCCCGATGCTCTGAAATTTTCGTCTGCGAAAGATCTGAGCAGGCAACTATTTACTTGAACATGGCCTTCTATGACCGCAAGGGGCATCGAATTTTGCGCTCAGTCCTTTGGAAGTGAACACCTTCATCAACCCAATTTTTCCAAACGCCCTCAATTATGCCCTGGCAACTAATACGCCAGTTCAATTTACAATATGAGTCACCCGATTGACGAAGCGTGCGCAGCTTGAATCCCGCGATCCTTACCTTTGATGACCTGCGTGAAATTAGTCGACTTGGCCCGAACGCTCGCTTATCCAGCATGGAGCGCTGGGCAAGATCGAATGGAATTCGGTATAAGTACGACGGTAAAGGCGGAATTTGGACAACTATTGCCGCAATGAATGCTGCCGTCGGAGTTACATCAGAAACTAGAGACAGCGCTAAACTCCGGGCCGAGGATGTGTCCTTTTAGTCATCGCAACAGCCTAATGTGAGAAGTAACTAGGTAGCAATGCGCTTATTCATGATGTCATTTCTTTTGCCGCAGAAGCCTGACCGCTTCACTCAGCGACCGCTCAATAATCTGCATGCGTGATTGCGCATATTCTGCAGATAACAGCACGTCTAAGTCCTTTGCCGCCTTGGCCGACATCACACCACCAGGAAGCCGTTTCCCACCCGCCTCGATCTTCTTGGCCTCACTGGCAGACGCACGCCGAACATTTTTCATTGCAGGAGACTTGGACATTACTTTACTTCCGTTTTCGACATGTCCATTTTAACCAGCAATGCCCGCAGCATAAACAACATAAAGCCAGCCTATTTTATGTTGCTTTATATTCGGATCGCGACTAGACGCCAAAAAATAGGCATATCAAGTAACCAAGGTAAACAACAAACCGAATCCCGAAGGGTACGCACACTTCGAGATCCGGGGTGTCGAGGACCCCGCCCTATGTGCCCCCGTAGGAAGGACCCGTGAGATTTGAGCGCACTCAATCGGACAGCCGTTCTGCAATTAAAGCGACTCACTAAGCAAACGGATGAGCGTGTAATACGTACGTGATGGCATGCCTCGACGCGATACCGTGCGTGACGAAAACTCTGCGCGCCAAGTCTTTCCAATTGGATTGAATGTTTGCCCAATCAACTGCTCAGTTACTGCCCTACTCGCATCAGAGGCAACACCCCCCGAAATAACATCGCCATCAGACAATTGAAATTCAAACCGCTTGTGTTGGGGCAACAAGCCGAGCAAAAGACCAGTCAGGATTATTCCTGGGTCTTCCTTGACTTCCAAAAACTCCGTCCTCTCTCTACCACGCTCTACTTCAAGGCGCCCAAGATTTATCTCGCGATCGCCTTCGACTATGCGCACCGTCGCTTCCGCCTTTGACAGCGTGCCAAACAAATTTCTTGAGGCGCTAATCATCCGCGAATCGATCGAAGCGATTCGCTCTGCAAATGCTTCCTCTTCGGCAGATGCGATTTCGTTGATAAGCGACGCGACGTCATCCACTACAACAGTAAGTGGCGTTTCAAATGCTTCCGACTGGTTGCCTAGTTCCTCCAACACAAAACCAAATGAACCCCTGGTTACACCAGTGACCATGAGGTTTGTTTCTGCCCGATGTGGGACCGGGCCTCTAGACCCCATGTCGCCCACCTCCATTGCAGTGAAAGACTTCGACACCAGGTCCTGAAAATTGCCGATGACGTTTGAGGCAAAATCAGCATCAATCCCCTGCATGCCAAGAACTTTGGGGCCGCCAAAGTACATAGCGACAGAAGCTCTGGTGACGTTTAAAGATCCAAGTTCAACTAGCTCGCGCTCGATCTCGGCAAGTCTAGATTCGAACTGCATCACCCCAACAATGTCGTCCACTCCCCTTGCCTCGCTTAGCAATTGCGAGATGGTCGCACGTTCAGCGGCAAGACTTTCTTTCTGCAATCTACGCGGGATCATGGGAGCGCTCCCAAGGTGCTTATGGCCGCCGCATCGTCCTCAGCGAGATCAAGTTGAAGCAATCCTTTCCACAAGGCTGTGACCCTTTGATGTGAAAAAAGACCAGCCCAGTAAGCAGTTCGGCTAACCAACACCCCAACAGGAAGATTTAAGTCCACGAAGTATGCGTCAAGATTGCCAATAGGCGGCAGAAAGAGAACGCTATTGGCGGAAATGAACGCACCCCATTGCGCGAGAGTTTGAGCGTGTTGGGGGCGATGGGCAAATGTCACGAGATCGATGTCTTTAGGCGGCCTCCCTCTAACGATCTCCACATTCTCCATAAAGCTACCGTCGAGCCACTGGAACCCAGTTGCGATACCAATGGCTCGTAAATCGGCGCGATATTGAAATAGCTGCCTCAAGAGACTATTTCGCTCCGGGCTTGTCGCAAATGCTGCGACTAGCTCCGTTGACTTTACGTGATAGGGCGAGCACCCAGCCATTACAGTTGGGTCGGTGCCTACAAATGGCGGCAGAACACCCGATTGATTAAATAGTGGAATCAACATGCCCCCCCGGAATGCTTCCCTGCTGTCAAAGGAGATTACGCTCATCGGCTTTTTCAGCCAACTCCCGTTGAAAGGCGCAGTTCCTCCTGAAAAGGTCAAGCCGTCATGCATGACGCCCATGTTCCGCTTGCCGGTTAGGCGACCAACCCCAAATAGTTGGTACACACTCAAAACCCATGGGGCACAATGGTTTCACGGATCGAGTGACCAAAAGACCAACTTTCCAACTCTCTCAATGACTCTGCGGTGTTTGCGATTGCTGTACTACTGATGCTTGCCAAGAGTTTCCTTGACATTGTTGGTCATTGGTCAATCCACAGCTGAACACCCCTTTCATATCCACAACTTGCGCTTGTTTAAGTCCGTTCGAAATCGATGACGGACCCGAAGGTCCGTCACCATAGCTAGTCTAGAGTGGGCTTTCGCTACATCGCATGCTCGGCACCATGAACTGCCGAGCTGCTTTGGTTCGTTTGGCTTCACCAAAGAGCGCACGAAGAACTTTTGCCGCTTCGTTGAGGTTGGCTTTGGTTGGTCGGTCATAGCCGATTTCGAGCAACACTTCGGTTGCCGTCATGGGTGTACGCGGCGCAGATGCAGATGCATCTCCATATTTTAATGTGATCAGCTCACCAATCGGATCACTTACTTGGTGTTGTCCGTTTAAACGCTCTAAGCGAGCTTCTTCGTCGCGATCCAACCACCAACGCTCACCAGCTTGATACCAAGTCGCAACTTCTGCCCAGAGTTGCTGCATATCGATGGCATGGTTGTAGTTGATCCCTGTCACGGGAACCGTCCACCAACGAACGTTGCCGGTATCGTCAGCAAGAAACTGTTCGGGATTTACGCTGGCGAAAAATACCGTTCGGCGGGGCGCCTTATCTTCGGCGCGACTGTAAGGACGACGGAACTGGTCACAGTCTTGACTGATAAAGCCCTTTAGTCGTGCGATGTCAGCACGACGCAGTGTCCCATCTAGTTCGCCAAGTTCGACGAGCCAATGACTGATCGCGGAAATCACCGTGTCTTTGTTCTGCGGATCGATCATCGCATCGACCTTAATCAGGTCACGCATCTCTTCAGGCACCAGCGAGCGGAACCACGAGGTCTTGCCTACCGACTGCCCTCCTTGGAAGACCAGCACACCCTTAGACATGAAGCCAGCAGGCTTGAGCGCAGCAGCGACAGCGGAAATCAGCCATCGTCTCAATAGCACAGCGAACAAGTCACGATCGTACTCTGGGCGAATTTGCACAGTGTCGAGCAGAGCGCCAAACCGCGAGCAGCCATCCCACGGTCGCGAGCGAATGAATTCTGCTATCGGGTTCCAAACGTTTTCGGGCATGTTTCCAATATGTATTAGGTGCTCAGCAACGTCTTGCTTTGGCAGGCTGTTCTTGGCACACAGACTCCGCACAGCGGCGAGCGCGACGCTCTGTTGGTTTTCGATACTCGCGATCATGCCGGGATACTCAATGTCCATGCGCTTACGGATCGTGTCGTAGCGAACTGTGAATGCGTAGTGCCGCAACATGTGTCGCATATTCACCACCGTGTCTTGAGGCCTCCCGCTATCACTCAAATCGGGCCAGCTCATACGATCCACCGGGCGCAATCGATGAACATCCGTTCCGCCGCGCGTTGAAGTGGTTGCAAGGTCCTCAGCGCTCGCCGCTTCTGCTGGTTTTTCAATCAGCAATTGGCGCACGGCATCCAAGCCATGTTCGTTCGCGTAGTCGTTCCAGTCTTGCCCGACAGTGGGCGGCATCGCCCAAGATAGCCCGGTTGCTTCGGCGGCCTTGCGGCCGGTTTCACTCTGATCGTTATCGGCGGCGACGCCCCGTAGCTGCCCCTGCAATGTGGCGGCGACATGCTTCAAATTCCCTGCATCAAACGCCACGATGACGGCCGCACCCGTTGCAGCATGCACACTCGCGCCCGTCGCATAACCTTCCAGAAGCCACGCAAGTCCGTCACCGTCAATACGGAAATAAGTACCTTGCTTCTGGCCGCCACGCAGGAAGAGCTTGTCGCCGTTTTGCGTGATGCGCTGGAGACTTACCAGCTCTCCACAGCCACTATGCATCGGGATCAATAGTTCACCTTCCCGAATACCATTTCCTTCCGCATGCGCGACTCGCAGTCCATACGACAGAACGCCTTTGCGCTGTAGATAAGGATGCTTATTAGCCGGCTGGGCAGACTCCCATGCCATACGAGCGTTCTGCGCAGTTTCAGCGTGACGTTTCTTTTCCTCTTGTTCTCTCGCAACCCGAATGGCTTCACTACGTTGTTTAATCTCGGCGCGTTCCGCAACACTCAACGCCATTGCAGGTCTCGCACACCATGGATGGGATTCACCCGTACGCCAGCTGCCGAATTCACCAGCGGGCACGCCATCATTGAAGAGCACCGCCCATCCGTTGCGCGTTCCTTTGCGGTCTCCCTTGATTTGAAAGCGAATGAGGCTTCCGTCCCCCGGAATATCGAGGTGACCCAATTCGGGAACGATGTTTGCGGCATGCATGGCAGCTTCAAACTGGCGTATTGGATCACCGCCTCCTGGAATCTGCCTCGTATTCATGTCGACATCTCCGGCCAGCTATTAGCAAGCGCTGAGCGTAACCCCGGCATTAGACACCCCTGATCAGCAATGCGACCAGTCCTTTGCTTTCTTGCGGCTCGCAGCATCTTTTTTAGCTTTGCCTGACGATCATTAGGGCGACGTTTTCGGCTCTGCGGAATCATGTGCGGTTTCCCACATAGGATTCGGCAAACGCCAGCACCTCAGCAGTTCGCCATACCGTCACTCGCGGAGACAGCTTGACGGGCTTAGGAGCCGTCCCTGCACTCACCCATTCCCACCATGTGGAACGACCTATGGGCAACAAGCCGATCTTCCCTGTCTTTCGGTTCGTATAGATGTCGGCAGCGCGAACGTAGATGGGAAACGTCATACGTTGCCCCCTGCCCGCCTTGTCATATAGCAGTGAATCTCGCTCCACAGGATGAACGTCTCGCCGTGAGGCGATTGATGTGCTTCTATCTCCCCTTTACGAATCATGTCGCACAGTTTTAGCGGGCGAACACCTATGTAATTAGCAGCATCTTTAAGCTTGCAGTACGGCGCACTGTGATCTTTCATCAATTTCATGTTGTTGCGATTCCTACAGAGACACACCGGCCGGCACATCGCTGGCGCTTACCTTGGAGCGGTCTCTCATGAGCGTTTCCTTGTGATGATTTGGTATTGAAGCCAATTGTCGAAATCCGCGCCGGCAGTTCCATTACGGAAATGTCCGCTTGCATCCGTCCCAACCCAGTACGGTCCGAATACAACGGAATCATGGAGGGGCATTGACCGACACGTCATTGCAGAAAGTTTCCAGGCGAATCATCCAGCCACGCAGGCGGCGCTCCATGTCCGCTCGGGCCCGCTATAGGTCTGCACAGTCCGGAATTGATTGAATCATCTGGCACCGAGGGCCGGTTCTCCATTGCGGAGATGTTCGCGTGTGCTCTACAGCGTCCCAACCATTTGGCCCGCGCCCGGCATTCCTATTTGAAGGATCGGCTTGGGGCCAACTTGCGTGACAGGGCAAGCAGGCAATACCTGACGGTAACTTTGACGGTAACTCAAAAATATAAAACGAACCAAATGGCTAAATGAAGCCATTTATAAGGTACGATTCGACGCCTATTTCCACCACGACATCATTTCAGGGCGTGCACTCTCGTACACAAAATCCTGAAAAACGCGGTAAATCCAGACACCCGGTGTGTACACCCGTACCGCCGGGTGTCTTGCTGTCTGCGGTGCGATTAGGAACAAGTACCTGCCCCCGCCCAGCTTGTACCCAGGCCGAGCTCCAAAGTGACTTTAAGTGCGGTCAGCGAAATAGCTAGAGCGCATTTGCAACAACTGAACAGCTTGGCGGCAAAAGGCCGGCCCAGGCAAATGCAGTGTCCCAATAAACAAGAAGCCCGGCATGAGGCCGGGCTTCTTGTTCTTGAAGTGGGCGCGCCGCTTCAGATCACCTTGACTTCCGAAGCCTGCAGACCCTTCTGGCCCTGCGTAACCTTGAAGGAGACCTTCTGACCCTCGGCCAGGCTCTTGAAGCCCTGGGATTGGATCTCACGGAAATGCACGAACAGGTCATCACCACCCTGATCACGGCTGATAAAGCCGAAACCCTTGGAATCGTTGAACCATTTGACAGTGCCGGTTTCTTGCTGAGACATGATTTTTCCTTGTAACGCGTGAAGCCGCATAGCGGCGGATAGGCTGGTCGCAAGGAGGAAGCGGGTTCAACGGTGTAGTAAAACTGCATCTACAGCATCGGGCCACAATTCACGGTGACCCTTGAAACTCAGCACGCGCACGATATAGGCCATTGGCTCAAATGGCAAATCTCAACGGGCACATTGGGTTGCCGTCGTGCGACTGATTGAGACCAGCGCAGGCGACTATAGCCAATATCCGGCTTTCCTGACAGCCCCGCGCAAGGCATCACCAACCGCGTTTAGGCGGCCTGTTGGCGATTTTAGGGTCCTGGGGAGCCTGCCCGGAATGTGATGGATCGCGTGCGAAACGGTTCGTTTTCCCGAACGCATGGGGCTGTGCGGAGCTCAATGTGACTTTTTGGCCAGAGTAAATCGAATGAATGGCGGCTGCCGTTAGGGGTTTGTTGGTGTCGCTCATTTGATGGCCGGCAGCATAGGGGAAGGGGTTCACTCTACTCCCTATTCACCGATCGCGTGATGAAAAGCCGGATCGGCCTGGTTTTGACCTGCGCCGAATGGCACATAGCGACGCTCCGGGGCGCAACGGTAAACGCGCCCCGTCACGGGCGGCATGGCTGCACGTTGCTTGCCTGGGTCCCCAGATGCGGAAGCAGACATCGCAACTATCGCAGGACCCAATCAGGCTTCGATTACCATGGGATTATGTCGCTAGCGTCGCGACACGTTCGACGGCTCAATGTTTTGCTTCCTTCAGGTCACGCATCCTTCCCGCCGGGTCGCTGCCATCGACTTGATTTATCTGATTGTAAAACTGCTGCAGATAAGCGAAGTCCTGGGCGAACAGACCTTCAATGACCTTGGTATTGATCATATCGAGTCGACCCAGCCTCACGACCACGCGGGACAAGATGATTATGGCCAGATAAGCCGGATTAGCCTGCACACGGTGATCTTTCAACGGCAGCATTTCATCGCCAGCCGTTGCCAGACGCATCACTCCGTCGCGGTGAAGCGTACCTTCCGCGTCGACGTACCCGATCGGAAGAGTGAATTCAAACTCTTTGCCGGTCACGCTCATGATGCCCCCTGATGGCTTGCGCGCTTCTTTACTCGATATTGATGTGCAAGCAGGCGCGTTGCTAGTGCGCCGATCTGATCTGGGCCTTCAATGACGGCACGCATGATGGGTCCGGGGTCATGGGCGCCGCATTGGATTTCTGTCGCAGGTTCCACCGCAGTCCGCTTTTTTCGCGTATGGCCAGCCGGGCCAACAGCTGTGGGTGAAGGAAGCCCGCGCGCGGCGGTGAACCTTGGACGGCATGTCCCCAAGCCGGATCGGCGATGCATCCTGGAAGCTGTTTACCGCTGACGTTATGGGGCAATTCCAGGCGAAACTGACATGGGTTTCACAACGCCCGTCACATCCCGGAAGGCTATCGAGGTAAAGCGGCCAAAGAATGTAAGATATTGGCCCAGCAAGCTACGGGGCTCGCGTTCACCTGGGTTTCACAGCATGCCCTGGATCGTTACACAAATTTGCTTCACGCGCGTCAGGGATCCACTGGGGAGTTGGAGACGATGCACGAACGACTGAGGGCGCTTGCAAAAAACGGATGGAAGCATGCGGCCATTGTCGTGGCCTACGCCATCGTTTTATGGCTGTTTCGCCAGATCATTATCCCCCACTACGTATTGCTGTCCGGTGTTCGCGTCGCTGTTTTGGCGTTGGTTCCTTATCGTTACTGGCCAGCACTCATTCTCGGCGAAGAATTCGCGCTGGTTCCCATGACAGTAGCGTGCTGGAGCCAATTCGGTCCGGTATGGAGCATGCTGAACCTGCTTCCCGCCAGCGCACTGATGGCGCCCGTGGTGTACATGGCGCGCGAACGTGGGCCGTTGCTCGGAAAAGAGGGCCACGTGCATGTGGCCGTGCTGCTGGTTTGCGCACTCGTGGCCTCCATGGTGTGCACGGCCTACAACCTTTTGATGGCCTCTACCGCGAGCGTACCGGCGGGTTACCCGGCGCTGCATTACGACCAGCTTGCCTCTGAATGGCTGCTGGGCAATTTCCTGGGGATACTGTCGTTGGTCCCGACCGTACTGGCATGTCACCAGCGCGTAAGAAGCCATGGTTGGAAAGAATGGGCATGGCATGCCATCGAAAGTCGCATCGTTTTCGAGAGCATTTGCCTGGTGGTGCCGATGCTCGCGATGCTGCTTTGGATCGGCTTCACGCTGCCGCACGTACGCGGCGTGGCCCAGGTGTGCCTGTTCTTGCCTATCGTTTGGCTGGCACTTCGCCACGGCTGGCAAGGTGCCGCGTTTGGCGGCACGTTGGCGAGCCTGGCGGTGGTCCTGCTGATGCCGGAGCGGTTCGATCACGACACCATGCAGGCAGAGGTGATCGTTGCATTCGCAGTCAGCACCATGCTTTTGGCCGGTGCGCGCATCGGCGTGCTCAGCGCGCGCGCAGAAAAAGAGCGCGCCGAGATGCAGCTCGCGCTTGAACTGGCGCGTAGCAATTTCCACATCGGCGAAATGCAAATGCGCTCCACCGCGCAGGCTCTGGAGCAGATCCGCGAAACAGTGCGCGGCGGCTACACGATGATGATGGGGCGCTTGCGCCATTTGCAGCCCGCTATCGACGACGGCGGCTACATGCGGGTTGCCTTGGATGCCCAAGACCAACTCTACGGACTGGCCGATAGCTTGTATCCGCAATCGTGGCGCGAGCGTGGTTTGCCCTCGGCCCTGCGCGAAGGTGCCGTGGCACGGATGCTCGACGAGGCCGGTGTCCATTATGGGTGCGACCTTAAAGGCCCTGTCAGCCGTCTATCGACGAGCCTGCACCTGGCTATCTACCGCATGGTATGCGAGGGCATCGCCGAAGGATGTAGCCGCAAAGACGTCAGTGCCGTGCGCGTGCGCGTACGGGCGAGCGAACGGTCAGGACGTCTGTGGGTCGTTGTGCAATGGCAATTCCGGCGCAACGCTGCGGACCTCGCCTATGTGAAATGGGATGAGCTGGTACCACGCCTGCAGCGTTCGAGCAGCGGGCTGGGCATGAAGGCGCTGCAAGACCGTGCCGCCAGCTTCGAAGGGCTGGCCCGTCAGAGGGAGCGACGAAATGGCAGGAACATCGCTTGCCTGATGTTCGATCCATAAAAAAAGCCCGGCATTTGCCGGGCTTTTCCGTTATGACGGCATCCTGTTTCAGGCGCCGTGCGTGCTGCAGGTAATCACATCACACGTTTGCTCCATGACGGCCGGAGAGGCCGCTGGGCTTGCGGTTTGCGTGGATGCCGATGCCGCCTGCAAGGAGGTCGTCCCATCGCTCATCGGCGTAGCCGAAATCACCGTGGTGCCGTCGTTGTAGACAACGGCAGCATTTCCTGCCGACGTCGCGGTGGTGGTGCCCGATTGCTGAGGCGTCGTCACCGATGATGCGTTGCCAATCGGCAGGACGATGAATTGCCCACCCGAGGTGCCGATCGCACCAAGCACGTTGCCGGCCGCATCATTGATCTGGACATACGTGACACCGCCCAGCACGAATGCATAAGCGTGATAGTGTGCATTGACACTGACATCCACAGCATTGGGCCACGCCTGGCCCAGACCTTGAGTCGGCGCTCCAGCGCTCGCTGCGCCGGAAAAGCCAAGTGCCAGCAATGTGGCAAACACTGTACGACGAGCAAGCTTCGACATACGAATCCCCTTTGGGTAGTCGGTGCGCCCTGCACCGGTGGACGTGCAATCTAACACTCTGCCACCGCGGACCACTGTGTAGAGCGTCGGCGAGCGGCAGCTACGGTTCAGCCGTTCGTGATGACGGCGTGAAGAACTCGCGTCTGACCACGTCGGCAATTGCAGATTAATGCAATAGCTCCGTGCGCTCCGGAAGACCATTCGATGTGGCTTCATTCGTCGGTAGCAGCCGGCAGTCGAACGCGCGCCACCGACCATCGCTGCCCTCGATGTTGATGACCGGCTCGCCCTCTGTTGCACCTTCCTCGTAGCACCGTCGAACAATGAAGGAAAGCGCTGCTTGGCGTGATCGAAAGCGCAGCGGCTTTCCATCTGCGACGAGTACGCAGCCATGCGCTTCAGACACCGCGTATCGAAGGTAAAAGTGCTGCAAGGGACGCCCTTTACGAACGCTATTGAAATGCATTCTGGTTGGCGCTGCGTGCGTGCGCCGTGACATCCGTATCGTAGGCGGCTGCATCAACCCGACTGCAGGTTGAACGAGCTCGACGTGGCAGGAGTGCGTTGGCAAGGGTGGCGATGATTGATCACGCGCACGACGTCGCACGCTGCAATACAAGGCTTTTGACGCACCATGCTGGTTTCAACAGCGGACCTGCGTCACACCGTGTGAAGTGCGCTGGGACGCGCCTGCCCCATCACCCTCTTAATTTTGCGAATATGGCGAACTGAGACTTCGCCGTTTAGCCGCTGCCAACGCTTCGTGTAGGCGGTGTTCAGCCGAAGAGCCATTCAATAAATGTTATGGCCGGCAAGGCCAAGTGCTCTGAAGTGCTTTTGTTTAATTGGATAACCGATGGGGGATTTAGTATGAGCAAGTGGGTATTGAAGGCATGTTGCATGGCCGGCATGGCGACCGCGGCCGCCGGGCTCACGGCATGCAGTCATCAGGCAAACGCAGACCCCGCAGTGGACGCATCCGCGCAAGCCGCGCAGGCTTCCGGACCGCAGTATGCGCAGGTGGTGAGCGTGACGCCGGTTCATCAGATGGTGAACAATCCCCAGCAGGTCTGCCAGGATGTCGTGGTCAATCACACCGCCCCTCCGAAAGACCAGCACCATATCGCAGGCACCGCAATTGGTGCGGTGGCCGGTGGCCTGCTAGGTCACCTCGTGGGTCACGGCAAGGGCAACACCCTGGCGACCGTGGCCGGTGCCGCGGCAGGTGGCTATGCGGGCAATCGCATCGAAGCCGCTCACCAGCACGACCGGGTGTATTCCACTACGGAGCATGAGTGCAAAACGGTCACCAATGCGACCGACACCATCGTCGGTTACGACGTGCAGTACGTCTATAACGGTGTGACTCGCACGGCACGCATGGATCACGATCCAGGCAACCGCGTGCAGGTGCAGGAAGGGGTGGTATCGGTCTCGGACGCTCAATAAGCCACACATCGCCAGCCGCACGCATTTAAAGAAAAAGGTGGTAACCGATCGGTCACCACCTTTTTTTGTCGCTCAAATCAAGAGCTCAACATCGCCGTGCAAGCACGAGAGAACTTCGTCACATCGAAGCTCAGTGTTTCTGCTTGTAAATATCCTTGCTGTTGTGATTCTCGGAGCGATTGAGGTTGTGCTGCTCCTGCTTGGTCAGATGACCGTTGTGCTTGGCTTCGTCCACGGATTCACGGCGGGCGATATTGGAATCGCGCTTTTCATCGCGCGCCGCCTGGGCTTGCGACATGGTGCCTTTCTTGAGGCCGTTGTTGATGCGATTCTGCTGGTTTTGTACGCGATTGTTGACTTCATTGACACGCGGATGGCCGGGAACATCGGTTTGCGCCATCACCGCGCCGGACATCATGGCTGCACCCATGACCAGACCGGCAACGACGAGCTTGGACTTCACATTCATGGCAGATTCCTTGAGTTTGTTAGCGGACGTTGTTTGCCGAACCAAGCGGCTTGCATGCGTCGAGTGGAGTCATCGTTGTAAGTAGAACGGTGCCGATGGTGTCTCCTCCATCATCCTGCGCCATCGCGTGCCCCTCACCCTCGCAAGCGCCATAAACGAGCGCCCTCCTCACCCGTTGACACTGATCGCCTTGCGCATCGTTGCAATTCAGCGGGCGCATGGTTTTCTGGCCGGGCCTTTCGCTTGACTGACATAGTGGTGCAATGCGTCACCGCATGACGCACGCGGCCGTATGCGCAAAAGCAGCATCGATGCTGATGGCTTGTTATCGATTGACCCTGGAATGTAATGGCGTGGCTGCCCGACAGAGACTTGCTCGCCACCCTATGGCGCATCACCTATACTTGCGCACGCGCTTATGCGCACAGCGACAGTCTTCGCGCCCCCGTAGCTCAGTTGGATAGAGCGTCCCCCTCCTAAGGGGAAGGTCGTACGTTCGAATCGTATCGGGGGCACCATTTTGAGCTGGTTTCGACTGCTACAGCGCCGCGGCAATACGCAATGCGGAAAGTGCTGCGCATGCCCGCGACCCGGCCTGCATTAGAACGCGATGCCGATACACACCCGCCACCGCGCCGGCTTTGAAGACGCCCGACCCTGGGGTGGCTGCGTTAAGACCTTGTTCGCCCCCCCCTTTTTTTCGGGTATTGCCGCGTTTTAGCCAGGGTTCCCCCGCAATGTGCATCGGCCGCCATGGACACGCCTGTTAGAATAGGCATTTTCCCCATCCAAGGCGCTCAGACGCCACGTCTTACGGAGCCCAAGCATGTCCCACGAAATCCTCAAGGCGCTCGGTTTGTCCGGCGAGCAGTCGGGTACGTATCTCGGCAACGGCGAATGGTCCAAGACCACGAATGCCGGCGCGCTGCAGCCGTTGAATCCGGCTACCAACGAGGTGATCGGCACGGTTTACGCCAGCAGTGCCACCGATTACGACATCATCATCAAGCGCGCACAGGAAGCATTCGCTGTGTGGCGCACCACCCCTGCCCCACAGCGTGGCGAAGCGGTCCGCCTGTGTGGCGAAGCGCTGCGCAAGCACAAGGATGCCCTGGGTTCGCTGGTCGCGCTGGAGATGGGCAAGATCAAACCCGAGGGCGACGGCGAAGTGCAGGAGATGATCGACATCGCCGACTTCGCAGTAGGCCAAAGCCGCATGCTCTACGGCTACACCATGCATTCGGAGCGCCCTGGCCATCGCATGTACGAGCAGTATCAACCACTCGGCCTGGTCGGCATCATCAGCGCGTTCAACTTTCCCGTGGCAGTGTGGGCTTGGAACGCAATGCTCGCTGCCATTTGCGGCGATATCTGCATTTGGAAGCCGTCGCCGAAAACGCCGCTGTCGGCCATCGCCACGATGAAGATCTGCAACGAAGCGCTGACGGCTGGCGGTTTCCCGAATCTGTTTTTCCTGTTCAACGACGCCGGCACGGATCTCTCGCAAGCGTTCGTCGACGACCATCGCATTCCGCTGATCAGCTTCACCGGCTCCACCAAAGTGGGTCGCCACGTGGGTGAGCGCGTCGCCAAGCGCATGGGTCGTTCGCTGCTGGAGCTGGGTGGCAACAACGCCATCATCGTGGACGAAAGCGCCGATTTGAAACTGGCGATCCCTGCCATCGTGTTCGGCGCAGTCGGCACGGCCGGCCAACGCTGCACGACGACTCGTCGCTTGTTCGTGCACGAGTCCATTATCGGTGATGTGACGGACACGCTGGTCGCCGCGTATAAGCAGGTGGAAAGCAAGATCGGCGATCCTACGCTCAGCACCACGCTGATGGGTCCGCTCAACAGCAAGGATGCCGTCATGGGCTATCTCACCGCCATCGAAAAGGCCAAGGCAAGCGGTGGCACAGTACGCACCGGCGGTGCTGCGTTGACTGACCGCAAGGGCAACTTCGTGCTGCCTGCGATCGTCACCGGCCTGAAAAACAGCGATGAAGTGGTGCAGACAGAAACCTTCGCACCGATTCTCTACGTGATGCCGTTCAAGACACTGGATGAAGCCATCCAATTGCAGAACAGCGTACCGCAGGGCTTGTCCTCGTCCATCTTCACGCAGAACCTGAAAGCCGCCGAGCAGTACCTGTCGGCGGCGGGTTCGGATTGCGGCATCGCCAACGTCAACATCGGCACCTCCGGTGCGGAAATTGGCGGTGCGTTCGGTGGTGAAAAGGAAACCGGCGGTGGCCGTGAATCCGGCTCGGATGCGTGGAAGGTGTACATGCGCCGGCAGACCAATACGATCAATTATTCGAACGCGTTGCCGCTGGCGCAGGGTATCAAGTTCGATCTATAGGCTTCTCGTGAAACCGTGACGGCTTCTCCCCTCCGGGGAGAGGGTTGGAGTAAGTGGCTCCCTAGCCAGCAAACGATAGATCTGCCTCACCGTCATCCCGGCGAACACCGGAACGACGGTGAGGCACCCTAAGCACTACACCACCAAGAGGCATTGCCGTGCCCTCGCCTACAACACCCTCCCCCTTCGACTTCAACGGTTATCGCATCGTCATCGCCGGCGGCAGCAAGGGTATCGGTCGCAGCATGGCATTGGCCTTCGCAACGTCTGGTGCAGCCGTTTCGATCTGTGCACGCGGACAAGCAGCCTTGGATGAAACCGCCGCAGCGATCGCCGCGCACGGTGTACCCATGCACAAGCAATCGTGCGATCTGGGCGATGCCTCCGCAATCAAAACGTACATCGATGATGCGGCCGAAGTGCTCGGCGGCATCGACGTGCTGATCAACAATGCCAGCGGTTACGGCTTCGAAGATAAGGAAGAAGACTGGGCTGCCGTCTTCAATATCGACATGATGGCGGCCGTGCGGGCTTCGCATGCCGCGTTGCCGTATCTCGCCAAATCGCCGCACGCCAGCATTCTTCACACCAGTTCCATCGCAGCACTGCATCCGCGCCCCACCATGCCTTCCTACGGCGCAATGAAAGCAGCGCTTTGTCACTACACGGCTTCTCAAGCCGCGGCCCTCGCTCCGCAGCGCATTCGGGTGAATGCCATCGCCCCCGGCTCGATTGAATTTCCGGATGGTTTGTGGGACCGCTGCAAGCATGAGGACCCCGCACGCTATGCCAACGTCCTGTCGAAAATCCCCTTCGGACGCTACGGCACACCCGAAGAAGTTGCGCATGTGGCACTCTTCCTCGCGTCGTCGTGGGCAGGTTGGGTAACCGGGCAGATCATCTGTGTCGATGGCGGCCAACAGTTGAGTCGATAAAATCATGAACAACCTACGCAGCACCGAACGTTTCAGTGATCGTGTAGCGG
This sequence comes from Dyella monticola, assembly GCF_003363155.1. Lineage (GTDB taxonomy): Bacteria > Pseudomonadota > Gammaproteobacteria > Xanthomonadales > Rhodanobacteraceae > Dyella_B > Dyella_B monticola. Next base: position 150,095 of record NZ_QRBE01000007.1, on the reverse strand, counting down.
ACTATGTTCGCTTCCGCCCCACCTATCCCACCGTCTTGGTCGACTGGCTGCGCAAAGCACAGGGCGTTACAGCCGACTGGCGCGTGGCCGATGTCGGTGCGGGAACGGGCATTTCCAGCAAGCTTTTTCTCGACGCGGGTCACAGCGTAACCGCCGTGGAACCCAACGCCGCGATGCGCGGCGCAGCGCTCGAATGGCTGGGGGACAATCCGAAATTCCACGCGGTGGACGGACGTGCCGATGCCACCACACTGGATGACGCGAGCGTGGATCTCGTTTCCGTGGCGCAGGCGTTCCACTGGTTCGATCCGCAAACGACGCGACGCGAATTCCACCGTATCCTGCGCCCGGGTGGCCTGGCAGCCATTTACTGGAATTCGCGCCGGTTGGTCGGCACGCCTTTTCTGGAAGGTTACGAAGCACTGCTGCAGACCTACGGCACCGACTACACCAGCGTGGCCGAACGCTACGCCGACGAACCGCGCATGCGCGAGTGGTTCGGCGAAGGCTGGCGTGGCACCGCCAGCTTCGATCATCGGCAGCGCTTAGACTTCGACGCGCTGCGTGGACGGCTGATGTCTTCCTCATACGCGCCTCAGGCCGGTCATCCCAAGCATGAGCCCATGATCGAGGCGCTGCGCACGTTATTCGATGCCTGCGCCGTCAATGGCCATATAAGCTTCGATTACGACACCCGTGTCTACGTTGGCGAGGTTCCCTGATGTACCGCTGGCTGCGCCCGCTGCTGTTCAAACTGGATGCCGAGACGGCACACGGGCTCACGTTGTACGGCCTCGATGTTGCCTGGCGCAGCGAATTGGCGCGCTTCGTTGCACAGACGCCAGCCGAACTGCCGGTTGAAGCGTTCGGCATCCGCTTTGCCAACCCCGTCGGCCTCGCCGCCGGCCTGGACAAGAACGCCGCACACCTGGATGCACTTGGCGCACTGGGCTTGGGTTTCATCGAGGTCGGGACGGTGACACCACGCCCGCAGATCGGCAACGACCGCCCGCGCCTGTTCCGCCTGCCGCAGCATGAAGCCATCATCAATCGCATGGGCTTCAACAATGAAGGTGTCGATGCACTGGTGCGCAATGTGCAGGCATCCAGCTATCGCGGCGTGCTGGGCATCAACATCGGCAAGAACAAGGACACGCCCAACGAGAAAGCGGTCGACGATTACCTGTTCTGCCTGGAGCGCGTCTACGGGCATGCCACTTACATCACCGTCAATATTTCCTCGCCCAATACCAAGGGCCTGCGCGATCTGCAGGAAGAAGCCACGCTGCGCCGCTTTATCGAAACGCTGCGCGAAGCGCAGGAACGTCTCGGCTCGCAGCAAGGCCAGCGCAAGCCCATGCTGCTGAAAATCGCACCCGACCTCAGCGAAACAGAGCTCGACAGCGTTGCCGACGTGCTGCTGGCTGCGAATGTGGATGGCGTGATCTGCACCAACACCACGATCGACCACTCATCTGTCGCTGGCGATCCGCACGGCAACGAGGCAGGCGGGCTTTCTGGCCGCCCGCTGCGCACGCGCGCCACCGAGGTGATCCGTGGCATGCGCCAGCGGCTGGGTGATCGCATCGGCATCATCGGTGTTGGCGGCATCCTTGATGGCAGCGATGCGGCGGAAAAGCTCGACGCTGGCGCGAAGTTGGTGCAGGTTTATTCCGGCCTTATTTATCGCGGCCCTGAATTGATCGCCGAGTGTGTGAATGAAATCCGCCGTCAGCAGGACGATCGCGATGCACGCTGAACGCGTCGACATGGGCGGCTACACGCTGATCGAAAACGCACCGCTGCTGACGCGCAACACCCTGCGCGTGAATGCCCGCGCCAAGCTGCTGGCCGAAGTACGCGATGCAACGAAACTGCCCCAACTGCTGGACTTTCCAGCTATACGCTCAAGCAAGCTGCTGGTGCTGGGCGAAGGCAGCAACATTCTGCTCACCGGCGATGTCGACGGCACGGTACTGGCCATGGAAACGCGCGGCGTGCATATGGAAAAGGGCGGCGATATCGCCCGCATCGCCGTGGCCGCGGGCGAGCGCTGGGACGATTTTGTGCGCTGGACGCTGGGCCAGGGTTTTGCGGGCCTGGAAAATCTCATCCTGATTCCCGGTACCGTCGGCGCAGCACCGATCCAGAACATCGGCGCATACGGCACGGAAGTCGCCGAGTTCATCGAAAGCGTGGAAGCCTGGGATCGCATCGAGCGGTGCGTGGTGACCCTCGATCAAAGCGCCTGCGCTTTCAGCTACCGCGATTCGCTTTTCAAGCACGAACCGGAGCGCTTCATCGTCACCGCCGTGCGTTTCGCCCTGCCCCGTGAGCACAGCTTGCGCATGGACTACGCAGGCATCCGCGAAGAACTGGAACGCATGGGCGTCGAGAAACCCGCGCCGTTCCACGTCGCCGAAGCTGTCGTGCACCTACGCACACGCAAGTTGCCCGACCCGTCCGTCATTGGCAACGCCGGCAGCTTCTTCAAGAATCCCATCGTCGATGCCGCCCAAGGCGAAGCATTGAAGCGCGAGCACCCGGAACTTGTTGCATGGCCCGGCAACGATGCGCGGTGGAAACTTTCCGCTGCATGGCTCATCGAAGCGACCGGCTTCAAAGGTACGCGCGAAGGCGATGCGGGCATTTCCAATCGGCATGCACTTGTCCTGGTCAATCATGGCAAAGCCAGCGGGCAAGAGCTTTGGCACTTCGCACAAGCGGTGATCGAAGGCGTGCAAACGCGTTTCGGCGTAAAGCTGGAACCGGAGCCCGTGATCATCGGGGCCGCCTAGGCATCTCTTTGATAGCGCTCCAGCCAGCGTAACGTCTTCACGAAACCCGTTGCGTTGGGGCCTTTACAGAAACCAAAGCATAGCTTTGCCAAGATAGCGCGGTCTCCGATCACGTGAGGTGCCGCTTCATGAGCATTCGCAACGTTGCAGACGTACTGGTCGAAACGCTGGCTCAGGCCGGGGTAAAGCGCATCCATGGCTTGGTAGGCGACAGCCTCAACGGCATCACCGAATCACTGCGTCAACGCAAGGATATGCAGTGGATCCATTACCGGCACGAGGAATCGGCCGCTTTCGGCGCCGGCGCGGAATCTCAGCTAACGGGCACGCTTGCTGTCTGTGCAGGATCGTGCGGCCCCGGCAACCTTCACCTTATCAATGGCCTGTTCGATGCGCATCGCTCACGCACGCCAGTGCTGGCCATTGCTGCGCACATTCCTTCGGCTGAAATCGGCAGTGGCTATTTTCAGGAAACGCATCCGCAGAATCTGTTCAAGGAATGCAGCCATTATTGCGAGTTGATAAGCAGCGCCTCCCAAATCCATCGCGCGGTTGCCATGGCGATTCGAACAGCCATCGGTCAACGCGGCGTGGCGGTCTTGGTCATTCCCGGCGATGTAGCGCTTTCTGAAGCAAGCGGCCCGGTGGCCAGCGGCCAAAGCCTGCTGCCCGCCTCGCCCAAGGTCGTGCCGGCCGAGGCACAACTGGAACAGCTCGCTGCATTGCTCAGCAGCGGGCGCAAAGTCACGCTCTTTTGCGGCCGCGGCTGCGCCGGTGCGCACGACTTCGTCATACGGCTGGCCGAGACACTCAAGGCCCCGATCGTGCACGCACTGGGTGGCAAGGAACACGTCGAGTGGAACAATCCCTATGACGTAGGCATGACTGGCCTGATCGGCTTCAGCTCCGGCTACGAGGCCATGATGAGCTGCGATACGCTGCTGCTGCTTGGCACCGATTTTCCCTATCGCCAGTTTTTTCCCGACGACGCGAAGATTTGCCAGATCGATCTGCGCGCGGAGAATCTCGGCCGCCGCTGTCGTCTCGACCTGGGTCTAGTTGGCGATGTAGGCGCCACCATCGAAGCGCTGCTGCCAAAATTGAAAGCAAATGGCGACGACAAGCACCTGAAAAACAACGTGGAGCACTACAAGAAGGCGCGCGAGGGGCTCAACGATCTCGCTACCGGCAAACCGGGCAGCGCATTGATTCATCCCCAATACGTGGCCAAAGTGGTGAGCGACGTTGCCAATGACGACGCGGTTTTTACCTGCGACGTAGGCACGCCGACGATCTGGGCTGCGCGCTATCTGCACATGAATGGCAAGCGTCGCTTGCTTGGTTCCTTCGTGCATGGCTCGATGGCCAATGCGATGCCCCAAGCCATCGGTGCGCAAACCGCCTTTCCCGAGCGCCAGATTGTGAGCCTGTCCGGCGACGGCGGTTTTTCAATGTTGATGGGTGATTTGCTGACGCTCGTGCAACACAAACTGCCCGTAAAGATTGTGGTGTTCAACAACAGCACGCTCGGCTTCGTGGAATTGGAAATGAAAGCCGCCGGCTTTCTGCCCACGGGCGTAACGCTGGACAACCCGGATCTCTCGGCCCTCGCACGCGCTGCAGGTATCTACGGCGTGCGCGTGGAAGATCCCGGCGATCTGGAAAAGGCGGTGCGCGAAGCGTTTGCGCATAACGGACCTGCCCTGATCGACGTCGTCACCAATCGCCAGGAATTGTCGATGCCGCCGAAAATTCAGCTGGAGCAGATGAAGGGTTTCAGTCTTTGGGCGCTACGTACCGTGATGAACGGTCGTGGTGACGAACTGATCGAACTGGCGCGCAGTAATCTTCGCCGCTAATGATATCGCGCTCGTTTGCTGCGTTTTCGATCAACCCATGCCTATCCGTCGCATGACCTTGCCGACGACTTCCCTGCATACCGCAACATGAAGCAAGAAAGTGATCGCGAAGTAAGCGATGCCGTAAGTCGATAGAACAACTAAAGCCGTGCCAATCGGGCCATAGGGAGGCAAGTAGTGCTCGATGCTGCACGCCGCCAGCGCCGCCAAAATGGCCGCACCCCACAGCTTGATCATCATCGGCAATGCGACGCCCGTGGCACCCAGCATCTTGTTCATCTTCCGCCGCAGCAGATGAAACTCGATCCATCCGGCCACGCCAGCCGAAGCGGTCAGGCCCACCGCCCCCCATTGCAGCGGTATACCCAGCATTCTGGGCCCCAGCAACGCGCTGCCCAGGCCCAGCACGGCGGTAAACATGAGCCGCACCATGGCAAAGCGCAAAGGGCTGCGCGTATCGCGCATGGCGTAATAGGTGGATGAATAAAGACGTCCAAAGGTGGACGCGAGCAATCCCACGCCGGAACCCGCCAGAATCGCCCACACGTAATAGGAATCCTTGCTCGTGAAGGCACCTGATTGGTAAAGCGCGGCAACGATCACATTGCCTAACGCAAAGAACGCCATGGCGGAAGGCACGATGAAAAACGCAATGCGCTCCAATCCATTGTTCAACCGTACCGACAGTTTTGCCGCGGTTTCCGCGTCGACGTGGTCGCCTGCCATGCGCGAAAGGGTCGGCAGTTCCGAGGCGGATACGGCCATGCCGAACAAACTCACCGGCAGCAAATTGATCGAGGATGCCGTGGTCATGCCCGCAATGGCGCCGCTCCCCAGCAACGTGGAAATAGCCTGATCCACGAAGGCGCTGATTTGCACGACACCGCGCCCTACCGCCACGCCAATGAAACTGCCACCCACCTGCTTCACGTGCAGACTGCGAAAATCCAACCTCAGGCGCAAACCGGGAACCAACTTCAGCACCGGACCCAACTGCACCAGGAACTGCAGCACGCAACCGAGTACGGTGCCCCATGCCAGGTAAACGATCAGGCGATCCGCATCCAGGTGACGAAAGACCAGCATCGTCACGATCATGGAAAGATTCCAGATCACGGGCGCCGCATACGAGAGGAAAAATTTGTGGTGACTGTTGAGAATGCCCAGACACCATGCCGACCACACCAAAATGCCGGTGCCAGGAAAAAGAATCCGCACGATCAAAATGGTGAGCTCGCGCTTTTCACCGGTATAGCCGGGCGCAATCAACCAGATGAGATAAGGTGCCGCCAACACACCCAAGGCGACGATGATCGAAATGATCAAAGCCAGAATGGCGAAGATCGCGCCGGCCAGGCGATCGGCATCTTCCTGTTTGTGCTGCGCCAGCAAGCGGGCGTAAACGGGAATGAAGGAGGCCGAAAGCACACCTTCCCCGAACAGATTCTGCAAAAAGTTCGGCACGCGTAGCGCAGCGCTAAAGATATCTGCCGCGTCGGACAGGCCGAAGTAATGGGAAAACACCCGCTGTCGCGCCAGTCCGAACAGGCGACTGCAAAGGATGCCCGCTCCCACCAGCAAGGCGTGTCCGCGGCCGGCCTCTTTCGTCATATCTGTCCGCTATCGGAAAAGCGCAAAGGGTAGCATCGACGGCCTCTCCCCCTAAAGCAAAGGCCGCCCCGAAGGCGGCCTTTGCACGACAAAAACCGTATCACTCAACGGCGCGCCTTCGATAGCAGACGCAGCAGTTCCATATACAGCCATACCAAGGTCACCATCAGCGCGAACGCACCGTACCACTCCATGTACTTTGGCGCCCCCTGTGCGGTGGCGCGGTCGATCATGTCGAAATCCAACACGAGGTTGAGTGCGGCGAGCCCCACCACCAACAAGCTGAAGCCAATACCCAGCGCACCCGTTTCGTGGATAAAAGGAATCTGGATATGCGTAAAGGCGCGCAGCGCCATATCCACGATGTAGAGCAAAGCAATGCCGCCGGTCGCCGCCATCACGCCCATGCGGAACTTGTCTGTCACCTTGATCAGCCCGGACCGGTACAGCAGCAGCATCACCGCCAACACGCCCACCGTCAGCATCACCGCCTGTAGCACGATGCCGGGAAAACGCAGGTTCATCACTGCCGAAATACCGCCCAACGCGAAACCCTCGGCAATGGCATAGAGCGGCGCCGTAATACCCGCAAAACGCTGCGCAAATGTGGTAATCAGCGCCAGCACCAAGCCTACGATGAGCCCGCCCCACATAAAGGGGCTGATGGCCGCCATGGCTCCCATGACATCGCCACCGACCGCCGCATCGGCAAAACGCTGCCAGGTCCAGCCGCCGGTGATCACCGCCAGCACCAGCAACAAGCCCGTGCGCGTGATCGTGCCGTTCATGGTCATGCGTTCGCCCGTGACGGGCAGTCCCTGAAACGCCTTGGGGCGCAGTACCGGATTACCTGAAGGCATGGTTATTCCTTAGTCTTTTTGGTTTAGTTGAGGAGTCATCCTATCTAATAAATAGATAGCGTCTCGTTAATCCGACGGGGGTTTCCCTTCGATCACGACATAGTGTCGCTCGCCTTGCGCTGGATCGAAATACACGGCGGTGAGCTCACCGCTACCGGGGTCGACGAAGCGTTCGCCGGTATCCTTCCAGCGCGGGTCGGGCCCGGTGCGTAAGAGCGGCTTGTAGCGCCAGCGTTCGATCGCCAGCCCCACCACCAACAGCAAGCCGCCGAAGATCAACTGCGGCAGCAACGCCACCAGCACGCCAGTCAGTGCGGCGATGACCGCCCCCACCAGCAGTACTGCTCCGATCACATACAGCACAAAAGGCAGCATGCGCGTGGCTTAGGTCGGCGGGTCGAGCACCACGGCGGTGCCGTAGGCCACGATCTCGCTCATGGTCTGGCCGATTTCGGCCGAATCGAAGCGCATCATCAGCACCGCGTTCGCCCCCATCAGCTTGGCATTGGCAACCAAGCGGTCGAGTGCGTGGCGACGCGCTTCCTCCAGCATCTGGGTGTACTCGTGGATCTCGCCCCCCACAAGCGAGCGCAGCCCCGCCATCACGTTGCCGCCAATACCACGGCTGCGCACCACCACGCCGAATACCTGCCCCTTCACCTGAACCACCTGATGCCCTGGAACGTTCTCGGTCGTCACCACCAACATAGCTCGCTCCTTTCATTGGGAAACCACGGTAGAGGCACGATACCCCAAGTCTTCACCCGCTGCGCCCATACCCGCGTCTAACTTTTGGGCATTTGCGCCCTGCCGACCGGCACTTAGGCAGACGCGGGGCACTATGGCACCATCCCGCGGTCAACCGTTGTTCTGAGCTAAGGATGAAATCATGATGTCGAGCCCACTGAAGACATTGGCATGGAGCGTATTGCTGGGCATGGGCCTGGTCACCACCTGCGTGGCCGCGCATGCCGATGCACCTGCTTCCAAGGCTGTCGCCAATGACAGCAATGTCCTGCGCGCCACGCTCGACAACGGCCTTCGTGTGGTGATCGTGCGCGAAACGCTTTCGCCGATGGTCACCACGCAAATCACTTACCTCGCCGGCGGCTATCAGACGCCCGATGGCTTTCCCGGCACGGCGCACGCGCTGGAACACATGATGTTCCGCGACAGCAAAGGCATGACCGGTTCGCAGCTCAATGAGATGACCGGCAAAATGGGTGCGGACAACAATGCCTTCACCACCAACGACGCCACCCAGTACTACTTCGTAGCACCGTCCAATTACCTGGACATCCTGCTGCATATCGAATCGGCGCGCATGCAGGGCGCACTGCTTACCCAGCAGGATTGGGACCGCGAGCGCGGCGCGATCGAGCAAGAAGTATCGCGTGATATCTCTCAACCCGAATTTCTTGCGTTCCAGAAAGCCGAGCACACGCTCTATGCAGGCACCGGCTATGCGGAAGATCCGCTCGGCACGCGCTCGTCCTTCGGCAAAACCACGGCTGCGGACTTGCAGGCGTTCTACAAGACCTGGTACGTACCCAACAACGCCTTGCTGGTGATCGTCGGCGACGTCAATCCGCAGCAGACGCTGGCGAAGGTGCAGCAACTGTTCGGTACGATTCCACGTCGCAAAACGCCTGAGCACATACCGCTGAAACTTCAGCCGGTGAGACCGGAAACCATCGCCACCACCACGCCGCGTGGCACCGGTACGGTGCAGTTCATGTACCGCATGCCGGGCTTGATGGACAACGACAATGCCGCCGCACAGATACTGCTGGACGTACTTACCAATGCGCGCAGCTCGCTTTCCGCGCTTGCGGTAGAGGGCAAAGTGCTCAGCACCAATGCAGAATTGCAGCCTTTCAGCCACGGCGGCGTGGGTGTTATCGAAGTGGGCTTTCCCAAAGGCGGCGATGCACACAAAGCGCAGGCTGATCTGGACGGTGTCATTAACGACCTGCTGAAGAACGGTGTACCTGCCGATCTGGTGGAAGCTTCCAAGCGCTCTGAAATCGCACAGGCCGAATTCAACAAAAACAGTGCCGTATCGCTCGCCACCGCATGGTCGCAAGCCATTGCGTGGACCGGTCTGAACTCGCCGGAAGAGGTCGAAGACCAATTCCGTAAAGTCACCGTGGCCGACGTCGATCGCGTGGCGCGCCAGTACTTGAAGCCGGACGAACGCGTCACCGTCGTGCTGACACCGAATGAAAACGGCCAGCGCCCGCCGGACAGTGCGGGCTTTGGTGGTTCCGAATCCTTCGCCGGTAATGACAAGCTCGACGTGCCGCTGCCAGCGTGGGCGAGCGAAAAACTCAGCAAGCTGGAAATGCCGCGCTGGACGCTGGCACCGGTTCAAATGACGCTCGACAATGGCATTCATCTCATCGTGCAGCCGGAGACCATCAGCAAAACGATCACCGTGCTTGGGCATATCGACAACAACCCCAAACTACAGGAACCGGCCGGCCAGGAAGGCGCGGCGCGCCTGCTTGATTCGCTGTTCGATTACGGCAGCACCACGCTGGATCGCGATGCCTTCCATAAGGCACTGGACGACATCTCCGCCGACGAAAAAGGTGGCACCGACTTTGGTGTCGTTGCGTTGAGCGACCAATTCGATCGTGCGGTGCAATTGCTGGCCGATAATGAATTGCGCCCTGCCCTGCCGCAGCAAGGCTTCACCGTGCAGCAGGAAACACTCGCACGCGCGCTGGCCGGTGAAATGCAATCCCCGCAGTACAAGATGATGAAAGCGCTGCGAACCGGGCTTTTGCCAGCGGGCGATCCGGACCTTCGCTTTGCCACGCCGGCAACGATCGATGCGCTGACGCTTGGGAACGTCAAGGGTTACTTCGCCAAGGCGTATCGTCCTGATCTCACCACGATTGTCGTCGTCGGCAACGTCACACCTGAACAAGCCAAAGCAACGGTGGAACGCTACTTTGGACAATGGAAGGCCACGGGCTCGAAGCCGGATGTGATTTCCAAGCCGGTCGGCGTGAATCCTTCCGGCTATACCGTGGTCGACAATCCCTACGCATCGCAAGACCAGGTGCTGATGGGCCAGATGCTCGAACTCAACCTGCACAATCCCGATCGCTATGCCTTGCAACTGGGCAATAACGTGCTTGGCGGCAACGGCTTTGCGTCACGGCTGATGACCGATATCCGCGTGAAACATGGCTTCGCTTATGGCGCCGGATCGAACATCCATTTCGATCGCACACGCTCGATCTTCTTCGTGCAATATGGCAGTGATCCGGACAAGGTTGCCCCCGTCGACGCGCTGGTACGCCAGAACCTGATCGACATGCAGAACACGCCCGTCAAGCAAAGCGAACTGGATAACGCACGCCAATACGAGATCCGTTCGATTCCCGTGGGCGTTTCCAGCATCAACGGCATCGCGCGTTCGCTGTTGGACTGGTCCTGGCACGGCGAGCCGCTGAATCAGCCAATGGTGGCCGCCAAGTACTACCTCACGCTGACGCCCGAACAAGTGCAGGCCGCATTCAGGAAATACTTGAAGCCGGAAAACCTGATGCAAGTAGTGCAGGGGCCAACGCCGGCCAAGCATTGAGTGCCTCTACCGTCGCCCCGGCGAACGCCGGGGCGACACATAACCACCGTTGAGCGCCCCAATCAGTTCGCGCGTAACTCAGCGTTGCCCTTTTTCCAAATTCGGCAAGAACACCGCCAGCACACCGATCAAAGGCAAGTACGCGCACAGCGAGTACACGTAATCGATGCCGCGCACATCCGCAACCTGCCCCAGCACCGCGGCACCGATGCCGCCCATGCCGAACGCGAGGCCGAAAAACAGCCCTGAAATCATGCCTACGCGTCCGGGGATCAGCTCTTGCGCATAAACCAGAATCGCGGAAAACGCCGAGGACAAGATCAAACCGATCACCACGGACAGCACGCCCGTCCAGAACAGATTGGCATGCGGTAGCGCCAGCGTGAACGGGGCAACGCCAAGTATGGATACCCAGATCACCCACTTGCGCCCCACCCTGTCGCCCACCGGACCGCCGATCAGCGAACCTACCGCCACCGCGAAAAGAAAGACGAACAAATGAATCTGCGCAGCCTGTACCGACAGGCCGAACGTGTGAATCAGGTAAAAGGTGAAATAGCTGCTGATGCTGGCCAGATAGAAATACTTGGAAAAGATCAGCAAGCCTAAAATCGCCAGGCACGCCATCACCTTGCCGCGGCTCAGCGCTTCACCGGCCACATGACGCACCGTCTTGCTGCGGCTGACATGATGCAAGCGATACCAACGCCCCACTTGCAACAACACCACCATCGCAAGCAGCGCCGCGAGTGAAAACCACGCCACGCTGCCGCGCCCGTGCGGCACGATGATCCAGGCGGCCAGCAACGGCCCGAGCGACGAACCGGTATTGCCGCCCACCTGAAACAAGGACTGCGCCAATCCGTGTTGGCCGCCCGATGCAAGGCGCGCGACGCGTGAGGATTCGGGATGGAACACGGATGAGCCCGTACCGACCAACGCGGCCGCCACCAGGAGCACCGCGTAATTCGGCGCGGTGGCCAGCAACAGCAGGCCCAGCAGCGTGAAGCCCATGCCCACGGGCAAGGAATACGGCATCGGCCTGCGGTCGGTGATAGAGCCCACCACCGGCTGCAGCAACGATGCGGTGATCTGATAGGTGAGCGTGATCAGGCCCACCTGACCGAAGGTCAAATGAAAGCCGCTTTTCAAGATGGGATAGATCGCAAGAATCAACGACTGGATCATGTCGTTGAGCAGATGCGAAAAACTGATGGCACCCAGAATGGTGTAGTCGGTGCGCACCGCAGTCGACGGCACGGACACCGATTCGGCGGAGTTCTGCATGGCTTCTCGAAGGGTCGGGGGAACCGGCGCGATTGCCGGGTTGCAGCTACCACCTTAAAGTACCCGCGTGCGGCCTGCATGCACAATTGGGTCAACTTCTGTCGAATTCAGGCCAAGGCTGAGGCAGCATGCGAAATGCCCGTGTCATCCATTACGAAGACACCCCGCGCGACGTCGTCGCCACCGGCAACGATTACCCCGCCGGAATGGTCCTGCCCCGTCACACGCACAAGCGTGGCCAATGCCTGTATGCCGTAACCGGCGTACTCACCGTCACGACCAGCGAGGGAAGCTGGGTGGTGCCGCCCTACCGCGCCCTATGGATTCCGGCGGGCGTGCATCACACCGTGCACATGGGCGGCCCCACCAGCACGCGCAGCGCGTATGTGTTGCCGGAGGTCGCGGCAAGCACGAAGCTGCCTGCCCATTGCACCGTGATCAGCGTGTCGCCGCTGCTGCATGCGCTGCTGTCCGAAGCCGTGGACGTGCCCGCCGAATACGCACTCGGTAGCCGCGACGATCAGGTGATGCGCCTGCTGGTGGAGGAAATCGCCCGTATGCCCATCCTGCCGCTCAGTACTCCGCTGCCGCAGGAACCGCGGCTGGCGCGGCTATGCCACGCATTGCTGGAATCACCATCGATGGACGTGGACATCGATACGATGGCACGCAAGGCCGATATGAGCCGGCGCAGCTTCACCCGTCTGTTCCGCGAGCAAACCGGCATGAGCTTCAGCCATTGGCGACAACAGGCCTGCTTGCTGGCCGCGCTGGCCCGGCTGGCGCGCGGACAGCCCGTGACGCGGGTAGCAGTAGAGCTCGGCTATAGCAGTCCCAGCGCCTTTGCCGTCGCCTTTAGGCGTACGCTGGGGGCTACGCCCAGCCAGTACCTTGCGCCAAGGCATGTCACCTGACATAGGTATCACGGCAACCGCTGTCACGAATGTGTCAACGCACCGTCACATTATGTCCAGACCCTGGCGCGCCAAATACGCTGCCACGCCCTGACGACCACTGGATTGACGCATCGATGAGCAAACGCAACGACCAAGACGCCCTGTCTCCCGCAAGTGTCGCCAATGCTGTCGAAGCGATCGCCTCGCCACCCGTCGATCTCAGCGAAAAAACGTATTACATCCATCGCGAATTATCGCAACTGCAATTCAACAACCGTGTGCTGGAACAAGCCTTGGACGAGCGCACGCCGCTGCTGGAACGCCTGAAATTCCTGCTGATCTTTTCCAGCAACATGGACGAGTTCTTCGAAATCCGCGTCGCCGGCCTGAAAAGCCAGCTCGCTTTCGGCCACGAAATCGTCGGACCCGATGGCATTGCGCCCAAGCAGGCGCTGGCGGAAATCAGCGAGATCGCGCACCGACAGATCGCACGCCAGTACGCCATCCTCAACGAACGCCTGCTGCCCGAACTGGACGAGCACGGCGTTCGCATCGTTCGCCGGGAAAGCTGGACGCCAGTGCAGAAGCGCTGGATACAGCGCTACTTCCGGCAAGAAGTGGCGCCGATAATGACGCCGATCGGACTCGACCCCACGCATCCGTTCCCATTACTGGTCAACAAGAGCCTCAACTTCATTGTCGAGCTGGAGGGCGTCGATGCGTTCGGGCGTGATTCGGGCCTGGCCATTCTGCCTGCGCCGCGCGTACTTCCGCGCACCATGCGCCTGCCGGACGACATTTGCGAAGGCGGCGAAAACTACGTGTTGCTGTCTTCGATCATTCATGCGCATGCCGATGAGTTATTCCCCGGCATGGAAGTGCGAGGCTGCTACCAGTTCCGCCTCACGCGCAACGCGGACCTCACCATCGATCCGGAAGAAATGGACGATCTGGCACGTGCGTTGCGCGGCGAATTGTTTTCCCGCCGCTTCGGCGATGCCGTGCGCCTGGAAGTGGCCGACAACTGCCCGAAGAAACTCACCGATTATCTGCTCAAACAGTTTGGTCTCACCGAGGCGGAGTTGTACGAGGTCAACGGGCCGGTCAACCTCACGCGCCTGTTCGGCATCATCAATCGCAGCCAGAGCCCGCACTTGCAGTATCCGCCGTTTGTGCCGGCCATCCCCAAGGCACTCAAGAAAGCCGAAGACCTGTTCCAGGTGATCAACAAGCAGGACGTGCTGTTGCTGCACCCGTATGAATCGTTCGCGCCCGTGGTGGATCTGGTGCGGCAAGCGGCCAAAGATCCGGACGTGCTCACCATCGAGCAGACGCTCTATCGCACGGGCGCGACCTCTGAAATCGTGGATGCGCTGGTGGAAGCGGCGCGTGCGGGCAAAGAAGTGATCGCCGTGGTGGAACTGCGTGCACGCTTCGACGAAGAATCCAACCTGAGCCTGGCCACGCGCCTGCAACAAGCCGGTGCGGTGGTGATCTATGGCGTGGTCGATGTGAAGACGCACGCCAAGATGATGCTGATCCAGCGCCGCGAAGGGCAGAAATTGCAGCGCTACGCTCACCTTGGCACCGGCAATTACCACAGTGGCAATGCGCGCCTGTATACCGATTACAGCCTGCTCACCTCCGATGCGGCGCTGTGCGAAGACGTGCACAAGCTCTTCAGCCAGCTTACCGGCATGGGCAAGCTGTTGAAGATGAAGAAGCTGTTGCATGCGCCATTTACGCTGAAAAAATCGCTGCTGGACCTTATCGCCCGCGAGACCGCGCATGCCGAAGCCGGCAAACCTGCGCAAATGATCATCAAGATCAACGCGCTGACCGACGCCAAGATGATCCGCGCGCTCTATAAGGCGAGCATTGCCGGCGTGAAGGTGGAACTGATCGTGCGCGGCATGTGCTGCCTGCGCCCTGGCATTCCGGGTATTTCGCAGAACATTCGCGTGCGCTCGAATGTAGGCCGTTTTCTCGAACACAGCCGCGTGTATTGGTTCGCCAATGACGGTGATGAACGCATGTACCTGGCCAGCGCCGACCTGATGGAGCGCAATCTCGATCGGCGTGTCGAAACCGGCTTTCCCATTGAGGACCGCAAACTGCGCCAGCGCATCCGCAAAGAGCTCGACCTCTATCTCGCCGACAACGCCACCTCATGGCAATTGCATACCGACGGCAGTTACACCCGCCTGCGTCCCGCCGACGGCCACGTGCAGCATGATGTGCAGCGGCAATTGCTGGATAAATACTGCGGGGTCGGCGCACCCGTCGCCTGACGTCAGGTATGCACGTGGCGTCGCACCCAATCCACGTAGCGGTCGACGAATTCCTGCAGAAACTTCTTGGTGCTTTCGACGCCGATGTTGCCGTCCTGATCGATCAGCCCGTCGCTGTATTTGACGAACACCTCCGGCTGCCCCATCAAAGGCACATCCAGATACGCCAAGATGTTGCGCAAATGTTGCTGCGCCAGTGCGGTGCCCGTGGCCCCTACCGAAATGCCTGCCACGGCACCCGCCTTGCCGGCGAACGCGCTGGCACCGTACGGGCGTGAGGCAATGTCGATGGCGTTTTTCAGCACGCCCGGCACGGAGCGGTTGTATTCGGGTGTAACGAACAACAAGGCATCCGCCGACTTGATCTGTTCTTTCAGTTGCCGGCATACGGGTGGGTAGTCGCTGTCGAAATCCTGGTTGTAGAACGGCAGGTTGTCGATGCGGACATGCTCGAACGAAAACTCGTGCGGCGCCAGGCGCTCCAGCGCTTTGGCGAGCTTGTGGTTGAGCGACTCCTTGCGCAGGCTGCCGATCAGCACCGCTATCTTGATTGCGCTCATGCCACTCTCCATTCGGGTGGGGCCCACGTAGCGTCAGGGGATGCAGGTGTTCCGGAAGATGCACCGCCGGCCTGCAACCAGGCGTGAAATCGTCTCTCAGACACCCAAGCACGGGCTGGCATGTCTCCTGCATGAGGGCGGAACTAACGCAATATTGTGACGGAGCGCTCAAAATAGGTCTGCCTCGGCGCAAGTCGCCGCGGCGAATACGAGAAAGCCGAACGACACGGGAAACAAGCCCGCGTCGGCGAGGCATGAGCATTACGCCGCATGACTTCAGGGACAGGGGAGCTGAGCTGAGGTGTCAGGGGAAGCGCTGTTCAATGGCTTGGTGAAGCGAAGGTGGTTTCCGACCGCCTTGCCTTTGATTTGGCTGCTGTGGTTCTCGCTGGTGCAGGCCGCCGTCATCAACGTGCCGCTGCGCGGGGCATGGCACGAAGTGACGCGTGGGGACACGCCCGCGTCAGTCCTGGCCGCGTTCCGACAGGGGACGCTGAAGGTATTCAGCCCCTCCATCATGCAGCGCTTCTCACGCGAGGACCTAGGTAGCTGGGTGGTGCTTGAGCCCCAGGGAGCCAGCACCAAGGAAGAGCGCGTTCTATCGATCTACCCTGCCCCCATGGGTTCGATCACCCTTTACGCCGGTCACGGCCCTGCCCGCACCCTGGCG
This sequence comes from Dyella monticola, assembly GCF_003363155.1. Lineage (GTDB taxonomy): Bacteria > Pseudomonadota > Gammaproteobacteria > Xanthomonadales > Rhodanobacteraceae > Dyella_B > Dyella_B monticola. The sequence continues at coordinate 133,665 of NZ_QRBE01000007.1, read as the reverse complement.
CTGGATGACTTCGACAACTCCCTGCATGGACACGGGCGACTCGCCTTTCGCCTGCCGCCTGGGCAGGATTCGACCCAACCGCTCCTGCTCAAGTTCGAACCCACCGGCAACATGGCCGCGCCGGAACGTTTCGAATTGCAAAGCCTGGACGATTTCGTCCAGGAAGATTCCAACTGGCTGACATTCGCGACGGCCTGCTTTGCCGTGATGGTGGCGATGGCACTGATGGCCTTGTGCTTCGCCATCATGCTGCATGACGTGACCTTCGCCTGGTACACCGGCTACATGCTTTGCTATGTGGTGGTGCAAGGGGTGGAAACCGGCTTTCTATTCCACCCGCTGCAACTGCGATGGCTGGCCGGCTCCGAAGTGCTGGTGGGTGCGTCGGCCGTGGCGCTGTCGGTTTCATTCGCATCGCTGTTCATCGTGCGCTTCTGCGATGTCCAACGTTTTGTACCGCCCTTGCGCGTGCCGGTGATCGCGCTTGGGTTTGCGATGCCATTGATCGTGCTGCTGCGCTGCAGCGGTGTTCACGAGCTGGTGGTGATGGCGCAGACGCTGGTCAATCCAGTGCTGATTCTCGGCGCACTGCTGTTGCTTTTTACTGCGCTCGTCGCCGGTGCCAGGGGTTCGCGCCCAGCCTGGTTCTTCCTGGTCGGATGGACCCCCTTGCTGATACTCACCGCGATGACCAGCGCACAGACCACCGGCGCATTGCCGAGCCTGGACTGGCTCAACGATGCCAGCATCGCGATGGGCGCGTTCGAAGCGATCGTGCTGTCGCTGGGTCTGGCCGATCGTGCGCTCACGATGCGACGCGATCGCGATAACGTGCGTGTATTGGCCGACCGCGATGCGCTTACCAATATTTTCAACCGGCGTGCGTGGACGGAGGCGGCCAACCGTATGCTGGAAGGCGCTTCCGGTTCGGAGCGTTCCATCGCCCTGCTGTTTCTTGACCTCGATCATTTCAAGGCGCTCAACGATTTCCACGGCCATGCGGCCGGCGATCGCGCGCTGGTCGCGGTGGCCGATGTGTTGAGCAGCGAATTGCGTCCTACGGATCTACTCGGCCGCTACGGCGGCGAGGAATTCGTCGCCATGCTCCACGATGTCAACCAGGAGCAAGCCTTGCACGTGGCCACGCGGTTATGCCGGCGCGTGCATCGCTTGGAAATTCCCGTGAACCTGCAAGATCTGCGACTGAGCGTGAGCATTGGCCTGTCCATGCGCAGCATGGGCGATACGCTGGAGTCGCTGATCGAACGCGCGGACCAGGCGATGTATTACGTCAAGCTCAACGGGCGCAACCAGGCGCAGGCCTATGAGCGGCGCGCGGAGATGCGCAGCACATCGCCGCATCGTTGACTTCGTCGCCCTGGCTAAAGCCGGGGCCTAGCGTCTTCAGGCACGTATGACAAAGTCACTGGGCCCCGGCTTTCGCCGGGGCGACGGAGTAACCATCCTCTTATGACCGCTCGGCCAGCTTCCTGGCGGCTGCCACGACATCTGCATCGCCCGGCAATACGAGGAATGCCGCACCGGCCAGCGGCGTATAGGTGTCCGCACCGACCACGCGTTCCAACGGCGTGCCGCCCAACCCCGCTTCGACAATGGCGGTGATGATGCCCTCGCCCACGCCGGCACTCTTGCGGCCTTCGTCCAACACAAGAATGCGTTTGGCATGTTTGGCCTGCTCGGCGATGAACGCATCGTTGAGCGGCGCCAGCCAACGCAGATCCACCACGCGCACATTCCAGCCGTGCTCCTGTTCGATCGTGCGCGCCGCACGCAGCGCCATCGGCACGCCGTTGGCGAAGGTGAAGATCACCAGATCGTCGGCTTGCGCGTTATAGATGCGGCCCTCGCCCAGCGGCATGGCCTCGCCCGGTGCGGGATAGGCGAACTGCCACTGGCCATCACCGGCCTCGTAGAGATCTTTCGTCATGTACAGTGCGATGGGTTCCAGATACGCGCACACGCGGCCATCCACATTGGCCAGCGCCATCATCGTGCGCAACATGGTCGCCGCATCATCCCCGCGGCTCGGGCAACCAACCACCAGACCGGGGATATCACGCAAGGCCGCAATCGAATTGTCATTGTGGAAATGGCCGCCGAAACCGCGCTGATAACCCAGCGAGGCCACGCGCATCACCAGCGGATTGCGATATTGCCCATTGGAGAAGAACTGCAGCGACGCCGCCTCGCCGCGAATCTGATCGCATGCATTATGGAAGTACGCCAGATACTGAATTTCCGGTATCGGCAGCATGCCCAGATTGGCGTAGCCCTGCGCGAGACCGAGGATGACCGTTTCGTCGAGCAGCGTATTGAAGACGCGATTGCCTTTAAATGCTTTCTGCAACCCCTTGGTCACCGTGTAGACGCCACCCTTCTGCGCGACGTCTTCACCGAACAGTAGCGATTGGGGGTACTTCGCCATCAGGTCATGCAGCGCGTGATTAATCTGGATGGCCAAATGACGTGGCGCTTGTTTCTCCGGCAGCTTGTCTTCGCCACCGAATGCGGTGATGCGCTTGTCGTGATAGTCGGCGCGTTCGGCTTCAGCTTTCACCTTGTCCGGCGTATAGGGCGCAAGCGGCGCCATCACTTCGTCCAGGCTTTGCAGCTTGCCGCTACGGTCGGCTTCTTCCGCTGCAGCGAAACACCGTTTGCGAATGGCTTCGGCGAGCGCCAGCAGTTCGTCTTTGGTATATAGGCCCGATTCCAAGGCGATGGCCGCCGAGCGCAGCAGCGGATCGGAGGCTTCCACCGCCACCAATTCTTCGATGCTGCGCCATTCGATTTCGAAATCGGTGCCGGCGTGCCCCATGATGCGGGTGGTCTTCATGTGCAGGAAGGTTGGACGGCGGGTTTGCCGGCAGTGATCCACCGCGCGCTGCACCTGCTCGTAGCCAGTGGCCAAATCCAAGCCATCGGCAAAGAAATAATCCAGATCGCGACGGTGCTGGAAGTTATTGGCCACCCATCCGCCGGGCGTCTTTACGGAAATGCCGATGCCGTTGTCTTCGCACACAAACAACACCGGCGCCGGCAGTTTCTGATAAGCCGTCCAGGCCGCCGCATTGAACGCCGTTTGCGCGGTCGCGTGGTTGCTGGACGCGTCACCGAACGAGCAGATCGCAATCGAATCGTTGGGAATCGGCAACGTATGCCCGATCCGGCGCGCCTGTTCGATCGCCACGGCCGTGCCCAACGCCTTGGGCAAATGCGAGGCGATGGTGGAGGTCTGCGGCAGCACCCACAGCGGCTTGCTACCCCACACTTTGTGGCGCCCGCCCGAGGCCGGGTCTTGCTTGCTCGCAGCGAACGACAAGGCCGAATCCATTACCGGATCCATGTCTGGCAATTTGCGAAAACGCTCGGCCATGAAACCGCCAGAGCGGTAATGCAAGAACGCAGGGTCGGTGTGGCGCGTCAGTCGCGCCACCATCGCATTGCCTTCATGACCGGAACTGCCGATGGTGTAGAACACTTTGTTCTGCACGCGCAGCACTCGCGCCATCAAATCGAGATGACGCGAGATGAGTTGGGATTCCAACAGTTCGCGAAATCCGCGCGCGTCCAGCGCACTGCCAGGCAGCACAGATTGGCTGTCGTGCGGTTTGGCATGCACCTGGCCCTGCCAGAGCTGCACGAATTCCGTGAAATTCTGATCGACGATTTCGGCGCGATTGAAGCCTTTGTGGCGGGCGGCAATGGGCGTGGCAGACATGATGACGATGTTCTCTAAGGTGATCGATGAGCGGGCCCGTTCACAAGGCGCGCAGCAATTCGGCGCGCGCCAGATCTTTGGGGCGACCGAAACGTTCAAGTATGCGAATTTGTTCAGTGCGAGAAGGAATGGGCACCGCCACATCGGCGACATCCACCTTCACGACATCGTTGACGAGCACGGATTGCCAGCCACCCTCGTCATGCCATTGCAGGCCGCCCATCACTTCGAGCGGCATACCGGGAAAACGAAAACGCGCGAACCGCGAGCGGAATCGCTCGGAGTCGGCTGGGCTGTAGTGCATATCCAGGCGTGTTGGCCATAGCGCCATCAAATGTTCGGCATCCGCAACGCTGGTCAGGAGATCCAGATCGGCCACGTTCACCGTCGCGCCAGCAAGTGCACACGCGGCGCTCCCGATGACCACCCATGGATCGCGGCAATGCCTTTTTAGCTGCGGCATGCTGGCTGCCATCACTTCGCGCAGGGCCGGCGTGAGCTGCATCATTTGCGGCTTAACCATGCGTCTTTCGTCTGCCCCCAGATCTGGACGGTGACGTCCTGATAGGGCTCGGGCAGGTTCGAGTGGCGCAGCATGCTCGATCCCAATCGTTTTGCCAGCGCAATCGAGGGACCGTTGTCCGCGTTGATGGAGTGGATCACTTCGTGCCAGCCAAGATGCTGGAACGCCCAGTCGATGGCGGCGGCCGCGCCTTCATAGGCGTAGCCCTTGCCCCACGCATCGCGCACCAGCGCCCAACCCACTTCGGTGCCGGGCCATCCTTCGGGGTACCACGGGCCGAGGCGTCCGATCCACTGCCCGGAGGTTTTCTCAATCACCGAGAACATGGAAAAACCCTGAATGTTCCACGCACCCGACAATGAGAGAAAACCGCGCCATGCGACCGCGCGCGATTGCTGGCCGCCGATAAAGCGAGCCGCCTCGTCATCGGCCATGTTCGCCGCGTAAGCGTCGAAATCGTCCCGTACGGGCGGACGCAGGATCAGACGTTCGGTTTCGATGATGTGGATATCGTGGGTCGACACATGGGCTCCGGAAGCTATCGCGATACGCCTCTGAGGCCATCATTCCCGCGCAGGCGGGAATCCATCTCTAACACGCACCAAGCGCAACATGGATTCCCGCTTGGGCGGGAACGACGGCTGGGCTGGACCTGGGCATCAGAACGCGTTGATTCCGGTCAACTCGCGCCCTACCACCAACTGATGCACAGTCTCCGTGCCTTCATAGGTGATCACCGATTCCAGATTCAGCGCGTGGCGAATGGCCGAATGCTCCACCGTGATACCCGCGCCGCCGAGGATGTCGCGACACTCGCGCGCGATATCCAGCGCCATGCGCACGTTGTTCCATTTGGCCAGCGAAACCTGTGTGGGTTCCATCTTGCCGGCATCCTTCAGGCGACCGAGCTGCAGCGACAGCAATTGCGCCGTGGTGATGCGGCGAGCCATGTCGGCCAACTTCAACTGGACAGCCTGGTTGGCGGACAACGGGCGGTTGAACAGCACGCGCTCGTGCGTGTAATCGAGCACTTCCTTCAGGCATGCCTGCGCTGCGCCGATCGGACCCCAGGTGATGCCGTAGCGTGCCTGCGTCAGGCAACCGAGTGGCCCTTTCAACCCTTTCACGTTCGGCAAGCGGTACGCATCGGGCACACGAACATTGTCGAAGAACAAGGCGGACGTCACCGACGCGCGCAAGCTCATCTTCTTGTGCACTTCCTGGGCGGTGAAACCCTTGGTGTCGGTGGGAACGATGAAACCCTGGATGCCGTCATCGGTTTGCGCCCAGACGATGGCGATGTGCGCGAGGTTGCCGTTGGTGATCCACATCTTGGCGCCGTTGATGACCCAGTCGCCGCCATCTTGCTTGGCATGGGTCTTCATGTTGGCCGGATCGGAGCCGCCATGTGGCTCGGTCAGGCCGAAGCAACCGATGATTTCGCCCGCCGCCATCTTCGGCAGGTACTGCATCTTCTGCTCTTCATTGCCGTAGGCGTAGATGGGATACATGCACAGCGAGCTCTGCACGGAAGCAAAGCTGCGCAGGCCCGAATCGCCGCGTTCGAGTTCCTGGCAGATCAAACCGTAGCTCACGCCATTCATGCCGGCACAGCCGTATTTTTCGGGAATGGTGGCGCCCAGCAGGCCAAGGTTGGCGATTTCGGGAATCAGCTCGTTGGGAAAACGCGCCTGGTCGAAGCAATCGCCAATGATCGGCAGCACTTTTTCATCGACGAACCGGCCTACGGTGTCCTGCACCATGCGCTCCTCATCGGTGAGCAGGGAACGGACGTCATAGAGGTCGAGCGGATTCAAACGAGCTGCCATAAGGGATTCCAGAAACAGTCGGGGAAGCCCTACATTGTAGCGGTGGCCGGTGAACCGGGTCATGTCGGGGTGCAGCAGCCGTCAGGGCTGCGCCCGCCGGATGCTTGGGCCCTGCCTTTTTCACGATCCAAAGGCGTCAGGCCCGCACCTGGCGGTGGCGGCCCAGGGTCGGCCCGGCTTGCCATCAAGGACGAACCTTCCACCAGCACCATGGCCGGCATTCAAATTTCCGGGAACCGCACCACCAGAAACATGGTTTTCAACAGGCTTTGTTGAACGTGCGTCGTGCATGGGCCATCACCGGCGATAAGAGACAATCAATTCAATGAAACAATTCTGCGCCATGGCACTGAGCACATCGCCATGTGACGTCAACCCGGCACGCGGTTGCCGAGCGCGACCGGCAAAACATATGCAGCACCCTTCCGATGAGTCAGGTTTCGGCCAGTAAGCGGCGTGCACTGAAAGATGCATCCGATCCAAGCAGCGACCGCACCCACCTAACCCTTGCAACCTGGTTCTGTTAGCGTCGCTGATTCTTCGAACACTCGTTATCGACCCACGCTGTCACGATTTCTGGAACGTGCATGATCAAAGGAATTCTTCTCGGTTTCGCCAGCTTCGCGGCCTATGCCATCAGCGATGCCTTCGTGAAATCGCTGTACGGCTCGATCCCTCCGTATGAATCGGTGTTCTTTGGCGCACTGTTCGGCTTGGCGGCGCTGCCCTTCATCATGGGCAAGGGCGACAGATGGCGCGATGTGGTCACCGCGCAGCGTCCTTCGCTATGGTGGGTGCGCGCAGCCGCCGGTGCGTTCGGCAATATCGCTTCGGTGACAGCGTTCACACTGCTGCCGATGGCAGAAGTGTTCACCATGATCTTCCTCATGCCGATCTTCGTGACCTTGCTTTCGGTGATATTTCTGAAAGAGCACGTGGGCTGGCGTCGCTGGTCTGCAGTGGTGGTCGGATTTGCTGGCGTGCTGGTGGTATTGCGCCCTGGTTTTCGCGCGCTGGGCATTGGCGATATCGCCGGCTTGGTGTGTGGTTTGTTTGCAGCCATATCCGTCGTGGCACTGCGCATGGCCGGTCCGCACGAAAAACGCATCAGCTTGTACGGCGCCGGTGTCATCGGTCCGCTCATCATCGGCGGCCTGATGATGATTTCTCACTTCCGCTGGCCGGTGCTGCACGAATGGGGTTTGCTCGCCGGTTACGGTCTGCTCGCCGCATTGGCCGGCGTATTGCTGATGTATGCAACCTTGATTGCACCGGCCAATCGCGTCGCTCCCACGCAATACAGTCAGATGCTCTGGGCGATTGGATTTGGGTATTGGCTGTTCAACGACAAGCTCGATTGGCCCATGTTGATCGGCATCGTCATGATTCTCGGTGCAGGACTTTTCACACTGGTGCGTGAGGAAAAGATGACTCCATGGTGGAGACGGCAGAAAATCGTCTGAATTGGCTGCGTTACATGTGCAACCAAGTGCGTTATCACAATGCCACTTCCTTAAAAAGGCCCATAAGGCACAACCCGTACTAACGCATTAATACAGCACATGCAGATATCTATTTCACATGTGTCAACCCCGTGAAAGACAAGCCGTTAGTAGTGTTTCCGATCGTCGCGCTGACGGCCGCCTACTACCGAAACCGCCGGTGGATTACGTTTCGACAATTGAAAGTGCTCTTGTAAACTCAGGAGCGAGTATTTGGAGATGGTTATGAGTGCGGATACCCCGCGAACAGCCGGAGCTTTTCGCAAAAATCGCGGCAAGTGGATCGCGATAGTGGTGGTGATAGCGGTCATCGCCCTGGTTGTGTTCCACCTGGTCAACACCAAACCAGCCCGGACCGGTGCTAGCGCTCAAGTAGTGAGCGTTGCCGCCGCCAAGCTGGGCGACATGCCTGAGATCTTGAACGAGCTAGGTACAGTCACGCCGCTCGCCACCGTCACGGTGCTGCCACAATTGAGCGGATACCTCACCGAGGTCGGTTACCACGAAGGCCAGGATGTGAAGAAAGGCCAATTCCTGGCCCAGATCGATCCGCGCCAGTACGAGATCGACAAGCAGCAGGCCGAAGCGCAGTTGACCAAGGATCAAGCCACGCTCGATCAGGCGCGCACCGACCTGGCTCGTTACACACAGCTCTACCAGCAGAAATCGATCGCCGAACAGACCTACATGGACCAGAAATTCCTGGTCGAGCAGGATGAGGGCGCTGTGAAAGCCGACAAGGCCAACATTGCCCAATTCGAGCTCGACCTGGAGTACTGCCACATTACGGCGCCGGTGGATGGGCGCGTCGGTCTGCGCCTGGTGGATCCGGGCAACTATGTGACCGCCTCCAGCTCGACTGGCATCGTAGTGATCACCACGATGAAACCCACCACCGTGCAGTTCACGGTGCCGCAGAATTCCTTGAGCAACGTGTTGGAACGCTTCGGTACCGGCGCCAAGCTACCGGTGACGGTCTATAACAGCGACAACAGCAAGCAGCTGGCCACCGGCACGCTCTATGCCATTAGTAATCAGATGGCCACCAGCACCGGCACCGTAACGCTGCGCGCAACCGTCCCCAACGACAACGAAGTGCTCTATCCAAACGAGTTCGTCAACGCACAGCTGTTGGTGGATACGCTGCGCAATGCCGTGCTGGTGCCGACGCCTGCCGTGCAGACTGGCGCGCCCGGCGACTATGTATTCCTGGTCAACGCAAACGACACCGTATCGGTGCAAAAGGTGAAGCTGGGTCCGAGCGATGGCAAGTTCACCGCCATCCTGTCCGGGCTCTCTGCAGGCCAGACGGTGGTGACGGATGGCACCGATCGGCTGAGCGACGGCGCGAAGATTCGCGTTGCGGGTGCACAGGGCGCTGAACCTGCTTCCTCTTCGTCTACCGGCGCCGCGCATGCAGGCGCAAGAAGGAAGCACAGCGCCGGTTCCAGCTCTTCCGCTTCGTGACCGGCAGGCGCGTGATCCGATGAATATTTCCCGCCTGTTCGTACTCAGGCCGGTGGCGACATCGCTGCTGATGATCGCCATGGTGCTGATAGGCCTGGTCGCGATGCGTTTTCTGCCGGTGTCGTCGCTGCCCAACGTGGACTATCCGACAATCCAGGTGCAGACCTTCTACCCTGGCGCCAGCCCGTCGGTGATGGCCACCACGGTCACCGCGCCGCTGGAAGTGCAGCTCGGCGAAATCCCCGGCCTGCAGCAGATGACGTCCAGCAGTTCTGCGGGCGCATCGATCATCACACTGCAATTTGATCTCTCGCTCAACCTCGACGTTGCCGAGCAGAACGTGCAGGAGTCGATCAACGCGGCCAACAGTCTGCTGCCCAGCGGCCTGCCTGCGCCGCCGACGTATGCGAAGGTGAATCCGGCCGATTTGCCGATCCTCACCCTGGCAGTCACCTCCAAATCGATGTCCCTCACGCAATTGCAGGACGTCGCGAACAACCGCCTGGGCACGAAGATTTCCGAGGTACCCGGCGTGGGCCTGGTGACACCGGCAGGCGGCAATGTGCCCGCCGTGCGTGTGGAGGCCGATCCGCAGAAGCTCGCCGCTTACGGCCTCAACATCGACGACCTTCGCTCGCTGATCTCCAATGTCAACGTGAGCCAGCCCAAGGGCAACTTCGACGGCCCTGCGCTGGATTACACCATCAACGGCAACGATCAGATCCAGGATCCCAAGGACTACCTCAACACGGTGGTCTCCTATCAGAACGGCGCGCCCGTGTTTTTGCGCGACGTTGCGCGCGTTACCCAATCGGCGCAGAACACTGAACTAGGCGCCTGGTACGACTCCACCCCGGCGATCGTATTGAACGTGCAGCGCCAGCCAGGCGCCAACGTGATCAAGACGGTCGATCAGATCAAGAGCATCCTGCCGCAGCTCGAATCCACGCTGCCGACGGGTATGAAGGTGCAGATCGTCTCCGACAGCACCGGCGTGATCCGCGCGTCGGTGGCGGATGCGGCGTTCGAGCTGATCCTCGCCGTCATATTGGTGGTGCTGGTTATTTTCGTCTTCCTGCGCAACCTGCCCGCCACCATCATCCCCAGCGTGTCCGTACCCGTGTCATTGATCGGCACGCTGGCGGTGATGTACGAGCTCAATTATTCCATCGACAACCTCTCGTTGATGGCATTGATTATTGCCACCGGCTTCGTGGTGGATGACTCGATCGTGATGATCGAGAACATCGTGCGCTATCTGGAGGAAGGCGAAACACCTCTCAATGCGGCCCTGATCGGTGCCGGGCAGATCGGCTTCACCATTCTGTCGCTGACCATATCGCTGATCGCCGTATTGATCCCGCTGCTTTTCATGGGCGGCGTGATCGGCCGTCTGTTCAGCGAATTCGCGGTGACGCTCGCGGTCACCATCGTGATCTCGGCCATCGTATCGCTCACCCTGGTGCCGATGCTGTGCGCGCGTATTCTGCGCGCCCAGGCCGAACGCCACCCGAGCCGGTTCGAGCGCATCAGCGAAGGACTTTTCAATAAGCTGCTCAATGCGTACGAGCGCGGACTGCGCTTCGTCATGGATCATCAGACGGCGACCTTGGTGACCTTCGTCATTACGCTGGTCATCACGGTGATGCTGTACGTCGCCATTCCCAAGGGCCTGTTCCCGGTGCAGGACGTGGGCGTACTGCAGGGCATCAGCATTGCCGACAACTCGGTGTCCTACACCACGATGGTCAATCGCCAGCAGCAACTGGCCGAAGCGATTCTCAAGGACAAGGACGTTACCGGCCTTACCTCTTACGTTGGCATCGACGGCACCAATACCACGCTCAATGACGGGCGCTTCCTCATCAATCTGAAGTCGCGCGATGATCGCTCGGACACCGCCGCCGAGATCGCAAGGCGCATTCAGGACGAAGTGGCGAACGTCGCCGGCATCAAGCTGTACTTGCAGCCCGAGCAGGATCTGACGCTGGACACTACGGTGTCGCCCAACCAATACAGTTTCGTGCTGCGTGGGCCTAGCCAGCAGGCATTCCAGCAATACGTGCCGGCGCTGGTCGATCGCATGAAGCAGATCACCTCGATCACCGACGTCACCAGCGACCTGAACAACGAAGGCCTCAGTGTGAATATCGACGTGAACCGCCAATTGGCGGCGCGCTTCGGCATCACCGCGGCGACCATCGACAACGCGCTGTACGACTCGCTGGGGCAACGCATCGTCTCGACGATTTTCAATCAGTCGAACCAATATCGCGTCATTCTGGTGGCCAAGCCGGAGAAACTACCGACCCTCCAGTCGCTGGGCGAGCTGTATCTGCCGAGTCAGACAGCCACCAGCGGCCAGGTACCACTGAGCGCCATTGCGAAGATCGAGGTCACCAAGTCGCCCCTGGCGATCAATCATCTCGCGCAGTTCCCGTCGGTCACCATCTCCTTCAACCTCGCCAAAGATGCTTCGCTCAGCAAGGCGGTGGATGAGGTCAATCAGGCTGAGCAGCAAATACATCTGCCAGCGTCCATCACCTCGTCGTTCCAAGGCGCGGCACAGGCGTTCCAGGACTCGCTTTCCAGCGAGGTGTATTTGCTGATCGCGGCATTGGCGGCCGTCTACATCGTGCTCGGCGTGCTGTATGAGAGCTTCATTCATCCGGTCACGATTCTGTCCACGCTGCCCTCGGCGGGGATCGGCGCACTGCTGGCATTGATGGTCGCTGGGGCGGACCTGGATGTGATCGGCATCATCGGTATCGTGCTGCTGATCGGCATCGTGAAAAAGAACGCAATCATGATCGTCGACTTCGCCCTCGAAGCCGAACGCGATCATGGCAAGCCGCCGGCCGAAGCTATTTTCGAAGCGTCGCTGCTGCGTTTCCGCCCCATTCTCATGACGACGCTGGCGGCAATGCTCGGTGCCCTGCCGATGCTGTTGGGCACTGGCACCGGCTCGGAACTGCGTCGCCCGCTGGGCCTGGCGATTATCGGCGGCCTCACGCTCAGCCAGTTGCTTACGTTGTTCACCACACCGGTGATCTATCTGTTCTTCGACCGGCTGGCGCAGCGGTTCAGCCGCAAGCCGTCGCTGGCGGCGGGAGATAGCGCGCCATGAACATCTCGGCGCTCTTCATCCGGCGCCCGGTAGCCACCACCCTGCTGGCGATCGCTATCCTGCTCTCCGGCTTTCTGGCGTATTTCCGTCTGCCGGTGGCACCGCTGCCCAACGTCACCTACCCGGTGGTGGTCGTGCAGGCCAGCATGGCTGGCGCCAGTCCGGAGATCATGGCCGCTACCGTGGCCGAGCCCCTGGAAAAGCGCCTGGGTGCAATCGCCGACGTGACCGAGCTGACCTCGACCAGCGACGTCGGCTCCGCGCGCATCGTGGTGCAATTTGGCCTCAACCGCGACATCAACGGTGCTGCCCGTGACGTGCAGGCCGCAATTCAGGCATCGCGTGCGGACCTGCCCACCACGCTGCGCAACAACCCCACCTATCGCGAATACAACCCGGCCGACTCACCGATCATGGTGCTGGCGCTGACGTCCGATACGCTCACGCGCGCGCAGCTTTACGATTCAGCCGATTCGGTTATCCAGCAGCAGCTCTCACAGATCGATGGCGTCGGAGAGATCACGCTGGGTGGCAGCGCGCTTCCTTCCGTGCGCGTGGAACTGGAGCCGGACAAACTCAACAGCTACGGCATCGGGCTGGAAGACGTGCGCGCGGCGATCAGCTCCGCCAACGCGGACAGCGCCAAAGGCCATATCGATCAGGACGGCCTGCGCTACGAAGTGACCTCCAACGACCAGATCAACAAGGCCGCGCCGTATCGCGACCTGGTCGTTGCCTACCGCAACGGTTCGCCCGTGCTGTTGCGCGACGTCGCGGACGTGAAGGATTCGGCCGAAAACATTCGCAACATGGGTTTGTACAACGGCAAGCCCGCGGTGCTGGTGATCATATTCCCGTTGCCTGGTAGCAATATCGTCAATACCGTAACGCAGATCCGCAAAGTACTGCCGGCGGTTGAAGCGACTTTACCCAGCAGCATCAAGATCGGCGTAGCGATCGACCGCTCACAATCGGTGAATGCCGCGGTCGGCGATACCGAGCGCTCGTTGTTCGTCGCCGTGCTGCTGGTGATCGGCGTGGTGTTCGTGTTCCTGCAGTCGCCACGTGCCACGCTCATTCCTTCGGTGGCGCTGCCGCTTTCGATCGTCGGCACGTTTGGGCCGATGTATCTGATGGGCTACAGCATCGACAATCTTTCGCTGATGGCGCTGACCATCGGCACCGGCTTCGTCGTGGACGATGCGGTGGTGGTGCTGGAAAACATCGTGCGCCATGTGGAAGCGGGCATGGACGTGCGCGAAGCGGCATTGAAAGGCAGCGGCGAGGTGGGCTTCACCGTGATCTCGATGAGCCTGTCGCTGATCGCCGTGTTCCTGCCGATTCTGTTGATGCCGGGCATCATCGGCTTGTTGTTCCACGAATTTGCGGTGACGCTCTCGACCGCCATCCTGCTGTCGATGGTGATATCGCTGACGGTCACGCCGACAATGGCCGCATATCTGCTCAAACCCGGCGCCGCCATGCATTCGAAAGCGCGTTGGGCGGTGTGGTATGAAAGTCAGTTCGACCGCTTCAGGAACGCGTATTCGCGTTCGCTCACGGCTGTACTCGACCACGCATGGCTGGTCGGCTTGACGCTGATCGCCCTGATCGTGCTCAACATATTCCTGTTCAAGCTGCTGCCTTCCACGTTCTTTCCGGAACAGGACAACGGCATCCTGATGGGCCAGATCATCGCCGACCAGAGCATCTCCTTCCAGGCGATGGAAAAGAAGCTGGCGCAAATGCAGTCGATCGTGCAGAAAGACCCGGCCGTTGCATCCGTGGCCGGCTTCGCCGGTGGCCGCGCGCTCAATACCGCCAGCATGTACGTGGAGTTGAAACCGCTGGCCGAGCGCAAGCTTTCGGCGGCGCAGGTGGTCGAACGCCTGCGTCCGAAGCTCAGCACCATTTCCGGTGGAAAACTGTTCCTGCAGGCATCGCAGGATCTGCACATCGGCGGCAGGCAATCGGCATCCGAATATCAGTACACCTTGACCAGCGACGATCCCGACGCGCTGTACACATGGATACCCAAGCTGGTCACGGAGCTTGGCAAATACCGCAGCCAGTTGGTGGACGTGAACTCCGACCTGCAGCAGAACGGTTTGCAGGTCTTCGTCAACTTCGATCGATCGACCATGGCGCGCTACAGCTTCGCGCCCAATCAGATCGACAGCGTGCTGTACGACGCATTCGGCCAGCGCACCGTATCCACCGTCTACAACGAGCTCAACCAGTACTACGTGGTGATGGAAGTCGCGCCGAAATACTGGCAATACCCGCAGATGCTCGACCGCATGTACTTCAGCACGGCAGCGGGCAATGCCAGCGGTACGCAGCAGACACAGATGTCGTCCAGTACAGTCAAAGGTGTACCCCTCTACCTGGCCGCCAGCGCGGCCTCCGGCGCGGCATCGAACACCAATTCGCTCAACGCGAACGCCGAGGCAAACCAGCTCACCAACGCGATCTCCAACTCCAAGGGTGGCACCTCCAGCGGCAGCGCCGACAGTACCGCGGCGGAGACCATGGTGCCCTTCCCGGCCATGCTGAGCTACACCAGCAACCACACACCGACGGAAGTCGCTCACCAGGGTGGACTAGTGGCTGGCACGATTTCCTTCAACCTGCCGCCGGGTGGCTCTCTGGGCAAGGCGTTGATCGCTGTCCAGCAGGCTATGCAGGCGCTGCGCATGCCGGCATCGATTCACGGCGCCACCGCCGGCGCCGCGCAGGTGTACTCGCAGTCGATGGGGACGATGCCGTTGCTGATTCTGGCGGCCCTGGGCGCGGTCTACATCGTGCTCGGCATTCTTTACGAAAACACCGTGCATCCCATTACCATTCTTTCCACCCTGCCTTCGGCAGGCATCGGCGCTACGCTGGCGCTGCTCATCTTCGGGACCCCGTTCTCGGTGATCGCGATGATCGGCATCATCCTGCTGATCGGTATCGTGAAGAAGAACGCGATCATGATGATCGACGTGGCGATCCATCTGCAGCGCGACGAAGGCTACGACCCCGTGAAGGCCATCCACGATGCCGCGGTGGTGCGCCTGCGCCCGATCATGATGACCACCGCCGCGGCGGTACTGGGCGCCGTGCCACTGGCCATCGGCCTGGGCCAAGGTGCATCGCTGCGCCAGCCGCTTGGTATTACCGTGATGGGCGGCCTGATTCTCAGCCAGGTGTTTACCTTGTATACGACACCGGTGATTTACCTGTTCCTCGACCGTCTGCGCGCACGACTGGCCCGTTGGTCGGCGACCATGCCGTGGAACAGATCCGACGCGAGCGCATCGACATGAAGATTTTGCGTACTACATCCTTGGCTGCCTCGCTGACCTTGATGCTTGGCGGGTGCATGGTCGGCCCTGACTATCATCGCCCACAGGTGCCCATGCCGACGCAGTACAAAGAACTGCCCGGCTGGACCGCTGCATCGCCCCAAGCCGACAACACCCCCAAGGGCGACTGGTGGACGGCTTTCAACGACCCGCTGCTCAACCAGCTTGAGCCGATGGTTTCCGTCTCCAACCAAAGCGTGTTGCAGGCCTACGCCAATTACAAACAGGCACTGGCCGAGGTGGAAGTGGCGCGTGCATCGCTGTTTCCCACCCTGGGCATCACCGGCTCGGCCAATAAGCAGCGCAGCGCCAGCGGCAACCTTTCCACCAGCAGTTTGAGTACCAGCTCGCGGCCAGCGATCAGCACATCCGGCTCGCTGGAAGGCAGCGCGAGCTGGGCGCCCGATCTATGGGGCAAGGCGCGCCGGACGATCGAGGAAAACAAAGCCACCGCGCAAGCCAGCCAGGCCACCCTCGCCAATGCCACGCTGACCGAACAGATTGCTTTGGCCGATGCAGTGACCGAACTGCGCATCAGCGATGCCGATATCGACTTGCTGCAGAAAACGGTCGATGCCTACACCGAATCCCTGCGCGTAGTCGAGAACCAGGGCAAAGCGGGCACCGCGGCACCATCGGATGTGATTACCGCACGCACGCAGTTGGATACCGCCAAATCCAGCCTGATCCAGGCCGGTATCGCACGTGCACAATATGCGCACGCCATTGCGGTGCTCGTAGGCAAGAATCCGGAAGATCTGGATATCCCGCACAGCACGAGTGTTCCGGCGCTACCGGCTGTACCCGGCGGCGTGCCGTCCACGCTGCTTGAACGTCGTCCCGATATCGCCGTCGCCGAGCGTGACATGGCCGCGCAGAACGCAGCCGTGGGCGTTGCCATCGCCGCGTATTATCCCGACCTCACCTTGTCGGGTGCGGATGGCTTCTCGCAGTCGCCGCTGGCGGGCCTGTTGCATATCGCCAATCACGTCTGGTCGCTCGGTGCCGATGTGGACGAAACCGTTTTGGATTTCGGCGCGCGTCGCGGCCAGGTAGCCTCGGCCAAGGCGGCTTACGAAGCGGCAGTCGCCAATTATCGCGGTACGGTGCTGACCGCGCTGGAAGACGTGGAAAACGATCTGTCTAACCTGCGCATCCTCGGCCAACAGGCTGACGTGCAAAACGCAGCGGTGAGCGATGCGACACAAGGCGCGCGCATCGCGTTGAACGAATACCAGGCCGGCACCGTGGACTACACCACGGCGGCTACCGCGCAGGCCACCCAGCTGAGCGCACAGCAAACCGCGCTGAGTATCACCGAGCAACGCCTGCTCGACACCGTTTCGCTGATCGGCGATCTGGGCGGCGGCTGGTCGGCCGATCAGCTCGACGCATCGCGCAAATCCAACACCAAACGCTGATGCCCATGGACCCTATGACTCCACGTATCGAACTCTCCCCCATCGTAGCGGGCCTATGGCGCAGCACAGAATGGCAGATGAGCGTGCAGGAGCGCGTGCGCTGGATCGAACAGGCACTGGAGCTTGGCATTACCTCGTTCGACCATGCTGACATCTACGGCAGCTATCGCGCAGAAGTCCTGTTCGGTGAAGCGCTGAAGGCTACGCCGGGCCTGCGCCAGCGCATGCAACTGGTGACCAAATGCGGTATTCGCATGCGCGCGGCGGAAAAGCCGTATCGCATCAGCTACTACGACACCGGTGCGGCGTACGTGCGCGCCCAGGTTGAACAATCACTACAAAAACTGCATGCCGATCAGCTCGACCTCGTGCTGATCCATCGCCCCGATTACCTGATGGACGCCGCCGCGCTCGCCGACACCTTCGCCACCTTGACGCGCGAAGGAAAGGTTGCGCATTGGGGCGTATCCAATCACAGCCCCCATCAGTTCGCCCTGCTGCACCAACATCATCCCCTGGCAACCAATCAGGTTGAGCTGTCGCCGCTGCAGTTGGGTGCGCTGGACGATGGCACGCTCGATCAGGCGCAGCAGCTCGGCCTGCGGCCGATGATATGGTCGCCGCTGGCCGGTGGCCGCTTGTTCTCCAGCGAGGACGAACAGGCGCAGCGTGTGAGAACCGACATGTCCGCCATCGCAGCGCGCTATGACATTTCGCTCACGACACTGGCGTTTGCGTGGGTGTTGAAACACCCGTCGCGCCCGTATCCGATTACCGGCTCGAGCCGCATCGAAAGCCTGCGTGAGGCCGTTGCCGCACTGGATGTTCAGCTGGATGCGGAAGACTGGTACGCGATCTGGGTGGCCAGCAAAGGGCACGGCGTTCCATAAATCGAACGCCTATTTATTGCTGACCCCGTGCGGTACGTGCCCCGTCGCCACGTGCCTGCGGGCCGACTCCACATTTGCCGGTGAATCATCGAAAAAGATGTCCGCGCCGAATGCGTCCAGGAATGGCCCCTTGTCGCGCCCACCCAGGAATAAAGCTTCGTCGATACGCACGCCCCAGCGGCGCAAGGTAAGGATCACGCGCTTGTGCGCGGGCGCGGAACGCGCGGTGACCAGCGCGGTGCGGATGGGTGAATTCTCGGCCGGAAACGCAGCCTGCAAACGATGCACGGCGGACAGGAATCCACGGAACGGCCCGACGGAAAGAGGTTGTTCGGCAAGTTCCGTTTCGTTGCGGTGAAACGCCTCCAAACCTTCTTCGCGCGATACACGCTCGCCTTCATCGCCAAAAATCACCGCATCGCCATCGAACGCGATGCGCAATTGCTCACTTGCGCGCGGAGGTGCGGTAGACGGCAGAATCGTCGCGGCCGCTACACCTGCTTTCAACGCACGCCCCACATCCTCGGCATTGGCCGAAAGAAAAAGATCCGCCTTGAATGGCGCGATGTAATCGGAGGTGGGAGCGCCACTGGTGAACGCCGCGCGACTGATTTCCAGGCCGTAGTGCTGGATGGAATTGAAAATGCGCAGCCCCGTATCCCCAGAATTGCGCGAGAGCAGAATGACCTCCACCGGTGGCACGTCACCGGCGAGCTTATTGAGGCCCAGCAGCTTCTGCACCAGTGGAAAGGCCACACCCGGTTGCAGAATTTCGTTCTCGTGTTCGATCTGAAAACTGCGATAGGCATCCAGACCTTGCTGCTCGAACAAGCTGTGGCTATTACCCAGATCGAACAGTGCCCGCGACGAAATGGCGACAACGAGCCGGTTGTCGCTGGCGGAGCCGGAATCGTGGGCGGTTTTTGCGGGCCGGGTCATAAAGGAAATCTAGCAAAAAGGAGCGCAGCGCGCGTAACGCACCACCGTCGTGCGCTGCACGACCATGCTACGCCGTTGCCATCTAGTCGGCAGCGAACTGCTCGTCCAGGATGCGCTGTTCGAGGTTATGCTCCGGATCGAACAGCAGGCGAACGCCTTGCTCCTGGGATTGGAAAATTTCCACCGAACGTACGTTGCGCACTTCAAGAAAATCCGCCGTGGCGCTGACCGGCCGTTTGCCCGAATCGAGCACCCGCATGCTCACCACCGTGCGATGCGGCAGGATCGCACCACGCCAGCGCCGCGGGCGGAATGGACTGATCGGCGTGAGCGCCAGCACATTCGCATCCAGCGGAAGGATCGGGCCATGCGCCGAGAGGTTATACGCCGTGGAGCCGGCTGGCGTGGAGACGAGGATGCCGTCGCACACCAGGTTCGCCAGTTTCACTACGCCGTTGAGCTTCACTTCGACGTGCGCGGCCTGATTGGTCTGGCGCAGCAGCGATACTTCGTTGAACGCGAGGGCGCTGCGCGCCTGTCCGTCGCCGTCGATGGCCTGCATTTCCAATGGGAACAGTTCCGCGGCATGCGAGCGCGCGATGCGTTCAGGCAGCTCTTCCAGATGATGCTTGTTCATCAGAAAGCCGACGCGCCCGAGTTTCATCCCATACACCGGTACGGCCACCGCGCGATGTGTATGCAAGGTACGCAGCATGAAACCATCGCCACCTAGCGCAACGATGACCTCCGCATCGGTGACCGGCACATCGCCATAGCGATCCACCAGTTTGCGGCGCGCTTGCTGGGCAACATTGGTTTCGCTGGCGACGAACGCGAGGCGCATGGCAAGAGATCCGTCCGTGATGCTTGGTGGCGGTCGAGCTTACGACACGAAGCAATGCATGACCATGCCTGTGCTCAAGCCACTGCATGCAGGGGTGGGTTGGAGTGGGTTGCTTGAGCTTGCCGCGTTACGTTGAATTTGCGGCGAAGTTGCTTCCCCCCACCCCGGCCCTCCCCTACTCCACGTAGGGGAGGGAGTGTTTCCGGCAAGTGGAATTACACCGGCACCTGCGCCAGCTGCGCCAACCGACGCACGGCCACCGAGGCGATCGGATAGTCTGCGTTCTGGGTGAGGATCTCCGCCAGCATGCTGCGCGTGTACTTGAGCGTGGGGTCGTCACGGTCCAACCACGCCTTTACCGGCGATGCATCGTTGCCGCCATTCAACGCCAGCACTTGCACGGCCAGCGAACGATGCTGATGGTTGAGTTCATCCAGCAACGAGCCGCGCGCCTGCGCATGCCAGTGGCCTTCCACCGGCAGGGCTTCGATCTGACCACGCAGCCATTCCAGGTCCAGCGTCTGGCCCAGTTCGTAGAACACGTTGGCGACCTTGGCGATGGGCTGACCGGTCTGCTGTGCCACTTCCACCATGTCAAGCATGGCGCGCAGCTCCGGCAGCTTGGCCAGGCGCAACGCAAGTTCGTTGGGCAGGCCCAAGCCTTCCCACTTTTCCTGGCTGGTGGCGAAATCGGCCTTGCCGGCCGGCGTCAGCGCGTCGACAAGCGTGGCACTGAGTTCGGCCACAGCCGCCTGGTAACGCTCCACATTCGCGGCGATGTCCAGCGCGCCACCCGGGCGATTGAGCAGCCAGCGCGTGAGGTGCCGCAGCAGCGACCAGATTTGCATGATCGCGTCGACCTGCGTGTTCTCGGCAACCTTGCTGTCCTGCGCCTCGATCTGCGCCCAGAGGTCGCGTGCGCCGAGAATTTCACGCGCTGCCGTATAGGCCTTGGCAATCGCCGCCGGGCCCTGTCCGGTGTCTTCCTGCATGCGCATCATGAAGGTGGCGCCCATGCGGTTGATGGTGGAATTGGTCACGGCCGTAGCGATAATTTCGCGCTTCAGGCGGTGACGCTGCATATGCGCGGCGTACTTTTCATGCAGCGGCTTGGGGAAGTAACGCACCAGTTCCTTGGACAGGTACGGGTCTTCCGGAACATCCGATTCCAGCAGTTGCTGAAAGAGACGAATTTTGTCGTACGACAGCAGCACCGACAATTCCGGCCGCGTGAGACCATGACCGCGCGCCTTGCGGTCTGAGAGCTCGGTTTCGCTGGGCAGGTTTTCCACTTGGCGATCAAGCAGACCTTCACCTTCCAAAGTGCGAATGAAATGCGCCATCGAACCTATGCGCTTCACCGATTGGCGCTCCATCAAGGTGATGGCCTGGTTCTGGCGATAGTTGTCCCACAGCACCAGTTCACCGACTTCATCGGTCATGACGGCAAGCTGGCGATTGCGCTCGTCCACATTGATTTCGCCGCGCTGCACGGCATCACCGAGCAGTATCTTGATGTTCACCTCATGGTCGGAGGTATCCACGCCGGCGGAGTTGTCGATGAAGTCGGTGTTGAGCAGTACGCCATGCTGCGCCGCTTCGATACGACCCTTCTGCGTAAAGCCAAGATTGCCGCCCTCGCCGACCATCTTGCAGCACAGCTCGGTGCCGTTGATGCGCAGTGCATTGTTGGCGCGATCGCCCACATCGGCTTGCGTTTCGCTGCTGGCTTTCACATATGTGCCGATGCCGCCGTTCCACAGCAAATCGACGGGCGCCTTGAGAATCGCGCTCATCAACTCGTTCGGTGACAGATGCTGCACGTTGGCCTTCAGTGCGAGCACCGCTCGCACTTCGGGCGAAATGGGAATCGACTTCACGCTGCGCGGCCACACGCCACCACCTGCGGAAATCAGCGCTTTGTCGTAGTCGTCCCAGCTCGAGCGCGGCAGCTTGAACATGCGTTCGCGCTCGGCAAACGACTTGGCCGTATCCGGGTTGGGGTCGAGGAAGATGTGGCGATGGTCGAAGGCGGCGAACAACCGAATATGGCGCGACAGCAGCATGCCGTTGCCGAACACGTCGCCCGACATGTCGCCGATGCCCACACAGGTGAAATCTTCACTCTGGCAATCGCGGCCCAATGCACGGAAGTGGCGCTTCACCGACTCCCACGCACCCTTGGCGGTGATGCCCATGCCCTTGTGGTCGTAACCATTGGAACCACCGGACGCGAACGCATCGCCGAGCCAGAAGCCGTGTTCGATCGAAATCGCGTTGGCGATGTCGGAGAACGTGGCCGTGCCCTTGTCGGCCGCCACCACCAGGTACGGATCGTCCTGGTCATGGCGCACCAGATCGTGCGGCGGCACCACTTTGCCTTCCACCAGGTTGTCGGTGATATCGAGCAGGCCGTTAATGAAAAGCCGATAGCAGGCGATGCCTTCGGCAAGCTGCGCGTCGCGGTCCCCGCCCACCGGTGGATGCTTGACGAAGAAACCGCCCTTGGAGCCCACCGGCACGATCACGGTGTTCTTCACCATCTGCGCCTTCACCAGGCCAAGCACTTCCGTGCGGAAGTCTTCGCGACGATCCGACCAGCGCAAACCACCACGCGCCACCGGCCCGAAGCGCAAATGGATGCCCTCCACGCGCGGCGAATACACGAAAATCTCGCGATACGGCACCGGCTTGGGTGCATCCGGCACTTGCTTGGAATCGAACTTGAAGCTGACGTAATGACGGTACGCACCCTCCCATTTCTGGAAGAAGTTGGTGCGCAAGGTGGCGCGGATGGTATTCATGAAGCTCTGCACGATGCGTTCATCGTCCAGGCTGGCAACGTCATCCAGCAACGCCTTCAGCGCCTGCCACAGCGCGTGCACCTGCTGCTCGCGCTTGTCGGACAATGCTTCCACGATGCCATCGATCAGCTCCGGCTTGGCCCTCTGCGTCTCTTCGGAAATCAGCGCCTGCATTTCGCGGCGCAGGTCATCTTTGGCCTTGTCCAGTTCGGCGGCGGAAAGCAGCTCACGACGCGGGTCGAACTTGGCATTGAACAATTCGATCAACAGGCCTGCAATGGCCGGATAGCGGTTGAGCGTTTCTTCCATGTAACTCTGCGAAAACGCGATGCCTACCTGCTGCAGATATTTGCAATAGCCGCGCAACATCGCCACCTGGCGCCAATCGGCCTGCGCCAGCAACACCAGGTTGTTGAAACCGTCGCTTTCCGCCTGGCCTCGCCACAGCGCCTCGAAACCACGCTCGAAACGTTCGCGCAGATGCGACAGATCGAACACGAGCGTGGCTTTAGCCTTCAATTCGAAGTCGTGGATGGTCAGCGTGCGGCCATCGCTTTCCAAGGTGTAGACATGCTCGGCAAGCATGCGCACACCCATGTTTTCCAGCATCGGTAGTGCATCGGACAGCGAGATGGGGGCGCCGACATGGATGACCTTGAAGCGCAGGCTTTGATCGCGCGCATCCTCATAAAGATTCAGATGGATCGAGTCGTCGTTCTTGAGCGTGGTCAACGCGATCACGTCCTGAGCAGCCTGCTCTGGCGAAACGTCTTCGACGTAGCCGGCCGGCAGCAGTTTGCCGAACCGGTTGAACAGCGCCGCACCCTGCGCCGCACCGGCGTGAGCGACCAGGCTCTCGCGCAGACCGTCGTACCAATTGCGCACGATGACCTGCAGACGGGCTTCGAGATCCTGGATGTTGACCTTGGGGTGATCACCCAGATGCGGGCGCACCGTAACGTGCAACCGTGCCAGCGCCGATTCGCCCATCAACACATTGGAATCCACGCTTTCGCCGTGGAACGCTTCGCGCAACATGTTTTCGATGCGTTCGCGCACAGTGGTATTGAAGCGCTCGCGCGGCACAAACACCAGGCAGGTGAAGAAACGGCCGTAGCGATCGCGGCGCACGAACATGTGCGTGCGAGCACGCTGCTGCAACTCCAGGATGCCGGTGGCCGTGGCGAACAGTTCGTCCTCGGTGCTCTGGAAAAGCTCTTCCGGCGGCAGCGTTTCCAGGATATGACGCAACGCCTTGCCCGAATACGCATCGCGCTTCAGCCCCGAGCGCGCCAGGACCGCTTCCACGCGCTGACGCACCAGCGGCACTTCCTGCGGGCGCATCATGTAGGCATTGGACGTAAACAGCCCCAGGAAACGCTGCTCGGAAATCGGCTTGCCGTCGGCGTCAAATTTCAGCACGCCCACGTAGTCCATGTTGCCCGGACGATGCACGTGCGAACGCGCATTGGTCTTGGTGAGGATGATGGCGTCGTACGCACCGGACTGCGGCAGATCGTGCGCCACCATCGAACGCAACGAACGTGGCGCGATCGAGCGCTCGCTCTTGTGCAGGATGCCCAGGCCCGATTCTTCGATGGGGCGCAATACTTCGTCGCCATCGGCCTTGGCCACTTCGTATTCGCGGTAGCCAAGGAAGGTGAAGTTGTCATCCGCCAGCCAACGCAGGAATTCGCCCGCTTCGTTGACCGATGCGGCATCCAACGGCAATTTTCGATGAGGGAAGTCCGCAGCGATGGATCTGGCTTTCTCGCGCATGACATTCCAGTCGCGCACGGCCACGCGCACGTCTTCCAGTGCATCTTCGATGCGCGAGGTGATCTTCGCCTGGATGGATTCGTCCAGGATGCTGTCCACTTCGAAATGCATCACCGATTCGGACGCGCCGTGTTCGTCGCCGATGCGCTGCAGTTGCCCGTTCACATCGCGAGTGATCTTCACAACCGGATGAAGTACGGCGTGGATGGGCGAGTAGTCGGACACGATCATGCTGACCGTGTCGACCAGGAACGGCATGTCGTCGGTGACGATTTCCACCGCACTGCGCGCGGCCTGCCCTGCGCTGCCGATGCGCACCAGCGCGCGGCCGCCGTGGCGTTGCTGCGCGAAATCGATCAGGTTTGCGATCACATGCGCCCATTCGGCGGGCGCGTGCAGGTCGACATCGCTGCTGGCAATGCGCGCAAAAAAGGCGCTGATAAAAAATTGCGCCTCATCAAGGCGCTTGGTCGGATAACCGCTTTTTTTCAACTCTTCGAGCACGACAGATGCAAGAGAAATGTCGTTGGCCGCACGGATCGCATTCATGGCTTCTACTTAAGAAGTGGAGATGATGGGGTGTGGAGCAGAAAGCCTTAAAAGGATACGCCCGGCGATGCGTTGAATCTATCGGCAGCGCAGCAACGCGCGTCATCTGCGATTAACAGTGCAACGTATTTGTCAGAGTTATCGATAACACTCTGGTGCACACCGAACCCTTGTTTGCGCGCAAGCTAATGACGCCTCGCAACGCCATCCTCCGCGGCATCTTGCAAGGAAACGGGCAGCAGGCGCGGCTTTGCAACCCTCTGTCCTGCGGCGTGTGGCGGATGCGTTGTTCATAGACCCGGGCATGACCGCCTGTGCCGTGAGTCATCTGTCTAAAAGGCTGGATTCGGACCGCGAATAAATTGTAAACTGGTCGGTATAGCCTTATCCGGTCCCGTTCTGGCAGGGACGAACGACACAGGCAAAATTGAACCCAATCCGATAGAACGTACGTTTTTCCGGCAGATATGGCCGGGTAACGACGCGCCATGCCTATCCCCGACCCCGATCACGCAAGTCATGGAGTTCTCATGAAGTCGACGCCAATGCGCACACCGGTGCTGTGCCTGAGCCTGCTGGCACTGGCCGCCTGCAGCAAGGAACAAGCGCCGCCCAAGATGCCACCGCCGACGGTAGGCGTGGTGGACGCCCAGCCGCAGAATGTGCCGCTTAACAAGGATCTGGTGGGCCGCCTGTCCGCCTTTCGCAGCGCTGACGTGCGCGCCCGTGTCTCGGGCGTGGTGCTCAAGCGTGTCTATACGGAAGGCACGGACGTAAAGCAGGGGCAGTTGCTGTTCCAGATCGATCCGGCGCCCTACAAGGCCGCCCTGACCAATGCCGAGGCGGCGCTGGCTTCGGCCCAGGCCACCTACACCAACTCGCACGTGATCGCCGACCGCGATCGCCAACTCGTGCCCAAGGGCTATATCTCCAAGCAGCAGCTGGATACCGACGAAGCCACCGAGCGTTCGTCGCTGGCCGCGGTGAAACAGGCCCAGGCGAACGTTGAGACCGCGCGGGTCAACCTGGGCTACACCAACGTCACCTCCCCCATCGACGGCCGCGCCGGCGAACAGCAGGTGACCGAAGGCGCAGTCGTCGGCAGCAGTACCTCCGACAGCGGCGCCAACGCCACCCTGCTGACCACGGTGGATCAGCTCGACCCGCTGTATGTGAACTTCACCCTGAGCGCGGCGGACCTGGACACGCTGCGCCATGCGCAGGCCAAGGGCAATGTGCAACTGGCCGAGCAGAACAAGACCACCGTGCAGATCACGCTGCCCAGCGGCGCCAAGTACGACAAGAGCGGCACGCTGGACTTCTCCGACACCACCGTCAACGCCACCACCGGTGCGATCAACCTGCGCGCAGTGGTTCCCAATCCCGACCGCCGTCTGCTGCCGGGCATGTACGTCACCCTTACTGCCAACATGGGTGAGCTCAATAAGGTGTTCCTGATGCCACAGGCCGCGATCCAGCGCGATCCCGCAGGGGCCTACGCATTGGTCGTGGGCAAGGATGGCAATGTCGAGCAGAAGCGCGTAAGCGCGGACAACCTGCTCGGTAACGACTGGGTGGTCACCAGCGGCCTTGCAGCGGGCGATCAGGTGATCGTTTCCGGCATCCAGGTCGCCAAGCCTGGCGCGCCCGCCAAGGCAACCCCATGGAAGCCTGATCAGACGCCGGCCGGCCAAGGCGCCGCCCCTGCTGGTCAGTAAGGAGAACACTGATGCCGAGTTTTTTCATCGACCGCCCCATCTTCGCGTGGGTGGTCGCCATCCTGATCACCCTGGTCGGCATCATCTCGGTGCTGGGCATGGGCGTGGAGTCCTACCCCAACATCGCGCCGCCGCAGGTCACGGTCACGGCCACCTTCCCGGGCGCCAGCGCCCAGACCATGGAAGACACGGTCACCAAGGTGATCGAGCAACAGCTCACCGGTGTCGATAACCTGCTGTATTTCAGTTCGGCGTCCAACTCGAACGGCACGGCCACGATCACCTTGAGTTTTGCCACCGGTACCAATCCGGACATCGCCCAGGTGCAGGTGCAGAACAAGGTCTCGCTGGCGCAACCTCAATTGCCGGCTGCGGTGACCCAACAGGGCGTGGTGGTGGCCAAGGCCAACCCGGACTTCCTGATGTTCGTAGGCCTGATCTCCAAAAATCCGGAGATCGACACCAACCGCCTCAACGACATCGTCGGCGCGCAGGTGATCGATCAGATCGGCCGCATTCCGGGCGTGGGCAACACCTTCCAGGTGGGCTCCGAATACGGCATGCGCGTGTGGTTGAATCCGGACAAGATGCAGGGTTATGGCCTGTCCGCCACTGACGTGGAAAACGCCATCTCCGCGCAGAACGTTCAGTTCGCGGCCGGTTCGCTCGGTGCCGATCCGGCGACCGGCGGACAAGGCTTCACGGCGACGGTATCGGCCGAAGGCCTGTTCTCCACGCCCGAACAGTTCGGCAACATCATCCTGCGCGCCGATGCCAACGGCACGGTGGTGCGCCTGAAAGACATCGCACGCATCCAGTTCGGTCCGCAAACCTACGGCTTTACTTCCACCTGGACCGGCCAGCCCGTGGGCGGTTTCGGTGTGCAGTTGCTACCGGGCGCGAACGCGCTGCAGGTGGCCGAAGCCGTGCGCGCGAAAATGGACGAACTGGCGAAGGACTTCCCGCAGGGCGTCACCTGGTTCGCGCCGTACGACAGCACACCGTTCGTGCAAGTGTCGATCGAGGAGGTGGTGCGCACGCTGATAGAAGCCATCATCCTCGTGTTCTTTGTGATGCTGATCTTCCTGCAGAACTTCCGCGCCACCATCATCCCGACGCTGGTGATTCCGGTAGCGCTGCTGGGCACGTTCATCGGTCTTGCGCCGATGGGCTTCACCATCAATCAGCTCACGCTGTTTGGCATGGTGCTGGCCATCGGTATCGTGGTGGACGATGCGATCGTGGTGATCGAGAACGTCGAACGCATCATGACCGAGGAAAACCTCCCGCCGAAGGAGGCCACGCGCAAGGCCATGTCGCAGATTACCGGCGCGGTGGTAGCGATTACGGTGGTGCTGGCGGCGGTGTTCGTCCCCTCTGCGCTGCAGCCGGGCGCCACGGGTGTGATCTACAAGCAGTTCGCGCTGACCATCGCCGTATCGATGGGCTTCTCCGCGTTCCTTGCGCTGTCGTTCACGCCGGCGTTGTGCGCCACCATCCTCAAGCCCACGCATGAGGAGAAGAAGAACTTTATCTACCGCTGGTTCAACAGCGCCTTCGATCGGATCACGCACACCTATCAAGGCCATGTCGGTGGTGCTGTCCGGCACGCACCACGCTGGATGATCGTGTTCGTGCTGATTGCCATGCTGGCTGGCTTTCTCTACACCAAGCTGCCCACCGGCTTCGTGCCCAACGAAGACCAGGGCTTTGCCCTGGGCATCGTGAGCCTGCCGCCCGGCGCCACGCTGGAGCGTTCGCAGCACGTGATGGAGGAAATCCGCCAGACACTGGCCAAGAGTCCGCTGAAAGACGACTACGTGGGCATGTACCAGATCAGCGGCTTCAGCTTCGTCGGCCGAAGCGAGAACGCCGGCATGGTGTTCATCAAGCTCAAGGATTGGAGCGATCGCTCGATCACGGCGGACGACTTCATCCGTCAGGCCAACGGAGTACTGCACGGTATCCGCGATGCGCAGATCTTCGTGGTGAACCTGCCGACCATCCGCGGCCTCAGCCAGTTCGGCGGCCTGGACATGTACCTGCAGGCACGTAACGGGCAATCGCGCGCCGAACTCGGGCAAGCGATGGGCATTCTGCTGGGCAAGGCATCCAAGAGCCCCACGCTGTTCGGCACGCGCCCGAATCTGCTGGCCGACGCACCGCAGTACAACCTCAGTGTGGATCGCGTGCAGGCATCGGCGCTGGGATTGTCGGTGAGCGATGTGTATACCGCCATCCAGCTCATGCTGGCGCCGGTGTACATCAACAACTTCATCTACGAAGACCGCGTCAAGCGTGTGATGGTGCAGGCGGATGCGCCGTATCGCATGAATACCGATTCGCTCAGCCACATCTTTACGCCCAGTTCGCTGAGCACCAGCACGTCCTCCAGTACGTCGTCCACGAGCAGCACCAGCTCGCCGTATGGCCCTTACAACATGATCCCGCTATCCAGCGTGGTGCACACCACCTGGAGCATGGCTGCGCCGTCGCTCACGCGCTACAACGGCTACCCGGCCGTGGAAATCGTGGGTGATGCAAACAAGGGTTATTCCACTGGCCAGGCGATGGCAACGCTGCAGAACATCGTCGATACCGATCTACCCAAGGGCTTCGGTGCGGATTGGACCGGCCAGTCGTATCAGGAATTGCTCGCGGGTAACTCGGCCACGCTGTTGATGATCCTGTCGATCGTGATCGTGTTCCTGTGCTTGTCGGCGCTGTATGAAAGCTGGTCGATTCCGGTGGCTGTGTTGCTGGTGGTACCCCTGGGGTTGTTGGGCATGGTTACCGCATCGATGTTGCGTGGCTTCCCGAACGACATGTACTTCAAGATCGGCCTGGTGACCGTGATCGGCCTTGCCGCGAAGAACGCGATCCTGATCGTGGAATTCGCGGTCGAACAGCAAGCCGAAGGTCAGACGCTGTTCAACGCCGTGCTCACAGCCGCTCGCCAGCGACTGCGCCCGATCTTGATGACCTCCCTCGCCTTCATCCTTGGTGTGCTACCGCTCGTGACCTCCAGCGGCGCTGGCGCCAACTCGCGCCACGAAATCGGTACCGGCGTGATCGGCGGCATGGTGTTCGCCACCTTCCTCGGCCTACTGCTGATTCCGGTGTTCTACGTCAGCGTGCGTCGTATGTTGGGTGACAAGCTGGATGAAGAGACGCACAAGCTCGCGCGTCACGAGCATTAACAGTCTCTCGCTTCCTATCCGCATGCGGGTAGGAAGTTGAAGCAAGCACCGAAAGCAACAACGAAAAAGCCCCGGCCGTTTTGGCCGGGGCTTTTTTTTGCAAGACGCTAGCGTGCGATGTTTGCATACGCCATGTCGTCATTCCGGCGGAGACCTGGATGGCGACACGGCAGCATTTCGATTTATTAGCCGCGGCTCTGCGCCTCGACCACGCGATCAGCGCAAACCCGTTTCCGCACGCGCAATCACCAATCGCTGAATCTCGCTGGTGCCTTCGTAGATCTCAGTGATCTTCGCATCGCGGAAGTAACGCTCCAGGGGCATCTCCTTGGAATAGCCCATGCCGCCGTGGATCTGCACCGCTTGATGCGAAATCCACATGGCCGCCTCGGAGGCCACCAGCTTGGCAACCGACGCTTCGGTGCCGAAACGTCCGCCGTTCTTTTCCGCTTCACCCTTGGCCCATGCTGCGCGCAACGTAAGCAGCGTGGCTGCATCGAGCTTGCACTTCATGTCGGCAATCTTGGCCTGCGTCATCTGGAACGTACCGATGGGCTGGCCGAACGCCTTGCGATCGCGCGACCACTGCAGGGTAGCTTCGTACGCGGCGCGCGCAATACCCACCGCCTGCGAAGCGATGCCGATGCGGCCGGCGTCCAGCACGCCCATCGCAATCGAAAAACCTTTGCCCTCTGCACCGAGCAGATCGTCCTTCGGGCACACGTAATCGTTGAGTTCGATTTCGCACGTGGCCGACGCGCGAATGCCGAGCTTGGGCTCGGTCTTGCCCGCATGGAAGCCAGGGCGCTGCGTGTCGATGACGAAGGCCGAAACACCTTTGGCACCGATGCCAGGCGTGGTGATCGCAAACAGCACGATGTAGCGCGCCACCGGACCCGAGGTAATCCAGCTCTTCTTGCCGTTGATCACCCAATCGCCGTCGGCATTCTTCGACGCACGCGTGTGCATCGCCGAGGCATCCGACCCCGATTGCGGCTCGGTCAACGCATAAGCAGCAATCGCATCGCCCTGCGCGATCGCACGCACGTACTTCTGCTTCTGCTCTTCCGTGCCGTGCTTGAGGATGCCATTGCAGAACAGCGAATTGTTGACCGACATGATGGTGGAAGTAGCCGCATCCGCCGCCGCGATCTCGATCATCGCCAGCACGTAGCCGATCGGATCCATGCCAGCACCGCCATATTCGTGCGGCACTTCAATGCCCATCAGGCCGAGCTGACCCATCTCGCGGATGTTGTCCAGCGGGAACTCGCCCTTGGCATCGAGTTCGGCGGCCACCGGCACGATGCGCTTTTGCGCAAAATCGCGGGCGATGGCCTGGATGGACAACTGGTCTTCGGTGAAACGGAAATCCATGAGCGGCTCCGGGGAAAGGGGGATGGAGAAACCACCTATTTTAGCCGGCCCAGACTAGAGGCCCTGTGCGAGTGCAGCATGAAGCCCGGTCTGGCCATACAACGCCGCGTTCCGACCCTAATCAGCAACATCTCTCTATCGCGATATAAGGATTGAAGGCGAATTTACCATCGTCCCCAGCGCACAGAACCTGCTGTCCGGCAATACCAACGCTCGCCACCAGGTATCCGCTACATCAGCCCTCGTACCAACCCATCACTACGCATCTTTGGTTCGAACAGTCCGGCTAACGTAAAACAGCGCCCCTAGCGCGAACAGATATAACCAACTCAGCCACAACATCAGAGTTTGGAAACCGTTATTGGCAAGCAGATAAGCGCCGATCGCGAGCAAAACGCCGTTAATGATTCCAAAGTTCCGCTCCATGCGGGCAAATAGTGACACCCGCCCTAGTATGTCGAGCGAGGACAAATCGAGATTCGCCATCGTCGCCGGACGCACGCCGCCGGAACCGAGCCCCAAAAGGCTGATACCAATCAGACCTGTTACGAAATAATCGACTCCAAGATAAGCGAGTCTCTCGCTGTAACCAAGAACAAGCATGGCGCTAAACATACAAACAAGCGTCGCAATCATCAGCGTCTTCACGCCGAAGCGCCTGGTGAACGCGTTGACCGCCAGTGACGACCGCAACGTCCGGAAGCATTACGCACACCTCCTCCGCAACGCACCACTCGATGAGCATATTCCTTTATTCGACCATAGAGACCCCATCCAGGATAAATATAGGAAGAAGAAATCCTTCATCGGTGAATCGTTATTGGAACTGTTTGCACAGTTGACTGACAGCCCTCTCCTCGCGTACGAGACGCGCAACAATGGCGATTTCTTCCATGACGTCTATGCGCATAAAAAATACAGCCAAACCCAGACCCAGAAAACCGATGGGGAATTATTCTTTCACAATGACCGTACTGCGCATTCCGTGCGTGCCGATTACCTGAGCCTGCTAGGCATGCGATGCAGCAATGAAAACCTGATCTATACTGGATTCCTGGATGGCCGTACGCTGCTTGAGCACATCAGCGAGAAGCATCAGGAAGTGCTCCGTCAACCGCATTTCATCACGCCGTACGACGAATACTCGCGAGACTCGAATAGTGGTCAAATCGTTTCAGATCGGCATGTGATCATCGAGAACGAGCATAGTTTCCGCTACTACGGCACGCGCACCACCTATGCGCCAAGTGCGCCGACATGCGCAATTGATGCACTCCTGTCATTGAAAGATGCAATCGTGAAGGCGAACAAGGAGCGTGTACAAATCCGCACTGGGGATCTGTTCTCATTCGCTAACCAGGATGCACTCCACAATCGCGAGCTGATCGAGATCAACGATCCGGTTGGCGCACTCGAACGATGGCTACTAAAAACCTATAGCTTTCGTGACAACGCAGCTCTGACTCGCTTCAAGGACTTCTTCGCCGAGCAACCTGGCCTCGTACGAGAATCAGCTGCCACCCTATAAAGAGCGCTGGATGTCTCCCGCCTACGGGGCATCACTTAGTCAAATAACCGACGCGCCCCCCGCATTATGTGTGCGACGTGCGGCACATGGCTTGACCGGCTCAATCAGACACATCAATACCACCGGGCACGCGTTGTCCCATGAACCCCTAAACGGTGGTCCTTGACGCTCCGGGTCAACAGCCCTACCCTTAACATCTCTTTATCGCGATATAAGGATGCAGGATGGACTTAGTCACCGCGTCCAGCGTATTGCGCCTGCTGGCCGACCCCACGCGGGTGCGGCTGCTGGCTCTGCTTGAGCGGGAGGAATTGACCGTGGCCGAGCTGGCCGCTGTGCTGCATCTGGCCCAGCCACGGGTGTCCACGCATCTGGCCAAGCTCAAGGAGGCCGAACTGGTACGCGACCGGCGCGCCGGTGTCTCGGCCTATTACCGTGCCAACAGCGAGGGGGACGAACGCCAGCACGCGCTGATTCGCTCATTGCGCGACAGTATCGACGATGCCTTGCTGCGCGAAGACGCCGCGCGCTTGCCCACCGTTTTGGCGCAGCGCGCCAGTGAACAAAACTGGGCCGATACCGTGGCTGGCGACATGGAGCGCCATTATTCACCTGGCCGCACCTGGGAAACACTCACGCGCGCGCTGCTGCAATTGCTGGAAACCGGCGATGTGTTGGACATTGCTTCCGGGGACGGCGTTACTGCGGAATTATTGGCCCCGCACGCACACTCGATCGTCTGCGTAGATTCCAGCGAGCGTGTCGTGGAAGCTGCAGCAAAGCGACTGGCATCGTTCACCAATGTCCAAGTGCGTTTCGGCAACATGCATGCGTTGCCACTCGACGCCGAACGCTTCGATCTCGTGCTGATGCTGCATGCACTCACTTATTCGGAGCAACCCCTGAAGGCAATCGCCGAAGCCGCGCGCGTGCTGCGCCCGGGCGGCAAGTTGTTGGCCGTGACACTGGACAAGCACGACCATCGCGCCGTGGTCGAGCCGTTCGACCATCGCAATCTCGGCTTTACCGAAAGCGATCTACGCAAACTCGCCGCGCAGGCCAAACTCAACGTGCTCAGCTGCAACCGCCTGAGCCGCGAGCGCAAGGCGCCCCATTTCGAAGTCATCAGCCTGCTCGCGCGCAAACCGTAAGGAGTACCCCCATGAGCATCCTTCCCTGGCGTCATCCCGACCGCGTCGCCGCACTGGAAGCGGCGCTGCGCGAACGTATCCTGATTCTCGACGGCGGCATGGGCACCATGCTGCAAGGCCATCAACTGGATGAAACCGGATTTCGCGGCGATCGCTTCGCGGAAGGTCGCGACAGTCGGCACGCGCATGCACATGATCATCCTGGCGCTTGTGACCTGAAAGGCAACAATGATCTGCTCACGCTGACCAAGCCGGAAATCATCCGTGGTGTGCACGAGGCGTATCTCGAAGCCGGCGCGGATCTGATCGAAACCAACACCTTCAACTCCACGCGCATCAGTCAGGCCGATTACCATCTCCAACACCTCGCCTACGAGTTGAATCGCGAAGGCGCGAAGCTCGCACGCGCTGCCTGCGATGCGTACACCGCGAAAAATCCGGCAAAACCGCGTTTCACGATTGGCGTCCTGGGCCCCACCAGCCGCACGGCGTCGCTTTCGCCGGACGTCAACGACCCCGGCTTTCGCAACGTCACGTTCGAGGAGCTGGTCGACAATTACACCGAATCGACCAGCGGTCTGCTCGATGGCAACGCGGACATCATCATGGTCGAAACCATCTTCGACACGCTGAACGCGAAAGCCGCGTTGTTCGCGCTGAGCGAGCTTTTCCGCGCACGTGGCAGCCGCGTGCCGGTGATGATTTCCGGCACCATTACCGATCGTTCCGGCCGCACGCTATCGGGGCAGACGGCCGAGGCGTTCTATTACTCGGTCAAGCATATTCGACCGCTTTCGGTGGGCTTGAATTGCGCGCTCGGTGCCGCCGACCTGCGCCCACATATACAAACGCTCGCCAACATCGCCGAAAGCTACGTAAGCACCCACCCGAATGCAGGGCTTCCTAACGCTTTCGGCGAATACGACGAAACGCCGGCACAGATGGCGGCAGTGATCGATGGCTTTGCGCGCGATGGCCTGCTCAATATGGTCGGCGGTTGCTGCGGCACGACGCCGGCGCATATCAAGGCGATCGCCGAAGCCGCAGGCCGACATGCGCCACGCCAGCTGCCATCGGAAGAACAAGAAGCAGCATGAGCGTATCTCTCGCGCCACATGAGGCGATCGCTCTCCTCCTGCGGGGCGAAGGAATGCCTCGGTTAAAAAATGGCCCTCACCTACCCTCTTCCCCCCGGGAAGCGGGAACACATGCACTCACCGCTGATGAATAATTTCCGCTACACCCGCCTCTCCGGCCTCGAACCCCTGGTCATCACGCCTGACCTGCTGTTCGTCAATGTTGGCGAGCGCACGAACGTCACCGGTTCGGCGCAATTTAAGAAGCTCATCAAAGAAGACCGCTACGAAGAAGCGGTCGATGTTGCGCGCCAGCAAGTGGCAAACGGTGCGCAAATCATCGACGTGAACATGGACGAGGGCTTGATTGATTCGGAAGCGGCCATGACGCGCTTCCTGAATCTGATCGCCGCCGAACCGGACATCGCGCGCGTTCCGGTGATGGTCGACTCATCCAAGTGGAGCGTGATCGAAGCCGGCCTGCGTTGCCTGCAGGGCAAAGGCGTCGTCAACTCCATTTCCATGAAGGAAGGCGAGGAGCTCTTTCTGGAGCATGCACGCAAGGTGCTCGAATACGGCGCCGCCGTGGTGGTGATGGCGTTCGACGAACAAGGGCAAGCCGACACTTGCGCGCGCAAGGTGGAGATCTGTTCGCGCGCCTACCAGTTGCTCACCGAGAAGCTGGACTTTCCGCCCGAAGACATCATCTTCGACCCGAATATCTTCGCCATCGCGACCGGCATCGAGGAACACAATAATTACGCGGTGGATTTCATCGACGCCACCCGCGAGCTTAAAAAGCGCTTTCCGCTAAGCCATATTTCCGGCGGTGTATCCAACGTCTCGTTCTCGTTCCGCGGCAACAATACCGTGCGCGAAGCGATCCACTCCGTGTTTCTCTACCACGCCATCAAGGCTGGCATGGACATGGGCATCGTCAACGCTGGCGCGCTGACAATCTACGATGATGTCCCCGAGCAATTGCGTGAGCGCGTGGAGGACGTGGTGCTTAACCGTCGTCCGGATGCGACCGAACGCCTTCTGGAAATCGCCGACCGCTACCGAACCAAGAAAGGCGAAGC
Source organism: Dyella monticola (assembly GCF_003363155.1). Taxonomy (GTDB): domain Bacteria; phylum Pseudomonadota; class Gammaproteobacteria; order Xanthomonadales; family Rhodanobacteraceae; genus Dyella_B; species Dyella_B monticola. Next base: position 97,770 of record NZ_QRBE01000007.1, on the reverse strand, counting down.
AGTCACAGAAAACCTAGCATGGCGCGACAAGCCTGTGCGTGAACGCATGGCCCATGCGCTGGTGCATGGCATCGATCAGTTTGTCGATGAGGACACCGAAGAAGCCCGCCAGCAGGCCACGCGTCCGCTGGACGTAATCGAAGGTCCGTTGATGGACGGCATGAACATCGTCGGCGATCTGTTCGGTGCCGGCAAAATGTTCCTGCCACAAGTGGTGAAATCGGCGCGCGTGATGAAGAAGGCCGTGGCTTATCTGCTGCCTTACATCGAAGCGGAAAAATTGCGCACGGGCGATGCCGGCAAAAACAACGGCACCATCGTCATGGCCACGGTCAAAGGCGATGTGCACGACATCGGCAAGAACATCGTTGGCGTGGTGCTCCGCTGCAACAACTTCGAGGTGGTTGATCTGGGCGTCATGGTGCCGGCCCAGAAGATTCTGGATACCGCACGCGAGCTCAAGGCCGACCTGATCGGCCTCTCCGGCCTGATCACCCCCTCATTGGAAGAGATGAGCCAGGTAGCGCGCGAAATGCAGCGCCAGGATTTTCATATCCCTCTGCTGATCGGCGGCGCCACCACGTCGCGCGCGCATACGGCACTGAAGATCGAACCGCACTACAAGTCGCCCACGGTATGGGTGAAGGATGCTTCGCGCGCGGTGGGTGTGGCGCAGTCGCTGGTCAGCAAAGAACTGGTCGACAACTTCATGGCCAAGATTCGTGCTGAATATGCCGATATCCGCGAGCGGCACAAGCAGCGCGGCTCCGCCAAACCGCTAGTGCCGCTGGAGCATGCCCGCAAGCAGCGCTTTACCTGTGACTGGGCCAACTACAGTCCGCCGCAACCGAACAAGCCCGGTATCAGCGTGTTCGACCAATACGACCTGGCCGAGCTGCGCACGTATATCGACTGGACGCCCTTCTTCCAGGCATGGGAACTCGCTGGCCGTTATCCGGCCATTCTTAAGGATGAGATCGTCGGCAAGCAGGCTACGGAGCTGTTCGCCGATGCGCAGGCGATGCTCGACACCATGATTGCCGAGCGCTGGCTGACCGCGCGTGCCGTCATCGGCTTCTGGCCCGCATGCAGCGTTGGCGACGATATCGAACTGCAGGTTCCCGACTCCAAGCAGGTTGTGAAGCTCCATCATCTACGCCAGCAGGCCGAAAAACCCATCGAGCGACCCGACCTCTGCCTCTCCGATTTCATCGCACCGAAAGACGCCGGCAAGCAGGACTGGATTGGCGGCTTCGCGGTCACTGCCGGCATCGGCATCGAGACGCACATCGCACGCTTCGAAGCACAGCACGACGATTATTCCGCCATCCTGCTCAAGGCACTCGCCGATCGCTTGGCCGAGGCGTTCGCCGAGCGTATGCATGAACGTGTGCGTCGCGAAGTGTGGGGCTATCAACCGGATGAGGCACTCGATAACGAAGCGCTCATTGGCGAGAAATATTGCGGTGTTCGCCCCGCTCCCGGCTATCCGGCCTGTCCAGACCATACCGAGAAGGCCACGCTGTTCCAATTGCTCGACGCCACACGCAACGCAGGCATTGAATTGACGGACGGTTTTGCGATGTACCCCACGGCCGCCGTTTCCGGCTGGTATTTCTCGCATCCGGCAAGCCAGTATTTCGTGGTGGGGCGTATCACGCGCGAACAGGTGGAGGATTACGCCAAACGCAAAGGTTGGACGCGCCAGGAAGCAGAACGATGGCTTGCTCCCAATCTTGATTACGATCCGGAATAGCGAGCCGGAGCGCCGTACCTCCCCGTCTCTCTTGCTCCCCTTCCGCCCTGCCTCATCGTCATTCCGGCGAAGGCCGGAATGACATCAGGGCGAAATGATGTCTTCCACAAAAAAGTGTGTATCCAGGCAGAGACCTTTACGTCTACGCCTCCTTCCCAACCTCATCCCTGCCGTGTTGCCGCAAGTGCATCACCAGGTTGTACACCGATACGAACACCGGGAAGAAGTTGGAAAGAATGCCCACCGAGTCGTTCTTGCCGAACACGAAATACGCCAGCAGCAAGGCACTCCCCGTCACTGACATCCACCAGAACGACAGCGGCATCACCACGCGCTTGTATTTGCGGGTGAAGTAAAGCTGTACGAACCAGCGGCCGGTGAACATCAACGTGCCCAAGAAGCCGACGGCCTTCCACGGCGTAATATGGAAGTGCTGCAGGGACTGCAGAATGTGCGAAAGAGCGAAATGCATGGGGTGGCCGCTTGGCAAAAGGGAACGGGGTATTTTAGCCGGCCAGCGGCTTTAACCCACGAAAACAACGCGCCCGCGCGGTCGATGGTTGACGTTTTACCCCTCGCTCCGTATAGTTGCCCGTTCCCGGCGGGCGGTTAGCTCAGCGGTAGAGCACTGCCTTCACACGGCAGGTGTCACAAGTTCGATCCTTGTACCGCCCACCAACAAAATCAAATACATGCGCTTGGTGCAGAGGCCAGCAAAAGCGTGAGTATGGAAGGAATATGGAAAACCGCCCTCACGGGGCGGTTTTTTTGTTTATGAGTCTGCTGCGCGATCAGTTCTCCGCGCGCGAGAACAAATTGCCCACGGCATCGCAAAAAACTCCCATGTTGATGTCATTCGCGACAGCCACGCACGCATAGTTCCCTCGTATTGCTTCTATTCGTTGATCAGTCCACCAATGCTAGGCTCAGCCGGCCTACGGGGAGCGACGAATGATCACACTCAACACAGACAAAGGTCTGGTTCGCCTGGAGTCGTGGGACGATGTACTGACCCGTCCAGGCTTTAAGGTCGATGTAGACCCGAAGTCCGTCAAGCTGGAACGAATACTGGGCAGTTACTCCCTATCAACGTACCTGCAATGCGGGCTCTCCAGTTGCCGCACGCGTCACGGCAAGGGGTACTTGGTCGCCACCAGCGACGGCCACGAAACCAATATCGGCAAAGACTGTGGCAAAAAATATTTTGACGTCGCGTTCACCAATATGGAAAGAGTCTTCAAAGCAGATGTGCGCAATAAGGAACGCCGTGAAGCACTGATCGCATTCCAGCACAGGATCCCCGAGATTGAGGCGCGCATCGAGTTGCTGCTTGATGCCACCTCCGGCGGCAAGTGGATTCGCAAACATGCATCCCCTTTGGTCGATTCATTTAAAGGGTTGCCTTCGCGAATTGTTGCCATCGTCGGAGGATTGGTTCGCCGCCGCGATGGGACACTCATCACGACCAGACCAGCCACACAGGAAGAACGCGACCGAATGCGTGCGCAAGGCACACCGCCGAAAAACCAGGAATACGTCGAAGAAGTAGTCGGTCGTCTCGATGGTATCTCTGTGCTGTATCCCGAGAACGATCTTCGCAAGTTGCTGATCACCGGCATGGAAAACTTAACCGTTATCAAGGGTGTCGACGTAGACGCGCTTAAGAACAAGGTGTTACGCGATCTCGCCAAATGGATCGAGGAGGTGGATCCAGCCTTGGCTCGTGCTGAGGAGGCTGTCGCTGCTGGTCGTCGACTTTTGACAAAGAGCAACCTTCAGCAACTTCACTCATTCCTCTCGTCGAAAGCGGACAAGCAGACATTCAGCACGTACTTGGATGGTCTCCCTAGTGGAACTGAGGCACTGTCGAACGCGGCGTGAGCCCAGCACTACCGATACTCGCGTGAGCTGCTCATCGACATGAAAACGGGCAACTTCATCGCCGGTAGGAACGTCGAGCCGAAGGCCAAGCGCAGCGGATGATTATCATATTCGTGCCGATCAGCAGGAGAGACCTTGATAACAGGGCGGCAGAATGACTTGAGGGGAGAGCCATGAGTGAGGAACCATCGACCTCAGAAGCAGTGTTCCTGGACAAAGCGCGTGCAGCGTTCGACGACTTGTTCGAGCGCACACGGGCCAAAGACGAGTTGAACTTTGTGCTTTCCTTGTCGGGGGAGTTCAAGCCTTATACCTACACTTCGGCTATGGAGTCCCAGCGCGCGTTCCGGGACTACGATGAGTTCATGGCGCTCGATCAGTTTCGCGGTCGGCCTATTCGGTTACGTGTCGCCTTCAGCTATTACCTATACACCGCCGAGTCGGCGGGATTGTGGTGCATCCCTATGGCAGTTATGGGCGTGCTTGCCGGTGGTCACTACAACATCGACCCGTTCAATCGCTGGGTGCGCCAAGATAAGGCCACGGGCCAGAACGTGGGCCCCAACGCGAATAAGGTCATGAGTGCATTGGAAAGCGCCGCAACGGATCTTGGGCTTAACAATTTGGCGGAAGTCTTCCGTGATGCATTTGACAACGATTTGCGCAACGCGATTGCCCATTCGGACTACGTGGTCTCACCGAGCGAAGGCGTCTATGTACGCGGTCGCCACGACCATTCGCGCTTGATTCGTTTTCCCGAACTCGACTCCATTGTGCACCGAGGCATCGGCCTCTTGTACGAACTGCGCAATGCCGCGATGGATGCGCAGCGGACTTACGAAACGCCCAAGGCTGTGTTCGGCACGACGAATGATCGCGATCCGCCGGGCTGGCACGCGCTATACAGCGACCCGGTCGAGCACACGTTCTCCGTCATTGGAGGCCATGGCCTTACAGAAGAGTCTGTTCTAGAACTTGCGATGCAGCGGAACCGCGGTTAGAGCAATAATTCATCCGTACGACCGCGATGTTACCCGCAGGGTGCGCCGAATGGATAATCGTATCGTCGCCTCAATCGCCGGAACGCGACAATTTGCGGTCGGCCCGAGTCGCCATCACCAACTAGCACTATAAAGCGGGTAGAGGATACGCATGAGGCTTGAACCGATTTGCGCGGTTGCGGAACCAATAGGTCACTCTTGGCCGTCCATTCATTGGTGGCTGTCGCTTACCGCAGCGGATCAAGGCGCATGGGTGTCCGGCATAGGGGCGTTTGCAGCGGCGTTTGCAGCGGTGTGGGTATCCGGCCGTGAACGTCGTCTTCGAAATCGAGAGCGTAACGAGCTTGCGCGAACTGCTGCCAGATACCTCTACGCTGATTTGCTTCGCTTGCTGAAAGAAGCCCACATGGCGAAGATCAACCTAGATACCTTGGCAGAATTTGACGACTCAAAACCATACGTGATGAACGTGGGTTTAATCTCCGGATGCCTCGGAAATTGTGTGGCAATAGCGGAAGGAATGTCGATAGAAAGAATTTCCATTCTGCCATCCAAAGTTAGTGGTCCGTTGGCGATGGTGTTGGGCGCTTTTCCAACTATAGCCAATGGTGCTAAGGCCTCGGTTCAATTTTTGGGCGATCCATACAATATGCCGCTCGACATTCAGCGCCAACAGTTGAGAGATCACTCCGAAGCGATCACGCCGTGCATCATCGAACTGCGCCCTTTCTTTGCTTGGTTTGGTTCACAATTTCCCGACGAAGCAAAAAGTGGAACAGGAGCCGCGCTCACGATTATCGACAAACTTCAAGACTGAATTTCTGTTGCATCACAGATCATTTTTTGGGAGTTCAGTGTCATGCGTCTATTCCAACCATTTGGTTCTTGTAGCGCGCGTCGACTAGATTGTCATTTCGGAAAAATCCACTCCCTCAGCGGCCATTCCTGCTGCGTGTAATCGACCTTCGCCTTGTGCTCGACGTCGTCGGTGAATGAAGGCGATCATGGTTTGGACCGGCGGTCGAGCTCCGCCTGGGCAAAATACGCGGACGCCTTGCGCAGAATCTCGTTGGCCTGGCGCAGCTCGCGGACCTCGCGCTCCAATGCCTTCATGCGATCACGGTCGCTCGTGGTCAGGCCTTCGCGTTGTCCGGCGTTAACCTGTGCCTTGCGCACCCAGTTGTGCAGCGTCTGCGGCGTGCAACCGAGCTTGGCGGCCACCGACTGGATCGTCGCCCACTCCGACGGATGATCAGGTTGATGCTCGCGCACCATGCGCACCGCTCGTTCGCGAACTTCCTTGGAATACGTTTGCTTTGTCATGGCTCCATCTTCTCAAGATTGGGAGCCTACGATGAAGCCGGGGCGGTTCATTCCGTGGCATAAAAGAAATCGGCCTCTACTTGGTTCTTGGCGTGCAGCCGAGCAATAGTTGCATCAATCCGACATATCATGCTGCGCAGTTCTATTCTGGACTTAAACGCGTTGCTCGCCTTATTCATGAAAATAAACTCACGATACTCGCCCTCCGGTTAGGCCGCCGTTTGACTGGACTGCCCTGCTTGGCAAGCAAGCCCACATCACGCACGACCGCGCATCATTAAAAATACGCTACGTGCCGCTTCATCGAACTGACATATGCGGCCGTCATCCTTTATAGCGCATCCGGCGGCGGCGCTTTAACGCTCCAATGCCGCCGGCCTTCGTGAAGAAAACCGTTGACGCGGCATCTGCATCCTTTTCAAGCATCCTCTGCGAAGGTCTGCCGCATTACTTGCCCGATCGTGGAACATCATGAACATTCGCAACGCCACCATCGCCATGCGCAAGCGCAAAGGCGAACTACTCGAACAGGAACGCGTCGCGTCGATGGATGCAGATGTTCAGCGTCGTGGCGGTGTCCATGGCGAGAGCAAGAAAAAGGACGCCTCACACAAGAAGGCGCGCAACCCTTCCCAGCAGGCATCCAAGCATTAGCTTGCGGTAGCGCCAAAGCCTGACGCCCTGCTATTCGTTCTCTTGCCGTTGTTCGGCAGAGCTGCTTTGCGCCATCAGCGCACGCACCGCATCAAGATGCCCCTGCAAGACAGGAATGCCCCGCATAGCGATCGTCCGCAACGTTGGATCGGCGGACGTCTTGGCCGCCACCTCGTAGGCGGCAATGACCTTGCGGTGTTCCCACACCATCATCCCGGTAAACGCCTGGTCGAATGCCTCGCCATGCAAGGATTCCAGATGTGCCTTCATGGCACTGATGGCTTGAGGAGACAGGCCATGCGCATGCCCACTGCTGCTGGCAAGCTTCGCGAACTGCAGGTTGAGTGCCGCGTGGTCGCTGACGATCCGGCTGGCCAGGGCACGCAGACGCGGATTGGCTGAACGAGTCATCGCCAGTTTGCCCAAGGCAATTTGCATGGCATCGTCCGATGTCGCCTGCGCCACAAAGGCCTGCTCGCGTGCGTCGAGTGCGCGGCGCTGTGCGTGCACCGTCTTCGTCGCCGTCGCCACCGCGGGCACGATGACGAAACAAAGCATCGGCAAACACAAGCATGCGCGGCATCGTGCCGACGCACCTCTCATGGCTGCCCCCTTCCGCCGCTTTCACCATAGATCTGGCCGGTTACGTAACTGGACTCAGCAGCCGCGAGCTGCACGTACACATGCGCGATTTCCGCCGGTTGGCCGGGCCGGCCCATCGGCGTGGTTTGCCCGAATTCATGCAGATTTTTCTCGGTCTGGCCGCCACTCACCTGCAACGGCGTCCAGAACGGCCCCGGTGCTACGCCATTGACGCGGATGCCACGCTTGATCATCTGTTTGGCCAGCCCCTTGGTAAACGTCACGATGGCACCCTTCGTCAAGGAATAATCCAGCAGATTTTCCGAGGGATCATAGGCGTTCACCGATGCGGTATTGACGATCGCCGAACCGGGGGGCATATGCGCAACCGCGGCCTTGGTGATCCAGAACATCGCATAGAGATTGGTTTTAAGTGTCCAATCGAAATAATCGGTAGGTATTTCCAGTATCGACCCGAAACTGTGTTGCCGACCGGCGTTGTTCACCAACAGATCGATACCGCCGAACGTGGCTATCACGCGTGCCACCATGTTCTGGCAAAACGCCTCGTTGCGAATATCGCCCGGCAGCGCGAGGGCTTTGCGGCCCGTTTTTTGGATCAGATCGATGACTTCTTTCGCGTCCGACTCTTCGACGGGCAGATAGGAAATTGCCACATCCGCACCTTCGCGCGCGAACGCGATCGCCGCCGCGCGACCGATACCGGAGTCGCCACCCGTGACCAGCGCCCTGCGCCCAAGCAATTTGCCACTGCCGCGATAACTGGCTTCACCATGATCCGGCTGCGGTGTCATCTTTCCAGCCAGCCCCGGCCATGGTTGAGATTGCTCCTGGAACGGCGGATGCGGAAAGCCTTCGCGCGGATCCCGCAACGGAGCAGCCCGCTGGCTCGCACCAAGACCATCCTCGGGCTGAGCACCCCAGGCGGAACCCATCATGGCGGTAGCCACGCCCAAGGAGGCACCCTGCATCAGCCGTCTGCGCGATGTGGAAAAATTGTCTTCGCTCATGACGTGCACCATCTTCGCCTGCTCCAAGCCAAGCGCGATGCTAGTGGCAACACCAGTGGACATGAGGTCTACGAATCTACAACTCACCGTTAAACATGCTGCATAGGCTCAAGCACAGGGGTGTTCACGACTTATTGCCACAAATCCAACAGAAGGCCTTCGCTGCCCTCCACCGGATCGGACGGCGGCGCTGGTAAATGGCGAATGCGCTCGAGCGCGGCGACATCGGCCATCGTCTTGCACAGATCCCAATCCTGCCCCGGCGGATAAGCACCGATCGCAAGGAAACGTTTGTCGGTTCTCACGGTGCAATGTCCAACGCCGGCAGGAAGCACCAGCACATCTCCCGGCTCCACATCCACCTCCCTCCCGTGCGGGCCACCCAGCATCAGGCGCGCCGGGCCACCTACAAATCCCAAGGCTTCATGCGCCGTGGTGTGATAGTGGTGATAACCGTATACGCCATCACGCCAGCGTGGCTGCCATCCATTGCGAGCGAACAGGTCTTCCATATCCCTGGGATTGGCGCTCTGTTCCTGCGTCAGCACGCTCTTGTAGAGCAACGCGGGAAAGCGTGGATTGTTGGGCATCCAACCGTTCTTCTCGAAGAGAAAAGTCTCGATCTGCACAGCTCAACCCGATGAAGGATACGGTTTCTTGCTGGGAACGTTCTGTGGCTCGTGCGGGGAATCTTCGTCGGGTTCCTTGCGATGCTTCTTGGCCGTTTCCGGACGAGGCTCCGGATAACCGGAGTTGTAAGGCGGCTTGGTGGTTTCGCGCTCTTCCATAACGAGGTCACCTGCTCAGGAAGGTGGGGCGACTGTGCGCTACCAGACCGTGAACCGGCGTGAATATCGGCAAGAACGTTGCTCATGGCGCCATCATGCTGATGACTGAATAGTTCAGCCTTCCGAATACATTTACATCTTCTCCATACAGGTGTCACGACCCGGGCGGGATCATGCGTTCGCAACCTCGAGGTAACCCTATGTCATCCCACGATCGCAAAGATTCGCCACACCCCAACGACAAACGCGAGACCAGGCCGGAAAGCAGGAGCGCACGCGAACGGCGCAAGCAGCACGAGAGCGACAACTATGATCACAGTCTGGAGGAAACTTTTCCGGCCAGCGATCCGGTATCCAGCTTCGTACCCAGCAAAGGCCTCAATTGAGCGCATGCATTACATGGGCGAGTGCAACAGCGAGCGCGTAAGGTAATCACCAAGCGTCAAGACCACCATCAACACCGGCCACGCAAAGGCCAGCATGGCGATCATCCGCAATGCCGGATGGGCTCTCTTTAACCGCATGAACACCACCAGCACCAGCAGCGCCTGCCCCATGGCCACGGTGGCGGTGATGACAAGTACCCACCAGCCCAACGCCAGCCGTGACACGCTGGCCGAAGCGGCCAACAGGATCAGCAAGCCAGCCCATACCATGAGCTGGGAGCGCAGCGTTGGAATGTCGTATTGCCTCATCCTGCGCCTCCCACCAGATAGAACGCCGGATAGGCGAAAATCCACACGATGTCGACAAGACTCCAATACAGGCCGGTGATCTCGATCGGCGTGTGATAGTGCGCGCCAAATGTGCCGCGCCACGTACGCGCCGCCATGATCAGCAGCAGCACCACGCCGATCAATACGTGCAAGCTGTGAAAACCCGTGGTCACGTAATACAGGCTGAAAAAAAGTTCCATCTCGTGTGCGCCTGGCCCGTTCTCCAGATAGCGGATGCCTGGGATAAGGCCTTCCTTGAATTCGTCGTGATACTCCATGCCATGCAAGACGAGGAAGGCGATGCCGAGCAACGCGGTCACGAGCAGCAGCACCGCACTCTGGCGTGCTTTATCCAGTTGTATCTGTCGTAACGCAATGGCCGAGAGGCAGCCACTGGTCAGCAATATCGCCGTTTCCGCCGTGCCCATTGGGAAATCCAGGCGCGCACTACCGGCGACGAATGCCAAGGGAAAACGGAAGCGGCAGACTACGTACGCTGCAAACAGCACACCGAAGAACAGCACCTCCGTGGCGATGAAGGCCCACATGCCCAGCACAGCGGCGTCCTTCTGCTGGGGCGCGTCGTCGAACTGCTGCTGTACCGCGGCGTCGGGCACGGAAGCGTTCATCAGTCGCAATACTCGTAGGGACCGTGGGTGACCACGGGCGTTTCATGAAAATTGTGCTCGGGCGGCGGTGAAGAGGTAGTCCACTCAAGCCCGGTTGCTTGCCACGGATTCGGCCCGGCAGCTTCGCCGCGAAAAAGCGAATGGCCAAGGTAGAACAGCGGCATCAAATAAGAAATGGCAAGAACGCAGGCGCCTATCGAAGAAAGGATATTCAGATCCTGGAATTGCGGCAGATATTGGTGATACCGCCGCGGCATCCCCTCATAACCAAGGATGTATTGCGGGAAGAATGTCAGGTTAAATCCCACAAACATCAGCACCGCGGCGATCCTGGCAATGGTCTCCGAATACATGCGCCCAGTCACCTTCGGCCACCAGTAATGGATACCACCCAAGTAAGCCATCACCGAACCGCCGACCATGATGTAATGAAAATGCGCCACCACGAAGTAGGTGTCGGTCAGGTTGACATCCAATGCCACCGCGGCCAGGAACAGGCCGGTCATGCCTCCTAGCGTGAACAAGCCGATGAAGCCCAGCGCATAAATCATCGGCGCATGGAAATCGATGGTGCCCTTATGAAGCGTGGTCAACCAATTGAATACCTTGATCGCCGATGGCACCGCCACCACGAAACTGAGGATCGAGAAGACAATGCCCGCGTACATCGACTGCCCGGCCACGAACATGTGATGTCCCCACACCAGGAAGCCGATGAAGGCAATGCTGAGCATCGACCACGCCATGAACTTGTAGCCGAAAATCTTCCTGTGCACCCCGTTGCAGATCAGCTCGCTGACCACGCCCATCGCCGGCAGAATCATGATGTAGACCGCCGGATGCGAATAGAACCAAAAGAAATGCTGAAACAGAATCGGGTCGCCGCCCAATGCCGGATCGAAAATGCCCACGCCGGCCAGGCGTTCCAAGCCGATCAAGGACAATGTCATCGCCAGCACCGGTGTCGCCAGCATCATCACCACGCTGGTGGCGTACATGGCCCATACAAACAACGGCAACCGGTACCAGTGCATGCCTGGCGCGCGCATCATGTGCGTGGTCACGATCAGGTTCAAGCCGGTGAGTATGCTGGAAAAGCCGACCACGAAGACGCCGACGACCACCAGAATCACGTTGGAGTTGGAAAACATCGTCGAGTACGGCGTGTAGAACGTCCACCCCGTATCCACGCCACCAAGCAGCAGCGCCGCCACCGTAAACAACCCGCCGACCATGTACAGATACCAGCTGAACAGATTCAGGCGTGGAAACGCCATGTCGCGCGCGCCGATCATCAGCGGCAGCAGAAAATTGCCAAGCGTCGCAGGGATCGATGGAATCAGGAAAAACCACACCATCACCACACCGTGGAAGGTGAAAGTCTTGTTGTAGGTTTCGGCCGATAGCATACGACCATCGGGATAAATGAGATTCAAGCGAATCAGCGTGGCCGCCACGCCCCCCATAAAGAAGAAGGTCGTAATCGCCACGGCATAAAGAATCCCGATGCGCTTATGATCACGCGTACTCAGCCACGACCAGAGCGTTCGCCCACCCTCCACCAGGTAGCCCGAACCCATCGATTCGGCGTCGGCGCTAGTGACCGCTGCATTCATGACACTCTCCCACTGCCATGTCCACGCGTGGGCATGGCGGCAACACCACGAAAACTAACGCTGCGCATGTGTAACTCCGGTTTGGGCAGGTGACGCTTGCGGACCGAGCGACTTGATGTAGGCCATCAAGAGCAAAACGTCCTCTTCGTCGATGCGCGACTGATACGTCGGCATGATCGGCGCATAACCGGCCACCACCTGGGTGGCCGGCAGCACGATGGCGTCGTGCAGGTAGCGATCATCCGCGGTCACGGTGACCCCATCGGCCAGTGTTACGGTGCTGCCATACACGCCGCGCAGAACGGGCGCACGGATGCCTGAGCCAGGATCATGGCAACCGCTGCAGCCAAATTGCACGAACAACTGCCTACCCTGTTCCGCTGGCGGAAGCGCCGTGCTCGCCTTGAGCCACTTCTGATAATCCTCGCGCGAAACCACTTTCACCGTGCCGGTCATCGCGGCATGATCGGTCCCGCAATACTCCGAGCAGAACAAGGGAAAATTGCCCAGGCGTGTGGCGACGAACCACAATGCGGTGTATCGCCCGGGCACCACGTCCTGCTTCACGCGGAAATCCGGTATGTAGAAACTGTGGATCACGTCCTGCGAGGTCATAATCAGGCGCACGGGCACACCCAGCGGTACCGTCAGTGTGTCGATCTCACGCCGTCCGTTGACGTGCTGCACCTTCCACATCCACTGTTTGGCCACGATGTAGACCGGCATGGCGCCCGCAGGCGGCCTGCGCAACAGCGTCCACAGATTGATGCTCCACGCAAAAATGCCGACGAACAACAGGAACGGAATCAGCATCCAGCTCAATTCCAGCCCCATTTTCGTACTGTGGCGCCCTTCGCGGTTGGCATCGCTTCCGCGCCGGTATTTGATGCAGAACCAGAACATCACCACGAATACGCCCAGCGTCACGCCCCCACACAGCACCAGCATCGCGTTGAACATGCGGTCGATCGGCACCGCGAAGTTGGACGCCTCCGGCAGTGACAGGCTCATGGCGCTCCATCCGGACGGTGCCGCTTCAGCAGCGTGAACATGAGCAACAACAAGGCTACGAAACCGATGCCAAGACCTTGCATGATGCGTGTGATGGTGACCGTGTAGCGCCCCGTCGCAGGATCGTACCCGCAGCACAGCAGCACCAGCTGATCGACCATACTGCCGAGCGTGTGATGGGACGCGGCCACCACGGCTAGGTGCAGCGTCTGCGGTACATAATTCACGCCCATCAGGTACTGATTCACCGTGCCCTGCGCGGTAGCGATCACCAGGCCAGCAGGATGCGCGTACTGATCCAGGCGCGCGTCGTAGAAGTAGTGATAACCGATGGCGCGTGACAAAGCCCCGACGGATGCGGCATCCCCCAGCAGAAAGTGCCAGTGTGCTGCGTTGGCATCGCCCTGCATGCGCGTGATCATCGTCTGCTTGGCCATGGCCTCGACAGGCGTATCGCGCGGATCGATGCTCACAAACAGCACACTCATGTCGTTGCCTGGCCGCAGCCCCGATCCTGCGATGGCATGCGCCATGCCTTGCTGCGCAACATCGCACAAATGGGGGCAGCGAAAGTACCCAAGCATGAGTAGCGTGGGATGGCCGTCCATCCAATGCGCGAGGCTGGCCTTTGTGCCGGCGGCGTCCGTGAACATCGTATCCAACGGCAACATCGCGCCCAGGTTCTGATCAAAGCCCGCGCGGGCATTCAGATCGCGTGGGGGCGGCGGCGCTGTGGCACCTGCATGGGCTGCGTACACGCCCAACAACAGCAGCAGCAGCGCCTGTTTGAACCCGCTCATGGCGATCCACTCCGTGGATGGCCCGCATGCTGCGGCGATGTCAGCAGCGTCATGGCGCGCTCGATCGGGATGTGCGCCGCGCGATGATCGCTGTCGACCCATCCGTACGATTCCAGCTGCTGTGCCTGCAATCGGTACTGTGTGGCGCGATCCTCCGGCGCCGACACCTGCAGGCGCGGCTGCGGTGGAATGACCTCGGCCGGCAGGGTGAGCGTCCACGGATGCACGTGTTCCCACAGCACATACATCAGCCACAGAATGAAGGTCAGCAGCACCACGAACAGCGTGCCGAGTTTGTAGACCGCGGCAGCCTCGACCTGATGGGGTTCGTGTCCCTTGCTCATCACTCACCGCCCGGCCATCGTTGCAACCACGTGACATAGCGCGTTGCGCAAAATCCAAGCAGACCGATGACAATCAGCGGATCGGTCCAGCGCAATGCCACGCCATGCATCGCCCCGCTTGGTAGCACCAGCCAGATCAGGTTGATCCATTGCGCAACCAGGCTGATGGCGGCCACTGCACATAGCGCGTAGCGCGATGACTTGACCTTGCCCATCAGCAGCAAAAAAAACGGAATGCCCAAACCCAGGCACGCCACCGCGACGCCAAACCACCACCATCCGGTGAGCAGGCGCGGCACGTACCATGCGGTCTCGGCCGGCAGATCGGCGACCCAGCTGGTGAGGTAGTCGATAAAGCTGACATAGGCCCACCCCAACACCATCACCAGCATCAGGTTGCCGAAGTCGCGCAAGACCTGCGCGGGCGTGGCAGTCGCCACCGCATCACGCACCAGGTAAACCACGACCGAAAGCGTGAAGGCGACCAGCAACTGACTGGTAAACAGCAACAATGCGATATCCGTGGAATGCCAATGGGGCACCAGCGACATCACCCAATCGACCGCGGTGACCGTAACGGTCAACAACATCGCCACGAGTCCGCCCGCCGCGAAGCCCGGTCGTACGGCCTCGCCATCACTGGCGGGACGCCGCGTGAGGACGTAGGCCAAGCATGCCCAGACGACGAACAACACCACCGTGCGAATGATCAATCCCGGCGCATTGAGGTACCAGCGCTGCGCGTCGAGATAAGGATCATCCACCACCGCATGCGGATCGAGCCAGGGAAGCACCGCATGCATGCCGATCAACAACGGCACCACACCGATGGCCGCATAGGGAAACAAGCGCGTCGCCGCCGTCCACGCCAGGCCAAGCCGCACACCCCACTCGCCACCGGTAAGCACATGAATCATCCGCAGGAACATGCTTCCCAGCACCATGCCCAAGAGGAACAACCAGCTCGCGAGATAAACCAGCAATGCGTGGCGAAGATGGCCGACCGCAAAACAAAAGCCCAGCACCAGCAGCACCAGCGCCGCAACGGATGCACCGATGGAAAATGCCGCGCTGCGCGTCATCGTGACGGTGCGCCTCCTTCGCGTAATGCGTTGAGGTCTTGCGGCGCAAGGCGCTTGACCGGCGCGTGTTGGCTCAATTGCAGAGCGCGGATATAGGCAACGATTGCCAAGCGATCATGCGTATCGATGCGATCGCCAAACGGATACATAAGGCCATAACCGTTGCGGATATCGCGCTGCAGATCGTCATCCGATGCCCGCACCAGCCGCGCATCCGTATAGGGCAGCGGACGTGGAAAACCACGCTGCACGATCATGCCGTTGCCCGCCCCCGTCAAACCATGGCACGCGGCGCAGTAAATGTCGTAGCGATTGCGGCCACGTTGCAGCAGCGCCATGGTGACCGGATAAGAGCGGCCTTCCCCGGCTTGCGCGGGCGAAGTGACGATGCGCCCCAGTCGCCCGCTCGATGGACCAGCACGCTCACCCTCTGCTGCCGGCAGGCTGCCGTCCGGTGGATGCCTTGCCGCACTGCCGTTGGCAAACAACGGACTTGACGCCCCCGGCTTGTACTTGGGCTGCGCGTACATGTCGTGCATCGCGCGCTCGCAGCCCGCAAGCATGACGACCGACCCGAAGCACAGCATGCATGCTCGTGCGTAACCACGTCGCGTTCTTCCAACCGGCGCGTTCATGCCGGCACCTCATCCACCTGCACCGCGCCAAGTGCCTGCAACAGGCTCTTCAACGTCGCGTCATCGCGCTTCGCACTGTGCGAACACACCACCAGGACGAACGCATCCTGACTGGCACGCTCGAATCGATCGATGTGAAAAACCGGGTGATAGAACGTCGGCAGCCGGTTACCAAGCAGCATCGCCAGGACACCACCGGCCGCCGCGAGCAGGAACGTGACTTCCAGTGCTGGCGGGATAAATGCCGGCCAGCTCGCGAACGGGCGCCCCCCCACGCGTATCGGATAATGCAACACGGCCGAGAAATACTGCATCGCCAGCATACCTACGCCGCCGATGAGGCCACCGATGAAAGCGCCGAGCGACACATGATTGCCGGGAATGCCCAGTGCTTCGCCCAATGCCTCGAGCGGGAATGGCGTGTACGCTTCGACACCTTCATAACCGGCCTTGCGTAACGCGCGCACCGCATCGACCAGCGCATCTGGCGTATCAAAAAAAGCCATGCATCCGTAGCATGCCACTTCGGCGGACATCAGCCGGGCTCCTCGCGCTTATGGATCAGCTTGCGCATCTCATAGATCGCCACGATCGGAAGCAGCCGCACGAACAGCACGAACAAAAACAGAAACAGGCCGATCGAGCCAAACAGGAAGACCAGATCCCATACGGTGGGGTAGAACATGCCCCAGCTCGAAGGCAAATACGTGCGAAACAGGCTGTTGACGATCAGCATGAAGCGCTCGAACCACATGCCGATCAATACCAGCACCGAGATCGCGAACAATGTTCCAGGCGAACGGCGGATGCGCGGCGACCACAAACATTGAGGGGTTATCACGTTGCAGGCGATAACGGTCCAGAACACCCATGCATAAGGCCCGACCAGTCGGTCCTTCACTTCGGCCATCTCGTACGGATCGCCGCTGTAGAACGCCATAAAGAATTCGACCACGTAGTTGTAGGCGACAAACAAGCCCGCGGCGAGCATCATCTTGGAAAGATTGTCCAGATGCTTCAGCGTGATGATGTCGCCCAGCCCGAGCCAACGACGCAATGGAATGCCCAGCACCAAGGCCATGGCGAAACCCGAGAAAAACGCGCCGGCCACGAAGAACGGCGGAAACAAGGTGGAGTGCCACCCAGGCAGCGTGGCTTCGGAAAAATCCAAGGCCACCATGCTGTGCACGGAAAACACCAGTGGCACCGCCAGACCGGCCAGCACCAGATTCAAACTCTCAAAGCGCTTCCAGTGCCGTGCCTCGCCACGCCAACCGAGCGCCAGCAGACCGTAGAACACCTGTTTGCCGCGTGTTGGGGCCTGATCACGCAGGGTAGCCAGATCCGGCAACAACCCCACGTACCAATACATGATCGACACGGCAAGGTAGGCGAGGATGGCCAGAAAATCCCACACCAGCGAACTGCGCCACTGCGGCCACAGCCCCATGCGGTTCGGATAGAACGCTACCCAATAGAAGAACCACGGCCTGCCGAGATGAAAAATCGGAAACAGCCCCGAAACCGATACCGCGAATACCGTCATCGCCTCCGCGTAGCGATTGAGCGAAGAGCGCCACGCCTGCCGCGTCAGATAAAGCGCGGCGGAAATGAATGTGCCGGCCATGCCGATGGCGATCCACCATACGTAATTGATCAGCGCAAACGCCCAGGCGACCGGGATATTGATACCCCAGATGCCCACGCCTTTCTCGAACAACTCGCCGACACCAGCGGCAAACATCAAGGTAAGCAGCAGCGAGCACACGAACGCCGCCATCCACAAGGGCCGGCTACGCGGGCTCAGCGTCAATACGCCGATCTTCTCGGAGATCGTGGTATACGTCTGGGCGCTCGTCAGCAGCCGATTATCCGTGGGCGCGACCTGACCCGGCGTACTCATGCCTCGTCCTCCAGATCGGGGTGTGGATTACGAAGATGCGCCAGATAGCTGGTGTGCGGGCGTGTATTGAGCTCCTCCAGCAGATCGTAATTGCGTGGCGACGCTTTGATGCGGCTCACTGCACTGTGCTCGTCGCGCAGGTTGCCGAAGGTGATGGCTTGCGTGGGACAGGCTGCCTGGCACGCGGTAACGATCTCGCCATCGGCAATGGCACGCTGTTCGCGATCGGCATTGATGTGCGCGCTTTCGATGCGCTGGATGCAATACGTGCATTTTTCCATTACACCGCGATTACGCACGGTAACGTCGGGGTTGCGTTGTGCCTTCAGCGTTTCCGCGGTGAGATCGCTGAACTGCAGGAAGTTGAATCGCCGCACCTTGTAAGGGCAGTTGTTGGAACAAAAGCGCGTACCGATGCAGCGGTTGTAGACCTGCACATTCAAGCCTTCCGAATCGTGCACCGTCGCGCCGACCGGGCAAACCAGTTCGCAGGGCGCGTGCTCACAGTGCATGCATGGCACGGGCTGATGACGTGTGACAGGGTGTTCGGGCGCGCCGGAGTAATAGCGATCCACCCGTATCCAGTGCATCTCGCGCTCGCGCAGCACCTGATCGGCGCCGACCACCGGGATATTGTTTTCTGCCTGGCAGGCGATCGTGCAGCCTTTGCAACCGATACACGCATTGAGATCGACCGTCATACCCCACGAATAGTCACCCTGCGGCTGCTCGGCATAGAGCGTGGGTGGCGTTTTGTCGCCCTCTTCCGCGGCGCGGGGATCGGCCATCAACTGCACCAGCGTAAGGCTTCGCACCGGCTCGCGGTCTTCCATGCGCAAATGCATCTGCGTGCTTGCAAGCTCCACCGATCGACCGGTCTTTTGCACCATCACGCCTTGCATCAGCCACGGTTGTGACCATGTGCGCAGCGCGAATGCGTTGAAGCCAAGCTGGTCGCCCACACGTCCGGCGTGCGTCCGTCCATACCCCATGTGCACGGTGATGCTGCGCGCAGCCTGCCCGGGTGTGATCCACACCGGCGCCTGGACGCTTCGTCCCTCGCATTCGAGCGTGATCACCTCCCCATTGGAAAGCGCGTATTCCTTGGCCAGCTGCGGGCTGACCAGCGCCGCATTGCTCCAGGTGAGCTGGGTCAGCGGCTTGGGCAGCTCCTGCAACCAGCCATTATTGGCGTAGCGCCCATCCCACACGGTGGGATCAGGCCGAAACAGCAATTCAAGCGCGTCAGGCGAGGACGCTGGCGGCGACCATTCCTTCAGTGCGTCTGCGCGGCTCTGGGCGTGCACGAGGGAGTTGCCCGTGCCCGCGATGACTCCATTGCGCAGGCTTTCCTGCCATGACATCGCGGGCTGCTGTGTTCGCCAGTAGTGCTGCACGACGGCCAGGCCATTGCGTACCGGCTCGCCCATCAGCAGCGCCAGCAGCTCATGCATGGAGCGCCCCTGATACAACGGATCGATCAGCGGCTGCACGATGCTGGCGACACCGCTGGACGTTTCCACGTCCGACCAACTTTCGAGCGCATGGCTCGCCGGTAGATGCCATGCTGCGAGCTGCGCGGTTTCGTCCACATACAGTCCCCAATGAATGAGGTTGGGAACACGCTTGAGCCGTTCGCCAAACGACAGATCCGCTGGCGCGTTGTAAGCCACGTTGCAGTCAAGCACGAGCAGGCGTTGCACATGTCCCGCGTCGATCGCGTGAGCGAGCTCGCCCAGCGTATGGCGTTTGTCGACGGCGTCGGGATAGGCCACGTAATCGACCGTGCGCCCCACGTTGCCCAGTTTTTCGTTGAGCAAGTGCGCCAGCGCGTGAACCTGCGGCGGCTGCGAATCGCCGGCCAGAACCAGGCATTTCCCCGCGTGCGCGAGCAGATCGGACTGCAACACCTGTAACCGTTTGGCGAACACCTCCAGCGTCGCGCTGGTACGTGGTGCTACATCGACGCCCACGGTGCGCGCAAGCTCAAGTGCAAAGCAGGCGATGGCGGAAGAGGCCAGCACCCATTGATGATCAGCCATCGTGCCGGTGAGCGATGGGGTCGCCTCCACCACGTACAAGCGGTTCATACCCGGTGAACCAGGCGGCGGCTTGCGCCGCTCTGCAAACGCACGCGCATACGCGACGCGACCCGGCATGGTTCCCAGAAAATCCGCTTCCAGGGAAACGATCACGTCGGCGCGATCGAAGTGATAACGCGGCGCGAGCGCGGCTCCAAACGCCAGGCTCGCACCTTGCTCGGCGTTGTCGTGCGCGACGGGGGCGTACTCGTACCAGCGCGAGCCGGGAAAGCGTGCCAACCAGTGGTCACGCTGCAGGCGAAGCGTCGGTGAAACGATGCGATCACTCAGCACATGCAAGCCGCTTCCGTCGTGGGAAAACGATGCGAACCATGTGCGAATGTCGGTAGCAAACGCATCCCACGTCGTGGCGTTGCCGCGATAGAGGGGCACCTGCGAGCGATCCGGATCCCACAGTTCCAGCACCGCAGCCTGCGGCGAAGGCCCGGTTGCACCAAGGCTGGCCGGGTGCAAGGGATTACCCTCGATCTTGGTGGGACGTCCCATGCGGCTTTCCACCAGTACGCCCAGCACATCCCCCGCATAGGCGAGCGACGTGGCGTAGAACTGCGGTACGTCCGGCGTAACGCCGGGCGGCTGCGTGACCCATGGAACGATCTGCTCCGACGATGGGCCACTGCACGCCGCCAACCCACCGAACGCAAGCGACGCGCCGAGCAACTGCAGGAACCGCCGCCGGTCCATCGCCGCGAACGCGGAAAATTGCGGCAACGCGTGCGCGAGCTCGCGCTTGAATTCGGCATCGTCGGCAAGCTCTTCCAGTGCGCGCCAAAAGCGCTGGCCTTTCGCACCCGCAAGCCGGCGTTGCGCAAGCGCGGCGATACGTTCGGCCGCTACCGGTGGCATAGCGAACAGTCCGTCATGCGTCGCGTATCGATACCGTACTCGCGCACCAGCTTGTCCCCGAGGGTCTGTTGATCCTTGGGCTGCCATGCCAGGTCGAATACCTCCTCGCGCGGACGCAGAAATTTCTGCGGATCGCGATGGCAGTTCACACACCAATCCATCGATAGCGACACCACCCGGCGCGTCAGCGGCATCCGATCGATACGACCATGGCACGACACGCAACCCACACCCTTGGCGATGTGGATGCTGTGATTGAAGTAGACGAAATCGGGCAACTGATAGACGCGGTTCCATCGCAATGGCACGCCTGTCTTCCAGCTGTCTATCAATGGCTTGAGTACGGGTGCGTCGGTAAACAATTGAGAATGGCAGGTCATGCAGGTGGAAATCGGCGGAATCCCGGCGAACGAAGACGTCTCCACGCTGCTGTGGCAAAAGCGGCAATCGATACCGTCATCGTCCACGTGATGTTTGTGACTGAAGGGCACGGGCTGGCTCACAGGTTCATCCAAACGATGCGGATCGGTCACTGCGCCCCGCCACGCCAGGCACGCGCCCACAACCACCAGCAACGCGCCAAGCAGAGTCAGCTTTGCGTACAGCCCAAAACTTGGTGGAAAGATCTGGCCCATGGTTGCCGGAGAGTGGCGTGATGCTCCTGGTGCGCTCACGTTGCGCTCCACCGCCGGACCGTATCGCCGCAAAAGTGAATAGGCGGTCGCCGTTTCGCCGCGATAATGTCGAGGGCGACCGATTCATCGATCAGGCGCCGTTCGCCCAGCGCGATGAGCGGTCGCACATGCAGTGATCTGTTAGGTCAAAGCCGTCGGCTTTTCGAACGGCAACGGCCGCGCCCCGCTTGCCGCTATGGCGCTACGCGCGGTGGCGACGTTCTCTGCCGGCGCATCGATCACCACCAGGATGCGTCCTGCTTCCACTTCGTCTTCGAATTGACGCCGTACCGGATCATCCACGGCGGAGCCCGCCAGCGCCGTGGACCACGCGCCCAGCACGCCGCCGCCCGCAGCCATCGCAAATGCACCGGCAACCGTGATTCCAAGCGGTGGAATGGCCACCGCCACCAGACCGGCGATCAGGCCGACCACTGCGCCACCCGCGGCGCCTTTGGCGGCGGCCGGGTAGAAATCGCCTTCGACGATCTTGCGTTCGTCCGGCACCATGTCCGACTTGTCGGAGCGTGCGACTAGCGAAATATCCTCATCGGCGATACCGGCGACACGTGCGCGATCCATGGCGGCGCGTGCGCCAGCCATGTCGTTTACGCTGAACACTACGCGCTTCTTCATGGGCAAGTCTCTTTGCGGGGAAACATCGCGACGCTACGCAAGGAAGCCTCAAGCATGCGTGATCCGGCCGTGAACGCACCAAGTCACGTGCCTGCACGCATGCGCCATGCATCGCGCGTCAGATCATTTCCGTGTCGTGCAATAACTCGCTCAATGTCGATTCCAGCTTCGGTCCGACAAAGTGATCGTCTGCCATCCAGTGCAGCGTTGCCAGCAATGCGGGGTCGCTGCTGACGACCAAGCTGCCCCGGTCGCGACATTCATCGCAGGGCGATGCGCGATCGGCCAGATATTTATTGGTGATCTGATTCATAAGTGCGATCCGGCCGGTACAGAAGCGGTCGCGGGCTTGGCAGGGCTGATGACGCTTTGGTTAGGAGCAGGCTGGCGTGGCGTAGTCGACGTGGGCGAGGTTGAGGGCACGCTCGGGCCAAAAGGCTGCTGCACTGTGGGGTTTCTGTCGTGACACGCGCCGACGGCAAGCATGCTCATGCATAGCAGCGCAGTGGCAACCCTGCTTCTACTGGACGATGGCGATAAACGTGCGAGCGTTTTCATAGCTGCACCGTGCCACGCGCAACCTGAAAAAAGCGCATGGATAAGGTCAACGGTACGTACCTGTAAAACACACCTTCTTTCGACGGCGGGCGGCGTAACCATGGCACCCTGATGTCCCGGAGATGCCCATGAGTTCCACCAACCAGTACAGCATGCGTGACCCCACCACCCAGTATCCGCGCCCGCCATTCGAAGAACAGCCGCAAAAGGCCCCGGGGCTCGCCAAAGACATGAGGCCACGCCCCGACCACGGCGAGGACAGTTACGTCGGCTTTGGACGGCTAAAAGGCCGCAAGGCGCTCATCACCGGCGCCGACTCAGGGATTGGCCGCGCTGTGGCGATTGCTTTCGCACGGGAAGGCGCGGACCTCACGTTGAACTATCTTCCAGAAGAGGAAGCCGATGCCAGGGAGGTCGTCGAGTTGGTGCGCGATAGCGGTGTACAGGTGCATACGGTGCCCGGCGACATCAAAGACGAAGCGTTCTGCAAACAACTGGTGGATAGCGCCGTAAAAAACATGGATGGCCTGGACATCGTGGTGAATGTGGCCGGCAAGCAGGCCTATCAGGAAACCATCCTGGATATCACCACGGAACAGTTCGACCAGACGTTCAAGACCAATGTCTATGCATTATTCTGGATCTGCAAAGCTGCCGTGCCGCATCTTCCACGCGGCGCCACGATCATCAATACCGCCTCGATCCAGGCGTACGATCAATCACCTATCCTGGGCGATTACGCACCCACCAAATCAGCCATCGTCGGCCTGACCAAGGTGCTCGCCAAGCAGCTGGCCGATCGCGGTATACGCGTCAACGCCGTGGCACCTGGACCGATCTGGACACCGCTGCAGCCTTCCGGCGGACAGCCGCAGGAAAAGATAAAGGAGTTCGGCAAGAACGTTCCACTCGGCCGCCCGGGGCAACCTGCCGAACTGGCGTCCATCTACGTGTTTCTGGCGACGCAGGAATCGAGCTACGTGACGGCCGAAGTGTTTGGCGTGACGGGCGGCCATCCGTTGCCATAGCGCCGTATTACACAGGCATTATTGCTGCTGTGTATAGCACCGCTCTTCGTAATGGTAGCCGGTGCTGGCGCCATAGTTCTCCTGGGTAGTGCTGCCAGCGTAGCTTCGGGCCGCACCGTTGGAGGTCGCAAGCGAGTTGCTCGTGCCGGCGGTATATCCACTACCGGCAGCCGTCGTACTCGCCTCCGTGCTTCCCATTTGCGGACTTCCGGCCGAGAGATTTTGTACCTTGACGCGCCGGCACACTTCATGAGGTTGGCCGACGCTGGGTGCACTGGGAGCGCTTGGACTCGCCTCTTGCGCCGCGGCAACACCGATGCCCGATGTCATTAGCCATCCGAGCGCCGCAACACTTGCTATCGTTCGTGCATTCATGACCATGCCCATCTCGTTATGAGGGTTCGATTATTTTTCGGTAAATGTGAGGCCCGGGTCACGGAGACGTGAGGGCGTTCAACTTGGCGCCGCGCCACGCCGATACCCGATGTCGAGTGGCTAATAGAGTGGACCGGTCGGCGTCTCGGCGACAATCGCTGCGTGCAGCTCGCGCGAGAGCTCATCCACGGTGAACGGTTTGCTGATAAGCCTGACGCCCTCATCCAATACGCCGTTGTGCACGATGGCGTTGCGTGAATAGCCGGTCATGAACAGCACGATCACATCCGGGCGAACGTCGCGAATATCGTCGTACAACTGCCTTCCGTTGCCGCCTGGCATGACCACGTCCGTAAGCATCACGCTGATGTTCCGATCCTCGGCAAGCAGGGCACGCGCGGTTTCCGCGCTGTCCGCTGCAATCGCTTCGTAACCCAGCTCCTGCAGCGCCGTGACAACGAAGTCGCGCACGTCTGCATCGTCTTCCACCACTAATACCTTTCGATGCTCGACATGCGAGGCATCCATGATCGAAAGCGCCAGGGAATCTTCCTCCTCTTGGGAGATATCCCTAGGCACATACAGTTTTACCGTGGTGCCTACTCCGGTTTCGCTATAAATCTTCACGTGCCCATGCGACTGCCTGGCAAAACCGTGCACCTGGCTGAGCCCCAGCCCCGTCCCCTGTCCAACCTCCTTGGTGGTGAAGAACGGATCGAACGCGCGGCTCACCACGTCCGGTGGCATGCCACAGCCGGTATCGGTCACGGCGATCATTACGTATTGCCCGGGCGTGACATCGCTGTGTATCTCGGTATAGCTACGGTCCAAACAAGCATTGGCGGTTTCGATGATAAGTCTGCCTTCGCCGCTCATGGCGTCGCGCGCGTTTACGGCAAGGTTGAGCAGCACGCTTTCCAATTGCGGCCGATCGACAAACGCCTTCCACAAAGACCCATCGTGCACGGTTTCAATGCTGATGTTTTCACCAAGCGAGCGCCGCAGCATGTTTGCGATGTCTTTCACGCAGCGTTTGATGTCGGTGGGTTTCGGTTGCAGAGGCTGCTGGCGCGAAAAGGCAAGCAGGCGCTTGGTGAGCTCCGCCGCGCGCTCTGCACCGGTCAGTGCGTTTGCTGCCAGCCTGCGGCAACGCATATCACTTTCGGGCAGTCGCCTGATCACCATTTCCAGATTGCCGATGATAATGGCCAGCATATTGTTGAAGTCGTGCGCCACACCGCCGGTCAACTGCCCGAGCGCCTCCATTTTCTGGGCTTGCCGCAACTGCAGTTCAGCCTGCTCGCGATGATCGATCTCCTCCAGCAACACTTTGTTTTTGTCGCGCATATCATTGGCGTAGCGACGTGCCTTGAGCACGATCACAAGCCCCAGCGTACCGGTGAGAAGCGTCAGCACCACCGCTGCGCTCGTGAGAAATTCACGATGCAACACCGCAATGGACGTCCGCTCGGACAACATGTCCAATTCGGCGTGGTCAAAATCGGATGCCAGATCCCTGATGCGTCCCATCAGATGGCGCCCGAGCTCTGTCCGCGCCAGCAACATGGACGCGCCGTTATGGCCGAGTTGGCGTTCCTTGATACCGCTGGACAGTTCATCCATTTTCGCCGCGATGAGCGGATAGAGCCCATCCAGCTGTTGTTGATGGGCCGCGCTTTGCTCAGTGAGCTGGCGCAGCTGACCTTCCAGCACAGGCAACCTGGCCTTGGCCTGGGAAAAAGGTTCGAGATAGCTGGTGTCGCCGGTGAGCAGATAGCCGCGCTGCCCCCCCTCGGCTGCCTGCACGGTGCCCAGAAGTTGCTCGAGCGTCTGCCGCACGAGCATGGAATGTTGCACCAGACGATCGGCCCCCATGCTGGCGATGGCGGCGAATATCACCAATGCGCACACGCACAGCAGCAGCACGAAGCCGCCGATAAGCCCGAGCCGAATGCGCACCCGCGCCGATTCGTGTTCCATTGCCTTGCTCCGACTTCAGTCGGGCGGCAGGGCCATCCTTGCGCGCGCGCTCCCGATGATCAGACCATCATCTTTTGCAAGAGCGATGACACCTAATCTCGCCAATGCAGCCAGGTTTATGCGTGCTCCGTAATGGCCGCCAGCAGAGTCTTGCGGTCAAACGGTTTGGCTAGATATTTCATCCATGACTGCCACCCCTCTTCCGGAGGCTCGCTATCGCCGGACATCACGATCATCGGGCACTTGAGACCCTCCTCGTGCATGGCCATGCCCATCTCCACGCCACTCATGCCCTGCCTGAGGTTGAGGTCGGTCACGACCACACCGATATCAGGGCGCAGCGAAGCCACTTGCATGGCTTGTTCGGAACTGTTGGCAGCTACCACTTCGTAGCCAGCATCCTCAAGCATGAACGCGGTCACCTCGAGCACATCCCGATTGTCGTCAACGAGCAGAACAGTCGTCATACCATCCCCACCCGATCAGTTTTGCCGATGCCGGCGACCCTGCCGATGCTCGTCGGCGCCGACCCAAATAAAATAATGAACACGTGTTGCGTCTGTCGACAATAGCGAAAACGGGGACGGACGTTGTGAAGAGTAAGTCAACGTGTTCCACCATTCGTTATCGGTGCGAACCTTCCTTCACGGACGGGCAACCCTTGCATGACTAGCTTGACCATGGATCTCCTGGCGGCGCGAATGTGTACAAACGAATAGGCTGGATTGTATTTGTGCTGATTCTGGCGGGGTTTATCCTCGCCGGAGCGTATCGCGCCATGCGCCATCAGGAGCCGCGGCCGCCGACACCCCACGCGCCACCCTATCAGTAACACCCGTTACCACTGCTCAACACGTTCACTATGTACGCGTTCGGCATTCGGGTAGCGCTTGAGGGCATGCATCTGGGCGCAACCGGCACAGACCGATTTGTAAGCGTTCTGCACCACTGACCGCGATAGCGTGGAAAGCTTTTCATTTGTCAGCGCGCGCTCGTATTTCGCCTTAACACGCTCTTCGCCGCGTTCTACTTCGTCGATCAGCGCAATGTAGCCGTAGTCCATCGCGTGACGCACATTGCCGAAGATACGCCGTGTAAACGATACGTTGCGCGCGCTTTCGATCATCGGATTACTGCTGATCGCGCCAAGCTGGCTCTGCAGTGCCTGCGTAATGCTCTTGCGCTCCGTCGACAGATGCTCGAACAGCGCGCGGACGCTTGGATTGCCCACGTTTCCGGCCACTTTTTTGTAATGCCTGGCGCTGTCCAGCGTCGCCCCGATCAAGCCGTTCAAGATCCTGACATCATCATCGCCTGCGTTCATGGACAACCTCCCCGCCGAGACGCCTATCTTGGACGCACGGCCGTTCATGCACGGCAGAAAGGACGTAAAAAATTCTTGGAACTACGCATCGAGCCCCACTTCAGGCACTTCATGCAGGTGATGGTTACCGTCACTCGGAGCAATCGGATTGATGACGCGCGATGCGCCACCCTGCACCCCCAGCGTGGTGCCGTAAGCGATCGGCAAGGCAGCATGCCCATGAGCCGTGGACGGAGGCAGCGGGAGCACGGATGCTCCCGCTGCTTCTATCTTTCCCTGCGACACGCCATCACACGCGCACAAAACACCCTTCCCTGCACATACACGGCAGAGAAGGGCGTGTGCAGGTAACCGCGTTACCCTGACTTAATGCCCGGCCGTCGACGCCGGCGCTGGCGCCGCTGCGGTTCCGCTGGCGGGCGGCATGCTGGCTGTGCCGCTAGCCGGTGGCATGGCGGCGGTGTGCGTCGGTGCCGGCGTTGCTGGTGCCGCGGCCGAAGCGGCGGGGGGAGGGCTATTCTCACCCGAGCCTCCACCGCTGTTGCACCCGCCGAGCGCCAAGCCAATACCGGCAATTGCAATTCCAAGTGCCATGCGATTCATGATTCTCTCCTGACGTGACATGTGATTTTTCGCGTCGTGCCGTATGGGCCGTAACCGATCATCCGATGCTGTCCCTAACCCCGGCGACGCACCTGATGCAACAGAACGATTGCGGCCTCACAGTGATCCCCTTGTATGCAAGGCTTTGTGCAGTAATTGTCAACGTCTCGTTTGAAAAACCGAATGGACGCTGACAAACCGCCCTATTTGCCCTGCGCAGACGGGGTTAACTGAATAAATACCATCGCTGCCTTTTTGCGTATCTCCCTCAACCCAGTAATGATCTTGCAGCCGCGCAAACGTGGTCGACCGTAAATCCGTATTCGCGTACGACCGTTTCGCCTGGCGCCGAGGCGCCAAAACGGTCGATACCTAACATGACACCCTTGGGCCCGATGTATTTGTCCCACCCCTGCGATGCTGCCATCTCGACCGCCACGCGTGCATGGACGGATGGCGGGAGCACCTTGTCGCGCTCCTCCTGCGACTGTGCCTCGAACAACTCATGGCAGGGCATCGAGACGCAGCGAACGGCAACGCCCTCCTCGCTCAGGCGTTTGGCCGCCTGAACGATCAGCTGAACCTCCGAGCCCGTAGCGATAAGGATCACCGCGGGGTGCCCATCAGGCGGATCGGCCAATACATACGCGCCCCGGCGCAATCCTTCGGCCGACGCATAGCGCGAGCGGTCGAGGGTCGGTAGTTTTTGCCGGGTCAACACGAGCAACACCGGCCGGTCAGGCGTTTCCACCGCCACTTTCCACGCCACGGCCGTCTCGTTGGCATCGGCCGGGCGAATCACCAGGGAATGGGGTAGCGCCCGCAGATTGGCCAGTTGCTCGATGGGCTGGTGCGTGGGGCCATCCTCACCCAACGCGATGCTGTCGTGCGTAAACACATGCACCACGTGCAAGCCCATCAATGCGGCCAGCCGGATCGGCGGTCGCATGTAGTCGGAAAAAATCAGAAACGTGGCGCCGTAGGGAATGAATCCGCCATGCGCGGCAAGGCCGTTGACGATCGACCCCATGGCATGTTCCCGCACGCCGAAATGGAGATTGCGGCCGCTGTAATCGCCATGTTCGACCGCCGACTCGCGCTCGCCCGCTTCACCGGTGCGCGGCGGACGAAAATCGCCGAATGCGTTCAGCGCCGTCTTGGTGGACGGGTCCAGATCGGCCGAGCCACCTGTCAGTGCTGGGAGCTTGGGCGCCAGTGCGTTCATCACCTTGCCGGAGGATTCGCGCGTGGCCAGTCCCTTTTCGTCAGGTTCGAAGAAGGGAACATCTGCGTCCCACCCTTCCGGCAGCTCTTCGCGCAACCGCGTTTGCAGCTCATTGCATAAATCAGGATGGCTGCTCTGGTAGTCGTTCATCAGCTGGACCCATTCGGTCTCCCGATCGTGACCTCGCGCAGCCTGCTTGCGCATGTGCGAAAAAACCTCGTCCGGCACAAAAAAATCCGGCTCCTCCGGCCACCCCAGTTTTTCCTTGGTTTTTCGCACATTTTCCGCTCCAAGCGGCGAACCGTGCGCCTTGTAGCTGTCCTGCAAGGGTGAACCGAAACCGATATGCGTGCGTACGCGAATGAGCGATGGGCGTGCCACCTCCCTGCGTGCCTGGCTGAGCGCGGCATCGATGGCGGCAAGATCGTTGCCGTCCTCCACCGTTGCCGTATGCCAGCCGTACGCCTGGAAGCGCTGGATGCGGTTTTCCGAAAAAGTCAGTTCGGTACTGCCGGCAAGCGTCACATTATTGTCATCGTAGAAACAGATCAGCTTGCCCAGTTTCAACTGGCCGGCCAATGACGCCGCTTCGGATGCCACACCTTCCATCAGGTCGCCGTCGCTGGCCAGCACATAGGTGTAGTGGTCGATGACCGTGTAGGTGTCGCGGTTGTAGAGTGCCGCAAGCTGCGCTTCGGCGATCGCCATGCCCACTGCGTTCGCAAAACCCTGCCCCAACGGGCCCGTGGTCACTTCCACACCGGCGGTATGTCCGCGTTCCGGATGGCCGGGCGTCTTGCTGCCCCATTGGCGAAACTGGCGAATGTCATCCAGCGTCACGTCGTAACCGGCAAGAAACAGCAATGCATACAGCAGCGCCGATCCATGCCCTGCCGATAGCACAAAACGATCGCGATCGGCCCAGTGCGGGTTGCGCGGGTTGTGCTTGAGATAACGATCCCACAGCACATAGGCCATCGGCGCGGCGTCGAGCGGAAGTCCGGGATGGCCACTATCGGCCCTCTGCACCATATCCACGGCGAGAAAACGAATCGTATCGATGCACTTCTGATCGAATTGAGAAGACATAGGGGGGTGTCCGGACGTCCTGGGAGGTGACGCGGCTCAGATGCTTTGCGTGGCCACGCAGGCGTCATGGCCGCAACTGCATTGCGTACCTTCCGCGCGCAGCTTGTCCGCCTGGCTGCAATGGTCACTGCAATATTGACCCATTACTGGAACCTTGCATTGGCAAGGTCCATAGGCGCATTTGTGATCGATCTCCATGCGGATCTGGCCTCTTGTGGACGATGCCCGACTGGACAAACCGAACGATGCGATGAAGGCGGTTTTCATGAAGTGAAAATAAGATCGCCGTGATGGCGACACGCGCGCAAAACAGGCACCGTTACCCGGCCGGGAGCGTGAGGTAAAACTGCACGCAGTGTTTTGCCAGCGTGAACATATTCGGTCACATCGTGAGCGCGCGAACGGATGCCACTTTCGCCTTTGGCATGAACGTCAATCCGGCAGAAGCATGTTTCGCTTATCCGCTGCGCCGGATGGCACATGGAAGCAAGCGTGACGACCGCACCATGGCCATGAGTGTGGCCACTGTCAGCACCGCGCTATCCACCCATCGCAGCACTTATCACCGCTCATTACTCAGCGAACACACGCATACAGATGCGGCCGCCACCACTGAATGGTTCGCACGCGGCCGACCATTAGGTCTGCGAGACAAATCGACTCATGCTGCACTTAACCAGATCGTGAATAACCACGCCGCCGAGCTGGCCATTAATGATGTGTTCTGGTCATTCAGTTTGATCTTTGCCTTCGCCGTGATCGCGATATGTCCTGGCAAACCGCCCTTTGTCATCAGCGATCCAGCAGGTGAGTGAAGTGCGCTGACATGCAGCAGACACATCGTGTTCACGCCTGGGTCATCGCCCGCGTGAATGATTCATGCACGGGAATACAGGATGCCGCGCACCACGGAGGCGGTAATGCATGTACTCGTCGTTGAGTCCGATCCAGATACCAGAGAGCTTCTTCATTACGCACTGGCGAATGAAGGTTACGACGTATCCCAGGCGCACAGCGTGTCCGATGCGCTACGGTTATCACGCATCCACCCAGACATAGACGTCGTTGTGGTCGACATGCACCATTGCCGCCGCCCTTCCAGCATGGAGGTGGCACAGCAGATACGTCGACGCCTGCGTCACGGTCAGTACGTGCTCGCCTCGGGCGAATGGGATGCACTCGAAGGTACATGCCAGGACGACACGACCGTGCTGCGCAAGCCTTACGGCAAGACCGAACTGCTGCGCGCCATTGGGCGCTGCCTGCTCCGGCGCGGCCGCGCCACCACCCGGCGACGCGCATAACATCCAGCAAAGCGTTGTCGCCAACGTCACGCACGATAGGAAATAAAGAACCCCTCTGCGTGACGTGGAGTCCATCATGGCGCGCCCAATCTGGAGCGGTAATCTCACCTTCGGGCTGCTGAACGTACCCGTCTCGCTGATGTCCGGCGAGCGCGGCACCGACCTGCATTTCCGTATGCTCGACAGTCGCGACAAAGCACCCGTTCGATACGAGCGCGTCAATGCCGAAACCGGCGAAGAAGTGCCATGGAAGGAGATCGTCAAAGCGTTCGAGTACAAAAAGGGCAACTATGTGGTGCTCGAACCGGGGGATATCCAATCGGCGGCGACCGAAAACCGTGAATCCGTGGAGGTGGAAGCGTTTGTCGACGCCGACAGTGTGGGGCCTGAGTATTTCGAGAAACCCTACATACTTGTGCCCGGCAAGAAAGCCGAAAAAGGCTATGTGCTCTTGCGCGAGACACTCAAGCGCACCGGCAAGATAGGTATCGCCCGCGTGGTGATCCGCACGCGCGAATACCTCTCGGCGGTGGTCCCCAGAGACGATGCCCTGACCCTGATACTGATGCGCTTTAAACAGGAACTGATCGACATCGATGAATACCAGGTACCGACAGACGATGTGAAGCACTACCGCATTACCGAACGGGAACTTTCCATGGCCGAGCAGTTGATTGAATCGATGACGAGCGATTGGAAGCCCCATGAGTACAAGGATGAATTCCGCGATCGGCTCAAGAAAGTGATCGAGAAGCGCATGAAGGCAAAGGGTGCACTGGCAGCTATCGAGGAACCCGCCGCCGAAGAGGCTGAGGTCTCTACCAACGTGGTCGACTTCATGTCCTTGCTGAAGAAAAGCATCGATACGAAGAAGCGGACGCCGGCCAAGAGCACGACGCGGCCTAAATCATCGGGGCGCGCTTCAAAGAAAAGCAAAGCTGCGAAGAAGAGCGGCTCGCGGCGCAAGGCGAGTTAGTCAATAGAACTGGGAAAAGGTGTGGCCTCACGCATCGGCAAGACGCGCATCGGCATTTCCGGCTGGCGCTATCCACCTTGGCGCGGTGTCTTCTATCCGGAAACGCTCCCGCAGCGTGAGGAACTTCACTACGCGTCGCGGCAGTTCGTGACCATCGAGATCAACGGCAGCTTTTATTCCCTGCAGAGCCCTTCCAGTTACCAGCATTGGTACGAAGACACCCCACGGAACTTCGTATTCGCGGTCAAAGCGCCGCGTTACGTCACGCACATCCGACGCCTGAAGCAGGTCAAAAAACCGCTCGCCAACTTCTTTGCCTCAGGCTTGCTCGCACTGCGCGAGAAGCTAGGTCCGCTCCTCTGGCAACTGCCGCCCAGCCTCCGTTACGACGGAGATGTGCTGGAGACATTTCTTGCCCAACTGCCCCGTGATACCCAGGCGCTGGCCGCCATGGCACGGCGTCACGACCGCACGATCAAGCAGGCGATGCTGACGCCCGACCGCAAGCGCAGCGTGCGTCACGCGATGGAAGTACGTCACCCCAGCTTTGTCAGCGAAGGTTTCATCGCCCAGCTTCGCCGGCACAACGTGGCCCTGGTGGTGGCCGATACCGCGGGCAAATGGCCTTTCCTGGAAGATGTGACGGCAGGCTTCATGTATTTGCGCCTGCACGGCGACAAAGAGCTTTATGCCAGCGGCTATACCCAAGCCGCGTTGAATCGCTGGTGCAGGCACATCGATGCATGGCGCATGGGAACTGAGCCCAACGACGCCCGCCGCTGCAGCGAAAAGCACCCGCGCAAACGGTCAAGTCGCGACATCTACTGTTACTTTGACAACGACACGAAGGTCAAAGCCCCCTTCGACGCACATGCACTGGTGAGGAAATTAGCGTGACTATCCAAACATCCCGGTCACATTCAGTTGCCCTGTTCTTGACATATACCGTTGCAAGTTAGCGTCAACGGTGTGCATGCGCCTTGATGGCGTGATCTGCACGTACCGGTATCGCCACGCTAACCGGCGGAGCAACCGTGAGTCTTCGGGAATATCAGCGCAAGCGAAATTTTCAATCCAGCAAGGAACCACGGCCCGATACCGCCGTCCCCGAGGGCGCGCGCGCTTTGTTTGTGGTGCAGTTGCATCACGCCTCGCGTCGCCATTTTGATTTCCGCCTGCAGATGGGCAATGCGTTGAAAAGCTGGGCCGTTCCCAAGGGGCCGAGCTACAACCCAAAAATCAAACGCCTCGCGGTGGAAGTGGAAGATCACCCGATGGCTTACGCCGATTTCGAAGGCGAGATCGAAGAAGGCTATGGCAAGGGGCATGTCGATCAGTTCGACCGTGGGGTGTGGGCCACGGATGGCGATCCGCTTGCACAGCTGAAAAAAGGCCATCTCCGGTTCGAATTGTTCGGCAAGCGCCTCAAGGGTAGTTGGCACCTGGTGCGCAGCAGCCGCAAGGAGCGGCAGCCATCATGGTTTCTGATCAAGGCCGACGACAGCTTCGCCAGCAATGTGGAAGCTGATGAACTGATGGATGCGAAGATGCGCGAAAGCACGCGCAAGGCCGCCAGATCGGAAAGCACGCGCGCGGCGGCAAAAAAATCCACCGCACGCGTGCGCAAACCGCCTTTCAGGCGCAAGCTGAGCAAAGCCGGCTTGATCAATGATGCCAAATCGCTTGAGCATGCAAAAAAAGCTGCACCGAGCGCCGCGTTCTTCAAGCCTGCATTGACCCAGTTACGCACCGAACCGCCCGCCGGCGACAATTGGCTGCACGAGGTGAAATGGGATGGTTACCGTATCCTCACCACCATCGCGAAAGGCAACGTAGCACTCTGGTCACGCAACGCGTTGCGCTGGGATGAAAAGATTCCCGACATCATGCAGGCGATCGAATCATTGGGCCTCGATTCGGCGCACCTGGACGGCGAACTGATCGCTACGGACAACCAGGGCCGCAGCGACTTCAACGCACTGCAAAAAACCTTGTCGGGTGAAGCACAGCGTCCGCTGGTCTATGTGCTGTTCGATATCCCCTACTTGGAGGGTTACGATCTGTCGCGCGTAGCGTTGCTCGATCGCAAGGCGCTGCTTGAACGCATGCTTGGCCATGGTCGCCAGCATCTTGCGCTTAGCACGCATACGCGCGGCAACGGTGAGGAAGCGATGCAGCGCGCGGTGGCGCATCGTCTCGAAGGCATCGTTTCCAAGCGCGTGGAATCGGGTTATCACGCCGGACGCAGCGGCGACTGGGTCAAGATTAAACGACTGGAAGGCGACGAATTTGCCGTTGTCGGCTATACGCCACCCAAAGGCAGCCGCAGCGGCTTCGGCTCGCTGCTGTTGGCAAAACCCGATCCGGATCGGCGTGATGGGTGGCTGTTTGCCGGACGCGTTGGCACCGGCTTTACCGACAAGACGCTGGCGGAAGCGGCCAAGCTGGTCACCGCCCATGCATCCAAAAAAGCGCCGGCGAATCTCTCCGGCATCGACCCCCTGCTGCGCGATGCCCGCTGGGTGATACCCGCCTTGGTGGTGGAGGTGAATTATCGCGGCATGGGCGGCAACAACCTTTTGCGACAACCGAGCTTGAAGACGCTGCGCATGGACAAGACTCCCAACGATCTGCGGAGCACGGACCGTGCCCCCGCAAAGGCCTCACGCTCAAGGGCGGCGAAAAAGGGTCCAGCCAAGCCGCCCCGCGCAGCGACGGTCGCCGGTACTGGCGTCGTCACCATTACGCATCCGGATCGTGTCGTTTATCCAAGCGATACGATCACCAAGCAGGACGTCGCCGATTATTACCGCAGCATCATGCAGTGGTTGTTGCCTGGCCTGATCGAGCGTCCGTTGTCAGTCATCCGCTGTCCGGAAGGCGCGGAGAAACCCTGCTTTTTCCAGAAGCATCCGATCCAGGGCCTGCATCGCGTAGGCACGGTCCGACTAAAAGAAGAGAAAGGCTCCCAGGCGGTCTACATGTATGCCAAAGACGCCGATTCCATCATGGAACTGGTGCAGTTCGGCACGCTTGAGTTTCATGTCTGGGGCACCACGATTCAGAGCCCAGACACCGCCGATCGCGTGGTATTCGATCTGGATCCTGCTCCGAAGGTGAAATGGGAACGCGTGGTCGCCGCTGCGCGGCTGCTACGAAAGTGGCTGGATCAGATCGGTCTGCAATCGTTCCTGCGCACCACCGGTGGCAAAGGCCTGCATGTGGTCGTGCCGCTCAACCCCGCCTGCCCGTGGCAGCAGGTGAAGGACTTCGCGCATGCGATCGCAGCCACCATGGCTACTGCCTATCCGGATGAATTCGTCGACACTGCCAGCAAGGCCAAGCGTGCCGACAAGATCTTCGTCGACTACCTGCGCAACAGTCGCGGCGCAACCAGCATTGCCAGCTACTCGCTACGAGCCCGCAAAGGCGCGCCCGTCGCCACACCGTTGCGATGGGAGGAACTATCGAAGATCGAACGCGGCGATGCCTTCACCCTTCACACGCTTCCCAGGCGCCTCGCCCGCTTGCGCAAGGATCCCTGGGAAGGCATCGGCACAGTGAAACAGTCGCTCGATACAGCCATCAGGCAATTGAACAAGCACTCATGAATCTTTTTGTCGACCCACGGAGACTCGCTCATGACGACCACGCTGGATAAGCCACTAAGGCGCGAAATCGATGTAGAGGGACAAGCCTACACAGTGGTGATGGACGCGCAAGGAGTAAAGATCACGCGCAAATCGCACCGCAAGGGCATTGAATTGAAGTGGATCGATCTGGTCACCGGCGATGCGGCGGTGGCGGCGGCGTTGAACGCGTCTACGTCGGAGAGTGATTGAAGGCCCGATTCGTTCGGGTTCGTCGCCCCTGCGAAAAGCGGGGCGACGAAAAACAACCGGCGAACTTCAAGCCACTGCGCGGCCCGGACTATGACGCTTTGCGGGTCCGTGCTGCCTTCTTCGCCGCGGCGGAGCGTCCGTGCGCCCCTTTCGTCCGCGCTGCCTTCTTCGCCGCTGCCGAACGCGACGATGCGCTTCGTTTGGAAGCGGCTCGCTTGGCGTGCGCCGACAGGGAACGCTTTGATGCAGAGCGTGTTCCTTCCCGA
The DNA here is from genome assembly GCF_003363155.1 of Dyella monticola. GTDB lineage: Bacteria > Pseudomonadota > Gammaproteobacteria > Xanthomonadales > Rhodanobacteraceae > Dyella_B > Dyella_B monticola. The sequence goes on along the minus strand of NZ_QRBE01000007.1, from coordinate 61,190 downwards.
CGCAATGCACGCGATGACGCACTCGCACGTTTGGCAGTGGAATCCCCGCCGGTTGATCGCTTGGCCGTTGCGCGCTTTCTGCTGGTGGTGGATGTGCCAGCGCTGGCACGCTTGCGCGATGAACTTTTCTTGGATGATTTCTTCCTTGGCACTTTGATGCCGGCACGCCGCGCCTTCGATAAGCCGATGGCGATCGCCTGCTGCGGCGAGCGGGCACCGTGCTTGCCCTTGCGAATGTGCTCTATCTCCTCATGCACGTATTCACCTGCCTGGGTGCTGGGCGCTTTTCCTTCGCGCTTGTCTTTTGCAGCCGCTTTGCGAGTCTTTTTCTCAGGCATGTCGTCTCTCCCCATGAGCAAGCGCAATCAGCTTTACTCGCGTGGGCGTCGATGTGCTGTCAAAGCACATCACGATGCGCGTTTGCGAATAAGCGTGATGCGTCCATTGGGTTCCAGGCGCGCGGTGCTGATGGTCTGGATATCTTCCAGGCCCTGCGTATGCAGCGCGCGCCGGAACGCCGCCTTCGGAAGGCTGACGCGTTCAAGTGCACCCGGCACCAGTTCGCCCTCGTGCACCAGCACGGTGGGTTTCCCTTCCACGAGGCGGTTCAACCGCGGCGAGCGCGTGCATAGCCATGCGAGTACGCGATCGGCGGCAAGGATGGACGCCACGGCGATCAGGCCGCCTTGAAACGAGTTGTCCGGACCGATGATCGTGTTGCGCAATGTGCCGCCGATCAGCACGAGCACGACGATATCGAACGTGGACATGTCGCTGAAGGAATGCCTACCCACGATGCGCAACATGATCAATAGGGCAAGGTAGGCACCGATGCCGCGCAACACAAAATGCCACCACGGCATGGCCAGTACGAATGTGCTCATGACGGACGCTCCTTGAGGACCCTGACGGAATCTCACTATGTCCCGGCTGGAGGCGAAAAAGGAGTCGATCGGGCGTGAATGCGTGCACGGGGTGATAGAAGTGAACCCATGCGTCAACCGTCACAGGAATTTCCTCCCGCCTGTACACGCGCGCGCTCAGAGTGGAAACCATTCTTCCAAGGCGTGACGGTGAAGTCGATGAAACGCACCCGGCCAATACATGCGCAGCTTCGTACGCTGTGGATGGCAGAACGCGCGCTTGCTGCGCATGCAGAGGTGCCGGACCCCACCCCTAAAACGCCACCCGCGCCGACACCGTCTCCGGGTGTGCCTGAACCCGCGCCCGAACCGCCGCTGCCAACACCGGAACGTCCGCCGCTTACCGATCCCGAACCGCCGCCCGCGCCCATCGGCGATCCGTCCGGAACGCCGCCTGTGCCGCAGGCGTTGATCTGATCGGTAAAAGCGCCTCGGCTTTCGCCGTAATGGCGGCAATGCAACGCAACCACCTAAAGCGCGTTCGCCAACGCCAAATGATGCTGCAAAGTCGGCAGCGTGCTCGAGGCAAAGCCCTTGAGGTCAGCATCGTTACCGGAAGTGGATTCCGATTGGAATAGCGCTACCGCCGCGTGGTGGTCGCTCAGCATCATTGACGCGTAAGCCGTGTCGAAATCCTTGCCCTGCAAGGACTGCAGTTTGGCGATGGCCGCTTCCTGCGTTTGCGTGGGCGTCGTCGCGAGCGTATAGCCGTCTTTCTGGGCAATCGATTTGAGTTGATCATTGGCCTTGGTGTGGTCGCGAATCATGGTGGCCGCAAAGCCCTTGATCTTCGACGATTGTGACCGCGTGGCCGCCAGGCGGCTTGCCAATATCTCCGTCTGTCCCGCTGCTGATGCAACCATCACAAAGCGGGCGTCCTGAGCGGTATGTGCACCCGATGCGCCTGTGGCCGGCGTATCGGCGGTGGCAGTTCCATTTTGCGCCCAGACAAACGGCGCCATCATCAAGGTAAATACCAGCAGAACAAGCGTCGTATGGATGGATGATCGATGAATCGGTGGCATGATCCAAACCTCCCGCGCATATGGCGTGTGCATAGTTAGCATCGCCCGCGTGACCCTTGCGTATGCTGCGAGCGAACACCTGCGTGACATTGCGCTAAACGCAAAGGGCCATGAACGGTATTGCTCACGCGTGGGTTATGGTCGAAGGCCTACATTGCATGACAAAGCAATTGTCGAGGGAGCATGGTCATGGCCGAACTCGTTGTCGCCTGTTTCAATACGCAATTCGATGCCAACGCCGCGGCTGAAAGGCTGCTATCCAGGGGGCTCCGACGCGAGCAGATCGTCCTAGCCTTCGATGAAAGCGTGGGTGGCGCCCCGTCCAGCTCCAGTGCGCCGACTACCGTGGTCTCCAAGGCGAGCCACACGGGCACCGTGGATACGAGCACGGGGCGGGAAAAATCCAAACGCGTGTTTACCTCTTCGCGTACGCCCGACCTACCCGACCCCGCGTTGATAGGACACACCACGCTGGTGATCGAGTTGCACGGGGAGATGTCGATGGATGACGTGTGCACGCTGCTGGACGATGCCGGCGCCAGCTCCATCAGCTCGCAAAAACGCGACAAGCCACCCGGCGAAAACCCGTCGATGTGGCCGTCTGTGGGCGCCGCCTCGCCTGAAGACGTTCAGCGCAGCAAGGATGCATCCAAGGGCGGATCGTCATTGGGCGCGCATCGTCATCGCTGAAAAGGATGCCAGTCTGTCAGCACGGCGTCATTGGCGAGCTTCCAGCCGCATGCCACGCGGCGTAAGCCATCTTTCCACGCCTTCAAAAAGCGCCTGCACGACCAGTGCCATGCACGCCGAGGGAATGGCGCCTTCCAGGATGAGCCCGATATTGTCCAGCCGTATACCAGTGACAATCGGTTGGCCGTAACCGCCGGCGCCAATCAGCGCACCCAGCGTCGCCGTACCGACGTTGATCACGGCCGCCGTTTTTACGCCCGCGAGAATCGAGCGCATCGCCATCGGCAACTCCACCCGGCGCAGCCGTACACCACGCGGCAGGCCCAGTGCGGCGGCCGATTCGCGCAGATCCGGCGCAATACCGGTGAGCCCGGCATACGTGTTGCGCACGATCGGCAACAGGCTGTAGAGGAACAGCGCGGCAATGGCCGGCCACGTGCCGATGCCGAAAAGTGGAATCATGAACACGAACATCGCCAGCGACGGAATGGTCTGCAGCACGCCACTGAGCGCCATCACAAGATGGCCCAGCCGCTTGCTGCGCGCTGCCAGCACACCCAGCGGAATGGCGAGCAGTACCGCCGCCGCCAGCGAGATCAGCACCAGGCGCAGATGCTCCAGGGTTCGTTGCAACAGGCGCGCCCACAACCCCGTACCATCGCGATCCGGCTGTACGCCAAGAAAATCCGCAGCGACTTCGACTTCCTTTTTCCCCTGCATCTTCACCAGCGCATTCATCTGGCGCATGGCATTCGCGTCGATACGGCCGGCGAGTTTATTCAATGCTTGGACGAACGCGGGCGAGCGCTGTTCAAGATCGAGTCGGTACAGATACACGGCCTGGTAATGCGGAAAATAATGGCGATCGTCGTCGAGCGTACGCAGGTGATAGTAGGGAATCTCCGCATCGGTGCTGTAGAGATCGGTCGCATCCACGGCGCCGCTGGCCAGTGCGCGATACGCCAGCGCATGATCCATGCCGCGCACGTTCGTCTGCGGCAACTGATAACGCTGGCGCAAGCCCGGCCATCCGTCGCTGCGCGCCATGAATTCGTTGGAGAAGGCGAGGTGCAAGTCCGGGTGGAGCGCGAGATCGGATAGCCGGCGAATGCCAAGCTGCGCGGCACGGTCCGCGCGCATGCCGATGGCATAGGTGTCGTCGAATCCCAGCGAATCGGTGATGCCGATGCCCAGCGGCTTGAGCGCCGCGCGCAGCGTTGGGATATCGGCGTCGGGCGCCACGTTTTTCAACAACTCATGCGTGAGGGTGCCGGTGTATTCGGGGTAAGCATCGATATCGCCGTGCTCAAGCGCACCCCACAGAATGGCCGTGCCGCCAAGCTCGCGCTGATGCACCACCTGCACGCCCGCTTCGCGCCCTGCCAGCCGCGCGATTTCACCCAGGATCACCGACTCGGTGAATTGTTTGGAACCGATGCGCACGGGCGTCGCACACGCCAGTGCCGGCATCAGCATCACCACGAGCATGATCCATGCGCGCTTCATGGTGAACCCCGGAGGGTGCGTTGCGCCTGCACGAAGCGTGTGACGAACGGATCGGCCGGACGCTGGCACAGGTCTTCCAGCCGGCCGTCCTGCACAACCTTGCCGTTGCGCATCAGCACCATGCGGTCCGCAAACCAGGCTGCCTCGGCAATATCGTGCGTCACGACGACGACGGTCTTGCCGAGCTGGTCGAAGATCGCTTTCAGCTCATCCTGCAATTCATGCCGGACGATGGGATCGAGCGCGCCCAGCGGTTCGTCCAGCAGCAAGGCGTCAGGGTTGAGCATCAGGCCACGCATCAATGCCACCCGCTGACGCTGTCCTCCCGATAATTCGACCGGATAGCGCTCCAGCACGCTCAGCGGAAGATGGGTAAGCGTTGCCAGTTCCTCGGCGCGCTGACGAATGCGGTCCTTGCTCCAGCCCAGGTGATGCGGCAGCAACGCCAGATTGCCCTGTGCGGTGAGATGCGGAAACAGGCCGCCCTCCTGGATCACATAACCCACCCGGCGACGCAAGGCGAGCACCTGTGCAGGCAAGAGCGTTTGGCCATCCACTCGGATCTCGCCCTGATCGGGCCATTCCAGCCCCAGCAGCACGCGCAGCAGGGTCGATTTACCGGAGCCGCTGCTGCCGATCAAGGCGGTGGTGCTGCCTACGGCAAAGCGAAGCGTGACGTCATCCAGCGCCGGAATGGCGCCATACCGTTTGTGTACGGCAGAAAGCTCGAACGCGTCGGGACAGGCGCTGTGGGCGATCGGCATTCGGGCACGGGGCTGCGAGAAAGGGTTGAATCTAACGCATGTGCGGTCGGCGTACCGCCCTCTTCATTGCGGAACGGTCGCCGGCCGAAAGAAAACAATGCGCATGAAAGGTGGATGTTGCATAGCAGCATGTATCCTTGCCGCATGTCCTCCCATGCCGCTCTCCTCCATTGCTGGCGCCGCCTGCGCGGTTCGGACCGCTTTGCCGAATGCCAGCGCGTGCTGCTTGCGTTGGCGGGCGTCATCGCCTATTGCCTGTGGTGCAACCATGCAGCGGCCATGATCCCGGCCATGCTGGGGGTGATCGCCTGCGCCCTGGCCGAGACCGAGGATCACTGGCGCAGCCGTCTGGGCACGCTGCTGATCACGCTGGCGTGCTTCGCGGGCGTCGCCCTGGCGGTGGAACGGCTGCTGCCGTATCCGTGGGTGTTTGCCCCGGCGCTCGCACTGATGACCTTCGCGCTGGTGATGCTCGGCTCGATCAGCGCGCGCTATGCGACGGTGGCTGGCGGAACGCTGATCCTGGCCGTCTATACGATGATCGGCACCGATCAGCCCGTTGCCCCGGCCGATCTCCTCATCGAACCGGCGCAAATGCTCGCCGGCGCGGCGTGGTACGGCGTGCTCTCGCTACTGTGGAGCGCGCTGTCGCCGCAGCTTGCCGTGCGTCATGCCTTGGCGCGCGTGTTCGATGCCTTGGGCGATTACCTGGAAACCAAGGCCGCGCTGTTCACGCCGGTGCATGGCATCGACCGCGACGCCCTGTCACTGACCCTGGCCATGCAGAACGAGCAAGTGGTGGAAGCGCTCAATGACACGCGCATCGTGCTGATCGACCGCATCGGTATGCGTCGCCCGCGCGGTGCAACCGCGTCGCGCCTGCAGCTCTATTTCAAGGCGCAGGACATCCACGAGCGCGTCAGCTCCTCGCACTTTCCCTACGCCGCGTTGGCCGAGGCGTTCTATCACAGCGACGTGCTGTTCCGCTGCGAGCACATCCTGCGCCTGGAGGCGCGCCAGTGCCGCCGGCAAGCCGAAGCGTTGCGTCTGCGCACCTTGCTCGCCGATACGGCCGAGATCCGTGCCGCGCAGACCGATCTGCGCCAGGCGATTCAGTCACTGCGCGTTGCGACGACGTCTCCATCCGGGCAACTGCTGCGTTCGCTGGACGCGTTGCTGCGCAATATCAGCGCGATCCAGGCCTTGCTGGAAAACGATCACGCGCCGATGGCGCTCGATGGTGACGACGTCGCCCTGCAGAATCCCGGCCCACAAACGCTGGGCGAAGCCTGGGAGCGCATCACCATCCAGCTTACGCCACGCTCCTCGCGCTTTCGCCACGCCGTACGCCTGGCACTGGCGCTGATGGTTGGCTACGGCGTGCTACGCATAGCGCATCCCAACCATGGCTACTGGATTTTGCTGACCACTTTGCTGGTGTGTCAGCCGAGCTATGGCGCCACGCTCACGCGCATGTTGCAGCGCGTGGCCGGCACGCTTATCGGCGTCGTCATCGGCTGGGCCAGTTTGCGCCTGCTGCCAGCCACCTCGTGGCAATTGCTGCTGATCGTGCTCACCGGCGTGCTGTTCTTTGCGGCGCGGCTGCGGCGTTACACCCTCGCCACAGTGTCCATCACCGTGTTTGTGGTCGCCTGCTTCAGCCAGGGCGGTAGCGGTTATGACGTGATGTGGCCACGTCTGCTCGATACTTTGATCGGCTCTGCCATCGCCGCACTGGCGATCTATCTGGTGCTGCCCGATTGGCAGGGTCGACAGCTCGACCATGTGCTGTCCAACACCCTGCGTAACGATGCACGTTACGTACAACAGGTGATCGCCCAGTACGTCCACGGCAAACGCGATGACCTGCCCTATCGCATCGCGCGGCGCGAAGCCCACAATGCCGATGCCTCATTGAGCGGCCTGCTCGCCAACATGCTGCGCGAACCGGGCCGACAGCGACGCGGCAACGAAGATCTGCTGCGCTTTCTCACCATCGCCCATACCATGCTGGGGCATATCTCCGCGCTGGGTGCGCACCGGCAGGTGATCGGCGACGCCCAGGCGCGCGACACGGTAACGCTCGCCGGCAATCTGGTCGTCACCAGGTTGGAGCAGTTGTCCGATGCCTTGCTGACCCGCCCGTTGGCGTCGTCGCTACCGGAAGCCGATACCGATCAAAGCCTGATGCCGCACGTGGACGGAGTGCTCGACGACACCGCCCGGCTGGTACTCGGGCAGCTTGCTTTGATTCTGGCGCAGCGGGACCGGTTGGCGAGCGTGGTGCGGGATATGCGCAGCGCATAGGAAGGCAGCGGGAAGCTCATTGGCTCATCGGGCCTACTCGGCGATCAAACAGCAAGCGCGATTCTTTTTTGCCACGGCGCCCAGGCCGATCGCTGGCGGCCTCGCATAGCCCTCGCTCAATGCGGCAGCTCTCGATAAAAATCGTCTTCTATCATGTGACGTTTTCCGACAGAGCCAACCATCTGGAGAGGGAAGACCAACAGCGCCCAAGCCACCAGACAGCCCCAGAACCACACCTCAGATGCGCCCGTCACTTTTTGCAAAAACACAAATAACGCAAAGCAGCAGGTTATGCTTATGGTTGTCGATACCATGAACGGATGGGCGTCGCTCTGCTCGACGCCAGGAATCGACTCTAACTTCGCGCCGACCAGATTCAGCATGACCTCCTTATCACGCGGTGAAGCAATCAGTTGCACCCCTTGTCCGTGTTTCACCATTTGCGCGGCGAGTGCCTGAAGCAGCAGCCGGTTCACGGGTCCGGGCTCACCGATCGCGTGATCAATAGCGTGCACGGCAAGATCGAGTCCTGCGTCTCTGACGGCGGCGACCGTCGCATGACGGTCCTGTGGCGGCAAAGCACTCAGCCATACATGCCGAATGCGTGCGCGAGGTACCTGCTCTGCTGCCAACAGTATTTCCAAAGCGTCCTGCACGGCATCGGATGCCATCGAAATGGGGCGAAACAGGCGAGCCTGAGGTTTCAATTTTCCCCGCGAACGTTCGATCACGCTGGGCCAGGTCAGCAGCATCGCCACCGCGAGCTCGGAATACGCCTGCGCTTGCCCGTCCTGATGTAACTGGCACGCCAGCATCAATCGAAAATCGGATTTCCAGCCCGGATCAAACCAGTGCTGGACTGTCGCCTGTTCGGCGTCCAGCGGAATTTGTTCCATGCGCATGGCGTCAGGCAAATTCAGCTTTCGCCACACCGCTCGAAGCTCGGCAAGGTCTTGTGCATCGGACGATTGCAGTACCACCTCGAAGGTATGCGACCGTGCAAGGTGCGTAATATGGCTCGTCAGCGGGGTGATCAACTGCTCGATGATCTGCCCGGTGCGCGAGACACCTACCGCGCCATCCGCCGTCGGCAACGGCAACGGCAACGGCATGATCTTGGCTGAATTCAAACCCGTCGATTCGCGGTACGGCAAGGAAAGGGTGGGCTGATATGTAGTGCGGCTCGATCACGAAGCGATAGATGTATTCGTCCTTGGTACGCTTGATACGGTCGAAAGCCGTAACACAGCCGGCGAAGTGCCGCGTCGCACCCTCGACGGACACGATGCGAAATGTCGCGTCCTTGCCGACGATGTCACCACGCGTGAGTTCATCTGGATGGGGGAGAAGCACCGTGATCTGGTAGGAATCGCCGAGCTGCTCGTGCGCTTGGAAGGAGCGCACCGACAACGGCACGGGATGGGCAAAACCGCGCAACTCTACGAAGTAATGCTGATGGAGCAGACACGGCGCAGTGGTCGCGCAGTCGGTCGGATCGGACATGTGTGTTCCCTGCGTGATGACTGGCCGACGCACAGGCGGCCGGCGCAAGGTACAAAACTAGATGTTGTAAAAGGTCAGCTGGAAGCCGACGAAGCCAGGCATGACGCGTAGGGCTAAAGCGCGATAAGACGCGGGGCAATTGGAGCGTGTCGCTTTTTTTTGCCGCTGCGCTGGAGTCGTTCGCCCCCTGCTTTGCCATCCTCGCCGAGCCGGGCGACGGTATCCAGGTACCCAAAGATGACAGCCCCGGATCCCGCTCGGACGACGAGCTGGGGATCAATTCAAAGCACCCCGAGGCAGAAAACATCCCTTTACATGCACAAACCTGCAAAAGGGCGACCCTTCACCCTAACCTGACGAAACGCTAATAGATGTATCCCCCAACCCAGGGGATAGTTACACTTACATCCGTACTCACAACTCCGAGGCGCCTGGCCTGCGGTTCCCGAAAAGGAATACGGCGTGGCGTCCGTGGTCCGAAGGATCACCAGGGTGATGGCGGAAACGCCTTCGCCTCCCGGTTTGGAAAGGAGCAAAAAACCATGTCCCCGCTGGCGGATCGCTACGGCCGTCGGTTTCCGTATTTGCGGTTGTCGATCATTCCCGCATGCAACTTCCGTTGCACATACTGCCTGCCGCACGGCTATCACGCCGATGCGAACGCTGCGGCGCCGCTTTCGCTCGATGAAATCACGCGGCTGTTGCGCGGCTTTACGGAGCTGGGCATGCATAAGCTGCGCATCACCGGGGGCGAGCCGAGTGTACGCCGGGATCTGACGGACATCCTGCGCACCGCCGCCGCGGTGCCGGGCGTAACCAAGCTTGCGATGACCACCAATGGCACCCTGCTCAGCCGTCACCTGCACGAATGGATGGACGCCGGGCTCAACGCCATCAACGTGAGCGTGGACACTCTCGATCGCGCATGCTTCGCGCACATCACCGGCCATGACCGGCTGGACGACATCCTGCACGGCGTGAACATGGCACTGGATGCCGGCCTGGCATCGGTAAAGCTCAACGCTGTGCTGCTGCGCGACGTCAACGACAAGGAACTGCCGTCGTGGCTGGATTACCTGCGTGATAAGCGTGTCGGCGTGCGCTTTATCGAGCTGATGCAAACCGGCGACAACGTAGCGTTCTTTCGCGACCATCACGTGCGCGCCGAGGTGCTGGAAGAGCAACTGCTCACGCGCGGCTGGCAACTGTTGCCGCGCGCCGCCGATGCTGGCCCCGCGCGCGAATACCGCCATCCCGATTACGCCGGGCGCATCGGCATCATTGCACCTTATTCCAAGGATTTCTGCGCAGGCTGCAATCGTCTTCGCGTTACCGCAACGGGCGATCTTCGTTTGTGCCTGTTCGGTGAATTCGGCATCCCTCTGCGCCCGTTACTGCAATCCGACGATCAGCGCGACGACCTGGTACGCGCGATCGGCGGCCAGATCGGCCGCAAGGAACAGGGGCATTTTCTGCACGAAGGTCGCACCGGCATCACTCCCCATCTTGCATCCACCGGAGGCTGACTCATGCAGGAGCGCGAGGACAGCGCCCATTTCCACATGGCGGACGTGCGCCATAAACGCATTACCGCGCGCCGCGCCGTCGCAGTGGGTGAATTGAACGCGGGCGCCATGGCGTTCGCGCAAATCGTCGAACGCCGCTTACCCAAGGGCGATGCACTGGTCATGGCGGAAATCGCTGGGCTGCAAGGCGCCAAGAACGCTTCGCAACTGATGCCGCTGTGTCACCCGCTGCCCCTGGAATACATCCATGTGCGCTGCGAACCGGTGGGCGAGCGCCACGCCATTCGCGTCTACTGCGAAGTAGCCACCTTCGCGCGCACCGGCGTGGAGATGGAAGCACTCGCCGGCGCAAGCGCGGCCTTGCTCACGCTTTACGATCTGACCAAGCCGGTTGAGCCCGCGCTTTCCATTGGCGGTGTGCGGCTATTGTTCAAGGAAGGTGGAAAAAAAGGCCTGTGGCTGCACCCGGACGGTATGAGCGAGGCCGAGCGCGCGCATTACAAGCCGCGCGAGTTGCCACGCTTGGACGCCGTCAGCGCCGCGGTCATCACACTCAGCGATCGAGCCAAGCGTGGTGATTACAACGATGCGTCCGGTCCCCTCTTGGTTGAGCGCTTGCGTGCACTCGGTGCGCACATCCACGATGTCGAGCTGCTCGCGGACGAACCCCAAGAGCTCGCTACCCGTTTGCGCCAACTGGCAGGCGGCGGTACACAACTGATTCTCTGCACGGGTGGAACCGGCCTTGGCCCCCGCGATCAAACACCCGAAGCGCTCGCCATGGTTGCGGATCGACATATCGATGGCATCAGCGAACTCTTCCGCAGCGAAAGCAGCCAGCACACCGCCATGGCATGGCTGAGCCGCGCGAGCGCGGTGCTGGTCGGCAGCACACTGGTGATCGCGCTGCCCGGAAGCGCCAAGGCGGTCGCGCAAGGCATGGATATTCTCGCCCCCGTTCTGGCGCACGCCTTGAGCATGGCGAAGGGCGGAGGGCACGCATGAGTGACGAAGCGCTCGCCTATGACACCGCGTTGCGCATCGTGCTCGATGCAAGCGGCCTGCTTCGTGCTGAAAACTGTGTGGTCACCGCCTGCCTTGGCCGTATCCTCGCCACGCCGGTGATCAGCACCGTCGCGCTGCCTCCCTTCGACAATTCAGCCATGGATGGTTTCGCTTTGCGTGGCGATTCGATCGTTGCCGCCGGCAGCGAACTATCGATCGAAGGCCAACAAGCGGCGGGCGACGGTATGGCGCACGCTGGCGGCGGAGCGTGGGAAATCATGACCGGCGCGCGCATGCCGGAGGGGTTGGACCGCGTCGTGCCGGTCGAACAAACAAAGCGGTTGACCGCTACACGCGTACGCGTGCTCGCCGACGTGACGCCAGGACAAAACGTGCGCAGGGCCGGCTCAGATGTAACCGTTGGCGAGCATGTGCTTGCGGCAGGAACCGTCCTGCAGCCGCAACACGTCATGCTGCTTGCCGCGCTTGGCATAGCGCAGGTATCGGTCATCGAACGCCCGCGCGTGGCCGTCATCTGTACGGGACGCGAACTTGTCGATGATCCATCGCGAGCGCTGGCGCCCGGACACATCCGCAACTCCAATGGCCCTTTCCTCGCCGCCCGCTTACCTTTGGCAGGCGCCAAGGTCGTGCACGCAGAAACCGTGGGTGATGATGCGGATGCATTCGAATCGGCTTTGCGTCGCGCGCTGGATGCAGGCGCGAAAGTCATCATGACCAGCGGCGCTGTTTCCATGGGTCGCTACGATTTCGTACCCCAGGCGCTGCAACGCTTCCATGCGCAAACGCTGTTCCACAAAGTGGCGATACGCCCGGGAAAACCGCTGCTGTTCGCGCGATTGCCGGACGACGTGCTGCTGTTCGGCTTGCCCGGAAATCCCATCGCCGTGGCGGTAGGCCTGCGCTTCTTCGTGGAACCGGCATTGCGCGTGATGTTTGGTTTGAAGCAGGAAACGCCATGCCGCCTGCCGCTCAGCAAGCCTTACGCAAAAAAAACACGCCTGCGTTTTCATCTCAAAAGCCGTCTGCACGTCGACACACATGGCCAGCTCGCCGTGCAGGTGCTGGAGGGACAGGAGTCTTACCGCATTCGGCCCTTGGCCGACGCCAACGCATGGGCCATCGTACCCGCCGATGTCGAGGCTTTGCCCGCAGGAGCGCTGGTCGATGTCTACAGTCTCGGTCACCTGGAAGGTGCGTTGCCCTGCGGAGGTGCCCCATGAAAGTTCGCATCACCCTGTTCGGTGCGCTGCGCGATGCGGACACCCGCGGCTTCATCGAGCTGGAGGCGCCGGATGCATGCACCATCGGCACGCTACGCGATCTGCTGCGCGACCACCTGCGCGAGAACGCGCCGCATATCAGCGTCAACCTCGTGCAGCGTTGCGCCTTCGCCAGCGACGATGAAATTCTTCACAACCATCGCACTCTGCCAGAGAGCGGCCAGCTTGCGATCCTGCCGCCGGTGAGTGGAGGCTGACGGTGTCAGACATCTATACCGCCGTGGTCGATATGAGTACCACATCGCCCGATTCGGCTACGCCGCTGGATCCCGCCGCTGCACTGGCCTTCGTTTCCGACCCGCGCTTTGGCGGCATCGACATGTTCGTCGGCAAGGTGCGCGAGCACAATCTCGGTCGCCTCGTCACCGGCATCAGCTACGACCTGTTCGAACCGCTGGCCTTGCGCACGTTCCAGGCGATCGGCGAGCGCGCCCGCAGCCAGATCGGTGGTCCGATGAAGCTTTACATCGCGCACGCCAAGGGTGATCTGCGCATTGGCGATGTCGCGGTCATCGTCGCCGCCGGGACACCCCATCGCGACGAAGCCTTTCGCGCCTGCCGCTTTGCCATCGAAGCGGTGAAGCATGAAGCACCGATCTGGAAACAGGAGCATTACATCGACGGCGACAGCGCATGGAGCGAGGGCTGCTCCCTGTGTGAAGAACCTCGCGACGCCGAGGGCACGGTCGCCAAGCATGAAAACGCGGAAGGACACAGCCACACCCATGGCCACTAAGCCCCTACCCTGCATCGGCGTGGTGCTGGCGGGCGGCCTTTCCTCACGCATGGGGCGCGACAAGGCGTTGCTGCCATGGCAGGGGCGTCCGCTCATCGAACATCAGATCGCCACGCTCAATGCAACCGGCGTGCGTGAGGTGAAGGTAAGTGGATATCGACCTGATTATCTTGGCGTCAGCGATGCAGCACCGTCCCTGGGCCCTGTCGGTGGCCTCGCCAGCATTGCGGCGATGTGCGAAGACGCCCAATTGCTGATCGTTCCCGTTGATATGCCGCGCTTGCAGCCCGCATTGCTGCAGCGGCTGCGTGATAGCGAACCGGATGCAGGCAGCGTGCGCTTTGCCGGCCATATGCTGCCGATGCGCTTGCGCCTGGATACCCCATGTCGCGCCGCACTCAACGCCGCGCTGTCCGAAAGCGACAAGCGTGCGCGCTCCGTACGCGTCTTGCAGGAACGCGTCGGCGTACGCGAAATCTCCCTCAGCGCGGAAGACGAAACACAACTCATCGACTGCAACACCGAAGAAAGCTGGCGGGAGGCGACGGCATGAGAGTGCAATTGGAAGGCCAAAGCTTGCGCTTGCGCATCGACGAGGCAGAGCTGGAAAGCCTGCTGGCAGGCCATCCGATAGAAAATCGCACTGTATGGCCGGATGGCCGCACCGAAATACAGCAGATTGATCTCACCGCGCGCATCGGCTGGTTACGCAAGGGCGATGTGTGGCATGTCCGTCTACCAGAACCGGAGGTGCGCGCACTGGCGGCCCGCCTTCCTTCGCGCGAAGGTTTGCAGTTCTCCCTTGCCACGCCCGATGGTGGAACCCTGCAGGTTCTGTTTGATGTCGATGTCCGCGACAGCACACGCAAGCGTTTGCATAAACCCTCGAAAGGAGACGCGTGATGAAAGCGCTGTTCGGTTTGCTTTTGAGCTTTGTAGCCTCCGTGTCCATCGCACAAACCTCACCTGTCCTGCGTATTGCCTACGCAGGTTCCATGGGTGTCGTCATGGACAACGCAGCCGGCCCCGCCTTCGCCAAAGCGCATCACGCGACGTATCAAGGCATCGGCCAAGGATCCTACGCGTTGGCGCATCTTTTGGCCGCACATCAATTGCAGGCCGATGTATTCATCGCGATCACGCCTGGTCCGATGCAAGTGCTCAAGCAGGCGGGATTGGTAAGCAGCGCCGTGCCGGTCGCCAGCACGCAGATGGTTGTCATCTATAGCCCGCACAGCCGCTTCGCCGCCGATTTTTCTGCCGCATCGCGTGGCCAGAAAAACTGGTACGACGTACTCGGTCAACCGGGTCTGCGATTGGGCCGCACCGATCCTGCCGTCGATCCGCAAGGCGCGAACGTATTGCTCGCGCTGCAACTGGCGGCCGATTACTACCATCAGCCTGATTTGCTGAAGAAAGTGGCCGGATCGCTGCAGAATCCGGCGCAGATATTTACGGAACCATCGTTGATGTCGCGGCTCGAAGCCGGGCAGATCGATGCGACCATCGGTTATCTCAGCGCTGCGCAATCGCATCACCTTCCTACCGTTGCGTTGCCCGATGAGGTCAATCTCGCCAATCCCGGCATGCAAAAGCCCTGGTACGACCGTGCTGCGATCACGTTGAGCAACGGCAAGACCTTGCACGTGCAGCCCTTGGTGTTTTACGCCGGTGTGCTCGCCAATGGGCAGCAGCCAGCGCTAGCGCGTGACTTCGTTGCCTTTTTGCAGAGTGCAGAGGGACAAGCGTTATTCCGCGAGCACGGATACAGTGCGCCGCGCGGAAATAACCTGTGACGTCACCTTCACAGCACTCTGCTCCCTCCCCTGCTTGCAGGGGAAGGTTGGGGCGGGATGAGCTCTCGCCTCAAACTTCTTCGCAAACACGCCTCCCTTTCCAACCTCTCCCTGCACGCAGGGGGAGGCGCAAATCCAGACACGCATGAAGGCCAACGCACAACCATCAGCCTTACTGCCAGCCTTGATCAGCGTGGTGACATTGCTTCTCCTCGTCGCCCCGTTCATCGGCCTCCTGTTCGCCACCTCATGGCGCGGTTTCGCTTTTGCCGATGGTGACGGCAGCGCCATCGCCGTATCGCTCTGCTACAGCCTGCTCGCACTGCTCCTGATCATCGCCCTCGGCACGCCCCTGGCCTGGTGGCTCGCGCGCCATCGCGTGCGTGGAGGTTGGCTGATCGATGCGTTGCTGTTGCTTGCGC
Source organism: Dyella monticola (assembly GCF_003363155.1). GTDB lineage: Bacteria > Pseudomonadota > Gammaproteobacteria > Xanthomonadales > Rhodanobacteraceae > Dyella_B > Dyella_B monticola. The sequence goes on along the minus strand of NZ_QRBE01000007.1, from coordinate 45,683 downwards.
TGCTCACGCCACCGCTGGCCTTGGGCTTGCTGCTGGCCTCCGTCTATGGCCCTTATGCCCCCGCCGGCAATCTGCTGGAACGCGCGGGGCTGGTGCTTACCAATTCCGGTCCGGCATTCGTGATGGCGCAGTTCTACAGCGCCCTGCCCTATTACGTGATCGCCGCGCGCGCGGCGTTTGAAGGTGTGCCGCGCGAACTCGAACAGATCGCCCTTACGCTGGGCCATTCGCCGTGGCGCAGTTTCATGCACGTCAGTCTTCCATTGGCGCGCCTTGGCCTGGCCGCGGCCGTCGCATTGGCCTGGGTGCGCGCGCTGGGCGAGTTCGGCGCCGTGCTGATCGTGGCGTATTACCCGCAGGGCATACCAGTGAAGCTGTGGGTGAACCTGCAGAACACCGGCCTGAGCGCTGTGTATCCATTGCTGTGGATCTTCTTCCTGGTTGCCATGCCGCTGCCGCTGGTACTCGGCTTGGCGGCGCGTCGCCGGCGCCTGATCTGATGCGCATCGATTACCGTATCGATCATCCCATCGCCTTGCACGCCGCCTTCGATGTCGAAGGCTTCACCGTGCTGCTTGGTGCGAGCGGGGAAGGCAAGTCGCTGTTGCTGCGTGCGATTGCGGGCCTCACTCCCGCACGGGGCGAGCCGTTCGGTGGCATGGCCGCACAGCATCGTGCGGTGGGTTATCTGCCACAAGGCTATGCGCTGTTTCCGCACCTCAATGCCTGGCAGAACGTGGCATTCGCGTTGCACGGAGCACAGCGGCGTGCGCAAGCCATGCAATTGCTCGAACGCGTACACATGGCGGAATCCGCCGAGCGTTATCCGTCCGCCTTGTCCGGTGGGCAGCAGCAGCGTGTTGCCCTCGCGCGTGCGCTGGCCCGTCGACCTCAATTGCTATTGCTGGACGAGCCCACCTCGGCGCTCGATCCGGTGACGCGCGAGGACGTGATCGCCGAACTGATCGGCGAAGTGCACGAATTTGGCATTCCTGCCCTGGCGGTAAGCCATGATCCGCATGTGGCCGCGGTTGCCGATCGACTGGTGTTGATGCACCGGCGAGGCATCATCCAGATCGGCTCGCCCAGCGAGGTCTACGCAAATCCTATAAACGGCGCGGCGGCGCGATTGCTAGGCCATCGCAATGTGCATCGCGGATATATCGATGGATCGCGGCAGTTGCTATGGCAGGGACGCGCCATCGTGCTTCCTGTTGCTGAGGGCAGTGTCGATAAGGATGTGGATTGGACCATCGACCCGGAAGCCATACGCCTTGTGGATACGCATGAGACGCTGCCAAACGTGATCCAGGCATCCGTCGAAGTGCGGCATGTAATCGGGCGCACCACGCAACTGGGGCTGCGCTGCGGACAGGAACGCCTGTGGGTATCCGTGCCCCGTGACAGGCCGATTCCGGAGTCGGTTGCTGTGCATTTGCCTGCCGAAGCGATCCGATGGTGGGTGCGGGAAGCGTAGATCGATCAGGTGTCTGTTGCGAAAAACAGCAGGATGTCAGGCGCGCAGCTTGCTATCCAACTCCGCCAGCTTCTCGACCCCCTGCCTGGCAAGCGGTTCCAGCCCCGCACCCCCTGCGGACAGGTGGGCCACGATCTGCTTGCGCATCCCTGGCTCCCAGTACCGCTTCAAATGGTTGGCGACACCCTCCACGCCCGCGGCCGTATCCGGCTCGGAGGCGAAATACCGGCTGATGTCATTGGCCATGGCGACGAGGCGTTCGATGTTCATGGGTGCGATCCTGCGCTGTGCAGCAATCGCTGCGGATGAGTGTAAACAACAAAACTGCCTGGACGCGCGAAACCCACCAGCGTCATGCCGGTGCTCTCGGCCAGATGAATCGCCAGCGCCGTCGGTGCGGAAATCGCGGCCATCAGCGCGATACCGACACTGGCCGCCTTGGTCACCATTTCGTAACTGGCACGGCTGGTGACAAGCAAAAAACCCTGCTCGGTATTGATACGCGCCTTGACCAGTGCACCAATGAGCTTGTCGAGCGCGTTGTGACGCCCGACATCCTCGCGCACCAGCATGATGCTGCCTTCAGCATCGACCCAAGCCGCGGCGTGGACTGACCCGGTAGCGCTGTTGACCGGCTGCTTCGCTCGCAGTGCTTCAAGGGAACGCTCCAGCGCGGCAGCTTCAATGCAAAGCCCCTTGCCCACTGGATCGGGATGACGCACAGCATCCTCCAGCATGCGCGCGCCGCACAGGCCGCAACCGCTACGCCCCGGCAACAATCGTTCGCCGCTGCTACCCGCGCGTTGCTCGACGACATTGGATGCGACATGCATCGCAACCTCGATACCCTCCAGGCGCGGGCGCACCTCGATGGAATGCAATGCTTCAGGCCCCGCGACCAGGCCTTCGCTCAATGAAAAACCCAGCGCGAAATCTTCCAGATCCAGCGGCGTCACCATCATCACGGCAAAGGAGACATCGTTGTAGACCATGGCCACTGGCACTTCTTCGGTAATGGCATCGCTCACCACTTCGTGTTCACCGTGCCGATAACGGTCCACGCGACGAATCGCGTAGCCGTTACCCGCAGGCGCGCGGTCAGGAGGTTTCTGCTGCATCCAACAAAGCCTGCTGATGATTGGAGAACACCTGATGGCGTTTTTGCCATTCCGACGGCTGCGAGACGCGCGTCACCTGCACCGCGGTCACTTTGTACTCTGGGCAATTCGTAGCCCAATCCGAATTTTCGGTCGTGATGACATTGGCGCCGGAGCCTGGGAAATGGAAGGTGGTGTACACCACTCCTGGCTGCATGCGCTCGGAAATCCGCGCACGCAACACCGTTTCACCAGCGCGACTTTCCACCCCGACCCAGTCTTCATCGCGGATGCCCCGCTCTTCAGCGTCATGCGGATGGATTTCCAGCCGGTCCTCGTCGTGCCACATCACGTTGGCGGTCCGACGGGTTTGTGCGCCAACGTTGTACTGACTGAGGATACGACCGGTGGTGAGGATCAATGGATGCTTGGCATTGACCTTTTCCGACGTCGGCACGTATTCGGTAAGCATGAAGCGGCCTTTACCGCGCACGAACTCACCGACATGCATCACGGGCGTGCCCAGCGGATGATCGTCGTTGCACGGCCATTGAATCGAACCGAGCTGATCGATTTTCTCGAAACTCACCGCATGGAACGTCGGCGTGAGACGGGCGATTTCATCCATGATCTGGGAGGGATGCGTGTAGCGCATGGGATAACCCATCGCGTTGGACAGTAGCTGTGTCACTTCCCAATCCGCATAGCCGTTCTTGGGTTCCATCACCTTGCGCACGCGTGAAACGCGGCGCTCGGCATTGATGAAGGTGCCGTCCTTTTCGAGGAACGACGAACCCGGCAGAAATACATGTGCGAATTTCGCGGTTTCGTTAAGAAACAAGTCCTGCACCACGATGCATTCCATCGCCTGCAAAGCTGCCGTCACATGCTGGGTGTTGGGATCGGATTGGGCGATGTCCTCGCCTTCGATATACAGCCCCTTGAAGCTGCCGTCGATGGCCGCTTCGAACATATTGGGGATGCGCAACCCCGGCTCGTCATACAAGGGCACGCCCCACGCCGCTTCGAATGACGCGCGCACAGACGCATCGCCAACATGGCGGTAACCGGTGAACTCATGCGGGAACGATCCCATGTCGCACGAGCCTTGTACGTTGTTCTGCCCGCGCAGCGGATTCACCCCCACGCCTTCGCGGCCGATGTTGCCGGTGGCCATGGCAAGGTTGGCAATGCCCATCACGGCGGTGGAACCTTGCGCATGCTCGGTGACGCCAAGGCCGTAGTAGATCGCAGCATTACCACCGGTGGCATACAGCCGCGCAGCAGCGCGTATCAGCGCAGCGGGCACGCCGATTTCGGCTTCCATCGCCTCCGGGCTGTGCATGTCCTGCGCCACGAACGTGCGCCATTTTTCGAACGCGTCATGCTCGCAGCGTTCTGCGACGAACGCTTCGTCGACCAAACCTTCAGTAACGATCACATAAGCCAGCGCATTGAGTATCGCGACATTGGTGCCGGGCTTGAGCTTGAGGTGATAGTCCGCCTCGATGTGCGGCGTGCGTACCAGATCGATGCTGCGCGGATCGATCACGATCAGCTTTGCACCCGCGCGCAGGCGCTGCTTCATCTTCGAGCCGAATACCGGATGCGCATCGGTGGGATTGGCGCCCATCACCATGACCACATCGGTGGACTCGATGGAATCGAAATCCTGCGTGCCTGCCGATTCTCCCAGCGTCGATTTCAGCCCATAGCCAGTGGGTGAATGGCAGACGCGCGCGCAGGTGTCGACGTTGTTGTTGCCGAAGCCCGCACGTACCAGCTTTTGCACCAGATAGGTTTCTTCATTGGTGCAACGCGATGAAGTGATACCGCCAACGGAGAATTTGCCGTACGTTGCCTGCAGTCGCTTGAACTCGCTGGCGACATGGGCGATGGCCTCATCCCAGCTCACGATGCGCCAGGGGTCGGAGATTTTCTGGCGGACCATCGGTGTGAGAATGCGATCGGGATGACTGACATAGCCGATCGCGAAACGTCCTTTCACGCATGAGTGGCCGTGATTGGCATGACCATCCTTGTTGGGCACCATGCGCACGATTTCGTCGCCTTTCATTTCCGCGCGGAAGCTGCAACCCACGCCGCAATACGCGCAGGTGGTGACCACACTGTGCTCGGCCTGACCACGATCGATCAGCGATTTTTCCGACAGCGTGGCGGTGGGGCACGCCTGCACGCAGGCGCCGCAGGAAACGCATTCGGAATCGAGGAAGCGATCGTTCTGGCTGGGCGACACTTTCGATTCGAAGCCACGTCCCTGGATGGTCAGCGCGAATGTACCCTGCACTTCATCGCATGCACGCACGCAGCGCGAACAGACAATACACTTGGACGGATCGAAACTGAAATACGGATTGGATTCATCCTTGGGGGCAAAATGCGGATTGGCATCCCCATGGTTCGTTTTGGCAAAAACGTGATTCGCCCCGTCGTAGCCATAACGCACTTCGCGCAGACCCACCACGCCGGCCATGTCCTGCAACTCGCAGTGGCCATTGGCCGGACAGGTGAGGCAATCGAGCGGATGATCGGAGATGTACAGCTCCATCACGCCGCGGCGAATATCGGCAAGTTTGGGCGTTTGCGTGCTTACCTGCATGCCTTCGGCCACGGGCGTGGTGCATGAGGCCGGATAGCCTTTACGGCCTTCGATCTCCACCAGGCACAAGCGGCAGGAGCCAAATGCCTCCAGCATGTCGGTGGCACACAGCTTGGGAATGTTGATGCCGGCCTGCGCGGCGGCGCGCATCACGGACGTGCCTTCCGGCACGCTGATGCTGTAGCCGTCGATGTGAAGCGTGACCTGCCTGTCCGATTTGACGGCGGGTGTACCGCGGTCGATTTCGACAATGGACAGCATGATGGACTACCTCCTCAAACTCTTGCCACAAGCAGTGCCGCCTCCATTGCCGTCATTCCCGTTTTCGCGGGAATGGTGGCAATGTGGCGTGATGCGTTTTTCATGAATCAATCTGCTGCTTCCGTTCTTCAAAATCCTCATGAAAATGATCCAGCACACTCAACACCGGAAACGGCGCCATACCACCCAGCGCACACAGCGAGCCGGCCACCATGGTCTGGCATAAATCACGCAGCAGCACTTCGTTACGCTCACGCTCGGCGATATCGCCGGCCATGATGCGATCGATCACTTCCACACCGCGCATGGAGCCGATGCGACACGGCGTGCATTTGCCGCAGGATTCGATCGCACAGAATTCCATCGCAAAGCGCGCTTGCGCGGCCATGTCGACCGTATCGTCGAACACCACGACACCGCCATGCCCCACCATGCCACCGATGGCCGCGAAGGCTTCGTAATCGATGGGCGTGTCCAGTTGCGATACCGGAATGTAGGCACCCAGCGGGCCACCCACTTGCACCGCGCGCACAGGCCGCCCGCTTGCCGTGCCACCGCCGTAATCTTCGATCAATTCACGCAGCGTGAGCCCGAACGCACGTTCCACCAGCCCTGCCCGCTTCACGTTGCCGGCAAGCTGCAACGGCAGCGTGCCGCGCGAACGGCCCATGCCGTAATCGCGATAGAAGGCTGCGCCACGCTCAAGGATGATCGGCACCGTCGCCAGCGTAATCACGTTATTGATCACGGTGGGCTTGCCGAACAAACCCTGGATGGCCGGCAGCGGCGGTTTGAAGCGGACCTGGCCGCGCTTGCCTTCCAGGCTTTCCAGCAGCGAGGTTTCCTCGCCGCAGATGTAGGCGCCGGCGGCCATGCGCAGTTGCAGATGAAAGGCTTTGCCGCTCCCGCAGATATCCTCGCCGAGATAACCGCGCGCCTCGGCGGCGGCGATGGCGGCTTCCAGCGCACGCTGCGCATGTGGGTATTCGATGCGCAGATAAATGTAGCCGCGCGTCGCACCCACGGCGAGGCCTGCGATGGTCATGCCCTCGATCAGCACGAAGGGATCGCCTTCCATGATCATGCGATCGGAAAACGTGCCGGAATCGCCCTCATCCGCATTGCAGACGATGTATTTCTGGTCGGCGTTGACGTCCAGGCAGGTTTTCCATTTGATGCCAGCGGGAAATGCCGCGCCGCCACGGCCACGCAGGCCCGAATCCGTCACCGTTTGCACGATTGCGGCCGGTTCCATGGCCAATGCCGCAGCGAGGCCACGATAACCGTCTTGCGAGAGGTAATCGTCCACGCTACGCGGATCGACGATGCCCACGCGCGCGAACGTGAGTCGCTGCTGGCTTTTCAGCCAGGGGATGTCTTGCGTAGGTCCCAGCGCCAGGACGTCTTCACCGCCGTGCAAAAAGTCGGCATCGAACAGGCCCATGACATCGGCGGGCTGCACCGGCCCATACGCCACGCGTCCCTTGGCCGTTTCCACTTCCACCATCGGCTCCAGCCAATACAGGCCGCGCGAACCGTTGCGCACGATGCGCACATCCAGCTCGCGACATGCCGCTTCCGCTTCAATGCAGGTGGCGATCTGGTCTGCGCCCAACGATACGGCGCTGGCGTCACGCGGTACATAGACGGTGATGCTCATGTCGCCTCCGACTGCAACCATGCATCGAAGCTTTCCGGCGTAACGCGACCTTTCAATTCGTCATCGACCATCAGCGCGGGCGAGCATGCGCAGTTGCCCAGGCAGTACACCGGCTCCAGTGTCCACGCACCGTCTGCGGTGGTTTCGTGAAAATCGACGCCCAAGCGCGCTTTTACGTGCTGTTCGAGCTTTACCGCACCCATCGCCTGGCAGGATTCGGCGCGGCACAGATAGATGACGCGCCGGCCGGCCGGACGCGTGCGGAAGAAGTGATAGAACGTCAGCACACCATGCACGTCGGCGCGGGAGAGATTCATCTCCCGCGCAATCAGCGGTATGGCCTCCTCCGGCACATGGCCCAAGGAAGCTTGGATAGCGTGCAGCACCGGAAGCAGCGCGCCGGGCTGATCCTTCAGCCGTTCGGTGACCTCGCGTACGGCGTTGCCAATCGTCTCATCGATCGGCGGCAGCGGTGCGACGCTTTTGGCGGGTTTCATCGTGGCAGTCCTTAAAACAACGCGGCAGCCTTGCTGAGCGCGATCCATACGCCGATCAGGAACGGAACGCCGACCAGGGCCCAGGCCATCACACCCACGATGCCAAACCCGCCACGCGCTGCCTGATCGGCATTCGCGGTAACGTGCGGGGCCTCGTGTTGCAGCGAACGTTCGTGTTCGAGCTCCGCTTCGCTCATATGGTGCGCTTCCTTGACCGGCCTGACCATTAAATTGGCGATAAGGCCAATCAGCAACAGGCCGGCCAGGATATAGAGCGTACGGTCGTAAACGAGGTTCTTGGCCACGCCGGCATCCAGCTGCGCCTGACGCAGGGCGGCAATCAGGAACGGCCCCACCACGCCGGCCACCGACCACGCCGTCAGCAGGCGTCCATGAATGGCGCCGACCATTTGCGTACCGAAAATATCGGCGAGGTAGGCCGGTACGGTGGAAAAACCGCCGCCGTACATGGAAATGATCACGCACGCGACGATCACGAAAACGCCCGCGAGCCCCATGTGACCGAGCGTGGGCAAGCTGCAATACAGCACGATGCCCAGCAGGAAGAACACGACATACGTGGTCTTGCGGCCGATGAAATCCGATGCCCACGCCCAGAAGATGCGACCGAGGCTGTTGAATAGGCTGAGCAGGCCCACCAGCCCTGCCGCCGCGGCAACGATCGATGCTTTCTGCGCCGTCGTCAGTGCGGTTGCCGCAGCGAGGCCCAGCAGCCGCCCACCAAACACCTCCTGGAACATCGGGCTGGCCATCGCAAGCACGCCGATGCCGGCTGTCACGTTCATGCACAGCACGATCCAGAGCATCCAGAATTGCGGTGTTTTCCACGCGCGGTTCACATGCACGTGCTTGGTCGTGATGAGGCGGTTGCCTACTGCTGCCTCACCACTCCACCCCTGCGGCTTCCAGCCACTGGGCGGCACGCGAAAACCGAATGCCCCCGCCGACATGGCAATGATGTAGAGCACACCCATCACCATCAGCGTGTCGGCCACGCCGGAAATGCCGCCGCGCGTAAAGTGCGCCATCAACGCCACGGCGATCGGTGCGCCGATCATCGCGCCGCCGCCAAAGCCCATGATGGCGAAACCGGTCGCCATGCCTCGGCGATCGGGAAACCATTTGATCAGCGTGGATACCGGCGCGATGTAGCCGATGCCGAGTCCAACGCCACCTAATACACCGCACCCGAGAAACACCAGCCACAACTGATGCATCGATACGCCGATGCCGCCGATCAGCAGCCCACCGCCCCAGCACAACGCCGCAATAAAACCGGCCTTGCGTGGCCCGGCATGTTCCAGCCAGCCACCCCAGATCGCGGCGGAAATGCCGAGCATGGCGATGAAGGTTTCGAAAATATGCGTAACGGCGGGCACGGTCCAGTTGCACGATCGTGCAAAAAGCTGCGCGAAAAAACCCAGGCTTTCACAACTTTCCGCCCCCGGCACCAGCTTGCTCATCGGCAGCCAGAACACCGAAAAACCATACGCCATGCCGATACACAAATGGATCGCCAACGCCGCCGGCGGCACCAGCCAGCGATTGAAGCGCGGGCCTGCAACGGTACGTTCCCTTGCCAACCAACCCGACGCCGTTCCCCTCGGCGTGGCTACAGCTTCAGGCACGACAGTCATGCTCGTCTCCCATGCAGTTTCAACCAGGGACAACAACCAACCTATCGCGTTGGCGACAAGCGCGACTGTAGCCTAAAAAGCGTAAAACCGGCGATCGCAATAATGCAGCCTTACCGCTTCGCAGCATGACATCGTCTACATTGAAGAGGGCGCCCGATCAAATGTGCACACGCAGGCGATTTTTTAACTGCCGTAAAACAAACACGACCGCTTCCGCGGTCGTGCAGTGCAATATCCAGCATGAAATATGACAGTAACGTGCGCTTGAAACGATCAGGGAACATCATCCGAATCGAGAGGCGCATCGGCATGCAGCTGACTGGGTGGCGGCACCGTGATCGGCTTCATCCCCGCGGCATGCAAATGCGCGTTGAGGGTAACCAAATCCGTACCGCGAATCGCCTGCCATTGCGTAACGGCTTTATCGAGATTCGCCTTGTACTCGGCGAACGCCTGACGTTGTCCATCGGTCGGCGCGCGATCGGCGCCTTCCACATCCGTGGCAATGGCGGTGAGCGCATCGTTCATGGCGTCCACGTTGGTGGACATTTCGCCTTCACCGGAAACCAGCGCATCGGTTTTCGTGCGCACGGCGTCGATCTCCGCGCGCAACGATTGATGTACGGCATCGTCGCCCAGCTTTTTCTTCGCGTCATCGAGCTGATCGCGCACGGCATCGACTTCACCATCGGTTCGCCATATCTGCTGCAGGGCGGTGCCGACCTCACGCGAGAACGATAAACCTTCGGTCAATGCATGTTGATCCAGCGTGACGCGCGGATCGCCGATCACGTTCAGCGGTGCGCGATAGGACTTGCCGTCCACCGTGAGCACGACTTCGTACTTGCCTGGCACCACCATCGGGCCTTCCGGCGTAAGCGGCGTGTCCGAATCCCAGGTCGCTGCGATGCTGTAGCCATAGAGCAAAGCCTCCGGACGCGGGTAGCGCAAATTCCACACGAAGCGATGCGCACCTGCGCTCGCACTGAGTGTTTGCGGCGAACCCAGCCAGCCCTTCTGGAAATAACGCTGGGCCGGTAAATCCTCCGGCTTGTCGGCGCTGGAGAAGTGACGCACCAGATTGCCATCGCTATCGCGAATATCCAGCGTTACCGGCCCCTTGGCCGCGCTCGCCAACTGATAATCGATGATGGCGCCGGCGGGCGGATTCTTGCCAAGCGGCTCATCCGGTGGCAGCGGTGTGTCTCTGTTTTCATTAGCACGCACGCGCACGGCGGTGGCCGGTGTATAGAGCATGGTCTGGTGCGCGACGCCGGCCTGACGCAAGGGAGTGATGTCGTCGAGAATCCAAATCGCACGACCTTGCGTACCGGCGACCAGATCGTCGCCATGTATCGCCAAGTCGCGCACCCACGCAGTGGGCAAATTGTGTTGCAGCGATTGCCAATGCGCGCCGTCGTCGAATGAAACGAACACACCGCGATCAGTGCCCGCGAACAACAAACCCTCGCGCTGCGTGTCGGTGCGCACCACGCTGACGAAATCATCTTGAGGCAAGCCGGCAGAAATATCCGTCCAGGTTTTGCCGTAATCGTGCGTGCGCCACACATGGGGACGGAAATCGTCCTGACGATGGTTATCGACCGCGGCGTAGGCTGTGCCCTGCTTCAATGGCGAAAGGTCGAGCGAACTGACGATACCCCAGGCCGGCAGATCCTTCGGTGTGACGTTTTGCCAACTCTTGCCATCATCGCGCGTGAGCTGGATGGAGCCGTCGTCCGTGCCGATCCAGATTTCGTCGTTCGTGAAAGACGATGGCGCGATGCTGTAAATCACCCCAAAACCGCAATCGCGTGCCTGTTGCGCATTGGGGTTGCCCTGGCAGCCGGTGGCGCCTTGCTTCTTCGCGCTGAGATCGGGACTGATCACGTCCCAGTGCTGGCCTTGATCGGTGCTGCGGAACAACACCTGTGCGCCGAGATACAGTGCGTAAGGCGGCTTGGCTGAAAACGCGATCGGAGTGATCCACGTGTAGTGGTATTTGAATTCGGTGGCGCGCTGGCCGTAACTGCTTACCGGCCACGGCGCGACATTCTGCACGACACCCGTGCGGCGATCCCAACGCGATACGCGTCCACCAAGGCCGGAGCCGAAAACGAGATTGGGATCATCCGGATACGGTACATCGTAGTCACGTTCATCGCCCCCGACCGGACGCCAGTCGCGATAGGAAATCGCACCGTAATCGCTCCGGCTGGCAATGCCTACCGTGCCCGAATCCTGCTGGCCTGAATAAATCCAATAAGGGAACTGATTGTCCGTGGCGAGGTGATAGAACTGACCAGTCGGCTGGTTGTACCAACTGCTCCACGTGTTGCCGCCGTTGACAGTCACGACCGCACCCTGATCGCTCGCCGCGATCATGCGTTGCGAATCGCGCGGATCGATCCACAGGAAGTGATAGTCGTCGCCGCCCGGCGCACCTTTGAAGATGTCCCAATGCTTGCCGCCATCGTCGGAACGACGAATCGACTGCCCGGCGGAATAAATTCGATCGCGATCCTGCGGATCGGTCGTGATGCGACTGAAGTAGTCGTTCGGCAACCACGATTCATGGCTGACCGCCTGCCAGCTCGCGCCGCCATCGTCGGAGCGGTACAGGCCACTATCCTTCCGCGGGTTGGCCGAGTTCACTACCGCATACACGCGATTCCCGCTCGCCGTTGCGATACCGATGCGCGCCAGCGTACCGCTCGGCCAACCGCCGCCGCTGATACGTTTCCAGGTCACGCCTCCATCCGTCGATTTGTACAGCCCGCTTCCCGGTCCTGCATTCGGCTGAAAATACGACAGCCACGGATAATTGCGTACCTGCCACGCTGCGGCATACACGATGTTCGGATTGGACGGATCGGCCGCCAGATCGACCACGCCGGTGTCGGCATCGATGGACAACGTCTGCGTCCAGGTTTTGCCACCATCGGTGGAACGGTAAACGCCACGTTCTTTATTCGGCCCGAAATAATGGCCAAGCACGCCGACCAGCAGCGTGTTCGCATCATGCGGATCGACCACAATGCGGCCGATATGCTTGCTCGCCGTGAGCCCGATGTGCTGCCACGTCTTGCCACCATCACTGGAGCGATACATACCGTTGCCGGCCGCCACGTCATAACGCGCGGCAACCTGGCCGGAGCCGGCATAGATCACGTTGGGGTTGGACGGAGCCACAGCCATCGCACCGATCGGCGCCGATGGCATGCTGTCGAATGTCGGCTGCCACGTGCGGCCAGCATCGCTCGTCTTCCAAACACCGCCGCCCGCCGTGCCGATGTAGAAGGTATCCGGTCGGCTGGGATCGCCCGCGGCCATGGTCGCCCAGCCGCCGCGGAACGGGCCGACCAGACGCCATTCCAGTGCATCGCTCACGCTTGCCATCGGCCGCGTGTCCGCATGCAGAGGCATGGCGCCGGCGAGCAGCCATGCGCTCGCGATGACTGAAAGAGAACCAAGAAAAAAGCGTTTCGACATGATGAACTCCCCAGCAAGCAAAGGACGTTTGCGTTGTCAGTACGTCAACGCAAAGCCGGTATACCAAGTTCTACCAAACGCGGGCTCCAAGCCATTTTGCCAAACGCGATCGAAGTAATGGCGATTGCCAAGATTGCTGATGCCAGCCAACAAGCGAAGCGAGTGATTGAGCTGCCAATCGGAGGCCAGATCCACCACCGTATACGCCGGAATACGCGCCGGCATGAAGGTTTCGCCGCTGCCGTACGACGCATCGGAATCCTGCCAGTACTGCGCCGCGGACGAGACAGCCGTCAGGCTGAGCTTCACGCGCTCGTTGCGCCAGGTGACGCCGGTTTTCAGAAGATAATCCGGCGAGAAAGCCGGCGTCTTGCCGACCTGTCCCGGAATACTGCTCCCAGTGAATCGCGCGTTGAGCAGGCTACCGTTGATAAAGGCTTCAAGATGCTGTCCCTCGGTCGCCCAGTGCGTGGTGGCGAAGAAGTCGTAATCGAGCTGACCTTCCACACCACGGCTGCGCGTATCGCCGGTGTTTACTTCGATCGTGTCGATGGCATTGATGTATTGCGTTTCCAGGCGATTCTTGAAATCGATCCAGAACGCGCTCACGTCGTAATACAAGCCCGTTACCGGCGCGCCGTGCACGCCCGCTTCCCACGAAACCGACTTGGAAAGCTGCGCGTCATGCCCCGGCACCAGATTGCTGAAGGGCGATGCGATGTCGAAATAACGCAACGGGCGCCAGCCTTGCGACACGTTGAAATACGTTTCGTTGCCATGCCCGAAATCATTGCCCAATCCCAAGCCAAACAGCGGCAGATGGCGACTGTCCGATTCGTTGATGAGCGGACGCGACAGGAATGGCGGCCGTACCGTTTCGTCCACCGCAATGTGCTCATTCTCAAGCCGCACGGAAGGCACGAAATGAAAACGGTATGGCAAACGGAACACGTTTTCGGCAAACAGCGATTGGTATTGCGTGGATCGTTTCTCGTTCAAGACCTGCGTGCCGCTGTGATCGTCACGCGTCACCATCAGGTCCGGATTGCTCCATTGACGGAACGGATCGTTGCCATGGAACAACACTGTGCCCACCGTGAACGCATTGCCGTGTCCCCAGTTCTTGCGCAGGCGTACATCGGCACCGTACGTACGGAAAGCTTCATCCTGCAGCGTGGTGCTGCTCGGCGGTGGCGCTCCCGGCAGCTGTGGATTGGCCGCGCGGCTGACCAGATCCTGGTACGTAAACCAGAGCTTGGCTTCCAATGACCAGTTGTTGCCGAAATCATGCGTATGGCAGAGCACGAGCTGGTCGCGGTTCACCCAATCGCGGTTGTAAGGCGTGGTGATCGTTCGCGGATCCTGCTCCCATTGCGTATAGCTCAGCCGGCCCGGATCGCCGGAGACCGCACTGATGGCGTGGAAATCCAGCCACCATTGCTGATGTTCGTCGGGACGATAGGCCAGATAAAAATCGGCTTGGCGATTCTGCGAACCATCATTGGCACGCGTACCGTCGCTATGCACGTAACCGGCATCGACACGGAATGCCCACGCGCCCTGGTTGCGCTCGATGGCGTTATAGCTGGAGAACAAACCATGCTCGCCAACCACATTTTCAGTGGTCATGGTGAGCGGCGTGCCCGGGGCCGGCCGCTTCGACACCACGTTGATCACCGGTGCCGGCTCCGGCCCATACAACAAGCTCGAACCACCACGGATCAACTGGATCTCCGACAGGCTTTGCGTCATCGGAAAGGCGTACAACGTAGGAAAGCCGATCCAATCGCCCTCCATGGGGATGCCGTCCTGCATCACCAGTACGAATTCCGATTCCTGCGGATTGCCAATACCGCGATAACTGAAGTTGAACTGCGTTGGCGTGGGCTGTTCGGAAACCAGCACGCCCGGCGTGCGCGCCAGTGCCTGATTGAGATTATTGCCGATCACCGTGGGCTGGTTATCCAGATGCGTGACCGTGGTCTTCTTGGTCACGGTGATCTTGGGACCATCGACCTCAGGCATCTGGTACATCAGCTTGGCTTTCTGATATTTCCTCCAATCCTCGGCATGCACGTTCACCGCCGGCAGATTGGTGGTTTTCCGGGTGCCCTGACTTTGACTGGCATCGTCCTGCGCATGGGCCGGAAGGCAAGCGAGCGACATCAGCAAAGCCAATGAAAGAATCGTTCGACGCAAGTGCAGCATGCGGCATCCAGGTAAGGGCGGGGCAGCCGTGTTTTATCGCGCATGGTAACGCCCTTGACCATATGCCATCGGTTTACCCTTTGGATTTGCGCGCGCTAGCGTTACATTGCGGCATCCGCCCCCTCTTCCTGCATGGGAGAGCGTCGGGTGAGGGGTCGAGGCGCATAGAGGGACAATGCGTTGGACGTGATGCCTCGCGCTATGTTGTCGCGCATGCGAAGCGTTGCGCTGGATGCCCTCACGTCGACCTTCTCCTCGAATGTGAAGATGGGGCAAGCCATCGCCCCCACCGAGATATCCCCGTGCGCCTGCGTCATCTCGTCCTACCGATACTGGGCATCGCCACCGCGTTTGCTGCTCACGCCACCGTCGATCCTTCGCTATTTCAGAGCCTGCACTGGCGCCTGATAGGGCCGTTCCGTGGCGGCCGCGTGCTGGCCGTGAGCGGCGTTCCCGGCGACGACCGGCATTTCTATTTCGGCGCCGTCGATGGCGGCGTGTGGAAAACCAACGACGCCGGCCGTACCTGGCAGCCGATCTTCGATGGCGAAAACGTGGGTTCGATCGGTGCGCTCGCACTGGCACCCTCGCGGCCGGACACGATCTACGTGGGCACCGGTGAAGCGGACATGCGCTCGGATATCGCGCATGGCAACGGCATGTACAAATCCACCGACGGCGGCAAAAGCTGGACGCACCTCGGCCTGGACGATAGCCGGCAGATCGGCCGCATCCTAGTGGATCCTCGCAACCCTGATGTGGTGTATGTCGCGGCGCTGGGCCACGCCTATGGCCCGAATGCCGAGCGCGGCGTGTTTCGCTCCACCGACGGTGGGCAGCATTGGGACAAAGTGTTGTTCAAGGACAACGATACCGGTGCCATCGATATGGCCTTCAAACCGGGTGACCCGAACACAATCTACGCCGCGCTGTGGCAAACGCGTCGGCCGCCGTGGAGCGTTTATCCGCCTTCCAATGGACCGGGCAGCGGCCTGTATGTCACGCACGATGGCGGTTCGCATTGGGCGCAGGTCCAAGGCAATGGCTTTGCCGCGCATCCTGGCCGCATCGGCCTGGCCACCGCGCTGAGCGACCCCAATCGCGTGTATGCGCTGGTGGATGCACCCAATGGCGAGGGCGGTCTTTATCGCTCCGACGATGGTGGCTCGCATTGGAATCATGTCACCGATGACCAGCGCATCTGGCAGCGCGGCTGGTATTTCAATCGCCTGACCGTCGACCCCAAGAACGCCTCCCGCGTCTGGGTGATGAACACTATCGTGCTGCGCTCGGATAACGGTGGCAAACAATTCATCGCGCTGAAGGGTGACCCCACGGGTGATGATTTCCACGAAATGTGGATCGATCCGACCAATTCGAATCGCCAGATCCTTGGTGTGGACCAGGGCACGCTGATTACGCTCAACGGCGGCGCCACCTGGAGCAGCTGGTACAACCAGCCTACTGCGCAGATCTATCACGTCAGCACCGATAATCGCTTCCCCTATTGGGTGTACGGCGCGCAGCAAGATTCCGGCGCCGTGGCGCTGCCCAGCCGCGGCACGAGCAGCGACGGCATCACCATGGCGCAGTTCCATGAAATCACACCAGGCGGCGAAAGCGACATGATCGCGCCCGATCCGGACGATCACGACATCGTGTACGGCGGTCGGGTCGACAAGCTCGATATGCGTACCGAGCAAGTGCGCAGTATCGACCCCACCCTGGCGTATCCCGCTGCGCATTACCGGGTCGCATGGACGCTGCCGCTTGCGTTCTCCAAGCGCAACACCAAGGTGCTCTATTTCGCGAACCAGCGCCTGTTCCGCACGGCCGATGGTGGCGATCATTGGGCGCCGATCAGCCCCGACCTTACCCGTCCCGACGCGGGCGTGCCGTCCAACCTTGATGCGCCCACTGCTACCGATGACGATCACGTCGACAAGCGGCGCGGTGTGATCTACACCATCGCACCCTCCCCGCTCACTGCAAAAACGTTGTGGGTCGGCACGGACGATGGGTTGGTATGGCGCACCGATGATGAGGGCACTCACTGGAGCAATGTAACGCCGGCGGCGTTGACGCCGTGGTCGAAAGTGGGCGGTATCGAACCGTCGCACTTCAGCCCGAACGTGGCCTATCTGGCCATCGATCGCCATCGCCTGGACGATGACGCACCCTACATCTATCGCACTGAAGATGGCGGCAAGAACTGGACGCGCATCGACAGCGGCATTCCTTCCAACAGCTTCGTCAACGTTGTACGCGAAGACCCGGAGCGCAAAGGCCTGCTATACGCCGGCACCGAGAAAGGTATGTATGTCTCGTTCGACGATGGCGCGCATTGGCAACCGCTGCAGCAAAACCTGCCGCCGACGTCGGTACGTGATATCGACGTGCACCAGGATGACCTGGTGATCGCCACGCATGGCCGCGGCTTCTGGATCATGGATGACATGACGGCGCTGCGGCAGATGAATGGCGCAAGCACAACGGCCGTGACGCTGTTCAAACCACAAGACGCCATTCGCGTGCGCCGCGCCGCGTTCACCGGCACACCGATGCCGAAGGACGAACCGGCCGCACCCAATCCGCCCGATGGCGCGATCATCGATTACGCATTGCCCGTGCATGTGAAAGGCCCGGTCACGTTGGCGATACTCGATGCACAGAACAACAAAGTGCGCAGCTTCAGCAGCGAAGACAAGCCACCGATGCTCGATCCGACGAAACTCGAGTTTGCGCCGGAGTGGGTGCCCATTCCCACGCCCTTGCTCACCACGCCAGGGATGCATCGTTTCGTGTGGAACCTGCGTTACGCGGCAAAGGGTCAGGCGCAATCGCACAGACGCGGCAAAGATGGCGTATGGGCGCCGCCGGGCCAGTACACGGTAGAACTCGCCGTGGATGGACACACCTATCGGCAACCGCTCACGATCAAACCCGATCCGCGCGTGACCGTTTCAGTGGCCGCGATGCAGCGTGAATTCGAACTGGCCAGCAAGGTGGAAACTGCATCGGCGCAAGCGTCCAGCGCGGCTGCCGAAGCCAAGCAATTGCTGAAAGCCCTGGAGGACAGGCAAGCGCACACCAGCGGCGCGCTGCACGATCAGGTCACCGCGTTGATGACGCACACATCCGACATCTCCGGCATGCCTCTGCACGAAGATCCGCGCGACAGCGTTGGTGCGCCGCCACGTCGCACGGACAGCCTGCGTGCCTTATCGATGAATTTCCAGAAATTGCTCGGCGCGGTGGACGATGCAGATGCCGACCCCAGCCCCGATGCGCAATCGTCTTATACGACATTGACGCAAACGCTGACGACGTCGCTGAACACCTGGCAGAACCTGAAGCAGCACGATCTGGCCGGGCTCAATGACAAACTGAAAGCGGCCGGACTGAAGCCCATTACGCTTTGAACCCTGCGCACTTCCCTCTCCTCTTTTTGGGGGGAGGGAGGATGACTCAACGCTCCGCCAACCGCGCCTGCACTTCCGCATAAATCCGCGCGCGCTTGGCGGAGAACCAGCCCAGCACGCCCGTCACCGGCATCGGCTGCAAGCCGGCAAGGCGTGCATGGGCAACGCGCAGCAAATGCGCGCGATGAAATTCCGCAAACGCCTCTGCAAGCACCGGATTACGAAACGGCGATTCCACGTATTCATCCAACGCCGTACCCAACACGGCAGCAGCGCCTCGCGCGATATCGAGGTTGGCGCGCACCACACCCACCTCGCCAAGCGGCACGTCGTACGCCGCTTCGATGGCGTCGGCGAGCTGGCGAAATTCGGTCGCATGCAGGGGGCGGCAATAAATCGGCGTTTTGGCACGCGCAAGCAGCCATGTCTGATCCGCACGCGCGAGCGCGCCGGAGTTGTTGATGGCCGTATCGAGCGCATCGTTGTAGCTGTAACCGTATTCGCCCATCAGTTCGATGGCCAGTTCTTCGCGCACCATCGGCGCATTGCGCCGCGCACCATCGCGACCGTACCAGCGAATATATTCGGGCGTGACCTGAAGAAAGCTCCCGCGCGGCGGACGATTGAACAAGCGCTCTTCAGCTTCGCGATGAATATGCGGATGCACGGCCTTCATGCCCGACGCGCGCGCGGCGAGCAGGCGATCGAGCAGCACTTCGGCCGTCACCAATACATCGTGATAATCGCCAAACGCACTGTCGTCGTCGACATGCGCAAAGTAGACAAAGCGAATATGCCGCATCACGCGCGCGGCACGGCGTGCCCGTTTGGCCGGATCGTTAAACCGACGCTTCCAGGCACGCCCTTCCCGCGCAGCCTGTTTGCCATGAGCGGAAGGAAGATCGTTCAGCAATTTGCCCACCTCACGGTCGGATACCGCTGTGGTATCCACCGCCTCGCCATTGAACGACCGCGTTGAAAAATCCGATTCACACACACCGATACCCTCGCACGAGGAGCCGCTGACAAAACGTAGCGAGCGGTCGCCGGGCGGCCGCGCAGTCGTTTTTCGAGGCTCTAACCACAAGCGCGCGACGACCTCGTCGCAGCGCATGAAGAATCGCCAGAACATCTGCCACGCCTCGGCAGCGCAACTGCCCGCTAACGGCCGCACACGACCGTACGCACCGATGCACGAGCGTCGGCACGCTGCGAACAGCGTTTGCGAATACCTTCGCGGTGAACGGATCGGCCAGTGGGGAAGCCAGCCGATGCCTCAAACTCCATGCGCCAGGATCAGGCCAAATCCGTCTGACATGGCACGCAACCGTGCCCTGCTCGATCCATGCATGCTGAAAGCCGTCCGCTGCGAATGCCGAGGGGGAATTGCTTCGCGGGACTGCATACACCTGTAATCGCGTCCGCCGAGATGGCAAACGGTCTACGGGCGTCCTGGGAAGCGCCCATTATAACGACAATTCGTTCACAAACGTTAAATTTCGTGACTAATGGCCCATGCCTTTTCAAGCATACGTATGCACCGGCCGTAGCTATTCCGTGGGCGGCCCCTTCAGCTCGACCATGTTGCCTTGCGGATCAAAGAGATAGATAGACGGCCCCGCACCCTTGGCCCCGTATCGGCTACCTACTTCGCCCACGTGGACACCATGCGCCTTGAGGTGGTCCACGATCGCCGCTTCGTCATAACCGGCCACGCTCAAACACAGGTGGTCCATGTTGTGCCCTTCCGTGCCAGGGCCGGCGCCGCCCTGTCGGCCGAGCTTGCTATCGAGGCTGATCAGATCGATGAGGGAATCGCCGGCGCGCAATTGCACCAGGCCGATGTCGTCCTGGCGCCGCTCCACGGTGCAGCCGAGCACGTCGCAATAGAACGCCTGCATGATGGACATGTCGTAGGCGCGCAGGACCACATGGTCCAGTCGTTCGATACGAAATGGAGGCTTGTTCATGTTTTCTGCTCTAGCCGGTATTGCCCTTCCCCTTTCGGAGGATGGGGATGAGGCATGCTCGCGACCGCAGTGGTCAGCTTCATGAATCACTGCAGCTAACCGTTGCGTGCTGCGCATGGATTTCAAGGCGTAGCGCCCCCTATCCGTTCCGGCGGCAGGGGGATTTATAACCACCGCCTCAGGCTATAATTAACACCTTGACGTACATGGTGGGAGAAGCGGGCAAACACCCGCTGCCGAAGGCGCAACGCCCGTAATCGCTCAGGCCCCATACCGCCGTGGATAAAACTCTGGAGAGACCGGTTCGATCCGGCGCCGAAGGGGCACGAAGCGACAGCTTCCAAACTCTCAGGCAAAAGGACAGAGGGGCGCCCCGCGTGCGGCCTGCGCGCGTTCTTCGGACGCCTTATCCATGACCCAGAACACCACCCCCTCGCTGCGCGAACTTGAGCACCACGACGCTTTCATCGAGCGTCACATCGGCCCGAACGATGCCGAGATCGGTCAGATGCTGCAGGCGATCGGCTACGGCTCGCTGGAAGCGATGACCGATGCCATTGTGCCGGGACAGATCAAATCCACCCACGCACTGGCGCTGCCGGAAAGCATCACGGAAGAACAAGCGCTGGCGAAGATCCGCGCTATCGCCGGCAAGAACAAGGTGTTCCGCAATTTCATCGGCCAGGGTTACTACGGCACGCTCACGCCGAACGTTATCCTGCGCAACATTCTTGAGAACCCCGCGTGGTACACGGCCTATACGCCGTATCAGGCGGAGATCTCGCAAGGTCGCATGGAAGCGCTGATCAACTTCCAGACCATGGTCGCCGACCTCACCGGCATGGACATCTCCAATGCCTCGCTGCTGGACGAAGCAACCGCGGCGGCCGAGGCGATGACGCTGGCCAAGCGCTCGGCGAAATCCAAATCCAACGTGTTCTTCGTCGCCAGCGACGTGCACCCGCAGACGCTGGAAGTGCTGCACACGCGCGCCGATGGCGTGGGCATCCAATTACACGTGGGTGACGCGGCAGACGTTGCCAGCGTGGACAGCTTCGGCGTGTTGTTGCAGTACCCGAACACGTACGGCCAGATTCACGACTACCGCGCAATGGCCGAGGCCGTGCACGCACGTGGCGGCATAGTTGCGGTTGCCACCGACCTGCTCGCACTTACGCTGATCGCCTCGCCCGGTTCGTGGGGCGCGGATATCGTGATCGGCAACAGCCAGCGCTTCGGCGTGCCGTTTGGTTT
Organism: Dyella monticola; assembly: GCF_003363155.1. Classification (GTDB taxonomy): domain Bacteria; phylum Pseudomonadota; class Gammaproteobacteria; order Xanthomonadales; family Rhodanobacteraceae; genus Dyella_B; species Dyella_B monticola. Next base: position 24,067 of record NZ_QRBE01000007.1, on the reverse strand, counting down.
CGGTGGCCCGCACGCGGCATACCTGGCCTGCCGTGACGCGTACAAGCGTTCGATGCCGGGCCGGCTGATCGGCGTATCGGTGGATGCGGAAGGAAAGCCTGCCTATCGCCTCACGCTGCAGACGCGCGAGCAGCATATCCGTCGCGAAAAGGCCACCTCCAACATCTGCACCGCACAGGTGTTGCTGGCGGTGATGGCGAGCATGTATGCGGTGTATCACGGTCCGGATGGCTTGAAGCGCATCGCACACCGTACGCATCGCTACACCGCCATTCTCGCTGCTGCATTGCGCCGCGCCGGCATGACGGTAGGCACCGATTTCTTCGACACGCTGCACATCACCAACGTCGATGCCGACGCCATCCATGCCAAGGCAGTGACCCAAGGCATCAACCTGCGTCAGATTCATGGCCAGAGCGTGGGCATCAGCCTGGATGAAACCACGACGCGCGCCGATGTGCTGGCGATCGCCGGGCTTTTCGGCGCCGAGATCGTCGACATCGATGAGGCAGATGCCACAACGCCGGACGAACTACCCACCGCGCTGCTGCGCAAGGACGCCTTCCTGCAGCACCCGGTTTTCAACACGCATCACAGCGAGCACGAACTGCTGCGCTACATGCGCATGCTGGCCGACAAGGACCTGGCGCTGGATCGCAGCATGATTCCGCTCGGCAGCTGCACCATGAAGCTCAACGCCACCGCCGAAATGATTCCGGTGACGTGGCCGGAATTCGGCCAGATCCATCCGCTGGCCCCAGCCGATCAGACCCAAGGCTACAAGCAACTCGTCGACGAGCTCGAAGCGATGCTGGTGGAATGCACCGGTTACGACGCAGTAAGCCTGCAGCCGAACTCCGGCGCGCAAGGTGAATATGCCGGCCTGCTCGCCATCCGCGCTTATCACCGCTCGCGCGGCGAAGAGCGGCGCGACATCTGCCTGATTCCCGAATCCGCGCACGGCACCAACCCGGCGTCGGCGCAGTTGTGCGGCATGACGGTGGTCGTTACCAAGTGCGATGGCAACGGCAACGTCGACGTCGAGGACATTCGCGCGAAGGCCGAGAAGTATTCGGACCGTCTGGCCGCGCTGATGATCACCTATCCCTCCACGCACGGCGTGTTCGAGGAAGACGTGGTGCGCATCTGCGAAATCGTGCATCAGCATGGCGGCCAGGTGTACACCGACGGCGCCAACATGAATGCGCTCGTCGGCGTCGCCAAGCCGGGCAAGTGGGGTTCGGACGTTTCGCACCTCAACCTGCATAAGACTTTCTGCATTCCCCACGGCGGCGGCGGCCCGGGCGTGGGCCCGTGCGCGGTGAAATCGCATCTCGCGCCGTTCCTGCCGCGCACGCTTGGCGGCGATGGCAAGGTGGGTATGGTGAGCGCAGCCAGCTTCGGCAGCGCGAGCATCCTGCCGATCTCCTGGATGTACGTCACACTGATGGGCCGCGAAGGCTTGCGCAAGGCCACGCAGGTGGCGCTGCTCAATGCCAACTACATCGCCACGCGCCTGGCTTCGCACTACGGGACGCTGTACACCGGTCGCAATGGCTTGGTTGCACACGAATGCATCCTCGACCTGCGTCCGCTCAAGGACAGCACCGGCATCAGTGCCGAAGACGTCGCCAAGCGCCTGATCGATTTTGGCTTCCATGCCCCGACGTTGAGCTTCCCCGTCGCCGGAACGTTGATGGTGGAGCCGACGGAAAGCGAGTCGCTGCACGAACTCGATCGCTTTATCGACGCGATGATCCAGATCCGCGAGGAAATCCGCGCCATCGAAGACGGCCGTCTCGATCGCGAAGACAACCCGCTGAAGAACGCTCCGCACACCGCCACCATGGTGACCGGCAGCGAGTGGACACACACCTATCCACGTGAACTGGCCGCCTTCCCGCTGCCAAGCCTGAAGCTGCAGAAGTACTGGTCGCCGGTCGCACGCGTGGACAACGTCTATGGCGACAAGAACGTCATGTGCGCGTGCATTCCGCTGGATGCGTACAAGGAAGAGGCTGAGGTGTAAACGCTTCGCCCTTCCTCCCTTTTAGGGGACTTGAGTTGGAGGGCAATTTGCAAATGGTTCGTCGCTCCGGCGTACGCCGGGGCGACGGACGATCTGGTATCACGATCCAACGCGCGCTTGCGCTTAGGCCGCCCGCGTTTCCGGCTGTTGCGGAACCGGGCAATGCAAGCTTGCGCACACCACGCGCAGCAGTTCTTTTTCGGTCGACGTCACGACGCCATCCGCGCGAATCGCGCTGAGCAGACTCTGGATCACGATTTCCTTGGCTACGGGAAGCAAGCCGTCCAGATCATCCAACGCGCGATCGAATTGGACCTGCCATTCCACTGGCAAGGTCTGCCAGGTAAAGATTCCTCCCGGGAAGGCCTCGTTCATCGCAGCCTGCCATGCGCGACGCGCGCCCGCATCATCGTCGCTGCCGTACACCGCCACGACCGCACACACCAGCGCGACACTGTCACGGCACGCCGGTAATTTCTTTTGGCCTTCCGCGCGCGCACTGTTGGGTTTCGCGGCTTCACGCAGGTACATGCGCAAAAGTCGCACAAGGCAGTATTCATCCAGCTCTACTCGCGGGTCGACATTGACCACCGCATCAAGCGTCCCGCGCAGCGTTTCCAGGCGTCCGGGAGCAAGCTGCTTCAACGCCGGCAATGACAGCGCGACGAGTGGCATGCGCTGCGAAGGTGTCAGCGATTGCTCATCGAGGACCAGCGCTTCGACAGCACTCCAGACATCATCGCCAAGTGCATCGGCAATGAGGCGCTGCTGCGCAGGGCGCACGTCTTCATGCGCCGACACGGCGAGCGCCAGCGAAAGCGCGAGTGCCGGCTCGGGCTGGCGCGCAGCGCGGATCAAACTCGCCGGAATACTTTGATGCGTCGCGCTAGCGTGCTGAAAAGCACCTTGTTGCGGCGCCGTGGCAACTGGTGTCGCCGCCGCAGCCGCAACCGATGCATCGACGATGGCTGGCGCCGCAACGACGGCAGCGCCGGGCCATTCGAGCGGCGGCAATTCCTTCTTCTCCTCAGGCTGCACGTCGTCGGTGTGGTCTTCGGGTGGCGGCGGCGTCAGTGTCTGCTTCAACTTCTCCAGTTCCTGCGCGCGGAACCATGGCTCCAGCGTGCGGATGCGCTGCATCAGCGGCGGATGGGTCGCGAACCAGGAATTGAACGCGTCCACCTCGCCGAACATCATGTGCGCAACCTCGTGGCGGTTCGCTACGCGCAGTAGCGAACCCTCCGGGATCACCGCGATTTTCTTCAACGCGCCAGCGATGCCCGCGGTCTGTCGTGTAAATTGCACAGCGGATGCATCGGCCAGCGATTCGCGCTCACGCGCCACGGCGGACTGGATCAGTCGCCCGAAAAAATAACCGATCGAACCGATGACGATCAGCGCAAGACCCGCCATCCAGCTGAAGGCTTTGCGAGAGAGCTGGCGTTCGGACTCCGACCAGGTCGCGCTCGCATCAAACCATGCGAACTGCCGCCCGATCACGGACAACGCCATGATGCCGAACAGCAATCCCATCAGGCGAATGTTGAGCCGCATGTCACCGTTGAGCACATGGCTGAATTCGTGCGCGATCACGCCCTGCAGTTCGTCGCGCGTGAGGTGATCCAGGCATCCCTGCGTCACGCAGATCGCCGCATCGGAGGGCGAATAACCCGCGGCAAATGCGTTGATGCCCGCTTCCTGCGGCATGACATAGATGTCCGGCACCGGCGTGCCGGACGCGATGGCAACCTCTTCAACGACATTACGCAGTTGCTTGAGCTGCGCGTCGTCGACGTCGGGCGGCACGGGTATGCCACCGACCCCTTCCGCAACCGCTGAACCACCTTCGGAGAGCGTCTGGATGCGAAAGAGTGCGCATCCGCAAATCAAGGCCAGCGTACCCAGCGTGGAGAAAACGAGCAACCGGTGCCGATAACCTACCGGATCTGCCGTCCAATGCCAGCCAAACACCAGCAATACCAAGACATCCACCGCTACCACGATGGCGACAATGGCCAGTGCAAACAACCCTACAAGCAGGTGCGTGCTAGTGCGAACCTGCGCCTGTCTGGCAAAGAAATCCATGACGCGCTCCCCTCGCCCATCGATGCGATATGCAGTCCGTTGGATCGATCAGGCGAACGAAACTTTGGGCGCTTCACGCACGCTATCGTCCACATGCAGCGATTGCGCCGGTGTAAAGCTGAAACTGCTGGCAATGAACGAGCCGGGAAATACTTCGCAGCGATTGTTGTACGTCATCACCGCGTCGTTATAAGCCTGCCGAGCGAATGCGACACGATTCTCGGTCGAGGTGAGCTCCTCCGATAATTGCATCATGGTCTGATCGGCTTTCAGATCCGGATAGGCCTCGCTGACGGCAAACAACCTTCCAAGGCTTTGGTTCAAACCATTTTCCGATGCAGCGAGCTGCGCCATCGCGGTGGGATCACCGGGATTGCTCTTTGCATCGGCCAGACCTTTGACGGCGGCGTTGCGCGCCTGCATTACCGCTTCGAGCGTACTGTGCTCATGCGCGAGATAGGCCTTGGCTGTTTCTACCAGGTTGGGAATGAGGTCATGGCGCCGGGTGAGCTGCACATCGATCTGCGCAAACGCGTTTTTATAGCTGTTGCGCGCAGTGACCAGACCGTTATAAAGCGAGACGATATAAACGACGATCAGCACGACGATCGCCAAAAAGACGAACAAGCCCATCGGTTTTCTCCCCCTGTGGCGTTGCTCACGCCATCACTGGGACAGAATACCACACGGCTCTGCCGCCCAAGGAAGTGTTAGCGCTCAACCTCGCCTCGGGTCGATAGGAGCACCCGGAGCCGGGTCCATACCCCCGTGCCCTTTGCTTGCGACCGTAGCGCCAGAAAGACGCTCTTTGCGCGTCTGTTCCTGACGATCGCGGTTGAGATGCGTGCCGCCTGCCTGGTACGTGCGACCGTTCTCCGGCTCCGGTAACGACGCTTCACCGCCAACGGGATTGCCCAAGGCCTCGCCGCCATCGCTATCGTCAAAACCGTGATGCGGAAACGCCTGTCCCGTGCCACTCACGCGACCGGCACCGCCCTCTTTTTGCAATGCGCGGGTTTCGGTAAGCAACGCTGCGGATGCATCGCCGTTCTCCCGGCGCGCAGCCTTTCTCTCTCCACCACTGCTGCGTTTGCCGGTTGCTTGATGACCTGCCATGACGTTTGCTCCGATCGAGGAAGGCGCACAGATTGAACCTTCACAAGTAAGCATCACGTGGATTTGTGGTGCATGCATGCGCCCTCGCGAGAGAGAGCGAGGCGCCTGCTTAGTTGGTTACGTTCGTTGGCGATACCTGCTGCAAGGGTCCTACGGTTACATGACCGGCCCATCCCTCGAACACCGCTGGCGCCCGGCGATCGATCGTCGTGGAGACTTGTTGCAAAGGAGGGCACGCGGAAGGAGCGCTGTTCGGCTGCGCCAGCGTACCCATCCCTTCCATGCAATACGTGGAGCCACCCTTGTTCATGCGCGCCAGCCACTTCATGCCATCCTCATAGCGTTGCTCCGCACGCGCGGCGGCTGTCACATCGGCGTAGACAGGGCGCATTTTCTCCAGCAACGCATCGGCGGCGAGTCGTTCCGCATGCGACGAGGCTCTGTAAAGCTGCTCATAAGGCGCGCGAAAACGCGAATCGGAACGCTCCGCCGCAAGCGTCAACCAAGCCAATGCCAGCGGGCGATTACGCGACTGATGATCGCCGTTCAAAGCCATGACGCCCAACACATATTGCGCCGGTTTACTGGCCCAACTGGCCGCCGTGGTAAAGAAGTGCACCGATTCGCTGTAACGGTGCTGGCCGTAGGCCAAACCTCCAAGGCAATAGTAATAATCGCCAGGAAGAAACCGCTCCTCGCCTATCACACAATGCGCAGCGGCAAGATCGGCATCGCTAGGCACATAATCGCTACTGCTGGATGAAGGCGGGGCCTGCTGGCCCGCGTACACCGACGTTATCGACAGAACAGCTGAAAACAGCAATACCATCCACAGGATTGCAGATGACCTTTGCATGACACTCCCTGGCCAAACGGCATAAGACACGCCTTAGTGTAACTGGGTTTATTGCGTAAGCAGGATGATCACGTTTTTGCGAAGCGCTTATTGAAGTACGGGCATGTCATTGGAATGGCTGGCATGGCGAATGCGGCTGCTTTCGTGCGTCGACGCCGCACCACTCCGGATGGTCGTAAGGAATGTAGTTATCCCAATACCAAGGGAAGCAGATATTCCCAAGCGCCGCCTCAATCAGGTAAGGAAAAATCGATTCGGCGTTGGCGCTGTTGCTAAGCATCAGCAGGCAATCGCGCGTTCTCTCCATGCATGCCAATAGGTTGTTGGTTCCATCATCGTGGCCTTCCTTGAACCAGATCGTACCTTTCGGTGATTGGTATGTTCCGATACCGAGTGCATAACTTAGCGCCATGCCATCGTTTCGGTGGTGTCGGGCAACACGATGGGAGGAAACTGCTGCACGCTGCGAATGCGTATTTCAGGTCTCAACCAGGTGGCATCGGTCGCCGGCTTCAGGCCATCGCCGCGCACCATGGTGGCAGCGAGCTGCGCGTAATCGTGCACGGTTGTCTCCATCGAGCCCGCTGCTTTGACACGCGTGCGATGGTCGTGGCCAAGCAGCTTGCCGGCCTAGTCGTAACCCAGCGCCACATTGTCGGCAAACGCGTTACGCCAGACCAAAGACGTGCGTGACATGCCAAAGCGCTGGAATAAATGCGTGGCCATGTACTCGCCCACATCAACACCAGCACCCTCCTCGACCACAAACTGCAGAAGATTGATGCCCTCCCTCGAATAGATGTACGCAAGGTAACGCCTTTCCATCACCCTCATCCAATGCTGCAACAGGGGTTTGCAGCGCATAAAAAAGGGTCGCTCAGGGCGACCCTTTTTTATTAACCAGGATGGATCAATCAAGCAAACGGATCATCCAACACGATCGTGTCTTCACGATCCGCACCCGTCGCCACGATCGCCAGCCGGCAACCGGAAAGTTCCTCCACGGCGCGCAGATACGCACGAGCAGCGGGCGGCAGTTTGTTCCAGTCGCGGATACCGGCGGTGGACTCGCTCCAGCCTGGGAATTCCAGATAGACGGGTTTGCATTCGGCCCAGCCATCGGCATCGAGCGGAGCAAGTTCGCGACGCTTGCCGCGATATTCGTAGGCGATGCAGACCTTGATGGTATCCAGGCCATCGAGCACATCGAGCTTGGTGATGGCCAGGCCATTGATACCGTTGATTTGCACAGCGCGCTTGAGCGCCACCAGATCGATCCAGCCGCAACGACGCGGACGGCCGGTACTGGCGCCGAATTCGTTACCGACCCTGCGCAAACGCTCACCCATGTCGTCGTTCAGCTCGGTCGGGAACGGGCCGCCGCCGACGCGCGTGGCGTACGCCTTGCAAATGCCGAGCACATAGTCGATATCGCCCGCACCCACGCCGGTACCGGCCAGCGCGCCGCCGACGGTGGTGTTGCTGCTGGTGACATACGGATAGGTTCCGTGATCGATGTCGAGCAGTGCGCCCTGTGCGCCCTCATACAGAATGTTGCCGCCTTCCTTGCGCACGTCATGCAGGATGGTGGCGACGTCATCGACCATCGGGCGGATGAATTCGCCATAGGCAATCGCGTCGTCGAGCACCTTCTGGTAGTCAACGGGTTCGGCTTTCAGCCATTGCGTGAGAATAAAATTGTGGTACTCGACGGCGCACTTGATGAGATCGGGCAGCTCGTGCGGATACATCAGGTCAGCGACGCGTACGCTGCGACGGGCGACCTTGTCCTCGTAGGCCGGACCGATGCCGCGACCGGTGGTGCCGATGGCCTTGCCGCCGGCGGCGACTTCGCGCGCCTTATCCACGGCGATGTGGTACGGCATGATCAGTGGCGTGGCCGGGCTGATCTTCAGGCGCGAACGCACGTTGATGCCTTGCGCTTCCAGCTCTTCGATTTCCTGCTTCAGCGCGGCCGGCGACAGCACCACGCCGTTGCCGATCAGGCACAGCGCATCGTCGCGCAGGATGCCGGAGGGAATCAGATGCAGCACGGTCTTCTTGCCCTTGATGACAAGGGTATGGCCGGCATTGTGACCGCCCTGGAAACGCGCCACCGCGCCCACGCGCTCGGTCAACAGGTCGACGATCTTGCCTTTGCCTTCGTCGCCCCACTGTGCGCCAAGAATTACGACTGACTTGCCCATGATCTATCTCGCTCTAAAAGACGTTCCGATCGGCGGAACGGGAAAACTGTCTAGCGCGTGGCCATGGCCGCGCGGGGAAATGGACTCAATGCACCAACCGCAACGTAATCAGACCAATGCCGATAGCGATGGCACCAAACGTGCGCAACGTGCGCGGCTGCATGTTCGATGCCTCGCGCATGATGTTCTGCCAACCACGCGGTGCGGCGAACAGAACCAGGCCTTCGATCACTAGTACCAGGCATAGCGCTGCGTAAAAATCGCGTGGCATGGTCGTGCTCAATGCTTGGCCGGCGCGGCGGCCGGGTTGCCGAAGTAACGCAGAAATTCGGAATCCGGCTTGAGGATGATCGTGCCTTTGCTATCGCCGAAAGCCTTCTTGTAGGCCTCAAGGCTGCGATAGAAAGCGAAGAATTCCGGATCCTGGCCATAGGCCTGCGAGTAAATCTGCGCGGCCTGCGCGTCGCCCTCGCCTTTGACTTTGTCCGCATCGGCTTGGGCATCGGCACGAATCACCTGCGCCTGGCTATCGACGTTGGCCTTGATCACTTGCGCCTGCTGCTTGCCATCCGCACGAATGCCCGCTGCCTGCTGCTGTCGCTCGGTTTGCATGCGCTTGTAGACCGCTGTCCTGATGTCATCGGGAAATTCGATGCCCGTAATGCGTACATCCACCACGGCGATACCCAGCGTTTTCTGCGTCTGCTGGTTGGCCTGCTGCCTGGCGCTGTTGGCGATATCGCCCTGCCCGCTGCCAATGAGTGCCTCGAGCGTGTGTGCATTCACAATGCTGCGCAGTGCATCGCTGACGATCGGATTGAGGCGCTGACCCGCCTGCAATTCATCGGCGCCGGTGGCGCGGTAGTAATCGGCGGCGTCGGCGATGCGCCATTTCACGTAGTAGTTGACGTTGATGCTCTGCTTGTCTGACGTGGCATAGCGCTGAGGTGCGCCATCGAAGGCGAGGATGCGCTCATCCAGCGTCAATGCCTGCTGCAGCAGCGGCACCTTGGCATGCAGCCCCGGTTGCCGATCGGTGCGCAGAATCTTGCCGAACTGCAACACGAGCACGCTCTGGCCTTCGTCTACGGTATAGAAGCTGTTGAAGCCGAGCAGGATGAGCAGAACGATGATGATCGCAGCGGTGGTCTTCATGGCTGCTTCTCCTTGTCGGCATCCTCGCCGGCGGTATTGCTCGGCGCAGCCGTACCGACACCCGGCAGATTGGTAACCGCCGGCGCTTCCGTGTGGTCGTTGCCGATATTGATCACGCTGCGGCCGTCGGAACCGTCGATGACCTTGTTGCTGGCGTGGAGAATCTCCTCCATGGTTTCCAGCCACAGGCGGCGGCGGGTGACATCCGGCGCAGCGCGGTATTCCTTAAGGATGAGATTGAAGCGTTCGGCATCGCCCTGCGCACGCGCGACGCGCTCGGCCTTATAAGCATCGGCGTCGGCGGCCAGTCGCCGTGCATCGCCGTTGGCACTGGGAATTTCCTGGCTGGTGCTGGTCTTGGCCTGATCGATCATGCCCTGGCGATCCTGGCGTGCAGCGATCACATCGTCGAACGCGTCTTTCACTTCCGGCGGCGGCGTCACCGCCTGGAGGTTTACGTCGGTGACATGCAGGCCGCAATCGTAGGTATCCAGGGTGTGCTGGAGCTGGTCGCGCACCTGCTGCTGGAGCGCCGCCAAGTGCGGTGTGGGGGCATTGCTCTCGCCCTGGCCGGTGAGGATGTCATCCATCGCCTGTGCACCGACCACTGCACGCACGGCAGCCTGCGCCGCCTCGTTCAGGGTGCCGTCCGGGTCGCGGGCGTTGAACAGGTATTTCTTGGGATCGGTGACCTGGTACTGGACGTTGAAATCCACCGAGACAATGTCCTGGTCGCGGGTAAGCAACCGAACTTGATCGGTCATGGCGCGCACGCGCGAGGTGGCCACCGGCTGTACGGTTTCCATCGGCGCAGGAAGCTTCAGGTGGAACCCCGGATCGACGGTGCGCGCATAGGCACCGAAGCGCAGCACCACGCCTACTTGGCCGGCACCGATCACGCTGTAGCTGGTGAGCAACAGCCAAGCCAGCACGATCGCCACCACGATGGTGAGGATGCCGCCTGGACCGCCCAGCTTACCGATGCGCTTGAACACATCCTTGAGCGCGCTCTGCACACCTGGCTTGCCGCCAGCACTGCGTTTGTTCTTGTTCCATGGATCGCGTTGCCCGTTGCCGGGTTCGTTCCAGGCCATGGTCAGTCTCCTTGAGGCCGCTGGGAGGCCGGCAACAACGGCCGGAAAACGCTGGGTTCGGGATGGGACATGGTGACGGATAGTGGGCGTGCAAGCACCCGATAGGGGTGACGCACAAACGGTCGCATTCTAGCAGAGACGGTCCAAGTTAAGGCCGCCTCGTCGTCCCGTCGCTGCCTTTCCTGCGGGCAGGGGTGGGAATGGCAGAGGCTTTGGCTATTGGCCATGGGAAGTAAGGCTGTGATGGAGGTTCACGGAGCGGATTGCCGCCCCACCGCCACCATTAGGGGAAGCAAGCAATGGCTGGCTGCTCAGGCGATTTCATCTGGATTACCCAGCAGCCCTCGCAGCAACGCCACATCCTGCCCCTGCCCACCGGTCAACGGCGCAAGGACGCTACGCGGTGCATCGATGCGCAGTCGCCAGCCGTCCTCGTCGATCGCCTCTGCGGCAATGGCGCCGGCCGCGCGCAGCCGGGCATGCAAACGGCCAGCGGAAAGCGGCAAGCGCAGCTCCGATTGCACACGCTCGCCACCCAGGCATTCGCCCAAGGCCTCGCGCAGCAGATCCAGCCCCACGCCGCTGGCCGCCGACAGCCACACTTGCTGTGGCGTACCGGCGGCGTTGCGCACGATACGCGGCTCACCGCCAGTGAGGTCGATCTTGTTCATGATCTGCAGCTGCGGCACGTCGCCGGCGCCGATTTCTTCCAGCACCTGATCGACCACCCCGTGCAGCCGCTCGCGCTCTTCATCGGCCGCGTCGCTGACGTGCAGCAGCAGGTCGGCATCGCGCGCCTCGGCCAACGTGCCACGGAAGGCGGCGACCAGATCGTGCGGCAACTCGCGGATGAACCCTACCGTGTCGGCCACCACGGCCGGCCCGCAACTGAGGTCCTCAAGCCTGCGTACCGTAGGATCGAGCGTGGCGAACAACTGGTTGGCCGCGTAGACGTCGCCCTGCGTGAGCACATTGAACAGCGTGGATTTACCCGCATTGGTGTAGCCCACCAGGGCCACCCGCGGCACGGTATTGCGCAGGCGCGCGCGACGCTGCTGGCTGCGCTGGGTCTGCACTTTTTCCAGACGCTTGGTGAGCATCTTGACGCGCTCGCCCAGCAGCCGGCGGTCGGTTTCCAGCTGTGTTTCGCCGGGGCCGCGCAGGCCGATGGCACCACCGCGCTGGCGCTCCAAGTGGGTCCAGCCGCGCACCAGGCGGGTGGCCAGGTGTTTGAGTTGGGCCAGTTCCACTTCCAGCTTGCCTTCGTGCGAACGGGCGCGCTGCGCGAAAATATCCAGGATGAGCCCGGCACGATCGACCACGCGCACGTTGAGCAACTTTTCCAGGTTGCGCTCTTGCACGGGGGATAAGAGGTGGTCGACCAGGACGACGTCCGCCTCCAGTGCGCGCACGGCCTCGCCGACCTCATCGGCCTTGCCGGTGCCGATGTAATAACGTGGATTGGGCGTTTCCACGCGCGCAGGAATACTTGCCAGCACTTCCGCGCCGGCAGACTTCACCAGTTCGACGAACTCGTCCGCGCGCTCCGCCGCATCGTCCTCTCCCCGCGAATGGGGGAGTACCAGCACGGCTCGCTCGCCTTTCTTTTGCCTATCAAACAGAGTGGATCAACCTTCGCTTTCAGCGGACACGTGCTCGAGATGGTTTTCGTGGCCTTCATGACCTTCGTGGCCATTACCCACCCGCACGTTGCGGCTTGGCACAACGGTAGAGATGGCATGTTTGTAAACCATCTGGCTGACCTGGTTGCGCAGGAGCACCACGAACTGATCGAACGATTCGATCGTGCCCTGCAGCTTAATGCCATTGACCAGATAGATGGCGACGGGTACGCGCTCGCGGCGTAATGCATTCAGAAATGGATCTTGCAAGGATTGCCCTTTTGACATTTTTGTTCTCCCCCTCATCCACAGACAGGCCGGAAAAAAATGACGCCAAGGACGCCCCGACCCGAGTTTCCGAATGTTAACCGCTTTTAAATCACGGATGAAAGGGTTTCGCAAGATATGACAAACACATAACGAAAAGGCGTCATATTTTTTACAACCGCTCCTCACTTTGCGCCAGGAAAAGTCCCACGGCATCGGTCGCACGCTCCAGCAAGCCGGGCTGATCGGGGTCCAATACCCGCGCATCGATCTCACTGCGCAGCCAGGTGATCTGCCGTTTGGCGAGTTGGCGGGTGGCGTAAACGCCCCTGTTGCGCAACTCGGAGGCGTCATATGCGCCCTCCAGATGTTCCCAGGCCTGGCGGTAACCGACGGCACGCAAGGCCGGCAGGTCGGGCGACAAGTCCCCACGCAAGCGCAAGGCGCGCACTTCATCGAGCAGGCCTTGGCCCAGCATGTCATCGAAACGCCGCGCGATTCGCGCATGCAGGGTCGCGCGTTCTGGCGGCAGCAGCGCCAGCTTCATCACGCGCCACGCAAAATGGTGTCCACGACCGCGCTGTTGTTGCGCACTCAATGGCTGACCTGTGAGTGCAATGACTTCCAGAGCGCGCTGGATACGCTGCGCATCGCCTGCCTTGATGCGTTGCGCAGCGTGCGGATCGTAGTCGGCGAGGCGGCGATGCAAGGCATCCCAACCGATAACTGATGCTTCTTCGGCAAGCCGCGCACGCACGCCGGCATCGGCTTCCGGCAAGCTGGACAGGCCACGTTGCAGCGCACGGAAATACAAGCCCGTGCCCCCCACCAGCAAGGGAATACGACCGGCTTCGCTCACGCGTCGCATAACGGCCTGCGCATCGGCGCTGAAATCAGCAGCCGAATACGGCTCGGCCGGATCGCGGATATCGATCAAAGCGTGCGGGTAACGCGCGCGCGTCGTCACATCGGGCTTGGCCGCGCCGATGTCCAGACCGCGATAGACCAGGGCCGAATCCACACTGATCAAGTCGAACGGAAATTGCTCGCTCAGGGCGCAGGCCAACGCGGTTTTGCCCGACGCGGTCGGTCCCATCAGAAACACGGCGAGTGGGCGGCAATCAACAGGCATCCAGCCATTTTAGCGGTTCATGCCCGCAGTCCGCCGCATGGCGTGTCCACTGGAGTTACGCTGACGCGTTCATGGGCAAATCACTCACGCCAGATTCGTGCTCATGCCCCGTCGAAACGTCCTTCACACATCACGCTTGCTGCTTGCCACAGGATTGGCTTTCGCTCCCCTCACGTTTGCGCAGCTCACCGCGCCCGGTCCGGACTTCAGCGGCCTCTGGCAGCTCAACGACAAGCAAAGCGACAGTGCCGCGACGATCACGCAACGGCTGCATGCCGAGAAAAGACGCGAGCAAGCACCCTCCTCCCGGCCCGCCTCAGCCAGCTCAAGCGGCACACCCTCGACGACGAACAGCGGCTTCGGTGGCCGCGGGGGCGGACGCGGGATGGGAGGAGGGATGGGAGGAATGGGCGGCGGGCATGGCGGTGGCCGGCACGGCAATCAAGGCTCGCAAGACTCCAGCAGCGATCACAGCGCGCCGCCGAAGGATCCGACACCGCCCCTTCTCACCGAGGACTCCTTCTTGAACGTGCAGCAAAACAGCTCAGGGTTACGCGTTGATTTCAACAACACCGACCGGCTCGATACGCGCTTCGGTGGCTCCGTGCGCCAATCCCTCAACAGCAATGCGCGCGTGCAAAGCCAACTCACCTCCAACGGCATGCAGATATCCATGAGTTTCGACGACGGCACCCATCTGGATGAAACATGGGTGCGCTCGCCCAACGGCCACCATCTGACCGTCACCGAAACCTGGACGACGAACGATGTCAGAGAACCGATCGTGTTCAAGCGCAACTACGATCGATTAGATCTCTGAAGCGAGTGATCTGCCACTCGACATGCTGATGCGCGGCGAAAACACCTGACCGACCCTCAGCGGCAGCCGGTCTCCCCGGCCATCGACGCCGGTGGCGGCAAGGCCAGGAACACCGTGCTCCACAGCTGCGCCGCGTTGGACTCGTCTTCGTGCGCGCCCTCCGCGCCGAACGGTTCGATGTGATAGTGCCCATCGCTATACGACCAGGACCACAACTCAGACGTACGCACCGCATTGGCTGCACAAATCGCTCGCCATAGCCCGGTTTGCGCAGCGACCAGATGCGCACGGGTAGCCGGCGGCAGATCGCTACGCGCGAGCTGGCGCTTCAGTCCGGCGGCCATCACCGCCTGTTGCCAGGCCCAGACCACGGTGCCGTGGTAGGCGTTATTGCCGAAGCGCGACCATACGTCATGACTTGCGTACGCAGGGTTGGCGACGACCATCCCCACATCGGTCATCAGGCCTGCAGGGAACGGCCGCATCAGGCTGCCGATGTTGCGATCCAACTCGGCCGCATCAGGCCGGCCGAACAACAAGTTGAAGCCCACGTCGGAATTCAGCACGGGAACCGGCTTCCCTTGCGCATCCAACGAGATGGCGGGAAATTGGAGCGCTGCGTCATCCAGTGCCGCCAGCGCGGTCGCATCCGCCACGCCAATCTGCTTGGCATAGTCACGCACTTGCTGGGCGGCTTGCTGATTGGATAAGCGCACGGCGAACAAGGCGCCGGCGTGCTTATCCCAGTCATCTGCGCTCGCCGCAGCGGCCCGCAGGCGCTCGCGCTGTGCCGGCGTGGTGTAGTCGTTCAACAGGCCCGCATCAAGGAACTGGCCGATCGCGCGCAGCGCTGCGGGCATCCAGATGGCGTTGACGTCATAGGGATAGCGGCCACGGCCGATGCCCTCGTTACTGTCGCGCCATTGCCCCACCTGGCTGCCAGGCTTGAGCGAGATCAGATTCGTATAAACCGGCTGATGCGCGAAGGCTTCGCTGTGTCCGGCGACGAACAGCAGGTTGCGCACCAGTGCATCGCCACGTCGCTCTCCATCGGCTTTGCTGGCGAGGAACGCGTGCGCGCCTTGACGGCCGCGCGGGTCGTCCAGCAACCACGCCGCAGCGACCGGCGCGAGCATGTAGTCGCTATCGATCATCACATAGCTGTAGATCGGCGCAGCCGAGGGTTTGCCTTGCTCCTTGAGGTGTTCCAAGACGGCGTATTCGCCGATGTCTTCCTCATGCGCCACCTGGCCATCAGGCGACAGCCGTGCCAGTACCGAAGCAATGCCGGCGTCGACGGCGGCGGGCTGCAGCACGGGCATCAGCAGGCGCACGGACATGAGCGTGTCGCGCCCAAAGTAGGTATCGAAACGCCAGGAGCCGGCGAGGAATTTTTCGCGGTAACTGAGAAATTGCAGCGCGTTGCGGCTGCGCATGTCCGGCTGTGCTTTGCTGTTGAGCAGGTGCGTGAAGGGCGTCAGCGGAGTCTCGCCGGTGCTGGCCTCAATGCGCACGTGCAGCGCCTCTCCCGGATGATCTGGACGCAACACGATGTGACCATCTTCGCGCTGAAAGCGACCGTTGTCCGTGCTCAAGGTGATGGCGTAACCCGGCGCGCCATCGATCCGTTGGCGCTGCCAGTTGATGGAACGCTCTGTAATCTGCGGGGTGGCGACAATCTGCGGCGTGGCGGCGACTTGCGCCTTGTAGCCGCTCCCCAACTGGTAGTCGCGCAATACGCGGATGCTGCCCAGTACGGCGTCCTTCAGCACCAGCGCATTCGTGGTGACACTGGCCTGGGCGACGATGCCGTTCCAGACGTGGCCATCCACGGTGCGCTGCAGTCCCATCACCCGCTCCAACGTCCAATGCACCGGCGCGGTGGTCGGCGCGAACCATATGCCTGTGCCGCTATTGCCCGCGGGGAACGCCACCAGCACGCGCGGCTTGTTGCCGGAACTCAACAATAAATGAGCGGCGATACGGCCGTCTTGATAAAACGCGTTTTCGATCTGGCCTTCGGTAATGCGGAACTGCAGGGGCGCCGGGGCGCCTTGATCCTTCGCCTGGGCTGACCATGGCGCCGGCAGCGCAAGCATGCCTGCGACCAGCACAAGCGTAGAAACCGCGGAACGGAATCGGCTTATGTGCGTTGCCCTACCGTCCACCCGAGCCATCATGTTCATACGCATCCGTCTTTTTCACTCGACAACGTACAAACTCTCGACAGTAAAAGACAAGGCGCCGGGCGAGCAACGCTGCAGTGCAAGAAAGCGGTGTCGGGCATCGCTCTCTATAATATCGGCTTTCCCCGTCCTTCCCCAACGGAATTCCCATGTCGCAAACGATGAAAGCCCTGGTCAAGCGTCTGCCCGAAGAGGGCATTTGGATGGAAGAAGTGCCGCTACCGGAAGTCGGCCCCAATGAGGTGCTGATCAAGCTGGAGAAAACCGCTATCTGCGGCACGGATTTGCATATTTACAAATGGGACGAGTGGTCCCAGCGCACCATCAAGCCTGGCCTGACCATCGGCCACGAATTCGTCGGTCGCATCGTTGAGATCGGCCCCGGTGTCACCGGCTACAAGCTCGGCGACCGGGTCTCTGCCGAGGGCCATATCGTGTGCGGTCACTGTCGCAACTGCCGCGCCGGTCGCCAGCACCTGTGTCCGAATACCGTGGGTATCGGCGTGAACCGCAATGGTGCCTTCGCCGAATACATGAGCATGCCGGCCTCCAACCTGTGGCCGATTCCGGATCAGATTCCCTCCGAACTGGCTGCTTTTTTCGACCCCTACGGCAACGCCGCGCATTGTGCGCTGGAGTTCGACATGGTGGGCGAGGACGTGCTGATCACCGGCGCCGGCCCGATCGGCATCATCGCTGCGGGCATCGCCAAGCACGTGGGCGCGCGCAACGTGGTGGTCACCGACGTCAACGATTATCGCCTGAAACTGGCCGCCGACATGGGTGCCACGCGTGTGGTGAACGTCGCCAACCAGTCGCTGAAGGCCGTGATGAAGGACCTGCACATGGAAGGCTTCGACGTCGGCCTGGAAATGAGCGGCAACCCGCGCGCATTTAATGACATGCTCGATTGCATGTACCACGGCGGCAAGATCGCCCTGCTCGGCATCCAACCCAAGGGCGCCGGCATCGATTGGGACCGGGTGATTTTCAAAGGCCTCACCTTGCAGGGCATCTACGGCCGCCGCATGTACGAGACCTGGTACAAGATGACCCAGATGGTGCTCACCGGCTTCCCGCTGCAAAAGGTGCTTACCCACCAGATCCACATCGACGATTTCCAGAAGGGCTTCGACCTGATGGATGCGGGAACATGCGGCAAAGTGGTGTGCTCCTGGCATTGAACGTTTGCGCGCAGGGACGAGGCGAGCCCTCGTCCCTGAACATTCACGCCGCCTGAATCATTCGCAAAAACCTGATAAAGGTTCTACGCAACGACTACATCGCACGCTACACTCCCCGCAGGCGCGCCGACATGAACTTCTAGGTTGGAGAAAGTGCACGGTTTGCGATTGCCGGCACGATCGGCCCGCAATCTCACGGGAGGAGCGTCGACGGCATGGCAAACCGTAACCTGTCACCTCACGCATTGATGCAGGCCAGCCGCGAACGCGCGCAAGGCCTTTATCGATCCCGCCGCCTGCGCATCACGGCGCTGATCATCGCGATATTCCTGCTGCTGTTCGGCCTGTTCGGGTTTTTCGTCGCGCCAGGGCTCATCAAGAATCAGTTGCAAAAACAGCTCGCCGCACAATTGGACCGCCCGGTCACCATCGGCGCGATTCATGTGAACCCCTACACGATGCGGCTAACGGTGGACAAGCTGCACATCGGCGAACGCGATGGTGTCTCGCCTTTTGTCGACGTCGACCAATTCGTGGTGAACGGCTCTTGGAGTTCGGTCTTCCATCTCGCGCCGGTGCTGGATGAACTTTCTCTGCAACATCCGCAGATTCATATCACGCGCACCGACCCGCAGACCTTCAACTTCACCGATATCGTTCAACGTTTCGCATCCAAGCCGGCGGATCCGAACGCATCGCCGACACGCTTTGCGGTATCGAACATCAGCGTGCACGATGGCGAAATTACGTTCGACGACAAAGTCGGTAACGTCACGCATCACGTGGACCAGATCGAGCTGGGCATACCCTTCCTCGCCAACCTGTCGCACGACACGGATATCTTCGTGCAGCCCCTGCTGGCAATGCGTGTGGATGGTAGTCCGCTGCGCATCGAGGGCCAGACCAAACCGTTTGCAAGCAGCCGCGAATCCGTCATCAGTTTCACGCTGGATCGCCTGGATTTGCCGAAATACCTGGGCTATGCGCCTGCGCCGCTGCCGGCGGTCATTTCCAGCGGCTTGCTGTCGGGCAAGCTTGACGTGCACTTCGTGCAGACGCAGCCGACACCGCAGCTGCTCATGCAAGGCACGCTGCAACTCGATAATCTGGCCATGGCCACGCAGGACCATGCACCAATACTGGAAATGGGCCATGCCAGCGCCGCCCTCGACGACGTGCAACCGCTGCAATCGCGCTATCACTTCGGCACGCTGCAGCTCGATCACGCGGACCTGCATTACAGCAAGCTGTCGGGCGGCCGTACGAATTTCGATGCGCTGCTCGGCAAGAACTCGCCCCCACCGAAACCTGGAACGCCGCCAAGCGACGCGTATTTCGCGCGCCTCGTCATCACCAACAGCAGCCTGGATTACGGCGACCTAAGCGGTGCCAAGCCGGTGCATCTGCTGCTCGATGGTATGCATGGCGCGATCGATCATCTTTCCACGGTATCCGCACAGCCGGGTGCGGTCGATCTGACCTCGAATCTTGCCGGCGGCACCGTGCATGTCGCCGGAAACGTGTTGGTGCATGCGAGCCAGTTCAACGGCGAGATCAGTATGAGCGACGTCGGGCTGCAACCACTGGTTGCGATGGGCCCCGCCATGCTTAACGCAGACATCTCCAGCGGCTCGCTCGATGGCGATATCCATCCACAGATCGACTGGAGCAACGCGCTTGCGCTGACCATGGATAACAGCAAGCTTGCGGTCAACAACTTTGCACTCGCGCAGCGCGGACGTAGACCTGTGTCGTGGCAAACGTTAACGGCCGATATCCATCATATCGATCTCGATCACAGCGTGGCGCAGCTTGACACGGTGGCCTTGCAAGGCCTGAAAATCGATGCGCGCCGATTGAAGAATGGAAGCATTGATCTGACCCATCTCACGAAACCCTCGCCGCCGGCGAAAGGCACGCACGCGGCTTCGCCATCGTGGCACTGGAGCATCGCGCAACTGAATATCGATGGCAGCACGTTCGCGCTGACCGATCCGAGCCTGCCCAGCAAGGAAGGCCGCATTGTGATCAATGCCGAGAAGTTCAGCCTGATAAATCTTTCCGATGACATGCATAAGCCGATTGCGCTGGATCTCAGCGGTGGCATCGGTCGTGGAAAATTCAGGGTAAATGGCAACGTAAAGCCCGAACCCGTCGACGCGGACCTTCGCGTTGTCGCCAGGCGCCTGGATGTCGCCCCGTTTGCATCGCTCGCGCAGGTACCGTTGAACGTTAATGTCGACAGCGCGCAGCTCGGCGCCAACGGACGGCTCCGTTACCGCGATCGCAAGCCCGGCCCGCTGATTCGCTATCAGGGCCGTATGCTGGTGAGTCGTGTGCGCGTGCTGGACAAAGTCACCAACGACGACTTTCTGCGCTGGAACGCGCTCTCAGCCAATGGCATCAAAGTACAGATAGGCGAAGGTGCGCCAAAACTGGATATTGAGGCACTGGCGCTCAACGACTTCTACGCGCGCGTCATCGTCAACAGCAACGGACGCATCAATCTGCAGGATGTGGTGTCCAACCCGTCGCAAGCACCGGTATCGGTGACGCGTGCAGAGAGTGGCCCGGCACCTGCCGCAAGCGCACCGCCTCCACCCAAGCCGATCGCGCCGCCTGCTCCTGCCGGCGCTACGTCCACTACCACGCTTGCAACGGCCAGCTCAACGGCTGCGCCGCCCGCGCAGATCCACATCGGCCAGATCACGCTGGCCAACGGTAATCTCAACTACACCGACAACTTCATCAAACCCAACTACACCGCCAACATCACGCAACTGGCCGGCAAAATCGGCGCTTTCGGCACGGATACCAGCGGTGCGCCCGCCGATGTCACGCTACAAGGCGAGCTGGACGACAACTCGCCAGTGAACATCGATGGCACCATCAATCCGCTCACCCCGGTGGCGTTTCTCGATATCAAGGCCAAGGCCGATGATGTGGAACTCACGCATCTGACGCCGTATTCGGGCAAGTACGCCGGCTATCCCATTACCAAGGGCCGGCTGACCATGGACGTGCACTACCAACTCGACCAGAACAAATTGAACGCCGACAACCATATCGTGCTCAATCAGCTTACCTTCGGCGATCGCATGGAAGGGCCGGGCATCAGCCACCTGCCGGTGAAGCTGGCGGTGGCCTTGTTGAGGGATTCCAACGGCAATATCGATATCCATGTGCCCGTTTCCGGCTCGCTCAATGATCCACATTTCAGCCTGGGCGGAGTGATCTGGCAGGCCTTTGTGAATTTGCTCAAGCGTGCGGTGACCTCGCCGTTTCGGTTGCTTGGATCCATCGGCGGAGGTGGAAAGCAAGATCTGGGTTACGTCGAGTTCACGCCCGGCTCCGCTGTGCTCGATGCGCAGGCCAAGGACAAGCTTGCAAACGTGGTGGATATACTCAACAAAAAACCGGATTTGAAGCTCGACATCATCGGTCGTGTCGATCCATCCGTCGACCAGGAGGGCCTGCGCAAGGTCACCGTCGACGACCTGGTGCAGAAGGAAGAAGCCGATGACATCGGTACCGCTGCCGCCACCGCCGCGCCAGTCAAACCCGGCACCGACGATTACAACAAATACCTGGGCAAGGCCTACAAGCACGGCAACTTCAAAAAGCCGCGCGATTTCGTCGGATTGACCAAATCGCAACCACCCGACGAGATGATCAAGCTGATGGAGGCCAACGTCACGGTGGATCAGGACGCGCTGCGCCATCTGGCTGAACGCCGTGCCGATGTGGTGCGCCAGTATCTGCACGGCAAGATCAACGACAACCGCGTGTTCGTGCTGGCACCGAAGCTGGATGCCAAGGGCATCGACGACAAGGGCAAGACCACGCGCGACGATTTCGGTTTGCACATGTAGTAACGCCACTTGAGCCCTCTTCCCTTCAAGGAGAGGGTTGCGGGAAGCCGACCTCGCCATGAATTTCACACCCGCCCTGTTCCCCCACAGCCCCGAAAAGCCGAAAATGGGTACTTTCCCCCAGAACGGCATCGGTCCCATGAGCTACCCCGGCCAGGCGCGTTACACCCAAGAACTTGAATCCATCCGCGAGCAGGGCCTGTTCAAGGCCGAGCGCATCATCACTTCACCGCAGTCGGCTGAAATTGAACTGGAAGGCGGTCGCAAAGTGCTCAACTTCTGCGCCAACAATTACCTTGGCCTGGCCGATCACCCCGAAGTGATCAAGGCCGCCAAGGAAGCATTAGATACACATGGCTTCGGCATGGCGTCTGTGCGCTTCATCTGCGGGACGCAGGATTTGCACAAGCAGCTCGAAAAGCAAATCGCCGACTTCTTCGGCACTGAAGACACCATCCTCTATGCAGCCTGCTTCGACGCGAACGGCGGTTTATACGAACCACTGCTAGGCGAGGAGGATGCGATCATTTCAGATGCGCTCAATCACGCCTCCATCATCGATGGCATTCGCCTGTGCAAAGCCAAGCGCTTTCGTTACGCCAACTGCGACATGGCCGATCTGGAAGCCCAATTAAAAGCCGCCGATGCAGCCGGTGCGCGCACCAAACTCATCAGCAGCGATGGTGCGTTTTCCATGGATGGCTTCATTGCCCCTCTGGATAAGATCACCGCGCTGGCCGGCAAGTACAACGCGCTGGTGCATATCGATGAATGCCACTGCACTGGTTTCCTCGGGGCCCACGGGCGCGGCTCGGCGGAGGTGCATGGCGTCATGGACAAGATCGACATCTTCACCGGCACGCTCGGCAAGGCCCTCGGCGGGGCGGTGGGCGGTTTCACCACGGGTCGCGCTGAAATCATCGAGATGCTTCGTCAGCGCTCGCGCCCCTATCTGTTTTCCAACTCGCTGCCACCCCATGTCGTCGCCGCTGCGATCAAGGTATTCGATATGTTGGGTTTGGCCGGCGAGCTGCGTGAACGCGTGCAGGAAAACACACGTTATTTCCGTGAGCAGATGACCCGCGCCGGTTTCGACATCAAACCCGGGGTGCATCCGATCGTGCCGGTGATGATTTATGACGCCAAGAAGGCACAAGCAATGGCTGCCGGCCTGCTCGATGAAGGCATCTATGTCACCGGCTTCTTCTATCCGGTGGTGCCGCAGGGTCAGGCGCGCATCCGTACGCAGATGAGCGCGGCGCATACGCGCGACCATCTCGACCGCGCGATCGCTGCATTCACCAAGATTGGGCGTTCACTCGGGCTAATCAGCTAACGATGATTGGCGTAGGCTGGGGTCAACGGCGCCAGGCCCCAGCCCGTATGTCATGCATTACCGATTACGAAGCATGCAAGGAAATCGTGGCATTCGCTAAACCTCGCATGCCGTGTTGCAACTATCTACGCCGCGCTGGGCCCTCATCATGTCGCCTGGATCGAGCGGACGCTGCTCGCGGTGCGGAAGCACGCGCAGGTTTTATAGGTGTTTTCGCAGGCGTCAGTTCCGCGACTTCTTGCGCGGTCAAATGACGCCACTGCCCTTTCACCAAATCACCCAGTGCGAGAGGGCCGATCGCAACGCGAAGCAAGCGCAAGACGCCGATATGCTGCGCGGCCAGCAGACGACGGATGTGCCGGTTGCGCCCTTCGTCGAGGACGATTTCCAGCCATGCGTTTTTCTCTCCCGTGCGTAGCAGTGATACGCGTTTTGCAGCCAGCTGCTCGCCATGGTCGGAAACACCTTCAAGCATGCGCTCGAACAGCGCTTGATCGGGAACCGTATCGATCTGCACGTGATAGGTCTTGTCCACGTGGTGGCGCGGATCGGTAAGGCCTGCCGCCCATGCGCTGTCATTACTGAGTAACAGCAAGCCTTCGCTCGCCTTGTCGAGCCGGCCGACAGGCCCTAACCATGGAAGGCCGGATTGAGCGAGTAAGTCGTACACCGTGTCGCGTCCGCGTTCGTCAGCGGCGCTCACCACAATCCCTCGCGGTTTATTCACGGCGATGTACACGCGTTTGGCGGCGTTTACGACCTCGCCGTCGAGCGAGACACGTTCGCGTTCGAGATCCGTTGCGCGTTCCGGATCACGCACGATACGTCCATTCACACTCACCCTGCCCTCGCGCACGGCCTTCTCCGCCTGGCTACGGGAGCAGACGCCCCATTTGCTGAGGACACGGGCCAGACCGAAGCGTGGAGATAACGAGCTGGAAGGTGTGTGGCGGATGGTCATCGCTTGCGGTGAGCGTAAATGTGGCTGGACATGACGCTAGTCTAAGAAAAAGAAAAGCCCGGCAAAGGCCGGGCTTTTCCGTACAGCATGCAGCTTCCAATTACTGCTGGACCTGCAGCTCCGTACGACGGTTGCGAGCGCGGCC
>NZ_QRBE01000006.1 GCF_003363155.1 Dyella monticola | reverse complement strand
GGTGATGCCGGGCGACAACATCAAGATGACGGTGACGCTGATTGCGCCGATCGCCATGACCGAAGGGCTGCGTTTCGCGATCCGCGAAGGTGGCCGTACGGTGGGTGCGGGCGTCGTCGCCAAGATCGTCAAGTAATTCACTGCTGTGGAAGGTCGCCTGTCATGCAGGCGACCTTTTTGTGAGGCGCTTGTCCTGTAGCTGTAATTAGGCTATAGTCGCCAAGTTGACTCGCCCGCCAACACGTTTGGTGCGGCTCACCGCGAAATGAGGCACAGGAGGTGCTTCGAGTTCGCTAACAGGATGTTGCGGGATCCCGGTCTAGAGTTAAGTCTCTGTTACCAAATGGGTTTCCGCGCACGTTATCTGTCTGGGCAGGCCGGTATGCGGCCTGCCCGGCGTTTTGAGGTCTCCAAAGAATCCATGATGCTTTGGGGCTTTGCAGGGCATGCGATGTAGTTAGTAGTTAAGGGTTGTGCGAGGCGGTGAGAAGCCGCTTCGAATCACAAATTCGTTCTTTAGATAACAGGACACGGTTATGGCGAACCAAAAGATTCGCATTCGGCTCAAGGCGTTCGATCATCGTCTGATCGACCGTTCGGCCAGCGAAATCGTCGAGACGGCCAAGCGCACCGGCGCTACGGTTCTCGGTCCGATTCCGCTTCCGACCAAGATCGAGCGCTACACCATTTTGGTGTCGCCGCACGTCGATAAAGACGCCCGCGATCAGTACGAAACCCGCACCCACAAGCGTGTGCTGGATATCGTCGATCCCAACGACAAGACCGTGGACGCGCTCATGAAGCTCGATCTCGCCGCTGGCGTTGATGTTCAGATCAAGCTTGGTTGAGCGAGAGACAGGATACGAACATGAGTATCGGACTGGTAGGCCGCAAATGCGGCATGAGCCGACTCTTCACCGAAGACGGCCGCTCAATTCCGGTGACGCTGATTGAAGCGACGCCGAACCGCGTGACGCAGGTGAAGACGGAAGATAACGATGGTTATAGCGCGGTGCAGGTCGCCGTTGGCGTCAAGCGCGCCAGCTTGTTGACGGCTCCGGAAAAGGGTCACTACGCCAAGGCGAAAGTCGAGCCGGGTCGTGGCCTGTGGGAATTCCGCCTGAATTCGGCCGATGTCGGCAAGTATGCCGTCGGCGCCGAAATCAAGGCTGACGAAGTGTTCCAGGTCGGCCAGATCGTCGACGTGGCCGGTGTCAGCAAGGGTAAGGGTTTCCAGGGCACCATTAAGCGCCATAACTTCAAGATGGGTGACGCTACCCACGGTAACTCGCTGTCGCATCGTGCGCCGGGTTCTATTGGTCAGCGTCAGACTCCGGGACGCGTGTTCCCGGGCAAGAAGATGTCGGGCCACATGGGTGCAGTGAACCGCACCGTGCAGGGTCTGGAAGTGGTCAAGGTCGACGCCGAGCGTCATCTGATCGCGGTGAAGGGCGCGGTACCGGGTGCAACCGGTGGCGACGTCATCATCCGCCCGACCACCAAGGGTTGAGGAGAGACGGCATGGAACTGAATGTTATTGGCGCCAAGCCGCTCGACGTATCGGACGATGTGTTCGGCGGTGAGTTCAAGCAAGCCCTGATCCACCAGGTTGTGGTGGCTTATCAGGCAGGTGGTCGCGCTGGTACGCAGTCGCAGCTTTCGCGCAGCGACGTGTCCGGTACCACCAAGAAGTTCAAGAAGCAGAAGGGCGGCGGCGCCCGTCACGGCGACTATCGTGCTCCCATTTTCGTGGGCGGTGGTGTGACGTTTGCGGCCAAGCCCCGCAGCTACGAGCAGAAAGTCAACCGCAAGTCCTATCGTGTCGCGCTGCGCTCCATCCTCTCGGAGCTCAACCGTCAGGGTCGTCTGAAGGTGGTCGAGAACTTCGGTATCGATGCGCCCAAGACCAAGGCGATGGTTGCCAAACTGGCCGAGCTGAACGTGTCTGGCCGCGTGTTGCTTGTGTCGGAAGACGCAAACGAGGCGCTGTACCTGGCTTCGCGCAACATCCCCTACCTCCATGTGGTGGATGTGTTGGCGCTCAACCCGGTTAGCCTGGTCGGTTCCGACTACGTGGTGATGACCGTCGAAGCGGTCAAGAAGGTCGAGGAGTGGCTGGCATGAGCAACGAACGCATTTTGTCGACGCTGCGCGCGCCGCATATTTCCGAGAAAGCGGCCCGTCTGGCCGAAAACAACCAGTACGTATTCGTGGTTGCCCCTGAGGCAACCAAGGCCGACGTCCGTGCGGCGGTCGAGAAGATGTTCGACGTGAAGGTCGAGCAGGTGAACCTCGTCAACGCCAAGGGCAAGGTCAAGTCCTTCCGTTTCCGCGCGGGCAACCGCCAGGGCAAGCGCAAGGCTTACGTCCGTCTCGCCGAAGGCCAGACGATCGACGTATCCGCGAAGGCCTGAGCCAGGAGTTCTGACAGATGGCACTAATTAATCACAAGCCAACCTCGCCGGGTCGTCGCGACGCCGTTAGCGTCCGCACCGAGGGGCTGCACAAGGGCGCGCCCTATGCGCCGCTGACTGAAAGCCAGTCCAAAACGGGTGGTCGCAACCATTTCGGTCGCATCACCACGCGTCATCGCGGCGGTGGTCACAAGCAGGCTTATCGCATCATCGATTTCAAACGCGACAAAGAAGGCATCGCTGCCAAGATTGAGCGCCTGGAATACGATCCAAACCGCACCGCGCATATCGCGCTGCTGTGCTACGCCGATGGCGAGCGCCGCTACATCATCGCGCCGGCTGGCGTGGCAGTGGGTGATCGCGTGGTCGCAGGTCACGATGCTCCGATCAAGGTCGGCAATAGCCTTCCGCTGCGAAATATCCCGGTCGGTTCGACGGTTCACTGCGTGGAAATGAAGCCCGGCAAGGGTGCGCAGATCGCGCGTTCTGCTGGCGCCTCGGTGCAGCTGATTGCCCGCGAATCCGGGTACGCGACCTTGCGTCTGCGCTCCGGCGAAATGCGCCGCGTGCCGGTTGATTGCCGCGCCACCATCGGTGAAGTCGGTAACGCCGAGCACAGCCTGCGCAAGCTTGGCAAGGCCGGTGCCACGCGTTGGAAGGGTATTCGCCCGACCGTTCGCGGTGTGGTGATGAACCCGGTCGATCATCCGCACGGTGGTGGCGAAGGCCGCACCTCCGGTGGCCGTCATCCGGTCAGTCCGTGGGGTACGCCGACCAAGGGTTACAAGACCCGTAACAATAAGCGCACGCAGCAGTTCATCGTGCGTCGTCGCAAGTAATAGGAAACCGTCATGCCGCGTTCTTTAAAGAAAGGTCCCTTCGTCGACCTTCACCTCGTGAAGAAGGTGGAAGCTGCGGTTTCCACTAACTCCAAGCGTCCGATCAAGACCTGGTCGCGTCGCTCCATGATCCTGCCGGAAATGGTGGGATTGACCATCGCCATCCACAACGGTCGCCAGCACGTGCCGGTGCTCGTCAACGAGAACATGGTCGGGCACAAGCTCGGCGAGTTCGCGGTGACACGCACCTTCAAGGGCCATGGCGGCGATAAGAAGGGCAAGTGATGAGCACTGAAGCCAAAGCGATCCTGCGTAGCGCTCGCATTTCAGCGCAGAAGGCACGCCTGGTAGCTGACCTGGTCCGCGGTATGCCCGTGGGCCGTGCCAGCGACGTGCTCCAGTTCACCAATAAGAAGGCCGCGCACATTGTCCGCAAAGTGCTGCTGTCAGCCGTTGCCAACGCCGAAAATAACATCGGTGCTGATGTCGACGAGCTGAAGGTCTCGCGTATCTTCGTGGACGAAGGTCCGGCGATGAAGCGCATGTACGCCCGCGCCAAAGGCCGCGGTTCCCGCATCCTGAAGCGCACGAGCCACATCACTGTGGTCGTTGGTAACTAAGAGGACGTAGACGATGGGTCATAAAGTTCATCCCACCGGTATCCGCCTCGGCATTGCCAAGGATTGGAACTCGAAGTGGTACGCCAATAAGGGCGAATACGCCCAGTACCTCGCTGCCGACTTGAAGGTTCGCGAGATGCTGCGCAAGAAGCTCGCCGCCGCCGGCATCTCGAAGATTCAGATCGAGCGCCCGGCCAAGACTGCCCGCGTGACGATTCACACTGCCCGTCCGGGTGTGGTGATCGGCAAGAAGGGCGAGGACATTGAGAAACTGCGCAAGGAAGTCAGTGACATGATGGGCGTTCCGACGCACATCAATGTCAACGAAGTGCGCAAGCCCGAGCTCGATGCTCAGTTGGTCGCCGAGTCGATCGCGCAGCAGCTCGAGCGTCGCATCATGTTCCGTCGCGCCATGAAGCGCGCCGTGGGCAATGCGATGCGCCTGGGTGCGCTGGGCATCAAGATCAATGTGTCCGGCCGTTTGAATGGCGCTGAAATTGCGCGTTCCGAGTGGAGCCGCGAAGGTCGCGTGCCGCTGCACACGCTGCGTGCGGACATCGATTACGGCACCGCCGAAGCGAAGACCACGTACGGCATCATCGGCATCAAGGTCTGGATCTACAAGGGCGAAATCTTCGATCTGTCCCAGATCGGGCAGGAGCCGAAAGAAGAGCAGTCCGCGCAGCCGCGCCGTGAGCGTGAAGGTGGCGAGGGCCGTCGTGAATCGCGTCGCGATCGCGAGGGTGGCGAAGGCCGCCGCGAGCGGACAGCGAAGTAAGGAGAGTTGCCATGTTGCAACCCAAGCGAACCAAATACCGCAAGCAGTTCAAAGGCCGTAATGACGGCTTGGCGTTCAGCGCCAACCTCGTCAGTTTCGGCGAATACGGTCTCAAGGCCACGACGCATGGTGCACTCACCGCGCGTCAGATCGAAGCGGCTCGTCGTTGCATCACACGTTTCGTGAAGCGCGGCGGCAAGCTGTGGATCCGCGTGTTCCCGGACAAGCCGATCACCAAGAAGCCGATCGAAGTCCGAATGGGCGCCGGTAAGGGTGGCGTGGAATTCTGGGTCGCACCGATCCAGCCAGGCCGCATGCTTTACGAAATCGAGGGTGTCGACGAGGCCACTGCGCGCGAGGCGTTCCGCCTGGCCGCTGCCAAGTTGTCGGTGCAGACCCAGTTTGTATCCAGGGCGGTGATGTGATGGCCATCGAAGATCTCTCCAACAAGTCGGCCGAAGAGCTGAAGCAGCACCTGCTGGACCTGCGCAAAGAGCAGTTCAATCTGCGTATGCAGAAGGGTACCGGCCAGCTCAGTCAGCCGCATCAACTGCGCCGTGTTCGGCGCGATATCGCCCGCACGAAGTTCGTGCTCGGCGGCAAGAAGTAAGAGGCGGCCGATATGAGCGACAACAGCAAACAGGCGCGTACCCTCGAGGGTCGCGTGATCAGCAATAAGATGGAAAAGACGGTTACCGTACTGATCGAGCGCCAGGTGCAACATCCGCTGCTCGGCAAGATCGTGCGCCGTTCCACCAAGCTTCACGCGCAGAATGATCTCGGCGCGAACGAGGGCGACGTGGTGCGCATTGCGGAGTGCCGACCGCTTTCCAAAACCAAACATCACCGCGTGGTCGAAATCGTCACGCGCGCCGAAGCGTAAGGAGAGGGTGCAGCCATGATCCAGATGCAAAGCACGCTTTCCGCCGCCGACAATAGCGGTGCGAAGGAATTGATGTGCATCAAGGTGCTCGGCGGCTCCAAGCGCCGTTACGCCGCGATCGGTGACGTCATCAAGGTCACCGTGAAAGATGCCATCCCGCGTGGCAAGGTGAAGAAGGGCGAGGTTTACAACGCCGTGGTGGTTCGCACTGCCAAGGGTGTACGTCGCGCCGACGGTTCGCTGATCCGTTTCGACGGTAACGCAGCCGTGCTCCTCAACAACAAGCTCGAGCCGATCGGCACCCGTATCTTCGGGCCCGTGACTCGTGAGCTGCGTGGCGAGAAGTTCATGAAGATCGTCTCGCTCGCACCCGAAGTGCTCTGAGGCGGAGAAGAACCATGAACCGTATCCGCAAGGGTGATCAGGTCATCGTGATCACCGGTAAAAACAAAGGTCAGCGCGGTGACGTGCTGCGCGTTGAGGGCGATCGCGTGTTCGTCTCCAACGTCAATCTGGTCAAGCGTCACACCAAGCCGAATCCGCAGGCCAATCAGGCCGGTGGCATTGTCGAGCGTGAGGCCTCGATCCATATCTCCAATGTGCAGCTGTTCAACCCCGCCACGAACAAGGGTGAACGCGTCGGTGCCAAATCGCTCGCTGATGGGCGCAAGGTCCGCGTGTACCGTTCGTCCGGCGAGGTCGTGGACGCGTAAGGAACACAAGTCATGACGCGCCTTGAAAATTTTTACAAAGAACAGGTAGTTCAGAAGCTCACTGAGCGCTTCGGCTACCAGAACGTGATGCAGGTCCCCCGCATCACCAAGATCACGCTGAATATGGGCGTGGGCGAAGCGGCGGGCAACAAGAAAGTGCTCGAGAACGCAGTGGCCGACATGGCCAAGATCGCCGGCCAGAAGCCGATTACGACCAAGGCGCGCGTTTCCGTGGCCTCGTTCAAGATTCGCGACGGCTGGCCGATCGGCTGCAAGGTCACGCTGCGCCGCGCGACCATGTGGGAGTTCCTGGATCGCCTGATCAACATCTCGCTGCCCCGCGTTCGCGACTTCCGCGGCGTGTCGGGTCGCGCCTTCGACGGCCGTGGCAACTACAACTTCGGCGTGAAGGAACAGATCATCTTTCCGGAAATCGACTTCGACGCGATCGATGCCGTACGCGGTATGGACATCTCCATCACCACCACGGCGAAGACCGACGAGGAAGCCAAGGCGCTGTTGGAAGCCTTCAACTTCCCCTTCCGTAACTGACGCGCCCCCGGACACTCGAGAGATTTATGGCAAAGACCTCCATGGTTAACCGCGATATCAAGCGGTCCAAGCTGATCAAAAAGCACTCCGCCAAGCGCGCCGAACTGAAGGCCATCGTCGCAAGTCCTAAGTCCTCTTATGAGGAAAAGATGGACGCACAGGCCAAGCTGCAGAAGCTGCCGCGCGATTCCAGCGCGAGCCGCTTGCGCAACCGCTGTGAACTGTCCGGTCGTCCGCGTGGCGTGTACCGCAAGTTCGGCCTTGGCCGTAACAAACTGCGCGAAGCCACCATGCGTGGCGACGTGCCGGGTTTGCGCAAGGCGAGCTGGTAAGCCAGCACGCTACACACCCTCTCTCCGTCGAGGGAGGGACTGGGGTAAAAGGACAAACCTCGCGAAAAGCGAGGTTGCTTTCAGGCGGGAGCCGACAATTACGTCGATCTAGCCTGGAGTCCCCGCAGACCCAATTCCTCGTCGCTCAGCGCCCTCTTAGGAGGAGCAGGGAGCGGGGGTTTTCCGACTACTTTGTCGCATTAGTATTCGCAAAAACTGGAAAAGGCTGATATGATTGACGGTCTGCGTATCGCAGGCCGGTCTTTCCGCCGGCTCACAATCTAGAATTGATTTCCGGTTTTATCGGATATCGGTGCACTCTGAAGGATGTTTTCATGAGCATGACTGATCCCATCGCCGATCTGTTTACGCGCATCCGCAACGCCCAGGCTACGGGCAAGCAGGCTGTCAGCGTACCGTCGTCGAAGCTGAAGGTGGCGCTAGCCGACCTTCTCAAGAATGAGGGCTACATCCTCGACGCCAAGACCTCCAGCGAGGAGGGTAAACCGGTGCTCGAGATCAAGCTCAAGTATTTCGAAGGCCGTCCCGCCATCGAGCGTATCGAGCGTGTGAGCCGTTCGGGCCTGCGCGTCTATCGCGGCAAGGACGAACTGCCGAAAGTGCTCGGCGGTCTGGGTATTTCGATCATCTCGACTTCTGCCGGTCTGCTGACCGACGCGCAGGCTCGTGCCAAGGGCATGGGTGGCGAAGTCATCGGCCTGGTCGCGTAAGGAGCTACCGATGTCCCGTGTTGCCAAGAAACCCATTTCCCTGCCGAAGGGCGTCGAGCTCAAGGTGGCGGAAGACAATATCTCCGTGAAGGGCCCGAAAGGCACTCTGTCGACTCACGCTCTCCCGGGCGCGTCGGTCGCAGTCGAGAACGGCGTGGTCAACGTCCAGGTAGCTGAGGGCGCCGAGGACAAGTTCGGCGGCACCATTCGTGCGCTGCTGGCCAACATGATCAAGGGTGTCTCCGAAGGCTATGAGCGCAAACTGGAGCTCGTCGGTGTCGGTTATCGCGCATCGATGGCCGGCAAGGCGCTGAACCTTAGCCTTGGCTATTCCCATCCGGTGGTGTTCAACGCTCCGGAAGGTATTTCGCTTGAGACGCCGTCGCAAACCGAAATCCTGATCAAGGGCTCGGACAAGCAACTAGTCGGCGAAGTTGCCGCCAAAATTCGTGGTTATCGTCCGCCAGAACCCTACAAGGGCAAGGGCGTGCGCTATGCCGGCGAGAAGATCACCCTGAAGGAAGCCAAGAAGGCCTAATGGCGGGTAAGTCCGCCACATAGCCGATCCGCTTTCTGGAGACACACGATGAACAAGAACGAAGCCCGTCTGCGTCGCGCCAAGTCCACGCGCGCTCATATCCGCAAGCTCGGCGTGCCGCGCCTGTCGGTACACCGCACCGGTCAGCATCTCTACGCGCAAGTTTTTGATGCCTCCGGCGTGAACGTGGTGGCCGCCGCCTCGACCGTGCAGAAATCGTTGGCCGAAGGTTTGAAGGGTACCAAAAACATTGAAGCTGCAGCTGCCGTCGGCAAGGCGATCGCTGAGCGCGCCAAGGCTGCTGGTATCGAGGCTGTGGCGTTCGACCGCTCCGGTTTCCGCTACCACGGCCGTATCAAGGCGCTCGCCGATGCCGCTCGTGAAGCAGGCCTC
Organism: Dyella monticola; assembly: GCF_003363155.1. Classification (GTDB taxonomy): domain Bacteria; phylum Pseudomonadota; class Gammaproteobacteria; order Xanthomonadales; family Rhodanobacteraceae; genus Dyella_B; species Dyella_B monticola. The sequence goes on along the minus strand of NZ_QRBE01000006.1, from coordinate 254,855 downwards.
CAGTTCTAAGCAGTACAACAACAACTCCAAGCGGCTCAGCCGCAAGTAAAAGTCCCGGATGGTCCGGGCATACGGAAAAGATATGTCCTCTACTGATCGCGAAAATTCAGACGGCCTGCTCGAGAAGCTGATTGCCGTTAACCGCGTGGCCAAGACCGTCAAGGGTGGCCGCCAGATGAGCTTTACCGCGCTGACCGTTGTTGGCGATGGCGAGGGTAAGGTCGGCTTTGGCTATGGCAAGGCGCGTGAAGTGCCGGTGGCCATCTCCAAGGCCATGGATCGTGCCCGCCGCAATATGGTGAGCATCGACCTGAACAACGGGACGCTGTGGTACGCCATCAAGGCTAATCACGGCGCGGCTCGCGTTTACATGCAGCCGGCTTCCGAGGGTACTGGCGTGATTGCCGGTGGCGCGATGCGCGCGGTGTTGGAAGTGGTCGGTGTGAAGAACGTACTGGCCAAAGCCGTTGGTTCGCGTAACCCGATCAATCTGGTACGCGCCACCATCAAGGGTCTGCAGGCTGTTGCTTCGCCGAAGCAGATTGCTGCCAAGCGTGGCAAGACCGTGGAAGAGGTGCTGGGCAATGGCTAATAACGATAAAACCGTCCGCGTCCGCCTGGTAAAAGGGTTGCGCGGTGTACAGGCTCGTCATCGCCTCAGTGTCAAGGCACTGGGCCTGAACAAGACCAACGACGTCCGTGAACTGAAGGACAGCCCACAGGTACGCGGTCTGATCAACACGGTTTATTACCTGGTGCGGGTCGAGGAGTAAGCATCATGCGTCTTAATGACATCAAACCGGCTGCTGGTTCGCGCAAGACGCGCCTGCGCGTCGGTCGCGGTATCGGCTCGGGTCTCGGTAAGACGGCCGGCCGCGGCCACAAGGGCCAGCATGCCCGTACCGGCCGTACCCATCGGCTCGGTTTCGAAGGCGGCCAGATGCCGCTGCAGCGCCGTTTGCCGAAGGTCGGCTTCCGGTCGCTGAAGAAGGCTGAGAGCCAGCAGGTGTTCCTGTACCAGCTCGCCAGCCTGAAGGCCGATGTGATCGACCCCGTGGTGTTGCATCAGGCAGGTCTGATCGACAGCCATGCTAAGAAGGTCAAGGTTGTCGCCAAGGGCGAGATCGGTCGCGCCGTGAAGCTGTCGGGCCTTCTGGCCACGGCTGGCGCCAAGGCCGCCATCGAAGCTGCCGGCGGCAGCGTGGAGTAATCCGTGGCCGCAGCCAAGGGCACATCGGTCGGATCGCTCGGTAAGTTGACCGAGCTGCGTCAACGCATCTTCTTCGTGATCGGTGCGTTGATCGTGTTCCGCCTCGGCTCGTTTATCCCAGTGCCGGGCGTGAACCCCGACGCGATGGCCAATCTGATTGGCCAGAGCGGCGGCATCCTGGACATGTTCAACATGTTCTCGGGTGGTTCACTGGGTCGTTTCTCGGTGTTTGCTCTGGGCGTGGTGCCCTATATCTCCGCATCTATCGTGGTGCAGATGATGGGGTCGGTCATTCCCAGTCTGCAGGCGCTGCGCAAGGAAGGGCAGTCGGGTCAGCGCACGCTGACCATGTACACCCGTATCGGTACGGTTGGTCTTTCGGCTTTCCAGGCATTTGGCATCGCCGTTGCCCTGATGAAGCAGTCAACCTCCGGCATGCCGGTGGTCTATACACCTGGATTCGGTTTCGTCCTGTCCTCGGTGGTGGGCCTGACGGCTGGCTCGATGTTCCTGATGTGGTTGGGCGAACAGATGACAGAGCGCGGCATCGGCAACGGTATTTCGCTGCTGATTTTCGCGGGTATCGTCGCTGGGTTGCCTAGTGCAGTGGCGCATACGCTGTCGATGTCCAGCAATGGCGAACTCAGCACGATCAAGATGATCATGGTGGTAGCGCTGGTGTTGGCGGTGACGGCATTCGTGGTGTTCATGGAGCGCGCCCAACGGCGCATTACCGTGAACTACGCGCGGCGGTCCGGTGGCCAGCGGTCTTACATGAACCAGACCTCGCACCTGCCGCTCAAGATCAACATGTCGGGCGTGATTCCGCCGATCTTTGCGAACAGTATTTTGATGTTCCCAGCGATGGCGGCTACATGGGGTAATGCGAGCCACCAGTCGCGTTGGTTGCAGGATATCGTGCAAGCACTCACCCCTGGTGAGCCGCTGTACGACGTTATCTACGCAGTGCTGGTGATCACGTTCGCCTTCTTCTATACGGCGATCGTTTTCAACTCGCAGGAAACGGCAGACAACCTCAAGCGTTCCGGCGCACTGATTCCGGGTATCCGTCCGGGTCGCTCGACGGGTGAGTACATCGACTCGGTGATGACCCGCCTGACCGGCGTTGGAGCGCTCTACCTGGTACTTGTTTGTCTAGTACCGACGTTCATGCAGAACGCTTGGCACGTCCCGTTCTACTTCGGCGGCACCTCTCTGCTGATCGTGGTGGTGGTGGTGATGGATTTTACGGCTCAGGTGCAGGCGCATCTGGTCAGTCATCAGTACGAAGGTTTGCTTAAGAAGGCCAATCTGCGCCGCGGCTGAGGCACAGGTGGCTCCAGGCGGAAAGCGGCGGCACGGGTGCCGCGGGGCTTTCCTGACAGTTTGATTAAGGTTAGAATTGCGCGTTTACCGCGCAAGAAAGCATCGGAGAAAGTACATCATGGCGCGCATTGCGGGTGTCAATTTGCCGGTCCAGAAGCACGTCTGGGTTGGTCTGCAGAGCATTTTTGGCATCGGCCGCAGCCGAGCCAGGAAGGTCTGCGCGGACGCGGGTGTGAACCCGAACGTGCAGATCAAGTCGCTCAGCGAAGGCGAGGTGGAGAAGATCCGCCATGAGATTGCCAAGTACGTCGTGGAAGGCGACCTGCGCCGCGAAGTCGGCATTGCCATCAAGCGCCTGATGGATCTGGGCTGCTACCGCGGTCTGCGCCACCGTCGTGGCTTGCCGGTGCGCGGCCAGCGCACGCGTACCAATGCGCGCACCCGTAAGGGTCCGCGCCGCGCGATCAAGAAATAATTGGAATAAGTCATGGCAAAGCCAGTTAAGACCAAGAAGAAAGTCAAGCGCGTTGTTACCGACGCGGTGGCGCACGTGCAGGCCTCCTTCAACAACACCATCGTCACTATCACCGATCGCCAGGGCAATGCGCTTTCGTGGGCGACGGCGGGCGGCGCAGGCTTCCGCGGATCGCGTAAGTCCACCCCGTTCGCTGCTCAGGTCGCCGCCGAAAAGGCTGGTCGTGCCGCTGGCGAATACGGTGTGAAGACGGTTGAAGTGCGGATCAAGGGCCCCGGCCCGGGCCGTGAGTCAGCAGTGCGTTCGTTGAACGCACTCGGCTACAAGGTTCTCAACATCATTGACGTTACGCCGATTCCGCATAACGGCTGCCGTCCCCCCAAGAAGCGTCGCGTCTAAGGAGCATAACCATGGCACGTTATCGTGGAGCTACCTGCAAACTCGCGCGTCGCGAAGGTTCGGATCTGAGCCTGAAGAGCCCGGCGCGCGCTATCGACTCCAAGTGCAAACTGGAGAACAAGCCCGGTCAGCACGGCGCCAACAAGCGCATGCGTATGTCCGATTATGCCGTTCAGTTGCGTGAGAAGCAGAAGGTCAAGCGCATCTACGGTGTGCTCGAGCGTCAGTTCGGCAACTACTACACCAAGGCTTCCACCCTTAAGGGCAACACGGGCGAGAACTTGCTTCGCCTGTTGGAAAGCCGCCTGGACAACGTCGTTTACCGCATGGGTTTCGCGGTAACCCGCGCCCAGGCCCGTCAGCTCGTGTCTCACAAGGCAGTGCTGGTCAACGGCAAGAAGGTCAACATCCCGTCCTACCAGGTTCGCCCGGGTGACGAGATCGCGCTGAGTGAGCGTGCGCGCAATCAGTTGCGCGTGCAGGAGGCCGCCAGCGTGTTCGACACGATGGACCTGCGCCCGCAGTGGGTCGAAGTGGACGCCAAGAAGTTCGCCGGCACGTTCAAGTCGGTCCCCGATCGCGGAGATCTGCCGACCGACATCAACGAAGCGCTGATCGTCGAGCTTTATTCGAAGTAATTAACCGGAGCCCTGCATGGCAGTTTCGTCAACCAGCGTACTGCGGCCTCGTGGCCTCAGCGTTGAACAGCTCGGACCGAATCGCGCCAAGGTGGTGGTGGAACCGCTTGAACGCGGTTTCGGCCACACCCTGGGCAACGCGTTGCGTCGTGTGCTGCTCTCCTCGATTCCCGGCAGCGCCATCGTCGAGGTAGAAATCGACGGCGTGCTGCACGAATACACCACTCTGGAAGGTTTGCAGGAGGACGTGATCGAAGTCCTGCTGAACCTCAAGGAAGTGGCGATTCGTCAACACACGGGTGATGAAGTCACCCTCACCTTGTCCAAGAAGGGCAGGGGCGTGGTCACGGCCGGCGATATCGTCGTGGATCACTCGGTGGAGATCATCAATCCTGAACACGTGATCTGCCATCTCACCAAGGACATCATGCTGAACATGCGCCTGAAGGTGCGTCGTGGCGTCGGCTACCAGCCGGCCAGCGCGCGCCAACATCCGGATGATGAAGCACGTCCGATCGGTCGTCTGCAGCTCGACGCCTCGTTCGCGCCGGTGCTACGCGTGGCTTACGAAGTGGATGCGGCTCGTGTAGAGCAGCGCACCAACCTCGACAAGCTGGTTCTGGACATCGAGACCAATGGCACCATCGGTGCGGAAGACGCGGTGCGCAAAGCCGCTGAAATCCTCAACGACCAGCTTTCGGTGTTCGGCGATTTCTCGCGCCGCGAGAGCGCCACGGACAAAGCGGAGAAGGGCGGCTTCGATCCGCTGCTGCTTCGTCCGATCGACGATCTGGAGCTCACCGTGCGTTCGGCGAACTGCCTGAAGGCCGAGAGCATCTACTACATCGGCGATCTGGTGCAGAAAACCGAGGTGGAGCTGCTGAAGACGCCGAATCTCGGCAAGAAGTCGCTCACCGAAATCAAGGATGTCCTGGGCGTGCGCGGTCTCGCCCTCGGCATGAAGCTTGAAAACTGGCCGCCGCCGGGCTTGTCGCACGGCATGCAGCTGGGTTGATGGTTTGATACTGGCGGGAACGCTCACAGCGTGCCCGCCTGTTATCGTCGTAGGTAGGAAAGTTTTTTTGGCGATCCTTCTTGATCGCCGACGCAGTGGTTTGGCGACATCGACATGGTCGTTGGCCAAACCCCAGTAGCGGCTCAAAGCCGCCTCTTAAAAAGAGCCCGTTTCACCAAGGGCTTCAACAGCGGGTAACCGCGGAAAGCCGGATTCAATCGCCAGCTTTTCATAACAACAGACACTAAGAGAGTTATAGCCATGCGCCACCAAAAATCCGGACGCAAACTCAATCGCACCAGTTCGCATCGTGAAGCGATGTTCCGCAATATGGCCGCTTCGCTGGTCAAGCACGAACTGATCCGTACCACCCTGCCCAAGGCGAAGGAACTGCGCCGTGTGGCCGAACCGCTGATCACGCTGGCCAAGACCGACAGCGTGGCCAACCGCCGCCTTGCGTTCGCACGTCTGCGCGACAAACAGGCCGTCGGCAAGTTGTTCGTCGAGATCGGCCCGCGTTATCGCGAGCGTCCCGGCGGCTATCTTCGCATCCTCAAGTGCGGCTTCCGTCCTGGTGACAACGCTCCGCTGGCGTATGTCGAGCTGGTGGACCGTCCGCGCGCTGAGGCGGCTGCCGAGTAATTTTCATCCAGGCGGTGTTTGGACGTCCAAAATGCAAACCCTGGCCACCCCTTGGCTGGGGTTTGTTGTTTTCAGGGGAATGCCAAGAGGCTGCTGACAGCTCGGCGAGGAGCGGGTAATGTCTGCATCCCACCCCGGACAAATTTGGCCATGAATCCCCTACGCTGGTCCTATCGTGTCGCTTTTCTCGTCGGCTTTCTGATCTGTGTCGGCCTGCTTGGATTTGCGCTCTATGCTGAGTATCAGTGGGGCATGGAACCGTGCCCGCTGTGCATTTTCCAGCGCATCGGCTTCATGGTGATGGCGGTATTTTTTCTGCTGGGCGCCCTTCACGGGCCGCGTGCAGGGGGGCGCTGGTTCTATACGGGGTTCATTTTGCTGGGAGCGGTATTCGGCATTGTGGTGGCTGCTCGCCATCTGTGGATCATGACGCTGCCCCCGGATCAAATCCCTGCCTGTGGCCCCAACCTGGCGTACATGTTTGACGCGTTCCCGTTCGAGAAGGCGCTGAAAATGGTGTTCACCGGTTCGGGTGAGTGCGCGAAGATCCAGCCAATCCTGGGCGTGCCCATCCCGCTGTGGTCCTTGCTGTGGTTCGTTCTTCTTTCGATATGGGCGATTCGCGCGACGTCGCGGCGTGCCGCGCCGAGGTTGCGTTTATGAGCCAGACCGCACATTCCCTCCCATCGCTTTGGACGCCTGCGTCCTGGCAACAGCGCGTAGCCTTGCAGCAGCCGCAGTATGACGATTCCGCTGAGCTAGGGCGCGCGCTCAGTGAGCTATCGCATCTGCCGCCGCTGGTAACGTCATGGGAAGTGCTGGCGTTGAAGCAGGCGTTGGCTGATGCGCAAGAGGGCAAGCGTTTTCTGCTGCAAGGTGGCGACTGCGCCGAAAGCTTTGCGGACTGCACCAGCCCGATCATTTCCAATCGTCTCAAGGTGTTGCTGCAGATGAGCCTGGTGCTGGTGCACGGCCTCAAGCAGCCGGTACTGCGCGTGGGCCGATTCGCCGGCCAATACGCGAAGCCGCGTTCGACGGATACCGAAACCCGCGACGGCGTGACGCTACCCAGTTTTCGCGGCGATGTCATCAATAGTCCCGAATTCACCGCACAAGCGCGTCGCGCCGATCCGCAGCGCCTGATCCGCGCGCATGCACACTCGGCGCTCACCATGAACTTTGTGCGCGCCCTGATTGATGGCGGTTTCGCCGATTTGCATCATCCCGAGTACTGGGATCTGGCGTGGGTCGAGCATTCTCCGCTGGCCGTGGAATACCGCCGCATGGTAACCGCCATCGGTGATTCGTTGCGTTTCATGGAAACACTGGCAGGTCCGATTGCAGGCTTCACGCGCGTGGATTTTTTCACATCGCACGAAGCACTGCTCCTGCACTACGAGCAGGCAATCACCAGGAAGGTGCCGCGTCATCATGGCTGGTTCAACCTCTCTACGCATTTTCCGTGGATCGGGATGCGCACGGCCGCGCTGGATGGTGCGCACGTCGAATATTTCCGTGGTATTCGCAATCCGATCGCCGTGAAGGTCGGGCCGTCGGTCACGCCGGACCAATTGCTGCCCTTGATCGATGCGCTAAATCCGGAAGACGAACCCGGGCGTCTCACGCTCATCCATCGCATGGGGCACGCGCAGATCGGCGACAAACTTTCGCCGTTACTCGACGCGGTGAAGCGCGAAGGCCGTCGTGTGCTGTGGGTGGCCGATCCCATGCACGGCAATACCGAAAGCACGGCCAGTGGCTATAAAACGCGGCGTTTCGACAATATTCGCGGCGAGCTGGATCAGGCCTTTGATCTCCACGCCGCCGCCGGCACGCGGCTAGGCGGCGTCCACCTGGAATTGACGGGTGAAGATGTCACCGAATGCATGGGCGGCGCGCGCGACTTGAGCGAAGCCGATCTGCAACGCGCCTATAAATCCATGGTAGATCCGCGCCTGAATTACGAGCAGTCGCTGGAGTTGGCGATGCTGATCGTACGCAAATCCGGGCCTGTGCGCTGACTTCCACAAGCCGCGCGTCAATGCGCAGCTTGCGTTTTCGCCTCCAGGCGTAGGCGCTCCTGAAGATTGCTCTGCCCCTCTTGTGCATACGCTTTGCACGCTTGAGGGTCGACCAGCGGATTGGATTTGCCCGGAGTGATATGCGCTACGCGCTGAAAAAAGTCCTGCGGCGGATGAGGAATGAGCAGGATATCGCACGGTAGCGTCGACAAGATGGCGAGTGTGTGTCGGTAGCCGGCGATGCGTTCCGGATGCGCCGGATCGGTATAGCGATAATCGTGATTGCTGAGCAGCGTAATGCTGTCGGCATACACGATCGACAGGCAGCGACCGTGCTCGCACGAGCGCCACGTCCAGCCGGTGCCGCCCGGCATGTGGCCAGGCATCGCATGCATCTGGAGCGCCAGCGGCCCCACATGCAGCGTCTCGCCTTCCGTCACGATACGCACATGCTCGACTTTGGGATAGGTCTTGCCCATGCCGCGCTGCGGATCGTCCGGATCGTCGCCGCCGTGCTCCAACGCTTTGGCGGAGATGGCGTTGGCGGCCACCTGCGCGCCGCTATCGTGTGCGATGGCGGCGATGGCGCCGGCATGGTCGTGGTGCGTGTGCGTGTTGAGGATCAGTTTGATGTCCTGCACACGAAAGCCCAATGCGCGAACATTCGATTCGATCATCGCTGCGTTTTCGGGCAGCGTCCCATCGATCAGTACGTACCCCTGGGGAGAAGTGATCAGAATAGCGCTGAGACCGCGCGAGCCCACGTAATAGGTGTTGCCATAAATACGGAAGGGTTTTTGTTTCTGCGTCCATGTGACGGGGGAAGACGAGTCAACCGGCGTCGAGGGTGCACCCGCATGGACGCAAGCTGCCGAACAGGCCAGCAGCAGCGCAGACAACGTCATCGTAGGGTCCATGAACACCTCCATGTTGCGTAAGGAGGTGTCACTTTATGTATTGAGGCGGCCCGAAGAGGGAGTCTTTCAGGCTGCCTGTAGGCCAGTCAATGGCTTTGTGCGGGCACCGGCGCATAGGCGTTGCTATCCACCGTCGCAAGGAACTTGGGCGCATGCCACGCATGCGTGTGTTGCTCGAAGCCGTACGCAATCGAAATCAGCGTCGGTTCGCTCCATTTCGCGCCGAAGAAGACGATACCCACCGGCAAGCCGTGAGCCCAACCTGCCGGCACGGTAAGGGAGGGATAACCCGCCACGGCGGCCGGCTGCGATGCACCGCCGATGGTGGGATTGCCGCTGACAACGTGATCGCCTAACACCAGATCGGTCATGTACGCAGGCCCCCATGACGGCGACAGCAGCGCATCCAAGTGATTAGCTTGCAAGGCGGCGTCGATCCCTTGGGGCCCGGACAATTGCTTGGCCTTGGTCAACGCGTCCGTATAAGCCTTGTCGGTCAGCGGTCCTTTGGCTTGCGCCTGTTCGAACAGGTCTTGTCCGAACCAGGGCATCTCGCGCGTGGCTTCCTTGTTGTCGAAAGCAATCAGGTCCGCGAGCGTTTTGACTTGCAAGCCGGTACGGTTGGCGAGATACGCGTTGAGATCATGCTTGAAGTCATACAGCATCACGGTCATTTCCGGATCGCCGAGTTCGGCCAGATGCGGCAAGGTCACCGGGTCGACAATGATTGCGCCTTGCGCCTTCATCACTGCAATGGCTTCATCCAATACGCGATCGGCGTTGGGTTCGTTGCCGGCAAGCTGGCGTACCACGCCGATGCGTTTGCCGCGCAAGCCGTTGGGATCGAGAAAGTGGGTGTAGTCGGTGGCATGCTTGTCCGCATCGACGGTGGCCGGGTCATGCGGATCGCTGCCGGCCATGGCGGTGAGCAGGATCGCGGCATCGGTGACCGTTCGCGCCATGGGTCCGGCCGTATCCTGGTTGTGGCTGATCGGAATGATGCCGGTGCGGCTGACCAGGCCCAGCGTCGGCTTGATGCCCACGATGCCGTTCATCGAGGCAGGGCAGATGATCGAGCCGTCGGTTTCGGTACCCAACGCCACCGGTACCAGGCCTGCCGCCACGGCCACGGCGGAACCCGAGCTCGAACCGCATGGGTTGCGATCCAGCGCGTACGGGTTGCGCGTCTGTCCGCCACGCCCAGTCCACCCGCTGCTGGCGTGGCTGGAGCGGAAATCCGCCCATTCGCTGAGGTTGGTCTTGCCCAGAATCACTGCGCCCGCCTTGCGCAGCCGCGCCACCACTGCGGCATCGTCTGGTGCCGGTGCACCCAGCAGGGCGAGCGAGCCGGCGGTGGTCATCATGCGGTCGCCGGTGTCGATGTTGTCCTTCAGCAGCACCGGAATGCCATACAGCGGACCATGCGAGGCGGTGCGTTTCGCATCGAGTGCGATAGCGATTTTTGTCGCGTCCGGATTCAATTCCAGCACCGAGCGCAACGTGGGCCCGGACTGATCGATGTGATGAATGCGCGTGATGTCATCGCGCACTAGCGCTTTGCTGGTGAGCTTGCCGGCATCCATGTGTTGCTGGAGCTGGGTGACGCTCTGCCATGTCACATCATCGTGGTCCTGGGCGAGCAGCGAAGCGGAAGGCAGGGCGGCAAGCGCAAGTGCGGCGCACAACAACGACGGACGGAACATGGCGATCTCCGAGTGTGGTGTGATGACGCAGCATAACCGCAGGCGTTACCGCTTGCTTGCCTGGCGTGCAAACAGAACCAGTGCGGACCGTGCGAAGATCGTAGACCGGCTCTTATACTTGCGGCATGGGTAGGGGAGGATGGTCAACGTGTTGAAGCGCTTGCGATGGGTGCTCGCACTCGGATGGCTGCTTGCTGCCGTTGCACAGGCCGACCAAGCGGCCGTACCCGATACGCTGCAACAGCGCATTGCCGCCTGCACGACGTGCCACGGCGTGCATGGGGAAGGGGCCAGCGGCGCCGGCTATTTTCCACGCCTGGCCGGCAAGCCCGTGGATTATCTCGCCTTGCAAATGCGCAATTTCCAGCGCGGCCTGCGCAAATACGCACCGATGGAATACACCGTGCGCTTGCTCACGCCGGCCTACATGCACGAGATCGCGCAGTACTTTTCCACCCAGCAAGTGCCCTACGAGCGCAAGCCGGTGCCGGCGCTCGCGCCAACGCTGCGGCAACGGGGCGAGCAATTGGTAAGCGTGGGCGATGCTGCGCGCAAGATTCCGCCTTGCCAGGCATGTCACGGCAAACAGCTCACCGGTACCGAGCCTTCCGTGCCGGGATTGGTGGGCCTGCCCTACGACTACATCAGTGCACAATTGGGGTCGTGGCGAACCCACACGCGTGCATCCGCCGCACCCGATTGCATGGCTGAGATCGCCAGCCGTCTTGCGCCCGAAGACATCACCGCTGTCTCAGCATGGCTGGCGAGCCAGGACGTGCCGGCCGATACACATCCACAACCTGCCGGTTCGATTACACCGCCGTTGCGTTGCGGTGTGCTGCAGGGGCAGGGAGGTGGGGCATGAGGTCGCTTCGTTGGTTATGGATACCCGCCGTGCTGGTGGTGCTGGCGTTGGCCGGTGAGTGGTGGCTGTCGCAACGGCCAGGGAGCCGTGTGGCTGCTGCGGAGGATCCGTCGATCGCTAGCGTGCTGAAAAATCCCGACGTTATCGCTCGAGGTCGTTACCTCGCTATGGTTGGCGATTGCGTTTCTTGCCATACGGCACAAGGTGGCGAGCCGTATGCAGGCGGACGCCTGCTGCCCACGCCGTTCGGCAACATTCCCGCGCCCAACATCACGCCCGATGCGGACACCGGCATCGGCCGCTGGCGTTTCGATGATTTCTGGCGGGCCATGCACGATGGCATTGGACGCGATGGAAAACGGCTTTATCCAGCGTTTTCGTATACCTCTTTTACCAAGGTTTCGCGCGATGACGCGCTGGCCATCTTCGCGTACCTGCGTTCACTCCAACCGGTTCGCCAACCCAACGCGTCATTGCAACTGCGCTTTCCCTACAACATGCGCAGCGCGCTGATGGTGTGGCGTGCGATGTATTTCAAGCCGGGCGCGTATCAGCCCGATGCGTCGCAGTCGGCATCCTGGAACCGTGGCGCCTATTTGGTACTGGGCTTGGGCCATTGCAACGAATGCCACACCACGCGTGATGCATGGGGTGGAGCGGAGGCCCATGCGGCGTTATCCGGCGGACAGATCCCCGAGCAGGATTGGTATGCGCCGGATCTAAGCACGCGCGCCAATGGCGGCCTGCAAGGCTGGAACAGGCAGGGCATCATCGACGTGCTGAAGACGGGGCAATCGCCCAAAGGTACCGCTATAGGCCCCATGGCGGATGTGGTTGCCAGTAGCACGCAACATTTGAGCGATAGCGATCTGGGCGCGATCGCCGACTATCTGCAATCGCTGCCGGCACGCAGGACGCCTGCGCCGCCGCCGCCGGGCATTGATAGCGCGGTGCTCGCCGATCATGGTCAGCAGATCTATGCGCAACGATGCGAGAGCTGCCACGGCAAGCAAGGAGAAGGTGTGCCAGGTGTCTATCCACCGCTGGACGGCAACGCCACTGTGCTGGAGCCTGCCGGCGTCAATGCCGTGCGCGTGGTCCTGTTAGGTGGATTCCCGCCGGTGACGGACGGGAATCCGCGACCCTATTCCATGCCGCCATACGCGCAGCAAATGAGCGATGCGGATGTCGCGGCCGTGGTCACTTACATCCGGCAGGCCTGGTCCAATCGTGCTTCAGCCGTGCAGGAGCGCGACGTGGTCACTTATCGGCATACACCGATCGATTGACCTGCCTGCGCGACTATTTGCCAATCCGGTCCTGCTGCGCCTGATTGGGTTGAGTGACGTGCACTTGCTGCCCCTCATAAAGGGAATCGGCAGGACTGAGCACGATGCGATCGCCATCCTCAAGGCCTTCGGTGATTTCCACGGTGCTGCCAAAATCGCGACCTAACGTAACGGGCTGCAGATGAATCCGTTGCTGCGCAGTCACTAATGCCACACGCAGCCCTTCGCTGCGGAACAGCAGCGTGTTGGCGGGCACCACATAATTGTGTGTGGTTGTGGAGAGCGCCAGTTTCACATTGGCGTAGACACCGGGGACCCATAGCTGCTGTGCGTTGTCGACGTCGATTTCCGTGCGCAGCGTGCGTGTATTTGCATCGAGCGCATCGGCCGTGCGCGCAACCGTTCCAGAGAAAGGCTTGGCACCGTACGCATTGAGATCCACTTCAGCAGGCATGCCGATGCGTACGCTGGCCGCATAGGATTCGGGCACATCCACGTAGATGCGCAGCTTGCTGGTATCGGAAATCACGAACAGATCGCTACCGCTGGCGCCGGCGTCGACCAGCGCGCCGATGTTGAGGTTGCGCTGCGTCACGACCCCATCGTAGGGGGCAATGATGTATTTGAAATCTTCCATGTTCTGCAGGCGGCCCACATTCCCTTCGTCGGCCTGCACGGTAGCGATATCGGCCTTGTCCTGCGCCACATATTGATCGGCAGTCTGCTGCGCGATCAGGCCTTGCTTGGCCAGTTTCGAATAGCGATCGGCAGTCACTTTGGCGAAGGCTTCATTGGCCTGATCAGTGCGCATTTGCGCTTTGCCTTGCAGCAACTGATTGTCCACGTCCGGCGTGTCCAGGTCGGCGAGGCGCTGCCCCTTTTTGACCCTGGCGCCGATATCCACGTACCACTTCGCGACATAACCCGTGGTGCGCGCGTACACCTGTGCGTCCTGCCATGAGGCCACGGTACCTGGCAGCATCAGTGGTTGATCCTTTGGCGCGGCCTTGGGCGAGATCGCCGTGACGATCGGTATCGCGTTGCGGTCGGTATCTTCGGCCAGCACGTGGCGCGCATGCACGCGTTTGACGATGCCCAATACCGCCAATGCGATCAGCACGATGCCGATGCCAATAAGGACGAGTCGCGCGCCATGCGAAGGCTTATGGGCAGGAGCGGGGGCACTAGACATGTCGGATCTCACGCTGCAGCCGCATCGAGGCGTGCTTTGCGGCGCCGATGCAGCAAACTGAAGAAGCTGGGTACAAAGAATAAAGTGGCTGCCGTGGCGAGCAACAAACCGCCGATAACCGCACGGCCCAGCGGTGCGTTTTGCTCGCCGCCTTCGCCCAGACCCAGCGCCATTGGCACCATACCTATGATCATCGCCAGGGCCGTCATCAGCACCGGTCGGAAACGCTGGAATCCGGCTTCCACGGCGGCGCGCACGGGATCGCCATGATGCGCAAGCCGTTCACGCGCAAAGCTGATCACCAGAATGGAGTTGGCGGTCGCCACGCCCATGCACATGATCGCGCCCATCAGCGCCGGCACGGACAGCGTCGTGCCGGTCAGGAACAGCATCCACACCAGGCCTGCCAATGCAGCCGGCAGCGCGGCGATGATGATCAGCGGATCGAGCCAGCTCTGGAAGTTCACCACGATCAGCAGATAGACCAGCACAATCGCGAACAGCAGACCGCCAATCAATCCTCTGTAGGACTGTTGCATCGTCTGCACCTGCCCGCGCACATCGATATTGACGTCGCGCGGAAGATGCTTGGAATGCGCATCCACTACGCGTTGCACATCGCGTCCCACACTGCCTAGATCAGTACGGTCCACCGATGCGTACAGATCCATGGTGGGACGCGTGCTGTAATGCGTAACGATGGCCGGGCCTTCGCTGCGCGAAAAGCTGGCGAGATTTTCCAGGATCTGGCTGCTGGCTGGACTGCTGGACGTACTGCTGCTCGCCGTGCCGCTGCTGCTCGCGGACACGCTGCGGATCGGCAGATTCTTCAGCTCCTGCAGCGTGTCGATGCGATACTGCGGCGTTTGCGTGGCAATGGTGTAGCTGATGCCGGTCTTCGGATCGACCCAGAAGGTGGGATTGACCTGGGTGGAACCGGCCAGTGCAGTGAGCAGATTGCTTGCCACGTCATTGGTGGTCAGACCCACCAGGCTCTCGCGTGTGCGATCCACATTCACGTTGATCTGCGGCAGATTCAACGCTTGTTGGATGCGCAAGTCGACCAGCCCGGGAATTTTTGAAAGATCGCCATACAGCTCCTTGGCAACCTGAGTCGATGCAGCGGCATCATGGCTGGACACTTCCACATCGATCGGTGCGGGCGCGCCGAAATTGAGGATTTGCCCGACCATGTCGGCCGGCAGGAACGAGAAAATCACGCTGGGATATTTATGCGCGAGTTGCCGCCGCAAGCTGCGCACGTAATCGACGGTGGGATGATGCTCTTCGTTGAGCGTCACGAAGATATCGCCATCTGAGGTGCCCACCACGCCAGTGTTGCTGTAGGAGAGGTTGATGCCGCTATAAGGAATGCCGAGTGTATCGACGATACTGCCCAACTCCTTTTGCGGAATCGTGTCACGGATGACGTTTTCGATACCGTCAGCCAAGCGCGCGGTTTCTTCAATGCGCAAACCCACCGGCGCACGGAAGTGCAGCTTGATCTGGCCGCCATCGACGTACGGGAAAAAGTCGCGACCAAGCCACGGCACCAGCAGTCCTACCGAAAGCGCGCAGCTTGCGAAGAACAGAATGGCGAACAGGCCGCGATGGCGCTCGGTGGTTTCCAAGGCGCCGCGATAGCCTTCGCGCAAACGCTCGAAGCGACGCTCAAAGCCGAGCTGGAAGTGACTCAGCGGCCCGGTCGCCTGCTTGTTGTGCTCGTGCTTCTTCAACCAGAACAGCGACAGTGTCGGCACCAGCGTCCGCGACAGCACATACGAGGCCAGCATGGCGAACACCACCGCCTCGGCCAGCGGTGCAAACAGGTATTTCGCCACACCACCCAGGAAGAAGATCGGTACAAACACGATACAGATCGACAACGTCGATACGAACGCAGGGATCGCGATCTGGTGCGCGCCCTCCATGATCGCATCGTAGACTTCCTTGCCTTCTTCCAGATGCGAGTTGATGTTCTCGATCGTCACCGTCGCATCATCGACCAGAATGCCCACCGCCAGCGCGAGGCCACCCAACGTCATGATGTTGATCGTCTCGCCCAGTGCCGACAGCGCGATGATCGAGGCGAGAATGGACAGCGGAATGGAGATGGCGATGATCAGTGTCGAACGCCACGAGCCCAGGAACAGCAGAATCATCAGGCCCGTAAGCCCCGCCGCGATCACCCCCTCGCGAATTACCCCCTTGATGGCCGCGCGCACGAATAGCGATTGATCCGAGAGCGCATTGATCTCCAGATTTTTCGGGACTGCCGCGCGGATCGCCGGCAGCATGTTTTTTAGCGTATCGACGATATCCAGCGTGGATGCGTCGCCGATTTTCAAAATCGACATCAGCACGGCGCGCTGACCGTTCACGCGCACCACATTGGTTTGCGGCGGCGATCCGTCATGAACGTGTGCTACATCGCGAATGTAGGTGGTGATGCCGTTGACGGTGCGGATCGGCGCGTTATTGAGTTCTGCGATCTGCTGCGGGCTGCCGTTCAACTTCACGCTGTATTCGGTGTCGCCGATCTTCTCCGTGCCGGCGGGCAGAATCAGGTTTTGATTGGCAATGGCCGATACTACGTCGCTGGGCGACAACCCATGCGCGAGCAACGCCTGCGGATTGAGATCCACCTGCACCTGACGCTGCTTGCCACCGTAGGGATACGGCGTCGCCGCGCCGCGCACGGAGGTGATGAAGGTGCGCACGATCTGATTAGCATCATCAAAGATCGTGGTTTCCGACAACTCTTTGGACGATAGCGCGAACTGCAGCACCGGCACGGTGGATGCGTTGTACACCAGGATCAGCGGCGGCGTGACGCCTTGTGGCATCGAACGTAGCACGGTTTGCGAAATCGCCGTAACCTGCGCTACCGCCATATCGATCTTTACGTTCGGCTGGAAATACACCTTCACCAAACCGACGCCGTTGAGCGATTGCGTTTCGGTGTGTTCGATGTCGTTGACCGTGGTCGTCAGCGCGCGCTCGTAACCGGTGATGATGCGGTTGTTCATGTCCTCGGCAGGCAGGCCTGTGTACTGCCACACCACCGAAACCACCGGGATGTCGATGTTCGGAAAGATATCCACCGGCGTACGCAGGATCGCCAGCGGCCCGAGGATCAGCAGCAGGAGCGCCAGAACGATGAAGGTGAGCGGTCGCTCGAGCGCGATTTTGACAATCCACATAACCGATGCTTTCCATCAGCCTCGCGAACGGACGAGCATTCGCACCGACTGACTATAGGGAGGTTGCCGGGAAGAAAGTAGCCTAGACAATTTTAGCGTCGGCAACCATAGGCCGAAGGCAATGCACTCTTCCGCATGTAATTGCGGAGTTATGTTGCGAAACGCCAGGGCCTGCGATTGAACATGCATCCGACTTGCTCAGGCCGCGTAACGCTTGCGAACCTTTGGAACATCATGCCGTTGCGTGGTGCGCACTTTTGCACGATTCGCGCGTCATGGACGTCTAGATGTCCGCGATGCATGTGCAGCCAATGCGACCCACGGTGCAATATCCCAATGCCCGCGCGCCTGTCCGGATGGTGATGGCAATACGAATAGCTCGGTTCGGCCCCATGCACGATGCTGCAGTCCATAGTCGATGCCAGCACCGAGCGCCGCGCGCGCTGCGTGCTTGCTGGTGAATGCCAGTACCTGAGGCTCCCACGTTTGGATCTTGGCCAGCAGCCCGGCGATATCAAAGGCATCCCTGGGCAGCTCATCATCGTTGCCTATGTGGCGCTTGGCCAGATCGGTCAGGCCGATGCCGAAGCCGGGCAGCAGGGGGAATTCCTGCGGGGCCAGCAGGCGAGGGGTGAACCCGGCCTGGAACAAGGCGCGCCAGAACATGTTGCCCGGATGGGCGTAGTAGGCCCCTTCCTGCGCCGATCGCTTGCCGGCCGCCGTACCGCAAAACACCAGCCGCAGGCCGGGGCGCAGGACGTCGGGGAGAATGTGATCGGCGGTGGTCTTTCTCATGGTCTTTAGGGTGCTTTACAGAACTCGGCAGTACAGCATGATACGTGCGCTGCACATCGACAGCTCTCTCAGCTAAAGGCTATAAATGGCTGGATAGCTTGGGGAAACCGGTGAGCGAAGAAATCCTGATCAATGTAACCCCGCGCGAGACCCGGGTCGGCGTGGTGGAAAACGGCATGCTGCAGGAATTGCATGTCGAGCGGGCCTCCCGGCGTGGTTACGTCGGCAATGTGTACAAGGGGCGGGTGCAGCGGGTGATGCCGGGCATGCAGGCGGTGTTCGTCGACATCGGCCTGGAGCGCGCGGCCTTCCTGCACGCCTCCGACATCGTCAGGCCCTCGCTGCCGGAGGGCGCGGAAGTCCATACCGTCAATGGCAACGGCAATGGCAACGGCCATATCCCTTCGATCAGCGAGCTGGTGCATGAAGGGCAGGAAATCGTGGTGCAGGTGGTGAAAGATCCCATCGGTACCAAGGGTGCGCGGCTGTCCACGCATCTGTCGATTCCCTCGCGCTACCTGGTGCTGCTGCCGCACGCGCGCACGCTGGGTATTTCCACCCGCATTGAGGACGACAACGAGCGCCTGCGCCTGAAAGAGGTGCTCACGCCGCTGATCGGTGACAACCCGCTGGGCTACATCGTGCGCACCAATGCCGAAGGGCAATCGGCCGAATCGCTGGCCTTCGACGTCACCTACCTGGGCAAGGTGTGGCGCGTGGTGCAGGAAAATATTGCGAAAGCGAAAGTCGGCGATCGCGTCTATGAAGAACTTTCGCTGCCGTTGCGCGCGTTGCGCGATCTGCTCAATGACGACATCGAGAAAGTACGCGTGGATTCGCGCGAAACCTTCGAGAAGGTGGCCAAGTTCGTACACAAGTTCATGCCGAGTCTGGACGATCGGGTGGAACATTACGCCGGCGAGCGGCCGATTTTCGATCTCTACGGGGTGGAAGACGAAATCCAGCGCGCGCTTCGCAAGGAAGTGCCGCTCAAATCCGGCGGCTACCTGATTGTGGACCAGACCGAAGCGATGACCACCATCGACGTCAACACCGGTGGTTATCTGGGTACACGCAATCTGGAGGAAACCGTTTATCGGACCAATCTGGAGGCCGCGCAGGCGGCCGCTCGTCAGCTACGGCTGCGCAATCTCGGTGGCATCATCATCATCGATTTCATCGACATGACCGATGAGGAACACAAGCGCCAGGTCATACGCATGCTGGAGAAAGGGCTGGCCCGCGATCACGCCAAGACTACGGTGTATCCCATGTCGCAGCTGGGCCTGGTCGAGATGACGCGCAAGCGCACCACTGAAAGTCTGGAACGCCAATTGTGCGAACCGTGTCCGGCGTGCATGGGGCGCGGCACGGTGAAAACGGCCGAGACCGTCACTTATGAAATATTCCGTGAGATCACGCGCGCGGTGCGCCAGTTCAACGCACAAGAATTGCTGGTGATGGCCAGCCCGAAGGTGGTGGGCCGCATCCTCGAAGAGGAATCCGCCGCGGTAGCCGAACTGGAGGAGTTCATCTCCAAAAGCATACGCTTTCAGGCCGAGGAGCATTACTCGCAGGAACAGTTCGATGTCGTACTACTTTAACGCGCCCACACAACGCGGACCGCACCAAAGCATCCCATCGATTCTCGACGTGGTTGCCCGGTGAGCATGCGGTGGCAAGCCTGGGTACATCGTGCAACGCGCGCGCTCGGCTGGGTGGTGGGCGTGGCGGTTATCGCGCTCGCGCTCAGCGCGGGATTGGCGCAGGTACTGCTGCCGCTGCTGGCAAAACACCCGCAGTGGGTAGCACAGGAGCTCAGTACCAAGCTGCAACGTCCGGTGACGTTTACCTCGCTGCAAGGACGCTGGGAACCGTCTGGACCGCGTTTCATCATGCATGGCGTTACGTTTGCAGCCAACGGGAATGGCGCGCCCCTGCATGTGCCCGAGGTGGATTTGAAGCTGGATTTTGGTGGGTGGCTGTTGCCATCGCGACATCTGCTCAACCTTCAGGCCAGCGGCCTTGAGCTGGACCTCACGCGTGATGTCAGCGGTCACTGGCACATCAACGGCATCGGTGAGGCCGGCGGAGCCGAGCGCCAGAATATTTCGTTCGGGCATCTTTCGGTTGAGCTTTGGCTCGATAACCTGCGCGTGGACATCAATGACCAGCTCATCGATCAGCACTACACGCTGCTGGCCGATCAGCTGCGCGTGACGCACCAAGGCAACCATATTCATGTTGGTGCGCGCGTGCATCGGCTCGGCGCTACCGGCGTGCTGCAGGCCGCCGGAAGATTCCGCGACGACGGTGCAAGCGGCAGGTTCTGGCTGGCGACCAAAGATGCCGACCTGCGGGGTCTGCTGACGGGCTTTGACTTGGGTGGCTATGCGGTCGACAGCGGTCATGGCTCAATGGCCGTATGGATGGATTGGCGCGATGGCCAGATCGTGCGCGATCTGTTCCAGCTTGATCTGCACAATATGGCCGTTACCAATCCTGCCGGCGTCAAGGCGAGTGTCACGACCTTGAGCGGCCTGGCTGAATTGAGCAGGCGCGATGCCGGTTACACCGTGCGCTGGGCCGATAACGACGGGGGGGCCGTGCGCGTGGATGTACGCCACTTCGGAACTGCGCAGGCAGACATCAGCGCCGTTGCCAGCACCCTGCATATTGCGCCGCTGA
This sequence comes from Dyella monticola, assembly GCF_003363155.1. Classification (GTDB taxonomy): domain Bacteria; phylum Pseudomonadota; class Gammaproteobacteria; order Xanthomonadales; family Rhodanobacteraceae; genus Dyella_B; species Dyella_B monticola. The sequence goes on along the minus strand of NZ_QRBE01000006.1, from coordinate 234,477 downwards.
TGCCCTGGCTGGGTTTGAAGCCCGGATTGTCGCCGACGCTCGCGCAATGGCTCGGTGCGGGCGAACCTCATGGCCTGATCGATCGAGCCGTGTTCCATTGGAGCGCTGCGAACGGCTTGAACACGCTCGATGCGGTTTTCGACGATGTGGGCATCACCGCCGTCGGAAAACTGCCGGGCGTAGATCATTTGCACGGCGAGGCGCGCGGCGATGCCGAGGCGGTGTCGCTGGAACTGCCCACGCAAACGAGCACGATCAGCTTTCCGCACACGTTCCGCAAACCGTTCGTGATGAGTCAGCTCTCCGGCACGCTTGCCGCATGGCGCGGGGACGATGCTACGCACATAGGCATCGCTGATATGGCATTCGAAGGCGAAGGCTATGGCGGTAACGCACAGGGCGATATCGCGTTGCCGAGCGAGGGCGGCCGGCCGTTTCTCGATGTCTATGTTGCCCTGACGCACGCGGACATTACCGCGGCGAAATTGTTCTGGCCGATCGATTCGATGCCGCCGTCCGCCATCAACTGGCTCGATAATACGTTGGTCTCCGGCCACGTTGACGATGCCTCAGTCTTGGTTCGCGGCAGTCTGGCCAACTGGCCGTTCCACCACAACGAAGGTCGCTTCGAAGCGCGTGCGGACATCAGCGATCTCGCACTCGCCTACGGCAAAACCTGGCCGGTGGCCGAGCACATACAAGCCACGGCCAACTTCATCGACGGGGGCATGCTGGTGGAAGCGAGCACTGGCGATTCACTGGGCGTAAAAGTGAATCATGCGGTGGCGGTGATTCCCGAGCTCGGACACACCACGCTGGACCTCAACGTCAGCGGCAACGGCAATGCGTCGGACTTGCTCAATTTCGTCGCCAACAGTCCTATCGCAGACAAGCAAGCGAATGTGCTGGCCAAACTCAAGCTCGGCGGTACGGGCAGCTTCGATTTCCACTTGTCGTTGCCAACGCATGAGATGCGTGACTTCCTGCTCGACGGCAACGCGCAGTTGAAGGACGTCGACCTCAGTGCACCGGATTGGAACGTGCAACTGGACAAGCTCAACGGTCCGGCCACGTTCGATGCGCACGGCTTTCACGCCGGACCGCTCGCTGGCGGATTTCGTGGTGAACCAAGTCAGGTCGACCTTGCGATTGCGGGCGCCACCGGCGATCCGAACATCGTGGTTGCCGCCAAGGTCGATGGCACTTATGCGGTGCAGGAACTGTTGCAGGGTTATCCGCAATTGAAGTGGCTGGGCGATGTCGCCAGTGGACGCAGCCCATTCACCATCGGCTATCAAATCGCGCATGCTGGAGAAGGCGTTCCGGACGTCCAAACGCTCAGCATCGATTCGCCTCTATCCGGTGTTGCGCTGAATTTCCCGGTGCCGGTGAATAAGCCGGCCGAAAGCACCATGCCGCTGCATGTAACGCTAGGTATCCCCACCGATGGTGCGGACATGCAAGTGGCGCTCGGATCGGTGGTGCGTGGACGGCTGCGTCTGCCTGCAGGTGCGTCATCGCCGCTGGCCGCGACGTTTGCTTTCGGCGATCAGATGCCCGACAGCCTTCCCGCCAAAGGCATGCGCATTCGCGGCGACGCACCGGAGCTGAATGTCACCGGATGGGTGAAGCAATCCATCGGTGGCGCGACGGGAAACAACGGCATGAGCCTGGAGACGATCGACGTCACCACCGAACATGCCGAAATGTTCGGGCGCGATTTCGCCCAGATGCACATTACCGCCCAGCCGGCAGCATCTACGCTGGAACTGGATGTGGACAGTGCATTGGCCGCTGGCCATTTCAGTGTGCCGACGGAGGAGCTGGCCAAGCGCGGTATCACCGCGCGCCTGCAGCGGATGTATTGGCCCAAGCCACCGACGGCGCAGCCCAAGAAGCCCGGCGAGGTGCCGGTGCCGGCAGAGGTAACCGATCCTGCCAACACGGGCATCGATCCGGCGGGCATGCCGCCGCTGCATATCTGGGTGCACGACTTGCGCCTGGATCAAGCCAAGCTTGGCGAGGCTCGGCTGGAAACCTGGCCGACCAGCGAGGGCATGCACATCGATCAGTTGTCCACGCAATCGAAAAGCGTAGAGATCAGCGGAAGCGGTGACTGGAAGGGCACACCCACGCATAGCAGTACGCATCTGCGCGTGAATTTCAGCGCGGGCAATCTGGGCGACATGCTCAATGCCTTCGGTTATGCCGACGTTTTCGAAGGCGGCAAAACGCATGATGAACTCGATGCGACGTGGCCCGGCGGCCCGTGGGCGTTCGAGCTCGACAACATGGACGGCACACTGAGCGTCAACGTGAGCAACGGCAGCATTCCCAAGGTGGCACCCGGCGTGGGCCGTTTCTTTGGTCTTGCTTCCATTGCCGAATTGCCGCGGCGGCTTTCGTTCAATTTCAAAGACGTATTCGGTAAAGGCTTTGCCTTCGATTCGATCGCAGGCGACTTCAAACTCAGCAACGGCAACGCGTACACCGACAATCTCAAGGTCCACAGCCCTGCGGCGGAAATCTCCGTCATCGGCCGCACCGGTCTGCGCACCAAGGATTACGACCAGCACATGACCATGATCCCGCACATCGGCAACAGCTTGCCGGTGGTGGGTGCGGTGGTGGGCGGACCGATCGGTATTGCGGCGGGCCTGGCGGTGCAGAGCGTGTTGGGCAAAGGCCTCAACCGCGTGGCTATCCAGCGGTATCGCATCACCGGCAGCTGGGACAAGCCCGTGTTCACGTCAGTGGGCGCCTCGGCTCAATCGGCGCCGGCTAGCGGAAGCTCCGCGCCGGCACCGGCTTCGAGTTCGGCGCATTAGCTGTTTGGCTCGCCGGGTTGCGGCCGAGTGTTGCCGACGAAAGGGAACATCTGCTGGCGAATAAACCCGTCAGGCATGTAGTCGCCGACCACGCCGTAATGTTCAGGAAATTGCTTCTTCGACTTCACTGCCGTGCCGAACAGGTAATCGAGGAAGGCATAGTGCGCCGCATAGTTGCGGTCGATGGCCTCATCATCGGATGCGTGATGCCAGTGATGGAAATCCGGCGTTACGAGCACGTACCGGAGCGGCCCCCACGGCAGATGCACGTTCGCATGATTGAACACCGCCTGAAAGCCGACGACGATGATGTAGGCGTTCATCACGCCTTCGCTAAAGCCAAGCACATAGAGCGGAGCCAGCACGCATACACGGGTAGCGATCAACTCAAGGATGTGTTGGCGCGAACCCGCCAGCCAGTCCATCGTCTTCACGCTGTGATGCACAGCGTGCAAGCGCCATAGCACGGGAACTTCGTGATAGGCGCGGTGTGTCCAATACTGCGCAAGATCGGCCACAAGTATGCATAACAGTAATTGCGGCAGAAACGACAGGTGTTGCACATGCTGTTGCCAGCTGTTGTTGAGCAGCGTGCCAAAGAGGTGATGCAGCAGAAAATTCACCGTCAGCAGCACCAGGCCGACAATAAAGTGATTCACCGCAAAATGTTTTAGATCGGTTTGCCATTCTTTGCGGAAAACGGCTTGTCCCTTGTAGAGCGGGAACAGCTTTTCGATCACCACGAAAATCAGTGTCGAACCGAGCAGATCCAGAATGAACCAATCCAGTCCGATGTAGGGCGTGTGATCGGGAAATTCGCCGACCGGCACGCGCGATCCGCCCAGCGCGGTGGCAAGCAGAACGAAAGCGAGCGCGACCATGCTGATTTGGCGGCGCCGCCCCAGGATCACATTCGCCAAAGACAGCCCACCGGCAATCAGCAGGCCGATCAGCAGCAACTGACGCAGCACATCCACGGAATAGTTGTGCCGTAGATCGGGCGTGGTGAGATATTGGGGAAAATGAAAGGCCAGCACGGCCAGCAGGCAGAGCACGCCGAGCGAGAGCGCAATGACGCTGCTGACGGTGCCTTGTCCTGGCTTCAGTGCCCCATCGCTGCGCAGGAGCTCGCGGGTCTCCTCGACGGGGCTTTTGACGGTGCGTTCAATCAATTTTTCCAGCAAATCCGGTTTGGGTGTATGGCTCACGGTGTTCCTTCACTTAAGCGCGGGGGCTCCGCTGGCCGTCATCCTAGCGGCATCGTCGACCATGCGCCCGTCCGGGTTTTAAAATGGCCGAGCGGACCCCAGATCGATCCCACCCACCTTCAAGCTGGCCACACAAATGACCTCTCTCATCGCCCAGGCCGAAAGTCGCCTGCTCACTCCCGGCGGCTTGGCCACCGGCGACCTCGAGCGCGTGTTTACGCAGCTCATGGGGCCGTCCATCGACGCCGCCGATTTGTACTTCCAGCATTCGCGCAGCGAGTCGTGGGTGTTGGAGGAGGGCATCGTCAAGGATGGCAGCCACTCCATCGAGCAGGGTGTGGGCGTGCGCGCCATCAGCGGTGAGAAGACCGGTTTTGCTTATTCGGATGAGATCGTGTTGCCGCAGCTTCTGGAGGCATCCAAGGCGGCGCGCGCTATCGCGCACGGCGGCAGCGGCGCGGGCAAGCCGCTTGCGCTCAACGGGGTGACGCCGCTGTATCCGGCGATCGATCCGGTGGAAAGTCTGCCCAACCCCGACAAGATCACGGTGCTGCGCGAGGTGGATGCCTATGCGCGTTCGCGCGATCCGCGCGTCAAGCAGGTGATCGTAAGTTTGAGCGCCACGCTCGATACCGTGCTCGTTGCCGGCTCCGACGGTACGTTGGCAGCGGATGTGCGCCCACTGGTGCGGCTGAGCGTGCAGGTGATTGCCGAACAGAACGGCCGGCGTGAGCAAGGTTATGCGGGCGGTGGCGGTCGCTACGGTTATCGCGAGCTGTTGGAAAACGGCCGCGCCAAGGCATTCGCAGACGAAGCAGTGCGTCAGGCACTGGTGAATCTGGATGCGATTGATGCGCCGGCCGGCACGATGACCGTCGTGTTGGGGCCGGGCTGGCCTGGCGTGCTGCTGCATGAAGCCATCGGCCACGGGCTGGAAGGCGACTTCAATCGCAAGGGCAGTTCCGCCTTCGCCGGTCGCATCGGCCAGCGCGTTGCTGCGCCGGGTGTCACCGTGGTGGACGATGGCACGCTGCCAGGTCGCCGCGGTTCGCTGACTGTCGATGATGAAGGCACGCCGACGTCGTGCACTACCTTGATCGAAGACGGCATCCTCAAAGGCTACATGCAGGACAAGCTCAACGCGCGCCTGATGGGTATGGCACCCACCGGTAACGGCCGGCGTGAATCCTTTGCGCAATTGCCGATGCCGCGCATGACCAACACGTACATGCTCGCCGGTCAGCACGATCCGCAGGAGATCATCCGTTCGGTGAAAAAAGGCTTGTATGCGGTAAATTTCGGCGGCGGCCAGGTGGACATCACCAACGGCAAGTTCGTGTTCTCCGCGAGCGAGGCGTACTTGATCGAAGACGGCAAAGTGATAGCGCCGGTGAAAGGCGCCACGTTGGTAGGCAGTGGCCCGGATGTGCTCACGCGCGTGTCGATGATCGGCAACGATCTCGCGCTCGATGAGGGTATTGGCGTGTGTGGCAAGGACGGGCAGAGCGTGCCGGTTGGCGTGGGGCAGCCGACGCTGCGCGTGGAAAGCATGACGGTGGGTGGTACCGCTTCCTAAGGCTTCGGAGGACAAAGTGCGCCGAAGGGCTTGGTCTCGCTAAAAGCGTAAATCCTGCCTCGACGTTATCCGGTCTTCGCCGGAATAACGTCGAGGCAGGATGAGGCATTCTTGCGATCTCAGATGATTAGGCTCGCATCTTCTGAAAACGCGTGAGCGATTACGCTTCGTCTTCCGACAACGTTTTCAGCAATTGGAAAATTTCCCGATAGGCACGCGGCGGCTTATTGCCATCGCGCTCAATGCGCGCCTGGCGAATCAACGAGCGCAGATGCTGCCGATCGATATCGGGATGCTGATCGATCAGCTCATGCAGCGATTCATCGCTATCCATCAACTTCTCGCGCAGCGCTTCCAGTCGATGTAGCGCGGCGTTTTCCTTGCGCTGCTGATCGCGATTCTCACCGAGCAGTGTGCGTGCGCCGTCGAAGGCTTCGTCACCGTGGCGACGCATTACCTTGGCGAGAAAGCCAAGCTGGCGCTTGCGGGCGATGTGCGACGTGATGCGGCGCAGGTGGTCGATTTCCCGCAGCACATCCTCAGGCAGGTTCGCGCGTGTGAGTTTGGAGGGTGGCAGTTCCGCCAATTGCGAGGCGAACGACAGCGTAGCCAGTGCCTCGCGCCGTTGTTGCGTGCGCGTTGGGCCGTAGTCGTGATCGGGGTCGTCGGTGTAAGTGCGGTTCACGGTGATTTCCGGTCGGTGGTGCGGGCGAACTCGGCCGGCATGGCTTCGATCAGGGCAAAGCGGGGGATGGGTTCGCCGTCCAGTTCTACGTTTTGGGCAAACATGGCTAAGGGTCGTGCCCACAGGCCGTAGTCGCCGTAAAGCGCCTGATAAATGACCAGCTCTTCCATGGTTTCGCTATGCCGGGCGGTACCGATCACGCGATAACTCTGGCCTTTGTAGTGGCGGTAGATGCCAGTGGCTATGGACATGGGCCGCTCCTGTGGCAACCTTCGGGATCAACTATTGGCAACGGGTCTGGGCGGCCCCACTTGCGTCTATTGTACCCATCAGTCCTACAGGAAACCCACGTGAGCGACATCGCCATCAGCCAGGATGCCAGCCAGCGCGAACTCGACCGATTAACCGAGCTGGCCCAGGACGTAATTCGTCGTGCGCGTGAGGCCGGTGCTAGCCAGGCGGAGGTCTCCGCCAGCATCGATACGGGCCTGAGCGTCAATGTGCGCCTGGGCGAAGTGGAAACGGTGGAGCACACGCGTGATCGCGGCTTCGGGCTGACGGTGTACTTCGGCAAGCGCAAGGGCTCGGCCAGCACGGCCGATCTGAATGCCGATTCCATCCAGGCCACGCTGGACCAGGCCTGCGCCATCGCGCGCTACACGGAAGAAGATCCAGCTTCCGGCCTGGCCGATGCATCGCGCATGGCCAGAGAATTTCCCGATCTCGACCTCTGGCATCCATGGGCGATCGATACCGCCGATGCGATCGCGCTTGGCCAGGAGATCGAAGCGGCCGGCCGCGCACACTCGGGTATCACCAATTCGGAGGGCGCCAGCGTACAGGCAGGCGAGAGCCTTTCGGTCTACGCCAACTCGCACGGTTTCGTGGGACGCGAGCGTGGCACGCGGCATTCGTTGTCGCTGTCGCTCATCGCGGGCGACGAAGCGGGTATGCAGCGCGATTATTGGTACGACACCGCGCGCAGCGCCGACGATTTCATCAGCGCGCGGGTGCTTGGCGATAAAGCTGCCGAGCGTACGCTTGCGCGTGTTGGCGCGCGGCGCCTGTCTACGCGGCAATGTCCGGTGCTGTTCTCGCCAGACGTTGCACGCGGTTTGATCGGTCATCTGATTGGCGCGGTGAGTGGTGGCGCGCTGTACCGTCGCGCGAGTTTTCTGCTTGATCACGCCGGCAAATCAGTCATGCCTGCATGGCTCACGATCGTGGAGCGCCCCCTTCTCAAGCGTGGACAAGGCTCCGGCGCTTTCGATGCCGAAGGCGTTGCAACGCGCGACAGCGTCTTGGTGGAAAACGGTGTGCTGGCCCGCTATATCCTCGGCAGCTATTCGGCGCGCAAGCTCGGTCTGGAATCCACCGGCAACGCTGGCGGCATTCATAACCTGGTGGTCGAACCCGGCCATGGCGATGGCGGCGCGGCGGACGATTTCAGCGGCATGCTTCGCCGCCTGGGCACCGGCTTGCTAGTGACCGAAGTGATGGGCCAGGGCGTGAACACCATCACCGGCGATTACTCGCGTGGCGCGGCCGGTTTTTGGGTGGAGAACGGCCAGCTGGCCTATCCGGTGGAAGAAATCACCATTGCTGCCAATCTGCGCGACATGTTGCTGGGCATCGTTGCGGTGGGTAGCGATGTGGACCGGCGCTCGCATTTGCTGACCGGATCGATTCTGGTGGATCGCATGACGGTCGCGGGCGAATAAGCGCTTATCCGCGCACATAATCATTGACGGCAAGTTCCTGCGGACCCTGCTACGATGCTGTGCGTCCGGCATGGGCCGGCGTTTGCACGACTTGAAAGGAGATGCCTATGAGCGTTCCGCCCGAGTCCGTTGTACCGCCTCCACCGAGCGAACCCATCGGTAGCGAGGCGATTCCCGCCGAAGAGCGCACCTGGGCCATGCTGGCGCACTTATCCGCACTACTGGGCGGTTTGCTGACCGCTTCGTTCGGCAGGGGCTGGGGATGTTTCGTCGGCCCGCTGGTGATCTGGCTGGTGAAGAAAGACACCATGCCCTTCGTGAACGATCAGGCCAAGGAGGCGCTGAACTTCAACATCACCGTGGCGCTCGCCTCGCTGGTGTTGCTGGTGCTTTCGATCATTACCTTCGGTATCGGCCTGATCATTGCGATTCCGCTGTGGATCATCATTGGCGTGGCATGGCTGGTGCTCACCATCATTGCGGCGCTGAAGGCCAATGAAGGCGTGCGCTACCGTTATCCGTTTGCGCTGCGCTTGATCAAGTAAATCGCGCGAGACGGCAACGTCGTTACTCGATCGTCGCCCGGCGAAAGCCCGGCGACGAAGCGGTGTGAAGTGCTCAGGCTTCCGGTGCGAACGGTTCGGCCGTGTCCGGTGCATCCGGGTCGAGCAGCAGGCGAACGCGCAGCTCGGCCTGGTCGAGCGCCTGCTGGCAATGGCGATACAAGCCAATGCCACGCTCGAAGGCGCTGAGGGATTCATCCAGACTCATCTCGCCCCCTTCCATGCGTGCCACCAATTGCTCCAGTTCGTCGAGCGAGCGCTCGAAATCGGCGACGGGAGTGGTTTGAGCTGGGGCGGAAGTGGGCTTGACCATGGCGGGCAACGCTAGCGCAGCACACGGGCGGAATCAATTGGCACCGAGGCCCCAAGGCGCCTGATCGCCTTTCCAATCACGATCGTCGCAGCAAGACGTGGTGCGGGCAGGGCACTTGATTTCGATATATCTAAAATATATCTTTAAGTATCCCCGCATCCGCATGGCATTAGGCGGCGGTTCGCCTCAGGAGTCTTTGTGACCAATACGTTGTCGCATGCTGCAGAGCCCGGCAGCACGGGTTTTTCCGGCTATCAAAAATTCGTGGTGGCCGTGCTGGCCTTTCTGCAGCTCACCATCGTGCTGGATTTCATGCTGCTGGCGCCACTGGGTGCGCTGGTTGTGCCGGCCTTGCACATCACGCCAGGGCAATTTGGTGATGTGGTGTCGGCGTATGCCTTTGCGGCGGGCGTTTCCGGTATTTGCGCGGCGGGCTTTGCCGACCGCTTCGACCGGAAAAAGCTGCTGCTGGTTTTCTATAGCGGCTTCATGCTCGGCACCTTGCTCTGCGGATTGGCCCACAGCTACATCACCTTGTTGCTCGCGCGCATGGTCACCGGTATGTTCGCCGGCGTGGTAGGAGCAGCCTCCATGGCCATCGTCACCGACTTGTTTCCACTGTCGATGCGCGGACGCGTGATGGGTTTCATCCAAACCGCATTCGCGGCCAGTTCCGTGCTGGGTCTGCCGTTGAGCTTGTTCCTGTCCAGCAGATGGGGCTGGAATGCGCCGTTTTTCCTGATCGTGATTGTGTGCACCGTAGTGGGCGGCACGATCATCGGGCGGCTGCGTCCAGTGAATGCGCATCTGGCGCTGCGCCCAGACAAGAAGCCACTGCATCACTTGGTACACACCTTGACCACGCGGTCGTACCTGCTGGGTTTCATCACCACCGGTATGTTGTCCATTGGCGGTTTTCTGTTGATGCCTTATTCGACGATATTCCTGGTGCACAACGTTGGCATTTCAGTGGATCAATTGTCGGTGGTTTATCTGGCGACGGGCCTGATCTCTGCGGCGATGGGACCGCTGATCGGCCGCGCCAGCGACAAATTCGGCAAGTACCGCGTGTTCGCGTTCGGCTGCGTGATGACCATCGTGATGGTGGTGATCTACACGCGCTTGTCCAACGTGGGCTTGTGGCCGCTGATCGGTGTCAGCGCCTTGCTGCAGATCGGCATTTTCTCGCGCATCATTTCGTCGTCGGCGTTGATGTCGGGGCTACCCAAACCGCCTGATCGTGGCGCATACATGTCGATCAGCTCCTCCTTGCAGCAGGTGGCCGGCGGTGTTGCTGCGGTGCTGGGTGGGTTGGTGGTGGTGCAAGTGGGCAACGGCCCGCTGCAGCATTTCGACGAGCTGGGCGATGTGCTGGTGTGTACGACCACGGTGACGTTGGCGCTGATGTATTTCGTCAATCGCCGGGTAGCGGGCACTGCGCCTGCACCCACGCTGGAACACAAGGCGCGGCAGGAATCCTGACGCTTAGCGTCCAGGCCGCCAGCGCGGCAGCGCGCCGACCTGGTCAAACAGCGCTTGCGCGCGCGCGCTCAGCCAGCGATCCGCCACGGCGACAAGTTCGTCGCCTTCATACAGCAGCGGGCAGGCTTCTCGCCGCCATGGTGGGATGGCGCCGGTCTGAAACAGTGCGCGAAGTTCGCGGGTGTGTGCATCACCGGCTGGTTTGATCCGTTCGCCGCCACGACGCGATCGCACGGTTAACGTAATGGGAAGCGTTGCGGCTGGCTCGAGTGTCAGCCTGCCGCCATCGGGCAGGTCGAGCGTTTCGCCGTGCCATGGCGCGTCCATGGAGCTCTTGCGTGGCTTGGCAGGCGCCATCGCCCATAACCGGTTTTTCCACACGTGCACTTCGGCACCAGGCCATTGAATGCATGGCAGCTGGCCGTCCTGCGAGGTGCATTGGCGCTCGATTTGCTGGCGCTGTGCAGTGGTCGGTGCGGACAAACCTTGCGCGTGCAACCAGTGGGCGAGCAGTGGATCGCGTAGCGCGGACGGCAGCGCGAGCCAGCCGCGCGCATCCAGGCTGTTGGTCTCCATGTCGCGCAAGACTTCCAAGGCGACGAGCCAATCCTGTTGCAGCGTATCGGCCGCTGCGCGGCAGAGCATGGCGCTGTGCGTGACCGAGATCGCCGCATGTGGCCAATGGGTATTCAAGAGTGGAATGACGTCGTGACGCAGGTGATTGCGTGCGAGCTGCCGGTCGTCATTGGAAGGATCGTGAATGCAGGGCAGTTTGTGCGCTTGCACGTAATCGCGGATCGCATGCCGCGGCAAGGCAAGCAGCGGCCGCCATAGCGCACCGGCTCCCAACGGGCGCTCCGCACGCATGCCGCCGAGGCCCTCCGGACCGGCGCCGCGCAGCAGCTTCAGCAGTACCGTCTCCACTTGATCGTCTTGATGATGGCCCAGCACCAGACGCTCGCCTGCATGTAAGTGTTCCGTAAACACGGCATAGCGCGCGTGCCGTGCGGCAGCTTCAAGGCCGATGCCGCTGGCGCGATCCACGCTGGCGACATGCACATCACATGCAATCCCGATCGTTGCGCAGAAGGCACGACAATGCGCGGCCCAACGCGCGCTCTGCGCATGCAGGCCATGATCCACATGCATGGCGCGCAAGCCACGCGCGCGCGCTTCGGACATGTGCGCGAGCGCGTGCAAGAGCGCCGTGGAATCGGGGCCGCCGCTATAGGCTACACACAGCGAAGCTTGCGGGTGCGCGCGCAGCGCTTGTTGCAGGGTATCGATGAGCGCCGAATCAGGATTCACGTGCCACCGGTTTGCGCTTGTTGCGCACATAGATCGCTTTGGGACGACCTTCACCAGGGCTGCGCCGATCGAGCTCGAACCAGTCGATCGCGGCAATCAGATCGCTCAACTTGCCGTAACCATGGCTGCGCGAATCGAAGTTCGGACGCTGCTTGGTGATGATCGAGCCGACGCCGCCCAACCCCGCCCAGCCTTCGTCGTCAGAGGCCGCATCGATCGCGTTGCGCAGCAGATTGATCAAGCCGCTGTCTTTTTTCAGTTGAGAAGGCGCGCGTGGCTTGAGCGGTTGTTCTTCGTCCGGTTTCCCGGTGAGGATTTCGGTGTAGATGAATTTGTCGCAGGCCGCGACAAACGGTTCGGGTGTCTTGCGTTCGCCAAAGCCGTAAACGATCAGGCCCGATTCGCGAATACGCGCAGCCAGGCGCGTGAAGTCGCTGTCACTGGAGACGATGCAGAAGCCATCGAAGCGGCCGGCGTACAACAGATCCATCGCGTCGATGATCATGGCCGAGTCGGTTGCGTTCTTGCCACTGGTGTAGCTGAATTGCTGGATCGGCTGGATGGATTGCTTGAGCAGGTGTTCCTTCCAGGTTTTCAGCTGATTGCCCGTCCAATCGCCGTAGGCGCGCTTTACATGCGCCGTCCCGTACTTGGCGACCTCGGCCAACAGGCCATCGGCAATGGAAGGCTGCGTGTTGTCGGCATCGATCAGGACGGCGAGCTTGATGCTGTCGCTGGCCATGGCGGCCTCCTGCGTAATGGGCGGATCGATGATAGCGCCTTAATGTGTGCGCTCAGGTAGCGCCCAGAGCGGCCGGTGTTCGGAAATTCAATTCCACCCCGGTGCCTGCGGGGTCGTGAAGGAACAGTTGTACTTGCTCGGGCATGTCGACGATGTCGACGCGGTATGGAACGCCCGCGGCGTCGAGTCGAGCGCGGGTGCCGGGCAGGTCCGTGCAGGCAAAGGCGATGTGATCCAGCCAGCCTGTCGGTTTTGCACTGGCATCGCCGTCACCGCGGACGGTCAAATGCATGACCGCCTCTGTGCCGGCATACAGCCAATAACCGCGCGAGCCGGAGCGGAACGTGGGGCGAGGCCCTTCGACCAATCCGATGACGTCGATATAAAACCGACGCAGGTGCTCGAGCAGTGCGGAGGGGGCGCTGAGATTGACGTGATCGAGTCCCTGCACGCCGCTCATCATGCGCTTACTCGTTGTACGCCCCAAAGCTGCGCAGACGGTGGTAACGCTGCTCCAGCAACGCCGGCACGGGAATGCTTTCCAACTTGTCGAGCTCGTTCAGCAGCACAGCCTTGAGGCGCACCGCCATCGAGTGAGGATTGCGATGCGCGCCACCGAGCGGCTCGCGTACGACTTTGTCGACCAAACCCAGATCGAGCAAGCGCGGAGCAGTCATGCCCAGCGCTTCAGCGGCATCTTTGGCGCGCTCGGCGCTCTTCCACAGGATGGAAGCGCAACCTTCGGGCGTGATCACCGAATAGGTCGAATACTGCAGCATGACCGTGCGGTCGCCCACGCCGATCGCCAGCGCGCCACCGGAGCCGCCTTCGCCGATCACCGTGCAAATGATCGGTACTTTCAGTTCGGCCATTTCCAACAGGTTGGTGGCGATGGCTTCACTCTGGCCGCGCTCTTCGGCCCCGACGCCCGGATAGGCGCCGGCGGTGTCGATCAGCGTGAACAGCGGAAGTTTGAAACGCTCCGCCATCCTCATCAGGCGCAGCGCCTTGCGATAACCCTCCGGCCGGGGCATGCCGAAGTTGCGGCGAATCTTGCCCTTGGTATCGCGCGCCTTCTGATGGCCGATGATCATCACCGAGCGCCCATTGATGCGACCGATGCCGCCCACGATGGCCGCGTCGTCCGCGTAGGCGCGATCGCCGGCGAGCTCGTGGAATTCCTCGCACATCACGCCGATGTAATCGAGCGTGTAGGGGCGTGCCGGATGACGAGAGAGTTGCGTGACCTGCCAGGGCGTGAGCGTGCGGAAGATGTCCGCCGTCTTGAGCTTGAGCTTCTCGCGCAGGCGGGTGACTTCTTCGTCGATATTGAACGCTTGGCCGGAGCTGGCATGCCGCAGCTCCTCGATCTTGGCCTCCAGCTCGGCAATCGGTTGTTCAAAATCGAGGAAATTGGGATTCATTCGGTCACGTACGTGGCACAGAAGCGGGGCAGTATACCCGGGGCGCGTGGCGGGGCGGGAACGGCGGCGTATGGCAGCGCTACGGTTCCCTCTCCCCTCCAGGGCGAGGGCTGCGGTGAAGGGACACTCTTCGAGAATGCTTCATCGAAGCATTGCTCTGTTTGAGATGGGGCAAGCCTTGGCCCCTCACGCCAACGCTCTCCCTGCAGGGGAGCGGGGGCTGCTATTCGGCGGATTTGACGATCCGTAGACCTGCGCCCAGCACTCCCGGCATGCCGCGTACCGTGCGCAGCAGCTCCGGAATGGCGTGCACTTTCCACTCCTGTCCGAATTCGAAATCCGCCTGTGCCACCGCGTTGTGGTAACCGCTGAGCAGTACGGCGGCCGTGCCGCCGCGATGACCGGCGAGGGCCTGCCGGAACTGGCTGATGAAATCCGGCCCGATGCCGTTGACCTTCACGCGCAGCAGGCGGGCATAGCGTCGGCACGCGTCGGCCATGGAAATGGCGCTGCGGGCGCGCAGCTGAAAACCGCCGCCGGAGAAGTCGTCGATGCGCAGGCCGCCTTCGACCACCAGCAGCTCATCGCGGGTAAGCAACGGTGCGACCTGCTGGTAGAGCTCGCCGAAAAAGCTCACCTCGATGCTGCCGGTGCTGTCTTCCAGACGCACGAAGGCGTCGCTGTCGCCGCGTTTGCGCACGGCCACCACCATGCCGGCGACGGTCCACGGCGTGTCGGGGCCGCGGCGGAAGCGGTTACCGTCGTCGCCGTCGTTCTTGCGCGGGCGGGGCGGTTGGTAGCGGTCGGCGATCTCGCCCAGTGGGCAGGTGGAAAGCTGAGCCAGCTCCTCGCGCCAGGGGTCGGTGGGGTGACCGGAGAGGTAATGGCCGAGCGTATCGCGCTCACCCTGCAGCTTCTGCTCGAGTGGCCATTCCGGCGCGGTGGGGAGCTCGACCTGTACCACCGGCGCGACCGCCCCAATCATTGCGCCGAACATGTCGTTCTGGCCGGATTGGCGGTCGCGCAGGTGCTGTTCGGCGGCTTTGATCGCATTGGGCAGCTGCAGCATCAGGCTGGCGCGGGTGGGCGCCAGGGCGTCCAGCGCGCCAGAGAGGATCAGCGCTTCCAGCACGCGGCGGTTGAGCTTGGTGGGATCGACGCGGCGGCAGAAGTCAGCCAGATCTTTGTACGGGCCACCTTTCTTGCGTTCCTCGGCGATGGCCTCGCAGGCGCCCTGGCCCACCCCCTTGATGGCGCCCAGGCCGTAACGGATGACTTTCGGCTCGACCGCCTCGAACATGAACACCGACGCATTCACATCCGGTGCAAGAACGGTCAGAGCGATCGCGCGCGATTCGTCGAGAAAGGTCACCACCTTGTCGGTGTTGTCCATGTCCGAGGAAATCGTCGCGGCCATGAATTCGGCGGGGTAGTGTGCCTTCAGCCATGCGGTTTGATAGGACACCAGCGCGTACGCGGCAGCGTGTGACTTGTTGAAGCCGTAGCCTGCGAATTTTTCCATCAAGTCGAAGATGGCGTCGGATTTCTCCCCGCTGAGGCCGTCTTTGGCGGCGCCTTCGCGGAACTTGGCGCGCTCCTTCGCCATTTCCTCGATTTTTTTCTTGCCCATCGCGCGACGCAGCAGGTCGGCGCCGCCGAGCGAGTAGCCGCCGACGATCTGCGCCATCTGCATCACCTGCTCCTGATAGACCATGATGCCGTAGGTCTCTTTCAGGATGGGCTCGACGCGCGGATCGGGGTATTCCACGTCTTCGCGACCGTGTTTACGTGCAACGAAGCTGGGAATCAGATCCATCGGGCCCGGGCGATACAGCGCCACCAGCGCGATGATGTCTTCGAAGCGGTCAGGCTTTGCATCCTTGAGCATGCGCTGCATGCCGGAGGATTCGAGCTGGAACACCGCAACCGTTTGCGCGCGTTTCAGCAATTCATACGTCGGCACGTCATCGAGCGGGAGCGCCGCGATATCCAGTGGCTCTTCGTCACTGTTCGCGCGGCGCGCGTTGATCGCCTTCACCGCCCAATCGATGATGGTGAGTGTGCGCAGGCCAAGGAAGTCGAACTTCACC
This sequence comes from Dyella monticola, assembly GCF_003363155.1. Lineage (GTDB taxonomy): Bacteria > Pseudomonadota > Gammaproteobacteria > Xanthomonadales > Rhodanobacteraceae > Dyella_B > Dyella_B monticola. The sequence continues at coordinate 218,537 of NZ_QRBE01000006.1, read as the reverse complement.
AGGCCGACGGCTTCCACGTCGTCCTTGTCGTATTGCGTCACCACGCCGGCGCCACCCGGTTCGCAGTACAGCGGCGCGAATTCGGTGAGCGGCCTGGGACCAATTACGACGCCGCCCGCGTGCTTGCCGGCGTTGCGTGTGAGGCTTTCCAGTTTCAACGCCAGATCGATCAGCGATTTGGCTTCTTCGTCCTGCGCGTAGAGATCGCAGAATTCCTTGACGACGCGATCAGTTTCTTTCTGCGATTTTTCGGAGCGACCCAGCGCGTCCGAAAGGGTGAGATCGAGCGGCCGCGGGGGAATCAATTTCGCGATCTTGTCGACCGCGTTGTAACCCATGCCCAGCACGCGGCCCGAATCGCGCAGCACCGCCTTGGCGGCCATCGAACCGTACGTAATGATCTGGCTGACGTGATCGCGACCGTATTTGCGTGCGACGTAATCGATCACTTCGTCGCGGCGATCCATGCAGAAGTCGATGTCGAAGTCCGGCATCGAAATACGTTCCGGATTCAGAAATCGCTCAAACAGCAGATTGAACTGCAGCGGATCCAGATCGGTGATCTTCAGCACCCACGCCACCAGCGAGCCCGCGCCCGAACCGCGACCGGGGCCGACCGGGATGCCGTTCTGCTTACCCCAGTTGATGAAGTCCGCCACGATCAGGAAGTAGCCCGGGAAGCCCATCTCGATGATGACGTCCAGCTCGCGTTCCAACCGCGCTTCGTAATCGGCCAGCGTGTGGCCGGGTGCCAGGGGTGCGGCGGCAAGGCGTTCTTTCAGGCCTTCGCGTGCGATTTCGCGGATGTAGCTGGCGAGATCGTGGCCTTCAGGCACCGGGAAGTCCGGCAGGTAGTAGGTGCCGAAGCTGAGTTCCAGGTTGCAGCGCTTGGCCAGTTCGACGGTATTTTCCAGGGCCTCGGGAATATCCGCGAACAGCTCGGCCATGTCCTGGGGCGTTTTCAGGTATTGCTGATCGCTGTAGTCGCGCGGGCGCTTGGGATCGGCCAGCACGCGGCCTTGATGAATGCACACGCGCGCTTCATGTGCTTCGAAATCGTCTTGCTTGAGGAAGCGCACATCGTTGCTGGCGATGACCGGCAGATTGCATTCCGCGGCCAGACTGAGCGCGGCGTTGTTCCAGGTTTCCTCGCCTTCGCGCCCGCAACGGGTGAGTTCCAGGTACAGGCGGTCCGGAAATAGCCGGCTGAGCGTGCGCAGGCGTGGCAAGGCGGCGGCCGTACCCTGGTTCACGGCCACGCGGCCGATCTCGCTTTCTCGACCCAGCAAGATAATCAGCCCGGCTGTCGCATCGGGCGTGAGCCATGCAGCATCGACCAGCGCACGGCCGCCTTGTTGACCTTCGCGCCAGGCGCGTGAGACCAGGCGTGACAGGTTGAGATAGCCATCGCGGTTCTGGCACAGCATGGTCATGCGCCAGGGGCGTGGATCGTCCGGCGCGCTGATCCACAGGTCACAACCACCAATCGGCTTGATGCCCGCCGCGCTACATGCCTTGTAGAACTTCACCAGGGCGAACATGTTGCACTCGTCAGTGAGCGCAACCGCCGGCGTGCCGGCCTGCACGCAGGCAGCCACCAGCGCCTTGATGCGGATGGTCGAGTCGACCAGCGAATACTCGCTGTGCAGATGCAGATGAGCGAAACGGACGGACATGGCTCGCACGCGCGAAGCAATGGCTCAGCCTAGCGAGCTGGTCCGGCGCGGGCAAGCATTGACAAGAGCAGGGAACGGGAGACGGCAAATCCCATGTTCACAGCAAGCGACGCATTCCCTGCTCCGATCCCGTGCCTTTGCTTTCAGTGCACCCTGAACCGCTCGTCTTCAACCGGCTCGACGTAGTGCGAAAGGCTCGCCACGCTCAAGGGCTGCAAGTTGTAGTCGAGGTGATGTAAGCGCAGCTCCGCGGCGGCTGGCGATGCCTTGGTAATGGATTCGTGCGCGTGCTTCTTGGCAGTGGGCGGGCGCGTTGGGCGGCGGGAAGAAAACAGCATGACACTCTCCTGAAAAGCCCGGCGTGTGAGTGTTTATGCGTTGGCGACGGACCGTGGTGGCGCATCCGTGCTTGGGAACCGCATGCCATCGTTTACTTATCTGCGCAGCGGCTTTCCGATTTCATTCCATATCTCGTCGGATGCGCGCGCACGCTGAAAGGTTGCACGGTAAAAACAGCGTCGCATAGCTTGGGAAAGCCGTCGCGCGGACGTTCAGCGCATTTTAGAAAAGCCGGCCCTGGTCCAGCAGCAGCTTGACTGGCGAAAAGCTGCGTCGGTGTTCATCGCACGGGCCCAGCCGCTGCAGCGCGGCCAGGTGGGCAGGTGTGGAATAGCCTTTGTGATCGGCAAATCCGTAGCCGGGATAACGCGCGTCCATCTGCACCATCAGGCGGTCGCGGCTGACTTTGGCGAGAATCGAAGCGGCGCTGATGGCGGGCTCCAGCGCGTCCCCGCCGATGATCGCACGAGCGGGGCAGGGCAGGCCGACCGGCAGGTGATTGCCATCGATCAACGCTTCCGTGGCCGCCGGCATCAGGCGGGTGACTGCGCGCGCCATGCCCACCATGGTGGCCTGGAAGATATTGATGCGATCGATTTCGTCGCGCTCGATCACGACGACGGTATAAGCCAGCGCGCGTCCCACGATGTGTGGATACAGTTGTTCGCGCCTGGCTTCGCTGAGCTTTTTTGAATCGTCCAGGCCCTCGATGGGGCGCGAGCTATCCAAGATCACCGCAGCCACGACCACCGGGCCGGCCAGCGGCCCGCGCCCGGCCTCGTCGACACCTGCAATACGGGTGAGCAACGCGCGGCCGCCTGCGCGCTTCTTTGGCGGGAAGAGAACGCTCAAGGAGTCGGGGCTTACCTCGGTTTTCATAGGGAAATGCGTTGGGTCCGCTATGGTGAGGTCGATCCCTCATGGCCAGTCTCATCCGGGCCAGGATGAGGACGATTACCGTTACAGTGTTACGTCATCGCTCGATCATTTCAATAATGGCGGCGGCGGCATGATCGCCCGCGTGCCCAAGCAGGTGGCCGCGCAGGATGTCATGCAATTGCTCGAAGGCCGCGACTACGGCGCCGCGGCGTTCGCTGTCGCGGAACAATTCCAGCGTGGCATGGGCGAGCTTCTCTGGGGTGAAATCGTCCTGCATCAACTCGGGCACCAGCATGGCGTCTTTGCCCATGCCGCATGCGCGGGCAAGGATGTTGGGCAGTGCGTACACATCGGTCTTGAGCATCTTGAACATGCGTGCGATGCGGTAGCTCAGCGGCGAAACGCGGTATCCAACCACCATGGGGCGCTTGGCCAGCATCGCTTCCAGCGTGGCGGTTCCCGAGGCCAGCATGACGACGTCGGCCGCGAGCATGGCTTCGTGCGCATGGCCGTCGAGCAGGATGGGCGCCGCTTCATCGTTCACGCTGCGCCCGAGCAATGATTTGAGCGTCGCCAGCGCACGCGTGTTTGCAGCAGGAATCACGATGCGCAAGCCAGGCATGTTGGCCGCTACGCGTCGCGCGGCATCCAGGTAGATCGCCCCCATGCGCTCCAGTTCGGAGTGGCGGCTGCCCGGCAAGAGCGCCAGCACCGGCGCATCCAGCGGTAGTTGCAAGGTGCGCCTGGCCGGCACGCGATCTGAGACAAGCGGAAAACGATCGGCCAAGGGGTGGCCCACGAAGCGCGCATCGATGCCGTGGCGTGCGTAGATCGGTGGTTCCATCGGAAACAAGCAAAGCACGCGATGCACGCTCTGGCCGATTTTTTCCGCACGGTTTTCGCGCCAGGCCCAAATCGATGGGCTGACGTAATGCACCGTGCGCAAACCGGCCTGCTTTAAGCGGCGTTCGACGCCGAGATTGAAATCGGGCGCATCAATGCCCACGACCACCGCAGGCTTTGCCGTGGTCAGTCGCGCGACCAATTCCTTGCGCAACCGCAGCAGTCGCGGCAGATGGCCGATGACTTCGGCAAAACCGAACAGCGACAGTTCGCGCATGTCGAACCACGATTCAAACCCATGCTGCTGCATGCGGTTGCCGCCGATGCCGGCGAATCGTGCGTTCGGATAATGCCGGCGCAGCGCGACGATGAGATCGGCACCGAGCTGATCGCCGGAATCTTCGCCGGCAATCAGGGCTATCAAGGGGCTTTGATCATTGTTAGACATGGTCGCATTCCCGGCAAAGGCCCGTAGTCGGTGGAACCACGTGCGAAACGCTCAGGGTCAGCGCGCCAACCCACGCTCGCTGCGGTCGAGAAAATCGAGCATGGCGCGCACATCCTCGCTGTCCTTGGCCTGCGCAACCAGTTGCTCGCGCGCCTCGGCCAGAGACAGGCCCGAGGTATACAGCGTGCGGTAGGCGCGTTTGATCGCCGTGATGCGGTCGGGTTCGAAACCGCGGCGCTTGAGGCCGGTGGTGTTCAGGCCGCGCGGCCGTCCGCCCTGGTCGTTGGCCATCATCAAGAACGGCGGGACGTCGGCACCCAGCAGGCAGCCCATGGCGATAAAGGCGTGTTCGCCGACCTTGCAGAACTGATGCGCCCCGGAATAACCCGCAAACACGGTCCAGTCGCCCACTTCCACATGCCCGGCCAATGCCGAGTAGTTGGAGAAGATCGTGTGGTTGCCGACCTGGCAATCGTGTGCGACGTGCACGTAAGCCAGCAGCCAATTGTCGTTACCGATGCGCGTGACACCGCCACCTTCGCCGGTACCACGATTGATGGTGACGAATTCGCGGATCAGGTTGTTGTCGCCGATGACCAGTTCGGTGCGTTCACCCTGGTATTTCATGTCCTGCGGGTCGCCGCCGATGGAAGCGAATTGCGCGATGCGATTATTGCGGCCGATCGTGGTGGGCCCGTGGATCACCACATGCGGTCCGATCACCGTGCCTTCGCCGATGTTCACGTCGGCGCCGATCACGGTAAATGCACCGATACTTACGTTGGCACCAATCACCGCCGATGGATCGATTTGCGCGGTGGGGTGGATCATTTTTCCGACCTCGCGGCGCACATCAGTTCGCAGCTCGCCACTTCCTTGCCGTCAACCAGCGAGCGCGCCTCAAACAGACCCATGCTGCGCAGCAAGCGCTTGAGGCGTACTTCCATGCGCAATTGGTCGCCGGGCACGACCGGTGCGTTGAAGCGCGCGTTGTCCACCTTGGCAAGGTAGAACAGCGGGCTGGCCGTAGCGCCTTTCAGGCGCGCGCTGATCTGCGTGAGCAGGCCGGCCGACTGCGCCATGGCCTCTACGATCAGTACACCTGGCATCACCGGGTGACCGGGAAAATGTCCGGTAAAAAAGGGCTCATTGATGGTGACGTTCTTCAGTGTCACCACGCTCTGTTCGGGCACGATCTCGATGACGCGATCCACCAACAGGAATGGATAGCGGTGCGGCAATAGTTGTTCAATCACGTCCACGCCGACAGGCAGCGTGATCTGGGTGGTGTTCTCAGTCATCACTCTTATCCTTCTCCAAAGCCGACAAGCGGCTTTCCAGCGCCGACAATCGGCGCGCGTACTCGTCCAAATGTTTGAAGCGGGCGGCATTGCGACGCCACTGCCGGTTTTCCTGCAGCGGTACTCCGGAGGAATACTCGCCAGCCTCCCGAATCGAATGCGTCACCAGGCTCTTGGCCGTAATGGTAACCCGGTCAGCCACTTCCAGATGGCCAAGCACGCCGGCGTTGCCGCCGATCATGCAATAACGGCCTATTTTCGCACTGCCGGCCACGGCGGCGCAGCCGGCCATGGCCGTGTGTGCGCCGATGGTGACGTTGTGGGCGATCTGGATCTGGTTATCCAGCCGGACGTCATCTTCCAGCACGGTATCGTCCAATGCACCGCGGTCGATGGTGGTGTTGGCGCCTATTTCACAATCGTCACCGATGCGCACGCCGCCCAGCTGCGGCAGCTTCACCCAGTGGTCGCGGTCGAAGGCGAGGCCGAAGCCGTCCGAGCCGATCACCGCGCCCGGATGCACCAGCACGCGCTTGCCGAGCGTTACGCGGATCACCAGCGTGACGCGACCGACGAGGCGCGATTGTGCACCCACCGTGCACTCCGGGCCGATGATGCAGTGAGGGCCGAGTACCACGCCATCTTCGATGACAGCACCGTCTTCGATCACGCAACACGGGCCGATGCTTGCGGATGCGCTGACGCGTGCACCCGGTGCCACCACGGCCGAGGGATGCACGCCGGCGGCTGCGGCCGGCAGCCGTTCGAACAAAGCGGCGATGCGCGCGTAGGCCACATAGGGGTCGCGCGCAATCAGTGCTGCCGTGGGGCAGCTTTCGGCGGCATCGCTGCTCAGTACGACCACGCCCGCACGGGTGCTGGTCAGCTGCGCGCTGTACTTGCTGTTGGATAAGAAGCTGAGCTGGGTAGGCCCCGCGCCCGCAAGCGTACCGACGCCATCAATGATGCGTGCGCCATCGCCGCGAAATTCCAGGGCGAAGCGTTCGGCGAGTTGGGCAACGCTGTATGAGGTCATCGGTAGCGCCTGTTAGGGGTCTCGCTTTGCCTGCGTCGTCGCACGGCGCGGCCGCATCATGGAGCCGCCGGGCGGCGAGTCTTGCGCATCGTGCAACCGCCGCATTGTAGGGGTTCGCTCGCCGCCGCGTGCAGCATGTTGCGGTTCGCAGGAATCCGCAGGCTGCAAAAGAAAGCGCGGCAGAGCCGCGCTTTCCGGGGAATCCTTGCGGACAGCCTTAGAACTGGCTGCCGAAGGTGAACTGAATGCGCTCGGTGTACTCGCTGTCGCCCGGCTGCATGCGGAACGGGAAGCCCAGGCTGATGATCAGCGGGCCGATCGGCGCCTGCCAATGCAGGGACACACCGGCCGACGCATCGAGCTGCTTGGCGCTGAAGGACTGGATGTTCTGATAGGCCTGGCCCACGTCCATGAAGAGCGACACGCGTGCGGTGTTGATGTCCTTCAGGAACGGCAGCGGCAGGTACACCTCGGCGGTACCCAGCACCTTGAACGCACCACCGATCGGCTGGGAGTAGGTGTACGTGCTGCCCGGGCAGTAACCGTTCGACTGCGGCACGATGGGCGCGCCATTGGTGGTCGAGCCGGCGCACGCGCGTGGACCGAGGGTGTTGTCCTGGAAGCCGCGCAGATCGGTCACGCCGCCCGCGTAGAAGTTCATCCAGAACGGGAAGGCGACGTTCTGGCCGGCTTTGTAGCCCGTGCCCGTGGCGGCGTCATAGTCGGCGGTGGTGGCGGTGTACGTCTGGTTGCCATAGGTGCTGCCGTAGCCCACCTTGCCGTCCAGGTACAGCACGAAACCCTTGCCGATCGGCCAGTAATGGTTGGCTTCGCCGTTGAAGGTCCAGTACTGCACGGTGGAGCCGGGCAGCGCCACGTTCACACCGGCGGTGATCTGGCCGCCGTGGGTGGGTGCCCAGTAGGAATTGCGCGTGTCGTGGACCCAGCTCAGCGAGCCGGTCCAGGTGTGGATGGTGTCCTTGCCCAGCGCGTTGATGTAGTCGACCAGTATCTGCGGGGTATAACCGGCGTACGTGTTGATCTTGGTGCTGCCGATGCCCAGGCTGCCGCTCAAGCGGTCGAAATCGGTGATCGGAATGCCCAGCGTGGTGGAGAACGACTTGGTGCTGTTGGAGTAGCTGGCGTACTGGCTACCGAGGTCGGCGTAGTCCGCGCGCGAGAACGTCGCGTTGTAGCCGATGCCAATACCGCTCTCGGTCAGATAGGGGTTGGAGTAGCCCGCGTTGATCGAGGTGAGGTAATCGCTGCGTTCGGCCCCGATGGTGAACTGATCGCCGGTGCCGAGGAAGTTCCTCTGCGATACCGAGCTGGACAGGATGATGCCCGAATACTGTGAATAACCCACGCCGAAGGTCAGGCTGCCGGCGGATTGCTCTTCCACCTTCACCGTCAGATCGACCTCGTCATCGCTGCCTGGCACCGTCTGCTTATCGATGGTGACGGTCTTGAAGTAGCCGAGCTGTTGCAGACGGATCTTCGAGCGGTCGATCGCCGCCTGCGAATACCACGCACCTTCCAGCTGACGCATTTCACGACGCAGCACATCGTCTTCGGTACGGGTGTTGCCCTGGAAGATCACGCGGCGCACGTAAACACGCACGCCGGGCTGGATATACCAGGTGACGTCGACGGTTTTCTTGTCTTTATCCAGCTTGGGAACCGAATTGACCTTGGCGAACGCGTAGCCAATGTTCGCCAGCAGCGCCTTGATGGCGTCGGAGGTGGCTTCGATCGCGCGGCGGTTGAACAGATCGCCATCCTTCACGAACACCAGCTTGCGCAGCGTGTCTTCCGGCAGGATCAGCTGGCCGAGCAGGTGCGTGCCGGAGATGTGGTAGATGTCGCCCTGGATGACGTCCGCGGCGATGTACATCTGGCGCTTGTCAGGCGAAATGGTGACCTGCGTGGAGTCGATGCCGAAATCGGCGTAACCGCGGTCCATATAGTAGGACTGCAGCTTTTTCAGATCGCCGGAGAGCTTGTCCTGCGAGTATTGGTCGTTCTTGGAATACCACGACAGCAAGTTGGTGGTGCCCGACTCGAAGCCCGATTCAATTTCCTTGTCGGTGAACGCCGTGTTGCCGACGATGTTCACTTCCTTGATCTTGGCGACCTTGCCTTCGCGGATCTCGATGTCGATGGACACGCGGTTGCGATCGAGCTCCGTGACGTGCGGAATGACCGACACGTTGTACTTGCCGCGGTTGTAGTACTGGCGGATCAGTTCCTGTTGCACGCGATCCATCGCCAGGCGGTCGAAGGTTTCGCCTTCGGTCAGGCCGATATCCTTCAGACCTTTCTTGAGGTCATCGGTCTTGATGTCGTTGTTGCCGCGGATGGTGAGCTTGGCGATCGACGGCCGCTCCGCCACTTTGATCACCAGGATGTTGCCATCGCGCTCCAGCTCCACATCGCTGAAGAACTTGGTGCTGTAAAGGGCGCGGATGGCCTGTTGGGCCTCTTCCGTGGTGAGGCGGTCACCCTTGTTGATCGGCAGGTAATTGAACACCGTGCCGGCGGAGATGCGGTTCAAGCCTTCGATGCGGATGTCGGAAACGACGAAGGGTTCCAGCGCGAATGCGCTGGTCGAAAGGGAGGCAAGCAGGATCAGGGCGGCGATACGCTTCATCGTCGATTCCGTTGTGTTATTCGGACGAGGCGGCCATGCGACCGCCTCGCTGCATTTTTTCCAAATCCGGCATCACTCTGGCCTCGTGCTGCACACATGCACTGGGCGGACCCGGCGGGAAGGTGCCGGACGCTGCGCAAGGCGCGAGGCTTGCCGCGCAATAGGACAATCGCGGCCAGCACCCAACCCGAGGTTGCAAGCGGCGCGCATCCGTCTCACGAGGGCAGGATGATGCGATGGATGTCGTTGTAGAACGTCAGCCCCACCAGCATGAACAGCAAGGCGATGCCCACGTACTGGCCCGCGATCATGGTCCGCTCGCTGACAGGGCTGCCTTTGATCAGCTCGATAAGGTAATACAGCAGATAGCCACCGTCCAAGACCGGAATGGGCATCAGGTTGATGATGGCCAGGCTAAGTGACACCAGACCGAGGAATTCCAGGAAACGATCCAGCCCCATCTGCGCGGCCGCATTGGCGACCTGCGCAATGCCGATGACGCCGGCAATGTTGCGGGTGGATGCCTCGCCAGTGATCATCTTGCCGACCATGCTGAAGGTATCGGTGGTGCGCTCCCAGGTCAGGCTGAGCGATTCGGTCAGCGACTTGAGCGGCCCGTAGCGCTGCATGGCGACTTCCGACGGCGGGGCGTTCACGTCGATCAGCCACTGCGGTGCGGCGCCTTCCACCGATTCCATGCGCGCGGTGACCGGAAGCGTCATCTGCTTGCCATTGCGCTCGATTTCCAGCGTCAGCGCGGGTGATTTCGCCGCCGCCGCCCTGATCTGCTCGCCGAGATCGACGAAATCTTTCACGGCTTTGCCATCGACGCTAAGAATCTTGTCCCCCGCGTGCATACCGGCCAGCTCAGCCGGTCCACCCGGCACGACCACGGCCGCGATGGCCGGCGCAGGTGCGAGCTCCAGACCCAGCTTGTCCATATACTGCGAAACGTCTTCGCCGGCCGGCAGGCGGTTGAGCGGCAACACCAGCGAGCGCTGCTTGCCATCAGTGCCGCGAACCGTCACGGCCAGCGGCGTGCGGCCCAGCAGCGCGTTGGCGATGACGTCGAACGAGCCACCCCAGGTGGAGACCTGCGTGCCGCCGATCGTAAGCAATCGATCGCCCGGCTGGATGCCGGCCTGCGCGGCCATGCTTTGCGGCGCGGCGGTCACGACGGGGGCAAAGTCCGTGCGGCCCAGCACGAACATCAGCCAGAACGCCACGACGGTAAAGAGGATATTGAACCCCGGGCCGGCGGCCACGATGGCAATGCGCTTCCAGATCGGCTGCGCGGTGAACTCCTGATGGCGCAAAGCAGGGTCGACGTCACCCTCGCGCGCATCGAGCATCTTGACGTAACCACCCAGCGGAATGGCGGCGATCTGGTATTCCGTACCGTCGCGCCCGATGCGCTTCCACACGGCGCGGCCGAAGCCGACCGAGAAGCGCAGCACCTTCACACCACAGCGGCGAGCGACCCAGTAGTGTCCGAATTCGTGAAAGGTTACCAGCACGCCGAGCGTGACCAGTAGCCAGAACACCGAGCCGAGAAAGGGATTCATCAAAGCAGGTTACGTCTCTTAGGAACTCGAAGCTTATCAGTAAGCGTTGCCAAGTACCCGTCGCGCAGCCTGACTGGCGGCGCGAAAGGGGACGCTCGGGGTTGGGATATCGACCACACCGGACGGTGGCAGTTCCGTTAGGCGCGAAGAGAAAGGGTTAAGACGGATACGGCCCCAAAAGCGGGCACTAGAGTGCGTCAAAGCCCCAGCAACAATTTTCCCAGTGCGAAGATCGGCAAGGCAGCGAAGATGCTGTCCAGGCGGTCCAGCAGGCCGCCATGACCAGGGAAAAGGGCGCCCGAATCCTTCACGTTCGCGTGGCGCTTCATCAGGCTTTCCAACAGATCGCCGACGATGGAGCTAGCTACAGTGAACAGGGTGACCATGATCAGGCCGATCAGGCGCGCATCCCGCACGCCCAGCAGCCAGCCGGCCACGGCGGCCACGATCGCGCTGGCGGCGAAGGCGCCGTACACGCCGGCCCAGGTCTTCCCCGGGCTGATCTGCGGCGCGAGCTTGCGCTTGCCGAGATAGCTGCCGGTGAAATACGCCCCGGTGTCGGCAGCCCACACCAGCAGCATTGCCAGGAACGTCCAGGCATGGCCGTGCGGCTCGCTGCCATGGATGTTCAGGGCGGCTATCCAGGCGGGAAACACCACGAACGCGCCTGCCACCAGCTTGATGGTGCGGTTCTCCGCCGTGGGGGCGGCGGCAAACGCGAAGTTTCGCAGCCACAGACACACCAAAACCCACCACGCCACGCCCGCCACAATGGTCACCGGCCACAGCCAGGCCCAAGCCCGCAGCGTCCACAGCGCGATAAAGGCCAGCAAAACGAATGCGAGCACGACGCTGCGAGAAACGCGACTCTTCATGCCCGCCAGTCGTGTCCATTCCCAGGCCGCGGCCAGGAAGGCGGCGCCCAACAGGCACGCGAACACGTTGGTCGGCACCAGCAGAATCAGCAGGATGACTAATGGCGCCAGAAGCAGGGCGGTCAGAACTCGCTGTCGCAGCATGATGTTCCCTAGGGCCTGTTTACGGTGACTGCGCGTTCGCGCCGCCATAGCGCGACAGGCAGGGAATAGGGGCGGCAAGCATGTGTGCGACACCTTGCGCAGGGCTTGCTGGAAACACAAGCGGACTCAACGGACCGCTGCCTGGGCGACCTGGTCGCCGGTGCGGCCGAAGCGACGCTCGCGACGGGCAAAGTCGTTGATGGCAAGTTGCAGCGAGGCCTGATTGAAGTCCGGCCACAGAGTCTCGGTGAAATACAGCTCCGCATAGGCGAGCTGCCATAACAAGAAGTTGCTGATGCGATGGTCGCCGCCGGTACGAATGAAAAGATCCAGCGGTGGCGACTCGGACAGGCTGGTCAAGCGGTCGAAGGTGTCTTCGTCGATGGCTTCTATGGTGAGCTCGCCGCGCGCCACGGCCATGGCCGCCTTGCGTGCGGCTTGCACGATGTCCCAGCGGCCGCCGTAATTCACCGCGATATTCAGGCAAAGCTTGGTATTGCCGGCGGTGCGCTTCATGGCTTCGAGCATGCGCTTTTGCAGCGTCGCGTCGAACGCGCTCAAGTCGCCGACGCAGCGCAGGCGTACGCCGTTCTCGTGCAGCTCGTCCACTTCCTTGTCGAGCGCGCGCATGAACAAATCCAGCAGCGCCCCGACCTCGTCCGGTGGCCGCTGCCAGTTCTCGCTGGAGAAGGCGAACAGCGTCAACGCTTCGACGCCATGGCGGATACAGCCTTCCACCACTTCGCGCACGGCCTTGCGCCCGGCGTTATGGCCGAAACTGCGAGGGCGGTGGCGGGCTTTCGCCCAGCGGCCATTGCCATCCATCACGATGCCGATATGACGCGGTACGAAATTTTGCGTGGTCATGGTCATGGATGGAGACTAACGGTGACGGCGAGGTTTGCGGCGCCGCAGAGCCTCGTGGAACTGCGTTCGCCATGGAAAGGCCATAGATCGGCCCCTTCCTGCCTCTTGGCAATGCGAAGGGTGGCGAATGCTTGGCTCGGATGGCATATCTGCCTGGAGCCCGGATGGGGACGGCGGTTGTGCAAGATGGACCCCTTAGCCTTCTTTGCCTCTCCGTCAAATGACATGGCAGCGCGAGCCAGCCGGTTGCGTTCTCCACGCAGGGTCGATGGCCTTACATGGCCATCAATTCGTCTTCCTTTACCTTGGCCAGTTTGTCGACTTCTTTTACGAACTGGTCGGTGAGCTTTTGGATCTCGTCATCCGCCCGGCGCTCCTCATCCTCAGTGATTTTCTTTTCCTTGAGGAGGTCCTTCACATGCTGCAGCGCATCGCGCCGCACGTTACGGATGGCGATCTTCGCATTCTCGCCTTCGTGCGACACGTGCTTGGCCAGTTCGCGGCGGCGCTCTTCGGTGAGCGGAGGCATGTTCAGACGGATAACGGTGCCGGCGGTGGTGGGCGTGATGCCAAGGTCGGAGGCAAGCAGGGCTTTCTCGATCGGGGCGACCATGTTCTTTTCGAACGGGGTGATAACGATCGAGCGGGCATCGGCCAGGGCGATCGACGCCACCTGATTCAACGGCATGTCCGAACCGTAGTAGGGCACCTTGATGCTATCGACCAGCGACGTGCTCGCGCGCCCGGTACGCAGGCGGGACAGGTCGTGCTTGAGGGCATCGATGCTCTTGCCCATACGGGTCTGGGCATCGCGTTTAATGTCGTTGAGCATGTGAAATCACCCGTTGGCGTGCAAGCCGGCAAGTATAGCAGTAACTTCGGTCCCCTCTCGCCCGCAGGCTGCTCCGCTTGCTGGGGAAGGGGGCGCTATGCCCGATCACGATCGAGCGTTCGGTAGGGACGGAACAGCGCGTCAGCTCGCGTCGACCAGCGTGCCGATCGCCTCGCCGTACATGATGCGCATAAGGTTGCCCGGTACGGTCATGTCGTAGATGCGAAGAGGCATGCGATGGTCGCGGCATAGCGCAATGGCGGCGGTGTCCATGACGGCGAGCTTGCGTTCGATCACCTGGTCGTAGGTGAGTTGTTCGAAGCGCACGGCATCGTGGTGCTTAGCCGGGTCTGCGCTGTAAACACCGTCGACCTTGGTGGCCTTCAGCAAGAGATCGGCACCCACTTCGATAGAGCGCAACGCGGCAGCCGAATCGGTTGTGAAAAAGGGGTTGCCGGTGCCCGCCGCAAACAGTGCGATGCGCCCTTTTTCGATATGCCGAATAGCGCGGCGACGGATGAAATCCTCGGCCACGTCATGAATCTGGATGGCGCTCATGACACGGGCGAAACCGCCGCGTTTTTCGATGGAGTCTTGCATGGCCAGTGCATTCATCACGGTAGCCAGCATGCCCATGTGATCGCCGGTGACACGGTCCATGCCTGCAGCCGCCAGGCCTGCACCGCGGAAGATGTTGCCGCCGCCGATCACCACGCCGATCTCCACGCCGACCTTTTGCACTTCGATAATCTCGTCGGCCAACCGGCCGATCACTTTCGGGTCGATGCCATAGTCGGCTTCACCCATCAATGCTTCGCCGGAGAGTTTGAGCAGAATGCGTCGGTACTTTGGCTGGTCGCTCATGAAGGCTCCGGATGTTGAGTGAAATACCGGAAACGGCTGGTCGGTCGTTCCCGGATCGCCGATCGGGCGCGTGCGTATAACCCGCAAGCGACGCGCCAGCCGCTACAGGGCACGGCATGCTGGATGCCCCGAGCAAAACGTTCGCATTGTAGCGGAGCCCGCTGCAGACGTCAGCGCGGCATACTTTTAGGGTTTTCACAGCGTAGTCACGTCGGGAGTCCGTCATGCAGCACACCATCGCAGCCATCGCCTTGCTGGTGCGCGACTACGACGAGGCGATTGCGTTCTACTGCGGCTGCCTGGATTTTCAGGTGATCGAAGATACGCCGCTCGACAAGGGCAAGCGCTGGGTCGTGCTGGCGCCACCGGGTTCGCGCGAGACGCGGTTATTACTGGCTCTGGCGAGCACCGCCGAACAGGATGCGTGCGTAGGAGAGCAGGGTGGTGGACGCGTGTTCCTGTTCCTGCACGTTGACGATTTCTATGCGCGCTACGACGTGATGCGTTCGCGCGGTGTGCGCTTTCTGGAGCGGCCGCGTACAGAGCCGTACGGTATCGTGGCGGTGTTCGAAGATTTGTACGGCAACAAGTGGGACTTGTTGGAGCCGCGCGAAAAGCCGGCGCTTGCGCCGCTTTAAAATGCCGAGGCCGCTTTCGATGCGCCTTCAGCGTTCCTCCCGGTCGTCATTCCCGCTTTCACGGGAATGACCTGCGCGAGGTTCGCGAAATGACGGCCGTGAGGCAGTAAATGCACAACAACAAAAAGGCCGCGGTTTTCCGCGGCCTTTTTGCGCAAACCAAGCGTGGCGATTTACGCCAAGCCTGCCTGTTTCATCACTTCGGCGGCAAAATCTTCTTCCACCTTCTCGATACCTTCGCCGACGGCCAGACGCACCACGGAGATCACATCGGCGCTTTCCTTTTTCAGCGCGTCAGCGACGGTGACGTTGGTGTCCAGCACGTAAGCCTGGCCGAGCAGGGTGATTTCGGAAATGATCTTGGCGACCTTCCCGCTGACGATCTTTTCCAGGATGTCGGCCGGCTTGTTCTTTTCCTTGTCGGACATCTGGCTCAGCGCGATGTCTTTTTCCTTGGCAAGGAAATCGGCCGGCACGTCATCGGCGCGCACAAACTGCGGATTCATCGCCGCCACGTGCATGGCGATGCCCTTGGCCAGCTCCTCGGAGCCACCCTTCAGGGCCACCAGTACGCCGATGCGACCACCGTGCAGATAGCTGGCGATGATGCCGTTGTTGGTCACATGCGCCATGCGGCGCACCTGGATGTTTTCGCCGATGGTGGCGACCAGGGACTTGGATGCGTCTTCCACCGTGCCACCGCCTGGATAGGCGGCCGCCTTCAGTGCGTCGACATCCTTCGCGCCGGACTTCAGGGCGATCTCGGCGACGTTGTCGCTGAATTTCACGAAGTCGGGGTTCTTGGTGACGAAGTCGGTTTCGCAGTTCACTTCGACCAGCACGGCGTTGCCGTTGGCCTGGGCGGCTACGATGCGGCCTTCGGCGGCCACACGGCCGGCCTTCTTGTCGGCCTTGGCCAGACCCGACTTGCGCAGCCACTCCATGGCGACTTCGATGTCACCGTTGTTTTCGACCAGCGCCTTCTTGCATTCCATCATGCCGGCGCCGGAACGCTCGCGGAGTTCCTTGACCAGTTGGGCGGAGATAGTGCTCATGGGATCCTCGGAAACTTGGGGCGCCGGACGCTGTGGCGTCCGGCTGTTTTAAGACTTAGTCGGTGTCGGCGGTGTCTTGCTGCACGCGGCCACCACGACCGCCGCGGTCACCACGACCGCCACGGCCGCCGTCACGGTCACCGCGACCGGCACCCTTCTTGGCCGGCGCGTTGCGGCGCGGCGGGGCGGCACGGCGGTCATCCGCTTCCTTGGCGACCGGGTTGCCTGCCTCGTCCAGCTCGACGAACTCGTTGGCGTCGCCCTGGGCGGCGGCCGGAGCGGCAGCCTTGCCTTCGAGGATCGAATCGGCGGCAGCGCGCGAGTACAGCTGGATGGCGCGGATGGCGTCGTCGTTGCCCGGGATGGGGTAGTCCACCAGCTCGGGGTTGTAGTTGGTATCAACCACGGCGATCACCGGGATGCCGAGCTTCTTGGCTTCCTGCACGGCGATGTTCTCGTGGCCGATGTCGATCACGAACAGCGCGTCGGGCAGGCGGTTCATGTTCTTGATGCCGCCCAGCGAATTTTCCAGCTTGGCGCGCTCGCGGCGACGGGCCAGCACTTCGTGCTTGACCAGCTTGTCGAAGCTGCCGTCGGTTTCGGCCGCTTCCAGCTCCTTCAGGCGTCCCACGGACTGTTTGACGGTGCGGAAGTTGGTGAGCATGCCGCCGAGCCAGCGGGCGGTCACGAAAGGCATGCCGGCGCGGGCGGCTTCTTCAGCCAGGGCCTCGCGGGCAGAGCGCTTGGTACCCACGAACAGCACGGTGCCGCGCTTCTGGGCCAGACCCGACAGGAAGTTCATCGCGTCGGTGAACAGCGGCAGGGTCTTCTCAAGGTTGATGATGTGGATCTTGCCGCGGGCGCCAAAGATGTAGGGGGCCATCTTCGGGTTCCAGTAGCGGGTCTGGTGACCGAAATGCACGCCAGCTTCCAGCATCTGGCGCATGGTGACTTGAGCCATGGTAGTACTCCTGCAGTGGGCCTTTTTTTAGTGGCCCGGGGGGTTGGGACCTCCACGTATCCCCAGCTTCGACCGTAGCGCCCATGGCTTGGAGAAGGGCGGCTACAGCACCCCGAAGACGGTGCCGATACGTGTGTGGCATTGGTTGGGGTTGTACCGCCTGACGGTTACAATCCCGCTTCGCTTTGCGCCGTAAAGGCCATCTGGTGGCCGGAAGCGGTCTGCAAAACCCGCAAATTATAGCCGGGACCACCGCTTCGCGGCAAGTTGGGCTAGTTTTTGGCCGTCTTGCCGCCACATTCATTACGGACTATGGCCATTACCCTCAAATCCGCTCAAGACCTCGAAAGCATGCGCGTGGCTGGCCAGCTGGCGGCCGAAGTGCTGGCCATGCTCAAGGAACACGTCAAGCCGGGAGTCACCACGGAGGACCTGGACCGCCTGGCCTACGAGCACATCGTGAACGTGCAGAAGGCGATCCCCGCCAACGTGGGCTACCACGGCTTTCCCAAGACCCTGTGCACGTCGGTCAACCACGTGATCTGCCACGGCATTCCCAGCCCTGGCAAAGTGCTCAAGGAAGGCGACATCATCAATCTGGATGTCACCGTCATCAAGGATGGATGGCACGGCGATACCAGCCGCATGTATTACGTTGGCACGCCTGGCGTGCTGGCCAAGCGCCTGGTGGAAACCACGTACGAGGCGATGATGCGCGGCATCGAGGCCGTGCGCCCCGGCGCCACATTGGGCGATGTGGGCCATGCGATCCAAAAGCATGCGGAGGCCGCTGGCTTCTCCGTGGTGCGCGAATACTGTGGCCACGGCATCGGCAAGGTCTACCACGATGAGCCGCAGGTGCTGCACTACGGCAAGCCCGGTACGGGCGTGGTGCTGCAGAAAGGCATGACCTTCACGGTCGAGCCGATGATCAACGCCGGCAAGCCGCAGACCAAGCAACTGCCCGATGGCTGGACGGTGGTCACCAAGGATCACTCGCTGTCGGCGCAGTGGGAGCACACCATCGCCGTGACGGACGACGGCTTTGAAATTCTGACCCCCTGGCCGGATGAGTGAGCGGCGGCCAGTCGTCGTTCCGGCCTGCGCCGGAATGACGATGGGGCAACGGCCAGCGCTGCGGATATCGACCCAATTCCATGACCCCATCCGCCGTTACCCTGCCACCTTTACCCCGCCTTCCGGTTGCTGTTCCGCGCTCGGGCGTCTCATCGGAAGCACGCGTCGCACTGCGCCAACTGCTGGGCGATCTGGATCGCGCCATTGCCGTCGCATTTCGCGATGGCGCCGATGCCAGTGATCTGGCGCGACGGCGCGGCGATTCGGTCACGCGCATCGTCGCGCACGTGTGGACCGCCTGCCTGGGCGAAGTGAATGATGCGGCCCTGTTCGCCATCGGCGGCTTCGGGCGCGGCCTGCTATTTCCCTATTCGGATATCGATCTGCTTGCGCTGGTGCAGCATGCCGATGCGTCGCGCTTGCGCGCGCTGGAGCAATGCTTCGCAACCTTGTGGGATATCGGCCTCAAAGTCGGCCATGCGGTTCGTGATGCCAAGCAATGCCAAGCACTCGCCGCCTCCGAGGCCAGCGTATTCACCAGCCTGCTCGATGCGCGGCGTCTGGCTGGCGATGCCATGCTCGATGCCAACTTGCGCGCCATTGTCGAAGCGCCGGACATGTGGCCGCCGCACGCCTATCTGCAAGCGCGCGTGGCCGAACGTACAGCGCGCCACGCGCGCTTCGACGACACGGCCTACAACCTCGAGCCTAATCTCAAGGATGGTCCTGGCGGAATGCGCACGCTCGATTCATTGCGCTGGCTCGGCAAGCGCTTGGCACACGCACCCGACTTTCCGGACATGGTGACCGAAGGCCTGCTCGATCCGGCCGAATGCGACACCTTGCTGCAAGCGGAAGCGACGTTGCGGCGTTATCGCTTCGCCTTGCACCTGGAGGCGGGGCGTGCGGAAGAACGCCTGCTGTTCGATTACCAGCGCGCACTCGCCGCGCAGCTCGGATTCGAAGACGAGCATGAAAAAAATCTCGGCGTCGAACAGTTCATGCAAGGGTATTACCGTGCCGCCAGCCAAGTGGAACGCTTGGGGATGCAGATCACTGAGCGTTTCGTGGAAATGCTCGAACCCCCCAGCGATGCGCAACCTGTTGGCGCAGATTTCCTGCGCTATGGCGCGCGCATTGCCGTGCGCGATCCGGAGTTGTTCGCGCGACGCCCTGCTGCACTGGTGGATATCTTCATCGCGCGCCTGGATCAGCAGGGCGTGATCGGTTTCACCGCCGACACCATGCGTCGCATTCACCAGGCCACGGCGGTCATGGGGACGCAGCTTGCCGATGATCGCCAGGTGCTCGCGTCCTTCCTGCAATTGCTTCGGCGCGGCGCCCCAGCGGTGGATGCATTGTGGCGCATGAATCGCCATGGCCTGCTGGCTGCCATCCTGCCCGCGTTTGGCAGGGTATTCGGTCGCATGCAGTACGACCTGTTCCACGTGTACACGGTGGATGAACACACGCTGCGCGTCTTGCGCAATGTTGCGCGCTTCGCCGATCCGGCCACGCAGGCCGAATTTCCGCTCGGCTGCGAAGTCTGGTCCACCTTACCCAAACCCGAAGTGTTGTTGCTGGCGGCGTTGTTTCACGACATCGCCAAAGGGCGCGGCGGCGATCACTCCGTGCTCGGCGAAGAGGACGCGCAAGCGTTCGGCCACAAGCTTGGCTTGCCGAAGGAAGACATCGACCGCGTGGCATGGCTGGTGCGCTGGCATCTGCTCATGAGTACCACCGCGCAGCGGCAAGACATCACCGATCCGGACGTAGTGCATCGTTTTGCCGAGACGGTGGGAGGTCGCGAACGTCTGGGGCAACTCTATCTGCTCACCGTCGCCGACATCATCGGCACCAGTCCGCGCCTGTGGAACGCGTGGAAGGACCGTTTGCTCGCGGACCTCTATACGGCCACACGCTACGCTCTGCGCCGCGATGCCAAGCCCTCGCCTGGCACGGCAACCCGCGCCCAGGTGTGCCGCGAGCGAGCGTTGGCCCTGTTGAGTGAGCAGGGCAACGATCCGGTCGCCGTCGCGAAGCTCTGGGACAGCTTCCCGATGGTCAGCTTCCTGCGTCACCGCCCGGAACAGATCGCCTGGCAGACCACGGAAATCCTGCGTGGGCAGGGTAATCTGCCGCTGATCGCGGTCAACCCGCTATCCGTGCGTGGTGGCACCGAATTGTTTGTGTACGCGCCCGATCGCGACGGTCTGTTTGCGAATGTCACGGCGATGCTCGATCGCCTGCATTTCTCGGTCATGGAGGCGCGCGTACTCAGCTCGCCAGATGGCAGGGCGATGGATACCTTCCTGCTGCTGGAAGCGGAAACGCAAAAACCTGCCGGTGCGGAACGCGCGGACGAATTGCAGCAGCGCTTGCACCGCGCCTTGTCGCAATCGGCCCCCATCATGCCGCCCCGACGCAGCATGTCGCGGCACCTGAAACACTTTCAGATGACGCCGCGCATCGATTTCCAGCAATCGAACGGACGCACGCAGATGGCACTTGTCTGCAGCGACCGCCCGGGCCTGCTTGCGGCCGTCACCCAGGTGATGATGGCCTGCGAAGTGCGCGTGCACGATGCGCGTATCGCCACCTTTGGGGAGCGGGTGGAGGACTTCTTCCAGCTCACCGACCGTCGCAATGCGCCTTTGAGCGAGACACAGCAACAGCGTTTGTGGCACGCTTTGGTGGAGCGGATCGGACCACAGAGCTTGTCCGCATAGCCCAGGCAGGGATCAGAGCATCCTCCACCCAGCGGCCATGCGAAGCTCGCAAGGGATGATTTCCCGCGAGGCCGCCTCAGCGGCTTGTCATCGTCAACCACCTTTCTTCGTTCTGGCTGAAAAACTGCCCGTAAGGCCGTGCAACCATGTCCGCATCGCATTCCTTTCTCAAACTGGCTCGACATATCCACCTGTACATCGGCGTATTCATTGCGCCGGCCGTGTTGTTCTTCGCATTCACGGGCGGCTTGCAGGTGTTCAGCCTGCATGAAACGTCCCGCGGCAGTGATTACAAGCCTCCGGCATGGCTGATGGTTGCCTCACAGTTGCACAAGAAGCAGACGGACGTGATGCCGGTACACAAACCGCGTCCGGCGGAAGCAGACCATCGTCCGTCCGCGGCGCCGATGCAGGTGCCTTCGGCCAATCCGCAGGTGAGTGCATCACCGGAACCTGCCGCGCCTGTGCGACATCCGTTACCGCTGAAGATTTTCTGCGCGTTCGTGTCGTTTGGATTGTTCGTATCGACCTTGCTGGGCCTCTATATGGCCTATCGCTATACGCGCAAGCATGTTTTGATCAGCGTGTTGCTGGCGGCAGGCACGATCGTGCCTGTCGTGCTGGCGCTCATTTGATGGCCTGCACGAATCGTTGCGGTATTCGCACGATGCATGCGTGATGCGTGTTAGGGCCTCGCCGTCATTCCGGCCTTCGCCGGGATGACGATGGGGCGACGTCAACCATGTTGGGATGATGCGGCTTGTGCGCTATCTTTCCCTGATCCAAACGTGAGTCCTCCCCATGCAGTCCATCGAAACCCTCATCAACGACGCCTTCGAACGTCGCAACGAACTCCTCCAAAGCGAGATCGAAACCCATCTGCGCCCGGCGCTGCATCAGGTGATGGATTTGTTGGAGTCCGGTGAGCAACGGGTTGCGGTGCCGGATGGCAATGGTGGTTGGGCAGTCAATCAGTGGCTGAAAAAAGCGGTGCTGTTGTATTTCCGCATCAATGGTAACCGCGTGGTGGATGGCGGCCCGGCATTGGCGTTCGACAAGGTGCCGCTGCGTTTCGCACCTGGCAACGACACGGAACTGCAAAACCTTGGCGCGCGCGTGGTACCGGGTGCGCTGGTTCGCCGTGGTGCGCACATCGCCAAAGATGCCGTGCTGATGCCCAGCTACGTGAACATTGGCGCGTATGTCGGCCCCGGCACAATGGTCGATACCTGGGCAACGGTCGGCTCGTGTGCGCAGATCGGCGCGGGCGTGCATCTGTCCGGCGGCGTGGGCATCGGCGGCGTGCTGGAGCCCTTGCAAGCCAATCCCACCATCATCGAAGACAACTGCTTCATCGGTGCACGTTCCGAAGTGGTGGAAGGCGTGGTGGTGGAGAAGGGCAGCGTGATCGGCATGGGCGTGTTCCTCGGCCAGTCCACACGCATTTACAACCGTGCTACGGGTGAAGTCAGCTATGGGCGCATACCCGCGGGCAGCGTCGTTGTCGCGGGCAACCTGCCGGCGAAGGACGGCACCCACAGTCTTTACGCCGCCATCATCGTCAAGCAGGTCGACGAGAAGACGCGCAGCAAGACCGGCATCAACGAGCTCTTGCGCATGGGTGAGTGAGATGACGCAAAGCGCTGCCACCCTCTACGGGTTGCCCAATTGCGATACGTGCAAGAAAGCGCGCAACTGGCTCGCGCGTTTCGATATTGCGCACGCGTTTGTCGACTATCGCGCCAATCCCGTGCCGCCTGCCACGCTCAAACAATGGGCGCAGCAGCTGGGCGGCTGGGAAAAACTCGTCAACAAATCGAGCACCACGTGGCGCACGCTGCTGCCGCAGCGCAAGAATCCAGGCAGCGATCCGGAGTGGACGTTGCTGTTGAAGGAGTATCCAGCCCTGATTCGTCGTCCTGTTGTCATACAACAGGACGGTGCCGTGAGCGTGGGGTTTACCGATAACGGCTTCAAAAAGCTCTTTGGGTAAGCATCTCGCTCGTGCGAATGGAGCGGGAGCATTTGTAGTAGCGATCGCGATCGACAGAGGCACATCCTTGTGCCATCCGGTGATGCGCATTTATTAGTTGTGCGCAGATTCGATGATGCGACGATCGATCGCTTGCACTACTGAGTTGGATTCGCCACGTTCGCAGCCTCGAATGTGGTGGAAAGATTGGCTGCAAGTGTAACGGTGGCATTTAAGGTAGCTAAGCCGACAAAACCGCTTAGCAGCGCATATTCGATGAGGTCGCCATCCTGCAGACTTACCGTCATGCTGGTAAGCGGAAGGCCGACGCACGTCAAGGTTCCACTCAACGCAACAGGTGCGGACGTAATCGTTCCAGTGTCGCCGCTTTGCTGTTGTGACGTAGAGTCAACCGTCAGGCTGCCGGTAAATAACGCAAGGCCTGTGCAATAGCTGGGTATCGTCACTTGGGCGGCGATGGCATTGAACGTTGTGGGTTGCGTATACGTTCCTGTGATGGGTTGGCCGGCAAAAACCAGGTTTTGAATTTGTGTGCTGTCCTGGCAATTGATGGTGGCCGTATTGCCCGATGCCGAGGCTCCGCAAAGGTCGTACTCCACTTTCGCCTGGTAGGTTAATAAACCTCCCAACAGGCTCACCTGTTGGATGCCGTCGCCGCCATTGCCAACATCCGAGCTGCCGGTATCGCTGGTGTAGGCGGCATCTTGTGCCGATTCAATGGAGTAGAGCGGCAATCCACAATCGGTCGCACTGAGATAGGTTGCGGTGACATCACTGAGACCGCCGTTGAGGTCAGACGTCGATGCGTCGACAGGCGTGATAGCGGTCGGCTGGCCACCGTTGCAAGCTACCGTGCCAGTGAGCGCGCTATTAGTGGCATCGAAGGCAACCGGCCCGGTCCCCTGGGCATGGATCGCTCCGGTTGTAAGGCTTGCCAACAAGGTTGAAAGTAGCGTTGGAACGAACATCTTTGTGCGCATGACACACCTCCGGTTCGAGAACGCATGAGTGACGTTGCGCTCCGCTGCAAGCTGCAACGGTTGTGGATGGTCGCGGCGTGGTAACGAAAGCCGACTACCCGTCGGCAGCGGTGAAAAGAAAAAACCTGAAGGAACCCGTCCCTCTTCGGGCATGGCCTGACTGGCCAAGAGGCGAAGTGTCAGGTGGTCGACATTAGGCGCCCATTAAAACGAAGTGCAGTACGTATGAAAATCTGCACAAGTGCTCCCGATGATTTTCTGCCGACGCCGTGCTTCCATGGACATGGCCGCTGCCGGGTCGAAAGCCGTCGGATGAGGAGGGTGCTCGATCGGGCGCATTTCGCTCCACGTGTCCCCATTATGCGATCATGAAGACCTGTGCCCATGGCGTTTCCTTCCGCAAAGGATCCGGTATTCATGTCCGATGTTTTAGAGCTCGCTCGTGACCTTATTCGCCGCCGCTCCCTGACACCGGAAGATGCCGGTTGTCTACCTGAAATCGGCGCGCGGCTGGCGCGCCTGGGTTTTCGCATCGAACATCTTCGTTACGGTGAAGTGGATAATTTTTGGGCGACACACGGCGCGAATAACGAGCCGGGTCACGGGCCGTTGCTGATCTTTCTCGGCCACACCGATGTCGTGCCAAGCGGACCTGAAGAGACCTGGCAGAGTCCACCCTTCGAGCCGGTGGTGCGCGATGGACGTCTATACGGCCGCGGCGCGGCGGACATGAAAGGTTCCGTGGCGGCGATGACCGTGGCGCTGGAGCGCTTCGTCGCCATGCACCCGGATCACTCCGGTCGCGTGGGTCTGCTGCTTACCAGTGACGAAGAAGGCCCCACCAATCTCGACGGCGTGCGACGTATCGCGGCGTATTTGCGCGAAGTCGGTGAGCATATCGATTGGTGCGTGGTGGGTGAGCCATCGTCCAAGGAAAAGCTCGGCGACCTGATTCGTGTCGGCCGTCGTGGTTCGCTGTCGGGTACCTTGACGGTGCGCGGTGTGCAGGGACACGTGGCGTATCCGGACAAGGCGCTCAATCCGATCCATGCGTTCGCGCCCGCGCTGGCGGAACTGGCGGCGGAGCGTTGGGACGAGGGCAATGCGGATTTTCCGCCGACGTCGTTTCAGGTTTCCAATCTCAATGCAGGCACCGGCGCCACCAACGTGATTCCCGGTTCGCTGCTTGCGCTGATCAACTTCCGTTACAGCACGGCAAGTACAGCCGAGAACTTGCGCAAGCGCACGGAGGCGATCCTTGCGAAACATAGCCTGGATTACGCCTTGGATTGGACGCTTTCTGGCGAACCTTTCCTGTGTCCATCTGGCGGTCGCTTGCGCGATACGGTGGTAGCGGTGTGCCGGGAGCTATGCGGTATGGAGCCGGAGCAGAGCACCGGTGGCGGTACGTCCGATGGCCGCTTTATTGCGCCGATGGGTGCGGAAGTGGTGGAGCTGGGGCCGGTCAACGCCACCATCCATAAGGTGGACGAGTGTATCGACGTGGCGGAGCTGGAGCGCTTGCCGGATGTGTATCAGGCGATTTGTGAGCGGATGTTGTTGAAGCCATTGTGCTGACCTGTCCCCTGCAAGCTGGCGAAACACACTCGCCATTGCGCATCGTCGCCCCGGCAAAAGCCGGGGCCTGGTGGCTTCGATCACGTAAACGTCGCTAGGCCCCGGCGTTCGCCGGGGCGACGGTGCTGGGCAACCTTGGTAGGTACGGACATCCCATCCTCAACGCGGCGAGGGCTGAAGCACCAACGTGTGCAGATCCTTTCCAGGCATCAGCGGCGTCGGGTGTCCATGCACCCAGTCCTCATGCCCTGCGGCATAGAACGGCGACAACGGGTTATCGCTTTGGCCGCCAGGCATTTCAAGAATACCCTCGCTTTCATGGCCCGGCGAAACATCCAGCCGCTCCGAAGCCCCGAACCCGGGTCCCGCCACGCGCGGCATATTGTGATCACCGGGCAATTCGTCGTCGGGCATATCCAGCCATCGGCCGACAAACGCGGGCAGGGCACGCGAAAGCGGATGGCGAATATCGGCATGATTCACCTCGCCCCACGTACGTGCCGCTAATCCGCCCGGTTGCTTGCCCAGTGTATCGGCAACGTTGCGTGCCGCCTGCAGCAACAAGGCGTGCCAATCGTGGTAAACGGGATCGAGCAGGTAAGTCGGTTGTTGCTGAATCAGCATCCACACGGCCGCTTCCTGGTTGCCGGGTCCCGGCCATTGGAAATCGGGAAAGCGTTGCTGGATGCGCGCGGTGAACGGCGCGAGCACCCGCTTATGCACTTCGTCGCGAAATGCATGCACCAGGCGATAGTCCACGCTGTCGGGCGCCGCTTCATTGCGCCACGCCGCGGTAAGCCCGCGCAGTTGCGCGAGCGACGGATCCTGCGTGTTGGCAACTGTGGTTTGCAGCAACTGTTGCCAGCGGGTGAGGAACACGGCGTGATCATCGAGCTGGATGTCCAGCAGGTTGGCAGGGCCGAAATCGGCGCGTGCGCGCAAGTCATCGCGAATCTGCTGTGCGCGCGCGCCAATGTCATGTCCACCTTCGCCGAGCAAAGCCAGTTCATCGCTGCCTACGGTGCGATTGTTGGCGGTCCAGAGCCGGCCGTCTGCGGGATTTTCGATGCGTGGGTATTGCGACGGTGCCGCCCAGCCCACCCAGCCGGTATTCGGTTGCGACCAATCAGCCGGCAGCACTGGATCGAAACCTGCGCGTAGCGGAATGCTGTTGCCGGCAATCGTCCAGCCGATGTGGCCCGCGCTGTCGGCGACCAGAAAATTCTGCGGCGGGATACCGAACGTCGGGCCAAGGTCCAAGGCTGCCGAGACCGCGCTGACGTGTTCGAGCTGCATCAACGCCATGTTGTAGGCGCGCGGCAGATCGCCGATCCATGCAAGCGCGAGCGGCGTGCCATCGGTATCCTTGCTGAGAATTGGGCCCCAGCGCGTGTCTTCGACGTGTAGCGTGTGCGGCGCCGCGCCTTTCACGCCAATGATTTCATCATGCTGTTCGATCGTGGCCCAGCCCTCCGGCACTTTGTAGCGCTGCGGGTTGTGCGGGTCGCGCTGGATGCGTACCCAATCCATCCAATCGCCGTAGCTGTTGGTGAAACCCCAGGCGATCTGTCCGTTCGAACCCACCACCAGCGCGGGTGTCCCAGGCAGCGTTACGCCCATCACGTCGCGCCCGCCCTTGGGCGCGGTGGGATCGGGGTAACGCAAGCGTGCGCGAAACCAGATATCCGGCACGCGCAAATCCAGATGCATGTCGTTGGCGAGAATGGCCGAACCGCTGCGCGAAATCGTGCCTGCCACGGCAAAGCTGTTGCTGCCTGGGTACGCACGATCCACCGACTCTATCGTCGCTGCGGCGACGGTCGTGCTCGCAGCTGGCGTGTTGGTGTGGCGAAGGTCGTACACATCCTCGGCCGGAATCACCGGCGAGGGCGAGGTACCGTCTTTCAGCGGCGCTTCCCAGTTCGGATCGGGCGAAATCAGGAAGGTCACCAGCGCTGCAGGGAGTACGGCGCGCATTTGTGCGATGTGCGTTTCCCGCGGGTTGTTGCCGTCGTCGTTGAGGTCCAGATACATCGCCGCGATCACCAGCATGCTGTCTTCCGAACGCCAAGGCTCGGGCCTGGCTTTGAGCAGCATGTATTCCCACGGTTTTTCACGCAGATTGGCCAGGCCCGCGTTCACGCCGTCGCGATAGATATCCAGCGTGTGTTTCTGTGCGGGTGAAAGCGCGGCATAGGCCGCCTGGGCCACCGCGCGCAGTCGATGGCGGCGGTGTGCGATATCGACATCCAGCGCCGCCGGGCCTACCAGTTCGGACAATTCGCCAGCGGCCGCACGGCGCATGAGGTCCATGGGGAAAAAGCGCTCCTGCGCATGCACGTGACCGAGCGCGTAGGTGACGTCATCGCGGGACTGGCCGGTGATCGTCGCCGTACCGAGCGCATCGCGGGTGATGGTGACCGCATGCTGCGGGCCGATCACACGCTGTGTTCCATCCAGCTGCGCACGGCTGCCTGCCAGCCGCCACCAGCCGGCCGCAAACAGGCCGATCAGCACGGTGAGCAGCACTATCGCGAGTGCCAGGAACCCACGGCCCCCCCGTTTCGTCGTCATTGATCGGCAAACACCGTAAAGATGCCCGCATAGGGCTTGACCATGAAGGTGGGAGCGCCGGCATAGCCGGCGCCATCGACGTAGAACTGGGAAATACTGCCGTCCAGGTAAAGCGCATCGCGGCAATCAAGCTTGTCGCGGAACAACTGCGCGAAGGTGTGAAAGTTCACCGGCGCATCGCTTACCGCGAAGACGACCTGATAAGGCGTGCGCGCACAAACACCGCTGCGCCATTTGGTACTGGCGGAATCGTGCACGAACTGTTCGTTGATCTTGCCGTCGATCACCAGCATAGGGCCCGATTGCGTGGCCCAGTCCACCGGCTTGCTGTCCGCCTTGAAATCCGTGCTGGTGCGCACTGCGGCGTGGCCATCGCGGTAAATCGCAAACACGCCATTGGGACGGATTGAAAAATTGCCCGCGGCCGGGTTGCCATGAAACAGGTTCAACGGCACCAGCGTCTTGCCGTTTTCCACGTACATGCCCAGTGGTGCATACGATTGATCATAGATGCCGGCATTGGCCGCGAACATCAGCCGCTTGCCATTGGCCGCGCCCCATTCGCGCAGAGTCTGGATATCGCCGAATGGCTGGCCGGTATCGGGATTCTTCCAGTGCAGCGTCAGCGCTTCGCGATGCAGATCCAGGCTGACCACGGTGAAATCCTGGCCCTGGAACGTGATCTCGCGGCTCTCCATCGGCTGCAGCTGACTGTTGCAACTGGCCAATGACACCAGCGCCCCCGCCAACGCAAGCAGGCAAACGGGCAGGCCGCGCAGAGATCGTGGACAGGCTCTTGGGGAGGGCGCTCGCATGCACAGATGGTCGCCGCCCAGGCGTGATCGATGCAAGAGCATGGTTGCCCGCATAGGTCTTAAACTTCAGCTTTGCGACCCGCGCAGCATCCATCAGAGCATCCCTTATGCCCTATATGCCCATCGTTGCCACGCTCGGCTATGTGCTCTCATCCGATCGAC
Source organism: Dyella monticola (assembly GCF_003363155.1). Taxonomy (GTDB): domain Bacteria; phylum Pseudomonadota; class Gammaproteobacteria; order Xanthomonadales; family Rhodanobacteraceae; genus Dyella_B; species Dyella_B monticola. The sequence goes on along the minus strand of NZ_QRBE01000006.1, from coordinate 189,656 downwards.
GCAAGGTGTTGATGATCCACCGCAATGCGCGGCCGGATGATCAGCATCTGGGCAAATACAACGGCCTGGGCGGCAAGATGGAGCCTGGTGAGGACATTGCCGCCTGCATGCGTCGCGAAATCCAGGAAGAGGCCGGCATCGAATGCGAGTCGATGCATTTGCGTGGCACGCTCAATTGGCCTGGCTTCGGCAAGCAGGGCGAGGATTGGCTGGGCTTCATCTTCGTGATCGACAGCTTCAGCGGCGAGCCGTACACGCAAAACCCCGAAGGCACGTTGGAATGGATCGACGTGGACCACCTCATGGACTTGCCGATGTGGGAAGGCGATCGCCACTTCCTGCCGTTGGTGTTCGATCGCGACCCGCGTCCGTTCCACGGCGTGATGCCGTATAAGGATGGCCGCATGCAATCGTGGTCGTACACGCGGCTGTGATGCAGGAACCGCACGCCGATCAGGGCGCCTGACGCACCGCCACCACGGCATTCAAACCGCCGAACGCGAACGAATTGTTCAGCGCGGCGCGTACCGGCATGGCACGTGCCTCGTGCGGCACGTAGTCCAGATCACACACCGGATCGGGTCCAAGGTAATTGAGCGTCGGCGGCACGATGCCGTGGCGCAGTGCTCCGATGGCCGCGATCATTTCCAGTGCACCGGCGGCGCCAAGTGCGTGACCGTGCATGGGCTTGGTGGAACTTACCGCCAACTGGCGCGCATGATCGCCAAACACGCGGTGGATGGCGCGCGTTTCGGTGGAGTCGTTCGCGGCGGTGCCGGTGCCGTGGGCGTTGATGTAGTCGAACGCGTCGGGCTGCATGCCGGCATCCTGCAGCGCGGCCTGCATGGCCGCGGCGGCACCGGTTTCGGAAGGCGCGGCGATATCGCCAGCATCCGCGCTCATACCAATACCGGCCAGTTCGGCCAGGATGGTGGCGCCGCGTGCCTGCGCGCTTTCCAGCGTTTCCAGCACGAACATTGCCGAACCTTCGCCGAGCACAAGTCCGCGCCGGTTGATGCTGAAGGGCCGGCAGGTATCGGGCGCCAGTACGCGCATCGCATCCCATGCGCGTACCACGCCGACCGTGACACAGGCTTCGCTACCACCGGCGACGGCTGCATCGACCATGCCCGCGCGAATCATCATTGCCGCCTGTGCAAACGCATGATTGGACGATGCGCAAGCGCTGGACACCGAGAACGTAGGACCGGTGATGCCGTGCGCCATGCTGATCTGGCTGGCCGGGGCATTGCTCATGATGCGCACGATGCCCAGCGGATGAAAACGCGTCGCGTGCTCGACGTAGAGCTTGTGGTAGAGCGCCTCGCGTGTCTCTTCGCCAGCCGCGCCGACACCAATCACCACGGCAGTGCGGGAAGCGCGTTCATGGCGAAAATCCAGACCCGACTGACGAATCGCTTCGCCAGCGGCAACCAGCGCGTATTGGCTCAGCGGATCGCACAGTGCCAGGCGGGCCTCGTCGATATAGGCACGGGGTTCGAAATCCGAGATTTGAGCGGCGATAACATCATTGCGCAACCAGTTGCGATCAAGGCGCTGAATGGGACCGATGCCGCTGCGGCCCTCGCTCATGGCCTGCCAGATATCCGGGGCATTGTGGCCGAGCGCGCAGATGCCGCCCATGCCGGTAATTACGATACGACGCATGCTTGAACCTACATGATGCGCGGGCGTGGCCCGCGTTGCCTTGCTGCGAACGGTGCTCAGCCGTTTGCGGGCTTCAGCGCAATCTGGCGCTCGACCGCCGCAACCAGATGACCGACCGTGCCGCTTTCGAAGTCGACGTCTTCGTTCGGCAGGTTGATGTTGAAATGTTCTTCGATATCGAAAATCACTTCGATGGCATCGAGCGAAGCGACACCAAGATCCTTGAGCGTGGATTCACTCTTGACGGTGTTGATATCGATCTTCGCTTGCTTGCTGACGATGTCGAAAATTTCCTGTTGTACGTCGCTCATGAGCTTCCCCGTTGTTCCCCTGATCCAAAAGCGTGACGAAGAGCGCGTGCGTTGTCCATATGAAACGGAAAGCGCAACTTCTTGTGCCCGGGAGTCATGTGTCCCGAGGCATGATTTCCACCCATTAAAGCGTGCTGCCGTTCGGCGCGCACATCCTCGCCTGTCATAGGTAAACCGGGCAGTTCGCCAATGACTCAATCATCGGCCGGTGCCCCTAGGGGGCCATGGGCCTGCGCAAGCTTATCCTGCCCGCCATGCGTGCGGCTTTCGGCAAACGCCAGGCACGTGATGCCCATCATGATCACGCCGGCGCCCAGCAGGCGCATCGGTGTGAGGGCGTCATGAAACAGCCAAGCGGAAGCTAACATCACGCTGACAACGTCCAGGTGCGAGGCGGCGAACGCAGGGCCAATGGGCGCGTGCTTGAGCAGGCTCATCCAGGTGAAAAAGTTGCCGACATAGCCGATCAAGGCAACGTAGATCCACGGCTGGCCAATGATGCGACTCACCCATGCCCCGCTCGCTTGCGGCGGAAACGCATGTGCTCCGGTGAGCTTGAAGCTCACTTGCACGATGGTGTCGAACACCAGCAGCAAGGCGAAGCCACATAGATAAAAGCGCCATGTACGCGCGTTCATCCCGAGGCTCCGACGATGGCAACGCCCGTGCTGACCAGCAAGATGCCGGCAATGCGCAAGGGCGTGAGCGCCTCCCGGAACAGCACGCGGCCGCCCAGCATGATGGCGACGATATTGATCGACGCCAGCAGCATGCCCTGTGAAAGCTCCACCAGCGACAGAAACGCGATCCACGTCAGGAGATGCAGCGCATAGGCCAGCAAACCCAGCCACAGCCATGGACGGCTGGCCATATAACGCCAGCGCGCCAGCCCATCGCCGGCGCGTGGATCACCTGCGGCAGCCTTGAAGGCGAGCTGACCGCCGGTATCGAGCGTGACGTTGACCAGCCACAGCGTGGCGACGAGGGGAGACACGGACAGATCGCTCAGGCGGCAGCAAGCGCGCTGGGCGTGCAACTGGCAGCGACCTTGGAGAAGAAGTCGGCCGAGCGGTCGATCAGGATGCGTCGCTCCTGATCGATCGTGATCATGTGATAGCTGTTTTCCAGCAGCAGCGTTTCCACCGGCCCCGACACGCCACGCGCCACCAGATGAGCGTTTTCCAGGCTGGCGATGTCATCTTCCGTGGCATGCGCAATCAGGCATGGCGCGGTCACCCTGGGCAGCTCGCGGCGGACGATCGCGGCCATGTCATACATTTCGGCCAGTGATGGCCACGGGTTTCCCGGCAGGCCGGCGGCAGTGCTGTCGCCGCTCTGCATCAGCGCGCTGATCTGCGCGCGCAGGCGCTCATCGCGCAGGCCGTAAGGCTCACTCTCATGCAGCATCCAGTTCTTGCCGATGCCTGCGCGCTGCAGCCACGGCAGCATGAAGGCAAACTTGGCGTACCACGGAATCGCCCAGCCGTCGTAGCGGAACGTGGCGCCGTAGACCCCCACGCCGCGCACCCACTCCGGACGTTCCGCGGCCAGCTTCAGCGCGAGAATCGCCCCCATCGACAGGCCTGCCACGAACAGATGGTCGACTTCGCGCCGGAACGTATCTGCCGCGGCTTCCACGCTCGTGTACCAATCCTTCCAGCCGGTAGCCAGCAAATCAGGCACGTCGCCACAATGGCCTGCGAGCTGCATGCCGTAAACGCTGAAGCCGGCGCGATTCAAACCCTTGCCCAGCAGACGCATTTCCATGGGCGTGCCGGTGAGACCGTGAATGAGCAGGACGCCGCAACGGCCACCTTCGAAGCGGAACTCGACGTTTTGAATCACTAGGATCTCGACTGCGGACTAAGGGGTTCTTGAGTCCAGCAGTGTGTGAGGAATGGCTTTCCAGGCGCTTTCTTCGGGTGCCATGCAGAGCGGGAAAGGGGCTTTGGGCTCCTTTTCAGTGCCCATTGAGCTCAGTGCCCATTGAGGCCGCCAAAGCGGCTCACGCCGATGGAAATGCCCATTGAGCCGGTCGGGTGTTCGCAGCTGCCCGTGTTCTGGACCACGTTGACGTTGCCCGATTGATAGCTGCCCGTACCGATATGGCTGCCGCTGACCACGCCCATACCGACGGAGCCGTGCACTTGCGGCTGGTTGTACGTGGAGTCGTCGCACGCTGGCGCGGACGCCTGTTCATTGCCGGCTCTGCCGCTGGTGTCGCCGTAGTAAACACCAGGCGCGGCGCTCATGGCGGCGGAGTGGCCGTTCACGGTTACTGCACCATTGCCGGCGCTGGCGGACGGAGCCGGTTGTGCGCTGGTCGAAGCAGATGCCGGATAGCTCTGGTACCCACCGGCGGGCAACTTGAGATTCAGCGGCTGATTGCCGCCCGTTTGCGCCCAAGCGGCGGTAACCAGCAGGCTGGCGGCCAGGGCGGTGATGGCACGGCGTTTCATGCAGATGCTCCGTAGTTCCTTACGCACATAACGCACGACCGGTTCCGACCGTGCACAGTGTCATTGGATGACTTGCGGGCGGATGAAGTTCCATTCAACGCCTCGACCCGATGTTTATTCCGTCGCCCGCCACATGCGGTGGGCGACGGGAAGGTTGAGTACCTTCGCTTTGCAGCGTTAACCGGTTGTCTCGATCCGCTCCACACGGCGCAGCCCGCGCGGTAGCAGGCCGCCGCGCGTGGCGCGGTTGCCGCCGTACTCGACCAGATCGGACCAGCGCAGGGTGAGCTTGCGCTGACCGGCGAACAGCGTGACCTCGCCTTTGCCTTCGGTGACGAGCGCAATGCCGGCCACGCGTTCCTCGCCGTTGCTCAGCTTGGTTTTCGGGATTTCGATCAGCTTGTTGCCCTTGCCCTTGTCGAGCTCAGGCAATTCGGCCACCGAGAACATCAGCAAGTGACCATCCGTGGTAACCACCACGATGCGATCGCGCGCTGGGTCTGCGCTTGTCTGCGGTGCCAACACGCGTGCGCCGTCACCCAGCGTGATGATCTGCTTGCCGGCCTTGTTGCGCCCGGTCAGCGCTTCGAAACGCGTGACGAAGCCGTAGCCGAAATCGGTGGCGAGCACCAGTCGCGTATCGTTGTCGCCCGCAGCCACGGCATCGAAGCGTGCGCCGGCTGGCGGCGTGAAACGGCCGGTGAGCGGTTCGCCATTGCCGCGTGCGGAGGGCAGGGTGTGCGCCGGCGTGGAGTAGCTACGGCCGGTGGAATCGATCACGGCAATCTGCTGCGTGGTGCGCGCCTTCACCGTGGCGAGCAGGCTGTCGCCTTCGCGGTAGGACAGGCTTTCGCCGTCGATATCGTGGCCCTTGGCGGCGCGGATCCAACCCTTCTGGCTGAGTACCACCGTGACCGGTTCGCTGGCGACCAGCGCGCTTTCGTCCAGCGCCTGCGCGGCCTCGCGCTGCACCAGTGGCGAGCGACGCTCGTCGCCGAATTTTGCGGCGTCGGCGCGCAGTTCTTCCTTGATCAGACCTTTGAGCTTGGCCGGCGATTTCAGCAGCACGTTGATCTTGGCGCGCTCTTCCTCAAGCTGGTCGCGCTCGGCGTTGATCTTCATCTCTTCCAGGCGTGCCAACTGGCGCAGCTTGGTTTCGAGGATGTAGTCGGTCTGTTCTTCACTGAGCTTGAAGCGTGCCATCAGCACGGGCTTGGGCTCGTCCTCGGTGCGGACGATGCGGATCACTTCATCCAGGTTGAGGTAGGCGATGCGCAAGCCTTCCAGCAAGTGCAGGCGGCGCTCGACCTTGGCCAGCCGGTGATTGAGGCGACGGGTGACGGTATCGACACGGAAATTCAGCCATTCGGTGAGGATGCGCCTGAGATCCTTCACCTGCGGCCGGCCGTCCAGGCCAATCATGTTGAGATTGACGCGGAAGCTCTTTTCCAGATCAGTGGTGGCGAACAGGTGCTGCATCACCTCGTCCAGGTCGACGCGGTTGGAGCGCGGCACGATCACCAGGCGGATGGGGTTTTCGTGATCGGATTCGTCGCGCAGGTCCTCGATCATCGGCAGCTTTTTCGCGCGCATCTGTGCGGCGATCTGCTCGAGGATCTTCGACGGGCTCACTTGATGCGGCAGCGCGGTGATGACGATGTTGCCGTCTTCCTGTGCATACACGGCGCGTGCGCGTACGGAGCCGCCGCCGGTCTGATACATCGCGATCAATTCGTTGCGCGGGGTGATGATCTCCGCTTTGGTCGGATAATCCGGGCCGCGTACGTGTTCGCACAAATCCGCGACGGTGGCGTCGGGGTCATCCAGCAGGCGAATGCAGGCGCTGGTGATTTCGCGCAAGTTGTGCGGCGGAATATCGGTGGCCATGCCCACGGCGATGCCCATCGAACCGTTCAATAGCACGTGCGGCAGGCGTGCAGGCAGCCAGCTTGGCTCTTCCAGCGTGCCGTCGAAGTTAGGCACGAAATCCACCGTGCCCTGGCCGATCTCGCTCAGTAATACTTCGGCGATCGGATTGAGCTTCGATTCGGTATAACGCATCGCCGCGAAGCTTTTCGGGTCGTCGGGCGAGCCGAAGTTACCTTGGCCATCGATCAGCCGATAGCGATAGGAGAACGGCTGCGCCATCAGCACCATTGCTTCGTAGCAGGCGCTGTCGCCATGCGGATGGAATTTACCGATCACGTCGCCGACGGTGCGCGCCGATTTCTTCGGTTTGGAACTGGCCGCCAAACCCAGTTCGCTCATTGCGTAGATGATGCGCCGCTGCACGGGCTTGAGGCCGTCACCCACGAAGGGCAGGGCGCGGTCCAGCACCACGTACATCGAATAATCGAGATAGGCCCGCTCGGCATACTCCTTGAGCGGGATCTGTTCGTAATTGGCTTGCAGGTTCATGGGGATAGCACTGCCAGGGCGGGCCGATCAGGCCCAGGTGATGAGATCCGAGATGGTGCCAGATGCCGAGGCGCTTGGGCTAGAATCTGTCGCTGACTAGGTATTTCCGGGTGACTCATGCGCTTTCCACGCCGTGCCGCCGTTGTCCTGACCTGCATGCTGGTGGCGGGCTGTTCGCATTTTGCGGGCCGGAGGCCGTTGCTCGGGTACTCGGACAAGGGTGTTCAGCATGCGGACACCGCCATCGTCGCATGCGCCGAACAGCTGCAATACGTGTGCGGTATCACCGGCGTGAACCAGATTTCCACCTGGGAAAAATTCAATGGCGGCAAGACGCCATGGGTGCGCGTGCTGCCGGGCAGGCAGGTGATCAGGATGACGCTGTCCAATTCGCGCCAGCTCAATCGTCAGGACGTCATCATCGATAACGTGCAGGCGGGGCATGTTTATCGCATCGACGTGGGTTCCAGCGGGACATTGCTGACCGCCACGTACACGGATCTGGGCAAGCTGGATTCCTACACCATCCATATGCCACGCTTTCCGCTTGAGCCGAAGGCGATTACGGCTTCGTTTTAATTAAGCGCGGAGTATTTGCGTGTCGCCATTCCGGCCTCCGCCGGGATGACGTCCGGGGCAGGTGCAGTCTTAAGGAATGGAGCCTCAATCCTGCTGCGCTGTAACGCCCAGCTTCGCCAATTGCGCCTGCACACTGTCCGGACCTGCAAGATGCGCGGCACCCACCGCGACAAACACGGTGCCCGGCTGCTTGAGCATGTCCTTGATCTTTGCCGCCCAGTTGGCATTCCGCTGCACCAGCAATGTCTGATATAGCGCAGGCTCCTGGGTTTTCAGTTCGTCGTTCTCCAGCTTTGTGATGGCGGCGACGTCGCCTTGCTTCCATGCATCAATCAGGGTTAGCAGTTCCTGCTTGTCCTTTTCCACATCACGCAAGGTGTCGCGCAGGAAGGCGATCTGCATCGGCATGGGCAGATCGGCGAGAAACAGGATCTGCTGCTGCGCCGTTTCCAGGCCATAGACGGGTTTGCCGGCCTGGATCATTTGCGCCTTCAGTTGCTTGTCCACGCCTTCGGCCGGATCGAGGCCGGCTTTCATCAACGGTGCGATGGAAAGCGTTATGGCGGCGAGCCATGGCTTCATCGGCTGCAACGTTGCAGTGCCGCCAGGCAGGCCAGCCAGTTGCGCTGCCTTGGCCAGTGCGACGTTGTCTTGTTGAGTCAGCTCAGTGGAGAGCGGATGCGCGGTATCCACGCCGTAACGCAGCACCAGTGAGGTCATGCTGGCTTGATCGTCATCCGTCAGTTCGATGTAAAGCGCGCTGCTATGGGCGAGGGCCTGATTGAGCGCTGGAAAGTGCCAATCCGTATCGTTGGGCAACAAGTGCACGGTGCCAAACAGGTACACCGTGCTGTTGCCGCTTTTTACCTGCCAAAGTGCGGGGTGCGCCAGCGCATGGCCGCACGTGAGGAAAAGCAGCGCAAGCGCCAGGAGTGATCGTTGAACGATGGGCATAAATCCTCAGCGCGGAACGCGATAACCGCCGGGCACGCCGTGCGGGCTCAACGTAAGTTGCCACAGCTGATCGCGCCGGCTGCGAAACACCGCGGCCGATACCGCCAGGTAAAAATGCCACATGCGGCGGAAACGCTCGTCATAGCTGGCACTAAGCGTGGCCCACGCTGCGTCGAAATTCGCGCGCCACGCGGTGAGCGTGCGATCGTAGTCCGCACCGAAATTGTGCCAATCCTCCACCACCCATAATCCTTCCAGCGCGGCAGCCACCTGGCTGGCGGCGGGAATCATGGAATTGGGAAAAATGTACTTTTCGATCCACGGATCGGGCTGACCGGGTGCTTGGTTGGTACCGATGTTGTGGAGCAAGAAGAGTCCGTCGTCCTTCAGGCAGCGACGCGAGACTTCAAAGAATTCGCGATAATTTTTCGCGCCCACATGTTCGAACATGCCGATGGACATGATCGCATCAAAGGGTTCGTCCAATTCGCGGTAATCCTGCAGGCGGATTTCCACATCAAAATCGCGGCAAAGTTCGCCCGCCAGCTCCGCTTGATGTTGGGAAACGGTGATGCCCACGCCGGTGATGCCGTAGCGTTCGGCCGCAAATTTCAAGGCTTCGCCCCAGCCGCAGCCGATGTCCAGTACGCGCATGCCGGGTTTGAGTTGCAGTTTGCGGCAGACCAGATCCAGCTTGGCTGCCTGCGCGTCGTCCAGGTTAGTGGCCTGTGCCCAATAACCGCAGGAATACACCATACGCTTGCCGAGCATGGCTTTGAACAGATCATTGCCCAGATCGTAATGCACCTTGCCGATTTCGAACGCATGCTGGCCGCGTTGCATGTTGACGAAGCGTGCTCTCAGATGCGCGAGCAGCGTATCAAGCGTCTTGAGGTGTTCGTCCATGTGGCTGCACAGGATATTGGTGAACATGCCAGATAGATCCTGCGCATCCCACCAGCCATCCATATACGCTTCGCCCAGGCCGAGCGAGCCGTGCGCAAACACGCGCGCGTAGAGTTGATCATCGTGGACTTGCATGTCCGTAGGCGCCGAACCGTTGATCTGGATGCCGGCCAGTTCAAGCAACTCGGCGGCGCGCTGACGCAATGAATCCTGACTCATGTGCCCCCTTCCTTGCCCAGTATCCCGAAATGTACTGGCGACCATGCATACACCACATCAACGCCCGCCTCGCGCACCAGCCTCAGCAAGGTCTGCGCATTCGCTTCGCTGAGCAGGAATTCCACTTTCAGTGGAAGGTCGTCGGCAAGCTCGAAGAAGGCTTCATGATGCAGCACGCCGTGCCGCCCGAACCCCGCTGTGGCGCGAAACTCCGAACCGCCGCCGAGCTTATTGCGCTTGGCCAGCTCCAGCAGCCATTCCGAGAGCAGCAATCCGTCATGCCTGGCATGCACATGGGTATAGAAGCGCAGAAAGATGCCGTTGGCCGGGGTGCCATGGAACGAGGTATCGATGCTCATGACGTTCGACTCCGTATCAGTGGCGTAACAGCCCGCGCGTGAGGAAGATGCCGAGGAGCGTCATCGCCAGGCTGCCGATCAGATGCAGGGCGATATGTACGCCGAACCACGTCAATTGTCCGCGCAGCAGCAATGTGTCCGCTTCGGCGGAAAAAGTGGAGAACGTGGTCAGCCCGCCAAGAAAGCCGGTCATCACCAACAGCCGGACTTCCGGGGGAAGCACCTGAAAATGTTCGATGATGCCCAGCATGCAGCCCATCATCAGTCCGCCACCGAGGTTGGCGGCCAGCGTGCCCAGCGGCAGGGTAGGGAAGATGGGATTGAGCAGAACGCCGAGTATCCAGCGCAGCCAGCATCCGATTGCGCCGCCGATGCCGACGGCAAAAAAACCACTCCAACTCATACTGTGTTGTCTCCTGGCAAAGGGGCGACACAGGCACGCCTGCGCCGCCGGAATCCGGTGGTGCAGGCATCATCAACCTTGCGGTGGTTCGTTACGCCGGAGCCGGTCCGAGGCAACGGGAGGCATGCCATCTCCCACATGCCGGCATGCTAGCCGATGCCATGATGGGTTGGTAGGTTGCCGTGGAGCTCGGCTTGCCACGGCGCCGTCGTGCCCGCGAAGGCGGCCTTTTGTGCTCCAAAGCCACATGGAAGCCCACCCTCGCGGGCATGGCGGCTCTGCAGGCCCTGATTAGGGATTGAACTCGGGCATCGCCGCGATGGCGTGCGCCACCTCTTCGGGCTCTTTGCCTTGCCCGGGAATCACATGCCTTCCAGGGCCATACGGACCCCATTCGGCGGTATTTGTGACGGTGAAGATACCCATGGTGGGTACGTCCGAGGCGCAGGCCAGGTGCATGATGCCGCAGTCGGCGCTGATATAGACGTCCAGACCCGATAGCACGCTGGCAAGTTTGCGCAGATCGCTGGAGTAATACGCAGGATAACGCGAGCCCAGCATCGAACTGCCGGAATGCGGCAGGATTTCCACGATGCGGTGTTCCGGATGTGCCGCTTCCAGTACCGTGATCAGGCGCATCCACCACGCTTCGCTGAGCTGCTTGGGACCGGTGGCGTTGGCAAAAATGCCGATGATGCCGCGACCGGGCGTGGTGATGCCGCTACCGGCGAGAGAGCGCATCAGCGCGGCTCTGCCGTGCTCGTGCTCGACGGCGCTTAGGCGAATGTCCGGCACCGGGTAATCGGCCGCCGTGTCGCGCCCCATCGCGCGACGCAACAAGTACACCGGACGCCGTCCTTTGCTTTCCAGGTCCGTTGGAAGCGGTACGGGATGGGTGATTTCGCCGTGCTTTTTCGGGCTGCTGAAGCCGAGCGTGTAGGTTGAATTCGACAAGAGCATCAGCAGGCGGCCGGTCTGCGACAACGGATCGGCATCGATCGCCAGGTCGTAGCGGATCTTGCGCATGCGCCGCAGCGTGCCGAAGAACTGAAACGGATGCCCCACGCCATGCGCGGGCATGCGAAAAATGCGCTGCACGTTGAAGAATCGACCGTAGACGTCGTCTGCGATCGAGCTGCGCGTAAGGATGTCGATCTCCGCGGCCGGATAGATTTTTTCCAGCTCCGAGAGCAGTGGTGTCAGCAGCAGCGTATTGCCCAGGCTGTGGCTGACATGGCAGACCAGGATGCGATAAATGCCCTTGGCCGGCAGTGCTTCGGACGTTGGCTGCCCGTGGCTGCCGAACATCATGCGCATGAGACGGCGTGCGACACGGCGGCGCAAATCGTTGATCGGATCGTAGTAACGCGTGTTCTTCAGCACGGTGAGCATCCCATGGGCGAGGGCGACTATACCGGTTCGCCGGCAGCTGTCAGCAATTGCTGGTCGATCAGCCATGCCTTGGCGTTTTCTGCGTCGTGCTCGAACCAGGCGCGGGCCGAACCGAGGCGGAAGCTGTAGCCCCAGGCATCCATGTCTTTCATGATGCGCTCGTGACCTACGCCGGGAAGTGCATCGCCCAGCACGATCTGCAGGTAGCAGACGGCGTCTTCTTCTTCGATCGAATCGGTGGCGTCCGTGTGCACGTCGGCGCGGCGTTCCGGCGGCAGCACGATCAAGTGACCTGCTTCGTGCAGGATCGAGTGCACGGGCGTGTCGCCGCGCGCGTAAACGGTGTGGCCGATGATGCCGGCTTCATCGTCGCCCCAGAAGCTACCAGGAATCGGTTCGCCATCGGCGACAAGCATCAGGATCAAGTCATAGCGGGCGAGCAGGATGTCGACGGCGTTTCGGTCGATGTCGGTGAGGCGCAGGATGGGTGGCATCATAAAGCTGATGAGCTACTTCCTCCCCTGCATGCAGGGGAGGGAATGGATCATTGGATTGTGCGGCTCAGGTCGCCGGGTTGCCCGCCGGTTTGCCATCAGGCAACGCCACCGAAAGCTCCAGCACCTCATGTCCGCTGTCGCGCTCAACATTGATGTTGATCGCTTCCAGGTCGACATTGACGTACTTCTTGATGACCTCGAGCAACTCGTTGCGCAGCAGCGGCAGGTAGTCTGGCGCTCCACGGGTGGAGCGTTCCTGCGCCACGATGATGCGCAGGCGCTCCTTCGCCACGTGTGCCGTTGGTTCCGGCTTGCGCTTTAGAAAATCGAGGATACCCATCACGGTCAACCTCCGAATACCCGCTGGAAGAAGCCCTTCTTGGGCGCCTCGAGAAAGCGCATGGGGCGGGTTTCGCCAAGGATGCGCGCCACGGTGTCGCGATACGCCTGTCCGGCGAGAGAGTTTTCGTCCAGGATCACCGGCACACCTGAGTTGGAGGCGGCCAGCACGTTTTCCGATTCGGGAATCACGCCCACGACGTTGATGCCTAGAATGTCTTCCACGTCTTTTACGCTCAGCATTTCGCCTTGTTCGACACGCGAGGGGTTGTAGCGCGTCAATAACAAATGCTGGGTGATCGCACCGTCACCACGCTCGGCGCGTCGCGTTTTGCTGGCCAGAAGGCCCAGGATGCGGTCGGAGTCGCGCACCGAGGAGACTTCCGGGTTCACCACCACCACGGCGTGGTCGGCGAAGTACATGGCCAGGTGCGCGCCTTTTTCAATGCCGGCGGGCGAGTCGCAGACGATGTAATCGAAGTCGTCCTTGGCCAGGTCATCGAGCACTTTCTCCACGCCTTCTTGCGTGAGTGCGTCCTTGTCGCGTGTCTGGCTGGCGGCGAGCACGTAAAGATTTTCGTGGCGTTTGTCCTTGATCAGCGCCTGCTTGATGCCCGCTTCGCCCTGAATGACGTTGACGAAGTCGTACACCACGCGCCGCTCGCAACCCATGATCAGGTCGAGGTTGCGCAGGCCTACGTCGAAGTCGATCACGGCCACCCTCTTGCCGGCCATCGCCAAGCCCGTGGCAAGTGATGCGCTGGTGGTGGTTTTGCCCACACCACCCTTGCCGGACGTCACAACGATAATCTCAGCACTCAAGGCTCATCTCCGGATATGTTTTTTTCTAATAGTGTGGGATGTTCTGAACGAGTCAGGACATCCTTCTTATTTCAAGGGTGCGATCAGCAACTTCTCGCCTTCGAGCCAGCATTGCACAGACTGGCCCTCCAGGTCTTTGGGTATCTGTTCGAACACGCGGTAGTGGCCGGCGATGGCGACAAGTTCGGCGCGGAAGTCCGCAATGAAAATGCGCGCCTTGGCGTCGCCTTGCGCACCGGCCATCGCGCGACCCTTGAGGCTGCCATAGACATGGATGCTGCCATCGGCGATGACTTCGGCGCCGTTGGCGATGGTGCCGACGACGACCAGATCCCGATCACGCGCATACACCTGCTGCCCGGAACGCACCGTGCCGTCGTGGCGCTGCGCGCCGACCGAGCCCTCCGGTTGGGACAGCACCGGCTCGCGTACGGGTGCAGGAGCAGGAGCAGGTGTTGGCGCTGATGTGGTACTGGGAGCGGGTGGCGCAATACTGCCGCCATCGGCGGGCTCGTAAGCGGCGCGAAATTTGGCGATCAACGGCAGCCCCATGCGCTGTGCCAGTGCCTCAATGGCGCTGGTGCCATAGGCAAGGCCTACCGGCAGCATGCCGGCGCTGCGCACCGCTTCGAGCAGCGCATCGACCGTACCGTCGTCCGGCACGTTGAGGAGGTGGCTTAAATCCAACACCACCGCGGCACGCGAGAACAATTGAGGCGCCGAGCGCACGCGGCGCTCCAGCTCCTCGCACAACGCTGCCGCGTCGACCCTTTTTACACGTACGCAGGCAATCCCGACCTGCCCGAAACGCAGATCGCAGGCGTCACTTGTTTCCATTTTTGCATTCATGAACGCCGCTCTCCGGCGAGGCGTGGTTTGGCGTCTCGATTGGCCAAGGGGAGGTCGCGGCCCGCCAGCCAAGGCAGGTCGGGCAGGCCGCCATGTTCGAGATAGGTGTCGCGCACGTAGGTGTAACTGGGCAGGTCCTTGGCGAGCAGGCTCACCTGTGGCCCGCGCTCGCCCATGCGTTGCTGGCCCACTTCCTGGAATCCGTAGGTGCCATGAAACAGCACCACGACATCGTCGGCCGGCTCCAGGAACACCTCGCAGGTCAACAGCGGTACGCGTACTTCGGCGTAGCTGTTCACGTCGCAATAGAAGATGCGCCCCAGGCCGTGGCGGCGGTAGGCGTTGGCGATGACGATGCGGTCGATGTAGACGAACGACGGATAGTGTTCACTGAACCAACAGTAGTTCGTGCTGCTGTAATCGCGGCCGTCGCGCAGTGCGATCAGGAATCCGGCCAACTGGCCGTCGATTTCGGCGACGCGAAAATAATCGGCTTGCTCGTAGAAGTAGCGCAACTGCGCAGCGTCCAGGACCAGAATGGAGCGACCGGCAGTGTTATTGAGTGCCAGTACGGCATCCAGGTCGTGCTCGCGCACGTCGCGGATGGCAAGGGCCATGCGTTGCTCCGCAGTGAGAGGTTGCTAGTTAAGACCGACTGACGGCCCAGCTCATGGGGCATTATGGCATGCGACTCTTAGCGGCACATCCCGTATTGCGGCATGACCGCGCATGTAAAACCTTTGTAAAACCAAAGGCTAGCACCGGCCGGCTGGGAACAGGGTACGGAGGGCGTACGATAATGCGCATGACTTCCCGCGCATTCCGTCTTCCCGAGGCGGTCCTATGATGCAGGCATGGTGATGACCAACTTCAACCACAAGCGACTGCTGCGTATTACCGGGTTGTTCGCCTATCTGTGCGATGGCACGCCGCTGTTCACCGAATGGGCCACGCACCGGCTGGATTTGCTGCATCGCGCGAATTTCGCCCTGTTGCTGTGCATGCAGTTCTACCTGGTGTTCGGGGTGGTGTATCTGCTGGTCACCAACAATCTGGGTTCGCGCACGCGGGTCGGCGCGCGCTTGTTCGGCCTGCTATTGATGACCGCGGCGGCTCTGCTGGTGGGCTGGTACACCCACAGCGGCTTGTCGGCGATCCTGCTGGTGGTGGCCTCCTTGATTCTGCCGTGGGTGGTTCCCTTCTGGATAGGCATCGCATGGATGGTGCTGCAGGCCGTGTGCCTGACGGCGCTGTTCTCCACCTTCCCCGACTACAACCTTATCCAGGCGTTCCTGCAGGCGTGTCTGTACACCGCCTTCTCCGGACTGGTCTTCGTGGTCTCCACCGTGGCCAGCCAGCAGGCGGAAGAGCGTGAGGCGCAGCGGCGGCTCAATTCCGAATTGCGTGCCACCCGCGCTCTGCTCGCCGAATCCACACGTATTGCCGAACGCATGCGCATTGCACGCGAGCTGCATGACTTGATCGGTCATCATCTGACTGCGCTGAGCCTCAATCTTGAGGTGGCCAGCCATCTCAGCAACGAATCGGCCGGCGTACACGTGCGCAAGGCGCAAAGCACGGCGCGCCTGCTGCTGACCGACGTGCGTGAGGCAGTCAGCGAACTGCGCCAGGACGACGCCATCGACCTGACCCAGGCCTTGCACAGCCTGGTCGACGGCGTGCCGAGCCTGCACGTTCACCTCAACATACCGCCGCGTTTCAGCGTGGAAGACCCGCGCCGGGCGCAGGTGCTGCTGCGCTGCGTACAGGAAATCATCACCAATACGGCGCGACACGCCGAGGCGCGCAATCTGTGGCTGAGCTTCACCTACGAAGACGAAACGCTGCTCAGCCTGAGCGCGCGGGACGATGGTCGCGGCGCGTCCGACATTACGCCCGGCAATGGCCTCTCGGGTATGCGCGAGCGACTGGCCGAATTCGGCGGCAACGTGACGATGGAGAGTGAAGCAGGGCAGGGTTTTGCACTCACCATCCGTCTTCCATTGGGCGAACCGTCGGTGCTGGCGCATACGCCGTCACGTTTCGAACCGCCCGCATTGAGCCTGACCTGATGACTTGCCAGAATGCCCCGACAAGCTCCGTCCAACGCCTTCGCATGGGTCGCGGCGGAGTTTGCCTGTGCGCAACACGCCACGGAACCCGGGCGCGTGCGGGCATCAGCATCAGGCACGTATTTTTAAGCATGGCTGTCTTACGCCATTTTTGTTGCGAGGATCCGCGATGATTTCCGTTTGTCTCGTCGACGACCAGAACCTGGTTCGCCAGGGTGTACGTTCCCTGCTCGATCTGGCGGAGGACATTCGCGTGGTGGCTGAGTGCGCCGATGGCGTGCAGGCGGTGGCGGATATTCCGCGCATCAAGCCCGACGTGGTGTTGCTTGATCTGCGCATGCCCAATATGAGTGGCCTGGAAGTGCTGCAGGCACTTTCGGCGCGCAACGAATTGCCGCCCACCATCATTCTTACGACCTTCGACGACGATCAGCTCGTGCTGCAAGGCCTCAAGGCTGGCGCGCGCGGTTATCTGCTCAAGGATGTGTCGCTGGAACAGCTCGTTGAAGCCGTGCGCACCGTCGCCAGCGGCGGATCACTGGTCGCGCCGATGGTGACGCAACGCCTGCTGGCCGGCGTAAGCCGCATCCATAATCAGTTCACCAGCCTGGAGCAGCCCGATCCGCTGACCGAGCGTGAGACCGAGATCCTGCGTCTGCTCTCCGGTGGCTACAGTAATAAGGAAATTGCCAATTCGCTGAAGGTGGCCGAGGGCACCGTCAAGAACCATGTGTCCAACATCCTTTCCAAGCTGGGTGTGCGTGACCGTACGCGCGCGGTGTTGAAGGCGCTGGAACTGGGCATTGTGTGAGGTGCTGAGTGCCCACTCGTGCGCCTACAGAAGAATGCTGCGTAGCAGCGCGGCCGGAGAGGGCGGCGGCCCGTAGCGTTCCTGAGCGCGAACAAGTACCATCGGCGGCTTAGGCGCCGGCCGAACCCCGTCCTGATGCGGTTTCCCTCGTGGGAAAACCACCCCGAGGCGGTCCGTTCCGACCGGCGCGTTTCACGCACTAGAGAGACGTCTCGGAGATACCTGGAATGACGCGTGTTCTGGAATTCATCGTTGCCCTGATCATCGTCGCCGTTGTTGGCGTCGTGGTGGGCATCATCATGCCCGGCAGTGGCCACGTTGAGCGGTCATTGATCGTGAGCAAAGACCTGCGCCAGGTCTATGACGTGCTGGCCAATTTCCGCACCTTCCCCGACTACGCCGTGCTGCGCGCGTACGATCCCAAAACGCAATACACGCTCTCCGGCAATGCCTATGGCGCCGGCTCCGAAATCAGCTGGAGCAGTCAGGACGACAAAGTGGGCGACGGCAAGCTGACCATCGCCAGCACCCAGCCGGAATTCGACAAGATCGATCCCACCGTCAACAACGCCGAGATCATCTGGAATGTGGATAACGCGTGGCGCGGTAGCGACAAGCACTTCACGCTGGATCTGCTGCGTCAGGGCAACACTGGCAAGCTGACCAAGATCACCTGGTCGTACGATGTGAGCTACGGCTTCAACCTGATGGATCGTTATTCCAATCTGTACATTCACGGCCAGCCGGATGCGTTCATCCAGTACAGCCTGAATGATCTGCAGAACGTGCTGGCCTCGGTGCCGAACGTCGACTACAGCGATCTGATTCCGTACATAGAGCAGCCCAAGGCCACGCCGGTGCTGCTGGTGTCTACGCAGATCAGCCTCAAGGGCGGTCTGATTGAAGGCATGGCGGATGCCATTCCTGCCGCGGTGAACCAGATCCAGGCCGCTGCGAAGAAGCTGGGTGTGAACATCACCGGCCCGCGCATCGTCTACACCACCAACTTTGGCGATCAGAACTATACGTTCGACGTGGCGATGCCGATCGACAACGCCAATCTCAACGTCAACGGCCAGAGCTATCAGCTGACGCCGGAAGTTCCCCCGTCACTGGCTGATCAGGCAGCTGCCGCCAGCACCAGCGCTACACCGGCCAATGCGCCAGCGCTGAACCCGGGTGACAAGGATCGCAATGGTCGCCTCGTGATCGACAACAACGTCCGCGCCATGCTGGCCTTCGGTCAACCTGCGCTGATGGCGAAATGGAACGGTACCATCGTGGGCGTGAAGAACACCCGCGAAGAGCTCGAAGCCTATGCGCAGACGCATGGCCTGAAGTTCAACGACTTTACCAACCGTAGTTATGACATCGAAGTGCAGCCTGAGGTGAAGGATAATTCCGGCAATATCACCACCTACGCTCAGTACGAGGTGTACCTGCCGTTGACTGATCTTCAAGATGTGACGGGCGGTGCGATACCGCAACAGACCCCGGAACAGCAGGCTGGCATCAAGCAGCAGGGCATCCTCAATGCGAACGGTCAGCCCGCTTCCAGCGGCACTGCGCCCGCTCCCGCGAGCAGCGCACCGGCCGCGGCGAGCACCGCCGGCCAATAAGCCGCGCGCGCCAGACCGACGAAAAGCCCTCCCTTTGCGGAGGGCTTTTTCGTTTTTGCGTGTGTAGCGCTTCGCGTGGCGAATTTTCGCGCGCTTGCGGTACATTGCGATGCGGTTCCTTTGACTGGCCCGCACATGGATCCCGACGCGGGCCACGCAAATAGTGTAAAAACAGGCCCTCATGATCGAGACCGACAAGCTCACCAAGCGCTATGGCCATTTGACCGCAGTGGATGCGTTGAGCATTTACGCCGAACCAGGCCAGGTGCTCGGCCTGCTGGGGCCGAACGGCGCGGGCAAAACCACGGCGATGCGCATGATCGCCGGCTTCCTCTCGCCCAGTTCCGGCACGGCGCGCGTGTGTGGGCATGACGTGACGAAGGAGCCGATCAAGGCCAAGCGAGCGCTCGGCTATCTTCCTGAGGGGGCACCGAGCTACGGCGAAATGACGGTGCGCGAGTTCCTCCTCTTCATCATGCGCATGCGCGGACTGCGCTCCGACGTCGGCCGGCGTCGCTTCGATGACGTAGTCAGTCATCTGCAACTGGAGGATGCCTTGCACGTCAGTGTGGAAACCCTGTCCAAAGGGTTGCGCCGGCGCGTCGGGCTCGCGCAGGCCATTCTGCATGACCCGCCGGTGCTGATGCTGGACGAACCCACCGACGGCCTCGACCCCAACCAGAAGCACACCGTGCGTCGGCTCATCGATACGATGGCGCGCGAGCGCACCATCCTCATTTCCACGCATTTGCTCGAAGAAGTGCATGCGCTGTGCAATCGGGTGGTGATCATCGCGGGCGGCCGGCTACGCGCCGATGCCACGCCGGCTGAACTGGAAGCGCGTTCGCGCTATCACGGCGCGGTGTCCTTCAGTGCGCAGGGCAGCGGCGTTTCGCAGGAAATGCTCGGGCGTCTTCCACAGGTCGCTGGTATCGAGGTGGATCCGCTGGACGGCCGAATCACCGTTTTTCCCAAGCCCGGTGAGCGAATCCTGGAACCGGTAGAGGCCTTGCTGCGCCAGCAAGGGCTGGAAGTATCCGAGATCCAGCTCGAACGCGGTCGCCTGGATGAAGTGTTCCGTCAGATCACGCTGGGCACTGACACGGAGGCGCGTGCATGAACCCCACCATAGCGGTCATGCGCCGCGAACTGCGCAGTTATTTCGTCACGCCGGTGGCCTACGTTTTCTTGGTGATCTTTCTGGTGCTGGCGGGCATCCTTACCTTCTACGCCGGTGGTTTCTATGACCGCCGTATCGCCGACCTCCAACCGTTTTTCGAAATGCATCCGTGGCTCTACCTCATCCTGGTGCCTGCGGTGTCGATGCGCATGTGGGCCGAGGAAGCCAAATCCGGCACGTTGGAATTGCTGCTCACATTGCCGATCAATCTGTGGCAGGCGATGTTCGGCAAATTTCTAGCGGCATGGCTGTTTGTCGGCCTTGCGTTGCTGTTGACGTTTCCCATCTGGATCACGGTCAACTATCTGGGCTCTCCCGACAACGGCATCATCGTCGCCGGATATCTGGGTAGCTGGCTGATGGCCGGTGCGTTCCTCGCCATCGGCGCCTGCCTGTCCACGGTAACGAGTAGCCAGGTGGTGGCCTTTGTCCTCACGGCGGTGGTGTGCGTATTGCTTATCCTCGTCGGTCAATCGCAGGTGCTGGATTTCTTTCAAGGCGCGTTGCCGCGCAGATTGGTCAATGGCGTGGCGCATCTGTCGATGTTCCGGCACTACGAGGCGATTGCGCGTGGTGTGCTGGATGTGCGCGATCTTCTGTATTTCATACTCACCATTGCTGCGTGGTTGACGGCCGGCGTACTGGTGCTCGATATGAAACGCAGTCGTTGAGCGGGGCGGTGATCATGTTCGGTCTTCCCTTGCGCCGCCGTACCGTACTGATCAGTGCATTGATCGCGCTGATCGTGGCCTATTGCAGCCTCACGCTGGTTACCAGTCGTTGGCTCGCGCCTGAGCGGTTCGACCTTACCGCGGACCACCTTTATACGCTGTCGCCTGGCACGCGGCAGATTATCGATAACGTGAACCGCCCGCTGTGGCTGACGCTGTATTTCTCGCAAGACGCCACGAAAGATGTGCCGGTGCTGCGAAGCTACGAGCAACGCGTAGCGGAAATGCTGCAGGAGATGGTGGCTCGATCGCATGGACGCATCCACTTGCAAATCGTCGACCCCGTCCCGTATTCCGATGACGAGGCCAGTGCAGAAGGCAACGGCCTGACGGCGCTGAATGGCGGTACCAACGGTGAGCGCATTTTCTTCGGCTTGGTGGGTACTACGCGCCCGCCAACGAACGAAGCCGCTACCGATTATCGGGCCGACTTTCCGAACTTGGCACCCGGCAAACTGATCGATCGCACGCTCTCCATACCGTTCTTCGATCCGAATCAGGAAACGTTCCTTGAATACGACACCGCCAAGCTGCTGTATCAATTGAGCGAAGCGGAAAAGCCACGCATCGGCGTCATTACGGATCTGCCCGTCATGGGCGATCCCGCACAAGGTACGCCGCCGTGGGCGGTGATGCGCCAGCTGCAGCAGTTGTTCGATGTACAGATGATCGATGCGAGCAAGCTCAAGCATATCGACAAAGCCATCCAGGTCGTGTTGCTTATCCACCCCAAGCATGTGTCCACCACCGTGGAATACGCGCTCGATCAATACGTGCTTGGCGGCGGCCATCTGGCGGTTTTCGTCGATCCGTACTCGGAGTCCGATCCCGCACCGCTGGTCGATGATCCAACCAGCGCCACGAACAATCACAGTTCCAACTTGCCACGGTTGTTTACCGACTGGGGCGTGATGTTCAATCCTGATCAAGTGGTGCTTGATCGTGCGCGTGCGTTGCCGATCGAGCTGGCGGGCGTGAACCTGGCGCACCCGGCCATGCTTGGTCTTGGTGCGGCCGAGCTCAATCGTGACGACGCTATTACTTCCAGCTTGCAGCGCATCAACGTTTCCACCGCCGGGCATTTCGATCTTCTGCCCAATGCGAACACGCGGCTGATCCCACTGATGCAAAGCAGCTCCGATGCGGAGGTGGTGCCCACGCAGCGCGTGATCGAGGCCGCCAGCAATCCGTCCAGCCTGCTGGATGGATACCAGCCGCAGGGCCAGAACTATGTGATTGCTGCGCGTCTGCGTGGACCGTTCGTCAGCGCGTTCCCCGAATTTGCCCGACACGCGGGACATCTGTCGACATCCGCGTCTAACGCGGAGGTGATTTTGGTGGCAGACACCGACCTGCTTACCGATCGTCTGTGGGTGGAGACGCAGAGCTTTCTCGGTCAGCCCATGCCCAGTGCGTTTGCCAACAACGGCGATTTCATCAGCAACATGGTGGATAACCTGAGCGGCTCGTCGGCGCTGTTGTCCATTCACGGGCGCTCCAGCTCGCAACGGCCGTTCACACGCGTGCTGGCTTTGCAACGTGTGGCGGACCGTAAATTCCTGCAAAAGAAGCAGGAGCTGGAAAACGAACTTGCCGATACCAAGGAGCGCCTCGACGAACTGCAACCTGCCAAAGGCGCGCGCGACACCTCCACCAATGCCGAACAGAAGCAGGAGATCGAGCAATTCCTGCAGCGTGAGCTGGCCATCAGCAAGGAGCTGCGCGATGTGCAGCACCAGCTCAATGCCGAGATCGACGCGTTGGGCACGGAATTGAAAGTCATCAATATCGTGTTGTTGCCGGCGCTGATCGTCCTGCTCGGGCTTCTCTATGGATGGCGCCGGACGCGTCGTAACCGGCGCCAACGGGGTTGATGGCGAAATGCCGCAGTCGGGTGTTGGCGCGGCTACCGGCAATGGCGTTACGCTGGGGTGGCTGTGTTACGTCGTTTGTCGGCGTTAAGCGCAGCAGGTGTGTCGCGCGGGGACTGTAGCCACCAATGTTCGCCTCTTTGCTGAAATGGATCGTTCCCTGGGAGTTTTCCTGGGTCTTTCTGGCGTGCTTTGTGTGTGCGTGCGTTTTGTACTGGCGCGGTTGTCGCAAGCTGCGGGTCAGCGTGGCGCGCAAGATGGCGTTCTGGACAGGCATGGTGATGGTGTACCTGTGCCTGCATACCTATTTCGATTTCTACGCCGAGCATGAGTTCTTCATGCATCGCCTCCAACAATTGCTGTTGCACCACCTGGCGCCGTTGATCGTCGTCGCGTCCTACCCCGGATCGGTACTGCGCGCCGGCTTGCCGCTGAAGTGGCGTATACGCGCATTGCGCCCGGCCTTGCGCGCGTGGCCATGGCGGTTGGTGAGCGCGGTGCTGCTCAACCCTGCTGTCGCGACCGTGCTGTTCGTAGCGTTCATCCTGGTCTGGCTGATCCCTGCGATGCAGACCATGGCGATGCTCGATTGGCGCATTTATCGCTTCATGAACTGGTCGATGATCGTCAGCGGTTTCGTGTATTGGTGGCTGGTGCTGGATCATCGCCCGCGCCCCCCCGGGCGAATGATTCCAGGCATGCGCGTACTGTCGCCCGGCATCACCATGGCGCCGCAGATATTGGCGGGCGCCATCATCACTTTTTCGAAAACGGATCTTTATCCGATCTTCGAAATCTGCGGGCGCGCATTCGATTTCAACGTGTTCACGGGACAACTCATCGGCGGCATCATCATCTGGGTGCCGGCGGCGACCATCGAAACCATTGGCGCTCTCCTGGCTATGCGGCAATGGTTGCGGCTTTCGCGCAGCGGGCGCATTCGCCATCAACGCCGTGCGGCGCATGCGATGTCCGGCATGGTAGAGCGGCCACTTGCGTAGTGTTGCGAGTTCTACCTCTAAGTAAATACGCACAGCCCTCGTCGCGATAAGCGGACTGTCTCCGCTGTGCAAGCGCGACTAAAAGAGCACTGACATATCCGGCAACATCACGCGGTGCACTCATCCAGCGCGTGATGGGGTGAGGCCGCGTCCATGCTCTCGGGGATATTGTCATGCGTTTTACGCCGCACGGATTCGCTGGTGTGTTGTTGCTTTGGGGTGGCGTTGACGCAGCCGTTGCGCAATCCGCTACGCCACAACAGGAGCTACGCGCCTACGTTGGGATAAAGGACAGCGTCCCACTCCCCGATGCCGGAGCGTTCGGCGAGCAGATTAACCCGTTGACTGGCGAGCTCACATTGGTGCAGACGGATGCCTGGCTGCGCACTAACGGCTTTCCTTTATCGGTAGCGCGCAGCTTTACGCCCGGTGGCTTCCCTGAAGGCACGCCACATACGGGTGCCTTTGGTGACTGGCAACTGGAACTACCGCGCATCACCACGCTCACTGTGCGTGGTAGCGACGGACATGGCTGGCAAGTGGCAGGTCCTAACCCGTATGCACGCTGCAGCGCTTTCGCATCGCCGCCGCCGGTACTGACGTCTGTTGAATTGTCGTCACGAGGCAAAACCCGCGGTCTGATCGGCACGGGCCCTATTTACAGTGGCGGCACCATTGGGGCGGGTTCCGATGGTTCTGCGCTCAATCCCGACGCCATCGATTCAAATGCCTGGTGGCAAGGCTATCAACTTATCGTGCCTGGCCAAGGTGAGCAGGAAATCCTTCACCGCGATGCCGGCAACACGCTGGCCGTCAACGGCACACCTGCCAATTATCCGCTTGTTACCACAAGGCAATGGCAAATCGGTTGCCTCGGCGCCACCGACAATGGCGAGCCAGGTGAGGCGTTTATCGCTGTTGCCCCAGATGGCACGAAGTACACCCTCAACCATCTCGTGTACCAGGCGGCATCAGACCTGTCGTTGACTGATCTCGGGGTGGTTGCGCGTGAGCGCGCCTCGATGCTGGTGACTCGCATGGAAGACCGCTTCGGCAACGTGCAGGAATTCATCTACGACGGTGACCGCTTGGTGACCGTGGCCAATCCCAATGAGATGCAGCTCGATCTCACGTATCGCACCGACGTACCCACCCTCGTCGATCAAGTGATTCTGCGGCCCTATACCGCCAATCCACGCAAATGGACCTACCGCTATGCCAACCTTGGCACCGGTCACGAAACCCTTACAGGCGTCACACGTCCCGATGGCACGGCGTGGGGCTACGACCTGCAAACACTTGCCGAAGCCACACTGGACTATAGCGGCACTACCACGTGCAACGCGGTCGCCCCCTTCGACGCCACGCAAACCTTTACCGGATCGATGTTCGATCCCAATGGACTGACCGAGCACCTCATCATGGCGGGCATGCGCCATGGCCGTGCCCAAGTCAAAAACGACTGCAGTATCGCCGCCAACTTCCCCTGGGTGCCATCCCAGTACGACACGATCTCGCTGGTTCAGCGCAGTTATTACGGTGCAAACGTCGGTACGCTTGCGTGGACCTATCGTTACGCCGCTGCGGCGGTATCACCGGCATGGATGGAAATCGTCGATCCCGATCAGCACATCACACGATTCACGTTTAGCAACGTGGCCGATGAAACCGAAGGTCACCTGCTTGCGCTGGATACCGATCGACACGCCGATGGCTCCGCCTCGCGCAGCATTCATTTCGATTACGCGGCGGCGAATGTCGGCCCGTATCCGGCTTTGCTAGGCAAGGCAGCCAGCTCGCGTGTCAACGCCGCCGCCCTGGGCAGCGTGACACCGTTGACCAAACAAACCCTTGTGCAAGACGGCGACAGCTACCTCACCGAATGGAACGCGTTCAACCGTTTCGGACAGCCTACGCAAACTCGGCGTAGCAATACCATCGCCGGCCAGCCCGTACTCGAAACGCGCACGGATTACCTCAACGATCTGCCGCACTGGGTGGTGGGCCTTTCGCAAGCCATCACTGACTTGGCGGACAACACCGTTATCCGCCAAAACGTCTACGATCTTGCGCAGGTCACGCTGAAAGAAACTTATCGCTTCGGTCTCAAGCAAGCCTCGTATACCTACGACGCGCAGGGTCACGTCGCCAGCGTCACCGATGGCAACGGACTCGTTACGCACTATCAGAACTATGTAATGGGTAACCCAGTCACGACCCTTTACGCCGATGGGACGAACGAATCCAGGTGGCCAGACGACTTCGGCAACATTGCGACATACATAGATCGAGCTGGCGTCACCACGACCGCCGACTACGACGTGATGGGGCGTATAACGCATCTGCATGCCCCCCAGGGCGACGGCACGACGTGGAATGACACCTATTATCGCTATCTTTACGGCGAATGGTCGGAAACAGGGGTTCGAGAGACGCACTGGCGCTACGGTGTAACACGCGGCGATGCCGATGCCATCGTCGACTACGATGCATTGATGCGCCCCTACATCCGCTCGATGCGCTCCGGGCCTGTTGGTGTTGCTCCCTATATAAGCACAGCCTATGCCTACGATTGGCGTGATCGCCCACTATTTACCTCTTACCCATCAAGCATCAGTGCCAACACCGCGCAACTCAACCAAGGCGTTCGTGTCGACTATGATGCCCTTGACCGTCTCACTGCCAGTCATCAGGATTCCGAACAAGGCGTACTCACCACCACGCTTGCTTACTTGAACGGCGCGCGCACGCAACTGACCGACCCCAAGGGCGCCATCACCACTACCAGCTATCAGGTACTGGGCGCTCCGAGCACGAGCACTGTGCTGCAGGTGCAAGCGCCTGAAGGCATCACTCAAACCATCGCGCGCGATACCTATGGCCTGCCGCTGAGCCTCGTTCAATCGGGCCTTTATCAAAACGCATCGGTATCGCTCACGCGCAGTTACGTGTACGACGAGCACAAACGCCTGTGTCGCACCATCGAGCCGGAAACCGGCAGCACCGTGGTCGATTACGACGCCGGCAGTCGCGTCATCTGGAGCGCGCAAGGTCTGTCGATCAACGCTGCTGGCTGCGGTCGCGAGCAAGTGGCCGACGGCGCTAAAACGCAGCGTGGTTACGATGCTATGAATCGCGTGCTTAGCGTAGCCTATCCCGCAGGCACGCTCCCGTCCCAATTCACCTATGACGCGATGGGGCACATTACCAGCGCGGATACGGGCCTGAGTCGTTGGATCTACGCTTACAACAAGCTCGGGCTGCCCGCCAGCGAAACGCTCATGGTCGATGGGCTGCCCTACACGCTCCAATACACCTACGACGCCAACGGCAGCCTGGCCAGCACCACCTATCCCGACGGCCGCGTCATTGCCTATGCTCCCGATGCCTGGGGCCGTCCCACGCAGGCGGGCAGCTTCGCCAGCGCCGCCCGTTATCTGCCCAGTGGCGAACTGGAGTATTTCAAATACGGCAACGGCATCGAATACGTCACCGACCAGAACGCACGTCAACTGCCCAACAATCTGAGCTATGTGCTACCCAACGGCAGCCTGCTCTTCAGTCAGGACTTCAGCTACGACAAAAACGGTAATCTCACCCAAGCCAACGACCTGCTGCAAGGTGTTGGCAGCCAACGTGCCTTCCAGTACGACACCCTCGACCGCCTGACCCATGCCACTTTGCCCGGCGCGGCCAATAGCGAAACCTACAACTACGATCCCCTCAACAACCTGCGCCACATCACCGCAGACACCGGCCTGCAGCGCGACTATCTGTACGACCCCTTCAACCGGCTCAGCAGCGCTGTCGGTTCGGACGGCCATCCTCACCAGTTTGTCTACGACAACCGCGGCAACACCATCCAGCGCGACGCCACGCCGCTCACCTTCGACTTCGCCAACCGTCTCACCGAAGTCAGCGGACGCGAAAGCTACGTCTATGACGCCTTCGGACGGCGCGTGCTCAAAACACGCTTGGGGGTGGGTGGTAACAAGACCTACTATGTCTACAGCAACCAGACCGGACAGTTGATGTTGGAGCGCGACAACGATGTCGCCTCCAGCGAAACCGACTACATCTATCTCGGAAGCATGCTCGTCGCGCAGGCCACCACGCGCAAGCATGACTTGCCGGGAGCCATCAGCTTCGTACCGGCCAGCCCCTCCAATGGTGATTACACCGTAGCCTGGGGCAGCTCCGATGGCGCCACGGCCTACGAACTGCAGGAGCAGTACAACGGCGGCGCGTGGAACACCATCTACCGCGGCGCCCAACCCAGTACCAACCTTGCTGGCCACCAAGGCGGTACCTACCTGTACCAGGTGCGCACGTGTTCAAGTACGTGCGGCGGTTGGGTGGTCTCCAGTCCGATGGGCGTCACGCCCGCCGCCATATCGGCCATACGTATACCGTCCGGCGTTCAGCGTGGCGCATACACCATCCGTTGGGATCCAACGGTCGGTGCAACCCGTTACGACATCGACGAACTCAGCGGCGACAGTTTGATACCCGTTTCGCGTCGCGTCGCCAGCGACATCACGGGTAATGCGGTTCAACTGCCGGGTAACGCGAATGGCTTCTATCGTTACCGCGTGTTAGCCAAGAGCGAGTACGGCGATCGCGGTTGGAGTGCGCCGTCCGACACCGTACAGGTAGACGTGCTGCCGCCCGATCCGCCGCCAGCACCACCGGCCAGCCCGGCATTCACCACCCCGCCACCGCCCTACGACTGGCCCGTCGCCAAATTTCCCGCCAATGTGGTGGTGGAGTGGGACCCGGTAGCGCGCGCAAGCCGGTATGAAATCACCATCGCCGAGCCAAGCGTGCTCTACACCACCACCGATATCCGCCAATCGGTAGGTATCAACCAAGCCGGTACCTATTACGTCAGCGTGCGCGCCTGCAACGACGTCGGCTGCTCCAATTGGAATCATTGGGGACCGTTTTCCATGCATCTGGCAGGCGGTCCCGGAGGCGGCGGCCCCGCGATGCAGTCCACCCGGAGGGGCGGGGCGGAACGCGTTGATCAGGCAGGTAAGCCATGACGTCACCAGGGAGGGGAGTGCGCATCGTGCGGATGTCAAAGAAAGGGTTGTGTGCATTGGTGCTGGCGTTATGCGTCTGGAGCATTCGGCCCGCCTGCGCACAAACCTATGCAACGCTCGGTAACGTGGATGGAGTCGTCGGCGACGGCACCGGCGCGATAACGCTGCGTGGCTGGGCCTGCTGGCAAGGCTACGTTTTGCATCGGTACTCGCCGCAACTCAAGCTCTACGTAGGCGGCGAAGCTGGGCAGGGCGGTACAGAGCTGGGCATCTATCAGGTCGATCAACCCAGCGAGCAAGCCGTTGAAGATACCTGCCGCAACCAGAATCCAAACAATCGTTTCGTCATCGGTTTGAGCATTGCCGTGCGCCAGCAATACGGTGGCCAACGGCTGTACGTCTATGCCCAAACGCTAGCTGTTCCCGAGGGCGGCTATGTCTTACTGCAGGGATCAGGGCAATACACGGTGCCGGCGGCTCCCGCCGTGAGCGACTCGGTGTACTACATCCACACCGATCGCCTGGGCAGCAATGTCATCATGACCGACGCGAATGCCAACGTGGTGGCGAAGACTGATTACAAGGCGTACGGTGCTGCGGCAGACAATGGCAACAAAGCCGAAGCACCGGGCTTCATCGGCCAATACGAGGACCCGCTTACGGGGCTGACTTATATGCAAGCGCGTTACTACGATGCGGATCTAGGACGATTTATCTCGGTCGATCCGATCGCGGCAAGAACCGGAGATATGTTCAACTTCAATCGGTATGCGTATGCCGCCAACAATCCAATGAACCTTACTGATCCAACGGGATTGGACTACTGCCAAGGCTTTGTGAATGGTGTTGCTGCAGGTATTGGATATTGCGGAGACAATCCAGGCTCCATAGGAAGCGGCGGCCCGCGAGATAGCAACCGGGGAGGGGCCATAGGTGGGCCCGGGGAAGGAGGCGGCGGGAGCATCCCGACGGAGGACCCGGTGAATGTGACGGCGAATAGACCGCCAGACATAGAACGGCAAGAATTCTTTGGATTCAGTTTGAATCCGCAGTATGTGACGGCTTATAGGATGCCGAACCAAATTTCGTGCGGCACGGTCCTTCCGGACGGCTCCACCGTAGGAGACCGGGTCACAGCTCTCTCGCATACTATCAATGACGCAGCCCAAATTACTTCAACTCCATATGGACCATCAATGAGTCAGACGCGAGGATACAGCCCGTTATCTGTGCCTTCTATAGTGTATTCGCAGACTAACTTCAAGATCATGTTCCGAGGTCAGGGAAATGCTGCTTTCCTTGGAGATGCCGGGAATTTCGCATACGCTGCAGTTGCAGCGAATATTGGAGTGCCATTATTCGTAACGGAAATGGTGGCCGGAGGATACGCACTCTGGGCCGGGCATAGAGATACTGGCGGCCCATTTTGGATGGATGCTAGCGCGACACGACAAGTTCCAGCAGGGTACAGTGCAGCATGCAACGTATATTGATTTGCATAGCGTGTCTTCTGATGATCCTCTTGCAATCTTGCAATAGGATTGCTGAGGAACATATGACCGAAATAAAGAACGGTCCTTTTAAGGTTGACGTTCGCGTTCAAGAAATTAACTATTCAGGAAGTCAAAACATAGATGTTTGTGTAGCTAATTCCGATAATAAGATTTTTCCTGATAAAAAAGTCCAATGCTTTTTGAATGGTTACGATTTTGACGGGCTGTCTATTAAATGGTTGTCACCGCGTGTAATTAAAGTATCTTTTCGCTCAGGAAGAGTTACGGGCTTCACAAACTCTGCCTTTGTCTATTCCAACGGGACTATTCCTGAGGAATTCCACATAATATTATGTGAGGGGTGCGGCAACTGAGAAGGTTTTCTTCGAAAGATTAAGTCTGATGCATTAACAAATCTATACATGCTGTCGGCTGGTGTGTTCTGGGATTTAGCAGCTACAGCAGCTTGGAATCATTATTGTGGAAATTAAAAAAAGTCATGCTCTTTGTAATGCTAATATTTAAGGAGTCGGTAAAGTTTTTTTGGGGGATCTGAAGAAGAAGTTTGCTTTCAAAGATCGAGTGTAGTGCATCAGTAAACCTGCACGAGTTGCCGCCCAGTGAAGTGCGCTTCGTTCGGGTAACCGAGGGCATTGTTGATATAGGTGACGCCGTCCATCGTCACGCGCCTGTTCACGTGGCTGTGTCCGTAAACGTGCGTGGTTGAGCCCGCTGCACGAAGCTGCGTCTCCAACGCGGTGGTGCCGAGCACGGGGTAGATTTTTCTGTGTTTGTCGGGAATGCGCTCGGGCATCAGATCGATGCGCGGCAGAAAGTGCGAGAAGCTGATGATGCGTTGTGCGCCTGTCAGCATTGGCGAGTGCACGGGGTTGCTATCGGTGAAAAAACGCGTCAGGGCTGCGTCGTCGTACCCCGGCCAGCGGCATGCACGGTAGTCGGCCCAGGCGGTTTTGAGATAGTCGTCCGCCGCGCCGAAGGAATAGTCATACCAGCCGAGCAACGGCATGATGACGAGCTCATCGTTGCGAAAGACATCGGTGCGGATGCCGTGTTCGTGCGCCGCGGCCAGCACGGCATCGAGTTTCTCGAACGAGTTCTGCATTGGCTCACGGTGCACCCACAGATCATGATTGCCGGGTACGTAAAGCACGGTGGAAAAACATCGCGCGACGAGCTTGAACGCATGATCGAGCCGCGACAGGCGATCGGAGACGTCGCCGGCGAGTATCAGCACGTCGTCGTTGTATTCATGCCGTGGCAACTGTTCGAGCCACTCATGGTTTGCGGCGTAATCCAAATGCAAGTCGGAAACCGCAAAAACACGCATGACGTCGGTGAACCTATGGGGATGTGTTGGCCGGGCGAACCAGGAATGAAACGGGCAGGTGGCTGCCGTCCGCGAAATCCAGGGTGATGGCGACCATGTCGCCTGGTTTTAGCGCATGGGTGGCTTGCTCCAGCATCAAATGGTATCCAGACGGCGCCAATGCAAGCCGGCCGTGAGCAGGGATGCTTACCCGCTCGACCATGCGCATGGTGCTGTTGCCCGACGGGTCCTGTGTGCTCTGATGAAGCATGGCGGAGGCGTACGTGGCGCTATGCGCGGAAACGAGCGTTGCGGCCGAAGCACTCTCGTTGTCCAGCGTGACGTAGCCGCCGGCTGGCAAGTTGGCCGGCAGCAGCCGAATCCACGCATGGCTGGCCTTGATGTGATCGGCTTGCGCTGCCTGCACGCCGAGCGGGAGGAGCGCGCCGACGAGCAGAAACACGATGCGTTTCACGTTGCACCTGCCGGACTCAGCAATAGATGCAGATCGTGCACCAGCTTGTCCTGCGAATCGCTGGGCGTCGCCAGCAGGCGGGCTTTACCGGTGGCATCGAAAATGTAGATGCCGGAGCTATGGCTGACATCGTAACCACCGCCCCCTTTGTTGGGTTCGCGCGTGAAAGCGGCGCGGTAGCGTTTGGTCAGGGCTTCGATGTCGGACGGCGAGCCCGTCAAGCCCACTGCGTGGGGATCGAACGCGGTCACGTACTGATGCAAGACCTCGGTCGTGTCGCGTGCCGGATCCACGCTCACGAACAGGATGCGCACATCATCGGCAAGCGGGCCTAGCCGCTGCAAGACCACATGCAGATGGGCGAGCGTCAAAGGGCATACATCCGGACAGTGGGTGTAACCGAAATAAAGCAACGTGACCTTGCCGCGATAGTCGGCGGCACTGACCGCCTTGCCCTGATCGTCGGTAAGGTGGAAGGCGAGATCGGGCATGTGCCCGGAAATATCGGTGAGCTCCCACGGCATGGCTTGCTCTTGCCGCTGACAGCCGGCGAGCAAGAGGCCGGCAATGAGCATGGCCGATAGACACACAAGGCGGGCGAAACGCGAGAGCTTCATGCAAGAATCCCGGGCGGTTGAACCTGCTCAGCATACGCCACGCGATACGCGCCCAGCCCTTTTCGCACCCACGGAAACCACCCGATGCGACAACTTGCCCGAATCCATGAAGGTCTACTGGTCGGCGCCGCTGGCGCAAGCGCCGTGCTATTGGGCGCCTTCGGTGCGCATGCGCTCAAAGGCGTGTTGGATGCGATGCACTACACGCTTTGGCATACCGCCGTGGACTACCACGTCTGGCATGCACTGGCCCTGGCCATCACGGTCGCATGCGCGCATGGCAAAGGGCGTCGCGTTGCCGTGCTGGCGTTCCTAGTGGGAATCGTCATGTTTAGCGGGAGCCTGTATGCGCTGGCGCTTGGCGCACCGCGATGGGCGGGCATCATCACGCCGTTCGGCGGCGTGGCATTCATGGTCGGATGGGTGGCCCTCGGTGTAGGCCTGTGTGCGCGACGCGCTGATCCATGACAGATGCATCAGCGCGGTACGTCGTCCGCCATGGGTTTGACTTTGGTCGGCTTGAGCCGTCCGCTTTCTTGCAGTGCATGACGCAATACATATTCGATCTGTGCGTTGACACTGCGCAGCTCGTCGTCGGCCCAGCGTTGCATGGCTTCCAGCACAGTAGCGCTGATGCGAAGCGGATAGGCTTTTTTTTCTGCCGACATAACGCGATTAGCTGTAGAGCGTGCCGGTATTGATCACCGGCTGCGTTGCATGCTCCCCGCATAGCACGACCAGCAGATTGCTCACCATCGCCGCTTTGCGCTCTTCGTCGAGATCGACGACACCCTGGCTGCGCAATTTTTCCAGCGCCATGGCGACGATGCCGACCGCACCCTGCACGATGCGCTCGCGTGCCGCGACAATCGCGCTGGCTTGTTGTCGTTGCAGCATCGCCTGGGCGATTTCCTGGGCATAGGCAAGATGGCTGATGCGCGCTTCCGTCACCTGTACGCCGGCTTTTCCCAGCCGTGCCTGGATTTCATCGCGCAGATGGTTGTTGATGTCATCACCGTGGCTGCGCAGGGACGGCTTGCCATCATCGTTACTGTCATACGGATAGCTTTGCGCCATCTGGCGTAGCGCCGATTCGCTTTGGATGGTCACGTAGTTTTCGTAGTTGTCCACGCAGAAAACGGCCTCGGCGGTGTCGATGACCTGCCATACGATCACGGCGGCAATTTCGATCGGATTGCCGTTGCTGTCGTTGACCTTCAGCTTGCCGCTTTCGAAGTTGCGTACGCGCAGGGACAGGCGCTGCCGGGAGTAAAAGGGGTTGGTCCAGCGCAGGCCTTCCAGCCGCACGCTGCCGGCGTACTTGCCGAACAGTTGCATGACCTGTCCTTCGTTCGGTGCGACCTGAAAGAAGCCTTTGAGGAACAAGATCGTCAATGCATGGATGACGAGGCCCACGGCAACGATCCCGCTTGGTTCGGCGCCGCTGGCGGCGCTCAGATAGCACCACGCGCCCGCGAATGCGAGCACGAGGCAAACAAAGATGAATGGAATCCCGGCAATCGAAAACGCAGTACGTTCATTCATGGCAAAGCCCTCCAGTGGCGGCAATTAGATATCAAAATGATATCTAGCGCAACAAGGCTGTGCCAAGCTGGAGCAAGCTAGGACCGAAAGAGGGTTATTTCGAGGCGCCGGATGCCCCGGCTTGCCCGGTGGGGGCGCCGCCGCCGGGCGAAGCGTTGTACATCTCGGCGAAGGTGTGCACGGCATCGATCTGGATGCTGCCAAATTCATCCGCGGCCTTGAAGAAGTGCCATGGGTTGCCGTCGCCGATGTCCAGCGCAATATGGCCGCTGTCGAAATGCGCGACACCGGGGTCGAAGCTGCGCCAACGGTGTCCTACCCATGCGGTCACCCAGGCGTGCGGTATGAACACGCGGTCCTTGTTGTCGTAGCGGTCGGTATAGAGCATGCCCACGACGACACGTGCGGGGATGTTCTCCGCCCGGGCCATGGCCGCTAGCAACACCGCCGATTCGACACAGTCGCCACGCCGATCCCGCGCCACTTCCAGTGCCGAGGCGTAGCCGATATCCAAGCCCCGCTTGGAAAGGTAGCGACCGACAAACGTATTGAGGTTGCCCATGATGTGGCTCGCGCTTTGCGCATCGCCCGCGGCGAGCGTCGCAAGCTGCCGAATTTCCGGTGCGTCCGATTGCAACCATGCATTCGGTCGCGTGTCGGCCGGCGTGGGCGGGCTTTGGTCGTCGAGCAGGCTGCGATAAACGTTGATCTGCCATTCGCCATCGGCAAGCTTGGCAACCGACTGTTCATCCGTATCGATGAACGGCTTGGTGATGTTCTTGTTGGTGATGCGTACGCGATAGCTTAGGAAATCGCCGAGCATCTCCGATGTGATCAGGCGCGGTGAATCCACCGTGGCCGAATCCATCATGTTCAGGCTTTCGTCCGGCAAGTTGGCGCAAGCCTGGCTGCAGGCGAGCATGTCCATCGATGTGCCGAGCAGGGAGAGTGAGCCCTTGCGGATGTTTCCGTCGGCGTCCAGCCAAAGGTCGACCGATTGGGTGCTGCCGGGGCGTTGCAGCGTTTCGCGCTGGTGACTCAAGGTTTCGGCGTGATCAGGAAATTGCACGCGCTCGTTGCCGATGACCTCTACATTCAGCGTCATCGGTTGCTGGCTCGCCTGGTTGTATACCTGCAGCGTGTAATGCATGCCGGGATGGCCAATCGCCGCCCGCATGGCCTGGCGTTGACCTTCCACCAGCAACGCGCCGGCGGGCCATTCGGTCACTGAACGGCGCTCACTGCCGCCCACGTTGTTGACCAGCTCCAGGCTTCCGTCGGGCAATCGTGTGCCTTCCACCGACGTCTGCGTGGCAGACATCACGGTGCTCATGCTGAAGCTGAGCGGTTGACCGTCGGGCGTTTCGACGCTATGGCTGATGTTTGTATAAGGCGCCACTTTATGGTTGCGCTCGACATCCATCACCAGCGTTTGCGTGGTGACGATGGTGTTGCCGACTTGAGCGCGCTGGATTTCCTCGTGACCGATCTTGCGGCCATTGAGCAGCACGGTCATCCAGATGGTAGTCGGATCAGTGGACGCGGCATCCACCGCGGCGGCCATGGCAGGGCCGCAGGCAACGCACAACATCGGCACCAGCAAAAGCGGGGCAATCCTGCTGCGCATAATCGATCCGTGGGGAACGGAGTTAAAGCTAGTGAATACCTGCTTTAGCCCGGCGTCAATCTGCACTGCGGCAAGTACAATGGCGCTTTTGGGACGCTCTGATGAAAGCCTTTGGCACGCCTAATTCCGCCCATGCCCTGAAGGTGTTGTTGCTCGGAGCCGGCGAGCTTGGCAAGGAAGTGGCCATCGAACTCCAGCGCTACGCCGTGGAAGTGGTCGCCGTGGATCGCTACGCGGATGCGCCGGCGATGCAGGTGGCGCATCGCAGCCATGTGGTCGACATGCTGGACGGCAACGCCTTGCGCGTCCTGATTGCCCAGGAGCAGCCCGATCTGGTCGTGCCGGAAATCGAGGCCATCCACACGCCGACCTTGCTGGAGCTGGAAAAAGAAGGCTTAAAGGTGGTTCCTACCGCCCGCGCCACGTGGCTTACGATGAATCGCGAGGGCATTCGCCGGTTGGCTGCCGAGGAGTTAGGGCTGCCGACCTCGCCCTACCGGTTCTGTGATACCGAGGCCGACTATAACGATGCCGTCGCGATCATCGGCTATCCCTTCGTGATCAAGCCGGTGATGAGCTCTTCGGGCAAAGGGCAGAGCATCGTGCGAGATGCGAGTGAGTTGAGCGATGCCTGGGATTACGCCCAATCCGGTGGCCGGGCTGGCAAGGGGCGGGTGATCATCGAGGGCTTCGTGCCTTTCGATTACGAAATCACCCTGCTTACTGTGCAACATAAGCAGGGCACCTCTTTTTGCGCGCCCATCGGGCATCGCCAGGAAGACGGGGATTACCGCGAATCCTGGCAGCCGCAGCCCATGAGTGCGGTCGCCTTGGCAGAGGCGCAGCGCCAGGCCCAGGTCATTACGGCTGCGCTGGGCGGTTGGGGGGTGTTCGGCGTGGAATTCTTCGTAAGGGGCGACCGCGTGATCTTTTCCGAGGTCAGTCCGCGTCCGCACGACACCGGGCTGGTCACGTTGATTTCGCAGGATCTGTCCGAATTCGCGCTGCATGCGCGTGCGATTCTTGGGCTGCCCGTTCCTTCCATTGTTCAACAGGGGCCTTCGGCGTCCTGTGCCGTATTGGTGGAGGGCGACGGGCGCGCACCGCGCTATCACGGTGTTGCTCAGGCCCTGGCAGAACCCGATACGCAACTGCGCATCTTCGGCAAGCCCGAAGTGAAAGGCCGCCGACGCATGGCGGTCACCTTGGCGCGCGATAACGACATCGAGGCGGCGAAAGCCAAGGCGATTCGTGCCGCGGAGGCGCTGCGCATCGAGTTGTAGAATGCGCTGATGTGCACCCTCTCCCTGCGGGAGAGGAGAAAACCCGAATGGAGAGCGATGATGGAACCCTCAGGCTTCGCGCATTGGCTGGTCGTGCTGGTGGAAACCTTCGCATTGCTGTTCGTGATGCTGTTGGTGTTCGCCGTGCTGTTTGTGATGGTGGTATGGGTCACTGATCGCAATCAGACGCACAACTCGGTGTTGCGCAACTATCCGGTGATCGGGCACTTCCGTTATTGGTTCTTGCACCTGGGCGAATTCTTCCGCCAATACCTGTATTCCAGCGATCGCGAGGAACTGCCGTTCAACCGCGCCCAGCGCATGTGGGTGTATCGCGCGGCGAAGAATTCCGAAAACACCAATGCGTTCGGCTCCACGCGCGATCTGCATGCCGAAGGTGTACCGTTCTTCGTCAACGCCGCGTTTCCGGCGCTGGGCGACACGCATGTCGAACCCAGCCCCGTGCGCATCGGTCCGTATGCGCGCGAGCCTTACGATCATGCGGCGTTTTTCAATATTTCCGCGATGAGTTTTGGCGCGCTCTCCGCGCCGGCCGTGCGTGCGCTGTCGATCGGGGCGGCTAAAGCGGGCATATGGATGGATACGGGCGAAGGCGGATTGTCGCCGTATCACCTTGAAGGCGGTTGCGATATCGTGTTCGAAATCGGCACCGCGAAATACGGCGTACGTACGCCCGACGGCAAGCTGGACGACCAGAAACTGCTAGCCATTTGCGCGCACAAGCAAGTCAAAATGGTCAGCATCAAGTTGGGGCAGGGTGCCAAGCCTGGCATGGGCGGTTTGTTGCCGGCGGCGAAAGTGACGCCGGAGATCGCGGCGATTCGCGGCATTCCGGCAGGGCAGGATTCGCAAAGCCCCAACCGCCATCTGGATATCGCCAACGTGTCGCAGTTGATGGATGCGGTGAACCACATTCGCGATCTCACCGGTAAGCCTACCGGCTTCAAAGCCGTGTTCGGCGACATGCAATGGATCGAGCAGCTGTGCGACGAAGTGAGCAAGCGCGGCATCGAGAGCGCGCCGGATTTCATCATCGTCGATGGCTCCGAGGGTGGCACCGGCGCGGCGCCGCAAACGTTGATGGAAGGTGTTGGGCTGCCGTTGCGCGAAGCATTGCCGGCGCTGGTCAATACGTTGATCGTGCGAGGCCTGCGCGAGCGCGTCAAAGTGATCTGTTCGGGTAAATGCATTGCCGCCTATGACGTGGCGTGGGCGTTGTCGATGGGCGCGGATTTCGTCAATTCAGCGCGCGGCTTCATGCTGGCGCTGGGGTGCATTCAGTCGCTGCAGTGCAACCGCAACACCTGTCCCACGGGTATCACCACGCAGAATCCACGATTGCAGCGCGGTCTGGTGGTGACGGACAAGAGCGAGCGCGTGGCCCATTACGCGCACAATGTCATGCACGAGGTCGGCATCATTGCGCATAGTTGCGGCGTGGATGATCCACGTGAACTTGATCGCACGCATTGCCGCGTGATGGGTGAGGATGGGATTTCGGTGCCGTTGATCAAACTGTTTCCGTATCCGGAAAAGGTTGCGGAGAACGTTTGAACATGTTCCACCGTCATTCGGGCCTGCGCCGGAATGACGAGCGCATCAGTGCAGTGGATCAAGGCTACTCAATCCCGCTTCAAATCCACCCAGCCTTCAGCCGTGCGAACCTGCAGGGGCTGGAAGCGTCGCTTGTAGTCCATCTTCGGATGGCCGTCGATCCAGAAGCCCAGGTAGACCCACGGAATGCCGCGCCGCTTTGCTAGTTCCACCTGTTGCAGAATGGCGAACGTGCCCAGGCTGCGATCTTCTTCGTCCGGGTCGTAAAACGTATAGACGGCCGAAATGCCGGTCATGCATACGTCCGTAACCGCCACGCCGAGCAGACGCTCGCCCAGGTGCAGCTCCAGGAACAATGTGGGGCTCCATGGCGCAGTGAGGAAACGCCGAAAATCGCTGGCCTCCGCCTCATCCATGCCGCCGCCGGGATGGCGCGTGCGCAGATAGCGGGAATACAACGCATGGCGCTCGCTGTTATAGCCGGCCATGCATTCGCGAACGATCAGATCCTTATTGCGTTTCAGGCAGCGGCGTTGTGAACGGTCCGGCTTGAAATGGGCTACGTCGATGCGGCAGGGCGTGCACGCATGGCAGTTTGGGCAATGCGGAAAATACAGGTGCCCACCCGCGCGTCGAAAACCATGATCCAGCGCCGCGCCATAGAGCCGGTCCAGCTGCGGGGCAGCCGGATCGATCACCAGATTTTGCGCGGTACGTCCCGGGTAATAACCGCAGGCGTGCGGCAAGGTCTGGAACAGGCGGACGTGGTCAGAGCGCATGAGGGGATTCTATGACCGCCACGGGGCACTGTGGCAAGCGTAAAAGCCTTCACGCGGCTTTGTTACAGAACGTGCAGATAACGTAGCGCCAACACCATGAAAACGCCCAGGATCGCCAGCATCACGATGCGCCGCACCCTCGTGACGGTGTGTTCACGGCGCGCGTACACGGACGCCACCGGATCGCGCGAAACCCGCAGCTCCTCGGCAAAGCGGACTTCCGGCTCGATGCCCAGCGTGCGCAGAAGTTCGCGCGCCTTGGTGAAATCGTCAGCCCGGCTTACCCAGACCTGCGGCCAGGCGTCCCGGTTCTCGCTGCGTTGGGAGTAGCTGAAGCGCTGATAGCTGGGTTTGTTCCAGTTGGAGCGATTGGTGATGGTGGTTTCGACCCCGTTTTCGGCCATGAAGGCCGCCACGCGATCGATGTTTTCCTGACGGGGAGAGGTGTAGAGCAGGCGCATGCGGCAAGTTTACTCGGCACGCAGCCGGATCAACCCTTCCTGGGCCGTGGAGGCCACCAGACGGCCGTCGCGAGTAAAGATCTGCCCGCGTGCCAGCCCGCGCGCGCCCTGTGCCGTAGGGCTGTCGAAGGAGTACAGCAGCCACTCGTCCACCCGGAACGGCCGGTGGAACCACAGCGCATGATCGAGACTGGCCATTTGAAGCTGGGGGGTGAGGTAGGAAATGCCGTGAGGCAAGGTGGCCGTGCCGATCAGGTGGAAATCCGATGCGTATGCCAGCATGGCCCGGTGCAGGATGGCCGAGTCGTTGATGGGCGAGGTGAGCCGGAACCAGATGTGCTGGATCGGCGGCCGTTTGGCCGGGTGCAATTCATTGCGCGGCCACACCTGGCGGAATTCGAACGGCCCGTCGATGCCCAGCCAGCGCTGCAGCTTCACAGGCAGGCGGGCGAGGTCGTCCTGGGGCACGCGGTGCATGGGTTCCACGTCTTCCGGCTCGGGAACCTCAGGCATGCCGGACTGGTGCTCGAAGCCCTTCTCCGGAACCTGGAACGAAATCGCCCCATTGAGAATGGGTTGCCCGTGCTGGATCGCCACCACCCGGCGGGAGGAGAACGAGCCGCCATCGCGCGCGCGTTCCACGCTGTAGACGATGGGCGCGTCGATGTCGCCGGCGCGCAGGAAATAGGCGTGCAGCGAATGGGCCTCGCGGGAAGGGTCTACCGTCTGCTGGGCCGCGGCCAGCGCCTGGCCAAGCACCTGGCCGCCGAAGACATAGCGCGTGCCGATATCACGGCTCTGGCCCCGGAAGAGGTTGTCTTCCAGCCGTTCGAGCTGCAACAGCTCGACCAGTTCCTTGACATGTTCGTCCGGCATACGACTAACCCCTGGTGCGCAAATGACCGACGATTATAGCGGGCTAATCCGCTTGCCCTCAGCGCTGCGAGCCGATCCGGCGCAGGCCGCTGCCAGCCAGCACCTCGTCCCACGGGAATAACGGGCCAGGATCGAGCTTGCGCTGCACTTGCCGATGCGGGTCGTCGCTGGCCGGCACGCGGGCCGTGTCCAGATCTTCGTGACCTGCGATCTCGTGCAGGTTCGGGTATTGCGTGCGCAACTGCGCCAGCAGCGCGCGCAGCGCTGCAATTTGCGCCGCCGTATACGGTTCGGTCATGGTCTGCTGGCGCGTGTCGAACCAGTTCGGGTAACGCCCGCGGTTCACCAGTTCGATACCGATCGAGGCCGGGTTGTAGCCGCGCACGTGATTGGCGACCCGGGTGCCGGGTACATAGCGGTATATCGAGCCGTCGCGGTCGATGTAATAGTGGCCGCTGTTGCCGGCACCGCTTTCGTACAGCACGCGTTCGCCGTATTCCCGCGCGGTGGCCAGATCTGGCAGTTCGGTACAGTGGATCACCACCAGCGCTACCGCGCTGGCGGGTCGTTCCGGCAGGCGGCTTACATAGGGCAGCGGCTGGTCGTGGATGGTCAGCATCGGCATGGCGGGCAGTCTTGCACGCGCAAGTGCGCTGAACCAAGAGGAGCGTGGCAGTGCACGGCGTGCCGTGCTCCAGGCGGGCTATCATGCACACCCCGCCGGCATTCCATGGAGCCTCCCATGCCTGGACACGTCATTCTTTCCCACGGTTCGGACTCAGGACCCGACGCTACCAAGGTCAGCGTGCTGGCAGAGCTTGCCCAATCGATGGGATGGAGCACAGAGCGGCCTGATTTTCGCGAGGACGACAAACTGGGCCACGCCGCCTCCGTGGCGCCACGCATCGCCCGGTTGCACGAGCGCATGGCCGCGTGCAGCGCACCGCCGGTGCTGGTGGGTTCCAGCATGGGGGCGTTCGTTTCCGGGCTGGCGTCGCTCGAATTGCCGGTGGCGGGCTTGTTCCTGCTTGCCACGCCCGCGCTTATTCCCGGCAACGACCTGGCCTTCGACGTGCGCCTGGATGTCCCCACGCTATTGGTTCACGGCTGGGGTGATGAGGTCTGTCCGCTGGATGAGGTCTACGAGTTCGCCGGGCGACGCCAGCTTCCCTTGCTGATCCTGGATGACGACCATCGCCTTGGCGCGCACATTGACGCCATCAGCCGCCACTTCGGCCTTTTTCTGGAACAGTTGGCGGCAAGCGCTTGAATTCATTTTTTGCAACCTGTCCGAAAGGACTCGAATATCTCCTGCGCGACGAACTGATCGCGCTGGGCGGCGCCGACGTGCACGAGGCACTTGCCGGTGTGCGTTTTTCGGGCAGCCTGGAAACCGCCTATCGCGCATGTCTATGGTCGCGCCTGGCGAGCCGTATCCTGTTGCCGATTGCGGAATTCGATGCCGCCTCGGACGATGCGCTTTATGCCGGCGTACAAACGATCGAGTGGACCGATCACCTCGCCCCGCATGCAACGCTTGCGGTAGATGCCAACACCTCGCAGAGCAAGCTCACGCATAGCCAATACCTGGCACAGCGTGTGAAAGACGCCGTGGTCGATCAGTTCCGGGAGCGCGGTCTTAATCGTCCCGACGTGGATACGGAAGAGCCCGACGTGCGCATCAACCTGCGCATGCGCCGCGATCGCGCCACACTGTCGATCGACCTGGCCGGGGCGCCCCTGCATCGCCGTGGATGGCGCCAAACGCAAGGCGAAGCGCCGCTCAAGGAAAACCTCGCTGCCGCCATGCTGCTGCGCGCAGGGTGGCCTGCCGTATACGCGCAAGGTGGCGCGTTGCTCGATCCCATGTGCGGCTCAGGCACCCTGCTGATCGAAGGCGCGTTGATGGCAGCGGATGTCGCCCCCGGCCTGCGTCGCCCCTACTACGGATTCCTCGGCTGGAAACAGCACGACATTGCCCTGTGGCGTAGTTTGCTCGCTGAAGCGAACCGGCGCGCGGAAGCCGGACTGCCGGCGCTGCGCAGTTGTTTCTTCGGCTCCGATGCGGACCCGCGCATGGTTCAGACGGCCAAACGCAATGCACAGGAAGCAGGCGTGGCCGGGTTTCTAACGCTGGATCGCCATGACATGCAACACGTGCGGCCCCCATCTGGCTTTGCGCAGGGATTGGTGATCACCAACCCGCCGTATGGCGAACGGCTGGGCGAGCGCGAAGGGATGCCCGCACTTTATCGCAGCCTCGGCGAAACGCTGCGCGATCATTTCACCGGCTGGCGTGCGGCGGTACTTGCGGGTGATGCCGAACTGGGTCGTGCCACGACGCTGCGTACCGACAAGAAATACACGCTCTACAACGGTGCGCTGGAAACGGTGCTGCTGATCTTCGAATTGCATCCACGCGACGACACGCCGCGCGAAAAGCCGCCGCTATCGCCCGGCGCGCAGATGCTGAAGAACCGGCTGGAGAAAAACCTAAAGCACCTGCGCAAACGGCTGGAGCGCGAAGGCATCCATGCGTGGCGCGCTTACGACCAGGATCTTCCCGAATACGCCGCGGCGATCGATGTATACGTCGATACATCGGATGCCGCGCATTTGCACGTCCAGGAATATCGTGCACCGGCCGATGTGCCTCAGGAACTGGCGCGCACGCGTATGCGTGAAATAACGCGGGTGGCCGGCGAAGTATTCGATATGCCGCGTGCACGCATCGCCATCAAGACCCGCGAGCGCGGCAAGGGTGGTTCCAAATACGG
Organism: Dyella monticola; assembly: GCF_003363155.1. Classification (GTDB taxonomy): domain Bacteria; phylum Pseudomonadota; class Gammaproteobacteria; order Xanthomonadales; family Rhodanobacteraceae; genus Dyella_B; species Dyella_B monticola. Next base: position 146,316 of record NZ_QRBE01000006.1, on the reverse strand, counting down.
TCAGTTCGACCAGCGCGGAGAATTCATCGAGGTGGAAGAGGGCGGCTTGACGTTCCTGGTCAATCTTCACGATTACCTGGATACGGGCCTCTTTCTCGATCACCGTCTGGTGCGGGCGAAGCTGCGTGAGCTGGCCGCGGGAAAGCGCTTCCTCAATCTATTTGCCTACACCGCCACCGCAACTGTCTATGCGGCGGCTGGCGGCGCGCGCGATACCACCAGCGTGGATTTGTCCGGTACGTATCTGGAATGGGCGTCGCGCAATCTTGCGCTGAACGGATTCACCGGCGAAAAACATCGCCTGATCCAGGCCGATGCCACGACTTTTCTGCAGCGCACGCACGAGCGCTACGGCCTGATCTACGTCGATCCGCCCACGTTTTCCAACTCCAAGCGTGCGGACGATTTCGATGTTCAACGCGACCATGTTGCACTGTTGCTGGCATGCGCAAATCGGCTGACGGCTGACGGTGTGATCGTGTTCTCAAACAACTTCCGCCGTTTCTCGCTTGATCGCCAGGCGCTTGACTCGCGCCTGGTTATCGAGAGCTGGGGTGCGGGCAGTATTCCGTTTGATTTTTCGCGCCGCGCAAACATTCACGATTGCTGGCTACTGCGGTTGCGTCCAGCTGACGGCCCGCTAAATCCTTGGGATGCGGCACGTATTAAGAAATGAAACCCTTCAGTACAGATTAAGCGCGCCAGGATGACCATTCACGTCGTGCAAACGGAGGTGTGTCATGGTCAAACGTAGTGTCGGCAAGTTCGTTGCAATTGGCTTAGCGCTTGCTGCGGCAGCGGCTTTACCCGTGGGCGCCTCGGCGCATCCCTGGGGTGGTTCGGGCTGGCACGGGTATCACGGCGGTGGTTACTATCACGGTGGTTGCTGCTATCGCGGCGGTTACTGGAGTGGCGGCCGCTGGATCGCTGGCGCCATCGTCGGTGGCGCAGTGGCCGGCCTTGTGGCGGGTGCGGTAGCGGGCCCGCCGGTGTATTACGCACCGCCGCCGGCGGTGGTGTATGCACCGGGTACAGTGGTTTATTCAGCGGCACCGCCGCCGGTGGTTACCACCACGGTCGTGACGACGGATCCCTACCAAACCCGCTATGTCGGTCCGGCGTACTGATCGCCGGAAATAGCAAATAGCATGGATAAAGAGCCCGGTCATGCCGGGCTCTTTTTTGCGTCAGTGGGACGGTGCCTGGGTCGTAATGCTGTGATACGTGGAGCCGGCGCGGTAGTGCTCATACGTCGCTTCATCGATCAGGCCGACCGATTCGATAGCGCAGGGTGGTTGATACCTGGAACGCACTTTCTCACCCACGCCACCGCAAATGCGAAATACGCTCGTCGCTTTGTCCGCTTGGCTGGGGACGAACAGCAGGCCGGGGTTGCCGATACCCAATTTGTCGCAGCTCCCTTGCAGTTTGACCAGATAGCGTTGATGCGGGCCGGTGCGAACGATAACGGTTTTTGGATTGACCACATGCCATTCGTTGATCAGATCGGTGCGGATGCAATCCTTATAGGGAAGCGTGTTGTGCATTGGCGCTGATTGCGCGAGCGAGGCCCCCGCCATGGCGGCCAGAGCAAGGGTCAGCACTGCAGAAATGACGGCTTTCATGGAAGTCACCTCACGGCTGTTTGTTGAGCGTTCAATGCAGTGGCCCGATCCTTCCCATGCGCGGGAGTCAGGATGCCATTGCGTGGGAGGCATGATGTCAGAAAATCGGCGTGCACGATTGTGCAGCGCAGGGCGAAGACATCCACAAAGAACCCAGGTACCCTGTCACATTATTTGAACAACACGTGCGGCATGGTGGCTGTATGATCGTCCGCTGTTTCGCGCTTCTGAAGGTGTATCGCAGCACGTTCGCCGTTACCGAGTCTGCGCTATGAATGTCCCAGCATTCGCTCCCTATACCGAAGATGCAGTCACGCGATTCATGCGTATCCGTCGCCAGACACTGGCGCTGTGCGCGGGATTGAGCGGCGAAGATCTCCAAGTGCAGTCGATGCCGGAGGCCAGCCCCGGCAAATGGCATCTTGCGCACACCACATGGTTCTTCGAGCAATTTGTGCTGGGCTGCGATCCAGCCTATCGCTCGGCCGATCCGGCATGGGACTACCTGTTCAATTCCTACTACGAATCGGTTGGGCCGATGCATGCGCGTCCAAAACGCGGGTTGCTCACGCGGCCCACGCTCGATGACATTCGCGACTATCGTTCGCGCATCGACGAAGCCGTCGGTGAACTTTTGGTGCGTGGCGTTGACCAACCTCTCGCAGCCCGGATCGAACTGGGCTTGCAACACGAACAACAACATCAAGAATTATTGCTTACCGACATCAAGCACGCGTTCTGGTGCAATCCCTTGCAACCCGCCTATCACCATGCGTCATCGCCCAACGAAAGCAGAAGCGCCCCGATGCGCTTCGTGCCGGGGCGGCAGGGGCCGATGGATATCGGCCATCATGGCGACGGTTTTGCTTACGACAATGAAACACCGCGCCACACGACATGGCTGTCCTCGCATGCACTGGCAAACCGGTTGGTAACGAATGACGAATACCTCGCTTTCATCCGTGACGGTGGCTATCGCGATGCCGGACTCTGGCTTTCCGATGGCTGGGTACGCGTACAGCGCGATGGATGGGAGCGGCCATTGTATTGGCAGCAAGACCTGACGAGCGAGTTCACGCTCGCAGGTATTCAACCGCTGGATCCCCACGCGCCGGTGTGTCACATCAGCTATTTCGAGGCCGATGCGTTTGCACGCTGGGCGGGTGCGCGTTTACCGACGGAAGCCGAGTGGGAAGACGCCGCGGCGCGATTGCCCCTGCACGGCAACTTCCAGGACAACCTTCGCCTCCATCCGATCGCGATGCCATCGGGTGATGGTCTGCTGCAAATGTATGGCGACGCCTGGGAGTGGACAGCCTCTCCTTACGTCAGCTATCCAGGTTTTAAGCCGCTGCCCGGTGCACTGGGCGAATACAACGGCAAATTCATGAATGGCCAATGGGTCTTACGCGGCGGCTCATGCGCAACGCCGCGCGATCACATACGCGCCAGTTACCGCAATTTCTTTCCGCCCCATGCCCGTTGGCAGTTCGCGGGTATTCGCCTGGGACAGGACCGATGAATGTACAAGCTTATGTAGTGCGCGACGAACAACGTCCGCCTGACAATGTGTTGTTGCAAGTGGTGCAGCGTGGTTTGCGCGCGCAGCCCAAGCACCTGCCATCCTGGCTATTTTATGACGAACGTGGTTCGGCACTGTTCGAGCAGATTTGCGAGCAGCCGGAGTATTACCTCACGCGTGCTGAAATTGCTCTGTTGAAGGAGCATGCGGGCGATATCGCGCAGGTGCTGGGTCCCGACGTGCGCCTGGTCGAATATGGCAGCGGCCACGCCATCAAAACGCGACTCCTGCTGGAGCATTTGGCGACGCCTGTGGCCTGGGTTCCGGTGGAGCTCTCCATTGAGCCACTACGGCTGGGCATGGAGCGCATGGCGGCGCATTTTCCGCATCTTCCGATCCAGCCGTTGGCGGTCGATTTTACGCGTCCCCTGCGCTTGCCGGTGCCGCCGCGCGCACCGCGCCGCACTGTGCTGTATTTTCCAGGGTCCACCATCGGCAATTTTGAAGACCGCGAGGCCGCGCAGTTGTTACGCAAAATGCGCAGCGAGATGGGTGACAACGGCGGCATTCTGGTGGGTGCTGATTTGAAGAAAGACCGCGCGACCATCGAAGCGGCCTACAACGATGCAGCGGGCGTCACCGCCGAATTTACCCTCAACCTGCTGGTGCGACTGAATCGCGAGTTGGGTTGCAATTTCGAGTTGGGCGGCTTCCGGCATCGCGCGCGTTACAACGCTATGGCTGGCCGGATCGAAACACATATCCTCAGCCAGCGGGAACAATATGTGCGCGTGGGGCGTTTGCAGATTCCTTTCCGCAAGGATGAAGCCATGCTGGTGGAATATAGCTGCAAGTATTCAGTGGCCGATTTTGCAGCGCTGGCCGCGGCTGCGGGACTGGCAGTGCAGCGCGTGTGGTTTGATCCGGAGCGGATGTTCAGCTTGCACTATTTGACGCGTGCGGCGTAACCGCTCCCTCCCCTGCGTGTAGGAGGGGAGGGAAGTTCGATGTTCATTAGGCCGCCTTGCGCGTCCCAAGCCTTCCAAGCACATCCTGCGCCGCACGAATGCGCTCTGTGGAGCCCGGCAATTCCAGGTTGATCTTCAGCTTGTCCTGACCGTCCAGCTTATACACGCGCGGATAATTCTGAATCAGGCGAATAATGGCCATCGGGTCGACATCCGGCTTGTCGCGAAACGTGATGCGGCCGCCATTGGCGCCCAAGTCCAGCTTGCGGATGCCAAGCGGCGTGGCGGCCAGTTTCAAGCCGGTAACGGCGAACAGGTGCTTGACGGCATCGGGAAGCAGGCCGAAGCGATCGATCATTTCCACCTGCAATTCGCGCAATGCCTCTTCGTCGCGCGCGCTGGCAATGCGCTTGTACAGCGTCAGGCGCGCATGCACATCCGGCAGATAATCGTCGGGAATCAGCGCAGGCAGATGCAGTTCCACTTCGGTTTCGTGCTCGGAGCTCAAGTCGAAGTCCGGCACGCGGCCGGATTTCAAGGCGCGCACTGCGCGTTCCAGCAATTCCGTATAGAGACCAAACCCAATTTCCTGGATCTGCCCTGATTGCTCATCGCCCAGCAATTCGCCAGCCCCGCGAATTTCCAGGTCGTGCGTGGCAAGTGTGAAGCCGGCGCCGAGCTCTTCCAGCGACGCAAGCGCTTCCAGGCGCTTCTCCGCATCGGCGGTGATGGAGCGTCTGTCCGGCACGATCAGATACGCGTAAGCGCGATGATGCGAACGTCCGACGCGGCCACGCAATTGATGAAGCTGTGCCAGGCCGAACCGATCCGCGCGATTGATGATGATGGTGTTGGCAGTGGGAATGTCGATGCCGGTTTCGATGATGGTGGTGCATACCAGCACATTGAAGCGCTGGCGATGGAAGTCGGCCATCACCTGTTCCAGTTCGCGCTCGGGCATCTGGCCGTGCGCAATGCCGATGCGCGCCTCGGGGAACAGTTCCTGCGCTTCGCGCGCGGTACGTTCGATGCTCTCCACTTCATTGTGCAGAAAATACACCTGGCCACCACGCTGCAGCTCGCGCTGGAACGCTTCGCGAATCAATGCCGGTTCCCAGGCGGACACGAACGTGCGCACCGCCATGCGATGCGCGGGCGGCGTAGCAATCAAGGACAAATCGCGCAGACCGCTCATCGCCATATTCAGCGTGCGCGGAATCGGCGTAGCGGTCATGGTCAGCAGATCTACCTCGGCGCGCAGCTTCTTGAGCTGTTCTTTCTGGCGCACGCCGAAGCGTTGTTCTTCGTCAACGATCACCAGGCCCAGTTGCTTGAACTTCACATCAGGCTGCAGGAGCTTGTGCGTGCCGATGATCACGTCGATCTGCCCGTCGGCCAGGCGCTTGAGCGCCTCGTTCACGTCCTTGGTGGAGCGAAAGCGCGAGAGCACATCCACTTTTACGGGCCAGTCCGCAAAGCGATCGGCGAAGTTGCGGTAATGCTGTTGTGCGAGCAGCGTGGTGGGAACCAGCAGTGCCACTTGTTTGCCGGCGGTGGCGGCGGCGAATGCGGCGCGCAAGGCGACCTCGGTTTTGCCGAAACCTACGTCGCCGCAAATCACGCGATCCATCGCGCGCGGTGCGGCCAGATCACCGAGTACCGCATCGATGGCGCGCGCCTGATCGGGCGTTTCCTCGAACGGAAAATTACTGCCAAATTCCTCGACCAGCTGGCGATCGATCGGCAAGGATTCACCGCCGCGGGCCTCCCGCTGTGCGTAAATCGCCAGGAGCTCGGCCGCCACGTCGCGTACTTTTTCGGCCGCTTTTTTGCGTGCGCGTTCCCAGGCATCGCCGCCCAGCGAGTGCAGCGGCGCCAGTTCCGGCGCAGTGCCGGAATAACGGCTGACCAGGCCCAGCTGCGCCACCGGTACGTAGAGTTTGTCACCCTTGGCGTATTCGATGATGAGGAATTCGCCCTGCAAGCCGCCGAGCTCCATCGACACCAGACCCTGATAACGGCCTACGCCATGGTCGACGTGCACGATTGGCGCACCCACGGAGAGTTCCGTGAGGTCGCGAATAATCGCTTCGGGATCGCGCGCTGCGCCACGCCGGCGCTTCCGTTCGGTGCGTACGCGCTCGCCGAACAGTTCGCGTTCGGTGAACACGGTGATAGCGGGTTTCTTCAGTGCAAAGCCTTGCTCAAGCGGCGCGATGATGATCGCCAGCTTGTTCGACCCGTTGAGAAAGCTGGGCCAGCTGTCCAGGTTTTCCGGACGAAGGCCGGGCACGGCCAATTGCTCGAGCAGGGCTTCGCGGCGGCCGGCCGAATCGGCGGCGACCAGGATGCGGCCCGGATACGCCTCCACGAAATGGCGCAGCGACGTGCCAGGCTCTTCACCCTTGCGATTGAGCGGCAGCTCCGGAGCGGGTTGGGTGCCGGCGTCGACGGCGTGCTCATGACTGCTATCGACCACTTCCACGCGCAGGCGCTTGTTGAGCTGTTCGCGCAACTGCTCGGGCGAAAGATAAAGCTCCGCTGGCGGCAGCACAGGACGCTCGATGTCGTGCGCGCGCTGATCGTAACGTTCGGCCGTCTGTACCCAGAATTGTTCGGACGCCTCGTGCGTGCCTTCGCCGAGTACGAATAGCGCATCACCGGCGAGGTAATCGAACAGCGTGGCGGTGTTCTCGAAAAACAGCGGCAGGTAATACTCGATGCCGCCGGGCGTGACAGCTTCCTTCATGTCCTGATAGAGCGGACAGCGGCGCACGTCGATGGGGAAACGTTCGCGCAGGCGATTGCGAAATGCCTTGGCCGCGTCGTCGGTCACAGGAAATTCGCGTGCCGGCAGCAGCTCCACTTTTTCCACCTGCTGCTGCGAGCGCTGTGTTTCCGGATCGAAACTGCGGATCGATTCCACTTCGTCGTCGAACAGCTCCACGCGATAAGGCGCGCTCGCGCCCATCGGGAAAATATCGATCAGCGCACCGCGCACGGCGAAGTCGCCCGGCTCGGCCACTTGCGGTACATGACGATAGCCGCAGGCTTCCAGGCGCCGTTGTTCCGTCGCCAGATCGAGCTTCTGGCCCTTGTGCAGCATCAGCCCGGAACCGGTGATGTGCGAGCGTGGCGCGATGCGCTGCATGAGCGTCGAGGCTGGCACGACCAGCACGCCGCGCGTCACGCTGGGCAGTTGATAGAGCGTGGCGACGCGTTGGGAAACGATATCCGGATGCGGACTGAAGACGTCGTAGGGCAGCGTTTCCCAATCGGGAAAATGCAGCACCGGCAACGTGCCTGCAAAAAGGCGCAGCTCGTCCTCCAGCGCGTGGGCGCGCTGCGTATCGCGCGTTACCGCCACCAGCAGGCCCTCATGCGACCTTGCGGCCTCGGCAATCAGCAAGGCGCGCGCGGAGCCGTGTGGCGGTGTCCAGAAGCGGCGTTGCTTGGGGCTGGTGGGGAGGGGCGGGTGACTGACTGTCTGCATGGGAAGGGTGCGGAGGGAAAGCGCGGGTATGACGCCCAGCGAGCGCGCAAGTTTAGCGCGTCGGCTGTGGTGGATTGTTCGTCATGCAGCCAGCAATGATGCTGGGCGATCGCCGCTACGACTCGATGCTGCTGCTCCACCTGCTGCCTTGTCCGCCGGGCGGCATGGCGGACAAGGCGCGCGTGTTCGACCATCTGAAGGCGCATCTGGCGGAAGAGTGTGCTGTACTGCGCCCTGATCCTCACGCAACACGGCAACGCGGCGTGCTTTACGGCGCGCGACCCTAAAGCGTAAGCCGGATCTGCGCGGTGCCCGGTTCGCCCGGAACCATCTGGGCGGCGAAGCCCAGTTCCTTGCACAGTGCCAGCATGGGGCGGTTTTCCATCAGCACATAGCCCCAGATTTCGTTGAGGTTGCGGCGGCGGCATTCGTCCACCAGGCGCTGCATCAGCAGGGCGCCCAGGCCGATGCGTGTCCATTCGCGTTCCACCAGCACGGAGAACTCGGCCGTGTTGCTGGCGATATCCACGAAGATGCGCCCCACGCCGCGCAGTTCGGCCGGCTGCACGGTTTCATCGATCAGCACGAAGGCTGCTTCCACCTCGGGGTCGATCCGGCACAGGCGCTGCGCCAGGGGCGCGGGGAGCTCGGACATGGCATGCATGAAGCGGCGGCGCACATCCTCCGGCGGAAGCCGCTTGAAGCAGCGCTGGATGGCCGCTGCGTCGCCCGGCTCGATGCTGCGCAGGATCAGCTCACGACCGTCGGCGGTATGCACCCGCTCGCCGGGTGGGGCAGCGCAGACGGGCGAGGGCGAATAACGCTCGCGGCTACGCGGCGGCAGGTGGGCGTGCCGGGAGAGGGGCTCGAAGTCGCGGGCAGCGGTCATCATCATCCCCATACTTTACCGTATTGTTTGCGTTGCAGCATGAACGCGCGGCAAGCAGGTCGGGCTATTTGGCGGCGGGAAAGCGCTATTGGTTGCGTCGAGTTGTCGCAAAGCAGCATGAATGGGCGCTAGTCGGCTACGTCCGGCTCGAAAAAGCTCCAGCGCACGTCGGCGAAGTGCGCCTTCATCGCCTTTTCGACGGTGTTGATGGCCTCGATCAGGCTCAGATTATCGGGGGTGGGCACCATGCGCGCCTTGATCGCCACCATCACGTCCGGCCCCATCTGCAAGGTGATCAGGTTGAGCACTTCGGCAATCTCCGCCCGGCCGTGCAGGAAGGCAAGCAGCTCCGCGCGTCGGCGCGGTTCCACGCCCTGGCCGATCAGCAAGGCCTTCACTTCGATGGCCAATGCGATCGCCACGACGATCAGCAGCACGCCGATGGCAATGGTGCCCAGCGCATCGAACAGCAAGTTGCCGGTGAGCATGGCCGCGCCGATGGCCACGGCAGCCAGGCATAAACCGAGCAGTGCGGCGAGATCTTCGCCGAAGATCACCAGCAACTCGCTGGAGCGCGTTTCACGAAACCACTGCCACAGGTTTTGTTCGCCGCGTGCCTGATTCACCTCGCGCAGGCAGCCATGCATGGAGATGCTTTCCATCACGATGCCAAACGCCAGCACTCCCAGCGCCACCCACGGCCAACGCAGCGGCTCCGGATGCGCGAGCTTGTGTGCGCCTTCGTAGACGGAGAACAGGCCGCCCACGGCAAACAGCAGCACTGCCACCACGAACGACCAGAAATACAGCGCCCGTCCCCAGCCAAGGGGGTATTCGTCGGACGGCGGCCGCTTCGACTGACGCATGCCCAGCAGCAGCAGCAGCTGGTTACCGCAATCGGCCAACGAGTGAACGGCCTCGGCCAACATCGCGCCCGAACTGGTTATCACCGCAGCGGCCAGCTTGGCGATGAAAATGGCGAAGTTGGCGCCCAGCGCCAACAGGATCGCCTTGAGCGAATTGGCGTGTCCGGACATGGGCGAGAGGTCAGTGGATACCCACGCCTACACCTACACCGAAACTGATATTGGGATGGCCCGCACGCATTTCGGCGGCCGTCCAGCGATGCGATTGCGCCACTGTCATGAGCGGGTAGACGTAAGGCGCTTGATCCACACTGCCAGCGCGCGTGCCACTGAGTTGCCCGCTCAACGTGACCAGGCTGCCGTTGGGGAAATTGAAGGCTTCCACGTAGCCCGGAAAGATCGCAATGAAGCGGCCCGCGCCTTGCGCATTCGGCCGCGGCCGCTGCGAGGAATCCAGCGGGTAGGCCAGCACTTCCATTTCGGTGTGGTCAGGGAAGTTGCGCACGCTGACCACGCTCCCGCCCCAGATCACCGCGCCATTGCCGAACTGTTCCGGTGCGTGAGCCACTTGCGCGGGCAGCGCCGTTACGGCGCCGGGTGCGGTCTTGTAGATCGGCGCCGGTGCACAGGCCGTCAGCAGCAGTAAGGCAAGCGGCGCGAACGGACGCAAAGCGGTGCGGAGGTTCATGGCGATATCCCTTCAGCGAACGTGCAACGGCTTGAGCTTAGCGGGGACGCCTGGGCGGCGGTAGCGGCTTGGTGTGACGCGGCGATGACGGACCGGCGGCATCCTGCTCCTGCACCAGCCAATCCAGCTGCCATTGCGCCGCGCGTTCTTGCGCCAGCAGGCGCGCCATGGCTTGCAGAGGGTCGCGCAGCATCTGGTCAAGATTCCAGGGCGCGTTGAGAATCGCCATCCCCGAGCCGTTCAAGCGCAATGGTGAATCGTCCGGGCGCACCAGCAGTTCGGCCCGCAACACGCGTCGCGCGCCGCAATGCTGCAGCCAGCGAAGAAAAGGCTGCACCTGGCTGCGCAGCTTGATCGGGTACCAGATCGCATACATGCCAGTGGGCCAGCGCTGCAGTGCTGCCTTAAGCGTTGCTTCGATGAGGCGGAATTCATTGTCCTGTGCTTCGTACGGGGGATCGATCAGCACCAGGCCGCGTTTTTCCTTCGGCGGCAGCAAGCCTTTGAGTGCTTCGTAACCGTTACGGTGATGCACGTGCACGCGATGATCCCGCGCAAACAGCTCGCGCAGGCGCGACACTTCTTCAGGATGCAGTTCGCAAAGCTGTGCGCTATCGGTTGCCCGCATCGCTCGCGCCGCTTGCAGCGGTGAACCGGGGTATAGCTTCAGGCCGTGCTCATTGCCTGGCAAAGCAAGGATGGCATCAAGCCAGTGGCGCAGCAGCGACGGCAGGGTGCCTTGTCCGCCCTGTCGCAGGTCAGGAAACATCAGGCGCGCAATGCCATCGCGGTATTCGCCCGTCTTGCCTGCTTCTTCGCTGTCGAGTGCGTAGCAGCCACTGCCTGCGTGCGTGTCGATCAGCGCGAACGGCGTGTCTTTTGCCTCCAGCGCCTGGATCAGCGCAAACAACACACTGTGTTTGAGGACGTCGGCAAAGTTGCCTGCGTGATAGGCGTGGCGATAGTTCATGGGTGCTCGCAAAGGCAGGGTTGCCAGGGATAGTAATACGCCACGGTGATGCGCTTGCGCAGCGAGCAAGGTTTCAGGTGTGGCCTTCGTGAAAAAGGACGCTGGAACAAGGCATGCGCAAGCGGTCGGGTTGTACAGCGCCGTCCATGAGCAGGATGGCAAGCCCGCGCCGTTCCGGCCGCAGCGTGTCGGTCAGTCGAGATTATGCGTTTCGGCCGTGCCGAGCAGTTCGGTTTGCAGTGGCACCTGTTCGTTCCGATGCAACAGCGGATGCGCGAATACGGCCGACAGAATCACCGCCACGCCCAGATAGAACCACCCGTCGAGCTGCCGCTGCTCGCCCAGCAGCAGTATCGCCAGCACGATGGCATAGACGGGCTCCAGGTTGGTAATCATCTGCGTGGCGAACGCACTGACATGACGAAGCGCCACCAGCACCAGCGTAAACGGCAGCAAGGTGCAACCGAAGGACAAGGCCAGCAGCAACAGCGCATCGTGCAGACTAGGAAGCGGAAAGGCCACTCCCTGATGCGGCAACAGCGGTGCCAGTACGGTAAGGAAGAGTGCGCCCGTGCCCAACTCGATACAGGTGACGGTAAGCGGATCGCCATGATCGACCATGCGTTTGTTGAACGCGCCGAACAATGCGACGAAGAGCGCCGAGACCACGCCCACCACGATGCCGAAGCGCATGTGGGCGGGCACACCGCCAGCGACCATCGCCACGCCGGGCACTATCGCGATGGCGATCACCAGTTCGCGTGGATCGAAACGCCGCTTGGCCACCCACGGTTCGATGAACGCCAGGAACGCGGGCCCCAAGGCAATGCAGGTTGCGCCGACGGATGCATTGGCAAGCTTGATCGCCGCGTAGAACGTCAACCAATGCACGGCCACCAGCACACCAATCCCAGCATAGGCCAAGCGCAGCTTCATCGGCATCGCCCGCAGGCCGCGCCAGACCCTGGGCATCATCAGCAACGCGCCGGCCACCAGCAGCATGCGCCACCACACCAGCGCGATCGCCGGTAGCGTGATCAATTTGCCGAGAATGGCGGTGAAGCCCCACAGCAGTACACAAAAGTGAATCTGCAGGCGGGCCTTGGTGAGAGGCTGCATGAACATCGATGGGAATGGACGGCGCGTGATTCTAGCTCGCGCGGCGCCTCTTTTCAGAAACACCGGCGATCGACGCACGTTCGCGCCGCTGCTATTTACCCTTCGCGCCGGGTTGGGCCGGACCGGAGGGCTGTTCGTGGCGTAACGTCGTCAACACCTGCTGGCAATCGTTGTGCTGATCGCGGCTGGGCACGACCACCGCAACCAAGGCCGCCAGCGGGGCGGCCACGATGCCGAGCGCCAACGCGCCACCGCCACGCAGCAACAGCGGTCCCGGGTGTACGCCCACGTCGGGGTTCTTGAAGGTGCCTTTGACATAGAGCGGCGAGCGTAGCGAAAAAATGCGCAGGCCCTTGGTATGCGGCACCACATCCAGATTCAGCTGTTCATTGCGAAAATCGATGGTGCCGGTGACGTTGATGATGGCGTCCGACGTATCCAGTACGAACAGGCGGCTGGTGAATGTGCCGTCGGTTCCATCCATATCGGCGGCGAGGCAATTGATGTGCACAGTCTTGTCGCCAAACAGCTTTTCGATCACGACGTTGGCGACATTCAGGCCGGCGGCTTCCAGCAGGGTCTTGCTTACCTCGCCGTTTTCCATCATTAGCTTCACGTCGCCGTCCGCATTGCCCATTAGCCCGGCGGGAGAATCGCCGGTAGTGTTCAGGGTCGCATTGGCGTTGATTTCGCCCAGACTGTTTTGCATGGATTGAATGGTCGGGAACAACTGCTTCAAATGCACGCGACGCGCGCGCAGATCGAACGTCGTGCGCATGGGCTCGGCGCTTGCATCCATGCGCATCTTGCCGTCGATCGTGCCGCCGGCTACGCCGGCATGCAGTGGGTCCAGACGCAGCACGCCGTTATCCAGATAGATGTGCGTAGTGAGTGCGTCGATCGGCAGTGATGACGGATGCTCGATGTGTGCAGCGTCGAAGCTGAGATCGGCATCCATCGCACGCAGGCGATCGGTGTGGAACTGTTCCACCGGCAGTGCTTTGTTGGTCGGCTGCGAGGTGGTATCGCCGCGCGCCTGCTTCTGCGTTTCATTGCCAGCACCGACGAGCGATGCAAGGTCGACAAACCGCAACGTCTGCGAATGCACATCGCCGCTCAATGTGGGACGCGCACCGCCGGTGGTGACCTGGATGTTGCCGCCCAGATCGCTTTCGCCTACACGTCCCTTGAAATTGCGGTATTCGAAATGGCTACCGTGGTAATGCAGTTGCGCTGAGAGGTGGCCCTCGGTGGCATACGGCGGCGTGTCGGGCAGCGAGATGCCGATGATCGGATAGAGCTTGGCCATGCTGCTGCCCGCGAACCACAGGCGCAGGTTCAGCGCACCCAAGTGCAACGGATCAGTCAATGTGCCGACCAGCGCGATCTTGCTGTCGTCGATATGTACGCGCGCCTGTACCGGAAACGGGACATGGGTCTGCTGCAACGCGAGCACCGCGCCGGACTTGCCGTGGCCATTCACGGGCGCGCCCTGGTAGCTGCCGTTGACCGTCCAGGCGAATTGATAGCTCGAGCGTTGTGCGTCGGGAGAGATATCCGGGCTGGTCTGGCTTTCGTTGACCATGCTGCCTACGCCATGACCCACATCCGCCCGCGCGTCGCTGGAGGCTTGCTTGACGAGCTGGTCGTAGGCAATCGCCTGCTGCAAGGGTGTGATGCCCACATGCAGATTCAGGCGGTTTTTTGCGTCATCCAGCGCGATGTCGCCCTTGTCCAGGCCAATGGTGCCAAGCGTGAACGTCCAGTTCGACGGCTTCTGGCTCGTGGGGAGAGAGATATCCCAGTTCGCCTGGCCTTGGCTGTTGCGTTCCAGGTCCACGTGCAAGCCCACCAATTGCACCGAAGGCACATAGATGTGCTCAATCAGCAGCGGCAGCGGTGACAGTCGGAACACCGCCGCGTCCAGTTCTACGAATTGCGATTGCCTGGCCCACGCCGGATTGCCTATACGGATATCGCGTGCGGTGAAGGTGGGCCAGGGCATGAGGCTGCCAAGACCGTGCTCGGTCGGCGAGCGCCGCCATGCCGCGGTGAGGTCGCCACGGATGATAAAGGGCCGACTCAAAGCCGCGCTGGCCTTGTCATCGATGGTGGGCTTGAGGCGGTTCCAGTCGAAAAAGGCCACAAACAAAATCAGTGCGACCACCAGCACCGTCAGCACACCCACCATCCAGGCCAGTATCTTCAAACTGAGCCGCATCGACTCCTTCGCCTCTCGCCAGTCCGGTGTGGCCTCAACTAACTACGATCGAGGCGAAGGCGATGTGTAATCGGCGTGGATAACCGTATCCGGTTCGCGCGGATGCGCCCGACGGGCAGGGCGGACGTTACCTCATCGGGCACCGCTCGATGCGGGTTGCGTGCGCACCGGCACATCGATGTTGCATACCCCCACTTTTCCGGCTGGCAACGTGTAGAACGTGTCGTGGCGATTGCGCTTGGCGTCGACCAGCGCTGCGAAGGTCGCACTATCCGTGCGCAACACCTGCAGTTGCTCGCGCTGTGCGGGTGGCAGATCGGCCGCCAGCTTTACCGAGAGAATTGGTACGCGTTGCGCTGCCTGCGTGTAGAAGCCTAGCGGGCCGGTGCCGCGCGGCAGCGCAGAGAGGTATTGCATGCCTTCAATGACACGGCCGGCGATGGCGAGGTTTCGGTCGATCTGGCGTGGTGCCTGACCGATCACCGTATAGAGCGAACTGCCGTTGCCGCTATCGGGCGCGACATCGCGCGCCACGCCCACCATGCCGTAACAATGCAACAGCCACTCGCGACCGGTGGCTGGATCGCGCCCTGCGGGGAACCCTTCGGTGAAACCGACTTGCGGTGCGTACACATCGCCATCGGGCAGGGATGTCCACGGCAGCTTGGGATCGATCGCGCGCGTGTATTCCGGTGGCAGCGTGCGTTTGGCATGGCCGAGCGGCTTGATCTTGCTCTTGTCGCCGCTGTCATCGTCGTTGGGATCGCCCCATTGTGTGACGAAGTTGTCCTGCACGCGAATGATCGCCAGGCCATCGAAATAGTGTTCGCGCACCAGCGTGCGGATGTTCGCCGCGTGCAGTGGCGTGAAATCGGGCGCCAGCTCGATCACCACCCGGCCTTGCGGCAATTGCATGTAAAGCAGGTTGTTGGGATCGGGTGTGCGCCATTCATTGGGCTTGGACTGGGCGATCAGTTCTTTCGCGCTGGGCGTGGGCTTGGATGTGTCGGCCGTCGCGGGCAACGCGAGCAGGGCGAGCACCGAGGCAAGAATTACGGCAAGCGACTGCGGACGCATGGATTTCCCCAAATGAATGCGCGAGGCTCGGACGGTACCAGAGCTTCGCCGCGGTGCGAAGCGCAGCGGCGATGGTTGAGGTTTTCACCGCTCAGGTCATAAGGTGACGGGCGGCGTATCAACGTGCTTTTGCATAAGATCCTGTCGAGCCGCCTGCCTGGGAGAAATTCATTGAAAGCAAGGTCTCATCGGCATCGCGTGGTCATCGTCGGCGCAGGGTTCGGCGGCCTTGAAGTGGCGCGGCGGCTGGGGGGCGGCGAGGTGGATGTCATCGTCCTCGACCGCAGTAATCATCACGTTTTCCAGCCGCTGCTCTATCAGGTGGCCGGGGCGGCGCTGGATATCTCGCAAATTGCCTGGCCCATCCGGCATGTGCTGCGGCGCTGGAAAAATATCACCACGCTGATGGCCGAGGTGGCGGGTGTCGATGTCGCAAACAAAGCAGTGCTGCTTACCGAAGGCGACCGTATTGCCTATGACACCCTGGTGCTTGGCACCGGTGCCACCCACGCCTATTTCGGGCACGACGAATGGGCCGAACACGCGCCGGGACTCAAGACGCTGGGTGACGCGTTGTCGATACGGCAACATCTGCTGGGCGTGTTCGAACGCGCGGAACGCGAGTCCGATCCGGCAAAACGGCAGGCCTTGCAAACCATTGTCGTGATCGGTGGCGGTGCGACTGGCGTGGAATTGGCGTGCACCATCGCCGAGCTCGCGCACGAAGACATGCCGGACGACTTTCGATGCGTCGACACGCGTGCGGCGCGCATTGTGCTGGTGGAGGCCGCACCCAGGGTGCTGTCGGGTTTTCCCGAGGCCCTCGCCGATTATGTGCAGCACACCATGGAGCAGCTTGGCGTCACCGTGCTGCTGAATCATCCTGTTACCCAATTGCATGCCGACGAAGTGATCTGCAAGGACCAGCATATCCACGCTGGCGCCATTTTCTGGGCAGCCGGTGTACGCGCTGCACCGGTTGCGCAGTGGTTGGGCGTGGAGGCAGACAAGGCCGGACGTGTAAAGGTGGAGCGTGATTTAAGCGTGCCTGCGCATAGGGACATCTTTGTGGTCGGCGATGCCGCGGCGATCATGCAGGAAGACGGCACGCCTGTTCCTGGCCTTGCCGCGGCTGCCAAGCAGGAAGGGCGCTACGTGGCGCAGGTGATTGGCGCGCGCCTGCGAAATCGGCGGCCGCCCGATGCATTCCGTTATCGCAATTACGGCAATCTCTCCACCGTAGGCAAACACACCGCCGTGGTGGATTTCGGATGGATGAAACTTCGCGGACGCATCGCCTGGGTGGTCTGGGCCATCGCGCATATCTACTTTCTCATCGGTGTGCGCAACCGCTTGATGGTGGCGTTGAACTGGATGTGGCTCTACATGAAGGGCGAGCGGGCGGCGCGCATCATCATCAGTCGCAAGACGTGAATGCGATGGCGGTGCGCGTTGTGGCCATATCCGGGCTCGGGAGGGGGAAGGGGCGTCGCTGAGGCGCTTCGGGCGCGTTGGCATGTCCGCGGTGGTCCTTGCTCGCTCCCGGCGGGGTGGCCCGTATTCCCATGGATGCGTCTTGCGGCCCATCACGGTTCGCCCGGACAATAGCGTTCATGATCTGCACCACAATGCAATAACCAGCATCGAGCACAGGGGGGCCTAATGATCGAGCTGGAAGTCCAGGCGCTCTCGCTATCGCGGGAGGGTCTTCTCATCGATATCGGACGCGTCGTCGTCGCCAATGGATTCAACCTGGTGCGGCAACGCCTGGCTGACGATGCCAATGGCGTACTGCTGAGCATGGTCGTGCGTGGGCCAGAGCGTAAGCAACGCACGCTGGAGACGGCGCTGGATGCGCATGAGCGCATTATCAGTTTCGAGGTGTCCCCGTTCGAAGCGGGTGTATCCAGGCCGCATTTCGCCGCATCGCGGACGGTCGCTTCCGGCTATGTGCCGCCGCCGCCCGCGCCCATCGTTGAACCGGATCCGTCGCCGGCCCAGCCGAGTGCGCCTGGCAAAATGGCCAATGACCCGCTCGCAACCGTACCGGCGCATGTGCGTCGCCCGGCTGAGGTCCTGCAAGCGGCGCCGCCCTTGCCGACGCTGCAGCCTGCGCCTGAGCCGGAACCCGAACCGGCGTCGGAACCCGAACCGGAGTTCGTCTTCACCCGCACGCGCGCTCCGTTGCCGCCTGCTGCGCCCATCGTGGAGCAGCCTTTCGTGGAGCCCGTCACGCTGGATGCCGACGTCCAAGCCATCGAGAAGGTGCTGCCCGCACTGATGAGCGATTACCCGCGGATTTTTCCATCGATAAAAAAGCTTGAGCAAGCGGTGGCCGATGGCGCGCGTGAATCATCCTTGCAGCTGGCAGGGCAACGCATGGGTGCGTGGTGCTTGCAGCGCGATCACGCGATGGCATCGAGCATGAAACTGGACGAGGCGATGAAGCGCATCGGCGTTCCCGCGTTGCGGGCACTGGTGGAACTGGATTACCAAGGCAACCAGCTGCACATCCGCGACAGCCCCTTGTGCACACAGGAGGGGCGCTCCAACTGCAAGTTCTTCAGTGGTTTTCTGGAAGGACTGCTGGGTCCGCTGGTCGGCACGGAAAACCTGTCGATTTTCGCCGTATGTTGCCGCAGTTGCGGCGCGGATGCGTGCGTGCTGGCCGTGATGGACTGAGCGCCAGCGCAGCCCTCACGAGTGCGCTTGCGCTTCATTCACGCAGGCATTGGTGAAGTCGTTGAGAATCTTCCGCACGCCGCCCACTTCGAACGCAAAACCGAAGCGGATACCGTTTCGATCCTTCACCCATGCGCCCATGGCTTGGGCAGAGGCCACGCGCGGCAACTGATTCAACGGATAGATGCGGTGAATGACGACCGACTCATCCACCGCCATGGCCCCACGTTGCTGCGGCAGCACTTCCTGCTGATTGATTTCGAAGTACGAGTGTTCCTCGCGGCCCACGATGCTTCGGGCGCGCACGGCGCCGATCGTGTCGTAGGTGGTCAGTTCCGCGCCGGCTTGCTTGCAAAGCAGGGTAATGGAATGCGTGCCATTGCGATCGATCTGCTTGAGTTCGAGTTGGGGCGCGCCTTGCGAAAAAGAGTAGGTGGCCACGAGATCCTGCCGTCCGTTGTTGGCGAGGCCCTTGGCGATCATCGTGTCCGCGTTGGGCCAGAGCACGGGATCGGGCGAAGTGCCCGATGTCGCGGCGGCAAGCGCATCGTCATTGATGCCCATGTCCTTGAGATACGCTGAAACATCTTCCGGCGCGCGTTGCGCGGCATAGGTGGGAAAGCCGATGCGATCGCTACCGCTGGCCGCCCAGCGATAGAGGCCGCCGAGATATGCGTACGCGCACGCGCCTTCGCAGATCGCAGACCTGTTTACATTGGCCGCTCCCTTGGGGAGTCGCGGCATGCCTAGGTGCGTAATCATCCCGCCTTGCCGGAACAGCCGGCCGAGCGCCATGCCAGCCGTCACGCTGCCGCCGGGCGAATTCAAATAGATGTCCGAACCGGGACGAATCCGGCCCGAATTGACCAACGCCTCGAAGCGCTGCGGCGCATCGACATCGATCGGGCCATACAGGTAAATCTGCGGCACGCGGGCCATGCTCAGGGTGATGCGATCGTCGTTCACCTGTATCGCGAGCTGGCTCGACGTCACGGCGTTCGATGCGCCTCGCTGCGTATGCGCGGCGCTGGCCGAGCCCGCGCATGCGGTGAACGACAGCGCGAGGAGCGAAAACTGAAAACAGGCTGCGCGCAAGCGGGAAGGGCGTCGAAAGGTATTGCGATACGGCACGGCGATTACTCTTGGCTTGAGACTATGCGGCGGTTGAAACGGCTCAGTCTCCGTGGTTCCGGATGTCCTGCGGGTGAATGGCTTCCTGCGACGGACCCGCCAGTATAGTTGCTGGCAGGACACGCGTCCGATTCATGCATGTGGGTGCCGCGGGGCACATCACGCCGCGCCTTCGATGCGTTTCAGTGCCATGGCGATTTACGTGGATGCACGTTCCCATTCGCTTTTCAGCGCGTGCATCAACGCTTGCGTGGAGAGGGCGCGCGCCAACGGTGCGCCTTGTCCAGCCCATTGCGCGCCATAACCGCTTTGTCCAACTGCCTTGGCCGCCGCATGCAGCGCCTTGCCCGCGTCGTAGGCGATCGGATAATCGGGCACCGCCTCATCGGGCACCGAGCTGCCCCATGCCGTAAATGCATTGGCGAGGCAGCGCGCCGGGCGTCCTGAAATCACGCGCGTCATGCGGGTGTGATGGGCGGCATCGCTGAACAGACGCTCACGGTATCCCTCATCGGCAAGCGATTCATCGGTGCCCACGAAGGCCGTTCCCAGTTGCGCCGCGCTCGCGCCAAGTCTGAGTGCCGCGGCGATGCCCGCGCCATCCATGATGCTGCCTGCCGCAATCACCGGCACATGCAGTGCATCGACCAACAAGCGCGTCAATGCAAAGGTACCGAGCATGCTGTCTTCTCCATCCGGATCGAATACGCCGCGATGGCCGCCTGCCTCATAGCCCTGCGCCACGATAGCGTCGATACCCGCCGCTTGAAGGGCGATGGCTTCCTGCACGTTCGTGGCCGTGGCCAGCAACACGATGGCCGCCGCATGCAATGCGTCGACCTGATCCGGGCGCGGCAATCCAAAGTGGAAGCTCACCACCTTGGGCTTTTCTTCCACCAGCATCGCCAGCATGTCGTCATCGACTAGAAACGATGTATAGATCTCATGCAACGCGGTTGGCGGCTTTGCGTTCGTGTGTTGGAACTGCGGACTCAGCCGCCCGATCCACGCCGCTTGCTTGCGTTCGTCGTTGCGCGCCGGTTGATGCACAAACACGTTCACATTCAGCGGCCCCGTACTCAGTGCGCGAAACTGTGCGATGGCCTCGCATGCCTTGGCGGCGTTCATGGCGCCCACGCCCAGCGAACCAAGGCCGCCGTGGTTGCTGACGGCGGCAGCCATCGCCGGTGACGACACGCCCGCCATCGGGGCCTGGATGATCGGCAGCGAGATACTCAACAGATGGAGCAGCGAGGCGGGGGAATCAGTGGCCATGGCCTATGGCTCCTAGTCGAAGGGAAAAGCATGAGACGCGCCTCATGACGGCGATGTGTCTGCGGCATGGCTTGCCTTGATGAAATCCACGAAGGCGCGCAGGGGTGCAGGCAAATGGCGATGTCCGGCGTAATAAAGAAACGGCCCCGAAAATCCCTGCCACCATGTTTCAAGCACAGGTTCCAGCATCCCCTTGTCAAGATACGGGCGCAGCGTCTGCTCATAGAGGCGAGCGATGCCCAATCCCGCGACGGCCGCATCGACGACGAAATCCATCGCGGCACCAGGACGTACCAGGAGCGGCCCGGTCGGATCCACGCGGATCACCTCGCCGTCGCGCTCGAACTCCCAAACCGGCAATGCGCCGCTTGCGAACTGTATGCGCA
Source organism: Dyella monticola (assembly GCF_003363155.1). GTDB lineage: Bacteria > Pseudomonadota > Gammaproteobacteria > Xanthomonadales > Rhodanobacteraceae > Dyella_B > Dyella_B monticola. Next base: position 125,404 of record NZ_QRBE01000006.1, on the reverse strand, counting down.
GGCATGCATGGTCGAGCAGTTCGCGCGGGTGCTCGGGCCTGCCCCGTGCAGACAAATAGCTCGGCGCCGCCGCGGTGGCCAACCGTTGCACGCGCGGACCGATGGGCACGGCGATCATGTCCTGCGCCAGTCGTTCGTCATAACGGATGCCTGCATCGCAACCGGCGGCGAGCACGTCGACGAAGCTGTCCTCGATGATCAGCTCGACGCGAATGTCCGGATATGCGTGTAGAAACGAGGTGATGATGGGTGGTAACAGCGTGCGGGCAACGCCGGCAGGAACATTGAGTTTCAGTGTGCCGGCAGGACGGCCGCGAAATCCATTCAACACATCCAGCGCCGCATCCATGTCCGCAAGCACCGGCGCAAGTCGCTCGATCAGGCGCAAGCCTGCTTCGGTGGGCGCGACGCTGCGCGTGGTCCGATTGAGCAGCCGCACCTCGAGGTTCGACTCCAGGCGGCGCACCGCTGCGCTCAAGCCGGAGGCGGATACCCCGCTGACGCGTGCCGCATCGCGGAAGCCGCCGGCGCGGGCGACCGAGACGAAAGCGGCGAGATCGTTGATGTCGACGGCCATTGTTCGGGTTCCTGCACAGCCCGTGCAGTTAAAAAGGGATTATCTAACAAACACACGTGCGGCATAGTAAGCGGGCCCTTCAAGGAGACGCTTCCATGTCCGTGATTGCTCCCGCCACCAGCACCTTCCCGCTCGCCGGCCGCCAAGTGAATCGCATGGGCTATGGCGCCATGCAGCTCGCCGGCCCGCATGTGTTCGGGCCACCCAAGGACCATGACGCGGCGATCGCGGTATTGCGCGAAGCGCTGGCCGCCGGCGTCAATCACATCGATACCAGCGATTTTTACGGGCCGCATGTCACCAATCAACTTATTCGCGAGGCCTTGCATCCGTATCCGCGTGATCTGGTGATCGTGACCAAGGTCGGCGCCGTGCGCGGCGCGGATGGCGCGTGGTTGCCTGCGCAAGCGCCGGACGAGATCCGCCGTGGCGTGCATGACAATCTGCGCAATCTGGGCCTGGACGTATTGGATGTGGTCAATATGCGCATCATGGGTGACGTGCATACGCCCAGCGAAGGTTCGATTGCGCGGCAGGTCGCGGCGCTGGCCGAGCTGCAGCAAGAGGGGCTTATCCGCCACATTGGCTTGAGCAATGTCACGCCAGCGCAGATTGATGAGGCGCGCGGCATCGCCCCGATCGTGTGCGTGCAGAATCTTTACAACCTCGTGCATCGCGCCGATGACGCGCTGGTCGATGATCTGGCGGATAAAGGCATCGCCTACGTGCCGTTTTTCCCACTGGGCGGCTTTACGCCGATCCAGTCCTCGGCGCTGTCGGATATCGCCGCGCGGCTTGGCGCTACGCCGCTGCAGGTTGCACTCGCGTGGCTACTGCATCGTGCGCGCAATATCCTGCTTATTCCCGGTACGTCCTCGCTCGCTCATCTGCGTGAAAACCTCAAGGCTGCGGCATTGAATCTCTCGCAGGATGTGCTCGCCGAACTCGATGCCATCGGCCGGCAGGGCGAACGCTGACAGCGGCGGCAAATCGACCCCAGATCGAGAGCTGCGGAAATCTCACCATTCACCATTCACCATTCACCATTCACCATTCACCATTCACCCTTCACCCTTCACCCTTCGCCATGACATCGACCGCGATGTCATGGCGATTTCGAATGCGCTCGGTGCAGCGTATTCACATTCGGACCACGGCATAACCATTAGATGACCGTAATAAGTCTGTAGTGAATGTAGCGTTGCCGTGAATGCATTCGATCTCACCATCCTGAGGTTCATCAACCACTTTGCGTTTCGCTCCTCGCTGTTCGATTACGCGGTCATCGGCATCGAGAAATTTTATTTCACGCGCGGCCTGGGCTTGATATGCCTGCTGTGGTGGATCTGGTTTCGCGACGGACCGACCGCGCGCCGCGACAAGGAGATCGTCACGGCGACCATGGTGGCGACCTTCGTGGCCTTGTTCGTCGGCAGGTTCATGGCGCATTGGTTGCCGTTCCGGCTGCGACCTTTTTCCAATCCGGCGCTGATGATGCGTTTTCCGGCGGAGGCCTCTGCCTGCAGTGGTCATGCGCTGCGGACCTGGAGTTCGTTTCCCAGCGATCATGCCATGATGTGGTGCGCGGTGGCGACCGGCATCTTCCTGGCGTCCAGGCGGCTGGGCGCCATCGCATTCATCTATGCGCTGGTCTTCATCTGCCTGCCGCGCGTGTACCTGGGCATGCATTACCCCACCGACGTGCTGGCCGGCATCGTGCTCGGTGTGGCCATCTGCCTGCTGTTCAACTATCCGGCGCTCCGTCACCGCATCGCTACCCCGGCGCTGGATTGGTCCATCAAGTACCAGGGCGTGTTCTATGCGCTCGTCTTCTTGTTGAGCTTCGAGCTAGCAAGCCAATTTGACGAACTGCGCTCGCTCACCGAGTTCATTTGGAGGCGGGTGTGAGCGCGGTGCTGGCAGCGGCTCAGCCCGCATGGAAATTTGCGCGCGGCGACGGCGCTCGATAAGTCATGGGCGCGTAAACACGGTTGTGCGTGACATCGACGCATGCCCGGTCCGGTCGCTCAGTGCCGCAGGATCGCTATCGCGATCTCCACCACGATCAGCACAATGATCGCCACTTCCAGCAGCTCGGCGCGCTTGCCGGAGGCTTCCTCGTAAAGCGCGGCGTAGGTGTCGCGGATGATCGAGAGCTTGCGGTCCACGGCATCGCTGACATGCCGCACGCGAAACATGTCCAGCGCGGAGGCGTAGACGCGTGCCAGATAGACGTCTTCGGTGACTTGCAGGGCGTTGTCCACGCGTTCGGTGATTTCGGTCACTTCCGCGACCAGCATATAGAGCTTGCGCGCCAGATCGGCGAAATTGCGCGAGGCCAGCGGATTGCCCGTGTGGTGGGCGGCTTCGACCATGTCGTACATGCGCGGTAATTCGGCGTCCAGCAGTTCGTCGTAAAAACGCATTTCCAGCAATTGCGCGTTGGCGACTTCGAGGATGTCCACCACATCCGAGTCGTCGCGCGGTTCGTAGATGAAGGCGCGATCCCAGGTGAGGATCACCAAATCATCCACGTAATAGGAAAAGCGCTGCTGCAACAGATCGCGACGCGCCTGATCGGAAAGCGGGCGTTGTTCGCCGGAAAGCAGCGGTATCAGATCGACACGCTCGTGCAAGGTATTGGCCGGCAGCATTTCGTCGAATGCGTGCACCATGCCGAGCAGGTAATCCTCATGCAAAGACGCGGGGCTCGGCCTGGTCAATGCCGGCAGCAGCGCAGCGCGCACGTGTTCGAGCAACTGCGCCCAAAGGGGGCTGTCGGCGCTGGGACCGAGCAGCGCATCCACCGCATTGACGAGCTGCGAAAACGCATCCCAATCGCATGATGTTACCGGGATATGTATCGAGAAGGCCGCCGCACCGAAGTCATATAACCTCACGGTTGCGTGCGCCTGGTAGGTTTGCCCCAGCAGCGACAGCTCAAGCGCATCCAATTTCAATACGACCGGCGGCACACCGAAGGCCACGGCTTTGGGTGGTGTGCTGCTGAGCTTGCTGCGCATGCTGGCGGTGCGTCGCTGCCTCTCCCACAGCACTTCCACATTGGACAGGTCGATGGCATCGGCGATGTCGATCAGATGCATCGCAATGATGACGGCCGACTTCACGATAGGCTTCGTGTACGTCATGGAGATCCTTTGGATAGGGTCGTCATCCGTCCGGCCATGTTTGCCATCGCCGTGATGCGTTTTTCGCTGTTGGGCCACAGCGCAAGCTACACCATGCTTGGGTATCAAGGTGAAAACTGCATGACAGCAGGGAATGCGGCCGTTCTTACAGAAATCGCCGCGCTGGTGACCTGCATACGCAAGGCCTGAAAAAATCACGTCGACGCGGTGTCGAGCCCGGACGTTGGCTCGCTGCGCGAGACTTTGAAAAGCAGAACCCCGTTAGGACCTGGAAAACCGTGGTTTCGCGGGCTTCGCCGCTTGTGTGAAATAATCAACATAGTTCTTGACAATCAACTGATATGTTGATATTCATACATCATGATGACTATTGGACATGCACTGCGGGCGGTGAGCGAATCCGGGCTGGACCCGGATAGGGCGCAAGCCCGTCTGGATGAGGTGTTCTTCGCGCTCTCCGATCCGGTGCGGCGGCAGATCCTGGAGCAGCTGGACGGGCAGGCGCTGCTCGTTTCCGAGCTTGCCGCGTCGTTCGATATTTCCCTGCAGGCGGTGTCGCGTCATATCCAGGTATTGGTGCGCACGGGCCTTATCCAGCAGGAGCGCACCGGGCGCATCAGCCGCTGCAGCCTGGATGCGGGCCCCATGCTGGAAGCGGCGGTGTGGATGAATCGCTACAGCAAATACTGGCAGCAACAGTTCGACATACTCGCTGCCACCTTGGCCGACATCGACGATCGACGCTTGCAGAAGGCGTCCGCGCGTCCAGCAAAAAAGCGCCCCAAACAAGGGCTTTCCCGCAAAAAGTGAGTACGCCGCGTTACTGCGTGGCGTGCGTTGCAACCTTACACTTATGGAGGATGTCATGACCAGTCATCGCATCGTCAATCATGACGAGTGGATCGCCGAACGCACGCGTTTCCTCGATAAGGAAAAGCAATTCACCCACCTGCGCGACGAACTCAGCCGCGAGCGCCGCGCATTGCCCTGGGAGCGCGTGGAAAAGTCATACAGCTTCGAAGGCGAAGACGGCAAGGAAACGCTGGCTGATCTGTTCGGCACGCATAGTCAGCTCATCGTTTACCACTTCATGTTCGGCCCTGAGTGGGACATCGGTTGCCCGGCGTGTTCCTTCTGGGCGGACAACTTCAACGGCATCATCGAGCACCTCCATCATCGCGACGTGTCATTCGTGGCGGTATCGCGCGCACCGCTGGCAAAACTTCAGGCGCAGGCGCGCGCGTTCGGTTGGACGTTCAAGTGGGTGTCTTCGGCTGGCGGCGATTTCAACTACGACTACAACGTGTCGTTCCAACTGCCGGAAGGGAAGGCTGACGTGTTCTACAACTATCGCACGCAGACATTGGGCAACGAAGAGCAACCGGGCATCAGCGCATTCATCAAGGAAGGGAACGGGATCTTCCACACCTATTCCACCTATTCGCGTGGCCTGGACATGCTCAATACCGCCTATCACTACCTCGATATCGCCCCGCGTGGGCGCGATGAGGATGGCCTGCCGTTTCCGATGGCCTGGCTGAAACACCGCATCGCCTATTCGAACTGATGCCATAGCGGAGAGTACGTCCATGAACTACACCGATGTGCATGACAAGCTCACCGATTACCGTCGGCAAATCGCCGCGATCCGCGAAAAGATGCGCGACACGCTCGCCGACGTCGAACCGCAGGTGGTGGGCGATTACGCGTTCACCAACCTCGACGGCACGGTGCATCTATCTGATTTCTTCGGCGAGCACGACGATCTCATCGTCATCCACAACATGGGCGCCACGTGTTCCTATTGCACGTTGTGGGCCGATGGGTACAACGGTATCCACCGGCATGTGGTCACGCGCGCGGGTTTCATGGTGACCAGCCCGGATCACCCAAGCGTGCAGAAAAAGCTCGCAGAAAGCCGCGGCTGGAAATTTCCGATGGTGAGTCACGCCGGTTCGAGTTTCGCTAAAGACATGGGTTACGTCTCCGGCAAGGGCGGATGGTTGCCGGGTGTTTCCGTCTTCCGGCGCGAAAACGAGGCCATCGTGCGTGTCTCGGATACCGGCTTCAGTCCGGGCGACGATTTCTGCTCACTGTGGCATTTCTTCGATCTGCTGCCCGGTGGTGCTGGCGAACGGCCCGACGCGCAGAAAAAAACTTCGTGCTGCTCGGATCATTGAAAGAGGAGGGCATGCCGTGTGTCCTTTGTGCATTGGATCCTTGCTGTACCTGCTGAGCGGCGCGGGCTCGGCAGGCGGAGCCACGGCGCTTACGCTGCGTTCGGTGGCGCGGCGGCAAGGTTCACGAAAGGATGGCGCGGCTTCGCTGCGTGCATCGCCCAAGGCGCGAAGCGAAGCGTCCAAATACTGTACCAACGTGCGCCCTCAGTGAGGGTTGGATAACGCGAAGCGCGGACACATAGTCATCTGTATGGCTCGTTGCGTGTGAATCCGTCGTCCCTGCTTCTGCCGGAGCGACGAGGTTCCAGCAACGGGTTCGGTGCACCTAAGCTGTTTCCGCGCGAGGTATGCAATGTCTGCGTTTCGCCAAAAGATGGAAGGCCTCCGGCTGGAGCGCATGCGTGCATCCAGACAGTACGCGGATGGCGGTTTCATCAACACCTATTCCGCCAGTGCGCTGCGTGAACTCGACGATCGACCCACACTGGTCGATTTCATGTTCCGCGGCAAGGAACACCGGACACCGCTGCGGCCGTTGCCGTCGCTCGATCCGCGTGACACATGGGCGAAGCCGATCCCGTCCGGCTTGCGCGTGACCTGGTTGGGTCATTCAACGGTGTTGCTGGAAATCGATGGGTTGCGCGTGCTCACCGATCCGGTATGGGGTGAACGCGCGTCGCCGGTTGCGTTCTTCGGCCCCAAGCGCTTTCAGCCGGTACCGGTAAGCATTGAGTCGTTGCCCGCGCTCGACGCCATCGTGATATCACACGATCATTACGATCACCTGGATTATCCAAGCGTGTGTGCACTGGCCACCTTGGGTGTGCCATTCGTTACCTCGCTTGGTGTCGGCGCGCGATTGGAAGCATGGGGTGTACCGGCCGAGCGGATCATCGAGCTCGACTGGTGGGAAAGCACGACGTTGCCGCGCGGGCTCGTCATAACCGCCGCGCCGTCGCATCACTTTTCAGGTCGCGCTCTCAATGATCGCAACGCAACGTTGTGGTCGTCGTTCGTCATTCGTGGCGAGCGGCATGCGGTGTACTTCAGTGGCGATACGGGTCTTTCGCCACATTTTGCGGAAATCGGTCAACGGCTCGGGCCGTTCGATGTGGTCATGATGGAAGTCGGCGCGTTTCATCCCTCGTGGGGCAGCGTGCACCTTGGACCCGACAACGCACTGCACGCGTGGAAGCAGCTGGGCAGCGGGCGTTTTCTGCCTGTGCACTGGGCCACGTTCAACCTTGCCCTGCATGCGTGGGAGGAGCCGGCTGAAGTGCTTTATGCCAATGCACAGGAAGATTTGGTAATGCCGCTGCTGGGCGAGCCTATCGAGCCGGCGTATATCGAGCGCGTGCAACCGTGGTGGCGTGAAGCGGTGCGTGGGCCTAAGGCAGGCGTAGAACGTCTAGTGGCGTCGAAGGCTTCGCGTTAGTAGTCGTGCGTGCTCAATAGCACCCATCACTAGAATGAAGCGAGATGCAGTTCCCTCCCCTGCTGCGCAGGGGAGGGAGCCATGTTCGCGAGCTAAGGTTGGTGCAAAGAAAAGCAGCGGCGATCAGGAAACCGTCGCCGCATGCCTGGATTCCACTACCGTAATCGCATCTTGCAGCTGCGCCAGCGTAAAGGGCTTGGGCAGCACGAGCACGCTTTCGGGAAGGTTGGAAATCGCATCTGCGTGACCGGTGATGATGATGGCGGGCAGCGCGTTCCGTTTGGTGCGTAGCTTGCGGATGATTTCCGAACCTGACATCAACGGCATGGCATAGTCGCTGATCAGCAAATCGATGTCTTCCAGTTCTTCATTCGGCAAATCGACGGCCTGTGCACCGTCGGGCACGGCAGTGACGCGATAGCCGAGCTCTTCGAGCAGGGTAACGGTGGTCATGCGCACGCCGTCGTGATCATCGACCAGTAAAACGTGCTGCTGTCCGCGATTTGGGCGACCGTCCTGTATGGATGTCCGGTCGACGGCGGCACCCGTGGCGGGTTGTGGCAAGGCCATTGCGCGCGGCAGCCATATTTCCACTGTCGTGCCTTGCCCAAGCCGGCTTTCGATCCGCACGGTACCGCCGGACTGCCGTGCGAAACCGTAGACCATGCTCAGTCCTAGCCCGGTACCTTTATCGACGGCCTTGGTGGTGAAGAACGGTTCTGTCACCCGTTCCAGATCCTCCGGCGCGATGCCGCACCCGGTGTCGGAAACGGCCAATACCACATAGTCGCCATCCGCCAGACCTGCATCGTCTCCGCACGCATTGCGGCAACTGACCTGGATCGTGCCGCCTTCCGGCATGGCATCGCGCGCATTGATCGCAAGATTCATCAGCGCAAGCTCAAGCTGTCCTTCATCGGCGTAGGGATGCCACAAGCCTTCGTCCAACTGCCATTCCAGCATCACCATGCCGCCCATGGTGTGCTCGAGCAGTTGCGTCACCGCGGTGGAAAGCGCGGTCATGTCGATGCTTGCCGGCTGAAGTTTTTGCTTGCGCGCAAACGCCAGCAGGCGCGTGACCAGTGCGGCGCCGTGCTCGGCAGCGCGACGCGTGGTGGCAAACAGCCTGCGATGCGCCGGTTCCATCTGCACGCGTAATTCCAAAAGCTCGAGGCCGCCCAGAATGGCGGCGAGCAGGTTGTTGAAATCGTGTGCGATGCCGCCCGTGATCTGGCCAAGCGCATCCATCTTGCGCGCGTGCAGCAGTTGTGATTCCAGTTCCTTGCGATCGGTGACGTCAAGCAGCGTGCCCGCGTATTCCAGCGGTTGCCCGTGTGCATCCGGCAGCAGGACGGCCTGATCCAGAAAATGCCGATATTGCCCATCGGCCGTTTGCCAGCGGTATTCCACCGAATAACTGCGGCCGCCTTTGCGCGCGGCGAGGGCGGCGGTCACACGCGCATGATCATCCGGGTGAAGGCGTTCCATCCACTGTGTTGGATCGGCCGCGAGCTCCTCGAAGGTGAAGCCTGTCAACGCATGAAAATTACCGCTGACGAACTTGGGTACGTGCGGAGCTGCGTCATGTTCTTCCAGATACAGCACGATGGGCAGCGAGGCGATGATGGCCGATTGCCGCTGTTCGGCCAGGCGCAACTCCTGCTCGGCGCGTAGGCGGTCCGCATTGGCGCGAAGATTGGCATCGAGCAGTTTCTGCTCGTGCCGTGCCTTGAGCTGTATCTCACGTCGCATCAGATAAAGATCGACGAATACCGCCACCTTGGACTGCAACACAATCGGCTCGACTGGCTTGAACACATAATCGACCGCGCCCATCGAGTAGCCGCGGATGAGGTGTTCGACTTCCTTATTGACGGCCGACAGGAAAATAATGGGAATGCGCTTGGTGTGCTCGCGCGCGCGAATCATTTGTGCGGTTTCGTAGCCATCCATGCCGGGCATGTAGACGTCCAGCAGAATCACCGCAAACTCGCCCTTGAGCAAATGCCGAAGCGCTTCTTCGCCGGAACTGGCCTGGACGACTTCCGCAACGTCTTCCAGCACCGTCCGGATCGCGTGTAGGTTGTGTTCGTCATCATCGACGATCAGCACGCGCGCACGGGAAGCGGCCGGTTGAGCCTGCGCATCAAAGGTCACATGACCCTGATCGAGTAACTTGGCTGTCATACGTTGCTCTCCAGCGCTATATGGCTATCGAGCACTACATCGGTCATCCGAATCTGGCCAGCCTGTTCGCGAGCGCGCGTGATCCACACGCGCAGCAGCGCGAGCAGCAACTCGATATCGACCGGCTTGGCGATGTAATCGGACGCGCCCGCTTCCAGGCATTTCTGCCGATCGCCTTTCATCGCCTTGGCCGTGACCGCAATCAACGGTACGCCGGCCTGGCTGGACAGCGCGCGCATCTGCTGCATGGTTTCATAGCCGTCCATTTCCGGCATCATGATGTCGATGAGGGCGACATCGATGTCCGGCGTCTGCTGGAGAATGGCGATGCCGTCGCGCCCGCGTTCGGCGTGCAGCACTTCCACGTCGTAGTTTTCCAGCACGCTGGTCAGCGAGTAAATGTTGCGGATGTCGTCATCGACGATCAGCACTTTGGCACCGGCAAGCTCCGGTACCGGGCGCAATCCGGTTGTTTGCGAATGCATGTCGCCGGGTGAAGGTGAGGGCACGGGCGGCATCTGGCGGATGCGCCGGCCGAGCTCGGCGAACACGGCCGCAAGGCTTTCCAGCGTGGCCGGTTTTTCCGTTACGCCGTAGTCGCTCAGCGAGTGATCGCACGTGAGATTGTCCGCACCGGAAATGATGTGAATCGGCACGTGCGCCGTACTCGGATCGTGCTTCAACAGATCAAGCAACACGAAACCGTCGATGTCCGACAGGCCCAGGTCGAGCGTAATCGCGCTGGGACGAAGCTTGCGCGCCAGCATCAAGGTGCCCGCGCCGACGGTCGAAACGATGCCCTTCAAGCCCGTTTCGCGCGCGATATCCAAGAGGATGGATGCGAACGTGGGGTCGTCCTCGATGATGAGCACAAACGGCGATTGATCGAGCGAATCGCGGTCGTCCGTCACTTCCATCTGTGTGGGCAGCGCATTGGGCACCACGGCTCCGCTGTTGTCGTAGCGCGCGCTGCCCGTACCAAGCTGCACCGCACTGGCGGCGAGCTCCATCGGTACGATGAGGGTGAACGTCGAGCCTTCGCCAGGGGTCGAGCGAACCTGAAGTTCGCCGCCCAGCAGCCGCGCGATTTCGCGGCTGATCGACAAGCCAAGACCGGTGCCGCCGTATTTGCGGCTGGTGGTGCCGTCGGCCTGCTGGAAGGCTTCGAAGATCAGCTTCTGCTTGTCCTTGGGAATGCCAATGCCGGTATCAGTAACGGCGATTTCGATGGCGCATTCCGCGTCGCGCAGCACGGGGTGATTGCTGCCCCAGCCGCTTTCGACGCGATTCACAGCCAAGGTGACGCCACCTTGTGATGTGAACTTGAACGCATTGGACAGCAAGTTGAGCACGATCTGCTGCAAACGCTTTTCATCGGTGCGAATCGATGTCGGCAGCAAGGCACCGAAGTCGACCTTGAAATCCAGATTCTTGTCCGCGGCAAGCTGACGGAACGTGCGCTCCATATGCTGCTTGAGGCTGTCCATGGACATCTCGCCGATTTCGATCGAAACCGTGCCCGATTCGATCTTGGACAGATCGAGAATGTCGTTGATCAAGTTGAGCAGGTCCGATCCCGCCGAATGGATGGTACGCGCGAATTCGGTCTGCTTGTCGTTGAGGTTGCCTTGCGGATTATCGGCCAGCAGTCGAGAGAGGATGAGCAGCGAATTGAGCGGCGTGCGCAACTCGTGGCTCATGTTGGCGAGGAATTCGGATTTGTATTTGGAGGTAAGCGCCAACTGCTCGGCTTTTTCTTCGACCGCGCGTCGGGCCAGATCGATCTCGAAATTCTTAGCTTCGACCTGCTTTTTCTCGTTTTCCAACAATTGCGCTTTTTCCTGCAGCTCCTCGTTGGTGGTATGCAACTCCTTCTGCTTGGTGGTGAGTTCGGTTTGGCGCGCCTGCAATTCCTGCGTGAGCAATTGCGATTGCTTGAGCAGGCCTTCCGTACGCATGGTGGCGGCAATCGTATTGAGCACGATGCCGACCGATTCCATGAGCTGATCGAGGAAGCTTTGGTGTGTTTCGTTGAACCGGCTGAACGAGGCCAGCTCGATCACCGCCTTCACATCGTTTTCGAACAAGGCGGGAAGCACGGCGATGGTGACGGGTGCCGCGTGGCCAAGGCCTGAGCCGATGCGTATGAATTCACCGGGCACATCCGAAAGCAGGATGGCGCGTTTATCGGCGGCACATTGCCCAACCAGGCCTTCGCGCGATTTGAACCTTGGCTTGAGCGTATCGCGATCTTCCGCGCCATAGCTGGCGACGAGATCGAGTACGGTTTCGCTTTCTTCGCGGCGTGTGACGTAGAACACGCCGTATTGTGCATTCACCAGCGGCGCGAGTTCGGACATGATGAGGTTGGACACGGTCGCCAGATCGCGTTCACCCTGCAGCATGCGCGAGAAGCGGGCGAGGTTGGTCTTCAACCAGTCCTGCTCTGCATTTTTCAGCGTCTGATCCTTGAGGTTGCGGATCATCTCGTTGATGTTGTCTTTCAACGAAGCCATTTCGCCGGAGGCTTCCACCGCGATCGAACGCGACAAGTCGCCTTTGGTCACGGCAGTGGCCACGTCGGCGATCGAACGCACCTGGTTGGTGAGGTTGGCCGCGAGCTGGTTCACGTTGTCGGTGAGGTCGCGCCACAGACCGGCGGCGCCGGGTACGCGCGCCTGTCCGCCCAGCTTGCCTTCGATACCGACCTCGCGCGCCATGTTGGTGACCTGGTCGGCGAAGGTGGCCAGGGTTTCGATCATGCCATTGATGGTATCGGCCAGTGCGGCGATTTCGCCCTTGGCATGCACCGTCAGTTTGCGCTTGAGATTGCCTTGCGCCACCGCAGTGACCACTTCGGCGATGCCGCGCACCTGATTGGTGAGGTTGGTCGCCATCAGGTTGACGTTGTCGGTGAGGTCTTTCCACGTGCCACCGACGCCAGGCACCTGCGCCTGGCCGCCGAGCTTGCCCTCGGTACCCACTTCGCGCGCCACGCGCGTTACTTCCGAGGCGAAGGAGTTGAGCTGGACCACCATCGTATTGATGGTGTTCTTCAACTCCAGGATTTCGCCCTTTACGTCCACCGTGATCTTCTTGGACAAGTCGCCGCGCGCCACGGCGGTGGTGACATCGGCGATGTTGCGCACCTGGCCGGTGAGATTGTCGGCCATCAGGTTGACGTTGTCGGTGAGGTCTTTCCAGGTGCCGGCGATGCCGCGCACTTGCGCCTGACCGCCGAGCTTGCCTTCGGTGCCCACTTCGCGCGCCACGCGGGTGACTTCCGAAGCGAAGGAGTTGAGCTGGTCCACCATCGTGTTGATGGTGTTTTTGAGCTCCAGGATTTCACCCTTCACGTCCACCGTGATCTTCTTGGAAAGATCGCCCAGCGCCACCGCTGTTGTTACGTCGGCGATGTTGCGCACCTGACCGGTCAAGTTGGCGGCCATGGCGTTGACGTTGTCGGTAAGATCCTTCCACGTGCCGCCGACACCGATCACCTGCGCCTGTCCACCGAGCTTGCCTTCGGAGCCCACCTCGCGCGCCACACGGCTTACTTCCGAGGCAAAGGAATTGAGCTGATCCACCATTGTGTTGATGGTGTTTTTCAGCTCCAGGATTTCGCCCTTTACGTCCACGGTGATCTTCTTGGACAGATCGCCGCGCGCCACCGCCGTCGTCACTTCCGCGATGTTGCGCACCTGGCCGGTGAGGTTGCCGGCCATCAGGTTGACGTTGTCGGTGAGATCCTTCCAGGTGCCGCCGACACCTTCCACGCGCGCCTGTCCACCCAGCTTGCCTTCGGAACCTACTTCGCGTGCTACGCGTGTCACTTCCGAGGCAAACGAATTGAGCTGGTCCACCATCGTGTTGATGGTGTTTTTCAGCTCCAGGATTTCGCCTTTCACGTCCACGGTGATCTTTTTGGAAAGATCGCCGCGCGCCACCGCGGTGGTGACCTCGGCGATGTTGCGCACCTGGCCGGTAAGGTTGTCGGCCATCAGATTGACGTTGTCGGTGAGGTCTTTCCAGGTGCCGGCCACGCCCGGTACTTGCGCCTGACCGCCGAGCTTGCCTTCGGTGCCCACTTCGCGCGCCACGCGCGTCACTTCGGAGGCGAAACCGTTGAGCTGATCCACCATCACGTTGATGGTGTTTTTCAGCTCCAGGATTTCGCCTTTGACGTCCACCGTGATCTTCTTGGACAAATCGCCCGAGGCCACGGCGGTGGTCACCTCGGCGATGTTGCGCACCTGGCCGGTGAGGTTGTCGGCCATCAGGTTGACGTTGTCGGTAAGGTCTTTCCAGGTGCCGGCGACGCCAGGCACCTGCGCCTGGCCACCGAGCTTGCCTTCGGTCCCTACTTCGCGCGCCACGCGCGTCACTTCCGACGCGAACGCGTTGAGCTGGTCCACCATCACGTTGATGGTGTTTTTCAGCTCCAGGATTTCGCCTTTGACGTCCACCGTGATCTTCTTGGACAAATCGCCCGAGGCCACGGCGGTGGTGACCTCGGCGATGTTACGCACCTGGCCGGTGAGGTTGTCGGCCATCAAATTGACGTTATCGGTGAGATCTTTCCAGGTGCCAGCAACGCCTTCCACGCGCGCTTGGCCACCGAGTTTGCCCTCGGTCCCCACTTCGCGCGCCACGCGCGTGACTTCCGAGGCGAACGAGTTGAGCTGATCCACCATCGTGTTGATGGTGTTTTTGAGTTCGAGGATTTCGCCTTTCACCTCTACGGTAATTTTCTTGGAAAGGTCGCCCGAGGCCACCGCCGTCGTCACTTCGGCAATGTTGCGCACCTGGCCGGTGAGGTTGGTGGCCATCGCATTGACGTTGTCGGTGAGGTCTTTCCAGGTGCCGGCGACGCCACGCACGGTGGCTTGGCCGCCCAGTTTGCCTTCGGTGCCCACTTCGCGCGCCACGCGCGTCACTTCCGAGGCGAACGAAGCCAGCTGTTCCACCATCGTGTTGACCACTTTGCCGATGCGCAGGAATTCGCCGCGCAGCGGGCGTCCGTCGATTTCCACCGTCATCGATTGCGACAGATCGCCTTTGGCCACCGCGCCGATGACGCGCGCCACTTCGGCGGTGGGCTGCACCATGTCCTCGATCAACTCGTTTACCGCGAGGATGGCGCTTTCCCAGTCGCCGGTCGCTGCGTGGATACGTCCGCGCTGATTGATTTTTCCTTCCTTGCCCACCACGCGCGAAAGGCGCTGGAGTTCCGCCGTCATCTGCTGGTTGAGATCCACGACTTCGTTGAACGTTTTCGCCAACTCGCCGTCGGAGCCCTCCATGTCTTCAGGCAAGCGCACAGTGAAATCGCCGCGGCGAAAACTACGCAGCGCGGCGATGACTTGACGGCGTTCAAGAACTTCCCAGGTGTCGGCGTTCATGCAAGCCTCGTAGTAGCTAGCTTGGTAAATGGAAACTGTTGGTTAGGACTGTCAGTGATGACAATCCCGGCTTTGCCGTTTATCCGAAAGGCGGCAATAGGACAGCGCGCAAGTCCATCATGCTAAGAGCTCTTGATGAGCGTTGCTATCGCCATTGGCCCCAAAAGCATTGGAAACCGCTTTTCCCCTTGTTACGCACGATCCCCCGGTCAGCCAGATTTCATGTCCGCACTGCGTCAGCGTGTAGAACACGTGAAGGCATCGCGCGACGGGCCTCTTAAATCGAAAACGAGGCGCTCAACTAAAAGCTGCGCCGGTAAACGACAAGGGCAGGTGAAGACGTTTCAGGGGAGCCGGTCGGGGCCGTGCTTATGCGCTACGGAAGACGAGTTGGGCTATGGATGAGTCACGTCGAACACGTCGCACGCATGCGAAGGGGATCGTGTTGCCGCCAGGAGATGCTTTGCTGCGCGCTTGGACGATCGGGTGTCATGAGCCTCCACTTTTCCTGCGCAAGCGGAGATTGAATGCATGTCCTGGATCGTGCGTGGGCGTCCATGCGCGCTGGAGAAAATGGCGCGCTTTAGCTGAAAGCTTCGCGCGATTTTTCTTTTTATTCCTGGAATTTTTCAGCCATGGATTTTTTCGGCTCCCCCTTATTTTCTGCCGTGACGGCGGCCGTGTAATGCGCCGTCCTGAAGCCCAAGCTCCGCTAAAAAAGGGAACGGGATGGGTCCAGATTGATGCTGCACTGCGGTTCGATAAATACTCGACCAACACTGTTGCCAGGTATCGTCATGATCGAACTGCTTTCCCATCAGGTACTTGTCCCGCAGCAGCTCGAGCATGCCGTGACCCTGCCAGCCCGTTTCTATACCGACGCGCGCATGCCGGCACTGGATGCCTCGACGATTTTTGCGCGTAGCTGGCAGCTGGTATGCCATCAATCACAACTGGCTGGGGTGGGTGATCACGTCGTGACGGACATCGCCGGACTACCGTTGCTGATCGTGCGCAGCGATGCGTCGCATATCCGCGCCTTCCACAATGTATGCAGGCATCGCGCCGGTCCCATCGCCAGTTGCAATGGGACCGGCGCGCAAAACCTGCGCTGCCGCTATCACGGCTGGACGTACGGCCTGGACGGGGTGCTGCGCGGTGCGCCGGAAATGGGCCGCACGCCGGATTTCAATCCGTCGGATATCCGTCTTCCCGAGGTGCGGGTGCATGTGTGGCAGGGCTTGGTTTTCGTCGCCGTCGAGGAGGCCCCGCCGTTTGAGGAATTCGTGGCCGGCATCGATGAGCGCCTGGGGCCGCAGCGCGCGCTGGATGGCTATGAATTTCATCATCGCGCCAGCTACGACGTGGCCTGCAACTGGAAGGTTTACGTGGACAACTACCTGGAAGGCTACCACGTGCCGTGTATCCACCCGGGCTTGAACAGTTTGCTCGATTACCGCAGTTACATCACGGAAACGGCCCAGTGGTATTCGTTCCAGTTCAGCCCGCTGGAAAGTGGCGATGATCTGTATGGTAGCGGCGAGGCGCTGTATTACTTCCTGTATCCCAATGCCATGCTCAATATTCTGCCTGGGCGCCTGCAAACCAATCGCGTGTTGCCGATGGGTGTGGATCGTTGCCGCGTGGAGTTCGATTTCTACTACGCGCCCGACAGCGATCCGCACGCACAGGCGAGGCGCGCAAAAGACATCGTCTTCAGCGATGAAGTGCAGGATGAAGATGTCACCATCTGCCAAGACGTGCAACGTGGGCTGGCATGCGGTTCTTACGATACGGGGCGTTTGAATCCATTGCGCGAAAATGCCGTGCATCACTTTCATGAGATGGTGCGCCGCGCGTATCGCGATGCATTGGCGCGCGCATGAGCACGGCTAAGCGGTCGCTTGGCTTGTGGATGCTGATTGCGCTGGTGATCGGCAACATCATCGGATCGGGTGTATTCGTTTTGCCGGCGGCGCTGGCGCCCTACGGTGCCGCGAGTCTGCTTGGGTGGGGCATCAGTCTGGGCGGTGCACTGATGCTGGCGTTGGTGTATGCATGGCTGGCGCAGATCGTTCCCAATTACGGTGGCGCGTATGCGTACGCGCGCCGCGCGTTCGGCGATAGGGTTGGTTTCATTGTGGCGTGGAGTTACTGGGTATGCGTGTGGTCGGCCAATGCCGCCATTGCCGTGGCGTTTGCCGGCAGCCTGGGCGCCGTGTGGCCAGCGGCCTCATCTACGCCCTGGCATGGCGCTTTGTGCGCGCTGGCTGCCTTGTGGTTCTGCACGTTCATCAGCCTTTCGGGCGTTCGTGAAGCCGGTTATGCAGCCATCATCACCACCTCGCTGAAACTGGTGCCCCTGGTGGTCTTTGGCGCCCTGGGGCTGGGGTGGGTCCATGCAAGCGCCTTCCATCCCTTCAATCCCAGCCATCTGCCGCTGGTGAATGTTGCCTCGGCGGTGGCGGCGCTGACGCTGTGGGCCTTTCTTGGATTGGAAACGGCCACTGTGCCGACTGGCGTCGTGCGCGATCCGCAACGCACCGTTCCGCGTGCCACGGTGATCGGCATGGCCATCGCAGGCGTGGCCACCATGCTGGCATGTACTGTGGTGGTCGGCATGCTGCCGGCAGATGTGCTGCATGCATCGGCCGCGCCGATGGCCGAGGCGGCACGACGCACATGGGGCGGCTGGGCGGGCATCGGTATCGGCGTGGTCGCCACCGTTTCGTGCTTTGGTGCGCTCAATGGATGGGTGCTGCTGCAAGCGCAGACAACGCTTGCGCCCGCGCTGGATGGATTGTTTCCCCGCGCCTTCGCGCGCTTGGACAAGCGCGGCACACCATGGTTTGGCCTGGTGCTGAGCAGCGTGCTGGCCAGCGCGTTGATCGTTTCCAATTACAGTCGCACGCTGGTGGCGCTGTTTACCTTCACCATTCTGCTATCCACCGCGGCCACGCTGGTGCCTTATCTGATAACGGTGCTGGCGTGGTGGCGTATCGATCTCACGGGTAGTCGATGGCGTCGGTCGGTGGCGCTGGGTGCGCTCGCCTTCTGTGTGTGGGCGCTGATTGGAACGGGTGCCGAGACGCTGATGTGGGGCGCGGTATTGTTGCTGGCCGGCGTGCCGATGTATCTGTGGCAGCGCCGCGCCCTCGTTGGCCGCACCCGCGTTGCGCGTGGTTGAATAAAAACGGCGCCGGTGTACCCGACGCCGTGATGCGCTGTGCGCGCTTAATTCACCGTAAATGTGTTGTTGCTGCGGTCGACATCCGGAATCGCGTGCTGCGGATCGATCGTGGCCGACTTAACGGCTTTATTGCCCGTCACGCGCACGGCGAAGCTCCGATGTTGCATCCAGGTTTCCACCGGCACCCGGACATCCTGCTTGCTGCCGTCGGTGTAGATCACCTCCAGCGTTGCTGGCATGACAAGGCGGTCGAGGTTTGACACCGTTACAAGCGCACCCTTGCGCCAGTCGCCATCCATCGGAGCGACCTTGTCGATGGCCAGGTCGAGTTTCCAGTTGTGCTCGTACCAGCCGCGCCAGAACCAACTCAAATCCTCGCCGGTTTCGCTTTCCATGAAGCGGAAGAAATCCGAGGGGCTGGGGTGCTTGTAGGCCCAGGTTTGAATGTACGCGCGGAAGGCGGGGTCGAAGCGTTCAGGCCCAAGGATCTGCTCGCGCAGCAGCACCAGGCCGAACGCCGATTTGAAGTAAGTCACCGGGTGGCGGTATTTCTCCTTGATCTGATCGGCACGCGTCAAGAGCGGCGGTGCGTCAGGATCGGTGAGCACCTTTACGATTTCGTCGGCAGGATTGCCATGTCCCGGCGCGTATTCCTCGTCGCGTTTGGGCGCGTATTCGCCGTGGTTGAAATGATCGGCTTCGTAAATATCGATGAAGGTATTGAAGCCTTCATCCATCCACGCATTACGGCGCTCGTCGGTGCCTACGATCATCGGGAACCAGGTGTGACCGATTTCGTGCGCGATCAGTGCGTGCAGGTCGCTACCTTTGGTGTCCTTGTCATCGAAGGTGATACTCGGATACTCCATGCCACCTGCGGTGCCTGCTTCGTTGATCGCCACCGGGTAGGGGTACGGATACCACTGCCTGGAGAAATATTCGGTGGCGGCTTTGACATATTCGGTGGCGCGGCCCCAGGCGTTGTTGCCGGCACTTTCGACGGGGTAGGCCGATTCAGCCAGCGCCGTCTTGCCATTGGGCAGGTTGATGCGCGCCGCGTCCCAGATGTACGCCTTAGAGGCGCCGAACACGGCATCGCGCGCATTGTCGATGCGGAAGTGCCAGGTCAGCGTGCCGCTTTGCGTGGGCCGGCTGCGCGGATCGTTTACCTCATCGGCCGAGCGGATCATGACGGTGCTGTCGCTATGACGCGCCTTGTCCAGGCGCTCCATTTCCGTCTTGGTGAGCACATCCTGTGGATTGAGCAATTCACCCGCACCCACCACGAGCATGTCCCACGGCACCGTGACCGAATAATCGTAATTGCCGTATTCGAGATAGAACTCGTTGTTGAGATACGGGTCGGTCGTCCATCCGCGCAGATCGTCGTACACGCACATGCGCGGATACCACTGCGCGATCTCGAAAATATCGCCGTTCTTGCTCGGGTTGACGTCGGTACGGCCGCCGAACTCGCCGGGCACGGTATAGCTGTAACGGACATGCAGTCGTACGACACCATCGTGCGCTTTCAGCGGCTGCGCAAGACGCACCTGCATACGCGTATCCGATATCACGAAATCGGCGTTTTGCAGCGCGCCGCCGACGCCTTCCACGGCAACGGCAGCGATGTGCTCGCCATCGGTAAATTCAGTCGGAAACGCGTCGTCGCCAAACGCGCCGCGCGCATCCTTGCGATAACGGTTCTGTTCCACCTGCAGCCACAGCACATCCAGGTCGTCCGGGCTGCGATTGGTATAGGTGATCACTTCCTCGCCAGTGAGTGTGCGAGTGGCCGGATCCAGCGCCGCCTTGATCTGGTAATCGGCGCGGTTCTGCCAGAACAAAGGGCCCGGGCGGCCGCTGGCAGTGCGAAACGCATTCGCCGGTTGCGGATAGGCAAACGGCGCAAACGTCTCCAGGGGGTTGTACCGTGTGGACGAAGCGCCCATGGCGGGTAGCGAGCACACCACGAGCGCCACACTGCAAACAAGTCGGAAGCTTTTCATGGAGAACCTTGCAAGCGGGGAAGGGCGCCTCGGCGGCGCGAACGGGCAACCATACTGCAAGGGGGCGATCGCACACTAGTGCGAGTGGACGGATAGACAGCCACATCCGTGTTGAAACATTTTCCAAGCGATGCCTGCTGCTTAAATAGTGTGCACGACTAAAACGGAGAGCCAGTGATGACTGTCGCCAGAAACGTTCGCAATGCCATCGCATGGGCCATCATTGCGCTGATGCCCGTGGTGTCCTGTGCTTCCGCAACGGGGACCGATGAAGCCAAGGTCGTGGACACGATGCGCGCACTGTTCGTCGCGGCGACGCATGACAACATGGACCAGTTCCATCGCATCGCGTGCCCGGATTTCTACGCATTCGACGTAGGCAAGCAATTTTCGGGCGATGAACTGATGAGCCTGATCAAGAAAGATCACGCTGCCGGGGATGTCTTCGTGTGGCAGGTGACCGAACCCAAGGTGCATGTCGATGGAAGCACGGCATGGATCACCTATATCAACCGAGGCTCATTTGCCAACGCATCGGGAAAGCGGGACGTGAGCTGGCTGGAGTCGGCCGTTCTCACTAAACACGCCGGCGGGTGGTGCATACGCTTTCTGCACAGCACGCCGATGCCGGCGCATTAGTCGTTCAAGACTGCGCGCGTCTGGGCAGCTTCCACTCCGGCCGAATGAAGTGGCAGCTGTAACCATTCGGATAGCGCTCCAGATAATCCTGATGCTCCGGCTCGGCTTCCCAAAAGGGGCCCGCCGGTGCGATTTCCGTAACGACTTTGCCAGGCCACAGGCCCGAGGCATCGGCATCGGCAACGGTGTCTTCGGCGATCTGCTTTTGTTCGGCATCACGATAAAAGATGGCAGAGCGATAGCTCGTGCCGCGATCGTTGCCCTGGCGATCCTTGGTGGTGGGGTCGTGGATCTGGAAGAAGAACTCCAGAATCTGCCGATAGCTGATCCGGCTGGGATCGAACACGATCTCGATGGCCTCGGCGTGCGTCCCATGGTTACGGTAGGTCGCATTGGCCACGTCGCCGCCGCTGTAGCCCACGCGCGTGCTCAGCACGCCCGGATAGCGTCGCAATAGATCCTGCATGCCCCAGAAACAGCCGCCAGCGAGGATGGCGGTTTGAGTGGTCGTTGTCATGGCGTTGTGCTTCCTGAAAGGAGTGCCATCGTAAAGGGCGGCGTGTATGCAGCGGAAACGATGGGAACCGAAAAACCCAGACAGTATGTGCGTCCAGCACGGCTGGACTGCAAGGCCTGTGTTCCTGACGGCGCAATGCCGAAAAAGCGGTAATTTTTGGTTATCGCTTGCGCAACAGCACGCTACGGAGCGGCGTGCGAGCCGGCCCGCACGCGCCGCCAACCGGTTTACTCAGTCCGCTTATCGAGTGCGACGATAGGTTCTCACATGTCCGGCATGCGACCGTCTTTCAGCAAGGATAAAAGCCATTGCGCACAGCATGGCGCCTACGCCCGCCGCAACGAGAGCGTGGGACGAAATGCCCCAGGCGCTGATCCACACAGCGCCTGTCGTCGTGGCGCCCAGCGCTGCGCCGCGCACAAAAGCGCCCTGCATTTCCTTCAGGCGAGCGCCGTAGACCACGGCTCCCTGACAGCCCATGCATGCGGGCGCCCCCGGGGAAAGCGGCGTTTTGCAAAGTCCACAGATGCGCTGTTTCATACGATTCCCCAAACCCCTGAGTTTTTTTAGGCATGCAGCAGGCTATCGGCATCTGGCATGGGGGCTTGAGGTCTCGGGCGAGTCGAAAACAGCGGCAGATGGCTATGCGTGCGGCGCGCAAGAACAGTCATCGAACACGGGCGCACTAACGATCTTGGTCGCGTCCGGGCACCTCTTGGTAAAAACTCCTGGCGTGAGGCTGGTAAGGCTGTTCGAGCGTTGCGCATTCATCATCGGACAACGTCACGGCCAGGGCGCCGACGGCATCCTCCAGATGCGCGAGTTTTCCCGCGCCAACGATCGGGCTGCTGACGCCAGGTCGGGAAAGCAGCCACGCCAACGCGACCTGCGCATACGAAACACCGCGATCCGCAGCGACCCGCCCGACAGCTTCGACCACGTGCTGGTCGGCATTGGCGCTCGCCGCGTACAACATCTCGGCCGTTCGGTCGTGACGTACGCGGTCGGAGCTCGATTCGGCTGACCAGGGCCGTGCCAACCGCCCGCGCGCAAGGGGGCTCCACGGCAACACGCCGATGCCTTCGGATCGGCACATCGGCAGCATTTCGCGTTCTTCTTCCCGATTGAGCAGGTTGTAGTGCGGCTGCACGGACACAAAGCGCGTCCAGCCTGCTTGTGCGGCAGTGTGCTGTGCCTTGCACAGTTGCCACGCGAACATGGACGACGCGCCGAGGTAGCGCACTTTGCCGGCCTTGACGATATCGTGCAGCGCTTCCATCGTCTCTTCGATGGGCGTTTCGTCATCCCAGCGATGGATCTGGTAGAGGTCGATGTAATCGGTCTGGAGTCGTCGCAGGCTTGCATCGACCGCGGCAAAGACGGCTTTGCGGGAAAGTCCGCGGCCGTTCGGATCGGGGCGAACGGGGTAAAAGAGTTTGCTGGCGATGACGACTTCGTCGCGTGGCACAACGTCGGCGATGACGCGGCCGAGCACGGTTTCGCTTTCGCCGTTTCCGTACATGTCGGCGGTGTCGAAGAAGTTGATGCCTAATTCCAATGCGCGACGAATCACCGGACGGCTTGCTTCTTCGTCAAGCCGCCATGCACGCGCCTGGACACCGAAGCTCATGCAGCCGAGCGCGATGCGCGACACCTTCAGGCCGCAACGACCTAGATTGACGTATTGCATAGTGTTTCCACCTCTGCATAGTTGAAAATCATTCTTCGTGGCCGTTCAAGTTCGCTGCGGCCGATGCACCGCAATCGCCACGACAATCAGCGCGATGGCAAATACTTCGATGGGTTTTGGAATCTGCCGCAAGACCAGAAAACCGATGATCGCCGCCGTCGCGGGCAGCAGCGCCAGCATCAACGCAAAACTTGCGCGCGGCAGTCGCGCCATCGCCAGTTGATCGGTAACGTAAGGAATCACCGACGAACAGATACCCACGCCTATGCCGGCCAGCAGCAGGGCAGGGCGATGCAAGGCGGGCAACGCATCGCGTAAGCCCAACGGCATGACGGTGACGAAGGCCATCAGCATGGATGCAGCAAGCCGGTCGATACCGCCGCCAGCGACCGACGCGACGCGATGCCCGAGCATCACATACAGCACAAACAACAGGCCGTTGGCGAACGCAAAGGCATAGCCGAGCGGTTCACCGGAAAGCCTGACTTCCGTCAAAAGGTAGACGCCCGTCACCACCAGGATCAGCGCGATTACATTGCGGCGGTTGCGCACACCGACGGCGGCCAAGGCAATGGGTCCGAGGAATTCGATTGCGCCGACGGTGGCTAGCGGAAGTCGTGCGATGGCTAGATAGAAACACACGTTCATCAGTGCCAGCGAAACGCCGAGGCCGGCCATAACCCAGCGATCCGTAGCGGTTGCGCTCAGCAAGCATCGCCATGGTTTACGCCAGCAGGCGAAAACTACGGCGGCTGTCGCGATGCGAAGCCAGGCGACGCCGAGCGGATCGACCAAACGAAATAGCAGCGCAGCACAAGCCGGCCCGAGATAGTGAAACGTTGCGCTCGCTACAAAGTAGGCCTGTGCAGGCACACGGTCCGCAAAGGGAGCGCGGGCTAACGTGGCGCGCGCTTGCGGATGAGGTGCGGGATAGCAACGATGCTTCATGCCTACCACGATACAAAGGCATTTGCCGATGGGGCCATGCTTTGTTAAAAGTGTTAAGCCATAAATTCCTTCAACATGGAGGAAAAGCAAGCCATGTCCCTGCAAAATATAAAACAGCTGCGAGATCCGACCGATGTCGAGATCGTTCGCCAGCTCATCGCCGAGCCGCGACTAACCATTTCGGAGTTGGCGCGACGCGTCGGCATGTCCGCGCCGGCGGTGCGTGAGCGCATTCAGCGGATGGAGGAAACCGGCATCATCACCGGCTATGAAACGCGCATCGATCCCAAGGCATTGGGCTACACCATCACCGTCTTCGTGAGAGTGCGGCCGATGCCAGGGCATTTGAAGCAAATCGCTCAACTGGCCAGCGACATCGAGAACGTCGTCGAATGTCACCGCGTCACGGGCGAGGATTGCTTTATCGTCAAAGCGCACCTTCGATCACTGGAGGAGCTTGATCCCTTGCTCGACAAATTTCTCGTGCACGGACAGACCACCACGTCGATTGCCCAATCATCGCCCGTGCCGCTGCGCCAGCTTCCTCTTCCTGATGTGTGATTGCCGACATCGCGTCAGGCGACAAGGAAGTGCAGGGCGCTCCGCCGGGAATTCTCTCAAACGCAAATAGGGATCGTAACGTTCATGCTCAACAGGAATTCCGCCGCCAGGGTAAACAGCTGCTGCCAGTGCACGTCATTCGCTTTGAGAGCGCTCGCCGTTATCGCAGGTCTGTTACTGACGGCTTCTGTTTCGGCATTCGATGGCCCCAAAACTGAAGCATCGACCTTACGTCTCCAGCGGGCATTGACACGGCTTGCAGCCGAGGCGCGCCCAGGCATGCTTGGCGTCACGGTGCTGGATCTGGATGCGGGCACGGCCGTACGCGTCAACGCCGATCGTGCCTACCCCATGATGAGTGTCTTCAAACCTTCCGTCGCAGCGACCGTCCTTGCGAAGATTGATGCCGAAAGCATCTCGCTCGACCAGACAGTGACCGTCGCTCGCAAAGACGTCGAGGACGGCGCGGCCGTACCATCCATCGGCGCGCACTTCACCGGCGAGCGGATGACGTTCACGGTGCGCCGGCTGCTTGCTGCCGCGATAAGCGAAAGCGACAACACAGCAGCGGATGCATTGGTCAGGCTCGTCGGCGGACCCCGGGTCGTGACTGCGTTTCTGCGTGCCCACGGTATCGACGGTATGCGCGTGGACCTGGATGAGGCAGGCGTCAGCCGGATCTTCCAGCAGACCGAGCACGGTGCATCCATTGCTCCGCACGAAACCGCGCAACAGGAATCGGCACGCTACCGGCGTGGCTACGCGGCTTATCTCAATGATCCACGCAACCGAACCACGCCCGACGCCGCCGCGGATTTTCTCAAGAAGCTCTGGCAGGGCCGGCTGCTCTCACCCGGTTCGACCAGGCGGCTGCTCGATCTCATGTATGGCCAAACCATTCCGGCTCGCTTGAGAAATGGCTTGCCGCCCGGTGTTCGTTTCGCGGACAAATGCGGGACGTCTTATTCGCTGGGCGATGAAACGGCGGCCTACAACGATATCGGCATTATCACGTGGCCCGATGGACATACCGTTATCGTGGCTGCGTTCCTGACGGCTTCCCACGCTGACAAAAAGCATCGAGACGCACTTTTTGCCCAAATCGCCAGAGAGGTTTCACAGCGCAGCAAGTGACTTACGCGACAGAGCTGCCGCAGCGATGCCGGCCTATGCCCTTAGTCATGGTTCCCCCGAACGGCCACCTATCTGACACTCGGGGAACGACACCCCGGGGAAACAACCATGCGCCACTCCCAACTGGCTTGCGCCTTCGCTGCTGCGTTGGCGTCCTTCGGACTATCGTTGCTGGCGGCCGGCCCGGCTGTCGCGCAGCAGAAGCCCGATCCCCAGGCGGAATTGATCGCCAAGCGCAACGTCATCGAGAAAGAGCTCGAGCAGGTGGCGGTCGTCGATCGCAAGGTGATGATCAAGATGCGCGACGGCAAGCTGATGGCGGCGGATATCTATCGTCCCAAGGGCGCCGACAAAGTACCGATCATCTTTGTGCGCACGCCTTATAACTTCAATTTCTGGGACGTGAAACTCGGTGCGCCGCGCGACATGAGTCGTGAACTCGAAGCGGTCAAGCGTGGTTATGCCTATGTCGAGGTCCAGGAACGCGGGCATTTCTTCTCACAGGGCAATTACGACATCCTCGGCATGCCATTGAGCGACGGCAGCGATGAGCTCAAGTGGATGTCCTCGCAACCCTGGTCCAATGGCAAGGTCGGTACCACCGGTTGCTCGTCGACGGCGGAATGGCAATTGGCCGTGGTGGCGCAGAACGATCCATCGCTGGCGGCCTTCAACGTGCAAGGCTTCGGTGCCGGTGTGGGGCATGTCGGCCCTTACTATGAGCAGGGCAACTGGTACCGCGGCGGCGCGTTGCAGATGCTGTTTATCTCGTGGATCTACGACTACGGCATCCAGAATCAAGTGCGGCCGATGTTTGCGTCCGACACCACACAGGCGGAATTGATCAGGGCCTCGCATTACTTCGACCTGGCGCCGCAGATGCCGCCTGTCGATTGGAACAAGGCGTTCTGGTATCTGCCTGAGAAGGACATCATCAAGGCCGTGGGTGGTCCGCCGGGCATCTATGAAACGCATATGCCGGTAGCGACTGGTGGCGACATGATCGCGCGCACGCCTAACGATCCTGCGTGGTACAAGGGTGGGCTATGGCACGAGAACATGAAGGTCAGCAAACCGGGCCTGTGGTTCATGAGCTGGTTCGATGTTTCCGTCTCGCCCAATTTGGCCGCCTATAACCAGGTGCGCAGCACCGCGCCGAAAGCGGTCGCCGATCAGCAATACGCGATCATCGCGCCGGTGTTGCATTGCGCTTATACGCGCGCCACCGAGAACACCATGATCGGTGACCTCGATGTAGGCGATGCGCGGTTCGATTACAACGACCTCGTCTACGGTTGGTTCGATCACTACCTCAAGGGCGAAGACAGCCCCACCCTGGATAAGCAACCGAAGGTCATGTATTACGTGATGGGCGCCAATCGCTGGAAAAACGCCGACACCTGGCCGCCGGCGGGCACCACCACGCAGGATCTCTACTTCACCAGCGAAGGGCAGGCGAACACGCTTTACGGCAATGGTAAGCTCGTCGCCACGCCGGCCGAGGCGGATCATCCGGACCAGTTCGTCTACGATCCGGCCAACCCGGTGCCGACCTTCGGCGGTGGCGGTTGTTGCCAGGGCAGCGCAGTGAAATTCGGCTCTTACGATCAGCGCCCGCAGGAAACGCGCAACGACATCCTGGTCTACGACACTGAACCCTTCAAGCAAGGGGTCGAGGTCAGCGGGCCGGTTACGGTGACGTTGTATGTTTCCTCCAGTGCGAAGGACACCGATTTCACCTTCAAGCTGATTGACGTATATCCCGACGGTCGCGCATTCAATGTCACTGAGAACATTCAGCGCATGCGTTATCGCAACGGCTACGACAAGCCATTGGCGTGGATGTCACCGGGCAAGGTGTACAAGGTCACCTTCCAGCCGATCGATACCGCTTACTACTTCCGGCCCGGCCACACGCTGCGGGTGGATGTTTCCAGCAGCAACTTCCCGCGCTTCGACCGCAACCTCAACACCGGTGGCAACAACTACGACGAAGACAAGGGCGTGATCGCTCACAACGCCGTTCATCACGACAGCCAGTATCCGTCCAAGATCACCATCACGGTGATGCCTAATGCTGAGCCCATGGCCGATGGAGAAATGGGCAAGCCCGATTAGGGCATTCTTGTGCATGCACGCGCTCCCTTGCTTGGCAAGGGAGCGGCACCGCAGGAAAAAAGCTTCCGAAGAGAGTTTTAATTTTTTAGCAAACCGCATGATGTTTTTTGCAAGCCACGCAACGGATGGTTTGATCGCGGCTATGCTGTCCTTCTTCGATAAACCTTCCTGCATCCGCCGTATCAAGGCCTGCGCATGTCGCGTCGCTTTAAGCTTTATGTCGTCTTCGCCCTCGCGATAGCGTTTCGGCCGGGCATTACTCTGGCGCTTGGCGAGCCTTCGTATATAAGCACGGCGCCTGTTCGGAACGGCTTCGCGCTGGTGCAGCACGGCGTCACAACACCGCTACTCGTAAGCGATGCAGACTGGCCCGGCGTAGTGCGCGCAGTGGGCGATTTGAGCCAGGATATTCAGCGTGTAACGGGACGCGCCGCGCCGATCCTGAAAAATGAAAGCGGGCAAGACGAAGTGGTGCTGATCGGCACGATCGGCAAAAGTCCGCTGATCGATGCATTGATAAAGCAGCACAAGCTGGATGTGCATGACATTGCAGGCCGGTGGGAATCGGCGGTCACCACCGTGGTTGAACAGCCGTTGCCGGGAATAAAGCGCGCACTGGTGATCGCCGGCGCGGACAAGCGTGGCACCATCTACGGCATCTACGACCTCTCCGAGCAGATCGGCGTATCGCCATGGTATTGGTGGGCCGACGTGCGTGTACCCCATCAGGATGCGCTCTATGTGTTAGCCGGTCGCTATGTGCAGCCTGTGCCGGCGGTGAAATATCGCGGCATCTTTTTCAACGACGAGGCGCCCGCGCTTTCCGGTTGGACGAAGGAAAAGTTCGGTGGCATGAACCATCAGTTCTACACCAAGGTGTTTGAGCTGCTGCTGCGCCTGAAAGCGAATTTTCTGTGGCCGGCCATGTGGAACAACGCGTTCGCGACCGATGACCCATTGAACGCCAAGTTGGCGGACGAATACGGCATCGTGATGGGCACCTCGCACGAAGAACCGATGATGCGCGCGGAAAAGGAATGGACGTCCGGGCATCATGGGCCGTGGGACTACACCACCAACGCCAAAGAGATCGACGATTTCTGGCGCAAGGGCATGGCGCGCGACAAGAACTACGAAGAAGTAGTGACGCTGGGGATGCGTGGCGAAGGTGACACGCCGATGTCCGCCTCGGCCAATACACAATTGCTGGAACGGATCGTTGCCGATCAGCGCGATATTCTCAAGCAAACAGTCAACCCGGATGTCAGCCGGATTCCCCAGGTGTGGGCGCTCTACAAAGAGGTGCAGGAGTATTACGAAAAAGGCATGCGCGTGCCAGACGATGTGACGCTGCTCTGGTCGGATGATAATTGGGGCAACCTGCGTCGCCTGCCGACGGCACAGGAGCGCAAGCGTTCAGGTGGTGCAGGCATCTATTACCACTTCGATTATGTCGGTGGCCCACGCTCATATAAATGGCTTAACACCAATCCGATCACCAAGGTGCAAGAACAGATGCATCTTGCGCTGGAATACGGTGCGGACCGGTTGTGGGTGGTCAATGTCGGGGATGGAAAACCGATGGAATTTCCCATCGAATTCTTCCTCGACTATGCGCGCATGCCGCAGCGTTGGAACAAAGATCACCTGGACGAATTCACCAAGCTTTGGGCGGCGCGCGATTTTGGTTCCGAACATGCCGACGAAATCGCCGAGGCCATGGAAACCTACAGCAAATATAACGGTCGACGGAAACCGGAGCTGATTGACCCAGGCACCTTCAGTCTGGCGAATTATCACGAAGCAGATCGTGTGGAAGGCGAGTGGAGGGCCCTTGCGCAACGCGTCGACGAACTGGCGATGGAGTTGCCGGAGAACGAGCGCGCCGCTTATTTCGAGCTGATTCAATACCCGGTGGACGCGTGCGCGAATCTGACGGGAATGTACATCACCGCCGCGCGAAATGCGGCGGACGCGCAAGCGGGCAATCCACGCGCAAATCGCGAAGCCGATGAGGTCCGCACGCTTTTTGCGAAAGACGCCGCACTGAGCGATGCATACAACACGCTGCTGGATGGCAAATGGAACCATATGATGGACCAGACGCACATCGGCTATACGTCGTGGCGCGATCCGCCCGTCAATGTCATGCCCGCAGTGAGTTGGATCCAGGTGCCCAAGGAAGGCTCGCTGGGCGTGCGTGCCGAAGACGCAACGCCGGTTGGGAAGTCGCAGGTCACCCTGGGAACGATCGACTCGGTATCCGACGCAACGCGCACGTTGACCTTGTTCGATCGCGGGCTGACGCCGGTGAGGTACAAGATCGTCACGGGTGCGAGTTGGCTCGCCCCTTCAGAAACGGAGGGCACCGTTGGCAGGGCCGAACAGCGCGTCGCGTTACACGTGGATTGGAGCAAGCTACCGGCCGGTGCGGATAGTGCCGACGGCGTCATCACAGTGACGTCGGATGAAGGCAAGCCGATGCAGTACACCCTGCATGCACAGCGATTGCCGATCACACGCGAGACCGCGAAGGGTTTTGTCGAAAGCGATGGGTACGTCGCCATGGAGGCTGCCGATACCTCGGCGCGCACCGCGGATGGCGCGAGCCTGGATGCGATGCATTGGACCGAATTGCCCGATTATGGCGAAACCAAATCGGCCATGACGGTGTTTCCCGTCACTGCGACAGGCAAGCCGGATTCGGCTGCATCCTTGCAGTACGACATGTACCTCTACGACACGGGGGATATGCAATTGCAGCTCACCGTGGCGCCGACGCAGAACTTTGTACCGGGACGTGGGCTGCGCTTTGCGGTATCGGTGGACGATGGTCCGCGCACCGTCGTGGATGCGTTGGAACACAACACCAAAGAAGACTGGGCCAAGGCCGTGACCGATGGTGTGCGACGCGTGACCGTGCCGCTTACGATTGCGGCACCGGGATACCACACACTAAAGATTTGGGCGGTCGATCCGGCGTTGGTGGTGGAGCGACTGGTGGTGAGCCACGGTGCATTACGGCCGAGTTATCTTGGGCCGCCTGAGAGTTTTCACCCGAAGAATGTTGGCGCCATAAAAGAGTAAAAGCACTCAACTTTCCCAGCTGTCATTCCGGCTTTCGCCGGACGGACAGCTGGGCGAGATCGCTTCTTCTGCGCAGAAAGCTGTTACCGCTTAAACAACGAAAGCGGAATCGCCTCACCCATCGCCCGATACCCAACTGGGGATGGATGCAAATGATCACCGCAATCATAGGCAGGCAACAGGCGATCCGGCTGATGTGGATCACGCACCACCGCATCGAAGTCGACCACGGCGTCGAAATGCCCTGGCGTGCGAATCCATGCGTTAATGGTCTGCCTGTCGGCTTCCGTCAAGGGACCGGGGTGATAGTAGTCGGAGCCCGCAAACGGCGTGATCGTGCCGCCGATAACGTCAATGCCGTGCGCATGGGCGCGGTCGATGATCTGCTGATAGGCCGCGATGATCCGATGCACCAGGTCATCGTGATCGGCTTTGGACACATCGCCGGCTCGCGCCATGCCGCCCAGGTCGTTGACACCTTCGAACACAATCAGCCAGCGCACGCCGGAGGGTGCGAGCGCGTCGCGATCGAAACGTGCCAGCGCATTCGGTCCCAGGCCGTCGGTCAGCAAATGGTTTCCGCCAATGCCCTTGTTGACGACACCGATCGTTCGGGTCGCCGGCGATTGCTGCAGACGCTTGGCCAGCACATCCGGCCAGCGATCGTTGCCGTTCGTCGTCGAGGCATGGCCGTCGGTGATCGAGTCGCCCAGCGCGACGATGGAGCCCGTCGCCGGCGATGCTTGCACGTCGACTTCCGTCACCTGATACCAGTGCTCCACTTTTTCGGGCGCCGTGAAACGCGCGGCACCGACGCTGTTTCCATGCACCACATACGTGGTGGCACGCGAACCCGGATGCCCGGTTTCCACGGATGGAGCGTCATCCAGATGGAACGTGACGGCGAGGTTGGACAAGGCGTCGACGGGATAATCGACCGGGTCTGAAAGGTATTCGGCCCCCGCTGGCACGGTGACATCGGGCGCTCCCGCGAAGCTCAGTGCGCGGTCGCTAGCCGGATCGATGGCAGGTGAATTCGCCGCCAACGGCCGTGCGATATGCACCGAGCTGAAATGCAATGCCGTAATGCCAAACGCATTGGAAACCTTCACCCGCAACTTCTTGCCGGCGACCGACAAATGGAAAATCTGACGCACGGTGGCGTCATGAAGATCGTTCGCTGGCAGGGCGTTCTGCGGTTCGGGAATTTGCTGCGCGGAGCCCCACGTCGCGATCCACGCTTGCGATGGAGCGGCAGCTTGAGCCTGGAAACACGCCGTTGCACAAACCAGCGATGCAATGAGAGCAATGTTCTTGAAATCCTTCCGGATAAATTTCATAGGCTACGGCCAATCTCTATCGGTAATGGGTTAACGCTAACAAGAGTACCAGTTCAACTCGCCGCGAGACCGTACGAAGTGGGAGAGTTTTGTCGCACGCTGCGAATTGGCTTTGCGTGTGCTTTTTGTCCGGAGGATCAGGCAGCGTTTTTCAGTAAGTGTGGGCCAAGTCGATGATCCGGGCGAAGGGAAGCGGCAGGTCTGCACGCCTCATCCGGGAGACGCCAAGACGCGTTGTTTGAGGCTCCCATCCAGTCGCAGAAGCCTCCGTTCTCCCAGGCATCCTGGCGATGCTTTTTTTTAACTTTCAGTGTCCTGGAGCAGTGGCCGGCAAGCCTTTGCACATACCCATGAGAGATACCCCTCCAGTTACTTGACAACCCCGATTTTCAGGGAGTAAACCAATCAGGCATTCCCTCCACACATCATTTGCAGGAGTAAGGACTATGAGCCGTGCAAATGTAGTTTTGCTGAGCGTTGCCGTATCGATGCTGCTCGGAGCGAATGCCGCCGCGAACGGAGTTACTTTGGGTAATCCTTCCAGCCCTCATCAGTCGGCCGATAGCGATATGGCCGTCCAAAGTCAGTCCGCTACGAGCATGAACGTGCCGTTGCTGGTGTACGTGGATGCCAGAGGGCAGGTTCGTGGTATCCAGCAGTCACAGCGGTTGCCTGGACCGGTGAATGATCTGCTTTGGAAAAGCGTCAAGCGCTGGACCAAAAGCTCGCCCATCATCAACGGTCGACACGAAGGGGCACAGGTTTTCATGAATGTGACGCTCCATGCCGAACCGCTGCCTGGCGGAAAGACAAACGTCTATTTCACCCTGGCTTCCGAAGGGCCCGTTTTGAGCGGCTATTGGAGAATGGTGGACAATCGCCTGTATGGTCGTTGCTCGCTCGCAACCTCGGATATGACTGGTGGCGTGGGTGGGAAACAGCGCTGGTGTTATTCCGAAGTCATTCCTGGGCCTGCGTCTACCGCGCTTGCGCCACCCGCTAAATGATGGGTGACATCGCCCACGCAATATTATTCTTTAATAGATGAGAGAGCGTTCTTGAATAACGCGCTCCGAATTTCTGTGCGGTTTTTCACCGGCCGTAAAACTATTGACGCCGCCACGTATGCTGCTTGCGGTATTCAGCGGGCGTAACACCGACGTGCTTTTTAAACGCCCGGCGCAGCGTGTCGGCGTTGGCAAAGCCGCATTTGGAAGCAACCAGTTTTGGTGTGTCGTGCCCATTTTCGAGCAGCGTTCGTGCCGCTGCGACACGAGTGGCTTCCACCCATGCCGCCGGTGTTATGCCCACCTCCGCGTGGAATAAACGCGCGAAGTGACGAGGACTCAATCCCGCGCGTTTTGCCATGCTGGCAATGCTGTGATCGACATCCGGCGTGGCGGCGACCCAGCGCTGTACTTCCTGGAGCACGGAACGTCCTGCGGGCCGGGTCTCGCCTTTCTGGCTGAACTGCATTTGTCCGCCCGCACGCTTGAAGTACATGACGAGTTGACTGGCCACACGTTTGGCTATGTCGCGGCCCACATCCTCCTCCACCAAAACCAGCGCAGGATCCAAACCTGCTGTAACACCGGCGGCAGTACGCAGCTTTCCATCGCGGACGTACAGCGCATCCGCGTCGACCTGAAGTCTGGGGAATGCGTGCGCCAACCGCTCGGCCGCCGCCCAATGGGTGGCGACATGACGTCCATCCATCAGTCCTGTTGCAGCGAGCACAAACGCGCCGGTGCAAATGGAACCGTAGCGCCGGCTGCGCATAGCTGTCGTTCGTAGCCACTTCATCAGATGTGGCGGCAGGGCGGCGCTGTCAGCGTTTGGGGCGCCGGCAACCAGCAAGGTATCGATGCACTCGCTCGCTTCTCCGGCAATGGCGTCCGGTAGTACACGCACTCCAGACGAGCTACGGATGGAGCCGCGCCGGCATCCTATGACTTTCAATGCGTAGAACTCCTTGCCCATTTCGATATTGGCCTGGGCAAACACGTCCAGCGGTCCGGAAACATCGAGTAACTGGACGCCGGGCAGAGCAAGAACGGCAACGGTCTTGGCCATTTGTGCGGAATCTCCCACGCGTCCGCATGACGCGCTAAATGGCAGGATATGACGTATAACGCCGGTTGAGGACAGGCGGCGACTCTACTGAAATGAACGGGTCAAATCCATGGAGATCCCCCATGTTCTTTAAAATCGATGACGTTGCCATTCCTGACAGTCAGCTCGCGCGTGAAATCACCGAGGTGGTCCGGGATACGGTTTCCCCGTTGCTTTTTCACCACTCAAGCCGCGTGTATTACTTCGGTGCGCTGGCGGGAAGGCACCGCGGGTTGAAGTTCGATCCGGAATTGCTCTATTGCGGTTGCATGTTCCACGACATGGGGCTCTCGCACCGGTATAGCAGCCCTAACGAGCGCTTCGAGGTGGACGGCGCCAATGCCGCGCGCGACTTCTTGAAGAGCCGCGGCATCAACCAGCAAGACATCGACACCGTATGGACCGCCATTGCCTTGCACACAACGCCTGCCATTCCAAAACACATGCATCCGGTGATTGCGCTGGTGACGGCTGGCGTGGAAATGGATGTGCTTGGCCTGGCCTATGATCAATATAGCAATGTCGAGCGCGATGCCGTCGTGCGCGCGCATCCACGCGGAAACCACTTCAAGGAAGACATCATCCAAACCTTCTATGACGGCATCAAGCACAAGCCCGACACGACCTTCGGCAACGTCAAGGCAGACGTACTCGCGGACAAGGACCCGCATTTTCACGCCGGAAATTTTTGTAGCGTCATTCGTTGTTCGGCTTGGCCCGCATGAGTTCGACGACAGATGGCGTTAACGGCGCTTCGTGTTTGCGGCTCCCTTCGCAAGGAGTATGCTCAGTGAAGGCGCGTTGAAAATAAGGGTTCCTGAGAACGGTCGGGCCGCCCGCGGACGTCGAGAAACGAAGCTATATATGGATGGATTGAATGCGAGCCCCATAGTCGCCTGACACTGTTAGCAGCATTTCGCAAATTGCCGTAGCAGGGAGGGGCGACATGTTGGAAGGTTCGATCCATCGCGCGCGTATCGAGTCCATCGATCTTTTGCGCGGCATCATTATCGTCATCATGGCGCTCGACCACTCGCATGATTTCTTCGGCAGCCTGACTTCGCAGCCGACTGATCTGGCGACCACCACGCCGGCTTTATTTTTTACGCGCTGGATCACGCATTTCTGCGCACCCGTATTCTTTCTGCTCACCGGCACGGGTGCGTCGCTCACATTAAAGCGCATGTCCAAATCCGCGTTGGCGCGATTTTTAGTCAGTCGCGGTCTTTGGCTTATTTTTCTCGATGTCGTGGTGATGCGGTTTGCGCTTCAGTTCAACCTCGATTATCACATCACCATACTTGTCGTGCTGTGGGCGCTCGGGTGGGCGATGATCGTGCTGGCGGCGCTGATCTGGCTGCCGATTTGGTTGATCGCGGCCTTCGGTGTGCTGTGCATTGCCGGCCACAATGCGCTTGATAACATCGATGCGGCACAATTCGGTGCATGGGCGCCGCTATGGAAGCTATTGCACGAGCTGGGCGTTGTCTTCAGCATCCACGGCCATACCGTGGTCGTCGCGTATGTGCTTATTCCGTGGGTCGCCGTTACGGCCATGGGCTATGTGTTAGGAACGGTCTATCAATGGCCGGCACACGTCCGGCGGCCTGTGCTCTTTTGGCTTGGCGTGGGCCTGATGCTTGGATTCGTGGTACTGCGCTATGTCGATATTTATGGCGACCCGGGTCCGTGGAGCGTGCAGAAAACGCCGCTGTTTACGCTCATGTCATTCATCAATTGCAATAAATATCCGCCTTCGTTGCTATTTTTGATGATGACGCTCGGGCCGGCATTATTGCTCTTGTGGGCATTCGATGCGGGTGTTCCACGATGGCTGCGTCCCGCCCACACCATTGGGCGTGTACCGCTGTTTTTCTACGTGGTGCACTTCTACTGGATCCATTTACTCGCCGTCGCTGCGTGCTGGATCTGCTATGGCACGGTCGCCAATATGTTCCAGTCGCCTGACCTGGCACATTTCCCATTTACCGCTCCGCCCGGCTGGAATTTCGGATTGCCGGTGGTCTACCTGGTCTGGGCGTTCGTGGTCATATCGCTCTATCCGCTCTGCGCATGGTATGCCGGTGTTCGCCGGCGCCATGACTGGTGGTGGTTGAGCTATCTCTGATCCATCGCACGTAACGTTTCCCCGCGCGCGCCTTTTAAACGCGAAAAATGGATGCGTCCAAGCAGGCACACAGCCTCTTGTTGCTGAGTTTGCCGATGCGTGTCTTTTTGATGCATGGATCACGCAATTCGAGCAACGCAAGTGCTCTGCGCAATTAGTGTGAGCAAAAGCATCATTTCACATTTGCGCCTTCACGCGGGTCTGACGGATCGTAGCCACGCTTTACACAAACACATAACAGGGGTCTACCTACGTGAACAGCAAGCAAGCGCTGAAAGGCGCTCAGGACAACGTTGTCTCTAAAACGGGCGTGGCCACGCCGCGCGTCTTTACATTCAACCGCAAGCTGCTGACGGCCATCGCCGCCACGCTGGCGCTTTCAGCCACCGCGCTGCCGGCCGCCGCCACCAACTGGTGGACGATGACACCGACCCTCACGATCGGCACCGCCTCCATCAACGTTCTCAACATGGGCGCCACGGGTAACGGCGTTACCGACGACACCGCGGCAATCCAGGCAGCCATCAATGCGCTGCCGGCCAGCGGCGGCACGGTGGTGATTCCCAACGGCACCTACATGATCAATGCGCTCACGGGTCTCAACCTGCGTTCGCACGTGCGTCTGTCGATGTGGGGTGGCGCCTATCTGAAGGCCATTCCCAACAACGCCACGCGCTACAACATCGTCAAGGCGTGGAACGTGAACAACGTTGAGATCGTCGGCGGTAACGTGGTCGGCGAGCGTACGCAGCACCAGGGCACGACGGGCGAATGGGGCTACGGCATCAATATCTCCGGCTCAAGCAATGTGTTCGTGCACGACATCGGCGTTTCCAATAGCTGGGGCGACGGCATTCTGGTCGGTGCCACTGGCTCGGGCAGCACGGCGGTGCTTTCCGCCAACGTCACGTTGCTGCGCGTTACCTCCACCAACAACCGCCGCCAAGGCCTGACTATTTGCCCCGCCACGCAGGTGTACGTGGTGAACAGCACCTTCAGCAACTCCAACGGTACGGCCCCGCAATCGGGTATCGACATTGAACCGCAGACGCAGGGCACCACGCAGCAGATTCGCCTGGAGAACATCACGCTCTCGGGCAACGTGGGCAACGGCCTGGAAATGCATGAGAACGTGTCGAACGTGACGCTGAACAAAGTGACGTCGGAAAACAACCAGGGCTTCGGCGTCTACGCCAATGGCCCGAACGGCCTGACCATTACCAATAGCGACCTGACCGAGAACTACCTGTTCGGCGTGGATATTGCCGGCAACACCACCAACGTGCAGCTCGCCGGCAACACCATCAACTGGAATGGCGATGCCTGGTTTTACGCGAACAATCAGTCGATCTTCACCCCGGGCTGGGTGCCGCGCGACATTACCATCGCCACCTCGGCGACCGATATCACGCAGTCCAACAACGTGGTTTCTCCGCTACGCACGAACTAAATCAGTCGCTTGACGCGGAACATCCAAGCCCCTTTTTCTTGCAGGAGAGGGGCTTTTTTGTAGCTCAGCGCATCATTGCCGCTCAATCCGCCGCAGCAAAATGTGCCATCTGGTCCGCGTATGCCTTCATAAAAGAAGGCCGGCCGGTGGCGCGCGCGACATAGTCGCGACAGGCCGGATGAGCCGTCAATCCGTCAAACCGGTCGACAAGGCGCAGCACGTCTGCCATGGCGATGTCGGCGACAGAAAAACGACCCGCCAACCATTCCCGAGCCGCCAGGATCGGTTCGAGATGCTGGAGGCGGCCCTTGAGGAACGTGTCAAAGCGCTTCCATCCAGGTGTTTCACCCGTGTGGCCGGCAAACACAAAGATCGACCAGGGGAGGCTGGCCATTTCGACGGAATTGAGCGCCGCGAATAGCCACTCCGTGACCTCGCTGCGCGCACGCGGATCAGCGGGCATCAGTGTGTCGCTACGATGACCCAGATGAAGCAGGATCGCGCCACTTTCGAAAATCGAGATGTCTCCATCGGTCAGCCAGGGCACTTGGCCGAACGGCTGCTGTGCAAAATGCTCGGCATTGCGAGCATTGAATGGCACGCTTCTGATGCGATACGGGAGTCCCGCCTCTTCCAGCGCCCAACGCACCCGGATATCGCGCACGTAGCCGTGCGCAACTTCGGGAACCCGATCGAAGGTGGTGAGAATCAACTCGTTCATCCGGCGTCTCCTCCGTTGTCGCCGACTATCGCAGCTTTCAGGCAACGCAGAAAGAGGGCCGGTTTATCGATGTGTTACACGGTTGCGCAGCCACGCTGCGCAACCGCTGACACTACTTTTTAGCGGCTTGCTTTTTTCGGAATTCCGGAACGGGCAGTCCACCCCACCCGAAATTCTCCAGTTCCACTTCGTCGATAACGACGAAGGTCGAATCGAGCGGCTTGTGCAGAACATCCAGCAACAGCTGACTGGCGCCCTTGATCAGGGCAGCCTTCTCTTCGGCCGTGACGGAGCTGCGCCCAGGGCCCGAACCCTCGCGGGTGATTTTGATAGTGATGATAGGCATGATCGTTTTTTCACTGTGGTGGGGCCGAGCATCGCGCTTGCCCATGGTTATCAGTGGCCCGCGCTCTGGCCGCCGTCGACGTGCAGGATCTCGCCCGTCACAAAGCCGGCGGATTCGAGATAGAGCGTGGCCTCGACGACATCGCTGATCTCGCCCATTCGGCCGACCGGATGCAACGCGGCGAGCGCAGCATGTGTTTCCGCCCCATGCATCGGTGTCTTGATCACGCCCGGTGCCACGGCATTCACGCGAATGCCGCGCTTGGCATATTCGATGGCCAGTGACTTGGTCGCCGAATTGAGGCCGCCCTTGGTCAAGGAAGCCAGCACGGAGGGAACACCGTCGATGGCGTACTCAGCGAGCGTGGTGGTGATGTTGACCACATGACCGCTGCCTTGCTTCTCCATCTGCGCGATGGCGAGCTGCGTGATGTGGAAGAAGCCGTTGAGATTGACCGACAGCACGTTGGCGTAATCTTCGGCCGTATAGGCCGTGAACGGCTTGGCGATAAAAATGCCCGCATTATTCACCAGCGTGTCGACGCGGCCGAAACGCGACATCGCTTCGTTGACCAGACGCTCGGCGACGGCGCGGTCGGCAATGTCGCCGGCAATGGCAACGACGTCCGGATCGCTGGAGGGTTTGATGGAACGCGAATTGGCGACGACGCGGTAATCGCGATCGCGATACGCCTTGACCAGGCTGGCGCCGATACCCTGTGAGGCACCGGTGATGATGGCAACTTTGCGTGGGCTGTTCATGATATGTGTCACTCGAAAAATGGAGACGGGTTCAGCGTGATGCTGATCGGGCCGCTGGCACCGATGGCTCTAATTTAGGAGTGCACTCAGGCGATGCGAATCCCTGCTATCCGGCAGACACTCTTCCGCGCCGCGGTGGAATCGGCGGCTCGGGCGGGGTTTTGGCGTCCCTGGCGAAACATGTGAATTGCGCGCGAAGGCGCGGCAGCGCGAAGTCCACGAATGCACGCACCTTGGGGACCGAAAGTCGCCCATAGGGCGACACGATATGCACCGGAAAGGGTGCGGGCTCCGCATTGGCAAGTACGACCTGCAGCAATCCCTGTTTGATTTCCGACGCCACATGATAGGAAAGCAGGCGCGTGATGCCGTGCCCCTCAACCACGGACGCAACCGCGGCGCGCACGTTGTTCACCACCAGGCGTGGCGTCAGGGATACGGAACGCGGTATGGACGAGCCGTTCAGCGGTGGAAACGTCCAGGCATCCTGTCCCATGTGTTGCATGGCAATGATGTGATGCTTGCCCAGGTCGGCCGGTTCGGTGATGCGAGGATGCGTCGCCAGATAGCGCGGCGACGCGACGATAACGCGTCGAACTTCGCCGATAGCGTGCGCGACCAGTGTCGAGTCCGCCAGGTGGGTAATGCGCAGCCCAAGATCCATGCCTTCTTCAATCAGGTTGACCGCGCGTTCCAGTAAATACATGCGAACATTGACGGTCGGATACTGCTCCATGAACGCATCCACGATGGGACGCAGCACCTCTGCACCGGCAAACACGGTTGCAGTAATCGTTAACGTGCCGCGCGGCACGGATCGTTCGCCGGCAGCCTGGCGGTCAGCTTCCTCCAGCTCCGCCAGCACCTTTCTGCACGCGGTTGCATAGCGTTCTCCCGCCTCGCTCAACTTGATGGAACGCGTGGTCCGGTGCAGCAGCGGTACGCCGACATGCGCCTCAAGAAACGCGATGGCTCTGCTTACCGCGGCAGGCGAACGCCCAGTCCTGCGGCTGGCTCCGGCCAAGCTCCCTTCGTCGAGCGCCGCGACGAAGACCTTCATGGCATCAATACGGTCCATAAGCGTTGCCTCGCATATGTGTTTCGGAAGTCACGGCACAGGCAAGTTTGCTATAAGTTTTCGTGGCGTGGATAGGTGCCATCGGCGCTTTTATAGGTATTTCCCGTCCATGGAAACGCTATTCAGTGTGGCGTTGAGGGCATCGGCAAGAGCCGCCGCATCATCATCACTTCGCATCAACACGTGCTGCTG
The DNA here is from genome assembly GCF_003363155.1 of Dyella monticola. Classification (GTDB taxonomy): domain Bacteria; phylum Pseudomonadota; class Gammaproteobacteria; order Xanthomonadales; family Rhodanobacteraceae; genus Dyella_B; species Dyella_B monticola. The sequence goes on along the minus strand of NZ_QRBE01000006.1, from coordinate 84,453 downwards.
ATCAATGTCTCCGAGACTTGGGTCAGATCATTGGCATGCAATGGATGTATCGACATCGACCGTTTTGAAGCGACGTATTCGAGCGCAAGGCCTGGTTTACGTCAGCGACCGTGAACCGGGTATCCGGCGTTTGCGGTGCGGACAAGGCTTCGTGTATCGCCATCGCACGGGTCGCCCCGTTGTTGACCGGCGTATCTTGAATCGCATCCGACGCCTCGCGATACCGCCCGCTTACAAGGATGTGTGGATATGCGTCGACCCACATGGGCACCTTCAGGCCACCGGGCGTGACGATCGTGGTCGCAAGCAATACCGCTATCACCCGGATTGGCGGACATTTCGTGATGCGGGGAAATTCGCCAACCTGGTGGCATTCGGACGGGCGTTGCCGGCCATTCGACGAAAGGTGCGGCATGATCTGGCATTGCCCGGTCTGTCGCACGATAAAGTCATTGCGACCGTCGTTGCGCTACTGGACAAGACCTTGATTCGCGTTGGTAACGAAAGCTACGTGCAGGAGAACGGAAGTTATGGATTGACGACGTTGCGCTCCAGGCATCTCAAGCACGAGCGCGGTCGGCTGCGCTTTGTCTTCAAGGGCAAGAGTGGTGTCGAGCGGGATGTCGAGCTGGACGATAAGCGCCTCATCAAGATCATCCGCAGCATTCACAAGCTTCCGGGACAAAAGCTTTTCCAGTATCTGGACGACGATGGCGTTCGCCAGCCGGTGGACTCCAGCGCGGTCAATCACTACTTGCGTGAGGCGGCAGGTTCCACCGACGAGGAGTGTTTCAGTGCCAAGAATTTCCGCACGTGGGGTGCGACGCTGCTCGCTGCCAAGCTCCTTGGAAAACGTCCACTTCCGGAAAAAGGGGGCTTGCGTGCGCGCAAGCACGTCGTCACGCGGGCAGTCAAAGAGGTGGCGACGACGATGGGCAATACACCCGCCGTATGCCGGTCTTCTTACATCGACCCGTGTGTGATCGAGGATTGGTTGGATGACGGATTGAGCGGACAAGCCTTCACGACTTTGCGCGGCCGCCGCCTGGAAAAAGCGCTGGTAAGGTACCTGGAAAAGCGCCATCGCACGGGATAAGGCAAATCCCGATGGCGGCAATGTACGGCATGTACATCGGTGTCATGCCCATTATGGGCATGACACCAAAGTCCAAACCTTCAGCGTTGTAGACGTGCTTTGTTTTTCTCAGTGACCGGGGGCTGCCGAGCACTGGTCGTTATCGCAAGCGAAATCCACTTCGAATGCCTTGCCGGCATAAAGCGGAACGCCCTGCAGGCTGGCAAGCGTCTTGCCGTCCTTTTCCAGTGACACCAGGTAGGTTCCGGGCGGCAGCGAGGAGAGGTTATAGCGGCCCTTTCCGTTAGGCGTGCCATGACGCGTAAGGCCGGTCTCGCTGTGCACCGTGACGGTGCCGTCGGTAGGAGCCTTGCCCATAATGCTGGAACTGGTCGACTGCGCCTGGACGGCGCTAAATGCCATGGCGCCCAGCGCGCCCACGGCAATCACTGACATGAGCTTGGAAGCGAAGCGGAGTTCGTGTTTCTGGTAACGATTGACTTCGGATTTTTGAACAGTTTTCATGCTCGTGCTCGCGGGGTTTTGGGGAAATTTGGGTGCGTCAAACCGCTCTACCGCTTGCGCAGTGAGTGGTATGACGCCCTGTGTCAAAGCAGCATGACTGGGGTGGGGTGGCTGCTGACGTTCGTGCGTTCCTTGCTGACTGCGGCGTTTCTTCCAGTAGCGCCTGCATCGCCACGCCCAATCCAGATCGGGTACCACAGCCTCTTGGATGATAGGCAGCGGCGATAGGTTTAAATTAGCAGAAAGGAGTCGGGCGACTCATGTGAAGATCGTAATGTGTCTAACCAGAAAGCACGACGCGCAATGTTCTTATCGCTGTAATGCTGGCGACAGATTTCCCGTTCGCGTTAGCTGAAATTTCATCGGCCCAACGCATATCTAGGCCAGAAGTCATGGCGACAAGGTGGGCCCGCATTCACCGCTCATCACTCGATCCAAGGAGATCCCATGAGACGAGTTACCGGAATTGGTGGCGTGTTTTTCAAGGCGAAAGACCCCAAGGTGTTAGCCGATTGGTATCGCGTGCATCTGGGCATGAACGTCGAGGCGTGGGGCGGTGTCGCTTTTCGATGGGCCGACGACAATGCTCATGGTGCTGGTACCACCGCGTGGAATCCTTTCAAGGAAGACACCTCGTACTTTGCCCCGAGCACGGCCAGTTTCATGATCAACTATCGTGTTGAAGACTTGCATGCGCTCCTTGCAGCGTTACGAGCGGAAGGCTGCAAGGTCGAAGACAAGGTCGACGAATCCGAATACGGCAAGTTCGGCTGGGTGATCGACCCCGAAGGCAACAAGGTGGAGCTCTGGCAGCCGCCGTCGGGCAAATGAAATAACAGGATGTTCTCGACGGGTGGTGTGTAGCCCAGGGCCCGCGATTAAATCGAATACTCAGTGAGAGTGCGTTCCTCCTGGCGATGCCATCGCCAGGAGGAAACGCGCCATCCATCATTCACGCGAATACGCCCAGCGATCAGGGCGTCGCACTGCTGGGTCCACCGTATTCACTCTGCGCCAACGGATACAGCGTGGATGCCGCGCTGCCTTGATTCAACGAACCGCCGGCCTGCGATAAACCAGCATCCAGCCATGCCTGGGTGCTGGCAGCCCATGGGTAGCCACCCAGCGACCTGGCAAGCAACGACGCATCGGGCAGGTCACGCGATCGGTCTTTCGCGGTACCGCCCATGACATGTGTTTGGGCGGTAAGCAAGGTGCTCATTTCCGCCTAATTCTCGCTCTCCATACTGTCCTCAACGGCAAGCCAATTGCTCCCGTCTATGGCACTTTCAAAGGAGAAAACACCATGTCTATCTCGCGCTACATGCTTTTCGGCACCTTGCTGGCCGCAGCAACTTTTTCGATCGGAACCGCTTACGCAGCCGACGGCTGCGGCCCCTATGGCTGGCGCGGCCGGTGGGGCCACTGCCACTTTGTGCACGCCTACGTTTACGGTGCGCCCGTTGTCGTGGCGGGGCCGGCCCCTCAGGTGATCTATACCGGACCGGTCGCTACAGCGCCGGGATGCCCTCAAGGCTACTGGCTAGGGCCATGGGGTCACTGCCGTGATACGCCCTATCACGGCCGCCTGCCGAATGGTTTGTACCAATAAGTTCTGGGCGTAAAGCACGCCTTTATCGTTGGCCCGACAGTCAACATCACCGATTTCTATCGATATGCCTTTGAACATTTTCAGCGGCGCGCATAAAGCACGCCGCGAGGGTTCTCACGGTTTCGATCATTCGAGGAAAAGAACATGAAACGCACGTTGATTGCTTTGCTATGCACCGCATTGCTTCCGATCGGAGCGGCCTGGTCATCGCCCAGCCTTGCCATCGCCGATCTTCCGGCAGTGTCCGTCACGGCCTATGGATTGGAACGCCAGCAAGTCACGACGGAAACGACCATCCTGAATGTGGATCCGATTAAAAACACGATCACCATTACCGGGCCCGACCAACACGCGGAAACCGTCGAAGTGCGTGCCGATGCACGCAAGCTGGATCGCCTCAAACCTGGCGACCGCGTCGACACACATTATCTTCGCGCAGTAGCCTTGCAGGTGATGCCGGCCAACAGCGCCAAGCCGGGGGTTGAGTATTCGGGTGGTACGGAAGCCACGAACGAAGGGAACGGCTCGTTCATTCAGACCCATTACACGGAAAACGTGACTGCGACATTGTCCGCCATGGACATGGCCAACGGCACCGTGACGCTGACGGGCGATGATGGATACTCGCGGATCGTTGACGTGGGCAATCTGCATAAGCGCGAGGATGTTTCCAAGCTCAAGGTGGGCGATCTGGTGAGCGTCACGTATGTCGAGGAGCTGGCCATTTCACTCGATCCCAAGCAGGCGCGTTAAGGCATGGCCGAGGCGATGATTGACGGCTCTCATGAATCCACTAAGCTCACGCCATCCGCAGTGTGACCGGGGAGGTCACATCTGCGGCGGCGTTGCGTCGTGCGTGTGGCTTGGCAGGGCGCCGTGAGGCGCAAGAGAACGCTTGGTCTGTGATGTCACCGAATACGGGTTTGACAACATGCCGCTAACGATTCACTCCAAGCACTGGCGTTTCGCGCTGCTGGTTTTTTTGGCAGTATTGTCGGTCGCTGCGCATGCTGCGTCTGCGCGCGAAGAAAAAACGCTGTTATTCATTCCGTATCGTGGCGACGATCATTCTTTTAGCGAAGCGGCGTATCGCGGTTATGAGCGGTTGCGCAAGGACGGCTATGCGGTCGACGTCGTACAGAACGCCGATCAACTGGGTCAGTCGGCCATGCTGGCGATAATCGACCGACACTACGCAGCCGGTGTCCGCAGCTTCATTTTGGCTGGGGCGGAGATGAGTGCGGTTGCCACGACGGCGGCCCGGCGCCACCCGGATGCGTATTTCGCCACGTTGTCCGGTACCGCCCGCGGTACCAACGTCATCAATTATTGCCTGGATTGCCGGGAGCTCGGCGGTTTGCTTGCCGGGCAGCTTGCTGTGCGATTGTCCAAATCGGGTATTGTCGGTTTCGTCGGCGGCGTTATGTCCGTCGAGGCTGCGGAAGCCGAGCGATTCAAGGCGACCGTTCTGCATACAGCGCCTGGCGAGAAGGTGCTCGTCGACTGGACCGGCAACTGGTCAGATGTCGACAAAGCAGCGCAATTGACCGATCACCAGATAGGCGCGGGAGCCGACGTGATCGTGGCCGATGCCAACCATGCGGTGATCGCTGCCGCCGATCGGTATCCGCGCGTCAAAGTCATCGGCTGGATGACCGATACCTCGCGCCAAGACCGCAACGTGGCGGTCAGCGTGATCATCCATACGGACGTGGTTTTTCGTCGCTTCATCGGCGCGGCGGCGTCGGGCCGATTCAAAGGTGGCGATTATGCCGTCGACAGTGCGGATAAGGTTTGGGTGGTTGAGTGGCCAAAGCAGCCGTTTTGAGACTGTTTTGGCTATGGGCTCAGAACCAGCAGGTCCGATGACATGAAATCGTTGAAGACACGAATTATCGTTACGCTAACGATCCTGTGGGTGATCGGTGTCACTATCGATGCCTCTTCGTCGTACTGGCTTGCTCGCAGGCACATCAATGAGCTGCTCGATACGCACTTGCAAGGGGCAGCGGTGTGGTTGTCCGCGGGCAATGTCGGCGCCATCGGTTCGCATGGGCCGCCGCAGCATTCGCTCGACGGATTCGTGGGACAAATATGGAAACGCGGGCTCGTCGAACCGACCGACAACACCGACCCCGAGGTGCTCTTCGATCGCCACGCACCGGATGGCTATTCGGTGGAAAGCATCAACGGGCAGCCATACCGCCTCTACACCTTGCGAAAAAATGCCGGCGAGCTGGTTTATCAGGTTGGCCAACCGATTGCATTTCGTGAGGATACGGCCACGCAAGCGGGGCTCGAAAGCCTCGTTCCCACCTTGGTCCGCCTGGCGTTGATCTGGTTGTTGATTCCGCTGGTCGTGCGTGGTGCCTTCGCGTCGCTATCGCGCGCGGCGGTGCAAGCGGAGAGAGTGGGTGTCGGGCATCTGAAGCCGCTCGATACATCGGATGTCCCTCAGGAAGTGCGGCCATTCACCGACTCGATCAACCGCATGATTGCGCGGCTTCAGGTGGGTATTGAAGCCGAAAAACGCTTCATTGCAGATGCCGCACATGAGCTGCGGACACCGATCGCCGCATTGCAGTTACGCGTGGACAATATGGCCAATGCACCTGATATGGCCTCGCGCGTGGAACGGGAGCGAGAGTTGCGCGAAGCCATCTTACGAAGTGGCGCCATGATCCGGCAGCTGCTCGAACTTGCACGGGCCGATGCAGACCTCGAAGCAGGCGCGACCGAGCCGGTCGATGTTCGTCAACTTATCCAGAACCTGGTGGCGGATCTTTTGCCGGTTGCCGACTCGCGTTCGATTGATCTGGGCGTGAGGCAATTCGACCCCGCGTTCGTGCAGGCTCGTGAGGGGGAACTGCGCATGGCCGTGCGAAATCTGGTCGAAAACGCATTGCGCTACACGCCGGCTGGCGGCAGCGTGGACATCGATGTGTTCCGCCAGAAGAGCGATGTCGTGGTATCGATCACCGATAGCGGGCCGGGTATTCCGGAGGAATCGATCCAGCGCGTTTTTGATCGCTTTTATCGGCTGCAGGCCGATCATGTGGAGGGCAGCGGGCTGGGGCTTTCGATCGTGCGGGCGGTCATCGACAAATATCATGGAGCCGTTACCCTGGCGAACCGTACGGATGGTTTTAACGGGCTCACGGCCACTATCGTTTTGCCCGTCATCGACGCTGAGCAATGGAAAACACCCGCGGCGGCCAGTTAGGGAAAACATGCGCGCGCTCGCCAGGCTCCGCGCTGCATGGCGGGAGCCGCCAGGACAAATGTGGCGTATCCTTTCGATGGCGGCGCGCAGCCGCTGCAGGGCATCGGGTAGGGGAAGCGTGGCATTTGTCGGGAGACGGGACCATGCGGGTGCTATTGGTTGAAGACGACTTGCAGATTGGCCAAAGCCTGTTGCACGCACTGAAAGACGCCCATTACAGCGTGGACTGGGTCCGTGATGGTGCCGCAGGATGGCGCGCGATCTGCGCCGCCGAATATACGGTCGTGCTGCTGGATCTTGGGTTGCCCAAAATGGGCGGCTTCGAACTTCTCAGGCAGGCGCGTATGGCGGGTAATGAGGTACCTGTGCTGATTCTGACTGCGCGCGACGATCTCGATGCAAGGGTGCAGGGGCTCGATATCGGTGCCGACGATTATTTGCTCAAACCCTTCCAGGTCCCTGAACTGCTCGCGCGCATTCGTGCTGTGCTACGGCGCAAGGCAGGACACGCGGTGTCATGTCTGGGCACCGAAGCGGTTAACCTCGACCTGGACAAGCGAACACTGACGTGCAACGGCGTAACCGAGGTGCTGTCCGCGCGCGAATTTGCGCTTATGCATGCATTTCTCGAACGCCCCGGCACGATCCTTTCGCGTGAGCAACTGGAAGACAAACTGTATGGCTGGGGAAGGGAAGTGGAGAGCAATGCTGTCGATGTGCTCATCCATTCGGTGCGCAAGAAATTTGGTACATCGGTGATACGCAATGTGCGCGGCCTGGGCTGGACCGTAACGGCGAGTGAAACTGCGAAGGGGTAAGCCTGAAGCCAGGGTCTCTAAACCCCGTTTATTAGCCGAAAATTAGCGCGTGCCCAACGCGGCTTTCTAAGTGCTTTTTTGCTGAAAAAACCCGCCTTCGTGCAGTTTTAGTTGCAAGGCGCCGAACCGGAAAAAGTGCTCATTCTTCTCTAATTCGCATGCCCGATGATTTCTCCCGTCGCGCAGGTGCACCGCGAGTGCGCCGGCACATTTTCACCTTATCGGGAGGCTTCAAATGGTTAAGCACATTCTTGTCGGGGTCAGTCATGACGCCGATTGCGCGGCACTTCGCTTTGCGATCGGACAGGCGCGCGAACACAATGCTTATATTTCGGTGTTGCACGTGGTCGATTGGATGCCGCAGATGATCGTGGCCGAGTGCCAGGATTTTGGGCCTATGCTTGCCTGCCTGCAGGAGCATGGGCGCGAAATAGTAGGCAACGTCTCGCGCAAGCTTGAGGATTCAGGCTGTCGCGGCGAAGCGAAGATGATTACCTTATCCGTCAAGGATTTCACTGTGGGAAAAGCCATTGCCACCTTTGCCCGTGACATCGGCGCGGACCTGATTGTGTTGGGTAAAGCAAAGTCAGCCTGGTGGCGCTGGTTCGGCGGAAATGTCTATGCCGAAGTGCAGCGCCACTCGGATGCAAACCTGTTTTTCGCCTCAAGCGCCAAGACGCTTGCCCGCACGATCTCAAGGCCGCTTGCTCGCCTCGCCTTATCGCATTGATGCGTTGTCACTCAAGCCCGGCTAAAAGCCAAGCTCGCTCAGGCCGGGGTGATCGTCGGGTCGCCGGCCAAGCGGCCAGTGGTAACGCCGGTCAGCTTCGCGAATCGGCGCGTCATTGATGCAGGCAAGGCGTTTGCGCATGAGCCCGTGCCCATCGAATTCCCAATTCTCATTGCCATACGATCGAAACCAGTTGCCGCTATCGTCGTGCCACTCGTACGCGAAGCGCACGGCAATGCGGTTCTCGCCAAAGGCCCACACTTCCTTGATGAGCCGGTAGTCCAGTTCGCGCTGCCACTTTCGTGTCAGGAACTCAACGATCGCCGCGCGGCCATTCACGAATTCGGCGCGATTGCGCCATTGGCTGTCGACGGTATAAGCCAACGCCACTTTCTCGGGATTGCGGCTGTTCCAGCCATCTTCGGCAAGGCGCACTTTCTCGATGGCCGTTGCGAGCGTGAACGGTGGCAGAGGGGGTCTTGAGCTATCCATCATGGTTCTCCATGGTTTTCGAGCCGGGTGCGCAGCAGGGCATTTTCCGACTCCAACTGGGCAAGACGTTCACGCAGAGGGCGGATCGCCGCAGTGATCTCCTGCTCCGTGAAACGCGGGGTGATGTGCTGCTGGCAGTTCCAATCGAAGGCCTCAAGCCGAAAGCGGAAAATCCGCTCGAGTTTGGCCTTGTATGCCACCTCCGTGACTCGCTCGGTGAGAGCCGGATCGGCGTCGAGCGCCAACGTCTCCACGTGTGCGTAGATCTTCAATCGCGCACGTCGAGGGTAATCCATCAGAAAAAGGCATGCACGTTCGTTGCTCGAAAAATTGCCGGTACTGATGTATTGGCGGTTACCTCGATAGTCGGCGAATGCCAGCGTCTGCGCATCGATAACTTTGAGAAAGCCACGCGGACCGCCGCGATGCTGCACGTAGGGCCAGCCAGTCTCCGACACGGAAGCGATATAGAAGCTATCCCTTTCCGCGATAAATGCCGTCTCGTCGTCGGTGAACCGATCGAACGTCCGGTGCCCCTTGAAATTCGCCCACAGCTTGTCGGCGCCCATTTCGGCCTGCGCGGCCCGGACCCCCGGTGTCACAGCGATATCCAGAAACCCGTACGACATAATCGTCTCCAAGCTGCAAGGCGGGCGCAGGCTCTTGTGCCTGCGCCCGCCTTATTTCAAGCCGCGTCCTTGGCGAGCACGACGGGAAAGTCGATATCGGTCTTGGTGACTTCGTTGAGGTAGTTGGTGAACGTGTTTTCCGCAACCAGCGCGACGATCTCCACGATCTGCGCATCGCTGAAACCCGCGTCGCGCACCATGGCGATATCCGCGTCGTCAACGTGGCCGCGCTGGGCAGTCACCTTAGAGGCAAAGTTGACGGCCGCATTTGCCTTGGCATCGCCCGATGCGCCCTGGCGATTCAGGGCAATTTCTTCGGGACTGATCTTCGCCAGGTTCATGGCCAGATAGCTGTGCGCGGAAAGGCAGTAGTCGCAGCCATTCACTTGCGCGACCGCGAGCGCAATACGCTCACGCGTTTTTACGTCCAGTGCCTTGCCCAGCGCGCCCTGGAAAGCGGTGTACGCGTTCAGCGCAATGGGACTGGTGCCGATCAGCCGAAACAAGTTGGGCACCACGCCCACCTGCTTGCGCACCGTATCGAGGATCGGCTTGGAGGCTTCGGGAACGGCGTCGAGGGTCGGAATGGGAAGGCGGGACATGAGCGATTCCTCAGGTTGAAGGCCGCCGTGGCCTTGTTCGGAACAGATGCTGCGCTTTTCCATTTGATAAGATAATTGGGCAACGTTGGGAAACTTCTTCCCGAAAAATGGAATAATCCATGGACCGCCTCGAAGCCATGTCGATGCTGGTAGCCGTCGCTGATAAGGGCAGCTTTTCCGCGGCCGGACGGGCGTTGAAGATTCCCCTCGCGACGCTCAGTCGCAAGATTTCCGACCTTGAAGCGCATCTGGGAACGCGACTTCTTCTCCGCACGACACGCAAACTCACGTTGACCGAGGCGGGGGCCGCCTACATAGCGGCCGCGCGGCGCATTCTCGATGAGGTGGAGGGTGCCGAGCGCGAGGCAGCGGGCGAATTCATCACACCCAAAGGCGAGCTGGTCGTGACGGCGCCCACTTTTTTTGGCCGTCTATACGTGTTGCCGCTTGTCGCTGATTTTCTTGCGCTCTATCCGCAGATCAATCTTCGTTTGATGCTGATCGATCGCAATGTCGATCTCATCGGTGACCATGTGGATATGGCGGTGCGCATCGGCACGTTGCCCGACAGTGCCATGGTCGCCACGCAAGTGGGCCTGATGCGGACGGTAACGTGCGCAAGCCCTGCGCTGCTGGCGGGACGCGGTGTACCCAAGCAACCGGATGACTTGCTGAAGTACCCCTGCGTGTCGGTGATTGCGCCCACGCCCGTGCCGTCCTGGCGCTTTCGCATGCCAGCCTCACACGCGACGCACGATGTTCCCATCCTTGCGCGACTGGCGGTCACGACGCCGGAAGCAGCGGCCCAGGCAGCGATCCGAGGCGTAGGTATCACGCGCCTGCTGCACTATCAGGTCGCCGACGCGGTGCAAGACGGCGCGCTGCAAATCATCTTGCAACGCTACGAACCTGATCCGGTGCCGGTCCATCTTCTCCACGCTTCCCGCGGTCAAATGCCGCTCAAGCTGCGAAGCTTCATCGACTTCGCCGCGCCACGCTTGCGAAAGGCATTGGCCATTCTCCCGTAGAGAGCAAGCGCCTGGGCCTTTGCAGCCGGTGGCGTGCGTTTCGCATTCGAATTGTCCGCTACTGCCTTTAGACCTTTTATTTACGGCGCAAGGACGAAAATTACACGCGTGTTGCCCTGAACGCTGGCCGCCAGCCAGCTAATGAAAGGTGACTTGATGATTTCAAACGAAATAGCGCCTTTGGAAGACAGCCAGAGCGCAGGCGCATCACCCGCTGCGCAGCTCCGTAACGCCTTGGACGAACTTGGGCGGGCGAAGGGCGCGCTGCATGAAAACGAAGTCGATCTGCGCCTGAAAGATGCGTGCCTGGCTGCCCAGAAGGAAGCTTTTCAGTCGGAAATGAACGGCGCGACACTTGAGACGTCGCTGGGTATTCTGGTTAATGCAGCCGTCCGGTGGGCGAACGATGGCCGCCGATGTGCCTTCTATATTGCCAACCGAAAGGGAGACGCCCTGTCGCACGTCGTTGGGATGTCGCCATCCTATGCGAAGGCCGTGGAAGGTTTCCTGATTTCGCCCGAATCGATTTCATGTGGATTGGCTGTTGCCACGGGTCAACCAGCCGTCACTCCCGATGTGCTTGAGGACGCGCGCTGGCAACCGTGGCGATGGCTAGCCCGTGAACACGATTATCGAGGTTGCTGGTCATTCCCCGTCGAGACCTCTACGGGCAAGCGGGTGGGCTCGTTTGCCCTTTACTTCAGGGAACCCCACACGCCCGATTTACGTGATTACGAATTGGCGTCGGTGATCACCCAGGCCGCAGGCATCATCATTTCCCGCCATCAGGAAAATGAGGAGCGTGTTCGAATCGAGCAACGGCAGATGTTCTTGCTGCAACTGTCTGACGCATTACGTCCTTTATCGGATGCGCTACAGATTCAGACGGCGGCGACGCGGCAACTCGGCGCGTTCCTTGGGGCGGACCGAGTGTTCTATGCCGTGGTCGATCAGCAGGGAATGACTGCAATCGATACGGACTATTGCAGTGACAAGGCTCCCTCGATCATCGGGCGCTACCGTCTGGATGATTTCGGCAAGGCCTCTGGCGATGCGTTGCATGCGGGGCACGCACTCGTCATCGCGGATATCAACGCCGGCATCGAGCTTACGCGTCGAGCGGTGCAGGCCTATGACGCACTCGGTGTCGCAGCCCTGATCGAAGTTCCGCTGGTCAAACACGGCGGATTGGCCGCCTTTCTTGGCGTGCATCAGCGAAAAGCGCGTGATTGGCGCGAAAGCGAGGTGACACTGGTTACGGAGGTTGCCGAGCGCATCTGGGCGACCATCGAGCGCGCTCACGTCGAGATGGCGCTGTCGGCCGAACTGGCCGCGATGCAAGCCTTGCACGAGCTGAGCATCATTACTGCAGGATCTTCAAACATAACGAAACTGCTCAAAGCAGCGCTCGATGTAACGATGGCCCTGCATGGTGCCGACTTTGGCAACGTGCAGGTCTACGAACCGGAAACCCATACGCTTCGCATCGCTGTCCAGTGCGGTTTTGAACCGATGTTTCTTGATCACTTCGCACAAGTCGATGCAGGTGAGCCGTCGGCCTGTGGCTTGGCCCTGGCTGGGCGCAGGCGGAAAATCGTCTCGGACATCGAAACCGATCCGGACTGCATGCCTTGCAGGGATGTTGCACGTGCGGCCGGCTACCGCGCCGTGCAATCGACGCCGCTGTTTTCCGCCACCGGCGAGCCGCTGGGCATGTTGTCCACGCATTTTAGAGCCCCGCGCTGGTTCACGGAGTCGGAGCAACGGCAAACGGACCTCATCGCTCACGAACTCGCACGCGTCATTGAAAGTACACGCGCGCAGGCGGCACTGCGCGAGAGTGAAGAACGCTTGCGCAGTGCATCGGAAGTGGGACGGTTAGGGTTATGGGATTGGAACATCGCCACCGGCGAGGTGTATTGGTCGGACGAGCATTTCCGCATGGAAGGGTATGCCATCGGCGAGGTGAGCCCCAGCTACGAAGCCTGGGCGGCACGCATTCATCCGGATGACCGCGCTTCCGCGGAGGCTGCGGTTTACCGGGCCATGGAAGCAAAGCAGGAATATGTGCAGGAGTTCCGCGTCATCCATCCGGACGGGACGATTCATTGGCTGCAAGGACGTGGCCGATTTTCCTACGACGATGAAGGACGGCCGGTACGAATGATCGGCGCCAACGTCGATACGACCGAGCGGCGCGAATGGGAGGAGCGTCAGAAAGTGCTGATCGCCGAGCTTCAGCACCGTACGCGCAACCTCATGTGCGTGGTTCGCTCGATGGCTGACAAGACCGCGCGCGCCAGCGCCGATCTGTCCGATTTCCACCTTCGTTTCGGCGACCGGCTGGACGCGCTTTCGCGCGTACAGGACCTGCTCTCGCGCCTTAACGACATCAATCGCGTGACGTTCGATGACCTGATCCGGAACGAAATCCAGGCGATGGAGGGTGGTTCCGGGCGCGTGACGCTCAGCGGGCCAACAGGTGTGCGCCTGCGGTCTTCGACCGTGCAGACGCTGGCGATGGTGCTGCACGAATTGGCGACTAACGCAGTGAAATACGGTGCGCTGGGGCAGCCGCAGGGGCATCTGGCCATTACATGGGCGCTCGAGCCTGTGGGCCCGGGAAAACGGCCATGGCTCCACATCCACTGGCGCGAAACCGGTGTGACGATGCCGCCCGAAAATGCGGCGACGCGTCGTAAGGGGCAGGGGCGTGAATTGATCGAAAATGCCCTCGCGTATCAGTTCAACGCCAAGACATCCTATGTCTTTGGTGCCGATGGCGTGGCATGCAGCATTTCGATCCCTGTCTCAAATAGCACGCTTTTCAGCGAGGTGGGCACCGCATGATTTGCAACACTAGCGTCACCGCTCACTCCGGGGCGGTGGCATGCAAAACGGTTGGATTGGCTGGCGCGTGCGCGTACTTTGCGTAGGCATTCGCCAACGTGCCGAAGCACCGAGCCCCGACAGATTTCCCAATGCGCTTTATGCGAAGGTGCGGTAGTCGGGCGTGCCCATCCAGTTAGATGCTTGCGACACGCCCGACATGATGTGAAGTAAACGCGGATCGCCTGAGTAGACGCTCAAACGATCCGCTGGCCACCACCAACTAAAGGAGAGTTGATCATGGTTACGCTCGATCATACGGCACCCGCACGTCCTCGTGCTCCCGCAGCGGTGCATTTCCCTTACTTCACCACCGCGCTGGCGGCGCGGTGTCGAGCCGAAGTGGGCATTCGTCAAAATGGAAGCAGCTGATTCCTACAAAACGAGCAGGATTTTTCCTGTAGCCCTTCACGCCGCGCGCAACACGCGGCGTGACCTAAGCGTGTGGAGAACTTCCATGGAAGACATACCCGACACCCGCAGGGGGCCGCAACTGTATCTGTTGTCCGAAGAAAGCTATTTAGATCTCAAAGAGACCCAGCTGATGCTGAACTTGATGGCGCATATCGCCCGGGGCGACGCGGGTGGTGCAGACGGCACAACCACCGTAACGATAAGCCGAGCAGAGCTACATCGCGTTTTTATTCAGATCAGCGAACAGATTGGCGAGGCACTGGATCAAGTGGGAAACGAGAACTGGTTTGGTGATCGGCATCGGGCGTGGCAGTGATGGGGTGGGACGGATTCTTGCGAGCGCTGGGAGCCTTCGGCTGACTAGAAGAGGTTGGCGCACTGCTGTCGGGCGCCACCATTTATATTCTGAAAGGATCTTCTTTCGACCAAAGCAGACTTAAATGTGGAGGACGTCCGAAAGAATCGTATGAGTAGGCGCACATGAAAATCGATCGGCAAACCATGCAAGAAGCGATTGAGCGGATCGTAGTTCCGGAGATTCGTACGCTAGGCTTTAAGGGCAGCTCACCGCACTTCAGACGACGTGGTGACGGAGAGCATCAATTGTTGATGCTTTTCTACCATAAGCATGGTGGGAGATTTTATGTCGAAGCAGGGCGCGTGTCGGACCAGCGAGTTCGCGAACTGCAGCGGCTCTGGGAGGCAGCGGGCAATTCGCTGGCCGAATCGTCCTTGACCGTCGGTCACTGCAGTCGACGCGCGAGACTTGGTCCGGACGGCTTTTTAGCGGGTCAGGATCGTGGGTATGTATTTGGACCGGACAACACAGGCTCAAGTATCTATCCTCACCAGCCTGACTGCGTCTACAACGATATCGCCATGCAGGTGGCTTCAGGGATCAAACAGCATGCGGCTTCATTCTTTCGCGAGTTGCTCTAGGCAGGGCACTGCGCGACCTTAATTTGAAGTGCCCGCATTCGGCGGCAGTCGAAATCGGACATCTACTGCGATGCAGTTAAAATCCGACCCATTCGCGTAAACAGTCGTAGCGCGCGCTCAAGACGGAGAAGTCGGACCTTCACGGCTCAGATGCGAGTACGCCGCTACATTGCGTCGTCCGGCGCAGTTGGGTGTCGATCAGCATGGTGCGTCGGTAATCCGAGCCAGCGCCATGGCGATTGCCATGGCCAAGGAGAGCGTCATGCAATTTCTTGTGCGCGGTCGCGCTGTAGTGGCGCTTGTCTGTGTGTTCGCCGCGGCATTCGCGGCCTTGCCGTTGACCACTGTCGCGCAAACATCGCCAGGCACGGTTCTTTTCTCGCGTACTACTTATTCGCAAGGCAGCCAAACCAGCTCGTCGATCTTCAGCATCGGCGATGATGGTTCCAATCTGAGGCAGCTCACGCCATACGTGGATAACGAGTACGACATTCCGAGCGTTTCAGCCACTTACAACATGTGGCTGACGAACGCTTTCAATCCGAAGGGAACTTACAGCGTGTTCCTTCGTGCGTCGTATACCTTCCAACGTGGTTACTACGCCGGTAAATATTTCATCGTGAGTGCATACGGTGTACGCACTCCGCAGATGTTTGGGGGTGCCAATGACCTGCAGGACCCCAGCGTAGGCCCGGGCTACGGTTCCGTGAGCTGGGGGCCGACCGGCGATCAAATCGCCTATGCAAACGTCGCGGATCTCCACACCACAGGCGCACACCCATCCTGCGTGCGATTGATGCAGTCGACCGGTGCCAACAATCATGCGCTCTGGTGCGCAGACCGCTGGAACTACTGGGGAATCGAAGGCATCCGGTGGTCGGGCAATGGCGGCAGCCTGATGGTCTATGCGGTGCGTACAAGCAATGCGTTGATGGCGGATCTTTACGTGATCAATGTCGGCACCGGCACCGCAACCCTGGTCGCGACGAATCTCAATTCACCCCACAATGGTGGCGGAGCTGGCGATATCTCATACGACGGTCACGAGGTTATTTATCAGACGACGCGCGACACGAATGATCCCGTCTGCAATCCGTCGGCCGGCTCCATGTGGTGCGCCAAGAACCTCCAGACAGGCCAGCGTGTTGCGCTTGTCGACTCCAGCAATATCGTCAGCTTCAACCCGTACGGAATAGGGCTGATCTCGCCGGACGGTTCCCAGGCTTTCCTGATGGGATCCAACTCTACGGTCGGGCTCTGGGATCAAGAGTTATACGCCGTGAAAACCGACGGATCGACGTTTAGCAAGATAACCTCGCCGTGCGTCGCCGTGGATCCTGCGAAGGACCCGAACGCCTTGTTGTTCTGGCGCCCGGTACGGGTGTCGCCGGATGGCGGGCGGATTCTGGCCAATTGCGATTATTCGGACAACGGGCCGCCTGAGGTACAGATATGGGTTCTCAACCTGACCGGCGGCAGCTCGCACTTCGTGACCAACGGTGTGGCTTACGACTGGCATACGCAGTGATTGCATGAAGGTTGCCTTGTCTTGAACGGCCCCGAAATTTCGGCGGAATTTTTCGGGGCCGATGAGCAGGCCGATTCGATGCGGGTATTCGGATAGGTGAAAAGCTTGAGAAAGACATGATAGCGTTGCCCGTCGGGCCGGATCTCCGCATGGCAGTCGTTGCGTCGCCCGCGTACCTGGCGAAATACGGCACACCCCAAGCGCCTCAAGATCTCAGCACATCGCTGCGTGAATTACCGCATGATGGGAAGTGGTCAAATCTATGCGTGGGAGTTCGAAAAGAACCAACGCCGATTCGATATTCAAGTCACCGGACCTCTTACGTTCAATGAGCCTGAGCTCATGCTTGAAGCGGCGCTTGATGGGCTGGGTATTGCATAGCTTATGCAAGATCACGCACGGGCTTATTTAGCAGACGGCCGCCTGATTCGTTTACTTGAAGCGTGGACGCCGCCGTTTCCGGGATATTTCCTCAACCACCCGTCTCGGCGACAAGTGCCTCCTGTCTTGGCTGCCTTGATTGCTGTGTTACGGGAGCGCCATTAAACAGGTTTCGATTAGTATGAGGCTCGGACGCAACCGAAGGTGCAGGCGGCCCCAACTGCGGACCTTTGGAGATACGAAACCAGTGACTGCTACGCGACAAGGGAAATGCTATGACCCCAGAGGGCTTCATCTCAAAACTCCACGCTGTCGTCGTTGAGGAGAACAACGCGATCTATCGCAACCTTCTCTTGAATACTGACCCAGGCGAAGCATCCGATCCGTACTGGAGGCGTGTTCTAACGGTTTTTAGTGGTCTGAACGCAGATCAGCGGGAAGTTCTCCTGGAGCTGACGCGCCAGGTTACGATCGATGCGACGGCCAATGTGCTTGGCATCATTGATGGAACGTGCGCGTTGGAGGGAATGGACCACGAATTCCGCTTGACCTATGGCGCGCGCAATCTTGCCGGCGAGTTGCAGAGCTTATTTTTAGAGCAGGCTGAGCAACACGCGCCATGACGTCTGCTTTCGACGGCGGCTTCAATAAATAAATTGAACTCTTGAGCATCCTGGAAAAATGTATGGACATAAGCCCACATGAAACGAGTTCAAGCCGGATGCTCTCGGGGGAGTGTTTGTGTGGCGAGGTTCGTTACCGCGTGGAGGACAGCTTCCTCTACGCGCTGAACTGCCACTGCTCTCGATGCCGAAAGGCGACCGGTTCCGCCTTCAAGCCTTTTGCAGGTATCGAGCGAAGCAAATTAAGCGTCATCGGGAGCGACGAGGCGCTTTTGATTTTTGGCGATGAAAATGGGCATGACGCGCGCTGTAAACGGTGCGGAGCGATGCTTTATTCGGTGGTTCGCGATGGACAATACGTGCACGTCACCTTGGGCACGCTGGTCGATACGCCATCGATACAGCCGACCGCGCACATTTTTGTCGACTCAAAGGCGCCGTGGTACACGATCAACGACAACCTTCCACAGCATCAGGAGCTCCCCTGAGGAGCTCTCTAATGAGCGCTGCCCGGCTGAATCCGCCACCTAAAGCTGACGTTACTAACGCTCAAGAACCGAAACGGCTGGAGAATCTACATGACAGTGACCCTGCGACCGTCGCTTTTAGCCTTCTTGCTGACGTTTGTCGTTTGTGGAACTCAGGCGCAGGGGGTGAAACTGCCTCCCTCGCAGGGCCTGCTCATCTCGTCGATCGACTTGTCGCAGTCTTTCGGCGCTAAATCGGGCTGGCGCTTCATGGCTTTGCAAGGCCCCGATACTCCCGAGCTGGAGATGATGGATCCTACACCCGGAAAAATCCTGCTCTGTGTTACTCGTGATGGCGGGGCATCCTGTTTTCCCGATCTCGATCATGTGCTCCGTTTCTCCTCGGGAGACGACGAGTATTCCGATCCGCATTATTTGATCGGCGTTCGGATCGAGCATCCTCGTGCTGGCCGGCCGCTTCTCTTCATGCAGGTCGCCAGTAAGCACTCCCTCGACGGCGACCAGCGTCTAGCAACCGTAGTGCTGGCCTATGACCATGTGCAGGAAAGCTTCACTGTCGTATATGAAAAGCAGACCAACAAGAACAACGACCAGGAAGTCCGCTATATCGCTAATGGCCCGCTGATGGGCGCCATCATCTCTGCTGAACCAACCGGCGACGCCCCCTTCGGTTTCTGGATCACCGTCGACAGGCTTGGGCCCACCGGCGCATACAAGCAGGTTCTGCGCTATCGCAGTGCGACCCGATATGGGGATGGCAACTCTCTACCCGTTATCGATTCCGACATGCCGGGAATCCTGAAGAGGCTGAGCCTGTGGCGTCCCGGCGGGAAGTTGCCCTTGCCTCCTGGGAAATGCGCGAAGCCACGCCTAGTCGGCCAGGAATTGTGGTGCTAACGCTTTATATGAAGTGCCTCTCGGGCCGGTGCCGGTGCCGCGTGCATCGTCATTGGAGGCCGTGCTGGCACCATCTCAGAGGTTTGTCTCGCGTGGCTGCATCATCGACCACTATTACCTCTCGAAGGATGTGGAGGTTGGTCTGATGCACTGCTTCAGAATCCGCCAGGCGAGCGACAAAATTCACCGATCTTGCCCTGGAGCTCCTTGGATGCTCTTGAGAGCCAGCTCAACAAGCTGGGATTGCTCAAGTTCGAGCGTCATTAAATTCACGCATTTAGTGTCTGCTTTCAATGGCGACTTCAGGCAGGCTTAGGTTTTTCAAGCGCATTAACTCCATCTCGTTTTCGAGCTCCCGCGAATCATTTGCGAAGTGCATCGCTTTCGCTGACAATGCCCGGCCCGCGAATTTCCTTGCGGTCGCAAAAGTTTGCGCTGGGGGATCGGTGCAAACGTCAAAGTGGTCGGATCGTTGCATTCATTTGTCGACAGCAACCCACTCTTTTATCAGGGGCTCCAATGAAAATAGGGATTTCAAAGATCGCCATTGGCGTGGCCGTGGCGATTGCGTCCACGTCGGCCATGGCAGCAGTGGATGGCCAGTTCTTCGTTAATGGCGAAGCGGCCGGTCAAGATACTGCCTTCAACAATCTGCGAGACAGGGACCCCACCAGCTGGGCCGGCGCGGTGCGTCTGGGCTATCTGTGGACCCACGACTCGATTACCTGGGGCGTGGAAACCGGCTATGTGGATTTGGGTAGTCGCCGGGACCAACTACAGCCTGGTGCCCAGCATAGGTGGTCCTTATGACCCCGTCCGTATAAGCGCCAGAACCAATGGTGAAATCCTGGGCGGCACGTTCAAGGAACATTTTGGCGACTACGGCTGGTTCTTTTCGTCGCGCGCAGGTTGGTTCCATTCGCAGACCAACGAACATTTTCACGATACGCTCGGTGCGCTATCGGGTACGGCAAGTGCCACGGGGAACGGCTTTTATGTGGGCGCAGGCGTGGGTTATGACTTCAACCAACACCTGGGCATAAGCCTGAATTACGACAACTACCAATCGGAAGCCCCCGGCATCTGGAAGGGCCATTTCGGCACCAGCATCTACGGCGGCACTCTCGAATACCGTTTCTGAGTTCTACGCAACGACCACCATGCAACGCGGCCGCCATCGTGCGGCCGCGATTGTTTGCGCCACGTGTGAGGCATTTCTTTGCCGGGGCGAGGCCGAGACCCGGTGAGGCTCCAACGATCAAGACGGTATGTGTCAAGAGTGCGCATCGTTTTCTCTCGTATCGTCGAGGAAACGTACCTCAGGCTCAGGCGATGAGTTCGCGCAATACCTGTTCCAGCGGCACGCTACCGTATGCGCGCTGCTGAGACTCAAACTCGAAATCGATCCAGCCTTCGTTGAATCCGTCGATCATAAACATGCGAGGCTCTGGATACTGCATGCCCTGCGCACGGCACAGCGATTCCCATGTATCGCGAGGCACCGGCTCTGCACGCACCGCATGGCCAAGGGCA
Organism: Dyella monticola; assembly: GCF_003363155.1. Classification (GTDB taxonomy): domain Bacteria; phylum Pseudomonadota; class Gammaproteobacteria; order Xanthomonadales; family Rhodanobacteraceae; genus Dyella_B; species Dyella_B monticola. The sequence continues at coordinate 64,027 of NZ_QRBE01000006.1, read as the reverse complement.
GCGGCGAAGCCGGTGGCGATATCGTTCGCGCTGTAGCGGCGCGGCCCTTCCAGCTCGACCACGCGTGTGTCGTCCCACGATTCCTGCAGCATGGTGGCGAGAACCCGGGCGATGTCGGCCGTTGCAACCATCGGGATGGGGTGATCCAGCGGCTGTAGAAAACTGGGCATGACCCCGCCTTTCGCCGACTCGGTGTCCCAACGGGCGTTCTCCATGAACCACGCAGCGCGCAGAAAACCTACTGGCACACCCAGCGTGCGCAATGCGTGCTCCATCATGCGCGAGTTGTTGAGCAGGGAAAGGCGCTCGACGTGGGCTCCCACGGTCGAGAGGAATACCAACTTACCCGGCTTTGCCGCGCGCACCGCTGCGCGGACGTTTTCGATGATCGTCTGAATCTTGGGGAACCCCGGTGCCGGGTCGTAGTCGGGGGGAATCATCAGAAAGACGCCCTCTGTGCCGGCAAAGGCTTTTGCCAAACCCGCGCGATCCTCGATTGAGGCGACCGTCACATCACAACCCCTTGCCAGCCATTCGGTGGCCTTGGCAGCCTCACGCACCACCACCCTTACCGGTTTGTTCGCGCGCAACAGGTTATGCGCTACCTGGCTGCCCACCTGTCCGGTTACACCCATAACGGTAAACATTGTCTAGCTCCAGGCTGCAGCGATCCAGCATTGCACCGGACGGTATCTTGGTCGTCCTGAGGTTATTTCGCGATAACATAGATGTCATAACATTCATGACGAAATGGCATCTTTATGGCTTTCGACGAACGTCTACTGAACGGTATGAGCGTCCTGGCCGCTATTGTGGACAGCGGCAGCTTCGTCGGTGCCGGTGAAGCGCTAAGCATGTCGCAGCCCGGCGTCAGCCGGGCCATTGCGAGACTGGAAGCGCGACTGGGCATCCGCCTGTTCGACCGTACCACCCGCTCCGTCAGCCTGACTGATGAAGGGCAGCGCTTTTATGCGGACGTAATGCCACTGCTAAGTGGTTTGGAAGAAGCTGCCGCTACCGCCGCGCAGGGCCGCACCGCGGTACGCGGCCGTTTGCGCGTGAACGTGGATCCGTTCTTTTCGCGCGTGGCGCTCGGTCCACCTCTGGGCACGTTTCTGAAGAAACACCCTGATTTGCAATTGGAGCTGGTCACCCACGACAAAATGGGTGACATGGTGGCCGAGGGTTTTGACCTGGCCGTCCGCTTTGGCGAACCCAGACCTTCCAGCCTGATCGCCCGCAAATTGCTGGACACACGCATTCTGACCGTGGCTTCCCCTGCTTATCTAAAACGTCACGGGCGCCCGATTACCCCTACGGACTTGAGCAAGGACGACCATGCGTGCATTCAATACCGCGATCCGGAGACGGGCCGCCCCTTCGAATGGGAGTTCCAACGCGGACGCAAGAAACTCTCCGTCCCCACCCGCGGATCGTTAACCGTCAACGACGTCGGCACCATGCACAGCGTTTGCGCCGCCGGCTATGGCATTGCTCAGGTGATGGCCTTCGGCGTGGAGTCGCTACTCGCTAGCGGCAAACTGGTGGAACTGTTTCCGGATTGGCCCGATGAGCGTTTTCCGCTCTATGCACTGTATCCGTCGCGACTGTACGTGCCCGCCAAGACACGGGCCTTTTTGGATTTTGTGGTTTCGTTGCAGTGCTGATTTTTTTAAAGGCGCCGCCGATGTGGTCCGATACTGGCGATGCCTGTGGTATGGAGACCGTAATCAATTAAGCGGTCGCGTAATTTCGTCAATCAGATCCTCGCCATGGGTGCGTACCAGGTGTGCATATCTCAAACCGCCGTGATAATTGAGTTGTACGGTGCTGAATGCATCGTTGTTCTTGACTAAGAACACCATCGCCGTCGCAGTGAGATGTGCGTCTCTAATGGCATCCAAAAGAACATTGCGGTCAAAGTTTTTTCCATTAACGGCAACAATGCTAAGCCCGGGAACCAAGCCCGCTTTCGCGGCAGCGCTATCCCATTGCACATCACGGATAACTCCGTTATCGGATACGGTGATGCCTAGCGAGTTGGAAAGATTGATGCCCGGGTGGATTTTTTCGATGCTCTTTTCAATGACGTTGGGTACATCGTCATAGACAACATTCCAGCCACCAGCCTGGATGCCATGCTCGGGGAGGTCATTGCCCGTGTAATCAAGCCGTTGACGCAGGAAGGTGTTCCAGTCGTAACGCTGAATGCTGTTCAGCGCGCTTATCAGCTCATCGTAGGTGTACGTTTTCGTGACATAGCTGCCGTTGTCCATGCCAAAAAAGAGTTTGGCGAAATCATCCAGGGAGCGTTTTCCGTGTGACAGGCTCCTTATCTTGGTATCTACGTCGAGCCATAGAAGTTGGCCTTCTGGATAAAAATCCGTCGCGCGCCGGTAGTTGATCCACTCACTTGGACTACTGTAGAGAAGCTGGGCGGAGTCGGCCGTATCTTGCAGCGAGCGCCATGTTCGGCCCGTGCGGTTCGCCATGATGGATGCGACGCTAGCAAGCGACTGGCGATACTCCGTCGGGGTCCAAATGCCTGCGCGAGTGGTCAGAACACCACACCAATACTCGGTTAGCCCCTCATAAACCCACAGAAGATCGTCTTGCATGGGTTCCATAAACGTTGGCGTCCAAAGATCTTCGGGACGCCTGAATTTTCCGTTCCAGGAATGCACGAACTCGTGCGGCATCAGGTCTTCGTCCAGTAAATACCCATCCGGGTCCTTGAAGAAATCTGCCGGCAACCGGTTATCGCTGGACTGGTGATGTTCCAGGCCAAAATGGTGGGCCTGATCAGTGAGGGTTGCCAAAAAGTCGTAGTGTTCGTAGTGGTGAGCATCAAAGAGTCTATTTGCTTGCGTAACGACATTGCGCAATCCAGCAATCTCCTTGGGCGTTATAGCCACATCACTTTGCGAATCGCCTACGATATCGAGCATCACAGGCGTACTCGCCCCGGGAGCAAGGTCAATGCGATTGAAGTATTGGCCAGCGATTACGGGAGAGTCGACTAAATTATTGAAACTCACCGATTCAAACGAAACCGTGTTACCTGTCTGACTTGCAACCTTTAGCGCCGTGGCAAATTTCCAGCCCGAAGGAAATGTCACGCTAGGGGCGACGCGGATATCGCGCGCGAAGAATCCCGCGGGATAAAACGCAACGCCATTGAATTCGAGTACGGCCAATGCGCTTGTAGCGGCCATCTCGATACCGGTCGCTGGCGATAAGAATTGAAAGGATAATTTAAGCGTCTCGACGCCGGGCGGCACAGTCAGATGAATCGCATACATCTCCTTGAGGTCGCGACGCCAGGGAATCGACTTACCATTACCCGTGATGACAAGTCCCGCGATGTCTCGGAGGGGCCCGGATGGCGAGTGATCACCCGGTATCCATTTGGGATAATAGAGGTCTATGGGACCGCTACGAACAGGAATGTCTTCGTCGATCTGGAAGATACGCAACGGAGCATGCGTCATATCGACGCTTAACTTGAGCTCGCCTGGATAGGGTTTGTCCAGCGCTTGCGGCAAATCCTGAGCGACGGTGACCTGGTTGGCAGCGAGTGTGCAGACGCACAGAAAGCTGGTCAAACAATGGGGATAAGTCGGACGCATCATTGGTTCCTCGCTTTCCGGCACGCGCACCCTTCATTCAAGGGCAGTAAACGTGCTAGGAATTGCAATCAATCGCCGATATTTGAGCGTCGAGTACGCAATAAAGACAATAGTGCTTTTGCCATGGGTGACTGGATGGGGCGTTGCCAATAGTGGGCATGACTTCCATTTGCACGGATATGGCATTTGGTTATTCCCCCGACGTCGTGTCCCAGTACACATCCAACCATTGATTGAAGGTGTGGGTCTGCGGACATTCGCGCCGCGCCTCTTCAATGTCGAAGTGAAAGCCTTTCTCTTCGAACCAGTGGTACATCACCGTCAATTCCCGTCCCGCGTTCTTCTCGAACTGGCTCCAGGGAACCTGAGCGTACTTCACATCTTGCGCAGTCACACGGCTAAATGCGTCAGCGATCTGCTGCATCGATAGTTCATCGCCCGCCAGTGAAAATGTCCTGTTCTTCCACGTGTCGGGATGCTCAAACGCAAGTGCCGCGAACGCGCCAATATCATCTACGGCCACCATCTGCAAGTGAGTCGTCGGACTTAACGGTTGCTGGAGCTGCCCGTTCCGAATCGACTCGCCGAACAGGTTCTTCTGCCAATTCTCCATAAAGAATACCGGCCGCACGATCGTATACGGCAAGCCGCTCGACCGCAGATGCGCTTCCACTTCGATTTTGCTTTCGAAGTGAGGAATACCGGTCTCTTCGTCAGCTGAGCCGACGGAACTGTAAACGAAATGACTGACGCCCTGCCGCTTCGCCGCATCGATCACCGCCGCGCCTTGCTCGATCTCACGGGCCGTGTAGGGCTGCGCGGAGAACACGCCGTACACGCCGTCCATCGCGCGCATCAGGCTGTCAGAATCATCGAAACTTCCCTGAACTACTGCCTGCCCGTTCCCCATCAGCTGACGTGCTTGGTCGCTCTCGGGATCCCGCACCAGTGCGCGCAATGTGAAGCCTTTCTTCTGCAGGTGCCGGTAGACCGCGCCTCCCTGCCTACCAGTAGCGCCTGTTATTAAAATGGTTCGTCCGCTGTTCTTCGACACGGGAGATGCTCCCCTCTCAAGGATATGATTGCTCTCCCTGCGTCAAGGTCTAACCGTGTCCATTTGGTTTGTGCCGGCGTATTCTCAGCCTGATGGTTTCGTATTGACAAGTACCTACCTTTTGGTAAGTGATGGGAGAAAGCGCAGTGAAAAAAAAGAGGGCTTATAGTTGTGGTCTAGAGGCTTCGCTTGCCATTATCGGCGGCAAGTGGAAGTGCCTCATCCTGTGGGGAATTGGCCAAGATGCCCGACGCTTTGGCGAGTTGAAGCGAGTCGTTGCCGGCATCAGCGAGAAAATGCTGATACAGGAACTTAAGGAAATGGAGCTGGACGGTATCGTGAAGCGGAAGGATTTCCACGAGATTCCACCGCGCGTGGAATATTCCTTAACGCCTTTCGGTACGGAACTTCGAGAAGTACTGCAACCCCTGTGCGAATGGGGAACAAAACATATGAAGCGGATTGGCAACTTACCCACGCAAAAGGATGTCGCCTAGATAATCCTGAACAGAGGGTATCAACTGTCCAGGACGCGGGGTTGGCTTAGGCAGTAACTTCAACTGGCTTTAGAAGGATCGGCCGGTGCTACGCGAAGGTTTTAGATCAGCCCGGTTTCCATGGGCCGCCCAAGGCCTTTATCAGAAGAATGTCGGAATCCAGACGCCGTTGTGACAACTGGCTGAGATACTGCGTCTGTTCGAGATTGGTGCTTTGCGCAGAAACGACCTCAAGGTAGTCGATGGCACCGGCCTGATAGCGATTCATGGCAAGACGAAGTGCTTCGGTCGATGCGTCGACCGCGCGTCGCTGCACGAGTGCCTCGTTGCGCAATACGTTGAGCGATGCCAGGTTGTCTTCCACTTCCTGGAAGGCGCTGAGCACGGTCTGCCGATAGACAGCAGTCGCCGCATCCTGTTTGGCTTCGGCGGCCTTCAAGGCCTGCTTGCGGCGTCCCCCGTCGAACAGTGTGCCGACAAGCGCCGGACCGATGCTCCAGAAATGACTCGGAAGACTTGCCCATTGCGCCAGGGTAGACGACTCCACGCCGCCCGAAGCCGAAAGCATCAAGTCGGGAAAGAAGGCTGAAGTGGCCTCCCCGACGTCGGCATTTGCGGCGGCAACGCGGCGTTCGGCGGCGGCGATATCTGGGCGCCTTTCCAATAAGTCGGATGGAACGCCGGTGGGGATGGATGGCAACGTCATGGTCTCTTCCCTCGGCGGCATGCTGAAACTTGAGGCAGGTACACCAATCAACATGGCGATGGCGTCTTCGTAACGTGCCCGGCTCGCGCCGAGGTCAATCAACTGCGCTTGAGTGGCTTGAACCTGGCTTTCCGCCTCGGCCACGTCAGAAGCAGGCGCGATGCCCGCATCGAAGCGGTGTTTGACGATATCGCGCGCCTGCGCATAAACGGTCACGCTGCGGTTGAGCAAATCTGCTTCGATGTCCAGTTCGCGCAGATCGATGTAATCCATCGCCAGCTGCGCATGCATGCTCAGCGTGACGGACTCGAGATCGGCCTGACTCGCCTGCGCGCGTGCATGGGCTGCATCTACTTCGTGTCCGATGCGGTCGAAAAGATCGGGTTCCCATTCGACATCTGCCCCAGCCGCGTAATCGGAAACCGTCTTGCCGGCGAGCGATCGGCCAACGACGTTTTTCGATGTGTGATTGCGATTGACGGCCACGCCGGCGCTGATGGTCGGCATATAAGCCGCACGCGCTTCACCGACCAGTGCTTGCGCCTGTTGCAGATTCGCCACGGCCTGCTTGATGGTCTGGTTGGAAACGGTGACACGCGATTCCAGTGCGTCGAGTGGTGCGTCGTGGAAAACCGTCCACCATGCGCCTCGATCGAGGCTGTCTTGCGGTACGGCTGACTTCCAGCCGGGTGGCGGCGTGGTGGCGCCGATGCCCTTGTAGTGATCCGGGACCGCAACACTCGGCCGTACATACGCCGGTCCAGGTGTGCAGCCTGTCAATGTAGCGACTGTCAACGCAGCGATCATTGCAACGAGTTTGGTGATTTTTTCATTCATGGCGTTCTCCGGCAATCAGGTCGATGCAACCGCTGTCGGCGACACACGCACGGACTGGCCCCCGCTAATCGCATCGCCAGGATTGACAATCACGCGTTCGTAGCCGCGCAGCCCGCTTCGAATCTCTACACGCGTACCGAAATCGCGACCCAGGACAACCGGTATCAGCTGAACTTTGCCCTGATCGTTCACCACCGCCACCTCCACACCTGTCGGTCGGAACAGCAAGGCGTTCGCGGGCAGGCTGAGTCCGGGTCGTGAATTGGTCAGACCCAAATGCACTTGCGCAAAGGCGCCCGGAAGAATCGCGTCGTTCTTGTTGTCGACGTCGACCTCTACACGCAGCGTGCGACTGACGGGATCGATGGCGCCCGATGTGCGCGCCACGACACCGCTGAATAGACGTCCCGGATATTGCGGCAGGCTCAATTGGGCGGTCGTTCCAGCGACAACCTCGGGCGCCTGATCTTGCGGAACATCGACGAAAACACGCAAGCGATCGATCTCGGCCAGGTCGAACAACGCAGCAGGCGCGCCGCCGTTGCTGCCCGCGTCGATAAGCGAGCCTGTATCGATATTGCGACGCGTAATCGTGCCGGCAAACGGCGCATAAACCTTCTCGTAGGACTGCATCTGTTCCAGACGTGCCACGTTTGCATTCGCCGCGGCCAGCGCGGCCTGCTTCGCCTGCATGGCGCTGAGGTTTTCCTGTGCGGACTGGCGCGAAACGGAGTTAGTGGCAAGCAGCTGCTGCCACCGATCCGACGTGATTTTTGCAATGCGGTAATCGGCGAGCTCCGTATCCGCGTCTGCCCTCGCTTGCTGCAGTTGCGCATCGACTTCAGGCGCGTCGATAGTGGCCAGTAGCTGACCGGCTTGCACTTGGGTGCCTATATCGGTGTACCAGTGACTCAGGTAACCGTTCGTTCTCGCGTAGATGCGTGTAGCCTGGAAAGCCTGCACGTCACCGGGCAGATCGATCGTCCGCCTCTCGGGTGCAGCAGTGGGACGGACTACGGCCACAGTGGGTTCGCTCAGCGACTGCGTCTGGCGATTCACCGCCATGTGCGCGATGAGTCGTGGCGCTGCGCCGATACCCAGTGCGAGTACCACGACGGCACCGGGTATGAGCCGAAGCATCAGCGTCGATCTGGACGAACGTGATTTGGGTTGCGTAGCCATGACCGTATTCCCCGTCAGGATTTTGATTCAGTGTCGAGTGACAGATTTGCCGGCGCGATGGCAGCACGACGGCGTTGCAAGCAGCCTTGGGCGGCGGCAAACAAGGTCGGCACGAAGATCAACGTGGAGAGGGTGCCGAACATCAAGCCGCCGATAACGGCGCGGCCCAATGGCGCGTTCTGCTCGCCGCCATCGCCCAGTCCAATTGCCATCGGCAACATGCCGATCAACATCGCCAGCGCCGTCATCAACACAGGCCGGAAGCGGCTGCGGCCCGCGTCAAAGGCCGCATCGAGCGCGGTTGCGCCGGAGGCAAGGCGCTCGCGCGCGAAGCTCACCACCAGAATGCTGTTGGCCGTGGCAATGCCGATGCACATGATCGAGCCGGTCAGGGCCGGCACGCTCACCGTTGTGCCGGTCACAAACAACATCCAGACAATGCCGGCGAGTGCGCCAGGCAGCGCGCAGATGATCACCAGCGGATCGATCCACGATTGGAAGTTCACCACCATCAGCGCATAGACCAGCCCGACGGCGAAAAGAAGTCCAAGCAGCAATCCATGGAACGACGACTGCATGGTCTGAACTTCGCCGCGAATCTCTATACTCGATCCACCGCCAAGGCCGGCGCGCGCTTGATCGACCAGCCGCGAAATATCGCCAGCCACTGCGCCGAGGTCACGCCCCTGCACGCCGGCGAAAATATCGATCACCGGCTGCACGTTGTAATGGGAGACCACCGCATCCTGGTTAGTGCGCTGAAACGTGCTCAGCGATCCGAGAATCGGCACCGTCTGGCCCGATGGAGGCGCCGTGCCGCTGCCAAGGGTCGCATTCAAAGGGATATTGCCCAGCGCCTGCAGCGAGTCGATGGTGTACTGCGGGGACTCCGTCATCAGTGGGTAACTGACGCCATTCTTGGGATTCAGCCAGAAATTGGGCGTCGTTTGCGAACTTCCAGAAAGCGCTATCAAGAGGTTCTGCGCAATCGTTCGTTGCTGGAAACCGGCCTCGATCGCCTTCGTTCGATCAACCTTTACGTTGATGGCAGGCGCATCATCCGGCTGCTGGATGCGGGGGTCGACCAGACCTGGCACTTTGCGGAATGCCTGCAACAGTTTCTCCGCCGTGGCGCGATTGGCTGTCTCATTGTTGCCGACGATCTGTACATCGATCGGGGAGGGCAGGCCGAAATCGAGAATCTGGCTGATGATGTCCGCTGGCAGGAACGAGAAGCTGGTGCCGGGAAAATCCTGATTGAGCTTTTCGCGCAACAACGAAACGTATTGCTGCGTCGGCTTGTGGCCGGGCTTGAGCGTAATAAGGATATCGGCGTCCGCAGAGCCGACCGGGGACGATGAATCGTAGGTGAGATTGATGCCGCTTACCGGCAGGCCGATATTGTCCAGGATGCCGGACAGTTGCGATGGCGGAATAAGCTCACGGATCCTCTGCTCGGCCAGATCGACCAATCGCGCCGTCTGCTCAATCCGCGTTCCTGTTTTCACACGCATGTGCAAACGGATCTCGCCGGTATCGGAGGTCGGAAAGAAATCGCGCCCGAGCACCGGCAGCAGCAGCATCGAACCGAGACAGATCGCGGCAAATGTCACGGCAACCTTGCCGGGGTGCGCGAGCGCGTGATGCAACAGTGCGTGATAGTGCTCGCCAAGCGCTTTGAATCCGCGCTCGAAGCGCCGCTGAAAGCGCGCCAGCGCATGCGTGCTCTGCTTTGCGCCAGCGGTTCCCTTGCACTCGTGGCGCAGCAGATACATCGCCAGGGTCGGAACCAGCGTGCGCGAGAAGAAATACGACGCTAGCATAGCGAACACCACCGCATCCGCCAGCGGCACGAACAAATAGCGCGCAACGCCCGGCAGCAGAAACATGGGCAAGAAGACAATGCAGATCGACAGCGTCGAAACCAGTGTCGGTAGCGCAATCTCCGCGGATGCGTCGACGATGGCGGTCATCAGCGGTTTGCTGCGCTCCAGATGATGGCTGATGTTCTCGATTGCCACGGTCGCGTCATCGACCAGAATGCCTACTGCCAGCGCCAGACCACCCAGCGTCATGATGTTGATCGTCTCGCCAAGACACGAAAGTACGATCAATGACGTCAGAATCGACAGCGGAATGGTCGCCGCGATGATAAGCGTGGAACGCCAGCTACCGAGAAACAGCAGAATCATCACCGCAGTGAGACCGGCTGCGATCACGCCCTCGCGCACCACGCCACTTACCGCCGCGCTGACAAAAATCGACTGATCCGAAACCGGCTTTATGACCAGTGCCTTCGGCAAACCCGACGCGATTTTCGGCAGTAGCGCCTTGACGTTGGCGATGATGTCGAGCGTCGACGCATCCCCGGTCTTCTCCACTTGCAAAAGGGCTGAACGTACGCCGTCTACGCGCACGATATTCGTCTGCGGCGCATAGCCATCGCGCACCGTCGCCACGTCGCGCAGATAAATCACGCCACCTTGCGTCGCTTTGATCGGCAGATTGTTGAGTGCGGCTATCGAATTGGTGCTGCCATTCAGATTGACGTTGTATTCCAGTGCGCCGATCTTCGCGGTGCCACCCGGAAGAATCAGGCTCTGCGCGTTGACAGCGTTGACGACGTCGAGCGGAGACAGCCCCTTGGCTTGCATCGCCTGCGAATCGATATCGACCATCACCTGACGCACCTTACCGCCGAACGGCAACGGCACCGCTGCGCCCTGCACGGTAGCCAGCTGCGTGCGGATGAAGTTATTGCCAAGATCGTAAAGCTGTTGTTCCGACAGCGTCTTGCTGGACAGCGCCAGTTGCAGGATCGGTACGGTGGATGCGTTGTAGGAAATGATCAGCGGCGGCAACGTCCCCGGCGGTAATACGCGCAGCAGCGATTGCGAATTGGCAGAAGCCTCAGCAATGGCGCGATTGATATCGGCGCCGGCGTGAAAGTAAACCTTGACGACAGCGACGCCGTTAACCGTCTGCGACTCGATGTGCTCAATATTATCGACGTCAGACGTCAACGCCCGTTCGTAGGGCGTGGTGATGCGATTGGCCATGTCGGTCGCGGAAAAACCGTTGTACGACCAGACAATGCTGAGTACCGGAATATTGATATTCGGAAAGATATCCGTCGGCGTACGCCGGATCATCAGCGGCCCGATGATCGCGATAAGCAGCGCCAGCACGACGAAGGTGTAAGGCCGTTTCAGCGCAAGTTGGACGATCCACATACTGCTTTCCCCGTCACGTTGGCTCGGGCTGCAGACTAGGTCGGCGGCGTTTGCCTGGCCCTGACGGAAAGCTGACAAATTTGTAATCGCGCCGCTTGGGGCCCCCGCGTATGATTTCCGGGTACGCGGCGGAGACGCTCCATGCGCCTTTTGGTGATCGAAGATGAACGCAAAGCCGGCGAGTACCTGAAAAAGGGGCTCGAGGAATCGGGTTTTACCGTCGACATCGCCTGCAATGGCATCGACGGCTTGCATCTTGCCCTTGAAGACGATTACGAGTTGATTATTCTCGACGTCATGCTTCCAGGCATCGACGGCTGGACGGTGCTGGAAAGGCTACGCGCAAAGAAAGAAACACCCGTGCTTTTTCTCACCGCGCTGGACGAGCTGGAAGAACGTGTGCGCGGACTTGAGTGTGGAGGCGATGATTATCTGGTCAAGCCCTTTGCTTTTGTCGAACTTCTGGCGCGTGTCCGCACCCTTTTGCGCCGCGGGCCGCCTCGAGATGTCGAACATGTCCATATCGGTGATCTTGAGATCGACGCTATTCGAAGGCGTGTACGCAGAGCGGGCCAGAAGATCGACCTGACACCGAAGGAGTTTTCATTACTTCAACTTTTGGCGCGTCGGCGCGGCGAAGTCTTAAGCCGTACGCAGATCGCTTCCTATGTGTGGGACATGAATTTCGACAGCGACACCAACGTCGTCGAAGTAGCGATACGACGCTTGCGCGCGAAAATCGATGACGGTCACGATGCCAAGCTTATTCATACGGTGCGCGGCGTCGGTTACGTGCTCGATCTGGAAGAACGTGGATGAGCGGCCTTTCGCTAAGCACACGACTTGCTGCGACGTTCATCGCGATCACCGCCGTGTGCTTCATGGCGGTTGGCTTTCTTCTCTACGATGCACTCGCCTTGCGTCTAACCGCACAGGACGATACGAACATCGTGCTTGCGGCACGCCATTTGCGTCGTCTGGTGGCGGAGGTGCAATCGGATGCGGAGGTGACGCAGCATCGCGATCGCATGGTCAGCCTTGTGCTGGGAGATCCGGCCATCGCCATGCGGATATCCGACGCGAACGGCCACGCTCTCATCGATTACAACCCATCCGGCATCCCGCTCCAACCGATGGCCGCGACGCAAGCGAACGAACGCATCACGCGGAAGAATGTCCAGGTCTGGCGCGATCTCAACGGTGCACCCATCGATGGTGTCGCGACACAGGGCGTCCTCGCGGGTGGTTCGCATATCGTGATTGCCGTAGCGCGGTCGCTCGAGGATAGAGCGGTGTTGCTCTCACGCTTCAGGCGTGACATTGCCGCCATTGTGGTGGCTGCCATGGTGCTGGCGGCAATGTTGAGTTTCCTGCTGGTTCGCCGTGCGCTGCGCCCGCTTCATGCCATGGCTGCGCAGGCCAGGGTCATTACCGCGCATCGCCTGGACGCGCGAATGTCCTTGGAACAGACCCCGGTTGAACTTCAACAGCTGACATCGTCGCTCAACGATATGCTGGAACGATTGGAACAAGGATTTTCCCGGGTGTGGCAGTTCACTGTAGACCTGGCCCATGACCTTCGCACGCCGTTAAGCAACCTGCGTGGAACGAATGAGGTGGCGCTTACACGACCTCGCGCGGTCGCTGAATACGAATCGCTGCTCGGTTCCAATATCGAAGAATGCGAGCGGGTCAGTCGCACCATCGAAAGCGTCTTGTTCCTGGCGCGGGCCGAGAACCCACAATTCGCGCTGCGTATCGTGGAGATGGATTTGGCCGAGCAACTTGGCGCCATGGCGGACTACTTCGAAGGGCTATTGTCCGAGGCCGGCATATCGATAGACGTATCAGCTGAAGGCAGCGTCTTTGCCGATCGGGAGCTCTTCCGTCGTGCAGTCAACAACCTATTGGCCAATGCCATTCGCTATACGCCGCAGAGAGAGACCGTCGTTCTAAGGGGTTTTGCCACTGCCGATGAAGTGGTGGTTTCGGTCGAGAATCCCGGAGTAGGCATTCCGCGTGATCAGTTGGAGCATATTTTTGAGCGTTTCTTCCGTGGTGATCGATCGCGTAGCGGCTCAGCGAATTCAGCCGGACTTGGACTGGCGATAGTGAAAAGCATCATGGATCTTCACGGCGGTTCGGTTGTTGTGCAGAGCCAATCTGCTGGCCTTACGAGATTCGATCTCCGATTTCCGCGAACACCGACCGTTGGCGCGTTGCCTGCCGCCATCGGTCAATGAGAGCGGTTGGGTTCTTTTCGTATGTTCTCTGTCGAGGGCATCCATAGGGGATATTGTTTTAGGCCCATTGAAATGAACATCCGGACGGCGACTTCATCCAGTCTGCGGCAGGTAGATGGGTCTGGCTGCCGTCAGGCCTTCCTTCACCTGCCTCGTGCGTTCATCGGCCAGAACCTCATCCAGCCCCGATTCGAGCCCGTCGAGCGCGCGTTTGACGATCTCTTCAGCACTGGACTTCGGGGCGTCGAACCCGCGCGCAAGATCGGTATCGACAAAACCCATGTGCAGCGCGAGCACCTGTGTCTTCTGCGCAGCCAGTTCGATGCGCAACGCATTGGTAAGCGACCAGGCGGCTGACTTGCTCGCCGAATAGGCGGCCATCGCGCCGCTCACCCATGAGACGACCGACAATACATTAAGCAATGCGCCACCGCCATTGGCCTTGAGTACCGGCGCAAAGGCCTTGCTCATGCGCAACATGGCGAAAAAGTTGGTCTCGAAAATGCGTCGCGTGACATCTTCGCTGTCCGGTGCAAGGAAGCCGCCGGCCTGAGCGATGCCGGCGTTGTTGATCACAAGCGTCACGTCTGACGCCGTTTCTGCGGCTGCTGCTACATCTTCTGCGTTGGTGACGTCGAGCCGCAGCGGCTGAACGCCGGGTTGCGTGATGGATGCAGGGTCGCGTGCACCGGCATAGACCTTGCGGGCGCTGCGGGCGAGCAACTCGCGTGTGAATACCAGACCGAGCCCGCGATTGGCGCCGGTGACAAGAACAGTAGCGTTCTCGATTTTCATAGCAAACTCCAAAGGTGCAAGAAGAAAGGGGAGGGCATCGCCCTTAAGCCTGCCATGGGCCGTCAGAGAAGTTGAAAACAATCGCGGACGCATCACGCATGGTCATTATTTTTGCTGACCTGTCTGCTGCATATGCGTGCCATCGGCGTCTGTGCGCCCGAACGCGGGGAGGTATCGCCCGAAGTTCAATTCAAAGTCGCCGGGGACGCCGTAAGCCATGCCGCGGACCTTGACTCGGCGAGCCTGCGCACTGGGTGAAGCCAGCGTCGAGAAGAACATGTCGATGCTCGATTGAAGCTCGGCTGCGCTCGGCGTTCCGAATCGATTGATCTGTGCCTTCGCCGGGGCCAACGTTTCACGGTCGAACGATGCCAGCCGCGCGCAGAGCCCATCGACGTACGCGTCGAGGTCGGCATCGTTCAGCGTGCGGTTTACCCAGCCATAACGTTCAGCGATATCCGCGTCGAAATCATCGGCACCGAGGACAATCTCAAGTGCCCGCGAGCGACCGACCAAACGCGGGAGCCATTCCATCGCTCCGCCGCCCGGGACTAACCCAACGCCAACCTCGGGGTTGCCGAACATGGCATTTTGCCGGCTGGCAAAGCGCATATCACAGGCCAGCACGAACTCATTGCCAATGCCGCGTGCGCGGCCGCGAATCTTGGCAATGCTCACGACTGGCGAGGACGAGAGGCGCAGCACGGCGTCGCGCCAAAGACCCAGCACCTCAGGTCGCTCCGCTGCCTTGGCCACGTCGAGATGGGCGATGAAAAAACGGGATCCGCCGACTGGAACACGATGACCTTCACGCACGGATTGGCGTCGATATCGGTCAACAATGTCGCCAATTCTTCGATTGTCGCGGGGACAAACATATTGATCGGTGGGTTGCTGAAAGTAATCGTCCACCGACCTGGATAGGTGCGATCGATATTGAACTGTGAGAGGGCAGACATGGCAAATCTCCTGGAAGCGTTGGGGCCGGATTTGCGTTCAAGGTGATCGCGGGGCGCGGCCGCTTATACGATGGCATCGTTAGCCGCAGTGCTGCGACATGTCGGCATTCACCATGATCTTCACAATGGCAACTCCTTCCCCGCCTGTTCGTGAATGAGATATTCGGCGTACCAGTCCGGCCAATTCTCGTCGCGTTGGCCACCGTTACGCTTCTCGTGCTCGCCGTGCGCGGCTTCCGCCCGCCGCAGCGCAGCCGCCAGGTCTTTCGGCGAGGTAAATGTCGAGACGTCCGTATCCACGCGACCGGGTAATCGATCGGTGATCTCCTGAAACAACCAGCCATTGCCATCAGGGTCATTGAACGATGCGAACGAGCGGTAACTTGCATGTTGGGGATGCGAGCCGCCAACCCGGATGCGCCCGAACAGGTAGGGCTCATCCGGGCCAGCGTAAGCGCCGGCAGCGTCATGGAACACTTCGCCGATCTCCACGCCCCGGCGGACTAATTCATTGCGCGCTGACTCCATGTCGGTGACGATCAGGTACAGTCCTTGGGCCGAGCCTGGGCGAGCCGCGGTGACGTTCTTGCCGAAGATAACGGAGCATCCGGAACCGGGCGGCGTGAACTGGATGACGCGGTAGTAGCCATCATCTGAGGCGTAGTCAGCGTCTAGCCGCCACCCTAGGCTTTCATAGAAGCGCTTGGCGCGGTCGACGTCCGAGACAGGGATGACGACGACCTCAAGTTTCATGTCCACGCCCCGCGCGAGGGGGATATCGACTGCAGCGCTGCTCATAGGAACCTCCGATTGCCAGGACCGCAACACGGCCTTTGGGGTTGAGCACAACTAAGGTGTGGTGAACGGAGCAAAGTCGGCGTTGAGCCATTCCTTCCTACGCGACAATGGATACTCATGGTTCTATGGCGCGCTGGGCGCCGCAGTCTCGGCGGAAGACAGCAAGCCGGCGATTTCCTGCGCTGTGGCGATGTGGCTGGCGTATCAGGGAATGTTGACCTCCAGAGCGGCGTACATCTGCTTGTCCGAATAGTCCGCCGTCGCATCGCTTACTACCTTCACCCCATAGCCAAGCTCAGCGGCAAAGCGGACTGTCGATTCAAGGCAGGTATGCGCGAGGAGTCCCATGATGATGAGCTGCTCGATGCCATGCTTCCCCAGCTGCAGATCCAAATCCGTATTGGCAAATCCGCTTGAGCACCAATGCTCCGTGGCGACGATGTCACCCAGCTTAGGCACGAACTCGGGATGTATCTCGCCACCCCAGCTACCGTATTCGAAGGCCTTGTTCGTCCAGGCTAACCTTTGAACGGGGGCGATGTACTTCCACGTCTCGTAGTCGCCCGGGCGATAGCGATGATGAAGTGCATAGAAAACGCGAAGCTTCGCTGCGTGCGCCGCTTTAAGAACCTGCAGTATGTGAGGAACGCACCCGTTTGCTTCTGCGACGGCGCGAAGGCGTCCCCACGCCTTGCCTCCCTCGGATAAAAAGTCGTTGTAGGGATCGATCACGACAAGCGCCGTGATCTCCCGGTCATAGGGATGCGTCGTCATGGCGCCGTATCCGTCCCAAGCTGTGTGGTCGTTGCAAAAAAACTATGGGCTGAAGCAGTCGGCGAATGGGCGGCGAAACGCGCAACGATTTCAGCTCAGGAAAACTAACGCTGCGCACGTTAGCGCGACGTACTGTGGTCGTTGGCATAACGTTTCAGAAAAAGACGTCTCCCCTTGGCCGGATATTGCACGAGGTGCCTTGCATCGTGTGCGTGGTTACATACGCGCCTGGCATGTGCTGTGGCATCAACGTTTGCGCGGCTTTGGAAGCCAGCGGCCGTGCAACCGGCACACATCGTTCGCACCCCTTGCGGTGCATCCAAAAGCCACGCATGCGCCCTTGCAATGAGACAAGATCTATTGAATCGGTGTTTTCATGGTCGATCTAATTTGACAAGCAAGGCGTGTACCCAAACCCGGCGCATGACGTTCCTGCTTGTGCATTTATCTAACGAGTGCTCGCAGCATACGCATCTGAAATGGATGCCATGAACCATGGGTGGTCCATTCGTATTAAGCCAATCATCACAAATGATTACGACAGATGACACGGCTGCAGGCGCAAACTATGAAAGAGAAGCGTTGCGAGGTGCTGCAGGGGATGGCACCTATGAAGTGCATGCTTTGACAGGCAACTCGGGAGCGGGCGATGCCAGTCATGCTCGGGCAATCCATGGCCTTCAAGGTGGCGTGCGCGCAGCTCAGGCGCTACGCCAGCTGTGACGTACCGGTTCTTATAGAGGGCGAAACCGGCACAGGCAAAGAGCTGGCGGCGCGCGAAATTCACTACAGCAGCGCGCGTAGGGAACTTCCCTTTATCCCCGTTAATTGTGGGGCGATTGCCGACAACCTGATTGAGAATGAGTTGTTCGGCCACGAGCGTGGTGCCTACACAGACGCCAAATGTGCCCAGCGAGGGTTGATCGACCATGCGCGCGGCGGCACGCTGTTCCTTGATGAGGTCGATGCGCTCTCCGGCAAAGCCCAGGTAGCACTTCTGCGCTTCCTTGAAAACAACGAATATCGTCCCGTTGGCGGTGGCATGATTCGCATTTCGGACGCACGCATCATTTCGGCGACCAACAGTTGCCTTGAGGAAAGAGTGGCAGCAGGCTGTTTTCGCAGCGATTTGCAGTATCGGCTCAATGCACTGCGTGTGCGTTTGCCGCCCTTGCGCGAACGTGCCGACGACGTGCCTTTGCTCGCCGAGTACTTTGTTGGTGTTGTCGCTAAACGGTTGCGCGGGCCCATGAAACATTGGAGCATAGACGCATTGCAGGCGCTGACTACCCATGCATGGCCGGGAAATGTGCGCGAGCTGGAGAACGTGGTGCTTCGTGCCTATATGCGCACCGAAGGCGCGATCATCGAGCTAGACGCCGCTGAGTTGGTGTTCTCGGTACCGGCCGATGCCGTGGGTCCCGTCATCGATGGCAGCAAAGACAGCTTTATTGAGGCCAAGCATCACGCGATCCGGGCCTTCGAGTACCGCTACCTTTCGCAATTGATGCGCCGCGCCGGTGGCAACGTCAGCGCAGCGGCGCGCATGTCCGGCACCGAACGTCGCCAGCTCGGGAGGTTGCTCAAGAAGCACGGCATCGAGACGAATCAATTCCGCAGCCAGTAGGTGGCCCCCAGTGGGGCCACATGGGCCCGGAACGATGCTTCACTGGGTCATGGCGAGCCCACCCTTATGCAAGGAAGGGCGATCGTTGCGGACGTTCGTCGATGGTTTTATGTGGATGGTACGCATGTTGCCTTCACGTTGACGCGAGTGGAGGTTTTTGTATGACGCATCGACCATCCGAAGAAGAGAGCCGTCGACACGAGGTGGAGAACGCAGTGCTCGGCTATCTGCAGCGGCGACCTGGCGCGGCCGACACGATCGATGGCATTGTCGGTTGGTGGTTGCCTCAACAGCGCTACGAAATCGAGCGGCAACGCATCGAGCATGTGCTTAGCAACCTGGTCGCGCGCGGAAAACTCCGATGCGAGGAGCTCCCTGGCGGAGTCATCCTCTATGCGCTGAGCGAACCCCGCGAGCCCTATACGCATTGATCCGGTGGTACTGGGCATCAGCGTGCGTCGCCCTAACGGGCGCATTCACATCGCATTCTCGCTACGGCCGCTGTCAGGGCTCGGCAACGATCGCCCAGCGCCCATGCATTGGCTGCACAGGCAAACCGCGGGCGCATTGAGGGTGGTGGGTCTTCGCAGCCCCGATCCAACGCGCAGGTGGGGCGGCAATGTCCCATGTACCTACACGCCGCAAACGCGAATACCGCTACGTAGCGAGACTTAAGGAGTCCGTTCGCAAAGGCATGCTCATTGCTTCGCTCGTTGCGGGCGTTTCTCAATGAGTCAAGCATCGAGAGGACTATTCGGATGCCATTCGACAACTCCTATCCAGGCATTCGCTCGCAGCTAAAGCCAGGCTTCGCGGACCTATCGGATGCAAGCATCGAAGCCGAGCTTGTGCGACAAAATCTGAATCCCGTGGCGTTGGAAGGTTTCCTCAGCGACATCGGAAATTTTGCGTCCAGTGCCGGCAAGGAAATTCTCAAGGCGGCTCCTGCGGTGCTACCCGTAGCGGGAAAGATCATTGGTGGTGCAGTGGGCGGCCCACTGGGTACGCAGCTGGGTGGCACGCTGGGATCGCTGGCCGGCGGGGCGCTTGGTAGCGTTGCCGGCGGTGGCGCGGGCGGGCGCGCCGGTTCTCCGGCCGCGACGCAATTGCTGCAGACCGTGCTCAATCCGCAGACCTTGCAGGCGCTTGCATCGATGGTGCTTGGGCCGCTCGGAAAGCCCAACGTTGCAGTGGGCGGAACACCTGTCCCGGTGAGTGCATTCACGAATCTGCTCGGCACCTTGGCCGGACGCGCGGAAGCGGAATACAACAGCGTACTGGCCGCATCGCGCGAAGCGGCGGGGCCCGCGTACATGCTCGATTATGCAGGCGAATACAAGGCGGACCCCGCTGTGGCGGAGAATCGCGCCGAAGTGCTCTTTGAAATGCTGCAATCGTCGAACTCCGAGTCGTTGGGCGCCGAAAGCAGTGAGGCCTCCGAATACGCCGAGTACCAAAGTGAGGCAGAGGCATTGGAAGCCGAGTACGACGCGATCGAGCAACTCGAAATGGAGATGGACATGGCGATGTCTGACTCCGAGGAACTGTGAGTCGATGTCATGAACTCATCATTCATTCTCGAAATGGTGGCGGCACGGGCGAGCGCGAGCGGCAATACGGCAGTCGCCGATGTGTTGGCCCGCATGCGGGCGCAATCCGGAGCACTTTCCAACGAGGCAACGCAGGATCTGCTTGCGCAGTTGGGGCAGAGCAATCCGTTGTTGAGCGCATTCGTCAAACAGATGGGGGAGTCGCACGCGACGGCACCCACGCGTGAGCCCGTGATTATCGATGCGCAAGAAGTGGAGACGCAGGTCGTCTCTCCCACGCAGTCGGACGTTGAAAGCCCCGTCGATACCATGAACGATGCGGTGAATGCGTTGCGCGAACATGCGCAACAGATGTTCGCGGAGCTGCAGATACTGCGGGAGCGCTCCGACAGCCTTGCTTCCGCTTTAGGAGCATGTTGCCTGTGCTGGGGCCATGACACGGACTGCCGCAACTGCCACGGACGCGGCGCTCCGGGGTTTTCGCTACCGCATGAAACGCAATTCGAAGAATTCGTGCTTCCAGCCATACGGACACTCAAGGCGCAGATGTCCGCATTCGAGGCGCGTGCACGACGAGTGAGCGAGGCGCCGAACGCGTGAGTCCAGCGCGCACGCTTGATTGATGTGCAACCGACCGTGAGGAAAAGACCATGGGTTACGAAGCATTTGATGCAATCGAAGGCTGGGAATCGGAAAGCGAAGGCGCAGAAGCTGCGCGCTCGCGCGTACCGCGTCCGTCCAATCAGTCGTCCTTCAAGCCGCGACCACCGGCTACAGCCAGTTACGTCACGCAAACCCAATTGGAGGCGGCGCTTGCCCGCGTCGATGGAAAGATCAAGACGGTCGCCGACGGCATGTCGAGCATCAACTCCAAGGTGAATTCGCTGGCGTCTTCCTTCAAGAAGGAGGCGGACGAGAGAAAGAAATCCGTCGATGGACAGAGCAAGGACATCAACCAGAAGCTGCAGATGCTGGCCTTGCTGCCTTTGCTCGTCACCCCGCCAAGCGTCACGCTGGCCTCAAACTCTATTGGTCCAGGCGGAACCAACCTTCCGTCGGTGTTGGTGCCCGACACCAGCACGATGGATACGCTTCTTCCGCTGTTGTTGGTGAGCGGCATGGGTGGCTCCGGTGGCCTGAGTTTAGGCGGCGATAGCAGTTCGGACGGCGGCATGATGATGCTTGTGTTGGCGCTTGCACTGTCGAAGAACTCGTAATGCTTTCCCCGCGGAGTTCGTCATGAATCCATTGACCTTTGTTGTCATCCGAACGATGGCAGTGAACCAGGGCATCGACACGAGCGATGCAAACAGAATCGGCCTGGTCGGATCCATACCTCGATCGCCCATCATGGGCATCGTGCTGGGATCGGCCATGATCAGCAACGATCAGCCCGTTCCGGTTGCGGCTGCTCCCGCGCCCATCCCCACGCCAACCCCGACACCTTCATTAACCGGAATAGCTACATCACCCTCGTTGCCTGCACCGGGCACTACCAGCTACTTGCAGGTAGACAAAGTGATTCACCTGCATACGCTCACCGGTGCGCAGGTCATGAAGATTGCGCAAGACCTTGGCTTCCAGGTGGTGTTCGACAAGGAGGCGTCGGAACCCCATTGGGTGGTGGAGGAGCAATGGCCTGCGGCCGGACACCCGGTTCCTCAGGACAAAGTCATCAAGGTTCGCCTTGTGCCGCATGCGCCTACCGGCAAGAAGTCCAGCTCCTAGGATGGTGTGAATGAGGCGTAATCGAAAACGTATTTCGATCGACAACTCGGGCTGTCCTTGCATCGACTGTTCAATCAACGGGCGCCTGACCGACTCGTGTGGAACGTGATATGGACTCGGGCCTGTGGGAACTGTATGAATTCGGCAACCAGGACGACGAGGTTGCCGCCATCATTCGCCTTGGGCATCACTCGGCTTTGCCCAAAGGTGTTCGCGTTGTTGCTCAATTCAGCGACATCATTACGGCTAGGCTGAAGCGCAGCAATATTCCTGCGGTGAGCAGTGCTCCCGAAGTCGCCAGCATGGTGGCCGGCGATGCCTACAACGGGCCCGAAGTGGAAATCACCGATGTGGATATGAAGGATGCCGACCTGAAGGAAGGCTCCGACTATGTGGTGCAGCCCAGCGACATTCGACGCCCCGCCGACCAGACGGCGACAGGCCGCGGCGTGATTGCAGGATTTGTCGATTGGGGCCTCGATTTTGCGCACCCCGACTTCAGGAATCCGGATGGAAGCACGCGAATTCTGGCGCTATGGGATCAGCGCGGAGGTAAGCGCCCCGATTCACCTACGCCATACGGTTACGGTGTCGTGCATTCGCGCGAGGCGATCGATCGGGCGCTGAAGCAAAAGGATCCGTACGCAGCACTTCATTATGATCCCGCTGACGCCGATACCGGCATTGGTTGCCATGGAACTCACGTCGCGAGCATCGCAGCCGGCAGTGGCGGGACGGATCGTCCCAGCGGTATAGCTCCCGAGGCCAACCTGGTCTTCGTGCACAACTCGCCATGGGATGAAGAAATCTCCGACAAGCTCGGCGATTCGGTCACCTTGCTTGAAGGCATCGACTTTATCGCGCGCACAGCCGGCAATCGCCCCTGGGTGATCAATCTGAGCATGGGGCGGCATGGTGAGCAGCATGATGGCTCGACCTTGATCGAGCGAGGATTGGATGCCGCCATTCGCAGTGAGCCCGGCCGCGCTATTTGCATGAGCGCCGGCAATTATTTCGACAAGCGCATCCATGCAAGCGGTCAGCTGCGGCCGACGCAGGAGCGCACCTTCGTGTGGAACATCAATGGCGGAAAACCAACCGACGCCAATCAACTGGAGATCTGGTACTCGTGGGAAGATAAATTCGAGGTAGCCATCCGATCGCCGGACGGCGACATCACGGCACGCGTAAAGATCGGCGAGAAAGCCAAACTTCTACTGGGCGGCAAAGAAGTTGGGAATATCTATCACCGTGGACAAGAGCCAGACAATCTCGACAACCACATCACCATCATGCTGTACAAGGAGGCTCCCGCAGGGGGCTGGGACGTAACAATTGTTGGGGCCGACGTCATCCACGGAAATTTCCACGCCTGGATAGAGCGGGAGGTTGCCTGCCCAGGCTGCCAATCCCAGTTCAGCAAGGAAGATGCCGATCCGACGTCCACCACGGGAACGATCTGCAATGGTCGCCGTACCATTGCCGTAGGCGCCTACGATAGACATGATCCCGAGCGGCGCATCGGCCATTTCAGCAGCGTGGGTCCTACGCGCGATGGACGACGCAAGCCCGATCTGTGTGCGCCTGGCGTCTCCGTGCTTGCGGCCCGATCCTCGCCAAAGCAACGCAGTGGCAAGGTGCCGCTATTGACGGTGATGTCCGGCACCAGCATGGCAGCGCCGCATGTCAGCGGTGTCGTCGCCTTGATGTTTCAAGCAGCGCCGCGGCGATTGCGCATTGAAGAGACGCATAACCTGTTGCTGGAAAGCGCCGAGAGAGTATCCGTGCCCGAAGATATTCCCGATCGCATCGGTATCGGATTTCTGGATGTCAACGCCTCGGTAGAAGCGGCGCGCAAAGTGAGTGCAGGGCAACAGACCGTCAAGCCGGTTGCAGCGCACACCCCGGTCGCACCACCGGTGAAAGCTGCACCCAAGGCCGATGTTGAAGCCGATGAGGCTTATGAGTCCATGGCCTCCGGTGCAATCGCCACCGAGTCATCGGTTGCCCGCGTTCAAACTGCACCGATGGACAGTGTCGGGCTAGCGGCGCCAAGCGTGTCCATGGAAGGCACCCAGGCAGCTCATTCTTTCGCGCAGCAGACGAGGGGTCGAGCTGGGGATGGCATCGGCAGTGCGGCGCCAACCCAGGTGTCGGCGATGGAAGTGAGTTCAGCCCGATCACGGCGTCATGCTTCCACATCGCGTGCAGAGACTGCTTCCGTTGGCGGCGAAGCGTCGCGCGTTGCGCCAGTGCTGCCGTCGCTTGAGCTGATCGAACTTGCCGATCAAGTCGCAACGGAGTGGCCTCGATCGCGGTCGTCAACACCGATCATGCACGAAGTGTTCGCGCGTTCCGGATTGTCCGAGGCCTTGACGACGGACGCCACGGGAGGTTTGGCCTCCCCGCGCGAGATATTCGAGGCCTTTGCCTATCCGAGCAATGCAGGCAAACGCGCACAGTTCGAACGAAACTTCGACGTCATTGGATTGCCGAGGGCGCGATTGACCGGTGACTTGCGCGAGGGCGACATCCTGATACGCCACATGGACGGCGATTTTGCGCATACCTCGTTCATTGCTTCGCCCAAGTTAAGCAGTCGCGAAGCGCTGGCGTCCGACGGATTGCGCGGCGAGGGCGCCTCAGAGGGTTATTACGTGCAGGTCGTCGATACCGGCGCTCGCGCACATGGGCTTTCCGAAGGGTTCGCACGCCGTATCACCGAGTCAACGGGTTTGATGCCTGGTGATTCCATGGTGCTTCGATTGCGGCGCGGCGGCGCGGAAGGGGAGTCGATTCATCCGTCGAATAACGACCGCGCCGCATGGTCCGAATCACCATCGGTTGGCAATCTGCCGCCTACTTTTCCGGCGGCACCCGGCACGAAACTGCCGTTGGACGTTGAGTTAGTGGCGCAGTTGTTTGTCTACGCGGCCGACGACCACTGGAACTTGATCGATGACCCTGCCAGTCGCCAGATGAATGCGCTTTCTCAAGCACCTTTCAGTCTGATGCCACTACCGGGCGGCGAATGGTTCATACCCAGGATGGAAGTTTCCATCAATTTCGGACCGAACAAGGCCAATGCCATCAACGTCGGCGCATTCAAGACCGGCGAAGTGCGGGTGCTGTTCGAGGTGCGGATCTCCAATATCGCCGACCGGAAGTCGCCCAAGACACAAGCATTCTTCTGGCGCTGCACCGCAACCAAATCCCAGGGCATTTCGAGCATAGAACTGCTCGGCGCGCAGCCGGGCCGCACGCCGAGCAGTGCATTCATGTCGTCACCCACCGGCGATAGCCCCGTGCTGGGGGCCATTCAAGGAACGGTCACGCCGTCGTCGAATGCTTCCACCCGGCAGGTTATCCAGGCCAGCTGTCAGATTCAGGGCGCCAGCTCCGTACTGCAACTTCAGGGAGGCTTGAACTTCACGGCCACAGGTGTCGTTGGCTATGTTGCCAATTGGATAAAATCACTGAATTTACCCGTGATATCAGGGATCGTTTCACCCCTGTCCGCCACGGTGGCGACCCAGCGAACGCCGCAGCCGCCGACCTACGCGCTCACGCTAACCGCCGACATCATCGCCGAGGGCATCGAACAGCAGGTTCCCGATGCACTGAAGCATCTGAACTATTACGTCAATTTTGCCAACGATTCATCGACCATCACGGACGACGAAACAACGAAGCTGTTGACCTGGGCCCGCGAAACACTTGCTCAAACGCCGCATTTGCTTGAGGGCATCCGGATCGGGCAGATTCCCCTCATCCTGATCGGAAAGGCCAGCGTGCGCGGCAAGCCCGCACACAATTTCGCGCTCTCGCAACATCGACTGGAAACGGTACGAATCGCCCTTCAGGGCGGGGCCTCAGGCACCGGGGGGTATCGCTCCCAAGGCGGTGTCCTAGGCAGTGAAAACGTGAAGATCGACGCCGTGGCCGATGGTGATTTTCACGATCCTCGCCCCAGCGATATCGATGTAGACCGGGTAGTTCAGATCGCCATCGACGGTAAGGTCGCTGCTGCTGCTGTGAATCGCCTCGCTGATGGTGGCTGAGGGACCCTAGTGGTTATCGGTGCAGGCAAGCGTTTGCTAAATGCGAAGCGGCTTCACCAGCATCCATGAGTCCAACGGCAGTAACAAACCAGTGAGAATTAAGAGGCAGTGTCGCGTTTGCGAAAACGGCTTTTCTTAATGATCGGGAGGGTTAGCCATGCGCGTCAGGTCATTTCGCATTATGTCTGGACTCTTCGGGTTGCTTTTTTTGCTACTGACGGCAATGACTGTCGCGGCAGATTCCGGCAAGGACAGTCCGGCCGACATTTTGAACGTACGAAATGTTGAGATCACCTTCCATCAGGCAGGAAGTTGGCTGCCAAAACCCGATCTCGATCTGATGATGAGTCTGTATGCGAACGATGCTGTTCAGACGGACACGGCACACGGCAGCAAAACGTATGCCGGCAAGAGGATCAGGTGCGCGCCTATTTCGCACATGCAGCGCCATTCCAGCCCAATAATCATTGGATCGGTTACACGCCGGCGATGCGGATCAAGGCTGCGGTTGATGGCGACAAGGCTACGCTCTACTTCGAATGCCTGTGGATGGACATCGATAAGAATGCCATCGGCGCGCACTCTTTTTCTGACATGACGTTAGAGCGGGTGGGAGACAAGTGGCTTATCAAAACGATCCGAGTCGGTAAGGTGAGCAAACTCTGAGTTTTTTTACGTAGGCAGTCCGGTCCAACACGGAGTCTGGTTCACTCCCTCTTATCCGACGGGAGTGTTTCACATCGCCTCCGGCACCAATGTTTGTACAAGCGGTATATGCATTGGCGTCATTGCGCCAATCCGCGTTGACCTGTGTTATCGCCCGGGTTCCCGCTCGCTGTCGGTCCTCGGCCCACACACGGAAAGAACCCTGCCGCCTCACCGTCCGCGACTACGAGACGAACGCCGCGTCCTTATTGCAGTTACTTTGAACAATGGCATGAACCTGAGCCCCTCGGGTGCCTGGGACCCTGGCCTCGAGATCAGCTTGTGTACTTAGTACCCATTTGTGTACAGTGTACGCATGACCAAGGACCGCATACTCTCGGCCGCGAAAGCAGTGCTCGAATCCGCAGGTTTCGAGGGGCTGACCATTCGCAGCGTCGCCCAGCGAGCGGACCTCTCGCCGATGGCGCTCTATCGCCATTTCAAGAACAAGGACGAGCTGCTCAACGCCCTCATGCAGGACGGTATCTCCGCGTGGGAGGCGATCGTTCGCGGCATCCGCGCCCAAGACCCGGTGGCGTGGCTGGAGGCGCTCATGGAGGCCTATCTCGATTTCGCGCTCAAGCAGCCACACAGGTTCGACGCGGCGTTCTTCCTGCCTGCGCCCGCGGCGCGCCGGTTCCCCGATGATTTCGCCGCGGGCCGCTCGCCGGCGATTGCGCTCGCGATGGCTCGCATCGATCAGGCGAAGGCTGATGGTCGGTTCCGCGACGAGCCCACACTCGGGATCGCTGTGGCGCTCGCGGCCTACGGACAGGGATTTGTGTCGATGCAGCGCGCCAGGCGTTTCGCGAGCGACAAACAGTTCAAGGCGCTGTACCGCGCGGCGCAGCGCCAGTTCCTTGATTCCCTTAAACCGTCTGGGAAAAACGAATGATCACACTGCTGGCCGCCGTGTTGAGCGGCATCATGTTTTATCTCTCACAGGGATACGACCACGTCTGGGCACTGGTCTGGCTCGCGCCCGTGCCGCTGTTGTGGCTCGCCTATGGCCATTCGCGCACGTGGCAAGTGATCGGGGCGAGCGCCATCGCGCTCCTCAGCGGCGCAGGCTATATGTTGCAATCCCCCTATCTCCACCTCATACCGCCGCTCGTCCTCGCGTCGGTGCTGGCGGTCAATACCGGGCTGTTTTGCGTCGCGGTATGGTTTGCGCGCTTCGTGCAGCACAGGGCATCACCGCTCCTCACGTTGTTTGCGTTCCCGGCTTGTTGGACCGCCTTCGAATTCCTGATTGAACTGCAGTCCCCGAACGGCACCTACGGATCGCTCGCCTACAGCACGATGTCAGCGCCCGTCCTGATCCAGGGCGCATCGCTCTTGGGGATGTACGCCGTCACGTTCCTGATCTGCCTCTTCGCCAATACCCTCGCCATGGCGTCGCGGCTCAAACAGAATGCAGCCGCAGTCGGCCTCGGGCTGGTGATCTGTGTGGCCAATTTGGTGTTCGGTATCGTGCGGCTCGCGCACCCTCAGCCCGACGTGCTGCGGGTAGCAGGAATCGTCGATGAGACGGCCGTAGCGGATTCCTGGCGAGCGAAGACCGTGTCCGCCGATCTCGCGGTGACCGAAACCTATGCGCGCGAGATCCGTGCCGCTGCCCGGGAAGGCGCCAGATTCGTGGTTACGCCGGAAGGCGGCATGGTATCGACCCCTGCCGAACAGAGCGTGATCGTTGCGCCGCTCGTTGCCGCCGCCAGGGATACGGGTGTGCAGATCATTGCCGGCTTCCACGCTGTGACGCCGGCCGCCGACTTCGCGCTTGCGATCACGCCCGATGGCAGGATTCAGCGCTACGACAAGCGCCACCCGGTGCCAGGCCTTGAGCGCGATCTCACGCCGGGTCATGTCTCGGGCTGGTTGGGCGATGGCCGTGCCGAGGAGATCTGCAAGGACATGGATTTCCCCGACACCATTCGTTCCGATGCCGCCAAGGGCACCCGCCTGATGGGCGTGCCCGCGGGCGACATGGGCATCGATGGCTGGCAGCACGGAATCATGTCCGTGATGCGCGGCGTCGAAGGCGGATTTTCGATCGTGCGGGCTGCTAATCGCGGCCTGGTGTTCGCCAGCGACGCGCAAGGGCGCCTGATCGCCCTCAAACAGGATGCGCCTACGGGCCTGACCATGATCGTCGCCGGCCTGCCGCTGGGATCCGGGCCAACACTCTATACGCGGATCGGCAACGCCTTCCCATGGCTCTGCGGTATCTTCGCTCTCGCGCTTGGCGCAGGGCTGCCGGCCTGGCGGCGGTTGCGAAGCACCGCTCTGTTGCCGAGCGTTGAAAATTGACCAGAAAGGGAATTCCAACCTGGTCTGCAGGATTTATGGCGCAGCAAGTACGCGCAGAGGTGGTCAGTTTTCAGCGAGCGCCAATAGCCCGGTCGGACAGGCGGCCTCCGCCTCTGACACCATTGTTTGTACAAGGTGCACAAACATTGGTGTCATGCCCCTCAGATGGGCATGACGCCAAAGTGGGTGCACTTTTGGAAGCCAAAGTGCGTGCAATTCGAGACCGATGTGTACGCACTTTGCTTTCTAGCAGTCGGCAAAGTTTATGCATATCTATTTAGATCAATTATTTAAGTCTCGCCGGTTCTCGCCTAAAGCGCCCCTTTGACAACCAAAGTATGTGCTGAAAGCATTGGGTGAACGTACGCTTTCGACTGCGGATTCAGCCGGTCGATACATCGGATTGTTAGCCGGACGTGGGCCGGGTAAAGTCCAAACAGTTCAGTGATTTAAGGCTGCGTCCAGCAAGTGCGCGCAGATGTATAGCCGGACGTGCACATCCGTCTATGAGGTAGTTGGGCGGCAGCACGTTGCATCACCGTGCATTACCGAACCTTGTAGGAGGCATCATGTCTCGAGAGCTGACTTTGAAAGTCGTGATGATCGTCATCGGGCTGTTTTTTCTGGCTGGCATCTATCCGCTAGTAATGTTTTTATGGTTCTGGCCTCACGCCAATGACATCGTGCCAATGTTCCTCAGCCTTTATGTCACGCTCGGCGTTTTTATGCTGATCGCGGCGCGGAGCCCAACGGAGCATCGCAGCCTAATTTGGTTCACGGCGTGGTCTAGCTTCGCGCATACAGGCGTCATGCTGGCTCAAGCGTACAAAAACGTTAGTGGTCGCCCAGAGTTATTTGGCATGTCCGCCGTCTTGATTGTGATCGGCCTGCTACTAATTGTTCTGATGCCGGCCCAACCCGCCTCTGTACGAGGTGGTGATTAATCGCTCATTCCATCTGTCTCATCGCAAATTGCGCCGGCTGGCACCATTGTTTGTACATCCCCTCTGACACCAATGTTTGTACAACGTGTACATACATTGGTGCCATGCCCACACGATGTGCCCACGTGCAGCATGACTTCATACCCATGCACTAGTACGAACTTCGTACTACTGTTGCCTCCATCATAAGCAGAAGAGCGGGGCAGCCGTGGACGATAGCGCGGCCCAACTCAAGAAGTTTCAGAAAGAGCTGTCTACCGGCACCGTCTCGTTGGTGTTGTTGGCGGTGTTGGGGCAGTCGCGGCAGCCGCTGTATGGCTATCAGATCGCCAAGCGGTTGGAGGAACTGGGGGAGGAGGGCGTGCTGGCGGGTAAGCAGAGTGCGCTGTACCCGGTGCTGCGCAATCTCGAGGGAAGCGGCTTGCTGGCCAGCGAAGTGGAGCCCTCGGTAAGCGGGCCGCCGCGGCGTTATTACCGTATAACCCGGGTTGGGCGCGATGTGCTACGTGAGTGGATCGCAGCGTGGGAGGCCACGCGCGATTCGGTCGACAAGGTTTTGCAAGGAGACTGGCGATGAATGCAGATGCACCTAAGATGCCTAGGACGATTGCCGAATATCTTGAGCAATTGCGCGCCGCATTGCGCGGTGCTGATCCGGCATTGATCCAGGATGCGTTGTACGACGCCGAGGAACACCTGCGTGCCGAACTGGCCGAACGGCCAGGGCACAACGAAGCGGAGATGCTGGCAAAGGTCGTCGGCAGCTACGGTGCGCCGGAGGAAGTGGCGGATATTTATCGCGATCAGGAAGTGAAAACGCAGCGCGCGCTTGCCCCACCGCGGCGACCGCGTCCGAAACAGCGTTCGTGGGCCAGCCACTTCTTTGGTGTTGCGGCCGACCCACGCACGTACGGTGCGCTGTTCTACATGGTGCTCGCGCTGGCGACGGGCATCTTCTATTTCACGTGGGCAACCGTGGGCATTTCGCTCTCATTTGGCCTGGCGGTGCTGATCATCGGCATTCCGTTTATCGTGCTGTTCTTCGGTTCCGTGCGCATGCTTTCGTTAGTGGAGGGGCGCATCGTGGAGACCATGCTGGGCGTGCGCATGCCAAGGCGCCCGACGTTTTCCATGCGTGGCATGCCATTCTGGCAGCGCATTGGCGCGATGTTTCGCGATCCGCGCACATGGGGCACACTGTTTTACATGTTCCTGATGCTGCCGCTGGGCATCATCTATTTCACCCTGGTAGTGACATTGCTTTCCACGTCGCTCGCACTTGCCGCGGCACCCGTTGTGAAGCTTGTTTTTGACATGATCGGCTTCACGGATTATGGGCAGTGCGATGGGCCGGCGTGGGTGTGCGGTTGGGTGCACTTTTGGTCAGGTTGGCCCGGTGCGTTCGCCGCATGCATCGTCGGTATAGCGATGCTATTTGCCACACTGCATATCGTGCGCGTGCTCGGTTATCTGCATGGACAGATCGCGCGGCATTTTCTGGTCGCAAGGGAGTAAGCCGTCATGGAAGGCAATGCGCTGGCTACATTGGTGGGCGAATGGTTGGGCGATGAGACGATCGCGACCACGCGCTGGGGCGAAGGTGGCCCGGCTGTTGCGAAGGTGACGGCGCGTTTTGATCTTGGCGGCAAAGTGCTGCTGATGGATTACCGCGCAGAGCGTGACGGCCAGCTGGCACTGCAGGCCCATGCAGTCATCGTTGCAGGGCAAGAAGCCGGCGAATATGCCATGTATTGGTTCGACAGCTATGGCTTTACGCCTTCGCAACCGGCAACCGGCCATTGGGACGGCAAGCGCCTGGTATTTCTGCGCAGCTCACTGCGCGGGCAGACGCGGCACGTTTACGAGATGGCGGTCGATGGGGGCTATCGGCTCATCTTGGAAAGTTCGTTTGATGGTGGAGTGAACTGGGAGAGAGTGATGGAAGGTGAGTATCGACGTGTCGAGTGTGCGGCCTGAATGGGGCGCACACGAATCCTCAAGTTGGTATCTTCCAAGCGGACAGGCAAGGACGCTCATCGCTAGCGGTAGTTGAGATCGGGTGAGGAGAGTAGAAAGCTGTTCCATTCCTGCTGCGACGTGGCCTTTTTCAGCGCATCGCGTGTTGCGCTCGATAGGTAGGGCTCAATGGCCTGGTAATACAGACGCGTCGTGAGCATCGGAAAACCACCGGTGCGCGCGGTGCTGCCGGCAGGTGTAAAGAGCTGATTGTTGCCGGTACCGATGGCGCGGGCGATATCGAAACGTTTGGCCATCTGGCCGGAGCTGGACCAGGCATCACCATCGAGCGGCCAGCCGTCGGGTGTGATGCGTCCAAACAACGGTTGATCGAGCTGATTGAGCCAGCCAACCAAAGGCTGCGCATTGGCAATGGGTGTGCCATCGAATGCAAGGCGCACGGATGAAACCACGAATTGCATCGGGTCTTTGAACTTCTTGCCGGCTTGTGTGAACAGGGCTTGTGACTGGAACATCACGCGCACCACCTGGGCGATATCACCGTCGGTGCGCTGAAAGGTGCGAGCCATGCGGGACACCAGCATGGGCGGCGGATCGTCGGAAACAAAATACCGCGCAAGTTCGAGTGATATGAAATGCGCGCACGCCGGTTGTCGCACGATCATATCGATGGCTTGTTTCACTTCATCGAATCCGCGGCCTTTGATGGTTTGCCCAAGTAGTACCTTGTCGCTGAAATCGTGGCGCTGCGGGTTGAACTCGAATATGCCGTGGCGCACGACGAGCGGAGCCATTTGCGGATTGAAGTTCTGCGGCTTTCCATCTACCGGCGCAAGGCCAACGCCGGTGAGTATCAGCGCCAATTGCTGCACATCCTGCTGCGTGTAGCCGCCATTGACGCCCAGCGTATGCAATTCCATCAGCTCGCGTGCGTAGTTTTCGTTGACGTGTCCCTTTGCGTTTTGCGCGTTATCGAGAAATTCGAGCATGGCGGGGCTTTGCAGCGTGGCCATCACCAAATCGCGAAACCTGCCCAGTGCGTGCGGACGAATGACGTTTTGTTCGTAATCGGCCAATTCCCAGCGCACGCGGCCTTTGCCGGCGTAAACGCTGAAATGATTTAGCCAGAACCACACCAGTTGTTCCTTGAGCTGGTTCTGGCCATAGATGGCGTGTAGCAACTCAAACTGCTGTGCTTGCAACACGAGTTGGTTGCTCTGCGCCTGGATGGCTTTGTTTGCGGCCTGCTTTTCAGGGCCATCCGGCAGGGTGCGAAGTTGCTGTTGTTGCTGCTGCAGGGAGGTCAGCACGAGTTCCACAGGTGTGTGGAATGCCTCATAGCCTGTAATTTGCGCGTTGATGTCGGCGGGCAACGCGTCGCCGAGTTCATCCTTGAGTTGCTTGTCCAGCAACACGTTTCGGCCCAATGTGCGATAACGCGCCACCGTGGCGGTGTCCAGGCCGAAACTATCGCGATGTAGCCATGCGATGTCGTTTGGGTTCAAGTTTGAGGTAGTGGCGGCTTGGATCGGCACCACTGCCAGTAGCAAGCTCAGTGACAGCGCCAGAAATGCCAGGGCAATGAGCCGCATGCGGTGTTTTCCACGAGTCGCCGATGATGGATCTTGCAAAGACAGCCAGTGTTACACCAATTGAAGATCCTGCGGCTTGGCTTGCGGGAACACGGCCTGCAACTGATTGCCACTCAATCCCCACATACGCGCGAGCAATCCGCCATACACATCGCGATAGTTGTTGAGCACTTTGTAATCGCGATTTTGCAACAGGTTCTGCTGCGTTACGGCGATCTGCTCGCCAGCGATGCGGCCGCCACTGACCTTGCCACCCATGATCCAATGCACCGTGCCATGGCCGTGATCGGTGCCGCGATCGCCGTTTTCGCGAAATGTACGGCCGAATTCCGAAACGACCACCACGACGGTGTTGTTCCATTCGTTGCCGAGCGCGGCGGCGTAGGCGGCGAGGCCCGCGCCAAGGTTACGCAAGTTGTTGGCGAGGCCACCGGTGACATTGCCTTGGTTCACGTGCGTGTCCCAACCGCCCACATCGACAAAGCCGAGGCGATATTGATCGCGCATCAAGGTCGCAATGCGCTGTGTTTCCTGGGCGAAGCCCGATGCGTTGGGTGCGCCACGGCTGGCGGCGACCATTTCATCGCGTAGATCCTTGGAGACGGTCGTGCGCAGGCTCAGGCCATCGGCGGCGGCCGAAGCCAGGGGTGTGTTCTGGTACATGCCGGCGAGAATCGCCGATTGGCGTTGGTCGAAATGCGCCTTGGTGTCGCCTTTGAGCGAGATGTTGGGAATATCCCTGCTCGCGCCCTGAAAACTCAAGGGCAGGCTGTTGGTGAAAGCGATCGCAGGCACACCTGCGAGCTGGCTGGACAGGCGCGCGAGGAAGCCGGAACGATAGTTGCCTCCTGCGCCGAGCGGTTCGCCCCGTTCGATATTGTCTTGGGTCTCGAAATGGCTGCGGGAGAGGTCGTCCGTGCCCGCAAACGGAATGAACGCGACCTGTTTCCTTTCCCACAACGGATAGATCGAATCGCGCAATACCGGATTCAAACCCCAATTCGAATCCAGCGCGATGACGGTGTGCGGGTCGTTGGCATTGGGTTTGGCGATAGCGATGGTGGGGCGCGATTCGTAGTAGAAATCGCTGCTATAGGGCACCAGGAAGCTGTTGCAGTCATAGCCGCCACGCAGGAAGACGAACAGGAAACGCGGCGATTGCGGCGGCGCTGCAAAAAGACGGCCGGAAAAAGACAGCGCGGGAAGCGCGGCAGCGCTGGCAGCGGCAAGCAGAAATTCGCGACGATTCATGGCGACCCTCGACTCAGCGGTAATTGAAATCAGGCGACGACAACAAGAAGGTGTTCCACTCCATTTGCGAGGTCGCCTTGGCGAGCGCGTCGCGCGTAGACGTGGACAAGGTTGGTGCGAGTGTTTGCTGGAACAGCGTGGAATTGAGCATCGGCGGCCCGTTGTGCGGTACTTCGCCATCATCGCTGGCGAACAGCCGGTTGCGACCGCTGCCGATGGCACGCGCCACATCGAAACGTTTCGCCATCTGCCCGGAACTGGACCAACTGGCGTTGTCGCTGGCCCAGCCATCCGGCGTGATGTGGCCGTACACGGGTTCGGCCATTTGATTGAGCCAGCTGATCAGCGGCTGGGCGTTGGTGATCGGTTTGCCGTCATAGGTGAGACGCATCGCCGAAACCAAAAATTGCGTGGGATCCTTGAACTTCTTGGCGTTGCCGCGGGTGATATCGTTGGACAGGAACATGGTGCGCAGCACGGCAGCGATATCGCCGTCCGTGCGCTGGAATGTTTTGGTCATGGCATCCACCAATTCAGGCGGTGGATTGTCGGAGACAAAATAGTCGGCAAGCTTGCGCGATATGAATTGCGCGCACGCCGGTTGATGCACGATCAAATCCACGGCTTCATCGATTTCATCGAAGCCGCTGCCATGGATGGTATGGCCGAGAAACTGCTTGGTTGAGAAATCGTGCCTGCCTGGCAAGAACACGAACAACCCGTTGTGCACGATGCCGGGGCGCTGATTGAGGAAACCGCCGTCGACACCGTCGATGACATTGGCGCCGCGTTGTGGGGCGATGCCCGCACCGGTAAGGATCAATGCCAGTTGCTGCACGTCTTGCTGGGTATAACCGGCGTTTACGCCTAGCGTATGCAGCTCCATCAGTTCGCGTGCGTAGTTCTCGTTGGTTTTGCCGCGCACGTTATGCGCGTTGTCCAGATACAGCTGCATGGCCGGGCTTTCCAGCGTGGCCATGACCAGATCCTTGAACTTGCCCAGCGCATGCGGGCGAATCGCGTTTTCTTCGTAGTCGGTGGCGAACAGGCCGACTTCGCCCTTGGCTGCATAAATATTGAAGTGGTTGAGCCAGAACCACACCATTTGCTCGCGCAGCTGGTTGCGGCCATAAATCGCGCGCAGGAGTTCCACCTCGGCGCTCTGTTTGTAAAGTTCGCGGCGGTATTTCTGGAAGTTTTTCTTCGCCATTTCCTTGTCGGCGATGTCGGCGGCATCGATGGCTTTCACTTTTTTCTGTTGATCGCGGTAATCGGCGATCAGTTTTGCCGGCGAGGTGTTGTAGACCGGGTAGCTGTCGATCATGGGCGCGACGGCCGGGGGCAGGGGGTCATCGCCGCCGGCCAGTGCTTCATCGAGAAAGCGCGTGCGCCCCAGTTCGCGGTAGCGCTCGATGGTTGCGCTATCCAGGCCGAACGTCGCGCGGCGCAGCCAGGCAACGTCGTCTGCGCTCAGGGGCGCGGTGCCGTAGGCCTTCAGCGGAAATGCGCAGGCTAGTGGTACGCATGCCAGAACGAGAAAACCCACATATCTCAAGCGTGATAAGCGTGCTGATGCAGCGGTAATTCTGAGCATGGCGTCCCCCTCGGCACTTATGCCCTCAACGTCCGTTCGCGCCTCGCGCTGACCGGTGTGGCGCGAAACGTGGCGGATATTCGGCCGTGATTCACAAAATTTCTCACGGACACCTTAAAGCAGCGTTACTATGCCTCGCTTTTTAGGGCTCAAGCATGCGCAAAGCTTACGATCAGGCTTATTTCGACAAGTGGTACCGTCACCCGAAATACGCGGTGAGGTCGGCGGCCGCCCTGAAGCGCAAAGTCGCGATGGTGGTGGCGCAGGCGGAGTATTACCTGGGCCGGCCTGTCCGCAACGTGCTGGATGTTGGCTGTGGCGAAGGGGTGTGGCGGGCACCGCTACGCGCGTTGCGGCCCGGCCTCGATTACCGTGGGCTGGATGCCAGTGAATACGTGGTGCAGCGCTTCGGGCGCAGCCGCAATATTGGACTGGCCAGTTTTGGTCAGCTCGCACAACTGCGTTTCGATACGCGCTTCGACGTGATTGTGTGCACGGACGTGTTGCATTACCTCGCGCCGGCGGAAATACGCGCTGGTCTTAATGGCATTGCTGAAATGCTGGAAGGCATCGCGTTTTTGGAGGTATTTACCCGCCGCGACGATCTGGAGGGTGATCGCCATGACCTGCGCTTGCGGTCGCCGGCGTGGTATCTGCGCGAGTTCCGCGACGTGGGTTTGTTGCCGTGCGGCTCGCATTGTTACCTGGGGCCGCGGTTGGAAAGGCAGGTGGCTGCGTTGGAGCGGGCGTGGAGCGATTGAACGCCTCGCCGGAATGACGGTGAGGGTGAATGGGGCTCGGAGTTAGACCAACCTCAGAGTTAGACCAACATCACATTCGCACCTGCGCTACGCAGGGCGTCCACCATGTCTTCCGGCGCGCTGGTATCGGTAATGACGATATGCAGGTTCTGCACGGGCGTGATCACTGAAAGGCTGCGTTGCCCAAGTTTGCTGGCGTCGAATACGGCAATGGTCTCGCGGGAGACGCGGATCATCAGTGCGTTGAGTGAGGCTTCCAACGGGTCGGGCGTGGTGACGCCTACTACCGGATCGAGGCCATCCACGCCGAGGAAGAGTTTGTCTGCCGAGATGCGTGAAAGCGCCTGTTCCGCATCGGGCCCCACCAGTGAATACGAGGTTTGGCGCAAGAGTCCGCCGAGCATCATCACGCGGATGGTGGGTAAGCCCGAAAGCTCTAGCGCGATGTTCAGCGCGTTGGTGACCACGGTAAGCGACTCGAACTTCATCTGGCGAATTTGACGGGCGATTTCCACCGTGGTGGAACCGGAATCGAGGATGATGGTTTCGCCGTCGTTGATGAGTTTGGCAGCCGCCTGGCCGATGCGTAGCTTCTGCGGATGCGAGCGCGTTTCCTTGATGTTGAGCGGCACATCGTTGGTAACGGTCTGCGCGGCCGGCAGGGCGCCACCGTGCGAGCGCGCAATGGCGCCGGTGCGCGCCAGCGATTCAAGGTCGTTGCGGATGGTGACCGTGGAGGTGCCAAAGCGGACGGCCAGTTCTTCCACGGTGGCGCGGCCGTTGGCTTCGATATGGTCGACAATCAGGCGTCGGCGCTCCTCGACCAGCAAACGTTGCGGGGGCAGGGCGGCGGCGCGTGGTTCATTCATGGCGGAAGCTTTAGCAGTCTGGCAGCGTTGTCATGGTATATCTTGCGCAGAACGCTGTCTTTCAGGCCCAGGCCGTAGATGGACCAGCGCCCCTGGGGTGGGGTCTGGGCGGGGGCATAGTCGAAGTATTCGTCCTCGGTTTCCAGGAAGCGGTAATAGATCTCGTAGAGCTCGTCGCAGAACAGCTGCTGGGGGACGTCGTCGCCATAGGGGGAAGGCACCGCATCGGTTCCGAACAGGATGCGGTCCTGGTAGCGGTCGAAAAACCGTTGCGCCGTGCGTGGCTGACGGCCTAGTTCACCGATCCGCGCGCTGATGTCCACCAGGGTATTGGGGAAGCGTTCCAGGCAGTCCGCTACCGCCTCCAGGTTCTCCGCCCAGTTACCCACGTGCATGAGCGCAAAGGTGGTGTTGGGGTGACGCGCGATGACGCGGTCGCGCGCGGCGAGCAATTCCTGATTGCTGGGGAACGCCGGCCCGTAGAACGACCAATCCGGATGGTTGCTCAATTCCTCGTAGCGCTCGTTGTGTTCATCGGTTGGCAGAAAAAACGCCTCCGGGTCGGAGACATGCATGAACACCGGCATGCCGTAAGCCGCACAAGCTTCCCACATGGGATCGAAGCGGCGATCGTCCACTGCCACCAGTGGGCCGGTATCGAGCTCCTCGCGCAGATACAGCCCCAGCGTTTTAAGCAGTTTCAAGCCACGCGCGCCGACGCTGTGCGCGTGCGCCATCGCATCGGCCTGCATCTGCGGATAGTTGGATGCGGGAAAGTGCTCGTAGGAGGGTTCGGTAAGCGTGATGAACCGGCCGGGCGCGGCTTTGTCGAACAGGTCGATGCTGCGCTCCAGCCCTTTGCCGACGCCGCCGGTGAGGTTGACCAGCGTGCGCACACCTTTGCGGTCCATCACGGGCAGCAATGCATCGGGGGTGGCAAATACCACTATGTCTTCGCCTACCGATACGCCATTGCGCACCTTGCTGGACCAGGTGAGATGCGCGTGTGCGTCGATCACCGGAAAGCGCGGGCGTTCAATGCGGTTTTTCTCCACGCGCAGCATGCTGCGTGGTTTGAAATCCTTTAGCCGAAGCTCGCTTTTGTTCTGGTCGGGCGCGGTTTGCAGCGGGTTTTTACTGCTGGCGCGAATGGTGAGCCCATCACGCGGCGGAGCACAGCAGAAGCAGCCGGCGCGGGTTTGCGTGCGGAAGGACCAGGCAGAGGGGATCGGTTTGCGTTGGCGGTTTGACATCGCTTTGCTTGCGCTGGCCTGCAAAAGATTGAAGAGGTAAGCCTCGCAGGAGGCTTTCTATCGTCATGGCGGGCTGCGCCGCCATGATGGGTAAAGCCATCGCCTCAGCTCCCTCCTGGCCGCAATGCCGCAAGCATACCGGCCAGGAGGGACGGGCGCCGCACATCACTGCCGGGAGCCGGGGAGGGGACTGCCGGCGGCAGGAGCGCGGGATTCAGCGCGGATATCTGGCCATGATCTGATGCACCTGCTTGACCAGCGCAATCGCCTGATCGAGCGGACGCAGCCACATGTTGCGCCCGAACATCACGCCAGTGGCGCCGGACGCCATGTAGAACTCCACCTTGCGCAGCACCGCCGCATCGTCGTCATTCTTTTCGCCACCGGAGAACAGCACCATAGTGCGGCCGGCCGAGCGCACTACGCGTTGCGTGCGAGCCGAGGCATCTTCGTGCAGCGTGTCGTAGGGCTTGGGCACGTTGGCGGTGTTGTCGTCGGGCTCATGTAGCTTGACGATGTCGGCCCCCAGCTCCAGCGCGACGCGTGCGGCGTAATCTTGCGCATAGAGGCTGCCTTTGCCGCCTTTGGCATCAATCGCGGCACCGCGCGGATACGACCACAGCACGAGCGGCATAGCATAGCGCTCACAATCCTGCCGCACCTTTTCGAACTGGCGAAACTCATCGTGCTGACGCGGCGAACCCACATACATGGTGTAACCCACCGCGTCCGCGCCCAGCCGAACGGCATCTTCCACCGAGGCGAACAGCGGCGAGGTGGCGTCCGCATCGCTGGGGATGTTGGTCTTGCCGTTGAGCTTGAGGATCAGCGGAATCTGCCCGCACCACTCGCCCATGTACTTCTCGGCCAGGCCTACGCCTAATGCGATAGCGGAAAAATTCCCCTCCACCGCGAGCCGGAACTGGTATTCCGGGTCGACGGCCGGTGGATGAGGGAAAAAATCGGTGGGGCCGTGCTCCAGTCCCTGGTCCAGCGGTAACACCAGCATGCTGCCATTGCGCGGACCATGTCCGTACATCAGGCGCCACAGGCGGGTTCGCTTGCCGTGGGAGAGGGTGAGGCGAGAAAACTTTTCGGAAGTTTTCGAAAGGTATTGTAACGAGTCTTTCATTTCGAATACTCTGGAGGCGTCATCGAATGATTTCACATTCGAGCGAATTGGGCAAAATGTCAAGTCTTCATAAGAAAACGAAAGAAAAAAGCATGCTGGATACACTGCGAGGACAATCCCCCCAAGCGCAGCAGGCCGCCGGTTACGCCGACACCCTGCGCGAGATCCTGCAACAGCCCGCCACCTGGCGGGATACCTTCGGCTTGCTGCAAGGCACAGTAGCGCAGCGCGTGCTGGCCAGGGCGCTCGACCCGCGTCCGCCACATGTCGTGCTGACTGGGTCGGGCAGTTCCATGTATATCGGCCAGTGCCTTGCACCGCTGCTGCAAGCGGGCTTGGGTGTATCCGTGCAGGCCATCGATGCAGGTAGCTTGCTCACGCATTGGCGCAGTGTGCTGCCGCCAGGACCGGGTCTTCTGATCTCGTTAGCGCGTTCGGGGGATAGCCCGGAAAGTGCTGGCGTAGTGAACACCCTGCTGGCCGAAGCGCCGCAGTGGCGGCATCTGGTGATCACCTGCAACGCGCAGGGCAAGCTCGCCACGCAGTATCGCGATGAGCCGCGCCTCGCCGCGCTGGTGCTGGACGAGCGCACCAACGACCGCAGCCTGGTGATGACCAGCAGCTTCACCAATCTCGTGCTGGGCGGCCTGGGCTTGCTGCACGCCGCGCCCGCTGCGCTTACCGCCGACGGTGTCGAGACGGCGGCCGCGAATGTGCAGCGCATCTTCGATGCGCACGCCGACGCCATCGCCACCCTCGCGCAACGCGACATGCGTTCGGCCGTCTATCTGGGTAGCGGTGCCGCCTTTGGCGCAGCACGCGAAGGGGCCTTGAAGATGCTGGAAATGACGGGCGGCCAGGTCGTTACGCTGTCCGAAACATTCCTCGGTTTGCGCCATGGGCCGATGTCGTTCGTCCATCCGCACACGTTGGTGGTGGCCATGTTGTCGGCCGATCCAGCGGTGCGCCGCTACGAATGCGATCTGCTGCGCGAGCTCTCGCGCAAGCAACTGGGTTTGGCGAAGCTGGTGGTGGGGCCTGATATTCCCGAGGATGTGCTCGATGCGGATGACGTGGCGATCGACCTGGCATCGGCCGCCTCCAATGCAGACGTGTCGGCGGCGTTGGCGGGCGTGGTGGTGGCGCAGCTGCTGGCGTTCTTCCGTTGCCTGCATCTGGGCGGCAAGCCCGATACGCCGTCTGAAGGCGTGCTTACGCGCGTGGTCGAAGATTTCGCGCTGCATGGGGCCGCGCCATGACACCGCGCGAGCAGCCCCTGCGCATCCTGGTGATCGGCGAGATCAACGTGGACTTCGTGTTCAAGGGTTGTCACGACTTGCCCGCGCCGGGCAAGGAAGTGCTGGCCGATGATTTCGTGATGACGCCAGGCAGCTCATCGATGATCTGTGCGATGGGCTTGGCGCGCTTGGGCGATCCGGTGACGTTTCATGGACTTCTTGGCGCGGATGCGTCGGGCACCTTTTGTCTGGAGGCATTGCGCGAGGCGGGTATCGATGTTTCCACGTTGCGGCCGAGCCATGCCTTGCGCACCGGTGTCACGGCGTCGCTGTCCACGCCGCAGGATCGCGCGTTGGTGACCTTTGCGGGTGCCATTTGGGCCTTGCGTGCCGAAGACGTCGACGATGCATGGCTCAAACGCGCGAATCATCTGCACATCTCCTCGTACTATCTGCAAAAGTCCTTGCGCCCGGGGTGTCGCGAGCTCTTCGCGCGCGCATCGGCGGCGGGCCTGACCACGTCGCTCGACCCGGGCTTCGACCCGGCGCAAGGCTGGGAAGATGATCTGCTCAGCACTTTGAACAACGTCGATGTATTTCTTCCCAACGAACAGGAACTGCAGGCGATCACCCGTCTTGATGATGTGCGCGAAGCGTTGCGGGCCGTGCAAAACGGCCGCACGCGCACCGTGGTAAAGCGTGGTCGCACCGGTTGCGCAAGCCTGCACGATGATCAGTGGCTGGAAGTGCCCGCCTATGCGATCGAAGCGATCGACACCACCGGTGCCGGCGATTCCTTCGACGCGGGATTCCTGCATGCCTGGTTGCGCAGGATGCCGTTGGTCGATTGCATGCGCTGGGGCAGTGCATGCGGCAGCCTCTCCACGCGCGGCGTCGGTGGCACGACGCGGCAGGCTAGCGTGGATGAAGTGATGGCCTTGTTGGCGGAGGCATCGTGATCACCGTCGCCGGCTTCAACACCGCCATTGATCGCTTCATCCAGATCGACGCGCTGACGCCCGGTGAAGTGCATCGCGTGCGCGAAGAAAAAATCTATCCCGGCGGGAAGGGTGTGCATGTCGCACAGACCATCGCCGCGCTCGGTGAGCGCGTGCGCCTGATCGGACTGGTGGATGCAGCGAACCGGTCGCTTATTTCACGCCAGATGAGCGCACGCGGTGTGCTGTTCCGCGGCGTCGATATCGAAGGTGAATTGCGGCATTGCCTGGCGCTGCAAGAAGCCGGCGGCAGCATCACAGAAGTGCTCGGGCAGGGGCCGCAGCTCAGCCGGAGCGAACAGGATTCGCTGCTGCGCGAATTCCGCCAGAGCGCCGAAGCGAGCGATTTGGTGATCCTTACCGGCAGTCTGCCGCGCGGTTTCGATGACGCCTTGTATGCCGCGCTGGTGGATGACATCAACGCATGGGGTAAACGCTGCCTGGTCGACGCCAGTGGCCAAGTGCTGCGTCATGCCGTTGCTGCCAAGCCTTACCTGATCAAGCCCAATCGCGACGAAATCAGCGAGCTGGTCGGGCATCCGGTGATCAACGTTGACGCTGCAGCAATGGCGGTCGCCGCGCTACGCGAACGCGGCATCGCCATGCCGGTGGTGAGCTTGGGCGATCTGGGCGCCGTTGCCGCGGACGATACCGGCATGTGGCACGCGCAGCTCCCATCCGTACACGTTCGCAACGCGGTGGGTTCGGGCGATTGTTTTCTCGCGGGCATGGCGGTGGCCATGCAACGACGCATGCCGCTTGAGCAAGCGCTGCGTTTGGGCGTGGCCTGCGGTGTCGCCAATGCGCAATCGGAAGAAACAGGGTTTGCAGAGCGCAGCGTGGTGGAGTCGCTGCTTCCGGCCGTGAA
This sequence comes from Dyella monticola, assembly GCF_003363155.1. Classification (GTDB taxonomy): domain Bacteria; phylum Pseudomonadota; class Gammaproteobacteria; order Xanthomonadales; family Rhodanobacteraceae; genus Dyella_B; species Dyella_B monticola. The sequence continues at coordinate 20,862 of NZ_QRBE01000006.1, read as the reverse complement.
GGTTCAACGCATACATCATGCGCCGAGCCTTCAGGCCGGGTCGCCACAGTGATGGTGGCATAGGTTGTAGGTACAAAAAAACCAAGTCCAGGCCGCATAGATGGGGGCGGTCATGGAGACGTGCGCGCATGCGGAAGGCGATCTTCACGTGATGCGACATCACAAATATGGGAGGGCAGGTTCTGATGTGTGCAACGATTCTAAAGTTTGATGGCGGGACACGCGGTACGACGTGCGGCAACGCTTCTTCAAAAACCTCGCGACGCAGAGTGCTGGCAGCGATCATCGGCACGTTGCTGATTTCGGCAGGCGCGCACGGGCAATCGACCACCAGCAACATTTATGGGCAGGTGACGCCCGGCAAGGGTCTAAGCGTCGTCATCCGCAGCGACACGGGTGTGACCCGCCAGGTCGGCACCGATAGTAATGGTCGCTACAACGCCACCCAACTGCCCGTTGGCACCTATACCGTAAGCCTGGTCCGCGACGGCACGGTGGTGCAGACACATCAGCCTGTCGTGTTGAACGTGGGTGTCGGTGTGAACGTGTCATTTGCCGAGCAACCGGTGCAGGCCGAGCAATTGGCGGGCGTGTCGGTGTCCGCCAACAGCGTGCCGCCGATCGATGTCAGTTCGGTGGACTCGCGCACAGTGATTACGGCGCAGCAGTTGGCCGCACTCCCGCTGGGACGGACGGCCGAGGCGGCGGCGCTGCTTGCCCCTGGCGCTGTACCCGATGGCGGTGGCTTTTCCAGTACGACGGGCGCTGCGCTGCCCAGCTTCGGCGGCTCGTCGGTCGAAACGAACGCGTATTACATCAATGGATTCAACACGACCGATCCGTGGCTTGGGCAAGGCGGCATCACGCTGCCCTACGGTTCGATTTCGCAGGAAGAAGTCTATACGGGTGGCTATAGCGCCCAGTACGGCCGTTCCGATGGTGGTGTGCTCAACTTGATCGGCAAGAGCGGAACCGACGAGTGGCATTTTGGTGGGCAAGTCGAGTACACACCGGCCGGACTCGTTGGCACGCAGGCCAATACGTATTACGCGAACGGTTTGCCTCCTTCGCCGGTGGCAGGAAACCTGTTCGATCCCAACAGCAGGAACAGCCAGTGGACATCTGTCTACGACGCTTATGTGGGCGGTCCGATCATCAAGGACAAGCTGTTCTTCTTCCTTTCTGCTGAAATGAGCAATGTGGGTGGCCAGTCGGTCGGTCCGGTGGCCTCCAGCGAGGGCAGTCCGATCAACGCGGGTGGTATCGCGTCAGCGCCGGGTACGGCCGAGAATTACAAGCAACACCTGCCGAAGTGGTACGCCAAGATCAATTGGAACATTACGGACAAGAACCTGCTCGAATTGACGGCCGCGTCCAGCAAGCAAGAGACGTCCGGCACGGTCTATGACTACGATTATAAAAACCTGCAGGAAACCACGTTGGCAGGATATGCCAACGACACCAAGAGCGGCGGCAATTTCTGGTCGGCCAAGTTCACCAGCTACATCACAGACGACCTGACTTTCACGGCCTTGTATGGCCAGATGAAAACCTTCGATTACAGCGTCCCTGTGGGCTACGACCCCGGCGCGACATACATTTCCGGTGCCACTTTCCAAAATCCCGCGCTCAATAACGGGGTGCCCAACAACGGCGATCAAATCGTCAGCTCGCTGACCAACCCGTACTACACCACCAACAACCTGCGACTGAGCCTCACTTATGTGCTCGGCGATCACACGATTACGGCCGGTATCGATAACTTGCAATCCCGCGCCCTGAATCAGCTGACGGAGGTTTCCGGCCCCGGTTATTACTGGAACTATGGCTCTACGCCAAATCCAACGCAGGCGCTGGTGCCGGCCCTGGGCGTAGGGCCGATTGCCAATTATCCGAATGGGGCGTCGGGTTACTACGTAAGCAAGAACATTTCCACCCAGGGCGGCAACCTGACCGCGGTGCAACACGCCGAGTACATCGAAGACCAGTGGCAGGTCACTGATCGCTGGCTGTTGTCGTTGGGTTTGCGTGATGACGGTTTCACCAACTACAACGCCGCGGCCGAGCCCTACATGCGGCAGACCAAGCCGCAGTGGTCGCCACGCGTAGGCTTCAGTTGGGACGTTAATGGCGATGGCAGCTTCAAGGTGTACGGCAATGCCGGCCGCTATTATCTCGGCGGATTGCTTGTCACCGGCCTGGAGGCCAATCCGGTACTGATAACGCAGCAGTACTACACCTACAGCGGCATTGCTGCGAATGGCACGCCGACGGGACTGACGCAGGTGTCCGGCCCCGTGTCAGCGAACAATTTCTATGGCCAGACCCCCAATCCGAATACGGTCACTGCGCAAAACCTGAAGTCCGAGGATCAAGACGAATTCATCCTGGGCTTTACCAAAACGCTTGGCTCATCCTGGATCTATGGTGCCAAGGCGATGCAGCGCAGCCTGCAGCATGACGTCGAGCAAGACTGCGATGATCAGGTCATTATCAACAAAGCGGCCTCGATAGGCATTGACGATGTCAGCAATGCCACCTGCTACTACTTCAATCCGGGCCAGGCCAACACCTTTGCCGTGCAGGACCCCAGCGGCGCTTTCCACAACGTGACGTTGACCAACGCCGAGTTGGGCTTGCCGAATTTGTCGCTCAAGTACTACAGCCTCGAAACGTTCCTGGAGCATCCGTTCGACGGGCACTGGTACGGCAAGATCGACTACTTGTTCTCGCGTAGCTATGGCAACACCGAGAGCTTGGGCGAGACGGACATCCAGGCGCTTGCTGCCAACTTGGACACGTACTGGAATTTCCCCCAGCTGATGGAATACGCCGGTGGACCGCTGGGCCAGGATCACACGCACCAGATCAAGGCTTATGGGTACTATCAGATCACGCCGGAGTGGCAAGTTTCAGCAAACCTCACGCTGATCTCGGGTGGTCCCAAGAACTGTCTGGGTTTGTATGGTCCGAACCAGACCGATCCCGACGGCTACGGTTCGCTCTATAACTGGTGTAACGGTCAACCAGCACCGCCGGGTGCTGCCGGCCGTCTGCCGTGGATGAAGCAAGTCGACATCGGTATCCGCTACCGCCCGGCGTTCGCGCAGCATAAGCTGGGTTTCAGCCTGGACGTGGTCAATCTGTTCAACAGCCAGGCGCCGCTCAACGAATACGCCGAGTACAACACCGGTACGGTGCCGGCGGCGCCGAATCCGCTTTATGCAACGCCGATGTTGTTGCAGGTGCCGCGTTATGTGCGCTTTGGCATGACGTACGACTATTGATCGGGCTCGTGACTGCGCGTCTGAGCGTCGCAAAGGTCCTTGATGCTTGCGATGTTCAGGCGCTGGTTTAATTAGAAGGATTGATTCACATGCCACATTCATTGAAGCGGTGCCGTTTTCCTTATGCCGTGGTGCGACATAGATTGTTGGCATTGAGCACGGCGGCGCTGCTTTTGGGTGGCGTGACCACCGCCTCCAGCTCGTTCGCTGAAGCAACGTCGGGCACGTATGCTTTCGGCAATGCAGCGATAGCGGTGAAGTGGCAGCCGGAACATGGACATGTCGGTGCGCTGGTAGTGACCGATCACGTCAATCAGCGCAATATCTCGATCGTTTCGCCGTTCGCCTTGAGCTTTCGCGATGGCCATACCGTGGATGCTTCGCAACTGACCCTGCTTGCGGCGCCCAAGGACGTGGCGCTCAAGGCCGATCCCGATGCGTCGCGCGAAGCGGAACGCCTGCCGGGGCACGCGATCGAAGCGAGCTTCGGCGATGCCGATGGTCGCATTCGTGTGGATTGGCAATGGGTGCAGCGCGAGGGGAGCGATTACCTGCGTGAGATCGTCACGGTCACGGCGCTGAAGCAGAACGAAGACATCTCGCGTATCGATCTGCTGCAACTGAAGGCCGATCACGCCGAAGTAATAGGCACCGTGCAGGGTTCGCCCGTCGTATCCGGGCGCGATTACTTCGGCTTCGAGCAGCCGTTGTCCAGCAGCGAAGTGCGAGGCGACACGATCCATCTGTGGATGGATGAAGGCTTGCCCTTGCCCAAAGGGCAATCGGTGACGTACTCCGCGGTGGTCGGCGTCACGCACGACGATCAACTCCGGCGTGACTTCGCCGCCTACGTGGAACGCGAGCGGGCGCATCCTTATCGTCCGTTCCTGCATTACAACTCCTGGTACGACATCGGCTACTTCACGCCGTATACCGAGGCGGAGGCGCTCAACCGTATCAACACGATCGGTGAGCAGTTGAGCGTCAAGCGCGGCGTAAAGCTCGACTCCTTCCTGTTCGACGACGGGTGGGACGATCGCAGTGGCAGTTGGCATTTCAGCAAGGATTTCCCGCATGGTTTCGTGCCATTGAAAGAAGCAGCGGCGAAATACGGTGCTGCGCCGGGTGTGTGGCTGTCGCCATGGGGCGGCTACAGCACACCCAAGCAGGAGCGCCTGAAGAACGGCAAGGTCGCCGGTTACGAAATCATCGATGGCGGGTTCGCGCTTTCGGGTCCCAAGTACTATCAGCGCTTCCACGACGCCGTCATGGATCTGTTGAACAAGGACGGCATCAACCAGTTCAAGTTCGACGGTACGGGCAATGTCAGCAGCGTATTTCCCGGTAGCCGCTTTACCAGCGACTTTGCCGCGGCGATTCAATTGATCGAGGACATCCGCAAGGACAAGCCCAATACTTACATCAACCTCACCACCGGCACGTGGGCCTCGCCGTTCTGGTTGCGTTATGCCGATTCCATCTGGCGCGGCGGCGAGGATGACTGGCATGCGGGCGTGGGCAGCGAGCGCGAGCAGTGGATCACCTATCGCGACCAGCAAACGTACGAAAACATCGTGATTCAGGGGCCGCTTTTCCCGATCAACTCGCTGATGCTTCACGGCATCATTTATGCGCAGATGAACAAGCGGCTCAATACCGATCCGGGCCATGACTTTCCCAACGAAGTGCACTCCTATTTCGCCACCGGTACGCAACTGCAGGAGATGTACATCACACCTTCTTTGCTCAGCAAAGAGGATTGGGATGTGCTGGCCGACGCCGCCAAGTGGTCGCGCGCCAATGCGGACGTGCTGCGCGATACACATTGGATCGGTGGCGATCCGGGGCGGCTCGATGTCTATGGCTGGGCCGCGTGGTCAGCGAAGAGGTCGATCATCACGCTACGCAATCCGGATGCGCATGCGCAGGTGGCGGTGATCGATCTGCAGCGGCAGTTGCAGCTTCCCGGCGGGGCGTCCCGATACTTCCATGTGCGTGATGTTTGGCATAGCGGCAAGAACGTGCCGAAGGAACTTGATGCCGATCATGTGAGCACCATCACGCTGGCGCCGTTCGAAGTATTGACCCTTGAATTGACGCCTTGAGGTACCCTCCAGCGCTCGTCGACTGCGTGATGCCCGGTTTGTTTTTCCGTTTGCAAAAACGTGCCGCTCAAGGTAAGGCCGGTTCTTCATACGCCGGAAGATAAGGAAGAGCACGCGCGCGACGTTGGGCAGGTCACCGAGATGAGGGATGTATGCAACGCCGCGATTTTCTTCGATTCGCTCTGCTGACACCGCTGGCCGCAGCGATACCGCTGGCCGAAGGCGCAACGTCTGCAAAACCGGCGGTTGAGCCCAGGCCCGACGGCAGGGCGCGCCGTTTCGAACTGGGCCGTCGCGAATTCCTGCTGGACGGCGCGCCATTCCAAATCCGCAGCGGCGAAATGCATCCGGCGCGCATCCCGGCGGAGTACTGGCAGCACCGCATCCGCATGGCCAAGGCGATGGGGCTCAACACCATCGCGGTCTGCTTGATGTGGAACTACTTCGAAAGCGAGCCCGGTGAGTTCGACTTCACCACGGAGCGCCGCGATTTCGTTCGCTTCATCCATTTATGCCAGCAGGAAGGCATGTGGGTATATCTGCGGCCCGGTCCCTATGTGTGTGCCGAGTGGGATCTGGGTGGACTGCCGGCGTACCTGCTGCGCGATCCCAGCATCCGCGTGCGCACCAAGGACGATGCGCGCTACATGGCCGCCGTGCAGCGCTACATGAGTGCGGTAGGGCCGAAGCTTGCGCCTTTGATGGCCAGTCAGGGCGGCCCGGTTTTGATGGTGCAGATCGAGAACGAATACGCCTCGTTCGGGCACGATCTCGACTATCTCCTGCGTTTGCGCACGATGTGGCAGGCGCAAGGTATCGAAGGTCCGTTCTCGATCGCCGACGGGCTGGCGGAAATCCAGAAGACCCACACCTATGTGCCAGGTGCCGCGCTGGGCCTGGACGGCGATATGGATTTCGCCGCCGCCCAGACCATCGCCGGCGATGCGCCCGTGTGGGAGAGCGAGGGTTATCCAGGCTGGTTGACGCATTGGGGCGACATCACCTTCCAAAGCGGCCAATACGCGCCGACCTTGCGCCGGCTGTTGGCCGAAGGCCGTTCGTTCAACATGTACGTAGTGCATGGCGGCACCAACTTCGGCTTCACCGCCGGCGCCAATGCGCGCGACGATTACGCGGACTTCGAACCGGTCATCACCAGCTACGACTATGGCGCGCCCATCAATGAACGTGGCGAGCCGACCGCCGATTACCGTACCTTCCGCGCCTTGATCACGGCGCACGTGTCGCACCCGGTTCCCGATCCACCGCCGGCTCCGCCGACGACGCACTTTGACGATGTGATCGCACGCCCCTACGCATCGGTCTGGGATAACTTGCCGCTGCCGGCGCGCATGGTGAAGAAGCCTGATTCGAACGAGATTCTGTTCGCGCAGAACAGCGGCATGGTGGTGTATCGCAAGACGCTGTTGAACGGCGGCATGCTCAACATGGAAGGTCTGCGCGATTACGGCACGGTGTTCAGCGATGGCAAGTATCTGGACTACGTCTCGCGCGTGAACAAACCCGGTTTGCATGTGAAGCATTACGTGGATATTCCGCCGCCCGCCAACGGTGCGGGAACGATCGTCGACATTCTTGTTGATAGCTTCGGCCACGTGGGCTATGGACAGGCGATGTACGACTTCAAAGGCATCGTCGGTGCAGTAACGCTCGATGGCGAGGAGCTGCAGGATTGGCAGGCGCACAGTTTGCTGATCGATGAGGCATACGTGGCTGGTCTCCCGCCCATGCTGAGCGATTCGCCATCGGCACTTCGTCCAGGTTTGTTCTTCAAGGCAATCGTTACACTCGACAAGCCCGGTGATTGCTATCTCGATATGAGCGACTGGGACAAGGGCTACGTGTGGGTGAACGGTAAGCTGTTAGGGCGCTATTGGCGGATTGGTCCGCAGCAGCGGCTTTATTGTCCGGCGCCGTGGTTATCGCGCGGACGCAATGAATTGCTGGTGTTCGATATGCATCGGGTGGCGCCGACGACGATTCGTTGCAATGATCGGTTGCAGGGCTGAAGCCATCGCTCCCTCCCCTACGTGTAGTAGGGGAGGATTGGGGTGGGGTGAAGCAATCTCGCCTCACGTTGAAATAGCGCGGCAAGCTTGTGCAACCCCACCCCAGCCCTCCCCTGCAAGCAGGGGAGGGAGCTTACATTCGACACAGGCAATCAAAACTGCACGTGCGCGCGTAATCCAGCAAAGCGCGCCGGGCCACGATCACGGTTGTACCCAGGATCACGAATGAACTGCAGATCCGGGCTGATGCTGAGGTGATTGATCACCGCGATGTTGTAATACACCTCGGCAATCTCCTCCGGGCCGTAGCGCAATGCGCCGTCGCCGAGCAGAAAACCATCGCCGCCTGCTTCCAGATACTGCGCGTGTTCGCGCGAAAGTCCTTCGATAGCGACGCCCACGCCCAATCGGTCGTCGGATCGGCCCCAATGCGCGCCCGATAATTGGAAGCCGCCACTCAGCAAGCGGTCGACTTCGGCGAAGATGAACGATTCGGTATGTCCATCGTTCCAGCCTGCACGCATGAAGAAACCGGTATCGCCATCGTCCGCAACTGGAAGTTCGCCGTTGATGCCCAAACCGTATTTATGGCGAGCCGGCGCATCGTCGGCATGGATATCGGGCGTCTGTCCGGTCAGCTCGGCAATCTGGATCGCCTGCTCATAGATGCCCATGTTTCCCTTGTTGTCAAAACCAAGAAAACGCAGCGCCCATCCGTTCGGCTTGGGTTGCAGGGTCAGTTCGATCTGCTGCCCGCTGGCTTCGCCCAGCGATTTCACCAGCGCCTGTCCGTTCGCTTCCACGGGCATGCGATAGATGCCGTAGCGCAGCGCCCAGCCTTGCATCATCCAGCCGATCATGATGCCGTCGGTGTAGCCGCGCGTATCGGAAGCAAAATCCCACGCAGTGTTGTTCCACAGCGACCAGTTCATGAACTGTGTGCGGGTGGCATTGGCGTAACGGTTTTTATCGAAGTCGTCGTTCACCGCCATGAGGCCGACTTTCACTTCGATGTGCTTGACCGCTTCCTGGCCGGGGAGTTGATCCTGCCCGCGCTCGATGGTGGTGGCGTCATGGCCCAGCGGGAATACCCAGCGCAGATAATCGCGTGCTACGTAAGGGCGCTTGCCCAGGCTTGCCACACCGGAACGAATGATGTCGCCGTTGGTGAGTCCGCCAAGCCCGGTGGCATTGCTGACGCCTTCGCCTTTGAACATTTCGACATCCCAGTAGTACTGCAGATGCCAGGGCAGGGCGACGCCAAAGTATGCGCCGAAGGTGTGCGAGCGCGCGGTCGAGCCATCCGCCTTCAGGCTAAGCGGGCCGCTGTACGGTGAATGCACGCGCGACTGGTTCTGGTCGACGAAGGTGTACTGCGCACCAAGCCATTGCGGGATGAAGAGTGGTGCGTCGTTGGCGTATGAGGCGAGTGGGAGTGCGGCGAGTAGGAGGCACGATAGGAGCTTGCGATGGATGAGGTGCTTTGAAGGTTCGACCATGAGTGGAAACCGGAAGAAGGTTCCTGCGCGCCGTTGAATCTGAATTGGCCCAGCTGTCATTCCGGCGAAGGCCACAATCCAGTTCAAATATATGTCCGAAGGATTCGCTATTTTTGTGGAGGGTGCTTCGCACTGCACGTTTGTACTGGATTGCGGCCTTTGCCGGAATGACGGTGAGGTGATGATGGGGTTGCCAGTTGGCGTGAATATATCGGGTAAATAAAAAGGCCGCCTTGCGGCGGCCTTTCTTTCAACGTTTGCGCATGACTTAGGCACCACGCGACGCTTTCTTACGATCATTCTCCGTCAGATGCTTCTTGCGCAGACGGATTTCCTTCGGCGTGACTTCCACCAGTTCGTCGTCGTCGATGAAGTCCAGCGCCTGTTCGAGCGAGAACTTGGTCGCCGGTGTCAGCTGGATCGCATCGTCCTTGCCCGAGGCGCGCATGTTGGTCAGCGGCTTGGGCTTGATCGCGTTGACGGTGAGGTCGTTGTCCTTGGCGTGGATGCCCACCAGCTGACCTTCATAAATCGAATCGCCTTCCGCGGCGAACAGCTTGCCGCGGTCCTGCAACGGTCCGAGCGAGTAGGCGGGTGTGGTGCCGGCGGCGTTGGCGATCATCACGCCGTTGAGGCGCTTGGCGATCTGTCCTTCTTCCTTCGGACCGTAGTGATCGAACACATGGAACAGCAGCCCCGAACCCTGCGTGAGGGTTTTGAACTGGTTCTGGAAGCCGATCAATCCGCGTGCCGGAATCATGTATTCGAGGCGAACGCGACCTTTGCCATCGGGTTCCATGTTCTTGAGCTGGCCCTTGCGCACGCCCAGGCGCTCCATCACGGGGCCCTGATGGGTTTCTTCCACGTCGATCACCAACTGCTCGAACGGCTCCATTTTCTGGCCGTCGATGTCCTTGATGATCACTTCCGGGCGCGACACGGCCAGTTCATAACCTTCGCGGCGCATGTTTTCGATCAGCACCGACAAATGCAGTTCGCCACGACCCGACACGAGGAACTTGTCGGCATCCGAACCCTGTTCGACGCGCAGCGCCACGTTGTGGACCTGTTCGCGCTCGAGGCGATCCTTCAGCTGGCGGCTGGTGAGGAACTTGCCGCCGGAGAGATCTTTGTTGCCGGCGAACGGCGAGTTGTTGACCTGGAAGGTCATGCTGATCGTCGGTTCGTCGACGGTCAGCGCCGGCAGCGCTTCGGGCGTATCGAGCGCGCAGACGGTGTCGGAAATGGTCAGCTCCTGGATGCCGGAGATCGCGACGATGTCGCCCGCTTCGGCGGAGTCTTGTTCGATGCGCTCAAGGCCGAGGAAGCCGAGCACCTGCAGAACCTTACCCTGGCGCTTCTTGCCATGGCGATCGATGACGGCGACGGGCATGTTCTTCTTCAACGTGCCGCGCTGGATGCGGCCGATGCCGATGACGCCGACGAAGTTGTTGTAGTCCAGCTGGCTGATGCGCATCTGAAACGGGCCGGTGGGATCAACTTCCGGCTTCGGCGCGTGCTCCATGATGGCCTGGTACAGCGGCGTCATGTCGCCTTCGCGGGCATTCTCGTCGAGCGAGGCGTAACCGTTCAGCGCCGAGGCGTAGACGATCGGGAAATCCATCTGCTCCGGCGTGGCGCCGAGGCGGTCGAACAGATCCCACACCTGTTCCACCACCCACTCAGGACGTGAGCCAGGGCGGTCGATCTTGTTCACCACCACGATAGGCTTGAAGCCCATGGCGAAGGCTTTCTGCGTCACGAAGCGGGTCTGCGGCATCGGGCCGTCCATCGCGTCGACGAGGATCAGCACGGTGTCCACCATCGACAGCACGCGCTCCACCTCGCCGCCGAAGTCGGCGTGGCCTGGGGTGTCGACGATGTTGATACGGTTGTCGCGCCACGTGATGGCCGTGTTCTTGGCCAGGATGGTGATGCCGCGCTCCTTTTCCTGGTCGTTGCTGTCCATCACGCGTTCGGCCAGCACCGTGCGTTCGGACAAGGTGCCCGACTGCTTCAGCAACTGGTCGACGAGGGTGGTTTTGCCATGGTCGACGTGGGCGACGATGGCGATATTGCGCAGATTTTCGATGGACATGGATAAAGGGCTCGGGCGGACCTGTGAGGCCGCCGCGCTGGTTTCGGTAGGGTTAACCTGCGGATTATACAGGGTTATGTGACAGGTTGCTTGCTCTTGGCCCCCTACCTCCGAGGAGGGGTAGGGGGAGGGGGCGACTTGCCGGAAACCAGCTCGTCGTCCCGGCGAGTGCCGGGACCCAGTGTTGTTCGCCCTTAAAGTCGCTGGGCCCCGGCATTGGCCGGGGCGATGGGCGGCTAGTGAAGGGCCTGGATGAACGCGCGGTTCATCAAGCCTCGACGTCGTCCTCTTCTTCGTCCTCGTCCTCGAACTCGGCCAGTTCTTCCACGCGCAGGAAATTGGCGGCGTCGTCGGCGAAAACAATGTGCTTGCCGTCGGCGCACATCGGGCGCACGTGCTGTTGCTTGTTGCCGTTGTCGAGTGTTTCGGTCAGGGCGAAGCACACCAGCGTTGCGGCGCTTTCTTCACCGCTTTCGTCATAGACCGCGACCCAGCCGTTGGCGGGAAGGATCTGCAGGATGTTCGTTGATTTGGACATGGGAGTTCCGCGTGATGAAGGCGCGCAAGCTTGCACGTGGTTCATGACGATCGCAAGCGTGCGAGCGCGTGCAGGCGATCCATGTTGTACTTTCGTAGGGTCGCTCGCGTGTACGAAGGAGCCTTCAATGCAAGGGATCGATTTCTTTCTCGGGCAAGTGCGCATCACTGCGCATCGCGACCACGACGATTTGCTCAGTGCGGGGCTCGGTCTGGAAGGTTTGAAGGGCGTGCTGGCCTCGTTCGCCGATCCCGCGCACCCCACGCTGCAGGAATTACGCCGGCGTGCGATCCAGGCAAGCTGGAAAGGCATTGCCGATCTGGGGCCATTGGGTGGCTACGGCGCAGTCTATGGCGCGGTGCCGGATGTGCCGGGGCGCGAGTACCAGGCGTTCGCGAACATTCCCGATGCGCATTCGCCACATCGCGTGCTGGTGCAAGTGCCTGATCAGTTCGATCAGGCACACCGCTGCCTGGTGGTGACGGCATCGTCCGGGTCGCGCGGCATTTACGGGGCCATCGCGCTCGCCGGTGCATGGGGCTTGCCGCGCGGTTGTGCCGTCGCGTACACCGACAAAGGCACGGGATCGGGCTACTTCGACTATGCCGACAATAGCGGTGTCACGCTGGATGGCGAGCGCGCCAAACGGGGCACGGCGATGCTCGAATTCGAACCGGATGCGGCGAGCGGCAAGGGTATCGCCATCAAGCATGCGCATTCAGGCGACAACCCGGAGGCCGATTGGGGGCGTCACGTTCTGCAGGCGGCGCAGTTTGGACTCGCCATGCTGGACCGCGCGTTTCCCGAACAGGCGCCTTTCACGCCGCAGAACACGCGAATCATTGCGACCGGGCTCTCCAACGGCGGTGGCGCCGTGCTGCAAGCGGCAGGGCTCGATGAGCAATACACGCTGGCCGGCGTGGTGGCGCTCGAACCGAATGTGCACACGCCCCAGCACGGGCGCGCGCTATACGATTATGCGACCGAGGCAGCGTTATGGCTGCCATGCGCGTTGATGGACGCGTCTTTCGATGCCACGCCATTCGCGCGCGACGCGCACGGTGCACCACATGCCGCATGGACCGCGCGTTGTGCAAGCCTGCATGCACACGGTTTGCTGAAGGCATCCACGCTGCAGGCACAGGTGTCCCAGGCGTATGAACATCTGCGCAATACCGGCTGGACCGATCAGGCGATGGCGACGGCTGCATCGTCCACGGCGCTGGATTTGTGGCGTGTCATCGGCGCCGCTTACGCCTCGGCGTATCTTCGCCGTGGCGCGGACAGCATGCCATGCGGTTATCACTATGCCGCCGTCGTCAACGGCAAGCCGGGCGTGGCCGACGAGGCTACGCGCGCGAGTTGGTGGGCGGATGCGTCGGGCATTCCGCCGGGCAATGGCGTGGGTTTATTTGGCGGTACGGATGACAGCGCCGATCCCGCGCTTCCTGGAACCTTAGGCTTGCGACACCTGTGGACGGGCAACGATGTCGATGCCCGCGCACTGCAAACCTCGGTGCAGGCACTGGCCCCGAGGTTGCCGCGCAGGGATCTGCCCATGTGGGTTCTGCATGGTGCGGACGACGGCCTGTTGCCCACCGCGTTCACTTCCGAACCTTACGTGGCATGGCTGCATGAACAAGGTCGCTCGCCGTTGTACTGGAAGGTGTCGCATGCGCAGCACTTCGACGCCTTCCTGTCGTTGCCCGGCTTCGGCGACAAGCACTTGCCGCTGTTGCCGTACGGTTATGCCGCGCTGGACCGGTTGTGGGCGCATCTCTTCCAGGGACAGCAGTGGCCGGCGGAACTGGCGACTCCCGCAGGCACCGCCAGGGGCGCCGGACCGTTGCAGGCGAGCATGCTCGGTCTCTAGCGCGACGCTTTCCAATTCCATGCCCCGGCATGCATCCCATCATCTCGTGGCAGAGGGTATTCTTAGTGATTGGGCAGCCCTTCGGGGTCGCCATTGTTCAGCACTCACAAGGAATATCCATGGCCATCCAAGTTACGATCACCACCCACCGCGGCCCCATCCATTTGCGCCTGCATGACGACAAAACGCCGGTGACAGTGGCGAGTTTCGTTAATCTGGCGCGTCGCGGTTTCTACGATGGCTTGTCATTTCATCGGGTGATCGCCGACTTCATGGTCCAGGGCGGCTGCCCTGAAGGCAGTGGCCGCGGTGGCCCCGGCTACCGTTTCGAGGACGAGTTCCATGGCTCGCTGCGCCACGACAAGCCGGGCATTCTGTCCATGGCCAATGCCGGGCCGCGCACCAACGGCAGCCAGTTCTTCATCACCCATGGCGCCACGCCCTGGCTGGATGGCAAGCACAGCGTGTTCGGTGAAGTGGTCGGCCCTGAAGACCAGAAGGTGGTCGATGCGATCAAGCAGGGCGACACCATCGAGAAGGTCACGGTGGAAGGCGACGTGGACGCGCTGCTGGCCGCGCAGTCCGAGCGTGTGAAGGAGTGGAACACGGTGCTCGATCAGCGCGGCTGAGCGTTTTCTCCACAGATGTTCCAGAAGCCACCCGCATCACATGCCGGGTGGCTTTTTTTCACGTCACCGTTACGAATGTGCAGTGGACGTGGACATAAAATTGCCGGGCTTGGACTCTTTCACAAAGGAGCGCGGCCATGTCATTACTCGGTAGCTTGGGCAGTCTGTTGGGCGGGAACCAGGGCGATGGCGGCAATCCCCTGGTATCGGTGGCGGGGCAGTTGATCCAGCAGGCCGGTGGTGTGCAGGGTCTGGTCAGCACGCTGCAGCAGCATGGGCTGGGCGATGCCGTGCAGTCGTGGGTGGGCAATGGGGCCAATCAGGCCATTTCCGGTGATCAACTCAATCAGGTGTTGCAGAAGTCCGGTCTGGATTCGGTCATTGCCGGCGCCGCGAACAAGTTTGGCGTAGACCCGGGCCAGTTGGTCGGTCAGCTCGCACAGGTGTTGCCGCACGCCGTGGACCATCTCACGCCAGATGGGCAGGTGTCTTCCGGCAGCAGCGGCGGCTTCGATCTTTCGATGCTCGGTGGCCTCGCGGAAAAATTGCTCGCCGCGAAAACGGCCTGAGCATCGTACGCATGAAAAAAGCACGGCGGATGAACCGCCGTGCTTTTTTTACGTGCCTGCAGAGGCCGGGTGCCCTCAGTGTTGGACGAAACGCAACAGGTACACCAGGATGACTGCGCCGACGATGGACATCAGGAAACCCGCCGTGTGGAATTTCTGACCTGGCTCTGGTTTCTTGAATAAGGTACCGATGAAGCCGCCGATGACGGACCCCACGATGCCTACCACAACGGTCATGATGAAACCCATGTGTTCGGCACCTGGAACAATCCAGCGAGCGATAAGACCGATGATGAAACCTACGATGATGGACCAGATGATATGGAACATAGACATCCCCTCGCGTCTGCTTCGTGGTGGTTGATCGTGTGACAACCTTCCGCCCGGTCTGGCAGCGGCCGTGGGATGCATGCGGCCCACATGAAAAGGACTGCAGCCCCCGCGCCATCATGCCAGCCGGACACAACAGGGCAATAGGCATTTTCCAGGCCAATTCGACACCCTCCGGTTGACGCAGCGCCGCATGCTAAAATCCGCCGGTTTGCTGCCCCGCCCCCACCGAGGAAAGCCATGCCCCAGCTCGCTCAGCGTATGGGTCGCGCCAAGCCCAGCGCGATCATGGTCATCGCCGAGACCGCCAAGCAATTGAAGGCCGCCGGTCGAGACATCATCAGCTTTTCCATCGGTGTGCCGAACTTCCTGCCGGGTGAGCACGTATACGCCGCGGCACGCCAATCCCTATCGCACGACAGCGGCCAGTACGGCAGCAATCGTGGCTCGGACGCGCTGCTGGACGCCTTCCTCAAGCACATCGAGGCGCTCGGCTTCACCGGCTATGGGCGGTTGAACGTATCGATCGGCATCGGTGCCAAGCAGGTGCTGTACAACCTGGCCGAGGCACTGCTCAACGACGGCGACGAGATCTGCTTTCCCGCACCGTACTGGACGACGTACCACGATATCGCCGATATCGTCGGCGCCAAGGTCAACGTGCTTCATTGCGGTTCGGAGCAGCACTACAAGCTCACGCCCCGGCAACTGGAGACGGCGCTGGCGCGCAAGCCGAAAGTGTTTCTGTTCAACAATCCGTCCAATCCCTCCGGCATGGTCTATACGCGCGAGGAAATCGCTGCGCTGGCGAATGTGCTAGCGCAGTATCCGGACACCTGGATCGTCACCGACGACATCTACAACTCGATGGTGTTCGATGGCATCGGCTACCACAATTTCGTGTTCGCGCGGCCGGAATTGCGCGAGCGTCTGATCTTTGTCGACTCCATTTCCAAGACGTACGGCATGCCCGGTTGGCGCGTGGGATTGATCGCAGGGCCCGAGCAGGTGGCCAAAGCGGTCACCACGCTCAATTCCAACCACATCACCAGCGTGCCCGAAGTGGTCGCTGCTGCCGCGATTGCCGCCTTCAGCGGCCCGCAGGATGTGCCGCAGGCCAAGTGCAAGGAATTCGCGCAACGGCGCGATGTGGTGCTGGCGGCATTGGCGAAGATTTCCGGTGTGGTATGTCCGCGCCCGCAAGGTGCGTTCTATGCGTTTCCGGATATCTCGGTGGCGTTCGGCAAGAGCCACAACGGCACGCGCATCGAAACCGATGTGGATTTTTGCGCGGCGCTGCTTGGCGCCAAAGGTGTGGCCTGCGTGCCGGGCTCGGCCTTTGGCGAGCCGCGCGCCATGCGTATTTCCTACACCTGTCCGGCAGCCCAGCTCGAACCTGGCCTTGCTCGCATCACCGAATTCTTCGCCGAGCTGAGTTGATCTGTTTTTACGGCCCGCGTCGATAGGATGCGGGCTTTATCGTTTTATGCACCTGAAGGAGTTACCACGATGAAAGCCCCCGTTCGTGTTGCCGTGACCGGCGCAGCCGGCCAGATCGGTTACGCCCTGCTGTTCCGTATCGCCGCCGGCGACATGCTCGGCCCGGATCAGCCGGTGATCCTGCACCTGCTGGAAATCACGCCTGCGCTGCCTGCGCTGCAGGGTGTGGTGATGGAGCTCAACGATTGCGCGTTCCCGCTGCTTGCCGGCGTGGTCGCCACCGACGACGTGAACGTCGCCTTCAAGGACGTCGATTACGCGCTGCTGGTTGGCGCGCGTCCGCGCGGTCCGGGCATGGAGCGCAAGGATCTGCTCGAAGCCAATGGCGCCATCTTTGCGCCGCAGGGCAAGGCGCTGAACGACCACGCCAAGCGCGACGTGCGCGTGCTGGTGGTGGGCAATCCGGCCAACACCAATTCGCTGATCGCGCAGCAGAACGCGCCGGATCTGGATCCCAAATGCTTCACCGCGATGGTGCGTCTGGACCACAACCGTGCGCTCTCGCAGCTCGCCGAGAAGACCGGCAAGCACACGACCGACATCAAGAAGGTCACCATCTGGGGTAATCACAGTTCCACGCAGTACCCGGATCTGCACCACGCCACCGTGGGCGGCAAGCCGGCGCTCGGCCTGGTCGATCAGAACTGGTACGAGAAGGATTTCATTCCTACCGTGCAGCAGCGTGGTGCGGCCATCATCAAGGCACGTGGCGCGTCCTCCGCCGCTTCCGCCGCTTCGGCTGCGATCGATCACATGCACACCTGGGCACTCGGCACCGCGGAAGGTGACTGGGTGTCGATGGGCGTTCCGTCCGATGGCTCGTACGGCATCAAGCCGGGCGTGATCTACGGCTATCCGGTGACGGTAAAGAACGGCAAATACGAGATCGTGCAGGGTCTGGAGATCAACGACTTCTCGCGTGCCCGCATGGATGCCACCGACAAGGAACTGCGCGAAGAGCGCGCGGGTGTCGAGCACCTGTTTGCGAAGAAGTAAGGTTTTCTGCAGGAAAAATGCAAACGGCCATCCGAGAGGATGGCCGTTTTGTTTTATTGAATTAGCACGATTTTTCTGCCGTCATTCCCGCGAAAGCACCTCCGCTTTCGCGGGAATGGGGAGGATGGGAAGAATGCGGGTGAAGTGCACTTACGCACGAAGCGTGCGCAACTCGCGACCTTCTTCAGTCACATGCAATGTCGAACCTTGCTCATACCAATCGCCCAGCACGATGCGCTCGGCGTGCTGCCCATCCAATGCAAAATGATGCACGGCAGGTCGATGCGTATGTCCGTGAATCAGATGCGTTACGCCTGCATTGCGCATCGCCTGAGCCACCGCGTCAGCGTTGACGTCCATCAGGGTTTCCTGCGTGCCACTGGTGTAAGCACGGCTCTCGGCGCGTGATTTCACGGCGAGCGCACGGCGTGCCTCCAGCGGCATGGACAACACTTGCGCCTTCCACTCCGGCGTGCGCACCTGGCGGCGTACCTGCTGGTAAACCGTGTCATCCGTGCACAGCAGGTCGCCATGCATCAGCAGCGTGGGCGTGCCGTAGAGATCGTGTACCGCGCCATCTTCGATCAGCGTGAGGCCGGCGCGTCTGGCATACGTTTCGCCAAGCAGAAAATCACGATTGCCGGCCATGAAATACACCGGCACGCCCGCCTCGCACACCGCGCGGGTTGCGCGCGCAATACGCTGCGGGAGTTCTGCGTCGTCGTCATCGCCGATCCAAGCTTCCACCAGGTCGCCAAGGATGTAGAGCGCATCGGCGTGACGTACTTCGTCGCTAGCGAGGTAATGCTCGAAGAGCGCGGTGATATGCGGGCGGCTGTCGTCCAGATGCAGGTCCGAGATGAACAGCGTGCTCATTTTTTGCGAGGCACTGGGGCGGGGGCAGGCTTCGGCGCCGAACTGGATGCGGCCGGTGCTTCCTCGCCCTCGACCGTCACGCTTTCGATCACCACCAGCGGCGTGGGCACATCGGCAGCGAACGGGCCTTGCGGGTGCGTGGGCAGCGCCGCGATCTTATCGACCACATCCATGCCTTTGACAACTTTGGCGAACACCGTGTAGCCCCAGGTGAGTCCGCTCTGGTTGCCCGCGTAATCGAGTCGGCGGTCGTCCACCAGGTTGATGAAAAATTGCGAGGTGCCCGAGTTCGGATCAGCACCACGTGCTACCGCAACCGTACCGCGCAGATTGGACAAGCCATTGTCCGCTTCGCTGGCCACGGGCGAGTGTGTGCGGCGCGGTTGCAGTTCCGCGTTGTAAAGACCACCTTGAATGAGATAGCCGGGAATCACGCGATGGAACACGGTGCCGGCGTAGAAACGCTCATGCACATAACGCAGAAAGTTCGCGACGCTCTTGGGCGATTTGTCCGCATACAGCTCGAACGTGATGTCGCCCTCGGAGGTATGCAGCGTCACCGTGGGGTCCGCCACCGCCGGAGCGCTGGCCGTGGCGGTTGGCTTGGCCGTCTGCGCGACGGCGAGTGGGGAGGCAAGCAGGAAGAGGGCGGTCAGCAGGTACTTGGGCATGATGGGGAGCTGTACGGCTGAAATATCCGCGCATGATACGCGGAAATGCTCGATGCTCTCTCCCTCTGCGATCCCGATGGGTGGCGAAGCTTCAGCGACGGGTACTGCATTGCTCCGGCGAAAGCGGGTTCGGTGTTCAATCCGAACCGATGGACAGTGCCAAGCCAAGCTCCGCCATGGGCGTGATTTCTTGCTCCAGGTCCGCCTGGGTCAGGGGATGCTGTTCCGTCCAGGCGGCAGGCAGGCGCAGGCCAAGGCGCTGGGCTGTGGCGATCAGGCGCATGGGTGGCAGCGATTCGGGACGACGCGAGCGGCGGAACAGCACGGCCAACCGCAGCAAGGCGGTGATGTACTTGGCGAGCTGGCGGTAGCGCTGCGGCAGGGCGGAGAAGCTGGTCTTGTCCGGTTTGCGTCGATGCGCCTGCACCACGGCGGCGAGCAGGTGTTGTTCCTGCTTTGAGAAACCTGCCAGATCGGCATTGCGCAGGATGTAGGCACCGTGCTGATGATGCTGGCTGTGCGCGATGGCCAGCCCGATTTCATGCACGCGCGCCGCCCATGAGAGCCATTCGCGCGCCTCGCTGTCCAGCTTCCAGCTTGAGGCGGCCTGGTCGAACAACATCAGCGCGGTGGATTCCACGCGGCGCGCCTGGGCCCGGTCCACACCATAGCGGTTGGCCAGCGCATCGATACTGGCCGTGCGCGGATCGGTGCCACCGGCGCGGCCGATCAGATCCCACAAGAGGCCTTCGCGCATCGAGCTCTCGCACACTTGCAGCCGCTGGATGCCGAGCGCCGCGAAGGCGGCTTCGAAAATCACCACTGCACCGGCGAACACGGGCGCGCGTTCTTCTGCCAGGCCGGGCAGCTTCAACGCGTCGATCTGGCCTTGGTCCAGCACCGCGTCGCGCAATGTCGCCAGCGAGGCGGGTGTCACGCCATGGTCCGATAGCTTCATGGCCTGCACCGCGGCACCGATCGCCTTGGCGCTGCCGGAGGAACCAAAGGCATCGGTCCAGCCGGCCTCCAGGTATTCCTCCGAAAATTGCTGCAGCAACACGCCGATTTCACCACGCGCCCGCTGCCAGCGTTTGCGCGTGAGCTTGCCGCCAGGGAAAAAACGCTGCGTGGTGGCAATGCAGCCCACCTGTACACTTTCCGTATGCAAAGGCGCCAGACCGCGACCGATGATGAATTCCGTGCTGCCACCGCCGATGTCGATCACCAGCCGCGGCTCACGTGACGTGGGCAGGTCGTGCGAGACACCCAGAAAAATCAGGCGACCTTCCTCGCGTCCGGACACCACTTCTACCGGATGGCCGAGCGCGGTTTCGGCGGTCGTGAGGAACGCCTGTGGTGAGGCAAGGCGCCGCACTGTATTGGTGGCGACGGCACGCACACGCGCCGTAGGGATGCCAGCAATGCGCTGGCCGAAGCGCGCAAGGCAGTTCAATGCGCGTGCGCGATGTTCGGCATCCAGTGTGCCGTCCGCGCGCAGGCCGGCGGCCATGCGCACGGTTTCGCGCAGGCGATCGATCACCCGCGGTTCGCCGTGCTCCATGCGAGCGACGACCATGTGAAAGCTGTTCGAGCCGATGTCGACGGCGGCCATCAGTTCGCCGTCCTTGATCTGCATCTGGTCACCGAGGCTCACGCGGGACTCCTGTTCGGACTTCGCCGATTCTCGCATGGATCGAAGGGGCGGTAAGTTGGTCGTGTTGAGTGTTGTCCTGTGTATTCCTTGATGGCGCACTCACATGCCGTGTGGTTTGGGGGATGGCCTGCGGCGCTTTCCGTCGTGGAGCGACTGGTTTTTTTGCTGGCTCGAAGAGTGGTTGTGGATTGCCTGCGGCGCTTTCGG
>NZ_QRBE01000005.1 GCF_003363155.1 Dyella monticola | reverse complement strand
GATTCAGACCATGCTGAACGTGATGGCCCAGATCGCCCGCGGTGACGCCGACAACGCGAACAACAGCACCACCGTAACGATGAACCGCGTGGAGCTATATCGCGTCTTTCTTCAGATCAGCCAACAGATTGGCGAGGCGCTGGACGAATTGAGGGATGAGAACTGGTTTGGTAATCAGCATCGCACATGGCAGTGATGAGAACACCCACCTGAGGTCTATCGACGGACGAGCTTTCATACCAACATCTGGAGCGCCACCGACCCCGTGATACGTTCGCACGAGGAATTTTTGCCTCTTGATGCCGATCTTCTCGAAAGGCAGATTGCTTATCGTGCGCCGGTCAAAACTGCGATCCGCGATGACCAACTCAACATGCGCACACACCTTCAACAGCAGTGCACACTTGGCACATCTCGTTTTCGGGCTGCTATCGATGTGACAGGATTAGCCCAATAGCGCCGAATGATCGATTCGAAAATGGGTTAGGACCAACCACCCGTTGAGCTTTCTGTAGTGTGTCAACATCAGCTTGAATGGCAGGATTGTAAAACACTGTTAATCCATCGGCGCTTTCAAAAGATTGGTACGTGGGCGAATCTGGATATAAGGTTGACGCCCCATCCTCGAACAGGGAACTACGCGTGCGCTCCATGCACTTCCTATCCGGCCTGCCACGATCGGGCTCCACCTTGCTTGCGGCGCTGCTGCGCCAGAACCCTCGCTTTCACGCGAACATGAGCGGCCCGCTGGCTGGCATGGTCAATGCCATGCTGGGCGAGATGAGCGATCGCAACGAATTTTCGATGTACATCACTAACGAGCAACGCCGGCGTGTGTTGAGTGGGTTGTTTGAGAATTATTACGGCGCGGAATTCAAGGCCGAAGTTATCTTCGATACCAGTCGCACCTGGTGTTCGAAGCTGCCGATGCTGTGCGAGCTTTTTCCGCGCGTAAAAATGATTGCGTGTGTGCGGCATGTGTCGTGGGTCGTCGACAGCATCGAGCGGTTGATCCGAAACAATGCGCTGCAGCCCTCTTCGATTTTCAATTTTCAACCGGGCGGCACGGTCTATACCCGCGCCGAAGGTGTGGCCAATGGGGAAGGCATGGTGGGTTTCGCTTATAACGCGTTGAAGGAAGCGTTCTACGGCGAGCACGCGCAGCATTTGATGTTGCTGCAATACGAAACGCTGGTGCGCGATCCAGCTAAAGCCATGGCGGCGGTTTACGAATTCATTGGCGAGCCGCTGTTCCAGCATGATTTCGATAACGTGCAGTTCGACGCCGAGACGTTCGATCAGCGTGCCGGTACGCCGGGTTTGCACGCGATCGGCAAGAAGGTTCTCGCGCGAGAACGCACAACTGTGTTACCGCCGGATGTCTTTCGCCGTTTCGAAAACGATGCGTTCTGGCTGAATGCGCAGGCGAATGTTCATGGCGTGCGCGTGGTGTGACCCGCATTGTCGTGCGGCTCGCGCCGTAAATGCGCTGAAAGCGTCGGTATGCATGGCATTTTTCTCAGAAGGTTATTGATGCCTTATGAGACATCGGTCACGATGTCGGCGTCGGTGTGTCGACGCATGTGTTGAGCCGTTCGCATACGCCTGCGAACGTTTATGAGTGTGGAGCACTCGCCAGGAGCTTCATCGACAACAACGATCTGACGGATTTTCAGCCGCGGTCGCACTTCCGCCCTGCGACACGGCGCATAGCAGGGGACAATCGAATGAACCGCATCTATCGCCTCGTGTGGAATAGGTCGCTGGCTGTCGTGCAAGTGGCGTGCGAACTCACCTCTACGCATGGCTCGTCTTCCGGTACGTCTGCCAGGCGCACACCGCGCCGCCGTCCGCTTGCCTTGGCGATCGCCAGCTTGGCATTGGCGTGCGCGAGCGCGCCTGCATTAAGTCAGACCTGCACGCCGACCGATCCCTCCGGCTGCGGCGCGCCGGGCGGCAGTGGCCAACATCCCGGCCGTAACAACGATGGCGGTTCGGGCAACGGTACGGGCGGCGATGCCACGTTTTTAGGCTCCAGCGGCACGTCCGAAACCGCAGGCAGCACTGCCGATGCCAGCGGTGACGGCGGCAATGGCGCGGACGGCGTCTATCAGGCCTCGGGTGCTACGGCCCCCGGAGGCACTGGGGGCTTGGCCGGCGCGATCGGATCGACTGGCCTTGATTCATCGGTCAACGGTAACCCCGGCAACCCCGGCACGGCGTCTCCTTCCAACAGCTTTTTTGGCGGCGGTGGCGGCGGTGGCGGTGCGGGGGTTTTCGTCAACGACAGCTCGTCACCCATCGTAGCCAATAGCACGACGATCAACGGCGGCGCCGGTGGTGTGGGCGGCGATGCCACCACTGCCACCAATGCCGATCCGGGCGCGGGCGGCGGCGGCGGCGCCGGGGTGATCATCGGCGCGGGCGCCGGCAGCGTGACACTTACCAACAATGGCACGCTGACCGGCGGTGCCGGCGGGGCGGGCGGCAATGGTGGTTATGCCGGTAGCGGCGGCGGCGGTGGCGATGGCCTGCTGGTGCTCGGCGCCGGCACCAAAGTTACCAATGCCGGAACGATTACCGGCGGCGCTGGCGGCAACCCCGGCACCGCTACGGATGGCCAGGGGGAGGTCGGCGGTTTTGGCGGCGGCGGCACGGGCGTCAACCTGGTCGGTGCGGGCGAAACCCTTATCAACACGAATTCGATCAGCGGCGGTAACGCCAATCCCAGCCCGCTAGGCGGCAACCAGAATGGCACGCCTGGCATCGGCGTGCAGGCGTGGGGCGGCGACTCCGTGACGACCAGCGGCAGCATTGCGGGCGGCAGCAACGGTGCCGGTGGTAATGGCTATGCGGTGCTGTTTTCCGGCGGCGGCAATACGTTGACGATCGAAGCAGGCGCCAGCTTTATCGGCAGCGTCCTCAGCACCAGCGGCACCACCAACGGCGGCGACACGCTGGCGCTGGCCGGCGACAGCAACGGCACCATCAATCCAGGTTTGTTCTCCGGCTTCGCCACCTACCAGAAGACTGGCAACAGCACCTGGACGCTCAACGGTGCCGACACCACGGGCATCAACTGGACTATCGAGCAAGGTCAGTTGACGGGTGACGCCCTTGCGTTCGGAGGCAACCTGACCTTTGCCAACAATAATCTTGGCACAGCGCCATCGGTGGATTTTGATGAGACCGATCTCCTCGGTATTTACTCCCATGTGATCAGCGGCGCGGGCGAAGTGATCAAGGATGGCAACGGTACGCTGGCGCTTTCCGGCGCCAACACCTATACCGGCGGCACCGTTCTTGATGCGGGCGTGCTAGGCATTTCAGCCGATGCCAACCTGGGCGGCAGTGGTGGCGCGGTCATCATCAATGGCGGCACGCTGCAAACCAGCGCTGCGTTCACCACGGCGCGCAATTTCATTATCAACACCGGTAGCAGCCAGCTGGAGACGGATGCCGACCTGACGATATCCGGCAACATCAGCGGCAGCGGCACCTTAAACAAGTTCGGCCTGGGCACGCTCACACTTTCGGGCGCCAATAGTTACACCGGGGGCACGAGCATCTTTGCAGGCACGCTGCAGGGCACCACCAGCAGCCTGCAAGGCAACATCGATGATGAAGCTGCGCTGGCGTTCAACCAGACCGCGAACGGCACCTACACCGGGAATATCTCCGGCGCCGGCAGCCTGAGCGTAGCTGGCACCGGTATCGTGACGCTGGCCGGCACCAATACCTACGCTGGCGGTACGACGATCAGCGGCGGCACCTTGGAGGGGAATACGGCGAGCCTGCAAGGCACTATCACCGACAACGCCGCGTTGGCGTTTAACCAGGCCACCAACGGCACTTACAGCGGTGTGATCGCCGGCACCGGCATGCTGACGAAGGAAGGCACCGGCACGGTGACACTCACGGGCGCCAATACCTACACCGGCGGTACGACGATCAGCGCAGGCACGTTGCAAGGCAATACCACCAGCCTGCAAGGCAACATGATCGACAATGCGGCGCTGGTGTTCGATCAAACCGCCAATGGCACTTACAACGGTGTGATCTCCGGCGCGGGCACGCTGACGGCAAACGGCACAGGCGCGTTGACGCTCGATGGTGCCAACACAATCACCGGCCTCACCAACGTAACGGTAGGTTCCACCTTGATCGTCGGCGACAGCTCGCATACGACGGCAACCGTGGGCGGCGACGTGAGCGTGAATGGCGGTACGCTCAGCGGCTTCGGCACCGTGCAGGGCAGCGTCACGCTTTCCAACAACGCCGCGCTTACACCGGGTGAAGCAGGCGCCATCGGCAGTTTGACCATCGGTGGCGATCTCACCATTGGCGATGGCACGCAGCTCAATTTCGACTTCGGCGCGCCCGGCACGAACTTCAGCACACCGGGCCAGAGCGATCACGTGGTGGTGCAAGGCAACCTGTCGATCGGCAGTACCACGCTCAACGTCAACAATCTCGGCAGCATGGGGCCGGGTTTGTACAACCTGTTTCAGTGGGGCACGGCGCTGGACATCACCGGCGGCGGCTTTGCGCCGCCCAGCGGCATGAGCCTACAGATTCTCACCGTCGACAGGCAAATCAACCTGATCGACACCCTGGGTGTGACGCTGGACGAATGGGATGCGAACGGTCTCGCCAGTCCCAGCCAGATGGGTGGTGGCAGCGGTACGTGGAGTATCTCGTCGAACACCTGGTCCAACACCAACGGCCAATACGTGGGGCCGATGTCGCCGCAACCCGGCTTCGCCATCTTTGGCGGCGCAGCGGGCACCGTCGCGGTGGATGACAGCAATGGCAATGTCAGTGCGCTCGGCATGCAGTTTGTCAGCAACGGCTATCACCTCACGGGCGATGCCATCGACCTGGTCGAGCAGAGCGGTGTCGCTCCGGTGCTTCGCGTGAGCAGCGGCGATACGGCGATCATCGACAACGTGCTGCAAGGCACCGACGGCTTCAACAAGACCGATGGCGGCACGCTGGTGCTGACGGGCACCAACACTTATACCGGCACGACTACGTTGAGCGGCGGCTATTTGTCGGTGTCGTCGGATACCAATCTTGGCGCGAGCAGCAATCCACTGGATTTCGAAGGCGGCACGCTGGAAATCACCGGCACTGCTTTCAACCAGACCGCGCGCACCATCGTCTGGGGCAGCCCCGGCGGCGGTTTCGACATTGATGATGCGAACAACGCGTTCACCGTGAGCCAGACGCTTACCGGCAGCGGCGGCTTGTTGAAGAGCGGTGCGGGGACGCTCGTACTTTCCGGCGCCAACACGTACAGCGGCGGCACCGTCATCGACGCTGGCACCTTGCAGGGCGATACGAGCAGCCTGCAAGGCAATATCACCGACAATGCCACCTTGCTGTTTGCGCAAACGAGCGCCGGCAGCTTCAGCGGCGCCATTTCCGGTAGCGGACAGGTGATCAAGAACGGCGGCGGCACGCTGACGTTGAGCGGCGCAAACAACTATACCGGCGGCACCACCATCAGCGCAGGTACGTTGCAGGGCGATACGAACAGCCTGCAAGGCAACATCGCCAACAATGCAGCACTCGTGTTCAACCAGGTCACCAACGGCACGTATAGCGGCGTTATCAGCGGCTCCGGCAACGTGACAAAAACCGGCTCCGGCACGTTGTTGTTCACCGGCGCAAATGTCTACAGCGGCGTCACCACGATCAGCGCCGGCATGCTACAAGGCAGTTCGACGAGCCTTCAAGGCACGATCGTCAACAACGCTACGCTGGAATTTGCGCAAACCAGCAACGGCAGTTTCAGCGGTGCGATTTCCGGCGGCGGCCAACTCATCAAGAGCGGCAGCGGTACGCTGACATTGATCGGCACCAATACCTATACCGGTGGCACAACGGTCAACAGCGGCACGTTGCAGGGTGATGCGAGCAGCCTGCAGGGCACCATCGCCAATAACGCAGCGGTGATTTTCAATCAGGCCAGCGACGCCACTTTCAGCAACGTGATCAGCGGCAGCGGCAGCCTGACCAAGACGGGTGCGGGCACGTTGATACTCGATGGCGTCAACACTTATACCGGCGGCACCGCCGTCAGCGCCGGCACGCTCGAAATTGGCGACAGCCATTCCTCCAACGCGTCCATCGATGGCACCGTGGATGTGCAAAGTGCAGGCACGCTGCGTGGTCACGGCACAGTCGATGGCAACGTCACCAACGATGGCATCGTGTGGCCGGGCGGATCGATGGGCACGCTTACCATTGCAGGCAATTACACACAAAATGCCGATGGCGCGCTGCAGATCGATGTAACGCCCACGCAATCGTCGATGCTGAAGGTGACCGGCAATGCGAGCCTCGCCGGCACGCTCGATCTGATCTTCGCACCGGGCACGTACAACACCGGCAAGTACACCCTGCTGCAAGCAGGGTCGGTAAGCGGCACGTTCAGTACGGTCAACGGCACCGTGCCGGGAACGATCCAATCGCAACTCAGTTATAGCGCGACCGCCGTCGATCTGACGCTGGCCAATGAATCGGTGATGCCGCTCGACAGCAGTTTGTTCGGAAACCTGATGCGCAGCGTGGACCTGGCCAGCCAGCAGGATCTGGGCTCAGTGCTCGACGTTGCGTTGATGTCCCGCGATACGTCATGCGGTGCCGGCCGCGCGCCCTCGATGCAGAACGTCGCCAGCGCCTGCGGTGGCGGCGCGTGGGCGCAGTACACCGGTTCCAATATCTCGCTCGGCGGTTCCGACGGTTCGAACAGCACCAGCTTCGGCCTGCTTGGCGGCGCCGATTATGCCGTTGGCGATGCGGTACATGTGGGCCTGCAAGCGGGCGTGGGGCAGGTCAACGGCAACGACAAACTCGGCGGCAACGGTCGCGTGGACGATGTGCACGGAGGCATTTATGCCTACGCCAATGCCGGACCGATAGTGCTGTCGGCGGTGCTCGATGCGATGCACAGCGATTACCACTTTAACCGCACCACCGGCGTCGGCACAGCGACGTCCACGCCGGGCGGCAACATGCAATCGGCAGCATTTCAGGCCGCGTGGCCCTTGCAGCTCACGCAGTGGCAGCTCACGCCGAAGGTCGGCGCGCTATACCAGCGGCAGACGCTGGACGGTTTCAGCGAAACACTCAACAGCACCACCTTCACCGCGTCGAATTTCCCGGTCGACGGCACGCGCAGCCGCTATACGGCATTGCAACCGTACGCCGTCATGGCGATCGAACATAGCTTTGTGGCGCACGGCATCACTTACGTGCCTGAAGTGAGCCTGGGCTACCGCTACGACACGCACGACGCGGCGACGCCGATCGTGCAAGTCACCGCGCAGGACGGCACGACCTTCGACCTGCCGGGCAGCGCGCAAGGACGCGGCCTGGGCACCGCGAGCGCACGCATCACGGCGCAGGCCGGTGCATCGTGGAGCGTGTATGCGGACTACCAGGGTTTTTTCGGCAGCCGCGTGCACGACAACGCGCTGAGCTTCGGCTTCACCAAACACTTCTGATGATGCGGCGCCGTGACCACGGTGACGGCCATGTCGGAGTCCGGATCGTTTCTCGAACAAAGGATCAAGATCATGTTGCTGAAACCAGGGAAATGGGCGCGCCTTTCGGCGTTGGCGATGGTGTGTGTGTCGTTGGGCGTGACGGCATTCGCCGCGCAGGTGACACCGCCGGATGTCGCCACGACTTCGGCAGATCACGAGGTGAGCGTGAGCCCGGCTGTGCTTGCCGGCTACGTTGGCTTTTACCGATTCGGCCCGTATTCGGTCATGACGGTGAAATTGGATGGATCGCAGCTTTCGATGCAGCTCACGGGACAGGGATTTTTCCCCATTTATCCCAGCAGCACTAACGGCTTCTTCGCAAAAGTCGCCAATGTGCATCTAAACTTTGTCCTGGATGCGCAAGGCCAACCCACCGCGATGGCGTTTTCCCAGAACGGCAAACACATCAACGCGCCGCGTATCGACGCGGCGGCAGCACAGGGTATTGTGAACGCGCTGCAAGCCCGCGTCCGCGCGCAGCAGCCCTATCCCGACAGCGAGCAGGTCTTGAAGATCGTGCTCTCGCCCAGCTCCGACTCACCGAGGCTGAGTCCGCCATTGGCTCAGGCGCGCCGCAACCAGAAGGCGGCGATCGACGCGTTTGCCGCCAAGCTCGGTCCGGTGACATCGCAGGCGTTCATTGGAGTCACGCCCCAGGGATGGGACAAATATCTGGTCCGCCACGAAAACGGTACGGAGGAAGTGCTGTTTGTGCTCGACTCCGATGGCACCATCGTTGGCGCATTACGTCGTCCTTGACGATCATCTTGCGCGCTTCCTGTTGATAGCAGTGTTATGCCTGCTTGCTCTTGGTCGCTTTCGTTCGCGTCGATTGCGCCGCTTTCTTCTGCATTCGGCTCTGGTTGTGCGCAATCGCCGCACGCACTAGATTTTTCAAGGCGGTTTTGGGGACTTTATCGCCCTCGAGGAAATCGATCGCGCGCCAAGCGCCGCCTTCAAGGCCTGCATTGAAAAGCTTGTCCGGGTCGGCAAGCTTCGCCCCATGCAGAAAGGTGATCTTTACCTTGCTCTTGTGTGCGTTAGCCACCGCGATCATGCCGTCGCGATACCAGACGGGGCTTCCCTTCCACTTCCATTCCTCGACGATCTCGCGGTCGGCTTCGAGGATGGCTTTGCGCAGGCTGGCGAAGGTGGTGCCGCGCCAGTCGTCGAGTTGTTCGATGAGCTGGTCGATGCGTTCGGAGGGATTCATGCTCATGCCTTTGCTGGTCACGAATGGGTTTGCGCAGTCATGCTTGTGTTGCCCCAGCGCGAAATCATGCCGTTATCTGTGACGCGTTTCGCGCCGTACGTAGCAAGTAATTGCGCACGATACCGCAAAAATTTGAGATGTGAAAAAGCGCATTAGTTTCACCTGAAAACGACGAAGTGGGACCTACGCTCCCGCGGCCACTCGGCACCCCTGGGGAGGGGAGCACTGTTGTTTCCTCGATTCTTCGAACGTCACAGACTACTTAACTCACAGGAGTAGATTTCGATGACAAGCACAGATTCGAATGGAACACGTCGTTCAAAGGCACTGGCACGCAAGGCATGCGGTTTGTCGATTGCCATCGCCTTGGCATTCGGTGCCAGCGCCGCGGCGAATGCCGCACAGTTTTACACGCATCACGTGCGTGATGCGGTGAGCAGCCACACCGCACAGCAAGTGGGCGATCTGCCCGCCAACAAGTTGATGAGCCTGAATGTCGTGCTGCCCTTGCGCGATCAGGCCGGCCTGGATGCATTCGTGGCGGACGTCGACAATCCCGCCAGCGCCAACTACCGTCATTTCCTCACGCCGCAGGAGTTCACTGCGCGCTTTGGCCCCACGCAGAACGACTACGACACCGTCGTGCAATACCTTGAGCATTACGGCTTTACGGTAACCGGCGGCAGCCGCGACGCCATGGACGTCCAGATCGTTGGCCCGGTTTCTGCCGTGGAAGCCGCGTTCAATGTGAAGATGCACACCTATCAGCATCCCACCGAGAATCGCACGTTCTACAGCCCGGATCGCGAACCGACCACCTCGCTGGCGATTTCGTTGTGGCATGTATCGGGCCTGGATAACTACTCCATTCCCAAACCGCTATACGTGAAGAAGAGCGACTACGCCGCCGCCCACGGCATCAGCCCCGAAGCCGTGGTGTCGCACGCGACCACCGGTTCGGGCCCATCGGCATCGTTCCTGGGAAGCGACATGCGCGCTGCTTACTACGGCGGCACCGCATTGACGGGCGCGGGAGAAAACCTGGGCCTGTTCGAGTACTACGGCACCGACCTTGCCGACTTGAGCACGTATTTCAGCAATGTGCACCAGACCAACAACGTGCCGGTCACGCTGTTGTCGACCGACGGCACCAGCACCTCCTGCACGGCGTCGAGCGGCTGCGACGATACCGAGCAGACGCTGGACATGACGCAAGCGATCGGCATGGCGCCCGGGCTGGCGAGTTTGACGGTCTATGTCGGCTCTACCGATACCGCCATCATCGGTTCGATGACCACGCATAGCCCGCTGCCGACCACCATCGGTTGCTCGTGGGGCTGGACGCCGGATGATCCTTCTACCCTCGATCCGTACTTCGAGAAGATGGCCGCGCAAGGCCAGACGTTCTTCGCGGCATCGGGTGACAGCTCGACCTGGTCCAGGCGCAATGAAGCATGGCCGGCCGACGACGCCAACGTCATTTCCGTGGGCGGCACGGATCTCACCACCAGCAGCGCGGGTGGCCCATGGAAGTCTGAAACGGCATGGGTGGACAGTGGAGGCGGTATCTCGCCGGACAAGATCGCCATTCCTTCCTGGCAGCAGATCAGCGGCGTGATCAACTCCAGCAACAAGGGATCGACCACCTATCGCAACGGCCCAGACGTATCGGCCAATGCGAACTTCACGTTCTATGTATGCGCCGATCAGACCACCTGCACCGCCAACGATTACGGTGGCACCAGTTTCGCAGCGCCGATGTGGGCGGGCTTTGTGGCGTTGATCAACCAGCAACGCATTGCCGACGGCAAGACGCGCATCGGCAACTTCAATGCGACGGTCTATCCGGAGAATGAATCCGGTGGCGCGCTTACCAGCACCTACTCGACGGATTTCCACGACATCACCAGTGGCAAGTCCGGCAGCTATTCGGCCGTGAAGGGCTACGACCTGGTGACAGGCTGGGGTAGTCCGCAGTCGGGTCTGGTTACGACGTTGGTCAATTCGCCGTAAGCGATCACGATGAAGACACGAAGTGGAGGCCTTTATGGCCTCCACTTTTTGTGTTGGATCGCCAGCGCCCGGCGTTGTTCGTCGCCCCGGCGATAGCCGGCACTGGCGACTTTCCGCTCGAACGCCAAGGGTGTCCCTGGCGCTTGGCGGCGAGTATAAGTGCGGAGTCCTCTTGTACGTGATCCAACAGAGACTCTCGCATGAAACGGTTTCGTTGCTTGATCCTCGTCGCGTTCGCCGCATTCGTATCCACGCCGCTCGTTGCGTATACGCAAACTCAGAGCACCACGACCGTCGTCGCCGGTGATGCACGATTCCAATTTCTGACACCGTCGCTGGTGCGCATGGAATATGCGCCAAGAGGCGCGTTTGTGGATGCGCCTAGCGCGGTGGTGTTGAAGCGCCATTGGCCGGCGGTGATGATCCAATCCTCCCAAGAGAACGGTTGGCTCGTGCTGCGTACGCAACGCATGACGCTGCGCTACCGCCTGAATTCCGGACCATTCACGGCGGATAACGTGCAAGTGATCTGGACCCGGCCTGGCGAGGCACCGCATACGTGGCATCCAGGCCAGATCGATACGCAGAATCTGGGCGGCCTCACTTATTCGCTCGATCACGTCAGCGACGCCAATCTGCCCAAGGGCGAACACGACCTGGAGAGCCCGGTCAAGGACATCATTCCTGGCATCGACATTCCGCTGGAACCGGCCAAACCGGGACTGCTCAGCCGTAGCGGCTATGCGTTCATCGACGACAGCCAGACACCCTTGTGGGACGAAAAAACCCACTGGATAACGCCACGCGCCAAGCCGTATGGGCAAGACTGGTACCTGTTTACCTACCACCACGATTATCGGCAAGTACTTCAAGCGTACGCGCAACTGTGCGGAGGCATACCGATGATTCCGCGCTATGTGCTGGGCAATTGGATTACCGATTTCAATTTTGAATACTTCCCCGATACCGCCGATGCGCATACCGCGGCGTTCCAGCGTTACAACCAGCAGTACCTGGAAAACGAATTGTCGCGCCTGCGCGACCACCACATTCCGTTCGACACATTGGTGCTGGATTTCGCATGGCACAACTATGGCTGGCAAGGTGGTTACGACTGGAGCCCGCTGATTCCGCATCCCGCGCAGTTTCTGACGTGGCTGCATGATCGCGGCATCAAGCTGAGCCTCAATGATCATCCCGGTTATGCCGGCACGGAAGAAAGCATCCTTTCCTTCAGCGACAGCCGCGCACCGGAAGTGTTGAAAGACCTTGGCCGGACGCTACCGCCGGCGGCCACCTTCGACATGGATATGTCCGGCCAGTGGCGCTTCGCGCCCGATCCGCACGACCAGGGCATGTCCGGGCGATGGTTCGCTGGCGATTACGACGACCACGCATGGAAGCCGATCCGTACCGATCAGTCGTGGGAAAAACAGGGATTTCCGCATTACCAAGGCGTCGGCTGGTATCGCACGTCGGTCGATTTGCCGGCCACACTGCCCGATGCGATGTATCTCTATCTTGGCGAAGTGGGTCAGAGCTATCGTATTTTCGTGAACGGCAAGGAGGCCGAGCACACGCACGTGCAATGGCCGCGACGGCTCACCTATACGGATATCAGGCCGTACGTGCATGGCGGGCAACCCAATGACATTGCCTTGCGTGTCGTATCGGGCGAACAGGGCGGCGGTATCTTCCGCGGGCCGGTGGCCATTCGAAATGTGCCGCCACCGAACCGGATCGCCTTCGACCTTTCCGACCAGCAACAGGCCGATGTGTTCATGCGCGATCTGCACGCACCGCTGATGCAATCGGGCGTCGCCGCGTGGTGGGTGGACGGCGGCGGCGGTGCGGCCAACATGCCGGGGCTCAACCCGCAGCTCTGGACGAACAAGGTGTTCTACGATTTCACGCAACAGCTCACCGGCCAGCGCGCTTTCATCCTGGGCCGTTATGGTGACTGGGGCAGCGAACGCTATCCGGGTTTCTTTACCGGTGATACGTATTCGCAATGGCCGGTGCTTGCCTACGAAGTGGCTTTCACCGCACGCGGCGGCAACGTGCTGGTGCCGTATATCAGCCACGACATCGGCGGCTTTCATGGCGCGAAGATCGACTTCGATCTCTACGCACGCTGGATCGAGTTCGGTGCGTTCAGCCCGATCTTGCGCATGCACAGCGCGCATGCCAATCCGCAGGAAGGCAATGTGCGCATGCCATGGGTGTACGGCGACAAAGGCATCGCACTGATGCGCAAATACTTTACCTTGCGCACGCAGCTCATTCCCTACATTTATACCTATACGTGGCTGGCGCATACGCAATCGATGCCGCTGCTGCGCCCGCTTTACTTGCAGTATCCGGATTTGGAGGAGGCATACCGGCATTCCCACGAATACTTCTTCGGCGATGAAATGCTGGTGGCGCCCGTGCTCAGCGCGGACGATCGGCGCACGGTGTATCTGCCGCCGGGCTCGTGGGTGGATTTCTTTACCGGCAAGCACTACCAGGGCGCCCGCTCGTTCACCGCGCACTACGATGTCGATGCAACACCGGTGTTTGTGCGCGAAGGCTCGATCATTCCCGAGCAGCGACGCAGCGATTATTCCGATGCCAAGCCGTTGGATGCCTTGATCCTCAACGTCTACGGCGCAGGCCAAGGGCACTTCGATCTGTATGAAGACGATGGCCTATCGCTCGATTATGTCCAAGGCAGCTACGCGATGACGTCGATGCGTTATGCCAGTCGAAGCGATGGTGCGCACACGCTGACCATCGCTGCCGCCAAGGGCACCTACAAGGGACAGCCCTCGTCACGTTCGTATGTCGTGATCATTCACGGGTTGAGTGAGCCGCATTCGGTCAGTGCCCATGGCAAGCCGGTCGCGCAGTGGCGTTGGAACGAACGGGATGGCACCACGACCGTTACCTTGCCATCGCAGGGTATTCGCGATGGTGTCCAGCTGACGTGGCGGTGATCGAGAAACCGGATCGCGCAACGTGTCAGGTGATTTCCTCGCCGCTGAGGGCGGTGGGAACCGCGTGCCGCATGCTGAAACGCACACGCCCCGCATCAATGCGCACCCGTAAGGCGTGGTATTTCACCAGATAACGGACACCTACCAGCGCGGCGGCAAGCCCCCCCGCCGCGCCGACGCTCATGGACCAGCGTGGCCCGAACGTGTCGGCCACCCACCCCACCACCGGCGCCCCTAATGGCGTGCCGCCGACCGCAATGGCCAGCAGAATCGCCACCACGCGCCCACGCATGGCCGGTTCCGTGGACAGTTGCACCAGGCTATTGGTCGAGGTGGTGAAGGTTTGCGCGCAAACGCCGATCGCCACCAGCGCCATCGCAAAGACCCCATAGTCGGGCGAGAGCGCCGCCGTCGTCAGCCCGAGACCGAACACGGCGGCGGCGGTAATCAAGAGTGGAATGCTCGGCCGTGCGCGGCGCGCGGCGAGCAACGCGCCCATCACCGTGCCGATCGCCAGCGTGGACGTGAGAAAGCCATAGCGCCCCGCGCCCGCGTGAAACACCGTCACCGACATGGTGGAGATGTAGATCGGAAAGTTGAGCCCGAACGTGCCGAACAGAAACAGCATCAGCAACACCGAGCGCAGGTCCGGCCGGTGCCACACATAGCGGAACCCTTCGGTAAGACTGCCGCGCGAGCGGTGCGCCCATGCCTTCACGTGCAGTTCTTCGCGCCGCAGCAGGCTCAGCGCACACAGCACCGCGCCAAACGACGCCGCGTTGAGCACGAACACCCATCCCGTACCCACGGCGGCGATCAGCAGGCCCGCTACCGCCGGCCCGATCATGCGCCCGGCGTTGAACGAGGTGGAATTCAATCCCACCGCGTTGGAAAGATCGTCCTCGCTGACCAGCTCGGACACAAACGTCTGGCGTGCGGGTGAATCGAATGCCGTGACGCAGCCGAGCGCCCCCGCGAAGCTGTAAACCTCCCACAACCGAACCACGCCAGTCACGGTGAGCACGCCAAGTCCCAATGCCAGCAGACCCATCAACGCCTGCGTGACCAACAAGAGCTTTCTGCGGTTGAAGTGATCGGCGGCATAACCGGTCAACGGCAGCAACAAAACCTGCGGACCGAATTGCAACGCCATCACCGTACCCACCGCGGAGGCGTTGTGACGGGTGAGTTGGGTGAGTACCAGCCAATCCTGCCCGATGCGCTGCATCCAGGTGCCGACGTTGGAGACCAACGCACCGCCAGCCCAGACGCGATAGTTGTAACCGCGCAGCGAGCGGAATGTACCTTTCACAACTTGCCGCCGTTGAAGCGTCCGAACTGGTGGGCGAGGAACAGCGCCAACAGCAGCGCCCCCAGCGCAGCTGCGACCATGTCGGCCGCGTCATGCCCATCAAAACTGCCCGCGCGGCGGATCAGCAGGTAACCGACCACCGCGTTGAAGAAACCCCAGAGCACGTTGACGGTGGAGGAAGACAACCCCTGTCCCGGCGGCTTGGCGAACGGCGATTGGAAAGGGCGCCCCATCACGCCGCTGACCACGTGCGGGACGGCGTTGATCAGGAACGCGCCGCCGAAGAAAAGAGCCACATAGTGAAGCCATTGCATAAACGGATCTCCGTAGTGTGTCGCTGGCCTGATGCTGGCGCTCCATCAGGGCGTTCAGGGTTCGACCAGCCGTTTGAGTAGGGGAATCGCCGCGGCGAGCTTTTTTTGCTCCGCAGAGGAAAGCCGTGCCTGAAGCGTGTGGAACAACCAATCCTCCCGCGCCGCGCGGCTGGCCTTGATCCACTCGCGCGCCTTGGGTGTGAGTGACAACACGGTGCGACGGCCGTCGGTAGGATGCGGCGCACCCTTCACCAGCCCTTCCGCCTCCAGCGATGCCACGGTTGCCCCCATCGATTGCGAACGCACGCCTTCGACCCGGGCAAGCTCGGTCACTGTGGCGGCGCCTTCACGCTCCAGGTGGCCCAGCACCGCGACCTGCGACAGGCTGAGGCCGTGCGAGCCGATTTCTTCGCGCAACCGGCGCTTCAGCCGGCCGATCAGTACACGCAACTCGGCGGCGGCGGCCATGATGAGTGCAGGGTCGGGTTTCTCTTTAGCCATGGACGGAAGTTTAGCAGTTAGGAAGTTTACCTACAAAGGTAAACTTCCTATTTTTTGAGCGCCATGGAAGGCGCGTGTCAGGGCGCGGTTGCGCCAGGCGGCCTGCAAGTTCGTGCGTTAACGGGCGCAAGCGCCAATGGCCGGCCTTCCCGCGGCATTCAGGACGAAAAAAGATGAAGGTATGACTTACCTTGGGCAACGCCTGCGGCGGTTGCCGCCGAACTCGCCTCGCCCCGGTTTTCGTTAACGCTTGATCGCGATCCGGTACGCAGGCGATAACGCAAGCCTGAGCTTGCTGAAGCCAAGCAACCTGCTCTGACGCTTCCGCATACTCGCCTGACAATTTCTAAACGAACTTTGAACCTTCTTCCAGTCACATTGGCGTTGTCGGAGCGCTCTGGCTCTGCCATCGGTAGGCGGTCGTATGTACGGTGCAAGGTTCTCCCGGTTGGTCCCTCTCTCGCTCGTGCTTATGTGGCTGGTGCTGGGGGCGGGGCTTGCGCAAGCCGCCGACAACGGCAACTCGCCACTAAACAGTGACGAACAAGCATTCCTTGAACGCGCCATGTCCGACAACGCCAGTCAAATCGCGCTGGCGAAACTGGCGATCGCCAAGTCCATCAACCCGCGTGTGCTCCAGCTCGCCACTACGATCGTTCAGGAGCGCACGGCACTGAACGCACGCATGGCGCAACTCATGCCGAACCAGCGCGCGGCCGGCACACCGATGGCCGGCGACGATCCGACGATGGATCGCCTGCAAGCATTGAATGGCGATGCATTCGACAAGACATTCACCAGCGCGCTGGTGCGCAGTCATTGCCGCGCCATCTCCGCGTATGAAGCCGTAAGGCTCAACGCCTCCAACCTCTCGTTGAAGGATCTGACGCACGAGGCCATTCCCCAATTGCGTGGCGACCTCATGGTAGCGATCGCTGTGCTGCGCTCCTCCGGCTGGACCGCGCCGGCACATCATCCCGAAGCGATCGCCGCCGCCGATACGCATGCCGCCAAAGCCGCCGTGTTCTGGGAACCGATTTCGCTGGTCGCCGCACCCTGGTGATGCACGACTGACGCATTGCATTGACTAACCGCCGCGATCCACATCGCGGCGGTTTTGTTTTGGCCAAGCACAAATGCGTGTGCGTCATGTGAAGACGCGCCATGAATACGTATGCATGCAACCGTTGAATACGTATGCATGCCCTGGTTGCTGCACCGCGATGCTTCCTACCATCCGCCGCACCAGCTACCGCCCAGCCAAATAACGCGTCAGCAGCATCGCGCAATCGATGGGGAGATCGATTCGGCCTTCGGCAGACTGCGGCAACGCAGGCTTTGCACCTGCATGCACTTTAAGGGAACGCGCAAGAACCTCTATCCACAAAGCAGGAGGCATGCCCCGTATGAAGTGTTCGACCATTCTTGCCATGTTGCTGGCATGCGCCGGTCTCGCGGCGATTCCGGCAATGCCCGCGCATGCAGCGATCGACAGCATGAGCCTAGGCGCGAGTTACAACGCGTCGCAAACCCAGATCACGTTTCGTGTCTATTCTGCGCACGCCACGCGCATGGTGCTGTACCTCTACGCCAGCGGCTATGGCGCGCAGGAATCGACCACCGCCGTGATGACCAACGAAGGCAGCGGCATCTGGCAGGCGGTCGTGCCGGTGTCGTCCCTTAAAACGGCAGGCATCACCGGCTCTGTGTATTACGGCTATCGCGCGTGGGGCCCGAACTGGCCATACAACGCGAGCTGGACTAAGGGTTCGTCAGCCGGATTCATCTCCGATGTCGACAGTGCGGGTGACCGCTTCGATCCGAACAAGCTTCTGCTCGATCCCTACGCGCTCGAAATCAGCCAGGACCCGCTCAACGCAAACAACCAGAATGCCGATATCTTCGCCACCGGCGGAGCGGTCGATGCCTCCTTCGGCGTGGCTTATCGCCTGATTGACAGCGGCCCCTACGCACCCAAGGGCATCGTGCTGGCGGCCAGTGGACAAAGCACTGGCACCAAACCCACGCGCGCACAGAAAGACGATGTGATCTACGAAGTGAACGTGCGCGGCCTCACCAAGCAGGACCCGAGCATTCCCACGCAATACCAGGGCACATATTACGGTGCGGGCTTGAAAGCCAGTTACCTGGCGAGCCTGGGTGTGACGGCGGTGGAATTTCTGCCGGTGCAAGAAACGCAGAACGACGAAAACGATGTGATCCCCGATTCGGATGCCGACCAGAACTACTGGGGCTACATGACCGAAGATTACTTCGCACCCGATCGCCGTTACGCCTACAACAAGGCACCCGGCGGCCCGACCGCTGAATTCCAGGCGATGGTGCAGGCGTTCCACAACGCAGGCATCAAGGTGTACATGGACGTGGTGTACAACCACACCGCCGAAGGCGGCACTTGGAGCAGCACCGATCCCACCACCGCTACCGAATATTCGTGGCGCGGACTGGATAATTCCACCTACTACGAGCTCGATTCCACCAATCAGTATTTCTATGACAATACCGGCATCGGCGCGAACTACAACACCTACAACACCGTCGCGCAGAACCTGATCGTCGATTCGCTGGCCTATTGGACCAACACGATGGGTGTGGATGGTTTCCGCTTCGACCTGGCGTCCGTGCTTGGCAACAGCTGCTTGAACGGTGCATACGAATCGGCCGCACCCAATTGCCCCAACGGCGGTTACAACTTCGATGCGTCCGATTCCAACGTCGCCATCAATCGCATCCTGCGTGAATTCACGGTGCGTCCGGCCGCAGGCGGCAGCGGATTGGATCTTTATGCCGAACCGTGGGCGATCGGCGGCAACTCCTATCAGCTGGGCGGTTTTCCGAAGGGTTGGTCCGAATGGAATGGCGAATTCCGCGACAGCATGCGCCAGGCGCAGAACGAACTGGGCAACATGACGATCTACATCACGCAGGATGCGAATGATTTCTCCGGTTCGTCCAATCTGTTCCAGGCCAGCGGACGCTCACCGTGGAACTCCACCAATCTCATCGACATCCACGACGGCATGACGCTCAAGGACGTCTATTCCTGCAACGGCTCCAACAATGACCAGGCATGGCCTTATGGCCCCTCCGATGGCGGCACCAGCACCAACTACAGCTGGGACCAGGGCATGTCCGCCGGCACCGGTACGGCCGTCGATCAACGCCGCGCGGCACGCACGGGTCTGGCCTTCGTGATGTTGTCGGCCGGCACGCCCATCATGCAGGGCGGCGACGAATACCTGCGCACACTCCAATGCAACAACAACGCCTACAACCTCGACTCCACCGCGAACTGGTTGAACTACACCTGGACCACCGACCAGTCCAACTTCTACAACTTCGCGCAGCGTTTGATCGCGTTCCGCGAGGCGCACCCCGCATTGCGTCCGGCGACGTGGTACACGTCCAGCCAGGTGGTGTGGTACGAACCCAGTGGCGCAGTGGCCACCAGCAGCTACTGGAACAACACCAGCAACTACTCCATCGCCTACACGGTGAACGGCTCGTCGTTCGGCGACAGCAATTCGATGTACATCGCCTACAACGGATGGTCCGGCAGTGTCACCTTCACCCTGCCGCCGCCACCCACCGGCACCAACTGGTACCGCGTCACCGATACCTGCGATTGGAACGATGGTCCCAATACGTTCGTCACGCCAGGCAACGAAACCTTGATCGGCGGTGGCGGCGCCACCTACAGCCAGTGCGGGCAATCGTTACTGCTGTTGATTTCCAAGTAGTCACCCGCAAAAAAATGGGAGGGGCTGCATCCCCTCCCTTTCTCTGCATGCTGCAGAAAAATGCGTCACACAACGCCCCGGAAACAACCCGACCGGTTCACCAAAAAAAGGAGGGGGCATGGGCTCCCTCCTTCGTGTGCTGCGCTAAGAACCGATCAGTCAGTCTCGCAACCGCTGATGATGGTGGTGGTCGGAACGCCGGTGTTGGCGGTGCTCAGCAGTGCCAGGCCTTTGCCCTGACCGTACTGGGTCAAGCTCGCGCTGCCGGTGATCGTCGAGTTGAAAGGCGCGCCCAACAAGCTCTTGATGTTCGACAGATCGCCTGAGGGATTGCCTGCCGCATTGCCGACCTCGTAGGAAACGGCAAAGATCGGGTAGATGCCGCCGCCGAGATTGGCGTAGCTGTTCGGATCGACCAGCTCGATGCACTCATTGCTCGGCGCACCCGAAATGGTGGTGAGCGTCGGCTGGCCTTGCGTGCCATACACATTGGACTGGATGACTTCGTTATCCACCACGGAGCTGGTGGGCAGCGCAAACGTGTTGGCGGTGGGGCTGGCCGTGGTGCCGGGGAACGTGTTTGGATCGATGCCGTTGACCTTGGCAAAACCAATGCCCGCCTGCAGCGAGTTGGCCATTTCCGCGTAGCCGATGCTGCCGGCCGTCGCGGCAATCGCCTTGGTCACGGCCGGATTGCCGCTGGAACCGGTCCAGCTGGCCGGCAGCGTGGTGAAGAACTGAGACACTGCGGTGGTAAAGGTCTGGTTGGTCAGGAAATGGTCGCCTGCAGCGTTGGCAGGGCACACAGCGGTCAGGTGGTTGGTGAAGCTGAAGGAGGTGCCGCTGCCATCGGAGCGGTATTGCACGGCGATCGTCGTGGAGGGAATGGAGTCACCCGACTTCAGCGAGAACGCGCTGGCCAGCGTAGGATCGTCCCAGTTGGTCACCGCACCGGAAAAGATGCTGCACAACTGTGCATCGGTGAAGCTGGTATTGGTGTGGTCGAGCACCACACCGTCGGTGGTCTTCATGTTCATGCCGACCACGATGGCACCGGCAACGGCCGGAAACTCCACCGGGAATGCGCTGCTGCCATGGATACTCTGATAGTTGGTGACGTCCGAGGACGCCATCGGCGAATCGGCATAGGCCGCGCTGGGCGTGGTCAGATCGGAACGGCCCACGCCGGTGGCGTCGGCGCCAAAGCCATTGTCCGTATCATTGCCGTTGGCTACCGACGGGCAGGTGTACTGCACGTTGTAGACGTTATTGCCGGGGCCAGGGCTCTTGGCAATGGTTACGCCGGCGAGGATGTCCTTGCCTGCGCCGCTGCCGGTCTGGCAGTAGGAAACCGTCGGGTTACCGCGGATCGCGCTGTAAACAGCAATCAGGGAGCCCGTTCCCGCCGGGAAGACCTGCGTGCTCGTTTGTGCACCTGTACCGACATAGCCGATCGCCGGAAGCGTCGCACCGCCGACCACCAGTGTGGTGGCACTGGCGTGCGACAGGGTTGCCACGGCCAGCGCCAGCGCACCGACCGCGAGCTTAGCCTTGAGAAGTCCGTGATTCATGATGTATCCCCATTGCGCGTTTTACCTCCGGGATTGGAGGCGCGAGTTTTTTTACGCCTGCGCAATGACGATGCAATTAAGTATTGGAGTCCTTGAATATGCCAGAGCAATTACAGAAACGACGCATTGAAATAATATTTAACGTCATATTTTGATGCGCTGTAACGATGTGTGAAGCAAAGCACATCGCGAGATATCCCATGCATTTTTGCGGAGTATTTTCACGCTATCTCTGCATTTGAATTCATATAAAGAAAGTTTTTATCCTCATTGAATTCAATTTTTAAGACACTTTTTATTTCTTCGACGCATTTCTATCAAAAAGTCTTACCTGCCGGAATAATTGCCCGGAGAGCTTCACCCCGCGCGCAAGCCATTCCGGCACAAGCCGGAATCTACGTCTTCGTGCGCGATGGATTCTGGCCTGCGCCGGAATGACGCCGAGGAGAAGATGCAGCTTCGTGCTTTTGCGTCGCTTAGTTACAGCCCTGGTGGATTTCGCCTGATCGCTCGCTCATGACAGTTCTTCGCAGAACGAGTCGTCCGCCCTGCACGGTGAAACGGCATAGGGCAAACCATATTCGTGCAACATGGATTGCACTTCGCGGTCCAGGTCCGGCATGCGCCCGAGCGCAACGACTTCGCCCGCATGCAACTCCATCAGCACTGACCGAACGGCGCTGCGATGCCCTTCCTTGCACCATGCGTTCAAGATTTTCATCAGCTCGGCGAGCAATACGCCTTTGATTTTATTGGCTGAATCGCCGGTTTTCTTGAACTGCTTTTCGAGCGAGTAAATAAGCCGCCTGCTGAATGCGCGTTCGGCGACATCGAACAACGCCTGCAGTTGCTCGCGCGTGCAGCCCGTCAGCAGCGACTCGGCCATGGCGTAATGACGGAAGTTGGAAAGCTGGATCAATGTCTCGACAAGCGCACCCTGATTCACCGTGATTCGCCTCAATCCCTTGTTCTGGCCTTCATCGGAAAAAAAACCGGCCTGTCCCTGGGATGCATTCCGCAAGGAGGATGTTCGATTCATGTTGTAGATCTCAGGCCGGCGCCTGCCCTACCGGCCTTTGCTGTTTTCCAGTTCTGCGCTGGATATCGATTGAGTCGTTATTCGCTCAGTTGTCTGCGTTCGGCATCCGTCAGCGCGCGCTTGCGCGCTTCGCTGAGCGGTCCGGCGCCGAGTATTTGCACGGGGCTGTTCGGGTCGTAACCGCTGCCGTTGCCTTGGATGCTCGTGCTGCTGTCGCCGAAGCCGAGTACTTGCACGGAGATGATCGACGGCTGTTTGCCAAGTGCATCGTTCTGCTGCTGGTTGGCCATGTCTTGCGCCACCTTGCTCACCGCACCCGCTGCGGCAGCGGCGGTCGTGAGCGCACCGACGTTCACCGACTGTGCCACCGGCACGCCGATCTTCTGGCCTTGTACCTGGATATTGTCGGCATTGGCCACTTGTGCGGCGGCCACCACCAGGTTGCCGGACACGCGAATGCCGGCATCGCCCGCATCGACGGTGCCGCGCGGTGCGACCAGGTAGACGCTGCCGCGCGCCGCGCCGGGAATCGTTTGCAGCGTGGCAATGCCCGCGCCGCTCACTTCGCCGCGCGCGTCGACGATGCAATAGGCATCCGGTGTGCAGATATACGTCGGCGCCGGCAGTACGTCAGTGGTTTTCGCGCCCTGCCCGGCGTTGATGTCGCCGTTGGAACTCCAGATCACCATGTCGCCGCC
This sequence comes from Dyella monticola, assembly GCF_003363155.1. GTDB lineage: Bacteria > Pseudomonadota > Gammaproteobacteria > Xanthomonadales > Rhodanobacteraceae > Dyella_B > Dyella_B monticola. The sequence continues at coordinate 253,177 of NZ_QRBE01000005.1, read as the reverse complement.
CTGCTCGGTGAAAATGCGGCTTTGCGCGAGCAGCACGCTGCGATCGGTGAAGATGTCGATGCTGCCTTGCTCCAGCGTCAGAATGCCCATGCTGTTCGGCCCGGCAATGACATTGCCCTGGCCGTTGGTGATGACCTGCGGTGCGTCGACACTGCCGACCAGCGCCTGTCCGCCGGGCCCGAGGATGCTGATGTTGCCGCCCTGCTGGGTCTGGATGGTGGAACTGCGGATGTCCAGATCGCCCGTGTCGACCGTGTTCGCCTCGCCATTCACGCCACCCGCACCGCTGCCATTGTTCGTATAGCCCAGCGATGACGGGAACAGGCTTTCGATCGCGGCGTAACCGCGGGCGTACTGGTGGTAGTACGGGCTGGATGGGTCGTTGTAGTCGCTGTCCACTTGCGCAAGCAGCTTGAAGAATTCCTGCTGCGCGAACAGTTCCTGCGCATAGGACGGCAGTTGCTGGAACGCGCTTTGTGCTTGCTGGGGCGTCAGCACCACGGTTGTCTGATTTTGCTGGAATCCGGTGTCGATCGCCTGACCTTCCTGCCACTGCTGCATGAAGGTGACCAGGTCCGGCATCAGGCTGCCGAAGCCATCGACACCGTTGGGATTGCTCAGCGCATATTGCGAAAGGAAGGTGCTGGTGGTGATGCCTGGGGCGACACCGTACAGCACATCGATATTGGCGCCATCGTGCGGCAGATAAGGGTTGATCAGGTTACCAACGGTCTCGATACCCGTTTGCTGCGCGCCGCTGGACGTGCCGCCATAGTTCGCCAAGTCCTGCTCGTTGGTCAGCGGACCGATATTGCGGCCGGCTGAAATCAGCAGGTTGCCCACGCCGCCCAACAGGATCGATGGCGTCAACTGGTAGTCGTAACCGGCCGGCGTAAAGTTGGCCACGGTAAGCGGCGCGTATTGCGTATCGTAGATGTCGCCACCGGCCGCGATACGCGTGATATCCGAATCATGCACCTGCTGACCGATCAGTGACAGGTTGACGATATCGCCTCCCGCGTAAATCAGCGCGGGTTTGTCCGGTTCCAGAATCAACTGCTGGATCGAAATGCCATTGGGTGCATTCACGCCATCGACGATGTTTCCGGAGAGGGCGTAGATACGCACAGGATCGTTGTCGTTCGCATGCAGCGACGAGGGTTGGTGCACTACTGACGGTACGAAGCTGTTCGCCGGACTTATGCCGTTGTCCATGTAGCTGGTGATAAACAACTGCGCGTATTCACTGCTGTCCAGACCCCCGTAAGGTGAAAGCGGTGAAGGCAACAGCGCTTGGGATGCATCGATCAAGCCAAAACTTTTCCCAAACTGGCCGCCCTGATTTTCCAGCGAGTCGTTGAGCTGCGCAAAGGTCACCGAGTCTGCGGCAAGCACGGAAAGTTCGCCGGTGGCCGAGGGATACAAACCACCCGCGCTCAATATGTTGACGTTGCCATTGAGCGCGGCAAGATTGACGCTGGCCGGCAGGATGGCACCCGGAACGTAGCCGAACAGCTGCGCCGGCGCGCTCAAACTTCCCAGGCTGACGTCGCCGCTGCCGGCGGTAACGTTCAATGCGGAGGACGTGCTGTAACTCTGACCATCCATATGGCCCGACGGGGACAACGTGTATCCGTATCCATACGAGGGGTCGTAGACGCCACCGAGATTGACGCCGCCGCTGGCAGACACCTGCCATTGGGTGTCTTGCGCGCCCAGGATCGTCGCAACGGGTGTCGTGACCGGGTCGGTTGGGGACAGCGCACTGTTGAAGGTGAAATCCGAGCCAATCTGTCCGCCCGCCACCAGGCTGCCCTCGCCCTTGGCCACGAAATAGCTGCCGCTGAGAATATTTCCACCGGCCATCACTGCGAGATTGCCGCCACCTACGGTGGTGATCGACGTGCCGCCTGGATTCACATACCAGGTGGTCGGCAATGATACGGATAGATCGCTGATATTTCCCCCGGCAGTCACGGTGACGTTGCCGCCGACGCTCATCACCCCCTGATCGAAATTGGCGAAATTGATCGACGAACTCGAGCCGTTGACCGCGTTGCCCGTTTGCATCCACTGCGACCAGAGCTGACCGTCATACGTGCCGGCCACACCGGTGACACTGCCGCTGGTGTCGTACATCTGCTCGATACCAGTGATATTGCCCTTGGCGCTGAGCACGATATCGCCGGCGTTGTTCGGGTTGACCAGCCCCGTTACTAAGGCATCTGCCTCTTGGCCGGTTGCGCCAGCCGCGTTCGAACCGACAGCGGCGTTGGATACGGCCACCTGCGTTCCCGCCGCGGTACCCGCGGCCGGGGCGCCCGCGGTATAGACCGTCGCTGGCGCAGTCTGGTCCAGCCAGTCGATATCGCCAGAAGCAGCGATATCGATCGAACCAGTGCCGGTGCGTATCGTTGTAGGTAGCTCCAGCGTCTTGCCGTTGCCGCCCATAGCGGTGTACTGCACACTGAAATTGCCATCCAGCGTGACATTGCCGGTATCGGTGTTGGTCACCGAGAGCGGATCTACGGCCGTGAAATTCGCGCCGGCGACGAATCGATACGTCGTGCTCGAGCCGCCCAATAGCGTGGCTGAGGCGAGTGAAACCGGGTTGCCAAGGCTCGGCATATTGGAGGGAGAGTTGTCTGCCGTGCCTCCTGCCGCCTGCAACGGCGTTGCGTACGGCATGTATGGTGCATAGAACAGTTGCGAGCCACCGCTATAAACACTGCCCACTTCCGTAGATACGTAGGTGTAGTAGTTGGTGAAGCCGCTGAGGTAGGTCTGATAATCCGAAGAATAGTTGGTGTAATTGCTCGCCGCTTCCGAAGCCAATGGCTGCAAAAGCGGGGAGGGTGTTTCGGTATACGCATTGGTGTTGCTGAAGTTGGCAGTCAACCAATTGTAGTAGGCCGTGACGTAGCTGCTGTATTGCACATAGCTCCCTGGATTGGGAGCAACCCGTTGGGTGGGCGCGTAAGGTAGGTAGCTGGCGAGGTCTCCGTAATTGAACGCGAGCGACCAGTTGGTGCCTACTCCGATTTCATTGATGTAGCCCATGTAATTCTGATAGTAGGCTGCCGACTGGTTAGCCAAAGGCGCCTGGATGGCCTGGTAATACGGGTCCTGGATCTGGTCGAGATAAACGTAACCATTGACGGTGAAGTAACCGATGGAATCGGGACTGCCGAGATCCCATAGTTGATCGCCGCTATAGAACGCTCCGTTTTCCAGGTAGTTGAAGACGTTGTTGTAGGCAGCCAGCGCGTTGGCATAAAGCTGGCCCGCGCCTCCTGACACGACCGCGGCAGGCGCGGAAATCGTTGCGCCGTCATTTTGCTGGTAGAAGCCGTCCGTAATGCTGGCGTCGATAATGACGCTATGCAAAGCCGCGATGGTAAGGATCGGCGCCTCACCCGATGCAGACGCCGCGGTTGCGCCGTAACGATAAGCCAAATGAATGGCACCGCTGGCATCGGTGGTGCCCGCACCAAGATTCCAGTTGGTGAGTACCGAAATATCGCCGCCGTTGACGTTCGCTTCCGGATTGATCAGCTCAATGCCCGGTTGTATCTGCGCATTGGAGATGCCGGCGAAGCGACTGCCGAAGGTGTAACCGGGCTGCTCCACATAACTCATCAACGTACCGGCGCCTTGTGAAGGATCGCCGTTGACGTAACCGTAAAACGTCTGATGCGCCGCGTTGGCGGTCGTGGGCGTGAAATAGTCCTGGCTCAGATACTGTTGCAGCGTTGTCGCATCGGTCGGTGCGGGTAGCGCGTTGCCGGAGGCATCCGTCCAGGTACCAGGGACCATTTGTACCGAACCATCGGCGGCGTATTGATACCAGCCGTCCGGATCGATCAGTCCATCGAAGTGTTTGGTGAGATCGCTGGCATTATCTGCAGTACTCCACACCGCATACGGCTCGATGGTCACGCGGCTCGCGCCGATGATGGCAGGCGTACCGCTGAAAATGATCGGCACATCGCCATTGGCGAGCAACGGTGCGCGCAGGCTTACGATGCCACCGGCGCCGGGTGAGCCGCCGGACACATTGATCGATGCGTTCGGCCCAAACTGGATCACGCCTGCACTGCCCGGCTGCACATTTTCATAGCCGTATTGCGTGTTGAGGCTGCCGTCGCTGGTGCCAGTGGTGCCTATCTCGACGATACCGCCGCGCTGCTCAGGGACGCTGCTGATCGCCAACAAACGGCCGTTCAAGGTGACACCATTGCGGCCATAAAGCTCGATTTCGCCGGCGGCTGCACCCGATACATTGACGGTGCCATCGATCTCAACCACGCCGTTGGCGCCATTGACCGTGCCTGTGCCACCGTTGGCCGCCAGATAAACATCCTGCGCGTTCAGTGTCTGTCCCGCTGACAGCACCAGGTTGCCGGCGCCGCTGGAAATGGAGATGCCGCCGGTGGTTCCGGCGTTGGTGGTAAGTTGCCCAAGCTGATCCAGGTCGAGCGCGCCATCGCTGCTGAGCGTGAAGTAGCCGCCTTGATAACCGCTCGCTGCCTGCCCTTCGAAACGGCCATCGAGCGTGGCCTGGCCGGCTGCCTGGATGGTGAGGCCACCCGCGGTGCCGCCCAACGGTGCGCCGGCAAAATCCACTGTCGCGCCTTGTTGCACGACGACCGATCCCTGATCGGAAACCAGTTTGAGATTGCCGCCCGCTGCATACGTGGTGGTGTCGTAGAAGGTCTTGTTGACACCGGCGGTATTCAAACTCGCGCCGCTGGCGATGGTGAGATTGCCGCCAGTCGCTTCCAGGCTCAGATTACCGGCCGATGCGTCCACGGACGTAGCGACGGTGAGCGATCCGCCAGTAAGGCTCAATGCACCGCCGATTGCGTTGTTTTGCAACGGCGTGCCGGCTGCGCTGTTCACGTCGAAGACGCCGGTGGTCGTCAAGGTGGTGTTTGCGCCGCTTTGTGCCAGCCATACCGGCGTGTTCAAACTGACATTCGCTGCACCGAAATCGAGACTGCCGCTTCCTTCGCCGGCCATGCCTTGGCTTGCGGTCGCGCTGACGGTGCCAAAACCCTGCAGCGCGCTATGGCCGCTGGTGAAGTCCAGCTCGCCCGCGTTCAAACTGAGTTGTCCGCTGCCGGCAACCGGTGTGCTCGCGCCGGTGCCAAGGCTGTTGCCCAAACCAAGCGTGCCGGCCGTGATGCTGACCTGGCCGCCATCGCTGGCGAACGCATCGGCATTGAGGTTCAACGCTTGCGGCAAATCAATCGACACATTGCCAAGGAAATCGATCGTGCCACGGCTGTTCAGCGTCACCTGCTGCGCACCGCTCAGCAAATTGAGCGTGCCCGGCCCGATGATCAGGCCACCGGCGTTGGTGGTGGCGCCATCGCTGCCGACGAAGGTGATCTGATTGGCGTTGGCGAGAATGTCCTGCGCAGTGAATACGGCCGACGGGCTGACCGAAGTGGAACCGGTGGTATCCATGACCAGCGAATGGCCGCCTTGCACTGTCGCGCCAGCGTCGATGGTGAGGTCGCCGGCGGCAGCGCTCGATGTGACATCGTTGCGCGTGACATCCACCATGCCGTTCTGCGATACGCGCAACAATGCGCCATCGCCGCTCACGGCAGGCGCGCTCGATCCGCTGGAACTGGTGCTGGCGTCGCTGCCGAAGATCAACGGCGTGGTGTCGGATGAACCGCTTCCGCTGGCCAACAACGTGCTGCCCGATTGCAGCACGATGCCTTGCGCGCCCGTGTTGCCATCGGTCACCAACAGTATTTCCGGCCCTTGCAGTGGATGCGCGCTGTCGTTGGACAGCACCACGCTGTCGGCCACGCTTGTCACCTGGTAGCCATCGCTATCGAGTTGACGCGTACCGCCGAGCAGCAAGCTACCCGCATCGAACGAGGACAACGAATCGGCGGAGATCTGCAAATAGCCTGCCAGTGGCGTCGAATCCGGACTCGTCACCTGGATGTATTGAGCCGCAATATCCACCAACGAGCCACGACCGCCACTGGCCGGAGCGCCGAGCAAGCTCGCACTCAATTGCAACTGCTGCGTGGCGCTGAGTATCAGGTGCCCGGCGTCCATGGGCAGCGCTGGCGCGACTGTGCCGGCCTGGCTGGCCTGGTTGGCGAAATAGGTATTGGCGTTGCTGAATTGATATTGCGAATACTGCTGCCATACCGAGCTGGACTGCACCAGAAAGGTGGTCGTGCGCGCATTGTGCGCGCCATCCAACGCATTGCCGAAATAGCCGGTGACGCTCAGGGTGCCATCGGGCAGCACGGCGTTCTGGCCGAGCACGGCATCTTGCGAGCCGGTGTCCTGCACGACGCGATAAGCGCCCGGCAGCGTGGCGTACTTCGCCGGCAGCAGCACGTAATAACCGGCCGGCAAGCCCGGCATGCCGGACAGATACACCGACTGCCCCGCTGCCGGCCCCGTACCCGCGCCATTTTCCAGCGCCGCATCTTGTGCGGCCACCGGCGCCGCGTAGCCGGGAATGATCGCGTAGATCGCGCGTCCGTCGCTGTACTGCGGCACCTGTGTGCCGCTGGCGCTGGTCGCATAACTGGTTTCGTACTGGGACAGTACGTCGCGCGTGCCGCCAGTGCCGGGTACCCATTCGGATGCCTGCAAGTCGCCGCCACCGCTTATATCGATCGTAGCGCCGCTATCCAGCGAAACATTCGCGCCCGCGATGGTGATGTTCTTGCTCGGCGGCGCGCCCAACTGCGGCGTGGTGGCGTAGGGATCGCCGTTATAACTCCACTCCTCACCATCGACCGTGGAACCGAACGGCACCACTTCGCCATCCAGCGACACCGAGGTGATGCTGCCGCTACCCAGTTGCACGTTTTGCGTCTTGACCAGATAGCTGCTCGACGTGTTCAGCGCACTGGCGGTCGATGCCGTATCGCTCACGCCGATGATCAGCGTGCCGGACGGCGCACGCACGGTGCCGTCCTGGTCGATCGTATCGGCATCCAGCAACAGCGTGCCTCCCGCCGACAGCGGTGCCGTGCTGGCGCCGTTACCCAGGATGGTCAGCGTGGTCGACCACGCCTTGCCTTGCGGGTCGTCCAATCCCGACGGATTGGCAATGACCGCAAACGGGTAATTGCTCATCGGGTAGATCTGCGCGGCCTGCAGCGAGAGGTTGCCGGTGGTGAACAATGTGCCGGTGAAGGGTGTGGTGCTGCTGCTCGAATATTCGAGATTCGGTGGCGCATAGAAACGCAGATCACTGCTCGAGCTAAACGTGGCGTTCGCCCAACCCTCGAGGTTGATTTGATCACCAAGGTCGATAAAGCCGGCGTTGACCAGCAAGGTACCGTCGCCGGCTACGGGCTGCGGTGATTGTGCGCCAATGATTTCCACATACGGGGCGGTGATGTGCACCGTGCCGTTGCCCTGGATATACGTGTTGCTGGCATTGGACGGCAACGCGGTACTGCCGGCCGGCAACGCGATCAGGCTTTGCGCATAGATGGACAGGCTTTTCCCGAGCGATAGATCGATGTTGCCGGCAAAGCCCACGGGTATCGGGTAATACCCGAAAACGGTGGTCGTCGGGTCCGAGCCGAGGGCCAAGCTGGTAATACCCGAGCCATGCAAACGATCCAACGCAAAATGTAATACGCCCGAACCACCACCGGGCTCCACCATGCCACCTGGCTGCAAGCCGGCAGGTATCAGTGAGCCTGATTGCTGCAGGATGATGGCGGTGGCGACGGGATCTACAGAGAAGGTATTTGCAAATCCCTCGATGCGAAGGTTTCCTCCTTCGGCGCTAGCGCTACCTGCCGCCGCAAGCAGGTTGCCATCTGCGTAAAGACCCGCGGCCGCGGAAAACACAATGCTGCCGCCATTGCTCCAGACCGGTGTGGGCACATACGCCGCTTCCGTTCCCGACATGCCTGCGGCGGTGCTGGGAAGATCATAGACATCGGCGCTACCGGAGGCATTGATGAGGCTGCCCTGTGCCGTGAGCAGGTAGCCGGTGGACAACATATTGACGGTGCCGCCATTGAGCACCGTACCGGTATAAGGCGTAAACCGTGAGGACACACCCAGCCCCACCGCAGGACCCGGTGCGGCAGCGGCAAGCGGATCGATCAGCGAAACACCTGCCACATTCAAATTCGCGCCCGACCCCAGCCATACCTGCGAAATCGCCACGGGCGTGATATTGGAGTTCAACGCATTGGTCTTGACGTTGATCGTACCGCCGGGTGCGTCGATGGCTCCGTCCACGATCGTCGATTGCGTACCCGCCAGCGTGACCGTGGCGCCTGCATCGGCAGCAATGGTCGCGCCCGCGCCCAGGGTTACCGAGCCGGTGACGCCGGGATACTTGATGGGACCGTCGGAATAAACGCCAGGTGTCGCCAGCCAATCCAGATAAGAACCCGCGCTCAAAGAGAAACCCGCGCCACTGGACGTCTGCGACACGTAGCGCAGATAGGGAGCGAGCTGCCCTATGCCAATGTAGCTGCTGTCCGTTACCTGACTTATGCCGTAGATGTCCGTGCCGGTGGGCGCGGCAAGCAAAGCAGGTTCATTCGGCAGCAGATTGTCATTGCTGATGCGCAGCGTGGTGCCTGGCGCGATGTTGGCGTCCGTGATGGATGTCAATGCGTACGTGTCGAAACCTTGCCCCGCGAAGAAGGATGGCTGTAGATACAAGCCATTGCTCAAAGCAAGATTCGCTGGATTTCCTCCGATCTGGATATCCGCGGCTTGCAGCGCGAGTGTGCCGCCGCCGCTGAAACCGTATGCACGCAACGTACCACCCAGCTGGATCGATGCGGTCTCGATCGACTTGGGTGGCGGCGTCAATCCCGACGTGCCGCCGTAGAATTGATAATTGCCCGAGGCAGCATAAGTGACCAGACTGATATTGCCGCCGCTGCCGTCGGGAATACCGTTGGTCAACTGCAGCACGCCACTGCCATTGACGTACCCGCCGCTGGAAACGTCCAGCAAACTGCCTGGCTGCAGCAGGATGGATCCTGTCTGATCGGCTCCGCCGTTCGGCGGTTCCGTTTGATCGGTGATCAAGCTGATGCTGCCGCCGTTGATATACCGATCGCCGACATAATTGTCGGCAGGAAGACCTGTATCGTTGACCCACAATCCGCGCGCACTCAGCACCGCGTCATCGCCGACGATAATCGCGTTGGCAAGCTGGCTGGAACCGGGCTGCCCTGTCGACGTTAGCGTGATCGAGCCCGACGGCGCACTCAATTGACCCTGCACGTCGATGTGCGGCGCCGTCAACTGGATCGATCCGCCCGGAAGCACGCTCAGCACCGTGCCCGATGTCTCCTGAATATCGCTTGGATTGGTCACACTGAGCGAACTGAAACCACCCTGCTGCACCAGGTCCGCCGACAGTTGCGTACCGGCGCTGCCGCCTTCCGTATTCTGTACGGTTTGCCATGGCGTGGACGCCTGAAATTGCGGATCGATCTGCTCGATCGTCGGCACCGATTGCTGCAGCACACCGGCAGGAATGCTCAGCGTGCCGCCGCTTGGCTGCGTGCCGTTCGCAACCTGGTTGCGTCCTGGAAACGCCTTCGCCGTGACCTCGCCATCCAGTGCGAACGTACCTGCGCCAATCGTCAGCGTGCCGGCGTTGCCGCCCACCGCGAAACCGGTGTCCCAGCGCGTAGCCCCGGCCAACAGCGGATTGCTGTAGTTGGACGTAACGCCCCAGCGATTGTCGGCCACCTCGTAATCGCCGGCAAAACCGACGTAAACCTGATTGGGATCGGCGTCGGCGATGTTGTAGATCCGACCGTTCGCGGCAACCAGGTTGGGCGTGGTGATCCAGCCGGCCTGATACGCGATGTAACCACCATCAAGGTTGATCTGCGCGCCACTGCGCACGATCACCTGATTGCCGTTGAAGGTGATGCTGCCACCGTTCGTCATCATTTGCGTGATGTCGCGCGGAATGTCCTGCACGTAACCGGATACGTTCAAGATGGGGCTGCCCACCCAACTTAAACCATCCGCGGTCACGCCGCTTTGCGTGCTGTCCACCACCAGGTTTGGCTGCGTGTACAAAAAACTGTTGCGCAGCAGCGGCGAGTCGGCGAGCTCGTTCTGGCCGATGCGCGGAATCGTCACCAGCAGGGCCGACATCGGCAGTTCGACGTCGGCCAGGCCCGACACGTCGATGACCGCGCCGTTGTCGACATAGATACGCCCATAAGTCGGCCCGGCATTGACCGCCTCAGCCGCGATGACGTTGGCCAGCACATTCAATGTCGCATTGGGCGCCTCCACCAGCGAGCCCGCGTCGAAGGTGACCGTACCGCCGGTAAGGCTGACGCTGCCTGGCGTGAACGCCGCCGTAGCCGCCGCGGTGGAGGTGGTCGTCGTGCCATCTTTTTCCGGCAGCACGGTCGTCACCGAATTGGGGCCGAGCGTCAGCGTGCCATCACGTAGAAAATCGCCGGCACCCAGGCCTTCGTCGCTCGCATTCAGATCGATGCTGCCCGGATAGCTGATGCTGGTCGATGCCAGCGCCACGCCTTCCTGATCCACGTTGTAGCCGAGCATGCTCACCTGCCCGCGACGCGCTTGCACCAGGCCAGTGTTGGTGACGGTGCCACCGGGATACGACGTCGTCGCAGAGGACTGCTCGTCCAGAACGCTCAATGGTGCATTCTGCTTGCCCGCGGAAAGATCGGAAAACTGCACGCCCGCCGCGAGAATGGCCTCGCCGTCATCGGCAACGATGCTGCCCGCATTGGATACATTGGGCGCCGCCAGCAATATGAAACCTTGCGAACCGGACGTCATGGATGCGCCCTGCTGCACCACGACATTGTGGTTGGCGCCATCGGTAAACACGCCATCGACCAGGAATGGTGTCGCCTGCGTCGCACCGCCCTGGATGCCGCTGGTGAGGAACGTGCTGTTGCTTACGTTCACATCGCTGCTGAACAGATCCAGCGAACTGGCCAGCAGCGACTGCGTATTCACCTGGCTTCCTGCGCCAAACAAGATGCCGTTGTGATTGAGAATATAGACGGTGCCTTCGGCTTTGATCTGTCCAAAGATCTGGCTCGGCACGCCGCTGGGGTCGGTCACGCGATTGAGCACGATCCAGTTGTTCGCGCTGCCATTGGTCTGATTGCCACCGCTTTGGTTGAAATACAGCGTGGTGGTGCGACCGACGTTGAAGCTGCTCCAGGAGAGGATGGCTTTTTGCGCCGTCTGCGTAATCTGGACGGTGGTCTGTCCGTTGGACGTGGTTTGCGCGGGCGCGCTCGCGTTCTGCCATAACGATGCATTGCCCGCCACACCCGGCGCCACGACCAGACCGCCAGGCGCAAGACCATTGGGCACTGGCGATGTCTGTTGTTGAGCGGTCTGCTGTGCCGATTGCTGTGCGGCCACTTGCGCTGCAACCGCTTGCGCGGCGCGCGCCAGATTGGCCAGCGATTGCTGCACCTGTTGCTCTTGCAGCAGTTGCTGCGGCGTTTGACCGGTAATGCCGCTGAGCGCTGAGGTCGAGCTGCCAACCGCTGGCGTAGCGGGCCGATTCGACGCCTGTTGCGCCAACCATCCTTGACTGAGCGCCTGTGTCGTACCGGCATGCGCCGACATCCCCGCCATCGCAAGCACACAGGCAATGGCATAGGCCAGCGGATGCCTGGCCGTTACGGTACGCATGGAGCGGGAAGGTTTGCCTGAACCGACCGGTGTGATCACAAAGCTTTTCCCCTGAACGAATTTCGCTAGGCCTTCGGCTAAGTAGACCGCTGCGTGGATGACGGACTGAACCGTGTCATCAAAATTTCATGGGGGATGTCGCGGGGTTTTCACGCGAAGCAAAGGCTAGCGCGTTGGATAGGTGCCGATCCGTCAGGTGGGCGCTCGCCTCAGCGAAGCAACGTCTAAAATACCGATGGCCTAAAGGTCCAGCGCCGCCACATCGATAAGAGATTAGTGCACACCCAGCAAGGGCGGTGCCGCTGCCGGCGGCGGGCGCTGCGGGATCACCGACTTGCCAAGGCTGTTGCCCATTTGGTGACTGAACGCCGAGAAATTGAATTGCCCGACTTGCTGATTGCCGGGCGCGTGCGCCACGGCATCGAGCTGTATGGGGGATGGCGGCGTCGGTTGAATGGCCGACGCCAGGCGCTGATTCAGGCAGGCATAGGACAATGACCGCTGATCGTTGACGCTGACGTCGACGCAGGATGTTGCATCGCTTTGCACCGATGCAACCGCCTGCGCCGAGGCCTGTGCATGTGCCAGAGACACCATGCTCAGCAACACGACGACAGACGGTAGCATCACGCGCATGCGTTCACGCGCGGATTACCTGGACGTGCCGTTCGGTGCGCCGCTGCTGGCCGGAAGCTGCTCGAGGTTGAACGAAATGGTCGTGACCTTCGCGTCCAGACCCTGAATCACCAGTGGCGTCAGGTCATTGGTCATGTTGCCGCCTAGCACCATGTTGCGATCCAGCAAGACACCGCAGCCCTTGTTGCGATACGCATCGGAGATCACCGGCTGCGCGTACTGGGCGATTTGGTTAAAGGCCTTTTCGCGCGTGGCTTCCAGTTCCCGCCCACGCAAGGTCTGGTCTGCCTGCACTTTCTGCACGCGCTCCGAGAGCGCCTGCTCGCGCGATTGACGTTGATCGGCCGTCAGCGACGACGCCTGCGACCGGTAGCTCTGCACATCGGCATCGAGCGGCTTGCGCTCCGCATCGATGTCACTTTGTGCCTGCGCAGCCAGCTGTTTCAGGCGATCCGTGGCGGCCTTGCCGACCTTGGCATTGGCGAAGATGGCCTCGCGCGACAGGAAGCAGACGCCGGATACGACAGGGCCGCTCATCGGCGGACCATTGTTGCTGGACTGGGCAAACGCTGCAGGACCCGGCGCACCCGCCAGGGTGATGGCTGCAAGCGTTATCAGCGGTCGATTCATTCGCATGAGTTTGGATCTCTGGATTCAGTAAGTTGGGATGAACGCATGCGAGCCTCCGGCATCGATGCGTGGCAGGCCGACGCCGGCGCACCAAACCGCACCCTACGCCAAATTGAACGCCGATGCACGGGATTCAGGGCTTTTTGGCGGGCATATGAGGGTCGTAACGGCTCTGGTAAAGCCGGTCGCCATACGCCTGGGCCGCATTATCCAGCTTTACCCGCTCGGTGGACGCAAACGGCTCGCGGCTGGCCACGACGCGGCCGATGCTCATGTGACTGTACGCATCCAGAATCTCGTTGCCGATGCTGTAGAGCTGCTGGTTCCTGGCCGTGCAGGTGGCGACCTGTGCCTGCACCTGATTCAGTTGCGCGGTCAGATCGTCACTGTGCTGTTGCTGCGCATGTTCTTTCGCAGTGGCGTCGGCCACGGTCTTTTGCAGGCTCTGCATCTGTGCCTGGGCCTGCTCGCGCGTTGCCCGTTCGGAGGCCAGCTCGGCGGTGGCCTGCGATGCACTGGAGCGGTCTTTGCCGAGCGCCGCTTTGGCGGCATCGGCCTCTTTCACGGCCGCGTCGCGTTCCTGTTCCAGCGTGGCCTTCTCCGTTTGCCATTGCGCCTGCTGGCCTTGCAAATCCTGCAACTGGCTGCGGGTGTCGGCAAGCTGGGAGCGCAATTGGTCTTCCAAGCTCTGCGCTTGCGCATGGGTGCTTAGCGCGATGCAGAGGAACCCGGCGATTATCGCTGCGCGTTTCATCGGTTGCGGCCTCAAAATTTGGTGCTGATTTCGAACTGCACCACGTCGATGGTGAACGGTGGTCCGTACACCTGCTTGGCGCCGTAGTAACGCGCCGACAGCCACGTGCGCGGTGCGATGCCGTAATCGGCGGTAAGGATGAAGCCCTTGGCATTGGTGCCGCCGAGGTGGAAGTTCTGGTCGGTCAGGCCATCGAGCATCGCATCGGGCTGCAGGTACTTGTAGCCGAGCGCGATGTTCCATTCGTTCAAGGCCATCGGTTGCGGCGTGCCGAGGATGCCGCGCACCAGCCAGCCCACCGGGCCACTCTTGTACGGGCCGTTGGTGCCGGCCGTGGTGCCGGACTGGTAGTTGTTCACTGGCTGGCCCAGGCCATCCGGATAGCGGTCGAAGGCGGCTTGCTCGTGATAGGCCATGTTGCGTTCGTATTCGGCCTGTAGTTCCATCGGCGTTTCGCCGATTTTGAAATCGACCTTATTGACCAGATCGGCGATGTGATAGTTGTAGGACAGCCCCACGAATTGCGGCTGCGCGTAGTTATCGGGCGAGGACGGATCCGGAACGATGTCGCGCAGCAGAAACACCGTGTTGCCCTTTTGCATGTAGTCAGGCGCGGTGCTGTCGGTGCTGCAATAGTCGATGCCCGTATAGATGGCGCATGGCGCGGAAAGCTGGCCCTGCATGTGGTCGAAGTAGTAATACGCCAGCGCCACCTTCCATGTCGCGTCGTTCGCGAATTGCCATTTGAAGCCCAGCTGGGCCGCCCACAACCACTTGTCTCCGTTGTTGGCTTTGTCGTCGCCGAATGCCTGCTCTGGCGCATCGGTGCTGGTGTATTGAATCGGGAATCCACCCGCCGTGGCGAACGCGCCCAGGTCGTCGCTGAAAGGCAGTTCGCCATGTGTGGCGACACCGTCGAAATTCAGTTCGGTGGAGTAGATCAGGTCGGTGACCATGAACGGCGGCGGCATGCGGCCGGCCGTAATCGAATACGACGACGCCGGCTGCCAGCGTACCCATGCCTGATCCAGCCAGATGTCTTTCTTGATCAGGCCGCCGCCCAGGGTTTGCGTCGTGGACACGGGATTGTTGTCGCCGCCCGAACCGATGCGCACGCCCGCGGCAACGGTGTCGCCCAGTTTTACGTTCATGCCGATGTGCGCCTGCAAGCGCACCATATTCAAGCGATTTTGCGTGGAATCGAAAATCGGCGGCGTGACGCCCTGGGTCAGGCTGTTGATGTCGTACGGACCGGTGCGGTTGAGCGTGCCGTAATCGATGAAGTAGGGCGAGTTGTTGTGGCTGTAGTACCAGGATTCATCGCGCACGTGCACATCGCCAAACCAACTGATGCGGTCGAGCCAGTCCGGCAAGGCATTGGGCTCGGCCCAGTGCTCGGACTTCGCTTGTGCGATCACCTCTTGTTTGACCTGATCGCGGATTTGATCGCGCACGTTCTGCGGCACGTAAACCGCGCGCACGTCGCCCGGCTGCGCGCCGTCCGCGGGGGCCGCGGCTGGCGCGGCGGCTTGGCGTGCTTGCATGGCTTCATCGTCGGCTTGCTTGAGCAGGCCATCGGCTTCGCCTTGCGTGATCAGCCCTTTCTTGACCATCAGGCGGATCAGGTTGATGGTGGCATTGGTGGACGGTGACGCGGCGGAAGTGCCTGCGTCTTGTGCGTATGCACCAGCGCCCTGTGCACCCAGCAACACGCCGATAGCGATGCACAGCATGGTCCTGCGCGCACGCGACAGCGATAGCGCTTGCCTCACCTGTCGGCTGGCGCCTGATCCTGCCCACTCCTGCGCGCAGGAGTGGGAACCCAGCGCTGCGGCGATTCGCGACTTCATCACGTTCTCCATAAATGTCCTTGAAACCTCAACCGGGTCGATAGCCACGCATGGCCACACGCACCGGCATGCTCAAATTCGCCGGCGGCGGCGTATCGATGCGCGCGCCGCGCAGCACCTCGAGCAATGCGCGGTCGGTGCTTTGCGTGCCGCTTGGCTTGATCAATTCCACACGCGTGATGCCGCCATCGGGCGACAGCCACAGATTCACGCGCACGTCGAAGACGAGGCGACGCGTGCGATCGTCGCGCTGGATGGCTTCTTGCAACGCATAACTCAGGTATTGCTCGTAAGACGATCCGCCCACGCCGGTGCCGCCGCTCGCCAGCATGCCGCCGCCTTCACCGGCGCCGATGTTGAACGCATCGTTGCCGGCCTGGGCCGGGCCATTGATCGTGATTTGCTTGGCGAGGTCCGGTGCCTTGGGCGCCTGTACCGGTTTGAGCGGCTCGGCCGGCTTGGGAATGTCCTGCTTGGCTTCCTCCACTTTCTTGGGCTCCGGCGGCTTTTCCTTCGGCGGTGGCGGTGGTGGCGGCAGCGGCGTAATCGTGGCGATGCGCGGCGCGGCGCGGCGCACGCCTACTTCGTGGCCGGCCATCATCCACATCAGCCATGCCGCCGCGAGCAGCAGCGCGAGGGCGGCGATGCGCCCGCGCCATCGCTGCCATCGTGTCCGCTCTGGATAACCGGGCTCGAACATGGCGCGCCCGTCAGCCTGGCTGCTTGCCGGTAACGAGACCGACTTGCGTGAGCTCGAGACGGCGCAGCAGGTCGAGCACGTCGACGACCTTCTGATACTGCACGTTGGAGTCGCCCTTCACGATGACCGGAAAGTCGGGCGTGAGCGCCTTCTGCTCGCGCAGGCGCTGTTCCAGTTCGCTCATGCTGACGGGAAAGGCATCGAGAAAAACCTGGCCCGTATCCGACACGGTGATCGCCTTGGTCTGTGGCTTGGCCAGGCTTACCGACGCGCTGGCTTTGGGCAGGTTCACCTTGATGCCCTGCACGGCCGCGGTGGTCATGATGATGAAGATCACCAGCAGCACATAGGCGAGATCCAACATCGGCGTGATGTTGATGTCGTCGTAGGGTTTGTCTTCGTCCTGCACTTGCATGGCGCGCGCTCCTCAGCTTTCCACCGTGGAGAGATCGGCGGCACGATGCAGCTCGGCCAGGCGCGTGACGAATTCATCGACGAACACCTGCATGTTCGCGGTGACCGCCTTGTTGCGTGTCAACAGGTAGTTGTAGCCAAACAGCGCCGGAATCGCGACGAACAAACCGGCCACCGTGGCGAGCAATGCCGCGGAAATGCCGGGCGCGATGGCATTGATGTTCACGTCGCCCGCGGCGGCGATGGCGGCGAAGGTGATCATCACGCCCACCACCGTGCCGAGCAGTCCAAGGAAGGGTCCGCCGGAAATCGCGATGGTCAGCATCACCATCGAACGCGACAGCGCCTGGTTCTCGCGCACGAGGGTGGAATCCATCACGGCGCGGATCGCCTCGATCGACTCCGACGCAATCACCAGCCGGCCTTCGTCATCGCGACGGCGCCATACTTCCCTCGCCCCGGTTTCGTACAGGCGGTAGAGCGATGAGCCGGCCAGTTCGTTCTTCGCCGCCGGCGATACGTGGCTACCGGAAAGACCAAGCAGATTGCCGCCGAGTTCGCGATAGCGATGCAGGAAACGCTCGTTGGCGTTGGTCACGCGCGACACATAGCTGCCGCGCTGCCACATCACCACCCATGAGATGACGGCCATGATCAGCAACAGCCCGATCACCACCCATGCATCCGTGGTGACCGATTTGACGATGATGCCGAAGTAACCGAAGCCGAAGCCCGATTTCTTTTCATCTTCGCCATAGTTGATCAGCTTCGATTCCGCCCCTTGCGTGGCGGCGTCAGCCGCGATCGCCGCGGCGGGGCGCGCCGCGCGTGACAGGCGCAGCTCGTCGATCTGGCCAACGAACGCAGCGAACGGAACGGGCGCATTGCCCGTGCTGGCAACATCACCCCCCAGCGTGGCGCTGCCGCTCAGCGCAGGTAGCGCGCCAGCGAGATGGGCGTACGGCTGGCCATTCACATAAAGCACGATCTGCCCGTTGCCGGCGGTGACGGCCAGATGGGTCCATTGACCGGCTCGCAGCGGCGCGCCGGCGGTGCTGCGCTGAGGGCCGCCGCCGCCATCCACTTCCACGAACGGCGCACCGCCGTCAATGCCGATCAGCAATGCACGGTTGTCCTGACGGTGGCCGTAGATCAGCGTGGCGGTGGTCGGCAGGGCATCCAGCTTGATCCATGCGCTGAAGGTGAAGCTGGCCCCATCCTTGAGGTCGAGCGAGGAACTGGCCGGCAACGTCACGATGGTGGAACCGTCGAAGCGTCCCGCGTTGCCGGCAATGCCATCGTCCACTGTGCGCAACGCGCCGCTTACTGCGTTGTTACCGTAGGCGGTGGCGTCTTTCGGTGGCTGCCCGCTTTGCTCGTCGAAGTGATAGACCAGCGAGTAATCCGCATCGAAAGTGGCCGCACCACTGCTCTGCCCAGGCGCCTTGCTGTTGCCGTAGTACATCCAGATGGTTTGCTGGCTGTTCGGCGGTAGGTCCGACACATCGAGCCAGATCTGCGCCACGCCCATCACCGGATCGAAGTTTTCGATCTGGTAATTGAGCGTGGTTTTGCCGTCGCTGCCGACGAAGCGCAGGTCGGCGCCGTCTTTGGCGACACCATCGAACTGGAAATTGCCAGGGTGCAGTCGGATCAGGAGCGGGATGCGTCCGGTCGACTGAGCGACGTTGCCACCCTTCGGGGTGGTATCCAGTGTGATGGGTTTGCGGTACGACCAGTCGTCGTTCCACCACGAAGCTTCGCTGGCCATCACCGATCGCGGCAACAGCAGCAGGCACAGCGTGCATAGAAGAATGAAGTACCGCATTGTCGTTGAACCCCTATCGGATCATGCAAAGTGGTGGTTACAAACCTGCTTTCACGCTGAAAAGCAGGTGTCCGTCATGCGCCCTGGTCTGCACGCCATTGCGCAACGGATAGGCGTATTCGATATCGCCGTTGAGGTTATGGAACACGACGAACTGCGTGCCGATGCCCGTACTGAGCAAGCTGAACCGCCCGCGCTGTTCGGGCAGTGGATCGACCAGCATCAGGCGCGCACCGTCGACGAACACGTGGAAGCGCCAGTCGTCGGCGAACGATCCCAGCCATGCGTGGATCGAGGGCGTGCGCAGCTCGACCGAGGCGATGGCGCCGTTGTCCGCCGTGTCTTCCGCGGACAGGTAACCGCGCACGCTGCTCATGCCGCCGGCGGCAAATTGTTCGCTGGAAATCAGCGGCGAATCGGTAGCCTGCGCACTGGCGCGCGTGGCGAGCGCGAAATCGTCGGCGAAGCTGCGCACATAACCGAAGTCCAGATGCAGATCGGCAAAGTTGTCGCGCGCGTTGTAGCGCTGGTTGTCGAAGGCCTGATTGCTGCTGCCCAGTCCACGCCAGCCGAAGTTGCCGGTGAGCGTGAAGTTGGTGGTGGATTTATCACCGGTGTGCTGGCCGCTATAGGCCGCCGACACCGGGTAATACGTGAGCGGCGCATCCAGTGTCTGACCGCCCAGCGTGATGTTCTGGTCGAAGTGCTTGCGGCTGATGCCGAACGACACCGATTGCGTGTAGTCGCCATTGAGAACGGGCAGCTGCTTGCTCGCCTGCAGGCTGGCGGCATTGCCCTTGCCCAGCACCGTGGTACCACCCAGCGTGTTGGCGTTGCTGTTGGATTTGTACGCCGAACCGAGCAGGCTCCATTGCGCATTCAAGGGCGCCAGGTAGGACAGCGCATACACCGATGTGGCATGCGGATCCTGCGGCGCCACGATGTAGGTGGCCGAGAGGGTGTGCCCCAATTGCCAGAGGTTGTCGTCGCTGACCGAGGCGACGGTGCGCAGATCCGGCGTATAGGCGCTATGGTCGTTGTTGACCTCCACGCTGGCGTGCAAGGGATCGGTATCGTTAACCTTGAGCGTGACGTCCATCGTCTGCGGCATGCTGCCTGGACTGAGCACCGGCACGACTTGCTGCCCCGGCTGGCGATTGAGATTGGTGAGCTCTTTTTGCACTTCATTGAAATTGGGTACGGTGCCTTGCGCGAGCGACGGCACCGCATCGCGAATTTCCTGTGGCGAGTGGTATTTCGCGCCTTCCACACGCAGGCGACCGACGCTGTTCTCCATCACCTGCAGCACGATCACGCCGTTCTTCACCTGCTGCGGCGGGATTTCGATGACGACCGATTGATAGCCCTTGGACTGATAGAACTTTTGCAGCGCATCGCGTGCGGCATGCACGTCGTTCATGCTGCGCCCGGGTCCCAGGTACGGTTCCACCACGTTTTCGATGTCGACCGACTGCAGCAGCGTATTGCCGCGCACGAGGTATTCGTTGACCTGAAAAGTGGCCGGCGCAGACGAGGCCTGCGATTGCGTCTGCGCTGCGAGGGGCCACGCGAGCGCCATGCCGAGCAGCGTCGCCAGCGTACGCGCTGGAATGCTCCGTCCATGCCGCATGCTCATTCGCCGCCTCGTGCTTGCGTCGACCGATCGGCCACCGGCTGCAGTCGATCCATTTCCTCTCGACGCCGCGACGCTAACGCCTCACCGATAACCGAATCACGACAGCCGCATGTCCGCCGCGCAACACAACGCGAGCGTGCGCGCCGACCGCTCCTTCCCCTGCCACGTCCGTGTGGCGCGCGCTGTCCTTGCCGACTGTGTCTGGATCTATTGATCACGCCATGCGCATCCGGTTGCGACGGCTTTTTGGCCGTCCATTTGCACGAGTCAAGACATCCCCGCACGCGAACGCCAAGCGTTGCGCGTGACAACGAAAAATCCGTATGGGGCGTCCCTGCCCGTCCACGACATCCCTGCCCGGATAGACCGACTGCTCACTTGGGGACTGAACCATGTCACGAAAATTTCATGGTTCAGGCGTACACAGCGATTTTCGACACGCCAATGTCATGTGTCCGGACACGTGGCGTGCGCGACTCACTGTCACATTGCGGGCATAGGCTCTGACGCTTGTCCAAGGAGGCACATTCAACGTGCGGCGCTTTCGCAACACCAGCATTTAAGTGTCTTGCAGTTCGATGGTTTGCCTATGCGGTTTTGTGCTTGACGCTGCCCTGGGCATCCCCGGTGGAAGCGGCGCTCAGGGCTGATCAGGCAACCGCGCCTGCGGACGAGGGGCCCGGCCATCCGCGCATCGAGGACATGATCGCGTTCGATATACCGCCGCAATCGCTGCTGACGGCGTTGCGCAGCTATAGCGAGATCACCGGGCAAGCCGTACTCGTGGACAACGGCCTGGCGGCGGGGCGTCGCTCAGCCGGCGCGCATGGGCATTACAGCAAGACCGAAGCGTTACAGCAGTTGCTTGCAGGAACCGGCCTGGTGGCCAGTTATTCCAGTGACCAGGCCTTTACGTTGAAGCTCGCGGAACCGGGCCAAACCGTGGTTGGAACGGAACAGGAAAGGACGCAAGTCCTGGGGACCGGGGACATCGAAGCCGTGATTGAACGCTATGCCGGAAAGATTCAGAACCCCATCGAGGCGGCCTTGTGCCAGTCCGATGAAACGCGCCCCGGTACGTATCGGCTGGCTTTGCAGGTGTGGATTACGGCATCGGGCCGGGTCGAACGGACGGCGTTGCTCGGCGTCATGAACAATCCGTCGCTGGCCGCACGCGTGCAGCGCACGCTGGACGCACTCAGGCTCGATCCCCCACCGCCCGGGCTGCCGCAACCGCTGACGCTGCTGCTGCTGCCTGGCCGGGCCACCGAGATGTCGGCCTGCAGCGCCGCCTCGCCCTTCGTGCATTGAGGCTCACGGCGATGGAAAGCACCTCATTGCCGCTGCTTCGCCTGTTCATGGAGCGACGTCACGAACTGCGCCGGCGCCTGAAGAATCGACTGGGCTCCGACGAGCTGGCCAATGACGCCTTGCAGGAAACCTACCTGCGCATTGAGCGCATGGGCGAAAGCTCTTGCGTGTCGCGTAATCCCGCCGGTTATCTGTTCCGCATGGCGATCAATGCCGCAACGGATCAGCGCCAGGCCGATGCGCGCTATCTCACCGGCAGCGAAGTGGAAGATCTGCTGAACATCGGCGCCGATACGCTGGATCCGGCGCGCGTGGTGCATGCGCGCGCGGAGGTGGAAGTGCTGGAACAGGCGCTGCGTGAGCTGACCGAGCGGCAGCGCGCGATCCTGATTGCGGCGCGCGTGGAAGACGTGTCGATGGAAGACATCGCCGGCCGCTTCGGCATTTCCGTGCGCATGGTCGGCAAGGAGCTGCGCAAGGCGCTCGAGTATTGTGGCAAGCGGCTGGATCGCAAAGTGGTGCAGCGGTTCGGTCCTGGCGCGGGAAAAAAGTCTTAGGGTTATGCCGATTTCCGAACCCATCGCCTATCGCCGTGCCGCGCTGCACAAGGAAGCGCAACAATGGCTGCTGCGCCTGACCTCGGGCACGGCCACGACGCATGACGCGCGCGCCTTCGAGCACTGGTGCGGCCAGAGCCCGGCACATGTGGAAGCGTTCGTCCAAACCCGTCGTCTGTGGGAAAACCTCGGGCCTGCCGCGCATGCGTGGATGGCGCGCGAGCGCACGCGCACCGCGCTTCGATCCGAGCACGACGCAACGTCGCCGCGGATGAGCCGCCGTGCTTTTCTTGGCGCCGCCGTCGCCGCGTCGGCGGCACTCGTCGTCTTGCATCCACCGCTTGAGATGTGGCCGTCGCTGTCGGACATGGCGGCGGACTATCGCACCGCCACGGGCGAGCAGCGCGAGCTGGATCTGGGACAAGGCGTGGTCGTCCAGATGAACACGCAGACGACGCTCAACCTGCGCAAGTCCTCAGGCCAGGTGCGTGGCATCGACCTGCTCAGCGGCGAAATCCAGGTCAAGGCGATGGCGGCGGCCGATGGCCCGATCCCTATCTTCGCGGGCGGTGGTCGTATCGACGTCGGCGTGATGGCTAAATGCAATGTGCGCTGTGACGAGGGCGGCGTGCGGGTGACCGGTCTGGATGGCGCGACCACGCTCCACTACCAGGGGCGGACCGCGTTACTGGAAACCGCGCAGCGTGCCGATTACGGCAACGGACGTGTCAGCCAGGTAGCACCTGCGGATATCGAAGTCACGATGGCATGGCGACGGCGTGTGCTTATTTTCGACGGCCAGTCGCTGTCGGAGGTGGTGCACGAAATCAATCGCTATCGTCCGGGCCGGATCATTCTTGCCAATGATGCGTTGGCAGCGCGCAAGGTGCAGGCGCGGTTTTCGCTGAACCAGCTTTCGGACGTGGCCGCGCTGATCCAGGATGCCTATGGGGCAAAGGTCACGTCGCTGCCGGGCGGCATTGTGATACTGAGCTGACCGGTTCGTTCACTGGTCGCTCGAACGGATGAACGACAGCCCCTTGGGAGTGAGCTGCAGCGTTTTCATGCCATGTCCGTTTTCATCGCACGGTTGGATCAACCCCATGTCGAGCAAGCGTGATGTCACCGGCGCGGATACCGCGGATGCACGGCCTTCCGCGACGCTTTCCAGTCCCTCTATTTCGCTCTTTTCGAGGTTTACACACACATTCATACAGGTATCGGCCTTGGTCTACACGTGGATCGAGCTTGCACCCGTATGTGTGACAAAATCCTGCCACTCATGTCAACCGGCCATGTCGCATCGGCGGTCGAAGTGTTCATGTGTGTGAGCGCTCTGTGCACATCGTTCGCTCGCCTTGAAATCAAAGGAGCTGCGCGATGCAGCTCCTTGATTACTGCGCGCCTTGCGCCTTACTGCTGGGTCAAGGTGTAGTTGAGGGTGAGCTGGTCCGGGGTGATGCCGTTCAAGTCATTCTGGCCGACAACTTGGTCGATCTTGTACGTTTCGCCCGCGCTGTCCGTCAGTGATCCGGTGATGTGGATCGCGTTCATGCGCGTCCCCGTCAGGTTGCCCCACGCATCGCGAATGCCGCGCACTTCGCCCAGCACGATCTTGCCGGTGAAGGTATCGGTTTCGGTGGTGCCGGCAACGGTGGTAACGCTAACTGGGCCGGTTACGGCGAATTTCGTGCCGGCCTTGTAGTTGCCCGAAGGAATCGAAACACCGCTGCCTGAGATGCTGACCGAAATGGCATCCGTCAAGGTATAGCCCGCACCCGATTGCAGGTTCTGAACGTCGGTGGGATTGGCCACCGTCAACAAGCCATTCAGCAGGTAATACGCATTGGCGTTGGAATTGACCTGCTCCGGCAGTACGCCCTGGGTATCGCTCGTCACCGTCGTGGAGGCGGTATCGGTGATCACGGCGTCCGAGAGGCCGAAGGCGTTCGAATCGTTGAAGCCACCGCTGAAGTTATAGGTATTGATGCCCGATGTTTCCAGTTTGCCGCCCTGCTGGAACACCAGGCTGTCTTTCTGGCCTGAGGTATTGCTGAAATCCACTTTCACATTGCTGGGAATATAGGTGTACTGCGCCGCATAGGACGCGGAGGCAACGAACAGCAGACCGAAAGACATGCACAGCGCAAGCTTTTTCGTGCGAGAAACGATATTCATGAGCTACTCCTTGACTGACGCAAGAGAAATGCGCCGCACCCCATGCACGGCGCGATGCCTGGTAGGGCCAGGGCCCGACACTAAGGTCGTGAACGTGCAGGGTTATTTACGCCGATCTGTTTTCAGGCGCGTTGCCAATCGCGCCGCCTGAAAATGACACTTTATTTAACCCAGATAATCGCCGGCGGATTTTCGATGCCGTGAATTGCAATAATGCGCTTCATAATCGCCGCCATCGCGCAGCAGGACGTTTGCGCATCCTGCCGAGTGCCCCGATTTGCATGCCGCCACGTTTTGCGTCACATTCGCTGGAAGCTGGGTTGGGGTGGGTACGCATCCGGGGATGAAAAACAAGCGGGAAAGTGCGCCGATCGGGGCCTTGCCGGACGTTCCGGCGATGAATGTCGGCGCCGACACGCGCAGCTTCGATCTCTTTCTGCGCGGCCAGTTCCGTGGCCTGCTGCAGTTTCTGCGTGCGCGCACGGCGTCCGAACAGGATGCCGAAGACGCCGCGCAGGAAAGCATGGCCAAGCTGATGCGCTACCGCGAGTCGGAGCCGCCGTCGGCCTGGAAACAGCTTTTGTACCGGATCGCGGTCAACGTGGCGCACGACCAGTATCGCGTCGCGCAGAGTCATCACAACAAAGATCATGTCGCGCTGGAGGGCCTGGAGATCGCCACCGGCGAGCACACCCCCGAACAGCGCGCGCAGTACGACCAGCAGGTGGCCCGCCTATCGCGGGCGATCCTGGAGCTGCCGCCTAAGTGCCAGCGCGTGTACCTGCTCAAGCGGGTACACGGTTTGAGCCATGCGGATATCGCCAGCCGTTGCGGTATTTCAGTCAAAATGGTCGAAAAGCACCTTGCCACTGCGCTGGCGCAGCTGCGGCGCAAGGTAGGCGATTCCTCAACGAAAACGTTTTAACAAGCATGGACAGGCGGAACGAAAATAGGGGGATGTCACCCGACTTGCAGCAGGCCGAGCAGTGGCTCGCGCGCCTGTTGGATGCCGACTGCCCTGCGGAGGACCGCGCTGCATTCGAGCGTTGGCGCAATGCCGATCCGCGCCATGCCGCTGCGTATCACGAAGTGGAGTCGATCTGGCAGCACAGCGAACAGGCCGTCAAAGACCCGGCCGTGCTGGCGGCGGCCTATCGCGCATTGCGGCAGGAACCGGGTCGCGGCGTGCCGCGACGCTGGTTGTTCCCCACGCTTGCGGCAGGGCTGGCGATTGTTGTTGCCGTGGTCGCCCTGCCGCACTGGCTATCGACGCCATCGGATCCGGTCGGCACGGCTTACGCCACCCCTGCCGGCCAAGAGCGCACCGTGGTGCTCTCCGATGGCTCGTCCATCTTGCTGGATACGAATACGCAAGTGGTCGTGCGCTACAGCGCGCGCACGCGTCGCGTCGATCTTCTGCATGGGCGAGCGCAATTCAGCGTGCAAGGCAACCATGCGTGGCCGTTTGTGGTGCATGCCGGCAACGGTACGGTGACGGCCGTCGGCACGCAATTCCAGGTGCGCCTCGATGACGGTTCCACCGATGTGGCACTGCTGAAGGGCAAGCTCGCCATTGCCACACAGTCGCCCGCCGGTTCGCTGCAAAGCGCTTCGCTGGTCGGCGGCCAAGGCCTCGCGTACGACGATCATGGCGATATCACGCCCGTGCATGCGCTCGATACGGAGCAGGCGCGAGGCTGGACGCAGGGCAAGCTGTTCGTGCACGACTGGGATCTACCCAAACTCGTGGCCGAGATGAATCGCTACAGCACAGCGAAGCTTGAGATCGGCGACGCGTCGCTCAATGAGCTTCACGTCAGCGGCATCTTCCGCACCAACGATCAGCAGACGTTCCTGCAACTGCTGCAGCAAGGATGGGCCATCCAGGCGACGCGCATCAGCGCGACGCGGATCGTGCTGCGTCGCGACCGTTGATCCATCCGAAACGTTCACATCGTCCGGGCGAGCATGCCGCCCATGCACCGGATGTGCAGGTGCGAACACCCTCATCCGGGCAGCGGGCAAGCGGGCCGACGCGCAAGCAAGAAGGGATGCCGTGTGTACCCGGCATCATCCATGATCCAGCTTGCCCTATGATCGAACCTTTCGCGAAGTTGGCGAAATGTAGGCTTGTTTTGGGGGAAAGCGGGTCGGGGAGGCAGAGGGTCGGCATGCGCGCAAGCTGGCAAGGATGGATGCTGCGGGTTCGCCTGCCGCGCATCCTGGGCGAGAGGGGATGGCCCGCATCCCTGCTTTGCCATGCCACGACGTTCGCCTGCCCGCTCGGCCTGACCCTGCTTGGCACCGGCGCTGCCTTGACGCCGCGCCCCGCGCTGGCCGAAACGATCGTCGCCTCCCGTACCTATGCCGTCATGGCGGGCAGCTTGAGCCATGCGCTGGATGCGCTGGCCGTGCAAGGCGATCTCCAGCTTGTCTACGCGCCGGATCTGATCGACGACAAGATCACCCACGGAGTATCCGGGCGCTTCACACCCGTGGACGCCTTGAAGCACGTGCTTGCCGGCACGGGGCTGACCTGGAAAGCCATCAACGCAAGCACGTTCGTGCTGGAAGCATCGCCTGCTTCACACCCTGTGCGTCACGCATTCGTACCGATCATTACCGAGCAACCCCGGACGCTCACCACCGTCAACGTCAGCGGCTCGCTGATCGGCAATGCGGACATCCAGACGGCCACACCCACCACGACCATCACCGCCGAAGACATTCGCGCGCGTGGCTTCAACAACCTCGCCGATGTATTGGAGAACTCCGTACTAGCCACCGGTTCCGTGCAAGGTCCGCAGCTTGCCGGCGCTTTCACGCAAGGCGCGCAGGCGGTGAGTCTGTTCGGCTTGAGCCCGGAATTCACGCTGATTCTGCTCGACGGCAAACCCGTCGCCAATTTTGGACGGCTATACAATGGCACGCTGAACTTCACCAATCTTTCGAATTTTCCGATCGCGATGATCGACCACATCGACGTGATGCCCGGCGGCGCCTCTTCGATCTATGGTTCGCAAGCGATTGGTGGCGTGATCAACATCGTTACCAAGTCGCACATGGATGGTGCAGAGCTATCTGCGCGCGCGGGCGGCTATTCGGACGGCGGCGGCGCCAACCAGCGCATCAGCGGTGTCTACGGCCACGACATCGGCGCATGGCACATCCTGGGCGCTGTCGAATTCGACAACGCCTCGCCCATATGGGGCTATCAACGCCCGCTGACGGCGGGCGATTCGGGGGTAGGTGTCGCCGCCGCAACCAGTGTGCAGGCAGGCATTCTCAACTTCGGCAATGCATCGACCTTCACCGGCCGGCCGCTGGGTTATCTTACGCCGCCGGATGGCTGCGCCACGCAGCTTTTTGGCGGCAGCACGATGCTGGTGACAAGCGCTTCGCCCAATCCGCCAGGCCAGTACTGCGGTTCGCGCGCCATTGATGGCGACATGACCTTCAGCAACCAGCAGCGAAGTTACGACGGCATGCTGAAGCTCGCCTACCAACTAGACAGCGTGCGGTTCTATGGCGATGCGATGGTCAATTCGCAGCAACAGCGCTGGTTTCCTGGCGTCACCGCGTGGTTTCCCGATGACCTTCCACAGGGCGCCATCGAGGATGCAACCACCGGCGAGTTTCTGTATCCGGAGCGGTACTTTTCGCCCGAAGAAATGCCCGGCGGTTTGGCCGGCCAGATGTATCGGCAGGATGATCTGCTTTATCAGGCCGACATCGGTGCCAACGGTCAATGGGGCGACTCAGGCTGGGACTGGGATGTCTATTACATGCGCACGGGCGATCGCACGGATATCGCCGAACCGTTGCTGATTACGTCGAAAATCGATGCGTTCTTCACTGGCATGTTTGGCCCATCGCTCGGCGTGGATACGCATTCGGGCTTCATGACGTACAACACCAACTACAACGCATTCTTTCAAGCCATCACGCCCGCACAGTACGCCAGTTTCACGCAGCAGGTCGACGAAAACAGCAGCACCTGGATCAATCAGGCGCGCGCCACGTTGAGCAACGCATCGTTGTTTACACTGCCCGGCGGCGACGCCGGCGTGGCCGCCTTGATCGAAGGCGGCAGCGAAGCGTGGTATGAGCCGATCGGTCCGGTGTTCACGCAAGATGATGTGTTCGAACACGCCGCGGCAGGGGGCGGTGGCGAGCGCTCGCATGCGGCAACGGCGTTCGAACTGAATCTGCCGTTGTTGAAAGCGCTGACGATCGATCTGTCAGGCCGCTACGATCATTACGCGCTCGAGCACGGCAGTGACAATCATAAATTCACTTATAAAGCCGGCATCGAGTATCGACCGTTCGATACGTGGTTGATCCGCGGCAATTACACGACATCGTTCAAGGTGCCTGATCTGTCGTCGATCTTCCTCGCACCGACCGATTACTACACCATCGTCACCGACTACTACCAATGCGCGACGGCGCATGCCGCCGTGTGCGGCACCAACTATCAATACACCGTGCAGGGGACCACGCTGGCCAATCCCACACTGCAACCTACATCAGCCCAGAGCTGGACGCTCGGCACGGTGTGGTCGCCGGTGGAAGGCCTGGATCTGAGCGTGGACTATCTGCGCATCGCCATACAGGACGAAGTGGTGCAGCAGGATGTCAACCTGCTGCTGCGCAATGACGCGGAATGTCTGCTGGGCCAGCTCCCGGCCGACTCGGCGACGTGTGCCGCGGCGATCGATCAGGTGCAGCGCGCCCATGGCACCGGCCCTATCGAGGGCATCACCACCTATTACGCCAATCTCGCCAATGAGACGGCCAAATCCATCATGGGAAGCGCGCGCTATCAGCATGCGCTGTTCGATGCGGGCACGCTGAAGCTGCAACTCGATTACAATGACATGCTCGAGCACGACTACCAGATCGCGCCCGGCCAGCAACCGATCAATCAACTTACCAACGCGGTGTACAGCACCGAGTTCAAGAGCATCGTGAGCGCCAGCCTCACCTGGACGAGCCCGGGCGAGACGTGGACCAGCACGCTCTACGGGCATCGCTATGGCCCCTCGCCCAACTACACGGCTACCAATATCGGCATCGGCGCCGTCGGCGCGGCGCGCGTATCGCCGTGGATCACTCTCAACGGCAGTGTGACGTATCGCCCGACGCACCGTCTTTCGCTGTCGCTGCTGGTCAACAACCTCACCAACCGGATGCCGCCAACGGACGGCAGTTACGTGACCTATCCGTATTTCAACAACCAGAACTACAACATCTACGGGCGCGAAATCATGCTGCAGGCGGATATGAGCCTGGGCAATAGCGCTCGCTAGAACGATTTCGGCGTGAGCTGTTTCCCGCATCCATTGAGAGTTCCTTGACGTCATTCCGGCGAAGGCCGGCATCCGTCGCGAGTGCGAAGCACGAATTCCGGCCTTCGCCGGAATGACGGTAAAGCAAGATTAGATCTCATGCCTGAGTGTGCGAAAAGCGAGTACCTATCTCACTCCGATACGAAACCAAAAATGGACGCTTCGTTCCGCTAAGACTGTAAGCCGGATATCGTTCAACGCGGCACACGCAACGATGAATCGCGAAGTGCGGCATCGTGCTGCACTTCGTCGTGTTCGGCGATCTCGGCCATGTCCAGCGCGCCATGCCGTGGGCCATGCATGCTGCCTGGCGGTGTGGTGGCGTCGGTGGCCCCGTCTTTGGTGATACTTGCATCGGTATGCGGCGTGGTCGTCATCGCGTGTCCTTGGGCTATCGGGCCTATTTGGGCATGCGCATCAACGGCGCGCAAGCTGCTGCGACGACCAGCCGCCACCCAAGGCGCGCACAAGCTGCACGCTGGCGCTCAGGCGCTGCGTGTCCAGTTGCAACAAGCCGCGTTTTTCCTGCAGCGCGACGGTTTGCGCCTGCACCACATCCAGATAGCTCACCGCGCCATGCTTGTATTGCGACATCGACAGATCCAGCGCGTGTTGCGCGGCGTCTGCGGCATCCTTCTGATTGGCGCTCGCGTCGCCCAGATGATCGAGCAAGGCGAGATTGTCCTGCACTTGCTGGAACGCACCGAGCACGACGCCGCGGTAGGTCGCGCCGGCTTCGTCGGTTTTCGCCTTGGCGGCGGCGATGGTTGCCTTGCGAAATCCACCATCGAACAGATCCAGGGCAAGCGTTGGGCCTAACGCCCAGATTCGATCGGGCGCGGTGAGCAGGTTCGCCCAGCCCGTGCTCTGGAAGCCGGCTTGCGCATTCAATGTCAGCGACGGGAACCACGCCGCGCGCGCCACGCCAATGCCGGCATTGGCGGCGGCGACGCGGCGCTCTGCGGCAGCCACGTCCGGGCGACGTTGCAACAAGGTCGATGGCACGTCGAGCGGAATCACCGGTACGGCGACCGGTTCGATCTGCGCAGGCAAGCTGAACGTGGCGGCGTTTTCGCCCACCAGTACGGCAATCGCATCCTGCATCAGCGCGCGCTGCGCGACGGTCTGCGACCACTGCGAACGCGCATCGGAAAGCTGTGTCTGCGCGCGCGACACGTCGAGGCCGGAGACGATGCCGCCGCCATGCAAGGTCTGCGTGAGCTTGAGCGCTTTTTCATAGGCCTGGATGGTTTCTTGCAACAGCGCAATCTGCTGATCCAGGC
The DNA here is from genome assembly GCF_003363155.1 of Dyella monticola. Lineage (GTDB taxonomy): Bacteria > Pseudomonadota > Gammaproteobacteria > Xanthomonadales > Rhodanobacteraceae > Dyella_B > Dyella_B monticola. Next base: position 222,361 of record NZ_QRBE01000005.1, on the reverse strand, counting down.
CACGCAGCTGCATGTAACTGTCGGCCAGCTGCGCCTGCAGGCTCAGTTGGGCCGAAGCCAGGTCGGCCTTGGCGGCCAGCGCGTTGTCGCGGCCGGCTTCAACCGTATTGCGCACGCGGCCCCACAGATCCACTTCATAGCTGGCCTGCACACCCACGGTGTAACTGTTGTAATCGGCTGGCGCGGTCGGGTTGCGCAGCGGCGGCGTGTTGTCCGATTCGCGCTGGCGTACGCCGGTCGCACCCGCGCCGATCTGCGGAAACAATTCGGAACGCGCCTCCCGCGCGAAGGCCTGCGCCTGCTGGTAATGCGCCAGCGCGGCGGCCAGATCGGCATTGCTGGCGAGCAGCTTGGCCTCAAGATCATTCAGTCCGGCATCGGCATACAGCTGCCACCAGTCATCGCGCGCCTGTTGGTCGGAGGGCCGCGCGGCAACCCATGGACCCACATCGCGATACGCCTGCGCCTGCGGCGTCGCTGGCGGATGATAGGTTGGCGCCAGCGAGCAGCCGCTCAGCGCAAGCGTCACGGCGAGGGCCAGCAGGGACTCACGCTTTTTCATGAGGCTTGACCACCGTGTCGTCGGTTGCGATCTTCACGGCATCGCCGTCTTTGATGCCATCGGGCGGGCTGTCGATGACGCGATCCCCCGCACTGAGGCCGGAACCGATTTCCACGGTCTTGCCGTAATCGGAAAGAATGCTCACTTTTTTGAAGGCGATCTTGTCGTCCTCGCCAACCGTCGCCACGCGCAGACCGGCGTTGTCGAAAATCAGCGAACTGGCCGGCACGCGCAGCGCGGTGGCGTCCACCGGCAGCGCGAAACGCACATGCGCGAAGCTGCCCGGCATGAGCTGGTTGCCGGTATTATCGACCTGCAATTGCACCAAGGTCGTACCGGACGCCGTGTTGACTGCGTCGGCCGTCGCGACCACCTTGGCATGGAATTCCCGTCCGGGGTATTCCGGTACGGCAAGCACCGCCACGCTGCCGGGGCGGATCGAGGGCGCATAACGCTGTGGCACCTGCACGTACACACGCAGTTTGTGGATGTCCGACACCACGAACAACTCCGGCCCGGTGCCACCGCCGGCATTGATCAACGCACCCACATCGGTGTCGCGCGCGGTGACCACACCATCGAACGGCGCCACGATGCGCGCGAAGGCCTTGGCGGCGTGCAGGCGATCGACGTTGGCTTGCGCGGCTTTCATCTGCGCCAGCTTGGCGGTGTAGTCGGCGGTGCGCTGGTCCACATCCTGCTGCGCGACCGAATCGCTGCCCAGCATGGCTTGCCAGCGCTTGGCGGTAACGCCGGCCAGGTCCGCGTTGGCCTTGGCGCTGGCCAGATCCGCTTGCGCCTGTTGCAACTGTTGATCGAGCTCCGGCGTGGAAATCTCGCCGAGCAATTGCCCTGCTTTCACGGGTGTACCGATGTCGGTGTTCCAGGCTTTCAGATAACCGCTCACCTGCGCGTAGATCGGCGCACGTATGAAGGCCTGCAGCTGACCGGGAAGATCGAGCACTGGCCCGGATTTGCCGGGCGCCGGCATGACCACGGTGACGGTGGGAATGGCCTGTTCCTGCGTCCAGGTTTTCAGGCTGCTGGCTTGCGTCGAGCGCGTGACCAGGCCGATCACGACGATGGCAATCAGCACGGTGGCGATCGCGATGCCGGTCAGGCGCAAACCGCGCTTGGACGGTTTTTGCGAAGGGTGAAGCATGGCTTCAGACGACATAGCTGGGTTCTCCGGAGGCACGAACGGCTTTGGACTCGTGACGTCCATGAATGATGCTGAACACCACTGGCACGAATAGCAGCGTCGCGCAGGTAGCAAAAATCAAACCGCCGATCACCGCGCGGCCGAGCGGCGCATTCTGTTCGCCGCCTTCGCCAAGGCCCAGCGCCATCGGCGCCATGCCGATGATCATCGCCAGCGCCGTCATGCAAACCGGACGGAAACGCGTGAAGCCCCCTTCAAGCGCGGCGAGCGCCGCATTGCCGTGCTCGGCGAGGCGTTCGCGGCAGAAGCTCACCACCAGAATCGAGTTGGCGGTGGCCACGCCCATGCACATGATGGCGCCGGTGAGTGCAGGCACCGACAGCGGTGTATGCGTGGCAAACAGTATCCACACGATGCCGGCCAGCGCCGCGGGCAACGCGGTGATGATCACGAACGGATCGCTCCACGATTGGAAATTCACCACGATCAGCAGATAGATCAGCACCACCGCGCCAAGCAGGCCGAACAGCAGGCCGGAGAAGGCGCTGTTCATGGTCTGCACCTGACCCAGCAGCACCACGTGCGAACCCTTCGGTTGCTGGCTGGCCGTGTTGTCGATCAGCTTCTGCACGTCGGCCGCCACCGCGCCGAGATCGCGATCCTGCGTGGCGGCATAGATCTGCACCACGGACTGGATGTCGTACTGATCGACCACGGCGTTGGTGGTGGTGCGCTTGAGCGTTATCAGACCGCCCAGCACCTGCGCTTGTCCGTTGCTGCCGTTGACCGGCAGGTTGCGTAGCTGCGCGAGGCTGTCGAGCGCGTACTGCGGCGTCTGCATCACGATCGGATACGACACGCCATTGGTCGGATTCAACCAGAACGTCGGCGCCACCTGGCTGGAACCGGCCAGATTCACCACCAGGCTGTTGGTGACATCGCGCTCGGTAATGCCAAGCAGCTGCGCCTGCGTGCGATCCACATTGACGTCGAAAGCAGGGCTGGCTTGGGATTCCTGGATGCGTGCATCGACCACGCCGGGAACCCGCTTGATCTGCCCCAGCAAGGTATTGGCATAGGCGAAGTTGGCGGAGAGATTCGGCCCGCGAATCTGCAGATCGATCGGCGCCGGCGCGCCGAAATTCAGAATCTGGCTCACGATATCGGCAGGCGGAAACGAAAACGTCGCACTCGGATATTTGCGCGGCAGCAGCTCGCGCAGCTTGCGCACGTATTCGGCGGTGGGTCGATGGCCTTCGTTGAGCGCAATCTGGATGTCGCCATCCTGTTCGCCAACCAGACCGGTATTGTTGTACGTGGTGTTGATGCCGCTGCCGGACAAGCCGATGTTGTCCACCACAGTGCCGAGTTCTTTCGGCGGGATCACGGTGCGGACGGTGTTCTCGATGTCGTTGAACAGGTTGGCCGTGTCTTCCACACGCGTGCCGACCTGCGCACGCACGTGCATCAGAATCTGGCCGCCATCCACGTCGGGGAAAAAGTTGCGGCCCAGGAACGGCACCAGCAGAAACGACACCAGCACGAAGGCGAGAAAGCCCACGACGAACGGCCGGCGATGCGTCAGCGCAAGATCCAGCACGCCGTGATACACGGCGCGAATGCGCTCGAAGCGCGCTTCGAAGCCACGCTGGAAGCGCACCAACGGATTACGCGACGGCGGTGGCGCAGCATGCGCCTCGACGTGCGGCGCGTGCGGCTTCAACAGATAGTTCGCCATCGTCGGCACCAGAGTGCGCGAGAGGATGAACGAGCACACCATCGCAAAGATCACCGACTCGGCCATCGGCACGAACAGGAAGCGCGCCACACCATTCAAGAAGAACATCGGCACGAACACGATGCAGATACACAACAGCGACACGAAGGCCGGCGTTACGATCTGCTTGGCGCCGTCGATGATCGAGGTTTCCACATCCTTGCCGTGTTCCAGATGCCAGTTGATGTTCTCGATGGTCACCGTGGCGTCGTCCACCAGGATACCCACCGCGAGCGCCAGGCCACCCAGCGTCATGATGTTGAGCGTCTCGCCAAAAGCGGAAAGCAGCGCAATGGCGCCAAGAATGGCCAGTGGAATCGAAACGGCGATGATGACGGTGGAACGCCAGCTGCCCAGGAACAGCAGAATCATCAGGCTGGTGAGCGCCGCCGCGATCACGCCTTCGCGCGCCACGCCGCTGATGGCCGCGCGCACGAACAGCGATTGATCGCCGATCGGCGTCACCTTGAGGTTATCCGGCAGCAAACCCTTGCTGTCGGCCAGGCGCTGCTTGATACCGGCCACGATCGCCAGCGTCGACGCCGAACCGTTTTTCAGGATCGTCAGCAACACCGAACGGTTGCCGTCCACATGCACGATATTGGTTTGCGGCGGCGCGCCGTCGCGCACATGCGCCACGTCGCGAATGTAGATGGTGGTGCCGTTGACCTGCTTGATCGGCAGATTGCCCAGTTCGCTGATATCGGACGGCGAATTGTTGAGGTTCAACGTGTATTCGAACCTGCCGATCTTTTCCGTGCCGACAGGAACGATCAGGTTCTGCGCCGCCAGCGCATTGGCCACGTCCTGCGCGGACAGGCCGCGCGCTTGCAGCGCGGCCGAATCCACGTCGATCTGCACCTGGCGCGTCTTGCCGCCATAGGGATAAGGAATGGCCGCACCGGCCACCGACACGAGCTGCGGGCGCAGGATGTTTTGGCCCAGGTCGCCCAGGTTCTGCTCACTCAATCCCTTGCCCGATAGCGCCAGCTGCAAAATCGGCACGGTCGAGGCGTTGTAATTGAGGATCAGCGGCGGTGTGATGCCCGGCGGCAATTGCTTGAGCAGCGTCTGCGCCACCGCGGTCACCTGCGCGTTGGCGGTGGCGATGTTGACGTTGGGCTGGAAGAAGATCTTGATGATGCCGTAGCCGGCGATCGACTTGGCCTCGATATGCTCGACATCGTTCACCGTGGTGGTGAGCACGCGCTCGAACGGCGAATCGATACGGCCGGCCATTTGATCCGGTGGCAGCCCGGTGTATTGCCACACCACCGCGATCACCGGAATCTTGATGTCCGGGAAGATATCCGTGGGCGTGCGCAGGGCGGCCAGTGGCCCGACGATCAGGATCAGCAGGGCGAGAACGACGAAGGTATAAGGCCGCTCCAGCGCAAGCCGTACAATCCTCAGCATGTGGATGAGCTCCAGAGGCTAGCTGAACGTCTGGTCGTCGCCATGGCGCAAGCCAGGTACGGCAAACGGTGCGTGCGGGGCACGCCATGACATGGAAACGTGTGCTGCGCCGACATCTTTGGGGGAAGATGCCTGCAAAAGTGAAGAGTAGTTGTACGACTTGCTAAGATCGATACAGCATCGCGAATGGCTTGATACGCATGACGAATGATTACCTTGAACTACGGCACCTGAGGTACTTCGTCACCGTGGCCGACGAGTTACATTTCGGCCGCGCGGCCGAACGATTAGGCATTTCACAGCCGCCGCTCAGCCAGCAGATTCATGCGCTGGAGCAGCGCCTGGGTGCGAAGTTGTTCGAACGAAAAGGCCGTGGTATTGCTTTGACGGGTGCGGGTGGCGCGCTGTTGCCGCGCGCACGCGCCATTCTCACGCAGGCCGAACGCGCGGCCGAATCGGTGGCCCGTTCGCAACGTGGAGAATTAGGCGAATTGCATTTGGGCCTGATGTCGTCCGGCCCTTTCACCGTGGTGGTGCCGCGCGTGCTCGCACGATTTCGCGAACGCCTGCCCGATGTGCGCCTGCTGATCCACGAGATGGCCACCTCCCAGCAGATCGATGCGCTGGAGCAAGGCCTCATCGATGTCGGCGTGATCCGCCCGGAGGCACTTCCGGATGGCATCAGCGCCATCGAGCTGTTCAAGGACTCGCTTACCGTGGTGATGCATGCGAGCAATCCGCTGGCCTCCAAGGAAGGCCCGATCGATATCGGCGAACTGGCGAACGAGGATTTCATTTTCTATCAACGTCATCTGGGCGTGCGCCTCTACGATGAAGTGATCGCGCTGTGCACGCGCGCCGGTTTCAGCCCGCGCATTCTGTACCAGGTGCGCGAGTTGCCGACCATCATCGGCTTGATTTCCGGCGGTTTCGGCGTCGCCGTATTACCGGGTTCGGTGCAACGGATGCGGGTGCAGAATGTGGTCTATCGTCCGGTGGCACACATGGAAGCGGCAACAGCGGTATGGGCGATCTACCGCAACGACGCAAGCGATCCGATGGTGCATGCGTTTCTGACTATCGCGCGGTGCCTGGCATCCAAGGATCGGGCGACGGAGTAGGCGCGCTGCACCCATTAGGCCTGCATGCGACCTGGGCCGTATCACCGGTACCAAACGTGCTTCAGCGGGTCGGAATGTTCAAGACAGCGAATCTATAGACGCGTTATCTAATGGACGCGCATCGGCGTTTGCTTACGCCATGCTGTCGTTTCACTTAAGCATCATGCGGGCAACATTGAGTTGCTGAAAACGGAACAAATATGGGGTGGCAGGCGGCCTTAATCATTTGTAAACTTGTAAGTACACAAACAGCAACCCTATCCCCATAGGTCACTCGAATGCGTATGCATCCCCTCACACGCGGCATGGCTGCCGTGTTGTTGTTCGCATTACCCACCCTGCCCGCCCTGGCGGCCCGTTTCGAATTGCAAGGCGGTGTCAGCTACATGGATAGCTACAGCACCCCAGTCGCATTCGGCGAAGTCATCTTCGACGATCACGCCATCGGCAGCAGCAATTTCACCTGGGCGCCGGACATCACCGCCGGTTGGATCAGCGGCCGCAACATCGCCCGCTTCAGCAACGACCGCTACACCACGCACGACGATATCGGCCTCATCGCCGGTGGCGTACGTTTCCATTACGGTGCCCCGGGCGCGTGGTACCGCAAGCTCTTCATCAGCGAGCAACCCACCCTGCACACCGGTCGCACCGCGGCGTTGAGTAGCGCGTATGAATTCACCACTACGGTGGGTTATCAGGGCGATCATTGGAGTGCGGGCATTCGCCACATTTCCAATGCGGGTATTCATGAACCCAACCGCGGCGAAACGATGGCGGTGGTGGGCTTCGCGTTCTAAGCCTGTCAACGCTGCATAAAACAACGGCCCCGATCGGGGCCGTTGTCGTTTTCGGTCAGGGAAATCTGCCGACCACCTACAAAGATAAAGACCACCCCTACCCTGCGCGCGGTTGACTCCGGATGACTCGCAGGCGCTTTCGTTATGTGCTTTACCGCTTGCGCGAAAGGTCTCGCGCTAACGCATGGGGGAGCACAAACGATGTCAAAACCATCCAAGCAAATCGCCCGCACTGCTGTCTTGGGAATGAACCAGCCATGATCATCAGGCCTCCGTTTCTTCCGCAAGACGATCACATCGCATCGAGCACAAGCGAAGACGATCTATTGATGGCCATCGTCGAGCGCCATGTGCAACGGCACGGTATTTTCCCGGTTACCTATGACCCCCGCGCCCACAGCGGCACGCATCTGACGGCGAGTTCCCAAACCGAAGCCGTGCGCGCCATCACCGATGGCGAAGTCGTGGAAGGCCGCACCGGCGAGGAGAGTGCGAAACATCGCTGACCACCAGCGAAGTCGCGCAAGGATTGAAGCTTGTATTGCCAACGAGGAGAGGGGCCCAAGGATGAGTAACGACGTGACCCAGACCCCTTCAGATGATCCAGACAACAGTGGCGATGCGTATCGATATCCACTCAAACAGGCCACGCGCGTCGTCCCCATGCAACGCGATCACCTTGGGCAGCCCTTCTGGGAGTCGTACCAGACGCCCGAGGGCTACGAGGTGTGCGCCGAGTGTCGCGTTCCGCCGCATTTGCCGGGGATCATTATTTTTGTGCATGGGGTGAACTCGGAGGGTGAGTGGTATGAAGCGGCGGAACAAGCGCTTTGTAACGGGCTCAATGATCGACTTGGGCGTAAAGATCTGAAGCCAAATAGTTACACCAACAATGATAAAGCGCAGAAAAAGTTAATCCCCCGTCAGCTCACCAAGGATAACGATGGCCGTTCACCGGTCATTCGCTTCTACTGGGGCTATCGCCCGAAAGACGGCGAGGAACGCAGGTGGAAGGTACCGCTTCGAAACATCCAAGGCGACGATCAGTGGGAAACCACGCGCGGCCAAGGCAAAGGCCCCTGGTACTGGGGCGGCGGCCCGTTCCAGAACGGCACCAACAATCTTCAGCAACTCTGGAGCGATAAAGGCTTCGACTGCCGCGTGTTCGGCGCAGTCAATCTGCAATGGTTCAACACCGAATGGGACCGCGAACTGCACGATGCACCCGGCCGCCAATACTATGCGCATGCGGCGCAGCGCCTGGCGAACCTGATCGACCGCATTCGCCAGCGCCATCCCCAGGACACGATCACCGTGATGGCGCACAGCCAGGGCACCATGGTGGCGATGGCCGCCACGCTGATGTGCAAGACCCGCGCACCGGATGCGCTGGTGGTGATGAATTCCCCCTTTGCTCTCCAGGACAAGCGAACCGACGCCCTGGTGTGCGGCAGTGAGCGCCCCACGACATCCGCCCGCATCAACACCTTTCGCAATGTGGCCAACCGGATCCAGCGCGATAAAAAGATACCCACCGAAGAAGACCGCGAGCAGCTTCACGTCGGCGCGACGCTGCAGAAGGAGCTATGGCACCCCGATGCCGTCGTCAACGGCATCAAGGAGCGGGACAATCACGGCCGGCTCTACGTCTATTTCAATCCGCACGATCGCGTGATGGGTTCGATCGCGCTGCAAAGCATCGGCTGGCAGGGCGTCAGCAACGATCTGATTGCCGAACTGGGCGACACCGTCAAGCAGCGCATGCTCGCACGCGGCACCGCGTGCGGCGACGCACCGGGTATGAAGAAGTTCGGCACGCTGCCGCCTATCGCTAACCCCGAGCCGGACGCCGAGGCCACGGACTTCTGGAACGGCACTCATGGCAACCCGATGCTGTGGGCCGTGCCCCATCCCGACCAAGTGGTGACTATCAACGCGGAGCAGGTGCCTTACCCGGTTACCGCAGAAGACATGCCAGGGTCTCACCGGCGCAGAGTCACGCGAGTGAAGGACGACGACACCATGGCTTACCAAGCAGTCGATCGCTATTTTGACGAGGCCCGTCGTGATCAGGACGACCTTGGCGCGCGCGATAATGAAGGCAAATACCTCGACGCCAGCATTCCTTATCTCGAATCGATCCACGACCGGGAAAAAATGGTCGCGTCCGACCTTGTACCCTCGTCCACCGGCATGCCAGTAGAGCGACTCGAGACGCGAGCCGAAATGCTCAAGCGCATCGAGCACTACCAGCCGATGCCGACCAATCACAGCACGCTGCCCCAGTTCGAACCCTTCATGCGCAAGGTAGCGGCGTGGGACCTGCCCATCGGCTTCTGCGATGCGTACGACTCACCCGATTTCTGGGCGCGCCTGATCCGCGATGCGGACTGGTTGAACTTTACCGATCCCTATTTTGTGGAGGGTACGCTGGCAATCCCGCCCGTGCCCGATGGCATCGATCCGCAGACGGTGGGTGACGAGATGCGCAAGGCCGTGCAGGCTGGCTACCTGCAGGGAGTGCACTTACTGAAACGGAAGGTGGCCTGGGGGCTTGTGACGCTGATAGCGCTGACAGCCTGCCAGCAGGAGCAAGGGCAGGATGCGATACAGCCGTCACAACCCCAAGCGACCGAACTGCACTGGGTAACACACGACGTACCGCCGCAAGTCTTCTACCGCATCGACGACCGCCGCTTCATGACAGTGGAAAACTACGACGGTTGTGATGGACAAGTCTGGTACAACGACACCAAGCAGGGCATACGCACAGAGATCAGTGAAGGCGGCTTTTGGGTCAGCGGATTCGTTGGGAAACTCATCATCGACGATCCGACCGGCATGAATGTGGTTGTTCCCAAGGCATCGCCCCGTCTGTGCGGTGATCGTGGATGCAGGAACTACCTTGCCTATTCAACTGACGGCGGCCGTTCGTTTCATTGGCTTCAATACGATATCCATGAACATACCGCAGACTCTGTGGAGAGTTCGAAGCGGTACACGATGTCCGTCACAAGTGACTCCTTGTTTGTGACAATGACATGGGGCGATGAAGGAAAGACATTGACGGATCAGATTCCGTTGGTTCCGGGATTCATTTACGGCACGGATGCCCATCTACCTAAAGGTGTGCGCATCAATTGGAAAGCCACCGTGCCTCCTGGACTGCGCACACCTTCCGGGCAGGACCACTACGTCTGCGACATGTCCGTCCACGACGCCAAGGTCAGGGACTTCAAGGCCAGGGACTGATGATGTGCGCAACAGTCTTTGGACTTGCCACGCTGATAGCGCTGACAGCTTGTCAGCACCGAATCACAGGCACCCACTACCGCGAATGGACTGCGTTGGGGAACCTACTGTGAAGATTGCCGTGATCGCGGATCGCGCGCACAACAGCAGAGCTATAGTGAATGCTGGCGTCCGGGTAGATCAGCCAATAGTTAGCAAAGCGAGGTAGGAGGGAGCTCAATGCCCGCCCCCTCCTGCCCCGGCTTTCGCCGCGAACGGTGGCTTGGCCATCCAGATCACCACGATCAGCGACAGGAAGATCCAGCCCAGGGCGTAGAAGATTTCGTTGAAGGAAATCTGCAAGCCTTGTGCCGTGATCGACTCGTTGAGTACTGCCAGCACCGATTGCGAATCGCCGGTCTGAGCTGTGGCTTGTTGCACGATCGGGTTGTACGGCGTGATCTGTTCGGTGAGCTGCGAGTGATGCAGCACGCCGCGACGCTGCCACAGGAAGGTGGTAAGCGATGCGGAGAAACTCGCACCCACCGTACGCAGAAAGGTAGCCACGCCGCCGCCTGCAGCGATTTCATGCGGCTGCAGGTCCGACAGCAAAATCGTCGTCACCGGCATGAAGAAGAACGCCACGCCCAAGCCTTGCAGCAACTGCACCAGCGCAACGTGTGCGAAGTCGATGCCGATGTAGAAGTCCGCACGCAGGAAACAGGTCGCGCCCATCACCACGAACGCGCCGCTGGTCAGCAAGCGCAGATCGAAGCGCGTGGCGTACTTGCCTACGATGAAGGTCAGCATCACGGGCAACACACCCAGTGGCGCGGTCGCAAAACCGGCCCAGGTGGCGGTGTAGCCGAGGTTGATCTGCAACCATTGCGGCACCAGCAGGCCGATCGCGAAGAATGCGGCGTACGCCAGCACCAGCGCGATCGTACCCATGCGGAAATTGCGATGTCGGAACAGCTTCAGATCAACGATTGGATCCTTGTCGGTCAGTTCCCAGATCAGGAAGATCGCAATGGCGATCGCGGAAATGATCGCGGTGACGACGATGAAGGTGGAGTTGAACCAATCTTCGTCATTGCCTTTGTCGAGCACCACCTGCAGCGCTCCGATGCCGACCACCAGGGTGAACAAGCCCACATAGTCGATCTTCGGGCGTTGCGTCACCACTTCGCGCAGGCGCAGCTGATTGGCCACCACGGTACTGGCAAAAATGCCGATCGGCACGTTGATGAAAAAGATCCACGGCCACGAATAGTTGTCGGTAATCCAACCACCGAGGATCGGACCGGCAATCGGCGCCACCACCGTCACCATCGCCAGCAAGGCGAGCGCCATACTTCGCTTGGCGGGTGGATAGATCGAGATCAGCAGCGCTTGCGTGATCGGATACATGGGACCTGCGACCGCACCTTGCAGGGTACGGAACACGATCAACATGCTCATGCTCTGCGCGATACCGCACAACAGCGAAGCGAGCGAGAACGCAAGCGTCGCCCACACGAACAGCTTCACCTCGCCGAAGCGGCGGGTAAGGAATCCGGTGAGCGGCAACGCAATGGCATTGCTCACCGCAAAGGAGGTGATCACCCACGTGCTCTGGTCCTGGCTCACGCCGAGGTTGCCGGCGATGGTCGGCAGCGACACGTTGGCGATGGTGGTGTCCAACACCTGCATAAACGTGGCCAGCGACAAACCAATCGTCGCAAGGACCAGGTTGGGTGGACGGAAGTGGGAGCTCATGGTGTTTCCCGAACTGATGATCTATCGGTGATGCGTGGTTGCTTCATCGCCCTCCCCTCCTGCTCGTAGAGGAGGGAGCGGTCGCATCACTTACCCATATTCGCGTGGATGATGGCCTGGATCTGTTCGTTCGCCTTGCCCAGCTGGTCGTGATAGACGTCCGTGCTGAAGCGCGGCTCGGTGCGCGCCTGTTGCGACAGCGCCAGGCCGTTCTGATTGTGCAGATCCACGTCCGTGTCGAGCGACATGCCGATGCGCAACGGGTTCTTGTCCAGCTGCGACGGATCGGTGAACACCACGCGCACCGGGATGCGCTGCACGATCTTGATCCAGTTGCCGGTGGCGTTCTGCGCCGGCAGCAGCGAGAACGCGCTACCCGTGCCCACGCCAAGACTCTCGACCTGACCCTTGTATTTCACCGAGCTGCCGTAGACGTCGGAGGTGATTTCCACCGGCTGGCCGATGCGCATGTGCGTGAGCTGCGTTTCCTTGAAGTTCGCATCCACCCACACTTGATGCAGCGGCACGATGGCCATCAGTGCGGCACCCGGCTGCACGCGCTGGCCCACCTGCACGGTGCGCTTGGCGACATAACCGGTCACCGGTGCCACCATTACCGTGCGCACATCGTCCAGATAGGCAGCGCGGTACTGTGCAGCGGCGGCTTTCACGTCCGGATGCGAGGCGACCACGGTGTCATCGACCAGCACCTGGTTGGTCTGCAATTGCTGCTGGGACGTCGTAAGCGCGCTTTGCGCGGCGGTGAGCGCATCGCGTGCGTGAGCCAATTCCTCCGCCGAAATCGCGCCGGTCTTGGCCAGATCACGACGGCGGTTGTAATCGGCCTGCGCTCTTTGCAACGCGACCTTCTCCACCGCCACCTGCGCCTTCGCGCCGGAGACCGTGCTGTACAGACCACGCACACGGCGCACGGTGTTGGCGAGGTTGGCGGCCGCGCGCTGCAGTTCGACATCGGCGTCGGACCGGTCGAGCTTCACCATCACCTGGCCTTGCTGCACAAAATCGCCGTCGTCAGCGGTGATGCTGGTGGCGGTGCCGGCGATGCGCGGCGTGATCTGCACGATATTGCCGTTGACGTACGCATCGTCGGTACCTTCATACCAACGGCCCACGAGGAAATACCAGATCGTGAAAGCGATGGCGGCAAGCACGAGGATCACCAGCAGCAACCGCATCAGAATGCTGCGCCGCTTGTTGGTAGGCGGTGCCTGCGCGACCGGCGTGTCTGCGGTGTTGGGATTCGGACTGGACATGGGAGTCTGCCTTAGGAAGCGCTAAAAATTATTTGGAGGAAAGTTGTTCGGTGTCGGCTTGCGGCCTGAAGCCGCCGCCGAGTGCCTGGATCAGCTGCACATTGAGATCCGATTGCTGCGCGTGGAGCCCGGCCATGCGCTGTTCGGCGGCCAGCAGTTCCTGGCGCACGCTGAGCGCTTCCAGATAGCTGCCGATGCCGGCCTTGTAACGCTGCTCGGCCAGGGTCCACGCATCGTTCGCCGCATCCAGCGCGCGTTGCTGCGCCGCGACCTGCTGCTGCAGCGAAGCGATGGCGTCATAGTCATCGGCGACTTCATCGACGGCAGACACCAGGGTCTTGTTGTACTGCGCGACGGCGAGGTCGTACTCGGCATCCTTGCTGTTCAAATTGGCGCGGCGACGACCGCCGTCGAAAATCGGCAGGCTGATCGCCGGTGCAGCTTCATAAAAGCGGTTCTGCAGCGAGAGCAGGTTGGCGCCGCCGAAATTGATCAGGCCGGCGAGCGCGCTGATGTTCACGTCCGGCAGGAATTCGGCCTTGGCCGACGTGATGCCTTTGCTCGCCGCTTCCACGCGCCAGCGCGCCGCAACGAGGTCCGCGCGATGGCCGACCAGCTCCACCGACACGTTGCCGGGTACGCTCAATGCAGCTGGCGGCAACAGTTGCGGACGCGTGATGTCCTGGCCGCGATCGGGTCCTTTGCCGAGCAATACCGCCAGCGCAATGCGCGCGGCGTCGACGGCGCGATCGGCTTGTGCTTTTTCGCCTTCGGCCGTGGCGACTTCGGAATCGCTCTGCTTGAGCTGCATCTGGTTGTCGATGCCGGCCGCCACGCGCTGGCGTGTGAGATCGCGCGCGTCGTTCGCGCGCTTCAATTCGGCCTGGGCGACATCCTGCTCGGTGTACGCATAGCCAAGCTGCACGTAGGCACGCGCAACGTTGGTGGACAATTCGATGCGTGCAGCCTGCGCGTCGACATCCGCCGCACGCTGCTCACCCAATGCCGCCTGCCACGCCGCGCGATGGCCGCCCCACAGGTCCAGATCCCACTTGAAGCTGCCATAGACATACTTGGCCGCGCCGAGGTGACCGTTGCCCAGCGCGGGAAATGACGTGGGAATGCGCGCTTCGGCCACGCTGGCGCCGACGTTGAACGTCGGCTGCCGCGACGCGTCGGCCGCACCGGCGGCGGCTTGTGCCTGACGCGCACGCGCATCGGCTTCGGCCAGGCCCGGATTGTCGCGCAGCGCTTCGGCGATCAACGCGCTGAGCTGCGGATCACCCAGGGCCGTCCACCAGTCCTCTTTCGGCCAGGCTGCATCGGAAACCTGCACGCCCGCCAGGCTGCGCTCGGTTTTGAGCGAGGAAGGATCAGTAAGCGTGCCGTTCGGATGCAGCCCGCCGCTGGTTACGCAACCCGCGAGGGCAAGCGTCAATCCGACAGCAGCCGCAACAATATGCAGACGCATGGCATTCAATCTCGACGTTGATGGTGAATAAGCAGTGCCCGGGAAGCAGTTCCTTGCGCTTTCCTGACTTGCCAGATAAGGCCTATGCCTCACCTGGACGATGACGGAAGTGCCTTGCGGCGCCTCCATCACAGCAACCTTCTCCCTAAGGCCGCTCGCTCTTGTTCTTGTCGCGCAGTGCGTGCAGCACACGACTTAAGTAATCGTGCAAATGCTCGCGCTCCGCGTCGTTCAGCGAACGCTGCGCCGCTTCCAGCACGCGCTCGTTGCAACCGGTCAGTTGCTGCCAAAGCGCGCTACCGGAATCGGTGAGTTCGATGCGCAACGCGCGCCGGTCCTGTTCATGCGGCAAGCGGCGCAGGAATCCCCTGCCCTCGAGCTGGTCGAGCTGACGCGTCATGGCGCCACCGTCCAGTTCCACCGCGCGGGCCAGTTCCGTCGCCGTCATCGGGCCGAGCATCGCCAGGCGCTTGAGGATCAGGAACTGGGTAAAGCGCAGATCCATGCCTTTGGCGGTGATCTCCGCCTCAACGCCGCGCACCAGCTCCGCGCGGACGAGGCCAATCAGCACGCCAAGGCTTTCCTGGCTGATAGGGGTGATAAGAGGACCGGTCGTGTTCATGGAGGCCAATTATTGTTGCCTCCGGTATATTTGTCAAGGCAAATATAAGTTACGCACCTATTGTTTCAGCAAATGGACAGAAATGAATTATTGCCGGGCCGCCGAGGCCAGGCCGGCCAGTTCGTCATCGAGCCAGGCACGCAGGGCCGGATCGCGTAGTTCGAACAGATCGAACACCCCCAGCGCCCGCAGCGCCGGCAGTTGCGCCAGCAAGCGGGGTTCCATCGCCCGCCGCACGGCCTCGGGCGTGGCCGGGTCGAGCATCTGGTGGGCGCAGGCAACGAAGGTTTCCAGCGGGGATCTGGAAACTTCGGACTTCACGGAAATCAATTGAAGCGGGGACATGGGCCGTTTCCTTTCTTCGTGCAGCGGATCGCTCATAAAGACGGACGATCGGGGCGCTCTGTGACCGACATGGCGCGCGCCGCTGTGTACCTGCGCGGCGGGTCAGCCCCTGGATCGAGGTGGGGAAAGCCGCGAGCGGCGGCAGCGGCGACTAAAGACCCGGCGGGGTCGTCGGGCAGGTAAAAGCTTAGGCAAAGCCCGGGCTAAACTGATAACGTTATTTGGTCAAAAAATGTCGAGATTCGGCCATGCAGCAGACCAAGCTCGAGCTCTACGACCTGATCGAACGGCTGGATGGGCCGCCCGTCATTGCCTACTGGGACGACGGTGAAGCCTTCAGCGAGTACAAGCCCGAAACCCAGCAGTACGACTGGCACAGCCATGCCCGCGGGCAGTTTTTCTGTGTGGAAAGCGGCCTGGTCCACGTGCACACCGCGCACGGTTCATGGCTGCTGCCGCCGCATCGCGCCGGATGGATGCCGCCCGGGCAGCAGCATAAAGTCACCATCAGCGGTCCATTGAGCGGCTGGGGCGTGTTTCTTCATCCCGACGCCAGCCCTGGCCTGCCCGATCGCCCGTGCGTCATCGGTGTCAACGCGTTGATGCGCGAGCTGGTCCACCGCGCCAGTTCATGGACCTGGAATGCCGAACTGGACACGCGGCAGGAACGGGTGATGGCGCTGCTGCTGGACGAAATGTGCCACGCGCCGCACGAGCCCCTGCACCTGCCGATGCCGATCGATCGTCGCCTGTTGCGCATCGCGCTCGCCGTACTGGAACAGCCGCACGACAACCGCAGCCTGGAGGAATGGGCAGCGTGGGGCGGCCTGTCCGCGCGAACGCTCAGCCGCCTGTTCCGCGCCGAAACCGCGCTGAGCTTTGCGCAGTGGCGGCAGCAGGCGCGCCTCACCAAGGGTCTGGAACAACTGGCCGATGGCCTGCCAGTGGCCACCGTGGCGGACGGCCTGGGCTATGCCAGTACCAGCGCTTTCATCGCGATGTTCCGCCGCTGCTTTGGCCATCCGCCGGCGCGGTACTTCGGCAGCGGGCGGCGAGAGGTCGTTACCGATCTCACGGGATGAGACGGTTGCGTCCGAGGATCGGGCACGACGCCATTGCCGCGCCGCCAACCAGCCCTATGTATGATCGATCTCCCGCACCCGCATCGCAGCGGGCCATCCATCATGCCCTTGCACGATTTCCATCCCGCCGTTTCCGCGTGGTTCGACGCCACGTTTCCCGCGCCCACCGCCGCGCAGGCCGCCGCGTGGCCTGAAATCAGGGCAGGGCGGCATACGCTGGTGGCAGCGCCGACCGGATCGGGCAAGACGCTTACCGCGTTCCTCGCCGCCATCGACCAACTGGTGCAGGAGAGCGTCGCGCGCGGCGGCCGCCTGCCTGATGAAACACGCGTGGTGTACGTCTCGCCGTTGAAGGCGCTGTCCAACGACATCCACATCAATCTCGAAGCGCCGCTGGAGGGCATTCGCGCCGAACTGGAAAAACAACAACTGCCCGATGCGCCGATCCGCACCGCCGTACGCACCGGCGACACGCCTCAAGCCGAACGCAACCTGATGCGCAAAGCGCCGCCGCACATTCTGGTCACCACGCCGGAATCGTTGTACGTGCTGATGGGTTCGCTGTCCGGGCGCGAGATGTTGAAAAGCGTGCGCAGCGTGATCGTGGATGAAATCCACGCGGTGGCGGCGAGCAAGCGCGGCGCGCATCTGGCGCTTACGTTGGAGCGTTTGGAGGCTTTGTGCCAGCGGCCCTTGCAACGCATCGGTTTGTCGGCGACGCAGAAGCCGATCGAGGATGTTGCGAAATTTCTAGTAGGCGAGGGGAGCGGTTTGGCGCCGTCGCCGCTGCGCGAAGAGCGCGCGGTTGAAGGACCGCCTCCGCTAGCCGCGACTGAGGAACCCGCGCCCATAATTCCAGACCTTTTCACAAGCACGACGCCTCACTTCGATGCTCCTCCTGCACGAGAGAGGGAGACCCGCTGCACCATCATCGACATCGGCCACACGCGCGAGCGCGACCTGGCCATCGAAGTGCCACCGGTGCCACTTGAAACGGTGATGTCCAACGACAGCTGGGAGCTGGTCTACAACCAGCTCGCGCAACTGGTCGAGCACCATCGCACCACGCTGGTGTTCGTCAACACGCGACGCATGGCCGAGCGCGCGGCACGGCATTTGTCCGAACGCCTGGGACCGGAAGTCGTCGCCGCCCATCACGGCAGCCTCGCCAAGGAACATCGCCTGGACGCCGAGCAACGCCTGAAGCGCGGCGATTTGAAAGTGCTCGTGGCGACCGCGTCGCTGGAACTGGGTATCGATATCGGCGATGTGGATCTGGTGTGCCAGCTCTCCTCGCCGCGTTCCATCGCCGCATTCCTGCAGCGCGCCGGCCGTTCCGGCCACGCGGTCAACGGGACGCCCAAAGCACGCCTGTTTCCCACCAGCCGCGACGACCTGGTCGAATGCGCGGCCATGCTCGACTGCGTCCGGCGCGGTGAGCTGGACATCCTGGTACAACCACCGCAACCGCTCGATGTGCTGGCCCAGCAGATCGTGGCCGAAGTGGCCTGCGCGGAGTGGGACGAAGACGCCTTGTTCGACCTGATACGCCGCGCGTATCCCTATCGCACCCTGCCGCGCGACACGTTCAGCGCGGTGGTGCGCATGCTGGCCGACGGCTTCAGCACGCGACGGGGCCCACGTGGGGCGTATATCCATCGCGATGCCGTGCACCATGCGTTGCGCGCACGACGCGGCGCGCGGCTGACTGCCGTCACATCCGGCGGCACCATTCCCGACACCGCCGATTACCTGGTCGTGCTGGAGCCGCAAGCGACCATCGTCGGCACCATCAACGAAGATTTCGCGGTCGAAAGCATGGCCGGCGACATCTTCCAGCTCGGCAATACCAGCTATCGCATTCTGCGCGTGGAGCGCGATCGCGTGCGTGTGGAAGATGCGCAAGGCGCGCCGCCGAGCATTCCATTCTGGCTCGGCGAAGCACCGGGGCGCAGTAATGAACTTTCGGTCGGCGTGTCGCGCCTGCGCGAAGAGCTTTCCGCGCGCATTGATGATGAAGGCGTGCAGGCGGCTTTCGACTGGCTGCGTCAGACACTCGGGCTGAATGAGTCGGCCGCTCAGCAGATCGTGGAATACCTGGCCAAAGCCAAGGCCGCGCTGGGTGTGATGCCCACGCAATCCACACTGGTGCTCGAGCGCTTCTTCGACGAGTCCGGCGGTACCCAACTGGTGATCCACACGCCGTGGGGAAGCCGCATCAACAAAGCGTGGGGCTTGGCGTTGCGCAAGCGTTTCTGCCGGCAGTTCAACTTCGAGCTGCAGGCCGCGGCGACCGAGAATGCGATCGTGCTGTCGCTCTCCACCAGCCACAGTTTTCCGCTGATCGAAGTGGCGCGTTATCTGCACAGCCATACCGCCGAACACGTGCTGGTGCAGGCACTGCTGGATGCGCCGCTGTTTCCGGTGCGCTGGCGCTGGAATGCGGTCACGTCGCTGGCATTGCCGCGCCATGCCGGCGGCAAGAAAGTGCCTGCGCCCTTGCAGCGCATGAAAAGCGAAGACCTGTTGGCCACGGTGTTTCCCGACCAGGTGGCGTGCCTGGAGAATATCGTGGGCGAACGGCAGATTCCCGATCATCCGCTGGTCAATCAAACCATGCACGATTGCCTGCGCGAAGCGATGGACGTCGACGGTTTGCTGCATGTGCTCAAGCAGGTCGAAGCGGGCGCCATCACCGTCGTAGCACGCGAACTGACCGCACCCAGCCCGCTCGCCAGCGAAGTATTGAACGCCGCACCCTATGCGTTTCTCGATGACGCGCCGCTGGAAGAACGCCGCACGCGCGCCGTGCAGACGCGTCATTGGAACGGCATCGAAGACACGGACGATCTGGCCAAACTCGATCCGGAAGCCATCGCTGCCGTACGTGGCGAAGCGTGGCCTGAGGTACGTAGCGCGGATGAAATGCATGAGGCGCTGAATGTGCTTGGCTTTGTCACCGACGGCGAAGCGCAGGCGAATGACGGCTGGCTCGATGGGCTGCAAAAGCTCGCGAACGCTCATCGTGCCACGCGACTTGCTGCCTCGCCCGCGTGCAGTAGTGGAGGGCTGGATGAAGCACCCAAGCTTGCGGCAAGCGCGGACAACCCCACCCCAACCCTCCCCTGCACGCAGGGGAGGGAGCAAGGTTCCGGTGGAGTATGGATCTGCGCCGAAAAACTTCCCATGTGGCAGGCCGTGCACGATCACGCCTCGCTACATCCATCCATCAGCGCACCCGCCGAATACGCCGCACAATCATGGACGCGCGAAGATGCATTGCTCGAACTGACGCGCGGCCGTCTCACCGGCTTAGGCCCCACCACTGTCGCCGCACTGGCTACGTCGATGCAGGTCGACACCAGCGACATCGACCTTGCCCTGATCCGCCTGCAGTCGGAAGGCTACGTGATGCAGGGCCGCTTCACGCCTGACGCCACCGATACCGAATGGTGTGAACGTCATCTGCTCGCGCGCATTCATCGCTATACCATCGGCCGTCTACGTCGCGAAATCGAACCAGTGAGCCGCCGCGACCTGATGCGCTTCCTGCTCGAATGGCAGCACACCACGCCGGGCACCAAGCTCAGTAGCCCCGACGCGCTCAACGCCGTGCTTCACCAGCTCGAAGGCTACGAAGCCGCGGCGGGCGCTTGGGAAAGCGAACTGCTTGCCGCGCGCATGGAGGATTACAGCAGCCGCTGGCTGGACGAATTGTGCCGTGCCGGCCGCATCGGTTGGAACCGGCTGCGCAGCGGCGGCGGCAGCAGTGGGCCGGTGCGCGCGACGCCGATTGTCTTGTTGCCGCGTCGACAATTGCCGATATGGACGTCCATGGCCGATGGCAACCAGGAACAGGAGTCGCTGCTGTCATCGCGCGCGCAAGCGGTAGCTGACACCTTGACCGCGCACGGCGCTCTGTTCTTCGATGAACTGATCGACGCCGCGCATCTTTTGCGCACCGAACTGGAAGACGCGCTCGGTGAACTGGTTTCTGCCGGGCGCGTAACCTCCGACAGCTTTGCCGGCCTGCGTGCGTTACTTACGCCGGCCGCCAAGCGCGATTCGCAGCGCCATCGCCGCGTGCGCAGGCATACCTTGAGCGAAATCGAAGATGCGGGCCGTTGGTCATTGGTGCGTCGCCGCGTTGAAGCGATGGGCGCGCAAGACCGCGCCAACCGCGACGACATCATCGAACACATCGCCCGCACCTTGCTGCGGCGCTACGGCGTTGTCTTCTGGAAACTGCTCGAACGCGAGGCACCGTGGCTCCCATCCTGGCGCGAACTGCTGCGCGTGTATCACCGCCTGGAAGCGCGCGGTGAAATCCGCGGCGGCCGGTTCGTGGAGGGCTTGGTCGGTGAGCAATTCGCGCTGCCCGAAGCCATCGCGCATTTGCGCAGCATCCGCCTGCGGCCGCCCGAACAGATCCGCGTCACGCTTAGCGGTAGCGATCCGCTCAACCTGGTCGGCACCGTGCTCGCCGGCGATCGTTTACCCGCGCTTGCCGGTACCCGCGTGCTTTATGAAGACGGCGTGCCGGTGGCAGCCCTGGTGGCCAACAAACCTCAGTGGTTGATCGAAGGCGATCTTGCACAACAGCGCCGCTGGTACAACGCACTGCTGCGGCGCCCGGAACCGGACGGCACCAGCGACGTCACGTACGTGCATCGTTGATCGGCTCAATCCCGGTCGACTGCTCGGAACCTTGATGGAGCGATCAGGAGAAATGCAGCATGGTCAAGCTCGATCACATCATTTTGAAGGTCAACGACCTGGAAGCCAGTGTGACGTTCTACACAAGGATTTTTGGCTTCGCCGCACAGGGCAAGGATGGACCATTTACCCTCATTCGCGTGAACGACGAGTTGGTACTTCAACTCGTGCCCTGCGGCACACCCGGGTCCGAGCATTACGCCTACGCCGTGTCGCGCGAGGTTTTTGATCAGATATTCGCGCGCATCAAGGAAGCGGGTATTGGCTATGGACCGACCTTTGATTCAGTGGGGTCGAATAGCGGGCCCGGCGAGGAATCGGGTGCCAGAGGCCTCGCACCGACGCTGTATTTCTTCGATCCGAACAAGCATCTGCTTGAGATCAGGACCTACGAACGATAGATCGTGGCGGCTGGGAGGAGAACGGCGATGAAAACATCTGTGTTTGTCGGTGTCAGCGTCGATGGCTTTATGGCACGGCGCGACGGTGCGCTGGATTTTCTGCCGCCCGGCGGCGGCGAGCCGCACGGCTATGAGGAATTCATGGCGACGGTCGATGCCCTGCTCATCGGCCGCAAGACTTATGAAACGGTGCTCGGTTTTGATGCGTGGCCCTACGGTAGCAAGCCTGTCTTCGTGTTGAGCACGCGTGCGCTTCAACCACCACCCGCCAACGCCGTCGTGGAACATCTCCGTGGTGCGCCGAAAGACATCGCAGCCACATTGGCAAACCGTAGCCTTGAACACATTTACGTCGACGGCGGCATAACGATCCAGGGCTTTTTGCGGGAAGGGCTTATCCAGCGACTCGTCGTTACCCGCGTGCCGGTGCTTATCGGCACTGGGATTCCCTTGTTCGGCGCACTACCTCATGACATTGCACTCAGGCACGTTGCGACCCGCCACTACGCAAGTGGGCTCGTGCAAAGCGAATATGAGGTGCTTAGCCAAACATCGGCCGGCGATGCGGACGCCTGATCAATCGCTGAAATCAGCGACGTAGATCAACAAGCCATCACGCTCGCGATATTCGCTGCGCCCATCCAGCGCCATGCTCTGGCCCGCGCGGATGCCGTTCGGGAGATCGACGGCAAACGTGCCCTGGAAATGAATCTGCGCATGCGCCACGCCAGCGACTTCGCTGTAGCGGGTGATGGCCTGGTGGCGCGCGGAGAAAAGATGTCGCGAGCTTTCCGCCAGATGACGCAGCTCATGAATACCCACTGTTCGAACGCTGAGCACGCCGGCCGTGTAGTTTTCGAAGACGACTTCGTTGTGCAGGGTGGCGAGCATGGCATCGACGTCGATGCGATTGTAGGCGTCGATGTAGCGGTCGATAAGGGCGCGCATGGGCTTCTCTTGCGTGAGGAAGAAGCATAGCGCGATGCTACCCTTCTTGCCTCACCGTCATTCCGGGAGATATGAACTCCCGGAGCTTCAATGACACTCGGGAGTCATGGACGTCCCAACGCCTCAATGCTTGCTGACGTTATCCGTCTGCTCGATGAACCGCGCCACGTTATCGTGCAACAGCTTCAGCGACGCTTCGTGCGCGTACACCATGTGACCGGACGGATACCATTCATAGCTGATGTTGTTCATCAGCTCCGGCTGCACCGGCAAATGATGCATCTCGTAATCGGCCGCAAAGAACGGCGTGGCGAGATCGTAATAACCGCCGTTGAGGAGAACTTTCAGGTCCGGATTGGTTTTCATCGCCTTGGCCAGATCCGGCATGACGTTCACCGCGCCATCGTGATCATTGTGTTTGGAATCCCATTCCTTGATGTCGCCGAATTCGCGATAGACCTGGTCCTGACCGTACTTGAGATCCTTACGCACGTAGTCGTTGAACGCAGCGATATAGGCCGAGCTGATCGCAGACGACTGCGGGTCGTATTCGGACTCCTTGCTCAGCGGATCGAGCGAGGGGCCGGCGAAGCGCGTATCCAGGCGTCCGGTGGTATCACCACTGTCGCCCAGGAGTTCATGCTCGAACATGCCGCCGGTCACGCGCAGATTGGCCTTCATCAAGTAAGCCACGGAAAGCCCGGTGTATTGATGCAGCTTTTCGGCAATGGCCTGTTTGTGGGCGTCATCCAGGCGCGAGCCCTGCATCAGGGCTTGCGCATAATCGCCCAGCGCGAACTGTTCCACCTCCTGCAGCAATGACTGCAGGTCGGCCGGCGACTGCGGCAGCTTGTGATGGTAATAAGCGGTGGCCGCGTAGGTGGGCAGCGCCAATTCGTAAGGGAGGTCCACGCCGGGGTTCTGGTCGGAGCCATCAATGCTGGTGTCGAAATTGAGGATCTGCGACAGCAGCACCACACCATTGAGGTCGACGCTGTCTTCGTTTTCCAGATCGTTAGCCAACACCGCCGAGCGCGTGGTGCCGTAGCTTTCGCCGAACAGATACTTGGGCGAATTCCAGCGACCGTAGCGCGACAGGAACTGCGTGATGAATTGCGCGAAGGCATGGCCGTCGCCGTCGACGCCGTAGATTTGCTTCGCGCGTTCTTTCATCTGTTCGTCACGCTTGGAAGGATCGGCATCGTTGGCGATCAGGCGGCTGAAACCGGTACCGGGGGCGTCGATGAATACCAGGTCCGAGGCGTCGAGCAGGCTGTAGTCGTTGTTCACCAGCTGATACGGCGCGGCCGGCGTGTGGCTATCATCTTTGGTGACCACGCGGCGCGGCCCGAATGCGCCCATGTGCAGCCATACCGAGGCCGAGCCCGGGCCGCCGTTGTAGACGAAGGTGATCGGCCGCTTGGACGCGTCTTCGCCTTTCTTGAAATAGGCGACGTAGAACATGCTGACGGTGGGTTCGTTTTCCTTGTCGCCCTTGCCGTGCAGCACGATCGTGCCGGCGACCGCCTTGTAGGCGATGCGCTTGCCTTCGACCGATACGGAGCCTTCGCTCGCCGATGCCTGCGGATGTATCAGCGCCGCGGCCGGGTTCGATTCATCCGCTGCGGCTTTGTCTTTTTTTTCGGCCGCGTGTGCGGTGCCGAGCAAGAGCGCGGCCAGGGCGAGAGCGAGCGGAAGCTTGCGCATGAAAAACGATCCTTGGGCGGTGCCACGCGACAGCGCGACGGAACCGCCAGCTTAGGCGCCAAAGACACGCAGTTTCATACGCCAGAAGTCACCCTCTGCCGCTGTGGCATGACCCGCCTCGGTTCAGTCAACCGCGCAATGCGGCCGCTTCACGTGCCAGTTGCTCGATGGCCGCCCAGTCGCCCGACTGCAGCATGTCGTTCGGCGTCAGCCAGGACCCGCCCACGCACAACACATTGGATAGCGAGAGGAAATCCTTGGCGGTGGCGGCGGCGATACCGCCGGTGGGGCAGAAGCGGATTTGCGGCAACGGGCTGGCCCAGGCCCCGAGCAGTTTCACGCCGCCGGCCGGAACGGCGGGGAAGAATTTCAGATGACGATAACCACGTTCCAGCAGCGCCATCGCTTCGCTGGCGGTCGCCACGCCGGGAAGCAAGGGCAGGGCGCTGTCGTCGGCGGCCGCAAGCAGCTTGGGCGATACACCGGGCGATACGGCGAAACGCGCGCCGGCTTTTTCTGCCGCTTCCAAATCCTTCGCGGTGAGCACGGTGCCGACCCCGACGACCGCGTCTTCCACCTCTTGTGCGATGGCGCGGATCGCATCGAGCGCCGCCGATGTGCGCAACGTCACCTCGATCGCCGGAATGCCGCCGGCCACCAGCGCGCGCGCCATCGGCACGGCGTGCCTGGCGTCTTCGATGATCACGACGGGAATGACCGGCGCCAGGCGCATGGTGGTTTCGACGTGTTGCTGCTTGGTTTGGATATCCATGGTCATTCCGGTTGTTCTATGCCGATTGCTTTGTTGGGCCGTCATACCCGCCAAAGCGGGAATGACGGTAAGAAAGTGCGGTGGCTTAAAGCACGCCGGCGCCCAGATCGGCCGCCACCGCGTTGCGACGGAACATGCCGAACAGCTCGCGTCCCATGCCGTGCTGGTGGCGCGAAAGATCCGCAACCGCCGGCGCGCGCGCGGCGAATTCGGCAGCATCGACCAACACTTCCAGCGTTCCCTTCCCGGCATCCAGACGAATCACATCGCCGTCGCGCACTTTTGAAATCGGGCCGCCGTCGTCCGCTTCGGGCGTCACGTGAATGGCTGCCGGCACGCGGCCGCTGGCGCCGGACATGCGGCCATCGGTCACCAGTGCGATGCGATGACCGCGGTCCTGCAGCACCGCCAAGGTCGGCGTGAGCTTGTGCAGTTCCGGCATGCCGATCGCACGCGGGCCCTGGAAGCGCACCACGGCGATGAAATCGCGATTGAGCTCGCCACGATCGAACGCGCGCTTGATGTCGTCCTGATCATGGAACACCACCGCCGGCGCTTCGATGATCAGACGATCGTCCGGCACGGAAGAAACCTTGATCACCGAACGGCCAAGATTGCCGTTGAGCATGCGCAGGCCGCCGTCGGCGCGGAACGGTTCGCCGATGGCACGCAAGACGCCGCGATTGCCGCTTTCCTTCGACACCGGCTTCCATACGAGCTGGCCGGCCGCATCCAGCTCCGGCACCGTGGCGTAGCCGGAAAGATCGCTACCGGCGATGGTGCGCGCATCGCCATGCAGCAAACCTGCACTCAACAATTGATCGATCAGGAAGCCCATGCCGCCGGCTTCGTGGAAGTGATTCACGTCGGCATAGCCGTTCGGATACACGCGCGCCAGCAACGGCACCACGGACGACAGTGCGTCGAAATCTTCCCAGCGCAAAGCGATGCCGGCAGCCTGTGCGATCGCCACCAGATGCAGCAGATGATTGGTCGAACCACCGGTCGCATGCAGGCCAACCACGCCATTGACGATGGCGCGTTCGTCCACGATGTGACCGATCGGCAAATGCTCGCCCGCCCGGCCCAACCGTGCGCAGCGACGCACGGCGTGCGCCGTAAGCGCATCGCGCAGCGCCGTTTCCGGCGCAACGAAACTGGCGCCCGGCAGATGCAGGCCCATGATCTCCATCAGCATCTGATTGGAGTTGGCGGTGCCGTAGAACGTGCAGGTGCCGGGCGAGTGATACGAGGCGGCTTCCGCTTCGAGCAATTCGTCGCGGCTGGCCTTGCCTTCCGTGTACGCCTGGCGGACTTTGGATTTCTGTTCGTTGCTGATGCCGCTGGGCATCGGGCCGCTCGGGATGAAGATGCCGGGCAGGTGGCCGAAACTCAGTGCGCCGATCAGCAGACCCGGCACGATCTTGTCGCAGATGCCCAGGTACAGCGCGCCATCGAACATGTCATGCGACAGCGCCACGGCCGTGGTCATCGCGATCAGGTCGCGCGAGAACAGCGACAGCTCCATGCCGGCGCGTCCCTGCGTAACGCCATCGCACATCGCCGGCACGCCACCGGCTACTTGCGCGGTGATGCCCGCCTGTCGCGCGACTTCGCGAATGAAGGCCGGATAGCGCTCGTACGGCTGATGGGCCGAGAGCATGTCGTTGTACGCGGTGACGATCGCGATATTGGGCGCATGGCCTTCGCGCAGGGCCTGCTTGTCATGCGTCGTGCAGGCCGCGAAGCCATGGGCGAGATTGCCGCAGGAAAGCCGCTCGCGATGCGGGCCATCGATGACGGCGTTGTTGATGCGCTCCAGATACGCGCTACGCGAATCGCGACTGCGTTCGCGCAAGCGCTCGGTCACTTCGGCGATGACGGGGTGCAAACTCATTTCATACTCCGGCCGAGATGGCTCGACGTTGCTGCTTCATGGCACTGGCTAACTGCTTCGTGGCCGTCATTCCCGCGAAAGCGGGAATCCACCTCCGCTTTTTGCATTGGAGCAACATTGGATTCCCGCTTTCGCGGGAATGACGGCCATGCGGGTTACATCGACGGCGCAAGATTCGATCGCCCTACGGACACCAATAAATATCCAGCGGCCGATCCGCACGCAACACGCTGGCAATCGGCAATGCGCTACCGGGCTGTTCCGCCGCCGCCAGCACATCGCGTTTGTCATCGCCCTGAATATGCAGATACAACGCGCGCGCCTTCAGCAGTACCGGCAGGGTGAAGGTGATGCGCGGCTCGCCTGCACCCGGCGCACGCATCGGCAGCACCAGCACGCTGTTGGACGCATCGAGCGCCTCGCTCAGACGATCGCCGCCCGGGAAGAACGAAGCGGTGTGCCCGTCCGGGCCCATGCCCAGCACGATCACGTCGAACGGCTGCTTCAACGCAGCCACGCGCGTGCGTACTTCGCCGATGCCTGCTTCGGGCGTGGCCGCTTCCGTATACAGCGGCACGAATTCGGCGTCGGCTGCTTTGCGTTGCAGCAGCAAGGACTCCACCAGCCGCGCATTGGAGCGTTCGTCGGTGTCTGGCACCCAGCGTTCGTCCACCAGAGTGACGGTGACGCGCGGCCAGTCCAGCGTTTCATTCGAAAGCACTTCGAACAGGCGCTTGGGTGTGCTGCCGCCGGATACCGCCATCAAGGCTTCGCCGCGCGCCGCGATCGCGTCGCGCAGCTTGCCTGCGATGCTGGCCGACAAGGCCGTGGCTAGCGCTTGGCCGTTATCGAAGGCATGCAGCGCGTGGTGCGTGTTCACTGCTCGAAATCCTCGTCCCAGGTGCGGCCGTCGCGTTCGATCAAGGCCACTGCAGCGCTCGGGCCCCAGGTGCCGGAGGTGTACGGACGCGGCGCTTCGCCGCCTGCCGCCCACGCGGCCAGGATCGGATCGGCCCAGCGCCATGCCGCTTCCACTTCGTCGCGGCGCATGAACAAGGTCGGGTTGCCGCGCACCACGTCGAGCAGCAGGCGTTCGTACGCATCGGGCTGCTGCACGCCGAAGGCTTCGGCAAAGCTCATATCCAGCGGCACATGGCGCAGGCGCAGCCCACCGGGGCCGGGGTGTTTGATGGTGAGCCACAGCTTCACGCCTTCATCCGGCTGCAGGCGCAGGACCAGGCGGTTCTGCGCGAGCGGGCCGGCCGATGCGGTGAAGATGGAATGCGGCACCGGCTTGAACGCCACCACGATTTCCGATACGCGGTCAGCCAGCCGCTTGCCGGTGCGCAGGTAGAACGGTACGCCGGACCAGCGCCAGTTGGCGATTTCCGCCTTGAGTGCGACGAAGGTTTCGGTACCGGATTTCTCCACCTTCGACTTGGCGTCGGCATTCAGATCGTCGATGTAGCCCGGCACGCTCTGCCCTTCGGCAGCGCCTGCGCGGTACTGGCCGCGCACGGTGAGCTGCGCGGCATTGGTCTCGTTGATGGGCTTGAGCGCGTGCAGCACCTTGAGCTTTTCGTCGCGCACGGCATCGGGCGACAGTGAAGCGGGCGGCTCCATCGCCACCATGCACAGAAGCTGCAGCATATGGTTCTGCACCATGTCACGCAGCGCGCCGGCGTGGTCGTAATACGGGCCGCGACGACCCACGCCGAGCGTTTCGGCCACAGTGATCTGCACGTGATCGATATGCCCGGCGTTCCACAGCGGCTCGAACAGGGCGTTGCCGAAACGCAACGCCAGGAGGTTCTGCACCGTTTCCTTGCCGAGGTAATGGTCGATACGGAAGGTTTGCGATTCGGCAAACACCTGGCCCACATCGTCGTTGATGCGGTTGGCGCTGGCCAGGTCGTGGCCGATCGGCTTCTCCAGCACCACGCGCGACTGGCCCTTGTTGAGGCCATAGCCGCCCAGGCGTTGGCAGATGTCGACAAACAACTCGGGCGAGGTGGACAGGTAGAACACGCGCACGTGATCGGGACATTCGCCCATCAGCTTGGCGAAATCGTCCCAGCCGTTGTCCTTGCGCGCATCAAGCGGGCGGTAATGCACCCGCTTGAGGAAATCGTTGAGCTTGTCGCCCTGCTTGTCGGCCGCGCCATTGAGTGCGGCGCGGACCTGCGCGCGGTAACCATCGTCATCCAGGCCTTCGCGGGCCACGCCGATGATGCGGCTGCCGGGCTGGATCTGCCCGTCGGCAAAGCGGTGGAAGAGGGCAGGAAGCAATTTGCGAACGGCCAGATCGCCAGTGCCGCCGAAAATCACCAGGTCAAACAGATCGACCGGTAGTGCGGGTGCAGTCACAACTCACCTCTATTGGCTTGCGGGCGGCCGCGCAGCGCGTCCGCCGGGGGACTCCGATGGTACCAATGCTATACCAGGCAATACCAGTCCCTTGTGCAGTGCAAACGTATGCAAATTTTTCCTAAGCAGGCCGGCCTCGGTGGGAGAACTGCAGTTGTGGCAGTGGTTTGTCATTGGTATGGTTCGCATCTATGCAGAATGCCTTGGCCGAGGAATACCGGCGCCTGAGCCGCGATACCACCACCCACCAGCCACTGGCTTACCTGCGGCTGCGGCGGGCTATTCGCAACGTGATCCAGCATCGCGACATCGAGCCTGGCCAGACGTTGCCCAGCGAACGCGATTTATCGCAGGCTTTGGGTCTGTCCCGCGTGACTGTGCGCAAAGCTATTTCCGGCCTGGTCGAGGAAGGCTTGCTGACCCAGCGGCACGGTGCCGGCACCTTCGTGGCTGAGCGCATCGTCAAGCCGATGTCGCGCCTGACCAGCTTCACCGAGGACCTGCGCGCCCGCGGCCTGCATCCGCGCTCGGAGTTCTTCGAGCGCAGCGTGGGCGAAGTGACGCCGGAAGAATCCATGGCGCTCAACCTCTCGCCCGGCGCGCTGGTGGCACGCCTGCACCGCGTGCGTTATGCCGAGGACGAGCCGCTGGCGATCGAGCGCAGCGT
Source organism: Dyella monticola (assembly GCF_003363155.1). Lineage (GTDB taxonomy): Bacteria > Pseudomonadota > Gammaproteobacteria > Xanthomonadales > Rhodanobacteraceae > Dyella_B > Dyella_B monticola. The sequence continues at coordinate 192,265 of NZ_QRBE01000005.1, read as the reverse complement.
GGTGCCGGCGAGCGTGCTGCCCGATCCGCACGAGGTGCACGATTCGCTGTACGAAGCGCTGGAAAAATACAATTGCCGCCCCGTGCGCGCATTGCAGCGCCTGCGCGCTGTGTTGCTGGCGTCGCGACAGGCGCGTTTGCTGCATGTGACCACCGGCAGCGCAGGGCTGCATATCGAGCGGCGCGGCTTCCTGGATGACGGGCGCGTAGTGGAATTCACCACCTCGTGGTATCGCGGGGATATCTACGACTTCGTCGCGGAATTGCAGACCGATTGAACGCTGGGCCGAACCGATGCCGGCCTTTCCATGTTGCAGCTGCGACTCCTGCTGCGCCAACTAGGCTTCAAGGTCACCGTTTTTGTTGGCCGCCAACACGGTTGCCGCATGGGCAATGGAATCTGTGTTATTCACGGCGTATTGCGCGCGCAAGGGTGGCAGTGGACGGGTAGAGCAGCTTTTTGGCTTTCTATAAAAATCGCCATGCTCATCTCTTTTTACGTACCACTGATCGCGCAGATGGCATCCTAAATGGACGTGCTCGTGTATCAACGATTGCGTCACACGGCCTGGATGGTTCTCTAAGACATAGCTCGACATCACCAATTGACCGGTGTAACGGGATTTCTCCCGTGTGACATAGGCGGTGTATTCCGTAGGCGCCGTCGACCCATCGAGATAGATATTCGCCCCTTTGTTGCCCCAGGTTTTTTTCATGGCATCGAGGGTGCTCGCCAGCTTTGCTTTTATGTCGGCCCTTACGTCATCGCCCTGTACATCATCACCGAACAGCTCCCGCATATGCGCGAGTGTTTTGGCGTCCCAATGGCGATCAACCTGTGCAAGTGCGGCGGTGGCGGTTTCAATGCCTTTACGCAGCGCCCTCTTGACGGCTCTGCGCTCGGCCGGATGAGCCGACAGCCTGGCAAGCTTGGCCTTCTTTGTGCGATTGGCGCAGCGCTCACGGGTCGCTTTCGAGTCTTCGATGCCTTCGGGTGCCTCATCTTCAGTGATTACGCTGGATAAGACCGGCTCATCTGGGCTTTCTTGAGCCATCCTTCGTCGGACATCCGGATGTGCTCTGGCCCGGTCATGGTTGAACCGGCTCTCTTCACTGCGCCATGTAGCAGGAGGCTCGAACGGGAGCGGTTGGTCGGTCTCGAACGAACCGTTGAACGAACGCTTGTGGTGAGCGCATTCCCGTCCGTTCGTGTCATAGACCGCTTCATCCAGCGTCGTCTGATAGTGCACGTCCCTGGTCTTACCGTCTTTGGACGTCGCGATCGTCCAATGGGTTCGTGTTTTATCGACGACGGTCAGACCGGATGATGATTTGAACTGAACGACCTTCTGCATGAAGGGGTGATTTTTGCGCGCGCGATCCTGACCGATCGTGGTCCACGTCTTGGATCGACCGTCGGGACTGACGTACGCATGCGTTGCCGAATCCGCCTCCCCCCAACCCTTCTGCGTGCCGCCGGTTGGAAATGCTGTCGCCGAGAAAACGGCAAACGGCTGGCTGCCACGACCGGGTGCGGTGAAAGGGTTGGGCGCGGCGGGTGACAGATCGGCCTGTTCGTCAGCGGCACTCACGTATCCTGCATGGGCTCTGCTGTCGCTGGAGGGGATGAACATAGGGCTCCTTGAGGTAGAACGCTCAAGGGCATGCTGGCACAGGCCGGATGATGGGCTGGGTTACAGGCCTATTTACCCTTGGCCAGATTGCCCCTAACCGCGCCACCCGCTACAGTTGCGCCCGTTCCAGGTGTCCCCACGGTTGATCCCAAGGGGATGAAACGGGAAGCCGGTGCGCTGTTCGCACAGCAAGGCCGGCACTGCCCCCGCAACGGTAAGCGAGATTTCCGAACGATCACACGCCACTGTGCCCCGCATGGGAAGGCATCGTTCGACAGCATGCTCCGCAGCATGCCACTCGCAAGTCCGGAGACCGGCCCGGAACAGGTTCTGGCACTCGCGGTGGGCGAGGTACGGAGGTCGTGTGACAGCGCTGACTGTCCGCATTCCGTTCCCCTTCTTCGCTGCAGTGCCGGCTGATTCATTCTTGAGCCGCGCGGGGACGCGTGGCAGGGGAACCTCCATGCTGTTGAAGAAATCCACGCTCGCAGCGGCCTTGCTGCTGTCGCTGGCCGCGCCGGCCGCCTTTGCGCAATCCACGTCTGATCAGAACAACAACACGCTTGAGCCGGTGGTCGTGACCGCCACGCGCACGGCCGTTACGGCCAACGATGCGTTGTCGTCGGTCACGGTGATCACGCGCGAAGATATCGAACGGCTGCAGCCAACGTCGGTCGCCGATCTCCTGACGGGTTTACCAGGCGTGTCGCTCGCGCAGACGGGCGGCATCGGGCAGCAGACATCACTGTTTCTGCGCGGCACCAATGCCACGCATGTGCTGGTGTTGATCGACGGCGTGCGTATTGGTTCGGTCAGCAGCGGCCTGCCGGCGCTTGAGCAGATTCCGGTGGAGGCGATCGATCGCATCGAAATCGTGCGCGGCCCGCGCGCCAGCCTGTACGGTTCGGATGCGCTCGGCGGCGTGATCCAGATTTTCACCAAGCACGGTCAGCCCAATGGCGGCATCTCGCCGTCGGTCAGCGTCACCGGCGGCAGCCATGGCTATGTCAACGGACAAGCCGGCGTTTCCGGCGGCGATTCGCACCTCTGGTACAACGCGAGCCTCGGCGGCGAATACACCGGCGGCATTCCTGCTTGCCGCATGGGCGCGGCCGAACTGGGTGTGGCGTGCTTCGTGGACGATCCGCGCAACGATGCGTACCGTAACTGGAACGGCTTCGCCAATGTTGGTTATCGCTGGGACGATGGCACCGAACTGGCCTTCGACTGGCTGCGCAGCAAGAGCAACGTGGAATACGCCGGCAGCCCTTATTCCGGCGATTACGCCATCGAAGATCAATATGTCGCCGGCGCGCGCCTGAGCTTCACGCCGCTGTCGATCTGGAAAGTCACGCTCAGCGCGGGCCAGAGCCGCGACGACGACAACACGTTCTACCAGGGCACGTACTACGGTGTGTATGACGCGCGCATGGGCACGGGCTATTTCGATTCGCGCCGCAACCAGGCCTCATGGCAGAACGACATCACGCTCAGCACGGATCAACTGCTGACCGTCGGCGTGGACTACGAGCAGGAACACATCACCAGCGACACTGCGTACGAAGAAACCACACGCGGCGATACCGGCACTTTCGCGCAATACCAGGGCACGTTCGGCCAGAACGAAGTGCAGCTTGCGGCGCGCCATGATCACAACGACCAGTTCGGTAACCACAACACCGGTTCGGCCGCGTGGGGCTATCACTTCGAAAATGGGCCGACGCTGTTCGTCAACTACGGCAGCGCTTTTCACGCGCCGACCTTCGATGATCTGTATTTCCCTGCGTTCGGCGGTGTACCCACGTCCAATCCGGATCTGAAACCGGAAACCTCGCGCAGCTTCGAGGCCGGCCTCAACCAGCAGCTCGGTCACTGGAACTGGGGTGTGGATGCGTACCAGACCAGCATCACCAATCTGATTACCCTCAACAGCGAATTCATCCCGATGAACCTCAGCCGCGCGCGCATTCGCGGCATCGAAGGGCAGTTCGGTTTCAACGTGGATGACTGGCGCGTGCAGAGCTATCTGACGCTGCTGCAACCGAAGAACGACGATGGCGGGCCGGACAACGGCGACATTCTGCCGCGTCGCGCCGAGCGTACGGCGCGCGTCGATGTCGACCGCCGTTTCGACAAGTTCAATATCGGGGCGACGTTCTTCGCCTCCGGCAAGCGCTACGACGATGTCGCCAACGTGTACCGCATGGGCGGCTACGCCACCACCGATCTGCGCGCCAGCTACAGCTTCGCGCCGAGCTGGCAGGTCGAGGCCAAGCTGGCGAACGTGTTCGATCACCATTATGAAACGGCCTACTACTACAACCAGCTTGGCCGCACCTGGTACCTGACGTTGCGTTACAGCCCGAAATGATGCGCGAACGCCCTTAGCGGGATTGGCCGGGTAACCTCGCGGTGACGTTCAGCTACGCGAACTTCGCTCGCGTGACCCCACCCTAACCCTCCCCTGCAAGCAGGGGAGGGAACTGAATCCCGCATGGTTCAGGCGTAAATCCAGTTGGTTCCGCCTAAGTGAAAAGAAAAAGTCCCGGCCATGCCTTTCGGCACGGCCGGACTTCAGGCACATTTGCGTTCCTAGCCCCCAAGGCATAAAGGTGCCCATGAATGTGCCCTTCTTTTTGCTTGCGCCGCGGCTTGCGCTGGATGCGCGCGGACGTGGCTTGCGCTCGCCTGACGCGGTTGCGCAGGTAATGCCATGAATATTTTTGCCCCGATTATCCGTCGCCCGATCGGCACGTCGCTGCTGGCCATCGGCCTGACCATCGCCGGCTTCTGCGCCTATCTGATGCTGGGCGTGGCGGCACTGCCTACGCTGGATTTCCCAGGCGTATTTGTCAGTGTCGCACAGCCAGGCGCCAGTGCGCAGACCATGGCAAGCACCGTGCTGGCGCCGTTGGAACGCCACCTGGGCCGTATTCCCGGTGTGCAGGACATGTACGGCAACGCCAACGAGGGCAGCGCCACCATCATGGTGCGCTTCGATTTCGGCCGCAGCGTCGACAAGCTTGCCGAAGACGTGCAGACCGCGATCAACGCCGCCGCGCCCGATCTGCCAACGTCGCTGCCAAGTCCTCCGCAGTATTTCAAGTTCGACACCTCGCAGATCCCCGTGCTGCACGTCGCGCTGACCTCCACCAGCCTGCCACCGGACAAGCTCTACGATCTCACCGACACCTTGCTCAGCCCGGCCATTGCGCAGATTCCGGGCGTGGCTCGCGTGCAAGTGTTCGGCGGAACCCCGCATGCGGTACGCGTGGATATCAACAACTCCGCGCTGGCGGCCAAAGGCCTGACCGCCAACGACATCCGCAACGCGCTGGTCGCCGCCAACGTCACCTCGCCGCAAGGCATGCTCACCAACGGGCAGACGCAGATGACGGTCACCGCCAACGATGCGCTGCACACGCCGGAGGATTTCGCGCATCTGGTCGTCTCCACCCACAACGGTGCGCCGGTATACCTGTCCGACGTGGCGAAGGTCACCAGCGGCGAACAGGATAAATATCAAGCCGCGTGGTTCAACGGCACGCCCGCCGTGGGCCTGGTGATCAACAAGCGGCCAGAAGCCAATGCGGTGGCCACCGCGCAGGCGGTGCGCGACAAGCTGCCGCAATTGCGCAGCCTGCTACCCGCCGATGTGCAGATGACGCCGATCTTCGATTTCACCCGCAGCACCAAGTCGGCGCTGCATGAAGTGGAAGTGGCGCTGCTGATCAGCATCGGCCTGGTTGCTGGGGTGATGCTGGTGTTCCTGCGCCGGCTGCGCCCCACGCTGATCGCCACGCTCAGCGTGCCGCTTTCGTTGGCCGGCGCATTCGTGGTGATGTGGTCGCTGGGCTATACGCTCAACATCCTCTCGCTGGTCGCGCTCGTACTTTGCATTGGTTTCGTGGTGGACGATGCGATCGTGGTGATCGAGAACATCTTCCGCCATATGGAACACGGCGAGGCGCCCCTGGATGCGGCCTTGCGTGGCGTGCGCGAGATCGGTTTCACGGTGATTTCCATCACGCTGTCGCTGATCGCGGTGTTCGCTCCGCTGTTGTTTGGCGACAATATGCTGATCATGCTGTTGCGCGAATTCTCGGTGACGCTGACGGCGGCGGTGGTGATCTCGGCCATCGTATCGCTCACGCTCACACCGGCGCTATGCGGCCGTTTCCTGCGACCCGAGGCGGTCAAGGCCAAGGCACCTTCGCGCATGGAGCAACGGTTGATACGCTTCGACCGCTGGCTGCACAGTCACTACGAGCGCGCACTGGATTGGGCCATGCACCACCGCCGCCTGATGCGCTGGCAACCGATCACGCTGCTGCTGCTCACCATCGTGCTGGGCTGGGCCACCGTGAAAACCGCTGGCGGCACCTTCATGCCAGACCAGGATACCGGCCAGCTCGGGGTCGAGTTGCGCGCGGACGCCAATGTCTCGCCCACCCTGCTCGCTGCGATGGTGGTGAAGGCCAACAAGATTCTGCAGGATGATCCGGCCACGCTCGATACGCTCACCATTCTGGGTGGCGATAACGGTTCCGGCGGTGCAGTAGGCAACATTGCTTCGATGTACGCCGACCTCAAGCCAAAGGGCGATGGACCCAACGAGCGCAAGGAAAGCATCAAGAAGGTGATCGAACGCCTGCAGAAGAAATTCGATCCGCTGCCCGGCCTGAAGGCGTATTTCAACCCGCTTCAGTTCTTCAACGGTGGCGGCGCAGGCGACAATGCCGGCCAGTACGAATTCCAGATCGTCGATGACAACGGTGGCGAGGACCTGCAGCCGATCACGCTGAAGATGGTGCGCCAACTGCGAACCATTTCCGACATCACCGACGTCAGCAGCAATTTCGATCTGGTCGGCAAGCAGCAGCAGATCCGCATCGACCGCGAAAAGGCCGGTCGCTTGTTTGTGAACATCGGCGACATCGATGCGGTACTGCTCAATTCGTTCGGCCAGAATCAGGTATCGGTGATCTATTCAGACATCAACCAGTATCGCGTCGTGCTGACCTCATCCAGCGCCGAAACCATGAGCGCGGACGCGCTGCTCAACCTTTACGTGCGCAACACCAAAGGCCAGATGATCCCGCTGTCCGCGATTGCGACGATTGCACCGGACATGAGCCCGATGAGTATCCGCCACCATGATCAACAACAGGTGGCGACGATCAACTACAACCTCAAACCCAACGTGCAACAGAGCAAGGGCATCGAGCTGGTGCAGCAGGCGGGATTGGCCGTGCATCTTCCTGCCGGCATTCGCCTGGATTTCACCGGCTCCAACCAGCAACTGCAGCAGGCGCAGTCCAACGGCGGCATTCTGCTGATTGCATCCATTGTTGCCATGTACATCGTGTTGGGCATTCTTTACGAAAGCCTGGGCCATCCGTTGACCATTCTTTCCACCTTACCGGCCGCGGGCATGGGTGCGTTCCTGGCCATGCTGGTGACGCATACGCCGCTTTCGCTGATGGCGATCATCGCGATTCTCATGCTTATCGGTATCGTGAAGAAGAACGCGATTTTGATGGTGGATTTTGCGCTGGTCGCGCAACGCGAGCGTGGGCTATCGGCACCGGATGCGATTCGCGAGGCAGCGTTGGTGCGCTTTCGTCCCATCACCATGACTACCTTGGTGGCGATGGGCGCAGCGCTGCCGCTGGCGGTCGGCTTTGGCATCGGCTCGGAAATGCGCCAGCCCCTGGGCATCGCGATCGTCGGTGGCCTGTTGGTATCGCAAATGCTCACCTTGTTGAGCACGCCTGCGATTTATCTGTGGTCGCATGACCGTGGATTGCGCAAGGCGGCGCGCAAGGCGCGGCGCGAGGAAAAGCGTCGGCTGCGCGCGTTGGGACAGCAGACGCCGGCTGCTCAAACGGATTGAATGGCTGCAGGTGTTACGCCCTTGCCTCGCAGGGGGGCGGCGGTGGGGTGGAGCAACCTGACCACTCATCTCAGCATTACCGCAAGCTCTCACAACCCCACCCTAACCTCCCCTGCGCGCAGGGGAGGGAACGTACCTCGCGTCGTCGATGCGCAGCGTCCTCACTCACCTCTACAGGCGCCACGAAGGCTTTCCCCTGCCTTCTGGCACGGCCCGACTTCAAGCACATTTGCACACGTAAATGCTGGCGTATGAAGTAGACATGATGACCCTTCTATATCGCGACTGTTCACGCGGCTTGTACGTCGCCCTCGTCAGCGTGCCGACCTTGAACGCATCACCGCGGACATGAATATTTTCGCGCCCATTATCCGCCGCCCCATCGCCACGTCACTGATGGCGATCGGCCTGGTGCTTGCGGGCTTTTGTGCCTATCTGCTGCTGGGCATCGCTGCGTTTCCGTCGATTCAATTCCCTGCTGTGGCAGTGACTGCCTTATTACCTGGTGCCAGCGCGCAAACGGTGGCGGCAACCGTCACCGCACCGCTTGAGCGTCAGCTTGCGCGTATACCCGGCATCGATCGGATGAATTCCGATTCCAACAGCGGCGGCATGTTTATCCAGCTCCATTTCAATCCATCGCGCACCTCCGACCAGGCTGCGCGCGATGTGGATGCGGCGATCAACGCCGCCGCGCCGGATCTTCCGCAGGAGATGGCGCTGTTTCCGCCGCAGTACTTCAAGGCCGATACCTCGAACATCCCGGTACTGCTGATCGCGATGACCTCCGACAGCATGCCGCAGGACAAGCTTTACGATCTGGCCGATACCCTGATGCGCCCGGCCGTCGCGCAGATCACCGGCGTCGCGCAGGCGCAATTGATCGGTGGCTCACCCCATGCCGTGCGCGTGTCGTTGAACAATGCGGCGCTGACGGCCAAGGGCCTGACCGCCAACGATGTGGCCAATGCATTGCGCGCGGCCAACGTCGCATCGCCCCAGGGTATTCTCAGCGACGGCATGACGCAGATGACCGTGTCCGCCAATGACGGTCTGCAGACACCGGCCGATTTTCGCTCGCTCATCATCGCAGATCAGAAGGGCGTTCCCGTGCGCCTTTCGGATGTCGCGACCGTCACCAACGGCCAACAGGATTCCACGCAGGCGGCGTGGTTCAACAACCAGCACGCGGCCATCATGCAGGTGATGAAACGCCCCGAGGCAAACTCGGTGGAAGTAGTACAAGCCATCCGTGCGACCTTGCCCAGGCTGCGGGCGCTGGTGCCGGCAGATGTGCAGGTCACGCCGATTTTCGATCTCACCTTGTCCACCAAATCGGCGCTGCATGAAGTGGAAGTGGCGCTGCTGCTGAGCATCCTGATGGTGGCGGTGGTGATGCTGGTGTTTTTGCGCCGGTTGCGCCCCACCATCATCGCCATGTTCAGCGTACCGCTGTCGCTGGCCGGTGCGTTTGTGCTGATGTGGTCGCTTGGTTTTACGCTCAACATGCTTTCGCTGATCGCACTGGTGCTGTGTATCGGCTTCGTGGTGGACGATGCGATCGTGGTGATCGAGAACATCTTCCGCCACATGGAGCAGGGCGCGAAACCACTGGATGCCGCGCTGATCGGCGTGCGCGAGATCGGCTTTACGGTGATCTCGATCACGTTGTCACTGATTGCCGTGTTCGCGCCCATGGTGTTTGGTAACAGCCCCATCGTGGTGCTGATGCGCGAGTTTGCCGTCACGCTGATCGCCACCATCGTGATTTCCGCCGTGGTCTCGTTGACGCTGACACCCGCGCTGTGTGGCCGCTACTTGATACAGGAAACGCACGAGCGCCCCGCGCCTGGCAAGCTCGAAGTGGCGGTGGCACGCCTGGACCGCTGGATGCTGCGCATCTATGAGCGCGCGCTGGATTGGGCCATGCATCATCGCCGTGTCATGCGCTGGCAGCCACTGATCCTGCTGGTGCTGACGGTGGGCTTGGCGATGACCGTGGTAAAAACCGCCGGCGGTACGCTGATGCCGGAGGGCGACACCGGCATGCTGCAGGCGGACATGCTGGCCGATCCGAACATCTCGCCAGACCTCCTCGCCAAGCGCACGCAAGCGGTAAGCGCGATCATGCTGGCCGATCCGGCCATACTCGACGTCGGTGCGTTTTTGGGCGGCAACAACACCAACGGTGCCGTCGGCAACGAAGCCTCCTTCTTCGTCGACCTCAAGCCGCGTGGCGATGGCCCCGGCCAACGGCGCGACAGCGCCGATACAGTGATCAAGCGACTCACCGCCAAGTACAAGAAGCTGACCGACGTGAATGTGGCCGTCACCAGCCTTGGCTTCTTCAACGGTGGCGGCCAAAGCAAAGCAAAAGGTCGATACGATTTCTCGCTCACCAGCACCACCGGTCTATCCTTGCAGGATCCCACCCTGAGACTGGCGCAGACGATGCGCACGATGAAACAGTTCAAGGACGTGAGCACCAGCTTCGACAGCATCGGCAAACAGCAGCGGCTGGAAATCGATCGCAACGCGGCGGCGCGGTTGCAAGTGGGTATCGGGCAGATCGATCAGGCGCTGGCTGACGCCTTCGGCCAGACACCGGCGTCCATCATCTATGCCAATCTCAACCAGTATCAGGTCGTGCTGACCGCCACTAACGCCAATTCGTTGAGCCCGGCCACTTTGTTGAACATGTACGTGCGCAACAGCAACAACAAAATGGTGCCGATGTCGGCGATGGCGCATATCGTCCCACACATCGAGCCGATCGATATCGAGCATTACAATCAACTCGAATCGGCCACCATCAACTACAACCTTGCCGATGGCGTGACGCAGTCCGAGGGGCTCAAGCTGGTCGACCAGGCCATGTTCGCCGCGCATCTGCCACCTGGCGTCGTCAAGCAATACACCGGCGACAATCAGCAGTTGGTGGAGGCGGCCACCAATGCCGCCATCATGTTCATCGCGGTGATCCTGGCGATGTATATCGTGCTGGGTATTCTTTATGAGAGCCTCATCCACCCGCTGACCATTCTCTCGACCCTGCCGGCCGCGGGCATGGGTGCGTTTCTGGCCATGCTCATCACGCATACGCAGCTCAGCACCATGTCGGTGATTGCCGTGTTGATGCTGATCGGCATCGTGAAGAAGAACGCCATTTTGATGGTTGATTTCGCCCTCGTCGCCGAACGCGAAGGCGGCCTCGCACCGCCCGAGGCCATCCGCGAAGCCGCCGTGGTTCGCTTCCGTCCGATCACCATGACCACCCTGGTAGCGATGGGCGCGGCACTGCCACTGGCGGTCGGTTTCGGCATCGGTTCGGAAATGCGCCAGCCGCTGGGTATCGCCATTCTTGGCGGTTTGTTCGTGTCGCAGCTGCTGACCTTGCTGAGTACGCCCGCCATTTACCTGTGGCAGTACGACCGTCGCGTGCGCAAGGTAGCGCGCAAGGCACGCCGCGAAGAAAAACGGCGGGTGCGTGGCATGGGGCAGCGAGCCCCGGCAATCGAAGTCGAATAAAGACGCGCTCTGTTCGGAAAGCGTCATGTGGGCAATGACGTGGAGGCTTGAAATGGAGCCTCTATCGTCCCGGCGAGCGCCGGGACGATGGATGGAGCAACCTTTTGCGCTAGAACTTCTTCTTCACGCCCACACGAATCATCTGGTCATGCGAATGCGGTTGCGCCAGGTAGTCGTATTCGGTGGTGATCAACCAATTGCGCTGCAACTGGAGATCCGTTCCAAAGCCCAGCTCCAGACTGTTGCCATTGGCGCTGTAGGGATTGGTCAGCACATTCCATGATCCCGCCGACGGAATGAATGCATAGCTCAACGTAGTGCTGCTGGCGCCCTGGAAGTCGTGGCCGAATTCAAAGCGGATGTGCGGAACCAGCGTGCCGAAGCTTTCCTGCACCTGCCCGCTCGCGCGTATACCAAGGATGGTCTGCGAAGTGCGCACAGTCTCATCACCATAGGTCAGCGCACCCGTAACGTCACCGGTTTCGGAGAAACTGTTCAACCGTGCCATCGACCATTCCAATCGACCATAGGGCGACAGCAACCAATTGTTCCACTTGTATTCGTAACCGCCGGTCAGCGATGCGAACCACTGATCGCCGTTGCGTCGGCCTAGCAAGTAGTCGCCCGTATCGTCGTCATAGCGGCGACTGCTGAAATTCAGGCCGCCACCGCCCAGCACACCGTCGATATACGTGCGAGCGGAGGGTTCGAAGCTGCCGTACACGGCAGCGCTGTAACCCTGCGCAATACTGTGCGTGCCATCGTTGGCGATATCGGTGTTGTCGTGGTTGTAACCGACGCTCAGGCCGACCAGGCCACGCTCGCCCAGACGCTGGTCCACGCCGGTCGTAATCGCCATGTTGTCCGAATCGAAACCCGCCGCCTGACGGTAAGCGTCGAACGAGCCGAAGTTCGCGGCGCCGCCGATCCAGATGCCCAATCCCTGAGGTCCTTGCAGTGGCGTGGTCTGTCTGGCGTTGGACGTCGTCGGCTGCGCCGTACCATCGCTCACGGCGTCGCTGGCGCCTATGCCGGGTCGCATGATGCTCCCGTTCCACGGTGCATTCGGCGTAGTAGCGTTTGGACCGGATGCATGCATCGGCTGCCCATCCATGCTCAGCGACAAAGTGTTGCTGAAGAGGGAGCCACCGCCGTCGTGCAGGCTTTCCAGGCGACCGCGGATATTATCGAGCTGACTCTGCGCGAACATTTCCGCTTCGGTGGTCTGTGCATTGATGATGCCCAGCGCATCGGCGTTCTTGGATGGATCAGGTTGATTGGTCACCAGCACAAGGACGTCCACGGTAACCGGCGCACCGGACGAGGACGTGAGTACCGCGGTGATCTGCACCAGACCAAGGAAGTTTCCTGCAGACGTAAACGTCAGCTCCGTGGGCTGGCCGAGCGACACGTTGCCTGCGTTGCCCGGCGAAAGCCCTAACAGCGTCGAGGAAACATACGACCCCGGGACGATGCTCGCCAGATCCACCGACACCGGCGTGCCCGGCTTGGTCAGCACCGTCTTGGTGTGGCCGCTTGCACTGCCTGCCGCAGTGACGGTAACCGTGATGGTCGCCGGCTGTGAACTGCCGAAGTTATTGCTGACGGCGTAAGTGAACGTATCGGTGCCGACGAAACCTGCAGCGGGGGTATAGGTGATCTGAGTGCCGCCTGCCGTTGCACTGCCGTGCGCAGGCTGTGCTGACACGCTGACGCCGGTGAACGGTTGCGGGCCGGTTGCGCCCGTTTCGGCCTGCACCACTACCGCCGTGCCTGCTGTGGTCGTCACCGTGTGCGCCTCAACCACTGGCACTGCCAGAGATGTGACCGTCACCGTGATGGTGGCGGGCGAAGACGTGCCACCCGGATTGGTCGCCGTATAGGTGATGCTGTCCGTCCCACCGTAGAAGGTAGGCGAGGGGGTATAGGTGATGCTTTCACCCGAGATGGTTGCCGTACCGTGGGCAGGCATCTTCGCGATCGCTACGGACGTTACGTCGATGCCGGTGATCGCACTACTCAAATTGATGGCTGTTGCCGTGTTGTAGTGGGTGTTCGCGCTGACATTGGTCACCACCGGCGGCGGCGGATTGGTGATGGTCACCGCCAGCGTCACTTGCGGCGCGGCGAAGTGGCTCGCATCGCCGGCTTGATTGGCGGTGACGTTGCACGTGCCGGCGGAGAGTGTTGTCACCGTGGTGCCTTGGATCGAACACACCGAGTTCGACGACGATGCAATCGCAAACACCACCGGACTGCTCGACCCATCGCCGGTTGCCGATACGGTAAACGTACCACTGGGCTTGAACATCGGTTGCGCCGGATTGGCCGCGAAATGGGTAATGGCACCGGCGGCCTTCGGCGTTACGCTGTTGGAAGCGGACGAGGCCACGCTTGTACCTGCCGCGTTGGTCGCCGTGACGGTGAAGGTATAGGCCGTGCCATCGGTCAATCCGGTCACCGTGCATGGAGAATTCGCACACGTGCCAGTGATGCCGCCGGGATTGCTGGTAGCGGTGTAGCCGGTAATCGCATTGCCGCCATTGAACGTGGGCGGGGTAAATGCCACCGTCGCTTGCGTATCGCCTGCCGTAGCCGTGCCGATGGTCGGTGCGCCTGGCGCGACCCCGCCTATGGCAAAAGTTTGACTGACTTGCGGTGCCGCTGAATAAGCACCGTTACCCCCCTGGTTTGCATTGATCGTGCAGGAGCCGGGCGACACCGTCGTCAATATGCCGTTGTTGGTGATCGTGCATACGCTGGCGGTGCTCGATGCGAATGTCACGGGCAAGCCGGAACTCGCTGTCGCCGTGAGCGTCGGCGATGTACCGAAATTCTGCGTACCAGGATTGTTGAACGTGATCGTCTGGCTGCTCTTGGGCGTCACGCTGTTGGAAGCGGCCGAGGGCGCACCCGTCCCTACCGCATTTGTCGCCGTGACGGTGAAGGTATAGGCCGTACCGTTCGTCAAGCCGGTGACGATGCAAGGTGAGGATGCACAGGTGCCGGTGAGACCGCCAGGACTGCTGGTGGCGATGTAGCTGGTGATCGACGTACCACCGGTGAATGCAGGTGGGACAAAACTCACCGAAGCCTGCGCAGCGCCTGCCGTGGCGGTGCCAATGACTGGAGCGCCTGGCACCACGGCCGCGACAGTGAACGATTGGCTCACTTGTGGCGCCGGCAGATAAGCGCTATCGCCCCCCTGGTTCGCATTGATGGTGCAGGTACCCGATGAGACGGTGGTCAAAGCACCCACATTCGTGATCGTGCACACCGAGGCCGTGCTCGAGTTAAAGCTAACGGCAAGACCGGAACTCGCCGTAGCGGTGAGCGTGGGCGTGGTACCAAAATTCTGCGTACCGGGGTTGTTGAAGGTAATCGTCTGCGGCGCCGCCGGCGTCACGCTATTGGACGCGGCCGAAGGCGCACCTGTGCCGGCCGAATTGGTCGCCGTGACGGTGAACGTATAGGCCGTGCCATTCGTCAAGCCGGTCACCACACAAGGCGACGATGCACAAGTGCCGGTTAAATTGCCCGGACTGGAAGTGGCCGTATAACTGGTGATGGACACGCCACCGGTAAATGCCGGTGCCGTGAAACTTACCGATGCTTGCGTAGTCCCCGCTGTGGCCGTGCCGATGGTCGGCGCGCCGGGCACCACGGCCGCCACGGCAAACGATTGCGACACGGTTGGCGCCGGTGCGTACGTGCCGTTGCCGGTCTGATCGGCATTGATGGCGCAGGTGCCCGCGGTAATGAAAGTAAGCTGGCCCGCCGGGGTAATCGTGCACACGGGCGCCGTCGTCGACGAGAACGTTACGGCCAGACCCGAACTTGCGGTGGCTGACAGCGTAGGCGTCGTGCCGAAATTCTGCGTGTTGGGGTTAGTGAAGGTGATCGTTTGATTAGCCTTCGGCGTCACACTGTTCGACGCGGCAGAAGGCGCGCTCGTGCCGACCGAATTGGTGGCCGTCGCTGTGAAGGTATAAGCCGTCCCATCGGTAAGACCTGTCACTGTGCACGGGGAGGCTGCACACGTCCCCGTAATGCCGCCGGGACTGCTGGTGACGGTATAGCCGGTGATGGTGGCGCCGCCATTATTGGCTGGCGCGGTGAAAGTCACCGTTGCCTGCGCATCGCCCGCCGTGGCGGTGCCGATGGTCGGTGCGCCCGGCACGGTCAGGGCATTGATCACCAGGGTGTAGTTTTGTGTGCCGGTGAACCCGTGCGCATCAGTCGCCTGCGCGGTGAAGTTGAAATTACCCGTTACCGTGGGCGTTCCGCTCAATTGACCTGCGCTCGACAAAGTCATGCCATTGGGCAAAGCGCCGGAAGCAACGGCAAAGGTATACGGCGAGCTGCCCCCGCTCGCCAATAGGGTCTGTGCACTGTAGGCGTTGTTCTGAATCCCGCTTGGCAGGCTGGAGGGCGACACGGTGATCGTCGGCGCCACCACCTGCAAGCTGTAACTGACTTGCGTAGACGTACCGGTGTTGTCCGTTACCTTTACTGAAAAATTGGTCGTGCCCAGTGCGGTGGCTGTACCGGAAATCGAGCCCCCGCTGCCGATCGAAATACCGGCAGGCGGTGCCGTGCCGGGCACCTGCGCGTACGTATAGGGCGCGGTGCCGCCGCTTGCGCTCATCGTTTGGCTGTAAGCCTGATACGCGGTGGCGTTCGGCAAGTTCCCACTCGCCGGCGTGACAACGATGCTGCTGCCGCCGATGACAATCGTGACGGTTACGGAGCCGGTGTTGTTCGCTGAATCGGTGGCCGTTTCGGTAATCGTAAACGAGCCGCTTTCTGTCGGCGTACCTGAAATGAGACCGCTAGAATTATCGCTCAATCCCGCCGGCAAGACGCCTTGCGTAATCCCATAGGTATAAGGGGAGCCAACGCCACCGGAGGCTGCGAATTGCAGCGAATAAGACTGGCCTAGGGTGCCACTGGGCGCCGAGGTGGGAGATAGCGTAATGGAAGCCGCTGCGACGATCGTAATAAGGGCGGTGACCTGATTGTTATTGTCGTCCAGAAAAACGAATGAATCAGAGGTCGCGCCTTTACCGTCGTTCGTGTACTCCAGAACGACCGGATCGCTGGTATCGAGCGTGCCGTGAGAGGGGCCCGATACGATGCCATCGATGCCAATGCCGTCCGTGCAGGGACCTACGTTCAATGGAGACGTGGCGCCAGAAACCGCCGTGAAACTCTCCGTCGTGCACGTGGCGCGCGCGACGCCCGGCATAGCTGCAAGCATGCCCAGCACCAATACGATACGCAGCCAACTTCCCTTCTCTCGCACTGCAGCATGCAGCCGAGCGAACACCGCCTGCCATGGACGCACGTTCCTTCCCCCTATCCCCTAATTACCTGCGGCACCTTTACAAAAGGGTCCCCACCGCGCGATAAACGCTGAAGCGCGTAATAGCGCCCTAACTGTAACACCGTTGGTATTAAATCCGCGTCTGCAGTACCCGTCGGTCTTTGCCTGTTAGGGAAAGATACGGCTCCGTGTGGTTCTTCACACCTGACCTAAGGGGAAAAACGCTATGTCCAATTATTTCCTCGGGCAAATCATGCTCACCGGTTTTGGCTTTCCGCAGCGTGGTTTTGCACTCTGTAATGGCCAATTACTGCCGATCCAGCAAAATACTGCGCTTTTTTCGCTGCTGGGCACGTATTACGGCGGTAATGGCGTAAATAGTTTCGCGTTACCGGACCTGCGCGGGCGAACGCCCGTCGGCGCGGGCACTACCTATAACCAGGGACAGGTATTGGGCGTGGAAAACGTCTCGCTCACCCAGGCGCAGATGCCGAGCCATCAGCACATGATGAACGCCACGAATCAAGCCGGCACCATCCGTGACCCTAATAACACCATCTATGGCGCACCGTCGAGCGAGTCGATCTACGCCGCGCCCAATAACAGTCTGATTCCGCTCGTGAACACGCAGGTGCAAAACACCGGTTCCGGGGCGCCGCATTCGAATATGCAGCCGTTCTTGGCGATCAATTTCAATATCGCCCTTACCGGCATCTTCCCGTCGCGCTCTTGACCGTCGTGCCCTATTCCTTTTTGCAAGGAGCAATGCCATGAGTGAGTGTTATGTGGGCGAAATTCGCCTCTTGAGCTTTCCACGCGTTCCCAACGGCTGGTTCGCCTGCGACGGGAGCCTTCGGCCCATTTCGCAATACGATGTGCTGTACCAATTGCTCGGTACGACCTACGGCGGCGACGGCGTCAATACGTTCGGCTTGCCCGACCTGCGCGGGCGCATACCGTTGCATCAGGGCACCGGCATCGGACTCTCGCCACGCGTAATAGGCCAGCTGGACGGTACCGAGAGCGTCACGTTGAACAGCAACCAGTTGCCCCTGCACACGCATATCGCCAATGCCACCAATAACAACGCCAGCACCAAAACGCCCGGTCCTACCGTGCTGCCGGGCGCGCTTACGACGACCGACACCATGTATGCCACGGACCTGGCCGGTTCGAGCTCCTTCACAATGGCGAACACCAGCATTTCGGCGCAGGGTGGCAGTCAACCTCATGACAACACGATGCCGACACTGACCGTGTCCTACTGCATAGCGTATCAAGGCTTTTATCCATCGCAGGGCTGATGCCGCATCGCGCATGCAATCCACCATGACATCGCACGTTCGGGAGCACGCTCATGACACAACCATTTATTGGTGAAATTCAGGTTTTCGGCTTTAATTTCGCGCCCTATCAGTGGGCGCAGTGCAATGGCGCGACGCTGGCGATCCAGCAGAACACCGCGCTCTTCTCGCTCATTGGCACCTTGTACGGCGGCAACGGCACCAGCACGTTCCAATTACCCAATCTGGCAGCGCAAGCGGCATGCAGTCAGGGGCAGGGACCGGGTTTGTCACAGCGTGACGTCGGGGAGGCATTCGGCGTAGACAGCCTAACGCTCCTGACAACCGAGATGCCCGTGCACACCCATGGGTTCACCGAATACAACCAGCCCGACACCAGCAAGCGCACCAACAAACCTTCGTCGGGCAATGCATTGATCATACCTTTCAGTACCTCTCCTTTTCCGGCCGTAGGCACCAAGCCCAACACCACCTTCAGTCCGCAGATGCTGAACCCCAACGGCCAGAACCAGCCGCACGAAAACCGACAACCTGCCCTGGCGCTTAATTACTGCATCGCTCTGTACGGCGTTTTCCCCTCATTTTCATGATGCCGGGTGCGTCTTTTCCTCTTCCGGCATTTCCCTCGGGGCAACCGGATGCGCCAGCACGCGCGACATCGTTCGCCGTGCCGGACATCCGGTTGCGACATGCCGAAGCATCCGATTTGCCGTTTCTGCGTCAGCTCTATGGCACCCTGCGTGCACAGGAGCTGGCGCAAACCGGCTGGCCGGACGATCTGCAGCACGCCTTTCTCGACAGTCAGTTCGCATTCCAGCATCGTGACTTCGTGACGTCGTATGCCGCGGCCGATTTCTACCTCGTGCAATGCGGTGATGAGGCGATCGGGCGTTATTACCTGCTGCGCCAACGACCAAGCTATCTGGTGATCGACATCGCCTTGCTGCCCGCTTGGCGCGGACAGGGCATCGGTGGCGATTTACTCGCGTGGACGCAACAATTGGTAGCGCGGGACAACCAGGCCACGGGTATCGACCTGCACGTGGATGAACGCAACATCGCGGCGCAGCGGCTCTATGCACGGCTCGGCTTTCAGGTCACTACGCATTCTTCGCCTTACTTCGCCATGCATTGGCCACGCGAACAGACGAGTCAGTTGAATACGGCCTGATACACGAAGCCGTCCTGATTGCGCGCCACCGGTACCAGAAAAATACCGAAGCTCCCCAGCGCGGGACTTTCCATCTGATAGATGCGCTGCGGAAACAATATTGCCGAAGCATGATGGAAAAACAGCGAAAACGGCGCGCGCATTGTGCTTTGAAATCCAGGGGCTGGAAGCGGTCGCGCTTCGATCAACACGAACGGTGAATCGCCAGCTCCGAGATCAACCGTGAAAGTTTCATTGATGTGGCTGGCGAAGTGTTCCAGCGTAAGGATCTGCACGTCCACGCCCCCTGTGCTTCGGCGAGTGGTGAGTGTTGCACGGATCATGTGCAAACGGTAGTTGCATTGCGAACGAACCGGGCCGCGCAACGGGCCCGGTTCGTTCGCACGGATCAATGCAATTCGTTCAATGCAGGATCGCGTTCCACCTTGTAGACCTTCGCCGGCGGCGTCGCCGACTTCATCAGCTTGAGGCGGAAATTTCGTGCCTGCTCGCAGGCGTTGTGGCCATCGGCGAAGACGCCACCCTGATTGCACTTCCAGTCGTAGAAGTTGGCGATGCCACCGGCAAGCTGCAGGCTGAAGTCGGTGCTGAGCGCGCCTGGGCTGAACGGCACGCCGGCATCGATGTTCTGGAACCAGCGCATCCATTCTTTGGAACCTACCGGCGGCACCTTGTCCGGCGCCTGGAAGGTCGGGTTCATCGGTGCCAACTGCGGGCTTTCAGCGGTCATATGACAGCTCAAGCACGAGCTGACGGGATTGTCCACCGGGCCGTTTAGACGTCCATTCCATCCCAGGTGTGTCGGTGGCAATTCGGATGTATTGGGATTGATGGCCGATTCAAGGATCGTCGGATTGATCTTGGTGATCGAGGGTTTCGGATTGGTGTGGTCGTTGCCGGTGTTCTCCGGATCGTTGCCCCACATCACGCCCACCGGCACCAGGTTGTCCCAGCTGGGCTTGTGCGTCATGTTGCCGTTGTATTGGAACGTGCCGAAGATCCAGCCCGTGCCGGGCATACGTGTGTCGCGCACGGCAAAATCCATCTGGATCAGCGCAACCTCTTTGATCTCGCGATTGGCCGAGGCAAAGCTGTCGGTCACATAGGCCTTCCACAAAACCGGCTGAACCAGGAACGGCACCTGGCTCACGTCGATATCGGCGAACAACGCTTTGCAGACCACCGTACCGTTGTGAAAGCTGTTGGGCTGCGAGGTGTAGCTGGGATCGGGATTTTGCGGATCCTTCCAGACCTCGCCAAAGGTGTAGCCGCCGATGTCGTTGTAGATGCCCACCGCGAAGGTCTGCCCTGTCGCCGACTGCGTTGGAGCAAGCTGCTGCTTTTGAATCTGCGCTTCCTTGGTCAGTCCGTGGATGCCTTCTCGGCCGAGTGGCCCGTAGTGTTGCCACGGTGCGTGATACCAGTGCCGGATGGGATTTTTCTGCACATCCCAGTCGTTCTCGACATTGCCTTCCAGACAGTATTTTTTGACGGCTTCCATATAGGGCCGCCACTGCTCGAAGTTGTTGCTGTGCTTGGCAGGCAACAGGTCGAAGAATGCCGGCAACGGTCCTTGCGGCAGCGCCTTGGGATAATCCTGGCTCAAATGGAATAACGGTCCTTTGTACGACGCGGGCGGCTGGTAGCCGTAATCCGGAAAAGTCCCCGCGTTTGCGACAGCACTCATCATCACCAGTGCCGCAACGGCACCGGCCATTCCGCCTTTGGCGAAAAGCATAAGTTGTTCCCCCTTGCTTGGTCATCCTCGCGCAGGCATTGCGCCTACGCACCGTGTCCGGTGTGAAGCTGGCCCGGACTGCCGTCCACGATCCATCGCAGGCTAACTTGGGGCCGTCAATGTGGTGAAAATGTGAAGAAGGGGCGGTGGAGGTCAGTCGCTCGGGCTGGTGCACGCGGCGTAGCGCTTGCCCTCGATCTGCAGCACGTCCTGGCCGTCCAGTTTCACGCTGCCGGTGTAGTGCGCGGGCGAATCCAGGGCAATATGGCCGTTACCTGCGTGAGTGCCGCAATGCACGCTCCAGGCAAGCGCGGTGCTGGTGCGATGTTCGCCGCTGCGTTGACAACTGGCGTCAGGCGCCATCGCGTCCACAAAGGTCGTCCAGGGATCGCCGCCGTCGTACAGGCATTTCCACTTCACGGCGTCCGGGTCTGCGCGGCCATGCTTGAGGGTGTGCAACGTGATCTTCCACAAGCCCGGCATGGCCTGAAAATCACCCGGATCGGCGTGAGTAGCCGGGCTGATGGCGCTGGCGGCGCCGAGCAACATCAGCGCGGCGACAGGATTGGACCAGCGACTCAAGTGACTGACAGATCGGGTTAACAGGCTCATCGTGACGTCGTTCCGGTTCGGCAAAACAAAAAACATGCCCCACCCGCTCAAGCGGGCAGGGCATGTCGATCAGGATACTCAGTGTTGTGTTGCGGCAACGCTACCGTTGTCGGATTGCCAGCCACGGTGGAAGTCGAACATATCCATCAGGTCGCCAATGGCAGGTGCATTGACCGGCACATAGGGATTGTTCTGGAACTGGATCGGATTCGGCAGGTTGTCGCGGCTGCGCCCGGAGATCGTCTGGTCGATGCCCCAGTTCGCTTCGACGAATTTGTCGAACGACACATGATCGTAGTACGTGTGCACGACGCGACCGCCGGTCGAATACTTGGAAACCACCAGCAGCGGGATGCGCGTGCCGTCACCGAAGAAGTCGATCGGCTGCACGTACCCGGAGTCGTAGTAACCGCCGCCTTCGTCGAAGGTGATCATGATGGCGGTGTTGTTCCACAAGGTCGGATTGGCCTGCACCATCTGAACGATCTTCTGCACATACCCTTCGAACAACTCCAGCTTCGACGAAGCCGGATGGCCGTCCAGCAGTCCATCCGGTTTGGCGATGGATACCGCCGGCAGCGTGCCGTTCTGGATGTCGCTGTAGAGGTTGTTGATGTCCTGGTTGTTAGCGCGCAGGGTCGGGTTGGTCATGATCTGCGTGGAGTACAGGAACGGATCGCAGATGTTGCAGAAGGTACCCGCTTCACCCGATTCCGTGCCGTTGGACCAACCTTCGCCGTAGTACTTCCAGCTCACGTTATGGCGCGTCAGCAACAAGGCCAGGTTCTGCTGCTTGGTCGGCGGGATCGTGTACTGATCCGCACCCAGCGGCGCTGCCGCGCCGGTACCCAGATAACCCGGGTTGTAGTTGTTCACCAGATAGTACGCACCCGGCTTGCAGTCCGTGCCGCGGAAAGTGCGATAGGGCAGGCTCTTCAGATAGCTGCGCACCGGCGCAACGCCCGGCTGCGAATCGTCGGCGCATTCCACATAGGAACCACCGCTGTAGCCATCCTGTACCCACCAGTTGTTGGTGCCGGTCTGCGAGTTCGGATTTTCGATCTGGTTGGTCGGCGGTACGGCGGGGTTGCCATTGGCATCGGCATAGTAAATCGCATCGCCGAAGCCGAGCATGATGTGGTTGGCACCCGTGCCACCCATCACCGACTGATGGAAGTTGTCGCTCAACGCATACTGCTCGGCCAGCTGCTTGAAGTACGGCGCATCGCCTTGGGCCATGTTGAGGAACTGCATCGAGGTGGAGCCTTCACCCGTGCTTTGATCGGTGAAGTTGGCCGGCTGCGTGACACCGTTGTTACCGGCACCCATGGTCACTTCCACCCACGGGAACAGGTCGGCGCGACAGCCGCTGGGGTTGCTGCGGGTGGCGTTGGCAACCTTGCAATCGAGCTGCTGCCACATTTGGAAGAAGCGATGCACGGGACTGTTGGCGTAGTCGTTGTAGCTGATCGACGCATGCATGTTGACTGGCGCATTACCCAGCGTCGCCGGGAAACGCGTGTCGACCACATCGTTCGGCAGGCCCGTGCCGCCTTCAGCCAGCTCGACATAATCGGCGCTGGGGAGTGCCGGTTCGATCGCCTCGGCTTGCGCCGCCGATGCCAGATACGGCTGAGTCGGCGCGCCGCCGGTGTCCATCTGCGGCAGATTGGCATACGCGCTGGTGCGCGTGGGCGAATTGGAATAATCGCCGCTCTGGTCCGCTTGCCACTGCTGTGCCTTGGCCACGTTCGGTCCCGGCGTACCGTCTGCCTTTACGATGCCTTCGGAAAGCAAGTTCTCCACCGTTTGGCCGTGCGGCGGGGTGTAGGTGGCGAACACGTGATCAAAGGTGCGGTTTTCACCGATCAGCAGAATCACATGCTTGATCGGCGTGCGCGTGTGGTTGCTCGCGTCCTGCGCGGAATTGGGGTTGTAGAGGGTAACCAGGCCGCCAGGTTGGCTATGTACGGGCGTGGTGGCGGTGGCAGGCACGTTGGCGCGAAAGCCCGCATCATTGGGAGGTGTGGTGGTCTGCGCATTCGCCATCCCAACCAGGCTGGTGATGAGCGCGCACAGTACAAAGGGTTTCAACTTGGCATTGCCAAACGTCGTGGGCATATCTGGTGTCTCCTGCTGGCGTGCTGCGATACCTGCAATCGAGTAATCCCCCTGATTACGGTTTGCGTTAGAGACTTCCCCCGCAAACCGCCGAGAAGTCTGCGCCGCTTAGATGACGCGACGTTGGCAAGCGCGCGACATCACGTCATGACTGCATGACAGTGCTGCGACAAACGTGACCACGTGCACGCCGCCTTGACGCAATGCTTAGGATTGCGCCGGCAGTACGCGGTAAGGACGCATCATTTCGTTGTCCTCGTGCTCGAGGAAGTGGCAGTGCCATACGTAGCGCCCGGGCTCGCCCTCGAAGCGCATCGCGATGCGCGTGACCATGCCCGGATCGGCGCGCACGGTGTCTTTCCAACCCAGCTCGTGCGGTTCAGGCGAGATCGCCGGACCGGTGAACACGAGTTTGCGGTGCGCGTTCCAGGCGAACAGGTCGAACGGCCGGCGATCGACGATCTGGAAGCGCACGAGGTGCAGATGAATCGGATGTGCATCGCCCGTCAGGTTGACGAAACTCCAGGTTTCGATGCTGTTTTGGCGAGGGCTTTCGCTGATCGGGTCGGACCAGCGCTTGCCATCGAGCAACATCGTCATGGCGTTGCCGTTGGCATCGTCGACTTCATTGAGCGTGAGGATGCGATTTTGTACGGCACTGACTGGGTCGATGCGCGGCACCGAACGCAGCGTTGCCGGCACGGAGGACATATCGCGTCGACCTTGTTCGCGCACGCGAAATTCCAGGATGCCGTCGGCTTCATGCCGCAGTTGCACCGACTTTCCCGCAACGGCGGAGAAATCGATCACCACGTCCGCGCGCTCGGCCGGATACAGCTCGATGCGCGCGCGCTGCAGCGGAGCGGCCAATAAGCCTTGATCGCTTGCCACCTGCTGAAACGGAAGATCGTGTGACAGCGATAAATCGAAGAAGCGTGTGTTCGCGACGTTGATCATGCGCAGACGGTAACGTCGCGGCTCCACCTCCAGATAGGGAAAGATCTTGCCATTGCACAGCACCAGATTGCCTTCGCACTGCATCACCCAGGGTGCGGACGGATCATCCGACACCGGGTAATAAAGCTGCCCGTTCTGCGCCACCAGCCGATCGCACAAGATCAGCGGAATATCGGCATCGCCGGAAGGCAGGCCGAGCGCCGCTTCTTCTTCATCGCGCACGATGTAGGTACCTACAAGACCGGCATAGATGTTCAGGCGCGTGATGCCCATTGCGTGATCGTGATACCACAGCGTGGCCGCATCCTGTTCGTTGCCGTAGCGATACAGCGCCGAATGCCCTGGCGTGAACCAATCCTCTGGAAATCCATCGGCATCGGCGGAAACACGCGCACCGTGCACGTGCGTGATCGCGCGCACCTCCGGCTTGTCGCGCTCGGCGCCGTGAATGCTGTGATCGATGGGAAGAAAATGCTTCGGCGGCAACGCATTCACCCATTCCACCAGCAGTGGTTCACCCTTTCGCGCCTCGATCGTCGGACCCGGAAACTGGCCGCCATATCCCCACAGCGATGTCGGCGGGATATCGCGATGCAGGCGCGCGGTGCAGGCGCGCATGTCCAAACGGTAGTAGGGCAGCGTACGCTCGGGTTGGGACGGATGAGCACGTTGCCCGGCAGCGCGCGCAATCGACGGTATCGGCAGTGGATCGACGAAACGCGCCAGCGAGGTCGGGCTGATCAACGGCACCTTCGGCGCCGCCAGCATCGCTGCGGTGGTGCGCATCGGCATGGCCATGGGCATCGCCGCCGCATGGGCTGAGCGCCATGCGTCGCCAAGCACATACATCCCGACGCACGCGCCGGCACCGCGCAGAAAATCGCGCCGTGTGATCGTCATGGGCAAGCCTGCATGCGTACGCACCGCATGCCAGCATCGAATGCGTTAATCATCCTTAAGACCCTAAGCGGCCCGGATGACAACGGTGTTGCAGGCCAAGCGCCTGCGTTCAGGAATTACCGTGCATTGGCCACGGTGCGTCGCCGGACCTGCACGATGCGTCGCCAGCCGCAGATTTCACACGCCAGACCCGCGGCGACCAACACGATACCGATGAGCGGCGCACCGAAGAACAGCGGGCCGAAACCCAAAACGGTGACGACCAGTGCCGCAATGAACAGAAGCACGGTGATGAGACGGTACATGGTCAACCTCATGATGCGCGGCTAGAACGTCACCTGGTGCGTTCAGTTTAGCCGCGCGTTTGTTATGCGTCCGGCAAGCACCCACGTCGCGCATGCTACGCTTGAACGACGCCGCGCGCATGCATGCAGGCGAGGGGGGTTCATGATCGATACCGACCATCCGGCTCACGCAACCCGACGGATGAAGGTGCAATGGATTTTCGGTGGTATGTCCCAGGCGCTGCGACGGGAACTGGTCGCGCTTTGGATGCGTGAAGGCGTGCTGCCCAGCGCCGACGAAGCCTGGCGCCGCAGCTGGGAGGCCGCGTGTCTGCTGCATGAGGGTGACGCCATCGCCGGTGTCTGCACCGTTGCCATCCGCATGGACGATTACGGCAAGTCGTACGGGTTTGTGCGTATTTTTATCCGCCCGAGCAGCCGCATGCGAGGCTTGGGTACCCGCATGATGGAGCACATGATCGAAGGGTTCACCGCGCTCGCGCAGGAGCCCGGCGCGCCACAGCGCCTGATCGTCACCGTCGAGAACCGCAAGCTCGAACGGCGTGCAGGGCAGCGGCTGCTTGCCGGGTTGGGTTTCGTGCGCGTCGGCACGGCTGCCAACGGTGAATGGATCATGGAGCGCGGCCTCGCGGCGTGATGCCGCGTGCTGCTTCACCGGTGACGCTACCGATTCCGTAGGTGCGAACGTCGGGCACATCCGTGTGCCCTCTGCTTGCGTCGCCCCGGCGAAAGCCGGGGTCCAGTGACGCTCATGCGTTAGAACTTCTTGGTGAAGCCCACGCTCAATGCGTTGTCATTGAGGCGACCGCTGAACTGCCCTTGGTAGTCCAGGTACAGGCTCCATGACGCACCCGCCTGCGCGGTGATACGTGCGCCGACCGTGGCCGTACCACGACCCAGCGTATCGCCGGGCATGCCGAACACGGTGCCGTCCTGGGCCGTCTCTTGCACAACCGGGGTGTTGCCATTGCGCGTGTCATAACGGTAACCCACGGAGAATTGCGGCACATAGCTCACACCCTGTGCCACGAACGGATGCGTGAACGCCACCATCGCATACGGCTGCATGGTGTTGTACGTGCTATGCGCGCCCTGCACAGGGAAGGCTGAAGCCAACGGACTGGTGCTCGCCAACGTCTCGCCGAACGCGTTCAAGCTCTGGTGTTGATACAACGCACCTACGGCCGGTGTGATCTGCCATTGTGCCGCCGTCAACGGCCATGCCGCCTGCAATGCTGCCGCCGTGGTGTCACCGTCGGGCGACGCAACGCTGCGGCCGACACCCGTCTGGCGATACACGCGATAGCTGCTGTGCGTTTCGTCGATCATGCCCGACACCACCACCTGACCGGTGTTGGCAAAGGCATACAAACCGCCGTGGACATCGTCGATCGTGCCGTTGCCGCCGTCGCGATCGTTACCGTTGATGCGATCGAAGCCCGCTTCCACACCGACGTGTGCCGTGTCAGCCACGGCCCGATCCCAACCGCCCTGCAGCCCGAATACGGTGCTGTTCAGACCATTGGTGCCAGACAACGAATTGCTGCTGCCGCTGTATTGCACCCACAAGCCGCTGTTGCACGCCGAAGCCAGGGTATTGGAATGCGCAGCATCCGTGCCATTGCATGCGGTTTCGGTCGAACGCAACGTAGCTCCCAGCACGGTGGTCAGCGATTGCTGACCGACCAGGTTGTCCGCACGCATCAGGTTGCCGTAGACGCTTCCGTCGTTCGGTGCGACCCGTGCCGAAGGCGTGGTGGAACCCGCAGGCGTGAAGACGAGATCGGCCTGCGAGGCGCCATAACTCACTTGTGCGTTAGCGGGCGCGGCACCGTTCGCAACGGTGCTGGTGAACTGTCCGGTCACCGACTTCGCACTCACCAGCGTGTAGCTGCTTTGCGTGTACGTGCCCGGTGCGTAGATCAGCTCCAGCGTACCCGCCAGGGTGGCGCTGCCGGTCACATCCAGCTCCGATGCCTGCGTCGGCGTCATGTCGATCTGCAACGTCGCGCCTGCGTTCTGCGTGTAGTTGCCGTTGATCGTCAGCACACCCACCGAACCGCCTGGCCATACAGTGCCGTCGTTGATGACATTGCCGTCAATGGTGCCGTGACCGCGCAGCATACCGCCCGCATCTACCGTGACATTGCCTTGCAGCGATGCACCCGGGTGCGCGCTGTCGCCCACTTCCAACATGCCCGACGCCACCGTCGTACCGCCGGTGTAGGTGTTGACGCCATCCAGGATCACACTGCCGGTGCCAGTCAGCGCCAGGCTACCGCTGCCGCTGATCGCACCGGCGTAAACCACCGTATCGCTGCGATCAAATGCCAGCGCCGCGTTATCCACCACGGTGTTACTCAACGCGCCGCTGGTGCCGCCATTGCCCACCTGCAGCATGCCGCCGCTGATGGTGGTGGTGCCGGTGTATGTATTGCCGCCGGTGAGGATCAACGTGCCCGCACCGCTCTTGGTGAACGCGCCATCGCCGCTGATCACGCCACTGAAGCTGCCGTTAGCCGTCTGATCAAACGTAAGGTTGGGACTGCCGCCGCTCACCGCCGAGAACGTCACGTTGCCGACGATGCTCGTGCTGTTGCCCGCCAGCGTGCCGTCGGTGATCGTCCACGACTGGCTGGCGTTGCCGGCACCGCTCAACGTCCACGTACTCGTGCCCGCCTTGGCGAACTGCGTGAAGCCCTGGATCGCGGTGCCGCTACCCATCGCGCCGACCTGACCCAGGTCAAAGGTGGCATTGGTGCTGCCGCCGAGCGCGAACGTATCGCCGCCGTTGGTGGTACCGCTGGTGCTGACCACATTACCGATGAATTTGCCAACGCCATTGCTGGTGGCTTCGATCACCAGCGTATTGCCGCCGCCGCTCAGATCCACCGCATCGGCCTGCACGCCAGTCGCGCTCGTGCCGCCAGCAATCGTGCCTGCATTGATGATGGTGCTGCCGCCGGTCGATACCACGCCCACGCCGCCCGCACCACCGGTGCCAGCCGCGCCGGCCGTGTTGCCGTTGCCGGCGTAGCCAGCCGTTCCCGCTGCGCCGCCATTACCGCCAGTGATGCTGCCGGTATTGGTCAGGCTGAAGGTGGCGCCGCTGACGCCCGCGCCACCCATGCCGCCGTTACCGCCATTGCCAGAGACGCTGCCGGAGAAATTCGCCTGGCCACCTTCGCCACCATCTCCGCCTGCGCCGCCGATGATCGAGCCGGCATTGGCAGCAACGAAGCCCGAGCCACTGACACCGGCTCCGCCAGCACCGCCGCTGCCGCCCGCGCTGGAGCTGCCGATGGCGCCAAACACGCCATTCGCGCCCCGGCCTGCACCGTTCCCGCCCCCGCCATTGCCACCGGTGCCGCCGCTGCCGCCGGCAATGGCGTCGTTATTGGTGAGCGCGAATCCATTGCCCGTAACACCCACGCCACCGACACCGCCAACACCGCCAACGCCGCCGTTACCACCCGTGCCGCCCGCACCTTGGGTCGAGTAGCCACCATAGCCACCATACCCACCCTTGCCGCCAGCGCCGCCATTGCCACCCACGAGCTGATAGTCGTTGATGATGGATGCGCCGTTACCGCCGCTCACCGCCGCGCCGCCCGCCCCACCGGTACCGCCACCCGTGCCGTTGGCGCCGTTGCCGCCTGTGCCGGTCGAGGAACGCCCTCCGCCGTAAGCGCCGTAGCCGTCGCCGCCGTTGCCACCGTTACCGCCTGTGACGGCTCCGGTGTTGGTGAAGGTAAATTCGCTACCTTCCACGCCGTTGCCGCCCGCACCGCCCGCACCGCCTACTCCCGGGCTGCCGGTATTGCCTCCGATCAAGCTGGCGCTGTAGCCACCTTGCGCACCAACACCGCCCAGGCCGCCGTTGCCGCCGGCACCGCCCGCAATGGTGCCGGTGTTGGTGAGCGTGAAGTACGTACCGGTGACGCCAGCACCACCTGCACCACCCAGCCCGCCGGCACCCCCGTTGCCGCCGGTGCCGCCATTGCCGGAACTGGATCGGCCACCCGCCCCGCCGTAACCGGCAAAACCACCGGTGCCGCCCTGGCCACCGTAAACGTAGCCGCTATTCACCACGACGAAATGGTTCCCGCTGACCGCCGCGCCACCCGCGCCGCCAGCGCCACCCGCGCCACTATTGCCGCCGTTGCCGCCAGCGCCGGTCTGTGTCCCGCCACCTTCGCCCGCGTTGGAGCCACCGTAGCCGCCACGACCGCCGTTGCCGCCTTGCACATAGCCAGCGTTGGTCAGCGTGAATTGGCTGCCCTCAACGCCATTGCCGCCCTGGCCGCCCGCTCCACCATTGCCGTTATTACCACCCTTACCACCATTGCCGTTTGCGTAGCTGCCGGAATGGCCGACACCACCGAAACCGCCATTGCCGCCGTTGCCGCCCGCGATGTAGTCGTTGTTCGTCAAAATGAAATGGGTGCCGGTCACGCCCGCGCCGCCGTTGCCACCGGCGCCGCCCGCACCACCACTACCGCCCGCGCCGCCGTTGCCGTTCGGGATAATCGGGAAGGGCAGATTGTTAAACAAACCGGCTCCATTACCGCCCGCGCCACCCGCACCGCCATTGCCACCCGCGATCCCGTTGTTGTTGGTGAGCGTGAAGGACGTACCGCTGACGGCCGCACCACCCGCGCCACCGACGCCGCCTGTGCCGCCGTCACCGCCGGCACCACCGTTGCCGATGGTGCCGCTGGCGGGGTCTGCCACCCAGCCGCCATAGCCGCCGTAACCACCGACGCCACCCTTGCCGCCCTTGCCGCCCATGATCGAACCGCTATTGACCAGCGCGCTGGAACCGGTGGCGTAAACACCCACGCCACCCTGACCGCCGGCCCCACCGATGCCACCCGTACCGCCGTTGCCGGCCGTGATGCTTGCGGGGCCCGTCGATGCGGGCGGTGTCGTACCACCGTATTTTCCGCCGAAGCCACCTTCGCCACCGGTACCGCCCGCGCCGCCCAGGCCGCCCGTGATGGTGCCCGTATTGCTGAGGGTGAGGCCCGAGCCGTTCACGGCCGCACCGCCCGCACCACCCATGCCGCCCACCGCGCCAGCACCGCCGGCCGGCAGCGTCGTGTAGCCGGAACCGGCGTTATAGAGGCCCGCAGCGGCGCCCGATCCGCCGGCCCCACCTGAACCCGCGGTGCCGCCCGTGATCTGACTTTGGTTGTTTAAAGTGAACCCAGCGCCGCTCACCGCCGCGCTGCCCGCGCCACCCGTGCCGCCAGCGGCGTATTTCGCGCCGTAACCACCATTGGTACCGCCCGCACCCGTCACTGACACGCCATTGGCCACGCCCAGGGTGGTGCCCGAGGACGCGCTGAAACCGCCGTTGAACGTGCTGCTGCCGACCAGGTCCAGCTCGCCACCCTGGACTTGCCACACTTCATTGAGATTGGACGAACCGCTCAGCGTCCACGTGCTGCTGCCGGTCTTTTCATAGGTGGCAAAGCCTTTGAACTGCGCACCGCTGCCCTGTTCGCCGAAGCTTGCGTTGAGCGAGCCGTTGGCGCTGCCACCCAGCTCAAAGGTGTCACCGCCGGTGCCAGTGCCGGTGCCGCTGGTGCTGATTACGTTGCCGTTGATGACCGAGCCCGCCTCCAGCACCAGCACGTTTCCGCCACCGCTGAAGTCGATGGCATCGACCTGCTGGAACCCATTGAAATCGTAACCGCCGCTAATGGTGCCGCTGTTGGTAATGGTCGAGCCGCCGGTCGATACCACGGCGACTCCCCCCATCCCAGCCCCGCCTAACGTGACAGTCGACGGATCGAAGCCACCACCACCACCACCACCACCCCTGATGGTGCCGCTGTTGGTGAGCGTGAAACCCGAGCCGTTGATGGCGACGCCGCCGGCACCGCCATTGCCCGGCGTACCGCCCACGCCCGGCCCACCGCCATCACCTCCGCTACCACCGTAGATCGAGCCGGCATTGACCACCACAAAGCCCAAGCCGGTCACGGCCATGCCGCCCGTGCCACCCGCGCCACCGAGGCCCGATGTACCGTCGCCGCCCGCAGACGCGCCGGCCGCACCACCGGCACCGCCGGAGCCACCGAAGCCACCGCGGCCGCCTGTGATAAACGCTCCGGCCCCGTTATTAAGCGTGAAGCCGCTGCGGGCTACGACTGCTGCGCCACCTGTACCGCCATAACCGCCCGCGCCACCAACACCGCCATTGCCGCCGGACGGAATATTGGGCCCGCTCGCAACGCTGCCGCCCGCGCCACCTGCGCCGCCGTTGCCACCGCTGCCACCCTCGCCACCACCGAGGCGCCCGTAGTTGCTGAGGGTCGATGTCGATGCGTACGCGATCACGCCCGTGCCACCTGCGCCACCCGCCCCGCCTGCACCACCCGCCCCGCCGGTCTGGCCGTTCGTCAGGTAGGAGCTGCCTGTGGTTGCACCGTCCCCGCCTCTGCCGCCGTTACCGCCGGTACCGCCGTAAAACATGCTGTTATTGGTGACGGTGAAGCCACTACCAACCATACCCGCACCGCCCATGCCGCCGGCACCGCCAGCGCCACCCTGGCCCGCAGCAGCGCCCGATACCGGATTGCCGCTACTGCCCGAACTTCCTCCGATACCGCCAGCGCCGCCGGTACCACCGGCGCCACCACCACCGCCCCTCGTAACATCCGAGTTCGTAAGCGTGACATTGGTGCCATAGATGCCCGCGCCACCGGTGCCGCCCGCACCACCCGCACCACCGGAGCCGCCCGCGCCACCGTTGATGGTGCCGACGGGGGCATTGCTGGCCGAAGCCCCATACGCTCCGACACCACCCGTGCCGCCATTGCCGCCATCACCCCCATAAATGCCTGCGGTACTGGTCACCGAGAGGTTTGAGCCGCTGATACCGGCACCGCCGGAGCCGCCAGCCCCACCTGCGCCGCCCGCCCCGCCTGCACCGGCGATGGAGTTCGAATAGACGCCGCTACCACCAGCCCCTCCCGTGCCGCCATCACCGCCAGTGCCGCCGCGAATCCCGCCAAGACCACTATTGCCAATGGTGATCGAGGTGCCGCTGACGCCTACGCCACCGGCAGCGCCAGTGCCACCGGTTGCGCCGCCATACCCGCTGTAGTTGCTACCCCTTCCGGAGGAGCCGGCAATGCCTGCTGCACCGGACCCACCGTCGCCGCCCCAGATGGTGTCCTCATTGGTCAAAGTGAAGCCGGAACCGGCTACACCGGCCCCGCCGGCACCGCCCGTCGCACTGGCAACGGGCGTGCCCAATTGATAGCCGCTTGCGCCACCACCCTCG
Organism: Dyella monticola; assembly: GCF_003363155.1. GTDB lineage: Bacteria > Pseudomonadota > Gammaproteobacteria > Xanthomonadales > Rhodanobacteraceae > Dyella_B > Dyella_B monticola. The sequence goes on along the minus strand of NZ_QRBE01000005.1, from coordinate 159,477 downwards.
CCGCCCCTACCGCCAGCGATGAAGCCGCCGCTACCGTTAATAATGGTCGAGTTACCCGTGGCCATTACACCGACACCGCCAGCCCCAGCGATGCCGCCGGTTTGGCCGCTGCCGCCAGCACCGCCATAGCCGCCCGTGATGGAACCTTGGTTGGTCAACGATGAATTGACCATCGTGACGGCCGCGGCGCCGGCACCGCCCGACCCGCCGTAGGTGTCGCTGGTGCCGTTGGTACCGTTCCCGCCGAAGATAGCCCCGCTGTTGTTGTTGATGGTCACGGATGAGCCAACCACGCCAGCACCACCGGCGCCGCCCGCGCCCCCAATACCGCCGTCGCCCAGCTGTCCGCCACCGTTGCCGCCGTAACCACCCCAGACCCTGCCGCCGTCGTTGATGGTGAGCGTGAAGCCGGAACCGGCCACGCCCGCACCGCCCCCGCCGCCAGCCGGGGCAATGTAGCCGCCACCACCATTGCCACCGTTGCCGCCGCCTACGACTGTGCTGGCGCCAGCGATGATCGTGCTTCCCGATGTTGCGTAAATACCGGCACCGCCGCCGCCACCGCCGCCGCCATTGCCGGAGCTACTCGCGTACGCCCCGGGGTTACCGTTACCCCCATTGCCCCCATTGCCGCCCCAGACGCCGCCGGTGTTGACGAAAATGCCTCCGGTAGCGACATAGCCGGCAGCACCACCACCGCCGCCGCCGCCGCCCGCGGACCCGATTGAGCCGCCGCCGCCACCGCCGCCGCCGTAACCATGCGTGGCCGCCGTAGCGCCAGCGCCACCCGCGCCGGGCATGTTGGCTGCGCCACCAGCACCCCCGCTGCCGTGGGCACCCAAGCCGGACGAGCCGCTGCCGCCATAGGCGCCGCCCGTACCGCCTGAATTGGCATAGGCGCCGCTGGAGACGGTACCGGCTCCCCCACTGGCCGAGCCAACAACGCCATTACCGCCAGTGCCGCCGTTCGCCCCTATGTAGTATTGGGCCTGCGCGGGCGCGGCAACCGCGACCAGGGCTGCGGTTACCGCCAACGCCAACAGGCGCGACTTCAGCGCCGGCTTCGACGACGCCTCCGCGCCACCGCCCACGCCGCCCTTAGGCGCGTTAACCAGTTCCGATGCAACTTGCATCACGCCGAGCGTGCGATTGAAAACGAGTCGATAGATGCGGTTCACGGCAATTCCCCTGTTAACGTCCGATGTGTCGGTTTATGGCGTTGTATTCAGACGATCGCCGCGCATACACGCGCAGCGATCGAGGTTTTTGAAAAGCGTTCGGCTGCACGCGTGCGCAGCATTTAAACCACCCGCACCTGGCGGGGGTTGAGCGTTGGATCGAGCCAGAAGGCGTCGTTTTCGAAACGACGGAACACATCCGGCGGCAGCACACTGGTGCGTTCGCGCACGGCGATTTTTTTGCGTACGGTGTGCAAGCCCGGCGTACCGGCGCGCAGATCGAATTCATCGGCGTGGTAGCTGATGTTGTCGAAATCGTGCGTGTAGGCAGGCTCGCCGATGAAGTCGTACACCGCGGCCATCGCGCGTGCCGGATCGCTGGTCAGCGTCTCGTAACGCAGCAGCATCAGGTTGGCGGTGTCGTGGCCGTAGAAGGCTTCTTTCACGGCGTTGTAGGCATAGCCGACCATGCCATCGCCATTGGCCAGCCCTTCGGCGCGCGAATACACCGTGCCGCCGGGCTGGTAATTGAAGATGGACGAAGGCTGGAAGGTGTTCTTGCGGACGAGTTGCTCGACGCTGTCGATGATCCACGACACATGCCGCACGCAGGCGATGACCTTGCTCTGCGGGAACAACTCCTTGAGATGGTGCATACGGGTGCACCAGGCGCGATTGGTGTCGAACACCACCTGGGCGTCGTATTCGGGGCCGTAGTAGGTGTCGAACAGACCCTTGAGCATCCGCTTGCGCTGTTCGTCGGTGATGAATACCGAGTACTCGTTGCGCCCGCTAAGGTCGCCCAGCAGGGTGTTGAAGGCGCCGCCGAGCGGCCCGCTCATACCCGCATGGAAGCGCGGGTTCTGGCTCAGGATGGCCGAAAGCAGCGTGGACCCGGACCTGGGCAGGCCCGAGATAAAGTGAAAGCGGCGTTCCATCCAATCCCCTGTAGGTTCGGCACGATCGGCTCTCGCCTTGTCGTGCCGTATATTTATGTGATGCGTATCGCAGTTTTATTCGCTAGCTGATGCTAGGGGGATGAACCGGAAAGGGACATGTCTGTGCGTCGCACGTTTGGAACGCACGTACAGGAAGCGGGAAGGTGCGCGCGCTACTGGAGCTCGGTAAGGCTGCTGTTCCAGCGGCGCGCCATCAGGTCCACCGCAGGATGTTGCGCCCCCCGGATGCTGGCCGCACGGTAGGCACCCGGGGCGATGCCGAAGGCCTGCTTGAACAGTCGGCTGGCATGGCTTTCGTCGGAAAACCCCAGCATGGGCGCCAGCTCAGCCAGCGACAGGCTATCGAACCGGCGGTTGTCCAACCGATCGCGCAACTGCTGCAGCCGGCAGATTTGAATGAAACGCGCGACGCCGCCGCAAAAATCAAACAGGCGATACAGGCCGGCGCGCGAGATGCCGGTGGCATTGATGATGTCTTGAATGCAAAAGTCAGGCACGCCGATATTGGCTTCCACCAGCCGCCGCACGGTTTCGTAGCGCACATGCTCGAGCCGGTGAAATTCCGAGCGCGCGCCCGAACCGAAGGGTTTGATGGCCACCGACAGGAGATCGATCAAGGTGCGCGTAATCGCCGCATGCGCGCCGATCGGCAGATGCGGTACCTGCTCGATCAGCGCGCGCAACATCGCACCGAGCAAGCCGCCCTCGCGCGCTCCGACGAGGTAACCATGCAGATCCTGCACATCGCCGACTGCCGCGCGCATGGCGTCGCGCGCCACGCTTACGGTGATCAGGTTCACGCTGTCGGTCACCGTTTCCATCGGCTGGGTGGTGTCGAGCAGCACGCTTTCGCCAGGCGTGATCACGAGGGTTTTGCCATCCAGGCAAACGGTCAGTTCGCCGGCCACCACATGGCTCAGCACGAAATGGTCGAAACCATCCTGGGTGACACGCTGCTGGCGAATATGGCGCACGCCGCCGAATTGGCGTGCGAACAAAATGGTGCGATCCAGTTTCCAGCTGCGTACGCGCGCGAAGAACGTCGCACCGGTGCGCACGACGTCCGCGCCACGCGCGTACAGCTCGCTATAGCGCGCGAACGCGTCGTCCATATCGAAGGCAGCGCTGTCGAAGTTAAAGATCTCGCTCACGCGGCAGCCTCCATGGCCGCGCGACGCCAGCCCGTACGCGCAATGAGTGCCGCCACGATGCCGATGGTCGCCGCGCCGACGCATACACGGATCAAGGCGAGCGACAAACCGTGGCCGCCCATGCCCAATCCATCGCTGACCACGCCCGTCATGAACGGCCCCAGCGCAACGCCAGTGACGGTGATAAAGGCCATGAAGACGCGCAATCCCGCATCATGCAACGACGCCCGCAGCATCGAGGGCAACCCGGCCAATGCGGCCAGCGCCGCAATGTCGGCCACCAGCGATGCCAGTGCCAGCAAACCGCAGGACATCGTGGCCGACGTCGCGCGAGGAATCAGATAAAGCAGCGGAATCACCAGCAACAAGGCGTACGCGATGATCACCGTCGGCGGCATGTTCTGTTTGCGCTTGTCGACGAGGATGCCGGCGATGAAGTGACCCATCGGCGCCGCCACGAGCAAGGATGCACCGAACACCCATGCAGCCGTCGCAGGCGCAAGCCCTTGTTCGCGATGCAGTACCGAAGGCGCCCATGCCCCCACCGTCTGCACCACCAGCACGCTCGCGCCGGCACCGCACAGATACGCGCACATCAAACCCGGCCGTGCGCGAAAGGTGAACAGCATCTGCCGGGCCACGTCCCTGGCCGAGGGCAACATGGCGCGCGCCGGCTCGGCACGGCATAACAGCGCGACGATCAACACGAGATTCGGCGCGGCCATCACGACACACAGCAGGCGCCAATGTGCGAAACCGGTGCCGGGCATCCAGCGTGCCAATAGCGCCAGCGTCGCGCCGCCCAACACCATGGAAAGACTGCGGCCCACGGCCGCCCCCGCCGTGAAGATGGCGATGGAGCGCGCGCGCCAGCGTGTCGCCACGCATTCCACGATCAGCGTCAGTGCCAGCGGCACATACGCGGCTTGCCCCAGACCCGTCAATGCACGCGCGCCCACCAAGGCCATGAACGAATGGCCGAACGCGAACACGATTGTTCCGGCCGCCCAGGCCGCGACACATCCGGCGAGCACCGCAAAACGATGACGCGAACGCGCCAGCGGCCAAGTCGCCAGCATGCCGGCCACATACAGCAGCACAAAGGCCGGACCATCGAGCACGCCAAGTTGCGTGTCGGTCAAACCGAGGTCCGCCTTCAGCAACGGCGCAGCCACCGCAGGCAGGTTGCGATCGATGAACGCCATGCAATGACCGAGCGCCAGCATGGCGATCAGCGCTTTTGGCACGTCCGGGTTGGAACAGCGATCGGACAGCTCCATCGTTCCCCTGCACACCACTTCATGGGCAAAGCACGCGACGCTGGGCGATTGACCGCGTGACTCCAAACAGGATCAGGGAGCAATGTTTGTGCCACGCGGCCTGGTGGGATTTAGATCGATCCAAGCGTGACGTTGCGCCTAGTGCGCGCCGACCCGCATGGTCAGCTTATGACCCTGGCACGACGCCCTAGGACAAACTGACGGGCAACCCTATCGGGCCGGTGACAGCTCCACCGACTGCACCGTCACCGGCAGCGGCGTGCCCTGCACGAACGGCGCGGCAGGCGTGAGTTCCAGCTGCATGGCGTACGGGTGCGCGTTGCGGTTGCGATGGATGTGCACTACCTGGCTGGCGGCTGGCTGCCCCGTACCATCGAGTGACAACGGATAGCGCACGCCATCGACCCAAACATCCAGCTGCGCGGGTTGGGACGAGGGCGTGTAGTGCACGGTGAGCACATAATCCGTCGCCCGTGCGTCGAGCTGCCAGCTGAGCTTGTAGAGGGTGGCCGGCGCTTCGTAGCCTTCACCGTTGTAGTTGAGGTAATGCTCGGCTTGTGCGGGCTGTAAATGAAAAGCGCCATCGGCTTGGGCGGCCAGCATGCGCGGACGAACGTGCAACGGGCCTTTCAGCGGCAGCACGACAACCGGCATGAAGGTGTCGCTATCGCTGTTCTGCGCGGTGGCCGTGGGCCAGTTGGCTAAACCGTCCACCGCAACGGTTATATCCTCGCCATCGCGCTGCACATCCACCGTCGATGCGGGGGAACCGAGGCGGTAAGCGCGACCGAATGCGGTGTCGGCCAGGCCGGGTACATGCAAGCGGTGATCGGGCGGCAACTTGGTCACGAATAAATAGATCGCATGCGCGCCAACCGTGGCGTAGCCGAAATCCACCGGCGCGAAGGGTTGCTTGCGCGTGCCGTAGATCGCCTCGCCGTTGCGTTTCAACCACGCACCGATACCGCGCAACACCTGCGCTTCATACGGTACGACCGAACCGTCGCCTTCCGGCCCGATGTTGAGTATGTAATTGCCGCCCTGGCTGACCACGCGGACCAGACGCGTGATGTTCTCGCGGATTTTGCCCTGCGGATCGCTTCTGCTTTGCCATGAACGATAACCCCAGGTATCCGGGAACATGGATGCCGGCGCTTGCCATGGCAACTCCATGCCGACATCCGGCTCGGCATTGTCGCCCATCACCGCGAAATCGCCGTAGTAATTCCATGCCCTGCCAGAGATCATCGTTTGCGGCTGCAAGGTGTGCACGGTATGTGCAAAATCCTCGCTTTGCGCGGGCGTGGGTTTGCCCATGTCGAACCAGATTTCCGAAATGGGGCCGTAGTGACTCAACAGCTCCTTGATCTGCGCGACATTGAACGCTTCCTGCGCGGACGTAATCGGATTGCTATTGCCTTCGATGTACGTATTGCCGCCGGGGTGGTGCCAATCGATGGTGGAGTAATACACACCGAACTTGAGACCCGCGCGCGCGCAGGCATCGGCCAGTTCCTTGACGATGTCCTTATGATAAGGCGTGTCATCCACCGTGTTGTAACGGGTTTGTGCGGTGTGGAACAGATTGAATCCATCGTGATGCTTGGCGGTGATCACGATGAATTTCATGCCCGCGGCCTTGGCCAGCGCCACGATGGCATCGGGATCGAATTTCGTGGGATCAAATTGCTTGGCGAGCGCTTCATAATCCTTGGGCGAAATCGGTGCATTGGCGAGAATCTGCTCGCTGTAGCCGTTGTCCACACGCTTGCCGCTCCACATGCCGCCTGCAATGGAATACAGGCCGAAGTGGATGAACATGCCGAACTTGCGGTCTTGCCAGGCCTTGATGGTTTGCGCGCTGGGGCCAGGGCCGGCATGTGGCTGGGGCTGGTCGAACGGGCGGTGTATCGCGGCCTGTGCTTCGGTTGCCTGCGCAGACGAGGGTGCCGCGAAAAGGCTTTGCGCGCCGCACGCCATGGATATGAAGAGCCCTAGTGCGATTCGCTTGCCGCTCACAACCGTCCTCATGCTCGCTGCGCCTTTTTTTAGTGGATGCAGGGAGCAACCCTGCCATGAAATCGGGATTATCGGGGTAAAGCGGCAAGAGCTATTGCATGGATGACGGCAGCGGCGACGCTTTAGACAGCGCGCCTTCCCCCACATAAGGATGTGAAGATGGCTTGCGTGGCGTGCACAAACAACAACGGGCGCCGAGGCGCCCGTTGTCGGATGACGCCAATGCAAACGTCGTTTAGTTCCACAGCTTGCCGTCGATGTAAAGCTGCGGCGTGTCGATCATGTCACGATTCACACTAAGCGTCCTGCCTCCCGTGATATCGACCACATCGTTGGCAGCGATGCGGCTATTCACTTGAAGATAGTTACCAAGCACGTGAACTCGATCGGCCGCAATCGCGCCATCTACACGCACGTCGCCGCTGCCCAAGCCCTGGATGTCCACCGCCCCGCCCTCTATCGTTCCGGTATTGACGAGCATGCGATTGCCTCCAAGTCCACCCATCGCCTGAAGGCTGATGGAGCCGTTGCTGTTTGCAAGCACGCCATCGTTACTGACGAGCGCGACAGCGCGAGGCGCATCCGCCGTCGTGCTCATGCCACCCGTGGCATCAGTATTGACATGGGCGGCATTCGCAGCAACCAGGGCGATCTGTCCACCGTTTGAGGTGATGATGCCGGTACTGTTGTTGAATGCGCGCAGGCCCAACAACTGGACGCCCGCTTCGCCGCCGTTGATCGTCCCATTATTGGTCACGGAGGTGAGACCCGTATCGTTTTGCAGGGCAAAGTCATGACGGCCGTTGGCGTCATTGAAGTCATCCTCGCCGATGCTCAGTGCCGACAGCACCACGCCATTGCCGTTGATCACGCCCGTTCCGCCAACAACGACGCCGTAGGGGTTGATCACGAATACTTGGCCGTTGGCGGTCAATGAACCGTCGATCAGCGTGGTATCCGTTCCCGTCACGCGATTCAAGATGGCCGATCGGCGGCTGGGCTGATCAATCGTCACCGATGCGCCTTGCGATATACCGAATTTGTCCCAGTTCACGATCATCCGGTCGGACGACTGGCGGATCGTTGTATCCACGCCATTCTGCGTAATGGTCCCGGCACCACTGGCGATCGTGCCCGTGCCAAGGCGGCTATCGGTCGGGGTTGGGGTTACGTCGGTATTGGGATTGGGACGGCCGAAACGGTCCAGCCCCGCTGCGTTATAACCGCTGCTGTTGAAGCCACTGCGGTTGTAGCCGTTCTGGTCGTATCCATCGGCGCCATAGACAGGCGTGTAGTCAAGCGAACACCCGCACATCGTGTAGGTTTGACCCTTGTTGGTCACCTCGTAATACGGTGCGTGAATGCCCTGATTGATGAATACCGTGCCATCGTCGCCGTAGTTTCTGATGTACGCGCGCTCTGTCGCGTTGACACCGCCCCAGACATTCATCGCATTGTTGGCGCCCAGGGAAACAGTCTTACCGCTCACGGAGCCACCCACGCCCAGCTGGCCTACGGTCAAATTGTTGCCGCTCCCCAACCGCACCGCACCCTGTGCGACCACGTCGCCCAACAGCACCGCATTCGTGGCCGCCCCCACGTCGATGGAACCACCGGCCAATGGCCCATTGACCGTGATGCCGCCGTTGCTCTGCAGCACGACAGCACCGCGTGCGCTCACCGAATCCACCGTTGTCTGGACACCCGATCTCAGCGTGACATTGCCATACGTGGAAGTGATGGCGCCATTGGCTTTCAGCGCGTCGCTTGTACTTACATCGATGTCGCTGGCAACGTTGAGCGGATTGTTTAGGGTCAGGCGCCCACCACTGCTGACCATCAAGACGCCTGCATCGACCTGCCCCAACGCCAAACTGTTGTTTGCAGAAATCGTCATGTAACCGTCCGAGCTCAGCGTGCTGCCCTGCCCATTGAGCACGCCAGCGCTGGAGAGGGTGATGTTGGAATGTCCCTTCACTTGGCCAGCTAGCCAAACGCTACCCGCTGTCGAGTAGATGACCGCGCGGTAGGCGTCAATCGTCCCCGTATTGGAGATCGCGTAGCCATCCGTGGCGGTCGACGGGACGGCGGTGAGATAAACGCCGCCGCCGCTGCTCGTCAACGCGCCGTAATTAGCGGCCAATGCATTGGCTGGCCCCGCGGCCATCGCTACGAAGTCTCCCGTCGATGGCTCCTGCATCCCCTGACCGGCGGCGAGCAGCGACACGTCACCGCCGTATGCGTTGACCACACCACCCGCTTCGTTCACGACCCGACCGCCAAGGAAGGTCACGCCACCCGTCGCGGCCATGATCGTACCCGCATTGGTTACCGCAGCGGTGGCCGCGCTGTTTCCGTTGAACGTGATGTAGCGTTTCTTTTCCATCATGAACTCGGCGTCGGACACGTCCACGCCCGAAAGCACCACGCCGGTCGCGGTGATGCTGCCGCTCTTGCCCACCGCAATGCCGTTCGGGTTCACCACGTACAGCTGGCCATTGGCGGTCAAGCTGCCGTTGATCTGGGTGGCGGCCCCGGAGACCACACGGTTCAGCGTCGCCGAGGTCATCGACGGTTGAATGAAGTTGACGCTTTCGCCGGCACGTGTGTCGAAGTTGTTCCAATTGATGATCGCGCGGTCGCTCGTCTGGTTGATCGTGGTGATCGTCCCGTTTTGAGTGATGGTCGCTTGGCCGACGGCCGTGCTGCCGGTAGTCACCGCCGCGGCTTGCCCGGCCGTGGCCAACATGATCAATGCCGTCATCGGTTTCAGGCGCAGCAATACCTTATTGCGTGCGGCGTGTCTGGCGATGCTGCTGCGATGGTTCATCTTTCTTCCTTGCTTTGAAAAAAACGGTAGGGCTGTTGAGCTCGACAAAATCGCCATGCGCGCTGTCGTTGCTGGGGCGACATCGCAGCGATGGTCTTTCATGCGGTTTACCTGCTTGTCGGGCGGCTTTGACTGCATGACGTATTTAGAAAAACGACATCGGCAAAACCGCTGACATGCTCAAAATGCCAGCTTCGCGTTTACCCAGGTTTGGGCACGGCGACGCTGATACTGGTTTTCAGGCACGGCTCCTATTTGCCGGGCGTACACCACGCTTACCGAGAACTTGCTGCCATAGTGGTAGTCCAGCCCCACGCCGGCCGCTTGCACAGTCATCAGGTTGTCCGGAATCGTGCAGCCGCATCCGCCCGCAGCGATATTCGAACGGCTGATCTGACCGTTGCCACGGTCATAGAACACGCTCATTGACAAGCCCGGTATCGGTTCCAACGCCTGAGTCAACGTGGTCGACATCAGCGCGCCCTGGTCGACGGTCGACAAGCCGCTGTCATAGCCGCGCACACCTTGAGCTCCACCCAAACTCATCTGCTCAGAAGGATCGAGGTGATGCCGGGGCAGCGAAAATTGCGCATTACCCTTGAGCGAGAAGGTCAAACCGGGGCGGATCAGCTGAAGGTATTCCCCGCCCACGCTGAGCTTGGCGAAGCGCCTGGAGATCAACGACCGCGACAGGTCGCCGGCGGCATCATCATTGATGCCCACATCGAGCACTTGGACTTGGCCAGCCTTCAGCTCAGCATCGAATCGGACAACGTTCGGCCGTGCCGCCAGCTGTCCCGCTTTGAAACCGGAAACACTGGCGCCTCCCGTCCACAAGCGGCGGCGTGACATCACACCAAAAAAGGAATCCTTCAGGTTCTTGTGCTCAAGGCTGGCACCCATCGTCACATTAGCGTCGTCGCGCGCAAGCAGCGGATGACTGACGTAGGTGCGTATACCGTCGGCACTACCGTGTCCGTCGAATAGTTCGCGTAAGTCGCCGGGGCCGCCTTGTGTGTAGTCGACACGGTTGTACTGAACGCCGCCACGCGTGCCTCGATAACCAACCGGTGCGTCGTAGGACAATGCGGCAAACGAGGTATGACCACCTTGTCCCACCGCGTTTTGTGCACCAGGCGGTGCATAGAACAGCGTGCTTTGCAGGCGGTCGCCGATGCCTAGGGGACTGTTCAGTGCCACTTGTGCACCCACCATATTGGCGCCCGAGCTTGGCGCACCCGAGTTATTGGCCAGCAAAACACCCTCAATGGGCGACGCAGGCGTGATGTTCGCGGTGACATTGGTCGTCCCAGGCTCATCGCCAGGCGCGAGGGAAACGGCCGCCTGCCCAATACCCGGCAAGGCCGACAACCTGCGGTTCATTTGCGCAAGCGCATCGAGATTGCGTCGTTCGCCAACATCATTGCTGGGCAGGTAGTGGCTGACGACCGAATTGGATACCCGCGACCGGTTGTTGAGCTCGAGCCTGCCGATGCGCCCGCGTTCGATCTCGAAATGGACGATACCGTCGCTGATGTCTTGTTGTGGCAAGCGGGCATAAGTCAGTGCATCCATCTCGCGCGACAACATCGCGTTCAACAGGTTGCGCACACGCACCACGTCCGCAGAACCAAGCTGCCGCCCTTCGAAGGCCGTAAAGATCTGCTGTGCCTTCGCGGCTGCCGGCCCGGGCAGCGGCTCGCTCAACACAAAGTGCTTGACCATGACGCGCAGCGTCCTGCCTTGCTCGGCCCGCTGGGCCATCGTGGGCTTATGCTCGCCACGGGCACCCACGGGCGCATTCGCATCGGGCGCAAGCACTCCCTGATAGTGCTGGAGCAAGACGCCCGAAGAAACGCCAGGCACCACCAATTGGCCAGGAACGGCAGATTCACCGGCATGACCGGCGCGTATCAAGGTAAGCAACGAAACACTTGCCCACCCGATTTTTAGGGGCTTCATGCGAAAGGAAGACTTCATAACAACAACATGCTTAATTACGAAAATCCATTCATTCTTATTGGATGAATTCGAAAAAGGACTTTCACGCGGGCGCTTTGCAACGCACATTGAAAAACAATCAGCCGTGTCTTAATCGAGCAAGGTATGGACCAGCGAGTCATAAAAGCGCACGCCAGGGTAGGGACGAATCGATACAGAGGAAATCAGACGGGTCGCAATTCTGGTGGCCGCGTATTGGCCATACACAGCATCACCATCGCCGACGCCGTCAATGTCAAATGAACGGAACCGTCGTGCACGAAGCTGCGTTCGACCATGCGTTGCGACGCAGGTGTGTTGTCGTCATCGTTTCCACGCGCTTATCGCACAGCGCTCGATGTTCGAATAAACACTAAAATTCCACGCACACGCGTCACCCATGCAAACTTCAATATTTCGCCGCACGATGCCAGCGCCAGGCCGTCTCCACGATGTCGCCAATGTCCGTTACGGCTGGAACCCAGTCTAGGAACTCACGGGCTTTGTTGCTCGATGCGATCAGCACAGCAGGATCGCCGGCCCGGCGCGGCGCGTATTCATAGGGAATATTCACGCCGGTGACGGCACGTGCTGCGTCGATGACTTCGCGCACCGTAAAGCCTTTGCCGTTGCCGAGATTGAATACATGGGCGCCTTCATGGTCATGCAGAAACTCGACGGCCTTCAGGTGCGCGCGAGCAAGATCGTTGACATGGATGTAGTCGCGCACGCAGGTGCCATCACGCGTGTCGTAATCGTTGCCGAAAATTTTCAACCTGCCGCCTTGCCCCAATCCCGCGCGCAGGATGTTGGGAATCAAGTGCGTTTCCGGCTGATGGGATTCGCCAATGTCGCCCGAAGGGTCCGCGCCTGCGGCATTGAAATAGCGCAGCGCCACCGAGCGTAGCCCATAAGCGCGGGAAGCGTCGGCGAGAACCCCCTCGACCATCAACTTGCTGGCGCCATACGGGTTGATGGGGACGGTTGGATGGTGCTCGTCCAACAGCGGTGACGACGGATGGCCAAATACGGCCGCCGTGGAGGAAAACACCATTTTTGCGACACCCGCCTCGCGCATGGCCTGCAGCAGGCTCAATGTGCCGGCAACATTATTTTCGTAATAGGCGTAAGGATCGGCCACGGAATGCGGAACGATCGAGTGCGCGCAAAAGTGAATGACCGCATCGTAGCGCTGCAGGTACAGCCTCCGCAGGGCCTGCCGGTCGCGTAGATCACCTACTACCAGCCGAGCCTTTCCCACCGCCAGGGCGTGACCTGTGGACAGGTTGTCGAAGACCACCACGTGATGCCCATGCGCGAGCAAATAACGCACCATGTGCGAGCCGATATAGCCCGCACCGCCACAAACCAGAATCTTCACCTGCGCTCCTTCGCTATCGGCATCCGTCTTACACCGGCCGTGTGCCTGCGTTGCGGCGTACACTCACCGCTCTTCGTCTTGCATCGATCCGTATCTGCGATGACGTGAAGCCACCTCTTGAAAAGGTTGATCACCACATGCGTCATCACATTGTTCACTCGTTGGCGATCGCGCTGTGGCTGCTGTGCGCACCTGTGTATGGTGCCGATCGCGCTTACTGGCTGGCGTCGCAGGAAGGCGCGACGCCGCTGGTCGGTGTACAGGTGAAGCTGCAGTCGTTCAACGCGAACGATGCGCGGAAGATCCATAACGCAGGGTTTGCATTCGTGCGCATGGGTGTGTGGACCGACCGCATGGGCCGCGCCGATTACCGCCGCGCGCTTGACCAGGCGATCACTGCTGCGCATGCGGCGGGATTGCCGGTGCTGCTGACCGTGCGTTCGCTTGGATCGCTTGCGCCCCGCGCCGTGTCTCGCGCCGCGCGTGCGGCTACGCTTGCCCAGGCGGGCGATGACATGGCCGGTTTGGTCGCACAGCTTGATCGCCAGTACGGATCGCAGCTGCTGGCCATCGAATTGTGGAACGAACCGGACCAGTCCAAATACTGGCCCACGGGCGACGTCGAGGAAACGTTCGCCCCCTTCATGCATGCGGCGTGCGAACGCTTGGCCGTGCGAAAACCCTCCGTGCCGGTGCTGGGCTTTGCCTTCGCGCGGGTGCCGCTGGGCGGATCGGCCGCCGGACGTCTGCTGCAGCCACTTGCCGGGCAACTTCCCCGTTGCCTTGACGCCATTTCGTATCACGCCTACGGCATGACGGCCGATCAGATTCGCGCAGCGTCGCAGGCCCTGCGCAAGCGCTACGGTCTGCCGATTGCGATTACCGAAGACGGCGCGACATCGGCTGGCTTGAACGGTGCCGACAGACAGGCCAAACGCGTGGCGATGTTGATGCAAAGCGTTGACGCACAATCGGCTTCGCTGATCTCCATTTACGAGTGGGCCGATACACCCGATGCCTCCGATACCGCCCAGCGCCATTACGGTCTCCTGCGCGCGGACCGTACGGCCAAACCCGCTTTCGACGTCATCGAACGTGCGCTGCGTGATGCACGTGCGTCTCGCTCGTCCACCGCAGCCCCCGGTGGGTGAGTGCGCACGACACGTTGCGCCCATAGGGCGGCAGCGAACAGGGACAAGCTGGATAGATGTCGCGTATAGCTGCCTAAGTCCGGCTCAAATAGCATCGATATCGCCACCTGTCCGAGTACGATGCAGGCAAGAACTTCTCGGCCGGGCAGCGCCGACATAGGTATCGACGCGCGCGGTAGAGGTGCCCACGCAGGGGCCAGCATGAGCGCAATAAAACACTGCATCGCTATCCCTTTTGTATCCGGCGAGAACAGCACCGGCAGGTTGAGCCGGGGTACCGAATACAGGTAGTTGCCAACGAAGTGCAGCAATGAGTCCGGCGCAAACGGATTATGGAAACTGGTACGCGCACCGAACGGCGACCCGTACATCAAATAGTCGACGGCGGCGTCACGCGGATGCTGTAGCGCGTAGTAGACCGTATCGGGTAAGAGGGCGAGCGCGACCATCAGCAACAGGGATGCGATGATCCGCCGCGGCAGCGTTGCGCGACGGAACCACCATGCACAGCAAGCACTGATCGCGATCAGTATGAAGTAGCTGCGAATCATCGCGGCGTACCCCAGGTAGAGCGCGACCGCTACGACGAACGTACGCACCGTTCCGTAACGGCGCGCCACCAGCCATAGCACCAGCGTCATCAGAACGACGAGGGTATCCTTGCTGGCTACGAACAGATTGAAGAACAGGCACGGCACTATCAACGCCAGGTTGGCGAACAACGCACCGGCATGACGGGTCTGGCGCAGTGTGGCCCAAATGAACAGCACGCCCAGCGTCGCCACGAATGCATTCGTGCCCGTGGTGCCGAGCGCAGCGTAGAAACGCCCGGCAACATCGAACGACGTGCCGCTATAGGCGCTGCCACCGCCGATCTGCGTCTGGATCTTGTCGGCATCACGGAAGATGAAATCGGGAAGCAGCGCGCGCGCGTTTGCATAGATGGCCAAATACAGCAGAGCCATCATCGCCGCGATCGCATCGCACAGGCCGCGGCTGAGCAGCGGTCCACTCACCATCAACTTACGCAGCATCGGCGGCTCCCCGTGGCAGGCGCAAGGCCGGCGAGGCTCGTGATGCGATGATCCATACCATGGTGACGGCCACCGCGACACTTGCGACGAGGTGAGCGCATGCCGCACCCAATCCGTCCAAGCTGCGGACCAGCATGATCGACACGGGCAGGCAGATCAGTGCCAGCAGTGCCATCGAGATCGCCACCGGCCGTCCTTTGCGCTGCGCCACCGCGGCCGCCCACAGCACGTCGGTGAGTGCACGCAACACAAACGACAGCCCTAGCAGTGAGAGTTCGTTTGTCTGCCATGCACCGCCGCCTCCGTGCGCAAGCTGGAAGATCGGTACACGCAGCGCAAAAAGGCCGATGGCCGCTGCGCCGCTGAGCAGCAGCGAGGCCGCTGCGGCATGCAGCAGTTCGCGTCGGAATGCATCGTCGCTTCCGGCTGCAGCGCGCACCAGGCGCGGCCCGGCAGCGAAGACGACCGTTGCTGCCGCGACCGTCTGAATGGCATTGGCGATCGACCAGACGAACACGTAACGGCCAAGTTCGTTCGCCGTGAGGACACCCGCCGCAACAAAGCGCTCCAGATATTGCAGTATCGAAAGGAGCAGCAATGCGACAAAGAACGGCACGCCATCTACCCACACCTTGGCCAGTCCGGCAGGCGCGATCACTCTGGCACGCGAGGGGGGAAGGCCGCGCGCAACACGATTCATGAGCGTCCATCCGGCCACAACAACCCCCACATTGGTGACGAGCCAGATGGCGAACAACGCTTCGATGGATCCGATGGCATGCAACATGAGTGCGGCGATCGCCACGCCTGCCCACGCACCGGTACGGACAAACAAAAGCCACGTGGCAGCGTGCGTCCGATGCAGCGCGTAGACGTAGCTGTTGACCTCCAGTGCCGCATGCTCAGCGCAAGCGACCAGTGCAATCAGCCACAGTGGCGTGGTAGGTAATGCGGAGACGCGCCATGGCCCCGATACCAGCCCCGAGGCAGCCATCAGCAGGCACAGCAACGCGTAAACAGTGCCATACAGCGCAAACAGCCGCTTTGCGGTGCGGATCGCGTCGGCGGGTGTGTCATCGGACAATTGGCGATTGAGTTCGGTACTGAAACCGAGGCCAAGCACCTTGGAGGCCACCACCGATGCCGCCACCGCGAATCCATAAGCGGCCACGGCATCGAAGCCGAGCGTGCGAGCAATGATCATCGTCAGCGCGAATTTCAACGCGAGTGCACCCACGCGAAGGGCGAGCCTCAGCCCTATCGCATTCATCGTCGCACCGGTGCATCGACTGCGGCACGCAAAGCCGACACCATCTGCGCGCGCTGGTCTCCCAGGTGTGAGAGGCGCTCATCGGCGGCGTTCCAAAACCGTCTGAACGCGCCCGGCATCATCAACGTGTCGGCGACCTTGTCGGCATCGAAGTCCGCCGCATTGGCCACCCAGTCGCTGACGCCGAGGTCTGCATAAGCGCCGAATCCTTTGCGCTCATAGCTCAGATGATAGGCAGGCACACCCTGCAGGATCGACTCGAGCGCGCCATGCAAACGCACGGATACCACGGCATCGGGCGTGTCGTTGGCGAGCACGGATTTCAAGCTCTGCGATGCCTCGATACCGAGCGTTCGGTAATAAGCCCCATCGTCATTGCCACGGCCGCTACTCTGCAGCGCAAACGTCAGCCGGCACACGCGGTGCAAGCGCTCGATAAGCGCAAGCGTCGATGCGTGATAGCGCAGGCGTTGCGTGCCGCTCCACGCCGGAGGCCTGCGCAGCACCAGCGCAATATGCTGGGGCACACTATGGATGACACGGTTACGCTCAGGGAGCATGCCCTCACGACGCGCACATTCCAGCACGGCCAGATCCGGTGCACGCCGCGTATTTCCATTGCCGGCCAGAAAGTCGGCAGAGCGCCCATCGCGCACAAAGACGGCATCGAACGACGCCAACCGTGCGCGTAGCTGTCGCGCCAGCAGCGGGCAATGCGCGGTCGGTCCGATGCTTTGCGGCAGATAGACCGTCGGCTTGCGTGCCGCGCGCGCGACGCGCATCTGCAGCAAGTGACCGGCTTCCAGCTTGAGGGCTTCGACTGCGGTGCGTGCACGCAAGTATCCGCCACCGACGCCCACGATCAGGTCCACGTGCCGCAGCAGATTGCGCATGGACTTCACTGCGGGGTTGAGCGACACCGGCCATACGGCGGCAGCCGCGGCAGCGATGCGTGGCATGCCCGCGGCGGCAAGCACCGGCGCCGGATGCACATCGGGGTGATTCGGAAACGACGCCGGATCGGCCGCGATGATCGAGACTCGCGTCGCCGGGCCGAACGCATCGCGCAACAGCTCGACAGACAGGTCCACGAGCAGGCCATCGCCCGAATTGCGCGAGCTATAGGCGTGCAATAACGCAACATGGATGGCCTGGCTCATGCTGCACGCTCAGCAAGCAGGTCAACGTAGATGGCGAGTGTGCGGTCAATCATTGTGTCGGCGGAGAAGTGATCGAAAGCGCTGGCACAGTGCGCACGCATGGTTTGGTACAGCGTCGGCTGCTCGACGAGCTGTGCGATGGCCTGGGTGAATGCCGCCGGATCATCGTGGTTGGCGACGGTCAGGCCGACACGGTGGCCCTCGACCAACTCGGACACGCCGGCAACTTGCGTCGCCACGATCGGTATGTGCGCTGCGAGCGCCTCGATGCAGACGTATGGAAAGCCTTCGTAACGACTTGGCAATGCAAATACGTCAAAGGCCGAGAAGTAGCGGCGAGCATTCTCGACGCGGCCGACGATATGCAGGTTTTCCGGCAGATTCTGCGCCTCTGCGCCTGCGGCCTGATCAAAGTTGCCTGAGCCCATCGCGACCACCTGTACGTTGTCGCCATAACGCCTGGATAGTTCACGCGCGATGCGCACCAATCGGTCGACGCCTTTTTGCGCATCGAAACGGCCGACGAAGCCCACGATGAATGCGTGCTCTGCGGCACCCAGTACGGCGCGCGCCGTTTGACGCGATAGCAGATTCGGTTTCGTGACGCCATTGACGACCGTGCGGACGCGTTTAGGCGCGATGCCAAGCTCGACAAGATGCTTTGCTTCGTCGCGGGATACCGCGATCACTGCGTCCGAACGTGCATTGCCGAGCACGCGCTCGACGCCGCCGTAAAAGCGGCGCTTCGCTCCGGACAGCGCCGGATTGAGCGTATACACCGCGTGTGGGGTATAGACCTGCTTCCATGGTCCGCGGCATAGCCGGGCAAGCGCGCCCGCTTTGGAGCTGTGGCTGTGCACCACGTGGGGCTGGAGTCGATACAGCAATCGGCGCAACGCCAGTACCGACGGCAGATCATGCGAGCCGACTGCGCGACGAAACGGTAGACGGTGAAACGAAGCACAATGGGCAAGTGCGTCCGACAGAATGCCGCTGTCGAAGCGTTCGCCCAGCGGTGCGATCAAGTGGATTTGCACATTTGCGCAAACACGTAATCCAGTGATCAGGTCCGCCAGGTGCATGGCAACGCCGCCGCCTGCGGCTTCTACGACGATCGCAACACGCAGTGGTGAAGGTGATACATGTGCTGGCGCAATACTGGACATGGCGTTATGCGGTTTCCACGGTGCCGTAACTGCCACCGCCATACTGGCCATAGCGCCCACCTTGCAGACTGGACCGCACGCCATTGAGCACCAGGCCATCACACTCGACGCCGACACGCGCCAGCCGCGAGGTCGCCTCGATCAATTCACCTTCGCTGGTAACCCCATAACGCGCGACGACATAGATCGAGCCCGCCTGCTGCACGAGCCACAGGGTATCGGCCACCGGTAGCAGCGGCGCGGTATCGATTAGCACGATGTCGTAACCGGCCGCCGCATCGTGCAGACATTTTTTCAAGCCAGCGCTCTGCAGGAGCTCTGCGGAATCGGAAACTTTGACACCCGTGGTCAGTAGCGATAGTCCGGCCACGCTGGTTGATTGCACGGCCTCGGCCAAGCTTGCCTGCCCACGCAATACCGCGGTAAGGCCGTTGGCGTCTTCCACATTGAAGGTGCGATGCATGCTGCCTTTGCGCAGGTCGCCGTCAATCAACAGCACGCGCTTGCCCGCTTTCGCCAACAATACGGCCAGATTGGCGGCGACGAACGATTTGCCGACGTCCTGCGTTGCACTGGTGATCAGCACGATACCGTTACGTGCCTCCAGACCCCGCAATTGCAAGGCGATATTCAATCCACGCAAGCCTTCCACCGCGGGCTCATGCGGATGCGTAATCGTCATCGGCAAACGGTTCGTCTTGCCGCCAGGCAAGCGTCTCCAGCCGAGCCGATCGTTGCGGGCCTGACTTTTGCTGTGCGGAATGGTTGCGTGGACGGGCACATCGAGGCGCTGCTCGATGTCGTGCGGATCGGTGACCGAGCCGCGCCAGAGGCTACGCGCCAGCGCGATGCAAAGGCCCAGTAGGATGCCCAGCACCAGCGCGCCGCCGATGACGATGGCCGGCTTCGGCCAGATGGATTGCTCAGGCAGCTCGGCGTCATCGACGACACGCACGCTGGCGACGTTGCCTGCGCGCACGAGGCGTAGCTGCTGCATGCTATTGAGCATGGCGACGTATAAGTCACTATTGACTTTTACGTCACGCGCAAGCCGGACTACATCCTGCTCGGCATCAGGCAGCTGCCTGATGCGTGCGTCGACTCTATCAACCTGTTTTTGCAGGGTAGCGATCTGCAGGTCGAGGGAAATGACCTCCGGATGCTTGGGCGTGAGCTGTTGCAGCTTGGCCTGCCGTTCTTGTTGGAGCAGGCTGATTCGCGTTTGCAGAGCAATGACCTGGCCCATGCTGAGCTTGGCTTCCTCGCCCAGATCGATGGCTCCATGCCTGTTGCGATAAGCGAGCAGGGCATCTTCTGCGTTGCGCAGATTTTGTTTCATGTCCGGCAGTTGCTGCTCGAGAAATGCCAGCGACTGCTCGGCTTCTTGTGCTTTTTGCTCGCCGCCCTGGCTGACGTAGGCCGCACCGAGAGCTTTGACTAGAGCGGCCGCGCGTTGCGGGTGAGCACTTTGCAACGCCACGGAGATGACACCGGCATCTTTGGCTTTGTCGACGATGACCAGGCGCTGCTGCAGATCGGAAATCGTCTGCTGGCGCGAATAGCGATAAAGCTTGAAGCGCGTTCCGGGATTGGCGTGGATGGCGCTGACATTGAGCAACACGTTCCCTGCATCGGTCTGAATGTGCGCCAATGCACCGATCTGTCCGGTGTACGCCTTGGCCATGTCCGACGAGCTCACGCTGTAGCGACCGCCGCCAAGTGCAATCAAGGTGAACTTGTCGCCCTCGAAAACCCGAGGCGTATCAAACTGCACGATGTCGATCGATTCGTTACCCCACGCGTAACCGCCCAGGCCGAACAGACCGGGCCTCGAAAGCGTGGTTTGCCCGTCAGCGATCCACCGGCCGAGCAGCGGAAAACGTGCGGGCTCGGCCTGAATGTAGTAACGCGTCGTTTCTACCGCTGCGCCAATGACCCTGCGCGAACCCAAAATCTGCATTTCGGCCTCGTCGCTGGATTTCACACCCAGGAAGGCCGACAGGCTTCCCAGCAATTGCGTAGCGTTGCTATCGCTGTTGCTCTGGATCTGCACCAACAGGCGCGATTCATACACAGGTGTGCCGAGCCACGCATACAGCAGGCCCATGGCGAAGACCGCCCCGGCGGTCTTGGCGATCAATGTCCAGGATCGCCACAGCATGTCGAGCACGGCGACCAGGTCAATCGTGTCACGCGTGGTTTCGCGCGCTGCCGCGGTCAGGCTTTTCGTCATCATGAAACGTCTCTTGCGAATGCCCCGGCTAGTGCACGCAATCGGGGCTGCCACGCGTTGACGGCCGTAGCTATGCGGGTATAGCAGTCGACGAAAACGTCGTAGGACTGTTGATAAGGATCGGCGATGCCGTCTTCTGCGAGGACGTGCACTCTGCCGCGCAGGTGGGGATAGCGGGACAGCACCTCATGCTTGAGCCGGTTGTCCATGACCAGCACCATGTCATAGGTGGAAAGCATCGAACGGTTTAGCGGGCGCGAGCGGTGGCGGCTGATATCCACGCCGTGTGCGTGCATCACGTCCACCGCATGCGGTTCGGGTGGCATGCCCACTTTTGCCTGCAAACCCGCCGAAGCTATGTTGAGCTCCGGCATGCATTGGCGCAAAAGCCCTTCAGCCATCGGACTGCGACATAGGTTGCCAACGCAGAGGAAGAGGATGCCGCGGATCATTGGCCGCTCGCCGCGCGCTGCAGGTTGTAGGTCGAAAGCGTGCTCGATAGCAGCAGGCTCGTGATGCGGTTCCAGCGCATCAGGCCGGCTGTTTGCACATAAACGAGGTCGCGTGCCTGCAGTTGAAAGCGTCCGGCCAGGGCAAGCCCGGTTGGCGACGACGCATCCAGGCGATACACCTGCGGCGCGGCATGAATGTCTTGCACACGCACCACGTAGATGCCGCGCGGATTGCTGCCGATCTGGCTAACCGAACCCGATAGGGCCAGCGCGTCACCCAGGGTCAAAGCCCCATCATGCATCGGCACTGCATGCGCTTGACCCACTTCACCCGCGACGAAAACGGGATTGTCGGCCGATTCGGCGACGTGTACGCGATCGCCGTCGCGCAGATGAATACCTTCGGCGCCATGTCCCACGCGAACCAGCGCGTGAAGATCGACGGGATAAACATGTCCGCCGCGCGTAATGGTGATCTTGCTCGCATCGCTACTGGTCGCAATACCACCGGAACGGGCCAGCGCCAGGGCGAGCGTCATTGGTACATCGGTGATGTCCTGACTGCCGGCCAGACGCACCGCCCCATCCACATAGACGCGCTTGCTTCGAAAGCCGATTACGCGAACCGCGACTTGCGGCTCGCGAATGTATTGCACTAACCGTCGGGTAAGTTCTGCGCGCACCTGCTCGACCGTCTTGCCCGCGGCTTCTACACCACCCACATACGGATAATTCAAATAACCGGTCGCATCGACCACGAAGCCAAACGGCTGATCCGTTCCATCGCGCGCAGGCGGCGCGTCCGGTGGTACCAATTCGGGATGTTGCACCACGCCGATGGCCAGAATATCCGCGGGCCCAATTCGATATTCCCCGTTTGTGACCGAGAAGGTAGACAGCAGTGCTGCAATCTGCGGATCCTCTTTCGGCTCCTGCGCCGCGATCAACGCAGGCGTGATCAGCGTGATCGACGGTGCCTCATGCGTCGAGGGCGCATGCATGCCGGGCGCGATCGCGCAGCCGCCAAGCCATAGCGTTCCGGCCAGGGCCATCCACCGGCGTCCCGACTGCTTCAGACATGTAAGGGGTAGAACATTCATAAATGACTTCTGCTTTTAATGCGCGTTCTTGGCGACGAAGCCTTTGAAGATCGTCATCACGACGATCTTTACGTCCAACCAGAACGACCAATGTTGGATATAGAAAAGGTCCAGTGCGACGCGACGCGCCATCAGCTCCACCTTTGCGGTTTCGCCTCGTGCTCCGTTGATCTGCGCCCAGCCGGTGATCCCCGGCTTGATCCGGTAGCGGTACATGTAGCCGTCGATGAGCCGCATGTACAAGTCATCGTGCTCGACCGCATGCGGGCGTGGACCGACCACCGACATCTGTCCGAACAGCACGTTGATGAATTGCGGTAATTCATCCAGGCTGGTCTTGCGCAGAAGGCGGCCAATCGACGTGACACGATGGTCATTCTTGCTGGCTTGAGTCAGCTGGCCTGGCTTCTCCCGATGCACATACATCGACCGGAATTTGAGAATGGTGAACTCTCTTCCATCCACGCCTTTGCGTCGCTGCCGGAAGAATACCGGCCCGCGCGAACTCCCTTTGATCAGAATTGCGATCAGGGCGAGCATTGGCAGCAGCGCCAGCAGAACCATCAGGGCAAACAGTCGGTCGAACAGCGACTTGGACCACGCGTCTTTCTGGTCCGATGATGAAGTCACCAGATCGATAAAAGCGGTGCCTGCAAAGGTGGTCGCAGCGGGATTGAACAAGGGAATGTTTTGCGCGTCCGCGAACAGGCGGATATTGATGAAGTGATGCTGCAACGCCATCACATAACGGCTGATTTCCGTTTGCCGGGACATGGGAAGCGCCAGCCATAGCTCGTCGAAATCGTGATTCTTGGCCTTGGCGACCAGATTTTCGAAATCGCCCAGCACAGGAATATTCGCGTTCAACGGCGAGGTTGCATCCGCCGCGAGGGCAGCCACCACCGCATATTCATCAGGTTTGACCCGACCGGTCTGCAACCATGTGGAGAGATATGCCGCGTCGCCGGCAATCACGACGCGTTGCGGACGTGAACGGTCATGGCCGATGCGATCCATCCACTTGCCCAAGATCAAGCGCGAGACCACCGTCAGGATCGTCGTCGCCACCAGCCACAGGTCCAGCCATGCAAACACATGCGGATGATGCATCTTCATCGACACGGTCGCGCGACTGGCAATCACCCACGCGAGAATGGATAGCGGCACGATGCGGTGGGTGACGCCGTCCGACTTCTTGCGGCGCTTGCGCGCGTATACGCCGGTCATCGCAAACGCAGCCAGCAGCAACGGGCTGCCCGCGCCGACCAACATCGTTTCCCACTCCTGCCATGGCGCCGACGGACCACTTGCGCAGACGTAGGCAAACCATGCGCCTGCCATCATCCATAACAGGTCGAGCATCATCCATATCACTGCATACATGGTGATCATCTTTGTTCTCGAAGCACAGGTTCGCGAAAGGTGATTGCTCGGGTTTTCCGTGGATCGGGCGACGACTAAGCAGCCCGCCGATTTCTCGCGGAGGTTGGTTGAAGTCTCAGGATTTCGAGGCACGGCCCGATAACGCGCCTCAGTTCAACTGAATCGCGTTTAGGAATGCCTTGGGTGACGATCGCTCGATCTATACGCCAAGCAGCACGTATCCACACGGCCGCTCGCAAGATTTCGAGCGAATAAGGTTAGCAATCGGACGCCGGGTGGTACATAGGACCACTCTGAAAATCAGGTAGTTATCGATATTTCTGCAGGGAAGATGCGTGGCGAAGCTAAGCCTCGAATCCTTATGCATATAGTCCAATAACCCTGTCAGCTATAAGCGGGGACACAGGCAACGGCAGGCCGCGGCGTTCATGGCCATGGTCGAAAACGACAACGGGCGCCGAAGCGCCCGTTGTTTTTGCATCAACTGCAGTCGCGATCAGATCGCGTAGTACATCTGGAATTCCAGCGGATGCGTGCTGGCGCGATAGCGCGTCACTTCCTGCATCTTCAGTTCGATGTAAGCATCGATGAAGTCATCGGTGAACACGCCGCCGGCCTTGAGGAACTCACGGTCCTTATCCAGCGCTTCCAACGCCGCGTCGAGGCTGGAGCACACCTGCGGGATGTTCTTCTCTTCTTCCGGCGGCAGATCGTAGAGATCCTTGTCGGCCGGCGCACCCGGGTCAATCTTGTTCAAGATGCCGTCCAGGCCCGCCATCATCAGCGCAGTAAAGGTGAGGTAGCCGGACTGGATCGGGTCGGGGAAACGCAGTTCGATGCGACGACCCTTCGGGTTGGACACGAACGGAATGCGGCAGCTCGCCGAACGGTTGCGCGCGGAGTAGGCCAGCATCACCGGCGCTTCGAAGCCCGGCACCAGACGCTTGTAGCTGTTGGTGGTGGAGTTGGCGAACGCGTTGATGGCCTTGGCGTGCTTGAAGATGCCGCCGATGTACCACAGCGCGAGCTGTGAGAGGCCGCCGTAAAGATCGCCGGAGAACAGGTTCTTGCCGTCCTTGCTCAGCGACTGGTGCACATGCATGCCGCTGCCGTTGTCGCCGACGATCGGCTTGGGCATGAAGGTCACGGTCTTGCCGTTCTGATGCGCCACGTTCTTGATGACGTACTTGAGCGTCATCAGTTCATCGGCCTTCGTCACCAGCGTGTTGAACTTGACGCCGATTTCGCACTGACCGGCATTGGCCACTTCGTGGTGATGCACTTCGACCACCTGGCCGAGCGATTCGAGCACCTTGCACATGTCCGCTCGCAGATCGCCCAGCGAATCCACCGGGCTCACCGGAAAGTAACCACCCTTCACACCCGGACGATGGCCACTGTTGCCTTCGTCGTACTTGAAGCGCGAGCTCCACGCCGCTTCCTGCGATTCGATTTCATAGAACACGCGGCCCATGTCGTTCTGCCAGCGCACGGAATCGAAGATGAAGAATTCCGGCTCCGGACCGAAGTACGCTGTGTCAGCCAGGCCGGTGGACTTCAGATACGCCTCGGCGCGCTTGGCGATGGAGCGCGGATCACGGCCGTAGGCCTGCATGGTGCTCGGTTCGAGCACATCGCAGTGCAGGACGAGCTGGGTGTGGGCGCTGAACGGATCGAGGTAAGCCGTGTCCGCGTCGGGCAGCAGCACCATGTCCGATTCATTGATGCCCTTCCAGCCGGAGATCGAGGAGCCGTCGAACATCTTGCCGTCTTCGAAGGTCGACTCGTCGATGGCATGCGCCGGGAAGGTGACGTGGTGGTGCTTGCCGAGCATGTCGGCGAAACGCAGGTCGACGAACTCGACCTCTTTTTCCTTGATCAGGTCGAGCACTTTCTTGGCGGACATGTAAAACCTCGATGATGTGTAGAAGGGGTCGCGCGTGCTTCTTAGGCAAGCACCGTACCAACTGCAAAACAGTTTAAGCTTCAAATGATTACATAAAAACCCGCGCATTGCGCGGGCTCTTTTGCACGAAATTGGGGATGTATTTGCACCAATTTAGTGCGTATGAAATTGAGCTGCTGTCCGATCGGCTAAGCAAGCGCAAAGCCTTAGGCTATACCGTCTGGGCGTCGGCCAAACGCCCGCCTTGCATCCCAAAAGGAGTTCTTGCGCGTGCACGATTTCATCCATGTCGTCCTGCTGGGCATCATCGAAGGCATCACCGAATTCCTGCCGATCTCCAGCACCGGACATCTGCTGATCGCCGAGCGCTTTGGACTGGGCGATCGGTCCGATCTGTTCAACGTGGGCATCCAGGCCGGTGCGATCCTGGCCATCACGCTGATCTATCGGAAGCGCATCTGGGAGTTGCTCACGCAATGGCAAGAACCGGCCAACCGCACGTATCTGTTCAAGCTGTCGGTTGCGTTTGCGATCACGTGTGTGCTCGGGGTGGTGGTGACGCACTATGGGTTCAAGCTGCCTGAGACGGTGACGCCGATTGCATGGGCGTTGTTGATCGGCGGTTTTTGGATACTCGGTGCCGAAGCGATTGCCGCCCGACAGGTGGATCGCCGTGAAGTGACCTGGCGCGTGGCGATCCTGGTGGGCATCGCACAGATCGTTGCCGGGGTGTTTCCAGGTACATCGCGTTCGGGAGCGACGATCTTTACCGCAATGCTCGCAGGCACCAGCAATCGTCCAGCTGCTACGGAGTTTTCGTTTTTGGTAGGCATTCCCACCATGTATGCAGCGACCGGTTATGAGCTATTGAAAGTGCTCAAGGGCGGCGGTGCCGCTCACGAAGACTGGAGCGCGCTGATCATCGGCTTCCTGGTGTCGCTGGTGGTGGCATTCGTGGCGGTGAAGTGGTTGTTGGGCTACATCCGCACGCATCGGTTTACGTGGTTTGCGGTGTATCGCATTGCGCTGGGCGCTGCGCTGTTGTTGTTGATTCCGGCTGGGGCCTGACCCCGTTCGTCTATCCTCCCCGGCGCGGATGCTGGGGCCCAGCGACGTGCAGATATCCAAGTCACTAGGCCCCGGCGTTCGCCGGGGCGACGGTGAGGTTTGGCCTTGCATCATGGCTATTGCGCACGCACCAGTTTCTCCTTCACCACCGGCGGCAACGGCGGCCTGAGCGCTTCCACTACCGGCGCCACCGGGCACATCGACTCGAACGGACGCTCGAACAACTCACGCGACCATTCGATGAAGGCCTGCACGCGCGCCGACAAATGCTTCTTCTGCGGATAAACGATCCACACATTTTTGCCCGTGGATACGGTGTTGGGGAGGATAGGTTCAAGCCTGCCCATGTCCAGGGCACACGCCGCCAGCACATGCGGCGCCTGGATGATGCCCAGCCCCGCCATCGCCGCCTGGATCACCGATTCACCATCGTTGATCAGCAAATGCGCATTCACATCCAGCTCGAGCTGGCCGGTTGGCGTATCGAACAGCCATAGCCGCGGCTTGCCGTTGGCGTAGACGTAGTTGATGCAGCGATGGTTCTTCAGATCCTCGACGCTGGTCGGCGCGCCGTGGCGTTCCAGATAGTCCGGCGAGGCCAGCAGCACGTTGCGCAGATAGCCGATCTTGCGGGCGATCAGGCTGGAATCCTCCAGCTCGCCCATGCGGATGGCGCAGTCCACGCCTTCCTCGTTCAAGTCGTAGGGGTAATCGCACATCATCAGCTCGAGCCGGATGTCGGGGTAGCGGCGCTCGAATTCGGACAGCTGCGGCACGATGGCGGCGCGCCCCACCGAGGCCGACATACCCACCCGCAGCTTGCCCTGCGGCTTGCGGTGCGCATAGCCCAGGGATTCCGTCGCTTCGGCCAGATCGGCCAGGATCTCCCTGCAACGTGTATAGAACGAGGCGCCATCGTCGGTTAGACGCAGGGCCCGGGTGGAGCGGAACAGCAGGCGCACGCCGAGGCGCTCCTCCAGCCGGGAGACGGCCCGGCTGACCCCGGAAGGGGTCATGCCTAGCTGCGCGGCAGCAGAGGCAAAGCTTTTTGCGTCCACCACCCGGACGAAGGCGGAAATAGCGGAAAAATCTTCCATAGCACCATCCAGAATACGTTCTGCTGATCATTATGCGGTCATTCGTGATTTGGGGTCACGAGTGGCTTGCGCAAGAACCGGATTTTCTAAACTGTACGGTATACCCATTATTCGTTCCGTCGCAAATTCTGCTGCATTGCGGCAAGAGAAGTCTGACATGGCGCGTTGATTGCCCTGTCAGGACAGACCGGGATGGTCTGTCGCGAAGTTAGGCCACTTAGGTACCTGATTTCGCCATATCCGAGCCCGGGCATCCGCGCGGCTCGACGCCTTGGAAAGCGCAGGAAGGCGCCTTTCCGGCATCTGACAAAAACGGGAGCGAGTGATGTTGAAGAAAGCAATCCTGGCCGGCCTGGTCATAGCAGCCATTGCTGGCAGTTGGGCGCTGCTGGGTCGCCAGGGCGGTGCCCATGCCCAGTCAGCCGGTGCGCAAGGTGGTGCGCCGGAGGTGACCGTGGCTTCGGTCATGGTGCGTCCGATCAGCGACAGCGCCGACTTCACCGGACAGTTGCAGGCCGTCGATGCCGTCGACGTGCGTCCGCGCGTAAGCGGCTATGTGAACGCCGTGCAATTTAAAGAAGGCACGCAAGTGCACAAGGGCGATGTGTTGTTCGTGATCGATCCGCGGCCGTTCCAGGCGGAAGTCGACCGGCTGACAGCCAACGTCGCGCAAGCGAAAGCGCAGCTTGCGCTGGCCCAGGCCAATGCGGATCGCGCACGCCGCCTGCTCGCCCAGCACGCGATTTCGCAGGAAGACGCCGATAGCCAGAACACCGCCGAGCAAAGTGCCAAGGCAACGCTGGAAGCCTCCACGGCGGCACTGGCCACGGCCAAGCTCAATCTGGACTGGACGCAAGTGCGCGCACCGATCGATGGCCGCGTTAGCAATGCGCATATCCAGTCGGGCAACTTGGTATCGAGCGCGGACGTGCTCACCAGCGTGGTGTCGGTCGATCCGGTCTACATGTATTTCGATGTGGATGAGCAAACCTGGCTGAAGCTGGCTCGCCTGCGCCGCAGTGCGGTCCAGAACGGCCACGCACCGCGTATCGAAGTGGCCATGGGTCTGACCGATGAGCAGGGCTATCCGCACACCGGGCGCGTCGATTTCGTCGACAACCAGGTACGTGCCACCTCCGGCACGATGCGTCTGCGCGCCGTGTTCGACGATGAAGACGGCTTGCTGACACCCGGCTTGTATGCGCACGTGCGACTGCAAAGCGGTCAGCCGCACCCGCGCGTGTTGATCGATGATCGCGCGCTGGGCACGGACTTGAGCAATCAGTTCGTGTACGTGGTCGATGCCCAACACAAGGTGCAGTACCGCAAAGTGGAACCCGGTCCGCTGTTCCATGGCATGCGCGTGATCGATGACGGTCTGAGTGCGGGCGATGTAGTGGTGATCAATGGTCTGCAACATGTGCGTCCAGGCGTGGAAGTGAATCCGCAACAGGTCGCGATGGATTCCCGCCTCGATGCGCAGGAGAAGGCGCTGGTCGATGCGGCTGCGACGAATCCGGATGGCAGTGATGCGCGGACAGCGCAGACCGATGCACCGAACGCGCAGAAGCATTCGCAGGGTTGAAAGTGGCTCCCGGCCCTGCCTGGCAGGGCCGGGCCGGGGCGCCGTACGGCTTGCGTTCATCGCCAGATGGCCTCACCCCAACCCTCCCCTACTGCACGTAGGGGAGGGAGCAGCAATTGGAAACGTATTCGAGAAATGACATGAAAAACATCGCACAGTTTTTCGTCGACCGGCCGATCATGGCCGCGGTGCTTTCGCTGATCTTCGTGATCGCCGGCAGCATCGCGGTGTTCAAGCTGCCGATCAGCGAATACCCCGAAGTGGTGCCGCCCACCGTGGTGGTGCACGCCACCTATCCGGGCGCCAGCCCGGAAGTAATCGGCGAAACCGTCGCCACGCCACTGGAAGAACAAATCAACGGCGTGGAAGGCATGCTGTATTCGTCCTCGCAATCGACCAGCGACGGACAGCTGACGCTCACCGTGACCTTTGCATTGGGCACCGATCTCAACAACGCCCAGGTGGAAGTGCAAAACCGCGTGTCGCAGGCGTTGCCGAGGTTGCCCGAAGAAGTGCAGCGCCTGGGTGTCACCACGCAGAAAAGCTCGCCCGACCTCACCATGGTCGTGCACCTTACTTCGCCGGATAAGCGTTACGACATGCTGTATCTGTCCAACTACGCGCGCCTGCACATCAAGGACATCCTTGCGCGCCTGGATGGTGTAGGCGATGTGCAGTTGTTCGGTGCCGGCGAATACAGCATGCGTGTCTGGCTCAACCCGGACAAGCTCGCGCAACGCAAACTCACCACCGGCGATGTCGTGCATGCGATCCAGGAGCAGAACGTCGCGGTGGCCGCCGGCGCGCTGAATGCGCCGCCGGTACCGGGCAACACCGACTTTCAGCTCAACGTCCACACGCAAGGACGGCTGAGCACCACGGACGAATTCGGCAACATCATCGTGCGCACCGATCCGGATGGCAGCGTGGTGCATCTGCGCGATGTCGCTCGCATCGAGCTCGGTTCGAACCAGTACGCGTTACGCAGCTTGCTGGATAACCAGCCGGCGGTGGCGATTCCGATCTTCGCGCGTCCCGGGGCGAATGCGATTCAGATCTCCGACGAAGTGCGCGCGACGATGGAGGAGCTGAAGAAGGAATTCCCGCAGGGCATCGAATACCACATCGTCTACGACCCGACCGTGTTCGTGCGCGGCTCGATCGAAGCCGTCGCGCATACCTTGATCGAGGCGATCATCCTGGTCGTGCTGGTGGTGATCCTGTTCCTGCAGACCTGGCGCGCATCGATCATCCCGTTGGTGGCCGTGCCGGTCTCGCTGATCGGCACGTTCGCGATCATGTATCTGGTCGGCTTTTCGCTCAATGCGCTGTCGCTGTTCGGTTTGGTATTGGCGATCGGCATCGTGGTGGACGACGCGATCGTGGTCGTTGAAAACGTCGAGCGCAATATCGAGCTCGGCTACGCGCCAAAAGAAGCAACACGGCGTGCAATGAACGAAGTCACCGGCCCCATCATCGCGACCGCGTTGGTGTTGTGCGCGGTGTTCATACCGACCGCATTCATCAGCGGCCTGACCGGCCAGTTCTATCGCCAGTTCGCGCTGACGATCGCGATTTCCACGGTGATCTCGGCCTTCAACTCGCTAAGCCTCAGCCCCGCGCTGGCCGCCGTGTTGCTGAAAGGGCATGACGCGCCGAAAGATCGCCTGTCGCTGCTGATGGACAAGGCGTTGGGCTGGTTCTTCCGCCCGTTCAACCGCTTCTTCCATCGCAGTGCGGATCGTTATGTCGGCGGCGTGAAGCGCATTGTCGGCAAGGGCTCGGCGGCGCTGGTGGTGTATGCCGGCTTGATCGGCATGGCATGGCTGGGGTTCTCACACGTACCGATGGGCTTTGTGCCGCAGCAGGACAAGCAGTACCTGGTGTCGTTCGCGCAGTTGCCGGATGCCTCGTCGCTGGACCGCACGGAAGACGTGATCCGTCGCATGTCCGAAATGGCCTTGAAGCAACCGGGTGTGCAAAGCGCGGTAGCGTTCCCGGGCCTGTCGATCAATGGCTTCACCAATGCCACCAACGCGGGCATCGTGTTCGAGACGCTGAAGCCGTTCGATGAGCGTCGCGATCCGTCGCTCTCCGCCGGCGCGATTGCCGCCGCCTTGAACCAGAAGTTCGCCACCATCCAGGACGCGTACATCGCCACGTTCCCGCCGCCGCCCGTACAAGGCCTGGGCACCATCGGTGGTTTCCGCATTCAGGTCGAGGATCGTGGGCAGCTCGGTTTCGATGAGCTGTACAAGCAGACGCAAAACCTGATCGCGCAGAGTCAAAAAGTGCCTGCGTTGGCCGGCTTGTTTTCCAGTTATCAGGTAAGCGTGCCGCAGATCGATGCGAATGTGGACCGCGAAAAAGCCAAAGCCGAAGGCGTGGATCTGAGCGACGTCGACGAAACCTTGCAAGCCTACCTGGGCTCGCTGTACGTGAACGACTTCAATCGTTTTGGCCGCGTCTATCAGGTGAACGTTTCGGCCGAGCCTGCATTTCGTCACGAGCCGCAAAACATCCTTCAGCTGAAGACGCGCAGTGCCAATGGCGACATGGTGCCGCTGGGTTCGTTCGTAACCGTGCAGCGCACGGCTGGATTGGAACGCGTGCAGCATTACAACGGTTACATCACGGCCGAAATCAACGGCGGCCCTGCACCAGGCTTCAGCTCCGGGCAGGCCCAGGCGGCGATGGAAAAGCTGGCGCAGGAAAATCTGCCCAATGGCATGAGCTACGAATGGACCGATCTCACCTATCAGCAGATTCTCGCCGGCAACACCGCCGTGCTGGTGTTCCCGTTGTGTGTGCTGCTGGTGTTCCTGGTGTTGTCTTCGCTGTACGAAAGCTGGTCGCTGCCTTTGGCGGTGATCCTGATCGTGCCGATGGTGTTGCTGTCTGCGATTGCCGGTGTGTGGCTGTCCGGTGGTGACGACAACATCTTCACGCAGATCGGCTTGATCGTCCTGGTGGGGCTGGCGTGCAAGAACGCGATCCTGATCGTGGAGTTCGCGCGCGAGCGCCAGCATGAAGGCATGTCTCGCCACGACGCGGTGCTGGAAGCGGCAAGGCTGCGTTTGCGCCCGATCTTGATGACATCAATCGCCTTCATCATGGGTGTGGTGCCGCTGGTGACCTCGCACGGCGCCGGCGCGGAAATGCGTCACGCCATGGGCGTGGCGGTGTTCTCCGGCATGTTGGGCGTGACCATCTTCGGCTTGATCTATACCCCGCTGTTCTACGTGCTGATCCGCGCCGTGGTGGAACGCCGCGACGCGCGCAAGAAGCAGCACGCATCCAACTTGCCCGCTCTGGAGGGCCATTGAGATGGTACGTTTTCTCCGTAATACCGCTTTGTTTGCCGCACTCGCGCTGGCCGGATGTGCCAGCGTGGGGCCGGATTACCAGACGCCTCACACACCACCGGCGAACGTGCAGGGCATCGACGCGCAATGGGAAAGCAATACACAGTTCCAGGCCGCATGGTGGAAGCAGTTCAATGATCCCGCGCTCGATGCGCTGATCGAGCGCGCAGCCAGGGGCAGCCTCGATTTGACGATCGCACAGGCACGCCTGGCCGAATCGCGCGCGCTGTTGGGCACGGCGAGGTCGGACCAGATTCCCACCGTCGGTGCCGGTGCTTCCTATAGCCGCGCCGTCGAACAACAGCCTGGTTTCACGACGCAGCGTATTCCGATCGATACTTATCAGGCCGGCTTCGATGCGTCGTGGGAAGTCGATGTCTTCGGCGGCGTCCGCCGCTCCGTGGAAGCGGCGCGCGCGGATGCGGATGCGAGCGAGGCTTCCTTGCGCGATGCGCAGGTGAGCTTGTTTGCGGAGGTGGCGCGCAATTATTTTGAATTGCGCGGCACCCAGCAGCGACTCGCGATTGCCCAACGCAACATTGCCAATCAAACCGACACGCTGAAGTTGATCAGCGCCAGGGCACAGATCGGCACCGCCTCCGAACAGGACGTGGCCAGCGCCAGCGCACAGCTCAGCGCGGCGAAAGCGCAGTTGCCGGTGCTGGATGCGCAGGTTCGCGGATACACCTATCGCCTGGCGGTGTTGTTGGGCGAGCGGCCGGGTGAGCTGGATGTCGATGTTTCACCGGCCACGTTCAAGCCGATGGCCACAGCGCTGCCGATCGGCGATGCCGGCGATGCGTTGTCGCGCCGGCCTGACGTGCGCATCGCCGAACGCGAGTACGCGGCGGCTACCGCGCGTATCGGCGTAGCCAAGGCGGACTTTTTCCCGCACATCACGCTCGGCGGTTTCGTGGGTTTCCTGGCCGGCCGCAGCAACGATTTCGGCGGCCTGGCATCGCGCGCGTGGTCGTTCATGCCGAACATTACCTGGAACGGCTTGAACGTTGAACGCGTGCGTTCGAACCTGCATGCCAGCCAGGCGCGCGCCGATGCAGCGCAGGCCAATTACCAGCGAACCGTGCTGCTGGCGATGGAAGACGTGGATAACGCGGTGGTCAATTACAACGCCGAACACGCGCGCATCGAGCAGTTGATCGCGCAAGCGCAGGAGAGCCGGCGCGCCGCCGATCTGGCGCGCGTGCGTTACCAGGAGGGTGCGACCGGCTATCTGGAATTGCTGGATGCCGAACGCGTGCAATTATCGGCGGAAGATGCGCTGGCGCAGTCGGAGAGTGCGATCGATACACGCGCGGTGGCGTTGTACAAGGCGCTTGGCGGCGGGTGGCAAGCCTGCGGCGACAGTCATTGCTCGCAGGTGGCGCAAGCACTCTAGTCTTCTATCTTGCTCAAACGTCAGCCTTGAGTGCTTCGCACGACATCTTGAAACTGCATTCCGGCCTGCGCCGGTACGCGGGAAGAGCACATGGATGTGCTCGGCTCTGAAGGGCGAGGAATGACGGGGCGAAGTCGATCAGCGCTGCACCATCCGCGCAAACCACTCCCACCCACGTACACGCTCTGCAATCAGCTTCGCGCTGGTGAGCATGGGTACGGCCAGCAACGCGCCCGGCACGCCCCACAGCCAGCCCCAGATCAGCAGCCAGATGAGAATGGCGATCGGACTGACGCGCATGCGACGCCCCAGAATCATCGGCGTGATCAGGTTGCCTTCGAACGCCGTCAGGCAGGTGAAACAGAACGCGGGCAACAAGGCGTTCCCCAATGCGTCGTAGTGAATCAAGCCGACGAACAGCAGCGTGGCCGTGGTAACGATGGCACCGACATAAGGGATGAAATTGGCGGTCATCGCCACCGCGCCCCACAGCACCGGATCGGGCATGTGCAACAGATAAAGCATGCCGGCCGTAATGACGCCCAACGATACGTTGATGACCACGGTGGTGAGGATGTAGCGCGACACTTCGGTCTGGATGCCCCGCACAATGCTGACGGCGTGGCGCTTGTAGCCAAAGTTAGGCGCGATCTCCACCAGCCGGCGCAAGATCAGGTCGCCGTATACGAGGAAGAAGTACACCAGCAGCACCACGGTGAGCACTGCCGCCAGCACCTTCGGCGCGTTGGCCAGTACATCCCACACGCTGATCGCGACATCGCCGGCATTTTGTGCCGCATCCGGCCGCGCGGGATGACCGTTGACCAAGGTTTGCGTTGCACGGCCGGCGGCTTCGAGCGGCCGCGTGATGTGTTCGAGCTTGGGAATGAAACTGCGAATCTGCGATGGCGCACTGTGCAGCCACCCCAAGGCGGGCTGCGTGAGCATGCTGATACCGGTGCCGATGCCTGCCATCAGCGTGAGCATCAGCACACTCGCGCCAAGCCAGCGCGGTATGTGATGACGCGTGCCGCGCGCCACGATGGGATTGAGCGCCAAGCCGATGAACGCCGCCAGCACCAACGGAATGATCAGACCTTTAACGAGGGTGACGGTGTAGAGCAGCGCGAGCACCAGCAACGCGGTGAACGACATGCGGATGCTGCGCAGATGGCCGCGCAGGCGGTTGACGCCGCGGGTGGTGGCTTTCATCTCATGCGTCAGGCTTGCCGGCGGTGGCATGGGTGTACCGTGCACCGGGCTATCTGTCGATGTCACCGCCGGCAACGCCGTGGGTTCGACGGCGGTCATGGCGCGTCGCTGTCGCTGCCGTCGTAGCCGCCGTCCATGCCCATTTCAGCGATGAGGCGCGTGCCGTGCGCCACGATTTCCGCAAGCCCCGCACCCACTGTCGAAACCAATCCCGGCACGCGCAACGGGCTGACCCCAAGACTGCCGAGCACAAGCCCGGCGCCGGCGGCCGCGCCTACGGTGGTGAGCGGATGGCGATAGCCGCGCTCCAGCAGCGCCGCGGCCGGTGCGGCCATTTCGCCGCGATGCCGGGCCACGCGTTCACGCGCGTGGCGCACTTTCTCCAACTGCTTGAATAGGCTCATATCAGACTTCCCCCTCGTCTGTGTGGATGTCGTGCTCGGCGCGGTGCAACGTGTCCTGCATGATCGCACGCCACTCCTGGCGCGTACCCGGCAAGCTCATCCAATGCATGCAGCGACGGAACAACACGATCGCTCCCAGCAGCCATACGACTTCCAGTACCGCGAGCACCACGAAGGCGAGGATCCAGGAGCCGAGCCATTTGGCCAGCAGCAAACCGATTAGGCCCAGCAGCGTAAGACCCAGACCCACGCCTGCGATGGTGGCGGCCAGGGCGGCAGCCAGCAGCCAGGAAACGGCGCTGCGCGCCAGCCCTAGCTCGGCGGCCAGCAGGTGCAACTGCGCACCGAACAGGTCGCGCACCGCGCGCGCCAGGCGCGTCAGATCATCCAGCAGCCCGCTCGTGGGCGCTTGACCGGTTGGCGCCGGCTGCTCTGCCGATGGTTCGTTTTCGTGCACGGAATCGTGCATTGCCCGCCTCCGTGCCTATGCTCAAACTCAGCGACGAAGGATACGACCAAGCAGCCATCCGGCGCCGAGCGCAATGGCCACTGCCTGGACGGGTTTTTCACGCACATATTCGCGCACTTCCTCCAGCCATTCGTCGGCGCGATCCCGCGCCTGGTCGTACGCGGCACGGCTGCGCTCGGCGGCTTCGTTGACTTTGTCGCTGGCACGATTGGCGGCGTGCGCGGCCTTGTCGGTGGCGCTGTGCACGCGCTCTTCGACGCGGTCGGCCGCGCGATCGAATTTGTCCTTGCTGCTGGCCACGGCGTCAGAGGTTGCCTGCTTGATGCGTTCGGCACCTTGGTCGATGCGCTCATGCACGCGGTTCTCGTGCAGGTTGTTGTCGTGCGCCTGGACTTCTTTGTTCATGACGTTCTCCATTGGCTTGAGAGGTTCACTCTAGCGGTTTGCCGTGTCACTGGCTGAACGAAAGAGTCGTGCCATTCAGCCAGTCCGCCGGAAAAACGCGATCACGGCAAGGATCAGAAACAGCACGAACAACACTTTCGCAATCCACGCGGCGGTACCGGCAACGCCGGTAAAACCGAGCAGGGCGGCGATGACGGCGATGACCAGGAAGACCAGGGCGTAGTGCAGCATGGCGGCGCTCCTCGGGAATCGACGGGCATCCTGTCGCAGCCCTTGATTCCATGTGCCATAGAGCGTGCTGTGTTGGCGTGAAGATTGCTGCTGTGCGTTCGGTGCAGAAGGCTGG
Organism: Dyella monticola; assembly: GCF_003363155.1. Lineage (GTDB taxonomy): Bacteria > Pseudomonadota > Gammaproteobacteria > Xanthomonadales > Rhodanobacteraceae > Dyella_B > Dyella_B monticola. The sequence continues at coordinate 122,497 of NZ_QRBE01000005.1, read as the reverse complement.
ATTTGCCTTGAATTTCGATCTAGAGGTTTCGCCTCCTCCCCTACGTGCAGTAGGGGAGGGCTGGGGTGGGGTGAAGCAACCTCGCGTGATGACTCCCTAATGTTCAATCACTTTACCGAACTGGGAGCAAACGCGAGCGCAGCTCGCGTCACCCCACCCTAGCCCTCCTCTGCACGCAGGGGAGGGAACCGTTCGGTCTCAGGCCGGCACGCTGGGGTTGAGACTGTATGTGCCGGTGAGCTCCGCCTGCGCAAGCACGTGCCCGGCCATCGCGGCGCGCAGTTCTTCCAGCGAAAAACCCTGATCCAGCGGCAAGCGTGGCGCATCCAGCGCGTAGACGCGGAAATGGTAGTGATGCACCAGCGAATCGTTCCACGGCGGACACGGACCGTCATAACCCAGGTAGGTGCCATCCATCTGCACGTCGCCACTGAACCAATCGGTGTAGGAGTTGACACCTTGCACGCTACCGGGCGGTCCGTAGGGCTGCTTTTTTCCTCGCGGCGTGATCTCTTCGCTGCACGCGCCTTCGGCCAGTTCACCGCACTCGGAGGGAATGTTCGCCATCAGCCAATGCACGAATTCCACGCGTGGCAAATCGGCGGGCACCAGGCGGCCTTCCTTGTTGACGTCGTCGGGCTTGCTGGGCACATCGGTGTCGATGCAGGTGAGCACGAACGACCGCGTGCCGTCCGGCGCCCCCTTCCATGCCAGATGCGGACTTAGGTTTTCCGACAGCGCCACCGGATGACCCGGCTTGCCGAACGCGAGGTCTGGAGGAATGGGTGTGCCGTGCTGGAAGTTGTCGCTGCGTAGCTGCATGGAGATCTCCGTGATGCCATGAAAGCCTCACAGTTTGGGGCAGGGCTGCGTCGACGCAAGTCGGCGCCTGTCCTGCACGACTGTAACGTGCGGGCAATGATCCGATCGTGACAGATGTTCCATCGTCAGCCTGCGGCTTTGGGACTGGCCATCGACACCGCCTTGGCAAGCTGTTGCTGGACCGTGGTCCATGGCGTGGGCCCTTCGTGCATGGCATAAACCGTATCCACCTGAAGATGTTCGCGCGCCACGGCTTGCGCCACTTCGTACATCAGTTCCGGGTCGTACAGGGTGTGATCGGGGTTCAGCGCCAGCGTATCGCTGGCGTACAGCAGTTTTTGCTGTGGGAAGTACACCATGTACTGGCGTTCGGTCGAAGCGCCACGCAAGGGATAGAGCACTACTTGATTGGCACCTTGGCCCAGCACCAGGCGATCACCCACAGTCATCCAATGCGCCGGCATGGGATGAATTTGTAGATCGTCCGGTTGCAGGCTGTGCGGCGCATGCACCAGGCGATCGAGCAGCGGTCGATTGAGATCGAGCACATAGACCGGCACGCCCTCGGCGACGGCCTGCCTGACGCCGGCGATATGCGGCCACGAATCGGAGGTACTGAGCACGGCTTTGACCGGTACGCCCGGATATTCGCTGTGCACCTTGGCGAGGATGCCTTTCACGTAACCGGGCGAGATCGGCGCCTCCAGCACCAGCACGCCATCGTCCTGCTTGATCAGCGTGGTGTTCCACGCGTTCTGATAGAGCTCGATGCCCGGCGCCAGCTGCACGCGCTGCCGGTCGCTGAACACGCGGTTCCAACCCTTGGCCTGCGCACTCTTGGCAACCACGGCGGGATCCATCGTGAACGCCTTGTCGTCCACGCCGACATTGAATACGGGATTGAGTAATTGGGTAGAGGCAAACCACAGCCCATTGCGCTGGTCGATGCGGTTGGTGGGAAAGAGCACGCCCTGCACCAGATGCCAGTTGTCGAAATAGATGCGTTGCTCGACGTCGCCCCAGGCGAACCAGAAGTCATTGAAGACACTCGTGCGCTCCAGCGCATCCGGCAGATGATTGTAGGCATTGAGCAGCACGCGCACGGGCGTGCCCTGCCAGGTGAACTCAACCACGCTGTGCGGCGTGGCGCGCAGCCATTGCGATGGGGCGTAATGCAGGTCGCCGGCCGCCGCCGCGTTGAGCAGCAAACGCTCCGGTCCTAGCGCCAGCATGTCGCCGGTCGCATCCCGATCGGCCAGCGAAACCGGTATATCGCCGTGCTTGCCATGAAATACGGCACCCTGAGGCGTCGCGATCAGGGTGAGTTCGACGCTCTCGGTATGCGGATCGGATTCCGGCCAGGTGAGCTGCTCGTCACTCACCGATCGCTGCTTGTCGAAATCGATGGTGACCTTGTCACGTTCGTAGGAGGTGATGAAGGGCTGCTGCCGATACGACTGCTCCGCCAGCACGGCATGTCCGACGGCGTCGTAGTAAAGGCCGTGGATGCCTTCGAGCCGTGACCTGCCGCCCATAGCCGCGACGGCCTGCTCGACACACGCTTTTGCGTCGACATGTTCGCAGCCTGGGTGACCACCCGCTTTCACCACATCGCCATCCTGTGGTGGATTGGCAGCGAGGCATGTCGCGGACATGGTCAGTGACAACAAGACGGGCAAAATGGCGGTGCGACGTTTCATGACGACTCCCGGCGGCAGTGTTGGAGATGCGCGCGGAGCTTATGCCCACGCTGCTACGCGCTCCGACTGCAGGAAGTCACCGTGCACAAAGTCACGCCCTAGGGATACGGAGACTTCCCTGCAGCGATCGCATTGAAGCGTGCCGCGATGTATTCGTCGCAGAAGCTGGTCATGTCCCAGCCGCGGATGAAGCCGCAGTGGCCGCCGTAGGTAGCGATATCCAGCTCCACATTGCTGGGTACTTGAAGCCTTTCAAACGCGGTGACCGGAATCACCGGATCATCGCGTGCGGTGAGAATGGTGGCTGGAATCTGCATGGCGTGCAGCGCATTGCCCGCTACGGAATAGCCGTCCAAATACGCTTCCAGCGAGCCGAAATCGGTATGGCGCAGGACCAGCGCTTCGGTCAGGCCGCGCAGATTCTGCTTGAGCTCCTGCAGCTCGAAATACTGGATTTCCGGGAACGCTTTCTGCTTGGCGCGCAAGGAACGCCGCCACTTGTTCATGAAGTACGCCTGGTAAAACCAAGGCGCGGATTCTTCCAGCGAAAAAAGGCCTTCGCTGGGATCGATGATCGGGCATACCGCCAGCACATACTTCAACGGAATGCCATGCGTCGGCGCCTGCATCGCTGCGCGCAAGGCGAAATTGCCGCCCAACGAAAATCCCGCCAGCGCCATGGTAGGCGAAGGCCAACGCCGTGCGATGTCGCCCAGCGCATGCACCACTTCATCAATCCGGCAGGAGTGGAACAGCGATTCGTTGAGCCCGTAGCTTTCACCGTGATCGCGAAAGTTGAGGCGGAAAATGTCCCATCCGTCTTCGAGCAGACGGCTGCCGGTTTGCAGCACGTAGGTGGAATCGACGCTGCCTTCCCACCCGTGGAACAAGACCGCCAGGCCGCGCGCGGCAGGCTGCACGTTTTGCGCGGTGAACGAACCGCTGAGGCGAATGCCTTCGCCACCATCCACCATGACCGTCTGCGCACTGTCCAGCACGCGATAGGCACGCCGCGGCAAGAACTGGCGCCGCACGCCACTGGAGGACAGCATGGTTTGAATGTGCCCGCTGGTCAGCGGCCAGGGCGGATGAAAGTCGCGTCCTTGCGGCAAGGTCATGCTGGACGATCCTCGAGCGCGGCGGCGATGCGTTCGCGCGATAGATCGGCCATGCGGCGCCGGCCCTCGGGGCTGGCCGCTACCGGTTCCAGGAAATGCACCTCGGCATCCATGGCCGGACCACCGAGCATGCGCAGGACGTTCTGCATGAAGCTTTCGTTCTCGCGGAAGCCGGCGTCGATCTGCCTGCGGCCATCGCGAACAAAGCGCAAGGCCACTGGCTGCACCGGCACCTGGGCATCGAGCGCGGCCTGGAAGATGCGCGCATGAAACACTTTCAGCACACCGTTGTGGCCGGTGCCGCCTTCGGGAAATACCGCCACCGAGCGACCGCTGCGCATGCGATCGACCATCACCTGCATCACCGCGGCGAGCGAATGGTTGCTGCCGCGCCGGTGAAAGATCGTGCCGCCGCTCGCCGCCAGCCAACCGACCAGCGGCCAGCTGGCAATCTCCGCCTTGGCCACGAAGCAGGCAGCGCGCTGGCTGTGCAGCAGTTCGATGTCGATCCAGGAGGTGTGATTGGCCACGAACAGCACCGCATCCTGCAAGGGCTGTCCGACACGCACGGAGCGCAGCCCGAAAATGCGCATCAGCCCGGTGGACCACAGGCGGATCATGCGATGGGTGAACGGCTCACGGCCGTCCTTCATCACCGCTTTGCGGTTCCAGGTGAGGATGCATCCGCACAGCAGGATGCCCAGCACCACGTGCACCAACAGCAGCGGCACGCGCCACAGATAGCGCAGTGGGCGCGGTGCATTACGTTCAGGGGTGGAAACGGCGTCGATACTCATCAGCCCATTAGTTTAACGTTAATGACCGTGTGTCGGCAGTCGTTGGTGTCATCGTTCGAGTTGGCTGAGCGGCAGGGCGGCGGAACGTTTTACCGTGCGCAGCACGAAGCTGGAGTTGACGTCGGCCACGCCCGAGGCGTTCAGCAGTCGGTCCAGCAGGAAGCGCGAAAAATGCTGCAGGTCGGCCACGTAGACATGCATCAGGTAGTCCATGTCGCCGGTGAGGGCATAGCAGGCGACCACCTCGTCCCAGCCGTTCACCCGTTCCACGAAACGCTCGATCACATCGCTCTCGTGCCGGGTCAGCTGCACACGCACGAACGCCTGCAGTCCGAGGCCCACCGCCTCCGGGTCCACCTGCGCGCTGTAGCCGGCAAGCACGCCCTCGCTCTCCAGCCGCTGCAGCCGGCGCAGGCAGGCGGAAGGGGACAGGTTCACCCGTTCGGCCAGTTCGGTATTGGTGATCCGCCCTTCGGCTTGTAGGACAGCAAGGATGCGAAGGTCGGTGCGATCGAGCTCGGTCATTGCACGATTTACCACGAGATGAGCCTATATACGACCAAATATTGCAGTTATGACCCCAAAGTCAACAATAAAGCAATCATTTTGTGCCTTGGCGAGTCTATGATTTTGCTTACACCAAGTAGGTGTTTGTCCTTACACACCACGGAGCCCCCATGGAAACGACCCCCCGCCGCGTCGAACACCAGCAGACCGACCGTGGCTATGTGCCGGTCTACGCCACTGGCGTAGTGGAGCAGCCATGGACGGACTACAGCCGCACCGACCACGAGGTATGGGACACCCTCTACAAGCGCCAGCGCGAACTGCTGCCTGGTCGTGCCTGCCGGGAATTCCTCGAAGGCGTGGAGCGTTTCGGCCTGGGCGATGGCGGCATCCCGAAATTTGCCGACCTGAACAAGGTGTTGGGCAAGACCACCGGCTGGGAACTGGTAGCGGTGGAAGGCCTGCTGCCCGACGAGGTGTTCTTCGATCACCTGGCCCATCGCCGCTTTCCGGTGAGCTGGTGGATCCGCAAGCCGGAACAACTCGATTACCTCAGCGAGCCGGACCTGTTCCACGACCTGTTTGGCCATGTGCCGCTGCTGCTCAATCCGATCTTCGCCGACTACATGCAAGCCTACGGCCGCGGCGGCATGAAGGCCTTCGGCATCGGCCCCGACGCGCTGATGAACCTCACGCGCCTGTACTGGTACACGGTGGAATTCGGCCTGATCCATACCAGTGAAGGCATGCGCATCTATGGCGCGGGCATTGTCAGCTCCAAGGGCGAATCCATCTATTGCCTGGATTCAGCCGCGCCCAACCGCATCGGCTTTGGCCTGGAGCGCGTGATGGACACGCGCTATCGCATCGATACCTACCAGCAGACGTATTTCGTGATCGACAGCTTCGAACAGCTCTTCGACGCCACGCGTCCGGATTTCACGCCGATCTACGCCAGGCTCAAGCCATCGACCGGGCATGCGGCCGCCGACGTGCTGGACAGCGATCGCGTGTTCCATCGCGGCACGCGCGAAGGGTTTGCGACCAACGCGGACACCTGATCCGCGGGATCGCCATCGACCGCATCAACTCACTTCGTTGATGCGGATGTGGTTGCCGGCGGGATCGCGAAACGCGCAATCGCGAATGCCATACGGCTGCATGGTCGGTTCCTGCACCACTTCCGCGCCGCTGGCCTGAATGCGTTCGAACGTACCGTCAAGATCCTTGGTGGCCAGGATGATCATGGCGTAGGTGCCCTTGGCCATCATTTCGGCGATGGTGCGGCGCTCGTCATCGGTGAGGCCGGGATTGACGCCCGGCGGATGCAGCACGATGGACATGCCAGGCTGGTTGGCAGGGCCGACCGTAATCCAGCGCATGCCGCCATACGCCACGTCGTTGCGAACCTCGAACCCGAGAATCTCGCGATAGAAGGCGAGGGCTGCATCCGGGTCGGTGTGCGGCAGAAAAGTGGAGTGAATGCTGATGTCCATGGAACAGTCCCGTTGAGAGTGTTCGATCAGTCTAGTTGCGGCTCGTCGGCCGGCGCTTCTCGATTCCTGATCGGTCGGGTGATCTGCTTGGCGACACACGATGGGATGCCCTCGGCCGCAAGCGCTTCCGTGCGCCGATAGACGCCCGGCGACATGCCTACCAGTTCGGTGAAACGCGTGGTGAAGGTACCCAGCGACGCGCAGCCGACCGTGAAACACACGTCGGTGACGCTGAGTTCACCACAGCGCAGCAAGGCCATCGCGCGCTCGATGCGCCGGGTCATCAGGTAGGCGTAGGGCGATTCGCCATAGGCGAGCCGGAACTGGCGGCTGAGGTGTCCCGCCGACATGTTCACGCCACGCGCAAGGGCTTCGACGTCCAGCGGCTGCGCGTACTCGCGATCGATGCGGTCGCGAACACGGCGCAGTCGTGCGAGGTCACGCAAATGCTGGGCACCTGGCTTCATGAGTGTCTTTTTGATAGTTCAGCGTGGCACGCGTCGCCCGTGCGTATCCACCCATGGTTTGAGCAGGTTGATCCATAGCGCGTAACCGGTGCGATTCATGTGCAGCCCGTCCGCGACGAACCACTTCCACTGCGGCTGGCCATCGGCCCCGAGCATCGGCGTGAACACGTCGATGTAGGTCACATTCGTTTGCGTGGCGGCATAGGCACGCACGCGTTCGTTCGCCTGCCTGATCTGCGGCAACAGGTTTTTGCGCGCCATACTGGGCTTGATCGAAACGAAGGCGATCGCCACACCGGGATCGAACGTGCGCACCTTGTGCACGAACGCCGCGAAATCATCGCGCAGCTGCTGCGCCGAGTGGCCGTCGTAAATGTCGTTGTCGCCGGCATACAAAACAATGGCGCGCGGATGGTACGGCTTGATGATGCGATCGGCGAAATAGGTGGAATCGCTCAGCACCGAACCACCAAAACCGCGATTGATCACCTGCACGTCCGGGAAATCCGCCGCCACCGATTTCCAATGCTCAATCGACGAACTGCCAATGAACAGCACCGCGTGCGGCGGCGGCGGATTGGTGCGATCGGCGGCCTCGAACGCGGCGATGGCCGGTTCCCAGTACGAATGGGGCGACTCACCCGCATATGCAACCCATGCAGTGAGGGCAAGCAGCAGCGATAAAAGGATTTTCATGACGCTCCGTGGCGGTCGTTGCGGCAGGCGACGATCATAATCCCCGCGTGCGTGTCACGGGTGCATCAGTGTCGCTTCAACTCACTGACTTCCAGCACCTGCGCGATGCGCTGCCCGTCCCAGCGATAAATCAGATGTTGCGCCTGCACGCAGGGCGCAACGACATCCGGATAAAACGCGGCCAGGCATTCGCCACCGCGATGGCGCACGCTGTCATAGACGATGCCGCTGGAGCCTTCCTCGCGCAGCGTGCGAGCGAGTTTGACGCTGTCGCTATAGCTGTCCGGATCGTGCGCGTGGGCCCAGCCGCCACGGATATCGTGCAATTTGCAGTCGACGCTGGTGCGATAGCAGCGCATTTCCACATCGCACGCCGGCTCGGAGGTTGCCGCAAGAAAACGCTGGCGGTGATACACGGTTTCTTCCACCGCCGTGATTACATGGCGCGCCGCGTAAAACACGCCCCAGGTGCCGTCGGAAAAGCGGCTGCCTTCCGGATTGAGATGCGTGAAGGCCGCCATCACCGGCGTGGAGCCGGGGCCGCTGATGCGACGGTCGTTCGGGACCCGATGCAACGCATCGGCTTCTTCGCGCAGACGCGGATTGGTCAGTGCTTCGATCGCGAATATCGCGTCCAGATCGGCCGGGTCGGCAATGCGATCGAACAGACCGGCCGGCGGAAAGCGACTCGGTACGATGCGATAAGCATGGGTCCAGCGGATGCGTCGAAGAGGAGGCGTGTCGATAGGCATGGCGTAGTCGGCGGCACATCACCGCTGCATTCTTCTTCCGTGTTCGACATGAATGATGCAGGAGCAGGCTCTCGCCGACTGCGACAGGCGCGTCAGTTCCAACCGCGCTGTGCGTCCAGATATTGCCGTACGACGTACAGATCGCTCACGTTGCCCGACAGCATGCGATCCAGCGCCGATTGGCCGCCGAACAGCGGCGACTGATTGGGTTTGTGCAACCACGCGTCGGCCTGGTCGGGGTTCGGGAACAGAATCTGCAACGCCTTGTAGATGCCAAGCAGATAACTGATGCGCTCCAGCGTATCGCGCCCCAGTGCACCGTCCTGATGGCGCTTCCATTTGTAGAACGTGGATTCCGGCGGATCGCCGAGCAATGTGCGCTGTTCGGCGATGCGCAAACCCCAGCGTTCGGCCAGGTTGAAGAACGCGCGCAGGGCGGGGCCGCTCAGCGCGTCGGCGGGTGCTGGCCGGTGCAGGGCATGGGCTGTCATGGCTGACTCTCCCAATAAAGTTCATGGGTATATTACTTCATAGGTGAAGTTTTTGCCAATCGCCCATTCCCCGGCGCCCCGGCGTTCAACAGGCGACGGGCTAAGCGTTATGGCGCGGCGCTTCCGGGCCCGTAATCCGGCTCCGGGCCGCCTTCGGCAATAAATCGATCGATCCGCTGCGCCAGCACCGGCAATGGCACCGAACCGATCGCCAGCACGGTGTCATGGAAGGCCCGTAAATCAAACTTCGGCCCGAGCGCTTGCTGGGCTTTCTGGCGTAGCTCGACGATCTTCAAATAGCCCAGCTCGTAGGACAGCGCCTGCCCCGGCCAGCTGATGTAACGATCCACCTCATTGGCGATTTCACGGTCCGACAGCGCGGTGTTCTCGGTCATGTAATCGATTGCCTGCTGGCGGGTCCAGCCCAGATGATGGATGCCGGTGTCGACCACCAGGCGACAGGCGCGCCACATCTGGTACGTCAAAAACCCGAAGCGCTGATAGGGCGTCTGATAGATGCCCATTTCGTTGCCCAGGTATTCCGAATACAGCGCCCAGCCTTCACCGTATGCGGAGATGTAGCTGTTGCGGCGGAACGCCGGCTGGTTATGCTGTTCTTCGGCCAGTTCCAATTGCAGCGCGTGTCCTGGATAGGATTCATGCAGGGTCAGCGCCGGCATGTTGAAGAGCGGGCGCGACGGCAAATCAAAGGTATTCACCAAATAGACGTCCGGACCGCCGCGGCCGGAGGTGTAGTACGGCGCGATATCCGCCGGCACCGGCTCGATGGTGAAACGCTTGCGCGGCAAGTGGCCAAAGAAGCGCGCGAGCTGGCCGTCCACTTCCTTGGCTACCCAGGCGGTTTTATCGAGCAGCTCCTGCGGAGTCTTGGCGTAGAACTGCGGGTCGGTGCGCAGGAAATGCAGAAAATCGGCAAAGCTACCCTTGAAGCCCGTCTGATGCATGACATCGAGCATCTGGGCATGGATCTTCGCCACTTGCTGCAAACCAAGCTGGTGGATGGTGTCTGGATCAAGATCGAGCGTGGTGTATTCGCGGATCTGCTGGCGGTAATAGTTCTTGCCGTCGGGCAGCGCTTCGGCCGCCAGCGTGGTGCGCGCGTGCGGCACGTATTCATTGCGGAAAAAGGTCAACAGCTTGGCGTACGCAGGAATCACCTCGCGGCTGATTTTTTCCCGCGCATCAGCCTGGATGGCTGCCGCCGTGGCGAGCGGGATCGTCGCGGGCATGTGCTGCAACGGTGCGTAGAACGAGGTCCGCGTGGGGTCCTTCGCATCGGCCACCGCGGCAATGGAAACGTCGCGCCCCTTCAATACGTCGCGCGGCACGCTGAAACCCCGTTGCAGGCCCGCGCGCATATTGGCGATCTGCTGATCGAAATACGCGGGCACCTGTCCGAGACGATCCACATAATGACGGTAATCGGTTTCGGTGCGCAGGGTATCGCCGTCCAGATCGTCGGCCAGCTCGCTCCAGAAAGCCGAGTCGCTGTTGAACGGCATCTGCCATTGCTTGAACTGCTGGTCGGCGATGAAATTGCGGATCTGCTCGCGATAGATCGCGTCATTCACCTGCTGCGCAGCCGAGAGCTCTTTCGGATCGATCGTGTCCAGCCGGCTCATCACCGCTTGCCAGTAGGCCAGCCGCTCCTGCTGACTTTTCGCATCGACATCGTCCAGCCGTCCATTGTTCGGCTGCGCTTCGCCCGACGCGCTGATGCCCGATTGCCCGGTGCGCCACGCCCATTCTTGTTGGTAGATCTGCTTGAAGCGTGCGTCGGCGTTTTGTGCGAAGACCGGCATGGTCAGCAGCAGGGCCGCCACCATGCACCCCAGATGTGTTGCGTGTTTCACTGCGTCGTGTTCCCCGTTATGGGCGGTGTGCCCCTGGATGCCATCACGGCATCTTCCACGCTCCAGTTGTTGAGCGCCTGTGACGAAAGCTGGGGCAGGGCGGCGCGCAGCAACAGATCGCGCGTTTCATCTTTCAGGCGCGCCACGCGCAAGCCCACGCCGCGCGCCTGCAGCCACGCGGAAAAGTCACCCAGCGATTCGAGCGCGGTGCTATCCAGATCCGGTGATGCTTCCAGGCTCAGGATCACCTGCTTCAAACCATTGCGCTGTTCGACCTCTTTACGCGCCAGCGTCATCACCGCTTCGGCATTGGCGAAAAACAATGGCTCTTCCGGACGAAGGATCAGCATGCCCGATGCCTCCACCGCGGCGGGATGTTGGGCGATGTCCACGAAATCATGGCCATTGGCGAGCCGACCGAGCACGCTCAGACGTGCCGAAGCGAGCTGGCGCAGCAACAGCATCAGGCTCAAGACAATGGCGCAGAGCAAGCCGTTGAGAATGCCCAGCGACAACACCGCGATGACGGCAGCGAGCGCCAGCAGGCGGTCGCGCTTCCACTGCAAATAGGGCCGAAACACGCTAAGGCGCCACGATTTGCTTACCGCATGAATCACGATGGCAGCGAGCACGGTCAGCGGAATGCGCTCGATCCAGCGCAGCAGCAGCCACACCATCAGCAACACCGTGAACGCTGCAACCAGGCCCGCCAGGCGCGATTGTGCGCCCGCCGCTTCATTGGCCGAGGTCGCGGAATAGCCGGCCCCCACCGGCATGCCCTGGCACGCACCGCTGAGCACGTTCGCCAGACCCAGTACCAGCAGATCGCGATTGGGCGTCACGGCATCGTTGTGTTTCAGCGCAAAGCCGCGGATCGAGCTGTACGACTCCGCATACAGAATCAGCAGCAACGCCGCCGCCAGTTCCACGCTCGACAACCATTGGCCGCTGCGCGGCCACGTCGGTATGCCGATGCTCATCTGCAGATGGATGACACCCGTCAGCGGCACACCGCGCGCCGCCAGCGCACTGGACGCGGCTACGCCAAGTGCGATCACCAGCAAACTGCCCGGCAGGCGGCGCACGCGCTCGCAGGCGAATAACAACGCCAACGCGACGACACCCGCGCCGAGCGTCACCACGTTCACCTGCGCTGACGTTCGCACCAGATCCACCACCAGCAGCGGCACGAAATCGCCATGCAGATCCGGCCATCCGCCAAGATGCGGAAGTTGCTTGAGCGCAATCACGATCGCCAGCCCGAAGGTGTACCCACGCAACACCGGGCGCGCGATGAGATGCGAAAGGCCGCCCAGCCGTGCCACACCCGCCACCAGAAAGCACACGCCACCGAACAACACCAGCATAGCGGCCACCGCCACACGATCGGTCGCCGCCCCCGCCAGCAATACGGTGCCTGCCGCCAGCACCGCGGCAGACGACGAGGTGGACGACACCACCGCGAAGCGACTCGTGCCCAGGAGGCCGTAGCAGATCAGGCCGATGAAGAGCGCCACCACACCCGCTTGCGGAGGCATGCCCGCAATGCCCGAGTACGCAACCGCCTCGGGCACCAGCAAGCCCGCGAGCGCCAGGCCCGCCAGCACATCGGCGATACGTGCCGATGTAGGGGCCGTCTCGTTCATTCGATCTGTCCAGTCCAACCGGGCAGATAGGCCGTCTCATGTGAATGGGCCAATAGCAGCGCCTCTTGCAGCGTCTTCGCGCTCACACGGCCGCCTTTGAGTTTGGCGCGGCGGCGATAGAACTCCGCCCACAGAAATTCCGAGTAGGGCGTCGCATCCTTGGAATAACCACCGGCCATGCGCACGCGCGCGGCAAGCGTCCGGTAAGGATCGTCAGCCAGGCCATCCAGGTTGCGTGGAATGGCCTGGTAGTCCTGCCGCTGACCGTGTTCGTTATAAGGATGCGCCCAGCGATTGAACTCCATGGTGCGCCAGAACACATCCGGCTCCAGCCAGGAAAAATCGCGCTGGATCATCACCGGCACATCCTTGACGCGTTCTTCGAGCAGCGCCAGGCCAAGGTGATGATGATCGACGATGTAGACCTCGTGCTTGGGCCCCAGTACGCCGGGAAACCAGTGCGCGGCGAGCAGCTGCTTGCGCTTTTTCTTACCGAGCTTTTCCCATTGAGCGCGTTTTTCTGCAACTTCCGCTTTGCCCACCGTCATCTGGGTGGGACGCAGCTTGGCCGGTGCAATCGACAACAGCGGGTGACGCACGCCTGAGGACATGGGTGACTCCTGCGGTAGCTGGTTGGCGCAGGGTAGCGTAAACGGGGCTTACGGCGTCGCCACCGAAGCTACTCAAGCCCCGAGTAATAGCCGCGCATCGCCTGCAGATAGGAGGCCAGATCGCGATCCGGCGCGCTGACAAACACTTCCCCGCTAGGCTCCATCCGCTCGATCCGATCCGGCCGGAAATTGCGAAAATCCTTCCGCAAGCGGCACCACGTACCCAGGGTCCACTTGCCGCCCCAGAACGCCAGGCACAACGGCTCCACCTCACGCTCGCTTTCGCGCCCCACTTCGTCGCGGTAAGACAACGTGAGCACGTGCTGCGCTTCGATAGCCGCATGCAATTGATCGATGCGTGCGGCGAAAGCCGTGGATTCTGCATCACGCCAGATCGGCGCATAGATCCGCGTGCGTGAGGAGCGCTCACGCAATTCCGGCGGCAGCACCGCTTCGATTTTCAGCAGCGCGGCCTGCGCGCCGGCCGCCAGTTTTTCGCCGGCAAACGCGCGTACGAAGCGCGTGCCGACCACCAGTGATTCGAGCTCGTCGGCGGTGAACATCAGCGGCGGAATGTCCGAGCCCTTGCGCAGCACGTAACCCACGCCGGCTTCGCCTTCGATGGGTACGCCCGAGAGCTGGAGGTCCGCCACGTCACGGTAGACCGTGCGCAGCGATACCCCCAGGGTTTCCGCGAGCTGACGCGCCTGCAGCGCGGTACGTCGACCGCGCAGGGCGTTGATGATGAGGAACAGGCGATCGGCTCGACGCATCCGTGCATCATCGCCCAGCTTGTCGCGCTCGACCAGCGACCGAAGTCATGGAAGCCGGTCGCAGACCATGAAACACCGTTGTGCCAGCGCGCCTTTGCCCTCTCTCCCCTGCGGGGAGAGGGCCGGGGTGAGGGGCCAGCCCCGCCATGACCGTTGTAAACCACGCGGATCATTACAAATGTCGAGTCTCGGCCGGCGCGGCCTGCCAATTGTCGTTACGCCCATCGGAAAAATGCACTGGCGCTTCAATCAACTCATTGGGGTCCACATCGTCGAGGCAAAACACATTGACGAAGTAAAAATCACCCCCGAGCACATCCAGATGACCTTTGCCGAAAGGCCTGGTACCGCAACGCTGACAGAACAAATGATGCATGCTGCGCGTACCGAACTGGTAATCGGAAAGTTTGTCTTCGCCGCTGATCAGCTGGAAGGCATCGGGTTTCACCACGACACCCCATTGGCGCGCCTTGGTGCAGATCGAACAATTGCAGCGCCCCGTGCCTTGCGAGAGATCGATATCCGCCTGGAACGCGACGTCTCCGCAATGGCAACTGCCGTGATAGGTTTTTTTCATGATCAAGTCCTTGTGGATGGAGTTATGCGCCGCTAAAGCCACTGGATGGCTCATCGTTTACGCGTGTGCAGAGCGTGGCCGATGCCGCGGCAGGCAGGACGAGCACGCGTTTGCGTTCCGGATCGAACGCAGGTGTCAGTTGCACGACGCGGTTGCCCTTCTCCGGTTTTTTCGCTTCCGTTATGGGCAAGCGGTATTGACCGTCCATCAGCAGACCCCGCAGATACATCGGCCGATAGGCCATTAAAACGCGATCGATGAAATTGCTCATGACGTCATCACCTCATGCTCAGGCGGCGTACGCCGCAGCGGCCGTTTCACCACGCAACCACGGCGGTGGTACCGCATGCTTGAACAGGCTGTACCAATGTTGGCGATCGCTGGCGTTGTACAGACCCAGCGTGTGGATGATTTCGCGCGCCAATTCGATGCTGCCCAGATGGCTTGCGGTGATCACGCCCTCATCGCTCACCGCCAGCACATTGGCGTCGTATTGATCGTGCCCTGCATAGTCCGGCACGTCGCGACCGATCTGCCCCGGCCAATTACCGGTGTGACGACGACGGTCGAGCAAGCCTGCCCTGGCCAACGCCAACACACCCTCATCGATGGCAGCGACGGGGGCGCCTGCGTCGTATACGCTGCGCGCCAATGTCGCCATACGTTCGATCTGCCTGGACAGCCACACATGCCCGCCCGGCACGATCAGCAGCGCGGCGGCATCCAGATCGAGCTCATCGATACTGACATCAGGCGCTACCCGCAACCCGCTCATCGCCATCACTGGCTCGCGCGTGAAACCGGCGCTAAGGATTTCCCACTCCCCCGGGCGGCGAATTTCGGCCAGGGCCAGGCCCACCTGCCAGTCCGCAAACCCATCGAACACTTGCACATAAACCGTATCGCGCATGATCGCTCCTCCTTTTCGACGCTGAGAGCTTGCGCCAGTGCTGCTGCCAGCGTGTTGTCAGCAGCTCTCTGGCGAGGCTATGAAACGGTTCAGGCGCGTGACTGGCTTATGTACGGCTGACCCGGGACAATGGCGGCCCGTTTAACAGCAGGCCCGTCATGAAGCCCATTTCGCTGATCCAGTTCCTGATCGAAGAGCGCCGCGCCGGTCACATCAATGCCGAACTCACGCTGCTGATCGAAGTGGTTGCCCGCGCCTGCAAACGCATCGCGGTGGCGACCAACAAGGGCGCCATCGGCGGCGTATTGGGCGAAGCGGGCACCGGCAACATCCAGGGCGAAGCACAGAAAAAGCTGGATGTGATTTCCAACGAAATCCTGCTCGAAGCCAACGCCTGGGGCGGTCAGCTGGCCGCGTGTGCGTCGGAGGAAATGGAAGACCCGCAGCCGATTCCCGACATGTATCCGAAGGGCAATCACCTGCTGCTGTTCGATCCGCTGGATGGCAGCTCCAATATCGATGTGAACATTTCCGTCGGCACCATCTTCTCCGTGCTGCGCTGCCCGGATGGCATCAGCGAACCGAAAGCCGAACACTTCCTGCAACCGGGCGCCACGCAGCTTGCCGCCGGTTATGTGGTGTACGGCCCGGCTACCGTGCTGGTGCTCACCTTCGGCTATGGCACGCATGAGTTCACGCTGGACCGCGAAGTCGGCAGCTTCACGCTCAGCCGTCGCGGCATCCGCATTCCGGAAGAGACCGCCGAATTCGCCATCAACATGTCCAACCAGCGCCACTGGGAAGCACCCATGCAGCGCTACATCGGCGAACTGCTCGCCGGCAAAGACGGTCCGCGCGGCAAAGATTTCAACATGCGCTGGGTCGCTTCGATGGTCGCCGACGTCCACCGCATCATCACCCGCGGCGGCGTGTTCTTTTATCCGCTGGATGCCAAGATCAAGAGCAAAGGCGGCAAATTGCGCCTGATGTACGAAGCCAACCCGATGGCATGGATCGTCGAGCAGGCCGGCGGTGCGGCCACGACGGGGCGCGAACGCATTCTCGATCTGCAGCCTGCAGGCCTACACCAGCGTGTGCCAGTATTTCTAGGATCGAAGAACGAAGTGGACGTGGCTACGCACTACCATCTTCAAGCGGACAACGCGCAGTACTGAGCGCTTGGTCAGGCTATCGACCAGCGGTGTGCGTTACTGAGCACATCGCTGGTCCTGTCTTGCTGATCGACAAGCCCGCCGTTCAGGGCGCCGACTCTCCATACCGGCGCTGGCGCATCCATTTGGTAACGATCCACTTCTCGCCGCGCTTCACCGGCGAGCCGCCGTGCAAGGTGAGTTTGTCGAGCTGGCCATGGCTGTTGGTGTATTCGAAATAGACGGCTGAACCTTTTTTCGGTACGACTTCCAGGCCGATTTCGGGGAAGATGGTGGTGCCCCCTTCTTCCACGTCGTTCAAGTACATCACCATGGTGGAGACGCGTTGGCCGCCGATGGTCATTTGCACCTGGCTGCCGGGATCTTCGGGCGGAAAGTAATCGAAGTGCGGTTTGTATTCGCCGCCGGTGCCGTAGTGCAGGATCTGCAGGCCTTCGCCGTTTTCCACGGGCCAGTTCATCACTTCGGAGATGCGCCGGTCCAGGCGCGCAATGAAGGGATCGGCGTTGAGTTGAAAGAAGGTGCCTTCGCTGCTGCGATCGGCGATGACTTCGTGCTTGCCGGTAAGTGGATCGACGGTGGTGGAGCGGCGCATCTTGTCGGAGGAACGGCGTACGAGTTCATCGCACTCCTCCGCGCTGAGTACGCCATCCAGCACGGCGATCATGGGTCGATT
The DNA here is from genome assembly GCF_003363155.1 of Dyella monticola. Classification (GTDB taxonomy): domain Bacteria; phylum Pseudomonadota; class Gammaproteobacteria; order Xanthomonadales; family Rhodanobacteraceae; genus Dyella_B; species Dyella_B monticola. The sequence continues at coordinate 105,412 of NZ_QRBE01000005.1, read as the reverse complement.
CACGCGCGTGACGACATGCACGTCGCGATCGGCGGTACGGATCAGATTGCCGGCGTGCAGGCGTGGCGTTTCATAGGTGTATCCGCTGGCGGGCTTGGCTTGCGCGGGTGCAGCCGGTGCAACGAAGGGCCCGCTTATCACGTTGTTGACCGCAGCGCGGGCGAACACGGGATCGAAGTGGTTGCGCACCATGTCATCGATCAGCGATTGCGGAGCGCAACCACGCGCGAGGTTTTCACGGATCCAGTTATGCCACTCAGCGGGCAGTTGCGTGATCGCGTTCATCGCAGACTCCTCAAGTCCACAGTGCTAGGTCGATAACGTCTTGGCGCCACCGATAGTGGCAGGGCGGCGTGGGGCTGATTGTGAACCTGTTTGCGCAGGAAGGGCGAGCCTGGACCTTGATGATGCGGCACGGTTGAAACGTGCCGCGAGGGTGCTTGACCCCACCCCGGCCCTCCCCTGCGCGCGGGGAAGGGCGTGGTTGCGGCGAGGTCAGGCCACCAGCCCGTGGCTGCGCAGTAACGCCTCCGGCTCCGGCTTGCGGCCGCGGAAGGCGATGAAGCTTTCCAGCGCCGGGCGGCTGGCGCCCACGGCGAGGATTTCGCGACGGAAGCGTTCGCCCATGGCAGGGTCGATCACGCTTTGGCCGCTTTGCGCGCGTTCTTCGAAGGCGCCGAACGCGTCCGCGCTCAATAGCTCCGCCCACAGGTAGCTGTAGTAGCCCGCTGCGTAGCCGCCGGCAAAGATGTGGCTGAAAGCATGCGGAAAACGCTGCCAGGCCGGCGGATGCAGCACCGCCACCTCGTGACGTGCTTGCTCGAGCACGTCGAGGGTGCGTGCGCCTTTGGCCGGGTCGTATTCCAGATGCAGCAGGAAATCGAACAAGGCGAATTCAAGCTGGCGCACCAGGAACAGGCCGGCATGGAAATGCCGCGCCGCCAGCATGCGTTCAAACAGTTCATCAGGCAGGCGCTCGCCGGTTTCCCAATGCTTGGCAAAAAGATCGAGCGCTTCGCGATTCCAGCCGAAGTTCTCCATGAACTGGCTGGGCAGTTCCACCGCGTCCCACTCCACGCCGTCGATGCCGCCAACGGAAGGCAAAGGCACTTCGGTCAGTAAGTGGTGAAAGCCGTGGCCGAACTCATGAAATAGCGTGAGCACGTCATCGTGCGTGAGCAGGGCCGGGCGGTCTTCCGTCGGCGGGGCGAAGTTGCAGGTAAGGAACGCCACCGGCAATTGCAGATGCATGCCGTCGTCGAAACGGGCGCGGCATACATCCATCCACGCGCCACCGCGTTTGCCGCTGCGTGCATAAAGGTCGACATAGGCGCCAGCGAAGATATGCCCCTGGGCATCGACGACGTCGTAATAGCGCACGTCCGGGTGCCAGGTATCCACGCCATCGCGCGCTGCCAGGCGGATACCGTAGAGCCGGTGCACCAGGCCAAACAGTCCATCGATCACGGCGGGCAAGGGGAAATACGGCTTGAGCTGTTCTTCATCCAGCGCGTACTGCTTTTGCCGCAGTTTTTCGGAGGCGTAAGCGACATCCCAGGCTTCGAGGTTGTCAAGCTTGAGTTCTTCGGCAGCGAAATCGCGCAAGGTGGTAAGTTCTTGTTGCGCGACCGGCCTGGCGCGCGCGGCCAGATCGCGCAGGAACCTCAGCACCTCGTCGGGCGCCTGGGCCATCTTGGTGGCGAGGGATTCGTGCGCCGCATTGGCGAAACCAAGCAGCTGTGCCGCTTCATGGCGTAGTGCCATGATGCGTTCGATGCGCGCCGTGTTGTCGTACTTGCCGGCGTGCGGGCCTTGATCGGACGCGCGCGTCTGATAAGCCCAGTACACACGCTCGCGCAGGCCGCGGTTGTCGGCGTAGGTCATGACCGCCTGCACGCTCGGTTGCTTGAGCGTGACCAGATAACCGTCCAGCCCCTGCTCCTTGGCGTATTGACGGAGTACCGCGCGACCCGATTCGGGCATGCCGGCCAGGTCGCGTTCGTCCGTGACGTGCTGATGCCAGGCATCCGTGGCATCGAGTACGGCATTGGAGAATTCGGTAGACAGCTTGGAGAGCTCCACGCCGATGTCGCGAAAGCGCGAGCGCGCCGGTTCCTCCAACGCCACCCCGGAGAGTTTGAAATCGCGCAGCGCATGCTCCACCAACGCACGTTGCGCGGGCGAAAGCGTGGCGAAATCGGCTGCATCGGCCACCGCCTGCACCGCCGCGTACAGATCACGGTTCTGGCCGATTTCGATCGAGTAGTCGGTCAGTTTTTCTTCGGCCGGCCCGTACACGTTGCGCAGCGCTTCGCTATCGGCCACCGAGTGCAGATGCGAAACAGGTGCCCAGGCATGCGCAATGCGTTGCTCGAACCGTTCTTGCGGCAGCATCACCGCCTTGAAGTCACGCGCTGCGCCCTGCGCGGTGAGCGCGGCAATACCGGCACGGCCTTCGACCAACAGTGCATCGACGGCGGGCAGGACGTCATCGGGCGTGATCTTGGAAAAGGCCGGCAATGCGGTATCGGCCAGCAGGGGGTTGTTAGGGTCCATGGTTTACTCCTTCTCGTTCCAAGCGTGCTGGTGGCATAACCCAAAATCAAGCAGGAACGCATGTCGCGTCATCGTGCTCGTCGTACCATCGCGCGCATGCTACCTGCCGACATTCCCGCCCTGATCGGTCGCCTTCCGCTTTTCGCGCATCTGACCGATGCGCAGCGGGTGACGCTGGCCGGTTACCTGCGCTGGATGTGTCTGCCGGGCGGCCAGTACCTGTTCAAGGCCGGCGAGGTCGCCGAGGCGCTTTATCTGCTGCGCAGCGGCAGCGTGGGCGTGTTCGACGGCCCTACCCACCTGATCCGCCAGGTGGCGGCCGACGATTGCCTGGGCGAAATCAGCCTGCTGGCTAGCGAGCCCCTACGTTACAACGTGCGTGCGCTGCGCGATTGTGAATTGCTGCGGCTGGATCGGCATCATTTCGAACTGCTGATCGAGCACCATCCCCGCGCCATGCTCGGCATGGCCCGCCAGGCGGTGGACCGGCTGATACGGCGCGAACGAAATGTGGAGCCGCCGGACGAGCCGCGCACCTTCGCCATTCTGCCGGTCGACGAGCAGGTGCCGGTGCGCGGCCTGGCCATGCAGCTTGCACAGGCGCTGGAAGCGTACGGAAGCTGCCAGGTGATCGATGCCGAGCACGGCGCCAATCGCGGCAGCGACTGGTTTGCCGAACGCGAGGCGCAGGTGCGCTACGTGATTTATCTCGATAGCACCGGCAGCGCGCCCTGGCGCATGCGTTGCCTGCGCCAGGCCGATGTGCTGCTACTGCCGGCGCTGGCCGCGCAGCCGGCCAAGCTGTGGCCGGAAGCCGCGCCGGGGCATCCGGCGCGGGTGCGGCACCGCCCGCGCCATTTGTTGTTGCTGCATCCCGCGCACCGCGTGTTGCCGGGTGCTGCACGACGCTGGCGCGCGCAATTCAGCGGCGAACTGCATCACCATCATATTTGCGGCGAAAACGACATACCGCGCATCGCGCGACTGATCAGCGGACACGCGCGCGGCCTGGTGCTGGCCGGCGGCGGCGCGCGCGGCTTGGCGCATTTGGGCGCACTGCGTGCGTTGCGCGAAGCCGGCCACGATTTCGATGCGATTGGCGGCACCAGCATCGGCGCCATCATCGGCGCAGGCGTTGCCAATATGTGGAGCGTCGACGAAATGATGCGCGTGTATTACGAAGCGTTCGTGCGCGGCAAGCCGCTGTCGGACTGGACGGTTCCACTGGTGGCGCTCACGCGCGGGCGACGCGCGGCGATCATGCTGCGACGCGCGTTTGGTGCGATCGACATGGAGGATCTGGAGCGGCCGTTCTTCTGCGTGTCCACCAACCTTTCTGGACAAGGCAGGGTGGTGCATCGTCACGGCCCGTTGTGGTTGTGGCTGCGCGCGACCAGTTCGATTCCCGGCATCCTTCCACCGGTACTGCATCATGGGCAGGTGTATGTGGATGGCGCATTGGTCGACAATCTGCCGACGGATGTCATGGCCGACGACGGTGTCGCGCATATCACCGCCGTAAGCATTCGCGCGGACATCGAGCTGCGCGCGCAGACCGAAGAGTTCGCCACGCCGCCCTGGTGGCGTCTATGGATGCGCCAGCGGCGCGGCACCGGCTGGCCCGGCCTGGTATCCACCCTCACCCGCGCGGCCATGGTCAACAGCGAGGAAACCAGCGAGCATTGCCGCGCCCGCGCCCATCTGCTCATCACACCGCCGCTGGAACATGTGGGCATGCTCGACTGGCGCGGCTGGCAGCTTGCCATTGACGCCGGTTACGAGGAAACCTTGCGGGTGCTTGAGGCGCAGCGTGGTTCCGCGCCATCAATGCCTTGAGGCCGCCTTTAGCGGCTAAAATGAACCGCATGAGTCCTCTACGATCCTTCAAGGGCGTGATGCCCACGCTCGGCGCTCGCGCGTATGTCGATCCGGCAGCCACGGTCATTGGTGACGTGGTGCTTGGTGATGATGTGTCGATCTGGCCGGGCGCGGTGTTGCGCGGTGACGTGCATTACATCCGCGTCGGCGCGCGCAGCAATATTCAGGATGGCGCCATCGTGCACGTGACGCACGACGGCCCGTATTCACCCGGCGGTTTTCCTACCCTTATCGGCGAAGGCGTCACCATCGGCCATGCCGCGGTGATTCATGCGTGCACCATCGAGGATTATTGCTTGATCGGCATGCACGCCACCGTGCTCGATGGCGCGGTAGTGAAGAAGTACGGCTTTGTGGGCGCGGGAAGCCTGGTGGCACCGGGCAAGGTGGTGGGCGAGCGCGAGCTGTGGCTGGGTAATCCGGCGCAACGCGTGCGTGTGCTGAGCGACAAGCAGATCGAGCAGTTGCATTACTCGGCCGATCACTACGTGCGTTTGAAGGATGCGTATCTGGCCGGCTAATGCCGTTTGATCTCGTGCGTTGCCCGCGCGTGAAAAGGCAATGCTATCGCCGGAATGACGGCTTGGTAACGCGGTGCTCTTGGCTAAAGCTGTATCCCGCTACGGCTTTTCCGCAGAGAACGTACAGAAAGACTATTCATTACCCTGCTGCTGCGCCTGCAGCCGCGCGGCTTCAGCTTCATGCCGACGCCGCTCGATCACCCGCTGCGCATCGAGCACGCTACCGAGCAAGGCAAGCTTGTAGTTGTGCTGATCGTATTGGCGAAGCAGATAAAGCTCGCGCTGCGCTTCATCAAGATCACCACTGTTGATGGTGTTTTCGACCACATCGCACGCCGGTTTGAACGCATCGCGCAACCGCTGCTGCGCGGTGGCGTTGTTCGGGTCCAGTTGCAGCACGCTGAAATAGAACTCGTAGACGTTGCTGCCGACGGGCGCCACCAGACGTTTGTCGTGATAGGCCTTGTCGGCCAGATCCAGCATGACGCCTATTTCGCTGCCATCGTTGGCGGTATGGCCGTCGGCGGATTTGTTGCTCATCGATGCGTGCGCAAACCACAGCCCGCCGCCGATCAGCAGCACGGCCGCCGCCAACGCGGTGAAAAGCACACCACGTCGATGCGGTGCAGTCGAAGTAAAGGAAGACATGCTGCCTTACACGCTTATCCTGGAACGAAACCGCCCTTACAACATCAGGACGGCACCCTGTTGTGCGCAGGTTAGCGATGCAACATGTCAGCCGCGTGACTCAAGCTGTCGAATGTGACAGCTTGAAAGCAGATTGCGAACGGTTCTCGAACGGCAACGCGTGCAGCCGCGCGGACTCAGTGGAAATCGCCGCCGATGACGTGCCCGTTGCCATCGAGCTGCGGGAAGAAACGCGTGTTGTCGTAGCGCGTGTCCAGCGCGCTGATGGCGCCCGGCATCATCAGTTGCACGCCCGGATACATTTTCTTGAATTCATCGGCGGTCGGGTGAGTGGCGATGAAGTTCTCGAACGAGACCAGATTGGTGACGCCCTTCTTATCCACGCGCGTACCGTCCGGACGTGTGGCGTGATGGCAACCGCCAAGTACAACGGCCACGCCAAGAACGGAAAGGGCAAACAAACGGCTACGCATCATCGGTACGGGCTCCATCGAGCATAAGGCTCTGTCACATACCGACAAAACTAACATGCCGGTACCCCCTCAGACCATCTGAGGGGGTACGGCGTTCCCCGCGCCTTACCAGGGCAGCAGGGTATCGCCCTGATAGGGCGAGCCATCCGGATGCGTGAACCAGTACACGCGGTTGCGGTGGCCCGGGCAGGCCTGGCCGGTGCTATAGGCCGTCACCACGTTATTGGCCGAGCTCACGCTGCCGCTGTAGCAGCCGCCCAGCGAATCGCCAAACGTAAAGGTTTGCGTCGTCTGTTGGCCGCTGTGGCTGAGGATGTCGAAGTTGCTGTCCAGCACCAGCGTGTCGGAGCCTTGCACATGGTTGTGCACATCGGCCGAGTACAGCGGGAAGCCGCCCACGCTCAAGCCGGTATGCTGGTCATAGCCCTGCTTGATGGCGGTGAGAATGGAGTAGCCGCCATTCGTTTCGATGGTCTCGTTGACAGCCACGTTGAGCGGATAGCGGAAGCTCGCCTTGAACTCGCCGCTCAGCTGCTTGCCGATCATGCTGCGGCTGTAGCCATCCACCTTGGTGAGCTGGTTGCTGATCTGTTGGTAATCGGCGGAGGTGATGTCGAAGGTTTGCGTGTCGGCGAAGCTCACCGTCTGGTTCACCGTGGTGTCGACGCGGCCGTGCGAGGTGTTTACGTAACCCTCGATCGCGAAGTGGCGGCTCAGATCGGTGGTGATGGCGCCGGTGACGTTACCGGACGAATCCTGCGTCAGCGTGCTGCCGATGGTGGGCGTCGGCGGCTGATTCGCCAGCGTATTCTGCACCAGCGCGCCGCTCACTTGGTGCGCACCCTTGTCCTCGTAAACCAGGAGGCTTGCGGTGGCGGAGAAGTAGCTGTTGGCGCCCTCGACGCTCACCGCGACCGTATGTGGCGAACCGTTGCTGAGGATGCCCGCGAACGGCGTGAGGTCGACCCGATAGGGCATGAAGTTGAGCGTCTGCACGCCAGGCGTCGGTTTCCAGATAAACAGATCGATGCCGCCGGTGTAGATCCACGGATACACCGGGGCCACGCCTGCCGGCTGTCCATCGATGCTGATTTCCGCTTCACGGAAATTGCCGCCGCCGCATTCTTCGGTCTCCGAAGCGTACGGATCCGGCACGCAGGTGTACCAGAACTCATCGTTGCTCTGGCTCTGCGTGAAGACGTCCAGGTACGCACGTTCGACGTTGCGTGGCAGCGTCAGCGTTGCCGCCATCTGACTACTGCTGTCGTTCAACGTAACGGTACTACCGACCGGATCGCTGCCCAGTGGGTACACCGCGTCCGGCGCGTTCGCAGCGGGCGCCACGACGGAAGCGGGGTAGAACAGCAAACGCGCACTGCCGTGAATTACGCCGGTGTAGGTGCTGTTGACGATATTGCCGATGAACACCTGGCCTGCGCCCGCATTGCGGAACAAAGCGGTGTAATCGGTGAGATCGCGCTCCACATGCCAGCTTCGCCCTGCGGTTTCCGTTGGCTCCTGCGTGGTGCCGAAATAAAGATTCACACCGGCAAGAAAGATGGTCGCGGTACGGTCGTACTGCACGCCGGAGGTGATCGAGAAATCACCTTCCAGCACTACTTTCGACCAATGCGTGCCACAGCCTGATGGCGGCGTGTAATTGAATGGCCGCGGGCTGTAGTCATTGAATGTGTCATTGCTGAAAAGCTGCACCACACAGGGCTGGCCCGGTGGCCTGGGAACGGTGGGGTCGGCGACGGTGACATTGCCCGAACCGACTGGACTGTTATCCGGCGCCCCCTGCGCTACACCGGCCAAACTCAGCAACAAAAACCCGGCGATGGCCAGGCCGTGATGAAAACCCCGCTTCGGCACCATTGCACAACACTCCCCAATGCTAGATGCCCCCTGTCCGATCAAGCTAGCATGGCTGAGCGTTTAAAAAGGCCAAATGCAGAGGCATGCCATGTGCGTTGCAGCACACCTCACGAGGCGCACGTGGCGCCCTCCAGTTGAGCCAGCCAACGCAACGCGTGGTGGCGGTCATTACCACACATGACAGGTTCCGCTTGCAGGCTGGCGCATACCGCCGGACGACGTGGATCATCGAAGATGGCGCAGCCGTTGTCGTGTGTAAGTTGCACGCAACGCACCCCTGCAGGTTTGCCTTGCGGCATCCCCGGAATGGGCGAACTGATCGACGGCGCAATGCAACATGCACCGCAACCGTTTCTGCATGGCAGTGCTGTTTTCACGCCATTTGCACGCACAGCGATTGATAGACGGGCTCCGTATCCGGCCGCCTGCCATGCCACAGCTCGAACGCATCGGCGGCCTGCTCCACCAGCATGCCTAAACCATCGTACGCATAGCGCGCACCGGCGACGCGCGCCCAGGCAAGGAAGCCGAACGCGGACTTGCCGTAACCCAGGTCGTAACAGGTGGCACGCGATGCCGCCAGCGAGAACGGCAAGTTGAGCGCATGCCCGAGCGTGCCTGCGGAGGTAGCGTTGACGATGAGATCGAAACTGCCGATGCCGGCCAGATCCTCCCAGTAGCGCGTGCGCGCGCGCGCCGGCTCGCCGATGGCATCGGCGAGCGCGTCGGCCGATTCGGGCGAACGGTTGACGATGGTGAGCGTCTGCACGCCTGCATCGATCAGCGACCACGCCACGGCGCACGCTGCGCCGCCAGCGCCCAGCAGCAGCGCGTCGTGGCCGCGCAGATCGAGACCGTGACGGTCGGTGAGATCGCGCACCATCGCCGCGCCGTCAGTGTTGTGGGCAGATAGACGTCCATTTGGAAGGCGCGTGAGCACATTGGCGGTGCCCGCGCGTGCCGCTGCCGGCGTGCGTTCGTCCGCCAGCGCAAACGCAGCCGCTTTGTGGGGCATGGTGACGTTGGCACCGCGGCCCTGTTCTTCGTGGAAGAAATGGCCGATCGCGTCGACAAACGCATCGGGTGCGGCATCGATGGCGCGGTAGTCGAGGGCAATGCCGAACTGTTGTGCAAAGGCCTGGTGAATCTGCGGCGACACGCTATGCGCGATGGGATGGCCGAAGACGGCGAACTGCAAGGGGTGGGACATGCGGGTGCTCCTGCGTAGCCTGCCATTGTAAGCGCTTTGCTCGCCGGCCTCGGTCGGGCACGCGCGGTCGCGCCGACCAATCGCAGCCTATGAGATCGGCGACCGGCACGCTTTGCCCATCGCCCCCAGGGAGTGTTCCATGCGTACTCACGCAGACAAATCCGACCACCGCGCACGGCTGTTGGCGCTGTCGTTGTTGTGGTTACTGGCCGGTGGCGCCTTGTTGGCGAGCACCTTGGTGCCCGCGCATACCCAATGGCTGGGCTGGACACCGTTTTTCTGGCTGTTCGTCGCGCCGCTGGCGGTGGCGCTCACGCTGGAACCGGGCTTGCCCAAGCAGTTGCTGAGCCTGTGCAAACCGCGCCGTCGCAGCGCCTCGCAGTTGATCTGGAACTGATTTCCGCATTCCGCTTGGCAGTGGAGCCGTTGCGGCCGGAGTGCCGCATCAAGGGTAGACCGAAGGCTGAAAGGGAGTGGTCGCGGCCAATGGTCAGCGCGAGGGAGCGCGCACGCGATTCCGGTTCGCCCAGGGAAGGGTGGCCGGAATAGCCCTACGCGTTGATGCCCATGCGCTTGCGTTCCATGCGCCGCAAAAACTCCTGCATGATGCGGCGATAGAGGTCCTCGCCGAGATAAGCGTCTTCCACGCCGGCATCGATGGACGGATTGTCGTTCACTTCGATGATGACCGCCTTGTCGCCGATCTGTTTGAGGTCGACACCGTAAAGGCCATCGCCGATCGCATTGGTGGCCTTGAGGGCAAGCTTCACCACCTCGGGTGGTGCGTCGCGAATCGGGATGGTTTCGGAATTGCCCGTTTTCGCCGCGCCCTTCGCGCCATGGTTGTAGATCTGCCAGTGGCCGCGCGACATGTAGTACTTGCACGCGTACAACGGCTCGCGGTTAAGCACACCGATGCGCCAATCGAATTCGGTGGAAACGAATTCCTGCACCAGCAGCAGTGCGCTGTGCTGGAACAATTCGCCGGTGGCTTTTTCCAGCTCACCTTCGCTCTGTACTTTCACCACGCCGCGCGAAAATGATCCATCCGGAATTTTCAGCACCAGCGGATAGCCGAGCTTGCCGGCGACGTCTTTCAAGCCCTTGGTGTCGTCGCGATACAGAATCTCCGTGCGCGGCACGGCGAGTTTGCGCGATACCATCAAGTCGTTGAGGAAGATCTTGTTCGTACAGCGAAGGATCGAACTGGGATCATCCATCACCACCATGCCTTCGCGTTCGGCGCGATGCGCGAAGCTGTAGGTGTGGTTGTCGCTGGCGGTGGTTTCGCGGATGAACAGGCCGTCGTATTCGGCCAGGCGCTGATAGTCGTTCTTGCCGATCGGATCGACTTCGATGCCCAGTTCCTTGCCAGCCGTGATGAAGGATTTGAGCGCCTTCTTGTTCGACGGCGGCATGGCTTCGTTCTGGTCGACCAGCATGGCCAGGTCATAGCGATACAAGCGTCTTGTACGAGGCTTGCGCCACAGCTTCTTGGAAAAGCGGTCGAGCTCGGCGGCGAAGGCGTCTTCCTGCGCATCATCGAGCGTGTGCAGGCCCACGGGCTTGATCGACGAAATCTGCCAGACGCGTTCACGCTCGAATTCGATGCGCAGCAGCGGACAGGGAAACATTTCGAACACTTGCCGCGCCAAGTCCTGCAGCGCGGGGTAAGCGGTTTCGCCGAAGTAGACGAGCGTGCCGAAGTCGGTGGTATCGCGCCCGCCTGCGGGCAGGAAATTCGTGAGCTTGGCGTTCAGGTCATCGATGGCAATGCCATACAACGAGCGGCGGCGCAGATCGTTTATCGTGCGCACCGAAGGCATCACACGGTGTCCACGCGCCTCGGCCAGCAGCGACACGTAGTAGCCGGTGCCCAGGTATTTGTAGCTGCGGCAGAGGTTGATCACCTGCGTGCGCTCGTCGTCGCCGCCTACCGGCTCACGCAGGTAATCCATGGCGGTGACCACGTCGACGGACGGATAGTAGGAGCCCCAATCGGAAGCTTTCTCGACGACGATGACGAGTCGGGTCATGACACCTCAGTTTGACCAGCGGGCAAGGACGTCGTCGCGTGGGGAAACGAGGCGGCGCAGCGCAAGGCGGCAGTGTCTTTCAGCTTGGCGGCGCGCACAAGGGTGCGGCATGAAGCATGCCTAAATGCAGGGGTAAGCGAGTAGCAGATGATTTCCGGCGCCCGGTGCACTAGAGTGCCGCGCTTGCTCGAATCCCTGCCCCCTGCACCTGCCGAGTACCGCTGATGACCCTGACGCCTGCCACCGCCGCCGTGCGGGTGCGTCGCGCTGAACTTTCCGATCTGGATGACCTGGTTGCGCTGGAACAGGCCACGTTCGACAGCGACCAGATCAGCCGCGCGCAGTTTCGCCGTCACCTGGACAGCGATTCGGCACGCGTCCTGGTGGCCAGCGCCAATCGCCGCCGTTTCCTCGGCACGGCGATGGTTTTTTTTCGCAAGGGAAGCCGCGTGGCGCGGCTGTATTCGATCGCCAGCCTGCCCCAGGCGCGCGGCAAGGGCGTGGGCACCGCCTTGATCGAAGCGGCTGAAGCGACCGCGCGCCAACGCCATTGCCACATGCTGCGGCTGGAAGTGCGCACCGACAATCACAGTGCCATCCGCCTGTATGAGCGGTTGGGCTATGAACGCCTGGGGCCGGTGAAGAAGCGGTTCTACGAGGATGGCTCGGATGCGTTCTGCTACGCGAAGACGTTGGATTGAGCCATAAAAAGGGCCTCCCCAGAAGGAGGCCCTTGCTGCGCTGATCGGGGGCGCTTAGTGATGATTGGCGAATTCGGCCGCCTGCTTGAGCTCCTGATTGGCCTGATCGAGCAGTTCCTTCGCCTTGGCAGCGTGGCCGCCCAGGTCGAACTCGTTGGCGTCTTGCGCGGCGACGATGCTCTTGTAAGCCATGTCAGCCTGGCGTTGGGCACGAGACAGGTTCGGATGGTGCTTGGCGCTGACGTCGTGAACGGGCTGTTGCTGCGCCATGGCACTGCCGGCAACGAAGGCAAGGCCGGCCAGCATCGCAACGGATGCGAAACGCTTCATGCATGTTCCCCTTTGGTCTGCGGAGCAGGTTGATGGTGGCGAGAATCTAGCACTGCCCCATGACGGGAAACATCCCAAGATTTTTTACGTTCAGGGCTGCCGCCACGGCTACGAATCGGGAATAGATCAACGTCATTCGCCCAACGGTTGGCTGATGCGCTGCTGCGTAGCCTCATCCGGACGTGCCACCAGTGCGCCGGTGCGCATCAGGCTCACGCTGTAGTGGCCGCCGTCCACCAGCGGCAGGAAGGCGGCGCTGCCGAACACCGTATCCACTTCGGGAAACCAGCGAGGCATCTGCTTTTTCAGGTCGATGAGATCGTCCGTGCCCGCTTGTCTGAAGTCGATCACGGTGCGCGGCGCCGTCATCTCCGCAGTGGCATCGTCATAGCGGCCGCTGATGCGATCGAGTCGATAAAGGGGCGGCAAACCGGCGAGCATGGCCGGAAGTTTCCATTTCAGCACCACGGCGTCGACCTGAAAATCGTCTCCGGCCAGCATCACCTTGCGCGTCACGCCATCGGGCCAGGTGAGCGTAAGCGCCCAGCGCTGCGGCGAAAGAATCTGCGCATCGATCTGCACCACCGGCGCCTCTTCACCAAGGAAACGATAGCCGCGCAGCGACATCGCCGTGCCGCCCAGCACTACCGCGAGCACGAAGAACACCAGCAAAAGCAGCGTATGCCCAGCCGCAGTGACATGCCGACGCTCGCGCACGTGCTGGCGCGCGGCCAGCAATTGGGCCAGGGCAAGCAGCAACAAGACGCCGGCCACGATGGCGAGCAAGGTCGTGGGCAGACGTAGCAGGTCGTTCCAGTTCATCGCGGGCACTCCGACATTTCGCATTCCGTTGCGGGGCGCACATGATAAGAGCTGCCAGCAGAAAACGTTGCGAGCGTGCGCGCAGGCGGGGAGTGTACCGAGGCGTGCATGAGAATTCCGAGCACCGACCGCGCCCGCCTGACGCGCGCACCGTCGCTTTTGCCGGCGGCTGCAACGATGCGCGTGGCGCGGCTTGGCTATACTGCCCGCGTTTTCCGAGGGATTGCTCATGCGCCGAACGATTCTGCTGCTGCCGACCTGCCTCGCCTTCGCCGCGATCGCCGGCTGCGGCAACAAAGGGCCGTTGTACTACCCGTCGCCTACGCCCAGGCCTGCGCCGGTCCATGCGCCGGCACCGGCGCATGTAAGCACGGCGCAAGCGCCGGCCAGCGCCAGCGGCGTGGTCACCACGCCGCTGAGCGGAAACTGATGGCGCGACTGGCCGCATGAAGCTGCGCTTCACCAAGATGCACGGCAGCGGCAACGACTTTGCCGTGATCGACAGTCGCGCTGGCGCGCTCGCGCTCAATCCAGCCACCGTTCGCGCGATGGCCCATCGCCACACCGGCATCGGCTTCGACCAGCTTTTGAGCGTGGAACCGGCGCGCGATGGTTCCAGCGCGTTTTATTACGGCATCTGGAACGCCGATGGCTCGCCTTCAGGCCAGTGCGGCAACGGCGTGCGCTGCGTGGCGGCGTGGCTGCTGCGCGCTGGCGCGCTGGCGATCGGCGATACGGTGCAGATCCAGAGCCCGTCCGGCCCGGTGGCGGTGCGCATGGTCGATGCGCAGCGCGTCACGGTGGACATGGGCGAACCGGTCTTCCAGCCGGCGCGCATTCCCTTCCTCGCGCCGCATGCGGAACATCATTACGCGCTGGATGTGGCCGGTCACCGCCTGCAGATCGGCGCCGTCTCCATGGGCAACCCGCACGCGGTGGTGGTGGTGGATGATCTGCTCGCGCCCGAGCTCATGCAGCTGGGCCCGGCACTCACAGATCACCCCCAGTTTCCCGAAGGCGCCAACGCCGGCTTCGTGCAGAAACTCGATCCGCAGCACATCCGGCTGCGCGTGCACGAGCGCGGCGCCGGCTGGACACTGGCCTGTGGCACCGGCGCCTGCGCGGCCATGGCGGTATTGCGGCAACGCGGCGAAGTGGACGAACAGGTGCAAGTCGATCTTCCCGGCGGCACGCTGCACATCGCATGGGCCGGACCCGGAGAGCGGCTGTGGATGACCGGGCCGGCCACGTTTGTTTTTGAAGGTGAATGGCTTGGTGATTGATGCGAGGGCCCGTCCATCGCACACTCGGGCCGAAGGCCAGCGTTCAACGAGGTTCCGTGCATGACCAACGCCCTGCTCGAAGAAACCATCAAAGCCAGCGACGTCGCCGCTTTCCTGCGCCGGCATCCTGGTTTTCTCAGCGATTACCCCGACCTGGCCACACTGCTGACCTTGCCGCGCGAACAGGGCGCCGTGGCATCGCTGGCGGCCTATCAGCTGCAGGCCTTGCGCGACAAGAACACCGAGCTGGAACGCAAGCTCGCCGAACTGGCAACCATCGCCGAGGAAAACGAACGGCTGATGCAGCGCGTGCATGAGCTCAACGTCGCGGTGCTACGTGCCAACACACCGTCGGTGGCCGCGCGCAGCGTGGTGACACGGCTGTCGGAAGATTTCGACGCCGATCAGGTTCGCCTGGTGCTGTTCGGGCCGCTGACCTTGCCGCCAGCCGACTGGTTGATGCTTGAGCCGAATGGCCGCGCCGCCATGCCGGAGTTTACGGATTTCCTGGCGCATCACGAGCCGATTTCCGGACGGCTTTCGGCCGACCGCCTGCACCGTTTGTTCGGTGCGCAGGCCGACCACATCAAATCGGCGGCACTGTTGCCGCTGGGCGAGTTCGGTTTACTGGCGCTGGGCAGCCGCGATCAGGATCATTTCCAGCCCGGCATGGGCACGGTCTTTCTGAAGATGATCGCCGCTTCCGTCACCGCCGCCCTGGCACGCATGCAGGACGGCGCTTGAGCGTAGCGATGGACGCACAAGGCCAGGTGGATGCATGGCTTGCGCGATTGCGCAGCGAGCGCAAGGCATCACCGCATACGGTCGATGGTTATCGACGCGATCTGGCCAAGCTCTTAGGTTACATGCAGACGCAGAACATCACCGCGTTCGATGCGCTGCAACCGCATCGCATGCGCGGCTTCGTGGCCGCTGAGCATCGCGCGGGGCTTTCGCCCAAAAGTCTGCAGCGGCTGCTTTCGTCCTGCCGCAGTTTGTTCCGGCAACTCACGCGCGAAGGCATGCTCTCGCATGATCCACTCGCCGGCGTGCGCGGGCCGAAGGTGCATCGCAAATTGCCGGTGGTGCTGGATGTGGACGAAGCCACCGCCTTGGTGGAAGGCGACGGCAACGACGATGCGCTGGGCGTGCGCGATCGCGCCATGCTCGAGCTGTTCTATTCCTCCGGTTTGCGCTTGTCCGAATTGACCGGCTTGCATTGGTTGGACCTGGATCTGGAGAGCGGCGAAGTACGCGTGCTGGGCAAGGGCAGCAAGACCCGCATCGTTCCGGTCGGCCGGCATGCGATTGCCGCCCTGCGCGCGCTGGCGCAGGCGGAAGGCCACGCGCCCGAATCACCGGTGTTTCGCGGTCGCAACGGCGCGCCGATCAGTCCGCGCACCGTGCAGGCGCGGATGAAAACGCTGGCGCTGCGGCAAGGCTTCGCCAAGCATGTGCATCCGCATTTGCTGCGGCATACCTTCGCCAGCCACATGCTGGAATCGTCCGGCGACCTGCGCGCGGTGCAGGAGCTCCTGGGTCACGCCGACATCGCCACCACGCAAATCTACACGCACCTGGATTTTCAGCATCTGGCCAAGGTGTACGACGCCGCGCATCCGCGTGCGCGGCGCAAATAATGAATCTCTTCGCCAAAGCGTTCATCGGTGCCTTGATGGTGCTGTTGATCGGGCTGCTGGCGCGCACGCGCAATTACTACATCACCGGATTGCTGCCGCTGTTTCCCACCTTCGCGCTGATGGCGCACTACATCGTGGGCAGCGAGCGCGGCACGGCCGATCTGAAGGCCACCATCGTTTTCGGCATGTGGGCGGTGGTGCCCTATCTGGCATATCTGATCAGCCTTTACTGGCTGGCCGACCGCCTGCGCCTTGTGCCGGCCTTGCTGGCGGCCTTGCTGGTCTGGAGCATCGCGGCCGCCGGTGCGGTGCTGCTGTGGCAACGCCATTGACCTAGCCGGTCCATAACCCTGCGAACGGCTTGGATTCCCGCCTGCCGGCCCCACCTTTGCGGTCTTGGCTTGATTCGGAGATGTCCATGGAGTCCTTCCACGCCACCACCATCGTTTCGGTGCGCCGGCACGGTCGCGTCGTGATCGGCGGCGACGGCCAGGTCACGCTCGGCAATACGGTGATGAAGGCTAACGCACGCAAGATCCGGCGCCTGGGCAAGGGTGACGTGCTGGCGGGCTTCGCCGGCGCCACTGCTGATGCGTTCACGCTGTTCGAATTGTTCGAGCAGAAGCTGGACAAGCACAGCGGCAACCTCACCCGCTCGGCCGTGGAGATGGCCAAGGAATGGCGCACCGATCGCCGCCTGGGCCGGCTCGAAGCGATGCTGGCGGTGGCCGACAAAGACGCCTCGCTGCTGATCTCCGGCAACGGCGACGTGCTCGAACCCGAGCACGGCCTGATCGCGATCGGTTCCGGTGGCCCGTACGCGCAATCGGCCGCGCTCGCGCTGATGGAAAACACCGATCTGGATGCACACGCCATTGTCGAGCGCGCGCTGAAAATCGCCGGCGACATCTGCATCTATACCAATCACAACACCACGATCGAAGAGCTTTGACGACGCGGGAACGTATCCCTTCCGCCCCTTTTCACGCTCCCTCGTTCTCAAGGTTTCCTACCCATGTCCGAACTCACTCCTCGCGAAATCGTCAACGAACTCGACCGCTACATCATCGGCCAGCATGACGCCAAACGCGCCGTCGCCATCGCGTTGCGCAACCGCTGGCGGCGCATGCAGCTGGAGCCGGCGCTGCGCGAAGAAGTAACGCCCAAGAACATCCTGATGATCGGCCCCACCGGCGTCGGCAAGACCGAAATCGCCCGACGCCTCGCCACGCTGGCCAATGCGCCGTTCGTGAAAGTGGAAGCGACCAAGTTCACCGAGGTCGGTTACGTGGGCAAGGATGTGGAATCGATCGTGCGCGATCTGGCCGACGTGGCGTACAAGCTCACCCGCGAGCAGGCCATGAAGCGCGTGCGTTCGCAGGCCGAAGACCGCGCCGAAGACCGCCTGCTGGATGCGCTCTTGCCGCGCCGCATGTCGCCGACCGACTGGACGCACGACCCCGCACCGGCCGCGTCGCTGGAAAGCGACACGCGCCAGAAGCTGCGCAAGCAGTTGCGCGAAGGCGCGCTGGACGATCGCGAAATCGAGCTCGACGTCGCGATGAACGTCGGCGTGGAAATCATGTCACCGCCCGGCATGGAAGAAATGGGCCAGCAATTGCGCCAGATGTTCCAGAATCTCGGCGGCGCGCGCACGCAGAAGCGCAAGCTGGCGATCAAGGCGGCGCGTCCGCTGTTGATCGAGGAAGAAGCCGCCAAGCTGCTCAACGATGAGGAGATCCGCACGCTGGCGATGGAAGCGGCGGAGCAGAATGGCATCATCTTCATCGACGAAATCGACAAGGTCGCGCAGCGCTCCGAATGGGGTGGCGCGGGCGTGAGCCGCGAGGGTGTGCAGCGTGACCTGCTGCCGCTGGTGGAAGGCTCCACCGTATCCACCAAGTACGGTCCGATCAAAACCGATCACATGCTCTTCATCGCCTCGGGCGCGTTCTCGCTGGCCAAGCCGTCGGACCTGATTCCGGAACTGCAGGGCCGCCTGCCGATCCGCGTGGAGCTGTCCGCGCTGTCGGTCGGCGATTTCAAACGCATCCTGCGCGAGCCGCACAACGCGCTGACCAAGCAGTACGTGGCCTTGCTCGGCACCGAGGGCGTAAGCGTCACGTTCGACGAAACCGGCATCGACCGCCTGGCCGAGGTGGCCTATCAGGTGAACGAGCGCACCGAAAACATCGGCGCCCGCCGCCTGCATACGGTGATGGAACGGCTTCTGGAGAAGATTTCCTACGAAGCTGCGGACAAATCCGGCGAAAAATACGTTATCAGCGCCGAATACGTCGATAACAACCTGGGCAGCCTGGTCCGCGACGAGGATTTGAGCCGCTATATCCTCTGAGCTGCCATTACTGTGTAACTTATTGTATTTATTTGTTATCTCCTTATGAATGGGGGGTTTTAGCGGTCCGTAAACAAGCGGCCGGACCCCCCTCTGGTAAAATATTCGCCATGGGTACGATCATTGAACTTAAGGCCACCGGCCCGCGTGCGCAGCTCCGCGAAGCGCAACAAAAGCAGCAGCTGGTGCGGTTATGGCGCGCTGAACTGGAACACGGCAGCTTCTGCGGTTATGTCGGCAGTGTGGGCCGGGAATTTTTCCTGTTATGGGTCGTGGGTGACGGCGTCACCTATGACGGCATGTATGTGATGCGCCATCGCGACATCACCGAGCTGGAAACACCGGACAAACATAGCCTGTTCATGGAAAAGGCACTCGTGCTCAAGAACCTGGTGCCACGCCTGCCGCGCACCTTCCCACTGGACGGCATCCGCGACGTCGTGCAAGCGGCGAGCACGATGGCGCCGGTGATTGGCGTCCACGTGGACAGCGAGGACGAATCGGAAGTGTGCTACATCGGTCGCTTGATCAGCGTGGAAGAGGATGGCTTCAACCTGCAGGAGATCACGCCCGATGCGGAGTGGCTGTGCGAGCCTTCGTTCTTTTCGTGGGACGAGGTTTCCACGGTGACGATGGAAGATGGCTATGCGCAATCCCTGCTCGCCGTGGCCGGCGCGCCGCCGCCGCTGCTGCAAGGTGATTCCGGCGTGGGCCGGGCGCATTGAAAGCGCATGCATGAAAAAGCCCGCCGAACGGCGGGCTTTTTTTGTTGGATTACCGCATACCGGTAACGACTCCCTCCCCTGCTTGCAGGGAAGGAGCTTGCTTTGCGCTTCGAACAAATAGGGTGCACGTTCGAGCTTCACCGCCCAAACAAATGCCGCCGCGCCTCTTCATCCGTCCGCAAATCGGTCCTGCCTTCAATCGTGTCCGCAATCGCATACGCCCGTCGCGTCGCCGCACGTTCGCGGATGTGTTCGAACCAGCGCTTGAGGTGCGGAAAATCATCGAGCGTCATGCCCTGATTTTCATACGGCACGATCCATGGGTATGCCGCCATATCCGCGATCGTGTAGTCGCTGCCGGCGATGAAGTGGCGCCCGTCCAGGCGCTTGTCCAGCACGCCATACAAACGATGCGTTTCGCGCATATAGCGATCGATCGCATACGGAATCTTCTCCGGCGCGTAACGGTTGAAGTGATGGTTCTGTCCCAGCATCGGACCCAGGCCGCCCACCTGCCAGAACACCCACTGCATCACCGTGGTGCGTCCGCGCAGATCCTTAGGGATAAAACGCCCCGTCTTTTCGGCGAGGTACTGAAGGATCGCGCCGGATTCGAACACACTGATCGGCTCGCCACCGCCGGCCGGCTCCAGGTCGACGATGGCCGGCATGCGATTGTTGGGCGAGAGCTTGAGGAACGCCGGTTCGAATTGTTCGCCCTTGCCGATGTTCACCGGCTTGATGGTGTAGGGCAGACCGGATTCCTCCAGAAACAACGTAATCTTGTGGCCATTCGGCGTAGGCCAGTAATGCAGCTCGATCATGGTCGGCTCCAGGGCGGAAAGTGTTCAGCGTCGGGGCCGCAGCCGATGCTTTCAAGGTTGCGAAAGGTTGAGAGGGCCCTAATCGTGCGTCTGGCCCGCGCGACAGGTAAACGGCGCGACCGGGTTTGTCGTTTCCTTTCATTGCCGGCCGTCGACCGATGGCCCACACCAAGGAGAGACCCATGAACAGATTCGCCTCGCGTTTTGCCCTGCTGGGCCTGGCGCTCGGTATCGCGAGTGTTGCCCCGATGGTGTTCGCGCAGGACAGCAGCGCACCGGCCAACTCCGACAGCGCCGCCCCCGCCATGCGCCAGCACGCGGCACCGGACCCGCAGAAACAAGCCGCGCGGCTCGCCAAGCATCTGGGTCTGAGCGACGACCAGACCACCAAGATCACCTCGATCCTGCAGAACCGCCAACAGCAGGCGCAAGCCGCGCGCAGCGACAGCTCGCTTTCCGCGCAGGATCGTCGCGCCAAGATGCGTTCCATCCAGCAGGATGCGGATTCGCAAATCAACGCCGTGCTCACGCCTGCGCAGCAAACGCAATACGCCACCATGAAGCAGAACATGAAGAACCGCTGGCAGAACGGACACGGCGCGGGCGGTGGAACCGACAACGGTTCGAGCAACGGCGGCAACTGATCACGCATTCCGTACGATGTGCCGGCAACACGCCGGCACATGCCCGCGAGGAACTACCGCAGGCACGCGCGTACCTTTACGCTCTGCAATGTCTCATCGATTCTTTCCTTTGCGAGCGTTTTCATGACGCGCCTGGTGATCGTCGGCAGCATCAATATGGATCTCGTCACCCTGGCGCCGCGCTTTCCGGCGCCGGGTGAAACCTTGCTTGGGGAACGGTTTCTCACCGTGCATGGCGGTAAGGGTGGCAATCAGGCTGTCGCGGCCGCGCGACTCGGCGCGCAGGTGCACATGGTCGGCGCGGTCGGCGACGACGCCTTCGCCGAGCCGCTGCGCGAAGGGCTCGCGCAGGAAGGCGTCGATATCCAGCACCTCGCGCGCATCGGCAACTGCAGCAGTGGCACCGCATCCATCACGGTAGCGGGTGGCGAGAATGAAATCGTGGTCGTGCCCGGCGCCAATGCGCGGCTCATGCCCTCGCACGTGGAAACAGCCCGGCATCTCATCACGCAAGCCGACGCCGTCCTTGTGCAGATGGAGATTCCGCTGCAAACGGTGGAAGCCACCTTGCGGCTGGCGCATGCCGAACACGTGCCGGTCATTCTCAACCCCGCACCCGCGCAGCCGTTGCCGCTCGAATGGTTACGTCTTGCACGCTACATCACGCCCAACCAGCACGAACTTGCCACGCTGCTCGGTGCGGATGCATCTGAAGACTTTCTACGCCTGATGCGTCGCGCGCCGTGCCCGGTGGTGATGACGCGCGGTGCCGAAGGCGCGTGGTTTCGCGACGAAGGTGAACCGATGCGCCAACCGGGTTTTGAAGTACATGCCGTGGACAGCACCGGTGCCGGCGATACGTTCAACGCAGCATTCGCGGTCTTTCTCCGCGAAGGGTTGCCGAACGCGGTACGTAAAGCGTGTGCCGCGGCGGCGCTCTCGGTGACGCAACTGGGTGCACGCGGCGGCATGCCCCGTATGGCTGACGTCGATGCCTTAGTGGCCCGCACGTAAGCGACGCCGATTTATGCTTCCGAAAGCGCGGCACCCGGCTTTGCTGCACGCTTCCACAGCAGAATGACCGCAGCGAATGCGACACCGCTCAGCAACGTACACAACGGTAGACCCAAGCCGATAGCTTTGCTTTCGGCAAACCAGTCCCCAATAGCCGTGCCCGCCGTGCGTGCAACGGCCACCGTCAACCAATAGAACAGCACAAGCCGCGCCGCGCGATGCCAAACCGATCGAAGCGTGACCGCATACAGGGCGAACAGAACGATCGCCGCGATGCCCTCGCCGATTGCATGCTCGACAATGTCGCCAAGCACCGTGCCGAAGACGCCGGCACCCAGCATAGCCAGCCAGTAAGCGGTATTGGTTTGCGGTAGTCCTTGCGCGGTTTGCGCACCTTTGACACCTAACCATCCGAACAACGCAATGAATGCGGCGAGGCCGAGCGTAAGCGCCGGTTCCGGTATGTGGACGCGGTAGGCAAGGAAGTCCGCGATATTGGTCGCGCCGGTGCGGATGATGATGATGACCAGCCAGTAGTAAAGCTCGTGGCGCGCATCGTCGAAACGCTCGGCACCGAACACCACCGCCGTGAGTAACGCCAGCACCGCGAGCCCCGCGCCAATACCCAGGCCACTTTCATGCGCGTAAAAATCGCCCATGTTGGTGCCAAAAACGCTCGCGAGTGCGATCGCAGCCCAATACCGAAGGTCGATGCGTGGCGTGTGTATCGATTTCATTTTTCCTGCCGGTCATGGAAAAAGCAGTGTGCCATGTGAAGGTACGGGGCGATCACCGCACGGCGTTAAATTGGGTGAAGGCTTCGGCCCGACCCTTTCTTTGGGGCGTATCGCGCCGGAGTGTGTCCGGCCCGGCTTAGTTTTTCCTTATGGATAGTTCGGCCGCCGCGCCTGCGCGAAACCTCCAGATATGGCCAACTGGACGTCATCAAGCGCAGCGATGGAGAATGGCCGCGATGGCTATAACCCCATGCCTTTGCTGACGCCAAGCGTGGCATGTGAAAGAAACCTGCTTGATCGGCCCGAGCGCGAGGGCCGAACGTCACGGAGTCCGTTGTGCATATCACGCTCGTTGAAGATGATCTTCAGCTCGGCGCTGCCATAGACAGTGCGCTGCAACGGCTGGGTTATGCAGTGACCTGGCTGCAGGACGGACGTTCGGCGATGGAGGCCATGCGCGACAACAGCGCCGACCTGATCCTGCTGGATCTGGGTCTGCCCGGCAAAGATGGCCTTGAAGTACTGCGCGAAGCGCGAAGCTTGAATATCCGCACGCCGGTGCTGGTCATGAGCGCGCGCGATGCATTGACGGCGCGCATCAGTGGGCTGGATGCCGGCGCCGACGATTATCTGATCAAGCCTTTCCATGTCGACGAACTTGCCGCGCGTATCCGCTCGTTGACGCGGCGCGCGCATGGCCTGGCCGACAATCGCATCGAGGTGGGCGCGTTGAAATTGGACCTTGGTCAGATGTCGCTGACCTACCAGGGCGAGACCGTTGAATTGACCAAGCGCGAGTTTGCGCTGCTGCAGGCACTGATGGAACGCGCAGGCCGATTGGTCCGACGCGAGCAATTGAAAAACGCCCTGTATGGGTTGGATCGCGATGTCGGCGACGGCGCGCTTGAAGTGCTTGTGCACGGGCTGCGACGCAAGGTCGGCTTCAACACGATTCGCACGGTGCGCGGCTTCGGTTACATGATTGCGCGAAACGTGACATGACCAAAGCGGCAAGTATTTCCTGGCGCCTGCTGCGCCTTGTCTTGGGGATATTGACGGTCGTCCTGCTCGTTCTTGGGTTCTACAGCTTCATGAAGAGCGACAAGGAGCTGCAGGAATTGGCCGATGGTCGCCTCGCACAAAATGCGCGAACGCTGCAGGTGCTGATTGAAAACGGCGCCGATGCGTCGCTCGCCAACAACGGTCGGCATCGCATCATCGTGCCATCGTCGTCGGATGTTCCCAACGTGCGCACCTATCAAGCCGAAGTGGGTTTCCAGGTCTACGATCAATCCGGCGATCTGTTGCTGTCGACCATGAACCTGGCGGCGCTACCACCGGTGCGCGCGGGCGAGGTCGGTTACACCAACGTGCAACAAGATCATCATCGATGGCGCTTGTTCACCCAACCGGCGGACGCAAGTCATTTGATCATACGTACCGGTGAGCGCAACGACAGTCGGCGCGACATCGTGCGCGCGTTATGGATCGAACACGGCGCGCCGTTGTTGTTCGTGCTTCCGCTGCTCGCGGTGCTGATGCGCTGGGCGATCAAACATGGACTCAGCCCGCTGCAACAGCTGGCTGATCTATTGAGCAAGCGCGAGCCGGGAAGCCGCGCGCCAGTGCAGCTGGATAAACCCCCACGCGAACTGCAACCCGTGGTCGAAGCACTCAACGCGCAGCTGAAGGCACTGGAAGATGCGTTGGAGCGCGAGCGCCGTTTCAGCGCCGATGTCGCGCATGAACTGCGCACGCCCATCAGTTCGGCCATGGTCAATATCGACAATGCCGAAGCCACCCTGGATGGCGGCGACGCGCGCAAGGCGATGGACGGCGCGCGCGACAGCTTGGCGAAGCTCGCGCGTCGCGTTGAGCAATTGCTGGCGCTTGCGCGCATCGAATCCGCCGCGGGCGATATGCGTCCGGTCGACCTTGTGACGCTGGCCGGCAATGTCATCGAAGAACTCGCTTCAACGATAGCGAGCAGCAACGTCGATATGAGCGTTGGCTTTTGTGCTGAGCATGTCTGGGTGCAGGGGCATGAGGCCGCATTGGGTGCGCTGCTTCGTAATCTGATCGAAAACGCGCTGCGTCACATCCCAAGCGGCGGCCAGGTGCAAGTGGCCATCAGCGAAGATGGCGCAGGCGCGCTCATCGACGTGATCGACGATGGCGAAGGTATTCCGTTGGAACGGCGCGAAGCAGTATTCGCCCGCTTTCATCGGGAAGCTGGAAGCCTTGGAGAAGGTTATGGCCTGGGTCTCTCCATTGTTCAGCGTGCAGCGCGCCTGCATAACGCGAACGTTGAACTGCTGGATTCCCCGTTTGGGCGCGGACTTCGCGTGCAGGTGCGCATCCCGCAACAACGCGTGTAAGTAGCCGGTGATGTTCCTCGCCAAGGTGCGCGGCCAGCGCGGACATCGGCTGAATCGAAAACCTGCGCATCAGCGTTATCGGCTACACGAAATCCGCGTCCCCTTACAGATTAGGCGCGCGCTTTATGCGATGGTCCAGTTGTCGGGTGTGCCCATCTGCCATTGATGACGCATGGCACACCCGACATGAGTGAAGCGCGGATCGCCGGAGTTCGAGCTCAGACGATCCGCTGGCCACAACCAACTGAATAGAGAGTTGACCATGGTTCTCCCGATCATACGGCATGCACGCACGCGCGTGCCCCCGCCACGCCGATTTTTTGTAACGCTTCACCGCCACGCATACTGCGTGGTGTCGGGCCACTCAGGGTTTTCGTAGAAACGGAATCGGATCCTTCCGCACCTACGTGCAGGATTTTTCCTGCAACAACCCTTCACGCCACGCGCAATACGTGGCGTGACTTAACGCCATGGAGCAAGCCCATGAACAACATTCACGACCTGATCAACCCCCCAGGCTACCTGCTGTCCCAAAACTGCTACGAGGATCTACAAACGATCCGCGACAAACTTCAACTCATGGGCCAGCTCGCAGGTACCGCATCGACACCCGGCGACAGCAACGCCGTGCTGCTTCTACCCCGCGTGCTGATCGGCGAGTTCTTTATCGATTTGAGCGCACAACTTAGCCATGTCCTGAATGCGGTGACGTATTACGCCGAGCACGTGGATAACCTGCCGACGCACTGACGCCTGAATTAACCGAAGATATTGGATCAAGAAGCGAGACGTTAAATTTCGTTCTTTAGACGCAGGTGTGTCTCATCCAAGTGAGAGTCGACTGACTTATCTTTGATAAGACGCATTAGATCGACAAGGTGAACAAAAAGTCGCTTTAAACGAGTGTGGCGAAAGTCCTTGCCGGTGTTCTCTAGCTCAAGAAGGAAGTTGAGCGCAACCATTGACCAACGTTGTGTGCTATTTGAAGTCTCCGACTCCAGGAGCCCGCAATAATATCCATAGCCCATGACTGTGCGCGTGGCTCCGCGCTCCAAAATGAGGGACTCCCCTATGGCTCGTAGCTCTTCGCGAAAAATCAGGGTATCTCGCCATTCGATCCAGTCGTCAGCTTGATTTAGTTGACCGTCAGCGAGATCGCCTCTAATCAGACCTACTGCGCTCTCCAAGTCTTTTGCGCGCTTGCTGCTGTCGTAATGTAAGAAGGTTAACTCTTGCCGATAAAGCTCTACCCAAGCCAAGAAAGCGCTAAGACGGTACGCTGTACTCACCAGTTTGTAGTGTCGAAAGTAGGGGTCATCTGTAGTATTCGCCAGCTGCTTTAGGGGCCGTGACAAACGAACTTTCTCGGTGAGATAGACGGTTGGAAAGTGATCTAATATCTCTGCGGTGCGCGACGCTAACTCGCGTGCTGACAGAAGTAGTGGGTCTCGATACTTCTGGTAGATCTGTTCAAGAATGTGGTGTTCCTTCCACCTTTCGAATGAGCGGGCAAAGAAGTAGTCCTTAATGACGATGCCAAGGAGAGAGCCTATTGTCGAGACAATGGCCCCTAGCACGGTTAGGCCTAGCCAAGCTTTGACGTCGAGACCTAAAAACATTTTTGCGACCTCGGTGGAATAAGGTTGCGGAAGGTTTGTTATCCCAATAATGCGTAAGCTTTGTCCAGGTACCTACATTGGCGCCTTATCTGGGTAACAATTCAATCGATCCCAAAAGGACGGCTTCGAAGGTAGTACTGCGTGCCTTCGGAATGAACTAGGGCACCCGTTCGTACGGCTTCGTTGAATAGGCCATCAAGCTCGCTCGCGGATGAGATCCCAAATTCAACAAGTCGTTCTCCGGCAAAGATGCGTAGACGCCATAGATCAAACCCGTCGTACTCCCCTTGGTCGCCAAAGTCGAAATCGATCGCAATGTCCGGCAAAAATACTTTACAGCCGTAGCCATGCTTTCGATAACGAATGCCTCCTGCAAGTATGCCGATGTTGGGCAAGTCATTCATCGACCAATCGCGATTACTTGATGGCAACGAGATGCCTGATTGGACCATTAAGTCTACCGCTGCCTTTGCCGCCCACCTTATTTCTATTGGTGTAGCGCGCTTCGAATCCTGTAAATACCAAGGCAGCTTTTCAGGCGGCGCGGGATTCGATTGTACGATCAAAAACATTTCTTCCGATGAGCCACGAGCTGTCGGGCAAGCGAGTTGCGGCGGCTTTGACAACAATGATCGACTCATTCATTCCGTCGATCAAGTACTAGATCTGTATGGTGCCGAGATGCAGCCCGGTGAAGAGCGGGTGGTAAGAGTTTACGCACCCGAATCGTCCAGCACTGTGGTTTGTGCTGAAAACGGCGATCTTGGTTCGCCAAGGCAGCTGGCTGGAATGATGGCTGACTTGCGAAAAGGCAATCTCGTATCGGATATCAACATTTAAGTCATCGACCGTAAGAGGACAATATGCTCCAGCGATCAATTTTTACTCTGCTAACGTTATCAGCTATCGCCGTTGCTGGGTGTGGGCATTCAACCGCGTCAGAATCGTATGCATCAACTACATTTCCATCGCCGAAGGACTTTGCGCATCGTTACAATGAATTCGCGGCCGACAATCTTAAGGTAGTCGAAGTAAATGACATCGGCGGTGTCGGTTCTGAGGATTGGACCGAACTTGATCTTGCAGATAAGAACGCAGAGTCCATCGACGGTCAGGTGAAGCAAAGATCGTTTAATTACGATCCGCGTTCCGCTTCGAAGGATGTGATACGAAACGTTTGCACTTGGATGGTGCGAGCGGCTAATCCAGACATTTCAAGTGAAGACGCAGTTTCTATGGCTACTTCGGTCGTGGATCATCAAGCAAAGAAGATCGTTAGTAACACTGTTCTTGATTCATACGACGATAAAGGCTGCGTGGTCTATTACACTGGTCTATGAGGTGGGAGATGAAACGTTTGGCTTTTTTTCTTACCTTATTAGCCGCGCCTTTAGCGATTGCCCCTTTTGGAAAGGCGGGCGCGCAGAGTCGTAATTGGCAGCAGTCCACCGATAGCCAAACCCAATTGTGGGTGCGGGATAAGAATCAAGGCGCCCCTTATCAAGCCACATTCATTGTGGTCGAGCCAAACGGGAAGAGCATCATTCGCGCAATTCGTTCGGGAAGCGGTGGGGCGGCGTCAGCCACCTTCCCCAAAGACTTTGGAGTGTTCCCGCCGCTACCAGTTGGAAAGTATCACTGGTCGGCCAAGGTAAACGACAAGATCGCAGCGAGCGATGATTTCAACCGATAAGTAATTTTTGAAAACGACGTTTACGATTGCCAAAGCAAGTTTGGTCTTTTTTTGACTTTTTTTGAGTTCTTTGTCAGATGAGCCAAGGGTTGATTGAGCGAGTGCAATGGATCAAATAAGACTGAGTGCTACAGCCCACTCGTCTAGATGATGGGCGCTTTCCTGCTATCCAGCGTGCACATGGCCGTAGTATTTTCTGCCGTCACCGAGTTCAACAGCCGCATTAACAACAAAGCCGCCACATATGCTCACACCAAATCCTGCAGATCGGTTCTGGTCTGATACGACTGCATAGGACTGATTTTTGAGCGTGCTTGAGATAGGACTGGAATACGGGAATGCATTTAGCCTCGTCGGGTTCGACGGGTCCCATGGATTGTCGTTTCCAGCGATAAAGTTGCCGTCATAAACCATTTCCACCGACACTATTTTTGCCGGGTAAGCGCCTTGCGGAGTTGAAATCGAAACCTTGCCATAATTAGTCACCTCGGCAGCGACCCAATAATTGTGGCAATTATGCTCAGCCGTAACTGACACCTTAACTTGCGGTATCGGAAATCGAACCTCAAGCGTAAGACCGATGTTGGAAGCCGTTGGTTGGAATGTTTCTCCTGCTGCAGCGAGAGTAAAAAAATCATCGGTCGGATTGGGATTGGCGGACGTAGTCCACATGTAGCCCGACTCCGTTACAGCCATTCTGCTAGTAATGGGACGCCATAGTCCATTGACACAGAGTTCTGGTCGAAACCGAAATTCAGTCCCGGAGTATGTGGTGAGCAATTGATTGACTCCCGCTCCTTTCTGAATTCCGATTACATTTCCATTATTCATAGCCAATACCCGAACTTGCGCCACGATGGGGGTATTGAGTGTCACGCGTATTGGAGAGCCAGATACCGGGGGCATATCTGCAGGAAATGCATATTCCGCATCTCCCATTGCCGGTGTGGCGTTGTAGTCACATTCCACAAGTGACGGCGGGGTAACATGTGGCGCATTGGGATCTACCGGGGGCTTTACTGGCCCAATTGGGGGATTTTTTACAGCTGTACAGTTTAGCTTTGTGCAATCCCCAACTGACAAAATTTGTAAAATTTCCTTGTATCCATTAGCGAAAGCGGTCCTATACGGATCGCTTATGTCGTGCTTGGCTATATCAAGAGCAGAGTCACCATCTCGATTCCGCGCATTCACAGCTGCGTTGTGCGCGAGAAGTACTTTTACCGTTTCCACACTGCCGGATTCGGCGGCGCTTAATAAAGGTGTGTTCCCTTTCCAATCCCGCGACTCGATTGTGGCGCCGCCTTGAATTAGTAATGTAACCGTATCAGCTTGACCCGTTCCGGCGGCGGCTAGAAGCGGCGTCACGCCATAGATATTTGCAAAATTTACATCAGCTCCGTGTGCTAGCAGTATCTTCGTGATCTCCACGTACCCAGAGAACGCTGCGTCCATCACCGGTGTACTGTTGTTAGTGACCGCGTTTGGGTCTGCCCCAGCCTTCAATGCCGTAGTCACGCCTGTAAGATCATTGTGGTCAATCGCGATGACCAATGCCTGTTGGGGAGTAAGGTCGCTGGAAATGGGGGGCCTCGCGATGGATGAAGCAACGGGCCGTAAGATCTCAGTTTTCGCCTCTTGCGATGAGGCATATACAAATGCGGCCGTCATCATCAGCATCAAACACGAAAGCACCGATGTCACGAGGCGCTTATTTGAGGACAAAATATTGCTGTTCGGATCACGAGAACATTTTGTAATGTGTTCCATGGCCCCCCCCCCTTGGCGCAAATTTAGTCGTACTTGGACTCAAACTGCGGACGCTTGCTGCGGTACCTACTGTATGCGGTGTCAATGAATAGAAGACTATTAGTTCAACTATTAGATTTGACGGTAGTTATGGCGAATTGGAGCTGAGGCACTCAATCGGACTCCTGAAGCGCGCGGTAAACAGTTGCGACCCCGACATTAAATCGCTCCGCCAACTGAGGAACAGAGAACTTCTCTTCCTCACGAAGAACTTTGATCCGCTGACATTGCTCTGCTGTTAGAGCACGTTTTCGACCGAAGCTCACCCCTTTTTCTTTCGCCTTGGCAATACCATCTGCTTGGCGCTCGGCCCGGATGTCGTTCTCGAATTCCGCAAAGCTCGCCAGAAGACTAAACATCAGTCTGCCCTCCGAGGTGCCGGTGTCTAGCGCCTGATCCAATACCTTAAGGGCGACCCCCTTCTTTTTTAGCTGGTCGGCAATCTTCGCAAGATCGAGAATAGAGCGGGCCATGCGGTCTAGCCTAGATATGACCAGCGTATCCCCCTCCCGCAGGAATTGTAGGCACGCCTGTAGCTCTGGGCGGCTGTCTACCTGCCTCCCGGACCGCTTTTCGGCAAAGACCCTTGTACAGCCGTAGGCGTTGAGCTTATCGAGCTGGATATCCAACGACTGGCCCGCGCTGCTGACCCGGGCGTATCCAACAACGGTGGCGGTCATTATCAAATCTCCTTTAATAATTTGATAATATCATTCTGGTAGGGATTTCGATAGAGCTCTGGATCGCTATCGGAACGTATACCTTTTGATCGTCTTCACTTGCCCCATGTAATCCAAAGTGTAAACTGCCCTTCCAGAGCGAGGAGAATTATTCATGGGGCAACCACTGACGCGTGCGCCGGTATATTTTGCTGCGGCACAAGTTCGGCATAACCCAATAGCTGCTCTGAACGACGATGCACGGCGTACGGCGATCAAAGAGAGGTTCCGGAAGTTGGGCTACCCGGACCAGCGAGAGATGCAGTCCAGTATTTCGGTAGTGGTCAACGCCCAAAATATTGAGCTGCCTTCGCCAAGACAGTTAACTTGTCTCAATGTTGCAAGAGATTGGGCGGTCGTGATCCAGAATGATCGCTTCTGGATCCAGACAACAAACTACCCGGAATACTCGACCTTCCAAGAACGCTTCATGGCAGCTTTGGCCGAACTGCACGCCGAAGTATCTTTGGATTACATGGAATCGGTGAGCATGCGGATGCTGGACGCTATCGTTCCTGATCAAAAAGCCGGCAAGACTTTGGCCGACTATTTGCCCCCATCTTTACTCGGGCTGGATTCTTGGGCTCAAGAGCGAAATTGGCAACTTGAGCAGCAATCGGCAGAGCATGTTTTCATTACTGCAGCCGATAACAAAGTGGTTCTTAGGTGCGTACGAAGGCCCGGAGAAATTGGCTTCCCTCCAGACTTTATCCCTCTTGGCATGGAATTGCTTCCACGCCACAAGGGAATCAAAAGTGCTCACGCAGTCATAGATAGTGACGCTGGGCATGAAAAACGCGAGCCCTTAAACATGGACGCTGTTGGTCGATATCTTATAAGTGTGAAAGGAGATCTCTCGCAATGTTTCAAACATATAGTGACTCAGGAAGCCCTAAGACAGTGGGCTTAAATACTGCGACAGCAGTAATGTTTCTGATCCTCCCGCACTCCGCAATAACTAGCGGACGGTGGGGTGCGTCTTATGACTTAGATGATCGGCGGACTGCAAGCGCGGTATTTGCTCCTGCCACGACCAACGTTAACGCTACAGCATCTCAGTTATCTCAGGTCGTTCACCCCCCGATACTGAGCGAACCGTCTTGGGGTTCACATATAGTGGCGCTTCGGTCTTCCTTGCATGCGACGACTGAACAATTGGCTGCTGCCTTTGGCGTTTCAAGACAAGCTTTGCATTCGTGGCAGAGTGGAAAGAAAGCACCCCTGCAAGAAAATAAGCAAAAGATTGGTCAGCTTATGGTCGCTGCCAAAAGTTTGAGTGATAGCCTTGGCTACTTGGTGCCAATATATCTGGATTATCCAGTCGGGCCTTCCGACGAGACTTTCTGGCAAATGATTAGTGCAGGTGCCAACCCACAAAGTGTTGTCGACTTGGTGGTGAAGGCGGCACTCGAAAGCGAGCAGCGCAAGAAGTCCTTGAACTCGTTGGATGACTTGCTCCCGGAGGATCCTCTGGATAGTTTCGTGTGAGCACGGAAGCACCTCGAAAACTTCATCCTTGGAGGCAGGGTTCGCTTGTCGAACCCGGTCTTGCGCTTGAGAAAGGGTGGGTAAATTCAGATGAAACTGATGCGTTGCTCTTTGTCGCAACACATGATTGTGATTTGCAGACGGCAGCAGAAGGCGCTCAATTCGTAGAACTCATCAAGTGCATTAAGCTGACAACTGGGAGGACGTCTGGGAAACATGTGTCGGGACAACACGCCCGAATTTTGCACATTGAACAAGAGATCGATAGTGCGCTGCTTGCCCTTAGCTTGGACCAAACCCAAAAGATTGTAGTCAAGAAAGAAGATCTTTTAGATCATGCACCAAAGCATATTTTAAGCGACCAAAACCTGCGCACGTTTAGTCGTTGGTTAGCATCGCGTTATTCAAGATCTGCTCTTCCGGATAGCTTCGAGCAGCGCCTGAAGGCCGCCCATACCATTTCCCCGGATAAGACCGACAATAAGCATGCCGATAAAGTAAAGAAGGACAGGAGGCTTTCTAATGCACTGCTTTCGGTGATAACCGAGTTGGGCAATCCGATAGAAGGGATCTATCTGACCCTTGAGGGGAAGGAAAGCATTGAACTAAAGCCCGAGGAGCCATATAGCTTAGGAATAGCTGTGGTTTCGCATAGCAAGAAGGGCCAGTCGGCACAGCAACAAATTGGTGAAGCAACAAAGCTTGCCGACAAGATCAAGGCACTTTTCGAGCTTAGCAGTTGGGATAAAAGTGTTGGCAGCGTCATTATAAAATCCTGTGTGCCGACGACAGAAAGAGATTTTTCTCTGTATCACGCTAAGCGAACACTTAGATGGAACTACGACTACCTTAGCGTGAACGACGACGAGTGACGGCCCAGCTTATATCTCTAGTTTGTATGCTCTGATTCAGTCCGATGCGCTCATAGAAAATTGTGGCCGAGGCACAAGTATCGCTGCATCACAAGTAGCTTCTCATCTTCGTCCGTCTTGCCGTTCCAATAACGCGACATTCAATTTTTTGGACTTTTTCTTGGCTGAGGTTACACGGCCATCGGGGTCTGCTTCATGCGTTGAATCTGCTCCTAATGACATGCCTGCCTCGCTTGGTGGGCCCACTTAAGCCAGTGTGCCCGATGGTGAGCCCACTTTTCCAGCGAAGCCAGTGGACAGCCGTGGACGTCCATGGACAGAAAATATCTTAATAATTTGATTTATATAGTTTTATTAAGATATGCAGATGGCTTTGGAATTCATTGGACCAATCTCTACTTGCCGATGCAGAACGAACTGAAAATCGCGCCGAGCAGGTCGTCACTGCTGTAAGTGCCAGTGATTTCGCCGAGTGCATGCTGCGCGTGGCGAAGTTCTTCGGCAGCCAGTTCGCCGGCGCGTGTGGCAGTGAGCACATGGGCTGCGCGATCCAGGTGATCGGCCACGCGTTCCAAGGCCAATACGTGCCGGCGTCGCGCGCTGAACGCGCCTTCGCCGCTGCCGACGCCGGCCAGCTGCTTGAGGCGTTCGCGCAGTGCGTCCAGTCCATGCCCTGTTTTCACCGAAAGCCAAAGCCACGATGCACCGTCGTGGTGTTCGATGCGTGCGGCGGCGTCGTGCAGATCGATCTTGTTGACGATGACGATGCGTTCGATGGTGACGGGAAGATCGTGCAGCCACGCAAGGTCGTCGCTGGCATGCGGCACGTCGGTAACAAGCAACACGACATCCGCGCGTGCGCGCTCGCTGTGCGCCCGTCTTACGCCTTCTCGTTCCACCGGATCATGCGTTTCGCGCAGGCCGGCCGTATCGGCCAGTTCCAGTGTTACTCCGTCCAAGCTGATGCTTTCGCGCAATACGTCACGCGTGGTGCCGGCGATATTGGTGACGATGGCGCGCTCGCTGCCGGCAAGTGCATTGAGCAAGCTGGATTTGCCCACGTTGGGCCGGCCAATGATGGCGACACGCAAACCGTCATTGAGACGAACGCCTCGTTGCGCTTCGCGCAATAGATCGGCAAGCGCCGCGCGCACTGTTTGTAGTTGATGCGCGATGGCGGGATCGGCAAGAAAATCGATCTCTTCTTCGGGGAAATCGATCGCTGCCTCGATGTGCACGCGCAAGGCAATCAGCGCTTGCAGTAGTGCATCGACCTTGCGGGAAAACACGCCTTCCATCGATTGCAGTGCGGCGCGCGCGCCAGCTTGTGAACGTGCGGCGATGAGGTCGGCGACGGCTTCTGCTTGTGCAAGATCGAGTTTGCCGTTGAGAAATGCGCGTTCGGTGAATTCGCCCGGACGCGCGAGGCGTGCGCCGAGCTCGCACATGCGGCGAAGCAATGCGTCGAGCAGCGCCTGGCTGCCGTGGCCTTGCAGTTCGAGTGTGTGTTCGCCGGTGTAGGAGGCGGGCGCGGGAAAGTACAGCAGCAGGCCGCGATCGATCAGCTCACCCTCGGCGCTGCAAAAAGCGGTGAAATGCGCGTGCCGTGGTGCGGGTGTGCGGCCGAGCAGCGCGTGCGCGATCTGCGGCACGCGTGGCCCGGATACGCGCACGACACCAATGCCTGCTGCGCCGGATGCGCTGGCGATGGCGGCAATGGTGTCGCTGGAGGACGTGGCTGCGGTCATGCGTATCAGCATAACCGCAGCGGGCGGCACCGGGCCGCCCGCGCGGGATATCAGGCGGTGGCTTTCGCCGCGGCCGCTTCGCTACGGCGCATCATCCAATACTGTTGCAGCAGGCGGCACAAGCCGTTGACGACGTAGTAGAGCACCAGGCCCGACGGGAAGAACAGGAAGATCACCGCGAACATCAGCGGCATGAACTTCATCATTTTCTGCTGCGTGGGATCCATGCCAGGCTGCACCGGCATCACCCACTGCTGCACCAGCATGACGACGGTGTAGAGCACCGGCAGCACGAAGTACGGATCGGCGGCGGAGAGGTCGTGTATCCAGCCGAAGAACGGTGCCTGACGCAGTTCCACGCTATCGCGCAGCACGTAATACAGGCCGTAGAAGATCGGGATGGTGATCACCAGCGGCAGGCAGCCGGCGGCGGGGTTCACCTTTTCCTTCTTGTACAGCTCCATCATGGCCTGCTGCACTTTCTGGCGGTCGTCGCCATAGCGCTCTTTGAGCGCGTCGATGCGCGGCTTGAGCTTGCGCATCTTGTTGGCCGATGCGAACTGCGCATTGGTGAACTTGAAGGTGGCCAGGTTGATGAGCAGCACCAGCAGGATGATCGACACGCCCCAGTTGCCGGTGAGCTTGTCCAGCTGCGCCAGGATCCAGTGCAGCGGTTCGGCGAAGATCTTCAGCATGCCGTAGTCGACGGTGAGATCCAGACCAGGCGCCACGCTTTGCATCACGTTCGGCAGCTTGGGGCCGAGGTAGAGCTGCGCGGACGCGTTGGCGTGCTGGCCCGGCGCGATGCTGATCTGCGGGCCCACGCTGCGGATGGCATAGCGCGGCCCGGCGTGTTGTTCATCCACGACCGCGCTGGAGAACGTATCGGCTTCATTCGCCGGCGGAATCCACGCGCCGAGGAAGTAGTTCTGCATCATCGCCACCCAGCCACCGGTGACGGGATGTTGCAGCGGTTCCTTGGCGAATTTGTCGAACGCCAGCTTGTTGAATTTCTGCTCGGGGCTGTACCACGCCGCGCCGAAGAAACCGTAGCGCGACTGGTCGGAAATGCGCTGCAGGAAATTGGTGTAGACCGGCGCCGGACGATCGGCCCGCAGAAGCTGGCGATAGGCGTTGCCGTCCCAGGTTTTGCCGCTGCCGTTGTCGATCTGCTGATCGAGATCCACCACATAACTGCCGCGGTGCACGGTGTAGCGCTTGACCACCTTGATGCCGGATGCATCGGTCCAGGTGAGGTCGACGTTCAGCGCATCCTGGCCGGAGGTCAGCGTGTAGCTGGTCTGCGCGGCCTGGAACATCGCGAGGTGATCGGGCGCGGCACTGTCGGCGCTCACCAATCCGCTCTGCGCTGCGTAGTAGTCGGTGCTGCTGTCGTCGAGCAGACGTATCGGCGCGGGGTTGGGATCTTTCTTGGTGCGCGGCGCGACCGGGTAATTGAGCAACTCGGCGCGCACGATGCTGCCGCCGCGCGTATCGATGGTCAGGCGCAGCACATCGGTGGTGACCGTGACGAGCTGCGCGGGGCCGGACGGGCCGCCATTGCCGCTTGTAATCGCCGGCGCGTTGCCCGCTGCGCCGTTACTCGCCTCGGTGCTGGTCGATGTGGTGGTGGGGGCGACCGGGTGAGGGCCGTAATCCTGTTCCCATTGCGTCCACAACAGGTAAGCCACCGCGAGGAGGGCGAACAGGAGGAAGGTGCGCGTTTGGTTCATCGCGTAGCGATCCGGGAAAAGGCCCTGCCATGGCGGGCCAAGGTGGGCGGAAAGAGGGAGGTCAACACGCCATTGTGGAGGTGTCGCCTTCTCGCTTCAACGGCGGCAATTTGCGCCACAGCGCATCGAGTTCGGCCAGGAGGTCTGCGCCGGGCACCGAGCAGGCCTGTTCGCGCGCCATCACCATCAGGTCAATCGGGGGAAGTTTGGCGCCCGCGCGCCGGAACGATTCGCGTACCAGGCGCTTGATGCGGTTACGGTCCACGGCACGTTTGGAGACCCGCTTGGAAATGGCCAGGCCCAGACGGGCGTGCCCCACCTCGTTCTGGCGATAGCGCACAGAAAAACAGCGGCCGCCGAGGCGACCGCTGGCTTGACGCAAGATGGCAAAGTCACCGGCGCGACGAATCCGCGACTCGCGCGGCAGGCCGGCGGTGGCCATTGCGGGGCTTACGGGATCAGGCGCTTACGGCCCTTGGCGCGACGTGCGTTGAGCACCTTGCGACCATCGGCCGTGGCCATGCGAGCACGAAAGCCGTGCGTGCGGGCGCGCTTGAGCTTGCTGGGCTGGAAGGTCCGCTTCATGGCTTCCTCCTAAATAAGTGGGTGAAAAAGATCGCGGAGTATGCGGAGTCGGGGCGGGTTCTGTCAAATAGGGCCACGGCAGCAGGTTGTGGATATCCATGTGGATAGTTGCCCCGGGAGTGCTGCTAGACTTCCCGGTCCACCCCGCGCGCAAGCGCATCTGCTGTGGCTGAAAGTATTCATGAGTGATCTGTGGCGGCGCTGTCTGGAGCGTCTTGAAGGTGAATTGAGCGCCGAGGACCTGCACACGTGGCTGATGCCCCTGCAGGCGCGCGACGATGCCCACGGATTGCAGCTTTTCGCGCCCAATCCTTACACGTTGGACGTTGTTCGCGACCGTTACCTGCCGCAGATCGAGGCCGTGCTCACTTTGTTGACCGGTCATAGCATCCCGGTTCGGCTGGAGGTGGGTTCCAGTGCCGCGCCGCAGGTCAACGGGCGCCCGCCGCTGGGGACCAGGGCCGCCGCCGCGCCTGCAGTGGCCGAGGCGGCGCCGGTACATTTCACTCATAACCTGGACCCGCATTACACCTTCGAGACCTTTGTCGAAGGCAAGTCCAACCAGCTGGGCAAGGCCGCCGCGATGCAGGTGGCGCAGAACCCGGGCCGCGCTTACAACCCGCTGCTTTTGTACGGTGGCACCGGCTTGGGCAAAACGCATCTGATGCACGCCGCCGGCAACTTGATGCGCGAGCACAATCCCGGCTTCAAGGTGCTCTATCTGCGCTCGGAGCAGTTCGTCGGCTCGATGATCGAGGCCTTGCGTACCAAGAGCATGGATGAATTCAAGCGCCGCTTCCGTTCGGTGGATGCGCTGTTGATCGATGACATCCAGTTCTTTGCGGGCAAGGACACTACGCAGGAGGAGTTTTTCCATACCTTCAACGCGTTGTTCGAATCCAAGCAGCAGATCATTCTTACCTGCGATCGCTACCCCAAAGAGGTGGACAAGCTTGAGCCGCGCTTGAAATCGCGTCTTGGCTGGGGCCTGTCGGTGGCGATCGAGCCGCCGGATTTCGAAACGCGCGCCGCCATCTTGCTATCCAAAGCGCACGACAAAGCGGTGTTGGTGAGCGAAGAGGTGGCGATGTTGTTGGCCAAGCGTATCCGCTCCAACGTGCGCGATCTGGAAGGTGCGCTCAATACGCTGGCTGCACGCGCCAATTTTTACGGACGTCCGATTACCACGGATTTCGCGGAAGAAACATTGCGCGACCTGCTCGCCACGCACGCGCAAGCGGTAACCGTGCCGAACATTCAAAAGATCGTCGCGGACTATTTCAGCGTGCGCCTGCAGGATCTGCTTTCCAAACGTCGCGTGCGTTCACTCGCGCGGCCGCGACAGATAGCGATGGCGCTTTCCAAGGAACTGACCGAACACAGCCTGCCGGAGATCGGCGAGGCCTTCGGCGGTCGCGATCACACCACCGTGCTGCACGCTTGCCGGACCATCCGCAAATTGTGCGAATCGGACACGCGCATGCGGCAGGATTGGGAGCAATTGATTCGTTCCTTGACCGGTTGAGCGGCTTTGTTGAATAAGCGCTTGAAAACCGGGTCGGTATCCTGTGGATAATATGAGGACGCTTTGAGCCGCCAAAGTTATCCACTGACGTTACACAGGCCGCGAAGCGTTCAAGGCACAAGGGGATTTTTCCTAACCGCTTGTTATTAAAGGATAATTTGGTGTTTTCAAGTTATCCACCGGCCCTACTGCCACCACAACTCTTCTTTTAAAAACCAGAACTGCAGAATAGGGAAAGCACTGACATGCAATTCAGCATCCAACGAGAAGCGCTGCTTAAACCCTTGCAGCAAGTTGTGGGCGTCGTGGAACGTCGTCAGACGTTGCCGGTACTGGCCAATCTTCTGGTTAAAGTCAGCGGGGGAAAGCTTTCCTTCACTGGCACCGATCTGGAAGTGGAGATGATTGCCTCCACCGAGGCAGAGAAGCTGGTGGATGGCGAAACGACCATTCCTGCAAGGAAGCTTTTCGATATCGTCCGCGCGCTTCCCGATGGAGCGCGTATCGAACTGAAGCAGAACGGCGATCGCGTTGCCCTCAATGCGGGACGTAGCCGTTTCACGCTCGCCACATTGCCGGCCACCGAGTTTCCGACCATCGACGAAATCGAGTTGGTTGAGCGGGTGAGCCTGCCGGAAGAAGTGCTGCGCGATCTGATGGAACGTACGTCATTCGCGATGGCCAACCAGGACGTGCGCTATTACCTCAATGGCATGCTGCTGGACCTGCAGGAGCATGCATTACGCTGCGTGGCGACCGATGGCCATCGTCTGGCGTTGAAGGAAACGCATCTGGAAAGCAAGGTTTCGGCGAGAAGGCAGATCATCATTCCGCGTAAGGGCGTGAACGAGTTGGTCGGTTTGCTTGAGTCAGGCGATGGATCGGTGGACCTGGAGTTTGGTCGTAATCATCTTCGCGTCCGCCGCGGTGAAGTCGTGTTTACATCGAAGCTGATCGATGGTCGTTTTCCGGATTACGAAGCAGTTATTCCCCTTGGTGCGGATAAGAAAGCGACGTTGGATCGCGAAGTGCTGCGTGGCGCGTTGCAACGCGCCGCCATTCTTTCCAACGAAAAGTATCGCGGCGTGAAGCTGGAATTTTCCTCGGGCAAATTGCGCATCGTTGCGCATAACCCAGAGCAGGAAGAGGCGGTGGAAGAGGTCGAGGCCGAGACCGTGGTTTCCGATCTAACGGTGGGCTTTAATGTGGGCTACTTGCTCGATGCGCTTGGCGCACTGCGCGGTGAGAAGGCCCGACTGAGCCTCCGCGACGCGCAATCGAGCTGCCTGGTGCAGGAAGACGATAACGAGCAATCCAGGCATGTGATCATGCCGCTGCGGTTGTGACGTTTTGCTATCCGCTATCGGGCTGTGCTCCCCTTTATCGACGCCGAAGCCTCAAGCTTCGGCGTTGTTGTGTGGGCGAGCGTAACCCATGAGATTGCAGCGTCTTCATTTGCAGGGTTTGCGTTGCATCGGCGATCTGACACTGGATTTGGACCCTGGCTTCAATGTGCTAGTGGGCGCAAACGGGGCTGGCAAGACGTCGGTGCTGGAAGCGGCGTTTTTGCTTTCGCACGGTCGCTCGTTTCGGGCTGGCGCAAGGGATGTGTTGATCCAGCGCGGCGCCGCCGGCTTGAGTATTTTTTCAACCGTGGTGCACGACGACGGGACGGTTCACCGGCTGGGTTTGGGCCGCGAGGGAGCGCGCTGGGAAGCACGGCTGGATGGGGAGCACGTCGCGATCGGGGATTTGATCCGGGAATGCGCCGTCGTCTGCTTTGAGCCGGGTTCTCACGCGTTGATCGCTGGCGGGGCCGAAGAACGGCGCCGATTCCTCGATTGGGGTGTGTTCCACGTGGAACATGAGTTTCTGCCCACTTGGCGCCGCTATCAGCGTGCCCTCAAACAGAGGAACAGCCTGCTGCGCTCGGGTTCCACCTTGGATGACCGGTTGTTGAGCCCATGGGAAAGCGAGCTTGCCCGAGCGGGCGAGTTCATCGATCAATGGCGGCGGTCTTATCTCGATGCGCTGTTGCCATTCTTACGCAAGCAGGCGGCGCTGCTCCTGCCGGAGCTTGGCGCGGTCCAACTGCGCTACCGGCCTGGTTGGCCTGAGGACGAGCAGCTTGCCACGGTCCTGGTGGCTCAGCGTTCCCGAGATCAAAGTAGAGGCCACACGACGTCAGGCGTGCACCGGGCTGACTGGTCGCTTTCGTTCGAGCACGCGCCACAGCGTGAGCACCTTTCGAGGGGTCAGGAGAAGCTCGTAGCTTTGATCTGCGTGCTGGCCCAGGCTTGGTTGGACGCAGAGCGGCGAGGGGAGTGGCCTGTGGTTTGCCTCGACGACCTGGCTTCAGAGCTTGATCAGGCCCATCAGGCGGCGGTCGTACAGAGCTTGCAGGGCGCTTCGGCTCAGATCCTTATCTCCGGAACTGAGCCACCGGGCGTGCTGGGGTCGGTTTCGGTGAAAATGTTCCACGTGGAACAAGGTTATTTGGCGCCCCTGCTATAATTGCAAGGTTGTATCTAGCCCGGTCTCCATGGCGCCATACCGGGCGGATTACTGGCGTCGGAACATGGTTACTGCATGAACGCATCCTACGATTCGAACAGCATCAAAGTACTCAAAGGCTTGGAAGCGGTGCGCAAGCGCCCTGGCATGTACATCGGCGACACCGATGATGGCACCGGCCTCCACCACATGGTGTTCGAAGTCGTCGACAACTCCATCGATGAAGCCTTGGCTGGCTTTTGCGACCACGTCATCGTGACCATCCATGACGATGGCTCCGTGAGCGTGCAGGACAATGGGCGTGGCATCCCGGTCGATACGCATCCGGAAGAAGGGCGCTCGACGGCCGAGGTGGTGATGACGGTGCTTCACGCCGGCGGCAAATTCGACGCGAACTCGTACAAGGTTTCCGGTGGGTTGCATGGCGTGGGCGTGTCGGTGGTGAATGCACTCAGCGAGCACCTCTGGCTGACCATCTATCGCGACGGCCACGAATATCACCAGGAATACAGCCTGGGCGAGCCGCTTTATCCGGTGAAGCAAGTCGGTCCCTCAGAAAAGCGTGGCACCACCGTGCGCTTCGTGCCTAGCCCGCAGACCTTCTCCAATATCGAGTTCCACTACGAAATCCTGGCCAAACGCCTGCGCGAACTGGCGTTCCTCAACTCCGGCGTCACCATCGACCTTCGCGATGAGCGCGGGGAAGGGCGCCACGACACCTTCGCGTACGAGGGCGGCATCCGATCCTTCGTGCAACATCTCGCGCAGCTCAAGACCGCGTTGCACCCCAACGTGATCAGCCTCGAAGCACAGCAGGATGGCATTACGGTCGATTTGGCGATGCAGTGGACAGATTCCTACCAGGAGACGATGTTCTGCTTCACCAATAACATTCCGCAGCGTGACGGCGGCACCCACCTCACGGGCTTTCGCTCCGCGCTGACGCGCGCGATCCAGGCCTACATCGAGAAGGAAGGCCTCGCCAAGAACGCCAAGGTCACGCTGTCTGGCGACGATATGCGCGAGGGCATGATCGCGGTCCTGTCGGTAAAGGTTCCGGATCCGAAGTTCTCCTCCCAGACCAAGGACAAGCTGGTTTCGTCCGAGGTGAAAACCGTGGTGGAGCAGGTGGTTTACGAGAAGCTCGGCGAATTTCTGCTTGAGCATCCCAACGAAGCCAAGGCCATCGCCGTCAAGGTGGTGGATGCGGCACGCGCTCGCGAAGCCGCCCGCAAAGCGCGTGAAATGACACGCCGCAAAGGTGCGCTGGATATCGCTGGGCTTCCCGGCAAGCTCGCCGATTGCCAGGAAAAAGACCCCTCGTTGTGCGAACTGTTTCTGGTGGAGGGTGACTCCGCCGGCGGCTCGGCCAAGCAGGGCCGCAACCGCAAGACGCAGGCCGTATTGCCGTTAAAAGGCAAAATCCTCAATGTCGAAAAAGCACGCTTCGACAAAATGCTTTCCTCCGCCGAAGTCGGCACGCTGATCACCGCGCTGGGCACGGGCATTGGCAAAGAGGATTACAACCCGGACAAGCTGCGCTATCACCGCATCATCATCATGACCGACGCGGATGTGGACGGGTCGCATATCCGCACCCTGCTGCTGACGTTCTTCTACCGTCAGATGCCCGACCTGATCGAACGCGGCCACGTCTACATCGGCTTGCCGCCCTTGTACAAACTCAAACAGGGCAAGCAGGAGCTGTATCTGAAAGACGACGCGGCGCTCAATGCCTACCTGATTTCCAGCGCCGTCGATAACGCAGAACTCGCTTACATCCCGGATGCACCACCCATCAGTGGCGAAGCGCTGGAGAAATTGTTGCGCGATTACCAGACGGCACTGGATCAGATCGAGCGCCTTGGCCACCGTTTCGATGCCAATGTGCTTTCGGCCATGCTCGAGCACGCGGCGATTGAGCCCAAGCATTGGGACGATGCCGCAACCATGCGGAGCTGGCTCGATGGCTTGACGCGCAACCTCGCCTCCAGTGGCCTGGGCAAGCCGCGCTATCGCCTGTCGTTCCGCCCCGCACACGGGGAGCAACCCGCCGCGATCGAAGTGGTGCGTGAACAGCATGGCCTCAGCCACACATGGTTACTGCCGCAGCCCTTCTTCACGGGGTCGGAATTCCGTCCGATCCTGACCTTGAGCCAGCAACTGGCCGGACTCATCCATCCCGACGCCGTCGTGCGACGGGGCAACGCCTCACGCGGCGTGCTGCGTTTCGCCGACGTGCGCACCTGGTTGCTGGACGAGGCCAAGAAAGGTCGCTCCATCCAGCGTTTCAAAGGTCTGGGTGAAATGAATCCGGAGCAGTTGTGGGAGACCACCGTCAATCCGGAAACACGCCGCATGCTGCAGGTTGGCGTTGAAGACGCCATCGCCGCCGATCAGATGTTCTCGATGCTGATGGGCGAGGCGGTCGAGCCTCGTCGCGACTTCATCGAAGCCAATGCACTGAAGGTGGCCAACCTCGACATCTAATCTTCACCCTGCACTGCGCCTTAGCAGTGCAGGGTCATGCGCAGATTGTACTAACGCATTAATACAAAAGAACAGGCATACACACGTCCGTCACGGCATGGACCTGATGCTCGCGCCGAGCAATGAGGCAATTTTCTGCCCTAAATGCGCAGGCGTATGGCGATAATGTCATAACTGTTTGATTTGCAACAAACTTTAATGCGGCATTGCAGCTTGTTATCGGTAGCATTGTCAGGTTAATCTCAGTGATCCCCCGCACACTTCGTGCGTGAAATCGATCTCCCGTTTGAGGAACGTTATGAAACACGCTTCCCTGAAGATGCTGGCCGGCGCCGCGTTTGCGTTGATGTTGGCAAGCACTCCGGCGCTAGCAAGCGACAACTCGTCGAGCGATCAGCAAAAAACGGCCCCGCTCTATCCCAATGCGACCCGTCAAGCACCCAAGCTGGATCTGACCGACAAGAAGGAAGCGGATTCCCTCAACAAGGGTCTCGACGCTGCGCAGGCCAACAACAAGGATCTGGCGCAGCAATTGCTGCAGCCGCTCGCCGACAACAGCAAGAGCAAGTACGCCCAAGCGATGGCGTTGCAAGGTCTGGCTCGTGTGCACGCATTGAACAACGATCTGCCTGGTGCGATCGATCTGCTCAAGCGTTCGCTGGATAACGGCGTGATGCCCAACGATGCGTATTTCCAGCTTCAATACGAGCTGGCCAAGTTCTACCTCGCCAACCAGCAGTTCCAGCAATGCATCGATACCATCGAAAAATGGCGCGCCGACGGTAAGAGCGACAGCGCCGAATCGCATGCGGTGGAAGGCGAGGCGTACTACCACATGCAGAAATACCCTGAGTCCATCGATGCGATCAAACAGGCGCAGTCGATGACGAACAAACCTGATCCGCGGTGGACGCAGTTGCTCATCGTCGACTACAACGAGTCCGGTCAGAAAGACAAAGCCGCTGCACTGGCCAGCCAGCAAGTGAGCGCGGAGCCGACGGATGCGACCAGCTTCCACAACGCGCTGAGTCTGGACATCCAATTGCAGAAGTACGATGACGCCATCAAGCTGATGGAAGAAGGCAAGTCCAAAGGCCTACTCACGACAGAAAACGACTACGTCACGATGACGAAGTTGTACATGAATAAGGCGCAGGACCCGAGCACTTCCGATCCGGGTCCCGACTCGGACAAAGCCGTGCAGACGCTTGAAGAAGGCATGACCAAAGGTGTCGTCAAGCCGAGCGCGGACAACTACGTATTGCTTGGTGATGCGAACATGATTGGCGGCAACGGCGATGCGGCTGCTGCGGCGTACAAGAAGGCGATTCCGTTGGCCACCGATGGTGAGCCCGCCTACAAAGCAGGTCTCGCGCTCGTCACCCAAAACCAATTCAGCGCCGCCAAGCCGCTTCTGCAGCAAGCCATCAGCAAGGGC
Organism: Dyella monticola; assembly: GCF_003363155.1. Classification (GTDB taxonomy): domain Bacteria; phylum Pseudomonadota; class Gammaproteobacteria; order Xanthomonadales; family Rhodanobacteraceae; genus Dyella_B; species Dyella_B monticola. The sequence continues at coordinate 60,525 of NZ_QRBE01000005.1, read as the reverse complement.
GTCAAGCATAAGGGCAGGGCCTACATGGCGCTGGCGCAGGCGAACGTTGGACTAAAGGACAAAGCCGCTGCGGCGCAGGCAGTGCTGGAAGCTGAGAAGGATCCAGAAACCGCTGCACAAGCCAAGAAATGGCTGAAAGACGCCAACATTGGTAGTTGATTCAAAGCTACGTGGCAGACTGTTTAGCTGGCCGGATGGACGTCCAAAGATTGTCATCTTCGGCCTACACAAAAGCTATACAAAAGCCATGCGCTGTTGTACCGTTGGACTTTTCCCGCGTTGTCCAGTGGCAAATGTCACCCTACTTTGGGAGCGGACTTTGCCGATGGATGCTGCGACCACGATTCCGATTGACTAGCTCCTGATTGAAAGCGACAGATGGCCTCAAGTAACCAAGATACCGGCGTCAAGCCGTTCAGTTGGGGGCGCACATGGGCGCTGGCGGTAGCCATTGCGCTACATGCATACGCGTTCCTGATACTGGTCGCGCCCGCGGCGCCGCCCAAAACGGCGGAAGTTCAGAAAGAAAAGATTGTGCAGGTGAACTTCATCGAGCCGCCACCGCCACCGCCTCCTCCACCGCCGCCGCCGCCGGAGCCGCCGAAGCAGCCGCCGCCGAAGATCATCCGACAGGTGATCCCGCCGCCGACGCCGCCGCCGCCCGCACCGCCGCCGGCCGTGGAAGAACAGTCGACCAATCCAGCACCGTCGCCGCCGCCAGCACCACCGGCACCACCGGCTCCGCCTGCGGATATCACGGCAAGCCAGGACATCAGCTACAACAGCCGCATGCAGCCCAAGTATCCGCCGCAGGCTATTCGCCAACGGCACGAAGGCACCGTAACGCTGTTGATTCTGGTGGCCGTGGATGGCACGCCGAAGGACATCAAGGTTGAACAGTCCAGTGGTTTCCGCGAGCTGGATCGCGCGGCGATTGAGGCGGCCCAGAAATGGCGCTTCAATGCTGAAATGAAAAACGGTAAAAAGGTTGAAGGTTACGTACGCGTACCCGTCAACTTCAATCTCAATCAGCTGTAATACCTATTACAGTTAAGTTCTCGCCTGACTTCCAAGGGTAGCGTTTATGTTCCAACAGACTCCTCCGGCTCTAGGTGGCAATGCCAACGCCCAAGCCATGCAGCAAATGGGCTTCGGTGACCTCATCCACAACTTCGATCCGCTTGGTTGGATCGTCTTCATTGTGCTTGTGGTGATGTCGTTCTCCTCGTGGTACTTCATCATCGCCAACGCAATCCGTAATGCGATGGTCCGCGGTCGCGCCGACAGCGTGATCAACGGGTTCTGGTCGAACAACTCGACCCAGGACGCGATCCGTGAGCTGGAAGCCCAGCCCAAGGGCGAACCCTTCTCGAAGATCGCGCTCGATGCGGCTTCTGCAGTGGCTCACCATCAGCAGGCTTCGGCCGCCGGTGGCCGTCTTGCCGAATCGCTCAGCCGTTCGGAATTCATCGACCGCGCTCTGCGCCAGGCCGTTGCTCGCGAGAGCCTGCGTCTGGAAGGCGGCATGACCCTGCTGGCCACGGTCGGTTCTTCCGCACCGTTCATCGGTCTGCTCGGTACGGTGTGGGGCATTTATCACGCCCTGATCCGCATCGCGGCTTCCGGTAATGCTTCGATGGAAGCGGTGGCCGGCCCGGTGGGTGAAGCGCTGATCATGACCGCGTTCGGTCTGTTCACCGCTATCCCGGCGGTGCTTGCCTACAACTTCTTTACCCGCTCCAACCGCCTCACGTATGCCCGCTTCGACGAATTCGCGCATGACCTGCACGACTTCTTCGCTACCGGTGCACGCGTCGAAGGTGTCGCTCAAGTTCAGAAGTGAGGTATTGACCCATGGCGATGAGCTCCGGAAACGAGTCCGGCTCGCCGATGTCGGAAATCAACGTCACGCCGCTCGTCGACGTGATGCTGGTACTGCTGATCATCTTCATGATCACAGCACCGCTGATGTCGCACCGGATCACGGTGAAGTTGCCGACGGCTAATCCGCATCAAACGGATACCCCGCCGTTGACCGAGCCGGTGGACCTGGCCGTCAAGGATGATGGCAGCATGTATATCAACGACAGCTCCAATCCGATTACGGAAGTCGAGCTGAAATCGGTGTTCCTGACTTTGGCGCAGAAGTCGCCACAGCCTGAGCTGCAGATTCGTGCAGCGAAGGACACCGAGTTCAAGGTCGTCCGCAAAATCCTTGCTGATGCCAAGGATTCCGGAATGGTCCATGTCGGCTTTATGACGACCGGCAAGGAGTGATGTGCCATGGCATTTAGTACTGGAAGTGGCAAAGGCCCCATGGCGGATATCAACGTCACGCCGCTGGTCGACGTGATGTTGGTGTTGTTGATCATCTTCATGATTACGGCACCGATCTTGACCCATAAGATCAAGATCGATCTGCCGCAGCCGAATCCGAACATCATTCCGCCGAGCAACCCGCCGGAACCGATTCACCTGAAGATCGACCAGACGGGCGCGTTCTACTGGAACGACACCCCGGTGGACGAGGCGCAGTTGAAAACGCAGATCGCGGTCATTGCGACCAAGAGCGAGGCGGACCAGCCGGAAGTGCAGATCGACGCGGCCGACCAGGTGTCTTATCAGGTCGTCGCGCGCGTGCTGGCTGATGCGAAGAGCTACGGCTTGAACAAGATCGGCTTCACCGATAGCAACGGACAGTAACAGCGGCGGTTGAATCGGAACAGTTCAATCGCGCAGCCAAGCGTTACCCACAGAACCCCCGCGCATGCGGGGGTTTCTGTTTCTGCGCATCTCGGTTTAGACGTCTAGACGGCTGCCACGTCAGCGCAAAATCTGAAGATAATTGCGCACGGTAGTCGCAAGGCCTTCGTAAAGCGCCTCACCGATCAATGCATGCCCGATGGAGACTTCGGCAAGACCAGGAATCGCCGCACGCAGCGTGCCGAGATTGGCCTGACTCAGATCATGCCCCGCGTTCACGGCCAAGCCAGCCTGTTGAGCGCGTCGCGCAGTATCGGCACAGAGCGCCAGCTGCTCTTTCGCGTCACCTTCGGCAAAGGCATGCGCGTAAGGACCGGTATAAATCTCGATACGTTCCGCACCCATGGCCACGCCGTGCTCGAAACCCTTGGCGCCCGGATCGACAAACAGGCTTACGCGGCAACCTAACTCGCGCAGTTCGTCGATGATCGGTCGCAGACGCGCCGCATCGCGCTCCAGGTCGAAACCGTGATCGGAGGTGATCTGCCCATCGCTGTCCGGCACCAGCGTCACTTGCGTGGGGCGCACTTCGCGAGCGAGTGCGATCAGCCCTGGATAGGCACCGCGCGGCGCTGCAAAAGGATTGCCTTCAATGTTGTATTCCACGCGTCCGCGCAGCAGGGTGGCCAACGTGCGCACGTCATCGGGTCGCACATGCCGCAGATCCGGACGCGGGTGCACGGTAATGCCGCCGCAGCCGGTTTCGATGCAGGTGATTGCGGCACGGGTGATTTCGGGTTCGTCGCCACCGCGCGAATTGCGCAGCACGGCGATCTTGTTGAGATTGACGCTGAGCAGGGTCATGGATGACAGAAACACATCATGGGCCGGACACAGTGCTCCGTTCAGGTGCTGTCGGCAAGTGTCCACGCAGCCACGCTCAATGCCGGCCCGCGCCACGCCACGCTGGCGAGGTGATCGGCGTCGAGTGATAGCGCATGAAGCTGCCACTGCGTAGCGTCATCGCCATCCAGCCACAGCACGCGCGGCGCGGCCGGAGCCACAGCCAGACACAATCGATCCAGGCCAAAGGCAATGCCGCGACCCATCGCTTTAAGCACGGCCTCTTTGCCTGTCCAAAGTTGAAGAAAGGCCTGGTCACGACGCGACGGTTCCAGGGCCGCCAGTGCTGCGGTTTCGTGGGAGTGAAAGAAACGCTCGGCCACGTGCATGGCGCGGGGACGAGCCCGAACGCGCTCGATGTCGACACCTGGAGCGAGGCGACGCGCGATGGTGACAAGCGCAGCGTCACCACTGTGCGACCAATTGAATTGAAGCTGCCCGCGCCACGGCGTCGCCAGTTCAGGCCGCCCGTGTTCGTTCTCGACAAAGATGATGGATTCCGCTGGCGCACCCAGATACAGGGCCAGCAATGCGCGCAACGGCCCTCTGCGCTGCACGCGCTCATAACGAAGCCGCCATACGTGGATGGTGGCTTCGCTTAGCCCGGCGGCAATCCCGGCGACATCCTGGCACTCGATCGTTTGCATGCGCGCATGCTGCCGGATCGTCATTGCGGGAGACAAGCGCACGATGCAGCCCGTCAACGCCAAGCAGCGACGGTCAGCTTGGAACTCAGCGAATCAGACGCTCGTCCACCAGGTTCTTCACAACGGCCGGATCGGCCAAGGTGGAGATGTCGCCCAACTGATCGGGCTGGTTCTCGCCGATCTTGCGCAGAATGCGCCGCATGATCTTGCCCGACCGCGTCTTGGGCAGCCCGGGCGCCCACTGGATGTAATCGGGTGTGGCGATCGGGCCGATCTCCTTGCGCACCCAGGCAACCAGCTCCTTGCGCAAGTCATCGCTGCCCTGCTCGCCAGCTACCAGGGTGACATAAGCGTAGATACCCTGACCCTTGATCTCATGCGGGCAACCTACCACTGCCGCCTCGGCCACCTTCGGATGCGCCACCAGCGCACTCTCCACTTCGGCCGTGCCGATGCGATGACCTGATACATTGATCACATCATCGACGCGACCGGTAATCCAGTAATAACCGTCTTCATCGCGACGCACGCCATCGCCCGTGAAGTAGTTGCCGGGATACGCCTTGAAATACGTATCGATGAAACGCTCATGATCGCCGTACACCGTGCGCATCTGGCCCGGCCAGGAATCGGTGATCAACAGATTGCCTTCCGCTGCGCCTTCCAGCACAGCACCCGCCGCATCCACCACCGCCGGCTTGATGCCGAAGAACGGCAGCGTGGCCGAGCCAGGCTTGGTGTCGATCGCACCGGCCAGCGGCGTGATCATGATGCCGCCGGTTTCGGTCTGCCACCACGTATCCACAATCGGGCAACGTTCGTTGCCGACCACGCGGTGATACCACTCCCATGCTTCAGGGTTGATCGGTTCGCCCACCGAGCCAAGCAAACGCAAGCTCGCGCGCGACCACTTCTTCACCGGTGCCTCGCCTTCGCGCATGAGTGCGCGGATCGCCGTGGGCGCGGTATAGAACAACGACACGTTGTGCTTGTCCACCACCTGCCAGAAACGGCCGAAATCCGGGTAATTGGGCACACCGTCGAACATCACCGTGGTCGCGCCGTTGGCAAGCGGGCCGTACACCACGTAGCTGTGTCCGGTGACCCAACCCACGTCAGCGGTGCACCAGTAGATGTCGTCCTCGCGCAGGTCAAACACCAGCTCATGCGTAAAACTCGCGTACACCAGATAACCGCCGGAGGTATGCAGCACGCCCTTGGGCTTGCCGGTTGACCCGGAGGTATAAAGGATGAACAGCGGATGCTCCGCTTCCACCGGTTCAGCCGGACAGTCGGCCGACTGGCCGTCCATCAATACGTGGTAATAACGGTCGCGTGGCGACTGCATCGGCACCGCCGCACCCGTGCGCTTCACCACGATCACGGTTTCAACGCTGTTCGTGCCCGGGCGCTCCAGCGCCGCATCGACATTCGCCTTGAGCGGAATCTTCTTGCCGCCGCGCACGCCTTCATCCGCCGTCACCACCAGCTTGGCGGCGGAGTCAGCAATGCGACCGGCCAGCGAGTCAGGCGAAAAGCCGCCGAAGACCACCGAATGAATCGCACCGATGCGCGCGCACGCCAACATCGCGACCGCCGCTTCGGGAATCATTGGCATATAGATCGCGACACGGTCACCCTTGGTAACGCCCAGATGCTTGAGCGTATTGGCGAACTTGCACACCTCGGCGTGTAGCTCCCGATAGCTGATGTGCCGTGACTCGGACGGGTCATCGCCTTCGAAAATAATGGCCGTCTTGTCACCGCGCGAGGCCAGGTGCCGATCCAGGCAATTGGCGGACACGTTGAGCTGGCCGTCGTCATACCAGCGGATATGCAGGTCCTTCGGATCGAAGGAGACATCGCGGACCCGCGTGGGCTTCCTGGCCCAATCCAGCCGTTCGCCGATGCGACCCCAGAAGCCTTCGGGATCCTTCACCGATTCGGCATAAAGGCGCTCGTAGTCCGCTTTGCGAAGGAGCGCCTTGGCGGCGAAAGCGGGATCGACCGGATAGACCTTTGACATGATTGACTCCTGCTCGCCGGCCCACCGGGAGCGCATGCAGTGGATGACCGTTTGACGCCATCGCAGCGCGTCGAGCGCCCGAGTGTAGCGTTCAGGCGGCTAAACCGCCAAAGGTGCAGTGCAGCAATCATGGCCGCGGCGCCGGGTCATGATCCGCACGACGTTCGAATGGCTCAAGCATGATTTCCGGTTGCGCATGGGCGTCGATGCGCGCCTGCACAAACGCCAGTACCGTGCCCATCGCGCCTACGATGCCTGCAAACAGCCAGATCGCCATCGCGCCGGCCCCCTGGCGCGTGAAGCACAGTACCCATGACAGCAGCGTTGCCACCAGCAATACCCAGCGCATGCTTGCGCCCTCGCCCTATCGTGAGGAAAAAGGATCATAACGCCCTGCTCGTCGCCAGGGTGAGACGACGTCCACCGGCCCGACACACGCCATATTCGTACTATGCACAGCATCATGCTGGGTCCAGGGACGCGATGGTTGAGCAACACCCTTCCTCTTCTGTGCGCCAACGGGTGCAACGCATCCTGTGGAACGTGATCGACTGGGTGGTGATCGTCCTCGATCACTGCAAGCCGATTCGCGTTTGCCTGCTGGTGCTGACCCTTGCCACGCTGGTGATCGCCAACGTGAACCAGGCGACAGAGTTGTTCCTGATCGCGATGTGGGCCGATCCCAGCAGCACTCGCTATGTCTTCCTGCTGGCCACCAGCGCGCTGGCAGGCCTCGCCATCTGGTACACCACGCACAACGCCTATCGGCTGACCTACCCGCGCTGGCCCGCCCTGGAAGACCCGCGCGCAGCTGGGCTGCGGCACTGGATACCGCGGATACTGGGCATCCTCGTGCCCCTGCTCGTGGTGTTCGGGTACCTCATGGCACTGCGCGGCATGCCGCACGCCGTCTGCAGCACGCAGGCCCAATGCGATCGACGCGACGTGCGCGCTGCGGGGTTGCTGCTTGTGGCAGCCGCGATGATCGTGTTCTTCATCGGGCGAGAGCGATGGTTGCGCGCCGTCGCCGCGCGCGCGGAGAGGGCCATCACACCGCGCGTGACGTCGATCACCAGCTTGGGCACGGTGCCGCTGAGCGTGTTCCTCGCCGTATTGATGCTCAATGTGCTCATCACCGTGCTGGTGGCGGTTCAACCCCGTCAGTTCGATGGTATGGGGTCGTTGGCAGTACTGCTGATAAGCGGAAGCTTCTTCTGCATGAGCGGTGGCTTTCTGTGCATGCTCGCAGACCGGCGCGGGATACCTCTGCTGACCCTCATGGTGCTCCTAGCGGTGGCCTTGCACGCACTGCATTTAAACGACAACCATCGCGTACGGCAGTACCCATCGATGAGCACGCATCAGCGTCCCAAGCCGCCACCGGCAGACTATCGTCCCGATTTCGACGCGTATGCCCAAGCGTGGCTACAGAGCCGTTGTAACCGGCAACGTATGTGTCCGGTGATCGTCGTTTCCACCGAAGGCGGCGGCCTGCGCAGCGCAGCGTGGACAGCCATGGTGCTGAGCCGATTCACAGCGCTGATCGATCAAACGCTACCACCCACCGATGGCGAACCCATGTTCGAGCGCTACCTGTTTGGCGCCAGCGGCGTATCCGGTGGCAGCCTCGGCCTGGCGACGTATGTAACTTCCTTGCAGGTCGCGCCGCATACCGGGCTTTCGGCGCAAACGCGCAGCGAACGCATCCTCGATCACGATTTTCTTGCACCGGTGATGGCCAATGCATGGTTCATCGACTTCACGCAGCGCTGGTTGCCCGGGGCACTCCTCGACGATCGCGGTCGCGCACTCACGCGTGCGTGGGAACAAGCCGCGCAAGCACAAGGGGTGGACGCATTCGCGCAACCCTTCGCCGCGCTCTACGAAAGCAACAGCAACCATGCAAGCACTCGCGTGCCGGCGCTATTTTTCAACAGCACGACGGTGGGACAAGGCTGGCGCTTCATCCAGCATCCCTTCCGTCCGTTCGCCGATAATCCGTGGACCACGGCGTACGATGGATCACGCTGGCTCGACCCACGTGTGCCGCTGAGTGAAGTGGTGCTCAACAGCGCGCGCTTCACCTACCTGAGCCCGGCGGGCACGTTACAAACAGCAGATACTGATGCCTCGCTTTCGCCGTCGACACTGCAATTGGTGGATGGCGGCTACTTCGAGAACTCCGGTACCACCACACTGCGCGAACTGATGCATCGCGTGCACGCAATCGCGACATCGCAAGGCCAGCCCTTGCGTTTCATCGTGCTGCATATCAGCAACGATCCCAGCCTGCGCGATTTCGTTGATGCGCATGATCCCGCGCACCCGCTGCCGTTCTACTCAGCTGCCTGTCCGCGTGCGCGCAGTCCCACCGAGCTACACAGTTATGGCGAAGCGACCGCGCCGGTGGTTGCGCTGCTCGACACGCGCGATGCGCGCGGCGAACTCGCGCGTTCCCAATTGCTGGCGTCGCTACATGTCAACGTGGCCAACCCCGAGCGCGGCGATGTGCTATGGCACATGCGTCTGTGTGCCGGGAACTATCCATTACCGCTGGGCTGGAGCATCTCGCCACCGGTCTTCGAAGAAATGCACCGCCAACTCGAACAGAACTATCCCATGGCGAGCATGGGCGCCTGGCTCGCGCAACAACTCAAAGACGCATCACAACCGTGAGTGTCGCGCCGGATGAGATGCCTATAGCGCATCATCGACCGATGGCTGATCTTCCTCACGCATTCAAAGGCCGCGGCGCGGCGTCCAATCCGGAAGGGCGTTTCGAGAGCATCCGTCATCACGCCGAAGACGACGGCTGGCAACAGGACGTGCTGGACGAAGCGCAACCACGTCCGCGCACGGAAGTGACCGAAGAAATCGCGCGCAGTGTGATCACGCGCAACGATTCGCCCGATATCGCCTTCTCGCTGGCCATGAACCCCTATCGCGGGTGCGAACACGGATGCATCTATTGCTTTGCGCGCCCCAGCCACAGCTACTTGAATCTGTCGCCGGGGCTCGATTTCGAAACCAAGTTGCGTGCCAAGAGCAATCTGCCGGACGTGCTGCGTGCGGAATTGGCCAAGCCAGGTTATATCGTCAGCCCGATCAACATTGGCAGCAACACGGATCCTTATCAGCCGATCGAGAAAAAGTGGCGCATCACGCGCGCCGCACTGGAAGTGCTGGCCCAATGCCATCACCCGTGCACCATCGTTACCAAGAATGCCTTGGTCGAACGCGATCTGGACATCCTCGTACCCATGGCGCGCGAACAGCTTGTACAGGTATTCGTCTCCGTCAACTCGCTCGACAATCATCTGGCGGCGAAGCTCGAACCGCGCGCGACAGCGCCCCATCGGCGATTAAAAGCGATTCACACGCTGGCAGACGCCGGTGTGCCCGTAGGCGTATTGGTGGCGCCCATCATTCCAGCATTGAACGATAGCGACATGGAAGCCGTGCTCGAGCAGGCCGCCGATGCGGGTGCGAGCTGCGCCGGCTACACCGTGCTGCGTCTGCCTTACGAACTGAAGGCATTGTTTCGCGAATGGCTGGCGCTGCATGCGCCGCAGCGCGCGGAGCATGTGATGAGCCTGGTGCAACAGATCAATGGCGGCAAGGATTACGACAGCAACTTCGCCACACGCATGCGCGGCCACGGGGTTTTTGCACAATTGCTGCAGCGTCGTTTTGAGATTGCCTGCCGGCGGCATCACTTCGGCCGTGCGCGCGAATTGCAATTGAATACGTCACGCTTCGTGCCGCCACGCGCGGTCTCGCCGCAGGGCGAACTGTTTTGAGCGTGCACCCTCTCCTTTTGGAGAGGGTGCACATCGTCTTACTTCCCCGGCGGCAGGTATTTCTCGAACCAGTTCAACGCACGCTGCAGCACGTCGCGCTGATTGACCGGGTTGTAGAAGTGGTGCCCCTCGTTCGGATACACCACCAGCGAGGTGGGTACGCCGAGCGTGCGCAACGCATGCCAGTATTCGAACGACTGCGGGGACGGACACTCCGCGTCGCGCTCGCCCACCACGATCAACGTGGGTGTCTTCACCTTCTTGATGAAGTTGATCGCCGAGCTCTTTGCGTACACCGCCGGATCGTCATACACGGAAGCGCCGAAGAACGGAATCATCCACTTGTCGATCAGATTCTGGCCGTAATAACTCTGCCAGTTGGCGATGCCCGCGCCCGCGACCACCGCACGGAAGCGTTGCGTTTGCGTGGGCGCGAACATACTCATGAAACCGCCGTAGCTCCAGCCGGTAAGGCCCAGGCGGTGATCGTCCACCGGCAGTTTTTTCTCTACCGCGTCCACGCCGGCGAGCGTGTCGCGCAGATCGCCGTAGCCGAAATCCTTGCGGTTGGCCTGCACAAACGCTTCGCCCTCGCCGAAACTGCCGCGCGGGTTGGTCATCAAGACGAAGTAGCCCAGCGCGGAGAACGGCGCCGCGCCATAACCCACCGCCGGCCAATGCGGCAGTACGGCAGCCGATGGGCCGCCGTGGACGTTGACGATCATCGGGTAGCGCTTGCTCGGATCGTAGTTGGCCGGATACAGCAGCCAGCCCTGCATGTGAAAGCCTTCGTTATCCCATTCGATCGACTCGGCCTTGCCCCAGCTCGGCTTCAGATCCGCATTGATATTCGTGACGGCTGCAGGCATCGCATTGCCCACCGGTCCGGCATACACCTCCGGAGCCAGTTCGAACGACGATTGCGCAAACGCGATCTGCTTATAGTCGGCGGAGAACGACAACGCGAGAATCGCGCCACCGGAGCCGATGTAACCGGGCGCTGTGAACAGCACGCGCTGCTGCTGCGCGCGATCGGCCTGCACGGCATAGTCGGCCAGTTGCGCGTGACCGTTGTCGATCTGGTCGACCAGCAAGGACTGCGGCGTGGTCCAGGTAAACCACGAAGGGGTCACGTGAATGCCCGGCGTCAAATCGACCGGTGCGCCGCCCTGCGTGGAAACGCTGTAGATATCGCCACCGGTCGAACCCTGATCGCTCATCAAGCCGCCGATGAACGCAATGCGCGAGCCGTCCGGCGACCAACGCGGTAGCGCGATCTGCAAGCCGTGCAAGGAGCCGTGCACTGTATTGGGATCGACCACCGCCACGCGCGGTGCATCGGCCTTCGCGCTCTGCACATAAAGCTGCGCGATCCACCAGTTGTTGTCGCCCGGTGCCGGGGCGGCGACATACGCCACGCGCGCGCTATCGGGCGACCAGGTGAATTCATAGACGTAGCTGTTGGCGGGCGTGACCTGCTGCAGCGAGCCGCCTTGCGAGGAAACCGTCGCGACACGTTGCACTTCGATGCCTTCCACGCCGATCTCGCCGACCGCGGGCTTCGCCGCGGCCACGGCGCTGGCGCGTCGCGTGGCGCCTTCGACGTAGAGGAACGCCAGTGTCTTGCCGTCGGGCGACCAGCTCAGCGCGTGTGCATAACCGTTGAGGTCGGCCAGATGGGAGGGCCGTTCCTGCGATTGCGTATCCAGTACATAAAGTTCCGGCTGCTTGCTGCCGCCCATCCCTGCGTGGGTGCTTGCGCAGTTGGAAAGAAACGCCAGATGCCGCGAGTCCGGCGACCAGGCGATGCCGCTTTCGCCGCACACGCCCGGTTTGGTCGCCAGGCCCACGCTACGCGCATGCTTGCCATCGGCGTCGGCCAGCACGATGCCGGGCTTGCCCTGGGTTTCCACCACCCAGGCCAGTTGATGGCCATCGGGCGAGAGCGCCACGTCACTGATCTCACGCACTTTGCCAAGCTGGGTGAGGAGCGCCTGGATGCGCGGATCGGTGGCGCCATGCGTGTCGGCAAACGCGGCGGGGGCAAGCAAGGCAGCCAGAAGCGGCAGCACGAGGCGGGAAGTCTTCAACATGGCGATACATTCCTCAGACACAGGAAAGCCCAACGCTAGCAGCTAACACCCCCTTCACCCATGTGCATGAAGGCACTCTCCCAGCGCCGGGCGAGGGGTCCGTGACCGTCGCCGTCATCCCGTACAATCGCGCGCATGAAAATCGCCTCATGGAACGTGAACTCGCTGAAGGTGCGCATTCCGCACCTCACGCAATGGCTGGCCGATGCGCACCCGGACGTGGTTGCCCTGCAGGAAACCAAGCTGGAGGATGCGAAGTTTCCGGTCGACGAACTGGCCGCCGCAGGCTATCAGGCGGTGTACGCCGGCCAGAAAACCTACAACGGCGTGGCGATTCTCGCCCGCAACGACACCGGCTTGGCGTTCGAGGACGTCATCACCGATATCCCGGGGCTGGATGTTCCGCAGCGGCGCATTCTGGCCGCCACGGTGGGTGGCGTTCGCGTGATCGATCTCTACGTGGTCAACGGCAAGGCCGTGGGTGATGAGAAATACATCTACAAGCTGCACTGGCTTGAGCGCGTGCAGGCATTTCTGGCGCAGCAATTGCAAAGCTATCCCAAGCTCGTCGTGCTGGGCGATTTCAACATCGCTCCGGACGACCGCGATGTGTACGACCCGGTGGCCTGGGGCGAGGACGTATTGTGCTCGCCGCCCGAGCGCGCCGCCCTCAAAGCGATCACCGACCTGGGCCTTCACGACAGCTTTCGGTTGTTTGAACAGGAGGGTGGGCACTTCAGCTGGTGGGACTACCGGCAAGGGGCGTTCCGGCGCAACATGGGCTTGCGCATCGACTTGATACTGCTGGGTGATGTCCTGAAATCGTCGGCCAGAGCTGCCACCATCGAGCGTGAACCGCGGCGCTGGGAACGACCTTCCGACCACACTCCGGTCACGGTAGACCTGGATATTTGAAGACAATGAGCGATACGAACACCGATTGGCCCAGTTCCCTGGACGATAGCGAGCTCGACGAGCTGGACACCTACTTGCGCGCGCACGCCCAGGACGGCCATCTGCTGCTCGACGGTGTGCACGGCCTGCTCAGCGCGCTGACGGTAGGACCCGTCCAGGTACTGCCGGACGAATGGCTGCCCGAAGTGCTGCACGATCCGTTTGTCGACGAAGAGGAAGGCAACCGCGTGCTGGCGCTGCTTGCCAAGCTCAACGATTCCATCAGTGCCGAGCTGGATGTCGATGCGTACGAGCCGATCCTGGGCGAAGTCGATACGGAGGCCGGCCCGGCGCTTTCCGCCGCCGGCTGGTGCGAAGGCTTCAGCCGTGGCATCGACCTGCGTGCGTCCCTGTGGGAAAAGCGCCTCGCCGATGATGCATCGTTGATGGAAACGCTTGGCCCCGTGATGGCGCTGGCGGTCGACGAAGGCATCCTCAGCGCGGAAGCCGAGTTCGAAAAACTCACCGACGAGGAATACGACGATTGCCTGGCGCAACTGCCCGCCGTGCTCGCCGCGGTGAGTCAGTATTGGGCCGAACATCCCGCCACCGAAGCGGAACTGGACGCCTTGCATCGCGCCACCGAAACCCGCGACGAGCCGCAGCAACCGCCGCGTCAGCGCAGCGGGCACTGGGTGCATTGAGCTCTTATCCCCTCTTCTCTGCGGGGAGAGCGGATCGGGGCGAAGGTCAACGTGCGGGAGCTAGCGTGACGAGAGCGTTCCATAGCCGGACCAATCCGTTCGTTTTCTCCCACTTGGGTGCGCCTGGCTGCACAACCACCTGTGCATCAGATCCTTCCGATAGGAGCACACCATGACCGAACGTCGCATCCTCCGCCGCATTCGCGGCACCGACACCTCCGACGGGGCGGGCGTCAAGCTCAAGCGCATCATCGGCCAGCCCGGGCTGGACATGCTCGACCCTTTCCTGCTGCTGGACGAATTCCGCTCCGACGACGCGGGCGACTACATCGCCGGCTTTCCCGAGCATCCGCACCGCGGGTTCGAAACCGTCACCTACATGCTGGCCGGACGCATGCAGCATGGCGACAATCACGGCAATCGCGGTGATCTCAAACCGGGCAGCGTGCAATGGATGACGGCAGGCCGCGGCATCCTGCATTCGGAAATGCCGCAACAGGAAAACGGCCTGATGTGGGGTTTCCAGTTGTGGGTCAATCTGCCGGCCAAGGACAAAATGACCGACCCGCGCTATCAGGACATCGATCCGCAGCGCATTCCGGTGGTGCATCCAACCGACGGGGTGACGGTGAAAGTCATTGCCGGCCGCCTGGGTGATGCCGAGGGTCCGGTGGCCGGCGTCGTCACCGCGCCTGTCTACCTGGATATCGCGGTCGAGCCGGGCGCCAGCCTGGACATTCCGCTGCCGGAAGGCCATCACGCCTTTGCCTATGTGTTCGATGGCAGGGACGCCCAGGTCGCCGGCGAGGTGCTCAAGCGTAGCGAGCTGGCGGTACTTTCGCCCGGTGACAGCGTGCGCATCGCTGGCGGCGAAAGCCCGGCCCGCGTGCTGTTGGTGGCCGGCCAGCCGCTTGCAGAGCCGGTCGCGCGCTACGGTCCGTTCGTGATGAACACGCCGGAGCAAATCCACGAGGCCATTGCCGATTTCCGCGCCGGCAAGTTCTGACCACGCACGCAGGCGCGAGACCTCAACGCCCTGCCGATCAGCCGATCGGCGGGGCGCCGTGTATAGGAACGACTTCCGCGTGGCCTTTTCTTTTCCCGCAGCCGACCACTGAAGATGACGGTCATTCGTACTAAGCAGGCTGCGCAAAATCGTAAAAGCCACTGTCAATAAAGCGCCTTGCACGCCCAGCTGCTTCCCGCACACTTACCGGTGAACACGCGGAGAGCAGGCATGAAGGCGAGCGTTTGGCTACGCGTAGGCGGCGCCGTTGCACTGGCGGTGTATGCATCAGGCCAAGTGTGTGCGCAGACAAACCTCACAGCGCAGATCACCGTGCATGCCGACCGGCCAGGCGCGGTGATCCATCCGGAAATCTATGGCCAGTTCGCCGAGCAGCTCGGTGCCGGCATCTACGGCGGCATCTGGGTGGGCGAGCATTCGTCCATTCCCAATATCAAGGGTTACCGCAAGGATGTCGTGGAAGCACTGAAGGCCATCAAAGTACCGGTAGTACGCTGGCCCGGCGGCTGCTTTGCCGATCAATATGACTGGCGCGACGGCATCGGTCCGCGCGATAAGCGGCCGGTGCACATGAACGCCTCCTGGGGCGGCGATGATGGCAATCAGTTCGGCACGCATGAGTTCATGGATTTTGCCGAGCTGATCGGTGCCAAGACCTATATCAGCATCAATGTCGGTACCGGTACACCGCGCCAGATGAGTCAGTGGATCGAGTACATCACCGCGGACGGCCATTCCAGTCTGGCGCAGCAGCGCCGCGCGAACGGGCGTGACAAACCCTGGAAGCTCGACTACGTTGGCATCGGTAACGAAATGTGGGGCTGCGGCGGCTCGATGCGCCCGGCGTTCTATGCGGACGTCTATCGCCAATACGCCACCTTCGTGCACGCGCCTGCGAACCTGCCGATCACCCGCGTCGCCAGCGGAGCGAACGGCGACGATGTGCACTGGACCGACACGTTGATGGCCGCTGCAGGCAGCCAGATCGACGCCATCAGCCTGCACAACTACACCATTCCTACGGGCGACTGGACCCACAAGGGCTCGGCCACGCAGTTCGGTGAAGATCAATGGATGTCCACGCTCCGGGGCGCGCTGCGCATGGATGATCTGATCGCGCGACACGTCGCGGCGATGGACAAATACGACCCGACCAAACGCATCGCCCTGGACGTGGACGAATGGGGTATCTGGACCGACCCGCAGCCCGGCGCGAACACGCCTGCCCTGTATCAGCAAAACAGCTTGCGCGATGCCGTGTCGGCGGCCGTCACCCTGGACATTTTCCAGGCCCATGCCGATCGCGTGCGCATGGCCAACATCGCGCAGATGGTGAACGTGCTGCAGGCGATGATCCTTACCGATCAATCGCGCATGCTGCTGACACCCACCTATTATGTGTTCGACCTGTACAAGGTGTTCCAGGGCGCGACCTCCCTGCCGATCGACGTGCACGCGCCGCTGTACCGCTACGGAAAAGTCGCCATACCCGGCGTCCACGCCACGGCCGGGCGCGATGCTGCTGGCGGGGTGCATGTCGCGCTGGTGAATCTGGATCCGCATCACGCCGATACGGTCCACGTGCGCCTGCTTGGCATGCACGCTGCGAAGGTGACCGGCAGGATGCTGACAGGCTCGGCGGTCAACGCCATCAACACCTTCGATCATCCGCACGCGGTACAGCCCGTGGGGTTCGACGGTGCGACGCTGAAAGACGGCGTGATTACGGCGACCTTGGTGCCGAAATCGGTGACGGTGCTGGATATCCGCTAGGGCCTGATCACCCCCTGTTGGCGTGACCCGCACCCGGAGCTGTTTGGGCAAAAAGTGACCTGCGCACGTGAAATGGACGCCAAGGGCCACTTTAAGACCCCGTGCCGCCGGGCGTCATCTCGCCCCTCTCGAAGAAAATTAAACAAAATCAGCAACATATCGCAAGAGCCCAGGTTGGCAGGGGCTATGCATACCCATGACGCGGGCAAGGGGCCGCAAGTTATCGGGATTAAAGGAAAGCCACCGTTGTGACGATCTACTAACAGCATTAGTGATCGCCGGCACAACTGTTAAAACTTTGCATAGAAAAGGGTTGCGGAGCTCAATTTTCGGGCGTTAAATTGGAATTAATCCAGGACGCTTCAACCGCCTGTAGAATGATGCTTCGTAAAGTTTTTATAAACCATCGTTAACTGATTGTTTTAATGAATCATGACTGTCCTGACACTCACCCTCATCATGGTTTTCTCGCTCGCTGCCGTGGCGGTGAAACGGGTGCCGGCGGGTCAGGTCTACAGCCTTTATCGCAACGGTAAGCCGGTGCGCCTGTTGCAGCCGGGTACGCACGTGGTATTGCCGCTGGTCGATCGCGTCGGTCACCGTATTGATCTTGGCGGCCGCCTGTTGCGCTTCGACGCTCCGTTGGCTCGCGGCACCGTCTATTGGCAGGTGCTGGAACCGGAACGTGCGGACGCGGTGATCGAACAGGCCGACCAGCTCATTCGCAGCGGCGTCATCAACGCGCTGCAAGCCGATGCAACGGCCGATCAGCCCGAACGCCGCGAAGTGATCGCCCACCTCAAGACCTGCCTCAACCAGCAGTTGCGCGAGCGCGGCGTGATGGTCACGCGGGTGGAACTGGACACCGCCGCCTAAACACGAAAATCTGGCCAGGGTGCCCAAGAAGCACCGGCTCAGGGGAAACCTGAAAAGCTCGACCCGCTGCGGCGGGTCTTCTTTTATCCGCAACGCGTGGCGATACTGCGCGGCTGTGTTCCGAGAAATGGCGATGACCGACCGCTCAGCCCTGCAAACCCGGCTCGAACAGGGCATCGATGCCCTCGGCCTCACCCTGCCGGCCGATGCCGTGCCGCGGCTGCTCGATTACCTTGCCCTGCTGGAACGCTGGAACGGCGCCTACAACCTCACGGCCATCCGCGATCCACTGGAGATGGTGACACGCCACCTGCTCGATTCCCTCGCGATCCTGCCTTACGTACAAGGCCAGACCTTGGCCGACCTAGGCACCGGTCCAGGCCTGCCGGGCATTCCCGTGGCCATTGCCGCGCCGGGCCGGCAGGTGTTGCTGGTGGATTCCAATGGCAAGAAGGTGCGTTTTCTGCGCGAGGCGATCCGCGCGCTGAAACTGGACGGCGTACGCGCCCTGCAAACCCGGGTAGAGGACGTTGAAGGCCGCTTCGACTGCATCACCGCACGCGCTTTCGCCAGCCTGGCCGACATGCTCGCCTGGGGCGGCCATTTGCTGGCGCCGGGAGGCGCGTGGCTCGCGATGAAGGGCAAGACGCCGGATGACGAACTCGCAGGCGTACCGCCCGGCTTCGCCGTGCGCGGCATTCATGCACTGGCCGTGCCGGGGCTTGGCGCCGCGGAGCGGCATCTGGTGGTACTGGGGCACGCTTAACGCACTTGACCCCCTACCGGGACAGGGCTGTCATGAAAGCGACCTGCCCCCACGGCCGAATCCCCCCATGACGGCTGGGCGCAACGGGAGAGAAAGCGGCCTTCCTGCTAATCTAGCCGTCCTTTCGAACCCACCCACGGTACCGGACACACATGGCCCGTATCATCGCTGTCGCCAACCAGAAAGGTGGCGTCGGCAAAACTACCACTGCTGTCAATCTCGCTGCGGCGCTTGCTGCGGCGAAGCGCAAAGTGCTGCTGGTCGATCTGGACCCGCAAGGCAACGCGACGATGGCATCGGGCGTGGACAAACGCGACGTCTCACCCAGCGGCTGCGAAGTGCTGCTGGGTGAATCGGCGATCGACGAGGCCATCGTCACGACCGAAGCGCACTACGATCTTCTGCCCGGTAACGGCGATCTTACCGCCGCCGAACTCAAGCTGATGGACGCGCTCGCGCGCGAGAACCGGCTCAAGGAGCAGCTTGCGAAAGTGGACGGCAAGTACGACATCATCCTGGTCGACTGCCCGCCCACGCTGCACTTGCTCACCGTCAACGCACTCACCGCGGCCACGAGTCTGCTGATTCCAGTGCAGTGCGAATATTTCGCGCTGGAAGGTCTCTCCAGCTTGCTCGACACAGTGAAAGCCGTGCGCCAGCACTTGAATCCGCAACTGGAAATCGAAGGCCTGCTGCGCACCATGTACGACGTGCGCAACAACCTGGGCAATGAAGTTTCTGCACAACTAACGCAACATTTCGGCGATAAAGTGCTGCGCTCGATCATTCCGCGCAATGTGCGTCTGGCCGAAGCGCCCAGCCACGGTCAGCCGATTCATCTGTACGACCGCAGCTCGCGCGGTGCCATTGCCTACATCGGGCTCGCCGGCGAAATCATTCGTCGCGAACGCGGTTCGCAAGCGGCCATCGCGGCGCTGCACGCCATGCATGGCGACGCGCCCGAAGAATCCTCGGTGGAAGCTTCGGCACATCTGGATCAGGAGTAAGCAGAAAGAATGTCTGCCGCAAAGAAACGTGGATTGGGACGCGGGCTCGATGCCCTGCTTGGCGGCGGTGATACCGGCACGCCCTCGGTGATCGAACAGGAAGGCGAATTGCGCAACCTGCCGATCCAGTACATCCAGCCCGGCAAGTACCAGCCGCGCCGTCACTGGAACGATGAGGCGCTGGACGAACTGGCCGCATCGATTCGCGCCCAAGGCCTGATTCAACCGGTGGTTGTGCGCGCACTGGGCAAGAACAGCTACGAGCTGATCGCCGGCGAACGTCGCTGGCGCGCGGCGCAGCGCGCGCAGCTCAGCGAGATTCCCGCGCTGGTGAAAGATGTGCCGGAAGTGGCCGTGCCGGCCATGGCGTTGATCGAAAACATCCAGCGCCAGGATCTGACACCGCTGGAAGAAGCCGACGCCATCAAGCGCCTGATCGACGATTTCGATCTCACGCATCAGCAAGCGGCCGACGCTGTGGGCCGTTCGCGCGCTGCCGTGTCGAACATGCTGCGCCTGATCGATCTGCCCGCTTCCATCAAGCGCCTGCTCGATGACGGCAAGTTGGAAATGGGTCACGCGCGCTGCCTGCTCACGCTGCCCGAACACCAGGCCGAAGCCCTGGCGCTGGAAGCGGCGCGTAACAGCTGGAGTGTGCGCGAACTCGAAGACGCCGCACGCAAAGCGCAAACCGCGCCCAAGGGCAAAGCCAAGAGCGCGCCTGCGCGCGACCCGAACGTCGATGCGCTGGAACGCGAACTGGCCGAACGCTTCGCCACCAAGGTGGAAGTGGCGCACGGCCGCGGCGGGCGCGGCAAGCTGGTGATCCACTATCACAGCAACGATGAGCTGGATGGGATTCTGGGCAAACTGCGCTGATCCCCACACGCCCACTCCACTTCGGGGAGAGGGCTGGGGTGAGGGAACATTCGTGCGAGTGGACTTTTTCTCGCAACGCATTCGAGAGGCGCTTGATTGTCGCCGTCGAGGCGAGATTGATCCCTCACCCAAATCCTCTCCCCCGAGGGGAGAGCGCTTAAGACAATACATTCGCATCACAAGGCTAACCGTCCATGCCGCAACTTTCCGTCGTCGTGCCCGTCTTCAACGAACGCGACAACATTCCGCCGCTGCTCGCCGAAATCGCCGCCGCGCTGCGCGGTAAGCTGGACTTCGAAATCGTCTATGTCGACGACGACTCCAGCGACGACAGCCGCGCCGTATTGCAGGCCCAAAAAGCTGCGCACCCGGAATTGCGCGTGTTGCATCACGTCATCCGCAGCGGACAAAGCACGGCCGTGTGGAACGGCGTGCACGCGGCGCGTGCACCATGGGTCGCCACGCTCGACGGCGATGGCCAGAACGATCCGGCGGATATCCCCAAGCTGCTTGCCGCTCGCGATGGCGCCGCCGCGGAAGTGAAACTCTTCGCGGGCTGGCGCACCACACGCCGCGACAGCTTCAACAAGCGCATCTCCTCCAAGATCGCCAACGCGGTGCGTTCGCGCATGCTGCGGGATGCGACCCCGGATACTGGTTGCGGCCTCAAGCTGTTCGAACGCGAGGTTTTCCTGCGCCTGCCTTATTTCGATCATATGCACCGCTATTTGCCGGCGCTGGTGAAGCGTGCGGGTTATCAGAGCCAGAGCGTGCCGGTGGGCCATCGCCCCCGCACAGCCGGCACCTCCAAGTACGGCATGCTCGATCGCCTGTGGGTAGGCATCGCGGACCTGCGCGGCGTGGCGTGGCTGATGCGCCGGGCCAAGGTCACTCGCGTCGAAGAATTTTAGAGGCCAATCACGCCGCCTGGATAAGGCGGGCGTATGCTTGAGGACGTTGCTTGCCGCAGGAGGCCGCCCGTGAGCATCGCTATCAAACGCGTCTACGAGCCCTTTGCCACGTCTGACGGCTACCGTGTCCTGGTGGACCGCGTGTGGCCGCGCGGGTTGAAGAAGGAAGACGCAGCGCTGGACATATGGGCCAAGGAACTGGCGCCCAGCACTGCCTTACGCAAATGGTTCGGCCACGAGCCGGCGCGCTGGGAAGCGTTTCGTCATCGCTACGCCACGGAACTGGACGCGCGCGCATCGTTTTGGCAACCGCTGGTGACACGCGCCGAGCGACATCGCGTGACGCTGCTTTTTGGTGCGAAGGATGAGGAACATAATCAGGCTGTCGCGCTGAAGATGTATCTGGATAGCTGGATGAAGGCGAACGATCTGCGCTAGCAGACCGGCAACGTATCAGCGCGGCGGCGGATTCCAGGATTCCAGCGATTCGCGCATTTTTTCCCGCCCCAGTTCGATCAATTCCCGCGCCCGGTGGAACGCGTAAGGACTGGAGAGATTGCGTGCCAGTTGCACCAGCAGATCCGGCTGATAGGCGGCAAGCCGCAGGCGTGAAAGATTGGCCTGCATCAGGTCCATCGATTGTTCCAACAGCGCCAGCGCGCCCGGTTCATGCGGCTTGCCGGCTTCCGCCGCGCGCGATTCCATGCTGGGCAGCAGTTTTTCCAGCCACCGTCCAATGCCGCGCCTGGGTCTGGTGCTGGTGTCGCCCGCGGAGAGCTCCATCGGCATGGTGGTCTCTGCCGGCCCGTCGATGCTCACGGCGATCACGTAATCGGCCGGTTCGCGAATCAGTGGCGTCACCGGGACGGGGTTGAGCAGCGCGCCATCCACCAGCAAACGTCCCTCGATCGTGTGCGGACGGAACAGCGTGGGGATGGCGATGGACGCACGCACGGCGTCGAACAACGAACCGCGCGTCAACCATACTTCGCGTTCGCGTTCCAGATCCGTGGCGACTGCGGTGAACGCGATGGGCAAGTCTTCGATGCGCACATCGCCGACCAATTCGAGCATGGTGCCGATAATCTTCTCGCCCTTGATCAAACCGCCGCCGGCGAACGACAACGACCAGTCCACCAAGCGGAGCACGTCGAATTTGTCCAGCGTACACACCCAATCGCGATACACATCGAGCTTGCCTGCCGCATGAATGCCGCCGACCAGCGCACCCATCGAGCAGCCGGCAATGGCGACGATCTCAAAACCCTGCGCTTCCAGTTCCTCGATGGCGCCGATGTGCGCAAGGCCTTTGGCGCCGCCGGCACCCAGTGCCAGCGCGACGGTAGGTTTGCGCGCGAGTGCTTCCTTGCCGGTGGTCGGTTCCAGTTCGGTTGACGACATGGCGGTGGACGCGAACGGTCTTGCTTATTGATAGCCGGTCAGGGCGAGCTGCAGCATGATTTTCATTTCCTCGCGCAGTGGCAACGGTGCCACGATTTCCGCATCCGGCCCGTACTTGAGCACATCCATCAGCAGTTCGCGCGAGTTGGAGTATGGCAGCTGCAATTCGTAGCGTCCGTCCGGCAGCCACGCGCCCTTCTGCTGGGAATGCCAATGCTCGTCGGCCACCCAACGCGCCGCGTGCGCCGAAAAACGAATGGTGGCCCAGGCCTTGGGCTTGCCGGCGAAGATGCCATAGCTGGAAGCGAGCAGTTCGTTGAGCTCGCTTTCCGCCACGTCGGTGACCGGCGCGTCCAGCGTCTGCGGTTCGGCAATGCGATCCACTGCAAAGCTGCGCAAGGCCTCGCGATCGTGATCCCAGGCATCCAGATACCAGTTGTCGCGATAGTGGGTCAGGCGCTGCGGCGATACCGTGCGCCGGCTTTCGTTATTGGTGGTGCGCGCGCGATAGAGAAAACGAAGCTGCTTGCGATCCAGCACCGCGCCCGCGGTGATGCGAAAGGCCTGCTGATCGAGCTTGCGCTCGCCCCACGGGATGACGCGAATGCGTTCGACCGGCAGCGCCTTGCCGCTGGCGCGGTCGGACAACAGATGTTCGATGCGTGCCTTGAACGGCGCCAGCGCACCGGCCAGCACGCCCGGGCCGCTGCGCCCGATCAGTTCGTTGAGCGCCAGCAGCGCGGCCAGCTCGTCCGAAGTGAGCCACAGCCCCGGCAGCTCGAAACGCTGGCCTTCGGTGGCCTCGTAGCGGAACGCGGCGTGTTCGCCACCGGCGCTTTCGATCGGCGCGCCCAACGCATCGCGCAAAAAGGCGATATCACGGTAAAGCGTGGCGCGCGAGCATTCCAGCTCGTCCATCAGCCGGGGCAGCGGCACCGGGTAATGGGCCGACTTCAACAGACGGTGCAGGGTGAGAATGCGCTCGTAGCGATCCATGTCGACGTCTAGGAGGGGGAGGATTTGTGTAGCATGGGCAGCAGGATGATCTAATGCGTCCCACGTAGGCGGCATCACCTTTCGGGCTGACCATGGCTGTTCGCATGCCCTCGGTCCATCGGCTCGACAGACGCCCGGTCTGCTTTCGCCCATGCCCCTGTGGCTTGCGACAGACAGGGTCGGTGACGCCTACGTGGGACGCATCAGAGCATCCTTATGTGACGCCCGCAAGCGTCCACAGGACTTTCCCCGGTCCACATGGTCACCCCCTACAACCTATCGCAATCGGTCAGCGGCAACCCAGCTACCCCGCCGGTGGGGCTGGCGCCTATGCTTTTGGAAGTCCTTGCCCTGTGCGGCTACGGGCTTTGGATGCTGCTGGGCCTTGCGCTGGCGCTGGGCATCTACAACGCCGGCCGCGGCGAAGCCCTGGTGCCGCTGGCGCTAGGGTGCGCGTTCGTCAGCGCCGGCCTGCTGGCGGCCGCCTTGAGATTGCGCACGGTGTCGGAGTGGCACGGTTGGCGCATCGGCTGGAGCCAGCGTCCCACCCGCGAAGCACTCATCGCCCTGGCGACCTATCTGCCCATGCTCGGCGTGGCCGGGATGGTGCGCGGCAATGAAGGTTTCTGGGCCACGCGGCTGTTGAGCGTCGTATTGGCGTTGTGCAGCCTGGTCTGCGTCATCACCAGTGCCTATGGCTATCGCACGCGCAGGCTGGCCAACCAGGCCGGTCTTGCGGCGCAGTTACCGATCAGCCGATTGCTCTCGGCGTGCTATGGCGGCGGTCTGTGGCTGTGGGTGTGCCTGGTTTTTCGGGAGGACCCGCCCCGTCCCGGCGTCACCTCCTGGCCGTGGGCCATCGGGCTTTTGCTGATCGCGATGCTGCTGGGGCTGGTGGATGGCGTGGCCTGGCACTCGTTGCGCGGTTCGGGCCTGGGCTGGCATCGGCAGCGGCCGCAAGGTTTGTTGCTGCAGCGGTTTCTGGCCGCCGCGCTGATCTGCGCCGTGCCGTGCCTGAGCCTGGTGCTGGTACCCGCGTTGCCCGGCGGCCGTTGGCTGGCGTCTTGCGCCGCGGCTGCGTATATCGTCGGCAAGAGCCTGGAATTGTGGTTGTTTGACGTGGCCCTCACGCGCTTTGCCTTGGCCCGATCGGCCGCAAGCGGCGTGGCTTGGCCAGAGGTGCATGATTAGATCGGTCTAAAACATTCACTATAGATTCAAGCCACTTCGCTAAAGTGGATCGTTCAACGGCTTTTTAACATTGGACCACGCAGCAATGAAAAACCTGCTGATGACTGGCTTGGCGCTTACCGCCCTCGCCGCCTTCACCGCCCAGGCCCAAGACACCTCCTCCGGCACCCAAACCAGCACCGGCACCTGGACCGGTTCGGGTGAACTGGGCTTCGCCTCCACCACCGGCAACTCCCGCTCGCAAAACATCAACGCGAAGCTGGCCCTGAACCAGGAAACCGACCAGTGGAAGAACAGCTTCTTCGCCGACTGGCTGCGCTCCAAGGGCCAGGTCACCGTGACCGATGCCCAGGGTCAGACGCTCAAGCAATTCGACACCACCGCGGACCGCTATGACTTCGGCGCATCGGCGGGCTACAAGCTCGATCCGCGCAGTTACATCGTGCTCGCCGGCCGCTACGACCACGACGATTTCGCCTCCAACCGCTGGCAGGGCACGGTCTCGATCGGCTACGGCTACATGGCGCTGAAGACCGACCGCACGCAGCTCTCGTTCGAACTCGGTCCCGGTTACACCGAATACCAGCCGGCCACCGGCAGCCAGACCATCAACGGCGTGACGGTGCCATACGTGGCGTCGCGTCAGAGCGAAGTCGTCGCGCGCGGCCTGGTGAACTACAAATACCGTATCACCGACAACACCGCGTTCGACAATACATTCCTGATGGAAGCAGGCCCCAAGAACACCTACCTGCAGAACGACATGGGTCTTGCCGTGAGCATGACCAAGAAGCTCTCCATCAAGGTGGGCTTCCAGGTGCGCCACAACAGCGCCGTGCTGCCCGGTATCCGCCACACCGATACGCTCACCACGACCAACCTCGTATACAACCTTTGATCTGATCGCGCGGCCACCGCCTCGCGTCCCTCACCCCTTCGCGTGAACAACGCGGAGGGGTTTTTGTTTTTGGGCCGCCGCCATCCGCGACCAGGGCATTTCCGTGCACTGTTGTCAGTGTTTGACGACACGCTCCCCGGTCGAACTCCGCTACTGCGCCAGCGCGATATCACGAACACTCTCCGCCTTCATTTTTCGTAAAGCCGGCGGACTCAGTGGAACGCCGTGCACAGGTATTGGCCGGAGAGGGAGCAGTACGCAGCATGAAGCACCAAAACAAAATCACGACGGCCATTGCCGCGGCGCTGATGATCAGCGCCATGCGTGCAATAGCGCAGGACGTTACGCAAGCACAAGCGGGCTCGGCCGACGCGGGCAACGCAAAGCAAATGGAGACCATCACGGTGACCGGTTCGCACATCCGCAGCGTGGATGTGGAAACGTCTCAGCCGGTGTATTCCATGGATCGCCGGGCGATCAAGGCGACCGGCTTGACCAACGTCAACGACATCCTGGCCCGCATGCCGTCCATCGGCACGCCGGACCTCACCCCGCAAGACACGCTCGAATCGGGCATGGATGTCGGCGGCCGCTACGTCAACATCCGCAACCTCGGTGCCCAGCGAACCTTGGTGCTGGTCAATGGCCGTCGCTGGAGCACCAGCCTTTCAGGTCTGACTGATCTATCGACCATTCCAGTGTCCATCATTGAACGGATCGACATCCTCAAAGACGGCGCCTCGTCGGTATACGGCTCGGACGCGATCGGCGGCGTGGTCAACATCATCACGCGCGAGAAGTTCGACGGCGCAGAGTTCAATGCGTACTACGGCCAGAACGGAAAAGGTGACGGCCAACAGAAAAATGCGGATTTCACCTGGGGGCACACGACTGCAAAGTCATCCTTCATCCTGAGTGCCTCGTACGAGGATCAACAGCCGATGTGGGATCGCAGCCGCCCGATCACCGCGTATGCGCAAGGCCCGCGTCATCCCGATGCCGGCTGGGGAACAGGGCCGTGGGGCCGCATCATTGCCGATCCTCGCAAAGCAGGCATGCCTGGTGCGGGACGGTACGTCACGCAAGCCGATGGCTCCGACGCCTGGGTACCCAACAGCTACGTGATCAATCACGGCAACACGAATACCGCCGACCTGGCCAGCTATCATCGCTACGACCCGAGTAGCACGGCCGACAAATTCAACTCAAATCAGGACATGACCTTCCGCGCCGGTTCGTCGCTGAAGAATCTCTTTCTGCAGGAACGCTACCGGCTCACCGACAACCTCACGCTGCGCGGTTCGGCCAGCTATAGCAGTCGCAACAGCGCCAGCCAGCTCGCGGGGTATCCGTTCTCGGGGACGCTCGATCCGGATGCGTATTACAACCCGTTCCCGGGCTATGAAACGGATTTCGCGCGCCGCACGGCAGAAATGCCGCGCATCACCTGGACCAACGCGCGCCTGACCCATATCGATGCCGGGGTCGAAGGCTTCTTCAATTTCCTCGGTCACGATTGGAGCTGGGACGCGGGTTACACCTTCGCGCAAACGCGCATTCACCAGACCGCGACGGGCAATCTCTATCTGCCCCATGCGGACAACGCATTGAATGCCATCGCAGGCCCCGATGGCCAGCCGGTGTGCGCCGATTCCACCGGTGGCTGCGTGCCGTGGAACGTTCTGGCCGGTCCTGGCGGCACGCCGACCCCCGTGTGGAATTACATCAATGATATAAGCCATGCGCGGCAGATGAGCCAGACTGATGACGTGACCGCCAACGTCAGCGGCGGCCTGTTCGATATCCCCACCGGCGGCACGTTCAACGTGGCGGCCGGCATCGAGCATCGCCGCGAGAAGGGCTATTTCATACCCGATGCCAACGACGCGGCAGGTCTCACCACCAATCTCGCCAGTGAGCCGACCAACGGCCGCTATGACGTCAACGAGGCCTACATCGAGCTGGATGCGCCGCTGCTGCACGATCTGCCTGGAGCGCAGGAATTCGGCATCAACATCGCCAGCCGCTATTCGCACTACAGCAGCTTCGGCAGCACCAACAACAACAAGTACAGCGTGCGCTGGCGGCCGATTTCAGACGTGCTGGTGCGCGGTACCTACGCGCAAGGCTTCCGTGCGCCGACACTGGCCGATCTCTACAGCGGCACCGGGCAAAGTTTCGAAACCTTCCTGGATCCCTGCGATAGCGTGTACGGGGCTTCCGCTACCAATCCATCCGTGGCGGCGCGTTGTGGGTCAGCAGGTGTACCGGGCAATTATCGACAGATCGACCAAAGCGGCGGCCCGATCACCAGCGCGGCGGGCGGCCAGTCGCCTACAGCTTTCCTTTCAAGCGCCAATCCGAAGTTGAAACCGGAGCGTTCAACGACGCGCACGTTCGGTGTGGTCTATAGCCCTCACGCTATCAACAACCTGGACATCTCGCTGGATTACTACGATGTCCGCCTCAAGGACGCCATCACCTCCGTTCCTGCAAGCGGCATCCTGGACTACTGCTACGTGCAGACCATCCAGAGCTTCTGCAATGCCTTTACGCGTGACAGCACGGGCACCATCACCAGCCTCACCGAAACCTTGTACAACCTGGGTTCGGTAACCACCAGCGGCTATGACCTGGGCATCCATTACCGATTGCCGGAAACCTCATTCGGGCGCTTCCGCATCACGTCGGATAGCACGTATCTGACCACGTATCAGATCAGCAGCGGTCCGGGTTCGGCACCGCAAGATCTGGCCGGCTTCATGAACGGCAATCAAGGCCTTTACCGCATCCGCTCCAATTTCCAAGTGGATTGGGATTACAAGCAGTACGGCGCGAGCTGGACGGTGCGCTATTACTCCGGCTTGAAGGACAGCTGCTACAGCGTGGATCCCGCCATCGAATGCAGTCGCCCGGATTACATCAATCCCTGGATCGGCGCCTACGGCATCTCCCAGAAGGGCGCGGTAGCCTTCAACGATGCGCAGGTGCGTTACACCTTCCCATGGCAGGGCGTTATTTCGCTCGGAGTCAACAACGTCTTCAACAAGAAGGGACCGTTCTATTACAACGTCGTTTCGTATGGCTCGGGCAGCCCGCCGTACGATCCGAACTTCGACGTCGATCGCTTCTTTTATCTGCAGTACAGCCAGAAATTCGATCTTTGAAGACACTTCGCCGAAAAGACGTTCAAAACGAAAAAGCGGGCCTTCGAGCCCGCTTTTTTTATCGCTGCTTGAGCAAATCCGCCGCGCCTTGCGCTAACAACGCCTGCGCCACGTCATCGCCAAGTTTCGCCGCGTCGCGGCCATCTGCGGACGCTTGAGCAAGCAGAAGCCGCCCGCTGGACACATCGCCCACCATCCCGCGCAGATGCAAGCCACGCTCCGTCACCGTACACCACGCGCCGACCGGCACCGTGCAACTTCCACCTAAGGCATGGTTCATTGCGCGCTCCGCCGTAACGGCCACGCGCGTGTCGGTGTCGTCCAATACACCGAGTGCGTCGAGCACGTCGGTGCGATCGGAACGCGCTTCAATCGCGATCGCTGCCTGCCCTGGCGCGGGCAGCCAGTCGGGTGCGCTCAACAGGCTGCGGATGCGTGCGTGCAGACCAAGGCGTTCAAGGCCTGCGCGCGCCAGGATGATGGCGTCGTAATGGCCGGCATCGAGTTTCTGCAAACGCGTGCCGACATTGCCGCGCAGATCGAGCAGTTCCAGATCCGGTCGTACGGCGCGCAATTGCGCTTGGCGACGTAGCGACGACGTGCCGACCCGCGAGCCATGCGGCAACGCCATCAGATCGGAGTAATCGTTGCTGACGAAGGCATCCGCCGCGTCCGCGCGCGGCAGGATGGCGGGCAGGGCGAAGCCCGGTTCCAGTTGCGCCGGCACGTCCTTGAGCGAATGCACCGCAAGATCCGCGCGGCCTTCCAGCATGGCGACCTCCAGTTCCTTCAGGAACAGGCCTTTGCCGCCGATGGTCGCCAGTGGTTTATCGAGAATCTCGTCGCCACGCGTGGTCAACGGCACCAATTCGACCCGCAAGCCCGGATGGGCCGCGCGCAGCAAGCCCGCAACGTGTTCGGCCTGCCACAAGGCAAGTGCACTCTTGCGGGTGGCAATGCGTAGAAGTGACGGCGGCATGACAGCTCCGGAAACGAGGATGAGCGTGATTGTCGCTCAGTCGTCAACCCATGCGTAGCAGTTTGCGCAGGGCCGGGAGATTGCGCCGGCTGACTTCCGGGCTGAAATCGGTTCCCGCCAGTCGCGCCAGTACGCGACCGTCGGCCAGCGTCTTCAGGCCGATCAGGCGATAGGCCGGCACCAGGCAATTGCGGTGCAGGCGAATCAGATGATCGGGATAGGTTTCTTCCAGCTGGCGCAACGATTCATCCAGCAGCAGCTGATCGCCCGCGCGATGCGCCACGACGTATTTCTCTTCGGCCAGCAGCCAGATCACCTCATCCAGCGCAATGCGGATGGGTTCGCCGCGTACGCGCGCATGCAACCAGCCCATCGGTTCGCGCGCGTGCGATTGCAGACGCTGGCGCACGCGCTTGAGTGCTTCGCGCAGGCGTTCCGGGCGCACCGGTTTCAACAGGTAATCCGCGGCGCCAAGCTCGAACGCGTGCACCGCATGCGCTTCGTAAGCCGTGCAGAACACGATCTGCGGACGGGCGCGATTTGCCAGCCGCGCGGCCAGCGTCTTGCCGTCCAGGCCTGGCATGTTGATATCCAGCAGCAGCACATCCGGCTGCGTTTCCGACAATGCGGCGAGCGCGGCCTCGCCATCGCCTACGCTGCCGACCACTTCCACGTCGCTGCATTCCTGCAGCAGCGCGCTCAGGCGCGCGCGCGCCAGCGGTTCGTCGTCAACGATCAGTATGCGCACGGCGTATCTCGATGGGCAGATGCAGTATCACGACGAAACGCTCGCCTTGCGGGCTTGCCTCCACGCGCGCGCGTGGACCGTAGTGATAAGCGATGCGCTGGCGCACATTGTTCAGGCCGTGTCCGCTGCCGCCTGGAGCGGGCTGGTCGGCGAGCGGATTGTCGATCTCGATCCGCATCATGGAACCATCGCGTACGCCGCGCAGTACAAGCTGCCCACCGTCGCGCCGTGGTTGAATGCCATGGCGCACGGCGTTTTCCACCAGCGGTTGCAGCAGCAAGGTCGGCATGATGGCCTCCATCGGCAGTGCGTCCAATTCGCGCCGTATGCGCAGGCGTTCGCCAAGGCGTAGTTGCTCGATCGCCAGGTAACGATCCACCAGTTGCCACTCTTCGCCCAGCGTGCCCACGTGCGCGGCATCATCCTGGCCCAAGGCGGCGCGGAACAGCTCGGAAAGGTTTTCTACGGTGCGCTCGGCAGCGTCCGGGTCCACACGCACCAATGCAGCGACGGTATTCATGCTGTTGAACAGAAAATGCGGTCGTATGCGCGCCTGCAGCGCTTCCACGCGCGCATGCGCTACCGCCGCCAGGCGCGCCTGCCATTCGGCCAGCACGTAGAAATAGCGCAGCATCGCCGCGCCGAGCAACGCGGCAATCAAGGCGTTGTCACGGACGAAGGCACTGTGGCCGGGCGTGATGAGCTGCATGTCCAACATGCCGTCCATCCACTGCGCGAGTACGCTGGCGAACACCACGATCAGCACCATCACCAACCACACCCCCGCATACGGCAACCGCCCCGGCAGCCGCAGCAACCACGGGCGCAGCTTGCATAAGGCGACACCCATCACCATCGCCATCCATTCCACGAACAGCATGCCGACGCTGTAACCGCGCCAGCCGCGTGTGCTCTGCGGCGCGAGCCAGGCCAGCGTCACACACAGCGCGCCGACCACCAGCAATGCCGAAATAACCGGCAAGCTGCAGAAGTCCGGCAACGGGCTGCGAGGCGAGGCGGAGCGTTGGGCGGCCGAATCGGGCATAAGCCCAGTATGCCCGCAGATGTGGTCGGTTTCAGCGCAAACGCTCGCTTATCCAGCGACGCAGGTCGGCGATTTCATCCGGGCAAACGGCATGCGGCATCGGGTAGGTATGCCAGTCTACCGTGTAGCCGAGCGCCTCCAGCGCAGCGCGCGAATCGACCCCGCGCTGGAGCGCCACCACCGGATCGAAGGTGCCATGCCCCCAGAACAACGGTATCTGCCGGTTGGCGTCGCTGCGCTCGCCAGCAAGGGTCTGGGCGATGGGCAGATACGTCGAAAGCGCGATGATGCCCGCCAGCTTCTGCGGATGCCGCAAGCCGGTGGCCAGCGCAATCGCACCGCCCTGCGAAAACCCCGCCAGCAGAATGCGTTCGGCCGGTATGCCGCGTTCCTGTTCGCGGGAGATCAATGCTTCCACCTGCGCGATCGATGCGCGTGTGCCGGCTTCATCCTGCCGCGCCAGCAGATCGAAGCCGTAGATGTCGTACCACGCGCGCATCGCCATGCCGTTGTTGATGGTTACCGGTCGCACCGGCGCGTGCGGAAACACAAAGCGGATGGCCGGCCCTTGCGGTAAAACCAATTCGGGGACGATCGGCGCGAAGTCGTTGCCATCGGCACCCAGGCCGTGCAGCCAGATGATGCTGTAGACGGGATTGGCGGCGGTTTCGGTTTCGACGGTGGGAAGCAGGGGCATGGGCATCAGTGCAGCAAATCGAATAGAACATCCTACCAGCCGCCCTTTTTAAAACCCACGCGCCAAAACCCACGCGGGGGTCTGCGCGTCGTGGGGCCGGGCGGCTGGATGAACGTCAATGCATCGGCAAGCCCAGCTCGTTGGCGAAGAACGTCAGCAGGATCGCCGTATTGCCCACGCGCTGACTGAAGGGCGCGCCAATGCCATGCCCGGCGTTCGTGCGCGTCAGCAACAGGATCGGCTGGTCGGAGCTCGTGGCGGTCTGCAATGCGGCGGTGAATTTGCGCGATTGCCACGGCGCCACGCGCGGATCGTTCTCGCCGGTGATCATTAGTAGCGCCGGATACGCGGTATGCATCGTCACGTTCTGCAATGGCGAATAGGCCAGCGTGGCCTTGAATTGCGCCGGGTCGCTGACGGTGCCGTATTCGTTGACGTTGTAGGCGCCGTTGGTGGTCTGCGTTTCGTGACGGATCATGTCGTAGATGCCGACCCCCGACACCACCGCGCGATAATCGTGCGGATGCTGCACGAGCGCCGCGCCCATCAAGAGGCCGCCGTTGCTTTCGCCCCAGATACCTAAATGCGCACGATCCGTCCACCTGGTGTCGAACAAGGCCAGTGCGGCGGCATGGAAATCATCGAACACGTTTTGCTTGTGCAGCCTCTGGCCTTGGGCATGCCAGTCTTGGCCGAAATCATTGCCGCCGCGCAGGGTGGCGAAGGCGAACACGCCGCCGCGTTCCAGCCATGCCAGTTCGGCGCCGAGAAACGTCGGCGTCATGGGGATATCAAAGCCGCCATAGCCATACAGAATGGTGGGACGTTGCCCATCGGTCGTCGTGCCGGACATCGCCAACACCGTCACCGGAACTTTGGTGCCGTCCTTGGACAGGCCTTCGATGTGATGGATCTCGATCTTGCCGTAGTCGGCTGGCGGTTTGACTTCAAATACCGTATGCACCGCACCGGTTTTCGCATCGTAATCGCACCACCGACTGGCGAATGTCCAGCCGCCATAGGCGATCAGCGCGTTATCCTGATCTTGTTCGGACGCGAAGCTGAAAATGCCGATGTCGTGCGGAAGCGACACCCGACGAACGAAATGGCCGTGTGCATCGTAGTGCTCCACCCACCATTGCGGTCCCCAGCTACGCGAAACCAGAAAGCCGTCCGCGATCGGCACGATGTCCTGCAATGCACCCTCGCGCTGCGGCACGACGGTGGTGACGGTCGCCCGGGCATCGACCGCAAGCACCTGGCCGCGCGGTGCGTTGGCAAAGCTGGTTACGAACAAGCGCTGACCCACCCAGGCCGCCTGACGCACGTTCGCCTCGTCGCCCAGCACCTTTTTCCACTGCGTGCCATTGCGCACGTACACCTCGGCTGGGCCGCCATCGCCCACATTCGCGAGCACGGCCAACTGCTGTGCGCGGTGGGAGCTTCGCAAACGATATTCGGCGATTTTCGAATAATCCTTGCCGAACACGACCTCGTCATGCGCGGACGGCTGACCCAGCACGTGATGCACCAGCGCCGCGTTGAATTGCGCCACCTGCGCGCCGGCTGCGGGCAACGGGAAACGCACGTAGACGAATCCTTGTTCGTTCGCATCCCATGCCACGTCTTCCGGTGAGGTACCGCCGCCTGCGTAAGGCATTGCGTCGGGTAAGGTTCTGCCGGTGGCCACATCCACCACATGCAGTGTCGTCAATTCACTGCCGCCTTCGGCGGTGCCGTACACCACGTAGCGTCCGCTGGGCGATGGCCAATAGCCGGTCATCGAAACATCGCCACCCTTGGCATTGAGATCCACCAGCACGCGGGCTCTCCCGTTCGGCCACGCTTGCGTCATCAACTGGGGCTGCGGCTGCGGCGGCGTTTCCTGCTGGAAGAACAAGGTGCCGCCGACTAGTGAAGGCGAGGATCGCGTCGGGGACGTGACAGCCAATTGCTGCACGCGTTCGGTCATCGCCTTGCCTTGCGGCATGGCGGCAAGCACGGCTTCCGTGTGCTGGTTTTGCGTCGCGATCCAGGCTCGCACCGCGGGATTCTCCGGGTTTTCCAGCCAGCGGTAAGGATCCTCGACTGTCACGCCATGTAATTGGCTCGCCGCAGGATGGGTAGGCGTCGCGGGCGGCGTGGAGGCGGCACTCGCATAAGCGGCCATCGTTACGGTCAGCGCGATGGCAGGGACACAACGCAGCAAGGACGACATGCCGCAACTCCTTTGACCAGGCACAGGGCAGATCAGCCAGCTTATATCGCTTCTTTTTCCAGCGAAACGGGACCCCTGGCGCTTGTCAGGCGCGCGCGCTTGGCTATGCTGGCCCGTTTTCGACCATGGAGCGTTTCCCTATGCGCCGACTGCTGCTTGCCGGCCTCATCGCTTTGGCCGTGCTGCCCGTGGCAGCGCAAAACCCGCCGAGGACGCAAACGCTCGACCTGGAAACCATCATGGCCAACCCGGACTGGATGGGTCATCCGGTCGAAAACCCTTACTGGAGCGTGGACGGCCGCAGTCTTTACTACCAGCTCAAGCGCGACGGCAGTTCCGTGCGCGACCTGTACCATGTCGACCCGGCCACCGGCGACAACACCCGCCTGGACGCGGCGGCAACGGCGCGCGCCGAAGGGCCGGCGGTGTACGACCACGCACACCGGCAGGCGGCCTACCTTTTCCATGGCGATGTGTTCCTGGTAGACCTGACTACGGGCCGCCACGCGCAGATCACGCGCAGCCCTCAGCCCGAAGCTGCGCTGCGGTTTTCGCCGGATGGACGCTCGCTGCAGTTTCGCCAGGGCAACCAGTGGTACATCTACGACATCGCCAGCGGCGTGACTGCGCCCGCCGCGTTGCTGAAATCCACCGACGATCCCCAGGACAAGCAACCGGATGCACTTGGGCGCCAGCAGCTCGAATTGTTCAAAGTGCTGCGCGAAGACAAGGCCGACAAAGACGCCCTGCACGCCAACGAGCAGGAGCTGGCCGCCGCCGATCCCACGCGTGCACCGCAACCGTTCTACCTGGGCGACAAGCAGCAAGTGGTCGACACCGAGCTGTCGCCGGACAACCGCTGGATGCTGGTGGTGATGCAACCGGCGCATCACGACGATGGCAAGGCGCCGCCTGTCATTCATTACGTCACTGACACCGGCTACACCGAATCGGAAGACGCACGCACATACGTCGGCCGCAACGATCCGGCACCGCAGTCGGTCGTGTTGCTGGATCTGTCCGCACACACATCCTATGCGCTTTCCACCGACGATCTGCCCGGCATCAAGGACGATCCGCTCAAAGCCATCCGCGCCAAGACCGTCGCCGCACTGGAAAAAGCCGGCAAGGATGACGAAGCCAAAGCGTTGAAGGCGCCGGATATACGTCCCGTCACGCTCTACACGATGGACAGTGGCACCGCCGGCATCGTGTGGACCGACGATGGCCGCAACGCAGCGATCGAGTTTCTTTCCGCCGACAACAAGGATCGCTGGATCGCCACGGTGGATTTCGCGCATCACGCGCTGGTATCGCAACACCGCCTGCACAACGATGCATGGATCAACTGGGGCTTCAACGATTTCGGGTGGCTCAAGGACAACCACACCCTGTGGTATCTCAGCGAAGAAAGCGGCTATTCGCAGCTTTACGTCAAGCCGGTGAATGGCGTGGCAAAAGCGCTGACCACTGGCAAATTCGAAGTGAGTCAGCCGCAGTTGTCCGATGACGGCAAGTGGTTCTACGTGCGCACCAACAAAGTGGCGCCATATAGCTACGACGCGTATCGCGTACCTGCCACGGGCGGCGAACTCACACGCATCACGCAATACGGTGGCCTGGAGCAGTTCGTGCTCTCGCCGGACGACAAGCAGCTCGCCGTCCTGCATTCGGCCGCCTACGTGTTGCCGCAACTTGCCGTGCTCGATGCGCAAGGCGGTACGCCGCGCGAACTTACCCACACCATGAAAGCGGCCTTCACCGCGCATGCGTGGATCGAGCCGAAGATCGTGCAAGTGCCGTCCTCGCATGGCGCGGGCGTGATCTACGCGAAGTACTACGGCCCCGCGAATGAAACCGACGCGTCGTCCTCGCGCCCGGCCGTGCTGTTCGTGCATGGCGCGGGCTATCTGCAGGATGTCACGACCTCGGCCACGTATTACCAGCACGAGCAGTTATTCAACAATCTGCTGGTGCAGGAAGGCTATGTCGTGCTGGATATGGATTATCGCGCTTCGGCCGGTTATGGCAGCGCGTGGCGCACGGCGATCTATCGCCAGATGGGCCATCCCGAACTGGAAGACTTGCTCGATGGCAAAGCATGGCTGGTGAAAAATCACGGCGTCGATCCGCACCGCGTGGGTATCTATGGCGGCAGCTATGGCGGCTTCATGACCGAAATGGCGCTGCTGCGTGCGCCGGGCGAATTCGCCGCTGGCGCAGCGCAGCGTCCGCCGGCCGACTGGGTGACGTACAACGATCAATACACTGCCGACATCCTCAACGATCCGCAGCTCGATCCAGAGGCGTACACGATCAGCTCGCCCATCACCTACGCGCAAAACCTGCGCGATCCACTGCTGATCAACCACGGCCTGATCGACAACAACGTGATGGCCAGCGACTCCATTCGCCTGTATCAGCGCTTCATCGAGCTGCACAAGAAGAATTTCTGGCTGTCGCTGTATCCGATGGAGCGTCACGAATTCGAGCATGCCGATTCGTGGTACGACGAGTACCGGCGGATCAATGAACTGTTCGAAACGTGGGTAAAGCCCGGGACGTCGCAGCAGTAACGGTCATCGGCATTTCCATACATGCCTGACAAAGCCCCCCCCTCCCCTGCACACGGGGGAGGGAGTCGGCAGGGCAAGCTCACTCTTCCTCGTCCTCACCCCCATCCGCCTTCCAATACCCGGTAGCGCGAATCCACTCCTTCGTCACTCCGCGTTCTTCCACCAGATAGTTGCGCATCGTTCGTGCGCGGCGCGATTCGGCAGCAATCCAATAAAACGTGTCGCCGGGAAATTCCGGACATTCACGCAACGCGGTTTCCAGCAAATCGCTGCTCGCCGCATCGATGCCGTTACGCTCCAGCCACGTCACTTCGAAGTGCGCTTGCGAGCCCAGCGGCTGCCGATCCGCGTGCTCGGGAATTTCCGCAAGCACCACCACATGCGCACCGGCGTGCATCTCATCCAGGCGACGGCCGATCGCGGGCAGGGCGGTTTCATCGCCGATCAACACGTAATGATCGAAATCATCGGCGAGCACAAACGAGCCACGCGGACCGGCCACGCCGATGCGCTGGCCGGGCATCGCTTGCTCCGCCCATGTGGAAGCAGGCCCTTCGCCGTGCAGCACAAAATCCACGATCAACTCGCGACGCGCGGCGTCGTAATCGCGCGGAGTGTAGTCACGCATCGGTGACGGTGCGGCATCGGGTGGAAATTCAGGGCCGTTCGGGCCCGGTGTGGGAAACACCAACTCGCCGTCGGCATTGGGAAACAGCAGCTTCACGTGATCATCCGGCGATGCGCTGATAAACCCTTGCAGCTGATCGCCCTTGAGCGTGACGCGCTGCATGTGCGGCGTCATGCGTTTGGCGTTCAGCACTTCCAGCGTGCGCAGTGCAATCTGATGACGCACCATGCGATGTTCGTGCTTGGTCATAGTCGATCTTCGTCGAAAAGTGGAGGTCGTACTGCCGGGATGGTGGACGGTGGCGTCAGCCTTCTTCATCCTTGCGGCCGGTCGCGATTTCGGCGGCAGCGCGCTCAAGAATCGCGGCCACGCGTTGCGCTTCGGCCTTGTTCCAATCCGTGCCGCGCATCAGTACGGCATGCTTGACCGCATGCATCGCCTTGCGCACAGCCAGCGGTAGTGCCAGCTTGGCCATCAGGCGCGCACCGTGGCGGGTGCGTTCGGTCATCGCATCCACTGCCGCGCGATTGGCCTCGAGAAATTCGCGACCCTGCTCGGTAATGCCGTACAGCTTGCGCCCGCCCTGTTCGCTCTCGATCGAAACATGGCCGAGCTCTTCCAGCATGGTCAACGTTGGATACACCGCGCCCGGGCTGGGCGAGTAGTGACCGTGGAACATCTCCTCGATGGTGCGGATCAACTCGTAACCGTGTCGCGGCTGCTGCTCGATCAGGGCCAGCAACAGCAGTTTCAGATCGCCATGGCCGAGCAAGCGTCCGCCGCCGCGCCGTCCGCCACCTTGCGTGCCATCCCAATCGAAGGTGTCGCCCTGATGCCCGAATCCGCCATGTCGGCCACGCCGGCCGTGCATGGCGTAGCTTTCCTCGTCGAACCAGCCGCCTTCGCGCGGGTCGGCGTAGTCACAGTGATGGTGGCGGTGCATGAAGCGATGAAACAGGAAATGCCTGTGCATGATGAAACTCCGATATATCGAAATCGTGGACAAAACGATATATCGAAATTGTATCGGAGTGCAACTGCTCCGTTCGTGGCCCTCCTCTCCTCTGTGGGGAGAGGGCTGGGGTGGGGTGGGCGATCCCGCCGGTATCCCCGGCGGCCCCGCACTATCTGTCGATTTCCCAAAAGCCCATTCGTCACCCAGGTAGACGTCACCTTCCGAGGAGCCACCCATGACCCGCAACCCCACCCTCGTTCCCGCCGCTGAGCTGGTCAAGCACAACACCTTCACGCAACCCAACGAAAGCACCGAGTACCGCCACGCGCGCAATGAATTGCTGCGCGAGGAAATCGAACTGCGCCGTCACATCGAGCGCGTTGCGCAACTGCGGCGTGCGCTGCCGCCAGGCGGCAAGGTCATCGGCGACTATCGCTTTGAAGGTGAAAATGGCTCCGCCGATTTCGCCGACCTGTTCGGCGACAAGCAGACCCTGGTCGTGTACTGCTACATGTATGGCGCCAAGCGTGAGCGGCCATGTCCCATGTGCACATCGATGCTGAGCGCATGGGAAGGCGAAGCGCGCGACATCCAGCAGCGCATCGCCTTGGCGGTGGTCGCACGTTCGCCGATCGAACGCCTGCTTGCATTCAAGCGCGAACGCGGTTGGCATGAGCTGAAGTTGTACAGCGATCTCAACGGCAACTTCAGCCGCGACTATCACGGCATCGGCGACAACGATGCGGACGAACCGGCTTTCAACGTATTCACCCGCCGCGATGGCGTGATCCGTCACTTCTGGAGCCAGGAGATGGGTTTCGAAACGGCCGATCCCGGCCAGGATCCTCGCGGTGCGCCCGATCCCATGCCGATATGGACCGTGCTCGACATGACGCCCGAAGGCCGCGGCACGGACTGGTATCCGAAGCTCGACTACCCGGATTGAACGTCATGGCGCGAAGACACGCGATGCAAACCCGTCGCAATACCTGACAACGCCAGCAGCGCCGCACCGAGCAGCAACACCGCCGCAATCAACGCAGAAACGTGCAAACCCTGCACAACCTGCCCATTGCGATCACCGGCAAGCGCACCAAACACTGCCACGCCGATCGCACCGGCCGCCTGGCGCGCCGCATTCAACACGCCCGAAGCCGTACCCGAGGCCTGTTTTTCCACGGCGGAAAGCACGGTCGACGTCATCGCAGGAACGCCAAGCCCCATGCCGCAAGGCAGCAGCGCGAACGCCGGCAGCATCAGCAAGTAAGGACTGTCCGCGCCCAACAGCAGGAACAAGGCAAAGCCGCCAGCATCGATCAATGCGCCCAATACCATCGGCCAGCGAGCGCCTACGCGTCCCACCAGCCAACCGCTGAAGATATTGACGCCGAAGAACGTCGCCGTGAGCGGCAGATACGCCAATCCGGTGCGCAATGCGCTGTAGCCATGGACGCGCTGCAGATACAAGCTCAACAGAAAGACGATGCCGTACAACGTGAAATTCATGATCACGCCGTACATCACCGCCACGCTGAATCCAGGTGCCTTGAAAAAGCGCAACGGCAACATCGGCGCCGCCGCGCGCGCTTGCGCCCACACAAACAACGGTGCGGCCACCAGTGTCAACGCGACACAAGCCACGACCCATGGATGTGTCCAACCCAGCGGTTTGGCCTCGATCACCGCCATCGTAAGCCCTGTCAGCGCGAGAATCGCCAACACCTGCCCGCGCAGATCGAAATGACCGTCGCGCGTCTTGCGCTCCGTTTCGGGCACACGCCACGTCAACCAGGCACCCACCGCGCAAATGGGAAGATTGACGAAGAAAATGCTCCGCCATGACATCACGCTCATCAGCAGGCCGCCAAGAATCGGCCCCGACGCCATGGCGATACTGCCGGCTGCCGTCCACCAGCCCACGGCACGCGCACGTAGGGCATGCTCGTGCGCGGTCGCGTGATTGAGCAGCGCCAGCGAGCACGGCAGCATCGCGGCTGCACCGATACCCTGCAGCGTTCGTCCAGCGATCAGCATTGGCGCATCGAGCGAACAGCCGCAGAGCACCGACGCCAACGCAAACAGCGCCATGCCGCCCAGATACACCTTGCGCGAACCCAGGCGGTCGCCGAGATAACCCATGCCAAGCAGTAGCACGGCGAACGCGAGCGCGTAGGCATCCACCACCCACTGCAAGCCGGTAACACCCGCGTGCAGATCGCTGGCCATGCGCGGCAGTGCCACGTTGACGATGGTGACGTCCAATTGCACCAGCGCGAAGCCGAAACTCGTCGCCGTCGTGACGCGCGCAATGCGCTGGCGGAAAGCGTGCTGATCCATCCTGCCTGCCTGCTATGCCAAAGCTCGAAGCTTAGGGCATCGCAGCGATGGTTATTTCGTTGCAGCACG
The DNA here is from genome assembly GCF_003363155.1 of Dyella monticola. GTDB lineage: Bacteria > Pseudomonadota > Gammaproteobacteria > Xanthomonadales > Rhodanobacteraceae > Dyella_B > Dyella_B monticola. The sequence goes on along the minus strand of NZ_QRBE01000005.1, from coordinate 19,611 downwards.
AACTATCAGCGACAAAAACCCCCTGGCGGCGAACCGCCAGGGGTCGATCACGATCATTGCATCTAAGGATTACGGTGCGTTCACGAACTTCTTCCACGCGCTGAGCAGGTTGCCTGCATTCACCGAACCCAGACCATTGGCGAAGCTCCAGCCGGGGCCTGCCGAAAACGCCGCCGTGTTGGCGTTGTACTTGGACGTGCTGGTGGCGGTGAGGCCCACCTTGGTGGGGCCATATGCCTGCAGGAAGTTCTGGATGGTCCCGTAGAAGTAGCAATCGGGCGTGGTCTGGGCGAACTCCGCGATCTGGATGCATTGCGTGGAGTTGCCGCCAGTGGTGATGTTATGGAACACGCACTTGCTGGTGCCGCTCGTACCATTGCTCGAATTACATCCCGCAAGCGTCGAGGGTGACTTGCCGGTCGGGGCGCCGTATTCGTTCCTGGCCAGCTCATACAGCGTCGGTGCGGCATTGCCCTGGTTGGCGGACAGGCCGGCCTGACTCAGACCCTGGTCGATCAATGCCTGGATGCCAGCGAACATCGGTGCCGACAGCGATGTACCACCGATCAGATAGACCGGATCGACGAAGTTGGGCGTGCATGGATACGCACCACTGCACAGAATCGCCCACGTATAACCGCCATACGAACCACCGAACAAGGAGACATCCGGCAAATCGCGCGATTGATCCTTGGGCGCGCCATACACGATGCGCTGCCACGACGGCTTTGCATCCACCGACGAAGGACCGCCGCTGCCGCTCTCGGACGTGACGTACTCACCATAAGGATCGTAAATCAACGCATTCTTGCAGAACTGCAATGCCGACAGGCCCACCAGCTTCTGCGCGGCCAGCACGTTGCCGCAGGACTCGTTCCAGGTCAGTTCCGGCACATACGATTTGGCCGATCCGTACACCGCGTTGTACGAGCTGTTGAAGTACTTGCTGGTCGTACCGTCGAGCACGTCCGCGGTATCCGTACCACCCACGGCAGTATCGTTGGGCGAGGTGGCAAACGAGTTGGCATCGATGCCCACGCCATTGATGATGCTGCCGTTGAAGCTCGGATTGGAACCGGAATCGCCGCTGGATACGAATACCGAAATGCCCTCGGCATCCGCTTGCGCCCACATCAGGTCGATTGCGGTCTTGCTGGCGGAGTCCGTGAAGCCTTCGCCATAGCCGTAACTGGCGCTGATGATGTTCGGCCGGCCGGCGGCACTGCTGTTGTTGATCAGATTATCCGCGGCGGTATAAACGCCACCGAAGAAATTGTTCGAATCCAAATCCGAACACGTCGCTACCCAGATGTTCGCGCCCGGCGCCATCGCGGTCGAGTATTCCGAATCCAGCACGGTTTCCAGGCTCTCCTCATCGGGCGTCGCGCCACCCGGATCGGTGCAGTTGCCGGTGGTGGGCGTCAGTTGTGGCTGGTACTGCTTGAAGGTGCCGCCATAACCGCCGAGCCCGAATGTCGAAACGAAATTGGGCCAGTCAGTCACGTCCATGTCCGCATCTTCTACCACGGCAATGTTGATGCCTGTGCCGGTAAGGCCGCTGGTGTACAAGCTGCTGGTGTTGTAGATCGTCTGCATGTCATACGGCGCCAGGCCGCGCGAACCGCCGACGAAATTCACCGCCAGGTGGCCTGGCGTACCCGCGGTCGACGAGGGCTTGATCATGAACTTGTTCTTGCCGTGATCGAACTGTGCGACCTGCGCCTTGTGCAGCGGTTGCGGACGGAAGTCGTTGAGGCCGGCCACGCCCACGATCACACCGCTCAACGCGGCCGGAACGCTGATGTCGCCCGCATTGGCGACGTGGTTTTCATGATTGACGACATAGCGGTTCTCTTGGGTGTGGAACGCCTGGCGAACCTGGCCCGCCGTACCGCTGAAGTCGATCTGCGTCTTGTTGGGATACACGCCGTTGACGGTGAAGCCCTGCGCGATGAGCCAGGATTTCACCGCGGCGATGTCGCCATCGACCACGCCGAAGGTGGTGCCGAATTCCTCGGGTGTTATCCACTGGTGGAACTTGGCAGAGGAAGGATCATGCTGCGCGGCAATCAGCGCCTGCAGCGCTACCGCGCGCGATGCGCTGGGTCGCAGGATCAACTGCATATGATTCATCGGCATCGCATCGTCCACCGCAGCGGTGGGCGTCGTATGGCTGACGAATGCAAGATGCGTATTGCTCAGCGAAGACGTCACGCGATTGTCCACCGTCTGGGTGACACGCGGCGCTTCAGCGGTGTTGATACCGGCGAGAGCCTGATTGGAAGCGGAAGCTTGGGTAATCGAAGGTAAGGTTGCGAGTGCGGCCGCAATCGACAACGCAATCATCACGTGCTCGGTTTTCACGTCTTTTCTCCCTAGGGCTGGATGAAAAAAGCGAGTCCCCCTGTGATGAATCGGTCAAGCCATACATGCCGTCGTGACTACCTCTCTTAATAGGGTGCTGAAAACCAACGGACCGCCACATGGGCCCGACACAGCCGCGCAGGCTGCGATCGCGTTGGCTCGCCAGAAAATAAGGGTGGACCAGGGCCCCCTCTACTTGCATCTCTCCCACTGCAATCCCGAACGAACTCGGGTCGTTCGATCGTGCGCCCGCTTTGCGGCGTTCGTCCAGTGCCGTTCAAACATTCGGTGTTTCAGCCGCTTTACACTTTCGCGCACGTCGCAAACGCGTTCACGTTTGGCGCGTTTAAATTTTCTTAATTCCAAACAATCCGCGGAGTGCGAGCTTATGGTTCGCGCGAGGCGTGATGCTCCCTTCGGCTAGCTGACATAAGTTCTTCATCGCCAGTCCATGGGTCGACGCTGCAAATTCCTCGCCGCCATGACGAAACGTCCTATGCAGCTCCTTCACGAGATGCTGGATGTGCGAGCCGACTTTACGCATGCAACACCGCGCAGTCGCGTGCCAGCGGCGTTCAATCCAGCCCGCGCAGCCTTGCCACCATGCCGACGGATGCAATCAGTGCGCGCGACAGCAGGCGCAAGTCCATGGGCATGTGGCGGCGTCGCACATCCAGCAACAAGGCGATGCGCAGTTGATCGCTGTTATTCCACACCTCATGCGGATACGTGTCGTCCCACAGCAAATGCTGACCGTCGCCGATGCGATGCTCGCGATCGTTGAGCGCCAGCACCGCGGCGGGTTGTCCGTCCGTATCCAAGGGCACCGAGAGCCCGAGCTGAAACCGCAGCACACCGCGAAACGGACCGCGATGCTGTGGAATATGCTTGCGCGGCGCGAGAAACGACAACGTGGCCGAAAGCACATCCGGCGAGGCGGCAAGGATCCGCGCGAGCGTCGGGCAGGCCGCGAGATTCTTGTCGATATCGGTGCCGTACACCTTCAGTACATAGATGCGCCAATCCCTGCCGTCGTTGGCGGATATCGGCATTTGCGCAGGCATGATTTCATGAAAGCGCGGTATCGCCTGCATACGCTCGGCGATGGCGAGCGCCTCCTCGCGCAACGCTGGCCATGCCTGGATGAACCTGACGGCATCGGGAAAATAAGTGTCGGTATCGAGCACGGGTGGCGTATCGATGCGCGCGTCGTAGAGGCGGCGCACTGCATTGGCTGACAGGTCGTACAACAGGCTCATGTGCTGTTATGCCTTGTCGCGGAGGTTGCATGGGAACCGGCCACCTTCTTTATTTCAGTGTAGCCCGCGGTCCCGCCTCTACGCCTATGCTCCTGGCCGCGAGTGCGCCATTGCGTGAAGGCGGTCAAGCTCAAAACGGGCGATCGCCGTGAATGTTGACGCACGACGATCGCGCAAAAGCTTGCGGCGATCAGGGCGCGGCGAGCATCACGCGGTTGCGGCCGGCACGCTTGGCTTGGTAAAGCGCCGCATCGGCGCGGCGTCGTGCCGCCATCATGTCCGGCTCTCCGGCGTCGGCGATCGCCGCACCAATCGATACGGTCAACGCATACGATTGGCCGCTGATGGAAAACGACGTACGTTCCACCGCGCTGCGGATGCGCTCGGCCAGGGCGAGTAAATCGGCTTCCTTCACGGAGGGCGACAGCACCAGAAACTCTTCGCCACCCACGCGCCCGACCCGGTCGCTGGTGCGCAGCATGCGCCGGATATTGGCCACCAGTTCCAGCAGCACGCGATCGCCATCGTCATGGCCGAAGCGGTCGTTGATGCTCTTGAAATGATCGGCATCGATCAGCAGCACACCAATCGATTCACGCTTGGCGCGCGCTCGCGCGAGCATGCTTTGAGAGGCCTCCAGCAGCCCCAGGCGATTGATCACGCCGGTGAGCGGATCGATGCGCGCCAGATCGTACAGATCGCGCTGCAGGATTTCGTTATAAAGCAGCAGAAAACCCACGCTCGCCAGGAGCGGCTGCAGGCCAAACAGCAGCACGTAGATCACATTGACGGCACTCGGAACGCCAATGCTTTGCGGTGGGGCAGTGAGCGTCCACAGCGAAACATTGCGCCACGCCAACAAGGCGATCGCCAGGATGTAGGTCCACAGCAGCAGACATTGCGCGCGTGTATCGCGCTTGCGGCAGCCGCCCCACAGCGCGGAAATATTGAGCAGGGAGTTGCACACGAAGATGCACGAACCCCATAGCACGCGCACCCGATAATCCGGATGCGCCGTGCTGAAGTACACGACGCCAAGCCATCCGGTCACGCCGAGCAAAAGTGCTTCGCGCCAGCGCAGCGAGCGGTTCAGCACCATGCGCAGTGCAACGATGGTCAGCGCCTGCGCGGTAAGGTTGAACGTGTTACCAAATAGCAGTACGGCCAGTGCCGATAATTTGTCATCAAACGCGAGCACGAAATCGCCGCACGCTTCCACCAGCAACGCCACCGCGCGCAGGCGCAAGCCCTTTACGGCATGATTGCTGCCGTTGCGCGTGCCAAACCAAAGCATCAGCGCCAGTACCAATGCCTGGCCGCCGTCGACGAGCGCTAAGGTTTCGACGTTCAAATGCATCGCTGAGGTTCCAACCCTAAAAAGTCGGCGTTATAGGCCTGATCAGAGCGTCCCTAATGCACATCGATGCTTGTCGCCGTCACCATGCTCGCATTGCCTCCGGGAACCGTAGCCCATGAGCGCCACGTACGCGTGAATACTGACTGCCAGCATTCATGCCTATTGACCATTCCGACTGGAGGCAAGGAGCGTGCCATGCAGGCGACCGTTTGTTTTCGAACCGTCGCCCGCTGCGTGCGGCCTGGAAGCGAGGCTTATGGCAGTACCGCGTTGACCTTTGTGAAGCACGCGCCGGCCCCGCTGCAGCCGGCGTAACGCGTCAGTTTTCAACGGCGCGTGGCGCTGAGAGCGCTAACAGAAAACAGCAGGCTGCCAGCCGGCAGAAACACATTCAGATCGAAATCTGCCGCCCGATATCCACGACCTGGTTGGCGGGAATCCGCAGGTAATCCGTAACCCGGGTGCTGTTTCGCAGCAGCATGGTGAATGGCACGCGGATCCAGCGCGGGAGGCCGTTGCCATCCTCGCGCGGGACGATTTTTTCGATGCCTGCGAAATAGGTGAGTTCATCGGGGTGAATCGGGCAGCCGTGAGTGGCGATCTGCGCCATGAGCGCGGGCATGTCCGGGCGCTCCATGAAACCGTAGGCCGCCGTCACGGACCAGAAATTGGGCGCAATTTCAGCCAGGCTCAAGCGATCGCGGGCGGCCACCCACGGCACGGAGGCAATCTCCAGCTTCACCGCCAGCACACGCTTATGCAGCGATTTGCTGTGCTTGACGTACCACTGCATCACTTGCGGCGTGGTGGCTTTGGCGCGCGTGAGGAACACCGCCGTGCCGGGCACGCGCGCAACGCCCGCATGGGCGAGGTCATCCAGAAACACATCCACGGGCAACGGATCCTCGCTGACGCGCGCGGCAACCGCCAGGATGCCGCGATGCCACACATACATCACCCCATACACGACGGCCGCAAGCAGTAGCGGCACATAACCGCCATCGGGCAGTTTCATCATGTTCGAGGCGAAGAACGATGCATCGACGATAAAAAACACGCCCGCCACGGCCACGCAAACCACCGTGCGCCACTTCCATATTTCCCGCATCGCGATGAACAACAACATCGTCGTCATCAGCATGGTGGCCGATACCGCAATGCCGTAAGCGGCGGCGAGGTTATCGGACTTGCGAAAGCCCAGCGCCAATCCGATCGTCACCAGCATCAGCAACCAATTCACGGCGCCGACGTAGATCTGGCCATAACCTTGCTCGGAGGTTTGCGAGACTTTGAAGCGCGTCATCCAGCCGAGCTGGATGGCTTGCCGCGTCATCGAAAACGCGCCGGTGATGATCGACTGGCTGGCGATGATGGTCGCGGCCGTCGACAACACGATCAACGGCAACGTGAGCGATGCCGGGCACAGGCGATAGAAGATATTGCCTTGCGTGGAGGCGCCGGCGAGAACGATCGCGCCCTGGCCCGCGTAATTGAGCACAAGACTAGGAAACACCAGCGCCGACCATGCGAGTTTTACGGGGCCTGCACCGAAGTGCCCCATGTCCGCATACAGCGCTTCGGCGCCCGTCACGCAGAGAAATACGCCGCCCAGCACCAGGAATGCGCCGCTGCCGCCGTGCATCAGATAACGCAATGCGTAATAGGGATTGAGCGCCCACAGAATGCCCGGATGCTTCACGATGCCCCATAGGCCGAGCACCGCCATGGTAAGAAACCACACGGCCATGATCGGCCCGAACGCACGCCCGATGCGTGCCGTACCCATCGGCTGAAGCGCAAACAGCGCCAACAGAATCAGTACCGTCAACGGCAGCACGTCATGTTGCAGCGACGGCGTGGCGATGTTCAAACCTTCCAGCGCAGACAACACGGAAATCGCTGGCGTGATCGCGCCGTCGCCGTAGATCAATGCCGCGCCGAACGAGCCCGCCGCAACGATCAATGGGCGCTTGTGACGTTTCACCCCAAGCAGAGCCATCAAGGCCAGGATGCCGCCTTCGCCATCGTTGTCGATGCGCATGGCGAAACCCGCATACTTGACCGACGTGACGATGACCAAGGTCCATATCAACAGGGAAATCACGCCCATTATCGTTTGTGGCGTGTGGCCGCCGGTGATGTCGAGCACCGTCTTGAAGGTATACAGCGGACTGGTGCCGATATCGCCGAAGACCACGCCCAGGGCGCCGGCGCCGGCGGCGAGCAAAGCGGGCTTTTTCAGCCCATTGGCGGGCGTTTCCGGCATGACGCGGTGGCTCCTCCCCGGGTTGTAGCGGCAGTCTAGCCAGTCAAGATGACACCTGCGCCTGTTGCCTGTATCGGTGCGCTGGCCTATGGTCGCGGGACCCGTATCGATCTCTCATTCAACCACCCCTGTCGCGAGGAGAGAAAGCACCATGGCCAAACCGAACAAGGCCGACAAGGCAGCCAAAGCCAAGCAATTGCGAAAATCCCCCTTGAAAACCCCCAGCGCACTGGGTGAAGACGCGCGCCGCGACATCACCGCCGAGCTCAACACCCTGCTGGCCGATGTGTTCGCGCTCTATCTGAAAACCAAGAATTTCCATTGGCACATGACTGGCCCGCACTTCAGGGACTATCACCTGCTACTGGATGAGCAGTCCGACGAAATCTACGCCGCCACCGACCCGATCGCCGAACGCGTACGCAAGGTGGGTGGTACCACGCTGCGTTCCATTGGCGACATCGCCCGGCATCAGCGCCTGTCCGACAACGATGCGGATTTCGTCTCCCCGCAGGACATGCTGGCGGAACTACGCGAAGACAACGCCACGCTTGCCGAGCACATGCGAAAGACGCACGGCTTGTGCGACGAATACAACGACGTAGCCACGGCGAGCCTGTTGGAAAACTGGATCGACGAGGCAGAGCGGCGCGTGTGGTTCCTGTTCGAGACGGGACGCAACGTCTAACACATGCACATGACTTGCACCGTGCGTAATGCTCGATAGCTCGTTGCCCCGGCATACGCCGGGGCGACGAACGCATGGGGTGCCCCGCACTTCAGCGCAGCGCCAACGCAATCACCCGATTACGCGCACGGCTGAAAGAAAGCCACGGCGCATCGCGATACGAGGACGCCACGATCCACCCCGCGGCCGTGATCACCAACGAGATCATGCAGCCGGTCCACACAAAGCGCTGCGATGGCGCGGCCATCACCATCGGCATCCATACCAGCACGGTGAAGATGCCCATCATCCACGCTTCCAATGTGGCGGCCAGACGCGGCAATACATCCAGCGCCATGGCAAAACCCGCCGCGATATGTGCGATGCCCGTCACATAGGCCCAGCCCATGCGATAGGGAAGCCACGCCGGCACCATGTCCGCGGTCTCCTTGGCGTAAATCAGATGCTCCAGACCGATCAGCGGGAGTGCCAGCGCGAACGCAAGTCGCGCCATGCGCAGTGCGTTCGCGCCGCTCAATGCAGCGATGTAAGGCGCGCGGCCGGGTCGCGCGTTACAGGCATACAACGTCCAGCAACCCGCCACCAGCGTGACGATTTCCGCGCAGCCACCCCAGTTCACTTCATGCTGCGGCCCCATGATGACGCGCGGCACATGCAGCACCAGCAACCACACGAGCGTGTATACCAGCAGCACGAATGATGCCGGTGCGTGCGTGCGCCGAAGCAGCAAACCCACGCCACCCAGCAACATCACCGCTCCCGATAAGCATGCGAGCACCGCGCGTGCCGGGAGGCCTGGTGGCACCGGTTGCCACACGTAAGCGAAATCGCCGGAAAAAAGGCTCAGCAGACCCAGCACGACAAATGCCAGGGCAAAGACAGCACGACCGCTATCGGCACTACGCATGCAACGCTCCGTCGCAGAACAATGGCCCATTCAAATAGGCGCCGCGTGGCATGCAAGAGCCAATTGTCGCCGGCATCATCAGGCCAAATGCCCATTGCCAGGATTTCGCCCCGCCTTGCGCCGCCCCGGGTCGGTGCCGGTCGCTAGCATGGAGAATTCGCGCACGACGCGCATCACAAGAGAGATCATTATGGATCGACGACATCTGCTCAAAACGGTGGCTTTAGGTACAGCGGCCCTCGCCATGCGGCCCTCGCGATTGCTGGCGGCTTCCTCCGGCACCAACGCCTTTGCGGCCCTGGAACAGCGTTACGGCGGGCGCCTGGGCGTTGCGGTATGGGACACCGAGAACGAAAACCGTGCCGGCTATCGCGCCGACGAGCGTTTTCTTATGTGCAGCACCTTCAAGATGCTGCTGGCGGGCGCGGTATTGTCGCGCGTGGATCACGGCACCGAACGGCTTGATCGTCGTCTCGTGTTCGGCAAGGATGCTGTCCTCGCGTACGCGCCCATCACCAGCCAGCACGCAGGCCCGCCGGGCATGACCATCGGCGAACTCTGCGAAGCGGCGATCACGCTGAGCGATAACACCGCCGCGAATGTGTTGCTGACGCATCTGGGCGGCCCTTCCGTGGTGACGCATCTGGCGCGGCAGTTAGGCGATACGGTCACGCGGCTGGATCACGTGGAGCCCGAACTCAACCGTCCCAGCGCCGATGGCCTCAGCGATACCACCACGCCGAACGCCATGCTGGCGACCATGCACAGGCTGCTGCTCGGCGATGCGCTATCGCTCGCCTCGCGTCAGCAATTGACCGCATGGATGCTCGGCACCGTCACCGGCAAAAAGCTCGTGCGTGCTGGTGTGCCGGCCGATTGGCGGATCGCCGAAAAAACCGGAAGCAGCACCAGGCAGACCAATGACGTGCTCGTCATGTGGCCGCCCCGACGCAAACCGTTGCTGGTCACGGCGTACTACGACAATCCGGCGAAAGACACGCAAGCGCGCAGCGTTGTGCTGGCCGAAGCAGGGCGCATCATCGCGGCGTTTTAGCGTCGCGTCCTCAACGTATCCGTCGCTCCGGCGTAAGCCGGGGCGCAGTGACTCTGGGGACCTGCATGTCGCCGAGCCCCAGCCTTCGCCGGGGCGGCGTATCCATCGATATCGAGCGTCAGATCACGCTTCCGTTTGCGGCTTGCTCATGCGCAAATACAAACGCCCCAGGTAGAACAGCGCCAGGCACCGCCACAGAATGTGCACGGCCAGCGCCTTGTTCGCCACGCTGCCGAACTGCGTTTGCGTAAAGTGCAGCACGTTATAAGGCAGCGAGAACAGCTGATAGACCGCAAGAAAGCACAGCGCCAGCTTGCTGGGCTGCAGCCACAACCAGGTCAGGCCCACCGTGAGCCAGATGATGTCGATGAGGCTCGGCGACAGATACTGGCGCGACATCACCATGCCGAACACGAACCACACCAGATGGCCGCCCTGCACGCAAAACGGCGGCAGGATCTCCTGCCTTGCCGCGCCGAAAAGCCACTTGCCGGCAAGCCATATCACCGCGGTCGAAACCAGCGGCAAGAGCAGGTTGAAACCGGCGTACATGCCCATGCCCCAGCCGCCGATGGCAGCGACGACGCTTGCTATCTTTACGTATGTGCCGGCATCGGCTGGTGCCGCTGCGGACCCTTTGGTGCGCATGGATTGATCAGAATTCATCGATGTCCCCCCGCCCGCGGGGCGGATCGGACCGAGAGGATCGCGCGCGCGGAGGTAACAGCTTAATGCCTCGGGAAGTAAAATAGTTGTCTACGGCGTCTGGTGAGCCGGACACATCGGCCAGCGCCACATAGGTATCCGGGCGGATCAGGTACAGCGCGTTGCGCGCGAAACCCGCCGCTTCGTGGGCCGGATGCCAGCCGAAAACGTGCAACGGCAAGCCGCGGGCGGTGCACCACGCGCGCAAGGCGGCGCTGGCCTCGCCGTAAACATGCACCTGCCAGGCCATGCTCGCCAGGCTGGAAAAATTGTCATCGGCGTCCGGGCTCGCCCACGGCAGGCGGTCCCCGCCGTGCACCTCGCCGGCCGATCCTTCGGCCAATGGCCCCTTGCGATAGTTCAAAGTGATCTGCGACACCGTGCGGAACAGGAATTCACGCAGGCGTTCGGCATGCATGAAGGCAGGCATCAGCACCGGCACCAGCCGCGTGCGAACCAGCTCGGCGATACGCCCTTCCGCGGTGGCGAAGGTGAACACACGATCGGTGGTGGCGACCAGACGACGTGCAAAGCCGATGCGCTCGCTTTCGTAACTGTCCAGCAGGCTTTCGGGCGCTTCGCCGGCCACCACGCTGGCCAGTTTCCAGGCGAGGTTGATGGCATCGCCGATACCCGTATTCATGCCCTGGCCGCCGGCGGGACTGTGGATGTGCGCCGCATCACCCAGCAAAAACGCGCGGCCTTTGCGAAAGTGCTCGGTCACGCGGTGGTGCACGCGATAAGTGGAAAACCAATTCACCTGCCGCACCTGTAACTTCAAGTGTTCGATGGCGCGTCCACTCACATCCTCGAAGCGCAGCGACTCGGCATGTTCGGCCCGCTCATCGCGTACCGTGCCGATCAGGCGTACGCGGCCTTCGGCGGCCAGCGGAAAGATCGCGAGAAAATCCGCTTCATCCAGATCGATATGCAACTGACCATTGATGGACGGCCCGGACGCATCCACATCCGCCACGTAAAACACCTGCTTGTAGGTGCCGCCCGGAAACCCTGTACCGATCGTCTCGCGCACCAGCGAACGCGCACCATCGCAGCCGGCCAGATAGTGCGCCTCACACGCGTAGGGCGTGCCATCGGCGCCACGCAGGCGCGCGACAACGCACCCGCCTTCGTCCGCAAAGCCCGTCAGCTCGGTTCGCCGATGAACCTGCACGCCCGATGCTTCAAGACGCTCGACCAACAGGCGTTCGTGCTGATCCTGCGGAAAAATATGCAGGAAGGGAAACGGCGTGAGCCCGCTGCCCAGCGCTTCGAACGTCACCTGCGTGGCGCGTTCACCCTTCACCCACAGATTGATGGCTGGCACCTTCTGGCCCGCAGCGATCACCGTATCGGCCAGATCGAGCTGACGATAAAGCTCCAGCGTGCGCGCCTGCACGGCAACTGCGCGCGAGGTCGTACCGGGTGCGTCGGTTTTATCGATGATGTGGACGCTTGCGCCCAATCGAGTGAGCCATAACGCGAGCACCAGTCCGGTAGGACCTGCTCCGGCGATCAGGACATCGCAGCGCTTGCTATGCACGAGACATCCACCTCGTCACTCGATCTCTAGTTTGTAGCCTACTCCATAGATCGAGCGAATCGGATCGTGCGCGGGCGCTGCCTGTTCCAATTTGCGACGCAGGTTCTTGATATGGCTGTCGACTGTGCGATCCGTGACGATGCGGTGATCGAGATAGAGGTTATCCAGCAGACGATCGCGTGAAAAAACCCGCCCCGGGTTGGCGGCCAGCGTCTTGAGCAGACGAAATTCCACCGGTGTGAGTTCGAGCGTGGTGCCGTGAAATACAGCACTGTGTGTGGATTCGTCGATCCGCAACAGCGTGCTGCCGGCATCGGGCGGTTGGCGCGCACGTCGCAGGATGGCTTTCACGCGCGCCACCACTTCGCGCGGACTGAAAGGTTTGCAGATGTAATCGTCCGCACCCAGTTCCAGGCCCAGCAGCCGATCAATCTCTTCCACCCGCGCGGTGAGCATGATGATCGGCACGTCGCTGAAGCTGCGCAGTTCGCGGCAGATATCCAATCCGTCACGACCCGGCAGCATCAGGTCGAGCAATACCAGATCGGGCAACTGTCCCTTCACCGCGGGCACCGCGTCGCGACCGTCGGCGACCCAGTGGCTCTCGTAACCGCCCGCCTGCAGATAATCGGCCAGCAGCGAGGCCAGCTTGGGTTCGTCTTCCACGATCAGGATGCGCGCCCGTGTTGGCGAAGGTGTCTCCATGTCACAGCGTCTCCATCGGCAGGCGAACCATCAGCCACAGGCCACCCAGCGGGGACGGGTGCGCCTCGATCGTTCCACCGTGCGCCTCGACGATGGCGCGGCAGATGGACAGCCCAAGCCCCGCACCGCCGCTGGCGCGATTGCGCGATGCGTCCGCGCGATAAAAGCGCTCGAAAAGACGCGGCAAATGGCCCAATTCCACCCCGGGCGCCGAATCCATCAGGTCGACGATCGCGCTGTCGGCCATGACCCTTACCACCACGCGCAACACACCGCCGGCTTCGGTATAGCGCGCGCTGTTCTCGAACAGATTCGCGAACAGCTGATGCAGGCGATCGTCATCGGCGTTCACCCGCACCGGCGCGGGCGGCACGGTCAGTTGCAGATCGATGTTCGCGCGGCGCAGTCGTTCGCGGAAGATGTCGGCAATGCCTTCCAAGAGCTTGCCCAGATCCACCTCCACCTTGCGGTAGATCAGGGTGCCCACGTCGGCCAGCGAGATCTGGTAAAGATCGTCGATCAATTTGCTGAGCAACGCCACTTCGCTCTGCAGCGAGGTAATGGCATCGCGATCGAAGCGCCGCACGCCATCTTCCAGCGCTTCCAGTTCACCGCGGACGATCGCCAGCGGCGTGCGCAATTCATGCGACACATCCGCCACGAACTGGCGACGCGTGCGCTCATTGCGTTCCAGCGCCACGGCAAGCCGATTGAAATCGCGAGCGAGCTGGCCGAGCTCATCGTGCGACGGCGTTTCCACACGGGTGGTGTAATCACCCTTCGCCAACGCATGCGTCGCCTTGGCGATGCGATGCACCGGCGTCAGCAAGGTGCGTGCGAGCCACACAGCCAGTAACGCCGACAACAGCAGCGCCTGGACGCCGATAATCCAGCTCGCCTGATATTGGCCGTGCTGGAAGCGCACGTCGCCGGTTTCGGTGACATCTCGCAACGGCAGAATCATCAGCCAACCCACCGTGCGGCCATCGACCACGATGGCCCGCTTCAACGAATGCGCACCCTGTTCCACGGCGGGGCTGCCGAACAAAAGCTGGTTCTGCGCATCGAGCAGGGCGAAGCGAAAATCGGTGCCGGTAAAGTCAGAAAGGGAGCCGGGACCGCCCGGATGGTTCATGCCGGGCGGCCGCATACGCATATCCGGCGGTGGTTGATCGCTTTGTCCAGGCGGCGGCGCCAGCGCATTGCGCGGCGGTCCGAATGCGTCGCCCCTGCCAAAAAAATCGCCCGGCGGCGGCATGCGTCCAAAGTGGCTCGGCCGCATGATCGCAAACCATTCGCCGGGATTGTCGCGCAGGAAATCCCAACTGCCGTGCTGGCGATAGGCCCTGGCGAGCGAAGTGGCCACGCTATCCATGCGCTCCGCTTCCTGCTCGGCCAGATACCCCAGAAAACCGTGATTGAAACTGATGCGCGCCGCGATGCCCATCGACATCACGGCGAATACGGCCACGGCGAGCATGGCGAGAAAAAGCTTGGCGGTGAGGCCAGGGCGCATGGACAACAACGTGATCGGCGGGGGATTTCTGGGTCATTAGCGCCGGTAATCGGCGCCGTTTCAAGCGCGGGCGCGCAAATCCATGCAATCTCCAAATTTCCTGCACAGTCCTGGGCCATGGTGGGCCTGTCCGGCATCCTCCCTCAGGCACCGGGCGATTTCCCCGGATACCGTTCGTGGAGTGGCCACGTGCACAAGCTGTACAAAGATGATGTTCACATCGACTACGCCCTGGCCTTGCTGCAACTGTTGGAACAACAGGGCATCCCGCGTGAACAGGCCTTGCTGGGCACCGGCATCGGCGTGGACCAGCTGCAGGACAACGGCCGGCTGACCACACATCAGGATGCCTTGCTGCTCACCAACGCCGTGCGGTTGACCAACGATCCGGGCCTCGGCTACCGGATCGGCCTGCACAGCACACTGACATGGCACGGCATGCTCGGCTACGGCATGCTCAGTTGCGCGACGTTGGGCGACGCACTCGCGCTGTGGGCCCATTTTCTGGACCTGCGCACCACCACGTTCAGCATTCGTCTCGGCGAGCGCGATGGTTTTTCGGAACTGGTCGTGCACGACCTCGCGCCGCGCGCAGCGATGCGTTTTTGCGCGGTGGATCGACTGCTGACCATGACTACACGCCTATGCGAGCAACTGGCGCAACGCGTGCTGCCCGGCATCGAGAGCTGGCATCGCGGTCCCGAGCCGCTGCACTACGCGCGCTACCGCCATCGCGTGGTCGCCACGCGCTTCGAAACAGGCTTGTGCCTGGTGCGTATGCCGAGCGCGGAGCTGGCCAGTCCGCTGGCCAGCTCCAACGCCTCCACACTGCGACACATCACCTCGCAATGCGAACGTGAACGCGCGCGACAGCGCCGTTCCGATGACCTGGTCGTGCGCGTGATGGACTTTCTGCAAGCCCACGAGCAGACAGGCTACCCGAGTATCGAGGAAACGGCGCGCACGTTGTGTATGTCCAGCCGTACGCTCAAGCGCAAGTTGCAGCGATTAGGCCTGAATTTTCGTGGACTGGCCGATGATGCACGCAAGGAAGCCGTGATGCGCGACGTGCTCAATCCTGGTTTGCGCATGGATGAAATCGCGATGCGTATGGGTTACGCCGATCCGGCCAACCTCACGCGTGCGTTCCGCCGGTGGACGGGCGAATCGCCGAGCAAATATCGCGCGCGCTTGCTGTCCACTGGAACATAAGCACCACGCCTCGATTCCGCGAAATACCGTCCCCTCCCCTGCCCAGCAGGGGAGGGCTAGGGTGGGGTAACGCGAGCAAAGCTCGCGTGCTTTGCAGGCACAAAAAAGCCCGGTGCAACCGCGAATCGCACCGGGCTCGAAGCCACATCACATACGTACGTTTTCAGCAAGCCATGATTGTTTTTGCAAAGCTCCATGGATGAGCATCCATCATCCTGGCGAACACCGGGCCCCAGCGTCGTTTGCTTAAATCACTGGACCCCGGCGTTCGCCCGCGCGACGGCGCGCAGCGAACGCGCAAGCGCGACGAAAATGTATCAAGCCGTTGCCGCATCGCTCGCTGCATGTCCGAACGATGGCGGCCGCGCATCCGGTGCCGCGCCGAACTGTTTATTGGGCGTCGCGGACATCTTGAATTCCAGCACGCCGCCCGCCAGCAGTTCGGCGTGGCTGATCCAGCTCTTCGTCCACGGCCTGCCGTTCCACGTGACCGAATCAATGTAAGGATGATTCGGCCCATTATTAATGGTGCGGATCGTCAGCCTGCGACCACCGGCCAGTTCGATTTCCGCCCTGTCCAACAGCGGGCTGCCGAAAACATAGTTGGTGCTGACCGGATCGACCGAATACAGGCCAAGCGCACTCATGATGTACCACGCGCTCATCTGCCCGCAGTCTTCGTTGCCGGCCAAACCATCGGGTTCAGGCGGATACATGCTTACCGTCAGCATGCGTACGCGCGACTGTGTTTTGTAATGCGCGCCGGTATATGCATACAGATAAGCCATGTGATGGCTGGGTTCGTTGCCATGCGCATACTGGCCCACCATGCCCGCGATATCCGGCGGTGCATCTGCCGGCAGCTTGGAGCTGGTAGTGAACAGCTCATCGAGCTTGCGCTCGAAGGCATCATTGCCACCGAACAGGCCCATGTACGCATACAGATCGTGCTGGTTGAGGAAGGTCGCCTGCCAGGAATTGGATTCCGTGAAATCGCGCCATTGGCTGGAATGACCCATGCCGCGCGGATCGAACGGCTCCAACCATTTGCCATCTTCGCCGCGCGGGCGCACGAAGCTCACTTTCGTATCGAATACGTTGCGATAGTTGCGCGAACGCTGGCGCAAGGTTTCAGCCAATGCCTTCTCGCCCGCGCCCTCGGCCAGCTGCGCCATCGCCCAGTCGTCATACGCGTACTCCAGCGTCTTGCTGACGGCTTCGGGTTCTTTGTCGCTTGGGATGTAACCCATCTTGCGGTAATAAGGCAGACCACGGTAATCGTCTTCCATCGCACGCTTGCGATAAATCGGCCAGGCCTTCGCAAAATCGATGCCGGTAAAACCTTTGGCTTGCGCTTCGGCCAACAGCACCACCGAGTGGTAGCCGATCATGCAGCCGGTTTCCACGCCTTGCAGCGGCCACACGGCGGGGCCTTCCGGGCTTTCCTCGGCCATGCGCACCAGGCAATTGAGGAAATCCGGTACGCGGTCGGACTGATACAGCGTCAGCAACGGTGCCTGCGCGCGGTAGATATCCCACAACGAATACGTGCTGTAGTTGTTCTGCCCATGCTCAAGCTGATGGATCTTCAGATCCATACCGCGATAGCGGCCATCGACGTCGCTGAACAAGGTCGGTGCGAGCATCGTGTGATACAGCGAACTGTAGAACACGCGCAGATCTCGCTGCGACGAAGTTTCGACACGGATGCGGCTGAGTTCGCGCTCCCACGTATCGGCCGCCGCCTGCTGGTGCTGATCGAATTCCCACGCGGGCATTTCGGTGTCGAGATTGCGCAAGGCACCCTCGATATCCACGCCCGAAATGCCTACCTTCACCAACACCGGCTGCTGCGAAACATTGTCGATATGCAGCGCGGCTTTCAGATGCGTGCCTTTCAGCTCGCCGGTGCCATCCGGTGCGGCGACGTCTTCGGAATACAGCGTGGCGTGCGAGAACGGACGCGATACCTTCATCGCGAAATAAATATGCCGTCCATCCGCCCATTGGTGCACGCGGCGGCTGCCCACCAGCGTGTCGTTACCGACCACGCGCAGCTGCGCGTCGGTCACCTTGCACGGCGTCTTGTAGTCGTCGTGGAAGCCGTGCGCGAAATCCACCAGCAAATGACCGTTGCCCTGGCCGTGGAAGGTGTAGCGATGCATGCCTGCGCGCAACGTCGTCGTCAGTTCGGCGCGAATATCGTGATCGGTCAGATGCACGCTGTAATAACCCGGCCGTGCATGTTCCGCCGTGAAACGCGAACGGTAGCCCTTGCCGGGATTCGCCTTGCTGTTGGCCGTAAGCTGCGGCCCAGGACCGGGCGCACCATCGAACTGCGAGTGATAATTCCCGTGCGGCAAACCACGCTCGCCCGGCTGCAACAACACTTCGCCTTGCGCCGGCATCACCAGCACATCGAGCATGTCGGCCGCACCCGTACCGCTCAGATGCGTGTGCGAAAAGCCCATGATCGAACCATCGGCCTGGTGATAACCGGACGATGCATCCCAACCCGCATCATTCGTATCCGGACTCAACTGCACCATGCCGAACGGCATCGACGCGCCCGGATACGTATGCCCATGACCGCCGGTGCCAATGAACACATCGACATAGCGCGACACGCCGCTCGCAGCCACCACGCTACCTTTCGCGCGCGCTGCGGCTTCGGGACCTTCGGCGAACTTCGCCAACGCTGGTAAAGGACTGCCAAGCGTAGCCAGTGCTCCCAACCCCTGCAGGAACCGTCGACGTGACACCATGCTGTTTTCTCCACGAAACGCGCTACAAAACGAAAATCAGAAAGCGTGCGCGATTCAGTGGGAAACGAGCTTGCGCGACACCTTCAACCCAGGAGGGCGAACGGTCTGCGGAGGCCGTCGTCCGTCCTCCGACTGTAAACGAAAAATTTGCCTCGATCCAAATTTTTCTGTGTCAAATATAACTATTTGATTAATAAATATTTATATGGAATTTAGTTGCGATGCAACATTTTTCGATGGCAATAACTTCTGACAGATACCGGTATGGCGTATTCGTGTCGCGGTTACCACTAGCCTTTGCGCCAGCCTGCGTGGATGGCCTCGTCAGACAGGTTGATCCAGCCACGACGGGAACCGTTCCCGGTGAGGTAGTACACCTCGCTGCTGTCGCGATCATCCGGGTGCAGCGCATCCGGGCCCAGCACGCGGCCGTAGCGCAGCAGCTCGTAGCCGGGGCCGCGCCTACGAATCACGGGTCGGCGGTGACGTGGACGCTTTCGACGAGATTGACCATGTCTTTGATGATGTCGTCCCGGGCTTCTTTGGGGGAGGAAGGTTGAAAAGGCATATCTATTGAAACGAGATAGGACGGTGTTATACGCAAGATCCGCACCCCCTCCAATGCCAATAAAGTTCCCGCTTGATCTTTGGACCTTTCAATCTGGCGTCCGACAAGCACAACATCTTTGCCACGATAAATATTTTCAAAAGACAAATTCTTAAACGAAATAAAATAGATAAGCATAGGATTTCCCTTGAATGCCCAGTTTCCATTTTTGTCCTTAAAAAATCCCTGGTATGCGATAACGTCATCAATATCTGACGGTATCGTTATAAATAACGATAGATGATCATTGGAATTATAGACATTTCTCTTTTCTAGAAGACGTATAACGCACCCGCCATTGTCCCCGTAAGGTATAGCAAAGCGTCCCTCCCGTTGACGGGCCAAATATTTTGAATCTTCAAAATCAAATGTACATTGCTCAAAATTTTTCTTTGTAAGTGTCACGCCTTGCGTGACAGCAACCTGATAGGCATGAGCTGACGGCAATGGCGCCGCGATAGTCCACGCACTTGCGCACAACAACTTAATCAAAGAATTTTTTAATCTCACGGAGCCTTATCCTTTTAATCAGGCCGTTGCGGCGTGTGATCCACTTGGTAACTGGCGGTGCTCTTTGTCACCCAGTGGCCATTCTCGATGCCATATCGCGCAAAGGTCAGTTGCTGGGACGGGGTAAGCAACCGGGCGACATCGGTTTGGATC
>NZ_QRBE01000045.1 GCF_003363155.1 Dyella monticola | reverse complement strand
TCGATACGCCATCACGGTCGACCATTTATCCGGGGTATCCATCAGGATTGGGTAGTGCCCGCTATTGATGAGTCGGATCGACACGAGGAATTTGCTCCTCAACCTCTCGACACTCAGCACCTCGACATCAAGCCGGACTAATGCACGGCTTTCAGGTAGATATGCATTTCGTGTTCTCATAAAGAAATCAACGGCCGCATCAAACAATTCACGCGGTAACTGATAGGTCGGCCCCTGATAGCGCAGGAGTTCGCCATTCCGCAGGCACTCAACGGCATACAGCGTAGGCGGGTCGATTCTGGGCACTTCGCTCCTAGGCCCTGCCACAACCGCCTCGCAAAGCTGGCGGTGAATGTCATGCGCCAGTTTGCGATCCTCAGGTGAAAGCCTGGCGTCGAAGATACCCACGCCATGCAGATTCATATCCTCGATCGTATCGAATCGCTCAATGCGGAGTTTCCCGGGAAGCCGCACGCTTACGGTATTCATGCCGTAGTTCATGCCACCCAGTCCGTAGACGCCAAAACCCTCACCAGTGCCACCAACATTGAGCTCGTTGTCCGCTGCATTAACCCGAACATTCGACATCGTCACTACTCCAAGGAACATAAACACCGCGACCACGAAACGCGCGGGTAGACTGCGCGCCTTGCATGCCGATTTATTCCGATGCATAACCAATTCTCCATTTCCTGTGCGTCAACGTGCAGAAGTGCCGCCGGACATATTCGAGGTAGTACGGTTGCACCAGCGCGTTCGGTGCGGCATCGCTCTGCGTGGAGAGACGCTTATTCGCGCCATATCCCATCACGTTGTCGGCAGAGCGCATCTGCCTGACCGGTTGCCCCGTGAAGCGCACGCACGCCTCGAAATAGCGCATCGTTCGGTGGCACTACGGCATGCTCATACCCCAATCCATTCCCAGATCACCATATCGCGCCCACCCTCGCTGATCACTCGTGACGGCGGCAGCGGCTCGCCTGCGCGCCTGCGAATCACTTCACTCAAGCCATCGTCGTAGGAAACGATC
>NZ_QRBE01000044.1 GCF_003363155.1 Dyella monticola | reverse complement strand
TGTGCAAGGTTCCGACCGAATGGGCCGCCGACGGCATCGAACAGCGCTATGCGTGGCTTAAACGCACGCAGCCCTTTGTGCGCACCGGCGAACAAAACCAAACACCCACGCTAAACGAAACCCAATGGGCCGCGTTCGAGGCGCATGTGCGGGCGCTGTGTTTTTGGGAACAGGCCAAGCAAGCCGGCCATCTGGACCTGGATGCGGTGCATTGGCATGTGGACCCACGGGAGTTTATTAAGCAGTTTCGGAAGTGTGGGTGGTTGAGCGTGGAGGAGTTGGCGCAGTTGATGCCGAGGAGGCCTTCGGGCATGACATGGGACACTGCAGAAGGCCGGCTTCGTCGCTATCAAATTGATTTAAACAAATGCTCCCAAAAATACTTGCTTGGGGTACGCGAACGCCTTGCGCAATTTTTGGCGCAGATTTATGCCGAAACAGACCGATTTAGAACAATTGAAGAAGATAGTCGTGGTGTGGGCTACACATATGGCTCTTTTTATGGTCGTGGCCTCATGCAGCTTACATGGGCGGAAAATTACGACGCATACGGAAAATATCGAAATTTTCCCGCCAATCCTTCCCGCACCTATCAGGGCACAGGCAGTCCCGGCGACCCCATAACAAGCACCTCCATGCACGAGTGGGCACCGCCAATTAAAGAGCCTGACCGAACAATCAAGCATGACCGTCGGCTATGGGCGCCGCGATACGACCCTGCGTTGATTGCCAGCGATACATACAACGCATGCGATAGCGCCGGTTATTTCTGGATCACCAAGCATTACATGGGTACCAGCAATATCAACCGCCTCGTTGATGAGGGCTTCAGCACTGACACGGTGGGAAAAACGAATGTATTGGTCAATGGTGGTTCCAACAGCTACAACGAAAGACAAGGCTACGCAGCTTATATTTATTGGTATCTGTCTGACAGCATCCAAACCGATGTTGTCCAGCAACTGACCTCGATCCAGCAACTGACCTTTGCGCGGTATGGCATCGAAAAGGGAAGGTGGATAGCAAACGGAGTCGCCTCTCACCAAGTGGACTACACGCCGCAAAGGCCCAATCGCTAAAAGGACA
>NZ_QRBE01000043.1 GCF_003363155.1 Dyella monticola | reverse complement strand
ATAGGTTTTGCGATGACGCGCGCGGTCTTCACCGCTGTTGGGCGCTTCGTGATGGTGAAAGCCTTGATTGGCCCGTTCGCCGTTGGCGGCTTCGCTGCGGAAGATTTCTGCAACGGGAATGTGATACGTCACGCCGTTAGCCAGTTCGACGCGGTAGGCCTGCGTACCGGACTGGTGGTTCAGCGGAATTAGGCCGGTGCCGTCGAAGACGTCTTGCTTGAGTGGCATCCCGTCTGCAAAGAGCGTGTACGGCATACCTTGCGGCAGGTTATCCATAGAAGCAGGAGACGCACCCAGATTGAGCACCAGCGGCAACCCCGGGAGGATGTTTTTGAGGTCCGCCCGGATGTCCATCGATGCTGGCCCTTGCCTGCCCCACCAGGCACATTTTTCAAAGATGTCGCCGGGTGTACCGCATTCGATCCGGTTGCCGTTGATCTTGATGTAGGAACCGCCTGCGCCGATCCAAATTTCCTTGTAGGCGGACAGGTTCAGGCTGCCGTTCGTGCTGGTAAGGGTCACGTCCTTCAGCGCAGCCAGCGCCATCTCGTCGTTCTGCGCCTGAAACTGGACTTTGCCCTTGTTGGCGATGAACGTCATGCCCTGCTTTTGTGCGAACAGGCTGATCTGCTCGCCAACCATCACGCGGACCTGGCCCATCGCGCCAACGTCAGCGCTTTCGCCAGCGGTAAAGGCGAGGTTCTTGCCGGCGCTCTGCACAATGGTGTCTGGTGTAGTCAGCGTGATCGAGGATTGAGCGGACAGCACCATCACCGCTTTTTGCAGATCCTTGATCTCGTTCTGCAGCACCGCGTTCATGGCTTTGGCGTCTGCGGCTGTGGCCTGCGCAGCCGTCACCACTTTGGCCAGCGCATCGACCTGCGCGTGAGCGGTCTCAAGCTGTTGCAGCGTTTCCTGCATATCGAGCTGTGCGCCCTGGGCGTTCGGACGGTCGTAGGTGCTGACGAACAAACCTTTGCCCGCGCGAATAGCCCCGTGCGCTGCGGTACGCAGTTCAAAGCCTTCGCCCCGCTTTTGCCGTTGCCCATCCACCAGGTGGCCCAGCCCCAGTTGGCTGATGCCCGAGTGCGGCGTGGTGAGACGGATGTGCTCCTGGCCATCCCAGTCTTCGATGTCCATT
>NZ_QRBE01000042.1 GCF_003363155.1 Dyella monticola | reverse complement strand
AGGAGACACCTGATGAAACGTAAGGGCTTATATTTTCTGATCGCTCTTGCCCTGGGCGGCGTAGGTGCCGTTCACGCGCAGGACAATACGGCGGCCAGCAGCGGCAGCACGGCCAGCAGCAATGCGCCGGCGTGGCCCAATGGCTTTGATGATCGTTGGTACATTGCGCCGACCGTAGGCGGGTACTACAACGATACCGATCGCAACACGCGTAGCCGTCAGATTTTCTACGGTCTGTCGGTGGGTAAGTTCATCAGCCCGAACGTTTCGGTGGAACTGTTCGTGGACCGCACCAAGCGCAAGGCGGACACGGATGTGTTTGGTCAGGGCAACACCTGGTCGAACAACAACTACGGCGTGTCGGCGCGCTACTTCTTCGGTGAGCCCACTGGCTGGCGCCCGTACCTGATGGGCGGTGTGATGGGCAGCTACCACCACAACCCGCTGGATAAGGATTGGGCGCCGGGCGCGCAGGCCGGTGCCGGTATCTCCAAGTCGATCACCGACAGCGCGGACTTCCGCGTGGAAGCGGCGTACCGCTATGACTGGGACGACAAGACCCAGCCACAGAAGAACGGTTACGGCGACTGGTACCTGGGCTTCAGCATTGTGGCCAAGCTCGGTTCGGTGCCGGCCCCGGCCGCTCCGCCGGCGCCGCCGCCGCCGCCACAGCCGGACTGCTCCAAGCAGTTCCGCAATGGCGTGAACCTGTGCGACAACAAGTGCCCGGATCTGCCGGAAGGCACGATCGTGGGACCGGATGGCTGCCCGCAGAAGGTGGTGATCGACCTGAAGGGCGTGAACTTCAAGTTTGACCGTCCGAAGAAGGGCGAGACGAACATCGAGCCGACGCTGGCGGTGCCGGCAAGCGACTCGCTGGCGATCCTGGATCAGGCGGTGGACACGCTCAAGCGCTACCCGCAGGTACACGTGACGGTGGCCGGTTACACCGACGGCGTGGGTACGGCGACGTACAACCAGGGTCTGTCGGAGCGTCGTGCGAAGATCGTGTACGACTACCTGACCTCGCACGGCATCGACCCGAGCCGCCTGGAAGGCCCGATCGGTCATGGCATGAACGACCCGATCGACACCAACAAGACGGCAGCGGGCCGCGCTCGCAACCGTCGTACGGAGCTGCAGGTCCAGCAGTAATTGGAAGCTGCATGCTGTACGGAAAAGCCCGGCCTTTGCCGGGCTTTTCTT
>NZ_QRBE01000041.1 GCF_003363155.1 Dyella monticola | reverse complement strand
GATTCAGACCATGCTGAACGTGATGGCCCAGATCGCCCGCGGTGACGCCGACAACGCGAACAACAGCACCACCGTAACGATGAACCGCGTGGAGCTGCATCGCGTCTTTCTTCAGATCAGCCAACAGATTGGCGAGGCGCTGGATAAATTGAGGGATGAGAACTGGTTTGGTAATCAGCATCGGACGTGGCAGTGATAAGAAAAGAGTCCGATCCAACGCTCAGGGCCAGAGTACACCTCTGTCGCGTGGCTTAGACAATCCCCGACAGACGTTGAACTGTTCTAGCCACATGCTTGGGCTCCCTCTTTAGCTCAAGCGCCATGCCACGCCGACCACGCCTCGATCTTGCCGATATTCCGCAACACATTGCCCAACGCGGCAGTGATTGTCAGCCCTGTTTTTTGCCGAGATTGATCATCTCAGGTATCTCGACGATCTGCGCGGGATTACTTAGCAAGAGAGCTGTGCCGTGCATGCCTATGTATTGATGACGAATCACGTTCACTTACTGATGACGCCATCGTCCATCGGCCACATTGCACGTGTTATGCAAGCTTTTGGGGCGTCGTTATGTACGCTAGTCAATGATCGCTATCGTCGCACCGGCGCGCTTTGGGAGGGTCGCTACAAGGCATGCATGGTCGATGGCAAAAACCATCTACTGCGCTGTTATCACTACATCGAACTAAACCCGGTTTGGGCTCGAATGGTTGCGGATGTGCATGGCTACCCATGGTCGAGTCATGCCAGCAACGCCTTGGCATGCGCCAACCCGCTTATCAGGCCACACGCACCCTATTTTGTCCTTGGTACAAACCATCACGAACGCTGCGAGGCCTACCGAGAGGTGGTCGAACAAATCGTCGACCCCGAAGAACGTGATCACATTCGCCTACACCTGCAACGCCAGCATGCGCTGGCATCAGATCGCTTCCGCCAGGCAATTGAAGCTTGCTTGGCAACGCGCGCAGATCCCCGCAGGTCCCGCAAAGATCGGCAGGCCGGGAAAGTCAGATTGGTAAGTCGAACCCGACCCCTGTTTTGCCGACACACCCATTCCGAATAAACGTTACGCACGCACGTTGCCAGGGACAGGTCCATGCTCATCAGCCCACCTTTCATCCACGCCCATCTCACCGGCGCCGGCCATCCCAACACGGATGCCCGTTGGGTCGACGATTGCATGCCCAACGTCCCGGGGAAAGATGGCCTATCTGGCCTGTTCCCCATCAGCCACAAGCTCGGCTGGC
>NZ_QRBE01000040.1 GCF_003363155.1 Dyella monticola | reverse complement strand
AGAGCTGGCCCCGGAAAACTGAACAGCCCGATAGGTGGATTTCCTGCTCAATGAGGCGATGATAATCGCCGTAGAAGGAGCAGATCGATGGCAAGACGACCCCGTCGTAATCACTCACCGGCCTTCAAGGCCAAAGTGGCGTTGGCCGCAGTACGCGGCGAGAAGACGCTAGCCGAACTGGCCCAGCAGTTTGATGTGCATCCCAACCAGATCACCCAATGGCGAGCGCAGCTGCTGGAGAGCGCGGCCAGCGTGTTCGGCGCGACATCCGAGGCCGCGCCACCGCCGGTGGACGTGAAGGCGCTGCACGCCAAGATTGGCGAGTTGACGTTGGAAAACGATTTTTTAGAAAGCGCGCTCACCAAGGCGGGTTTGCTGGGCGCAAAGCGATGATCGACCGCGACCATCCTTTGCCGCTGACACGGCAAGCCAAGGCCGTGGGCATCAGCCGTGGCTCGGTGTATTACCTGCCGCGACCGGTGCCAGTGCAGGATCTGTCGCTGATGCGCCGGATCGACGAACTGCACTTGGAGCACCCGTTCGCGGGCAGCCGCATGCTGCGCGACCTGTTGCGCCGTGAAGGCATCGACGTGGGCCGTAAGCACGTGACAACGCTGATGCGGCGCATGGGCATCGAGGCGCTTTATCGCAAACCCCACACCAGCCGCCGGCATCCAGGGCATCGCATCTATCCGTATCGGTTGCGAGGCGTGAAAGTCACCGCACCTAATCAGGTTTGGGCCATGGATATCAGTTATATCCCGATGGCGCGCGGCTTCGTGTATCTGGCCGCCGTCATCGATTGGTACAGCCGCAAGGTGCTCGCCTGGCGCGTGTCCATCACGATGGAGACGGCCTTCTGCATCGAGGCGGTGGAAGAGGCGCTGTCACGTTACGGTACGCCCCAGATCTTCAACACCGACCAAGGTAGCCAATTCACCAGCGAAGCGTTCACCGGCCTGCTCACACAACACGGCATCACCATCAGCATGGACGGCAAAGGCTGCTGGCGTGACAACGTCTTCGTCGAGCGGTTATGGAAGTCGGTGAAATACGAAGAGGTCTACCTGCATGCCTACGAGACCGTCAGTCAGGCCAAAGCTTCACTGGCGCGCTACTTCCACTTCTACAACGAACGGCGTCCACACTCCGCGCTTGATCGACGGACACCTGATGAGGCTTACTTCCCGATAACGGCTTTGCCCAAAGCCGCTTAAACCACGCAGGCAATCCACTTATCCAACCGGGCTTCGCTGTTCAAACCACTGGGGCCAGCTCT
>NZ_QRBE01000004.1:278846-330722 GCF_003363155.1 Dyella monticola | reverse complement strand
GGTCCAGAGCAGCGACGGCCTGGGCATTCAACGCCAGCTCGGCTACGACGCGCTCAATCGTCTGGTGCAGACGATCGACAACTACAACGGCACGAACTGACAAGGACGCGGCTATGGATCACATACAGACAGTAAAGGCTTCGTCCGTCACGTCGCACACAAGGACACCGGTAGCGCCACTCACAGGGAAAGAGCACGGAGCGATGGCCATGATGGGAACACGAGGTCGACACAACGGGGTGACGACGGCTCGACGCCGCATGCGCGTGTTCGCCAAGGTAGCGGTGGCGGCGGTGATCGCCGCCTGTATCGCACCGGCGATGGCGCAAACCGCCAACACCACGACCACCTACACTTACGACGCCTTGGATCGCCTGACCGGCGTCACCGATCCCAGCGGCCTTACCACCACCTACCAGTACGACGGCCTCTCCGATCCCACCGCTACTAGCAGTCCCGACACCGGCGTCACCGCCCGCACCTTCGATGCCGCCGGCAACGTGCTCACCGGCACCGATGCCAACGGCAACACGGTCACCTACACCTACGATGCCGACAACCGCCGCCTCGGTGCCAGCTACGCCGATACCACCCAGAACATCACCTACCACTACGACGAGGCCAACAGCGTCACCGGCTGCGGCACCTCCTACCCGATCGGTCACCTGACCCGCATCGTCGAAGCCAGCGTCACCACCGTGTACTGCTACGACGCCCAGGGCCAGGTGATCCAGAAACAACAGATCACCGCCGCCGGCACCGACACCACCGCCTACAGCTACAGCGCCGCCGAGCGCCTAAGCGGCATTACCTACCCCAGCGGCACGCAAGTCACCTATACCCGCGACGGCGATGGCCGCATCCAGACCGTCACCATCACCCCCGCTGGCGGCACCGCCAGCACAGCGGTCAGCAGCGTCACCTACCAACCGTTCGGCCCGGTCAGCGGCTACACCCTGGGCAACGGCCAAACCATCACACGCAGCTACGATGCCAACTACCGGCTGACCGACCTCACCAGTCCCGCCTTCAGCCTGCACGTGGCCCGCGATGCCATGGGCGACATCACCGCCATCGGCAATGCCGCAGGCGCCAACCCGGCCACCGAAACCTACAGCTACGACCCCCTGTACCGCCTGACCCAAATCACCGAAGCCAATGGCAGCGTGCTGGAGAGCGTCACCTACAATCCAACCGGTGACCGCACCAGCAAGACCGGCAGCGGCCTGGCCACCGGTACCTACAGCTACAACCCCAACACGCATCAGCTGATCGCCACCGGCAATGCCGCGCGCACGGTCGATGCCAATGGCAACACCACGGCGATATCCCAAGCCGGCAGCACCTACGGGTTTGGCTACAGCGACCGCAATCGCCTCACGGTGGCCCAGCTCGCCGGCAGCACCATTGCCAACTACACCTACAACGCGCTCAACCAGCGCATCCAGAAAGTCACTGGCACCGTGACCGAACGCTACGACTACAACGAAGGCAGTCAGCTGCTGGCCGAGTACGGCGCGACCAGCCGGGATTACATCTGGATGGGCGGTATCCCGGTGGCGAATGTGGATACCACTGGGACAACCAGCACGGTCGCTTACGTCACGGCCGATCAGCTGGGCACGCCACGAGCGATTGCGGACAGCAATGGCAATACGGAGTGGCAGCTGGCGTATCAGGGCAATGCGTGGAACGAGCAAGCGCCGACGACCAATGGGTACACCTACAACCTGCGATTCCCGGGGCAATACTTCGATCAAGAAACTGGCCTGTTTTACAACGGACATCGCGACTACGACTCGGCGAGTGGGCGGGAAATCGAGAGCGATCCGATGGGCTTATTCGGCAATCAAATAAGCACGTACGACTACGCTCGAAACAATCCGCTGTATTGGATAGACCCTTCAGGACTTGATGTCACGATCACTATTCAACGCCAAGGCTACTCCTCAACCGGAAATAGTATGCAAGGCACAATTACTGTGACGAGCGATCAAACATCGGACACCTATTCAGGTTACACGATGGAGAATGCTCACGCGGGCGACAACGGTGACAAGGGGCCAATACCGGCGGGCACGTACGATGCATTTCTAAGAGCAGACCACAACCCAAATAGATTGGAACTGGAGAATGTTCCGGGCTACCAAAACATCCAGATTCACAACGGCAACTATCCACGCGATTTCAAGGGCTGCTTTGGTGTGGGAAATACGC
This sequence comes from Dyella monticola, assembly GCF_003363155.1. Lineage (GTDB taxonomy): Bacteria > Pseudomonadota > Gammaproteobacteria > Xanthomonadales > Rhodanobacteraceae > Dyella_B > Dyella_B monticola. The sequence continues at coordinate 328,505 of NZ_QRBE01000004.1, read as the reverse complement.
ATAGAACGGATTTTATAGGTGACAGTCAAAATGCATTGAGGTCAATCCTGAACATCGTCAGTGAGGATGGCACGGGTAACATATCTGTAAACGTTCTTCCGCCATCGACACCAAGTTATGTTCCTTTTGATAACAGCTTGCCCGGCCCACCCTTGTAATTGGGATATGCGAATCATGAAAAAGGAAATTAACTGGCTTCTCGTGGCGCTGCTGGTGAATGCAGGTGTTGTGTGCGCCGCTCCAAGTACGCGGGCCTGCCAGGCAAATGCAAGTGCATTTTTAGCTAATCCTGATGAAAGAACCCTGGCGGCACTTGGTCCAAATGTCGGTGATCAGTGCTGGCAGATCATTGGGAAGTCCAACTCAAATCTTAAAAAACTACTCGACAGCGTAAGCAGCGGAAATTACTCAGCTGCTAGCTATCTTGCAAAAAATCTCAAGTCGCTCGATGGTGGAAACTTGGAGGACTCCCTCGTGGCATTGGGCGACTTCTCTGATACTCGCATGACCGACTTGTTGGCTTTTGCAAACAAAGGGCTCATTAGCCCGCATGAGCTAACGGACGCTTTGACCATGCTTCCGTTATCGATGAGCGACAATCAGGCGGCTCAACTATCTGCGATGCAAGCCCGAAGAAGCAAAGTTAACAAGGTCACGCGCTCAGATCTGGTAATTCGAAAGTCCGCCGCACTGAAAGCTATTGACGACTTTATTGGTGAGATTAAGTCATCGCAACATTGACACTAGGCGGGCGAGGTACTGAAATTCTGCTTGCTCTTGCCTGTGCGAGAGCGAGTGCGTACAAAACCGTCTCAAGGAAAAATCATCAGGAATGCGTCTCAGCCTATGCTCACCGTGCTCGCCAACCCGCGCCGTATCTAGGAAAGCCACCGGCGTCGGCGCAGGGGTGCGTCAAGGGTACGGTTCCCCGGGCAATACTTCGACACGGAGACCGGGCTCAACTACAACGTCCATCGTGACTACGACTGGACTACAGGTCGGTATATAGAAAGTGATCCGCTTGGGTTGCGTGCTGGTAAGTTCACGTCAAGAACAGTGTGACCCTCGTGCTTCCCGAGAGCGGTACCAGCGATTGATCATCTAAAAAACGAGGAGTGAGTGGCTACAGGCAAATGGTGTCTGGAAAACCACTGCGTCAATCGCGACCTTGCGGCGTACGCAGGAGTGACGCCAGGGAATCGTCGGAACTGTCCATGGTATTGTCGTCGCCGTCGTCTACGGCGGCATGATCGGCAACTGCCACCCTGTTTTCCAGTTCGAGTGACGTGAGATAGCCGCCGCTGCCATCGAGCTTGTGCGTCGCCTTGGCTACGATCCACTCGTAGGCGGTGATAGCGTCGGGCCAGCCCATGAGCTTCGCCGGCATCTCCGGAAAGATATCCGGACGACCGATGGCCAGATCCAGCGTGAAGGTGGCGGCGCCACGCTTCACCCGCGCCAGTTCAGCCTCGGCGGCGCGCTTGGCGTCCGCTTCGGTGGGGTAATCGCCGCGCAGGATCTTCACGTGTCCATTCGTGCCGGCCAGCGCCAGATGGCCGCGTGCACCATCCATGTCATACCAGCGCGCTCGCACGCCGGTATATGCGCTCCGGTCGATCTCCTGGAAGTGATGACGGTCACCGCTTGCGCGCTGCAATGTCACCGTTGGCAAATCCGTGCCGCTGGTTGTTTTACCGTGACCGATGGGTGCAAAAAGCAGATATCCCTTCTTGACGGTGGCGACCGCATCCCAGTGTTTACCTAGGCGTTTCAACAGCGCCATGTCGCTTTCGGTTTGATCGAGTTGCGATACCGGCTCGCGGGCTAGCGCATCCGACACGTGCGGCGTGAGGTCATGCTCGCCCGCGATCAGGTCCACTGGATAACTATGATTTGCTTGGGCTTGCTCCGGGGCATCACGAATTTCCCCAATCGATATGGCGTGGATTACGCAATCTATCTCGCGATGCCTCGCAGCTCTTTGATGACGCAGTTATTAAGCCCGCGGATCCGCATGGCTGGAGTAAGCCGCACGCTGCTTACAATCGCATAGCGAGACAGGCGTGGAATAGGTTTTGTGAAGCGACGAAAGCCAATGAGCAGCAGGTTTCCAAGGACGTGGCTCAAAATTTCCTTGACTACCTTCGGAGCCATCCTGAAATTGCCCGTTTCAACCAAGAGATAGCTTCTGGTGGACAATTGACAACGCCGAATGAACAGGCGCCACTTCCGGAGGTGCCAACGGCTGCGCAACCATCTGCGACACCAGTTCCGCCTACTGTCCAACCTGTCGAACCAGTTGAACTTCCAGTCATCATTGAGCCGTGATCGGATTTAAAAAGAGACTTTGATGCTCAAAACTCTAGCGGACAACGGCTATTTCTTGGGTGATATCACTCAAGAAGGTCCAGTGACCATCGGCGGGTTATGCGATATAGGCGGTGCGATATCACCCAACAATGGCCTTCCTCTGACTCAGCATGCCGCAATTCGACTCGAAGCGGGAGGATTCTTCGTCCCTGGCTTTGATGTGCCTGTGTTGCACTTCTTGTACTCATGGAAGTGCAATATCTCCAAGGGCGATCTCTCGTATCAATACGTTGGAAATCGCGTGAAAATAATCGATTTTGTTGCAGGTGTTGACGACTTCGAGGGCTTTCCGTACGACAGCTATCCGATAGTTTTTTCAGCCGTGCCGTTTGGACTTAGCCCGATCCAGGATGGCGATAGGCTTCTCATATCTATTTTAAATGACCCCGAAGGGGATGCTGGTTTCAAGTTCGAAAGCAACAGGGCTTCTGAGTTGTCAGTACCAACGCACCAGTTTGGAGGACTGCCTTTTCTTTTGCGGCCGGACATTAACGGCAAGCGCTGCGCGGTATGCAGCCAAGAAATGCCCCTTATTGCGTCAATAGGCAACAAATGTTTTTCTAACGATGGAGGCTTTTTTGGGGATGATTTCGTGCAGCTTGTGTATTTCGCTTGCGGGGCATGCCAGGTCGTTTCTGTAGTAAATCTTGCAGGCTAAACGTTTGGTTTGAACTGCATATTCAACTCGGAAGTGCTGAGGGGAAGCTTGATCTTGGAAGGGGCCAATAGGAGACGATATGAAATATGTAATTTCGATTGCACTTCTAATCGCCACCTTAACCGCTGTGGCGGTAGCACAAGGTCGACTGACATCAGATATGGTACTGGCTCATATTTCATCGGTAGGTTCCAAGCAGGCGTTGAAAGACTACTACGCCAAGCCTCGTTGGAAAGTAATTCAGCAAGGCGTAGCGTCAGGAAGTGACGGTTGGTTGAAGGTCTATGCCTCGCTTGATCCAGTGACAGATGGAGAGGCTGGGGAAGATTTAGGGGTAGCCCTCTCCGACGCTCTCCCTGTGCGTCCCTTTAAGGTGTTGCCAGTGCTCAGCAATAATGGAAAGTACACAGTTGAGCGACTATGCACGTTTACCTTTGAGGTGAAAATTCCTGACGGGGGTATTAATGCGTATTTAAACCGTTTGGAACGTGCACTTGGCAAAGCAAACGGGAAACGGGAACAGACGATGGCGGAATCATGTCGTCGCGGCATCCAGGCAACCCGTGCAGCATTCAAGAATAGCTCCTACTACTGACGAGAAATCTGGACGCACTTTTGATCGTTACTTATTTGAATGTGCAGTATTTTGGTCGCAGATGTCGACACAGGCGGCATGATCAGAACGGTTGCTTACATCACATCATCGTCTACGGCGGCATGGTCGGCCGCCGCCGCCTTGTTTTCCAATTCCAGCGAAGTGAGGTAGCCGCCGTTGCCATCGACCTTGTGCGTGACCTTAGCGACGATCCATTCGTACGCAGTGATGGCATCGGGCCAGCCCATTGCAAGCCCCCGTGCTTTGGCGTCCGTCCCGGCGGTACTCGTATACCCGCCCTCCCGCTTGTAAAAAATCCCATCCGATTGCGACTCACCTGATAGCAAGCCCACGGATCCTGGAACATGCCCACAAGCGACGTACGCTTCCAGCGCCTGCTGGACGACAATCAAGGACGTCTTGAACGGCTGGCCCGCCAATATGCCGATCCGGCCGACTGGCAGGATCTGTTGCAAGACATCCAAGTGCAGCTATGGCTGAGCCTGGACAGTTTCGACGGCCGCGCGCAGTTATCTACTTGGGTTTACCGGGTGGCCTTGAACACCGCCATCAGCCATCGGCGCAAGCCCCGCATGCCATCGGGCGGCGAGGTTCCCGACAGTCTTGGCGATAGCGGTGCAACGCATGATTCGCTGGATGTGCTGCGCGAGTTTCTCGCATCGCTGGGCGGCATCGATCGCGCGCTGTTGCTGATGGATCTGGAAGACATGACGCGCGAGCAGATCGCCGAAGTGTTGGCCCTGAGTGTCGGCGCGGTGGCCGTGCGCATGACTCGCCTGAAACAGCAATTCAGCCAGCGCTACCTGGAGCCCTAACCCATGAGCTGGAAAGATCTTCAAGGTCAGTGGCAGCGCACCGCGGTGACGCCGCTATCCGCCTCCACTGTCGAGGACACCCTTCGCCGCGTGCAGCGGTTGCGGCGACGCATCCTGTGGCGCGACGGCATCGAGACCGTCGTCGCGCTTGCGCTGATGCCGGTCGTCTTCGGCTGGCTACGCGATGCCGTGCATGCGGGCGTGGTGTTGATGGAAGCATCGGCGGCACTGCTCTTTGCATGGTTGTTCTACGTGCCATGGCGGTTGTGGCGTGCGCGGCGCCTGTTGCCGCGCAACGATCCCGGTTTGGCCCCGCAGCGCTATCTGGAACGCCAGAAGCAAGCCCTGCTGGCGCAGGCGCGCATGCTCGAGCAGGTCGCGTGGTGGTACCTCGCGCCCTGCATGCTGGGCATTGCCGGGCTGACCATTGGCAAGCGCGGATGGACGCGGGGCGCGCTGATCTACCTGGGCGTCGTGTTTGTGGTTTACGTCGCCATCGAACGCCTGAACAAACGCGCTGCCAAGCACAATTTTCGCCGCCGCGTGGCTGAGATCGAGGCAACCAGCCGCGAACTGGCCGCATTGGAGGCCACCGACGAAACCACTCATCCTGCCAAGGGAAACCATGATGAACCGTAAGCTGATCGCGACTGTCTTGCTTGCCGCCGCAGGCTCCGCTGGCGCGGCATCGCCAGCGCTTCCTCCACGTGTCGATGCCGCCGCGCAGCAGCGCGTCAACGACGGCGAATATCCGGCCCTGGTGATTGCCGTGGTCGATGGCGATCGGAGTGGTATCTACACCTACGGCAAACTGGCCGATGGCAAGGCCCCGACGGGCGATACTGTGTTTGAGATCGGCTCGGTCACGAAGACCTTTACCGCAACGCTGCTCGCCGAGGCCGTCACGAAAAACGAGCTGCGCCTGGATCAACCGGTTGCAAGCTTATTGCCGGACTTCAAGCTACCTGCGCGTGACGGAAAGCCGATCACGCTAGGCGAGTTGGCGATGCAGAACTCGGGGCTTCCGCGCATGCCCACGAACTTCCATCCCGCGAATATGGACGACCCCTATGCCGACTACGGCCTGGACCAGCTAAAAACCTTTCTCGCGACATACGCGTTACCGCGCGATCCAGGCGCGAAATACGAGTACTCCAACCTTGGTGGGGCGCTGCTCGGCTATGCATTGGGGCGCCATGCAGGAACCCGTTACGACACACTCGTGCAAGAACAAATCTTCACTCCCCTGGGCATGAACAGCACTGCCATCACCAACGACGCCGCGATGCAAAGCCGTCTCGCACAGGGACACGACGCAATAGGCAAGCCCGTCAGCAGTTGGAACCTAAAGCTGTTCGCGGCTGCAGGCGGCATTCGCAGCACGGCTAACGACATGTTGCGTTATTTGAAGGCGAACATGGGATTAACGCCTTCAGCGTTATATCCCGCGATGCAATTGGCGCAGACCGCGCGAACCTCTGGCCCTGGACCGGAGAACAAGATCGGCTTGATCTGGATGACGCAGCATGGCCCCGATGGCGACGTCATCTGGCACAACGGCATGACAGGCGGTTACGCAAGCTTTATCGGATTCACGGCCGACCGCCGACATGGCGTCGTTATCCTTACCAATACGGCAACGGTGGTGGATGATTTAGGTTTTGCGACCCTGCGCGCCGGTTGGCCGCTCGCTGCCGCACACAAGAACATTGCGTTACCCACGCAGGTGCTTGACGAGTATCAAGGGGCGTATCGACTTACCCCCACCATGGTGCTTAATGTGTTCCGCCTGAATAACGAGTTGGTATTGCAAGCAACGGGACAAATCGCGTTGCCGTTCTATGCCAGTGCCAAGGACGAATTTTTCGCCAGCGTGGGCGACATCCGCATCAGCTTCAAACGCGATGCACAAGGCAAGGTGGACAGCCTGATGCTGCACCAGCATGGCGATCACCTCGCGCCGAAATTAAGTGCTCAAGAGGCCGATGCCCTGCGCGGAAACAAGCAAGTAGCCATCGATCCGGGCACGCTTGGCAACTACACGGGGCGCTACCAATTGGCGCCCAATGCCCTCTTTGTTGTCACGGTGCAGAATGGCCAACTGATGGTGAAGCTTGGCGAGCAACCGGCTTTCCCGGTCTACGCCAGTGCACGCGATAAATTCTTTTATCGGGTGGTCGATGCAAAAATCGATTTTGAGCGCGATGCGCATGGCCATGTCGATGCGTTGATCCTGCATCAAAATGGCGCGGACAAGCGCGCTCCCAAGGTCGGTGATTAGGGGCGCCGCAAAATTGCACAAGAAGCGTGGACAATCGGTGTCGATGGCCGATCCCGGACCAGGGTGCGTCATAGTGGCGCTGCATCGCCAACGGCGCCGCGGTTTCATTGACGCGATCCCACGGGAAGAACAATCATTCGGCGACTTCTTCGGGCATCGCCACCATGAAAAGCCGCCTTGGTTTCCCCGTCGTGTTCCTGTTCCTGGCATGCCTCGCTTTGCCGAAAACAAGTCTGGCCACGCAACATGAGATCAAGAGCGGCGGCCTGATCTTCGCGATCGACGATGCAACCGGTGCCTACACGCTCGATGACGGTGCGTTGCATTTTGCGGGCACATTACCGGGCGGTGCGTCGCGCGTGGTCACCTCCGCCACGGACCTGCGCTTCACGCTCGCCGAGGGCATCGAAGCGACCGTCTCTCCTGCGCCGGGCACATCGGGTGCCCTGCTGTTTTCGTGGAAAGCGGTGGGAAGTCACGCCGTAGCGCCGCCAGCATTTCCGGATTTCAACGTAGTGCCTGCCGGATTGCATTCGCTTTCGCATCGGCAAGTGAATTTCGCGCCAGCGGTGTTCGACCAGCCACAGGATGTGTCGACACCCTGGGTTCTTTTTGACCAAAGCGGCCACGCACTCATCCTCTCGCCGGCATCGCATTTCTTCCTCGCGAGCATGCTCGGCGACGCCAGGACGCGTGTCGCGGTCGGATTCAACGCGGAAGTGCAACGCCTGCCTACCGGCTTCACGTCGACGGCACTCGTGGCGGCGGGGCCGGATATCGCCACGACCTACGATGCCTGGGGTAGCGCGTTGCGCGGGTTCTACCATCGCCGCCCCGCCTCCGCGCAGGCCGATCCCATCCTGCGCTCTATCGGTGTACTCACCGATAACGCAGGCGGCCACTACTACTACAACTACGACTATGCCGAAGGCCTCAATTACGAAGAATCGCTGGTGCGATTCATCGAACGCACGCGCAAGGCCGGGTACCCGTTCGGCTATCTGCAGCTCGACAGCTGGTGGTATGCCAAGAGTTCGTGGAACCCGGAGCAGAGGGTCGGCCGGATCAAGAACCCCGCGTTGCCCGACGAGGATTGGAATCGCTACGGCGGCCTGCTCGAATGGAAAGCGCAGCCTGGCGTATTCCCCAAGGGGCTGGCGGAATTCCATGCGCGCGTTCAGTTGCCCTTCCTCGCGCACAACCGCTTCATCGACAAAGACAGCCCGTATCGAAAGCGCTTTGAAATCTCCGGCGCTGCCGCCGTGGACCCGCGCTATTGGAAGGAACTTGCCGACTACGCCGCCCAAAGCGGCATCGCTGTCTATCTCCAGGATTGGCTCGATGCGACCTACAAATTTTCGCCGGCACTGCACAACGTGCCGGGCGAGGGCGAGCGCTTCATGGATGGCATGGCATCGGCGATGGCCGCGCACGGCATCACCATGCAGTACTGCATGGCATATCCCCTGCACATGCTGCAAGGCGTGAAATACCCGAATCTCACGACCATCCGCGCTGCTGGCGATGGCCTGACCCGCGATCGATGGACGCAGCTGGCCTTCAACGCGCGGTTTATCCGTGAGCTGGGCGCGTGGCCGGCGACGGATGTGCTGCCGTCGAAAGATACCGCCGCGATATTGTTCGCGACCCTCTCCGGCGGTCCGGTCGGCGTGGGTGATGCCTTCGAAGATCTCGATCGCACCAACATCTTCAAGGTCGCGCGCGGCGATGGCCAGATCGTCAAACCTGACGAACCGCTCATGCCGCTCGACGCGAGCTATCTGAGCGAGGCGCAGCACACAGGTGCACCGATCATCGCCGCGACCGTTACGCGCCATGGTCAGCATACGACCACCTACCTCCTGGCGTTCGCCGCCGATCCCTCCAAGCCGTCGATGGATTTTTCCGTCACACCGATGGCGCTGGGTTACAGCGGAACCGTCGCCGTGTTCGATCCCATGTCAGAAACACTTGCGCTGGTGGACAGCAAGCAGGCCATCAGCGGAAAACTGACCGGACCTGACGCGTTCGCCTATCGCGTTGTTGCCCCGGTCTCCGCATCGGGTATCGCTGTCATCGGCGACATCGGCAAATTTGTCACGATGGGGCGCAAGCGCGTCGCTTCGTATGAAGACATTACCCACGGCGCGCGGCTGAAACTCGTGTTCGCGGCCAACGATAAAACAGTCACCGTGGCAGGTTACGCGCGAGGCAATGTGGTTGCGCACGCCAACGGTGCAACCATCCTGTCGACCGTACGCGACCCGCATGCGGGGTTGTTCAAGGTGGAGCTGAAATCAAACGCTCCCGGCGCTACCCAAGCGACGTTGACTTTAGATGTCCAGTCGACCGGCATCTCCGCCAACGATCCATCGCCGACATCATCGCTTTGAATCACCCTACTTAGAGAGTGCATGGCCCCAAGTGGCGTGGGGTACGATCGGTCCCGGCGAGGCGGTGTCAACACGCGCGTTGAGCGTTATGCGTTGGTGATCTGAGCTGGTTAACCAAGTGACCGACTTACACCCGGACTCGTTTCATCAATGGTTCGAAGCGGTGTATCGCCGGACGGCGTCCCGCTGCTTCGCGCACGACTTGCAGCAAACCTTCGTTCAGCAAAACGCGAGTGAAGCGCGCTGCGGTCTGTGGCGGAATGCCGGCGCTTCGAGTAAAGCGGCTGTTGCTAAACACCGGGTTCGTAAACAAATAGTCCAAAGCAGCAACAGCGAACTTGGATGCTAACAGGTCGATAAAGCGTGGCTTCATCTCCGCGTAGAAGTCGCTGATACCCTGCGCAGCTTCCAGATTGCGGATTGCTTGCTGTTCAACGCCGTCGAGGAAGAACTCGCACCAGCCATCCCAGTCGTTCTCGTAAGACACTCCTCGCAGACGATCCAGATACTCGTCTTTGTGATCCTCAAAATAACGGCTTATATAAAAGTGCGGCGCCGCAATGGCTTTCCCCTTCCATAGCATCAGGGTAACCAGCATGCGGCCAACGCGACTATTGCCATCCTCAAACGGATGCAACGCTTCGAACTCGGCATGGGCCAGCGCGGTGCGAAGCAGCACGGGCATGGTGTCGTCACCGATGAGTCAGAACAATGCCTCCATGCCACCTGCGAGATGCTCGGGCGCTACCGGCACAAAGCTTACTTTGCGGCTTCCGCGTTCACCGATGTAGTTCTGTTCGTGTTTGTAGGCACCGGGCGACTTGTCGGCACCACGCCCGAAGGAAAGCAATTGCCGATGAATGCTTTTGAGCAGCGATTCGGATAAGGGTTGCCCCTGTTCCAAGCGAGATTGCGCGGTGTTCAGTGCACGCCGATACAGTAGGGTTTCTATAGCGTCAGAGCGGAACTCCAGAGGTGCGCTCGCATTGTCGTCGTCATACCCGGCCTCCAATTGGAGGATCTCGTCCAGGGTGCTGATAATGCTTTCCATGCGAGAGGAAACCACTGCTTCCTGGCCGCGCAAGGGAGTGAGGAAGAGTTCGCTGTTGTGCAGGCTGCCCAGCATCTGGTCATAGCGGGCCAGTGCGGCAGTAGCCTTCAGCAGCCCCGGCATCAAACGAGCCAGGTCCGGCTGGACGGGCGGGGAACTTGCCGAGGTGGTAGCGGACGGCTTGACTGGTGTCTAGGCTCATTGTTGAGTACCTGCGAATATTTAAGCGGCTTGTTGTTAACGACATGGCATATCATTAACAACAAGCAAGTTTGTTGTTCACGCTGTATGGCCAAGGCTGCTTGTCGTCAAGATTCTTGCGCCCATTAAAGACGAGCTGATTTGTCGTCCATCCATAGACGCCTAGATGCCCATTGGGAGGGCATATGTCGTCATCATCAAATTTGTTCGGCGCTGCATTACAGGGATGAACTCAGACGCTCAAGCGAATGAGCTATCACCCCGCGTAACGCAAGGCATCACGAAACAACGTAAAGGCCGGCGAACTCTGACGCCTGCTCGGATAGTAAAGGTGATACCCCGGAAACGACGGGCACCAGTCAGAGAGCACACGTATCAACCGGCCCTTCGCGACATGTGCCTGCACCACGTCTTCGGGCATGCATGCCAGTCCTAGCCCCTTCAGGGCGGCGTCCAGGCGCATGGCAATGTTGTTGAATATCAGTTGGCCTTCGACGCGTACTTTTAGCTCTTCGCCTTTCTTTTCGAACTCCCAGGCGAAGAGGCCGCCATAGGTCGGCAGGCGGATGGTGATGCAGTTGTGCCGAATGAGATCGTGCGGGGTCTTGGGGCGCGTGTGTTTGGCAAAGTAGCTCGGCGATCCCACCACGGCCATCCGGACGTCGGGACCGATGCGCACGGCGATCATGTCTTTGGCGATCTGTTCGCCCAGCCTGACGCCGGCATCGAAGCCCTCGGCCACGATATCGGTCAGGCCATAGTCCACGATGACTTCGACCTGGATGTCCGGATGATCTGGCAGGAGCTTTGCGAGCGCAGGCTGCAGAACGGTGATCGCTGCGTGTTCGCCTGCCGTAATGCGCAGCTTGCCTGCTGGCTTGTCGCGGAATTCGCTGAGTAACGCCAACTCGGTAGTGATCTCTTCGAACCGAGGAGTGATCACTCGCAGCAGACGCTCGCCCGCGTCAGTCGGCGAAACACTTCGTGTCGTGCGTGCTAGCAATCGAACGCCCAGCCGTTCTTCCAGCTGGCGCATGGCCCGGCTTAACGCAGGCTGTGATATGCCGAGCTGGGCCGCTGCACGCGTAAAGCTGCGCTCGCGTGCCACGACCGAGAAAATCGCGAGCTGATCGTAGCTTTCGGTGGACATTTATCCATTCCGGTTATAAACCCTTTCCGATTATGCCATCTAGTGCTGGCAATCCCTGGGCTCTACATTGTTCGCATGGAGGACACTATGAAAACGCGCAAACTCGGCAATAGCCAACTTGAAGTATCTGCCGTCGGCCTGGGCTGCATGGGCTTGAGCCATGGTTACGGGCCTCCCGCAGAGCGGCAGGCGGCGATTTCGCTGATCCGTGCCGCCGTGGATCGAGGCGTAACATTCTTCGATACGGCCGAGGTCTATGGCCCCTATCTCAATGAGGATGTCGTTGGCGAAGCACTCGCTCCGGTACGCGGAAGGGTGGTGATCGCCACCAAGTTCGGTTTCACCTTCGGCGAGGATGGCAAGCAGCAGAACCTCAATAGCCGGCCGGATCACATCCGGGTGGCCGTGGAGGGTTCGCTCAAGCGCCTGCGTACCGACGTGATCGATTTGCTGTACCAGCATCGTGTCGATCCGGAGGTGCCGATCGAGGACGTGGCGGGCACCGTCAAGGATCTGATTGCCGAAGGCAAGGTCAAGCACCTTGGTTTGTCCGAGGCAGGTGCGCAGACGATACGTCGCGCGCACGCGGTGCAGCCGGTGACGGCTCTGCAGAGTGAATACTCGTTGTGGTGGCGCGAGCCCGAGCAGCAAATCCTGCCAACGCTGGAGGAGCTCGGTATCGGCTTCGTGCCTTTCAGTCCGCTGGGCAGGGGCTTTCTCACCGGTGCGATCAGTGCAGACGCGACCTTCGGTAGCGACGATTTCCGCAGCATTGTGCCGCGCTTCTCGCCCGAAGCGTTGCGAGCCAACCAGGCTTTGGTGGATCTGCTCGGTCAGATTGCGAAGGAAAAGGGTGTGACGCCGGCGCAGATCGCGCTTGCCTGGCTACTCGCCCAGAAACCGTGGATCGTGCCGATTCCGGGTACGACCAAGTTGCACCGCCTGGAAGAGAACCTCGGTGCCGTGGCTCTCACCTTGAGTGACGACGACAGGCACAAGCTCGCAAGGCTGCTGGAGAACGTCAAAGTTGAAGGCGACCGCTATCCGCCCGCGTTGCAGGCACGCGTAGGGCGCTGATCCGCGGGAGGCGAACATGACATCCCCACGTGATCCTGCACGGCGAGATGTAATGACAGCACGCGCAAGCCTTCCACGCATCGGTCTTGCAGCGCAAACGAGCAGCAGCGGTGACGTGCAGCGAACGGATTCGCGCACGCTCGTGGCTTACTTCTCGCGCTACGGAAAGACACGCGTCGCCGCCGGCCGGCTGAAACAACAAACGGAGTAATCCATGAAGCATCGCAAACTTGGTAACAGTAATCTGGACGTCTCCGCCCTTGGCCTTGGCTGCATGAGCATGAGTTCGGGCTACGGCCCACCTGCCGACAGACAAGCGATGATCAAGCTCATCCGTGCTGCGTACGATCGCGGTGTCACGCTGTTCGACACGGCCGAAGCATACGGACCCTTCGCGAATGAAGATCTCGTTGGTGAGGCGCTTGCGCCCATTCGCGACGAAGTGATCATCGCCACCAAGTTCGGCTTCGATATCAATCCACGGACCGGTGAACGCGGCAGTGGCACCAACAGCCACCCCGAGCGCATCAGGGTTGCGGTCGAAGGCAGTCTCAAGCGTTTGCGTACCGACCACATCGATCTGCTGTACCAGCACCGCGTCGATCCGCAGGTGCCGATCGAAGACGTGGCCGGTGTCGTCAAGGAGCTGATCGCCGAGGGCAAGGTGAAGCACTTCGGGCTGTCAGAAGCCGGCATCCAGACAATTCGCCGTGCGCACGCGGTGCAACCGGTGGCCGCCGTGCAGAGCGAATACTCGCTCTTTTGGCGCGGGTCCGAAGCAGAGCTATTACCGCTGCTGCAAGAACTCGATATCGGCTTCGTACCGTTCAGTCCGCTGGGCGCCGGGTTTCTGACCGGCAAGATCGATGAAAACACCACGTTCGACCCGACCGATTTTCGCAACATCGTACCTCGCTTCTCGCCCGAAGCACGCCGGACAAATAGGGCGCTGGTGGATGTAATCAAGTCGGTGGCCGAGCGCAAAGGCGCTACATCCGCTCAGATCGCATTGGCCTGGTTGCTGGCGCAAAAGCCATGGATCGTTCCGATCCCGGGGACCACTAAATTGCATCGCCTTGACGAGAACCTCGGGGCTGTCAGTCGTGAACTGAGTGCGGAAGATCTGGCGCAGATCGATACGGAAGTATCCAAGGTCAAGGTAGAAGGCGAACGGCTGCCCGAAGCGGCGTTGAAGATGACCGGACGCTGACACGGGGTGCTTAGAGACGCGCTGCGCTATTTCTCTGTAATTCCCTCAGCTTGATCCATCCGCATGATGAAACCCCAGCCATAACGTCCTCGCATGTCAGGCGTATTGCCAACAATGGCGACGACGATGTCGTTCGCGCCTTTGTGCAGAGGAAGATCGAAGCCGCCGTTCTGCAGGGATAGACGGCCATCGGGTGCTCTGCGGCCACCTTTAACGTTGTAGAGGTTTGTGCCGGCAAATACAGGCTTGCCGTCTGCAAAGACCCAAATCTCGCGCAGCCAGCCTACCGCGACGTGCCGTACCTGTTCGCGATCGGATTGCACCGTGGTGCGCAGCCAGATCACCTGTGGCGGCGCCTGCTTGGTTGTTGGGGCGTGAAACCGGCTCAGGTTGATGAGGCCGCCGTAGTCGGCCCTGACCGGTGACCAGTGGGCATGGGATGACGGCACGTTCGACACGCTGAGATGGTCCGTCGTGTCCATCGAAACGGGATCGGTACCTTGCCATCGGACGAGATAGCGATGATCGCCCGCGGCGGGGTCCACCGGAGCTTTGGGGTCAAGGCCATCCGTTACGCCGGGCGCAAGGGTAAGGTTGGCGTAGTAAGCGGTACCCTCGAAGGCGATCGTTCCCGCGCTGACGTTGCCTTCCAGATGCGTGACGCGTAGCGATGGTTCGGTTCGTCCATTCACGTACACGTTCATGCGTTTGCCCGAAATGACAAGGCGTATGTGATTCCACTCGCCTTCGCGGAAAGGCGCCGACGCTTGATACTGCGGATAGACGTCCCACAACACACGGCCATTGATGATGGGGACGTACTGCAGGCAGTCCTGCGATGCGGGGCAGTCAGGGCTCACCCGGATATAAAGCATGTCGGCATCGGCGCCGTCTTGCTGATGAAAACGAATGCCCGGCATTTCTTCCCCGACGGGCTTGATATCGAACTCGATGGTGCCATTGTCGAAGTGCTTGTCTTTCAGCGCGACAAAGCCTGCCTCACTCTCGGAGGTCACCTGAAGAATGCCGTATGGGAAGGCTTCCCGGGTGATGAAGGTCGCATTGCCGCTTGCCTGCCAGCTGCTGGCCACCAATGGAATCGGCAAGGGCGCGACTGTCGAAGCGAAGGTCGACGCGGCGCCGAAAACACTGAGCGCGCAGACCGCACACATAAGTCTCTTTTGCACGGGTAGTCACCACACGTTGAGTGCGTACAGCCTAGCGGCGTATGCCGCTGACGTCCGGCGAGATGATGCGATGCGGATCGAGAGCGTATCGAGATGGAAAATCCGCGCGCCGATTGGGTTTTCGAAGCCAAGGTGACGATCGTCACTACGCTTAAAATAAGGAGCGGCACCCATCATCTGCTCGGTGTCGACATTTGACCGTTTGAGGATGTCCCTGGGCCAGTTCGTAACATTTACGCGGATATACCCGTTGGAAAAACTATATTTTTCCGTTGTGAATCCATCGAGCGCGCGTCGCGTAGGTGGGCGTGGTCGATGCGTCCGTGTAGGATGGCACGTGCGTTCTGCGAGAATGATAAGGATGATGGTGCGCCCGATTTCGAATCATGCTCGGCGTATGCCAAGCGGTTCCTATTCCAGGCTGCGCTTGGTGCTCATCTCCCTGCTGGCGTGGACGGCCGTCGGCGTCGTTTTCGCGGTACCACGTTTTGCACCGAACGCAGCAGGGTGGTTCGTGCTACGCGCCTCGTTGACGCAGTGGTGGGCGTGGGGGTTGCTGGTTCCGGCGATTATCGCGGTAGATCGACACCTGCCGATCGCCGTGAACAAGCTGGGCACGCGGCTCGCCATTCATATCGTCATTGGCCTTCCCTTTACCCTGATTCAAAGCTACGTGGCCGCGGTGCTTCAGGTCATCGTCGGCGTCATGGCGTGGCCAGACGCAATGAGCTACGGTCCAATGCATGACACGCTGAAAGGAGGATTCCTGTGGAGCCTGCTGGTCTACCTGCTCGTGGTCGGCGGCTGGCAAGCGGTGCAATACAGCCAGCATTATCTTGCTTCGCAACTGCGGCTCGAACGGCTGGAGCGTAATTTTTCCGAAGCGCGTTTGAACGCGTTGCGCATGCAGCTCGATCCGCACTTTCTTTTCAATGCGCTCAATACCGTATCGTCACTGGTCGTCAGTCAACCCAAGCTCGCGCGTAGCATGATCGAACAGTTGGGCGATCTGCTGCGTCTTTCGCTGGAATCGGGAGGTCGGCAGCAAGTACGACTGAGCGAAGAAATGGAATTTCTCGGCCATTACCTCGCGATCCAGAAAACGCGCTTCGGCGACAGCATGCGCGTCATCCTCGATGTTCCCGCTGCCGCGCGTGACATCATGGTGCCAAGTCTGATCTTGCAACCGTTGGTCGAGAACGCGGTTCGCCACGGGTTATCGCCGCGACCGGGCGGCGGCACCATCTGGGTGCGGGTGACGATCGACAATGCCTGGTTATGCATTACGGTCGAAGACGATGGCGTCGGGCTTGGCGATGGCTGGACGGACGATCGGGTGGGCTTGGGTCTTGGCGTTACCCGCGAGCGCATTGCCATGCTCCATCCCACGGAGGGTGCGGGTCTTCGGATTGCTCCGCGCGACGGCGGCGGCACGCGTGTTCGCGTATCGATACCCACGCGTGCAGCAGAGGTGCCAAGCGATGAATGAGCGACAGGCGTATCGGGTTCTTATCGTCGACGACGAGCAGCCGGCTCGCCAGCGTCTACGCGAATTGCTGGACAACGATCCTGATGTTGGCGAAGTGCTGGAAGCGGAGAACGGCCTCGACGCCGTCGAAGCCATCTTGCAGAAGCGGCCTGACATCGCCTTTCTGGACGTCAAAATGCCAGGACTCGACGGCCTTGGCGTGATCGAGACGATCGGCGTCGAGCGCATGCCTGTGATGGTCTTTGTGACAGCCTTCGATCAGCATGCCGTGCGCGCATTCGAGTCGGCGGCCATTGATTATGTGCTCAAGCCCTACGGCGATGAACGCATGGAAGCGGCGTTCTCCCGCGCAAAAACACGCCTGAACGACAGGCACGTGCGCGAGTTCGGTCAGTCAGTGCTCACGCTGCTGGACAGCCGCCGCGTGGACAGGCCATTTCTCGATCGCATCGTTATCCGCGAACGCGATAAGACCCATCTGATTCGCGTCGAATCGATCGACTGCATCGAAAGCGCTGGTGTCTACGTTGCCTTGCACGTAGGGAAGGAACGCCTCATTCATCGTGCCGCGCTCGGCGAACTGGTCGGGCAGCTCGATCCGCACCGCTTTGTTCGCGTGCATCGCTCCACGGTCGTCAACATCGATAGCATTGTGCATCTGGAGCCGGCCACGCACGGAGAATTCGATCTGCTCTTGCGTGGTGGTCAACGCGTGCATGTCAGCCGCACGTTTCGGCCGTTGCTTGAGGCCAGGCTCGGGCAGTCGTTGTAGTTTGGCCTCGCCGACACGAGCGGGTACCCGCCGCTGGGATGCACGTCTGGCCGTTTCGCCACGTAGCCAGTCCAGTTGACAACATTTGCAGGGTTCATTCGGCACATCAATGCCTATGTTGGCTACTCCGGCATACGCCGCCAGCCACATAAATCATCATGCATCGTGTCCCATTTGCGCCGCGCATTTCTTTCCGAGCGTGGCCTCTCAGGCTGAGTATTGCTGCTGTACTTGCGCTTGCCTCGACCGCGCCGCTGAAAGCCGCCGACCGTGCTGCGAGCACAGCACCCATGATCGCGAGTGCCTGGACGACCAAAGGAAACGTTACATTCCTGGCCGATAAAAGCGCCATCGTTATCGCCCAGGGAGGCAGTGCCGAGCTCAACGCAACGACTTTTTCCAGCGGCACGATCGAATTCGATATGAAGTCGCCGGGCGGCAACGTCGGCCTGACGTTTCATATGCGAGGTAATACGGGGGATGCGCTTTACTTCCGACCTTCCGCCGACTGTGCAACGTCGGATGATTGTGTTCAGTACATGCGAATCGACCACGGTATCTTTGAATGGGATTTATTTGGCGACAACCAGGCGCGAGCGCCTTTTAGTGCCAACACCTGGAATCACGTCAAGCTATCCGTGAAGGGTCGATCCATGCACGTTTGGGTTAACGGCGTGCCGGTATCTGCGCCACGCGGCCATCGTCTCGCTGGCGCATTCGACAGCGGCGCGATCAAGCTTCATGGACCGGCCTCCTACGCGCATCTGACGATTACCCCGGCCGCCCCTACCGATACGCCAGAGCGTTCATCGAGTGCCGCCTCAGGCGACGCCCACTTCATCACGCGCTGGCTGGCGGCGAACGCATTCACGATGCCATCCACCTTCGATGCGAGGTTAAGTGAGAAGACAGGCATCGCCCCATCGATTGAATCCCTTCCCGCTGCGGAGGCGTTCAAGCACGTGTTGCATGCCGATCCAACCGGCCTTGTCAACGTGACGGCAGCCCTGGGCGAGTCGCAAAAAGGGAACGCGATCATTGCGGCATGGCTCAAGACAGTGGTGATGTCCGAGCATGCACAGGTCAAACACGTTTCGATCGGATGGACACGCGAAGCGTGGGTCTTCGTAAACGGCAAGCTGGTCTACGCCGACAAGAATCTCTACGGCATTCCGGCCGCAAGCAAGACGCCAGATGGTCGACTATCGCTCGACAACGGAGCGTTTGATTTGCCCTTGAAAAAAGGCCGGAACGAGATCGACGTGCTGCTGGATGATAACTTTGGCGCAGGCGCACAGCATTTCGGCTGGGGCCTGATGATGCGGCTTCCTGACCTCGATGGCATTCAATTGCCCACCAAGTAGGGACGCTCCTCCGTGGACTGCCCACACTGTTTCTTCATCAGATCGGCATAAGGCGCGCAACGCATATGTCGCCTGTGCGTGAACGCGCGCGGCAATGCACATCACGGAGGGGAATGCCTCACAGCCCGGTAACGGCGCGCCGTAAATAGTTGTCCTCAAGCTCAACGGCCGCCGGCGCCCACGCATTTCGCGCAGGACCCTTCGCAGAGGACACTTCCATGCACGACAAATCCGATCCAGCGACCAGCGTTGCGCGGCGCCAGAAAGGTGGCATTGGTTACGTACTGTTGTGGCTGTTGGGCGTGCCGCTGCCTATCTTGATTGTCATTGCGCTAATACGTGGATGCGCCTGATGCATCGTCCTGTGAACGGTCGAGGAGAATAACCATGGTCGATGTGCTGGTAGCTCAGACAGAACGTGCAGGAAGCCCGCTGGCAGCGATGAGCTTTCGCGCCATTTTTGCCGGTTGGCTGGTGGCGACGGGCATCGCGGTGTTGCTTTATGTGGGCGGCCTCGCGATGGGATTTTCAGCGTTCGATGCGTGGAATGCGCCGGCAAGCGCCAGAGGCATCGGCATCGGTACAGCCATCTGGATGGTACTGACCTGGATCGTGTCGCTATGGCTGGGCGGCATGTTCGCCAGCTGGTTTGCGGCGCATGACGACCGCACGATCGGAAGCCTGCACGGCGTGACCGTGTGGGGCCTTTCCGTCACGGTCGTGTTCCTGTGGCTGGCGTTAGGGCTTGGTGCCATGCATCGCGGAGGCAGACCCATGGGACCGGGTATGGGGCCACCCCAAGGTATGCCCATGCCGGCAGGGCTCGCAGCGGGTGCAGCGGGAGCACCGGGCGGTGCATCGCTCGCCGTACTGCAAGCGGATGTTCAAGCCCGGCTCACCACACGCGACCGACAGACCGCCGACTCCATCGTTGCCGCGCTGCTCAGCGGCAACAATGCTGCCGCCGCCACTTTGTTCGCAGCGTCCAATCGAACCAGCACCGCTGATGGCGCAGGCATCGTGGCATCCATCGCCGCGGATGCCCAGGCCGCCCAACTGGACATGAAGCGTCGCGCCGATCGCATGGCCCACAACGTCGCCACTGCACTGTGGATCGGTTTTGCCAGCGTCCTGCTTGGCTTGATCGCTGCCACCTTGGGTGGCTGGGTGGGCGCCCATCACATCGGGCGGATTTACCATCTGCGCACATTCGAGACGTCAGCAAATCACTCAGTGAGGCGATAAATCGTAGAACGGCGACGGTTTCATCCGGCCGTTCTCGTCGAATTCCTGCCAGGCCTTGGCCACCGACGATTGATTCGGGATGGTCACCCTCCGCATCCAACGGCCAAGCACGCGCAGCGCATTGACCACATTGAAGGATTGCGAACCGCCACTGACCTGCATCACAGCCAGCGTTCGCCCTTGCGTGGGCCGAACATTGCCTTCTTCAAGCGGCAACCAGTCGATCTGGTTTTTGAACACGCCAGTGACGGAGCCATGGCGTTCAGGGCTGACCCAGACCTGGCCTTCCGACCACAACGACAGCGCGCGCAACTCCTGCACCTTGGCATGGCTGGCTGGCACGCTGTCGAGCATCGGCAGTTCGTGTGGGTCGAACACACGCGTCTCCGCACCGAAGTGTCGAAGAATGCGCTCAGCCTCAAGCGCCAGTTTTCGGCTGAAGGACTGGGGCCGCAACGAGCCGTACAGGATCAGGATGCGTGGCGCATGGGTGGAACTCGATGGCAGCGACAGCTTTTCCGCGCTGGGGCTATCGAGTAATTCAGTGCTCACGTGCGGCAGATCGGGGAGGGACATAAGGCGGCCTGGGTCCGGTTGCATCGCTTCCATAATTCTATCATTATGGAAATATAGAATGGAAACCCTGACATCCATCCTCGGACCCACGATTCCATGCACCCCTGTCGTGTTCTCTTCATTTGTACGGGCAACTCCGCCCGCAGCATCCTCTCCGAAGCCACGCTCAATCATCTGGGCAACGGGCGGTTTGAGGCGTTCAGCGCGGGCAGTCAGCCCGCGGGACGGGTGAATCCCTATGCCCTGGATGAGCTCGCCAGGGCAGGTATCTCCACGGAAGACCTGTCGAGCAAATCCTGGGATCGATTCGTCGATGAAGGGGTGCCGCCGCTCGATATCGTGATCACGGTATGCGACAGCGCGGCGAAAGAGCCATGCCCTGTTCTCTTCGGGGATTTCGTGCGCACGCACTGGGGCCTCTCCGATCCGGCGGCGGTGCAGGGCAACGCTATCGCCATCAGCCAAGCGTTTCAGCACGCGCATGCGTTGATCACCTACCGCTTGATGGCGCTGCTGAATCTGCCGGTCGAGTCCATGACACGCGATGAACTGCAACACGCGCTCGATCACATCGGTGCGATGGGCGACGATGACGATAAGGAAGGAGACCTCACATGAGCACGGCAGGTACCGAAGTGGCACAGCTTGCGTCAAAGCCCACGGAAATCGGCTTTTTTGAGCACTACCTCACCTTGTGGGTGCTGTTGTGCATTGTGGCCGGTACGCTGCTCGGTCATCTGTTGCCCGGTACGTTCGAAGCCATCGGTCACATGCAGGTGGCTCAGGTCAATTTGCCGGTGGCCGTGCTGATCTGGCTAATGATTATTCCCATGCTGCTGAAGATCGACTTCGGCGCGATGGGACATGTCCGTCGCCAGTGGAAAGGCATTGGAGTAACGCTGTTTATCAATTGGGCGGTCAAACCATTTTCGATGGCGCTATTGGGCTGGATTTTTGTGCGGCATGTTTTTGCCGTTTACCTGCCAGCCGCTCAACTTGATTCGTATGTGGCCGGGCTGATTCTATTGGCCGCCGCACCATGCACGGCGATGGTTTTCGTCTGGAGCAATCTGTGCAACGGCGAGCCCCATTTCACCCTGAGCCAAGTAGCGGTCAACGACGCCATCATGGTCGTTGCCTTTGCGCCGCTGGTCGGCTTGCTGCTGGGAATCTCTGCCATCGTGGTGCCGTGGAATACGCTGATGTTGTCGGTCATGCTCTACATCGTCGTGCCGGTATTGATCAGCGTGGCACTCCGCCACGTGGTGTTATCGCGCGGCGGTCAAAAAGCGCTTCAACACCTTTTGGGTCGCCTTGGCCCCATCTCCCTGACGGCATTGCTGATGACGCTGGTGGTGCTCTTCGGTTTTCAAGGTCAGCAGATTCTTGCTCAACCACTCGTGATCGCGATATTGGCCGTGCCGATCCTGATGCAGGTGTATTTCAATGCCGGGTTGGCGTACGTGCTCAATTGGATGTTTCGAGTCCCACACTGTGTGGCAGCCCCTTCGGCGCTGATTGGTGCAAGCAACTTCTTTGAATTGGCCGTGGCCACCGCTGTCGGTTTGTTCGGCGTGCATTCCGGCGCTGCATTGGCAACCGTCGTGGGCGTCCTGATTGAAGTGCCGGTGATGCTTTCGGTGGTCCGTATCGTCACCGTCAGCAAGGGTTGGTACGAGACGCGAACGGCGTAAGTGGAGAGCGCGAAAGGTCAATTCAACGTATTACACTGCGCTTGCGCCTCCTCACATTTTTTATCCGAATAGTTCAATCACCATCATGCAGACCAAACAAGCCATCATGATCCTTTCAGCGCTCGCGCAAGAATCGCGATTGGCGGTGTATCGGCTGCTGATTGAGCACGCCCCAGAGGGTCTTGCCGCCAGCGTGATCGCAGAAAAACTGGGGCTTGCCAACGCGACGCTCTCTTTCCACCTCAAAGAGCTCTCTCACGCAGGCCTGGTAACCAGTGAACAGGATGGGCGCTTTATCTATTACACCCCGGTGATCGAAGCGATGAACGGTCTGATCGGTTATTTGACTGACAATTGCTGTAGTCAAAGCAAAGCACATTGCGCGGTGGGTTCGACGTCTTGCAAGCCAACCAAGGCCGCTGCCAAAAAAACGCAGCCAAAGGTGTCGGCCTCTTAGCCCGATCTATCCAAAGATTGCAGATAACTGCGGGTGCTGGTTACGAATGAACACCGTGCCGGTTTGAGCTGGTCACGTATTCCGGTTAATGCTGGCACCCGCGCTGGTTCTGGACAGCATTGCCGTCAGCCTATGGATGCCATCTGGGCCGCAATCTCATCCGGAATCAGTCGCTGGACTCGGCCACTTTGTAGCGAAGGAAGGGCCCAATGGCGTCCGATACGGTTCTCGCCTACAAGCTGTCTCGATGCGGCGCTCGTTAACTTGGGATCTTTGACGAGCTTAAAGCGCGGTCCCAATCCGTAGAAAAGATCTAAGCCAAATTTGAATGACAGGACTTTGCGCCACTCTGAGCCAGCGTTGACCGCTTTGATTTGTCCATCGTCTTCTAGGCTCAGCAGCACGCGATTGAAGCACCGCGTCTGCGCATAAAACTCAGTGGCATCCAGATCGAATGCCACTTCGTCGTCGGACGCCAGAGGAAATATCTGCCAGATAAAAACGCCATAAGCTCCGTTGCGATGTCGCAAAGTGGCATGCAGCTTGCGACCATCAATAGCGTGGCATGGAGCGATCGCCCAATGTCAAAGGCGCGTGAGCGATTTCCACGCTCATAAGCTTCCCGAAGCAGCACAACGGTGGCAGCCACAGCATCCAAGTCGGGGCGACTTTCCAGGAGCTTCAACGGCAAGTTGAGAGCGGACCGTCGGACATAATGTCCATACTCCAACGGACCAGGCTTGAAGACTGCCCGCTGTACACCATGGTGCAGGCCACGCAGCAACTCGTCACCACTGTCACCCATCGGCTTGCTCGTATCCAAGACCGTCCACACAGCCCCAGTCAGTATGTCCCCTGATTTGGGAACCACTTGGTTAGCGGCCATGACGGTATCGGCGCCGGGCAAATGCAGAGCCCGTGCGTACTTCGCCCATAGATTGTGGTGCTGCGGCCAACGTCCCTGTACTCGCGACTGGTACGTGTGCGGCTGAACTCGCTTACCCACTCCATAAGCGGTTGTCTGCTGCAGATCATGACGTAGCGTCTCGAACCAAAGACTGCCTGCCAGCACATCGATCGCATCGTGGACCGCATGCGGGCTCTCAGACTCCATCAAACACGTTAGTGTTTGTAGCCGTGCCGGACTGTAATCCTTTATATATTTCAGCGCTTTAGGATATGGCATGACCAAAAATATAGAGTAACCATGGAGGGCCAAGTTCCCTTCTAGCCGATGGCGGCTTGGCTAACTACGCTGCGGTTATGACTGTCCGTGACCCATCTGAAGAGCTGGCGAACATAACGCCTCCTTGGCAGCCGCGCTTGAGCGTGACTTGCTCTCACGTTACGGACCCATGATCGGCCAGGATGAGCTACGTCAGGTATTGGGCTACGCCTCGATGGAAGCTTAGGAAGGCGCTGTCCCGTCGCCAATTGCCAGTACCGGTATTCGCTTTGCCAAATCGACGTGGAAAGTACGCCTTGGTCAAGGATGTGGCTATGTGGCTCGCTTCGATGCGGCGAGGCGCCGTGTTGCCGGCCCGTAAAGTAGCTAAATCATCCAAGCCATAAATGACGTCAGAGGCCCCATGACCTAATCCCACACCGACTAACGTGATTTTTTGAGGCGCAAGAACGACAAAGGCCCGAAAGTCATCACCTTTCGAGCCCTGTCAGATTGCATCAGCCAGATTGAATCACACGTACCACGTAGCGTGATTTAGTCTGGCCCTCTCCCCCGCGCCCTGTCAAGCCGCCTGCTCGCGGCAACGGGCGTGTATGTCTTCCAGAAACCAAGCACCGGTCCTTGAGTGACCGGCTACGGGAGCGTGTTGCCATGACTAAGCTACCCCAGATCGTTCAGTTGATTCTTACAACGCAGCTGAACAGCAGCGACATTGCGCAGTCGATAGCGGCGTCTCGGACCACCGTGACGCGATATCGGCTGATCACTATAGAGAAAAAGTACCTCTGGGCTGATCTGAAAGATCTGCCTGACGATGAACTCGACCGCAGATTCAACAAGATTCCTCGGCGCATGGTTCGACGGCGCATGCCGGATTTCGCATGGGTTCATAACGAACTGCAGAATCCAAGCGTCACGCTACAACTCCTATGGGAGGAGTACAGCTTGGCAGACCCTTCCAATGCACTGTCGTATTCGCAATTCACGGAGCACTACCGTAGCTATCGAAAGACGATCGATCGCATCATGCGGCAAACTCATGTTTCAGGTGAAAAGGCGTTTGTTGACTTCTCCGGCCGCAAACCCGGTTATACAGACATAAAAACCGGTGAGTGGATCGCCGTCGAATTATTCGTTGGTGTGCTCGGGGCCTCCAATTTGACTTACGCGCGGTGCGTCCCGCAGCAAAGTCTTCCTTATTGGATCGCCTGCCATATCAACATGTTTGCGTTCTTCGGTGGCGTTCCGCGGCTATTAGTGCCTGACAACTTGAAGTCCGCGATATCCCGCCCTGGCCGGGATTTCATCACCAACCCCACCTATCGTGAGATGGCGGAACGCTATGGGACAGCGCTGCTGCCGACGCGCACCTATAAGCCCCGAGATAAAGCGAAGGTTGAAGGTGGTGTGTTGATCGTGCAGCGCTGGATCTTGGCTCGATTGCGTCACCAGAATTTCTTTTCGCTCGACGAGCTTAATACGGCCGTTGCGGTACTCGTCAAAGAACTCAACCATCGGTCCTTTAAATGGTTACCGGGTTGCCGCGCTTCCCGATACGAAGACATGGAGCGCTCAGCGATGCTGCCGCTCCCTACGCATCCCTACGAACTGGGTGAGTGGACCGGTCTGATGCGGGTGGATAATGGATACCACATCCTCGTACATGGCCATTGGTACTCCGTACCACATCGCCTGGTGGGCGAGCACGTGGGCGAGATCGACGGCGAACACCGTTGAGATTTTTCATAACCGCATTCGCATCGCGAGCCATGTACATAGCGACGTCGTGGGTGGTCTTACTACCATCCCGGAGCATCAGCCCGAGGCACATCGGGCCTATGCCACCCGTACTCCCGACAACTTCATTACATGGGCCATGCAGATAGGACCTAGCACGGAAGCCATCGTTCGCGCGCAATTTGACCGCGTCGTTCCAGCCTTAGGGTTGCCGGCATGCGACGGTCTTCGCAAACTCGTTCGTAGCTACGGTCCGGAGGAGGTCGAGGCGGCTGCGACACGTGCCATGGAGATCGGCTCGCTCACGGTCAAGAGTGTGCGCTCGTTATTGCGTACGCGACGACACCGCCTTCGACGCGATGATGCGTTGCAGGGCGATCTGCCCCTGCATAACAACGTGCGCGGTTCAGCGTATTACGCCGAAACATCGGAGGATTCGACATGCTAATTCAACAAACCCTAAGTCAGCTGCGTATGTTGCGCCTGAATGCCATGGCAGAAGCCTTGGAACATCAGCGTGATCGTCCGGCGCTGCACGAACTCACCTTCGAAGATCGTCTGGGGATGCTTATAGAAATTGAATGCCAGGCGCGAGATACCCGTCGCATTGATCGCTTGCTAAAACAGGCGCGCCTTAAAGTAAGCGCTGCGCCGGAAGATATCGATTACCGGTCTAGCCGCGGCATTGATAAACGCCAAATAGCGTCACTTCTCACCGGCGATTGGATACAGCGCGGACAAAATATCATTATTACGGGTCCAACCGGTGCTGGAAAAACATGGCTAGCCTGTGCATTGGGTCTCCAGGCAACCCGTCACGGTATGACGGTCGCGTACCGACGACTTCCCCGATTGCTCGAGGACATGGACATTGCACGCGAGGATGGCAGCTTGCCGCGATTCCGCGCGCAGTTGCAGAAAACGCGCATGCTGATCTTGGATGACTGGGGCGTGTCTAAAATGACGGCGCGGGGACGTCAGGATCTGCTGGAAATCATCGACGATCGCGTTGGAATGCTTTCGGTGGTTATCACCGCTCAAATGCCTGTCACCGAATGGCACGTTTACATCGGTGAGCCAACGATTGCGGATGCCATTCTCGATCGCATCGTACATAACGCTCATAGGATCGAGCTGAAGGGTGATTCGATGCGAAAGCAATCAAAGATCTAATCCATAGTGCGGTGCCGGCATGACCTTTCCTTGTGCCGGCAATGTTCACTACGAACCCAGGAGAGCTCGCGGTTAATGGGAACCGAGGGCATGGCTGATTGCTAATCGAGCCGCTAGGACTCTTCTGATTTACCACGATCGTTGCCTGGCATAGGTTCAACGACGCGGGCACAGGCGTGCATGACGCAACCTATCTCCTGTTCGCCGCCATCGCCGCTCGTTAGGGCGGCAGGGACAACCGAAGCACCGATAAGGAAGGCCATCAGTGGCGCGATAGACGCCAGCACGCACCGCATAGCGGCAATCAACGATGACCATGCGCGGATGATCCTGCATGACAATGCCTGCAAGTCCTGCAGCGACGCAAAGATCCAGCGGCTGCTGGCGATTTCCTGGTTAGGCACCTTCATGCGCAACGCGTCACGCAATGCGGCGCACCATACAGTGGCGTATGCAAAAGCAGGCGCGTAGAGTTGAAGGAATGACGGATCGATTGGATGGATACGATGTCCGCAGTGGCAGGTATAGCCAACTACAAATTTGATCAGGTGGAGACCTTGGTCTTTGCTGGCGGCGGCAATCGTTGCTGGTGGCAGGGGGGACTTCTAACCCAGCTGTTCGAATTAGGCTTCGAGCGACCGCAAAGATTCGTTGGAACCAGTGGTGGTGCGGCGGTAGCTGCATCACTTTTGACGCATGGCGCGCAACATGCGCTGGACACATGCATCGCGGCATATGCCGGCAACCGGAGCATCTTCGACTTTTCCCGGCGGCCCAAGCTACGG
This sequence comes from Dyella monticola, assembly GCF_003363155.1. Taxonomy (GTDB): domain Bacteria; phylum Pseudomonadota; class Gammaproteobacteria; order Xanthomonadales; family Rhodanobacteraceae; genus Dyella_B; species Dyella_B monticola. Next base: position 301,018 of record NZ_QRBE01000004.1, on the reverse strand, counting down.
TTTGCGCACACGACGATCTATCCTGCGTGGATTGCTTCCTTCCTCAACGTTGAATCGTTCTCCAAGTTCCGCACTTCCACGACAACCCTTACGGTTGCGGTGACGCGGCCAACCAAGTTGCTTGGCGTTGGTGGCAGCGTGCTCGCGGGAACGCTTGCATACCTTGTAGAAAAGTATTGGTCCAAGAGCTTGCACCCGAAGCTGCCCAGGCGGCTAGGGCTGCGCCAGGATTTCCTCACGATCTGCGCCGACACATCGATGGACGCCGCCCAGACGTTGCTAGTGGCGTCTGCTACGGCGCCGCCACTCATGCCGGCGCGACGAGTCAATGGAGTTTTCGCCTTAGACGGTGGTTTCGTAGACAGTGTGCCCGTGGAAGAGCAAACGCTTGAGCAGCGTCGCAGAACGCTGGTGCTATTGACGCGCCATTACCCGGGCTTGCCAACGTTGTTCACCTTGGGCGGCAGGACGTACTTGCAGCCGAGCGCGAAGGTGCCCGTTTCGACGTGGGACTGCACGGCTAAAACAGATGTCACACGCGCATTCGAGATGGGACGGCGGGATGCCTTGAGCTCCATGCAGTCCGGGTTACTAACCCAATCGGTTTGAGCGCAGCGTAGAACCCTAGCCGTGACACTTGTCCGTCACGGCTGCTTTGCCGTGCCCCGAAAGGGAGAATAGGAGGATTGCTGCAATGTATTGCATATGCTCAAACAAGTCGCTCGACGACATCGTGCTCGCTCAGAAAGCGAAAGCGCTCCCATTTGAGCAGGCCATTGATCAGTACACCGGCTGCAATGGCGGGTGTGGCTCCTGCATCAGCGAGATCTATGCCCTGTTCGACCGCGAGGGCATTCTCGTGCCCGACTCGGTGGCTGTCTAATCCATCTTGAGGAACATCATGCTATTTCCGGAAATTTTCCATCGTCTGGAGCGGGCTCGTTGGAGTTTGGATACCGACATTCCGTGGAACCAGTTCGACCGCAGCAAGCTAACTGAAAGGCAGTTGCACGGTATCAAGATGAACGCCATTGCCGAGTGGTCGGCGATGCCAACGGCAGAGATGTTTCTGCGGGATAATCAGCACGATGTGGATTTTTCAGCGTTCATGTCGATCTGGTTTTTCGAGGAGCAGAAGCACAGCCTCACGCTTCTCGAGTACCTGCGCCGCTTCGCGCCGGAGTTCTCCCCGACGGAGGAGGAGCTTGCGGCGGTCCGGTTTGAGTTTGAGCCGGCACCTGCGCTCGAAAGCTTGGCGCTTCATTTTTGCGGTGAAATTCGCCTGAATCATTGGTACCGGTGTGCGTCCGCATATCACACTGAACCCGTCATCAAGCACATTTACACGGTGCTGGCGAATGACGAAGCCCGTCACGCACGCGTCTACTACGACTATATGCGGCGAGCCATATCGCGTCAGGGCGATGACGCCTACCGTGCTTTCTCAAAGATCGGCGTCCTGATGACCAACGCGCGTTTGAACCGCGCAATGCACCCGACAAATCTGCACGTCAATCGATCGCTCTATCCGAACGACACGGTCAACGGCCGCATGCCCGATCCGGAATGGGTGGAAATCTGGCTGAACGATGAGATCTGCTTCGATCGCTCCTGGGAATCGAAGGTTGAGGACGCGATTCTCATGAACCTGTCTTCCGCCTTCGGCGAGACCTTCACGACATCGCACGATCTACGCCGCTTCAACAAGAAGCTGAAGTCCTCAGAACTGGAAGCGGGGCACTAATCCATGGCCACGCAATCGGATATCTCCTACCACTACGACGTGGATAACGCCTTCTACGAGCTTTTTCTCGACAAGGCACATATGGCTTACAGCTGCGGCGTCTGGGACGGAGCCACTAACCTTGAGCATGCCCAGCAACAGAAGCTGGCCCGCATCGCTACTTTCGCTAACGTCGGCGCGACCCACCGCGTCATGGATGTGGGATGCGGCTGGGGCGGATTGATCCGCTACGCCCTCGACCAGCGTGGCGCCGCGTCGGCCGTCGGATTGACTCTGAGCACGGATCAGTTCAACTACATCACCCAGGGAGCCCGCGAAGACATCGCGGTTGAGCTTCGTTCGTGGGCCGATTATCCGGTGCCCACTGAGAAGTTCGATGCAGTGATGTCTGTTGGCGCCTTCGAGCATTTCGCCTCTATGGAAGACCGCACACGAAATGAGCACCGGACGATTTATCGCAAGTTCTTCCAGTGGTGCTCCGACATCTCTGTCGACAACGCTAGCCTCGGGCTTCAGACGATCATCACTAACCGGCTGCCCCGCGACTTGAGCGAAGTCCGTGATGTGCGCTTCCTGCTTGAAGATGTATTCAAGGGCTCGGTGCTACCGAGCGTCGATGACGTCCTGATGTCCTGTAACGGCATCTATGAAGCGACTGAACTTAGGCGTATTGGTAAGGATTACGCACGCACACTTCGTGAGTGGAAGGCCAGGTTGATCGAAAACCGTACCGTCGTCGTTGAGCGCTATGGCGAGGATCTATTCATGCACTATGACCGCTACTTCGATGCGGCAGAGCGCGGGTTCAGTTCCGGTCTCGTGGATCTTCTGCAGATCTCCTTGCGCAAGAAGCCCGCCGCTCAGGCCAGGCTTGCCAGAGTTTGCCAGGGATGAGTGCCAGCGACACGATTTGCGTTTCACGGATCTTCCGGCCAAAGCCATACGAAGTTGACTTCACGGGGTTCCTTAGCAACACCGTGGCGCTTCGCTGGATGGAGGATATGCGCGTCGACATGATGCGCGACGCGTTCGCATCCTTTGGCCATGAGCTACGAGAGAACCTTTCCGTTATCGCAGAAGCGCATATCAATTACCTCCGACCCATCACGTACACTGACGTGATTGTCGGACAGCTTAGCATCGCACTACTTAGCCTCGTGAAGTGGCGCGTCGATTTCACATTTCGTTTCGCTGACCGTGATGTCAAAGCCATCACTGCACACCAGGTTGGGGTCTTTATCGACGCGGAATCCCATAGGCCACGGAAGATTCCATCGCCTCTGGTTGACGCGATAGGGAACGTTCCCAGAACACCCACAGGCTACGCCCTACAACACCACGCCACTATCGAGGCGATATGAGTAACGAAACCATTCAGCAGCCACCCGCTCCTGCCCGGGTCGGATATCAGAAGAATGCCTCCTTGTTGGCGGTCAAATTGGCGTTGCGTGTGGTGCGCGCTGTGTCCAGCGAGGCTGCGGCCAAGTTGGCGCTGAAGCTGTTCCTGACGCCACCAAAGCATAGGCCATCGGCTAAAGAGCAGTCGCTGATTGAAAAAGCCGTGACGCACAGATTGATGGTGGCTGGCAAAGATGTGGCGGTGTACGAATGGGGGGCTGGTGAGAAGCTCATTCTCCTTTGCCATGCCTGGGGTGGAAGGGGTGGCCAACTGGGTGCGTTTGTGGCGCCGCTCATCGCGCGTGACTATCGCGTTGTCGCGTTTGATGCACCTGCTCATGGGGCATCCACAGGGAACCGCACCGATATGGTGGAGTACGCCTCCACAGTGAAAGCCATTGCCAATCAATTTGGACCGCTATGGGGAATCCTAGGCCACTCGTTCGGAGCGGGCAATGTCGTTTACGCCTCTCACGATTTCGACGTGCAGGCACCGAAGATGGTTCTCATCGGCTGCTTCTCGAACGCCATCTGGGTTACTGAGGCATTCGGTACGCTACTGGGCATCCCGGAAGCCGTCGTAGCCCGCATGCGTGCCCTCCTGGAAGCCGAGCACCCGGGAAAACTCTATTGGGACAAGCTTTCTATCAGCGCGATGCTGGCCAGTCTCAATAGACCAACGCTGCTCATTCACGACGAAGACGATCAGGAGATCCCGTATTGGAATGCTGAACTTCTCCGTAAGGAAAGCCCGTGCAAGACGGAACTCTACTCAACGAAGGGGTTCGGCCATCGCCGCATCGTGCGCAATGATGCGGTAGTCGAGCGTGCCGTTGAGTTTCTGACTGCAGCCTCTGCTTAAACGATAAAACAACGGCGCCCGCCACTGCCAATCATGGAAGGACGAGACAATGAACTTCGCTGATCCCGGCGAAATCCTGGTAATGAGCCGCGGCGCATACGGCCGTCGCATCGCGTATTTCATCGTGACGACGGTTGTCGTCATCTGGGGCACCGTACTCGCTGTTCGTTTCATGTTCGCCTCCCCTTGGAACCTGGCTTACGTAGTGCCTATCGCGTTCATCGCGAACGCTATCGGGGTCAACACGGCCTATCACATGTATTTCACGCACGGGGCATTCCAGGCAAAAGCCCCCTTCCGAGTCGTCCTCGCGGTATTCGGAACCATTCTGTGCCAGGACTCCCTGATTCAGTGGGTCGCGAACCATAAGCGACACCACAGGCATGTCGACGTGCCGGATCGAGATCCACATACGCCGTGGCAGTTTGGGGAAAGTAAGTGGCGCGTCTATACGGTGGGACTCCTCTGGGCGTCTGTGGGCTGGAAGTATGCACGCCGTTCGACTTCCAAGACCTTCTACGCAGGCTCGCTCCTCAAGGATCCCGTCCTGCGATTCTTCGACAAACACTTCGTAGTCGTCTCGTATCTGGGTTTGGTGGTGCCTTTTGCAGTGGGCTACGCGTTGGGTGGGTGGCAGGCCGGCCTCAAGGGGTTCGCATACTTCGGGGCGTTTCGCGTATTCGTTGGGTATGCCTTCACCGAGCTTGTGATCAACGGGTTCTGCCATTGCGTTGGATCCCGCAAGTTCGCGACCAAGGGCCTTGCAACGAATATCCCATCCCTCGCCATGCTTAGCATGGGAACAACGCTGCACCACAATCACCACGCTTTCCCGCAATCGCTAAGTACCGCGGTTGACGGTGAAACCGACCCAATGCAGTGGATCAATGGGTTCTTCGCTAAGTGCGGCTGGATTAGCAGTGCTGTCCACCCGAGCGCGGCCGAAGTCGCGGCGAAGAAATTGGCTGAAGCTATTTGACCTCGATCCGATGGGGCGTTAGGTCGATGGACGTTCCACGCGGAAAGGAATTGTGATGACAATTGTCAAACCTATCATCCCAGAGAACTTTTACCGGCCTAGCGCATGGCAAACACTGCTGTATGTGGTCTACGGCCTGTCGCTGTCTCTGATTCCTTGCTACATGATTGGATTGCTGTTCGAGACCAGCATTCCGATGGTGCTCAAAATCGTGCTTTCGTTACCGTGCATGGTTGTCGCTGGGTACGGCGGGTTCATGCTGGCTGTGGCGGGGCATGAAGGCTTTCACTTCACGCTACACCCAAACCGACACGTAAGCGGAGCCTTGGGCGTCATGATCAGCTCCCTTGTGCCAGGTGCGTTCGCGGTTGGATTTTTCGCCTCACATTGGGAGCATCATCGGTATACGAACCAACCGTCAGATCCTGATTGCAAGACCTTCAGTAGGTTCCGTACCTTCTTCCAGCGGCTATTCTTCGCCCGGCTAGCAGCCAACAGAAATTACCTGCGTTATACCCTCGCCATGGCCGCTGGCCGAGACCTTGGCTTCAAATACAAGCCGCCGTTTAGCCGCTCCGAGATGCAGATGTTCGCGCTGTTTAATGTGGGATGCCAAATCGTTGTGGTTACCTGCTTCGCGGTGTTGGCCTGGGCGCACACATATGTGTTCCTCCAATACGTGGCAGTGCCCATGGTCGGGATCATCTTCATTGGTGGCCTCTCGCCCTATCAGATGCATGCGGGCACTGGTTTAGGGTTAGGTTACGATTCCAGGACAAACAGCTCGGCCTTCTGGACACTACTCCAGGCCGGATCCAACTACCACAACGAACATCACCTATATCCCCGGGTGCCTTGTTGGCGACTGCCGCAGGTGCATCGGATCCTGTTGAGAGAGGATTTCTATAAGGGCGGAGATATGTGCCTTGAACCCAGGTTCTGGGCTGCGTTTATGCAGGCATCCTCCACATACCAGTTGGCGGCCACCGTTGACGTGGATAGCGAAACGGACGACTTCAACGAGACGTGATGCGTCGCGAAGCGAAGCGCAATCCTCACCTCAAGTCGGGGAACTGGTACCCACTTCGGGGATGGCGTATAGCTAGCCTCGCCAAGCGTGATCGGTGTTGACCCGCCCGCTGGTACTGACAAACGGGCGGGTCAACACCAGCACGATGTTCAGCCAATGACGGCACGGTGGCCATCCATTTCCGGATGCGTAGTCAGTGATTACCGGAATCCGCAGCCGTGAAGGACCACTTCCGGTTGAAATCCCATCGGCTTCTATGTATCGACATATGCGAGGGCTGGGAAGCGCTTTGCCGCTTTCTGGGCAAGAAGATGCCTTCGATCCCCTTTCCACACATTCGGCCCGAACCGTGGAGTCGTCCACATTCGGACATGACTTGATAAGCCATACATCTCATCAGCACCTGGTGACTAACAACAGGATCGGGCAGCCATGTAGCGCATCACTCAGCACTCGTCACAACCAGCGACCTGTCCAGCCCCAAACCGGAATCAGTGACCAGTTGCACCGGAATCCGCAGATAACCCCCAACTTGCATGCGATCGCTGCATTCGAAGATTTCCCCATAGAAATCCGCCCCTTTCCCTGAATCGTCGGCGCAAATCAGGGATGCTGACGCAACGGCCTTCACGCTTCCGTCCGCCCCTCGGCCATAGCGTCCGTCCATGGCAAGGCCTATCGCTGCTCCGAAATATTCACCGTCGCAGACGTTCTTGCAGCGACTGAGCGCAGGCCTCATCACGGGGGCGGCGGACGACGACCCCAGTGGCATTGCCACCTACGCGCAGGTCGGTGCCAAGTTTGGATACGCCACGTTGTGGACGATTTTCCTGACCATGCCCTTGATGATCGCGGTGCAGGTGGTGGCCGCGCGCATCGGGCGAGTCTCCGGCTTTGGCTTGTTCGATAACCTGCAAAAACACTATTCCAACCCCTTGGTGTGTGGGCTCGCGTGTTTGTTGATCATCGCCAATGTGATCAACCTGGGGGCCGATATTGGTGCGATGGGCGCGGCACTGAAGCTGCTGATTGGAGGGCCGGCCATTATCTATGCCCTGGCCTTTGCCTTGGTTTCGCTGCTGCTACAAGTGTTCGTGCCGTTTTCCAGGTATTCACCCTACCTCAAAGTGTTGACCATCAGCCTGTTTGCCTATGTGGCAACCGTGTTTGTCGTCAAAGTGCCGTGGGGCGATGTACTCAAAGGCACCCTCATCCCCAGGATCCAGTGGACTGGCGACTACGCCATGGCGGTGGTGGCGGTGTTCGGCACCACGATCAGCCCCTACCTGTTTAGCTGGCAGGCGGCACAAGAGGTGGAAGAGATACGTGCCAGTAGTGAGCGCAAGGCGCTAAAGAGCAGCCCCCATCAAGGCGACGATGCCTTGCAGCGCATCCAGGTAGACACCGTTATTGGCATGATGTTTTCCAACATCGTGGCGTTCTTCATCATCCTTACCGCCGCGGTCACGTTGCATGCCCATGGCAAGCTGGATATTCAGTCGTCGGCCGAGGCTGCCGAGGCCTTGCGGCCGATCGCTGGGCGTTTCGCGTTCTGGCTGTTTGCGGCCGGCATCATCGGAACCGGCCTGCTCGCGTTGCCGGTGCTCGCGGGTGCGACCGCCTATGCCGTTGCCGGGGCGCTGCATAAGCCTTATGGGTTGGAACGCACGCCGATGAAAGCCAAGGCATTCTACGGTGTGCTGATCGTGGCCATGATCATCGGTGCCGGTCTCAACATGACGGCGATCGATCCCATCAAGGCGCTGTATTGGACCGCCGTCATCAATGGCGTTGCCGCCGTGCCCATCATGGTATTGATGCTCCTGTTGTCCAACAACAAAGACGCCATGGGCGAATTTTGCGTGAAAGGGTGGACACGGTGGCTCGGGTGGCTTGCGATGTTGATCATGGCCGTCGCCGCCGTTGTGATGTTCGCCAGCATGGGCAAGTCGTCCTAGTACACCTTATGGAGCGCCCGTGTCGGCCATCGTTAGAAGGCGATCAAGAACTAAGCGTGAAAGCGCCAATATGCATCGCATTTCGCAACGATGAGCAGCGAGCCACGCGTCAGCTGGGGAATAGCTCGATATGTGTTTCAGCGGTGCGCCCGAAGTAGACCGCGCGTCGACCGAGTATCGAAACGAGGTAGCCCGCACACCCCGCTGCCCGCACGCGTTCGCAGAAACCTTTGTAGCTATAGTCCGGGCCGTTCTTCTGCGCCCAACGTACCAGCGCCTCGATCTGGGCGGCTTCGAACGCTGCCGCAACGGCGCCGCTTTCGCTGGGCATCTCCAGCGTCACGCTGTCCCCATCGGGGAGGTAGTACGTCTGGACGTTTCGTCGATAGTCGACCGCATAGCCCTCGAAGCCAGCAGTGTGGAGAAGCCCGAGAATTTGAGGGAAAGTGAGGGCGCCGTCGTGGGCGCCATGCAGGCATGTTTGGGCAGAAGAAACCTGTTCTTCGTTCATGGGCAGACTCCTTAGGATGCGTCGGTCGTTTTTTCGACGTCAATCGATGGGTGTACCAGTCAAGCCGTGCCTTTCGGCAAACGCTCGCAAAATGCGATCGAGCGATGCGCGCTCTTTCGCTGTCAAAACCGCGAAGTTCTCGGCGTCGTTCTGGTCGGCCAGCTTGGCCAGGCGAGGAATCTTCCGGCGTCCTTCTTTGGTGAGGCGAAGCGACTGCCCGCGCTTGTCGTCTGGATTGCTGGTGCGTTCAATGAGGCTCTTTTCAACCAGGCGGTCAGCCAGCTTGCTGATGGCGCTCTTGGTCATGCCCATCTTCTCGGCCAACGCCGATGGCGACATGGCATCCTCGTCGTACATCGATCGCATGCACGCCCATTCCGCCACAGTGACGCCCTCAGCGGTGACTTTGCGTGCGAATTCCTGCGACACGGCGTTAGAGGCTAAGCGCAGCCAGTAACCCATGTGTGTCGTGAGATCTGAAATGTTGGACATCCGGTCAGCCCGCTTTTGGTTGACTAGTAAACTATACCGAATTGGTTTCCTAGTCAACCATCTCTTTGGGCGAGCGAGTAATCGTCATGATCTGGCCAGTCGAATGGCCCGACATCCGTGGCGACGCGCTGGCGCTCTATTACAACCCCAGATTTCCAATAGCATGATCGATCACCATGCGCTCAAGCTGGCTTACCGCGGGATTCGCCGTGTCCTGCCCCGCGTGCAAGCACAGCTCAACCTCGGGAAGGGGCGGAAGGCCGTGCCTTTCATCCAGCCGCATGAGCGACCGCGGTATACCCGCCGTGGTTCTCAGCGTGATACCGAGACCGGCCGCCACCCCCGCCCACAAGCTCTGCAAACTGGCCGTGGCGTAAGCCACTCGCCAAGGGATGGCGGTCTTGTCGAGCGCCTCGAGGCCTGCGCGGCGGAAGAAACAGGGCGAGTTGTACAGCGCCAGGTCGAGCGGGGTGTCGGGTTTCACGATTACTTCCGTCCCTACCGGCCCGATCCACGTCATGGGTAACGTGGCCACACGCCGGGCGTCCAAACGACTGCCATAACCCATGGCCAGAACAAGGTCGAATTCACCCTGATCCAGACGTTCCAGCAAGCGCCCGTTGCGCTCCACTTCGACATCCACGCGAACCGCGGGGTGGGCCTTTTTGAACTGCCCCAATGTCGCGGGCAACCATGTCTCAGCAAAATCGCCGGACAGGCCAAAGCGCACGACGCCTTGCACCGAGATGCCGGCCACACTGCGGGCCGCTTCGTCATTGAGCTCAAGGATGCGGCGCGCGTAGGAGTGCACCACCTCGCCCGTATCCGTGAGCACCATGGTTCGCCCCTGCTTGCGGAACAAGGGTTGGCCCAGCTGGGTTTCCAGTTTCTTGATCTGCTGGCTTGCCGCCGATTGCGAGCGGCCTACCTTTTCCGCCGCGCGCCCCAGGCTGCCGCATTGCAGGATCGCAAGCAGGGTTCGCAGGGCGTCCATATCGAGGTTCGGTAGCGACATTACTTTCGTTTTTACGATGAGTTGATTTCGAATTATCAGATTTTCTTAAGTGTGTTCGAAGCCTAGCATCCAATAACCCTCGCAGGCCATTGGCCCGCGCGCCCTCCAACTTCGGGACTCACCGCATGAACGTTCGTAAAGCAAACACCGGTCGCATCATGGCCATGCTCCTCGGGGCATGTGCACTCTGGAGTTCCACTGCTATCGCCGGCTCGGCCCGCGACATGTCCATGTCCATATCGTCGCTGGCTGGCACCTGGACCCTGGTCGCCGCCGACGTCCAACACCCTGATGGCTCGCGCGCCCCTGACTTCGGCGCCCAGCCCAAAGGGCTGCTGATGGTCGACAACATGGGCCATTACTCATTGCAGATCTTCAAATCGGAGCGCCCAGCCTTTCGCATGGGGGACAAAGCGAAGGGGACGCCCGATGAATACGCATCGGCCGTGAAGGGCTCAAGCACCCATTACGGCATGCTCCGTATCGACCAGGAGCACCACGTTCTGGTGTTCCACATCCAGGGCGCATCCTTCCCCAATTGGGAAGGGCAAGACCAACATAGGCAGTACGAGCTCAAGGACGGCGTGCTTAGCTATCGGGTGAAGCCGCGCCCTAATGGCGATGTGCCGATCTCGGTCTGGCGCAAGGTTGGTTAAGGTGTTTCCAAGTCGCTTCGGTATTGCCACGGTTCGATAAACGAACGGCCGACATTAGGAGGCCGGGCAGGTGGAGCCTGCCCGGCTGCCCATGACGGCGTTTCGCCGTGTTGCAAATTGTACCTACTAGTAGGTACAGTGCGGGTATGGATACCAGAGAACGTCTGATCGAGAGCGCCCAGGCACTGTTATGGGAGCGCGGCTATGTGGGTATGAGCCCCAAAGCCATCCAGGAAAAAGCGGCCGCCGGGCAAGGCAGCATGTACCACCACTTCGAAAACAAAGCCGCGCTCGCTTCAGCCGCCATCGCGCGCAGCGCCGAGCAACTGTATGCGTCGGCCCAGCAGGAATTCACGCAGCCTTGCTCCGCGCTCGATCGCATCATTGCCTACCTCCATCGCGAGCGGGAGGCGCTGCGAGGTTGTCGCGTTGGAAGGTTGACGCAAGACCCAGAGATCATTGCCGACCCGCAACTCAGGCAGCCCGTGCAGGAGATGTTCGCGAAGCTGACGCAGGAACTGGCCGCGCTCATTGTGGAAGGCCAAAGCGCGGGAGAATTTCGCGCGGAGCTGAATCCGGAAGATACCGCCTCGACCATTCTGGCCGTTCTCCAGGGTGCTTATGTGCTGGCGCGCGCTGCGAATTCCGCCGAACCCTTCCATCGCGCGATCGCAGGAGCGATCTCCCTCTTGCAGCAGCAAGGTAGCGTCAAGCGCGCGCCGCGAAAGTGAGTTTCACCGCCGCGTCCCACGTCCTCTGCGGGATTGAATGGATCGTGCCTTTGATGGGCCCGCAGCGAATCGTTTGATCTCGACCTCTATCGGGCCCGTACACATGCAACGCATCGCTTCTTACTCCCTCACCGCAATGCTGGCATTGGCCATGGGCACGATGTGCAGCGTTGCCTCAAGCGCGGAGCTTCCGATTCTTCTCAAGGTCGACGTGCGCGATGCACCGCGCAAACTCCTCCACACGACGGAGATCATTCCAGCCAAGCCTGGGCCGATGACGCTCGCCTATCCTCAATGGCTTCCGAGCGTTCACCTGGCCGGCCCTATCGATCAACAAGCGGGCTTGTTTATTACCGCTCACCACATGGGTTCCGCAGCCGCCACGCCGATTCGCTGGGAACGCGACCCGGTGGACCTTTACCTTTATCACATCGTGGTTCCGAAGGGCGCCAGTTCCATTGAGGTGAGCTTCGACTTCATGACCGCGGCCGATGCAACAACCCCGGGATCCACCGACGCAAACATCGCGGCGCTCAATTGGAATACGGTTCTCATGTATCCGTATCACGGGCCATCCACGCAGGTCGCTTCGATTGAGGTCACTCCGACGATTGTTCTGCCGCCGAATTGGCACTTCGCTTCGGCCCTGCAATCCAACCAGGCAAAGGCCCCTTCCGAGCCTTCAAATGCCGTCACCTTCCACACAGTCTCGCTTGAGCAGCTCGTCGATTCGCCGGTCATTTCCGGATGCTACTTTCGAGAAATTCCCTTGGCGCCAGAGATCACGCCCAAGCACTATCTCGACTTGGTAGCCGACACGCCGGCATCACTCCAGATCGATCAAGCACACATCGACAAATTCAGCGAAGTGGTTCGTCAGGCCGGGGTGCTCTTTCACAGTCGACACTACGATTCGTTCCACATGCTGGTCACGCTGTCTGATCAGATCGCCGGCGACGCGTTCGATCATCATCAATCGCTCGACGATCGCAGACCGGCCAATTTCCTGACCAGCGAACGGTCACTCACGCTGTATGGGGATTACATCGTGCACGACTTCGTGCATAGCTGGAATGGAAAATATCGGCGCCCCCAGAGCCTGATGGCCGCCAACTATCAGATGCCCATCATCGGCACCGATCTTTGGATTTACGAGGGGCTGACCGATTACCTTGCCGGCGTCCTCACCGTTCGATCCGGCATCTGGACGCAACAACAATATCTCGATCAATGGAGTGAGAAGGCCGCCCATTTCGACCGCCGCCCTGGAAAAACCTGGCGCGACCTGCAAGACACGGCAACCATGGCGCCGATCCTCTGGGCCGCCGACAGCTCCGCCTACGAAAGCTGGCGGCTTGGCGGCTACGATTTTTACGGTGAAGGCGCGCTGATGTGGCTGGACGTCGACACCACCATTCGCAACGGAACCGCAGGCAAGAAATCGCTCGATGACTTCCTTGCACTTTTTTACGGTCAGAGCACCGACTCCGGGCCCACGACGCGTCCTTTCACCCGCGACAACCTTGTCAACGCACTCAACACCGTTTATCCGCACGACTGGGCGTCTTTTTTTCAACAACGTCTCCACGAGCTCACTCCAGGGGCGCCGCTGGAAGGCTTTACCCACGGTGGATATCGTTTGGTCTACCGCGACGCACCGAATGCGTGGACCGCACTTTCGGGGAAAAAGGATTTCGAAAATTCGATCGCCATGAAAGTGCGGTCGGATGGCGTCATCACCGATGTGCTCATCGGTGGCATCGCGGATAAGGCAGGCTTTGCGTCGGGTATGAAAATGGTTTCCGTCAACGGAAAACCCTTTTCGATCGATCAGCTACAACACGCGATCCGCAACGCCAAAGGAGCGCACCCTTCCATTGAGTTCGCAGTTGAAAATGACGGTGCCGCCGCGACGCTCACTCTCGCGTATCACGGTGGAGAACAGTATCCGGCCTTGGAAAGGATTGTCGGAACCAAGGATCGTCTCCTTGACATAGCCGCGCCTCGCTAGCGGCTTTCGACCCTGGTTTTAGCCGCCCAATGCAACGCATCGCCGAAATCGAAAATACCTTGAAGAAGAGCAATAGCCCGAACTACCGCGACGAGCGTCGAACGGTAGAAGAGCAGGCAGCGCTGGAGGCGGCGACGTCTCGCGCACATGACGTAAGGCCCTCTATTGCCGCCATCGCCGAAATCAACCGAAAGTAAAGGAGTACGCCAAAACTCCCGGGTCGAGGAAGATGATTTCAAAGGTGCGGTCACTGTTCCCGTTTGACTGGCGCACCAACTGGTAGAGGCGCTGCCCGGTAACGGTGCCATTGCCCTGTGCATCGATGTCCGTGCCGTGATCTGCGCCAGGAGCTTTGCCGTCAATCAACACGCGGAAACGCACAGGTTCACCATCGGGCGCTGGGCCGAGTACGAGGTGAAGGTCGCGGCCGTGGAAGCGGTAAACGATACGGCCGTTGGGGTTGTCCAGATGCGCGTACTCGCTCCCTACGGTCCATTGACCGTCAAGCGTCCACTGGTTGGTCGGCAGCGCCGCAGGCGCGTGATAGTTGAACGAAATGTTCTCGGCTATATCGCCGCCTGCGAAGTTTTGAGCTTTTGTGTATCCCACGTAGGTCTCCGGCGAGGTCGTGGCATCGTCCGAAGCGGCGGCTTCCGCACCTTGCGCGTTCGGTTGCACATAGCCGCCAGGTAGGTCTTTCTGCCCGCCTTCGGCGAGCAGTTGACGGATCACGTCTTCGCTGTGCTGATAGTCGCCCTCGCCGAAGTGGTGATGACGCACGTGTCCCTGCGCGTCAATGAAGTAATGGGCAGGCCAGTACTCGTTATTGAAGGCTTTCCAAATGACGTAATCGTCGTCGAGCGCGACCGGGTAGTCCACGCCCATATCCTTCACCGCCTTAGTGACGTTGCTCGGATCTTTCTCGAAGGCAAACTCGGGCGAGTGCACACCAATGACCACCAGGCCGTGATCTTTGTATTTGTCGGCCCAGCCACGCACATAGGGCAGCGCGCGAATACAGTTAATGCAGGAATACGTCCAGAAGTCGATCAATACCACCTTGCCGCGCAGCGACTGCGTCGTAAGGGGAGGGCTGTTGAGCCACGCGGTGGCGCCATCGAGTGAGGGCATGTCGCCCTCCACCGGTAGCGGTGTGCCAGCCTTGATGGTTGGTTGTGCGGGAAGGGTGGGACGCACGCTGTCGAGCAGCTTCTGTTCGATGCCACTGGTGCTAGCCAGTGACACGCGAGTCAGCAATCCGGTATCCACGCCCAACGCGATGGTGGCGACGCCGGCCAACACCAACACGCCAAGCGCACGGCGGACCCATTCGCCGGCGCCGAGCGAGCGCTTCATCAAGGCAAAGACTCGCCCACCGATAGCGAGTGCAAGAGCGAGTGACGTCGCAGCGCCAGCTCCGTAGATGAGCAGCAACAAGGTGGTTTGGACGCTTGCCCCTTTAAGCGCCGCCCCCGTCAGCAGAAGACCCAGGATAGGACCCGCGCATGGCGCCCATAGCAGTCCGGTGGCGACACCCAAGCCCGCGGCGGAAAACACCGAATCGCCATCGCCACTACGCTGTGTGAGCGTGGCGCCGAGTGCTACGAATGGACGGCTAATCCATTCGGCGAAGCGTTCGGAAACCAACGTAAGGCCCAGCACCGCGAGTACCGCCAGCGCGATATAGCGGCCGAACTGATTGGCGTGGACCGCCCAGCCGCCACCCACAGCCGCCAAGGTGGCCACCGCGGCGAAAGTCAGTGCCATGCCCAACAGCATGGGGAGGCCATTGCGCGTGAACGGACGGTCTGCCCGCGCGAATACGAAAGGAAGCACCGGCAGGATGCATGGACTGAGGATCGTCAGTACACCACCGAAGTACGCAAGGATCAGTAAGAGCATGGGGGCGATATCCGATGGGGCTTCGTGATGCTGTTTGCACGTGGCGGATGAGGACTATGTCCTTGCGTACGCCACGCAGCGATGGGGCGCCTTGGTGATCCGCGCGCCGCACGGCGCGCGCATTCATCGATACATCCGATGACCAGGTGGACGTGACGGTTTCAATCTGGCGGCCACAATACGTACATGCAAGGTGGGGCGTGCCGTTGCCGGTTACGTGAGTCGTCGCCTCAAAGCGAACACGCCCCATTTTCACAATCAGCGATCACGTGACGCTGTTGGCGGCTTTCTCAATCACGTGCGCCACTTTGGTCGGCTGAGAGATAAAGACAGCGTGACTCGCAGCAATTTCCGTGACCTTGGAGCCCGAACGCTGATACATCCAACGCTGAAGCTCCGGGCTGATCACATGGTCCTGAGTGGTCAGGATGGCGTAGCTGGGCTTTGTTTTCCATGCCGCCGCAGTAAGAGGCGCAGCCATCGCTTTTTGCGCAAGCTGCACCTCGGAGCTCGCCAGGAATTGAGCCTCCGATGCCGAAACATCCTGCGCATAGGTGGCCCGGAATTTATCCGCAGGGATGTAGAAATAGTTGTCCGGCGTTGCTGCCATGGCATGGTTGGGCGCGGCGAATTTCGACATCAATTGACCGCTGGCTTCCCCCGCATCGGGTTGGAGTGCAGACACGTAGACGAGCATGCTGACCTTCGGGTCGGTGCCGGCCTCGGTGATGACAGAGCCGCCATAGCTGTGGCCGACCAGGACAACAGGGCCGTTCTGCTGATCGACGATGCGCGTTGTGGCCGCAACGTCCTGGGCGAGGCTCGTCAGTGGCTCCTGCACGATCGTTACGTGAAAGCCATCTTTGGTCAGGATGTCGTAGACGGCACGCCAGCCGGAGCCATCCGTCAACGCACCATGAACAATGACAATGTCCTTCGCGCCCGTGGCAGGCTCTGCGTGAACCAGGGTGACACTCATGGCAAGCATGAGGGCAATAGCAAGTTTATTTCGTATTGAGTACATCGGAATCTCCAGAATCATTTCAATGTGCCGTCGTTCGCCGACACCAACGTGGTGACGGGCGAGTCTCGATCGGGTAGAGCTAACAGTGATCTGGCGAAAAGCTGAGCACGCGAGAGCCAGGGCTTCTCTCGGCGCCACCATCCTTTCGTGTTGTCCTCGCGCGTCAACCGATGCCAATTCGATGGGAATGTCTTGCCGTCGGCGATAACGCGCAGCACATTCCGGCGTGCAGGCGCCGCACGTTGTTTTCGAGCGCTGCTTTACTGCCGCAAAGCAGTTAAGCCGGTTTGTTCTTCATCGCAATGACGTCGATCGCCTCGACAGTGAAGGGGCTGGCGAGCAACTCGTCAGCCTTTGCCATGAGCGCCTTGGCGATATCGCCATTAAGGTGGGCTTGGCGGCCTGCTTCATCCGCAAAGGCATCGAATATGCCGAAGGTCGTAGGCGTCAGCTGCAGGGCAAACCAGATGGGGGTTGTCGCTTCTTGATCTGCCATGGCAGCGCCCGCGGCAAGAAAGTCCGCAACCGCCTTCTCCTTGCCCGGCTTGGCCTCAAGCCGCACGAACAAAGCATGTTTAATCATTTTTCTTCTCCAGCGTTCTATCAGTGTGGAAGACCATGTGACTTAGGGTCTTGGCGCGTTGCGTTTTTGAGCAAGGAGCTCTGCAGTGGAGGAGACTTTACAAAGGGGGTACCCGTGCCGATACTGGCACGATTGACATATTTGATATCGATTGAGCCATGCGAATTTCGGTACTTGCGCTCGAAGGCGTGTTCGACACCGGTCTTACGACGGTGCTCGATGCGCTCGCGATGGCGAACCGACTTGCGCAGTGGAACGGAATCTCTACACCAGGGTTTGACGTCTCGTTGGTGGGAGTGCGGCCCGAAGTGCATACGGGGCTAGGACTGCAGGTCCCTGTACGAAAAATTACAGACACGCCCAACCCCGATTGCGTCATCGTGCCTGCCATTGCCGAAATGACGGCCGAGACGCTCCTGCCAGCGCTTGGCCGAGAAGATGTCATGGATGCTTTCGGCGCCCTGCGTTCTTGGCACAGCACGGGTGCCCGTCTTGCGGCAGCCTGTACGGGAACGTTCGTATTGGCTGAAAGTGGTTTGCTGGCGGGAAGCGAGGCTACGACAACCTGGTGGCTCTCACCGATATTCCGACAGCGTTATCCGGATGTGCGCTTGAATGCGCACCGCATTGTGGTTCCAAGTGGCGCCATGGTGACGGCCGGTGCTGCGCTCAGTCATCTCGATCTTGCGCTCTGGCTGATTCGCGGCAACAGCCCCGAGCTTGCGGCCCTGGTGGCCAAGTATCTTGTATTCGATTCGCGACTATCTCAAACCGGCTTCGTGATTTCCGATCAGCTCGTCCATTCCGATCCGCTGGTCGAGCACTTTGATCGTTGGGTGCGTGAACGCCTCGACTCACCGCTCACACTCGATTCGATTGCCGAAGCGCTGGGGGCCAGCAAGCGCACCTTATCGCGACGTCTCGATAGCGTATTAGGCAAGACACCGCTCGAATTTATTCAGGATCTACGGATCGAGCGCGCCGTTCATTTGCTCAAGACCACTAAGCACAGCGTCGATCAGATCGCAGAACGGGTGGGTTACGGCGACGGCGTGACGCTACGCACGCTGTTGCGCCGGCGGCTTGGCAAAGGCATACGCGAGTTGCGTTCAGTGGAGTAAGCCTCTGCGCAGCGCTCGATCCTCTACACAAAGTCAGAAGCTGCGCTCCACGTCACGCCAAGTCAGTAAAAGGTTCGATGCGAAGTCCAAGCGAGCATCGTCCATCCGACGGGCTTCCTGGTCACTAGGCTGACCTGCGCGCATAGTGAGTTGAGCGGGGGCGGTGGCGACCATGCGTCGTGGACTTGCATGGATACTTTAGCTATAGCTATCCCTTGTTCCAGCGCGAGTGGGTGAGGCAACTTCAATGGATCGTTTGGACGCCATGAAAGTCTTCGTCGCGACGCTGGACGAAGGGAGTCTTACTGGAGCCGGTCGGAAGACTGGCCGTTCCATAGCCGCGGTAAGTCGCGCCATTGCGTTTCTTGAGGCGCGAGTGGGGGCGCCATTGCTGCACCGGACCACGCGTTCGATCAAGTTAAGCGAGGCAGGGGAACGCTACGCCGTCGCCTGCCGGAAGCTGCTGATGGAGCTGGAAGAGGCTGAGCGCAGCGCGGCCGGTGAGCGCTCTGTTCCGCGCGGCACGCTGACTATTTCCGCCACGGTATTCGCCGGCGAGGAGATACTGCGGCCGATCGTTGATGCCTTCATGGACGAATATCCCACCGTCAACGTGAGGGTGTACCTGCTGGATCGACAGGTAAACTTGATCGACGAGGGCATGGACCTGGCCTTGCGTCTCAACCACCTGTCTGACTCCACACTCGTGGCGCACAGGATCGGCGAAGTACGCAGAGTGGTCGTGGCATCGCCGCGTTATTTGGCGGCGCATCCGCGCATCGTCGAGCCTGCCGACCTGAGTAAACATCAGATTATCGCCATGGACCACATGGGCATGGCCTCATGGAGTTTCCCACCGGTGGAAGGATCGTCAGTGTCTCGATCCATTTCCTTCACCCCTCGACTGGTCATCAATAGCGTGCGGGCCGCCATTGCGTCGACGGTTGAAGGCCACGGTGTGAGCCGTCTGCTTGCTTATCACGTGGCACCGGAAATAAAGCAGGGTTTGCTTCAAGTCGTGTTGGCCGATGCAGAGCCGCTGCCCATGCCTGTGCATATCATTTCGCCGTATGGGCGCCTCGCCGTGCCAAAGGTGCGCGCGTTTGTCGACTTTGCACTCCCGCGCCTGCGCTCCCGCTTCGCGGCCCTGGCCAAGGACGTAGCGACACCGCCAACCAAGGCGACTATAACGCGGCGCGCAAAAGTGTTTACCGAATAGCAGGGATTCGCTTAGTCGCAGTGCACTCGTAAATTGAACACGTCGGCAATGCAGGTCCACCTGCACCACGCCGAATGTTCCCTTCATCTACGAGTGAGAAAGAGCATGCACAATCAACAGAAAGTCGTCGTCATTACCGGTGCATCGCAAGGTATCGGCGCAGGTCTCGTGAAGGCATTTGTAGACCGCAATTACCGGGTCGTCGCCAACTCGCGTTCCATCAAGCCATCCAGCTATCCCGACGTGACCGTCGTGCCCGGCGATATCGCCGAGCGAACTGTCGCAGAACGCATCATCGCCGAGGCTCTGTCGCGCTTCGGTCGCATTGATACGCTGGTCAATAACGCTGGCATCTTTGTTGCCAAGCCCTTTACCGCCTATACAAAAGAAGATTACGGCAACGTTTTGTCGGTCAATCTCGACGGTTTCTACAACATCACCCAGCTCGCCATCGCCGAGATGGAAAAGCAGCGCAGTGGTCACGTGATCAATGTCACGGCAAGTCTTGTTGACAATGCGATCGACGGCGTGCCGTCGGTGCTGGCTGCGCTAACCAAGGGTGGCCTGAACGCCGCGACCAAGTCGCTGGCCA
This sequence comes from Dyella monticola, assembly GCF_003363155.1. Lineage (GTDB taxonomy): Bacteria > Pseudomonadota > Gammaproteobacteria > Xanthomonadales > Rhodanobacteraceae > Dyella_B > Dyella_B monticola. Next base: position 281,190 of record NZ_QRBE01000004.1, on the reverse strand, counting down.
TCGAGTACGCCAGGCGCGGGATCCGCGTAAACGCGGTCGCGCCCGGCATCATCAAGACGCCGATGCACGCACCCGAAACGCACGAAGCATTGGGTGGCCTGCATCCAGTCGGTCGCATGGGCGAAATTTCGGACATCGCCGAAGCCGCGATTTATCTCGATACGGCGCCGTTCGTAACCGGTGAAATCCTCCATATCGACGGTGGTCAGAGCGCAGGCCACTAGCGATGTGTTGGGGCGGGCAGATTACCCGTCCCAAGTCTGAGCAAAAGAGCGTTCAGCAGGTCAGGAAGAGGTACGCCGCTTGGCTGCGCGAGCGCTACACGGCTGCGTCAGTCAATGACTGGAGGCATTCGACACACATTCATCTCACGTAAGGCAACGAACATGTCATTCCCGCCAAGTTCAACGACGCATAGTTATGACTTTGAGAGCGACATGCTCGGGTACGCGTGCCGCACAGGAAGTTATACGAAGCCCGACGTGCCGTATTGGCGTGGAACGCTCGTCACCTTCGTATTGGGTTTAGTGGCTGTGCTGGTAAGCCTAAATGCGCCTTTCGTCGATGAATCCATGATCGCAGTGGCGGCAGTGGCGGCAATTCTCCTGGTTCGGAAAAACGAATGGCATTGCGATTCCTCCGAAGCGAAACGGGTCGCGACAAAAGAGAGATCACCAGTGACACCCGATCGGTCCATCGCTGTTGCTGTGATTCTCGCCGCGATAATGGTTATTTTGTCCAATGAACCCATCATTGCGATGTATATCGAGCAAGTCGTTGCATGGTGTCGCAAGCGTTTTTGACAGCCTATCGAACACGCACCGTATGCCATACGGCAACGAAACGGCGTCGCCTTTCAAAGTTCCTAAGAAACGAACCCATTATCTCCCAACCAATTTGAAGGAATCACCATGATTCAGAAACTTGAAAAAGTAATGTACACCGCGAAAGCGCATACCACCGGTGGCCGCGAAGGCGCAGGAAAAACCAGCGACGGTGCACTCGACGTTGTGCTTAGCTCGCCTGGCTCGGGTAAACCTGGAACCAACCCAGAGCAGCTATTTGCTATCGGCTATTCGGCCTGCTTCATCGGCGCGATGCGGGCGGTATCATCGAAGCTGAACCTGAAAGTGCCGGATGATGTGGCCATCGACGCTCAAGTCGCGCTCGGCTCGACGGGAGGCGGTGCGTCCTACGGTATCGCGGTCAAGCTCGCCATCAGCCTGCCGGGACTCGATAGCGCACAAAAGAAGCAGCTAGTGGATGCGGCGCACCAGGCGTGCCCGTACTCGAACGCTACGCGCGGAAACATCGATGTCGAGCTCTCGATTGCCTAGCCACGTGTTTGCGTACAGCCGGTGCGGCGGACGATTGCCGCGCTGGCTTTGTTTCCATCAATGAGTGCAAGGCGATATCTCGCCAAGCGGAGATGAACAATGGCTAGTGGATATTGGATCATGACATTCCGGTCAGTTTCGGATCCGGCTGGCATCGACAGATATGCGGCCGCCGCGATGCCGGTAATCCAAGCGCATGGCGGGCGGGTTCTGGCGGCGGGCTTGCCAGCTTCCTGCTATGAATCTGGGCTGCTCCAGCGCGTAGCCATCGTCGAATTCGATAGTTTCAAAGCGGCTGACGTTGCATATCGCAGTGCCGAGTATCAGGCGGCAGTGCAACATCTTGTTGGAACAGCCGAGCGTGACGTTCGTATTGTTGAAGGTATCTAACGCGAACGCTCTCGTTGCATGGCCACAACAGCTCAGCGGCCGCTAGTGGCAAATAGTGCTTTCGGGGATGGCGCTGGCAGTCAGGTCAACGGCTTGCCTGCGCACCGCTCCAGATTCCATCCGGCTGGCGGAGGGTGGTGCGTGCGAACACGTCACCTCACGCATCAGCTTTACCGTCACAACGTATCTGCGTGCACTGACAGATATCACGCTGCAACTGTGCGATGGTGTTCGGGTCGGGTGTGCCCATCCGCCTTTGATGAGTTCGGCACACCCGACATGAGTGAAGTTGCGCGGATCGCCTGGGCTGGACCCCAAACGATCCGCTGGCCACAACCAACTAGGAAAGAGTTGACCATGGTTACTCCCGATCATACGGTACGCACGCCCCCGCGTGTCCCCGCCACGCCGATCTTTATACGACTTCACCGCCCCGCCCACGGCGCGGCGTCGGGCCCAAGTGGGCAAACGTAGAAAACGGATACAGAACATTCCGCCTACCCATGCAGGATTTTTCCTGCAGCCCTTCACGCCGCGCGCAATACGCGGCGTGACCTAAGCGCGTGGAGCACACCATGGAAGACAAACACAGCGGCCCATCCGGCCCGCAACTCTAC
>NZ_QRBE01000004.1:34002-278836 GCF_003363155.1 Dyella monticola | reverse complement strand
AGAACTCAAAAGCATCCAAGGCATGCTGGCGTTGATGGCGCGCATTGCCCACAACGATGAGAGCGAGGCAAGCGGCGATGCGACGTTAACCATCAGTCGCGCGCTTCTTAGCTATTACTTTATGGAAATCAGCGCGCAGATGGGTGAGGCGCTGGATCGAGTGGGCAAAGAGAATGTGATCGGTAAGCAAAACTGGATGTGGCAGTGATGGCCACGGAGCTCCCATCGCGCCTTTATTATTTGCCAAGCTCGCCAGATACATATTCGGCGAGCTCTCGGGTGTTTCTGGCGAACTCCGCCTCCAAATCAATGCCGCACTTATTTGCAAGAACAATAATCGACCATAAGCAGTCCGACAATTCATGACCAAGTTTAGCCTTGCAGTCATCAATATTTCGGATACCCGCGTTTGCCTGGATCAGTTTTGCTAGATCGCCTACGTCCCCTACGAAACCAAGCGCAAGCTCTTCTGTGGTCCAGATGCGCCCATACATCTTCATCTCCAGCTGTTCGTAGAGCTCGTTTAGCTGCAATGCTGACTTTTCAAGATCAATGAGTTTCATGTCGATTGCACCTGACACTGGTTATACGGCGCGATGATGATGGTGCTCTCCTCGGCGTCGCTTGGCTTTTGGCGTGGCGGCATCAAGGTTTTCCGGTGAGTGCGGGTACGGAAAAGCGCCGGTCTGCTTGGCTGCTCGCGACTCACTTTGTCTTAAGTACCCGGTCACTAACGTCCGTTTTGGGTGAAAGCGGACAGGCCGGGGGCACACTTACTTACTTTTTGAAAAGTGGTCGAGACGCTGCTGCAAAGTGGATGACAAATCCTTGTTATCGCTTGTTGTGACATTCCCTACTTTGCAAACGACCTCCGCCTGACCTCCGATCCACTGTTCATATTTGCCACCTTCTGAGCCTTGATAGCGACTTTTTATGGTGGCAAAGGAGATCCATTGATTGCCCGTTTTGTCGGCTGACATGAACTCTCCGCACAGCACGTCTTGCTTTTTATTCTCCGGACTAAAAACTTGACCAAACCGAACGTGTCGGACACGGACAATTTCAGCAGGCAATGTTTTGTGGAAGTCCACCGCGGCTTTCGTTAATAGAAAGTCTTCTGATGGCGTGACGGACACTACAGAAGAAGCAGCCAGTAAGATGGCCAGCAGTAATTTCATAGTGTACCCCTCGTTCTATTCCATGTTTAGGCAAACGTTGTAAGCCGAACTTGATACCAAAGTGCTCAATCTCGAGGGGTGCAACCTCCACCCGCTGGAAGGAAATGTCTCCCAGACTGGCGAGCCTTTCATCAAACAGGCGACGACGGGCGCTCTGGTCCAAACTTGAGCGCTGGCCGAAGCTGTCGACCTTTGCTTCAAGTAGGTGTGCCCCGCTCGAAAAAGCGGCCGTGTTCAATCCAAGAATTTCCGGGTGTCCGCCCCATCGAAGCGCCTGACGACAACCGACTCCAGCAGCGCAGGTTCAAAATTCCGCAGGTTTACGCCGTGGCGAGCGCCTGGCGTGGACTCAATCGGCTCCCAATGGGTGACGATACCGCAGGTCTTGCACCGCACATTTCGCAAAGATCGATCGCCCCACATATAGCTTTCCGTGTTCTCGGGGTGGCCTTCGATTGAGACTGAGCCGAGTTGGTAGTAGACCCATATCCCTCCCGTGCGGCGACATAATGAGCAGTTGCAACTCGTCGCTATGTCGGGCGCCGTCGGAAGCGTAAGGCGCACTGCGCCGCAATGGCAGGAACCGTGCAGCGATGGCGAGGCCTGTTCATGGTTCACGGAATTCATCATTGGTTGTCGTGCCACCTAACGGGTGAATATACGGACAAGCCTGTCCGGTTATACATCCTCGATCGCGCAACGAGATACCCGTGCGACTCATTGTTGTTGCTGTGGCTTATCTTCGCTATGCCAGGCCAACAACTGGGTGTATGACCGGTTGAGGCCGCCCTCGAAAGCAGACGCCACGCGCAAGAGTAAGCTGGTACAGCCCTACCTGTCTGCATCGAGTTACCCCGTTATCCCTTCATGGACCAGCACGTGTCCGCGGTGGCATGTCCGATTGTTCAGAACATCGAAGGACACGTGCAATTCCCCCACGCTCTGATAGCTCCGTGAGCGCTTCGCGAGTCCCTAACCTACTGCCTTCGATGCAGCGCCGAGGAAGCGTTCGACGATCTCCGGCAGCATCGGCTCGACGGGGAGCGTGTAGTGGGTGGTGTTCGGCAAGATGGCGAGCTGGTTTGCGGGCCGCAGGGAGCCATCGATCCCGGCATCGCGCTGGCCGCCTCCCAACGCCTTCCAGAACTCGACCATGTGTTCGGGCCGGATGGCGTCCGCGTCGGCAAAGACCAGCAGTGTGCGTGCCTGAAGCTTGGCGACGTCAGCGCTCCAGTCGAAGGGGCGTTTGGTCAGGTCACCGACCTTCCTGAAGAGGTTGGTCCAATCGACATCGGGATAGGCCTTCCCTAACGGCGATGCCTTGACGCTAGGGCCGAGCGTGGCAGCGTTGGCCTCCAACTGTTTGAAGGCCGCCACCACGTCCGGATAAAAGCCGTCTTGCTTCATCGTCGCGGACACGAGCACGAGCCGGTTGACCACGTCCGGATGGCGGATGGCGGTCTGCAGCGCGACGCTGGCACCCAGCGAGTAGCCCATGACGTCGGCCCTGCCGAGGTTCAGATGACCGATCAGGGCGGCAATGTCATCGCCCATCGTTTCACTGCGCAGTGGTCTGTCCGTGTCTGGCGTGCGCCCATGTGCCTGGAGATGGGGAGCGATCAGCTGCCGGCTCTTGGCCAGCTCGGCCAGATTGCTCCCAAAGCTGTCCGGGTCGATGCCGCCGTGGAGAAGAATGAGCGGCTTGCCGACGCCATGCACGCTGTAAAACAAATGCTGGCCATTGACATCGGCAAAATGCGCGTTCGACATGGTGAGAGTCTTCTTGGCTTGAACGGGAAGGACCGCAGTCAGCACGGCGGTCGCCATGGCAGTCTTCAGGAAATCGCGTCTGAGCATATTGTCCTCACGTGGCGCCAAACGGGACAGCGCGGGGGTGACTATGTGCTTCGTCGCCATCCCTTCCATACATCGGCGGCCGCGGCGTGGTCACGATCCGCTCGCGAGCAACTCATCCAACTGCGCGAACTGTTCGGGCAGGCCTTGCGCCGAACCGGCGAGGGCTTCCTCGAGGGCCTCCGTTGTTGGGTAGAGTTCGTGCAGGATGACCAGCGTTTTGCCGGCATTTTCTTCGAACGTCACCGTAGTCACGGCGCCCTGATCGCTATCTTCGTTCGTCCATATGAGCCGCTTGTGCGGCGTTACTTCTCTGTACGTGCCGAAGAACGCCATCGGTTGATCGAAGTCCGGATGGCTGAACACGAGGCGATACGTACCCCCGGTGCGAATATCCATGTCGCACGAGACCAGCGACATGCCCACCGACTTCGGAACCCACCATTGCTTGAACAATTCGGGTTTGCTCCACGCTTCGAAGACGATGTGCACGGGAGCATTGAACGTTCGCGTCACCAGGAGTTCGCGATCGGACTTGCGTTCCACGGTGGTGCGATTCATGGCGACGGCACTATTTTCTTTTGCGTTGGGCATCTGCCTTCTCCTCGTATTTCAAGTGTTCGACAAGCTTGTCCAGCGCATCGAAGCGTGCGCTCCAAAGCTGGCGGTGCTGCTCGATCCAGGCGGCCTCTTCTTCCAGTCGGCGCAGTCCGAGCTTGCAGGTTCGTACGCGCCCAACCTTCTCCGTAATCACGAGCCCCGCTTGCTCCAAGACGCTGACGTGCTTCTTCATGCCCGTGAGGGTCATGTGAAACCTTTGGGCAAGGTCGGTGATTGAAGCGTCTGAACCTCCGAGCTGCTCCAGCACGCCGCGTCGGGTGACATCGGCGAGCGCGGCGAACGTTGTATCGAGGCGAGTTTGATAGTGAACCATATGGTTCACTGTAAGGTGCGCTTGGGTGATTTGCAAGCGGATGACCCACGGGCGCAAATCGCACGCAGCTCCTCTGCCGCTCCGAACCCAAACTACGCATGTCCAGCGTAGGCAAAGTTCCGACCAGCGGTTTTGTGGCAGCCACGTCAAGATGTCGGATGACGCCTCAGAGTCCAGGCTGTGTGAAAACGCCCCGTAAAACGAGCCACCTATTCTGACCTCGCCCCACGCGGAGGGTCCCATGAAGCGATTCGTGGAAGGACTGGACCGATCACAGGGCCTGCTTTTCCCCGAGCGGCTGGAAGACCATATCAATGAGGATAATCCCGCTCGAATCATCGATGTCTTTGTCGATGAACTAGACCTTGGCACACTGGGGTTCGAAAGCGTCGAGCCCGCGATCACTGGGCGCCCTCGATACCATCCGATCACGCTGCTCAAGATTTACATCCACGGGTACCTCAACCGAGTCCCATCCAGCCGGCGCCTTGAGCGTGAGACACAGCGAAACGTCGAGCTAATCTGGCTGACTGGGCGATGTACACCCGATTTCAAAACCTTAGCCGATTTTCGCAAGGACAACGGTGCTGCCATCGGTCGTGTTTGTCGCCAATTCGTGCTGCTGTGCCCTCAGATGCAGTTGTTTACCGATGCTGTGGCCGCTATCGACGGTAGCAAGTTCAAAGCCGTCAATAGTCGTGATCGCAATCTGTCGGAAGCCAAGCTCAAAGCCCGCATGCAGCAGCTGGAAGCGAGCGTGGCGCGTTACCTGGACGAACTAGACCGTGTTGATCCAGGGCATCCTGGACGCGGCCACATCGGCGGCGGGCAAAGCTCCGTATGTCATGAGTGAGTTCGGCATCGGGGTGGCATTGTCGATAACCACGGTTGCCATCGTCATTGGCGTCAGCTGTGGCAAGGGCCATTATCCCGTTCCAACGAGTCAATAGCTGCAAGGGAGATGGCGCGAATCACTGCGGCGTGCATTTTTTTAAGTGGGATATCAGCGATGGCGGCGATGCGGCCCCAACCGTCGATCGCCAATCGCGACTCACCGGTTCGTCGCACAAAGCTCACGCTTCAACGCATACTTGCACACCTTTCGCTCTGCCACGCGGGAAAGGCGATCCAATGGTTGCTTATGACCACGAGAATGATCTCGAATCGTATAACTCAGCATTGGCGCGAACCCAGATCATGGCTGGCCCTGGCAGTGATCGCCGCAGCCCATTTTTTTCAAGATCCTTTCGAGCATGCGGCCTGGTCGCCACTGCAGCAACACATGGGGCTGTCTTTTTTCCCCACGGGCAGATGTCACTACTCCATTATGGCGGCTCGATGGTCTTCCGATTGATGTGGAACGCTCTGTTGGTTGCAGTCATCTGGATGTTGCTTGGTAGGCCCTACGATGTTTTTCCGCTAAAGGATCGAATGCGCGCATCCCGGACCGATCCTGTTCAACGAGTCATACGGCCACCATGCAAACGGGAAAGGCTGTCCATTTCATGAGAACCGTGCACATGCCAATGCTACGTTTAAATCATTCGACGCCCGCAAGAAGCGGTACGAAGCGTGTATCCATTCAACATGTTCGTAGGCTTGCTTTGCTATGGCTGCAGGGTTTGATACTCAGTGCGGCACTGACTTCACTCGCCATCGCGCAAGACGCACAACAAGATCAGCAAGCGACACGGCTTATGGAAAAGGTCGGCGCGCCTTCCCAGTTCGTCATGAATACTTTCAAAAGTTCCGGGATGCTCGGGGTCAAACCGCATACGCTGACGGGCGAAGAGCGGCAGAAGATCAAGGCCGCACTGGCTGCGTTACCGCCGCTTGATCGCCGCGTGCTGCTCGACCGGCTTGATGATCTCTCATTCATTGACGGCATTCCGGGCGAAGGCACCGGCCTCACGTCACCCGGAGCGCATCATGGCCACTACAACATCACGTTACGGGCAAGCATTATCGACGAATCGCTTTCGACGTTCCTGACCACCAAGGAGCGGCGCGATTTCACAAGCGATGACTCAGGTATCACGGTAACGGTGAAGGGTCAGGGCACCGACGCACTCCACTACGTTCTCTTGCACGAGTCCACTCACGTAGTCGATCAGACGTGCCGCGTTACCTTCACAGCGCATTCGAAATTTGTAGAAGGTATATGGAAGGAAGCCCATACCCTGGACGCCCCATGGAACACAGGTCCTTTGAACGAAACCTTTTTCAGAACACATAAGCCGCTGGAAATCCAAAAGGCGTCAGCCGTCTACGGCGCACTATCCAACAGCCCATTCGTCAGCCTCTACGCCACCTCCGCCTCAGCCGAGGACTTTGCGGAACTCGTCGCGTGGGATGAAGTGCGCCACATGAACGGCCATCTCGTCATCGAACTGACCGATCGCCATGGCGCTGTCCTGAAGCAGTGGCAACCACTCACGTTTCCAGGCGTCGTGAAACGTTTCGAGTATGTCGACGAATTCCTTGCCAACCCCGCAAGCTTCAAGGCGTGTGCAGCGTATAAGACTTAACGGGATCCTGAGCGATGATGGCGAGCCACAACGCAGGTAGATCAGATATCCACCTCATCGTCTTGCGCGGATTCACCCGGCCTGAATTCGAGTAAGTCTCCGGGCTGGCACTTGAGGTAGGTGCAGATACGCTCAAGCGTGCCGAAACGGATGCCGCGCACTTTTCCGGATTTGAGCAGGGAAAGATTTTGTTCGGTGATGCCGACGTAAGCGGCAAGCTCGCGCGATTTGATTTTGCGCCGCGCAAGCATAACGTCGAGATTGACAATGATCGGCATAGGCGTCAGATGATCAGCTGGTTGTCTTCGGCCAATTGCCGGGCTTCGCCCATGATCCACGCGATGAGAAAGAACAGCGTGCTGATCAGGATCATCCACACGTCCGAAATATCCATCTGTATCGAGGCATTTTGGACGTGGTTCAAACCCATCGCGCGGGACGTCGCCAACTCCACGGCCGGCAGCAGGCAGCCCGCCACCGTGGCGAACAACAATGAAAGTGAGAAGGCGCGCAGGTGCGACGTTGCCTGCGTAGAAAAGAAATCGCCGCGTTCGAACAAGCGCATCAACTTCACCAGTCGATACAGGCCGTACAGATAAATCAGCGACACCAGCGCATTGGCAATGAGGGCAAGGCGCGGGTGACCGACTAGTGGGTCCGTGACTTCCAGCTGCACCATGCTCAGGATGTCGGGATGCCCGATCAGGCTGCGCCATGCCAGGAAAACATTGGCAGCGACGATAAAGCACATAGTGGTCAGGATCGCGTAGCGTAGCCAGCGGGCTACGCGGATGGCTCTATCACAAGTAGTTATCATCGTAAAGTATATAAAGTTTATTGTAAAACAATAAACTTCTCTCCTAAAGTGGGAACCCTGGCCACGATGTCCGAGGGGCTCATGTATTGCAAGCGCTCTTATCTGATTCCGGTTTTGGTTCTGCTCGGTGCTGCCTCGCAGGCCGGTCGCGCGGCAACGCCTGCGCCAACCCCCGACGCAGTTTTCTCAGCCATGAAAATGGCCTCCGGCGGAGCCCACTGGGACCTGTTCAAGGAGTTGGATCAGGACTTCGCCGTGGAGCAGGGCGGCCAACGAGGACGATGCACCGAATACCAGGATTTGCGCAGCGGGCGTTATGCAAGCTATTGCACGCTGGCTGAGCTGCCGAATGCGCAGGGTTATGACGGCACGCGGGCGTGGTTCATGGATGAAAAATCCATGGTCTCGGTACGCGAGTCGATTCAATCGACCCGCGAGGCGGCAACGGATACCTATCTGATGCGCAATGGTTGGTTCCATGGCGCCTCGGTCGATCCTGCACACATGACGTATGTGGGCCAACGTACGGAAGCGGGAAAAATCTTCGATGTCGTGGATGTCGTTCCCGAAGGAGGCCTTGGCATCGAGGCCTGGATCGATGCGCGCAGCCACTTGCTGGACCGGGTGATCGAGGACAGCGACGATGGCAGCAAGCAAACCACCTGGTACAGCGACTACCGGCCGGTCGATGGCGTGATGGTGGCTTTCAAACAACGCCAGGGAATGGGCGATCCTCAGTACGACGAAACCCTGCAGCTGCAACACGTCGCGCTTCGCAACACGGCCGACAACACGCATTTCGCCATGCCATCCTCGAGCGTGCATGATGCCGACATTGACGGCGGTGCAGCATCGACCACCGTGTCATTTACACCGTATGCCGGCTTGATCATGGTGGGTGTATCCATCGACGGTAGCGCGCCGATGCCTTTCCTCCTGGACACCGGCGGCTTGAATCTGCTGACACCCGATGCGGCGCAGCGCCTGGGCTTAAAGGGGGCTGGCAATCAGCCTATCCAGGGCGTGGGGACGGCAACGCAGTCGATGCAGACGGCCCAAGTAAAAAGCTATCGCGTCGGGAACGTCGTCATGCGGGATCAGCCGTTCGTCATTGTCGATCTGCCGCGTCTGCTCACCGATCGCGGTGCACGCGAACCCATTGCCGGCATCATCGGCTACGAATTGCTCCGTCGATTCGTCACGCGCATCGACTATGACGACACCAGTCTGACGTTTACAAAAGTGGCCTCGTTTCACGGCGAGCCCGGCGCGGCGGATGTGCCGATTGTTTTCAATGACCGAACACCACAGGTCGTGGCCAAGGCGGACGGCAATGCCGGCACCTTTAATCTGGATACCGGCGACGTGGGTGAGTTGACGCTGTTCGCACCCTTCGCAACATCGCACAACATCAAACCGCTCGGCCAAGTCGTCGCAAGTGGCGCACGTGGAGCAGGTGGCAAGATCGATACCACCGAAGCACAAATCAGCAGCTTTTCGATCGGTCCGTTTACCGTGTTGAGCCCGCGCACCTCATTTGCATCTCCCGCCAAAGGCGCGTTTGCATCGTCGCTGCTCGCCGGCAATATCGGTCATGGCATCCTGTCACGCTTCGTGGTGACCTTCGATTACGAGCATCGGCAGCTGTATCTACAACAAGGCCGGCACTTTGCACAGTCACAGCCGGGTAATCACAGCGGACTCGGCCTTGATCGCACAGAACATGACGCATTCCAGGTCGTGATGATTACGCCGGGGTCGCCGAGCGAGCGGGCGCAATTGCGCGTCGGTGATCGCGTAACGGCCATTGACGGCATTCCCGTTTCGCAACTGGGACTGGATGATGTGCAGCGCATCATGAAGCAACCTCAGGGTACGCGTGTGCAGGTGAGCGTCATGCGCGGTGGCAAAATGAGTGTGCATACGCTTTTGCTCGACAAACCCTGACGTGGCTTCCCTACTCGCACTGGCGAACTTGCCGCGCTTTGCTCGTCATTCCGGCGAAGGCCGGAATGACGAGCAAAGCGCAGGGAAGCCGAAGCCTCAGGGATGGAGTTCACTAAAAATTAGGCACAGTTCCAAAACAAAAAACGCGGGAAAGCAACCGACATCTACTTCGATAAACCAGCAATCTGCGACGGGCTAACGCCCAATATCCTGCGCATGCAGCGCGCCATGTGGCTCGGATGCGCAAACCCCGCTTCAAGCGCAATCTCCATCACACTTCTCCCACCTTCAAGCAGACGCAGACGCGCGCGTTCCACGCGGCGCTCAAGTACAAAGCGATGGACCGGCATACCAACAGCTTGCTTGAACAGCGGTTGGAAGTGTGACCGGCTGAATCCGGCCACGCCCGCAAGTTCGGCAAGCGACAGATCCTGATCGAGGTGCGCATCGATGTATTCGATCACATGGTGCAGCCGCCACGCGGGTAACGCTCGACCCGGCTTCGCATCGGAAACCTTCTTTTTCGCTTGGAGAACAAGCAGACGTGTCGCGAGCGCGGAGGCGAGGCTATCGGCAAATAGGCGGCCACCTGGATACGCATCATGATCCTCGGCCTGCATCATCCAGCCGATGCGCTCGATATGCGCATCACGCAGGTGGATGGAAGGCGCTAACGCGGCGTTGCGGCTGTCCACACCCATCGCCTCGGCGGTCTCCTGCAAGAGCGAAGGCATCAGGCGAAGCAACAGCGATTTCGCCGGCCGGGACACCATCCAACGCGTGCTCGAACCCGCAGGCACCACACAAAACTGACCATGAATACGAACCCCGCGGCGCTCGTGCGAGCCCGCGCGATAAGAAACAGGAACCGGGTCGCCAAGGTGAAGGCACAAGACATGACGATCATCTACCGGCGAATGAAAAAGGCCCGTGGGAACCGGCGACGTGAGTACATCGAGCAAAGGCAAGCCGTCGCCACCACCGCCCGTCATCAGCGCTGCGGAAGGATCGGGATAACAGGAAGGTCTGCCAGCCATGCTCCATCCTTGTATACGGACGGCCCGGATGCATGTGCTGGAAATCATACATATGTGCCTGAAACCGGCCCTTTGTGCGCGCATGACCCTGTTGTGCACTGCCAGGATATCCGCCTACGGGAGCGACCCGGCATACGGAGTGAAAGCATGAGGCGTCGGCAATTTTTGCAGCTAGCGGGTACTACGTGCGCCGCTGGCATCGCTGCGGTCTACGCGTCGCGCTCGAACGCGTTTCGCGCAAGCGGTAACTCACCACGCGCCACCGATGCCGCAGCATTTGCCGCCATGCGGCGCTTTGCCGATGTGCCCTTTGGCCGCATCGCCTATGTCGAACGGGGCACGGGCGATGCGGCGCTTTTTCTGCATGGCGCGCCGCTCAATGGCTTTCAATGGCGCGGTGCGATGGATCGCCTTTGCCAACATCGACGATGTGTCGCGCCGGATTTCATGGGGTTGGGATACTCCCAAATTCACGCGCGGCAATCGTTGGCAGCGCGCGACCAGGTAGCGATGCTTGCCGCGTTGCTCGACACACTCGCTATGCCCGCCGTGGATATCGTCGCCAGCGACAGCGGCGGCGCGGTGGCACAACTCTTTGTAGCGCACTATCCCGAACGCGTGCGAACGCTGCTGCTGACCAACTGCGATGTCGAACCGGACAGCCCTCCGCCCAAGGTCAAGCCGGCGATTGACATGGCCCGTGCGGGGACGCTCGCCACCACGACGGCCAAGTGGCTCCACGACAAGGCGCTTGCCCGCGCGACGTTCGGTAAAGCAGTTTTCAGCGATCCTAGTCATTTCGCGGACGAAACCATCGACTACTACTTTGCGCCACTCGTCAGCTCCCCCTTGCGCAGGGCACAGTACGAAGCGTTTCACATCGCGCTGGTACCCAATCCGCTGGCGGGTATCGAGGCCTCGCTCAAACGCAGCCGTGTACCGGTGCGTATCGTATGGGGTGCGGCGGACGACATCTTCTCCCACGCTGATGCCGATTATCTCGACCATCTGTTTCCCCGCTCCGAGGGAATCCGCTTTCTACCCGGCGCGAAACTGTTCTTTCCTGAAGAGTTTCCGGATGTCATTGCGGCGGAAGCCATGCGCTTGTGGCGTGTCGCGTGATGCCCATGAAGCCAGCTATCCCTCTTCATCGTCCAGTTGCACCGAGCGCTGCTGGTGCCATGCGTTTGTTGCTCGCATTCATTCTCCTCTTTGGCATCTGTCAGCCTGCAATTACAGCAACGCCGGCGCCCGCTACGCAAAGCGAACTCGATCACGTCTTGCTATGGGGACAAAGCATCGATCAGGTCACTGCGATCATGGCAGTCAAGCTCGGGTTTCAGATCCGGCCAGGGCGTGACCCCAACGGCGTGGCCAATCGATACGTGCGGTTTTCGGATCGGAGCTATATCGAGCTGGAAGGCATTACCCGATCCAACGCGACGATGGACCCAGGCATGCTTGCCGATCAGGCGGTGCTGCATGGAGGTCCCGGCGCCCGGACGTTTGGGCTACGGTCGTCCGCGCTCGATCAAGCGCGGTCGCTATTGCAGCGCGACGGTTTTACGCCGACGCCGATTTTTTCTGCATCGCGTACGGATCCCGATGGAGGAGGCCCCTCGCGCCCACCACGCTGGCGCCTGTTCGCGTTCCAACATCAGCCATTGACGAGCAATCTTTTCTTTATCGACTACGCGCCAAGCAACACAACATCTTTCAGCCATGCCGATGATCGCGTCGCGCGCGAGCATCCCAACAGCGCACGTGAACTGTCGGCGGTATGGCTGCTATCGGCCACGGCCGACGTCGATCGGCGGCAGCTTGAACGATTGGGCTACGCGAAGGCCAAGCCCATCCGCATCCCGCAAATAGCAGCGCGTGGTTACTGCGTACCCGTCGGCGGCAAAAGCATTTTCGTACTTGAGCCGGATGGCGCGGGCATCGCTGCGCGAGCCTTACATGAAGGCGGCCCGCAAATTCTCGGATTGAGTATCGGCGTCGACGACCTCCCTCGCGCGAAGCGATGGGCAGAGCGTGGCTACGAGACCACGCTTGCGAGTTATCGCGGCGTGTTGGGCCATGCATTCCTGGCGCCGACCCGAACGGACCTCGGGCTACTGATTGAATTTCACGAGATGTCCAAAACAGTGTCGAAGGATGCCTGCGGTGGATGATCGCCCTCCATCTAACCGGCATCGCAACCGGCTCATCCCTTCCGGCGCCAATGCCTTCTTGTTTTATGTCGAGGAATAAAAGATGACGCAAGTCTCCCGTTACCACCCCTTACTGGCCGCTCTGCACTGGCTCCTCGCACTGATGATCATCGCCATGCTGGCGATCGGTTTCTTTGCATTGGCCGTTACGCCCAACACCGATCCACACAAGATCGATGTACTGGAAGTACACATGGCTGCCGGCATGCTGATTCTTGCTTTGATGATGATCCGTTTTATCGTTCGGATGTGCACCGCACGGCCGCCCCGCCTGTCCAGCGGTAGCTGCTTCCTCGATCGCATCACACCCATCGCCCACTATGGCTTTTACGTGTTGATTCTGCTGATGGTAGGCAGCGGCTACGCCACGGGCATCCTCGCCCGATTGCCCGCCATCGTTTTCGCCAGAAGTGGGGAGCCGCTACCGCCAAGTTTCGCGATCTTCCCAACGTGGACGGTGCATCGCGCCGTGGCCGTTATGCTTGTTGGCTTGATTGTCTTGCACGTGATTGCAGTGTGCTATCACCAGTTCATCAAGAAAGACGGACTCTTTCGGCGCATGTTCTTCAGGTAACGCGGATGCCGCCCTCTTTTCCAGCTTCCGATACATTCAGCATAGTGATTTCGCATCTCGCTTCATCACCGCATCTTCTGGGATTTTCTCGCCGTGAGTGCCTATACACGCGGATCCATCGGAGTGATGCAGGCGGTGCTTTGAGGCAAAGATGCGCGATATCACATGCGTTTGCCGCTCGCGTCTCGCATGAGTTGGCCATCGCGCAAGATGCGCCTTCCAGCACTCGGTGTGTCGGTCACGGCAGCCGCATAAAGCGGCTCGGCAACGTGCGGGTGATGGCCAACTGGGGTTTAACGCGCAAGCAGTGCGGCGGAAACCATGGATTGGCCACGCTAGGAAAAGCATCGTTTAGCCTGCTACCGGAAGGGTTGCGGGTATCATGGTGCGCGCGCTTGTGACGCACCTCATCGAAATCGCTTTCTGGGTCGCGCGGTTCATCATCCGCGTAGCGCACGCATCAGCTTTACCGTCACAACGTATCTGCCTGCACTGACAGATATCACGCTGCAACTGTGCGATGGTGTTCGGGTCGGGTGTGCCCATCGGGCTTGGATGAGCACGGCACACCCGACATGAGTGAAGTTGCGCGGATCGCCAGAGTGAGCGCTCAGACGATCCGCTGGCCACAACCAACTAGAAGAGAGTTGACCATGGTTACTCCCGATCATACGGCAAGCACGCCACCGCGCGCCCCCGCCACGCCGACCTTTATACGACTTCACCGCCCCGCCTACGGCGCGGCGTCGGGCCCAAGTGGGCAAACGTAGAAAACGGATACAGAACATTCCGCCTACCCATGCAGGATTTTTCCTGCAGCCCTTCACGCCGCGCGCAATACGCGGCGTGACCTAAGCGCGTGGAGCACCCCATGGAAGACAAGCACAGCGGCCCATCCGGCCCGCAACTCTATCTATTGTCCGAAGAAGGCTACGAAGAACTCAAAAGCATCCAAGGCATGCTGGCGTTGATGGCGCGCATTGCCCACAACGATGAGAGCGAGGCAAGCGGCGATGCGACGTTAACCATCAGCCGCGCGCTGCTTAGTTATTACTTCATGGAGATCAGCGTGCAGATTGGTGAGGCGCTGGATCGAGTGGGTAAGGAGAATGTGATGGGTAAGCAGGGCTGGATGTGGCAGTGATGGGGGAGGGGCTTCTCAGCATAAGGTTCGACGTCGGCTCCACCGCAGACAGAAGCGTGTTCACCCCTTCGAAAGCGTGATGGCGCCAATATGCATCGCATTTCGTAACGATGAGCAGTGAACTATGAGTCGGCTGGGGAATAGCTCGACAGGCGTTACAGCGGTGCGCCCGAAGTAGACAGCGCGTCGACGGAGTATCAAAACGGGTTACCAGCACCACCCCGTGGGCTATAACAGACGTTTGGCAGTCATCGGGATCGTCAAAGAAGCTTCTAAGCTTTGATGGTTAACTCTTAGCCTGGTATCGCGGCCAGCTGCGGCTCCTATGTTAACCGGCAAACTGTTTTCTGGTGACGATGACAGGCCAGCGTGGCCTTATACCCCACGAAGCTGGGGGCCACGAGCATGGTAAGATTCTCTGGGACACCATCAACAAGGGGACTGTTATGGACGCCAAGAGCAAGCCGATTGCTTTTCCTATTGCACCTAAACACGTCCGCTACGTGAAGCTCGGCGCGGGCGGCAGGTGGGAGCAGGAGAGTTTGGAGAAAAGCATACTTCGTTTTGGATTCGAGTCCGCAGACCCGGAAGCTCTCCAACTGTGCCGCGAAGGTAAGTGGGGTGAGATCCGCCAGGGCTGGCTAGAAGACAGCGGCTGCTCGGCCCGCATCGCCTCAAGCTTTGCTAATCAAATGAAAGCTTTTTTCGAGGATAAAGGCGACACCCTGTGGGTGACGTTTATTGACGACAAATTACACTACGGCTTCCTTGAGTCCGGCGAGCCGGAGCGGGCTAATCCAGGCGATGACAAGGACTGGAGCAGCTTTCGTCGCGTCCGTGAAGGCTGGCGGTCGGCCGACGCACAGGGCAATTCACTCACGCGCACTAGCCTGCCTGGAACGGTCACAAAGCTGTCGATGTTCCGTAGCACTACGTGCAATGTGGCTGACCATGAATACTTGGTCAACCGCATTAACGGGCTGCGTTCGCAAGAAGTAAAGAGGGCAGATCAGGCCCGAACAGAATTGCTCGAAGCCTTGGTCGTCTTAATCCGTCGGTTGCATGAACGGGACTTTGAGGTGTTAGTTGACATGGCTTTTGTCAATGCCGGTTGGCGACGCTTGGGTCGCGTGGGTGGTAACGAGCCGGTCAAGGATCTCGATCTGGAGATGCCCCTTACACGCGAGCGGGCGTACGTGCAAATTAAAAGTGCGACAAGCCAAGGCGTGCTCAAGTCTGTGGTGAAGGAGTATCAGGCGCGCGAGCATTACACACGTCTCTTCTTTGTTTACCACACGTCGTCCGACGAGCTAAAAAACGACTGGGAGGACTCGGGAGTGGTTCTTGTTGGAGCCGAAGAGGTCGCGCGCATGGCGCTTGAAAGCGGGATTTCTGATTGGATCATTGATCGATCGAGATGAAGCAGGCACGTCAAAGAGGGTGGGGTTGCTGGACTGAGCGCAAGATTTCAAAAAGGTATGTCGAGTGCTAGATGCTATCGTCAGACATAAACCGTTAGGCAATTTCCGAAATACTCATGACCAGTCGAGGAAGGGGCGAGCCGTTCTCAGCGAGGACGTGATTACGTCGAATGTATTTGGCCCACTTCAGTACATGAATGCCGAATCGGCCTATGCCATTGTCTACGAGATTGCTAGTCTGGCTGGTCATAAAGTTAAGTCCATAAGCCCTAAAACGCACACCGTGCAATTCTGGCCACGAATTGAAGGATCCGAACCCGACCTGGTCGTGGATTTCTTTGATGCCACCGAATGCCAGATGCAACGACTCGTTGTGGAAGTCAAATGGGACGCGAGGATGAGCGGCTCAGGTCAGCTAATAAAGCAGCGTGAATCCTTCTGCCGAGGCAGTTACGAGGAACATTCCTATCACGTGCTGTTGTCAAAAAACGTAGGCGACGCGGATATGCGGGAACAGCTTGTGTTCTCGGGATGCAAGGCCGTCACATGGCATCAGCTTGTCAACCGTTTGAGTTTGAAGAGTGCCTGGGGCGATTCGCCAGCAACATCAATCTGGAGAGACCGCATTGGGCTCTTTTTGTCGGAAATGGGCATAGTTCCGTTTGATTCATTCCAGACGGAAATCGGTACGCTGAAAGCAAAGGCACACCATTTCACTGGGGCGTGGCATGTGGATCATTGGAGCTTTCTGGCTGAATCAATGCTGCCGCTCACCGAGCGAATGGCAGGATACGTAACGAGTTGGGAGATCAAAAAATGACAGAAGCAACTCGTACTCATGCGGACTTTACGTCGTCAATTATCGCTTCAATTGATTTAATTAGTCATGTGTGGAAGCAAATTAATGCCTTGAAGAACAAGTTAGACATCGAGCTTCCAAATTTATCGGGTGATTTCGTATCTCGCATTGAGCTGGATAAGGAGCACGAGGCTACTGATTCGACAGCCACCGATGACGTTTCTACTGCATGGCTTTGGCGCTACAAGGTCAGTTACTCAACTCCAAAGCAAAAAGGGCGAAAGAAAAAAGCGTTTCTTTACGCTGTTTCGAGGATATATCCGATGAACGAGGATGCTAAAAAGAAGGGCTTCGATCCATTTCTCATCATCTATCTTGAACGCAGCGATTGTGAGTTAGGTCTGTCAGATTTTTATGATTCACCCGATGACGATTATCATCGCAAGCAAATAGTGGATGGTGAATCGCAGTTGGTAGATGATCGCAATTTGTTCAAGGACTTATATAACGCTAGGGTCTATGAATATTTTGAAGACAGGGAAAATATTGGTGTCGGACTATTTGTTCCATTGCTATCGCTAAATTCAAATAATCTGGATGCCGGTCTTATTCATCCCTTGAGAGAGCTGATCGAGTCTCACGTTGAAAAATGGGCGAATGACAGAAATTAAAAACTTTGACTGTGCGGGAATTGAGGCAGGTGGCGATTCTCTGGTTGATTGCATCCTTTACTAGTTCTGACGTGGAGGTTGAGTTGGCTTAATCCCGGATATATCACTCCTCGACACTTGCAGAGTAAGGCTTAAGCGCCTCAGCTGTTTGCGATGCATGCCTGGACAGGGAGGTGGATAGCTCATACAGCTCTCCCCACATGCCAAGCATCATATCGTCATCCTTGAATGCGGGTAGCATGCCTACTTCACGACGAAACATATCGTCATTTAAGAGCTCCAGATGTCGCAACCGCACCCAGTGATGCGCCAGTTGTTGAAGTAGCATCGGGTCGGGAAAGTCGGGCGTGAGAACAGGCCCAACAGCGTCCCAAGTCGTGAGCTGGAGGTCCAGCTTCCGCATCACTTTTCCCTGCATGGCAAACTCGGCGACACTTTCCAGTACTTTGATGTTGTATAGACAGGACTGGATGAGAACCTTCGCAGCCACTTTGCGTCGTGCCGTCAGCATTGCAGTCGACGCGTCAATTTGGGCATTGAGCATCCGCCGGTTCACATAGAAGGCCGCCGGGATTCCTAGCGCAATACCAAACACCGTTGCCAGGAAGCTCGGAAAGAATGCGGCTATAAAACTACTCACCGTAGTTCGTTCCTAAATAGTGGGCTTACCACAAGTGGGCTTCTGACCTCAATTTGGCGGTCAGTATTCCCACGCTACCTCGCATGCTAGATAGCCTTGGCAACTGCGTCAACGAAACACGACCCATTGATATCGATCAATATGCACTCTGTGTCAGCGAGGCTGCGAGAATTTTCACACTCATGGCTGGAGCGTCTGATTGGCAGCGCGCTGCTATCTGAGTAGTCACCGTTCCAAGCTTTGCTCGGAAACTGCGCGTGTAAGACGCGCCCACCGCGATTAGCTCAGCGTGGCAAAAGCCGCCGGCGTGAAGTCGGCAATCTCTTCGACACGACCTTTGCGCACCTTCTCAAGCCACGCAGGGTCCTGGAGCAATGCGCGTCCGACCGCTACCAGGTCGAACTCGTCGCGCTCCAGCCGCGCGAGCAGTCCATCCAGCGGCTGGGATTGGGCGCTCTTGCCGCCGAGGGATTCGTAGACGTCGCCGGATAGACCAACGGCGCCGACGGTTATCGCGGTCACGCCGGTGAGCTTCTTCGCCCAACCGGCAAAGTTCAGCTCCCCATCGATCTCAGGGAAGGCAGGCAGCCAGAATTTTTGCTGCGAGAGGTGGAAGGCGTCCACACCCGCTTCGACGAGCAGGCCAAGCCACTTTTCCAGCACGTTGGGCGTCTCTGCGAGCCGTGCACTGAAGTCTTTGGGTTTCCATTGCGACAGGCGGAGAATCACCGGGAAGCCGGCACTCACCACCGACCGCACGGCCTTCAGAATCTCGACAACGAAACGTGAGCGCTCCACCAGCGTCGCGCCGCCGTAGCGGTCATTGCGCACGTTGAGATGGTCATAGAAGAACTGATTGAGGAGATAGCCGTGCGCACCCATCAGCTCGATGCCGTCGAACCCAAGCCGCTCGGCATCCAGCGCTGCACGCGCGAACGCATCGATGGTGTCGGCCACATCCGCTTCGCTCATGGATCGCCCCACAGGCTCGCCTGTCACGGAGAGCCCCGAGGGACTTTCATAGGGCGCCGGTGGTGTCCAGTTTGGCAGTGAGGCCGACCGCTTGTGCCCCACATGCACCAGCTGCGGCACGATGCGTCCACCTACTGCATGAACCTCGTCAACCACGTTCTTCCAGCCAGCAAGCGCCGCCTCGCCATGGAAGTGCGGCATGTCAGGTTCGTTGAGCGAGGCCGCGCGGCCGACCCCGGTTCCCTCCGTGATGATGAGGCCGACGCCATGTTCCGCGCGGCGACGGTAGTAGCTGGCGACCTCGGTGGTCGGCACGCCGCCTGGAGACATGGAGCGCGTCATCGGCGCCATCACGACGCGGTTCGGTAGGTTGAGCGCGTTCAGTCGGTAGGGTTTGAACAGAGCGTTGAGATTGGACATACCTTTCCACCATCCGGTGAGACCCTCGGGCCTCAGTAGGGCCGCATCGTAGGCTTCAAAAACCAAAACACCAATACCTACCTTTTGGTAAGTGATGGCGTCGCGTTGATGAAGCGTGGTTTAGGGAGGCTAAACTCGACGTCGTGGCTCGGCGGTTGAATGAGCGGCCACGGCAAACATTGAACGTCGAAACATCCGCCGAACGATTCCAGCGATGTGTTGCGTTAACCGGTTGAAATCGCAACCCAAAGCCGACGATCGGCATAACGAAAGTCGTACTATCTGAGAGAGTGAAGATGACCGATTCATCAATGAAAAAATCCAACGCCGCGATCGGGCAGCGCTGCGTTATGGCCATCGTTTGCCTGATTTGCACGGCGCAGATTAAAACAGCGTCCGCTCAAGCTGTTGATGCGCCCGCCGATGTAAGAAAGGTGCTTTATGCCAACGATGAGTTGCTGCTTACCGCAATTCACCGCGGCGATCGAAATACGTGGGCTCGACTTACCACCTCTGATTTCATGTACGTCGAGGAAGGCGAAGTCTCCCGTCGCGATCAGTTTTTGAAGGAGCTCGAAGATGACGGCTTAATGCCACTCATCATTCGAAACTACGAAGTGAAAGTCATTGGCGACACGGCACAGGTTTTTCATCAAGACGATGTTCCGCAGAGACCTGGTCGCGTAGACGAAAGACATTCCCATCTTCTTATGACTGAGACCTGGCAGCGCATTCACGGTCAATGGCGACTGCGATTGGTGCATACCGATCGCATCAGGATTAACCCTCCTCCCATCCTGCTGACATCTCAGCAAATCGATGAGCTTGTTGGCACCTACCGCAGCGCCAATGTCACTTACATTATTAAACGCGATGGCCATCGTATTCTCGGAGGGAGAGCGGGAGAGCCTCTTACCGAACTGATGGCTGAAACGCGCGATGTGCTTTTTCAACCGGATAACGTGTATCTACGTCGTGTCTTTCAGCGCGACGCGAAGGGCCACGTCACGGGCTTCATCGATAGACGCGAAACGGATGGCCGCTCCTGGGCGCGTGTGAGCTCCGGTTAGCGCGTATCTGTGTTGCTGACGAGGTCGTTTCATCCATGGATAAGGCACGCTTCGCTGTGAAGCGTGCCTTCACGTCAAAGAAGAATCCGCTGGTCTTTTTCATGCGGCGACTGGTCGAAGAGTGGTCCTGTGTCGATCCTGCGCACGCTCGTTCGACGCATGCATGAAGGCGACCATGTCGGCCGCCACTTCACGCCAAGGAAACTGCCATGTCCTACATCGATGGTTTTGTGATCGCCGTACCCAATGCCAACCGCGAGCAATTTATCCGGCACGCACGTACGTTCGACCCCATTTTCGTGGAGTTTGGCGCCATCCGAGTGGTGGAGTGCTGGGGTGACAACGTGCCCGATGGCAAGCTCACCGATTTCCGCCGCGCCGTGCAGGCGAAGGAGAACGAATCCGTGGTGTTCTCCTGGGTGGAATGGCCCGACAAGGCCACCCGCGATGCTGGCATGGATAAAGTCATGAAAGATCCGCGCATGAACGCCGCCGGCGACTTGCCCTTCGATGGCAAGCGCATGATCTTCGGCGGCTTCGCACCGGTGGTCAGCCTGCCGGACTAGGGAAGCGTGGATTTACCCGTCGAGGCAAAACGTCCGCTGGCCAAACGTTGCTTCCGGAATCGCATCGTTTGGCCGTACTGGCCAAACGATGGTTCAGCATGTGTAGCGGAAACCATAAATTGGCCGCGACCGTAAAGCATAATTGGCCGAGAGGCCTAACTAACTAATATGGCTGATCTTTAGAGCTCTATATCGCTTCCGGGTTACAGGCTGCCTTGGTTTGACTGGCGGCTTAACGTGCATCGATACCAATGCATCACTCATCGAGAAATTCCTGGAGGTCGAAATCGGCTTTCTTGAACTGAGGTCTAGTGCTTGGAAGGTAGCGACAGACTAGCTCTGTTGCTGGAGCGCGCGCACTCCAGCAACTGCATCGTCAGCAGATCGACACATGGCCGTCGATTAGGCAAGGACGAATTCCTCACTCAGGCTCACCTGGCCAGATATCTGTCCGCCTGTCCGCACGAACTGTCCGCGGACACAGCCCACGCCGAACCCCATTAACCTTAAGTATTTGTAGGGGTGTGGATTTCGCGCAATATCGAGCTTGGTCTGCTCCTTGCTACCAACGGTCGGGAGTGGCGATCGCCTGTCACGAAAGCGCGGCAGCGATCACTGATGCGGTCAATTCCCCTGAAGGGAGAATCTGGGAATGCATGCTTTTGAACTTGCATGGCACGGGCCAGCGCGGCGCAGGCCGCCGAAACTTTTTGCGACGCTCGCCGTTGAGTTTTGCACCGATGCGTGCATGCCCATCCTGACGTTGCTATACACGGCGACGTGGGCCGGCACAATGGATCTCCAGGCCAAGCTTGCCGAAAATCAAAAAACCGAAGCGTAGCCCTGGAACTCTCATGTTTACCTATCATCTCAGACTGGGGCTTCGCAGTCTTCGACGCAATCCGGTGCTTACCATGTTGATGGTTTTGACCATCAGCGTTGGTGTGGCGTCGTCCATGACGACTTACGCGGTGTTTCGCGCCACCTCACACAATCCCATTCCACATAAATCGTCGCAGCTGTTTGTGCCGCAGATCGACAACGTGGACGAAACGGCGACGGCAGAGAATGATGGAGAGCCGCCGGATATGATGAGTTACACCGACGCCATGGCATTGATGCAGGCACGTCGGGCAAAACTTCAGACGGCGCTGTATCCCATCGACATATCTGTCGCGCCAAGCAATACGTCGGGCCTGCCGCTGCGGGAGATCAGCTATGCAACGTATGCCAATACTTTCCCGATGTTCGACATACCGTTTCTTTACGGCAGCGGTTGGTCCACGGCAGATGACGAAGCACGCGCGGCGGTGGTTGTCATCAACCGTGCGCTCAATGACAGGCTATTCGGCGGCGCCAATAGCGTCGGCCGCGATATCGTGCTGGATAATCGCACCTATCGCATCGTTGGCGTCATGGATGGCTGGAACCCTCAGCCTTTATTTTACGACGTGAAGAATGTGGGTGCTTTTGGCAGCGCGGCCCAGATTTTTATTCCATTTACACGCGCCGTCGACCTTCATATCCCGACCAGTGGCGCCAATCTTTGCAATACAACACCCGGCAGCGGTTGGGACGCGTGGCTCCACTCCGATTGCACCTGGATCGCCTATTGGGTCGAATTGCCGGACGAGACCAGCGCAACCGCATATCGCGATTACCTGCACGCCTATGCGGCCGAGCAGCAGCGCGCGGGGCGTTTTCGCTGGCCTCCGAATATACGCCTGCGCAACGTGATGCAGTGGCTCGACTATAAGCATGTGGTACCGGCAGAGTCGAAGATTTCCTTGTTGGTTTCCGTGGGGTTCCTGTTGATTTGCCTAGTCAATACGGTGGGGCTGTTGCTGGCCAAGTTCTTGCGGCGCGCGCCGGAGATAGGTGTGCGTCGTGCGCTGGGTGCACCACGCAATGCCATCTACGAGCAATTTCTGATCGAGGCAGGCGCAGTGGGATTGGCCGGAGGTATGTTGGGACTGCTGATGACCGGCGCTGGGATGTTCGAGTTGGGGCTGATATTCGAGCCGCAAATCGCCCGGCTTGCCACGCTTGATGCATCGCTGGTGGCACTGACACTCTGTGTCGCTGTGCTGGCCACCGTGATGGCAGCGCTCTATCCCGCTTGGCGCGCCGCCATGGTGCAACCCGCCTGGCAATTGAAGTCATGAGCATGCTACAGATCAAACCCGTCCTCAGTGCCCTCAAGCGGCACAAAGCAGGCACGATTCTGATCGTGCTGCAGGTGGCCCTGACCCTCGCCATCATCTGCAATGCGCTATTCATCATCGAGAAGCGTATCGAGCGGATGTCGCAACCGACCGGCATGGTCGAAAGCAATCTGCTGACCATCCAAAACTACTGGGCCGGTGCGGACACCAAGGATATTCCGTCACTGACCAAGTCAGATCTGCTGGCACTGCGACAATTGCCAGGCGTGGAGGATGCAACGCTGATGCAGGCGTATCCACTGTCTGGCTATAGCACGACAGAAGGCATACGCCTCAATCCGAACACAAGGCAGCGGATCTCCCTGGCGCAGGAGTATTTCACTGACGACCACGCCATCGCCACCATGGGCGCCCGACTGATCGCAGGGCGCAACTTTCGCGACGACGAGATACGTTTTCTCGACCCGTCTGAAAACGCGCCGCTTCCTCAAGTGATCATCACCAAGGCCCTGGCCGACAAGGTATACCCGGATGGTTCCGCGCTGGGTAAACCGATCTATATCGGCAACAACAGCCCTTCACCGAGCACCGTTATCGGCATCATCGAGCGGCTGCAGGCGCCATCGCCCTCCGCCAGTTTCACCGAGTACGCCGTGTTGCTGCCCGCGCTGCTTTCGGGCAAAGACGGCAACTACCTGATCCGCAGCAGGCCTGGCCAACTCTCCGCGATCACCAAGGATGCGCCTGCCGTCCTGATCAAGCTCGACCGCATGCGCGTCTTTTCTCAAGATGGAGGGGTCCGTACCTTCAGTGTGGTGCGCGAGCAGGCTTACAAGAGTGACCGTGGCATGGCCATATTGATGACCGCAATCTGCGCAATCCTGTTGATCACCACCGCGGCCGGTATTGTTGGCCTCACCAGTTTCTGGGTTGCCCAACGACGCAGACAAATTGGTATACGCCGAGCGCTGGGTGCGACGCAAGGTGACATCCTCTATTACTTTCTTACTGAAAATCTCTTGATCGTTTTGGGCGGCATCAGCCTGGGCATTGCGCTGGCAATAAGCCTGAACATATGGATGATCATCCAATATGAGATGACGATGTTGTCGTTGAAGTATGTCATCGTTAGCGCGATCACATTGATACTGCTGGGTCAAGGCGCCGTGCTGATGCCGGCCTTGCGGGCATCGCGTGTACCACCGATAGAAGCCATTCGAATCACAAGTGCTTGATGAGCGCGAGCGCTTCGCAAATCAAAGCCACGCGTGAGTGCAAGGCGATCCATCACGCGCGTCACGCCGATGCCGGAGATCGCACGCTCGACCTCAATGACCACCGCCTCGTGAGTGGCGTCATCGACGACCGTCAGACACTTGATGACGCGCCCATCAGCCGTGCGAACACGAAGTCCATCGACCAGACCTCGTTAGGCGCCGTTGGGCGCAACAGCGGTTGTCGCTCGCCCACCGGCACTGGCAAGGCCAGTACGGCCTCGGCGGCGCTTGAGCAAGCCTTGATCACGCGTTACGGCACGTTGGGCTGTGTGCGCGAACCCTTTCTGCTTCGCTCGGACAACGGTTTGGTGTTCACCAGTCGAAACTACACACGCCTGGTACGCAGTTATGGGTTGAGGCAGGAATTCATCACGCCGCATTGCCCTCAACAAAACGGGATGGTCGAGCGCGTCATTCGCACGCTCAAGGAGCAATGCGCGCACCGCCACCGCTTCGAGAGTCAGCAACACGCTGTCCGCGTGATCGGTGACTGGATCCAGTTCTACAACCACCGGCGCCCCCATCAGGCGCTCGGTATGAAGACGCCCGCTCAAGCCTATGCTTTAGCGGCGTGACCTGTGCAGAAACCGCTGGGTCATTACAGCTCAGCGCGTTGCTATCCGCTCATTGCCGGCCTCCTTTATCGAGTTATTGGTTAGGTGAAGCTCGATTTGGGCATCGATCCACTCGATGACGGCCTGCGTTGATGCGAACCATCCACGGCGGCCGGGAAGCCGAAACATTGAAATTGGAAGTCTCCCATCACGGCGTGCTTGTCTCAACGCATCTTGAGACTTAAAGCCGAGGGCCTTGGCAGTAGCGGCTGCGTCCAGAAGGGGGCCGTGCTCTATGGCGAGCTCACGACTAATGCTGTGCTGGTTGCCTGCAGACACGGAGACTCCGCCCTAGACCGGCATAAACCGTTGGGCTGACCTTACTCCTGGGGGAATCTGTTATCAATATGCAAGATATTGATTATCAAGTGAATTATGTATGGACTATAGTCCACAGTTAAGGCGGATCTGCGGCCGCGCAGCGGTTATCGGGGGTATCCAGATCGTTAGGCCAGATCAATGGAAACGACCTTTTTCGGCGACTGTTCTTGACGAATTGCCGTTAGCAATAAAAGAATCCTGGGGACTAGGAAACAAACCTCAGAACGGGTTCGATTACTTTCTTAGAAACAGGGGCGGGTTAGGATGTTCGTATATAAGGCCTGCGGTTACGCGTCTGTTATGGGGCGCGTGTTGCGCGCAACTTCGCGTAGGCTGACATTTGCGGCTGCTTCTCCAGTCCCTAGCGTTGCACTCTGTGCCACTCAGGGACGTTGGAGACAACGATGTACATCACCGCGCGTACTTTGGACGATGCCCTTTATCGAGTTCTCAAGAAGCTCACATCCAACGATGCGAGTGCGGTGAGGGCTACTCGTGGGGCTTCAAATGAAATCACCGGCATCGTATTTAAAATCACCGATCCCCGCGCTCGACTAAGTAGAACCGCAAAACGCGGCTTAGTGTTTAGCCCATTAGGTGAACTGATCTGGTATCTGTCAGGTAGCGATCGGCTCGATCAAATCGAGTACTACGTATCGCGCTACAAAAAAGAGTCCGAGGACAACCTTACCGTATATGGAGCTTATGGGCCCCGTCTGTTTCAAAGTGAAGCCGGTCAAGTAAGCAAGGTAATCGATTTATTGAAGCGTAAGCAGACGTCACGGCGTGCCGTAATACAGCTATTCGAAGGTCGAGATCTTGACCACGAGCAGGTTCCTTGCACTTGTGTCCTTCAATTTCTTATTCGATCAAATCGTTTGCACATGTTCGTATATATGCGATCTAACGATGCATATATGGGTCTTCCACATGACGTCTTTGCTTTTACAATGCTTCAAGAGCTTGTAGCACGTAGTGTTGGAGTGGAGCTCGGGCACTACAAGCATATGGTCGGAAGCCTTCATCTCTATGAGGAGAATGTTTCTGACGCGGTGACATACCTGAAAGAGGCTTTTCAGGAAAGAATCTCCATGCCTCCCATGCCACCTGGGGATCCTTGGGATTCCATTCGGACTTTAGTCCAAATGGAAGGCAAAGTTAGGGAGGGTGGAACAATTGACCTCTCCAAGACTGGCTTGGATCGGTACTGGCAGGACCTTGTGCGACTCCTTCAAATTTTCCGAATCTTTAAGAATCGCGAGGATATGAGAAGAGTCACATCTCTTAAGCGAGCCATGTCTAGTAGCGTATACAACGTTTACATTGATGCTAGGACACAAAAAGTGGATCGCAAACTACAAGATCGCCCTATTCAAACACCGCTATTTGTAACAACGAACGAAAACGGATGAAGCAGGCTACAGTGGAAAGTCATATCTGCGACCTTATCCGCGCGCTCCGGACAGATGGTGCTAAGTCGGCGGGAATCATTCCGTGGAGTAGCCCCGTACCATCCTTTGGCGATATTCAAAGATCAGCTCTCGCTACCCTTGGACTAAATCCTAGCAACCGAGAATTTGTTGATGCTCATGGCAACGAACTCACTGGGAAACACAGGCGTTTTCATACGTTGGACTCGTTGGGGCTTAGGTGTTGGTCGAAGGTTCGAGACAATCACATAGACATGATTGCCGAATCATGTCGAAACTACTTCGAAAACAACCCATACGACACGTGGTTCAAACGGCTAGACGAGATCGTTGCAAAATCTGGTCCTTCGTACTACAGCAAATCGCGTACAAGAGCCTGCCATTTGGATCTAATTCCGTTTGCAACGGGTGAAAAATGGATGGCTCTTTCCCTTGCACAAAGATCCATTCTTCTCGAGTTGGCGGGTAATAGCTTAGGCAATCTCCTCAGAGGCTCGAAGGTTCGAGTACTAGTTTTGAACGGAACTTCTGTGGTTCGAGGTTTCGAGCAGCTTAGTGGCGTTAAGCTGAAGGAGATTTATCAACCGAGCTGGGATCTGCGGCGTATTGCGTCGCAAAACGTACGAGGTTTTTCGTATGAAGGTCGAGTTAAAACAATCGGCAATACGAAGTTACCCATTGAGCTTCTCATCCTTGGATTTAATCACAACATTCAAAGTAGTTTCGGTGTGACTAGGATGGTCAGGGCCGAGATTAGTAGCTGGATTGCCAAAAAATCAGGAGTGCATTGAATGCGTCGCGGAGATATTGCGCTAATTAATCAGATTCGGCCACTTCTCCGCCATTACATCGTCGACCATGGACCTTTACGAGGCTTAGTTCAAGGGGCGCACGAGGATGCATTCCTCGAGCAGATCGTCGAAAGTTTGCGCCGGGTGAAATTCGTAGAGTCAGTCAGATTAAGAGGCATTTCGTCACTCCGGGCGAATCCCCACAGCGATCTATTTGATCCCATTCGAGCGGCCATCATGTATGTCAAGGAAGGACGTGATCACGACGAAGCATGTTGGTTAGTCTTCTTGAGTACGTTAATTGGTAAACATCTACATGCCGGATGGGTCACAACTGCCCAGATCTATGGAGCGCTTGGTGACAGGAACATCTGGAGCTTTCAGCGTGTGCAGAACGACCCAATGCTTTTCCGGCAATGGCTAGAAGCTCACCAAGCGGGGATTCAAAGAAAGGTCGGTAATCATCGAAAGTATCTTTCTTTGTCAGGCACCAAGCCCCACGCTGCAGGTTCAGCGGTTGAGACTTATGTGACCTGGGTAAATGAAAGAGGAACCCACAAAGACCTATTTGATCATGCTTTGCAACAAGCAAATCAAAATCCTATGGCTGCCTTTGAAATTTTATTTGAATCCATGACCGCCGTAGACACGTTTGGTCGAACTGGGCGATTCGATTATCTAACAATGATTGGTAAAGTCGGCCTGGCTTCACTAATTCCAGATTCTCCTCACCTCATTGGGGCTACCGGCCCCCTTGCAGGAGCTCATTTGCTATTCGATGGCGACAAAAAGAGCAGAACTTCAGCTACCGTCCTAGACAGAAAGCTCGTTGAACTTGGAAATGCTATCCAAGTACGCATGGACGTCCTGGAAGACGCAGTATGCAATTGGCAGAAGAATCCCAGTAACTTTGTTCCCTTTCGGGGCTGATTGCTCAGATTGTCCACCGAAAGCGGCGCTTCAAAAAGTTCAGACGACTGTGAGCAATAATGCCACGGTGTTGCAGTTGTCCCACTACTACGCCAGCAGATACACCCACCTTACGTGCAAATCGCGCAATCGCTAATTTGTTGAGCGTAAGACTGACAAGCTCAGACTGATACTTATCTGGGATCAAGGTTTTTTCGGCAAAAGCATTTGCTTCGCTTTCGTTGGGTGTACTTACGGTGCCGGCACCCTCTACAAATAACCCGTTTTTTCCATGAAGCACGACATGACCAGCCTCATGGAAAAAGGCGAACCAAAAGTGATCTTCTGATAGATGGCGGAAGCTTAGTAAGATTAACGGATTTCCGCTTCCGAGAAATTTTGTTGCGCCACTGGCGCGACAGCCTGTCGGTGCGCGGGTCACGACAACAGCAACGCCTGCAGCCGCGCAGCGCCTTTGGAGTTCAGGAATAAAGTCCGAAGGACTCTTCAATCGAGTGAGTTCGCGAATTTCTTGGAGGGTTTCCAAGAATTTTGCCTCGTTCCATTCAGAGCACTCTAGGTCCTCAGCTAAGATCTCTGCGCGTCTGATCCAGGCAGTTACAGCACCAGGATTGGAATCGAACGAGTTAGACGTTTTGAATGCGATTCTGTTAAGAGTGTTGTTGTACTTCTTGTGCCAGTTCGCTACATCTGAAACATCAAAAAAATCTAGGCAAGCGCTCACGCGGTCAGCAGCAGAAGTCACCCGAGGAATCCAGCCAAGCCTCATCATGTCACTGAGTGGAAGATCGTCGAGCCATCTCTGGCCTGGTTCGATCAGCCGCTCCACTTCCTGCCGATAAAGATGTTCGCGCCGAATCCAGAACGCTGGCGTCGATCCAATTACCCTCGCCAAGTTCTGTGCCAGATCCATGTTAATGGTCAATACGCCATTAAGGAGGCTCCGAGCATCTTTCTCTGAAGTACCCAAGTCCCTGGCGAACTCGCGAACTGAAACGCCCTTCCGCTCTAAGGCTTCAGTAATGGTGTTACCGGGTGACGATACCCACCGAGGTGCGAATGAGGCATTAGACATTTCGATCTCCTGCAATCGCCACTAACCTGATTCGAACCGCCTGCCGAGATTCATCGAGCGTAACGTCCTGAAGTTCATCTGAAAGAGCCTTGAAGATGAGCCTTAAGCCGCTTCCAGTGTTGATCTCTAAGTGATCAGGATAATCAGAGCTGGCCTTTAGGTCGCAGGCGACAAGCTCTTCCAGCGATTCCGCTGCTCTAAGATCCGCCAATCGATTACGAAGAGCCAGTGCCGATTCGGCACCAAAGGCTTTGGTTGCGGCGCTTCCGCTTTCGCATAGAGACCTAATCCTTTGTGTCTCGAATGATAACAACACTTTGAAATTTGGCGGCCGTAAAGGGCTAAGATTTGAAGGTGGCTTGCACAGAGTCATGCTATCAAACGGACCGGTGGCGTCCAATTCTCTGATACAGGCATTTTGCTCTTTGTTCCGCGCCCGATCCCTGTAGGCTGAGCTTTGGTTGGGTGAGCGATCCCTCGCCCCGGGCTACTACTAGAAACTGTCAGTGCATTTACCAGTAGAAAGTGTCAAAACTGACAGTTATTGCTGGCATCACCAACAATGGACGTCGCTGGATGCTTAAGTGGTGGCCCACCATCATTCGAATAGTTAGTCTAACAGATTGAATTAATTATATTTTTAATTGTAAATGTGCGAGTGTTACTCGCAATCTTACTCACTTTTCGCAGGCGCTCCTTTCCGACTAAGGCCGATTGCGCGCCCTGCTGCGTGTTCCGTTTTCGGAAACGTTCATGCAGGCGAACCACTGAGCATCCAGGAATGCGCTTGGGGACGAGAATTTATACTAGATGACATCGAGCGCCGACACCTGGGCGATTCCGAAGAAAGACTAGTGAAGTCTGTTAACTAAAGGACGAACGTGCCAAAGCGAAAATTCACCAAAGATGAGCACATTGCACTCAATCTGGTGGCGGCAGGCAAGAAGACCATCGAAAAACTTGAAGCCGAGTACGGCTTCGATGAGGAAGACTTCAATAGGTGGCGGCAAGAGTACGGGAACAAATTTGCTGAAGCAAAGCGCCCGCCACATCCCGCCTTTTCGGAAGCTTACATTTCGATTGGCCGCTTTGAAGATGCACTGAACCTGCCCGTTGAGTCAATTCTCTATTTTGCTGCTCAACGCTATCTCCGGATATTCACAATAACCCATAAACCTAATCCGATACGGCAGTTCTCGATACATATCCCCGCACCTCAGCGCAACACCATAACTGTTTCCGTACATAAGGGCTTCATTGCGCCATCTCATTTGAATCTACCTGATTCAGTGATGTCACTTCCAAATCGTTCGGAGGTCGGCGCCTCAGTTTTATTTGATAAGGGTATTATTGGCTTCTTTCTCAATCCGGAGGATTGCGAAGCAATCAGGCGGGATGGAAAAGTAAGACAGAGCCTTTTTCCGGCAGTGCTTAGAAGGCGTTTTGACCGCTATGAAATGGAGTATCCAGATCCAAGGCACGGCCCCGAGAATCACTATCCTGGTATAGACAACCCTGAAGACTGGCGGGTGGCCTGCTACCCGGCGGAAACGAACTTTTTTCTGGATGCGGAAAAAGGATACCCACAACCTATCGAGTTAAACATAACGCTCTCGTCCCTTTGCGTTTGCCGGGAAGACGTTGAGGATTTCCTTGGCATTATCGATTCTGACAATTTTTTACATGACCTCTTTACCAGTCCGGACGAAGAAGCCGACTATGCGGACAGTGAGATCTGGAAAGATCACCTTGTCGTCGAAAAACCACCTTACATTTCAGCCAAGCTCATTCATCTGATAGAGACCAGCGAGCGCTTCTGGCAAAAAAGGCCGCTCGATAATCCGCATGATCACTCAGCGAAGCAAAGCAAGGTGCGCGAGGCTCTTAAGAATGCTGAATTTCGCAAACTCTTCAAGAGCAGAAAAAAGAAGAGAGGTGTTACGAAGGATCAGCTTGACGCTGCATACCGATTTATTGAACCGCTGTATGCGCGCGAACAGATGAGCGGTGAAGGCAAACTATCCGGGCATGAATACCTTGCACCAGAGCTTCTTATTCTTCTTGCTGCAGCCAAGCTGTTTTGGTCCCCTCCGCACGTTAGCCTAAAAGATACCTCCACTTATCCTAAGAACGCGGATATTGAGGCTTACCTTCGTATTCGAGGCATCAGGGGTAATGACGCTGATGCCGCCATGACGCTGATTCGCCCCGAGAATGCCGCATACGGTGCCCCCAAGCCCTCAATTAGCCTTTGGGACAAGCACAATCCCCTGCTAATAGAACCTATCTTCCCGTATGAGCCGCCTAGTGATAATTAGATCCAATCCGGCTGATCCATAGATCAGCAAAGCAGGGCATTGTCAAGCCTTACAACTGTATTCCTACACGCATTCTTGGCTTTCCTTCAATTTGACGTCGCTGCACCACCCGCAGTGACACCTCAGAAGGCCAAGCATGACCCCTAGTGATCTCCCCAATGTTGCGTTGCCGTACCTCGGAACGCATCGTGTCCATCGTCAAAAGCTGATGGCTAACCTGCCCATCAGCAACATCTCGGCGCGGCTTCGTACCGTGGGGGGCTTCGAATGATGATGAATCCCTCAACGACATCCGCAGCTCCTGTTATGTTCGGCCACACGCCAACACCTCGTATGGCTATTGCTGACCATCTCGGCATCCACGCACCGAGCTTCCCGTCCCATCTCAGCTCGCTTGACGACATCCTCAAGCGCATCAATCGCTCAAACTCTTGGGCCTATGAAAAGGGTCTCGTTCCAATGTTCGACGTGCATGGCTTGAAGATCGAGAACGCCAAGTCTCCCCCGTGGCCGTGGAAAATCTTGCCGGATCCGATCATCAAGGCCGGTAAGAAGGCATGGCTTACGAGCGATATCGATCATTGGCTCGCCCGTATGACAGCGCGCGCTAACGGTATCGGCAACGCAGGGACCAACAGCCTGCCCAACAAGGAGCACCGCAATGTCTGACTCCTTTGCAAATGCATCCGATCGCACTCTTGGGGATCTTATCCTCAAGCTCCAGGGGCTTGAGCCGGACGAAGATACGCTGCTGCGCGACAAGTACTCACGTGTTCATGTGCACGTTGCTACTGCAATTGCGCGTGGCAATACCCCTCGCCAGATTCTCGAACTTCTCAAGCAGAGTGGCCTTGAACTCCACCATGCAACGTTTACGAAGCTTTTCAAGGCTGAACAGGCCGTGCGTGATGAGCATGGGGAGCGCATTTGTTGCGTAACGTGTGGACAGCCGCTGAAACACAAAGAGCAAGACCGCTCCGATAAACGAGGTCAGCCGTCCGATGTCATCGATACCGCAGAGGAGTTGGAAGCATGACGATCTTCAGCAGGGCTTCTCTGATGGCCTCTTATGCATACGTCTCAATCGACTCGCCGGCATGCGCAATAAGCATGCCGGCGAGTGACTTGGGCAATGCAATGGTCATTGCCGGCATGGACGACCTCCATTCGCATGCGGAGATGGCACCATGAGCGGTTTCAATGCTCGCCGCTACCTCAAGGAAGCTGACCGTACCCCCGCGGTCATCTCTTATCCGGTAGCCAGCCTCCCGGATTGCATACACAAGGCGGTCCAGTGCGTATCAGAGCGTCATCAAATTCAACCTGCCATGTGCGCTTCTGTGGCGAATGCAGTGCTGTCGATTGCCTTGCAGCGATTTCTGATGGTTAAGCTTCCCGGCGGTCGTTTGCGACCCACTTGCCTGTTCTTCTTGATTCTTGGCGATTCTGGCACAGGAAAGAGCACGGGCTATGGTGCATTTACGCCGTCATTGTTGGAGCGAGAGGCGACCTTTGTAGCCTTGGATGCAAAGGCAGAAATGGAATTCAAAAGCCTGCATCGTATCTGGACTAAGCAGCAAACCAAGCTCATCAACTCGATTCATGAGCTTCAACTGAAAGGCGAGTACTACGGTCACCTCCGCGACGAATTGAATAAGCTTGTGCAAAGCGAGCCCATAGTGCCTCGCAGCATGAGCATGCTCATCGCGGACACGACTGGGGCGGCTTTTATCGAACGCCTCGATGGGGACCGCCAATCCGTTGCAGTCACGACAGATGAGGCAATCATCACTTTCAACTACCTCTACCAGTACTTTGGTTACCTCAACTTGGCATGGGACGGCAGTACGATCCCGGTCACCCGCAAGGGTTCTGGGCGTATCAATGCTGTCAATCCACGTGCTGGCGTATTGCTCATGTCACAGCCCACAATTTTCAATGACTTCTGTGGTCTTCATGGCGATGTTGCTGGATCTGTAGGCGCTTGGGCGCGCTATCTCATCGCCTTCCCGCCCGTTGTGCAAGACAAGGTCTATCCGAACGATCCGGACTCGATTTCAATGGACGGCCTTGACAAGTTCAACGCGATGATCGCAGATCTGATCGACGAGTTCATGAAACGCATGGCGGATGGCATTACGGAGCCTGTGATCGTCGAGATGGACTCCGGCGCAAGCGCACGATACACCACCTTTGCCAATGAAATGAACGAGCGCATGAAGGCCGGCAATAACCTGGATGATGTGAAGGATTTCGCATCCAAAGCGGCTGAACATGCGGCTCGTCTAGCGGCCAATTATGCCTATATGGCCAAGGAGACCAAGATCACGGCAGAAACGATGGAGAACGCCATCAACATTATCCGTTATCACCTTGAGGAATACTGCAATCAGTTCTCTCTAGTCAGGGCGGTGCCTAAGGTTCCACGTCACGCGGAGCAAATGGAGACGCATTTCCTCCGGAAGTACGTGAAGAAGAACTGGACGTCGGTGGAGTTGGATCACCTCCACCACTCCAATACATCCGATGAGCTGAAGGTAGACGCCAACCTCTTACCCGCTCTGATCTATCTGGAGCAACAAGGCAAAGTCCAATTGCATCGCCGCGGCAACGCGGTACACATCAACTTCAGGAATCTCATCAGCTTTCCCAACGCGTAGAGCCCAACGGACCTGGCCACCCTTTCGGGGTGGCCAGGTCTGCTCGCGGGATTTAGCCCGCCCACTTCGGAAGTGCGCTTTTTATATTGAGCATCGGCAATTCCAAATTGTCACCCCCTCCAATCGTGCGACATATGCGATTGTCGCATCGTCGCATGGATTCTTGGGGGGGCATCAGGATCCTCACACGGACGCGCGCCTTCAACACTCAGGAGCGGGCGGGGCGATGCAGGCCTATTCGCCAGCCGCGGCTACACGCTCGCGCATTTGCACGATCGCTTCCTCAAATGTGTCGGCACTTCCGGAAAGCAAGATATCAAGCGCGATGGTGTGCCGGCTGTTGTTGTAAATTTTCCCCAGCGGCATGCGGGCGCGAGGCACCATGGGTGGGCCAAGCGTATAAACAAATTGCGGCGAATCCGTGTCCGGCCACAACGGATTGAGATCCTGCAGCCGGTCGACAGTCTTCACCCCGGTCACGAAATGCACGCTTTGAAACTCGGCGCGGTAGCGGAAGCCGACATATCGGGGCGGAATCACAGGCCACCCCCGCACGCCAACCGGATGAAAATACGTACTGTCCTTTTCGACGACGTCGGTCCATGTGTAGGGATGCGTAGGGCGGATGCGATCGCGCGTCAGGGACACCACATAGGCGCGGGCGTCGAAAATGTTTGAGGTCATGCCGTATCCCTGAAGGTGATGCAGAAGTTGTTCGAGCCATGCCCGATCGGTGGGGCTTCGGGTGCTGGAATGTGCACGCCTCGCGGCATCCGATAGCGCGTTCCAGGACAGATGCGTGACCGGTATCCCGGTGACGTTCCCGGGCAGTTGCCTGATCGCCCAAGACGAATCGGCGGCGCTGAGTGAAACTAGGAGCTGACGTCGGGCGCCAGAAGAGCGAAGCCGGGGTGCATACCGTTTGAGCTGCTGGAGTCCAGGCACTTGCCAACCCAACTTTGCTTCAATGATCACGTGGCAGGCCTTACCGACCAGCTCGATGTCGGTAAACCCTTTATCTGTCCCGAAGACTTGGCTTGCGACGGACAGATCCGGTTCCGGGTCACACCCCATCAGCGCCAGCACCTGCTTGCGGAACGGCAACACATGTTCAATGCACCATGCAACGGCGGCGGTCCCGGCATTCTCGTCCGTGCCGGCCAGCCCAAAGCAGCTTGACGGCTCTCTTCCACGGATCAGCATAAAGCCCCTGTATTCCCTCCCTGTCTGACCTTATCTTACGCTAACAGGACGAAGCCGACGGCCCCTCATGACAGCCCTCATTGAAGAAGATAAAGCCCGCGCCCGGCGGTTTCGGGATCTGTTGGTCGACATCCTCGATCCCCTCCTGCTGGATGGGCACCTGCGTGAGGGGTGGGCTCATCGGCCGGCCGTAGAGGCGTTAATCACCTTATATATGCATGGTGGCCCTCAGGTGCATGTTTGGGGTAAGGGCCACCCGCTCCGGGCGACCCATGTAGGCATCGGCACATGGCAGGACACCACCTGGCAGGGCATCCGCGGGCTTGGTGCCGAATTCGCGGACCAGAAGCAATGGCAACCCAATGACATGCACTCCTACATCTATATTGGTGAGCAGAGGAATCCGGACAGTGGCATTGATCACCGTGTTCGGATCGTGCGTCAACAGCTACAGCAAGGCTGGACTCTTTAGCCCGATCTTGACGCGCTCTCATGGTGGATCAGATCAACATATTGCTGAATGCACGTAGGAGGGCGTTACACCCGCCATTGACCTGACGATTCTAGCGACACGTTGTCATCCGGCTGAATACGCCTACCGCGGTAATGGTTATTCCCTTGCCGTCTCAGTTTCCGGAGCTGACCTGGTCCCAAGTAAGGAGCTGGCTCACGGTAGATCCCCTGCTCGCGCAGCGTACGATGGTCAATCAGGCGATCATGGAATCCGTGATACCGAAGCGCGTTGTTGATCGTTTCGGCAATGATGCGACGCATTTCGATAGTCGAATTCTTGATCTCAGATGGCTTCAGCCCAGAGCCAATCTTCCTGTTACCACCTAACTCGGGATGGGCAGCATTGAACCGGCGAAAGGTTTGTTCCGGCGAACGTTCGATACCGTCATCGACGCGCCCTGATAGCATCCCGTGGATATGAGGGTATGGAACACCTGAGACCGATGAGATGTTTTCATGGAAAGCAAAGAGGTAAGGCCGGCCAGTCGCGATGGAGTCCATGACAGTCGACGCCAACTGCATGTTCTGTTCCCGATTCAAGCAATTTGGCAGGCCAATGACTACCGAGATGCATGCTGGACTGTTTGCACGCTCGTGCTTATCCGATGCAAGGAAGAACGCCTCGGGCTCATGTCGAGCCCATCTTGGGAGGTTGTCGTAGCCCCAGCCTACAAAATCATCGCGCTCAGAAAATGTGCCACTGCGCATGATGTATCGAATGTGGTGGGACATCGTGCCACGCTTCAATGATGAAATGCCAAAGTGCATCTGATCCATGGTTAGCATCCTTAATGGTAAAAAAGCCAGCAAGGATTGCTCCTTGCTGGCTGCCAAGATGGCCAAACTGTGCTGACTTCGATGCTTTGGATAAGAAACGTATAGTTGACGGATGCCTTTAGGCCAGTAAGCAAGTCCAGCTTTCAGACGCCAGTTATCTACGACTATCTTTCCATTGAGTAACTAAGCCTTGACCATATAGTTATGCCTTCGCCAGTAAGAAATTACTGATATCACGTAGTCATAGCATCGGTCGAGGATGGTGTGAGTCACAAGGAGACGTCATCATGAAGGCCGTCTAAAAAGTCATACGCAAGAGCATGCAGTGATTGGTAAAGATGCGAAGTCCATCATCGCAGGATAGCCATGGAGATCTTTCGCCGCAAAGTCTGAAAGAGATTAATCAATTGCTACATGAGAGCATCGAAATGCCGTAAGGGATGTGATGCACGTGAACAAACATGCAGATTTAACGAATTGGGGAGCTACAAATGCTCCGAACCATGGAGCTTTTAAATGTCTCCGGAAAGCTTCATCACCACGTCCGCTCGCTTAATCATGGCATTCAGTCATTTATAGGCGCATAAAAGCGAGAGCCTAAACTTTAACTACTATGGTCATATCAACTAGTGATTGCAGGTGATCACGAAGCACCTCTGGTACAAAACCATGTGAAATAAGCACGCCTGCTTCCATGTTTTGCTCCATTGCATGGCCAGTCAGATTTGCGCTCGTGATGAAGCAGGCATCACCGTCGGCAACCGCAACCTTGGCATGAACGCGGCCATTCGCGAACGGCGGGTCTTTTTTCATCCATGCGTAGAGTTTTGCAGAGGGAACCAGTGTTCGCATCTTTGCAATGGCATCAAAGGAAATACTTCCGCCATGGTCTTGTGACGATTCAAGAAGCATGGAGATTTCCACTCCACGATTACTTGCTTCATTTAAGCCATCCACAATTGTCATGACATCGTGTGCAACGAAGCTGGTTATAAACAATGTTTCCTTGGCAACGTTGATAACTTGTAGCAAGGCCTGTTCCGTTCGGCGGGCGGAAACGAATGGTGTCGTCGGGCCCGTCCAAACAAGTTCGATGGACTGATGCCTCGTTACGCTTTCAAATGTATGGCTGGCTGCAAGTAGCATTGATGCCAACTCATCGGAGCTGATAGACGTGGCCTGCCATGTATTAATAAGCTGATCAAGGACAGCCTTGGCCATCGGTGTGCCCACGGCATCCGATAACGAAGTCTTCGACGTCCCTTCCTTGATCTTACGAATTCTGATCGCTAGCGCTTGAGCTTTGTCTGGCGAAATGAGGCTGACCAGGTTTGTGATGGCATCCAGCAAATCTCTCATGTCACAGCGCCGCAAAAAATGCCGCGTCTCCTCGCTCAAGGGTCGGCACCAATAGTGAGCGGTCCAGATAGCGGTTACCCCGCTCACAAGAAGTCTCCGCAACCAGACTGCATGCATGGCAAGCTGCGGCGTGGAGCGAGCGGTCTTTTCCTGGATCGTGCTCGGAGCAGAGCGGATCTGACGAGCAAATCTTAGATCTATTCAGCGCCTGCAGAAGCAGTCGACCGAGGTTTTCCGGCTTGCCTAGGTCGACGAGGCCGCCCAGCGTTCCGTCGGAATCGGCTGCCGCCGTGTATATGAGGATGCCTGCTTGGGGATTCACGCCCGAAGTATCAGCGTAAATCCGTTCGCGGATACTCGCCGCGTTATATCCGCATTCAAGCGCCAGCTCCCGAATCAACAAATGTGAGAGCGTATGGAGCATGGCATATCGGACACCCGGGTAGCCTTCGTTTGGATCAAGGTGGCGGGAGTTGCGCCATCCACTGTGTCCGCTATGGAGCATCTTATCGACATGCCTGACACCCCGAAGCGCTTCCCATGTCCGAAGCGCTTCTTCTTCAAACTGGATGAAGATGCCCTCGCCATGTACCTGATTTGCGGGAACCCAATTCAACTTGCGACGAGCAAGGCTGGCCATCTGAGGCCGCTCGTTCGGGTCGCTCGCTTCTTCGGGAGCCTCCACGCGTGTGAAACCCAGCAAGGCATTGACCTCGCGAAGTCTCTCAAGAAGTAGCACCCTGCCGATGTGCTTCTCAAAGCCCGCGGGTATGGCGACCTTCTTACTCATGAAGTTCGGATAGTCCACAGGCGGGTTGGCTGCCGTCAGCACTTCCCACTCTGGCCCCTTGATGTCGGCCTCCCCGACAATTTCCTGTCCAACGGTGCGGCGATTGGTTTCGATGGCCGACCATATAACGGACGCTGGATACTTATCTATGCCCGGCAAGGCTCCAATTTTCTGCAAGGTTTTCACTACCACGGAGACCGCGGCTTCGGAATCTAGATCTCCAAAAAACTCCCAACCGTCCTGAATCAGTTGACCGAGCGGATCTTTCGCCCGTGGAATGGCGAGCGCCGACAGTGTGATCGGGAACCAGCTATTCGTAGCGCCGAGCAGAACTGCACGGGCCTCCGCGTCACACTCTTCATCAAAGTGATCTAGATGGGGATGTCGACCTCTGCAACTCGGCAAGTTTTCTATCCCTACCTTGCCGAAGGCATGCGCCATGCTGCGCGATGCGCCGCAGGTATCACATTTCACCCACAGGTTCTCAGTCTGCAATGAAGCTCCGCTCTCGAAAAAGCGCAGTGTTCCTTTGCACGAACTGTTACCCCTATGAACGAAGTAGTGCCAGGGGAAGTCATCGAGGTGGCCGTTGCGGCACGCCAAAAGGAAACGTGCCGGAACCGCATCGGCATCTCTCGCGGGCTGGTCTCCTTTTGAACCACGGCACCCTTTATGGACAAACCGCGTTCGCTCGGGACGAAAGCGGCTTTCCTTGATCTCGAATAGCCTCGCGTCGAAGGGTGATAATAGACCGCATTTCACACAGCGCATCCAGCGCGGGAATGGGCGAACGGGGACACCGATGTTCGCTTCCGCCGACCACGGATCGACGAGTTCACTCTTCTGAAACGGTGGCATCCGCAAGCTATCCACTTGCGGTCCGAGAACCTTTCTTACTGCGGCTAGTAAGCGCGGCTCTTGAATGGGCTGACATCTGTCTTTCTCCCATTGATCAATGCCTAGTGTCACCACTGAAAGGTTGGGCAGATCAATCAGTGCGCCTGGCCCGTATGTCCAGAGGAGTTGGCTCGGGCGCACTTCTCCGACGGGTGTCTGGTTGCTCATGCTTGATCCTCATCCTGTGGCAATGGACGAGGCTTCCAACCATGATCATCCGAGATATGACCCGTATTCATGATGAGGCGGACACCTGGCTCCACTTCGCGCATCGACATCGGAACGGTCCAGTTATCCCAAGCCTGGATGCCCGGTGACTTGATCAGGGCGACCATCTTGTCCTTTTCGTTTCCACGTTTCTCGTAGCCGAGGATGCGGCCGCCTCGGCCAGCCTCCTTCGCCCACTCATCCGCACGCTCTTTCAGTTCACGCTCGGAAAGATTCTTGATGCTGGACGTTTCGCTGACATTCCAAGCCCGCTGCACCAGCACGTCGATTGCATCGGTGATCTCGGTTTGATTGGACTTGTCCAACTTGCCAGCACCTTCGTTCGGACTGAAGGCATCGTTTTCCAGTCGCATCAGACTCAAGAGTGCACCGGTCAGGCCGCGATCCATTGCGCGCGGTGAGAAAGGTGTCACCGACTGAGCTTCCACATGCTTGTAGAAAGTTGCGTGGTAGTGCTCGAACGTTTCGTAGTGAGAGAGGTCACGTGGTCGTGCCCATGTGAGCACCGTGCAAACCAAGCCGGGGAAGGATCGACCCACACGACTGGTGGCTTGGATATATTCCGCCGTCCCTTTTGGCTGACCATTCACCGCCATCAGGCCGAGTCGATTCACGTCCACTCCGACCGATAGCATGTTCGTTGCAAGCACAACATCAATTGAGTGCGTGTCACCTTCATGCCACTTCGTCACGTACTTCCCTTTTTCCGTATCAAGTTCGGCCCTGAACTTCACCTCCAGATCATCGAGGTACTTCGGAATATCCTGACTCGAAACGCGGGAAGTCAGTTCTCGGACAATGTTGACACTACGCTGGGCGAGCGCGGGCCGCTCAACCATGCTCATCTGTACGCGGTAAGAACGCGTTTGTACATCGTCTTCGGCTAAACGCCGCATACCACCCAACTCACGCAAGGAATTGAAATAACCGACCATCGTCATGTACGGATCGGCGGGATCGCCGAAGTGATCAAACAAGGACTGCGCCGCGGTGAGGAAGGCGGTGTAGACGCGGATCAGCATCGCAGGTCGCGAACTGCCGGGGGAGCAGACGCCAAGATAGCGGCGTCCAGCCCTTTCTTCGATCGGGCGTTGAACCGAAAAATAATTGTCTTCCACGTCCAACCCGTGTGGCGGGAACACCGACACGCGTCGCATGAAAACGTTGTTTACCTGCTCTTTGGCTTTGCGCACCGTCGCCGTGGATGCGACGATCTTTGGCTTGACTACCTTGCCCTCAAGAGGCCATCCACATAGTTCATCAACGGCGGACTCATACAAGCCGACCATCGTGCCAAGCGGGCCACTGATGAGATGGAACTCGTCCTGGATGATTAGATCGGGTGGCCGGATCGGCGCTACTTTCTTAACCTTGACTGCGGACAGGCCTTTCCTGGCCTGATGATTGCCGGTACAGCAGTCAGCCCCATGCCAGAGCAGACCGTGTCGCTCGCACTCTTGGCTCACTCGACCGAACAGCGTGCGCACCTGGCCACGCCACGCCATCATGGCGAACTTGTCGACGGTGGCAATCATCATCGTCGGTGGGCGGTGGTAGATCTCTTCATCCACCACGAGTACTGGGATGCCTGGATGCGGCAACTTGCCCGACTTACCACGTGAGAAATCGCAGCGCCCCTTCTTGTCGCCGCAATAGACAAAGGTGCGTCCGTGACTTTTGTCGACTTCCACGTCCCGTCCCGGCGCTATGTCAGAACCGCACCAAGGGCAACTGGTCAATTGCGCAGGAGATGCTGCTCCCGCATGGTGCTTATCAGGATTGCGGATGTCCTCAATGGCCCGATGACTGTCTTCGGTCGTGCCTGGCGTCACCTTGTTGCCGACCCAAAGGCCGATGGTGAAAGGTTGGATACCCAGTGACGAGTCGCCACCAGCCAGTGCCTCGCGCCGCAACACCTCCATTGCGCAGATAAGTGCGGTCGCGCGCTGAAATTGCTGCAAGGTCAACAAGCGCAGGGTGTAGCGCATGATCACTGCTAGCCCACGAGAACCATCGTACCCGCCAAGCTTGCCTTGCAGGCGTCGGATCGCCATGGTGAACGCCGCCACACCTAAATAGGCTTCGGTCTTGCCGCCACCAGTGGGGAACCACAAAAGGTCGGCATGGGCTTCCATAGGAAGCACGCGGTCCGGATGCATAGGGTCGGCGAGGGATGGGATCGACAGCAGCAAGAACGCCAACTGGAATGGACGCCAGCTACGGTTTTTCGGAAAATCGAACTGATCGACGCTAACACCCTGGCCTCGACGGACTTCCAACGCGTACTGGCTGCGCACACGTTGGACTGCCATTGCCCGATTGGAAAAACGGAAAGCTGCGAGGGCTTTTTCGTCGTTCTTCAGCGTATCGATGCCCTGCTGTAAACGTGCCTGGATTTCCTGGCATCGATCCATGGCCTGTCGTGC
Source organism: Dyella monticola (assembly GCF_003363155.1). GTDB lineage: Bacteria > Pseudomonadota > Gammaproteobacteria > Xanthomonadales > Rhodanobacteraceae > Dyella_B > Dyella_B monticola. Next base: position 236,277 of record NZ_QRBE01000004.1, on the reverse strand, counting down.
GGGAGCGTCATATCCGCTGACGTCCTTGCCGACCCGGTTACGCTGTTCGGTGATCCACGCAGCATAGTCCTTGGTCAGCACGTTTAGAGCGTCGACCAACTGGGCAACATCCAGCGTGGCGAGACGCTGCATATCGAGCAAGCCACTTTCCACCATCACCTTCATTTCTGGGCGGTCTGCGGGATCAAGGCCTGGCGTTTCCGTGACCTGCACTTCGTACTGCGGAAGGACGGTGGTACGCACTTCGGTCGCCAGCGTCACGTCGTCAGCCGTCATGGCGTGGACGGCGACACCATGCCCGACTGCGAATTCCACGCGATTCCGATAGATCATTTCCAGCGATTCACGTTCGGGATCCATGCCATCAACATCCAGTACAGGACGGCGGCGAAAGATAGCGTTTTCAGATGCACTTGCCTCCGCACGAACGATCAACTCTGGCTGAAATACCCAGGCACTGTCGCGATTGGTGGCGGGCTCCTCTTGTGCATTGATTAGGAACAGCGTTACCAGGCGGTCTCCATTGGAGTTCTTGGCACGGACGGAGCCTTGTATCCGGATTGCCGGACGATTCTCGTCCGGTGCCTGGTGAGTGATCACACCTTCGCTGAGAGGTAGCACCAATTTCCCGCCACAGGGTACGCGCTGCCACACCTTGACCTTCTGTCCATTGGGTTTGGTTAGGTCGTGTTCCTTATTGGGAACGCGCTCGTAGCAACCCCAACGTGCCTCGACTTCAATACGCTCGGTGTTGCCGTCGACACAGAAGGTGAAGCCAAAGCTGCTCGGCACGAGCGATTGATTACTGGCGGCGTCGATTTCGTCCGCGGCATCCGATTCAGGCTCTACTCGCCCAGTGGCCGTTCCGAATTCGGCGCCGGGCTCGTGCTGACCAGGTGCCTTCGGATCACTGGGTTCTTCTGTCTCTTCCCCGGCCAGGGGGCCTTCCAGCCCTTCGATTCCACCTTGAGCTGCGTCGCGTGGCGCCAGCTTGCCGACCAGGTAGCGGTCGCGCACGCTCATGTCCACGATGCGCTCGCGAGGGCCACCTGCCGGACCGAGCAAATCATCCACCACGGCCAGTTGCAAGAGTTCACGAATGTATACGCGATCATCGATCGCCGATGCGCCGCCGATGGTCTGGTGTAGTGCCGTGACTAAGGCCGCACCAAACTCATCCCACTGGAGGCGATTGACGTCTCCCGAAGATGGTGGAGCAAGCGAGACGGCGGCGACTGGAACAGGGGTATCAGCGGAGACAAGCCGATCGAAGAAGAGCGTGGTGGTTTCGAGATCGGAGCGAATCCGCAACACACGCCCGGCTCGGACGATTTCTCCGGTAGGGTTCAGGACGAGAACCCAATCGTTCTCGGCGATCGCTTGATACAGAGAGCGGTCACCCTTCATGGGCAGGATGTAAGGCGCCAGCCTGTAATTGGTGCAGAGGCCCCGATCAATGGCAATCCATGCATTAACGTTCAAGTTCACCGACATATGGAACCTCACGCATTCCTGATAGAGACAAGCGTCCCCAAATGGGCCATGTTTTGTGCACGCGTCTTTTTGCCGTAATCCAGCGCATCACAGATCGCTTCCACCTTCTGGCAGAAAACGTCCGCGTTCAGCCGGATCATCCACAGGTCTCCTCTCGTGGGTTCCTCTCGGTTGGTGCTCTGCCACTGCACCTCATCGTTGAGAGGATGTTCTGGTCGGAAAGGGTGGATGTTGAAAATCTTGTGATCGATCTGAGTGATCCAAGAAGCACCGACTTCCGTGATAGCACCCCAAGAGACTTTCGTGTTTTCGCTGGTCACAAAGAGCACGAAGATTTTCTGGGTTGAATAGCTTTCAACGAAAAACTCTCGGAGATAGTCATAGACGGCACGGCCCTCCGGCACACGACATGCCTCGTCGTCGCAGTTGGTGTACAGGATGTCGTCGGTCGGTACATTGTTGTACACCAGCATCTGGTAGATGATGTCGGCGAAGGGCTTGTCCGGATAAGTTTGGCTGATGAGGATTTTCTTCTTCTGGGCATCGACTGCTGCCTTCAGCCCAAGATCGGGACTATTGGCACTGATGGATTTGGAAATCGCCTCCTCCATTGCCTCACGGGAAACATTCACACCAAGTTCTTTTAACGCCTTGGCCGCTTCTTCGCTGGCCTTTTTGCGAAAGGCATCTACGGACAACCTTAGCTTTGCCTCGTCATTCCTTTGAGCCTCTTCCTTTTGGAGCTTTTTGCCGGCATTGACGATATCGGTGAACGCTTCACGCTTCTTAAGAATTTCAGCAAGCAGCTCATTTCTCACGTATTCGCGTACGGCCTCATAGCGCGGATCATCAGATTTGTATCCTTGCCTATTGCTCAATGCCATATCAGGTAGATCTGTAAGTTCGAACAGGTCGACATGCAATTGTCCGACGACATAGACTTCATTGAGCTTGTTCTGTCCGACAATAGGGAGAATGTTGAACTCGCCCATCTTTTCGTTGGCGAACAGAGAAATAAAGTTGTCTGGAAAGTCGGTCATTTCCGCCTTTCGTCCACGAGTGGTTTTGTAAGTACCAATCCAGCCAAGAACTTCCAATGGATATTCGTGTTCTTTCCCGTCGCTGGTCTTCATTGTGACCGGCATGGTCTTCACTTCCTGTGACACAACTAATTCGGATCTTTTGTCGGGATAGCTGTCTGGAACGAGATCACACAGTGGAGCGAATTTGGCACCGAGTGTGATCAGCGTGCTTAGCTCGCCCATGACGCTTCGATCGAAATCGTCGATCGTTACTGTTTCGGTTCCACGAATGACGTGTATCCGAAAATTCGCGTCGACCAACGGAAATATCTTGAGAAGATTACGCTTGACGGCGTCTAACGTTTTATGGAGCCGGTATTGAGGATGGCGCATGATGATGGCAGAGCCATGGTCTTCTACGCGTTCGAAAACAATGCTTTCGTCCGGGATGGCCTTTAATTCATTGCCGTTTTCAGGATGTCGGGACAGCACGAAGCCCGATTTTTCTCCGTTGGCGACTGTCAGGACATCGACGTTTTCCGAGACTGAGAGTGCGGCCAGTTTCCCCACGCCTTTGCGGCCCATCTTGCGGCGCGTTCCGGATTTGGTATGCGATTCTTCTTCCGTGGTTCTTGATACGCCCGCGACGTTCAAGTACCTGGCGATATCACCGGCTTCGTAAGACATGCCATGCCCGTCGTCTTCGACGCGGATGTCATCCTTATTGGAGATGATGTAAACGTTCTTCGCATCGGCGTCATACGCATTGGAGATCAGCTCTGCCAATACGTAATAGATGTTGGTGTAGAGATTTGGTCCGAGCAGTTCCAGGATGCGTGGGTCTACATTTAGCCGATACTCTTTCATTTTTCTCCCCCTGCATTGAAACGATAGCGCGCACCGCTCTTCTCACCTTGGCGCCCGATCATGCCCTGTGCGATCAGGTCGGCGATAACGGTGTTCCATTGCCTGTCGGTGATACCGGTCGCGGCGAGGATGTCGACTTTAGCGTGCCAGCCTTCGTGTGCGCTCAAGAAACCGAGAATCATCGTGGCCTGAGGCATGCCATTTATGGCAGCAACCGTTCCTGTTTTGAAGTCGATCCCTTGCTGCTTCGGAGCGGAGCTCGCGACGCGGTCGGTACGTGGGGCACTGGATGTGATTCGAGTAGTATTTTTAGCATGCAAGCCTTGGGCGACTTCTTCCTCGTAACGCTGACGGTTCAATTCAGACAATCGCCGCAGCACTTCAACACGAGCGGTCTCTGATATCGTGAAGCGGATGCGGTCGTTCTCCGGTAGATACGGCACTTCATGGAAGCCGTGACCGAGATCTATATCGCCCCAGCCATAAGCCCGTGCGACGGCGTCGTCCATTTCGCGCTGCACAGCACGCAGCCTCTCAATGCGAGGATCGTGCTCGGTGTTGGCATGGAAGCGGTTGTAGATGTCGGTCATTCCCAGCGCAAAGTCTGCACAAAGGCTTTGCCGATGACTCTGGTAGCGAGAAGCTATATCTGCAAGGTGCTGATTGTTGAGGGCGCAGAGAGGCAGCGTCTCAAGTACATCGCTCGGTGTGTACCTCAGTCGACTCTCAAGACGCGATGCATTCTTTCGCACCCACGCCTCATGGATTTGGCTAAACAAAACTCCTAGAAATGCTAAAGAATCGGAACAAAAGACGATCGTGGCATCTGACCAAACATAGTCTGGTGGTGTGACTACGGGCGCTACGTATTTCGTGTGGCGCGAGAGACAGAAAACTCTTTCCGGAGCATGCTCATCGGAAGACCAATCTTCAGGATGCTGCATGAAACGATGACCGCGACCGACAGTGTGATAGAGGCCGGGTCGCTTCTCACCAAACTGCCACCAACGCTCAGGCAGTGGTTTCCGAAGAACTAATTCGCCACGCTCGTTGCGGCGCTGTCGTTCAGGCTTGACCCGATGTTCAATCCATTTCCACGGCAACTCATATTCGCGTGCGCGCTCCTCCGGCCAGTCCCAGAAACTGATCACCCAACGGCTCGGCCGCTGTTCGGGGTCCGAATTGAGGTCATCGCCATTGATATAGGGAAGGATCACCTCGGCATTCTTCGTGTCAGCGGCCAGCATTCCATCCGCCTCATCAGGGGAGAGTACAAAACCCTTGCCGAGTACGATGGAACCTTGATACGCAATGCCTTCGTTGGCTTTCAGGCGCTTCGGACTCCATTCCTCGCGGTCGGAGAGGAATGCCGATATGAAGGGCGTCGGTCGCCCAAGCAGCGAGCGTTCGCCCCGCCACTCGCCCTTGTGGATATGCACGCGGCTAGTGATGACAGCTGCCTTTCCGGGCCAGGGTTCGTTCGGGTAGGCTGCATGGATAATGGCACCTGCGCTGACCATGGCCTCCAGCCCGACCTGTCGTGTGTCGCCTTCGGCGATGGTGTTGACCGCGAGCAGCCCAAAACCGCCGCCTTCGCGCAACAGGCGCCATGTACGCAGAAAGAAATAAGCGACTAGGTCTGCCGAGCCGCGGCGCCCTTCGGCGATGTGCGCGACCAACCAATCACGGAAAGCAGTGCCTGCGACTCCGGTGATTCGTTGGCCGCCCAGAAAGGGTGGATTGCCGACGATGCCGTCGAAGCCATCACGCTGTTGCGCGAACACCTCCGGAAACTCCAGTGGCCAATGGAAAGGCCGACGCGCGGGTTTGTCGGCGGGCAAATCGGTCGAGAGCGCAGCGATCGATCTCCGGCGCATCAAGGCGAGCGCCTTTTTGTCACCGTCGACGACCTGGCTAGCTTGAATGGTCAGCGATGCCAGAGTTTTCGCCAATGCTGTTAGATTACCGCTCGATGCGAATGCTTCCCCAACGAGCGCATCAGCGATGCATTCCGGTACTTCGAGTCTACGACGCGCATCGACGTCCAGATGCGCCATGGCTTCGACATCGCGGATGTCGCGGATGGGCATCTCGCGGAGGAGCGAGCGTAGTTCCATGGCATCGCGCACGGCCTGCTCGATGTTCTGGCCAAAGAGGCGTAGCTGGCCTCGGCCCGTGGGATTCATCGAAAGTTGGGTCAGTTGCTCCAGTTGATGGATGCCGAGCAGGCTATCGCCGCAGCGTAGGTTGTGGTCAAGAAAGCCGAAGGGGCGCCCCTTGGCCAAGGTCACTAGCCAGATCGAGAGCTTGGCAAGTTCGACTGCCAACGGATTCAGGTCGACACCGTAGATACAGCGTTCGGCGATAAGGCGGCGGGCAGCGATGGTGCGCGTCTCGGTGTCGCGTGGCAGCAGTTCTTCGTTGGCGTCGACATCCAACACCAAGCCATCGGTGCTTACCAACTTACTCTGCGCCTCTGCCTGTACCCATGCCTCCACGAGCCGATCGGCCAACCATCGGCAGACTTGCACGAGGAAGGCACCCGACCCCATGGCTGGATCGCATACCTTCAAGTTAAGCAGCTCTGCTGGCGACTTGAGCGACCAGTTCGCGCGCGGCACACCTTCTGCTGGGCCGACGTAAACGATCGGCGTGAGTGTCTCGGCGACGATGGCCTCGGTGAGCGATTTCGGCGTGTAATGGGCACCCGTCTCGCGCCGGTCAGAGCCGGTAGTGACGATGAAGGCGTCGGTGGGGTAAACCAGCGGATAACCCCATAGATCGGTGCGTATCAAATGACCGAACGGTTTGATCCGGTCACGCAGTGCCGTATCGCCGTGGCAGATGGTTAGCAGGCGATCGGCGAGCGCATCGTCCGCGGACCTGCTCAGGTCATTGCGCACGCGACTGGCGGAACCGCCAGAGCGCTGTTGGAGCAGGTCGACCAGGTGTTCGTCACCATCCAGCCACGCAGATTCGAGTTCGGCTAACGTGACCCAGGGCGACTCGGCACTCTTGGTGGCATTGAGCTCCAGTGTGACTTCAGTGGTGCGTTTGACGGTGCGTTCTAGCAGACCTTCGTAGACGTAGCCGATCTGCTCGACGTCTAGCGCCCGATAGGACAACGTGCGTCCTTGGAATTGTTGGATGGCTTCAAGCAGCAGTAGGACGGTGCGGTTGTCGATTGGTAGCGGCTTGGCGACGTCGGTGCGCCAGTCAGAGTCTTGGGAGCGGCCTTCGAGGAAAGGGAAACGATCCGGATCGAACAGGGAGCCGCCCAGAGCGGGCAGACGCAAGTTTTCGTGCTCAATACCACCGTACACTGCGCGGAAGACGGCCAGCAGACGCGACCATGCGTCCCAGCGGCGTTCCAGAATCTCATCCGATTCCGTGCGCAACTGCATGCGCAGAGTCGAGATTGCGTAGTTGGTTTCGTAGCGCTCGTCGCCTAAAAGCAGCAGTCCGCGCTCTTCTGCGGAGAGCAGGAAGACCAGCCGCATCATCACCGTCAGTGCGGCTTCGTAGAGTTCAGCTTCCTTCACGCCGCGCAGCAACTCGCGGTCACGGTCTTGATCGGCCTTATCGAGCGACTGGATGAGCACTTCGACCGCACGTCGGACCTGTTCACCCAAGGCGTCGGTTACTTCATCTTGAAATTTGAGCGAGCGATCAAAGAGCGCGGGCAGTTGCTCAGACTCATCTACGAAGAAGCGCCGGATGCCCAAGAGGTGGACGAAGGATTGGATGGTGATGGGTTCCTGAGCCCAAATACGCGCATACCAGCTGGCGAATGTGGTGACCACGCCCACGGGCGCATCAACCAGCATCCAGCGTTCGCCGTTGGTCACTAGTCCGAGACGGCAGCCCGTGGCGCGGCAGAGCCTTACCATGCGTTCTGCAGGTGTCGTGGTCCAGCCATCCAGCTTGTGGGTCGTATCAAGATCGGCATTCTGCACGTAAGCGTGGACGAGCATCAGCGGCTTGTCGCCGTTACCAACGATGGCGAAATCTGGCGAGAGCATTATGGCGTGCTCAGGTAGTTCGACATTCAGACGCGAAATGCACCAATCCCTGCGTTTGAGCACATCGCCGCGACCATCCTCGTCCAGTTCCAGTCCGCGCGATAGGACTTCGTCGATCCACGCCGCGTGAAGATCAGTGACTGTCGGATCATCGGTTTCCAGCGCCTCACGCCACTCATCGTAGGCTTGGCGCAGTCGCTTGCGCTTACTGCTGCTGAGCTCTTCTAAACCTTGCGGGAATGCTTCCTTCAGAACGGGGATGGCGAGGAACGGGCCCGAAATCTCGACGAGCGAGAGCCATTCGTGATGCTGGGTCGTCACTCTTGCTCTCCAGGATTCGGCTCGCCATCCATCCGTTCTTCAGCCAATGTCAGATTTACTCCATCGCTTTTGTTTTCCCAGAGATGTCCGCAAGTACATGTGGCACTGTCTCCAAACGGGATGTCCGTATAGATTCCACATTCTTGGCACCATGCAAACGCGTACTTACATTCGCGGCACTGTCCAGCAAGCCACCAAAAGAGCAATCCATCCGCCGTTATCAACGCTCCGTCGTCATCCAGCACGATGCAATCATGCAGACAGCTTGGACACATTTCCCATTTGTCTGGAATGAGAATGTCGATGGCTTCCTCTAGAGAAAGAAGACGAAGATCACATCCAGTATGATCGGCTTTCTTCTCGGCAGGCTCCGTCCAACCGTTCGCTGCCACGATAATGGCCTTGTTAGCGCCGACTGCGTCAGCCAGTGCGAGAACGGACTCGATCTGCTTCACATCTATGGGATCGGCATGGAATTTTGCGTCGACGAGTAGCTTGAGAGAGTGACCCTTGGCTTCGATTTCGATGAGTACGTCGATCTGCCGTGGCTGACCAGTAATTTTGTCTGGCACCATGACATTCCGTTTGACGTTGCCGAATCCATCAGCTTGTTCATACAGCACCGCAACGGCTTCTTGATATTCTTGCCACTTCATCATTTCATCCCCGAGATAGTGATGAAGGAACGATGAAAATCACAGCGACTGGGAAGGTGCGGTCATTAAGTTTGGCGTAGCGGGATTCGATGACAAGAGTTTCCATCCGGCGCTCGTCGGGAATGCGCGCAAGGCGGGCCTCCAGCGCGGAGACGTCACGCTGGAGTTGTATGCGCTCGTCCTCGGTGAAGAGCGTGTACTGTTCTGGCTGCTGCTCTTTCTTCAACTCGAACTGGATCGCCTTCTCGAGCTCATCGAGCACGGTGCCGATGTCTTTGATTTCCTGCTGCTTGCGGGTCTCAAGTGTGTTGGTCAGGAATCGAAGACGTTCCTTGGAACGGGCATCGACCGATTTGAGTATGGCCTCTCGCTGACGGTCGAAGCGAACGCGAAGCACGTCGAATAGGGATGCATTCGCAGTGATAGGTTTTGCCTCATCAAGCCACTGCTGGATGAGGGTGACACTCTCTTCACGTCGGAAGGATTGGTCGCGCAAATAACCGCCCGATACCGTTAGTTCCTCGTGCAGTCGATGGTGGGTGCCACCCGTGACGACCAGTCGTGAAACGACGACAACGGCTGGGCCATCAATATGCGCGTCAGGCACGGTACGGACGGTGACGCGGTTTAGCTTCTTTACGTCGTCTTGGGCCCAAATTTCTGCGCGTAGCAAACGCAGACACATCTGTACCAAGCGATGATTAAGGTGGACGAGCACGACGTCGTCTCGGCCATTGGCGACGGCATGGTCGAAGGTGATGGGACGAATTCGCTGAGTATGTGGGTGGCGCAGTCCCTCCAGGCAACGTGCCCAGGAGCCGGATAGCGGCGGCATACGGAAGACGCTGCCCGAGGGCGTGCCCGCCAATTCGACGAGTTCCAATGGCGGACGGCCCGCCAGCGCGAGACCAGTTGTCACGGCCATCAGGACGTGGTCGGGCGTGAGATGGAAATCATGCTTGGTGGCGAGAAGACGTTCGTGCAGCTTGGCGATGCGCTGCTTCAATTCGCGTTCGGCGCGAACGAAGTTCTTGGCGCGATTGATCCGCGCCTCGGCAAGACGAGTATCCAGATCCTTCAGGGAACCTTCGATGAGGCCGGACATCTGTGGCGCAATGATCGGATTGACACTGCCCATGTCGGCGCGCATCAAGTCCAGTTTTCGCAAGGCGCGCAGGATGTCCTCGCCGTGGCCACCGACTGGTACACCGCTCCTATCGCCGCCATCGACCGGGTGCCATATCAACACTTCCTTTTCGCGTTGCCCGTGGCGGTCGATGCGCCCGTTGCGCTGCTCCATCACATTGGGGTTATAGGGAATCTCCAAGTGAATGAGTCGATTGCAGTGGTTCTGCAAGTCAATACCTTCGGATGCCGCGTCAGTGGCGAGAAGAATGCGGACGGGCGAATCCTGCGGCGAAGCCTGGAATGACGCTTTGATCGGCTCTCTCTCCTCTTGGGAGAGGCCTCCGTGTAGTAGGGCAAGACGTTCACCGCCAAAGTCATGGCTGGCCAGAATTTGATGTATCCACTGATGCGTCGTGCGGTACTCGGTGAACAGGATTACCCGGCGATCGTTCCAGTGACCATCCTGCTTGAGGTTTGCTGTGAGCCAGTCGAGGATGGCCTTGGCTTTGGAGTCGGCTTGATTCTTGGCTTGCTGCGCCCACTCCCTTAATTCGTCTAGTATCGCCCGTTGCTCCTGCGTCAGCGGCGGAGAGCGGCGCGTTGCTTCCTCAATGGCTTCAGCTTGTGCGTTCTCTGCCTCTCGATCGTTGGCATAGTCCTCGTCAACTTTCGAGATGGCTTTGCGCAGGATGCGCTCGGACATGGTGTCTTGCTTCGCGTGCCGGGCTTCCGCTAGCGAAGCGACATGCTTTTCAAGCGTGGATGCGAATGCTGCTGGGGACGAGAGTAGGCGCTTCTTAAGGAGGCGATTGACGAAGGCAGTGGCGAAGCCGCTGCCGGCCTGCGCAGCATCCTTTTCGCGACTAGCGCAGTATTCGTCCAATTTACGATGTATTTCGCGTTCTTTAGTCGAGTATGGAACCGCGAGGGCATCTAGCGTGCGGCGAGCATATAAGGGATTGCCGTCCGCATCGATCAGGTCGCTTTTCAACCGGCGGATCATTACCTGGCTCAGACGTTTCTCGTCTGGGAGGATGTTGCGGGCGAAACGTTGGTCATCGAGCAGTTCTAGAAGAGATGTGAACGATTCGGTATAGCCGTTATGAGGCGTGGCAGTCAGGAATAGGCGATGCTGAAAGTGGGGACTAATGGCACGGATGAAGCGTGTGCGCTGACTTTCCAGTGCGTAATGGTTGCCTGCGGCGGGCGCGACGTTATGCGCTTCGTCCACGACTAGAAGATCAAACTTTCTTGGATAGCCGACATGAAAGGGAAGCACGTCACGCATTGCGCGCAGACCTTCTCCACTCTTTGCCCAATCCATCGACGTGATGAGTCGCGGATGCGAAGTCCAAGGATTGGCATGGATGCCACGCTCGCGTCGCAACTGCTTGACGTAGTCAGTATCGACTACGCGGAAATCAAGACCGAACTTCTCCAGCATCTCAATGCGCCACTTCTCCTGAAGTGACGCGGGACAGACGATCAGTATCGTACGGGCACGGTGCCGCAAAAGTAGTTCTTGGATGACCAGGCCAGCTTCAATGGTCTTGCCAAGACCGACGTCATCAGCGATAAGTAGATTGACGCGAGCCATGTCGATGGCTCGTACTAGTGGATCGAGCTGAAAGTCCTCGATGCTGACGCCGCTTCGGAAAGGGGCTTGGAGAAACCCTTGATCGGCATTGGTTGCAGCACCCCACCGTACTGCATCAAGGAAGGCATCTAGCATGTTGGAGTCATCCTGCCCTGTTATCGAGGGCAGGCCTGCACGCTCAATGACTTGGGCGCCCGGCTCGATTTCCCAGATGACTTCCAATTCTTCGCCGAGGCCGTCTTCGTCGATCGACGACAACGTCACGCAATGTTGGAGGGTACCTGCATCCAGCCGAGCAGCATTGATATCCGCGACTACCCACTGACGACGGCGCACCTCGACCAACCGTCCCGGCTCAGGTATAGCCCGATAAGCGTTATTCTGCTCGTTGGTTGATACATCCATGCCCTTTCCCTTAAACCCTTTTATACAAACCTACCTGTTAGGAGTGTCGTTTCGATCAGCCGTGGCAACCACTCGTGCAATGGTCTTCGCCGCTTCGGAGGGCGACTCGTGCGACCAAAATCGGAGCACTGTCCAGCCGAGATCCTGAAGCCGATCGTTCGTATCGTTATCTCGTTGACGGTTCGCTTCGATCTTCTGTCGCCAAAACTCGGCATTCTGTTTGGGCCAAGTGGCATGTGCGGGGCATCCATGCCAAAAACAGCCATCGACAAAAATCGCAATCTTTCGTCGCGGAAATGCAATGTCCGCGACTCGGCGCGGCTTTTTTAGAACTTCGTAATCAACTCGATAGCGCAATCCCATTTTGCGTATCTCGCGGCGCAAAGCGATTTCAGCGTCAGTCCCTTTCTGGCGAATCTTCGCCATGCGCCGGCTTGCTTTAGGTGAAGGGCAAAGGACTTGCGGCATAAGAGCCTCGGCCGCCTTCATCAATCCGTGACGGACGCGAGATGCTGTTTGATGCTACGCGCGATGGCACGCCCCAGATCCACCGGAACCGCATTGCCGATGAGACGGCCGAGAATTTTGAAGTAGATGTCACCGTTCTTCGGCACGAAAGCATAATCTCGCGGGAAGCTCTGCAAGATCGCCGCTTCTCTCAATGAAATAGCTCGATCTTGCTCGGGATGACCAAAGCGGCCGTTACCAAATCCGTAGCACTGAGTTGTCATTGTAGGTGCGGGTTTGTTCCATTCCATGCGTCCGTATACGCCCGGATAGGTGCGACCGCTTTCGACACGATGGCAATCTGCAACTAAATCCTTCGGCCAGTCCCGCCACGTGCCACCGGCTTTGGACGCCCTGATTCGTCTGAGATTCACTTTGGACAGCGTGGAAGCGACGTGCAGTCTGTCTCTGGGAGCGGACTCCCCAGCGCCGAGAGCTCTTAGGCGCCCAATGGCCTGCCTTACGGTTTTGGGCTTCTCATGAGTAGGGGCGATCAACTTGATGTCGCCATGCCTAGAGGCAAGAAGCACCATTCGGCGTCGTGTCTGAGGGACGCCGTATAGAGAGCTATCTACGACATCAAACCAGACGTTGTAGCCGAGTCGTTTCAACTTGCCCACGAAATCGTGGAACACCTCGTGTTGGGCGACAGTAGGAACGTTCTCCATCGTTATGACATCTGGCATGGAGCCTTTAGCAAGGCGTGCAAACTGATACAGCAGGCCCCATTTACCATCCTTGCCGTCAACTTCGTAACGTTGGGCGTAGGTCGAAAAAGGCTGGCAAGGTGCGCAGCCTGCCAAAATTGTCATTTTGGCTTTGCCAAATAACCCCTTGATCTCATCGGCGGTAACTTTGCTGATGTCTCGCTCAACGAACCGGGCCGAACCGTTATTCGCTTCATAAGGGAAGCGGCATGCAGGATCAAGGTCAATACCTGCGACGACGGGAAGTCCTTCCAAAATGAAGCCATGCGTCAGTCCGCCAGCACCGCAGAATAAATCGACACATGCAATCTTCGTCACGTCCATACCTCTTTCGTCTCAGTCACATGGCGCCCCAATCAACCGCGATGCAGCCGCCTTATCCTGGTTCTTGCGCGCTAGAACTCGAATCCGCCGCACCGCCAGATCTCACCCAAATGTCGATTTCGTCGGTTTTGAATTTCCAGAGCCGTCCGATTCGATGAGCGGGCATTCCTCGCCTAGAGATCCACGCGTAGATGGTGTCCTTGCTCACGCCGAGGTACTCGGCAATGTCTTCGACCGATAGCCAACGATTCGCCATAACGTGGAAACCCTGTAACGGAATGCCCCCTTTTGCCTTCTGCCAGATAATGGCATGAAATAGGCGCTTTGAACATCGGATTTAGGCTTATTTGGTAAGGTTTAGACGTATTTACACGGATAGAGTCATACCGTCAGGCCGAGCACAAAAACAAAAGTGGGGACGCGTGACACAGGGCAAGGCGCTATGCGCCTTGCCCTGTGCATATGTCTCGGTTTTCCTCAAGGAGAGTCCAACTGGTGCTGTTGCCGGGTAGCCGTTGTTGTCGGTCCAGGTTAGGCATGGCCTGATACAGCGTGTCCACAAACCCGTTGATTTGTGAGTACACCGCTTTATCTGTGCTGCCAATGCATAGCGTCCATGCGCACATCGATCCGCTCTTGTTCTGCTTGGCGGTCCATCGCGGTGATGCGACCGCCCAGCAACAACATGCTGCTGATGACGAAGGAGACGAGGCACTCGGCCTGCAATGTGCTCTGATCGTAACGCTCTGGCATCAACAGCATGATGGCAAGGCTTGCCGCAGTTCCCCCCATGGCGGCACCTTGCCATCCATGGCGAAGCGCCAACCAAACGACGGGCAAAAACATGGCGATTTGCGCGATTTGCCGGGTCGCTGTGTGCGGGGTCGCTTCCAATCCTACCCACACCAGCATCGCCAGAACGGGAAGCACCAGGCCAATGGATTCCAAGAGCAATTTGCTGTCGAACACCCGACTAGCCCATTGCCGCCACGGATACTGGGTCATCATTTTGCGGAACGCGAGTACGGTCGGCGTGATCGTCAGTATCCCGATGAAGTTTCCAAGTAACCAACGGCCCGCGACACCACCCCATCCACCCGGCAACACATACCCGGGCGGCAGGGGCGTAACGGATAAGGAGACCAGGCTGTCCAGCGTCATCGCAGCGGCAACTAAGAGCGAGCACGCCAGCAGCGCTGGGATATTGAGGTAGCCGCGATGGAGCACGTGCCAACGTTCTCGCGCCACCCAAACCAGCGGTGCCATGACGAGCAGCGTGGGCAGGAGGTTCTGGACTGACCAGAGCCACCCGAATTGATCGAAACACTGAATACTCTTGACGAGTAGTTGAAAGAACTCGCCTACGAAAAGCGCGGGCCAATAGCGATAGGGCGTCAGGAGCAACACGGTCAAGTCGAAGCCGCACATGACGAGCCAGTGCGAGATCGAAATCTGCCGAAAAAGCGAGACGCTTATCCCGTAGACGATAGCCACGATGGCATAACGCCCAAACGTGCTCCCGCGTGTTCCTTTCCCCATCACTTGACCCCTTATCAAGTCCCTTGCCGCCCAACCCCCGGGCGTAAATGGCGTCATGCTTAGGCCTTTGCCGTGAAGTTCTGGTGAAGCGCGCAGGCCCATGAACCCCTGCAAGATGTTGCCGCACGCCCTTCATGTGGTCTGTCTGGGTCAGCTGGTCTGTGAGGTGCATCGTGAAGGTGCAGTGACGGTCAGGCTATGCGATAAAAGAGCTGCCGGGATGTCCTTGGCGTCCGGTAGGGACCCCTACCAGCATGGAAGCCGACGCCCGACCGGGCCGCCTTTGGGCGGCCCGTTTTTCTGTTGGCACCATGCTTACGACAAAAGGGGCATATCTCCTTTTAATTCCCTGAGGTAGCGGATGCGCCTGTTAAACGCCCACTGTCGAAAGAAGCCACTTCCGCTTGGCCTTTCTCATCCGTATAGCGAACTTGGCCATCAAGCTTTCCGTTTTTAGCCACTCCCTCCAGCACGGCATTCCCATTCCCATCGAATATCTGGACTGGGCCATTTGGACTTCCATTATCCAGTGTTTCGATGACGTAAGCCGGAGGACCACCTGGAATGGTCCTGGCCACCCTTAGCTGTTGTATGAGATCAATCGTGGCGTCGGTTATCCCGTTAGGTGTGCAGAGAACCTGGGAAGGGATGACCAGCGACGAAATGGACGTCGGCGGTCTCGATCCGCCAGTTCATGCCCGCTTGCTGGGCCCAGATGTCCAGGGACTGATCGGGGACAAGCTGTGTCCCGAGGCCATGCCAGGGTTGCTCCCCGACGTAGGCCATGGATTGAACCAGATGCATGATGGACTCCTTAATTATATAGATGCATAAAACGCATAGAGCCCGGTGGAGCCGGGCTCTATGCGCCTGCGCGCGAGGACGAGAAACGAAGGTCGTTGAAGCAGCGAGGATCTATGAAGATCCATCGCTGAAGGTATGACCGCAGTGGCGGCATTGCTGGTTCCCAAGCCACCATGAACAGATACGCATCGTCCGCCAGCATGACCATCGCCATACTGGCGAGAAACACGTGGTATTGCAGGCACAAGAGGCCAGGCGCCGTGCCTTCGCCCGCACGGAAATAGCCCGCCGAGAAGATCGAAATGCCGGTGCCGGCACTGCCCAGCAGTACCAGGAAAAATCCCGACAGCGCATCCAGCCGCACATGAAACGGCAAGTCCGGCAGTCCGAGCGGGAACACCGCCTGCTGCGTCACAAACGTAGGCAGCCACGTCGTGGCGCCGACGACGGCAACGCCCAGTGCGACCAAAGCACCCAAGGGAAACAAGACGTGGGCGATCCAGCCGATCTGGTTCGGGCGCACCAAACCTAGTCCGCCGACGAGCAGCCAGGTCGTGACCAGACCGAGTACGGCGGTCACCATCGGTGATGCGGCGGCCAGCTCATTCACGTATTCGATCCCCCGTCATGGCGTCGCAAACATCATGAAAACGCACCATGTGCGTTGTATGATAATTTGATTATCATGTAGATTGATTCGTGTGTAAGTTGGAGAATACTCCTATGGCCATCGAAAATCGTACCGCCCGTCTCACGATCCTGATCGACCCACGCAAGAAGGCGGTCTTCGAGCGCTTATGTGCGGCTGAGGACGCGACACCGTCCCAGGTCGTCCGCCGATTGATCCGCGAATACATCGAACGCACCTCCGGCCGCCCTTGGCATGCCGAAGACGAGGCGCTGCCGGAAGAACCCAATGACCGTGCCAGTAACGGATAAACCCATCCGCCGACCGCCGTCCTCGGCGGCGAAAAGTGCCCCCAGTGTTTTACAGACGATGGCCGGTTTACGGCCTGAACACGTGGCGTTTCTTGGCGAGTACAGCGTGAGTACCCAGGACAAGCGCATCGACGTGCAGATTCTCTGCTGGCCGACCATATCGGCCGCCTGGTCCATGCTTACGCAATCGCTGACCGGGTTGCAGTCGCTGCGTCGCGATGACAGCCCCGCGTCCATCCGCGCGCCGATCGCGTCCTGGCTCCACGACGTGGCGCCCCAGTTATGTCTTCCTGTCCGGGAACCGAATGCGGCTGAAACCACCTTGGCCACACTCATTCGCCGATTGCCGCTGCGCTTCGCGGTGGCAGTCGTCGAGCATCAGGTCGGACAAAGCGCAGGGTCGGACACGTTGCGCTATCGCTCCCTGTTTTCCGGTTGCTTGACGGCGTACGGCACCTATTTGAAAAGCACCAACCAGACGGCGTGCCGCATCATCATCGCAGCGCCTGGCAACACCACGGACAACGAACTACGCCGCGCCACCTATGGCGAGGTGTTGCCGCATCTGGATAGTGCGGCACGACTGGGCGCTCTGGAGTTGGGATTCTGGCCCGAGACCACTGTACCCCTTCCGATGGAAGTCGCTCAATTAGCTGCCGCGTCCGTGGGACGTCACCTGGAACGTCCGTCGGAAGCCAGCCCGCTTTTTGAAACCGTGCGCGCGCATCTATCGCCACCCTCGCGCTTTCATGCGCTGAGCCGGCAAAAACGCCGCAAGTGACGACACGCTGTTATGCATCCCGCTATGCGTGAGGTCGTTGCGTCGTCTGCAGCGTTCGAAGGCTGACACGATGTCTGTCTTGATCGTGGATGACGATGCGGTTTTTCGCCAAGCGCTGGAACAGGACCTACAGCGGAGCGGTTATGCCGTCTGCGCGGCGAGCGGGCTGGATTCGGCACTGAACGCGATGCTGCTGGCCGATCATCGCGTGGCGATTGTTGATGCGCATCTTCCCTATCGCGAAGTAAAGGCTCTGATAAGCCTATTTCGTCGCTGTGCCATCCCAATCGTGCTGCTACTGGAGCAAGACGCCGCGACGGGCTCGGCCAAGCCTATCGCGTTCCGGGGTGACATCACCTTGATTAAGCCAGTGGGCGTGGTCGAATTGCGTCATTGCCTGGCATGTGTCATCGGACAGCCACAGGCTTAGGGCCGGCATGTGCTGCCTTCCACCGATTGAAACCTTCATCATCTACGTAAGAAAAGAAGCAAAGAGCACCCTGGCCGCACGCGACGGCAACGGATACATTGATACTCACCGTATGCGCTGGCTGTGCCCATCGTCGCACCACGAGCCTCCTCTTACCGAGGAGATCAACAGGTTCCATTCGATGTCCCAATCAAACATTGTCAGCATTGTGGAAAGCTTTACCGACTGGTCAGCGCCTTGGCGCTTCTTGGAAGCCGTGTTGACCCACGAAGGCTTGTCCGGGACAGATCGGATCATGGCTCGGAATATCTGGACTCATGCTTGCAGCGCGACGCATTGGCAAAATCACGACTTACAAGTCGGGTGCAAATCAGCCGATCAAGCCATTGGCCGCGCCTTTCCGTGGCTTAGCTCTACTGCTCGTGAACACTTCGTGCGAGCCGCATCCTACGAATGGATGTAGCGCTCTGTAAGAGAAGCTGATCGTGGCCCGCGATATCCATCCACGCTAGCAACGATGGTACGAAACCGTTGTATTCATTTACCTAGAAAGAGGCTTTTTGATGGAAATATCCGAGATCCCAGCCTGTCTACGTTGCGGCATGGAAAACACGTACCCGGATGGGATGGTCTACATCTGTCCAGATTGCGGGTACGAATGGCCGAAGGTAGTGGCAAAAATCGAAGAGGTCACCACAGTCGTGCGCGATGTCCATGGCAACGTGCTCCATGGTGGCGATTCGGTTGTCGTCATCAAGGACCTGAAGGTCAAGGGCTCCTCCATTCCTCTTAAGCAGGGAACCGTCATTCGCAACATTCGACTCGTCGACGGCGACTCGGAACACATCGAAGGCAACTCCGATAAGATCAAAGGTCTGGTGCTTAAGGTTTGCTTTCTCAAGAAAGCCTGACTTGAAAAGCACCGCTTGGCATCTCGTCGGGTTTCGTTGAGCAGACTTTTTCCTATTACTTCGTTTTGCGGCATAAAGAAAGGGAACACACCTGATAGGCGTGTTCCCTTTTTGTCTCGGCCAGTCGAACCAGTTTGCGCGCGAACCCGTGGACCCATCCTCCTGGCCCTGGCTTCCACCCGCCAAGGTTTCCGTCGTGCCCACCCGCATCGACTTCGTGTCTGACCTCGCCCGGATTCGCTATGAAACGCAGCGGGAACGCAACGACACTTTCTGGACCGACGTGTTTCACGCCGTGAAAAACTGGACGCCGAAGATCGCGCCCGGCAAATCGACGCCAAGTTGCCCACGTCATCTGTGGACCGGGGGCATTCGCGGAGCCGGAGCTGAGATCTCGTCTCAGCTCCTCACGTTCGGAATGCCACCTTATATACGCCGCGGGCGTAACTTTTCCATCACCACCTGCCTCGACGCGAGAGGCAGCGAATTGATCAGTTCTTCCCTCTCTTTCTCGTGAAGTCGGTGAAGCTGTTCATCAAACCTGTCACGCGCCCGCCTCTCTTCTTCCTTCACGCGTTTGGCCCAAGCGCAGTCCAAGCAATTCGGCGCGCATGGAGGGGTTTGGTGATCGAGATGGTCGTTTGCCCAGTTCAATCCACCTTTCATCATGATCGTAAGCTCCTTAGGAAATGCGATCTTTTAGCAACGCCAACAGGCCCGCTTCCAACACTTTGCTGGCTATGAGGTCTGGTCCCCAAAGCGTGATGTTCGGCGGGGGATCCCGGTCCACCGTGCCGGTGTGCCAAACGTAGAACATCCGCGTGTGCGCGTCGGTTCCAGCGAAGGCCTCGGCATACTCATCAAACTGCTTGCGCTTCGTCTTGGACTTCACCTGGACAAAGGCGCGCTCGTTCGTCGTCGGCAACAGCAGGTCTAAATCCATCGTCTTTTGATTGCCGCCGGTTCGCGTTTGCCGACGCCACCCACTTTGCGAAAAGATCAGCTCCACCATCAGCTCAAAGTCCTCGGGCGTGAGCAACCTCACCATTGCCAGGATTTGACCCAGCAACACCTTTTCGGTTTCTTCGGCCGCAGCAAGCTCGGGGGTTTTCTCATCGTTGATTCGTCTCAACAGATAAGCCGTTTCGCCCACCTCGCAGATGGTGCCCTGATACATCTGTGTTTTCGTCAACTTGCCCGAAAGCCGACTAACCGAAAGTGGCTCCCCTCCCAAGCTAGTCTTTTTCCAACCATCCACCGTGTTTCGCAGGCGCGCGTTGCCCTCTTCGGGAACAACCCAAGGTACGCCTGTGGGGCGGCACCACCAAAGGTAGTTTTTGGAAAAAGTGATGAAGATGCTGCTTTCGTCGGCCTCGAAAAAGGTTTGGATTTGCCGGACGTCGTTGCTGGCCGTGCCGGAATTGCCACGCTCTGCGGTCCAAAACTCATGAACCTTGTCCCATTGTCCGGTCAAACACAGCTCCTGCGGTGTGTCGTGGTAGCCGAACCGGATGGTGCCATTGGCCAGGCAAGCGTCTTCCCAGGCGCCGCCCTCACCCAACTTGATGAAGTAGGCCTTCGTCGTAGAAGGTAATTTATCCATGCATGCTTTTCCTTAGAACAATCCCAATTGATCACTTGTGAGCCTGGCAAAGTTGCGCAGCTCACCTTCCAGGTGTTCGATCGAAAGTCCAACGTTCGGATTAACATAGACAACAGTGCGTAGCGTGAGGCGTTGTAGACGTAAGAGCGTGTGGGCTCGAAGGCGAGGGTCATGGCGCTGTCTCTTGATATCAATTATTCGACGTCAAATCTCCTGCGCTCGGCTTGGGAGCCACTGGCACGGGCATGTTCAATTTCATGTAAAGGTGGTTCTGCACGAGCACGGGTATTCCCTTGCAGGCGATTTCAAGGTCAAGGCTGTTGTAGCCATCTTGAAATGTGTTCGTGAAGTGAGCCAAACCCTTATTAGTCAGCTCCAAAATCGCTACTAGCGCACGTTCGCCCCGATCCTTCGGACCCGTGTAGGCACTCAATGCGGCATCTGGCGTGACCTTCTCCAACGCGACGCCATTCGCCGTAAAGTGCTCGATAGCGATGTCGTCCACCCTCCGATTGCCGACCGTGACCAGCTTCCCCGCCCTCACGCCAAGCCCTAAGAATTCCAGGAGGCAACGCGCATGAATAAACCCTGCCTCAACCATAGGGTTGAGCACCGCGCTTGCGTTGCCTTGGAGGAGTTGTTTGCCATCGACAAACACTTGTAGTTCTCGCGGCTGCGGGAGATCTTGCAGTTGGTTGTAGGCCCACCACATCGTGCTTATCGCCTGCAGGCGATAAGGAATCCAGATGGCGATCACTTCCTGGTTATTCATCACGCTTACACCGCGTCCGACTTCGATGATTCTTTCTTTGACATGCGCTTGCGAAGTTGAATTATCAGCGATGCAGTCACCGCTTTCCCGTATTCGGTCTCAGCAAACTTCTTTTGAAGCGACTCCCGATCTTCGAGGTCAACGGTCACCGTAAAGAACGGCTCATCGGGTTTCCTACGTGGAACCGGCTGGTCGGCATAGTCCTTCAGCGTGAAGTTTTGTGCTTCTACCCCAAGATCAAATACCCAGCCTTCGACCTGCTGAATCGCAGTTTCGAGTGGCCACGCTGCCCTGTCAAAGGCCGTTTGCGCGTCGGCTGTCACTAGCTTCACATTAGCGGGAGTCGTCACACCTTGGTATCTACTATCCACGGGCAGCCAGTCCGCCAACACCTGTTCAACCGCACCGCGAAGCCGCAATAGTTCGTGCAACCCGCAGGCCAGTGCCTTCTTGAAGATGTCGAAGCCCGGCAGAATTGCTTCGTAGCGCTCGATACACAGTTTCAATTCACGCAGCGCGTTTTGGAATGCATCGAGGTTGTCGGTGAACTGCGCGGCTCGGGATCGCAAAGTGGGTTGCTTGCCGTCTCTCGTGGCAACAACCACTCGATTGAGGTCGGCGCGGATGGTCGCCAGCTTTGCGGCTGGCGATTTGATGGCCGCATATTTGGCGAGGGCGGACTGGATGTCTTTGTAAGCGTCCAGGCGAAGTTGCGCCTTGGTGTTCGCCCTTTGTTGCTCCTGGGCGTCTTTCCGTTGCCGTTCAAGCTGCAGCTTGGCGATTCGAAACCCTATATATGACGTCACCACTGCCACAAGCATCGACGCACCAATACTGATTGCGATGCCAGTGTAGTCCGTCGGCGACTTTGTGATTTCGATCGGCAGCGGCCCCTGCGACGCATGCGAGACGACGCTTGGTGTTGGTGGGGACGCGCTGGCAGGCGGGACGCTTACGGATGGTTTGACGGCAGCTTGCACAGGCGGTGCCTGCCCGGCCTGCTGTTGAGTCGCGTTCGCGATCATGGGCTCCCTGTTCCTTTAATAGGCGCTCTGCCTCACTCAGTTTCCGTAGGTGTCGTGTTGTCTCGCTGATTACCAAACCACGTTCCAGTGATACACCCGAAACCGTGCTCCCGATACACGTGAATGTAATCCACGACAGTGCTTGCTTCGTAAAACGGATGGTCGAGCTGCAACCGCGTTGCATAGCTCCGCCCCGCCACATATGACTCCAATAGTTGATCCCACCCGTTATTCACCTGCCACTGCAAGAGACCAAGCGCCTCGTGGTCATTGGTGTTGAATCGAAAAGTGTAAGGGGTGCCTGTTCGCTTGGCTTCTTTTAGATCATCCAAATTGAACAACGGGAACGGTGGTGTTTGGGTAGTCATCAGTCCTTTATTCCTATTTTTCCGCGTTGCTGCAGCCCTTGGGTAGAATCGCTTTCCGCACTAATGCGCTGCACTGACTAAATCCTGTGCCTGCTTCAACCGCTCGTCGTATTCGGAGCGGGTTTGCTGATTGATGCTGTTGAGCTGCGCCAACATCAACTCGGCGGAGCCGTGGACCGCTCGATAGCGCGACACCATGTCAGGTATTAGCGCACATGCCGGCAAGGGATTGGGCACCAGCGAACCATCGGGCGCCAGGCAGGGAGAGACGGCGATGGCATTGTCCAAGCTCGCCATCTTTTGTTGGGCAGTGCTGATCGCGCTGGTGTCGTTGTCGAGTGCCAGGCCCAACTGGATGCCGGCGGTGTTCATTTGAACGGCCAGTGTGTTGGCGCTGACATTGGCTTGGAACTGATGCAGGGCCAGCAATTGCTTGACCTTGGCTAAGCCAGCATCGCCATAACCCACCGCTTTCTTGTGCCGGGTTTCTGCCGGCGCGAGGGTCCAGGTCTCTTCCTTGTCCAGGAAGTGCTGCAACCGATCCACCAATTCGGCTGTTTCCTTATTGGCCTCTTGCGCCTTGGCCACAGCCGCATCGGTCGCCGCCAAGTTTTGCGCCGCATGCCCCAGCGTTTGCAGCATGGAGGCGTATTGCTCGTCCGACTTGCGTGCAAACTGCTCCGTGACGAGCTGGCCGTTTTGCATCCACGTCATCGTGATCGAATCGGAGACAATCGTCGCCTCGCGGTTGACATGGCCAATGACCTGGTCGAGCGCGATGGTGGCATGGGAACCATCGAAGTTGCCCGTGACACTTTGCGTGTTGTTCGTGGTCTTACCGGCCTTGTTCACCTCGGTGCTTTCCAGGGTGCCGGTGAACTGATTGGGCCCGGACTGTGTGATCCGGAGAGCTTCGATGAAGACCTGGTCAGTCGAGGTGTCGTGGCCGACGGACACATACGTCCCAGAAAGGCTGGTCGAGTCAGATGGCGGGGCCGCTGGGGTGGCGGATGGAGGAGACGAGGTCCCGCCGGCGACTTGCTGGGCTTGCTGAGAGCAGCCGGCCACGCCCGCAACCAGAATCCACATGACTGCCTTATTCATTCCCGCGTCCCTTGCCCTAGCCTGATCCCGTTGAACTATTGCGTGGAAGTCAGCTTTACGCACGCTTGTGCGGAAGCCTCATATTGCACTACCGCACTCAGAAATGCCGTTTGCGCTGGAGTGTTCTGGTTGGCAGCTTTTTGAAGCTGGCTTAAATCATTTCGTGCAATCTGCAAGCTAGAGTCCAGCAAAGCCGTTTCCTTGCCGCCTTGCTTTGCCTTATTGACTGCATCTTGGGCCGCCTGAACATTTGCTTGCGCAGTAACGATCTGCTCTTGGTATTTTTGTTCCACGGCGGCGGGCGCGCCGTTGGCAGACTTCGCCGCATCACTCACCTGCATCGCAACTGATCGGATATCGGATAGGCTCGGAGTCGAAGTCTCGATGTTGTCCAGACCATTGATAAGTTGAAAAACAATGTCTCCGACACGGTCATAAGTGATTTGCGGAATGTTGCTGTAAGCCTGGTCCGCGCTAACGGCCTTTGCACCCGTTGTCGTATCACCGACCGAGCCGAGCGGCTTTTGAAATGTGTTGTAAGTATCGGTATCGATGCCGTTGAGCGCTGATTTCAGGCAGCGCGTTTGAGCCCATGCTTGCGTGAACGCGATACGTTGGGCCTTGGGGTTGTAATGACCACTGATGGCCGCAGACAAGCCGGCAATTCCTCCCCCAATGTTTCGTGCAGCAATACTTTTCCCGGCAATACCACCCACTGCCGCCAAGGCGCCGAAAAAGCTTGCATCGTCGAACGCTAATTCCGTTTCTCGACGTGTATCGGTCTCGTGTTGCAGCTGCCGATCCAGCGCGTCAATTAGCAACTTTGCGTCATCAACGGTTTGGATGGATTTGCTCGGCGTCTGACCCACGCTTTTGGCATTAGCCACTAGCGTTGATTGATCAAGGTCAGGTGCACGAGGCCACGGCGTATTGGCGCACCCTGCGAGCACGCCTGCCAGAAGCAGAACACCCCAACGCTGACGAAAACCCAATCCCTGACCGACCTTTAAAAACCCCACCGTTGTGGCAGCGAAACGCATCACGACCATCATGGCAAGCCTCCCCCCGAGACTTATGCGCGTGCGCCAAATCTACCGGAGATTTCCTGCCTAGCCCAGCGGCCGCGGCGTGTTCGCGTGATTTGGAACGATCGAAGGATGGTTCTTCACGGATCCATCACACACCAACCACTGGTAAACGGCTACCTGCTCTTCTTTTTCCGTTTGGCCAAAACCTCTTTGATCACCTGTTTCAGCTCGTTGCTGGTTTCAACATCCTTCCAAATATCCTTGTTGTCCTTTTTTACTTTGACTCGCGCCACCCTGCCATTCATCCGCACTTGGCCTTGATGGATATACACGATGCTTCGAATACCTTTCACGGTCCAGAGCACATTGCTGGGTTTGAAGTCGGAAGGGGGATCGTCAAGGACTTGGACGTCGCCAATTCTGAGCAGGTAATCCTCGGCCTCAACGGCGTCGAACAACACAATCAACGGAAGCCGACTGCTGATGTCCAGGAAGCCCTTGAACGACGCTTCCGATGGATAGTGGGTGTGAATCACTTCGATGGCTACCCAAGGGTTTCGATCCGTTAAATTCAAAAGCGCTTGATTCGCACCAAACAGATCGTGGCGACACTTTTGTCCATCGGACAATGCACGCGTGACCTCACCGGCCCAGGTATAGCCTCGAAGTTCACCGATGGTTTGCCAATCGTGCTCAACACGCTGTGTTGCTTGCCAAACGTCTGACCTGATGACAGTGGTCCCAACCTCAACTGCCACACCTGACTTGGTGAGAGCGTCCAATTCCATCAATAGGCTCTCGATCCGTCTGTTGTGCTCCTCACTGGACTCAGGCTTTTCGGTTAGTTGACGTCCCTTGGACGTCGCATAGAAGTGGGGCGTTTTTCCACCTCGGACGAACAAGGCAAATTCGTCCCCTGAATCGACCAGGGCTTTCGTTCGAGCCAGGGCGAGCACTTCATCCTTGATGAGATCCTTTGCCAGGATCGGATGACGCACTCCATCTTCGTAATAAACCGCTTCGACATGCTTGACCATGCAACGCCTACCTAAGTGGCCTGCGAACAATCCGCCGCAAACGATGCGCTCATGGCGTCCCTGAACTGCTCCGGCGTCATTTGCGTGTAGGCCGGGTTCGTGTAGAGGTTTTGTAGCAACTTGGCCTCGACCTCGGCATACGTCTGACCCATGTTGTCGCCGAACCTCACCGCCAACCTTGCCGCCATACTCTGCACGTTCATGGCCTGCTGGTCGTAAGACTGCCCCTGCTGTTTGAACTGGGCACTGCGGTATGCACCGGTCACGATGATCTGTGCCGCCGTACATCTGGGAATTTTTGGTTGCTGTTGCGTCTGCGCATGCGCGTCAACGGCATGCGTGGCAAGTATCCATGCAAGGAGGAACCATCTTGGCCTAATCTTCAAAATAAGGCTCCTCACCATCCGGGAAGTAGAAGTCATACTTCTTACTCAACCATTTCAAAAAAGTCTCCATCGACTTGATCGCGAGCTCCAAAGCCTGGACGGTATCGCCACCGTAGATGGTCCTCGACTTTTCTGAGAGACCATCGAAGCTGACCACGCACCCCGCGGCCCCCTCCCCAAACGCGATGTCACAGTTTTCGTTGGTTAGCAGGAACGGCTCACTAATGCACACGCTAAAAGGCGTTTTTTCCGACTCGCCCTTGCGGGCATAGGTCAAATGCCGCGCGGCGATCGTGCGAGGCGTCGATGTCATGGCGTCGGCATCTTCTCAATGAGCTGCATCAAGGTTGCCCAGGGGGCGCAATGATTTGAAATTCGGCGCGTCTATTTCGCTGTCGACCGTCCGCTGTGGCATTGGTATCTATCGGATCACTGCTGCCGTGCCCCTCAGGCGCTAGTAGCCGGTCAGCAGGGAAGTCGTGCGCGAGCAACCAGGCATTGACGAGCTGCGCGCGGCGCAATGAAAGGGCCTTGCATATGTCACGCTGGCACTCCTGATTGTCGGTAAATCCCACAATCTTGACCTTTGCATTCGATTTCAGATTTAAGAAGGCTGCGGAGTCGTCTTTCAAGACGGGGACGGCATAGTCATCGAACATCACCGTTGAACCCGCCAGGTCTCCACCAACACTTGGCAGGCCTTCTTTGAAAAAGATGCCCTTAAAATCTAGATCAGTGGCGAACGCACGTTCGCCTACGAGTACGGCGAGCAAGAGAAAAACGGCGCTTCCTTTAATCTTCAACATAGGGTTTCCTGTCCATGATGAGCGCGGCATGCTCCCGTGCTCACGGCGACGCCAACAACCCAAGGTTGGGTTCACTACCGTCCAACCACTGCACCTCGCCGTTCACCACTTCGGGAAGGGTCAGCAGGTGGATGGTGATTTTCTTCAAAGCCAGGATTAGGGCCTGGTAGGCGTCCACACCCCCGGCGTAATAGACCCGGGCATCCCCCAGCCCCGTGACTTGGAACGGACGGAAGTAGTCGCCGTCCGTGAACGGCTGCGGGGCGCCGATGATGAGTTCCGCTTCTCGCCCACCCTTCACTTGAAACGTGCGCCGGGCAATGACGACGTCAATCTGGTCGGGGTTCATGGGGATCACGGACGGGGACGAGGTGACCGCCGTGGACCGAATTTTTCCGCCTCGGCCATCAATTGCTTCTTGGACACCAGTCCCTCGATCCAGAGGGAAAATTCGTCGTCTTCAATCTCAGAGAGGTCGGCCGCCGCGGCTGTGCCATCGCGGAGCCGCACGTGCGCCGCGGCGCGGAAAAAGAGAAGCGAGTCGCGGTAATAGTTGTTCTGGTGATGCGCACACTGTTCAAGCCCGCGCGTGAAATCTTCGATCGCTTCCTTCGGTCGCCCCAGTCGCAGGTGGAACCGGCCACGATTGAAGAAGAAGACCGGTTCGGTGGGTGCCAACTCGATCGCTTGCGTCATGTCGTGGATCGCGCCTTCAAAGTCATGGGATCGCGAAAGGATGTAAGAGCGCAGCGACCACACGCGGGCTTCGTCAGGGAACCGCTCAACCAGGTCGTTGGCCTCGGTCAGCGCCTGGGGATCATCCGCACGCACGCGCGTTTCAATTGAAGCAATCAGTTTTTCCAAGTTGTCCGTCATTGATCTTGTCCGTCCACGGTGACGCGGTTGCCACCGCAACGCTGGCTGACCAGGCCTTTGGCACATTGATAGAGGTTAGTGTAGCCACCCGTGATGCCACGCGGCGGGTTGGGCTGGGAGTTGTAGTTCTCACACATGCGGAAGGCGTCTTCCCACTCCTTCTCGCAGTCGTCGTTGTTCTTGTGGCACTGCCCAGCGGGGGGATGGGGTTCGTCCGCACACGAGTCGGCGGTGGAGTTCGGGTAAAGGCACCCACCGACAATGCCTGCCGCTACACACAGCTCGGGCTGCGCAGCACACAGAGCGGCGAGCCCGCGTAAGGCCGAACCCGGACTGGGAATGGACCGAGGCGGCGCCAAGGGATCCGCGGGCAACACGCCCGGTCCCGCCGGGCTGGTGGGTCCGCCGGCCGGTGCGGGCGTGCCGAAGGGGAACAGGCCCAGCGGGTCTATGTAGGCCAGAGGGTCGTTTTGGGCGTAGACATACAGCGGGAGTCCGCCGGCCTGGCCCAAGGGATCAACTTCGGTGTAGCGCCCGGTGCCGCTGTCGTAGTCGCGATTGATGTTGCTGTTTAACCCACTTTCGGCGTCGTAATACTGGCCAGGGGCGCGGAGATTATAGGTGTAGCCATTCGTGACCGGTGCGAGTTCCCCCCACGCGTTGCCTTCATACGGCCACGCCCAAAGGACATTGCCACTGCCGTCCTCCACCGCGCGCGGTGTGCCGGTCTGATCCGCGGTGACGTAGGCCACCGTCGTCGTGCCCTGCATGTCGAGGTTGGCCACGGGGATGTCGTCCATATAGACGTATTCCCGGTTCGTCGCGCCGTATTCGCCGAGCAAGTGATGGTCGAGGTCGTAGTTGTAGGTCTCCGTCGCCCCGCCTGTCGTCTTGGCGACGCGCAACCCATCGGCGTTGTAGAGGTAGGTGGCCACCGTGGATTGATTGACCTGCACCACGGACATGCGGTTGCGATCGTTGAAACCAAAGCCGTAGGTCGTGCCGGCGTTGGAAATCGCGGTGGTGTTGCCATTGGCATCCACCGTGCGCGCCGCATTGCCGGTGGCGATCAGTTGGTGGGTGCCCGTGTTGTAGGCGTAGATTCCCGTCGCAAGCCCACTGCCCGTCTTCGTCAATCGATCGCCCGCCTGGTTATACGTCGCGCTTTCGAAAATCGAGCCATTGGCTTCGGTCACGGTGTTCAAGCGATACAGCGAATCGTAGGCGTAACTTTCCGTCGCAGGATTGGCGCCGGGTGCGTTGCCGATCGCCGTGATGTTGCCCATCGCATCACGCGCCAGATGCAGCGCAAAACCCGGGCTGGTCAAATCCGTCAGTCGATAGTTGGCGTCGTAAGTGCGAGTGACGGTCTGGCCGTTGCCCAGGGTGTAGCTCGTCACCGGGCCAAAGGGCGCATACGTCACGTTGCTCACCAGCGTGGTCGTGCCACTGCCGGTTGTGACAGACACTCCGCTGATGTTGCCATTCCCATCGCGGGAGTAGTTGATCTGGTTGCCGCTGGGATGTGTGATCGCCAGCAAACGACCCGCTGCGCTACGTGTGTAGTTCGTGACTTGGGTTTGTCCGTTCAGCGCCTGCATCTTTTGGATCACAAAACCCTGTCCGTTGTAACAGAGGGTCGTGGTCACCGAATTCTCAACGACCTGTGTCAAACGGCCGATTGGATACGACACGGAACAACCGGTGACGGCGTTCGATTGATCGTAAGCGTAGGTCACGTTGAGAGTGCTGTCGGCATACGTTGCCGTGAGCCGCCGATTGTCGGCATCGTAGGTGTAGCTGACGGTGTTGCCCTTGGCATCGGTCGCCGTCAACACATTGCCGGCGGCATCGAAAGTTTGCGCTTTGGTTCCCGAGTCCGGGCTGGTGGTGCTCGTCGGATCGGAAAGGCCATCGTATTGATACGTGGTGTTGAACCCGCTCGGGTCCGTGACCTGCGTCATGCGGTTCAACGCATCGTATTGATAAGTCGTCGTCGTGTTCGCCGTTTGGGCGAAGAGCGGCGACCCGAAAACGAATGGCGCAACAACGAAAATCCCCTGCGCCCACTTCCTGACGCTCCACATCTCCATCCCCCTGTCGGCCCTGCCTGGCCGCTGTCCATGAGTGGTATTGGTCGTTCCGATATTACCGAAGCCACGTGCGATTTTGACGGTCACCCGTGCATGATTTTTCGTCGCATGCCATCTTCACATTTCCATCACGCACCCCCTGCCGTGCTGAACGTTGACATCGCACCCACCGAATGTCGGTCAAGCTGCGATGTTAGATTGCCCTTTCCACGGAACGGGCATCCACCACATAAGCAAAGGGGATTTTTCTATGAAGAGTAAGCGTGCAGTGCTCGCCATTGGTCTGGCTCTCGGTCTTTCTGGCGCTGCTTGGGCAGGCGCGCCGTCCACAGGCCTGGGGCAAGCGTGGCCCAATGCCACGGATGTCAGTTTGAGCCCGCATTACCACGTGTACGTCTTCGCAAAAGATGGCATTGAGTATGTGCAGGTCAATGACCTAAATGGCACGGTGCGCAGCGCGGTTGCCGCGGCGAATGGCACGGTGCTGGTGCTACCAATCGGGACGGATGCGGCGCACGTGAACACCACCAAGGCCAAGACGGCCACGAGTGCCAGCACAGAAACCGTGTATCAAGACCAAGCCGTGACGGTGACGACCACGCCCGCCAGCAACGGCGCGCTGAATGTCACCGCCTCACCCTTGCTGGACACCTGTTCAGATCCGGGTGAGTGCGGCGATGTGGTGAAACAGGTCCAGTGACGTCAGGCGGACATCACCACGGTGAGATGCAGACCTCGCTCACTGGCACGTTGACGCGCGGCGCCCCCAAAGGTCGCCGCGTCGTCATTGATGGCCTGGAAATTCGTGTGGCGAGATAACTGTTGCAAAGCCATCAAGCGCGATTCGGACAGCGGGAAAGGATCGTGATCTTCCGTGCCCGTCATGCGCAGAATGACCCAACGCTGATCGCGGTAATGCACGCACCGAACGTTGATCAAGACCCGGCCCACGTGATCTTGCGCGGCCAGGTGCGTGACGCCACCGCAAATCATCCGATAGATCGCCAGATGCATGGCATTCGGTAGCGCGCTCACGCCCCCGTGGAAATTCGTGCGGAACGGGACCTGGTGCTGGGACAAAACTTGCGCCAGGCTGCCCTTTTCCAGCGCCTTGGGCAGGCTTCGGCCTTGGCCTTCCAGCGGATCGCAGTATTCGATGAAGCGGTTGGCGGCATCGACCACGGGTTGCGCCCGCTGGTAGTCGCTCATCTGGGTGGGGAAGCGGAGCCAGGACGAACCGAGCGTTTGCATTTCGCGGAGCATGTAAGCAGCGCGCCGCAACTGACGTTCGCCTTCATGATAGTTCCGCTGCGCCAACGCCAACGCGTTGCGCATGTCCTGCTTTTCTTGCTGATCTTGGCGATGCCATGCCGTGATCTTCGAGCCGATGATCAGCATAGTGGAGGTCACAAAGAGCAAGAGGACCTGAGCGTGCAACGTAGCGTGATCGTATTTCGCGGGCATCAGCATCACGATGGCGATACTGGCCGCTGTACTCCCTACCGCCGCGCCTTGCCAACCGTTTTTAAGCGCCAACATCACCAGCGGCAGGAACATGGCGACCTGGGCCATGTAGCGCACGTCCGATCCCAGCTTGGCGCGTGAGCCAATCCAAAGCAGCAACCCCAAGACGGGGATAAGCACGCCGATGCTGTCCACCAGCATCCGGTTGTCACGAAGTTCCGAGGCCAGGGTTTTGAAGGTTTTGCCGCGCACGGCGACCCACACCGCTATGGCCAACGGTGCGATGGTCAGGATGCCGAGCGAATGACCGAGGACGTAGCGCAGCATCCATTGGTGCAGTGGCGGATAGCCCGGCGGGCGTGGGGCCAACCAAAGGAGCAGTATGTTGTAGGCGGCTACTGCAAGAGCGGCCGCGGCGGTGCACAGCACCAGCGCTGGCATGCTGACGCCATCACCGCGGCGCCGGATCAAGCCCAGGCGTTCACGGCACACATACACGATTGGCATGACCAGGCAGATAGACGGGACGGCCTTGAAGCTGGCCCAGGCCACGCCGAAGGAACTTACGCAGGTGATAGCCACGGTGGCAAGGGGAATGAATTCGCCGACCGCCAGCGCCGCCCAGTAACGGTAAGGGAGCAAGATGAGAGCAGCCAATTCCAAACCGGCCACCAAGTCCCAGTGGGAAAACGATACAGCCCGCAGCGCAAAGTAGACGCCTGCGAAGCCCAACATCACGACAAGCTGTCGCACTGCTTGATGCGCCCGAAGTGTGTTGCGCCCTGGTCCTTTGTCCATCCCCTCCCCCCGGTTGTTCGGCGACTGCTGACCCTCAACCTATACGTTCCCCAAAACTAGCGGATGATGGAACCATTCCGCTTGTGAAACCGGCGTGAGCCATCGGCGCGATCCATGCCAGGTGTGAGCTCCGCTGTGAACGTCGCGCATACTGGCGGTTACTGCACACCCCTCAAGTGATCTATCCCGGTCAACCGGTTTGTGAGGTACATGGTGAAGGTGCAGTGATGGCCAAGCTATGCGATAACAGAGCTGCCGGGATGTCCTTGGCGTCCGGTAGGGGCCCCTACCAGCATGGAAGCCGACGCCCGACCGGGCCGCCTTTAGGCGGCCCGTTTTCTTTTGGTGTCCGACTTGGGCAAACGCGGCCATACGTAAGCTGTTTACAGCTGACTAATGCGCTTGAGTAAGGTATGCACGCATAGGTGGAGCCACCGAGCCGACAACGTTGCCCTGGGGGTCGGTACAGATCCAATCGGGACAGTGATAACGCAGGGCATCCGCGTTGCGTACCGGGGTCATCATATCGGCGACTTGCGTAGCGTTACCAATCGGCTGACCGGTTTCACCGACACACTGGTGAGAACCGACATTGCATTCGATCAGATAGATCGGATAACCATCCTTGGATTTCATCCCGGAGCTCGTGGCAAAGGGAAAGGTGCTGCCGTCGATCGCACCACCATTGGGATCGGCCGCGCCTGCATTCTGAAGCGCCCAGAGTGCCTTGGGATCATCGGGTGGCAGCTCCGTTGACGTCGTGGCTCCCGCCGTGACCGAACCGGGTTCAGATCCACTTGCCGGCCCCACGGACAACGCGGTTGACGCGGCTTGCGTTGATGCGGAAGGGGCCGTTCCGTCTCCCAACGTCTGCATGACGGCCTTAGCCGCCGCGTCACTATCCGGGTCAGGCTTAGCCATCTCGTGGGCAACGATGTGGAAATACACGGCGAGACCGGCGCAGATGACTGAGATGCAGCCCAGCACGATCTGGCCTCGTCGAATGTTCTTGGCTCGCCGTTGGGCTTTCGCCTCGTCCTCAGCAGGCAAAGACACGCTCGCTGTTGGAAAAGAGACACTCCCTGCCGTTGCTGCGGTTCCAGCATCACTCCCGGTCAATGATGGAGAACTTGCCGTATCCGATACAGCTACCGCGTTCCACCCCATGCGAAGACCTTGCAAGAGTGCAAAGCCCATGACGATCGCTTCCACAATGAGGAAAATCGCCGCGCGAAATACTGCCAGATCTCCATCGTCACTCATGTTGGTGACAACGACGATCACGATGGCCGAGATCAGCAGGGAGATAACCACCACTCCCACGTACCATGCCATGCCGCCGCTCTTTCGCACGACAGGAACAGATGCCCCGGTAGGGTGTAGCCCGGCCCGATGAAAGCCGATGCCCCGCTTGAAGCCCAACCAGAGCATGAAGCCGCTTTCTAGGGCATAGACCAGGAGTACCGTAGCGGTATTGGCCCAATCATTGTCAAAGTAGCCGCCGGTCGCCAGGAAATAGGCGGCAATGTTGATGACCACAAAAATGCGTAGCAGTACAAATTTCTGCGCTGTTTGAAGCTTAGTAAAAACGGTAAGACCATCGCTGATGGGGTTCATGACATCCTCCTTGCAGCACTTCCAAAGTAAGGTGACAAACACTCCCATCAGGCCAGGCAGCTGCCTGGCCTGATGAAGACGTGTTATGGGGCGAAACGGAATCTAGTTCCGGACAAAATCCATCACGGATTGCGCAGAGAATTGCTGGAGATATTGAACAAACGTGGTGGCATTGTTTTTCGCAATCAGCACCAAGGCCGCCTCAGCATCACCGTAGGCCTGATCTTTCGCGGTGCCATCCTGGTGCTTCGCCTCGGTACCGGCGTAAACCAGCACGGGATCACCACTGTCCCCCACACTCCACTGGAAGACCTCGTCAACCTCGACAATGGGGTTGGGATGAGTGGATTGTTGCTTCAGCTCGTTATCGATCGAAGCGAAAAAGGCATCCTTTCCCGAGGTCATCTTGCCTAGCTTCTGCTGATAATCCGAGATTTGCTGATTCTCCGCATTCATGCTGATCTTCAGTCCCGCCTGAAGATCGGCCTGATTTCTTTGGCCTGTGGCCGTGTCGTAGTTGAGCTGCTGCTTCAAGGCACCGATGGCTCGCGGAATTTCTTGCCTCAGGACGTCCTCGCAGTGCTTCTTCACGGCGGGATTTTGCTGCGGGTCCGTATAACAGGAAGCAGCAATGCCCAGCGACGCTGACGGGTCAAGGGGGGTAGTTGCAATTTTGTCTATGTCGCCGGATTGCAAAATGGCTATTTGATCGTTCAATTTTTGAACTTCTTGATCTTGCTGATTGGACGCCCCTGTATCGGTCTGCACGAGTCGTGCCTGGTCATCAGCGAGCGTCTTCTGCCGCTGCGCAAGGTTGTCCTGCAAGGTCTTGATGTTGGCCAAGTAAGCGTTCTTCAGCACCTGCGCATTGCTGTTCATCTCCTTCAAATGGGCTTCTTCAGTGCTTTGAATGTAGTCTTTGACGCCCTTGAAGCTGCAACGGTATTCGACAATTTTGCGACCGCGGTCGTCCTTTATCGTGTCCCATGTGACGGCGTCGCAAACACTCCGGTGATCGAAGGCTTGCCCTACCGTGTAGGACGGATCGGGCTCGAATTTCATCCCTTTGACTTTCGAGATATCGCTGTCTGTGCATCCGGCGAGGTTGATCACGCATGCCACCACGAATGCTTTAGCCACCATGGCCGATGTCACACCATGCTTTCTGGTCACGTACTCCATCGATGTACCCCTGTTAGTTGGAAGGTGTCGTATGCCCTACGCGAACAAGAGCTCATGAGGGCGCCGAGGCTGACGAGGTGGGCCATCGCTTCCCCATTGCGGGAGCCGTCGATGGCGCTCAATAAATAATAGAACATCTATTAAAATGATATCGAATATCATTATAACAGCTTGTTGCATATAGCTTTATGGCCCGTCCACGATCCGCGGAGCGGGCCATGCCAGTACCCAAGAAAACGCCCAAATCAATTTACCGACCAGAAATACTGGTCGTCGTTGGCCTGCTAAGAGGCATGCGGGAGGCCACCGGCCTGAACCAGACGGCCTTTGCTACCAAATTAGGCCGGTCCCAGGCCTACGTTAGCCAGGCCGAGCGTGGCGCAGTCCGCTTGGACGCCTTGCAGCTGCGAGACTGGTGCCTTGCGTGCAAGACCGACCTCGTTACTTTTGCGCAGCAGATCGAAGATGCCCTGAGCAGCCATACCGGAAACCGTAAAAGGCGATAGATAGGGCCGTGCCGCCTTCGGGGCGGCACGGTCGGGCGTCGTCTCCTTGCTGCAGGTGGCTCCTGACGACACCAAGGACTTTCCGACATCTCAGCTATCGCGCAAGGAGATACCGGAAGACACGGGCAGAGATGGTTAGCCAACCATCTCCACGGCATGCTCCCATGCTTTTTGCTTTAGCAGCAGCCCTTGCCCAAACCACGCTGCATCGCGGCGATGATCATGGCTACGGGAACGGCGATGATGATCCACATATTCCGTGACGCTATTCAGCAGGCCCCACGCCGTCCCTTTGGCCGATGACATGCCTGCCCCTTTACCCTCGCCGGTATAAAGAGCAAGCACCTTCTGAGCCGCATGCTCATTGAATGCGGGGCCATGCCGTTCCGCCTTAGCATGGCCGTAGGCAAACACCTTGGCCAGAAAGTCCTCGACTGTCTTATCCGCAACGCGGCAGCTAGCCAGCTCCTTGATGTAATCCGAAAACGATGACCATGGGGTGATGGCAATACCCAGTTGCCGTTTGACGGCTTGAGCATCGAACGCACTACGGTGCGGAACCTTGATAGCCTCCGCACCCTCGCCCAATGCAATAGCCAGGGTGTTGTTGCAAACCACCCGAACCGACGTGAACTGGGCTGTGGTGGCTAATGTTCCATCGCACGCCGTGGCCAGCAGCAGGTAGCCTTTGACGGTGTCACGTCCTTTCAAGGTGACACTTTGACCGGTTCGGGCCAGTGCCCAAAGCTTTCGACCTTCCTTGAGGACACCCGCGGTCTCCATCTGATAGCCACCGATCTCGGTCAGGTCGCGGTAGAACTCAAGAATTTCTGCTGGCTGGACGACCTTAAAACGCTTGGACACCACGGACAGTGGCGCTTTGGTATCCGATCGATAAAGCACCTTCTGGTCCGGGTATTTCTGCAGGGAACCTGGGAAAGGGTGGCCGGCAATGTAATGGACGTCAGCGGTTTCGATTCGCCAGTTCATGCCGGCTTGCTGAGCCCAAACTTCCAGCGACTGATCAGGAACAAGCTGCGTCCCCAGACCATGCCAGGGCATTTCCCCGACGTAGGCCATCGATTGAACTAGATGCATGACAAACTCCTTAATTATATAGATGCATAAAACGCATAGAGCCCGGCGAAGCCGGGCTCTATGCGCCTGCGCGCGAGAACGAAAACGAAGGTCGTTGAAACAGCGAGGAGCTACGAAGACTTGTCGGTGAAGGCGTGACCACAGTTGCGACAGTGCTGGTTGTGCAGGATGTTCCGGTCAATGGCAGCGCCAAGCTTTGAGCCTGCCGCACAACCCGTCGCACCACCGACAATGCCGTCGATAACTACGCCGGCAACGCCACCCAGCACCACACCAACCGGACCAGCAAAAAGCCCCATCTCTGCACCGGT
Organism: Dyella monticola; assembly: GCF_003363155.1. Lineage (GTDB taxonomy): Bacteria > Pseudomonadota > Gammaproteobacteria > Xanthomonadales > Rhodanobacteraceae > Dyella_B > Dyella_B monticola. The sequence goes on along the minus strand of NZ_QRBE01000004.1, from coordinate 199,749 downwards.
CAATGCCAAGGCGATGCCACTGGTGGTACCCGCGATGGCCCCGATGGCGCCGCCCAACCGCCTTGCAATATTTCGTGCCTCGATCTCTGGTGACTGGCACTTCGGACAACGTGGCGTGATATCCGCGATGTCTTCGTTCCACTCATGTTCCAGCGTAAGATCATGCATGGACAGCTTCCTCCATGCGATATTCGACATAGCACCGGATGCACGATGCCCAAAGACTTCCTGCAACGAACAGAATGGCGAATACGATCAGGCATTCGACCAGCGAGGGACAGGGATAACCGATCCACGATCTATCAAACATCACCAGCACTCCTTTGAAGAAAACTTCCGCATGATTGACATGCGGAGGAAGCAGAGAGCGCTCTGCTCAACAAGGTGATATGGATTTGAAAGCCGTTTGATTTAAAATCCCACGAATCAAGGGGAGCTGATGAAGTAAATTGGATGCCAGTGGTCCATAATCTTCGGATCAATGGCGGAAGTATTGAGTCAGTAGCCTTGGGTCGCAGGATTGAGGCTTGACTTTGCTGTATGTTTTTAGCAGAGCGTTGGTTCAGTAAGGTTGCGCGAACTTGTTAGGTTGCTGCGCGTATTCCCCCAAGGCGGGAAAGACGTATGGCGAGTATGAGTATTCGTCTACTAAGTAGTTAGGCCTTCCTATGCAATCCGAAATCATTGAGTTTGCAAATTCAATCGGTGCAAGCGAGCCTGATCAGAACGATGATGTCTATCGTTTATATCGGTCACTATTTCGTGAGCGAAACTACTTCAGACATGCCAGTGGATTATTAGTGGTAAAAATAAGCCGGAGTAAGAAGCCCTTTTGGGGCTTAACTGAAGGAATCATAGATTTGCTAAACAAGCATTTCTCCTACAACCTGATTCTCCTGACGTCGGTGACTCAAGGTTGGGTTTTTAGCAAGGCAGAAACGATGCGTTACATTGATCGGCGCGAATGGAAGCTCGATGCGGAAGGGTTGGAATACAAAATTCATCCGCCGCTGCCTAATGCAAATATGTTTTTTGGCCCAAAGGGCTGTCTAAAGAAGCTTGACGTCAAGGGGGCGCCCAACAATGCGTGAGGGTGAGCTCTCGTGACGCGGTAAAAGACGGCGATGCGGAGTGCGGTGAATTGATGCCGCAGAATGAGTCCGAGAGCCATTTTTGCTTAAATTGCACCGGAGTAGTCATGTCAACCAAATGCAAGTTTTGCGGCTCCACCTCATATGGATCTTGTAACAATAGTCCGCACAAGAAGCACGAACATTTTGATGACGAAAAGCACTGCGTCTTCTGTGGGTCATCGTCCTATGGAAGTTGCAATAACAGCCCCTTTAAGAAGCACAAGCACGGCAGTGGCGCGAACAAATGTGTGTATTGCGGATCTCCATCTACTGGCTCCTGTAACGCCAGTCCTCATGGGAGACATGAAAAATGAGCCTTCCGTCCCAGTGAGATAAGCATCCGGTTATATATGCGAGTGAACGACTGTCTGGCTTTCCTTGGCACTCTGTTGTGAGCGGCAACGATTAGGGCGATTGTCGTGCATAAGGGATGATCTTGGCGCCAACTCGCAGGTCATCCAAATAGTCCGCCCAGGCTTGCATCATCTTCCGGCGAGCAGGCAAGTGAGTGGTGCGATTGTAGGCCCGGCCATTAGCGTCTTTGACGGCATGAGCCAGTTGGTGCTCGATATGATCCACCGGGAAGCCGAGTTCCTCGTCTAGTACTGTTCGAGCCATAGCCCGGAAGCCGTGACCGGTCATCGTGTCGCCGTCGTATCCCATATAGCGTAGAGCTGCATTTACCGTGTTTTCGCTGATGGGGCGGCGCACGCTACGCATGCCAGGGAACACGTATTTCCCGCTCCCTGTTAGCTGGTGCAGCTCGCGTAGGATAGCTATCGCTTGATGGGATAGGGGGACGAGATGTGGCTGCTTCATTTTCATCTTCTCAGCAGGGATGTCCCATATAGCCTTGTCTAAGTCAAATTCGAGCCATTCGGCATGCTGCAGTTCACCAGGCCGCACGAAGACCATAGGCGCAAGCTTGAGCGCCGCTATCGTTACGGGCGAGCCTTGGTAGTTGTGGATGGTGCGAAGCAGTTCTCCAATTTTTGATGGAAGAATGATGCTGGCGAAATGCTTGGTCTGCGGACGCTCCAATGCACCGATCAAGTCGGAGGCAGGGTTGCGTTCGGCGCGACCGGTGACGATGGCATAGCGAAATACCTGGCCGGCCAATCCGCGCGCGCGATGAGCCGACTCAACAATGCCGCGCTGTTCCATCTTGCGCAGCGCCGCCAGCAATACTGGTGCGGAGATATCTGCTATAGGAAGGCCACTGATGCTCGATAGATCCTTTTCTATCAGGCGACGACCTCGCTCCACGCTGTTCGCTCCCATGCCTTCTTTTTCACGCTTAGCTAGAAATTCCAAAGCGACAGAGGCAAAGGTATTGCCGACCTTCTCCAGCCGAGTGGCTCGCTCTGCTTTGGCAACTTGAGCTGGGCTCGCTCCGCTCTTCACTAGGGCTCGTGCCTTGTCACGTTCGGTGCGTGCCTCAGACAGCGACATCGTTGGGTACTCGCCCAATGCAGCCATGCTCGGTTTGCCTGCATGTCGATACCGATAGCGCCACAGCTTCGTACCAGATGGACGCACTTCGATGCACAGTCCATTGGTATCGGCAACGCGATACACCTTGTCGCGAGGTTTAAGTCCGCGCAGTTTAGTGTCTGTAAGCATGTGAGTAACGAGGTGTGAGTAAGGGCGGCTCGATGTGATCGGCTTACTCACTAAGTTACTCACTTTTTTCCTGGATTCAAGTGGGCCTCTTTGGAGGCGCATGGACATATGGGTACAAAAAAACCCGCATTTAGCGGGGTTTTTTTAGATCTAGTGGATTTGATTGGATGATCTTGGATGTCTGTATGGTGGGCCCACCAGGATTCGAACCTGGAACCAAGGGATTCGCGTGTTCCGAAAGTTTCCTTTCGGCGCGGACTATCTCTTCACCCTCCGCGTGTTGCGTGCGGGTGGGGTGCGGGACGCTCGAGCCTGTTATGAAGGGCGCTGAAGCCCTCAGGTAGTCTCTGCACCGTCCGGCGGTGTACCGCCGGCTTGGCTCAGGGTTGCCATCGATCCGCGCGTGCGCGTCGCTAAGGTTTCCCTGAATTCATCCCGTTCCCGTTCGCGCATTACTGCGCGACGGCACCTTTCGATGAGTCCCCTGCTCTAACCGTTGAGCTATAGGCCCTATCTCGCCGGGCATGATACCAGCAGGGCGGCGCAAGCGGTGTTGCTGCGCGGGGCAAAAAAACGGGAAATGCCCGGTGTTGCTTCGGTTCTTTTAACGCTGGGGGGCCTACATTGGGTACCCCTTTTTTTGTGGAGGCGGAGCCATGAGCACTGAAACGGTGGCCAAGCGGTTGGTGGCGTTGTGTCGCGAAGGTAAGTTTGAAGAGGCGCAGCACGAGCTTTATGCCAAGGATGCGATCAGCATCGAGCCGCAGGAGATGGCAAGTGGCCCGATGGGTAACGCAAAGGGCCTGAAGGCGATCCTGGAGAAGGGGCATCACTTTCAGGAGGCGGTGGAGCAGGTGCACATGAGTGAGGTGAGCGAGCCGGTGGTGGCGAATGGCTGGTTCAGTGTGGCGATGCATCTGGATGCCACGATGAAGGGACGTGGGCGCACGGATATGCACGAGATTTGTGTGTACCACGTGCACAACGACAAGATTGTGCAGGAGCAGTTTTTTTATGACGTGCATTGAGGTTTTGCCGCGGGCTAGTTGAAAGGGGTTGTGCGAAGGGCGCGGCATTTTTTATGTTGAGTGCTTCGCACAGCGTATGTGTACTGGGCCCCGGCCTTCGTCGGGGTGACGTGAGGTTTGGTGGAGTTGTGTGTGCGAGTGTGTGGTTTCTTGCGCTTGCTGCTCATTTATTTTCTTGATGATGCGCAAAAGAAAAGCCCCGCGTTTGCGGGGCTTTTGCTTTAACGATGATCGCGTCGCTGCTCAGTCGATATCGAGGAAGCTGCGCAGTTGTTCGCTGCGGCTGGGATGACGCAGCTTGCGCAGTGCCTTGGCCTCGATCTGGCGGATGCGCTCGCGTGTGACGTCGAACTGCTTGCCGACTTCTTCCAGGGTGTGGTCGGTGTTCATGTCGATGCCGAAGCGCATGCGCAGCACTTTCGCTTCGCGCGGGGTCAGGCCGGCGAGTACGTCGCGCACGGTTTCGACGAGGCCGGTTTCGGTGGCCGAGTCGATCGGTGAGCTGGCGTTGGTGTCTTCGATGAAATCGCCCAGATGCGAATCTTCGTCGTCGCCGATGGGGGTTTCCATCGAGATCGGTTCTTTGGCGATCTTCAGCACCTTGCGGATCTTGTCTTCCGGCATTTCCATTTCTTTGGACAGTTCTTCCGGCGTGGGTTCGCGGCCGAACTGCTGCAGCATCTGGCGGGAGATGCGGTTGAGCTTGTTGATCGTTTCGATCATGTGCACCGGAATACGAATGGTGCGCGCCTGGTCGGCGATGGAGCGGGTGATGGCCTGGCGAATCCACCACGTGGCATACGTGGAGAACTTGTAGCCGCGGCGGTATTCGAATTTATCCACCGCCTTCATCAGGCCGATGTTGCCTTCCTGGATGAGGTCGAGGAATTGCAGTCCGCGATTGGTGTACTTCTTGGCGATGGAGATCACCAGGCGCAAGTTGGCCTCCACCATTTCTTTCTTGGCGCGGCGTGCCTTGGCCTCGCCCACCGACATGCTGCGGTTGATTTCCTTGATGTCGGTCAGCGGCAGGAACAGTTTCTTCTCGATGTCCTGCAGCTTCTGCTGCTCGGCGTCGATCTGCTCGCGGAAGTGCTTGATGTTGGGCGACCACTTCTGGCGCTTGCGGCCCAGTTCTTCGGCCCAGCCGAGGTTGCCCTCGTTGCTGGGGAAGGCTTTGAGGAATTCGGCCTTGGGCATTTTCACGTGCTTGACGAAGACGTCCATCAGCACGCGTTCGTGATGGCGGATGTTGCCCACCACTTCGCGCAGGCGGCGCACGAAGCTGTCGATCAGGGCGGAGGGAAGCTTGAGCTTCAGGAACTCCTCGGCCATCTGCTCGCGCAGCTTGGTGACCTTCTTGTCGGAGATGTCGGCGGCCTTGGGGGCGGCTTTCTGGAACTTGCCGTAGTAGTCGCGCAGGAGTTCCATGCGGCGCTTTACTTCTTCCGGATCCGGGCCGCTGGGGCCGGCCTCTTCGTCTTCACCGTCGGCGGCTTCTTCTTCGTCTTCGTCCAGCTCGCCGTCGGCATCGGCGTCGGCCAGTTCAGCTTCGGCGAGCGCGGCGTCGGCGGCCTGCTCCAGGTCGGCGAAGCCGGCCAGGATTTCACTCAGGCGGCGCTTGCCGTCCAGGTGCTGGTCGTATTCCTCCAGCAGCATCTCGATGGTCAGCGGGAAGCTGGCCAGCGCGGTCTGCACCTGGGTGAGGCCTTCTTCGATGCGCTTGGCGATGGCGATTTCGCCTTCGCGGGTGAGCAGTTCCACCGTGCCCATCTCGCGCATGTACATGCGCACGGGGTCGGTGGTGCGGCCCACTTCGGAGTCGACGGCCGAGAGCAAGGCCACTGCTTCTTCGGCGGCGGTTTCGTCGTCGGTGGCGGCACCGGGGGCATTGTCGGCAAGCGGGTCGGCATCGGGGGCGGCATCGTGCACATCGATGCCTACGCCCTTGAGCACCGCCATGATGTCTTCGATCTGCTCCGGATCGACGATGTCGTCGGGGAGGTGATCGTTGATTTCGGCGTAAGTCAGATAGCCCTGCTCCAAACCTTTGGAGATGAGTGCTTTGATTTCCGACTGTTGCTCGTGGGCTTTGTTATTCATACCAACCGCCGCGGGATAGGAACCAATCAGTATAGCGATGTGATGCTTTTTTGACCAGTTTTCAAGTGAAAAATTCGCTGCCATCTGCACGCAAAAATCGCGCCAAAACGCGGTTTTCAGCGGAAATGGAAGCGTTCGTACGAGTTAAGGGTTCACCCGGCACCTAACGCACCTCGAGCCAAAAGGTGACAGGGCCATCGTTGACCAGATGTACCTGCATATGGGCGCCGAAGCGTCCGATTTCCACCCTTGGATGCGCGCCGCGAGCCAGTTCCACCAGGCGCTCGAACCAGATGCGGCCCTGTTCGGGCGAGGCGGCGCTGGTGAAGCTCGGGCGCATGCCCGAGCGGGTGTCGGCGGCGAGGGTGAACTGGCTCACCAGCAGCAGGCCGCCACCGGTATCGGTGAGGGAGCGGTTCATCTTGCCGGCAACGTCGGCGAACACGCGATAGCCCAGCAGCCGTTCCACCATCCGCCTGGCCTGTGCCTCGCCGTCGTCGGGTTGCACGGCCACCAGCGCCAAAAGGCCCGGGCCGATGGCGCCCACGGTTTCGTTGTCGACATCGACGCGCGCGCTGAGTACGCGCTGGATAAGGGCGATCATGGATAAAAGCAGCACAAGGAAGGATGCGTAACTCTGCAAGGCGATGGATGCCGGGTAAAGAGGGGCGTCGAGGGTGGGCGGGAGGTGAGTTCCGATGCGCGCGGAAGGTGGTTGCCGTTGGAGGGTCAACGGCAGGCAGAGGGGATGCTTGAGGGTTTCTGTTCGGCGACGCACAACCATGAAGCATTTCGTTGAACAACGTGCTTGCAGGCTCCCTCCCCTGCGACAGTAGGGGAGGGTTGGGGGGTGAGCTTGGGGCAAGTGCATTGCGAGTGTGCGTAACCCCACCCGAGCCCTCCCCTGCAAGCAGGGCAGGGGACACATCGCGCGGGCATGAAGCATTCGCTCAATCGTCTCCCGCCCTTTACCCTTACGCGCTCACCCGCCACACACATCATCCTCATGCGTCTGGACATCTACCTCGTTTACTTGCTGCTGCGCCTGTTCGGTCTGCTGCCGTTGCGCTGGCTGCAGGCGATCGGCGCGGGCCTGGGCAGGCTGACGTTGCGGCGCGGCGGCAGGATGGCGCGCTACACGGCCGTGAACATGGCGATCGCGCGGCCGGCATTGAATGACGCCGTGCGGGCGGCGCTGGTGCGCGAGGCGATGATCGAGGGCGGCAAGTCGATCACCGAGATCGTGAAGATCTGGGGCGCAGGTGCGGAACGCGCGCTCGACCTGGTGCGTGAGGTACGCGGCGAGGCGTTGTTCGATGCAGCGCTGGCAGCCGGCAAGGGCGTGATCATCGCCGCGCCGCATCTGGGCTGCTGGGAGCTGCTCAATTACTGGCTGTGCCGCAAGACGCCGATGGCGATTCTGTATCGGCCACCGCGCATCGCCGCGGTGGAGGCGCTACTGCGCAAGGTGCGCGGCGCCTTGGCGCCGGAGCAGGTGCGGGCGGAAGGTGCCGGTGTGCGTACGTTGTACAAGCGGCTTGCATCGGGAGGCACGGTGGGCATTTTGCCGGATCAAAAACCGCGTGCGGGTGAGGGTGAATTTGCGCCGTTCTTCGGGCGCGAGGCGATGACGATGGTGCTGCTGCCACGCCTGGCCGCGCGCACGGGTGCGACGGTGCTGTTTGCGTTCGCCGAGCGTTTGCCGCGTGGGAAGGGCTATCGCATCCATTTTCTACCGGCGCCGGATGGGTTGGACGACGCGGACTTGCCGCGCGCGTGCGCGGCGCTCAATCGCGGGGTGGAAAACTGCGTGGAGCTCGCGTTTGCCCAGTATCAGTGGCATTACAAGCGGTATTCGGCGGATAACCGGCCCAGCCCGTATTGAAGGGTTGATGCTTTGAAGATGGCGGGTTTCTAGAGAAGCCTTGCTATAACCCCACCGTCATTCCGGCCTTCGCCGGAATGACGGTAAGGCGAAAGCTAGCTCTTGGGCACTACGACTTTTCCTGCTCGATGCGACGCAGGAACACCGTCATTTCTTTTTCCGCCTGCTTGTCGCCACGTTGCTGCGCCACGGCGATGCCTTGTCGCCATGCCTCAACCGCGCCGGCTTCATCCCGCATCGCCAAGCACGCTTTACCCAGCAACTTCCACGCAGCGGAATAGTTGGGATCAAACGCCACCGCACGTCGAAGTTCTTCAACGGCGCCGGCGTTATCGCCTTCACTCAGCAACGCATTCCCCAGCGAAAACCGCAACAACGCCCCATCGCGAGGGCCCCCGCATTGCGCGCGCAGGGTGTCGATCAACGCGCTCACGACTGCGGCACGGCCTGCAGCGTGGTGGGTGCAGGGTAGACGCGCGGCGCTTGCGAAGGCTCTGCCGGTGTACGGCCGCCGCGCAGGGCTGCTAGCGTCGGCGCTGCCCAGACGACCAGCCACTCGGACCGGAACGGTTGCGCCAGCAAGGCGTAGCGCAACGCCGAGGCGTCCAGTTCGTTGGGATGCGTCACGATCAGGCCGTCAGGGTGCTCTTTCGCGAAGGCTTGCAGGGCCTGGCCGGTGTGCAGTTCGGTAATCGGCTGCGTCAGTCGCCCAGCAAAATGGAATTGCCCTTCGTAGTTGCCTTCGAACGCGACGGGATGATGATCGGCCTGCGTGGCGGCGATCAACGACGTGGTCGGGTTCAAATCGTACTTGTGCCACAGTGTCAGGGTGAACAAGGTGTTGAGCGCGAGCGCGCCGAGCAATCCGGCCACCGCCACCCGACGCATCTCGCCGCGTCCGCGCACCAGCAGCAGGCAGCCGAGCAGCAGAAACACTACGCTGAACGTGCGGCTGTACGGTGCAGCGCCTTCCACCCATTCGTTGTGGAACGCATGCGTCGGCGTCACATACGGCAATGCGAACAGCGCACCGGCGAACAGGATGCTGCCCAGACCCAGCGGCCAACTGCCCAGCCAGTAATTTTCCGCCAGCGTGGTGCGTTCTTCGCGCAGTACGGCGATGGCGCCGGCCAGCACGAGCGTCCAGCCGCCGAATTCGGGCAGCAGGTAATACCACTGCTTGCCGCTGATCAATGAGAACAGCACGAATGTGGGCACCAACCAGCACAACGCAAAGCGCACGCCATGGGCGAGCGGCCCGCGCAGCGTGCCCAGTGCCACCCATGCGCGCGGCCATGCGCTGAACGGAAACAGCAGCAAGGGCAGCGATATCAGATACCAACCGATCCAGCGCGGATGACTCTGCACCACCTGCGCCTGCTGCGCGTTGTTCATCACACGCGCCGCGGTTTGCGTGAAGAACAGGCGATGCCGATACGCATCGCCGCCGGCAAAGCCAGCCGGAATGGCCCACGCGACCAGCAGCGCAAGGCCCAGCAGCAACGCCAATACACCGCGCCCATACCAGCGCGCGCGATGCTCGCGCGCCCAGTCATTCCACAACGGGCCGAGCAACCACGGGAAGGCGATATGCAAGAGCATCACCGGGCCCTTGGTGAGCAGACCCGCGCCGACCAGCACCCCAAACAGCCACCAGCGCGGTTCGGCGCGCTGCAGCGAGGGGGTGAGACACAACAATGCGCCCAGCACGCAATCGGCCAGCAGCACTTCGTACATCACCTGCAGGCCGAACAGGAAGGCGTACGACAACGCCAGCAGCATCCACGGCGCGGCTTTGGCGACCCACGGACGCTCGGGAAACAACCGGCGCGCGAGAATCGACACCTGCACCAGCTGCACGCCGCCGAAGATCACCTCCAGCACACGCGGCCAGATGTCGTTGACGCCAAACACGAACCAGCCGGCGTGAATCAGCCAGAACAGCAGCGGTACTTTTTCGCTATAAGGCTCGCCATTGATATGCGGCACCAGCCAGCTGTGATCGCGCCACATCTCCCACGCCACCGCGAGCGTGCGGGTGGAATACAGCGGCATCGGGCCGTGGGAAAAAATCGCCACCAGGGCCGCCACGCTCCAGAGCGGAAGCCAGGGCCAGAGGCTGCGTAGCACTTCGGAGCGGCGATAGCTGGGAGTCGGCACGTGGGTCGGCTTGGCTTGGAGATGGGCGGATTCTAGCCGGATCGGGAAGGGCTATCTGCGATGGGGCGGCCTGGTTCGATATTTCGGCGCATGCCTACGCTGCCACTCGAGGAAGTTCGCCGTAGCGTGAGCGCCGCTTAGACGCTCCCGGAGCCGTTCATCGTGCCCCGTCATCATTCCAGCGAAGGCCGGAATGACGTCTATGCAAGAGGGAGGCGTGGGGCGAGAACACACACTGCTGCGCTTCTACGCAGGGCGCTGGCGATCTGCCGTCATGCCGGCCCCCAGTACCCAATGCGCTTGCGCAACTTCAACTTGCGCCACCAATTGCGCGGTTTGCGCTTGCGGTTGCCACCCTTGGCGATGAACGCGTCGATGGCGTCCAGCACGCGTTCGCTGGAGCGGCCATCGTGGTACGGATGAATGGCTTCGCCGAAATCCTTGATCGCCCGCATCAATTCCGGTGGCCGCGCCAGCGCGCACGCGATGGCTGGCTCGAACTCGGAAGGGTCGTGGATATCGATCAATTGCGGACCTGGCGCGCGGTTGTCATACGTCACCACCGGCTTGCCGGTAAGCAGGAATTCGCTGAGCGCGGAGGAGGTATCCGAACACATCATGTCGACCTGCGGGAACAGTTCGAGGATGTTGTCGTTCTCGGCGAAGGTGAGGTACTCGTTCTGCAGCGCCTTGTACTTTGCCACCGTCTCCGGCGCCATCTTCGGATGGAAGGAAACGATCCAGCGCCAGCGTCCATCGCGTGAAAGGCGCTTCACTTCTTCATACAGCGTTTCGGCCGCGCTCCAGGAAGGCGAGAAGGTGGAGTGATAGAGAATCACCGGCGGCGTGCGCACGGGCGGCAGGGAGCCGGCGATCGCTTTCATGAACGGATCGAGCTTGGGCCAGCCGGTTTCCATCACGGAAAAGTGCCCGAGCTTTTGCGCCAGCGCGCCGAACTGCGCGGTGTCGCGCGGGCCCGTTGTGCAGTAAAGATCAAAAAAGCCGCGAATATAGATGTGCCTCGGCTTGCCGGCATTGAAGCCGTGAAACACTTCCACCTTCACGCCGGGAAAGAAATGCGGCAGATGATTGCCGGGCGTGAGTACCGCGATCGGCTTCCACGCGCGTACTTGCTGCACGGTGAGCAGGCGCTCGCCTTCGATCAGATCGCTTGCGCCCGGGCCATCGAAGAACCACGCCGTTTCATCGCCACGCGCGCGGATCGCATCCTGGATCGGACGCAGGATGGCCAGCGCGTAGCGTTCCGATCCGTAGAGCAAGTAATGCTTGGGCATGTCAGTGATCCAATCCGGCGCGCGTCAGCGCAGCGGCGGCGGTGTCGCGCGAGGCAGGGTTCAGGCGCATCTCGTAATAGCGCATGCGCTTGTAGATGGCATAGCTGGCGGCCGTATGCGCGATCACGTAACCGCGCCAGCCGTCCAGCAAACCCAGGCGCAGCACGTAATCTTTGACGAACGCGAACGCATACACGAACGGCGTCTGCCACATGCGGGTGGATTTGTTCTTATCCGACCAGTCGCGGCATTTCAGTTCGGAATACAGCAGCACCTTGAGCTGCTTTTCCACCAGGCTGGGGTTGTTGTCGTGCAGGAACGGCGCCTGCAAGGTCAGCGAGCGGCCGTTGAAGGTAAGCGATTCGTGCACGCGCACGTCGCTCCAGCGCGCGCGATCGCGGTGATAGAGCCGCGCCAGCTTCTCGCCCACGGCGGGGCGGTACCAGCGCATCGGCTTGCCCATGTAGATGAGATGGCGGCGCAGTATCACCGCGGCGGTGTCGCTTTCCATCAGGGCCGGGAGGCGCCGCTGCAATTCCCCGGCGAGTTCCGGCGTGAGGTATTCATCGGCGTCCAGCGCAAGTATCCATGGATGGCTGCAGTGCGTGGCCGCGACGTTGCGTTGCGGGCCGAAGCCGAGCCAATCCTGATGCACCACGCGGGCGCCGTGGGCGCGGGCAATGGCCACCGTGTCGTCGGTGCTGCCACTGTCGATCACTAGTTTTTCGGCGGCAAACGGCACGCTGTCCAGGCAGCGCGCGATTTTTTGCGCCTCGTTGCGGGTGATCACAACGAGCGTGAGAGGAAGGAGAGGCGCCATGCCCGCATTCTAGCGGGCATCGGCCCGGTTCTGGCGAGTTAAGAAGGGTATCGCGTGGTTCCCGGCGCATTCCGCTGTGCCGGGGTACGTTAAGATGTGCGGTACGCGAATGGTGCATCGAAGTTGGCCTCTCGCGTACTCGAAAGTTGCCGGACCGCATGGCGAAATAATGCATCGGCGTTCGTGATCGTTCCCAAGGAAGCGTTAAGACCGTCATGCCCAAATCCGTGGCCAGCGTTACCGTCATGGTCTCCACCTATAACTGGAAGGAGGCGCTGGCCCTTTCGCTCCGCAGTCTGGCTGCGCAGCGTGTTTTGCCGGACGAAGTGATCGTGGCCGACGACGGCTCGCGCGAGGACACCGCCACGCTCTTGCGCGACATCGCCCGCAGCTTTCCCGTGCCGCTGCGCCATGTCTGGCAGCCGGACGAAGGTTTTCGCAAGGCGCGCATCCTCAATCGCGCCATTGCCGCTGCGCGCGGCGATTACATCATCCAGTTCGATGGCGACATGCTGGCGCATCCGCGTTTCGTCGCCGATCACCTGAGCCTGGCCCGGCCCGGCCGCTTCCTGCAGGGCACGCGTATCCGCACCACCGTGGCGGAAACCGCCCGGTTGCTCGCCGGCGGCAAGCCGCAGTTCGGTTGGTTCGTGGATGCCTATTTCCGCGATGAGGACGATCGCGGCACCTGGCACTTCGGGCGCCGTCACCACACCTTGCGGCTGCCATGGCTGGCGAAGATCAAGTCGCGTTCTACCGGCCATCCGATGGGCTGCAACGTGAGTTTCTGGCGCGAGGATCTGCTGCGCGTCAATGGTTACGACGAGCGCATGCACGGCTACGGCAGCGAGGATCTGGAAATCGATATCCGGCTACAGAACGCGGGGCTGCGCCGCGCGCAGATCAAGTTCGCGGCGCTGGCTTTGCACCTTGAGCACAAATCCGTGTCATCGCAGGATCCGGCCGATCCGGAACTGCCCAACAACAAGCTTCTGTTCGCCAGCAAGGAACGGCATCTCGTGCGCAGTGAATGTGGTTTGGATGCTCATCTGGCGGATTTCGCGCAATCGCCGGCGGACGATCTCCGTACGCGTGGGAGCCAGAACGCATGACGGTGCTTGCGCGCAACACGCCGTGGTCGCAGGTGTGGACCGAGCACGAGGACACCGCCGCCACCGGCTGGCTCCGCCGCGTGCTAACCGTGGGCATGGCCTGGCTGATCATCGGCATGGCGGTGATGCCGGCGGGCGTTTCCTACAATCCCAGCAAGGCGTATCAGGCCGTGCTGGCGCTCACCTTGTGGCTGCCGACGATCGTGCTGATCGCCATGCGTCCGCACCGGTTTATCCAGCTGCTCAAGCAATCGCCGATGCCGTGGGTGATGGTGTTGCTGGCGTGGGGTTGGCTATCGCTGGCGTGGAGTCACGCGCCGCACCGCGGTGACGAGGCGACGCGCAACCTGAGTGTGCTGCTGTTTTTGGTCGCGAGCCAGTGGGTGTTTGGCGGCAATGGGCGGCGCACGCAATGGCTGCTGATCGGTTGCAGCTTCGTGCTGGCGGCGGTGGCCATCCTGGACATGCTGAACTTCGCCTCGCATCCGCCTACCGATGGGCGCCTGATCGGCATCGGTGTGATGGCCAATGCCAACCTCGCCGCCGCCGGCATGGGCGCGGCGCTGATCTGGCTATGGCCGTGGCGTTTCGATCGCTGGGGCTGGAACATTGCGCGCTGGATGGCGGTGGCGATACTGGCCTTGTTCGTGCTGCTCACCTTCACGCGCAGCGCCTGGGCGGCACTGTTCGTGGCGTTGGTGGTGATGGCGCTCTGCGACGGTGGCCGGCGTGCATGGATCTATGCCGGAATGATCTGCCTGATGGGGCTGCTTGGCGTGGCGTTGGGCTTCAATGTGCTGATGGAGCGCGGCCTTTCGCTGCGGCCGCAGATCTTTGCCGGCGCGCTGCATCTGTTCCTGCAACACCCCTTGCGCGGTCTCGGCCAGGGTACGTCGTTCACCATCGCGGCCGGCAACGAAGTGCTCGATCACGCGCACAACATGTTCGCGCAGCTTGCCATCGAACTGGGTTTGCCTGCGCTGCTGCTGTGGGCGGGCATCTGGTTGGCGCTGGGCTGGCGCGCGTGGCGGCATCGCCATGACGGGCTGGGCTTGCTCGTATTGGGGCTGTGGGTGTTTGGTTCCATTGCGGTGCAATTCGATCTGCCCCATCTGCTCGACAGCCCGCGTCCGGGCTGGCTGATCACCTGGCTACCACTGGCATTGAGCATGACTTTCCAGCGGAGCATCGCGCGCAACGTATGAACGTTTCGCTCATCGTCATCACGTACAACTGGCCCACGGCGTTGGAGCGCGTGCTGGAAAGCATCGCCGCGCAAACGCGTCTGCCCGATGAGGTGTTGATTGCCGATGACGGTTCCGGCGCTGAAACGGCCGCGGTAATCGCGCGTGCACGCGAACGGTTTCCTGTGCCGCTGAAGCACATCTGGCACGAAGACAAGGGCTTTCGCGCCGCACGCGCCCGCAACCGCGGCATTGCGGCGAGCAAGGGTGATTACATCGTGCTGCTCGACGGCGACATGCTGGTGCATCCGCAGTTCATCGCCGATCACATGATGTTGGCCGAGCAGGGCTTCTTTCTGCAGGGCGGCCGCCTCAAGGCTAGTTACACGGAAAGCCAACGCGTGCTCGCGGGCGGCAAGCCGGTGTATGCGCCGTGGGTGAACGCCAATTTCCATGAGTTCGATGGCACCAAGCGGTTGTACGCATTCCGCTCGCCGCGGCTGGCGCGCTGGAAGGCACGTTCCCGCAGCGGCGGACGCGTGATGAGCTGCAACATGAGCTTCTGGCGCGAGGACCTGTTGCGCGTCAACGGCTTCGATGAGCGCATGGAAGGGTATGGCGCGGAAGATCGCGAGCTGGTCGTGAGGCTGGAAAATGCGGGCTTGCGGCGACGTGCGTTGAAGTGGTGCGCGTTGGCGATGCATCTGGAACACAGGACGCGCGGGCAAGGCGATGTCAACGATCCGAGCCTACCCAACAATCAGTTGCTGCAAGAGAGCATCGAGCAGCATCGGGTGCGTTGTGAGATGGGTGTCGATCGGCATTTGGCGGAGTTTGGCGAGCGCTAAAGATGTTTCGTTCCTGTTGAGATACCTCCGTCCCCCTTGTCGTCATTCCAGCCTTCGCCGGGATGACGGAGAGGAAATCTCGGGGGGCTTTACGCGGAATGCAACGCATCGAGTAAGCGCTGCGGAAAATTCGCATGGTTGCGTTCATACCAAGCACGCGCAGCTTCACCCATGCGTTCGACGGCCGCATCATCCATGCTGATGCAACGTTCAATCGCCGCTTCCATCGCCGCCTCGTCAAATCCATAACACGTCGACAAATCCTGCACCCCGATCGCCTGCGCAGGCACCAGCACACCACGTTCAGCCGCGACCAGCTCGTTCATCGGTTCGGCATCGAGCGTCACTACTACGGCGCGACAGCTCATCGCTTCTACCAGGTAGTGGCCAAAACCTTCGGTTTGCGACGGGCAAAGATGGAACTGATGGGCATTCTGCAGGCGGCGGTAGTCGGCATCGCTCACGTGTTCGCGGATCAGCGTGACGTTTGCCGGAAGCGTGTCGATCTCCACGCGCTTGCGCCGCCATGCCACGGTGAGCGTGGGCCACTGCGGATGTTTGCGCCATAGCGCGAGCAACGCCTGGGTGCCTTTGTTACCGCTGCGTCCGGGGCCGTGAAAGAACGCACGCTGGCGCGGTACGCTCGGATCGAGCCGGTCGGTGCTGGTGAAGCCGATATAGCGCGTGTTGGCACCGAGGGTTTGAAACAGACGCTGTGCGTGCTGCGTCTTCACCCATACGGCATCCATCGTCGAAAGCGCGGCCTTGTCTTGCGGCCGGAAATATTCCGGATTCGGTATCAGCACGTTGCGTCGCGCGGCGCGTGCGAACTCGGGGCGTATGCGTTCCAGCATTACGTTCACGTCGAATGCGGGTGACCTGCGCGCGAGCTGCCAGCGTGTTAACCATTCGGCAACGCGCCCGCGATGCGCCAGACCGGTGGTGTGCGTGATGCAGCCGGCGTGTTGCAAGGCCTGCGCCAGCAGCGGTAGATCGCGGCTCAGTCCGGCGCCGTTGTCGCGCGCGATCAACTGGCAGCGATCATTGGGCATCGTCCGCCTCCGGCATTTCATCCGCACTCGTGGGCACGCAGCCGGGGATCACGGCGTTCGCTTTGAACAACCACCAATCGCGCCGGTTCGCATGGCCCACATTGATGGCCTTGCTGCGATCCACGCAGTGCCCCATCGCTGGCTCCTGTACGAATAGCCAGCGCGTGGCTGGCGCTGCCGCCTGCCACAGTACGCCTTGCACGAATTGCTGCGAGGTCGGCGCGCTGAATCCAAAGTCCAGCGCATGCCGATCGAGCATCAGCATGTTCTGTTCTTTCCAGTCGACCAGGCCGATTTCATCATGCGGGCCAAGATGTTCGCTCACCCGCTGCATCAGGCCTGCCGAAGAGCTGCTGTCGTTGAGCAGCGCATAACCCCACACGCCCCACACCATCCACAAGGCGAACATGCCGCCGGCAACGGCATAGTGCACGCGACGCATGCGGAAGATCGCCAACGCCAGCCATTGCGCGGCGCCGATCACGATGCACATCCACCACAGGCTGTTCGCGGGACCGTCGAAACCGCGATCGTAGGCGAGCCGGGTGGCAAAGGCGGGATGCGCGCTCAACGCATAGACCCCCAAGCCCAGCATGCAGCCGCCGATGAGCAACAGGAAGATCGCGCCGAGCACTCGCAGCCAGCGCTTGGCCAGCATGTCATCGACATACGGCGCGGTGATCAATGCGAGCATCGGCACGATCGGCAGCACATAGACATCGCGCTTGCCGGCCGAAGCGCTGAAAAACAGCAGCACCAGCACCACCCAGCCAAGCGGCAACAGGATGCGCGCATCCTTGGTTTTCAACGCCTGCCACCAGCGCACGAACGTGCCCGGATAGGTGAGCGAGAGCGGCAACCAGTTGTAGACCATCAGCGGCAAATAGAACAACGGCCCGTGGATGTGATGCCAGGCATCGGCATAGCGATGCGCCGTCTGCTTGAACAGGATGTTGTGGACATACGCTGCATACGCAGGGTCGCCGACGTGAGCGCGCGCTGCGAGCAGCATCGGGATCAGCCACAGATCGATCGCCACCAGCGTGGCCACCAGCCCGAGCAGCCAGCGCCACCACGTACGGTTGTCGATCGGTGCAATGCCATGCCAGTTGCGCGCGGTGGCCCATGCATACGGCAACAGCATCAGCAGCGCGAGAAACCCCACGCCCTTGGTAATGACGCCCAGTCCCGCGCAAAAACAACCGAACCAGAACAATCGCCAATCCGGTCCGCATAAGAGATGACGCAGCAATCCCCAATTGGCCGCAGTGATGAAAAACACCACCAGCGGGTCGATCTGCGCGCGTTTGGCCTGGAATACAAACTGGATGCACATCAGCGCACCCATCGCCGCGTACATGCCGATCTTGCGGTTCCATAACCGTCGCCCGAGGTCGTAGATCAACCACAGCGTGCCCAGCGCGCCAAGAAACGAGGGCAGCATGAAGGCGACGCGCCAGTTGCGCACGACTTCGAAACTTGCCGCTTCCAGCCAGAACAGCATCGGCGGTTTGTCTGCGTAAAGCTCCACGCCGCGATGCGGGAACAGCCAGTCGCCGCTTTCCACCATCTGCTTGGCGGCGAGCGTGAAGCGCGGTTCGTCGGAGGGCCAGGGATCGCGCAGGCCAATGCCGATGCCGAGGATCAGGATGGCGAAGAAGACGAGGAGCCAGAATTGGCGGCGTTCCTGAGCGGTGGCAGCGAAGGTCGACATGCAAGCGTCCGAATACGTACCCCTCCCCTTGCTTGCCGGGGAGGTTGGGAGAAGGTTGTCCGAGCGTGCCGCAAGCTGCGGGACTTCACCCCGCTTCAACCCACTCCTACGGAGCGCAGGGGAGGGCGTGGCTTGCGGTGCGCGTCAGCGTCACCGGCGTTCAAGCACGGCATAGTACATGCCGTCGAGATCGCCATCGCCGGGAAGTATCTGCCAGCCGACCGCGGCTGCCTGCCCCACCGGCCATGCCATGGATACCGCGCAGGCATCATCACGGCTGGCGAGAAAGGGCGCGATGACGGCCTCGTTCTCGGCGCGCAGCAACGAGCAGGTGACATAAACCAGCCGGCCGCCCGGTGCGAGCAGGGGCCACAGCGCCGCAAGGATGCGTCGCTGTTGATCGACCAGTGCATCGATATCGCTGGGACGCCGATGCAGGCGTACATCCGGGCGACGGCGCAGTACACCGGTGGCGGAGCAGGGGGCGTCGATCAGGATGCGATCGAAGGGCTTGCCATCCCACCATGTGGATGGGTCGGCGGCGTCGCCGATGCGCACGTCGGCCTGCAGGCCGAGCCGTTCGAGATTCTGACGAATCCGTACAGTGCGCGCCGCGTCGAATTCCAACGCCGTCAGCGCGATATCGGCGCGCTCCAACAGATGGCAGGCTTTGCCGCCCGGCGCGGCGCATGCGTCCAGCACGCGCTGGCCGTCATGCACGTCCAGCGCATCGGCGCCCACTTGCGCCGCGCCGTCCTGCACGGCGAACAAGCCTTGCGCGAAGCCGGGCATGCGGGTGACGTCGCTGCTGTGCGGCAGCACGATGCCGTCGGCGAGCCACGGGTGGGGATCGGCGGTGTAGCCGCGCGCACGCAATTGCTCCACCAGCGCGGCGCGCTCGACGCGGCGTCGGTTCGCGCGCAGCATCAAGGGCGGTTCCCGATCGCTGTCGGCGAGCACGGCGTCGGCCTGCGCGGGCCAATCGGCGGTCATGGATTCGACCAGCCAGTTGGGCATTGCATAGCGCGTCTGGGGCGCTGCATTCAGTTCGGCCAGCAGCGTCGTCCGCTCGCGTTGCCAGCGGCGCAGCACGGCGTTGACCAGGCCGGCCAGGCGCGGGCGATTCAAGGCGCGTGCCGCTTCCACGCTGGCGGCGACGGCCGCGTAATCCTGCAGTTGGAGGATTTCCAGTTGCACCAGGCCAAGCACCAGCAACGCATGAACTTCCGGTTCCTTGCGCCGCAACGGTTTGTCGAGCAGGCGATCGAGCACGGCGTCGAAGCGCAGCCACCAGCGCGCGCCATCGCTCAGTAATGCAGTCAACAACGCGCGATCGCGCGGATCGTGCAGTTGCGGTGCGCGGCGTTCCATCGCATCGCGCAAGGATGCGCCGCGCAGCGCGATATCGGCCAGGGCCTGCGCGGCGAGGGCGCGTGTGTCGTTCATCGTGTGCTGCGCAGTTCGGGGCGTGCGTTGAGATAGTCGGCGGCGGCGATGCGTTTGCCGCCGGCGCGCTGCAGGGAGGTCACGCGCAGCATGTCTTCGCCGCAGGCGATATCGATGCCGCCGCGTTGCGCAGCGATTACGCTGCCGGGCGCACCGGCATGCGATTGTTCGATCGCGTGTGCCGACCAGATCCGCACGTTCTCGCCGGCGATCTCGCCTTCGGCCACCGGCCAGGGATCGAACGCGCGCACCTGCCGTTCGAGCGCCAAGGCCGGGCGCGCGAAATCCAGTCGCGCTTCGGCCTTTTCCAGCTTGTGCGCGTACATCACGCCTTCGGGCGATTGCGGTACGGCGTACAGTGTTTCGCCGGCGAGCGTGCGGCGCAGGCCTTCGGCGAGCACGTCGGCGCCCAATGCAGAAAGGCGGTCATGCAATAGGCCGCCGGTATCGTCGCGGGTGATCGGTGTGCGTCGTTCGAGCAACACGGGGCCCGTGTCCAGGCCGGCCTCCATCTGCATCAGATTGACGCCCGATTCCGTATCGCCGGCAAGAATCGCGCGCTGAATCGGCGCCGCGCCACGCCAGCGCGGCAACAGGCTCGCGTGCACGTTCCAGCAGCCCAGACGCGGAATCGCCAGCACTTTGCGCGACAGAATCAAGCCGTAGGCGACTACGATCATCAGGTCGGGCCGGTACGCTTCGAGCCTTGCGCGTGCCTGGGCGATTTTGAGCGTTTCAGGTTGTTCAACGGCAATGTTGGCGTCCAGCGCGGCCTGTTTCACTGGGCTGGGCGTGAGTTTGCGTCCGCGTCCTGCCGGGCGATCGGGCTGCGTATAGACGGCGACGAGGTCCGCGCCACTGGCGCGACATGCTTCAAGGCAAGGGATGGAGAATTCCGGCGTACCGGCGAAGACAACGCGCAAACTCACGCGCTAGCAGCCTGCTTGCGTTGTTTTTCCAGGCGCTTGAGCAAGATCGAGCGCTTCAGCGGCGACAGGTAATCGACGAAAACCTTGCCGGCCAGGTGATCCATTTCATGCTGGATGCATACCGCCAGCGGCCCTTCCAGCTCCAGCTCGAAGCTGTTGCCCTGGACATCCTGCGCGCGCACCTTCACCTTCAGCGCGCGCGTGACATCGGCGAAGATACCGGGGAAGGAAAGGCAGCCTTCCTGGTACACCTGCGTGCCATCCTTTTCCAGTATCTCCGGGTTGATCAGCGCCAGAGGCTGGTGGCGCTCCTCGCTCATGTCGGCCACCAGCACGCGCTTGTGCACGTTCACCTGGGTGGCGGCCAGGCCCACGCCATTGGCGGCGTACATCGTCTCGAACATGTCATCGATGAACTGCTTCAATGATGCATCGAACACCGTGACCGGCGCGGCCTTCGTGCGCAGTCGAGGGTCGGGGAATTCAAGAATGGTCAGGACGGACATGAATAGCTACCTCGGACGCCGGAAATGCGGGCGAATTGGTAAAAAGCCAGCCCGGCTGCGGTCTAGAATATAGATATTGTACGCGCTCCAAGTGGTTGCCGGCGCGCGAATTTGCCAACTGGCACGTGTTGCTTGGGTTAATGCTTCGGTTACACTCGCCCGAGCGTAGGGGGAGGGGGATTCCCGGTTATGATCAGAAAGTCCATCGGGCTGCTGGCCGGCATGCTGGTCACCGTGGCCGTTTATGCGGCCGGCGCACAGCTTCGTGCCGATCACCCCGACAGCTACACCG
Source organism: Dyella monticola (assembly GCF_003363155.1). GTDB lineage: Bacteria > Pseudomonadota > Gammaproteobacteria > Xanthomonadales > Rhodanobacteraceae > Dyella_B > Dyella_B monticola. Next base: position 178,619 of record NZ_QRBE01000004.1, on the reverse strand, counting down.
TGCGTCGTGGCGATACCCTCTGGAGCATCTCCGCGCGCTTCTTGTCCAAGCCCTGGCTATGGCCGGAAATCTGGCAGGCCAACCCGCAGGTGCATAACCCGCACCTCATCTATCCGGGCGACGTGCTTGACCTGTCCTTCGTCAATGGCGGTCCGGCGCTGAAGCTGGAACCGTCGATCCATCGCGAAGGCGAAGCGATCCCCGCCATCCCGGTCGATCAGCTCAAGCCGTTCCTGAAAGACTCGCGCGTGGTCGATCCGGACGAGGTCAAGAATGCCCCGTACGTGATGGGCTTCGAAGAAGGCGACCTCACCGGCACGGCCGGCCGCAACCTTTACGTGCGCCACATCGATGCACAGCCGGGCCAGCGCTGGGCGATCGTGCGTCCCACGCACGTGTTCCGCACCTACGGCGGCGATGAAGCGCAAGAGAGCGACGAGATGGCGGCCAACCTGGTCGATAGCGATGTCGCCACCACGAACTCGCCGTGGCAAGAGGAATGGGCCACCGACATTGGCCGTTCCACGCCGAACCATGCCTTCCGCGGCAAGACGCTCGCGATGGAAGTCACCGTGATCGGCGAGGCCGAAGTGCTGCGCGGTGGCGATCCAGCCACGCTGCTACTGCTGAACTCGAAAATGGAAATCCGTGCCGGCGATCGGCTGATGCCGATCGATGACAACCCTTACGACCCCTACTACTACCCGCATCCGCCCAAGAGCATGCCGCAGAACGGCCGCGTGATCGCCTTCGCGCAGGAACGCCTCACCCAGGTCGGTCCCAACGACGTAGTGGTGCTGTCGATCGGCTCGAAGGATGGTGTCGACAACGGCACGACCTTCTCGCTGTGGCAGCCCGGCGAGCAGGTGCCCGACGACGTGGCGCACAACAGCTGGACGCGCTACGACCACAAGTTCGTGACCTTGCCGGACGAATACATCGGCCACGTGATGATCTTCCGCACCTTCGATCGCGTGAGCTACGGCGTGGTGATGGATGGGCTCAAGCCGGTGCAGATCGGCGCGCGGGTGAAGATGCCCGAGTAAGCGCGGCATCCGCTGATAAAACTCACGAAACGGCGCGGTAAACCCGCGCCGTTCTCGTTTTCGCGCTCGCGTAGACTCGTCGCATGAACGAACACGCGGAACTGCACGATTGGATGATCGCCCTGCGCACGCCTGGCATGGGGCCGGGTGGTTTGCGCGAACGCCTGACTGCGGCAGGCGGACGGATGGGCGAAGTCGTAGCGCAACTTCGGCGCGAGGCGCAGACGCTGGATCCGCGCGCACAAGCGTGGCTGCAACAACCCGACCAGGCGCGCATCGGTGCCGACATCGCCTGGCTGCGCGAGCCGGGTCATCGGTTGCTGCGCTGTACGGAGGAGGATTTTCCACCCCAGCTCGAAACCATCCCGCAGCCACCGGTGGCCCTGTTCGTGGCCGGGGATGCCAGCCTGTTGCTGCGTGCCCAGGCGGCCATTGTCGGCGCGCGCAGCGCCAGCGTGGCCGGCAGGACCAACGCGAGCGCGTTCGCCCGCCACCTTGCGCTAGCTGGGTTCGTGATCACCAGCGGCCTGGCCGATGGCATCGACGGCGCGGCTCACGAGGCGGCGCTGGAAGCCGGCCAGCCCACCGTCGCGGTGATCGGCACCGGGCCGGACCTGGTCTACCCGCGCAAGCATCGGGAGCTGTCCGCGCGTATCGCGGCGCAGGGGGCACTGGTCAGCGAATTTCCTCCCGGGACGGCGGCGCGTGCCGACCATTCCCGCGCCGCAATCGCCTGATTGCTGGGTTGTCGCTGGGCACGTTGGTGATCGAGGCGGGACTGCAATCGGGGTCATTGATCACCGCCCGGCTGGCTGGCGAACAAGGACGGGAGGTGTTCGCCGTGCCCGGTTCCATCCATAATCCGCTCGCTCGCGGCTGTCACCGCCTCATCAGGGAGGGTGCGCGGCTGGTCGAAAGCGCCTCTGAAGTAGCCGAAACCCTGGTTCCCGCCGCGCGGGCGCTTGGTGCCGAACTGGCCCAGCGCCTGGAACGGGTACCGGTGGCAAGGGCAGGAAGCGCCCGATCGGCGGCTGGCAGCTGGCGCGACGACCCGGAATACCAACGGCTGCTGGACGTGCTCGGGCACGATCCCATGGCGGTGGATGACCTGGCCGCGCGCACCGGGCAAAGTGCTGCCGTTCTGTCGTCCATGTTGCTCATGCTGGAGTTGGAAGGTTGTGTCGAAGGCTTGCCGGGCGGCCGCTATCAGCGCCTTGCGGCTGGCTGACGCCAACCCCGGCCCCGGCCTCGGAAAAGCGCGCTGGACCTCGCTTTCACGTGCGCACGCTTGACAGCCCTCAAGCTGGCGTGCTTCCAACTATTAATAGAGCGGCTGTTCATGAACAGCCGCAGATGGACTTTTGGAATCTCAAGGCCCCATGGCAAAGAACCTGCTCATCGTCGAATCGCCGGCCAAGGCCAAGACGATCAACAAATACCTCGGCAAGGACTTCCAGGTCCTGGCCTCCTACGGCCACGTGCGCGATTTGAAACCCAAGGAGGGCGCGGTCGATACCGAGCACAACTTCGCCATGAAGTACGAGGTGATCGAGCGCAACGAAAAGCACGTTGACGCCATCGCCAAGGCCGCCAAAGTCGCCGACGACATCTACCTGGCGACCGACTTGGATCGCGAAGGCGAGGCGATCAGCTGGCACATCAGCGAGATCCTCAAGGAGCGTGGCCTTGCCGAGGGCAAGAACCTGCACCGGGTGGTGTTCTCCGAAATCACGCCGCGCGCGATCAAGGCCGCCGTGGCCACGCCGCGCAAGCTTTCGCACGACCTGGTCGATGCGCAGCAGGCGCGCCGTGCGCTGGACTACCTGGTCGGCTTCAACCTTTCGCCGGTGCTGTGGCGCAAAGTGCAGCGCGGCCTTTCCGCCGGCCGCGTGCAAAGCCCCGCGCTGCGCATGATCGTGGAGCGCGAGGAAGAAATCGAAGCCTTCGTGGCACGCGAATACTGGACGGTGGAAGCGCAGCTCAAGCATGCCGACGGCGACTTCGGTGCGCGCCTTACCAAGCTCAACGGCAAGAAGTTCGAGCAGTTCGACCTCACCAACGAGGTCGATGCCATGGCGGCCCGCGCCGCGCTGAAAGAAGCCGCGCGCGGCCATCTCACCGTCAGCGAAGTGGGCAGCAAGGAGCGCAAGCGTCGGCCCGCGCCGCCGTTCACTACCTCCACGCTGCAGCAGGAAGCTGCGCGCAAGCTCGGTTTTGGCACCACCCGCACGATGAAGATCGCGCAGGGCCTGTACGAAGGTGTCGGCCTGGGCAGCGAAGGTAACGTGGGCCTGATCACCTACATGCGTACCGACTCCACCGCGTTGTCGGAAGAGGCCGTGGGCGAACTGCGCCAGCTCATCACACGCGATTACGGCAACAAGGCATTGCCCGATCAGCCGCAGGTGTATCGCACCAAATCAAAAAACGCGCAGGAAGCGCACGAAGCGATTCGCCCGACGTCCGCCATGCGCACGCCGCGCGAGGTGGCGGCGTTTCTCACCGACGATCAGCGCAAGCTGTACGAGCTGATCTGGAAGCGCACCGTGGCCTGCCAGATGATCCACGCCACCATGAACACGGTGTCGGCCGACTTCGACGTCAAGCATGTCAAGGGCGGTGACGCGGCGTTCCGCGCCACCGGTACCACCGTGATCGATCCGGGCTTCCTCGCCGTCTATGAAGAAGGCCGCGATCAGAAATCCGCCGAGGATGACGACGAAGGCCGGCGCCTGCCGAAGCTGCAAAAAGGCGAGCAGATACCGCTCCAGGACATCCTTGCCGAACAGCATTTCACCGAACCGCCGCCGCGCTATTCCGAAGCCAGCCTGGTAAAGGCGCTGGAGGAATACGGCATCGGCCGTCCGTCCACCTATGCCAGCATCATCCAGGTGTTGCAGAACCGCGAATACGTGCTGCTGGACAACCGCCGTTTCCGCCCCACCGACGTCGGTCGCGCGGTAAGCAAGTTCCTCACCCAGCACTTCACGCAGTACGTCGATTACGACTTCACCGCCCGCCTCGAAGACGAGCTTGACGCCGTCAGCCGCGGCGAAGAGGCGTGGGTGCCGCTGATGCGTCGCTTCTGGGAGCCGTTCAAGCAACAGGTGGAAGAAAAAACCGAATCGGTCGATCGCAGCGAAGCCACCGGCGCGCGTGAACTCGGTACCGATCCCAAGAGCGGCAAACCGGTTTCCGTGCGTCTGGGTCGCTACGGGCCGTATGCGCAGATCGGCGACAAGGACACGGACGAAAAACTGCAGTTCGCAAGCCTGCGTCCCGGCCAGAGCATGCACACCATCACGCTGGACGAATCGCTGGAGCTGTTCAAACTGCCACGCAAGCTGGGGCAAACGGAAACCGGCGACGAAGTCAGCGTGGGCATCGGCCGCTTCGGGCCATTCGTGAAGCAGGGCAGCACGTATGCCTCGCTCAAGGCCGAAGACGATCCCTACACCATCGAGCTGCCGCGCGCGCTGCAGATCGTGCAGGAAAAACTGGAGCTGATCGCCAACCGCATCATTCAGGATTTCGGCAATGGCGTGCAGGTGCTCAACGGCCGCTTTGGTCCGTACATCACCGATGGCGAGAAGAATGCGCGCATTCCCAAAGATCAGGAACCGAAGGAACTGACCGAAACCCAGTGCCTGGAATTGCTCGCGGCCGCGCCGGTAAAGAAGGGGCGCTTCGGCAAGAAGACGGCTGGCGGGAAAGCGGCGCCGGCGGCGAAGAAAGCCGCTGCGAAAAAGACGGTGACCAAGAAAGCAGCCACCAAGAAAACCGCTGCGAAGAAAGCGCCCGCGAAGAAGACGGCAGCAAAGAAAGCGTCAGCCAAGAAAGCTGCAACAAAGAAGGCGGGCGCCTAAACCTCGACCGATGTGCTTCCTGTCGCTGTCGGGGGAGAGGTTTGGGGCGAAGAGTCAACCTCGCCTCAGGGTTTGATCAAGCCATCGTCCACATTGAAGCGTGAGGCAAGCCCTGGCCCCTCACCTCGGTCCTCTCCCGGAGGGGAGAGGAAGAAGATCAGCGTATGCCCAAGCACTACACGCTCGACCAACTCCAAGCCGCCGCCAACGCACTACGCGAAGGCGGCATCATCGCCTATCCCACCGAAGCGGTGTTCGGCCTCGGCTGCGACCCGCATGACCGCGTTGCCTTCGAACGCATCTTCGCGCTCAAGCAGCGACCGGCCACGCAGGGCGTGTTGCTGATTGCCGCCGATTTCGCGCAGATCACACACTACGTCGACATGACCAAAGTGCCAGCGAATGTGTTCGCTCAGGTCCAGGCAAGCTGGCCGGGACCTTTCACCTGGGTTTTCCCACGCAGCGCTCATGTACCCGACTGGGTGGCCGGCGCGCACGACGGCATCGCTTTGCGGGTCACCGCACATCGCCCTGCCGCCGACTTGTGCCGCGCGTTCGGCGGCGCCCTGGTTTCCACCAGCGCCAATCCGCATGGCCAGCCACCGGCCCGCGACCTTGCCACCGTCATCACCTATTTTGGTGATGCTATAGACGGCATCGTGGATGCACCCCTGGGTGGCGCGGCATCGCCGACCACCATCCGGGATGCATTGACAGGCGCTATCATTCGAACCTGAATCCTGCGGTATACGGTCGTCGCGACGGTAGGTGCCGATTCAGCGGCGACCATGAGGATAGGGGGTAGCAGGACACAATCCCGTGCACCGGCAGACACCGACCGACCTGGCCGGGCTGGGATTTATTGCATCGGCAGAGCAACCAGGAGTGCGCGGCGTGGCGATCGTCTACGACACTTATCAACGCGATGAAGCGGAGCGACTGCTGCCGTTGTTGAAGGTCGACGACCCGCGGCGCGTGGTGGCCATGCACGATGGCCAAACCATCACGGCCGCCCAATTCATCGCGCATGTGGAACGCGTTGCCGCGCAACTTCCCGAAGCATCCGCCGCGGTGAATCTGTGCGAAGACCGCTATGCCTTCCTGGTTGCGTTTTGCGCCATCGCGTTGCGCGGCCAGGCCAACGTGTTGCCACCCTCGCGCGCGCCGCAGGCGGTGGAAGAGGTGATGGCGGCGCATCCAGGCTGCCACGTCGTGGGCGATCGCCCCTTGCATCCGGCGCCGCTGCGCTTCCATGTGCTGCCGCCTTTGCCGGTGGATGAGCCCGCACCGGATGCGCTGGCATGGCCGGCTATTTCCGCCGCGCAAATCGCGGCGGTTGGCTACACCTCCGGTTCCACCGGCACGCCGCGCCCGAACGAAAAAACCTGGCGCAGCCTGCATGCAAGTACGGCCGGTAATTTGCGCATGCTGCAGGCGGTCGTTGGCGAGTCCTTCTCGGTGGTGGCCACCGTTCCGCCACAGCATATCTACGGCGTGGAAATGTCGATTCTGCTGCCGCTGCTGGGGGACGTGCAGGTGCATTCCGGGCGTCCCTTCTTCCCGGCCGACATCGCCACCGCGCTGGAATCCATGCCCGCGCCGCGCGTGCTGGTGACCACACCGGTGCATCTGCGCGCGTTGGTCGAATCGAATGTGACGCTACCGCCGTTGGCCGCGATGCTTTCGGCTACCGCGCCGTTGCCGCCGTCACTCGCGGCCCAGGCGGAGGAGCGTTTCGGCGCACCGCTGCTGGAGGTATTCGGTTCCACCGAAACCTGCGCCTTCGCGTCACGGCGTGTCACGCTCGACAGCCACTGGTCGCTGTACCACGGAGTGCATTTGCATCCGCAGCCTGACGGTACGCAGATCGAAGCGCCGCAACTGGATACGCCCGCCGTGCTGGCCGACATCGTGAGCTTGCACGACGAAGGGCGCCGCTTCGAATTGTGCGGGCGTCACGCGGACCTGCTGGAAATCGCCGGCAAACGCGCCTCGCTCGGCGACCTCACCCGCCGGCTGCTGAGCATCCCCGGCGTGCAAGACGGTGTGGTGTTCCAGCTCGATGAAGCCGATGCCATTGGCGTACGACGCATTGCAGCGCTGGCGGTGGCGCCCACGCTAAATGAGCACGCCATTCTGGACAGCTTGCGCGCCTCGATCGACCCGGTGTTCCTGCCACGTCCGTTGCGGTTGGTCGAAAGCCTGCCGCGCAATGAGACCGGCAAGTTGCCGCGTGCGGCGTTGCTGGGTCTGCTGCACGTTTAACCCATCAGGCGCGTCGTCATTCCGCCGAAGGCCAGGCGCGATGACTCGTCGCCCGGCGAACGCCGGAGTCCAGCGCGCACGCAAGACACCAGCCCTGGCGTTTACCTAGGGGGGCGAATCGGTAACGAGAATGCCAAGGCCTGCTTTTCCGGCGGCCGAAGTTCTGCGCCATGCCCGAAGCCACACCCCAATACCCACTACAATGCGCATTGCGCCGCACTGCGGCAGCCCTTTTTGAATCCTCGGAGCAGGAATGAAAGTTCTGGTTATCGGTAACGGCGGCCGCGAGCACGCGCTGGCGTGGAAACTCAAGCAATCGCGGCGCGTCGGCGAGGTGATCGTGGCGCCCGGCAACGCTGGCACAGCGCGCGAGCATGGCGTGCGCAATGCCGACGTGGCGGTGACCGACATCGACGGCCTGCTCAAGCTTGCCAAAGCCGAGAAAGTGGAACTGACCGTGGTCGGTCCGGAAGTACCGCTGGTGGCCGGCGTGGTCGATAAATTCCGCGCGGCCGGTTTGCGCATCTTCGGGCCACGCGCCATCGCGGCCCAGTTGGAAGGTTCCAAAGCGTTCGCCAAGGATTTCCTGCTTCGTCACAACATCCCGACCGCGCGCTATGCCGTGTTCACCGATCTCAATAAAGCATTGGCCTATGTACGCGAGCACGGCGCGCCCATCGTCATCAAAGCCGATGGCCTTGCCGCCGGCAAAGGTGTGGTGGTTGCGCTGACCTTGGGCGATGCGGAACTTGCGCTGCACGACATGCTCGGCGCGCACGCCTTCGGCGATGCCTCCGCGCGCGTGGTGATCGAGGAATTCCTCGACGGTGAAGAAGCCAGCTACATCGTCATGAGCGACGGCTCGCACGCCTTGCCGATGGCCAGCAGCCAGGATCACAAACGTCGCGATGACAACGACCTTGGTCCCAACACCGGCGGCATGGGTGCGTATTCGCCCGCACCTGTGGTGACGCCCGAGGTCGAAAAACGCATCCTCAAAGAAGTCATTGAACCGACCCTGCACGGCATGGCTCAAGAGGGCGCCCCCTTCATCGGGTTTCTCTATGCGGGCCTGATGATCGACAAGCACGGTGCACCCAAGGTGATCGAATTCAACGTGCGCTTCGGTGATCCTGAAACGCAACCGATCATGTTGCGACTGAAATCCGATTTGGTCGATCTGATCGAAGCGGCGTTGGATGGCGAGCTGCATCGCACGCACGCGCAGTGGGATATGCGCCCGTCCATCGGCGTGGTGATGGCGGCGAGCGGTTATCCGGCGAAGGTGAGGAGCGGTGACGTGATCGAGGGCTTGGATTCAACCTTCGGCGCGGACGTGAAGGTCTTTCACGCAGGCACCCAGCTCGATGCGCAAGGGCGCACGATCACTGCGGGCGGGCGCGTGTTGACGGTGTGTGCGCTGGGCAAGGACATTGCCGCGGCACGCGAGCACGCCTACGACGGCATCAAGCATATTCACTTCGACGGTGCGTTCTGTCGCAAGGATATTGCCCATCGTGCGCTGCGCCGTTAATCGGCTTCCAGACAAACGATTAAACGAACTGGACGTTGGCGATCCAGTTGCGCTTTCGGCGCGCGAGGCGATCGTGCATGCTTTCGCCGTCGACCGTCGAAGAGGATCGTTGCAACAGTGACGGCGGCACGTTCTCAAAGCTGTTTACGTTGACCACGGCGTACGTGCTGCCTTCCATGGCGCAGGTGGCCAATGGCACGACGCCGCACATGGCGCAGACATGGAAATCGGCCGTCTCGGTGCCGAACGCATAGCGTGACGCGTGCGCCGGATCCCGAATCGTGACCTTCAATGATCCGGCAGGATGGGATGTCCAAACGCCACCATGTTTGCTGCAGAACGTGCACGTACAAGCACGCGCGGGAATTTCGACCGGATCGGGCGTCCACTCGAGCACGAAACGGATATTTCCACAGTGGCAGCTACCGGCAATCAACATGGGTGTGCTCGCTGGTTTTTCCGCGCAAGCATACGCGATGCTTATGCGCGGCGCTTGCGCACAAGCCAGATGTAGACGGAAAGGTTCACGATTACGACGATCGCACCCAATGCGAGCTGGATATGCCGCGTAAGGCCATCAGGGTAAATCGTTGCGACAAGATAATGCCCGATGCAATCACCTTCGTAGGCGGCTTCGCCGGCGCGGACACGGAAATAATTTTCGATGCCGGTAAGCGGACATATCGTGCCGCTGCCTTCCACAAAAACGCCCCATGCCGCCGCAGGCAGCTGCAACCATGGAACCCAACGCCACTTCAGCGCGAGCAGCGCGCCCAGACATACGAACAAGATAAAAGCCAGATGGAAGGCCAACACAGCATCGGCTAGAAACAGAAACATGGAAGCATGTGCCATCGCTCGTGGAGGCGCTTTTCACGTTACGCTAAGGGCGACCCGTTTGCCAAGGATTCGCATGAGTCAGTTCGCCCTGCTAGGCAGTCGACGCTTCGCGCCGTTTTTCTGGACCCAGGCACTGGCCGCGTTCAACGACAACGCGTTCCGCTATGCCTTGGTCACGCTGGCGGTATTCAAGATGGGTTTGTCGGACCAGCAGGCGGCCCTGTACACCAACCTGGCGCCGGCGTTGTTTATCCTGCCGTTCTTCCTGTTTTCGGCATCGGCCGGTCAGCTTGCGGAGAAGCTGGAAAAGACGCGCATCATCCGTTACGTGAAGCTGTTTGAAATCGCCGCGATGGCGCTTGCCGCCTATGGCTTCATCAGTCATCACCTGTCGCTGCTGTTGATCGTGCTGCTGATGATGGGCCTGCATTCCACGGTCTTTGGCCCGATCAAATACGCCATTCTTCCGCAAGCGCTGAAACCCGCCGAACTGGTGGGCGGCAATGGCCTGGTGGAAATGGGTACGCAGATTGCGATCCTGCTCGGCATGATCGCGGGCAGTACCTTGATGTTGGTCGCCGGATGGGGCTCGCATTTTTCTGCTGTCTTGACGATTGGTGTGGCGATCATCGGCTACCTCATCAGCCGTGCCATTCCGACCGCACCGGCGACCGCGCCCGATCTTGCCTTCAACTGGAACCCGTTCACCGAAACGATGCGGGTGCTGCGCATCACGCGTGACGATCGTGCCGTATTCAACGCCGTATTGGGCATTTCATGGTTCTGGTTTTTCGGCGTGGTGCTGACGGCGCAATTGCCGCTCTACACGCGCATCAATTTGGGCGGTGACGGCACGGTCAATACGCTGGTGCTCACGTTGTTCTCCATTGGCACCGGCGTCGGTTCGCTGATGTGTGAAAAATTGTCGGGCAAGCGTGTCGAAATCGGGCTGGTGCCGTTGGGTGCGTTCGGGCTCACGGCGTTCGGCATCGATCTGTTCCTGGCCCGTCCTGGCGTGGCGATGGTGCGAGGCATGGATTGGCTGGCTTTTCTGCATGCGGCGGGAAGCTGGCGCATTGTGTTCGATCTCACGCTGATCGGCGTATTTGCAGGTTTCTATGTGGTACCGCTATTTGCCTTTGTGCAGTCGCGTACACCCAAAGATCGTCTGTCACGCGTGATTGCCGGCAACAACATTCTCAACGCGCTGTTCATCGTGGCGGGCTCCTGCTTCGGTCTCGTGCTCGAAAGGCTGGGATGGAGTGCTGCGCATATCTTTCTCTCGGCGGCAGTGCTCAATGTGCTCGTCGCAGCGTACATTTTCACGCTGGTGCCTGAATTCCTGATGCGCTTCATCACCTGGGTGCTGGTGAACGTGCTCTATCGCATTCGCGTGGATGGCATGCGCCATGTGCCGGAGGAAGGGCCGGCACTCTTGGTCTGCAATCATGTGAGCTTCATGGATCCGCTGATTCTGATGGCGAGTCTGCGCCGCCCGGCGCGCTTTGTGATGTATTACAAGATCTTCAACGTGCCGCTGCTGCATTTCGTGTTCAAGACGGCGAAGGCGATCCCGATTGCCGGACAGAAGGAAGATCCGGCGATCTTGCAGCAGGCATTCGAAGAAGTGGATGCCGCACTCGCGCGCGGCGAACTGGTATGCATCTTCCCCGAAGGCGGCTTGACCAAAGACGGCGACATGGCACCGTTTCGGCCAGGCGTGGAAAAAATTCTCGCCAGGCGTCCCGTGCCGGTGGTACCGATGGCACTGCGCGGGTTATGGGGTAGCGTGTGGAGCCGGCGCGATTCCATGCTGAGGCGTGCGCGCCTGCCGCGTCGTTTTCGGGCGCGGGTGGAGCTGGTGGTGGATGAGCCCCGTGCTGCAGAGCAGGTCAATGCGGCGAGTTTGGAGGCACGCGTGCAGGCGTTGCGCGGCGATCTGGCGTGATGGACGCCTTGCGTCGCCCCGGTGCAAGCCGGGGCCTAGGGACTGTGACAACGCATGCTTGAAGACGCGGGGCCCGTGTTCTCCCCGCTTCTCAAAACAGGTCCATGAAGGCTCTTCTTCGCATGCGCTAAGCCGACGCAAACATGCGAATGCTCAGTGCAACCAACTACCCAGCACGATCAGTGCCACCACGCTCAACCATGCCAGCAACGCGCGTAGCAGCGCATCACGCAGGCGTCGTAATTCGTGCAACGCATCGGTGCGCTCTTCGACGTAGCCGTCGCCGCCCTCGATGTCGGTGAGCACGTCCGCGCGCGCGGCGGCGCCGAGAAAGTCCGGGCTGGTGAGATACCAGCTGTTGGGCGCGGCCTGCTGATGCCAGCGGCGCCATGCGCCGATCACCGCGTCCCAGTGACCTACCAGCGCAAGGGTGAACACCATCAACTGCGCCGGCAGCCAATCGAGTGCATTGGCGAGGTAGCGTGCGTAGGTGCGTGCATCGGCATCCAGCGCCAGTGACGTGTCGTGACCTAACTGCCGCGCCAGACGATAGAGCAGGGCGCCGATCGGGCCGAGCAGGAAGAACCAGAACAATACGCCGAAGCGACGGCGCAGCGCCGCGTACGCGGTGGCTTCGCCCAGATCGGCGGTCGTCCATGCCACCGTTTCACCGTCGTCCGACAGTGCTTGCGCGGCGGCTTCGCGGCTGCTTTGATCCGGCGCACTGAGGATGGCTTCGACGTCCGCCTCGAACACATGCGGACCAAACGAAAACAACAGTACGGCCAGCGCGAACACCAGCAAGAGCAAATCCCCCAGCGGCAGCATGTGCAGCAACCAGATCACCAGCGCGCACAGCACCACCGGCACCGCGATCGCGAGCACGATGCGCCCAACGCCGCTGGTGTCGGCCAGTTGCTGCACCCAGCGACGGAAGCCGCCGTCGCCACGCCAATGCGCAAGCTGCGGTTGCAGGTGCAACAGTCCCAGGGCAATGAGCGCGGCGAGCAGGCGAATGGCCATGAACATGAACTCCCTTTGATCACCGCATTGTAGGTGAGAACCCAGTCACGGGGCCGCCCGCTCCAATGCATCCAGGTCCAGCCCCGCGCATTCGCGCAGCCAATGCGAGAGCAATTGATAGGACACGGAAAGTCGCGTGGGTGTACGCAGGCTGCCGTCGGCGAGACTGTCGACGATCTGCTGCGGCGTAAACCAGCGCGCATCCTCCAGTTCGCCGTCGCGCAGGCGGATCGTGGGGGACAGCGCGGTGGCAGTGAACCCGACCATCAGCGAGGCCGGCATCGGCCATGGCTGCGAAGAGTGGTAATGCACGTCGCCGACGATCACGCCCGACTCTTCGGCAACTTCGCGCCGCACGGCATCTTCCAGCGCTTCGCCCGGTTCCACAAAACCGGCGAGCGTGGAGTAGCGACCCGGCGGCCAGCCAGGCTGACGACCGAGCAGGCAGGCACCCTGGTATGCCACGATGACGATGATCGCGGCATCGGTGCGCGGAAAATGCAGACGCCCGCACGAAGGGTTAGTGCATTGCGCGCGATGGCCGGAGGAAACCCGTTGCAGCGGTGTGCCGCAGCGCGCGCAGAAACGTGTTTCGCGCTGCCAATGCGCCAGACCCTTGGCATAGGCGAACAAGCCTGCTTCGTCGGCGGCAAGGTTGACACCCGCCTCGCGCAAACCGGCACGCCGTGCATGGAGAACCGATTCCAGCGCGGCTGCGTCGTCGCTTTCATCCAGCAGCAACATGAAATAGGGCTGCCCATCGATGAGGCCGAGCAAGCTCCAGGATGCATGCGGAAGCAGGCGCTCGCGCTCGCTGGCGTGGAGCCAGCGCAGTGCGTCGTCGTGCGGGTGGAGAAATGCGTCGCCGGCAGCATCCAGCAACAGGTAGCGTGCATCGGACTCGGCGGCTTTGGCGGCCACCCAATCGGTAGCGTCCCGCTGCTCCGAAACGCGGTCGAGGATCAGGCTGAGTCCGGCGAACAGGTTGAGTTTCGTCGCTGTCATCCGGACTGGCCAGGGTGTGAAGACGTTTCGATGGATAGGACGTGGACGCCGTCTGGCGGCGCCAGGGCGCATGCATGCAAACCATCATGCCGCCCGCGCAAAAGAGTCAACGCGTCGTTACGTGGAGAACGAGGAGCCGCAGCCGCACGTGGTCTTGGCGTTCGGGTTGCGGATGACGAACTGCGAACCGCTGAGGCTCTCGGTGTAATCGATCTCGGCGCCGGTCAGGTATTGCAGCGAAAGCGGATCGACCAAGAGGGTGACGCCTTCACGGTCCAGCGCGAAATCGTCTTCCGCGCGCGTGTCATCGAAGGTGAAACCGTACTGGAAGCCCGAGCAGCCGCCGCCGGTGATGTACACGCGCAGCTTGAGCTCCGGGTTGCCTTCTTCCTGGATCAGTTCGTGCACTTTGCGCGCGGCGGCCTCGGTGAACACGAGGGGGGCGCCGGCCTGGCGATAGTCGGGGATGGCTACGATGGTTTCCATAGCGCGGATATTGGGCTCTAGTACTTCAGACTCAAGCATATCAGCTTGAGCCCGGGCCCCGCGGACGGCGGGCGCTGCCGGTTCAGACGGTTGCCGGTTCGCTGCGAACCTCCGGGGCGGGCAGTTCGCGCTGGACGTGGTCCTCGCCCTGGTGCGCCATGCGCCCGTTCACCTGCGCGCCGGCGGCCATTTCCAGGGAGTTGTAGCGGACATCGCCGATCACCCGCGCCTGCGCCGCCAGCTCCAGTCGCTCGCTGGCGTAAATGTCGCCGTTCACCTGCCCGTTGATCATGGCGTGCGGCACGCGCACCTCGCCTTGCACCTGGCCCTGCTCGCTGAGGGTGAACACGGCGTTGGAACCCTCGCCCAGCACCGTGCCTTCAATACGGCCATCCAGGTGCAGGGTGCCGGTGAAGCGCACATCGCCACGGATGATCGTGCCTTGTGCGATCAGGCTGGTGTCGGCGTGACGGCTGGTCGGCTCTTGGCGTTTACGGCTGAGCATCGGATTCTCCTTGTGAGATCGTAACGGGAGTGGCAAGGGCGTCGTTCCATGCAACGGCGCGCGTAAGGGATTCGCCATTTTCCGGCTGAACGGTGACGTGCAGTCGCGTCGGTCGGAAATCCGGCGGCAGCGCGATCGTGGTGTGCAACTGTTGGAAATAGCGGAAGCGAAAAGGAATGCCGCTTTTTTCAGACGCATCACCCAGGGTGGACCAATCCAGTTGCACCACTTTGTTGTTGCGCAAACCTTCCACGCTCACGGTGGTGGTGCCGCTGGTGTCGTCATCGCGCTTCACGTTCTGGGTGAGGCTGATGGTGAGGTTCCACGCTGGCGAGTGCGGCACGGGCTGCAGCGAAACTTCCTGCACCTTCATGCCTTCGCGCTGCGCATCGCCGCCAACCAGGCGAGAGTAGAAGCCCAGGTCGGCGCGCAAGCCGCTGATTTCTTCGTCGCGTTGCGAAAGGGTTTGCCGCAATGCCTGGGTGGCGACATCGTTGACTTGTTGCGAGCGCTGCAGATTGGCGACCTGCTGCTTGAGCTGCTCGTTCTCCGCTGCCGCCGCGCGCAGCGCGCGGTGATCCGACAGACGCGGCGCAACCTGCTTCCACGCGCCCGCAGCAAGCGCGGCGACGATGGCGACCAGCACCACGCTGCCCAGCCATGCGAGGCCAAGCCATAGCATCCGCCGACGCTGGCTGGCAGCGTCGTGCGGACGTACGACATAGCGTGGCGGTGGGCGGGACGCCATGCGGAACCCTTCGCGGAAAACGAAGGGTATAGCCCGTCCGTGAGGAAATCGTCAAGGAATACGCCCGTGGTTTGTGCCGCACATCGCTCTGACGCGTGCGATGACGTACATTCTCTTAACGTATGGCCTTCACACGAAGGTGAAGGCATGCGTGGTGTGCATCAAAAACCTGCGAGCGACTCGTTGCTGAACACGTTGCTCAACTATCCATCTTCGATTGCAGATAACGCTCCGCGCCAATGTCCTTGACCAGGCTCAGCTGCGTTTCCAGCCAGTCGATGTGCTCTTCTTCGGCACTGAGAATAAATCTGAACAGATCGCGGCTCACGTAATCGGCGACACCTTCGCTGTGCGCGATGGCATTGCGCAGATCCTGCACGGCCGCAAGCTCGAGATCGAGATCGCATTGAATGCATTCGAGCGCATTCTCGCCAATGCGCAGCTTGCCCAGATGCTGCAGGTTGGGCAGACCTTCCAGGAACAGGATGCGTTCGATCAGGCGATCGGCGTGCTTCATCTCGTCGATCGATTCGCGGTACTCATGCTCGGCCAGTTCGCTATAGCCCCAGTTCTTGTACATGCGGTAATGCAGGAAATACTGATTGATCGCCGTCAACTCGTTGTACAGAACCTTGTTGAGGAACTCGATGACCTTGGCGTCGCCTTTCATGGCTGTTCTCCGGGGATGATGCCGAACTATACGTGCTCAGTGCGGCGGGTTGGTGCAATGGGAATGATTTGCCCATACGAAAACGCCATCACCGCAGGTGATGGCGTTCGAACAGGGCGGTAACCCGGGGCGACCCTTAGGCCGCGACCAGAATGGGCAGGTCCAGGGTGACTTGCGCAATTGCCTTATCCAGTGTCGCGCGAGCGTCGGATTCGCAGCAACCACAGCAATCCGAGCAGCCGGTGCGGGTCTGCAATTCGGCAAAACTCCGCACACCGTCGACGGCGGCGCGGCGGATATCGTGGTCGGTAACGGCATTGCACAGACAGATGTACATGGCACGTATTTCAACGCGAATGCGAATGATTGTCAACTAGCCTTCGATTGGCCGCTGCGAAAAATTCAGGCGGCCGCGCGCCGACCGCGCCCCGGCCGACCCTGCGAGTGGGGCTGGGGGCCGAGCTCGATGCACAGGGTGGTCTCCACCAGCGGTGCGAAATGGCGCAGCGCGCGGTGGTAGACGTCACGCTTGAAGTTCACCACATGCCCCGCCGGGTACCAGAAATCCACCCAGCGCCAGAGATCGAACTCCGGCTTTTCGCACGCGTCCAGGCACAAGGCCTCTTCGCCACCGACCAGCTTCAACAGGAACCACACCTGCTTCTGGCCGATGCAGGTCGGATGCTGGTGATGGCGGATATAGCGGGTGGGCAGCTTATAACGCAGCCAGCCGCGGGTGCTGGCGAGGACCTGCACGTGGTCGGGCAACAGGCCGGTTTCCTCCTGCAGCTCACGGTACATGGCTTCCAACGGGGTTTCGTCGCTGCGCATGCCGCCCTGGGGAAACTGCCAGCCGTCGCGATGGACGCGGCGCGCCCAGAACAGCCGGCCGTCTGCATTCAGCAGCACGATGCCAACATTCGGACGGTAGCCATCTGCGTCAATCATCCAGTCTCCTCGGGCCGGGCGGCAACCTGCCAGAACCAAGCCCTGCACGACCCTGGATCGATTCAACCACAGCCTACGAAGCTGGAGCAAGCAGACTACTTGAACCGCGAGGGCAGCCCGATTAAACTTCCGCGCCCCGCCTGAATAGAACCCGATCCGGCACCCGGACGGCATCCCTTGGCTATGTAGCTCAGCCGGTTAGAGCACAGCACTCATAATGCTGGGGTCGGTGGTTCGAGTCCACCCATAGCCACCACACACTCTCCGAACCTTCCGTCAAAGTCCGGCAAACCCGATGTTGCTAAAGGGTTTGGGCGTTTTTATGGTGCAGCGCTGTCCGGCGTCATCCATTGAATCTGGGTAACCGTGGACATCCTCGGCGCCCCGTGAGCCCGTGCACCGAAAGCAGCAACGCCAACGCCAGCCGTAACGCCTGGAAGGCTGCTGTGCGTCAGATGTTCGATGCCCGTGGATGCGTACCGGTATTGGAGCCGAAATTGGCGGAGTTGGCGTAATTAAAGACGTCAATGAAGCGCACACAAGGTGCGCAACGTCAGCCTATTTCTTTCCCCGCTCCGCGGCCGCCATGCCCTGCAGCAGCATCGCCACGCGCTCGGCGAGCTTCCTGCCGCGTATGGGTTTGCGTAGCACGGTAATGCCGCCGCTTCCAAACTCATCCAATTCGATGCCTGCGGTGCTCGTCGCAAAGCCGGTGAGCAGGATGGCGGGCAGGTGCGGTTGTCGCTGTTGCGCCTGGCGAATAACGCTTACGCCGTCCATGTTCGGCATCGACAAATCGGAGATGAGCATGGCGATGGTCTCGCCTGCATCGAGCAGCGCAAGGGCTTCGGCGCCGCACGCGGCAGCTACAACCACGTAACCGTGGCCTTCCAGTTCTTGCGTGAGCGTCTCGCGCACGAGCTGATCGTCGTCGACCAGCAATATCCGGGCACGCGTCGTCGCCAACGCAGCATCGGTGGCATGGTCATCGTCATCGGCGATGGTCGGCTCATCGCCTTTTGCAACGGGAAGCCAGAGCTTGACCACCGTTCCGTGCCCAAGCGCACTTTCGATGAACATGCCGCCGCCGCTTTGCTCGGCGAAGCCGCGCGCCATGGCCAGACCCAGTCCGGTTCCCTTGCCGGGGGCCTTGGTCGTGAAGAACGGTTCGGAGGCGCGTGACAGCACTTCTGGCGTCATGCCTGGGCCTGTATCGGTGACGGACAGACACACGTAGGGACCTGTTTTCAGAACGAGGGGCGTCATGGCCGGCGTGTCGTCCCGAATGATGTCGGTGGCGGCGCCAAAGGTCAGCGTGCCCATGCCTTGCATGGCATCGCGCGCGTTTGTGGCGAGGTTGACCAGCACCGTTTCCAACTGTCCCTTGTCCGCGAGCAGCAGGGGCAGATCGCGCTCGGTTTTTACGTGCACCGAAACCCCTGCACCCAAGGTGTGGCTGAGGATCTCCTGGATCCCCGCGAGCAAGGCAACGACATCCACCGGCACGGCCCGCAGATCGCTTCGCCTGGAGAAGGCAAGCAGGCGTCGCGTGATGGCGGCGCCCCGTTCTGACGCTTCGATAATTCGGCGCGCAAGCCGGAGGGCGCGCTCGGTATCGCCGGGGCGCAATTCGATAAGGCCGGCGGCACCTTGCACGGCTTGGATGACATTGTTGAAGTCGTGCGCGATGCCGCCCGCAAGCTGGCCCAGCGCGTCCATGCGTTGCGCCTGGGCCAGGCCTGCCTGCGCTTTTTCGCGCGCAGCCACTTCTTCGGCCACGCGTGCTTCAAGATGCTTGTTCCATTCCTGCATCGCCGCTTCGGTGTGCTTTCGCTCCGTGATGTCTGTGGCCGCGCAGACCGCTCCCACCTGGCCGCCTTCACTGTCGCGGATTGGCAACGCATTCAGTAGAAGAATCACCGACGAGCCGTCTTCGAAGCGCAGTTCCACCTCTTCCTCGCGCACGACTTCGCCGTGCGTCGCGCGCAGCAAAGGAAGCTCCTGTAGAGAAACTTCCACTCCGCTGCGGAATACGCGAAAAGGTGTGGGACCTTCCAGCTGCACAGCTGGGAGAGAAGCCTTTTCGATGGCGTCCATGTGCAGCAATCGGGCGGCGGCATGATTACCAAAGACCTGGCGACCATCCGATTGATAGGTAAACCACACCGGCACAGGCACCGTCTCAAGCATGGTCTCCAACTCAGACGTGCGCGTGCGTAAGGCCTCCGTCGCAGTGCGCCGCATCCGTACCAGATCGAGATTGGCGCCCACGCGCGCCAGCAGATCACGCGCGGAGAACGGTTTGGTCAGATAGTCATCCGCGCCGGCATCGAGGCCATCGGCGCACGCTTCCTCGCCGGCGCGTGCCGACAGCATGATCACAGGTACATCGCACAAGGATGCATCCGTGCGGATGGCGCGCAGCAATCCAAAGCCATCAAGCCGAGGCATCATGATGTCGGTCAGTACGAGGTCAGGGCGGCGCCTGCGAATGGCTTCCAGCGCCGCTTGACCGTCGGGTGTCGTTTCAACCTCATAGCGGTCAGCCAGAAGCCGGCTCGCGTAACCGCGCATGTCCGCGTTGTCGTCGGCGATGAGCACAACCGGACGCGGTATCTCGCCTTCCCTCGAAGGGGCTTGATCACCGCCAGGTGCATCATCATCAGGTAGCCAGCGCAGTGCCTCTTGGACAAAGGCGTCAATGCGCATGGCCTTCATACTAGGGTTCGCTGCGGCGGGAGCGCCATCGGCGAGGTGCGCCGTTCCAAAGGGAAGCGAAACAATGAATTCGGCGCCGTGGCCGACGTCGCTTTGAACGCTAATGGTGCCGTTGTGCAGCCGCAGCACTTCGTGCACTAGTGCAAGGCCAATGCCGCTTCCTTCGAAACTGCGGCTACGTTGACCCTCGATACGGTGGAAGCGCTCGAACAGACGCGGCAGCTCATCAGCTGGAATGCCTACGCCGGTGTCCTTGACGCGCAATACCGCGTGGTCTTCCGATGGTCGCAACGTCACTTCGATGCTGCCTTCAAAGCAGAACTTGAAAGCATTCGAGAGCAGGTTGAGCACCACCGTCTCCCACATGTCGCGGTCCACCATGACCGGGCCTGGCAGCGGCTGACAATCGATCGTAAGCAGCAGCCCGGCTCGTTCCACGGCAGCACGAAAGCCGCGGGCAAGATCCGTCGTCAACGCGGCCAAGTCGGTGAGTTGATAGCTCGCCTGCGCACGCCCGGCTTCGATCCGCGAAAAATCAAGCAACGCATTCACCAGGCGCAGCAGGCGAAGGCCGTTGCGGTGTGCGACTTGGAGTTGGTTACGCTGAGCCGCTGGCGGGGCACCTGGCGTCGGAGCGTTCAAAATCTCCTCCAGCGGCCCCAGCAGCAACGTCAACGGTGTACGGAATTCGTGGCTGACATTGGAGAAAAAAGCGGTTTTGGCGCGATCGATATCCGCCAGCGCCTGGGCTCGTTTGCGTTCCTCTTCATAGGCACGCGCGTTCGCAATGGCGGTGGCGACTTGCGCTGCCACCAATTCGAAAAAGCTGATGTACAACTCGTTGAGTTGCAGCACTCGGCTGACGCCCATAACCAGCAAGCCGGCGAGCTGGTGAGCCTTGTTGGAGCGAATGGGTACAACGACGGCGGACTGTGGCGCGGCGGACCGGAGGCCAGTAGCCACCGTTCCGAAACGCTTGTGCACATTCTCCACTGTGATCATCGTCTTGGTGCGCGCGGCCTCGCCAAGCGGCCATAGCGCATCGCCATGCGTCGGGTCGCCCAGATCGATGACACGAGGGCTGGCCGGCTCATCCATGCCAAGACCGGCAGCGCCCGCAAGCCGGGCGTGTTTGCCCTCCTCATCCAACAAATAGATGAGTGCGAACGGGATGTCCTTGGCGTGTTCGGCCAGTGTCTGGGCGGCGATGGCGCAGGCCGTTTCGGCGGTTCTGCCCTCGGTGACCCGCAGGCCGAGATCGCGTAATGCCTGCAATCGACGCTCACCGATCACCTTCTCGGTGATCTCGTGCACGGTCGCCAGCACACCGCCAATGCCGTGCGGCGCAGTTTCATCGGGGACCGGGCTATAGGCGACGGTAAAGTGCGTCTCTTCGATGAAGCCGTAGCGGTTGATCTCCAGCGAAATATCATCCATCCAGGTCGCCGGACCACCGTTGAACGGCTGATCGATCAGCGGCTTGAGGATGTGCCAAATCTCCGACCAGCATTCGGCCACGGGGCGGCCCAAATACTTGGGATGTTTGTTGCCGAGGATCGGCCGATAGGCGTCGTTGTACAACGACAAGTACTGCGGCCCCCACCAAAGTAGCAAGGGAAAGCGATTGGCCAGCAAGAAGCTGGTCATCATGCGCAGGGCGGGCGACCATGTTTCGACCGGGCCAAGCGGGGTGGCCGACCAATCCTTCGCACGCATGAGCGCCCCCATCTCTCCGCCGCCGGGAGGGAAGTCAGGTTCTCTCTGGTTGGCCAGAATGGTCGACATGCGAATTTTCCGCAGAGGCTGGCACTTCCTTTTCAGCCGGATAAATCCCTTATCCGGGAAGCGCCCAGCGTTTAGGGGGGGAGGCCACCCCCTCCGGGCCGCCTGGATGTGAAAGCGTCGCAACGCAGGCGTTGCTCGAATGTGAAGATGGGATTAGTGCGGCAGCGACACACGAGCGGGATGACCCTGCACCCTCAGCATCGTACCCATCGTTTTGGCCGGCGCGCGCCGCGAGAGATCAGTTCTCGATCACTTCGCAGATGTCGCTCATGGCTTTGGATTTCCAATCGGCGCGCACCTGGCTGGCGGTCATGCCGAAGCGGGCGCGGAAGGCGCGCTGGAATTGGCGCTCGGTGGTGAAGCCGTAGCGCTCGATGATGTCCGTGATGCTTCGATGCGGCTCGTTGCACAGGTCGCGCAGCACGGCTTGCAGGCGCTTGTTGCGGATGTAGTGCTGCACGCCGCCCAGTTCGGCGAAGTGCCGGTACAGTTGCGAGCGCGACACAGCGAACTCGCGTTGCAGGCGCAGGGCGCCGAGGTCGCTTTCGCTCAGATGTTCGTCGATGTAGGTGACGATGCGTTCCCTCGCTTCATCCAGGAAGTAACCCGTATCTTTGTTATTTACGTCATCCGTGCGCAGGCAGAAGCGCAGCAGTTCCATCGTTGCCTTGGTCATTTCCTTGACGTTGTCGGCGTCGCAATGCCGCAGGATGTCGATGAAGTTGAGCAGATGCTCGCGAAGCATGCGGCATGGCAACCACTCACCATGCAGAACACGCCCATGCACCGTAATGTCGCCCAGGTCGGCGCGGCGCATCATGACGTTGATGTGTGCGCAATCGCCTTCTAGCCACACCTCGGACGTTTGGGCGAGGTCGCTGAGGTAGATGTCGCCTTCCTTGATATCCACCTTGGCATCGCCGAACCAACCGTGCACGCTTCCCTTTATCAGCAGGCGCAGAAGCAGGCACTCGCCGAAGCGACCTTTTTCGATGGTGTCTTCGTCGCGAAGATAATGGACCGGGCTCGACGTTGATTGCGCCAGCGTGATCTGTCCCAGTCGATAGGTAATGATCGACGCGCTGACCGGCGCATCGTTGCACGCCTCCACCATGGCGATGGGACGCAGCCAACGGCGGTAAGCGGTAGCCCTCATCCCAGGTTCGACCAGGGACGTCGCAAACACTGCATCCGGGAATCGTTGCCTGGCTTCGTGCATTCGCGCCTCTCTACTTCGCAGCCTCGGGGCGTGGCACAAAGCATGCCAGTCCAAGGTGATTGCCATTGCGTCATGCCACGCAACAAGTATCGGTATCGCGGTGTAGATGCCTGGTGTAACACTGGGCGCGTTCTTGACGCCCCTGAGACGAATCGTCGTATTGAAGGAGACAAAACGTCGCGCGCACGTGAAACGCAGGGCCATTTCTGGAATGGCTGCTGAAACGCATTTTCACACCGTTGCGTTCACGCGGAGACGAAATGTCGCTTGCACCGCCCGCAAGCTGACTGGCTTCGACAACAGGTGACGTTATTTCGCGCACGCCCACAGCTGCTTTGCGCTGGCATACCCGTTGCACACGTTGCCTGGAAGGTGCGCATGCATCCATCGCACTGACAGGCATGCATGAGCGCGCATCGCGCTAGTGCGCGAACAGCAACGGAAGTCTTAGGGGACGTATGAATCGGAATATCTTCAGCCTTGTTTTCAACAAGGCGCGCAACATGTTGGTCGTCGCGCCGGAAATCGCCAAGGGCGCGCATAAGTCTTCGCGGCGCAAGAAGCCCGCTACGAGTCGCCCGGCGCTGGTGCTGCAGTTCGTATTCGCGGCAGGTGCGTTCGCCTGTATGACCAGCGTTGGCCACGCCCAGACGCTGCCTGCAGGGTCCATCCTGGACATCAACAACAGCGGCACGGGCGAGACGTCCTACGCGACTGCCAATTCGTGGCAGAACTATTCGGTGACGTTCACCGCGGGGAGCACCGGCGACGATTACCTTCTGTTCGCATTCCGCCAGGATCCGGGTTTCTGGACGTTCGGCAACATCAGTCTGGAGCTCGACGGAACCAGCACCAATCTGCTTACCGATCCGACCTTGACGCAAGGTGGCACGGTCAGTGGGCAAAGCGGCCTGCAAGCACCGGCGGACTGGGGCATCGTCTACCAGACGGGTGTAACGCCGAGCTACGCCGGGTACTGGGAGGCACCCAATTCCGGCGGCGCGAGCACCACCAATGTCGGTGAGGGCACCGCCGGTTCCTGGTACGACGGCGCGGTGGGCAGCTTCGACGGCATTTATCAGGGTATCGACCTCACCGCTGGCGATCAGTACACGGTGACCTTCACGGCTTTGTCCACGGATCCGGCCAGCACCAGCAATGGCGTGGAACTGGGCGTATTCGTCGGCCCCTGCGCAACGCTCACCGGCCCGGCTGCCAACTGCACGCCGCAAAGCACTTCGGGCTTTACCGCATCGGCCACGCCGGCGCAGACCGTCAATGCGGGATCGACGGCCACCAATATCACCTCGACCGACAACGCTTCGGGTCTTGCTTCCAGCCCGGCCACGCTGTTGCCGGTGTTGGACGGCGGCACCCTGGTGCTCGATGGCACGGATCTGACGCCCTATACCTTCAGCATCACCGGCAACAACGGCACGGTGGATCTGGCCGGGCAGAGTGCCACCATTTCCAACCCGATCAGCGACAACACGGCGGGCACGCCGGGCAGCCTGACCATCGCCAACAGTGGTTCAGGCGGCGCGCTGACGCTTACCGGCGTCAACACCTATACCGGCAGCACCACGATCAATGCGGGCGCGGAGCTCGATCTTTCCGGCGCCGGTTCGATTGCGTCGTCGTCGGGCCTCACCGACAACGGCACGTTCGATATCAGTAACGCCAATGGCAACGAATCCATCGCCAACCTGGCCGGTAACGGCACCGTCACTCTCGGCGGCAATGGGCTGACCATTACCAACGGCAACGGCAGCACCTTCGCGGGCTCCATCAATGGTTCCGGTAGCGTGACCATGGCCGGCGGCGCGCAGGCGCTGAGCGGCACCAACACCTACACCGGCGGCACCTATCTCGATGGCGGTACGTTGCAAGTCAGCGGCGACGCCAACCTGGGCAATGCCTCCGGCGCGCTGAACTTCAACGGCGGCGCGCTGGAAAACACCGCCAGCTTTACCACCTCCCGCAACATCAACGTGGCGGGTAACGCGGTCTTCAACACCGACGCGGGCACTACCCTTACCGATACGACCGGCACCATTACGGGCACGGGCTCGATCGAAAAGGAAGGTGCAGGTGCGCTGATCCTGGGCGCCGACAATGCGACAGGCGGCATCCTCGTTGGTGCCGGTCTGTTGGAATTGACCGGTGCCAGCGCGGCCACGGGCGACGTGAGCGTCGACAGTGGCGCGTCGCTGACATTGGTGGGTAATGGTTCGATCAGCCATGCCTCCAACGTCATCATCGACGGTACGCTCGATATCTCCGGTGCCAACAACAGTCAGTCGATCACGGGTCTTGCCGGCAACGGTACGGTCAACCTGGGCGGCAACAGTCTTACGTTCTCGAACGCCGACGACAGCTACGGCGGCACGATCAACGGCGTCGGCGGTGTGATCATGAACGGTGGCGTGCAAGCGTTGACCGGCACCAATACCTATACGGGCGGCACCACGCTCAACGGTGGCGCCTTGCAGGTGGGCAGCGATGCAAATCTGGGCGATGCCAGCGGCGCGCTGAACTTCAACGGCGGCACGCTGGAAAGCACGGCCTCGTTCACCAGCGCACGCAACATTGCCATGACCGGCGCGGCGAACTTCGATGTCGACGGCGGCACCACACTCACCGACACGGCCGGTTCGATCACCGGCAACGGCCCGATCAACAAAGAGGGTGCGGGCACGCTGGTGCTTGGGGCCGACAATTCCACTGGTGGTGTGAACGTCGGCGCGGGCGCGCTGCAACTGACGGGTGTCAGCACCGATACCGGCGTGATGAACATCACCGGTGGTACGACGTTGGCATTGACAGGCAACGGTTCGATCGCGAGCGCGTCAGATGTGATCGACAATGGCACGTTCGACATCAGCGGCGCGAACGGTGCGGCATCGATCACTGGCCTGCAAGGCGGCGGCACGGTCAATCTTGGCAACAATGGCCTGGCGCTCACCAACGCCAACGATATCTACACCGGCACGATCACCGGCAACGGCGGCGTTGCCATGAACGGTGGCGTGGAAGCGCTCACCGGCACCAACACCTACACCGGTGGTACCACGCTCAATGGCGGTTTGCTGCAGGTCAGCAGTGATGCCAACCTGGGCAATGCATCCGGCGCACTGAACTTCAACGGTGGCGCGCTGGAAACCACGGCAACGTTTACCAGTACACGCACTATCACAACGAACGGCGTCGGCGCTGATTTTGATGTCGATGACGGCACCACGCTCACCGATACGGCCGGCACCATCACCGGCACCGGCCCGATCTACAAGGCGGGTGCCGGTACGCTGATCCTGGGTACCGACAACGGCAGCGGTGGTGTGAACGTTGGCACGGGCACGCTGCAGCTGACCGGCGCAAGCACCGACACGGGCATCGTGGGTATCCAGAACGGCGCGACACTGGCGTTGACCGGTAACGGTTCGATCGCGAACGCGTCTGACGTTCAGAACAACGGCACGTTCGATATCAGCGGCGCGAATGGTTCGCAGTCGATCACCGGCCTGCAGGGCAGCGGCACGGCCACTCTCGGCAACAATGGCCTGACGCTCACCAACGCCGACGATATCTACAGCGGCAGGATCACCGGCAACGGCGGCGTGACGATGAGCGGTGGCGTGGAAGCGCTGTCGGGTGCCAACACCTACACCGGCGGCACCACGCTCAACGGTGGCGCCTTGCAGGTGAGCAGCGATGCCAATCTGGGTGACGCCAGCGGCGCGCTGAACTTCAACGGCGGCACGCTGGAAACCACGGCCACGTTCACCACCACGCGCAACATCGCCATGACCGGCGCGGCCAACTTCGATGTCGACGGCGGCACCACGCTCACCGACACAGCCGGTTCGATCACCGGCAACGGTCCGATTACCAAGACCGGCCTGGGTACGTTGGTGCTGGGCACGGATAACTCGAGCGGCGGCGTGATCGTCGGCGGAGGCACGCTGCAGTTGACCGGCGCAAGCACGGACACCGGCACGGTGGGTGTCATGAACGGGGCCACGCTGGCGCTGACCGGCAACGGTTCGATCGCGAATGCGTCGGACGTCCAAAACGTCGGCACCTTCGATATCAGCGGCGCCAATGATTCGCAATCGATCACCGGCCTTGCCGGTAGCGGTACGGTCAACCTGGGCAACAACGGCCTCACGCTGACCAACGCCAACGATATCTATAGCGGTGCGATCACCGGCAACGGCGGCGTCACGCTCAACAACGGCGTGGAAGAACTGTCCGGCACCAACACGTACACCGGCGGCACGACGCTCAATGGCGGCAACCTGATGGTGAGCAGTGATGCGAACCTCGGCGATGCGTCCGGCGCGCTGAACTTCAACGGCGGTGCGCTGGAAAGCACGGCCTCGTTCACCAGTACGCGCAACATCAACGCGGCCACCGGCATCAACATCGACACCGATGCAGGCACCACGTTGACCGACACCGCCGGCGCGGTCACCGGCACCGGCCCGATCAACAAGGGAGGCACCGGCACGCTGGTGCTGGGCGCCGATAACTCCACCGGTGGCGTGAACGTCGGCGCGGGCACCTTGCAGCTCACCGGCGTCAGCACCGATACCGGCGCTACCAACATCAATACTGGCGCGACGGTAGCGATCACCGGCAACGGTTCGGACGCCAGTGCGTCGAGCATCAACAACAGCGGCACGTTCGATATCAGCGGCGCGAATACCTCGCAGTCGATCACCTCGCTGGCCGGCAACGGCACCGTCGCGCTGGGCAACAATGGGCTGGCGTTGACCAATGCCAGCGGCATCTACAGCGGCGCCATTGGCGGCAACGGTGGCGTCTCGCTCAACGGCGGCGCGGAAGAGTTGTCAGGCACCAACACCTATACCGGCGGCACCACGCTCAACGGGGGCACCTTGGCGGTGAGCAGCGATGCCAACCTCGGCGATGCGTCGGGTGCGTTGAACTTCAACGGCGGTACGCTGGAAAACACAGCCAGCTTCACCACCACGCGCAACATCAATGCCACCGGCGCGGTGAACATCGATACCGATGCCGGTACGACCCTGACCGACACTGCCGGCGCGATTACCGGCAGCGGTCCGATCACCAAGGGCGGCACCGGTACGCTGGTGTTGGGTGCGGACGATTCGACCGGCGGCTTGAACGTCGGCGCGGGCACGCTGCAACTGACCGGCGCCAGCACGGATAGCGGCGCGACCAACGTCGCCTCCGATGCGACGCTGGCGATCACCGGCAACGGTTCGGATGCCAACGCATCGAGCATCAACAACAGCGGTACGCTCGATATCAGTGGCGCCAATGGTTCGCAGTCGGTCGGCTCGCTCGCCGGCAACGGCACGGTCGCGCTGGGCAACAATGGCCTGACGCTGACGAACGCCAACGGCAATTTCAGCGGCACGATCGGCGGCCATGGCGGTGTCAGCATGAGCGGCGGCACGGAAGTGCTAAGCGGCGCCAACACCTATACCGGCGGGACCACGCTCGATGGCGGTAACCTGGTCGTGAGCAGCGATGCCAACCTCGGCGCGGCGGGCACACCGGTGACGTTCAACGGCGGCAGCTTGACCGTGACGCAGTCGATGAATACCTCGCGCAACCTGGTCATTCAAAGCGGTGGTGCAGACTTCAACACGCTCACCGGCGTGACCGTGCAGGACAGTGGTGACATCAGCGGTACCGGCGGTCTGGTGAAGACAGGTAACGGCACGCTCATCGTCAGCGGTTCCAATACGTTCAGTGGCGGCACGCTGATCGATGGCGGTGTGGTGCAGATCGATAACGGCTCTTCGCTCGGTACCGGTACCATTTTGTTGAGCGGCGGCACGCTGCAGACAACGGCCAGCTTGAACAACAACCAGAACGTGGTGGCAAGCGGCAACGTCGGCGTCAACGTCAATGCCGGCACCAGCACCCTGA
Organism: Dyella monticola; assembly: GCF_003363155.1. GTDB lineage: Bacteria > Pseudomonadota > Gammaproteobacteria > Xanthomonadales > Rhodanobacteraceae > Dyella_B > Dyella_B monticola. The sequence continues at coordinate 150,088 of NZ_QRBE01000004.1, read as the reverse complement.
TGGCTGGCAACATCCAGCAGACCAGCGGTAGCGGCTGCTTCGTCAAGAGCGGCTCGGGCACGTTGGATTTCACCGGTAATGAAGTGCTCTCCGGGGGCACCTGCGTGCAGGAAGGCATGCTGCGCGCGAATGGCAGTCTGGTCAGCAATGTTTCGGTCTACACGCAGGGTGAACTGCGTGGTGTGGGCGTGATCACGGGGCCGATCCAAGTGGATGGCCGCCTGGCACCGGGCAATTCGCCCGGCACGCTGACGGTGACCGGCAGCGTGACGATGAATGCAGGCAGCACGTACGAAGAAGACATCGACGGACTGGGCACCGGCACGGGCAAAGGCAACTACTCGCGCCTGATCATCACCGGTGCGAATAGCCAATTCATCGCCAATGGCACGCTCATGCCACTGCTGCGCGGAATCACCGGCAATGCATCCAACACCTACACGCCACAGATCGGTGATGTGTATCAGTTCGTGCTGGCGCAGGGCGGCATCGTCGGCCAGTTCAGCGCGCTGACTCAGCCGACCGGTCTCGCGCCGGATACGCGCATGGTTGCGTTCTATAACGTCGACAACAACCACAGCATCGAACTGGGTGTCGTGCCCGATTCGTACGCGAGCCTGATCGCCGGTTCGAATGCGAATCGCAATGCGTTGAACCTGGCCGGTGCGCTGGATGCCGCGCTCAACCTGCAAGCGGCCGGCACGGCCAGCAGCGGCCAAAGCCAGTTGCTGTTCGCCCTGGCCGACGCCAAGGCCACGCAGCTCGGTGGCGTGATGACCAATCTGTCCGGCGAAATCTATGCCGATGAGGCCGCCGCCGCGCGCGCCACGGGTCTGGCGATGCAGAGCGATACGCTCGGTCATCTGACCACGGACGACAGCGACGTCACCGGTCAACAGAGCGCACATCAGGCGTGGGCGAATGTCACCCATGACGGCAACCGCTGGAGCGCCGATGCGCAGGGCTCGGGCTTCCAGACGGGCACCAACCAGACCACCGCGGGCGTGGATATCTTTGCGCAAAATGGCACCGTGCTGGGTGTTGCGGCATCCAATCACGACACCGATGTGAATGCCGATAGCCAACAAGGCACCATCCGCGGCAACGATGGCATCGTCTACGGCCAGCAGGCCATCGCCTCGGTGCTGGTCGATGGCATGGTCGCGAGCGGTCACGATACGTGGATTACGCGTCGTCCCGATCCCACCGGCGTGAGCGGCAATCTCTACGCTCGCAGCGGTGGCAGCAACACCATGGCGGACGTCACGGCACGCATGCCGATGAGCGTGGGCAGCATGCACGTCGAACCGTATGCCAGCCTAACTTGGCAGCAGTTCGATCGCGGCGGCATGAGTGAAGGCACTGATTCGCCCGCCGCACTGCAAGTGGCGCGCTTGTCGGCCGCCGGTACGCGCGCGCTGGTGGGCGTCAACCTGGGCTCCATGCAGCAGGATCCGCTGTTGAGCGAGGTCACCTATCGTTTTGGTGCTGCGGTGGGCGAAGACAGTCGCGGACTGCTGTCGCCAGCCGTGCAGGCGACCATCGAAGACGAGTCGTTCATGACCAAGGCGCCGCAGATCGGCCGTGGCTTCGCGCAGTTCCAGGCCAACGGCACGCTGCGTCTGAGCCATGCTACGTATCTGTACGGTGGCCTGACCGACGAAGTGGGTGCGCGACGCGGCTCCTACGGTGTCACCGCCGGCGTGCGCGTTTCGTTCTGATGATGGCGGGGATGGCGTCCTTCGTGGCGCTATCCCTTTCGCGCAAGACTCAACCCGGCAATGGCTCAGCCACTGGCCGGCGCGCACCCCAGGTGGCGCCGGCCGACGCCACGATGATGGCCGCGATGGCCAGCCATTGCAGTGCGTCCAGTCGTTCACTCAAAAAGGCTGCGCCGGCCAGGGCAGCGATGGCCGGTTCCAGGCTCACCAATACACTGAACGTGCGTGCTGGAAGACGCGTCAGCGCCATCATTTCCAGCGAATACGGCAGCACCGAACTCAACAACGCCACGCCCAGGCCCAGCGGCAGCAGTGCGGGCGACAGCAGCGCGGTGCCGGCATGCGCGATGCCTACGGGTACGGTCAGCAATGCGCCGATCGCAATGCCGAGCGTCACCGCGTCCGAGCCAAACTCTGCGCCGGCCTTCTGTCCGAACAGGATGTACAGCGCCCAACCCACGCCGGCGGCCAGCGCATACAGCACGCCCTTCGGATCGAGCGCATGCGTTTGTCCATGCAGCGGCAACAACAACAGCAAGCCGATCACCGCCAGCGCGATCCAGCCGATATCCCACCGATGGCGCGAAGCGAACAGCGCAATCGCCAACGGGCCGGTGAATTCCAGCGCCACGGCAATGCCCAATGGGATCGTGCGCAAGGCCATGTAGTACACCAGGTTCATCGCGCCGATCGACAACCCATAACCCCACAACGCGCGCGAACCGACACCTTTTCGCAGGGTGCGCCAGGGGCGCCGCACCGCCAGCATCATGATCGCGCCAAGCCCAAGCCGGAACGCGGTCGCCCCTTGCGCACCCACCATCGGGAAAAGCTGTTTGGCAATGGCCGCGCCGCATTGATACGACGTCATGCTTACCAGCAGCGCGCATATCGCCAGCAGCAGAGGGCCGAAGGAGGAGCGTTGAGACATCTGGCAGCGGCAACGTAAGGGACAGGGAGTGATCCCATAATGCCCATGCGCCGTGGGAAAAGCTGCTGTTCTTCGGGAAGCTGCTGACAGCGGGCGGCAACAGTGATCAGAATCGCAGCGATTTTCTTCTACTGCGGAGTTGAGCGCGAGCGGATAACGGTTTCTCAACCGCTTGCTGGGCGATTTGGCAATGAGGCACGCATCAACGCATGAATCTGGCGCTTTTTGATTTCGATGGAACGATCACGCAGCGGGAAATGTTTGCAGCTTTCATGCAGTTTGCCGCCCCGCGGCGCAGGCTGATGCTCGGCATGCCTCTGTTTGCGCCGCTGGTGGCCGGCTACAAGCTCGGCATGGTGTCGGGAAGCACGATTCGCGCGCAATCGATCCGATTCGGCTTTCGCGGCGTCCCGGCCACGCATGTGCGGATGATGGGGCAGCGCTTCGCCGAAGAAATGCTGCCAGCCGCGCTGCGACCGCAGGCGTTGAAGCGCATCCAATGGCACCGGGATCAAGGCGACAAGATCGTGGTGGTGTCCGGTGCACTGGATGTGTATCTCGAACATTGGTGCAGCCAGCACGGGCTCGATGTGATCTGCTCACGCCTTGAAATCGTCGACGGACGCCTCACGGGTCGCTATCGCGGGCTGCAATGTGTCGGTACGGAGAAATCCAGGCGCGTGCGCGAGACTTGCGAGCTGGAACGTTTCCCGCTGGTGTATGCCTACGGCGATACCCCGGAAGACCTCGACATGCTGAGCATGGCGCACCACAAATATTACCGCTGGCAAGCATTGGCGTAACGATGCCGTTGATGCGACGTCAAGGTTTCCGAATGCCGCGGTCATCTGCCCGCATAGTCCCAACTGTCATCAGGCGGCGATGTGGGGCTTGATAACCTGATGGGTGGCGCCCTACATCAAAAGGATTATGCTCGTTGACCTGCCGCCAGACTCCGCACCCCGCGCGGGAAGACCGAGCGAATGCGTTGCGGCACTGGCGTAGACATGGTCCTGCGCATGGATGCACATGGATGGGCCCGTCAGCTTTCGCATCCCGCAGCATCGCGGGCTGTGGCCCGATTGAACAATTGGCATCATTTCATCAGGAGTAACGCAATGGAGAACCCCACCCGCACGCTCAATGGGCTCGGACAGAGTCTTTGGCTGGACAACATCACCCGCGGCATGTTGGGTGACGGCACCCTGCTTGGCTATCGCGATCACAAAGCGGTGACCGGCCTGACCTCCAACCCCACGATCTTCGCCCAGGCCATCAAGTCCGGCAAAGATTACGATGCGTCCATCCGCGCGGCCGGACATGCCGATCCGGAAACGGTGTTCTTCGGCCTGGCCATCGACGATCTGCGTCGCGCGGCCGCCATCTTCGAACCTGTCTACCAGCACACGCATGGCGTGGACGGCTGGGTGTCGCTGGAAGTGTCGCCGCTCCTGGCCGATGACACGCAGCGCACGATCGAGCAGGCCGTGGCGCTGCATAAGCAAGCGGCCGTGCACAACCTCTTCATCAAGGTGCCTGGGACGCCGGCGGGTGTGCCGGCCATCGAAGAGCTGATCTTCCGTGGCATTCCCATCAACGTCACGCTGCTGTTCTCGCCGGACCAGTACCAGGCGGCGGCCGAAGCGTGGCTGCGTGGTCTGGAACGTCGCCATGCGGCGGGGCTCGATCTGGACATCGCCTCGGTCGCATCGGTATTCATCAGCCGCTGGGACGTGAAAGTGGCGGACAAAGTACCCACGGAACTGCACAACAAGCTCGGCTTCGCGGTGTGCGCGCAGATCTACGCCAGGTACCGCGCGCTGCTCGATTCGCCGCGCGTGCAGCGTCTGCAAAACGCTGGCGCGCACGTGCAGCGCTTGTTGTGGGCAAGCACCGGCACCAAGGATACGAGCGCCAGCGACGTGCTCTACATCGAGAACCTGATCGCGCCGCTGACCGTCAACACGATGCCGGAAAAAACGCTGCTCGCCTTCGCCGACCACGGTAAGCCCGAACGCCTGATGCCGCTGGATGATCCCAGCGCCGCCGGCACGCTGGCGCAGTTCCAAGCGCACGGCATCACCATGGAAGAGCTGGCGAAAGTGCTGCAGAAAGAAGGCGCCGATTCGTTCGTCAAATCCTGGCGTGAACTGGTGGATACCGTCAGCGAACGCATGGGAGCCGCTGCATGAGCGCTTTGCGCGAGAAACCGGCATGGCGCGCCCTGACCGCGCATCAAAAAGAATTGGCAACGCGACACCTTCGCGACATGTTCGCGGCCGACCCTGGCCGCGCCGAGCGTTATCGCGCCGAAGCCGCCGGCTGGCGCCTGGACTACGCCAGGCACCGCATCGATGATCAGGCGCTGGAACAGCTGTTTGCGCTGGCGCGCGAATGCGGCCTGGAAGCGCGGCGCGATGCCATGTTCGCGGGCGAAAAGGTCAACACCACCGAACAGCGCGCCGCCTTGCACGTTGCCCTGCGTGCGCCGGCCCGCAAGACGATCAAGGTCGATGGCGAGAACGTCGTGCCCCAGGTACACGAGGTGCTCAAGCGCATGGGTACGTTTGCCCACGCCATTCGCGAAGGACGCTGGCTTGGCTTTACTGGTCGGCCGATTCGCAACATCGTCAACGTGGGCATCGGTGGTTCGGATCTGGGTCCGGTGATGGCGTACGAAGCCTTGCGCCATTACAGCGACCGCAAGCTGACCGTGCGTTTCGTGTCCAACGTCGATTACACCGACTTTGCCGAAGCAGTGCACGATCTGCGCCCGGATGAAACACTTTTTATCGTCGCCTCCAAGACCTTTACCACGCTGGAAACCATGACCAACGCGCACAGCGCGCGCGATTGGTTGATGAAAGCGGCCGGCGGCGACAAAGGCGCGGTGGCCAAGCACTTCGTCGCGCTTTCCACCAATGCGAAAGCAGTGGAAGAATTCGGCATTTCCACCGGGCAGATGTACGGTTTCTGGGATTGGGTCGGCGGCCGCTATTCGATGGACTCAGCGATCGGCCTTTCCACCATGATCGCGGTGGGGCCAGATGCGTTTGCCGAGATGCTGGCCGGCTTTCACGCGATGGACGAGCACTTCCGCACCACCCCGCTGGAACGCAATCTGCCGGTGATCATGGGCTTGCTCGGCGTGTGGTACACCGATTTCTTCGGCGCCGAAACGCAGGCGGTATTGCCGTACGAGCAGTATCTCAAACGCTTTCCGGCGTATCTGCAGCAGCTCACGATGGAATCGAACGGCAAGCACGTCACCCTTGGCGGTGCGCAGGTCGACTACGCCACGGGGCCGGTGTACTGGGGCGAGCCGGGCACCAATGGGCAGCATTCGTTCTATCAGCTCATTCACCAGGGGACACGGCTGATTCCGTGCGATTTCGTCGGCTTCGGGCAATCGCTCAATCCGTACGGACGTCATCACGATCTGCTGTTGGCGAACGTGATCGCCCAGGCCGAAGCGCTGGCAATGGGCAAGACGTTGGAGCAGGTGCTGGCCGAAGGCATCGATGAAGCGCTTGCGCCGCATCGTGTGTTCGAAGGCAATCGTCCATCCAGTCTGCTGCTGGCCGAGCGTCTTACCCCGCACACGCTGGGTGCGCTCATCGCGCTGTACGAACACATCGTGTTCACGCAGGCGGCGATCTGGGACATCAATCCCTTTGATCAATGGGGCGTGGAACTGGGCAAGCAGTTGGCGTTGCGGGTGGTGGACGAAATCGAATCGCCGCGCAAGGCGCTCCATCACGACAGTGCCACCAATGCGGCAATCACTTGGTATCGCAAGGCGCGTCGCAAGGCAGAAGAAGGTGCCGGTGTCACGCCTTCGCATCAGCGCAAGGTGTTGGTGATCGACATCGGCGGTAGCCACGTCAAGGCAATGCTGACCGGCAACAAGCGCGAGGTGGAGATCAAGTCCAATCGCAAGCTGACACCGCCGGAAATGGTCAAGCAATTGCGCGCGGCAATACGCGGCTGGAAATACGATGCCGTTGCAGTGGGCTATCCCGGCCCGGTCATCCACGAGCGCATCGCACGTGAACCGTACAACCTCGGCAAAGGATGGGTGGGTTTCAATTTCACTCAGGCTTTCGGTTGCCCGGTGAAAATCATCAATGATGCAGCGATGCAGGCACTCGGCAGCTATGAGGGTGGGCGCATGTTGTTCCTTGGGCTGGGTACGGGGCTTGGTTCGGCCTTCATCGTCGATGGTACCGTCGAGCCGATGGAGTTGGCGCATCTTCCGTACAAGAAAGGCACGTTTGAAGACTATGTCGGCACGCGCGGCATGAAGGCACATGGCAAGAAGAAATGGCAGGCGCACGTCTTTGACGTGGTTGCACAGCTTCAGGCCGCCCTCGAGCCTGATTACGTCGTGCTTGGCGGCGGCAACGTGCGCCACCTTACCGAGCTGCCGACCGGTGCGCGGCGTGGCGACAATCACAATGCATTCACCGGTGGATTCCGGCTGTGGGAGAAGTTGACATGAGTGCGGACAAGGCACGCTTGCAGCTCGGCTTCATCGGACTGGGCCGCATGGGTTTGAACATGGTTCGCCGCATGCAGGAAGCGGGCATCGATTGCGTGGTGTTCGACACGCACGTGGAAGCGCGTCGCGAAGCGACCAGCCATGGCGCAACGGCGGCCGAATCCATCCAGGATCTGGTCGCCAAGCTCGACGCGCCGCGCAATGTGTGGCTGATGCTGCCCACGGCGGTGGTGGATGTAGTGCTCGATCAATTGGTGCCGCTGCTTCATGCAGGCGACACGGTGATCGACGGCGGCAATTCGCACTACGTGGAAGACCTGCGTCGCGCCGAAGCGCTGAACCGCCATCAGGTGATGTATGTGGATGTCGGCGTGAGCGGTGGCGTGTGGGGACGCGAACGCGGTTATTGCCAGATGATCGGCGGCCCTGAACTAGCCTACAAACGGCTGGAACCCGCCTTCGCCGCACTGGCCCCCGGCGTGGATGCCGCACCGCGCAGTGAAAGCCGCAGTGGCGAACCGTCGCCGGCGGAGAAGGGCTATCTGTACTGCGGCTTGAATGGCGCCGGGCACTTCGTGAAGATGGTGCACAACGGTATCGAATACGGGCTGATGGCCGCGTATGCCGAAGGCCTCAACGTGCTCAAGAACGCCAATGCCGGCAAGCAAACGCGCACGGCCGATGCGGAAACCGCGCCGCTGGAACGTCCCGAGCTTTATCAGTACGACTTCCCCATTGGCGATGTCGTGGAACTGTGGCGACGCGGCAGCGTGATCGGGTCGTGGCTACTGGATCTGACGGCGGTCGAAATGGCGCGCGATGCAAGTCTGAAAGGCTACACCGGCCGCGTATCCGATTCGGGCGAAGGCCGCTGGACCGCGCAGGCGGCGATCGATGAAGGCGTGCCGGTGCCGGTGCTTACCGCGGCACTGTTCGGCCGCTTCACGTCGCAGGGCAACGATCTGTACGCCAACCAGGTGATGTCCGCCATGCGTCATGCCTTCGGCGGCCATCAAGAGAAAACTGAGGGTAAGGGTTAGCCATGGCGGCCACTACGCTGGTGATTCTCGGCGCAAGCGGTGACCTTACCAAGCGCCTGCTGATGCCTGCGCTGTATCGTCTGCACGCGCTGGGTTTGACACGCGACCTGCGCATTATCGGTTATGCGATGGAGCCGTGGAGTCGCGAGCGGTTCGAGCAGCACATCCACAAAGCGCTGCAGGCGTTTTCGCCGGACTACACACCGGCGCAGTGGAACCGCTTTCGACGCCAGCTCGATTACGTGGGCGGCCAATTGCAGGCCGATCAGCTGCTCGCGCTCAAGGACAAGCTCGATCCCACGGCGCTGTTCTACCTTGCGTTGCCGCCGCCGCTGTTCGGCGTCGCGGCACGCGCGTTGGGTGAGGCGGGGTTTGCGAAAAGTCCACGCAACGGCTGGCGTCGCTTGGTGGTGGAAAAGCCGTTCGGTACCGATCTGGCTTCCGCGCAGGCCTTGCGTCAGACGATGCATACACATTGGGATGAACAGCAGATCCTGCGCATCGATCACTTCCTTGGCAAGGAAACCACGCAGAACCTGATGGTGTTTCGTTTCGCCAATCGTTTTATCGAGCCAATCTGGAACGCACAGCACATCGCACAAGTGCAAATCACTTACGCCGAAACCCTGGGCGTGGAAAAGCGTGCGGCGTATTACGACAAGGCAGGCGCGTTGCGCGACATGCTGCAGAACCATCTGATGCAGCTTTTCAGTCTTACTGCGATGGCGCCGCTGGCCGAATGGGATCCGGAAGTGTTGCGCAACCACAAGGTGGAAGTGTTGCGCTCAACCGTGCCGATCACGACGGCCAACGTGAACGCACATGCAGTGCGGGGGCAGTATCGCGCCGGGCAGATCGGTCGGAAGAAAGTGCCCGGTTATCGCAATGAACCGGGCATCGCGCGCAGTTCGTGCACCGAAACGTTCGCCGCGTTGCGCCTGGAGATCGACAATTGGCGCTGGCGTGGCGTGCCGTTCTACTTGCGTAGCGGCAAACGATTGGCCACCAATTATTCGGAAATCGCCGTGCAGTTTCGCGAAGTGCCCGGTGCGCTGCCCAAAGCCGTGCAGGCGGGCAACAACTGGATGATCTTCCGCATTCGTCCAACCGAGCAGATGGACCTGCTCGTGACCGCCAAGCGTCCTGGCCTGGAATTGGCCGGGCGGCCGGTGGTGCTCACGGCGCCGTATGCGAGCCCGGAAGATCGCGAGTTTTCTGCGTATGAGCAGTTGCTGATGGATGCCATCGAAGGCGACCGTACGCACTTCCTGCGCTTCGACGAAGTGGAGTGGGCGTGGAAGCTGCTCACGCCTGTGCTGGAGGCATGGCAAAGCGGTGCGCCGGATTTCTACGCCGCCGGTTCCGATGGACCGTCTACGCAGAAGCGCCTGCTCGACCCGGGGCATGCGTGGCGATCGATTGCGCGTAACGGTGATGTTTAGGCATCACCTGCGGGCGCCGGAACAGAGCCCATCCCGCGGCGCGGGTAGAATAGGGCGATGCATATCTTCAAAGTCTTCCAGATCGAGGCTGCGCATCGCCTTCCCCATGTGCCGGAAGGGCACAAATGTGCGCGCCTGCATGGCCATTCCTTCCGCATCGAGATTCATCTGCGCGGCGAACCTGATCCCACGCTCGGCTGGGTGATGGATTTCGCCGACGTAAAAGCCGCATTCGCGCCCATCTACGATCAACTCGATCACCGTTATCTCAACGACATCGAAGGATTGGAGAACCCCACCAGCGAGATGCTGGCGCGGTGGATCTGGAAGCGCCTGGAGCTGGCCCTGCCTGGGCTGGACAAAGTTGTGGTGCATGAGACCTGTACCTCGGGGGCAAGCTGCACGCGCGAGAGCTTTTGACGCGTCGCAAAATTCACGATTCCGTCATCAACTCCATGAATGAGTTGAATTTTTTGTGACATCAGGAGCATTTAACAAAAAACATATTGCACCGCACAAAAACCCTTGCTAAGATTCGTCTCACTCCTAAATTCTCCCCGAGAGGGACACGTCATGACTCAGCAGCTGAACTCCCAGATCTTTGCTTACGCCAAGCAGCTTTCCGAGAACGCGTTCAAGGCACATGCGCTGGCCATCAAGGGCTTCGAGCAGGTTGCCGAACTGCAGCTCGCTGCGCTGGAAAAGCAGGCCCAGGCCACCGCCGACTTCGTCGCCCAGGCGGTCGAAGTGCGTGATGTCGACGCCCTGCGCGGCTTGTGGGAAAAGGGTGCTTCGCTCACCCGTGAGCAGGCTGAGAGCGCTGTCAGCGTAAGCAAGGACGTGATCGCCGTGGCGCAGAAGACTGCCGAGTCCCTCAATGCGCTCGTCCAGGAACAGCAGAAGGCCGCCAACGAGGCCGTCGCCGCTCCGGTTGCCGCCATCAAGAAGGCCGCTGCCGCCAAGTAATTACCCTCTCGCATGTCGTGACTCCCCTTGCGATGTGCACTTAGGCCGGGCGTTCGCGCCCGGCCTTTTTCTTGTCCGCGTGGGCGTGTCCGAAAATCCCCCCGGGACTGGGTGCCGCATAGCGTTCGGCTTGCTGGGCCAAAAGTCACGCTGATATACTTTTACGGATTGGATCGTGACCCGTGGCGTGTTGAATGCCTGGTGCGAAAACCGCGGGAACCTCACGTGCTCAACAGCTTAACTTCGGGTCGGCGTCTCGCTCTGCGACTGTTGCTATGGCAGCTAGTCGCGGCCATGGTCGTGGGCCTCGCTTTTTCGGTGCGTGGGCTCCGATGGGCGATAGCGGCAGTGGCTGGGGCCGGGATTGTGGCGATAGGTACTGCGCTGCTATCGACGAGGTTGTTTAGTCAGGTGAATGGCGCCGGTATGGCGCTGGTTCGCCTGATGACGGGCATGCTCCTGAAGTGGATGGTGATCGTCGGGGGGCTGATCATCATCATGTTCCAATACAAGTTGCCGCCGCTGGCCGCCATCACGGGGCTGGTGACGGCCTATGCGGTTAATCTTCTGGCATTCAGATTCAAAGGTTGAACGATGGCAAGCGAGCCGGGCGGTTTTACCGAGTACATCCAGCACCACCTGACATTCTTGAAGCCGCCGAGCATCAGTCCGGACGGGTTCTGGGCGGTGCACATCGATTCCATCGCCGTATCGTTGGTGCTTGGCATCCTGTTCTGCTTCTGGTTCTGGCTGAAGGCGCGCAAAGCCACCTCGGGCGTTCCGGGCAAGGGGCAGGCCTTCGTCGAGCTGGTGCTGGAATTCGTCGATGGCCAGGTCAAGGACGTGTTCCATGGCGACCGCCGCGTCCTGGGGCCGCTGGCGCTGACCGTGTTCGTCTGGGTGTTCCTGATGAACGCCATGGACCTGCTGCCGGTGGATCTGCTGCCGGTCATCACCGCCAAGCTGGGCCTGGGGCATTTCCGCGCCGTGCCGACGGCGGATCTGAACATGACCTTCGCGATGTCCACCACCGTGTTCCTGCTGACGATCTTCTACAGCTTCAAGGCAAAAGGTGCCGGCGGGTTCATGCATGAGCTGTTCACCGCGCCGTTCGGCAAGCATCCGCTGCTGTGGATCCCCAACTTCGTGCTGAACCTGGTGGAGATGCTGTCCAAGCCGGTGAGCCTGGCGATGCGACTGTTCGGCAACATGTATGCCGGCGAGCTCGTATTCATTCTGATCGCGGGCCTGTTCAGCGCCGGTGGCTGGGCACTTTATGGATTGGGCCTGATCGGTTACACCGTGTGGGGCATCTTCCATATCCTGATCATCTCGATCCAGGCCTTCATCTTTATGGTGTTGACCGTCGTGTACATCTCAATGGCACACGATCACCACTGATTTACCCCTAACTGTACGTAGCGCTTTTCAATTCTTTAGGAGATTAACGTGGAAGTCATTGCTCATCTTGCTCAAGTCCAGAGCCTCACCGCCATCGCTATCGGCCTGATCATCGGTCTGGGTGCGCTGGGTGCCTGTATCGGCATCGGCATCATGGGTTCGAAGTTCCTCGAAGCCGCTGCTCGCCAGCCGGAACTGGTACCGCTGCTGCAGGGTCGCATGTTCCTGCTGGCTGGCCTGATCGACGCGGCGTTCCTGATCGGCGTGGCGCTGGCGATGTACTTCGCCGTCGGCAATCCGCTGCTCACAGTTGTCCAGAAGGCCGCCGTGGCGGCTGCCGGTCACTAAGCCCGCGCCGGTATCGGTTCGATTCAATCCGGTGCGGGCGCCGTAGGGCGTCCGCACCTTGTTTAATCCGCATGCACAGGTAATGCAGCGATGGAATTCAACGCGACCCTGATTGGCGAAATGATTTCGTTCGCGATCTTGATCTGGATCTGCGTCCAGTTCATTTGGCCACACATCAACAAGGCCATCGAAGAGCGCCAGCTAAAAATCGCCGAAGGTCTAAATGCCGCCGAGCGTGCGCACGCGGAATTGAAGGCGGCCGACAATAAAGCCGCCGCCGAGGTCAAGCAGGCGCGTCAACAGGCGGCTGAGATCATCGACCGCGCGCAGCAGCAGGCCAATCAGATCCTCGACAAGGCCCGCGCCGACGCCGTGGCGGAAATCAACCGCCAGAAGGCCGCCGCGCAGGACGAGATCGCCTCCATGGCGCAGCGCGCGCGCGAAGAGTTGCGCGAACGCGTTGGCGCATTGGCGGTGCAGGGTGCCTCCAAGATCGTGCAGCGCGAAATCGACCCGGCAGCGCACAAGGCGTTGCTTGACCAGCTTGCCACCGAGATCTGATCGATGGCCGCCCAGTCGATCACTCTTGCTCGTCCTTACGCCCGCGCCGCTTTCGAGCTGGCGCAGGCTGAAGGTGCGCTGGCCAACTGGTCACACGCGTTGGCCTTCGCTGCCGAAGTGGCCAGGGATGCGCGCGTGGCTGCACTCAGCAACGATCCGCGCGTGCTGCCGGAGCAGCTCGTCGCCTTGCATCTGCCTGAGGGCATGCAGGCGGACAGCGTATTCGGCCATTTCCTGGCCGCGTTGGCCGAACAGCATCGCATGTCGCTGCTGCCGGACGTGGGCGCGCTGTACGAAACCTACAAGCGTGAGTCCGAGTCGCAGTTGCTGGTGAAAGTTACCAGCGCGATGGCTCTGGACGTTGCGCAGGCCGAGCAGCTGAAGGCATCGCTCAAGCGCCGCTTCAAGCGCGAGATCGAACTGGAAACCCAGGTCGATCCCTCGCTGCTGGGCGGTGTCGTGATCGATACCGGCAGCGAAGTGATCGACGGCTCCGCCCGCGGTCGCCTGCAGCGCCTGGCATCGGCACTTACGCAGTAAGAATTGGTTTTACGCGAAGTCCTTTTCGCGAAGAGCAAAACCCGCCATCCATGGCGGACTCTTAAGAAAAGCGTCTCGTTATACACATTTAGGATCCGACCATGTCCAGCACCACTCTCAATCCGTCAGAGATCAGCGAACTGATCAAGAACCGCATCGAGCAGTTCAAGCTCGGTGCGGAAGCCCGCAATGAGGGCACGATCATCAGCGTGTCTGACGGTATCGTGCGCATCCACGGCCTGGCCGATGTGATGCAGGGCGAAATGATCGAACTGCCGGGCAACGCGTTTGCGCTGGCGCTGAACCTCGAGCGCGACTCCGTCGGCGCCGTGGTGCTGGGCGAATACCAGCACCTGCGCGAGGGCGATGTCGCCAAGACCACCGGCCGCATTCTCGAAGTGCCGGTTGGCCCGGAAATGCTCGGCCGCGTGGTCGATGCGCTGGGTAACCCGATCGACGGCAAAGGCCCCATCCCCACCAAGCTCACGTCGCCGATCGAAAAGGTCGCGCCGGGCGTGGTGTGGCGTAAGTCGGTCGACCAGCCGGTGCAGACCGGCTACAAGTCCGTCGACTCGATGATTCCGATCGGCCGCGGCCAGCGCGAGCTGATCATCGGCGATCGCCAGACCGGCAAGACCGCGCTGGCCATCGACGCGATCATCAACCAGAAAGATTCCGGTATTAAGTGCGTCTACGTGGCGATCGGCCAGAAGCGTTCGTCGATCGCCAACGTGGTGCGCAAGCTCGAAGAGAACGGCGCGCTGGCCAATACCATCGTCGTCGTTGCCTCGGCATCCGAATCGGCCGCGCTGCAGTACATCGCGCCGTACGCCGGTTGCGCGATGGGCGAGTACTTCCGCGATCGCGGCCAGGACGCGCTGATCATTTATGACGACTTGTCCAAGCAGGCCGTGGCGTATCGCCAGATCTCGCTGCTGCTCAAGCGCCCGCCGGGCCGCGAAGCGTATCCGGGTGACGTGTTCTACCTGCACTCGCGTCTGCTTGAGCGCGCCGCGCGCGTGTCCGAGGAATACGTCGAGAAGTTCACCAAGGGCGAAGTGAAAGGCAAGACCGGTTCGCTCACCGCGCTGCCGATCATCGAAACGCAGGCCGGCGACGTGTCCGCATTCGTGCCCACCAACGTGATCTCGATCACCGATGGCCAGATCTTCCTTGAAACCGACTTGTTCAACGCGGGTATCCGTCCTGCCGTGAACGCCGGTATCTCGGTGTCGCGCGTAGGTGGCGCGGCACAGACCAAGATCGTGAAGAAGCTCTCCGGCGGCGTGAAGCTCGCACTGGCGCAGTACCGCGAACTTGCTGCGTTCGCGCAGTTCGCCTCGGACCTCGATCCGGCCACGCGCGCGCAGCTCGACCGCGGTCAGCGCGTCACCGAGCTGATGAAGCAGAAGCAGTACGCACCGCTTTCCATCGCCGAACTGGCGCTGTCCGTGTACGCCGCTGAAAAGGGCTATCTGGACGATCTGCCGGTGAACAAGGTGCTGGCGTTCGAGAAGGGCCTGCACAGCTTCTTCCACCAGAACAACGAAGAGCTGATGAAGAGGATCGTCGCCACCGGTGACTGGAACAACGACATCGAAGCGACGTTCAAGGCTGGCCTGGACGAGTTCAAGAAGACGGGCAGCTGGTAAGCATTACAAGGGTGTGCGGTCGTCCACGACGGATGATCGCACCGCACGTCGGTCAGCCGACCGAATCGTACCCAACAGGTTGAGGCAAACGTGGCAAGCGGACGCGAAATTAAAACCAAGATCAAGAGCACGCAGAACATGCGCAAGGTGACGCGCGCGCTCGAAATGGTCTCGGCCTCCAAGATTCGCAAAGCGCAGGACCTGATGAAGGCCTCGCGTCCCTATGCGCGCTCCATGCGCAAGGTGATCGCGCACGTCGCGCAGGCGAGCACGGAGTTCACCCATCCGTTCCTGGTCGAGCGCGAGAACGTGTCGCGTGTGTGCTATGTGGTCGTTACGACCGATCGCGGTCTTTGCGGCGGCCTCAACTCGAACCTGTTCCGCCGCCTGTTGCCCGCGATTCGCGAGTATCAGCAGCAGGGCGTGCAGATCGATGTGGTGGCCATCGGCCAGAAGGCGGTGCAGTTCTTCCGCCGGCTCAATGGCGTGAACCTGATCGGCAGCACCACGCATCTGGGCGAGCGCCCGAAGGTGGAGCAGCTCATCGGCGTGATCAAAGTCGTGCTGGATGCGTACACCGAAGGCAAGTTCGATCGCGTGTTCCTTGCCTACAACGACTTCGTCAACACCATGACGCAGAAACCGTCGGTCGATGCGCTGCTGCCGTTGCCGTCCGTCGCCGCCGAACTTGAAGCACAGCACGTTGCCGGCGTTGCGCTGGAACAGTCCCACGATTGGGATTACATCTACGAACCCGATGCAGCCACCGTGCTCGAGCACGTGCTTAGCCGCTACATCGAATCGGTGGTGTACCAGGCCGTGCTGGAAAACCTCGCCAGCGAACACGCCGCGCGCATGGTGGCGATGAAGTCGGCTTCCGATAATGCCAGCAAGGTGATCGCCGAATTGACGCTCAGCTACAACAAGGCGCGTCAGGCTGCGATCACGCAGGAAATTTCCGAAATCGTCGGCGGCGCGGCGGCGGTCTAATCCCAACCCATTCATGGCGACGCGCAAGCGGCGCCGAGACAGAACCTTAAAGATCCATCCGGAGCATATTCAATGAGCCAGGGCAAAGTTGTACAGATCATCGGCGCGGTTATCGACGTCGAGTTCGCGCGCGATCAAGTGCCGCAGGTATATGACGCACTGAAGATCGACGGCACCGAGATCACGCTGGAAGTCCAGCAGGTGCTCGGCGACGGCGTGGTGCGTACGATCGCTCTGGGCTCCACCGACGGCCTCAAGCGCGGCCTCGTGGCGCGCAACACCGGCGAAGGCATCAAGGTGCCGGTCGGCAAGGCCACGCTCGGTCGCATCATGGACGTGCTCGGCAACCCGATCGACGAAGTCGGCCCGATCCAGGCCGAGGATCATTGGGTGATCCACCGCGAAGCGCCGTCCTATGACGACCAGGCGCTTGCCAACGAACTGCTGGAAACCGGCATCAAGGTGATCGACCTGGTGTGCCCGTTCGCCAAGGGCGGCAAGGTCGGCCTGTTCGGCGGCGCCGGCGTGGGCAAGACGGTGAACATGCTCGAACTGATCAACAACATCGCCACCCAGCACTCGGGTCTGTCGGTGTTCGCCGGCGTGGGCGAGCGCACCCGCGAAGGTAACGACTTCTACCACGAGATGCAGGATGCAGGCGTCGTGAAGCTGGACAACCTGCCGGAATCGAAAGTGGCGATGGTGTACGGCCAGATGAACGAGCCGCCGGGCAACCGTCTGCGCGTGGCGCTGACCGGCCTGACCATGGCCGAATACTTCCGCGACCAGAAGGACGAACACGGCAAGGGCCGCGACGTGCTGTTCTTCGTGGACAACATCTACCGCTACACGCTGGCCGGTACCGAAGTATCCGCGCTGCTTGGGCGTATGCCGTCCGCCGTGGGTTACCAGCCGACACTGGCCGATGAAATGGGCGTGTTGCAGGAGCGCATCACCTCTACCAAGACCGGTTCGATCACCTCGATCCAGGCCGTGTACGTGCCCGCGGACGACCTGACCGACCCGTCTCCGGCCACCACCTTCGCCCATTTGGATGCGACCGTGGTGCTCTCCCGTAACATCGCTGCGCTGGGTATCTACCCGGCCGTGGACCCGCTCGATTCCACCAGCCGCCAGCTCGACCCGAACGTGGTCGGCGCCGAACACTACGACGTGGCTCGCAAGGTGCAGGGCACCCTGCAGCGCTACAAGGAGCTGAAGGACATCATCGCCATTCTCGGCATGGACGAGTTGTCCGAAGAAGACAAGCAGGTGGTGTACCGCGCACGTAAGTGCGAGCGCTTCTTCTCGCAGCCGTTCCACGTGGCCGAGGTGTTCACCGGCGCGCCCGGCAAGTACGTGCCGCTGAAGGAAACCATCCGCGGTTTCAAGATGATCGTGGAAGGTGAAGTGGACCACGTTCCCGAGCAGGCGTTCTACATGGTCGGCACCATCGACGAGGCCATCAAGAAGGCCGAGGAAATGGGCGCCAAGAAGGCCGCCTGATCCAGGCATCTGCCGGAACCCTTGCATCCGCAGGGGGCCGGGAAGCCGATAAATCCTTTCTGTCCGGTCCATCGGGCGAAGCGAGAAAACTATGAGCACCATTCGTTGCGACATCGTCAGTGCCGAAGCCGAGATCTTTCACGGTGATGCGGTGATGGTCGTCGCCACCGGCGAGCTGGGCGAACTGGGTATCACGCCCCGCCACGCCCCGCTGATCACTCGCCTCAAGCCCGGCCACATCGACGTGGTACTGGAAGGCGGCGAGCGGCAGCAGTTCTATGTTTCCGGCGGCATTCTGGAAGTGCAGCCGCAGGCGGTTACCGTGCTGGCCGACACCGCCGCGCGCGCCGCCGATCTGGACGAAGCCGCCGCCAAGCGCGCCAAGCAGGAGGCCGAAGAGGCACTTGCCAACCGCTCCGGCACCGTCGACGTGGTCGAGGCGCAGGCCAAGCTTGCGCAGGCGTTGGCGCAGCTCCAGGCGCTGGAGCGCATGCGCAAGAACCTCAAGCACTGAGCCTGTTGAAGACTTCAAAAACGCCGGCCTCGTGTCGGCGTTTTTGTTTTGCACATCGCTTTGACGCCTGCACACCCCAAAGTGGGCCGGATTGAGCAGGTATGCTTAATGCCAAACCGTCATCCACCTTCGATTCCTATGACCCATCCAGCCCTGCACGTCATCGTCCTCGCCGCCGGCGAAGGCAAGCGCATGAAATCGAAGAAGGCCAAGGTGCTGATGCCCTTGGCGAGCCGACCGCTGTTGGCGCACGTGCTGGGCACTGCGCGCAGCCTGGAGCCTGAGGCCATCCACCTCGTCTATGGCTTCAACGGCGAGCAGGTGCTTGCCGCGTTCGACGGCCAAACGGATCTGCGCTGGACCTTGCAAGCCGAGCAACTGGGCACCGGTCACGCCG
The DNA here is from genome assembly GCF_003363155.1 of Dyella monticola. Lineage (GTDB taxonomy): Bacteria > Pseudomonadota > Gammaproteobacteria > Xanthomonadales > Rhodanobacteraceae > Dyella_B > Dyella_B monticola. The sequence continues at coordinate 131,578 of NZ_QRBE01000004.1, read as the reverse complement.
TGGGGCAGGCGCTGCGTAACGTGCCCGACCACGTGCGGGTACTAGTGCTGTATGGCGACGTGCCCCTTACGCGCACCGAAACACTGCAGCGCCTGGTCGAGACCGAAAGCACGTTATCGATGCTTGCCACACGCGTCGCCAATCCGCATGGCTATGGTCGCGTGCTGCGCGATGGCAACGGCTGCGTGCGCGCCGTCATCGAGGAAAAGGATGCCGACGATACCCAGCGTGCGATCAACCTGATCAACACCGGCATCCTGTCCGCCGAGGCCGCTTCGCTCAAACGGTGGATCGCCGGACTTGATCGCAACAACGCACAAGGCGAGTACTACCTCACGGATATTTTCCAAATGGCCGCTTCCGAAAGCCGCGCAGCATTGTGCGTGGAATGCGAAGACGCGATGGAAGCCGCCGGTGCAAACACGCCTTGGCAGCTTACGGAACTCGAAGATGCCTATCGCGAGCGCAATGCGCGTGCGTTGATGTCCGAAGGCGTTCGCATTGTCGATCCACGGCGCGTCGACGTGCGCGGCAGCGTGAAAGCGGCGCGCGATGTCGAGCTGGATATCGACGTGATCCTGGAAGGCGATGTGCAGCTTGGCGAAGACGTGCACGTCGGTCCGTATTCACGACTGAAAGATGTGCAGCTTGCCGCGGGCACGATCGTGCATGCGCACTGCGACCTGGAAGGCGTCGTTACACATGGGCCGTGCATTATCGGCCCGTTCGCGCGGCTGCGTCCGGGTACGGAGTTGGACAGCGGCGCGCATATCGGTAATTTCGTGGAGACCAAGAAGACGCGCGTCGGTGAAGGCAGCAAGGCTAATCACCTTTCTTATCTGGGCGACACGATCGTCGGGCGCCATGTCAACGTCGGCGCTGGCACGATTACCTGCAACTACGATGGCGTGAACAAATTTGTCACCCGCATCGAAGACGACGCCTTCATCGGTTCCAACAGTGCGCTGGTCGCACCGGTGACCGTGGGTGCGCGCGCCACGATCGGCGCCGGCTCGGTCATCACCAAGGATGCTCCAGCCGGTGAACTCACCGTGGCACGCGGCCGGCAGGCCACCTTGCCTGGATGGAAGCGACCGGAAAAGCAAAAGCCCTGATACGCTCTAACGAAGACGTTCGATTACCGGTAACGCCAACCGTCGATTTCCACCAGCAGTTCACGGCGGCAAATGTCGCCATGCATCAGCAGTACCGGCACCCCTGGCAGGCGTTGTTGCAACGTCTCGCGCACGCGCGCGGCGTCGGTGGGATGGCGCACGTAAGCCTTCAGCGGTGAATGGGTGTCAAAGCCAGCCGGCATGTCTGCTGTGGCAAGCAAGGATTCCAGGTTAAGCAGCGTTTCGTCGAGCTGCGCATCCAGGTCGTGCGCATGCGTCGATGCATGACCCACCACCGCGGCGGTACCGGAAATCGCCAGCGCATCCCGCATCGGCATCAGCATGCCGCGAGCAAAACCGGGTGAGGTGCGACCGTATTGGCGAGGGTATTGCCAGGCGCTGACCTGTCGCGGGTTCTCCACGGCCATGCCTTCATCCGTGCAGGCGAGCAGATACACCTGCAGCAGCGGTTCGCGCAGGTGGTGGCCGATCGCGGTAGCGGCCGGGAAGCCTCGCGCAAAGAAATCGCCCAACCCGGACGAACGTCCATCGCAAAACTGCTTGTAGCGTTCGGCATCCTCTTCGCCCCGATTGATGTCGGCCAGGTAATTCCACATGCGCAGCACGCGATGCCCGGTTCGCGCGCGCATGAACCGCTGCAACTGCGCATACGCTTGGTACGCAGCGCCTTCGATGCCGCCGGTCTGGCGCTCGTCCAGCGTCACCGACGCGAACAACCAACTGCCGCCGGCCGACCAGTGCACAGCGTCCTGGCGCCCCCGTTCCACCTCGGCCTCCACATGCCATGCCTCCAGCGGAGCGGGCGCGTCAAAGCTTTCCAGTGGAACCGGCAGATAGCGCGGATCGTCGTCATCGGGCGCACCGGCGCCAAAGCCGAACACAGCCAGGATGCCGTCCTCGGCCAGGACTGCCGCCGGAGATGCCGCACGATAGGTGACGCGGGGAGTGCGCGGCAGGTCGGGTTGGGCCTCAAGGTTTTGCTTTGCCTGAACCATGCTTGCAGCCGAGAACGACAGAACCCCTATGTTACACTGGCCGGCCACCCCGGCCCTGGGCTGGCCGTGCATCCGGAGCAGCGAAACCAAGCATGTCCACGCAGACCGCCGCCGAACACGAACTGGCCATCCTCATCGTGGACGCGCTCAATCTGGAAGCGGTCGACCCCGCGCACATCGATCCGCAAGCGCCGCTCTTCGGCAGCGACCTCGGCCTGGATTCAATCGATGCCCTGGAAATCGCCCTGGCCGTTTCCAAACGCTACGGCATGCAGTTGCGCTCGGACCATCCGGACAACCAGCGCATCTTCGGTAGCCTGCACGCGTTGTCCGAACATATTGAACGAGAGCGTACAGCCTGAATTCGCGTTAAGCGCGCTGACAGGTCAGACCCGCATCATCGGTGCTGTATCCCTTGGCCAGCGAAACACCCATGGATCGGTGCAACGCGAACGACCGCTATCAACGCGCGCTATGCATAGCGCCGGAACACCCCTGCCTGCCCGGCCACTTTCCGGGGCATCCGCTCGTGCCGGGCGTCGTCCTGCTCGAGTACGTTGCGCAGGCGTTGCGTGACTGGCGTAATCAACGTCTTGCACGTGTGCGCGAAGTGAAATTCCTGGCGTCGTTGCATCCGGGCGAATCGGCTGACCTTGAACTTATGGATGCATCCGACTTGATACGCTTCGAGCTGCGCCGTGAAGGAAACATCCTGGCGCGCGGCGTGATCGAGGGCGCACCGTGAGCGAACACTGGCAGGACCAGCCCGAAGGCGGCAATCGATTCTGGGTCAATGTGCTGATTACCGTAGCATTGCGCCTGGGTCGCGGGTTCATGCTGCTATGCCTTTACCCCATCACGCTGTATTACCTCATGCGGCGTCGTGTCGAGCGGCGTGCTTCGCGCGATTATCTGACGCGCGTGTTTGGTCGTCCGGCTACGCTGGGGGAGGCATTCAAGCATCTCCATTGCTTCGCAGTGACCATGCTCGATCGCATCTACCTGCTGGCGCATGGCGAGCGCGATTACGACATCGAAGTGAGTGGGCTCGATGACCTGGAACACCATGTTGCGCAAGGACGAGGCGTGCTGTTGGTGGGATCCCATCAGGGCAGCTTCGAAGTGCTGCGTGCGCTTGCTGCCCGCTGTCCGCACGTGCCTTTGCGGGTGCTGTTGGACAAGCAGAAAACGCCTTCCATCACCGATTTGCTCGAAGCTTTGGCGCCTGAAGTGGGCGAGGCGGTGATCGATGTTTCACAGGGCGGCGCGGCCATCACGCTCGCGGTTGCCGAAGCCTGTCGCACCGGTGGCATGGTTGCTCTGCTGGCGGATCGCGGCCGCGCGCATGAAACGCTGCGTCGCGTGGATTTTCTCGGCGAACCTGCGCCCTTTCCGGTCGGGCCGTGGCTGCTGGCAAGCACACTGCAAGTGCCGGTGATGCTGTGTTTTGGGCTCTATCGCGGCGGTCGTCGTTACGCGCTGCGTTTCGAACCCTTCATGGATCGCGTGGATATTCCACGTGAAGCGCGTCCTCAGGCACTCGACGACATTCTGCACCGCTACGCGCAGCGACTTGAGCATTACGCCAAGCTCGATCCTTACAATTGGTTCAACTTCTACGACTTCTGGCAGCAGGACATCGCGCAGCCGCGCGCGGTATCCGATACGCACACTATGCGCGAAGCATGAACATGCTCACGCCAGAGGCCTGGGCGGCATGTGTTCCGCATGCTGGCGCGATGGCCTTGATCGATGCGGTAGCGAGCTGGGATGCCGCGACGATCCATGCTATCGGCGAGCGGCACAGGCTTGCCGATCATCCCTTGCGCGCCACGCAAGGCCTGCATGCGGTGCACTTGGCCGAATATGCCGCACAGGCAAGCGCCGTTCATGCGGTGCTGTCTGCAGGCGCGAATGGCGAGACGGCCAAGCGCGAAGGGAGGCTGGTAAGCGTGCGCGACATGCGATTGATAGTGGAATACGTCCAGCTATCTAACGGGCATTTGGACATCCATGCAGAACAGTTGCTCGCCGACGAGCGGGGTGCGCAGTACGCGTTCAACGTAAAGCAGGGTGGGCAGTTGCTGGTATCAGGGCGCGTCACGGTGATGTACGTCAACGCCTGATGCGCGGTTCTACGCCGCGCGCTGCGAATAGGTATCGTCTACGATCAACGGCGCAGCCCGTGAGCGCGTATAGCTTGCCCAGAGTTGCCCGCGGCCAAACACCTGCCTTGCCGTATACAAAGCGATGCGCATGACATCACGCACCGGGCTGAAGTGGCTGAGACGAAACGACCCTTCATAACGCGAAGCAATCGGTACTGAAACGATGCCGAGGCCTTTTTCGCGTGACGCCACAATTAGCATCGCCGCTTCAAAAACGAAGTTCTGCGCATCCAGCTCCACCAGGTCCAGCGCGCTGCGCGGATACCAACGCTGACCGCTTTGCGTATCGGCCACCGGTTGCCCGCATGCCCATGAAATGGCCCAGTCGGCCAACGCATTGGCGCGCCGTCGCCCCTTGGGTTGCTGTTCCCGATGCAACAGGCGCGCACCGATGACGATGTGGTCGGGAAAACGCTTGCCCACATCTACCAGGCGCGGAATGTCTTCGGCCAGATGCTGACCGTCGCCATCCATGGTGACCACGGCGTCAAAGCCCTGGCGCAGCGCTTCGCGAAAACCCGTGCGCAAGGCCTCGCCCTTGCCTTTTCGAACACCGTGGCGCAGCAGCATAACGGGCAGGGCGTTGACGATATCTGGCGTGCGGTCATCGGAGCCATCGTCGATAACGATCACCGAGACACCCAGCTGCAGAGCGGACCGCACGACCGAGCCGATGGCCTTTTCCTCATTCAGACAAGGAATCAGTACACACCAACGCAACGCTTCGTTCACGTCATCATCTCCATTTGCACGTGCAGCGCAAGCCGCTCGGATACTGCCAGCACGCATTCGCCTTCGCCACGCGCCAGCATGGCCAGCAACGGCAGACATGCTGCGGAAGGGTTGTCGCCCATCCATGTCATGCAATCGGACGGCAATGATGCGTGCCTGGGCGGCGATGTCGTTGTGCAAAGACGTAACGGCATGCCTTTGCTTGTACCCGGTGCCAATACCAACGCACAACCCAATGCGCGCGTGCACCCGATCAACTCACCCAGCGGACCGACACCTGCCGTATCGCTGCAGACCAGCATGACCGCGCGATGGTCCGCGCAGGCGAGCGCGGCCGCCTCCAGCAGGCTTGCACCGAAACTTGCGTTCCCGCCGCATGTCGCGCTGGATGGCGCCCGACATGCGGTGGCGATCGTCCAATAACCGGCTGATGCATTGTGGACGGAATTGTGAAAGCGCGTGGGTGAAAGCTCGGTAGGCGCGCGGGCGAGTACTTGGCACATGTAATCAGTGGTGACCTGATCGCCGTACCCGGAAGCAAAGACGCACGCCACACTGTCGGCGGCGCGACCGCTCATGGTCATGGCCTGCGACGCCGCTTCGATGGCGACCAAAACACTCTGCGGTGCGCGGCGGCGTTCGTTCGGTGACAACGCGCCAGCATGCGGGCGCGGGTCGGGCGCTTCGGTTTTTTCACCGCCAAGCAGCTGACGCAGTGCATCGAAGTTCGCAAGCTGCGGCGACCACAAGCCGATACCTTCAACGCGAACGTGCAGCGCATTCATGGATGAGCACTCGCATCGGCATGGGCAAAAACCAGGCATGCATTGTTGCCGCCAAAACCAAACGAATGACTTGATGCCACCTTCAACGGGCGTGGTTCGTTGTGCCATGCAAAATGCGCCGAGCATGCCGGATCGGCGTGGAGAACGCCGGCGTTTCCCGGCACAAACCCTTCACGCAGGGCAAGCAAGGTGATGACGGCTTCGACAATCCCGGCCGCGCCCAAGGTATGTCCGGTGAGGCCCTTGGTGGAACTGACCCGCGTGCGCGCTGGAAACAGGCGCGCTACCAACGCCGCTTCCATCGCATCGTTTTTCTGACTCGCCGTTCCGTGCAGATTGATGTAATCCACCTGCGACACATTGAGGCCGGCGCGGTCGAGTGCATCACGCAAGGCGATTTCTGCGCCGACGCCTTGCGGATCGGGCGTAGACATATGGTGGGCGTCGCTCGACTCGCCGCAGCCGAGCAATCGTAACGGGGCATCCGGGCAGGCATCGGTTCGTTCCAGCAGTGCAAAGCCCGCTGCCTCGCCGATCGAAATGCCGCGTCGCTGCGCATCGAAAGGACGACATGGTTCACCCGATACCAGTTCCAACGCGTTGAAGCCGAAGAGCGTGCTCTCGCACAGCGAATCGACGCCACCGACGATGGCGGCGTCGACCACGTCCATGCGGATGAGCCGTTCCGCGCTGGCGAATACTTTTGCGCTGGAGGAGCATGCCGTGGAAATCGTCAAGCAGGGGCCGCCGATATCCAGCGCGGCAGCGACGAAGGCGGTGAGTGAATGGGGCGTGTGGATGGCGGTGCGATGCAAATCGTGCGGAAAGCGCCCACCATCCAGGCGCCGGTAGCCTTCTTCGGTGGCGGCGATGCTGGCGGTCGAGGTACCCAGCAACAGGGCGACGCGATGCGCGCCGTAGCGCTCCCGAGCCGTGCGAACGTCGTGCAGAAATTGGTCCTGGTTCAAACCCAGCCACGCGAGCCGGTTGTTACGGCAATCCCATTGTGCAAAAGGCGCCGGCAGGGCGATGGCTTCCACACCATCGACGCGGCCGATCCAGCACGCCAACGGCGCGCTGCTGAAGTCATTCGGACGCAGGCCGCTGCGTTGCTGGGCAAGTGCGTCGAGATGCGCCTCTTGGCCGAGGCCAAGCGCGGAGGTGACGGTGTAGGCGGTCACCGCTAGCGGGAGGGTTGTCGCGCGCATCGCATGAGCCTAGCGAGCGGGCCTGGGCTTGCCTAGATGGCATTCCCTACGGTGCCCTCGCCGCTGTGGCTGTGTTCACACAGTGCACCAGGCGCCGCATCTTCCATGGGGCAGCCTTGCTAAGCTTGTGCGCCTGACCCCCATGCCGGATGCATTGATGAAGAGCGAGCAAGTCGAAAGGGCGGAACAGTTTCTGCGTGCATTGCAGGACCGGATCTGCTCGGCGGTGGAGCGGATCGACGGCACCGCGCGCTTCGTTGACGATGCATGGACTCGCCCCGCCGGCGGCGGTGGTCACACGCGGGTGTTGCGGGAGGGTGCCTTATTCGAGCAAGCCGGCGTGAATTTTTCGCTGGTGCACGGCGACACCTTGCCGCCGAGCGCCACGGCGCATCGGCCGGAATTGACCGGAGGCAGGTTCATCGCAACCGGCGTGTCGCTGGTCTTGCATCCGCGCAATCCCTACGTGCCCACCACGCACGCCAATGTGCGCTATTTCGAGGCGCGCAAGGAGGGGGTGGAGCCGGTGTGGTGGTTCGGCGGCGGTTTCGATCTCACGCCGTTTTACCCGTTCGATGAAGACGTGCGGCATTGGCACACGGTTGCGCGCGATGTGTGCGCGCCGTTCGGCCAAGACATGTATCCGCGCTACAAGAAATGGTGCGATGACTATTTCTATTTGAAGCACCGCGGTGAAACGCGCGGTGTCGGCGGCTTGTTTTACGACGATCTCAACGAAGGTGGCTTCGATCGTTGCTTTGCCTTCACGCAAGCGGTGGGGCAGGGTTTTCTGGATGCGTACCTGCCGATCGCAGAACGCCGCAAAGATATGCCTTACGGCGAACGCGAGCGTGAATTCCAACTCTATCGGCGCGGCCGCTATGTGGAATTCAACCTCGTCTACGATCGAGGCACTTTGTTCGGTTTGCAGTCGGGAGGCCGCACCGAATCGATCTTGATGAGCCTGCCGCCGCGCGTGCGATTCGAATATGCCTATCAGCCAGAGCACGCTTCGGCCGAAGCGCGGCTTGCCGAGTACCTCAAGCCGCGCGATTGGCTGTAGCGATTTCCGCGAGGCGGAAAAGGCGTGCGCTTCAGCGGTTACTCCGTGGGTTGAGTACCGCTGAACCGCTTTGCCGTGGCGCCTTGCACTGAACCGATCTGCGCGCTGTCGCTGACGTAAAGCTCCACTTCGCGGTGGAACTCCAATGCGCCGCGAACAATGGCGTGTGGGCCGATCACCACGCGTGGCGGCCGATTGAACGAGTTACCCCAGCCATGCTGTTCCTTGACCAGGATGCCGCCATCGACACGCGAACCCTCGCCGATGGTGATGTCGCCGTCAGTGGTTTGGATGCCGCCGCCGACGTGTGAGTGATCGAGGCGGATGGCGCCGTTGACGTTGGATACATTGCCCATCACATCGGCACCTTCCTCCAGCGCGATGCTGCCGTTGGTGCTGCTTACATCGCCGTGCACCTGGGCGCCTTGCTCAAGCGTTTGCGCGCCGTTGACGGTATGCGTGCTGTTGGCCTGCGCCCTGGCGCCCAGGCGCACCGAGCCATTGACGGTGTTTGCTTCCTGCACGACGGCGCCGTCGCCGATATTCACCGAGCCATTGACGCTATGCACGTCTCCGGCGTGTTGCCCGGCATCGACGGACACCGAGCCATTAATCTTGCTGATGTCCTGGGCGCAAACGGTCAAGGGAAGCAGCAAGGTCGTCGCCAAAGCGATAGTAGCCAAACGCATAACGGAACTCCTCAAGGTGGGACCCACGTAGGATGCGCCTCATTGCCTCAAGGTTTAGCGTGACTTCCTGCACAGCCGGCAATTGACGCCATTACGCTGCGCCTGCACCATTCCCTACTTGCCCTGCTTCGTTTGAATTGAATCCCATGCACAAGCTCGTACTGATCCGTCACGGCCAATCCCAGTGGAACCTCGAAAACCGTTTCAGCGGCTGGGCCGACGTGGATATCACCGAGCAAGGCGCCGCCGAAGCGCGCGAGTCGGGCGAGTTGCTGGCACAGGCCGGCTACCACTTCGACGTGGCGCACACCTCGGTACTCAAGCGCGCGGTGCGCACGCTGTGGCATGTGCAGGACACCATGGACCTGATGTGGATTCCGGTGCTCACCGACTGGCGTCTCAACGAGCGTCACTACGGCGGCCTCACCGGCCTCAACAAGGCCGAAACGGCGGCCAAGTACGGCGAGGACCAGGTGAAGATCTGGCGCCGCAGCTATGACATTCCGCCGCCACCGCTGCCGCGCGCGGAGAATCCGTCGCTATCCGACCCACGCTATGCCGACCTCGATCCCAGCCAGATTCCTGACACCGAATGCCTGAAAGACACCGTCGCCCGCGTGCTGCCCTATTGGGATGAAGTGCTGGCGCCGGCCATCCGCAGCGGCCAGCGCGTGCTGCTGGTGGCGCACGGCAATTCGATCCGCGCGCTGGTGAAGTACCTGGACAATATCTCTGACGAGGCCATCGTCGAATTGAACATCCCCAACGGCGTGCCGCTGGTGTATGAATTCGACGCACAGCTCAAGCCGCTGCGCCACTACTATCTCGGTGATGCCGACGCCATTGCGGCGAAGCTGGCTGCCGTGGCCAACCAGGGCAAGGCCAAGTAAGCATCATCCGCAGTAAATCCATGACAGGCGTCAGTCGCCTGGCATGGAGCTCGCTGTTAATCTGCGCCGGTCTACCTGATTCGGATAGATCTCATGGCGCCCCATTTCACGATGCCGCTGATTCTCATACCGATCGTCGCGCTCCTGCTGTGGCGACGCGTACGTACGCAGTTCGGGCTGCAACCGATACGTCGCAAGAAGATGGTGGCACGCATCGTCATCTTCGCGCTGCTGGCGGTGTTGATTGCGGCGCCTGTCATGCGCAATACGCAATTGCTGGGCGGGCTCGTCGGCGGCATGGTGCTGGGCGCGGCGTTGGGCCTGCTCGGGCTTCATCTGAGCCGCTTTGTACTGGACCCGGTGAAGGGCGACTGTTACGTCCCCAACCCCTACGTTGGCGCGCTGGTGACCTTGCTGTTCGTGGGGCGCTTGCTATGGCGTTTTGCGATGGTCGCACCGCAGATGCAGGATCCCACCGGCGCCACGCCGCCCATCCATGGGCCGGCCATCGGGCAAAGTCCGCTGACTTTGGCGATGTTCGGCCTGTTCGTGGGGTATTACATCTGCTACTTCGCGGGGCTGCTCATCCATCATCAACGCATCGTGCGCAGCCGCCCGGGGCTGGAGAGCTAAAGGGCGTCGTGATCGAGCTCGCCGGTGCGGATGCGGATCACCTGTTCCAGGTTGCTGACGAAAATCTTGCCGTCACCGATCTTGCCGGTTCGCGCCGATTGGGTAATGGCCTCCACCACCCGCTCGAGCTGAGCGTCGTCGACCGCCACTTCCACCTTGATCTTGGGCAGGAAATCGACCACATACTCGGCGCCACGGTAGAGTTCGGTATGGCCTTTCTGACGGCCGAACCCCTTCACCTCGGTGACCGTGATGCCCTGCACCCCGACCTCGGCCAGCGCCTCGCGAACGTCGTCCAACTTGAAGGGTTTGATGACAGCCACAACCAATTTCATGAAATATCCTTATCGGGCGCGGAGATAGCCCGGTCACACGCGGGTGCGCAGCATAACTATTCTGCCTGTCTGAAGGCAGCCTGTCCTGTCGTGTAGGAAAATCCCTACAAATCTTGTTGGAGCTTGCTGATGGCGCCGCTTTTTCACTTCTTCATAGACTGTCAGTCGACGAGTTCGAGGTGCCTACCATGATGGGGAGGCAGGATATCGATCAGATTGCCCTACGACTTGTCTCGTTGGTACCGCCAGGGATGGTAGACGCGCACAAGGATCTGCGCGCCAATTTTCGCGATATCCTGGCGCAGGGACTGCGCCATCTCGAGCTGGTTACCCGGGAGGAATTCGACGTTCAGGCTCAAGTGTTGGCGCGCACGCGCGCCAGGGTCGAAGAACTCGAAAGACGCGTGGCGGAGTTGGAAGCCACGGTGTCGCCTCCCGGTCCATAAACCAGTTCCGGTAGCCGTCCTCCCGATTAGTCACCATCACCCCAAGGATCGGGGGGCGGCTCTTTTCTTACGCTGAAATGCAGGGGAGTCGCTCGATGGACCGATCAATCAGCGACTCCACGCGCGTGGACAGTCCACGTCGCCCATGAGCCTGGCCGTCACGCTAAGCCGCGCCCAGGATGGGGTCGCCGCACCCCAGGTCATGGTGGAGGTGCATCTTTCCGGCGGCCTGCCCAGCACACATATCGTCGGCCTGCCCGAAGCGGCCGTGCGCGAGGCGCGCGACCGCGTCCGCGTGGCCATTCAGAGCGCCGCGTTCGAATATCCCAATCGCAAGGTGACGGTCAATCTGGCGCCGGCCGAGCTGCCCAAGGACGGCGGCCGTTTCGACCTGGCCATCGCACTGGGCATCCTGGCAGCCGGCAACCAGGTGCCGCGCGAAAAGCTCGATGACTGCGAATTCCTCGGCGAACTGGCGCTGTCAGGGCAATTGCGCCCCGTGTCCGGCGTGCTGCCTGCCTTGCTGCGCGCGCGCGCGCGCGGCCGCAAGGTAGTCGTACCCAGGGCAAACGCCGAGGAGGCTGCGCTCATTCCTGAGGTGGATGTTCGCATCGCCGATACGTTGGCCGACGTGTGCGGCTGGCTGCACGGCTCGCACGAACTCACGCAGCCCACGTCGACCCTGGTTCTTAGCAACGACGATGACGGCCCTGACCTCATCGACGTGCGTGGGCAGCTGCAAGCGCGCCGCGCCCTGGAAATCGCAGCGGTCGGCGGCCATCACCTGCTGCTGATGGGACCACCCGGCACCGGCAAGACGATGTTGGCCGAGCGCCTGTCGGGCATCATGCCGCCGATGAGCGAATCTGAGGCGCTGGAAACCTGTGCCGTGCTCTCGGTCGCCGGGCAAACGGTCGATCCGGCGCACTGGCGTCGCCGCCCCTTCCGGGCGCCGCATCACACGGCGTCCGCCGTTGCCCTGGTGGGTGGCGGTTCGCAGCCGCGGCCGGGAGAGATTTCGCTGGCGCACAACGGCGTGCTGTTTCTCGACGAGCTTCCCGAGTTCAGCCGCCATGTGCTGGAAGTGCTGCGCGAACCGCTTGAGTCAGGGCATATCCTGATTTCGCGCGCGGCACGGCAGCTCAGGTTCCCCGCGCAATTCCAACTGGTTGCCGCCATGAACCCATGCCCATGCGGCTACGCGGGCGATACGCGCCAACGCTGCCGTTGCACGCCTGACCAGGTGCAGCGCTATCGCTCGCGCATTTCCGGCCCGCTGCTGGACCGCATCGACATGTGTGTGGAAGTACCTTCCGTGCCATTGTCCGAGCTGGGCACGCCACGTAGCGTGCACGATGAAGATTCCGCCACCGTACGCAAGCGCGTGATCCGTGCGCGCCAGCATGCCTTGGCGCGCGCGGGCCGGCCCAACTCCGAAATCAGCACCCGTGAACTCGAACGCGATTGCGCGCTGGGTTCGGCGGAGCGCAAATGGTTCGACATGGCGCTGGAGCGGCTTGGGCTTTCCGCACGTGCCTACCATCGTACGCTGCGTGTGGCACGCACCATTGCCGATCTGGACAACGGTGCGGCTGCACTGGATCGGCAGCATTTGGCCGAGGCCTTGCAATATCGCCGGCTATCGCTCGTCTCGGATTAGAAACCCGCTGCCCCGGTAATGTACCGGGGCACCATGACAAGCGCTCACGCCGCCGATGCACGATGAAATTGCGCTTCTTCGGTCGATCCCTTCAACGCCACCGTTGACGACTTGCCCTGCTGAATCGCCTGCGTCACCGCATCGAAATAGCCGGTGCCCACTTCACGCTGATGCTTCACGGCGGTAAAGCCCTGCTCTGCCGCGGCGAATTCCTTTTCCTGCAAATCCACGAATGCACTCATCTGTCGGCGTGCGTAACCGTGGGCAAGTTCGAACATGCTGTAGTTCAAACTATGGAAGCCGGCGAGGGTGATGAACTGGAATTTGTAGCCCATCGCGCCAAGTTCGCGCTGGAACCGCGCAATCGTCGCGTCGTCCAGGTTGCGCTTCCAGTTGAAGCTCGGGGAGCAGTTGTAGGCCAGCCATTTGCCGGGATATTTTGCGTGAATCGCTTCGGCGAACTGGCGCGCTTGCTCCAGGTTTGGCTTACTGGTTTCGCACCACACCAGATCCGCATAGGGCGCATAGGCCAGGCCGCGGCTGATGGCTTGTTCGATGCCGGGCCGCACGCGGAAAAAGCCTTCCACGGTGCGCTCGCCGGTGGTGAACGGCTTATCGTTTTCATCGATATCGGAGGTCAGCAGGTCCGCCGCATCCGCATCGGTGCGTGCAACCACTAAGGTGGACACGCCTAGTACATCCGATGCCAGGCGCGCGGCATTCAATTTCTCGACCGCTTCGCGCGTCGGCACCAGCACCTTGCCGCCCATGTGGCCACACTTTTTCACCGAGGCGAGTTGATCTTCGAAATGCACGCCCGCAGCGCCGGCTTCGATCATCGCCTTCATCAGTTCGAAGGCGTTGAGCACGCCACCAAAACCGGCTTCGGCATCGGCAACGATCGGCACCATCCAATCGATGTCATCGGCACCTTCGGCATGATGCAGTTGATCAGCGCGAAGCAGCGTGTTGTTGATGCGCTTGACCACCATGGGCACGGAATTGGCCGGATACAACGACTGATCCGGATACATCTCGCCAGCGATATTGGCATCGGCAGCCACTTGCCATCCGCTGAGGTAAATAGCTTGCAGCCCGGCTTTCACTTGCTGCATCGCCTGGTTACCCGTGAGCGCGCCCAGCGCGTTGACGAACGGCTCTTTATGCAGCGCTTTCCACAAGCGTTCGGCGCCGCGGCGCGCAAGCGAATGTTCGATCGCTACGGTGCCGCGCAGACGCACGACATCTTCAGCGGCGTAACTGCGCTGGATACCGGCCCAACGCGGGTTGTTCGTCCAGTCCAGCGTGATCTGTTCGGCGGTTGGCAGAAGCGTTTTCATGTCACTGCTCCGTAAGTGTGAATCGCGCGCGGTCAGGCGAGCTGTTCGTAAGCGGGAAGGGTGAGGAAGCTGCCGAGTTCATCGGCATACGTCAGCTCGGAAAGCAGTCGCGCGGCATCGGCGGCGCGTCGCGCACCGGGCAGCGTGCTCACTTGCAGGCGATGCGTGTGCGCCGCTAGTGCTTGATCGAAGAGCGCAAAATTAATCGGCGCGTGATCGGGGAACGTCAGCCCGCCATGCTGTAGCCATTGCCATAGTTGCGAGCGGGCGATTTCCGCGGTGGCCGCGTCTTCCATCAAGTTGTGGATGGGTACGCAGCCCAGGCCGTCGAGCCACGCGGCGGTGTAGCGCAACGCAACGTCCACGTTGTTGTCGAAGCCGGCGCGGGTGATGGTGCCGCCGCATGGCGCGATCAGCGTGTCGCGTTCGGCCTGCACATCCTCGCGTTTGATGTGAAGCTGGTTCGGCGTGGGCATATGGCGATCGAAAATCGCCATCGCCACGGGCACCAGCGCCGGATGCGCCACCCATGTGCCGTCATGGCCGGCTTGCACTTCGCGCAGCTTGTCGGCGTGTACTTTCGCCATCGCCTGGTCGTTGGCCTCATGGTCGTCCTTGATCGGAATCTGCGCGGCCATGCCGCCCATCGCGAAGGCGCCGCGACGATGGCAGGTCTGGATCAGCAGCTCCGAATACGCCTTGAGGAATGGCACCGTCATTGCCACCTGACCACGATCCGGCAACAGGCGATCGCGATGGCGACGGAAGGTTTTCAGATAGGAAAAGATGTAATCCCAGCGGCCGCAATTGAGGCCGACGGCACGGTCGCGCAGTGCGTGCAGGATTTCGTGCATCTGGAACACCGCCGGTAGCGTCTCGATCAGCACGGTGGCTTTCATGCTGCCGTAGGGCAGATCCAATTCTTCTTCGGCCAAGGCCATCACCTCGTTCCACAGCGCGGCTTCTTCCATCGCCTCGAGCTTGGGCAGGTAGAAATACGGGCCGCGATCGTGCGCATGCAGCAGGCGGGCGTTGTGGAACGCGAACAGTCCGAAGTCGACCAGTGCGCCGGCCATCGGTTCGCCGTAGATGGTGATGTGGCGTTCCGGCAGGTGCCAGCCGCGTGGGCGTATCACCAGCACGGCCGGATTCGGACCGACGCGGTAGTGCTTGCCCTCGGGCGAGCGGTATTCCAGCCGGTCGCGGACCGCGTCGTACAGGTTCATCTGGCCGTCGAGCTGGTTGGCGAAGCGGGGTGCGGACGAATCCTCGAAGTCGGCCATGAACACCTTTGCGCCGGAGTTCAGCGCGTTGATGATCATCTTGCGCTCGACCGGGCCGGTGATCTCCACGCGGCGGTCCTGCAGGGCACGGGGGATGGCCGCCACGGTCCAGTCCGATTCGCGAATCGCCTTAGTATCGGCCCGGAAATCAGGCAGGACGCCGGCGTCGTAACGCGCCTGACGCTCAAGCCGGGCTTCCAGCAGCTGGCGGCGACGCGGTTCGGCGAAACGGTGCAGGCGCACCAGAAAGGCCAGGGCCTCGGGGGTAAGGATGTCTTCGTAGCCACGGGTATCCGCCAGAAGCTCAACGGGTCGGCTGACGAGTTTTTCGCTGGGTACTGCCATGGGCTGCTTCTCCACCGTCGGTTTAGGGATGCGATGGAAAGCTAGGTCAGTAACCATAGATTTGACAAAGCAAATGTTTCAATTTGTCATATTCATAAAATTAATAGATCATCTAAGCTATTGATCAGTAGACCTCTAGGAATCTTGCTGGACGCCAAATGTGACAAAAAAGCGAGCCGCCAGTAGCGTGAAGCGCGCGCCAAGGCGCCAGCCTGGGCCCGCTGAGAGCGGCCGGTATTACTACAAAGGCAACCGTCTCAAACAAATGCGCGCCTTCGTAGCCACGGTGAAACTGGGCACGCTCAGCCGGGCGGCCGAGGCGCTGTTCCTGTCGCAGCCCTCCATCAGCCTCCAGTTGCAAGCGCTCGAGCGGGAGCTGGGGGTGGCGCTGCTGCACCGCAGTCGCCGGCGTATCAACCTCACCGATGCGGGCGAAGTGCTCTACGAATTGGCTCGCCCCTTGGTGGAAGGTTGGGAGAGCCTGGACAGCGCATTCCAGGCCAAGGTGAAGGGCCTGCCATCGGGCAAGCTCACCGTGGCGGCGGGCACCTCCACCATCCAGTACCTGCTGCCTGACCTCGTGCGGCAATACCGCCAGCAATTCCCCGAGGTGCAACTCCAACTGGCCAACGTCACCGGCAAAGATGGCTTGGCGCTGCTACGCGCGGACGAAGCTGATTTCGCCGTCGGCTCCATGCTCGATGTACCCAACGACATCGCCTGGGCGCCGGTTTATCACTACGACCCCATGCTGATCACGCCGCTTGATCATCCGCTGGCGAGCAAGGAAAGCGTGCTGCTGGACGATCTCTCGCCTTACGGGCTGATCCTTCCGCCACAGCGCCTTTCCACCTATCGCATGGTGGATCTCGTGTTCCAGCAGCGGCAGGTGCCCTATCACGTGGCGATCGAAGTCGGCGGTTGGGATGTAATCAAGGAATACGTGGCGATGGGTCTGGGCATCTCCATCGTCACCGGTATCTGCATCACCGATGCCGATCGCCAGCGGCTGGCGGTGCGCAATATGCGATCGTATTTCCCGCAGCGCAGTTATGGCGTGGTGATGCGCAAGGGCAAGTTCCTCAGCAAGGAAGCACGCGCATTCGTCGATCTGATCCGGCCGGGCCTTTTGACGCATCGCGATTACGACGAATCAGGCCACTCCGAGCGTTGACGCGTTATAAGGCGTGGTTGGTACCCCATTGCATGACTAACAAAAGGATTCCCGCATGAAACTCCGCACCTTGGTTCTTGCTACGGCATTGATGGGTTGTTTGGCAAACGCCTGCTACGCCGCCGAACAAGATGCTCACGTGATGGAGCCTGTCCATCGCTTTTTTGATGCGCTCGGCCGACAGGACAGGAACGACATGCTCGCCGTGGTGGCACCGGCTATCGACATCACCAGTGTGCAGAAAAACGCGTTGCATCGGCTAAGTATCGAGAAGCTGGCGGATGCCATTGCCGCGCATCGCGGCGGTGCCATCGCCGAGCACATTGATGATCCGGTTGTGCACGTGGACCATGACCTCGCCGTCGTATGGGCGCCTTACAAGTTCACGATCGACGGCCGCGTGGATCATTGTGGTACCGATGTCCTTACACTCGGCAAGATCAAAGGGCGCTGGCTCATCATCGGCATTTCCGACAACGAAAGAAAAGAACCTTGCCAGTGAGGATGGGTCAGCTGCGCTGCTGCAATGCCAGCTTCACGCCAAACGCGAGCAAAATGGTGCCGCAAAGACGATCCATCCACCGACCAAGTTGCGGGCGGGCGAGCAGCAATCGATGGATACGCCCGCCCATCAACGCAAGCACGCTCGACCATGCCAGGCCGGTGCCGATAAAACTTAATCCCAGCAGCACCAGTCCGAGCTGCGGATGCATCGCATGCATGGATACGAATTGCGGAAGAAAGGCGAGAAAGAACAGCGCGACCTTGGGATTGAGCACATTGGTCAGCATACCTTGCCGAAATGCAGCGGCGAGGCCTTTCCCTTTGGTTTCCGTCGGCTGACGCGTAGTGCTGCGCGAGAACACCATGCGCGCGCCGATCCACATCAGATACGCGGCGCCAAGGTATTTCAGCACACTGAAGGCGAACGCCGAGGTCGTCAAAATGGCGGAGATACCCAGCACCGCTGCCAGCGTGTGCACGATGCAGCCGGCATTGATGCCCAGGGCAGCCGCCATGCCCGCCGCATGTCCCTCGCGTCCGCTACGTGTGAGGATGTAGAACGTATCCAGTCCCGGCGTGAGATTGAGCGCGATGCTGGCGATCAGGAAAGCGTCGTAATGCTGGATGCCGAATGTAGCCACGCGTGTTCGCAGTTACGTCGCTTCGGTATTGCGGTGCTTGCCGCGATAGGGCCGAAACAGCGCGCGGATCGTAGCCATATCGGCCTCGGCATCGTCACTGGCATGAATCAGCGGACCGAGCGTGAAACTCTTGCTCGGATAATCGATGAAAAGGGTCTGGATCGGCACGTTCGCTTCGTGCGCAATGCGCAGAAAGCCTGATTTCCAGTGCGTTACGCGCTTGCGCGTGCCCTCGGGCGTAATGCCAAGCCACATCCTTTCCTGCTGGTTGAAACGCTGCGCCATCTGGCCAACCACATTCAACGCGGCCGTGCGATTGATCGGAATCATGCCGATCGGGCGCAAGATCACGCCCAATGGCCCCTCCAGCACTTCACGCTTGATCATGATGTTGATGTTGACGCCCAGCGCGACCTTCATCATCAGGCCCCACACGCCGTCCCAGTAGGACGAATGGGGCGCGCCGATGATGATCACCTTCGGCACGTCCGGCAGTGTGCCGAGCAGCTGCCACCCGGAAAGGCGCAGCAGACCGCGCGCCAGCCATGGCCAGAAGCGGCTATCGAGCCGAGGTGCTTGCGGTGGAACGACCGGCAGAATCGGGTCGCTCACTCCTGGCTCCACGAACGCGATCGCCCTTGCTTGATTTTCGCTCGCTGCTGCTTGCCTTCCAGACGGCGCTTCTGCGAAGCGCGGGTGGGTTTGGTAGCGATGCGCTTCTTGGGCGCCACCAGCGCGCTACGCAGGATATCCACCAATCGCTCACGCGCATCTTCGCGGTTGCGGCCCTGATCGCGGAAGCGTCGCGCCTGGATCACCAGCACGCCTTCATCAGTCATGCGCCGGTCGCTGCGCGCAAGCACGCGCGAGCGCACGTCCTCCGGCAGAGAGGGCGAATGCATGACGTCGAAACGCAGCTCCACCGCGCTCTCCGTGCGATTGACGTGCTGGCCACCGGGGCCGTCCGCGCGCAGAAAGCGCACGACCAGCTCCGATTCCGGCAGGTTGATGGATCGGCTTACGGGCAACATGCCCCAAGTTTAGCTGGTCGGCATGACGCCTATCGTTTCATCGGCTGGCAACGACCAGCCGAAGCGTTGCATCAGCGCCTGGAAAGCGCTATCCAGCGGTGCTTGAAGCAGTATCGGTCTACCGTCGACCGGGTGCCGGAAACTGAGCCGCCAGGCATGCAAGAGCATGCGATAGCAACCGAAATGCTGCTTGTACAGGCGGTTGTGATCGCTGCGCCCATGCTGGCAATCGCCGATCACCGGGTGATGGATGTGCGCCATATGCTTGCGGATCTGGCGGAAACGGCCGGTCTGCGGCTCCGCCAGGACCCATGCGTACCGCTGCTGCGGATAGCGCCCCAGCGCGATGGAAACTTCCACCGTGGACAGCCGGCGATAGGCGGTGCGCGCGTCGCGTCGTGGGCCGGTTTCGCGCGACCCGGGCAGCGCGTAATCGACCACGCCCTCGGCAGGTTCCGGCCATCCGCGTACCACCGTGAGGTATTGCTTGTGGACGTCGCGACTCATGAATTGCTCGCCGAGTGAAGCGGCCATCTCGCTCGAGCGGGCGATCAGCAGCACGCCACTGGTGGCGCGGTCCAGACGATGCGCCAGATAAAGCGTGCCGCCGACTTGTTCGCGCAGTACGTCGATCAGGAACGTGTCGGCGTTCGCGACCATTTTCGAGCGATGCACGGCCAGACCGGCGGGTTTGTTGACCGCGAGCAGCGCGTCGTCCTGGTAGAGGATTTCAAGCATGGGAGGGCCTTGCTCGTCATTGCGGCCTTCGCCCATTGCTAGCCGGGGAAGACACATTTCACGATCCATGTTCGCAAGACATTGTCGTGAGGCAGATTTTTGAATCCACGTGCAGCGTTGGCACTTCGCCGCCGACTCGCGTACTACCGCCGCATCCAGCCAAACACGAACGAGAGCACCCCCACGACTCCCATCGCCAATGGCAGCACGGGTGTATGCGGTTGGCCGAACGTCCACATCACGGTGGCGCACACCAACAAGGAGGTACCCAGCATGGCGCTGCCTATCACCTCCAGCATGCGCCGCACGAGACGACGCTGATGCATAAGATGGTTGGCATCATGCATCAGCTTCTGCTCGCCAGCGGCGATCTGGCGCATCGCGTCGCGCGCCAGATCGGGCCATTGCGGTGCGTTGTGGAACCATTCGGGAATGCGCTTGCGAATTTCGCGCAGCGTGCGCCGCAAGCTGTAGCGTTCCTGCAGGATGCGCTTGAGCACGGGATGCGCCACCGCCCAGATATCGATATCCGGATCGAGCAGCCGGCCCACGCCTTCGATGTTGAGCAGGGTTTTCTGCAGCAAGATCAATTGCGGCTGCAGCGTAAGCTCGAACCGGCGTGCGGTCTGGAACAGCTTCACCACCAGCTCGGCAAGCGAAATCTGTGAAAGCGGGCGTGTGAAATAAGGCTCGCACACCGTGCGCACCGCCGCTTCCAGTTCGTCCAGGCGCACGTTCGCCGGCATCCATCCCGCATCCACGTGCAGTTTGGCGATGCGCGCGTAATCGCGCTCGAACAAGGCGATGAAGTTTTGCGCCAACCAGTATTGATCGGCCTCCGGCAGCGAACCCATGATGCCGAAATCAAGCGCGATAAAACGCGGCTCCTCCACCCGGGACGGGTCCACCCAGATGTTTCCGGGATGTGCGTCCGCATGAAAAAAATTGTCGCGAAATACCTGTTCGTAGAACAGGCGAACACCTTTGGCGGCAAGGCGCTTGCGATCGATGCCGGCCGCGTCGATCGCAGCAATGTCGTCACTGGAGATGCCCGATACACGCTCAAGCGTCAGCACGCTGGCGGTGGTGAGTTCCCAATGCACCTCCGGCACGTACAGATCCACGCCGCCGATGAAATTGCGACGCAGCAAGCTGGCGTTCGCGCCTTCGCGCTGCAGATCCAGCTCGTTTTCGAGCATTTTCTCGACTTCATTCACCACGTCGAGCGGACGGATCTTGTCGGCGTTGGGATGCCAGCGCTGTGCCAGTTGACCCAGCGAATGCAGCAGGCTGACGTCGCGCGCGATGCGTTCGTTGATCTTCGGACGCAGCACCTTCACGACCACTGAGCGACCGTCTTCCAGTGTTGCGGCATGCACTTGCGAGATGGACGCCGAAGCCAGCGGCACCGGATCGAAGCTGGCATAGAGCGCGTTGATCGGCCGCTTCAGCTCACGCTCGATCGTGGCGCGCGCCTCTTCGCCGGGAAAAGGCGGTACTTGATCTTGCAGCAGCGATAGTTCGTCGGCGATGTCACCGGGCACCAGATCGCGTCGCGTCGAGAGTATCTGGCCGGCCTTTACGAAGATCGGGCCCAATTCATTGAGCGCCAGGCGGATGCGCGCACCGCGCGAAAGGGGGCGCACATCCACCACCGGGCGTCCCAAAAACGGGCGCACGAACTTCAGTGGTCGAAACAGGTGCGTGGCATCGACCAGTTCGTCGAGCCGATAGCGCAGCAGTACCACCGCAACACGCAGCAGCCCGGGTACGACCTTTAACGGCGTCACGGGCGTGACCCCCGCTGTGTGCGTTCGATGCGAGCCAGGCGTGCTTCCAGGCGTTCGGCGCGTTCGCGCAACGCGTCCACATCATCGAGAAAGCTTTCCATCTCACCCGGTGCTACGGCGAGGCGCGTTTCATCGCGCAACCACGCTGCGCCATCCTGGGTGAGGTGCGCTGCGCTCTCGCGTGCGTGTACCAACGCGCTGCGCACGGCCCTGGCCAAAGGCACGCCGAGCACATCACCGAAAGCCCGGGCGAAGGCTTCCTCGAAATCCGGCGCAAACCCGCTAGCCAACTTTTCCAGGCGACGTGCCAGTTCGGCGTCGCCGGCGATGTCCACTTTGCCCGGCGGCAGGCTTTCGCTATGTCGGCGAAACAGCATCGAGAGCAGGCTCCCGGGCGTCGCCGCTACGCGCAGGTCGCTGGTTTCGGGAGCCGGCCCGACGTTCAAGCGTCCCTCATCGACCGTGATGGCCAGCGCCACGCCTACCCCCTGCAACTGCAGTTGAACGCTGCGTCCTTGCAGAGCGGAAAGCTTGGACCGGCTTTCCGGGTCGAGCGCAAGCACATGGTTGAGCGCTGTCTCCAGCGCGCGGCCGGCTACTTTGCGCAGCGGTTGGGGAAGCAGGTTGGGGGTGGCGGCGGCAGTCATGCTGCGATTGTAGCCGGCTGCACGCCGGCCCTGGCCTCAATTAGCGCCGTCACGGATCAACCGCGCCGGGAAAACCGAGCTGCCGCCACGCTTCGTACACCGCCACGGCCACGCTATTGGAGAGATTGAGGCTGCGGCTGTCGGCCCGCATCGGCAGACGCAAGCGCTGCTCGGGTGGCAGCGCGGACAGCACCGCATCCGGCAGTCCGGCGGTTTCGCAGCCGAACAGCAACGCATCGCCTTCGCTGAAGCGCGCATCGACATGCCAGGTTCGGCCACGTGTAGAGAATGCGAAGACACGCGGGTGGCCGATAGCGGCCAGGCACGCCTGGAGATCGTCGTGCACCGTGACGCGCGCGTATTCGTGGTAATCGAGGCCGGCGCGCTTGAGCCGCGTGTCGTCCAGTTCGAAGCCCAATGGGCGGATCAGATGCAGCGCAGCGCCTGTATTGGCGCATAGCCGGATGACGTTGCCGGTGTTCGGCGGTATTTCGGGGCGGAAGAGAATGACATGCAGCATGCCTCCATTATCGGATGGCGCGGCCGTTTTGTGCTGCGATCAGCCAACCATCCGCGCATGGGCCGGGGCGCCGTTCGCGGTGGCGGCGATGGTGTGGCTCGCCGTCACCGTGGCCGACGAAGCCGGGCTGGCCGTTACCATCGCGGCCAACGTCCAGCCGCAAATCAGCACGCAGGCACCAAACAAACCGCGCAGGAAGAGGTTTTCGAATTTCATGATCGTATCTCCGTAAGTCTTGAGCGAATACTGTGCTCAACCCGCTGCGCGTACGCAGATCATGTCGTCGACGAGGGGCAACATGCAGGTGGAGGGCGCCGAGATCAGCAAGGTGGCAATCGATGTGCCGGGCGCGACGTTGACCGATGAGGGCCTGACGTCGAGCATGGCCGCCAGGATCAGGCCGCAGACCGCTATGCACGCCACGAACAGGCCACGCAGGATCAGTGCTTCGAATTTCATGTCCATATCTCCGATTCAGTAGGAACGGGACCGAATGTCCTCGCGCTTTACTCAGCAATCCCCGTGCCAGCCTCGTCATCGCTCGCAAGTAACTGATAGATAGAAGATTTTTGTTAAAGTATCGGCGACAAAGCGTTGTCCGCGGACACCGGACACCCTGGATCGGACAGTGTCCGCACAAGCGATGGACACACGTGCGCTAAGCCGGCGTTCGGCGATCGCACACGCTGACGGGTTACGATCCGTTGTCGATGCAACGCCTTTCTTTCGTGCTGTCATGGAGCTACCTATGCGCAAGACTCTGCTGCTGCTCGCACCCTTGGTGCTGCTCGGCGGTTGTACCTGGGGGATCGATCCGGTTCCCGGATCGAACGACATCCGCACGGTGTGGAGCGGAGATGTGACTGGCTGTCGCGACTTGGGCAAGATCACGGTCTCGGTGATGAGCCGCGTGGGCCCGGTCGACCGCAACGACATCAAGGTACGCGATGAGCTGCAAGTGCAGGCGCGCAACAGTGCCGTGAGCATGCATGCGGACACCATCAAGCCACTGGGCGATCCGGTGGACGGTTCCCAACCATGGGAAGCCTATGCGTGCGGCCCGCATCAGATGAACCCCTACGCACCGCCACCGCCGCCGCCGCAGAACCCGGGTACGCAGCCGCCGCCACCACCCCAACAGGGCGGCGGTTTTCAGACCTATCCCTCCAAGGGCGGCTGATCTGGCCTACGCTGCGAACACGCCATGCAGATAGCGCTGCATGGCGTGTTGCATTTGCGCGAGCGCCGCTTGACGACCCGGCATGCCGGGCTCGGCCTGGATCGCCGCCGCGCCTTTCATCATCTGCTGCACGACCACCGCGGCCGCGTAGGTTTCTTCATCGGAGCGATGCGGTGCGCGGCGCGCGAGCACGCTCTGCAATTGCGCGCGCAGGCGACGACGAATGTTGAGTCCGTCGGCGGCAGGCTTGGGTACCGATTCCACCAGCGGTACGAAAGCGGGATAGCGCTTGCGGATCGTGATCAGGAATGCGCATAGCTGCTCAGCCCATTCCTCGGTGCTCCAATCGGCCGCCTTGTCCGCGAATTTGCCAAGCGCTTCGTACGCGGCTTGCGCGTATTCCTCCAGCAGCGCGCGCGCCAGCGCCTCCTTGGTGGGGAAGAACTGATACAGCGAACCGATCGCCGCGCCCGCACGTGCGGCAACCTCGGTCATCGTCGTGCCTTCGTAGCCTTTTTCGACAAAGCACGCGCCGGCGGCGTCCAGCAGCGCGGCGACGCGTTCATGACCACGTTGGCGTTGCGGCTTGCGCCGGACGTCCGTTGATTTTTGTGAGGGCATCCTCATAAACTCCAAGGTGAGGATATCCTCACTTTACGCGATCGGAGAGAATGTTGTGGAAAAGCTCGATCCGCGCCGCACGGCGCTTGTTCTTATTGACCTGCAGAAGGGTATCGTATCGTTCGCGGGCGGCCCCCACACAGCGGCACAGGTCATGGAAAAAGCCGGCGGGCTGATCCGGCGCTTCCACGAACTGGGCTCGCCCGTGGTGATGGTGCGTGTGGGTTGGTCCGCCGATGGCGGCGACGCCTTGCGCCAGCTCGTCGACCAGACGCCACCGGCCAGGAGCCTTCCCGCCGACTGGCTGGAATTCCCCGAAGAGCTGGGCGTCATCGACAGTGACATCCGCGTGCTCAAGCGGCAGTGGGGTGCGTTCTACGGCACTGACCTGGAACTGCAGTTGCGTCGCCGCGGCATCGAGCACATCGTGCTCGGCGGCATCGCCACCAACATTGGCGTGGAATCGACCGCACGCAATGCATGGGAGCTGGGCTTCGGCATCGTCTTCGCCGAAGACGCCATGAGCGCCATCAGCGCCGAGCACCACGACTTCGCCATCAAGAATATTTTTCCGCGCTTGGGGCGCGTGCGCGGTACCGCGCAAGTGCTCGATATGTTGAGCTGACAGCACGCGATATCCATCACCCGGCGCGCGCATCGACGGCGCGTCGGGTGATTCGCGCGCGCGTTGTGTATCGCCAAACGGGCGACACACAATGCACCGACGCTTCCCTCTTTACGCGCGTCCTCCCTCTCATCACGCCCACGCGACAGGCTCTTCACGGCCGCTTTAACGTCGGATGTGCGTGCACGCAGGGCTCGATGTTGCGTCGCCGCGTCTATGCGCTCCGAGCCGGGAGCGCCACCGCCACGCCACGCGCTGATAGTTGCCCCCTCTGAGCGGCGTTGCTGATTTTTGCAGTGCAGCGCAAGCGCTTCCAACTATGCCTTTACAACCCGCCATGAAAACGTTTACGTTTGCGCCGCTGCTGGGATTCCGCCAGTCATCACTTTGCCGCGGGGACGCTTTCGATGACGACCAAAAACGCAACCATCAAGGATGTGGCGCGCGAGGCTAAGGTCTCGGTTGCCTCGGTATCGCGCGTGCTCAACGGTATGGGCGGCGTGACTCCTGAAACGCAAAAAATCGTGCGAGAGGTGGCCGCACGCCTGCAGTACGTACCCGACAACGCCGCGCGCAGTCTGATCACAGGACGCACGCACACCGTCGGCGCCGTGCTCCCGGACCTCTACGGTGAATTCTTCTCCGAACTCATTCGCGGCATCGATCTGGCGGCGCGTGCGCGCGGGCTGCATCTGCTGGTGTCCAGTTCGCACGACGGCGTGGAAGCGGCGGCGGCCGCCGTGCGCGCCATGCGCGGTCGCGTGGACGGCATGCTGATTCTTTCTGAATTCGTCGATGCGTCATTCCTCGGCGAAAATCTGCCCGCCAATTTGCCCGCGGTATTGCTGGAAAGTCCGGTCAAAAGCACGCGCTTTCCCGTGCTCAACATCGACAGCCGCGCCGGCGCCCTCGCGATGGTGCGGCACCTGATCGAGCACGGACGGCAGCACGTCGCCTTCATTGCCGGCCCGAAGAGTAACTTCGATGCGCAGCAACGCGACAAGGGCTACCGCGCTGCAATGGCCAAACATGCACCTGATGCACCGCTCAACATTGTGGCCGGCGATTTCACCGAGGAATCGGGCTATCGCGCGGGACGCGAATTGATCGCCCAGAAGAAACGTCCGGATGCGGTCTTCGCCGCCAACGACATGATGGCCGTGGGCTGCCTCTACGCATTCAAGGAAGCCGGCATCGATGTGCCGGGCGATATCGCATTGGCGGGCTTTGACGACATTCTGATAGCGCGATATGTCACGCCGCCGCTCAGCACGGTGCAGGTGCGTATCGCGGATTTAGGTCGCATCGCGCTGGAGCGCCTTGCCGCCTTGCTGGACCCGACCGACACGACGTCGGTATCGATGCAGACGCTGGGATGCGACATCGTCGTACGTGAAACCTGCGGCGCAAACCTCGGCGCGGTCCCTTCGCCGCGCAAGCGGAAAAAACCACCGAACACATAACGACATCCACAGTGAACTGTCTGGGAGGGGAGAGCATGAACGCTGTATGCAATTACAAGAGACTGCTGTTAGCGCGATTGATCGCAGCCGCCGTAACGGCCGCTGCATTGCCGATGGCGTCTTACGCACAAAGCGCCGATGCCAACCTGCGCGGATCGGCAACGCCCAATGCCACGATCACCGCGACCAACGTTGCAACCGGGTATACGCGCGTCACTAAAGTGGGTGCAGATGGCACCTACGCCTTGGTCAGCCTGCCGCCAGGCACCTACAAGGTGGATGCGGGTCCGGCCACACAGCGGGTGGTGACGCTGACGGTGGCTTCGACCGGGACGCTCAATTTCAACGTGGCTGCGGCAACGGCGGGGAACGCGGCCAATGCGAAAAACCTCGGTGCCATTACCGTCAATGCCAGCACGTTGCAGGAGGTGACGACGTCCGAAGTCGGCACCACCGTATCGCAACGCGAGATCTCGACGGTTCCGCAGATCACACGCAACTTCCTCGAATTTGCCGACACTGTGCCGGGCATGGTGTTTACGGTTCAGCAGAACGGCAACACCAGCCTGCAGTCGGGCGGTCAGGCACCGTCGGCGATCAACGTGTACATCGACGGCGTCGGGCAAAAAAACTACGTGTTGCCTGGTGGGATTACCGGCCAGACATCCAGCCAAGGTAATCCGTTCCCGCAGTTGGCGATCGGTGAATACAAAGTCATCACGTCCAACTACAAGGCCGAATACGATCAGATTTCCAGCGCAGCGGTGACGGCGGAAACCAAGTCCGGCACCAACCAATTCCATGGCGAATTGTTCGGCGACTGGACCGACACCTGGATGCGCGCGGAGACACCCTCCGAAGCGGCGGACGGCAAGAAACAGCCCTCACACGACAAGGAATACGGTTTCTCCTTCGGCGGCCCGATCATCCAGGACAAGGCGCATTTCTTCATGGCCTATGAAGGTAAGGAATACGACACGCCGATCGCCATTTCGCCGGGCAATGCGGCAGACCTCGTTCCTCAATTACCTGCCGCCGCACAGGCGCAACTTGGACCCAGCAGTTTGCCGTTCAAGGAAGATCTCTACTTCGTGAAATTCGACTGGGAACCCACCGACCGGGATCGCTTTGAACTGAGCGGAAAATATCGCTCTGAAACGGCGATCAGTGGTCCTGGAACCGGTGAGGCTGCCTCGACCGCGGTGAATCTGATCAACTACGACCGTCGCTTCGACATTCGTTGGGATCACAGCGCCGACAGCTGGTTCAACCGCTTGCAGTTCACTTACGAGAATGCGTTCTACAAGCCAACACCTGTCGAATTCGGTAATGGATCGGTCTACACCACGCTCCCCTCCGCGGGTACGCAAGAGATTCTCGACGTCGGTGCCGCTTCACCACTGTCAGGGCAAGACAAGGGCCAGAAAGGCCCGTCGATCTCCGACGACCTCACCTTCAACGATTTCGAGTGGCATGGCGACCACGTCATCAAGATGGGTGTCAGCTACAAGCTGGTGACGCTGACCGCGCAGGATGCCTTCAACTACAACCCGCAATTTTCCTACTACGTGACGCCGACGGGCACAGACCCCGATCCATATCAGGTGCAATTTCCGATCGCGCTGCCTGGCACCAGTCCGGTCGTGCGTACGTCCGACCGGCAGCTGGGTACGTACATCCAGGACGACTGGACGGTGGACGACCACTTGACCTTGAACCTGGGTCTACGGTGGGACTACGAGCAGACACCTTCCTATCTCAACTGGGTGACGCCCCAGTCGGTGATCAACGCGCTCTATTCGCCCAATCCCTATCCGGGTGCTACGCCGGGACAAACCTATGCGCAGTCACTCGCCCTGGGTGGCATCGACGTCGGCAACTACATCAGCAATGGCCACAATCGCAATGCGCAAGACAACGAGTTCATGCCGCGCTTTGGCTTCTCCTACGACATCAACGGCGACCAGGCGCACGTCATCCATGGTGGCGCGGGACGTTCGTACGATCGCAATCTTTATGAGCTACTGCAGCTTGAACAGACCAAGCTCGCACTCGCGCAGCCAACCATCACGTTCCAGAACGCGTACCTGCCGTGTACACCGAGCGCCAGTTGCATCCCTTGGAATCCTGCGTACTACGGTGGTCTAGGTGTTTTGCAGAGCTTGCTTACCGCAACCACCGCGGGTCGCGAAGTCGACATGGTGACCAACAATCTGAAGACGCCGTATTCAGACCAGGTCAGCCTTGGTATGCGCAATCAAATCGGCGAGTGGAATACGGACGTTACCGTCGCGCGCGTCAACAGCTTCGACGGCTTGGTCTACCAGCTCGGCAATCGCTATCCCAATGGTTCGTTCTGGGAGAACGGCAGTCAGCCATGGAATGATGGCATTCCGGGCTGGGGCAACCTGATCATCGCCAACAACGGACTGGAGACCAAGACGACCCAGTTGCTTATCTCCGCGGAGAAGCCCTATACGCCCGAATCGCACTGGGGTGTGACGATTGCGTACACCTACTCGCATGCGTTGCAGAACAACGATAGTCAGGACGTAACCGATCAATACGCGTTCGACGAAGAGACTATTGGCCAGTATCCGTTCATTGGTTCGGCAGTGGCACGCCATCGCCTGGTGGCCACGGCATCGCTCGATGGTCCATGGGGGTTGCTGTTCGGCGCGAAGCTGACGCTCGCCACGCCCATTCCGGCGCTTAGCCTCGCGTGCTTCAACGACACCACCACACCCAGTGGATGCGTGCCGTACAGTTCGACGCCGCCAGGTTCGCACTTTCTGTTTGGCGGTCCGATCTTTGGCTATCGCTCGCTCGATTTCCAGGTCACCAAGAACTTCAAGATCTATAGCAGCTTCAATGGTTATGTGCGCCTGGACTTGTTGAATGCATTCAATTGGAACAACTACAGCGATTACATCACCAACTATGGTTCCAACGGCGTACTCAACCGAACCCCGGCACTGTACGACCCGACAGGCAATATTCTGGGTACGCCGTGTGAAGTGAAGTTGACGCTGGGTATCAAGTTCTGATGCGCGAAAACGAACAAGGCTCGCCGTGCGCGAGCTTTGTCGTCTGAGACGTCAGAATGCGTTTCATCCCCTCGCCGGTTACTTCACGACCGGAGCGGAGAAGGAGCAAGGCTGCACGGATGCTGCGCTGCCTCGGACCAGGGCGCGCTGCGTGTTTCGCGGACCGCAGCGTGCTCCGGCGTAGACGTTGAACCATCGATCCGAACTGCCACCTCCTTTCCCATTGAACTCGTCCCCACGATGGTCACCGTTTTTCGACACGCGTTAACAAGCATGCTGATTGCCACGCTGGTGATCGCAAGCAGCTGGTCGCCGCCGGTACTGGCACGCTACCCAACCGAACGCTTCGATTCGCTGCCAGCCAACCAGCAGGCGATGGTCGCGGAGCTGGAGAAGCGAACATTTCAGTGGTTCTGGGACAGCGCCAATCCCACCAATGGCTTGATTCCCGATCATTATCCAGGGCCATCGTTTTCCAGCATCGCCTCGGTGGGTTTTGGTTTGACCGCTTATGGCATCGGTGTGGAGCGCGGTTACATCACGCGCGCGCAAGCGGTCGATCGCACGCTGGCCACGCTGCGCTTCTTTGCCAGTGCGCCGGAAAACGATAGCGAAGACGACGCTGCCGGCTACCAGGGCTTTTTCTATCACTTCCTCGACATGCACACGGGCAAGCGCTTCGACCGGAACATCGAGCTGTCGAGCGTGGATACCACGCTGCTGCTTGGCGGCGTGCTGTTTGCCGAGAGCTATTACGATCGCGATACACCCAAGGAAAAAGCCATCCGCAAGCTCGCCGACACCATCTATCGGCGCGTGGACTGGACCTGGATGCAGCCGCGCGCGCCGCTGATCAGCATGGGCTGGACACCGGGGGGCAAGTTCATCGATGCGGATTGGAAAGGTTATGACGAGGGCATGCTGGTCTATATCCTCGCGCTCGGTTCGCCCACGCATGCCATTACGGATAATGCATGGTCGGCATGGACGCGCACCTATCCACGCCAATGGGGCACGTTCTACGGACAAACCTTTCTGAATTTCGCGCCATTGTTCGGCCACCAGTACAGCGAAGCGTGGGTGGATTTTCGTGGCATTCGCGACGCATGGAGCCGCGCACACGACCTCGACTACGTCGAGAACGGCCGCCGCGCCGTCTACGCGCAGCGCGCCTATGCGATCGCCAATCCGTCGCATTGGAAGGGTTACGGCCAAACCGTGTGGGGCCTGACGGCCTGCAACGGTCCGGGCGATATCACCGTAAACCTGCCTGGCCTCGGCGAACGTCACTTCGATGGTTACACCGCGCGTGGTGCCGGGCTGGACTACATTTCCGACGACGGCACCATCGCACCCACCGCCGCGGGTGGCTCGATCGCGTTCGCGCCAGAACTCGTCGTGCCCGCGCTGGAGGCAATGAAACAGCGCTATGGCAGCGATGTGTATGATCGCTATGGGTTTGTCGACGCGTTCAACCCCAGCGTGGATGTGTCCACACATGTGGAGGAGGGGCGTATCGTGCCTGGCAAAGGCTGGTTCGACACCCTGCAGATCGGTATCGACCAAGGACCCATCGTGCTGATGATCGAAAACTGGCGCAGCGGCTTTGTGTGGAAGGTGATGCGAAGCAACCCGTATATACGCAAAGGGTTACAGCGTGCGGGATTTACGGGAGGATGGCTAGAGCAGGCTGTGCCATAGCACTTCGCGCTGCTTGACGCCCTCCCCCTGAGGGAAGCGGGCTGGGGTGAGGGGTAACGCTTGCAAAAGGCTGCATTTTTGCCGGACAAAACATCCGAGTAATACATCGCGTAACCTATGATTATCGTGGCAAGCCCGGCCCCTCACCCCGACCCTCTCCCCGGAGGGGAGAAGGGGTATTGGACCGCATGCGTATTTATTGTTGCGGTATTGCTCTGCACGTGCCTTACAGCATGTGCGCAACGCACCGATTCTCATACGCTGACGTTCTGGACTTTCGGCCGCGAAGGCGAAGCCATCACGCAACTCATGCCTCAATTCGAGCGCGAACACCCCGGCATCCACGTGGTGCTGCAACAACTGCCCCTGTCGGCCGCTCATCAAAAACTGCTCACTGCTTTTGCCGGCGATTCCCTGCCGGATATGACGCAGCTCCCCAACACCTGGCTGCCCGAGTTCGTCGCGCTCGACGCGTTGGCGCCATTGCAAGCGCGAGTGGCCCATTCGCCGGTGATTCAACCGGGCGATTACTTCGCCACGATCTGGTCGGTCAACGTGTTCGACGGCAAGCTCTACGGCGTGCCGTGGTATGTCGATACGCGCCTGCTGTTTTATCGCAGCGATCTGCTCAAGGCTGCAGGCTTCAACGCGCCCCCACGCGACTGGGCGCAATGGCGGCGCATGCTTGCCGCGCTTAGTCATCCTGAGCGTGGTGTGTACGGCATCCTGTTGCCCACCAACGAATATGACCAGCTTACCTCGCTGGCGCTGGAGGAACCCGATCCATTACTGCGTGACGGTGGTCGTTACGGCAATTTCGAAAGTGCTGGCTTCAAACGCGCGCTTAGCTTCTATGTCGATACGTTTCAATTGCATGAAGCGCCACCCATCACCAATATCGAAGCCGGCAATCCGTGGGAGGAATTCGGCCGCGGCACTTACGCCTTTTACTTTTCAGGTCCCTGGAACATCGGCGAATTCCGCAAGCGCCTGCCCCCTTCAGAAGAGGCCGACTGGAACACGGCACCGCTGCCGGGGCCGGACGGCCCCGGTGCATCGGAGGCAGGTGGCTCCAGCTTGGTGATCTTCCGTACATCCACGCAGAAGGATGCGTCGTGGATGTTGATTGAATATCTTTCGCGGCCGGCCGTGCAGCAGCGCTTCTACGATCTGTTGGGCGACATGCCACCGCGCCGCAGTGCCTGGAACCTGGGCAAGCTGCGCAGCGATCCGAAAGCACAGGCATTTCGCGAGCAACTGGAACGCTTGAAGCCCACGCCATCGGTGCCGGAGTGGGAGCAGATCGTCAACGAAATGCAGCTCGTCGCCGCGCAAGCGGTAGCCGGTCATCTCACCATCGATCAGGCGGCCGCAGAGATCGACCATCGCGCCGATCGCATTCTGGAGAAGCGGCGGTGGATGCTCGATCACACGCATTCACCGAGCGCGGCTTTATGAACAGCCAACGTGCAGCATGGTGGTTTTTAGCACCGGCCGTCATCGTGCTGTGCGTGTTTTTCCTCGTGCCCGTGATCGCTGCGTGTGGACTTAGCCTTACCGATTTGGATCTTTATGCGCTGGCGGACATCCACAATCTGCGCTTCGTTGCGTTCGACAATTACTGGGCGCTGCTGCACCGCCCGCTGTTCTGGGCGGCACTGTGGCATACCGTATATTTCGTCGCGGCGGGTGTTCCCTTATCGATGGCCGTATCGCTGTGCGCGGCGTTGCTCTTGCACTCTCCCCTCGTACGCTGCAAGCCATTCTTCCGCACGGCGCTGTTCGCGCCGGTGGTCACCACGGTGGTCGCGATGGCGGTGGTGTGGCGTTACCTGTTCAACACCAAATATGGCCTGGTGAACGATGCGCTCGGCGTGTTGGGCATACACCCCATCGACTGGCTGGGCGACCCGCACTGGGCGATGCCCACCATCATCCTGTTCGCGGTGTGGAAAAACTTCGGTTACAACATGGTCATTCTGCTGGCCGGTCTGCAAGCCATTCCGGCTGAACTGTACGAGGCCGCGCGCATCGACGGGGCATCCGCATGGCGGCAGTTCCAGCATGTCACGTTGCCGATGCTGACACCCACGTTGTTGATGGTCGGCATCCTCACCGTTTCGGGTTATTTTCAGCTCTTTGCCGAGCCTTATGTCATCACCGAGGGTGGTCCATTGGAAAGCACGGTGAGCGTGCTGTACCTGATGTACGACGAAGGCTTCAAGTGGTGGAACATCGGTTCGGCTTCGGCCATCGCGTTTCTATTGTTCGTGATCATGTTTATTGTCACTACCTGCATGCTGCGCATAACGCGCGAGACCGACGCATGACGCCGCGCATGGCCAAGGCGTTGATCAATGGCCTGCTGATCGGCGGTACGTTGGTCGCGTTGTTTCCCATGCTGTGGATGCTGTCCGCCTCGCTGATGCAGCCCGGTCAGGCCAATGCCTTGCCACCGCCGCTGCTGCCCGCACATGCGACGCTGTACAACTATCACGCGTTGTTTGTGCATGCGGGAATGCGGCGCTACCTGCTCAATAGCTTGCTGGTATCGGGTGCCATCACGCTTTCATCGCTGGCATTGAACCTG
Organism: Dyella monticola; assembly: GCF_003363155.1. GTDB lineage: Bacteria > Pseudomonadota > Gammaproteobacteria > Xanthomonadales > Rhodanobacteraceae > Dyella_B > Dyella_B monticola. Next base: position 97,598 of record NZ_QRBE01000004.1, on the reverse strand, counting down.
ATGGCTGGCTACGCCTTTGCGAAATTACGCTTTGCGGGGCGCGAGACGCTGTTCAAGGCGCTGGTCGGCACGCTGGCGATTCCGGCGCAGGTGGCGATGCTGCCATTATTCTTGATGCTCAAGCCGATGGGTCTGGTGAATAACTACGGTGGCGTGATCGTTCCGGCGATGGCCAGCGCCTTCGGTATTTTTCTCGTGCGTCAGTATGCGCGCGGTATCCCCAGCGAATTATTGGAAGCGGCGCGCATCGATGGCGCGGGCGAGCTGCGGATCTTCCTGCACATCGTGGTGCCGCTGCTCAAGCCGATCATGGTGACATTGGCGATCTACACGTTTCTCACCGCATGGAACGATTTCATGTGGCCGCTGATCGTGCTGACCGGGCAGGAGCATTACACGCTGCCATTGGGGCTTGCTTCACTGGCGCGCGAGCACTCGACGGATACGGAGCTGATGATGGCCGGCTCGGTCGTTACCGTGGTGCCGGTGCTGGTGCTGTTTCTGGCCTTGCAGAGGTATTACCTGGAGGGGCTGCTGTTGGGCAGCGTGAAAGGCTAGATGGTTGCTATGCGCCCGGACGTTCATTACCTGGTCACCCCGGTGTTCGCCGGGACGATGGGCCTAAGCGATCCGCTTGCCGCTCTCAGCATCGAAGAAATGCAGTCGCCCGTGTGCGAAGGCCAGAGGCAAGGTCGTGCATGGCGCTGGCATATGCTGGGGCGACACACGCGAAACAATCGCTTGATCGGCGAAGCGCAGGTTAAGAAACGCCTCATTGCCGACCGGTTCGATCACTTCCACTTTCGCTTCCAGCACTGCGTCAGTGGGTGCAACCACCTGCACATCTTCCGGGCGGATACCCAGTGCCACATCGCGACCGTTCCACGCCTCCAACGCCGCGGCTTGCGCGGACGACGGATGGATGCGCAGTGCCGCATCCGGCAATATCAGCTGCCAGCCGTTTTCCCGAAGCAGCCGTCCACGCAACAAATTCATCGCCGGCGAACCAAGAAAACCCGCCACGAACAGATTGGCTGGCTTGTCATAAAGATTCATCGGCGTGTCGATCTGCTGGATGGTGCCGCCGTCGATCACAACGATGCGCTCGCCCAGCGTCATGGCTTCCACCTGGTCGTGCGTGACGTAGAGGGTGGTGGTGTTGAGTCGGCGATGCAGTCGCGCAATTTCCACGCGCATCGACAAGCGCAGCCGGGCATCGAGGTTGGACAGGGGTTCATCGAGCAGGAAAACCTTCGGCTCGCGTACCAGCGCGCGGCCCAAGGCCACTCGTTGGCGTTGGCCGCCGGACAGCGCGGCCGGCCGCGCATCCAGGCGATGTTCCAGCTCCAGCAGGCGCGCGGCATCGCGTACGCGGCGCTCGATCTCCTCCTTGGGCTTGCCGCGCAAATGCAGGCCGAAGCCAAGGTTCTGCGCGACGGTCATGTGCGGATAGAGCGCGTAGTTCTGGAACACCATCGCGATGTCGCGATCCTTGGGCGCCACGTCGTTGACCACGCGCCCGTCGATGCGCAAGGTGCCCGAGGACATCGATTCGAGCCCCGCGATCATGCGCAGCAAGGTGGTCTTGCCGCAGCCGGAAGGACCGACCAGCACCAGCAGTTCACCATCGGCGATCGTGAAGCTGGCATCGTCCACACCGACGTGGCCGTTGGGATAGACCTTGCGCACCTGCTCAAGACTGACCGTCGCCATCGAAATGCGTTATCCCGTTTACTTGCCGCGATCGGCTATTCTCGCCGCGTAATCGGTTACATCAAGCCGCAGTGCGGCATGGAGAGTCTAGCGTCATGACCCGTAGCTACCGCTTCCCGGACGACTTCATTTGGGGCGCCGCCACCTCGGCCTATCAGATCGAAGGCTCGCCCCTGGCCGATGGCGCGGGGCCGAGCATCTGGCAGCGCTTCGCGCATACGCCCGGCATGATGGCCAATGACGATCATGGCGATATCGCTTGCGATCACTATCGCCGCTACCAGGATGATGTGCAGCTGATGCGCGCGCTGGGTCTGCAAAGCTACCGCTTCAGCGTGGCGTGGGCGCGCGTGTTGCCGGAAGGCACCGGCCGCATCAATCAGAAAGGCGTGGATTTTTATTCGCGGCTAGTCGATGCCTTGCTGGAAAACGGCATCGAACCCAATGCGACCCTGTTCCACTGGGATCTGCCGGCTGCACTCGATGATCGCGGCGGTTGGCTCAATCGCGACAGCGCCCACTGGTTTGCCGAATACGCGAGCGTGATGTTCAAGGCGCTGGACGATCGGGTGCGACGCTGGTCCACCATCAATGAACCGTGGGTCGTCACCGACGGCGGCTACCTGTTAGGCAAGCTCGCGCCGGGACACCGCAGCAAATACGAAGCGCCGATCGCCGCGCACAACCTGATGCGTGCCAGCGGTGCGGCGATTGAAGCGTATCGCGCCACGGGTCGGCATGAAATCGGCGTGGTGTTCAACATCGAACCCAAGTATCCGGCGTCGAAAAAACCGGAGGACATCGCCGCAACCCAGCGCGCGCATGCCTACATGAACGAACAATTTGCCGATCCGGCCTTGCTGGGTTCCTATCCGCCGGAACTGAAGGAAATATTCGGCGAGGCGTGGCCTGATTTTCCCGCGGACGATTTCCGGCTCACCAATCAGGCGGTCGATTTCGTGGGCATCAACTATTACACCCGCTCGGTCGTGAAACACGATGACGAGGGATATCCGTGCAGGGCATCACGCGTGCGTCAAGCCAATGTCACGCACACGGAAACGGATTGGGAGGTCTATGAGCAAGGCCTCGCCGATACCCTGATGTGGTTCAAGCAGCGCTATGGCGATTTGCCGCTTTACATCACCGAGAATGGTGCGGCTTTTTACGATCCGCCGGTTGCCGAGGGCGATGTTGTGGATGATCCATTGCGCATCACGTATCTGCGCAAGCATCTGCGCGTGCTTCATCAGAGCATCGAAGCAGGGGTGAACGTGAAGGGCTACTACGCGTGGTCGCTGCTCGACAATCTGGAGTGGTCGCTGGGCTTCGCTAAGCGTTTTGGTTTGTATCACGTGGATTACGCGACGCAGAAGCGCACGCCGAAGGCATCGGCGAAGTTTTATGCGAAGGTGATCGAGACGAATGGTGAGGGGCTTGGGGGTTGATCTCCCGCGCGTCGAGATTGCACTCCCTTCCCTGCTTGCAGGGGAGGGGACTGGCATCTCGCATGCTTTAAAGAACCGCTGCAATACCTGGTGTCGCCTGGTCCAGCAACCACGTTCGTAATGCACCCTCTTCCGCCACCATCGGCTCAGCAGACGCAGAACGCTGCAACATAGCAGAGAGTGCAGGCGGCACATCGACGGGCTTTCCAATCAAGGGCTCGACCACGCTCTCAAACTTCGCCGGATGCGCCGTTGCCACCACGGCCCACGATGCGCTATCGCCGGTGGCGCGAAGCTGATCCAACCCATGCATGGCCGTGGCGGTGTGTGGACAGAACACCTCACCATGTTCGCGCGCGTGCATGGCGATGGTCGCAGCGATCGTGTGGTCGTCTACGCTTTGCGCTTGTAATTGCGTGCGCAAACGCGCTGCATCTGGAAAGGTCCAACGCAGGCGCTCGAAGTTGCTGGGTGCGCCCACATCCATCGCATTGGCGAGTGTCGCCACAGCCTGGCGCGGCGCGTAGTCGTGACCGGTGAAAAAATCCGGCAAGGTGGTGTTGGCATTGCACGCCAATTTGATCTGCCCGATCGGCAAACCCATCGCGCGCACCCACATTGCAGCCAGCGCGTTACCCAGATTCCCGGTAGGCACCACCACATTAAGTGGCGAGCCGTGCGCATGCCAATGGATGAGCGCGGCATGCGCGTAATAGCTCATCTGCGGCAGCAGACGGCCCAGGCTGATGCTGTTGGCAGAGGATAGCGGCGACTGCGCTTGCAGCGCGGCGTCGTTCAACGCGGCTTTGACCATGCGCTGGCAGTCATCGAAACTTCCTTGCACACGCAACGCCTGCACGTTGTCGCCAAAGCAGCCGAGCTGGTGGGCCTGGCGCGGTGAGACGCGGCCGTCCGGGTAAAGGATCACGACCTTGATACCCGGCTGATGGTGAAACGCCGCTCCCACCGCTGCACCGGTATCGCCTGAGGTCGCTACCAAAATCGTCAGTGGTGTTGTGCTATGGCCGCGCAATCGACGCAAACACGCAGCGAGAAACCGTGCACCCACATCCTTGAACGCAGCGGTGGGCCCATGGAACAGCTCAAGCACAAAGGTCTTCGGATGCCGTGGCAGCGATCGCAGCGGTGTCGGAAACGTGAGCGCTTCAGCGCAGATGGAAGCAAGCTCGCCGAAGAGTGCATCATGCTCGAAAAACGGCGCCAGCAAAGTGGCGGCCGTGTCGGCGAGCGTACCGTCGGACCGGAAAGCGTCCACGCGCAGCGAGGGCAGGCGTTCGGGCACGTACAAGCCACCATCCGGAGCAAGGCCGGCGGCAATGGCTTCGCTCAGTGAGGCGGCGGGACTGGCGCCACGCGTGCTGACGTAATGCAAGGGTGCACTCATGCGCATTCACCCGCATCCGCGGTCGGAACGAGCGAGGCGGCCGGCCCATCCACTGGCGAAACGAACGTATCGCTATCCAGTCCTGCTTCTGCAAAGGCTCCGCGCATGGCGTCAGCCGCGGCCTCCGCTTCGGCGCGATGTTCGAACCAGCCGAACACGCTCGGACCGCCGCCGGAGATACTCGCGCCGAGCGCCTTGTGGTCCAGTGCGGCCTGCTTGACGCGCGCGAAGTTCGGTACCAGCGGTGCGCGGCGCGGTTCGACCAATACATCCTTGAGGCCTTCGCGTACCAGCTCGGCATCGCCGCGCCAGCAGCCGGCCAGAACCAAGGCGAGGTTGGCCGATTGCGCCACGAATTCGCCCAGTGCGTAATCGCCCGCGAGCGCCGCGCGGGCCTTGCGCGTTTCCAGCACGACGTGTGGATGCACCAGCGCACAATGCCAGCTCGCCGGCACCGGCAGGCGCACCAGGCGATCGCGCGTGGCCAGTACCAGGCCGCCCATCAACATCGGCCCAACGTTGTCACCGTGACGTCCGCCGCTGGCAACCGCTTCGCCTTCCAGCGCAAAGCCGTACAGCGATTCACGCGGCAACGGCCGCTCCAGTAAAGCATTGGCAGCCACCAGCGCCGCCACACATGAAGCGGCCGATCCGCCCATGCCCGAGCCCAGCGCAATACCTTTGTGCAGCGTGAGTTCGAAACCGTGTTGTAAGCCCAGCGCTTTGCGTAGAGCCATGAGCGCGGCACCAGCAGTGTTTTGCGCCGCATCGGTAGGGAGCACGTCGACACAGCCTTGGATGCTTGCGATGCGCACGATCGGTGTATCGATGCGCCGCACATCCGCGCGATCGGAAGCGCCGGCGATGCAGTGGCCGAGAATGTCGAAGCCCACGCCGACGTTGCCGACGCTGGCAGAGGCAATGGCAGAAGCGGCTTGCAGGCGTTGCGCGGTCATGGATGGCTTCACAGCAAACGGAGCGTTCATGCGCGCGCCTCCAGGGATTCGGCGATGCGCAGCAGGTCGGCGAACACCCCGGCGGCGGTCACTTCCGGACCGGCACCAGGACCTTGCACCAGCAGCGGATTATCACGGTAACGCTGCGTGCGGAATTGCACGATGTTATCCGTTAGCCGCGTGTGAGCGAATGGGTGCGAAGCCTGCAGCACCTGCAGGCGCACCTGCGCGCGGCCATTGTGATCCAGACTGGCCACATGCCGCAGCACGCCCCGTTCGGCCTGCGCTTCGGCCAGGCGCGCGGCCATCGGCGCATCCAGTTCGTCCAGCCGTGCCATGAATTCGTCCAGCGGTACGTGCACGAGGGTGGGTGGGACCAGGCTTTCCACGGCCACGTCGTGCAGCGACATCGGCCAACCCGCTTCGCGCGCGAGAATCACCAGTTTGCGCGCCACGTCGATGCCGGAGAGATCCTCGCGCGGATCGGGTTCGGTGTAGCCCAGCGCGTGCGCCTCGCGTACCAGGGCGGAAAAGGGGCGTTTGCCGTCGTAGTGGCAACACAGCCAGGCCAGCGTGCCGGAGAACATGCCTTCGACGGATAGCAGTTGATCGCCGGTATCGAGCAGGTCGCGTAGCGTCTGCACCACGGGCAGGCCGGCGCATACCGTGGCTTCGTAACGGAAGCGCGCGCCGTGCTGGCTGGCCGCGAGAATCGCTTGCCAGCGCGACAGCGGGCCGCTGTTGGCAAGCTTGTTCGGCGTCACCACATGCACACCCGCGGCGAGCCAATACGGATAGTTCGAAGCGACGGCGTCATTGGCGCTGCAATCAATCAGCATGGCGTGGCGCTGACCGTCGCCGCGAACGTAGGCGGCGAATTGCTCCAGATCTGTCGGCCGCCAGGTTTGCGCATCGTGCTGTGCGTTGAGTTCGGGGTCGTCGCAATCGAGCCACATGCGGCGGCTTGCGGCCACGCCGCACAGTTTCAGCTCCAATCCTGCGTCACGCAGCAGGCGCTCCTGCGCGGCGCGCAATTGCGCCAGCAGCACGCTGCCTACGCGTCCGGGGCCGATCAGTCCGACGGCCAACGTTCGCCGACGCGACGTCGCTGCCTGCAACGGTGGCAGGCGATGCGGTTGTTCGGCAATGAGTGATGCACAGCTTTCCATGGTGGCCTCCGGTTGAGGCCCCGTCTCGCTGGCGGTTCGGTGGTGTGCCGGCCCGCCTCATCGAGGGCGGGACCGTTTGCGTATGAAGACTATTCGCGCACAGACACCACCCCAGACCCGGTCGTCCCGGTTCCGGTAGTGGTGGTAATAATCGTGGCGTTATGCGTCATTGCAACGCGTGCATCACCGGTGTTGACCGATGCAAAAACGATGCGTGCTGGCGCGGATGCGGATGACATGGGCTCGACAATAGTTGTGCAGTGCAACGGCTGTCAACAGTTGCGTAATGAAACTATCGCATGAGGTCAAGTACTAATAGTTTCAGGGGAAACCTTGGTTGTATCGCGCTGCGCTGTCGCCTCATGCTTATCAATGCGCGAGATCGATCGCATACACCGCCGTGCCATCACCATTGTCGCGAAGCTGCCGAATGGTGTGCAAATCATCTGCTTCGGCCACGGGCTGTTTGTCGCTGGCGGAGGTAAATACCACCGTGCCGCGCGTTTTCAATCGTGCGAAATGCCATGAGGCGCGCGGTAGATCGTCAGCACTCAGCGTGGGATGCGATTTCAGCCATTCCGCCAGTATTTCCCGTGTGCCATCGGGCGCGGCGAGCACGATGTTATGGCCGTCCAAACCGGGGAAGCGGCCACCACCACTCGCGCGGTAGTTGTTGGTCACTACCACGAAGATTTGTGATGGCGTTATTGGCTTATCGTGATAGCGCAACTGCTCGATGCGCAGACCGGCGGGTTTGGAAACATCGATGACGTAGCTGACACCGCCTTGAATCTGATCAAAATTGAAACCGGGAAATTTTTCGTTGATCAGCGGCTGCTCGCCCGTTGCGTGCGGATCGATGCGGTTGAAGCGTTCGGCGGATTTTTCCAGCCACGCCTTGAGCTCGGCACCATCCACTTTCACCGCGGACAGCGTATTGGGATAAAAGTACAGGTCCGCCGCACTGCGCAACGTGAGCGCGCCAGGTAGCACGTCGGTGTAATCGTCGGGTCCGCCGAAGCCGTTGCGGAATGCAGCGGCGGCAGCGAGTACCGGTGCGTTTGCGAGATCAGGATGCGCGGTGTTCAATGCATCGCGCACGTAATCGATCTCTGCGGCATTCACGGGTGCGAGTGCGCTCATGTCGCCTTCGTCGGCAAAGTACGTGCTCATGCGCACCGTGCTTTGTCCGATGGGTGTGTTCACGTAATCCACGGCGGCTTGTTGCACGTTGCCAACCACCAGTGGGATCTGCGGATCGGGCAGCACGCAATTGGACGGTGACACCGTGGGTTTGCCGCCCACCAGCATGGGCGGACAGATCGGCTGCACTTGGCTGAAGGTTTTGCTTTTATCGATCGTCCAGCGGCCCTGCTCGCGCACTAGCGCCAAGCGGATCACGCCCAGATCCTTGCCGAAGAAACCGCCCATCACGGCAGGCACGCCGCGCACGAAACCGCGCGTGTCGTCCACCTGCTGCATATGCGCGAAACGCGGACCAGGGAACTCCGTGTGCTCGTGGCCGAGCAGCAGCACGTCGATACCCGGCACACCGGCGAGATACCAGCCGCCGTTTTCCATATCCGGGGTGTAAGGCGCGGTGTTCAGGCCGCCATGCAGAATCGCGATCACCAGGTCCGGATGCTGTGCCCGGATGTCAGGCATGTACTTTTGCGCGGCTTCCACCACACCGGTGACTTTCACCTTGCCTTCCAGATTCTGCTTATCCCATTGCATGATCGGTGGAGGGGTGAAGCCGATGATGGCGATTTTCAGCGGCACGCTGACTTTGCTGCCGTCGGGCGTGAACGCGGCGATGTTGCGGTTGACGATGGTCCACGGCTTGAAGATCGGTTGGTCGTCGCGGGTGCTGTACACGTTCGCCAGCACCAGCGGGTAATGGGGGCCGGCACAGTGCTGGGTGGTGCCGTCTTCCACGTTCATCGGCGTGCCGGTGACCTGCGAAAGGAAGGTCAGGCCATAGTTGAATTCATGGTTGCCGATGGTGCCGCCGTCGTAGCCGATCGCGTCCATGGCTTTGTAGATCGCAAGTTCTTGACCGCACTCCACCCGGTTCACCTGGGCCTGGTAATCGGCCAGCACGCTGCCTTGGATGGTGTCGCCGGCGTCGAACAGCAGGCTGTTGGTGAACTGATCGCGCGCCTTGCGTATCAGCGTCACCGTGCGCTCGAAGCCCAGCGTGGGGTCGGCCTTCTGCTTGTAGTAGTCGTAACTGAGGACGTTGGAGTGCAGGTCGGTGGTTTCCAGCACGGCGACGTCGGCACGCAGGCCGTCTGGCAAGGGCTGCTGCTTCGCGGCCTGGGGTAGTTGATGTATCTGGGCGGTGCATCCGGCAAGCAGGAGACCAGCGAGCAGGGTGCTGAGACGGGGATGTCGGAACATGGGGCCAGGGGCAGCGGACGATCAGTGCATGAACCTAGCAGATATGGGTGACAGTTCGCGCCTGGCAGTGCGCCTGCGGGCTGCCAAAAGCATTAAAATGACGCGGTTTTCACAATCAGAATAGCGCCGTCCCACCGGCGCCAGCACAAGGGGAACACCCATGCCGTTGATTCCGTTTCGCGCCTCGCGAAGCCGCGTGACTGCTGTCTGCGGATGGGCATTCTTTGCCATTTGCGTGTGGTTTACCGCCTGGCAGGAACCGCTGCTCGAACAGCGGCTGTTCGTGCTGACGCTGATGCTGTGCGTGTTCGGCGCCTCACTGTTCGTGTTCGCGCGCATGGCCTTCGCGCTGGTTTTCAGCGGCGGCCTGTTCCTGCTGTTGCGTGCCATCACGGTGCTCAAAGAGGAGTATCTGGAATCGCCGCTGATGCCGGCGGATTTCGTCTACTACGTACGTTCCAGCCTGTTCGAAACGCTGCGGCGCTATCCAAATATCTACAGTGTCGGCATCTGCGTGATCATTGCCGTACCTATCGTGCTGTGGCTGGCGTGGTATGGCGACCGGCAGTTGTTCCGCCATCTGCGCACAGCGCCGCGTGCGTCGCTGCGTGTGGGTGGAATGGTGCTCAGCGCGCTGGTGTTTTGGATTTGCCTGCTTCCCGCCGGACCGTTCGAAAAGGTGCATGCGCGTGGCGCATGGGAAAAGATGTCCGACGATGCGGACCTCACCAATTTCTTCGTGAACCTGCGCGACTCCAGCGTGCACGTGCCGGCGACCTCTGATCAGGCGGCGGCCGCGCATGACTGGCAAGCGACCGCTACGAATGTGCCATCGACCATCGATCCGAGCCATTACCCGGACATCGTGCAGGTGTTGGAGGAAAGCACCTTCGATCCGGCACCGTACGCGCATTGCATCGTGCCCGAATGCAAGCTCGCCATGTTCCAGCCTGATGCGCGCACGCGCGGCACCGGCATGCTGCGCGTGCATACCTTCGGTGGCGGCACCTGGGTGAGCGAATTCGCTGCACTGACGGGTATGCCGCAGGACATCTTCGGCCCGGGCGGCATGTACGCACCGTATGTGCTTGCACCACGCGTGCAGGATTCACTGCCACGGCTGCTGAAAAAGCTCGGCTATATCACGGTGGCGATCTATCCGACGCACGGTGAATTCCTCAATGGCCGCGATGCCTACAAAGGTTACGGCGTCGATCATTTCTACGGCGCGGGCGAGCTTGGCCTGGACGACTGGGACGAAACGGACAAGCAAATGTTCGATGCCGCCAAGCGCGTCTACGATAAATTGAAGCGACCTGGCCAGCCGATCTTCATGATGATCCTCACCATCAACCAGCATGGCCCGCACGACGATCCGATGTCGACCTTGCCCAAGCCGTTCCAGAACCTGCTGCGAGGTTTGCCGCCGCTTGCTGCGCTGAACTTCGACACCTATCTGCAGCGCCTGCACGATTCGGATGTCGCGATGAAGGGTCTCGAACACGACTTTCTCGATCGCGAGCAACCCACGGTGCTCGTGCACTTCGGCGATCACCAGCCGTCCTTCGACGACCAGATGCGCACACTACAGCGTACATTGCCGCCAGCCCTGGTGCCGTATCGGGACTATCTCACCTATTACATGATCAAGAGCAACGTATCCGGCGCCGCGTTACCCACGTACCCCATGCTGGATATTGCGCATTTGCCGGGCATGGTGCTGAAGGCGGCCGACTTGCCGATGGATGACTACTTTTCGGCGTTGACGTCGCTGCGTGAACGCTGCAACGGTCTGTATGCCGATTGCGCGGACAAGGCGCTGGTGAAGTCGTATTACGGCTGGATCTTCAATCGGCTGCATGTGTATCAGTGACCGGTGCGCTGGATAGCAATCAGAGCAAGCGATGAATATAACTATTTAAGGCTGGTGTCGCTCGGCCGTACGTTATGGTTTTCTCCGGCTGCCTGTTTCCGGCCTAAGGAGATTATTTTGAACATCTATAATTATGGAAATGTTTATATCGTCAGCAATCCTCCGTCGGAGGGTTCTCGGCCCGACAGAGGTGCTCGTACTCCGCAAGTGATTCCCTATTCACAAAGTACGCTTGGTGATGGGATTGCAGCCCAGTTTGATGCGAATGCCTTTGGGCGGAGTGCGACTTCTTTGCTGGGTGGCTCGTTTTTTGCGAAGGCGGCAGCTTCCGGCGCAGGTCCGGTTTTGGATGGTGCAAATTCTTTGCTAAGTGCACCGTCTGCCGCGAAGGTGCTAGCTTCTCGCACAGATGCGGTTTGGGATCGTGCGTCTTCTTCGCTAAGCGCGCCGCCTGCCACAAAGGCGATTGGGGATGCCCTACAGTCGGCTACGCAAGCTATTTCCGCGCAAGCCTTCCGGCCCAATGCTCCAATGCAAACCCTTCCCCAATATTGGGACCCGGACAAAACGTACGAGCCTGGTGACCAAGTGGTTTACAACGGAAACATCTACGAAGCGCCGAATCAGGGTGGCTCCCATCACGGCGTGAAGCCGGGTGGCGATGACTCTAAATGGTTGTATCACGGAACTTTTCAAAACTATTACAAGCATATTTTGTCTCGGGACGCAGCACACAACATTGGCGATAAGTTGCGAAGCGGCATGCTTGTAAGCAGCCTTTGTTCATGAACGATATTGGGCAGATTGGCCGTTCTTTGGTTTGATGAGTTCTGGCCAATTTCTACCAGCCCTTAATAACGGAATACGGCACGCCGCCTAACCAGGTTTCCGGAGCGGTGAGCGTGTCGTTCGACACTGCGAAGTGCGCTTGGCGTACTGCGGGTGGATCTCCGATCAGTTGCATGTATCACGATGATCGGTGCGCCGGATCGTAACTGAAGCCAATCGTTACCGATCGCATTGCGAATAACTATCTACCGCTCACTGCGCCCGGGTAGGCGCTAGGGTTGATCCCGCCGGGTCATCCCGGTAGCGGAGCTGATTATGAGCATGGATATTGATAACCATTATAGGCCTGCTATTTAGGCTTCTCCGCACGAATGGGAAGGGAACTATAGCTTTCAGCGCTGCCTTTCCAGTCGCAAATTGCCAATGTGATTAGGGAATGTATGTGATCTGGTCTTGAAGGAGAAGAATCATGCAATCGGGTAATATTTCATCGTATTCCTACAACGCACCAAATATGGGCGACAATTCTCCGCTGCCCGTTGTGCAGCGCTCGCGCGCGACACAGCCTCACGTCTCGCCTGTTGGATCATCATCGACTTCCTGGCGTGGCGCACCAAGCCTGCCACCCACTTCATCGCGCCAGGTAGCTCCATCGAACCGGCCGGGGTCTCGATCGACTCAAGATGCTCGGAATGGCTTATTTGATCCGCGAAATTATCTTCCGCCTGGCTCGTCATTGCTCCGCTCGCCGGCATTGGAAGTTACGCACGTTGAGCCGCCGCCACGCTTCTTCAATGGTGCGCCGGATACATCACAGCTTGCTACGCTGCGCGCTCCCCAGGATATTTCCGCGTACCGAGTGTCCCCAGCCAACTTGCGTGGATTGCAGGCGGATCGCAATGGTATTTATACCCGCATAAATCCCAATCAAAGCAGGACGTATTTCACTACGGTGGACAAGAGCGTTTATCAAATTGGCGAGTTCGACAACAAAAATACCACCTGGAACGTATTGGACCCTCGATCGGGGAAGGGGGTTGCGACCTTGGAGCGAAGAAATGGTACATGGACGCCCAAAGATGTCGCGCCATCGCCCGTAACATACCCATCTACACCGCGTGGACGCGTGTTACGCGCCTTGGACGATAGTATCAATGGCGTTCGGCAAGCGCGTACGCAGTTAAATAATGCATGGTCGCGCTCGACAAAATGGGCCATGGATAAACTTTTCAACCGGAGTAATTTTTCCGATGGCGACAAGGCGGCCATCAAACGCGGTTTTGATGGCACATTGCGAGACCTTGAACAAAATAAACGTGAGGGTGCGCGTCGATTGATCATAGGCTACGAAGGTGGCCCCAATAGTCCCTCGGCGGTTGCGTTCAACGATGGAACCATCTCTTTTTCGAGGTATGCCGTAAATACGATGCGGCCCGCTGATCTTCGTGAGTTGACGGTGCATGAGCATACGCATACGGGCGCCGGCACGGCGGATCATTGGTATCTCACTCGAAATCACGACAGGTTTCCGAACTGGGGCGGCAATCTAAGTCCATTTACGTTCCAAAATGCGGTGAATAATGCCGATACGCTGGCGCGAAGCTCCAGTGTGCTTGAGAGCAACGTGTAAACCTCGCACCTTCGCGTTGATCGGCATAGCCTCCGCATGGGCTATCTTGGATGAGCCGAGGAACGCGCCCTGTGAGTTCCAGGCGGCCTTCAGACCATGGAATAAGGCACGCCAGCCAGCCAGGTTTCCTGCACGGTGAGCGTGTCGTCCATGATCGCGAAGTCCGCCTGGTATCCGGCAGCGATTCGCCCGTGCGTATGCTGCAAGCCGATCCACGCCGCTGGATAGCTGCTCGCCATCCGGGACGCTTCGGCCAGTGGCAGGCCGAGCATCTGCACGGCATTGCGCACTGCGCCTGCCATATCAAGGCCGGAGCCCGCCAGCACGCCTGCTTCGTTCTGGCAGATCCCGTCGCGCATGATGATGGTTTGACCATTCAGTACGTAATCGGGCCGGTCGCTGCCGACCGGGGGCATCGCGTCGGTGACCAGTACGCACTTGCCGCGCGCTTTCGCCGCAATCGCGACACGCAGCGTTGCCGGATGCACGTGATGGCCGTCCACGATCAAGCCACACCAGCTATGCGGATCGTCCAGCGCAGCGCCCACCACACCGGGATCACGGCCGGTGAGGGGTGTCATCGCGTTGTACAGATGGGTGAAGCCGCACACGCCCGCATCGAGCGCGGCGCGTGTGGCGGTGTAGTCGGCGGCAGTGTGGCCGGCGACGACGATCACGCCGGCGCTGGTCAATCGCGCGATGACCGGCAGCGGTACCTGATCCGGTGCAAGCGTGAGCATGACCGGACCTTTATGCGGGGCAATCAGCGCTTCCACATCGCTGTCATCAGGCAGACGGAACAGATCGGCGTTATGAATACCCTTGCGGGCATTGGCCAGGAACGGGCCTTCCACATGGATGCCAAGAATGCCGGGAACGCGCTGCTCGATCGCATCGTCCACCGCTTGCAGGGCGGCGTGCATTTTTTCCGCCGTGTCGGTGATGAAGGTAGGCAGCATGCCGGTGGTTCCGAATTGACGATGCGCAGCGGCAATGCCGCGCAGTGTGTCTACCGTGGGTGCATCGTTGAACAATAAGCCACCGCCGCCGTTCACCTGCACGTCGATAAAGCCTGGCAGCAGCAGATTTCCGCGCAGATCGTGTTTTTGCGCCTCGGCGATGCGCGCATCGTCATGCGCGACGATGGCGACGATCCGCTTGCCGCGCACCAAGACAGCCAAGCCTTCGCGTGGACCGTGATCGCCCAGCACGCGGCCATTGACCAGAGCAAGCAGCGGATTGACCGGCATTACACTGTCTCCGTGACTTTGCGCAGATGCGGCGGTACATCGGGATCGTAGCCGCGTGCAAGCGAAAGCGCGCTGGCGGCACGATAAAAGCTCTGCACGGCGAGCAGCGGTGTCACGATCGGATCGATACCGCCGGGCAGCGGCAATGCATCGGCGCCTTGCGCATCGGGTGCGGCCACCCAAACGCGCGCACCGCGCGAACGGAATTCCTCGGCGACGGCAAGGGTGTTTTCCAGCGTACCGTCGTCCTGTGCGAAGAACAGCACGGGGAATCCTTGGCCAATCAAGGCCATGGGGCCATGCTTTACTTCGGCGGCACTGAACGCTTCGGCGTGCAGGCCGCAGGTTTCCTTGAGCTTGAGCGCCGCTTCCAACGCAGCGCCGAAGCCATAGCCGCGGCCGACCACGAACAGGTTGTGCACGTCGATGAGGCCTTGCTCAAGCGCACTCCAGTCGCCGTCCCAGCCGCGACGCAGATCGTCAGGCAGGCGCGTCACCGTTGCATGCAGCTTGGCATCGTTGGACCAATGCGCCGTCAACTGCAGCACCGCGGCAAGCGTGGCCAGGTAACTCTTCGTGGCCGCCACACTGCGCTCGGGACCGGCGCGCAGCGGGATCACCGTATCGGCTAGCGCTGCCAGCGGCGAATCTTCCACGTTCACGAGTGCAAGCACATAAGCACCAGCTTGTTTCGCGGCTTCCGCACTGCGCAGCAGATCAGGGCTTTTGCCCGATTGCGAGATCGCCACGAACAACGCGCCGTCGAGTTTCAGGTTCGCATCGTAGATGGAGGAGATCGACGGCGAGGCGGATGCCGTGACTAAGCCTAAGCGCGTCTCGAATACATATTTGGCATACGCGGCGGCGTGATCGGAGCTGCCGCGTGCGCAGGTCACAATGAAGCGCGGCGGATGTGCGCGCAGCCGCTCGCCGAGTGCCTTGAGGATCGATGCGTTCTGGGCAAGCTGTCGTTCGACGGTGGCGGCGCTTTCCTGCGCCTCGTTGTACATCAGGGTGTCACGAGCGGATTTCATGGAAGCTCCGGGGGATGAGGCATGGCAATTTCTGCGCTTTCCCTTCCGGGGAAGGCGCTGGATGAGGTAACGGAATGCATGGCGGCGGATGCGCAGACGTGTAGTACGCCCGTCACCCCGGCGACTTTTGTCGGCCTCAAGACACTAGGCCCCGGCGTTCGCCGGGGCGACGGGCTGGAGGTTCTTTCAGCGATCGAGGAACAACCTGGGATCAGGTCTGCCGCGGCGGCGCGGTCGACCCGCGCACCACCAGTTCGGGCATGAAGCCTTCGTTGGCCAGCTCGTTGCTGTTTTCGTGCTGCAAGCCACCGATCAGACGCAACGCCGCATGCCGACCGATCTCGCTGGTCGACTGCCGCGCAGTGGTCAACGCAGGCCACGCCTGTTTGGAGAACGGGCTGTCCTCGAAGCCGGCGATGGAAAGATCCCAAGGCACATCCAGCCCGGCCGAACGCGCTGCGGCCAGCACGCCGGCTGCGATTTCGTCGTTGCAACCGAAGATGGCAGTGGGCGGCTCCTTCAGCGCAAGCAGTTTGCGCGCGCCGCGAAACCCATCGTCGAAGGCGTAGCGGCCGGGAAGAATCATTTTGCGATTGAGCGCGATGCCGTAATCCTTCAACGCATCCGCGTACCCCTGATAGCGCTCCGGGCTGGACCGGTGATGCGGCTCGCCCCACAGGAAGCCGATGCGCGTATGGCCGAGCTGGATCAAATGCTCGGTAATCGCATACGCGGCGTCGTGATCGTCCACATACACGCACGGCATGCCGTCGCGCGGATCTTCGCGCGACGCGATGATGCGCACGAAATCCACATCGTGCGCTTTCAATGTCGCCAGCAACGCCGATTGCTCGGACATCGGCGGCGCCAGGATCAGCCCCGCCAGACGCGCACGTTGCACCAGCGAGACCAGCTCTTCGGCCAGCCCCGGCGCGGTGGAATCGCACGGATAGATCTGCAGGCCAAACCCCCGTTCGCGGCAGGCCGACAGCACGCCGTTCTGCATGTCGATCACGTAATGGGCGTTCGGATTGTCGTAGACCAGGCCGATCGCGTACGCGTGGGAGCTGCTGCGCAGGCTGCGCGCGGACGGGTCCGGGCGATAGCCCAGCTGCTCGATCGCCCGTTCCACCTTCTCGCGGGTCTCGGGCCGCACGGCCGCCTCGTGATTGATGACGCGGGAGACCGTCTTCAACGAAACGCCGGCGTGTTTGGCGACATCCTTGATGGTAGGGCTGTGCAACGCAAAATCCTCCCCGGTGTCGGGTGGGCATCGTAGCCCACAGACCGGGTGTAGTGGTGACAAAGGAGGGGATGACGCCCGACGCCCCAAGGATGCCGAACAGCCCGTTCAAGGCCTTCACGTGGCTCGCATAGCCCGCGTCTGGCCGCCATGGGGCGACCAGAGAACTCGTCGGGCGCCGCGCGATGCGCGACCACCTGGCGACGACGCAGAGGGTATGCGAACTACGCTGAGGCATTGAACAGACTCTTAGCCGGCGTGGCTGCCCACGTTATGGCCGCGTAACCCGTAGTACAGGATGTAGAGATAGCACGGCACGATGACAATCACGAACGCGAGCTGGAAATCGATGTACTGCTTCAGATGCACGAACACCTGCGGCAGCAGCGCGCCCCCTACGATGCCCATGATCAGCAGCGCCGAGCCGAGCTCGGTATGGCTGCCCAGGCCTTTGATCGCGAGCGGAAAAATGGCCGGCCACATCATGGCGTTGGCAAAACCCAGCGCCGCCACGAAGGCGACCGATGTGTAGCTATGCGTTACCAAGGCGCCGATTGCGAACAGCACGCCGAGCACTGCCGAGACGGCGAGATAGCGTTGCTGGGAGATGAAGCGGGGAATCAGCGCCGAGCCGACCAGATAACCCACCAGCATCGAAAACATGGTGTAGGTGGTGAAGTGCGAGGTCATCGTCAGCGGCAGACCGAAGCCTTGCCCATACGTGTTGATGGCATCGCCCGCCATCACTTCCACGCCCACGTACAGGAACAGGCACAAAACGCCCAGCCACAAATGCGGAAAGCTGAAAATGCCGCCCTTGCCGTGACCGATCGAACGCTCGCTGTTGGCGCCGGACGGCTTGATTTCCGGCAGCGAGGAAAACACGATCCAGATGGCCAGCACCACCAGCAAACCCGCTAACACCATATAAGGCCAGAAAACACGCGCCGCGAATTGATTGAGCAGGGCCTCGCGCGCGGGGCCTTGCGCCATCGCACTCATCTGGCCCAGGAACGCATCGATGCCCGTCATCACCAGCGCGCCGAAGGCGAGCGGTGCCAGCGCACCGGCCACCTTGTTGCAGATACCCATCAAGGCAATGCGCTGGGCGGCACTTTCAATCGGCCCCAGAATGCTGATGTACGGATTGGATGCCGTTTGCAGCAACGACAACCCCGCACCGATGACAAACAGGCCCGTCAGTGCGCCGGAATAAACGCGAATCCGCACGAATTCACCGAACACCGCCGCGCCCAACGCCATGATGAAAAGGCCTAAAACCATGCCTTTTTTCATGCCAGTACGCTTGAGCACCGCACCGGCCGGCAACGCCAGTACGAAGTAGGAAACATAAAACGCGAACGGCACCAGGAAAGCGTTGATGTCATCCAGCGTAAAAGCCACCTTGACGAACGAAATCAGCGGCCCGTTGAGCCACGTGAAAAATCCCATGATGAAGAACAGTACGCCGATGATCATCATCGGCAGCAAAGTCGACGTGCGTTGCGCGTCGGCGGTGTACGTGGTGGACGACATGAACACTCCCCGTGAAAGACCCGATGTCAACGAATACCGTACGACATCATGCACTGACCTTTATTGTCCTCAAGGCACAACGTTGTCAATCGACGGCTACGAGACCGCGCCGACAACGTGCGTCATTGCGCCTCATTTGTCCGTCGAATGTGATGCGTTGCAACACCTTTCGATATAGGCCATTCGGCCTAGCTCCACTGATATTTATATAGACAAATTCAATCACTTAAATAATTACCTCTGTAACCATGCGGCGTGGGGTTTCGCAACGCCGCAAACATCTCTTGAAGGCAATCTTTACCACCTGTTGACAGCGTTGTCATTCCTGACCAGACTCCGTCACCGAAAGTCGTGCAAGAGGGCAAGCCCTGCCAATACGAAGGGCTCGCACGACAAAAAATGTGAGGGAGGGGGCGTGGCTCAGGCTGTCGTACATGGCAAGGCGCAATCGGCACCATCGCCGGAGCTGGCATTTCTGGCCGCCGACGTCGGCGGTACGCATGCGCGTATCGGACTGGTCAGTCCGCGCCCGGATGGGCACCGCCCGGTGACGGTGCTCGAATATCGCCGCTATGCCTGCGCCGAATGGCCCAGCCTCACCGCGGTATTGAAGGATTTCGTCGCCCAGCTCTCCGCCGGCGTGCGGGTGGAGCAATGTGCGGTGGCGAGCGCCGGCTACGTGCTGGGCGATGCCATCGTCAACGACAACCTGCCGTGGCCCGTCTCCATCCGCGATATCCGCGAAACCCTCGGCATCGCCAGCCTGGCGGTGATCAACGATTTCGAAGCGGTGGCCTACGCCACCCAATTCATGACCCAGGCAGACACCGTGCCGGTGATCGAAACCAGCGCGCCGCAAGTCGCGGGTCCCGTGCTGGTGATGGGGCCGGGTACCGGCTTGGGTTCGGCCGTGCTGCTGCCAGCCAAACCTCACGCCACCGTGCTGGCAACCGAAGCCGGCCAGGTCTCGCTGGCACCGGGCAATGAACTGGAAATGGAAATCCTGCGCTGGCTGGCGCGCGATCGCTCCTATGTGTCGTACGAGCACGCGTTGTCCGGGCCGGGGCTGATCAACCTGTACAACGCCATCTGCGCGCTGCGTGGCGCGACGCCGACTTTGCGTGCGCCGGCCGAAGTCACACACAGCGCAGTGGAGCGCACGGATGCCGCCGCGGTCGAAGCGTTGAACGTGTTCTGCGGATTGCTCGGAAGTTTTGTCGGCGATCTGGTGCTGCTGTATGGGGCGCGCGGTGGCGTGTACCTGGCCGGCGGCATCCTGCCGCAAATCCGCGATCTTCTGCTGTCGAGCACCTTCGCAGAACGCTACTTCAACAAGGGTGTAATGCGCCCTTTTTTGCAACAGGTTCCTGTACGTCTGATGGAGCACGGCCAGCTCGGCGTCATTGGCGCCGCTGGCTTGTATCTAGATGGTCAGTACGCCCATTGAGGGCGTGCCGAGTGTGAAGAACGAGGTTTTAGGAAAACGAACCGGGCGCAAGCCCATACGCCACACAGTACGGACATGCCGCGAACGTTTCCGTGCTGAAAAACGCCTCTGAGGGGAGGAAGCCATGTCACATCGTAAGACCCTACTAGCCGCGAGTATCGTCACCGGATTGTGTTTTGCCGGTACGTTGTATGCGCAGGACAACGCGCAAACCACATCCACACCCACATCAGCAGTACCCGCCAACCAGCAAACCGAACAGCAGGCCGAAAAAGCCAATGCCAAGCAGCTTGGTACGGTGACCGTTGTCGGTATCCGCGCCAGCTTGCAACAATCGATGGATACCAAGCGCAACGCCGACGCGATCGTCGATGCCATCACGGCGACCGATATCGGCAAGTTCCCGGCCACCAACGTCGCCGAAGCATTGGCACAGGTTCCTGGCGTCACGCTCGATCACCTGTTCGGTGCCACGCAGCGCGTAAGCATCGACGGTATCGACCCGAGCTTGAACCTTTCGTACCTCGACGGCCACCCGGTTGCGCAAGCGCTCTGGTTGTACGGCGATAGCCCGAACCGCGGCTTCAACTATTCGTTGCTGCCGGCGGAAATCCTGGGACAGCTCGAAATCTACAAGACGCCTGAGGCGCGCCTGCCCGAAGGCAGCCTCGGCGGTACGGTCTTCATGCACACGGTGCAGCCGTTGGACGTGGCTGCGAACACGCTGAGCGGTTCGTTTGGAACGAACTACAACGACATGACGGACAAGAACCGTCCGAACGGTTCGGTGTTCTACAGCTGGCACAACGCTTCGAAGACCTTCGGCGTCGACGTCTCCATGCAGCACTACGAGCAGGACACCTCGCGTGAAGGCCAGGAAATCTTCGGTTACACCGCGATCGGCGCGCCGAAGACTGCGACAAGTGCTGGGATACCCGGCAGTCCCGCGTTTGTAAATCCATACATCGGCGGCCTGGTCACAAGCGGTGTCCTGAAGCCGACGGATGTGTTCCCGACCGAAATCAACTCTGCCAATTTCGAGCAGATCGAAAAGCGCAACAGCATTTTCGTCAACCTGCAGTACAAGCCGAACGAGCATTTCGACAGCACGCTCAGCTTGATGTACATGACCGATAGCCTGGACAACATCAACACCTCGCTGTACCCGATTGCAGGCTTCAACTACGCCGGCATCACCTCGCTCGGTGCGCCCAACGCTGCTGGCGTCATCAGCAACGGCATTCAGTCCGGTACACCTTGCTTGCAGGCCACCAGCTGCACGAGCACGGCCGACACGTACGAAGATAACGATGCACGCGCGTCCTACATCCGCACCAAGGGCATCGACTGGCGTGGCACGTACTACGGTGACGGCTGGCGCTTGGGTGGCCAGGTGGGCGTAAGCACGTCCAACAACGTGATCAGCCAGGCGTTCAAGGAAATTTACTACGGTGGTGGTTTCGCCTGGAGCATTCCGAACGGTTTCAACTTCAGCAATCTCTCTACCGCCAACAATCCCAACTACTGGGCCGACAATGATTTCGGCGGCAACATTGGCTATAAGCCGTATCACGCGCGCGACACCTATGCGCAAGTCGATTTCAGCAAGGATTTCGACGGCTTCGTCAACGAACTGCTGGTGGGTGCCCGCTACGCGTCGCATTGGGAAAGCCAGAGCCTGTTGATCTATCGCGGCGTGCCGAACATGACGCTCAACCAGATCGGCTACGGTGGCCTGAGCAATCTGCAGGGTGCCTCGTCGATCGGTCTCAGCGGTAGCTCGATATCGCACGTGCAGACCTGCGGCTACACCTGCATCTTCAACGCGGTGTTGAACAACGGTCCGCTGACGGCGAACGACCCGGTCGATTACTGGGATAACACCTTCAACGTCCAGCAGCAGAACACGGCCGTGTACGGACAGGCCAACTTCGGCACCGACAACATGCATGGCAACCTGGGTGTGCGTTGGGTCAAGACGCAAACCACTTCGTATGGCTACTACGTTCCCAGCAGCTGCCAGGTGGCCGGTGCGGACGGCATCGTTCCCTGGAATTGCAACTTCACCGCTGGAACCGGCTACATCGGCGTGCAGACCACGCACTACAACTTCCTGCCGGCGTTCAATATCGCTTATAACCTGACCCCGGATCTCATCTTGCGTGGTGCGGCATCGGAGACGGTCGCCTATGCGCCGTACAACGAGCTGGCTCCGTACTTTGAAGCCAACGACACGGTGCTGACCGCTACGGCCGGTAACCCGAACATCAAGCCGTATCGTTCGGTCAATTTCGACACGTCTCTTGAGTATTACTTCAATAACCAGTCGGTGGTTTCACTGTCCGGCTTCTACAAGAACGTCTTGAACTACGTCACCCAGGAAACGACTCCGCAAACGCATGAAAACGGGTCGTGGGGCACGCTCTATCCGGGCCCGACCGGAACGCAGCTTGTCACCAACGGCATGTGTAACACCGCCGGTCAGTGTACGTACCAGGTCACCGCACCCGTCAACGGCGGTCGCGCCAAAGTCAAGGGCGCTGCCATCAGCTACCAGCAGGCGTTCGGCGACAGCGGTTTCGGTCTGCGTGCCAACTACACGTACTCCGACTCGCGCACCGTCCAGACGATCCAGGGCGCTGACTGGCTGCCGTACAACTCGAAGAACTCCTACACCTTGGCTCCTTACTTCGAGCAAGGCCCGTATAGCGCGAGCATTTCCTACAACTATCGCAGCAAGTACCTTGCCGGTGGTTACGTAGCGGGTGCGACGAGTGCCTACACCGGCAGCTACAAAGAACTCGATGCATCGGTTGCCTACGCGATCAGCAAGAACTTCTCCCTGTCGTTTGACATGCTGAATATGCTGAACTCGGTGTACAAGCAGTATGACGGCCCGACCAATGCGGAGCTTCTGAACGAGTATGTGAGCGGTCGCGAGTTCATGCTCGAAGCACACTTCAAGTTCTGATGTAACACAACGCTTTTTCTTCCCCGCCAAGGACCTGGCGCTCTTGCCAGGTCCTCTTTTTCCAGGCGCGAGGAAGACGAAGCCAGATGACTGCAACGCCGAAGCCATCGGCGTTGTCGCGGTCGCTCGCGGGAGTTGTCGCATGAAGCTTGCAATGCAGTGCATGTTGGTATGCCTGGGTTGGTATGTCGCGCAAGGATGGGCGGCTGAACCGAAAGTGCTGGTCGACCAGGTGGGCTACGAACTGCAGGCAAGCAAACAGGCGGTGATTTCAGCCGATGCGGGGCAATCGCTGCATGCCTTCGACGTGATCGATGCCAGCACCGACAAGCCGGTGCTCTCCGGCACGCTTACCGATACCGGTCCGGTGGCCAAGTGGGGCGGCCAGCATTACTGGCGCGCCGATTTTTCCGCGTTGAAGACGCCCGGGCGTTACTACCTGGAACTGAAGGATCACGGCAACTGCGTACGTTCCGATGAGTTCCTGGTGCAGGACAACGTGCTGGAGCGCAACACGCTCTCCAACGTCATCTATTACTTCAAAGGCCAGCGCGCCAGTGGCCTGATGGACAAGGCCGATCGCCATCTGCCGCATCCGGACGGCAGCCCGGGCACGCTCGACATTCACGGAGGCTGGTACGACGCGACGGGCGACTACGGCATCCATCTGTCGCACCAGAACCTCACGTCATATTTCAATACCCAGCAATTGCCGCTGGTCGTGTGGAGTTTGCTGCGCAGCTATCAGCAATTGGATGCGCGCCACGACCCGGATTTCAGCCAGTACCTGCGCCGCTTGCTGGATGAGGGCTTGTTTGGCGCCGACTTCCTGGTGCGCGACAAGCGTCCGGATGGTTCGTTCTATCAATCCATCGATGCGCCCGGCAAGGACAAGCTGCCGCAAGATCGCCGCATTGGCGATCCCAATTGGCGCACGCAGATCAAGCGCAGCGCTAGCGACACCACCGAGCGCATCGAGCAGCCTGCGCGGGGGCCGCACGCCTACGAAGCGAGTTTCCGTGCGGGCGGCGGTATGGCGATCGCCGCGCTCGCGCTCACCAGCACGATGAACGCCGATGGCGATTTCACTCGGCAGGATTACCTGCGCACTGCTGAAGACGCTTATCGCTTCCTGGATGCGCACAACAAAGCATTGATCAACGACGGCGTGGAAAACATCGTCGATGACTATTGCGCGCTACTGGCTGCCACAGAGCTTTATCGTGCAACCCATGACGAAAGCTGGCGCGAGGCTGCCGACCGCCGCGCCCAAAGCCTCATGGCGCGTCTGGCCACGTATGACGGACAAACCGATTATTGGCGCGCCGATGCAGGCACGCGACCGTTCTTCCACCCCACCGATGCAGGCTTGCCGGTCGTGGCGTTACTCGAATACGACGCGATTGCGACGCCGGCCCAGCAGCACGCCGTGCGCGACACCGTGCGGCGCTCGCTGGCCCATGAGTTGAAGGTTACGGATGCGGTGAACAATCCCTTCGGCTATGCGCGTCAATTCGTACGCATGGGCGACGGTACGTTGCGCACGGCATTCTTCTTCCCGCACGACACCGAGGCCGCACCATGGTGGCAAGGTGAGAACGCGCGTTTGGGCTCATTGGCCGCCGCGGCACGTATGGCGGCGCCACTTTTCGCGGCTGACCCGAGCTTTCATGCGCAATTGGAAGCGTATGCATGGCATCAACTGCACTGGATTCTCGGGCGCAATCCGTACGACACCAGCATGCTGATGGGCAGTGGTCAGCGCAATGCGCAATACATGTTCTTCCGCTCCTACGAATACACCAGCGCACCGGGTGCGATCATCAATGGCATCACGGCAGGGCTGGATGACGAGGATGGCATCGCCTTCAATCTCGGCTACGCCCAGACTGGCCGTGATGACGACTGGCGCTGGACCGAGCAATGGCTGCCGCACGATGCCTGGTACCTGTACGCCATAAGCCTGCCGCACGATTGAGCGTGCGTTGCGCATGAGCTTCGCTACGTTCTCCGATATGCTCATGTCCTACGAAGGCCATTCTCGTGAATGGTGGGAATGACATCCAGGACACGGTGGGCGTTGTTGCGGGTGGCAACCCGCGTTTGCTACCTAACGTTTGTTACCCCACGTTTTACGACTCAACGTTTATTGCCCAGGTTACTGATAGGACGACGCATGCGATTGGCCGTATTACTGTTCTGCATGGCCGTGTGCGGCCTCGCCCAGGCAAACCCGGTCTCGTTGATTCCGCTTCCCGCTGAGCTGCAACGGGCCCAAGGGTCCTTCAAGGTCGGCAATGGCATGTCCATTGTCGTTCCTGCACACGATGCGGCGGCCCGCCGGTCGGCGCAGTACCTGGTGGACTTGATCGCGCGCGCGCGCGGGCTGCATCTGCAGATCCAGGAAGGAAACGCAGCGCCCCATGCGATCGTTTTCCGGCGCGCACCGGGTGCCGGAGCACACGTCGAAGGCTATACGCTGGAGGTGACACCGCAGAGTATTCACGTTGAAGCAGGTGACGATGCTGGCCTGTTCTATGGCGCGGTCACGCTGTATCAACTGCTTACACCCAATTCGGAACAAGGCGCGGTGCAGGTACCGGCCTTGCACATCGTTGACTGGCCGCGCTTCGCGTGGCGCGGCTTGATGCTCGATTCGGCGCGTCACTTCCAAAGCGTCGACGATGTAAAAGCGCTACTCGACCAAATGGCCCAGCACAAACTCAACGTGCTGCATTGGCATCTTACCGACGACCAAGGCTGGCGCATCGAGATCAAGCGTTATCCCGAGTTGACGCGCATCGGCGCATGGCGCACGCCGCCGGATGCGGGGCACGATGGCGAGCCGCAGCGCTATGGCGGCTTCTACACGCAGGCGCAGATTCGTGACGTGGTGGCGTACGCCGCCGCCCGTCACATCACCATCGTGCCGGAGATCGACATGCCTGGCCACGCGCAGGCGGCCGTTGCGGCGTATCCGCAGATCGGCGTCACCGGCAAGCGCCCGCCGGTTTCCGTCGACTGGGGCGTGAATCCCTATCTTTACAACGTCGATGATGCGACGTTCCAGTTCATCGACAACGTGCTCGATGAAGTCATGGCGCTGTTCCCGTCGCACTACATCCATGTAGGTGGCGATGAAGCGATCAAGGATCAATGGAAGGCATCGCCAGCCATCCAGGCCAAGATCCGCGCGCTGCATTTGAAGGACGAGGATGCGTTGCAGGGCTGGTTCATTGGCCGCATCGGCAACTATCTCAGCGCCCACGGGCGAAGGCTGATCGGTTGGGATGAGATCCTCGATGGCGGCGTGCCGGCCGATGCCACGGTGATGTCATGGCGGGGCGCGGACGGCGCCATCAAGGCGGCCAGGCTGGGTCACGACGTGGTGATGTCACCGTCGCCGGATCTCTACCTGGATAGCGTGCAAAGCGATCTTCCCGATGAGGCGGCCGGTCGCAATCCTGTACGCGATCTTGAGAACATCTACGACTTCAACCCGATTCCTTCCGCACTTTCCGCTGCCCAAGCCGTGCATGTGCTGGGTGCACAGGCGAATGCCTGGACCGAGCACATGCCGACCATGCAACACGTGGAGCATGCAGTGTTTCCGCGGCTGGATGCCTTGAGCGAGGTGACATGGTCGCCCGCGGCGTCGCGTCATTGGAGCGATTTCCTTTCGCGCCTGCCGGCGCAACTGGAGCGCTACGCCGCGCAGAAGATCCCTTATGCCGATAGCGCGTTCGAAGCTGAGATCGAGGTCGATGCCAACGCGGCGTTGCGCCGTGGACAGGCGAGCGTCACGCTGGTCGATCAGGTGAACTATGGGGCCATCCACTACACCACGGATGGCAGTACGCCTAGCCTCCACTCGCCGCTCTACAGCCAACCGTTTACCGTGACATTGCCGGACACGATCAAAGCTGCCACCTATGCAAGCGATGGCAGCATGCTCGCCGCACCACGCACGCGCGTGCTCGACCGAGCCGATCTGCTGAGTCGGCTCGGCGTGGAACTGCCGAACTGCCCGGGCAGCGATTTCCGCCTGCGCGTGCAGCCGATGCCAGATGCCACCGGCATGGCGCCGGTGTACGCAGTGAACGTATTCGATACCTGTCAGCAGTACATGGGGGCACCTCTGGGCGGCATTCGCGCCATTCATGTGGATGCAGTGCGCCTGGAGCGCAATTACGCACTCGCACACGACATCAAGTTGGTCGTGTCACGCCCCCACACCACGCCCTATGGTGAACTTGTGGTGCATGAAGATCGTTGCGATGGCGCCGTGTTGGCGACGCTGCCGCTACCCGATCCAGCACATAGCGGTAGGCGCTTTGCGTTGAATGCATCGGTCAACCCAACGCAAGGCGAACACACGCTATGCCTGGTGTTCACCGCGCCTACTGACGGTCCTTTGTACGCCATCGGCCGTGTGTCGCTGGTTCCGGCCAACATGAGCAAAGGTACGCCGTAACACCCATCGCGCTGCCTGCACTAACGGCCATGTCGCTTCGACCGGCTGGCTATAACCAGACCTAGCAGGCTGGTGCGCCGCGGCAATTTCTCTTCCCTATCAACGCTCGGTTCTGCAGCGCTGCCGTTTTCACATTTGAGGGCAAGGTGGGGCTTATTTCAAACCCCGCCTTACGGGCGGCCTAAAGTGTGATCGCGTTGCCCTTGGAACGGACAGCGATTTGTTTCATAGTGGTTCCCGGGCGGTCCGCCTGAATATCGCATCGTCGACAAGCCGGCGGATCTGCACCCGGCTGCGCTGTTCTCTGTAGAGGAGAATGATCATGCGATACACACTGTTGTTCGAACGTCGCAAAGACGAATTGCTGCTGGTCGCTCGTGTGTTCCTGATGGCCTTGTTCGTCATCTTCGGCTTGGACAAATTCCTCAATTTTTCGGGTACTGCCCAATACATGGCTGCGGTGGGCTTGCCGTTACCCACGTTGGCTGCCTTCAGTGCGCTCGTCATGGAGTTCTTTGTGGGCCTGGCCATCCTGATCGGCTTTTACACCCGGCCGCTCGCGCTTGCCTTGGCCTTGTACACCTTGATCACTGCCCTGATCGGCCATCGATACTGGGCACTGACCGGTGGATTGCGTCTGGACACCATGATCCATTTCTACAAGAACATGAGCATTGTCGGTGGCCTTTTGCTGCTGTGTACGACGGGCCCAGGCAGGTATTCTGTCGATCGGCGGTAGTGAGTCGTGCCGGCTTGCTCGGCGCTGATGTGATCGCGGCGTTCTGCGCGGCGTGGGGGCACAGTGACCATTCAACAGGACCGAGATGATTACACCCGAACGCATCATGGCATGGGCGATACCGGGCTTCTTCGTGTTGATCGGTATCGAGTTGTGGGTCGCAAGGTGGCGTGGTCGCGATGTGTATGCCATCAATGATGCGATCAACAGTTTGAGCCTCGGTGTCGTCTCGCAGATCGTCGGCGTCTTCACCAAGTTGTTTACCATCGGCATCTATGCCTGGTGCGCCGCGCATTGGGCGCTGTGGAACTTGCCGGCGAACAGCCTATGGGTCTGGATCAGCGGTCTGCTGCTCTATGACTTGCTTTATTACTGGCTGCATCGATGGGGGCACGAAGTGAACGTGCTCTGGGCAGCGCATGTGGTGCATCACCAGAGCGAGCGTTACAACCTCAGCACCGCCCTGCGCCAAACCGGCAGCGGTTTTTTATTGGGGTGGGTTGTCTATTTGCCGATGGCCCTGCTCGGCTATCCCACGGACGTATTTGCCGTTATCGCGGTGATCGATCTGTTGTATCAATTCTGGGTGCATACCGAAGTGGTCGACCGGCTTGGATGGTTCGATCGCGTGTTTTGTTCACCCTCCAACCATCGCGCGCATCATGCAGTCAATGATCGTTATCTGGACCGCAATTACGGTGGTATCCTGATCCTGTGGGACCGCTTGTTCGGCACCTTCGTGGAGGAGAACGACGACGATCCGCCCATTTATGGTACGCGTTCACCCCTTCAGAGCTGGAATCCGCTGTGGGCGAATGTGGAGGTGTATAGAGCGATGCTCAACGACAGTTGGCATGCGCGTCGTTGGTCGGACAAGTTGCGCGTGTGGGTCAAGCGGCCGGGCTGGCGTCCTGCGGATGTGGCTGTGCGTTTTCCAAAGACAGCGTTCGACATTACCCATGCGCATTACGGGCCGCCGATGTCTTTCGCGTGGACGATTTATTGCGTCGTGCAATTCGCGTTGTTGCTGATGATCGGCGTGCATTTTTTAAATGCCGCGCCCAGCATGAAACTTGCGCATGCCGCCTTGTACGCGATGTATATGGTCTATAGCCTGCTGACGCTTGGATTCCTGATGGAAGGGCGTCGCATCGGTTTGTGGTTGGAGCTGATGCGCACGGTTGGAACGGCCGTCGTGGTGCAGCTTACCGGTCAGTGGTTCGCCATGGCGCACCTTAATCCGATCGCGTGTGGATCGGCGGTTATCGCATTCGGTTCCAGCGCGATTATCGTGCTGTGCATAGCTCGCCCGCCGCGTTGGCATACCGCACAAAAGCCTTTGCAATAAGAGTGCTGCCGGCACCACGCTTTCGCTATGATGGGCTCTTTCGCGATCGGGGAGTCCTAGGCGATGCGCTTTCTAAGCCGGATGCTGCGCCATAAATCTGTCGAGCAATTGCAGACGGAAGTAGATCGTCGCGGCGATTTTCGTCGTGTCCTGGGCTTGTGGCAGCTCACTGCCATCGGTATCGGCGGAATCATTGGTGTAGGCATTTTTGTATTGGCGGGGCAGCAGGCCGCGATGAACGCCGGGCCGGCCGTCGCGCTCAGTTTCATCATTGCGGGCTTTGGCAGTGCATGCGCTGCGTTGTGCTACGCGGAATTTGCTGGACTCATTCCCGTTACCGGCAGTGCCTACACCTATGGCTATGCGGTGCTGGGGGAGTTCGTCGCGTGGGTGATCGGTTGGGACTTACTGCTGGAATACGCATTGGTCGTGGCGGTGGTCGCCATCGGTTGGTCCGGCTATGTGCAGGTGCTGCTGGGTTCGGCGGGGGTTCATCTGCCGGAATGGGCTCAGCAAAGCATGAGCGCGCAGACGATGGAGTATTACCTGCAGCAGCTCTTTGGTGTGCACGGCGGACAAGCGATCGCGGGACCCAGCGATGCGCATCGTTTCAACGTGATTGCCGCGGCGATTTCGCTGCTGGTGGCTGCATTATTGACCATTCGAACGGAGTGGGGCGCGCGCTTCAATACGCTGGTGGTAGCGATCAAGGTGGTGGGCGTGTTGCTGGTGGTCGGCGTGGGTGTTTTTTATATTCGCGCGGCAAACTGGCAGCCATTTATTCCGGCACGCGTGATCGATGCGCAAGGCGTTGGGCATTTCGGCTGGGCGGGTGTACTCACGGGCGCGAGCGTGGTGTTCTTTGCGGTGTTCGGTTACGACACCTTGACCACGGCGGCGGAGGAAGCTAAGCATCCGCAACGCGATCTGCCGCGCGCGGTATTGCTTTCGCTGGCGGTGGCCATGGTGCTGTATATCGCTGTCTCGCTGGTGCTGACCGGTATCACGCACTACAGCAATCTGGGCGGTGACGCGTCGGTGTCGCAGGCATTTGAATCGATCGGATTGCATTGGGTGAGCGTGACGATCGCGGTCGCTGCAGTCATCGGCGTGACGAGCGTGCTGTTCGCCTTCATGCTCGGCGCTGCACGCATCTGGTTCGCGTTGGCTCGCGACGGCTTGTTGCCGGCGTGGTTTGCGCACATCCATCCGCGCTTCGGCACGCCGGCGCGGCCAACGGTGATCCTGGGCGTGTTTACCGCCTTGGTGGCGGGTTTGTTGCCGATTGGCGAGGTGGCCGAACTGGTGAATATCGGCACGCTCAGCGCCTTCATCATTATTTGCACCGCCGTGTTGGTGTTGCGGCTGCGCAAGCCACACATTGCGCGCAGTTTCCGCGCACCTGCGCTGGCCCTGGTCGCGCCGCTGGGCGTGTTGTTTTCGCTGCTGCTGATCTTCGGCGTACCGTGGTCAGATGCACAAGGCTGGCACCGCACTGGCGGCCTGCCGTGGATTACCTTCGAGCGTTTCATCATCTGGATGGTGCTGGGCTGCCTGATCTATTTCGGTTACGGGATGCGACACAGCAAGCTCGAACACGAATAGGCAATTTGATGCACCGCGGCACCGCAGGGGTGCCGTCAATATCACCCTTGCAGTGCGCAACATGACCTCTGGCAGGGGAAGTGCCCCAGGGTTTTGGCTCTACCATCGCAGGCATACCGCCCGATGAGCGGTCGTCATCATTCTGCCGTCCCTGCAGGCGTGTCTGCCTGGACGACACCTGCCGGAGTCATTGCGTGAAGCCCACATCCTTGCGTCTGAGCCTGCTTGCCGCCGCCGTCGTGGCGGCGTGTTCCTTGTCGTTCACCGCTGCCGCACAGTCGGATTTGCAAGCGGCGTTTTCCGGTGACGTGCCGGCGCCCGTCGATCAGCCCTACGCGGGCATGTTGACGGTGAATGTGGATCTTACCGACGCGGCCAAGCGCATTTTCCGTTCGCACGAAACCATTCCGGTGAAGTCCGGGCCGCTCACGCTGTTCTATCCGAAATGGATTCCCGGCGAACATGCGCCGTCGGGCCCGGTGTCGAACGTGGCCGGCCTGATCATCACGGCCAACGGCAAGCAGCTGCCGTGGCGCCGCGATCTGCGCGAGATGTACGCCATTCACGTGGATGTGCCGGAGGGTGTGAGCCAGCTCGATCTCCAATTCCAGTTCCTCTCGCCCGGCGAAGGCGAGGGCAGCAACTTTGGCGCGAGCGTGTCCACCTCGCCGAATCTGGCCGATATGGAATTCAATCAGGTGGCGTTCTATCCCGCCGGTTACTACACGCGGCAGATCCAGATCCAACCGACCGTGGAATTGCCGCAAGGCTGGCAGTTCGGCTCTGCGTTGGAGGTGGATAGCCGGTCGGGTAACACCATCCACTTCAAGCCGCTGAGCTTCAACAATTTCGTTGATTCACCGATGATCGCCGGTGCCTATTTCAACCGCGTCGACCTCACGCCCAAGGGCGGCACAACGGTGCATTTGAACGTGGTGGGTGATTCGGCCAAGGCGGTGAAGCTCACCGACAAGCAGCTCCAGCAGCAGCGCAACGTGGTCGCCCAGACCAACTTCCTGTTCGGCGCACATCACTATTCGCATTACGACTTCCTGCTCACGCTGTCCGATCACACCGGGCATTTCGGCCTGGAACACCATCAGTCCAGCGACGATCGTCTGCCGGAAGATTTCTTCACCGACGACGACATGCATTTGGTTGCCGCCAGCCTGATGCCGCACGAATTCGTGCACTCGTGGAACGGCAAATTCCGTCGCCCGGCCGATTTGTGGACGCCCAACTTCAACGTGCCGATGCAGGATGATCTGCTGTGGGTGTACGAAGGGCTTACCGATTACTGGTGCGGCGTGCTCACCGCGCGTGCGGGCTTGTGGACGCCGGACCAGTATCGCGACTCCATGGCCAACATTGCCGCCTCGATGACCTATCGCACCGGCCGCGCGTGGCGTTCGCTGCAGGATACCGCCGATGCCGCGCCGCTTACGTACTACGGGTCGGAAAGCTGGATCAACTGGATCCGCGACACGGATTTCTATCCGGAAGGCCAATTGCTGTGGCTGGACGTCGACACCAAGATCCGCGACCTCAGCGGCGGCAAGCACTCGCTGGATGATTTCGCGCATGCCTTCTATGGCATGGACAACGGCAGCTACGTCACCAAGACCTACACGTTCGATGACGTGGTCAAGACGCTCAACCAGGTGCAGCCGTTCGACTGGGCGAAGTTCCTGCGCGATCGTCTGGATTACACCGGCGGTGACCTGCCTGAGCATGGCATCGAACGCGGCGGCTGGAAGCTGGTCTTTGACGACAAGCCCAACGGCGAGGAAAAGGCGATGGCGAGCCTGCGCCACGGTGGTGTCAACCTGGCCTATTCAATCGGCTTGATCATCAACGGCAAAGGCCGCATCGGCGACGTGCAGTGGAACGGGCCGGCGTTCAAGGCAGGCCTGGTGCCGGATATGACCATCGTCGCGGTCAACGGGCACGATTTCTCCGCCGATGCCATCAAGGATGCGGTCACCGCCGCCAAGACTTCCTCGGCGCCGATCGAGCTGCTGGTGAAGAACGTGGATGTCTACAGCACCGTGAAGATCGACTACCACGAAGGCCTGCGCTATCCGCACCTGGTGCGTGCCGAAGGCAAGGATCTGATCGGGGCGATCGTGACGCCGCGTACCAAGTAATTACTCGGCTGGGACATGGAAGACGCGAGCTTCGCTCGCGTCACCCCACCCTAACCCTCCCCTGCAAGCAGGGGAGGGGATGGTTTCTCGCAGTGACTAAACCTGAGCGGAGCAGCTGCCGTGAGTCGGGTCGGTGCTATGCATGCGCTCCCTCCCGTGCGTGTAGTAGGGGAGGGTTGGGGTGAAGCCATCTTGCGCTGATACCAATACAACGCGAGCTTCGTTCGCGTCACCCCACCCTAGCCCTCCTCTGCAAGCAGGGGAACGGTTTCTCGTAGTGAATAGACCTGAGCGGCGCAGATGCCGTGAGTCGGGCCGATGCTGTGCATGCGCTCCCTTTTTTGTGTGCAGTAGGGGAGGGTTGGGGCGGGGTGAAGCCATCTTGCGGTGATACTGACGCGACGCGAGCTCCGCTCACGTCACCCCTCCCCACCCTAACCGCAGGGAGGGGCTTCGAGTCGAAGGTGCCATCAAGCCCCGCAAATACCTGCCGATATCTGTTTCGAGGGGACGAGCCTGGGCGGTATATGACCGGTTTCTGGAAACGATTGTTTGTGCATGAAGAGCCAGCCAAAGAGCGGCCGCGCTTCAGCGTGGTGCTGCCATGGCCCGAAGATCAGCCCCCACCGGAGGCGCCGGCGCCTGCATTGAGCAGCGCCGATGTGCAGGACTGGTTCTATCGCCTGGTGCTCGGCATGCCCGGTTCGGATGTCGTGGATTCGCGGCCGCAGGAGCAGGTCATGCTGCGGCGCCTGGACGAGCTGTGCGGCGGCGATCGCTTCGACATTTCCACCCTGCCGCGCCTGCCGGAGGTGCTGCCGCAGCTGCTGCGCCTGCTAAAGAGCGAAAACTCCGACGGCACCAAGGTTGCCAAGTTGATCGGCCGCGACCCGGTGCTGGTGGGTGAAGTGATGCGCGTAAGCCGTAGTGCGCATTACCGCACCGCGCGCCCGATCAGCAGCCTGCAGCACGCCGTGGTGTTGTTGGGCCATGACGGTCTGCGCCAGATGGTCACGCAGCACGTGATGAAGCCGATCCTCCAGGCCAGCGCCGGCATGCTCGGCCACGCCGCGGGCCAGCGTCTGTGGGATCACGCCGAGCGTTGTGCGCACGCCTGCATGTACCTGGCCAAAGGGCAGGGCGATCCGTTCGAAGCGTATCTTGCCGGCGTGGTGTGCAATGCCGGTGTCGGCGCAATGATTCGCGTGCTCGACCAAGAAGCCCCGCCGACGCTGGGCGTGTTCAGTCGCGCTTTCCTGAGCAATTACGTATATCTGGCCAACCATTTGTCGCTGCGTGCCGCCAGACATTGGGAATTGCCACCGAACGTGATCGAAGCCTTGCGCGAGCGCCTTGAAGTGCGCGCGCGTGCACCCGTCACCGAACTGGGCAATGCGCTGCTCGCCGCCGATCATCTGTCGATGATCCAGATGCTGGCCGACAATCATGTGATCGATCGCGCCACGCCTCCGGCGCAATCGCGCGCGGATCGCTTGCCGGATGTGTTGGTGGAGCGCGCGCAGCAGGAATTGCGGCGGGCATTTCGGCCACAGTGAGCATCCCGTCGTCCCGGCGACGGAATACAACGCTTACGGCAGCAGCGATGGCACCGTCAATCGTTCCTCGAAGGCCTTGGGCGTCATCGCCGCGCCGAACAAGAAGCCCTGCATCTGCGAGCATCCGGCTTCGCGCAGAAACGCGCTTTGCAGTTCCGTTTCCACACCTTCGGCGATCACGTCTTTGTTGAGGCTGCGCGCCATCGCGATGATCGCGCTGGTGATCGCAGCGGTTTCCGCGTCCTGCGTGATGTCGCGCACGAAGGCACGGTCGATCTTCAGGGCATCGACAGGGAAATGCTTGAGGTAGGAGAGGCTGCTGTAGCCCATGCCGAAATCGTCGAGCGACAAGCGCACACCGCGCTGGCGGATGCGACGCAGCAGGCGGATGGTGCCGTCGCCGCCGGTCATCATCGTGCGCTCGGTCAGTTCCAACTCCAGCAGGCTGGGGTCCAGGCCGGTTTCATTGAGGATGCCGTCCATCCGCTCATAGAAACCGGCGTACTGAAATTGCAGTGGTGAGACGTTGACCGAGATCGGCAGCGGGCGACCATCGCGCTGCCATGCGCGTGCTTGCAAACACGCTTCGCGCAATGCCCAGGTACCGATGGAAACGATCAGGCCGGTGTCTTCGGCCACCGGAATGAACTGATCCGGCGTGAATGCTTCCACACCATTCACATGCAGGCGAAGCAGCGCTTCGGCACCGACGATGTGGCCGTACTGGGCATCCACCTTCGGTTGATAGCGCAAGGCAAGCTCCCCATGTGCCAGGGCGTGGCGCAGCACGTCTTCGATGCGTTGGCTGGCAGCGGAGCGCTGGCTCATCTCCGGTGCGTAGAAGCGGTAGCCGTGACGGCCCTGCGTCTTTACTTCATACATCGCCGCATCGGCGTTGCGCACGAGCGCATCCGGTTCGGTACCGTCGTGCGGAAACAGGCTGATGCCGATGCTGGCGCGGATATCGAGCGGCGGCAGATGCGAAACTTGCGTCTGCATGCAGGCGTCCAGCAAGCGTTGGGCGAAGCCCGCCGCTTCATCCGTATCCTCCACACGAGGGAGCAGTACCACGAACTCATCGCCGTTGTAGCGAAACGCCATATCCTCGCTGTCGCGCAACGTGCTGCGGATCTGCTGCGCGACCGCCTGCAGCACCTGGTCGCCCACGCCATGGCCGAAGGTATCGTTGATGCGGCGGAAGTGGTCCAGATCGATGTAGAAGATGCCGCACTGACGGTGACGTTGCATGGCCATCGCCATGGCC
This sequence comes from Dyella monticola, assembly GCF_003363155.1. GTDB lineage: Bacteria > Pseudomonadota > Gammaproteobacteria > Xanthomonadales > Rhodanobacteraceae > Dyella_B > Dyella_B monticola. Next base: position 61,598 of record NZ_QRBE01000004.1, on the reverse strand, counting down.
TGCTCGATGCGCGCATACAGCAGGCTGCGATTGGGTAGTCCCGTGAGCGAGTCGTGCTGCGCAAGCTGGATCAGCTTCAGCGCCAGCGTGCGGTTTTCACTGATGTCATGGCATACGAGTACGCCGCCGGTGACGGTGCCGGTGTGATCGTGGATGAGCGCGGTCGAGGTTTCGATAGGGGTTTCGAAACCGTTGCGGTGAAGCAGAATCGCGCGCCCGCTGAAATCCACCAGGGTGTTGCGTCGCATCGCCTGGCGCAGCGGATTGTCCAGCGGTTGCCGATTGTTGATGTCGCGCAGGCGGAACACATCATCCAGCGAACTACCCTTGGCTTCGGCGTTGGACCAGCCGGTCATCGCCTCGGCAATGGGGTTGAGCGAGGTGATGAGGAGTGAGATATCGGTGGTAATCACTGCATCACCGATCGAATTCAACGTCACTTCGGCGAGCTGGCGTTCGCGAAACAGCGCCTCTTCGTATTGCTTGCGCTTGGTGATGTCCTGCACCTGGCTCACCAGGTAGTTGAGCTGCCCGGCTTCGCTGCGTACCTGCGAGACGCTGAGCTGTACGTGCACGATGTGGCCGTCGCGGTGGATGTAGCGCTTCTCGGTCTGGAACGCTTCACGCTTGCCGCTCATCACCTGCGCGCACAGCGCCTCGCTCAGCGGGAGGTCGTCCGGGTGAGTCAACTCGCGCCAGGTAATGGTGCGCAGCTGCGTTTCGGTATAGCCCAACATGTCGCACAACGCGGCGTTCACGCGCTGATAGCGTCCATCCGGAAGGGTCATCGCCATGCCGATCGCAGCATGTTGGAAGGCCTGCGAGAAGCGCTGCTCGCTTTCGCGCAATTGTTCTTCCAATGCGTGGCGTTCGGTGATGTCGGTGAATACGGTGAGTACGCCGCGCAGGCGGCCGGTTTCGTCGCGATCGGGCGTGAAGCTGCCATGCACGTAGCGCTGTTGCGGGCGACTGAAAAGCTGCCCTTCGTAGCTGGAATCGTGGCCGCTCAGTGCCTGCAGCAGCGCGGCGCGCACGCGCAGGTAGCTTTCCGGATCGAGCACCTCGACGACCGCGCGGCCCATGATGTCGCCCGGGTCGATCTCGAACCAGCGGCGATGCGCCTCATTGGCAAAGACAAAGCGCTCCTGCGGGTCGATATAGGTAATGAGCGCGGGCACGCTCTGCACGACATGCGCGAGCAGCGGGTTCCCGGACCAGGGGTCCTCGGGATGGCCTTCGGCGGGGAGCCTCGGTTTGGACATGCGGTTCCGGGTTGACCGTGTGTTCACACATCATGCGCCGATTGGCGTCGGCTTTGAACGAGCCGACAGTACGCGTTTTTCAGAAAAGAGAAAGCGGCCTCATCCTTAAGGTGTTCGCCATCAATGCAGCGCGATGGCCGGGGCACCCAGCCGCCCGCTTTCGTCGAGCTGAATACGGCCGAGCGCATGCAGCTCGCTGGGGGCGTCGAAGCGGTCGGCCAGCACCGTTACCAATGAACCGAGCGCCGCCGGTCGCAGGGGATACCCATGGGCCAGCACGTGAGCGTGGCCCGCCGCCCCACGCTGGGCCACGGTCACCGCCACCACGCCCAGGCCGGCCGCTTCGTGGGCAAACAAAGCGGGCCGATCGTAGGCCGGGTCTGGCTGCGCCAGAATCTCCGCGAGCCAGCCTTCTTCCCGTCCGATCTGGACGGCCGATTCGCCATCCAGATAGAGCGGCAGGCTATGCGCCTCCAGCAGCGCTGCGTACTGACGCAACTCGAACACCGCGCCGGCGAAGGCGTGGCTGCGCTCGGCGCCATCGCCGTTGTGCGCGGCCAGCCATTGCGCCGGCGATTGCATCCAAGCCTTGCCGTCGGCGTAGCGCAGCGCAAGACCGCGCGCGCTGAGTGCGTTTTCTTCACGGTAAGGTGTGAGCATCGCCGCTTCCAGCAGTTGCCACAGCGGCGCCAGATTGACGTGCTCGTATTGCACGCAGGTCAGCGCGAGCAGGTCGTTGCGGCTGAGGTAGCGCGCATGTTCCAGGCGGATGCCGACGTGGCGCATCAGCCAGTCGGCGGTTTGCGCACCGGCCTCACCGCGGCCGATCAGCTCCACTTCCAACTGCTCGGACAGGGCCGCGGCCAGGTCCTCCGGCGCCAGCAGGCTCAAGGGCAAAAAGCGCATGGGGCCGTCCGCGTAGGCCGGATCGGGCTCCAGCGGCAGGGCGGGCATATGGCCGCCGTGATGGCCGAATGCCACCACGTTTTCGAGCTGGCCGCGGGGAATTCGCCGCGCGAGCTCATCCAGCGTCGCCCACGCGGGGAAGCCTGGACGCAGCAGTTCGACCGCATCGAACAGTGCCCCGCCCAAGGTCAGTCGGGCTTGGGCCACGGCGGGTACCAGCCGATGTAGGTCGTCGGCGACCAGCGCGGCCAGCTCAGCGGCCCCGTCGCGGCTCAGGGTCAACTGCTGCGGGTGCTCGCCCGGGGCGAGTTCCAGGGCCAGGACGACGGGCAACGCTTGCAGCACACCTGTGGATTCCACGCGATCACACCACCAAAAAAAGACCGTAAGTCTAACATTCGCTGATCGGCGGCCCCTGCGGGCTTTCGCCAGGCAGCCGAGCGGGTTAGCCTTGCAGGTCGGTGCAAGGGTGGATTACTTGAGACTATGGAGAACACGCAGCAGCGCGTTGGCGTCATCGGTGGTGTACGTATCCCGTTCTGTCGCAACAACACTGCCTATGCGGACGTCGGCAACTTCGGCATGTCGGTGAAGGTGCTGGGCGCGCTGGTCGAGCGTTTCGGGCTGCATGGGGTGGAGCTGGGCGAAGTGGCGATGGGCGCGGTGATCAAGCACCCCTCCGAATGGAATCTCGCGCGCGAAGCCCTGCTCAGTTCCGGGCTGGCGCCGACCACGCCGGGTATCACCACCGCCCGTGCCTGCGGCACCTCGCTGGATAACGCCATCCTCATCGCCAACAAGATCGCGGCCGGCCAGATCCAGGCCGGCATCGCCGGCGGCTCCGATACCACCAGCGACGTGCCGATCGTGTACAGCACGCGCCTGCGCAAGCGCCTGCTGGCCGTCAACCGCGCCAAAACGCCGATGGATAAGCTGAAAACCGCCGTACGCGGTTTTTCTTTGAGCGAATTGAAACCTGCGTTTCCCGGCGTGGCCGAGCCACGGACCGGCATGTCGATGGGCGAGCACTGCGAAAAGATGGCGCGCGAGTGGCACGTCGGGCGTGAAGATCAGGATCGTCTCGCACTGGAAAGCCACCGCAAACTCGCCGCCGCCTACGAGGCGGGCTTCTTCGACGACCTGGTGGTGCCGTTTCGTGGCGTGAAGCGCGATGGTTTTTTGCGCGCGGACTCCACCATGGAAAAGCTCGCCTCACTCAAGCCTGCGTTCGACAAGAGCTCGGGCTTGGGCACGCTGACCGCCGGCAATTCCACCGGTCTTTCCGATGGCGCTGCTACCGTGCTGCTCGCCAATGACGCGTGGGCGGCCGCGCGCGGCCTGAACATTCAGGCGTATCTGCGCGATGCCGAAGTGGCTGCGGTGGATTTCGTGCATGGCGAGGGCTTGCTGATGGCGCCGACCATCGCCGTGCCACGCCTGCTCGCGCGCAACGGTTTGACCTTGCAGGATTTCGATTTCTTCGAAATCCACGAAGCCTTCGCTGCGCAGGTGCTGTGCACGTTGCGCGCGTGGGAGTCAGCCGATTACTGCAAAAATCGGTTGGGCCTGGATACGCCGTTTGGACGCATCGATCCGGACAAGCTCAATATTCACGGTTCCAGCCTTGCGGTGGGTCATCCGTTTGCGGCCACCGGTGCACGCATCGTCGCCACGTTGGCGAAGATGCTCGAACAGAAAGGTTCGGGCCGCGGCTTGATCTCCATCTGCACCGCCGGCGGCATGGGCGTGACGGCGATTCTCGAACGGCCGTAATGCCGCGATTGCGCACCACGGCCGGTTTGAGCTTGCTGGCGTTGGTCGTCGGCGTGGCAGGCACTGCATGGCTCAGCGATCAAACTTATCGGCACGTGGCGTGGAAGGCTGCGCCGCATCGCGCGTCGGTAGCGCACGTGATGCACCGGGGGGCCACGCATACACGACATGTCACGGCGCGCAACCCGTACACATCGATGCAAGCACACGCGGCTACTACGGCCGCTGCCAACGACGCGCTGATTCCGGTATCGATGCCGGTGACGTCGGTGCCGGTTGCGCGCATGGAAAGCCATGCGGTGGGCGAGCTGGTGCTGCATCTGCGCGTTGACGGGCAAGGGCAGGTCATCGATGCGTTCGTCGCGCAAAGCAGCGGCGATGCGGTGCTGGATGCGAATGCGATAGCGATGGCAAGGCGCTGGCGGTTCGCCGTGTCGGCGGATCGTCCGCAAGGTATGAGTGGGGATTTGCCGATGCGCTTTACTGGGGTGTCTGCGCGGTTGGCGCAGGTGCGGTGAGGTGCACCGATGCTTTGTAGTTGTGCCCTCCCCTACGTGCAGTAGGGGAGGGCTGGGGTGGGGTGAAGCAACCTCGCGGTGATATCGACACGACGCGAGCAGCGCTCGCGTTACCCCACCCTAACCCTCCCCTGCAAGCAGGGGAGGAAACTGTCCCATGCAGCAACGCATTGCGCTACTCAGCTATACCGACTAATGCGCCCGCTGCTCCGCAAACGAAAAAACCTGATCGGCCCATTGCGTCGCTTCGTAATACGCACCGGCCATCTTGCGAATGTTTTGCGGCTGCATCTGCATGGTCTGCAGATTGCCGGCTTCCCAGGCGTAGATCTGGCTCAGCAGTGGCGCGAACGGGCCGCGATCTTCCACCAGCGCTTCGCGGATTTCCGGTGCCAGCGGCAAGTGGCTCAGCACGAATTCCATCGGCGCGCACAGCAGTGTGTCGAGCAGGGAAAGCAGCCCGGCCATGAACGCCATTTCCTGTTGCCCGGCGGACATGCCGTGCGCCAGTTTTTCACACATGTGCGCGCGTATCAGCGCGGTGCGCAGCAATTCCGGCGGCCGGTCGTCCGTGCTTGCCAGTGCCATGGTGTAGATCCAGTTGCGCAGGCGCGCGACCCCGAAAAAGATCGCCGCTTGTTGTATCGACTTCAATTGCCGCGGCAGCGCGAAGTAAGCGGAATTGACGCAACCGAGCAGCTTGTAGCTGAGCACCGCATCGTCGCGGATGATATCGCCCAGCTCCACCGGGCCGGCATTGCCGTCCTGCAAGGCGCTCATCAAGCGCAGCAGGCTCAGGCGACTGGGTGTGAGCACCGGCACTTCGATCTGCTGTGGCACCAGCAGATAGCGGCCCTGGATTGCCTGGAAGGGAAGATTCTTGCAGTGTCCGTAGGTGAGGTGATCATCGACGTTGCCGGCGATGACGCCCAGGCCGCGCTCATATAGCTGCTTGCAGCGCTCAGCGAGCACGTCGGCGCTGAGTTTCTTCGCGTCGATGCGCACATAGCGCGCGAGGCGCAGCAGCGGCTCCAGCGCACCATGCGGTTCGCTCGCGTTAGGATCGGTGCTGCCCAGATCCAGCAGCAGTGGACAATTGCGCAGTGCCAGTTGTTGCAGGCGCTGCAGTACGGCCGTATCGCGTACGTGAATCGGATCGATGATCAAGCCCAGGCGCGGCGTGTGCGCGAAGATGTCGGTCTGTTCCAGCAGCAGCATGCGCGGCAGGCGCATGAACGCGCGGTTGCCGCGCACCAGTCGGGTGATTGCGCCATCGGTGATGCCAGAAAGGACACTGCCTACCAGTGTGGTGTCGGCGTCGGAACCTGCGCCTTGTCGGTAGAACACCAGCTCGTAGGCGAACAGTTCTTCCTCTTGATCCAACATCGGGCTTCGCACCACCGGCAACAGCATTTCGGTGAGCGAGACGGGTTCCTTACTTGAAGGAGCCGTCGAGGAAGCTACTGTACTCGTCGTCATGGTATGGATTACCGCATCAAGTGTGGAGCACGTGCTACCGCTAACGGTTTGATCGCGAGTAGCTCAGGCCAAGCACGAAGGTTGCGGTGATGTGCGGGCTGCCCCCCTCGCTGCTCGCCGCGTGTCCCCCGGTGTTGCGAATGGTTGGATCGGTGGTGTCGCAGTCGCCCTCGGTCACTCAGGCCTGCGCCAATTGCACGGAGCGATGCGTATCCTTGAGCGCGCCGTTTTGTCCGTAGGTGCCTGTTTGCGCCTCGTTGCCGGTCAACACCGCCAGGGCCCGCCGCACTTGCGTCAGGCGTTGGCCGACCAGCGCGCCGTTGCGCTGGTTTTTATCGCGGCACGCGGTCAGCGACTTCAGCAGTTCGCGCCATTGCGCGTCCACCTGCTGCGCTGCTTCGGCACTGGTGCTGCAAAGGTGCAGGCGTTCCACGTCCAGTTGCTCGAGCCTGCGCATCAGCATCTGTTTGGCTTCGCCGGCGCGATTGAGCGCTTTGGCGTCGGCGCCGGTGAGCGCTTCGCGTTCTTCGTCCAGCACGTGGATGAGCTGTGCGGTGGTCGCGCTCATCTCGTCCAGGACGGCGCGCAGCGCGTCGCCGAGTTCGGCCTGCAGATTCGGGCTCATGGCATGGACTTCTTCACTTCAGACGTTGATCACTTGGTGCCGCCGATCTGGCCTTCCATCGACACAAGGCTGTTGGCAATGGCGTGCGGGTCGACCTTGTAGGTGCCGGCCGCCAGCGATTGCTTGATCTGCTCCACCTTCGCGGTGTCGACCGGTGCGTCGGCGCCGCTGGCCTGCTGCAGGGCGCGGGCCGAATCGGTGAGCTGCACGCTGTCGTTCGCCTGCGTCGTCGACGTGCCGGCGGTGGCGGTGGTGTTCGAAGCCTGGCTGGCGCTGCTGTCCGCGTTGCCGGTGGCAAGCGGAAGTTGCGGTAAGCCATTGGAAGAAATAGTGGTATTCATGGCGCTTGGCGTTCTCTCTCGATATGCCCTGGGATGGGTATCGGCGTCCCCCAAGAAAACTTGAATCTGCCGAATGAGCTCAGTATGTCAGGTGGATCGGGGGTTCAGGTTCACGGCAGCGCCTGGACCTGGCCGGCCCCGATCACCACGCCCTGGATGATCCGGCCAGAGTTGTCGTTGCGCACCCGCAGGTCGGCGCCGGTGTCCCCGCCGTCCAAGGCCATGCCACGGGTGCGCACTTCGATGCCATCCACCTGTGCCACCAGTTCCACGTCCTGGCCGGCATGCACGGTCTGGCGTCCGTTGAAGTCGCCCGGTTCCAGCACCACGCTGGCAATCAGCGGCCGGCCCAGCGAATGGCCCAGGATCTGATCGAGGCTTTCGATATAGCCATAGCCCAGCCGCGCAATGTCGCGTTCTTCGCTGTGCACGTCGGCGGGGCCGAGGATGTCGCCGCGCGCCAGGGGGTGATTGCTGACCAGCACATTGCGGAATACCTGCATCTGCACCGGCACCTGGATCGTCCAGCCCGGATTGACGGGGCAGCTCACCGCCACCGCCACGCGCGAGGGCGTGCCCTGACGCATCGGCACGCGGGCCTGCAACGCATGGGGGCAGGATGCCAAACGCAGGCGCGCACTCAGCCGAGTGGGCACGATCACCACGCGGCTGCCGGCGGTGCCGTATTGCGTGCGTACGGCTTGTTCGGCGGCCGCGCGCAGGGCGGCGGGAGTGGTGTCGGCGTGGGCGGCGTTGATGAGCGCGAGCAGCAATACGGCCACGCAGTAGCTCTCTCTCCTTCGGGGAGAGAGAGCGGAGCGCGCGAACGTCAAGCGCCTGAAGAAACTCATGCGCTCTCGTCCGCCAGAATCATCGACAACTGGCTGTTGATCGCTTCGCGCTCGCTTTCCAGTTTGTCGGACATCTGCGCGGCCAGTTCGAATTGGCCGTTGGCGAGCAGTTCGAGGAACGCTTCTCCCTGTTCGCGCAGGCGCGTGGCCGATTCGTGCAGGCTCGCGCTCGAAGGATGATCGCCACGGCGCGCGGTAAGCCGGTCGAGGCTGCGCCTGAGTACGTCGGTATCGAACCAGCGCCGGTCGAGCGACGTGGGTTCCTGCAATGCCAGTTCCATGCTCTGGCGCAGGCCGGTCACCGATTCGCGCACGGTCAGGCTGAGGCTGGCGATGTCGTTGCCGCTTTCGCCCTCCAGCCAGCCCAGGCACAGGCGGTGTGCCAGCGCCGCGGCGCGGCCGAGGGCTTCGCCATGGCGGCGTGAGTCGTACGCGCGGCGTTGCAAGGCGCCCAGGGTGGCTTTGAGGGTCGTGGCGCGCACATGCACGGCATCCTGACCTTCGCGCAGCGAGCGCAGACGCGTAACGATGCCGTGCAGGTTGTCGCTGCCCTGCTGCAAGGTGCGTTCGGTTTCGGTCACGCCGGTCTGCGCGCGCTCCAGGCGCTGCAGGCTCTGCTGTACGTTGCCGTTCATCTGCAAGGAGAATTCACCGATCGAGCTGGTGACGGTTTCGATTTCCGCCGTGGCCTGCGCGGTTTTCTCCGCCAGTTGCTTCACTTCGTCGGCCACCACGGCGAAGCCGCGGCCGGCATCGCCGGCGCGCGCCGCTTCGATCGCGGCGTTCAACGCAACCAGGTTGGTTTGATGGGCGATGTCCTGCACGTTGGTGGTGAGCGCGCGGATCTGCGCCACTTGCTGGGTCAGCAGGCTCTGGCTCTGGTTCATCGCCGACAGCGCGCTGCGCAGCAGGCGCAGCTGGCCGTTGAGTTCGCTGACGTTGGCCGAACTGTGCTCGCCGGCCTTGGTGGCCTGGTCGACACCACCCTGCGCCTGTTGCAGCAGCGCGGACATGCCGGCGCTACCCTCCGTCAACTGTCCGACGCTGTCGCGGCTCTCGCCGATCGATTGTTCCAGCGCGGATTGTTCGCGATGCAGGTTCTGCGCGTGGGTCAGCACCAGGCTTTGCTGTTCCAGCGATTGCAATGCCACGGCCGCCGGCGCGCGCGGCGCCAGCCGCGCGAACACCGGTTCGAGCAGTTTGGCCGCGCTGGCGTGCTTGCGGCGCAACCGCGCCAGCTCGGACGTGTTTCCGGCAAGCGCGGCTTGGATCAGGGCGGCCAGGTGCTGGCTGCGAATCAGACTCATGGTTACGCAGTTCCGTTTTTGGTTTTCCAGACATCGGCGGAAACGTCTGAAAGTTGAGGAAGCAAGTGATGTGCCACGTGTCTGTTCCCCCGCGCACTCAAGCGGCGTGCGAATGCGCCGATACCCGATTATCGAAACACGCCAAGAAACCCCCATGAGCACAACGGCGCTGCTGGACAGCGTGGAGAGTCACACCCGGCTGGCCGGCCATAACCGCGTGGCCATGCTGCTGTTTCGCTTGGGCGACAGGCAGTTGTTCGGCATCAACGTGTTCAAGGTGCGCGAAGTGCTGCGCAAGCCGCCAATGGAGCAACTGCCCGGCATGCACGAATGGCTGGCGGGCAGCTTCGACTATCGCGGCAAGACCATTCCGGTGATCGACCTGGCGCAGGCAATGGGTTATCCGGCGCTGCGTGATCTGGACACGGCGCACGTGGTGGTGACCGAGTTCAGTCGTTCGATGCAGGGCTTTCTGGTGGCGGATTTCCAACGCATCGTGCATTGCTCGGGCGAGTCGCTGGAGGCGCCGCCGGTTACGCTCGGTTTTGGCAGCCGCGTCAATGCGGTAAGCCGCTTCGATGGCCAATTGATGGCGGTGGTCGATGTGGAGAACGTGCTGGCCAGCATCGAAGGTGCGCCGGCGGAGGTCTCCTCGCGACTGCAGCACGAAGCGGAGCATCGTGATTTTTCGCCTCGCCGCATCATGGTGGTGGACGACTCGTTCGTCGCGCGCCAGCGCCTGGTCGGCCTGTTCAAGCAGATGAACATCGACTGCGTGATCGCGCAGGACGGGCGCGAAGCGCTGGAGCAGCTTACCGCGATGAGCGAGGGCACCGACGAGCGCATCACGCTGGTGATCTCCGATATCGAAATGCCGCGCCTGGATGGCTACGCCTTGACGCGCGCGATTCGCGAAACGCCTGCGCTGCGCCAGCTCAAGGTGGTGCTGCACAGTTCGTTGAGCGGCATCTTTAATGAGGCGCTGGTGCGCGAGGTCGGCGCCGATCGTTTTATCGCGAAGTTTCAGCCTGACTTATTGGCGAAAACGGTATTGGAATTGATGGACCCGTCAACAAATTGACGGCTGGCGCGGCAATAGGGTGATGTCGGGAATCCGTCCCGACGCGCCGGTATAACGTCGCCACGCTACGGGCGCGATTGGCGCACACAGCCGGAAATGGCTGTGCAATGCGCTTTGCACGGCGTTGTCAAGCCGTGGCATGCAACTTGCTCGAGACCCTTCGCAGGCAACGATCGCTGCGAGGACTCAAGTCATGAGCAACACTCTCGACAATGTATTCGGATTGAACAGCCAGGCGTTGGAGGTTTGGCAGCGCCGGTCCGAAGTGATTGCCTCCAACATCGCCAATGCCGACACGCCCAACTATCAGGCGCGCGATGTCGACTTCCGCCAAGTACTGCAGCAAGCCAGCGGCGGCGATGGGCAGACGCTCGCGTTGAGCGCGCCCTCGGAAGGCCAGGTCAGCACCACCGCGCAATCGGCCGACGCCTTGAAATACCGCGTGCCGCTGCAGCCGAGCATGGACGGCAACACCGTCGATACACAGGTGGAGCAATCCGCATTCGCCAGCAACATGGTGCATTACCAGGCCAGCCTCAGCTTCATCAACAGCACGATCCAAACGTTGCGCCTGGCCATCAACGGGGGAGAGCAAAGCTAATGTCCCTGATGAAGATCTTCGATACCGCCGGTTCTGGCATGGCCGCCGAGTCGCTGCGGCTCAATACCGTGGCCAGCAATCTCGCCAACGCCGACAGCGTCAGCAGCAGCGCCGACTCGGCCTACAAAGCGAAAGAACTCTTGTTTGCGCCCACGCAGGAGAGTGACGGCATCGCCTCGCTGGACAGCGATGGCGTGAACAACGGCGTGCGCATGGTGGGTGTTTCCGAAAGCCAGCAGCCGGTGGAAACGCACTACGAGCCGGGTAATCCCATGGCCGATCAGAACGGCTACGTGTACGGCAGCAACGTCAATCCGATCGATGAACTGGTGAACATGATTTCCGCGTCGCGTTCGTATCAGAACAACGTGGAAGTCATGAACACGACCAAGCAGCTGATGATCAAGACCATCGATCTTGGCAGCTGAGCTTTAAGGACCCTTATCCATGTCAGCAGTCAGCAGCAACATCAACAGCGCTTCGGTCTCCGGCCTGAGCCTTACCGGCAGCACGGTCACCACCGCGCCCACCGGTACGACCATGACGCAATCGGATTTTCTGCAGCTGCTTACCACGCAGTTGCAGGATCAGGACCCGACCCAGCCGATGGACAATTCGCAAATGGCCGCGGAACTCGCGCAATTTGCGACGCTGTCCACCGATCAGAACATCTACAGCACGCTGCAAACGATGAACAGCAACATGAGCAGCGGTTTGCAGAGCTCGCAGGTGCTCGGCGCATCCAACCTGGTCGGCAAGCAGGTGCTGGTGCCCTCGAGCACGCTCGACTACAGCGGCAGCGCGGTAAGCGGCGGCGTCAATGTCACCTCGCCGGGCGATGTCGTGCTCACCATCCAGGACAGCAACGGTAACACCGTCAATACCATCGACCTGGGCGACCAGTCCGCGGGCCTGGCGCAATTCAGCTGGAACGGCACGGACAGCAGCGGCAATGCGGTCGCCAATGGCACGTACACCATTTCCGCCAACAACGGCGGCAGCACGGCAGCGCTGTCCACGTATGTCTCCGGTGCGGTCACGGGCGTGGGTTATGGCGGCAGCACCACGGGTACGTATCTGCAAGTGGCGGGCATCGGCGGTGTTCCGCTGAGCCAAGTGGCACAGATCAACTGACGTCGGCGGCATCGCCCGACATCGCATCTCTGAGGAATAAAACATGGCTCTCAATCAAGCGCTAAGCGGCATCAACGCAGCCGAGGACCAACTCAACGTCATTTCCAACAATATCGCCAACGCCGGTACCGTGGGCTTCAAAGGCTCGACCGCACAGTTTGCCCAGGTTTACGCGCAGACTGGTCTGAACCTCAGCGCGGTGGCGGTGGGCAGCGGTGCCGATATGACAGGCGTGGAACAGCAGTTCTCGCAAGGCGATCTGGAAACCACCAACGGCAGCTTGGATCTTGCGATCAGCGGCAACGGTTTCTTCGTCGTCAACAATGGCAGCGGCAACCAGTACACCCGCGACGGCGCGTTCGAGGAAAACTCCCAAGGTTACGTGACCACGGCGAGTGGCTCCTATCTGCAGGTGTATCCGCCCAATGGCAATGGCGGTTTCAACACCAGCACGTTGACGGATCTGCAGCTCAACACCGCGCAGAGCGCAGCCACGCCGACCAGCACGATTACCGTCGATTCGAACCTGCCGGCTGGATCGAGCCCGCCTGCGGATGCACCGTTGAGCCCGAGTGACGACCAGAGCTACAACGCGTCGTCGAGCTTCAACGTGTACGACTCACAGGGAAACTCGCATACGGCGTCGATTTACTACGTCAATACCGGCAGCAATACGTGGACGGCCAATCTGTATATCGACGGCCAAAGCGCAGGCAGCCAGACCATGACCTTCAATAGTGACGGCACGCTGCAGACGCCGGCCAACGGCAACCTCAGCTTCACGCCGGTACAGCCGACCAACGGCGCCACATTCCCGGCCACCATGACGATGAACTTCGCCAACACGACGCAATTCGGCAATGCGTATTCGGTCGGCACGATCGATCAAAACGGTTTCGCGGCAGGCACCTTGCAGAACGTGGAGATCGGTACGACCGGTGTCGTTACCGCGATCTACTCCAACAACCAGACCGTGCAGCTTGGGCAGATTGCGGTCGCCAACTTCACCAATCAGCAGGGCTTGCAGCAGGTCGACAACAACAACTGGGTGGCGACGCAGTCATCCGGCATCGCGATCCTCGGCTCCGCCGGCACGGGTCAGTTCGGTGACGTCGAACAAGGCCAGCTGGAAACCTCCAACACCTCCGACACCACCGCGCAGCTGGTGAACATGATCCAGGCGCAGCAGAACTACGAAGCCAATTCGCAGATGCTGGGCACGGTCAGTTCGCTGGATCAGGCACTGTTCTCCGCGGTTGATCGCAGCTGATCGACGATAACCCATGGATCGTTCCGTCTACATTGCAATGACCGGCGCCACGCAGACGATGCGTGCGCAGGATGCCGTGAGCCACAACCTGGCCAACGCATCCACGGTGGGCTTCAAGGCCGAGCTGAGCGCGTTTCAAAGCGTGCCCGTGCTTGGGCCTGGCGCCAACACGCGCATCAATGCCGTGGCCGAAGGCACCGGTCAGGACGAAACACAAGGTTCCGTGCAGGACACCGGCCGTTCGCTCGATGTTGCCGTGAACGGCCCCGGCTGGATTGCGGTACAGGCGGCGGACGGTAGCGAAGCGTATACGCGCGCCGGCAATCTGCAGCTGGACGCCGAAGGCAACCTCACCGACAGCCGCGGCGATCCGGTGATGGGCACGGGTGGTCCGATCACCATTCCGCAAAGCTCGCAGATCACCATCGGCAAGGACGGCACCATTTCCACCGTGCCGATGGGGCAGGGGCCCGACACGATCGCGGCGGTCGGCCAAATCAAATTGGTCAATCCCGATCCCACGCAGATGAGCGAAGGATCCGATGGCCTGATGCATATGAACGACGGCAGCACCGCCGATGCCGACGATACCGTCACGCTTACCTCCGGTGCGCTGGAAGCGAGCAACGTCAATCCATCGTCGGAGCTGGTGAAGATGATTTCGCTGTCGCGGCAGTACGAAATGCAAGTGCGCTCGATCAAGACGTCCGAGGACGATTCGGACGCAAGCACCAAGCTGCTGCAGACGAGCTAATTCATCATGAATATCCCGCAAAATTACTCACACTTCATTGCCGTCATTCCTGCGAAAGCGGGAACCCATCTTCGCGTTTTGCGCGAGAACAACGTGGTTTCCCGCCTTCGCGGGAATGACGGCATCTGGTAACGAACGACCTGGAGTCAAGCAATGTTTTCCTCATTGTGGATTGCCAAAACCGGCCTGGACGCGCAGCAAACGGAGATGGATGTCATCTCCAACAACCTTGCCAACGCCAGCACCACCGGCTTCAAGACATCGCGCGCATCGTTCCAGGATCTGATGTATCAGAACGAAGGCCAGCCCGGCAGCCAGACTACCGAGCAGACCGAAGCGCCTTCGGGTTTGTTGCTCGGTACCGGCGTGAAAGTGGTCGGCACCGAGAAGTTGTTCACCCAGGGCGCCATCACGCAGACCGGCAACTCGCTCGACGTCGCGATACAAGGCAATGGCTTTCTGCAGGTAAGCCTGCCGGATGGCACGGTGGCGTACACGCGCGACGGTTCGCTGCATGAAGATTCCACCGGCCAGGTCGTCACCGCCGACGGTTATCCGCTGGTGCCGTCGATCACGCTGCCGGCGAACGTCAACAGCATCACCATCGGCACCGATGGCACGGTGAGTGCGACCAGCAACGGTTCCACCACGCCCACGCAGATCGGTGTGGTTCAGCTCGCCAATTTCGTCAATCCCGCGGGCCTGGAGTCGATGGGGCAGAACCTTTATCTGGAAACCGAATCCAGCGGCACCGCGCAGACCGGTCAGCCCGGCGTCAACGGCATGGGCACGCTTGCGCAGGGCTCGCTGGAATCGTCCAACACCAACGTGGTGGAGGAGATGGTCAACATGATCCAGGCGCAACGCACCTACGAAATGAATTCCAAATCCATCAGCGCGGTGGACGACATGTTGTCGTTCGTCATCCAACATACCTGAGTCGTGTCGTCATGCCGTATCCCTCCGTGTTTGCACGTATTGCCATCGCTTCGCTGCTTACCGCCGCGCTGGCCGGATGTGCCGGCATGGGCGAGCGGCAAAAGAAGGAAGACGCCGAATGGGCAGCCACCGCGCCGGTCACACAACCTGCGCCAGCGGCGGCCGATGGCTCGATCTATCACGACATGCAGAACATGGAGTTGTTCAACGACCCGCGCGCGCATCGCGTGGGCGACATTCTCACCATCAACCTGGTCGAGGCGATGCAGGCAAGCAAGACCTCGGAAACCACCACCGCCAAGACCGACAAGAACACGCTCAGCGCGCCGGAACTATTAGGTCATACCTTGAGCGTGAAGGGCGGCAATACAGCCGACTCCAATCTCAACTCGGCCAACAGCTTCGACGGTTCGGGCAGCAGCACGCAGAGCAATCAGCTGACCGGCCAGTTCACGGTGACGGTGTCGCAGCGGCTTTCCAACGGCAACCTGATCGTGCGCGGCGAGAAGTGGCTGACCATCAATCAAGGTCAGGAGCTGATTCGTCTTTCCGGCATCGTGCGGCCTGAAGACATCGCGCAGGACAATTCCGTCGATTCCACCCGCGTGGCCGATGCGCGCATCACCTACACCGGCCGCGGCGTGCTCAACAGCGCCAACCAGCAAGGTTGGCTGGCGCGATTCTTCAATTCCAAGTGGATGCCTTACTGAGTTCCTCGCTGTTGGGCTGAGGGAGCAACCTCGCGAAAGACGCGGTTATTCGAGTACAACGTATGAAATTCTTCAGTCGCGACAAACATGGGCATGGTGGCAAGAGTGGCCCCTCATCCCGACGCTCTCCTCGCAGGGGAGAGCGAGTCATAGGCGTCCTCGCGCTGCTCGTGTTTTTTCTGGGTTTCACGCCCACTGCCCATGCCGACAAAATCCGTGACTTGGTGCAAGTGGCCGGCGTGCGCAGCAACCAGTTGGTGGGCTACGGTCTTGTCGTGGGCCTGGATGGCACGGGCGATCAGACCACGCAGGCGCCTTTCACCACGCAAAGCCTGGAAAACATGCTGAAGGAATTCGGCGTGTCGATTCCCAACACCGGCATCCAGCCGCAGCTCAAAGATGTGGCTGCGGTGACGATCACCGCCCAATTGCCGCCGTTCGCCAAACCCGGCCAAGCCATCGACGTGACCGTCGCTTCGATCGGCAACGCCAAAAGCTTGCGCGGCGGTGAATTGCTGATGTCGCCCTTGCGCGGTGCGGATGGCAACGTCTATGCGGTGGCGCAAGGCAGCGTGGTGGTCGGTGGCGTCAGCGCGCAAGGCCGCAGCGGTTCCAGCGTGCAGATCAATATTTCCGCCAGCGGGCGCATTCCCAACGGCGCCTCTGTCGAGCGCACCGTGCCCAACTCGTTCGACAGGCCCGGCGATATCGTGCTCGATCTCAACACGGCCGACTTCACCACCGCCGGACGCATCGCCGATGCGATCAATCATCTGTATGGCACCGGTACGGCGCGACCGCTGGACGGCGGTTCGGTGGCGGTGCGCGGGCCTCAGGATGCGAGCCAGAAAGTGGCGTGGCTGGGCGCGATCGAGTCGCTGGATGTCGATCCGGGCGATGCGCCTGCACGCGTGGTCGTCAATTCGCGTACCGGCACGGTGGTGATCGGTTCGGATGTGCGCGTAAGCGCCGCCGCCGTCGCGCATGGTTCGATCCAGGTCACTATTTCCGAACAACCGCAAGTCAGCCAGCCTTCTCCTTTCAGTCAGGGCGGACAAACCACGGTGGTGCCCAACAGTGCCGTATCCATCAATCAGCAAGGCGGGCACATGTTCAAGTTCGGTCCTGGCGTGAGCCTGGATTCGATCGTGCGCGCGGTGAATCAGGTGGGCGCCACGCCGACCGATCTGATCTCGATTCTCGAGGCGCTCAAGCAAGCCGGCGCCTTGCATGCGGACTTGGTGGTGATATGACCGACATCGGTAACGCCGCTGCGCAAAGCCTGAGCACCTGGACCGACCTGTCCGGGTTCAGCGCGCTGCGCGAGCAGGCGCAAACCGATCAAAGTGCCACGCTGCCGGCGGTGGCCAAGCAGTTCGAGGCGATGTTCACGCAGATGTTGTTGAAGTCGATGCGCGAGGCGAACTTCGGCGATCCGTTGTTCGAAAGCCAGGCCACCGACGAATGGCAGGACATGTATGACCAGCAGCTCGCGCTGAATCTGTCGCATGGCAAAGGCCTGGGTATCGCCCAATTGCTGGTGCACCAGCTGGGCGGCCACGAAAACGCGCAGCAGGGGCAGCATGCGAATGGCGCCGTCGATCCCGCTTCGGCCGGACTCGTCGATCACTGGAAGCAGCGCCTTTACGACCTCGAAGACGCCACGCGCTCGGCTGGCCGCGCCGCCATGGCGTGGCTGCCCGCCGATGCGGAAACCTTTGTGCGCGAACTGGCGCCGCAGGCCAGCATCGTTGCGAAGGAACTCGGCCTGTCGTTGCGCACGGTGCTGGCACAGGCCGCCTTGGAAACCAACTGGGGCAAGCACATGCCCCAGCATGCCGATGGCAGCAGCAGCTTCAACCTGTTCGGCATCAAGGCCGGCAACAGTTGGGACGGCCCGCGCGTGAACGTGCCCACGGTGGAATACGAGGGTGGCATCGCCGTGCGCAAGCAGGCGCAATTTCGCTCGTACCGCTCCACCGCCGATTCGCTGGCCGACTACGCCGACCTGATCAGCAAGGACCCGCGCTACGCCCAGGCACGCGGCCGTGGCGACGACGTGTTCGGTTACGCCCGCGCCTTGACCGAGGGTGGCTACGCCACTGACCCGGAATACGCGGGCAAAGTGGCGGCCATCGCCAACAGTAGTGTGATGCGGCAAGCACTTGATGCGCTCAAGAAATCGGCCGGCGTGCCGAATTTATGAACGAGAACGCCCGCAGCTCGACATACCTGCTCCCTCCTCTGCTTGCAGGGGAGGGTCGGGGTGGGGTTGTTCGAACTTGCCTTGACGCGAGTGCGTGCAACCACCTCCCAACCTCCCCCTGTACGCAGGGGGAGGAGTGATATCACCGATTGAGGAAAGCTCTCCATGCCCAGCATGCTCAACATCGCCATCTCCGGGCTCAACGCAGCCCAGGTTGCGCTGAGCACGGTCAGCAACAACATCGCCAACGCGAGCACCAGCGGCTACAGCGAAGAAAGTGTCGAGCAGGTCGAAACGCTTGGGCAAAGCAACAGCCAGTACACCCTTGGCGGTGGCGTCGACGTGGTGTCGGTGCAGCGCGCTTACAGCCAGTACCTCACCAGCGCGCTGTGGAGCAGCAACAGCAGCCTGCAGAACGCCACCACCATGGGCAACCTCACCAGTACGCTCAACAGCGTGTTCAGCGACAGCGGCAACCTGCAGACTGCGCTGGACAATCTGTACAGCGGCTTCAGCAGCGTCGCCAACTCGCCCAGTTCGTCCTCGGTGCGGCAGGCGGCGTTGGGCGACGCCACCTCGGTCGCCAGCGTCTACAACACGCTCGGGCAGCAGCTCTCGCAGCAGTCCAGCCAGGTGAATGGGCAGATTGGCGATACGGTCACCAGCATCAACAGCCTTACCTCGCAGATCGCGCAGCTCAACCAGCAGATCATGGGGGCGGGCTCCAATCCGAACAGCCTGCTCGATCAGCGCGACCAACTGGTGCAGCAGCTGGCGGGGCTCACCGGCATTTCGGCGTCGACCAATAGCGACGGCTCGATCAGCGTGTACACCACTTCGGGCGCCACGCTGGTCAGTGGCGAGCAATCCTATGCGTTGTCCTCGGGCGCCAATCAATACGACCCGAGCAGCACCGATGTGTTCGACAGCGCCGGCAACGACGTCACCTCCAGCCTGAGCGGCGGCACGCTCGGTGCGCTGATCAACTATCGCGACACGGTGCTGGAGCCCGCGCAGAATGCGCTAGGTCAATCGGCGATCGCGCTCGCGTCCAGCGTCAACGCACAACAGGCCGATGGCCTGGATCTCAATGGACAACAGGGCCAGGCGATCTTCAGCGTGGGCTCGCCGACCGTATTGGCGTCGAGCAAAAACGCCGGCAGCGCGGGTGTCAGCGCCACGGTCAGTGATGTCTCGCAGCTCACCAGCTCCGATTACATCCTCAAGTACACCGGTTCGGGTACCGGCACCAACGGCTGGAGCCTGAGCACCACCACCGGACAGAGCGTGGCGCTTACCGCCAACAGCGATGGCACGCTTTCCGCCGATGGACTCACTTTCAGCGTGTCGGGCACGGCGCAGACGGGTGACAGCTACGAGATTGAACCCACGCGCAACGCTGCCAGTTCGCTGTCGGTCGGCATGACCAATTCCAGCGGCATCGCGGCGGCGGCCGCACTGACTGCAACGGCGGGCAGCAGCAATACCGGTACCGGCACGGTGGGCTCGGTCAGCGTCACCAACTCAAGCAATGCCAACCTGCTTTCCGGTGCAACCGTCACCTTCGGTGCGGGCAATACGTACACGATTACCGATGGCGCCGGTAACACCACCACCGGCACCTACACGTCCGGCCAGCCGATCACTGCCGATGGCTGGAGCCTGAGCCTGAGTGGCACGCCGGCCAGCGGCGATACGTTCGCCGTGGCGGCCAACACCAATGGCCTCAACGACAACAGCAACGCGCTGTCGTTGGCTGCGCTGGCCGATACCGGCGTGCTCGATGGCGGCAAGACATCGGTGGTGGACAGCTACGGCAATCTCACCACGCAGGTCGGCGATGCCGGCAGCCAGGCCAGTGACGAGCTCACCACGCAAACCAATTTATACGGCGAAGCGGAAAGCAATCAGCAGAGCGTTGCCGGCGTGAACCTCAACCAGGAAGCCGCCAGCCTAGTGCAATACCAACAGGCTTATCAGGCGTCCGCGCAGGTGATTTCCACCGCGCAGCAGTTATTCACCAGCCTGATCACCGCGATCGAGGACGGTTAATTATGATCCGCATTTCCACCAGCTGGATGTATCAGCAGCAGGTCAACACCATGCTCGATCAGCAGAGCTCGCTGTCGGCGACGGAAAACGAGGTGAGCACGGGCAACGCCATCAACGTGCCCTCGGACAACCCGACCGGCGCGGCGCAGATCGTGAGCTTGAACCATATCCTCGCGGAAAACTCGCAATACACCAGCAATATCACCAGCGCCAATACGCGCCTGTCGACGGAAAGCAATACGCTCACCAGCGTCAGCAACCTGCTCAACAGCATCAACGACGTTGGACTTGGCGCGATCAACAGCACGCTGTCCAGCAGCGACCTCAGCAACATGGCGACCGAGCTGACGCAATACCGCAACCAGCTCGTGCAACTGGCCAACACCACCGATGCGAACGGCCAGGCGCTGTTTGCCGGCACCAGCACCACCACCACGCCGTTCGTGTTGAACAGCAGCACCGGCAGCGTGACCTACGCCGGCAACGACCAGCAGGCATTCACGGCCATCGGGCCGGGCCTGCAAGTGGCCAATGGCGACGCGGGTGGCTCGCTCTTCATGAACCTGCCGGCCGGCAATGGCTCGTTCGTGGCGAGCGCCGGCGCAAGCAATACGGGAACGCTGGTGGTCGGCGCCAACAGCGTTACGGACACCGCGGCCTATCAGGCCGCAACGGCATCCGGTCCGTTGAATGACACGATTACCTTCGGCGCCAACGGCACCTATAGCGTGACGGATGCCGCCGGCAATCCGGTCACCGACAGCAGCGGCAATCCCATCACCGGCACCTACACCGATGGTGGTGCCATCACCTTCGACGGCATGTCCATCACCATGAGCGGCACGCCGGCCGCGGGCGATACGGTGAATGTCCAGTCGGATACCGCCTCCAACACGCAAGACGTCTTCACCACCATCAACAACATGATCAGCGCGCTGCAAAGCGGCGACAGCAGTGCGCAGCTCAGCAATACCATGAACCGCCAGCTCGAATCGCTCAGCCAGGCGATGGGCAGCGTGTCCACCACGCAGGTGGCGGTCGGCACGCGCATCGATGCCGTGCAACAACAGCAAAGCGATTACTCCGACCTCAGTGTGACCTACCAGACCGCGTTGACCGACGTGCAAGGCGTGAACATGGCCTCAGCGATCAGCAATCTCTCGCTGCAATCGACGGCTTTGCAGGCGTCGCAGGAAGCGTTTGCGAAGGTGCAGGGGACGAGCTTGTTCGATTATCTGCAAGGTTGATCGCGCTAGAGGGTGTGCGTTGTTTTTTTGCTGGCTCAAAGAGTTGTTGGGGATTGCCTGCGGCGCTTTCGGTCCTGAAGGACCGAGTCCCTTTTCTTTGCTGGCCCAAAGAAAAGTAACCCAAAGAAATGGCCTGACGAGCTCATGGCGTTAGGTGGGTTACAAGCCTGGGCGTTTGTCGCGTTGCCTTGATCGATGGCGGGCCCAGCTTAGGCGGCGCCGCTATACCGCGAGCGCCGAAGCGCTGAGGGCTTAAAGCAAACCACGCACAGCTCACCCATCGGCAAGAGCTTGGCAAGCCGGCTTAAGCCCTCAACGCTTCGACGCTCGCGGTATGGCGAGGACGTAGAACCTAAGGCGAGCAACCCACTCCACAGGCCATACACGTTCGGGCTTTTCCCTTACCCATGCCGCGAGCCTTTGAAAGCCTCAGCGCCTGGCCGCGTTGCGGTATAGCGGGATCGTAGAACCCGAGGCGAGCAACCCACTCGACTGGCCATACACGTCAGGGCTTTTACCTCACCCATGCTGAGAGCCTTTGAGGCCATTTCTTTGGGTTACTTTTCTTTGGGCCAGCAAAGAAAAGGGACTCGGTCCTTCAGGACCGAAAGCGCCGCAGGCAATGCACAACAACTCTTTGGGCCAGCAAAAAACCGCAGTCGCTCCGCGACGGAAAGCGCCGCAGGCAATCCACAACAACACGAAATGCAAATACGTAACCAAATAAAAAAAGTGATTCCGAAGCGGCTGAAAGTCACTAGGCCCCGGCGTTCGCCGGGGCGACGAAGCATAGTTAGCGGGGAAGCGTGGCCGAAATGACGCATCCTTCAATTCGGCAACCACGCATCTCGCCACTCCACCAACCTGTCTTCCGTCAACATCCACTCCCTCTGCACGGCATCGCGCAACACATCGCCCATTGCTTCCGTCGCATCCATATCCTCCAGATGCATGCGGATCGCAGCCATCCACTCCTTGTAGCGATTCTTTACGCGCGTCACGGGCAAATCGTTTTGGTAACAAACGATATCGGTGCATACCACCGGAAAGCCGCACGCGCCATATTCGAGCAGACGCAAATTGCTCTTGCACTCGTTGAATACGTTGTTCTCCAGCGGCGCCAGCGCAAGATCAAGATTGAGCGAGGCAAGTTTGCGTGGATATTCCTCGATCGGCACACCCGCGTGGAACTCGTGAATGTAGGGGCGCAGCTTGTCCGGGCACATGCCGAAAAACACCCATTCCACCTCATCGGCCAGGTCACGCACCACGTCGGCAATCAGTTCCAGATCGCCACGATGGCTGGACCCGCCGCCCCAACCCACGCGTGGTTTGCTCCCTGCACGACGCTGGCTTTTGGGCATGTCGCCCCACCAATCCATCGGCAGCCGATTGAGCACCACGCGGATGTCGGAGTGAAAGCCCTTGAACTGCTCGGCCAATGCATCGGTGGATACGACGAAGCGATCCACCGTGGCCAGCGAGCGGCGCAGCGATTTGACGATGTCCTTGGGCATCAGGCCATGGAAATGACTCTTGATCGGGATCTGTTGAATCAGGTCATCCAGCTCGAACACTTTGAAGGCGCGTGAGAAGTCGCGATAGGTTTCCAGCAATTTGATCTGCGTGTCGGTGACTTGACGCTGCAGCACCAGCGAGGTCGGTTGAAAGCGCTCCATCGCGACCGGCGACAAGTGCACGCCGGCGATCACGCCTTCGGCCAATCCGTTGCGTTGCATGGAGGCGAACGGCTGCATGATGCGGTAGTGGCCGCAACCGTGTGCATCGGCCGCCACGCAGAACAGGCGCGGCAGCAAGGGTTGGCTGAACGGCTGCCAGCCTTTGGGGCGTTGTGGATCCAGCTCGAAACCCATGCCGTCGATGCTGAGGTTGGTGCTGTAAGCGGGGTCGCGCGCGAGCACGCTCAGCCACTTGCGGTACATCGCGCTCTGTTCGCCCTGGAAGCGTTTTTGTTTGGCTTCCTGCGCGGTCTTGTCGACCTTGGTCTGGCTGACGCTGCCCACGTGCATCAATCGCGCATACGGCGTCCACACCGTGAGGTAACCGGCCTTGTTTGCCTTCAGGCAAAGATCGACATCGTTGTAGGAGACTTTGAAATCCTGCTCGTCGAGTCCACCCACTTCGTCGTAGACCGATTTGCGGATCATCAGGCACGCCGCCGTAACGGCCGTGTAGTTCTGATCAACGCGCAGGCGATGCATGTAGCCATCGGACTCCATCGGCTGGCCGATGAACGGATGATCGGCCGGCCCGCGCAAACCCAGCACCACGCCGCCATGCTGGATGCGGCCGTCCGGATAATGCAGCTTGGCGCCGACAATGCCCACTTCAGGGCGTTGCGCATGATTGAGCAGTGCTTCGATCCAGTCACCGTGCAGCACGGCGGTGTCGTTGTTGAGCAGGATCAGATATTCCCCACGCGCCTGCGCCGCCGCAAAGTTGTTGATCGCCGAATAATTGAACGGATGCGGATAACGCAGCACGCGCAACTGCGTGCTATTGAGACGCTCGATGCCATCCAGATAAGCGCGTGCGGCCGGTTCCTCGGTGTTGTTGTCGACGATCAGCAGCTCGTAATTGGTGTAGGTGGTTTTCGATAGCAGGCTGTCGAGCAGGCCGTTGAGAATGGGTAGCTGATCCTTCGTCGGCACGATGATGGATACCGGCGGCTGCCGGTTATGTGCATACACCACGCGATTGAAGCCGGGCAGCGCGCCCGGTTCCATGGTGTGCGCTATGCCAAGGCGCTTGAGATGGTTGGAGACGATGGCGGCGCTGTGGGTTTTCACCGTATCGGAAGCGAGCCAGTGCGCATAAGGCAGCGCGGCACGGTGCATGACTTCGCCGATGTGCCCGACCGCCGGCAAGCCGTCCGCCTCCAGCAGTCGGAACAACAGGTCGTAGCCGGCCATCTCGCCAAAGTCGTTCTGCAAGCCGCCCAGTGCCACGCAGCGCTCGCGCTGGAACGCCAAGGCGCGGCCCGCGTACGGATAGCTGCGCAGCATGTCGAGGTTGAAATCGGGCTTGAAGATCGGGTGCTCGAACACGCCGTTGGCTTGCGTGTCTTCGTCGTAATAGGCGGCACGCAGATGCGGATGCGCGACCACGCGCTCGGCCAGTAGCAGCAAGGTGGCCGGATGCAGCGCGTCGCCGGCATATATGAGCTGGATCCAATCGGCATGGCCTGCGCGGATCTCGCTGTTCAACCGCTGCATCAGCTTTTCATCGCCGGAAATGACGGCGAGCTGATGATGCGGGTAGTGCTGTGCGTCCACGCTGGCCTTGGTCAAGGCCACCGCCTCGGCGTCGCTGGCCGGATCGATCAGCATCACCCGGATGCGCGGCGGCGTACCTAGTTGTCCGATGCGTTGCAACGCCTGCGCAATCGCCACTTCGCTCAATTGCTGCTGCGCCTGCCACTGCTTGTAGAGATCCGACGGCGGAGGCGGCACCAGCCACTCGGGCAGGATCTTCTGATGACGATCGGTGCGATTCCAGCAGTCGCCTTCGTGAATCTCGCGCGCAAACGAAGCGTTGATGGTGCGGCCGTGGCCGATCCATTCGGCGGAGGCGTCGATCAGCAGCCGCTTGCATAACCAAATGACGCGCTCGGCGGGCGAGGCGATACCCAGCAGCGTGTCCAGCCCGCTTTCATAGGCGATCTGCCACAGACCGACGTAGATGGGAATCTGCTTTTCGACCGGCTGGCGCGCGCGCCATTCGCCGCCGCGATAGCTCAATCCGCCATGGGCATCGACATAGATACGGGCGGGGAGCGCATCCAGCCAATCGGCGGGAATTTTTTCGTCGTCATCGGCTTGTGCGTAGACGAGTGCACCCCATTTGCGTAGCAGCGCAATCATGCGGTCGGTACGCCGCAGGTGGATGGCCTTGCGCACTTCCACCAGCAACGAATGCTCGCCCTCGATGTAGGGCTGCGCTTCAAGCGCTTGCTCGAAACCCGTGGTGTTGCGTTGCTGATCGGTCAATAACGGACGCGGCGCCACCTGGATGCCATCGTCGGCACGCACGTAATCGGTCACGGTGTTGAGTGCGGGCACGCGGTTGTCGACATAGCACTGCGCAAGCAGATCCTTGCGCAGGGGGGAAGGCACACCTGCGCGACGGGCCACCAGCAACAGTCCCGGTGCATACTGACCGAGCGTGCCCGCTTCCCGATGTCTTTCCCATTGCACCGCTTCGCCACCGGCGTTGCGCAGCAGTGGGCGCTGCGCGATGAGCTCGTCCACGCGCAACGGGCAGTCCGGGGCGAGTGCCTGTTCAAACACCAGCAACTCGGGGAGCTGTGCATTCGGAAATGCCAGCTGTGTTTCGACCTGCGTCAAGCCCGCTGCGCGTAGCGCCGTTTCGAGCTGACTGCGTGTCAGCAAGGCACTGTTTTCCGGATCGGCCAGACGGTTGCCGGTCGACAGCAACAGCATACCTTCCGGTTTCAGCGCGCTGGCTGCGATGGCGATGGCCTCGCGCAGCGCGTCGCCGCGCGGCCACGCTTCCGTGTAGTCGTTGCCGAAATCGAGCACGACCACGTCATAGTCTGCATGCAGCTCCAGCTCGCGCAGGCTGGCTTGAAAGACGCGCGCATTGGCATGGTCGCGCAGGCGCGCCGCGGCAACG
This sequence comes from Dyella monticola, assembly GCF_003363155.1. Taxonomy (GTDB): domain Bacteria; phylum Pseudomonadota; class Gammaproteobacteria; order Xanthomonadales; family Rhodanobacteraceae; genus Dyella_B; species Dyella_B monticola. Next base: position 35,886 of record NZ_QRBE01000004.1, on the reverse strand, counting down.
CGCGCGCAGTGGGGCGAAAATTCGACGGCGTCCACGCTGCAGCCGCGCTCGATCCACGCCTGCGCAAGTACGCCACCGCCACAGCCGATGTCCAGCACGCGGCTGCCTTCGGCAAGGCTCTCCAACGCATGCAAAGGATTGGCACGCCGTGGCGACAGCTGCAGGGCGCTGGTCCGGCTATGGATTTCCTTGGCCAGCGTGGGCGAGTACAAGCTGGTGTCCTGCGCCTGATGCATCACATCGAACAGGCGCGTGGCCGTGCTATGGATACCTTTGTGCGCGGGGCGGTCGCGTAGCGGCGAGTGATACACGCCTTCGTCATTGCGGACAAACGTTTCCAGCGACCACTTCGGTGGCAACGTGCCGAGCTGAGCCACCACCCGCAACACGGTGTCGTCGTGCACGTCGTTGAGGATTTTTTCGTGCAACAGGAATTCGTTCCAGTCGCGTGTGCCTTTGCCGTCGGCCATGCCTTTGGCGAATTTATAGCGGCACTCCTCTTCCGATTTGCTCCAGTAGTGATTGATGCGCAGATGCTGCACCGACACTTTTTCGGTGAAGGGTCCTTCGAGGGCATGGCCGTTTTCATCGACCGCGCGCGCGTCGTTCGCATACAGCATGTAGTGCGGATTGGTGCAGCGAGCCACTTTGGACGGCTGCACGATGCTCTTGATGTGCGAGTTTTCCGAGCGGTAGCTCCCATCCGGCAACCGCAAATGGCCATACTGCACGCCGGCATCGAATTCGCCGCGGCGAAGGAAATTTTCCAGCACGCCACCTTTGGGTTTGTGCGTGTGCCCACCCGAACCGAACATCACCCAGTTCACACCCACGCCGGGATGATCGGCGTAGTCGGCCAGCACATCCGGCAGCAGCCGTGCCTTGGGCGAGAAAAGGAATTCGTCAGCGTCGAGAAACGCAATCCAGTCCGCTTCGCTGCCGTGGGTTTTCAGGCAATGGTCATAGGCCTGCAATTGCGCGTAGGGCTGCGGCCATTCATGCAACACCACCGCGCCGGACTCGATATGCATCTGCAGGGCGTCGAGGTAACGGTCCGAGCTGTTGTTGTTGTAGAGGTAGAAGCGCTCTACGCCCATCAGTTGATGGAACTCGACCCATTCGCGCAGGTATGCGGCTTCGTCCTTGAAGATCGCGCAGATCGCAAGCACACAACGCATGTGGTTTTTCCTCACCTTTATAAGTTTGGTGTTTACGGTGAGCGTCAGAATTTCGACGCTTGGGCGTGCGAACACCGGTTTCGGGAGGTAGGGAGCAAGCTTGGTGCCAAATGGGGGGTGTTTGGTTTTTGCCTGGATGTCGTGTTGTTGGGGGATTGCCTGTGGCGCTTTCGGTCGCGGAGCGACCGGGCTTTTTTGCTGATTCGAAGAGTGGTTGTGGATTGCCTGCGGCGCTTTCGGACCCTAAAGGGCCCGAGTCCCTTTTCTTTGCTGGCCCAAAGAAAAGTAACCCAAAGAAATGGCCTGACGAGCTCTTGGCGTTATGTAGGTTACAAGCCTGGGAGCTTGTCGCCTTGGTTTGATCGATGGCCGGCCCAGCTTAAGCGGCGCCGCTATACCGCGAGCGGCGAAACGCTGAGGGCTTAAAGCAAACCTTGCACAGCTCAGCCGTCGGCAAAAAGCCTTGGCCAGCGGGGCTTTAAGCCCTCAGCGTTTCGACGCTCGCGGTATGGCGAGGACGTAGAACCTAAGGCGAGCAACCCACTCCACTGGCCATACACGTTCGGGCTTTTCCCTTACTCATGCCGCGAGCCTTTGAAAGCCTCAGCGCCTGGCCGCGTTGCGGTATAGCGGGATCGTAGAACCCGAGGCGAGCAACCCACTCGACTGGCCATACACGTCAGGGCTTTTACCTCACCCATGCTGG
>NZ_QRBE01000004.1:33748-33992 GCF_003363155.1 Dyella monticola | reverse complement strand
TCGGGCTTTTCCCTTACTCATGCCGCGAGCCTTTGAAAGCCTCAGCGCCTGGCCGCGTTGCGGTATAGCGGGATCGTAGAACCCGAGGCGAGCAACTCACTCGACTGGCCATGCACGTCAGGGCTTTTACCTCACCCATGCTGAGAGCCTTTGAGGCCATTTCTTTGGGTTACTTTTCTTTGGGCCAGCAAAGAAAAGGGACTCGGTCCTTCAGGACCGAAAGCGCCGCAGGCAATGCACAACA
>NZ_QRBE01000004.1:0-33738 GCF_003363155.1 Dyella monticola | reverse complement strand
CCTTTGAGGCCATTTCTTTGGGTTACTTTTCTTTGGGCCAGCAAAGAAAAGGGACTCGGTCCTTCAGGACCGAAAGCGCCGCAGGCAATGCACAACCACTCTTCGAATCAGCAAAAAAAGCCCGATCGCTCCGCAACCGCACAGCTCAGTCATCGGCAAGAAGCTTTGCAAGCCGGCTTTGATCCCTCAGCGCTTCGCCGCTCGCGGTATAGCGGGGACGTAGAACCTAAGGCGAGCAACCCACTCCACTGGCCATACACGTCAGGGCTTTTACCTCACCCATGCTGAGAGCCTTTGAGGCCATTTCTTTGGGTTACTTTTCTTTGGGCCAGCAAAGAAAAGTGACTCGGGCCCTTTAGGGTCCGAAAGCGCCGCAGGCAATCCACAACAACTCTTTAAGCCAGCAAAAAACCGCAGTCGCTCCGCGACCGAAAGCGCCGCAGGCAATGCGACAACAACGCAAACAGCTATGCCATCGAGAGAACGCAATGCAAAAACATCACCAGCGTGCATCGCGCACGCCAGCGGCGAACAACTGCCCGCCTCGGCAATCAACCCCAAACCTTTAGGCCCACTCCATCACATTTTTCACATCCATCCCTTTGAGAAAACTCAAAAATTCCCATCCCCACCTGCTTAAGTATTCCCAGCTACCGCCGAAAAAGTCTTCGAGGCGGCCAGCACAGCAGTCACTGGACCCCGCCGGCTTGAGTACCACATCACCGGTTCCAGGAGACTTCCATGTCACTCATTCTCAATACCAATATTTCGTCGCTGCAGGCTCAGAACAACCTGACCACCTCGTCCAGCCAGCTGAGCACCGCGACGGAAGATCTATCCTCGGGTCTTAAGATCAACAGCGCGGCCGACAACGCCGCCGGTTACGCGATCGTCCAGAACTTCCAGACGCAAGTAGGCGGCCTGAGCCAGGCCAGCCAGAACGCCACCGACGCGATCAATCTGTCGCAGACCGCGGGTTCGGCGTTGAGCCAGATCACCTCCAACCTGCAGTCGATTCGCGATCTGGCCGTGCAGTCGGCCAACGGTACGTATCAGGCAGCGGACCGCGCGGACATCAACACGACGGTTCAGCAGTATCTGTCGCAGATCAACACCATTGCCGACCAGACCAGCTTCAACGGCATCAACGTGCTCAACGGCACAGCCAGCACCTTGTCGTTCCAGGTCGGTGCGAACGTCGGCCAGGCCATTGACGTGTCGCTGGGCCAGGGTGCTACCACCGGCCAGCTGGGCCAGATCTCGGAAGTCTCCACGGGCGACATCAGTGGTGCGTTCCTGGATGCCACCGGCGGGACGGGTGCTGCGCTGAGCTTGAGCGGTTTGTCGATCACCGGTGCGGATGGCAGCGCCTTTACGTTCACCGGCGGCACGGCGCAGAGCGCGCAGGACGTGGTCGACTCGATCAATGCGGCGGGCATCGATGGCGTGAGCGCAGCGGTGAATGCCAGCGGCGGTATCAACATCTACTCCACCGGCGAGCTGGCGGTGAACGGTGCATCCGTCACCGGCGCGTCGGCCGCATCGTCGGCCTCGGGCAGCTTCGGCAACCTCACCTCCGGTGCCCTGGCTTTCGGCGCCAGCGGTGTCGGTACGGCGGCCAGCGGCTTGGCGGCTACGGGTGTGGCTTACACGGCGGGCAATGTGCTGGAAGCCTCCGGTTCGCTGGCAGGCGGCGATGTTTTGACGGTGGACGATGCCAACCAGCTGATCTCCCGCGTCGATGCGGCCCTGTCGACGGTGAGTACGCTGTCGAGCACCTTCGGTGCCGTGCAAGATCGCTTCCAGTCGGATATCTCGACGTTGAGTTCGCAGCAGACCAACCTGTCGTCCTCGCAATCCTCGATTCAGGACACCGATTTCGCCGCGGAAACGGCGGTCTTGAGTCAGGCGCAGGTGTTGCAGCAGGCGGGTATCTCGGTGCTGGCTACCGCCAACTCCGAACCGCAGAACATCCTCAAGCTGTTGCAGTAACAGGTACCACCGGCCATGGCGATCTCGCCATGGCCGGGATTTTGCTTCTAAGGGTTCTGGCGGCCACGCGCCGCCAGAAAACTTACACGAGCAGCTGGTAAAGCATTGACCTGAGACGTGAGTGTTTTCCCAGCAGCTTGACGGCATGCGGCAATGCCGCTGCGTTCGGCAAGATGAATTGCGAGGTCTCACATGAGCAGCATTTCCAGCGTTGGAAGTTCGGCAAGCGCGATCTCCAACGCCATTACCGGCTCCAGCTCCGCCGGCAGCACCGCATCGTCGGGTGGCAGCGGCTCGGAGGTTGCAAACATTTCCGGTACGGGCCTGCTGAGCACGCTGGGCTTGGGTTCGGGCCTGGATGTGAGCTCGATCATCAGCGCTCTGGTGAGTGCGTCCGAAGCGGGCCCGCAACAGCAAATCACCAATCAGACCAATAGCGACAACGCGCAGATCGCCGGATTGTCCGCACTCAGCACCGCGCTCACTGGCCTGCAGACGGCGCTGTCGGAGCTCACCTCCAGCACAACCTACCAGACATACGACGCCACGTTTTCCGCCAACAGCACGTCGGCCAGCGGTGTCGGCACGGCGACCACGCTGCCCGATGCGTCGCCCGGCAGCTACAGTATCGACGTCAGCCAGCTGGCGACGGCGCAGACCAGCATCAGCAGCCCCGTCAGCAGCGGCGCGGCGGTCGGCGGCGGTTCTTTGGATATCACCGTGGGTAAAAACTCCATGGATTTGACGGTGTCCTCGACCGACGACCTGGAAACCATCGCCACCAATATCAATAACGCCAGCGATAATCCGGGTGTCACCGCGTCAGTGGTGGCAGGCAACAACGGCGAACAGCTGGTGCTCACCTCCACCGAAACGGGCACCGCCAACGCCTTCACCGTCAGTGCCGGCAGCGATAGCAGCAGCGGACTTACCGCGCTGGCGAGCCAGCTCAATTCACCCGGTACAGGCGCGGCGCAGAATGCCGAGCTCACCGTGGACGGTATTCCGGTAACCAGCGCTAGCAACGATGTCACCGGTGCACTGACCGGCGTCACGATGGATCTCACCTCCACCGGCAGCTCCACCCTGACGGTTGCGCAAAGCACGACGCCGATCAGCACGGCGGTCAATGATTTCGTCACCGCGTACAACACCTACAACAGCGAAGTGAGCGAGCTGGCCAGCTACAACACCTCCACCGGGCAGGCTGGCGTGCTGCTCGGCGATCCGACGCTCAATTCGATCCAGAATCAGCTGTCGGAAGTGATGAGCAGCACCGTCAAGGGCAACAGCATCGGCAGCCTGGCATCGCTGGGCATCACACGCAATTCCGACGGCAGCCTGTCGCTGAATACCGAAACGCTCGACAACGCACTCAGCAGCAGTCCTTCGACCGTGCAGAACCTGTTTGCGAGCAGTAATGGCATCGCCACGCAGTTGAGCGGCCTGGTCACCAACTACAACAGTTCCAGCGGCATCCTCGCAACACGCATCAACGATCTGAATTCCGATGTGAGCAACCTGGCCACCCAGCAGACCGCGCTCAACACGCGCATGGCCACCTACCAGCAGCAGCTCGTCAAGCAGTACACGAGCCTGGATACGTTGATGTCTTCGCTCAATAACACCAGTTCATATCTGACCGAACTCGAAAAACAAAGCAGTAGCAGCAGCTAATTCGTGAGGAGAAGGATCAAGCACCATGAGCTATGCGATGCGAAATGCAAGTGCGCTGTATCGCCAGACCAAGGCTCAGGGCAGCGTCGAAGGGGCCGACCGGCACCAGTTGATCGCCATGCTTCTGGATGGATTGGTCGACCGGATCAACCAGGCGAAGGGCCATATCCTGCATAAGGACATTCCCGCCAAGGGACAGGCGTTCGCCAAGGCGATCGGCATTCTGGGCGAGCTGCGCCGCAGCCTCGATCACGGCGTGGAGCCTGTTCTCACGGGTCGGCTGGATGCGCTGTACGACTACATCGGCCGCCGCTTGATCCATGCCCAGCTCAACGACGACCTGCGCGCGCTGGACGAAAGCGAGCGGCTGATCAAGCCGATCCGCGAAGCCTGGCACGCCATTCGCGGCCAATACCTGGCCGAGCAGGGCAAACTCACGGCCGTTACGCCATGAATGAAGCGGCACCCGCGAATCTTGAGCGCGCACTGCAGCTCACCCTCGAAATGCTCGATGCCGCCGCAGGCAGCAACTGGGATCGCGTCAGCCAGCTGGACGCCGAACGGGAGCGCCACTTGCACCAGCGCCGCGCCGGACCGCTGAACGAAAACGATCGCCAGATCGTTGCCGCGCTGCGCCGGCACAACCAGACGCTGCTGGCGCATGCCGAAGCGGCCCGCGCGACGTTCAAGCAGCAGCTGGAGCAACATCACTACAACCATCGTGCGCTGCGCAGCTATATCTCGTCGTCGAGGTAGGACTACTGCTATCGCGGTGAGGCGGGTCTTTGCCCCGGCATAAGCGTCCCTCTTGCCCAGCCGTCATTTCGGCCTTCGCCGGAATGACGTTCGAGCAAGATGAGCGTTTCAGCCAGACCACCAAGCGGCCCGACAGCGGTCCATGGCTTCATGGCACGCGTTATGAATACATCCAGCCTGCCGCCAAAATGCCATCGTCGCGCGGCACCGGGAGCGGTTTCATGCATACAGATGAAAAATGGCAGCAGTTCTCCGAACGCATGGCCTTCGAAGGCAGCCTTCACGTGGCCGTCGAGCCGTTTCAACCCATGCCCGATACCGTCGCACGTCTCAACGAGCGCAATCTGCATGTGCTGCGCACGCTGGCATCGCTCGATGAGCGACGCGCCGACACAGGGAATGACGACGATAACCCCGTCATGCAGGAGCTGCAGCGCATGGACAGCAAGATCAACGTATTGCTGGACATCGTCGACCGCCTGCTGATGCCCTCCATGCTGCTGCCGCCACGCCACACGGTGAAGTTCAACGCCGTCGGTCTGCTCGCTCCTCGATCGGTCGTGCCGGCTGACAGCCGCCTGCTTGTGCGTCTGCATTTCGACGCCTGCCGCGCCCTGCCGCTGGAAATTCCGGCGCTGCACGGGCCTGCTCCAGAGGGTCCAAGTTCTTTCATTTACTTTTGTGAATTGAACGAAATGGTCGAAGATGGGTTGGAACGTTTCGTTTTTTGTCACCACCGGCGAAAAGTGGCAGAAGCACGTCTGACAGGCTCGACGGAAAATGTGCCGGGCAGCAAACACAGAATGTGATGCCAATCACGTCGTGAGACATCCAACCTCGCCGATGTTTCGACATGCCTATGTGTCGATCGTCATGCCACCGGGCTGAACCACCCGTTGCGCCGCTCGGCAATATCGATCTAAACCCTTGATGTAAACGGTTTCTTTGTCGACACACAAATGTGAAGCGGTCGACTTCACGTGCGCGAAATCCGTCACGTCGCATGCGCGACGCATCGCACGGCCGGGCATGCCGCAAAAATTTTGGCGTTCTTCTTGCCTGGATCATGACACGTGCCGCGACGGATCCGTGGCGCACAGGGGACAACACGACTTGGGGACAAAGTGTCGGTGTTGGACAGCAGTCGCAGTAACAGCAGGACTCGTGCTCATGCCAAACAGCAATGTACTCATCGTCGAATCCAACGGAACACGCGCAGACATCGTGACCTCTGCCATGCAGTTCATGGGTTTTGTGCCGCAGCGATGGGATGCAAACGTTCCGATCGATTCGACGACGCACGATTGGCGTGCGGTGTACATCGGCAGCATCGACGATGAGCAGCTGTGCGATCGCGTATTGGCCTCGCTGGACGTGCCGGCCGAGCAGCTGCTGGTCCTGGTCGGTTCGGACTCGCCGCAATTGGAGCGCCTGACCAAGGGCGGTTCCGCGTGCGCGGCGCAACTTGAAGTACTGGATTTTCCGCTGCGCTACGAACGCCTGGCCGAAGCCGTGCGCCGCGCGCCCTCGCTACGCGCCAGCACCCAGCCGGCGGCGCCGCTGCGCCTGGTCGGCAGCTCCTCGGCCATGGGTCGCGTCAATGCACTGATCCGTCAGGTGTCGCCGTTCGATTCCAGCGTGCTGGTGTTGGGTGAATCGGGTACCGGCAAGGAAATGGTGGCGCGTGCCATTCATGACTGCTCGCCGCGCCGCGACAAACCGTTCGTGGCGATCAACTGCGGCGCCATTCCGGCGGAACTGCTGGAAAGTGAATTATTCGGCCACGAGAAAGGTGCATTCACCGGCGCCATCAGCACCCGCAAGGGTCGTTTCGAAATGGCCGAGGGCGGCACGCTGTTCCTCGACGAAATCGGCGACATGAGCCTGCCGATGCAAGTGAAACTGCTGCGCGTGCTGCAAGAGCGCATGTACGAGCGCGTAGGCAGCAACCGGACGCAGCGCTGCGACGTGCGCATCATTGCCGCCACGCACCGTAACCTGGAGCAATCCACCGCCGACGGCCGCTTCCGTGAAGATCTCTACTACCGCCTGAGTGTGTTTCCGCTGGAGATGCCGCCGCTGCGCGAGCACCTGGAGGACATGCCCGAGCTGATCGCCGAATTCAACCAGCGCCTGCACCGCCGCGGCCTCAACAGTGTGCGCTTCAGCGGCAGCGCGATGCAGGCCCTGCGCCAGCACACATGGCCTGGCAACGTACGCGAGCTTTCCAATCTGGTGGAACGCCTGGCCATTCTTTATCCGAACAGCGAAGTGCGCGCGACCGATCTGCCGGAAAAATACCGTGGCATGCAACCGATCGACGAAGCCAGCGGCAGCCTGGTGCGCGCGATGTTCGACGGACAGGTCAAGCCCGCCGCCTCGCACACCCGCAGCGTGCTCGATACCGAAGTGATGCTGCCCGAAGGCGGCGTGGACTTGAAGGATCACCTGGCCGACATCGAAGTGGGTTTGATCCGCCAAGCGCTTGACGTTACCGACGGCGTGGTCGCGCATGCAGCGAAACTGTTGCACATGCAGCGCACCACGCTGGTGGAAAAGCTGCGCAAGTACGGTTTGCAATCGGCTTGTCGTGGTAGCGATACCTCGCCGCACAGTGGCACGGCGGTTGCTTAACGTACCTTGTGGCCCGTCACGCGTTGGAAAACCGACATGACTCAGATCGACGTCAACAATGTGCTTTCGCAAATGCGCGCGCTCAGCGCGCAAGCATCGGATGGGATGAGCTCGGCAACGGGAATCACCTCGTCAGCCACATCGACCAACAGCGCGGGCGCGAACTTCGCGACGCTGTTCAAGCAATCCATCGGTGCCGTCGCCGCGCAGCAGAACGACGCGCAGGCGCAATCGAGCGCGTTCGAGCGTGGCGATCCGGGCGCTGACCTGGTCAAGACGTCGATCGCCGGACAAACCGCCGATCTTGCGTTTCGCGGTTTGGTGGAAGTGCGCAACAAGCTGGTCGATGCGTACACCACGATCATGAACATGCCGGTTTGATGCACGTACTCCCTCTGCGTTTCGGCGAGAGGGCTGGAGTCGAGGGGGCCATCTTGCGAAGAAGCCGCGAATGCAGACCATCCATGCAACCACCCGTCGCGGCTTCCATCGTCATCTCAAGAGCGGACCCTTACTCCAACCCTCTCTCCGAAGCGGAGAGGGAGTCATCGCATAACTCCTGACGAATCCCCATGGCCGACACCCTGCCCACACCTGCCAATTCGCGCCCGGATCAGCTCAAGATGCTGCTGCGCAACCCCACCACGCGCCTGCTCCTGACGCTGGTGGGTGTTGCCGCTGCCGTTGCGCTTGGCGTGGGCATCGTGCTCTGGTCGCGCGGCCCCAACTTCGCATTGTTGTATGCGGGGCTCGATCCGAAAGATGCCGCGGCGGTGACGCAAGCCCTGCAGGCCAGCAATACACCGTTCCGTCTTGGTGCCGATGGTGCATCCATCTCCGTACCGGCCGACGCGCTCGCCGATACGCGCATCAAGCTCGCCGCCCAGGGCCTGCCGCAAGGCAGTACCGCCGGCGCCACGATGCCGCAAAGCGATTCGCCGTTCGGCATGAGTGACCTGGCCGAAAGCACGCATTACCGCGAGATGCTGGAAACGGACCTCGGCAACACCATCGCCGGCCTGCAGTTCGTGCGCGCCGCGCGCGTGCACCTGGCGTTGCCCAAGACGTCCGCGTTCATTCGCGACAATCATCCGGCCAGCGCATCGGTGCTGTTGACGCTGTATCCCGGCCGCCAGCTCGACAACAGTCAGGTGCAGGCGATCGTGCACCTGGTGTCGGCCAGCGTGCCGGATCTGGATCCCTCGCAAGTGTCGGTGGTCGATCAGGAAGGCACGCTGCTCACGGTCTCCGATCCCGACAGCCCCGGCGCGGTGGGCGATACACGCATGCGCCTGGCCACGATGATGGAAAACAGCTACGCGCAACGCATCGAAAACCTGCTGACACCCTTGGTGGGCGAAGGCCGCGTGCGTGCGCAAGTGGATGTGGCACTGGATTTCAGCCAGACCGAAAAAGCCAGTGAAAGCTACGACGGCGCCAACCCCGCGCTGCGCAGCGAGCAGACCAGCAGCGAACAGAAACACGACGACGGTGGCGCTGGCGAAGTCGCCGGCGCGCTAAGCAATCAACCGCCGAACACCGTGGCGCAACCCACTGCCGCCAAGCCCAATGCAGGCACGCCGCCGGCCGCCAATGCCACGGCAAGCAACGCCACCAAGACGGCATCCACGCCCACCGATACCTCATCCAGTTCTACCCGCAACTACGAGTTGGGTCGCACCATCAGCCATGTGAGCGATCCCGCCGGCCGCCTGGTGCGCATGACGGTCGCCGTGGTGGTGGATAACCAGCCCGCGCCCGACGGCAAAGGCAAGAGCATTCCACTCTCTGCTCAGGAGCTGCAGCATCTGACCGATCTCACCAAGAACGTGGTCGGCTTCGATGCGCAGCGCGGCGATAGCGTAAGCGTGATCAACCAGGCCTTCTCCGATACGCCGGTCGACACCGCCGAACCCGCTGCCCAACCGTTCTGGGAGCGGCCTGGCATGCTGGATCTGATCAAGCAGGGCGCAGGCATTCTCATTGCCGTGCTGATCGCCTTCGGCTTGCTGCGTCCGCTATTGAAAGGTCTGCTGCGCGCGCCCGAGCCGATGCCGGCGCTGGCGGGTCCCGTGCCGACCGTTTCCGTGCGCATCGCCGACGATGAGCGTGAAGATCCGGTGCGCATCACCTCGCCGCAGATCCAGAGCATGGCGTACGAACAAAAGATCGGCGCCGCGCGCAAGCTGGCGCAGGAAAATTCCAAACAAGTCGCGCAAGTCGTGATGAACTGGGTGGGCGAGGATGGCAGCTGACCACAACGCCCCCAATGGCGCACAGCGCGCGGCGATTCTCTTGCTCACCTTGGGCGAGCAGGACGCCGCCGAGGTGCTTAGGCATCTGAGCGCGCGCGACGTGCAGGCCGTCGGTACGGCCATGGCCACGCTCAGCAATATCTCGCGCGATCAGGTCGATCAGGTGCTCAACCGCTTGAACGACGACATCGGTCGCCAGACCGCGCTCGGCGTCGGCACTGAGGAATACATCCGCAAGTTGCTGGTCAGCGCCTTGGGCGAAACCAAGGCCGGCAGCCTGATCGATCGCATTTTGCTGGGCCGTTCCACCAAGGGCCTGGAGTCGCTCAAGTGGATGGAAAGCCGCGCCATCGCCGAAATGATCGGCATGGAACATCCGCAGATCATCGCCCTGGTGCTGGCGCATCTGGAGCCGGACCAGGCCGCCGAAGTCATCGGCTATCTCTCGCCGCGCGTGCGCAGCGATGCGGTGATGCGCATCGCCAATCTCGACGGTGTGCAGCCGCAAGCGCTCAACGAGCTGGACGAAATCATGGAGCGCCAGTTTTCCGGCTCGTCGACGAAATTGAAATCGGCCACGGTCGGCGGCTTGAAAGCGGCGGCCGACATTCTCAACGCGATGGAAACCTCGCGCGAAGCCGAACTGATGACCGCGATCCGCACCCAGGACGCCAACCTCGGCACCAAGATCGAAGAATTGATGTTCGTGTTCGACGATCTGGCCGACATCGACGATCGCAGCATGCAGACGCTGTTGCGCGAAGTGCCCTCCGCACGCCTGATCGTGGCGCTGAAGGGCTCCGAACCGTCGGTACGCGAAAAGATTTTCGCCAACATGTCCAAGCGCGCCGCCGACATGCTGCGCGACGACCTGGAAGTGAAAGGCCCAGTCAAGCTCAGCGAAGTGGATGCCGCGCAGAAAGAAGTGCTGCAGCTTGCGCGCAAGCTGGCCGATGCGGGGCAGATCACCCTGTCGGCCGCCGGCGATGAGTTTGTGTGATGGCAAATGCGTCCTTGCCGCGCAACCACATGCCAGTTCCCTCCCCTACGTTTAGCAGGGGAGGGGCAGGGTGGGGTGAAGCCCCCAATCTGGCGACGATGTCATGCAACAACGCAAGCGCGAGCAACCCCACCCCAACCCTCCCCTGCGTGCAGGAGAGGGAGTTGTTGCGTGAGGTGCATTGATGCCCGGCATCCTCAACCGCGAAACCATTGCTGGCTTCGACCGCTGGGAGCCGCCGTCGGTCGGCGCTGAAGCGACCGCGCCAGAGCCTGCGCAACCGCCTGGCCCGACCGTCTACGAACTGGAAGAAATCGAACGGCAGGCGCGTGAAGAGGGTTATGCCGCGGGTCTCGCCGAAGGCCGTGCAGCTGCCAAAAAAGAGCTCGAGGAACGATTGGCGCGACTGGACGCTATCTGCACCGCCGCCGCGCGCCCACTCGGTGCGATGGACGAAACGGTTGAACGTGAACTCGCATTGCTCGCCACCGTCATCGCCCGTCGCGTGATAACGCGCGAATTGCAACTGGATCCTTCGCTGATCGAGCGCGCCGTGCGCGAAGCGGCCGCTGCATTGCCGTCGGCCACGCGCGAACTGCGTGTGTGGGTGAACCCCGCCGACATGGATCTTCTGCACGAACTCGGCGCCGCCGAGCCGCATTGGCGCTTCGGCGCGGACCCTGCGTTGAAGCGTGGCGATTGCGTGTTGGAAAGCGCGCGCTCGCGCCTGGATGCACGTGTCACCACGCGCCTGGCGGCGGTGGTCGACGCGGTGATCGGCGAGGAACTGGCTGACGAAAACGGCGAGACCGCCGAATGATCGATGCCGCCACCCGGCAGCAACGCTGGCGCCGACAGCTTGCCCTGCGCGCGCAACGCGTAGCCACCGCGCAGATGCTGACGGTGGAAGGGCGCTTGCGCCGCGTGGTCGGATTGACGCTGGAAGCCGAAGGCTGCGAAGCGCCGATGGGTGCGCGTTGCATGGTCGATGCGGCCGACGGTACGGCGCTGGATACCGAAGTGGTCGGTTTCGCCGACGAACGTCTGCTGCTCATGCCGGTCACCGAAATGCACGGCGTGCTGCCGAATGCGCGCGTGCGCCCGTGTTCCCATGTCGCCGGCTTGCCGGTGGGTGACGCCTTGCTTGGACGCGTAGTCGGCGCCGACGGCTTGCCGCTGGACGGTGCCGGTCCGCTGCGCGCGGAAAACCATGCCGCGCTCAAGCGCGAGCCGATCAATCCGATGGCGCGCAAACCGATCGACACACCGCTGGATACTGGTGTTTGCGCCATCAACGCCCTGCTGACGGTGGGACGCGGCCAGCGCATCGGCCTGTTCGCGGGCTCCGGCGTCGGTAAATCCACCTTGCTCGGCATGATGACGCGTTACACCGACGCCGATGTCGTGGTAGTAGGGTTGATCGGCGAACGTGGGCGCGAAGTGAAGGAATTCGTCGAACACACGCTGGGCATCGAAGGCCGCGAACGCGCCGTGATCGTGGCTGCGCCGGCCGATGCACCGCCCTTGAAGCGTTTGCGTGGCGCGCAATATGCCACGGCGATCGCCGAATGGTTCCGCGATCGCGGCCAGCGCGTGTTACTGCTGATGGATTCGCTCACGCGTTATGCGCAGGCGCAGCGCGAAATTGCGTTGGCCATTGGCGAGCCGCCGGCCACCAAGGGTTATCCGCCGTCCGTATTCGCGTTGTTGCCCGCGCTGGTGGAGCGTGCGGGTAATGATGCCCAGGGGCGTGGTTCCATCACCGCGTTCTACACGGTGCTCACCGAGGGTGACGACCATCGCCACGATCCCATCGCCGATGCATCGCGCGCGATCCTGGACGGCCATATCGTGTTGTCGCGCGATCTCGCCGAAGCGGGGCATTACCCGGCGATCGACATCGAAGCGTCGATCAGCCGCGTGATGCCGGCCGTCGTCTCCAAAGAACAGATGCGCGCCGCGCAGCGCTTTCGCCAGGTGTACTCGGCGTATCGCCAGCGCCAGGATCTGATCGCGGTCGGCGCATATCAAAAAGGGTCCGATGCGCAGGTCGACCAGGCCATCGCCATGTGGCCGCGCCTGTCCAAGTTCCTGCAGCAGGAAGTGGACGAGCCGGTGGAGCTGCGCACCGCGCAAACCCGGTTGGTCGACGTGCTCAATCAACCTTGATCAGTGACCTGGCGGAGACCCCTTGATGCCATCGCGTTCGGAACGACTCCAGCCTGCCGTGGACCAGGCGCAGCGTCGCCAGAAAGACGCCTTGCAGCGTCTTGCCGAACAGCAGCAGAAACTGGCGCATGCCGAGCAGCAGATTGAAGAGCTCAAACGTTACCGCGCCGATTATGGTGTCAGTGGCGGTGGACTGACGGTAAGCGCGCTGCTCAACCGTCAACAATTTGTCGAACGCGTCGATCAGGCCATCGTGCAGCAAAGTCGGCTGATCGAACGCCTGGAGCGCCAGGTGAATGCCGCGCGCGAACGCTGGCTGCAGGCGCATGCCCGCGAAAACGCGCTGGGCACCGTGGTCGACCGGCTGCGTAACCAGGAAGAACAACGCGAGCAGCGGCTGGAGCAGGCGGAAGTGGACGAGCGCATACAGCATCGCCGGCGCGGCACGCCGTAGGAGGGGTCCGCTGGCGTGGTTCTTGCCTGTCTTTTCAGGTCACTACGCCATCACAGGGAACCCGCGCATGAGCGCCAGCCCGTTACCCGCCGTACCGGCCCCCGCCCCGACCTCATCGGGCGGCTCGCCACAGCCGGCCAATGCCCAAGCTCAGAGCAACGGCACCAGTTTCAACGCGCACCTGCAATCGGCCAAGCGCCAGCAGCAACAGGCCTCTTCCGGTGCCGCGCAGGGCGCTGCAGGTGGACAGGGCGATGCCAGCGACAATGCACAACCCACCGGCACGCCGACCACGAGCGGCACGCCGGGTACCAATCTCGTCTCTGCCAATGCGAACGCGCAGGACCAGGCGAATGAAGGCATCGCCGTCGACGCGAATGCTGGCGCCAGCACCGGTGCCAACACGCTTGCCAGCGCCGTGCTCAGCCTGATCGATCAATCCAGCGGCGATACGCATGTCGATGGCGCATCGCCCACGACGACAAAACCGTCCACGCCGTCGAATACCAAGCAGCCCGTCCCAGCGCATCCGAACGCCGCAGCGGCAAACGCGGCCGCAAGCATGGTCGCGATGCCGTTGCCGGTGGTTGCGAGCGGCGCGACAGCAAGTACAGGTGGCGGTAGCAACGCCAACGTCGCGCAGGTAAAGGGCACGACCGCCAACGGCAAGGGTGCCGAATCCTCATCCCTCGCCGCGCAGAGTGACAGCGGCAGTGCGAACGCCAATGCCAGCACGGGCGCTCCCGACGCGAACGCGGCCAACGCAGGCACCGCCACGGATGCGGGTACTTCATCGCAAGGCGCCAGCAATGCCGCGCAGGCGCTTGCAGGCAGCATCGCCAACCTCGCGCATGCTGGCGCTGGCGCCTCCGCGAGCAGTTCGTCGCAGAGCACGTCGGATATCGCCGCGCTGGGCAATCTCACTGCGACGGCACCCAGCACCCCGGCTACCGGCACGCACAATCTCTCCACGGATGCGCCGGTGGGTTCTTCTGGTTTCGCCAAGGAACTTGGCCAGCAGATCACCTGGCTCAGCGGCCAGGACGTGAAGCAGGCGCAGATTCGTCTGAATCCGCAGGACCTGGGTCCGCTCGATGTCAAAGTAAGCGTGGATCATGGTCGCGTGGATGTCACATTCATGACGCAACATCCCGCCACTACCGCCGCCGTGCAGCAGAGTCTGGCCCAGCTCAACCACATGTTGGGCGGCCAGGGCCTGTCGTTGGGGCATACCTCGGTGGGACAGCATGCGCAGCAGCAGTCGGGCGCGCAGCAAGGTCAACAAGGCCAGTCGCAGTCAGCATCCGACGACATCGCCGACGCAGTCGAGTCACACCTGCCCACCGCCGCGCGTGTCGCGCTGGGTCTGGTGGATGCCTTCGCCTGAGCGCAGCAGACAACGCATTCAACCGTGTCTCCTCGCTCCTCCTGCTTGCCCGGCAGGAGGGGCTTTTTTTTGCGCGTCATTCGCATGACGGGTGTCGGAATCGACACACGCCCGCATGCGCCTCGATTTCGGCACGCGTCAATAAAACGCCGCCCAATCGTCGCCGCGCACGCTTGAAACCGCGCTGTTATGCGGTTCCCGGGCGTGGCACGGCGCTTGCTAAAACTCCTATGAAAAAGCGCGCTTGGCAGCGAGCGCAGCATCGAACCTTTCATGGGAATTGGGATTGTTCATGGCTAACGCCGAAGATTTTGACGACGAAGCGGCACCCGCTGCAGTGAAGAAGCGAAGCGGTGGGCGCACGATCATGATGATCGTTGCCGCCCTGATACTGCTTGGCGGCGGTGGTGGCTACGTGCTGATGCATGGTTCCGGCAAAGGCAGCGCGGCGGCCGCGCAGGCGCCCAAGACGCCCGAGTTGTTCCTGCCGCTGGATCCGGCCTTCGTGGTGAATTTTCAGGACCAGGATTCCACCCGCTACCTGCAGGTCGGCGTGACGGTGATGACCCACGATCCGGTCGCAGTGCAAGCGATGAAAGACAGCGACCCGGTGATCCGCAACGCGCTGGTGATGCTGTTCAGCAGTCAGACCTACGCCACCTTGAGCGATACCGCGGGCAAGAAGAAATTGCAGGACCAGGCGCTGGATGCCGTGCGCAAGATCGTCGCCGACAAAACCGGCAAGCCGGATGTCGAGGCGCTTTACTTCACCAGCTTCGTGATGCAGTAAGGGGACGTTCGATGAGCGATCTGCTTTCCCAGGAAGAAATCGACGCGCTGCTCAATGGCGTCGACGGCGGCCAGATCGAAACCGAAAGCGACCTCCCGCCGCCGCCGGGCTCGGTGCTGGATTTCGACTTCACCCAGCAGGACCGCATCGTGCGCGGACGCCTGCCCACGCTGGAAATGATCAACGACCGCTTCGCGCGTTTCTTTCGCACACAGTTGTTCGGCGTACTGCGCAAGACCTGCGAAGTATCCGTGTTGGGCGTGAAGATGCAGAAGTTCAGCGAATACGTGCACGGCTTGAACGTGCCGAGCAATCTCAACCTGGTCAAGGTCAAGCCGTTGCGCGGTACCGCGCTGGCGGTGATGGAGCCGCGTCTGGTCTTCACCGTGATCGACAACTTCTTCGGCGGCGATGGCCGCTATCACGCGCGCATCGAGGGTCGCGATTTCACGCCCACCGAAAATCGCGTGATCCAGATCCTCCTGGCCGAAGTGTTCGTGGCCATGGTCGAGGCCTGGGCGCCGGCCATGCCGGTGCAGTTCGAATTCATCAATTCCGAGATCAACCCGCAGTTCGCCAACATCGTCAGCCCGACCGAGACGGTGGTGGTATCGCGCTTCCATGTAGAGCTCGATGGTGGCGGCGGCGAAGTGCACCTCACGCTGCCGTACGCGATGGTGGAGCCGATCCGCACCATGCTCGACGCCGGCGTGCAAAGCGATCGCATGGGTGAGCGCGATGAGCGATGGATCCACTGCCTGCATGACGAAGTCATGGATGCGGAAGTGGAGCTGAGCTCGATGCTGCTGGAAACCCGGCTCACCATCGGCGAATTCCTGAGTCTTCGTATCGGTGACGTGATTCCGATCAACCTGCCTGACGCCACCACCGTCTTCGCCGAAGACGTACCGATTTTCCGAGGCCAATACGGCCAAACCAACGGCCGCTATGCGGTGCGTTATCGAAACGCGGCCGGACGTCGCGCGCCGCTTCCCTCCTTAGACTTCGCACCCGAAAAAATCGTATGAGCACTCAAAGCGTGAATGGCGCACCCAAGTCCGGCGAGCAACGCCTCGAATTCGACGCCTTGAACGAAGGCGGCGGCGAAAAGGCCGATGTCAGCCTGGACATGATCCTCGATGTACCGGTGACACTGGCGATGGAAGTCGGCCGCACTCGCATCAGCATCCGCAATCTGCTGCAGCTCAACCAGGGCTCGGTGGTGGAACTGGATCGCGCTGCGGGCGAACCGCTGGACGTGTTCGTCAACGGCACGCTGGTGGCGCATGGCGAAGTCGTCGTGATCAACGAAAAGTTCGGTATCCGTCTCACCGACGTGATCAGTCCGGCCGAACGGGTCCGCAAGCTGAGATGAGCACGATGCATGACATGCTGGCGCGCGCGCCGGTGGCGAGCGTGCCCGATATCAACGTGACCGGCGAATTGATCCGCGTGATGTTGAGCCTGGGCGCGATCGTTGCGCTGATCTTCGCGGCAGCATGGCTGACGCGCCGTTTGCAGTCGCGGCAGTTCGGCGGTGGCCGACGCTTGCGGTGCATCGAAAGCATGCCCGTCAGCACGCGCGAACGCGTGTTGCTGATCGAAGCCGACGGCAAGCGTTTGCTGGTAGGCGTCGGCGCCGGTGGCGTGCGTGCACTGCATGTCTATGAAGGCACGGTACCGGTAGAAACGACACCTGCGCCTGCACCGCTTCCGCCGTTTGCGGAGTTGTTGAGCCGGCTGGGGCGCAAGTCATGATCACACTTTCAACCATGATGTCCCATCCTTCGTCGCCCCGGCGAACGCCGGGCTCCAGCGACTTCGCGGCGTGCAAGGCACTGGGCCCCGGCGTTCGCCGGGGTGACCGGGCATGGCGCTTTCTCTGCACTGTCGCGATGATGTTGATGCTTGCGCTGACGTCGTTCGGGGTTCATGCCGCGACAACCACGACAACTTCCACATCCTCCAGTCCCATCACACCCATCGCCCCCATCGCGCCGCTTTCCCAGTCGGCCGGCATTCCCGTACTGACCGTGCAAAACGCGGGCGGTGGCCAGAACTGGAGCCTCTCGCTGCAAGTCGTCGCGCTGATGACCGTGCTCAGCGTGCTGCCCGCGGTACTGCTGATGATGACCTCGTTCACGCGCATCATCATCGTGCTCAGCTTTCTGCGTCAGGCGCTCGCCACGCAATCGACGCCGCCCAACCAGGTATTGCTGGGGCTGGCCTTGTTCCTGACGCTGTTCGTGATGTCGCCGGTACTCAATCGTGCGTATCAGGACGGCGTGAAGCCGTATATGGATCATCAGATCAGCGCGGATGTCGCCATTCCCGCTGCCGCCGCGCCGTTCAAGCATTTCATGCTGGACCAGACGCGCGATGCGGACTTGCAGCTCTTCACGCGCCTGGCGAAGGAACAACCTTACGCCAGCAAGGATGACGTGCCGTTCCGCGTGGCGATGCCGGCATTTGTTACCAGCGAGCTGAAAACCGCCTTCCAGATGGGTTTTCTGCTGTTCATCCCGTTCCTGGTGATCGACGTGGTGGTGGCGAGCGTGCTGATGTCCATGGGCATGGCGATGGTATCGCCGACGATCATCTCGCTGCCGTTCAAGATCATGTTGTTCGTGATGGTGGATGGCTGGTCGCTATTGGTGGGAACGCTTGCCGGAAGTTTCTACACATGACGAGCGCGAACACCGTGCCGGAGTGCGGCGCATGACACCCGAATGGATCATCCACTTCGGCCAGCACGCGCTCTACATCGGCATGCTCGTCGCCGCCCCGCTGCTGCTCACCGCATTGCTGGTGGGCCTGCTGGTGGGCGTGATCCAGGCGGCCACGCAAATCCATGAAATGACGTTGAGCTTCATCCCCAAATTGCTGGCGATGGCGGCGGTCGGGCTGCTGGTGGGGCCGTGGATGCTGCACACGCTGGTGCAGTTCACCCACGACGTCATTGTCGGGCTGCCGGACGCGATCAAATGACGATCGAGCTGGCCACGCTGATCCACTGGCTGTCCGGCATGTTCTGGGCGCTGGGTCGCGTAAGCGGCTTCTGCCTGGTGGCGCCGATCTTCAACGCTACCGTGATGCCGGCGCGCATCCGTGTCGCGTTGATCCTCGTATTGACGATGGTGTTGTCGCCGCTGGCGCCCACGCAGATGGATCTGTTCAGTGCATCCGGTGTCGCGACGATGGTCATGCAGATGCTGATCGGCGGCGGCATCGGTTTCGTGCTGCAACTGGTGTTCCAGGCGGTTTCGTATGGCGGCATCCTGGTCGGGCAGAGCATGGGTCTAGGTTTTGCCGAAATGATCAGTCCCATGAGCAACACCAGTTCGCCAGTGCTGGGTCAGTTCTATCTGGTGATGGTGAGCCTGTTGTTCTTGGCGATGGACGGCCATTTGCAGGTGATCGCCTTGCTGGCAGACAGCTTCCACAGCGTGCCGCCCGGCATGACCGGCGTGAACGATCACACCTTGTGGACGATCGTGATGGCGGGCCGCGATCTGTTTGCCGGCGCGCTGCGCGTGGCCTTGCCCGCGATGACGGCGTTGTTGCTGGTGAATATCGGCTTTGCTGCCACCAGCCGCGCGTCGCCGTCGATGAATCTGTTCGCCGTTGGCTTTCCGATCAGCATTTGCATGGGTTTTATTGCGCTGTGGCTAGCGATGCGCGGCATGGCGTCGGCATATACGGCGCTGCAGGCGGCGGGCTGGGACGTGATGCGGCATTTGGTGGGGCTTTGATGATGCATATGCGCCTCAACCCACATTGGCCGTCATTCCCGCGCAAGCGGGAATCCATTGTTGCCTTTTGCACTGGAGCGACGTGGATTCCCGCGTGCGCGGGAATGACGGCCATGAAAATTTTCGTTCGTGTTGCGCATGGCGAGGAGGCATAAGCCATGGCCGAAACCGAAAATGAAGACCGCACCGAACGAGCGTCAGAAAAACGCCTTCAGGAAGCCCGCGATAAAGGCGAGGTTCCGCGCTCGCAGGATCTGTCCGGTGCGATGGTGGTGCTGGCCGGCGCAAGCATCCTGCTTTCTTATAGCTCCAGCATCTATGCGCACATGCGCCACATCTACGGGCTTGGCCTGGATTATTCGCGTGATGCGTTGTTCAGCGACGCGCTGATGTCGCGTGCGCTGCATGCAGCGATGGGCGACATACTCGCGGTGCTGTTGCCGGTGTTCGGCGCCACGATGCTGGCCGCGGTTGGCTCGACCGTGCTGATCGGCGGTTTCAATTTCAGTTCGGAAGCGTTGATACCCAACTTCGAACGACTCGATCCCATTGCGGGGTTTGGCCGTCTGTTTTCACTCAATGGCCTGATCGAGCTGGCCAAATCCTTGTTGAAGGTGGGCTTCATCGGCCTGGCGCTGGTGCTGCTGCTGCGTCACGACGAAGCGGACGTGATGGCGACAGGGCACGAGACGATCGCCAGCGGTGTCGCCCACGCGCTTTCGCTGGTGGCGCATGCGGCCTTGCTGTTTGCGGTGATTCTCGGTGTGATCGGCGGTCTCGATGGCATATGGCAGCGCTTCGATTACGAGCGTCGCCATCGCATGTCCAAGCAAGAGCAGAAAGACGAGCACAAGGACACCGAAGGCAACCCGCAGCTCAAAGGCCGCGTGCGCCAGATGCAGTACCAGATCGCGCGCCGGCGCATGATTCAGGAAGTGCCCAAGGCCGACGTGGTGGTCGTCAACCCCACCCACTTTGCGGTGGCATTGCGCTACGACGACGCGCGCATGCGTGCACCGCGCGTGGTGGCGAAGGGACTGGATGTGCTTGCCATGCAGATTCGCCTGGTCGCCGATGCACACCGCATTCCGCTGGTGGAAGCGCCACCGCTGGCACGCGCGCTGTATGCCACTACTGACATCGGCCATGAAATTCCGTCCGCGTTGTACGTCGCGGTGGCGCAGATTCTCGCCTACGTCTATCAGCTCAAGCAGGCCACCGAACGCGGTGGCCCCAATCCCGATGTGCCCCGGCCAGAGGTCGATCCCGACCTGCAGGGCCGGTATCGCCAACCGTAATTCGATTCGATAAGGCCCCACGCATGGCTACCGCAAGCGTTCTGGATACCTTCAAGCAAGCCAGCCGGCGCGGTGCCGGCGCGCCGATCGTGATGCTTGCGATGTTGGCGATGCTGATGTTGCCGCTGCCGCCCTTCGTGCTGGACATTCTCTTCAGCTTCAACATTGCGTTGTCGCTGGTGATTCTGCTGGCGGTGGTGTACGTGATGCGGCCGCTGGAATTTGCCGCGTTTCCGACGGTGGTGCTGCTGGGTACCTTGTTGCGGCTGGCGCTGAACATCGCATCCAGCCGCGTGATCCTGCTGCACGGCCATGATGGCGCAGGCGCGGCGGGCAAGGTGATCGAGGCGTTCGGCGAGTTCGTGATCGGCGGCAACTTCGCCGTCGGCCTGGTGGTATTCGCGATCTTGACCATCATCAACTTCGTGGTGGTCACCAAAGGCGCCACGCGCGTGTCGGAAGTGACAGCGCGCTTTACCCTGGATTCGATGCCCGGCAAGCAGATGGCGATCGACGCCGATCTCAACGCCGGTCTGCTGACGCAGGAACAGGCGCGCGAACGCCGCCAGGAAGTGCGCGAAGAAGCGGATTTCTACGGCTCGATGGACGGTGCGTCGAAATTCGTACGCGGCGACGCGACCGCGGGCATCCTGATCCTCCTGATCAATATCGTCGGCGGATTCTTCGTCGGCGTGCTGCAGCACGGCCTCAGCGCCGGGGAAGCAGCGCGCACGTACACCTTGCTCACCATCGGCGATGGTCTGGTGGCACAGGTGCCGGCGCTGATGATTTCGATTGCCACCGCCGTGATCGTCACGCGCGTGTCCAAGTCGCAGGACATGGGCAAGCAGGTGGTGGGGCAGGTGTTCGCGCAGCCGCGCGCGCTGGCGGTGGCTGGCGTGGTGCTGGCAACGATGGGCCTGGTGCCCGGCATGCCGAATATCGCGTTCCTGCTGCTTGGCGCGGTGTGTGGCGGTGCGGCGTGGTTGATGGTCAAGCGCGAGAAGGAGGCCAAGGAACGCCAGGCCAAAGCCTCCGCCGAAGCGTTGCCCCCCCCGGCGCCCACCGAGCGCCTGGAGCTTGGCTGGGAGGATGTCACCAGTGTCGATCCGGTCGGCCTGGAAGTGGGGTATCGCCTGATTCCGCTGGTGGATACGAACCAGGGCGGCGAGTTGATGGCGCGCATCAAGTCGGTGCGCCGCAAACTGTCGCAGGAGCTGGGCTTTCTGATGGCCGCCGTGCACATTCGCGACAACCTGGACCTCGGCCCCAATGCGTATCGCGTCTCGCTGATGGGCGTGCCGATGGGCGAGGCGGAGGTGTACACCGAGCGGCATCTCGCCATCAATCCCGGTCGCGTGCATGGCACGCTGCAAGGCGTTGCCACGCGCGATCCCGCCTTCGGCCTCGAAGCGGTGTGGATCGAAAACAACCAGCGCGATCACGCGCAGGCGCTGGGGTATACGGTGGTCGATCCGGCCACGGTGATCGCCACGCATCTGTCGCACATCCTGCAGAGCCACGCACACGAGCTGCTTGGCCACCAGGATGTGCAGCAGCTGCTGGACCGCCTGGCGAAGACTGCGCCCAAGCTGGTGGAAGACCTCGTGCCCAAGCGCCTGTCGTTGGGTGTGGTGGTGAAAGTGCTGCAAAACCTGCTGGCCGAGCGGGTGCCGGTGCGCAACATGCGCACCATCGTCGAGTCTTTGGCGGAGCACGCGGGCCAGAGTCAGGATCCTGGCGCCCTCACGGCCTACGTGCGCGTGTCGCTGGGCCGCCAGATCGTCCAGGAAATCGCCGGTTTGGGCACGGAAATCCCGGTGCTGACGCTCGCTCCGGAGTTGGAACAGATCTTGCTCGGATCCCTCTCAAGCAGCGGCGCCGCCGGCGCCGCCGTGGAACCGGGGCTCGCCGATCGCCTGCAGCAAAGCGTCGCCGAAGCGGCGCGGCGGCAGGAGTCGAACGGCGAACCGGCGGTGATGCTGGTGCAACCGCAACTGCGTCCGTGGCTTTCGCGCTTCACACGCCACGTGGCTCAGAACCTGCATGTGCTGGCCTACAACGAGGTACCGGATAACCGCCGTGTGCGATTGGTGCAGGCGATTGGACGTTGACGACAACGTCGGCAACGTCCGCGGGCCACGGATGGCCCGCCGTGAATCAAGCACTCGTGCTTGATTCATCGAAGTAGAAAAAAGGGCAGGAAGCACTTTTTTCTACATCACTACGAAGGCGTTTGATCAGCAGGATAAGTTGGAGTATCGGATGGCGACTAACAGCGTGATTATGAAGCGGTGCCCGCGCGCAACATCCGTTGCCGAGGGCGGGAGCACCCTATGAAAATCAAACGCTTCCTCGCCCCCGACATGCGCCAGGCCATGCGCGATGTACGCGCCGAGCAAGGGGCCGACGCGGTGATCCTTTCCACCCGCCGCCTGGAAGAAGGCATCGAAATCATCGCCGCCGTTGATTACGACGAAGCGCTGATGCGCGAAGCCGCGCGCGTCAACACACCGGCAGCTACGCCGGCACCGTCGCCCGCGCCGACGCGCCCGCCCGTGAAGGACGCGCTGAAAGAAACCGTCAAAGACCGCAGCAAAGACGTCGCCAAGGAACCGCCCGCCAGAGAAATACCCGCGAAGGAAGCGCGCGCCGCGATCCCGCCGCCGCCACCACCGTTGCCGACCAGCGAGATCGCCGCGCTGCAGCCGGTGATCGAGCAGCAGGCACTGGAAGCGGCGCGCATGCGCAACGAGCTCGGCGGTCTGCGTCAATTGCTCGAACAGCAACTTTCCAGCCTGGCGTGGAACGACATGGAGCGCCGCAGCCCGATGCGTGCGCGCGTGCTGCGCGACATGTCGCGCCTGGGTATCGATACCGATGTGGCGCGTCAGCTCATCGACGAACTGCCCGAAGACATCAACGCCGACCAGGCGCGTTATCTGCCACTGGGTTTGCTCAGCCGCAGCCTGAAAGTGAGCGGTCGCGGCCTGGCGGATGTGTGCGGCGTCACCGCGCTGCTGGGTCCCACCGGCGTGGGCAAGACCACCACCATCGCCAAACTTGCCGCCTGCGCGGTGATGCATCACGGCCCGACCAAGGTTGCGCTGGTCAGCACCGATCATTACCGCATCGGTGCCGCCGCGCAGCTCGAACATTACGGCCGCCTGCTCGGCGTTCGCGTCTATCCGGCGTACGACGCGGCCGGGCTGGCGCAGACACTGCATCTGCTGCGCGACCATCACACGGTGCTGGTCGATACGGCCGGTGTTTCCGGCAACGATCCGCGCCTGCAACAGCAAATGGATGTGTTGCGCGAAGCCGGCACCCATGGTGCGGCGAAGCTGCGCGTCGGCCTGGTGCTGGCGGCGAACGCGCAAGCCACGGCGCTGGATGAATCCGTACGCGCCTATCTGCCGGCGCGGCCGAGCGTATGCATCGCCACCAAACTCGATGAAGCGCCAAGCCTGGGCGGCTTGCTGTCGGTACTCATTCGTCACCGTATTCCGCTCGATTGCGTTACCGATGGCCAACGCGTTCCCGAAGACATCAGCGCCGCCGACGCGCGCGTACTGGTATGCCGCGCCGCGCAGCAGCAACGCCGGCTCGGCCCGGCAGGCGAAGACCTGGACATGGCCGAACGCTTCGGCATGGCGGTGGCCGGGCTATGAACGCCAAGTATTCCAACCATTTTTATCGCGCCGCATTTTTTGCGCCCTCCGCTGCTTGCAGGGGAGAGCCGGGGTGGGGTCGGGCACTTGCGTTGAGCGTTTCAGCAAGTGCTCACCCCCTCCCAACCTCCCCCGGCAAGCAGGGGGAGGAGCAAGAGCACACAGGCAGTAACCCATGAGCGAGGCAATGCAAGTGAATCAAGCAGCAGGCTTGCACAATCTGTTCTCCACCGCCCGCACGCAGACGCAGCAGGATGAACTCGATGCGTTCCACCAGGCGGCAAGCCTGCGTCCGGTGGTACCGCGTGCGCGCACTACGCGCACCATCGCGGTGGCCGGCGGCAAGGGCGGTGTAGGCAAGACCACGGTAGCCGTGAATCTGGCGATGGCGATGGCGATGGCGGGGCGCGATGTGATGCTGCTCGATGCCGACATGGGCGTTGCCAATGTGGACGTGCAACTGGGCCTCAATCCCAGCCGCCACATCGGTCACCTGCTGGAAGGCAAGTGCACGCTGCAGGATCTGATCATTCCCGCGCAGCATGGTTTGAAGGTGATCCCGGGCGGTTCGGGCATCCGGCGCCTGGCAAAAATGGTGAATGGCGAGCATGCGGCGGTGATCCGCGCGTTCGACGATCTGATTCAACCGCCGGACGTTCTGGTGGTGGATAGCGCTGCCGGCGTGGCCGACAACGTGGCGATGTTCGCCGCCGCCTCCGACGACGTGGTGATCGTGGTGTGCGATGAGCTGGCCTCGCTCACCGATGCGTACGCCTTGATCAAGATTCTCGCCCACGACTTCGGCGTGCGGCGCTTCCATATCGTCGCCAACATGGTTCGCCAGGCGAGCGACGCAAAAAAACTGTACGAAAAACTGGCGCGCGTCTGCGGTCGCTTCCTGGACGTGGCGCTCGATTACATGGGCATGGTGCCGCACGACGAGTGGCTGCGGCAGGCGATCCGGCGCCAGGGCGCGGTGGTCGACCTGTGGCCATCCAGCCGCGCGGCGATGGGATTCAAGCAATTGGCAGGTGCGGTCGATACATGGGGAAAACCCGCGTACCCGGACCTTGGCCGAATTGCCTTTTTCAGCGGCCAGAGCGCGCCGGCTGCGGGGTGGTGAGATGAACGTGGCTTCGGAATATCTGCAGCTGCAACGTGAGGATGCGGACCAACTGGTGCGCAAGCATGCGCCGCTCGTGCGGCGTATCGCTTACCACTTGATGGGCCGCCTGCCGCCGAGCGTTGACGTAGGAGACCTCATGCAGGCAGGCATGATCGGCTTGTTGGAGGCGGCGCGAAATTTCACGACTGATCGCGCGGCCAGCTTCGAAACGTATGCGGGTATCCGCATCCGTGGCGCGATGCTGGACGAGTTGCGTCGCACCGATTGGACCCCCCGCTCGGTGCATCGCAAAGTGCGCGAAGTCGCCGAAGTGGTGCGACAGATCGAAAACGAAACCGGCGCCGATGCGGACAGCGCCCAGGTGATGAAGCGACTGGGCATGAGCGCCGAGGAGTATCACCAGGTGCTGTCGGACGCGACCAGCGCGCGGTTGCTCAGCCTCACCACGCCGGACGACGGCGAGGGTGGCGACGGCAGTCCGCTGGACGTGGTCGACCACGACAACCTCGGGCCCGCGGACAGCTTCACGCAGGAGACCTTGAGCGCTGCACTGGCCGAGGCGATCAGCACGCTGCCCAAGCGCGAACAACTGGTGATGTCCCTGTACTACGAACAGGAATTGAACCTCAAAGAAATCGGGCTGGTGCTCGGCGTGACCGAATCGCGCGTGTGCCAGATCCACGGTCAGGCCTTGGTCCGTCTGCGCGCACGCATGGGCGACTGGCGCGGCTGATCCAAACGAACGAGCGAGAAGGAGCAGGTAACGCGTTTTATCAATCCACAGCTGTGTACACCGGCGGGTGCATGCCTCTTCCTTCTGAAGAGGGCTTCGTTCAGCGATGAGATCACGGCGGCGCGTCCAGGCCGGCCCAAACCCATCAACGGCGAAACCTTCTTCCGAGGGAAGAAAGACCACCGACGGTTCGCACCTCACTCGTTTCCCGCCTCCCCCTCGTCTCAAGTCTTTGGAGAACGTGTTTGGACAAGAACATGAAAATCCTGGTGGTAGATGACTTCTCCACCATGCGGCGAATCGTCCGCAACCTGCTGGTCGAACTGGGTTTCAGCAATCCGCTGATCCAGGAAGCCGATGACGGCCATAACGCCATGACGATGTTGAAAGCCAACAGTTTCGACATGGTCGTGACCGACTGGAACATGCCTAACATGACCGGCATCGAGCTGCTGCAGGCGATTCGCGCCGAGCCCAAGCTCAAGGGCCTGCCAGTGCTTATGGTCACCGCCGAAAACAATCGCGAGCAGATCATCGCCGCCGCACAGGCCGGCGTGAACGGCTACATCGTCAAGCCTTTCACCGCCATCACGCTCAAAGAAAAGCTCGACAAGATCTTCGAGCGCCTGGCCGCCAGTGGAGCTTCCGCATGAACGCCGTGACCGCACCCATGGACAATGACCTTCCGGCCGAAGTGCTGGATTTGCTCAACAGCAAAGACGGCGCTGCCTTCGAGCAAGCGCTGGATGTCATGGTGCGCCAGCGCGAACAGCATCTGTTCCGCGCGCTGGGCGTGCTTGCACGCGACCTGCACGGCGCCGTGTGCCGCCTCGGCAGCGACCTGGCCAACGAAGGCGTGCCCGACAGCATGGTCGATGCACGCAATCATCTGGCCGAAGTGCTGGAGATGAGCGCACAGGCCGCGCACCGCAGCCTGGATTTCGTCGACCGCATCCGACCGGAAGCCGAGGCGTTGTCCAACAATGCCAACGCCGTGCTTGATTTCAACAACGGCGAAACCGATCCGGCCGCCGTACTCGCACGCCAGGCGCAGGTCTTTGCCAGTGCATGTTGCGAAGGCCTCAACGACATGGTGCTGGTGCAGTCCTGGCAGGATCTGGCCGGCCAGCGCGTGAAGAAGGTCGTAAGCTTCATCGAGAGCGTCGAATCCTCGCTGCTGGAATTGGTGCGCCTCACCGGCGCGCTGGCCGGACGCGAAGCGCCGGTGGAAGTGACGAAGGTACATAGCCAGGACGAAGTGGATCGCTTGTTGAGCGAGTTCGGGTTCTGAGCATGCCGCAGATGTCCGGGACTGGCCGCGAACAACTCCCTCCCCTATGTGCAGTAGGGGAGGGTTGGGGTGGAGTGAAGGCCGCCCTCTCGTGCAGCGTTGATGCTTCAGTGCGAGCTCGGACAACCCCACCCCAGCCCTCCCCTGCACGCAGGGGAGGGCGCACACCCGCCAATCGTGCCGCGGTTCGCGAGGACGCACCTTGATGGACGCGAATCTGGACAGCGAGCTGCGCGACGATTTCCTGGTCGAAGCCGGGGAATTGGTGCAACGGCTGGGCGAACAGCTCATCGAGC
Organism: Dyella monticola; assembly: GCF_003363155.1. Classification (GTDB taxonomy): domain Bacteria; phylum Pseudomonadota; class Gammaproteobacteria; order Xanthomonadales; family Rhodanobacteraceae; genus Dyella_B; species Dyella_B monticola. Next base: position 6,457 of record NZ_QRBE01000004.1, on the reverse strand, counting down.
TGGAAGCCTCGCCGCACGATCGCGAATTGCTCAATGCCGTGTTCCGCGTCTTTCACACGGTGAAAGGCGGGGCCGGCTTCCTGGGCATCGAGCCGATGGTGCAGTTATGCCATTGCGCCGAAGAGCTGCTCAACGACGCGCGCAACGTCAAGCTGGTGCTGAATTCGGCGCACATGGATGCGCTGCTGGAAGCGCTGGACCTGCTCAATGGGATGATGGCCGCATTGGCCAACGGCGAAGCGATGGCGCCGCCGCCAGCGGCGTTGCTCAAGCGCTTGCAGCCGGTGGTGGAGCATGCCGCTGCCGCCGCGACAGCGGCCAAGGCCACGCGCTCCGCCGACCCCATCGAAGCCGAATTCGAAGCGTTGCTCGACACCTTGTACGGGCAAGGCGGCGCACCGGGTGCGTCCAGGCACACGTCGAACGACATCAACGACGACGAATTTGAAAGCCTGCTCGATACGTTGCACGGCAAAGGCGCCGCACCTGGAACGGCGTATCCGGTGGAAGAAAAGAAGGATATCAGCGACGACGAATTCGAAGCGCTGCTGGATAACCTGCACGGCAAAGGCAGTGCGCCCGGTCAACCGCAGGCATCCTCCCCCGCGCCCGCATTGTCGCCCGCACCCGCGCCTGCTGAAGCGGCGCGTCCCGCTACGGCCACTAAGCCAGCTGCCGCCGAAAGCACGGTGCGCGTGGATACCACGCGCCTGGATACACTGGTCAACCGCGCTGGCGAACTGGTGTTGCTGCGCAATCGCCTGCTGAGCCTTGCCTCGCGCAGCGATAACGAAATGCTGGCGACGATGGCCGGCGATCTCGATCGCGTTTCCGACGATTTGCAGACCGCCGTGCTCGGCATGCGCATGCAGCCGGTGGGGCGATTGTTCCAGCGCTTTCCGCGCATCGTGCGCGACTTGGCACGTCAGCTGGGCAAAGACATTGAGCTGATTACCCAAGGCGAAGATACCGATCTGGATCGCAGCCTGGTCGAAGCGTTGGCCGATCCGCTGATCCACTTGCTGCGTAATGCGGTCGATCACGGCCTGGAAGACCCGGCCGGTCGCGAACGCGCCGGTAAATCGCCTAAAGGCAAAGTCACGCTATCGGCCAGCCAACGCGGCGAGCGCATCGTGATTTCGGTGAGCGACGACGGCCGCGGTATGGATCCGGAGGTGCTTCGTCGCAAAGCCGTGGAGAAAGGTGTCATCGACGCGACGCAGGCTGCGCGCCTGTCCGATGTCGAATGCTACGAACTGATTTTCCGACCCGGCTTCAGCACTGCCGCCACGATCTCCGATATCTCCGGTCGCGGTGTCGGCATGGACGTGGTGAAAACACGCGTCGCCGAACTCGGGGGCACCTTGCAGGTGCAATCGCGCCTGGGTCATGGCAGCACGCTGGAACTCACCGTGCCGCTGACGCTGGCGATTTTGCGGGTACTGATGGTACGCGTGGGCGATCGTCTCTTCGCGCTTCCGCTTGGCAATGTCAGCGAAGTGTTCGAACTGAATCCGCAGCACGATCACATGCTCGATGGCCGCCGCGTGGCGGCGCATCGCGGGCGTGCGCTGGTGCTGGGCGATCTGGCCGATTGGGCGCGCGTACGGGGGGAGGCCGGTCGCCACGTGGTGGTGTTGCATGTCGGCCACATCCACTTGGGTTGTCTTGTGCACGAGGTGATTGGCCGCGAAGACGTCATGGTCAAGCCGTTGGGACCGTTGTTTGAAGGTGTGCCAGGTGTGGCGGGCGCAACGGTGACGGGTGATGGTCGGCTTGCATTGGTGCTGGATCTTGCCGCGCTATCGCAAGAAGGCAGCGGCCTGCTCCCTGCGCTGAAGGTGACGGCGTGATGGCGATGCCCCGCGCGATCCGATCGAACCTGCTTCCTCCCCTGCGTGCAGGGGAGGGTTGGGGTGGGATGACGTGCAACCTCGCCCCGACCCTCCCTTGCACGCAGGGGAGGGAGCTAGCTGGCTTTGACGTCACGAAAGGTATTTCAACATGGACGTCATAAGCATCATCGGCACCATCCTCGCCTTCGTCGTGCTGATCGTCGGCGCCATTCTCAAGGGCACCGATGTGTCGGCGCTGTGGAATCCCGCGGCCTTCGTGATCGTGTTCATCGGTACTATCTCCGCGTTACTGCTGCATACGCAGGGCAAGGTGCTCAAGCGTGCACTTGGCATGCTGAAGATGGTGTACAAGCCGCCGCAATTGCATCCGTCCGATCTGATCAGCCGCGTGATCGGCTGGAGTGAAATTTCGCGCCGCCAAGGCCTGCTCGGACTGGAGTCGCACATCGATGCGGAAAACGATCCGCTGGTAAAAAAAGGCTTGCAACTGTTGGTGGACGGCAGCGAGCCCGAGGCGATTCGCACGGTGTTGGAACTGGAAGTGGAGACGCGCGAGCAGGCCGATCTGCATGCCGCGAAGGTGTATGAACAGGCCGGCGTGTACTCCCCGACCATGGGCATCATCGGCGCCGTGCTCGGCCTGATGGCGGTGATGCGCGACCTTACCGATCCGGCCAAGCTCGGCCACGGCATCGCCGCTGCGTTCGTTGCCACCATTTATGGCATCAGCCTGGCCAATCTCCTCTTGCTGCCGATCGGCGCGCGTCTGAAATCGCTGATCAACAAGCAGACGCAGGTGCGGGAAATCCTGATCGAAGGGCTGATCTCGATCGCCGAAGGCGACAACCCGCGGCAGATAGAAAGCAAGCTGCAGGGCTATCTGGTATGAGACGCCGGCATAAGCACGAGGATCACACCAATCACGAAGCATGGGTGATTCCGTACGCGGACCTGCTCACGCTGCTGCTGGCGCTGTTCGTCGTGCTGTATGCGATGTCCAGCGTCAACACCACCAAGTACCGCGCGCTGGCGCAGGCGATTTCCGCGGCATTCAACGGTTCACGCGCGGTGATCCAGCCGCTGTCGCCCAATGCACCGCAATCGAGCATGCCCGTGCCGACCACCAAGCCGGCGCCGATTCCACGCACGCCGCTTGCACAGATTCTGTTGCCGGTGCTCACGCAACATATCGCCACGCCCGCCAGTACGCCGGGCACACCGACGGATCAGAACAAAACCAAGCTCAGCGACGAGCAGCAGAATCTCGAGCGCATCCGCAGCGAAGTGGAGCACGCGCTGCAACCGCTGATCGACAAAAAACTGGTGGTGGTGCGTCGTACGCCCAACTGGCTGGAAATCGAAATTCGTACGGACATCCTGTTCCCGAGCGGTGTCGCCACGCTCTCGCCCTCGGCGACGCAGATACTGACCAATCTGGGTGACATCCTCGCGCCATTCGCCAATCCGTTGCGCGTGGAAGGCTATACCGATGACAAGCCGATCAATACGGCCGTCTATCCATCCAACTGGGAGCTTTCCGCCGCACGTGCCGCCAGCGTGGCGCGGCTTTTCTCCGAGCACGGTGTCGATCCGGAGCGCATGGGTATCGTGGGCTGGGGTCAATATCGTCCGGCCGCCGATAACGACAGCACCGAAGGCCGCAACAAAAACCGTCGTGTGTTGGTGGTGGTGTTGAGCGACAAGGCGGCGCCGCGCCGCTTCTATACCAATAGCGACCAGATCAACCAGACGGCCGATGCGGACGACGATTCGAACGCTACGCAGAACGCGACGACAGCGTCCGCCACGGCAGCCGCGCAACCGGCCGCACCCGTATCGACGCCACCGTTGGTGGTAACGTCGCCCGCGCTGCCGTCGACGCCGGTGATCACGCCGATCGCGGCACCGGTCGCCGCGCTGGTCACCTCGCCGCAGGCGGCGGTGTCCCATTCCATGAACCTCAATAAATAACAAGGACGCCCACGCATGAGCCTTGTTCCCAACCTCGAAATCATCGCGCGCGAACCGTGGTTGTCGTTCCAGCTGGACGGCCAGCACTATGCGGCGCTACTGAGCCGCGTGAGCGAAGTCATTCGCGATTGCGTGCCGACACCGGTGCCGGGCGCGGCCGATGATCTACTCGGCATTTGCCATCTGCGCGGCAACATCGTGCCAGTGATGGACGGACGCCGCCGCCTGGGGCTGAACGTGACGGCGGTGAGCGATCCGGCCAACGTTCGCATCGTAGTGTTCGCCCATCAATCCCACCGCATCGGCTTGCGCGTGGATGCGGTAGGCGAGCTGCTGCAGCCGAAGGTGGAAACCATCGAGCCGCCCCCCATACGTTCCGGCCGCGCGGATGATCCCGTGCAGGCGGTGATGGGATGGCAGGGCGGATTTGTCGCCTTGCTCGATGTGCCGAAATTGTGTCGTCTCGACCGGGAGCTGAAAGATGTCGCTTGAAGTCGTGACGCTTGCCATCGTTGCGCTGCAAACGGTCGCCGTGGTCCTGCTCGCGCTGCAAGTGCATCACCTCAAGCGCGCGCTGGCCGTCAAACATGCCGCCAGGGGCAGTGTGCCGGAGCTGTTGGTCGTCAACGCGCTCAACCGAATCGATCACCGGCTGGACGTACTCGAAGAACAGCAAACGCGCACCGACCGCGCGCCGGCGCCGCGCCGTTCGGTCGAAATACCCGCCGCGCAAATGACCACGCTACGTTCGCCAAGCAATCAGACATCGGCCAGTCCCTACGAACTCGCGCAGCATCTGGCGCGCGAAGGGAGTGACGTTGATCAGCTGATGGCGCGCTGCGGTTTGTCGCGGCATGAAGCGGAGCTGGTGCTGCGCTTGTACGCCAAGCGGGCGTGAGGGTTCTTTCGCGCGAAAAGTGCGTCATTGCGCGGGACATGGCGAGCGACGTGCTTAACGCGAGGCTTCGTAAATACTGGCCAGCACCGCCGCCGCCGCGGCATACAGAAGCGGCGGCACATCCGCGCTCATGCGCAGCGACACCAGCAACGCGGCGATCTGCGGGTCGTGATGCAGCGGCAAGCCCAGCGCATGCGCATGGCGGAACAGGTTCTCCACGTCATGCAGCGGGAAATTCGGCGACGACGGGCCGCCATCGCCACCGCCGGGCAGGCGCAGCACCACTTTGCGTTGAGGGGCGGGCAGTGACGGAGGCGTACTCATACCGTTGCCTTCAGAAAGACCGCGCTCATCCCGCCGCTGGCTTGCGGCAGTCCAAATTGACAGGTCAGCTGATCCAGAAACAATCCGCTGGCATCGACACGCTCGCGCAAGTCCGCGAACTGCGCTTCCAGGCGATCTACCGTTTCGCGATGCTGCGCCCACAGGCGAACCGACAGACGCAAACCGCGCAAATGCAATTCGCCGACAATCGGCCCGAGTGTCGGCAGATCCAGCGAAAAGCCCATCGTCCAGCCGTGCTCGGGTTCCTGCTCGTGCTTGAGTAAAAATTGCAGCACGTCGGCACCCTCGGCATCCTGCACGGGAATTTCCACCGTCCAGTGATTCGGATTGGCCTGCAACTGTGCCACTTCCAGGCGCGCCAGCGCCGCCTGCACGTCGGTATACAGGCGCGGCAGCAGCTCGGTGGCGTCGTTGGTCGTGGCCAGTTCCGGCGGCAACGGCACGCGCGCCTGCGGCTGCACGCCGCGATAGAGCAACGGCGGCTCCACTTCGTCATCAACGCTTTCGCCCAATGTGGCCTGGCCTTGGAGGATGGAGACCAGGCGCAGCAACGCGCCTTTCATGTCATCGTGCGCGGTGGTGGCATCGCTGGCAGGCGCCTGCGCGAGCTGTGCTTCGAGAAACAATCCACTGCGGTTGACCGCCTGACGCAAGCCTTCGGCGCTACCCAATTCGTTCGGCGAGCTCATGCTGTGTTCGAGCAGGGCGAGTGCCGAACGCAGATAAGGCGGCAATTGCTTGGCGACCGCCCATTGCGACAACGCAGCCACCGTCGCAAGCAATGGCGCGTAGCCGTTCTGCTGCGGCAGGCGCTCACGCAGCGCTTGATTGACCGTGCTGTCGAGCTGCGAATCGGTACCCAGGATTTCCAACTGCGGCTGCGCACCAAGGCTAAGTACGCGCACCTGGAATTGCGGGGGCAGCTTGGTGCCCGGCGCCTCAGCCCCGACGGTAAGCGCGCCGACCTGCAACACCAGCAGCCCTTCGGCGTTGACACCCAATGGACGCGCGGAAAGCACGCTGCCAATGCGCCAGCCTTCGGAGCTGGCACCTGCAGCAGCACCGAGCCAGGTCAGTGCGGCAACGCTGGTTGGCTGGATGATCACGCTTGGCTCCTTGGCCCAGCGATGCGCTGGTGTGGCGCTTGGTTTCGCGAACCTTTGAAGGTGGGTATCGGCTTCTGGTTGGGGAACTTTAGGGGGTGGGGGGTGGATGTTTTCGCGTTGCATCCTCTCGATGGGGTATCTGTTCGCGTTGTTGTGGGATTGCCTGCGGGGCTTTCCGTCGTTGAGCGACTGGGCTTTTTTGCTGGCCCAAAGAGTGGTTGGGGATTGCCTGCGGCGCTTTCGGTCGCGGAGCGACCGGGCTTTTTTGCTGATTCGAAGAG
>NZ_QRBE01000039.1:928-1316 GCF_003363155.1 Dyella monticola | reverse complement strand
GATCAAGCAGGCGGTGCAAAAGCAGATCAAGGCGGGCCGCGATCCCGGCACGCACGGCCCGATTTATCTGTTCGTCGTCACCAATGCAAACGACGACGGCGTCGGCGACGGCACCGTCAATACCTACCGCATGCTCGATGCCTTGGGGCAGGCCAATACCATTCCCAATGTGGCCAGGGATGAGCGCGCCGATGCACTGACCGAACAGCGCCGCCAACTGGAAGGAAAACTCGTCGCCGCGATCGATAGCATGCCCGGCCCCCACGACGCGTCCGCCCGCGCGGCCAGCCGGGCGCGTCAGCAAGCGCTCCAGCAACAAATCGCCGAGGTCGATCAGCAGATCAAGGACAACCACAACGGCATCGTGCCCTCGCTGGACATCGAGGGT
>NZ_QRBE01000039.1:0-702 GCF_003363155.1 Dyella monticola | reverse complement strand
AGCATGGAAGTGGATAGCGAGTTGAACATTTGTCATGAGCACAGCGGGGTGACGAGGCCGTTGCGGCAGAAGCTTTGGGATATTCACACGGGTGGCAAGGGCGCGCAGAAGAATGTGGCAGATGCGTTCGATGACTGGAATTTCGTCATCAACCAAAATAAAGCGAACGAGAGAGGGAAGCTCGCTCCTTACGCCCCGCTCGTCGGCTTTATGTACACCGGCAAGAAACGTACCCGCACGGATTGACCGATGAACCATCTTCGTTGGTTGTGCGTAACCGCCCTCTTGCTCGCCGCCTGCTCCAAGGAATCCTCGATGTCTTCCTCTTCCGATCTGGCTCCCCTCAAGGCCAAGCTCACCTTCACCTGCACGCACGAAGCGGACCGCCTGCCGCCACTGAATTCAGACGCCGATCAGCTTTTCACGTACGCGCGTTATCTGGAGAAGAAAAAAGGTCCCAAGGACTTCAACGCCGTCGCGCGCTACTACCGCATTGCCGCCGCGTACGGTCACTACAAGGCCAACCATAACCTGCAAGTACTGGTGTCCGAAGGTTTGGCTGACTCTCCCAACCGGCACGAGGAAACCATCGCGTTGGTCCAGCAGCTGATCAAGGATGGTGTCCCCGGTGGTTACTACGACATGGCGTATTACCTGGAGCTGGGCTACGGCGTGAAGCAGGATCAGGAACTGGCGCTGCGC
>NZ_QRBE01000038.1 GCF_003363155.1 Dyella monticola | reverse complement strand
GTCGACCAGGCATTGGTAGACAGGCATCGCATCGCAGCGCGCATCGCCGTCGGTGTCGTCGTCGGCGCTGCGCCAGCCGAAGACGGAGGCGAAGTCGGCGTCGCTGAAGACGTGGATGGCCTCGTCGTACAGGTTGATCCAGCCACGACGGGAACCGTTCTCGGTGAGGTAGTACACCTCCCGAAAGTGGGTGTGCCGGCCGCTGCTGTCGCGATCATCCGGGTGCAGCGCATCCGGGCCCAGCACGTGGCTGTAGCGCGGAAGCTCGTAGCCGGGGCCGCGCCTACGAATCACGGGTCGGTGGTGACGTGGACGCTTTCGACAAGGTTGATCATGTCTTTGATGATGTCGTCTCGGATTTCTTTGGGAGCGTTGAAATCAAAAGGCATATCTATTGAAACAAGATAGGAGGGTGTTATACGCAAGATATGGACGCCTTCGAATGTCAGTAACGTACCTGCCTGATCCTTGGCTTTTTCAATCTGCCTACCGACAAGAGTCGTTCCTTGGTCATTATCAATTCTATCAAGCGATAATTTTTTAAATGAAACGAAAAAAATTCCCATGGAGCCACCTTTGAATGCCCACTTTCCATTTTTGTTCTTAAAAAATCCCTGAGAATCAATGATATTATCGATCTGAGAAATATTTGAGATAAATATTGATATGTGAGTTGATGCATTATACGTGTTTAATTTTTCGTGCAAGTTTATTATGCATGCAGATTCATATCCATAAGGTACGCTTAAACGCCCATATTGCTCACGGGATAAATATTTTGACTCCGTAAAATCAAACGTGCATCGCTCAAAATTTCTTTTCGTAAGTGACGTACCTAGCGCGGCAGCGGCTTGATCGACATGAGCCGACGACGGCGAGGCCGCGAACCACGCCACGGTGCATAACAACTGAATCAAACCCGTTTTTAGCTTCATTGGAATCCGTGTCCTGTTAATCGGGTCGTTGCGGGGTGAAGTCCACGTGGTAGCTGGCAGTGCCATTCGTTACCCAGTGGCCATTCGCAATGCCATACCGCGTAAAGGTTAGTTGCTGGGTCAAGGTCAGCTGCTGGGCGACATCGGTTTGGATCTCGTCAGACAAATACCGATAAATGTACGCCGCGTAGCCCTGCCTTTCGTCGTAGCCATTGGGGCCGCCATTGATCAGCACATTGGTTTTGCCCACGGTGTCGGGATTGAATCCCTGGTCAACGAGGCGATTGATATTGCTGGTACCCATGTAATGCTTGGTGACCCAGAAATAACCGGCGCTATCGCATGCGTTGTATGTATCGCTGGCAATCAACGAAGGGTTGTATCGCGGCGCCCAT
>NZ_QRBE01000037.1 GCF_003363155.1 Dyella monticola | reverse complement strand
TCGTCGTTTGCATTGGTGACGACGAACAGATAAATCGGGCCGTGCGTGCCGGGATCGCGGCCCGCCTTGATCTGCTTTTGCACCGCCTGCTTGATCAGGTCGGCGAGGGGTGGCCAGCGGAAATACTGATTCTCGATGTAGATGAAGTTAGTGACGTTGTTGACGGCCTTGAGGTATGCCTTTTCGATATCCCGCACGCCCTCCTGTGCTTGCGTGCGACAGACCTTTGCCATCACGGGCGTATCGCCATCGCGCCGCAAGGTCAATGCGCCGGCCGCCGCCGCGCGGTCGGCGGTCAGGTTTTCGCCGGCTTCCTTGTCCCACGCCTGACAAAAGTTGGCGTTGATGTGCTGCAGGATGGGACCGGTCACCCGGCTGGACAGGTCTTGCCGGGGATGCTTGCCATTGCGCCCCCGATTCGCGGCGGCCGCAGGTTGCCAGCGATGGTCGCTGGTGTCCCAGTATTCATCCAGCATGTTGTGGCCCATTACAAAGCCCACTGCCCGATCGGGATAGGCGTAGTCGACCAGGACGGTTTTCTGGTGGTGGGTGGGTGCCGCCACCAGACTCACCTGCCCGGCGGCACCAAATTGCGGATCGGCTCGGTGGTTACGTAGCCACTCGTTGATCTTCTTTCGGTCGCCCATGGAAAAGCCGCGCGTTTTCAGATACACGTTGGGATAACCCTTGGCGTACTTGCCCACCGGTTCCATGGGTGCCGGGTCATAGGGCGAACGCATCGATGCATCGAGAAACGCCAGCTTCAGCACCCGCTCCGTGAGCGGCAGCCCAACGCCTTCGACATCAAGACAGCCCGCGTGCCAGTACTGATCGTAAAGACGCTGTGCGACTTCGGATTGGGGATCGCCCGTCAGGTTGTAGCCGGGCAGATTGTTTTCATGCGTGAAGGCCCCGGTGGGTAAATCGCTGTTCCAGCAGAGGATGCGCGCGGTGATGCCCTGTGCGCCTTTCTGGATCAACAGATCGCCGATGCATGGCGAACGACCGTCACGCTTGAAATACATCGAGGGCTGAAAGCCCCAGCAGATGATGTCCACGGTGTGCGTGGCGTTGTGGATGGCGTCGTAAACGGCACCGAAGGCTTCCTCGCCATTCACGAGCGGCTGAAATGTTGCCTGCTCGGCGTTGTACTCGGTGTTTTGCACAAACCACGGCAGGGTCAGGGTGGCGCCGGGCCGGTAGGACAACGCAATGGGCACGGTGATGGGTGGGTTGGAGGTCATGCTCAGCCTTCGCCTTCGGGATGCAGGAGCGCGCTATAGGTTTTGCGATGACGCGCGCGGTCTTCACCGCTGTTGGGCGCTTCGTGATGGTGAAAGCCTTGATTGGCCCGTTCGCCGTTGGCGGCTTCGCT
>NZ_QRBE01000036.1 GCF_003363155.1 Dyella monticola | reverse complement strand
GATCGTTTCCTACGACGATGGCTTGAGTGAAGTGATTCGCAGGCGCGCAGGCGAGCCGCTGCCGCCGTCACGAGTGATCAGCGAGGGTGGGCGCGACATGGTGATGTGGGAATGGATTGGGGTATGAGCATGCCGTAGTGCCACCGAACGATGCGCTATTTCGAGGCGTGCGTGCGCTTCACGGGGCAACCGGTCTGGCAGATGCGTTCTGCGGACAATGTGATGGGATATGGCGCGAATAAGCGTCTCTCCATGCAGAGCGACGCCGCACCGAACGCGCTGGTGCAACCGTACTACCTTGAATATGTCCGGCGGCACTTCTGCACGTTGACGCACAGGAAATGGAGGATCGGCTATGCGCCGGAATAAATCGGCATGCAGGGCGCGCAGTCTACCCGCGCGTTTCGCGGTCGCGGTGTTTATGTTCCTTGGAGTAGTGACGATGTCGAATGTTCGGGTTAATGCAGCGGACAACGAGCTCAATGTTGGTGGCACTGGTGAGGGTTTTGGCGTCTACGGACTGGGTGGCATGAACTACGGCATGAATACCGTAAGCGCGTGGCTCTCGGGGAAACTTCGCATCGGACGGTTCGATACGAGCGAGGATATGAATCTGCATGGCGTGGGTATCTTCGACGCCAGGCTTTCGCCTGACGATCTCAAGCTAGCGCACGACATTCACCGCCAGCTTTGCGAAGCGGTTGAAGCAGGACCCAGGGACGAGCTACCTAGAATCGACCCCCCTCGTCTGTATGACGTTGACTGCCTACGGCAAGGTAAGCACGTGCACTACCAGGGTCCCATATATCAATTGCCGAGTGCACTGGCCGACACGCTAGTGGACTTTTTTTGGCGGACAAGGAGTGCTTATCTGCGGGAGAGCCGTACCGTAGTCCGGCTTGATGCCGAGGTAGTGAATGTCGAGAGGTTGAGGAGCAAATTCCTCGTGTCGATCCGACTCATCAATAGCGGGTACTACCCGATCATGATGGATACCCCGGATAAATGGTCGACCGTGATGGGCTACCAACTGGATTTCGGCGGAGGAAAAGTTGATGACAAGGCAGCGGTCTGGGGTGCCAGCCTGGCGGGCTTGCCGCTGGTCAATCAATCGGAGTTTCCGGATGGCAAGGTCGTGGTTCCGGCCAGGGGCAGCGTGGTCTTCAAATTCCTGACGCTGCCGGATGAGAAATTCACGCGCGGCACTTATATGTTCAACGTCGTGGTGAACGCCTCCGTTCATGCTCCCGACGTATCGCCAAGCATGGGACGTGTGAATTTCCATTCCGATACTGGCAAGCGGATTCCAATCACCTTCGACCGTGACTGGCCCTCGACATCGGAGGAGCTGGAGGAATACGAGGCACGCCAACGCGAACAGATGTCGTTGCAGCCGGTCTATCCG
>NZ_QRBE01000035.1 GCF_003363155.1 Dyella monticola | reverse complement strand
TTCGTCGGCATACCGAGCCATATTCATTTTGGCCCAATAAAAACCGGCGCTCAGAGAAGCATCATTCCTGTTTGGGTTTGCGACGTCGCCGCGCCATGTTTTTAACTCGGCTGACAAGTCGCCTTCCGGCTCCTGCAACGGCGCATTGCTGCGCGTCTCATCCGCCGTCTTTTGCGCTTCCAATAGCTTCTCTCTCAGCTCAGCAGGAATCTGCTTCCCGCGTCCTCGAAACATCCAGTAATCAAGGTAGTTCTTCGGCCACGTCAGTTGCAGGAAGCCACGGCCGTACCAGGGGGCATAGCGCTGTCCATCCGGGGCTTTTTCCACTAAGCCACCAAGCCAACTGGACTCCTGAAGGGCATTGCCAAAGAAACATGCCATGCGCCATGGGGTCGTGATGCCGAACTTGCGCAGCACGCGGTTCAGATGAGGAAGCTGCGCTTTTGGCAAAGGAATCTGATTGGCCTTGGATTTGTACGGATCGCTCACCGATTCCCAATACACCACGCCGGGCGCAGCACGCGGTGCAAACTTAGGCGTGAACTGCCTGAACTCGTCTTCGCTCAACCACCCACACTTCCGAAACTGCTTAATAAACTCCCGTGGGTCCACATGCCAATGCACCGCATCCAGGTCCAGATACCCGGCTTGCTTGGCCTGTTCCCAAAAACACAACGCCCGCACATGCGCCTCGAACGCGGCCCATTGGGTTTCGTTGAGCGTGGGTGTTTCGCTTTGTTCGCCAATACGCACAAAGGGCTGCGTGCGTTTAAGCCAGGCATAGCGCTGTTCGATGCCGTCGGCGGCCCATTCGGTCGGAAACGTGCACACCAGCTTGCTGAGGGCGGTTTGTACGTTCGTATCACCGAGCCATTGCACGAGGTCGGTGCCGTCGAAGACCTGCTTGGCGTCGGCGGCGGCCTGGACGAGGGCGGTACTGCTGCGCGGCGGGTTGGACACGATGACCTGAATCGTTTTGCCGAGTGCCGTCAGTGCCGTCAGTGCCGTGATGCCGGCCTGGCCTGATACATTGAGATCAAGGGTTGGTCGTGACGTGGACGCTTCCGACGAGATTGACCATGTCTTTGATCACGTCGTCCCGGGTTTCTTTTGGTGTATAGAAAATGAAGGGCATATCCATTGATACAAGGTACGATTGTGTTATACGCAAGATATGAACGCCCTCGAAAGTTAGTAGCGTCCCCTTCTGATCTTTCGATTTTTCAACTTGCCTTCCGACAAGGATGAGACCATCTTCCCTATAAATCCTACCTAAGGAAAGATGTTTAAATGAGATAAAAGAGGTGCGCATAGGTTTACCATTAAACACCCATTCACCGGCCTCGTTTTTAAAAAAACCTTGATAAGCGATGACCTGATCAAGGTCATGTGTGCTTGATACGGATATCCATATATCACTGTCTGCATTATAAATATTGCCCATTGCGTGGATATCCAAGATGCAACCGTCACCACTCGTTATCGGTTTTAGCGCATCTTTCTTCTCCACGTGCGAAAAATATTTCGTATCTTTAAAATCAAACGTGCATGTTTCGAAATTTCTAGCTACGAGT
>NZ_QRBE01000034.1 GCF_003363155.1 Dyella monticola | reverse complement strand
GCGCAGCGCCAGTTCCTGATCCTGCTTCACGCCGTAGCCCAGCTCCAGGTAATACGCCATGTCGTAGTAACCACCGGGGACACCATCCTTGATCAGTTGCTGGGTCAGGGCGATGGTTTCCTCGTGCCGGTTGGGAGAGTCAGCCAAACCTTCGGACACCAGTACTTGCAGGTTATGGTTGGCCTTGTAGTGACCGTACGCGGCGGCAATGCGGTAGTAGCGCGCGACGGCGTTGAAGTCCTTGGGACCTTTTTTCTTCTCCAGATAACGCGCGTACTTAAAAAGCTGATCGGCGTCTGGATTCAGTGGTGGCAGGCGGTCCGCTTCGTGCGAGCAGGTGAACGCGAGCGTGGCCTTGAGGGCAACCAGATCGGACGAGGATGACGATTCCTTGGAGCAGGCGGTGAGCAGCGCCAACAGGAATACAGCCATGGATGCGCAACACACGCTCGCTCGTCGCATGCGTGGCCTTTCACGATACGTGATCGGCATGACGCACCAATTCCCAGACAACCTCGATGTCCTGGTAGCGCATGCCGAAGATATCGTCCAACAGGCTAAGCCAGCGGGGTTGGTAGCGGCGATACGTAGGCAGCACATCGCCCTTGCGGAAGCGTCGTTTGTGCAGCACCAGGCCCTCTTCGATGCGGATGCACCATTGCCCGCTTTCCGGGCAACGCAGGCCGGTTTTTACTTTCGTACCCAAGGCCGTTTTCGGCGGCGGCGGCAACGGCAAACCGGTGGCGGGATCGAGGTGCTTGGACTTGCTCATCCGCTCGATCAGCTCATCCGAGGGTTGGGACGGAATCTGTTCCTGCTCTTTTTGCCATTGGAACGTGCCATCCCAGGGCGGAAGGGGTGCGGGTGGCAGCGGCACGATCTGGTCGATGTCCGGCACTTTGGGATTGCGGCCGTCGTTGGCCGCAAGGAAGTCGGAAATTATCCCGTAACGACGGGAACGTTCGTTGTCTGTCGCCAAATTCACGAAGTAAAGTTGTTCTGCAGGGGGACGATCGCCGTCCCGGGCGGGTAGGAAAGCTTGCGACAGAAAATATGCTGACTGAGCATCTCCCGTTGCTACACCCTGCTGAAATGCCTGAACGGCTTCGGCATAGAACGAGTGGTCCTGCAAGTTAATACCTAATGCATTGGCTGCCTCACCATGTCCTTGCGCGGCTGCGCATTCGCGCATCTGCCTCGCAATACTCGGTGCGATGTCGGCGGGTGCTAGCTGTTTAGCCACAAAAAACTGTGCTTCAGGACTACCTAAATCCGCCGCCTTGCGGTAATAGCGCAGCGCCAGCTCCTGATCCTGCTTCACGCCGTAGCCTAGCTCCAGGTAATACGCCATGTCGTAGTAACCGCCGGGGACACCATCCTTGATCAGTTGCTGAGCCAGGGCGATGGTTTCCCCGTGCCGGTTGGGAGAGTCGGCTAAACCTTCGGACACCAGCACTTGCAGGTTGTGGTTGGCCTTGTAGTGCCCGTACGCGGCAGCAATGCGGTAGTAGCGCGCGACGGCGTTGAAGTCCTTGGGACCTTTTTTCTTCTCCAGATAACGCGCGTACTTAAAAAGCTGATCGGCGTCTGGA
>NZ_QRBE01000033.1 GCF_003363155.1 Dyella monticola | reverse complement strand
ACTCGTAGATAGAAATTTCGAAACATGCACGTTTGATTTTAAAGATACGAAATATTTTTCGCACGTGGAGAAGAAAGATGCGCTAAAACCGATAACAAGTGGCGATGGCTGCATCTTGGATATTCGCGCAACGGGCAATATTTATAATGCTTACAGTGATATATGGATATCCGTATCAAGCACACATGACCTTGATCAGGTCATTGCTTATCAGGGATTTTTCAAAGGAAAGAATGGAAACTGGGCATTCAAGGGAAATCCTATGCTTATCTCTTTTATTTCGTTTAAGAATTTGTTATTGGAAAAGATTGATTGGGGCGAAGACCTTGTGCTCGTTGGACGCCAGATTGAAAGATCCAAAGATCAAGCGGGAACTTTATTGGCATTAGAGGGGGTGCGGATCTTACGTATAACACCGTCCTATCTCGTTTCAATAGATATGCCTTTTCAACCTTCCTCCCCCAAAGAAGCCCGGGACGACATCATCAAAGACATGATCAATCTTGTCGAAAGCGTCCACGTCACGACCAACCCTTGATCTCGATGCATCCGGGTAGCACCTATTTTGTATGTCTGTGTGTGCAGAAGACCGTGGCGCATCCCCACCCATGCCGGGCCTCATAGCTGCTACCGCAGCGTGAGTTTCTGGAAGGCGTCGGCAGCGGTAAACCTTCCTGGCGCGATCAACCGGCCGTATGCCCCATCGCTTAACGGTTTCGAAGGCCGCTGTGCGGCTTATGCATCGGTATTGGCGGTTGCCGGGGAAGTGTTCTTTCCTACGCAAGCCGTCAGCGAAGGTCTTTTACCCGATGACGACATTATTCGGAGGCTTTAATGATACGAAGCAGCGACAAAAAGCAATATTTCAAAGCCTATACCACGATATGTTTGGTCGGCTTGACTATGTCGTGGACGCCTATTTCTGCTGGCAAAAAGTTCAGCACAGGGGTCAAGAAATTGCTTGTAGAAAACAATGGAAACAAATGCTCCGTTCAACTCACTGATCCTTACGGAGCGCTTGTCTATGAGTCCGTCTACTCACTCTACGGCGACGTCCCAGAAGGTAACGGCAAGGTAAAAACTGTCTCACTTTCGATGTATTTCAATTGCATGAGCTCTGACGATGCCGAAAAATCGAGCCATTTCGTAGCTCGGTTCGATGCCACACAACAAGTCTGGGTAAAAGATTTTTCCCAGGTGCCCGAGGAAGACCGCGAATCAAGCGAGCCTTATGTCAAAGTCTTTACGCTCAACGGGCCTAATAGCCTCGGCGTTGGCATTACGGATGTCACACTACCCGCTGGAGACGATAAGCCTTATTCCATCGACTTTGGCTTTTGCTTGCGCCATCCGCCGGTGATGCTATGCGGCAGTGCGAATGGCGTTGCTTATGTCGACAAAAAAGGCAGCACTAAGTATCAAGACAATGTATTGCCCATTGCCCTCAAGATTGTCAAATCCATCGAATTCGTCGACGCCCCACAAGTCGCGCCACCTACTTCCAGCGCCGCGCAATCGACCGAGCCATAGTCATAGCAGTACGGCAACGCTTCATGGGCGATGGAACGCTCAAGCGCAATCAGCGGCAATGGACGCCGCGATACGACCCTGCGTTGATTGCCAGCGATACATACAACGCATGCGATAGCGCCGGTTATTTCTGGGTCACCAAGCATTACATGGGCACCAGCAATATCAATCGCCTCA
>NZ_QRBE01000032.1:364-1787 GCF_003363155.1 Dyella monticola | reverse complement strand
GATCAAGCAGGCGGTGCAAAAGCAGATCAAGGCGGGCCGCGATCCCGGCACGCACGGCCCGATTTATCTGTTCGTCGTCACCAATGCAAACGACGATGGCGTCGGCGACGGCACCGTCAATACCTACCGCATGCTCGATGCCTTGGGGCAGGCCAATACCATTCCCAATGTGGCCAAGGATGAGCGCGCCGATGCACTGACCGAACAGCGCCGCCAACTGGAAGGAAAACTCGTCGCCGCGATCGATAGCATGCCCGGCCCCCACGACGCGTCCGCCCGCGCGGCCAGCCGGGCGCGTCAACAAGCGCTCCAGCAACAAATCGCCGAGGTCGATCAGCAGATCAAGGACAACCACAACGGCATCGTGCCCTCGCTGGACATCGAGGGGTTGAAGGTGCTCGTGTGCTCGCTGGTGCCGCCGGATACCCCCGCGGGCCACGCCTGGGGCTACGTGTACGTGCACGCCAAGCTGATGATCGTGGACGACGTGTTCACCATCCTGGGCTCAGCCAACATCAACACGCGCAGCATGGAAGTGGATAGCGAGTTGAACATTTGTCATGAGCACAGCGGGGTGACGAGGCCGTTGCGGCAGAAGCTTTGGGATATTCACACGGGTGGCTTGGGCGCGCAGAAGAATGTGGCGGATGCGTTTAAGGCCTGGACTGAAATCACTAATAAAAATAAGGCGAGGCAACAAGGGAAACTCGCTCCTTACGCCTCGCTCGTCGGTTTTATGTACACCGGCAAGAAACGTACCCGTACGGATTGACCGATGAACCATCTTCGTTGGGTGTACGTAATCGTCCTCCTGCTCGCCGCCTGCTCCAAGGAATCCTCCATGTCTTCCTCGTCCGATCTGGCTGCCCTCAAGGCCGCGCTCGCGTTCACCTGCACGCACGAAGCGGACCGCCTGCCACCACTGAATCCAGACGCCGATCAGCTTTTTAAGTACGCGCGTTATCTGGAGAAGAAAAAAGGTCCCAAGGACTTCAACGCCGTCGCGCGCTACTACCGCATTGCCGCCGCGTACGGTCACTACAAGGCCAACCATAACCTGCAAGTACTGGTGTCCGAAGGTTTGGCTGACTCTCCCAACCGGCACGGGGAAACCATCGCGTTGGTGCAGCAGTTGATCAAGGACGGCGTCCCTGGTGGTTACTACGACATGGCGTATTACCTGGAGCTGGGCTACGGCGTGAAGCAGGATCAGGAGCTGGCGCTGCGCTATTACCGCAAGGCGGCGGATTTGGGTAACCCAGAGGGGCAATACCACGTCGGTGACAAACTCACCTGGCTGGATGATGCGGACGCCAAGAAGATAGGTTGGCAGATGTATCGGTGCGCCGCCGATCAAGGACATAGTGAGGCAGCCAATGCATTAGGTATTAACTTGCAGGACCACTCGTTCTATACCGAGGCC
>NZ_QRBE01000032.1:0-354 GCF_003363155.1 Dyella monticola | reverse complement strand
GGATACCGTTTCTGCGATGGTTCTTGAAGAAAGCTTCAAAGCCCCCCCTCCCGATAACGGGTTGTATTACCTTGCCCTCCCTAACGATCCCGAGCGCTCACGCCGCTACAACCTGATCGGCAAATTCATCGATCAAAACGACGGCCGCAATCCCAAAGTGCCGGACATCGACCAGATCGTGCCGCTGCCACCCGCGCAACTGCCGCCCTGGGATGGCACGTTCCAATGGCAAAAAGAGCAGGAACAGATTCCGTCCCAACCCTCGGATGAGCTGATCGAGCGGATGAGCAAAGCCAAGCGCCTCGATCCCGCCACCGGCTTGCCGTTGCCGCCGCCGCCGAAAACGGCCTTGGG
>NZ_QRBE01000031.1 GCF_003363155.1 Dyella monticola | reverse complement strand
GTCATAGCCGTAGCTGGTGGTGACACCGTCGGCATCGGTGATCGACGACACCGCCCCGTAGGGGGTGTAGCCGAAGGAGGTTTGCGCCCCGCCGACCGTGCGCGTGGAAAGCCATCCGCGTGGGGTATAGGTGAAATCGGTGTTGATGCCGTTGGCGTCGGTGATTCGGGTGGGACGGCCATCGGCATCGTAAGAGGCGATGGTGGTGACGTGACCGGCCGGATCGGTGACGGTGTGCAGGTCACCGGCCTGGTAGCAGGCGGCGCCGGGTGTGCCGCAGCTGGTGGCGCTGCTGGCCATGTAATAGCTGTAGGTGGTGGTTTGCGTGACATCGGTGCGCGGGCCGGTGGCGGTCAGGAGCAAGCCGACAATTGGGCATTGCACGGTGTCGACGGCGGTGCAGTAGGTGTAGGTCGAGCGGCGTACGCCGGCCGGCACTGTGCCCGATGCGCCGCAGCTGTAGCCGGAGGCCGCGCTGTTGGTCGGGTCGATGTCGCAGCGGGCCACTGTTTGGCCGGTGGCGTTGTAGACCCATTGTGTCGAACTGACGGTGTTGCCCGAGGCGTCTTGCACCGTGCGCGTCAGTGGCACACGTAACGTCGTGTTCCAGGTGAAATTGGTTGTGCGTTGGCTGCTGGTGCCCTGCCCATCGACTTGCTGCGTCAACAAATTATTACTGTTATAGGTGGTGGCCGTCGTGTTGCCGTTGAAGTCGATGGAGGTTTGCGGGTTACCGTTGGCATCGTAGGTGAGCGACTTCCAGGGTTGGTTGCATTGCGAGCCGCAAGGTTGGTCAAGAGCCGCGACTTTGTTGACACCTTGCACCGTCGAGAACGTCGTTGTCGAAGTGAATCCCAGCGGATACGTTACCGATGTCGTGCCGTTACTGTTGTAAGCGATCGACGTGGTATCAACATTGTTAGCCAGGAAACTCGACGTTGCGTTACCTAAGTCAGTATAGGTCGTGCTTTCGTATCGGCCCCCCGTTTCATCGATAATCCCTGTCAAAAGCGACCGTATACCCGATCCTCCTGTCAACGAGGATTCGTTATAAACATATTGCCTCGTCGTCCCATCGGGATATTGCACGGAACTTAGACTGCCAGGCGCCGCGCTACTTGACGATCCATAGCTGTAGCTGATCGTTCTACCATCAGGTAGCGTCACCTGATAGATCTCACGATTGTAGTTATACGCGAAATTAAGCTGGCGCCCTTTAGGGTCTGTGACCGTTAGCAGCAGCCCTGCTTTGGGCGCTACCGAATAGGGCGTTGAAGCAGTGCTATAGGTCAGAGTAATACCCTGCCCAGTTTCATCGGTTTCCGATTGCAAAAGGCCTGCAGCGTTAAAGTCCTGAACATGCCTTAGATCAGCAAGAAATACGACGTAGCCAGTGGCCACACCCTGACTATTATCGATTTCCGTGAGCGTATCGGAAATATCCGCATCGGAGGTCCATACGCCATTAGCTTTTGTAAAGGTTTCCTGCGAACCATCGGGTCGCATGAGCACAATAGTTGTCAATGGTTGATTAACCAGTTCAAGCGAACTATCAAAGCTATGGCGCCAATTTGTACCAATGCCTGTTGAAGCGACTGCCTGCGTGCTGTTGTAAAATCTTCGCAGGGTCAACCAGTCGCCGACGGCGTAATCGTCCTCTTCCAGATATTTGTTACCCGTTGATGCATTGATGGGATCAGCAACAAAGACCGGAGCCGGCTTTAGGGAACTAGTTTGACAACCACATATGCTAGTTCCGGCGTTTTTCCCCGGATCATAGGCATAGGTGGCTGGCATCACATCGCCATATCCGAAACCACCTCCGGGGTAGCCGGGCCCGATGGAAAAGCAATCATAGTCGAGAGAATCCGGCTGCATGGTTATGGGGCGACTAAAGTCTGGAATTGCCCCACCGGTCTCCGCAACAACGAAATCAAATAGAGAATTACAGGCCTCCATGGGTGACGCATACACCGGACTGTAATCCCATGTCCCGTTAGCATTCTTATACGTTTCGTAGTACCAACCAGATTGTTGGGCTACGACCGGTTGTAGCAACTGCATCAAGATAAGAAAGCCAAACAATGCGGCTTTACGAATGACAGATATAGGCGACGACAGAACTACAGCCAAGCTCGCGTGCAGCCATCCATTACGGCAGTCGTGCTGGGTTTGCGTAGGCATGTGGCCATGTCCCCTGCTCGTCCTTAGGTGGTTGCGCATCGGTGCAGCATCCATGGTGGTGTCCCTATCAATTCGTGCCGTTGTAGTTGTCGATCGTCTGCACCAGACGATTGAGCGCGTCGTAGCCGAGCTGGCGTTGAATGCCCAGGCCGTCGCTGCTCTGGACC
>NZ_QRBE01000030.1 GCF_003363155.1 Dyella monticola | reverse complement strand
TCTCGCACTTCTTGATTTCGCTTTCGATCTTCGCGATTTCTTTGCTGAGGCGCGTTTTCTCGGCGCTGAGGTCGATAAGTCCCGCGAGTGGGATCAGTACGCGTAGAGTGCCGACCACGGCAACTGCGGCGGCGGGTTCATTTTTGCCCGAATCAATCCACTGTGGCGCTTCGACGCGTGCGAGAAAGCTGATCTGCGCGGCAAATTTTTCGACGCGTGCGCGATCGCCGGCATCGCCATCGGCCAGCAGCAACGGGATGATCTTGCCGGGCGCAATGTTCATTTCGGCGCGAATACGACGAATGCCGCTGAGCACGTTCTTGAACCACTCGATCTCGGCGGTGGCAGCTTCATCGACGGCGATGTCGTTCGCGTTCGGCCAAGGGCGCTGGAAGAGGCTTTCTGCACCGAAGCCAAGTTTTGGCGCCACCGATTGCCAGATTTCTTCGGTGATGAATGGAATGATCGGATGCAGTGCGCGCAACACCGTTTCCAACACCACCAGCAAGGTGTGGCGCGTGGACGCTGCAGCGGTTGCATCATCTCCATTGAGCGCAGGCTTGGACAGTTCCAGGAACCAGTCGCAGTATTCGTTCCGTACGAACTCATACAGCGATCCTTCCTTCTTCCTCGCGATCAGCGAAAAATTCTTCTTGTGACGACGCTGCCATGTAGGCAGGCGTTGATTGTGGCAGCCCGCAAGCATCACTAACATCAATTTATGCGGGCGAGCTTTTCACAGGAAGTTGTTATGCGTCATATCCTCAAGGCTTGCGCGCTTTCATTGGTGATCGCTACGAATGTATGTGCACAGGACTTGCCTGCTGATCGCTATCTGGGGTCTGGGTCGAATGCGGGGACTGTTGTATGCAAGGCGGAAAAGTCGATGGTCGCTTTAATGAATGCTGGGACAAGCGAGCCGGTATTATTGACTCGCCTCATTATTAACGGGGATTGTTTAGTCATGCCGTACGGATGGTCCCTGTTGGTTGCAGAAGACCCGCGCTGGGATCAAAAGGAAGTTCGCGCATCCAAGTGGACTATTCGGACGCCTGATGGCATCGTGCATATGTGGGGCGCGCCTATCGGTGAGGACTGAATTAGGGTTGCTCTATCTGTGTATACCTAACTCTGGTTGCCGGCGTCAGTGAGGAATGAGTCGGGTCTTTTTTCGCTTTAGCGTTTCTAGGATTCATTCGATCCAGCTTTTTACAAGGGATTGATATGCGTTACATCATCACAGCGTGTTACCTTTCACTCGCCATGATCACGTGTGCATATGCCGATCAAGGAACGGTCGCATGCAAGACTGAGAAAGCAATGGTTACCTTGATGAAGGTTAAGCCCTATCTCAGCACAAACAGCGACGAATTGAAGCGCATGATTAAAAGCGGCGATTGCTTGTTCTTACCGGATGAGTGGTTGGTGCTAGAGGCAGACGACCCCCCATTAGATCAGCAGGAGGATCATGCGTCTAAATGGACAATTAGGACATCGCATGGAATCGTCCACATGTGGGGAGCGCCTTTTGGTGGCGACTAAGTTAGGCTTGTTCTATTTGCGTATATTTGCCCTTGGTACTCGGTGTTAAGCCCTCAACCACAAAGCCGCGCAATTGTTTGGGTCGATCTTCGGGCGTCCAGCCTAAGTGCACGTGTTCGCCTTGAGTTACCGTATAGCGTCCATGATGGATAATTTGATAACGGAACGCAGATTTCATCGTGTCGCCGAAAATTTCCCGACGCCTCGCACGTATCAGATCAAACGCCTGCGTGTCCGTGAAGCCATTGCAGTGAAAGTCTGCAGCGAGATGGAGCAAGTGAAGGCTGTCTGTGGCACCTCCGGGTGGGATATGCCCTCTATCGCCGCTTGTCACACGCACCACGCAACCTAGTTCATCTGCGATACGCTCTAGCACTTTTTGCACTCGATCGTCACTAACGCGATAGCTTCCATAGTTGACTACAAACACGGGACGGTCTCCTTTTCCCTGGGTTTATACGGACAAGACGGTCAATTGCTCCATGCATCGCGGTATTGCAAGTTGCCATCCAGATACGTCCAGGTGATGTCCTCGTAACGCAGAGAAAGCTTTTCGCCGTGGTTTTTTGTCTGTGCAGATGGGTCCTTGATATTGTGGACTTGGGGTGTGACGGCGACGATTTTCACGTTGCGCAGGGTCATGTTGAAGTATTCGACTTCGCGGCCGGCCTCATCGACGCGATACCACTTTATTTCGGCGGATCTCAAGGTATCGCCGCGCGAGAGTCGCA
Source organism: Dyella monticola (assembly GCF_003363155.1). Lineage (GTDB taxonomy): Bacteria > Pseudomonadota > Gammaproteobacteria > Xanthomonadales > Rhodanobacteraceae > Dyella_B > Dyella_B monticola. The sequence goes on along the minus strand of NZ_QRBE01000030.1, from coordinate 681 downwards.
TGTAGAGAATAGGCGAGGAGCGATCGATTTCTTTTTCGATGACGAGGGGCATATGCAGGCGGGTGCCTAGCAAGCGCCCGGTTACGCTATCGGCGGGGGCATGCATGCCATGTTTGAAGCTCAGTACTTCAATGCTTCCCTCACGGCCGACGACTTGGCTTGAGCCGCGGATGTCACTGCCGTCGATGTCTTTTAGCCACAAATGCAGGGGAATTGCCACGCGCAATCCTTAGCCGGTTTGTATCGGCGCAGTGTTGCGCTTATTGGTGGGCGAAGCCGTCGGATGATGCCGAGCGTCTAAGCCGTATCGAAGAGTCAGTTCGTGTCAGATAAGGCGATCGGCGAAACGGGTCTGAATGTTTGGCCTTGGGTGTTGCAGGTTGCATTGTGGCTCACAACGCCGGGGTAGCCACTTACCTAGCCCTCTCCCCGGAGGGGAGAGGGGGTTGCTGACGCATCAGCCAAGCTTGCGCATCTGCTCACGCAGGGTGCCGAGCTGCGTGCTCCAGTCGGTGATGCGCTGCCGCTCTTGCGTTACCACTTCAGCGGGGGCGTTTGCCACGAAGTTGGCGTTGCCAAGCTTGTTCTCGCACTTCTTGATTTCGCTTTCGATCTTCGCGATTTCTTTGCTGAGGCGCGTTTTCTCGGCGCTGAGGTCGATAAGTCCCGCGAGTGGGATCA
>NZ_QRBE01000003.1 GCF_003363155.1 Dyella monticola | reverse complement strand
CTGCGGCATCGGACCGTCCGCCGCCGAGCACACCAGGATCGCGCCGTCCATCTGCGCCGCACCCGTGATCATGTTCTTCACGTAGTCGGCGTGGCCTGGGCAGTCCACGTGTGCATAGTGACGGTTCGGCGATTCGTATTCCACGTGCGCCGTCGAGATCGTGATACCGCGCGCCTTTTCTTCCGGCGCCGCGTCGATCTGGTCGTACGCCTTGAATTCGCCACCGAACCGCTCCGCGCCGATCTTCGTCAGCGCCGCCGTCAGCGTCGTCTTGCCGTGGTCAACGTGACCGATCGTGCCCACGTTTACGTGCGGCTTGGTCCGTTCGAATTTACCCTTTGCCATGAGCGCTAAATCCCAATGGAGTCAATGAGTGAGAAGGAAGCCTGAACATGCCGTGCATGTGTCGCAGCAGCCGCAGGCGGTGGTGCTCATGACTGGAATCGAACCAGCGACCTCTTCCTTACCAAGGAAGTGCTCTACCGACTGAGCTACATGAGCACGAAAGCATTACGACGAGATCAATGGAGCGGGAGACGGGAATCGAACCCGCACCATCAGCTTGGAAGGCTGAGGTTCTACCATTGAACTACTCCCGCTCGGTGCGGAACTCGTCTGTCGAACCGTCAACCCATTTCGATGGCATCCATACCACCTCCACAGCCCGGTTTTCATTCCGCCAGTTCCACCATCACAAGAACAGTAAAACTGGTGGAGGGAGGTGGATTCGAACCACCGAAGGCGTAAGCCAGCAGATTTACAGTCTGCCCCCGTTGGCCGCTTGGGTATCCCTCCAACAAAGAACGGCTATTGTGTGGATCGGGGCCTGTTGTGTCAACACCTTCACGGGCGAAATAGCCGGATTTTCGAGATTTTTTCCGACAAACCGACGCCTTGTTTCAGTCGTTTCCGGCCCCGCGCGTATCGACGAACTGCACCATGCTTTTGGAGAGTTCCAGCAAGTGCCTGGCCTGTTCCTGCAGCTGGCGCTCATTGTCATCGCGCGGCGTCCATGACGGCACTTGCGTGGGTTTGCCTTCTGGCTTGTCCAGCGCCACAAACACCATGATGCAACTGGTCGCCAGGCGCTCTTCCCCGGTGCGCAGATCACGGGCCAGCACGTCGACCGCCATTTGCATGCTCGACGTGCCGGTATAGATCAACTTGGCGCGCACACTGACCAAATCGCCAATGAGGATCGGCTTGACGAACTGGATGCCGCTGACCGCAGCCGTTACGCAATACGCCCCACTCCAGCCCACGGCGCAGGCGTAGCCGGCCTGGTCGATCCACTTCATCACCATGCCGCCATGTACCTTGCCGCCGAAATTAACGTCGGCAGGCTGCGCAAGGAACCGGAACGTAACTTCGTGCTGCTGGCCTGACATGGGAGTCTCCGAACGCTACGGCAACCGTCAAACCGCCATTATGCCCGCTGGCTGCGCTGCACCGGGAGCTGCAAGCTCATTGGCGTGGTGAGTACGCCGGACGGCGAAGGTCGCTCGGCGCCGTCGATGTGAAATCCCAGCCGCAGATAGACCGGCACGGCGCAGGGTGTGGCATTGAGCGTGAAGCAACGCGTACCGGCGCGGCGGATGGCATCGCCCATGGCACTCTGCCAGAGCCGCCGCGCAATACCGCGCCCCTGATAGCGCGTGCTCACGTAGAAATGCAGAAGATGGCTGTCATCGCGCATCGCCGCCACGCCAACCAGCACATTGCCCACATACGCAAGGTGGAAGCGCTGACCATCGATGATGCGTTGGCGAACCACGCTTGCGCTCAGGCGTGAAAGCAAAGCTCGGCCAACATCAGCCGATTGATCAGGCACCACCCAACGCTTTACGACACGACGGCACAACACGCCGATGTTGCGCGCGTCATCGGGCTGAGCCAGGCGCAGCTGCAATTCGTCATTCGACATGAATGTTCACTCCATGCACGACGCACATGCTCGCATGAAAAAAGCCCCGCTTACGCGGGGCCTGGAAACTCAGACGTTGAACAGGAAGTGCAGCACATCGCCATCCTTGACGAGATACTCCTTGCCTTCCTTGCGCAGCTTGCCGGCCGCGGCGGCGCCCGATTCGCCCTTGTAGTGAATGAAATCATCGTACGACACGGTTTCGGCGCGAATGAAGCCGCGCTCGAAATCGGTATGGATCACACCAGCCGCCTGCGGCGCGGTGGCGCCACGCTTGACGGTCCACGCGCGCACTTCCTTTTCGCCGGCGGTGAAATAGGTCTGCAGGTTGAGCAGTTTGTAGCCGGCACGAATCACGCGGTTGAGGCCCGGCTCTTCCAGGCCGAGATCCTTGAGGAATTCGTCACGGTCGGCGTCGTCCAATTGGGACAGTTCTTCCTCGATGGCCGCGCATACCGGCACAACTTCCGCACCCTCGCCTGCCGCGCGCTGACGCACCGCATCGAGGTGCGGATTGTTTTCGAAGCCATCCTCGCGCACGTTGGCGATGTACATCAGGGGCTTGAGCGTGAGCAGAAACAGATCGCGCACCAAGGCCTTTTCTTCATCATCCAGGCCAATGCTGCGCGCAGATTTGCCTTCGTTCAGCGCAGCGGCGAGCTTCTGGAGCACGGGCTTCTTGGCCAGCGCCTCCTTGTCGTTGGCCTTGGCGGCGCGCTCGGCGCGATTGAGCGCCTTATCGACCGAATCCAGATCCGCCAACGCCAGCTCGGTGTCGATGGTTTCGATATCAGCAATGGGATCGACCTTGCCGGCCACGTGCACGATGTCGGTGTGTTCGAAGCAACGCACGACGTGTGCGATGGCATCCACCTCGCGAATGTGCGAGAGGAATTTGTTGCCCAGTCCCTCGCCTTTCGATGCGCCAGCGACCAGGCCCGCGATATCGACGAATTCCACCGCGGTAGGCACCACTTTCTGCGGCTTGACGATGCCGGCCAGTGCGTTGAGGCGCTGATCGGGCACCGGCACCACGCCCACGTTCGGTTCGATCGTGCAGAACGGGAAATTGGCCGCCGCAATACCCGCCTTGGTCAACGCGTTGAACAAGGTGGATTTGCCGACATTAGGCAGGCCGACGATGCCGCATTTGATGCCCATGGATAACTCCGGAAAAGCTGAAAACAGGGAACGTGAAGCGAGACGCGGCTAGGGCACGGGCTTCTTTTCCGTTCCCGGGGTATGTAGTTGCTGCATGGCTTTGTCCAACTGCCCGCCAACGGCCAGCGGCAACACGTTCAGCGCGCGAGCGATGCCGTCGAGCATGGCGTCTTCGTCCTTGACGGACGGACGACCGAGCACCCACGGCGTAACCTGATCCTTATGGCCAGGATGACCAATACCCAAGCGCAAGCGGTGAAATTTGCCATGACCCAGATGAGCCATGATGTCGCGCAGACCGTTCTGGCCGCCATGACCACCATCGAACTTCAGCCGCACCGTTCCGGCAGGCAAGTCCAGGTCGTCGTGGGCGACGAGGCATTCCTCCGGCTCGATCTTGTAATAGCGCAGCGCAGAAGCCACAGCGATGCCGCTTTTGTTCATGAACGTGGCGGGCTTCAATATCCACACCGGCTCGCCGCCAAGGCGCAGCTTGCAGGTTTCGCCGTGCAGCTTGCCGTCGAAACCGAAGCGTTCGTTATGTCCCGATACCAGGGCGTCAACAAACCAGAACCCGGCGTTGTGCCGGGTTCTGAGGTATTCGGCACCGGGATTGCCCAGTCCGACAATGAGCCGTAAACCTGCCATGGGTAACTGGAGAGTTGGCCGCACGATTCGCCCCTCACCCCAGCCCTCTCCCCAACGAGGAGAGGGAGTGGTAAGCGAAGCGAATTATTTCTTCGGTTCCTTGGCCGCTTCGGCCGGCTTGGCAGCCTCGCCCTCGGCGCCTTCAACAGCCGGAGCTTGCTCGACTTCTTCCTGCACGGTCACAGCGGAGACCACGGCCACGTCGTGGTCGGCACCCAGGTGAAGGGCCGGAATTTCCACGTTCGCCGGCAGCTTGAGCTGCGACAAGTGGATGATGTCGCCGGGGTTGAGGTCGGCCAGATCGAGCTCGATGAACTCCGGCAGATCCTTCGGCAAGCAGGACACTTCCACTTCCGTGAGGTTGTGCGAAACCACCACGCCGGCAGTCTTGCCAGCAGCCGACTTTTCCTGGTTGAGGAAGTGAATCGGCACATTCAGGCGAATGGCTTCGTTTTCATTGATGCGCTGGAAGTCCATGTGCAGCATCTGCTGCTTGAACGGATGCTTCTGCCAGTCGCGCACCAGCACCTTCTGCACTTTGCCGTCGACGTTCAGGTCGAGCACGGAGGAGAAGAACCACTCGTGCTTGGCGGCGAGCAGAATGGTGTTGTGCTCGATCTGGATGCTCTCGGCGGGCTGGTTCGCACCGTAAACCACTGCGGGCACGAACGCCGCGCGACGCAGGCGGCGGCTCGCACCTTTCCCCTCGTCTTTGCGGGCTTGCGCCGCGATTTCATGAGTCTTGGCCATGTTGGTATTGCCTTAGGTTTTTGAAAGCCGCCTCGCGGCAGCCGAATGGACTCTCCCGCGACCAGAAGAGCCGGAATGCCCGCGGATGCGGGCGGAAAAGCGCACAAGTATACAGAAAAAAGGGGGGTCGACCCAACCCATGACCGCGGCCCCTCCCCTTGCCTGCAGGGGGAGGCTGGAGGTAGCCCGCTATAGATCGCCCTGCCTCACCCCTGCCCTCTCCTGCCAGCAGGGGGAGCCCAAGGCGTCAGTCGATGTAGAGCGAGCTCACCGATTCGCCGTAGGCAATACGGCGAATGGTCTCGGCCAACATTTCAGCCACCGAGAGCTGGCGGATGCGGGTGCAGGACTTGGCCTCTTCGCGCAGCGGCAGCGTATTGGTGACCACCAGCTGATCGAGCTGGGAATTCTCGAGGTTGCGGATCGCCGCGCCGGAGAGCACCGGATGCACGCAATAAGCCACCACCTTGCGGGCGCCACGCTCTTTCAGCGCCGCGGCGGCGGCGCAGAGTGTGCCGGCGGTGTCGACGATGTCATCCACCATGACGCAGGTTTTGCCTTCCACGTCGCCGATGATGTTCATCACGGTGGCCACATTGGCCCTCGGGCGGCGCTTGTCGATGATGGCCAGATCCGCGTCGTCCAGGCGCTTGGCGATGGCGCGCGCGCGCACCACGCCGCCCACGTCCGGACTGACCACGATCAGGTCATCCATGCTGTAGTTGCGCCAGATGTCCGCCAGCAGGATCGGCGAGGCGTAGACGTTGTCCACCGGCACGTCGAAGAAGCCCTGGATCTGGTCGGCGTGCAAATCCACCGTGAGTACGCGATCCACACCCGCGGTACCGATCAACCGGGCCACCAGCTTGGCCGTGATCGGCACGCGCGCCGAGCGCGGACGGCGATCCTGGCGGGCGTAGCCGAAATAGGGAATCACCGCGGTGACGCTGGCGGCTGACGCGCGCTTGAGCGCATCGACCAGGGTCAGCAGTTCGAACAGGTTCTCCGCGCTCGGCGCGCCCGTGGGCTGCAGCACGAATACTTCCTGGCGGCGAACGTTTTCTTCGATCTCGATCTGCACTTCGCCGTCGCTGAACTTGCCGACCAGAGCCTTACCCAGCGGCACGCCCAGACGATGGGCGACATCTTCGGCCAGGGCACGGTGCGCATTGCCGGTAAACAGCATCGGACTGGACGTATCCACGGTTGTTTCCTCAGAGCCAGGCCATTGAAATCGCACAAGGGTTGTCGCGGGGACGCCATGTCCCTTCAACCCGTCCCCATTCGGCGTAAGTCCGAATGGAGCTTGAAAAGCATCAGGCGCGCAAGTGCCCCGATGCGACGACAATCCTTCCGGATTGCGCAAACGGGGGGCACAAGGCCCCCGTGTCATAAATGGCTGGGGCGGTAGGATTCGAACCTACGCATGCGGGAATCAAAATCCCGTGCCTTAACCAGCTTGGCGACGCCCCAGTATTCGTTTGTACCTGCCTTCGGCCCAGCCCGCATCGCTCGCTGTCCAGAGCAGGAGCCGGCGAAAGCAAAGAAGAAAAATTGTGGCTGGGAGCGCGCTGCGTGTCAATTCATGCGTTCGAACGAGACGGGCTTGCATTCATCGCCGTCGCGTGCCAATCAGGGCGAAAGCGTTCGCGACATGAACACGCGCAGCGCTTCCGGAAAACGGTTCTCGCGATCGCGTTCACGCGCGTAGGCGTAAGCAGGATCGTTCTTGTCGACCTCGACAAAACCGTGTCTGGTGTAGAACGGCGCATTCCAGGGCACATCGGGGAGCGTTCCCAAATCGACGCGCCGGTAGCCCTTCTCCTGCGCCCACGCGCAGGCGTGCTCGAGCAGCGCCGAACCGATGCCGCGTCGATGAAATGCCGGCAACACGTCGATCTCCGCTACACCGACCACGTCGCCATGCAACTCCACATCGAGCCACACGAAACCCACGGCCTCGGCACTCGCTTCATCCACGGCCACCCATACGAAACCACGTCGGATTTCTTCGGCGAGCAGATCCTTGGGAATGGCCATGCGCGAATAGAACGGCCACGCCGGATGGTCGCGGAACAGTTCCACGGCGGTGCGCTCGATGTCGCAGATGGCATCGATATGTGCGGCGGTAGCGCGCTGGATATGGAACGACATCAGTGCAGATCCCATGACTGGATGGCCAGCCTTACTTTGTACGGTGGCTTATCCGCAAATACCTTCACAGGCAGCGGCGGTTGACGCGTCGTATCCCACGCAGGATAGGTCACTGCCCAATCGTCCTGCAGCAATTGCGAAGGCAGGCCGTTATCGCCAAAACTCAGTTGCGCTTGCTGACCTTGCGCGCGCAACCCAAGCACCCAGGCACGCAATTCGCTCAGCGGAACGTCCCAATGCAGCACGCGTTGCATCAGCGTTTCAGCATCCGCCCCATGCTGCGGACCGCCTTCCACGCCCGCAAGCTCGGCGCCGTCCGGGCCGCCGGTGAGGCGATAACTCTTGCCGGTGATGGGCGCACGGAAGGTGAAATCGTAGCGATCACCATCCTGTATCCACGTGAAGGACCCGCTACCACCATCCTGTGCGTTGTAGACCCCCAACTTGCCTTGCAGAACCCAGTGGGTGGTGTTCGCCAGTTGTTGCTCGCGCGCTGTCTGCTGCGCCAGCGCAGCGGTATCGCCTTGGTTGCGCACGAGTTGCTGTGGCGCGCACGCAGCCAGCAGCAGCGGCGCCAGCGCCGCGAAAGCGCGTAGGAGTGACTTCATGGCTGCAGCCGCTTCAAGGTTTGTTGCAGGGCGGCGTTATGCGGATCGATATGACGCACTTCGTCGAACACTTGCTCGGCCTGCTGATGATGGCCCTGTTTCCAGAGTACTTCGCCCAGATGCACACCGACGTCGGCATCCTTGCCCGATTGCCACGCACTGCGCAGCACATCGGCAGCCTGATCAAGATGGCCGAGCCGGTATTGCAACCAACCCCAGGAATCGGCAATGGATGGATCGTTGGGCTTGGCCGCACGCGCGGTGGCGATCAGGCGCTCCGCTTCGGATAAATCGCGATCCGCATCGGCCAGGGTGAAACCCAATGCATTGCTGGCATCGACATCGTCCGGCTTGATTTGCAGCAAACGGCGAAAATCGGCCACGGCGAGGTCGATCTTGCCGATCTCGGCATACGCCAACCCTCGGCCGTAAAGCAGATCCGGATCGTCCGGCGCCACCTGCAAAGCATGGCTGAATGCATCGGTCGCTTCGGCGTAGCGCCTCTCGCGCAGATAGAGATCCGCATCCACTTCGTAGGCGCGGCGCAACTGCGCGGGCTGGTCGAGATAGTCCGTTTGCATTTCGGCCAATTGCTGATGCGCTTCCGCACTGCGCCCCAGGTCTTGCAGCAGGATTGCACTGCGCAGATCGGCATCGAAAGCGTGATCGTCGTCATCGGGTACTTGGTCGTACCATTTCAGCGCATCTTCCTTGTGCCCGAGCACTTCAGCCAGTTGGCCCAACAGATAGGCGCTGGAACTGCGCACATCGTCGGGTGCCTGGGAAAGCTGCTGATAGACCTGCCCCAGGGTTTTGTTGTCCTTGGCGTTGGCGGCCAGCGCCGCGCGCAACGCATAGGTCTGCGCGTTCTGCGGCCCTTTTTCCAGCAAATGCGCAGCCTGTGCATATTGGCCGCTCTGGCCCAGCAAAGAGGCGTAGGTCAAGCGCAGGCCGATGTTGTTGGGGTCTTTCACCTGGGCTTCACGCAACAGGTTCAGGCCACCCGTGCGATCGCCGTTGTTGAGCTTGAGCTGCGCCGCCCAGGCATAGGTTTCGGCCGTGCCAAAGCGCTTCAAGGCGCCATCGGCGATCTGCTGGGCGTAGGCATGACGGCCCAGTTGCTCGCCCAGCTCGCTCATGGCCAGCCACGCTTTGGGGTCGGCCGGCAGATGATCCGGCGTCCCCAGAGCCTGGAGCAGGTTGCCAGCCAGCGCCGGATCGCGACTGCCAATCAGCACACGGCCGAACATGCGCCATGCGTCCTTCTCGCCGCTGGTGATCAACAACGACAACTGGCGGCGGGCCTCCTCGGACTGCCCCTGCTCAACCGCCAGCTGGGCCCGCGCCTGCGCCAACTGGGCCGACGTAGCACCCAGGGCCTGCCAGCGGTCGATGGCGCGCTTGGCCGCGTCCGGATCGTGGATGGCAATGGCCAGGGCGACGGCCTTGCCGGCCACCTCCGGATCATTGGAGATCATCATCGCCTTGCCATAAGACTGTGAGGCGGACTTGAGATCGGCGCTGGACAACGCCAATTCACCAGCCATCAACTGGGCCAGTAAATCGTGATCCAGATCGGGCGTGACCACGGTCATCCTCGCCAGCGGCTGCGAAGCCGCCGCGGCCGATGGCGCTTGCGCCCGGTGAGGCATCGCAGTACATCCGGCCAGGCCAAGCACGACCCATCCACTCGCTACAATCCGCCGCACTTGCTTGAACTTGACCGTCCCGCTCAGCACACTATTCCTCCAGACCTCTTGTCGGCTCCGGCCGCAACCGGGAATGTCTAGTCTACGCCGGTCAACGCCCGTCGCTCTCACTCGCATCACGTCATGAAGCTGATCGCCCTCGGGCTCAACCATCTCACCGCGCCGGTCAGCCTGCGCGAACAGGTGGCGTTTGACGAAGATACAACCGCCGCCGCCTTGCATGAACTTGCGCGCGAGCCCGGAATCGACGAAGCGCTGATCCTTTCCACCTGCAACCGCACCGAACTTTACGTCAGCGTAACCGCGGGCGCCGAATCCGTGCCGCAGGCTTGGCTCAGTCGTCATCACCGTTTGACTCCAGGCAAGCTTGACGAGTTCCTGTATCGGCATGATGGCGACGCGGCCGTGAGGCACATGTTTCGGGTGGCCACCGGGCTGGACTCGATGGTACTGGGCGAGCCGCAAATCCTTGGCCAGGTAAAGGACGCCTATCAACAGGCGCGACAGGCCAATGCGCTCAAGACGCCGATGGATCGCCTGCTGCAGCACACCTTTGCGGTCGCCAAGCGTGTACGCACGGATACGCGCATCGGTGCACACACCGTATCGGTAGCTTTCACTGCCGTGCGGCTGGCCGAACGCGTCTTCACCGATTTGCGTCAGGCGTGCGTGCTGCTGATCGGCGCCGGCGACACCATGGAGCTGGCGGCGCGCCATCTGACCGAAAAACAGGTACGCCGACTGATCATCGCCAACCGTACGCTGGAAAACGCGCAGGAACTGGCCGGCCGCCACGGCGGCTATGCCATTTCGCTACACGATCTTCCGCAGCATCTCGCCGAAGCGGACATCGTCATCGCCTCGACTGCCGCGCGGCAACCAGTGCTCACCCGCGAAGTGGTGGAAAAAGCCATCGCCGCACGCCGCCGGCGGCCGATGTTCATGGTAGACATCGCCGTGCCGCGCGATATCGATCCGGCCGTGGGTGAGCTCGGAGACGTCTACCTGTATGGCATCGATGATTTGCGCCAGGTCATCGATGACAACCGCCGCTCGCGCGAGAATGCCGCGCGCGAGGCGGATGCCATCATCGATCTGCAGGTGGAGCGCTACATGGCGTGGCTTCGCGCGCTCACGATCCGCAATCCTGCCGTGGATCTGCGCCTGCACGCGGAAAGCTATCGCGACCAGGTGCTGGAAAAGGCACGCGCCATGCTTGCGCGCGGCAAATCGCCGGAGGAAGCGTTGGCATTCCTCGCCAACACGCTTACCAATAAACTCCTGCATCATCCCAGCGCGCGGCTGCGCGAAGCCGCGCTCAGCGGCGACCATGATCTTTTGCACGCCGCCGGACGCCTGTACGGTCTGGATGAAAACGAAAGCGTAGAGACCAGCGACGAATAGCGAGGGCGGCTGGCTGCCGCGCTATGCATGCCGTATCGCTTCGCCCCTCTCCTACTGCGCCCTTCGTTTTCTTCATGACACCATCCATCCGCCACAAACTCGAAACCACCGTCGAACGCCACGAAGAACTCGCCCTGCTGCTCGGGCAACCCGATGTGCTGGCCGACACCACACGCTTTCGTGAACTCTCGCGCGAATATGCGCAACTTCAACCGGTTGCCGACACCATGCGCGAGCTGGCAAACGTCGAGCGCGAACTGGCCGACGCACGCGCCATGCTCGATGACGCAGAACTGCGCGATATGGCCGCCGAAGACATCACGCGCCTGGAATTGCGCACGGCCGAGCTCGACGATCAACTGCAACGCCTGCTGATCCCCAAAGATCCGCGCGACGAGGCCAACCTGTTCCTCGAAGTACGCGCCGGCTCCGGCGGCGACGAAGCGGCCATCTTTGCCGGTGACCTACTCCGCATGTACCTGCGCTATGCCGAGCGCCAGCGCTGGCAGGTGGAGGTGCTGAGCGAGCATCCGGGCGAGCACGGCGGCTACAAGGAAGGGGTCGTCCGCATCGAGGGTAAAGGTGCGTATTCGCGGCTGAAATTCGAATCGGGCGTGCATTGCGTGAAGCGCGTGCCGCTCACCGAATCACAAGGTCGCGTGCACACCTCCACCGCGACCGTGGCGGTGTTGCCGGAACTGGACGACATCGAAGAGATCGCTATCTCCCCTGCCGACCTGAAAGTCGACACCTTCCGCGCCTCCGGCGCGGGCGGTCAGCACGTCAACAAAACCGACTCGGCGATTCGCATCACCCATCTGCCCAGCGGCATCGTGGTGGAATGCCAGGACGAACGCAGCCAGCACAAGAACCGCGCGCGCGCGATGGGCCTGCTCAAGGCCCGCTTATTGGACGAAGCGCAATCCAAGCAAGCCGCCGAGCAGGCGCAGTCACGACGCCTGCAGGTAGGCACCGGCGACCGCAGCCAGCGTATTCGTACCTACCGCTATAAAGACAACCTCATCACCGATCACCGCATCGGGCTGGACCTGCACAACCTATCGGATGTCATGGAAGGCCACCTGGACGAGCTCCTCGGCGGCCTTGCCCGCGAGCATCAGGCCGACGAACTGAAATCGCTCGCCGGCCATTGAACAAGTCGCTCTACGCCGGCCGCCGGTCGCGCTACTCTAGGCCACGTGGAGAGTGCTGAGCGTAGCGCCTCCGCAAAGGGGACCCGTCATACCCGATTCGTCATTCCGGCCCTCGTCGGAATGACGGCGCTGCCGCAGGTTCACGTTGTCACGTTTGCCAGATCCGCTCTTTACCGATGACCGACGCTCTACCCACCGATGTCGCTTCCGCGCTGCAAAAAGTCAGCGAGCTGCTGCAACGCGATGCCAATGAAGAAGCCGCGCATGCTGCGGCGCTGGCGCGGCGTGCGTTTCCGGTAGCGGCGGAACTGATTCGCTTGCACGGCGTGGCGTTGCTCCGCCTGGGACGCCGCCGCGAAGCACAGACAGCGATGAATCGCGCCGCGGAAATCGCGCCGGACAATGTGGAACTGCAATGCAATCTCGCCAGCCTGTCCATGGCCGACGGCAGGGTCGGCGCGGCCATCGAACGTCTGCAAAAGGCCATGGCCAAAACGCCAGGGCATCCTGCATTGCTGCAAGCACTCGGCACGGCATACATGTCCACCGGCCAGCACGTGCAGGCACGCGATCTGTTCGCGTTGGCGGTAAAAAACCTGCCTGAGCATCCGGTCATCCGCCTCAATCTCGCAGTAGCGGAATTGGAGCTGGGACGTCTCTCTGAAGCCGAAGCCTTGTTGCGGCAAGTCTTGCACCAGGCACCCGAGATCGCGGTCGCCCACGTCATGCTTGGTCACGCACTGCACGCGCAGCGCCGCTCACGGGAGGCCGCAGCCGCTCTGCTCCAGGCCGGCAAGCTTGAGCCCAATAACGTGCAGCCGGCGTACCAGGCTGCACTGCTTCTGGACGAAGCCGGCGATCTGCCTGGTGCGCACGATGCCTTTACCGATGCACTCGCGCGTGCGCCCGATTCGGTGCCGGTGACTGGACAGTTGCTGTATCTGCGACGGCGCTTGTGTCGTTGGCACGACATCGACGCACTCAGCGAACGCGTCTTGCAGGCCGTCGCCAATGGCGAACCAGGCATCCATCCGTTTTCGTTTCTGGCCGAAGACGCCGATGCCGCTTTTCAATTGCAATGCGCGAAAACCTACGCAGGACTCATCGAAGCGCAAGCAGCCCCGTTCCGTCAGCAGGCCAACTTGCGCCACTCGATGCCATTGCCGGATACGCCCATTCGCGTGGGCATGCTCTCCGACGGCTTCCACGAAACACCCGTCGGCCAGCATCTGGTGGGCCTGATCGAAAAACTTGCCGACAGCGATTTGGACATCCACCTGTTTGCCACGACACCCGACGACGGTAGCGCCGTGCGTAGGCGCCTTTCGTCGGCCGCGACATTGCACGATGTTTCCAGGCTCAATAGTGCGCAGGTCGCGGCACGGATTCACGCTACAGGCATCGAAATTCTGTTCGATCTCAATGGTTACCGCGGGCGTGGCAACGCGGAAATGTTGGCATTGCAACCGGCACCCGTACAAGTGAGCTGGCTGGGGTATGCCGGCAGTTCCGGCGCGCCGTGGATGGATTATCTGCTGACAGACGCCATCACCCTTCCCCCGGAACTACGCGAACACGTCAGCGAAAAAGTGGTGCGCCTGCCCCGCTGTCATCAGCCGAACGATCCAAACCGCGCACATAGCCAAGCGCCTTCGCGGGTCGAATGCGGGCTGCCGGAGGAGGGTGTCGTGTTTGCCTGCTTCTGCGAAACCCACGCGTTGAATCCCGGCGCGTTCGCGCGCTGGATGCTCATCCTGCAGCAGGTGCCCGATAGCGTGCTGTGGCTACTCACTGGGCCGGCCAATACGGATGAGCGACTACGCCAGGCAGCACAGGCGCTGGACGTAGCGCCCGAACGCCTGGTCTTTTTGCCGCGTCTTCCCTATCCGGACTACCTCGCACGCTTCGCGCACGTAGACCTCTACCTGGATACCCTGCCCGTGCACTCGCGCGCAGCGGCGTCGGATGCGCTTTGGGCAGGCTGCCCAGTGCTCACGCGCACCGGCGAAACCATGGCATCACGCACGGTGACAAGCCTGCTGCATCATCTTGGCTTGCCGGAATTGATCCTCGCGGAAAACACCTCCTACATCGGCATGGCCACCGCGCTGGGCAATGATCCGGACGCGCTGGCAGCCCTGCGGCGACACATCGCGCAGCAGCGCGACAAGCATTCGTTATTCGACATGCAAGGCTTCGCTACGGATTTCCGTCGGGCGGTGATGGCGATCAGTGCGCGTTATCGCATTGGCAGGCCGCCAAAAGATATCGACCTGTAGATGCATGCGCGAACATCGCGCTCGGTCGAATGAGCGTGGCTATTGTTGGATACACATTGGGCGATGTGAATTCAATCGCGTTAAAGCACTGCAAAGCCCCTGCTGCGGACCTCACCCTGATAAGTGCTACGGATCACCTCATCCACGCGCGCAGCTGGCGGCCCATGCCGCAACCATCGCTCAAGCTCATGCAAGGCTTCATCGCTGCCGCTGGCAATCACTTCCACGCAACCGTCTGCCAAGTTACGCGCATAACCATCTACGCCCAGTCGCAATGCTTCGTTGCGCGCGCTGGCGCGAAAAAACACGCCCTGTACCTTGCCGCTGACAATGAAGCACGCGCGGGTCACGGCATCACTTTCCGATCGTCGCACTCAATGCCGCCGATGTGATCGGCCCCATGAAGTGCTTGGCCACTTTGCCATCCGGCGCGATCAGCCAGGTGGTCGGCAGGCCCACGGGTTCGTCGAAATCCTTCAGCGGCTTGTCCATGGTGACCTGCGCAATGGGGTAGCTCACGGGATGCTTGGCCAGGAAGGCACGTATATCCGACGGATCGGTGTCTTCATACGCAATGCCGATCGCACGCACGTTCGGGTGCGTACTCACGAAATGCGCGATGTCCGGCAGTTCCTTGATGCACGGTACGCACCAGGTGGCCCAGAAATTCACGATGACCCAATGGCCACGCTGCGCTGCCAGGTCATAAGGCTTGCCATCCAGGGTGGTGATCTTGAGCGAAGGCTGGGCGGGCATGGCAGCGTGAGCGGGGAACGCTACCAGACACGTAGCCATCAGCAGCAACGATGCAAACAACTTCATGTTTCAGATTCCTGCGTGTGGGAAACCTGACGCGGGGACGCCAGTGAACTCTGGAGAGGATAAACCTTGTCCAGCCGGGCACCCAAGGTGGCATCGAGCGAATGCGCCAAGCGGGTGAGCGTGGAAAGTAACTCTTGCGGAAGTTTGATGCCGGCCGCGGCGACTTGTTCGATCGGGTTCAACGGCAGCCGATAGCCGCTGTGTCGATACACATGCATCAGATCGGTGCTGTCGAGGCTGCGCACCAGCGACCAGCCTGCGTTTTCGTTGCGATGGATGAGCTCGGCGCGTGCCAGGTCATCGAAGTAGATCGCAATCGCTTCGCTGCGCAGGCAAGGCTCCGCTGCGCGTATCGATAATGGCTCAATGGAACGCCCTTCGCGTTGCGCATCGACGAAGTGACGCAACACCACCAACAGCCCAAGAAATTCGGAGCCTTCGGGCATCACGTCACAGGGTTTCTGGTACTCGAACGCGGACATGGACGCCGACACCGACGCGCAAAGAATCACGATCACCCACGAGAGGTAAATCCACAGCAAGAGCAGTGGAATGATCGCCAATGCGCCATAAATCTGCTGGTAGTTCTGCGCATTGCGCACGTAGTGCGTAAAACCCCAGCGCGCCAGTTCGAACAAGAGGGCGCCCAGCAAAGCACCGATGGCGGTGTGTTTTTTGTCTACCGGCCGATTGGGGATCGTGGTGTACATCAACCATAGCGTAAGGAATGTCACCACGAACGGCATGGCTTTCAGCAGTTCCTGCCCGACGCCCAGTTGCGCGCCGGCGCTGCGCAGCATCGGCACGGCCGCCACGTAAGAGGTCACCGCAATGCCGCCGACGATCAAGATCGGGCCCAACGTGAGCGCGGCCCAATACAGCAACAAGCGCGGCCCCCATGGACGATGGTGGCGCACCTGCCAGATGCGGTTGAGGCGGTCTTCGATGCTGTTCATCATGGACACCGCGCTGAACAACATCACCAGAATGCTTATGCCGGTGAGCTTGCGCGCGTTGGAGGCGAAATCCAGTAGGGCCTTCTGTACTGTTTCGCCGGCCGCCGGCACAAAGTTACTGAAGACGAAATTGATGAGCGTGTCGCGCGCTTCCTCGAACATGGGAAAGGCCGCGAACATGGCCAGCACGGCCACGGTGAGGGGTACCAGCGAAACCAGTGTGGTGTAGGAAAGCGCACCAGCCGTCTCGAAACACTTGTCGTCGAGAAACCGGCGCCAGAGGAAACGGCCCAGGGTCAACGTGCGGTCACGGTCCAAACGCAGGCTCATAAGTGGTGAACATCCCTGGTACCGCCCCGTACACTACCCCAATCTCTCTGAATGCCCCAAACCATGCGCGACATCCTGATCCTGTACTACAGCCGCACCGGCCACACGGCCCAACTGGCGCGTTTGCTAGCCCGCGGCGTGGAGGAAATTCCCGGCATGCGCGCCCGCCTGCGCCAGGTTCCACCGGTGGCGCCGGTCACCGAGGTGGCGCAGCCGCCGGAGCCCGAGGAAGGTGCGCCCTACGTCACCAAACAGGATCTGCACGAATGCGCCGGTCTGGCGCTAGGCAGCCCCACCCGTTTCGGCAATATGGCCGCACCGTTGAAATACTTCCTGGACGGCACCGGTTCCGAGTGGGCCAGCGGCGCCCTGGTGGGCAAGCCGGCGGCCGTCTTTACCGTTACCAGCACCATGCACGGCGGTCAGGAATCGACGCTGCTGAGCATGGCCCTGCCCCTTCTCCATCACGGCATGTTGCTGCTGGGCATTCCTTACACGGAGCCTTCGCTCACCCATACGCTGAGCGGCGGCACGCCGTACGGCGCCAGCCATGTGGCCGGCAGCAAGGGCGACAACGCCATCACTGAGCACGAGCGCGAACTGGCACGCGCACTCGGCCGGCGTCTCGCCGACACCGCACGCAAGCTGGCGACCGACGCATGAGCATGGCTCAACGTATCGGCATGGCGGCCTGGATGGCGCTGATCCTGTTGCAGTGCGCGTGGTATGCGTGGCTGTTTCCGCCGCAACAGCTTCCGCTGTGGCTGGTGCTGGCCGTGACCGTGGTGCCGCTGCTGCTGCCTTTCCTTGCCATCGGCAACCCACCGCGCGCATTGCTATGGGCGGGCATGCTCAGCCTGTTCTATTTCTGCCATGGCATCGCCGAAAGCTGGAGCTCAGCGCAAGAACGTGGCATGGCCTTGCTCGAAGTGCTGCTCGCCTTACTGCTGATCGGCACATTGGGCGCAGGCGTGAAACGCAAGCCGAAGGCACCGGCAGGTTGACCATCCGCCGTCGGCTTCATGCCTATACTGGTTGTATCGGCTTGGAGTGAACGACATGGCATTCCTGCAAGACGCCCCGCAACTGGCGCACCCCTATCGCAGCGACCGTTTGCTGACCGCCTTGCTCGACCGTGTCTTCCCGTCAAAGCGCCGCGCCGCGCTGGATGCGGACCTGGATGCATTGGCCGACTACGCCCAGATGACGTGGGAACGCAGCGCCCGACACGCGCGCCGCAAACCCCTGCTAACGCAATGGGATGCCTGGGGTCGCCGGGTCGATCGCGTGGAATTGACCGCTGCATGGCTGGAAGGCCCGCAGCTCACCACCCGCCACGCCATTCTTGCCGCCGGGCACGAATCGCACGAGCACGCGCGTTTGGAAGAATTCGCACGCGCCTATGTCTATCACGTGGCCAGCGAGTTCTACACCTGTCCTCTGGCGATGACCGATGGTGCTGCGACCGCCATCAAAGCGTCCGGCAACAAGACGCTGATCGATCGCGCCTTACCGCATTTCCTCAGCCGTGATGCAAGCCAGTTCTGGCTATCCGGACAATGGATGACGGAAAACGCCGGTGGTTCGGATGTGAGCAACACCGAAACCATCGCCAGGCAAGACACTGACGGCTCATGGCGCCTTTATGGCCGCAAGTGGTTCAGTTCCGCAGTGGTCGGCGAAGCGGCGCTGGCACTGGCGCGTCCGGATGGCAGCGGCAGCGGCACGGCCACGCTTGCGCTGTTTTACGTGGAAACGATGAACGGTGAGGACCGCAAGCCTGAGCTGATCATTGATCGCCTCAAGGACAAACTCGGTACGCACGAATTACCCACTGCGGAAATCCATTTGGAGGGCCTGCCAGCGTGGCCCGTAGGCGAACTTGCACACGGTGTGCGCCAGGTTGCGCCCATGCTCAACATCACCCGCACATGGAACGCGATCGGTGCGGTTGCAAGCATGGCGCGCGCCATTGCTCTGGCGCGCGATTACGCAATGCGTCGTCAGGCATTTGGACGGCCATTGATCGAACAGCCTCTGCATGCGCAAACACTTGCCGACATGCAGGCTGAATTCGAGGGCGCCTTTGCGCTCGCCTTCGAAGTGGCATATCTGCTGGGCCGTGTGGAACAGAACGTTGCCACGCTGCAGGAAACCGCCTCACTGCGTCTGCTTACGCCCCTGGTAAAACTATGGACGGGCAAAATGGCGGTGAGCCTGTGCTCGGAAGCACTGGAATGCTTCGGCGGCGCCGGCTACGTCGAAGATACCGGGCTGCCGCAGTTATTGCGGGATGCACAGGTCTACGCAATCTGGGAAGGCACCACCAATGTGCTGTCACTGGACAGCCTGCGCGCCCTCTGCGGCAACAACAGCTTCACCGCCCTGCGCAAGGTAATCGGCGGCTGGCTCAATCATGCGCATAACCAGCAAGCTGCCTTTGCGGTGCACGCCGCGCTGGATGCGGCCGCCATGCACATGGATACGCAAAAAGTCGAGCGCCACGTGCTGGAGGCGGGCGCGCGCGGCATCGCCATCACGCTGGCGCGCTGCGCGGCCGCTGGGCTGCTGGCGCGCCAGGCGGCGTGGGCGTCTTCACGCGCCGATGAGCGCCCGGCAGCGGCCTTGCGCCGGTTCCTGGGCCACGGCCTGCTGCGCCTTTCCGATATCAGCGGTGAAGATACCCGCCTGCTGCTGGAGTGATCACCTACGCTGGCGCTGCGGAACGGTTAAAATGCGTCTCCACCCTACAAGCCCATCCGATCATGCAGCATCTGACCATCGTCACCACCGGCGGCACCATCGACAAGATCTACTTCGATGACAAATCGGACTACAAGATTGGCGCGCCGCAGATCGGGGATATCCTCAGCCAGCTTGGCGTGGCCTTCCAGTTCGATGTGATTCCGATTCTGCGCAAGGACAGCCTGCACATCACTGCCGAGGATCGTGCGCTGGTTCGCTCCGCGATCGAAGCACAGTCGCATCGTCACGTGCTGGTGACGCACGGCACCGACACCATGGTGGAAACCGCCAGGGAACTGGCCTCGATCAAGGGCAAGGTGATCGTGCTCACCGGTGCGCTCAATCCCGCGCGCTTTCAGGGCTCGGATGCGGTGTTCAACATCGGTTGCGCGGTGGCCGCGGTGCAAACTTTGCCGGAAGGCGTTTACATCGCCATGAATGGACGCGTGTGGGATCCGGCCAAGGTGCGCAAGAATCGCGATGCAAACCGATTCGAAGAGATTGCCGGCGGCCTCTGATACCACCACTCCTCGACGTTTTGAGCCGACGCAAAAAACGCAGACAGCGCAGCGTCATTCGACATCGATCGTTACGGTGACCATGTCCGAATACCTGCCAGGCGGCACGGACTGGTTGGCAAAAATGGTGCCGAACACATCGACGGTAGCCGCGCCGGCATCTGGATCGACGTTTATCACGAAAGGCCGGCTTTCCGCGGTGCCGTCTCCCCATACAACCTGACGACTCCAATCGATATAGAGCTGATAGCGCAGTGTGGCGGAGTCGCCTCCTTCATGACGCAGAAGGCGGTATTCAAAGCTGGGGCTTTCCGGGCTGGGCGATGCGCTTATAAGCACCCTGACCGGTTCGTTGCAATACAAGGACATGCCCATGGCATCGTCTTTATCCTTGCTCTGCCCCGACGTGTAGTTGCTGAAATAAACATCGTTGTTTCGCAGCGTGCATTCCTCCGCCGCCGGAACAGGTCCGCTGTGCGATGGCAGGGGATGCGCCGATGGTGGTAAGGAGTCAAAGGGCTCGGCAGGCGGCGGCATCGTGAATTGCGGCCAGACCCGTGCCGCGGTCAACACCATCAGGGCACCCGGCAACATGTAAAACCATGTGCGCCTATTCACAAGTCACCTGCCCTGCCTGCCAGATCGCAGGCCTCTCCTCAGGTACATGGATCACTGCAACACACGCGGGCGATGCATCGGGAATCTCGATGCGATAACTGCCGCCGCTCACATTGTCCAACTCGAACAGTCCGCGATCGCCAGTTCGGCCGCCCAAAACGTGGCCGTCCGGCGTCGTCAGCTTGATCGCATGGTTATCGACGGTGCCCCCGCCGTGGGCGGATGAAAAATACAGATTCCCATTCACGGCAGAGATCCTAGGCAAATCGAACTTCACCCATACGCCCGCACCATCAGCCGGCACCACGTTCACTTTTGGCGAGAGCAGATCCACGTCCGGCGGCAGATCATCGTCACGCACGGAAAGCGTTGTCGCTGCATAAGGCGCTATTTCCGGCACAAGCAAGGTGCCGTTGCGGCCTGTTGCGCCGATGAGCTGGCCTGCACGATAAATACCAACGTCTGGATAACCCGCATCGACCACAGCAAAAGAGCTGTTGATCGACGGCGTGAAATACACGTAGCTTCCGATCATGGCCACCGCGCCGCTGACCGATACATGTGTGGCTTGCTGCACGAACTGTCCATCATCGAGGTCGCGTACGCCGACATCGACTTGCGCGAACTTGTTAAGCCATGTACCACCGACGTCCTTATCGTCGATGGGACCCTGCCAGCTATCGTAAAACCTGAAACCGAATCCACTGTCCGTGGGTGGATACATGGTGGCTTCAACATAGCGCTGCGGTGAGCTGCCGGTCACGTCGCGATAGCCCGTCGTCACCGTCGTACGTTGGCCGAGCGGTACATAGATGGATGCAAAAATACCGCGCATGCGATCTCCGGTGCCTCGCATATAGAGGCCGCTTAGGCTCAGTTGCCCACGCCACGGCAAGCGCAGCGCCCAGGTCAAGGATTCGGTTGTCACGACGCTCTGATCGAAGCGGAAAAGTCGGCCCATGCTCGCGGAGATCGAACCTAACGGTCCGAGCTGCTGCGATAGCGCTATCGAATAACGATCACGCGCACGCAGATCAGGCAGTACCGGTTGACCACCCTCGGTTTCCTCGACGGTCTGAGTGAGTGTCAGTGGATCGTCAAAGTCCTTTTGCGCATGCCGCCACTGAAATCGAAGGTCTGTGCGATACCACACACCCTCGAAATTCAACTCATGTGCGTAACGGTGCTGGTGGTCGTGCTGACGTTCGGCGCTCATGACCGTCATGGTGCCAACGGGCCCCAGCCCAAACGTCATCAGCGGCGAGAGGTGCCGATCGCCCTCGATGTAACTGTCGTTGGTGCCAACGGTCCACCAGTCGGTGACGCCGTAAAGGTAAGCAATGGTGGCGGCCTTGCCGCTATACCCACCCGCGCCGAAACTGGTACGCGGTGAGCCAACACTCATGTCGAATGTGTCGAATCCCGCTTTAAGCAGCTCGTTGCTGAAGTAGTAAGGGATGTAATACGAGTGCTGATTGCCGGCCGTATCCGTCACCAGCACACTGATGTCGCGCAAACCACCATAGCCTTGCAGGTTTTGAAAGTTGAAGGGGCCAGGCCCGATATTCATCGAGCCGATCATCACCCCGTCCATGTAAATCTGTGCCTGCGACGGCGATTGGGCGACACCGGACATGCTTGCGGTAGGATTGATCACCTGCCCCGGCTGCAGCGCGTAGCTTCGTTGCAAAGTGACACCCGCGAGGGAAAAGCTGGTACCCAAGTCGCCGGTGTCCGGTGTGTAGTCGCCGATCATCAGCCGCAACGCATCGTTGGGCCAATCGTGAAATGCGACGCTATCGAAACGTGTGTTTTGGAATCCTGACGGCGAGTTCGTCAAAACCTGATCGTCGTAGAACGACCATCCGAACATGCGAAGGTGCGGTGACAGCAGCAGTTGCTGGAAGGTTCTGCCCTGGGATTCGGTACGATCGTAGCGATAATCCACAAATGCCGACCACGGTGGCTCCGGAGTCAAGGAATGGATCACCGGTTGAGACAGATTGACCGTGCTTCCCTTCATCAGATCGGCAGGTACAACGATATGTATCGCAAGCTGATTGAAGTCGATCTCGTTCTTGGAGCCTTTGATGCTTTGCGGGTCGAAATAATCGTTGCCTTGAAGATGGACGATGGGTGGCTTTGCCAGCATTCCAAATTCATCGAGCATCGACGCCGGCAGAAAAACGCGCTCACCATCCGTCAAGCCGTCCACTTCAGTCGGCTTGCCGTGATTAACGTCCACCACCCACATCACTTCGCTTAATGTGGATGCCTGATGTTGCACGTTTTGCACATTAGCCGCATGAACAGCAGGCGCCATGTAAAACGCAAGTATTCCGCCCATGCTCCAGCGGCAACACGCCGCGAGGGCGCGGACAACGGGGATTTTGCGCACCGGCCTCTCCCCTGATCCATCCTGTGGCACATGATCCAAAAAGGCCGATGCTTCTCCTCACACTTGCGTTCTCGCCATCCTAGCCCGTGCCGCTTCGACCTCTCTGCCGTTTACGGGTGCTCCCGCATGCGCTCCATTACTAAATCAAACCCATCAGTACATGCATTGCAAGCGCATCCCGCATGCCCAAACACCCTGGCTTGCATGACCGGGTTGCACGGCTGCAACCCGGTACTCTGATGACGCTAACCTGCTTTGCACGTGCCACTGGGAATGGAAACAGGCACATCGACAGGTTTGCCTTGATCCAGACTGATGCGCAACTTGGCGTTTGCCTGACTGCACACAGCACCGGATATCGGCAATGAATACAGGTGCGATGCACTCGGCAATACATACCACTCATCCAATCCACCGCCCGCGATGCCGGCCGGATCGGATGTGATGGATTTCAGGTGCGCGTGCATCGTGCCCTGGTTGGTAAGCCGGACCTTGATGAGGCCGTCACCTCCGCTTTCCACGCTGGCGCTCAGTTGCGAGCTGGCTTTCTTTTCGCGAAAAAACACCGGTATGCCAAAGCGCTCGCGTATCTGGATGTTTTCGCCGGGATCTTGCTGCACTGACGGCAGCTCGGTGATGTAGAGGCGGTAGGCCTTTTCCGTTTTGGGCAGTGAGCCTTTCTTGCCCGCCGGGAAGAAGACACGAATCACACGCCCCTGATCTTTGCCACTGGATTTTGGTGGCAGGGTGAATTTCATGGGAAAAACCGTCAAATCGCTGGTGTCGGCGTAAACATCTTTGCCATCCACCTGCGCCCAGCTCATGACCTGTACTTCCATGTCGATCGGTGTATTGCCTGCATTCTCGATTTCCACACTCGCCGAGCCATTGCCGGTGAAATCCAATCGCAACGGCGTAACACTAAAACCTGCCGCCCCCGCCGAACTTGCCACCCATAGGCCGAGTACAACCAGCCCCCAACGACTGTTCGTATTCATCGCGTGGCTCCTTTGATCAGTTATTCGTTGGCCGTAACTGTCACTGTGTCTTCGTATTCACCTTGCGCCGCGTTTAGCATGGCGTCTGCAGGCAGAGTGAAATCGACATTGACCCGGGTTGCTGCACCCGGTCCTCCGCCGATGGCTTGCTGCGGGTTGTGTTGAAGCGTGTAGGAGATGTAGTCGGTTGGCCCCGGCCCCTTCATGCGCCGCATGCCAGCATTAGGGTTCTGCCCGTCATCGACACCTATCTGGATCGTGGTGCCTGGGCTGCACCAAAATTCCACGTAGCCATTTGCCGCCACGGGCGAATGCGGTCTTCCAGCAAGGTGGCTCCCAAAATGGGCATGCTGGACAGTTCCATCCTCAAAGGTGCATCCCCCGGTTACGCTCACGCCCACTTTCAGTTGCTGTCCCTGAAAAGCAAAAGCGATGCTCGGCAAGATGAAAGTAAGACCCAAAACCACGCATTGCACAGGTTTCTGCTTCATACGAAATACCCCTCTCTCCTAGAAATGGATATTGCGAAGCGGTCTTTACGGCTGGCCCCCTGCTGCCAGTCCTTTTAATCCTAGCGCCAGTTTGACGTGAAGTTCTACCTTGTCTTTCACGTAATGAACCGTTTGGACGTCTAAAAGCCAGTGACCGGGAGCGGCATGCCCATTCATGTTGCCGCGTCTCAGCACGCCTGATATCCACTTGCGCAGGCATGCAAGCCTCCGCAAGATGAACAAGCACCGCCGCCGCGCTTGGACAAGCGCCGACCTTAAAGCATGCCGGTTTCGAGCTTCGCCACTTCCGACATCATCGAGTGGTTCCACGGCGGGTCGAACACCAGGTCGACGTCCGCTTCCTTAATCGTCGGAATCAACTCTAGCTTGGTGCGTGCGTCGTCAATCAGCACGTCGCCCATGCCGCAGCCTGGTGCAGTGAGCGTCATCTTGATATACACCTTGCGCTCGTCGACCGCGATGGTTTCCAGGCTTACGTCGTAGACGAGGCCAAGTTCGACCACGTTGATCGGGATCTCCGGATCGAACACGGTGCGCAGTTGCTGCCACACCAGATTTTCCACGTCCGCATCGGTGGCATCGTCGGGAAGTTCCAGCGGTGGCGGGGGCTCCTTGCCTAACGCATCGGCATCGCTGCCAACGATGCGAAACAGGTTGCCCTCCACATACACGGTAAAGCTGCCGCCAAGCGCCTGCGTGATGTAACCCACCTGGCCGGCGGGCAAAACAACGTTTTCGCCCTGCGGCACCATGACCGCATTGCAGTCCCGCTCCAGGGTGAAAGGCTCGCTGCTAAGACTAAAACCGCTCATGCCATCTCGATCGATCGTGGGGAAAAGCCAGCCGGGCTTGCCCGGCCCTCTATTATGCCGGCCATCGGCAGGGCCTGTCCCCAAAATCAGGGGCGATACATCGAAACTCAAGGGATCGCCTCGCGCTATTTGTGTGGCGCGCGTCAGGAGCCGTTTGAACGCCCGCCGAGGGCAGAGCGGAGGCCTTTGGGTTGCGGTTGAGTGGCCGTCGGGCGGTAACGCGGGCTACGCAAATAGTGCGGACAGGCCCTAAGATGGCCGCTTTGTTTTGTCTCCAGGACATCGCGTGACCGAGCTGCAAACCCTTCCGGGCCATCGCCCATGACCGTGCGCCAGATCATCGGTGAGGGCGTTGCGCTGTGTTGTGCAGTCATGCTCGGACTGGCGGCCGGCGCTGTCTGGCTGTTGCCCACAGTGCATTTCCAGCGCCCGCTACCTTGGCTCGCCGTGCCCGCAGGCTGGTTGCTTGCCATCGCCATTCGGCAATGGGTTCACGCCAAGAAATGGAATGCGGTCTGGCTGGCGTCGTTCGCCACGCTGGTGGCATGCGCGTACAGCCATGTGCTGACCGTTGCCGTCAACCTTTCCGCTGCATTGGGCTACGGCTTGATCGAGGTGATGCGCACGGCCGGCCTGGCGATGCTGCTGGAATTGGCACACTTGGCCGCGGGCAAAGTCGATGTCGCATGGGCGGTGGCCGGTATCGTGGTGGCGGCGGTGACGGCGTTGCGTCACTCGCCTGCCACCACCGCGCGCAAGGAAAACTAGGCGTCCAGCGTTTTGAGTTGCGATACGAGCTGGCCAGCCACCGACTGGCCATCACCGTAGAGCATGCGCGCATTGTCTGCATAGAACAGCGCGTTTTCGATGCCGGCAAAACCGGTGCCTTTGCCGCGCTTCACTACGATCACCTGTCGGGCGTCGGCAACATCAAGGATCGGCATGCCATAGATCGGCGAGGAAGGGTCGGTCTTGGCCACCGGGTTAACCACATCGTTGGCGCCGATCACCACGGCGACATCGGTGACCGGGAACTCCGGATTGATGTCTTCCATGTCCACGATCAGGTCATACGGCACACCTGCCTCGGCGAGCAGCACGTTCATGTGCCCCGGCATACGGCCTGCAACCGGATGGATGGCGAACTTCACCTTCACGCCGCGCGCGATGAGAAGCTGCGCGAATTCCCACACCTTGTGCTGCGCCTGCGCCACGGCCATGCCATAGCCGGGCACGATCACCACGCGCTCAGCGTAAGCCATCATCACGGCGGCATCGGCCGCTTCAACGGGTTTCTGGCTGCCGCCGATGGCCTGTGCCGCCGCGCCTGTCGCCGCCGCGCCAAAGCTGCCAAACAGCACGTTGCCGATCGAACGGTTCATGGCTTTGGCCATCAGCTGCGTAAGCAGCGTACCGGCCGCGCCCACCACCATGCCGGCGATGATCATCGCCTCGTTCTGCAGTACATAGCCTTCGAACGCCACCGCCAGGCCGGTAAAGGCGTTGTAGAGCGAAATCACCACCGGCATATCGGCCCCGCCGATGGGCAGGGTCATCAGGATGCCGAAAAGCAACGCGGCAATGAAGAAACCCACCACCAGCGGTAATGTGATGTGCCCGCTCGCCAGTACAATGCCGAGCCCTACCGCGGCCGCCAGCACCAGCAGGTTCACCACTTGCTGGCCGGGGAAAACGAAGCGCCGGTCCAGCCAGCCCTGCAGCTTGGCAAAGGCGATCGATGAACCGGAGAAACTTACTGAGCCGATCAGCGCACCCAGCACGCCTAGCGCCAGCGCCACGGGGCTCAATGCGCCCACCGTCACCGCATCCATCGCGGGAACCACATGGGCGACCAGTTCCGAGGCGCCGATCGCCGCCGCCGCGCCTCCACCCATACCGTTATAGAGCGCCACCATCTGGGGCATGGCCGTCATCGCCACGCGCCGGCCAGACCACCACGCCGCCGTCACGCCAATCAGCACGGCGGCGATGATCAGGCCGCGGTTGTGCATATCCGGCAACAGCAAGGTCGCCACCACCGCCAGCAGCATGCCAAAGCCCGCCCAGACGATGCCGCCACGCGCCGTACGCGGCGAGCTCATGCGCTTCAGGCCAAGGATGAACAGCAGTGCGGCAATGAAATAGCAGACATCGATCACGCTTTGCGGCAGCGCCATCACTTGCTCTCCTTGCCGCCCTGGCCGGGTTTGCTGGACTTGAACATCTCCAGCATCCGCTCCGTGACCACGTAACCGCCGGCCGCGTTACCGGCACCCAACAGTACCCCGATGAAACCTATCGCAAGTTCAAACGGCGTATGCGCATGACCTAGCGCAATCATGGCTCCAACCAGCACAATGCCATGTATGAAATTGGAGCCGGACATCAACGGTGTATGCAGGATCACCGGTACCCGCGCGATGATTTCGTAACCCGTAAATGCTGCCAGCATGAAAATGTAAAGCGCCAGGAACCCGTCCAGCATGCATTTCCCTCGCCCATTGGTCACATTCACCGCATCATACGGTGTATGGGACGTCACGATCCATGCCGTCCGGGTTAGGCGCTGGCCGCGTGGCGAGGTAGGCATGAGGCGCCTAGGGTCAACCCACGCCGGCCCTGCGCGTTGATGACGAGAGTCGAACCGATGGAGCCCCGGGATGCTCGCCCTGACGATTCGGATAACGGCGCCATGAATGGCGTCTCAGCCGTTTTCGAGGCGGAACTTCTTGCGCAGGAAGGCCAGGCGGCACCGGCCAGCTTGGATGCGTTCCTGGCGAGCATGGAGCGGAGGGCATTCCGTATGGCTGAGCTGCACCTGGGCAACCGGGAAGACGCGCTTGATGCCGTGCAGGACGCCATGCTCCGTCTGGTCAAGCATTACCGCAGTAAACCTGCGGGGGAATGGACGCCGCTGTTCTGGGGGATTCTGCGACGGCGCATCGTGGATTTGCAGCGCCGGCGCAAGGTCCGCTCGATTGTGGTCGGCTGGCTTGGTGGCGGCCACGATGACGACGGCGACGAACTTCCCGCCTGGGAGCCGGCCGACAACGGTCCGGATCCCTTGGAACGACTACATGGAGAACAGTCCTACGCAGACATGGCCGTGGCCGTGAGAAAGCTTCCGCGACGCCAGCGCGAAGCCTTCATCCTGCGAATACTGGAAGGGCTGGACGTGGCGGAAACCGCCGCTGCGATGGGCTGCTCGGAGGGCAGCGTCAAAACCCACCTTTCGCGGGCGATGCAACACCTGCGCGAACAACTGGAGGAGTGGCGATGAACTCGTCCGACAAACAATTCGAACAGCGCGCCCGCGCGCGGTACCAGGAGGCGACTCTAGGCATCGACGCGGTCACTGCCGGTCGCCTGCGTGCCGCCCGCCGTACGGCTTTGCAGGCCGCCACCGCAGACACCTCGCCCAGCCATCGCGTGCGCGTGCTGTTGCCGGTGGGGGCTTTGGCCGCCATGGCACTGGCTGCGCTTATGACCTGGCAGCCGGCGCCCCAGCCGGCGCAAACCGATAACAACGCACAAGTTACCGCGACCGAGCAGCAGGACAACGAATACTTGCCCCCTGGCGCGGAAAAAGCCGATCCTGGTCTGTACCAGAATCTCGATTTCTATAGCTGGCTTGCCGCCAATCAGGGCGACCAGGCCAAACACTGATCCATGCTGCTACGAAAAGTTCGTCTGCCATCACTGTTGACCTTGTTGCTCGGTCTGACGATCGCGGCGCCTTCGTACGCGCAGAACGCGCATCCGTGGAACAGCCTTAGTCCCGCTCAGCAGAATCTGCTTTCGCCGCTGCAATCACAGTGGGACACACTGCCGCCTGCCCGTCAGGAGCATATGCTCCAGCGCACGCAGGACTGGATGAAGCTCTCGCCCGAAGGTCAGCAGGAGGTGCGCGAACACATCGCACGCTGGCAGCAGATGACGCCCGAACAGCGCGCGCAGGCGCGTCAGAACCAACATCTGTACGACACGCTTCCGGCCACCAAGCAGCAGCAATTGCACGATGCATTCAAGCGCTTCCAGCAGCTGACGCCCGCTCAGCGCGAAGCGTTACGCCGCCAGTGGCAGCAGCAGTCACCCGAGCAACATCACCAGTGGCTGGAACACCTTGGACCGGGGTCCACGCTGCCGTCGGGACACGCCTTTGGCATGCCGCGGCCGCGGCATTGATAGTCGGTGTCGGCTAAGCGATTCGAGATTCGATCGGAGTCTGCGCCTTAGCTCTTGCGCGCCGTTATTCTGAGAAAGCGGATATTGCCTCAGCGTCATTCCTGCGAAGGCCAGAATCCAGTTCGAATACGTCGTGCGTAGCACGCAACATCGAGAATGTTGTGTCGTTCGGACTCGAATTTAAGCTGGATTCCGGCCTTCGCCGCAATGACAGCCAGGCTCAGGCGAACGCTAGGGCAAGGACAGACCTCATCCACCGCGACCAAGAAAAACGATGCTCTCGCCCTCAACCGCTCTCACGCGTTGAACAACGCCTCGCCACCGCGCGTCACGCAGCTTTTAGCCACCAGCTCATCGTCGAAGTCCGGCTGCAACGCAGTTTCGCGAATCAGCAGCTCGGCGAAGTTGTAGATGTTGCGCGCATACATTTCCGATGCGTGCAGTGGCGCACCCGCGGCGAGGTTGAGAGGTCCCAGGATAGTTACATCACCCTGCTGCACCTGTTCGCCCGGGCGAGTGAGTTCGCAGTTGCCGCCGCTTTCGGTCGCCAGGTCCACGATCAACGCACCCGGCTTCATGCCCGCGATCATGGCCGCGGTGAGAATTTTCGGCGCCGCGCGTCCAGGAACGGCCGCCGTGGTCACCACGACGTCGAAGGCTTTCAGATGATCGGCCAGCGCTTGCTGTTGCGCCACGCGTTCTTCGGCAGTGAGTTCACGCGCATAGCCGCCGCTGCCGGCTGCGCTCACTCCCAGATCGAGAAACTTCGCACCCAGCGATTCCACCTGTTCACGCGTTTCGGGGCGCACATCGTAACCTTCGATCTGCGCACCGAGCCGGCGCGCGGTGGCGATAGCCTGCAAACCGGCCACGCCCGCACCAATCACCAGCACGCGCGAAGGACGGATGGTGCCCGCCGCCGTAGTCAGCATCGGAAAGAATTTCGGCGCATGTTCGGCAGCGATCAGCATGGCGCGGTAGCCGGCGACAGCAGCTTGCGAACTGAGCACATCCATCGCCTGCGCACGCGTCGTGCGCGGCAGGAGTTCGAGCGCAAACGATGTCACCTTCGCCTGCACGAGCGCGGCGATGCGTGAGGCGGCGCCATAAGGACGCAACTGCCCCACTACGATGACACCCTCGCGCAAACGGCGCAGCACATCGTCATCCGGCGGCAGCACGCAGGCCAGCAGATCGGCTTGGGCCATGACCTCGTCCGCGCTGGCGAATTCCACGTCCGCATAACTGGCGTCCGGAAAACCGGCCGCCCTACCCGCACCCTGTTCAAGCAGGATGCGAATGCCTTTGCCACGCAGCTTTTTCGCCATCTCTGGCGTAATCGCCACGCGCCGTTCGCCGGCGGCGGTCTCTCGCAATGCGGACACGGTGATCGACATTGGCCATCCTCTGCAGAGTAACCCTTGCATCCTAGCCGAAGCGCGTGCGCTTCGCGTTAGACTGGCCGACCCGATTGGGGGACAGCGAGAGCCCCGATGTCCGAGCAGATTGTCAGCAAAACCCTGTTGGATCTTGCCCATAGCGCGCGTGAATTGGCTTACGCGCCTTATTCCCATTTTCATGTCGGCGCAGCGCTACAAAGCAAGGATGGTCGCGTGTTCGGCGGCTGCAATGTCGAGAATGCCGCCTACGGTTTGTGCAATTGTGCTGAACGTACCGCGCTGTTCAGCGCCATCGCCGCCGGCTGCAAACCCGGCGATTTTAGCGCCATCGCCATCGTGGCCGATACCCCGGAGCCGGTCACGCCTTGCGGTGCCTGCCGGCAGGTGCTGGCCGAACTGTGCGCCAGCGACATGCCGGTACTGCTGGCCAACACGTCCGGGGCGACGCGGCAGACAACCGTGGAAGCTTTATTACCAGAAGGATTCCGTCTGGCCACGGTGCGCTGATCGTCGCCGTTGCCGCGTACGCATCCGCGGCGCAATCACTCACAAGCCACCATGGCGGTACGGTTGTAGGATAAGCGTTTTCCCAGGCACGCCATCCCATGCTCGATGCGCTTTCCCTACTGCAGCAACGCCACTCCGCACCCTCGCGCCAGCTTGGCGAGCCTGCGCCGGATGAGTCCACCTTGCGCACGCTGCTGGAGGCGGCGATCCGCGTACCCGATCACGGCAAGCTCGTTCCTTTCCGTCTGATCGCGTTGCGTGGTGGAGCAAAACGTACATTTGGCGCATGGCTGGCCGAACGCGCCATCACTCGCAATCCCGACCTGCCTGAGTCCAAGCGCGAAAAAGAACGCTTGCGTTATACCTTCGCCCCACTGGTAATGGTGGTGGTGGCACGCATCGATCACGACAGCGGCATTCCGGAAATCGAACAGAAGCTCTGCGCGGGCAATGTGGCCTACAACATTCTGATGGGTGCTTACGCCATGGGTTTCGGTGCGCAATGGCTTACCGGCTGGGCGGCTTACGACCAGGAGGTCGCCCACTTGCTGCACCTGGCGAAGAACGAATCCGTCATCGGTTTCGTACACATCGGTACGCCACAAGGGGACATTCCCGATCGTGATCGTCCCGCTCTGGACGATCTCTTGAGCGAGTGGCAGCGCTGACATGTCGCGCCTGCCCACCGCCCACTTGATCGACGGCAGCCTGTATGTGTTTCGCGCCTGGCATTCGATGCCGGACGAGTTTCACGACGTGGATGGCCATGCGGTCAATGCGGTGCACGGTTACACGCGTTTCCTGTGTGAGTTGCTGGAACGCGAGGGTCCGTCCCATCTTGCGGTTGCGTTCGATGCCTCGCTCACCACGTCTTTTCGCAACGCCATCTATCCTGCGTACAAGGCCAACCGCGAGTTGCCACCGCCCGACCTCGAACGGCAGTTCATACTGTGCCGCGCGATCACCGAGGCGCTCGGCGTACGCGTACTGATTGATCACAGCTATGAAGCGGACGATCTGATCGGCAGCACGCTGTGGAGCTTGCGCGCGCATGGATTTCGCAGCGTGATCGTTTCGGCGGATAAGGATTTCGGCCAATTGCTCGGCGAGCACGACGAGCAGTGGGACTTTGCGCGCAACCTGCGCTGGGGTCCGTCCGGCGTATTCGAGCGATTGGGCGTGCATCCGGTACAGGTGGCGGACTTTCTCGCGCTTTGCGGCGATGCTGTCGACAACATACCGGGCGTGCCCGGGATCGGCGCCAAGACGGCTGCCGCGCTGCTGGCCCACTTCGGCAGTCTGGATGAGTTGTTGGATCGCGTGGACGAAGTGGCATTCCTGCGACTGCGCGGTGCGGCACGTTGTGCCGAGCGACTGCGCGAACATGCGGACGCGGCAAGGTTGTATCGGCGCTTGACCCGCATTGCGCTCGACGCGCCGATCGAAAGCAGCGCGGATCTACTGGTGCGCCAACGCGGCATGAGCACGCTTGAACCGCTATGCGAACAGCTTCGTTTCGGCCCGCTCACACGCACGCGGCTACGCGCACTCAACGGTGCTTGAATTTTTTCGCTTTCCAGAGGCCTCCCGTTCAATGGATCACGTCAACCGAAAACCCGAAGATGCCGATGCGCCACCTGAAACGCTCCACCAGGGTCGCTGGCTTCGCCTGCGCCGGCGTGGTCGCTGGGAATATGCCGAACGCAACAACCCTGGCGGGGCAGTGATCATTCTGGCTGTCACGCCGGAAGACAAGATCCTGTTCGTCGAGCAATATCGCGTAGCGGTACAGCAATTCACCATCGAGATGCCGGCCGGCCTCGTCGGCGACCTGGCCGATCAAGCACAAGAAAGCGCACTGCTGGCCGCTCAACGTGAACTGGAAGAAGAAACCGGCTACTGCTGCAGCCGCGTTACGTTCGTGCACGAAGGGCCATCGTCGTCCGGCATGAGCAACGAGATCATCGCTTTTGTGCGCGCGCATGAGCTGGTAAAGGTGAGCCGGGGCGGGGGCGATGCCACGGAAAACATCGTGGTGCATGAGGTGCCGCGTCGCGAGGCCGGAGCATGGTTACTGGCGCGGGCGAAAGAAGGCTATTCCATCGACCCCAAGCTGTTTGCAGGCTTGTGGTTTATCGAGCACGCAGACGCGTTCGGCGGTTAGCGCCAACGGTACAGCCTCTTCCCGGCAACACACGCGTCGCCGGACGATAAGGCACTTAATAGCTTGCCACGCTTGCATGCGCCTGCACGCGCACGCGCCAGATCGTCAGCACCATGCCAATGACAGCGAGGCCGAACCACTCAGCGGCCAGTGTGGTGTCATTGCCTAGCCACAACACTGCATCGACAGCGCCCGTCACCACTACCGCGATCGCAGGCGCGAGAATGATATCGATGCGCTGGTAGTGCCAGCGCAGCAAGAGTCCAGCGCCCAGCGACGCCAGCACCAGCGCAAGGATGCGACGTGGCCACGGGTATTCGGGCGCGAGCGGTGTATCGGAAAAAATATCCGAGAGCGGCACATCACCGGACTGCACAGCGAAACCGACGCCGTCGGTCGCGTCGCTTGAGGGCATGAGCTTGTTGCCGTCCACCTTCGCCACGACCGTCACGTCTTGTGCAGGCACAGCCTCCCAGGTCACGCGAAGATCACCCAACTGAGGGTGCGATGGCACTGCACTGGTCACCAGACCACCGTCATAGAGGCTGAAGCTGGCAGCAAGATTGCTTGGCAAATTGCGCACATCCGGCGTTACCGACTGGCTTCCGGTCAAGGCGTGCACCAAAGCAGGGGCGAGCACAAAATCATTCACACGCACCAAGCCCGCATCGAACTGCGCGCCGTCGATCGGAAATTTGCCGGGGTTGGCATGGCCTTCCGGGTGCTGAAAATGGCTGGAATCGACCGGATGATCCACCCAATCCAGTTCGTAGGAAGGGGCCTCGCCGTAGCGGAGCTCACGCCATTGGAACATCTCCACGTGGCGGATCAGCACCGGTTGATCGGTTTGCTGGTTGAACTGCTCATCGAGCGGGGCCTCCACCACTTGCAGCGGCCCCATCACACGCACCATGAAACCCTGCTCACCGGCATCGGGATGGCCGTTGCCGCCGAGGTCCATTACATCGCCGCCATGGCGCTTCATTTGTGCGCGGTAGTCGAGCTGCCCGCGTTCGATGACCGCGCCCATCCCCACGCCCAGGAGCAACAGCACCGCGCCGAGCGCGGGCCACAGCAATTCACGGATGGAGAGTGGTGGCTTTCGCTCGCCGCTCATCGAACCTCCGGCCGAAAGGGATCAGGGTGCTTTCCTTGTCAGACGATGCCGCGCAACTGGGGCTGCTCGTCAGCCGTACCATAGCGCCCACGCTCGTCGCGTGTCACGCGGGCAAGCGCGCAAGCATGGTCGTGAGTGAAGAACAGGCGCACGTTGCGTGCAAGTTTATCTTCCAGAAAAGCACGCTTTTCGTCGATCAGTGCTTCGGGGAAACGGTCATAGCCCATAGTAATGGGCAAGTGCACCCAGGATCGCCCGGGGATCAGGTCGGCGCAAAAAACGACGCCGGCGACTTCCGCCAGCATCAGCCCAGGTGTATGGCCGTCTGAGAAATGGAAGCGTACAGCCTGCCCGAGCGCTTGGGAGTATTCGCCCGCCACCAGCTCCAGTCGCCCGCTTCCCGACAGTAGGTGCTGCAGCTCCGGTATGAAGGACGCGCGGTCACGCGGATGGGGTTTCTGCGCGCGCTGCCAGTGATGCGCGCCAACCAGAAACGTCGCATTGGGAAACAGCAACTGCGATGGCTTGCCTTCCTCCCACGCCGCAAGCAGTCCACCGGCATGGTCGAAATGCAAATGCGAAAGGACGACTACGTCGATGTCTTCGTGTGATAAGCCCGCCTCTGCCAGCGAATCAAGCAGCACGTGATGGCTTTCCACCACACCGTAGCGCTCGCGCAGAGACGGTTCGAAAAACGCACCGATGCCGGTTTCAAATAAAACGTGCCGGCCTTCCAGATCTTTTGCCAGCAGACAGCGGCACGCGAGTGGAATGCGGTTGAATTCGTCCGGCGCGATCCAATGCGACCACATCGCTTTGGGTGCGTTGCCGAACATCGCGCCGCCATCGAGTTTTTGAGTGTTGCCGTTGAGGGACCACAACTGCATGACTATCCCCGCTTGCTTTGCCGTCATTCCGGCGAAGGCCGGAATGACGCGTGTGTACGTTTTTCGCCAGGTGATACGTGTGCGTTTTTTGCCCGTGATCACTTCCAGGCGTCTATTGCACCTTGCCCAACCCATCTTGACGACGCGGATCGCTCGCCGCATCGAGCTTGTTGGTGCGCCGGTCCCAGATCACCACGTTCATGAAACCCCATGGTTCACGCTGTTTGAGCGTGTAACCCATGTGCGTCAACGCATCACTGGTGGTGGCATCGAACGCGCCCGGCTCCACTGTCACGACGTCAGGCATGTATTGGTGATGGAAACGCTTGTGCGCCACTACCTGGTGCGCATCCCCGCCGTCAATGAAAGCAAGAATGCCCTCCAGTACCTGCGTGATGATGGTGGAACCACCCGGCGAACCGATCACCGCCGTGCGGTCCGGCCCGATCACGATGCTGGGCGACATGGACGAGAGCATGCGCTTGCCGGGCTCAGGGGCGTTGGCCTTGCTGCCCAGCAATCCGTACACATTCGGTTTGTTGGGTACCAGCGCGAAGTCGTCCATTTCATCATTGAGCAGCACGCCCGTGCCATCGGCGACGAAGGTGGAACCAAGCACGTAGTTCACCGTGGCGGTGATCGCCACCATGTTGCCGTCGGCATCGATGATCGAGAAATGCGTGGTGTGCATGCCCGGATCACTGGCATTGGAGGGCGCCAGCATCGAGGAGGGCGTGGCCTTGTCCGGCACGATGGTCTGGCGCAGCCCGTCGGCGTAATACGGCGACAGCAGCATGTCCAGTGGCATCTTTACGAAATCCGGATCGCCCAGGTAATCGTTGTGATCGCGGAACGCACGGCGCATGGCTTCGACCACCAGATGCACGCGATGCGCCTGATCCAGCTTGGTCAAATCGAATCCAGAAAGAATGTTGAGGATTTCCGCGATCGCCACGCCACCGGATGACGGCGGCGGCGCGGTGATGATCTTGTAGCCCCGATAATCCACAGTGATCGGCGTGCGCTCCTTCACGCGGTAGGACGCCAGATCCTTCAGCGTCCAGTCGCCGCCGGCTTGGCGCACGGCATCCACCAGCTTCTTGGCGGTTTCGCCGCTGTAGAAACCGGAATCGCCGTATTTTGCCAACAGCTCCAGCGTGTGCGCCTGATCCGGGTCGTGCCAGATTTCTCCCTGTGCCGGCGCGTTGCCGTTGGGCAGGAATTTCGCGGCCGACGCGGGCCAGCGCTCGATATTTTTCTGTTCCTCACGAATGGAGCCGAGCAGGCGCTCGTCCGGCTTGAATCCACCCGCAATGCGGATTGCCGGTGCCAACGAGGCCGTAAGCGGCAACTTGCCGTAATGCTTGGCCAGCCACACCAGGCCAGCCGGTTCGCCCGGGATGCCGGCCGACAGCGGGCCTTTCAGCGCGGTATCGCGATTGGGCGTGCCATCGGGATTGAGATAATCCTTGGGATTGACCGCTGCCGGTGCGGTTTCGCGCGCATCGATGAAAACCGAGTGCTTGTCGGCAGCCATGTATAGGGTCGCCATGAAGCCACCGCCCAAGCCCGAACTCTCCGGCTCGACCACCGACAGTGTGGAAGCCACTGCAATGGCCGCGTCGAAGGCGTTACCGCCCTTGGCCAGCACTTCAAAGCCCGCCTCCGTAGCCAACGCGTTCGCACTGGCGATGCCGGCATGACCGGGACGCTGCGCGAGCGGTGCCGCCTGGATGGAGGGAGTGGGCGTGTCCGCGGCGAACGCGCCGCTGGTGCCCAGTACAAAACCCAGCAGCAGCACCTGCCAGCGCAACGCAAGCTTCATCCCTTGGTCTCCATCAGATGTTTGTATTTGTCTTCGAGCTGCCCGTGCGTTTCGATATGCGCGGGATCGACGATGATGCATTCAACCGGACACACCACCACGCATTGCGGCTCGCCGTGGTGGCCGACGCATTCGGTGCATAGTGCGGGGTCGATGACGTAGTACTCCTCGCCAAGCGAAATCGCCTTGTTGGGGCAGACGGGTTCGCAGACGTCGCAGTTGACGCAGGTATCGAGGATCTTGAGGGACATGCCGGGTTAGTTTACATGGGCCGCCTGGCGGTTGTGCGAAGCAGCAACAGCGCCACGGCACCATGTAAAGCAGCCGCAGTGGTTGGCCGCCCGTTGCCGCAGCAAAACCGGGGTGTGGCGAAGACGCTGGGCCCAGGCTTTCGCCGGGGCGACCGAGCGTAGAGCTCGTGGCCTCTTCCCCTGCATGCGGGGGAAGAGGCCGGTTCGGCAACCGAGAAAATCTCAGCCTTGAACGTTACATCGTGATGTAGCGGATCGTTGCATCGGTCGGCTTGAGCACGTCTTCCACGCGCTGCTGGTCGCCCTGATCGCCGATCACGATGATGATCACGCCCTTGAGGGAGCCGGACTTGGCATCCTTGAAGGCGGTGGTAACCAGATCGGCCGTCTTGCCCGAATCCGGGCCGCCAAAGGCGATCAGGTTGCCCGGCAGCACGCCGCGGGCCACGATGTCCTGCACATTGCTGAGCTGGCGGTCGCGCGCATCCTTGACATCGTCGCTGTCGCCGGCCGGGATCATGTACGCGTACGGCTGCGGCGCGGACATGCCCTGCATGTTCTTCTGCACGATCTGGCCAAGGTAGGCGCCCCAGGCCTTGGTGTCATTCGGATCGGTGGGCTTGGTGACTTGCTGCTGCTGGGCCTGCTGCTGGCCGTCGCCTTGCTGACCGTTATTGCATGCAGACAGTGCCAGGCAGCCGGTCAACGCAAGGGCGGTGGCGACGAGAGTGAGTTTACGCATAGTTATCCCCTTCGGTTTCGGGTTGCTTTTTTTGCCAGCGCTGCCGCATGGCCTGTTGAACCGCCGGATGCACGAAGCCGGTAATGTCGCCCCCAAGGCGACCGATCTCGCGCACCAGCGAGGAAGAAATAAAGCTGTACTGTTCGGCCGGCGTCAAGAATAGCGTTTCGGCCTGCGGAATGAGATGGCGATTCATGCTCGCCAGCTGGAATTCATACTCGAAATCCGACACGGCGCGCAGGCCGCGAATGATCACGCCGGCCCCCATCTCCGCCACGAGTTGCGCGAGCAGGCAATCGAAGCCACGCACTTCCACGTTCGGCAAGTCCGCCAGCGCCAGGCGTGCCAGCGAAATGCGCTCCTGCAGTGAAAACCCAGGCCCCTTGCCCTTGTTCGGGCTATCCGCCACCGCCACGACGATGCGTTCGAACAGCGGTGCCGCGCGCGCGACAAGATCTGCGTGACCATTGGTAATCGGGTCAAAGGTGCCCGGATAGACGGCGAGGCGTTTGTTGACCGGCTGATTCACAAAAAAGCGTTTTTCGGAGGAGATTGGCATTAGCTTAACGGAAGGTGCCGGAAGCGGCGATAGAGCGCATATCGCACCTCGCCCGCATGACCCTCGCGATGGATCGCCCAGTTCGACGGCAGCTCCATGGATAAGCCGCGGGGCGCTTCGACGTAAACCTGCGCCGCATCCGTAAGCCAACCGCCCTGCTCCAGGCGTTGCGCCAGTGGCGTCCACAGCTGCAAGGCAAACGGCGGATCGATGAACACCAGGCCAAATGGCTGTGGCGAACCGTGCAAAAAGCGTATGGCATCCATGGCGGCGACCTCACCGGCGGCCACCTTCAATCTGACAAGGTTGTCCCCAAGCGCCTGCGCCACGGCGCGTTCGGGCTCCACGAATTGCACCGCTGCCGCACCCCGCGACAACGCCTCGATGCCTAGCGCGCCCGTTCCTGCACAAAGGTCCAGCGCCCGCACGCCGGCAAGCGTAGGGGTGAGCCAGTTGAACAAGGTTTCGCGCACGCGCTCGGAGGTCGGGCGCAAGCCTGGAAGATCAGGCACGTCCAGGCGCGAATTACGCAGCTGGCCGCCGATGATCCGGATTCGGCCGGGCGAAGCCCTCATGCGCCCGCCTCCTCAGCGGACAGTACATATGGGGGTGTTAGCATGTTGGCTGACGCTCTGATCCATGTCGTTATGAACATCATGCCATCTACGGGTCAGCGCTCCCCACTTTAGTCTTCGAATGAGCCCTTCATGCTCAAGTTCTGGAAAAAAAAACCCGCCGATCAAGGCGCGGGCGACAGCGAGGAAGCCACGCCTCAGGCGCCAACTCAGGCGCCGGCGGCTGAACCGGTAACGGTTATCGCGGACATCGCGCCGCAAACCGCGCCTGCCGATGTCACGACGAGCGAGTCGACGCCGGCCAAGCGAGGATGGCGCGAACGCCTTTCCGGCAGCACCTTCGCCCGCGGGCTTACCAGCCTCTTCGCCCGCCATCCCAAGCTGGACGACAACCTGCTGGATGAACTGGAAACCACGCTGATCACCGCCGACGTGGGTATTGAAGCCAGCACGACGCTGGTGGAGAACCTGCGCAAACGCATGCACAAGCGTGAGTTTGCCGATGCCGGCGCGCTGCTCGGGGCGCTGCGGCAAGAACTGATCGCACTGCTCAAGCCCGTGCAGAAACCGCTGGATATCGGCGGCCGACAGCCTTTCGTCGTGCTCACCGTCGGCATCAACGGCGTCGGCAAAACCACCACCATCGGCAAGCTCGCCCGCCGCTGGCGCGATGAACACCGAGAGGTTTTGTTGGCCGCCGGCGACACCTTCCGTGCCGCCGCGGTGGAACAACTCAAGGCCTGGGGCGAACGCAATCAAGTCCCGGTGATCTCGCAAGGCCAGGACGCCGATGCCGCCAGCGTGATCTTCGATGCGCTGCAGGCCGCGCGCTCACGCCAGGCGGACGTATTGATCGCCGACACCGCCGGTCGCCTGCACACGCAGGCCGGCCTGATGGACGAGCTTGGCAAGATCGCCCGCGTGCTCAAGAAGCTCGACGCCGAGGCGCCGCACGAGGTGCTGATGGTGATCGATGGAACGACCGGCCAAAACGCCGTGAATCAGGTGCGCCAGTTCCGCCAGATCGTCGGCGTCACGGGCCTGGTGGTCACCAAGCTGGACGGTACCGCCAAGGGCGGGGTGGTGTTTGCGCTGGCGCGCGAGTTCGGTTTGCCGATCCGCTTCGTCGGCCTGGGCGAAACCGCCACGGATTTGCGCGTCTTCGACGCTGACGCTTATGTAGACGGCCTTCTCCCTGCCGACTTTGCAACGAGCTGATGAACCTGCCGCGCCCGCTGCGACTGCTGCTGATCATTTGCACCAGCGTGCTGGCCGGCATCGCGCTCGTAGTGTTAGTGGCGCTGTATCTGTTGCTGCAACCGGATCGCTTCACCGCGTTGCTTAAAGCACAGGCGCAGCAGGCGGGTTTAGAGCTGACGTTGTCCAGCCCGGCCAGTCCAACCTTGTTCCCGCGCCCGGCGTTGCAACTGGAAGGCATTACCCTGGTCGCACGCGACAACGGTGCGAACCCCAACAACATGCCCATCCTGCTGGCCGCCAATGGTCGGCTGGTATTGCCATGGCGTGCGCTGCTCGGGCGTCAGGTGGAAATCTCGCGCATGCAAATCAATTCGCCGCGGGTGGATCTGGATGCCCTGCAAGCATGGCTGGTAAACCTGCCACCACAATCGACCAAGGTGCCCGAAGAAGTGCCACGCATTGCGACCGGCGTGCGCATCCGCAACGGCAGCGTGGTCCAAGGCGACCGTGAGTGGCTGAGCGACGTTTCGCTCGATACCGGTCGCCTCACACCCGGGCAAGCGTTTTGGGTGAATCTATCAGGCAGCGAAACAGACGGCACTCCGCTGCAATGGCAATTCTCTAGTGTGCCGCGCATCGATAACGGCGTGCTCAAGCTCAACAACATCACCATACACGTCACCGATCGCAGCGCCACCACGCTGCACTTGACCGGCGACGCACGCTGGATGGGCGCAGCCAATGCGTCGATGCAGCTGCAGGGCAAGTTTCACCTGGCGAGCGAGAGTGATTACGACGCGGCCGTCATGCTCACCCCCGCCACGCAAGGCAAGCCGCTGCTCCTGCATTTGAAATTGCTCGGTCGCGACAACCACATCGATCTCCAACTGCCGCCGCTCGCGCTCGCGCAATGGTGGAACGGGCTTGCCCGTCCGCAGGGTCCGCGACTCTCCATGCCACCCGGCAATGGACACATCGAGATGGCCACGCTGGATGTCGGCAACGTGCATATCGAAGGCTTGAGCGTCCAAACGGGGGACGCCGTACCTGCTCCTGCGACCAGTGCGCCGGTCACCAACCCATCGATGGCACCACGTTCACAGTGACTACTTTTAGCTCCGCCCTGCTCGCCTGGTTCGACCACCACGGGCGTCACGACCTGCCCTGGCAACACCCGCGCGATGCGTATCGTGTGTGGCTGTCCGAGATCATGTTGCAGCAGACGCAGGTGGCGACGGTCATCCCTTATTTTCTGCGCTTCGTCGCGCAATTGCCGGCGCTGCGCGATCTCGCTGCCGCCGACGAAGATACCGTGCTCGCGCTTTGGTCTGGATTGGGCTACTACCGTCGCGCACGTTTTCTGCATCGCGCGGCACAAACGTGCGTGACGCATCACAATGGTGAACTACCGCCCAATTTCGATGCGCTGGCCGAACTGCCAGGCATCGGCCGCTCCACCGCCGGCGCGATCTTGGCGCAGGCTTACGGGCTGCGCTTTCCCATTCTCGATGGCAACGTGAAGCGCGTGCTTACCCGCTTCCACGGTATCGCCGGCTATCCGGGCGAACGCGACGTTGAAAAGCAACTCTGGCAGCACGCCGATGCGCATACCCCGGCCGAGCGTACCGCCGATTACACACAAGCCATCATGGATCTGGGCGCTACGGTGTGCGTACGTGCACGCCCCCTGTGCGCCGTATGCCCGATGCAGGCCGACTGCGTAGCGAACCGCGACCATCTCACCGCGCAGCTTCCCACACCCAAGCCTGGCAAGGCGTTACCGACGCGCAGCACGGTCATGCTGGTTTTGCGCGACATCGACGGCCGTGTTCTGCTGCATAAGCGTGGTGCGCAAGGTGTATGGTCCGGCTTGTGGAGCCTGCCCGAAGCCGACGATACCGACAGCGCATGGCGCCAAGCGCAACATCATGCCCGCATCGACGACGCCCTTACACTTACACCCTTCGTGCATGTGTTCAGCCACTATCGCCTGCAAATCCAGCCGCTGCTGTTCGATGCTGCAGCACCCGCGCTCGCAATCGCCGATAATGCGCATCTGCGTTGGTGCGCCATCGGCGACCTGCACGCGCTGGGCTTGCCCGCGCCAGTGCGTTCGTTGCTGATGGCGCTGCCTGAACCTGCCGCACCCTAACTGACAAGAGACTGTCCGATGAGCCGTACCATTCATTGTGCCAAGCTCGGCATCGATGCCCAAGCCCTGGATTTCGCGCCTTGGCCAGGCCCGCTCGGGCAACGCATTTACGAGCAGATTTCCAAGCCCGCGTGGCAGCAATGGCTAGCGCATCAGACCATGCTGATCAACGAATACCGCCT
Organism: Dyella monticola; assembly: GCF_003363155.1. Classification (GTDB taxonomy): domain Bacteria; phylum Pseudomonadota; class Gammaproteobacteria; order Xanthomonadales; family Rhodanobacteraceae; genus Dyella_B; species Dyella_B monticola. The sequence continues at coordinate 403,304 of NZ_QRBE01000003.1, read as the reverse complement.
CAATCCGCTCGACCCCAAATCCCGCCAGTTCCTGGGCGGCGAAATGGAAAAATTTCTGTTTGGCGGCGACGTTAAGCAGCCAGAGGGTTACAAACCACCGCAAGAGTCTTGACGTACTGCCGCACATTCGATTTAATGTGCGGCTCCATGTAACACATGGCCGTCTTCTGGCCGGGTAGCTCAGTTGGTAGAGCAGGGGATTGAAAATCCCCGTGTCGGCGGTTCGATTCCGTCCCCGGCCACCATTGCATTCCATGAAAAAGCCCGCTTATCGAGCGGGCTTTTTCATTTTGGCGCATGCGAACCATGTCCAAAGGCATTTGACGCCCGAGCCATTCGTGGCAAATGATCGAGACCCGGAATCGAACCGATCTTTCGAATTTGGTCCAATGGGGTATGGGCCAACACGACTGGGAAATCTCTTGCCCAGCGCACAGGGAGAGCAGTAGCGCGAGCAGCCTATGCACGGAAGCAAAATCGGCATTGCATCGTCAACAAGCATGGTGAGCCAATGGCCAACAAATAAGGTCAGGGCTGGCGCCGTGCGTCCGCACTGTCATCGTGAAACAGGAGTTTCCATGCGTAACATCGAGTGTTTTAAAGCCAGCCATAAACCATGCCGCTGGTTGTTTTCCATGCGTAATGCAGCTGCTTTCATTGCACTGGGTATCGTCAGTTCCCTACCCTCTGTCACTGCGCACGCGCAGTCGACAACCGCTCACATCTTCGGCCAGGCACCGGCAGGGGAGACCGTCACGGCGCTCAGCTCCACCGGCATGCACCGCCACGAAACGGTGAGTAAAAAGGGGCACTACAAGATCGAGTCGCTGCCGGCAGGCGACTACATCATCACGCTGCAGAAAGGCGAACAAACGGTCGATACACGTGCCCATGTTGCGCTCATCGCGGGCCGAGGCGCCGAAATCGACTTCGCGTGCCCTAATGACCAATGTGCGGCAGCCGACCGCTAAACGCATTGCGTTCTGATCACTTTAAAAAAAGCCCGCTTATTATTGAGCGGGCTTTTTCTATTTGGCTCAGACAGTCCGTTGACAACGCCTACGCACAGCACCGTTCACGGTATATGCCGCGATTCATGCGCATGAATAAACGCTGTCCACCGTAAATTTTTTTCACCGAAGGTTGATTGTGTGCGACGGAGACTGCTTGCGCTCACAGCAACGAGGGTAAGTCCGTGAAGAAGATCGCTTCATTGGCCTTTGCATGCGTCGTGGGATGCGCCGGCACCTATGCCATCGCGCAAGACCAAGCCTTGACCAAGCAGGAAATTGTCGCGCAACTGAAGCAACAGGGCTACACCGATATCCATGATGTGGATTTCAAGGATGGCGTGTGGACGGCCCGTGGCCGCAGCGGCGATGGCGAACGCGTGAAAGTGCGGGTCGATCCGATTACGGGCAAGGCTTATCCGAACAAGCAGGTGTCACGCATGAGTGAGGCCGACATTCGCGCCACGCTTTCTTCGGAGGGCTACACACACGTCCACGATGTCGATTTCGATAATGGCGTCTGGAAGGCCAAGGCAAAAAGCCCAGCGGGCGCTAGCGTTACGCTGCAGCTCGACGCCCAATCGGGGCGCATCATCGGAACGAATTGAGCGCATCACGCGAGGATGTCATGGCGAGGTCGTGAGATTGGTGACCCAATCCGGCAACACTCCGATGATGGCAGCCTCCAATGCATGGTCGGTGCCGGTGATGATCAACGCACCGACCAGCACGATAAGTACGCCAAAAATACGCCTGCCGCGTGCGCCTACCGTCATCAAGACGCCTCTGCGACGCGAGAACAGACGCTGCGCAAACAACGCAACGACGAGCAACACCGTCGCAATGCCGAGTGCAAAGGCGAGCATGACCGTGGCGACCTGTCCTAAATCCTTACCTTGGGCGGCGAGCAACGTGGCCGCACCCAACGTTGGACCCACGCAGGGACTCCACACCAATCCAAGCAGTACGCCAATGCCCGCTTGACCGGCTAAGCCGAAGCGTTCCAGACGCGCCTGATGTTCACCGGCCCAGTTGGCGAGCGGCCCGGCGGCGTGCTCGAACACGGCCTGCAAGCGCGGGACCAGCAGAACGATACCGACCAGCAGCAACAACACTGCGCTTGCCAAACGGATCGTCTGGGCATTCAAACCCACGGACGCGCCGACGGTGGCAATCACAAACCCTGTGACCGTGAACGACGCCACCAATCCGATCGCCAGGGCCAAGGGCCCCCAACGATGACGCTGCGCCGCGCTCCCCAACACGATCGGCACGAGCGGGATCACGCACGGCGACAGGATGGTCAGAGCACCCGCCACATAGGCCACCAGCGGATTGAGCTGACCGCTCATGACCGCACCGTGGGGCGATAGAGCTGCGTGATCGGGCGGGCTGACATATTGGACTCCTTAGGTTGGCGATGTCGCTTTTCATTCGTCCGGCCAGACGCCAGGGTTACCCTGTAACCGGGCGCCCTTCCCGTACGAATAGCCATCTGCATCCACACGGAGATTGACCCATGTCCGCCCTTCGCAAGCTTTCCCTCATTGCCGTGCTCGGCCTAGGCATGATCGCACCCGTGATGGCGCAACCCATCCAACCCTTCACCACTGCTGCCCTGAAGGCCGCACGGGCAGCGGGCAAACCTGTATTGGTGGATGCCTACGCAAGCTGGTGTCCGATTTGCCGCAAGCAGGCGCCGACGATCGATGCCATGGCAAAGGATCCTGCCTTTGCGAAACTGGTCATTTTGCGGCTCGATTACGACAATCAGAACGCTGAGAAGCGTCAGCTGGGCATCATCCAGCAAAGCACGTTGATCGCCTTCGACGGCGGCAAAGAAACGGGACGATTGGTTGGCGTAACCGATTCCGCCCAGATCAAGGCATTGGCACAGTCCGCGTTGCATTGAACAAAATCAATCGCAGCGCCGCGTTCACCGGACCGTCCGCGCCATGCTCCGCAAGATAGAACGCGGAGGGCGCAGTGATGATCGTGCGCGGTTGCATAGCGACGATGATAGTTGCGCTGTCCGGCTGCGCGACGGCACCTTCTTACCACGCCCAGGCGAGCGACCCTTTCGCATGGGTGAACTACACGTGCAGTGATGGACAAACGGTCGAGGCGGCTTATCCCGACTCCCAGACGGCCGTGATCAGCATTCACCATGCAACACATACCTTGCACAGCGTGATTTCCGGAAGTGGCGCCCGCTATGCGGGCGACGGATGGCAATGGTGGACCAAGGGTATGCGTGAGGGCATGCTTGCACCGCTCGCCCCGGGCGAAACGATCGCCAGCGCGCCTGGCATAGACTGTCATGCGGGCTGACCTCACATCTTTCTAACGACCCGCGCACGGTAGTGACGTGAACATCACACTTTCGCCATCGAAGTGACGCATAGAAATAATCGTGACGTCATCACCGTGCGCGATGCTTTCACCATCGGATTGAGAGTATTACCCGATGGTTTCGCAGTATGTATTTCCCTCCAGCCGTGGTTTGTTTCGCATCGTCAAGCACGGACACCGTTGGCGCGCGCTGATCGAGGTCAGTGAAGTAAGCCGGCATGATTCGGCCGAGACGGCGCTGAATGCGTTGCGCGATACCTATCCTCAGGCGCGGCTACCACAGAAGTTGAGCGGCTGGCGCTATGTGGCGGAAGCTGCCGAGTTGCCGCATGCGCGACTTGCGCGCGCTACCAACGGCATTCGAGTTGTTGGCATCGATCCTTCGCAACCACGCACGCGCCGCTCGCGTCGCGGATCAAGCCGGCCAAGTCGTGACGTGACTGATCATGGATGATCGGTCACGTCCTTATTTCTACGTGCGCAATCCCATGCCCACCGGCGTCATTCCCCCATTTGCCGTCATTCCCGCGTAAGCGGGAATCCACCTTGCCCTCATGCAAAAGACGAAGATGGATTCCCGCATTCGCGGGAGTGACGGCAAGGGCGTGGGAATGACGACAGAGGGAAGAAAGCGCACCAACGCGTGAGCCATGCTCACTCCTTCGCGTTGATCACTTCCAAAAAATCGCGGCCATATCGCTTGAGCTTTGCCTCGCCGACACCGCTGATCGAGGCAAGTTCTTCTTCGTTCTCCGGTAGCGCCCGCAGCATCGCCAGCAGCGTCGCGTCGTGGAAGATCACGTACGCAGGCACACCATGTTGCTTGGCAAGACGCGCGCGCAATGCGCGCAGGGCTTCCCACATGGGTTGTTCGTACGCTTCTATCCCCAAGCTCGCGCCCGTGACGAGCTGACTGTCGCGGCGGCGCGATGCGCGACGCACCGGCCTGGTTTCCTCACGCATGCGTACCGAGCGTTTGCCGGTCAATACCTCGCGACTGGCCGCGGTGAGGCGCAACGTGCCGAACCCTTCCGCATCCGTCGTCAGTAAACCGGCAGCGAGCAGTTGGCGAAATACCGAACGCCATTGCTTTTCGTCCATGTCGGCGCCGATGCCGAAGGTGCTCAGCCGATCATGACCGAGCTGATTCATGCGTTCATTGTCCAGGCCGCGCAAGATGTCGATGACGTGTCCCGCCCCAAAACGCTGGCCACTGCGATACACCGCCGAAAGCGCCTTTTGCGCGGGAACGGTGGCGTCCCACGTCTTGGGCGGTTGCGTGCAGTTGTCGCAATGTCCGCACGGTCCGTGAAAGGTTTCACCGAAGGCGAAGAGCAGCAATTCGCGCCGGCATTGCGTGGCTTCGGCATAGCTGAGCAGCGAATCGAGCTTGGAGCGTTCCACGCGTTTGCGCTCGTCGCCTGATTCGGACTGAGCGATCATCTGGCTCATCGTCACCACGTCGGACAAGCCGTAAATCATCCACGCGTCCGCTGGCAGACCGTCGCGCCCGGCGCGTCCGGTTTCCTGGTAATAGCCTTCCATGCTGCGCGGCAAATCCAGATGCGCAACAAAACGCACATCCGGCTTGTCGATACCCATGCCGAACGCGACGGTCGCCACCATCACTACGCTGTCTTCGCGTAGAAAACGCTGCTGATTGGCCGTGCGTGTGGCCGCGTCGAGCCCGGCGTGATAGGGCAACGCTTCGATACCCGCTTCGGCGAGCCACGCGGCCGTTTCATCCACTTTGCGGCGGCTGAGGCAATAGATGATGCCCGCATCGCCGCGATGCCCGTCGAGAAACCCTAGCAGCTGGCTGCGGGGATTATGGCGTTGTGTGACGGTGTAATGGATGTTGGGACGATCGAAGCTGGAGACGAACTGGCGTGCATCCTGCAACACCAGGCGTTCCACGATTTCGTCGCGTGTACGGTGGTCCGCGGTGGCCGTGAGCGCGACGCGCGGCACGTGCGGATAACGTTGATGCAGAACCGTGAGTTCACGGTACTCGGGGCGGAAATCGTGCCCCCATTGCGAGACGCAATGGGCTTCGTCGATGGCGAACAAGGCGACTTCCGTACGATCGAGCTGCTCAAGAAAGCGCCCCGTGAGCAGGCGCTCAGGTGCCACGTACAGCAGATCCAGCTCGCCAGCCATTAACTTGCGCTCCACCTCTCGCTGTTCTTGCGCCGCAAGGCTGGAATTGAGATAGGCCGCCGCAACGCCCGCTTCGCGTAACGCATCGACTTGATCGTGCATCAACGCGATCAACGGCGAAACCACGATGCCAATGCCTTGGCGCAGAAGTGCGGGAATCTGGTAACACAACGATTTGCCTCCGCCCGTGGGCATCAGCACCAGCGCATCACCGCCTTCGGCAACGTGTTCGACGATGGCGAGCTGGTGCCCACGAAACTGGGCGTAACCGAAGATGCTTTGAAGGATATGCAGAGGTGTGGCGGACATGCTTGGTTTTTTCCCTCTCCCCTACGGAGAGAGGGTTGGCGTGGGGAGGCAATCGTGCGAACAAGCTTATTTCTTTCGCATCGAGCCTTCGAGTCATGCAGCGCGTCAGAAATGACCGTTGCGGTGAGTGCGGGCCATTCTCCCATTTAGTGGGAAAATTTACGGCAAGCCCCACAATTGCCTATCCACATCCGCATCCAACCCGAAACGCGACAGCGGCACGCGTCCATTCTTCACCTCCACACCTTCGGCGCGCAGCAATCGGCATTGTTCGCGAAAACCGCGACTGCCGGGCGGCATGGCGATGTGGCCGCTGGAACGCAGCACGCGAAACCATGGCAAGGTCATGCCATCAGGCACCTCGCCCAACAGGCGACCGACCAATCGCGCCCGCCCAGGCAAACCGGCCCGCGCGGCGATGGCGCCGTAGCTGGCGACACGCCCCGGCGGAATGGCCGCGATGGCCTCGAAGACCCGCAAATATTCCTCTTTCATGACAGCGCACTTTACGCGGATTTGATCCGCCCGTTCCCGACTCGTGGCAGAGTACCAGCCGTCGTCTCCAGGATCGGAAACATGCATCATTTCGAAGCCGTGCGTTCGCTGATCAGCAGCCTGCATACCTTGCGGCGTAACGATCCGTACGTGATCAGTTTCGATCTGACGGTGGCGCACGGGCGCCACCAAGGCATCTACCTGGCCGAGCTGGAAGACGAGAACGGGCGTCGCTACCTGCGCGTTTCCACGCCGATCGGACCGTTATCCGGCGCCGACCCCAAACGTTGCCTGCGCTTCAACTGGGAGCAGCGCGTGGGCTTTCTGGCGGTAACCGACCTTGATGGCTCGCCCTACCTGCACCTGTGCGAGAACCGGCCCTACGAACTGGTGAATGGGCAGGAGCTGATGCGGCTGATCATGGAGCTGGGCACGCTGGGCGATGAGCTCGAACAGTTGATCGTGGACAGCGGCGACAGCTTTTAGCGAGACCTAACCAAACTGCCGCGCCACGTACACAAACCCATATGCAATAAGCGCCGTCACCGGCAGCGTGAGAATCCACGCCCAGATCATGCGTTCCACCACCGACCAGCGGATGGCATTGAAACGCTTGGCCGCGCCGACACCCATGATCGATGAGGACACCACATGCGTGGTCGACACCGGCAAGCCAAATACCGACGCGCCCAGAATCACCAGCGCCGAGCTGCCTTCCGCCGCAAAGCCATTGATCGGATGCAGCTTCACCATCTTGTGACCCAGTGTCTTGATGATGCGCCAGCCGCCGCCGGCCGTACCGCCGGCCATGGTCAGCGCACACACCGCCGCCACCCAGTGCGGCACCGCAAAGCCCCCGGCTGCGGACTCATGAATGCGCAAGAACGACAGCCAGTTCGGCAGACCGTCGAACTGTCCCGCCGCGGTGGCACTGGCCAATGCGAGGGCGATGATGCCCATGCTCTTTTGCGCATCGTTCATGCCGTGTGCCAAACCCATGGCACTCGCCGAAAGGATCTGCGCCTTGCCAAAGAAGCTGTTCACGAACGGCGTGCGCCCGAGATACCGCAGAAAGCCCTTGCGCGAAGCAAACCAGGCCAGCAGCGCATACAGGGCACCCATCAGCAGGAAGCCCAGCGCGAAACCCATCAGGGGCGACACCACCATCGGCATCACCACTTTGGGCAGCACGCCCTTGCCTTCCCACCAGTGCATGCCGCCCTGCGCCCAGATCACCGCCGCGAAGCGACCGCCGGATTCGGCAATGGCCGCCCCGACCAGCGCACCCACCAGCGCGTGGCTGGAGCTGGACGGCAAACCCAGCCACCACGTGATCAGGTTCCACACAATGGCCGACAGCAGCGCGCAGATCAAAAGCTCCGGCCCCGCCTGCACCACACCGGTGTTGACGATACCTGCTGCAATGGTTGCAGCCACCGCCGTGCCCCACATCGCGCCAAGCAGGTTGGTGACCGCCGCCAGCAACACGGCCTGTCCTGGCGACAGCACCTTGGTGGCCACCACGGTGGCAATCGAGTTCGCGGTATCGTGAAAGCCGTTGATGTAGGTGAAGATAAGCGCGATCAGCACCACCACCGCGACGAGGCCAAGGCTCATGCGCGCACTCCCTTCAGCGCGCGCCACGCATGACATAAGACGTGCAAGGCGTACTCCTCAGGAGTTTTTCAACACGATGGAATAAACGATGTTGCCCACGTCACGGCACTTGTCGATGGCCTTTTCGAGCAGTTCGAAGAGATCTTTGGCCAACATCGCGCGCATGGCGTCGTTGCTTTCCAGGTACAGCGTGCGGTACGGCGCAAGCAGCATGCGGTCGCCTTCCGATTCCAGGCTCTGCAGGCGGTCCTGCAGTTTTTTCACCGGATCGATACGCAAGCCGCGACGCAGCTCGCCGATCATCTGCGCCACCACATCGGTGGAACGCGCAAGCACCAGCGTGCGCTGGCCGAAATCCATGCCCTGCAAGCGGCCGGCGACGATCTCGTAGCGCTCGGCGAATTTCTCCACGCTTTTGGGAATCTTGTACAAAGCCGTATTGAGCGCCTCGATGTCCTCGCGGTCCAGCGCGGTGACGAAGGAGTTCACCAGCCCTTCGCTGATCTGCGCCGCCAGCGCTTTTTCGCGCGAACGTGCGGCCGCGAAGGCGGCCATGATCGGGGCGTGGTCGGCCTGGGTGACCAGGTCATGCAGGGCCTTGGCGCTTTCGCGCGCGGCCTCCGCGCTCTGTTCGAGCAGACCGTAGAACTTGTCGCCTTTGCCGAAAATCGTCTGGAGTGAAAACATGCGGATGCAGTCTGAGGCGGCAGGAAGCCATGTATTTCGGGAATGTTACAGGACACCCCTGCCGCATCGCACCACTTGACCCGGGTTGCCCAGACGGGCTCGCCGACCCTCCAACGGTGCCTTACACTGGAGGCATGCCCGCACCCCATGCCCTGTCGCGATGCTGACTACACTCGCGCTCGTCGTCCTTCTCGCCCTCTGTAACGGTTTCTTCGCGCTGTCGGAAATGGCGCTCGTGGCCTCGCGCAAGAGCCGCCTCAAGCAGATGGCCCGCACCAGCCGCCGCGCGCGCATCGCCTTGCGCCATGCCGAGGCGCCGGAGCATTTCCTGTCCACCGTCCAGGTGGGCATCACCCTGGTGATGCTGATCACCGGTGCCGTGGCCGGTGACGCCATCGGTACCCATATCGCAGACTTGCTGCGCGGCAGTAACGTCGCGTGGCTGGTGCCGTATACGCGCGTGATCGGCATCGTGCTGGGATTCATGGTGATTTCCTTCATCCAGATCGTAATCGGCGAACTGGTGCCCAAACGCATGGCGCTGTCCGCCCCCGAGAAGGTGTCCACCATCATCGGCATGCCCATGCTGGTGCTCTCGCGCGCCACTGCGCCGTTCGTGTGGATGCTCAACCGATCCAGCAGTTTGCTGCTCAAATTGATGCGCGTGCAGGACCGCGGCCAAAGCGCGGCAACGGAAGACGAAATTCGCCTGCTGGTCGCCGAAAGCACCGAACAAGGCGTGCTCGACGCCGACGAACAGGCGATGGTCAACCGCGTACTGCGCCTGGGTGACCGCACCGTGGACAGCGTGATGACGCCACGCACGCGCATCGCCTGGTTGGACGTGAACGCGCCGCAGGAGGAAAACCTGGACGTGCTGCGGCAGACCTCCTACTCACGCTATCCGGTCTATCGCGGCGATGAAAGCGACATCGTTGGTGTGATGGAAGTGAAGAACCTGCTCGGCGGCATCGCTGTGGGTAAATTGGAACTGTTCCGCACGCTCGCCAAGCCACTCTACGTGCCTGCCACCGCGCGGGCGCTCGACTTGCTGGAAGAATTTCGCGACGCCGAAACGCCGATGGCGCTGGTGGTGGACGAGTACGGCGACATCGACGGCGTGGTCACGCTCAATGACCTGCTTGCCGCCGTGGTCGGTGCCAGCCAGCTTGGCCATGGCGGCGGCGAGGAACATTCACCGATCGTGCAACGCGAAGACGGTAGCTGGCTGATCGACGGCTCGCTTTCCACCGACGATCTGCGCGAGCTGCTGCACCTGGATCACCTTCCCGGCGAAGACGAGCACGATTTCCGCACGGTGGCCGGCATGGTGATGGCTGCGCTCGGGCATATTCCGCAGACCGGCGAAGTATTCGCGTGGCGCGGCATCCGCTTCGAAGTGGTGGATCTGGATGGCGCGCGTATCGATAAATTGCTGGTAACGCCGGCGCCGCAGATCGAGTTGGCGGACGATGAGCAGTGATGCTGCTTTAACCGCTTCAGCCCAAGCTTCTCGAACTTCGATGGTGGTCATACCGTCGCCCCGGCTTTCGCTGGGGCGACGAACAAGCGCTACTTCTTCTCGTTAGCCAACTGCGCCATCCGCTGGGCATCGGCCAAAATCCCATGCAGCATGCGCAACTCGCGCTCATCCATGTGCGCACGTAAAAACAATTTGCGCAGACGCAGCATGATCATTGTCGGCGAGCGACCTTTGTGGAAATCGATATCGTCCAAGGTCTGGGCAATATGCTCGAAGAAGCGTTCCATCTGCGCGGCGTCAGCGGGCGGCTCATCGTGCAGCGGCGGCGGTGCAGGCATCGTCTCTCCCAGCATCGCCACGCGCAGCTCGTAGGCCATCACCTGCACCGCCTGTGCAAGGTTGAGTGAACTGAAATCGTCCACGCTGGGGATGCGCACCATCGCGTGGCAGCGCGCCAATTCTTCATTTTCCAATCCGGTACGTTCGTTGCCGAACACCAGCGCGACCTGTCCACCGCGTTCGGCCGCGGCAAGTGCCTGGGCGGCTGCTTCACGCGGCGTCAGTTCTGGCAGATTCACTTCACGCCGGCGCGCCGACAGGCCAAAGGCCATGCTGGTACCCGCCAGCGCATCGATCAGGCCGGCGTGCACGCGGGCACCGTCCAGCACGTCGTCCGCACCGGCGGCCATGGCGGTCACCTCCCGATCCGGGTAACGGTGGGGCGAAACGAGGTCCATGCGGGTAAACCCCATGGTCCGTATGGCGCGGGCTGCACTGCCGATATTTCCCGGGTGGGAGGTGCGGACCAGGACAAAACGGAGGCGGCTGGAAAGATCGGAGGCGGCGGTCATGCGCGGACACTGGCATGTTTTGGGGCTGGCAAGGATAGTGCACCGTCGCACCTTGCAGGCAGGCCACCCTGCTCTCTGCTACCATTGCCGACCGCTAACCCGTTCTTTTGCCAAGCCAAAGCCATGACCAGACCCGCCGTCAACGTCGCGGTACGCGCCGCACGCTCCGCCGGTAACGTGATCTTGCGTTACATGAACCGCATCGACGGCCTCAATGTCGTTGAAAAGCAACGCATGGATTTCGCATCCGAGGTCGACCGGCTGGCCGAGGCTGAAATCGTCAAGGAACTGCGTCGCGCCTATCCCACCCATGCCATCCTCGCCGAGGAAAGCGGTAGCGTGGGCAAGGGCCCGCTGGTGTGGGTGATCGATCCGCTGGACGGCACACACAACTACCTGCGCGGCATTCCGCACTTCAGCGTGTCCATCGCCCTGCTCGACAAGGGTGAGCCGGTGTATGCGGTAGTGTTCGATCCGCTGCGCGACGAACTGTTCACCGCCAGCAAGGGCGACGGCGCCTATCTCAACGATCGCCGTATTCGTGTCGGCAAACGCGAAGGCCTGGCTGGCGCGATGATCGGCACCGGCTTCCCTTATCGCCAGCGCGCGCATCTGGAATCGCAACTGGCGATGACGCGCTCCCTGCTTGCACACGCGGAAGACATTCGTCGCTCGGGTTCGGCTGCACTCGATCTGGCCTATACCGCAGCAGGCCGTTACGACGGGTTCTTCGAAATCGGCCTCAAGCCCTGGGATATGGCAGCTGGCGTGCTGCTGGTACGCGAAGCGGGTGGCCAGTATTGCGACTTCGCCGGGCGCGATGGCATTCCTGAGAGCGGGAACATCATCGCGGGCAACCTTCATGTGGTGAAGGCGATGGTGGAAGCGATCGGCGCACAGGCAACACCATCGTTGCTAAAGGCATAAACCGCCACGACCACCGCATCTTGCGTCGGATTGGCCAATATTGAACGTCAAACCGTAAGGGTCGCGGATGTAGCAACGCGGCGCGCTCGCGTCTTCCTCCACCACGGTGCAGCCTCGCGCGAGCAAGGCGTGCTTGGCTGCTGGCACGTCCGGCACCAGCCATTCGAATACCGGGCCGTGGTTTTCGCCTTTTTCCACATACAGACGAAACGCCCCGGCCTCCAAGCCCACTAATTTCTCGCTTCGGTGCACAACCTCCAGGCCGAGCACGGACGTATAAAACGCAACGGCATCATCCCACGCATGCGTGCGGATGATGACATCGCGTGCGGCACGAAATGCATTCGGCATACATCCTCCCAGGTTCGGATTTTGTTCCGGCAGATGGCGCGCAGCTTCGATTCTGCGTCCGACATCGAACCTACTCGGGCAAATTGAGCTGCCACGACACGCCAAAGCGATCACTCACCCAGCCGAATTTTCGACTGAAGCCGTAGTTGTTGAGCGGCATCAGTACATGACCGTTGTTTGCAAGTTCGGAAAAAACACGCTCAAGTTCCATGTCGCTCTCCAGATCGACGAAAAGAGAGAGCGACGGCGTGAAAGTGAAACCGTGCTTGATCGCACTATCTGAACAATGAAACGAACGGCCGCATAAGGTGAAGCTGGCTTTCTTGATGGCTCCTTCAACGCCCATTTCCCCTGCACCCCATCGCTCAAGCGAAAGGATCTGCGCGTTATCGAACAGAGACAGGTAGAGGGTCATCGCCTCTTCGGCAGCGCCGTCGAACATCAGAAATGGAGTGATCGCTTTCGCCATGAGTCGAACTCCTCTGCTGATTTTCGCTAACGTCTCGTGCTGAAAGACGTTCAGTGGGGCGACTGGGCGGCTTCTTCGCGCAAGAATGCGCGCAGAAACGGTACGGTGACCCGTCGCTGCGCCGCGAGTGAAGCCTGATCCAGTCGTTCGAGCAAATCGAGCAGTGCGCCCAGATCGCGTGCGTAACGAGCAAACAGCCAATCGAGCACGCTATCGTCCAGTTCAATGCCGCGCACGCCAGCCTGCCGTTTGAGCACTTCGCGGCGCTCGCTATCATCAAGCGGCTTCAATGTGAACTGCGTGCAAGCACCAAGCCGCGAACGCAGGTCCGGGAGAACAAGCGCAAGCTGCGCGGGCGCGGCTTGCGCGGTGAAAATAAGTGCAGTGCCTTCGGCGCGTGCGCGATTGTACAGATCGAACAGCGCATGTTCGGCTTCGCGCTCGCCGGCCAGCACATCCAGATCGTCCAGTGCAATGAGTTGGCTGCCTGCAACACCGCGAATCGCCATGAAGTGATCGTGCAGATTGCGCAGCGGAAGATATTGCACCGTGCGGCCAGCTTCGTGCGCTGCGTGGCAGGCCGCCATCAGAAGATGGCTCTTGCCACTGCCCGCGGTACCGCTCAAATACAGCCACGGTGCGTCCGACTGGGTGGCGAGCGCCTGCACCGCTGCCACGGCAGCCGCATTGGCGCCGACGTGAAAATGCTCGAAACGCTGGCGACGCGGCCAGCGCAGACCAAGCGGAAGTTGCGTTGTCATGATGGATCGTCGTCTTTCATCACGGACACATCCACGTGACCGGTGCGATCTTCGCGTACCGATACATCGACTTCCGCAATCACGCTATCGGGCTCGCCCTCCTCGGTGTACAGATCGCTGAGCTTGTAGCGCTGCGCGAGATAACGCAGCAGCACCAGGATGACCGACGCCGCCGGCAACGCAAGCAGCACACCAAGGAAGCCGAACAAATAACCGCCCGCCAGCACTGAAAAAATCACCGCGACCGGATGCAGGCCGATTTTCTCTCCGACCAGCCGCGGTACCAGCACATAACCTTCCAGCAACTGGCCGATCACGAACACACCTACCACCATCAGCAAGTGCAGCCAATCACCATGCTGCACCAGCGAGGCAATGATGGCCGCCGCAAAACCGGTGATGAAACCCAGATAGGGCACGAAGCTCAGCAAACCGGCGACCATGCCGATGAGCGGCCCCACCGAAATACCAACCGCGGTCAACGCGCCGCCGTAATAAATGGCCAGTACCAGCATCACCAGCAGTTGCCCGCGCACGAATGCACCGAGCACCGCATCGGACTCGCGCGCCAGATGCGCCACGGTGGGTTCGATCGAACGCGGCAGCATGCGATCGATCCACGCCACGAGACGTTCCCAATCGCGCAACAGGTAGAACCACACCACCGGGATCAGCACCAGATTAGTGAGCCACGCCACCACGCTGATGCTCGAGCGCGAGATGGTTCCGATCACGCTGCCGATGGAACCCATGTGCTGCTTGACCTGGTCAACCATGCGATCGGTATCGAACGCCCTGGGATCAAGATGCAGCTTGGCCTGCAGCCAGGGCAGCGCGTGGTCGCGACTCCACTCCACGTAATGCGGGAAGTTTTCCACGAGGTTTTCGATCTGGCGGGCGATCAATGGCACCAGCAGCAGCAACGCGGCAGCGATGACCAGAATCAACACGACAAAGACAATGCTTACCGCAAGCGTGCGCCCCAGCCCGAACCGCTCCAGCCGATTGGCCAGGGGATCGCCCAGATAAGCCAGCATCGCGGCGAGCGCGAACGGCATCAGCACCGGCGCAAGCAGCCATATGAGCAACCCAATGGCTACGGTGATGGCCAGCAATTGCCAGCGGCGGGATGTCTCTTGGCTTATGGACACGGAAAGCTCGTCAACGTGGGGCGAACAGAAGGAAGTGTGGCCGATGTGACGGACCGATCAAAGTCTTGCGCTGTGCCATGCGCGCCACGCTCGTCCGGACCAGCGCAGTACGTAGTCCAGGCCGCTTGCCACGCACAAAGCCGCCACCACCCAGCCAAGCGTTGCCGAACGCAGCATCGGCCAGCGTACCAGCGCCAGCAAAACCGCCAGCAGATAAACGATCTGCGCCAGCGTGCACGCCTTCGACAACAGGCTCGGCCGAGGTTCGATCGGACCGATCAAGAGGCGCCAGCCCAACGCGCCGCAGGCGATGATCAGATCGCGCCCGCACACCACGGCGGCCAGCCAGAGCGAAATCTCCCCCAGCCACGCCAAAATCACAAAGCAGCAGACCAGCAGCAATTTGTCCGCGATGGCATCGAGCATGCCGCCAAGTCGGCTCTGCCAGCCATAGTGACGCGCCAGAAAGCCATCCAGCCCATCCGAAACACCCGCCACGGCCACCAACCCCAATGCGGACGGCCATGCCGCATGCCACAGCAACCAGCCGATCGGGGCCACCAGCACGACGCGCAGCACGGAAATAGCGTTCGGCAAATGCCTCAGCCGTGATGGCGACGCGGGCGGCACCGCGGCGACCGCTCAGTGCAGCCAGCGCAAGCTGGCATCCGCACCGTCGTGCGAGGTGCCTTCCATCAGCCGGCCACCCGCGGTGAGATTGGCCACCAGGTCACTTAAGGACATGCTCGCCTTGACGGTGAGCAGCACGCCGTCATCCTGCGCGCTGACGGTAGAAATGGTCTGTACGGACGGATCGGCCTGCAACGTTGCCAGCAGATTGGCGTAATCCATGGCCGAGTGCAGACCCGAGACCCACAGTTTGCCGTTCGACTGGGTGGTACTGATCACATTGAACGCTTGATCCAGGCGATCCGTCGCGGCCTTCCCGGCGTCGGCGAACATATCGTCCTGATTAGTGCCCTGCGCGTTCCAATGCTGCGACTGGCCACCGCTGATCAGCGTCCAGTCCGCGCCGTTCGCATGCATGCTGCCCACCAGTACGAGGCCGGTGTGATACAGCCGGCTGATGGCCGACATCGCCGCCGGATCGGCCTTGGCCAACTGGCCCAGATCGGGCAACTGGTTAGGGTCAGGAAAGCTGACCTGATAGCCATGCTTGCTCACGGCGCTACCGAGTGTGCCCAGGTCGTTCTTGTCCAGCAGCTTGCCGTCGCTGCCAGACACCACCAGGAGCAACGGCGGCCTCACGCCGGCCGCAGTGGCGCCCAATAGGGTTACCAGCCGCTGTACCGCCCCCTGATCGAAGCTGACCGTGACGGTGAAGGTGGGCGGGTTGCCGCCGTCACCCTGGTACTGGAACTGCTTGACGATGCCGGCAGCGTTTTGCAGCGCTTCGGCGTAGCCCGGCTTATCGACGAGGTCCTGACCGCCGGACACGCGCACCAGCACCTGCCCCAGCGCGGTCTGGAACGCCTGGTTGCGTTGTGCCGCACTGGTGTCGGACACCGGTACGACCACCGTATAGGGCGATGTCGTCTGGCCGCGCCCGGCAGGAGGCACGCCCAGGAAGAGACCAAACAGCACGGTGGCGATCAGCAGGCGTGACAGGCGCATGGGCAACGGGCCGTTTTAGGGATGGGGAACAGGTAAAAGTCTGCCCAATCCAGCCCTTAACGTCTATCATTGGACGTTTCCGCAGAGCAGGCTGGCCATGTCCGACGCCCTCACCTACCGCGCCGCTGGCGTGGATATCGATGCCGGCAATGCCGTGGTCGAACGCATCAAGCCGCTGGTCAAGCGCACTTTCCGTCCTGAAGTGATGGGTGGGCTGGGCGGTTTTGGCGGCTTGTTCAACCTCGGCACGCGCTACAAGGAACCGGTGCTGGTCTCAGGCACCGACGGCGTAGGCACCAAGCTCAAGCTGGCGCAACAGTTGAACCGTCACGACACCATTGGCATCGACCTGGTCGGCATGTGCGTGAACGACGTGCTGGTGCAGGGCGCGGAGCCGCTGTTCTTCCTCGATTATTTCGCCACCGGCAAGCTGGACGTGGATACCACGGTGGCGGTGGTGGGCGGCATCGCCAAGGGTTGCGAACTGGCCGGTTGCGCGCTGATCGGTGGCGAAACCGCCGAAATGCCCGACATGTACCCGCCGGGCGAATACGACTTGGCCGGCTTCACCGTTGGCGCGGTGGAGAAAGATGCGCTGCTGAGCGGTGACAGCATCGTGGCGGGCGACGTGATCCTGGCCGTGGCTTCTTCCGGCCCGCACTCCAACGGTTATTCGCTGATTCGCAAGATCGTCGAACGTGCCGGCAGTCCACTGGATCTGGATCTGGGCGGCGTGAAGCTGGTGGATGCACTGATGGCACCCACCACCATTTACGTGAAAGCGATGCTGGAGCTGCTCAAGGCAAATGCGAGTCCCTCGCAAAACTCCGCACACCCATCTTCAACAGTTCCTGTTCACGGCATGGCGCACATCACCGGCGGCGGCCTGAAGGAAAACATCATCCGCGTGGTACCCAATGGCCTGGGCTTGAATATCGATGCATCCGCCATCGTGCTTCCGCCGGTGTTCGACTGGCTGATGCGCGAAGGCAATGTGGCGCGTGAAGAAATGTGGCGCACATTCAATTGCGGGGTGGGCTTTACGGTGCTGTTGCCGCGTGATGCAGTAAGTGCTGCGTCGGCGTTACTGTCAAAGCACGGCTTGAAGAGCTGGGTGATCGGCGAAGTGGTGCCGGCGCAAGGCGACGAGCGCGTGCATATTGGTTGATATAGCGAACGACCTCGCCCTTGCTTTATCTGTCGTTCCCGACGAAAGCGGGAAGGACGGCAGCATGCATTTCTGCCCCTGACGACCTTTATGCCCGCACCTCTGCGCATCGCCATCCTCGCCTCCGGCCGTGGCAGCAACTTCGCCGCATTGCTGGCTGCGCGCGAGCGCGGCGAGTTGCCGGTGGATTTCGTATTGGTCGCCAGCGACAAAGCCGATGCGCCGGTGCTCCGGCTCGCGCAAAGTGCAGGCGTGCCGACGACCGTGCTTGATCCGCGCCAATACGCCGAACGTCGTGCTTACGATGTCGCGCTATTCGATCGCATCGGCGCAAGCAAACCGGACTTGCTGGTGCTTGCCGGCTTCATGCGCATCATCGACGGCGATGCACTGAAACCCTGGGCTGGGCGGATGATCAATATCCATCCTTCCCTGCTACCAAAATATCGCGGGCTGCATACGCATCGTCGCGCACTGAAGGCGGGCGATCTCGAACATGGCGCCAGCGTGCATTACGTCACGGCGGAACTCGATGGCGGCCCCGTCATTGCGCAGATCACCTTTCCAATCGAAGCAGACGACGACGAGAACACGTTGGCAGCACGCCTGCTGCCGATGGAACACCAACTTCTACCCGCCGTGGTTGAATTGATTGCCGCTGGCCGATTGGCGCTGAGCGAAGAAGGTATCCGCCTCGACGGACAAATACTTCGCAAACCTTTGCGGTGGCAAGACGGACAGCTTGCGCCTTAATGCCATCGCGCGTTCAGCCTGCGCGCGTACACTCCCGATCCATGCGCACACAAAACCTCACCCGCTCACTCCTCGCCGGCTTCGCGCTGGTCGTTTCCACTGTCGCGTTTGCTGCACAGCCGACGCCGTTCACGGCCGTCTATCAAGTTTCGCGGCAGGGCGAAGCGATGGGACAAGCGACGATCACATTGAAATCAGTCGGCAACGGCGAATACGAATACAGCAATCAGATCAAAGGCACGTCGGGACTGGCTGCCATGCTGGGCCTGAACTCCAATGACATCACGCGTTTTCGCTGGAACAACAACGCGCCGGAGACCGAAACCTACACCTCCAAAGTTTCCGCCTTCAAAACCAAGCAGCGCACCATGCAGGTGAACTGGAGCAGCAAAGAAGTGCGCGTGGATGAGGGCAAAGGCCCGACCACTTATGCTGCCGCACCTGGCATGGTCGATCGCAACACCCTGCCGTATGCGCTGGGTCTGGCGCTGCACGGCGGCAGCCAGAGTGTGACACTGCCGGTGGGTGTGAAGCAGCGCGTGGAGCAACAACAGTTCAAGGTGCAAGGTTCGGAAGCGGTAAAAGTGCCAGCGGGCAGCTTCCAAGCCGAACGTGTGACGCGCACCGATTCGGACAAGCATTTCGATGCGTGGTATGCCAAGCCCTATCCGCTGCCGGTGAAGATGGCGCAAAGCGAGGGCGGCGATATTGAACTGCAGCTTGTTCGTTTCAGCTCGCCGTAAATTGCATCACTAAGGCGGACGCACACGCTAATGCACCTCGCCCCGGCGAACGCCGGGGCGAGGTGCAAGTGTCACACCCTGCGAAGCGCCGACGTCACGTCGGCAGACGCCGGATCCTCGCCCCAAGCGTACTGAGCTTTTCTTCGATGTTCTCGTAACCGCGGTCGATGTGATACACGCGATCGACCGTGGTATCGCCCTGTGCCACGAGCCCTGCCAGCACCAGGCACGCCGATGCACGCAGATCGGTCGCCATGATCGGCGCACCGCTCATCTTGTCCACGCCGCGAATAATCGCAGTGTTGCCTTCCAGGCGAATATCCGCGCCCAGGCGCTGCAGCTCGTGCGCGTGCATGAAGCGGTTTTCGAACACGGTTTCGGTGATCACGCCCACCCCTTCGGCCACGCAGTTGAGCGCGGTGAACTGCGCCTGCATGTCAGTGGGAAACGCCGGGTACGGCGCCGTGGTGATATTCACCGATTTCGGGCGGCGGCCCTGCATGTCCAGCTCGATCCAATCCGGACCGGTGGCGATGTGCGCGCCGGCTTCTTCAAGCTTCACCAGCACGGCGTCCATCGTGTCTGAGCGTGCGTTGCGGGCGCGGATCTTGCCGCCCGTCATCGCCGCACCCACGAGGAACGTGCCGGTTTCGATGCGATCAGGCAGCACTTCGTAATGGCCACCATGCAGACGCTCCACCCCGTGGATCACCAGCGTGGACGTACCGGCACCTTCGATCTGCGCACCCAGCGTGTTGAGACAATTGGCCAGATCCACCACCTCAGGTTCCTGCGCGGCGTTCTCGATGATGCTGGTGCCATCGGCAAGTACGGCCGCCATCATCACGTTCTCAGTGCCGGTGACGGTGACCATGTCCATCACGATGCGCGCGCCTTTCAAGCGCTTGGCGCGGGCTTTGATGTAGCCGTTCTCGACCTCGATCTGCGCGCCGAGCGCCTGCAGGCCGCGAATATGCTGATCCACCGGGCGCGAACCGATCTGACAGCCGCCGGGCAGCGATACTTCCGCCTGCCCGAAGCGTGCCACCAGCGGCCCCAGCACCAGGATCGAGGCGCGCATGGTTTTCACCAGCTCATACGGCGCGAAATAGCGATCGGTGGAGCGCGGGTCCACCTGGATCTTCATGCGGTCGTCCAGCACGAGCTGCACGCCCATCTGGCCCAGCAACTCCATGGTGGTGGTGACGTCGTGCAGGTGCGGCACGTTGCTGATCGTGACCGGCTCATCGGCTAGCAGGCAGGAAGCGAGAATCGGCAGCACGGCGTTTTTCGCGCCGGAAATGCCCACTTCACCACGTAGCGGCTCGCCGCCGTTGATCAGGATTTTGGCCATCGGGGAATCCTTGAAGAAAGCGAAACCGGGAGCGGCCGCGGCAACGTCAACGGCGCGCAGCGGCTTCATCGGGCGTCAGAGTCTTGAGTGCGAGGGCGTGGATAGCGCCACCCATGAGATCACCCAGGGTGGCGTAAACGAGGCGGTGCCGTGCCAGCGGCAGCTTGCCGGCAAACTGCGTGGCTACTACTTCGGCCTCGAAATGCACCCCATCGTCACCCTGCACGCTGGCCTTTGCGCCGGGCAGGCCCGTTTCGATCATTGCCTGGATGCTGGCTGCGTCCATCGGTTTTCCAAATGCAAATGCTTACGATGCTGAACGCCGGCCACCAACCAGTACAGGGTGAGCCATGGGCGACAGGCATCAAGATAGAATGCGAATATGCCATGTTAATGGAAATCCGCTGTCGCAGAAACGACGCATGTGGTCGCTTGCTGTGGTTTGCCCTGGCCCGCCCCCCCCTGAGGACGCATGAACGCACCCATCGCCAAAGCCAAAGCCACCCGGGTGGATGCCGCCGCCATCGTGCGCAGCGCGCGCACGGTGATCGCCACGGAAGCCGCCGCCATCCGCGCGCTGGAGCCGCGCATCGACCGAGCCTTCGTCGACGCCTGCCGCCTGATCCTGGGCTGCAAGGGGCGCGTGGTGGTCACCGGCATGGGCAAATCCGGGCATGTGGGGCGCAAGATTGCCGCCACCCTGGCCTCCACCGGCACGCCGGCCTTTTTCGTGCATCCGGGTGAAGCCAGCCATGGTGACCTGGGCATGATCCTGCCGCAGGACGTGGTGCTGGCGCTGTCCAACTCGGGCGAGACGGACGAAATCCTCTTCATCCTGCCGGTAATCAAGCGCCAGGGCATTCCGCTGATTTCCATTACCGGCAACCCTGATTCCTCGCTGGCCGGCCAGTGCGACGTCCACCTGGACGCCGGCATCTCGGCCGAGGCCTGTCCGCTGGGCCTGGCCCCCACCGCCAGCACCACCGCGGCCCTGGTGATGGGCGATGCCCTGGCCATCGCGTTATTGGAGGCGCGCGGGTTTACCTCCGAGGACTTCGCGCGTTCCCACCCGGCGGGTAGCCTGGGGCGTCGACTGTTGCTGCACATCAGCGATGTGATGCACACCGGCCCGGGCGTCCCGATGGTACCGCCCGATGCCACGCTCACCGAAGCCCTGATGGAAATGACCCGCAAGCACCTGGGAATGACCGCCGTGGTCGACACCGATCAGCGCTTGCTGGGCGTGTTCACCGACGGTGACCTGCGTCGCGCACTCGATGACGATGGCGTGGACCTGCGCAACGCACGCGTACATGAATTGATGACGCGCGGTCCCAAGGTGATCGGTGCCGACAAACTCGCCATCGAAGCGGCGCAGTTGATGGAGAAGTATCAGATTCACGCCCTGCTGGTGGTCGACAACACACAACGCGTGGTCGGCGCCCTCAACATTCACGACTTGCTGCGCGCACGCGTGGTTTAAAAGGTTTGACTCGACCCATGGATTATCTTTCCAACCTGCCTGCGGACGTGCTCGCCCGCGCTGCCAGAATCCGTCTGGCCGCGTTCGACGTAGACGGCACGCTTACCGACGGACGCCTGTGGTACAGCGAAAGCGGGCATGAGACCAAGGTGTTCCACGTGCACGACGGGCTGGGTCTCAAGCGCCTGCAGGCCCATGGCGTGGAAGTGGCGATTGTCAGCGCACGCATCAGCCATCCGGTTGCCTTGCGCGCCGAAGAACTCAACATCGCGCACGTCTACCAGGGCCAATCCGACAAACGCGAATGCCTGCGCCAGATGCTGGAAGCGCTTGAGCTCACCCCCGAACAAGCCGCTTTCGTAGGCGATGATCTACCCGATCTGCCTGCCATGGGCCTCGCGGGCTTCGCGGTCGCCGTGGCTAACGCGCACCCGTGGGTGGCGCAGCGCGCACATTGGCAAACACAGCTTTCTGGCGGCATGGGCGCGGTGCGCGAAGTGTGCGATGTAATCCTGCATGCGCAGGGCAAGAGCGCCGTCGAGCAGGAGCAGTGGCGGTGAGTCTGCGCCAGACCCTGCGCGATAATCGCACGTACGTCGCGATCGCGCTGCTCGCCATCGCCGCCCCGGCAAGCTGGATGCTGCAGCGCTGGGTGTTGGGCGCGCCGCCGGTCAACGATTTCATCGGGCCGCCGATTTCCGACTACGTACTCTACAACTCCAAGGTGTGGAGCTACGACGTCAACGGCCTGCTCAGCTTCACTATGACTGCGCCGCGCATGGACCGTCGCGCGGGCGATGAGTCGCTGTATATCAACGCGCCCGTGTTTCAGATCACCGCGAAAAAACCTGGCGTACCCGACTGGTACGGCAATGCGCCGTTCGGCTGGGTGAACAAAAGCGGCACGGAAATGCGGCTGGACGGCACGGTGTACATGCATCGACCTGCCTACCCGCTAGGTCCCATGGCAACATTATGTACCTCCAATGTCACCGGCTGGCCGAAGGAGAACCGCATGGAAACGGCGGATCCGGCCACCATGACGCAAGGAGCAAGCGTAATGAACGGCGTCGGCATGCGTGCCAGCCTCAACGATAACCATCTGGAGTTGCTCCATGACGTCCACGGCTTCCTGTATTCGAGCCAGAACAATGCTACGGCTAAGCCTGTTGACTGCAGGACTGTTGCTGCTGCAGCCGGCACTGGCAAGGCAGGATGATCGCAATCAGCCCATTCACATCGTGCACGCCGACAGCATGGACGGCTACAACCAGCCCAACTCCGTCAGCACCTTCAAGGGCAATGTCCTGATCATTCAGGGCACCATGAAGTTGACGGGCGACGTCGCCAAGATCTGGACCGCCAAGGAAGACACCTCGGTCGATCACATCATCGTGACCGGCACACCGCAGAAGCGTCCGCATATCGAGCAGATCGACGACAACGGCAACCTCATGACGGGCGATGCCGATCAGCTGTATTACGACAACATCAACAGCATCGCGATCCTCACCGGCAACGCCTTCGTCCATCAGCAGAACAAGGGCGACGCTCACGGCAGCAAGCTCACCTACAACACGAACACGGGTTACATGGTCGGCGAGAGCGGCAATAGCGGGCAGGTCACCATGACCTTCCTGCCCAAGCAAAAACCGCTGCCGCCGCCCAAGCACGGCGCCCCGACCACGCCGCCCGCGCCCGCCAAGTCCACCAAGCCGGCCAGCCCCGCGGCAAACCCCGCGTCATCTTCCAGCAGCAGCACGCCAGCGCCTGCCAGCAGCGCGCCGACCAAGGGATAATCCATACTCATGCTTTCCGCAGAAGGCCTGCAAAAAAGTTTCCGCGCACGCCAGGTGGTGCGCGATTTCGCATTTTCGATTCGCCAAGGGGAAGTGGTGGGTTTGCTCGGTCCGAACGGCGCTGGCAAAACCACCTGTTTCTACATGATCGTGGGCCTGATCGAAGCCGATGGCGGTGCGATCAAACTCGACAAGCAAGACATCACCGGGTTGCCCATGCATTCGCGCGCCAAGCTCGGCATCGGGTATTTGCCGCAGGAAGCCTCGGTGTTCCGTCGCCTGAGCGTCGCCGACAACATCATGGCGGTGCTGGAATTGCGCGAAGGCCTGGATCAGCGCAAGCGCGATGCCGAACTGGAAAGCCTGCTGGACGAATTGAAAATCGCGCACATCGCCGGCCAGAAAGGCATCAGCCTGTCCGGCGGCGAACGTCGTCGTGTGGAAATCGCCCGCGCCCTCGCCGCGCAACCGCGTTACATGTTGCTTGACGAGCCGTTCGCGGGCGTGGACCCCATTTCAGTGGGCGAGATCCAGCGCATCGTTCGGCACCTTAAAGAACGCGGCATCGGTGTGCTGATTACCGATCACAACGTGCGCGAGACGCTGGGTATTTGCGACCGCGCCTACATCATGAACGAAGGTGAGGTACTTTCCCGTGGCACCCCGGCGCATATCCTGGCCGACGAGCGCGTCCGTGAGGTTTACCTGGGGCGGGAATTCCGTTTGTAATACTCCAACTTTGTCGTCCGCTCAAGTCGAATTTGCGCGGTTTCACATCCCTATGCACTACCGTCGTATCTGGGCCACGACAGCTATGGCCGGCGTCCAATCGAAGGGTTAGGATGAGGTCGACTCACCCCTTCGGGCAGGCATGAAACCAGGGCTCCAGTTCCGTCTCAATCAACAGCTGGCTCTTACGCCGCAATTGCAGCAGGCCATTCGTCTGCTGCAATTGTCGCAACTGGAGCTGGCTGCTGAGTTACGTCAGCTCGCCGAGAGCAACCCCCTGCTCGAATTCGACGAAGACGCCAACGCGGAACACGACGAAACCGAAAGCGACGGCGAGTTCGACGACGAATTCGAAACGCCGATCGGCGCAAATGGCGAGGGCTCATCCAGCAGCGATGCCAACGACGAAGCGCCGGAGTGGACCGAACCGGAAATGAGCTCCGACGAGCCCATCGATTTTTCGTCCAGCAACGGCAGCGGCAACGGTTCCTCGAACAATCGCGATGACGAAGGCATCGAGCCGCAAAACGCTGCGCCCGAATCGTTGCAGGAACACCTGCTGTGGCAACTCAATCTCACGCCGATGGATCCGCGTGCGAAAGCGATCGCCACAGTACTGATCGACGCATTGAATACCGACGGCTACCTCGCCGAGGGCATCGACGCAGTGCTCGCCGCGTTGCCGCCACACCTCAAAGCGACGGCTGAAGAAGTAGAAATCGTGCGTCGCCAGTTGCAGCACTTCGATCCGGCTGGTGTCGCCAGTATCGACCTGCCTGACTGCCTGCGCGCCCAGCTCGAACAATTCGACCCCAGCACGCCCTACCGCGATCTGGCGCTGCGCATCGTCGAGAGCGAGCTGGAACTGCTGGCCCGCAATGACATGGCCAAGCTCGCCCGCCGCCTGCACGCGACGGAGGAGGAAGCCACCGCCGCGGCGATCCTCATCCGCAGCCTCGACCCACGCCCGGGTGCGGCGCTGGATACCACGCCGGTCGAATACGTGGCACCGGACGTTTACGCCCGCAAAGACGGCACGCGCTGGCGCGTACTACTCAACCCCGACAGCCAGCCCAAGCTCAGCCTCAACCAGCATTATTGCGGCCTGATCGCGCGGGCGCGCGGCGATGACGCCAGCTGGATGCGCGGACAGCTTCAGGAGGCGCGCTGGCTGATTAAAAGTTTGGAGTCGCGTGCCGAAACACTCTTAAAGGTTGCCGAAGCCATTGTGCGGCGGCAAAGCGCGTTCCTGGACTACGGCCCGGAAGCGATGCAACCGTTGGTGCTGCGCGAAGTGGCCGAGGAGGTCGCGATGCACGAGTCGACGATTTCACGTGTAACTACCCGCAAGTACATCCACACGCCGCGTGGCACGTACGAGCTGAAGTATTTCTTCTCCAGCGGCGTTTCTACCGAAGATGGCGGCAGCGCATCGGCCACCGCCATCCAGGCGATGCTGCGCAAACTTGTCGATAACGAAGATCCGCGCAAACCGCTCTCCGATCAGGCGCTCGCCGAGGAATTGCATAACAAAGGCATTCAGGTAGCGCGCCGCACGGTGGCGAAATACCGGGAAATCCTGCGTATTCCGAGCTCGAGCGAACGACAGCGCAATAGCTGAGTTCAGCATTCCGGTGATGCCGGGAACTTGCGACGCCGAAGAACGATCCCATATTGAAACCAACGTCTAGCTTCACGGTGCAAACGATCATTTCGAGTTTTCGCGAAATGATCCTCGCGCCGATCAACACCGCCCTTGGCGGTCAGCTCTAGAAGGAGGCGCACCATGCAATTCCAGCTCAGTGGTCAAAAGATCGATGTCACCCCGGCCCTTCGCAGTCATGTGGAGACCAAGCTCGATCGATTGACTCGCCTCGACGATCGCATCGTCAGCCTGAATGTGGTTCTTTCGGTCAACAAACTCCAACAACGTGCCGAGGGATCCGTCAAAGTCGTAGGCAACATGCTGCACGCCGAAGCCACCGAGAACGATATGTATGCCTCGATCGACGTATTGTTCGACAAGCTCGTTGATCAGCTTCGAAGATATCGTGAAAAACTGTGCGACAAGCATCAACGTGAAGTGAGAGAAATCCGACAATTCGGTTGAAATCACCTGCCTATAACGCCCTCTCCCCGCCGGGAGAGGGCGAAGGTGAGGGGCCAACGGCCGCCCCCATCCCATCGCCCCTCGGGAAAGACCTCTCCCGCCAGCCTGCCCCGTCATCCGGCTCCTCGCAAGAAAAGGCGAGCCGCCGCGCCCGCCCCTCCCGTATGGAAGAGCTAGACGTAAAAACTGGCACAATATCCTCTGCCGCCGCCTCAATGAGGTCGCCACGCGGCACAGAGGAATCTCTTGGAACGACTCACCGCCCGACAACTCTTCGACGATATCCACGAGCGCATGGGATTGCGCTGGGTGGCTGGCATGCGCGGCGAAACGCGCGTGCTCGAATATGGGTCCACGCCGGCCCGGCGCCCGTCGCTGGTGGGTTATCTCAATGTCATTTACCCGAACAAGATCCAGATCATCGGTACCGAGGAATTGAGCTATCTCGATAGTCTGGACTCGCGTCAGCGCTGGGAAGTGGTTCACAAGGCCGCCGCCACGCGTCCAGTGGCGTTCATTGTCACCAAAGACCAGCCGATCCCCACGGATCTGCGCGAAGTAGCGGAAGAAACCGACACCCCGCTCTGGATCAGCGCCAAGCGCGGTCACGAGTTGCTCACCTGGATGCAATACCACCTCGCGCGCACCATGGCGCCGCGCGTGACCTTGCACGGCGTATTGCTGGAAGTGTTTTCCATCGGCGTGCTGATTACCGGCGATGCGGGCTCCGGCAAGAGCGAACTGGCGCTCGAACTGATCAGCCGCGGGCATCGCCTGGTGGCCGATGACGCCCCCGAATTCACGCTGATCGCGCCGGACGTCATCGACGGCGCCTGTCCTGAACTCTTGCAGGATCTGTTGGAAGTACGTGGCCTTGGTGTGCTCAACGTGCGCGAAATGTTCGGCCACACCTCGGTAAAGACATCCAAATACCTGCGTCTGGTTGTCCATCTCAAACCGTTGCGCGATGGCGAGAATACGGATGGGCTCACCCGCCTGACGGGTGACGTGGGCCATCGCGAAATCTTCGACGTGCAGGTACCCATGATCACCCTCCCCGTCGCGCCCGGCCGCAACCTGGCGGTACTGGTGGAAGCGGCGGTGCGCAGCCATATGTTGAAGAGCAAAGGTATCGATCCGGCCCAAAGCTTCATGGACCGCCAGGCGCATCAGATGCGTCGGCTGCCCCCTTGGTGATCGCATGAGTCAATACGAACGATTAATCGACAACGACGATCCCAACGCCATCCACCTGGTGGTGCTCACCGGCATGTCCGGCGGCGGCAAGACAGTCGCCCTGCGCGCGCTGGAAGATCTGGAGTTCTACTGCGTCGACAACCTGCCCAGCGCCCTGCTCCCGCAGCTGGTCGAAGCGGCTACGCGTGGCGATAGTCATCGCCGGCGCATTGCCGTGGGCGTGGATGTGCGCAATCGGGACGAAGATTTCCGGCACATGCCCAAAGTGCTGTCGGTGCTCGCGGCCACCGTGCACGTACACCTGATCTTCCTCGACTGCAGCGATGCGGTGCTGATCAAGCGCTATTCGGAAACGCGCCGCCGCCATCCGCTGGCCGTACGCGGCATGTCCTTGGCCGATGCCATCGCCGAGGAGCGCCGGCGGCTTCGCCCGCTGATGGCGATCGCCGAACGCGTGATCGATTCCAGCGAACTGAACGTTCACCAGTTGCGGCGACTGATCGCCACCGGCTACGCACAGACCGCCGACGGGCTCACGCTGATGTTTCAGTCCTTCGCCTTCCGGCGAGGACTGCCACTGGACTCGGATTTCGTCTTCGACGCGCGCTGCCTGCCCAATCCCCACTGGGAACCCACGCTGCGCCCCTTGTCTGGCAAGGATGCGCCGGTGCGTGAGTTCCTGGAACGTCAGCCGGAAGTAAGCGAGTACGTCGCCGATACCGCACGCTGGCTGGACGCCTGGCTGCCCCGCTTCGAAGCGGACGATCGCAGCTACGTCACCATATCCATCGGTTGCACCGGCGGTCGCCACCGTTCGGTGTATCTGGTCGAGAAACTCGCCGCGCACTATCGCACTACCCGCGAAGGCGTTCTCACTTTTCATCGCGAACTTGAGTGATGTTTATGTTGTCTTTGACAAACCTGAAAGAAGCCGCCGTGTCATGACTGTCGGCGTGCTTCTGATGACCCACGAGTCGGTTGGACAGGCGCTGGTGAAAGCCGCACGTCACGTGCTGCCCAAGCTGCCGCTGAGAGTCGCCACCGTGGAAGTGCCCGCACGGGCCGACCCCGATGTCACGCGCACGCTGACGGCCAAGCATGCGCGGGAACTCGATCAGGGCGACGGTGTGCTGGTGCTGGCCGATCTGTATGGCGCGACGCCCTGCAATATCGGATTGTCGTTGAGTGCGGCGGGCGTAAGGCTGCGCTGCGTTTCGGGATTGAACCTGCCCATGCTGCTGCGCGTACTCAACTATGCCGACAAGCCGCTGGATGAACTTGCTGAAATCGCGGCCAGCGGCGGTCGCGGAGGAATCTTCATCGATCATGCTTGAAAAAGATATCGTCGTCTCCAACAAACTGGGCTTGCATGCCCGCGCATCGGCCAAGCTGGTGCAACTCGTGCAAAGTTTCAAATCCACCGTATGGCTGATCAGCAAGGGCCGCGAAGTGAATGCCCAAAGCATCATGGGCGTGATGATGCTGGCAGCGGGCATTGGCACGCCGCTCACCATCCGTGCCGATGGGCCAGACGAATCGACGGCGCTCAGCGCCGTGGCAGATCTGTTCGAACGCAAATTCGATGAAGGGGCATGAATGAAGCAGCGCACGGGGCACACAGAACAGGAAACACGCACCGTGCGTGTGGCTTACCTGCGTCACCCTGCTGGCGTTTGCCATGCCTCGTCCTGGGCTCCTGACGCCCATGCCGGATCAAGCCCATGAGGCAAATCCTCTCGGGCACCATGGCCTCGCGCGGCATGACCCTGGGCCGCGCACGATTGGTCCAGCCCAGTCGCTACCTGGTCGATACGCGACCGCTTACCGAAGAAGAAATCCCCTCCGAGCTCGAGCAACTTCATAAGGCGCTGGACACCGCGCGACAGGAATTGCACGAACTGCGCGGCAAGCTGCACGGTGCGTTGGCACGCGAAGTCAACGAATTCATCGACGCGCACAGCCTTCTGCTTGACGATGCGGAGCTGCTGCGCGGCCTGGATGAAATGATCACCATCGGCCGCTACCGCGCCGGCGCTGCGTTGAAGAAACAGCGCGACCGTCTCGCCAATGTGTTTGCCGCGATGGATGACCCTTATTTGCGCAGCCGCATGGAAGACGTCGACCAGGTCATCAGTCGCGTCATCTCCGCGCTGCAACGCCAGACCAGTGCGGAGGAACGCAAGCTGGCCGCGCGCGTCGGTGAGATCCTGGTCGCCGATACCATTGCGCCGGCGGATATGGCGCATCTGGCCGGCAACGGCCTGCTGGGCGTGATCACCAGTTCGGGCAGCCCGTATTCGCACAGCGCCATCCTCGCGCGCAGCCTCAACCTGCCGATGCTGGTGGGCACGCGCGATGCGCTTGCCACCATCCACGACGACGATCTGATCCTGCTCGATACGGAGCATGGCGAAGCCGTGGTGCATCCCAATGCACAGGATCTCGCCCGCTACCGCGCGTGGCAGCGCGAATCGGCGCTGGAAGGACGGCGCCTGGCAACTCTGGCGAACGCACCCACGCGCACGCGCGATGGCGTGGATATCCGCCTGCTCGCCAACGCCGAATCGGCCAGCGACGTCGCGCTCGCCCGTGCGCGCGGTGCGGACGGTGTCGGCTTGTATCGCACGGAGTTCCTGTTCCTGCGCCACAAGGGCTTGCCATCGGAAGATGAGCAGTTCAACGCTTATCGCGACGTGGTCCTAGGCATGGGCGGTGCGCCGGTAACGATCCGCACGCTCGACCTCGGCGCCGATAAAGCCGATGCAGCGGGCCTGGCTATTCGTGGCGAAGAAAACCCCGCATTAGGTGTGCGCGGGGTGCGCTTGTCACTGCGTCATCCGGCTGTGTTCACCACGCAGATCCGCGCCATCCTGCGCGCAGCCTGCTACGGACCCGTGCGCGTGCTGGTGCCGATGGTGACGCAACCGGATGAACTGATCGCGGTGCGTACCTTGTTCAAGCTCGCGCGACAGGAACTCAAGCGCGAGAACATCGACCTGCCGGAAAAACTGCAGCTAGGCGCCATGATCGAAGTGCCGGCCGCAGCGCTCAACGTGCGGGCGTTGCTCGAACATGCCGATTTTCTCGCCATCGGCACGAACGATCTGGCGCAGTACGTGCTCGCCGCCGATCGCGGCAACGATGCGCTGGAGAACATCTACAACCCACTACAGCCGGCGTTGCTGCGTTTGATCTCTCACGTCATCTCCGCCGGCCGGCGCGCGGGCAAGCCGGTGAGCCTATGTGGCGAGATCGGCGGCGATGAAAACTTCACGGCCTTGTTGCTTGCGCTTGGCCTGTGCGATTTCAGCATGCATCCCAGTCGCATCCTGCATGTGCGCGATCGGCTCACCTCGCTCGATCACGCCAAGTTGCGCAGCTTTGCACCGCGGCTGATTCGTGCACGTACACATGAAGAAGCCGAGGCGATGCTGCTGGCGATTACCGGCGGGTGTGGCGAGCATTGATCACCTGCCCCCCGGCTTTCGCCGGGGCCACGAACTAGTGATGATGTCGGCCAGTGGTGACACTGTGATCGCTTACGGAATGCAAAAACGCCTCGAGCGCCGCGCCGCGATATTTTTCCCGATGCACCAGCATCGAAAGCTTCCGCCCTAAATCCAGAAACGGCGTTTTCAATGCAACCAGGCGCCCCGTCGCCAGCGCATCGATCACCGCCACTTCGGGCAAACAGGCAATGCCCAAGCCTGCCGTTACCGCCTGCTTGATCGCTTCGATCTGATCGAGCTCCATCACTGTTTCGCCCGGCGGCAACTGTGCCAGCGCACGCTCGGTAGTGCTGCGCGTGGCTGAGCCCGGTTCGCGAAAAATCCAGCGCGCGCCGGCAAAATGTTCAGGCTTCAAGCCGCGCTTCTTTGCCAGCGGGTGATCCGGCGGCGCGCAGACGACTAGTGTGTCGTCGCGCCAAGGATGGACTTCCAGCAGCGGATGGGTAACAGGTCCCTCCACGCAGCCAACATCCAGGCTGTGATCCAGCACAGCTGCGGCGATGCCGTCCGTGTTCGCCACGCGCAAGCGAATGGCCACCTGCGGATAAGCGCGCACGAACTCGCCGAGCAACTCACCCACGCGGTAGTTGCCGACCGTGTTGCTGGTGCCGATGCGCAACTCGCCGGCGAGCACGGTGGTTTTGCCGGTGGCACGACGCCCGAATTCGGCATGGCGTTCGAGCAGTTCCTGGGCGAGCGGCAGCAGTTCGCGCCCGCGCGCGTTCAGCCGCAGCCGGCCGCGCTCGCGGTCGAATACGGGGGCGTCGAGTTGCCGCTCCATTTCAGCCAAGGCCATGCTGGCGGCCGGCTGGGTGAGGTACAGGCGCTCGGCGGCGGCGCGCACGCTGCCGTGCAGGGCGATCTGCACGAATACATCGAGCTGACGCAGGCTGACGTTGATCATCAGCCTATTTTATGGGTTCGATTAGATATTTCAAATTTTCCTAATACATGACGAATCGGACAATAGCTCCATCCCCCGGAGTTGTCCGCCATGAATGCCATCTCGATCTCCTCTGCCTCACCTGGCCTGCGCCTTCGGGCTTCTGGCCTGCTGCTCGCCCTGGGCATCGCCCTGGTAGCGTGGTGGCTGGGCCGCGCGGTGCCGCTGATTGGCGGCCCGGTGTTCGGGATCCTCATCGGCATCGCCGTGCGCAACCTCTTTTCCCCGGGCGAGAGCTTCAATCCAGGCATCCAGTTCGCCAGCAAGCAGATCCTGCAGTGGTCGATTATCGCGCTGGGGTTCGGCCTAAGCCTCACCCAGGTGGCGAAAACCGGACTGGAATCGCTATCGGTGACGCTGGTGACCATCACGGTAGCCTTTGGTACCGCCCTGCTGCTTGGCCGGGTGCTGAAGGTGCACGACAAGCTCAAGCTGCTGATCGGCGTGGGCACCGCGATCTGCGGGGGCTCGGCCATTGCTGCGGTGACGCCGATCATCAAGCCGGATGATCACGACACCGCGTTCGCGATCTCCACTATCTTCTTGTTCAACATCATCGCGGTGCTGTTGTTCCCGCTGCTTGGGCATGCGTTGCATCTTTCCGACCTGGGTTTTGGTTTGTGGGCCGGGACCGCGATCAACGACACCTCCTCGGTGGTGGCCGCGGGCTACAGCTACAGCACCGGCGCAGGCGATTACGCCACGATCGTGAAGCTCACGCGCGCCACGCTGATCATTCCCATCTGCCTGATCCTGGCCCTCGTGGTGGCCATGCGCGAAAAGCGCGCTGCCAAGCACGCTGGCGTGGCTAGCCATTTCAGCCTGCGTCGGATTTTCCCGTGGTTCATCCTGTGGTTTCTGGTGGCATCGGCCGTGCGCACGGCAAACGTGTTGCCGGCGGCGATCCTGCCGACGATTCACCTGGGTGCCGAATTCATGATCATCGTGGCGCTCACCGCAATCGGCTTGTCGGCCAATCTGCGTAAGATGGCTTCGACGGGTGTACGACCGATTCTGCTGGGACTGGGGGTATGGGCTGCGGTATCGATCAGCAGCTTGCTGGTGCAGTTGGTGATCGGCCAACTCTAACGCCGTAAGAGGCCCGCGCTTACGGGGGCGGCTCCTTTCCTTGCTCCACCAGCGTCAGCGCGACCTTGTCGCGTAGATACACCGGCAAGGCCTGCTCGGGCGCTACCGCGCGGCCAGCCTTGAACTCGCGCACGGCCAGGGTGGCGACGTGGCGCGCCTGCGGATAACAGGCGCCGTCCGCAGAGCGCGGTTCCCGGCCCAGACGTTGATGCAGCGCCTCTCGATACGCAGCCCAGCCGGTACCGACCACGTTCCAGGCATCCTCCTGCGGCAACACCAGCGATGAGGCCGTCGTGACACGCTCTTCATCCAGCGCGATCACGCCACCTTCCCCATCATGCTGGTAGCAGGCCGCATAGATCTCGCCCATCCGCGCATCGATCACGGCGAGGATCGCGGCGTCATCCTCCGGCGCCTCCAGCGCCAGCGCAGCCAGCGAGGAAACCGTCACCACTGGGCGATCCAGTGCGATCGCCATACCCTGCGCCAACGACACCGCCAGGCGCACGCCGGTAAACGCACCGGGCCCACGCCCTACGGCGATGGCATCGAGCGCGTGCTTGCCGATGCCCGCCTCAGCCAGCAATTGGTCCGCCATCGGCAATACACGCTCGGCATGACGGCGCGGCGCCAGCTCGGTGCGGGCAATGATCGTCTCGCCATGGACGAGGGCGACGGAGCACGCTTCGGTGGCAGTTTCGATGGCTAAGAGATTCATTCGGCCATTCTCGCACCAAGTGCCGCTCTAATAGCGCTTGGCCTTGGGGTTGTAGTAGCAGGTATCGCTCGCATCCAGCAATTGACGCATCGCCGGTCCCAGATGCTTGAAACCGTGGGCAGCCAACACCTCCTTCTTGCCCGGGATGTCGTACTGACCGGAAACGCCTTCGTGTGAAGAACCCTCCGCTGGCAACGCTGGTCGTTGTAACTGCTCCGGCCAGTGCTGGGCATGCAGCGTCAGCGCCGGGCACCAGTGCCGGTTATCGGGATGGACCGGCTCGCGTTCCTTGATGTGGATCACCGCACGCTCGCCGAATTCGGTCACAAACGCGCGATAAAAATCGTATTCCAGCGTGTTGTCGAGGGTGGGTTGAATGCCATCGATCATCTTCAAAAATCGCGGATCGTTACGCGCGATGAAGAACTGCGTCGACAACGTCTGTTTGCGCTTCACGCCAAAATCGTTGCCCATGGCATTGAGCACCCGGGCCACACCCAGCTTCACTTTTGCGAAGGGATGCCGCAGGCGGCGCCACTGCACGCGCTGATCGGTACTCCATGTGGATGCCGCCAGGTAAGCATCCGGATGGCGATCAAGCAGCTCGATGTAACGCTCGATCACTCCCTGATCGAACACCCAGGTATCGGCCTCCACGTGCACCAGATACTGCGGGTTGTAGATCTCCACCGCAGCGCGACAGGACTGCTGCAGCAAGTTCAGTGCACCTTCGATGACGTCGCGCGGCTGGCAACGCACCAGCACGTCTTCCATGTGCGGCGCGTAGCTGGGGCCTGAGCAGGCATGCACGATCGGCCAGGAGTGGGGATAGTTAAGCTTGATGATTTCCTGATTGATCCGCGCGCAGTCCGGGCGCTCGTGGTTGGTCATGCACACTACCACCCTGGGTCGAATGCCTCCCGTGGCCGGCTTGGGCGGCCCTGCTGTGACGATATCGACCTCGTTCCGTATTTCCATGCGCCCGATCCCGATGGAATGCCTGTGAAATCAACCAAGAACTATAGCGGATGCGCTAACCGCTCCCCCGGGGCATCCGCAGGGGAGGGTCGGGCATGGGGCCGCACGCGCTCGCGGGGCAGCTTTAACGCGTCGCGAGGTTGTTTCACCTCACCCTAGCGCCCCTACTACACGCAGGGGTGGGAGCTCATCGCTTTGGCACACCCTCCCCCGCCCCTTACAATGCGGGTTTGTTCGTATACCTATTCACGCGCGCCAGCCCCGGCGCGCCACCGCGAGTCCCCGATGGAAAAGAGTTTCGAGCCCCGCCCGATCGAGTCGAAATGGTATGCCCGCTGGGAAGCCAGTGGCGTCTTCCGGCCGTCCGGACACGGCGAACCCTATTGCATCCTGCTGCCGCCGCCGAATGTCACCGGCACCCTGCACATGGGCCATGCCTTCCAACAGACGGTGATGGACATGCTGATCCGCTACCAGCGCATGCGCGGCATGAATACCTTGTGGCAGGTCGGCACCGATCACGCCGGCATCGCCACGCAGAAAATCGTGGAAAACCAGCTCGCTGTGGAGAGCAAAAGCCGCCACGACCTGGGCCGTGAGCCGTTCGTCGAACGCGTATGGCAGTGGAAGGAGGAATCGGGTTCCACCATCACCAACCAGATGCGCCGCCTGGGCGTCGCCGCCGACTGGTCGCGCGAACGTTTCACCATGGACGAAGGCTTGTCTGCCGCCGTGCGCAAGGTATTCGTGGAGTGGTACCGCGCCGGCTTGATCTACCGTGGCAATCGCCTGGTGAACTGGGATCCGGTGCTGGGCACGGCGGTGTCGGATCTGGAAGTGAACAATGTCGAGCGCGATGGACACATGTGGTCGATCCGCTATCCCGTTACCGATAGCAGTGAAAGCGTCGTCGTCGCAACGACGCGTCCGGAAACCATGCTGGGCGACGTGGCAGTCGCCGTGCATCCGGATGATGAGCGCTATCAGCACCTGATCGGCAAGACGCTGACGCTGCCGCTTACCGGCCGTCAGATTCCGGTGATCGCCGACGACTACGTCGACCGCGAATTCGGTACCGGCTGCGTGAAGATTACCCCGGCGCACGATTTCAACGACTACGCGATCGGCCAGCGTCACAAACTCGCGCCGATCGAGATTTTCACGCTCGATGCCAAGGTCAACGCAAACGCACCCGCGAAGTATCAAGGCATGGATCGCTACGAAGCGCGCAAAGTCGTGCTCGCCGATCTCGACGCCGCAGGCCTCCTGATCGAAACCAAACCGCACAAATTGCAGGTTCCGGTAAGCCAGCGTTCGGATGCGGTGATCGAACCGATGCTCACCGACCAATGGTTCGTCGATCTCACCAGCGAAAAAGGCCGCGAGGCAATTACCGAACCGGCGCTCAATGCCGTGCGTTCGGGCGATATCAAATTCGTGCCGGAGAACTGGACCACCACCTATACGCAGTGGCTGGAAAACATCCAGGACTGGTGCATCAGCCGCCAGCTCTGGTGGGGTCATCGCATTCCAGCGTGGTACGACGAAGCCGGCACCATTTTCGTCGGTGAAGACGAAGCCGACGCGCGCAAACACGCTGAGGTCGCGCCGGTGGGTGCGCTCAAGCAAGACGACGACGTGCTCGATACGTGGTTCAGCTCGGCGCTGTGGCCGTTCTCCACGCTCGGCTGGCCTGAAAAGGGCCCGATCAAGAACGAACGCGGCGACGTGATCGCCAACTGGGAGCAGGACAAGATCTTCCTGCCTAGCGCCGTGCTGGTCACGGGCTTTGACATTATCTTCTTCTGGGTCGCGCGCATGGTGATGGCGACCTTGTACTTCACCGGCAACGTGCCGTTCCGCGAGGTGTATATCAACGCCATCGTGCGCGATGCGGAAGGCCAGAAGATGTCCAAGTCCAAGGGCAATACGCTCGATCCCTTGGACTTGATCGACGGCATCGAGGCGGAGCCGCTGGTGGAAAAATCCACCAAGTCGTTGCTGATTCCGCAGGTACGCGAGAAAGTCGAAAAACGTATCCGCAAGGATTATCCGCAAGGCATCCCCGCCATCGGCACGGATGCACTGCGCTTCACCTTCGCGGCATTGGCCAGCTACAGCCGCACCATCAACTTCGACATCAAGCGCGCCGAAGGCTACAAAGCGTTCTGCAACAAACTGTGGAATGCGGCGCGCTTCGTGCTGATGAATCTGCCGGAAGGTGAACTACCCGCTCCTTCAGGAGCACCAGCCACCGAGGCAGAGCGCTGGATTCTCACGCGACTGAAGCAGACGCTGGTCGAGGTTGATCAACACTTCGTTACCTACCGCTTCGACCTGCTCGCGCAGTCGCTGTATGAGTTCGTGTGGAACGAATACTGCGACTGGTTCCTGGAACTGTCCAAGCCTGCGCTCAATGGAGATGATGCAACCGCTGCAGCGTCCACGCGCCACACCTTGCTGGTGGTGTTGGAAACGGTGTTGCGCGCACTGCATCCGATCATTCCATTCATCACCGAAGAAATCTGGCAATCGGTGGCGCCAAAACTTGGCTTCGGTGCAGAAAGCATCTTCCAGCGCCCTTGGCCGAACGCGAACGACATCGCCATTGATGAAGCTGCCACCGCCGAGATCGAGTGGTTCAAGAACGTGCTCAGCGGCATTCGTCGTATTCGCGCCGAAATGAACATAGCGCCCGGCAAGATCATCCCGTTGCTGCTGGCCGATGGCGATGCCGGCGATCGCGCACGCGTCGAAAAATTTGCAGCGCAGATCAGCTTTCTCGCACGCGTCGAGGCGCCACAGTGGATTGATTCGGGGAAAAATGAACCCGCCGCCGCAGTTGCCGTAGTCGGCACTCTACGCGTACTGATCCCACTCGCGGGACTTATCGACCTCAGCGCCGAGAAAACGCGCCTCAGCAAAGAAATCGCGAAGATCGAAAGCGAAATCAAGAAGTGCGAGACCAAACTTGGCAACGCCAACTTCGTGGCAAACGCCCCCGCTGAAGTGGTAACGCAAGAGCGGCAGCGCATCACCGACTGGAGCACGCAGCTGGGCGCCCTGCGTGAGCAGATGGACAAGCTTGGCTAGCGCAAAACAGTCCCTCTCCCCTCCGGGGAGAGGGCTAGGGTGAGGGCCAACCCCGCGACACAGGTTATACCGAGCAAACCTCCGTTTTCGGTACTCATGCTTGCTCCGCTTACCGCCTTACCTGACACATGCTGTCTCTCGAATGCGGCCCAAGCACACTGAATCATCCGACGGCTTCATCTGCCACCATGCGTAACACTGCGCCGATACCAACGGCTAAGGATCGCGCGTGGCAATTCCCCTGCATTTGTGGCTAAAAGACATCGACGGCAGTGACATCCGCGGCTCAAGCCAAGTCGTCGGCCGTGAGGGAAGCATTGAAGTACTGAGCTTCAAACATGGCATGCATGCCCCCGCCGATAGCGTAACCGGGCGCTTGCTAGGCACCCGCCTGCATATGCCCCTCGTCATCGAAAAAGAAATCGATCGCTCCTCGCCTATTCTCTACATGCGACTCTCGCGCGGCGATACCTTGAGATCCGCCGAAATAAAGTGGTATCGCGTCGATGAGGCCGGCCGCGAAGTCGAATACTTCAACATGACCCTGCGCAACGTGAAAATCGTCGCCGTCACACCTCAAGTCCACAATATCAAGGACCCATCTGCACAGACAAAAAACCACGGCGAAAAGCTTTCTCTGATAGATATCGAAGAGTGGAAGGACCATGACTCAATCGCCACCAAAAGGGGTCCCCCACATATGGACGATTCCGTGTGGCGTACGAATCATCCACTGGGATGCGTGGTCATTTTGCTGATCTAACGGTGGATCATGCGCCTCCAGCACAAGCCATCCGTGCGGCATGATTAAGCAATCACCACTCTTGATGAGACGCTTCAACACTTCTTCATTTGTGGTCAATGCGGGTGAAGCCCTCATTAACGTAACCATCGCCTTTTCTGTCTTGCAAGCAATAGTTCCCTCATCTGATCCAGTGACATGCTCTGGCAATGGCTGTTGGGCCTGCGCGCATGCAGTGGCGACAAAAGCAAACGAAAGCGCGCAGCCCTTGACGAAATGGCGCATACAGCTCCCTGTAAAAGTTCGTCCAGACAAATTGATCCTAGTGATGCGCCCAGGCCGCCACAATCAGCGCCTGCCTACATGGGAGCGTCGTCACAGAAAGAATTTTGGCTGATCGCTAGGAAGAAGGAAGGAAATGGGCTTAGCCGCACCGCAAAGTCGGCTCACGTCCCAGGAAATTCCAGCGTCATCACAATCGCATCCTCACGCCCTTGGTGCGCCGGGTAAT
The DNA here is from genome assembly GCF_003363155.1 of Dyella monticola. Classification (GTDB taxonomy): domain Bacteria; phylum Pseudomonadota; class Gammaproteobacteria; order Xanthomonadales; family Rhodanobacteraceae; genus Dyella_B; species Dyella_B monticola. Next base: position 364,127 of record NZ_QRBE01000003.1, on the reverse strand, counting down.
AACGTGGCCGTCTTCCAATCTCATGAAAGCCTAGCGATATATACAACGCATGCGCGTTCGGATTAGACGGCCGCACTTCCAGAAACACGCGCTCGGCGCCGTTCCACCGCGCGATATCCAATAGGCGTCTCATGAGATGGCGCCCGAACCCTTGCTCCCGCTCGGACGGGGCAATGCATACATTGAGCACGTGAGCCTCGCCCGCACCGATGGACAGGATGCCATAACCGATGATGCGGCCGTCCGCGCACAACACCCATGACGGGTGGCCGGCCTTCAGGCAGTCGCCGAAAATGCCTATGCTCCATGGAAAATCGTAAGAGGCATTTTCCAGTTCACTGACACGTGGCAGGTCCTCGCGTCGCATTGCGCGCATCTCTAACGAGGGGCGCGCCACGGCAACCATCAGGGTTGGACTCCTGCGGCGAGCGCGCGACGTAGCATTCGCAACGCTTGCCATAAGCGGCGCTTGGCGACCGCTTGCACGAGAATCTCTGAGGGCGTATCGGCCAACACGATGTGCGCATCACGCATGACCTCTGCCGGCAGTACGCGCCCAAGCGCGTGGGCTTGCGCCTGCCCGAATACCAGATAGGCGGGCGCATGCGGTACATGCAGGTTCTCGCCATCGACGGCTTCGATGCATGGCGCACGCGCAAGCTGCGGACCCAAGCCAGATAACGCGCGACCGAGCAGATCCCTCTCGCGCACGCTGCAAGCCGGGGGTATCACGACCACCACGTTCGCGCTGGCGAGCGCCTGGCTGATCGTTGTCGTCGGCACTTGCTCCGGTGCCACCGCAACACTTGCATGCATATCGCGACGGCGCCACGTCACCACGCCCAACGCACGCAGCACGCGGGCGCGATGTGCGGTACTGGCGACACCGGCGTTCATACGGCGCCGCGACGCGGGCGCTTGCGGCGCGTGGCGACGCCCCAGAGCGTGACCACCGGCCCGGACAGGAGATAAAGCGAAAACACCGCCAGCAGCACGCGCGGCGGGTCGACGAAGAACGGCACCAGGATCAGCACGGCAATGAGAATCCACAGAAACGGCACCTTGTCCCCCATCGGCAGGGACTTGAAGCTGTAATAACGCAGGCGGCTCACCATCAACAAGCCTACGATCACAGCCATGAACGGTACGAACATGTCCAGTTCTTCACCGGAGATGCCCCAGTTTTCCATGCTCCAGACGAAAGACATGCAAACGGCCGCCCCCGCAGGGCTGGGCAGACCCTGGAAGTAGCGCTTGTCGATCACACCTACCTGGGTATTGAAGCGCGCCAGGCGCAACGCGGCGCAGACAGCGTAAATGAACGCGGCGGCCCAGCCGATCTTGCCGTAAAGCGGACCATACTCGCGCAGGCTGGAAAGTGACCAGTTGTACATCACCAGCGAGGGCGCCAGGCCGAAGCTCACCAGATCGGACAGCGAGTCGTACTGCACCCCGAACTCGCTCTGCGTATGGGTCAGGCGCGCCACGCGGCCATCGATGCCGTCCAGCAGGGCCGCCACAAAAACGGCAATGGCAGCCTCCGTGAACCGGCCGCCGATGCTGACGACGATGGCATAGAACCCGGCGAACATGGCGCCGGTCGTGAACAGGTTTGGCAGAAGGTAGATACCGCGATGCCGCGGCACCCGGGCTGGTGTCTCGCTCATGAATCCATCCGTGACGGGATGCGGTTCAGTGTAGCAGGGGAGTAGCGAAACACCCCTCCAAACGTGCCAACTCGCACGTTCTTGACACTCCGCCCGGGCCAGCCGCTTGAGTCCGAACCGCGCCGGTTGTTAACTAGGCATGCTCTGATCGATGCTACGTGGGCTTCACCGGCCCGAAGGGTGATGTCCAGAAGGCCCCCGGCTGCCGCGCCATAGCCTGCGGGCCTTGTGGACATCATGCCACCTACGCAGCATTGATCAGATCATCCTATTCATCTCTCTTCCCTGCCGGAGCCGCCCATGCGTCGCCTTTCCATTGCCCTGGTGCTGTTGATGGTCGCACCGCTGGCCTGCGCCCAGGTCTACAAATGGACCGATGCCCACGGCACCACCCATTTCTCCGAAACGCCACCGCCCACCGGCACCAAATACAGCCAGGTCAATGTGAGCACGGATACGTCCGCACCGGCAGCAGCAGCCTCGTCCAGCACGTCCGGCAGTTCCTCGCAAAGCGGCGATAGCGCGCAGAATGGCGACAGCTCGCAAAGCACCACCATGGCCGACACCCCCGACAACCGCGCCAAGCTGTGCGGCTCGCTCACCTCCAACATTCGCGCGTTGCAAGGCAGCGCCCCGGTGGTCATGAATGGGTCGAACGGCCAACAGCAGTTGCTCAGTGCGGACCAACGCAAGCAACAGCTCGACTCCGCCCAAGCCCAGTTCAACCAGTTCTGCAGCAATCAGTAACGATACGAGGGACATAGCAGGACGCGGCATGCGCCGAATGCCGCATCGTGCCCCCTTCGCAGCGTCAATCGGCCTGCAGGCTATAATCGCGCCTTTACTTCGCCTGCAGCTCCCACCCCATGCGCCTTAGCCAATTTCACCTGGGCACCGTCAAGGAAGTCCCCGCCGACGCAGAAATCGTCAGCCATCAACTGATGATCCGCAGCGGCATGATCCGCAAACTCGCTTCCGGCCTTTACACGTGGTCGCCGCTGGGGCTGCGCGTGTTGCGCAAGGTGGAGCACATCGTGCGCGAGGAAATGAACCGCGCCGGCGCCATCGAAATGCTGATGCCCTCGGTGCAGCCGCGCGAGCTGTGGGAGGAAACCGGCCGCTGGCAGAAATTCGGCGGTCAGCTGCTGAAGATCAAGGATCGCAAGGAGCAGGAGTTCTGCTACGGCCCCACGCATGAAGAAGTCGTCACCGATTTCGCACGCAACGAACTGAAGAGTTACAAGCAGCTCCCGATCAACTTCTACCAGATCCAGACCAAATTCCGCGACGAGATCCGCCCGCGCTTCGGCGTGATGCGCGCGCGCGAATTCCTGATGAAGGATGCGTACTCGTTCCATCTCACGCAGGAATCGCTGGCCCAAACGTATGAAGTGATGTACCAGGCCTACGCGCGCATCTTCACGCGCCTGGGGCTCACGTTCCGGGCCGTGCAGGCGGACACCGGCGCCATCGGCGGCAATGCCAGCCATGAGTTCCAGGTGATCGCCGAGTCCGGCGAAGACCTGCTCGCCTACTCCGATCAGTCCGACTACGCGGCCAACATGGAGAAAGCCGAAGCGGTGGCGCCTGCCATCGGCCGTCCTGCGCCTTCTGCGTCGTTGCAGCGCGTGGACACGCCGCGCGTTCGCACGGTGGACGATGTCACCAGGCATTTCGGCGTAACCGCCGATCGTATTCTCAAGACCGTGCTTGTGCGCGGCAACGAAGGCCTGGTGGCGCTGTGCCTGCGCGGCGATCACGACATCAACGAAGTGAAGGCCAGCAAGCTGCCGGAGTTGCCGGACGAATCCGTGCTGGCCAGCGAGGAGGAAATCCTCGCCGCCATCGGGGCACGCCCCGGTTTCATTGGCCCTGTTGGGCTGCCCGATACCATTCCCGTGATCGTCGATCGCAGCGCTGCGGTGCTGGCCGACTTCATTTGCGGCGGCAACGCCAACGACACGCACTACACCGGCGCCAACTGGGAACGCGATGCGCGCATAACGCGCGTCGAAGATATTCGTCAGGTCGTGGTGGGCGATCCCGCGCCTGATGGCCACGGTACCTTGCAGATCGCGCGCGGTATCGAAGTGGGCCACGTGTTCCAGCTCGGCAGCAAATACGCCGAGGCCCTCAACGCCACCGTGCTCGACGACCAGGGCAAGAAGCAGGTCATGCTGATGGGCTGCTACGGCATCGGCGTCAGCCGCATCGTGGCCGCCGCCATCGAACAGCGCCATGACGATGTTGGCATCATCTGGCCCGAAGCGATGGCGCCGTGGCGTGCGGCCGTGTGCGTCATCAATCCGAAAAATTCACCGGAAGTGAGCGCCGCGGCCGAATCGCTTTACAACGAACTCACCGCACGCGGCATTGAAACGGTGTTGGACGATCGCGGCTTGCGCCCTGGTGCAATGTTCGCCGACATGGAATTGATCGGCATTCCCCATCGCGTTGTGGTGAGCGAGCGCGGGCTGGCCGCCGGTACCCTGGAATATCGAGCTCGCACCGATGCCGAAAGCAGTTCCATTACGCGCGACGAATTATTTGAAATACTAGGCTGACGCATGAGGCCTTTGCGAAAAAGGGCGCCTCGCGCGCCCTTTTTTGTGCGCTGGCACAGCGAAACCCGCGGGCACGCCACTCCCGGTGAATCCATTCACCGGCATGACAATGCCGCATTTCGCTCACGCAAAGAGATGCGTTTCACGTAAGGATCATTCCGGCAATTAATAAGGAAAATGATTATTTTTAACTCGCTGTGCTTTACAATTTTGTCTTCATTGCGAGAAAATCAATCATTGCATCCAGGCATATTCATAATCCAACAACCTGGAATCTGTTACTCATTTTTCTTTTACCGGAGTCCGCTGCATGGCCATCGACATCAAGAGCCTCAACCATAACCAGCTCAATGACCTGATTCAGAAAGCGCAAGCGCGCCAGCATGAGCTGCAGAAAGAACGCACCACCAAGGTGCGCGAAAAAGTGCACGCATTGCTCAAGGCCGAGGGCGTCACCTTCGAAGAAATATTCGGTGCGGGCGGCGCTGTGCGCGGCGGCAAACGTCGCGGCCTGGGTTCCGTGGCTCCGAAATATCGCAATCCGGCCGATCCGGAACAAACCTGGTCCGGTCGCGGCAAGCGCCCGCGCTGGTTCAACGATGCACTGAAAGCCGGCAAGAAGGAAAAGGATCTGGCGATCTGATTTTCTGGTTTTTTTCGGGCTTCGACAAAAACGCCGGCAATGCCGGCGTTTTTACTTTTTATCGTTATTCGGCGAAGGCCGGAATGACGGCGAGGCCAGATTGAAACCGATAGGTTTGACTACGCTACAGCGACCTTCGCGGCGCAATCAGCAATTCTCCGAACATCAGCCCCGCCACCAGCGAAATCAAGATCGTCACCAGCAATACCGCGGTATCGAATCCCAACGACGCATTGCGTTGCAGCAGGTAGGACACGCTGCGAAACCCGACGCTGCCCGGCACCAACAGCAGGATGCCCGGTTCGCGTATCACGGCCCCGGGACGCCCGGCATAGCGCGCATATAGATTGGCCAGCGCGCTCAGCAACAAACCGCCCAGAAACACACCGAACGGCGCACCGGCCAGGTTGACCGAGATGGAGCCGCCCAAGCGGGTGGCGAGATACCCCAAAATCACCGCCGCGATAACGGCCGGCCAGTCGCGCCACGCCGCGCGGAACAGCATGGCAAAGGCGATCGCCGCCACGAGCAGGGCCGGATAATCCATCCACCCGGGCAACGCCGGCAGCTGAAAATCGCGCGGCTCGATGCCCAACACCGCACATATCTGGGTCGCCGCCACCGTGCCAAAAGTGAGTTTGAGCAGCGTTGACATCGCGCCACCCATGCGTGCCATGCCGGCGACCAGATGCTGGCTGGAAATTTCGCGCACGGCCGTGGTCAGCGACATCCCCGGCACCAGCACGATCAAACCGGCCAGCACGACCGATTTGATCGCCAGTGGCACCACGAAGGCACTGAAGACGATGGCGACCAGCGTCGCCACCATAGCGCTGATCGCATCGCTGGCAACCTGCAGGCGCGGACGCGTGCCGGAAAGAATGGTGATCGTGCCGATGATCGTCCCCACGAACGCCGCAACGATGAGGTCCACCCAGGAGCTGTGCAGGAACAGCGCATCGATCGCTGCCGCCGACAAACCATAACTGGCGATCACGCCTGTCTTCTGCCAGGGCGTGTCAGGCAGCTCCAGTGCACGCAGCAGGCGAAAGCCTTCGCGCAGATCCAGCTGACCGGCAATCACCCGATCGGCTATTTCATCGGCGCGGCACAGCTTGTCCAGATTCACATCGCCTGGCAGCAGGCGTATCACCTGCGTCACCTGCGCCAGGCGCCCTTCCTCGCCATGTGCCAGGTCGGCGAAGGAGATAATGATGGCCGTGGGGCTGGACCACACATCCGCGCTCAAGCCGATACGTTGCGCGGACCCGGCAATCGCCATTTCCAGACGCGGCGAAGCGGCGCCGTATTTGTGCAAGCGGGTGGCGAGTTCCACCAGAAAGGCGATGCGGGTATTGAGCGCCGTGGTGGCGAATTGGACGCTCATGCGCAAGCCACCGCGAGGGTGGCGAAGCATGCAGCGGGCGATCGGATGACAGGTGCGGGCATGGCCCCATTCTTACCCGGAAGCGCGTTGCTTGATAAGCACTCAGGCCTTGGGCCGATAGCCGTACGTGCGAATGTCCGCTCCCTCCTCTACGGGCAGGGGAGGGTTGGGTTGGGATAAGCCACGCCCGCGATGATTTCTCGCCGGGTGGCAAGCTCGTGCAGTCCGACGCTGCCCCCTGCACGCAGGGGAGGGAATCATTCCGTGACACCACGAGCAGGTCAGGCCGGCTTGACCTTCAGCGTAGCGCCATCCACCGCCACCACTTCCACGGTGCTACCCGCCGGCAGATCCGGCCCGCTCACCAGCCACTGCCCATCGCCGACCTTTGCCTTGCCACGACCGTTGACGATCGACTCGATCAACACATAACGACGGCCGATAAGTTGCTCGCCGCGCCGATTGAGCCGACCCTCGTTGTGCTCACCCTTTTGCAACGCAGGCCGCACGGCGTACCCGTAGACCGCGCACGACACGAAAGCCAGCACCGCGAACATGATCGCCTGAGTCAGCAACGACAGCCCAGGCATCAGCAACACGAGCACCCCCGTTGCGGCCGCACCGATGCCGATCCATAGCATGAAATAGCCGGGCATGATCACCTCGACGGCGAGCAGCACCAGCGCCACGATCCACCATAGGTAATGCGCAGCGACGTTCGCGAACATGACCAGCCCTCTCAAGGCGCGCGCGAAGGCGCGGTCACACGACCCTGCTGCTGTCCCAGCGCCTCTCGCGCAAGCTCCGTGATACCCGCCAGCGAACCGATGATGCCCGTCGCCTCCACCGGCATCAGCAGCATCTTCTGGTTGGGCGAATGGGCCATTTCCTTCAGTGCTTCGACGTATTTGTTGGCGACGAAATAGTTCAGTGCATTGACGTTGCCGCTGGCGATTGCATCGGACACCAGCTTGGTGGCCTGCGCTTCGGCCTCGGCCAGGCGAATGCGCGCCTCGGCTTCACGGAACGCGGCTTCCTTTTTGCCGTCCGCCGCGAGAATGGCCGATTGCTTTTCACCGTCCGCCTTGAGGATGGCCGCCTGGCGCAAACCCTCGGCCTCCAGGATCTGCGCGCGCTTTTCACGCTCGGCCTTCATCTGACGGGCCATCGAATCGACCAGGTCGCGTGGCGGCGCGATGTCCTTGATCTCGATGCGGTTGACCTTCACGCCCCACGGATGGGTCGCCTCGTCCACGACGGCAAGCAGCTTGGCATTGATGGCGTCGCGCTGACTCAGCGATTCGTCCAGATCCAGCGAACCGAGCACAGTGCGGATGTTAGTCATCACCAGGGCAAGCGCGGCCTGCTCCAGGTTCGCCACTTCATAGGCGGCCTTGGCCGCATCGAGCACCTGATAGAACACTACGCCGTCCACACGTACGACCGCGTTGTCCTTGGTGATCACATCCTGGCTCGGTACATCCAGCACCTGCTCCATCATGTTCATCTTGCGACCGATTTCGTAGATGAAGGGAATCAGGAAATGCAGGCCCGGGGTGAGCGTGCGCGTATATCGGCCGAAGCGTTCGACGGTCCATTCATAACCTTGCGGAACAATGCGCACCAGCTTTGCCAGCACGATCACCGCCACCACCACCACGACCAACGCAAAAATGGTACCCATGGCATCTCCTCCTTGTTGATGGAGATCGAGTATAGGGCAGACTCAGTGCGTCCCTCTCACATGGTGGTCGCCGTCTGAGGCAGCATCAGCGTGACGCGCAAGCCGCCATCCTCGCGATTGGCCAGCGCGATACGCCCGCCGTGTGCCTCGCTGATCTCGCGCGCCAAGGCCAGCCCAAGACCGGTGCCCGAGCGCTTGGTGGAGTAGAACGGCAACAAGGCTTGCGCCAGGACGGCTTCGCTCATGCCCGGGCCGCGGTCGGCCACTTCGATACGCAATTCGTGCCCGATCACGCTGAGCGACAACGTCACGCCCTCGGGCACGCTGCCCGATTCGTGGGCATTCTTCACCAGGTTGATGAGCACTTGTTCAATCTGCACCGGATCGAACCAACCGGTCTGCGACGGTACCTCGCCCATCAATTGGAAGCGGCAATGCAGTGCGAGCGCATCCAGAAACGGTCGCCATTCAATGGCTACCGGACGCGGCGCAGGAAGCTTGGCGAAACGCGCATAACCATCGATGAAACCGTGCAGATGACGCGCACGCTCGCCGATGGTGGCGAACACACCGGGCAATCGTTGCACATCACCGCGTCGCGCCAGTTCCGCACCGGAATGAGCGAGCGAGGAAATCGGCGCCAGCGAGTTGTTCAACTCGTGACTGACCACGCGGATCACACGCTTCCACGCCGCCACTTCCTGACGCGACAATTCACGTGTCATGCGACGAAACAATTGCAGGCGGTGCGGCCTGCCTTGCAACCGGAACGCGCGTTGCGAAAGATGGAAGGTTTCTTCCATGCCATCCATTTCCACGCTGAAAAGCGCGTCCTCAGAACCCTCGGTGGCCTTGCGCAAGGCCTCCGGCGAATCGGCGATCAGCGTCGCAAAATGCAGGCCATTGAGGTTACGCCCTTCGTTGAACAGATGACGCGCCGCGATGTTGGCATAGGCCACGCGCCCGTTCGCATCGGTCAGCACGAGGGCGACTGGGGTGTTCTGCACCACCGTATCCAACAGCAGTTCGCGTTGCGCGAGGTTCTGCCGTTGCTCGCGCAGCGTCTGACCCAGTTCGTTGTGCACGAGGATGAGATCACCAAGTTCATCGTGGCGGTCGAGCGCGATGGAAATGCTGAAATCGCCATCGCGATAACTGGCCACCGCACCTTCGAGCGCGCGCAGCAGGCGTTTGACCGGGTTCATCACGATGTAGGCGAACCACCACGACAACGGTGCCAGCACAGCCGCACAGATGAGAATGGCTTGCGTGTGATCGGGCTGGGAAATGGACTTGCTCAAATTGTCGTGCAGCCACCCCACCATCTGCGGCAATGGCCAGCGCGTAACACCGACATAGACCAGCACACCCGTCAGCGCGGCAAACGCCAGCCACAACGCAAGGCGGCCTTCCAATGATCTCAGACGCATAAGGCAATCCAGGCTTCGTTTGCGCGTTGAGGCATCAGAGGGTCTCCGCATGGCATGCCGGTGTTCTACACGTTGTCGTGAATGTGCACCACTGCCGGAATAGCCACAGTGCCGCACGTAGGCCCATGGAGATATTCCCGTTCCAGGATCGAACGTCGCCCCGGCGAAAGTCGGAGCCCAACGGCTTTGCTACGGAAAGTCACCGGGTCCCGGCTTTCGCCGGGACGACGTGCTGCTGAGACCCAAGGTGAAAGATACCTAAAGCCATAACGGCGCGAAAAATCACGTCTGCGTCATCAGCCCGTACCGCTCCATGCGGCGATAAAGCGCCTGGCGCGACAACCCAAGCGTTTGCGCGGCGCGGCTGACCACGCCATCGGCCTTGTACAAGGCCGACTCCACCACTTCACGGCTGGGTTCGTCGAGATTACGCATCGCGGCCGCCCCGGCGTGCTGCGGCAGATTGAGCTGCTCGGGGCTGATCGGACCACCGCCGGCCAGCAACGCCGCGCGCTCGATCGCGTTCTTCAGTTCGCGCACGTTGCCCGGCCATGGATAGGTCAAAAGCGCCTCGCGTGCTGCCTCGCTCAGCTGCGCACGGCCGGCCAGGAAGTGGTCCGCCAGCAGCAGGATGTCGTCGATGCGCTCGGACAGCGGCGGCAGGTTCACATCGATCACGTTGAGGCGGTAGTAGAGATCTTCGCGAAAGGTGCCGGCACGAATCATCGCCTTGAGGTCGGCATTGGTCGCGCTGAGCACGCGCACCTTCACCTTGCGCGTGCGCCCGGAACCAAGCCGTTCGAATTGCCCGGTTTCCAGCACGCGCAGCAGCTTCATCTGCCCCGGCAGCGGCAGGTTGCCGATTTCATCCAGGAACAGCGTGCCGCCATCGGCCAGTTCGAAGCGACCTTCGCGCGCTTTGTTGGCACCGGTGTAGGCACCGGCCTCGGCGCCGAACAACTCCGCTTCGATCAGTTCGCCCGGCAGCGCACCACAGTTCACGGCCACGAAAGGCCCGTTTTTCACCGCAGAATTGGCATGCACGATGGCCGCGATGCGTTCCTTGCCCGAACCGTTGGGGCCGGTGATCAGCACCGGCACGTCCGAGCGCGCCACCTGGCAGGCCAGATCGATCGTGCGCGCCATGGCTTCGGAGGCGAACACCAGGCCGTCCAGATCGTATTTGCGCTGTAGCGCGTCGCGGCGCTTGCGGCGCTCCTGACGCGTGCGGTTGACCTCGCGCGTGGACTCGGACAGCTCCAGCAGGTTTTCCACCGTGGCCAGCAGTTTGGTGTCGTCCCACGGCTTGGCGAGGTAATCGGCAGCGCCGGCTTTCACCAGTTCCACCGCCGTTTCCAGGTGCGTCCAGGCGGTCAGCAGGATGACTGGGAGATCCGCGTGGCTTTGCCGGATCGCCCGGAACAGGTCCACGCCCTCCTCGCCGGAGGTGGTATCGGCGGTGAAGTTCATGTCCTGGATCACCACATCCACCGATTCGCGCGCCAGCATGGCCAGGCCTTCGTCGGGCGTGAGCGCAACCAGGGGGCGCACGTCATGCAGCGACAGCAGCAACGAGAGCGCCTCGCCCACGGAAGGGTTGTCGTCAATGATCAGTACGGTACGCATTCGTCGTCTACACATGCAGGCATGGATGCCGCTCCCGCCGAAAAGGTTGCCATGCCCGTCGTCCTACGTATATCAAATTCGTTCACATCGCCGGATTCAGGGGCCTTTACTGGCGGTCCAGGCCCCTGAGCGGCGAGCCGGCCTAACCTTTCGTCACCTCCGCAGGCGCGGCGTCGTGCGCCGCCTGCGCCAGCGGCAGGGCGTCGGTAACCAGATGGACCAGAAAGCGGCCCGGCTGCTCCTGCATCACCATGTGGGCGGAATCGGCGAAGATCACCATGTGCTTGGAGGGTGCCTGGAGCGTGTCGAACCAATGTTCGGCCAGCTCGTGGGAGGTGGTCTCATCATGCGCGCCCACAAACAGAATGACCGGGCACCGAAAGTGGGTAGCGTCGTCAAAATCCACCGAAAGCAGTGGCGCCTTCAAATGGTTGATGGTGAAGGCGCTGCCTTTGCCGATCGCGTCCAGCTCGGGTGAGCTGTAGTCCGGCGATAGCTCCTCGGCGTTGGACACGTAATCGTAATTCTGCCGGCCGTACGTCAGGCCGCCGTAATACATCTCCCACTTGCTGCGCACACCCAGGCGTTGGAGCGTCAGCTGCCCCGTGCCCGGGTAAGGCGCGATGGCCTGAAGTTCCTTGATCGCCGTCGTGTTGCCGGCCGCCTTCGCCTGCTGCAATGCGAAGTTGTAGCCCACTTCCTCATTGCGACGCACGTTCACCACCTGCCCCACGCCGATATAGGCGTAGAACCAGTCGGGATGGGCCTGCGCCAGGCGCGTGCCCAACACCGTACCCCACGAGTGGCCCAGCAGGAAAATCTTCTGCTTGCCGTAATGCTGGCGCAGGTATTGCACGACCTGTGCGGCATCGTCCGTCATGCCTTCGATGGTCATGCCCGGCGCCATCTGCTGCTCGGTATTGGCCGCGTAGGTCTTGCCGGTACCGCGCTGATCCCACTGCACCACGGTGAAGTAATCCTCCCACGGCGTTTGATAGGTGTAATCGTCGGGCATGCTTGGCGACGCAGGCCCACCGTGCAGCACCAGCAGAATCGGATTGCGGCGATCCTTGCCGCGAATGGACAACCATTGATCGATGCCGTTGATGTGCACCTTCACCATGGCCTCGACGCCGTTGGGCGAAACGATGCGGCGGCTGTCGGCGATGATGCCGGTCACCTCGGCGCGCGTCATGGTTTTGGGCGTGTCTTGCGCGGCATCGTGCCTGGATGCCGACGCGTGGATAACCATCGGCATTCCCACCACCAGTGGCAATAACCATTTCAATCGTTGATGCGAGTTCATGCGTGTCCTCATGTCATTTTTTCAGCGATGTCGTTCGCTGTTCATACGGATCGTGTCGCCACGACCGGCGGCACGGCGGCCGCACGCAGGGCTGGCCCAAGTACAGCAAGCTGCCCCAGCAACCACAGTACGATCGCGCTCGCCAGCAGATAGCCCAGTGGCAGATGCGTCACCTCATAGGCCTTCATCAGCACCAGGTTCAGCGCGTAGGCGAGTATCACGCCCAGCACGATACCCATCGACACGATCAGGAAATTCTCCGTCTGGAAATAACGCAGGATGTCGCCACGCGTGGCGCCGATCGCGCGGCGAATGCCAATCTGTTTGCGCCGCTGCTGCACCCAGAAACTGGCGAGGCCCACGATGCCCAGTGCAGTGACGAGCAATAAAGCCACGATCACCCCGATCAGCACCCGCGCCATGGCACGGTCGTTCTGAAAATAAGTGTGGCGGAGGTCGCTGAGGGTACCGGATTCATCCGAGTCGAACACCACATCGGGCGCGACCTTGGCGACGACGGCGCGCGCATCGCGCATGACGCGCTGTATGTCGCCGGGCGCTGCACGCACAAGATAGCTGCCGGTAAGGAAAGGCCCGGGTTGCACCGGAATGAATACCGACCAATCCACACTGTACGGCCCGCGACTGCCAGGCATGGCAATAGCCAGGTGATCAAGCACACCTGCCACGCGATAGCGAAAAGGCCCGAAACAGTAAAAATCCTTGCCCAGCGGATTTTCGCCGGGCCAAAGGTGATCGGCCAGCGAACGCGTCACCCATATCTGCGCATCCTTGGGAAAGTAATTCTCGATCGGCGCGTAGTCGTCTGCCTGTGGCAATCGGCCTGCCACCAGCTTTACTCCCAACGCCCTGAAGCTGCCGGGTCCACCGAGATAGATGTCGACCACGGCGTTGATGTGTTTCATGGCAGGGTCGAGCGACATGCCAACCGTCCCGGCATTCTGTCCAAACGGTACGGTGTTGATGGCGCTGGCCGATTGCACGCCGGCAATCGACCCCAAGCCACTGAGCATGCGAGCGTTCAGGTCCCGCGCCGCCGCATCGTCGAAACCTGTCACTTTGACGAAGGCCAGCGACCGTTCGTCCACGCCACTGTTGAGTTTCGTGCGTTGCTCGCGAGCGATGATCAGAAAACAGGCATTGCATAACACCGCGCAAGCCAGCGCGATTTCCAGCGCAATCAGCAACGTCGCAAGCCGATGGCGACGCAATGCGCTAAGAATGGGGCGAATCTCCATCCCGTGCTCCTCCTACTGTGCCTTCAGCTGAAACGCCGGCGCCATGCGACTGGCGCGCAGCGCGGGCAGCGCACCAGCCAACAGGCTGACTACAATGGCCAACGCAAATGTGATTACAAACATGAAAGCGTCCAGATGCACCATGTCGGCATAGGGCGTGGGCTGCTGGCGCACAAGCCACAGCCCCACCAACGTCAACAACCAGCCGGCAACGCCACCGAGCAAGCCCACCACACCGGCCTCCACCAGGAACTGCGCGAAGATCGCGCCACGCGAGGCGCCGAGTGCGCGGCGTACGCCGATCTCGCCACCACGGCGCAGGAACTTGGCGAGCAACAATCCCACGGTATTCAACAGACAGATCACCAGAAAAGCGAAAGACAACCCTGTTTGCAGATGCACATCGCTTGGCACAACGCCGTTGTAGTCGAGCCATTCCATCAGGCTTGGCAAACGTGTGTTCTCCGCGTGTGTAAAGCGGCCCAGGGACTGCTGCTGCTCGGCATAATCGTGAAGGAAGCGCCGATAATCGGCCTGCTTCGCGGCATTGTTCAGTTGCACCCATACGGCCACCCACTCGCACGGCGCATCGATCAAATGTCCGGTGCGCTTGGGCATGCCCCAGCAGTTGAACTGATAAAAATTACCATCATTGATTTCCAGGCCGCTGGATAGCGGTACGAAAACGTCCTCGATTTTTCCATAGAACGTTGCCGTATCTCCGTGCGCAAAGCGCCCCCCACGGACCGTGTAGAACAGCGGCGAGGGACGCCACGGTTTGAGCACGCCGATAATGCGGACGTCCGTATCGCGCAGGCGCAACGTTCGCCCCACGCTGTTGGCGCCACCAAACAACTTATCGTTGAGCGATGCGGAAATGATCGCTACGCGCGAGCGCCTTGCATCGTCATCATCGCTCCAGCCAGAACCATACTGAAACGGCACGTCGAACATCGGAAAGAAATCAGCCGTGGTGGAAAGCATCGTCATCATCAGCGGCGGCACGTTCGCATCCGGAGCCGTCACCTTGAGATCGCTATCCACCACAATCGTCTGGCGATCGGCCCGGTGTGCGCTCCACAGGTCCATGGCCGAGCGATAGTCCATCACGTCCGTGGGCTGACTGTGCGAACTGGCGACCGACGTATCCGGATCGAGTTGCGGATAGAACAGCGTGGCGCTTTTGCCCGGCAGCGGATCGCCCGAAAGCAAATGCATGACCGTGAGCGTTGTCATGCTCGCGCCAATGCCCACTGCAATGGCAAGCACCATCAAGCCGGTCAGCACTCTGTTGTGCTTGAGGCTGCGCAATGCAAGATCGATGTAATAACCGAACACGCTCCTCTCCTTATACCGAACGCGTCGCGACCACCGGTGGCACCCCGGCCGCGCGCAGCGCAGGCCCCAATACCGCCGCCTGCCCGATCATCCACAACAGCAGCGCGCCAATCGGGAAATACATCAACGGCAACCGTGGCACTTCGTAGTGCACGATCAAGAACAGGTTGATGCCATAGGCCAATACCATGCCGAGCCCGATGCCCATGGTGGTGAGCAGAAAGTTTTCGGTCTGGAAGTAGTGCAGGATGTTGCCGCGCGTGGCGCCGAGCGCACGGCGTACGCCGATGCTGCGATTGCGCTGCGCCACCCAGAAACTGGCCAGCCCCACGATACCCAATGCAGTCACGATCAGCAGCGCCAGACAGACGCTCACGAGAATGCCCGCCATCGCGCGATCGTCGCGGAAATAATCGCGACGCATCTCATCCCATGTTCCCTTGTCCAGCACGATGCGGTTGGGATCCAGTTTCCTGAGTTTGACCACCGCTGATCTGAGTACCTGCTCGCGGTCTTGCGATGCGCAACGGAGCACGTAATAGGTGCCCGAGGACATGGGCATGCGAACCGGATTGAACAGGCTGTAATGGAGGCCGTTATTACGCTGGTTGGGGCGCACCAATTCCTTCATTACGCCTATCACGGTCAACGGTATGCCTTGCGCTACATACAGTTGCTTGCCGAGCGGATTCTGTCCGGGCCACAAGCGCTCGGCCATGGCTTGCGTAATCAGCACAGGCTTGGGTATCGCAGTCAAGTCTCCGGCGCGCAACGCCGCATACACCTTATCGATGTCGACAAACTCGTCCGGACGAAAATCGCGACCAGCCACAAGATGCACGCCAAGCGTGGACAGCATGTTTTCGCCCATATATTGGGCCACGCTGATGGTGGTTTTGGTTTGCTCGGGGCTGAGTTTGATATCCATGTTCGACGAAGAGCCACCGAACGGAAGTTGATTGATCAACATCACCGACTTTGCGCCGGGCACTTGCCTTAATGCAGCAAGATCAGCCTCAGTGCGCGCCATCACATCGGGGCGGTCGCTGATGTCGGCCATTTGCACATACACCAATTCGTGCTCGGCGATGCCGGTGGGTGTTTGCATGAGCTGCAAACGCTGTCCGATCAGGAAGATGGCGTTGCACACGATCGCGCAGGTGAGCGCGATTTCCATGATCAGCAGGCACGCAGTGAACTTATGCCGCTGCAAGGTAGAAAAAATCGGCTTGATGTCCATGTCAGTTCGCCTTCAGCTGCAAAGCCGGCGTCACCCGGCAGGCACGCCATGCCGGCAGCAACCCGGCCAACAGGCTCGCACAGATCGAAAGCGCGAACGTCACCACCAGCATGGACGCATCCATGTGCGCGATCTTTGCGTAATCGGCCGGTTGCTGGCGCACAAGCCACAAACCAAGCAGGGCCAGCAGCAAGCCGGCTACGCCGCCGACGCATCCGACAATCCCCGACTCCATCAGCAGCTGCCCGAACAGTGCACGCTGCGATGCACCGAGCGCGCGGCGCACACTCAGCTCGCCAGCCCGACGCATGAATTTGGCGAGCATCAATCCCACCGTGTTGACCAGGCACACAACCAAAAAACTTATTGCCAGCCACGCTTGCAAGCGTGTGTCGCTGGGCACCACTTGCTGATAATCCAGCCATTGCATGACATTGCGCAGGCGCACGTTGGGAGAACGCGCAAAGCGGCCGTTATCGTGCTGCTCCTGCGAGTAATTCACCAGGAAGGATTTGTACGCTGCAACGGCTTGGGGCGTATCGAGTTGAACCCAGAACTGCAGCCATGTGCAATTGACATGCTCCAGATTATTCGGATCGCCACCGCTATTGCCCCAGCAGTCGGTACTGCCGTCATGCTCCATGTGCAAATCGCGTGACGTGAAAAATGGCACGAAGATATCTTCGTCATCTGCGTAGCTACCCATGTAGAGCTGGTAGAAGTGCGGCTGCGGATGCCAGTCGCCTAGCACGCCGATGATGCGAAATGCTTTCTCTTGCAATCGCAGCTCTTTGCCTACGCTGTTTTTCCCGCCAAACAGCTTGTCATTGAGCTTGGCGCTGATCACGACCACACGCGCTTTGGCGTCGTCATCGGCGTTGCCCCAGCCGTTACCATATTGGAAAGGAACGCCGAACATAGGGAAGAAATCGGCGGTCGTGTAAAGCGCTACCGCATGGAATGGATCGATGCTCGGTTGCGCCGGTTGCAGCGGCACCATGCCTTCGGTCATCAGCGCCTGTCGCGTGGCACGCTTGGCCTTGAGCAGGTAATTGCCGTCGATCCATGAAAGCTGGTCCGGCGGTTCAACGCCGGGCGCATAGTTGTTCAGGTCCAACGGATCGATTTGTGGCGTGTACAGCGATCCGCTTCGCCCCGGCAGCGGATCGCCGGAAAGCACATGCAACACGGTAAGTGTCGTCATGCTCGCGCCAATACCCATGGCGATGGCAAGCACCATCAAACCCGTCAGCACTTTGTTGCGCTTGAGACTGTGCACGGCCAGATCAAGGTAATAACCGAACATGTGCGCTCCTTACACCGATCGCGTCGCCACCACCGGCGGTACCGCCGCGGCGCGCAACGCTGGACCAAGCACGGCCACCTGGCCGAGCACCCATAAGGCAAGCACGCTGCTTGCCAGGTAAGACCAAGGCAAATGCCCCACTTCGTAATGCCGTACGAGATACAGGTTGGCTGCCACGGCGAGCACCACACCCAGCAGCACACCTGCCGTGCTCAGCAGAAAATTTTCCGTCTGGAAGTAGCGCAGGATCTGCGCATGCGTGGCCCCCACCGCACGGCGAATGCCGATCTGCCGCCGCCGCTGCCCGACCCAGAAGCTGGTGAGGCCCACGATGCCCAGCGCCGTGACCGCCAACATCACCGCGCAGACCAGCGTCAGCATCCAGGCCATGCCGCGTACATCAGCGAAGTAAGCGGAACGCATGTCCACATAAGCGTGCCCTTCCAGCACCGCACCCGGTTCGAGCGTGCCCAGGGCACGCATGGCCTGCGCCAGCACGCGATCGCGATCGGCCGGGCTGCTGCGAAGCACATAGCGACCGAGTTCCACATCCGGCCGCAGCGGAAAAAAGACGCTCGAATACTTGCCAGTGCCGCCCGAGAAATCCGGCGCCTGTGCCAGTACGTCTGCGACGACGCCGATGACGGTCCACACTGTCTCATCGCTGTAGAGCTGCTTGCCCAATGCATTCTGCCCAGGCCATAGCCGCTTGGCGTCACTCTCATTGATGATGACGACGTGGCTAGTCGATTTACCATCGGCGCCTACTGCTCCACCCGCATATTCTTCCGGCGTGAAGTAGCGACCTTGTAGTAGCCGCAACCCCATTGCACGCTCGCCACCGTCGCCGAGAAAATAGATCGATGAATTGATCCACCCAGCTTCAGTCGGTGTTGCGCTATAACTTCCTAACCATACGTCGTGATCCAGCGGCACGCGATCAACGGCCGCGGCCGCCTTGACGCCGGCAATGGAGTGAAATGCGGCCAGATCACGCACGATCGCCGCCGGTGCCTGCGATGCATCGATGCCGCCGACGGTGATAACCGACATGCCCGCCTCGTCGATGGCGTTCGATGAATTCACACTGGCAATGCATTGGTGAACCATGAAAACCGCGTTGCACAACACCGCGCAGGCAAGCGCAATTTCCAGCACGATCAGCACGGCCGGAATGCGATGCTTTTTCAGGCTGGCCACAATCGGACGAATTTCCATATCGCTTCCTCACGCAGCCTTGAGTTGCGGCGCCGGCGCCACCTTGCACGCGCGCCAGGCTGGGAGCACGCCTGCAAACAGGCTGGCTGCCAGGGACATTCCAAACGTCACCGCGAACATTCGTCCATCGAGGTGGACAAGGCTCGCGTATTCCGCGGGCTGTTGACGAATGCACCACAGGCCGAATTCGGTGAACACGAAACCCAGCACGCCACCGGCCAGGCCAAGCAAGACCGCTTCCATCATGAATTGCGCGAAGATGGCCGAGCGCGAAGCGCCCATGGCGCGCCGCACGCCGATCTCACCGGAACGGCGCAGGCACTTGGCCAGTAGCAAGCCCACCGTGTTCACGATGCAAATAGCGAGGAAGCTGAAAGCGAGGCCCGTCTGCATGCGTACCTTATCGGGCACGACCTGCTGATCGCTGAGCCAGGTCATCAGGTTCGACAGTTTGACATGGCTCTGCTGAAAGCGACCGAGTGCGATCTGCTGCTGCACGTAATCGGCGAGAAATTGCCGGTACGCCGCCGCAGCACTGCTATCGGGGAGTTCCGCCCAGAAACCTAGCCAAATTACCGGTGCGGTTTCGAGCACCTGCCGGTCGCCCGGTGCGTAGAAAAAGGTATTGCGCGGCTCCATGCCGGCCGTGCGCGCAGCGCGCAGCGGCAGAAAGACAGCGGCGCCCCGGCCATAGTCGGAGCCACCCAGGTGCAGTGCATAAAAGTGCGGTTGTGGCGCCCAGGGCTTGAGCACGCCAATGATGCGGAAGTCCTTGTCGCCCAGGCGCAGGCTGCGCCCTACGCTATTGCCGCCGCCGAAAAACTGTTCATTGAGATAATCGGAAATCACGACCACCGGCGCGGCATTGCGATCGTCCTGCGCACTCCAGCCGCTGCCGTATTGGAAGTCCACATCGAACATCGTGAAGAAGTCAGCCGTGGTCATCACGCCATCGCTGAAAAAGGGCCGGCGCCGCGCATCCGGCGGTATCAGCTTGATTTGCGATTGCGCGATCGCCGCCTGTCGTGGCGCTTTGTGCGCGTCGAGCAGATTCATCGCATCGGTGTAGCTCATCAACCAGGGCATCTTGCCGCTGCGCGAGAACGGCTCGTCCTTGGAATACGGGTCGATTTGCGCGTAATAGAGCTGCGCGCTCTTTCCCGGCAACGGATCGCCGGAAAGGAGCCGCAGCACCGTCAGCGTAGTCATCGACGCGCCGATGCCAAGCGCGAGCGTTAGCACCATCAGCGCGGTGAGCATGCGGTTGCGCCGCAAGCTCCTCATCGCCAGACCGAAGTAATAGGACATCATGCCTCCCCCTTGTGCTTGTCCTGTTACATCAGACCGATCGGGTCGCCACGACCGGTGGAACGTTCGACGCGCGCCGCGCCGGCACGAATACCGCAACCTGTCCCAGCAACATCACTACCGCCAGTCCGACCAGCACGTAGTAAACCGGCATGCTGTCCATCTCGAATTTGCTCATGAGTAGTCGGTTCAAACCGACGGCAAGCGCGATGCCGATCAGCGCACCCGCGCCTGCAATCATCAGATTTTCGAGCTGGAAATAATGCAGGATGTCGATCTTGCGCGCCCCGAGCGCACGCCGCACACCGATCTGACGATGGCGCTGTCCCACCCAGAAACTCGTCAGCCCGACGATGCCGGCCGCCGTCACTGCCAGCAGAATCAGACACACAACACCCATCAGCACCGCCATCCCAATGTCGGCACGGTAAGCATCGGCACGGATGTCGCTGAACCGCTTGATGCCATCGTCATCATCGATCACACGCAGCGGATTGCTGTTGTAAAGCGCCGTAGCGACATGGTGCGCCACGGCATCCAATTGGCCCGGCCGGGTGCGCACGATGTAGCGCGAGAACGTCGCATTGATGCGAGTGGGCATCAAGGTCGAATACCAGGTGAAATTATCGCCCCAGCCGACGGCGGGAGTTTGCATGCGCTTGACCACGCCGATGATGGTGCTCGGCGCATTGCCACCATCGAAGTACACGACCTTGCCCACCGCCGATCCATGCGGGAAAAGGCGTTTGGCCAGATCCTGCGTGACGATCACTATCGAAGGCTCGGTTTGGTCGCGCATGCCCTTGTTGGTGATCTCAGAGGCGTTGAAATTGCGCCCCTCCACCATCTGCAGACCAAGCGTACCCACCATCTGGTCATCGCCGAAATACATGGCGGTATGGATATCGTTCTTACCGGGCGTCTGCGCGCCGGGCGTCAATGAAACGCCGCCGACCCAGCTGGAATTGAGCAGCGGCAGCGACGTAATCGAAGACACCGACATCACGTCCGGCATGCGCCTGAGCGTATCCAGATCCTGCCGAAGCATGCTGTCGAGCTGCTGCACGCCGGCCGGGGTGTCCATGCTTGGCGCCCCCACCCATTGCTGGGTGATGAGCAACAGATTGCTTTCATCGATGCCGGTGGGCCGATTCACCTTCTCCACGCGACTGTAGATGATGAATACGGCGTTACACACGATCGCCAGCGTCAGGGCAATCTGCAAGGCGATCAACACGACGCCCGCCTTGTGTTTGCGCAACGCTGCAAGAATAGGATGGAGGCTCATAAGCGGTTCCTTATTCTCAGTTCGACTTCAGCTGCCATGCGGGTTGAACCCGCGAGGCACGGTAAGTGGGATAGATGCCGGCAAGCATGGTCGAGACCACGGCAACGATGAGCGTCAGCAGCAAGAGCTGCACATCCAAATGCGCGAGATTTGCGATGTCTTTGGGCAAGACCCAGCTCACGCCATGAATACCGACGCCGGTCAGCAACAGCCCGAGTACACCACCGCTTAAACCCACGATGCCCGCCTCCACCAGAAACTGCGCATAGATGGCCGAACGGGGTGCACCAATGGCACGGCGCACGCCGATTTCATTGCTACGACGCAAGAATTTCGCAAGCAGCAACCCCGCTGTATTGACGAGGCAGACCAGCAGCAAGCCAATGGCGACCAGCAGGGAAACCTCGGTATCAGAAGGCACCACATGCTCGGCATCGAGCCACGCGTGCAGATCGCGCAAGCGATTGTTCGGCGGCCAGCTGAAACGACCGGACCTCTGCTGCTCGCGGGCGTAGCCATCCAGATAATCTTTATACGCCTTGGCTTGCGCGGCACTGTCCAGCTGCACCATGTAGCTGATCCAGATGCACGAGGAAAGCTGCAGCCCCTTGAAGCCCGACTGTGCAGGCGTCTCAGCACAGTTGGTGTTGCCATCGTTGGACATGTCCACGTCGATGGCGCGCATGAATGGGATGAACACATCATCCGCGTTGGTAGTGAACCCCCCGGTATTGGACACGTCGTAGAAACGCGGCTGTGGCTCCCACTTGTTCAGCACACCGACAACGCGGTAATCCTTGCCGTCGATGTCGACGACCTTGCCCACACTGTTGGCGCCGCCGAATAGCTTCTGATTGAGCTTCTCGCTAATCACTGCAACAGCCGCGCGCTGATCGTCATCGGACGCACTCCACCCGCTGCCGTATTTGAACGGCGCATCGGTCATTGGGAAAAACTCATTGAAAACCGCATGCCCTTCGACATTAATGGGATGCTTACCCGCCTCCGCAGGCACGACCGAGGGCGTAATCATGTACATCGCCGATTGGTATCTGGCGCGGTGATCACGCATCAGTGCGATGGCGTCGGTGTAATCCATCGCATCCGGCGGATCGCCATTGTCGCCTGGACCACCATGCCCCTTCGGTCCCCACATCTCGATCTGTGGCACATAAAGCTGCGCCGATTTCCACGGAATGGGATCGCCCGACACCGCACGGAATACGGAATAGGTGACCATGGATGCGGCCACACCAAAGCCCACCGTCAATATCATCAACAGCGTGAGGCCGGGGCTTCGTTTGAGACTGCGTATCGCCAGATCAATGTAATAACCCAACATGGGTGCCTCCCTCATTGCGTTGATGACCCCTCTGGTGAGGGCTTCGTCCTTCAAACCGACCGCGTTGCTTCAACCGGCGGTACCTTGGATGCGCGCAGTGCGGGAGCCAGCACCGCGCCCTGTCCAAGCACCAGCAATATCGCCACACCCGCCACGACATATCCCATGGCAAGCTTTTCCATCTCGAACTGATTCATCAGCCAAAGATTCAGGCCAATGGCCAGCACGCCACCGACGATCACGCCGGCCACGCCGATCAGCAGGTTTTCCGTGAGGAAGTAACTGAGGATGTCGCGCTGCGTGGCGCCCAGCGCGCGGCGAACACCGATCTGCTTGCGCCGCTGACCCACCCAGAAACTGGTAAGTCCCACGATGCCGGCACCGGTGATGGTCAGCATGATCAGGCTGATGGCCCCCATCAGAATCGCCATGCCGCGATCGCTGTTGTACGCCTGGGCACCCACATCGGCGAAGGTGCGAACGCCATTCTTTGGACTAATGACCCGCATGCGATTGGCGGCATACAAGGTAGCTTTGACTCGCCTGGCCACATCGTCGAGCTGCCCCGGTTGCGTACGAATCACATACTCCGTATAGCCTTCCAATCGGCGGTAAGGCAGCAGCGTGGAATATTCGTCCCACTTGGCCATGCTCGAGTCGACCCACGGCGTGCGCATGCGCCCGACCACACCAATAATGATGCTGGGCTTGCGGCTAAGGTAGACCGCTTTACCGACTGCGGAAGCATCCGGAAACAGATGGTGCGCCAGCGCCTGGGTAATGATGATTTCGTCGGGTTCGATCTTGCTGTGTTTGCTGCTGGCACCTATTTCGTCGGGCCGGAAGTTCCGCCCAGCGATGAGTCTCAAGCCGAGCGTGGCCAGCGCATTGTCATCGACAAAATAGATCGCGGTGCTGTCAGTGTAGGTTTTCTTGTCCGGACTATGCCCGATGCCGAAAACGGTACCTTCACCGCTCAGCGGATACGTGTTGGTGGCGTACACGTTCGCCACGCCAGGAAGATTGCGCAGCGTGGCGAGGTCCGAAGCCATCATGGACGCCACCTCGTCGGCGTCTGGTTTGCCCGCCCACTGATTGTGCACCAGCAACAAGTCTGACTCATCCACGCCGCTTGGCCGCGAGAGTTGCCCCAGTCGCTGGTGGATGATGAATAACGCATTGCACACAATGGCCAGTGTCAGGGCGATCTGCAGCGCAATCAGCAAGGTACCTGCCTTGTGATAGCGAAGCGTGGCGAGGATGGGGCGTATCTGCATCGTCGTCGCCTCAGTTGGCTTT
Organism: Dyella monticola; assembly: GCF_003363155.1. GTDB lineage: Bacteria > Pseudomonadota > Gammaproteobacteria > Xanthomonadales > Rhodanobacteraceae > Dyella_B > Dyella_B monticola. The sequence goes on along the minus strand of NZ_QRBE01000003.1, from coordinate 340,222 downwards.
CAATTGCCACGCCGGCTGTACGCGAGCCGCACGCCAGGTGGGATAAAGCGCAGCAGCGAGCGTGGTCACGACGGCCGTGAGCAAGGTGAGCCCGATCACACTCGGACTCATGCGTGCCAGACGCGCAATGTCCGGATCGAACACCAGCCCGATACCCAGCATGCCGACGCCCGTCAGCACCAGGCCCACGACGCCGCCCGCCACACCAATCATCAAGGCTTCGGCCAGATACTGCAGCCAGATCTCGCGACGCGATGCACCCAGAGCGCGTCGCACGCCGATCTCTGCAGCGCGCCGCATGAACTTGGCCAATAGCAGGCCAACGGTATTCACCAGACAAACCAACAGGAAACCCAGCGACAGCAGCATCGAAATGCGTGTTTCCGGCGGCACAACCTTTTCGTAATCCAGCCACTGCATAAGATCGTGCAACTGCACGAAAGGCGCCCAATGAAAGCGGCCTACGCGTTGTTGCTCGGACGCATAGGCCATCAGGTAGTCGTGATAAGCGGTGACCGCCGCACGATTGGGCAGTTCCGCCCAGAACGACACCCACACGCAATCGGATTGGATCCAGCCCTTCCATCCCGCATCGCGTCCTGCGCTGCCATAGCAGTTGCTGTTGCCATTCGTCTCCGTTTGCAGGTCGATGGCGCGCGTGAATGGCACAAAAAAGTCCGGCGGATCGGAAAAGCCGTCAGAATTGTTGACATCGTAGAAGCGCGGGCGCGGGTTCCACTCATCCAGGACACCCACCACGCGATAATCGTGATCATCCAGACGAATCGTGCGGCCTACGCTGTTCGCGCCACCAAACAACTGCTGATTGAGTGCACGGCTGATTACCACCACACCGGCGTGCGCCTCGTCCTGCGAAGCGTTCCAACCGTTGCCATAGAGAAAAGGCGCTTCGAACATCGGAAAGAAATCCGCATACGCGGCGTAACCGTTCACGGCAAACGGTTCGCGCGTCGGGTCTTGGGGAATCGCCGTCGAAGCCATCGGATAGATCGCGGTTTGCCGTGCTGCTTTGTGATCGCGCATCAATGCCATGGCATCGGGGTAACTCAGCGCATCGGGCAGGTCGCGCCCGGCCGAGCGACTGGCCGGCCCCCATATATCGATCTGCGGCACGAACAGCTGCGCGGATTTATCCGGTAAGGGATTGCCGGATGCCGCATGAAATACCGCAAACGTCGTCGCTGACGCGGCCACACCGACGCCGATGGCAAACACCATCAGCGCCGTCAGCAAGGGATTGCGCCGCAAGCTACGCCAGCCGAGCCTTAGATAGTAAGCAAACATCGGCACCCCCGTTCCCCTGCGTTTAGGCGTGAATAGGTATTCATGCCGGCCTCGTCGCTTCGATCGGTGGCACGCGCGAGGCGCGCAAGGCCGGCGCGAATACCGCGCCCTGCCCCAGCAACAGCAGGATCACCGTGCCGCCCAGTACATACGTCAACGGCAACACCTTGAGCTCAAGATGTATGTGCAGCCAAAGGTTGAGGCCAAATGCCAGCACCACGCCGATGGCCAGGCCACCCAAACTGATCAGCAGGTTTTCCGTCATGAAGTACTGCATGATGTCGCGATGCGTCGCGCCAAGCGCACGGCGCACGCCGATCTGGCGGCGGCGCTGTCCCACCCAGAAACTGGTCAGGCCAATGATGCCTGCCGCGGTGATCGCCAGCAGCACGATGCAAATGATGCTCATCAGGATCGCCATGCCACGATCGCTCTCGAACGCGCGGTGACGCACCTGCGCAAAGCTGAGCAAACCGTCTTTGGGATCGATCATGCGCATGCGGTTTTCGGCATACAGCGCCTTGGGTGCTGCGCGCATCGCCGCGGCGAGCTGACCGGGCTTGGTACGCACGATGTAGTAAATGCCGTAGGGGTCGGCGGGTCGGACCGGCACGATCATCGATTCACCGATATAGGGTGCGCTCCACGTGCTTACGTCGCCCCGATGCAATACATCCACGATGCCAATCACCGTGATCGGGTTGGGGGTCATGGCATAGAAGTGCTTGCCGAGCGCATCGCTGTTCGGGAACAGCTTCGTGGCCATCGCCTTGCTGATGATGGCGACGGACGGATCGACGGTCTGCCTGAGCCCCTGGTTCTGCACTTCTTCGGGCCTGAAATCGCGCCCCGCGATCAGCTTGAGACCGAGCGTACGAACAAAATTGGCATCCCCCATGTAGTAGGCCGCATCGCTTGTGGGGGCACGTTGATCCGGCGTCATGGTGATGAAGTTGTCGTTGCTGATGCCCCTGATCGGATAGTTGTTGGAGCTCGTAACGTCCTGCACGCCCGGCAATTGCCGCAGGGTGACGAGGTCCTGTTCGATTCTTTCCACCGCTTCCTGCGTGGAGTACTGCTCTCCCCACTGGTTCGCGATCACGAACAGATTGGCTTCGTCGACGCCGCTGGGCTCGTCGATGTGCGCGAGGCGCTGATTGATGATGAACAATGCATTGCACACGATCGCCAACGTCAACGCGATCTGCAACGCGATCAGAACCGTACCTGCCTTATGGCGGCGCAGCGCGGCGAGAATGGGCTGGATATGCATGTGTGCTCCCTCGCCTCAATTGGATTTCAGCTGCCAGGCCGGCTGCACTTGCGCAGCACGCCAGGCCGGATAGAACGCAGCGGCCACGGTGGCGAAGATAGCCACCACCAACGTCAGGCCGATCAGCGACAGATCCATATGCGCAAGCTGCGCGATCTCCGGTTCAAACAACAGCCCCACACCCGACATGCCTATGGCAGTCAGCAGCAGTCCCAGCAGTCCTCCGGTCAACCCGACCGCCGCAGCCTCGACCAGGTATTGCGCGTAAATTTCATGACGGGTAGCACCCAGCGCGCGGCGCACGCCAATTTCGCCGGCCCTGCGCATGAACTTCGCAAGCAGCAAACCGATGGTGTTGACCAGGCAGATGATGAAGAAGCTCATCGCCACGATCAGCGAAATGCGGCTCTCCGGCGGCACGATGTGCTGAACGTCGAGCCATGTCATTACGTCGGGCAACCGTACATTGGGTGCCCAGCCGAATCGGCCTGCGCGTTGTTGATCGGCGGAATAGCTTTCCAGGAAGTTGCGGTAACGGGCCACCTCGCTGGTCGTATCCAGTTCCACCCACGGCATCAGCCAGATGCAATTGCTCTGCAGATACTGATCCCAGCCGTTGTAGGTGATCGCGCCACGGCAACTGTTTCGACCCACGTTGTCGGTATGCAGATCGAGCGCGCGGTTGAGCAGCAGATAGAAATCAGGTGGATCGCCAAAGCCGCTGCCGCCCCATGCATCGTAAAAGCGCGGCGAGGGATTCCATCGTTTGGTCACACCGACAATGCGGTAATCGTGCCCGGAAAGCGTGATTTTCTGTCCTACGCTGTTGGCCCCGCCGAACATGCGCTGATTGAATTCCCGACTGAGCACGACGTCGGCTGCGCGCGCATCGTCGTCGGCAGTGCTCCAACCGCTACCGTAGAGAAACGGCACATCGAACATGGTGAAAAAGTCGCCCGTTACGGCATAGCCGTTGCTGGCCACCGGTACGCTATCGGCGTCGCGGGGCAGCGTTGACAACCCGATCTGGTAAATGAGCGTCATGCGCTTGGATTGATGCGCTCTCATCAAGGCCATCGCGTCGACATAATTCAACGCGCCGGGCGGCTCGCCTTTTTCATTGAGGCCCGGCCCCCAGCTGTCGATCTCCGGCACGAACAATTGCGACGATTTTTCCGGTATCGGGTTGCCGGACACGGCGCGAAATACCGAATAGGTAATCATCGACGCGGAGACGCCAAAACCAATCGCCATCACCATCAGCGCGGTGAGCGCTGGATTGCGCTTGAGACTGCGAAGGCCGAGTTGGATGTAGTAAGTGAACATGAATGGCCTTTGGTTTCGATGTCTGAATAACGCCCGCAACGCACCTTGTCGCATCGGCTTCCTCCCCTGCATCGGCAGGGGAGGGTTGGGACGGGGCGGGGAATTTCGCGGGGCATGGGAGCTATCCGGCATGCTCAAACACCCCCGCCCCAGCCTCCTGCCAAGCAGAGGAACGAGTTAGCTGCGTACCTGACCGGCTGCCGCGGTGTAAGCGGTGTGGAAGCGCGGGTCTTCAGCCAGATCCACCACCTGACCGTCAATGATGTGCACGTTGCGCTGCGCGCGCGCAGCTAGCTCCGGATCGTGCGTCACCATCACGATGGTGGCGCCTTCGCGATGGATTTCTTCGAGCAGTTCCAACACGCCGCGGGCCATCTGCGTATCCAGGTTGCCGGTCGGTTCGTCGGCGAGCAGCAAACGGGGCGTGCCGGCAAGCGCACGGGCGATGGCAACGCGCTGTTGCTGACCGCCGGACAATTCCGCCGGGTAGTGCTTGGCGCGCGAGGCCAGGCCCACGCGCTCCAGTGCGCTCATGATGCGCTCCTTGCGTTCGGGCCCTTTCATGCCGCGATAGCGCAGCGGCACTTCCACGTTGTCGAACACGTTGAGATCGGGAATCAGGTTGAACGCCTGGAAGATGAAACCGATCTTTTCGTTGCGGATCTTCGAGCGCGCGTTGTCGTCAAGGTTGCTGACTTCCACGCCGTCGAGGTGGTATTCGCCGCCAGTGAATGTTTCGAGCAATCCGGCGATGGTGAGGAAGGTGGTTTTGCCGGAGCCGGAAGGGCCGGTCACCGCCACGAACTCGCCTTCTTTCACATTGATGTTGAAATCGCGAAGCGCATAGGTTTCCACCACTTCGGTGCGATAGACCTTGGACAGGTGCGTCATCTTCAGCATGGTTTTCATCCTTCGGTTTAGTTTTTTGCCCCTCCCCTGCATGCAGGGGAGGCTGGGAGGGGGTGAAGGCTCGCCGCAAGGGCTCACCCCACCCCAGCCCTCCTCTGCATGCAGAGGAGGGAGTATTGGTCAGCGACTGATCACCACTCGCTGTGCGCCTTTGAAGTTGTCGGTGCCGGAGATCACGATGTTGTCGCCTTCCTTCAGGCCATCGAGGATCTCCACTTTGTCGATGCTGCTTTCGCCCACGCGGATCGGGGTCTTGGTGGCGATGCCGTCGTGCACGACGTACGCATAGCTGCCACCGGATTCATCCACGAAGGAACCGCGCTGCACTGTAAGCACGTTGCTGCGCTGATCGAGCAGGATGCGCACGGACAGACGCTGGTTCTGGCGCAACTGCTTGGGCGTGCCACCTTCGAAGCGCACGCGCGCGGCCACTTCGCCGTTCACCACTTCGGGCGAAATCGCGCTGACCAGCCCCTTCCAGGTATTGTCGTTGCCGCTGATTTCGCCGCCCATGCCCACGGCCAGGTCGCGTGCGAAGCTTTCGGGCACCTTCACTTCCACTTCCAGCGCGGACAGATCGATCACACTGAGCAGTTGTGCATCCTTGGCTACCGTGGCGCGTTCGGCGATGAAAAGCTGGCCGACCTGACCATCCACCGGTGAGCGCACATTGAGGTCGTCGACCTGCCGACGCAGATCCTGCACCAGCAGTACCTGGCGATCATGCGCGAGCTTCTTCGCCCGGACGGCGAACGCGCCGCTGTCGTTGTTCAGATTAAGGTCGCTCTGTGCATGCGACAGCGCGATCTTGGCTTTTTGCAGCGTGTCCTTCGCTTTGTCCACGTCCATCTCCGGCACGCCGCCGGCTTTGTATGCGGTTTCGTAGCGGTCGTAGTCGCGTGCAGCCGTTATTTCGTCGATCTTGGCGTTGTCATCCGCCTTCTGCATTTCGGACTGTTTGGTACGCGCATTCACCTGCGCACTCAGGTAGTCCACTTCCATGGCGTCGGCGTTGGATTCTTCCTGCGCGAGCTTGTTGACGAGCTCGGGGCTGTCGATCACGGCGAGCACCTGGCCCTTCTTCACCGTGTCGCCCGCATGCACTTTCAATGTGACCGCGCCGCCGTAGGTGGCGTAGAGCGTAGGGCTCACCGCCGCCACCACTTGACCTTCGGCGGCGATGTCACGCACGAAGGGGCCGCGTTCGACCGTGGCAAACGCCAGGCGCGACGCGCTGACCGAGGAGTCCGCCGAGAACAACCGCGCGATGCCAGGTATGAAGAAGCCCACGACCACCACGGCGGCGATGGCGCCACCGATCCACATGAGTTTCTTGCGTGGATTGGGTTTGACCTCGACCAGGCGGTCTTGGGCTGAAGTGTCACGAATCATGGTGAAGTCCTTGGCCGCGGACAGTACGGCCCCACACCATGTTCAGCAATCTGCGTGCCAGCTCGCGGACGCGCTTTTATGTGCTACCAATCAACGACTTGCGTAGGGTAAACGCATAGGTACCGCTGTCCGCGGACAGTCGCCGGACAGCGGACAGACGCTGCAGTGGCTATGAAGCCAGCAGCACCGCCTCGGCGTGCGCGATACGCGCAGCCAGATGATCGCCCAACGGCGAGAGCGCTACGGCCGTGTCGTGTTCCAGTACGTCCAGGCCGGCAAGATGGCGCACGCGGAAGTTCACCACACACGCGTGATCCGGTCGCAACGGCTGCGCATCGATGCGCGCGAGCATGTCGGTATCGGCCTGGCAGGAAGCAGTCAATGCATCCCAGGCGAGGTAATCGCTATCGGGTAATAGATGCCAGCGTGCGCGGGTGCGGCCGAGGTGATCCACGCATTCGCACCATTCGCGCGGACCATCGTCTGTCACCACGCAGACAGCTACCAGCCAGCGCGCCTCGAGCAAAGGCGCGAACGCGCGATGAGACACCAGCATGCCCGATGGGAATACATCGCCCATCACTGCTGTCGAGCGTGTGTGGAGATAGAGCACGCTACCAAGCGCGGGCAACAGGTCGAGCCATGCGTGCGGCGTGATGGGCCGAATGCGCCTGGACGCCAACGCACGCGGCGCACGTCGGCAAAGCGGGATGGAACGAGCGGCCAGCCAGCCGAACATGAGGGGTATCTCCTATGCGTGGACTCGGCTGGCAAAACGTGCTGGCGGAGCGTGTGGTGGTTTACCGTCGCCGACGAACACCGGGCGACGAGCTAACAAGCCTCAAGGCTCATCACTGCCGCGGTTATTTGGTGAGGATCAGCTTGCCGTTGCGCGTGAGGCGCAGGTGGTATTCGCTGCCCATGTGCTGGATCACCAGCTCGCGCTCGCCGGCAAGCAGTCGCTGGCTGGAAATGCGGCGAATCGGCGATGCGTGCGTGGTGTGGTCGGATGCATCCCGGCTCGGCGAAACCGGGAGCGGCGGCGTGCGGGCGAGGGTGAGCAGCGTGCCGGTGGCGGACATGGTGGTACTCCATCGTCAGTGTGACGATCAGATGATAATGATTCTCATTTGATAGTCAACCCGCGACGCCGCCGGGTCTTCACGCCAGCGCTTGCTCCAGCCGCTCCTTCATCGCCAGATCGAAACGCGGCAATACCTCCAGCGCGGCAAGGTTCTGCTCCAACTGATCTTTCCGGCTCGCGCCGAGAATCACCGTAGAAACGTGCGGATTGGCCAGGCACCACGCAATAGCAAGCTGTGCCGGCGTGGCGCCCATCTCGGCCGCAATGGCCGGCAGGCGCTTCACCTTTTCCACGCGCTCACCGCCTTCCCCCAGCACCATCTCGCGCAGCCATTCATAGCCCGGCTGCGTAAGGCGCGAACCTTCGGGAACGCCCTGCCCGTATTTGCCGCTCAGCAAACCCGACGCCAGCGGCGACCAGATCGTGGTGCCCATGCCGTAGCTGGCGTACAGCGGCGCGTATTCCTGCTCGACGCGTTCGCGATGCAACAGGTTGTACTGCGGTTGTTCCACCACCGGCGCATACATATGCATCGCCTGCGCGATGCGATGCGCTTCGTGGATGGTCGCCGCAGGCCACTCGCTGGTGCCCCAATACAAAACCTTGCCTTGGCGCACGAGCGTATCCATCGCCGCCACCGTCTCTTCGATCGGTGTTTCCGGATCGGGGCGATGACAGAAATACAGATCCAGGTGACCGACGCGCAATCGTTCCAGCGCTTGATTGCACGCTTCGATCACGTGCTTGCGCGAAAGCCCGCGCTGCGTGGGACGCGGCTTCTGGGCCGCGCCGAAATACACCTTGCTCGACACGCAGTAGCTGTCGCGCGCAAAGCGCAGATCGGCCAGGACATCGCCCATCAAGCGCTCGGCCTCGCCGTGGTTGTACGTTTCGGCGTTGTCGAAAAAATTGACGCCACGGTCCCACGCAAGCGCCATCAGCTCGCGTGCTTCAGAACGACCCACCTGTCGACCGAACGTAACCCATGCGCCGAAGGAAAGTGCGGACACCTGCAAGCCGGTGCGGCCGAGACGACGGTATTGCATCGGGTTCTCCTGGTTCGAGCGCAAGGTGTGGTAGATGCGTCACTGCGCGTTGAAATCGAGGATGGCGCTATCCATCGTGTGTTCGTCGTTATGCACGCGCAGCGCTATGGCAACGTCATATTTTTCCAGATAGGCCAGCGTGACCTTGTCGACGTCGATGCCATTGGAATCGATGGTGCGACAGGTCACTTCCAAGGCCGCCCCCTCGATGCCCGGATTAAGTTGCGATGCGCTGTACTGTTTGCCGCTATCGCACAGGTACTGGCCGGGATCGGCAAAGGTCGCCTGACCGGTGGCGCCATACAGATACACCATGGCGAAGTGGCCGCTGCTGCCGGTATCGAAGCGAAGTATCTTGCGTGACTCCTGCATCGGCGGCGACGTATTGCTTCGCGCCGCCATGCTTTGCGTGAGAAACGAGAAGTAGCCGCGATAGGTAAGGTCCAAGCGCGTGCCCATGAGGTTGCCGTTGTCTTGCACGGCTTCCGCGCGGCGTACGAGGCCATGCCCGGCGTTTTCAAGCACAATGCTGGCGGTGAAGGTGGAAGGTTGAGCCTGTCCGGAAGTCGTGACGACCTCCCGGGTATGCAGCACGATTCGGTTGAATGGCACCGGAGCTAGGTTCGCCTTGGCGATCGCGCTTTTCACATCAGGGTTGAGTGCGTCGAACGCGAAATGCTGCGCGAAGTACCCGTTTGGGTCCTGAGCGGGCTCTGGCGGCGGTGCTTCCTGCGCGTAACCGACGCGCATGCCGGCAAGCAGCACCATGCCCGCTGCAACCAGCATTTTTTTCGTCGTTGCCATGCTCATGGATAACCTCAGTACTGCGAAGAGGCCCCTACGATAGCAAGGTCGCTTGCCATTCCGTAAGCATGGTCATATCGGCGCTCAGGCACGAAAGACAGCGCGCGCCGGACGCCGGCACGCGCAAACGCAGCTTATTCCGCCCTGAACTCTTGGATGGTGGTAGAGAGCTCGTTCGTCGGCGTTTTGGAGCTTATCGGAATGGCCAGGCCGTATTTTTCAAAATAGGCGTAGGTAGTGGTTGAAGTGAGGACGCCATTGCTGTTCTGCATCTGGCAATTGAACTCGCGCACGTTGCCGCCGATGTTCGCATGCAAGACCGACGCGCTGTAGTGCTTGCCCGCCGTGCAGCTTACCTGCATGGGCGAGGTCATCTGCGGCCTTCCACCCAGGCCGCCACGATAGATGTAACTGATGTGATCGGTCGTGAAATCAGTGTCGTAGTGCGTGATCTGCTTGGTCTCCAGCAGCGGCGGCCACGCCGTGGCGGTCGACTGGAAGGTCTGCGAACGAAGTGAGTACAGACCGCGATAGGACAATACGAACAAGGTCGAGGTGTCAAAGCCGTTGCGCTGCAATGTGCTGATTTCCCGCACCAGCCCGTTGCCGGCGTTCTCGTACAGAAGCGACGCGATAAACGTGGTCGGTGCGCCGGTGGTGGTGTTCTGCACTGTCACTTGCGTGGTCATGTGCAAGCGGTCAAAGCCTACCGGGGCTATTCCCGCTTGCTCGACAGTGTCCTGCACCGACTTAGGTAGATAGGTCAGCGTGAAATGCTGCGCCAGGTAGGATTCCTTGTCCTGAAATACGCTGCTGACCGGTATCGCATTGCGCGTCGTGGTCGCTGGGCGCGGCGGTGGCGGCACGCATCCGGCGAGGCTCGCCGTCAACGCCGCAACGCCTACGCCGCAGATCATTCTCTTAGCTGCAAACATCCTTTCGTCCCCCTCGGGCTGTTCCGTCATTCGGCTTTGAAATCGACCAGGTCCACGGTGTAGTCGCTGGACGCACTTTTGACAGCCCTGGTCAATGCGAGGCCATATTGCTGCAGGTAAACGTAGTCGCGTACTTCCGTGGTAACGCCATTGGCATTGACGCTCTGGCAACTCATCTCACGCACGTTGCCGGCGATATGCGCGTTGACCACCGTGCCGCTGTACGACCTGCCAAGCTGGCAGACGATCTGCCAAGGCTGGGTCAATCCCGGCTTACCGATGTAACCGCTGCGCATGGTGTACGCCAGTTTGTCGGAACTTAATGCCGGCTCGAAACGATCGAACTGCAGTACGGCGGAAACCGCCGGCATCGCCGTGGCGGAACTGGCGAACTTCTGCATCATCAGGCCCACGTAATTGCGATAGGTCAGCGAAATCTCGGTTCGATAGGTAAAGCCATTCGAAAAGTCAGTGGAAATCGCTCTGATCACGCCTTTGCCGAGATTGTCGTAGGTGACGTGCTCGGTGAAATTCTGTGGCGCATCCGTACCCATCTTGAACCACTTGCTGCGCGCCTGAATGGTAATGCGATGAAAGCTCAACTCAGACGTGGCCACATCGTTTGCGTTCAACGTGTCACGCACGCTTGCCGGCAACGCGCCCAGAGAGAACGCTTGCTCGGCATAAGCATTCGTATCGCTGAAAACGTTAGCCAGCGAAGCCGAACTCTGAACAGGCTGGTTTGGTGCCGTAGCACAACCGGCGATGGCGAACGACATCACGCCCGCGACAACCGCTCTTGCATATGGCGTGCATGCACTCACAGCCACGCCAGGGCGAAGAGCCCGATCCCGAATGCCCATATTGTCCCCTGTTTTGTCGATCCTGACGTGAGACGCCAGGCTGCCTGCAAAGAATGAACCGCCCCTACGTGGGCGATCATGCCCAAATCATTTTGCGCTCACAAGGCAGCCGGGGTGCGGGTGCCATTTCCTACGATAAACGTCATGCCCACGTCAGCAACGCGGCAAGCATCAGGGCGGCAAAACAGCCGGCGACCACATCGTCCACCATCACCCCGAGGCCGCCCTTCAAATGCCGATCCAGATAACGGATCGGCCATGGCTTCCAGACGTCGAACAGCCGAAACAGCAGGAAACCGATTGCCACCGCCCACCACGGGGCCACCAGCGCAGGCAGCAGGGCGATCCATTGGCCGATGAATTCGTCCCACACCAGGCTGCGGTGATCGTCCACGCCCAGCCTGCGGCCGGCGACATCGCAGGCCCGTACGCCGATGATGAAGCCGATAACGATCACCACGCCATTCAGCGGCAGCGATAGGTGGCGTAGCAGCAGCCAAGGCAGGATCGCCGCGAGGGAGCCGAATGTGCCCTGGGCCACCGGCGTGAGGCCGGATCCGAAACCACAGGCCAGCCAACCGGCCGGTGTGGAAAGCAGTGCGCGACGCTGCGCGGGGGTAAGCACTGTCCGTTCGCTCATGGGGCGAAATGATCCCAACCTCGGTGCGCCGATTCGATCGGGCGATCTGCCGCATCGCGAACGCTGATGCCGCGGCCTTCGACGATACGGCCAATGCGTGTGGCACCGCAGCCAAGTTTTGCCAGATCCGCCTGCACCGCAGCCACCTGCTGCGATGGCACGGTGAAACACAGCTCGTAATCATCCCCGCCGGTCAACGCGAAATCGCGCGAAGTGACGTCGTCGAACCGATCGAGCAGCGCGGACGAACGCGGCAGCAAATGGGCCTCGATCTGCGCGCCAACATCACTGGCCGTGCAGATATGCCCGAGGTCGGCAAGCAGGCCGTCGGAAACATCGATGCATGCGCTGGCGCGGTCACGCAAAGCCAGCCCCGCGGCGACACGTGGCGTGGGGCGATCAAGACGGTTCGCAAGATACGTCGATGGCGCATCGATGCGCTTATCGTGCTGCTTCAGATACAGACCACCTGCAGCGTCGCCAAGGGTGCCGGTGACCAGTACCGCATCATCCACGCGCGCACCATTGCGCAAAAGCGCTTTGCCGGGCGGCACGAAGCCGTGCACCGCCACGCTGATGGTCAACATGCCGCGGGTCGTGTCACCCCCTACCAATGCAAGCCGGAACGTTCGTGCCAGTTGTGCGAAGCCGTCTGCAAAGTCGTCGATGAAGGCCGTATCCGCGTTGGGCAGCGTCAACGCAAGAAGCGCCCACGCGGGGATCGCGCCCATGGAAGCGAGATCGGAGAGATTCACCGCCAACGCTTTCCAGCCGATATCGGCCGCGGATGTACCGCGCGGGAAATGCACACCTTCGACCATGGTATCGATAGCCGCCACCAGTTCCTGGCCTTGCGGCACGGCGAGCAGCGCAGCATCGTCGCCGATCCCCAGGCGCACATCGTCGCGCCCTTGGGCCGTGCGTTCGCGGATGCGGTCGATGAGCGAAAATTCCATGGGGCTCCACCTACACTGGGATTTGCCCCCTCCCCTACGGGTAGGAGGGGAAGGTTGGGCTGGGGTGAAGCAGCCTTGCGATGGCATTCAGCAGTGCCTTCGCCATGCCGACGACGACGGACGACACGCGCTTCGCTCGTGGCCCCACCCTAGCCTCCCCTGCACGCAGGGAGCGAACTGCATTTCGCACACATGAAGCTCGACGCTCATCAAGCTTCATGCAGGGGGTTATCGCTCAGCTCCGCTTCTCGGTAACCCGAACCTGCGCGGCCAGCTTGTCCAGCACACCGTTCACATAACTATGCCCGTGATCGGCGCCAAACCGCTTGGTGACTTCAATCGCCTCGTTGATGATCACCCGATACGGCACGTCCGGTCGGTACGTCAATTCGTAAGCCGCCAGACGCAGCGCCGCGCGCTCGACCGGGTCGATCTGATCGACGTCGCGATCGATATAGGGTTTGAGCGCTTCATCCAGCGCTCCGAGGTGCGCTTCCACGCCCCGCAGCAGATCTTCGAAATACTCCTGATCGGCCACTTCCATATCCTGCTCGTGGCGGAACTGCTCGATCACCGCTTTCATCGCACTGCCGCTCATCTGCCAGGCATAGACCGCCTGCAAAGCGCGGCGGCGTGCGCGCGAGCGTGCGGCGAGGTCGATGCCTTCCGGTCGCGAGTTCATTACAGCTTTCCGTACAGGTTGACCATTTCCAGCGCGGCAATGGCGGCGTCGGCGCCCTTGTTGCCGGCCTTGGTGCCGGAGCGCTCGATCGCCTGTTCGATGGTATCGGTGGTGAGCACGCCGAAGGACACCGGAACGCCCGAACTCAGCGCGGCCTGCGTAAGCGCCTTGGCGCTTTCGCCGGCGACGAAGTCAAAATGCGGCGTGGCGCCGCGAATGACCGCGCCCAGCGCAATCACCGCCGCGTACTGGCCCGAGTGCGCCAGCTTGTGTGCGGCCAGACCAATTTCCCACGCACCAGGCACGCGGATCAGATCGATGGCATCGTCAGCCACGCCGTGACGCACCAGCGCATCGCGCGCGCCGGCCACCAGCGGCTCGACGACAAAGCCGTTGAAGCGCCCGGCGACGATGGCAAAGCGACCGTTGGACTTGGCGAAATCGCCTTCGATGATCTTCATGCTGCTTGGATTCCTGTGTGCGGGCGGCCCGCTTCGGGGGCGCGCTATTTTACGGGTTTGGACGGGGGGATGCTTGGGATGGGGCGGCTCAGCCCATGGAGGGCTCGTGCGGCTGGCGCAGGTGCGGGTAGCCATGGAAATCCAGGGTGGCCCGTTGCCCGACCACGCGCAGCCGCGCCGGAACGCCAAAGGCCAAGGTGAATTTGTCCGCCTCATGGCCAAACGGCATGCCCGAAAGCACCGGAATACCGGCCACGCGGCGGATCTGCAGGATGGCATCGGCCAGTTCGTAACCGTTGTCGTAGGCGGCCGGGCGGCATTGGGTGAAGTCGCCCAGGATCAGGGCGCGCTGACGCTTCAGTACGCCGGACAGGTGCAGCTGGTAAAGCATGCGCTCGACGCGAAACGGCGCCTCGCCGATGTCTTCCACGAACAGGATGCCGCCCTCGATCTGCGGAAAGTAGGGTGTTTCCAGCAGGCTGCACACCATCGCCAGATTGCCGCCCCACAGCGGTCCTTGCAGGTCCAGTTCCGTCGCTTCGCCGCAATCCCAGCTCGCGTTGCCATGCGGCGAGCTCAGCGTGCGCCAGAAATGCCGCCAGGTGAGGGGGCTCAACCGTTGCGCACCGAAATCCGGCCCGAGCATGGGGCCGCCGAACGTCACCAGCCCGCATTTCGCATACAGCGCCATCTGCAACGCAGTGAAATCGCTATGCCCCACCAAGGCGATCGGCTGGCCGGCAAGGCGCTCGCGCAATGCCTCGTAACGCAAATGCTCGAGCAGGCGCGTAACGCCGTAACCGCCGCGGATGGCGAGCACGATATCAGGCAGCTCATCGAGCGTGGCCAGATCGTTGATATCCATGATGCGTTGTGCATCTTTGCCGGCGTAACGCAGGTCGATGCGATCCAGCACCTCCAGCCCGTCCACCAGACAACCGGCGTCATACAGACGCGTGACGCCGCGCAAAGCAGCTTCGCGATCGTGCGGATAACCGGATGGAGCGATCAGGCGTACACGGCAGGAATGGGCCTGCATGGCAAGAAAATCCTCGAACAATGTGATGGAACGTCACGTAATGCGGATGCGTGTTTCACTCAGGGCGCCATCGTGGCTGCAGCAACGGTCGTCGCTCCACTCAACACAAAATCCCGCGATGAGTGCCCAACCTGGATCGGATAACTGCCAGCGGTGATTTTCCAGCGATGGGCCGGCGCATCGAAAATCGCAAGCAGGCGCGGATCGATCGCGACGGTCACGGTGCGACTCTCCCCCGGCTGCAACGCTACTTTCTCGAACCCCGCCAACCGGCGTGGCGCTTCACCGCTATCGGTCGGCATGCCAACGTAAACCTGCGGCGTATCCATGCCGGCACGCTGACCGCTGTTGCTGACTTTGAAGCTGACCGTTACATGGTCACGTTGCGTGCTGACATGCAAATCGCTGTAGTCGAAGTGGCTGTAGGAAAGACCGAAGCCGAACGGGAACAGCGGCTGCAGGTTCTTTTCGTCGTACCACTTGTAGCCCACGGCGGCGGCGTCGATGTTGTAATCGACCGTTTGCGCGTTGGTAATCTGCGGGCGCGGCAGTTGCTGTTCGTCCTGCGGGAAGGTCACCGGCAAACGACCTGATGGATTCACTTTGCCGGTGAGCACGTCGGCAATCGCTTCACCACCGCGCGCACCGGGGTACCACGATTCCACCACGGCGCCCACCTTCGACAACCACGGCATCTTCACCGGGCCACCGTTTTCCAGCACGACCACGCTGTGCGTCGTGGCCGCGGCGACGGCGTCGATCAACGCATCCTGGTTGTCGGGCAGCGAAAGATTGGGTTGATCCACGCCTTCGCATGTCCATTGCGTCGCGAACACGATGGCGATGTCGGCGGATTTCGCCAACGCTGCCGCTTTAGCGGGATTGCTGCCGTCGTCATAGGTGATCTTCGCGCCCGGCAACAGCGCTTGCAGCGCTTTCATCGGCGACGAAGGATCGTAGACTTTCCACTGCCAATCCGGCCCTTTGACCGCAGGGATCGCCGGACCACCGATCGGCCACACTTCTGCGGAGCCACCGCCGGACAACACGCCCACATCGGCATGGGAGCCGATGATCGCCACGGTCTTGATGGTGCGCGTGCTCAGCGGAAGCTGATCGTGATCGTTCTTGAGCAGCACGATGGCCTGCTCCTCGGTGCGCTGCGACACCTGCGCGTCGGCCTCCGCATCGAGCGGCTTGACCGCCGGCGGATGCTCGAACAAGCCCACCGCATACATCGAACGCAGAATGCGATGAACCATGTCTTGAAGACGGGCACGCGGAATCTGGCCCTTCTCGATGGCCTGCAGCAGCGGTGTGCCGAACGTGCTCGCCGTGTTGCCGAGGCTGGCGCCGTTGCCCGGATCGATACCGGAGACTTGATCGGTACCGGCCATCGCATCCATCACATCATGATCGGCGCCCCAGTCGGTCATCACCCAACCCGGGTATTTCCAGTCGCCCTTGAGAATATCGTCGAGCAGATGCTTATTGGAGCAATCCCACACGCCGTTGACTTTGTTATAGCCACACATCACCGACCCGGGATGGCCGTCTTCGATGGCCAGTTCGAAAGCAAGCAGGTCCGATTCGCGCATCCAGCGCTCGTCGATGTTGGAGCTGACCGTCAGACGGTTGGTTTCCTGATCGTTCAACGCGTAATGCTTGATGGTGGAAATCACGTGTTGCGATTGGATGCCGCGAATTTCCGCGCCATCGATGCGTGCCGCCAACAGCGGATCTTCGCCGAGGTATTCGAACGTACGCCCATCGCGCGGTTCACGCGTGAGATTGATGCCACCGGCCAGCAACACGTTGATCCCCTGTCGATGCGCCTCACCGCCAATCATGCGGCCGCCGTCGTACGCAATCTGGGGATTCCATGTGGCAGCGATGCCCAACGTCGATGGCAAAGGTGTGGCATTGCCGGCTTCGCCGCGCACATGCTTGGGCGGTTTGCCCGGGCCCTGGTCGATAGGGTAGTTATGCACGCCGATGCCGGCGTCGTTCTCTTGCAAGGCGGGAATACCAAGTTTCGGCAGCGCCGGCACGTAGCCGGCGGCGCCGATGGCACCCGGCTGCTGTTGCGGCGTCGACATGTCGTTGTAGCTCTGCACCATGTGATGCAGGTCGTCCTGTGACATGCGCTTTTCCAGCTTCGCCGCACGCTGATCGGGTGAACTTGCCTGATCGGCAAACACCGAAGCGGTGCATACGAGTGAAAGCGCCATAAACAGCGCGGTGCGCGCAACGATGATTTTCGGCTTCATCCTGGACCTTTTGTCGACAACGGGCTGGGAATCATGACCCCAGCAAGTTACTCGGCATACTCCATAACTTCCAGCCCGAAACCCGCCAGACCCACCAATTTGCGCGGTGTGCCCAAGACACGCAGACGACGCACGCCAAGGTCGGTAAGTATTTGCGCGCCAAGACCGTGCTGCCGCCACTCCTGATGCTGGTCGCTCGGCTCCTGCAGCGCCGGCTGCCGGTTGAGGCGACGCAGCAGCGCTTCCGGGGTGTCCTCGCCGGACAAGACCAGCAGCACGCCGCGATGTTCATCGGCGATGCGACGTAATGCGGCGGTGACGGTGAGGCCCAGATCCTCGCGTTGCAGATGCAACACATCGGACAAGGTGTTGCGCACGTGCACGCGACACAGCACGGGGTTGTCCCCGTTCACCTCGCCACGCACCAGGGCGAAATGAAGACCGTGGCGAATCGCGTCGCGATACGCCACGAGGCGGAATGCGCCGAATTCTGTCTGCACGTCTTCTTCGTAGACGCGCTGCACGGTCTTTTCCGTTTCCAGCCGGTAACGGATCAGATCGGCGATGGAGCCGATCTTGAGGCCATGTTTTTGCGCGAAGATTTCCAATTCCGGGCGACGTGCCATCGATCCGTCGTCATGCAGCACTTCGATCAGCACGGCGGCCGGCTCCAGGCCTGCGAGCGCGGACAGATCGCACCCCGCTTCCGTATGGCCGGCGCGCGTCAGCACGCCACCAGGCTGCGCGGTGAGCGGAAAGATATGGCCGGGCTGGGAGAGATCCTGCGGCCTGGCATCGGACTTCACCGCCACCTGGATGGTGCGCGCGCGATCGTGTGCGGAAATGCCGGTGGTTACGCCTTCGGCCGCTTCAATCGAAACGGTGAAGTTGGTGTGGTACTGGGAGGTGTTGTCGCTCACCATCGGCCGCAAGCCAAGCTGGCGCGTGCGCTGTTCGGTGAGCGTAAGGCACAGCAGACCGCGCGCCTCACGCACCATGAAGTTGATGTCCTCGGGCCGCACCATTTGTGCGGCCATGACCAGATCACCCTCGTTTTCGCGGTCTTCGTCATCGACGATCACGACCATGCGACCGGCGCGAATGTCTTCGAGGATTTCGGGGATGGTGTTGAATGCCATGGTTTTGTCCTAAATGGTTTTAACAGCACGAAATCTGCGGGTATGCCGAAGCGCCCAGATCCTCCTTAGCGCTTCGGCTACATCAATTACGCAAACCCGTGCTGCTTCAAAAATGCCTCATCGATCCGCGACGCTTCGCTGCCACCGATCAGCCGTTCCACATAACGTGCAATCACGTCGACCTCGATATTCACCGCATCTCCCGCGCTTCTGGCATGGAACGCCGTGTGTTCCACCGTATGGGGAATAAGGTTGACTCCGAAGCGATGGCCGTCCACTGCGTTGACGGTGAGGCTGGTGCCATCGATGCAGATCGATCCTTTCGATGCGATATAGCGCGAGAGCGATGCGGGCACCTCGAACGTCCACCGCTGCGAACGGCCATCGGGGGCGACAGCAACCACCTTGCCCACCCCATCGACATGGCCCGATACCAGATGGCCACCCAAACGATCGGCGAGGCGCAACGCCTTTTCCAGATTTACCGGATCGCCAGGTTTGTGCTTGCCCAACGTCGTGAGCGACAGCGTTTCATTGGACACGTCGGCGGCGAACCCGCGCGATGCCAGCGTGACCACGGTCAGGCATACGCCCGATACCGCGATGCTATCGCCCAATTGCACATCGGAAAGATCGAGATGGGCCGTATCGACGTGCAGACGCACATCGCCGCCACGCGGCTCCAGCCGCCCGATGCGGCCAACGCTTTGAATGATGCCGGTGAACATCAGCACACCTCGGCGGAGAAGGTGTGGAAAAACCGGATGTGATGCATAGACATGAACGTTCTCCACGCAAAAGCAAAGGTGGGAACGCCCCAAGGCATGAGGCCCACGCACCGCTTGCGCGGTGCGTGTCGCCGTCTTCTTTCATCCGGACTTTGAGCCATCCCGGCGAACCGGAACAGCGTGACCGTCGGCTCCGGCATTGGACCGGATCTGCTGACCTCCCGGCATGACCGGAAGCGCTCGCGGGCTCAGGCCTTACGGCCTCTACCGCCGGTGGGGAATTCCACCCCGCCCTGAAGACGTTTGTTTTCGCCGGACGAGCCAGCCGGCAAAGTTTAGCACCCGCGCGGCCCCGTTTCGGCCTCGAGCGGCGGATTCACCGTTCACGCCTGGGGACGCAGGCGGATTCGCCAGTCCACGCCCACCTGCCGCTGATCGATGACATGCAGGTGCCAACGCGCCGCCATGTCCGTGAGTGCCGGCAAATGCAGCAATGGACGCGCCGCGTCGCCCAGCATCACCGGCGCCACATACAGCAACAGCTCATCAACCAGCCCGGCGGCGAACAACGCGCCGCACAGCGTGGGGCCGGCTTCGACATGCAGCTCGCTGCAATCGCGTTTGGCAAGCATGGTGAGGACAGCGCTCAGATCGAGCGCATCGCCCCTCTCCGCAACAGCCGCGCACTCTACGTGAGTGAAGCGATCGTCAGGAAAGGTTGCATCCGCGGCATGCAGCAGCAGCGTCGGCGTTTGGCCGTCCAAAATGTGACTGCCCGCGGGGGTACGCAGCCGGCGGTCGAGCACGACTCGAAGCGGTGGTACGGGCGCCAAAGCCTGCCCCCTCCCCTGCTCGCAGGAGAGGGCTGGGGTGGTGTTGCTTGAGCTTGCCGCGAAGTTGGCTTCATCCCATCCCAGCCCTTCCCTACTGCACGTAGGAGAGGGAGTAAGGCGCACGGTTAATTGCGGGTTGTCGGCGAGCACCGTGCCAACACCGGTGAGGATGGCGCTGCTGCGGGCGCGCCAGCGTTGCACGTCCGCACGAGCAGCTTCGCCGGTGATCCAGGTTGAGGCGCCGTTCGCCAGCGCCGTGCGGCCATCCAGACTCATCGCCAATTTCACGCGCACCCAGGGACGATGGCGCTCGATCCGACTGAAGAACCCTATGTTGATCGCGCGCGCCGCATCCCGCATCAAACCGCTTTCCACGGCGATGCCTGCAGCGCACAGTTTTTCCATGCCTTTTCCGGCCACCTGCGGAAAAGGATCTTCCGCGGCGATCACCACACGCCCGACGCCGGCGGCAATCAACGCATCCGCACAAGGTGGCGTGCGGCCATGATGCGCACATGGCTCAAGCGTGACATACGCGGTGGCGCCACGCGCCTGTTCACCGGCTTCACGCAGTGCGTACACCTCCGCGTGCGGTTGGCCGGCACGTTGGTGCCAACCCTGCCCCACCACGCGCTCGCCATGGGCGATGACGCAGCCCACGCGCGGATTGGGCTGCGTGGTGAAAAGGCCCCGTTCGGCCAGGCGCAGCGCATGCGCCATGTGCTTAGCATCGATGGCAGAGAATGTCATGGAAGCGTGTGACTATGGATATGCATGATCGTCAGTGTGCGCGATGAGGCGGCATTTGTCGCGCCGCCAAGATCGGGAGTAGCCTTCCAAATCTTAACCTTGCCAGGACCCAGGGCCATGATTCACGACACCATTTTGGACACCATCGGCCATACGCCCGTCGTCCGCCTGCATCGCGTGGCGCCTTCGCACGTAACGCTCTATGCGAAGGTGGAAGCCTTCAATCCGGGCGGCTCGGTGAAGGATCGTCTCGCCATCGCGGTGATTCTCGATGCGGAACACAAAGGGCTGCTCAAGCCCGGCGACACGGTGGTGGAAGCCACCTCCGGCAACACGGGTGTTGCGCTGGCGATGGTGTGTGCGGCGCGCGGCTACAAGTTCGTCGCCATCATGACGGAAACGTTTTCCGTCGAGCGCCGCAAGCTGATGCGCGCTTACGGTGCGAAGGTGATCCTTACTGCCGCCGCCGAACGCGGCACGGGCATGGTGCGTCGTGCTGAAGAACTGGCAAAAAAGCATGGCTGGTTCCTACCGCGCCAGTTCCAGAATCCGGCCAATCCCGCCTATCACCGCAACACCACGGCCGCGGAAATCCTGCGTGATTTCGCTGGCAAACGCCTGGACGCCTTTGTCACCGGCTGGGGCACGGGCGGCACGCTCACCGGCGTAGGCGAGGTGCTGAAAGTCGCCCGGCCGGACGTGAAGATTGTGGTCGCCGAGCCGGCTGGCGCTTCTATGCTCCAGGACAAGCCCTGGCAACCGCACAAGATCCAGGGCTGGACACCGGACTTCATCCCCGAAGTGCTCAACCGCAAGGTGTTCGATGTGGACTTGCCGGTGGATGAAGTGGTTGCGCGCGACACCGCGCGCCGGTTGGCGAAGGAAGAAGGTATTTTCGTCGGCATTTCTTCCGGCGCTACGGTGGCGGCAGCGCTGCAATATGCGGAGCAGGCCGAGAAAGGTAGCGTGATTCTGGCGATGTTGCCCGATACAGGTGAGCGCTACTTGTCCACGTTCCTGTTTGAAGGCGTGGAAGAAGGGTCTGATGATGCGTGGCTGGAAAGCCTTGGCTGAGCACCGGGTGCATCTATCCCCTCCCGTGCTTGCAGAGGAGGGTTGGGGTGGGGTTGCACGCGCTTGCCCCACTACCCCACTTCATGGCGATTGTGCTTCACTCCACCCCTACTGCACGTAGGGGTGGGAGCAGTCCGCGGAACAGTCAACCTTTGCGATGCCCACGTTTCGCCGCCGCAGCCGCTTCGCCCAGCAACGAAAGCTGCAAGTTCTCCAGCCCCGGCAAATCACGCTCCAGCTTTTCGATCTCTTCGCGGAACGCATGCACGTCTTCGAACTTGCGATAGACGGATGCAAAACGCACGTACGCCACCTGGTCGAGCTTCTTCAGCTCACGCATCACCAGCTCGCCCACATGGCGTGAAGGCACTTCGCGCTCACCGCTTTTACGCAAATCATCGATCACCGCACGGACCGCGGCGTCCACGTCGTGGCTTGCCACTGGCCGCTTTTGCAGAGCACGTTCGAAACTGGTGCGCAACTTGCGTTCATCGAAGCTTTCGCGCCGCTCGCCGCTTTTTACGATCGCCGGCAGCTTCAGCTCTGCCGTTTCGAAGGTATTGAAGCGTTCGCCACATTGCGGACATTCGCGGCGACGACGCACGGTGGCGCCGTCGTCGGCGAGGCGTGAATCGATCACGCGGGTGTCTTCATGCTGGCAGAAAGGGCAATGCATCAGCGCGTGTGAACAGGCCTGTCAGCCGTAAACCGGAAATTTCTTGCATTGTGCGGATACTTTCTCACGCACGGCTTTGATGACGCTTTCATCGGTCGGCGCGTCCAGCACATCACAGATCCACTGCGTCAGCTCAACCACGTCCGCTTCCTGGTAACCGCGGGTGGTGATGGCAGGGGTACCCACGCGCAGGCCGGAGGTTACGAACGGCGAGCGGGGATCGTTCGGCACCGCGTTCTTGTTCACTGTGATGTGCGCCTTGCCGAGGGCCGCCTCGGCATCCTTGCCGGTCACTTCGCGCCCGATCAGATCGATCAGCATCAAGTGGTTTTCGGTGCCGCCGGAAACCACTTTGTAGCCGCGCTCGATCAGCGTCTTGGCCATCGCCTTGGCGTTCTTCACAACCTGTGCCTGGTAGTGCTTGAACGAGGGCTCCAGTGCTTCCTTGAACGCAACCGCCTTGGCGGCGATCACGTGCATCAACGGGCCACCCTGGATACCGGGGAACACGATGGATTGCAGCTTCTTTTCCAGCTCCTCGCTGGCGTCCTTGGCAATGACAAAACCACCGCGCGGACCGCGCAGTGTCTTGTGCGTGGTGGAGGTGACCACGTGCGCGTGCGGCAGCGGGCTCGGATAGACGCCCGCGGCAATCAGGCCTGCGACGTGCGCCATGTCGACGAAAAGATAAGCGCCGACCCTATCGGCAATAGCACGGAAACGGGCCCAATCCATCACCTGCGAGTAGGCACTGAAGCCGGCCACGATCATTTTCGGCTTGTGCTCCAGGGCGAGACGCTCGACTTCGTCATAATCGACCAGGCCGTGTTCGTTCACGCCGTATTGCACGGCATTCATCAGCTTGCCGGAGATATTCACCTTCGCGCCATGCGTGAGGTGACCACCGTGCGCCAGGCTCATGCCCAGGATGGTGTCGCCGGGATTGAGCAGCGCGAAATACACCGCCTGATTGGCCTGCGAGCCCGAGTGCGGCTGCACGTTGGCGTAGGTGGCGCCAAACAGTTGCTTGAGGCGCTCGATCGCGAGCCGTTCGGCCACATCCACGTATTCACAACCACCGTAATAGCGCTTGCCCGGATAACCTTCGGCGTATTTATTAGTGAGTACCGAACCTTGGGCCTCCAGCACGCGTGGGCTGGCATAGTTTTCCGAAGCGATCAGCTCGACATGGTCCTCCTGGCGGCGGGCCTCGTCGGCAATGGCCTTGGCCAGCTCATCGTCATAGCCGGCAATCGTTTGATGCTTCGGGAACATTCGGGCCTCATGGGGATGCGTGCGGGGTCAAGACTTAAAAGTGTAATAGCCAAGGGGGCTTACGGCCACCACCCCCGTTTGTCGCCGCCTACCGTACTATGTACGGCCCGATGCCCGCACCCTACGGCGACTGGGCGTTGCGTAACGCTTCAGAGGCCTCACTGACGTCAGCAGTGGCCGTGCGAAGCGCATTCTGGGACGACGTCAGCTGGTCGGCAGCCGTAGTGAGTGCCGTTTCATGACTCATCAACGCTTGACGACTCACTGCGAGTTGGCGCTGCACGGTCTGCATGGTGTTGTTGGCATCTCGGAGTCGGCGCTCCGCCACATTGAGAGACCGCGAGGCATTTATCAGTTGCGATTGCGCGTGGACCAACCTGGCCGCGGAGGCATTCTCAGAGTCTGTGATCGACGTGAGCTGGCTTTGGGCTCCGGCCAAATCGTTCCGAGCCTTGATTCTTTCTGTTTGCCAAAAATTGATCCTTTCACTTACGACCCTGATGTTGTCTTTGGTGGTAACCACACGGCCTTTTGCCTGATAAACGAGGTTCTGAGCCGCTTCATATTCTTGCTCGGTTTCATGGAGGCCGCTTTGGGCACGCCCTAATCTCTGCACAGCCAGGTCATATTGATGCTGCGCGTCTTGGAGTCGGGCCGCTCTCGCTTCAGGGCTGTAGTTCAGGCCACCCTTCAAACCGTCAACAGCTTTCCATCCGCCGCCATCGCTCACCGCCTGTTTGGACGTCTGTTTGAGTACGCCCGTTTGTGGATCGCGCGTATAGAGGGCTTGAGGCACACCCGCCTTCGAGCTGCCCTTGACGTAGTAGGCCGTCGAATCGCCCGGCAAGCTTACGCGGGCGGGGCGATCGGGCGAGACGAATGTCGACGCCATGCCAGTGGGTTGTCCCGTTCGCGGCGTGGTCGAAAAACCGGCGGTTTCCGGCGAGGCCACCGACACGGGTGCGGTCTTGGTGGAGCCGCTGCCTTCGTTGGCCCCTGACTCTCTCGTACTGGCGTGAACCGATTCCGGATGGATATCCGGGTGACTGTTGATCCTGAACATAACAAGCATGCCTCCTGCAAAGTAGGTAAGCCCACGATAGAGATACTGCGCACGACGCGGTAATACATGGTTAGCGCCGGGCGCTCCCGTCGACGCCCGATAATCGGCACGAGGATGCAAGAACAGGCCATTCCTCATTTTCATACTTACTTATGCGATGAGTGACCATGATCAACACATCCGCAACGCTTCCCGCTTTATCTCCCACCTATACCGATACGTTTCCGACCGCCGCGCCAGGCCGATCGTCGTCTGCATCGAGCCAGCCCGCTGTAACGGCGAATGCATCCCCTTTCGCCCGGCCACCTTCCCGATCTTCGGTGGATGTCCCTGCCACGGCCCCAAGCACCTCATCGATGGATCCGGATGTGCGGGAAGACCTTGAGTCGCGCAACGAGGGATTGATTTTCAAATCACAGCAGCTTGCTGAAACTATCCCTTCGTATCATGGCGAATCCGCTTCCTACATGAAGCAATTCATCAAGGATCACTTTGGTATAGAGATCGATCCCGACAAAACCTATTTGAATGAATATGAGCCCATCAACGAGAAGGTGCCGAGCAGGGCAGGTCCGGCGTACCCGCCTACGGATAAAGAGGCGGGTGTGGGTCGCCTCATCCATTCCACACCGTTATCCCAAATCGCTTATGGCAACCTGTACACGCTGATTTCAAAAGAGTCGAAGCGCTTTCATATCTCCACCAGTAACGATCCGAAGCAATCGGCCACGGATGAAAAAGACGTGATCGACTCCCATGCGTTTTATGATTCGCTAAGCGACCTGGACTTCAAGACTTATTACAAGAATAAGATCGACCAGTTTTATAAGGCGCATGGCGATGAGGCGCGCAACGTTTCCAAGTTACGTGCCATGCTCGACATCGATATGCAGCATGCCCTGGGCGAGCTGGACGATAAAAGTTATGCCCTGGCCAAGCGCGCCTTCAACCCCGATCCCAATGACAGCGATCCGCCCAAGGTCTATCCCTTCGCGTTCAATGGATACCAATCCAACGACGGCCTCGTCATTGTCGGTAAAGATCGGGTTCTGACGTATTTCCGCGGGGAGGACAGGCCGGTAACGACGTTCGCCGACCAGGATGACTTCACTCACCATTGGGGCACCAAGCTTTGTGGAAACAAGGATGATGGCCTGACAGATTTTGCCGTAAAGCATTTCTCCGAAAACGACGTCAATGGGCGCGCGGGAGGGCCTGGCGTGCTAGGGACCCTTAGAGCCGACGGCTTTTTTGAAAAGGCGAATGTAACTTGGCAGTGGATAAAAAACGGTTTTACGTATCCTGTCTCGTTCGATCAGAAGGAGATTCATAACGATCCTTTCGGCAGCCTCGCCGCCATCAACCAACGGCACGACAAAGAGGATGCGGATTTCGATATTACGTCCAATAGCGACGTCACCAAAAAGAAAGCCATTCGGGTAATGGACTATATGCCTCTACCATTCGCCTCGGGCCTGGCGGGAATATTTTTGGGAAAAACAAAATCCCAACAGGACGATGGCGCTTTCTCGTTAGGCATCGATCTCCTTTCGGCAGGCTTGGCGAAAATCCACCCTCGTTTGTCTGTCGGCGTCGACTACGGCTACCCCCTCATACAAGCTCTGCAAAAAGAACACTCCACGCTCGATCCCAGCAAACCTGGCAATCCGATGGACGTCGACGACCCGAACAATGCCGGTAATACGCAGCTCCATTGGGCGCGCTATGGCGTGAACAACTGGAACAAATCCTTGTGATGCATTGACGCATCACAGCGAGAGTGCCGCAGCGCTAACCATGTACCACCACGTTGCGCGCGGTATCTCTATCGTTGGCTTACCTATTTTGCAGGAAGCACGCTTGTCATGTTCAGGATCAATATTCATCCGGAGGTCAGTCCGGAATCGGTTCACACCAGCACGAAGGAGTCAGGGGCCAACGAAGGCAGCGGCTCCACCAAGGCTGCTCCCGTGTCGGTAACCCCGCCGGAAACCGCCGGTTTTTCGACCACGCCACGAACAGGACAGCCCTCTGGCATGGCGTCGACATTCGTCTCGTCCGATCACCCCACCAGCGTAAGCTTGCCGGGCGATTCGACAGCCTACTACGTCAAAGGCATCGCGAAGGCGGGCGTACCGCAAACCCTCTATACGCGCGATCCACAAACGGGTGTGCTCAAACAGACGTCCAAACAGGCGATGAGCGATGACGCGGGCGGGTGGAATGTTGTTGACGGGTTGAAGGGCGGCGTGGATCCCTCCAAAGAGGTTCGCGCTCATCGAATCCAGCAGGCTAAAGCGCGACTTGGCGAGGCCCGGGCGCGAGTTGGAGACGCCGAGAGAGAATTTCGCGAGGCTGATGAGGAAGTTGTCGCGGCGACCAACGCATACGACAACGCGGATTCCTCCTTCAATAGCGCCAATGAGGCGGTTGATGCAGCAAGCCGCCGCCTTACCCAAGCAAGAGCATCTCTTCAGCACGAAAACCTCTCAGCGGAAGAAAGGCTCAATATAGAGAATGACTTACCTAATCTTGAAGCAGCGTACCGAGATGCCGACGCACAATTCGACCTTGTATCCGGTCAACTGATCGATGCCGATGACAGGCTCACTGCCGCGCATGAAAGGCTTAGAGATGCCGATGCCAGCTTCCAATCCGCGACCGAAGAACTGGGCGACGCCATGGTTGAACTCAGCGATGCACAGAATTCTTCCGCTTGAAGTCGCCGGTCATGCAAGCGCTGTAGCGATGTGCGCGTGCTGTGCAGGTCACGTTTGCTGATGCCGTGCTTGTAGTGGCGCATCGCGACTACCCTCGCGCACCCCTTGAAGGTACGCGCACTCCGTTCTCCCTGAACTTCACTTTTTCATGCCCGTGCTACGTCAGGGGCAGCCGAAGGCCGGTGTACTTCAAACGCTCTTTTACGCGCACCCCAAAGAGGCGTGCTCCAACCGATTACCAGCCGGCTGACAATCGGTACACGCCGGTTCCTGCCGTGGCATGCGCGAAAAGCGGCGAACAAGCCGCTATCGGCCGGTAATCGGGCGGCGAACCACACGCGGCTGTCACCGGCGCTTACCCATAAACGGCTATACTACGGGGCTTGAGAACCCACGCCCTTGCGCGTCGCCTGTCCCCCACGGGCCAGCCACGCGCACGCCAACGGAGCCAGCATGCAATACATCTACACCATGAATGGGGTCAGCAAGATCGTCCCCCCGAAGCGCCAGATCATCAAAGACATCTCGCTGAGCTTCTTTCCCGGCGCCAAGATCGGCCTGCTGGGCTTGAACGGCGCGGGCAAGTCCACGGTGCTGCGCATCATGGCTGGCGTCGACAAGGATTTTCAGGGTGAGGCCCGTCCGCAGCCGGGTATCAAGGTCGGCTATCTGGCGCAGGAACCGGAACTGGATCCGGAGAAAACCGTGCGCCAGGCGGTGGAAGAAGGCGTCTCGGTGATCTTCGACGCGCAGAAGCGCCTGGAAGAGGTCTATGCCGCTTACGCCGAAGAAGGCGCGGATTTCGACAAGCTCGCCGCCGAGCAGCAGGCGCTGGAAAACGTGCTGGCCGTGAACGATGCGCATGCGCTCGAGCGCCAGCTCGAAGTGGCCGCCGACGCGCTGCGCCTGCCGCCGTGGGATGCCACGATCGGCCCGCTCTCCGGCGGTGAAAAGCGCCGCGTCGCGCTGTGCCGCCTGTTGCTGTCCAAGCCCGACATGCTCCTGCTGGATGAGCCCACCAACCATTTGGACGCCGAATCGGTCGAGTGGCTGGAGCATTTCCTGCAGGATTACCCGGGTACCGTGGTGGCTGTCACCCATGATCGCTACTTCCTCGACAACGCCGCCGAGTGGATTCTCGAACTCGACCGCGGCCGCGGCATTCCGTGGAAGGGCAACTACACCGAGTGGCTGGAACAGAAAGACCAGCGCCTGAAGCAGGAAGCACAGCAGGAAAAATCCCGCCAGAGGGCGATCGAGAAGGAACTGGAGTGGGTGCGCTCTGCCGCCAAGGGCCGCCAGTCCAAGGGCAAGGCGCGCTTGAACCGCTTCGAAGAGCTGAATTCGGTTGAATACCAGCGTCGCAACGAAACCAACGAAGTCTTCATTCCGCCGGGCGAGCGCCTGGGTCAGGAAGTGATCGAGTTCAAGAACGTCAGCAAGTCCTTCGGCGATCGCCTCTTGATCGACGATTTGTCGTTCAAGGTGCCACCGGGCGCCATCGTCGGTGTGATCGGTCCGAACGGCGCGGGAAAATCCACGCTGATGAAGCTCATCACTGGCGTGGAGAAGCCCGACAACGGCGAAGTGAAGATCGGCCATACCGTGAAGCTCGCCTACGTCGATCAGTCGCGCGGCGCGCTCGATGCGAAAAACAACGTGTGGCAGGAAGTCTCGGGCGGATCGGACATCCTCACCATCGGCAATTTCGAAATCCAATCGCGCGCGTACATCGGCCGCTTCAACTTCAAGGGCACCGATCAGCAGAAGATCGTGGGCAATCTGTCCGGTGGTGAACGTGGCCGTCTGCATATGGCCAAAACGCTGCTACAGGGCGGCAACGTGCTGCTGCTCGACGAACCGTCGAACGACCTGGATATCGAAACCTTGCGGGCACTGGAAGATGCCCTGCTGGAGTTCCCGGGCTGCGCGATGGTGATTTCGCATGATCGCTGGTTCCTCGATCGTATCGCCACGCACATCATTGCATTCGAAGGCGACTCGCACGTGGAGTTCTTCCCTGGCAACTACAACGAATACGAAGCGGACAAGAAGCGCCGCCTGGGTGATGAAGCGGCGAAGCCGCATCGCGTGAAGTACAAAAAGCTGGCCTGAGACCGCACTCTACTGCGTCACTCCTCCGAGAAAGGGCCGAGGTGAAGGTCCAAGGTCGCAGTACGGCGGCACAGACCCTCAAAGTCGTCATTCCTGCGAAAGCGGAAATCCATTTCAACAGATGCATCAATGCGAGATGGATTCCCGCTTCCGCGGGAATGACGGCGGTTCGGTAAGCAGCGCCCCTGATCGGGTCGAAAACGGCAGCGAGCGATAAGGAGACATTTCCGATGCACTTCATGCAATCCCTGCAAGCCGCATGGGCCGGCAACAACTCCCTGGTCTGCGTCGGCCTCGATCCCGAACCCGCGAAATTTCCCGCGCATCTGAAAGATCGTGCGGATGCCGTGTTCGAATTCGTGAGCGCCATCGTCGACGCCACTGCCGACCTCGTCTGCGCGTACAAACCGCAGATCGCGCACTTCGCCGCATTGCGCGCGGAGGACACACTCGAGCGTCTGATCGCACACATCCACGTCAAGCATCCCGGTATTCCGGTGATTCTCGACGCCAAACGCGGCGACATCGGCAGCACCGCACAGCATTACGTCACCGAAGCGTTCGAACGCTACGGTGCGGATGCCGTCACGCTGAACCCTTATCTGGGGCGCGACTCCATCCAGCCTTTCCTCGACCGTGCCGACAAGGGCGTGATTCTGCTTTGTCACACGTCCAACCCGGGCGCGGCCGATCTGCAGGATCTGGATGTCGGCGGCAAGCCGTTGTACCAGCATGTCGCCCGCCTCATTGCGCAGGAATGGAACACGCACGGCAACTGTGCGCTGGTGACCGGCGCCACCTGGCCGGAACAACTGGCCCAGGTGCGCGCCTTGATCGGTGACATCCCGCTGCTGGTGCCGGGCATCGGCGCGCAAGGCGGTGACGTGGAGGCGGTGGTCCGCAACGGCCGCACGGCGGCGGGCAGCGGGCTTATGATCAACTCCTCCCGCGCGATTCTTTACGCCGGCAACGGCACGGATTTCACCCAGGCCGCGCGCAACGCCACGATCGAACTGCGCGACACCATCAACCTGTTCCGTTAACGCCTGACCTACCCTCCCCCGCTTAACCGCACTGTGTCAGTATCTGGAGCGGACATCGGCTCTATGCCGAGCGGGGTACTAGAGAGGGAGTGTATGCTGATAGTGAGTGGCTGGGTTCGAAACGTCTTCTCAACGATAAGCGGCTTCGGTCTGGCCGCACTTTTACTACTGGGCTCAGCGCAACGCGCCCATGCTGCCAGCCCTGATCCCTCATTGGTCGCAAAAATCGACGCGGCCACCTTCGAAGTGGTGATTCCCAGGGAGGCGAACGATCCGCTTACCTACGAAAAACCGCTACCGCTCGATCTGCTGCCTTACCAGGAACGCACCGACAAATATTTTTCCGTCGGCACCGCGTTCGCATTGGGACATAACCATTACGTCACCGCGGGCCATGTGTTGCTGGTTGCGGTGGGCGACCTTACCGGGCCACCTGCGCTGCGCGATGCCAGCGGACACGTGTACGCCATCGACAAGATCGAGAAATTTTCCCTGCAGCAAGACTTCGTCATGTTCTCGCTGAAGGAACAACCCAGCGGCAACGCCGCGCTGGAAACCAATACGAAGCCCGCTTTGAACAGCCTGGTGTACGCCGTGGGCAATGCACTCGGCACGGGCGTGGTGATCCGCGACGGTCTCTATACCTCCGATACGCCGGAAGACGAAAACGGTCGCTGGAAATGGATGCGCTTTTCCGCAGCCGCCTCGCCGGGCAACAGCGGCGGCCCGCTGCTCGATCAGGATGGCAAGGTGATCGGCGTCGTGTTGATGAAATCGCCGAACGAGAACCTCAACTACGCCTTGCCGATCGGCGAAGTGCTGAACGCGCCGGATGACAAGGCCACGATCGACAAACGCGTGTCCTATCAATTGGACGTGATGGAAGACGATCAGAACGGAACGTTCAAGGCGGAATTTCCCTTGCCTGCCAGCTACGCGGATTTCAACGCCACGTATCTGAAGCTCTTCTACCGCAACAACGAGGATCAGTTGAAAGCGCTGTTGCAACAGCAGGCGGGCGAACTGTTTCCACACGGTGCCGGTTCCAACCACATTCTTCACGATGCGCCCGAAGTAAGCCTGTTCCCCGAATTGATCGTTCGCGATCGCAGCGATCAATGGGTGTACACCGGACACGAACTGAGCCGTGTTCCGCTCACTGGAAACGGTTATGTCGCCAACGGCTACGTCGGCCACAACTTCCTGGTGCATCTGCGCCGTCCGGACGATATGGCAGCAGCCACGTTCTACGACGACCCCAAGCGGATGATGGGGCTGCTCCTAAAGACCGGCTACTGGGCCCGCCCGATCGGCCCGGAGAAGATCAAGATCACATCCATGGGCGACCCCACGACCCATACCACCTATACCGACAGTTGGAAGCGGCACTGGAAGGTGTCCGTGTGGTCACTGCCGTACATCAATGCGCAAATGGTGGTGTTTGCGCTGCCGGTGCCGGATGGCTACGCGATCATGCTGCGGATGGCCCCTTCGGTGGTCACGCATGACAGCATAATCGACTTGCAGGCGCTCACCGCTTTCCTCAACGTCGACTACGGCGGCACGCTGGCGCAATGGAAGGAATTCCTCGCCGAACCGTCATTGCTTCCCGACGTCTTGAAGGATGCCCGCATCGACTTCGATTACGGCAAGCGCTTCAGCTATCAATCGGGTAACATCGCCTTCGATTATCCTTCGACACTGCAAAGCGTCACGCCGGACAACATGCTT
This sequence comes from Dyella monticola, assembly GCF_003363155.1. Classification (GTDB taxonomy): domain Bacteria; phylum Pseudomonadota; class Gammaproteobacteria; order Xanthomonadales; family Rhodanobacteraceae; genus Dyella_B; species Dyella_B monticola. The sequence continues at coordinate 308,090 of NZ_QRBE01000003.1, read as the reverse complement.
GAGGTCGGCGTGGGTTACTACCCGAACCACGGTGCGCTCACCCTGCAAACGGCAGTGGTGCAAATCCGCATGAATGCCACCGATCCGGACCGCATCAGCATCAAGCGCCATATCGCACCCAGCGCCGACTTGGACGACGACTTCAAACAAGCCTGGGGCAAACTGGCGCACAAGCAGCATCCGTACGACGGCGCGCCCTATAACGACGGCGACGAGATGGATATCGCCACCGTGATCGACCCGCCAGGGGCCACCGAGCCTTCAGAGCTCTACACCGCCTTCTACGCCACGCAGGGAACGCACTCGCCTGACGACATGAAAGCCAAGCTCGCGACCCTGACGCAACAGCTCAAAGTGAAGTCGTCCGATTGAATCGGCTGCCGTCCCATCACTCACTCGCCGGATGGGGCGGCATGATCGGCAGCCCGGATGGGGGGCGCTTCATCAAGCGAAAGCGCAACCATCGTTCGCACGGCGTGGACAGCAGCCGGTCCACGCCCAACCCCAGCAGCCAACAGGCAAAGACGGTCGGCGCGTACCACAGCACACCCCACTTCATGTTTGATCCGTACGCGTGGAAGACGCGCACAGCCGTCAGTACAACGAACATGTGGCTAAGATAGATCTCGTAACTTAGCCGTCCAAATGAACACAGCCAGCGCAGGCCGCGCCATGCTTGTGCGTGCCCGCCGCGCGAACTTACCAGTAAAACCATGACACTGATGGTGAGCATCAGCAGATAGCCATCGCGAAGCAGCGACCATATCCATGCCCCGGCGAAGAGCACCGCCACGATGCCTGCACCGCCTGCCAGCCGCCACGCCCGCCGGCTCCACGCCCCGTGCAATGGCCAGCGATCGGCGAGCATCGCGCCCACCACGCCGATGGCGATGGCGGCCATGCCGGGCAGATACGCTTTTTCCTGCCAGATCTCGTTGTCCTTCAACGCGGCATGCGACCACGGCAGCGTCAATGCGCATACCGTGAGCAGCACCAGCAACACCGATGTCCGCCGAATCATCAGGCACGCGATCGGGAAGGCAAGGTAGAACATCTCTTCGATCGACAGCGACCAAAGCACGTCCCAGTTTGCAGGCAGGTAACCGTAATGCCCCTCGTACCAGTTCAGGTGCAAACCCAGCGCGGCCGACAAAGCGCGCGGCAACGATTGCCCTGCTCTGTGTATCACGTAGCCCTCCACGCCCAACCGATGCAACGCGCTCAGCACGAGCAGCAGGACGACGAGGCACGGCACAATGCGCGCAAAGCGACGCGCATAGAAATCGCGCGCATCCATCTGCCCCAGGCTGCCATAACGCCGCAACGTATTGCGGGTGATCAAAAACCCGGAGATCACAAAAAACATGAATACGGCTTCGTAGCCGTTGTAGTTGAGCGCACCCAGCACGAATCTCGGAACGTACTCCGCCAGAATGCCGTGCGTGAGCGGGATGCGCAGGCCGATGTGGTGCAACACCACCAGTAGAATGGATAGGCCGCGCAGCAGATCAATGTCAGGATTGCGTAAATCAGTCGCCCGTGCCGCCTCTGCACCCGCCATGGATCATCCCTATTTGCATTTCGCTCATCTTTGTCCTTGATAATGACGGCTTAATCGCAGCCCGGGCAAGCCACGCCGCCTGCGATCCGTCCCTGCCACCCAAGTAAGGATCGACGCGTGAGCTTGTGGTTTCTGATCTTCCTGAGCGTGCTGCAAGGCGTGACTGAGCTTTTCCCCGTCAGCAGCCTCGGTCATACCCTGCTGGTACCTGGCCTGTTCGGGCTTCATATCGACAAGCATGCGCCTCAGCTCATCCCCTTTCTTGTGGCCTTGCATCTAGGCACGGCGCTGGCGCTGCTGGGCTATTTCCGGCATCGCTGGATTGCGTTGGTCGGCGGCTTCGCGGCCACGCTTAGAGGAAAGAAGAACGACGAAGGCCATCTGATGTGGGCGTTGATCATCGGCACGATTCCCGCTTGCGTGGTGGGCCTGCTGCTGGAAAAGCGCCTGGAAGCGCTGTTCAAGGACCTGCGCATCGTCGCAGTGGCGCTCATCGCCAATGGCCTGCTGCTGTGGCTCGGTGACCGATTGGAGCGCACGCGTCAACACAAGGCGCCGGAGAAGCTCAACTTCCGCCAGGCATTTCTGATCGGGCTGGCGCAGATCGGCGCCTTGATTCCGGGCTTCTCCCGCAGCGGTCTCACCATGATCGCCGGTTCCGCCACGGGGCTGGACAAGGAAAAAGCGGCGGAGTTTTCCTTCCTGCTCGGCACACCCATCATTCTCGCTGCAGGATTGCTGGAAATTCCCAAACTCTTCAAGGCTCCTGAGCAATTGGGCGATGCCTTCCTCGGCGGCGTGCTGACCGCGATCGCGGCATGGCTCAGCCTGCGTTTCCTGATGCGCTATTTCGAAGGGCGTGGACGGCTGACGTCGTTCGGCACCTACTGCATCGTGGCGGGTGTGGTCTGTCTTGGCTGGTTCCTGTTGCATCCGCAACCAGGCTGAGCCCGTCGTCTTACCGAAGATTTGCGGTAAAACCCGCCCTCATCAAGCGCGACCGCAAGGCTTCAGATGAAAGCGTGCGAGCGAATCACTCGTCGGCTTGCACATCCATCCCAGGAAACAGCACCTCGGTAAAACCAAACTTGGTGAAGTCGGTAATGCGCGAGGGATAAAGGCGGCCGATTAGGTGATCGCATTCATGCTGTACCACGCGTGCATGGAAACCCTCTGCCGTGCGGTCGATGCGCTCGCCTTTGGGGTCGATGCCTTCGTAGCGGATGAGCGAATAGCGGTTGACCGCACCGCGCAGGCCCGGTACGGAAAGACAACCTTCCCAGCCCTCCTCCATGTCTTGTGACAAGGGGGTGATGACCGGGTTGAGCAGAATGGTCTGCGGTACCGACGGTGCATCCGGATACCGTTCGGAATGTTCGAAGCCGAAGATCACCAATTGCAGATCGACACCGATCTGCGGCGCAGCCAAACCGACGCCGCCAGCGGCGTGCATGGTTTCGAACATGTCGGCGATGAGCGCATCCAACTGGGCGCTGCCGATCATGCTTTCGGGCACCGGCGGCGCAACACGAAGCAGGCGCGGATCACCCATCTTAAGAATTTCGCGAATCATGCCAACCTCTCGCAACGCGGCCCTGGAATAGACCCTATCTCAAACGGACGTGGCGGGAAATGTCCGCTCTCCGTGAAACATTCGACATCCGCGTCTTTACCTTCCTGAGACTTCCCATGGTTCCGCAGGACAGGAAACGAAACCATCTGAGGGCAGGTTTTACTCCTGTGGGCGACGTGGCGCGAATCCAAGCCGTCCACATCGATTCACGTGATGGAAGACCCACGTGATCGTAGGAAGCGAAGCGAGACGCACGCATCAGGAAAAGCTCACGCGACGACTCGGCTGTCGCTCTGCCAACATCATCTAGACGCCCGCTCGTTTAGAAGGTCATGGCCCTCGTCATGCCTGGATGATATCTGCACGACCACGCCGTGCGAGCCATGCATCATTCACGGATAACCGTCGGTGGTCTGCGGATTCAAACATTACGCGACGTAACGCTTCAAACCTGGCCACGTCGCCCTTTCAGACCGCAGCTATTGACCCACAGCGCCGACAGGACGACCCTAGGGATCAGACAGAATCCCGCGCCAGCCGGACGGCATGGCTGGAGCACGTCCTGGGTGGGCGCATGAAGTCTTGACCCGGAGAGCTTTCATGGAAACCACAGCGGCAAGGCCTACCAGCACGCTAGGCAAGATCATCTGGGCCATCCTTGCCATCATCGGCGCAGCATGCCTGGCGGTCATCGCATTGCAACGCGGCGAGCCGATCAACGCGATCTGGCTGGTTGCCGCGGCCGTGGCGATTTTCCTGATCGGCTACCGCTTCTACGGAAAATTCATCGAGCACCGCGTGCTGCAGATGGATCCCAGCCGCGCGCCACCCTCGGTGCTGCGCAATGACGGGTTGGACTACGTACCCACCGACAAATGGGTGGTGTTCGGTCACCATTTCGCGGCCATTGCCGGCGCCGGGCCGCTCGTAGGGCCGGTGCTAGCGGCACAGATGGGCTATCTGCCCGGCACCTTGTGGATATTGTTCGGCGTGGTGCTGGGTGGTGCGGTGCAAGATTTCATGGTGTTGGGTTTGTCCGTGCGCCGCGACGCCCGATCACTCGGCCACATGCTGCGTGAAGAACTGGGTCCGCTGGCCGGCGTGGTCGCCATGTTCGGCCTGCTGGCCTTGATGATGATCGTGCTGGCCGTGCTGGCGCTGGTGGTGGTGAAGGCGCTCACGCACAGCCCATGGGGCACGTTCTCGGTGGCTTGCACGATTCCCATCGCGCTGTTGATGGGCGTGTATCTGCGCTGGCTGCGGCCGGGTCGCATCCTGGAAGTTTCGCTCATCGGCCTGGTGCTGCTGCTGGCATCCATCGCCTACGGTGCGCACGTGGCAGCGACGCCTGCACTGGCGTCGTTGTTCGATTTCGACGCCAAATCGCTGGCCTGGCTGCTGATCATCTACGGTTATATCGCCTCGGTGTTGCCGGTGTGGTTGCTGCTGGCGCCACGCGATTACCTATCCACGTTCCTGAAGATCGGCACGATCCTGCTGTTGGCGATTGCGATCATCTTCGCCGCGCCGCAAATGCAGATGCCGGCCGTGTCGCGTTTCATTGATGGCACCGGCCCGGTGTTCCAGGGGCAACTCTTCCCATTCCTGTTCATTACCATCGCATGCGGATCGGTGTCAGGCTGGCATTCGATCATCGCCTCGGGCACGACACCAAAGCTGCTTTCAAATGAAGGTGAGGCACGCATGGTCGGCTACGGTGGCATGCTGATGGAAGCATTCGTGGCGATCATGGCGTTGATCGCTGCGGCGTCACTGCATCCGGGCGTGTATTTCGCGATGAATTCACCGGCGGCGATCGTCGGCACCACGGTCGAGCACGCGGCTACCGTGATCAGCCAATGGGGTTTTGTGGTCACGCCGGACGAACTCGTACGCACCGCGCACGAAATCGGCGAAACCACGGTGCTCGGTCGCGCCGGTGGCGCGCCCACCCTGGCGGTGGGCATGGCACAACTGCTGCACAACATTCTCCCCGGCGAAGGCATGGTCGCGTTCTGGTATCACTACGCGATCCTGTTCGAAGCACTGTTCATTCTCACTACGGTGGATGCCGGCACGCGCGTGGGCCGCTTCATGATCCAGGAAATCGCCGGCCTCGTGCACGAACCCTTGAAGGGCACCGAATCATGGATCGGCAACATACTTGCCACCACGATTTGTGTGGCGCTGTGGGGTTATTTCCTGTACCAGGGCGCGGTGGATCCGCTGGGCGGTATCAACACGCTGTGGCCGTTGTTTGGTATCGCCAATCAAATGCTGGCGGCGATCGCGCTGATGCTTGCCACCGTGGTGACGGTGAAGCTCAAGCGCGAGCGCTATGCATGGGTACCGGGCATTCCCGCATTATGGTTGGTCATCTGCACGCTCACGGCCGGCTTCGAAAAGGTGATTGGCCCGATCAGCTTTACCGCTGCCGCGCAGAAGTACACACAAGCCATGCAAGAAGGCACCTTGATGGCGCCAGCCAAGAATCTGGGTGAAATGCAGCGCATCATCACCAACAATGCCGTGGACGCCACGCTCACGGCGGTGTTCATTCTGCTGGTGCTGACCATGCTTGGCTTCAGCATTTACGCCATCATCAAGGCTTTGCGCGCCAGCGCGCCAACGGCACACGAAGCACCCCGCGTAGCCTTGGCAAGCCTCGCGAGCGGGAGTATTTGACCCATGACACTGCTGAGAATCTGGCAACGATTGGTGCAGACCGCCCGGCTCAGTTGCGGCGTGCCTGACTACGAGGTCTATGTCACGCACCTGCGCACGCACCATCCAGAGCGGAAAATTCCCACCTACGCGGAGTTTTTCCGGGATCGCCAAGTCGCCCGCTACAAGGGCACGGGCGGGCGTTGCTGCTGAGAATCACGCCTTACCTGCCTTTGGTCACCCTGGAAAAAGCCGGGCCATGTCCGCATTACGACGTGGCCTTTTTATATCTCCCACCAATTACACTTTTGGCGTTGACCTGGGCCATCGATGCCAGCGGCTACTGACGCATGACCAAACCCATTTCCGAGATCGAGGCGCGACACAGTTTCGGCTTGCGCGTGATTGCCATCTACAAGGCGATCAAGACGGTGTGCCTGGTCTTCATCGCGTCCGTGGCGTTTGGCCTGCGCCGCGAGGAAAACTTCGATCACCTGATTCACCTGCTGGAAAACCTGCCGCTGCAGGACACCCACGGCCTGCGCTGGCGCCTGGTCGGTTTGCTGGAGGAAATGGGCCCGAGCAAATTCATCGCAATCGGCATCGTAGCGCTCGGCTATGCCGCTATTTTCGCCACGGAAGGCACGGGCTTGTGGCTGCGCAAACATTGGGCCGAATGGTTCACTGTGATCGCCACCGGCTCGCTGGTTCCAGTGGAAGCGTACGAGGTATTCCACAAGTTCAACTGGCTTAAAGTGGGCGCCCTGATCGGCAATATCGTGATCGTGGTGTACCTGGTCCGGATTGCCATGCAACCCCATGCACGCAAGTGAGTGTGCACGCCTGCGCGCCGGTGCTTATACCTCGTGATGTAATGCTTCGGCTGGCGGTTCACGGCGCGGTGTCAGTTCGACCAGATACATCGCAGCCAACACCAGCCCACCGCCGCACAGCATGCGCCAGGTGAGCACATCGCTGCCGAATGCGACGGCGAACGCTGCGGCAAAGACCGGCTCGGTGGTCATCACGATGGCCGCGCGCGTAGCGGGAAGATGGGCCTGCGCCCAGGTCTGCATGAGCATGGCACCAGCACCAGCGACCAGCGCCATGTACAGCACCGCCAGCCACGCACCGCGATCGGGCGGCAGCATCGGGCCGCCGTGACCGGCGGTGGCGAGCAGGCAGATGATTGCGATGGCGGCCATTTGCACGGCGGACAACCCGAAGGCTTCGTCAGCACGCGACCATTGCCCCAGCGCGACGATGTGCAAACCGTAGAGCAACGCGGAGGCGAGCGTGAGCCAAACACCTGCGTTCACCGAAAAACCATTGAGTGATAGCAGGGCCAGACCTAACGTAGCCAGGCCGACCGCCAGCCACACCGTGACCGGCGTGCGTTGGCGCAGCAGCAGCGTGGCAAGTATCGGCGTAAACACCACGTACATGCCGGTGACGAAGCCGCTGACGCTTGGTGAAATCAGCGCAAGTCCCCAGGTCTGCAGCAGTTGTCCAACACCGTACAAGACGCCCAGCATCACGCCGCGCACCAGCTGACGACGCGGCATGTGCGCCACTTGCCGATGAAACAGCGCGAACATCGCCATGGCCGCCACCACGAAACGCACGGCGAGAAAATCCGCCACGGACATGTGATCGAGCACACCCTTGATCAGCACGAAGGTGGAACCCCACACCGCCGTCATCAGCAGCAACCCGACGGTCGCCAGCACGCTCACGCGCGACGCGGCGCTCATCGCCTAGCCATCCGCAACCATTGCCCTGGAATTTTCAGCAAAAAGTGCGCCCATATGCCAAGCCATACCACGGCCGCGACATGCGGTTTGCGTGCGGCAGGATCGAACTTGTAAAACCACCGCCACATGCCTCGATGCTTGTGATAACTCACGAACACGGGACGATGCCGGCTCGATCCGCCTTTACCGTGCAGCACGCGCACATCACCGGCCAGCAGCACACGCCAGCCTCCGTCACGCACGCGACGGCACAGATCGAGATCCTCGCAATGCAGGAAATACGCTTCGTCGAAACCGTTCAACCATTCGAACACGCGCTGTGGCATCAACATGACGGCGCCGGAAACGGCTTCGGCTTCCACGACATGATCGGGAATCGTTTCCACATGCACGCCACCGTCGCGCTTGAACATGGTGGCGAGCGCGCGGCCCAGCAGCGGATCGTGACGAAGCGACGCCGGATCGGGCACACCTTGCCCATCGCATACCACCGCACCCACCAGCCCAACCTTCTCTTCTGTCGCCAATATGTCCAACAAGCGCTGCAATGCGGCCTGATCGATGAGGCAGTCCGGATTAAGGATCAAAAACGCTTTACCGCGTGCTTTAGCCGCAGCACGATTCACTGCCGGGCCAAAGCCAAGGTTGGCGTGGTTGTAGATCACATTGATGCGCGGATCACCTTCCCGTGCACGCGCAATCGCCTGCGGAATGCCGTCGGACGATGCATTGTCGATCAGCAGCACCTCCAGCGGCGTTGTGCATGCCAGCACGCTTTTGACGCAATCACGCAGGCTCGGACCGCTGTCGGCGGAAACGATGATGACACTGAGTAACGGCTGGGATGGCGAGGGAGCTGGCATGTGATTCCGATCGTACTGACTTCAACCGAAGCGAACGTCATTCCGGCGCAGGCCAGAATCCAGTTTCAACACGTTGTGCGCAGCACTCAAAAATTATCTTGTGTCCTTCGGACGGTTATTTGAACTGGATTGACCAACTTCGCTGTTGTGAAGCACCTCGGCCTGCGCCGGAATGACGGTGAGGTACTTCAGGCATCTTGAGTAATTGTGTCCTTACTCTTCGCGCTGATCCTGCCCCAACACATGCGACAACGCCGACGGCGGCTGATCGTCACTGCGGCTCAGCCAGGCTTCGTCCACATGCCAGCCGTACAGTTGCCAGCCGCGTAACCGGTATTGCACGCCGCGAGCGCGATCGTACAGCACCACGCCGCGTCGTGCCGCCATGTGCCATGCAAGCCAACCCTTCCCGGGCGCCACGGAAAACTGCGCTTCCACGTCTTTGATGAGTGCGCCGGTACCAACACGATAGTTGCCTGTGCCTAGTCTCGTGATGTCGGGCGGCAGCTCATCGTTCCCATCGCCTTCCAACGCACGCCAATGCGGCGGCGCGAGCTCGATCAAGGTGTCCGCAGGTCCAATTGGCGCAAGCGCCAGCTCGCTCCAATCCGGTGATGCCGCAGCCACGGCAGCGTTGCGCTGCGGTTTGCGATCCTGCCATGACTCCAGCAGCACCAGCAGCGAAAACCCTGCCAGCGCCGCCAACAGCGTCAACGTAAGACCGAGCTTGTGATCGTCATAGGCGCGATAACTGGCCACTAATAGACCGGCCAAGCCCCAACGCAGCGCATAGCGCAGCGTGCCGGTATAACGCTGCAGGCGTGGCACATGCGCAATCTGGATAGCCGCCATACCCAGCAACAGCGGCAAACCAACCCACCACGGCACACACGCAAGCACTACCCCGAAGGCGATGACCAGCGACCACGCCGGCCATCCGCCTCGTAAAGGGGGTGGCCTCAGCCGCACCACACCCTAGCGTTACGGAAGATGCGCATCCATGGCGAATCCTCGCCCCAGCTTTCCGGATGCCAGCTCATCTGCACCGTGCGGAACACGCGCTCCGGATGCGGCATGAGGATCGTCACACGCCCATCCGCGGCGGTGAAGCCCGCAAGACCACCGGGCGAACCGTTGGGATTGAGCGGGTAATGATCGGTGGGCTTGCCGCGGTTGTCCACGAAACGGACCGCACTGCCTGCTTTGGCAGGGCTGCACGATTGCGGGAAGTTCACCCGACCTTCGCCATGTGCAACCACCACGGGAATGCGCGAGCCGGTCATACCTTTGAAGAAGATGCTGGGCGATTCCAGTACTTCGAGCGTGGCAAGGCGCGCTTCGTATTGCTCGGATGCGTTGCGCAGGAACTTCGGCCAGTGCTGCGCACCGGGAATGATGTCCTTGAGCTGGCTCATCATCTGGCAACCGTTGCACACGCCAAGTGCAAACTTGCTCGAATCGGCAAAGAAAGCACCGAACTGCGCACGCAACATGTCGTTGTAGAGAATCGATGCCGCCCAGCCGCGACCGGCGCCGAGCACGTCGCCGAAGGAAAATCCACCGCATGCGGCAAAGCCACGGAAGTCATCGAGCGTAATGCGGCCGGCGGCGAGATCGGACATGTGCACGTCCACCGCGTCGAAGCCGGCACGTGTGAACGCTGCCGCCATTTCGACCTGGCCGTTTACACCTTGCTCGCGCAGGATCGCCACGCGTGGGCGCGCGCCCCTGCTGGTATACGGCGCCGCGACGTCTTCGGCCGGATTGAAGGTGAGCTTGGGGCTGATGCCCGCATCGGCATCATCAATGCGCCATTCAAGTTCCGCATCCGCGCTGAGCGGGTTGTCGCGCAGGCGCTGCATCGCGTAGCTGGTTTCGTTCCAAGCCTTGAACAACTGCGTCCAGTTCCATTTGAACAAGGTATCGCCGGCGAGGAACACCTTGATGCCGAGCTTTTCCTTCGGACGGCCGATGCGATTGCTCATGCCGGCCAGGCCGTGCTTGATCAGCAGCGCCTCGAAGGCCTCGCGATTGGCGGAAGCCACTTGCAGCACGGCGCCGAGTTCTTCATTGAACAGCGCGCGCAGCGCCGCTTCGCCCCATCCATCGAGCGTGATTTCCAAGCCGCAATGACCGGCGAAAGCCATTTCCAGCAGGGTGATGATCACCCCACCGTCGGAGCGGTCGTGATAGGCCAGCAGCAGGCCTTCGCGATTAGCTTCCTGCACCAGCGCGAAGAGCGCCTTCAGGCGCTTGGCGTCGTCCAGATCGGGCGGTACGCCGCCACCACGATTGAACACTTGCGTGAGCGCAGAGCCACCAAGACGCGCGCGGCCACCACCGAGATCGATCAGCCACACATCGGAATCACCGCGATCGAGCTTGAGCTGGGGCGTAAGCGTGCGCCGCACGTCGCCTACGCGCGCAAAACCCGTGATCACCAGCGATACCGGCGCAACCGTGCGCTGGGATGTATCGCCGTCGCTCCACACGGTTTGCATGGAGAGCGAATCCTTGCCGACTGGAATGGCGATATCGAGCTCGGGACACAGCTCCATGCCCACGGCCTTGACGGCATCGAACAAGGCAGCGTCTTCGCCAGGATGATTGACCGCCGCCATCCAGTTGGCGGAGAGGCGTATTTCGCCCAGCTCCTCGATCGGTGCAGCGGCGAGGTTGGTAATGGCCTCGCCCACCGCAAGGCGTGCAGCGTTGGCGCTGCTCAGCAACGCCACCGGCGCGCGCTCGGCCATCGCCATCGCTTCGCCTTGATAGCCTTCGAAATCCATCAATGTCACCGCGCAATCGCCCACCGGCACTTGCCACGGCCCCACCATCGGGTCACGCGTGCACAAGCCGCCGACCGTGCGATCGCCAATGGTGATCAGAAAGCTCTTGCTGCCCACGGTAGGCAGGCGCAGCACGCGCATCAGCGCTTCATCCATGCCGATGCCGCTGAGATCCGGGATCACATCGACGCGCGTCTTGATGTGGTTGGTATCGCGATGCATGCGCGGCGGCTTGCCGAACAGCACGTCCATCGGCAAATCGATCACGGTGAGGTTGCGGCGCGGATCGGTCACGCGCAGCACACGCTCTTGCGTAGCAGTGCCGACGACGGCATAGGGGCAGCGTTCGCGCACGCAAGAGGCTTCCAATTGCGGCAGGTGTTCTTGCGCAATGGCCAGCACGTAGCGTTCCTGCGATTCGTTGCTCCACACCTGCATGGGCGACAGCGATGGATCGTCGCATGGCACTTTTGACAGATCGATCTCGCCGCCCACGCCAGCGTCGTTGAGCAATTCGGGAATGGCGTTGGAAAGGCCACCGGCGCCCACGTCATGCACGCTGACGATGGGATTGTGTTCGCCCAGCGACCAGCACGCGTCGATCACTTGTTGGCAGCGGCGTTCCATTTCCGCGTTGTCACGCTGCACGGAGGCAAAATCGAGTTCCGCGCTGGATGCACCCGATGCCATCGACGACGCTGCACCGCCACCCAGGCCGATCAGCATCGCCGGGCCACCCAGCACGATCACCGCATGACCCGGCTGCACATCGCGCTTTTGCACGTGTTCGCTGCGCATGTTGGCCAGGCCGCCAGCGATCATGATCGGTTTGTCATAGCCGCGCCGCAAGCCGGCTTCGCCGGTTTCGTGTTCGTAGGTCCGGAAATAGCCGCCCAGACACGGACGGCCAAATTCGTTGTTGAAGGCGGCCGCGCCGAGCGGGCCATCACGCATGATCTCAAACGCAGTGGCCATACGTGGCGGCAGCGGACGTTCAATTTCCCACGGCTGAGCATGACCGGGAATGCGCAGGTCCGACACGGAGAAACCGGTCAGGCCGGCCTTGGGCTTGGCGCCGCGTCCGGTTGCACCTTCGTCGCGAATTTCGCCACCGGCACCGGTCGCCGCGCCAGGCCAGGGTGCAATTGCGGTGGGATGGTTATGCGTTTCCACCTTGATCGCGTATTCGATCTGTTCTTCGTTTGCGCGCCACACGCCATCGGTGCCGCAAACGAAACGCTTGCCCACCAGACCCTCGATCACGGCGGCGTTGTCTTTGTACGCAGAGAGTGTGTAGGCAGGCGAACGCTGGTGCGTGTTCTTGATCATGCCAAACAGGCTTTTCTCCTGCGGCTGGCCGTCCAGCGTCCAGCTGGCATTGAACACTTTGTGACGGCAGTGCTCGGAATTGGCTTGCGCAAACATGAAAAGTTCGGCGTCGGTAGGATCGCGGCCAAGTTCGGCATAGCGCTCAGCGAGGTAATCGATCTCGTCCTCGGCCAGCGCCAGACCCAATTCGGTGTTGGCGCGCGTCAATGCGGCGTGCGGGTCGGAACCGAGCTGGATATGAACCAGGTCGCCCGGCTGACCGGCCAGGAACAAGCCCTGTGCGTTTTCCAGGCGTGTGAGCACCGACTGCGTCATCGCATCGTGCAGCACCGCGAGCAGGTCGCGGTAGTTCGCATCGTCGATCGATGGCAGGCCGCTTACCTGATAAGCGGTGCCGCGCTCGACCCGACGGACGTCGAAGCCGCAGTCGTGCAGGATGTCCGTGGCCTTGCTCGACCAGGGCGAAATGGTGCCCAGGCGTGGCACGACCCAGAGCGAGGCCATTTCCGGCTTCCCGTCCCTGGCCTCCAAGGCTTCCAGCAAGCGCTTGCGCTGCTCGCCCTCGGGCTCGGTGGCGGCGTCGATGAAATAGACAAACCAGCACGCCTGCACCCGCACGCCACGATGCAGGGCATCCAGGCGAGCGTTGAGACGTTCCAGGCGAAAAGGCGAGAGGGCGCTCTGCCCGTCGAGTGCGATCATTGCGGGGGAAAAGGCGCTAAGCGATGGATCGGCTTATTGTACCCGAGCGGGGCAACCCCTGCCCTCTCTGTGAAGGATCCCGGCGCCCAGCGCGCTCCTAGGACCTGATTGGTCGTATCCCAGCCGGCGAATGATCACTCCCCTGCCTAAAGCGGGTAGGTGGTCATCGAGCCGAGAGCGAGCTTCGCTCGCGTCCCCTTCTCGCTCGTAGGGGAAGGGGTTGACATTCCACGCGGCTAAAGCTGATCGCGCACGCGCATGAATCGCGCGAACCGCGGCTTGCCGCCGGACGTCGTGCCCTGAAAGCGGAACGTGACCATGCTGCCAACGGCCGGAGGATGGCGACGCACCTCATCCGAAAACCCGGTGCCAATACGAAAACGCGTGCCATCTGGCAATTCCACCAGCAGCGCGCCCATCATGCCGTCGTACTTGCCCTTGCCAGGCACATGGCCGACCACCCGGGCTTCGGCGTCATCGAACGGCTTGAATTTCAGCAGATCGCCCGTGCGCCCGGCATGGTAAAGCGAGCTGCCCCGATGCAACGCCAGGCCTTCGCCACCGCCCTGCGCCACGTCGTCGAGACGATGCTTGAGTTCGGCTTCATTGGCGACCTTGAACTGGGCGACGGCCTGCACCCACGGAAGGCCGAGCTGGGTAACGAGCGCTTCAAGCGCGGGAAGGCGCTGATCGAAGGTGCCGGGTTGCCCGGGTACATCGAACACCATGTAATGGATATGGCGCCATGCGTCGTTATCGGCGAGTTCCTGACGAACCGTGCCAGATGCCCGTTCGAACTGACCGCGCCCCGCCCACAGCTCGCCGTCCATCGGGGTTTTCGGCCAGTTCGCGGTAAACCATGCGGGCGCGGCGATGATCGCACCGGTGCGCGTGCGCAAGTGCTCGCCATCCCAATAGCCTCGCACGCCGTCGTATTTTTCACTGACCCAGTAATCGCCAAGCGCAACGCCCGAGTGATACGGATTGGCCAGCATGACCGGTGAAGGATCCGCCGCCGCATACACCGGCTGCGCCACCGCAAGCCCAAGCAGAGCTACCCCGATTAACGACGGCAAGACGCGCAGCGCGCGTGCGGATGCTGTTGATTTGCACATGACACGTCCTTGTGAGCGAACCTGTTTCCATGACCGCCTCGCGTACCACGCTGAGGCGGCGACCGGTTCGCATTGTCCTAACACATTGCGTGCGGATCGAGAGGTCAACCTCCCTTCGCGGAGTGCTCCTGCGCCGCTTGCAGCAATTCCGGCGGCGCAAGGTAGCCGCCGATAAGCGTGCCGTCTTCGGCGTAGATCGCCGGGGTGCCGGTTACGCCCAGGCGCAGGCCAAGATCAAATTCATCCTTGACGGGATTTTTGCAGTCGACCGACTTGGGTGCGCGACCTTGCTTGGCTTGGGTGAAGGCATCATTACGATCGGCGGCGCACCAGACGGCCACCATTTCTTTGTACGTCTCGGTGGGTTTACCGTCATCACCGGTGACGCCGGAGCGCGGCCATGCCAGATATTGCACGGCAATCCCTTCTTTATTGATGGCCTTGATCTGTTCATGCAGCACGCGGCAATACGGACACGTGACATCGGTAAAAACTGTCACCGTGTATTTGGGATGCTCAGGCGCGAACACGATGCGATCCGACACCGGCACCTTGGCCAACTCGGTTTTGCGGTAAGCCGCCCACGCGTCATCGGTGAGGCTCTCGCCCTTGCTGGCATCGATCAAGTCGCCGTTGAGCACGTACTTGCCGTCGCCGCTGATATAGACCAGATGACCGGAGGCGATCACCTGATAGAAACCAGGCAATGGCGCGGGCGTGATCTGATCGATGTGCGCCTTGGGCACGAGGCGCAGCAGCGTCTGGCGCACAATATTTTCGGGGGTATTGGCGGCTGGCGGGGGCGTCGAAATGGCGACCGAGGACGCCATTGCCGCGCCCAGGTGCAGCGCCAGCGCACCGGTGCAGAGCAACAGCCAGAACTTCTTGGACATACAACCTCTTCGCGACGCTATCGACGTGAGTGAAACGAGCCGAGTATGGCATATCGATGGTACGGCACCGTGGGAATCACCTGTCGGACAAGCTCTACACGTGATCCATTTCATGCTACGCCGCTAACCGCGTGGATGATGTTGAGCGTGTAGCCGTTTCAAGCCTTCCTTCGCCACCAGCGTATAAATTTGCGTGGTGCTCAATGCGCTGTGTCCCAGCAACATCTGCAGGGCGCGCAGGTCTGCCCCGTGATTGAGCAGATGCGTCGCGAAGGAGTGCCGCAGGACATGCGGCGAAATGCGCTTGCCATTGATGCCCACCGACACGGCGTGACGCTTGACCAGGGTCCAGAACATTTGCCGCGTCATGCCCTCGCCGCGTTTGCTCAAGAACAGCGCCTGCGGCTGCCTACCCTTGGCAAGTACAGGACGGGCCTGTTGCAGATAGGACTGGATGTATTCCAGCGCCACTTCGCCCACGGGCACCAGCCGGTCCTTGCCGCCTTTACCGGTCACGCGCAGCACGCCCTGGCGGGTGTTGAGTGCCGTCAGCGGCAGCTCAACCAGTTCGGACACGCGCAGGCCCGAGGCATACATGAGCTCCAGCATGGCGCGATCGCGCAGCCCCAGCGTGGAGGAAACATCCGGCGCATGCAGCAGCCCCTCTATCTCCCGTTCGGCCAACGCCTTGGGCAGGCTACGCGGTGTTTTCGGACGCTCGATCAGCAAGGTGGGGTCTTCGAAGCCCGGTTCGTTGCGCGCGACGGAGGCGTAGTAGCGGCGAAACACCGATTGGCGACGCGCCATCGAACGCACAGCCACCGGCTGTGATCCGTGAAACGCCGACAAATCTTCGCGCCGCGCTGTGCGCAGGCGCCGCCCCCGGGCCGCCAGCCAGCGGGCAAGGATTTCCAGGTCGCGCCGATAGGCTTCGAGTGTACGCTCGGCCAAGCCGTCCTCTGACCAGACGCGTTCAATAAAGGCTTCGATATCCTGGCCGTCGGCCTCGGTCATGGCGACGGGTTCTTTACGCGCGCTCTGCTTCATGTGCACGATGCTGCGTGTTGTGCGAACGCGGCGCAAGCTCGACACCCTTTACGCCGGACGCGACAGCACTCCACGCTGACTGAGCAGACCCATGACGCAAACGGCCACGTTCGAACTCACCTGCCCGCTCTGGAAGCGCTTGTTCGCGCTGCTGTACGACATCGTCGCGGTGCTGGCCATCGTGATGGTGGTCGGGTTGATCTGCCAATTGGCGACGCGCGGCATGCTCATCACGCGTTTGGGACACGTGCATATCGCATGGTGGTACCAGCCGCTGCAGGGGCTGGTGGTGGCGGGTTATTTCCTGATTTCGTGGCTACGCGGCGGCCAGACGCTGGGGATGCGGCCGTGGCGCATCCGCGTAGCCGCCATCGACGGTGGACCGCTCACGCTCCGGCAGGCCCTGCTTCGCGTGATTGCAGGCAGTCTACCCCTGCTGCTGCTGCTGCTTGCGCCCACGTTCGGACTGCCCGTTGCGCTTTGGAGCGTGGCGGCGGCCTGGTTCGTATGGTTTGGCGTGGCGCTATTGGATCGGCGCCGGCGCGCAGTCCACGATTGGGTGGCGGGTTCAGAGGTGCGCCGGACCGGCTGAATGCGACGTCGCCCGATGCATGAGACAGCCCGGTTTCGGGCTAACTACGTAAGTGTCTGATATTCGAGGTGATTGGGTCGTTCTGCAACGCAGCATCAGGGTGCGTAACGAGTTATCATATGACTTTAGCCGCCCGGTCCCATTTCCCCATGCTTTATCAGTTTCATGAATGGCAGCGCGCCTTTCTTGGCCCCTTGAGCCACTACGCCGAAGCCAGCGCCCGCATGCTCACCGACCCCAGCAGCCCTCTGGCCCAGTTGCCGGGCGCGCAGCGCATGGCGGCGGGGTATGAGCTGATCCATCGCCTGGGCAAGGATTACGAAAAGCCCTCTTTCGACATCCACAGCATCACCAACCCGCAGGGCAAGCAGGTCGCGATCATCGAGCGCATCGACCTGGAAACGCCGTTCTGCCAGCTTCGTCGCTTCAAGCGCTTCAGTGACGATCCGGAGCTGATCGAGAAAATGAAAGCCGAGCCGGTGGTATTGGTGGTGGCGCCGCTTTCGGGGCACCACTCCACCCTGCTGCGCGACACCGTACGCGCGCTGCTGCTCGATCACAAGGTGTACATCACCGACTGGACCGACGCGCGCATGATTCCGGCGTCCGCCGGGCCGTTCCACCTGGATGACTACGTGGCGACGATCGAGCAATTCATCCGCCACATCGGCGCTGAATCGTTGCATGTGATTTCGGTATGTCAGCCCACGGTGCCGGTACTGGCCGCCATTTCCCTGATGGCCGCGCGCGGCGAACCCACACCGCGCAGCATGACGATGATGGGTGGTCCGATCGATCCGCGCCGCAGCCCCACCAGCGTCAACAACCTGGCGATGCAGCAGCCGCTGAGCTGGTTCAAAGGCAACGTGATCCACACGGTACCGGTGAACTATCCCGGGCACGGCCGCGAGGTGTATCCGGGCTTTCTGCAGCACGCCGGCTTCGTGGCGATGAACCCTGGCCGTCACCTGAGCTCACACTGGGATTTTTATCTCAACCTGCTGCGCGGCGACCTGGAAGACGCCCAGGCGCATCGCAAGTTCTACGATGAATACAACGCTGTGCTCGACATGCCGGCGGAGTATTACCTGGACACCATCAACACCGTGTTCCAGCAATTCCTGCTGCCGCGTGGACTGTGGGAAGTCAACGGCGAACGCGTGGACCCTAGCGCGATCAAACGCACGAGCCTGCTCACCATCGAGGGTGAGCTGGACGATATTTCCGGTATTGGCCAGACAGAAGCCGCGCACGATCTGTGCACCGGCATTCCCTCGTCGCGTCGCGCGCACCGGATGATCGAAGGTGCCGGCCACTACGGTATTTTCAGTGGGCGTCGTTGGCGCGAGATCGTCTATCCGCAGATCCGTGATTTTATTCGTCGTTCGGATATGACGCTGGTGTCGACCAAGCGCGCCTGATCTGTGGGCTGGCCGTAGCCGTCATTCCCGCGAAAGCAGGAGTGACGGCAAAAAACTGAGCGATTAGCGTTCAAAGAATGATCTGAACGAATCAAGCACGCGTTCCACGCCCGCATCATCCACATCCAGATGCGTCACCAACCGCAGCGTGGGCAAATAGCCGATGCTGATGCGTATCGACGCCGCGCGCAGGTGCGCATCCAGTTCGCGCAACCGTTCGGCCGGTACGTCAACAAACACCATGTTGGTGTACTGTCCCAGCAGTTTGACGCCAGGCATATCACGCAAGCCATCGGCAAGACGCACCGCACGCGCGTGATCGTCCGCCAGCCGCGCAACATGGTGATCGAGCGCATGCATGCACGCTGCGGCAAGCATGCCGGCCTGACGCCAGCCGCCACCCGCTACTTTGCGCCAACGCCGCGCCTTGTCGATCAACGCTGCCGAACCCACCAGCACCGAACCCACCGGGGCACCAAGTCCTTTCGACAAACAGACCGAAACGCTGTCGAAATGGCTTGTGATCTCGCGCGCCGCGACATTGCACGCAATGGCTGCGTTGTAGAGCCGCGCGCCATCCAGATGCAGGGACAAGGTGCGTTCACGCGTGAAATCGTGCGCGGCCTGCAGATAATCGAGCGGCAACACACGACCGTGCCAGGTGTTCTCCAACGTCAACAGGCGCGTGCGTGCGAAATGGGGATCGACCGGCTTGATCGCGGCGGCGACCTTCTCCAACGACAGGGTGCCGTCGCTATCGTGAGGAATCGGCTGCGGCTGGATGGAACCGAGCACCGCCGCGCCGCCGCCTTCGAATTTATAGGTATGGGCATCCGCGCCAACGATGTACTCGTCCCCGCGTTCGCAATGCGACATCAGCGCCAGCAGGTTCGATTGCGTGCCCGATGGTACGAACAATCCCGCTTCGAACCCCAGATCGTCGGCAAGCCGCTGCTGCAGCGTGTTGACGGTCGGGTCTTCGCCGTAGACGTCGTCGCCGACCTCAGCGTTGAGCATCGCCTCGCGCATGGCGCGCGTGGGCTTGGTGACGGTATCGCTGCGCAGATCGACCCAGTCCATGAGGTACCTCTTTAGGCTGACGAAGGGGACGCATCACTTTGCCGCTCGCGCTGCCCGTCGGCAAGTCGTCTTCAGCCGCTTAGCGCTTCGCGCCATAACGCGGGTGGCAGGATGGCGAACTGGAAGTCACGTTTTGCGCGTCGGGCGAGCCGCAATAATTCGTCGTCACGCGTCAGCAGCGCCACAGCGTCGGCCTGATACGCCAGTTCGATGAACTTCTGATCGTCGCGGTCGCGGCAGCGCGGTAGCGCGGGTGCATCTGCCGCCAGATTCGCGCTCGACACGCAGTGCACCCAGCGATCGAAGACATCAGCGGCCCGCGTACGCTGTTCCTGGTTCAGTTTAAGCCGCCGATAGGCCAGCACGGCACGCCATTCCGCACGGCAATCCTCGCGCGTGATCAGTTCGATCTCACTTGCACGCACCGCTGCCAGCAGCGAGGTGCACTGCGGATCGTCGAAGACGAACAGATCAAGGCAGGCATTGGTATCCAGCACGTAACGCGCAATCGCCTCACGCATGCTTGCGGAAGTAGAACCACGCAATGAAGACCAGCAGCGCCGCCGGCAGCACGTTCGCGACCAGCGGTGGAATGCCGTAGACCGTGCCAAAACTCACGATGGCTTTCTGCACGAAATACCAGCTTATGGCGATGATCATGCCCATGAAGATGCGCTTGCCCAAGCCGCCCGAACGCAACGCACCGAACGCGAACGGCATCGTGCACAACACCAGCACCAGCACATTGAGCGGATACATCACACGCCCCCAAAAGGGCGTTTCGTAAGGCCTGGTGTTTTCGCCGTTCTTGCGCTTGTACGCAATGATGTGTTGCAGATCGCGCATGGCCAGGTATTGCGGCTGCACCAGCGATTGCTGGAGCACCTCTGGATCGAGCTTGGAATCCAAGTATTCCCTGTCCGACGTAGCGCTGTGCGCACCCTTGTCATCAACGGTGGTGGTACGCACGTGATCGAGCACCCATTGCTTACCGACTTGCTCAGCCGTGGCGGCCTCGTCAAAACGGCTCAGCTGCCGACCATCAGGCGTAATGGTGAATACACGCACGTCGTCCAATTGCACGAAGGAATGATTGTCCTTGGTGCGCAATGCGCTGGTCTTGGCGTTGATGATGCGATCGCCGTCGCGCGCCCACAGACCGCTGCTGGTAAGACCGAGGCTCCCCCCCGAACGCAGGCGCAGCTCCAACGCATTGGCTTGCTGGTCACCCCATGGGCCAACGGTTTCCCCCATGATCACCACGCCCACCACCAGCACGGCGACCACGCCCATCGCCGACACCGCAATGCGCAGGCGCGACATGCCTGCCGCGCGTAACGCCGTGAGTTCGCCGGTGGATGCCAGACCGCCCAGGCCGAGCAGGCCACCGATCAACGCTGCGAAGCTGAACATCTCGTACATGCGGCGCGGGATCGTCACCACGATGTAGAAAATCGCATTGCTGAGGGTGTAACCGTTACGGCCGATGTAACCGAGCTGGCGCCCGAACTGGATCATCGCGTCCAGGCCGCTCAGCACCAGCCAGACCAGCAACAGCGAACCGAACACGGTTACGCCGATCAGCCAATCCACGCGCTTGACGCGCAAACTAGCCCGCATGTTTCGCACCCCTATCCATCAGGCCCTCGCCTTGCGCGGCGCGCGCGCTGTGTACTGGCTACGGAAGTTCCATGCGGCAAACACGAATAAGGCCATGCTGAGCAACCACATGGGCGTGGCGTGATGCCAGTGCCCTTTGGCAAGCTGACCGCGACACAACTCCAGCAGGTTGTAGTAAAGGAAGAAGCCAAGCACCGCGATCAACAGACGTCCATAGCGCGGCTCACGCGGCGTTTGCTTGGACAGCGGCATCGCCAGCATCAAGAGCGCGAGCGTCATCAACGGCACCACTGTGCGCCACGCGAATTCAGCGCGTGCGTCGGGTGTGGTGTTGTGCAGTAGGTCAACCATGTTGAGATTGTGGATCGGATCTTCTTCATCGTCGGACTGGACCGCCGAAAGCGCGCTGTCATTGCGCTCGTACTGCATGCGACGCCAGTTATCTGCACCGAGCGGAATTTCATACTGCCAGCCGTCATACAGCGCGAGGTATCGATCGCTGCTGTCGCTGTTGGAATACAGATGACCGTGCTGGCCGGTGGCCATCTTCATGACCAGGCTGCCGTCCCTGTTGGTGCGTTCGGCAGCGATAAAGGTGCGGCCAAGCTGCTGGCCGTCGCGGCTCAGCGTATCGACCAGGATGATGCCGCCCTTGCCGGGGAGTTCCGTAAAGCGGCCTGCGTCGAGGCCCGCCGCGATCACGGAACGATTGGCCGCCGCCACCAAGTTGTCGGACGTGCGCGAGGACAGCGGCCCCAGCCACATCGAAACCGCGCTCACGGCCACGAGCAGGATCACGGTGACGATCGCCATCGGCCGCAGCTGGCCGCCCATGCCCATGCCGGAGGACGCCAGCACATGCATCTCGCTCTCGCGATACATGCGCCCGAACGTCTGCAGCACGCCCAGGAAGCCAGCCAGAGGGATCATGCTGGACATGGTGTCCACCATGTTCAGCCCCAGCACCTGGAACATCACGCTGGCCGGAAAGCTGCCCTTGGCCACCTGCTCGAGCACGTGCGCGAAGGTGGTGCCGGCCATGATCACCAGCAGCACAATGACTGTGGCGCCGATGGTCGTGCCCAGCTCGCGCAGAAAATACCGGTCTAGGATGCTCAGCATGCGATAGAATTATGGGTTCCATGCCTCCCCCGTCCGGGGAGGCAAACCGTAAGTGTAGCCGGTTGGTGAAGACCGGTCTTCCGCAGGAACTTGATGATGACGCTTCAATTCAGCCTTGTCTCCGTCGCCCCAGAAGCCGTCGAAACACCCTGCGTGGTGGTCGGCGTCTATGAGAACGGTCTGCTGACCAGCGCTGCGGCACACGTCGACAGCGCCGCCGGCGGTGCCATCAAGCGCCAGGTGGAAAGCGGCGACATCACCGGCAAGGCCTGCAGCAGCACGGTGCTGTTCGCGCCCGAGGGTGTGCAGGCCAAGCGTGTGCTGGTAGTGGGCCTGGGCAGCCAGAAGACCTTCGATGCCGCGCGCTTTCAGAAAGTGAACCTGGAGGCCGCACGCACGCTCGCCCGCCTGCCGATCGACAACGCCGTCTCTTTCCTGGCCGACATCGACGTACCCGGTCGTGACCTCGCCTGGCGTGCGCGCACCGCCGCCCTCGCCGCCGATCACGCCACCTATCGCTACACCGCCACCTTCAAGCCGCGCGAAAAGAGCGCGCAGCCCGAACTGGGCAGCCTTGCCTTCGCCGCCGACGAATCGGCGCAAGCAGGTCTGGACCAGGCCGCCGCGATCGCCGAAGGCGTGCGTTTTGCGCGCGAGCTGGCCAACCTGCCGCCGAACATCTGCAACCCGGCTCATATCGCCGCGCAAGCCGTAAAGTTCGCCGATGCGCACGCCCAGGCAGCGGTGAGCTGCAACGTGCTCGACCACGAAGAAATGGAGCGGCTCGGCTTCGGCTCGTTGCTCGCCGTCGGTCGTGGTTCGGCCAACAAGCCCAAGCTGGTCGTGCTCGAATACAAGGGCGGTGCCGCGGACGAGAAGCCGTATGCCTTCGTCGGCAAAGGCATCACCTTCGACACCGGCGGCATCAGCCTCAAGCCCGGCCCGGGCATGGAAGAAATGAAATTCGACATGGGCGGCGCGGCGGGTGTGCTCGGCGCGTTCGTTTCCGCTGTAAAAATGGGTTTGAAGCTCAACCTCGTATGCGTTGTACCGGCGGTGGAAAACATGCCCGATGGTGACAGCTACCGTCCCAGCGATGTGCTCACCAGCCTTTCGGGCATCACCATCGAAGTGCTCAACACGGATGCCGAAGGCCGCCTGATTCTGTGTGACGCGCTTACCTACACCGCACAAACCTTCCAACCCAAGGCAATGATCGACGCCGCCACACTGACTGGCGCGTGCGTCATCGCGCTGGGCAAGCACGCCAGCGGACTGATGAGCAAGCACGACGACCTGGCCGACGAACTGCTGCATGCCGGCGAAGCCGCACTCGATCGCGCGTGGCGCCTGCCGCTTTGGGACGACTATCAGGCCCAGCTCGACTCCGGCTTTGCGGACGTCGCCAACATCGGCGGCAAGAACGGGGGCGCGATCACGGCCGGCTGCTTCCTTTCGCGCTTCACCGAAGGCCAGCGCTGGGCGCACCTGGATATCGCCGGCACCGCGTGGGACGAAGGCCGCAAGGGCCTGGCTACGGGCCGCCCGGTGCCGCTGCTTGCGCAATGGTTGATCGATCGCGCCGGCTGATGACATGGGGAACAGGGCATGCACGCCTGTTCCCGCCTCTCTCACTGAGCATTGATCACGATGCCGCGCGCCGACTTCTATCTCATCGCCAAACCGCGCTTCAGCGAGCAGCCACTGCTGCTGGTCTGCGAACTGGCACGCAAAGCGTTTGCCGCGCAGCAACCTGTGCTCGTCCTCACCCGTGATTTTGCGCAGGCCGAGGCATTGGATGAATTGCTGTGGTCATTCGATGAGGATGCCTATATCCCGCATCAATTGGCGGGCGATGATGACGACGCGGGTACCGCCGTGCTGATTGCACCGCCCGGTGTCGATGCACCGGCGCGGCCGCTCATCATCAATCTTCGCGAACAATGCCCACAACAGTACGGCGAACGGGTACTAGAAGTGGTTGCAGCCGACCCCACCGAACGCGAAGGCTCGCGTGTGCGTTGGCGTGAATATCAGCGGCTCGGCTTCGACGTCAGCAAATTCGACATGTGATGCGCGGGCGTAAAGGATGCCGATGCAGCTTGCCGCACTGGGCACTCCCCGCAAATTGAAACGCCTCAGCTCAGGCGGGATCGACTTCCTTCCGCGCCAGCAACGCATCCTGGAATGCCGCCGCAATTTGCGCACCTGCCGGTGGCTTGCGCACGAAGGCATCGATGCCCATCTGCTGTCCGCGAATGATCAGCTCTTCATCGTCACGTGCGCTCATTGCCACGATAGGTATGTGCTCGCCGACGACGGCGCCGTGGCGGATCAATTGCGCCACCTGGAAACCATCGATGCCGGGCAAATCCAGTTCGAGCAGAATCACATCACAGGATCGCAGCGCAAGTTCGGCCAGTGCGTTCAACCCGTGGTTGGCATAGCGCACACGATGGCCTTGTTGTTCCAGCATGCCGCTCATTGCGCTGGCATCCTTGGCATCGCCATCCACCAATAGCACCTCGAGCGAGCGTCCGTGGTCGACGGCACTGGGCGTTGCCTGTGTCGTTTTCTGTGCAACCTTCAAAGGCAGTTTTACGCTGAAGGTGCTGCCTTTGCCCAAGGTTGATTCCAGCAGCAGTGTGCCGCCCATCATCACCACCAGCTCGTTGCAAATGGCCAGCCCTAAACCGCTGCCGATGCTGCGTTGTGGACCTTCCTCTTGTTCGAATCGGCTGAACAGGCGCACGCGACTGGTCGGGGAAATGCCCGGACCGGTGTCGCTCACGTGCAGCGATAGCGAATCGTTGGCCCACGTTGTACGGACCTGGATGCTGCCGCGCGCGGTGAACTTGACCGCATTGTTGACGAGGTTGAACAACACCTGCCGAATGCGCAGCGCATCGCCGACAAGTGATGCAGGCACCTCCTCGCCCACATCCAAGCTCAGTACGAGCCCTTTGGCGTGCGCGGCACCTTTTTGCAGACGCACGACATCTTGCAGCATGGGACGCAATTCGAACGGCGCCGGGTCGAGCACCAGCTTGCCGGCTTCGATGCGCGCCAGATCCAGAGCGTCATTGAGCAGCTTGAGCAAGGCATTGCTCCCGCGCTGCATCGATTCGGCATATTCACGCTGGGTATCGTTCAAGGATGTCGCCAGCAGCAATTCGGCCATGCCGATCATGCCGGTCATCGGTGTGCGGATTTCATGGCTGAGCGTGGCGAGAAATTGCGTCTTCGCCGCGCTCGCCTGCTCGGCGATCTGATGTCGCTGCTCGGCGAGTTGGATGCGATGGGCGTGCGCCAGGCGGCGGCGCCACGCCAGCAAGGCGAGGAAGGCGATGGCAGCGATAAGACCGACATATAGCAACCATGCCCACCAGCGAAGCCACGGTGGCGATTGCACGGTGATGTGCAACGGTTCGGCCAACTGCATCCAGCCGCCTTCAGAACCGCGCGCCATGATGTCCAGCGTGTAATCACCACTGCGCAGACCGGTGAATTCGCGTTCACCGTGGTTATCCAGATCCACCCAGTCGCTATCGAAACCGTTGAGGCGGAAGCGATACTGGTTGGCGACCGGATTGATGTAGGAGAAAACACGTGCCTGCACGCGAAGCTGCCGGTCGCGCCACCCGAGTTTGATGGGCTGCGCATCCACCGGAAGCTGCCTGGTCACCCCTTTGTGCTGCACAGTGATCTGCGTAACGGACAACGTTGGCGCCACGTTTGCAGGATCCACCTTGTCCGGATCAAAACCCACCACGCCGCCGTTTGTCGCCGCATACAGATAACCATTGGGCAGCAACGCATAGCCACGTCCGAACTCACCGTTCGCCAAACCGTTCTGCAAACCGATCTGATGAAAACTGTTTTGTGCAGGATCAAAGCGCCACAAGCCATCGATGCTGAATACCCACAGGCGCCCAAGGCAATCCACATCGATGTCCACCGCGCGCAGCGATGGCCAACCTTGCGCAACCCCCACCGAGCGATCGAGCACCATCCGCTGGCCGTCACGGTGGTAATGCGACAAGCCATCTTCCGTCGCGACCCACAAACCGGTGCGGTCGAAATCGAACGCGTCGATGGGTTTGCCGGTGGGTATACCGGGCACCATGGCGAAGCGATCGCGCGCGCGATCGAGCCACATCAGGCCGCCGTCGCTGCCATACCAGAACGTGTCCTTGTAGAGCATCAACTGGCTGCCCCACATGACCTTCTCGCTCGGCCGATCCATCGCAACCGGCGTGATTGCCAGCGTGTCGGGATTGATACGGAACACGCCATGGCCGAACGTGCGCGCATACATCATGCCGTCGGGACCCGGCTCCACTTCAAGCGGGCGATCGAGCAGACGTCGCTGCGGATCGACTTGATCCAGCCGATCGTGCACATAGTCGTAGCGATACAGTGCACCCTGTGCGGCAATCCACAAGCGCTGACGAAAATCTTCGGTCATGCCGCCGATGCGCGCACCCAAACCGCTGAGCACGTGCTCCACCTTTCCGGTGATCGGATCAAGCAGATCGATGCGTCCGTCGCGTTCACCCACCCATACGTGCCGACCATCACGGCCGCGTGCCATGGTGGTGGCCATTGAATCGCGCAGACTGGACGGGTCGTCGGGAACATGCGTGAAACGACTGAAGCGATTCCAGCCCGGAGCGAGATAGGCAATGCCGCCGTCGATCATCGTGACCCACAAGCCGCCTTCGCGATCGACCAGCGTCTGGTACATCCACGTGCCCGGCAGATCGCCATAAAGCAGCGGTTGATTGGCCAGCTCGATGATCGGGCCGTGCGCGCGCACCTGCAGATACATGCCTCGCTGCGTGCCGATCCACAAGCGGCCAGACGCATCGCGCGCGCTGCTCATGATGTTGGTGTCGTGCGGAATGACCGGCTCGCCAAACAGGCGCGCCACATCGTCGCTACCCACGATCAGCAAGCCGCGCTCGGTGGCAACGCGCACCTCATCGCCTTGACCTTCGATGCGCCAGGCTTCCACCGATTGAGTGGGATCGGCCGCGTTGATGCGAGTGATGCTTCCGTCCACTTCGCGGCGGAACAATCCACGCTCCGAGCCGATCCAAAGACGACCCTTGTGATCGGCGTACAACGCACCAATCGCGCCGAAATCGCTGGGATACAGACCCAGCAACGAATTGGTCGTGTGCTCGAAACCGCGGCCATCGGGCTGCAGGCGATCCAGCCCTTCACCGGTGCCGACCCACACCGTACCGTCGGGCGTCTGCGCAATCACCCACACGCGATCGCTCGCCAGGCTCTGCGGATTGGACGGATCATGCCCCCAGTGCGTGAACTTGCCGGTGGTGGGGTCGTAGCGATTCAGGCCCGCATCCAGTCCACCCGCCCAGACCTTGCCGTACATCCCGACGATCAATGTGGAGATTTCGTTGCTGTAGAGGGAGTCGGGGTCGTTTTCGATATGCCGGAACACGTTGAAATGCACGCCATCGAATCGCGCGATACCCCCCTTGGTGCCAAACCACATGGCACCATCATGGTCTTGCGCCACCGTATAGACGACGCTACTGGGTAGCCCGTCCTGCATGCCATAGCGACGGAATTGCGGTGTGGGCAGCGGGGCAGAGTCAGGCGCATGGATAGCCGCGGCCGGGGCAGGCGTGGAGGTGGCCGACATCGCACTGCGCGGCGCCGAAGCACCCAGCAGGAAGGCCAACCCCAACATGAAAACCGCCACAGTGGCCCCCTCAGGCACGTCGAACGGGTCGTCACCCTGGTCTGTATCCGGCCCGCAAAGGGGAAGCATGCCAAATTCATCGCATGGCCGCACGTGCTGTTCGCCAAATTGCAACAATCCGTTCCGAGGTCGGCGCTGGCGCGCCCTGGGCATTTCGGCCAGACTTCCGGACATGAATCGACGCTTCGCTTGCCTGCTATGGACGCTCGGATTCGGTTGCCTCTGGACGCAGCAGGCCGCCCACGCTGAGACGGATCAGTACCACTATGACACGGTGCACAGCCAGATCGTCTTCAGCATCGATCACGATGGTTTTTCGCGCCCATTGGGGCGATTGCATATCGCGGATGGCTGGTTGCGTTTTGATGCGCACGACTGGTCCAAATCAAGCACCTCGTTGGATATCGACATGCGCGGCGTGGACATGGGCGATGCCGCCTGGAACGAAGCGGCGTGCAAAGCCTCGCTGCTCGATTGCAAAACCTATCCGACCGCGCACTTCGTCAGCACGTCGGTGGAACGCAAGGACGATACGCACGGTGTGCTGCACGGCACACTCACGCTGCATGGCGTAAGTCAGCCCCTCGACATCCCCTTTCGCGTCAACCGCATCGGCAAGACGATCTACGGCTTGCACACGGTGGCCGGCTTTTCCGCCACCGCATCGCTCGATCGAACGACATTCGGCATCAACAGCTTTCCCAATGCCGTGGGCCATACCGTCGCCATCTGGCTGGAGCTGGAAGGCATTCGCGACAACGCCGCCCCTGACAAGGAGCATCAATGAGTTTGCGCAGTAATGACCACCGCTGGGGAGCGGTCGCCAAGTTGTTCCATTGGATCGTCGCGCTGGGGATCCTCGTCAATGGCGTGTGGGGCTTGCTGATGACCGGCATGTCGCCGTCGATGAGCAAGATCACGGTGTACGCGCTGCATAAATCGATCGGCTTGACCATTCTGGCGTTGTTCGCGCTGCGCCTGGCCTGGCGCCTCTACGACGGCGCGCCGGAAGATGAACCGATGCCGCGCTGGCAGCGCATTGTGGCGCACCTCACGCACGTGCTGCTCTACGGCTTCATCCTGGCGATGCCGCTGAGCGGCTGGCTGTTCAATTCGCTGCATGGTTATCCGCTGCAATGGTTCAAGCTGTTCAACTTGCCGGCGTTGGCGGCGAAGAACGAAGATCTTGCCCGCATCGCCCACGGCGTCCACGAATGGCTGTTCTACCTGCTGTTGCTGGTGCTGATCGGACACGTCGGCGCAGCACTCAAACATCACTTTTTCGATCAGGACAACGTATTGCGGCGCATGCTGCCGTTCGCGCGCGTGCGTCAAAACAAGTTGCAAGGATAGGCTGATTGACTATGCGCACACGTATATGGAGAACCCAGATGACGATTCGCCCCCCCTCGCTCATGCTTCTTCTCGCGTTGGCAGTACCATGCGTGGCCAATGCTGCCGATTACACCGTGCAATCAGGCAGCACGCTAGGCTTCACCAGCAACTTCCAGGGCAGCAGCTTCGATGGGCATTTTGAAAAATGGACCGCAGCCATCAGCTATGATCCAGCCAAACTCGCCACATCGAAATTTGACGTCACGGTGACCCTGGCGACGGCCAAAACCGGCGACAACGATCGCGATAGCGCGCTGCCCGGAACCGATTTCTTTGACGTCGCGAAATACCCGCAAGCGCATTTCGTGACCACCACCTTCCACCAGCAGGGCAATCAGGTGATTGCCGATGGCATGCTGACCCTGCGCGGCGTGACCAAACCCGTCAGCGTGAGCGTGGTGTTCAAGCCGCAAGGCCAAAGCGCTACGCTGGATGTGAGCGGCACGGTGAAGCGGCTTGATTTTGGCGTGGGCGGCGGCCAGTACGCAGATACGTCAGTGATCGGGCCGGACGTGAAGGTCACGGCGCATCTGGTGCTAGCCGGGAAGTGAGCCGCCCCATCCTTTCTTGCTTCCCTCCTGCTCGCGGAGGCGACAATCCATCGTCGCCTTTTGCCTCAACATGGATTGAGCAGCTTCGCTGTTATGGAGCGCTTCCGCTTTCGCGGGAATGATGATGGCCGGGCGAGTCGACCGCCTCCATCCAATGGACCACCGCGGTCGCATCGAACGGCCAGTCCAACTCCCGCCCACTGCGCAAGTCCCGCAATACCGGTACGCGGACGCCGTAACGCTCCTCCAGCTCGTCACTGTCATCCACCCAAACGCTGTCAAAATCCGGCACGCGCGCCTCGGCCAGCACGGCCAGGGCCTGGTCGCAGAGATGGCAGTAGTCGCGTTGGTAAAGCACCAAGTCAGCCATACGTGCGCTTGCGGAATGCCTTAGTGGAAACGTGCGCGTAGAATAAACGCTTCCTCCCCGTCATCGCAGTGCCCGCATGGCTGTCAGCGTTTTCGATATTTTCAAGATCGGCATCGGCCCTTCGTCCTCCCACACCGTGGGCCCGATGCGCGCGGCCGCCCGTTTTTCCGAGCGCTGGCTGGAGGAAAAAGGCGTGCTCGACCGCGTCGCGCGCGTACGCGCGGAGCTCTACGGCTCGCTGGCGATGACCGGCCGCGGGCACGGTACGGACAAGGCCGTGATTCTCGGCTTCGAGGGCGAACACCCCGATACGGTCGACCCGGATCACATTCCGGACATTCTCAAGCGCGTGCGCACCACACACCGCCTTCGTGTATTGGGCAAGCACGAGATCGAGTTCGACGAAAAGCGCGATCTCGTTTTCAACAAGCGCCAGAAGCTTCCCTTCCATACCAACGGCATGCGCTTCACCGCCTACGACGCGGAAGGCAACGAACTGGCCACGCGCGAATACTATTCAGTGGGCGGCGGCTTCGTGGTCAACCATGATGAAGCTGCGGAAGATCGCATCGTTGCCGATACCACCGAGCAGCCCTACCCGTTCGACAGCGGCGACCGACTGCTGGCCCTGTGCGAACAGCACGGGATGACCATCGCCCAGCTCATGATGGAAAACGAAAAAGTGTGGCGCAGCGAGGCCGACGTGCGCGCGGGCCTGCTCGTTCTCTGGAAAGCCATGCAAGGTTGCGTTGAGCGCGGCCTGCGTTCGCCCGGCGTGCTGCCTGGTGGCTTGAAAGTGGGGCGTCGTGCACCGGCGATGGCGTCGGAATTGCGCAATCAGCCGGAAGCGGCGCTCAAGGATCCGTTGACCATCCTGGACTGGGTCAATCTGTACGCACTGGCGGTGAATGAAGAAAACGCAGCCGGCGGCCGCGTCGTTACCGCCCCCACCAACGGTGCCGCCGGCATCGTGCCGGCGGTGCTGCATTATTACCATCGCTTCTGCCCGAAATCCGACGAAAAGGGCATTGTCGATTTTCTGCTCACCGCTGCTGCGGTCGGCATTCTCTATAAAGAGAACGCCTCCATCTCCGGCGCGGAAGTCGGCTGCCAGGGTGAAGTAGGCGTAGCGTGCTCGATGGCGGCCGGCGGCCTCACCGCCGCGCTGGGCGGCTCGATTCACCAAATCGAAAATGCCGCCGAGATCGGCATGGAGCACAACCTCGGCCTGACCTGCGACCCCATCGGCGGCCTGGTGCAGATTCCCTGCATCGAACGCAATGCGATGGGTTCGGTGAAAGCGATCAACGCCAGTCGCATGGCATTGAAGAGCGATGGCAAGCATCGCGTTTCGCTGGACAAGGTGATCAAGACGATGCGCGACACGGGGCGTGACATGAAGGACAAATACAAGGAAACGTCGCGTGGTGGGCTGGCGGTGAATGTAATCGAGTGCTGAGGTTTCCCTAGGACCCTCGTGCCCGCGCAGACGCGCGACATCCCCTCAACGTCATTTCGGTGAAGGCCGGAATGACGCTGGAGCAATAGGGAGTTTCGTGCAACGGCGACCAGCCGTTAAATCATGACCGCTCGAAAACAATGGTAGCGACGGCGCCATTTCCATCCGTACGCGGCCTCATCGACACGTCCCAGCTGTACAGTTCGCACAAACGACGCACGATCGCCAGGCCCAGGCCTGCACCGCTACCGCCCGCACCTTCGCCGCGCACGCCTCGCTGAAACAAGCGCTCCGCATCTTCCGGCTTGATGCCGGGGCCGGTGTCGATCACGTCGACGCGGCCTTTGTCCACCACTACTTTGACGCGGCCTTCGAGCGTGTATTTGATGGCGTTGCCAATCAGGTTGGTGAGTGCCACCGACAACACCGATGCTGGGGCATTCACCGTCACCAAATCCTGTTGCAGCAGTTCGACTTCGATGGGTTTATCGCGGATCTGCGGCCGCTGACTTTCGATGACATCGGCAGCCAGCTTCGCGACATCGGTGGTTTCGCCACGCGTAGGGCCGCGACGCTCGGCACGGGAGAGCAGCAACAGCGCTTCGATCAACTCCGTAGCCTGACGCGATGCACGCTCGATGCGCTTCAAGCGTTCGCGCAGCTTGTCGGTGAGATCGGGCGAACCTTGCAACAACTCCGTGGTGCTGGAAATCACTGCCAACGGCGTGCGCAGTTCATGGCTGACGTCGGAGTTGAATTCGCGATCGCGCTCGACCATGGCGGTAAGGCGCGTGGAATATTCGTCCAAGGCCTGTGCCAGCTCGCCTACTTCGTCATCTGCGAAATGTTGCGCGAGAGGCTCCGCACGTCCGCTCTTACGGAAGTCACGCAGTCTTCTGGCGAGTTCGGTGACTGGTTTGAGGACCTTCCGCGAAAGCCACAGCCCGATGGCCAGCGAGAGCAGGCTGAAAAGCACTACCGCCGTGCTCAATGCCGTAATCAACTGCCGCTTGCCAAGATCCTCTCGACTGATGTCGTAGCGTTCGAAACCAATGACACCATCTTTCCGACGTACTGCCAACTTGTAATGTTTGAGATGTCCGCTGGCATCTACACCGTACAAATCATGGACACCGGTATCCAGGTTTTGCCACGCCAACGGCATTTTGTAGAGCGTGCGATCGCTCTGGATCCAAGCCTCGATCAGCTCTGACTGACCCATCTGACCGGCGAGCGTTTTGTCTACGCCTTGATCGATGTCACCTTGTAGCGCAGCCGTTACCAACTGATCTTCGACCTTGGCGCGCACATACAGTGAGGCCATGGCAAACAACGCGCTGAGGCCAAAACCGAACAGCGCGAACGAGACCAGCAGCCGAAAACGCAGCTTACGCCTGGACTGCATCCGGATCGACCATGCGGTAACCGATGCCGTGTCTGGTGTGGATCAAGGCCTTTTCGAACGGCTTGTCGATCGCGGCACGCAGACCGTGGATGTGCACACGCAGGCTGTCGCTGTCGGGCAGTTCTTCGCCCCACACCTTCTGTTCCAGATCCTGGCGCGTGACCACGGAGGGGCTGGCTTCCATCAGCGCCTGCAGCAGCTTCAAGCCGATCGGGTTGAGCTGGATGGATTTGCCGTCGCGGGTCACCGTAAGGGTGTCCAGGTTGTAGGTGAGGTCGGCGACCTTCAGCACCCGGCTCTGCGGACCTTTGCCACGCCGCGCCAGCACTTCCAGGCGCGCAGCCAGCTCCTGCAGGGCGAAGGGCTTGGTCATGTAGTCGTCCGCGCCCGATTCGAAGCCAGTGAGCTTCTGTTCGAGCGCATCGCGGGCCGTCAGCATCAGCACGGGGGTCTGCTTATGGGCCTCGTGGCGCAGCTTGCGAGCCACGTCCAAGCCATCCATGCCCGGCAGGGTGAGGTCGAGCACGATGACGTCGAAGTCGTGGACCACCGCCAAATGCAGGCCGGTGACGCCATCTCCTGCGAAGTCCACGACATGGCCGCGATCTTCCAAGTAATCGCCGATATTGGTCGCGATATCGCTGTTATCTTCAATAACTAGAACGCGCATGCGTTTCTCCGCTACGCAACCGGCGCACAGGCCGGGGGGTGTTCCAAGCTTAACGAGTGAATGGCGCAAATGTTAAGCGCCATCCTTAACAATCGCTCATCGGAGGGAAAGGAACCGTAACGAAAGGCCGTATCCACAAAGAAAAAGCCCGGATACGGCGACCGTGCGTCGCTGCATCCGGGCTGAAGCTACTGCCCCGATACCGTCGTCTGCTGTCGCCCTTGCGATTGAAGTGGCGAGCAAACAAACAGTGGTGCCTTTATAGGCGGACGGCAGTTACGCGACAGTTAACCCGCACTCACCGCTTGGTTAACGCGCGGATCGACTGCCCGATTGGGACGCCGGAACCGTGACCCGCTTCGATCCCTTCGCAACGTGCCGCTCCAGGTGGCAGATGATGTGTTCGGCGACGTTCACACCCGATGCCGCCTCGATCCCTTCCAAACCCGGCGAAGCATTGACCTCCAGCACCAGCGGCCCGCGTTTGGAACGGAGCAGATCCACGCCGGCGATGCCCAGCCCCAGCGCTTCGGCAGCGGCGATCGCGATGCTGCGCTCCGCCGGACTTAGTTCGGCGGCCACCGCGGTGCCACCACGGTGCAGGTTGGCGCGAAATTCACCCGGCACCGCATCGCGCTGCATCGCCGCGACCACTTCGCCACCGACCACGAAGCAGCGCAGATCGCTGCCTTTGGCTTCGGCGATGAATTCCTGCACCAGGAAGTTGGCGTACAAACCACGGAAGGCTTCCACCACGCTTTGCGACGCACTGCGTTTTTCGGCCAGCACCACGCCCGTACCCTGGCTACCCTCGTTGAGTTTGATCACGTGCGGTGGGTCACCCAGCATGTCCAGCACATCGGTGGTGTCGTCTGGATTGTCGCCAAATACCGTTACAGGCATGTCCAGGCCTCTGGCGGCAAGCATCTGCAGGCAGCGCAATTTGTCGCGTGCGCGCAACACGGCATCGGAAGGATTGGGTGTGTACACACCCATCATTTCCAGCTGGCGCAGCACGGCCGTGCCGTAAAACGTGCTCGATGTACCGATGCGTGGAATGGCCGCATCGATATCGTGCAGCGCCTTACCCTTGTAACGGATTTCCACCTCGCCAGGCGCAATGCGCACGTAGCAGCGCAGCGGATCGAGCACGCGCACTACGTGTCTGCGCTCGCGGGCAACTTCAACCAATCGCTGCGTGGAATAAAGTCGCGTATTGCGCGAAAGGACAGCGATTTTCATGGTTTATCCACCATCGTGTGCGCGTACTTGGGCAGGGTGTAAGAACGTGCGGGGTCAACCGTGAAGCGCCCGACCAATGCCGTGCGCCCCAATAGCATAGGGAACAGCATGTGCCGACGATCCGTCAGATTTATGTCAACTTCGAATCGCTCGCCCGCCAGCATCACTTCGGTGCGAATGAACCAGCGCTCGCTGCGCCCGCCGCCGGTATCGACCACCACGCGACGGTCGCACGCAGGCGCCTCGCATTGCACCTGCCGCACGGCTCGCCGGCCCAGCCCAACCATGAAGCGCAGCCAGGTTTGACCATCACGTGTGAAGGTTTCCAATTGATCCACGTGCAGCGAGCTGCTTCGGGCGCCCGTATCGAGCTTGGCCTTGAGCGAGGCGATGCCGAACTGAGGCAATGCCAGCCGTTCCCGCCAGCCGAGGGTGATCACGTCCGCCATGTCAGCTCACGCTGTCGGGTCTGAATCTCGGGGGGAGAGAGTGGAGCGGGTGAAGGGAATCGAACCCTCGTCAGTAGCTTGGGAAGCTACAGCTCTACCATTGAGCTACACCCGCGTGGTGGGCGATGGTAACCGGCCGATGCGGCCTTTGGGAATCCTGCATCAACACCGCGCGTCCTTCCGGTCCACAAAATACGCGCCTATGCGTTTTTATAAACCGCAGGCAACGGTCGCTGCGCCCCTAAGCCAGCGCTCATGATCCCTGCGCAAGATGATTGGCACATACACGGACACGTGCGGTCAGCAAACGGAGGAACTTATGCCTGTACCGAGGAATGCGACGTCATTTTCCAGAGGATGGTCCGTTTTACTGGCCTGCTTGCTACTGCTCGCTACGGGCGTGGCGCAGGCCCAGACCGATAGCAACGATCCAGCCTCCGGCGATCCGCCAGCACGGGTCGCGCGCCTTTCCTACGCGCAAGGCGACTTGGGGCTGCTCCCGGCCGGCAGCACCGAGTGGAGCGCCGCCGACATCAACCGGCCGCTGACCAATGGCGACAAGCTATCGGGCGGCCCCGGTGCGCGCGCCGAGCTGGACCTGGGCGGCGCGGCCCTGCGCATCAATGGCCAGAC
Organism: Dyella monticola; assembly: GCF_003363155.1. Lineage (GTDB taxonomy): Bacteria > Pseudomonadota > Gammaproteobacteria > Xanthomonadales > Rhodanobacteraceae > Dyella_B > Dyella_B monticola. The sequence continues at coordinate 272,057 of NZ_QRBE01000003.1, read as the reverse complement.
CGATATCGGTGTGCTCAATCTCAACGGCCAGATCGGTCAGTTCGAACTGACGCAAGGCACGCTGAGCATCACCGTGCAATCCCTCGATGAGGGCGCCACCTACGAGATCGATACACCGACGCTTGCCTTGGTGATCAACCAACCCGGCACCTTTCGCATCGACGTGGGCCCCAATGGAAATGGCAGCACCGTCACCGTGTTCGGGGGTGGTGGCATCGTCTACGGCGAAAACAACGCGCAGCGGCAAGTATTCAGCGGGCGCAGTTATGCATTCACCGATTCATCCTTGAACGGGATGACGGTCAGCCAGATCGACAGCCGCGACGAATTCGACGCCTGGTGCAATGACCGCGATGCGCAATACGCCAACACCGCCAATGCTCAGTACGTATCCAACGACGTCGTGGGCGGCCAGGATCTGAATCAATACGGTGATTGGGAAGAGGACGACGACTACGGCGCCGTGTGGTACCCCGCTGGGGTGGCCGTCGGCTGGGCGCCCTACACCTTTGGCCACTGGGTGTGGATTGGCCCGTGGGGTTGGACCTGGGTGGACGGGATGCCGTGGGGCTTTGCGCCGTACCACTATGGCCGCTGGGCATTCCTGCACGATCGCTGGGGATGGATGCCCGGCCCCAGAGGGGTCAGATCCATCTACGCACCAGCACTGGTGGCCTTTGTGGGCATCGGCCGTGGCGGCCCGGTAGGCTGGTTCCCGCTGGGTCCGCACGAGGTGTACAACCCGTGGTATCACGCCTCGCGCGGTTATTACGCCAACGTCAACACCAGTAATATCGCGATAGGCCGCGGTTACAACCATGCGGCGTTGGTCGGCGCCATCGATCATCAATACGGGTTCTATCGCGCAGGACGTCCGGTCACCGGCGTGAACTATGTGAACCGCGATGTGCCGCACGCCTTTACGGCCGTCTCCGCCCAGGCGTTTGCCAGTGCACGCAACGTGCAAGGCAACCAGATGCACATGGATGCGCGGCAAGTGGCCGGCGCTGCGGTGGTGTCACCGGCTAGCTTGCAGCGCCCCTCACCAGCAAGCTTCGGTCAGCCGCGCGTGGCACATACCCACCCGCTGCCGGCAGCAGGCTTCAGCCGCCCGGTTGTCGCGGTGAATGCACCTGCAGCGGCGATGGCGGCAAACACGGCTCGGCCGGCCGCCAATGTGCGCGTGCTCCAAGTGCAACCGAACGCGGCACCAAGGGTGGTATCGGGACAAGCGTTTCCGCATTACGCCACGCCCGAACCACACCAGGCGACCCTGCCGCAGGTGCCGCATTTCGCGCCGGCCCAGCAGATTCAGCAGGCGCCGCACTATGCGCCGACGCCGTCAATCGAATCGGAGCAGCAGCGCTTCGAAGCGGCAGAGCGGGCCCATCAGTACGTGCCTCAGGAGCAAGCGCGTCCTTACGAGCCCAACCCCTCCTATGAACCGATGCGGCCCTCTTATCAGCCACCGGTCTATGCGCATCCGGAGATGGGTCGTCCGCAGCCGCAATCGCACCCGCAGAGCGCGCCGCCGCACCCGCACTCTTCGCCGCCGGCGAGGGACGACAACAAGCATTAGTTCCCGCGCGGCCGTGCTCGGTACAGAGCACGGCCGTTTTTCGCGGTCAAAATGCCGTGTTCGCTGGGTGAAACCCATGAAAACGGGCTAAAGCCGGACACCTGCCGCTACAATGGCCGAATGCATATCACCCTCAATGGCCATCCGCAGGACTGCGCAGACGACCTCACGGTTACGCAATTGCTCAACGAAGCCGGCTATGCCGGACGACGCGTGGCTGTGGAAGTCAATCATGAAATCGTGCCGCGCAGTCAGCACAGCGCCTATGCGCTGCGCAATGGCGACAAGGTAGAAATCGTCCACGCCATCGGCGGTGGTTGAGCACTGGCATATGAACATCAAAACGCACGACACGACGGATACCCTGGTCATTGCCGGCAAGAGCTATCGCTCGCGCCTGCTCACCGGCACCGGCAAATACAAGGATCTGGACGAAACCCGCCGCGCCACCTTGGCCGCCGGCGCGGAAATCGTCACCGCAGCCATCCGCCGCGTGAACCTGGGCCAGGATCCGAATGCGCCGAACCTGCTCGACGCACTGCCGCCCGGCGAATTCACCCTGCTACCCAACACCGCCGGCTGTTACAACGCCGTGGATGCGGTACGCACCTGCCGCCTGGCGCGCGAACTTTTGGACGGCCATACGCTGATAAAGCTCGAAGTGCTGGGCGATGAGCGCACGCTGTTTCCCGACGTGGTGGAAACCTTGAAGGCCGCCGAACAACTCGTGGCCGACGGCTTCGATGTGATGGTCTACACCAGCGACGATCCCATCCTCGCCAAGAAACTGGAGCACATCGGCTGCGTGGCGATCATGCCGCTGGCCGCGCCCATCGGCTCGGGCTTAGGGATCCAGAACAAATACAACCTGCTGGAAATCGTCGAGAACGCGAAGGTGCCGGTGATCGTCGATGCCGGGGTGGGCACCGCCTCCGACGCTGCCATTGCGATGGAACTGGGTTGCGATGGTGTGCTGATGAATACCGCCATTGCCGGCGCGAAAGACCCGGTGCTGATGGCACACGCGATGAAGCTGGCCGTCGAAGCAGGTCACGCTGCATTTCGCGCAGGACGGATTCCGCGCAAGCGGTTTGCGTCGGCATCGAGCCCGATCGACGGCACGATCGGCTGACACGCGCTACATCGTCTCTATTCCGGGGGAGGGACGGGATGAGGAGTCAAGGCTTGCCTCAAGCCCCAACGGAAACCGCGCTTCGATTTCATTTCAACGCAAGAGCGTCCGCTCGGCCCAGCCCTCTCCCCTCCGGGGAGAGGGTGAGTTAGCCTTCCCTATGACCGACGACCACGACAACGCACACCTCCGCCGCATCCGCAGTTTCGTCCTGCGCGAAGGTCGCATGACACCCGCTCAGCAACGCGCGTTCGAAACGCATTGGGCGCGCTTCGGCATGGATTACACGGGCAAGCCACAGGACTTCGACGCGCATTTTGGTCGCCGTGCGCCGCGCGTAGTGGAAATCGGTTTCGGCAATGGCGAAGCCCTGGCGTGGGCAAGCGAGCACGATGCAGCGCGCGACTACCTTGGCATTGAAGTGCACGGCCCCGGCGTGGGCCGGCTCATGAATGCCTTGGCCGCGCGAAACGCCAGCAATGTGCGGCTTTACAAGCACGACGCGGTGGAAGTGCTGGAAAACGAGATCGCTCCCGGCACCCTGGCCGAGGCACGCATCTGGTTTCCCGACCCATGGCACAAGAAGCGCCACAACAAACGGCGGATCGTGCAGCCGCCGTTCGTTGCACTGCTTGCGACGCGTATGGCCGCTGGCGGCCTGCTTCATCTGGCGACCGATTGGGAGCCGTATGCGCAGCACATGCTGGAGGTGATGGAAGCATCGCCCGATTGGCGCAATGAGCTGGCGCCTGGCCAATTTTCCGAGAAACCGGACTGGCGCATCGAAACACATTTCGAGCGCCGCGGATTGAAACTCGGGCATGGCGTGTGGGATTTGCTGTATCGAAAAGCCTGACATGTACGCCCTCGCCTGCACCAGGGGAGCGCTGGGGGGGGTGAGGCCATCTCGCGATGAAAGCCACCTGCGCGGCAAGCTCACACAACCCCACCCCGCCCCGCCCCTGCACGCGGGGGAGGTGGCCGATCTATCGCAGGTGCGACGCTCCTCGATGCGGCCGCGGTTCACCAGCAAGCACCTAAGCAGACTTATACTTCCGCGCTAAACAGGGATGAGTCATCGCGTGAAGCAATCGTTGCCCCGACGCATACAGCCCCAAGCGCCCGCCAGGGACGGTCGACAGTGGCGCTGACCCTTACCCCCGAGATGATTCTCGTGCTGGGGCTGGTGTGCTTCACCATGCTCATGCTGGTGCTGGAGTGGATCCGCGCCGACATGGTGGCGCTGCTGGTGGTGGTGGTGATCGGCCTTACCGGCCTGATTCCCTCCGACCGCGTGTTCAATGGTTTTGCCGGTAACGCCGTGATCGCCATCATGGCGATCATGATCATGGGCGCCGGGCTGGATCGTGCCGGCGTGCTCGGCCTCACCGCGCAATTCGTGATGCGCATGGCGCGTGGCAAGGAGTCCCGCCTTGGGTTGGTGATCAACGCCGTCACCAGCCTCTTCAGCGCGGTGATCCCAAGCCAGGCCCTCGCGGCGCTGATGATTCCCGTCACCAGCCGTCTGTCCGCACGCACCGGCGTGCCGATTTCGCGCCTGCTGCTGCCGATGGCGTTCTGCATTCTCACCGCCACCAACACCACGCTGATCGCGAACTCGCCGCTGATCGTGCTCAACGACCTGATCGCCAGCGCCAACGCCAACCTACCCCCCGGTGCGCAAACGGTACCTAAGTTCGGACTCTTCAGCGTCACTCCGGTGGGCTTGGCGCTGGCCGTGGCGGGTGTGCTGTTCTTCTACCTCTACACCAACAAGCTGTTGCCTAACCGCGAGGACGAACGGCAAAAGGTGACGCCGGGCCGTACCGAAAGCTACTTCGCCGAAACCTACGGCATTGTCGGTGAAACGGCGGAACTCACCGTCACCGCCGAAAGCCCGCTGGTCGGCATGAGCATCGGCGAAGTGGAGCAATTGCATGGTGCGCCGCTGATCCTGGCGATCAAGAGCGGCAACGACGCGCGCATGGCGCCGCCGGCCGATCAGGTGATCTGGGTCGGTTCGGTGCTAGGCGTGTTGGGCCCGCGCGATGAACTCAATCGCTTCGCCAACAATCAGCTCTGCCGCGTATCGCCGCGCATGCGGCAATTGGGCGAGCTGTTCAATCCCACGCGCGCGGGTATTTCCGAAGCGGTGATTCCGCCCAACTCGCGCTTCCTCAAGCAGTCGGTCGGCGAATTGCGTTTACGCAAGCGCTACGGGATCTCCGTGCTGGCGGTGACGCGCGGCGATCAGGTCTATCGCGACGATCTGCGCGCTGTGAGCCTGCGCACCGGCGATACATTGGTGCTGCATTCGAGCTGGAAAGCCCTGCAGGACGTCTCCGAAGACAAAGATCTCGTCGTCGTTACCGATATCCCGCGCGAAGAGCAGCGCCCGAACAAAATATGGCAGGCGGTCGGTTTCTTTCTGCTGGCCAAAAGCCTTGCCTTGTTCACCAACCTGGACCTTTCCATTGCCATGATGACGGGTGCGGTCGGCATGCTGCTTTCGGGCGTGCTGAACATGGACGAGGCGTACCGGGCCGTGAACTGGAAAACCATCTTCGTTACCGCCTGCCTGATTCCGCTGGGTTGGTCGATGGATTCCACCGGCACCGCCGCATGGGTAGCGCAGGAAGTATTGCTGCATTTGGGGCACGCATCGCCGTGGGTCCTGCAGACGTCGCTGGCGATTCTCACCTTGCTGTTCTCGCAGGTGATGTCCAACGTCGGCGCGACGGTGATGATGGTGCCGGTGGCGATCAGCGTGGCGGTGGCGACCGGCGGCAATCCGTCGGCCTATGCGTTGATTGTGGCGGTGTCCTCGTCCAACACGTTTTTGCTGAGTTCCGGCCATCCGGCGCTGATGATGGTGACCGGCCCCGGCGACTACCGCAGCAGGGACTTCCTGCGCGCGGGCGTGCCCCTCACGTTTATCGTGCTGGTGATCACGCTGGTGGCCATCAACCTTATGTACCGTTGATGCCAGCGGGGCCGCTTATATTCTCTTCAAGGCCGTCATTCCCGAAAAAGCGGGAATGACGGCAAGAAACAACTACTGCCCGGCGAGCCATCCCGAGCGCACAAACAGTGGTATTCGTCTCGCCGGAGTGACGCCGAGACACGTCCTGGAGAAACCTGCAGCGGCGAAGAGCCAGTGCGCAAAGCGCATTACGCGTCCAGCACGACATCTCCGTGTTCCACGCGCACCGGTATCGCCCGCAAGCTTTCACCCCGGCACGGACCACTCACGCATGCCCCGTTGTCCGTGTTGAAACATGCACCATGCGCGGCACACACCAGCATGCCTTTGGAAAGCAGAAATTTACCCGGCGCCCAATCCAGCCGCCTGCCCGCATGCGGGCAAATGTTCAGCCACCCATTGACGTGTTCGCCCCGCCGCAAAAGGATCACGCTCTCTACGCCCTCCGGCAGCGCTACGTCCAGCGCGATCGCTTCGCCGTCGGGCATCTCATGGAGCCGGCATAGACGGCGCGGGTTGGCGGCTGTTTCCATCGGCACTTGTCTTGGAGGCCCCGTGGCCTCATCGTTACGCACGTAAGTCGTTGATTTTACCATACGGATTTTTAACATGCGCGTCGTTCTACCGTTCCTGCATCGTCGCCGTCACCCGCTCGCCCAGGCGTTGTCTGTGGTGCTGGGGTTGGTTGTGATCGGCGTGCTGATGGTATTCGGGCTGGTTGTCGCCGGCGTGCTGACCGTTGGCGGTGCACTGTGGCTGGTATGGCGGCAATGGAAGCGCGGTCGCGCCGCAGTACCCGGTGCCGCCCCTCAGCAGGCTCGCCAGCCGGAAGTGCTGGAAGGCGAATACGTGGTCATCCACAGCTCCCGCCCGGTGACACATCACTAAGCAAGATTCGGATAGCTGCATCTGGGCAGCCCCTCTAAGCTGACGGCAAATCCCCTTCGGGTACTGTCATGCGCACCTCCCTCGCCACCCTTGAAGCTCCGCTGGAACGCGTCCGCGCGCTGATCGAGCGCGCCACAGAAGCGCCCTCGCTCAACGCCTTGGCGCATGCAGCCAAACTGAGCCCGAGTCATCTTCAACGGGCATTTCGGCGCCGCTATGGGATGAGTCCTGCCGAATACCATCGCGCGCGTCGCTTCGGCCAGTTCAAAAGTGCGCTGCGTGAAGGCGCAGCCGTCACCGACGCGGTCTACGACGCCGGTTTCGGTTCCGGCAGCCGCGTGTATGAACATACCAATCGCCTGCTCGGCATGACGCCGGCCAGCTATCGCGCGGGCGGTGCAGGCGCGAGCATCCGTTACACCACGACTGGCACACCGCTAGGCCAGTTGCTGGTGGCGGCCACCGCGAAAGGTATCTGCGCGGTGACGCTCGGTGCGAACGATGAAGAACTGGAACAACGGCTGGCCGATGAATTTCCAAAAGCCAGCCGCGAGCGCGTCGACAACGGCCGCGAAGAATGGCTGGATGCCGTGATCGCCCGTATCGCAAGCCAGCTGGGCTGGAGCGATCGCGAAGCGCCGGATATGCCGCCGCTCGATGTCGCCGCCACAGCATTTCAATGGCGCGTGTGGGAAGCGCTGACGCGTATCCCCGCCGGCATCACCAAAAGCTATGGCGAACTTGCCGCGGAAATCGGCAAGCCGGGTGCAGCGCGCGCGGTGGGCCAGGCCTGCGGCAACAATCGACTGGCACTGATCGTTCCATGTCACCGCATCGTGCGCGAGGATGGCTCGCCAGGCGGGTGGCGTTGGGGCGTGGAGCGCAAGCGCGCGTTGTTGGCACAGGAAGAGCAGCGTAACGCGGGCGAATCCCCCTGATCTCAATCCACCCTCTCCGGACATTGATCACTAATATTTCCGCCCACAACAACCTTGCCTCACCGTCATTCCGGCGAAGGCCAGTAGGCGGGGAGGGCACATTGATGCCGGCATTGAGAAGCGAGGCATCCAGTGCAAACATGTCGTGCGCAGCACTCAACACAAGAATCTTGTGTCCTTCGGACGCGTATTTGTACTGGATTCCAGCCTTCGCCGGAATGACGCTGAGGCACTGAAAATCCTTCACGAGGATGCACAGACAGGGCTGCATCGCCCATGCTTTGACTGCCCATCAACGCAATCTTGCAAGCCTTTCGCTACTGCGATACCCGCCACCCAGGTATCGTTACGTCTGCCGCCCAGCAGACATCTCATGAACGACTCCGCCACCAACACGCTTTCCACAACGCACGCGCAAAACCGCGCAGGCACCTGGGTGCCTCTGTCGATGTTCGCGCTGTACATCATCTGGGGCTCCACGTACCTGGGCATACGCATCGCGCTGGAGAGCTACCCGCCCTTCCTGCTTGCCGGGGTTCGCTTCGCCATCGCCGGCTTGCTGCTGTTTGGCTATCTGCGCTTACGCGGAACAGCGCTTCCCAACGCGCGCCAGTGGCGGAACGCAGCCGTAACGGGCGTGTTGCTGCTGGGTTTTGGCAATGGCCTGGTGTGCTATGCCGAAGAAAGCGTGAGTTCGGGTATTTCCGCGGTCGCGGTTGCCACCATGCCGCTGTTTGCAGCCGTCTTTACAGGCTTGTATGGAGAGTGGGCAACACGACGCGAAACGCTTGGCCTGCTGATTGGTTTCGTCGGCGTGATTGTCCTCAATTTCGGCAGCGCGTTATCCGGTTCGCATATTGGCGCTGTCGCGCTCATCGTTGCATCCATGGCATGGGCGTTCGGCTCCGTGTGGAGCCGTCGCCAAGACATGCCAGTAGGCATGATGAACACGGCAGCGCAAATGCTCTGCGGCAGCATTGCACTTCTTATCGTCGGTCTTTCAAGCGGCGAGCGGTTACCATCGCATCCCACCGTGCACGCTACGTTGGCCGCTGCCTATCTGGTCGTGTTCGGCTCACTCGTTGCATTCAGTGCCTATCTTTATGTACTCAAGCATGCAAGGCCCGCGTTTGCGACCAGCTATGCCTATGTCAATCCACCTATCGCCGTGTTGTTTGGCGTGTTGCTGCTGGGTGAGAAGGTAGGCCCCTACGACCTCGCCGGCATGGCCGTGATCCTGCTCGGCGTGGTCATCATTACGTTGGCGCGGCGGCGGTGAATGCACTGAGTGGTTGGTGCGCGCGACTCACACATGGCGTCAAATGCATCGACATCATGTGTTTGAACGTTCAGTTGTAGGTGAATTGCAAGGTTACAGCGGCGTTCGCCGAACCTTGGGTCAAAGCTCCCGTGCGGTAATAGCGGGCCGCGATCGGCACGTTTAAGGTCGCACCGGCCGCATTGCTGATCGTGACCGAGCCATTAATCGCCAGAGGGTTATTGTTGTAAAGCAATTGCACGCCCACGCCCTGCGCCAATGATGCGGAAGTGAGGCCTACTACCGTGTTATTGCTTTGACCCGCAGCCTGGGTGGCCTTCAATACCATGCTGACACTTGGATTGTTGCTGCAGCTAAGGGAAATGCTCTGCGGACTGCTCGTTGGCGAGGTACTGCCGATGGCGCCGAGTGTGCGGGCCGCCACGCTTCCCAATGGGATCGTGATATTAGACGTGGTGGTTGTGCATGTCCGGACCAACGGAATGATGGTTAACGATGAACTAGGTGCCCAATAATTGGGTTCTGCAAGATTGTTAGTCCCATTTAATAGCACATCGGCCTTTACCCATGGCATCAAAAGGTTGGTCACGTTAGAGGGCGGCTGCCCCATCTTGATAAATTCGTATGTATAGGTATTCGACCCTATATTCACGTTTCCCGAGATCGTCCTGGCGGTGACCGGGTTGGAGGTCACCGGCGAACCATTAAACGTGACGCGCACTCCGATGTAGGCTGGCTGCCCTCCTGCTGCTATCGGAAATACACCATTCGTTGGAGCTATGAGTCCTGCAAACGAATAGACCAACGTCGCCGTCGCTCCGATACAGCTCACGTTAAAGCCAGGAAAGGTCACCGTTCGGCTAAAGAGCACCGTACCGTTTGGCGTCTTTGGGTCAAAGGTCAGCGGGGTTGGCACACTATAAGTTTGACTCGTATTCCCAGACGGCGTTGTCAGGCAACCCTGCGCGCGTGCATTCTGCCCGAGCAGAAGCATGCCAACGAACCCAAGCGCCAAGAGCAAACCACGCAGTGCGCTTGAGCGGAGTAACAATTTCACATTGCAAAATTCCATTTTCCGTTTCCCATCACGAAGAGATCCATCGCATCGCAAGTCAGCTAGCGATAAAAAATCATAAATTTGCTTGTTCGCTGACATGGTGATCAAGTTCGATCCTTTTCATTTTTTTCTTAAAAGCGTCAAATGATTTGATGCATGTTCAACTGCAACGCTGCACCACGCCAGTAAGAACGCGAACGGACCACACGGCACAGCACGATGCAGGTCTTTGAGGACATTCGACACGAAGCCTCGCTGCTGGAACAATTCCGATATTTCATCCATGGGCAACCGCGCAATTATCCACAGCGTTGCTCGATTCACTATCAGGAAATTCTGAAAAAAGATTAGTCCCTCCCAAGGCGGATCGTGCAGCGATCGACGACATGCACCGATTCACCGGACGCCGCGCAAAAAGAGCACGCTTAGCCAGAACCGTACTCACTCATTGCCAAGACCATCCCTATCGCCCTATCGGCTTGTGGGCCGCGATACGCGCATGACGCGTATGCATGACCGTCCGTGCGATAGATGATGGTGCCTTCGCCATTGCGTATGGCGTTACATAGTTACTTCACCCAATGCGCCATTCCCGGCGCATGGGGAGTTACCGTTTCCACCGCCTATAGGCTTCGCGGGAAAAAATGCGCGCGCACGCCACCCTATTGATGCGCGCATTGAACGCAGGGCGATCGGTGCTTGGCTATCCAGCGCAAGCACGCGCATTGCCGATCAACGTTTTAACGAAGCGATAAAACCAATGGCGAGGCGCCGCAGGGTAAGTCGCCGTTTGTAGTCTCTCGGGCCGCAAGCTACTTGAACGAATCCGATCGGCACACGACAGATAAAACGACCCTTCCCCGCACACCGGGGAAGGACGGAAGAACGGGTAGACACACTGACGGCGTCACAGCTCACGCAAAGCAGTGGTAACGGGCAAGCGTGCGGCACGCAATGCTGGAAACAATCCGCCGACAAAGCCGATCGCCAGCGCCCACTTCAGCCCCTCCCAGAGCAGGGACGGCGTTACGCTGAACGTGAATGCAAGTTGCCCGGTGGTGCCGGCCGCCAAGGTGGATGCAGTCCATCCGTTGAATATCAGCCACGCGAGCAAGCCACCGACCACGCCACCAAGCAAGGCCAGCATCATGGTTTCCAGCATGACCGCCACCACCACCGGCACGCCCCGGAAGCCGATGGCGCGCAACGTGGCGATTTCGCGTGCGCGCGCAGCGACGGCGGCGAACATGGTATTGAGCGCACCGAAGATGGCGCCAATGGCCATGATCGAACCTACGGTAATGCCCATCACGCGCATCACCTTGCTCATGCCTTCGGATTGCTTGCTGAAGTAGTTGAGCGTGGTATCCACATCCACCTGCAAACGCGGGTCGCTCGCCAACGCTGCCTTGAACGTATCGAAGCCTTTGGTATCGGTAAGCTTGGCGAAAACCGAGGTGCGGCTGCTGCCACGGCGATAGGTTTCCGCGATGACGTTGGCATCGCCCCAGATTTCCGAGTCGTACGCATCATCCGAGGCAAATACACCGACCACGTTCCAGGTCTGCGTGCCGAGCTTCACCTCATGCCCTGGCTCCAGCCCCGCGAACTGCCGCTGGGCACCCTGCCCGACCACCAGTTCGCGCATGCCCGGCTGGAACGCGCGGCCGGCGATGATCTTCACGTTGGGGCGCAGCGCCCATGCCTGATCGCCAACGCCGCGCACTTGCACGCTGCCTTCATCGTCCGGCGCACCGCCTTTGACCGGTAAGTTGGCCGCCACCACGATCTCACCCGAAGCGATCGGTTTGCCCTGCTTGTCGCGCGCAATGCCGGGGGCTTGTTCGATCACCAGAATGCTATCGCGAGTCAACACGGAACTTACTTCGCTGGCCGAACCGCCACGCAGCACGATGGCCGTATCGTCGCTGCCGGTTTTGCGCAGCGTTTCGCTATAGCCTTCGCCCATCGCCAGCAGCGCGACCAGCACCGCCACGACGCCGGCAATGCCGATCACGACCACTGACGAAGAACCCAAGCGCTGCCTGAGCGTGCTGACGCCCACGCCGGTAACAGATGCAGCTTGTCGGCCCCGACGGCTGATCGCCATCCACACGACGAATATCACAGCCAGCGCAGCCACCCCATACCATGGCAACGCCACCCACAGACATAGCGCGATAATCAGGAGCACCAGCACCACGAGATTGAATAGAAACTTCATGTCCTTGTCTCCTGTTATCGACCGGCCAGCGCATCGACGATGTTCAGACGCATCGCCCGCCATGCGGGAATGACGCCTACGATCAGGCCGATCACCACCATCAGCACGATGCCCAGCAACCAGCTACTGGTACCCACCGTCGGCAGATTCAGCATGCCACCGCTGCTCGCGCTCACGCCTGGAATCAGCAATGCCGCCAACCCAATACCGATCACGCCACCCAGGAGCACCATCAGCACGGATTCGGCCAGCACCATGCTCAGCACGCCGCGATCGGAAAAACCCAGCGTCTTCAGCACCGCCAACTCTGACGTGCGTTCACGCACCGCTTGCATCATCGTGTTGCCGGTAAGCAAAAGGAGCGTAAAGAACACTGCCCCCATGATCGAACCGACGATCAGTCCGATATCCGCCAACTGCTTCATCCAGGACGCCGTCGCAGCCGCTTCGGTCTGTGTGCGTGTCTCATGATCGGAATTGGCGGAAAGCGCATCAATGGCTCTGGCCACCTTGTCGGCCTGGTTCACGTCATTGACGCGTGTGACGAACCAACCAACCTGGCCATTGTTGTAACCCTTCATCACCGCATCGTCGAAGTACTTCCAGTGCATCAGGATGATCTGGCTATAGAACGCCACACTGGATTCGGTGGGATGAAGCACGCCAACAATGTTGAAGGTCCAGTCCTTGCTGCCATTCTGCTGCGGAAAAATGTTCGATTGCAGCGGAATCTGGTCGCCGATCTTCCAGTGATATTTCTCCATCAACTTGTCGCCGACCAGAATGCCCGTGCGCGTATCCATGAACGCCTTGCGCGCATCGGTGCTGACCGAAACTTCCGGGTACTGGTCGATGTAGTTGTCGCTCACGGCGAACGTGAAGACCTGATTGTGCGGATCCTGATAGGCACCGCCGAACCAGTTGGAATAAGCCACCGACTTCACGCCAGGCACGGTGGCGATCTGCACACCCAAACCCTGCGGCAAGGTATCGATGAACGATAGCTTGGATCCGGTCTGCAAGCGCTGCGCGCCATTGGCGCTCTTGCCGGCCTGATCGAACGAGGTACGCACGGCATCCAGCATCCCGAACAACAAAAACGCCGCCGCGATCGATACCAGCGTAAGAAAGGTCCGCGCCTTGCGCCTGAACAGCGCCGCCCAGATGAGATGAAGGTATTTCATCGCAAACCTCCTCAGGCCACAGCCTGTTCGACCAGCGTGCCCTTATCCAGATGCAGCGTGTGATCGGCATACTCCGCGGCCTTCGGATCGTGGGTCACCATCACGATGGTTTTGCCATGCTCGCGATTGAGCTGACGCAGCAGGCCCAGCACTTCTTCAGCCGATTGGCGATCCAGATCGCCCGTAGGCTCGTCGCAGACCAGCAAGGTCGGATCGGACACGATGGCGCGCGCGATCGCCACGCGCTGTTGCTGACCACCGGAAAGTTCGGACGGCTTGTGTGAAGCGCGATCCGCCAGGCCCACCAGCTGCAACGCGATGGCCGCATTCTTGCGCCGCTGCGCGCCCGAGAGCTTGGTCAGCAATAGCGGCAGCTCGACATTGCGCTGTGCACTCAGCATCGGCATGAGGTTGTAGAACTGGAACACGAAGCCCACGTTCGATGCGCGCCAACGCGCAAGCGCACCGGCACCCAGTTGGTCAATCCGCGCTCCGCCGACGGTGATGCTGCCACCACTTGGCGTGTCGAGGCCACCCGTCAGATTGAGCAGCGTCGTCTTACCGGAACCGGACGGGCCCATCAGTGCGAGGAAATCGCCTTCGGCAATGTTGAGATTGATGTGGTGCAGTACTTCGACTCGCTGCCTGCCGCGTTCATAGACTTTGGAAAGATCGCGGATCTCGATCAACGTACCCATAGCTACAACCTCCCGAGTGAATGCATTGGACGTGTGTCAGAAATGCACGCCGCCTATGTCTTGCCCTTGCCCGCAAGCTGCCTACCCGTCTGCATACCTTGCGGTGCTATCTACGTTTACTTGACCGTCATTCCGGCGAAGGCCGGAATGACGACAAGGCAGGACTTCTACGCAGGAAACTGCGCAGATTCCTACACTGAAAGAAAACCGGCGCGCGCGGATTCATGGCGTTCGCACGCTTACGTTCGAGCCGTCGTGCAGATCATCCGGCGGCGATACCACGACGTTGTCGCCCACATTCACCGAATCGGGTATCAGGCGCATGTCACCAAACGCCTGCGTCGCTGGCTGCACGGCCTGCCGATGTACCTTGCCATTCGAAGCGATGAATACGCTGTCGTTGCCATCGCGCTTTACGATGGCTTTGGCCGGCACGAGCACACCCTTGGGCGCTTGTGTCGCCACAGCCGGTTTTGTTTCCAGGAAGGAAACGCGCACCCCCATGTCCGGGACGAGACGAGCATCCTTCTTTTCCAGCGCCACACGCACTTTCACGGTGGCTTTGCCGCGATCGGCTGCCGGCACGATCGCGATGACGTGCGCGGGGATACGCCAATCCGGATAGGCATCGAGCACGGCTTCGGCCGGCATGCTGGGGGTGACGCGGCCGATGTACGCCTCGTTGACGTCGACATCGACTTCCAATGAATCCATATCCACGATGGTGCCAACGCCGGTGCGCGTAAAACCGCCGCCAGCGGAGAACGGCGACACCACTTCGCCGACCTGCGCATCCTTGGTGGTGATCACGCCGTCGAATGGCGCACGGATGTAGCAGTAATCGTAGTTGACCTGCGCCTCGACCACTTGCGCATCCATCGCAACCGCATTCTTCTGCTGCGAGATGAGTTGCGCGCGCGCACTGTCGGCGAGCGTGCGTGCCTGCTCGGCGGCCTGTTTGGATACCAGCCCTTGCTTGGCCAGCGTTTCATCGCGCGATGCATCACGCAGGTTCTGCGCCAACTGCACTTGATATTGATTCACCAATGCATGCGCCGCCTTGGCTTGCGCCACCGCCGTGTCGAGTGCGGCTTTGTATTGGCTATCGTCGAGCTTTGCCAGGATCTGGCCGTCCTTGACGTGATCGCCTTCTTCGATCAACACCGCAGTGAGCGTGCCGGTGATCTGGGCCGATACGGTCGCTTGACGGCGTGCGGTGACATAACCGGTCGCCTGCAGCACCGCGCCGGCGGAAGGGTCGGCACTGGCCGCGACGGCCTGCGCAACATGCACCGATACGGCACGGTGACCGGACCACCACCAGATGCCTGCGCCCGCCGCCAGTAACACCAGCACAACCACGCCAATGATCCACGGCCAGCGGCCTGAACCCTTTCCGTGGTCATCGCGCTGATGACGCTCGATCCGCAGTTCCTTCAGAAGATCGGTGTTGCTCACGCTTTTTATCCCGTTGTCCCCGATGCATGCACGATAACGAGCCTGGCATTTAGCCGCTACGTGCGCTCATCAACCCTTGCCGATGACATCTGTCATGTCTATGACGCGCGAGGAAGCAGCGAATCGACATCATCGCCACCCCTCGCACAAGGTTGCATAGGCTGCCGCATTTTTCCTTGCGTGGGATTGACTTCGCGCTATGGCGTGCATTGACTGCTGACATTTGAGAAATACCTGTCATGGCTGCCTTCCTCCCAACCGGCCGTACAGAGCTGCTAACCTCCTTGCAGAAGCAGGCCTTTGCGTGGCCAAGAGCCCGACGCTAATCAGGAACCTATTGCATGTGCTACGTCATCGATCCCCCCGCCATTCCTAGCCTGCCCATCCTCGGCAGCGAGGAGCGCTTTCCTGTTCGCCGCGTGTTCTGCATCGGCCGCAATTACGCCGAACATGCACGTGAGATGGGCGCGGCGGTGGATGCCTCGGCACCGATGTTTTTCTGCAAGCCGGCCGACGCGGTGGTCGCTGACGGCGCCGATGTACCGTATCCATCGGCCACGTCTGATCTTCATCACGAAGTAGAGATGGTGGTGGCCTTGAAGGCCGGCGGCAAAAACCTGGATGCCGCACAGGCGACGGCGGCCATCTTCGGTTATGGCGTCGGGCTTGACCTGACCCGGCGCGATCTGCAGTCATTGGCGAAGGCCAAAGCGCACCCTTGGGACGTAGCCAAGGCGTTCGATCATTCCGCGCCGGTGTCCGCCTTGCGCATGGCGCAGGAGGCCTCGCCTCACGCCGACACGCGCATCAGCCTGGATGTAAACGGCACGTTGCGTCAGCAAGGTCGCCTGGGGGAGATGGTGCACAGTGTCGTGGATATCATCGTCACGCTCTCGACGCTGTTCGAACTCAAGCCAGGCGATCTGCTGTTCACCGGTACGCCGGCAGGGGTTGCGGCGCTCGCGCGCGGCGATCACTTTCGTGCAGAACTGGAACATATTGCGGTACTTGAAGGGCGCATCGTGTGATGAAGGGTTATCGTCGCGATGGATCCATGAGGCCGCCCACGAGGTATTAATCGGAGCATCGTTACAGTCCATCACGCCATCGGGCACATAACCTGGGAGACGACAATGAGCATGTTGCGGGAGTTCAAGGAATTTGCCATGCGCGGCAACGTGGTCGACATGGCAGTGGGTGTGGTCATTGGTGCGGCGTTCGGCAAAATCGTGACGTCGCTGGTCAATGACATCATCATGCCGCCGCTCGGCTGGGCGACCGGCGGTATCGATTTTTCCGCGATGAAATGGGTGATCAGGCCCGCCGACAACAGCAATCCCGCGCATAAGATTCCGGAAGTGGCGGTCGGCTACGGCAGCTTCATCAACGCCATCATTGCCTTCGTGATTGTGGCGTTCGCCATCTTCATCCTGGTGAAGATCGTCAATAAGTTCTATACCAAGGCCGCTGCAGCCACGCCGCCGGAAGTGGCGCTGCTCACGGAAATTCGCGATTTGCTGAAAAACAAATAATCGGCCTGCCTGCACGGGCATGACTTTCGGCCTAAGCGTGCCCTGATGCGAGTCTCATAATGCGAGGCTCGTCATCAGGAGTCGCCCATGCATCGTCCTTCCCTCACACTGCTCGCCGCCAGCCTGATGCTGGCTACCGGCCTTGCTTGCGCCGCGGATGCGCCCACCACCATCCCCGCGGCAGCCGTGCAGACGGCCGAGCAATTGCGCGATAAGGCCATGCATGACGACACCGCCTACAAGCTGGTGGAAGGCCTCACCACCGAGATCGGCGCACGCCTCGCCGGCGGCCCGAACGATCCGCGCGCACGCGCGTGGATGATCGCGAAATTCAAGGCGCTGGGCTTCGATAAGGTGTACACCGAACCGGTGACCTACCCACTGTGGGTACGCCACAGCGAGCACGGCGCGATCGTTGCGCCCTTTCCGCAGCCACTCACGCTGATCGCGCTGGGCTATTCGCCGGGCACGCCCAAAGGCGGCTTGACCGCGCAGGTCGTGCAATTTCCCAACCTTGATGCCTTGAAGGCCGCCGATCCGGCCACCGTCAAAGGCAAGATCGTCTATATCGGCGAACGTATGCAGCGGTACAAGGATGGACGCGATTACGGCCGCATCGGCTCGCCGATCCGCGTGGCAGGGCCGGTCATCGCCGAGGCCAAAGGCGCCGCCGGCTATCTCCTGCGCTCGGCCGGCACCGATGCGAACGAACGCATACCGCATACCGGCGTCACCGGCTTCAAGCCGGGCGACAAAGGCATTCCCGCCGCCGCGCTCTCCAACCCGGACGCCGATCAGCTCGAGCGCGTGCTGGCCTATGGCAAGCCGGTCACGGTCAAGCTTGATCTGGATTGCGGCATCGAAGGGCAATACACCGGCGCGAATGTGATCGGCGAGATCACCGGCAGCAAATACCCCGACCAGGTCGTCGCCATCGGCGGGCATCTGGATTCCTGGGATCCTGGCACCGGTGCCATCGACGATGGCGCTGGCGTGGCGATCGCGGCAGGCGCGGCCAAGGTGATCCACGACCTGCCGCAACGCCCCGAACGCACCATCCGCGTGATCGCGTTCGCAAACGAGGAAATGGGCCTGTGGGGCGGTCGAGCCTACGCAGAGAAGCACGCGGCCGACGTCAGCACGTTCCAGCTCGGCAGCGAGTCGGACTTCGGCTCAGGTCCCGTCTGGCGCATGAGCGCCAGCGTCAAGCCGCAAGCGCGCGGTGCCATCGAGCAGATCGCCAAGGTGCTGGCACCGATCGGCGTGGCCTATGACCCCAAGCGGCCTGGCGGCGGCGGCTCGGATCTCTCGCAGATGCACGGTAAAGGCATGGCCGCGCTCAGCCTTACCCAGGACGGCACCTACTACTTCGACTGGCACCACACCGCCAACGACACGCTGGACAAGATCGATCCGAAGCAGTTGGCGCAGAACGTGGCGGTGTACGCCGTGTTCTCCTACATGGCGGCGCAGGCCAATGGTGATTTCGGTTCAGCGCCTGGCGCGTTTGCGCACGACGGGGCGGAAGAATAACCGCCGCGCCATTTCCCAGCCCTCCCCTGCCAGCCGGGGGAGGGTGCGAAATTTAAGGCCCTTGCAGGGTTGAAGGAACGGCCGCCTCGCTCTCGCCCTGCTGCTCTTCCATGGGTGGCTCCACCCCATCGAGCATCTGCAGGTTTTCCTTCAAACGTGTGAGCACGTTCATCGCCTGCACCATTTCTTCGTAGGTGACGCCAGCGGTGCATTCGCGGCGCAATTCGTGTGCGATGCGCTCCATGTCATCGATCACCTCGCTCGCCTGGGCCGTGGTGTACAGGCGCCAGGCGCGGCGGTCCTTGGGATCGGGCCGCCGCTCCACGAAGCCGGCTGCCTGCAGGCGGTCGATAACGCGGCCCACCGCGATCGGCTCCATTTCGAGGAACTCAGCCAGCTCTGTCTGCCGCAGGCCTTCCCGGTGATAGAGCACCTTGGTGGCGCGCCACTGTGCACGCGTCAAACCGAATTTCACCGCGCGGCGGTCAAAATGCTTGCGGAACAGCAGGGTAATGTCGTTCAGCAAGTAACCGAAGGAAATGTCTTCCGTCTTTGGCATGATGCAACGCCTGAGTATCGCTTTCATGCAAGCATAAGCCGAAACATGCCCATGCGTGTCGTTACCGCCGATCTCACCCGCTTGGCCGTTGACGCCATCGTGAACGCGGCCAACCCGGCCCTGCTGGGCGGCGGCGGGGTGGACGGCGCTATCCACCGCGCGGCCGGCCCGGCCTTGCTCGAAGCTTGCAGGGCTCTGCCGCAAGTGGCGCCCGGTGTGCGCTGCCCTACCGGGGAGGCGCGCATCACGTCCGGTTTCGCGTTACCTGCGCGCTATGTCATCCACACCGTAGGGCCGGTTTGGCACGGTGGCCTTCGTGGGGAGGCGGCCGCACTGGCGCACTGTTATCGATCCTGCATCGGGCTGGCCGTTGAACATGGCGTTCGAAGCATCGGCTTTCCGGCCATCAGCTGCGGCGTGTATGGCTACCCACCGGAACAGGCCGCTCGCGTCGCCGTCGCCACCCTGCGCGAATTGCCAGCTACGCATGCCTCGATGGACGTACAGCTTTGCTGCTTCGACGAGCGGATGGCCTCAATCTGGCAAGCAACACTCAATCAAGCTTGAACGGATAAAGCGGCGGTAGCGGCGAATCTGCCTGGACGTCATCCGTCCGCCACGCAAACCCCTTGGCAAAGAGAGCGGCGAGATCGATGCGCTTCTGCGCGGAAACACTCGCGTACTGCTCACGCTGCAACAGCGCGATGGCCGCACGTTGCTCCTCGGAGGCCAGCGCTTCAGCGACCTCACCCAGGTTTCGCAAAGCAGGCCGCTCGGCGCGTGCCCAGGCAAGCAAACGTCGCGCCTGCACGGCGAGATCGCTGCCGCGCGCGGCATCCGTAAACGCCTGGCGTTGTGCGCGTGCTGAATCGGTACTGTCGTCGGTCTTCTTGTGCGCCGACGCCAGCGTCGATGAACGCCGACGCCAATACAACCCACCGAACAGCACCATGCTGATCAACCACAGCGCAATACTGCCCAACGCAACCCAGCGCCAGACCATCGACGGCGCCGTCGCAGCAGGCGATGCTGCCAGCGAGGAAGCGACGCTGCTGGCCGCAGTCGGCGATGACATCGCAGCAGGCTGCGTCGATGACGATGTTGCAGCAGGTGCGCCACCCGCGGCGACGACATTGAAACTGTGCGCAGGCAGCGTCGCGACACGCTTCTGCCCGGTTTGCACATCGAACCAGGTCAGCGTGATTTGTGGAAGGGTGAGTGTCCCGGTGCGTTGCGGAAAAATCGCAAAGCTGCGTTCGCGGTGCCCGGTCAGCCATTGACCGTCGTCGTGCGTCGTGGTGTTGGATTGATCGGGGTACACCGTCGCGCCATCAATCGTCGGCAAGCTGAGCTCCGGCAACGCATCGCCCGAGAGGCCCGTCGCTTCCACGACCATGCGCAGATTGAGTGGCTGGCCTACGGTGAGCTTGTTATCGCTGGGCACGCCTTCGAGGCTGAGCGTCAGCGATCGCGCCGGCAACCATGTGGTTTTACCCCAGGCCGGTGGCGGCGCTTGCACATCGATGTTGACGGGTGGCGAGTCGGCGGTCACCGGTGTGGTGTTGCCGAACAATCCGCCAGGGTTGAAGAAGCCACCCGGATCGTTCGGGCTGGTGGGGTCAGTCGCTTCGCCCTGGAATTCGATGGAAGGAATGGTCAACGGTCCGGCACGTTGCGGAATCAACGCATAGCGTCGCTCGATGACGTGATAGCGACGACCGTTGCGCACCGACTCGTAATCCACGTCATTGCCGAGTTTGCGCAGGTCCACGCCACTGGCTTGTGGATCGGCGAGATTGCCGCTGTTGAGATTGACATCGAAGAAGAGGCGTACCGTGTAGAGCAGTTGCTGTCCGACATAAACGTGATTCGGATTCGCTGTGACGTCGACGAACACTTCCTTGCCGGCATTGGCGGCAGCCGATGCATCCGGAGGATCGACGTGCAAAGTCAGCGGCTGCGTTGGGTTGCCGGCCACGGTCAACGACGGAATCTGCAGATCGCCGGTGTGCTTGGGTCGCAGCGCGACCCCTATGATCAACTCGGAGCTCTGCTGTCCGTTGACGATATTGAGTGTGCTGTTGGTGGATGTGCCCAGTACTTCGAAATCGCTATCCAGCGCACTGAGATTGGGCGTATTCACATTCGCATCGCCGTCGATGCGCAGATTGAGCGTAACGGTTTCGCCCAGGCGTACATCGTTGCGATCCAGCGTAGCCTGCACGCTCGTTGCGAAGGCATTCCACGACACGAGCAGGCAGAGCAGCACCAGCCAGCGCCAGCGCGTTGCCTGGAGGGTGCGCAGGTCGTGTGATATCCGGCGCATGCTCAATTTCCTCCCACCGGCTGCGCGCCCATGCGCTCGCGGTATTCCAATTCAAACTTCTTACGCAGCAACGCACCTGGATCATCGGGTACGCGTTGCAGATCCTGGCGCACGTCGTTGGGCAGTTTTGACAGCGGATCATCGCTGTCGATGGCGCCCAGCTCGTGGGTGGGCGTCGCAGCCGTTGTCTGTTCTTTTTTGGCCAGTGCCTGATTCAACTGCGACTGCAAACCTTGTTGGGCTTTTTCTGCCTGTTCCCGCTCGTTGCTGGACGTCGGCGCAGGTGTCTGGTTGGAAGCATCCTGGCTGGATGCGTGACTAGCGTCCTGCCGCGGTTGTTGTTGATCGCGACCTGACGCGGCGTTCTGCGCATTCTGATTTTGTGTACCCTGTTTGCTCGCCGAAGCGTTTTGATCTTGCCCACTCTGGCCTGCATCGTTTTTATTTTGATCGCCTTGCTGACCCTGTTGTGGCTGGCCAGATTGCCCAGACTGGCCGCTTTGCGACTGCCCTGAGGATTGGCCGTTCTGGCCACTGGGATTCTTCTGTCCGCTCTGACTGCCCGACTGCTGCTGCGACGAGGACTTGTTTTTCGGAGGTTGGCGCATGGCCTCTTGGACAAGCCTGCGGTTGGTGCGCGCATCCTCATTGTGCGGATTGACTTGCAGCGCGCGATCGTAGGCCTTGATCGCCTCCGGGTACCGGCCAAGCCTGGCAAGCGCATTGCCGAGGTTGTATTGCGTCTCCGCATTGTTGGCGTGTTCCAGCGCCTGCACGGCTGCGGCGTAATCCTTGGCGCGATATGCCGCCGCGCCGCGCCATGCTGGATCCTCGGCAAGCTGCTGTGCTTTGGCGGCGTTTCCTTGCTGCAAGGCGCTTGCTGCCTGTTGGTCCGGGCGAAGCCACCAGTCTTGCCAGCCCGACGCTTTGGCTGTCGTCGGCAACAGCGGTAGCAGCACCAGCGGCAACAGTAAAACCCATCCGCGCCGAAACGCCATGGCGACGATCAGCAGCAAGGGCAGCAATAACCACGGGCCGCGATCCTGCCACACGTCGTTTTCCTGGCCTTGTGCCAGCGATGCATGCCCGGGTGTACGCAAGGTAGCGTGCAACGCGGCCACGTCATCGCCATTTTCCGTCATAGGGAGATAACGACCACCGCCAGCCTCTGCGAGTGCATGCAGGTTTAGATCGTTGCGACGAGCAACAATCATGTTGCCCTGATCATCGTGCGCGAAACTGCCGTCTGCCAGTTGCACGGGTGCGCCTTGCGACGTGCCGATGCCCAGCACCGAAACGTGCACACCGGACGCTCGGGCCGAACGGGCCGCAGCCTGAGCAGCGTCGTCGGCATCGTCGGTGATCAATACGATTGCGCCGGTGCTCAGCTTGGCACCATGGATCAGGGTGACACCCTGTTCGATGGCTTGCGCGGCGTTGTCGCCGTCGACAGGCATGACATCGGGTGACATGGCATCGAGCAAGGTATCGAGGCTGTGGGCGTCGCCGGTCAACGGCGCCACCACAAAGGATTGTCCGGCATAACCGATCAGACCGTTCAAGCCGTCGTGATTGGCCTGCAATAGATCGCGTGCCTTGTACCGTGCACGCTCGATACGGCTTGGCGGTACATCGCGCGCCAACATGTGGCTCGATAGCGACATCGCGACAACCTGCGCCGCGCGGTCGGCAAACATCGGTTCGGCCATGCGGCTCCAGCTAGGGCCTGCCAGCGCGAGAACACCCAGCGTCCATCCCACAGCGAGCAATGCCGACGGTAGCCGCGTGCGTTGCGATGTACCGCTCACCAGATGTGGCAACAGTTCTGGGTCGGCCAGTCGGCTGAGGGCACGGTGCGACGCATCACTGCGTGCGCCAAACCAGATCAACAACGGCAACGCCAGCAATCCCAACAACCACATAGGCTGGAGAAAATGAAACTGATGCAGGGCTTCGCTCACGCGCTCGCCCCTTTCAAACGCGGCCACAGCAAACCAAACAGCAGACACACGCCCGCCACCGCAAGCGGCACGCGGAACAGGTCATGCCGCGGACGGAACGTGGGACCCTGCTGCGGCATCGGCTCCAGTGCATCGATGGCACGATAGGCATCGGCAAGCTGATTGCCGTCGGTAGCGCGATAGAACTGGCCCCCGGTTTCATGAGCGATATAGGTGAGCATGTCTGCGTCGAGATCGGCCGACGGGTTGATCACGCTGTCACCGAACAGACCAGGCACCGTCATGCGTGTGGCGCCAATCCCGATGGTATAGACGCGCACGCCTGCGGCTTTGGCGGCACGCGCCGCGTCCCGTGGCGAAATGCTGCCGGAATTGTTAACCCCATCAGTGAGCAGGATCAGCACGCGCGCCTGCTGTGGCAACGCCGCCAGCCGTTTCACCGCAATGGCGATCGCATCGCCGATGGCGGTTTGCGTGCCGGGCAATCCCACTGCCGCACCCTGCAATTGCGCGCGCACCGCATTGAGATCGTATGTAAGCGGCGTGACGAGAAACGCATGGGTGCCAAATAAGACCAGGCCAAGCTCATCGCCGCTGCGCCGGGAAATGAAGTCGTTTGCGATCGCTTCCACGGCACCGAAACGACTGAGCTGCTGCCCACCCAGCACCATGTCCGGCGTCTCCATGCTGCCGGACAGATCGACGGCCAGCATCATGGCGCGGCCACTGCGTGTCTGCGCTTGCGGCGGCCCTACGATTTGTGGTCTCGCCCCGGCGACGAGCAAACTCAGCCAACCCAACGCCAGCAACCAAGGGGCCGCGTTGCGCGGTGAAACGTGTTCACCCAGGCCCCACGACAAGGACGCATGCGGCAGACGCAGCGCTTGCCCTGGTGACACCGGCTTCCACACACGCCAGATCAACCACGGCAGCGGCAACAGCACAAATATCCATGGCCACGCAAATTCAGGCATGCCCAAACTCCACCGGCTTTACGCGCCGCCATGCGGCGTGCAGCCACTGATGCACGGCGTGCCCGGCTGCATCCCGATCGAACGGCGCGTGCGGCTGATACATGCGTGCCTCAAGTGTCATCAGCACATCGAGCGTAGTCGCGTCGACAGGTACCTGTGCCAGTACGCACCGCCACGGCTCACCTTGCAAATGGTGTGCATCGGACGCGTAGCGCAATGCGGCGCGACGCAGAAGCTGATGCAGCGCGGCAGCGTAGGCAGCATCGTCGTCGACATGACGCGTCGCCAATGACCGCACTTCGCTCATGATTCGCGCTCGCCACATCCGCGCGCGTCGCATACGCCGATAAATGACAAAGCCGATGATGCAGGCTATGCAGACAAGCGCAAACAGCATCCACCAACCCGGCGCAGGCGGCCACCATGACGGCGGGGGCGGAAGATGAATATCGCGCAGTGGCAGGTCGGCCGACGATTGTGGAAACTGCCCTTTCATCGATGACCTCCCCCATTGCGCAAGAGGGATGCGACCGCATCGATAGGATCGGCAGCGGTATCGATGGTATGCCACGGAATGCCCAGCGAGGCCGCCATGGCTGCGAGCCGAGTCTGTCCGGCGCCCAGGCTTTGCTGAAATGCCTCGCGCTGCGGCTTAGATTGCAATGTCATGTGGCGACGCTCGCCATCGTGTTCGATGGGGTAGTTGCCGGCTGGCACCGGTTGCAGCTCGAGCACGTCGGCAACAATCAGGATGCGCACAGCGGTGTGCCGCATCAATTGTGGAAGTCGAAGCCGCGCCGCGTCGTCGCAACTTTGCCCATCACTGATCAATAGAACGCGGTTGGCGCCATGCTGCAGCTTCGCAACTTGCCCAAGTGCATACGAAAGCGATCGATTCTGCGCGCGACCCACCTCACTGCGTGCCAACGCACCGCATACATCCAGGGCGCCGCGTACACCGCCACGGGGGCGTTGCAGATACTCGCTTTCGCCGAAGGTCATCAAGCCAACTCGTTCACCCGCCTTGGTGGCATACCAGGCTGCGGTGGCGGCCACGCGTGCTGCTTGTACCGATTTGAAGCGCACCCGTGTACCAAAATGCATGGTCGCATGACGATCAAGCAGGATCAGCAATTGACCTTCGCGTTCTTCCTGAAAGAGCTTGGTGTGAAGCCGGCCGATGCGTGCGGTCAAGCGCCAGTCCAGGCGACGTACGTCATCGCCAGGTTGATAGGCACGCGACTCGGCGTAGTCCATGCCACGGCCATATAAACGGCTCGTTTGCGTACCTACGCGTGTAGCGCGGCTGTCTTGCGGTGGCACGCGCAGTCGCGCCACACGTGCGCGCAAGGCGATGAGTTCGGCCAGCGAGACACTAACGCGGCCATCGCCATCGGACGGATTATCAACGACGGCGTTCACGGCAACGGAACGAGATCCAGCAAACGACTGACGACTTTATCGCTGCGAATGCCTTCGGCCTCGGCCTCGTAACTGAGCAGCACGCGATGGCGCAGCACCTCGTAGACGATCGCATGCACGTCTTCGGGCAACGCGAAGTCGCGGCCGCTCAGCCAGGCGTGTGCGCGTGCGCAGCGATCCAGCGCGATGGTAGCGCGGGGGCTGACGCCCCAGGCAATCCAGCGCTTCAACTCTGGGCCGTAACGCCCGGCGTCACGCGTCGCAAGCACGAGCTGCGTGAGGTATTGCTCCAGCGCGGATGCCATGTGCACGCGCAACACCTCTTCGCGCGCGGCAAATACGTCTTCCTGCGATACGGACGCTACCATGGAAGCTGCGAGCGCGGGCTTGCCTGCCTGCTCACGCGCGAGGCGCAGGATGGCGAGTTCTGCCGCGGCATCCGGGTAGCCGATCGTGACATGCATGACGAAGCGGTCCAGTTGTGCCTCCGGCAGTGCAAACGTGCCTTCTTGTTCGATCGGGTTCTGCGTTGCCATCACCATGAACAACTCTGGCAAGCGCCACGTGTTGCGCCCCACGGTAATCTGCCGCTCCGCCATGGCTTCCAGCAGCGCCGACTGTACTTTCGCCGGCGCGCGGTTGATTTCATCGGCCAGCACTATGTTGTGAAACAGCGGGCCGCGTTCGAATTCGAAAGTGCCCGCCTGCGGGCGAAAGATGTCGGTGCCGGTAAGGTCGGCGGGCAGCAAGTCCGGCGTGAATTGCACTCTGTGAAAATCCGCCTCGATGCGAGTCGCCAGTGCCTTGACGGCCGTGGTCTTCGCCAGGCCGGGCGCACCTTCCACCAGAAGATGGCCATCGGCCAGCAAGGCGATCAAGAGGCAATCGATGAGCCGCGGCTGGCCGATGATGTGTTGCCGCAGGTCATCGCGGAGACGGGAAAACGCTTGTTGCAGACGCCCGGGCGTGGGGACTTGGGGCATATCCATCCGAGAATCCTGTACTGCTGGGTGGGGTTGAGACCACAGCTGCGTAGGAAAGTTTGCGCGGATGTGGCCTCGCAACGCAAAAGGGGCGGCTTGCGGGCCGCCCCTTTTTTAACACCGATCCGCGCTTATTGCAGGCTATCGCTGAGGATGCGCGGGGTGACGAAGATTAGCAATTCGTCCTTGTCGTTGATGTGCTGCGTGCTGCGGAACAGATACCCCAGGACCGGGATGTCGCCCAAGCCCGGCACCTTGGCGACGCTGTCGGTCTTGGTCACTTCGTAGATGCCGCCAAGCACGACGGTCTGGCCGTCATCCACCAACACCGACGTATTGAGTGAACGCGTGTCGATAACCGGTACCTGGCCGCTGCCGGTGACGTTGATGTAATGGTCCAGCGAATCCTTGTTCACGTTGATCGCGAGGTAGACGCGATTGTCGGCGGTGATCGTCGGCGTGA
Organism: Dyella monticola; assembly: GCF_003363155.1. Lineage (GTDB taxonomy): Bacteria > Pseudomonadota > Gammaproteobacteria > Xanthomonadales > Rhodanobacteraceae > Dyella_B > Dyella_B monticola. The sequence continues at coordinate 244,884 of NZ_QRBE01000003.1, read as the reverse complement.
CCTTCAGTTCGAGCACCGCATCCTTGAACGCGACCGTCGCCGTGCCGCTCGTGCCCGAGCCGCCGCTGGTGTTCTGGAACGTCACATAGCCGATTTCCTGACCTTGGCGGATATCCGCTTCCTGTTGGTTGGCGGTGATGACGCGCGGGCTGGAAACGAGCTGGCTGCGGCCTTCGGTTTGTGCCGCGGAGAGCTCCAGATCCAAGGCGTAGTTCTTGCCGAGGATGGCGGCGGCGAGTTGCGATGCGGTGCCGGTGGTGGGGCTCGCCGGCAAGTTTACGTTCAAACCGCCCGAGCCCAGAGTGGCTGACGAGCCGTTGTTGCCTTGTGTGCTACCCAAAGCGCTGCCGACTTGCAAAACCTGGCCGCTGGGATTGGTGCGGTTGCCGTTCACGCCCCATTGAACGCCCAGATCGCGCTCAAAGTCGTCGGTCGCGATCACGATGCGCGATTCGATCAGTACCTGCTGTACGGGGCGATCCAACTGCGCAACGATCGAACGTATCTCGGCCGTCTTTTCGGCTGTGTCGTTAATGAGCAGGGTGTTGGTGCGTAGATCGAACGTGACACTGCCGCGGGGGGACAAGAAACCTCGGTGCTGACTCGCGGTACCACTGCCGCCGGCACCCCCGGCTACGCTCTGCATGCTCCCCGTCGTGAGCAACTTGGCGATGTCTTGCGCCTTACCGTAGCTGATCGGAATGTAAGTAGTGACGAGCGGCGCATTGTCCTGCGCCTTGAAGCGCGCATCGGCAACACTCTGCTCGTAATCGGCCAATTCCTTCTGCGGAGCGATCCAGATCACGTTGCCATCGCGGCGCTTGTCCAGATCCTTGGCACGCAGGATCACGTCGAGCGCCTGATCCCAAGGCACATTGTTCAGGCGCAACGTGATGCTGCCGCCCACCGTGTCGGAGGCCACCATGTTAACGCCGGAGTAATCGGCCAGCAATTGCAGCACCGAACGCACCGGGATGTCCTGGAAGTTGAAGGTCACCCGGTTGCCCGTGTACACCGGCTGCGCGTCGGAGCCGGGGTTGGTGTTCTTCGACTCCTGCTTTTTGGGCGTCACTTCGACAACGTACTGGCTGCCCGTCTGATAAGAGGACGCTTCAACATCGCCACTGAACGTGATGTCGATGTGCGCCCCATTAGGCGTGGACTTCGGCGAGATCGACTGCACCGGTGTGGCAAAGTCCAATACGTTCAAGCGCTGCGCCTGGCTCACGGGCAGTTGGGCGTTGCTGACGTCCACGGCCAGGGTATCGCCCTGGCGATGCATGTTCGCATTAGCGCCCGAACCGCTGAAGTTGATCACCACACGACCCGAGCCGTTAGCGCCGCGCTGGAAATCGATATTCGTAATGGCCGGTCCGTTCAAGGCCGAAGGCAACGCCTTGGAGGGATCGATCGTGGCGGCCGTGGTCACCGGTTGCGTCACCGTTCCGTTGTTGACGACCAGGACCAGGCTATTGCCTTCCACGCTTGATTTATACGACGAGGACTGCATCAGCTCGACAACGACGCGCGTGCGTCCACCGGCCGACACTGCCGACACGCCTGAAGTCGTGCCGACACCGATATCCTGGTGGCGCGCCGCATCGTTGGCCGTGTCTGGAAAATCGATCGCAATGCGTGGTGGATTTTCGGTCGTGAAGATGTTCGGCTGCGGGACCTGGCTGCTGTCGAAGCTCATGCGCAGCTGGACGCGACCACCTGGCAGCGTCTTATAGGTGATGTCTTGCAGCGTGCTGGTCGCCAGGGCAGCGCTCGCCCACAAGGCGGCACCCAGCACCATGAAGGTGATCAGGCAACGGCTGGCCAGGCGCATGGCGCGACTCCGGACTGTTTGGATGGAATTAGTCATTGCATCAGCCCCTGTATTCCTATTTCGCCTGCGCTTCGAGCGCGATGCTGGCCGGACGTTCCGCCCAGCCGCCATTGCCGTTGGAAACCAATTCGACCAGGTCGACGTGATCACCACTGATGGCGGTGACGCGGCCGTAGTTCTGGCCCATGTATTCGTTAACGTGCACGCGATGGATCACGCCACCGGGATCCTTGACCAATGCTTCTATGTTCGAACCAGCACCGATCGTGCCAACCATCCTCAGGCTGTCCAGCGAAAAGGCCTCGAGCGGCTCGCGCGGGCGACCCGCATCCGGCCGCGGGCCGTTGCCTTGGTTCAACTCGTCCTCGCTAGGACTGAAGGGATCGCGCTTGTCCTGGTCGCTATAACTGAAGGTTTCGAAGGTCTTGATGACCGGCAGCGGGGGAATCGGCGCGCCGCGCTTGGCTTTTTCCTGCGCCACCCAGTCACGCAGGTCCGACATGCCGCGTGTACAACCAGCCAGCACAAGCGCGGTAGCGATCAGCAAGCACAGCTTGATCAGGCGGACGGGCCGCATGGCGATCATGGCTCTCATTTCCGCCCCCCGGGCTTCTTCACCTTGCTGTTTTTCGCCTCACTGGTTTCGGAATCATCGAGATAGCGGTAGGTCTTGACCGTTCCCTGCAGCACCAGCAGCTGGTTGGCCGCGGGTTCGGCACCCTTGCCCGCAGGATTGAGCGGGGTTAGCGAAACGTCATGCATGGTCAGAATCACCACGCGCGGTAACGAAGCCACGCCACTGATGAAGGCGCCGAACTGATGGTAAGTGCCGATCATCTTGAGCTGGATTGGCTTCTCCGCGTAGAAGTCCTTCGGAACTTCCGTGCCAGGCTGGAACAGTTCCTGCTGAAGGCCGGCCGAAAGAGCCGTCTGCGAAACGTCCACCAACAGTTCAGGCATTTCGGTCTTGCTGGGTAGCTGACGCAGCAACTGGCGCAGCATGTCCTTCATTTCATCCAGCTGCTGCTGCAGGGCTTCCAAGTTGACCGATTTGGCCTGCTTATCGGAGAACTCCTGCTTGAGCTTCGTTTCCTGACCAGCGAGGTTTTGCAGCGTGTCCTGCTGATCGCTGATAACGATGTACCAGCCCACGAGCATGATCACCAGGAACAGCAACACCGTGAAAAACGTCTTGACTGACTTCGGCCAGCCGCCGATGTTGTTGCGGTCGAGATTGCGCAGATCGTCGAAGAGTTTCATTACTTCGCCCCTCCCTTAGCTGGCGTGATGCCTGGCTTGGCCGGCGTAGGCGCCGTTGCGGGGGGTGTCGTCAGGCTCGCCTTGGCTTGTGGCGCCAAGGCGCTGGTGCTCGATAACGCCGGGGTATCGCTGGACGAAGCCCCTGTGCCGTCATCCTTGGGTTTGGCGAGCGCCACGGTCAGGCCGAAGGTATAGGGCATACGCGATGCATCGTGGCTGTGCTCAGTCTTGCTGAGGTCGGTCTGCCCCATCCACGGCGATGCTTCGATATTGCGCATGTACTCTGCAACGCTGGCGTTGGATTGCGCCACGCCGTCCAGCACCATCTGGTCACCGGCTTGCTTGATGGACGTCAGGCGCACGCTGCCCGGAATGGTTTTCACCAGTTCATCGAACAAGTGCACCATCTGCGAACGATTGGCTTGCAGTTGCTCAATGATCTGCTTACGCGCCAGCAACTGCGCACGGACCTTTTCCAGATCCTGGATCTTTGCGAGCCGTGTATCGACCAACTTGATCTGGTCTTTCAGATAGGCATTGCGATCGTTCTGGTTGTCGATGCGCAAGTCCATCCACAACCACCATACGACGAGGACGCCGATGGCAGCCAGGGCGACCACGCCCAGCTGCATGAAGAACTCGCGTTGACGAATCTTGCGGCGCTCGGCACGCCAGGGGAGTAGATTGATGTGTGCCATCAGTCTGAACTCCTCATGGCGAGCCCGACCGCGATCATCAGCGCCGGCGCATCCTGCGTCAGTGACTGCGCCTGCACGCGATTGGAAAGCGACATGCGCGCCAGCGGATTGGCCACCACACATGGCAGACCGAGTTGCTCTTCCAGCATCGCGCTGATGCCATCGATGGACGCGCAGCCACCTGCCAGCACCACCTGATCCACTTTGCTGAACTCGCTGCCTGCATAGAAGAATTGCAGCAGGCGACTGATCTGCTGCACCAGCGATTCCTTGAAGGGTTGCAGCGCCTCGGTCTCATAGGAGTCGGGCAGACCACCCTTGCGCTTGGCGCGGCCGGCTTCCTCATACGAGAGGCCATAGCGCCGCATGATTTCGTCGGTGAGCTGCTTGCCACCGAACACCTGTTCGCGCGAATAAATGGTGCGCTGGTTCTTCAACACCGACAGCGTGGTCATGGTCGCGCCGATATCGACCACTGCCACCAGTGCATCGCGCCCAACGTTCAATTGATCGGCGATCAACGTGAATGCGTTCTCCATGGCGAAGGCTTCGACGTCGATCACTTGTGCGGTAAGGCCGCCCAGGTCCAATGCCGCTACGCGCATATCCACGTTTTCCGTGCGCGACGCGGCCAACAACACATTGTTCATTTCGGGATTGTCACGCACCGGGCCGAGCACCTCGAAATCGAGGCTCACTTCATCGATCGGATACGGAATGTATTGATTGGCTTCGACCTGAATCTGGCTTTCAAGATCGTCGTCGGAGAGTTCCGCCGCCATCGGCACGATGCGCGTGATCACTGCCGAACCGGCCACTGCTGCCGCCGCGTGCTTGATCTTTGCGCCCGAACGCGCAAGCGCCCTGCGCACGGCTTCGCCCACCGCCTCGACTTCGACGATGTTCTTTTCGACGACGGCATTAGGGGGTAGCGGCTCGATCGCGTAATGCTCAACGCGATAGCGGCCTCCGGTCTGGCTGAGCTGCAGCAGCTTGACGGCCGTCGAACTGATGTCGACGCCCACGAGCGGCGGCTTCTTGGGTGTAAAGAGCCCCACGACGATTCCCCCTTGACCCCTGGCGCTTCCGCCAGATACTGGCAGGATTGCCGGGTCATTAGATCGAAAAATTAACGCAATAGCAACGGCCTACGCGAACTTCTTCGAGACTTTTGGCGTGATGGTCTGCACATTTAGACCAACCCGCCCCGTTCCGCGATTAAGGTTTTGCTAACCCGTTGCTGATGCCGCACATACTGCTACATCTATACTTTGACCTGTTTTGACTTAAGTCTCGCTATGGGATGCTCTGTACCAATACGGACATAAACTCGCCACTACCATCCCAGCGCTGGGGCCGCCCTGCCCGCACACCCCTCCCGCCTCTCGTCCTGGCGGCCCCCTGGCCTGCCGACGCCCCTAGCCCGCTAACGCCCCATCAAATAAGAAGAGCACCCCTAACCTCATGACGCGATTCTTGAAAGCCTTCCTGCGCTGGCTGCTGATCCTGGGTTTCAGCGGACTTCTGCTGATTACCGCAGCCATCGGGGTGGCCTATTGGCTGGTTTCCCCCCGCATTCCTTCTGTAGACATCTTGAAGGACTACCACATGCAGGTACCCCTCAGGGTAGTGAGTGCGGACGGCAAATTGATTGCAACCTTCGGGGAAACGCGCCGCGTCCCGGTCTCCATCGACCAGGTGCCGGACATGGTCAAGCATGCCGTGCTCTCGGCCGAGGATGCCGACTTCTATACCCACCCCGGGGTGGATTGGCGCGGCGTGTTGCGCGCCGGCCTGCATGTGGTGGCCTCCGGCGGCAATAAGACCCAGGGCGGCTCGACCATTACCCAGCAGGTCGCCCGCAACTTCTTCCTGAGCCCGGAAAAGCTCTACTCCCGCAAGCTGATCGAGATGTTCATCGCCTTGCGCATGGAAAACGAGCTCACCAAGGACCAGATCCTTGAGCTCTACCTCAATAAGATGTTCCTCGGCCATCGCTCCTACGGGGTGGCGGCCGCGGCGGAGTATTACTACGGCCGACGGCTGGACCAGCTCACGATTGCCCAGTGTGCGGCCATCGCCTCCACCTTCCAGCTCCCTTCGGCGGTCAATCCGCTGACCAATACGTCGCGCCTGATCGCCCGCCGCAACTGGGTGCTGGGCCAGATGCTGGAACACAAATACATCAACCAGGCGCAGTACGCGCAGGCGATCAACGCCCCAGACGATGCGGCGCCGCACGAGCAACCGATCCAGGTGGACGCCCCCTACCTGGCCGAAATGGCGCGATTGCAAGCGCTGGACCGCCTCGGCAACGACGCCCTCACCGAGGGCTACGTCGTAAGGACCACCGTCATCAGCACCCGTCAGCAAGAGGCGGTTGCCGCCGTGCGCGACGGGCTTTCCATCTACGACCACCGCCACGGCTGGCGTGGCCCCGAAGCGCATGAAGAACTGCCGCCCGGTGCCAGCGATACCGATTACAGCAGTCTGCTGTCCAGCTATATGGACGTGGCGGGCCTCACGCCCGGGCTGGTCATTGCCTCCTCGCCCACGGAGGCCTCGGTGTTCCTGCCGAGCAAGCAGGTCGTCAAGCTCGACCTCAAAGCCATGGATTGGGCACGTCCCTACATCAACGAAAACCACACCGGCCCCGCACCGACCAAGGTCGATAGCGTGCTCAAACCCGGTGACATCATCCGCGTGATCCAGGACGACAAGGGTGCCTGGCAGCTCACGCAGATCCCGAAAGCACAGGCTGCGATGGTGTCGCTCAATCCCGAAGACGGGGCTATCCAGTCGTTGGTGGGTGGCTTCAACTTCCAGCGCAGCAAATTCAACCGTGCAGTGATGGCGGCACGTCAGCCGGGTTCGAGCTTCAAGCCGTTCATCTATTCGGCCGCCTTCGAGCGTGGTTACACGCCGGCCTCGATCATCAACGACGCGCCCATTGCGCTACCCGACCCCTCGCAGCCGAACGGCTTGTGGACGCCCAGCAACGACGACAACAAGTTCGCCGGCCCCATGCGTCTGCGTGAGGCATTGATCGAGTCGAAGAACCTGGTTTCGGTACGTTTGCTCGACTCCATCGGCATACGTTATGCGCGCGATTACGTTACACGCTTCGGCTTCCCGCTCGATGCATTGCCGAACAACCTGTCGATGGCACTGGGCACAGCTTCGGTGTCTCCGCTGAGCATGGCGCGTGGTTTTTCCGTGTTCGCCAATGGTGGTTACTTGGTCACGCCGTACTTCATCAGCGAGATCGATGATCGCGACGGCAAGCCGGTGTATGTCGCCAATCCCGCGCGCGCCTGTGCCGACTGTTCGGAACGATTGCTGCAGAACACGCCACCCGCGCCGCCGCCGGCGAACATGCTGACCAATGGCGTGTCAGCAAGTTCTTCAAATGCCCCCGCACCTGCCGCCAGCGTGGCGATGGCGGGCGAAACGGCATTGCCGGCCGACGTGCACAACAGCGGCAAGGCACCACCGGTATTGGCGCCGCACGTCATCGACATCCGTAATGACTACCTCATTACCTCACTGATGAAGGATGTCATCCAGTCCCCGATGGGTACCGGGTATGCAGCAAAGGCGCTCAATCGTCAGGACCTGGCCGGCAAGACGGGCTCGACCAACGACCACCGCGACGCCTGGTTCGTAGGTTTCAACGGCGACCTTGCGACGGCCGTATGGGTGGGTTTCGACGATTTCAGCTCGTTGGGCAAGGGTGAATTCGGCGCCAAGGCCGCGCTGCCGATCTGGATCGACTATATGGGCGACGCGCTCAAGGGTGCCCCCGAAAAGAGCCTGCCCATGCCACCCGGCATCACCACCACGCTCATCAATCGCGACACTGGCCTGCCCACCTCGGCGGACGACCCTAACGCCATGCAGGAAATCTTCAAGGTGGAAGACATCGACCGATTGCATAACCAGGCTCTGCAACAACAACAAAACCAAGATCAACAACAGACTAACGACATCTTCTGAGGTTTTCCGGTAGTCTGAAGGTGCTCTCAACGAGAGCACCCTTACCGCACACAACGATACGAGGGTCGCAGCATGGCACGAGGCGAACACCATCGCATCCACGCGCAAGACCGTGTGCAACGCAGCCGGTTACGCGTCGCCCAAGAGGCGGCGCGCCTGATGAGCGAACACGGCATCCGCGACTTCCAGCGCGCCAAACGCAAAGCCGCCGAACGACTCGGCGTCCAGGACGAACAGGCGCTTCCCCGCAACCACGAAATCGAACAGGCCTTACGCGAACATCAACGCCTGTTTCAATCAGAAAGCCAACCCAAACTGCTCAGAGAACGCCGCGAGGCCGCGATCGAAGCAATGCGCTTCCTGGAAAGCTTCGAACCTCGACTGGTCGGCGCGGTGCTGGAAGGCACAGCCGATGCGCATTCAGCCGTTTGCCTGCATGTTTTCAGCGACGATCCAGAAGCCGTCGGCATCTATCTGCGCGAGCATGGCGTGCCGTACGAAACGCAAACACGCCGCCTGCGCATCAGTCGCGACGAACAGGTGGAGTACCCCGTACTGCTATTCGCCGCGGACAATCTGCCGTTCGACATCACCGTACTTCCGCATAATGCGCTCAGGCAAGCGCCCCTGGACCGCGTGGATGAGAAGCCCATGCGGCGCGTATCGTTGGCGTCGGTGGAAATCATGCTGACCGAGGACAGCGACGAGCACGATGAGTTCGAACGCAAACTAGGCGCCGCACTTAAATAAGCGGCATAAAAAAACGCCCGGGCAAGCCGGGCGTTTTTTATATGGACGGCTAGACCTCTTTGCTTAGCGCTTGTCGATGCTCGCATAATCGCGCTGGGCGGCGCCGACATAGAGCTGGCGCGGACGGCCGATACGCGAACCTGGCGTTTCGTGCTGCTCGATCCAATGCGCGATCCAACCCGCAGTACGCGCGATGGCGAACATCACGGTGAACATTTCGGTGGGGATGCCCAGCGCCTTGTAGATGATGCCCGAGTAGAAGTCGACGTTCGGATACAACTTGCGCTCGACAAAGTAATCGTCCTTGAGCGCCGCCTCTTCCAGCTTCATGGCCACGTCGAGCAGCGGATCGTTGACGCCCATCTCCGCCAGCACCTTGTGGCACATCTCGCGGATGATCTTCGCGCGCGGATCGAAGTTCTTGTACACGCGATGGCCGAAGCCCATCAGGCGGAAGTTATCGTTCTTGTCCTTGGCACGCTTGACAGCGGTTTCGACATTGTCGGGTGAACCGATCTCCTCAAGCATCTTGAGCACGGCTTCGTTCGCACCGCCATGTGCGGGCCCCCACAGCGCCGTGATACCGGCAGCAATGGATGCGTACGGATTGGCGCCGGTGGAGCCAACCAGGCGCACGGTGGACGTGGACGCATTCTGCTCGTGATCGGCGTGCAGGATGAACAACAGATCCAACGCCTTTGCACACACCGGGCTCAGTTCCAGTGGTTCGCTCGGCACCTCGAACATCATGTGCAGGAAGCGCGTGACATACTCGAGATTGTTACGCGGATAACGGAACGGCCAACCGATCGAATAGCGATAGCAGGCCGCAGCGATGGTGGGCATTTTGGCGATCAGCCGGATCGCGGCAAGCTTGCGGTCTTCCGGATTATCGACATTCAGATCATCGTGATAGAACGCCGACAGCGACGCGACCGATGCGGCCAGCATGGCCATCGGATGAGCATCGTGATGGAAGCCCTGGAAAAAATTCTTGTGCGACTCGTGCATCATCGTGTGATGCGTGATCTCGTTTTCGAAGGCGGAGAACTGGGTCTTGTTCGGCAGTTCGCCATGCAGCAGCAGATAAGCCACCTCGACAAAGCTGGACTTCTCAGCCAGCTGCTCGATCGGATATCCGCGATACATCAGCACGCCCTGATCGCCGTCGATGTAAGTGATGGCGCTCTTGGTGCTAGCGGTGCTACCGAAACCGGGATCGTAGGTGAAATGCCCGGTGTCCTTATACAAGGGGGCAATGTCGATGCAGGCGGGGCCAAGCGTGCCGGTGAGCAAAGGGAGCTCACTGTTACGGCCGTTGGACTCATCAACCAGCTTGACGGATTTGGAATCGGACACAGAAACCTCCTACGCATGGGTCGCCACCGGGGCGACCGCAAAACGGCACCAGCCGGTGAGGGAAAGACGCATCGACGTGGGGAAGCGCCGATGCAACCGATCCATTATCGCACATCACCATCAAAACGATCCGACAGCGCATGGTCGGATTGACAGACACAAAAAAAGCAAGGCAGGCGCGAGGCCTGCCTTGTGCGGAATTCGTAAACCCGCCGCGGACGACGGGTTTCGGGCAATTATTTCTGCGCGTACCGGCGGCGGAACTTGTCCACGCGACCACCGGCGTCCAGGACCTTCTGCTTGCCGGTGTAGAACGGGTGCGAATGGCTGGAGATATCCACCTTGATCAGTGGGTACTCGTTGCCGTCTTCCCACTTGATGGTTTCCTTGGCGGCAATCGTCGAACGCGTCAGAAACGCGAACTCGGACGAGAGATCCTGGAACACCACCTGACGGTAATTCGGATGGATATCGGGCTTCATGACGGACTCAAAGCGTGCGTGAAAAGAGCGGTATTGTATCGGCCACTCAAAGGCTTGGTCAAGCCACAGGACTGCCTGCCGCTAGGCCCCTAAGGCCCGCTGCACCATGGCGCCGAACTTGGCCTGATCCAGCTCCAGCACCACGTTGGCCTGCGCCGGCAGCCTCAGCCGATGCGCCCAGTCCACCACGGTTGCGCCGCGCGTGAGACGGCCATCCAGCTCGACGCCCACGTGACGCTGCTCGCTGCGCCTCACCACGGTAGGGTCGATGGCCACGGCCATGGCCAGGGCGTCGGCGGCAATGATGCCCTTTCGGCCGCTGCGGCGGTTGCTCTGGCGCGCCACCTGAAACACTCGCCCGAAGAAGTCGGCACGATGGTCGCCGGCCGTTAGCCATTGATCGAATTCCGCCTCATCGAAGGCATGGCGCAAGGTGAGTTCCCAGTCCACCAGATCGAAGTGGGGAAAGCCTTCGAACACGACGTGTGCCGCCTCAGGATCGAACCCGACATTGAATTCCGCCGGTACGCGACCGGTGTTGCCATGGCCTGTAACGGCACCACCCATCACCACGAGGCGCTTCACGCGCGTTGGCAACGAAGGATCCAGCTTAAGCGCCAATGCAATATTGGTGAGCGGCGCCAGCGCCACCAGCGTGATTTGACCCGGGCGCTCGCGTGTGAGGCGTAGCAGAGCCAGCGCGGCGTGTTCATCGGTAGCGCCAACAACTGGCTCCGGAAATCCGACGTCACCCATTCCATCGCGACCGTGCACGAATGCCGCATCTTCCTCCGGCAAGCGCACCAGCGGTGACGCACACCCCGCAAAGACCGGCGTCGACGCGCCCAATAAGTCCACCAGCGTGCGCGCATTGCGCACAGTGTGTGCAAGACCGACATTGCCGGCCGCGATGTTCAAGCCGAGCACATCGGCGTGCGCGTGCGCCATGAGGATGGCAAGGGCATCGTCCACGCCCGGGTCGGTGTCGATCAGGAGTTGGGGCTTAGTCATGCGCACAAATGGATAAAGATGCTAGTTGGGGAAAAAAAGAGCACAAGGCGCGGTCTCTCTTACTCATTTCACGGTCATTGCCTTATTTAGGATACCGCGCCGACATTTTAGCGTCGTCACCCGCAACGATGTCAGCAAGGACTTTCAAATGACTTGGACGTATAGCCAGACCACCGGAACCCTGACTCATAACGAGCACATCGTCGGCCACGGATACTCGGGATATGGCGCAGGCAAGAACAATTTCCCCATGCAAACGGTTCGTGACGCCGGCACAATTCCTGAGGGTTACTACACGATCGGTTCTCCGCATCGTTCCGACCACGTTGGAAATTTTGCCATGTCACTCACTCCCGAGCCGGGTACACGAACTTTGGGTCGAGATGCTTTTTTTCTGCATGGAGACAGCACAAGGCATCCAGGCTCTGCGTCGAACGACTGCATAATCATGGACAGAATTATTCGCGAGAAGGTTTGGACGAGTGGAGATCGCCAACTGAAGGTGGTGCCATGACAAAGTACTTCTTGCTGGGGATCGCGCTTAGCCTGCCGGCGATCACATTGGCAGCCCAACCTATAACAACTCCCGTTCAAGTGGCAGCCGCCATTGAGCGAGAAGGAGCGGGGCATTTCTTCGCGTCTCTGGATGATCAGGCCTCCGAACAGCTTTTCGACAAAATCGAGGGCGGCAACGCTGATTGGGTCGCGCTTGCACCGAAGCTAGCCCTGGGCGCAGATGGCGCTAACGCAGAAGGCTTGGTTATTGCCCTTGCCTATGCATTGCCAAGAAATCCATCCGTGGTGCTGAAGATCGTTGATCCGGTCGAAGGTGATCGCCACATCCTGGCGATATCGCGCGTTTGCGGCATCCCCTTCATCGAAGAAGTACCGAAAGACTATAAAGTCAAAGCTTTAAGAGCCGTCGCATCCGCCAAAGGTGTCGATACAAAAATACAGTCACGCTGCCTCGAAGCGTTGAGCAAGTCCTAACGACGGTTTCGTCCGAAGTAGGTAGCCACTCATAATCCACAGGAAGGGACTGCCTCTCATGCTACACGGGGCATCCAGGCTCCTATGCGCCAACATAGCGCGCGGCACCGCCAATCCAGCGATCGATCAAGCGTGCGGCCCGCTCGGGATGACGATCGAGCATTTGCTCGCCGACCTGCTGTACCGCCGGCAAGAGATGCGCATCGCGTGACAGATCGGCCATGCGAAAACTCAATTGGCCAGTCTGGCGCGTGCCGAGCACTTCGCCCGGGCCGCGCAACTGCAGATCTTTTTCGGCGATGCGAAAACCGTCGTTGGTTTCGCGCATCACCTGCAAGCGCTCACGCGCAAGCTGTCCCAGCGGCGGTTGATAAAGCAGGACGCAATTGGAAGCGATGGCGCCACGTCCTACGCGACCACGTAGCTGATGCAGTTGCGCGAGACCGAGGCGCTCGCTGTTTTCGATGACCATCAGGCTGGCATTGGGTACGTCGACGCCCACTTCGATCACCGTGGTAGCAACCAGCACGGATAACTCGCCGGCCTTGAACGCATCCATGATGGCCTGCTTTTCCTTGGGCTTCATGCGTCCGTGGATCAGGCCAACACGACAATCGGCCAGCGCGTGCGTGAGTTCGGCGTGTGCGGCCTCGGCAGCTTGGGCGCGCAGTTGTTCGGATTCTTCGATCAGTGTGCAGACCCAATACGCCTGACGGCCTTCCGTGCAGGCAGCGCGTATGCGGTCGATGACTTCGCTGCGGCGCGCGTTTGAAATCGCTACGGTTTGCACCGGCGTGCGGCCCGGTGGCAGTTCGTCGATGGCAGAGATATCCAGATCGGCGTAAGCACTCATCGCCAGCGTGCGCGGAATTGGTGTCGCCGTAAGTACCAATTGATGCGGCACAAGCTCACCTTCCAGACCCTTATCACGCAGCGCCAGACGTTGCTGCACGCCAAAGCGATGCTGCTCATCCACGATCACCAGCCCAAGGCGCGCGAACTCCACACCCTCCTGCATCAAGGCATGCGTGCCGATCACCACCGGTGCACCTTCCAACACGCGACGCATGGCCTGCTGGCGCGCTTTGCCTTGCTGCTTACCGGCCAGCCATTCGACGTGAATCCCCAAAGGATCCAACCAATGACGAAAGTTGCGAAGATGCTGCTCCGCCAGAAGCTCCGTGGGTGCCATCAGCGCAACCTGGCGCCCTGCTTCCACTGCAGCCAGCGCCGCTGCACATGCCACGGCCGTTTTGCCAGACCCCACGTCGCCCTGCACGAGGCGAAGCATGGGACGTGGTTGCGCGATATCCGTGGCAACATCCTTGATCACGCGCTGTTGCGCGCCCGTGAGTTGAAAAGGCAACGCCTCCAGCCAGCGTTGCCGCAGCACGCCGTCATCACCCAACACGGGAGCGCGTCGTTCACGCACTGCTGCACGCAGGCGTTTGAGACTCATGTGCTGGGTGAGCAGTTCTTCGAATGCCAGGCGCTGCTGTGCAGGGTGACGACCTTGGATCAGTTGATCCATGCGCGCATCCGGCGGCGGGCGATGTACATATAGCAACGCCTCGCGCAACGACGTAAGCCCGAATTTCGCGCACAGTGGTGGCGGAATCAGCTCCAGTTGCGCGTCGTCCGGAAGTTGCTGCAACGCCTTGGCGATGACAGTGCCCAACCGCTTCTGTCCCAGCCCTTCGGTGGTGGGATAAACCGGCGAGAGACGCTCGTCGAGCTCGACCGACGCATCGTCCGCCAAACGCCGATATTGCGGATGCACCATTTCCAGGCTGCCCGACCCTTGGCGTACCTCGCCGTAGCAGAGCAGACGTATGCCAACACGAAGTTGTTCGGCTTGCGCACGGTTGAAATGGAAGAAACGCAGCAACAGCGTCTCCATCACACCATCGCCGATCGCCACCTTTAGTTGCGGGCGGTAGCGAAAACCTTTTTCCACCGCTTCCACCGTACCCACTACCTGCGCTCGCATACCTGGGCGAAGATCCGCCAACGGCGTGAGGTGCGTACGGTCCTCATAACGCAATGGCAGGTGGAACCATAGATCCTGCACGCTATGAAGCCCCAGGCGCGCAAGTGCCTCGACCAAGGCCGGCCCCACGCCCACGAGCGCGGAGACGGGCAACTTGCCCGGGTCGTCACGCGTCGCAGTCAGAGATTGAGTTTTCGGAGCGGCCATTGATGCAAGCCTGGTCGACTACGCCGGCGCAAGCGGGTGAGACTGCCGACAAGAGATGTCAGCCGCCCGCGTGCCCGCCGATCAGTCCAGCACCATTACAGCATCCACTTCCACCTGTGCGCCCTTGGGCAATCCCGACACTTCGATCGTCGAGCGCGCAGGAAATGGCGCCTGGAAGTAGTCGGCCATCACCTGGTTGACCGTCGCAAAATTGGCCAGGTCGGTCACATAGATGCCGACGCGCACGAACTTGGCCAGCGAACCGCCAGCCGCCTCGGCCACCGCCGTCAGGTTGTCAAAAACGCGACGCGTCTGTGCCGCGATATCGCCTTCGACCAGCTTGCCGGTTGCCGGGTCCAGCGGAATCTGGCCGGAGAAATACACGGTGTTGCCGGCGCGCACGGCTTGGGAATAAGGACCAATGGCACCCGGAGCGCGGTCGGTAGAAATAATGGTTGTGGGCATGTCGGCGTTACCTTGGAAGCTGCCTGCTGCAGCAAGGCACGATGGTAAACGATCATTTGAGATCTATGCGATTGGCCTCAGGTTTCGTTCGTAGCGCTCAGACCGCACGATCGCTAAATATCAGATAGCAGAACCCCTCGAAGAGGAAACGAGAGACCTCATGCATGCCCAAACGCTCGTGCGCACGGATGGACGCGACATTGTCGGCGCGAATGAAAAGCACCGCCTCGCGATTTGGATAGTAATCCCGCAAGACCGTATACAGCTTCGCCAGTAGACCTTGGCCGCGCTCGGTGTCGGCGATGCACGCCGGGCCGTAGATGTAGGCATCGTCGCTGCCGGGCCACGCATCGAGCATCGCTCGAACCGACGGCGCAGACACGTTGCGTTTTGAAGAACTGAACAAGACGCCGACGACGTTGCCCTCTCGATGCGCCACGATGACCCGCGCATCACCCTGCGTCATGAGCACAACCTTGTCGCGTGGAAACTCGCCGGTCAGCGCACCTCCACGTGACGGTGCGTTGTTCTGCAGCAGCGTGGTGATACCGTCGAGGTCTGCCTCGCTGACCCATGCTATGTCATACATGATTGTGTCCTTACCCTAGATATGCGCACGGGCGTTCGGCGCGCACAAAATCCCTTGGAAAGACCATAGGGTTTATATCGGGATTCCTCAAGACTCGCAGCTCGACCACCCTGTTTCGTCAAGCACTGCTAACTGGGCGACCCACCTATCGAAACAGCACCCGGCATGGCTCAAAGCGGGTAGCGGTACGCACCACTCACCACGCCCGTGCGCCGCACGCGCCGAATGACGTCGGCCAGGTGCTTGCGGTTCTTCACTTCGATGGTGAACAGCAGCGTGGCGGCCGCCATATCGCGCTCGACGTATTCCACGTTCTCGATATTGGAATCGGCGGCGGCGATGGCCGCAGCCACGGTGGCGAGCACGCCCGGCCGGTTGATGACTTCGATACGCAGCTCCGCGCGGTAATCGCCTTGTACGTCGCGATCCCACTCGATATCCACGCAACGCTCGGGGGACGATTTGCGCAGCTCGGCCATGTTCGGGCATTCGGCGCGATGTACGACGATGCCCTTGCCCGGCGAGAGGTAGCCGATGATCTCGTCGCCCGGCAACGGATGGCAGCAGTTGGCGAAACTCAGCACACCTCGCTCGGCGCCGGTGATGTGGATCTTCTCGGTCGGATGCGTGATTTGCGCACCGCGCGAACTGGCCGTGCCGCGCGAGGCGACGAGTTGACTGGCCACCTGATCAGGCATGCGATTGCCCAAGGCGATCTCGGCCAGCAGTTCTTCCAATCGTTTGAACTTGGATTTGTGCAGGAATTTTTCCAATGCAGCCGGCGCAATGGCGTCCAGGCTGGTGCCAAGCGCATCGAGCGCACGGTCGAGCATGCGATGGCCGAAATCGACCGCATCCTCATGCTGCAAGTGTTTCAGGTATTGGCGGATCGCCGTGCGCGCCTTGCCCGTGACCACAAATTCCAGCCATGCGGGATTGGGCACCGCCGAGGGCGCGGTGATGATCTCGACCAGTTGTCCCGATTCCAGTCGCGTGCGCAACGGCAATAGCTTCTTGTCAATACGCGCAGCGACCGCGTGGTCACCCACATCGGTGTGCACGGCGTACGCGAAATCCAGCGCCGTGGCGTTGCGCGGGAGGGACAGGATGTCGCCACGCGGCGTGAACAGGTAGGTTTCATCCGGGAACAGATCGATCTTGACGTTCTCGATGAACTCCGCCGGTTCCGGTGTGTTCGCCTGGCTGTCGGCGAGCGAAGCAAGCCATTCACGCGCACGTGCTTGGGCACTGTTGGCCGGACCACTATCGGTTTTATAGGCCCAGTGCGCCGCCACGCCGCGTTCGGCGACCGAATCCATTTCCTCGGTGCGAACCTGTACTTCAATGGGTGCACCGAACGGCCCGAGCAGCACCGTGTGCAGCGACTGGTAACCGTTGGCTTTGGGAATTGCGATGAAATCCTTGAAGCGACGATCCACCGGCTTGTACAGCGCATGCACCACACCCAGCGCCATATAGCAGCTCATGGCGCTGTCAGTGACGACGCGGAAACCGTAGACATCCATGAGCTGCGCAAAACTTTTGTGCTCGTTACGCATCTTCGAATAGATGCTCCACGGCGACTTGATGCGTCCGACCACGCGCACCGGAATATGCTCGTCGACCAGGCGTGTGGTGAGTGCGCCTTCGATGCGGCCCATCGCCTCGCGCCGGTTGCCCAGCGCCGCGCGAATGCGCTCGCTGATCACGCGGTAGCGGTCCGGATAAAGCGCGCGAAAGCCCAGGTCCTGCAATTCCGCCTTGATCTTGTTCATGCCAAGGCGCTGCGCGATGGGCGCGTAGATCTCCAGCGTTTCACGCGCGATGCGATGGCGGGAGCCGGTATCCTTGGCGCCAAGCGTACGCATGTTGTGCAGGCGATCAGCAAGCTTGATCAGGATCACGCGCAAGTCGCGCGCCATTGCCAGCAGCATCTTGCGGAAGCTTTCCGCATCGGCTTCCTGGCGGTTGGAAAAGCGCATCTTGTCTAGTTTGGTGACGCCATCGACGAGCTCAGCCACCGGCTCGCCGAATTCGCGGGCGATCTCGGTGCGCGTGAGTGCGGTGTCTTCAAGCGTGTCGTGCAGTATCGCGGCGATGATGGTTTCCGCATCCATGCCGAACTCGGCCAGGATGCCGGCTACCGCGATGGGGTGCGTAATGTAGGGCTCGCCGCTTTTGCGCGTCTGCCCTTCGTGCGCCACCGCGCCCACCTGGTAGGCACGCAGCACACGCCCCACGTTCTGCTCGGGCAGGTAGGCAAGACGCTCTTTCAGCGCCAATACGTAGGGGGGCAACGCTGATGTATCCACGGATGCGGGATGCGTGGCCGCGGTCATGGAATCGCGAGGCCCGTTCAGGCGATCGCCTCGCTGCCCGGGTTGAACTGAGGGATGCGGGGGCGCGAAGCGCTGCTCGTCGGTCCGGTGCGACCGGATCGACGCGTGCGCTTTCGACAGCCACCGCTATCCATCAGTCATCTCCACCTTTGGAGATGTCGTCGTCCACTTCCTGCGCGGCCCATTCCAGCGCTTCGCGCTCGGCACGCTCGCGCTCGGCGCGGTCGATTTCGTCGATCGTGATCTGGTCGATGCGGCGGTCGGCGATTTCACGTAGCGCCAACACGGTCGGCTTATCGTTATCGGGGTTGACTGCCGGGTCGGCCCCCTTGGCGAGCTGGCGGGCACGCTTGGTCGCCATCAGCACCAATTCGAAACGGTTGTTGACTACCTCTAGGCAGTCTTCCACGGTAATACGGGCCATGGGAAATCCTTGAACTATAAAAACTTATGCGGCCTTACAGTTTATCGACCGGCTACCCTGCTGGCAACGCGAAGGCTCGCGGCCATGATGAACAAGCTCTATCATGCCCGCCCGCCGCATGCCAGCTCGAAATGAGTTCGTAAGCGTGCACAATATAGAACTAAAAAGTACAATTAATCCTCCCCGACCCCTTGCAGCGGACCCCTACTCGATGCCTTCCCTGCCTCGCCTTGCCGCACTAAGTCGTCATTTACCAGCGTTCGCCATGCTCATGCTGCTCGCAGGCTGCGCCATCGCCCCACCCCGCACCGACGACCCGCTGGAGAAATTCAACCGCAAGAGCTACGCCTTCAACATGGCGCTGGATAAGCACGTCCTGCGTCCGGTGGCCGTGGGCTACACCAAGGTCACGCCCAAACCGGTGCAGACCTCGATCAGCAACTTCTTCACCACCATCAAGCTGCCGATCAGCATCGCCAACAATCTGCTGCAGGCGCGGCCCAGCGATGCGATGGCCGATACCGGCCGCTTGCTGATCAATATGACGGTGGGCGTGGCCGGCTTCTTCGACCCCGCTTCGAAGATGCAGATTCCGCTCAAGGAAACTGACTTCGGCATCACCCTGGCCCGCTGGGGCGTGCCCGAGGGCGACTACCTGATGGTGCCGCTACTAGGTCCATCGACCTTCCGCGACGTCTGGCAGTATCCGGTGGACGGCTACCTGTTCGACCCGCTGAGCTACTTCGAACGTAACCACAAATTCCACTGGGGTCAGTACTACATCCCCGAAGTGGTGTACTTCATCCAGATGCGCGCACAGCTGCTGGATGCCGACCAGTTTCTGCAAACCGCCTACGATCCCTATGCCTTCGTGCGCGATGCGTGGCGCCAAAGCCGTCTGAACAAGATCTACGACGGCAATCCGCCAGCCGACGTGATGCTGAAGTTGCAACAGGGCCAGGGCTCGAACAACAGCAACCAGAACTTCGACCCCTCCGAGCTCCTGAAAGAACAGCAGCAGTGGGAACAGAAGCAAAAACAGCAGCAGAACAAGTCGGGCCAACCGTCAGGCAATCAATGACCGACGGGCGCATGCCTGAGTATAAAAAAGCGGGGCCTCATCGAGGCCCCGTTTTTTGTTTGTATTGCTAGACCGCCAATCAGTGCAACAAAGGTTCGACGCCACACACCTGGGCCAGCGCAAGCATGCCGGCCGGTACGTGGCAAACAGTCACGTGATGACCCGCCTGATCCGCACCTGATAACGCCGCCAACACACAGGCCAGGCCGGCGCTGTCGCACGTGTCCACGCCGGAAAGATCCAGCGTAGGGTGATCACTCTTGGCAAACGCGTCACGCATCGCGGCAAGCGCACTCGCTGCGGTGGCAAAGTTGAGCGTACCGGTCGCACGCACCGTATCGGGCGCATCGGTGGTCAGCAGGAATTGGCCGGATTTACTTGGCGCCATTGCCCTTGTTTTCCTGGTCCATTTGTTGCAACGCCTTGTCGCCTTGCGTTTCTAGATCCAGGATCAGCTTGTCGAGACCTTCTTTCTTGATCTCAGCATCGACCTGGTTGCGATAGTTGGTGATGTAGGAGATGCCTTCGATGATGACGTCGTACGCCATCCACTCACCATTAGCGGTTTTGTGGAATACGTAGTTCACTGCGATCTGCTTTTTGTCGTCAGTGGTCACCAGGGTCTTCACTACGGTGTACTTGTCGTTGAGTTCACCGTTGAACGGCAGCACCTTCACCGAACCTTTGCTGTAACTGAGCAGGCCTTCCGCATAGCGATTGGTGAGCGAGGAGTAGAACGCCTTGGCAAAGCGCGAACGCTGATCAGGCGTAGCTTCGCGTGCATGCATGCCCAGCACCAGGATCGACGCCCAGTCGGTGTCGAAGTGCGGCTTGAAGATCTGGTTGATCAGTGACACCAGCTTGGTTTTGTTGTTCTGCAGTTGCGCCTTTTGGTCGGCGATCTGCGTATCCATCTGGTGGGTAATCTCCTGCACGACAGCTTCCGGCGTCGCCGCGTCGGACGGCTGCGCGCTGGATGCGCTCTGCGCGAAAGCCGGCGCGGCGATCACGACGCTGCCCAGAGCGATGGCGGTGGCAATAGCCAGGTGACGCAACATGGATGACTCCTCGTAAAGCCGGCTCAATGTTTGCCGGCAGGCTGATTGGATGAACCGTTGCCACCGGCATTGTTGTTATTGCCGCTGGGCGAACCACTGACCAGGAACTTGCCGATCAAATCTTCCAACTGCACGGCCGACTGTGTCAGCACCAGCTGGTCGCCTTCCTTGAGCGAATTGGGCGAACCACCGGGCTGGATCGCAACATACTGAGTGCCGATCAAACCACTGGTGAATATGGCTGCGGCCGAATCATCCGGAATCTGGTTGTATTGCTTGTTGATGGACATCGTGACGGTGGCGTCCAGCTTTACCGGATCGGCCTTCACGTCGGACACACTGCCGATGGCCACCCCCGCCATCTTCACGGGAGCACCGACCGTCAGCGCTCCCACATTGGTGAAGTGCGCAGTGACCTTGTAAGTGCCCCCGATGGCATCGGCGGCACCGTTCGAACCCAGGAACTTGCTCAGCATTTCTTCCAGCGGCTGCGTCGACTTAGTCAGGCCGACGTGACTACCATTAGCCAGATAGGCCTTGGCGTTGCCGTATTGCAGGCCGACGTATTGATCGCCCAGCAAGCCGCTGGTGTAGATCGTGGCGACGGAGTTGGCGGGAATCTGGCTGAATTTCTTGTCGATCAACAGTGTGACATCGGCCACGGCCTTGCCCGGATCCAAGGTGATGGACTGCACCTGACCCACGCGCACGCCCGCCACTTTCACCGGCGCACGTTCCTTCAACTGTCCGATGTCGGAGAACTGCGCATCCACGGTATAGCTTGCGCCCTGGTGGCTGTTGACGACCGAGGTTGTCTGCGTAGCAAGGTAAGCCAGCGCGGCAAAGCCGAGCACGATGAACAAGCCGGTGCCGACGGCATAGGATTTTCTCTGGCTCACGACAAAGTCCTCAGGAAAAAGCAGTAGGTCATAAAGGTCACATCAGGAAAGCAGTGAGCACGAAGTCCAGCGCGAGAATCGCAATCGATGAGGTCACCACCGTGCGTGTCGTGGCGTACGCCACGCCTTCGCTGGTCGGCGGCGTGGTATAGCCCTGGAACACGGCGATCAGCGAGATCACCGCGCCGAACACCAGACTTTTCCAGATCAGGCCGTTGACCACGTCGTTCCATACGTTCACGTTCGCGGTCATGTTCGACCAGAACGTGCCATTGTCGACGCCCAGCCAATCCACCGCCACCAGATGACCGCCAAAGATCGAAAGGCCGCAGAACACGCAGCACAGCAACGGCATCGCGACCAGGCCGGCCAGAAAACGCGGCGCAATCACGTAGGCGATGGGATCCACCGCCATCATTTCCATCGCAGCGATTTGATCGGTCGCACGCATCAGGCCGATTTCTGCGGTGATCGATGTCCCGGCGCGACCCGCGAAAAGCAACGCGGTCACCACCGGCCCGAGCTCGCGATACACCGCCAGCGCCACCACGGAACCCGTAGCCGACGTGCCTCCGAAAATGGCTAGCACGTGATAAAGCTGCAGCCCCAGCACCATGCCCACGAACAGTCCGCAGGTCATGATGATGGTGAGGCTCATCGCGCCGACGAACCACAACTGACGTACCGTTTCACGCGCATAGCGCATGCTTAGCGGAATCGCCGTAAGGATGCGCAACAGGAACAGGCCGCAGCGGCCAATCTGCGCCAGCGACCCGATGAGAATGTTCTCGCGCCCTAGTTGCGCACTCATGCCGCACCTTGCCTGAAACCGAGGGCCTGCCCGTAATCGTCGGCCGGATATTGGAACGGCACCGGGCCATCGGCCTCGCCGCCGAAGAACTGGCGCGTCCAAGGTGAGCCGTCATTGGCAATGGTCTTGGGGTCGCCCTGCGCGACGACCTTGCCATTGGCGATCAAGTACACACGATCTGCGACCTGCTTGATCGCCTCCAGTTCGTGCGCCACCAGCACACTGGTGATGCCCAGCGTCTCATTGAGCGTGCGGATGAGCTTGAGCACCTGGTTGAGAGCGATCGGATCGAGGCCAACGAAGGGCTCGTCGTACAGAATCAACATGGGGTCGAACACGATCGCACGCGCCAGCGCCACGCGGCGCGCCATGCCCCCGGAAAGCTCGCTGGGCAGCAGCGACGCTGCGCCACGCAAGCCGACCGCCTGCAACTTGGTGAGCACAATGTTGCGGATCAGCACTTCCGGCAATTTGGTGTGCTGGCGCAGCGGAAAGGCCACGTTTTCGAACACGTCGAAATCGGTCAGCAAGGCGGAATTCTGGAACAGGTAACCAATCCGCTCGCGCAGTTCGAACAGCGCTTCCCGCGACAGCTCCGGCACGTTCTTTCCCGCCACCATCACCTGGCCGGCGTCGCCACGCATCTGCCCGGTGATGTGCTTGAGCAGGGTGGTCTTGCCCGTTCCGCTGGGGCCCATGATGGCCGTCACCTTGCCACGCGGGATATCCAGATCCAGCTTGTCGAACACGGTCTTGCCGTTGAGCACCGTGGTCAGGCCACGGATGCGCACGAGGGCACGATCGTCGGGTTGGGCTTGGACGGTGTCTGTCATGGCCTGGGGAGTGGGGGGAAAGTGGAAACGGTAACTGAACTGGCTGCCTAATGCTATGCGGCCCAGTACAGTAATCCCGGGCTTTCGTTCAGCTTTCGGTCAATAGCTCGTGGATCAGGCTTTCGTGGCGCTGACATTGCAACACGCTACGCTGGCGTACGGCCCGCACGATGGCTTGAAGACTGTCCAACGCATCCTCGAACCGGTCGTTGACGATGATGTAGTCGAACTCGTGCGCGTGAGCGATCTCGCCGCGCGAATTGCGCAGGCGCCGTTCGATCACTTCCTCGCTGTCCGAGCCGCGCCCGCGCAGCCGGCGCTCCAGTTCGGCGCGCGAGGGTGGCAGGATGAATACGCTCACACAATCGGGCTTTTTCTGGCGTACTTGCGCCGCCCCCTGCCAGTCGATTTCCAGCAATACGTCACGCCCGTGCTGCAAAAGATCCTGCACGGTCCTGCGCGACGTACCGTAGAAATTTCCATGTACTTGTGCGTGCTCGAGAAAGATACCCTCGAGGACCTCGCGCTCGAACTCGCTGCGTTCAACAAAATAATAGTGACGGCCGTACTGCTCGCCCGAACGCGGCGGACGCGTGGTGTGGGAGGTCGACAGCGAAATCTCCGGCTCGCGTTCGAGCAAGGCATTGACCAGCGTGGATTTGCCGGCACCCGAGGGGGCGGCCACGATGAATAAGGTGCCTTCGTTGCTTCCCAGCGTTGAAGTAGGCGCACTCATTCGATGTTCTGCACCTGCTCACGCATCTGCTCGATCAGCACTTTCAGCTCCACCGCGGCATTGGTGGTGCGTGCGTCGACCGATTTGGACCCCAGCGTGTTTGCCTCGCGGTTGAATTCCTGCATCAGAAAATCCAGGCGCCGGCCAACCGGTTCCTTCAGACCCAGCACACGACGCGTTTCGGAAATGTGTGTGCTGAGGCGATCCAGTTCTTCATCCACATCCGAACGCGTGACCTGCAACACCAGCTCCTGCTCCAGCCTGCCGGGGTCAGCCGGTTGCTTGAGATCGGCCAGGCGCGATTCCAGCCGCGCGCGCAAGGCGGCACGGATCTCGGGCATCCAGCCACGTACGTCGGCGACCACACGTTCGACCGCATCCAAGCGCTCACGCAGCATATCGCCCAGCTTGGCACCCTCGCGCTCGCGCGTGGCGGTGAACGCATCCAGGGCGCGATCGAGTACCTCCAGCATCAAACCCTGCTGCGCGTCCTGATCGACCTGCGCATGCTGCAGCACGCCTGGAAAACGCAACAACTCCGTGAATTCGATGCGCATGCTCGGAAAGCGGGCTTCCATGTCCGAGGCCAATTCGGACAGGCGGCCAATCATGGCGTTGTCGACCTGCAAGGATTCGCCACGCGACTCGCCCCGGCGCACGATCACATCCACCTTGCCGCGCGAAAGGCGGGTGGCGATGCGCTCGCGCAGCGCGGATTCGACACTGCGCATGTCTTCCGGCAGGCGCGGGCTCAGTTCCAGATAACGATGATTGACCGCGCGCAGCTCGCACGTCAGCGCCCCGGCAGGTGTGGCGACTTCGGCGGACGCATAAGCGGTCATGCTGCGAATCATGGAAACCTTGGCCCTGGAGAGTATGGAAAGTGGTCAATGGTAAACTGTAGGACCCTTACTTGCCCAACCATGCCATGACAGTGTCCCGCCCGAGCGGTCGCGCCAGCGACCAGTTGCGCACTATCTCCATCGAGCGCCACTACACCCGCCACGCCGAAGGCTCCGTGCTGGTCGCCTTTGGCGATACCCGCGTACTGTGCACCGCCAGCATCGAAGACCGGATGCCCCTGTGGCTGCGCGGCAAGGGTGAAGGCTGGGTCACCGCCGAATACGGCATGCTGCCCCGCGCTACCGCCACCCGTACGCAGCGCGAAGCCACGCGTGGCAGCCAGGGCGGCCGCACGATGGAAATCCAACGCTTGATTGGCCGCAGCCTGCGCGCCTGCGTGGATCGCCAGGCACTGGGGGAGCGCGTCGTCACGCTGGACTGCGACGTCATCCAAGCCGACGGCGGCACGCGTACCGCAGCGATCACCGGCGCCTACGTGGCATTGGTCGATGCGGTGAATTCACTGATGAAGCGCGAGAACCTGCGCCGCAACCCGATCATCGGCGCCGTGGCGGCCGTTTCCGTCGGTGTCTATCAGGGCATGCCGGTGCTCGATCTGGATTACGCCGAAGACGCCCACTGCGATACCGACATGAACGTGGTGATGAACGACGGCGGCGGCATCATTGAAGTTCAAGGCACCGCCGAAGGTCACGCCTTCCGTCGCAGCGAAATGGACGCCATGCTCGATCTGGCTGAAAAAGGCATCACCGAGCTGGTTGGCTTGCAGCGCGCGGCGCTGGAGCTGGGCTGATCTGGGCGCGGCATTCTTATTTCCATACGAAGGTTTCCATGCAACGCATCGTCCTGGCCAGCAGCAACCGCGGCAAGCTCGCGGAATTCAACGCTTTGCTTGCCGACAGCCATTTTCAGGTAATCCCGCAAGCCGAACTGGGCGTGGACGATGCCGAGGAAACCGGCCTTACCTTCGTCGAAAACGCGCTGCTCAAGGCGCGGCATGCATCGCAGATCACCGGGCTCCCTGCACTGGCCGATGATTCAGGACTTTGCGTAGCGCATCTGCGCGGCGCACCGGGGCTCTACTCCGCGCGCTACAGCGGCAACCACGGCAACGCGCACGCCAACAATGCGCGCCTGTTGCGCGAACTGGATGGCGTTACGCAGGAGCAGCGTGGTGCGTTTTTCATCTGCGTGCTTGCGCTTCTGTGGCACGCCGAGGATCCCGCACCGTTGATCGCAGAGGGCCGCTGGCATGGGCGCGTTCTCGATGCACCGCGTGGCGAACAGGGCTTCGGTTACGATCCGCTGTTCCTTGCGCACGGCCAATCGCTGAGCGCGGCGGAACTCGATCGCGACGTAAAAAACCGCCTCAGCCACCGCGGCCAGGCCATGGCCACGTTGCATGCGCGCCTAGCCGAACGGCGCGACTGAGATGCCGTTATCCGCACCACCACTGGCGCTGTACGTCCACATGCCGTGGTGCGTAAAAAAATGCCCCTACTGCGATTTCAATTCGCATGGCCTGCGCGGCGAGCCGCCCTATGCGCACTACGTGCAAATGCTGCTGGCCGATCTCGATGCCGACCAACGCGACATGGGCGATGCACTGCATGGCCGCCCCATCGTCAGCGTGTTTTTCGGCGGCGGTACGCCCAGCCTGTTCGCGCCGGAACTGATTGCCCGCTTCCTGGACGGTGCACGCGCGCGCCTGCCGTTCCAAGACGCGTGCGAGGTCACCCTGGAAACCAATCCAGGCACGGTCGAGCATGGACGTTTTGATGGTTACCTGGCAGCCGGTGTCAATCGCATCTCCTTCGGCATCCAGAGTTTCGACGATGACAAACTCAGGCGTCTTGGGCGCATCCATTCGTCGGCAGAAGCGGAGGCCGCGGTGAAATCCGCGCAGGATGCGGGCTTGGACAACATCAATCTCGACCTGATGTACGCCCTGCCCGAGCAAACCCTATCCGGTGCATGGGCCGATGTGGATCGCGCGGTGGCGCTGCAGCCAGCGCATGTCTCGCATTACCAGCTCACCCTGGAGCCCAACACGGTCTTCGCCACCCACCCGCCGCCGCTGCCCGACGACGATGCCGCATGGACGATGCAGGAGACTTGCCAGACGCAACTGACTCATGCCGGTTATGCGCAATACGAAGTATCCGCCTATGCAAGGTCCGGGCAGCGCTGTGCACACAACCTCAATTACTGGACATTCGGCGATTACCTGGGCCTGGGTGCGGGTGCGCACGGCAAGATCACGGACACCGCTTCCGGTGTTGTCCTGCGGCGCTGGAAAATCCGCCATCCCACCGCCTACCTCGAAGCCGCGGGCGGCCCGGCCCGCATAGGCGGTCACGCTGCGGTGCCAGCCGACGAGCTGCCATTCGAATACATGCTCAACGCCTTGCGGCTGGTGGACGGCGTCCCGCTGGAGGACTTCCCCGCCCGCACTGGCATTCCCCTCGATCGAATTGCCAGCCGCCTCGCCGCCGGCCGTCAAAAAGAATGGCTGGATGATGATCCGCGCTATCTGCGCACCACGCCCCTGGGCCAGCGCTTTCTCAATGACGTGATGGCCAGCTTCCTGGACTAACTCCGCGCGGGGTATGCCATTGCGCCCAATGACGAGACCCCTCAACAGGCATACACTCCGCCTGGGGAACTGAAGGGGTCGCAAGTCATGGATGTCGAGCCGAAGGTCCATCCACCGTTCGCTGCCAGCGGCCGACACGCCGACCCGGGCCGGATGCCTTTGCGCGTGCGCAAGCTGATCGACGTGGCCTGCACACTGTGCGATCACTGGGTCGAGCCCACGCTGCGGCTGTGCTTGGACCGTTTCGACAAACGCCTGTACGACCAGGCCGAGCGATCGCGCAATCATCTCGAACAGCAACGCTGCTTCGACAGCCGCCAACTGGTGCAGCAAGGGCGCAACGCTTTTATCCAGGCGTTCTCCGCCAAGTTGCGCGCGAGTTTCGAAGCCATGGCGGATACGCAAGACGACCAGGCGGCCCAGCCGCTGGCCTTGCAATCACTCACATTGCTCGATCGCACTGAGCACGAGCTCAACGCTGCGGTTGAAAAACTCGCCGCGCGCAGCGAAGCGCAGAACGGGCAGCTTCTGTACGAGCTCTCCTATCGACTGGCCGTATTGGTGGCATCGCCACCGCTGGAAGGCAAGCAACTACCACCCGGCCCGCAAAATATGGCGCGCATCCTGCGCATCGCGAGCGAGCCGTTCAACCTTCCGCTGGAGCATCGCCTTATCTTGCTGCAGGTATTCGAAAGCAGCGTGAGCGGCACCTTGATATCGCTGTACGAAGGCATCAATGCCAAGTTGCTGGCCGATGGCATCCTGCCGCAACTGCGCGCCTTCGCAGCCGTGCGGCCGAGTCACGGCCCGGCGCATGCCAACCCGCCGCCAGCCGCTCCCGCCGCGGCGCAAGCGACACCCGCCCCTGCCGCTGAGCACGGCAGCGAACCGATTGCCGTGCTTGAAACCTTGCGCGACATGCTCGCAAGACAGCGCACCACTGGCGGCCCCATACCCACATCCAGTGAACGCACCGCTTCACCGGACGAACTGCAAACCGCGCTCTCGGCCTTGCAGCAGCACATGGTCCAGGTCACCGATCGCACCAGCCGCGAGCTGCGCAGCGCGCAACGCCTTCACGAAGAACTGCTGTATCAACTCAACATCGGTCTACCGCCCGGCGCGGCGCGCATGCATTTGACACCCGAGCAAGGCGACACGGTGGAACTGGTGGCGATGTTGTTCGAACAACTCGCACAACAGTTGCATCACGGCCCGGATGCAAATGCACTGCTTGGCGGTCTGCAATTGCCGCTGCTGCGCCTGGCCGTTTCCGATCGCGATTTCTTCAACCAGCATGAACATCCCGCGCGCCAGTTGCTGGGCAGGCTCGCCGATACCATGGAAAACTGGGTCGACGGTCCCAACGGCGAAACCGATCACCAACTGGTTGCCAAACTCGGACAGCTCGTCGATCGCGCCCAACAAGAACCGCCCACCGCTGGCCTCTATACCAGCTTGCTGGCGGATATCGAACATCACCTCGGGCAACTGGTGCGCAAAGCGCAGGCGACCGAACGTCGCCATGTGGAAGCGATGCAAGGTCGCGAGCGCCTGGAACAGGCACGGCATCGAGCCGACGAACTGATGACCGAGCGCCTCGCCACCGCCTCGCCGCGCGGCTTGCTACGCACCCTGCTCGAACGCGCATGGACCGACGTGCTGGCGCTGACACTTCTTCGCCACGACGAACACAGCGATGCGTTCCGCCATCAATTGCGCATCACCGACCAATTGCTCGGCCAGTTCCCGGTGAGCGATCCGGCCGCGCTCCGTCAGGAAGTGGAAGCAGGCTTGCAACAAATTGGCATGCATGCCGATGAAGCCGAACAGGTGGCGCAGCGCCTGATCAGCGCCGAGGCGACGCCATCGGCCGAGACCGCCCCGGCGGTTGCCGAGATCCCCCCACCGCCTGTGCACGAGCCGGTCGTCAACGTCGAACTCGCGCCATCCGCACCGCCACCTGCGGCGGAAATCCCGCCCATCCCGGCCGCAAAGCCGCGTACCCCCGCTCCGCGCATGACTGATGCGCCCAGCGCCACCGACCTGGCGATTCGCCTGAAACAACGCCAGCGGCTGGGCGAACAGCGCAGCCAGGAAACGCCACAACCGCCCACGCAGGCGGCCGTGGTGCCGCCGCTCGGCTTGCGCGAGGCGCGCATCCACAATCATCTGCGCCAATTGCCATTCGGCACGTGGTTCGAATTCACCGACGCGACGACCGGCAAAACCTCGCAATACAAGCTGGCGTGGTTCTCGCCCTTGTCAGGCAACAGCTTGTTCGTCAACCGTCGCGGCCAGCGCGGCGACATGATGAACCTGCAAGAACTGGCGCGCGCGATTGCTGAAGGCCGCGTGCGCGAACTGCCGCCGCAGCAGGAAGGCCTTCTCGACCGCGCCTGGCATGCATTGACCGCTAACTTGCTGCGACCCGCATCGCCGCTGCCGGAAGCGCGCCCATGAACACGCCCGAACAACGTCGCGCACCACGCAAGCGTCCAGACTATGCCGTCACGGTGACCGACGTGATCACCGGCCAGCCGCTCGGCCATGTCGGCAATCTTTCCAGCAACGGCATGCTGCTGATCAGCCATCATGCGCCGCGCAGCGAGGCCATCTACCAGGTGAACCTGCCGCTGCCCGCCCATGACGGCAGCATGCCGGCCATTGAAGTAGGCATTCAGGAACAATGGCATGAACCGGCAGCTACACCGGGCCAGATATGGTCGGGCTACCGCATCATCGCCATCGGCACGTCCGATGCCGCGCATCTGGAGCGATGGCTGCTGCACGCCTGAGATAGATCGCGCCTAGCTTTCCTCTTTGCAGCATGGCCGCGAAGCGCAAGACTGACGGCACGTCGGTCAAGACGTACGCAATCCGTTGAAGCACGCACACGACGTGTTGCTGTTTCTTGCGCCCCTGTCTCCCATTGTCCTCGGTAAGTCGTCGGTGATTGCCGACGATGTCACCTCGTCAATCCTGGCCCTGCATCTGGCTGGCTGAGTGCAGAATCCTCTGGCACGGAATGCGTTTCCGTGTTCCATCACGACGATCCACTCCATCCTTGTCCGCACATAACGCATGCGCGCGTGGGTGGCCTCGTCCCCAGTAAATGATTATTTGATTCAAGGAATGATGATGGTAAATAGCATCGAATCGCTGGAATCATCCCTCGCCATCCAGCACGACATCCTGGCCAATCACCCGGTGTTCAAATCGATCCACTCGATCGATGAACTGCGGACTTTCATGGAATGGCATGTATTCGCGGTGTGGGATTTCATGTCGCTGGTCAAACGCTTGCAGGCCGATCTCACCACGGTAGCTGTGCCCTGGATCGCACCCATCAACGTCAACGCTGCACGCCTCATCAACGAGATCGTGCTCGGAGAGGAATGCGACGAGACGCCTCTTGGGTATCTCAGCCACTATGACCTGTATCTGCATGCCATGCGCGACATCGGTGCATCGACCGAGCAGGTCGATCGGCTGATGGCATTGCTGCGCACCGGCGCGGACGTCGGCGAAGCCCTGGCGGCCATCGCGCCCCCCGTACCCGTGCAGTCATTTGTGATGGCAACGATGCGCACGTGCCTGGAAAAGCCCACGCACGAAGTGCTCGGCGACTTTTTCTACGGTCGGGAGAATGTCATCCCCGACATGTTTCGCCAACTGCTCGATGCGTGGCACATCGATCGCACCACCATTCCACTCATGACCTATTACCTCGATCGCCACATCGAGGTGGATTCCGGCGAACACGGGCCAGCAGCGCGCACGCTGATTCGCGAAGTCTCCAACGGCGACGTGGCCATGCACTCAGCGGCATTGGAAGCCGGACTTGAGGCGCTTCACGCCCGCATTGCGCTGTGGGACGGCCTACTGGCTCACTTGGAGAAAAGACGCCAGCTGAGCCACGCGCCCGCATGAGCACGCGCAGGCGCCCCTTCGCGGGCGCCTGCCGATTTGCCTCACAGCAGTTCCCATAACAGCAAGCCAAGCACCATCAGCATCGCAGCCACGATCATGTTGCGCATGCGGTGTCTGCTGTCGCTGGCATGCTGCGCTTGCAACGACTGCAGCGCTTCACCGTGGCGCACTTCGGTATCGCGCATCGACTGTTTGATATCCACCAGTTCGGCCCGTAGCTGTTGAACCATGCTGTCGGCGTTCTGGTGGCCGACACGTTCACGTTCGAGGTCGCGCAGGTGGCTTGCAAAGTCCGGTGCCGCGACAAAGCATTCGTCGGCGTGTTTATCCAAGAGCAATACGTCACCAGGGCAGCCCAAGGCGACATAAAAAGGCAAACCCGTCTCAACGAGCGCCTTGGCCAGGCGCGGCGAGTTGCCCAACGAAGTCAGCTTTTCCCCGGCGCCACGCACGACCGCGATGGCCTTGATGGCGGGCAGCCTGGCCAGCCATGTGACGCTTTCGATGGACCTGTCTTCATCCGTGAACGACATGGGCACACGATGGCACTGTGCGAGCTGCGTCATTGGTCCGGTGGCGTACATTTCATCCCAACCAGTTTTCGTTGCGAGAAATCCCAGCGCCGTAACGGAATGGTGGCGTGCGAATTCCGTCAGCGACACCCGTAAACGCTGACGGGGTGGAATGACCACGACAGGGACGCGCGGTGCCGGTCGCCAGGCGGATTCAAAATGGCCCCGAAGCTCCAGCGCCCACCGCTTGCTGTTGACATGTAATACGCCAACGATGACGGCAGGCTCTCCTTCGGCGAGCAACGTATCGGCCCGCACTCGAAAGGCGATGGAGCTGTCATCGAGGGTGAGCCGGCCGCAGCGATAGTGCTCTGGATCGTCTTCACAGACTCGCAGATCGGTTGCGTAGCCACGCACGCGGACGGGACGGCCGAGTTTTTCGTTATGGATGAGCGCACCCAGGTTTTCAGGTGTGATGGCGGGTGTGAAAACGACGCCGGGTACGTCCATGGACGGTTCGTTTGTCATTGATCGCGAAGGCATTACAGGCGTCGTATCATTCATGAGGCGATGTCTCTCTCGCTGTCTGAGCGCGCCGGCGCAAATGCGATCCAGCGTACTCCCCGCGGGGCCGCTGTAGCGCTTCATGCATGCCTATTCGTGCATTGCGTGATCACTCATCAATATGTAAGCGCAATCTGACTTCGCCACCGCCCCGCGCTACACTCGCACGCTGGAGACCAATGCATCGCAAGGCCCTCACATGCATCACGATCTTGCCCCGCTGTACGCCCAACATATCGCCACGCTGCGCGAGCGCGCGGACCGTGCATTGGCTCAGGCTGGTTTCGATCATCTGCTGGTGGCTGCCAGCACGCCGCTGCGCAAATTTCTCGATGATCAAGACTACCCCTTCGTCGCCAGCCCGCATTTCAGGCACTGGCTGCCGCTGACCGACGCCCCTGGAAGCTGGGTGATCTACACACCTGGCGGCAAGCCGAAACTGATCTTCGTGCAGCCGCGCGACTATTGGCAGGTGGTGCCGGCCGCGCCGAGCGGCTACTGGGTGGACCATTTCGACATTACCGTGGTGCGCACTCACGCCGAAGCCGTCGCCGCGCTGCCCAAGGGCAACCGCGCGGTGATCGCGCCCGAATGCCCGCACATCGACGGTGTGGACGCAAACAATCCGCAGGCCGTCATCGATGATCTTCATTGGCACCGCAGCTACAAGACACCCTATGAACTGGCCTTGATGCGCCAGGCCAGTCGCACGGGCGCGCGGGCGCATCGCGCGGCCGAACGAGCATTTCGCGCCGGCGAAAGCGAATTTGGCATTCACATGGCTTATCTCGCCGCCGCCGACCAAACCGATGCGGAGCTGCCTTACGCCAACATCGTGGGACTCAACGAACACGGTGCAGTGCTGCACTACACCCACTTCGACCGCGTACCGCCGGAACAAAGCCGGTCGTTTCTGATCGACGCCGGCGCTAGCGCATCCGGTTATGCCAGCGACATCACGCGCACCTATGCCGCAACAGGTCATGATGCGTTCCAGGCATTGATCGACAGCGTCGAGCGCGCGCAGCAAGGTTTTGCCGCGAAAGTGACGGCCGGGCAAAGCTATCCGGAACTGCACATCCACGCCCATCACGTGCTAGCCGAGGTACTGCGCGAACACGGCTTGATTCGCATGAGCGCCCAAAGCGCAGTGCAATCCGGTGTGACGTCAGCGTTCTTTCCGCACGGGCTGGGCCACCCCATCGGCCTGCAAGTGCACGATGTCGCCGGCTTCCAGGCCAGCCAAAGCGGGGGTAGCATTCCTCGTCCGGAAGGCCATCCTTATCTGCGCATGACGCGTGCGCTGGAACCGGGCATGGTGGTCACCATCGAGCCGGGCTTGTACTTCATCGACATGCTGCTGGAAGAACTTCGCGGCAAGCCTGTATCCAGCGATATCGTCTGGAACAAGGTCGATGCCTTCCGACCCTACGGCGGCATCCGCATCGAGGACGATGTGGTATGCACGGGTGGTGAACCGGAAAATCTGACTCGCAACGCGTTTGCATCGCTCAGCTGACATCCGCATGGCTGAAAGCGCAACGGCTGCCAGTCGTATCTGGCAGGCGGTGCGTCAAGCGAACCGCTAGAGATTTTGCCCATTCAACCAGCGTGCCTGCCCGATCGCCGGATCGGTGACACTGGGCTCACCTGTTTCGACATGACCCGCAAGACGTTGCACGTAGCCCGCCTCCGCATCGCTGCGCACGACCAGATCGTACCAACCATAGCTATCACCGAGGGACCAAGGTCTCTCAGCGTGTTCACCCGGCTGAAGCACGTACGAGATTGATTCGCCGTTGTAGAGGTTTTCAAGCATGATGTTGCAATACTCGCGACCTTCGTTCGCGAGCGTCAGCACAAGCCGCCCCCGTTCGCAGCGGCTGCTTATCCGCAACATCGTCTTGCGTGAATGGGCATTCCCTTTGAAACCACGCACGAAACCATTCGGCCCGTAGACCTGCAACGCATAGGCATCCTGCAAGGGCCATGCGGCGGAAAGTGATTTTCCAGCTTCCACGGTGTAATACCACGGGCCGCTTGATGTGCCGTTAGCACGCACATGAAAGCACGCACCCGCGCCTGCATGGTTCTGGAAGTCAACGCGCAGCTGACCATTGTCCCAACGAGCGTCTGCGCATAAGTCATAGGGCAATGCGCGCGCGGGTTTCACGCCCGGTTCCTGTGGCGGCAGCGCCTGATACGGCGGTGGCCTGGGCGCATAGTCAGGATGACGCAGATCATCCGGAGGCATGTACGCCGCGATGCTTGGCAGCGGCGCTCGTGTGCCATCGGGTTTGGAAAAATCAAATGCGCTGAGCAGATCGCCGCACACAGTCCGGCGCCATGCAGTGATGTTCGGCGCCGGTACCCCGTAGCGGCATTCGATGAAGCGGTTGATGGAGGTGTGATCAAACACCTGCGAACATACCCACCCCCCTTTGCTCCACGGCGATACCACGATCATCGGCACGCGCGGTCCCAGTCCATACGGACCACTGGGGGAATAAGCACTGCCGGGAAACAGTTCGTTGGCTGTCGATACGGTCGATTGCCCCTGCGCCTCGGACGGTGGCACGCAGGGTGGCACCATGTGATCGAAGAAGCCGTCGTTTTCATCATAGGTAACCAACAGCACCGTCTTGCTGAAAACATCCGGATTGCTGGTCAATACATCCAGCACTTGCCCGATATACCAGGCGCCGTAATTCGCCGGCCAATTGGGATGCTCGGTATACGCTTCCGGCGCGACGATCCATGACACCTGCGGCAGCGTGTTGCCCAATACATCACTGCGCAACTCATCGAACAGCGTGCCACCGGCGGAAAGACTCGTACCGGTTCGCGCACCTTGATATAACGCGCTGCCTGGCTGCGCATTGCGGTATTGATTGAAGTAAAGCAGGGCGTTGTCGCCGTAGTTGCCGATATAGGCATCGTCGGTCCAACCCCAGGAGCCGGCGGCATCCAGGCCAGTGCCGGCATCCTGATAGATTTTCCAGCGGATGCCCGCCTTCTGCAGCACCTCAGGATAGGTGGACCAGCTGTACCCGGCCTCGGCGTTGTCGATCACCGGGCCGCCATCTTCGCCATCGTTGCCCACCCAGCCGGTCCACATGTAGTAGCGATTCGGATCGGTCGGGCCCATCACTGAACAGTGATAGGCATCGCAGATGGTGAACGCATCGGCGAGTGCGTAATGAAAAGGAATGTCCTCGCGCGTGAGATACGCCATGGTGGTCGTACCTTTGCTCGGTACCCATTGATCGTACTGGCCAGCGTTCCAGGCGGCGTGCGTACTCGTCCAGTCGTGCGCGAGGTCTTCGAGGAATTGCAAGCCAAGATCCGGCGCTGCGGGGTGGAACGGCAGCACATAGTCGGAACCGTCGGGCTGGTACCACACCGACTTGCCGCTAGAAAGATTCACAGGACGCGGATCACCAAACCCGCGCACGCCCTTCAAGGACCCGAAGTAATGATCGAAGGAGCGGTTTTCCTGCATCAAGATGACGATGTGCTCGACATCTTCGATCGTGCCCGTGCGACGGTTGGCCGGAATTTCCAGTGCGCGCGCGATGCTGGCTGGAAGCATTGATGCAGCCGTCGTGCTTCCAAGCAGCTTGAGAAACTCGCGGCGATTCATTGAAGTCATGCTATATCCCTGGCGTGCGCATCGATGACGCCGCGCGATGCTGCGGTGTCAAGGTTGCAATCATGCGACATTCGCGGGAATCCTACGAGAACCAGGCAGCAGCTCACAGGGGTTGCAACAACAGGCGAGCGATCTTCACGCACCGCATACGTTGCACCCGCACTAGCGTAATGTGCAGTGTTACCTCATCGTCATTCTGGCGCAGCCGGAACCCAGTTGCATACGCAGTGCGAAGCCCACAAAACGCTTTATGCGGCCTGCTCCGCACTACATGCCTAATTGGATTCCGGCTTGCGCCGGAATGACGGTGCGGGAGGACAATGTGATCGAAAGGAGTGCGCTCATCACCGCCCAGCCAGCACTGCCTCAATCTCCTCCGCCCCTTTCGGAACATCCACGGTCAGCACGTCATTGCCATCACGCGTAACCGCCACGTCATCCTCGATGCGAATACCGATGCCGCGCCAGGCATCGGGAACAGTCGTGTCATCCGGTGCGATGTAGATGCCTGGCTCCACGGTAAGCACCATGCCAGGCTCAAGCAGACGCGGCTCGCCGTCCACGCGGTAATCACCCACGTCGTGCACGTCCAGGCCTAACCAGTGGCTGGTCTTGGCTGGAAAAAATCGCTTGTAGCTGCCCTGCGCGATGACCTCGGCCGGATCGCCCTTGAGCAGGCCCAGTGCGCACAAGCCCTCGGTGATCACATGAATGGCCACATCATGAGCCGTGCTGTAAGAACGCCCCGGTTTTACTTCGTCGATCGCAGCCTGTTGCGCCGTGAGCACAACCTCGTACAAGGCACGTTGCTCGCGACTAAAGCGGCCATTGATCGGGAAGCTGCGGCTGATGTCGGAGGCATAGCATTCCAGCTCCGCGCCCGCGTCAATCAACAAGAGATCGCCTTGCCGCAGCGGCGCGCGATTGGCCTGGTAATGCATGGTGCAAGCGTTCACGCCGCTGGCGACGATGGGCGGAAACGCCGCTACGGCGCCACGACTGCGCATCACGCGCAAGAGTTCGGCTTCCACTTCGTATTCATAACGGCTGTGTCGCGCCATTTTCATCGCCGCCACATGCGCCTCCGCGGCGATGGTGGCCGACGCACGCATCAGCTTCAGTTCGGCACGCGATTTGTACAGGCGCAGATCGTGCAGAAGATGGCCGAGCGCCACGAATTCTTTCGGCACCACACCACCACCGCGCAATTGCCGCAGCCGACGCATCCAGCCCAGCAATTGCGCATCGAACTGCGGCTCGCGGCCGAAATGGCAATAAACGCGCGCCCGGCCTTCGATCATGCCGGGCAGGATGTCGTCGATATCGTCGATGGGGAAAGCATCGTCCATGCCGTACTCGGCCACAGCGTGCTCGGTGCCGATGGATGGCCCGTGCCAGCGCTCGTGTTCCGGATCGCGCTCCCGGCAAAACACTACGACTTCGCCATGCTGGCGCCCGGGCAACAAGGCAAGCACGGCATCGGGCTCGGGGAAACCACTGAGGTAATGGAAATCCGAATCCTGCCGGTATGGCCACGCGGCGTCGGCATTACGCATGCGCTCGGGTGCAGTGGCGATCAGCACCACTGCATCGTCCCCCGCCATTTTCATCAGTTGTCGGCGGCGCCGGGCGAATTCCTCAAGAGCAATGTTCAATGCAACGTGCCGCTGGAAGGATGATTGGAAATGTGACACTCGGTAAACAGCAGCATGGCGCCCATGCGCACGAATTCGTGCACTTCGATCAGCGCATCTTCATCCTCATCGACGTCACCCAGATCCAGCGAGGATGAAGCGATGCTGGCCAGATCGCGCAAAATCTCCTGCGCTTCTTCGGACAAGCGCCCGTGCACATCCGGGCCACCCAGACCGAAGCCGCCCAGGAAGCCGCGACACCA
Organism: Dyella monticola; assembly: GCF_003363155.1. Taxonomy (GTDB): domain Bacteria; phylum Pseudomonadota; class Gammaproteobacteria; order Xanthomonadales; family Rhodanobacteraceae; genus Dyella_B; species Dyella_B monticola. The sequence continues at coordinate 207,057 of NZ_QRBE01000003.1, read as the reverse complement.
ATCCACCAGCGCATCCGCACGTTCAGGGAGGGGGTGATCGTCAGCCGGCAAGAGGGGTTCGAAAATCAATTCCGGATCGGCCAGTTCGTCTTCGCTCTGGCGGGCCAGTTGATCGAGTACGTCGTGATCGGCGTCCGGAACGGTGGTATCGGCCGGTTCAAGTTGCAGTGCCGCAAGTACCCACCGCTTACCCCGCGGCCTGCCACCGGCAGCCAGAAAACCACATAGGGAACCATGTAACTCACTGGCCGGAATGGACAATCGCAGATGCGAGACAACCTGGTCCAGTTCCTCGTAACCGATAGGTTCGGCGGCGCTCATCGTGGGTTCCGTTAAGGTCTAAGGCACAAGTTTAATGCACTCCCGTGCGCGAGCGATTTGCCTCGCAGATTTCTTCCAAGGTCCTGATATAGTTCCACGCATGAAGACTCCCGACGTCGCCCAACACGAGCTTGCCGCCCTAAGTCAGCAGCTTGATCGGCTGCTTGAGCACGTCCATCGGCTAAGCGAAGAAAACCGCAGCCTGCGTCACAGCCAGGAGCAACTGGCGAGCGAACGCGCGGGTCTCCTGGCCCGCAACGAACAAGCGCGCAGCCGGGTTGAAGCGATGATCCAACGACTCAAGGCGCTCGAGAACAATGGCTGACGTCATCAGCACGCCCATCAACGAACCGGTTTCGCTGCGGCTGATCGACCGCGAGTTTTTGATCGCCTGCCCACCGGACGAGCGCGCGGGCTTGCTGGAAGCGGCAAGCTTTCTCGATCGCAAGATGCGCGAATTGCGCAGCCATGCCAAGACGCCAGGCTTCGACCGGCTTGCCGTGCTCGCCGCCATCAGCATTACGCACGAATATTTGCAGCTGCAAAAGCACGCGACATCGACCGGCAACACTAACGTTGCTGAATCGGATATCGCCGACGGTCTGGCGACATTGCGCCGAAAGCTTGAAGCAGCACTCGATGCGCAACTAAAATAGCTACGGCGTTTTCTGCGGTGTGCGCCAGCACACTCTTACATTTGCCTTGTTCCTATATACGACCCGGGACGGTTACTTAAGGTTGTTGTGCATGTCCGCCGCGTGCGGAAAGCCTTTAGGCCTTAATTTCCCTCCCACCTGATCCCGCTTGGATCAAGGTCGTTTGGTGGGCAGCGGCATCGCGGTTGACGCCACCTCATTCCCACCCGGGCGCCCTATGGCGTCCGGGAGCGGGGGCCGGACGATCCTGGAGGAGACGCGCGACGTGGATACCGCCGCACGACGTCGTGAACTACGCCAGCGCCTGGCCGAACGCCGCCGCGCCCTTACCCCTCCCCAGCGCATCGGCGCCGCCCAGGGCTTGCGGCGCAGCCTGGAGCACCTGCCCGAGTACCACACCGACAAGCGTGTTGCCGGCTACTGGGCCTGCGACGGCGAGCTGCCGCTCAACCTGGTGATTCCGCCCCTGGCCACGCGCGGGCAACAGTTCCTGTTGCCGATGATCGGGCAGGACAACCTGCTGCGCTTTGCCCCCTGGTCGTCGGGCGAGCCGGTCCAGCCCAACCGTTTCGGCATTCCTGAACCGGTGGCGCCACATGAATGGTTCGCTCCCTTCCAGCTCGACCTGGTATTCGTGCCCCTGCTCGCCTTCGATCGCCGAGGCAACCGCCTGGGCTATGGTGGCGGCTACTACGACCGCAGCTTCGCTTTCCTGAAGGATCAACTACGCCCTACCGAACCCTTGCTGGTAGGCATTGCGTACGATTTTCAGGAATTGGAGGACATCGCCGCCGAGCGTTGGGACATCGCGCTGGATTTCATTGCCACCGACCGCGAACTCATCGAATGCCATGCAGGAGAGCAGAGCGCATGAATCATTGGTTGATGAAGTCCGAGCCGGACACCTTCTCCATTGACGACCTCAAGCGCAAGAAACGCGAGGCATGGGATGGCGTGCGCAATTACCAGGCCCGCAATTTCATGCGCGACGAGATGCGCGTGGGCGACGGGGTATTCTTCTATCACTCCAATTGCGCCGAGCCGGGTATCGCGGGCGTTGCCAAAGTGGTCACTGACGCGTATCCCGACCCCTCGCAGTTCGATCCCAAGAGCAAGTATTTCGACCCCGCCAGCTCGCGCGACAACCCGCGCTGGATGCTGGTGGACGTGGCGTTCGTCAAGAAGCTCACGCGGGTGATAACGCTGGATGAGCTGAAGAATCATCCGAAGCTGGAAGGCATGACGCTCCTGCGCAAAGGCAATCGCCTGTCGGTGATGCCCGTGAATGCAGCGGAGTGGACGTACATTCTGGAGCTTGAATAAGCCGTCTTTCCCGCGCACAACTTTCTCTCAGCGTCTCAGGACCTCACCATGAGCAACGACGAAAAGCGTCTGGCTGGCGAAGCCGCCATCAAGTATGTCGAAGACGGTGCGATCGTCGGCGTCGGCACCGGCTCCACCGTCGCCTTCTTCATTGATGCCTTGGCTGGCATCAAGGATCGCATTCAGGGCGCGGTTTCCAGCTCCGAGCAATCCACCGCACAACTCAAGAAACACGGCATTCCCGTGTTCGACCTCAACGCCACCGGCCCGCTTGCGCTGTATGTCGACGGCGCTGATGAATGCGATCTGCACAAACGCCTGATCAAAGGCGGCGGTGCCGCACTGACACGCGAGAAGATCATTGCCGAAGCTGCGCAGAAATTCGTCTGCATCATCGATTCCAGCAAGCGCGTGAACCTGCTTGGCAAATTCCCGCTGCCGATCGAAGTGATCCCCATGGCGCGCAGCTTGGTCGGTCGCGAAATCGTCAAACGCGGCGGCAACCCGGTCTGGCGCGATGGCGTCATCACCGACAACGGCAACTGGGTGATTGACGTACACGGTTGGCAGATTGCCGATCCGGTAGCGCTGGAGAGCGAGCTGAACCAGATTCCCGGCATCGTTACGGTAGGTCTGTTCGCACGACGTCCGGCCGATGTGGTGTTGATGGGCGGCACGTTGATGTGACGTAGCGCGCGATATCGGGCGCGCTGGCATCCGGTAAATTGTGTGCGCCCTGGAAATGGAAATGGCGGGCTACGGCAATCGCGCCTGCTTATCTGTATGCGTCGCCGCGATGAGTGTTGTCGCATCGCCTACCTAGTTCTCACACAGGCAGCTTGGTCATGCTAGACATCAGGCACGCTGTATTTCCGCAAGACGCCGGTGAGGTCTATCGGCTGTTCCGCGAATACGCAGACAGCCTCGGCGTCGATCTTGGTTTTCAGCGTTTTGACGATGAAGTCGCTTCCTTGCCTGGCAAATATGCGCCACCGGCAGGTCGCCTGTTGCTCGCATGGCAAGGCAATGAAGTGCTCGGCTGCGTCGCGCTTCGTCCTCTGCACGAGAAGAGCTGCGAAATGAAACGCCTTTACGTGCGACCTCAAGCACGCGGCATGCAACTCGGACGAAAGCTCGCCGAACGGCTTTGCGAAGAAGCACGTGCAGCCGGTTACACGCGCATGTGTCTTGATACCTTGCCCAGCATGGCAACCGCACAGGGGCTGTATCGCTCGATGGGCTTCGAGCCGATCGAGCCTTATGTGTTCAACCCCATCGAGGGGACGAAGTTTTTAGCGCTGGTGCTGTAGCCGGCCGCGCTACCGGCTCTTTTGTACCAGCGTAAGCAGCAGCGGTCGATTTACACAACGCAGGTGCGCCGTCTATCGCGCTAGGCTTTGCCACCTGCGCTGTTGCCATCCTCAACGTGGAGCGATCGGGGGCATCATAAAGAGTGCCGAGGTGGAAATCTCCACCCCCAAAGGTCGGCGAGGCTCAAAAAAGTGCCGGGCCCTTGCGAGCCCGGCCTAGTCGGGGGCATTACAAATTTACTTGGTACCGCCGAACTGGTAATCCAGCTGCGCCATGATTTCGCGCCCGTATACGTCGTAGTTCTCAGTGTTGAAGAACGGGAACGCGGTGAAGCTCGGATCTTTGGGCGGCATCCTGTTGAGCAGGTTGTTCACTAGCAGCGAAAGTTCCAGACCCGGCACCGGCACATAACTGAAGCTGTAGTTGAACGTAATCCACGGGGCCACGTGACCCGCACCAGGGTAATTGGGGCCGTCCACCATGCCGGTGTAGTTGGGCGAGGCGCCATAGCGGTGCCAGTACAAGGTGCTGGAGTACTTGTCGTGGAACGACCAGTTCAACGCGCCGCTGACGATGCTCTTGAACTCAGAGCTGTACAGCGGGTTGGTCAACTGATTGATCGGCATGCTGCCCGGGTAGATCTGATAGGAATGCTTCAGCATGTCGTTGTAATCGAACTGCAGGCCGAAGGTACCCACTCGGGTTGGGGTGAACTGATACTTGAACTCAGAGGTGATCGAGTCGGTGACTTCGTTGGAAATGTTGATGTAGTACTGGGTGATCGTATCGACCATGCCGGTCACCGAATTGCGCACGACCTGGCCGTCGTTACCGTTCGGTCCAAGCACTGCCAGACACACCGGCGAGGTGGTGGGAAGCTGGCCGAGCAAGCACTGCGAATCCTGACGCATCAACAGATCGGCCGGCTGCGGTGCGATTTCGTTGGTGATGGCGATGTGCAGGAAGTCCGTGCTGAAGCTCATGTTGGTGAGCGGCGCCCAGACAAAACCGCCGGTCCAGCTCTTGGCCGTGGTGGGCTTGAGGCCCTTGTTGGAGTACAAGGTGCCATTCACCTGTTCCTGGAAGTCCGCGGCGCAATCCTTGCCGCCGTTTTGAACTTGGCACAGGTAATAGTCGGTCACGTCCTGATAATTGCCGCTGGGGCCCAGATACAACGCAGACATGTCCGGCGCCAGGAACGACGTGGCGTAGTTACCACGCAGCAGCAATGTATCGAACGGGCGGTATTCAACACCCGCCTTGAAGGTGAACTTGCCATTGGTCTGGCCGCCCGACGGAAGCGAGTAATGATCGTAACGGCCGGAAAGATCGAACGTAAGCGGCTTTAGCACCGGCAGGTTCAATTGGAAGGCCGACGCAACGTGGTTACGTGTGCCGCCGCCGGACGTACCAGTGAGACCCCAGATATCGCCATTGGCGACCAGCGGATTGGCGGGCTCATACCAACCCTCGCTGCCACCCTCAATCAACGCTGCAAAACCCGCATCGCCACCCGGCAGATGGAACAGGCTGTCATTGCTGACCGTCGCGCGGGTGTTGTTAACCCAGGTATTGGAGTTCTGTTCGATGGGCACCGTGAAGCTGGCCACCTGGGCCGGCGTCAGCGGTGTAAAGAACGCCGCATAGTTGGGGTTGTACATGTTCAACCCCGTATTCGGATCTGAGCCAACTGACGGCCCGAGGATCGAATTGAAGTAATTGTCGACCGCCGACGCGAGGCGTTCCGGCGAGGTTTCGCTGGTGCGGTCACCGGAGCGCACGAAGTAAACATCCCAGTTCCAGTTCGAATCGCCGAACGTACCGTTCGCACCAACATCCGCCTGGTACATAAGATCGAACTGACGGGTCAACTCGTTGTAGTAGTTGTTGCCCACTTCTTCCGGGGCAAAGATGCGTTCGGGATCCAGGATGTCACCGGTCTTCGCATCTTCGATCAGGCCAGAGGGGTAATCGATCGGTCCCCACCAGATGAAATCCGAGCCGGGCGTGAATTTCTGGGTCTGTGCATCCATCAGGATGTCGCTGTACAGACGCACGTGATCGTTCACGTCATAACGCAGCTTCAGCATACCGTCATAGCTGCGACTCTGGTTGAGCATGGTGGTGTAGCCCAGCACATGTGTCGAACCGCAATACGTGCCGTAGCGGCCGGCGACGGCAGACGTGGTCTCGTTGGTCGTGCCATTGAACAGGCCGCTCATCCCGCTGCAACCATTCGGCGGGCTGATATAGCCCTGAATCGCGCCGGTGTAATTGAAGATGTTGCCGTAATCGGGAATCGTGGCCACCGGCTCATCGTGCGGCGTGGTCGCGGTGAAGCTGCGCTGATAAGCCCAGATCGGCGACTGATTGTCGAATTCGAATGAACCGAGCACGTTGAGCTTGCCGTAATCGTGACCGAACGAAATAGCCAGACGCTGGCTCGCGCCGCCGCCACCGTCGTAACCACCGGCGCGCACCAGCACTTCAAAGCCATCCATATGTTGCTTGGTCACGATATTGACCACGCCGGCGATCGCTTGCGAGCCGTAAATGGATGAACCGCCACCAGGAATGATGTCGATGTGATCGACCATCGACAGCGGAATGTTCGAAATATTGGTGAAGTTGCTTTGCCCGTTGTAGAGCTGGCCGAACTGCGTAATCGGCTTGCCATCGATCAACGTAAGCGTGTATTCGGGATTCAAGCCGTACAGGCTGATTGTCTGCGCACCTTGCGTGAAGCCACCACTCTCCTGCGGGCCCTGCACCGAACCGGTAGCGAATACCGAGCTCTGCAGCACTTCGGTCACCGAATTGAAACCACGCGCTTTGATGTCCTGCGCGGTGATCGTGTACGTGGGTGTGGCGGTCTGGATTTGCGCGTTGTTGATCAACGATCCGCTGACGACAACGGTATCGAGCCGCTTGGCCTTTTTATCGGCGTTGGATGAGTCCGATGACGAAGAAGAAGTGTCCTGAGGCGACGCTTGTACCGCGACGTTCTCGACCGCGGCGCCCTGGCCGACGGATGGAGTGGTATCTGCGCTGGCGTTGGCGACCGTGGCAAACGACAGTGCAGCGAGCACGGCTGCAGCGATAGGTGTTCTCAACATGGAAGGCTCCCTCGATCTGCGGTTGATTTAGTTGTTCCGCGGACACCTTCCCTAGCGCTCCTCGTAACCTACAAGGCGCACGCGTTCGGCCCCCTAAAGCGGAGCAGAATCGATAGCGACGTTTTTCCCCAAAGCCAAAACTCTTGGCAACGTTCCATTGCCGAGCTCAGGCTTACGTCATGTTTACGAAAGACGAAATACTTTTGCAAATGTCTTCGGGCATGCTCGTAGTAAGAATATTTCCTAGCAAACACGCGCACTTATGATTTGTGTGCAATAGCGCGAATTGCAGGTAGGGATTTCGTTGCCCGATACGTTTTAGTTATTTCGCGCAGAAGATACAGTGCGTCAGATGCGCATTATCAGTGCTCCATACTACGGCGCATGCAAATGTTCTTTCGCGCCGTTCCGAGCATCAATGAGCAGCGAAAGCGCAAGCAGGACATCCGGTGTCCTTAACGACCTTTCCATAGCGCCACAAACCCATCCGTTCGCATACACGGAATACGAGCGATGGCGGCTTGCGGATCACTTCTGCGCCGCGACTTGTGTAAAGTGATAACGCCCCGACGCCAGATCGAAGCACGTGTCGGTGCCGCAGGTGTGCAACGCATGAATCCATGGCAACGTCGACAGCGCTCGCCCTGATTCCACGATCGTCGCTGGCTTTGCTGCCGGTATGCGTACGTCGGCGGTACTCCCAACGGGCACTTCAATATCTAATTGCAGCCCATCTGCGCCGCGAGACCACGACACGGCGACACGGCCATAAGGCGTAACAGTGTCTGCCTCGGCATGATTCAACCAGGCGGTAAGTGCAGGATGGATGGCTATACGCTGCCATCCAGGTGCCAGCGGCTGCAGCCCGGCAACATCCCCAAACAACCAATCATCAATGGTGCCTAGAAAGTAATGGTCACGCGATCGCGCTTGAAGCTTCCAGTGCTCCCACAAGCTGGTCGCGCCATGCGCGCGCCAATAACCCCAGCTCGGAAAACGGGTTTGCGTTGCGACGATCCACGCCACCCCGGCATGACCAGTCGCCGTAAGCACCGGCAGCAGCAGCTTGGTGCCCAGCGCACCGGTATCCAGATGATCATCATGCGCATGCACGGCTTGCACCAGAGCGTTCGCGACACGCGTGCGTTGCGCTGCAGGCACGAGGCCAAAGCCAAGTGCCAGCAATTGATGTGTTTGCCTTACACCATCATCACTCTCACCGCGATAAAGGCCTTTTGATGAGTCGAAGAATTGCCGATTGAAAGCGTCGCGCACGCGCGTGGCCATCGCGTCGAAGTGCTGTGCTTCACTATCGTCGCCAAGCACGCGCTCGATCTTCGCCATCGTCTCGGCCATGCGATACAGATACGCCGTCGCAGCAACGCGTTTGTCCTCCGGTGCGTTGCCGCCGTCAGCGGATGTGTTCGGGCTTACCCAATCACCCAGCGCAGTATCGGCAATGCCATCGGGCGAACGCGAACATTCAAGGTCGACATAGTGCGCCATGCCATCGACGTTATCCACCAGCACGGCACGATTGCCCCGTTGCCAATACAACGACCACGGCACCAGCACATAGGCGGCATGCCACGGCGGCGCACGCACGTCGCCCCATCCGGGGTTAGGTGCGATGAGCAACGGTGCACCTGCGGCATTACGTGCGTCGGCAATGTCTTGCACCCACTGGGTCAACAACGTGTCCGCGCCCAGGTTGCGCAGCATCATGTCCGCGCCGAGCATGCCATCGCCCGTCCAGCCGTTCTTCTCGTACATCGGCGTGTCAGTGGGGATGCCGTAGAGATTGTTGAGCAAGGTGTCGACAGCAGCGGTGTGGATCCAGTTGAGCAACGCATTGCTGCTGCTGAAATGGCCGATGACTGATACGTCGGTATGAATGACCTGGGCCGTCATCGCGCCAAGCGACGGTGCAGCACCCGGCCAGTTATCGACTTGTACGTAGCGGAAGCCTTTCCAGGAAAAATGTGAATGCCACTGCTCGCTGCCCTTTCCTGCGAGCGTGAAACGATCTGTTTGCAAGCCATGCGCGAAGTAGTGGTGCTCATCGCGATCGTCGACGCTGCCATCGGGGAGCAGCTTTTCGCCGTAATGCAGAACGATGGTATCTCCGGCTTGCCCTCGCACGGTCACCGTGACCCAACCGGCAATGACGCGCGGAAAAGCAAACACATAGCCGCCATTGCGCAGCTTGTTCACCGCGGTCGCTTGAAGGGTTTGCGTTACACGCACCGGTGGTTCGCGCTGCGCTTGCAGCATACCTTTGGGTGCGAGCAGCACGGCGGCCGCTCGCCAGTCATGGTCGTCGAAGTTCGTGGTGTCGAAACCCGATTGTGTGCGGCGGGCGTCGTAGGTTTCGCCGCCATACACATCATCCAGCAGCGTGGGGCCATCGTGCACGCGCCAATCCGCATTCGTTCCGGTGAATTGACAATGGCCATTCGCGTAGCAAAGTTTCAAGAGCACGCGTACACGCGGCTCGCCATGCCAGGGAGCTTTCTCCCAATGCCAAACGTCCGCGTTGGTCAGGCCGTAATAGCCACGCCCGAGTTCGATGCCGATGGCATTGGCCGATTCTTGCCGTAGCAGGGCCGTTACGTCCCGCGCGACGTAAAGCACGCGCTTGTCATAGTCAGTGAAATCGGGCGAAAGTACGGCGTTGCCCGCTGGACGTCCGTTGATCGACACATCGGCGTAGCCACCCGCGGCCACATACAGCCGCGCCGACACCAAATCCTTTTCTACAGGGAACACGCGCCGCAGCAATGGCGCGGCCATGCTTCGGCCAGGAGGTTTGCCGATCCACGCGGCGTGCGACCATTCCTGCGACGAAGGCCCGGTCTCGAACCAGGATATGGCGCTAGCTTCGCCCGCCGAGGTCTGCGCGCTCACTTTCCAGTAATAACGGCTCGAGGGCGCAAGCGGCGGTCCCGCGTAATCGATGTCGAAGGAGGTCCTGCTCGCAACGCGACCGCTATCCCATACGTCAGGGTGGTCCACCGCCAGCAATGCGGTGCTGCGCGCCACTTCAATACGGTAAGCCTCGGGAGTTGTCCCACGTGGCGCATGCGTCACGATCCACGCGAAGCGTGGCGAGGCGACATCGATGGCTAGCGGCTGGGTTTGATGCTCAGTGGTAAGGGATTGGAGTTGTAGATCAGTCCCAGCATGCACAGCCGAAGCGACCACCCAGAGCATCACGAAGGGAAAAACGCCACCGCGGAGCCGACGCGTGATCATAAACACGTGAGTGAGTGCCACCTTGCTCGCCTCTACATACCCAACCGATGCGCGCTGCCAGGGATCGGCGCAGACGACTTGTCGATTTGCGTTCGAAAGGGCTTTATTTAGCCCGTTGTATGGGTGGGTGTAAACATGGGATTCGGCGCCTTCAGCAATCCGCCAGCCGTCTTGGGTATGGCGAAAGAAATCGGACATTCGTTCATCCACGCCTGTCACATGTAACAACGGCCGCAGGTCGCGGCCGTTATGTTCCCCTCATCAGATACCTATCAAAGCGATTTGAATTTCGCCGCCCATCCGCTCGGAACCTGTCCCAGTCCATGCTTGGCGAATTTGCGCTGCACGTATTCGTTGATATCGGACTTGCCCTTCGCGTGGCCACGTTGCGCTGCCATCACGGCTGCATTCATGCGTGACTGCGCTATTTGTCCCACCAGGGCGTCCGGGCCTTGCTTGCGCATCTTCTCCACGGTATCTAACTGCGGAAATTTTTCCGTCAAATGGACACCTAGTTTAGTCGTGTTCACCTCTTGGCCTTGAGTCTTCGCCTGCCACTTTATGGCAAGTGCTTCGGCCATGATGCCGGTTCCGGCGTCGTGCGTTGGCGAGCCCAGCGATTCCTTGCCGAACGCCGTGGTCGTTTCGTTCACGCGCAACAATGTCGCTGTGAGTTGCGCTTGCGGGCTGTAGCTTTTGCCGCGCCAAATATTCTTTCCTGGCTCCGGGCTTAGCGTATCGCTACCACCTTTTACCAACGCCTTGTTCGCGCGTCCGAGGTCGGAGACGCCGAGTAGGCTCGGGAAAAGGCTGGTGTACTTGGAGCTCATGTCCTGCGAAGGGGTGGCGATGTGCTGCTCCCAACTCGTCCCCTGTGTGGGCGCAATCTGCGTGGTGCTGCCTTCATAGACGCGAGACTGGCTTGCACCAGGCCGCACGACGAACGGTTGCGATTCCCATGACGCTTGCTGCACCGACGCCAGGCTTTTTACCCGCTGCGGAACGATCGGATAGAAACCGCCGCTAAAAGGCCCCGGCTGCGCAAGTGGCAACACGCCATCGGGAACAGGGCCAAGCCCGTGCTTCTGGAATTTTTTCTGCACATAGGCACTGACTGCCGATGGATCTGTAATGCCCTTTGCGGCAGCGCGCTCGCTCGCTCGCAACGCTGCATCACTGCGGGAGGTGGACACCTGCGACAACACTGCATCCTTTCCCTGCTTGCGCATCGCATCCACGGAATCAAGCTGCTTGTACTTGGCTTCCAGTGTCTTTCGCAGTCCGGTGGTGCCTAGTGAAGCCCCTCGGGTTTTTGCATCCCATTTCTGCGCCAGTACTTCGGCCATGATGCCGGCACCGACATCGTGCGTCGGAACGCCTATGGCTTCCTTGCCGAACGCCGTAGTCGTTTCATTGATGCGCAGCAAACTGGCCGCGGTTTGTGCCGACTGCAAGGCCTTGGTTCCGGCATATGCGCCTTCGCCTTTGACCAATGTCTTGTTGGCTCTGGTCAAATTGGCGACCGAGCCCATGGACGTGAACAGCTTGACATATTTGGTGCTTAGCCCTTGGATCGGCGTTTCCGCCACGTGCTGTGTCCAGCTGGTCTGTTGCGCGGGCATCGCATGCGTGGTGGTGCCTTCGAACACGCTGAACGCGGTGCTCTTGGGTCGTAAGGCAAACGGCTGCATTTGCTGCGAGCGAGTCTGTCCCTCGCTGAGGCTTCTCACTTCCGGTATGGCTATGGGATGAAACGCCCCACCGAATGGACTGTGATCCATGGCCTCGCCCCCTTATGGGTGCTCCCGCACCGCAGTCGGACCACTGTAGGCCGGCCTGGGCGACTGTGCAAGGCGGCCTGTCGTGTAGCAGAAAAGAAGGGGTTTCGGCTCACGACCATGGATTTATGGCCTGACCACTACGCTGGCGTGGCACTCGTCAGGGTTGTGGTGGAGCGCCGGTAGTTCGCAACATTTTCTGCGAAAACGCGAGATGACTTTGGACGATAAGCAACAAAAAAACCCCGCTCTTAAACGGGGCTTTTTGATTTCCTAAGCTTCCTTGGAAAACCTAGGAAGCCTGTTTGGCTGAAGACCAGGATTGTTCACCCCATCCATGGGGCTCACCCCTCCGCGCTACGCGCTCCGAGGCCAGTGCTGCGCGCTGTCCAAATTTGTTCCCGACAAATTTGTCGAACAACTCCGCCTCCTGAACCCTCCCAGCCAAATACAAAAGCCCGCCTTGCGGGCGGGCTTTTGTATTTGGCTGGGAGACTAGGATTCGAACCTAGATAAACGGAGTCAGAGTCCGTTGTCCTACCGTTAGACGATCTCCCAATGTCTCTCCGGGCGGTGCGCTCTGACTTGGTGCACCGATCGGTCGAAGCGTTGCCTCGGGTGAGGATTAGCGCTTCGAGAACTGGGTAGCGCGGCGTGCCTTGTGCAGACCGACCTTCTTACGCTCGACTTCGCGGGCGTCGCGGGTCACGAAGCCGGCCTTACGCAGCGAGGGCTTGAGGCTTTCGTCGTATTCGATCAGGGCACGGGCGATGCCGAGGCGGATGGCGCCGGCCTGGCCGGTGATGCCGCCACCGGCAACGGTGACCTTGATGTCGAATTTGTCGGCGCTCTGCGTGAGTTCGAGCGGCTGACGCACGATCATGCGCGAGGTTTCGCGGCCAAAGAACTCATCGAGGCTCTTGCCGTTCACTTCGATTGCGCCGGTGCCCTTGCGCAGGAACACGCGGGCTGCGGAGGTCTTGCGGCGGCCGGTGCCGTAATTCTGCTGAATCGCCATGATGCTTCCTTAGATTTCCAGCGCCTTCGGCTGCTGGGCGGTATGCGGATGTTCGGCGCCGCCGTACACCTTGAGCTTGCGGTACATTTCGCGGCCCAGCGGGTTCTTCGGCAGCATGCCCTTCACGGCGATCTCGATGACGCGCTCAGGATACGTAGCCAGAAGATCCTTCAGGCTGGTGGTCTTGAGGTTGCCGACGTAGCCGGTGAAACGGTGGTACATCTTGTCGTCCAGCTTGGCGCCGGTGACAGCCACCTTCCCGGCGTTGATCACGACGATATAGTCGCCGGTGTCGACGTGCGGGGTGAATTCGGGCTTGTGCTTGCCGCGCAGGCGACGCGCGATCTCGGACGAGAGTCGACCGAGCGTCTTGTTCGTGGCATCAACCACGTACCAGTCGCGCTTGACGCTTTCCGGCTTGGCGCTGAACGTTTTCATTTCGGAATACCTGTCTGCCGCCAGTAGGGCGGTAAGCGGAATCGGTGAATAAAGGCGCGAGATGATAGCGAAGCTTTCATCTACCGCGCAAGCCCAAGTGGGCTGCGAGTCGCGAATGATAGCATGAACGGTATGCTTCTTGAGAACCCCCAAGCCCGCATCGCTGTGCTGGCGGACCAATGCGTGCAGTGTGGTTTATGCCTGCCGGTGTGCCCTACCTACGCCCTCGACGGCAATGAGGCCGAGTCGCCGCGTGGGCGAATTGCCATCGCGGCGGCGCTGGCGCGGGGACAGGTCTCAGTCACCCCTGAGTTGCGCGAACCGCTGGACCACTGCCTGGGCTGCCTGAGCTGTGAGCGGGTTTGCCCGGCGGGAGTCCAGTATGAGGCGTTGCTGGTGCAGACGCGGGGGCTGCTTGGACCCGCGCCACAGCGGCCAGCAGCTTTGCTGGAAGCGGTGAAGCAGCCTCGGCTGAATCGATGGCTGGCGCGGCTGGCGCGGCTGGCCCGGTGGACAGGGGCGGCAGGCTGGGCTGGCTCTCTCGTGCCTGGACGGAAGTACGCCCCTTGGCGAGCTGCTTTGGCGTTATTGCGCGGGGGTGCGGGGGCTGGGGTCCAAGGCAAGCTCAAGCTACCCCGCCCCAGCCCTCCCCTGCCTGGTGGGGGAGGGAGCACCGTCGCGCTATTTCCCGGATGCGTGGCCAGCGTGCAGGATGCCGAGGCGGAGCGCGCCGTGGAGGTGTTGCTGATCGCGGCCGGATATCGCGTGGTTCGACTGCCCGCATTTTGTTGTGGCGCACTGGACCTGCACGATGGTGCCAGCCGCGCGGCCGAGACAGCGTCCGCACGCGTTCGACAAGCGTGGTCTGATGCCCAGGCGGATTATCTGGTCACCGTGTCACCCGGTTGCCTGAGCACATTGCGTTTCGCGTTGCCGGATGTGCGCGTGGAAGATGCCTGCCGCCTGTTGGCTGAGCGTGCCGACGCATTGTCTTTTCGCCCGCTGCCCGCGCGGTTTGCGCTGCACGTCCCATGCACGCAAGCGAATGTGGCGCGCAGCGATGGTGCCTTGCTGACCTTGCTGCAGCACATTCCTCAACTGGACGTGCAACGTCTTCCCACCCCGCCCTACTGTTGCGGCGCCGCCGGTAGCCATGTGCTGCAGTTCCCGGAACGCGCCGCGCAGCTGCGGGAAAACGTTCTATCGCACATCGAAACGCTGGATGTGCAAGGGCTTCTGTCGTCCAATATCGGCTGCCGGATGCATCTGGCCGCGGGGCTGGACGAACACGCGTCCACCGTGCCTACTTTGCATCCACTGACCCTGCTCGCACAGCAATGGATACCGTCATGAACGCACGTACGCTTACTCCCCTCGACCGCTTGCTGGCCGGCATCGAGCGCGCGCTGGAAACCGTGGCCGGCACACCGGAAGCACATCGTCATTCGCCTGCGCACGGCGTCGCCGCGGCGGAGCTGGACGACAAAGAACGCCGCCACGCCGCCGGCCTGATGCGCGTGAATCACACCGGCGAGGTGTGCGCGCAAGCGCTGTACGACGGACAGGCGGCGTTTGCACGCCAGGAAGAAAACCGCGAACACCTCAACACCGCAGCCGCCGAAGAAACCGACCACCTTGCCTGGTGTGCAGAACGCCTGCACGAGCTGGACAGCCAGCCGAGCCTGCTCAATCCGCTTTGGTATGCGGGCAGCTATGCGATCGGCGCGCTGGCCGCGCTGGCGGGTGACAAGGTGAGCCTTGGGTTCGTGGTGGAAACCGAAAAGCAGGTTGAAGCACATCTGGCCGAGCATATGGACAAGCTGCCGGCGCAGGATGAGCGTTCGCGTGCGGTGCTAAAACAGATGCAAGACGAGGAGGCGCTGCATGCGCAGCGTGCGCGGGAGCGTGGCGGCATTGCGTTACCGTTTCCGATTCCGCAGATGATGCAGGCCACGTCGATGGTGATGAAGACGGTGGCGTATCGGGTTTGAGTCCTTACGCTTAAATCAGCCTAAGTTTTGACTCACCGTCATTCCGGCGAAGGCCGGGGCTGAATGACGGTGAGATGGCAGGAAACTTGGGGCGAGCATTGCCCCTCATCTCGATCCTCCCCACAAAGGGGGAACGAGGGCAAAAGAAAAAACCCGCCTTTCGGCGGGTTTTTCGTTACATCAAGTTGCGCCCGTGGAACAGCTCCTCGATCTCGCGACGAAGCAACTGCTCGATCTTCTGGCGCTCCTTGAACGACAGGTCGTCCGCGTGCGCTTCAAATAGATACGTATCCAGATCGAAGTCCTTGATGTGCATCTTCGTGTGGAAAATGTTTTCCTGATACACGTTCACATCGAACATCTCGTATTTCTGGCGGATGTGGCGTGCCAGATAGTCCTGCACGGAGTTGATCTTGTGATCGATGAAGTGCTTCTTGCCCCTCACGTCACGCGTGAAACCGCGCACGCGGTAGTCGCACACCACGATGTCCGACTCGAAGCTGTCGATCAGGTAGTTCAGGGCCTTCAACGGTGAGATCACACCGCAGGTGGCAACATCAATGTCCGCGCGGAAGGTCGCGATACCGTTGTGCGGATGCGTTTCCGGATAGGTGTGGACGGTGATGTGGCTCTTGTCCATGTGCGCGACCACGGCATCGGAAATCGTGTCGCGGCCGAGCTTCTCCACCACCGGTTCCTCGGAAATGAGGATGGTGACCGACGCACCCTGCGGATCGTAGTCCTGGCGGGCCACGTTGAGGATGTTCGCGCCGATGATCTCGGCCACGTCAGTAAGAATTTGCGTTAGACGATCGGCGTCGTACTGCTCGTCGATGTACTCGATGTAGCGCTGGCGCTGATCTTCCGACACCGCATAGCAGATGTCGTAAATATTGAAGCTGAGGGCTTTGGTAAGGTTGTTGAAGCCCTGCAGGCGCAGGCGCGGGAGGGGTTTCACCACGGCGACACTCCATGGCCGGGTCACGGCCGACAGGTGAGGCGGGTTAGCTACAAGGGTCCCCGCTGATTGGAAAAGCGTGCTGGACCCTTATCCTGCACGCCCCTTGTGAACGAACGATGGCAGCGGCCGCCGTCCGGAAGACTGCAAATTATGCGTCAAATTGGATAAAAACAGAACCTTTAAAGCTCACACCGCATTCATCGTCTTTGCCATAATGCCTGGGCTGCAAGGGACGGCGCGTAGAGTCGGGTCGCGGGAAGGCGGCCCTTGAGACCAACTCAGCTTGGGGAAACTTCTGTGGTGCAACTGAAATACCAGTTACAACAGGCCTTCGAACGTTCACAGGCACCGCTGGGCTTTGCGCCCGACCCCGCCTCCATGGAACGTTTCCTTGGGCTCTGCCATCGGCGCCGCTACCCGGGCAAGACCGCCATCATCCGCCCCGGCGACCCCGCCAACACCCTTTACTACGTGATCGAAGGCTCGCTGGCCGTCTGCACCGAGGACGAGCAAGGTCGCGAACTGATCCTCGCCTACATCAGCCGTGGCCAGTTCATCGGCGAGATGGGCCTGTTCGTTGAGCAAGCGCAGCGCGAATCGATGGTGCGCACACGCAGCCCATGCGAAATGGCCGAAATCAGCTACGAGCGCCTGTTCCAGCTGATGGAAGGTCCGCTGCGCGAGGAATGCCCGAAGATCCTCTTCGCTATCGGCGCGCAGCTCACTCACCGCCTGCTGCGTACCTCGCGCCAGGTCAGCCGCATGGCGTTCATGGATGTCACCAACCGCATCTCGCGCACCCTGCTGGATCTGTGTCAGGAGCCGGATGCGATGAGTCATCCCGAAGGCACCCAGATCCGCATTTCGCGTCAGGAAGTGAGCCGCATCGTGGGTTGCTCGCGCGAGATGGTGGGCCGCGTGCTCAAGCAGCTTGAAGAGCAAGGGATGATCGACGTGTCGGGCAAGACCATCGTGGTGCGCGGCACACGCTAAGCTTTTTCCGCTTCCATTCGTGGACGTGAAATCCAAGTGTTATCTCGCCGCCCCAGTGAAAGCCGGGGCTGGCGTTTTTAGCGATACATACGGGAAAGTTGCTGGACCAGGGCTTTCGCCGGAGTGACACCGCAGGATTCGGCTCCAATCCCGTTCCACAGAGCGTTCGGTCAACGATCCTGATAGACCATGTACACATCCGCCCGCTCGTAGTGCGAGCCCGGGCGTATTGACGGCTGCAATACGAAGCCGGCCTTCTCGTACATGCGCAGCGCGGGCCTGAGGACGCTGTTGGATTCCAGAAACAGCGTGTGCCCTTCGCGTCGATGGAATTCGGCAATGCACGCATCAAGTAGGCGCTTGCCCGCTCCCAAGCCGCGAAATGTTTCATCGACGCCCATTTTGGTGAGTTCGAACACGCCGGGCGATTCCTGCAACAACGCACACGTACCGATGATGTCCTCGCCCAAGCGGGCGAAAAAGATCGCACCACCCGGTTGCAGGATGTAACGCTCCGGGTCGCTCATCACGACGCCATCGATCTCCTCGATACGGAAATAGCGCTCCAGCCATTGGGCGTTCAAGCGGTGGAAGTGCTCGCGCAACTCCGGCGCATACGGCACAACCTCCACCGGACTGGCTTCGATGGCCGCGTGCTCGGCCAAGATCGCCTGGACGACCGGGCGTTCCTGCAAAGCGCGTTCGCATGCCTCGATGGCATCCAGCAGTTGCGCTGCATGCTCCTCCAGCGAGAACGTTACGCCACGCCGCACGGCGCACCAGATGGGGCCAAGCTCGGCGAGGGAAGCATGTGCCTTCTCCGTAAGTACCAATACCGTGCGGCGGCCATCGGCCGGATCGCGCTGACGTCGGACCATGCCCGCATGCACCAGTTTGTCGGTGAGCTGGCTGACCGCCGAGTGCGTCTGGCCAATGGCATCGGCCACCTCCGTGACCGAGCTGGGCCCGACATCCCATAGATAGCGCAAGACCGGAAGCCAGCGTGATTCGATCGTGGCGCCCAGGGTCTGGTAGACCTCGTCGGCGGCGCCGTAGAAGTGGTCACTGAGGGCTTTCAGGCGGCTGCCAAGGGCGAGTTTGCCAAGGGATGCAAGGTACATTCAGGGTATCCGTTAGCACTTACGTAAGCACTAACGTATCTCTGCACGTCAAGGATTACAAGAGAGGGCCCCAGTGACCTCATCGCCGCCGCGCTTGCGAAAGCGGGCATGACGGCGCGTGGAAAAAATGGACAACAGGCAAGCTTCAGTACCACGCCACCCGCGTGATCGCCCGACCCATCGCCTTCTCCACCCGCTTGCACAACTTGGGCGTGCCATTGACGAGCACCGCCTCGCTCGCCTGCTTGAGCATGGGCATGTCCTGGAACGAATCGCTGTAGGCAAGCCGCCAGCGCTCAACGCCTTTGGCGGCAAGGCCCTGGATCTTTCGACGACCTACGTTGTGCACATGCGTGCGCATGCCGAACAAACCGGGTTTGAGTTGCGAGGCGACGATGGTGACTTCGGGCAGGCCAAGCTGCTGCAACAGCCGCGTTACCAATATGCGCTCGCAACCGGTAACGATGATGACCTCATCGCCATCTGCAAGGTGTTTGCGCAGCGCATTCAAACCATCGCGGTAAAACGCACGCGGGCGGCGCACGATCTGATCGGCAAACGCTTCCGCGACACCTTGATAGCGCTGCGCGCCAAGCCCGCAAAGCGCCACATGCACCAGCGCCCGCGCCGCCCACCTGCGAGAGCAGATGCCGCACAACAACCACCAGGGCATCGTCAACACCGCCAGCACTTTGTGCATCGGCGAGCTGGCGTAGCGATGGCGGATAAACAGTTCGAAGGCGTCGCCCTGGAACAGCACGCCATCAAAATCGAACAACACCGTGCGCGATGCATCGGTATCGCCACCGGCTTGCACCGGCGCATCAGTCATTTCCCCTGTAACCATGATCAGTGCGTATCGAACAGCCGCTTCAGTTCCTGCCCAGGATCGGCGGCGCGCATAAATGCCTCGCCGACCAGAAATGCGTTGATGCCTGCCTCGCGCAAGCGCGCCACATCATCAGGCGTATGGATGCCGGACTCCGCCACCAGGACGCGGTCGTATTCCATGAGTTGTTGCAATTCCAGTGTGGTTTCCAGTGATGTTTCGAACGTGCGCAGATTGCGGTTGTTGACGCCGATGAGCGGTACCGGCACGGCCTGTGCGCGTTCCAGTTCTTCGGCGTCGTGCACTTCGCACAGCACATCCAGATCCAGATCGGCGGCCAGCAAGGACAACTCCAGCAAGTCCGCATCACCCAGCGCGGCAACAATCAACAGAATGCAATCGGCACCGATCGCACGCGCCTCGTAGACCTGGTAGGGATCGATCACGAAATCCTTGCGCAACACCGGCAGCGAACACGCGGCGCGCGCTTGTCGCAGAAAATCCTCGCTGCCCTGAAAGAAATCCTTGTCCGTAAGCACCGACAGACATGCAGCGCCGCCGAGTTCGTAACTGCGCGCAATCGATACGGGGTCGAAGTCGGGGCGAATCACGCCTTTGCTCGGGCTCGCCTTTTTTACCTCGGCGATGACCGCCGCTTCGCCCGCGGCGATCTTCGCCTCGACCGCGGCCGCGAAGCCGCGCGTATCGGGCATGTCGGCCACGCGGGCAGACAATTCCTTCAGCGGCAACTTGGCGCTGCGCTCGGCGAGTTCCTCCACCTTACGGGCAAGGATGCGTTGAAGAATGTCGGTCATGAGTACTGATCGGCACGTGCGAGAGGGAAAACGACAAGGGCGACGACGAGGCTAGCAACCACCCGCCAGTTTCCGGGTCGTTGCCACGAACGCCTCCATTTTGGCACGAGCCGCGCCGCTAGCGATGGTCGCCCGGGCCAGCTCGATGCCGCCGCCAATGGTAGCGACCAGCCCGGCCGTGTACAGCGCGGCCCCGGCGTTCAGGCAGACGATGTCGTGCGCCACGCCGTGGTGATTTTCCAGGGCATCGAGCAGCATGGCCTTGGACTCCTGGGCGTTTTCCACCCGCAGGTTGCGGCTGGAGGCCATGGCCAGGCCAAAATCCTCGGGCTCCACCTCGTACTCGTGCACCTCGCCGTCACGAAGTTCGCCGACCAGGGTCGAGGCACCCAGCGAAATCTCGTCCATGCCATCGCGCCCCCACACCACCAGCGCGTGCTGCGCGCCGAGCGCTTGCAAGGCGCGTACCTGGATGCCGACAAGATCCGGATGAAAAACGCCCATCAAAATGTTCGGGGCGCCGGCAGGATTGGTCAGCGGGCCCAGAATGTTGAACAGCGTGCGCACGCCCATTTCCTTGCGCACCGGCGCGACGATTTTCATCGCCGGATGATGATTGGGCGCGAACATGAAGCCGATATCCGTTTCGACCATGCATTGCGTCACCTGCGCAGGCGTCAGCTCGATGCACGCGCCGAGCGCTTCGAGCACATCCGCACTGCCGGACTTGGACGAAACGCTGCGTCCACCATGCTTGGCGATGCGTGCACCGGCCGCCGCCGCCACGAACATGGACGCTGTGGAAATATTGAAACTGGAGGCGCCGTCTCCACCCGTACCCACGATATCCACGAAATGCGGATGCGGCGGCGCATCCACTTTCGCTGAGAGATCGCGCATCACCGTGGCAGCACCGGTGATCTCGCCCACGGTTTCTTTCTTCACGCGCAAGCCGGTGATGATCGCGGCGGTCATGAGCGGGCTCACTTCACCGCTCATGATCTGGCGCATCAGCGCGATCATTTCATCGTGAAAGATTTCGCGATGCTCGATCGTGCGCTGTAGCGCTTCCTGCGGCGTGATGGTGATGGCGCGCCCGGTCATGCGGCGAGCTTTTGCAACGGCAGCCCCAGGAAATTGCGCAACATGTCATGACCGTGCTGCGTGAGGATCGATTCGGGATGGAACTGCACCCCTTCCACCTGCAACGTCTTGTGGCGCAGGCCCATGATCTCGTCGATGGAACCATCCGGGTTTTCGGTCCACGCGGTGATTTCCAGGCAATCGGGCAACGACCCCTGCTCCACCACCAGCGAGTGATAACGCGTCGCTTCGAACGGATCGGGCAAACCCGCAAACACGCCCGTGCCCAGGTGACGCACCGGGGAGGTTTTGCCATGCATGATCTGCTTGGCGCGAACCACCTTGCCACCGAATGCCTGGCCGATCGCCTGATGGCCCAGGCACACACCGAAGACCGGAATCTCCGTACTCAACTCACGCAACACCGCCAAGGACACGCCTGCATCGTCCGGGGTGCCAGGACCTGGCGAAATCATGATGTGCGAGGGCCTAAGCGCGCGGATGTTCGCTACCTCCAGCGCATCGTTGCGCACCACCTTCACCTCCTGTCCCAACTCGCCCAGGTACTGCACGAGGTTGAAGGTGAAGCTGTCGTAGTTATCGATCATCAGCAACATGGGTGGGGAATCCTGCGGGGGAGCCGTGCCGCGCTGCGGCAGAGCGGTCATTGTGCGCGATGGCCTTTAGTGCCGTCATCTGCTTTGCGTCGACCTGTTCATGCCAAACCGTCATGTGCGCAAAGAACGCAGGGCAAATTCATCAGCAAATGAGAGTAGTTCTCAATAATATTGCGCAGGGGGCGTCGCCAAATCCTTCAGACCCCAACGATGCAAGCCTCCTTGCGCCCCACCGCAACGGGAATACGCTGCAGGAGGCACACATCACTGATTCCTACCCGGTGTTTTTCGCATGCCTTCGACGGCTACCGACAAAACGAGCGCCGCGCGCCTCACGAGGCCTTCCATACGTATGCCCGCGCTGGTCCTGACGGCATGCGTCGCACTGATCGTGCTGTGCTTCGGGCTGAAGAAGCCCGCCTACAACTGGGACATGATTGGCTACGTAGCCGCGGCGCTCAGCGCCGAGGGCTATCACGGCGCCGACCTCAACACGGTGACCTACGACAGCTTGAGAAGCGAGGTCAACGCGAGTACGTTCGATCTATTGGTAACACAGGGCGAGTATCGGCAAACCGTTTATCGCGATCCGTTGTCGCTGGCGCAACAGTTGCCGTTCTATCGCATTCGCGTGCTGTATATCGGGCTGATCCGCATGGCTCATGCCACGGGACTGAGCTACCCCCGATCGACCTACGTCGTGAGCGCCGTGTTTGCGGCGCTTTCGGTCATGCTGCTTGGCTTGCTTGGGCATGAAACCGGTGCGCCGGCCGTTGCCGTTCCCGTGGTCGTCGCGTTCTCTGGATTCCTCGACATCGCCAGCTTGTCGACACCGGATGCGCTGGCTTGCTTCTTCTCTTTGCTGACGGTCTACGCGCTAATCAGGGGCAGCATGCTGGTCTTCGTTCTCGCGGCGTTGTTGCCATCGATCAGAACCGACCTGCTGCTGCTCTCATTGCTGGTTCTCGGCCACGCCTTCATCTTCGGCCACAAGAAGTACGCGCTCGCATCGATGGCAGTCACCTTGATGCTGTATTGGCTGATCGTGCGATGTAACGGTGCTTATGGATGGTTGACCTTGTTCAATACATCACTGATCCACAAGACAGCCTATCCCGCCACGCTGGTTCCTTCGCGGGCCATCGGCGACTATCTCAGGCCATACGGCTCGATGGCCTACCGTTTTACGATGCAGCCGCAGATGGTGATCTATGGCCTCGCCCTATGGTTTTTGATGAGGAATGGACGCCGAACACATCCCTCCGACAGGCGTCTTCTTGGCGCGATATTCATCATCCCGATGGCATTCGTCGCCATCCATCTTTTGCTCTTCCCCGCGAACACCTACCGCTTTTTTACATTCGCCGCGTCGCTCACCGCTATTGGATTGATCGGCCAGATGCGGCTGGTAGCATCCGCAAGCACCGACCACCGCTTCAAGCGGCGATGGCTAGATCCACGGCCATAGCGTGAATCGTCAAGCCCAACGCACCGTCAGGGCCGCGCAAGTACATCGCGCGTGTAGCTTTCGATCACCAGGCTGAAAGGTTGATTGCCGGCGGTATACAACACCGCGCGGTGCTGTAGCACGTGATCGGGAATCGCCAACGGTTTGTCACTCGTCGACGGCAATGGCGCACCCATATCCCAGCCTTCAGGCAACGGCGACCACAACAGCTCGGCGGAAAGCGTCTGACGGCGAAAATGCAGTGGCTGCACAACCTTACCGAAGGGTACGTCGGACGTATCGAGCCGGTGATTCATGTCGGCAGTCAGGCGCGAGGGTACGTACCAATTGTCCGCATCCGATAACACGACTTCGCCGCAACTCAGTGCAACGCGACGGTAGCGCACCGGCTCATCCGCACCGATACCGAGCAATGCGCGCGCGCCATCGGGCAGCGGCTTATCCGCACCATGCACACGCTGGGCAATGACTTTCGCCTGCGGCGCCAGATGATGCGTGGCACACCAGTGCTCCAGCGTCAGCGTGGCACTGGGATGGCTGAGCAGAAGCGCGTTTAACGTTTGCAGCTCAGCCAGCGCCTGCGTGCGGCTGAGCGGTGTATCCGGCCAGGTTTGTGATGCTTCACGCGCCAGCAATGGCGATGCACACGTCAACGTCAATAGCGCCATGAAACAGCTACAGCCTTGAGCAATGGATCGCATGGGTCACAGCCCTTTGGCGGCCTGCGCCACGGCACGGAACAATGCACGGCCTTTGTTCATCGTCTCTTCCCACTCTGAAGCCGGGTCCGAATCGTACACAATACCTGCGCCAGCCTGCACGTGCAGACGGCCGTTCTGAATCACGGCGGTACGGATGGCGATGGCCGTATCCGCATCGCCCCACCAGCCGATCCAGCCAATGGCGCCCGCATAGATATTGCGCTTGTAGGGTTCCAGTTCCTGGATGATTTCGATGGCGCGAATCTTCGGCGCACCGCTCAGCGTGCCGGCAGGGAATGTGGCCTTGAGCACATCCATGTAGCTGAGATCGGGCTTGGCGACACCCTGCACTTGCGAAACGATGTGCATCACGTGCGAGTAGCGCTCGACGACAAACGATTCGCTGACTTCCACCGTTCCGGTTTCGCTGATGCGTCCGATGTCATTGCGACCCAGATCGATCAGCATCACGTGCTCGGCGCGCTCTTTGGGATCGGCCAGCAGCTCCTCTTCGAGTGCGCGATCTTCCTCATCCGTGGCACCGCGCTTGCGGGTACCAGCGAGCGGGCGCACGACGACCTTGCCGTCTTTCATGCGTGCCAGGATTTCCGGCGAGGAGCCGACGATCTGCGTATCGCCCAGATCGACAAAATACATGTACGGCGAGGGATTCATCGCACGCAATGCGCGATACACATCCACCGGCCGTGCGTTGAAACCGACACTCAGGCGTTGCGATGGTACGACCTGAAAGATGTCGCCCGCGCGAATGTATTCCTTGGCGCGCTCCACCATCGCCTCGAACGCTTCACGCGTAAAGGAGGATTTGAAATCGCTCTCGTTGAGCGCGGTCGATTGCGTGAGCTGCGGGTAGGCCGAGCCGCTCTGGCGCAAGCGATGCGTGAGCGCATCGAGCCGTCGCTGCGCTTGCGCATACGCCTGCGGCTGCGATGGATCGGCATGCACGATCAGATAAAGACGGCCTTTGAGGTTGTCGAACACGGCCACTTCTTCGGCCAGCATCAGCAGTACGTCGGGTGTGCCCAGTTCATCGGGCCGATCCCATCGCGCCAGGCGCGGTTCGATATAGCCGATCGTCTCAAACCCGAAGTAACCCACCAGGCCGCCGCTAAACGCAGGCAATTGCGGCAGGCGCGGCACATCGAACTGCTGGCGCAGTTTTTCGATTTCGGCGAGCGGATCGTCCAGATGACGGCGCTCGACCACTTCGCCCGCATCCTCCACTTCCAGCTCGTGCCCACGCAGGCGATAAACACGCTTGGCCGGCAGGCCGATGATCGAATAGCGCCCCCACGTTGCACCGCCTTCCACCGATTCGAACAGAAACGTGTACGGACCATCGGCCAGCTTCAGGTACACCGACAGCGGCGTGTCCAGATCGGAGAACACTTCGCGCACCAGCGGGATGCGCGTGTGGCCTTGCGCTGCGAGCGCTGCAAATTCGTCGCGGGAAATCACGTTGAGGGGAGTCCGGTGAAACGCAGGAACAGCGATTGTAGGCGATCTGAGCCCTTTCCCTCTCATCCCGAACGGACGGCTGTCGATTAACCATCGCCCCGGCGAAAGCCGGGGCGATGGGCGGTGGCACACGCCTGAAATAAAACTCAGCTCACCAGCCGTTGCCTCGGCATTCCATGCAAGCGCAAGCTGAAAGCCACGCCGCTGCCGTCGTCCAGGTTGCGCGCAGCGGCCACGCCGCCATGGCGTTCAGCGACCAATCTCACCACGTACAGGCCCAGGCCCAGGTGTGGCGCATCGCCCGGCGTGGCCTTGTCGCGCAGACTGACCAGCGAATCGAACAGGCGCCCCTGCATGGCAGCCGGCAGTGGCGGCCCCTGGTTAGCCAGCTCGATCTCGGCGCCGTCATCGAGCGGACGCAGGCTTAGTCGCAGCCATCCGTCAGCGGGTGTAAACGATAGGGCGTTATCGAACAGCTTATCCAACGCCTGCGCAATCAACTCCGGCGCGCCGTGCAGATGAGCGGGCTGCTCGGGCAGCATGCATTCCAGCCGCCGCGCCCCCGCCAGTGGGCGGTAAGCGTCGGCACAACCGCGCACCACATCGACCAGGTCCACGTCCTCCGGTTCGGCGGCGGCAATGGCGCGTTCCATCCGGCTGGCTTCGCTCATGGCACGGACCAGCGTACCCAGGCGCGCCACGCCATCGCGCGCACGCGCCAGATAGGGTTGCGCCTCGTCTGAGAGTTCGGCGTGTTCGAGGTTATCCAGCGAGGATTTCACGATTGCCAGCGGCGTATTGAGCTCGTGCGAGAGTTTCGACGCCAGCGTGCGCAAGTAATCGGTATAACCACCCACGGCTTCGAAAAGCTTCTGGAAGCTTCGCGCCAGATCGCCGATTTCGTCTTCGGCTTCGGCCATCGGGAA
The DNA here is from genome assembly GCF_003363155.1 of Dyella monticola. Lineage (GTDB taxonomy): Bacteria > Pseudomonadota > Gammaproteobacteria > Xanthomonadales > Rhodanobacteraceae > Dyella_B > Dyella_B monticola. Next base: position 180,857 of record NZ_QRBE01000003.1, on the reverse strand, counting down.
ATGCCCCTGGATCATTTGGCCATCCAGACGGCCATCGTCGAGTTGCGCGCGTTCCACCGCATCGCGCAGCCGGCCGAGTCGCAAACTCAGGCGCGTGGCGAAGAAAAGCAAGATAGCGCCAGCCACCAGCATCACGCCGAAGCTGGTCACCAGCAGGCTGAGGAACGCACGATTGGCCAGCAACGGCACCGCACGACTGGCCTGTTCCATCAGCAGTACGGCGACCACGTCCTGGCCGCGCACGACCGGCACGGTGGTGGCCAGCACCACGCTGTCACGCTCTTCGCCCTGTCGCCATACCGTGCTGCTCGCACCGCGGCGCGCCGTTTGTACCTCGGGCAGATCCAGGCGCGGTGCGTCGCTGGTCCATGCTTCGGCATCTTCCAACGGATTGGCGAGCAGCGAGCGATACATCACCGACGACCACCAACTCGGCTGCGGACCGGAGGTCGTAAGCTGCCCACTCTGCGCCAGCAACCAGCCGGCCGGAGCGAGCAGGCGCGCGCGCGCGCCTTGTGGCGCCAACTGGGCCAGCTCCTGGGAAAGATCCGGCGAGTAACGCAAGAGCGGACGGGTATCTTCCGCCAGCGGATCACCGCCGTTGGCAGCGGTATAGATACCCACCCCCAGCGCACTCAAGCCCAGACCGCGCGGCAGACGCAATTCGGCGTCGTAGCCGCTGCCATCTTCCTGCCATTGCCCGATCACCCGATCCGGCAGATCACCCGCCGGCGGATCAAGCGTCAACGCAGTAAACGCGCCCGGTGCCGCACTGGCAATCAGGTAGCGCCGATGCTGCGCGCCCTGCTCCAGATCGAGAATGATGTGATCGGCGGACAAGGCGTTGGCATCGTCCGCATCGGCACGCGTGCGGCGCGCCACGCGTACGTCGATGTACATGTAGAAACCATTGTCGTCCTCCGCCAGCAGCAGCTTGCCCTGCTTGCCGAGTGGTTGGCTCCACGGCGTCATCGGCGCCCAATCATCGCCGTAACCGTCGATCACGATGGGGTTGACCGCCTGCTGCACATACCAGCCACGTCCTGGCTGCGGCAGCGGAACGTCGGTAACCGCCAAACTGCGCGCTACCGCCGTGGCCGTCGCCGTCAACGCCTGCTCCTGGCCTTGTCGCAGCAAGGCTTCCATCTGCCGCACATACAACCACCCCGCAATGGGCAGTGCGAGGGTGCAAAGGGCAACGAGCAGGAGTTTTTGGCGGAGGCTCACGGACGACAATCTACCGTGATTTGCCGTCAGACCCCGAAACCTGAGCGCTCAAGGTATAGGTGGAACGCTGCGCCACACGTTTGAATGCATCGAGCAAGGACTGCCGCATGGGATCGCTCGCATCAATCGCCATCGACCAGCTATAGCGAACGCCGGCGGCTTTGCCCGGATCGCAGAACACGATGGCGTCGTCGATGTGATCGCTGCCCGAATACAGCACGCCGCGGCATGGCATGCGGCGATTGTCGATGGCGAAGATGCCTACTTTGCCGTGCGGGTCGTGCGCGAGGTATTGCTTGCGATCGTCCTGCAATTCCGCATCCAGCGTGGGGAGTTTGGACGGCCAGACGTTGAGTACCATCACCCGCTCCGGTTTGCCGGTCCATGCGCCCTGGTAGAGCACGTAGTTGACGCCGATGGCGCGCGCGTAGGTGCAGCAGTCGCCCGTCCAGCCTGCAGGCGCCGCGGTGCTGATGCTCCAGGCGGGCGCGGTGCCAGCGGCGGGGCCGTCGGCATGAATGGTCTGATCGGCCTGCGCGGCGACGGTCGAACCCGCGCATAGCAGCAGGCCGGCGAATAGCCATGGTCGCCGCATCAGGGGCGCCACCGGTAGCCAACGCCGTGCACGGTCTCGATGGCATCGAAATCGGCAGCTACCGCGATGAATTTTTTGCGGATGCGTTTGATGTGCGAGGTGATGGTGGCGTCGTCCACGACCAATTCGGCTTCGCGCATGAGCTGGTCGCGGTTTTTCACGTGCCCGGGAAAACGCACCAGCGTGTGCACCATCCAGAATTCGGTGACGGTGAGCGGTACTTCCACATCGTTCCAGCTCACGCGCATGCGTTCGGATTCGAGCTTGAGCGGCCCGTGCCCGATGACGGTTTCGCTGGAGGCCGGCGCCTTCAACGATTCGATGCGGCGAAACAAGGCGGCGATGCGTGCTGCAAGCTGGTGCAGGCTGGTGTCTTTGCTGAGGTAATCGTCGGCGCCCAGACGCAATCCGGAAATCACATCGAAATCCGAATCGCGCGCAGTGAGGAAGATGATCGGTAGCGTGGCCGATTTCGCGCGCAGCTCGCGGCACAGGTCGAAGCCACCTTCCGGTTCGTCGCCCAGGCCGATGTCGATGATGACCAGTTCCGGCAAGCGGATGGCGAAGGCGTTGGAGGCATCCTGCCGTGAGCCGTAGCCGCGCGTGTCGTAGCCGAAGCGGTTCAGGGCTTCGACGTAGTTGGCGCGGATAAGGGGTTCATCTTCGACGATGGCGATGTTGCGTCCCATGTGGACTCCTCATGACGATGGCGCGCAGGTTGCTATGCGGAACCGGCCAGCGCAAGCCGGCCGAGGAGCTTGCCCGGGTTCTGCCACATTCCGTCGTTCGATCGCCCCTGACGCGCCGGCCATGGCGCCCCGCATCGGGGTTTCATATCGCCAACGCCACTTAAGAAACCCACCCATGCGCGCAGACCCTTCCGTTGATCCGAATGCCGAACTTCGCACGTTCGAGCCGCTGCGCGTGGTGCTGGCTCTAGGCTCCCTGCTGTTGGCCATCGTGATGGCTTTTCATTGAGTTTCCCGTGTGATGCATGCCGTGGAAGGCAGGCGCGACCGGCGCACAGGGAGGTTCGTCGGTCGCGCCATCCGGCGAGACGGATCCACCGGACAACCCAAACCGCGTAGTTAAGCCGTTTTTCCGATCGTTCCTCGTCCGACGTGTTACTTCCCCTTCCCCTTTCGGAGGGGGTTTTTTTATTCAAAAAATTTGCGTCGGGGTGGAACCATTGGCAGGGAAGCCGGTCCGAATAGGTGGCAGACGCATTGTCCATTGCCGTGGAACTTGCAGAGTCTGATTGACGGCCGAGCCTCCCGTCCTTCAGCCGACGCGTAGGCTGCATCTGTCGATGGTGTCTCCTCTAGGCGTCTTCCGACGCCCCTCCAGCCCGGCGCAGCCTTCCCCCTGTGCCGGGTTTCTCTTTTTCTGGAGAGCGTGTTCTGGAGAGCGCGTTCTGGAGAACCCTTCAGCCGATGGCGGCGCGCATCTTTCCGATCACCGTCGGGTAATCGGGCGCCCCGAATATGGCCGAGCCGGCCACGAAGGTGTCGGCACCGGCCGCGGCGATGTCGGCAATGTTGTCCGCGCTGACGCCGCCGTCCACCTCCAGCCGGATCGAGCGGCCACTGTCGTCGATCAGACGCCGCACACGACGCAGTTTTTCCAGCGCTTCGGGAATGAATTTCTGGCCGCCGAAGCCGGGGTTCACCGACATGATCAGCACCAGATCGAGCTTATCGAGCACGTGGTCCAACCAGTTCAGCGGGGTTGCCGGGTTGAACACCAGGCCTGCGCGGCATCCGGCGTCCTTGATGAGCCCGATGGTGCGATCCACGTGCTCGCTCGCTTCGGGATGGAAGCTGATCAGGCTGGCGCCGGCCTTGGCGAAATCCGGCACGATGCGGTCCACTGGCTTGACCATCAGATGGACGTCGATCGGCGCGCTGATGCCGTAATCGCGCAACGCCTTGAGCACCATCGGTCCCATGGTGAGGTTGGGCACGTAATGGTTATCCATCACGTCGAAATGCACCCAATCGCCGCCTGCGGCCAGCGCCCTGGCGGTGTCTTCCCCCAAGCGCGCGAAATCGGCGGAAAGAATGGAGGGTGCGATAACGGGGGCTTGTTTGCTCATGGCGGCTCACATCCAACAGTAAGAAGCCGCGCCGCAATGGGGCGCGAGGCCGCCATTGTACCGGGACCGGTTTGGCCTATTTGAACCCGCGCTCGGCCTTGATCCGCTCGTATGCCGCATTGATTTCGCTGGCGCGCCCTTCGGCGCGCTTGCGCATCTCTTCGGGCAGGTCGCCCAGGCGGTCGGGGTGGTGTTCGGAGATGAGTTTGCGATAGGCGCGCTTGATCGCGCGCTCGTCGGCGTCGCGCGTGATGCCCAGCACAGCGTAGGGATCGGGCCCCAGTGTATTCCGTTGCGGTGGTACGTAACCGCCGCCGCCCGCGCCATATGCCCGCCCGCCCGCGCCGGCGGCGCCATGCCACACGTAGCCTTTCATCGCCATCAGCGCCATCAATTCCATGTCGCTGATGCGCAGGGCGAAGGCGAGCTGGCGAAGAATCGCCATTTTTTCCGGCGACGGACTGCCTTCGGCCAACACCGTTTCGATCACGACATCAAGCAAAGGAAACGCGTGGTCGCGACGCAATCCCGCCCATTGGCGCAATGCGTTGATCGGGCCGGTGACGTCGAACTCCGGCTGCTTGCCGCGGTTGAAAGCCTGCACGGCCTGCTGGCGCGCGTCCGCGTCCAGGCTCATGCGCGCCATGATGCGTTCGGCGATGGCGATTTCCGCTTCGGACACACGCCCGTCGGATTTTGCGATGGCCCCCAGCAACGCGAACAGCGGCGAAATATAGCCACCCGCTTCGGGAATGGCTGTGCGCCGCTGGGTGAAGCGCAAATTATCGAGCACGAAGCCGACGATCGCACCCACGCCCATGCCCACGAAGCCATGGCCAAGCAGCAGGCCCGCCATGGCGAACCAGAACGTATAGGTGTAGCTCATGGTTGCGCGTGAGCCTGTGGTTGCGGTGCCTGCGCGCTGTACCAGCGCGCCAGTTGATCCAGTTCCGCATCGCTGACCGGGCCGATCGCGGCGCGCATCAGCGGTACGTTGCGCGTACCGTCGCGGTATTCCTGAAGGGCCTTGCGCAGATAATCCAGGCGCTGTCCGGCCAGGTTGGGCGCGCCGGGTATCTGCGCCATGCCGGTTTCACCATGGCACGCCGCGCACAAACCCAGCCGCACGGGCTTGGGCGGCAGATCAGCGGCGAGCGCCGGCGTGGCACAGGTCAAACCGAGTGCCGCGATCAGTAGGAGTTGCATCGGGAAGCACACAGGCATCAAAGCCACCGATTCTAGCAGCGTCCAGTGGCCTGCCCGGTACAATAGCCAGTCCCACCCACCGGAGCGCACCGTGCCTACCACCCTGCTGCAATCGAATCTGCCTGGCCTGGACCTGATCCATCGCGGCAAGGTGCGCGACGTCTATGCGCTGTCGGGCAACCGCTTGCTGATCGTCGCCACGGATCGTCTTTCCGCCTTCGACGTGGTGCTGCCCGATCCGATTCCCGGCAAGGGTGAAATGCTCACGCAGATTTCCAACTTCTGGTTCGGCAAGACCGCGCACATCATGCCCAACCACTTGCTACATACGCCGCTGGAAGAAGTGCTGCCGCCGGGCACGGATGTGGCGCTGTATCAAAAGCGCGCCGTGGTCACGCGCCGCCTGAAGCCGGTGCCGGTGGAGGCGATCGCGCGCGGCTATCTGATCGGTTCGGGCTGGAAGGATTACCAGGCAACGGGTTCGCTGTGCGGCATCACGCTTCCTGCCGGGCTGCGCCAGGCACAGCAGCTGCTTGAGCCGATCTTTACGCCGTCGACGAAGGCCGCCGTAGGCGATCACGACGAAAACGTAAGTTTCGACGCGGTGATCGCCGCCGTCGGCAAGGATCTGGCCGAACAGGTGCGCGATGCCACGCTAGCCATCTACCAATGGGCGGCCGCCTATGCGGCCGAACGCGGCATCATCATTGCGGACACCAAGTTCGAGTTCGGCACGGACGAACACGGCACGCTGTACGTCATGGATGAAATGCTCACGCCCGATTCCTCGCGCTTCTGGCCCGCCGATCAGTACAAGGTGGGCATCAGTCCACCCAGTTATGACAAGCAGTTCGTGCGCGATTACCTGGAAACACTGGACTGGAACAAGAAAGCGCCCGGACCCAACGTTCCGAAGGACGTCATCGCAGGCACATCCGCGAAATACAGCGAGGCGTTGCAGCGCCTGGCCGGCATCACGCTGGACTGACCCATGCATGCCTGGCTGTATCTGAGCCTCGCGATCCTTGCCGAAGTCATCGCAACGAGCGCACTGAAAGCCTCGCAAGGCTTTACCCAACTCGTACCTGCCGTAGTGGTGATCGCCGGTTACGGCACGGCGTTCTATTGCCTCAGCCTCGCACTGCGCAGCGTGCCGCTTGGGATTGCTTATGCGATCTGGTCGGGTGCAGGCACGGCGTTGATCGCGTTCATCGGTGTCGTGCTGTATCGGCAGAAGCTTGATCCTGCTGCGATGCTTGGCATTGGCCTCATCGTTGCCGGCGTGCTGGTGCTCAACCTTTTCTCCAAGAGCGCCGCGCATTGATGAAGTCGACCGCCGAACAACGCAGCATGCGCGATTGGCTCGACAGCTACAGCCACGATCACCAGCACCCGATCAACCGGCTGCTCCATTGGCTATGCGTACCGTTGATCGTGTGGAGCGTGCTCGCGCTGCTATGGACGATTCCCGTGCCCGAATCGCTGCTGCGTCCCGGTGCATGCGCTGTGTTCGCGATCGTTCTGGCGTTCACCTGGTACTGGAAGCATTCGCATCGGCTGGGCGCGGCGTTGCTCATTGCGCTGGCGGTGCTGGCATTGATCTGCTTCCAGTTGTTCGACACGCTTGGCCCAGTGCGCATGCGCTGGCTGGGTGCGGGTGTTTTTGTGGTGGCGTGGATCGGTCAATTCATCGGTCATGTGTTCGAAGGAAAACGACCGAGCTTCTTTACCGATCTGGCCTACCTGCTTATCGGTCCTGCGTGGCTGATGGATAAATTTCTTGATCGAATCGGCGTGAAGGATCGTCCATGACGGGTTTGCTAGCACTGCTCAGCAGTCTTATCTGGTGGGTGCTTTTCGGCAGTATTGGCGCGGTGGTACCGAGTGCGATTGCATGGTTGGTGTTGCGCTGGAGCGAAGGCACACCGGTGGTGTTCAACCGAACCTATCTCGCGTGCCTGATCTGGAGCTTGCTGACATTGTTGATCGGAGCGGCCGTGGCGGCGCAAACAGGCATCACGCGTCCGCCGCTGGCGCCGTTAATGGCCAGCAACGCATTTCGCGTGTCGCTCGTGCTCTCGATGCTGATTGGCGTGCTAGCGCTGTGGCGGCTGATTCCGCGCGTGGATGCACGGCGGATTCGCGTGGGTAGCGCGTGCGTTGCTGTGGCGGTGGTGATGGCGATCGTTTTCGGAATAGCCACTACGCTGGCAAGCACTTGATTCGTCGCCCCGGCGAACGCCGGGGCCCAGTGTCTTTTCTACCCAGAAGAGCGACGTCGCTGGGTCCCGGCGCTTGCCGGGACGACGAGCTAAAACACAGCGATCAGCCAACCACCCGCTTCACCGCATCCACTACGTGCATCACAGTGAAGCCGAAGTACTCGAACAGCGCTGGTGCGGGCGCAGAAGCACCGAAGGTGGTCATGCCGATCACTTCACCGTCCAGGCCCACGTACTTGCTCCAGAAATCGGCACTGGCCGCTTCCACCGCCACGCGTGCGCGACACCAGCGGGGCAGCACGCCTTCGCGGTATTCCAGTGGCTGCGCGTCGAAGGCTTCCGTACACGGCATCGACACCACGCGCACCGGCACGTTCTGCTGCGCGAGCGTGCGGGCCGCTTCCATCGCCAGCTCCACTTCCGAGCCGGTGGCAATGAGGATCGCCTTGAATTTGGTATCGGCCGGATCGGAGAGCACATAGGCGCCGCGCGAAATGTCGGCGATTTGCTGTGCGGTGCGCTGCTGATGCTTCAACGTCTGGCGCGAGAAAATCAGGCACGACGGCTCACCCTTGCGCTCGATCGCCACCTTCCACGACACCGCCGATTCCACCGCATCGCAGGGACGCCACACGCGGTTGTTCGGAATCAGGCGCAGCGAACTGAGGTGCTCGACCGGCTGATGCGTCGGGCCGTCTTCACCCAGGCCGATGGAATCGTGCGTGTAGACGTGGATGACGTGCGCAGGAATCAGGCAGCCCATGCGTACCGCGTTGCGCGCGTAATCGGAGAACACCAGGAAGGTGCCATCGTAAGGAACAAAGCCGCCGTGCAGCGCCAGGCCGTTGGCGATGGCGCTCATGCCGAATTCGCGCACGCCGTAGTGCACGTAGTTGCCATCCGGGCCGGTGACGCTCTTGCTGCCTTTCCACATGGTGAGGTTGGAGCCGGCCAGATCGGCTGAACCGCCGATCATTTCCGGCAGCAGCGGGCCGAACGCATCCAGCGCCATCTGCGAGGCTTTGCGAGAAGCCACGTCGGGGCCATCGGCGTTGACCTTGTCGATATAAGCCTGCGACTGCTTGGCCCAATCCGCCGGCAGTTCACCCACCGTGCGACGGCGGAATTCGGCGGCGAGTTCCGCGTGCGCGGCTTCGTATGTGGCGAACAATTCGTTCCACTGCTGCTCGCGCTCTGCGCCGATCTGTTTCTTGTCCCACGCGGCGTAAATGTCCGCCGGGATTTCGAAGGGCGGATAGCGCCAATCGAGTTCGTCGCGCGCGGCGGCGACTTCGTCCTTGCCGAGCGCGGCGCCGTGCGATTCTTCTTTACCCTGCTTATGTGGGGCGCCGAAGCCGATGATGGTCTTGCAGCAGATCAGCGTGGGTTTTTCGCTTTGCGCCGTGGCTTCGGCAATGGCCTTTTTCACGGCTTGGGCATCGTGGCCGTCCACATGAGGGATCACGTTCCAGCCGTAGGCTTCGAAGCGCTTGGGCGTATCGTCGGTGAACCAGCCTTCCACTTCACCGTCGATGGAGATGTTGTTGTCGTCGTAAATCGCAACCAGCTTGCCGAGCTTCAACTTACCTGCCAGCGAAGCGGCTTCGTGCGATACACCTTCCATCATGCAGCCATCGCCCATGAACACGTAGGTGTGATGATCGACGATGGTGTGGCCCGGGCGATTGAAATGCTCGGCGAGCAGCTTTTCGGCCAGCGCCAGACCGACCGAGTTGGCGAAGCCCTGCCCCAACGGGCCGGTGGTGGTTTCCACACCGGGCGTTTCGCTGGCTTCAGGGTGGCCCGCGGTCTTGGAATGCAGCTGACGGAAGCGCTTGAGCTCGGCCATCGGCAAGTCGAAACCGGTCAGATGCAGCAGCGCGTATTGCAGCATCGAGCCATGGCCATTGGAGAGCACGAAACGGTCGCGGTTGGGCCACTTCGGGTTGGTCGGATTGAACTTCAGGTAATCGTTCCAGAGCACTTCGGCGATGTCAGCCATGCCCATCGGCATGCCGGGGTGACCGGATTTGGCTGCCTCGACAGCATCCATGGCTAAAGCGCGGACGGCGTTGGCAAGTACGCGACGAGACGTCATCAGGTTTGATCTCCGAAGGCTGGCGGCAAAAGTGGCTATTGTCGCTGATCGTTCGCTTTCTGTCGTCCGGCTTGTCGGGAAGTACGCCGTGGTGGCGCAGGTATTCACCGCTTTTTTCTACAGACTTAATCGATACTTAATACTGTACTCATCGGTATTGAATCATTTCCGGACGGCCTCATCTGATGGCTACGCACACCCCCAAACGTGCGTACGGGGCTTCGGCTTCCCCCCTCGCGCCGACCGCCCTGATCAATGCATGACAAGGAGTACTCCATGAAGAAGACGTTGTTTGCTATGGCCCTTGCTGCGGTGGGTTTTGCCGCCGTTCCCGCCGCTTTTGCGCAGAGCGCCCCCACTCAGACGGCTCAGCAAGGCTGGTATGTCGGCGCCGAAGCCGGCTACGGCCAGATCAACAAAGGCCCCTATGACACCAACGGTGATGCTATTGGCGGCATCAAGGGTGGTTACCGTTTTGCGATCAATCCGCAGATGTCGGTGGGCGTGGAAGCGGGTTTTCAGTACCTGGGCCGCATCGATGCGCGCGGCGCGGCACGTTCTGATTCGTCGCTGCAATCGAAGCTGTACGGCCCGACACTTGGCGCGAACCTGCGCTACAACTTCACGCCCAACTGGTACGGCGAAGTGCGTGGCGGTGCTTTCTATGCACAAGGGCAGGGTCTGACCGACCGTTACAACGCCACCTACGAGCGCTTCGATCGCACCCGTTACTACGCGGGCGTAGGCGTGGGCTACAACCTCACCCAGAACTGGAGCGTTGGTGTGAACTACAACTACTACGACGGCTCGGGTCGCGGCCAGGGTGTGCAGTTGCCGACGAATGCATACACGGTATCGGCGGAATATCGCTTCTGAGTTTCGCGAAAAATATCAAAAAAGCAGTTGTTGTCATTCACGGGTGCCTTCATGGCGCCCGTTCTTTTTCGACGGACGTCCGCAAGGTAAAAATTTGCGCTGAATGGCAACGCGACCTCCTGTGAGATAGGCGGCGAGGCGAGCGGTATTTAGCGTTGCAGCCAAACAAAAAAAGAGCACCACGCGGGCGCTCTTTTTCATCGATATCAACGAGCGATCAGCCTTTCCACTGGCCCAAGGCAGCCAGGCCATTGTCCTTGGCGCGTGCGTGCACCACTTTCTGCGCTTCGCCGTAGTTGCTCTTCATGTCTTTCGACCACAGCTTCAGCGCGGCCTGTTGCATGGCGCGGCCGTAAGAGAATGACAGCGGCCACGGGTGCGGGCCCATGCGGTTCATGGCATTGAGGTGCGCGGTGGATTGCTCGTCGTTCTGACCGCCGGAGAGGAACACGATGCCCGGCAGCGTGGCGGGCGCGGTGGTCTTGAGCACGCGCACAGTGGCTTCGGCCACTTCCTCGACACTGACCTGCTCGTCCGATTCCTTGCCCGGAATCACCATGCTGACCTTCAGGATGGTGCCTTCGACCAGCACGTTGTGCTCATACAGCGCGTTGAACAGGCTGCGCAGCACCGCTTCGTGCACTTCGTAGCTCACTTCGATGCTGTGGTCGCCGTCCATGATCACTTCCGGCTCCACCATCGGTACCAGGCCGGCTTCCTGGCATAGGGCGGCGTAACGGGCGAGCGCGTGCGTGTTCGCTTCGATGGCGGTGGAGCTGGGATTGTCTTCGCTGATGTTGATCACTGCGCGCCACTTGGCGAACTGCGCGCCAAGCTTCACGTACTCGGCCAGACGCTCGCGCAGGCCATCGAGGCCTTCGGTGACCACATCGCCCGGGAAACCAGCCAGCGGCACGGTGCCCTTGTCCACCTTGATGCCCGGGATGATGCCGTTCTTCTTCATGATCTGGGTGAAGGGCACGCCGTCCTTGGTGGATTGACGGATCGTCTCGTCGTAAAGAATCGCGCCGGAGATGTGCTCGGAGAGGGCCGGCGTGGTGAGCAGCAGCTCGCGATAGGCACGGCGGTTCTCTTCGGTGTTCTCGATGCCGACCGACTCGAAGCGCTTCTTGATGGTGTTGGTCGACTCATCGATGGCGATGATGCCCTTGCCGGGCGCGACCATCGCCAGGGCGATGCTCTCGAGATCTTCAATGCTCATGTGGACGACTCCGTAAAACGTTTGGCGGCGCGCGGCCGCAAGGGAGGCCACCCGGTCGGGCGGACGGGTGGAAAGCGCGCGATTATAGCCCCATCCGGCTGGACGGGCGTTCAGGACTCGTCACCAAACCCGGTCAGGCTTGGCCGTAACCCGCTAATTTGCAGGGCGCCATGAGCTGGTCGCGCTGGGTGGGATCGTCCGGCGCATTGAAGGGAATCACGTAGTAGGTGGCCACTGGCGCGTGGCTACTGTTGGTGAGCGAGGGACCGTAACGGAAGTTGGACACCGCACTCACGGCCGCCTTACCGAGGTCGCTGGCCGGTACCATTTTGGCGACCTGCACGTTCATCGGGGCACCGTCGCTGCCGATCATGTAGGTGACCGCCACGCAACTGGGCTTGTAGATGTTCACGCCGCTGTTGGGTACGTCGACCGACACGTCGCGGTTCAACAGGATCCAAAGATGAGGAAGCTGATCTGGCGCGACCCGGCGCGCTTCCTGGGCCAGGGCCGGCATGCAGGCGGCCAGCGCTGCCGCCACGAGCAGGGATTGGCCGAAACGAATCGTCGTGCGCATGGCGTACCTCCGATGTAGGGTTTGGGGACGGCAACCAGTTTAGCCAGCCCGACGCGTCGTGCGCGACGGGCTGACCGTATCGGTTACAAATCCCGCAAGCTTTCCACCATGCCGTCCTGTCCCACCGACAGCAGCTTCACCGTATTGGTGCCGCCGCCCTTGCCGATGTGGTCGCCATGCGTGAGCACCACGCGGTCGCCTTCGGCGAGCTTGCCGGCGGTGAACAACTGGCGCACGGCTTCGCGTGCGGATACCGCCGGATTGAGCGTGTCGTGCGTGAAAGCCACCGGATGCACATCACACAGCACCAGCATGCGGCGGCGCGCATCGTCGAACGGCGACAGCGCATAGATCGGTATCGCGTTGCGGTAGCGCGACAGCCACTGCGCGGTCGCGCCCGATTCGGTGAGTGCCACGATGGCGCGCACACCCACTTCGCTCGACAGCACCATCGCGGCCAGCGCGATGGCTTGGTCGGTGCGATCCAGGCGGTGCCCGGATTTGACGAAATCTTCCTTGGGCTCGAACTGGCGTTCGGCACCCAGGCAGATGCGACGCATGGCGGCGACGGCCTTGTCCGGGTGCATGCCCGCGGCGGTTTCTTCCGAAAGCATCACCGCATCCGTGCCGTCGATCACGGCGTTGGCCACGTCGAGTACTTCGGCGCGGGTGGGAATCGGCGAGCGCACCATCGACTGCAACATCTGCGTGGCGGTAATGACAGCGCGGTTACGCTGCACCGACTCGCGGATGATCTTCTTCTGCAAGCCGGGCAGCTCTGCATCGCCGATCTCCACGCCCAGGTCGCCACGCGCGACCATCACCACATCGGAAGCGTCGATGATTTCGCCGAGCACCGGAATCGCATCCGCGCGCTCGATCTTGGCGACCAGCGACGCGTTGCCGCCGGCGTCCTTGAGCAGCTTGCGCGCCATGTCCATGTCCGCGGCCGAACGCACGAACGACACGGCAAGAAAATCCGCACCGATTTCGGCAGCGAGTTTGATATCGGCCTTGTCCTTGTCGGACAACGCGGACACCGAGAGGCCGCCGCCCTGGCGATTCAAACCCTTACGGTCGGACAAACGGCCGCCGATCAGCACCTGGCAACGCACCTCGGTGCCGGCCACATCAAGCACGGTAAGCGCGACCAAGCCGTCGTCCAACAATAGAATGTCGCCAGCCTTCACGTCCTGGGGCAAGCCAAGGTAGCTCACACCTACGCGCGTGGTATCACCCGGCGGTGCATCCACGCGGCAGTCCAGCACGAACGGATCGCCATCGCGCAATTCCACCGGCCCATTGGCAAAGCGCTCGACGCGGATCTTCGGCCCCTGCAGATCGGCGAGGATGCCGACCTCGCGTCCCACCTTTCCGGCAGCCTTGCGCACCGCCGCGGCTCTGGCGCGGTGATCGTCGGATTGTCCGTGGGAAAGATTGAGGCGTACAACGTCGACGCCTTCGGAGATGATTCGTTCGAGCATGCCGGGCGCGTCGGTGGCGGGCCCCAGGGTGGCAACGATTTTGGTGCGGCGGGAATGAGTGTCGGTAGTCATTGCTTCAGTGTTCACAGTCGTCCGTGGAGCCTAACAGAAGTCCACGCAAACTCCGCAATGCAAAATCGTGCATTCGAATGCATGATTTCATCTGCGGCACCGCCGCAAAGGCAAACTGTGATTTAGACGGATAAACGGAAATGGGTCCCATCGCGCGCAAGGGGACCCATCGTCGAGTTCTCAGCCGCCCGGTCCGCCAGGGACGGCGATCCGGCCATCAGCCGTTTTGCAGAGCCAGATTCAACACTTCAGCCAGCCGCCTGCCCGCCTCACGCAGACGGCTGTCTGCGACCGGCAGCTCGGCATCGACATAGGCCTGGTCGATCTTGTGGTTGGCCGGATAGATATCATGCGTGATCTGGCAGGACTCCTCCGCCCATTGCACTGCCGGTTGGTCGAGCGGCGCGATCGGCCGCGGCAGCGGCGCGATGCCTTCGGCGTCGAGCCGGTCCGCGTAGGCCTTCCAACTCAGGCCACGCGTACCGAGCATGCCCGAATCCCACACGCGATGCAGGTTCGTGCCCTGCCCCTGGAACTGCACCTGATAAGCGTTGCCGCCCGCGTCGTCACGGTAGGCCGCATGCAACGGCTGATGGATATCGCCGATGAAATGCACCACGAACTTCAGCGCCTGCAAGCGGACTGCATCCGGCTGACTGCGATCACTGAGGATCGCCACATAATGCGGAATGGCCTCGACCACGCACTTGCCGTCCTTGCAGTCGCGCGGCGGCACGTATGCGCAGGAGGGATTCTTGAAATCGATGTAATGCAGCGGCCGCGTTTCCTTCCACAAGGCCTGCTCTTTGGGATCGTTGCGGATCTCGTCGGGCCAGCTCGCGATATCGGCCAGCGACTGGGTGTGATCCAGCGCGAGCAGGTGCTTCACTTCCGCCGCCGCGACGGGGCTCAAGTGCCGTTGCGCCAGCTCGGCCACGACGCTGTGTCCCAACGGACCCCAGGCATCGGCGGCCTGCGCAACGGCCAGCGTGGCGAACAAGGCGGCAGCAACTCGGCGGACAGAGAACATGCGAAAAACCCGACGATTGTAAGCGGTCAATCATGCCATACGCCTTATGACAATCAGACACAGAGGGCACCCGCCACGGCCTCCCAGCGCCGGTTCGGGCTAGAATGCCGATTTCGGCGGCCGCATGTGCCGCCGTTTCGCTGCCCCATCATCCTTTGGAGGACGCTGTCTCATGGCCATCAAGGTCGCCATCAATGGTTACGGTCGTATCGGCCGCAATACCCTGCGCGCGCTGTACGAAGCCAAGCGCACGAATGAAATCCAGATTGTCGCGGTCAACGACCTCGGCAACGCCGAAACGAACGCGCACCTGACCCAATACGACACGGCCCACGGCAAATTCCCGGGCGAGGTGTCGGTAGATGGCGGTGAACTGGTCGTCAATGGCGATCGCATCAAGGTGTGCGCCGAGCGCGATCCGTCCAAGCTGCCGTGGGCAGACCTGGGCATCGATGTAGTGCTGGAGTGCACGGGCCTGTTCACCTCCAAGGCGAAGGCCGGCGCGCATCTGGCGGCGGGTGCCAAGAAGGTGATCATCTCCGCGCCGGGCGACAAGGACGTGGACGGCACCTTCGTGTATGGCGTCAACCACAACACGATCACCGCTGCACACCAGGTGATCTCCAACGCCTCCTGCACCACCAACTGCCTGGCGCCGATTGCCAAGGTACTGCACGAGAAGATCGGCATCGTGCATGGTCTGATGACCACCATCCATGCCTACACCAACGACCAGGTGCTGACCGACGTCTACCACTCCGACCTGCGCCGCGCGCGCTCGGCCACGCATTCGCAGATCCCTACCAAGACCGGTGCCGCCGCCGCGGTGGGCCTGGTGTTGCCAGAGCTCAACGGCAAGCTGGACGGCTTCGCCATGCGCGTACCGACCATCAACGTGTCGGTAGTCGACCTCTCCTTCGTTGCCGCACGCAACACCACCAAGGAAGAAATCGACGACGCCATCCATGCGGCCGCCACTGGTGCGCTGAAGGGCATCCTGGGTGTAAACACCAAGCCGCTGGTGTCGATCGACTTCAACCACAACTCGCACTCCTCCATCTATGACGCCACGCAGACGCGCGTGATGGGTGGCACGCTGGTGAAAGTGCTGAGCTGGTACGACAACGAGTGGGGCTTCTCCAACCGCATGCTCGACATGACGCATGCGCTGATGGCGGCCAAGTAAGCACACCCATCACCGTGAAAAAGCCGGGCGCAGCAACGCCCGGCTTTTTTTGACCGATCGATTCATGTCAGCTTGTCGTCATGGACTATCATAGGTACCCATGTCGTCATTAGATGAAACCCAGATCGCCCAGTTGGTCGATCGCTTTTATGAGAAAGTGCGTGTCGACCCCTCGCTGGGCCCGGTGTTCAACGCCGCGGTACACGACTGGAACGAACACAAGCACCGGCTCGTTTCCTTCTGGTCTTCCGTAGCGCTGCGCGCTGGCAGCTACCGCGGCAACCCGATGGCCGTCCATCGCGCGCAACCTATCCGCCTGGAGCACTTCGCGCGCTGGCTTGTGCTATGGCGCGAAACCACCACCGAATTGCTGGACGAAGATGCCGCCGCCCAGATGATCGAACACGCCGAGCGCATCGGTCGCAGCCTGCGGCTTGGGCTTGGCTTGCCGGAACATCTGCAAGCACGTCCCATGGCAATCTCTATCGTCGGCAAACCCTGACCTGCACGCGCCGCGCCAACGCCCCTCTTTCGTTCACGCTGCGCGCACGCGATACTCGCACCCCGAGGTCAAACAGGGGGGCCTTGGCATGAAGTGGATGAAGAATCGCGCGCTACGGTGCGGGATCGCGCTGTGGATGCCGCTGGTCATGGCGTCGTCTACCGTCGACGCGCACGGTGATCACCCACCCAACGCGCAAAGTGCGCCGATCCGACACAGCATGTCCGATCGCGATTGGGCTGCGCTGTTCGACGAAAAGACACCGCTTGCCGATCGCCAGCATGCGCTCGCGGCCATCGAGCAGTCGCCGGATACGCTAGATCCGCAAACGCTGTACATGCTCGGGTCGATCTATCACATGGGCAAGCACGCGCCCGGCTCGCCCGTGCAGGAGGATGCCCAGAAAGCGATGCTCTATCTGAGCAATGCCGCCATTCGCGGCAGCGTGCTGGCAATGGCGAA
The DNA here is from genome assembly GCF_003363155.1 of Dyella monticola. Taxonomy (GTDB): domain Bacteria; phylum Pseudomonadota; class Gammaproteobacteria; order Xanthomonadales; family Rhodanobacteraceae; genus Dyella_B; species Dyella_B monticola. The sequence goes on along the minus strand of NZ_QRBE01000003.1, from coordinate 164,003 downwards.
AATGGCCGAAATAAAGCTCGCCGCCGGTCAATACCGCGAAGCCATGAACTGGGCGCAGATCTACGGCCATTACGCGTCGATCGCGCAAAAGAAGAGCGATGTCCAAGACAGTTACACCGCCGAACTCCTCTATCGCGCCAAGCAAGGTCTGAATGACTCGGACATCGACGCCATCATGAAGGACGTCAGAAGCTTTGTGTTTGCCTATGACAGCACCATCCGCGCCGGCATCGCGAGCGACGACCGGGTGCTCCATCTCAAGCCACGCAGCCGTGGCCATTACTTCCAGCCGGCCATCAATCACGAACGCCAGGTCAATTCGGGCATGGCCGACTATGTGTTGACGTTCGCGGCCGATGGCTCCGTCAGCAAAGCCCAGCTCCTGGATGCCGAGCCGCTACCCGACACAGGCACGAACCTGCTGCATGCGGCGCAGCAGATGACGGTAGACCCAGCCAGCGACAACGCACCGCGGTACGCATGGGTGCCGATGCTGCTCAGCGACATGCGCTATCACCTCAATAAGGACGCGCGTTGACGCGAGCGAAAAGGCCCGGTTTCCCGGGCCTTTTTTTCTGACAGACAATACGCGATCAGCGCAGCGCAGCGAGCGCCGTGTCGTAATTGGGTTCGTGAGCGATCTCGCCGACAAGCTCGGTATGCAGCACCTTGTCGTGTTCATCCAATACCACGACGGCGCGTGCAGCAAGACCCGCGAGCGGACCCGAAGCAATCGCCACACCGTAGTTCTTGAGGAAGTCGCTTCCGCGCATGGTCGATAGCGTGACCACGTTGCTCAAACCTTCCGCACCGCAGAAGCGCGCCTGCGCGAACGGCAGATCCGCTGAAATGCACAGCACCACAGCGTTGTCGAGCTGACTGGCCTTCTCGTTGAAACGACGCACCGAGGTGGCGCAGGTCGGCGTATCGACGCTGGGAAAGATGTTGAGCACTTTGCGCTTGCCATCGAAGTTGGCGAGCGAGACGTCGGCAAGATCTTTGCCGACAAGATGGAAAGCAGCGGCCTTTGCACCCACGGCCGGAAGCTGGCCGTCGACCTGCACTGGATTACCTTTGAGAGTCACTTCGGACATACGCTGCTCCTGGCATCATGGGGTTTGGACACAGGAAGATAGCGCCGATACCCCCGGCACGTCACGTGTTGTGCCGATGCGCACCCACGCATCGGACTGGCGACTCACTTCAACCGCGTGACGCGCTGTTCGATCGCTCCGAAAATCGACGCACCGCTCTTGTCGGTCACATCGATACGCAGCGAATCGCCGAACTTAAGGAACGGCGTGCTTGGCTTGCCATCGCGCAAGGTTTCCACCGTGCGCTGCTCGGCCAGACACGAAGCACCCTTGCTGGTGTCCTGATTGGCGATCGTCCCCGAGCCGATGAGGGTGCCGGCCGTAAGCGGCCGCGTCTTGGCCGCGTGCGCAACGAGCTGGGCGAAGTTGAATTGCATATCGATGCCGCATTCGGCTTCGCCGAACCACTTCTCGTTGAGCCAGGTGCGCATCGGCAGATGCAATTTTTCGTCCTGCCACGCATCGCCCAGCTCATCGGGCGTCACGAACACCGGCGACAGCGCAGAACGCGGCTTGGATTGCAGAAAACCAAACCCTTTGGCGAGCTCGCCGGGGATCAGGTTGCGCAGGCTCACATCGTTCACCAGCCCAACGAGTTGAATGTGCTGCGCGGCCTGCTCGGACGTCGCCGCCATCGGAACGTCGTCGGTGATAACCACCACTTCGGCTTCCAGGTCGATGCCGTATTCCTCGCTCGGCACCACCACCGGATCGCGCGGCCCCAGAAAGCCTGCGCTGGTGGCCTGGTACATCAGCGGATCGACATAAAAGGATTCGGGCACTTCCGCACCGCGCGCCCGACGCACGCGTTCGACGTGCGGCAAGTAGGCGCTGCCGTCGACGAATTCATAGGCGCGCGGCAAGGGCGCGGCAAGCGCAGCAACTTCTAACGCAAAGGCGCCCGTTGCGTGGCCTGCATTGAGTGCGTCAGACAAGGCGTTCAGGCGTGGCGCGGTGTTGGACCAATCATCCAGCGCGGACTGCATGGTCGCCGCGATGCCAGTGGCTTTGACCGCGTGGGTCAAGTCACGGCTCACCACGATCAGCGTGCCGTCACGACCGCCTTCCTTGAGACTGCCCAGTTTCATGCCTTCACTCCACCGGCTGCGTCGCGCGCAGCCTTCCATAATGGGATAGGTGCAATAGCGCGCCAGCGTGCCATCGCGTTGATTTGCCAGCCGCGCGTCACGCGCGCTTGGGATCGAAATGCTTGGCGATACCTTGCCAGCACTGATAGTAGTCGCGCTGCAATTGCGGCGCATCGAGCGCCTGCCTGGTGGGATGAATCACCTTGCGCGTTTCGAACATGAAAGCCATGGTGCCGGTGATGTGATCCGGCTTGCTCACATCGGCGCTGCCGGCCTTTTCGAACGTCGCCGCATCCGGGCCATGCCCACTCATGCAGTTGTGCAAGCTGGCGCCGCCTGGCGCGAAACCGCCGGCCTTGGCATCGTATACGCCTTCGATCAAGCCCATGAATTCGCTGGCCACGTTGCGATGAAAATACGGCGGACGGAAGGTGTGCTCGGCCACCAGCCAGCGCGGCGGGAAAATCACGAAATCCACGTTTGCCGTGCCCGGGGTGTCACTGGGTGAGGTGAGCACGGTGAAGATGGACGGGTCCGGGTGATCCACGCTGATCGAACCGATGGTGTTGAAGTGCGTGAGATCGTATTTGTAGGGCGCGTAGTTGCCATGCCAGGCCACCACATCCAGCGGCGAATGATCGATGCTCGCCCGCCACAGCGCACCCTGGAATTTCGCGAAGAGCTCGAAATCGCCATCCACGTCTTCATAGGCGGCGTGCGGGGTGAGGAAATCACGCGGCAGCGCCATCGAGTTCGCACCGATCGGGCCCAGGTCTGGCAGACGAAGCAGCGCACCGAAATTTTCCGCCACATAACCGCGTGCTGGAGCGTCGATCAGTTCAACGCGAAAACGCACACCGCGCGGAATAACGGCAACCTCCAGAGGCTTGAGCTCGATCACGCCCAGTTCGGTGGCGAGCCGCAGGCGCCCCAGTTGCGGCACGATCAACAACTCGCCATCGGCGTTGTAGAAGAAGCGCCCATGCATCGAGCGATTCGCCACGTACACGTGGATACCGCAACCGGCCTGTTCGGCCGGACCGCCATTGCCGGCGAGCGTAACCAGCCCATCGATGAAATCCGTCGGCACCGACGGTATCGGCCAGGGATCCCAGCGTAATTGATTGGGCGTGGCGGGCGCTTCGTCGAAGTGGTTATGGAAGCTGGCGTGCGCAAGCGGCTCGAACGGTTTATGTACGGCCGCGGGGCGAATGCGGTACAGCCAGCTGCGCCGGTTGGTGTGGCGCGGGGCCGTGAAGGCCGAGCCGGAAAGCTGCTCCGCATACAGGCCATGCGCCACGCGTTGAGGTGAGTTCTGCCCTACCGGCAACACACCCGCGATGGCCTCGCTGGCGAAATCATTGCCGAAGCCCGATTGATAGCCGTTCGATTCCATGATGTGTTTCACTCTTGCCTAGCCTTAATGCCCTCTCCCCTCCGGGGAGAGGGCTGGGGTGAGGGACCACCCTCGCAAGAAAAGCGAGCTTTTTTGTGGTGCGAGGCACGCCTTCTCCCCTCACCTACCCCTCTCCCCGAGGGGAGGGGGGTTTAAAGCATCACAGCACGCCGCGCCGCATCTGATCGCGCTCGATCGATTCGAACAGCGCCTGGAAGTTACCCTCGCCAAACCCTTCGTTGCCTTTGCGCTGGATGATCTCGAAGAAGATCGGTCCAATATTGTTCTGCGTAAAGATCTGCAGCAGCTTACGCTGTTTGGTTTCCGGGTCGGCGTCGATCAGGATCTTGTTCTTCGCCAAACGTGGCACATCTTCGCCGTGGTTGGGAATGCGCATGTCGATCACGTCGAAATAGGTATCGGGCGTCTCCAGGAATTGCACGCCCTTGGCGCGCATCGCCTCGACCGTTTCATAGATATTGTCGGTGAAGCAAGCGATGTGCTGGATGCCTTCGCCGTGATACGCATCGAGGTATTCGTTGATCTGGCTCTTCGGATCGTTCGATTCATTCAGCGGAATGCGCACGATGCCATCCGGTGCCGTCATCGCCTTGGAAACCAGGCCGGTCTTCGCGCCTTTGATGTCGAAGTAGCGGATCTCGCGGAAGTTGAACAGGCGCTCGTAGTAATCGGACCATTGCTGCATGTTGCCGAAATACAGGTTGTGCGTGAGGTGGTCGATGAAGGTAAGGCCAAAACCGGCCGGATGCGGGTCGACGCCCGCGATGGCTTGGTAATCGCCGTCGTAGATGCTACCGGCGTTGCCGTAGCGATCCACCAGATACAGCATGCAATCGCCAATGCCCTTCACCACCGGCGCGTTCACCGCCTTGGTATCGGCCTTCTGCGTGGAATCCTCGCCGCCATTGGCTAGCACCGCCTTCAGCACCTCGTTCGCGGGCTTCTTGAAACGGATCGCGAAGCCACAGGCGCACGGGCCGTGCTTGGCGGCAAATTCGGCGGCGAACGAATCGGGATCTTCATTGACCAGGAAGTTCACCCCGCCCTGGCGATAGACGGTGATCGCACGGTGCTTGTGCTTGAGCACCGCGGTGAAGCCCATGTTCTGGAACAACTGATGCAGCTCGCCGCCACGGCCGGCCGGCGCGGCAAATTCAACGAATTCGAATCCGTCGATGCCCATGGGGTTCTCGAAGGTGGTGACGTGCATGCCGAGATTGGGCTGGGCGTTCATGGCGCTCTCCTGTGAAGTCAGTGCGCGACGGCGGCCAGGTCAGCATGCCGCCATCCGGATCAGACTATCGTTATAGTTACATTTGAAACCAATTGCAAGCCGATTCTGATGTACAAAGAAGGCCTCGGCCGCTTGTCGCATCAGGCAAGCACCTGCGATAAAAGGAAATACGTAGTCGTGGAGTAAGTGTTCAGCGCTTTCTGCAGCGGTTTACCAACGCCATGGCCTGATGGAATAGGTACATAGAACCGTGATCGCGAAACCTGATACTTGGACACGTCATCGCCCCGCAACGAGGCTGGCCGGTCGCGGCTTTGTGTTGGCGTGCCTGAGTTTCGGCCTGGGGCTCAGTGCCTGTCAGATACGGCCACGCGATGAAACCGGCGCGCCACTTAGCCCCTCCGCGGAGAAGGCGTCCTCGTCGACGGAAAAAGCGTCGCCCCATGCACCTATGAAGCCCAGCCGGGAGGCCCCGTCGGACTCGACACTCCTCCAGCCTCCTCACTCGGGTACGGAAGGCGTTTCCGATGTGTTCCCTGGCGCGGGTTTGGCGCCGGACGAATTCCGCGCGCCCCCGTCCCGGCGTGCCTATGCTGTGGCGCGTTCTTCAGTAGCCGCGTCCGCCTCCGGCAGGCCGGCGGTTTTCGCCGATGCGCAAACACCGGTCGCAACGACTCCCGCCGCATCAATCCTGCCCCGCACGACGGACGCGTCGCCTGCGCCGGAGTCCCCCTCGCCGGCAGCTCACCTGAACGTTTCCAGCGGTGAATCGTCGGACACCGCACCGACGCCGTCCGCGCAGTTGCCAAGACCCAGCAGCCTCGAGGCGGCTGCACCTGGCCAATCCCTCCAGGCCGAGCCGCGCCAACCGCGCCATGGCCTCTGGAAATGGGTTGCGGCTTTGGCAGGGTTGATGCTGGTCGTGGGGCTTTTGCTATGGCTGCTCAGCAAGGTTTGGCCCCAGCGCAAAAAAAACGGCGCCCCGACCCGCGACGCATTCGGTGCGAACGACGGTCGGGTGGATCAATCCGTACCCACCACTCCGCTTCATGCGGACGCACGCTCGCAGGAGCCCCCGTTCCCCCATCCGGCGCTGCGCCCTTCCCTTCCTTGGCGTTATCAGCCCGCGGCGCGCGAATATTGGTCAGCGTGGAAGCGGGTCGACGCCACGGATTTCACGCCGGCGGCGGCAAGGGCAACGCATCACGCACCGGCCCGCGAAAGCGTGGCGCCCGATGCATCGCGTGCCGCACCGACCGCGCTGGCTCAAGCTGCCGCAGCCATCGCCACCGCGCAGGCCGCACCGTCCGCGATAGACGTGTGGCGGCAGGTGCAGTCATTGTTGTCCGGCATCGAGGACATGTCTCCGTGCAAGGCGGAAGCGCGCTACCAGGACGCCACCGAGCTTGTTCAAGCCGCACTCGCCATCGCACCGCCCGATCAGCGAGCGTCTCTGCAAGCGAGCTTGATCAATCTGGATGTGCTGCAGGCAAAACGGAAAAAAGGCGGTTCGCGGCTACTGGCTTTGCGCAACATGCAAGTGCGTCACGCCGCTGTCTTGAAGCAGGCGAACCCGCCGCTATGGGAAGCGTGGATCCACGCCCTCCGTTACTGGGCATCCATCCAAGCCGGCCAAGCCGCATTGCGCAAATGCGACGAAGCGCAGGCGTATTGCCTGCAACTGCAGCAGTTCCCGCACGCCACGCTTGCGGCGCAACGCCTCCTCTCCGGCGTGCTACTGCAACGCGCGGACATCGAAGAAGGCGCGGCACGCGAGCAAAGCCTGCAGCGTGCGACAGAACTGCTGCACACGCTGCATGAAAACCACCCGACCGCCGAAAACGCGCTGGCACTGGCCAAGGCCACGCTCGCCTACGGGCAGGTACTGCCGCCCGAACAGGCCCGAACCGCCTATGGCAACGCGCTCTTCCTCGCCTTCGCCGCTGAACACGATCCACACCTGGCGCACGCGGGCCTGCAATGCAGACTGGCCATTCAGTTGGCCTACGAACAGATCCCCGATACACCGATCCAAGGCGAGGTCGCCATGGATCTGACGCGCCGGCTGGAAGCCTTGCCCGTCAACGACGCCGACACCCTGGCCCTGATGGCCCGCGCTCATCTGCGTGCGGGCAACTACGCCGATGCGTGTCGCTTATGCGAACGGGCCTGGCGCGAACGGCAGGGTTCAGCGCTGCTGACCCTCTGGCAGCAAGCGTGCCGGCTATGGGCAGCCGCCTCGCCGGGCTGGCATGACACCGCTCTGCAGGCATCGGAACGCCAATACAAGCGCGCAAGCTGCATGTTGTGACTCTCTCACCCGAGCTAAGGACATCCCCATGAATCATCTCCATGACGCGACTACCCAACTTGCCAACAACCTGTGGCCCACCCGCTATGGCGTGATGACGGCAGCGAATCCGGAAAGCTTCGCCGCGCAGTCGCTGAAAGCCTATGGCGAATGGATGGAGCAGGAGATCGAGCTGCTCAGCACGGTGATCGAAGAAGGCCATACGGTGCTGGAGTTCGGCGCCGAGACAGGCGCCCATACGTTGTGGCTGGCGAAAGCCGTTGGCGAGCGCGGCCAGGTGCACGTCACCGAACCTCGCCGCCTCACCTTCCAGAAGCTCTGCGCCAACGTTGCGCTCAATCAGCTTTCCAATGTCTACACCTATCAGCGCTATCTGGGCCGGGCCACCGGCCAGGGCATGATTACGTCGGGCGAGAGCAAGGACGAAGCATTCACTGTCACCACGGTCGACGAGCTCAAGCTCGATGCGCTGCATTTGATCAAGGTCAACCCGCAGAAAGCGCTGATCAATCTTCTGGCCGGTGCCGCCGAAACCATCCGCAAGCATCGTCCGATCATTTATTTCCGCCTTTCGGAGATCGAGCTGGCGCACGCCGAGGTACAGGCGATCAAGGATCTGGGCTACCGTGCCTGGTCGCACGTGCCCTATCTGTACAACCCGGACAACCACGTCGGCAGTGCCACTAACCTGTTCCCGGGCTGCGTCTACCAGAACGTCATCGCTTCACCCGCCGAGGGTAATTTCCAGCTCGATGCACGGCACGAGCTGTAAGCGGGGCAGCCTGGTTTCCCGGTGAGCCGCCTTGTACGCACCTGGCGAGATAGCCAATTTCGGTAAAGCCGCGTCGTCGCTATAGTCGGTACATAGCATCCACAGGCCAAATCGACACCCATCGCATGACCAAACACGCCGCCACCCTACCTCACCCGCGCAAGCCCGCCCCCGCCGGAACCGAGCACGCCCCGCTGGAACTGGAACATTTCCTGCCTTATCGCTTGTCGATCCTTTCCAACACGGTGAGCCAGGCGATCGCTGACGACTACCAGCGCCGGTACGACCTCAGCATGACCGAATGGCGCGTGATGGCGGTGCTGGCGCGGTTCCACGGCTTGTCCGCGCGGGAAGTGGCCGAACGCACGGCGATGGACAAGGTGGCAGTGAGTCGCGCGCTCGCCCGGCTGGTGGAAGCCGGCCGCGTGCACCGTGAGACGCACGGCAATGACAAACGCCGCTCCGTACTGAGCCTGACCGAAGCCGGCTGGGTGATCCACGACGACGTCGCGCCGATGGCACGCGCCCGTGAGCGCGAGGTGCTGGTCAAGCTCGATGAGGAAGAGCGTCAGTGGCTGACGCGCATCCTGGATAAGCTTCTGGCCGGTCAGCACGGCATGTAACCACCGACGTAGGGCGGGGAACGGCCGATTCGCCGTTCCCCGCGTGTGCTCATTTCACGCCATGCATCAATCGATTGATCAGCGGCGAGATCAGCAGCAACAGGACGCCTGCAGCAACCAGCAGCCAGAAGCCGAAGGTGAATCCGCCCAGCGCGGAGGCGGCCGTCATGCCATGGGTGCCGCTGATATAACCGGCCACCAAGCCCGACAAATTGCCGCCCACGGCCAGCGAAAGAAACCATCCGCCCATCGCCACGCCGACCAGCCGCGGTGGCGCGAGTTTAGTGACCATGGACAAGCCGATCGGCGATAGGCACAACTCGCCCACCGTCTGTAGCACGTAGCACAGCGTCAGCGGCCAGAACGGGATGAGGCTGCCGCCCTCCCCGATCAACCTGGACAACGCGTACATCAGTCCGGCGAAGCCGAGCCCGTTGAAAATCAGACCGAGGCCGAATTTGCGGGGAATCGACGGTTCCATGTGCCGCTTGTTGAGCAGGCCCCACGTCAACGACACGACCGGCGCCAGCACGATGATCGCCAGCGGACTGACCGACTGGAACCAGGCCACCGGGAAAATCCAGCCACCCGGCATGCGGCGATCGACCAGATTTTCCGCCAGGAAATTGAACGACGTGCCCAGCTGGTAATAGAAGACCCAGAACAGCACGTTGAACGCGAAGATGATCAGCATCGCGAACACACGATCCAACTGCACTTTGTCATGGCGCATCGCTTCGACGATCAGCAATGCGGCGACGATGACAAACAGCGGCGCAAGGACCAGCGAAAGACGCTCCGCGCCGTATCTCAGCAACAGATACACCAGCGGCACCGCGATCACGATGCCGACGAACACCCATGCCACGCGACCGAGCCCTTCGGCGCCGGATGCGGGGCGACCCACTCCGCGAAGACCGCGGCGACCGAACCAAAACCAGACCATGCTCAGGATCATGCCCACACCAGCGGCGGCGAACACCACTTTGTAGTTCTGCTGCATGGGCGTGTTGGTCAGATACCCGGCCAACCATCCGGTCAACAGCGGCGCCACCAACGCGCCAAAATTGATGCCCATGTAGAACAACGTAAAGCCGCGGTCGCGACGCTCATCGCCGATCCCGTACAACTGTCCGACCATCGAGGAGATATTGGGCTTGAACAACCCGTTGCCCACGATGACCAGGGCCAGGCCGCACAGGAGCAGATTCTTCTCGGGCAGCATCATCACAAACAAACCAAGCCCCATCACCAACGCACCGACCAGGATCGAGCGCTGATAGCCGATCACCTTGTCCGCCACGTAGCCGCCGAAAATGCTGCTGGCGTAAACCAACGCGGTGTAAGCGCTGAAAATTGCGCTGGCCCAGCCCTGGCCGGCAGCATTGCCGTGATAAAACTGCGCCACGATATACAGTGCCAGCGCCCAGCTCACGCTATAGAAGGCGAAGCGTTCCCAGAATTCGGTCATGAACAGCATCCACAGGGGGCGCGGATGGCCAAAGAGCTGTGGAAAGTCGGGCGCGGTCTGAACGCCGGCTTCGGAATGCTGATTCACTGGGGTTCCCCTTGGGATTGGACCCAAGAGATGTAACGGGCAAGGTGCGTTCAAGTCAAACGCGATGCAGCAAGGAAGACTTCCAGACACGTTCCAACGTAGAGAAATCGTCGCCCCGGCGAACCCCAGGGCCCAGCGACTTCGACGATTTACAAATTACTGGGCGATTCGCTTCGCTCACCGCTTCAAACCCGTACTTCGCGCTGCCTCCGGCATTCGCCGGGACGGCAGCACAACGGGATTCAACTGCCCAGCACCGTGCGCACATCCAGCAACTCAGGGAAAAACTCCAGATCCAACGCCTTCTTCAAAAACGCCACGCCCGAGGAACCACCCGTACCGCGCCGGTGTCCGATGATGCGCTCCACCGTTTTCATATGGCGGAAACGCCAAAGCTGGAAACTTTCCTCAATGTCCACCAGTTGTTCGCACATGTGGTACTCGGTCCAGAACGTCGAACGTTGTTCGTAGATGCGCTTCAATACCGGCAATACACCTTCATGGCGCTGATACGGCTCGCTCCAGTCACGCTCGATGCGCGCCGCCGGTACGTCATGGCCATGGCGGGCGAGATAACGCAGGAATTCGTCGTACAAGCCCGGCGCTTCCAGCACCTCGCGCAAGCGCGCCTGCGCCATCGGGTCATAGTTGAACACCTTGACCATCTGCGCGTTCTTGTTACCCAGCATGAATTCGATCATGCGGTATTGCAGCGACTGAAAGCCCGACGACGAACCCAACGCGTCGCGAAACTCCAGGTATTCCGACGGCGTCAACGTCTCCAGCACCGCCCACTGCTCGAAAAGCTGCCGCTGCACGTGCTTGACGCGCGCCAGGATCTTCAGGCACTCGTTCACATCGTCGATACGCAGGTGCTCAATGGCCGACTTCAATTCATGAATGAGCAGCTTCATCCACAGTTCCGCCACCTGATGCATCACGATGAAAAGCATTTCATCGTGATGGGCGGGCTGGCTGACCGGCTGCTGCGCGGTCAGCAACTGGTCCAGCCGCAGGTAGCCCCCATAGGTCATCCGGCCGCTGAGATCGAGCTCGATGCCCGCCTCCAGGTCACGCTGGTTATCCGTCATGGCGTCCGTAAACCCGCAAAAAGACTGATGATAATGACTATGGCGAACCGCCGGTGCGGTGGTTCGCATGCTGCAGTGTACCTTGCGACGCAACATGGCGGCCTGCTAAAAAATACCGTTTGTCTGGGTTCAAAGGGCGCTTTGACTACACACACAACGCAGTGATGCCCGCGTAAAATTTAGTCAAATCCCTAGTGCGTCCGGCCCCACTGGATGGGCCGCGCCTCCCCCGCAGCGTTTTCCCCTACCCCTTACGGGAGCGAGTCGTGTCCATCGCCGCCAAGTTTGAAATCGAATATCTGCAATACCTCGATGCCGAAGGCAAGCAGGTCCGGGACGATCTACCTGCCTTCGCCAAAGACCTCGACCATATGGTCGAGTTGTACAAGCTGATGTTGTCCACCCGCGTGTTCGACGCCAAGTCGGTGGCCTTGCAACGTACCGGCAAGCTCGGCACGTATGCGAGCTGCCTGGGTCACGAAGCCGCACACGTGGGCATTGGCAGCGCCATGAAGCCCGAAGACGTGCTCGCCGTCAGTTACCGCGAATACGGTGCACAGCTCTACCGCGGCGTGCAGCCGCGCGAGGTGTACATGTACTGGGGTGGCGATGAGCGCGGCAACGATTACCAAAACGGCGCCGCACGCCACGACTTCGCCTGGTCGGTGCCGATCGCCACGCAATGCCTGCACGCCGCCGGCACCGCATTGGCGTTCAAGATCCGCAACGAAAAGCGCGTAGCCGTGTGCACCATCGGCGACGGCGGTTCGTCCAAGGGCGATTTCTACGGCGCCATCAATATCGCCGGCGCGCAGAACCTGCCGATGGTCGCGGTGATCGTTAACAACCAGTGGGCCATTTCCGTACCGCGCAAGATCCAGTCAGGCGCACCGACGTTGGCGCAGAAAGGCATTGCCGCAGGGCTTTTCTGCATCCAGGTGGATGGCAACGACATCATCGCCGTGCGCAAGGCGATGGAAGATGCGTTGGAGCGTGCGCGCAACGGCGAGGGCGGCAGCGTGCTGGAGCTGGTCACCTATCGTCTGAGCGATCACACCACGGCCGACGATGCACGCCGCTATCGCGGCGAGCAGGAAGTGAAAGATGCCTGGGCGAAAGAACCGATGAAGCGCCTGCGCAACTGGCTGGTGTCCAAGAAAGTGTGGGACGACAAGAAAGAAGAGGCCTGGAAAGCCGAGTGCGACGAGTGGATGGATAACGAGGTCAATGCCTACCTCCAGACCAAGACCCAACCCGTCACGGCGATGTTCGATTACACCTTCGCCGAAGTCCCCGCGGATCTCGCCAAACAGCGCGACCTCGCGCTCTCGCTCGACAAGAAGGCCCACTAAGCCATGGCACAAATCACTCTTATCGAAGCCGTTACCCAAGCGCTTGCGTATGAAATGGCCCATGACGAAAGCGTTGTCGTGCTGGGCGAAGATGTCGGCGTCAACGGTGGCGTGTTCCGCGCCACGCAGGGTCTGCAGGAAAAATACGGTCCCTTGCGCGTGCTCGACACGCCGCTGGACGAAACCACCATCGCCGGTGTCACCGTCGGCCTTGCCGCTGCAGGCATGAAGCCGGTGGCCGAAGCGCAGTTCGAAGGCTTCATCTACCCGATGATGGAGCAGATCGCCTGCCACGCCGCACGCATGCGCAACCGCACGCGCGGACGCATCACCGTGCCGGCCGTGTGGCGTGCCCCCTGGGGCGGCGGCATTCGCGCGCCGGAGCATCACTCCGAAGCGAACGAACACCTGTTCACCAACATCCCCGGCCTGCGCGTGGTGATGCCTTCGTCGCCTGCACGCGCCTATGGCCTCTTGCTTGCCGCGATCCGCGATCCGGATCCGGTGATGTTCTTCGAACCCAAGCGCATCTACCGCCAGTACAAAGAAGAAGTACCCGATGACGGCGAAGCGCTGCCATTGGACGTGTGCTTCGTGCTGCGCGACGGCACCGACGTCACCATCGTGACCTGGGGCGCGCAGGTGAAGGAAGCGCTGGAAGCCGCCGACGCGCTGGCCGAGGAAGGCATCAGCGCCGAAGTGATCGACGTGGCCACGCTCACGCCGCTGGATTTCGACACCATCGCCGAATCGGTGCAGAAAACCGGCCGCTGCGTGATCCTGCACGAAGCACCCAAGACGGCCGGCTTCGGCGCGGAAATCGCCGCGCGCATCGCCGAGGAATGCCTGTACAGCCTGCTCGCGCCGGTAGAGCGCGTCACCGGCTGGGATACGCACATTCCGCTGTTCCGCCTGGAGATGAAATATCTGCCGAGCACGGAACGCGTGGTGGAAGCGGCGAAACGTACACTGGCCCAGTCCTAAGCTCCATCCCTGCGACACGCAGGGGTGGGCGAAAAAAACCAACACACACACACTTTCGGAAATCCGAACATGGCCGACATCAAGACGTTCTACCTGCCAGACCTCGGCGAAGGCTTGCCCGACGCAACCATCGTCGAGTGGCACGTCAAGGAAGGCGATCAAATCAAGCTCGACGCACCGCTGGTGTCGATGGAAACCGCCAAGGCCGTCGTCGACGTGCCCTCGCCCTACACCGGCAAAGTCACCAAGTTGCACGGCGCAGCCGGTGACGTGATCGACACCGGCGCCGCACTGGCCGAATTCGAACCCGATCCGAATGCCAAACAGCGCGCGGAAGCCGAATCCACCGGCCATCACCACGGCCCGAAGAAAGCCGCCGCGGCAGAACCTAAGAAAGTCACTGCGTCCGATGAAGGCGGCGAAATCGAAACCAGCAACGGCAACGCAGAGCGCGAAGACGAAGGCACCGTGGTCGGCGCGATGGTCAGCGGCAGTCACGTGCACGTCGAACAGACCTCCAGCGTGGGCGGCGTAAAAGCCGTTCCGGCGGTTCGCGCACTGGCGAAGAAGTTGAAAGTGGACATCACGCGCGTGCGCGGCACCGGTGCCGATGGTGTGGTCACCATGCAGGATGTGAAGAACGCCGCAGCCAACGGCAACGCCGCCCTCGGCGCCGCCCCTGCTCGCGTCGTACCGGCCTCCGCCGGTCGTCATCTGGCACCCGAATTGCCGCAGCCGGAAGCAGCACGCACGCCGGTGTCGCTGGCCGGCAAGCCGGTGCGCACGGCACCGCCGAGCGTGCACGCCAGCGGCCAGCCCGAACAGCTCAAGGGCGTTCGTCGCAACATGGCGCGCGTCATGGCCGAAGCGCACGCCAACGTGGTGCCCACCACGCTGGTGGACGATGCCGACCTGCACGCCTGGATCGGCAAGCAGGACATCACCGCACGCCTGATCCGCGCCATCGTCGCCGCGTGCAAAGCCGTGCCGGCGCTCAATGCCTGGTTCGACGGCAAGAACCTCACGCGCACGCTGCATCCGCATGTGGATATCGGCATCGCCGTCGATACGGAAGACGGCTTGTTCGTGCCCGCCCTGCGTAATGCAGACATGCTCGACGGTGCTGGCGTGCGCACCGGCATCCAGCGTTTACGCGCGCAGGTGGAAGATCGCACGATTCCGTCCTCGGAACTCAGCGGCTACACCATCAGCCTGTCGAACTTCGGCATGTTCGCCGGTCGTTACGCGACCCCGGTGGTGGTGCCGCCGTGCGTGGCGATCATCGGCGCGGGCAAGTTGAGCCACGACGTGGTCGCCGTGATGGGTGGCATCGAAGTGCATCGCCGTATGCCGATCAGCGTCACGTTCGATCATCGTGCTGCCACGGGCGGCGAAGCAGCGCGCTTCCTCAAGGCGTTACTGGATAATCTGTCGGCGCCGAACTGATCGCGACACCGCGGAAAAAAAAGCGCCCCGCACGGGGCGCTTTTTTTTATGGCTTCAACGCAGCACGATGGCAGAGGCACTCGCTCCGGTGCGGCATGTCCGGAAAACAAAGGAACGACCGCCTTTCCCCCGCTGCGATGCAGCAGACCGCGTTCTTCACAACGCGGCCGGCACACTGGCCACCAAAAACTCAAGGAACCCACCATGCATCACAGCCGACTCAGCACGCTGGTGCTGGATTGCCAATGCGACGACCTACGTGAAGCCACTGCTTTCTGGAGTGCCGCGCTCGGCAAGCCGATTGCGGATGTCGACGTGGAGGGCGACGGCAGCTATGCCGAGCTGGAAACGTCCGATGACGAACCGCTCGTGCTACTGCAGAAGGTGGATCACCCCAGCCGCGTGCATCTGGATATCGAAACCGATGATCAGGACGCGGAAGCCACGCGGCTCGAAAAGCTCGGCGCCAAGCGTATCGCCTTCGTAAAAGGCCGCTGGTGGGTGATGGAAGCACCTAGCGGCCATCGTTTCTGCATCGTGAAAAAGCAGCGCGAGGCGTTCGGGCCGCATTTGAATCAATGGGCTTGAGTGCGCGCGATCAGGCACTTTCCGGCGCGACATGTAGTGGCAGGCGTAGCGTGACCTCCAAGCCATCGTCCGCGCCATTTTGCGCATCCACATCACCGCCATGCACCTGCATCACGCGTTGGACGATCGCCAGCCCCAAGCCGTGCCCGCCGGCCTGAGCGGCGTTGGTGCCGCGAAAGAACGGCCTGAATAGCAAGTGCCGTTCTTCCTCGGGGACGCCCGGCCCGTGATCGCGAACGCGTACTTGCACCTGCTGCTGCGCCTTGCTCACGTGGATCTGCACCACGCCATCGGGCGGACTGAATTTGATGGCGTTGGAAATCACATTGTCCAGCGCACGCTCAAGCAGAATGCTGCTGCCATCCACCGTGACCGGCCCTTCGTCGGCCAGCTGCAAACCGATGTTGCGCGCCTGAGCGTCGATGCGCGCCGCCGCTACGCGATCAGCAACGAGCGCCAGCAGATCGACCGATTCGCGCTCCATGCCCGGCAAGCCACCTTCCAGTCGCGACAACGCCAGCATTTCGGCGGTCATGCGGTCCATGCGGGCGATTTCCTGCTCGGCGCGTTGAAAGTGCGCGGCGGCGTCCTGCGGATCGCTGCTGTGCTGGGCGAGGTCCAGAATCAGGTGCAGGCGCGCCAAGGGCGAGCGCAATTCGTGGGACAGGTCTTGCAGCACGCCACGATCATGCGCCACGAGGATCTGGATGCGCTCGGCCATGCCGTTGAAATCGCGCGCGAGTTGTCCGAGTTCATCGTGCTTGCTGCTCCAGCGCTTTTCGACACGCGTGGTGAATTCACCGGATGCCATTTTTCGCGTTGCGGTACGCATGACCTCGACCGGTCGCGCGACACTGCGCGCCACCCACCAGCCGATGGCACCGATCATCAGCAACGACAGCGCAAGCTGCACGCCGATCAAAATGTTTCCCCGCGTGCGTGGCGGAATGCGCGTGCGTGAACTGCTTACCGCCACCAGTTGACGCGCATGGCCGTCACTGCCCGTAACATTCTGCACGGCGATATATAAGCCCGGATAAGGATGCAATGCGATGTTCTGACCGGATGAAAGCCAGTCGGGCAGCAAATGGCGAATGGAAGGCGGCAGGCGAATATCGCGCAACGGCTCCCCATTCTCGAACAGCGTGGCGTCCACACCGTCCCCGCGCTCTTGCCTGACCCATGTATCCAAACCGCTTGCGCCACCGGTTTCATAGGCATCATTGGCAGCCTGCGCCATCGCGGCCCAATCGAAATCCTGCTGCATCGAATAGGCGATAAAACTGCGCGTGAGCAAGCCGCCCAACATCAATACCAACAGATTCGCGATGCACACGGAAATGAGCAGTCGCCAGAACAACGGACTGCGGAATGGACTTCTGAACGTGCTCACGCCGATGCACCGCTGGGGGGTATCAATACGTATCCGGCTCCGCGAACGGAATCGATGCGCGGCGATTGCGCGGACGCTTCTGCAAGCTTGTGGCGAAGACGACTGACATGCACGTCGATGCTGCGGTCGTACCGTTCCAATTCACGACCCAGCGCCACGCGCGTGAGCGAGGTCTTGTCGATCACTTCGCCGGCACGCTGCACGAGTATCAACAACAAGGCGAATTCGGCGCCGGTGAGGTTGAGTTCCTGATCGCCCGCGTATGCGCGCCGCTCGCCCGGCAACAAACGCAACACGCCCGCAGTGAGCATGCCCACGCTTTCCACCGTATGGCGACGTAACTGCGCACGCACGCGCGCCAGCAATTCGCGCGGCAGGCACGGCTTGGACAGATAATCATCCGCGCCAAGCTCCAGCCCTACGACGCGATCGACCGGTTCGCCGCGTCCGGACAGCATGATCACCGGCAAGCGATACTGCGCGCGCAAATCGCGCAAGGTATCCAGACCGTTACGGCCCGGCATCATCACATCGAGGATCAACAGATCCGGGCGCAGCGTCGCATCGCGCAAACGCGCCATCACCGCTTCGCCGTCGTGTACTACGTCGACCTGCAGACCTTCACGGCGCAGGTACTCAGCAAGCAACGCGCACAGCTCGCGATCGTCATCGCCAATCAGTATTCGGGACATGCAAAGAAAGTACGAAATAATGTGGGGAGTACTATCGCATGACAGCCGTGTGAAGCGACTTATCGCTCGCAAGCGGCAGGCTTTACCCTTCTTTACACCACGGCAAAGATCTTAAACGCGCTCCTGATTTCAAATAATCCGCAACCCACTTAACCCAAGCAGGAGCTTGATATGCGCAAGTCCACAACCCTGTCCTTCATCCTCGCCGCCGCCCTCGGCTGCACCACGCTGGCCTTCGCCGGCCCCGGCGGCCCCGGCTTCGGCGGCCCGCACCATGGCGCCCGCGCTGAAGGCGCGATGGCGTTCCGCGGCCTCAATCTCACCGATGCCCAGAAGTCCCAGATCAAGTCGATCGTGCAGCAGAGCTTTGCTTCGCTGAAGTCGCAGGGTCAGGCTGTGCACCAGGCGCGCCAGGCGTTCGAAGCGCTGTCGCCCAACTCGTCCGGCTATCAGGCCGCCGCCGCCAGCCTGGCCCAGGCTGAAGCCAGCTTCACCCAGGCCCGGATCGTCGCGCGTGCCGCCGTCACGGCACAGATCTACAACAGCGTGCTGACAAGCGCTCAGCAGACGCAGTACACCAGCAACAAGGCCGCAGCCCAGGCCCGCCGGCAGGAATGGCAAGAGTTCAAAGCCTCGCACCCGCAGCCCTCGATCAACAGCTCGGCGCAGTAAATCACAACAAGAAGATCGGTTAGTCGCATCTTAGCGGACGTTCTAACCG
Source organism: Dyella monticola (assembly GCF_003363155.1). GTDB lineage: Bacteria > Pseudomonadota > Gammaproteobacteria > Xanthomonadales > Rhodanobacteraceae > Dyella_B > Dyella_B monticola. The sequence goes on along the minus strand of NZ_QRBE01000003.1, from coordinate 145,639 downwards.
GCACCTCGAGCGATCGCCGCTGCACACGGCGATCGCTTTTTTGTGGGCTTTTTTTGGGCTCAATTCGGGCCTGCCACCAGCGGGCGAACCCGACGAAAAGCTGAAAAGCGCGGCTGTCACGTATTTGTCGCGCATAGCGCTTAGCGTGCGTAGTGCCGATCACCGAGGGCACGCCCATGCAGACGGAAGCCGCTGTTGCCAGTAGCACCGCATCCACCCAAGGCTCCGGACGCCTGTTCGGCATACTTTTCGGGCTGATATTGCTGGTAGGGGCGGCCTATGCCGGTACCCACCTGATCGATGACCTTTCCATTGTGCGAGCGCACTCGACCGCGCCTTTCATTCTGTTGGGCGTGGCGCTGCTGATCGCATTGGGCTTTGAATTCGTGAACGGTTTTCACGACACCGCCAACGCCGTGGCGACGGTGATTTACACGCATTCGATGCCGGCCAATCTGGCAGTGATCTGGTCGGGCCTGTTCAATTTTCTCGGCGTGTTGACGTCGTCCGGTGCGGTGGCCTTTACCGTGGTCTCGCTGCTGCCGGTGGAACTGATCTTGCAGGTCGGCAGCGGAGCGGGTTTTGCGATGGTTTTCGCGCTGCTGGTCGCTGCGATCATATGGAACCTGGGCACGTGGTATTTCGGTTTGCCCAACTCCTCCTCACACACCTTGATCGGGTCGATCATCGGCGTCGGTCTCGCCAATCAGCTGACCGCGTTGAAAACCGGCACCAGCGGCGTGGATTGGAATGCCGCCATCGGCGTGCTGCGCGGCCTGGTTTTCTCGCCGATTGCCGGCTTCATCCTTGCCGGCCTGCTGATGTTTCTGCTCAAGTCGGTAGTGAAGATTCCCGCGCTGTATCGCGCGCCGGAAGGCAACAAGCCGCCGCCGTGGCCAATCCGCGCATTGCTGGTGCTGACGTGCACGGGCGTGAGTTTCAGTCACGGCTCCAACGACGGCCAGAAAGGCATGGGCTTGATCATGCTGATCCTGATCGGTACGGTGCCCACCGCCTACGCCTTGAACGGCGCGGTATCTGGCGGCCAGGTGAAAACCTTCCACCAGGTGTCGGTCGAAGCGCAACACGTGTTGAGCACGATCGATCATGGCGCAGCCGTGAACGGCAACCCTCGCGACATCGTCACCACGGCGCTGCAGCAGCGCAAATTGCTGCCTGACACGGTGCCTGCGCTGTCGGCGTTGATCGCCGATATCGACCAGCAGGTGGGCAATCGTCCCTCGCTGCGCTCGGTACCGCAGGAGCAGATGGGCAACGTGCGCAACGACATCTATCTGGCCAATACCGCCATTCCCCTCGTGCTTGCGCAACCTGGCCTGAGCAGCGAAGAAACCGCCACCCTTACCAGCTGGCGTGGCCTGGGCACCCAGGCGACGCAATTTATCCCGCCGTGGGTGAAGGTAGCCGTCGCACTGGCGCTTGGGCTGGGCACGATGGTGGGATGGAAGCGCATCGTGGTGACCGTGGGTGAACGTATTGGCAAGGAACACCTCACCTATGCACAGGGCGCATCCGCCGAACTGGTGGCGATGACCCTGATTCAAGCCGCGGACATGTATCACCTGCCGGTGAGCACAACCCATGTGCTCACCTCCGGTGTGGCTGGCACGATGGCGGCGAACGGTTCAGGCCTGCAATGGGCCACCGTGCGCAACTTGCTGATGGCCTGGGTACTTACGCTGCCCGCTTCGATGCTGCTTGCCGGGGGTTTGTTCATCGTGTTCAAACATCTCTTCTGAACGACTTTCCGAGGGGTATTTCCCGCTCGTTCCGCCCCGCCAGACGGTCGGACGGAACGAACACGAAACACTACCTTGGCGGCATCACCACGTCGCTGAATGAACGCAACACTTCTTGATGGTTTGCAACGTAGCGTTCACGCGCTTCCTGTTGCCATGTATGGGCGAATCAATAGCGATGCGCCTAACTGCGCCCACATAACCTGCGCAGCAGCCCACATGCTCAAGGAGATTGCCAATGCGTAACGTGTCTTATCTGCGCAAATCCCTAATCGCCGCTGGAGTAATGATGGCCTTTGCCACCGTGCCATTCTCTCTGATGGCACAGAGCACATCGCCTTCGTCCATGCCGCAACAACAGCAGCAACCGTCGACCATGCAGCAGCAACCGAGCAGCATGCAATCCACCAGCAACAGCAATCAGGACATGCCTGGCAAGGTCGATGATTCGTGGATCACCACCAAGGTGAAGTCCAAATTCGCGGCCGCCAAGGGCGTGAAAGCTCATGACATTACAGTGAGCACCACCGATGGTGTCGTGACCTTGACCGGTACGGCCACGTCTCAGACTGAAAAGAAGCACGCCATCCATCTCGCCAAGGGTGTGAAGGGCGTCAAGAGTGTCGACGCATCAGGCTTGACGGTAAACAGTTCGAGCAGCTCTACGCCGTCCTCGAGCGGCGGATCCAGCGGCACGTAACTGTTGACCCGAGCAGGCCGGGCCGGATGGTGTCGCAGGGCATCCGGCCCGGCGGCGAACGTCAGGGCGGTTTTTGATTGAGACGCTTAGGTGGCGAGGTGAGCGTGCGTGTGTCTCCATTGCACCCGCTGTGCCTCGCCTCATCTCCGCCTCACCGTCATCCCGGGGGAGGCCGAGGCGCTTCACAACAGCGAAGCTGGTCAATCTATGCTTCGCATTATTCGCCTTTTTCCTGCGCGGCCAGCAAATCCAAGGCAGCACGCAGATCAACGACGGCCGCATCGCGCGTGGCGTCATCGGCATAGTCCGGGCCGGTAGCCACCACTTCGCCATCCAGTTCGAGCACGCACGAGCGCGGCACCGTAAGCACTGTCGCGGCCGTACCGCCCAGCGTCTTCAACCGCTTTTGCACCAAGCCGGCCTGCTTGGGATCGTTGAAGGCTTTGGATAGCAACAGCTCATCGCCTTCCGGCGACAACAGGCGAAAACGGAAGCTGCCGTCCGCATCGCGGAAGCTGGCCAGGCGCGGCGGCTTGGCCGTTTTCGATGCCGCTTTCGACACACCCGACCTCGTGTGCGTGGACGACATCGCGCGCAAGCCGATCGCATCGCGCAGCTGCGCGACTTTCGGCGCCGCGATGGCGCGTGCTTTGCGGGCGCCTTCCTGCAGGATGTCCTCGATGTCGCCAGGACGGGCGATCAAATTTTCATAGTGTTCGCGCATGGGCGCGATATCGGCTTCGAGGCGTTCGTACAACACCTGCTTGGCATCGCCCCAACCGATGCCTTCTTCCAGCGCACGGCGAAACGCCGCGCTTTCCGCTTCGCTGGCAAAGGCACGGAAAATCGTAAACAACGAAGAGCTGTCCGCATCCTTCGGCTCGCCGGGCATCCGCGAATCGGTAACGATGCGCATGATGGTTTCACGCAATTGCCGGGCGCCGCCAGCGAAGAGCGCAATGGTGTTGTCGTAGCTCTTGGACATCTTGCGGCCGTCCAATCCCGGCAGCGTGGCAACCTGCTCTTCAATCACCACTTCAGGCAACACGAAGAATTCACGGCCATAGATGTGATTGAAACGCTGCGCGATATCGCGCGCCATTTCGATGTGCTGAATCTGGTCGCGTCCCACTGGCACTTGCTGCGCATCGAAGGCAAGAATGTCAGCGGCCATCAGTACCGGATACATGTAAAGGCCGGCGGTAATGCCCGCATCCGCGTCCTCGGCTGTTTCGACGTTCTTGTCCACTGCGGCCTTATAGGCGTGCGCGCGATTGAGCAACCCTTTTGCCGTGACACAGGTGAGAAACCACGTCAGCTCCGGAATTTCCGGGATATCGGATTGCTGATAGAACGTGACCTTGTTCGGATCGAGCCCGGCGGCCAACCACGTTGCCGCAATTTCCAGACGCGAACGTTCGATGCGCGCCGGATCATCGCTCTTGATGAGCGCGTGATAGTCGGCCATGAAGAAGAACGCATCCACCTCCGCACGTCGGCTGGCGGCAATGGCCGGCCGGATCGCACCCACGTAATTGCCCAGGTGCGGAGTGCCAGTGGTGGTGATACCTGTGAGGACGCGAGTTTGCATGCGGCGTAGTGGGCTGAATCGGTGACGGGTCAATAACGGTCGGTCGCGCAATCCGTGCGCAACGGAAGCGGCAGTGTACGGGCTCAGTCCGGCTCGCGCATCAAGGTGGATTTGCCGAACAAGGACTCGACCAGTTCCACCGCCAGCCGCGCCGTGCGGTTGCGTTTGTCGTAGGCCGGATTCAACTCCACGATGTCCAGCGAGCCCAGGCGACCGGTATCGGCAATCATTTCCATGCACAACTGCGCCTCGCGGTAGGTCGGACCGCCGCGCACGGTGGTGCCCACGCCAGGCGCGATGGACGGGTCGAGGAAATCCACGTCGAAACTCACGTGCAGATGGGTGTTTTCATCCACGTCGTCGAGTGCTTCTTCCATCGTGCGCTTCATGCCCACTTCGTCGATATGCCGCATGTCGTAGATATCCATCTTTGCCTGCCGCACCAGGCGTTTTTCGCCTTCGTCGACGGAGCGGATGCCGATCTGGCGGAACACATCAGGCGTCACCGCCGGTACGCGTTCGCCGATTTCCACCAGTTCGCGGGGACCGTTGCCGCACAGGCAGGCCACCGGCATGCCGTGGATGTTGCCCGATGGCGTGACCTGTGAGGTGTTGAAATCGGCATGGGCATCCAGCCACAGCACGCGCAGCTTGCGGCCCTGCTCGCGACAGTGGCGCGCCACCGCGCTGATCGAGCCAATGGCAAGGCTGTGGTCGCCGCCCAGCATGACGGGCAGACGCCCGCTCTGCAGCTCCTGGTGGATGGCCACGTGCACGGCCAGATTCCAGGCGATCACTTCGGGCAGGTGGCGATAGCCGTCTTCCGGCGGCTCCCAGGGGTTCATCGGGCCGTGCAGATTGCCGCGGTCGATCACCTCCAGCCCGCGCCGGCGCAGTTTCTCCACGAGCTGCGCCACGCGTAGGGCCTCCGGCCCCATCGACGCCCCGCGGTGCCCAGCACCAATGTCAGTGGGTACGCCAATCAATGCAATCGCCTGCCTACTCATACCGATTTTCTCTTGGTGTTTCGCATAGATACGCAAGTGTAGCCGGTCCAGACAGAGCGGCCCATCAGAGGGGTCGCCCAGGCTTTCAGGCATCTGCTATAACGTGCGCAGGGAACGGGCGATGCGATGGTCATCCGCCACCGGGGGACAACATGACGTGTTCAGTTTGCGGGGCGCCGACATCCGGCGCGTCGACCGTTTGCGGTTCGTGCGACCTCATCGTTGGGCGCGGCCGCTATGCCGGTCCCGGCCGCGGCTCACATTCCTCACGCACACGCACCATGCAAACCGCCGATATCGGAGCAGGCGGGGCGATCGTCTGGTCCCTGGCACTGCTGGCTGCGGCAATTGCAGCGGCCATCCTGCTGTACGGGACGCCCACCAATCCCACCCATGTGGGCTTGGTGATCGGGCACGTCCTGGGCGGCGTGCTGGTAGCGTTGCTGATCGGTGGCCTGTTCTGCTGGCTGGCAAAAACGCGCTTCCGGCGAACGCTATTGGTAACCTGGACGATCGTGCTTCCGGTTGCGTACGGCTCGGTGCTGCTCGACAACCAACAGCAACAACGCGCGCAAGGCGTTCATCAGGCGCTGGTAAGTTTGACCAAGGCCATGGACAGCAAAAATCCTGCCTCCAGCACGTCCGTACCTTCGACAACGAATGGAACGGCATCGATCAACAGTGCGAGCGCTTCGTCGTTGCAGATCGCCATCGAGCACATCACGCAGGACTCCATCGTATTCAAGCAGAAGGAAGCGATACGTCTTCAGGCGCAGCGCGACTTGCATCTTGAAATGGCACTGACGCCGCAGCGACTTGTCTCCGCCCAAGGCATTGCTGCAAGTCGTCAATCACTGGAGCGCTATCGAAGCATGCTCGCCGAGCATCAAATTGAGCTCAAAGCGTTCGAAGATCGCAATCAGTCCTATCTCGCGGAAATTCGGCAACCGTTGCGAACCACCGTGCTAACTGGCTTTCTCCAATCGCGCGCGCAAGGTGACGAAGCCTTCGCCCGATTTTTTGCGGTGGAGAATCGATATATCGGCACCGCCGAGCAGGTGTTGAACGTCGCCCAACAGGCACTAGGCAGATCGCATTTGGATTTTACCGGCAAGCTCATGCTGCCCGAACCCATGCATACGCAGATCCAGGGTTTGGCACAAACCCTCAACGAGGAAGTGTTCGAGGAACGCGCAGCCAAGCAAGAACTGCAATCGCTGAAGGCCGAACACGAGCAAGCGATGGATCGGCTGTTGCAACAAGGCACGCCCTCGTCGCTCTGATCGCGCGTGTATGAATCGTGCATAGACGCTGCGATCAACGCACCCAACTCCTCGGTGTGAGTGGGGCCCTGTGAGACTTCCGCTTGATCGGCGCGCGACACTGGGTATTTACCAATGACTGAAGTGAAGTAGCAATGCTCGATTGTTGAGTCGCAGCGCGCCGAGCCTCACGGCTGGGTGATAGTGCGCATGCAGCGGTCAAGCGGAAGTGACACACATGCTGCGTGTTGGCGTGCGAAAAAGCTATTCGGCAATGCTCTGCAAACAGTGTCAACCTTTACTGACAGAGCGATACATCTTATTCGCCTCATTCCGGTAACGACGGTACACGTTGCACGGCTCCCTGCAGGCAACGGAACGATGCGCAGTACGTTTTGTTGAAGAAAGTGGCGCAGCATGGGTCGACTGCCCTTATGACGGCGGCGGGTTACGCGCTGGCATACCGGAGGACCGCACTGGATGATAAAAAAGGCCAGAACCCCAGTTGCAGGATTTCCGGCCTTGCTTGAACGTGCCTGGATGGCTATCTGGTGCCGACAGTCTGACTCGAACAGACGACCTACCGCTTACAAGGCGGTTGCTCTACCAACTGAGCTATGCCGGCATTGGGCCGTCCATTCTAACAGCGTGGCTACGAGACTGGCATCCTTCCCTCAAAAGCAGCCCGTGCTGTGCGAGCCGATCGCCGGGTCGTGGATGCGGCTACGCCAGTCGAAATGCTTGCTGTCGGTGGGAATCAGGTCCAGCCAATATTCGGGCACGTTTTCGGTGCGCTCGGTGACCTGGGCAGGGAAGCCGGCGGCGAGGATCTCATCCCGGCGTTTGCGCGCGTTGGCAGGATCCTTGAACAAGCCCAGGGAGACGGTGTTCGGGTTGTCGCCCGAACTCACCACGAAATAATCCTGGATGTTGCGTGCACCCAGTGCGCGCGCCTGGGCAAGGGCTGCGGCATGCGTGGCGCTCGGCGGCAAGTGAACCCACCAGCCGCGCATTTGCATGGTCTGCTCCTGGCGCGCACGAATGCGTTGCACTTGCGCGCCAAGCGCGTTCCGGGCAATGCGCAGATCTTCCTGCGTGGCGAAAGGACCGAGCGCCATGCAGGCATAACTCAGCGTATTGGCGTCGGTCGATGCGGCGGCCGGTGCACGCGTGGTGGTCGTGGTGGCGGGCGCAGGTACTGAAGCCGTCGCCGCCGTTGTGGATGCCGCAGACGCTATCGACGCGGCTTGTGCGATGGTACTTGCGGGCGGCGGCAGTTCGGAAAGCAAATGGAGCTTGGGTACGCCCGGGTCCGTGGCGAAGCTGGCATGCGTGTCGTTCTGGCCCAACAGCAGCCACGCGCCTACGGCGATGTTGAACGCAATCAGCAAAACGAATAACAGGCGCAGAACCATTGACCGAGCATCCCCCGTTGGATAGCTGATTCTAGGGTTTCGAAGCCCGCGGATGTGCGGTGGACCACACAAGCAAACCGCGCAGCACGCTGTCAGTGGCCAGCTCCGCCGGAATGTCCAGCAACGACAGCAAGGCGCCAGCGTCGCCGCCATCCAGCAGCAGGCGCTGCGTGCCCGGATGCTGCCGGGCCACATGGTTGGCGAAGCGTTCGATCAGCGCCGCAACGGCCTGCCAGCAGCCCGAGGTCACGGCGTCGGTGGTGTTGTCCGCGATGGCGCGGATAACGCCCGGGCGATCCGGCCGCACACGCACCGTCGCACCGAGCAGCGATTGCTGCATCAGCAGTGGACCGGGCGCAATCAACCCGCCCAGGTGTTGGCCATCGGCGGCGAGTGCATCGAGCGTCAAGGCCGTGCCGATACCTGCCAGCACACAGGGCGCCTGACCGGCAGCGCGGGCCGCCACCATCGCCAGAAAGCGATCCACGCCCAAGCGCTGCGGTTCGGCATAGGCGTTACGCACGCCGCAGCCTTCGGCGGGTGTGCGCACCCATTGGACGTCACGCGCGAACGTTTCGCTCACAACTCGCGCGACCTGCAGCTCGCGCGTCGCATCCACCACCGATGCGCCAAACACATCCTGCGGCGGTGGCTGATTGCGCCACGCCTGCGCGAGTGCCGTCGGCACATCTTCTTCCCACGCCACGGCGCCCCGCGCGTGCCAGCCCACGTCGGTCGCCAGTGCCCATTTCAGGCGCGTGTTGCCCAGATCGAGCAAGAGCTTCATGCGCGTCGCACCGTGACGTCGGCGCTGTCGATGCCATGCACGCCATGCGCGGTTTGCAGCTGCAACGCGCCACGCGCATCGATACCGGCACCGATACCATCCAGCTCACCGGAGGGACTGCTCACGTGCAGCGGTATACCGCGTAGGGCGTCATGTTCGGCGTAGTCATCGGCGAATGCGGCAAAGCCATCGCGCTCAAATTGCTCCAGCCCGTCGACGAGGCTGTTGATCAAGGCGGCCGCGGCGTGATTACGGTCGGGCGGCACGCCCTGGGCGAGCGTAGCCAGGTCACACACGGGCTGGCCGGCCTGTTCGCGCAGGGCATTGGTGAGCCGAAGGTTGAGGCCGATGCCGATCACGGCCGCGCACGGACCTTGGTATTCACCGCTGAGCTCCACCAGGATGCCGGCCAGCTTGCCGCCGTCGGCCAGCACATCATTGGGCCACTTCAGGCACGGACCGTGGATACCCAGCGCGTGCAGCGCGCGCAGCACGATCACGCCGGTCGCCAAGGACAAACCGGAGAGCGCGGCAAAGCCGCCATCGAATCGCTTCAGGCAGGAGAGGTAGATGTTCAAGCCCGGCGGCGACAGCCACGTGCGCCCGCGCCGGCCGCGGCCGGCTGTCTGCGTCTCAGCCATCACGACGCTGAAATCGGGCGCACCGGCGCCACGTCGCTGCAATACGCTGGAAGTGGAATCGATCTCCCAATGCACGTCCAGCCCACCCAGGCGAGACGCGAGCGCGGCGGACAGGTTGGCGCGGATGGCCTGCCCATCCAGCATCTGGATCGGCCAAGGCAGCCGATAGCCGGCCACGCCGGCGGATTCAATCGGCACCCCGCGATGCCGCAAGGCCTCGATCTGCTTCCAGATGGCGGCTCGCGTGACGCCGGCCTCGGTGGCCAGACGCGAACCGGAAAGTGTTTCCCCGGACGCCAGGGCAGCGAGAAGCTGTTGCGGCTGCATGTCTCAGCAGGCCTGTAGACGGGCGACCGCGGCGGGTCGCCAGGGGGCGGGAACATGGGAATGGGGCATCGGGCGATTCTAAGGCAGGCGCCGCGGCCGGGGCACTGGTATCGGACCGGGGTTTCTGGGACCATCCAAAAGATAGGCAATATGCCTTTGGGGGCTTTACCGCCATGCGTGCCACATCGTTGCTGCTCGGATGCCTGCTGAGTCTTGGCGCCGTCGCCCAGGCGGTGGCCGCTGGTGCGCCAGCGACGGGTGACGTGAGCGCAAGCACCGGCTGCACCGGCCACGGCAACAGCGATCATGGCAGCGGGCATGAAACGTCCGCATCCAATGGCGACGGGTTGAACATCTCGCGGAGTACGAGCGCGGTGTCTTCCTCTTCGTCCAGCAGCAGCACCCACGGCAGCAGCTCTACCAACAGTACGATGGACGATGCGCCCGCCCATTTCGGGGGCAGCGATACATCGCCTGATGGCGCTTCGCACAGTTCTGGTCCCTCCGGGCTGAGCTGGCAATCGCTGCTGCCCGGTTCGATCCAGTAACCACTCTCATGCGTTACTGCGCATCGCCGCCCATCAGGCCGGCGGCAGTACCACGCTGAAGCGCGCGCCGCCGAATTCCGGCGAGTGATCCACCGTCAATTCCCCGCTATAGGCGCGCACGATGTCCTGCACGATGGAAAGGCCGATGCCGTGGCCTTTGACGCGCTCATCGCCACGCACGCCACGCTGCAGAACCTTCTCGACCTTATCTTCTTTGATGCCGGGGCCATCGTCCTCGACACTGAGCAGCAGGCCCGGGCGCGGGCGACCCGGCTGACGATCGGTTTTCACGACCAGCAGCACGTGGTGCTGCGCCCACTTGAAGGCGTTTTCGAGCAGGTTGCCCATGAGTTCGAGCAGATCGCCCTGCTCGCCGTAGAACGCGGCGCCGTCTTCGATATCGAACTCGCACAGCACGTTTTTCGCGGCATAAACCTTTTCCAGGCTTTGCACGAGATCTTCGGCATGTCCGGCGATAGGCACCGCACTTGCCGCAAAGGTCTGGCGCCCGGTGGTTGCCGCGCGTGCCAGCTGATAGGCGACCAGTTCGTCCATGCGGCGCACCTGGTCCAGTAGCGACCCGCGTACCGAGGTGGATACATCGGACGATTCCACTTGCGAACGCATCACCGCCAAGGGCGTTTTCAAGCTGTGTGCGAGATCGGCCAGGGTGTTGCGATAGCGCGTACGCTGTTCGCGTTCGCTTTCGATGAAGGCATTGATGCGGTGCGTGAGGCCGGTCAGCTCGATGGGATATTGGCTATCCAGATGATCGCTGTTGCCGCGCTCGACGCGGCTCATGTCGCTGGACACTTTGCGCAATGGCGTAAGGCTCCAGCGCAGCAGCAACAGTTGCAGCACGATCAGCATCAGGCCCAGCGTGGCAAGCCAGCCGACCAGGCTGCGGCGATAGACGGCCGTGTTGCTTTCGAGTTCGTCTTCGGTTTGCGCAACGGTGAACGTCAGATGCACCGCGGGCCGATCAGGCACGTCCAGCGCCACGCCAAAGCTGTAGTAGTAGAGCCGCCCCAGTTCCGTATCCACCGGGCCGATGAATTGATGATCGCCCGGCTCCAGCGGATGCAGAAAGCTGAAATCACGACCCAGCGCGGAGGAGGACTCCCAGTGGAAGTTGTTGTCGCCCAGCACCACGGCATACAGGCCGGAGCCCGGACGCGAGAACATCGGGTCCGGCGGCGTATCGGGCATCAACGGCGTACCGTCGCGACGCGGGTCGGTACCGGCGATGTAGGTTATGACGTAGTTGTGCAGGCGGTCCTGCAGTTTGTTCAGTTCGCTGGCGTTGTAGGTGCGTGACAGCGTCCAGCCGATGGCGCCCAGAAAGGCGGCCAGCACAAGGCCGGTGGTGAGCGCCGCCCGCGCCGCCAGCGAAAACGGGCGGCGCTCGGCTGCATCATTCGTCTTCGCTGCGGGGGATGGCAAAGCGGTATCCGCGTCCACGCACCGTCTCGATCGGCTTCAGAGTGCTTTCTGAATCCAGCTTTCGGCGCAGCCGGCCGATGAAAACCTCCAGCACATTCGAATCGCGATCGAAATCCTGTTGATAGATGTGCTCAGTGAGATCGGCTTTGGACACCAGCTCACCCGCGTGCAGCATCAGGTATTCCAGCACTTTGTATTCGTAGCTGGTGAGGTCCACCGGCTTGGTTTCCACCGTCACGGTTTGCGCGGTGGTGTCCAGCTTGATGGGCCCACACGCCAGCACCGGCTTGGACCAGCCGCTCGCGCGGCGCACCAATGCGTTGATGCGCGCCAGCAACTCTTCCACGTGGAACGGCTTGACCAGGTAGTCGTCGGCGCCGTGCTTGAGGCCTTCGACCTTGTCTTGCCAACTGCCGCGCGCGGTGAGGATCAGGATGGGGTATCGCTGTCCGGCCTCGCGCAATGACTTGACCAAATCCATGCCCGACATCTTCGGGAGACCCAGATCGATGATGGCCAGATCGAACGGCACTTCACGACCCAGGTACATGCCCTCTTCGCCATCCTGGGCGGTATCTACGGCAAACCCGTCGCGTTTGAGTCGGGCCGCCAGCGTTTCACGCAGCGGCGCTTCGTCTTCGACCAGGAGGATGCGCATCAGTGTTTCTCCTTCTTGCTTCCGCCGTTGGGGAACTTCTTGGGGGATTGTGCCGCAGGCGGCACACGGGTGGCATCAGAGGGCATTCTGAAAACGCGCACATGCCCTTCGGGCGTAAGCACCTTGATACGGTACTCCACCTTATTGCGCCCGATGTGGCGCGGCTCGGCCGACAGCACCTTGCCGCCCACCTTTTGCTGTACTTGCGTGACAGCCTCGTCCAGGCTCATGCCGGCCTGTGGCGACGACTGCGCGACAGCCGTGCCGGCGAGCAGCAGCCCGGCCGCGACTATCCATGCGAATTGCTTCAAAGCCATAGTTCCGTGCTTGCGTGCCGGAGACCCCGGCCGACGGAACATACTGCGCAACCTGGGCTGAATAATGACCGGACGGCCGAATCCAGGGCCCTAAGCGGGTACCGTGCAAAGCCCGTCAGATTCTCTTCACGCCGCCATCCGCATCGGCGCCATCGCCCGTTCGATCAGCGACCAGCCGGCGCCTTCCAGGTGCGCGCCTTCGCTCAGGACGCGCCGAAAACCACGTGCGCCCGGCTCGCCCTGGTATAGCCCCAGCAGATGACGGGTGATGTGCTTGAGTGCGGTGCCGCGCGCCAGCTCCGCGTCCACATAGGGACGCATGTGCTGCAACACGCTTTCGCGCGTGGGCAGCGGCACACCGTACAGCGCCTGCTCGACCCGCGCGAGCACATACGGGTCGTGATACGCCGCACGCCCCAGCATCACGCCATCGACCTGCGCAAGATGCTCGCGTATCGCCGCCACCGTGGTGATACCGCCATTGATTACCACGACCAATTGCGGAAATTCGCGCTTGAGGCGATAGACACGCGCATAGTCGAGCGGCGGGATCTCGCGATTCTCCTTCGGCGACAAACCCTGCAGCCACGCCTTGCGCGCGTGCACCACCAGCACTTGCACGCCCGCCTCAAGCATCGTCTCGGTGAAATGTTGCAGGTCCGCGTAGTCGTCCTGATCATCCACCCCGATGCGGCACTTCACTGTCACCGGCACAGACACCGCATCGCGCATTGCCTTCACGCAATCGCCCACCAGCGCCGGTTCACGCATCAGGCACGCACCGAAACGCCCTGACTGCACCCGGTCGGAAGGACAACCGACATTGAGATTGATCTCGTCATAGCCGGCCTGCGCGCCATAACACGCGGCCTGCGCCAACTCGTGCGGATCACTGCCCCCCAGCTGCAGCGCGACCGGATGCTCCTGCTGGCTGTGCTCGAGCAATCGCAACTGCTTTCCGCGCACCAGCGCCGCGCTGGTCACCATTTCGGTGTACAGGCGCGTGTTGGGCGAAAGCAGGCGATGGAAGTAACGGCAGTGCCGGTCCGTCCAATCCATCATCGGGGCCACGGAAATCATATTCCGTTTTGAATTCATATAGTTACGCTGTATAATCAGGGACATAGGAACGCTTTTGTGCACGCTCGTGTGCACTGTAGAACGCTGAAATATGCCTCACTACGACCCCTCTGTGCACACATAGCGCACACGGAACGCACTCCATGGCCACCTTCCTGCAACTTCCCTCGGGTAATTGGCGCGTCCAAGTTAGACGCAAGGGTCATTACCTTAGTGAGACTTTCCGGCGCCGAAAAGATGCGGATAGCTGGGCACTGGATGCCGAGCGCAGGATTGATCGAGGAGAGAAGCCGACCAGTCGTACATGCGTTGATCCAACGACTTTTGAGCACCTCATCGATCTACATCTCACCGACATGCACGAGGTCGGCAAATCCCCTCGACGCACCAAACGATTTTCACTTGAGTTGCTCAGGGAAAAACTTGGAAAAGTTCAGATTCGCGATCTAGGGCGCGAGCGCTTCATCCAATTTGGGAGGAACCGCGCGAAAGAAGGAGCCGGCCCTGCGACGTTGAGCATGGATATCGGTTATATCCGGACGATTCTGTCTCACGCTGCGGCGGTTCACGGGATTGATGTTTCGACGGAATCCATCGCGCTCGCGCGCATCGCGCTCAAGAGACTCGGGTTGGTTGGAAAGTCACGCGAGCGTGACCGACGACCCACGCCTGACGAGATCAGCAGAATTATTGAGTACGCTGCGAACAATCCGCGACAGACCATCCCGATAGATAGAATCGTTCCGTTCGCGATTGCGACAGCCATGCGGGAAGATGAGATCTGTCGATTCACGCGGGAGGACGTAAATCAAGCAACACGCACTCTTCTCGTTCGGGACCGCAAAGATCCTCGAGAGAAAGAGGGAAATAACCAGAAGGTTCCGCTGTTGGATGCCACTGGCTTTGACGCATGGCGGATATTGCAGACGCAAGCCCGCCTTTCGAAGGGGACTGATCGCGTTTTTCCCTACAACCCGCGGTCTGTGGGGACGGCCTTTCGAAGAATCTGCAAGAAATTGAAGATCAAGGATCTGCACTTTCATGACTTGCGACATGAAGCCACGAGTCGATTGTTTGAGGCCGGATTTTCGATAGAGCAAGTGGTGCTGGTGACTGGTCACAAAGACTGGAAGATGCTGAAGCGGTACGCCAATCTACATCCCGAGAACCTGCATAGCATCACTCGCAGCAAATCATTCCGCGAACGCAATGAGAAAAAGTTCCCAGGGGCAGCCATAGCAACGAAGCGCAACCGCAACGCCTCTAAGAGAGATCGGCAAGGACAACGCTTTGAGGATGTAAGCACTACGCTTTCAGACGCTGCCTAACAGGCCGCAAAATGCTAATACCAATCGTGACTACTTAATCGGATTGGGATATCGACGTTGGGCCCGGGCGGGGTGCTGAAAGTGAAGCGTGGCTGTCGCGCCATAAGCGCACGCCGGTTGATAAAGGCGACCCATACCGGCTCCAGAGGCAACGCGATATAGCCAAGGCTCGGGGCCACCAGGGCGCAAGCAATGAGCGCCTTATCGATGGCTGTAATGACGATGTCGTTACATCGTGGTAGACTGGGCGAAACATAGGAGCCTGCGCCATGCCAGCTACCACCACAGACCACTCCAAGCGGGAAACGCTCAATCTTCGGATCAAGCCCGAGGAACGGAGCTTGATCGACCGTGCGGCCAAGGCGCGAGGCAAGAATCGCACATCGTTCGTGCTGGACGCTGCGCGTGCGGCCGCTGAAGAAGCACTATTGGATCGAACCGCCATTACGGCCAGCGCGAAAGCTTACGCCGCCTTTCTGGCCCGCCTAGACATGCCGCCCCGGCCGAATGAACGCCTGCGCAAAACCATGCAGACCCCGGCTCCCTGGGAGAAGGTGTGACCCTTGCCGCGCCCGAACCGCTCGGTCCACACCACGATGTGGAGCCCTTTCAGTCGGGCGTGGAGACATTGGACATCTGGCTGAAGCGGCGTGCTCTGAAAAACCAGAGCAGCGGCGCATCCCGCACGTTCGTCGTCTGCGAAGGTGCTCGTGTAGTGGCGTACTATGCCCTGGCGGCCAGTGCTGTAACGGTCGATGCTGCACCGGGCAGGTTCCGGCGCAACATGCCAGACCCGATTCCTGTGGTGGTACTCGGTCGCTTGGCGGTAGATCAATCGCAGCAAGGGAAGGGCATCGGTCGTGCCCTCGTGCAAGATGCCGCCCGTCGTGTCCTTCAGGCCGCCGACGCGATTGGCGTGCGCGGTATGCTGGTGCATGCGCTCTCGGCCGATGCCAAGGCATTTTACGAGCGGCTCGGATTCGACCCGTCTCCGCTTGACCCCTTGCTGTTGATGATCACACTGGTGGACCTACACGCGGCGCTGTGACTTCACCGCCCGGCATCGGCCGAGAGCGCACGCACCCAATTTGCCAGCAGTCCGCTGCACCAATGAGAGCCCGAGCGTCGGCGGCCTTCACACTCGCACATGCCGGGCTAAGTGCTTTGAAGTGAATTGGCTGTCTACCAGCGAAGCCACATCACTCAACATCGGCTTTCATCATTCGCTGGATCTCTTTGACGTAAACCAGCCTGTAATTAGGTTCGCACCGATAGCCGCGATAACACCAGGAAACACGAACGCCCACACAGCGGCAATGCTCTTAGCCTTGTCGTGCGTCGTCTGGTCAATCTTTTTAGACTGAGCCAGCAGGTCGAATAAAGTTCCCATGTCCGTAAAAAGACCGAACGCCAGCGACGCAAGCAACACAAGGAAGATGCCAACCAACAAATTGCTGTGCCGCCAGGGCTCATTGCCTTTCATCGCACACAAAACTACAAAGCCAACGATGCAAAGGCCGAAGCCCATCCAGTTTTCATAGCTTGTCATATGTCCCCTACGTCTTCCGTCCGTCATTAAGTCTGAATCCATAGCGTAGCGTAACTATTCGGCACTGATCATTCCGATCGCTAAGACTTCTGAGCGTCCGCCGCACGCACTCGCCGAGTGATGACCAGGTATCCCACAGTAAACGCGATAAACAATCCCAGCAGCTGAACGTTACTGCCGAACCTCACAAATTCATACCCAAATCTGCGAAGCCCAAATATCGCTAGGCCGTACGGAAGTAGAAACCAGAGAAGACTAGCGATAGCCTCAATCAGAAAGCCAATCGGCTTCAGGCGGACCAATAATATTGCTCCCAAACATCCGAGTAACCCGCATATCAACGTGTAGGAATTGTGGAACATCCAATGCTCCTTCCAACTGTCGGCGTCCCATGCATAACCAAGGTGAGTGACGAGCGGGCCAGCCGCCTGAGACATACGGTTCGTAATCACCAGGCCATAAATCGACGAACCCGCAACCGCCAACCAGGCCATCAGGACCAGCACCCCAACAACTATCAATACGGTTCGCATCGATCTGCCCCTATGCAATATCCAAAGATGCAGCCTGCTCGAGTGTCGCCAGCAACAGCGTGATCGTATGCTGTACGTGATCCGCCCGAACGTCGAAAGTATGCAGAGAGCCAGTGACGCCGCCATAGGCACGATCTGGCTCTTCCAGAAAACCAGCCTGCTCCCGAGACACTATAAGCTGCAAACAAAACCTCAATCCGGCTAGGGCCGACTTCTTATAGCGCTCCATACGAACCGTGTCGCCTAGACGCCGCGCTGCGGCAAGCCCCCTTACTACCGCCTCCGTATAAACCACGGATGAGACACTTGGTGGTACGGCGGTTTGCACGATGAAGCCACCATTTAGCCCATCCCGGCTGCGATCTGTGAGTTGAAGTCCAAGCAGCCAATCAACTTGTTCAAAGACGAAGGCGGCATAATCCGAATTACCGCACAGCGATGCTGCGCGGGACCAGGCTTCCGCATGCCAACCGACGAACGCTGTCGTCGGCTTCGTTCTAAAGTGATCTCTGTAGTATTCGAAAGCAACATTAACCAGCTTAAGCTTCTCTCGATCCCCCGCTTGCGCGTTCAATAGTAGAGCGACCAAAGCTTCGCCTGGATAATAATCAATACCTTTCCCATCTGCGCGGTCCGATCCCGGATTGCAACAGAAAGAGCCATCGGCCTCCTGTGCAGAAGAGATGCTTCGGAACAGAGCCTCCCGCTGCTTTTCAAAGTGGCCGTTGAATGCCGGCACTGTCAGGCTGGCGGCCAACAGCGCCGTGGATCCAAGTTTCCCCCAAACCTTATCCCCGCTCCCAGGTTCTCTTACGAGCAGACCGCCTTTCCAGGGGCCTACGTTTTTCAGAATGCACTCAATTGCCCGTCTCGCGCTCTGAGCAACAGCTGGCATGCCTGCAAAATAGCAAGAGCTCGCAGCAAGAGCCATTGCGTATGCACATCCTGAAGCCCTAACGGAATTTGAACCCTCTCGTGAACTCGCGCCCGCGAGCGGTGGTACGCCCCCGGTTCCGTAGACACCTGATAGTGTCTATTGAGGATCGGAGGATCTATGACCAGCAAACGTTTCACCGACGAGTTCAAGGCTGAGGCGGTCAAGCAAGTTACCGAGCGCGGTTATCCCGTTTCGGAGGTCGCAGAGCGCTTGGGGATGTCGACGCACAGCCTGTATGCGTGGCTGCGCGAACAAGGCGTAAGCCGTTACCTACCTGCGCACCGCCGAAGGTTGGTTGTACCTGGCGGTCGTCATCGACCTGTATTCGCGCGCGGTGATCGGCTGGTCGATGAAATCCAGCCTGGCACGCGAACTGGCCTTGGATGCTCTCCTAATGGCGATCTGGCGGCGACGCCCCACGGCGGAGGTCGTCATTCACTCCGACCAAGGCGTGCAATACGGCAGCGATGATTGGCGTCGCTTCTGTCGCGAGCACGGGCTTCAGGTCAGCATGAGTCGACGCGGCAACTGCTGGGATAACTCGGTGGCCGAATCGTTCTTCAGCAGCTTAAAGAAGGAGTGATCTTGCCCCTCTTCCGCGGACACCCGGTTAAGCGATTCAATTCGCTATCCGAGGTGATCCATGAAGCAGAAGACAGGTGTGAAGCAAACCCGGCAACGTTACAGCGAGGAGTTCAAGGAACAGGCGTTGCGCCGAGCCGAGCAGGAAGGCGTGGCGACGGTTAGCGACTACGTGCAACATGCAGTGGCTCGTCACGAAGAGGGCCGCACCGGTAACCATCGCAGACGATTTTATCTGGGACCTTCGAGGTACTTAAGTCGGCACGATCCTTTCTCGCCCTATCTGCAGTTCGACGTTCTTACCGATGCACGGTTTCGCGATCAGCACCGGCCAGCTATCCACGTGAAACACATAGTATCGATTGACGTTACTACCGCACCTCGGTAGTATTCGCCC
This sequence comes from Dyella monticola, assembly GCF_003363155.1. GTDB lineage: Bacteria > Pseudomonadota > Gammaproteobacteria > Xanthomonadales > Rhodanobacteraceae > Dyella_B > Dyella_B monticola. The sequence goes on along the minus strand of NZ_QRBE01000003.1, from coordinate 126,777 downwards.
ATGATAAGGACTTTCCGCGACAAAGCGACAAGGGAACTGTTCGAAGGCAAGCGATTTCGTCGGTGGGTCAATATCGAAGGTGTAGCCATGCGCAAGCTGGCCATCCTTCAACGTGCCGCCACACTGGACGATCTGCGCATACCGCCGAACAACCGACTTGAAGCGCTAAAAGGTGACCGGAAAGGTCAACACAGCATTCGGATCAACGATCAATTCCGGGTTTGCTTCAAATGGCGTGACGGTGATGCGTACGATGTGGAGATTGTCGACTATCACTGAAGTGACGCACGACCGAGACAAGTAAGACCAAGACCGAATAAGACAGAATGAGGAAGGTGTAACAATGCGCACCATACCCTACCCGCATCCGGGTGAGATCCTGCTTGAGGAGTTCCTCAAGCCCATGGACGTAACACCCTACCGGCTCGCCAAATCCATCGACATTTCGCAAACGCGCATCGGCGAAATCATCGCCGGCAAGCGCTCCATAACCGCCGATACGGGACTGCGCCTGGCCAAGTTCTTTGGCACGAGCGAGGGCTTTTGGACGGGCCTGCAGGACGACTTCGATCGCGCCATGACCAAAGATCAGATTGGCGACCAACTGGCGAAAATTGAGCCCTATTCGCACGCCGCGTAAAGAAAGGCCTCTTAGATCTTGCCAATCGAATCTCAGTGGAGATTGAATCGATTGCCAAGCCTACAGGCGAAGGGACCTAGTGTACGTAGTCTGCGAAAGCGCCACGGATTGTGATAGTGGAACCCTCCGCAGTGAATCGCTGTACTTCCAACGCAGCTTACTTACGGGTGAAAGCTGGTACTACTTGCGTGTGGATACACCGCATGGTGTGACGATCAACGGACGCCAACCGCAACATTTATGTTGATTGGGCCGCAGGCAATCAAGCTCCAGCATCGACCGAGGTGGAGCGCTACAGTCGCGACTATCCCGAACTCGCTGAAGAACTTACCTTTAGACGAAATAAAGCATGGCTACCGCGATTCGAAACCATGCTTGCCTCGAAAAGCACTTCGATTGTGATTGTCGGTCTATTCCACATGGTAGGGCCGCGGGGAATTCTGTCCCTCTGTAAGAAGGAGGGGTTAAGCGTAGAGCGCCTCTCGCTGATTGAAGCTACTCAACGTGTCCACAATGCCGGCCATTGAAGTCGATTTAAACGCTTTTTACGTGGTGCGCGTCCAACGCAGAAGGCCTATTGCGTTTAGCCAGGGAGATCACCTTGAACTGCCGCCTTCCCATCGCCGCCGCCCTTTTCGCCGCTCTTTGCATAGCCAACGTCAGCTCAGCGGGCGAAATACCGGTACCGAAAAATCAGGATTATCCGGCGGGCACGCTGAAAATAGCGGTAGACGCCACCGATCTAAAACATCGGATTTTTAGTGTTCATGAAACCATCCCGGCACGCCCCGGAGCATTGACGCTGCTGTATCCGCAATGGATTCCCGGCACGCATGCGCCCATTGGCCCGATCGACGCGCTGGCCGGGCTGGTCATGACGGCCAATGGAAAGCGGCTCGATTGGGTCCGCGATACGCTCAACGTTTATGCATTTCATGTCACCGTGCCGCCAGGCGCTCACAGCATCGACGCTGCTTTCCAGTTTCTCTCGCCGCTGGATAAAAGCCAGGGACGCATCGTCATGACGCCGGAAATGCTCGATTTGCAGTGGAACACGGTAAGCCTTTATCCAGCGGGTTATTACGCAGACCGCATCCGCGCCCAAGCGAGCGTAACGTATCCGCCAGGCTGGCAATCAGCCACGGCGTTGAACGTCGCATCCATTGCCGGCAACACCGTTGTCTATGCACCCATCGACTATGACGATCTGGTGGACTCGCCCGTGTATGCGGGGACATATTTCAAACGGATCGACCTGGACCCGGGCGCCTCAGCCGCTGTACATCTGAATATCTTTGCGGACGACCCCCAATACCTCAATGTCCCGGCAGATCAGATCGAAGCCTACAAGAATCTCGTGCAACAAATGTATCGGCTCTACGGCGCGCGCCACTACGATCACTACGACTTCTTGCTGGCGTTGAGTGACAAGCTAAGCCGGATTGGACGTGAGCATCACCGTTCCAGTGAACTCGGCGCCAGCGCCGATTACTTTGAGCATAAGAGCGCGCACATACCGCAGTACGAATTGCTCCCGCACGAGCTCAATCATTCCTGGAATGGCAAGTATCGTCGCGGCGCTGACCAAGACACCGCCAATCTCAACGAACCTTTGCAGGATGGTTCGCTCTGGGTTTACGAAGGACAGACCCGATTGATGGGATACGTCATGACCGCGCGCGCGGGGCTTTGGACGCCCGAGCAAGCCAGGGACATGATCGCCAGCGTAGCGGCAACATTCGATACAGGCCGCCCCGGCCTGGCCAGTTGGCGCACGGTGCGAGATACCACGAACGATCCTGCAATGCGCGCGAGCGCAACGTATATAAGTTACCAGGCCACCTACGACTATTACGGCGCGGGAATGATGATCTGGCTCGATGTCGACGGCCAACTGCGCGCGCTGAGCCATGACACGCGTAGTCTGGATGATTTCTGCAAAATATTTTTCGGCATGCAAAACGGCAGCTTTGCCGTTAATCCCTATTCGTTTGAAGACGTCGTCAACACGCTCAATGCCATCGCACCGTTCGACTGGGCGTCCTACCTTCGCGCCCGGTTGGATGGACATGGCCCATTGACCGGCGGCATCCAATCGCATGGCTGGAAGCTGGTTTACACCGATGAACCGTCGGCAGACATGAATGAATCCAACCACGCCACCGATCTCACCTATTCCATCGGCGCTGTCATCGGTAGTGATGGAGACGTCGAAGACGTGGTATGGAACAAACCCGCGTTTGTGGCAGGACTTGCTCCGGGAATGAAGGTCATTGCGATCAATGGCAAGACGTTCTCCGGCGATGCGCTCAAAGCGGCGGTCATCGCAGCAAAGCGAGATAAGACGATGGCGATCGAACTGCTCGCCGAGAATCTCGGCGAGAACCTTGCATTACATATCAACTACCACGACGGCTTGCGCTACCCGCATCTCGTTCGCGGTGAGGGACGAGATACGCTCAGCGAGCTGCTTGCGCCTCGCCCATAGAGGCTGCTTCGAACTCGCGGAAAACCTCGATGTCCAACGAACCTAAGGATGGGCTCGTGAATATTCACCGCGGAAAGCCACCGACCACGTCACCCCATTGTCAGTGGACTTCTCCCACGTCTGCTCGACCTTGTCAGCACGGATGCGAACGATCGTCACGCGATTGAGCACCGTTGCACCCTTCGGCCCGGCGCTCGGTCCGGTGAATTCGACCTGCCCCGGCGAGGCCTTTCCGCCGGAAAAGACGTGCACACGTCCTTCGTTGTCGACAAACAAACCGTGCCAGCTTTTGTCGTCTGCGCTATAGGCAAACATATTCTCACCACGGTGCCCTCGTCCGCCGTCCCAGCTTTCGATCACCATGCATTTGTCCAGCGCGAGATAAACCTTGCTGTGCGCCGTCGGCGATGAACCGGCCGCACCAACGGTCCAGTTACCCACCCAAAAATCCAACTGCCGGCTTGCCGCATCGATGCATGCAGGGGATGCCGCACCGGTTGCATGCGGCGCCAGGCCAAGCATCACCATCGCCATGGCGGCAGATACGTAATTACGCGCTAGATTTGCCATAACATCCCGCTCCCATGCGATCAGCAAGATGGAACCAGCATAGTCATTGCCGGATGGTCGATCCATCGATAACATGCCAATAAATGTCGAAAAAACGACAACCCGGCACATTCGATCGCCTCGCAAGCACGGGCGATGCGATCGTCACGCTTACCCGCAATTACGTCCCGAACCATGTTATTCCGCTGCACTTTCACGATCGCGATCAATTGGTTTACGCCACCCGCGGCGTGATGACCGTAGAGACCGAAGAAGGTAGCTGGGTGGTGCCTACCCATCGCGGTGTGTGGATACCCAAGGGCGTGGCGCACACCGTCGCCATGTCGGGGCCGGTTGCCATGCGCACGCTTTATCTCAAGCCCCGCATGGCAAAGGCACTGCCTCGATCGTGCTGTGTGGTCAACATCTCGCCGCTGCTCAAGGAACTGATTCTCGAAGCCTGCGCGGCGGGCACGCTCAAAAACCGCGTGCTTGCACAACGGCATCTGATCGATGTCATCATCGACCAATTGATGGTCGTACAAACCGTGCCCCTGCAACTCCCTAGCGTGAGCGATCCGCGAGCGATGCGTGTCGCGGAAGTGCTGATGGCAAATCCCGGAAGCCGCCAGTCGTTAGCGCAGATTTGCCAGAAGTGTGGCGCAAGCTGCCGAACCATCGAGCGAATCTTCCAGGAAGAAACCGCGATGACCATCGGCAAATGGCGGCAGCAGCTTCGATTGATGCACGCCATGCGTTTGCTTGGTGAAGGCGTGAAAATCACATACGCCGCGCAGGAAGCCGGCTACAACGCGCCGAGCGCATTCATCGCGGCTTTCCGCAAGATGCTTGGCACAACGCCTACGCTGTATTTTGGTAGACCCGCCGGGGAACATGCCTCTGCAGGTCACCATTCCGGTGTATCGCAGCGTGCACGTCGGTGATTTTTCCCGTCGCTCGATCGCATGGGCATTTCAACGTGGATGAGGATGATTTTCAGGTGGCAGACAAAAGCACGATCGATGCCTACGACACCGAGGCAGCATCATTTGCCGCCGACTGGGAAACACAGCCCTCGCCGGACGATCTCTATGCGCTCATCAAGACGTACTTCACGCATGGCCTGACTGCCGATATCGGATGCGGTTCCGGTCGCGATGTAGCATGGATGAATGCGCATGGCTTCGATGCCGTGGGCTACGATGCTTCGCCGGGATTGCTCGCGCAGGCAGGCCTGAGGCACCCTGGCCTGTGCTTTACGCAGGCGGCGTTACCTGAACTGGAACCCATTCCATCCCATCAGTTTCGCAATGTGCTTTGCGAAACCGTCATCATGCACGTGCATCCCGGGCAGATCGGCAGGGCGACGCAGCGATTGCTCGATATCCTCCAACCGCATGGCACCCTCCTTCTCACCTGGCGGGTGACGGATGGTGAATCAATGCGAGACGAGCATGATCGCCTCTACGCCTCATTCGATCGCGCTTTGGTACTGGACGCCTGCATCGGACATACTCTGCTCCTCGACGAGGAGGGCATGAATCGTTCTTCTGGAAAACGTGTCCACCGGATCGTCGTTCGCAAAGAAGCATCGGACCGAGACTCGCCGTGACCACTGGCCCCCAAAACCTTTCGCCCGCCTCGACATTGCTCAACGACGCAACACGCGCTTATGCGCAAGGCGACGTTGCGCAGGCCGGTCAACTTGCCCTGCAAGCAACGCAGGTGGAACCCAATAACGCGCAGGCCCACTATCTGACCGGACTGGCCTGTCTGGATACGCGGCAGTTGAGTCGCGCGCTCGAGCATCTCAATCGCGCCGTCGTGCTAAATACCAAAAGCGCTGAATACACCACGCATTTCGCGCGCGCGCTGGCACAGGCCCAGCGCTATGGCGAAGCCCTGCAGATTGCCAATATCGCCTATGCGCTGACGCCGGCCAGTCCGATGACGCTGGATGCGCTGGGCGGTGTCTATATGCAGTGCAATGCGCATGAGCGTGCGCATGCGCTGTTCCTTCGAGTGCTGACATGGGCGCCGGATAACGCCATCAGCCATTTCAATGCGGCGTTGACGTACACCTTTACCGGTAACGTCGACGCGGCCGAAGCACAGTTCGACGCCTGTCTCGAACGCATGCCCACGTATTGGCGTGCTTATGGGCTTCGCTCGCGCGTGCGCCGGCAAACGGCCGATAGCAATCACATCGAAGCCCTGCATGCATTGCTGGCTGCACACCCGGATGACGTCGATGCGCAAATCCATGTGCATGGCGCACTCGGCAAGGAATACGAGGACCTTGGCGACTACGCTAACGCCTTCGAGCATATGCGCTTGGGCAAGACGGCAGCGCGCCAGCAGGTGGCTTATCAGCCCGAGCAGGACAGCGCCATGGTCGATGCGCTGATCAAAGCGTTTCCCACCGTATCGACCGGCTCCGGCTACGGCAGCGACGAACCCATCTTCGTTGTCGGCATGCCACGCTCGGGCACTACTTTGGTGGAACGCATTCTTTCCAGCCATCCGGATGTCTATTCCGCCGGTGAGCTGATGAATTTCGGCGTGCAGCTGGAGCGGCTGGCACCGGAGGGCGTGCAGGCACGCCTGGGCCCGGCGTTGATCGAGCAGTCGCATCGACTGGACTGGGAGCGTCTTGGCTTGCGCTATGTGGATAGCACGCGCCCGCAAACGGCGCTCAAACCGCGCTTCATCGACAAGCTTCCGCATAACTTCTTATATCTTGGGCTGATCGCCAAAGCGTTGCCCAAGGCCAAGATCATCTGCCTGCGTCGCCATCCGCTGGATACATGCCTGAGCAATTTCCGCGAAATGTTCATGGAAAACTCGTCCTTCCATGGCTACAGCTTCGACCTGCTCGATATCGGCCGCTTCTACATTCAATTCGATCGCATGATGGCGCATTGGAACGCGGTGCTGCCGGGACGCATCCTTGAGGTGAATTACGAAACGCTGGTGGCCGAACAGGAACCCACGACGCGCCGGCTGCTCGCGCACTGCGAGCTGGAATGGAACGACGCCTGCCTCAGCTTCCAGCACAACACCGCCGCGGTGGCGACGGCCAGCACCGCGCAGGTGCGCGAGCCGCTGCACGCCAAAGCGGTCGGCCGGTGGGAGAAATACCGGCCTTGGCTGGGGCCATTGGAACAGCTGCTCCATCAGGCGGGCATCGATACCCGCCCGGTGCTGTCCTGATGTTGCTTACATCGCGGGAGCTGCCGTGCCATCGGACCATTTGCCGACGGTGATCATCAATACGTTGATCGGGTACGGCCCGTCGCGAAACTGCGTGTTCAACATCACGGGCGATCCAGCCAGGTCAGCACCCCAGTTCACATTGCCGGCCGTGTAAAACATCAGATGCGGCATCCAATGGCCGGCCTGATCATCGAGAAAACCTTGTTTGGACATCATGTAGGACATCGCCCCGGGTTCCAGCGCAGGCAACTGCCCGGCGTTGAACGCAGCGGCCATTTCCTTCTTTATTTCCTCCCTGGATTGGCCGCCCAGCGCCAGCGTCGTTCGTTTGAACGTGATGGGCAGCACCGATCGGGCGGCCGGTGGGTTGAAACACGTCGGCCCGCGCAGTTTCGGATCCCAGAACGTGGGCGCGTCCAATTGAGACGACCATGACCGGTCGACCATGCACACATAGCCGTTCGTGCCTTTTACCGCCGTTACATAGCCATGCGCCTCGAGCACCAGCACGGTGGCGTGATCGGAAATGGCCGCCGGGGCGGCGCTACGCGCCAGCTTTATTTCGGCGGCGCGGTCGGCCATCAGGTATTGGGAAAGCGGTGCCATGGCCGGATAGCTTTGCTGCGCCGGCTGGGCGGCAGCGGCCTGGCCACTCACCAGCACCGCAAGCATGCATGGCACAAACAGGTGGCTGAAAGACTGGGCGTTTTTCATCTTCTCGGGCTCCCTCGTTGCGGCGCGGATGGCTGAGCGTTCGCTGCCGGGCGTGAAGATGTATCGGGCCCGACGACGAACCGTGCTTGCCAATGACGAATGGGAGGCAGGCAAATCGACATCCGTGATGCCGCAGAGCCAGAACCCCGTGCCACGCACTCCCGTTGCCCCCGTAAGGCCTGCCCCCACCCAGGAGGGGTTCTTTAACGCGGGCATGGGTCAAATGCCGTAATCTATGCACCCTGACCCGTGGCATACACGGTACTCGCAAGGCAATGGCCCTGCCCTCCCCGCGAGTGAACACGCTGTCCAAGCAGCGTCATCCCCGTTCAACAATCCGAGAAGACAACACCATGGTGGCTTTGGCGACCGAGCAAGTCATTGACGTTCATCACTGGAACAACAGCCTTTTCAGCTTTCGTACCACGCGCGATCCGAGCTTCCGCTTCGACAGCGGGCAGTTCGTGATGATCGGCCTGGAAGTGGAAGGCCGCCCGCTGATGCGCGCGTATTCGATCGCCAGCGCCAGTTGGGAGGAACACCTGGAGTTCTTCTCCATCAAGGTGGAAAACGGCCCGCTCACCTCGCGTTTGCAGCACCTTAAGCCGGGCGACCGCATCACCGTGAGCCGCAAACCCACCGGCACACTGGTGCTGACCGATCTCAAACCCGGCAAACACCTGTACCTGCTTGGCACCGGTACCGGACTTGCGCCTTTCATGAGCATCATCCGCGACCCGGATACCTACGAGCGCTTTGACAAGATCGTGCTGGCGCACGGCGTGCGCAACATCAACGACCTTGCGTATGCCAATTATCTTGAGAACGAGCTGCCGAATCATGAGTATCTCGGTGCGCTGGTGCGCGAGAAGCTGATCTATTACCCCACCGTCACGCGCGAGGCGTTCCGCAATCGCGGACGCATCACGGACAACATCGTGGATGGCGCGATGGCCGCAGCCATCGGCTTGCCCATGCTCAACCCGCAGACGGATCGCGTGATGCTATGCGGCAGTCCGGTGATGCTGGATGATCTTTGCGCGTTGCTGGATGCGCGCGGGTTTGAGGCATCACCGCGTACGCGCGAACCGGGTGATTATGTGATCGAGCGGGCGTTTGTCGAGAAGTAATTCGCTGCGCCATTTTTTGCTCTTCATTCCGGCGCAGGCCGGAATGACTGCAACGTAGTGCGAAGCTCCAGCGAATAGACCGGTAACCGCTCAATCGCGCACGCGCCCTTTCCCCTCGTTATCCCAATACCCAAACACCTTGCGCGCAATCAGCTTGTAGAGCCGTTTACCCGTCGCTCGCCACAGGCGTGAATGCGCCGCAGGCGTATTCAACATCGTCCACTGCCGCGCCGTGAGCGCAGCAGCGCAATACGTGCGTTTGTGCTTGAGCAGATGACGCAGGTCTTCGCGCGCCAGCAAGCGGAACAGGCGCCCGCGTTTCCCGCGCGTCCAGGCGATCTGGAAATCGACCAGCGCCGGACGACCATCCGCTCGCACCAGCCAATTGGGCTCTTTGGCCAAGTCGTTGTGCACGATGCCGCGCCGATGCAGGTGCGCAAGCAGGCGCAAGGCATCGCGGTAATAAGCCGGTTCGCGCGGTTGCGCCTGTTGCATCGGGCGGCCGTCGATGTAGCTGCGCAGCAGCTCATGACCGTTCCACTCCAGCAATGCGGGCACGCCATCGATACCCTGCAACGTGGCCAGCGCGCGTGCTTCGCGCTTGGCGGCGCGATAGGCAAACAGGCGTGCCCACCAGCGCGCAGCGCGGATGTCGCGACGGATGCAACGCACGCCCTCACGCTCTACGATTTCGATGCGGCCCAATTCATCGGCCTTGAGCACGGTGCGCTTGTCTGACACGGGTTTAGCCTGCGGCTTGCTCGCCGCGACGTGGCGACAGACTATTGTGGCCGATCGCACCACCTAAGGACACCGCATGCTGCTGATGGACATCGCCCTTTACGCGCTTGCGCTCGCCTTGATCGTGGGCGGCCTGATCGGCGCATTCATACCTGCCCTGCCCGGCATTCCGATGATTTTCGGCGGCCTGTGGCTGGCTGCGGCGCTGGATGACTACCACCACCTGAGCACGACCTGGGTGATCGTCCTGGGCGTCATGGCCGCGTTCGGCGTAGCGGTGGACTTCATCGCCGCCTCGCTGGGCGCCAAACGCGTGGGGGCGAGCTCAACGGCCATGTGGGGCGCCACCCTCGGCACCGTCATAGGCATGTTCTTCGGCTTGCCGGGGCTGATTCTCGGGCCCTTCTTCGGTGCGGTCGCGGGCGAGCTTATTTCCAGCAAGAGCGTGCTGCGCTCGGCGCACGTAGGCATCAGCACCTGGCTGGGCCTGCTGTTCGGCGCGCTGGTGAAAGTAGTGCTGTCGGTCATGATGGTGGCGCTGGCCGCTGGCGTGTGGTTGTTCCATGTTTGAATGACCCAGCTTCCGGTACATGGCGCAAGACGCGCCACTGCGAATAAGCTCCTCGCACTTCACTCTAGGGACTCTGTCATGATGAAACGCCTCGCCCTGACCGCGGCGATTGCCCTGGTTGCCACCGGATCGGCGTATGCCCAGGGCAGCGCGCTCGCCTGGGTTCAACGCAGCAACGCCGACGCGAAACCGCTGCTGGATGTCCTGGGGCAGTTCAATCCGGAAAATGCTTCGCAAATCGGTCTCGCTGCGTACGACGACCAGGTCAGCGATCTCAAACCCAATGTGGATGCCCGGCAGCGCGCGGCATTGGTCGCCGTCAAAGGCAAACTCCAAAGCGCGCTGGCGACCGAGAAAGACCCCAACGTTCGCCAGGATCTGCAGATCATGATCCATGCGACAGACCTGGACATCGAAGGCATCGACCTCAACCACAAATACATGCTGCCGTATCAGGACGTAGGCCAGCTTATTTTCAACGGCGAATTCGCGCTGTTGAACGATGAAGTGGACGCCAGGCGCAAACCGCATGCGCTCAACCGCCTGGAATGCTATGTGGGCAAGGCGCCGGGATGTACGCCGATCATCACACTGGCCGAGGCACAAACCAGCGAACGCCTCTCCGACCCGCACCTGCTTGGGCCCTACAAGGGCAATGTGGATCAGCAGCTTTCCAATAGCGCGCGTTACGCGCAAGGCGTCCGCCAGCTGTTCGCCAAGTACAAACTCGATAATGCGCAGAGCAAGGCCGCACTCGATGCACTGGATGCGCAGCTCAAAGCGTACGACACATGGGTACGCACCACCATCGTGCCGCGTCAGCGCAACGATTTCCGCCTGCCCGAACCGTTGTATACCTACAACCTCAAGCAGGTCGGCCTCGATATCTCGCCGGAAGATCTCATCAAGCAGGCGCAACTCGAATTTGTCGAAGTGCGTTCGGCCATGCAGACGCTGGCGCCCGTCGTGGCCAAGGACGAAGGCATCAAGGCCACCGATTACCGCGATGTGCTCAAGGCACTCAAGCAGCAACAACTCGGCAAAAATGACGTCGAGCCCTGGTATCACCAGGTGATCGGCAAAATCGAAGACATCATCCGCCGCGAACATATCGTCACGCTGCCGCAGCGTGCGATGCAGATGCGCGTGGCGTCGGAAGCGGAGACCGCTGCCGAGCCGGCACCGCACATGGATCCACCGCCACTCATCAACAATCACGGCGAACATGGCACGTTCGTACTCACCATGGGCAACCCCGCCAACCACGGCGATGCGTCAGCCTCCTACGACGACTTCACCTTCAAAGCGGCCGCGTGGACCCTGACCGCGCACGAAGGGCGCCCGGGTCATGAGTTGCAGTATTCGGCCATGGTCGAGCGCGGTGTATCGCTGGCGCGCAGTCTATTCGCGTTCAACAGCGTCAATGTGGAAGGCTGGGCGCTGTATGCCGAGGCGGAAATGCTGCCGTACGAACCGCCCGCCGGCCAGTTCGTCACGCTGCAGCTACGCATGCTGCGCGCGGCGCGTGCGTTCCTCGACCCGATGTTGAACCTTGGCCTGATCACCAAGGAACGCGCGCATGATGTGCTGCGTTACGACGTCGGCCTCTCCGAAGCGATGACACGCGAGGAGCTGGACCGCTACACCTTCAACAGCCCCGGCCAGGCCACCGCGTATTTCTACGGCTATATGCGTATCGAACAGCTACGCCTGCAAACGGAACTCGCGCTGGGCAAGAACTTCAACCGGCAAGCGTTCAACGATTTCATCATCGCCCAGGGCCTGCTGCCGCCGGATCAGCTCGCCGAAGCGGTGCGAACGCAGTTCATTCCGTCGCAGAAGAAGTAAAAAAAGCCACGTTGCCACAAACATCTCCCTCCCCTGCGTGCAGGGGAGGGTTGGGGTGGGGTTGACCGGGCTTGCAGCACAGTTGACGTTCACGACGAGATCGGCTTCATCCCAATCGTTAAACGCGCTCACGGCTCGATGATGAACGCCCCGAACGCCACACCCAGATTCCATCCACGCCCCTTGCCGCTGAGCGCCAGCGAGACGTTGCCCTTGGTCACCACCTGGCTGTCTGCGCTTTCCTGCGCGCCAGCATGGGCTTCAGCGCCGCCGTAGTGGCCAAGCACCTGGTGGATGTCATAGACACCGGAAAATTCCCCGTGACCGTTGTCGACCTCGGTTTTGCCGAAGGTCAAGCCACCGCCTTCGGCACGAATAGTCACATGCATGCTTTGGCCGTTGTCACAGGTCACCGTGCCGCTGCCTTCGGCGCGCTTGTAAAACGCAGACCAGCCCGAAAGCTGGAAATGCAGTTTGCAGTTGATGTCTTGCGCTGCTCGGGCCGGCGCAGGAATACCTAGCCAGGCCACGCACAGCAACAACGCCGCTCCTTTGATGACATCCGTGGTTTTCATCGATGACCTCCGCAATGGATGGAGCAAAATTGTGGCATTGGTCACAACTCTCATTTCGTGAAGATCGTCATCACGTGGCTTGCACGCCTCGTCAAGACCGCTTTCACGAACATGACCACCACGGACATCGCCTCCCCGATGTCCGTTAATCCTGCAACCCCGCACCCCCGCGGGGTTCTTTTTTTGCCCGCAAAAAGCCTCCCCGCCGGAATCCAGCGGGGAGGCTGCCGGTATCGATCAGTAGGTCAAGGTGACGCTACTGGAGGTCGTCGATACGTTGTAACTGCACTGCGGCGAGGTAGCGCCGACCGGGTAATCCGCTCCCCACGGCGGGTTGGATATCTGGCTGAAACTGGTGTTGTAGACGCCGATGCTCGAGTACTTCAACGGCGAACTGGCGGGCAATTGGTTGCAGCTGCTCACCCCGTACACTTCCATGACGCCACCGAACACCCACAGCAGATTGCCGTAAGGATCGGTGCTGAGCGTAGTGCTTTTACCGCTGGTCACGTCCTTGGACGTGATGGTCCATGTGCTGCAGCTGTTGGCCGCTTTGCATTGCGTGGTGCCGAGAATGGTGTCGCCCACGTTTACATTGATCGGGCCGCTGTAATACGTGGTGCCGCTGACGCAGCAATTCCAACTGGACAGCGTCCACACCGTGCCGCTGAACGCGTCATAGCCCAACACCGGCTGCAGGATGGATTCCGGGTTGGAGTCGTTCTGTTCCAAGCCAGGGAAGAAATAATCGGTCTGCCCGGATTGGTTGGTCGGCGTGCTGGGCACCGTCCAGGTCGCGACGATCTTGCCGATATTGACCGAGCTTTCATAGTTGGCGTCTTCCACCCAGCCATTGATGGTGGGCTTGGCGCGTGCCTGGACCGGCGACATGAAGAAACTGCCGTTGGGTTCCACGCGCGTGCCATCGAAACGATAGTGTGCTTGCGTGCAGGCAGCGGCCATGCGCACGCTGCCATCCGCCGCTTCGATGCGGCCATCGGCATGCAGCGTTTCGCCCTCATTGATCCGCTGCACGCAGGAAGGCGAGAAAAAACCGTTCGGCGTCACCAGATAATCGGTGGGCACGCCTTGCGGACGCACGTTGCTGTTGAAGTCAGCCACTGCCTTGGGTGTAAACGTGGTTGCGCTATCGGCAGCCTGCGTCACACCGCACACGCCCAATACGGCCATGACGACAAGCGCGCATGCGCCCTTCCACGATCTGAACGATTGAATGGATGGTTTCATGATTCGCGTATCCCTCTTCGAAGGTGAGTGAACGCGCTCCTTCGCAAACGAAGGGTTTTTCACCGCTCGAGGTGAAGCATGAAACAGGACGATCCCCGAATAGGTATCCCCATCACATCCGTGTGCACCCCGGTGGCCCGGGGTCCAGGCACTGTCATGGCGCCGGCGTGCATCGACGGTGAAAAAGTTGCTGTTTTTTCACACAATTTGGACGGCTATTGCACAAACCCGGAAAGCCGGCATAGGCTGAAGCCGCATCGGCCGCGATCCCCACGTGTCCCCACACGTCGCGCAACCGCTGCATACAACCTACATCGTCGCGTCAGGAGGTCGTCGTATGTCGTCCGCAAGCCTGGCTGTCGTTCGTCGTGCGCACCCGGACATGGTGCGTGTTACCGCGCTCAGCGCGGCCATCTCCCTCAACCTTGCCGCGCTCGTCTTCGCGCTGCGTCCGCTGGCGCCGAAGATCGCAGACGTCTTCGCATCCGCACGACCCACCACGATCGACTTCGTCGAACCGCCACCGCTGCCGCACCCGCCGCCAGACATCGTGGTCAAACCCTTTACGAAGCCAGTCCCTGCACCCGCGCCCGTGCACATACCGATTACGCAGGTGCAACACGTGGTAGCGCCGATAGATACCACGTCACCCATCATCGAGCCTTCGCACGACGCCAAACCAGTCGTCGCACCGCCGTCCAACGTCGCGCCGCCGTCGGTAGCACCGGGCGTGGTATCGCTGACCTATCGTTCTTCGCCGCTCAAATTCCCGATCCAGGCGATGCGCATGCACATGCAGGGCACCGTGCTGTTACGCGTATTGGTGGATGAAAACGGCAAGCCGATCGATGTTGTGATCGAACACGGCAGCGGCTATCCGTTATTGGACAAGAGTGCACGCGAACAGGTGCTGGCGAGCTGGCAATTTCAAGCCGCGGTGATCGACGGCCATGCGGTGAAAGCGTGGGCACGCGTACCGGTCACTTTTGCACTGCAAGAAATGTAAAAAATGCGCAAAGCCTGACCCGGCTGGATGTCGCCGGGTCAGGTTTCGATAGTGAAGATATCAGCGCGATACCGGTGTGGCGGACGAACGGCGCGCAACGTGCACGATCGCCCAGACCAAGCCGAACAGCAGCATCGCAGGCAACATCACCGGCAGCAACGACAGCGCGATGAGTGGCAACACAAACAACATCACCACGCCGCCAATGACCAATCCCAGTGCGCCTGCGAGCAGGCCGAAAAGACCACCGACCAGGCCGAACACCAGCTTGAAGATCAGGCCAATCACCGAGCCGATCACCCACAGCATGCCGACCACTACCACGATTGCCATTAACTCGATCATGTCCGTTCCTCCGACATCCGTCATTCCTGTCTGATGCGCTACGCAGCACAAAGGTTTAATAAATCGTCTGCGCTTTACACACCGCCGCCTGACACGTCTTAAGCATAGGCCGATGCCGCCCTACCTTCATGCCTCGGAAGTCATAGTCGCCCGCTCCGGGGTAGCGTCCGTCTACGGCCTCTTACGACCATTTAACGCGGTGCATGCTCCACTGCGGGCCATCCCGGTCTGCTTACGAATCCTATGCGTACATACCGAAATAGTCTCAAGGCTTTACGTGATAGTGCACTTGCACACGCGCTCGAAAAAAATCCGGATCTTGCTTCGCTTGCGCGCGAATTAGGTGCCATCGTACATCGCGATGCGCAGGCGCTTGGGCATGGCCTGCGCGATTTGCGTGTGCGCAACCGGGGCTTTGAGCGTTGGCTGCTCGCGCGTCGTGCGCGTCCCGGCGCGAGTGTGCTGGTGATGGCGTGGCCGCCTGGCTACAGTTCGCCGTCGCACGATCATGCCGGCTTGTGGGGCATTGAATTGAGTTTGTACGGCGCGCTCGAGGTGGAATCGTGGTCGCGCGCATCCACGTCCGAGCCATGGCATTTGCGCGGACGTGACTGGCTGGGGCCGGGCGATGCAACGTGGTTCGACGCCGACCCGCCCTACATGCATCGTTGCCGCAATCTCTCGCGCCACGAAACGGCGCTGACGCTGCATGTCTACGGCGGCGATCTGGATGACTACGCCAGTTACGCGCAAACCCAATCCGAGCCGTTCTGGCGGGGCGCGCCGCAACGTGCGCGGATTGCCGGGCCTCTGCGCGTCTGATATCAAGCTTCATCCAACCGGTTAAGGAGTGACATGTTTCGACGCGTCGCCATCATTGGCGGCGGCGCCGCGGGCGCTACGCTGCTCAGCGAATTGCTGGAGCGTCCGCTGCCGCAGCCGTTGCATCTGGATTGGTACACCGGTGGCGGCACGCCTGGTCGCGGCGTGGCGTACGGTACACGTTCGGAACGTCATCTGCTCAATGTGCGTGCGGCCTCGATGGGCATGTTCGCCAGCCGTCCGGGCGGGTTTCTCCAATACATGCAAAAGCGCGATCCCAGCATTTCCGGCACGGACTTCCTGCCGCGCTGTTGGTATGGCGAATATCTCGAAGCGGAAACCGCCAGCGCGCTGACGCGTGCCAAAGAAAACGGTCACGACGTTCGCATCGTGCCGTATGAAGTGGATGCGATGGTGCCCGAAAACAGCGGCGTCACCATCTTCCAAGGGGAAACCACCACTACCGTCGAGGCTGCCGTGCTCGCACTCGGCACGCTGCCTGCGCGCCCGCTTGCGCAGGTGGATGAGGCCGCGCTGGCAAGCGGTCGTTATGTGACCGCGCCGTGGCTGTTGCTCAACGATGCCAAGCCCGATACGCAAGCGCATCACGTGGTGGTCATCGGTCTTGGTTTGACGGCGGTGGACGTGATCATCGAATTGGCCGCGGTGTGGCCGAACGCGCGCTTCACGGCGCTCTCGCGTCACGGCTTGCTGCCGCAAGTGCATCAAGCCAGTGCAGCGCTGCCGTTCGAAGACGGCGATGAACTGATCGAATCGATGCGCGACGCACCCGACATCCGCACGTGGATGCATCTATTGCGCGAAGCGGTCACGCATACCGACGATTGGCGCCGCGTGATCGATTGTCTGCGCCCTCAAACGCAGGCGCTGTGGTTGCTGCTGCCACAGGCCGATCGCGCACGCTTCCTGCGCCATGCACGCTGGGCATGGGAGCGCTCACGGCATCGCATGCCACCGCAAGTCGCACAGGCCATCATGGAATTGGAAAAACAAGGTCGACTGCAACGTCTCACTGGACACCTGCATGGTGTCGCGCCGACCGAGCGCGGCCTCAAGATGCATTACCTGCCTAAAGGTGCAACGCAGGAACACACGCTGGATGCGGACCTGATCATCCAGAGCACCGGACTGGATACCGATATCCGCCGCACGCAACACACCCTTCTGCAGCAATTGGTTACCAACGGGCATATCCGTCCCGATCCCTTCGGCCTGGGCCTTCAGGCCATGCCCGATGGCCGGATCGTGCACGACGGTCAGGCGTGGCCGCGATTTTTCGCGATGGGCAGCATGCTGCGCGGCACGCTGTGGGAGTCCACCGCCATGCCGGAAGTTCGCCAGCAGGCGCGGCAACTGGCCGACCATCTGCTCGCCCCGTAAGCGAAACGGCGCAAGGCGAAAGGCTCGAACGCCTTGTGCCAATGACGCATCTCCGCAAGACTGCGCTTCATTCAAAACATCCCCGCCGGGAGAAGGATTCGAAGCGCGCGCCATGAGCCTTTCGCACCTGCTCCCTCTGCTCGCCTTCTTGCTGCATGTGGCCGGCGTTCTCGCCGCCATGCATGCGGTCATGCATACGCGTACGCCGCAAGGTGCGTTCGCATGGGCGCTGGGTCTGGCGCTGCTGCCGTATGTGACGCTGGTGCCGTACCTGTATCTGGGGCGCAGCCATTTCTCCGGCTATGTGACCTTGCATCGCGCGCATCGGCAACGCCTTTCGCAAGCATCGCAGGATGGCGAGCGTGCCGGCATACCGCCCTCATGCGAGCGCTATGGCGCCCTTGCGCAGATGGTGAACGGTATGTTTCATTCCGGCCAGCAACTGAAATTGCTGATCGATGGGCATGCTGCGTTCGAGGCCATGCTCGACGCGATTGCGCAGGCCCAGACGTGCATCCTCGTACAGTTTTTCATCTTCCATGACGATGGCATTGGCCGTCGCATGCAAAAGGCGTTACTGGAACGCGCGGCGGCGGGCGTGCGCGTGTTCGTCTTGTTCGATGGCATCGGCAGCCACGCGCTACCCGGCCATTATGTGGAAGCGCTGCAACAGGGCGGGGTCGGCATCCATCCCTTTGCCACGCAGCGCCGCCCCAACCGCTTTCAGCTCAACTTCCGCAATCACCGCAAGATTGTTGTCGTGGATGGCTGGCTGGGCTTTCTCGGCGGCTTGAACGTGGGCGACGAATACCTTGGTTTGAAATCGCCACTTTCGCCCTGGCGCGATACCCATCTGCAATTGGCGGGGCCAGCGGTGCTGGATCTGCAGCGCAGCTTTGCCGTGGATTGGCATTGGGTGACCGGCGAATTGCCGCCGATGTTGCCGCCGCGCCCTGCGCAAGGGGAAGCGTATACGCTGATCGCGGCCACCGGCCCGGCCGATCCGCAGGAAAGCTGCTCGCTGCTTTTCACCGTCGCCATCAATGCCGCCTGCAAGCGACTGTGGATCACCACGCCTTATTTCGTGCCGGATCAGGCCGTCATGTCGGCGCTGCGGTTGGCCGTGCTGCGCGGCGTGGACGTACGCGTACTGCTACCCTCACGTCCCGACCATCACACGGTTTTCCTTGCGTCCACCCTGCATGCCAATAGTGCGATCGAAGCAGGCGTTCGCATTTATCGCTACCAACCGGGCTTCATGCATCAGAAGGTGATTCTGGTCGACGACGATACGGCGTGCGTCAGCAGCATGAATCTGGATAACCGGTCATTCCGGCTCAACTTCGAGATCGGTGCGTTGAACGTGGATCGTGCGTTTGCTCAAGATGTCGAGCGCATGTTGCTCGATGATTTCGAGCGGGCGGTGCTGATTACGCATGAGGAATATGGCAGCGCATCGTACGCGCGGCGGCTTGCGATGCATGTGGCGCGGTTGTTCGATCCGATTTTATAGCCCCCGTCGTCACCACGTACATGAAGAGGGCACGTGAATGTGCCGGGTCTTGAGGAGCGAACAAAGCCGGTGTCAGCGGCTTAAAAGCAAAAGACCCTGGGCCCCGGCTTTCGCCGGGGCGACGGCTTAAAGAACGTGGTCAATCGCCGCGCAACGCACCACGCCAATCCCCGCCGCGGAAAATCCACCCCAGGCCGGCACCCACCAGCGCGCCGATCATTTCCCAAAATACGCGCTGGCCGATGTTGTCCGGATCGTGCACCTGCGCGAGGCGCGCTTTCAGATACTGCAGCGAATTCATCGGCGCATAGTTGAAATAGATCAGGTCCCACATGTCGCCGCTGGCGGTGAGCAGCAGTGAAACCAGGAAGGCGATGGCGATCATGCGCAGCGGGCTCCAGCCCTGCTTGCGGCCGAAAGCGTAAACGATGAAGTACACCAACAATGCCACGACCGCGCTGATGCCGCCCGCTTCCAGGCCACCCACCAGTCCATAGCCCATCCACGATTGATCGTAATGCATCAGCCGTTCCCGCCTGTTTGAAGATGACGCTTGCATTATGCCGGCGATTCGCTGTGGAATCTTGCGATCACTCTGCCGGGGCTTTTCGATGCACCCCAACGCCGCGCTGATCCTTGTCGACGTGCAACCGGATTTCATGCCGGGTGGCGCGCTTGCCTGCCACGAAGGCGATGCCATTGTGCCCGGCATCGATCGGCTGCTGCGCCGTGGCCTGTTCCGGCAGAGCGTGGCCACTCAGGATTGGCATCCGCGCGGGCATGTTTCGTTCGCCAGCGTGCATGAGGGTTATCGCCCGTTTCAGCAGATCGAACTCTACGGTCATCCGCAAACCTTGTGGCCCGACCACTGCGTGCAGGGTACGCCCGGTGCAGCGCTTCACCCGGGCATCGATTGGTCGCCGGTGGACCTGATCCTGCGCAAAGGCAATCGCCCGGATGTGGATTCCTACAGCGCCTTCCACGAAAACCACGGCCCAGACGACCAGCGTCCCAGCACTGGCCTGGCCGGATGGCTGCGGGCGCGTGGCGTGAGCGAGATTTATGCCGTGGGGCTGGCGCGGGAGGTGTGCGTGCTATGGACGGTGCAGGATGCGCTGATGGCGGGCTTTCGCGCGCATCTGGTGTGGGATCTCACGCGTCCGGTAACGCCGCAAAGTGATGAGACTACGCGCGCGACGCTTGAGCGATTAGGAGTCGCCATCGTGGAATCGGCCGCCTTGTGCTGACTTACTCCCTCCCTGCTTGCAGGGGAGGGCCGGGGTGGCGTCGCACGCGCTTGCCGCAAGCACACATTCACCGCGAGAGTGGACGCTTCACCCCACCCCAACCCTCCCCTACTGCACGTAGGGGAGGGAGCCATTCACGGCGAATCAGACCTCGTCCTCTCCCGCCACACTCACCTGCACCTCGTCATCCGCTCCCACCCACACAGCGATGCTGATCGGCCGGCAACACACTTGGCAATCCTCGATGTACTGCTGATCACCCGCTGAGGCATCCACCAGAATCTCGACGCGTTCTCCGCAATAAGGACATTGGATGTGGCGTGACGTAAGCATGCTTCGCTCAGGACGCGGCGCGCTGTGCCAGTTGCGCGATGGCGGCAGGAATCGCCGAAGGCTCGTCAACGGTAAGCATGCGTGGTGCATCCGCTTCGCCCAGGCCGTTTTCCAGTTCGTGCGCCCACGTCACGTGGTAAGGCATGTGCACGCCCCAGCCACCCAGACGAATCACCGGCTCGATGTCCGAGCGCAGCGAGTTGCCCACCATCGCGAATTGCGCAGGCTCCAGCGAGAATTCATCGAGTACACGGCGATAGGTGGCCGTATCTTTTTCGGACACGATTTCAATCCGATGAAACACATCGGCCATGCCCGACTGCGCCACTTTCTTTTCCTGGTGGAACAAGTCGCCCTTGGTGATCAGCACGACGTCATGGTGTTCGGCCACGGCAGCCACGGCATCGCGTATGCCGGGCAAGAGTTCCACCGGGTGTTGCAGTATCGTCTTGCCGATTTCAACCAGTTGATGGATATCCGTGGCGCAAATGCGCCCTTCGGTAATCGCGATGGCGGTCTCCACCATCGACAGCGTCATGCCTTTGGCACCGTAGCCGAACAGTTTCAGGTTGCGCTTTTCGGTAGCCAGCATGCTGGCCTGCACGTGGCTGTCACCCACGTCCACGTAGTGGGCGACGATCTCGGTGAAGCGTGCGCTGGCCTGGCGGTAATAACCCTCGCTATGCCAGAGCGTGTCGTCGCCGTCGAAGCCAATGAGCTTGAGCATGTGCGCTCCTCGCAATGGACTGGCAAGTTTACCGCTCCGGCGCCCCGGGTGCATGGCCGCGGCGCGCTTGGGCGCTACAATCCCTGCACGGCATCGACGGGGTTTTCACCATGAACGGCAAGCGGGTGGTCTCATTGCTGCGGCGACCTCGTGTCGTGCAGATCGGCGGGCATCCCTTCGTTTCCGAAGGATTGAACGAGCGCTTCTGGGACGACTTCTACCACCGCGCGCTGACCATGAGCTGGCCGGCGTTCTTTGGCTTCGCGATCAGCGTATTCCTGATCTTCAACGCTTTGTTCGCGATGATCTACCAGGTCGACCCGAATGGCATCGCCAATCAATTTCCGAAGGGCTTGGCCGGTGCGTTTTTCTTCAGCGTGGAAACGCTCGCCACCGTAGGCTACGGTGACATGCATCCGCAGTCGGTCTACACGCACGTGGTGGCCACGGGGGAAATCATCCTGGGGATGGGTAACATCGCCGTGTTCACCGGCCTGATTTTCGCGCGCTTCTCGCGGCCCCGCGCCAAGATTCTGTTCGGCAAACACCCCATCGTGCGCATGATCGATGGCAAGCAAACCTTGATGATGCGCGCCGCCAACATGCGATTGAACCTGATCGCGCAAGCGTCCGCAAAGCTGCACTTGCTGAGCATGTATGCATCGCCGGAAGGCTTTCACATCCGCCGCATCATCGATCTGGACCTGGTGCGCGACCAGCATCCGATTTTCATGCTGAGCTGGAACATCATGCACGTCATCGACGAAAGCAGCCCGCTGTATGGCGTTTCGCCTGAAAGCCTGGAAGCGAGCGAGGCGACGCTGTTGCTTACCATCGAAGGCACTGATGAAACCACGTCACAATCGATGATGGCGCGCCACCAATGGGCCATCAAGGATGTGCGCTGGAATTACCGCTTCATCGATCTGGTGCGCAGAGATGACGATGGGGTGAATATCATCGACTACACCATCTTCGATGAGGTGCTCCCGCTGGATGAGGAGCAGAAGGAGCTTACGGGGGGTTAGTGGCTCATTCGCGCCATAGGGGCAAACTCTGGCCCCGTCATTCAATCGCTGCCTTAGTGTCATTCCAACCGCGCCTCATCGTCATTCCGGCGAAGGCCGGAGACGGTGAGGCGAGATGAAGTTTTGCGGGCAAGCGCGGCAATGCGCAGAACCAGCAGACGCCCTAGGCCCCGACCCGCTCCCTTTCCGCCTGAATATCATGCACCGGCCGCACCTCGATGCACCCGGTTGCCGCCCACGGAAAGGTCTGCGCAATGCGTACGGCCTCATCGATATCGGCCGCTTCGATCAGGTTGAAACCGCCCAGGTACTCACGCGCTTCCGTATAAGGCCCATCGATCACGGTGGTGCGCTGGTTGCGCACGCGCACCGTTTTCGTTTTCGTCGGCGGCCCCAGCTGCATCGAGTCGAGCAGATGACCCTTAGCACGCAGCTCGTCGGCATGCTTGAAGCACCCGTGCATCATGCTGTCGTATTGGCCGGGGGCGAGCGCATCGAGCAGATTGTCGTCGTTGTAAATCATGACCAGGAATTTCATGACGTCCTCGCGGCAGCGTGGGAAAACAACACATCAGCCGATGCAGGGTAGGCCATGCCCGGCATGCGGTCCAGGGCCAACAGTCAGGGTTTTTCCCACTTTCCGGATTCGGCCGAGCGAAACACCGCTTCGATAACGGCCATGTTCGCTATGGCACTGTCCATCGAAACTGGCACGTCGCCGTCGCCACGGATGGCGCGCGAAAAAGCATCGCCCTGAATGGTGTACTGATCACAGACCGGCAGCGTCTCGGTAGTGATGCCACCGCCGAAAACGTCGCGACCGTCATCGATAAAAAGCCGCGTCGGGCGATCGGGCGGCGCATTGAAAGGGATTTCGATCTCGATGCGCCCCGTCGTGCCCAAGAACTGCATGCGCTGATAGGGTGTCATTTGCGTGCTGCAGGTAAAAATCGATTGGCCGGATGGAAAATCCAATATCGCCGAAGCGAGCCGATCCACCTTGAATTCTGGATCGCGTTCGATCAAACCCATGACGCGCGTGGGCTCTTCGCCAAAAATGAAGCGTGAAGTGGTAATCGGATAACAACCGATGTCCATCAAGCCGCCACCGCCCCATTGAGCAACGTTGCGAACATTGCCGGGGTCTCGATTGAAATAACTGAAGGCGCCCATGATGGTCTTGAGCGTGCCAATGTGACCCGAACGCACTAGCTCGCGCGTGCGCAGCCACTGCGGATGCGTGCAAACCATGAACGCTTCGCCGATCTTCACGCCAGTGCGTTGCTGCGCGGCGAGCAGCGTCTTCGCTTCGGCCACCGTCAGGCTGATCGGTTTTTCGCACAGGACGTGCTTGCCGGCCTCGGCCGCTTTGATCGACCAGGGCACATGCAGATGATTCGGCAAAGGGTTGTAGATCGCTTCGATCTCGGGGTCGGCGAGGAGCTCCTCATAGGAACCGTAGGCCTTGGGGATGTCCAAAGCGCGCGCCGCGGCGTGCGCTTTGCCCAGATCGCGCGAGGCGATCGCCACGATGCTGCCGTCCCGACCGAGCTGCATGGCCGGGATAACCTTCTTCACGGCGATATTGGCAACCCCAAGAACACCCCATTTCACCTTGCCTTGCCCGGTCATTCTTCGCTCCTTTTTGGCGATCGGGCCATTTTACGGGCGAGACGGCACCCTCGCCCCTGCCTTATAGTTCACATGTTCAACTGTGACATTTTCCGCCGGAACCCCTGTTCCGGCCTTTTGAGTAACCTGAATGGGCATGCTTAACAACGCCTGGCTTGTGCTGGGACTGATCGGTCAGGCGGTGTTTTCCGGCCGTTTCCTGCTGCAGTGGGTCTATAGCGAGATCAAGCGGCGTAGCGTGGTGCCGATGGCGTTCTGGTACGCCAGCATCATCGGCGCGCTGCTGCTGCTGTGCTATGCCTGCTACAAGAAGGATCCGGTCTTCATCGTGGGCCAGGCCGGCGGCTTGCTGATCTACGTGCGCAACCTGCACCTGCGCCGGCGCCCGCGGAAGGAACCGGCCACCGAATCTTCAGGGCTGGCCTCATGAGCATCCACACGCCCATGGCGACCTCCTCAGCGCAGCCGCAGCGCCCGCACGTCTCCCGGAGAATCACGTGTCGCTAAGCCCCCAGACCCTATGGATCGGCGCGGGCCTGATCGGACAGGTGCTGTTCGGCGCGCGCTTTCTGGTGCAATGGCTGTACAGCGAAGCGCGCGGCCAGAGCCTTATTCCACCCTCGTTCTGGTATCTGAGCGTGGCCGGTGGCGTGATCTTGTTGAGCTATGCGATCCATCAGCGCGAAGCGGTGTTCATCATCGGCGAAGCGGTGACGCTGGCCATCTTCCTGCGCAATCTGATCATGCTGCGAAAGCAGCCCGATCCGGACTGAGATGCGCCCGCTTCGTCCCTGGCTGGGCGCCGTTGCACTGTTGATGGCGACACCATGGGCGACACATGCTGCGGAGAAGCCTGCCTTCGACACCGCACCGGAACAGGCCGTGCTCACGCGCCTGCTTCCCCATCAGGCACAGCAATTCGAACTGGGCGCACTGACCGCTGCAAGCGGTCACGAACGCTTTCGCATCAGCCGCGCAAACGGGCACATCAAGGTCGAAGGCAGCACGCCCAGCGCCTTGCTGTTTGGGGTGAACTGGTATCTGAAATACGTCGCGCAGGTGCAGATCTCCCCTAATGGCGATCGCGTGGGCGATGCGCCGTTTCCGTTGCCCACCGCGGTGATCGAAAAACAGACGCCGTATGCGTACCGTTATGCGTTGAACGAAAACGTCGACGGCTATACCGCACCCTACTGGGATTGGCCGCGCTGGCAGCGCGAAATCGACGTACTGGCGCTGTCCGGCATCAACGCGGTATTGATCGAGCGCGGCATGGATAGCGTGCTGTACCGGACGTTTCGCGACGTCGGCTATTCGGATCAGGAGATCCGCCAGTGGATCACCCAACCGGCCCATCAGAACTGGCAATTGATGGGTAATCTGTGCTGCTTCAACGGCCCCATCAGCACCACGTTGATGCAGCAGCGCGCGGCATCCGCGCAGCAGATCATCGCGCGCTTGCGTGAGTTGGGCATCACGCCGGTATTGCCCGGTTTCTACGGCATTGTGCCGGCCGATTTCCAGCACAGATTTCCCAAGGCACATGTCGTGCCGCAAGGCGAATGGGCCGGTTTTACGCGGCCGGGCTGGCTCGATCCGCGCGATCCGATGTTCGCGAAACTGGCTGCTGCGTTCTACCGCCACCAGCGCGAGCTGTTCGGCGACAGCAGCATCTACGACATGGAAGTGTTTCAGGAAGGCGGTGAGGCGGGGAATGTGCCGGTTCCGCAAGCCGCACGCGACGTGCAACAAGCCTTGCTGGCCGCGCATCCCGGCGCGCGCTGGATGATGCTCGCCTGGCAAGGCAATCCGCGCCAGGACCTGCTTGCCGGCGTAGATCGCCACCATGTGCTGATCATCGATATCGATCACGATCGGGTGCCGCGCGACAATCGCCAGAAGGATTTTCAGGACGCTCCCTTTCTATTCGGCGGCATCTGGGAATTCGGCGGACGCACCACCTTGGGCGCAAACCTCCGCAACATCACCCAACGCCTGCAACGCCTCGGTCGTATCAACGACAACATGTCCGGCACTGCGGTGTTTACCGAAGGCATGGATACCAATCCGTTCGCCTTCGACCTGTTCACCGAAATGGCGTGGCGCAGCGAACCGGTGGATACGGCGGCATGGACGGCCGATTACGTGCGGCGCCGCTACGGCGCGGCCGATCCGCACGCATCAGCCGCGTGGACGGTGTTGCTGCATACGGCGTATGACATCCAGATCGACCAGATCGTGTTCAACAGCGAACGCGATGCGGCGCAGGAGTCGCTGTTCGACGCGCAGCCGAGCCTTACCGTCAACCGCGCATCGAATTGGTCGCCCGAAGCCATGCGCTACAGCGCCGCGGCCTTCAGGCAAGCCTTGCCGCAGATGCTGCAAGTCGCCCCTGCCCTGCGCGACAGCGAAACCTATCGCTACGACCTGGTGGATATCGCACGCCAGACGCTGGCTAATGAAAGCCGCCTGCTGCTGCCACAGATCAAGGCTGCCTACGACAAGCACGATCGCGCGGGCTTTGCAGCACTCACCCAGCGCTGGCTGCACCTGATGGACCTGCAAGACCGACTGCTCGGCACCAACCGCTTCTTCCTCGTCGGGGGATGGCTGACGCGCGTGCAGACATGGGCATCGACGCCCGACGAGCGCTCCCGGCTCGACTATGACGCCCGTTCCATTCTCACCACCTGGGGCGAGCGCAAAGCCAGCGAAGGTGCCAGCCTGCACGACTACGGCAACAAAGATTGGGCCGGCCTCACCCGCGACTATTACCGCCTGCGCTGGCAGACCTACTTCCACACGCTGGACGATGCCCTGCGCACCGGCACCGCGCCCAAGCCCATCGACTGGTTCGCGATGGGCGATGCGTGGAACCACGGCACCCAGCGCTATGCCGATCAGCCCACGGGCGATGCCTATACCGCCGCCTCCGACGTTGCACAGGCGCTAAAGCTGCCCGCGCACTGAGCCACCAACAAATGCCGCAGTTGAACACCCTCCCCTGCTTACAGGGGAGGGTGGGGGTGGGGGTTGTTCGCCCTTGCGGCATGGTTGCCATTCTCCGCGAGATGGCTTCACCCCACCCCAGCCCTCCCCTACTGCACGTAGAGGAGGGGGCGGGCCGCCACGCTTTCCGAACTGGCTGCAGACTGAAGTTTCCGCTCCGCACGCCGATAGCCTGGACAAGCCTCGCCAACGCGCGGCCCATCCCGGAGACCTGCATGATCAGCGCGCGGCCCAACCTTGCCTACCTCAAAGCTGCCTGGGCCGCCCACGCTGGCATCAGTGCCGAAAACTGCCGGCAAACCTACGAGGAAGCCGGCATTTCGTTCGAGCGCGTCAACCATTCCTGGATCGTGCGCAAGGACGACACCCAGGTCTCCACCATGCCGCTGCGTTATACCCGGCAGGAATTGCGCTTGGGCTTCCTGGGACGCATCGAAATGGAGGCACGCAAAGCCGCCGCCGAAATCGAAGGCGTGCTGCTGCGCGACCTGGATGTGCCCGAGGACCACGTGCTGATCGTGGAACTGGAAGAATCCATGCGCCATCTGCGCCGCAAAGGCAGCCGCGCGCTAGCCATTTTCATCGCTCCCACCGCGTCGGCAGACCTGTCCAGCCGAGCGTGCGTGCAGCTCCAGGTGTTCCTGGACGCACCCAGGGCCTGCTTGTTCGCCCATCGCCTCGACGCCGAGGGCTATGCCGGCACTGACCTGCTGGCCGGTTGCAGCAAGCGTGAACGTCATCCACGCGCAACAACCTATGTCGAGCTGGGTCAGCACATTGTCGCCACGCTCAACACGGCGCTGGAACAATGCCTGGGTGAAGCGCGCGAACACATGCAGTAGGCTGCCAAGCTCCAGCTTTTTTTGGCAAACTCCCTGCGGTCCGTAAGGAAATCGGCGCTCACGATTCTTTCACGGATACTGCTTCCATGGGTTTGTAACCACTGCTCCAAGGGCTTCTGGTGTGTTGAGAGATATTCCATCCACAGCAGCCGTCAACGCTGTTCTGTCCGGGCAAGGTCTGCTGGACGAATTGCCGGTTGCCGTGTACACGACCGACGCGCAAGGACGCATCACGTATTTCAACAAAGCGTCGGTTGCGTTTGCCGGACGCACGCCCGCCATCGGCGATATGTGGTGCGTGACGTGGCGACTCCTCCTGCCCGATGGCACGCCGCTACCGCACGAGCAATGCCCCATGGCGGTAGCACTGCGCGAACGTCGCCCCGTACGCAATATGGAGGCCATCGCCGAACGCCCCGACGGCACGCGCGTGCCCTTCCTACCGTTTCCCACGCCGTTGTTCGACGCGCAGGGCGAATTGATCGGTGGCATCAACGTGTTGATGGATCTGTCGGGCCACAAACACTCGCAGTTGCTGCTGGAACCATCGCAAGCCGCACTACAACCGAGCCACGCACATACGCACCAGGCAACGATGGCCGCGACCCTGGCCCGCTCGGGGCGCGATTTCGAGCTGCTGGTGCGCAGCGTTACCGACTACGCCATCTTCATGCTGGACACGACCGGCCACGTGGCGAGCTGGAACAGCGGCGCGGAAAAGATCAAAGGCTACCGTGCCGAGGAAATCATCGGTCACCATTTTTCCAATTTCTACACGCCGGAAGACCGGGCCGCAGGCATACCGCAGCTTGCATTGGCCACCGCCATGCGCGACGGGCGCTTCGAAGCGGAAGGGTGGCGCGTGCGCAAAGATGGCACGCGCTTCTGGGCCAATGTGGTGATCGATCCGGTGCTGGACAACGGCCAGCTCATCGGCTTTGCGAAGGTCACGCGCGATGCCAGCATACGTCGCAGCGCGGAGCTGGCGCTGTTCGAGAGCGAGCGCCGTTTCCGCGGCATCGTGAATACGGCACTGGATGCCTTCGCGCAAATCGACGAATCGGGCCGCGTCATCGAATGGAATCCGCAGGCACACGAGCTGTTCGGCTGGTCGCGCGAGCAAGTGCTTGGCAAACCGCTGGCGGATTTGTGCTTTCCGTCCGACGACAACAGCGCACAAACCTGGCTGGCGTCGGTGTGGACCCACAAACTGAGCCGGCAAACACATCAATTCATCGCAGCCAATCGCGCCGGGCGACGCTTCACCGCCGAACTCAGCGCCAGCGTGCTATCGCTGGCGTCCGGTCCGCTGATGAACATCTTCATGCGCGACATGACCGAAAAGATCCAGATGGAAACGCAGTTTCGCCAGTCGCAGAAAATGGAAGCACTGGGCCAGCTCACCGGCGGCATCGCGCACGACTTCAACAATATCCTGCAGGCGATCTCCAGCTCGCTGGAGGTGGTGGACATCATCGGCAAGCGCGAGCATTTCACGCAGGCCGACAAACACCTGCAAAACGCGCTCGGCAGCGTGCGGCGGGCCGCGGTGCTGACGCAGCGCCTGCTTACCTTCGCACGGCGCCAGACGCTCGATCCGCAGGCGGTAAACGTGAATGGACTGGTCGATAGCATGCGCGAGATGCTGCGGCATTCGATCGGCGAACACATCGCGTTGGAGTTCGCGCTGCCGGAGGATCTATGGCCCGCGCATTGCGATGCGAACCAGCTTGAAAATGCGATTCTCAATCTGGCGATCAATGCGCGCGACGCGATGCCCCATGGCGGGCGCCTGTGTATCGAAGCGAGCAACGTCACGGGCGAGGATCCAGATGCCTTCAACGTGCTCGCCACGGATGGCCACTACGTCAAGCTCAGTGTGGTCGATAACGGCACCGGCATTCCGTCGCACATCAAAGAGCGCGTGTTCGATCCGTTCTTCACCACCAAGCCGGTAGGCCAGGGAACAGGGCTTGGCCTGTCCATGGTGTATGGCTTTACGCATCAATCCGGCGGCCATTGCGTGATCGAGAGCGAGCTGGGTGAAGGCACACGCATCAGCCTGCTGCTGCCGCGCTACAGGGGCCCCATGCAGGCTCCCGGCGAACCTCCGGCAAGCGTAAGCGGCCATCGCGCGCGCGGCGAACACGTCTTGCTGGTGGAAGACCAGCCCATGGTGCGCGATGCAATCAATGAAGTGCTCAGCAAGCTGGGCTACAGCGTCACGGTGGCGTCGGATGGCCTGGAAGGTTTATCGATTGCCATGTCCGCCGAGCCCTTCGACCTCATCATCACCGACATCGGCTTGCCTGGCGTGAATGGTCGCAGCCTCGCCAACTCCGTGCGCAGCAAACAGCCGCACGTACCGGTGCTGTTGATGACCGGCTACGACACGACCTTGACTCCCTCTTCCGTCGAGCTTCCCGCTGGAATGAGCGTGCTTTCCAAGCCTTTCAATGTCGACACGCTGACGGAGGAAGTGCGGCAATTGATCGAATGGAGCCGTGCGCAGCGCGAAGTGTGACGAGGTGTCGGCGCTGGTTTGAGGGCAACGGCAAACAAAAACGATGCCGATCGTTATCGGCCACGATCCTTCATGCGCTCAACCGCATCGAGCAAGGCCGCCACGTAGTAGGGTTTTTGCAAATACGCATCGTAGCGCGCGCGGTGTGGCGGAAATTGCGATTCCGGGACTGCGCTGCACAGAATGACCGGACCTTCATAACCGGCCTCTTGTGCCCTTTCGATCATTTCCAGGCCCGACATCATCGGCATCATGAAGTCGGTAACGATCAGTTCGGGCTGTTCCTGCCGGATGATGTCCAGCCCATAGCGACCGTTGCTGGCCACGGTGACGTGATAGCCGCAAAACTCAAGCATGCCGCGCGTTACCGCGGCAACATCCGGGTCGTCCTCCACCAACAAAATTCGTAGCATCGGGTCAATCCACCTGATCGGAGTCGGTGGCTGCGGGATCTAAACCGAACGACAGACCTTGTTCCCCGATATGGAACGGCTGTATGCGCGGTTCGAAATGCCTGTCGCGCATCTTTACGACGGATATGTAGCGTTGCGCGGTGTGACGGCGGCGCGAAATGTTGAGCACCATCACATTATCGACCATCGCGGAGAGTTCGTCGTTGGGCATCACGTTATCGACTTCCATTTCCGCACTTTCCTGTGTGTACATCACCGTGGCTCCGCATTCGCGCAGCTGGTGGCTCAATGCGTTGATGAAATAAGGCAAGCGTTCGCGAAACACCAGGCTATCACGCAGCGCGACGATGCCATCCACAAACACGCGCTTGGCGCCGATCGCCTTGGCGTGCTGCACGATGCCATGCGCCACTTCATCGACAATGAGGTCGGCCGGCGGCAGCCACAGCAGACGCAATACATTCTGATCGGCCAGGCGATCCAGATCGAAACCCAGTTGCCGCGCGCGTGCGCGCAGGCGTGCCGGGCTTTCATAAAAACTCAACAGCAACGCCGGCGCCTGTGCCGACGCTTGCGCGGAGAAACACACGCCCAGCGTGGTTTTTCCCGAACCCGTCGGGCCCATGACCAGCGTTGCCGATTCGGATGGAAGGCCGCCGCCCAAAAGCTTGTCGAACTCCGCCAGACCGGTGCTGACAGTGGTGCCTGGATGGGGCGGTGGCGGCGCATCGCTGAGGCAGCTTTCGATGCGCGGAAACACGTCGATGCCGCTCGCACTGATACGCAACCGATGCTTGCCGCCCAGGATGGCCGCACCGCGATGTTTGCGCACCTGGATCGACTGCACCGAACGATAACGCACGATGTCGTTGCTGATCTCGATCCAGCCATCGACCATGGTGTGCTCCGGGCTGCTCACCTCACGCGCCTGATGGGTGAGCATGACCAGCACCGCGTTGGCCAGATTCGCCACGCCTTGCAAGGTGTGGATGAACGAGCGGAATTCCTGCTCCGACGCCACCGACTGCGCGACAAACGTGCCGTCCAGCACCATGGCACTGGCGTCGAATCGGCGCAGTTCGTGCTGCACCAGCTTGAGCAGACCGGGCAAGCCTTCCCGTTCAAGCACGCCGTAGCCGCTGATGTATTCCATGCGCGCCGGCACCACGTCCGGATCGAAGAAGCTCATCTGGCTGACGTAAGCGAGCATGCGCGCGCTGGATTCGGCCAGCAGCGACAGATACAGCGCGCGGCCTCCCGCGCGAACATGCGCATAGCAAAACTGGTTGGCGAGAATGGTCTTGCCCGCACCCGGCGGCCCTTGAATGATGTATGCCGAACCTCGCAGGAAGCCACCGCCGGTAAGACAATCCAGCCCTTCTACGCCTGTCGAGATCTTATCGAGCACTTAAGTTCACTCCCGCTGTTTTCGACGATGATACGTGGCGCCTGCCCGGGCCAACAATGGCAGATGTCTCGATAAGCCTGTGTGGATGGGGCAGAACGGTGGTCGATCGTGCTCTGAATCAGAGCCTTGCGCAGGATGGCATAACGCGTTTGTGGGCATTCCATGGCCGGTCGCGTCATCCACGTACCATTGAAAGCATGCGGACGGACAAAGCGCGAATCGACGTGCGTGTGACGGCGAGTGTTACAGGCTCGCAGGTAGCAGCGAAAGGACAGCGAGCGGTTGGCTATACAGCCACTCACGCAAAAGCGCATCATCAAAAAGCAGTCGGGTACCGCTCCCCCGCTGCCACCTTTTACCGCGAGGACTTTCTCATGCTCGACTGGCTCGATTACCGCAAAGAACTCCTGGGCCGCATCGGCGAAATCGGCAAACTGAGCCCGGATACCGTTGCCGGCTATCAGACCCTTTCCAAGGCCGGCCAGAAAACCGGCCACCTGGACGCGAAAACGCGCGAATTGATCGCGCTGGCGGTGGCCGTCACCACCCGTTGCGACGGCTGTATCACCGTACATACCGGTGAAGCACTCAAACACGGCGCCACGCACGAGGAAATCGCCGAGGCACTGGGCGTGGCCATCGCCCTCAATGCAGGCGCGGCGCTGGTGTATTCGGCCCGGGTGATGGACGCGGTCAATGCGCATGAGGACGGCCATTAAACCGGACCATCGGAGGTCTGGCGGCCAGGCGCCGCCCGACCTCCCTGCGCCATTTCAAAATCAGGCCGCTCAAACGTCATCGCTGGTACTGGGGTAACTCCACCCCGGCCAACCCGCGAGGACATGTGTCCGTGTGCCTGACCGATAAAGACATCGAACTGCAGCTTGGCGACCTGGCTCGCACGGTGCCGCAGTTGCTGAAGGACAACCAGGGTGCGGAGTTCTGGATCCAATTCCTGGACCTGGCCAATGCTATCCGCGATCGCGTATCGCTCGACCGCTACGACTGGGTCACCGAGCGGATTTACGAAATCCTGAGCCGCTACGGCATATCGCCCCCTTCGCGATGGATACTCGCTGCCGCTACCTGGGCCATCTGAACGCATTCAAGAAAAGGCGCTTCGGACCGATAGCCTTATCAGGGCTCCCACTTGTTTTCCGGAGCTAGGAGGGTTCCAGCATGACTACATCCGTCGTCGCAGCGCTGATGCTGCACAACCAATCGTGTTCCCAATGCCGCATGGGCGAACCGTGCCTGCTTTCCGAACGCATCCAGGACGACTGCCTTCGTCGCCAGGCCATGGCTTTGGCGCAGACCGAAACGCCGCGCTGGCCCACCGAAGACGCAGCCTGACCGCCTCGCTTTAGAGCTAAGCTAAGCCCACTCCAATGGGGAGCCAGAGGGGAAGTGAGGGCTTATGTATCCGCATCCGTTCGTGGGTTTGCTGGCGGGCATCCTGGCGGTGATTCCTGCCTGGAAGATCGTTTCCAAAGCGGGCTACCACGGCGCGTGGTCGCTGCTGATCTTCGTGCCGCTGGTCAACATCATCATGATGTACGTGTTTGCGTTCAATCAGTGGCCGACAGAAAAGCTGCGCACGTAAATGCGCATGCATTGCATAAAGCAATGGGCCGGCGAATGCCGGCCCATTGTGTCCCATATGTGGCAATGCCTTTTTCAAAGAGCGGTGATCGCCAGAGTCTGCTGCCCGGCGAATGATTCCTGCCCTTGGGACGTTCCACAATTGTTCAACAGACTACTGAATTCGGTCGTCACCAGCACTGCCGAACTACCCAAACCGTTTCCCGCCGTAACCGTGCCGGTTTCGGTAATCACTATTTGCCCCAATGCGTTTACCACTGTGGCGTTCGTGTAGGTAATCGTGCTGTACGACACTTGATCGTTCCAATTGTACGTCACTACGCGATCTTCGTTCCCCGGGAGGAACAGCGTATCGCAGGAAAAAAGTCCATTAGCGTTGACGACCTCAGCGTATCCACCCGTAAGCTGCGAATCGTTCAGTGGAGGCGTACACGCCCACGCTTCGTGATCGGAATACGTCACCAATTGCTCCGTATAAGTGAGCCCAGGTGAAAATGTCGAGCTGGTATGGCCATTACACGCTAGCGGAAATGAGCCTTGAGCATGTGCAGACGTGGATACGAGCGATGAGACTAATCCAATCAGCACGACAGCCAGACCAAAGCCAAGCGCGTGCAATCTGCTTTGAAAATTAAGTATGCGCATCGCAAACCTCCTTGATGGGCATAAAAGCCCCGGTGATAGTCACTCGTGGAAGTATCTGTGGCGTTACGCTGTTGCCAGATGGCGCGATAACCGCTTGTTATCGGCAGTTATCGCGCCCCTTAAAACATGTGCATCGTTAATGACGCGTCAATCGCGTTGAACAAAATGCGGGGCTTTTCGAGCTTTCCGTTCTACCCATTTGCATTGCAAATCGTTTTTGCATGCTCCATCGGAAACACGCGGGAATACAAAAACACTAAACGACTGTGTCCCACTTTTCCGCTCGCATGACTTCTCAAATGATTCAATCGCCCGCTGGCGCGCGAAGAAAACCCAGCATGTAACCGATATCCATGCGCACACCGATGCCATACACCAGGAGGTTCTTCGGCAATACGGGGGTGTTGGGGAGCTCAGAGTTGTCCGGATGCACGATGTATTGAATGCTCGGCATCAATTCGAGACCGCGCACCAGATGCAGGCTGTAGGTCAGGTCGTAAGCAAACTGGTGCGTGGCATTGGTGCCCGTTCCACCCGCCTTGATGCGCGCATCGCGCAGGTAATAGCGCTCGCCCGGGGTCAGCTCGAATTCTGAAGCGGAAAAACCCAGTGTGTCATCCGGACGGCTCGCAAACGGCGCGGTCAAGACGACGCCGGTATAGATCTGCTGACGCATGATCTCCGCTTCTTCGAGCTGTTGCACGATGCCGCCGAACACGTTCAACCGGCGCGAGGAATCCGCATCCGGCCGCCACACCACGCGATCGCCCATCAGATAGACACCATCGCGAACGAAGTGATCGACCAGCGGCTTTCCACCGTACAAGCCGCGCGAGAGGCCGAGCGTGTTGTAATAAGGATCGCTAAGCGGTGCGTTGCTGACATAGGCACCGGCTTTCAACTCGAACGGATAGCGCGTGGCCTGCGCATCGGCGTTGGTCCACGCCCACTCGACCGGAACCGTGTAGCCGGTCGCCGAAGCCACTGAGAAATCCAGTCCGTTGCTGGCCGAGGTCGTTGGGTTGACCTCGAAAATACCGGTCTCCACATAGGTATGCGTGGTGGGCCGATATTTGATGTTGGTACCCCACGTGGCCGAAGGCAGCAGACTGAAACCGGCTTCCGAAACGATGATGCGTGGCTCGCCGCACACCGTGCCGGACTGGAACTGGCAGTTGGTAACCAGGTGCCCATAGAACGTCGTCGCGCCCAGGCGGCCGACCAGAATATCCAGCCGATCGTTCAGCAATTTCTGTTCGTAGGCGAACAGGCCAAGATGCCAACGCGGGTACGGGTTCTTGTAGATGTACTGTTGCTTGGTGAACGTACCGGTGACGAGGTGGTTCAAGCTCAGCCCGTAATCGCGATACACGGTGAAGTGAAACGAACCACCGGTCAGACCGAACATTTGACCGAGATCGAGATCCGCGCCGAAATTGAACTGCCCGACGTTGGTGTGGCCTTGATGCACGCCGCCGGTGGGATTGCTGGCGTATTGATCGATCAAGCTGATGCGCACATTGACGCCGTCGTTGAGTAGCTTCTGAACCAGCGCGGGACGCGACGGCGCCGGTTGCGGATGCAGCAGTGCCGTATCCGTCGGCATGGCGGACGGATTGGCAAGCGTGCCGCTATTCGTGCCCGTGCTGGCGCTCTGCGCGTGAGCGCCCACAGTCGCCAACAACAACAGGTAAAGCGAACTACGTAGAGAAAGCCGATGCATTGGACAAAACCTCCCCTTTCGCGAAGCTCGTAGGCTGCGCGAGTCGTTATGTATGGGTGGCTATCGATCAGACGATGCGATAGCCGATGTCGAGCTCCCTCTTCAGTTGTTGTGTGTCGACTGCTTTTTCCCAACGGCCGACCACGATGGTCGCCACGCAGTTGCCTGCGATGTTGGTGAAGACGAATGCAGCCGACAAAACGCGATGAATACCCAGGATCAAGGCGACGCTGCCGACCGGAATGGTCTTGGTCGCCGCCAGCGTCATGGTCAACACGGCAATGGCCGAACCGGACACGCCCGCGCCGCCTTTGGAAGTGACCAGCAGAATCACCAGCAACCCTAGTTGCTGCTCCCAGCCCAGCGCTGTTCCCGTCGCCTGCGCGAGAAACACCGCCACGGCGGCGAAGTAAAGGCACGTACCGTCGTGATTGAAGCTATAGGCGGTCGGCAACACCATGCCCACCACCGATTCGTTGACACCAAGGCGCGTCAATTTGGCCGTCAGTTGCGGAAACACGCTTTCCGAGGAACTGGTACCCAGCACGAGTACCAGTTCCTCGCGGATGTAGCGCATCAGCTTGAGCAGGTTGAATCCGCTGAAATGCGCTATCGGCGCGAGCACCAGCAGGAAAAAGATCGCGCAGGTCAGCATGAATTCGCCAATCAGCGCACCCAGCGGAAGCAGCGTGCTCAAACCAAATTGCGCGACCGTGAAGGCAATCGCACCGAAGGCGGCGATCGGCGCGATTTTCATCACAATCTTGATGATCCAGAACAACCCGCCCGATACCGCATCGACCACCTGCAGCACCGGTTTTGCTCTCTCGCCGATCGATGCCAGGCCGCACGCGAACAATACCGAGAACACCAGGATCTGCAGGATGTCACCCTGCGCGAACGCACCGAACGCGGACATTGGCACGAGGTTCACGAAGAACTCGCCAAAACCGATCGGCGCGGCACTTTGGGCGGCGGGCGCATGCTGCAGCATCGACGCATCGATATGCATGCCCACGCCGGGCCGCAGCAGGTTGATCGTCACCAGCCCGATCACCAGTGCAATGCTGGTCACCACTTCAAAATAGACAATCGCCTTGATCGCGATGCGCCCCACCTTGCTCAGGTCGCGCACGCTCGCAATGCCGTGCGTGACCGTGCAGAAGATGATCAGACCCACCACCATTTCGATGAGCCGGATAAAGATGTCGCCCAGCGGCTTCAGTTCCCGGCCGAGGCCCGGCCATAGCGCACCCACCGCCACGCCGAGCACCATCCCGGCCACCACCTGGAAGGTGAGGTCCCGATAGAACGGGCGACGCGGGCGCGTCTGCAGCAGGGGCTGGTGGTCCGGCTTGCTCATGGCGGTGGTCTGGTCGTATAGCGCGGTATTCAAGAGTAGTCGCCTATCGGAACGGAAGGTCAACGCAAACCCTCAGTCAATCAGGCCCTCCAGCAGTTTTTCCGCGGGGCCAAATACCTCCTCGAAACTCAGTTTGCGCGGCAGCAGGCGCTGTTCCACGCAGGCGTCGATGATCCAGGCCAGTGGCGCGCCCAGCTGCCGAAAGCCTGCCAATGTCATACGTGGCTGGCCGGCCGGCGCAGCCGTTTGCTGAACAACCGTTTTCATCAGGCGATACGCCTCCCTGATGGCCGCCGGGTGGCGATGACAGGTCTCGCGGCTGGCCACCATCATGTGGTTGATCGGTACAAAACCATGCCGTTGCCACCATTGCAGATCGCTGCCGCGCGCGTCGGGAAACACCGGAGCGAATGCATCGTCATCCGGCAGATCGTTGCCAAAAATAGCAGCGTCGATATCGCCGTCGCGCAACAGGTGAACCAGGCTTTTGCCAGTAGTGTCGTGCTCCACGAACGAGGGATCGCGGTACTGCTCCACATGCGCGGGGTCACGCGTCAACCAGCGCATGCTGTCGGCGGTTACACCGTAGTCCTCCAACAGGTGCGCGCGTATCCACATACCGGTGGTCTGCGTATACGACCTGACCCCGATGCGCTTGCCAGCCAGCGCTTGCGGCGAAACGACATCGTGCTGACGGCGCGTGATCAGGCAGCCGCGCTGGAAGCGTGACGCCACCACGATCGGCAACATCACCACCGGTCGCTCATAGGCAATGGCCTGCAGGCAGGTGACGACGGCCAGCTCGCTCAGATCGTAAGCCTGCTGCCGCACCATCGGCGCAAACGCTTTGTGCACCGGGGACACCTCGGCGAACGAAAAGCGTACGTCCGATGTATTCGCCTGCTGCCTGAGCGCCGTTGCGAGCGACGCAGAGGCCAGCACCGTGTGCAGTGCGGTCGGCTCGCTCATGGTCGCGCCGCCTTGAGCGCGGGGTAGATGATTTCCGCCGTGCCACCCAAAATAAGCGCTCGATCGGCTTGAGCAAGGTCTTGCAACACGACGCGCGCAACCTCCAGCAATTCGTGCAGCGCGCCTTCGGCAGCCGGGAAATTCGAGCCCCAGGCAATGCGACCGGCGCCGAATACATCGATGATCTTCTCGAGAAATGCGGCAGGACTCGATGGCCCCATCGCCGCTGCCGCAAGCGTCCGGTTGGTCAGCTTCAGATACACGCCGGGAAACGTGGCCATGTCGAACAAGGCGCTGGCGGCCTTGTAAGGTGCGCCGTCAGAAAGGTCCGGCCGCGCGCAGTGGTCCAGCAGCACCCGCGTGCGCGGAAAGCGTTCGAGCAGCGCGCGCAACGCCGGCAAGCCCTGCATGGTCATCTGCAGGCATACGGGAATGCCCAGCGCTTCGGCATGTGCCCATGCTGCGTAAGAATCTTTGTGGCCAAGCCACTGCGACTGACCCGGCATGGTGCTGCCGGTGGTGAACAGGCGAAAACCCGAGAGGCCCGCGGCCTGCCAGCGATCGATGTGTTCCACCGCATCGGGGGCAAGCGCGTCGATCGAATACACACCGACGAAGCGATCGGGATGCGCGTGCACTGTATCCACGACATAGCGATTGTCGTGCCCGTAGACGGTAGACGCCTGCACCACGACGGCCTTGGCAATGTTGGCTTTGTCCATGGCACGCAGCACACCGGCAGCGTCCACGGGGTGCTGGCGTGACCAATCGGATTGCTGCCCGCCGATGGGCGCGGTCGGATAGGTGGTCGTATCCGAAGCGATGGCGTGCAAGTGGGTATCGATGATTCTCATCGTGGTTGGGTATCTTGAGTTCGTAGGGGATTTGTTGGCGATAACGCCGATCGGGAACGTGTCGCGTCTCAGAGGTAGTGCCGCCTCGCGCGCGCCCGTTCGTTGCGCATGCCAGCACGCTCGACCCTTTCAACTTTGGTATTGACTGCGGCCATGCTCGGAACGGGATGGAAGCGGATAGGGCGAATCTGCCGCTTATGGCCTCCGTTGCCAAATTCGAATTATGATCCGCCTATAAGTTATTGCTATCGATTGCTCATGAGTGACGTCTACGCCATGAATCTGCGTCATCTGGATGCGCTGAGCGCGATCGGCCGCGCTGGCAGCATGAGCTCGGCCGCAAGCCAGGTAAGCCTTTCGCAGCCGGCATTGACCCAGGCGATCGGCAAAGTCGAAGCGATGGCCGGTGCGCGCCTGTTCGAGCGGCAACCCGGCGGCATGGTGCCCACGGCAGCCGGACGCGCAATGATCATCCGTGTCGAACGTGCGCTGCGATACCTCACACAAGGTGTTCGCCTGGTTCGCCGCTCTGCCAGGTTGGCGCCGGTGACGCATATCGAACGACGCGTGACCATGGCACAGTTGCGTGCACTGATCGCGGTGGAAAACACCAGCAGCTACGCATTGGCGGCAACGCAGACCGGCCTGTCGCAACCGGCCGTGCATCGTGCCGTGCGCGATCTGCAAACCTTTCTCGGGACCGCGTTGTTGATCCGTGTGGGGCGTGCGGTGCGGCCCACGGATGTTGCCAGCCGCTTCGTACGCTTCGCGCGCCTGATGCTTTCCGAATTGCGAACCGGCATGGATGAAGTCGCCGCCATGGATGCAGGCGATGGCGGGCGCATCCGCGTGGGCACGCTACCGATGGCGCGCGCCGTGTTTCTGCCGGAATTGCTTGGCCAGTTCGCCGCGGCGCACCCGGCCGCATCGGTTGAAGTGCGCGAAGCGCCGTACGACGAATTGCTGCATGCCCTTCGTCATGGCGACATCGATCTACTCGTCGGCGGCGCCTGGCGCGACCCCTCGCCGGCCAACGATGTCGTGCAGGAAAAATTGTTCTACGACCAACTGGCCATCGTCGGTAACGCCACGCATCCGCTGCGCAACAAGAAGCGCCCGACTGCCGCCGATCTGCTGCGTTTTCCCTGGGTGATTCCCGCCCATGGCGTACCCATGCGCAGCAACTGGGAGCGCATGTTTCATGCGCTGGGCGTTGAATCGCCAACACCTACGATCGAATGCAGTTCCGTGCTGGTGACACGCGGACTCATGCTGAAAGGCGATTGGCTCACCTTGATGTCGCGCGATCAATTTCTGTTCGAACGCGCAGCCGGAGCCTTGACGGAAATCGGCTCACCGGGCGAAGCGCTGCGACGTCTCATCGCTTTGACGCGTCGCGGTGACTGGCGACCGACACCTTTGCAGGCGCATTTCGTCGACATGGCGCATCGGCTGGCGGCAGAAAGGAACGGCTGAAGTCTGCGTGCGATAGGTTGGCCGGCACCTGCCTATCATTTCGCCGACTGGTGGCTTTTCATCCCTGCATGACTTCCAGCGGCGGTAAAGAGCGTCCGTGGTTATGCCAGCATCGCTGCCAGGGTGGATACGCACAGCGCAACACAAGCGGCGAAAAAGCTGTTGAGCATCAGGGTCTCGAATTTCATGGCGGTTCTCCGTTGAGAGGTTGGTGAGGCTTTCGAGATAGTTATTGCAAGGCCGATGCCAACCACACCGACACCTCGAAAACCGCATAACACCGCCATCTGCAGCTGTTCGCGGCAGGGCGCGCCATTGTCCGCGGACAGCTGTCCGCACCGTCCGGACGGTATGCGGACAGCGGAGCCAAGTCAGATCCGATAACGCGCATCCGAATCCGGCCAGCGCCCATAGAACAACAAAGCAGGCTTACTTATCGCGCGAATCCGCATGCTCGCTTGCTTGCGCATCCCTGCATCGTGGCCTTCTTTTGCAACTAACGATCTAACGATCCGCAGACCGAGGCAACCATGTAAACCGCGCATTCGGGCCTGGCGCAATGCCTATATTGATTAATCGCGCTTCATACTGCTTACCGTTATGCGATATCAGATCCCCCGTCCAATAGACCTTGTCCGGGTCCCAGGCGGGCACCGTGCTTGGCGACGTCGGCTCCGTACCCACCGGTGATTGAGATGGCCCGCTTTGCGGCGGGCTCGTCTGGAGCGACACCTGATTTGCCGGCTTGGCCGCTGAATCACGCGCGGGTATCTGAACACCGGGCGGTGCCGTGTTCATTGGCTTTTGGGATTGCGCGGGCAATTTCTGCGCTGAGTCCCCGGCCAGAATCGGATGGGGCGATCCAGCGGCCGTTTGGCCAAGTTCGGGCGGGAAAGGCGAACCTATGGGTGCCACACCGCCTGGAAAAAGGTACGCAATATGGGGAAAGACATCGCTCATCGGCGTTGCGGTGCTATTGGGGGCATCTGGCCAACGGTCATCGTTGCCATCGGGTATGCCCGAGGGTTTGATAGCGATGACGTCATGCGTCTTCGCGTCGATCACGGGCGATCCCGAACTGCCTCTTTTCACGCCCATGTTAAAGGTGATCCGCTGACCGGAACGCGAGGGCACCGTGGCAACGCGAGCGGGCCTTCCCATACGATCGCGAAACGCGATCTGCTCAGGGTAGCCACCCGAATAATTCGGCAAATAGATTTGCTGACCCGCGTGCGGTGGCCGGGTATCGATGCCAAGATAACCGAACCGGTCCAATTTACCGCTTTGATAATCGTGTTGGTCGATGGAAAAAACCACCACATCCATGCCTTGGCTGGGATCGTTGGGGTCGCGATAGGGACCGCTGCGATACAGAACCTTGCCGATCCGCGCGCTTACGGGATCCTTTGCGCCATCGAAGTTTTGTTTCGCTTCATAACCGGCAAGCAACGTATAGGGTCTCTCCCGCGGATCGCCTGGAATAACGTGCGAATTAGTCATGAACAAATTATTCGGACCGAGGCGAAAGGCCGTGCCCGGCCCGGTAGGACCTTGAACTTTGAATACCGCCTGCGAACGGAAATACATAGCCGGCTGGGCTACCTGCAAAGACGTGCTCGCAGGGTTCACGCGCGAATAAGGCCATTGCTCACCCTTGTCCGCGACAGTAGACGCCGTCGGTTGCGTGGAGGCTGGTGTTCCGGCCCGACCTGACGATTGCGGAGGGTTGTCCGAATCCAGATGCGTCGCATCATACCGATAAGACGCATTGAGGTAATCGCGTGGAATATTCATACCTTGCTCTCCATCTGCGCATGCCATGAAAACGCGTTGAAGGCCATGATCCTCGTTCGCGAACGGTTGCGGTGGTATAGAGGTAATGTCTATTCCATCGATATTTTCATGCCAGAGCGACTTACGCGATGCCGATTAGCAACGCAGTGGCAACATCTGTCACACCGATCGCAAGCGTTCCAATGCATTGATGGCGCTGGTCATGGCACGCCCTCGTTCCGACGCTGGTAGCGCGGCCTGTTTAAGCAATCGCGTGCATGCCTCCAAGGATTCCGAATAATCCCCGCAGCCATAGGCCGCGTTGACGTACTCCTCGAGAAGCTTATAGGTGTAGATGTCATGCTCGATGCGTAACCCCCGCGTAGGCTTCTCAAGCTGCATGCCTTTTCCGGCAAACAAACGCGCCCAATGATGGTGCTTGTTCTTCCGCGCGTAAGCGGCCAGGTCATAAAGGGGTTCAGCGCGCTCCGGGCATACCGACCATGCGCGGAAATAGGCGTGGATAACGCGTTCTTCGCGATAATTGAGCCCAGCCATCATGCGCGCAATGCACAACAAACTTATGAAAAGCTCCTGCTCCCAGCCACCGCATTGCACCCGTGCATAAAAAGCCTTGATGGCCTTTTTGAAATCGCCGCCCCTCATGTAACTTTGCCCCAGATAAAAATGGTAACGCGAAAGCATGAAGGGATCCGTTTCTTCGCGCAGGGCTTCTTCAATGACACCCGCATCACTCAGATACGCTGCTCGATCGCGATCACTCGGACCACGCGTCGACTCCAGATGAAAAGCTGTGACTTCGCAACGCGTAGCATGTGCCGGTATAACCAGGAATTCGTGGATTTTCCCGCGGTAATAGCAACCAAGATTGGCCTCGAACAAGACCGG
Organism: Dyella monticola; assembly: GCF_003363155.1. GTDB lineage: Bacteria > Pseudomonadota > Gammaproteobacteria > Xanthomonadales > Rhodanobacteraceae > Dyella_B > Dyella_B monticola. The sequence continues at coordinate 83,493 of NZ_QRBE01000003.1, read as the reverse complement.
TCGATCACATTGGGCGCCATCTTCATGAACCTGGGCGTCATAAACGTCAAACCCCATCTGCTCCTTGAATTTATGTACATCAAAGGCTTCGCTGAAACAGACAACGTCATCTGCAGCAAGAACCATGTAGTAGTCAACGTCCCCGCGATGACGCATCCAGTCCATGGCGGCATTTCGATTGCTGGAAAAATCGCGCCACGTATCGCGATAAATGTCATGGCGGATACGATGCTTCTGAAAAAAATGCCGAACCACGCGCACGGTTTCGTCATCTGAACCCGTGTCGACGATGCATGCATAATCGATCAAGGGGAGCACCGACGTGAGACAACGCTCCAGCGTGCTAGCAGCGTTGCGGACAATCATGCACAAACCAATGCTTGCCATTGTCATTCCTTGACGCGTGATACGTGATAGGGGTACATGAAAAAAAGCAGCACCGGCCTCATCCATCGTTGACGGCTTAACGATGAAAGTAAGTATTCCCCGGCAAAGCCGGGGAATACCCAGGTTGGTTTAAATGAGACGGCTACGCATGTATTCAAATCAAGCATTGCCGCTCTGGGGTGGCGATACCGCCGGCTTAAAAGGAGTCGAGCCGCCGGGTGTGACATTTGACGTATAGTTTGAATAACCGCCATAAATAATGGGTGGGCTATTGATCGGCGGAGCGGTGTGACGCCATTGCCCCTTATTTCCATCGTAGACGTCTCCGACTGCTCCGTGATTAATAACGTCACGCCCCAAACTCCACGTCGGGCGACTTACACCATAGCCGTGGATGAAGCCGCTGAAGTCATGGTTTTCTTCATGCTTTATCGCGTCGTCCACCTCTTTATTATCGTAGCCTTGGCCGGTGAGCTTGTTTTTTACAAAACCGGCGAACTCTTTCAGAGATGCAGCATTAAAACCGCCGACATGACCACCGATAAACCCCCAAAACGCGGCTTCGACCTTTCCCTTTAAGCTCAGCCCCCCGGGTTGGCCATCCTTGCCGTTTACGCCGTCCTTACCGTCCTTGCCCTTCAAACCATTCTTGCCATCCACGCCGTCCTTGCCATTCTTTCCATTCAAACCATCCTTACCGTCCTTACCATTCAAACCATCCTTACCGTCCTTACCATTCACACCATCCTTACCATTCTTTCCGTTCAAACCATCCTTACCATTCGCGCCATCCTTGCCATTCAAACCATCCTTACCGTCCCTACCATCCTTGCCCTTTAAGCCATCTTTGCCATTCGCACCGTCCCTGCCATTTGCACCATCCTTACCATCCTTACCATTCTTTCCGTTCAAACCATCCTTACCATTCGCGCCATCCTTGCCATTCAAACCATCCTTACCGTCCCTACCATCCTTGCCCTTTAAGCCATCTTTGCCACTCGCACCGTCCCTGCCATTTGCACCATCCTTACCCTTTAAACCATCTTTGCCTTCCTTACCAACCTTCCCCCTCAAACCGTCCTTGCCGTCCTTACCATCCTTGCCATTTACACCATCCTTGCCGTCCTTACCGTCTTTGCCGTTCGTACCTGCCGGGCCTCTCTGACCAGGCACGCCTTGCGGACCGCGATCACCAGGCGGACCCTTCGGGCCACGATGATATTTATCAGCATTGGGCGCATGAATGGTTTTATTCGAACCAACCCCGCTGTATTGCGTACCGGACGAATAATGCGTCTCCAACGCGTACTCATTCTTGACCTTTCCAGCGTATAGCCACTTGCTATCGTCAGCACCAGGCTTGACACCCTGATGAGGCGCCGCATGAGCCGGCACTTGATAAATATCTTGTCCGCGTACCACCCGGTCGCCAGGCTTATAAACCTGAGAAGCATTCCAAGGTTTAGGAGCAACATTGCTAAGCCACGTCTGATAATCCATCGACGGGGTGCCCGAACCAACCCCACCACTGACCCGACTGCCGCTCGGCGATGGAGATTGAACCACAATCGCGGCGCTTGCCGAAGCCGCGGCAGACACCGACACACCGCCATAATAGGAATCATTAGTGGAAGGAAGCGTGCTAATAGGCATAATAATATTCCTATGAATATAGATAATTAGTGTATTCATTACCAGCACTGCATCGAATCAGCACTGGAGCGCGAAAAATGAAGCAAATGACATCGCATAAGCCAATTTTAGTTTTATGCAGCCTCCTAGATATAATTCGCTAATTCAAAATAGCGCCTTACCATTAATGTTTTTTTATTAATATCACCCGCCGGGATGATGCCGGGCGTTGCATATATAGCGAAAAATCATAAAGCATCCAGTCATGCGTGACATGCGATCACCCGAGGCACCACAGCCGGCCGTGACCCGTCCGGCTACGTGTTACCAGTGAAAGAGGGCACTGACACCACCGATCCGGTGCTCGCTTTCTTCGATGTCGCTTCGTCTCGCCCAATAGGAGGCGCCCCGGGAAGGAGGGAAGGCGCGTCCGTGCCGAACACCTTCATCGCCTTACGCCATGCCTCGAATCGCTCTCTATTGCTTGGCGCACGGTCACTGCGTGTAATAAATGCTCGGCTCATGATGCTTGCTCGCCATGATCAGCGCACAATGCCCATGTGATAACCAACCGCGCCGCAACCGACGGCGAACATCCTTGAGCTACCCTCCTCAACATCCGCGCTTCCGCCTGCGCCAAGACTTGGGTAGAAACGCGATCGCCCAGGCGTTCACGCAATTCATGAAGAGCATCGATCAAATTGTCCGCTTTTCGACGCCGCAATAATCGCGATAATAATTTCATCCGGGTATCCCTCCCAATTGCACGTTTTTCATAGTGGCTGGCTTGCAGAATGCCCATCCCATTCAATCGATGACCCGCAGTGTTCTGTACCAGTCCCCGGGTCTACCACATAAGCCCGACAGGACTGTTCAATGCGATCACCCGTGATGAGGCGAATACTTACCCTCGCTTAGTGGGCTTGAAGCAGAGTCGTCGCAGATCCACCAACCGCTTTACACGCCGCCTGAAGTATCGGAGTGGGGTCGTTCCGACCTGACGCGGTCGCCGTCGGCACTACAACATTCAGAGAGCAGCTTTGGTTTTCCTCAGCCCCCCAGCGCACTGTAAGCGTGCTGGAATGTTCGACGCCGCGTATCACCAAGCGACTGGCCTGCCCGGCCACGCCAACGCTGTTGCCTTTGTCATCGAGCACTTCAGCGCCGAAAGGAATTGGATCTCCATTCGGGAGCGTGGCATCAACGAGCAGCAAGCGGCTGGTATCAACCTCGTAACGCAAACGCACGACACTACCAAGGCGTGGCGCGACGTTTCGCGTCGTGTCCTTGAGCTCGACGTTGTCCGCGGCACCCTTGGGGTCAATCGCGATGGTATTGAGCTGGTAGGGCATGAGCGAGGGCACCACAGCGTATCCGTTCGAATCCACCCGCGAATTCACCGCCGTGTCTACGAGCGCGCCTTCAGCGCCCGGCGCATAGACCAACCCCACCGTATCGCCTGCCGGCGCAGAGAATGTAATGCCGCCCACGTGCGCAACGACGCTACCGCTGGCGCCCACACCCGCCTGTCGGTAACCACTCCCGTAGCTCATGGAACTGGTGAGGCTGCCGTGCGCTCCGGCGTACTGGCCACCCAGCGAGACGCTCGTCGCGGTGTTGTGGCTCAACGAGGCGTTGTAGGTGAAACGTCGCTGCTCGCCGAGCGACCCGTTCAGCGCCACCTGTGTGTTATCGCCGTTGAGGTTCGAATGATTGACGTAACTGGTTAGCGTTGGGCTATTCGCCGCCCGTCCCAACGGGATCGTGACATTCAACATGATGCGCGTGTCACGAACGGTATGGCCCGACGCAGAATTCAAATAGCCATCCAACGCTCCGGGAATACGGTCGACAAGCACTGGCCCCTGGAACAACTGATCGACCGTGTCGCGCGTACGCTGAATCGAAATGCTGTAGCTGACGGACTTCCAGCGATTACTGTATCCCGCGCTGAAGTCAACCTGACGACCCTTGCTGTTCCAGTAATCGCGCCACGAGGCGTTGAGATACAACTGCCCCCAGTTATCGCTCAGGGACTGGTTGAGGTTGACGTCCATGCGGCTATGCGGCCGTAACACGACATTTTCATTGCCCAGCGCCGCTGCCACGCGAAGCGTCATGGCGTCATTCAACCCAACGAAGCCCGGTGTCGAATAGCGATACGCGGCGACGTTGAAACTGGTGCCTGTGTCCGCAAAGTTTCGGCTATATCCCAAGCGATAGCTGAAGCCGCTGGTAGCGGACAGTCCCGGAGTGCGATTGCCGGCATAGGTGACATCGCTGGACACCGCACCCGCCGACGTATTGAAGGCCATGCCACCCAATACGGAATGGTAATCAGCTCCCACTGTGGTTCCCGCATAAGCCGTGAGCAGATTACTCAGGCCACGCTGATAACTGAACTGCCCGATTACCGGCAAGCGCGCGGACAAGCCGCGCTGATCGACGCGGCCAGCCGCTACACTCCACAGTTGCTGACCGGGGCGCAACAGTTGCGGCACCGCTGAATAAGCCTGGGAAAAGTACCGAACGCGCCCGTCCGCTTCGGTGATTTCTACATCGAGATCACCGCCATATCCGGTCGGATAAAGATCGTCGATAACGAAAGGACCCGGTGCGACGGTCGTATCATAAATAATGTATCCGTTCTGCCGAACCACAACATGCGCATTGGTTTCCGCCGTGCCATGTATGATCGGCGCATAGCCTCGCAACGACTGCGGAAGCATCTGACTATCGGTATACATGCGCACGCCGCGCAGGCGCACGCTGTCGAACATATCCCCGGGTGTGAACGTGTCGCCCACCACCAACTGCGTCTGCCAGGCGGGAATATCATGCTGGGCGTAATTGGACGTGGTCTGGTAATGCGTACCCATTCCTTGAGACGCATTAAGCGAACCAAGATGGTAGAAGTGCCACGAGCCAAATTTGAGCGACCCATTGAGGCCAAGATAGCCGGCCGCTCGGGCGGAACCATTCATACCGCCGCGGTATAGGTTGCTGTTGTAGTTCAACAGCGCGGCGTTGATGCCTTCATCCCATTGCGACGGATCGACATAGCCGCGTGCATCGCGCGACATGTAAATCTGCGGGATGGAAAGCGAAAGCGACTGATCGCCCGGATCGAATTGGGCCGATGCACCAGGAATATAATCCCCGATATCCCCGCAGAACGTTCCCTCAGGCATCGCCTTGCGTGCCGGATGATCGGCATCCGTGGCAACCTTGCGTAAGTCGATGCCATACCTCGTCAACGTGCTCGCATCGTAACAAGGCTGCGTGGCTTTTCCATCGGGCGTGCTGACCAGCACGATGTTGGTGTGCGCTCGCCACGCCTCGTTGACGGTAACATCGCCGTAGTAGGTGCCGGGCGGCACATAGCCCTGCTTTTCGAATCGTGACAAGTCGATATTGACGGTATTCCCCGCGGGAAAGAGCGCGGCATCGAATGTAACGGGATCCGCCCCGCCTGACGCCGCCGGGTCGACCGCCGCAGCGGCCGCATGGGCGTGCGGGGTCAATGCGCTTACGATCAGCGTCGGCAACCAGGCCCGACGCAACAGCCATATTGCCGGGTGCCGTCCTGGCGTAGGATCAGTCTTCCTGGACCACATGCGTACCTCTCCTGTGCACCCATCCGCGTGCGTCATCGGCGCGCGTGACGAGTAAAAAATAGTAAAAATGGATTTACGGATTGATCGGCTTTTCGTGCTTGCCGATAGCGCCAAGATCACTGATCGTTTCGAATGTCGCCTTCACGCCATCGACTGATCGGGCATCGAAATCGGGTATGGCAAAGGCTTCCGTCGCTCCCGGGGCGACCATGCCACCCCCTGGATGCATATAGCTGCGATTTCCTGCCTTGATACCGACCTGAGCAAAGTTGACGTAGTACCGCGTTGGATTGCTTGCCTTGAGCACCACTCCACGACCGTCCTCGGTCGCCGCCAGCGTCCAGCTCAACTGCTCGAAGGCCGAGCCTGGACTCCCGGGTAAGTTGGAAGGCCGAAAAATAAATTTGATGCGTGTGCGAACGGAGAATTGCAGAACGCTGCGATCATCCGCCTTCATCTTGGGCGGCACTTCAAGAACGTTCAACCAGAACAACGTCTCTTTGTCGGTCGGTAACGGTTCGCGCGTGTATTGCGCACGAATGGCCTGCCCTTTTCCCGGTTCCAGGCGGAATATCGGTGGCGTAAGGGTGAAAGGAACTTTAGACGCGCCTGGCGATGACGTGTCATTGACTTGGTTCATCCACGTCTGCACGAGTATTGGACGCTTCCCGGCATTGGTGAGCTTTATCGTGGCCTCCTTATCCTGGGCGTGATAAATCACGCGCGTTCCATCGATGACAACACCTGCCGCACTCGGCCTCGCCCACGCGAAGGCAAGCACGAGCAGAACGCCCATGGCATCGCGCCATATGTTCTTCATAAGACACCTCAAAGGGGGAAGCGTCGGCAGCATCACGCGCTGCCGACGATGACATCGCTGGAACGTCAGTTGTAGTCGACCGCGTAGAGCACAGCGGTTTCGAGCAGGCCCGAGGTCGCCGGACCGGTGGCGTAATACTGGGCGTAATAGGTCATTTCGGCCGTGTTATTGGCGATGGTGACGTTTTGCAAACCCGCCCTGGCACTGGTGAGGTTGATCACCTGGCGCTTGTCATCCAGCAACTGAACCTGCACGTTGGTTTCCTCGTCCTCAGGAAGCTTGTTGGCAAGATTGCCAGTCTCCGCCACCACATCCGGCGATTCGTTCAGGAAATACATGGACGCCACTTTGCCGTTTTGGCAGGTGCCTTGGCCCGGGGCGCCCACGACCACCTTGAATTCCTTGGTCGCGGCGACTTTACCGGCCTGGTCCAGGTTAAATGCCTTGACCGGATCCAATGTCACGGCGAAGTCATCCAGACCGCCTCCTGTACCGGCGCCACCCTCCACCGAGCAGGTGTTATCGGTGATCGTACCGATGAAAGTAATCGCGCCGCCTCCAATGGTTGTCGCGCTGACTGAACCGGCAACCATGCTCGCGGCGAGCGCCACGGCGGGTAGATACGTGATGTGCTTCATTTCGTTTCCTTGTCTTGATATAGGCGTCCATCTGTATATGGACTGTTTTAAAATGCCGATGCCATTGGAGTCGGCAAAAGCATTCGCATTCACGCCTGACTACGTACGTTATGCAATGCCTTCTTTCCGTGCATAAACCGAACACCCGATCCAGTGGGATTCGGGTTCGATACGGGCAAGTGCACGTCGATATGTACCGGCCTTGTGAGACACGGACACCTTCTTCCCCGCTCCGGTGACATCCCTGTCCGACTTCCATGAATCGATGCCCGGATAGGCATCGACGGGGAATGATGCGCTTCCCACAGCAGACTTAGGTGTTACATATGTATGCGCAAATCCACGCACAGGCGTTCATCGCCTCCAATACATAGTTACCACCGCCGATCACCCACCGGCCGGCATCATCGGCCCCACTTTTCATCCAGGGGTCTCCCATGCCAGCCTTCCGCACCACTATGGCGACGCCATCACCGGCCAGTGCGCAGCCGCTCGCTCCTTCCTCTTCGAACGCTACGCGTTCGGCCTCGAACGACGCTGCCGGCGTTGAAACAACTTCGAGCGCACCATCGATTTCGCTTGCGCGCTCCGCGCTCGATATCCATGCGGATAAGTACACATCCGGCATGCACGAGCCCCGCCAGCAAGCGGCGACGATGATCCGTCTCGAGTTGAAGCGCCGCTTCGATCTCGACGTCGATCCGGATCAGACATACCTTCCGCGCGTCGATCGCAACACGAAAGAGCAGAACCAGCACTCACAAGCGGGCACGCAGAGCGGGATCTCTCTGACTGAAGCGCTGTTGCGGGAGCAACAAGACCATGAAACACCGAGCGCCGACGCGATTCGTACAAGCGTCTCCCTCGACGAGGGAGACCATTGGCACATCAGATGCGCACCGCTGTCACCTTCCTCTGGCTCTATCCTTCAACTGGACATCTCGCCCCTTCAACTCCGAGACATCGCAGTCCGAACCGATTTCACCGTGCTCTATCTCGCGCAGCTCGACAAATTCTGGAAGGCGCATGAAGAACACTATGGATTGCTGGCGAAGATCGCCTTTTTGAAGGCTGCCACACTGCAGCATGGTGAGCGAAGCCTCACCGATGAAGGCCTACAACTGGCTTTTCGCGCTTTTGGTGTCGTGACCGGCAAGCCGTGGCTCGCGCTTACGCCTGAAGATCTACGCACTGTCGAGGCCGTGGACCCATGGCTGGAAAGCGGCATCCTTGATATCGGGCAGTATCACGCCACCGACTTGGTCTACGTCACCGACCACACCGATCAGAAAACCTTACTTTACATTCCTGGCCATTCATCGCCGCTGCACGAATTCGAAAGCCTGCCGGGCATGAAACGCTGGTTCGCGGAGCAAGCACGCGATGCCTTAAAACGGGAAGTATTGTCCACTCACTTCAGACTCGCAGACCGCCCTTATAGCGGGCCGCACGTTGGACTCGATGAAACGCTGCAAAGGCTTGGTGCATGGCCGCAGTGCTCTGCATGGCTGGAAACATGGGAGAGCGAACACCACGGCAACGACTTGGACCCACAACAGATCCTAGGCACAGCGCCACAGATCGACACGTTTCAAACCGTCACGGCACGACAGAAAAACCGCAGCTACTCCGATGCGTTGCTTCATATCGTTTTTGATCACGACATGAATCAGCCGCGCCTATTCGACCTTAGCTCAGCCGTGGCCGAGTTCGGCATGGCCTTGACGCCCCTGGCTTTGCTTAAACCAAGCCTGGCAATACCCGGCTATGCGCTCATGCGCGATCTTGAGCACGCCAATGAATCTTTCCCCCGGCGAAATATGTTCGGAGTGATCAACGCCCGATCAACTCTTTCGGCCAACCGAAACCCCAATCAAGACGATAAGCCCATCGATCCGGTCAATCAATGCAATGCAATAAGCAATTAGCCCTTATGGAAATCGACAAATTACCCACTTCAGCCCCCTCTCCCATGGACGACTTACGTAGCTCGCCCTCCGCCACTGACGCATCAAACCCGACAGCAAACAACGACCCTAACAACTGCATAAATCCACCTATATCACCCAACACCGATCATGCCTCCAGCAGGCCCCAGAGCGGAAAGGTGGATTACCAATCATGGTTACATACGATTGCCCCTAAGGAATGGCGCAAGGCTATGACCTATCAGCCAAGCAGCGAAGTCGTTTACCACAACAATGTTTATAGACGTCCAAACGGCGCAGGTGTTTCCAAGGGTCTTCCACCTGACGATCCCAGGAGCGGGTGGTGGTACGGTGGAACGCTTCAGAACAATTACAATATTTATGCCGGCTTTCCACCGGGAACCCCACAGTACGCCAAGCCGGGTAAGCCCTTCCCCGGACACAACGACCCCGGAGTGACTGAGCAGCCGGCGGCGCCAATCGGGCCCGAAAAAGTTGGTGACTCCGGCCCAGGTCCAACAAGAGAAAACACTGAGGCGCTGCGTGCCTTGAGGAAAGCATTTCCAGATCAGTTTACCCAGATAGGCGATTATTTCCGTGGTTTTATAGGAGACCCATTCATTTTTGGAATCAAGAGGAAACCAGACCCCACTGGAATTTATATTCACGGAGGGAAAAATGCCGACGATAACGACTATCTCAGCTATCAGTTCAAATCGTTCAATAAAGAAACTGATGACGCAGGCAAATCAGACAAGTGTTTGCAATATTTCTACCTGAGGCCCGATGACAGCACCCACCTCAGTAATATCGATCCGGAAAACTACAAGACCCGGAGTGAGGTCATCACTTACAACGAAGTGAAGAAGGCGGACGGTATAACGCATATCAATGTAGTCAACAGATACGCTACGTTTACAGTACCAAGAGATTCGGACTGGGGCGTGATGGAGCGTCGAAATCCGGACTATGCGTACCTGTATGTTGCTTCGTCCGATCCCTATTTTGCGAGCAACCTTCCAAATAGCGAAGGCAATAATTTCTTGATTGATAACTCGTCGAATGGTCACTCAGTTCTCGCGAGGTACCAAGGAGCTCGTTGATTAGCGAGTTGATATTTCAAGACTGATCAATGGAAGGGGCGGTTGCGGCCTGCCCCATGCCAGGTCCGTATACACGCGTCGGCGGTGACACTTCACTACATATTTAATGCCGATGCGAGAAAGCGCATCTCTATCATCGATGGATGGAACGCTACGTTGGCATTTTCCAGACGTCTCATTGGTGCTCAACAAACAGTCTTTAACCCCTAACTACAATGCAATGATTATGGAAAATCTATGAGAACGCCTCTGGACCGATGCAAACAATGGATGCTTGGCGGCGCAGCAAGCCTATTGCTTTCCCTTCCCGTTATCACCCATGCGGCGGATGTTCCCTGGCGGGACGGCATGGTGGTGTATACGGCGAAAGACAAGCCGCTGACGCAGGTGCTCAAGGATATCCTCGCCACGCAGGCCTTCCCCGTCATTGTCAAACCCGACGTACGCGGCACTGTGAATGGGCAGTTCCAGAAGCCTGCCCGCGCAGTTTTTTCCGATCTGGAAGCGGCCTACGGCTTTACCTGGTACTTCGATGGCTCGACGATGTATATCGCCTCAAGTGCGGACAACATGTCCGAAGTCGTTTCCATTGCGCCATTGACAGGCACTCAAGCACTGCATGCGCTGGCTGACCTTGGCTTGATCGAACCGCGCTTCAGCGTGCGCAACTCCGGCGGAAGCGTGCTGGTCACGGGGCCGAGCCGTTATGTCGAGCTGGTGGTCAAGGCGTTGGAGAGCGAGCGCAATCGCGCGTCGTTGGCGCTCAACCAACGCAGCATGTCGCTGGTCGGTTCGCTGGCCAGGCCCTCGCCCGGGCCTGCGATTTCTTCCATGGAAATTCGCGTTTTTCCTTTGCACTACGCACAGGCGCAGGACAGCAAACGCTATCTGCGTGGCAATGACGGCAATTACGTGATCCCCGGTGTGGCGACGCTGCTGCGCAATCTGCTCAAAGACTCCTACGCACCGTCGCCTGCACCCGACAATAAGGAACTTATTCAAGGGCTGGCCGCTGGTAGCGCGCTCAATGCGCTGGCTCCGATGCCCGGGCAGGAAGGCGATACCAACGACTTGCGCACGCAAGCACTGTTGGCCTTCATTGCCGCGCAACAGAGGAGCGTGCCACAGGGTAATCCCGCCGAAGGACAGCTTGACCGCTCCGTGCACATTCAAGCGGACGTGCGTACCAACTCGGTGGTGATCTACGACACGCCGGCGATGATGCCGATCTACGCGCAACTCATTGAGCAACTCGACCGGCCCCAGCGTCTCGTGCAGCTCGACGTGACTATCATCGACATTGACAGCGAAGACGTCCGCGATCTTGGCATCGACCTTTCGCTTCGCGGTGGCCATGCCGAACTCGGCGCAGGCGGCCAGGGTCTGAATTTTCAGTCCATCGGCGGCGGATCGCTCGATCGGCTGAATACCCGTTTGACCGCGCTTCAAACCCATGGACGTGCGCGCGTGTTGTCACGACCGAAAATCATGACGCTGGACAACACCGAGGCGTACATGGGTAACGAACAAACCTATTACATCAAGGCCAGCGGCGATCGGTACGCCAATGTCACGCCCATCCATTCCGGCCTGTCGTTTCGAGCGACACCGCTGGTCATCCCCGTGGACAATGAACCCGCTCGGATCAAATTGACCCTGGAAGTGGACGATGGCGGCTTCGTCGATTCGAATGTGGAAGGCGTACCCGGTTCCAGCCATAAATACCTCTCCACGGAAGCGGTCGTGCAAGACGGACAAAGTCTATTGGTGGGCGGTTTCCAATACGAGAACGTCGGCGACAATCTGTCCGGTGTGCCGGGGCTGAGCTCTGTCCCAGGACTCGGGGCGCTCTTCCGACGCACGCGTAATTCCCATCAGCAAGTGGAACGCCTGTTCCTGATCACGCCCAGGGTTGTGGGTGATCAACTCAACGACACGCCGGTGATGCGAGCCATGTTGCCCGCGTCACCACCGTCCATCGATGCGTCCTCCAAGGTCCGTCCATCGCCATCGCCGCATTCAAAGCGCATCGACACGACGGAATTCTTGAATGTCTGGGCCACACCGACCCGAAAGATCGATACAGCGCCGCCGGCGGTACTTCCGGTGAAACAGCTGCCACCCATTCCGAACGAACATTCCGCGCCTTCAACGCCGGCGAATGACGATCCTGGCAAAAAGGTCAAGGCAACCGTCGAGCGCAAACCTGGAAACGGTGCTTCGAAGAAGACCTCTGACGCGGCCAGACCATAGCCGCAAGGTTTCAGGCATCTCAACCGTTCAGTACGCGAATAAAAACCCCATTGATGGGCAACCCATGAATACGTGCGCTTTACGCATTCTGTCCGGCATGCACGCGGATGCAATCATTCAACTTGCGGGCAAGACAACGTGGTCGATCGGCCACGATGAAACCGGCGACATACTCTTGCTGGACGAACACATTGAACCACTCCACGCCCGCCTCTTCTGGCAGCCGGATCAGGGCTGCGGCGAACTCATCGCCGAGGTGGAGGGCATTTACGTATTCGATGACCCGCTGAAGGTCGGCCAGAAGGCCGACCTCACCGTGGGAAGCCGCTTTTCCCTGGGCCCCGTGCGCTGCGATGTGGTGCTTATCACCAGCATGGATCCGTTGGGCACGCCGACTATTGGAGCGCTCTCCGCTCAACAGGAGCGCGTAGCGCGGATGCGCTTTTTGCGCAGGGCGCATTGGTTTCGTTATGCCCTGCTCTGCCTGGCGTACGCCGGCAAGCCACGGTATCTCATTCCGCTGGCGGGATCGCTGGCGGCCAGCACGGCCGTCGTCGCGCTGATGTTGAGCAAGCCCGACCTTTCCACCGAGTACCGCGAGGAAAGCATGCGAGAAATACAACAGTCATATCCCAACGTATCGCATCGGCTCGATCCTGTGACCGGCTACACGACCTATAACGGTTATGTAGATGATCAGAAGCAACTCGGTGCCCTGCGGCAGTTGGCACTGAGAGCCAATTACGGAGCGGTCATCATGAATGTATTGCCCATGGACGTCCTGGCACTGAATATACAAGCCACGCTTGAACAACATTACCGGGAGCCGCGGGTGACGGTAAGTGGTCCCGGAGAGGTCGCCGTGACCATTCTCACCGCCGATGCCATCAAGGATCTGGACGGATGGAATTTCGAGGCGGTTGAAGCTCGAATGAAGAACAACCTCCCCGACCTCAAGAAGGTGACGATCACACTGATCGAGCCGAGGCTGGATGAAGTCCGTGTGCCGCTGGATCGCCTCGGTTTCAGCATCGTCTCTTCGTCGACGGGCGAGCCCATCGTCATCAATAAACGGGGCGATCGGCTATTTCCCGGAGCCGTAGTACCGGAAGGTCATGTTGATGACATCAGCCTATGCCGCGTAAAGCTCAAGGCAGCCGATGATGCGGCCATATTCGACGCCTACACGCAAAAGGACAAGCACAATGGCTGCCAGTGAAAACAAGAACGGCGCCGATGCACCCGTTGCCATGTCGGGCCGCCATGAAGTCGACATGGCTTTTGAAACGATATTGGACACACTCAGGAAACTCGAGCAGGCGCAGCGCGTCGCCGCCGAGGAAGCGCAGTCGGGACCGGCGGCACGTCGACACGAAGCGCTCGCCATGGGTATGGCCGCGGCCTACGACATCGTCATGCGGCTAAAAGGAAGCAACCGGCATGATTGGGTCATATCGCTGGCAAGGGAAATGTCCGGGTCGCCAAGCGCTCTCACCCATCACCTTGGCGCACCCCCGCCGCGTTGAGAACGTTGGCCTGGCAAAAAAATCCTAATTGGCACCTTCGGGCAATGTCATAGCGCGGGTCTCTGAGGCCGAAGGCACCTCGACCCGATTTCCATTCTTCCAGAGCGAAACGCGTTCAATCACGCGCGCAAAAGGCCGCATCAGCGTGCGTCGATACCGTCATTAACTGACGCACGGACATAACGCTGTAACACCCATCCATCCATTCATTGCACGACCATTCTCATAGTCCCCCAAGCAAGCCCGGTCTTGGAGCGACGTCATTATTAACCGGCGCGATCATGGAGAAAATCATGTCTACGACGACCAACGTCAACATTCCCACCCCCGTCGACCCGCAACATGGCTACTACACGAATAACTATCAGAATCCGAACTACCTTCAAAACTTGATCGGCAACACCAATACGATCCTCAACAACATGTTCACTTCGCTGGCAAGCGTTAATGGCGCAGCGAACAGCACGAGCATGATGGCCACCGCCGAAGCCGGCACCTCGGCCTTGTTCGCACAAGCCGAAGCCGACATGGCCGCAGCGATGTCAGGTGATCCGGGCGCTTCGATGCGATTCCAAATGGATATGGAGAAATACAAAAATGCCCACGAGGCGGCATCGAACGCCTTCAAGGCATTGATGGACACCGACGCCAACGCCATTGCAAACGTACGTGGCTGATCCTGGAACAAACGTTCGATCAGTGCGGATCTGATCATTCAGATCCGCCTGAGCTTGGAACAAGCATTCCCGACAAACAATAGCGGCGATTGCCACGCACGCCGTCTCCATCGTGCCGCACCCAACGAAATGATTCCCGAAAAAACACTCGACGCATTGATACGCATTGGCCATGTCGGTCGCCACGCGGGGTTGATCGCGCAATCGGAACGCATGTTCGAGCATCTTTGCCACGCGTATCCGCTGCACGCTTTCCCGTATATCGGCATCGGGCTGGCATGCGTCAAAGCGGGTCGCTATGCACGAGGCTCTCATGCCTTCGAGCAGGCCAGAGCGCTTGGCAATCAGGACCGCGATGTCTGCCTATGGCAAGGCATATGCGACTTTCATTGCGGCCGCTTTGCCGATGCCGCCGCCATTTTCCATCGCCTG
The DNA here is from genome assembly GCF_003363155.1 of Dyella monticola. Classification (GTDB taxonomy): domain Bacteria; phylum Pseudomonadota; class Gammaproteobacteria; order Xanthomonadales; family Rhodanobacteraceae; genus Dyella_B; species Dyella_B monticola. Next base: position 68,480 of record NZ_QRBE01000003.1, on the reverse strand, counting down.
AGCGAAACAAGCTTCACCACTGACAACGGCGGCGTTAAAGCACTGGCTCAATCCCTGCTCGGCGTGCGGGAGCTGTCGGCCTTTCGCCGTCAAATCAATCATCGTCAATAATGAGGTTTACACAATTATGGGCATTCAATCTGTCGCTTCAGCAATTTCCAATCTGGGTCTTGGCGATATTTCGCTGCAGGACGACGCAAACCAAAACGACGCAGACGCAGGTAATGCGGGCTCGGGGTCAGCCTTACAAAACCTGGACAAGCAATGGCTGCAACATCAGCTTGACGTCATGGGCTCGCTGCTTGGCATCAATAGCCAGACCTCCTCTTCGCTCCGGCTTGAGACCGCTGTTCTGCAAAACAAGTTGTCCGTGGACGTCGTTTCCACGCTAATGGGCAACTTGATGAAATCGGTAAGTCGCCTCGAACAGATCAACGGTTGATCATGCGCAAGGCAGTTCTTATCGGTATCGCGTGCCTGCTTGCCGGATGCAATGCCTCTTTCCGCGACGGGCTCGATGAGAGGCAGGCCGACGACGTCGTCATTCTGCTTCAACAGCAGGGCATCAAGGCGAGCAAGGCACACGCCAAGGATGGAAGCTGGAGCGTCGATGTGGAAGGTAGCGCCGAGACGGAGGCCGGGCAGATCATGCAGGCCTATGACCGCCCGCGGCAAAGTCATCCCACACTAGGGGATATCTTTCCTGGCGGAAGTTTGCTGCCAAGCGAGACGGAGGAGCGTATCCGTTATGAGTACGCGCTGGCCCAGGAACTGACCAGCACGCTTGAGAAAATCGACGGCGTGCTCACGGCGCGCGTGCATGTCGCCCTTCCCGAAAAAGATCCGCGACGAACGGATCCCGAGCCGCCTTCCGCGTCCGCCATGATTCGCTACCGCAGCGATCAGCGGATGGATTTGCTGACACCGCAGATCAAGCGCCTGATCGCCGACAGCCTGGCCGAAGGTTCGCCTGACAACGTGGACTTGCTGATGGTGCCGGTTTACCCGATCGCGCGGGACAACGCCATTCAAGAGGTCAAGACGCATCTTGGGCTGCGCTACAGAGCATCAGAATGGACGCGGGTCGCCATGTTGACGGGACTTCCTTGGGCCGTCGCATTCCTTTTGTTGATTGTCATGCTCAAGGCCATGGGCCGATCGAGCATGGTTTCTTTTTCCGCACTCTGGCAGAAGTTCAACGATTGGATTCGACATCACCGCGGCGGTGAGCAAAAAGCAGGGAATGGTTCACGCTCAAGTTATGCCGTCGGGGGCCTAAGTGGTCTGGGTAGGCGTAAGCCCAAGTCGGCCGTCCAGGACGATGACTGAGATACACACCATGCTTCCGGCTCATTGTTCGTTGGTGCGCGCTGCATTGCTGCCTGCGTACGCTTACTCACCCTCTCGTCTTCCGCAGGGTATGGAAGACCTTGGAAAAAATATTCGTCGGTTTCGTTTCGCCAATGCCAGGCTTGTTCACGCCTTTGAACCACCCGCAATGCCATCGCAGGTGGCGTCCTGGTCCTTGGTAACGACCGATGAAGAGCTACTGGGCGTCGGACTGCTTTACGCGGGCGTGATGTTGCATGGCAAGCACCTGCGCAAACGCCTGGTGACCGGTGCGCTCAAAGAGCAGCTTATCAATCAAATCGGTGCAAGAAGGCTCACCGAAGCGCTTCGATATGACATCGATCCACCGGCCACGCTCGCCCATGATGTAGATCGCTACGCACTCAAAGCATTCGGCCTGGCGGTGATGTACCGCTACACACGGGCGGCACACATGGAGGCAGGTCGCCGCCTGCTGCGCCGTTTTTCCAGCGAGGACCCGGTTCTTCGCCCGGCTTTATGCGCGGCACGTCGCCTCGCCACACGTTTTTGTTCCCCGATCGGCAACATGGTTTTGTCCAGCCTCGATCTCGCCATGGGAGATAGCAAGTGATCATTGCCCGCATAGGTTCATGGACGGTCCATGGCAGCGCCATTTCGTCCAAGGAGGACATCGATGCCCTGGACGACGTCAAGCGCTTGCACGAACGTCTGGAAGAAGAATCCCGGCAAACCCGCCGCCGCTTGGCCGCAGCCTTATCGAAAGGTCGGTTCGCAGCGCGCCGCAAGGGTTACGAGGAAGGCTACAAACAAGCCATCAGTGACGCTGCCGGCGCGTTCGCTGCGCACATGAAGCTGTGGCGAGGTGCCCACAAGCATCTGAAGTTGGCGGCAGAGAAAGCCATTCGTGAAGCACTTAATGGAATGGACCCTGATGTATTGCTGATCGCCCGCATCAACCAGGGTCTATTGGCCGCTCGCCAAAATCCGCTCGTGCGCATCCATATTCACCCCTCCCAGTTTCCCATCGTCGATCAGGCCATCGCTGCGCTGGATGCGAAATTTGGCAAAACCGGCTGCGAGACCGTTTCCGATTCGCGTCTCCAGAGGGGAGAAGTTCGCCTCGAAACAGACACAGGCGTGCTTGAGGTTGGGTTCGATCGTCAGGTCCGTGCGATCTGCACGAGCCTTATGCGCGAACTGGATGTGCAATGGAAGCTTGAAGAAAGTCATACACCATCATGAGTGCCCAACCATCAATGAGGCGCATGGGCCCACACACCATCGAACTTCGCAATGCCTTTGCAGGGGCAAAGATTGCCGTCAACGTACCCGAATGGGAAAACGATTCGCTTCCACTGCTCACGCTGGAGGAGCCGTTACCTGCTTATGCCTTGGTGAGCGAATTCATCGGAAGCTACGGTTCCTTGCATCTGGGTTTGGAACTCGGATCGGCGTGGCCCGAATATTCATTGGATGTCCTGACGCGCGCCGCCCCCACCGGGGCGGCGCTGAAAGAGTGGCTCGACTGGATGCTGTCGCCATGGATCGGCTTGCTGGAGGAACGTATCGGCACAACATTTTCGCTGAAGTCCGCAAAGACTATCGCCTCGCTTCCCGCAGATAGCATCGGCTTTCGTGTCGCATGGAAAGAACGACGTGGGCATGTCGGTGTCGCCGGCACGGCGTTGCGACGCATCGCATGGAACGATTTTTTGACTATCGAAGAACCATCCAAACGGCTCGATTGGCTCGCCACCATGACCTATGTCATGGCGCCGGCAGGTGTCTTTTCATTACGCGACATTCGCTCGCTGGCACCCGGCGCGATGGTTCGCATGGCAAAGCTTGAATGTGTACTGCACGTGGGCGATTTGACTCAAGGCACTCGGATACCGATGCGCCGAATCAACGGGAACAAACCAATGGAACGGACTGAACAAAATGATGCGAACGACTGGCAGCTTGCGCTGGTGGATTCGGAGCCTGGCGTGAAAGGCGCATGGGAGGACATGGCGGTGCCCGTCGACGTCATCCTGGATAAAAAGCTATTGACGCTGGGCGAAATCCAACGACTCAGGCAGGGCTCGGTGTATACGCTTTCCCATGTCGCTTCAGGCAAATCCGTAACGCTGTGTTGTAACGGCCGGATCGTCGCGCGCGGGGAACTCGTCGAGGTCGACCATTATTGGGCCGTGCTTATCACCGAGTGCCGTGGAGAGCAGCCGTGAGCGGTGCCGACATGCAGGTGCCGGATATTCCGGCCGTCCTGATCATTGCAGCCGTGCTCGGACTGCTGCCACTGATCGTGGTCATGACAACGTCGTTTACCAAAATATCCATAGTGCTTGTTCTGCTTCGCAATGCGCTTGGTGTACAGCAGGCGCCGTCGGGCATGGCCATCAGCGGCCTGGCGATGGCCGCCACGCTGATGATCATGGCGCCGGTATGGCAGCAAATAGCGTCGCGGCTTGACATCATTTCGATTATCGAAGGGCATTCGAAGCCCATGATGGCGGACGTCATGGACGCCACGCGCGCGCCGCTGGAAGCGTTCATGCGCAAACATGTCGATGGCATGGAGTTCGACTCTCTGCAGAAGCTGGTCAAAGACATGCACTTCAGCGGAAACGACGATCCGGCCGATGCGTCCGCAGAGCACAGCGATGAAGAAGGACCCGTACTCGTGGCGGCCTTCACGATCTCCGAAATCGCCCAGGCGTTCAAAATCGGCATGTTTCTTTCGATTGGATTCGCGGTGATCGACTTGATCGTCGCCAATCTCCTCATGGCCATGGGCATGAGTATGTTCCCGCCATCGACGGTCTCTGTGCCGCTTAAATTGCTGGTATTCGTGACGACCACGGGCTTATCCAGGCTGATGCATAGCCTGATCGCATCCTATCCGCCGTGATGTCCGAGCTTGAGGTTATCCACCAGGCGTTCCGGGTCATTTTGTTTGCCACCGCGCCGGCACTGCTCGCCGCACTCGTGGTGGGTGTCTTTGTCGGACTTCTGCAATCGGCTTTGCAGGTGCAGGACCAGGCCATTGCCTACGTCCTTAAGCTGGCCGTCGTGTGCTTGATTCTGCTCATGATGTCCAGATGGCTATTGCAGACGCTCGACCAGCTTTTTGGCGCGATCTATCTGCTCGTGCCGGGTATGAAAGCAGGCTCGATATGATCGATACGATCAGCTGGGCGGGGACGCTTTTGCTGGCGATGATCCGGACACTGTGCATGCTCGCGGTGCTACCCATCGGCGGCGGGTCCTCGGCCGGCCGTGCATTCGTGCTGCCGATGGCCGTCGCTGTGGGATTGTGCGTACACCAGGCAGGCAACGTACCCGAGGTGACGTCGGTTCTCTTCTACGCGCTGGCGCTGAAAGAGGGCGCCGTCGGCATCGCGCTGGGATGGATGATCAGCCGTATGTTCATGGTGGTTGGGGCCGCGGGTGCGCTGATCGATCAGGTCAGCGGTTACACCGTTGGCCAGTTATTCAACCCGAGCCTTGGCCGCTCGGTCGGCCCCGTCGAATCGCTCTACAGCATGCTCCTTATATTGATTCTTATGTCGGCCGGTAATGGCTACTATTTTGCGAAAGTGATACTCGCAACGTATCAGGCATGGCCTGTTTCGGAGCTTGTACCAGCCGCATCCATCAAGCCATTCGTAGCGATGCTGCTTGGCCAGGGCGTTGACCTGCTTGTCAATCTGTCGATCCAAATGGCAGCCCCGATTATGGCAATGCTCATGTTTGCGGACATCAGCATTGTTCTGTTATCGCGATACACCCCGGAGTTCAATCCGCAAAGCGCATCGCTCGCGCTCAAGGCCTTGCTTCTGACGCTGATGCTTCTCCTGTCCATCGCAGGCCAGATGGGCTACCTCCATCGCCTGATGCACGAACTTACACGGGTGCAATGAGCAATAAAACCAAACAACCCACGCCACAACGATTGAAGGAAGCGGCGGAACGCGGCGATATACCGAAAAGCCAATCCTTTAGCCTGAGCATGACGATGCTGGCGTGGTGGATGCTGATACCGCTCGCCTCGACCGTGCTCCTGCGCTGGGTCGCGCCTTTCATTGATGACGTCGTCTCCTTGAGAGTCATGGACGATCAACTGGCAAGCCGGTCGTCCCTATTGGAATTCGTCGGCATGAGTCTGGCCGTGCCTTGCAGCGTGGCCCTGCTGCTTGCGCTATCGCTCGGCTTCATTCAGTCAAAAGGCCGCACCGCGCGCAAACGCACCGTTTTTGACCTCAAACGCATTAATCCCGCCTCGGGAATAAAGCAGTTATTCAGCCCTCAGAAATTAATCAATACAGGCATTTCAATCGTCAAAGGGCTGATGATTGGCGCCGCCTGCTTTCGTGTCGGCCAGGATTTGCTCGCTGCATTGAGCAGCATGTCGATCAATCACGTTTCCTGGCGCGCAGCCTTTTCAGCCGCCCTGATTGACGGATGGAAGGCCTCGGGCTTTGCGGTACTTGGGTGTGTCGGCATCGGCGCATGCGACCTTCTTATACAGCACAAGCTTTGGATACGGCGAAATAGGATGAGCGATGATGAAATAAAGCGCGAATACAAGGAACAGGAAGGCAGCCCTGAAGTAAAAAGCGCGCGACGACGGCTTCACCGCGAATTGAGTTCCTAAAGGATTATTTGATGAACCTCACGCAATTTGGCGATCTGAAAAGGTGGGATATCACGCCTTTTGTCGAGCGGTATATCGACATCGCGATGGGCCTGGTGTTTCTTACCATCATAAGCCTGCTTGTACTGCCCACACCCGGCTTCTTGCTGGACATGGCCATCGCTACCAATTTTTCGTTTTCGCTTCTGTTGATCGCGGTCGCCATCTACATCAAGTCGACGCTTGACCTTGCCATCTTCCCTTCCCTGCTTCTGTTGACCACGTTGTTCAGACTTGGATTGGAGGTGGCCACCACCAAAGGCATTCTGTTGCATGCCCATGCGGGCGAAATGGTGGCGGCTTTCGGCCAGCTTGTGGTGGGCGGCAACGTCGTGGTCGGGTTGGTCATTTTCCTGCTTCTGTGTGTCGTGCAGATCGTGGTGGTGGCCAAGGGCGGCGATCGTGTGGCGGAGGTGGCCGCGCGCTTCACGCTCGATGCCATTCCCGGCAAACAGATGAGCATCGATGCAGATCTTCGCTCCAATGTCATCACGCCCGATGAGGCACGCGCTCGAAGGGAAGTCTTGCAGCAGGAAATCCAGCTCCATGGCGCGCTGGATGGTGCGATGAAATTCGTAAAGGGCGATGCCATGATCGGCATCATCGTGGCCCTGATCAATATCGTCGGCGGCATCGCGGTAGGTGTCGCGCAACACCACCTGACGTTTTCGAATGCGGTCAACACGTATGTGATATTGACCGTTGGCGACGGCCTGGTGTCACAGATACCTTCCCTTATGGTGGCAATCGCGGCAGGACTGGTGATTACGCGCGGCGACTCCGGCGGATCGTCCAGTGAGTTCTCCAATCTCGGACGCCGCATTTACGATCAGGTCGCCAATCAGCCGCGCCCTGTGCTGATGGCTTCGACCATCACCTTCATCCTCGCCGTGATCCCTGGCTTTCCCCATGTGCAGTTCGCGCTTATCGGGCTGGCCTTGCTCGGCATCGGCACGGCCAAACGCAGGCACGAGCAAACCGTCGCGCTTTCTCGCCAAGCGCCCATGCCCAACATGGCACGAGACGGTTCCAACTATGTGCCTTGCCTGCTGGATACGGTTGAATTCGGTACAACCGTGCCGTTGCGGGTAAGAGTGGGAAGGCAAGCCTACAACGCGCTTGCGCCTGCCGACTTCAATAGCGAACTTGGCAATGTTCGCCGCTACTTGATGCAAAACCTCGGCCTTCCGTTTCCCGGACTTTCCATGGTCGGCGAACCACAGATGGGGGACAACAGCTATGTCATCGAAGTCAACGATACGATCGTGATATCTGGAGAGCTTTACGCTCGCGAATTTGTGGTGCACGGACCCTTCGATGTCTTGGCCGACTGCAATCCGGAACGAAGTACATCCTTCCCGGGCAGCAAGGCGGCCTATTGGGTCGATAGCGCCACCATGGCGCTCCTGCGCGATCGCGGTGCCAATGTGGCCAGTCCCGACGAGGCATTGGCCGCGCAGATATATGCCATTTGCCATCACCACGCCCACGAATTCGTCGGCACGCAGGAGGCCCAGTTTCTTATCAACAGGCTGCGCTCGTCGTTTCCCGATCTTGTCGCCGCGCTGCTTACAACGGTCACACCGACGATTTTCGGCCGGCTGCTCGCGGAGTTGCTGGAAGAGTCCGTGTCGATACGCAATTTGCGCGGCATCTGCGAGGCACTCGTACGCATGCCTGCGGGCGATCGCTCTCGTCATCGGCTCCTGGAAGTAGCAAGAATGGCGGTGGTTCCGCTGACAATCCCTACGTACACGGAAGGCGAGTCGACGTTAAAAGTGATTGTTATCGATGAAGCATGGGGAACGTTGCTGAGCCAGGCGTTGCGCATCGACAACGATGGCGAACCCTGCCTCGCCCTGAGCTTCCAGGATTCGCAGCGGCTCCAGGCATCGCTGCAAAGGGTGTCGGATGAAGCGCCCGCCTCGGCCGCCGTGTTGACCTCGGCCTCCCTGCGTCGGCATATCGCGGGCTTGCTCAAAGGGCTCGGCATCAGGCGGCACGTGCTGGCGCTCGAAGAAATTCCGTCCGAGAGCATTGTCGTGGAGCGCGTTGCGGTGGTGGAGCGAGACAATGATTGAACCAGTTCATGCAGGATGGAAAGGTACACAGGAGCAATCGGTTGCGCCGGTGCGGCAAGGTGGCAAGGTCGTATCGGCAGTAGGAACCTTGATTCGTGTCGTCGGCGTGCAACTGCGCGTGGGCGATCTTTGCCGCATCTATTCATCGTCCTCCGATCCTGGCTTGTTCGGCGAGGTCGTTGGCATGGAAGGCGGTCAAACGATTGTGATGCCATTGGGCCCCATGACCGGTTTGTCGTCGGCAAGCATGGTCGAAGCCACGGGCGGCGGCCTGCTCATTCCGAAGGCCCACGCACTGTTGGGCCGTGTGGTGGATGGTTTCTGTCGTCCGCTGGACGGCCGGCCCATAACGGCTCCGAGCGAGTATTCCGTCGAAGAGCAGATCCCATCGCCCATGGATCGACCCGTGATCGACAGCCATCTCGAAACAGGCATCAGCGCCATCGACGCGCTGCTTGCGTGCGGAGTGGGACAGCGAGTAGGCATCTTTGCGCCGGCCGGCGTCGGCAAGACCTCGCTGCTATCGATGCTTGCCCGGTTTTCGAAGGTCGATGCCGTCGTGGTGGCGCTTATCGGCGAACGTGGACGAGAAGTCCAGGAGTTCATTCAGCACGCACTCGGCGAACATGCGCTCAACCGTGCAATCGTCGTCGCGTCCACGTCGGACCGACCTGCCGCGGAGCGCATCAAGGCCGCGCAAACTGCGTCGGCCATCGCTGAAGATTTGCGCGAAGAGGGAAAACACGTTCTGCTTTTATTCGACTCCCTGACGCGATTCGCGCGAGCGCTAAGGGAAGTCGGGCTGGCCGCTGGCGAACCCCCGGCGCGTAGAGGATTTCCGCCCAGCGTATTTGCGGCGCTGCCCAGGCTGCTCGAGCGTTCCGGGCGACTCACTCGCGGCGTGATCACGGCGTTCTATACCGTGCTGGCCGAGGATGAGGACGGCGGCGATCCGATCTGCGAAGAAGCCCGCTCGCTACTCGATGGCCACTTGGTTTTATCCAGCGAACTGGCGGCAGCCGGTCACTATCCGGCGATTGACGTTCTGGCAAGCAAGAGCCGCGTCATGCATAACGTCTGCAGACCCGAGCACGTTGCCATGGCCAACCGGGTCAGAAAATGGATGGCCGATTATAGAAAATCGGAAATGCTGATCAGGCTCGGTGAATATCGCCAAGGTTCCGACAGAGAGCTGGACCAGGCTGTGCTGAAAAAGGACGCGATCGGCGATTTACTGCGCCAGCCCTCGCACGAGCATCGCGATTGGCAAAAGACCATAACATCATTAAATATGCTTACACAGGTCTCCTGACGTCCGCCGGAACCTGACTTTGCACCCCATCGAAGGAACGCAGGATGCAGCGCGCGCAGATTTTAGCCATCGCAAGGAGCGAACTCAGTACGATTGCGACCATTCGCTGTCGGCGGATCGATGCACAGGTGCAGAAGCTGACTTCCTGTCTTCAGGATACCCAGCAGCAGATCGAGCTGCTTTCGGACAAAGTAAGCCATATCGAGCAGGAGATGCAGGCGGTCCGTACAGCCTGTATGGAGATCATCTCCGGCCGTCCTGGAAGCATCCATATCTATCGAAACATGCTTCGCGCCATGGATGTCGAACTGCATCGCACGCACGCGCAGGCGGATGCAAAACGAGAGCAATGCCAGTCAATCGCCCTTGAATTATCTAAGGCGAAAGAAAAATTGTCCGCCATGGAAGAAAGGTTAGACGCCTATGCGAAGATCGAGCGCCGGGCAAGCGCCATTCTCGCGGAAAATTGGTACGAGATTGACCATTAATCCATCGTTGTTAAAATGCCTTGTTTCATAGCACCTGAAAACACCCTGTTAGGGCACGGGCAACCCAGGCACTTATCTCGCCCATCTTGCCGCCAAGTTGATAAGACGCTTACCTTAGACACGCAACATCCAGCGTGATCGCTTGCGCGATCGCCGTGAAAACCTATTACGCATTCGTGCAAAAAAACTGATCACATCGCACTACGTGCCTGCGCTATGAACAGCATGCCATGCATGCGCCAGATCAATGCGTACATCACCCACTCTCCATCGCAAGAAGGCCCGCTACGCAAACAAGATACGGGCACCCATGGTCGCGCGCTAACGCGGGAAACGTCCCATCGCTCCACGGGGGTCCATGGCGCATCGTGCCACGCGCGCCTGTTAGCCCGATTCACTCATTCGATGTTCTGCATGACCTTCGTCACCACTTCGTCTGGACACATCCTGAGAAGCTGCGTCGTGCTCATGACACGAATGAGCGAGCTGAAGTTCTTGGCGCCTCCAAGACGTAACTGCACCTCACGATCCATCGCAGTCAGCAATACATTGGTTGTCATTTCGTTATATGAAGCCATGGTTTTCAAAATGGCCCAATAAACCCCTTCCAGGCGCACACACGTCGACATCCCGTCGAGGCGAATGGATTTAGGTCGCGGTTCAGTCAGCTTTTTATCAAGGCCTTCCAATAGAGCCGACGATGACTTACCTGATTTAAACGAAAACCACGCCTTATCGTTTTCAACTGAGAGAAACTCACTACTCACACGCCACTTCCTATTAATTATTTTTCTTGTAGCGTCCATTCTCCATGGACGTCTGGACTTATAGTTGCCTATATGTCCACGTCCATGGCGTTATATATATATAGCGTTGTCTTAAAACCCTCCGATCCTTGGCAAATCGTTGTTGCAGGAGGTATTGGAAAAGGAGCCCTCAGGCCGATCTAACACAAGGCCTTGGTCGACACTTACAGAAGACCTACAGTGTCGGTGCGTGTTTCGCCTGCACCCTCATACGGTTATCCCTGACGGGAGGTGGTACTCCCATGCAGCCATCCATTGCGGAAAGCGATGAGGATCGTACGCATGAGTGGGATGGCCTAATGCACTTACTATGCGGCACGCGACGCATCCATGTTTTGCGTCGACGTAAAGGCCGCCCGGCGAACCGCGAGCGTATCCATCGTCGGTCCGTTCGGCGGGTTTTAATCGGTGCATGAAGCACCCGCGGCGGTAATGCAGCTGGAGCGGCCTTTGCTCGCAGCGCCAGCTCAGCTTTTTCGCGTGGATTTCATGTTCGCGTCGCTCTTCGGTGGTCGACGCTTGTATGGGCTAACCGTCATCGACGATGTAACGGCGATAATCTGGCGATCGCGATTGGCGCGGGACATACGCGGAGAAAAGATTCCGGCCGCGCTCGAAATATTTCGCAGTGGTCAGACCATAGCTACAGGCGTACAGGTCGACAATGATTGCGAATTCGTATCGATGGCGCTTTATTGCACGCTTGCGAAGCGTGCATCAACGGTGATTATTCGCGCCAAATCGATCCAACCAAGAACATTTTATAGAAATTCTCACCCGATCATTCCGCGACAAATAATTGAATATTCGTCGTTTTGTCGCGTGAAGACGTTCGGAACAAATCGAATCGCGACACTGTGGCGATAATAATTTCAACCCGCATGCATCGCTTGTACATGGCACGGCGACACTATGTACCGGGATGATGCAGTCCATCATCTGATGATCAATGGATCCAGCTCATGCCGTTACACCTGCGGGACTAAGCGCGGGTTACCGGCGCAAGTGGGCGACGGACTCAAGCAGTAGCCCGATCGATCCAGTCCAAGGCCATGTTCCATGGACCCGTCAAACTACTCCAGGCCCGTGCGGCGAACAGCCGAGCGAAGCTCGCGCTATGGATACTCCAGCGTGAACAACGCCCCTGCATTGGCAGCGCCACTGCCCACACCTGAGGCGGTACGGTAGTAATGCGCCTGCAACGGGATGCTTAAAACACCTGCAGTCACGTTCGTGGCGACGGTCCATTGAGCATTCGGGCCCAAAGGCACCGCGCTGTTGTCGCTGGCGCGCGCAAGCTGAATACCTACGCCCCCTGCTACACCCGTTGCCGGGGTGAGCGCGATGTAGGGCAAGGTAGAGCCGGGCGTGGCGGCATCCTGCATGGTCATCGCGACATTGGCGCCCGCCTGGCAGGTCAATTGGATAGTGACTGGCGTGGATGCTGGAATGGGTGAGCCCACACCAACCGCCATGATTGCGCCAACACTTACCTGCCCCAGGTCAACCGTCAGATTGGGCGTATTCAGCGTGCAGGTGTTGGCGATAATGCTTCCGTTGATGCTGACCGCGTTGCTTTGGGCGGATACTTCGCCAATGCCGGTCAAAGCCGTCAGGGCCAGCGCGATCAAGCATGCGCCTTTCGTTGTAAGTGCTATAGCTCGCATAGAGAACCTTTATGATTGCAGCCGTTGGCAAGCTGCCGTATTGCCGACGTACTTATTCGCCGCTGAACCATGACGCAGGCATGGCTTTTTTCTTGTGCCTGGACAGTGACGCTCTTGGCGACACTTCGCTCAACTGCAAGTCTTTGTCCCACACCTGCGAAAGCGCACCCCGCGGGCAGCCTTCTGCGCAGCAGACGCAGCATCAGTTGAAGGTGAAGTTCAACGTTGCCGTGGCGTTGCCCGCACCCGTCGTCACAGCGCTCGAGATGGCGTAGTAGCGCGCCACCACCGGAATTCGCACCGAACATCCCGTATTACACGAACCGGGATTAACGGTGTTTACGGCGTTCAAAATCAGCGGTGTCGTGGGGTTACCGGTGCCATCGTTGAGTACCTGTACGCCCACCCCCGTTGCCGCCCCGCTTCCTGGGGCCAACGCGAGCACCGAATCCGGTGCACCGTTGCCTGCCGGCGTTCCCGTCATGGTCATCGTGATGCCAGGATTGGCCGTGCACGTAAGAACGATGAAGTCCGGCGCGCTGGCGTTGGAGATGGCGCCCGGGCGTGTAAAGACACCGATGGGCACCTGACCGATATTGAGTGTGACAACGCCGCTGGAAGTGAAAGAACACGAACTGCTGATGTCGCCCGTGGCCGTTACCGCCGCGCTTTGTGCAAGTGCGGTGCCTGCCATACCCGATCCCGCCAGCGACAGCGCAACAAGAAGAAAATGCTTGGCCTGATGTGTGACGTTTTGTGTATACACGGAAAATCGCTTCAAATTAGCTGTTGACGTGGCTTTCGCTGAATCAATTGAACGTAAAATTCAGCGTCGCGGTCGCATTGGCCGTACCTGCGGTCACCGCGCCGGCACGGTAATAACGCGCCGCGACGGGTATGGTCACGGTAGCGGCCGTGGGAATAGTGTTTCTCGCACCAATTTGGAGTGCCGTGGTAGGGGTGCCGGTGCCGTTGTTGAGAATCTGCACGCCCACGCCGCCCGCCGCACCTGCGCCGCTACTGCTCAACTGCAATACGGTGTTGGGCTGACCGGCTAACTGCGTACCGTTCAAAGTCATGGTGATGCCGGGGTTGGCTGTGCAGGTGATGGTGATGTTCTGCGCGGGGCTGGCCGTGGAGGTGGAACCTACCGATGGCAGATTGGCCGCGGGTATCGAGCCAATGTTGAGTGCTACCGTGCTTCCGGCAGTGATGGAGCAATCACCGGTGATGTTGCCCGTGACATTGACAGTGGCCGATCCGGTACCCTGCGCCGGCGCGATGTGTGCGAATCCACCCGCAGCCAACAAGACGACCAAGGCAACCAGGGGTTTGATGCGGAGATTAGTAGTCTGTGTATTCACGATTTGGCAAATCCAATAGGAGTGGGTGACACGGTGAATGTTCGTTCGATATGTTTCATGGACGGTTGAGCAAACATGGTTGGTTTATATGAACCTTAAATGGACCGTAATGATCGACATCGTACTCATGCGTTCTGCACTCGGTGCGTTAGTTATGTACTTTCAAATGAATCGTTGGCCGCACTGCAACTGCCAAGATGGATGATTCATGGACGCGCGTCGTGCGCCGATACATCCGTTAACGGCTGCGTGACCATGGAACCGATCGACGCTGTTGCGCCACACGTCGATTGCAGCATTTGAGTACCGCTCCGCGCGCCCTTCGCTTTTGATGGAATATCAACCGACAGATGGCAACTCTCATTTGCGTTTGCGCCCCAACGTACGGTGAGGATCGTGGAAGCTTCCACACCGCGAACGACCAATCGACTGGCCTGACCCACGACACCGACCGTGTCGCCTTTTTCATTCAATACATCCGCGCCAAACGGTAACGGGCCGCCATCGGGCTTGGTGGCATCAATCAGCAATAGCTGACTGCTATCCACCTTGTATTGCAAACGCACAACGCTGCCAGCGCGTGGCGCAACGCTCTGGGTGGAGCTTTGCAGTTCTACGTTGGCCGCCGCGCCCTTGGGATCGAGCTCGATGGTATTGAGCTGATACGGCATGAGGTTGGCGACCACTGCATAGCCGCGCCCGTCTACGGCGGCGTTGCTGCTTTGCGCCCCCGTGGCACCTGGCGCATCGATCAGGCCAATCGTGCTGCCGGTCGGCTGCGAAAACGTGACACCACCGGCGTGAGCCACTAACGCGCCACTGCCCCCGAAACCCATTTGCCGGTAACTTGCACCCTGGCTGTAGGATCCATTGATATTGCCGCGCGTACCCATGTACGCGCCGCTGAGGGAACCCTGCATAGCGCCACCGCTGCGACCGATCGAGGCGTTGTAAGTGAAGCGTTTATCGGCTCTAAGCGATCCGCTGATTGACGTCTGGTTGCTATTGCCGCCGAGCCGCGAACGGTTAATTACGGTGGAAAGCAATGGCGCGCTATCCGTGCGCCCCAGCGGTAGCGTGAACGTAAGCATCAAACGCGTATCGCGCACCGTGTTGGCAGTATCGGAAGTGAAATAACCTCCGTCTTGCACCGGCAGCATTTGGCCGAGCGCAGCTTGGCCTGGCAGACGCGGGGACAGGTTGTCACGCGTTCGCGTGGCGGAAATGCTGTAGGTCAGCGACTTCCAATGATTGGAGTAGCCCGCATTGAAATCCACCTGGCGACCGCCGCCGTTCCAATAATTGCGCCATGAGGCATTGAGATATAACTGCCCCCAGTTGTCACCCAGCGACTGGGCGACAGTGATATCCATGCGCGTGTGCTGGCGTAGCACGAGGTTGGCCTGACCGCGCGCCGCGGCATCGCGCAATACCATGGCGTCACTGAGACCCACGAAGCCCGGCGTGGCATATCGGTACGCCGCAATACCGAGATTGGTGCCGGTGCTGGTGAAATTCTCGTTGTAACCCAGGCGCAGACCATAGCCACTAGTCGCCGCCACTCCCGGCGCGCGATTACCGGCATAAGTCACATCAGCGGAAAGTGCGCCGATGGGTGTATTGAACGCATTGCCGACCAAGACAGATTGATAACCCGCGCCCGCAGTCGCACCACCGTAGCTCGTTACCCAGTTATTGAGACCGCGCTGGTAGGTGGCCTGGCCGATAATGGGCAGATTGCGCATGCCGGTCTGCTCGACACGCCCTGCGGTAACACTCCATAGTTGCTGCCCTGGACGAAGCAACTGCGGCACTGCCGAATAAACCTGGGTGAGATGGCGTACACGCCCATCCGCCTCGGTAATTTCGATATCCAGATCGCCACCGTAGCCGGTGGGGAACAAGTCATCGATGACGAACGGCCCGGGCGCGACGGTGGTGTCATAGATAATGTAGCCATTTTGGCGGATCACGACGTGCGCGTTGGTTTCGGCAACGCCACGCACCACAGGCGCGTAGCCGCGCATCGACTGCGGAAGCATGCGGTCGTCCGCATACATGCGCACGCCGCGTATGCGAACGCTGTCGAACAAGTCGCCCGGCGTAAAGGTCTCGCCGGCTACGAACTGGGCCTGCCATGCAGGAATATCGTGTTGCAGGTAGGTGGCCGTGTTTTGGTACCGCGCCGCCCGTCCTTGCGTCCAACCAAGCGAGCCGGTGTGATTGAAATGCCATGACTCCAAGCTCAACGAATTGTTGAGCCCGATATAACCGTTGGCATATTGCCGCGCATTGGGCCCGCTGCGATAAAGGTTGACGTCATAACCTAAGACGTCCGCATTGATGCCCGCATCCCATTGGGAAGGATCGACGTAACCGCGCGCGTCGCGCGACATATAAATCTGCGGCACGGACAGCGACAGCGACTGTTCGCCTCCGTCGAAACTCGCTGTGGCGCCCGGCACGTAGTCACTAATGTCGCCGCAGAACTTTCCATGCGGCATGACTTTACGCGGCGCATGGGCCGGGTCGGCACTGAGCTTTGCCAGATCGATGCCATAGCGGGAAAGTGAGGCGGCGTCATAACAAAGCTGCGAATTATCACCAGCTCCCGCGACAAACTCGAAATCCTCGCGCGCGCGCCAGACCTGGTTGACGGTAATGTCCCCGCGATAGGTACCCGGCGCCACATAACCAGGCTTCTCAAAGCGCGACAAATCGACTTGTGTTTCCCCACCACCGGGGAAGAGCGTCGGATCAAACAATACGGCTGGATCGAAGCCGGTAGCAGGGTCCGCACCTCCAGGGCCGGCTGCCGCCGCGGCACCATGTGCCGCAGCAGGCGCAAGCGCACCGACGATAAGAGATGGCAGCAAGGCACGACGTCTCCACGTCACACGCTTTGCCCCTGATATTGCCCTTGGCAAACGCATGAAAACTTCTCCAAAAAATGTGTCGCGCGAGCGCTCACACGCGCAGCTGACGGGCTGCGCGCGATGCATGGTCTATTAACCGCAGAGCGAATTAACTGATACGGGCCAGCAAGAAGCGGCCGGCTACGAACCCAACGCTACGTCGTGTTCGGCAACAGCGCCGTAGTCATTGATGACATCGAACGTAGCCTTCACGTCGCCGCTGGGGCGATCACGTACTTTTGAGAGCGGAAAAACTGCCGTAGCGCCGGGCGCCACCATGCCACCCTGATC
Source organism: Dyella monticola (assembly GCF_003363155.1). Taxonomy (GTDB): domain Bacteria; phylum Pseudomonadota; class Gammaproteobacteria; order Xanthomonadales; family Rhodanobacteraceae; genus Dyella_B; species Dyella_B monticola. The sequence continues at coordinate 51,528 of NZ_QRBE01000003.1, read as the reverse complement.
GACTTCGCGCTGGCTATTAATTTTCAGGCCGACGTGAGCGAAATTCACGTAATACGAAGACGCGTTGGTGGCCTGCAATGCAAGGCCCTTGCCGTTCTTGTCATTCACGAGCTTCCACGACAATTGTTTGTACGCGTCACCCGGAATGCCAGCGAGGTTCGCTGGGCGAAAAATAAATTTGATGCGCGTGCGAAAGGCGAACTGGAGCAGATTGCGCCCTTCGGTATCCTTCGGCTTGGGCGGTACTTCGAGCATGTTGAACCAGAACAAGGTTTCCTTGTCGGCCGGCAAGCTCTCGCCCGTGTAGACCACGCGTACGGCCTGACCCTTGCCCGGCTCCATGCGAAACATGGGCGGCATCAGCGTAAAAGGCGTTTTGGCCTTTTCCGGTGTGACTTTGTCGTCACCGTCATCCATCCATACTTGAACAAGCATAGGGGAAGAACCCTGGTTATTAAGTTTGACGGTCACCTCCTTCTCCTGAGAAGGATAGATAACGCGCGTACCGCTGATAACCACATCGGCATGAGCGCGCGCCGCAAACCCGCCGGCGACGAAGAGCACGCCTACCATGGCGTAACGAAGAACGTAACGCATTGCAATGAACCTGAATAGTGATGAAGAGTACATCGGTGACTTTCAAATCACCGATGTACGTCTAGATGTCTACTTAGTTGTAAACGACGGTGTAACGCAGGGTGCTATTGAACTGACCCGGGGTGGTGGTGGCCGTCTTGGCGTAGTACTGAGCCTGCATCTGGATGCTGGCGATACCGCCGGTAACCGGGTTGCTGACCACGGAATTATTCGGGTTGAACAGGTTGATCGCGGTGCCTGCGTCGTTCAGCAGCTGAACCTGCACATTGGATTCGCCGGCCAGCGTGTTGGTCAGATTGCCGGTGGTCGGATCGATCGGGTCGTTGCCGACGGGATTGAACGATACCGTGGCAATCGTGCCATCCGCGCATTCACCGGTACCGCTACCATCGCTGATGCGGAAGACGAATGTCTTGGGGTTTGCCACTGCCCCCGGGGCCGCCAAAACGGTGTTGGAAACCGGATCCAGAGCAACCGAGAAATTGCCGCCGCCACCACCCGTGCCCGGACCGCCCGAAATGACGCAACTGGAATCCGATACCACACCCGTGAAGGTGATCTGACCACCACTGGTCTGTGCAAAAGCCGAACCTGCCGCTACGAAACCAGTGATCGCCGCAATGGCGCATACGAGCTTGATGCTTTTCATGTCTTTTTCCGTGAAGGTGTCAAATTGATTGATGCGTGTACAACTGCAACGCTGCGCCACGTCAACAGAAAAGCGAACTAGCAGCACTGAAGACTTGGGAACATGTCCCACGCTAGAGTGCTGCTAGAACAATGTCGATGCGTCTTTCGTGGGCAGCCGCATAATTATTTACATCGCCATCTCATTTGCTATCAGGGAATTCTTAAAAGGAATTAGTCCGTGACCAGGAATGGCCAACGCGGTGATCGACGGCATCAATCTCTCAAGCCGAATCGCCAAAAAGAGGTGCATCTTCGGATCTTTCTTACTTGCGCGACAGCGTGATTTGATCTTCCGCCGACGATTCGCCGGGCCGACGCGATGACGCTGTGCCAACGCACGATGCTTTTCCCCACCTTTTTACCTTAGCCACAGCGCATGGCTTGGCCGGGGAATGAAGCCATTCACCCGCGCCGATAGTGGATGCAGCTTGCCCCACTGCTGGCGTAGGTGGTGCGCGTCAATGCACTGGGTGATTGCGAACGCATCGCCGGTACTACCAAAAAAAATCAGGCCATCATCGCGGCGAGCATGGATACGCAAATGGCAACGCAGGCGGCAAACAGGCTATTGAGCATCAGCGTTTCGAATTTCATGGCGGCTCTCCGTAAGCTGAATGACTGCGGCTTTCAAGGGAGATGTAGCAAAGCCGATGCCAACCGCCCTGAAACCGCGCAAACAGCGTAAAAACGCCACTTTTTCAGGCCTGTGAAAACGAGACCGACCGTCCGCGGACACGTGTCCATCCTGTCCGGGCGGCGCGCGGACAAACCAAATGCGTCACGTCATCCGGGGCGGGTCAAGCCACGCATATTTAATGCCACGGTGCGGTCACCGACCCAATAACGCCCGCGCGAACCCCTCCGCATCCACGAAGTAGGCATTTACCAATGCGCAGAACCACTTGTCCCTGGCAGATAACACCTTGCGCATTATGCGAAGGTGCGGTAGCCGGGCGTGTCCATCCGCTGTGATGACCGCGACACGCCCGACATGATGTGAAGTATCGCAGATCGCCTGGGCGGCAACCCAAGACGACACGTAGTCGAGTACACAGGTTAGCCGATCAGCTGGACCTTGTACTGCTGCGATGGGCGCGTAACAAATACAAGCGACTCGGGCGCCGTAACCGGAAAAGCAAATGTTTCGGCGAAGCGCTCGATGGCACCGTTCGCGACGCAGCGCCAGATGATGCGGCGAGGATATGGCACTGATCCAGCCCGCTGCGCCGCGGTAACCGTTCGGATACAAACGTCGGCTTTGCGTAAAAGGCCTATTGACGCGGGTGCCGCGCGCTTGCGCTAAAGTCCTTGGGCCTTATTCGAGCACCTGCGCACCATTGTGAAAATCACGTACTCGCACAAACTGCTGTGGCCCTTGCTTGCTTTGGTGCTTGTGCTTGCCGTGGTGCGTATGCTGCTGCCCCACTGGATACACCACTATCTCGATCGGCGCATCGAACGCATGGGTCCATACCACGGCGCCATGGCCGAGGTGCATCTGCACATCTGGCGCGGCAGCTACACGATTGAAAACCTACGCATCGACAAGATCGGCGCGCCATCGAACGAACCGTTCCTCATGGCACCTCGCACCGATATCGCCGTGAGCTATGGCAGGCTGTTGCGTGGCCATCTTCGCAGCGATGTGGATTTCTACAACGCTACGGTCAACTTCATCGATGGCAAAACCGAAAGCGAACGGCAGATGGGCAAGGGCGTCAATTGGAGCAACGAGCTCAACATTTTGATTCCTGCCGAGGTGAACAACATCCGCGTGCACAATGCCACCGTGACCTTCCGTAATTTCATCTCCGACCCGCGTGTTGACTTGACCATGAGCAACGTCAACAGCACCGTTACCAACCTCGCACCCGAAGAAAGCCAACGCGGGGCGCGCATGGCTACCTTGCACGCAACGGCAAGCATTCTTGGCGATGCGCCGCTGGAGACGCAGGCCACCTTCGACCCCACCAATCGCTTTGGCAATTTCCACTATCACATTCACGCCACCGGTATTCAGCTGGTGCGTGTCAATGCGCTTGCCCGCGCTTACACGGGTCTTGATTTCGCAGCCGGCACCGGTGATTTCACCATGGAGCTCAATGCGCAAAACGGTCAGCTGGATGGCTATGCTGAGCCGGTCTTCAAGGATCTGAAGTTATTCAGTTGGAAGAAAGATGTGGAGCAAGAAAAGAAAGGACCGATCAAGCTGCTTTACGAAGCGGCCGCGCAAGGCGTGGTCTCGCTATTGAAAGGGCCTACCAACGATCAACTGGTGACAAAGGTGCCGATCAGCGGGCGTATTGGCGATAGCCAGTTTGGTGAGCCGCAAGCTATCTTCAATGTGGTACACGAATCCTTTGTGCAGGCCTATAAATCCCAGCTCACGCATCTGCAGCCTTCGCCGGATGAAGCGAGTCATTGATCAACCCGTTTCGTCATTCCGCGAGGCCCGAATCCATGCGTCGTGTGCGCCATGGATTCCGACCTTCGCCGGAATGGCGGCACATTGGAAACAAGCGTAGCGGCAAGATATAGACGCCTTCGGCGAGAGAGCGATGCAAGGGTGCCTGTGCGGACATGAGGGCTTACGTTGCCGACATCTTTAACGCCTTCGTCAGCAGCATCGCAGGAGCGTTCATCGGAACGTACATCATGGCTTCGACCGATGAGCTATACCGTGACGGCCATCTGCCACGCGGCGATCCGGCTTGCTAAGCATGCGGACGCATTTGGCTGCGTACACCGGTTGTGCATCCGGACCGACTAGATGGCGCGGACCAATCGGGACGCTTAAAGATCAGAAAATGATGGTTACGTCCGCCCCAGAACCTTTAACTATTGACAAGGAGCTTGGTGTATTGTTTTCATCATACACATGAGTGCTTCACTATTCGCCATACAACCGACCGCAGCCGAGCCTATTTATCGACAAATAGTCGAGCAATTACGCAGACTTATCGCGGCAGGGCAGATCACACCGGGGCAATTGTTGCCATCGGTACGTGATGTGGCTGGGTTTCATGCCATCAATCCAATGACGGTGTCCCGTGCTTACGGCATGGCCGAAGCGGAAGGACTGCTTGAACGACTGCGGGGGAAAGGGATGGTAGTCGCCGCGGTCCATAAAAGGACGCTATCGCAAGCTCAGCGGTTAGCTCTATTGGAGAGGCCTCTAATCGAAGTTGCCCGTCAAGCGCACGAATTGGAGTTACCGGTAGAGTCGGTATTGCAGCGACTGGATAAGCTCATAGAGCAGTACCGGTAGCAGCTGAAGCGATTCAGGAAGGGAGACAGCGGTGAATGCTATGGGGAATGTAGGGCTGGCCACAACTGGTTCACCGCTGTCGGTGCGCAAGCTTGTATGTGGATATGCTGGTGTGAGCGTCCTCAATGGTGTGGACCTCGACCTGCCCGAGGGTAGTGTCCTGGGCCTGATCGGCCGTAACGGGGTCGGCAAGTCTACGCTAATTCGAGCGATGCTGGGCCTGCTGGAGCCTTTGTCAGGCTGCGCTGAAGTGTTCGGTGAGCCAGCGCTGAAGTTGTCGGACACGGTTAAAGCGCGTATTGCCTATGTCCCCCAGCAGCCAGAGGCTTTGGCATGGCTGACCGCACAGCAGATGCTCGACTATGTAAGTCGCTTCTATTCCCGTTGGGATGCTACGTTCGTTAGAACGATGCTCAAGCAATGGGACATCCCGCCCGATCGTGTATTGGCAAAATTCTCGCCTGGCGAACGACAGCGTGTGGAACTGATTCGCGGCCTGGCCTCTCAACCTGATTTGTTAGTCTTGGACGAGCCAGCCGCTTCGCTAGATCCGGTTGCGCGACGCCAGCTGCTGCGCGAGATCGCGCTACGTGCTGGAGAGGCGGGGACAACTGTCTTATTTTCGACACATATTGTGTCCGACTTGGAGCGGGTCGCATCTGACGTTGCTTTTCTACATAAAGGCAGCCTGTTGCTAAACTGCAGTGTGGACGACGCCAAGGAGCGCTTTGGGCGTCTTTGGCTTCCTGAGTCGGCGGCAACGTCAGCGCCGTCGTCAGCGCGAGTCCGGCGAGTCCATGATGATGGCAGTCTGAGCTTGGTCGTAGAGCGAGACAATGACGGCAACTGGCCGGAGTCGGCCTACGCCTCCGGGGCGCGTATCGAAACGCTGGGTCTGGAAGACTTGTTTGTGGAGATCGCCGGATGAGATTCGCGCAATTCTTGCTGGCACCTTGGTGGGCTTCGCCGCGTTCGGCATGCCGTTATGCGTTGGCACTAATGGTTGCGGCCATCGGTTTTGGTGCGTGGATCACGTCGATTGGCACCGGACAAGAGCATTGGGCGTCCTTTGTTTTCTGTTACGGAGTCACCTTGACCGTCGTCTGGGCATTTGTGGTAGCACGTATGTTGCTGCTTGCGCGCGATGGCAACCGGTTGCTAATGCCCGCGGTGGAGCGCTCAGTGATTAGCAGCTTTATTTTTTACGGTTTGATGTGCCTTCTGCCAGCCCTTGTGTTGGCCACTATAGTGCAAGCACCGCTTGTGATCACGGCGATTTGGCTGGTGTTGTTTATGCTAGGCGGCCTGGCGTTGGCTTTGCTGCCTGGTCACGTCATGGCCCTGATTGGGTTTATGCCGTTGGCCTGGGCTGCCGTCGCTCGTTTTATGAACACGCACGACATGTCCTACGCTAACGTGAGCGGCCTTTCGGCGTTGGCGTCGATCGCTTTGCTGTTGCTATGCGTCGCACGTTGGCGCTTGGTATTGCGCAATGAAAGCGCCTCGACGTGGTCAGGTCGAGATGCATTAGTACTGCAATATCAGCGGCGGGACGGCGGCCTGCACTCCTGGAGCGGTGAAGATACTACGAGCAAGCTCAAGCGCGCCCCCAGCTGGCTAGTAGGTGACACCAGTTTGCGAGGAATTGGACCGCAATCGATATCTCGTTCGTTGCGCGTCGCGCTAGGCGGAGTGTATTTACCTAGGACGCTCTCAGGGCATTTGCGCAGATGGGGGCCGACAGTATTTCTAATGGCGCTGGTCATGCTGACGAGTCAGCTTGATCTATCTGCACTGCTCTCGCCGCCGAATATCGCTTTGACGATTTGCTATCTAGCCATCATTTCTACGATGGTCGCCACATTCACCGCAGTAAAAGTGCTAGGACAGCGGTGGCGAAAGCCCAACGCGGAGTTGGCTCTCTTGGCTCTACTACCAGGCCTTGGAACTCCGGAAATTGCACGATGGCATGTGCTGCGCGTCTCTCTACAAGGGCCCCTCGCCGTTCAGGCCATGGCGTTATTTTCAGTATGGCTCACAGCAATGTTTACGCCAGTGCCCGAAATGACATTAGCCATGATATCCGCAGTGATTCCCGCTTGCGCGATCATCATGATCGGATACGTTTTGGCGATATTGGGTGGACGCACGCCATCGGACTGGGCAATGGTCATCCTCATGCTGGTCTTCATCGTGTTAGCCAATGCTTGCGTGGTGCCCTTGGCGTTTTTCCACCTGGATGGCAGCGTCTCTACGGTTTATCTTGCTGTGCCGCTATCTGGATGGGCATTGCTTGGGCTCGTTGCGCTGTGGATCGGGTTGCGGGGCATGTTTGGATATTTGCGGCGTCCTCATATCTTTTTGATTGAAAACACGCTCCAAAACCGGCAACCGTAAGTGGCTCGATTAGCGACCGCATTGCAGTTGGCGCTAGATCATTAGCTTTCGCTCGGGTGTAGCTGCCACTAACAATTTAAGTTGAGCGTCGATTTCGCCGCCATTTATGCGCGCAACGTGAGACTTCTCGTCTCACTACTCCCGTATATCAAATCACCTGTGTTGGGGCGGACGTCATCGCCATCTTTCAGACAACCGGTTTCGCGAAGCGATCATTAGAGCTCGCAAAAACAACGCCATAGACGCAACATGCCGTCGAACCGGCCCAACCGCAACGCCCGGTTGGCCGCCAACAGGCCGAAACCTCGCCCACCCTTGAGCGATGCCTTTTACAAAAAGTGTTGACAGGCCATGTGTATCGTTATATCAATACACAAGGACACATCGTCATCTACACCGTCTGGTTGCAACAACTGGCTAAACGGACGGTTCCCATGGGCATGCGTTGTTCAAGGCAGACGGAGGCAGTATGAAGTGCCTTTCTATTAGAGGGATTTCGAAAACCTATCGGCGCGGCAACGGCGCGGCAGATGTTATCGCGCTCACGGGAGTCGACATCGACATCCATTGCGGTTACGTCACTGCGGTGCTTGGCCTCAATGGTGCGGGCAAGAGCACACTGATAAAAGTGATTTGCGGACTCATTGAACCCGATAGTGGTCACCTTGAACTGGACGGGCACCCAATTAAAGGGTCGCTCACAAAACATTGCCGGGTAGGCGCTGTTTTCGAGGGTAACCGCAACATTTATTGGCGGCTCACGGCACGAGAGAACCTCGAATATTTCGCCGCGGTACAGGGGCTAAGTCATTCGGCTTCCAAGGGACGCGTGAATGAACTGCTCAGGGCAATAGGGCTGGACGATCGGTCCCATACCTTGGCAGGCAATCTCTCCCGAGGCATGCAGCAGCGGCTTGCCGTGGCGGTTGCAGTTATCAATCGTCCGGAAGTGTTGTTGCTGGACGAACCCACTTTGGGCGTGGACCTTGAAAACGTGTTGAACATCGTCGCTTATCTCAAGCAGCTAAAAGACGACGGCACGGCGATCATCCTTACATCGCATCAGATGGACACAGTGGAAATGCTTTCCGACCATGTTGCCGTGCTTCAATCGGGCCGAATCAAACTGGCGGAGGACATCAAGGCATTCCTCACGCGAGGCTCGACCAACCTTTATTCGTTGAGCGTCGATGGACTTGATCGATCCCGCGCTGAAGTTTTGGGCGCGCTGGGCGTGGTCATAGGCGAACGCGCGCTTACGTTCCCAGAGGAAAAGCTATACGAGGTGTTCGACGTATTGAGACCCATGACATTAGGCACGCTGACGCGCGAGGCAAGCGACATCACCTCCACCTTTCTACGAACTGTGAGGGATTGACCATGTTTACCTTGCTCGCGTATGCCGAAATGCGCAAGAACATTATTACGATCAAACGCTATCCCATTGAGTCGGTTCTTGGGGCAATTGTCTTTACCTTGTTTTTTATGGGCATTTTCTTCGGCTCTCGTTATTTGGCTGGTGGCGCCCAAGTAAGCGATCAGAGGCTTGCCTTGACGGTGGCGACTTACGTCGTATGGTTGACAACGACCGGCTTGTTCGCTGGTCCCGGCGCACAAATTTCCGACGATGCACGGACCGGCATCTTAGAGCAGATTTTTCTAGCTCCCTGCCGCTTTGCGAGCTTCATTGTCGTACGCGTGTTCAGCGGATTGGTACACCATCTGGTGCTTGTTGCCTTGGTGCTGTCGATCATTTGCCTGTTCACCGGCGTTCGTCTGCATTATTCGATCAATGCGTTGATTCCGTTTTTATGCGTGATTCTGGCGTCGATCGGCCTTGGCCTGCTTGTGGCCGGCTACGCCATGGTGGTCAAACGTGTCCAATCGCTCTTGAGCCTCGGGCAGTTCATCATGCTTGCGCTGGTTGCGGCGCCGCTTGGTGGACATGGCGGGTCGTTTGGAATGCTGACCGACTTAGTCCCGATCAATCCGTCCGCGCAAATGCTTGGGCGTTTGCTTTCCCAGCACTCGGCCATGAGCACGACCGACTACGTAATCTGCCTGACAAACGGCCTGGCTTGGTTCGCATTGGGGTATGTGATGCTCGATCGCGCGGTGAAGGTCGCGAAACAACGCGGCCTGGTGAGTGGCTACTAAACGACATCCCTTGTGCCGAAATGACTTCGGAGAATGCGATGAAGGAAGCGACTGTTCAGCGGGACGTGAGCGAAATGCGGCGGGGCATACTCATCATTCTTGTGCTGCTATTTCTCAAGGACGAGAACCATGGGTACGCAGTCAGGCGCTCCTTGGAAACGCTGGGAGTGACCATAAAGGAAGGAACCCTTTATCCGCTATTGAAAAGGCTCGAGCGCGGCGGGTATCTGATGGGGCGCTGGGAAACGAGGGGAGATCGCATGCGCAAGTTCTACGCCCTTACGACGGATGGCGAAGCCTACGTGGCGAACATGTTCGACCAGTTCCACCGGCTTTCCGACATCGTCATAGAAGTCCGGCGCCAAACCTGTTGCGACCATCCTGGCGAGTCGCTCCCGGCTAACTGTGATTCCATTTATCGCTATCAAGGAGAATTGGCGTGAATGTTCTCATCGAACTCTCTCAGCTAAATAAGAGCTACGGTTCTGGCGAGACCGCGGTAAACGTGTTGAAGGATATAAACCTTCGTGTTGCCGAAGGCGAATTCATCGCGTTGATGGGGCCTTCCGGATCGGGTAAGACCACCTTGCTCAATCTTATTGGCGGCATCGATCGTCCTTCCGGTGGACGGATCCGCTTTCGAGCTCAGTCGCTCGAAGCGCTTTCGGATGCTGCGCTGGGTCGCTGGCGCTCGGCTCATGTTGGGTTTGTTTTCCAGTCCTATAACCTGCTGCCTTCGCTAAGCGCACTGGCGAATGTCGAGGTTCCCCTCATGCTTACGGCTCTAAACCGCTCCGAACGCCTGCGTCGCAGTCGTACCGCTTTGGATCTGGTTGGGTTGAGCGAGCGCGCCAATCACAAGCCGCGACAACTTTCCGGTGGCCAGCAACAGCGAGTAGCCATCGCCAGGGCCATCGTCGGTGGACCTTCATTGCTTATCTGCGATGAACCGACGGGAAACCTCGATCGCGAGGCAGCTGACGAGATACTCGCGTTGCTAGCTGAGCTTAGGGGCGTGAATGGGGTCACCCTTGTCATGGTCACACACGATCCTAAGGCGGCGGCATATGCCGATCGTGTCGTTGTGCTCGACAAGGGCTCGGTTGACGAGCCGGTATTGCGGGTGGCATGACCATGGTCTCAATTTATCTCTCTTACGCGAAGCCCTTCCGCAATCGCCTACGCGGTTTTCTGACGGTTGCCACGGTTGCAATGGTCTTTGTATTGCTCGGTCTACTTGGTGCGGTTTACCAGGTTTTTCATCCTTCCGCGGGGTCTTCGGGCGCCGATATTTTAGCGGTGACCTCGCGATACTCGACGCAATCGCCATTGCCGGTCGCTTTGCACGACACCATTGCAAAGGTGCCTGGTGTGCGCAATGTGTATTACCAGAGCGGCTATCTGGCGGTCTATCAGCAACCGACCAATCAATTGATTTTGGCGGCTGTCAGTCTACCTACCGACGCGCTTCAGGGGTTGTCTCTCTCCAACGATCAGCAAATCAATTTCACAAGGACACGCGACGGCATTCTGGTCGGCGAACAGCTAGCTGAGCATAATGGTTGGAAAGTAGGACAGCAGATCCCTCTTCGCATCACCGGATTTGTCAATAAGGAGGGTGGCGATAGCGAGCTGTTTGAAATACTTGGTATTTATCACGGGCTAACCGCTGATCGCGCAAAGTTCGACAATATCGCACTGGTGCGCTGGGATTACCTTAATGAGTCCCGTGCGGTTCGTTCCGATGCGGTAGGTCTTTTCAAAGTTCGCCTCGAAACGGGTGCGTCGCCGGACGCGGTTTCTCAGGCCATAGACAGGGCCACGGCCAATTCAGACCATCCGACGCGGACACAGACCGCGCAAGCTCTCTTGCTCTCCCTCTTTCGGCAAATGGGAGATCTAAGTGGCGCCATCCGGATGGTGGTGATCGCTTCGATCTTTACGTTAGTACTCGTGACAGCTACGTCGCTGACCCATGCCGTACGCCGCCGCTCGGTCGAACATGCGACGTTGCGGGCGATCGGCTACACACGCAGCACGATCGCACGGATGGTGATCTACGAAAGCGTTGGTCAAGTGGCCACGGGCGTTGTCGTTGGCGCTTTATTGATAGCTGGCCTGTGCCGGTGCCTGCATGCGAGCCATGTGTCGAATTTTCCCGTACCCGTTGTGAATCTTGGCACCTTTGCCGTGGTGGCGTGCGGGACCCTCGCGCTCGCTGCTTTGGCAGGTTCATTTGGTGCCGCCCAGGCGGCGCGTCTCAATATGGCTAGCGCGCTTAAACAAGCGCAGTGAGGGTCGACCATGCGCACCTTGATATCCCTCCTTCAGATTAGTGTCGCGTTGCTCGCCGCGTTGGCGATTCTCCTCCTGGACATTCGCTGGATTGCGGCAGGAGTCGTGGCCGTTGCTTTAGTGATTTGGCTGACAAGACCAGGACGTCCAATCCTGCTCTTACTGAGATCGGCGCTCACGCTTCTGCTCCAGCGGCAAGCCGCAGCCCTAGTCATCATGGTTGGCGTAGGTGCCGTATGCGCAACCTACGTTGGAATGCGTTCGGTCGGTACTGGCCTGGATGGGATCATGCAGTCGACCGGAGACGATGCGACCGCCATTATCCTCAAGCAAGGCGCACGCACCGAGGCGGACTCATCGTTATCGCGGGACGTCGTTAGTCGTATTGTGAGTGCGGACGGAGTCGCTCGCACAGCCTCAGGCGAGGGAGTGGCGTCCCAGGAGCTTGCCATCACCGCGGAGGATTTGAAGGGTCGTCACCTTCACGTACGCGGCGTGTCTGCGCTGGCCAACCTGGTGTATGCGTCATCCCACTTGATTGAGGGTCGAATGTTCCGCTCAGGTGTCCACGAGTTAGTGGCCGGAGCGAATCTGTCCGGCCAATTCGATGGCGACCCGATCGGTGCCACAGTGACCATCAATGGTGAGCCCTGGCGCATTGTCGGCGTCCTCCGTAGCGGAGATGCTCACGACGCTGAACTTTGGGGCGACAGTGTTACGCTGGCCTCGGCCTTCGGCCGCAACGACTACCAGGATGTCGTGGTTCGTCTAAATGGCGCACAGGGTCTGTCCACGCTAACGGCTTGGGCGCGTGCAAATTCCCGCCTGAACCTTGAGGTGGATAGCACACGGCACTTCTATGCCTCCCAGTCGAAAGTGTTCACCCAGGTAATCCGTATTTTTTCCGTATGCATCGCCATCCTGTTGGGACTGGGCGCATTCTTCGCGGTACTCAATACGATGTTCACCGTAGCGGAAGAGCGCATGTGCGAAATGTCCACCCTGCGCGCCATCGGCTTTTCGAGCATCGGCGTGGTCGTAGCATTCTGCATAGAGGGTGCGCTTCTCGCACTCGCTGGGGGCGTTATGACGGTCGGCTTTGTCTGGCTCGCCCTATCAGGACACGTGTTTAGCACTGCGGGTGCCGGCTTTACGCAGATAGCTTTCGTTTTCCACCTGGATCCTTCGGCCGTTCTTGCGAGCGCCCGTATCGCGCTGGCTCTTGGCATCGTCGGTAGCGCGGTACCAGGCATCGTGTTTTTGAACCGCGAATTGGTCTCTGGGCTGCGCTACACCTGACATTCACTAACAGTGGAGAGCCACTATGAATGCTTTCGAGACCTATCTGGCGCAACTGGCTTCCCTGTTACCGAGCCAGCTCACCGATGAAGTACAGGCGGAGCTAAAAGCGGATTTGGATGATGAGCTCGATGATTATCGACGCAGCCATCCCAGTGTACCGACCGACGTTGCCATGGTCCAAGTCATTGCGAAACGCCAATCGCCAGAGGCCATAGCGGCATCGCTTCGCCCCCCTTCCCGGGCCCTGATCGGTTCACTTATGTACCCGATTTACCAAAAGGTCATCGTCGCACAATGGCTTCTGGTAATCGTCGCCGCAATAGCTGGTGCTACCTCAGCCATGCGTGGTGGCCCGATCGATGGCTCGGCCGTAATGCGCCATGTTTGGGGTGGCCTCACGTCCTCGTTCTTGATTACAACAATTACTTTCGCTCTGCTCGATCGTTTCGGCTTCGCACGAACGACACCTCCCGATCTCATTTTTCAAAAAAAACTGCACCGCAGGTACGAGCGACGTTCTTCGCGACGTCGCCGTACGATTCGCGTCATCATCGCGACATTGCTGGTGATGTTGGCGGGTATCCATCCGGCATGGGTGGGCCTTCCCTATATCCAAGATGGGATACGCATCATTCCGCTTTTTCGACCGGAAGCTATTACCAAATTAATGCCGGTTGCCGATGTTTTCGTTGGCGCATTGATTGCCGATTACGTCATTGCAATCATTCGTCGCCGATTCGTGCCGGGAGGCGCCTCGGTCGCTTTGCGAGGGCTGATGCTGGTTTGCGCTTTCATCTTGCTGATAGGCACCGGCGGCCCCTCCGCCACGGCGTGGACAAACGTTGCTGATGTCATGGGCGATTACACGAAGATTGCGGTTGTAGCCAAGGTAGGTGCGTTGGTTCTTTCGATTGCCTGGTGGGGCGGTTTCATCTGGGCGGTGTATCGCTGGGTTCTCGATGTTCGGAAGATTCGGGGAGTAGGCGTGTGAGCATCGACTCTCTCGCCCCATCCGTCTGCATGGATCGTATTGGCCTCTCCGGCATGCAGTTGGAGCGTTGGCTTGGCATGCTGGATGGTCGTGGAGTGTCGGGCGATCTCTTTTTTCAACGAGCATGGCACGAAGAACTGGCGATGGAGCAAGGACGCATCAACGGAGGTCGCCACACGATCGGCTCCGGGGCAGGTATTCGCGCAAGCCTGGATGTAGGCGGCGGTTCGCGCTTCGCGTCGTCGAGCTCGCTGGCCACCCGAGACGTCGACAAGGCATGCAGCGTCGTAGCCGGTAGCGTTGATCCAGAGACAGAAGAACCACCGCCATTTCAGACGACGAGAACGCGCGAGCACCAGACAGAGATTGAAGACCGGATTTCCATGCTTTACGAGCTGAATGAATACGCTTGCAAGGGGGATATCGAGGTCAGCGAGGTAGCCATGAGCTTGGCCGGAGCTTGCGAAGACATTCTAATTGCCGATACCTCGGGCCTGCTGGTGGCCGACCATCGCCCCCAGACGCAGTTTCGCTGCGATGTGACTGTCCAGTATCACGGTCTCGTGGGTAGAGGTGGGGCCGGCGCGGGTGGGCGCACGACATATGCCGCACTGCATGACGCTGGTGGCATGCACAAAGCCCTGGACGCGGCCAAACGCATGGCCGTTGCTCAGATGCTCGCCAAGCCGACACCGCAGGGTCGGATTCCGGTGATCTTTGCCCCTGGCTGGAATGGGATGTTGCTACACGAGACGGTTGGCCATTTTCTCGAGGCGGATTCCATGCAGGCGAACACCTCAGCTTTTGCTGGAAAAATCGGCTCGCGCGTCGCGTCGGAATTGGTAAATGTGTTCGACGATGGGACTCTCCCCGGCTTGTGGGGCACGAGTCGTATCGACGATGAAGGGCAGGAGGCGGGACGCGTCTGTCTGGTCGAACGTGGCGTATTGAAGGCGGTACTGCATAACAGGAAGACAGCCCTATACGATGGCGTTCGCCCGACAGGTAATGCGCGCCGGCAGTCTTATGCCCACCGGCCGATTCCGCGGATGACCAACACCTACCTCGGCGCAGGCCCACACTCCCCTTCGGAAATCGTCGCCAGTGTGGATCACGGCATCTACGCTCGAACCCTTGGCCGCGGCCAGGTTCATCCGGTCACAGGACGCTTCGTTTTCGAGGTCATCGAGGCGTATTTGATAGCGCACGGGACGATCGGAACGCCGATTAAAAGTTTTTTTGTATCGGGCACAGCAGTGGATTTTCTAAGGGGCATCACGATGATCGGCAATGACTTGGAAATGGACCCAGGCGTTGGGCGCTGCAGAAAGCACGGGCAAACCGTCACCGTCGGCGTGGGCCAACCAACTATTCGCATTGATGATCTCGATATTGCGGGGGCGCCATGACTATTATGCCCATCGATCAAGATAGGCGTCTGCAGCTTGAGAGCATGCGTCGCGCTCACGACGTTGCGTCGGAGCCACCCAAGTCGGCCTGGATCCGGAGATCGCTGGGCATTGGGGGCGCTTGCTTAGTGGTCGGTTTCGTATGCTATGGCATTGGTAGCCACTCTGAGGCGCTTGGCGTCCACACCAGCCAAGGGAGCCCCGCCCATGGCGAAACGGCAATCAGACCGGCCGTGTCGATGCCCGCTGCGATAACGCAGAGCGCGGCGCTCGAAGCCAGCGGTTTCGTCACCGCGCGCAGGCAATCTGCAGTATCGGCGCAGATTACCGCACAGCTCGCTCAGCTATTCGTCGAAGAAGGTGATCACGTGCAACAGGGCCAACTCATTGCGCGGCTCTCTTCAGACGATTACCGAGCTTCGCTGAATGCGATGAGCGCGGCAGTGGAAGCCGATCGGGCCAAGACCATCCAGGATCGCTATGCAAGCGAGCTGGCGGAAAAAAATCTATCTCGGTACGAACCGTTGGCGAAAGCCAAACTCGTCTCGGCCTCGCAATATGACTCTTATGTCGCCACTGCAAAGGAAGCGGAAGCTGTAGTGCGGGCGGACGGGATGTCCACGCGCGCGGATCAGGCCCGTGCGGATGTGGCTCGCGTACAACTCGGCTTTACAGAAGTAAGAGCCCCTTTCTCAGGAGTGGTTATCAGCCAAGATGCACAAATTGGCGACATCATTTCGCCGGAAGGATCAAATGGAAGTAGCACGCGCACCAGTGTGGTGACGATTGTCGATATGGACTCGTTGGAGATCGATGCGGACATCAACGAGTCATTCATCAGTCGCGTGAAAACGGGAAGCAGCGCGGTAGTTAGGCTGGATGCTTACCCAGATTGGACGATCCCGTCGTCAGTGATAGCCGTTATTCCATCGGCTGATCGCAGCCGAGCCACAATTCGCGTTCGACTCAGTCTTAAAAAAGATGCACGCATCGTACCCAACATGGCGGCCCGCATTTCGTTCGAAGATTAAGAAGCCCAATAGATGTCCCCACCATACGTGATAGTGGGGACACCTCTTCCTTAAAGCAGGAAGATGCCGACGGCGATGCCGATGGCAACGCCAACGGTGACCGGATCGTTCGATTGCGTGCCGTCGGACATATTGGAGCCGGCCAGCGCTACTTCGTTGCGAAGGGAGGGGATTTCGAATTCGTGGATCGACACTTTCATAATTGACACTCCTCTGTTGGTGAATGACTTAATCCAGTACGTTTGTGCGGCCCCAAGCAGACGCAGTATGTTTAATGACTTCGAACTGCATGGTGCGCAAATCATCCTTGCATCAAATTACGCGTCGATCTATCCGTAGCACCGCTATGTTGAATACTCCCTGCCACATAGCATTGCTATGTATGTACAGCGATATTCATGTGTGAGATTTTTCTTCATATCGAATCAAGTCACATGCGCTTTTAGGTATCTTCGATTCCGATGAATATTCTTCGCGTACAGCCGAATAAGGGAGAAATGGCCTTGATCATCATTGACGAATTTGTGCGTAGTCACCCAATCGTTTCCGAAATTGAGGCGCGCGCCGATAGTGAAATTCCCTTCAATTTTGCTTCCGAAAGGGTTTTTTTGACTAAGATCGCGGAAAGCGGCCTTGCGCAGTACGCCGTACGGCAAGCACTTATCCACGCCAGCAAAAGCGATGACTTCCAACTCAGCAACTTCTCCATGACCGGAAGTATTCAGCTTTGGACATTACTCGTAACGAACTTGTTCGCGATGAATATCGTAATACGCGATCCATCGACGGACGCACAAAATATCGGTAATGGATCCAGGCCTTCGTTTCGAATACAGCCCTATGCATCGGATGTATTCATCCATACGATCAAGGCCGATGGCGCGTTATTGCATCAATATCGAACCGGAGAGGCAGGTGCCCCCCCCTCACTGGTGAAGAGTGGGCAGCAGAAGTTGGCCAACGGGGTCTCCATGCTCATCCCTGCGATGACGCAAGCCGTATCATTCGAAACAGAAGACGTGCTCATCACGCTTGAAATCATCGGCCCAACCAAACAGACAGTCTTGCCGATGTTCGATTCCGATAGCCTTCGGCTATCCGGATATATCAGTACCGATCCCACTGCATCGCGCCTCGAGCTTCTTACCTATACCCTCGCCGAGTTCAGGGATGTTGAATCGTTCGAACAGATCGCCGCGCTTACCGATCACCGGGAGCACTATGTTCGTTGGAATGCGGCACGGCATCTTCTCAGGATCGACCCGAGCCGCGCGCGTCATTACGTGGAAAAGGCGCTTGGCGACACGCACGAGGAAGTCAGAGATGCCGCCCAAACAACCATGAAGTTGTTTTTTTCCTGATCGGAGCCCTTATCATGCCTATTTTTTTAGATACGCCAGAATCGGCCTCCCTCGAGCTTGACGACGTACTCGATCAGCTCAAGTCGCAACCATCACTGGATCGAGATGAAATCCTTTCGAGGGCGGGGCTTCTCGCCGGGCTGTCCAACAATCGTCGCTTCCTCATTGAGTTGATCAATAGCGAACTCAAGGATGCTTACAAGGTGCAGGCCGAAAATCGATACTCCTCGCAGGTCTTCTTCCTTGGTGCTGGCAAAGATTTCTTCATGCGCGCCAATTTCTGGCCATCGCAGCGGGACGCCGCGGTCCGGTCAAGCGGGCCCGACGCCTTTTTTTACGGCTATCCACACGACCATAACTTTGACTTTCTCACGGTCGGTTATTACGGGCCAGGCTACGGCAGCAACTTCTACGAGTACGACCATAATTCCGTGGCGGGATATGTCGGCGAACCCGTTGACCTGCGTTATGTTTGCACCGCAACGCTTCCGCAGCACAGCATGATGTTCTACCGCAAGTGCATCGACATTCACGAACAGCTTTATCCCGAGACATTCTCCATATCCTTGAATATTGTTTCCAACAACGCTCGCGAGACAAGAGGTGTCAATCAGTTCTTGTTTGACACCAAAGAGTCGCGAATCCGAAGTCTAATAAATCGGAATTCTTTGCCGATAATTTGCCAAGCAGCCGCATATATGGGTGATGGAGAGACCATCGACGTGATGGCGACGATTGCGCGCAAGCATATTGATGCAAGAGCGCGCTACGAGGCTTATCGAGCATGTGCGATGCTTGATCCCGCCGGTGCGGACCAAGTTTGGGCGCGCGCCGCCTCGGACAGCAGCCGTTTCGTAAGCGAGCAGGCCGAAATGGCCATTCGAGGCATGCAAGAGGGTGTCGAAATTAAATGAGCGCCTACAGCATCGCTATATATATGGATCGGTGCGGCTGCAGACCGGTCCAAGTGGAACGTTGATCGCCAAAGATGACGTGTTCTGCTTATTGTATTGGCGCTAAGCCGCCCTGATTGCCTCAACTTTTTCCGATCCTCGTACACAACGTAAGGTGATGGTTCATGCAAAGTTACTACTTATATATCCTCGCCGTCCCACTGATAGCCCTCATGATCTACTGGCGGGCCAGGCGATCTGTGGGGCGACAACCAGTCAAGCCGAATGCTCTACGCACTCGGCTTATCTTTTCGTTTGTCGTATGCGCGCTGCTGATTGTGAGTGGGTTTCATCGAGCTCCTCTCATCGAGGGACTCTTTGCCGGAATTGTCGTCGGCAGCGTTGTCGGGTTGCTTGGTTTGCATCTGGCTCGCATGCATCCGGATGACCAGTTTCTGCACTACTCTCCCAATGCTTGGATAGGTGGCAGCCTTATCGCTCTACTCATTGGTCGCATTGCATATAAATTTTTTGAATGGCATTCAGCAATGGCCGCTTCGAATGCAAATGCCGACGCAATCGCTTCAATGGGACGCACCCCTTTAACGCAGTCGTTGCTGGGTTTGCTTCTTGGCTACTATTTGATATTCAACGCCGGCCTTCTGATTCGTTGGCGTCAATATAGGCAGAATCTTAGTAAAGGTTCTTGAAGCTCGAGGCAAGTTGCTTTTTGATGTCTTTGACAGTAACCGAAGTCCGTATCCAGCAAAAAATATACGTTCCTGTCGAGCCTTGGGGTCGCGCTTCGCGATGCGCTTCGCAGGCCGGCAAGGAAACGTCGATTGAGCAAGCGCCAGCCAGTGCAGCAGGCTGCGATAACAAATCTACACCTCAAGGCATATTCATCCTTCGTGGGCGTGAGTTTGGTACGGGCAGTTCCATTTAAGTCATTTCGAACCGGCGACGTCCCCCCGCCTTGAGTAGCGGGATGCTTTGGAGCCCGTTGTCACTTTTCAACGACAATTCGAACCCCTCCTCGTTGAGTGCCCTTCATTTTTTACAGCGCTGGTGCTGCCATCGCAGCGGCATACCCTCTAGAGGCGTATTTGGCAAATGTGCCACATAAAAAAATAGGGACTCTGAGGAGTCCCTATCACTCGAAAACAAAATTGAATTTAGAAGTAGCGACTTATGGCCCCCACTAGCGACCTATGGGTTCCCTACTAGCGTTTTATGGGCATTCCCACATTTTCATTTAATCCAAGTGCTGCTTGCGAACCAAGATCATCCGCACTTGCTGTAGCCACAGTTAAGGCACGTCTGACACCCATCCATCAGCACCAGCGCCTTGGTGTTGCATTTCGCACACAAGGTGGCTCCAGGCGGAAAACCAGCGGAGTCGTTGGTGTCCGCATCAGTGGGGCTCAGCTCCGTTTTTTTTTGAGTGACCTGCTCGTAGGCAGCGCGCTTTTCGGCGATGAGGGCGCGCTGCGCATCGCTCATTTCGGGGTCGTGGATGAGGCCGATGTTTTTCATATGTTGTTCGATCACCGCGCCGATTTCGGCAACGATGCTGGGCATGTAGACGCCGCCGGCTTTGAAGTAGCCGCCGCGGGGGTCGAACACGGCTTTGAGTTCTTCGACGATGAAGGTGACGTCGCCGCCTTTACGGAACACGGCTGAAAGAATGCGGGTGAGCGCGACGATCCACTGGAAGTGGTCCATGTTCTTCGAGTTGATGAAGATCTCGAAGGGGCGGCGCTGCTCGTAGGGGGTGCCGGCGTTGAGCACGATGTCGTTGATGGTGACGTAGAGGGCGTGCTCGAACAGCGGGGATTTGATCTTGAAGGTGGAGCCGATAAGCGCTTCAGGGCGCTCCAGGCTCTCATGCATCTGGATGACTTCGGCCATCGGCGCCTCTTTGGGCTCAACGACGGCGGGTTGTGCGGCGGCAGCGGCTTTGTCTTCGGGTTTGACGACCTCGTAGCCTTTGATCTTCTTTTCGATCTTGATCGTCATGGTGATGCTTCCTGAGGTGGGGTGGCGCTATGGGTTAAGAGGTGAGTGGTTTCGTTAGCGGCTTTTTCAAGCGCTGCGGCGAGGTTGGCCCTTCACCCCAGCCCGCTCCCGGAAGAGACAGGGCGAGAATTCAAAAAAAGAAATCCGGCCCGACTCGCGCCGGGCCGGATTGGATGTTGCTTACTTCTTGCGGGCGGCCTTCTTGGCGGTTTTCTTGCTCGCCTTACGACCGGCCTTCTTGCTGGCAGTGGACCTCTTTACCGCCTTTTTGGCGGTTTTCTTGCTAGCGGCCTTGCGGGCCGTCTTCTTGCCTGCGGCCTTGCGGGCCGTCTTTTTGCTGCTGACCTTCTTTGCAGCTTTCCTCGCGGCGCCTTTCTTGGCGGCCTTCTTGCTGGCTTTCTTCGCTGTCTTCTTTACGGCTTTCTTGGCGGCTTTCTTTACTGCTTTCTTAGCGGCCTTCTTGCCGGCCTTCTTCGCAGCGCCCTTCTTTACCGCTTTCTTCGCTGCACCTTTCTTTGCAGGGGCGGCTTTCTTGGCGGAGGCTTTTTTGGCGGCTTTTTTACGGCGTGCCTTCTTCGGCGCGGCCGGAGCGGGCGCTTCGGCTACGGGCGCGGCCGGTGTGAGCAGATCGTCATGATGTACTTCAAACTCGGTATCGATAGACATGCGGGTATTCCCCTCCGGACGTTTGTTATGGAACCTTCAGCAGACTTGCTTACGGCGTGTGTGCGGAACGTAGCGCGATTTCGCGTTGCGTGCCAGCACTAACACTAAAACTTTCCGTAATAGCCTTCCTTCAAAGCATCGAACAAATTGGCGGCGGAGTGAATTTCTCCGTCGTATTCCACTTCTTCGTTGCCTTTCAGTTCCACAACGCTACCGTCTTCCAATTCGAAGCGGTAGAGGGTGTTCTCCAGGTCGGCTTCTTTCACCAGCACGCCCTGGAATGCAGCGGGGTTGAAGCGGAACGTGGTGCAGCCCTTTAGGCCCTGTTTATAGGCGTAGAAGTAGATGTCTTTGAAATCTTCGTAAGGATAGTCGGTGGGTACGTTGGCGGTCTTGGAGATGGAGGAATCCACCCAACGCTGCGCGGCGGCCTGGATATCCACGTGCTCCTTGGGGTTGATGTCGTCGGCCGAAACGAAATACTCCGGCAGCTTGGTCTTGGCATCGTCGCTGAACGGCAGGGCGTCGGCGTTGATGAGCGCGCGATAAGCGAGCAGCTCGAAGCTGTAGACCTCCACCTTTTCTTTCGTTTTGCGACCTTCGCGGATCACGTTGCGCGAGTAGTGATGGGCAAAGCTGGGCTCGATGCCGTTGCTGGCGTTGTTGGCCAGCGACAGGGAGATGGTGCCCGTAGGCGCGATGGAGGTGTGATGCGTAAAGCGCGCACCCGTTTCGGCCAATTCCTTAACGAGATTGGGCGCCACTTCGGCGACGCGCTGCATGTAGCGGCTGTATTTGGCATGCAGCACGCGACCGGCGATGAGATCGCCCACCTTGTAGCCGTCGGCGACCATTTCCGGGCGCTTGCGCAGCATGTCGCCGGTGACGGTGTAGTTCTTGGCGAGCACCGGCGCGGGGCCTTTTTCCTTCGCCAGGTCCAGCGCAACTTCCCAGCCGGCGACGGCCATTTCGCGCGATACGTCTTCGGTAAAGGCCACGGCGTCGGCGTTGCCGTAGCTCATCTTCAACATGGTGAGCGTGCTGCCCAGGCCTAAGAAGCCCATGCCGTGGCGGCGCTTGGAAAGGATCTCGTTGCGCTGCTGTTCCAGCGGCAGGCCGTTGATCTCCACCACGTTGTCGAGCATGCGGGTGAAGATTTTCACGACTTCGCGATATTCGTCCCAGTCAAAACGCGCCTTCGGGCCGAACGGATCGCGCACGAAGGTGGTGAGGTTGACCGAGCCGAGCAGGCACGAACCGTACGGCGGCAGTGGTTGCTCGCCGCACGGGTTGGTGGCGCGGATGTGCTCGCACCACCAGTTGTTGTTCATCTCGTTCACCTTGTCGATGAGGATGAACCCGGGCTCGGCGTAGTCATACGTCGAGACCATGATCATGTCCCACAGGTGACGCGCGCGGATGTGGCCGTAGATCTTGCAGGCCACCAGGCCGTCCTCGCGCGTGACGTAGTTTTCGGTGGTGGGCCATTCGCGCCACACGACCTTGGTGACATCGCCCAGGTCGATGTCGCCCTGCTCTTTCACGTGCACGGGGAAGACCAGCGGCCAATCCTGATCGTGCTCCACGGCTTGCATGAAGCCGTCGGTGATCAGCAGCGAAAGGTTGAACTGGCGCAGGCGCCCGTTTTCGCGCTTGGCGCGGATGAATTCTTTTACGTCCGGATGGCTGACATCGAACGTGCCCATCTGTGCACCGCGGCGACCGCCGGCGGAGGAGACGGTGAAGCACATCTTGTCGTAGATATCCATGAACGACAGTGGGCCGCTGGTATAAGCGCCAGCGCCCGACACATAGGCGCCGCGCGGACGCAGCGTAGAAAATTCATAGCCGATGCCGCAGCCGGCTTTCAGTGTGAGGCCGGCCTCGTGCACCTTCTCCAGGATGTTGTCCATCGAGTCACGGATGGTGCCGGAGACGGTGCAGTTGATGGTGGAGGTGGCCGGCTTGTGTTCCAGCGCGCCGGCATTGGAGGTGATGCGGCCGGCGGGAATCGCACCGCGGCGCAGCGCCCACAGGAAGCGCTCGTTCCAGTGCTCGCGCAGTTCCGGCGTGGTTTCCACGTCCGACAGCGCGCGCGCGACGCGCTTCCAGGTTTCATCGATGCTGGCATCCACCGGTGCACCGGTCTTGGAGCGCAGGCGGTATTTCTTGTCCCAGATGTCCAGTGACGCTGGTTGCAGCGGAATGGCTGCGGCATCGCGACTGGTGTTTGTTGCACGCAAGGTGCTCATCGGCTTCCTGACCTCCCGGCGTGGCCTCACGGCCTCGTTGGTTCTTATAGGTGTAATGGCGTCATCGATCGGGAAACGACCCGGTCGCGCCTGATTCGCGCCCCGCGGCGTGGATCAGGTTCGGTGTTTGCGAACAGCGGCAGCCCCTCCTGACGTTATTCAACCGGCCCCAGCACTTGTGTGACACGCTGATACCGAAACACAAGATGTTGTGGTTGCGATAGAGCGAACGTTACCCCTGCAACCGGTCGATGTAAAGGGCTGACTGCAGCATGGCGAGTGGTGGGCTGAAGACGTTCCTCTGACATGCCTATTCGGTAGCGAGATGCACACTGACAATGGCGTTCGTATACGGCCCGCCGCGGATCAAGCACGCATGCCACACGTTCGGGAACCGCGTGTGCGGTGTGCGAGTCGAAGTAGCGTTTTTTTCATCCAGTCGAGGATCTTCATGCGCCATCGTCTTCTGCTCAGTTTTGCCGCGCTCGTTGCTGCCGCTTCGATCGCGGTATGGCCACTGCGTGCACAGGCCGGGATGCCACCGGAGGTGAACGGTCAGCCACTGCCCTCCCTGGCGCCGATGCTGGAAAAGGTGACGCCGGCGGTGGTGAACATTTCCACCAAGACCCGCGTGCGGGTGAGCAGCCCGTTCTTCGACGATCCGGTGTTCCGGCAGTTCTTCGGCCTGCAAGGCGTGCCACGCGAGAAGGTGGAACAAAGCCTGGGCTCGGGCGTGATCGTGGATGCGCAGAAGGGCTACATCCTCACCAACAATCATGTGGTGGGCGGCGCCGATGACATCACTGTGACCTTGCAGGATGGACGCAACGTGAAAGGCACGCTGGTGGGCAGCGATCCGGCCACCGACGTAGCGGTCGTGAAGATCCATGCCGATCACCTGCAGGCTCTGCCGATTGCCGATTCCTCCACGCTGCGTGTGGGCGATTTCGTGGTGGCGGTGGGCGAGCCGTTCGGCTTGGGTCAGACGGTGACGTCGGGCATCGTCTCGGCGCTGGGTCGTTCGGGATTGGGTGGGTCGAGCTTCCAGAATTTCATCCAGACCGATGCGTCGATCAACCCGGGCAACTCCGGTGGTCCGCTGGTGAATCTGCGTGGCGAACTGGTGGGCATCAACACGATGATTCTGTCCCCCTCGGGCGGCAA
Organism: Dyella monticola; assembly: GCF_003363155.1. Lineage (GTDB taxonomy): Bacteria > Pseudomonadota > Gammaproteobacteria > Xanthomonadales > Rhodanobacteraceae > Dyella_B > Dyella_B monticola. The sequence goes on along the minus strand of NZ_QRBE01000003.1, from coordinate 27,036 downwards.
CGTGGGCATCGGCTTTGCCATTCCCAGCAACATCGCCACCGAGGTGATGAACCAGCTCATCGCGCACGGCAAGGTGAGCCGTGGAAGCCTGGGTGCGCAGGCGCAGGACATCACGCCGGACATCGCCCGCATGCTCAACCTCAAGAGCAATGAGGGTGCGGTGGTGACGCGCGTGATGCCAGGCTCCGCGGCCGATCGCGCCGGGTTGAGCGTGGGCGACGTGATCACCGCGGTGAATGGCAAGCCGCTGCAGGATGCCGGCCAGCTCACCAACGCGGTGGGATTGCTGCCGGTCAATAGCACGGTGAACCTGACCGTGATGCACAACGGCGCAGTGCGCAAGGTGACCGCGCAGCTCACGCCACAGAAGCTCAGCACAGTGGACGGCGCCAAGCTCGATCCTCGTCTCGCCGGCGTAACGTTCACCGATCTCACCGATGAGCAGGCAAGCCAGGGTTTAAGCGGCGTATCGATAGCCTCGGTCAATCCCAATAGCCGTGGTGCGCAGGCGGGACTCTCGGCCGGTGATGTGATCGTGGGCGTGGGCAATCGACGCATTACCAGCCTGCGCGACCTGCAGGGTTTGGCCGGTGCGCAACCGCGCCAGCTCGTGCTGCTGGTGGCCACCGAAGGAGGCATCAATTACGTGGTGGTGCAGTAGGGCTGTTTTCCTCCCCTGCGTGCGGGGGAGGGTTGGTTTTGCATGCGCTTGCCGCACGCAACACGTTCGCCGCGAGAGTGGGGACTTCACCCCACCCCAACCCTCCCCTGCTGCACGTAGGGGAGGGAGCGGCATCGCGTGTCGATGAACGCATCACGTGCTACTTTCCCTTGCACAGATCTGCTCCCTCCCCCTACGCACAGGGGAGGGGAGCGGCATCGGTGGTCGGCGCGAGTCACTTCATTCGCAATGATGACTCCGAGCAAAACGGAAAACGCGCCCGATTCCTTCCACCTCCAATCAAATGTTCCACGCAACTGCATGAACACACTCGATGTTCATGGACGCAATTGCTTGATGTTTTGCCTCCAGACCGCTGAAATACTCGTACCTGTCACTGCGTTCCGGCGCCGATGACGGCACACTCGCATTGTTTATCCCTTTTCCAGGTCGCACCCTTCTATGCCAGCACGCATCACCCGTCTGCTTTCCGCCGCCATGATCGGCGCCGGTCTCTCCACTGTCGTGCTGGCTGCAGCCACCCAGTCGCTCATCTGGCGCGGCGACGTCGTGAGCGCCAATGTCACCAAGGGCGTGGTGAAAGCGTGGCAGTCATCCGGCCATGGCAATGTGGAGATTCAATCGTTCAACACGGCCTCCGGCCTGGATGCGGTCGCCAGTGGCGCGGCCGATCTGGCCGGCAGTGCACGCCCCAGCTCTGGCAGCGCAACCGATAGCGGCCTGACTTTTACGCCGGTGGCGTGGGATGGCCTGGTATTGATCACCAGCCCGTCCAATCCGGTCAGCAGCCTCACGCTGCAACAGGTGCACGACATTTATTTCGAAAAGATCACCAACTGGAACCAGGTCGGCGGCAACGATGCGCCGATCGACGTGTTCGCCGTGGCGAGCCCCGGCGATGGCGTGGAATTCAGCCTGCGCAAGTTGCTGTACGGTCGCGGCAGCCAGCCGGTGTACTCGCCGCGCTTGTATGTGAACACCACGCAGCTGGAGCAATCCGTCGCGCTCGATCCGCGTGGCTTTGGGGTCACCACGCTGTCGAGCGTGGCCGGCAATTCGAAGATCAAGATGCTGCGCATCGATGGCGTTGCGCCCAGCGTGGCGACGGTCAGCAGCGGTTCGTATCCGTTGTTCGTTCCGCTATATCTGGTCACCAATCCGAACAGCCCCAATGCCGCCGCCGCGAAGGAATTCGTCGATTTCACGCTGAGCGCGAAGGGTGAAGGCGCACTGCGCTCGCATAGCCTGGTGCCCTATAACGCCGGCAGCACGCTGATTGCGATGGATGCCTCGCGTCGCAGCCACATCCTGGCCGAAGTGGGCGCGCACGCCAGCGCCGAACCCACGCAGATCGCATCGGCGCCCGCAGCGCATCCCATTGCCCCGGCGGCCGTGGCGGCCGCTTCGCGCGCGGCGGTGGCGTCCACGCCGTCACTGAGCAAGGTCAGCGGCGGTGTGATCGAAGCGGCGCCCAGCAGTCTCAAAGCGGTGCGCGGCGATGCCTTCACTGAGATCAACGCGGCGCCGCAGAGTGCTTTCGCCAAGGTCAGGGGCGACGCCTTCGTGAGCTACGGCAAGGTCCCTGTCAGCAAGGCCACGGCGGCGAGAAATGCATCCAAGGCACCTGCGGAGAAAATTCACAAGGCAGACGCCAAGAAAGTCGCCAGCATCGACAAGCCGGCTCGCACCTACCGCGTGGGTGCCGGCGAAACCTTGTATTCCATTGCGCGCAAGCATGGCGTGGACGTCGCACAGGTCCGCGCCTGGAATCACCTGAAAGACAACACGGTGCGCGTCGGCCAGGTGCTGCGCATCCAATCACGCTGATCGCTGTCAAACGCTTGCAGATTCTCGCCATCACCTTCGATCTGGACGACACCCTGTGGCCGGTGATGCCGGCGCTGGAACGGGCCGATCGCGATCTGGATAGTTACCTGCACCAGCACTTCCCGCATGTGGCGCGAACATGGCCCATTCCTGCGTTACGCCAGCTGCGCGCACAGGTAGCTGCTGAACGCATTGACCTGGCGCACGACTTCACGGCACAGCGCTACATCACCATGCAACGCGCCTTCGACGCGTGCGGCATTGCCGAGGCGCCGTTGGATGCGCTATGGAACGTCTTCGCCGCCGCGCGCAACAGCGTGGAGCTCTATCCCGACGCGCTGCCCGCGCTGGAACGCCTGCGTGCGATGTGGCCGGTGGCCAGCCTTACCAACGGCAACGCCGATCTGGAGCGCATCGGGCTGCACCTGCACTTTGCCCATCACATTTGCGCACGCGATGTCGGTGTGGCCAAACCGGATGCACGCATCTTTCTCGCCGCGGCGGAACGATTAGGCATTCCGCCAGAGAACATCCTGCACGTGGGCGATGACCCTGAGTTGGATGTGGTGGGTGCGCGCGATGCGGGATTACGCACGGCGTGGATCAATCGCGCGGGACATCCGTGGCCGGCCACGCTGGGGGCAGCGCCGGATCTGGACTTGCGCGATCTCGCGGCATTGGTGGAGTGGTTCGAGGTCTCCAGCCTCTCTTCCTTCCAGCAAGCGAGGTAAGCATTTGCTCGCTCCCCCTGCGTGCCGGGGTCGCATGCACACGTTCACCGCGAGGGTGAGGGCTTCACCCCCACCCCAGCACTCCCCCACTGCACGTGGGGGAGGGAGTGGCATCGCGTGTGGATGAACGACGCGCGACCTCACCTTGCATAGGCCCGCTCCCTCCCCTGCATGCAGGGGAGGGTCGGGGTGGGGTTGCATGCGCTTGCCGCAGGCACACATTCACCGCGAGAGTGAGGGCTTCACCCAACCCCGCCCCTCCCCTACTGCACGCTGGGGAGGGAACCGCATCGCGCGCGTTTTGAACCTCTCTGTAAAAACGCGCATCATTTCCGGCCTGTCATCCCACTCGCGCATGGCCGCCATGCGTAAGGAATCGCATGCCCGCCTTGATCGCAACTCCTTCCGGCCGCCGCTCAGCCACACCGATCGAAGCCACCGACGCCACTCATCTGACTGCTACGCGCAAACGGCTAAGTGCCGCACAGCGCAGCTGGCTGGATGAAACCCAGTTCGACGCTCAGCCTGGCAGCGTACGCCTGATACCTGATGCGAACGGCAAACTGGCACGCGTGATCGTGGGTGTGGATGCGGCAGATCCGCTCGCGGCGCTGGCCGCGTTGCCCTTTATGCTGCCGCCGGGCGAATACGCGCTGGCCTCCGATGGCGTGACGTTGCATGCGCAACTGGCCGCGCTCGGCTGGGCGCTGGGTGCGTATCAATTCACCCGCTATCGCACGCCCAAGCGCGAACCGGCCGCGCTTGCAGTGCGCGCGGACACGCTTGCCGCACTCACGCCGCTGATCGAGGCGACGTATCTGGTTCGCGATCTGGTCAATACGCCGACCGAAGACATGGGCCCCAAGCAGCTTGCCGACGAGGTGAAGCAGCTCGGCAAAACGCACAAAGCCAAGGTGCGAGAGTGGGTGGGCGAGGACTTGCTGGAAGACAACTTCCCCACCATCCACGCCGTCGGCCGCGCCAGCCATCGCGCGCCACGCCTGGTTGAATTGAACTGGGGCAAGGCGAGCGATCCCAAAGTGGTCGTGGTGGGCAAAGGCGTGTGCTTCGACACCGGCGGCCTGGATCTGAAGCCTTCCGACGGCATGCGCTGGATGAAGAAGGATATGGGGGGGGCTGCGCATGCGATCGCCCTGGCCGGTCTGGTGATGGATGCGAAGCTGCCACTGCGGTTGACGCTGCTGGTTCCTGCCGTGGAAAACGCGGTGGGCGGCAATGCGATGCGGCCGGGCGAAGTGGTGATCACGCGCGCAGGTCACAGCGTGGAGATCGACAACACCGACGCCGAAGGCCGCTTGATCCTGTGCGACGCGCTCGCCTACGCGGCCGAGCAGAAGCCGGAGCTGATCATCGATTTCGCCACGCTCACCGGTGCCGCGCGCGTGGCGCTGGGGCCCGACCTGCCGGCACTGTTCGCCAACAACGACGCGTTGGCGGACGCGGTCCTCGATTGCGGCAGGACCGTTGCCGATCCGCTGTGGCGATTGCCGCTGTGGCGTCCGTATCGCAAGCTGCTGGAGTCTTATCTGGCCGATTTCGCCAATGCGGGCCCTTCGCGCCATGCCGGCGCGATCACCGCGGCGCTCTACATGGAGCGCTTCATCCCCGAAGGCATGCCATGGCTGCATCTGGATACCTACGCGTGGAACGATGGTGATCGCCCCGGGCGCCCGCGTGGTGGCGAGGCGATGGGCCTTCGTGCGCTGTTCGCGCTGCTGTGCAAGCGTTACGGCTGAGCCGCGCTTGCAGGGGCTCCAGGCCGCCTTACCCATGACTTTTGGCTTTGTCGCCGGGTCGCGCGACGCCGCATGATGCTGGGATGTCCACCCTCGGCACCCTTGCTATGCGCCCCTTGCGTCCCGCCCTGCTCGCTCTCAGTCTCACCCTCGGCTTTACCGGCTATGTCCACGCGCAAAACAGCCAGCCCGCGCAACCTCCGCTTACGACGCTGACGGAGAACTCCGGTGGCGTCATGCCGGTCGAGCAGAAACGCGTGCATTTCGATCATGCCGAGCTGCATATCGCCGTCGATCCGGCCAAGCAGAGCATCGACGCCACCGCCACACTCACCTTCACCGCACACGAGCCGACCAACGTGCTGGTGCTCGATCTGGATCGCAATCTACCGATCAGCGCCATCGAGGTCGACGGCAAGCCGGTAGCGACATCCACATGGAGCAATCCGGAGGGACGCCTGCGCATCCAATTGCCGAAGGCGTTGAACGCCGGCCAGCAGGTCTCGACCACGATCCACTATGGCGGTCGCCCGCACGTGGCAAAGCACGCACCGTGGGATGGTGGTTTCGTGTGGAGCCATACGAAAGACGGCCAGCCCTGGGTCGGCAGCGCCGTGGAAGGCGAAGGCTGCGACCTGTTCTGGCCATGCATCGACAATCCGCAAGGCAAGCCCGATCTGGTGGATCTGTATGTGACCGTGCCCAAGCCGCTGGCGGCGCCGGGTAACGGTGTACTGGTGGGCATCAGCGACGAAGGCAAGACGCGCACCTATCACTGGCGCGCGAAGCATCCTACGACATATGCCATTTCCATCAACGTGGGCCCGTACAAGGAACTCACCGGCGAATACCACAGCCGCTACGGCAACGTAATTCCGCTGCAGTATTGGTATCTGCCTGGCGAAGACGAACAGGCACACAAGCTGTTCGCCGAGTTTTCGCGCATGCTGGCCTTCAACGAGGCGATGATCGGCCCCTACCCGTTCGGCGATGAAAAGATGGGCGTGGTGGAAACACCGTATCTGGGCATGGAGCACCAGACCATCAACGCCTATGGCAACCACTACGCGAAAGACGGCACCGGTTTCGACTGGCTGCTGCAGCACGAGTTCGCGCACGAGTGGTTCGGCAACCAGATGACCAATGCCGACTGGGACGACATGTGGCTGCACGAGGGTTTCGCCACCTACATGCAGCCGTTGTATAGCTGGTCGATCAATGGCGACCTGGGCTATTACGCGTGGCTGGACAAAATCCGCCTGACCTTGCGCGATCGCTTCCCCATCGTTTCGGGTAGCAGCAAGACCGAGGAGCAGGTCTACGATGACGACCACGGCCCGGGCCTGGATATCTACAACAAGAGCGCATTGATGCTGCACTCGTTGCGTGGCCTGATCGGCGATCACGCGTTCTTCGAGTCGCTGCGCATGCTGGTGTACGGAAGGCCTGATCCCAAGCCCGGCAACTTTGCGCCGCATTACGCCAGCTCACACGATTACATCGACATCGTGAACAAGGTCACCGGACGCGACCTGAGCTGGTTCTTCAATGTGTATCTCTACCAGGCCGCCCTCCCCGCGCTGGACGAGCAACGCCAGGGCGACACACTTACCTTGCATTGGCGCACGCCAAAGAACCTGCCGTTCCCGATGCCGGTGGAAGTGCAAGTGGACGATGCGTTGCATGTGCTGCCGATGGCCGATGGCAGCGGTACGCTCAAGGTACCGGCGGATGCCGTGGTGGTCATCGATCCGCATTCCAAGCTGCTGCGGGATATGCCGCAGATAACGGAGTTTCAGGCTTGGATGAAGGCGCAGAAGGAAGAGAAAGAAAAGGAACAGAAAGCGAAGGGTAAGGCGAAGTCCAACTAACCCGTCGACACGTGCCTCCTCTCCTGCTTGCAGGGGAGGGCCGGGGTGGGGTTGCACGCGCTTGTCGCAGGCACACGTTCACCGCGAGAGTGGGGACCTCACCCCAACCCAACCCTCCCCTACTGCACGTAGGGGAGGAAGCGGCATCGCGTGTCGATGATCGCATCGCGTGCTACCTCCCCTTGCATAGACCTGCCCCCTGCACGCAAGGGAGGGAGCAATCACGGCAAGCTCGTAGCACTGCGCCGCTTTCGCACTTGCGGATGCCGCACGCGGGCCACGGCGTATTCAAACGGGATTGCGGCCTTCGCCGGAATGCCGCATAAAAAAAGCAGCGCCTAAGCGCTGCTTTTTTTGATCCTGACGGTGCGCCGCCCTACTTGCCACCACTCGATGACGCAGGTGCCGGCTGCTGCTGCGCGGGTGAGGACGATGCACCCGGTTCGGCCATCGGCGTTGGCAGCGAAACAGCGGCGTTTGTCGAAGCAACCGAAGCCGTGTCGCCTTGCTTGCCACCGTACGGCAGCACTTCCATCGCCAGTTTGGGGTTGGCATCGATCAGGCCGACTGCGTCGAACAGGACGTGCGCGGTTTCCTGCAGTTCCGGATCGGGCGCGTTCTTGGCTTCTTCCTGTTCCTGGATCTCGGATTTGAGGCTGCGCTCGCTCGGGTTGAGACCGTCGTCAAGCTGGCTTTCATCGTCGATATCAGTAGTGTTGCCGTCGATCGCCTTGTGCCGCGTGCGGAATTCCGCCTGGACGGCATCGAGCTGCTTGCGTTCGGCCTCGCGCTGATCGTAGTTGAGCGAGATGGTCGTACGGTCGGCCAGCTTCTTGTACTGGTTCAACTCGTCCAGCATGAGCTGCCAGGCCGGCGACTTGGCCACGCGCGCGTCGTGCAACTGTTCGAGCTGCGGCAGATAGGCCTTCATATCGGCGACCGGCTTGTAATCGGCGGGCGCGATCTGCGTCCACGGCAACGCGTTGTCGTAGGTGGATTCGCCGTAATCCTTGTCGTCGTCGTTGTTCGGATACTGGATATCCGGCGTGACGCCGCGCAACTGCGTGGAACCGCCATTGATGCGGAAGAACTCCTGGATGGTCATCTTCAGCGCGCCGTAGTCGGACTTGGTATCCGAATCGGAGGCGAAGCGGTTCAGATCAATGAGCGTTTGCACGGTGCCCTTGCCGAAGGTCGGCGTGCCGATGATCACACCACGGCCGTAATCCTGGATTGCGGCGGAGAAAATCTCCGACGCCGAGGCGGTACCGCGGTTGACCAGCACGGCGAGCGGGCCGCTCCAGGCCATCCCAGGGTCGTCGTCGCCCTGCACTTCCACCTGGCCGTTCGCCTTGCGCACCTGGACCGTTGGGCCCTTGTCGATGAACAGGCCGGTGAGTTCGTTCGCTTCGTACAGCGAACCGCCGCCGTTGTTGCGCAGATCCACCACCACGCCCTGCACGCCTTCGGCTTTCAGTTCGCCCAGCAACTTGGCGACATCGCGAGTGGCGCTCTTGAAGTCCTTGTCGCCTTCGCTGCGCGCGCCGAAGTCGGAATAGAACATCGGCAGCTCGATCACGCCGATCTTGCGCGTGACGCCGCCTTCGGTGATCTGGATGACCTTCTTCTTGGCAGACTGCTCTTCGATGGTGACCTTCTTGCGCACCAGCGAGACCATTTCATGCTTGCCATCGGTGCCCTGGTCGCCGGGAACGATTTCCAGGCGAACCGTGGTGTCTTTCTTGCCACGGATGAGGTTGACCACATCGTCAATGCGCCAGCCGACCACGTCCTGAATGCTGCCGGCGTCGCCCTGGCCCACGCCCAGCACGTAGTCGCCCACATGCAGCTTGCCGGACTTGATCGCCGGGCTACCGGGCACGAGCTCGCGGATGACGGTGTAATCGTCGCGCTGCTGCAGCACGGCGCCGATGCCCTCCAGCGACAGCTTCATGCTGATGTCGAAGTTCTCCGCCGCACGCGGACCCATGTAGTCGGTATGGGGGTCGGTGCAATTCGTGTACGCCGTCATGAAGGTCTGGAACGCATCCTGGCTATCGAGCTGCTTCATGCGGTCGATGTAGTTGCTGTAGCGCTTGTCCAGCGTCTTGCGGATGTCGTCGTCGGTCTTGCCGGCGAGCTTCAGGCGCAACCAGTCGTTCATGGTGCGCTCGCGCCACAGCTTGTCCAGCTCGGTCTTGTCCTTGGGCCAATCGGCCTTCTTGCGATCGATGGTGTAGGTGTCGTTGGTAGTGAAGTCGAAGCCTTGCTTGAGCAGGCCCCGCGCGTAGTTCATGCGGTCGATGACGCGCAGGATGTACTGGTTGAAGATGTCGAACGGACCGGAAAGATCTTTGTTCCAGATCGCGTCGTCGAACTTGTCCTTGTACTTGCTGGAGAAATTCGCCATGTCCTGCTGCGTGAAGAAGACCTTCTCACCGTCCAGCAGCTTGAAGTACATGCTGTAGATCTTCTCCGACATCGCATCGTCGAGCGGCTGCGCGTCGTAGTGGAAGCGCGTGAGCAGATGCGCGGAGATCAGCGCCGCATCCGCTTCATCGTTGGTGGGCTGCAGCGGCAGCTGGGAGTATTTGCGCGGTGTGGTGGCGCCGAGATCGGCGGCCGATTGCGCAAACGCCGAGGCGCTTACGCCAACGGCAAACAGCAGAGCGAGCAAGGGACGAAAGCGAAAGGTCATGGGTTTCTCTTCAGGCGTGCTCGGTGACGCCAGCTGCGTGAGCCTGCTGGTCGGCGTGATAGGAAGAACGGACAAGGGGGCCGGAGGCAACGTGATGAAAGCCCATGGCTTCGCCTGCGATGCGCAGCGATTCGAATTCATCCGGCGTCCAATAGCGCACCACCGGATGATGATGCGGCGTGGGCTGCAGGTATTGGCCGATGGTGACCATTTCCACGTCATGCGCACGCAGATCGCACAGCGTTTCGATCACCTGCTCGTAGGTTTCGCCCAAACCCAGCATGATGCCGGATTTGGTGGGCACGTCCGGATGCTGCGCCTTGAAGCGCTTGAGCAGATCCAGCGACCACTGGTAATCGGCGCCCGGACGCACTTCGCGATACAGGTGCGGCACGGTTTCAAGATTGTGGTTGAACACGTCCGGCGGGAAATCCTTCAGCACTTCCAGCGCACGTTCCATGCGCCCCTTGCCGCGGAAATCGGGCGTGAGAATTTCGATGCGCGTGGTGGGATTGGCGTGACGCACGGCGCGGATGCATGCAGCGAAGTGTTCGGCGCCGCCGTCGCGCAGATCGTCGCGATCGACCGAAGTGATTACCACGTACTTCAAGCGCATGTCGCGGATCGTGTCGGCCAGGCGCGCCGGCTCCAGCGGATCGGGAGCAGCCGGACGGCCATGCGCAACGTCGCAGAACGAGCAGCGGCGTGTGCACACATCGCCCAGGATCATGAAGGTGGCGGTGCCCTTGCTGAAACATTCGTGGATGTTCGGGCAGGAGGCTTCTTCGCACACCGTCACCAGCGCGTTTTCACGCAGGCGCGCTTTCAGTTGCTGCACGGCGTTGCCTTGCGGCAGGCGCACGCGAATCCAGCTCGGCTTGCGCAAAGTGGGAACGCTGGTGTCGAAGCCCGCGCGATTGAGCGCGATCTTTTCGCCACCCAGTTGCTTCTCGGCGGGTGCGCCACTGACGACGCTGATCGGAATAGCCTTGATGGATGATGCGCTGTTATCGCTCATGAAATAGCTCAGACCGCCATGCGAGCGGGGAGTTCGGGGATCACGGGAGCAGCCGGTTCAGGTTCGAAGCCGAACTGCCGGCAGAGCTCGCCGATCAGCACATCCTCGACATCCGACAGCCGCGACGGACCGCCTAAGTCTAGCACCTGCGTGACCGCCAGACCTTTGTAACCGCAAGGATTAATGCGATGGAAGGGTTCCAGGCTCATGTTCACATTGAAGGCCAGCCCGTGAAAGCTGCAGCCACGCCGCACACGCAGCCCCAGGGCTGCCACCTTGGCGTCCGCCACGTAGACGCCTGGAGCGCCCTCGCGGCGCACGGCCTCGATGTTCCAGTTCGCCAACGTATCGATGAGGGCCTGCTCGATCCCGTGCACCAGGTCGCGCACGCTCACGCCCACGCGGCGCAGGTCGATTAACGGATAGGCAACGATCTGGCCGGGGCCGTGATAGGTGACCTGCCCGCCGCGATCCACCGGCACGACCGGGATATCCCCCGGCGCCAGCACGTGTTCCATCTTGCCGGCCTGGCCCAAGGTGAATACCGGATCGTGCTCCAGCACCCACAGCTCGTCCGTGGTAGACGCCGTGCGGTTGTCGGTGAACGCGCTCATCGCCCGCCACACGGGTTCATAGGGCTGGCGACCCAGGCGGCGGATTTTCAGGGGAAGGGGCATGGATCGCGAACCTGCGGAGAGTGCAGCCAAATCTGTGGCCGAAGGCGGAGGCTTGCAAGTGAGTAAAGACCCATTTCACTACCGACCCCGGGCTCCGGCCGTCACCGGGGCGACGAGAAAACAACCATTGCAGCCGAGAGCGGTAAACCGCTGTGTTACAGCGTGTACCGGATATCGGGATCCGCTCGCAGTGCCGCGTGTGCCTGGTCATAGTGCTCGCGTGTGTCGCAGCGGAAGCTGACGGTGACGGATAGGAAATTGCCTTCGCGCGAGTGGCGATGCTTCACCGTCTCATGCAGCACGTGCAGGCCGATGCCTTCCAGTATCTGCGGCACGCGGGCTTTGAGGTCCGCGCTGGCATTGCCCATCGCGGTGATCTCGAACTCGCCGGGAAACTGGAAACCCTGGCCTTCCTGCTGCGCCTGGATGCGGGTCAGATCTTTCATGGGGCGCCTCCGTAAAACTCAACATGTCGCGAAACTGCGCCCCCCTGCCTGGCAGGGAGGCTGGGGTGGGGTTGTACGAGCTTGCCACGCAAACTGCACTCGCCGCGAGCTGAGGGCTTCACCCCCATCCCAACCCTCCCCTACTGCACGCAGAGGAGGGAGCGTGCGGTTACTTTTTGCCGCTACCGTGGAACCACAACAGGATCGTGTCCCACAGGCGCTTGAAGAAGCCGCCCTGCGGCGCGTCATTGAGTGCAACCAGCGGCACATCCATGACGGTCTGGCCGTCCTGGGCAATGTGCAGCGTGCCAACTTGCTGTCCCTTCTTGAAGGGCGCAATCAACGTGGACGGAATGTCCATCGTGGCCTTGAGCTTTTCATAATCACCGGTCTTCACGGTCACCAGCACGTCCTGCGTGACGCCGAGCGGAATCTGGTCATCCTCGCCCTTCCACAGGCGCGGCGAGGTCAGTGCCTTGCCGGCTTCATACAGCTTGTGGGTTTCGAAAAAGCGGAAACCATAGTTGAGCAGCGCCATGGCCGCGTCCGCGCGCCCTTTTTCGCTGCTGGAACCCATCACGATGGCAATCATGCGCTGGTCGCCGTGCTTGGCCGACGCATCCAGGCAGAAGCCTGCCTCGGCGGTGTGGCCGGTCTTCACGCCGTCCACGCTGGGGTCACGCCACAGCAAGGTGTTGCGGTTGCCCTGCTTGATGCCGTTCCACTCGAATTCCTTGATCGCCGAGATGGCGTAGTCATCGGGGTAATCATGGATCAGCGCGCGGGTGAGGATGGCGATGTCATGCGCCGTGGTGTAGTGGTTATCGACCGGATAGCCGGACGCATTGGCGAAGTGCGTGTTCACCATGCCCAGCTGTTTGGCGTAGGCGTTCATCAGGTTCGCGAAGGTGTCCTCCGAACCCGCCGTGTGCTCGGCAAGCGCGATGGCCGCGTCATTGCCGGACTGGATGATCATGCCGTACAGCAGATCCTTCAACGGCACCTGGCTGTTGAGCTTGAGAAAGCTGGTGGAGCCGTCCGTGCCCGCGCCACCGGCGCGCCAGGCATGCTCGCTGATCGTCACCGGGTCGGTGAGGTGAATCTTCCCCGAGGCGATCTGCGCCGAGACCACGTAATCGGTCATCACCTTGGTGATCGAGGCGGGTACCACACGCTCGTCAGGGTCTTTCGCCGCGAGGATCTGGCCGGTGGCGTAATCCATCAGCACCCAGGTCTTGGCGTCCACATCCGGCGGCGGCGGTACCGGTACTGCCACGGCGGCTGGCGCTGGCGGCGGATTGGGTACGGGCTTGGGAGGCGTTTGCTGGGCGATGGCGCTGGTGCCAAACACCAGCGCGGCGGCAGCAAGAATGTGCAAGGGGCGGCGGAACAGGTTCATGGTGGGATTAATCCGTCAATGCTCGGCGCGCGCGGCGCCTACTTCGATAAAAGTGCTCAGTCTATCGCGACCTGCGGCTGCGGCAGACCCATTTGTTCGATCTTGGCGCTGACCTGGTCCGCGCTGTCCACATCTGACAGCGGGCCCACGCGCACGCGGTGCACGAGTCGGCCGCCAATCGTGGCGTCTGACACCTGCACCGGAGCGAAATTCGCAACACGCAATTGCGCGGCCACGCGTTCGGCGTTGGCCGGATCGGAGAATGCGCCCACTTGCAGGTAAATAGTGGGCGGATGTGCGGGCGTAGCGCTGACAATGGGCGGGGAGGGTGCCTCCGCCGCCGGAGGGGCAGAGGGGTCGATGCCCTGCACTTCCACCAGTCCGGTGCCCTTGGGCCAGACGCCAATCTTCACCGCGGCGGCGTAAGACAGATCGATGATGCGATCCGCGTGAAAGGGACCGCGATCGTTTACGCGCACGATCACGCTCTTGCCGTTTTGCAGGTTCGTCACACGCGCATAGCTGGGCAGCGGCAGCACCGTGCTGGCAGCGGTGAACTTGTACATGTCGTAGTCCTCGAGATTCGAGGTCTTGTAGCCATGAAATTTGCTGCCGTAGAAAGAGGCGATACCGCGCTCGTCGTAGCCGCTCGCACTGGGCAGCACGGTGTAGGTATGGCCGAGCACGGTGTAGGGCGATTTGTTGCCATAGAGCGAGTGCGGCTCCACCTTGGGCACGGGCTCGGGCAGGCTGTCCACATCCGGGGGCGGGCCATTGGGGATGCTATCGCTGCCGTCGCGATAACGGCTGCCTTGCGGCTTGCTGGTATCGTCGTAGACACCGCCGGACGCGGAGCCGTATCCATACGATCCGCCGCCGGCGGATGACGAAGATGGACGCGTGCTGCGGCGACCGCCGCAGCCGACCAGCAGCAGCATGATCGCGAGCAGGCAACATAGGCGCCAAAGCGTCTTGATCAAGGCGCGCTCGCCTCCTGCGCGTGCACCACTTCGATGATCGCCTGAGCGAGCTGGTTGACGGCCATCGCGTACATCGCGCTGCGGTTGTAGGTGGTGATCACCTGAAAATTCTTGAAGGTGAACCAGTATTCCGGACCGTTCTCGCCCTGCAACGTCTGCAGGCTGCTCTGCGCACCCGGATCCAGGTGCTGCAGCGGCGCATAACCCCACGCCTGCAGTTGTTCGACCGTCCACTGCGGCTGGGCATCCTTCACCATCAACGGCTTCGCCGCCGCGTCAGGCTGCGCGCGCGCTGCGACCGGGCCGCCCGTGACCCAGCCGTGCTTGGCGAAGTAATTGGCCACGCTGCCGATGATGTCGGGTAGTGAGTTCTGCAGGTCGATACGGCCATCGCCATCTTCATCGACCGCGTAATCGCGGATGCTGCCGGGCATGAATTGCCCCCAGCCTTGCGCACCGGCGTAGGAACCGGTCAACGAATCGAGCGGGCCGGCGAGCTGGTTTTCCGGCAGTTCCAGCAGGGTCTTGAGCTGATCGCGGAAAAACGCCGCGCGCGGCGGGTAATACAAACCCAGCGTCACCAGTGCATCGAGCACCTTGTACTTGCCGGTGTTGCGCCCGTAGAAGGTTTCCACGCCGAGAATAGCGACGATGTACTCCGGCGCGACGCCATACTTCGCGCCGATCCGCTGCAGCAATGCTTCGTTATCGCGATAGAACCTCACGCCTGCGTCGATGCGATTGGACGTGAGGAAGATCTGGCGATACTCACTCCACGGCTTGGCTTCGGCCGGGCGGTTCATAGCATCGATAATGCTCTGTTGCCGTTTTGCGCCATCGAGCAGCGCGTTCAGCACGGCGGGATCCTTGCCGGTATCTTTCGCCACTTCGGCGACCAGTTGCGCCTGACCGGGATGGTCGGCCCAGGCTGCAATGGGCATCGCGAAACATAGCGCTGCGAGTGCAAAAGCGATTTTTCCCTTCATGCGGTGGAGGTTAGCATGCGTGCGCATTTTTGCTCGCCTGTTTTTTCCTTGCGTCATGCGTCTTTTCAGAGCGCACGGAATTGCCTCATCGTCATTCCGGTGAAGGCCGGAATCCAGTGCAAATACGTCGTGCGAAGCACTCAGCACCAATGGATTTTGTGTGCTTCGCATGGTTGATTAAAACGGGATGGACCAGCTTCGCCGTTGTAAAGCGCCTCGGCCGTCGCCGGAATGACGGCAACGCGGAATGGGGTTGCCCGGCAAGAACACGCCGGAACGACCTCAATCATGCACTTTGCGATTGGCATGAATCGACATCAGCACACCAAAGCCCACTAGCAGCGAGACCGCCGAGGTGCCGCCGTAGCTCACCATCGGCATCGGCACGCCCACCACGGGCAAGAGACCGGCCACCATGCCGCCATTGACGAACACGTACACGAAGAAGCTCATGCCGATAGCGCCGGCGAGCAGGCGTGAATACGTATCCTTGGCCTCCATTGCAATCCACAGACAGCGGCCGATGATGAACGCGTACAGCACCAGGATGGCGCATACCCCGATCAAGCCGAATTCCTCGCAAAACACGGCGAAGATGAAATCGGTGGTGTGTTCAGGCAGGAAGTCCAGGCGCGATTGCGTGCTCTGCTCGAAGCCTTTGCCGAAGATACCGCCCGAACCCACTGCGATCTGCGATTGAATGATGTGCCAGCCGTTGCCGAGTGGATCGGACTCCGGATTGAGCATGGTGAGGATGCGATCGCGCTGATACTGATGCATGAAGTGCCAAGCGATCGGCACCATGCCAGCCGCACCAGCGAGCAACAGACCGATGCGCCACCACGCCATACCCGACAGGAACAGCGCAAAGCCACCGGCCGCCGACACCAGCAGAGCAGTGCCAAGATCGGGCTGGTGGGCAATCAGCGCGGCGGGAATACCAATCATCACGCCCACCACCACGATGTCCTTCCAGCGCGGCGGCAACTGGCGCGGATGCAGGTACCAGGCCACCATCATCGGCATCGTCAGCTTCATCAGCTCAGACGGCTGGAAGCGCATGATGCCCAGATTCAGCCAGCGATCTGCGCCGCGGCCTTCGCCCAGCACGGCCACCACGAGCAGCAGCATCACGCTGCCGATGTAAAGCCAAGGGGTCCAATTGCGTAGGGCCGACGGTGGAATGCGCGACATCACCAGGATGAAAAGCGCGCCGAGCACAAAGCGCGCTGCCTGTCCGATCACTAGCGAAAGATTGCTGTCGCCGGCGCTGTAGAGCGTAACCAGCCCCACACCACATAGAACGAGCAAGGCGAACGCCAATGGCAGGTCGATGCGAGGACGCGTCCACAACCGGCGGAAAAAACGGTGAAAGCGGATGCGCAGAGTATCGATCATCATGGCGTGGCATCTCCCCCGCTGGAGCTGTCCGGCGCAGGTGCGTCGCTTTGCGGCAAATCTTCCGGTGCATTCGGCGAATTTTGCGCCGACGAGGATGCCGCGACCGCCGATTCCGGCAACGGTGTATCCGGCGGCACCGCCCCACCCTGCGTGGTGAGCCATGCATCGAGAATCTTGCGTGCAATCGGGCCGGAATCCTCCGCGCCCCAGGCGCCTGCCTCCAGTACCACAGCCACTGCAATGCGCGGATTCTCCGCAGGCGTAAAGACTTCGAACCAGGCACGGTGGCGCGCGGCAAGATAGGCCGTATTGCGGTCCTCGTTATAGGCGTTGGTGGTACGCGAGAAACGCTCCGCCGTACCGCTTTTGCCGGCAAGGCGATAGGGGAAGCCTCCGCCGAGGTTGTGACCATAACCGGTGGACAGCGGGTCGTTGCTGTAGATCACCAATTGCATGCCCTCGTTCACCGCCTCCCAATCTTTCATGTTCTTGATCAGGGACGGACCGGTGGGCGGGTTGAGCAGCGGCGACGATGGCTTGCCGACATCTGCGGTGGACATCACCACGCGCGGTGCGTACGGCACGCCACGGCCGGCAAACGTCGCCAAGGCATGCGCCAGTTGCATGGCCGTGACCTCCCAGTAGCCTTGCCCGATACCCGTGATCACCGTCTCGCCGGGGTACCAGGTGCGCTCCTTGGGTGAATGTTTGGCCTTCCATGCACGCGACGGCACCACGCCGGACACTTCGCCCGGAACATCCACGCCGGTGGGCCGTCCGAATCCATAAGCGCTCATGAACTCGCTGATGCGGTCGATGCCCAGGTCCAGCGCAAGCTTGTAGAAGTACGTATTGACCGACGCGTAGATCGCTTTATACAGATTCACCGTGCCCGCGCCATAGCGCTGGTCATCGCGGTAACCGCGCGATTGGCCGGGAATGTAGAACACGCCGTTGGAAAAAACGGTGTCTTCCGGTGTACGCACGCCGTCTTCCAGACCCGCCAGGCCCATGAATGGCTTCACCGTGGAACCCGGCGGATAGGCGCTCGCCAGCGCGCGATTGAGCAAGGGTTTATCCGGCGCATTGAGCAAGGCTTTGTAGTCGGCGGTGCTGATGCCGTTGACGAACAGGTTCGGGTCGTAGGTCGGCACACTGACCATCGCCAACACTTGCCCATTGCGCGGATCGATCGCCACGGCCGCGCCAGGCCGCCCCTGGAAAGCATCCTGCGCGGCTTTCTGCACGCGCGCATCGATACTCAGATAAAGATTCTTGCCCGGTATGGGCGGATGCGTTTCCAGCACGCGCTGAATCTGGCCATCGGCGTTGACTTCGTCCAGTTCATAGCCGGGCGTGCCGTGCAGCATGTCTTCGTACGAACGCTCCAGGCCCGTGCGTCCGATGTGCGTGGTGCCCTTGTAGCGATCCGGGTCGAGTTTCGTCAGGTCGTCCGCATCGATGCGGCTCACGTAGCCGACCACGTCCGCAAACAGCGAGCCCATCGGGTAATAGCGCGTCAGGTACGGCACCACGTCCACACCCGGGAATCGCCATCGGTTCACCGCGAAGCGCGCAATGTCATCTTCGGTGAGGCGCATTTTCAGCGGCACGCTGTCGAACCGGCGACTCTGCCTGAGCTGCTTGCGAAAGGCGTCCAGATCATCCTGATCCAGCGGCACCACCCTGCCCAGCTCGGCCAGCATCTGGTTCATGTGCTGCACTTGATCGGGCCGCACCTCCAGACGGAACGCCGGCACGTTGTCGGCCAGCAGCACACCGTTGCGATCGTAGATGAGACCGCGCGCAGGCGGAATCGCCCGCGGCTTCACGCTGTTGCTGACTGAACGCAGTGCGTATTCGTCGTGATGCAGCACCTGCAGAAACACGTAGCGCCCCACCAGCACACCCAGGCCGAGCAAAATCAGCCCGAAACCTGCTAGCGCACGCCGGCGGAACATCTCCCCTTCGCCGCGCGTGTCCTTATAGTGACGCAGGCGTTTCACTGCAACCTCAACCGCATCCGCAGATCATCGAGCAGCAGGAACAAGAACGGCCAGAGCGCCGCACTGATGAACGGTGACATCCACCATAGCGCCGGCGGCGTGGATTCACCGGCAAACGCGCGCACGACCAACTGCAGAAAACGATCGTTGAGCAAGAGCGCCAGCACCGCCAGCGTCTGCTGCCACATCGGGAAGAAACGCAATCGCGAGCGAAACCGCAGCGCGATGAACGCCAGCACGCACAAGCGCAACGCCTGTTCACCCAGCAGCACGCCGGTGAGCAGGTCCGCGCAGACACCGAAGATGAAAGCAAGGCCGAGCGTGATGCGCTGATCACCCGATTCGAGCGCCCAATACAACAGCACCAGCGCAGGCCAATACGGCTTGAACGCCTCCAGCACGTGCGGCAGCGGCACCAGCATCAGCAGCAAGGACACCAGCAGCGTGCCCACGAACCACCAGAAGGACAGTCGCTGGCGGCTCATGTCGGCGGCGTTCCAGTGGTTTGGGCGGACGCAGGCTTGAGCGGCGCGCCAGTGGGCATCGGCACGCGCGGCGCCGAAGCCGTCGAGGGAGGCGCAGGCGCGTCGCTCGCGGGCGGACCGGCCGGTGTTGCGGGCGGCGGCGGGCCAGCCGGTTCGGCTAGATCATGCAGGACCAGCACCTCGTCGCTGCGATCCAGATCGGCACTGGGCGTGGCGTGCGCTTCCAGGAACATGCCGGTCGGCGCGGGCTGCACCGTATCGATCTGTCCGACGGGGAAACCTTCAGGAAAACGTCCGCCGATACCCGAGGTCAAGAGCTTGTCGCCAGCGCGCACATCGGCAGCCATCGGGATGTTCGGCAGGGTGAGCTCCTCGCCGTTGCGCGAGCCGTAGGCGATCGTACGCAGGCCGGTGCGCTGGATCACCACCGGCAGCGCATGATCCGGATCGGTCACCAGCATCACCGTCGCCGAATTGGGCAGCACATCGATGATCTGCCCCATCACGCCATGCGCATCGATCACCGGCTGGCCGGCCCTGATACCGTCGCGCGCGCCGAGGTTGATCATCATGCGATGGCGAAACGCGCCCATATCGATGCCAATCACCCGCGCCATCTGCACATGCAGTTCCAGACTGTGCTGGGTATCGAGCAGTTCCTTCAGGCGCTGGTTCTGCTCGGCGACCGCTGCCATGCGATTGAGCTTGGCGTTGGCGAGCAAAAGGTCTTCGCGCAGGCGCTGGTTTTGCTCGGTGAGCATGCGGCGGTCGGCGAAGGCGACGCTCGCCGCATGCAAGCCATCGGCCGGCGCGCTCGCCAGGCGATAGATGGGTTCGACCACGATCGCCGTGGTGTAGCGCAGGCGCCAGAGCCAACCGTTGCGATGGTCCAGCACCATCAACACCATCGCCAGCGCGAGATAGAAGATCAGCCGCAGGGTTCCGGCGGCGGTACCGGCAAACAGGGGCGAGGATTCCTCGCGCGCGAGCGGCATGGCCTACACCCCTGCGTGCGGATTATTCGGGAGCGAAGAAATCGCTGCCGTGCTGATCGATCAGCTCCAGCGCCTTGCCGCCGCCGCGCGCCACGCAGGTGAGCGGATCGTCCGCCACCTGCACGTGCAGGCCGGTTTCTTCGGAGAGCAGGCGATCCAGGTCGCGCAGCAGCGCACCGCCGCCAGTGAGCACGATGCCGCGCTCGGCGACGTCCGAGCACAGCTCCGGCGGCGTCTGTTCCAGCGCCGCCTTCACCGCCGCCACGATGCCGGCCAGCGGCTCGTGCAGAGCCTCGAGGATCTCGTTGGAGTTGACCGTGAACATGCGCGGCACGCCCTCGGCCAGGTTGCGGCCGGAAATTTCGATCTCCTTGACCTGGCTCTGCGGGAACGCGCAGCCGATCTCGAGCTTGATGCGCTCGGCCGTGGATTCACCAATCAGCGTGCCGTGGTTGCGGCGTACGTAGTTGATGATGGACTCGTCGAAACGGTCGCCGCCCACGCGTACGGACTGCGAGTAGACGATGCCGTTCAAGGAGATCACCGCCACCTCGGAGGTGCCGCCACCGATGTCCAGCACCATCGAGCCGCGCGCCTCATGCACCGGGATGCCGGCGCCAATGGCGGCGGCCATCGGTTCTTCGATCAGGAACACGTCGCGGGCGCCGGCGCCTTCGGCCGACTCCTTGATGGCGCGGCGTTCCACCTGGGTGGAACCACACGGCACACACACCAGCACGCGCGGGCTGGGACGCAAGAAGCGCGAGCGATGCACCTGGCGGATGAAGTGCTGCAACATCGCCTCGGTCATGGTGAAGTCGGCGATGACGCCATCCTTCATCGGACGCACGGTGGCGATGTTGCCGGGCGTGCGGCCCAGCATGCGCTTGGCGTCGCCACCGACGGCGGCGACTGTGCGGGGGCCACCCGGGCCGCGATCCTGGCGGATGGCGACGACGGAAGGTTCGTTCAGGACGATGCCCTGGCCACGCACGTAAATGAGCGTATTGGCGGTGCCAAGGTCGATGGAAACATCGTTGGAAAACATCCCGCGAAACTTCTTGAACATGGGGCCGCCGCGTGTCCACTCTGGCTAAAAAGTAAGCGCGCCAGTCTAGTCAGCAAACCCCCTGTCCGCAAGGACATTGGCGTTAAAAAATGCGGTTTTTTTAGGGCAATCACGCGGCCAGACAGGTGAAAAGCCAACGGCGTCGGCGCCGGCGGCGTCACCCTCCCCGTTTCCCGCACCCCACCTCACCAGCTACGATGTTGTGTTTGCCAGCCAGCCCACACGGACCGCCAACCATGTCTGCCGTCATCTGCGGATCGCTCGCCTACGACACCATCATGGTGTTCCAGGACCAGTTCAAGAACCACATTCTTCCCGATCAGGTGCATATCCTGAACGTGTCCTTCCTCGTACCGCGGATGCGCCGCGAGTTCGGCGGTTGCGCCGGCAATATCGCCTATAACCTCAAGCTCCTGGGCGGCGATCCGCTGCCGGTGGCGGCCGTGGGACAGGATTTCGCCCCGTACCGAGAGCACCTGGAACGCTGCGGCATCCGCATGGACTGCATCCGAGTGTTCGAGGAGCAGTTCACCCCGCAGTGCTTTATCACCACCGACCTGGACAACAACCAGATCACCGCCTTCCACCCGGGCGCCATGTCCAGCGCGCACGCCAACCATGTGCGCAACATTCCCGATGTGACCTTCGGCATCGTCGCCCCCGATGGCCGCGAGGCCATGCTGCAGCACGTGGATGAATTCGCTGCGCGCGGCGTGCCGTTCGTGTTTGATCCCGGCCAGGCCATGCCGTTGTTCAACGGCGAGGAATTCCGGGCGATGATCGAAAAAGCCACCTACGTGATCGTCAACGACTACGAATCGCAGCTCCTGCAGCAGCGCACCGGCTGGAGCGCGGCAGAGATCGCCTCGCGCGTGAAGGCCTACATCGTCACCTTAGGTCCGCGTGGTTCGCTGATCCACACCGACGGCACCACACACGAGATTCCGGCGGCGCGCGAACGCCAGGTGGTGGATCCCACCGGCTGCGGCGACGCGTACCGTGCCGGCCTCATTTTCGGGATCATGAAGGGCTTGGACTGGCCCACCATCGGCCGCATGTCCTCGCTCATGGGCGCGCTGAAGGTGGAACATCCCGGCACGCAGAACCAGCACTTCACGTACGAGTCGTTCGCCGCCCAATTCAAGGAACAATTCGGCTACGCGCTGAGTTGAGGACCTAGGCATGCCGACCCTTGCCAGCATCGTGATCACGATCATCGCGCTGATGCACGTATGGTTCCTGATCCTGGAAATGGCGCTGTGGGACAAGCCCACGGGCCTGCGTGCGTTCGGCATTACCGCCGAATACGCCGCGCAGACCAAAGTGCTGGCAGCCAACCAGGGGCTGTACAACGGTTTCCTGGCCGCCGGCCTGTTCTGGGGGCTGCTGCTGGGTGGCGTGGAAGGGATGCACGTGAAGCTGTTCTTCCTCGCCTGTGTGCTGATCGCGGGCGTCTACGGCGGCCTGACTGCCACGCGCAAGGTGCTGTGGGTGCAGGCACTGCCCGCGGCGATCGGCATTGCCCTGCTGGTGGCGGGCTGACGCCATGGCGCAGGGCGATCGCGAAGCCGTCGGCCAGCGGTACGATCCCGCCCTGATGCAGCGCGCCCGCGCGCTGAGTTGGCAGGCGCTGCACGGCATCCGCGAGCACATGCAGCCAGGCATCAGCGAAGATCAAGCGCAAACCCAGGCCATGCAGGTGTTCGAAGCCTTAGGCATGGAGCGCCTGTGGCATCCGGTGATCATCCGCATCGGCCCGAACACCGTCCGGACCTACCGGGAGCCCTCCCAACCGGGCGTGCGCCTGGGCGAGAACGACAGCTACTTCATCGACCTGGGCCTGGTATTCAGTGGGCATGAGGGCGATGTGGGCGACACTTTCGTGGTCGGCCATGCGCCCGAACGGCAGGCTTGCGCGCAAGCTGCACGCGAAGTGTTCCATGATGTGGCCAGGATCTGGCGCACCGAAGGCTGGAACGGCCAGAAGCTTTATGATTATGCGCGCGAGCGCGCCGAGGCGATGGGTTGGCGCTTCAACCATGCCATCAAGGGCCATCGCGTCAGCGATTTCCCGCATTCGGTGCACAAGGGCGGCAATCTGGGCGACCTCGACCGCAAACCAGGCAACGGTTTGTGGATACTCGAAATCCAGCTTGCGCACCCCACCGAACCGTTCGGGGCCTTTTACGAAGATTTGCTTGCCGACCCTGCGTGATGAACGCGCCTGACCGGCAACGATGCCTACACATTTGAAACGTACGCTGCGAGCCCAGGGACGGTCCGTCTAGCTAACCTTTGATTCTTTATCTGTTCGACAACGACTTTCTACTACGGAACCAAGACAGTGGCCCGCCAGAAACCTCTGAACCTCTATCGCAACATCGGCATCATCGCGCACATCGATGCCGGTAAGACCACCACCACCGAGCGCATCCTGTACTACACGGGTAAGAAGCACCAGATCATCGACGTGCATGACACGAAGGATGGCAAGGGCTCGACGACCACCGACTACCTGGAACAGGAAAAGAAGCGCGGCATCACCATCCAGTCGGCCGCCGTGTCGACCGAGTGGAAGGGTCATCAGATCAACGTGATCGATACCCCAGGGCACGTGGACTTCACCATTGAAGTGAACCGCTCCTTGCGCGTGCTCGACGGCGCGGTGGTGGTGTTCGATGGCGTGGCCGGCGTGGAACCGCAGACCGAGACCAACTGGCGCCTGGCCGACCAGTACAACGTGCCGCGCATGTGCTACATCAACAAGATGGACCGCATCGGCGCGAACTTCAAACACGCCGTCGACGGTATCAAGAATCGCCTGGGTGCCAACATCGTGCTCTGCCAGGTGCCATTGGGCAGCAGCGACGACTTCATCGGCATGGTCGACCTGATCGCCGGCGCGGGCTATATCTGGGACAGCAGCGACAAGGACAGCAAGTGGGAAACGATTCCCCTGGACCAGGTCGCCGACCATCCGAAAGTCAAGGCGTTCACCACCACCGCCGACACGCAATGGGTGTCCCAGCTTGCCGAACTGCGCGCGCACAGCATCGAAAGCGCCGTAGAAATGGACGACGACGCCATGCACGCCTACCTGGACGGTAACGAGCCGACGCTGGAAACGCTGAAAAAATGCATCCGCAAGGGGTGCGTGGCCGGCAAGATCGTACCGATCTTCTGCGGCTCTTCGTACCGCAACAAGGGCGTGCAGCAGATGCTCGACGGCGTGATCGATTACATGCCCTACCCGGGCGAAAACGGCGGCATCTCGATGGTGGACGAAGACGGCAACGTCATCGGCGAACAGTCCGTCACCGACGACGCTCCGGTGCGCGCGCTCGCCTTCAAGGTGATCAACGACCAGTTCGGCACCCTCACCTTCACGCGCATCTACTCCGGCGTGATCAAGAAGGGCGACACGCTGCAGAACGTCACGCGCGGCAAGAAAGAGCGCATCGGCCGCATCGTGGAAGTGCAAGCCAACGCCACCAAGGAAATCGAGGAAGTGCGCGCCGGCGATATCTGTGCGTTCGTCTCGCTGAAGGAAACCGAGACCGGCGACTCGCTCGCCGATCCGCAGCACCCGGTGCTGCTGGAGCGCATGCGCTTCCCCGACCCGGTGATCAGCGTGGCGGTGGAACCGAAGAGCCGCAACGACATCGACAAGCTCTCCACCGCGCTCTACAAGATGGTGAAGGCCGATCCGTCGCTGCGCATGGAAGTGGACCAGGAAACCGGGCAGACCGTGCTCAAGGGCATGGGCGAACTGCATCTGGAAATCACCATCGACCGCATGCGCACGGAACTGGGTGTCGAAGCGAACATGGGCAAGCCCAAGGTCAGCTTCCGTGAAGCGTTCGGCCAGACCGTCGAACACACCTACACGCACAAGAAGCAGTCCGGCGGTTCGGGCCAGTTCGCCGAAGTGAAGATGATCTTCGAGCCCGGCGAACCCGGTAGCGGCGTGGTGTTCTCCGACGAAGTCGTTGGTGGCCGCGTGCCGCGCGAATACATCCCGGCGGTGGAACACGCCATCGAAGTGGAATCGCGTCAGGGCCAGGTAGCCGGCTATGAAGTGCTGGATTTCAAGGCACGCCTGATCGACGGCAAGTACCACGACGTGGACTCCTCCGCACTCGCCTTCGAAATCGCCGGCCGCGCCTGCTTCCGCGAAGCGCAGCGGATGTCCAAGCCCAAGCTGCTTGAGCCGGTGATGAAACTCGAAGTGGTGACCGAAGCCGATTACCTCGGCGACGTGATCGGCGACATCAACCGTCGTCGCGGCTCCATCAGCGAACAGGGCCAGAAGGGTACCAACGCCTTCGTGCAGGGCTTCGTACCGCTGGCGGAAATGTTCGGCTACATCAACTTCCTGCGCTCGGCCACCAGCGGCCGCGGCACCTTCACAATGATCTTCGATCATTACGAAGAAGTGCCGGCGAGCATGGTCGCCAAGTTGATGGAGAAAGAAGCGAAGTAATTGCTTTGCGGATCGCCGTAACGAAAAAGCCCGGGAAATTTCCCGGGCTTTTTATTTGTGCGTTGCCATCTTCGTACGAGTGATCTATCCGCATGCTTGTCATCGCAAGAAGGGTGCCGTTCGCGACCACGCTTCAGCATGAGGCTTCGTGGGATGTCATCCGCTCAGTCGCGCGTTGAGGTTTCACCGGTAACCTACGAGACCCTCACTTCGTAACGAATGGGAGCAGAAGGGTTGAGCTCCCATTCTCCCTTGGCATCCTTGTGCAGATCGATCGACCGCTGCATGTGCACGCCTATTCCAGGAACCTTGGCTGACGTGTTGGGATCCAAGATGGAGCCCCATGACTCCACCATCACTTTAGCGGTGTCTTTGCTATCGGGATTGTAGTAGAGGTAATACTCTGCATTGTCGCTTCGGAATTGAAGGTCACCCTTCAAGCGCGTAATCAACCCATAGGTTGGGTCGAACATAAGACCTTGATGCGCCACTTCCGACATTTTCGCGCGCAGGTTCGGATCCGGAATCACCTCCTTCAGCTCTTTAAGCTTTGCCTTGGGCGATGCAGGGTTCGCAGGATCTTTGTTCAGTCTCATATTGAAGCCCTGGTAGCCATGCATGTCTACGAGCCCGTTTGCATCAGTGCGGGGAAATTCACCCAGGAGCACATGGTAATCATTGCGCGTGACGTCCTTGAGGAACTGCTCCGAATAAAATCCATTCGGGGTGTGCGAGGCCATTTCGGAAGGAATGACCTGGTACTTTGAGTTGCTGTCGTACCAGCTGACTTTAGGAAAATTGGCACGACCCCCCACCGCACCTAATTGGTCGCCATCGGCTGGATTCATAATGGCGTCGAACTTTTGCGCACTGCTGCCCGGCGTTTGCGGAAACTTCGTGCTGAACTGTTGTGCGAACGAATCCGGGCTGCCACCTTTAAGGTCCAAACGCGGCACCGTCCGCCAATGACCCGAAACCGGATCGCGCTGTATTTGCGAATTCGTATCAGCCCATGTACCCGCCGTGGATGAGCGCGGATTTCCCACGCGCACGATGTTGTTTGCCTTATCGAAATAAGCTTCCTCATAGTCATCGCCCAGCTTGACGTAGAACTTACCCTCCTTGGCATACATCCCGGCAAAACGCGATCCGGCCGGCAGCGGAACGAAGCCCGGAGCGTCACCCGAGAAAGTTCCAGGCGCTTCGAAGCGCAGTCCATTCTTTGACGCAGCCACCACCGACCGCGGCACCTTGAACGCACCTAATTCATTGCGTGCACCGACCGCATCGAGCGGGAGGGCAGCCACACCCACTAACGCATCGAATAACGCGTGGCTGGCGCGCCCTTTGTCGCCCAGGTTATATGCTTGATAGCCTTGAAAGAGGTTGGCGGCCACCTCACTCAATTCAAGCGGAATGGTCACCCAGTTAGGCACGATCATCTTGGCGAGCTGGTAGGCCAGGTGCGCGTACGTCAACCCATTCTCCAGCGTGACCTCGAAATCGGTCGTCGCATTGGCGTCGG
>NZ_QRBE01000029.1 GCF_003363155.1 Dyella monticola | reverse complement strand
TTCCCGATAACGGCTTTGCCCAAAGCCGCTTAAACCACGCAGGCAATCCACTTATCCAACCGGGCTTCGCTGTTCAAACCACTGGGGCCAGCTCTGTCAGGGGACGCGGATTCGGCGCCGCCGATAACGCTGATGGTGAGTACGATGTCGCTTGGTGACAAACCCATCGGTCGCCGCATAAGGGATTACACGATGCGCATAGCCACGCTATTGATCACCGCACTGGTTGTTTCGGCGCCAGCAACGTCGTTTGGCTGCGATCTCATCCCGTTGACGATAACCAAGAGCACTGCCACATGGGGCAAGCTGACTGTGACGTTGGGTGACGCCGACACTGTGGATCATCCGAGCGCATGGTCAGGACCGGTCACGATTTCCTTGGAGGGGCAGCCGGTGTGCACCGTCAGCGAATCTGTCTCGATCGTCCAAGAGCCCGTGTTGTTGGGGAAAAACACCCTTTTTGTTTCCACCTACTCCGGCAGTCAACGACAGATCTATGCCTTGGATATCCATACATGTCGGGTGGTTTGGAAGAGTCCCGTTTACTTCGCTGATCCAAGCTACGCACACGGCATGTGGATGATGGGAAGTCGCCCTCTTCTTCTGGACAAAGCGTGCCGCCCGACGGATCGGTCACACTGAAATGGTCTATTCCACACTCCGACCCGGCAACAAAGTGCTTACGGCGCACGCCCCTTCGATGCTTTTGGCGAAATAGATATCAGGTTTTCTTTATCGCCATTTGCGCACTTACGGTTGCCACCGCAGCAAGCGCTTTCGCCCAGCCATCAGCGGCCGTCTCGGATGATCCATATGCGCAGTACACAGGCGGGTTGGTGACATGCAAGACCGAACAGGCAATGGTTACGCTAATGAAGGCAGACCTCCCAAACGGCATGACCAATATGAAGGTATTGGACCATCTAGTGAAAACGGGGGATTGCGTGATGATGCTGACCGACTGGGATTTAATGGAAGCGCAAGACCCCCCACTTGATCAGCAAAATGACCATGCCTCCAAATGGACGATCCGTACACCGAATGGAGTCATCCACATGTGGGGCACGCCTTTTGGCGGTGATTGAGCCATGGCTACACAGCCGATCTTCGGTGCGATCGACTCGACCGCCGCCCACAACGATGGATACTCACCACGGTGCTCTTGCACCATCCAGACCGCACGCTCACGGACTTCTGGGGAAAATTGCTTCGACTTGGTCATGGCTCCATTCTCTCAAGAGTTCGAGCCTCCACAAATCCCGGGGCGATTCAAAATTCACAAGCACCGTTTTACAACACTTATTGACCAGGAATTTTACTCTCATCTGCTGGACCCAACGGTAAAGCGTTCGTGTAAGGCACTCTACGAAGGCCTTCAGCAGGTGCTGTAAAAATCAACTGATTTTCAGCTTGGTCATAGGTATAGCCCGCTACCAGACATGCAGCTGCGACGCTGGGGTTGTAAATGTAAAGCTTTGCATAATTTTTCTTTAGCCACTCCAACAGCACTTTGTGAAGAGCCACCCAATCGCGATGTCTATCGTCATTTTGAGCGACGAATCCCAGCACGTTTAAGAGAAAAGCAATCATACGGGCGCCTTTAAAGTTGGGAGAAGAAGTCATCCTTTCTATCTCATCCCAAAGCGCACGACGCACTTTGTGCCTGATAAATTTCCTAGCTGCCGTATCCTGATCGAAGGATTCAAAGACCTGAAACCACACTGTACTGTGCTGTACAGACCAGCACAGTTCTCTTGGCTCAGCCACTTGCCCAGCATAAAAAACCAGCTCAGCTATTTCCCTAGCAATCAAGTCATAGATGCTAGTGCGTTGCTGGCGAAGCTTCTCTCGCAAATGAACGCGATTTGGGACTGGATACTTCGCAAGAATGTCTATCGCTTCTTTAAAAAAGTGACAAACCTTATCCAATCGCTTGCACTGTGGAGTATCCCAATAGTTCCTTTCCAGTCGATTGACTTCGTAGAGGTCATACGCAGAACGAAGGATGCATTCGAAGGACCGCCAGAACACAGGAGCGTGTTGACCAAGCTCCTTCTTTGCATAGTCACGGAAAGAAACGAGAACCAAGCGACCATAGGCTTCCCATTGATCGGGGTCCCACTTCTGCGTTTCCATGTAGTCAACATCAAAGAAGTCCTCGACCTCCTTAACCATACGGTAGTTACCGTACAGCGTTTGAGTGAGTGGCTTATGGAAACCAAGCAGTCCAGACTGATATCCGCTTGACTCATGGAATACAAAGGAGTCTTTGTTCTGTATTGCTTCTTCGGTGATATTCCTAGCAAAAGGTCCAACAGGAAGTTGATACTTTTCCATCTTAGTCATGGCCCCGAAAATTTCCAAAGCCGTGTACTGAGATGATTGGACGACATACCTACAGAACTTACGGTCAGCGATCAGAAGAAGGATGTCATAAGCCACATCTTTGGACAGAAAGTAACGCTTCCTTTTCCACCCAAATGGATCGAATCGAAACTTTTTCTCTGAAGAAATCAGCTCCTTGTTTTCCAGCTCAGGTATCAACCACGACCTAGAGACAATTTCATGGGCTGAATCGGCCAACTCAGAAGCGATAACAGGGACTTCGGTCGGTGAACCTTTGAGAATCACTGAGTACAGGAGTTGCCCGTATCTTTTCGCATTCTTCTCACTGAAGATCGGCGGGTTGATAAACGCATACCAACCCCAAGTCAGGAAGGTTATTAGAAACCCAGAACCTAAGAAGGCCTGCCAAGTGAGTGGGGAAAACGGGCCCGTATCAAGGACAAGCCACCCCTCTGCCCGCCATAGGTCTGTTAGAAGGGTCAGAACCCCTATAGTCGTGATGGAATAAAAAGTAAGCGGTGGCAATGGAACAGGTGCAATACGGCCCCTGAAGCGGTACTGGATATCCCCTACAGTCCATGCCAGGACCATCAGAGCAAGCGCCGCTAAAAATTCTGGAAAGCCAAAAATCTTTTCCCCATCCTTGGGAAGGGGGAAAACACACAAGGAATGCCAACATAGAAGCGACGGCATGCTTTCCCCTCGAAACCTTAGACTCAATTCATGATGAAGAGAAAAGGAACTTCGTCAACGCTTGGGGTTTCCAGACCACCTGCACGAAGTGCCTGAACCCAGTTGCCCACGTCGATGCGACCAGCATCCTTGAGTAAGCCTTTCTCGCCATAGTGGCGAGCGAAACCCTCCACAGCCGTGGTCTTGATCTTGAAGGTCTTGGGGCGAGTGCTGGATTTGATCTCAGCCAACCACTGCGTCACAGCCTTGCCGATGGCAATGACTGGAATCTTCGATGCAGGGCCGGGAGTAGGAGCAGATGCAGTAACGCGGGTGGCCTGCACAAACTCTTGATAATACGGCTCTTTGTCCAACCGTCCGATGTGGTCAACCGCTTCCATGGCGAAGCCATGGTCTGCTTTGCCGTTGGCCTCAAGCTCAACGGTACCGTCAGGGTGACGGATAAGCTTGTACCCCTCATGGCGCTTGGCCTTGAGGATCGTTGACACAGTTGGAACGCTATCCCTAGCCACACTCAGCCCCCTGACTGTGAAGCCTTGAGCATACGCCTGGACGAGGGCCAGCGCACGTTGCTGCGCGGTCAGGAGGTCACGGGTACCAAGGCTTCGCGTGACCTCGTGCTTACCTGTCTCACGGGCCTGTCGGGAAGGCAGTCGTTGGCGAAAGTGCCAGATCCCTGAAGGTGCCAACCTGAGACAGTTGGGGATGCGCATATCGGCTCAGTCTTTTTTGCCCCTTTCTTGGTAAGAAAGGGGATGGAAGTGGAGCGATATGTGGAGCGACAAGCCCTTCCTCAGAAAAGCAAAAACCCCTGTGAAAACAGGGGTTTCGCAGTACTGGCGGAGAGAGTGGGATTCGAACCCACGGTAGGCTTACACCTACGGCAGTTTTCAAGACTGCTGCCTTAAACCACTCGGCCATCTCTCCGTTGTACTTTGCGAACAGGTGCGCTCTGCGCACCTCTACGGCAGTTTGACTCCGGGCAT
>NZ_QRBE01000028.1 GCF_003363155.1 Dyella monticola | reverse complement strand
GGGTGTTGACGGACCAACAAAGGGATGTAGAATGGGCGGCTCACCCGGGACGAAATGCTTCGGGGCAATCTTGAAAAGAAGGTTGCAAGTGATTGATCTTTGACAGTGTGCGCAGGTGACTTGTGTGGGCGTCTTGCGGTGGAAGCGAAAGCTGTCCAATAAATGCAAGCGTCTAACCTAAGAGTCAATTCAAAAGCTTGACGTTTTACGGTTAGGACAACGCTTCAGAAAGATAGATCATCTACGGATGGTCGAAAACTTAAGTGAAGAGTTTGATCCTGGCTCAGATTGAACGCTGGCGGCATGCCTAACACATGCAAGTCGAACGGCAGCACAGTCGTAGCAATACGATGGGTGGCGAGTGGCGGACGGGTGAGGAATACATCGGGACCTGCCCAGACGTGGGGGATAACGTAGGGAAACTTACGCTAATACCGCATACGTCCTACGGGAGAAAGCGGGGGATCTTCGGACCTCGCGCGGTTGGATGGACCGATGTTCGATTAGCTAGTTGGTGAGGTAAAGGCTCACCAAGGCGACGATCGATAGCTGGTCTGAGAGGATGATCAGCCACACTGGGACTGAGACACGGCCCAGACTCCTACGGGAGGCAGCAGTGGGGAATATTGGACAATGGGCGCAAGCCTGATCCAGCAATGCCGCGTGTGTGAAGAAGGCCTTCGGGTTGTAAAGCACTTTTATCAGGAGCGAAATACCACGGGTTAATACCCTATGGGGCTGACGGTACCTGAGGAATAAGCACCGGCTAACTTCGTGCCAGCAGCCGCGGTAATACGAAGGGTGCAAGCGTTAATCGGAATTACTGGGCGTAAAGCGTGCGTAGGCGGTTTCTTAAGTCTGCTGTGAAATCCCCGGGCTCAACCTGGGAATGGCAGTGGATACTGGGAAGCTAGAGTGTGAGAGAGGATGGTGGAATTCCCGGTGTAGCGGTGAAATGCGTAGAGATCGGGAGGAACATCAGTGGCGAAGGCGGCCATCTGGCTCAACACTGACGCTGAGGCACGAAAGCGTGGGGAGCAAACAGGATTAGATACCCTGGTAGTCCACGCCCTAAACGATGCGAACTGGATGTTGGTCTCAACTCGGAGATCAGTGTCGAAGCTAACGCGTTAAGTTCGCCGCCTGGGGAGTACGGTCGCAAGACTGAAACTCAAAGGAATTGACGGGGGCCCGCACAAGCGGTGGAGTATGTGGTTTAATTCGATGCAACGCGAAGAACCTTACCTGGCCTTGACATGTCTGGAATTCTGCAGAGATGCGGAAGTGCCTTCGGGAACCAGAACACAGGTGCTGCATGGCTGTCGTCAGCTCGTGTCGTGAGATGTTGGGTTAAGTCCCGCAACGAGCGCAACCCTTGTCCTTAGTTGCCAGCACGTAAAGGTGGGAACTCTAAGGAGACTGCCGGTGACAAACCGGAGGAAGGTGGGGATGACGTCAAGTCATCATGGCCCTTACGGCCAGGGCTACACACGTACTACAATGGTCGGTACAGAGGGTTGCGAGACCGCGAGGTGGAGCCAATCCCAGAAAGCCGATCCCAGTCCGGATCGTAGTCTGCAACTCGACTACGTGAAGTCGGAATCGCTAGTAATCGCAGATCAGCTATGCTGCGGTGAATACGTTCCCGGGCCTTGTACACACCGCCCGTCACACCATGGGAGTGAGTTGCTCCAGAAGCCGTTAGCCTAACCGCAAGGGGGGCGACGACCACGGAGTGGTTCATGACTGGGGTGAAGTCGTAACAAGGTAGCCGTATCGGAAGGTGCGGCTGGATCACCTCCTTTCGAGAACGACAGCGGCTTTGCCGCAAGACGTCCACACAAGACACCTGCACATCCGCACGCCGACGGCGTGAACGGCCTATCTCCACAAGGGAGAGGTCGAAAAGCTTTATGGGTCTGTAGCTCAGGTGGTTAGAGCGCACCCCTGATAAGGGTGAGGCCGGTGGTTCGAGTCCACCTAGACCCACCAGTATTGGGGAGCGACCCGGACTTACGGGGCCATAGCTCAGCTGGGAGAGCACCTGCTTTGCAAGCAGGGGGTCGTCGGTTCGATCCCGACTGGCTCCACCAGTTCGAATGGATGTGTAGCGCACACAAAAGATTGTTGAAGCGAGACGGCGCTGAGGCCGTTATCGTGTTCTTTGAAAATGTAAACGAGTGACAAGCGTCTTGGTTTTGAACTGAACCGAGATGTGTCGTTGAGGCAAAGAAGTAAGCGAATGCGTTGTTTGGCGAATCCCATTTCCTGAGGAGGAAGGGGAGTAGCCCTGAGGCGACTTGGGGTTATATGGTCAAGCGACTAAGCGTATACGGTGGATGCCTTGGCAGTCAGAGGCGATGAAGGACGTGGCAGCCTGCGAAAAGTGTCGGGGAGCTGGCAACAAGCTTTGATCCGGCAATGTCCGAATGGGGAAACCCACTCCGTAAGGAGTATCGCTCAGTGAATACATAGCTGAGCGAAGCGAACCCGGGGAACTGAAATATCTAAGTACCCGGAGGAAAAGAAATCAACCGAGATTCCCTCAGTAGCGACGAGCGAACGGGGAGCAGCCCAAAAGTGCATCATGTTTTAGCCGAACAGTCTGGAAAGGCTGGCCGTAGCAGGTGATAGCCCTGTAGGCGAAAAGGCACGGTGCATGAAATTGAGTAAGGCGAGGCACGAGAAACCTTGTCTGAACATGGGGGGACCATCCTCCAAGGCTAAATACTCCTGACTGACCGATAGCGAACAAGTACCGTGAGGGAAAGGCGAAAAGAACCCCGGAGAGGGGAGTGAAATAGACCCTGAAACCGTATACGTACAAGCAGTGGAAGCCCGTAAGGGTGACTGCGTACCTTTTGTATAATGGGTCAGCGACTTACTGTCAGTGGCAAGCTTAACCGTATAGGGGAGGCGAAGGGAAACCGAGTCTGAATAGGGCGCATAGTCTCTGGCAGTAGACCCGAAACCGAGTGATCTAGCCTTGGCCAGGTTGAAGGTGCGGTAACACGCACTGGAGGACCGAACCCACATCTGTTGCAATAGATGGGGATGAGCTGAGGCTAGGAGTGAAAGGCTAAACAAACTCGGAGATAGCTGGTTCTCCTCGAAAGCTATTTAGGTAGCGCCTCGTATGAATCTTCCTGGGGGTAGAGCACTGTTATGGCTAGCGGGCCATCGCGGCTTAGTAAACCATGGCAAACTCCGAATACCAGGACAGAATGTACGGGAGACACACGGCGGGTGCTAACGTCCGTCGTGAAAAGGGAAACAACCCAGACCCGCAGCTAAGGTCCCCAAGTTCATGCTAAGTGGAAAACGATGTGGAAAGGCATAGACAGCCAGGAGGTTGGCTTAGAAGCAGCCACCCTTTAAAGAAAGCGTAATAGCTCACTGGTCGAGTCGGTCTGCGCGGAAGATTTAACGGGGCTAAGCATGACACCGAAGCTCGGGGTGCACACGTAAGTGTGCGCGGTAGAGGAGCGTTCTGTACGCCTGTGAAGGTGGGTTGAGAAGCCTGCTGGAGGTATCAGAAGTGCGAATGCTGACATGAGTAACGATAATGCGGGTGAAAAGCCCGCACGCCGAAAGCCCAAGGTTTCCTCGCGCAACGTTCATCGGCGCAGGGTGAGTCGGCCCCTAAGGCGAGGCAGAAATGCGTAGTCGATGGGAAGCTGGTTAATATTCCAGCACTTGACTGTAGTGCGATGTGGGGACGGAGAAGGTTAGGTCTACCGGGCGTTGGTTGTCCCGGGGAAAGGCGGTAGGTGGGATGCTTAGGCAAATCCGGGCATCCATACACCGAGCACCGAGACGAGCCCTTATTAGGCGAAGTGACTGAGACCACGCTTCCAGGAAAAGCCACTAAGCTTCAGCTACAGCAAACCGTACCGTAAACCGACACTGGTAGGCAGGGTGAGAATCCCAAGGCGCTTGAGAGAACTCGGGTGAAGGAACTAGGCAAAATGGCACCGTAACTTCGGGAGAAGGTGCGCCCACCGGTGTGGTCACATGCGTGACTGAGCACTGATGGGTCGCAGTAACCTGGCCGCTGCGACTGTTTATCAAAAACACAGCACTCTGCAAACACGAAAGTGGACGTATAGGGTGTGACGCCTGCCCGGTGCTGGAAGGTTAATTGATGGGGTCAGCCGCAAGGCGAAGCTCTTGATCGAAGCCCCAGTAAACGGCGGCCGTAACTATAACGGTCCTAAGGTAGCGAAATTCCTTGTCGGGTAAGTTCCGACCTGCACGAATGGCGTAACGACAGCGGCGCTGTCTCCACCCGAGACTCAGTGAAATTGAAATCGCTGTGAAGATGCAGCGTTCCCGCGGCAAGACGGAAAGACCCCGTGAACCTTTACTATAGCTTTACACTGAACGTTGAGTTCTTCTGTGTAGGATAGGTGGGAGGCTATGAAACCAGGACGCTAGTCTTGGTGGAGCCAACCTTGAAATACCACCCTGAAGTGCTTGACGTTCTAACCTAGGTCCGTAATCCGGATCGGGGACCGTGTATGGTGGGTAGTTTGACTGGGGCGGTCTCCTCCCAAAGCGTAACGGAGGAGCACGAAGGTACGCTCAGCGCGGTCGGACATCGCGCACTGTGTGCAAAGGCATAAGCGTGCTTGACTGCAAGATCGACGGATCAAGCAGGTACGAAAGTAGGTCTTAGTGATCCGGTGGTTCTGTATGGAAGGGCCATCGCTCAACGGATAAAAGGTACTCCGGGGATAACAGGCTGATACCGCCCAAGAGTTCATATCGACGGCGGTGTTTGGCACCTCGATGTCGGCTCATCACATCCTGGGGCTGTAGCCGGTCCCAAGGGTATGGCTGTTCGCCATTTAAAGTGGTACGCGAGCTGGGTTCAGAACGTCGTGAGACAGTTCGGTCCCTATCTGTCGTGGGCGTTGGAGATTTGAGGGGGGCTGCTCCTAGTACGAGAGGACCGGAGTGGACGTTCCGCTGGTGTTCGGGTTGTCATGCCAATGGCATTGCCCGGTAGCTACGAACGGAAGTGATAACCGCTGAAAGCATCTAAGCGGGAAGCACGCCCCAAGATGAGATCTCCCGAGAGTTCGACTCTCCTTAAGGCCCCATCTAGACTAGGTGGTTGATAGGCGCGGTGTGGACATGCAGCAATGCACTGAGCTAACGCGTACTAATGAGCCGTGCGGCTTGACCATATAACCCCAAGACGCTTCGCATGTGCCGATCCCTCTGCGACGGGTCCAGCCACTCATGGTTGGACGAGTCCAAGAGTGTGATCACCAACGAAACATCTCCAGAACTTCACCAGACGCTTGTCACTCGTTTACCCCTCTTGAAGCCGGCGCTCAAGCGCTGCTTCAACCCTTTCCCTGGCGGCTATAGCGCTGTGGCCCCACCCGATCCCATCCCGAACTCGGAAGTGAAACGCAGCTGCGCCGATGGTAGTGTGGACTTCCATGCAAGAGTAGGTCACCGCCAGGGGCTTTATCCTAAAAAACCCTCACCGAGTCCGGTGGGGGTTTTTGCTTTGGTGCGCCGGGTACATCC
>NZ_QRBE01000027.1 GCF_003363155.1 Dyella monticola | reverse complement strand
GCAAGATCGTCAATGTTGCGCTCGGCGAGGTCTCGGCGACCAGCACGGACGCGATCAACGGCTCGCAGTTGAACGCCACCGACCAAGCACTCAGCACGCTGCAAGATGCACTGGAAAACGGCGGCGTGATCGACCCCGGCACCGGCCAGTCGCTGGCGGTGACCTACAGCAACGCCACCAAGAACATCATCTCGCTCGGCAACCTGGGCACGCCGGTGGAAGTGATGAATGTGGCGACCGGCTTGGCCGGAAGCGATGCGGTGAATGTGGACCAACTCGATGGCGCCATCACCACGCTGACCAACAGCCTGAGCGCGAGCCTCCGGTACGTCAAAGTCAACGCCACCGGTTCGGACGCCAATGCCACGGGCCCCAATGCAGTAGCGATCGGATCGACCGCCACCGCCTCGATAACCGGTGCGGTGGCGATCGGTACGGGTGCGCGCGCTTTGGGCGCCAATAGCGTGGCGATCGGCATCAACTCACTCGCAGCGGGCGCCAATACCGTATCGGTGGGTAACATTGGCAGCGAACGCAAGATCATCAACGTGGATGATGGCGACTACAGCGATGGCAGCACCGATGCGATCAACGGCGGGCAATTGTTCACGCTGCTGGGTGCGCTCAACCGACGCATGGGTGTGCTGGATGTCACGCAGCCGCTGTTCGCGATCGAAGGTGTGAGCGGGGACAACACCGCATCGCTCAATGGCGGCGATGCTAATTCGTACACGTCGATGGCATTTGGCGTGGGGTCGTTCGCCAGCGGCATTCAAACAGTGGCGTTTGGTCTGAGCAATTCGGTGCTATCGGATAATTCGGCAGCGATCGGCGTTTCTGCGTCCACGGGCACAGACGAGCCCTATTCGGCGGCGATCGGATCGAACGTCTCGACGACCGGCTCGAACGCCGTAGCCATCGGCTCACAAACGCAGGCCAATGCCGACTATGCCGTGGCGATCGGCACCAACAATGCCTATGCCATAGGAACGGGTACGGTTGCGATTGGTAATAGCGCGCGCGCAAATAAACTTACGGACAACTCGATCGCCATCGGCAGTTCCGCCAGCGTGGCCGCCAACGTCACCGACGCTGTTGCCTTGGGCAACCTGGCGAGCGTTTCTGCGGGTGCAATCGGCGGCGTGGCGTTGGGACAGGGCGCGGTGGCCAATCGCGGCAACGCCGTGTCGCTGGGTAACCCCAGAGCCACCCCCAACTTCCCCGACCCCATAAGCCGGCAAATCATCAATGTGGCGGCCGGTACGGAGGGGACGGATGCGGTCATCATCAATCAGTTGCAAGGGGTGGCGCAGCCGCTTGGCATTCCCATCAACATCGATGGCAGCATCGGCGAACCGACCTATACGATCGACGACACGGGCTATCACACGATCGCCGAGGCGCTTGACGCGTTGGCGGGCTTGTCCGGAAGCGACCCCAATGCGGTGTCGTATGACGAAGACTCCGACAAGGACACCGTCACGCTGGGTGGCACCAACGGCACGCTGTTGCAGAACGTGACGGCCGGTAGCGTCGCCGACGACAGCATGGATGCCATCAACGGTTCGCAGTTGTTCGATACGGCACTCAGCATCGCCACCACCCTGGGCGGCAATGCGACGGTGAATGCGGATGGCACGGTGAGCGAACCGGTCTAGACCATCGGCGGCGAGCCCGTGACGGGCGTAGGCAATGCCATCACCCAGATCGGCGACCAGGTGACCGATCTGCAGGACACGCTGGACAACAGCGGTTTGTTCGATGCGGACGGCGATCTGCTGGCGGTGGTGTACACCGATGACACGAAGACCGAGGTCACGCTCGGCACCACCGGTACACCGGTAACGACGACCAACCTGGCAGCGGGCGAGGTGTCGCCGACGAGCGTGGATGCGATCAACGGCGCGCAGTTGTTCGATACGGCGCAAAGCATCGCCACCACCCTGGGCGGTGACGCCGTGGTGAACGACGATGGCACGGTGAGCGAACCGGTCTACACCATCGGTGGCGAGCCCGTGACGGGCGTCGGCAATGCCATCACCCAGATCGGCGACCAGGTGACCGATCTGCAGGGCACGCTGGACAACAGCGGTTTGTTTGATGCCGACGGCGACCTGCTGGCGGTGGTGTACACCGACGGCGACAAGACCAATGTCACGCTCGGCACCACCGGCACACCGGTAGGGATGTCCAACCTGGCACCAGGCGGCGTGTCGGCGGCGAGCGTGGATGCGGTGAACGGTTCGCAGTTGTTCGATACCGCGCAAAGCATCGCCACCACCTTGGGCGGCAATGCGACGGTGAATGCGGATGGCACGGTGAGCGAACCGGTCTACACCATCGGCGGCGAGGAAGTAACCGGCGTTGGCGATGCCATCACCCAGATCGGCGACCAGCTGAGCAATCTGCAGGACACGCTGGACAACAGCGGCCTGCTCGATCCAGACAGCGGCGAGCTGCTGGCGGTGGTGTACACCGACGACACCAAGACCGCGGTCACCCTCGGCACGACCGGTACACCGGTAACGACGACTAACCTGGCAGCAGGGGAGGTGTCGCCGACGAGCGTGGATGCGATCAACGGTTCGCAGTTGTTCGATACGGCGCAAAGCATCGCCACCACCTTGGGCGGCGACGCCACCGTGAATGAGGACGGCACGGTGAGCGAACCGGTCTACACCATCGGCGGCGAGGAAGTGACAGGCGTAGGCAATGCCATCACGCAGATCGGCGACCAGTTGGGCAATCTGCACGACACGCTGGAAGGCAGCGGTTTGTTCGATGCGGACGGCGATCTGCTGGCGGTGGTTTACACCGACGACACCAAGACCGCAGTCACCCTAGGCACGACAGACACACCGGTAGCGATGACTAACCTGGCAGCCGGCGACGTCTCGTCGAGCAGCGTGGATGCGGTGAACGGTTCGCAATTGTTCGGTACAGCGCAAAGCATCGCCACCGCCCTGGGCGGCGATGCCGAGGTCAATCCAGACGGCACGGTGAGCGAACCGGTCTACACGGTCGGCGGCGAGTCGGTGACGGGTGTGGGCGAAGCCATCACCCAGATCGACAATCAAATGACCGATCTGCAGGAAAAGCTGGATAACAGCGGTTTGTTCGATGCGGACGGCGACCTGCTGGCGGTGGTGTACACCGACGACACCAAGACCGCGGTCACCCTCGGCACGACCGGCACTCCGGTGACCATGACGAACGTGGCGCCGGGCGACTTGTCGGCGGACAGTACCGACGCGGTCAATGGTGGGCAGTTGACCACCGAGTTGAGCAATTTGAAGGACGAACTGATCAATGGCGCCATCGATCTGAAATACATCAAGGTCACGTCCACCGGCGCGGCAGCCAATGCGAACGGCACCAACGCCGTCGCCATCGGCTCAGCCTCCAGTGCCACGATAGCCGGTGCGGTGGCTATCGGTACGGGCGCGCGCGCTTCGGGTACGAACTCGGTGGCGATTGGTTCCAACTCCGTGGCCAGCGATGCCGACGTCGTGTCCGTGGGCTACATTGGCGGCGAGCGCAAGATCATAAACGTCGACAATGGCGAGATCGCCTCCGACAGCACGGACGCCATCAACGGCAGTCAGTTGTACGGCGTGCGCAAGGCGTTGGACGCGTTGATCGCCAACAAAGGCCCGAAGGATGCGCCCGATCCACTGGCGACCATGGAAGGCCGTACCAATCACAACGTGGCCTCGTTGAACGGTGGTGATCCCGCACAGATGACGGCCGCCGCCATCGGCGCGTTTTCGACGGCTAGCGGAGCCAATGCCATCGCGATGGGTTTGCAGAACATCGCCGCTTCCGACTACTCGGTAGCCCTGGGCCACATGGCACACACGGGTGTGGATCAGAGTTATTCCGTGGCGATGGGTTCGGACGTCCAAACCAATGGCGCGAGGGCGGTAGCGTTGGGTACGCGGGTACAGGCCAATGGCGAGCAGGCACTGGCGCTGGGCAGCAATGGCACCTTGGCGATCGGCAGGAGCACCATCGCGATGGGCGATGGCGTGCGAGCACGCGGCGACCATGGCATTGCGGTGGGCCGGCGCGCGATGGTGGGCGCGGACGAGGCGTTGGCGTTGGGCGCAGACGCAAGCGTCGCGGCCGAAGCGGTCGGTGGTGTCGCACTCGGGTACGGCGCGGTGGCGGACCGCGGCAACGCGCTCTCCATCGGCGGTGGCAACATCGGTGCGCGACAGATCATCCATGTATCGGCAGGTACCGAACCCACCGATGCGGTGAACGTTGCGCAATTGCAGGAAGCCCTGGCGGCGATGCGGGCCGAGATAACGCTGCTGCGCAGTCAGCTAGGTGGGCGTGCGTCTCAACAGTGAAGGCAAGATGGGTGGGTTGCCCTCTCCCCTGCGCGAGCAGGGGAGAGGGTTTACCTCATTTGAAATAGCTCCTAGAAACCGAATAGTCACCTCGTCGTCCCGGCGAAAGCCGGGACCCAGTGTCTTTGTTTTTTGCGAGCGTAAAGTGCTAAGCGCCATGCATCACCGACGTGTGATGCACAGCATCCACATAATCAGCTATTGGCATTCTTTTCACACTGGATTATCAGCGCGTGTGCGAAGTTGCGCGCTGCCGTGCATCCCACGGATGCATGCGCAGCGCTGATCGTAGACCGCGTTATCCGTTTCAGCTTGTAAGTCATAGCCCTCGTGTCATCGGGCGGCAGCATGCTTAGCGACGCTTTGACCGCCTTGCTACGGCGATAGCAAGTGGCGAAGGACGGTGCGTTTCGCGCGTTTGCTTTACGGAGGGATTCCGTCGACCGATTGCTGCATCGTTTCGCCAGCGCTTAGTTCTTTCGACCGCGATAGGCCCGGTACCGCCCGCTGCGCTGGAGAAGCCTCTCGACATTCCGTGTGAAAGCACGCGCACGCCTAAGCGGGCCGGTGCCGAGCGCGTGACTGTTTTTTCAAGAACGTAGCGTGTCGAAGCACCATCGCAATGACGCGAGTCTACATGGCGCACAACCTCACTCCTTCCTGCATTGCTGATAAGGACGCGTCGCCATGAAAAAGCACAACGGTCATTCCCAACATTCAGTGCCATCCAAAGCGCGCAACGTGGTAGCCAGTAGCCGCAAGGCCACGGTGGTCAAGAACGTTGCCCGCGCACCCACGCGACAACGGGTTGGACATTCGCCGGTGCCGGTCCGGGTGCGGAAGTCTTCCCGCGACGACATCGCGGGTCTCGCGGACGCCGATGGCGAGATGGATCTGCAGTCCATCGGTACGCTGGCGGCGCTGGACGATACCTATATCAAGATCGTCGGCAGCGGTAACGGCGCCGCGACCGCTACCGGTACTAACACTCTTGCGATGGGGAGCGGCGCTAAGGCTTCTGGCGGTATTGCGGTGAATGTGATTGGCGCTGTCGCTTCTGTGACTGGAAATAACAGCAACGCGTTCGGTAGCTCTGCGACCGTGTACGGCACGGGCTCCAATGCCTTCGGTAACGGTGCGACCGTCGGTAGCGCCACTGCTAGTGTCA
Source organism: Dyella monticola (assembly GCF_003363155.1). Taxonomy (GTDB): domain Bacteria; phylum Pseudomonadota; class Gammaproteobacteria; order Xanthomonadales; family Rhodanobacteraceae; genus Dyella_B; species Dyella_B monticola. The sequence continues at coordinate 2,353 of NZ_QRBE01000027.1, read as the reverse complement.
ATACAGGCACTGCCCTCGGTCATGGAGCCTTGGTTACTGGCCTCAGTGGTGTGGCGCTTGGCGGGGGCGCCAGCGCCTCTAACGCCTACGACTTCGCTATTGGATCAGGGGCCAAGGCCTCCGGTGGCTACGCCATCGCTATCGCAGGAACGGCCAGTGGCGATCACGCGACTGCCATCGGCAGCGACGCGTCGGGGGCTGCCCAATATGCTGCGGCTATCGGACAGCAGGCTGTGGTAACTGCGGCGGCTGATAAGTCCGTAGCGCTTGGCTTCGGCGCAAACGTGTCAGCGTCTACTTCCGTGGCGATTGGCCCAACTGCTAAAGCGACCGCCACTAATGCAGTAGCCCTCGGCTCTGCCGCTACGAGCTCGGCCGACGGCAATATCGCGATGGGTTTGAGCGCACAGGCAACGGCGGTGGGCGAAGGTGCCATCGCGATTGGTCGCAATGCAAAAGCTGTGTCCGACAGCAACGCCCAGGCTGGCAGTACCGGCGCCATCGCGCTGGGTGATGGCGCGGGCTCTTACGGGGAAGGCTCGATCGCCATCGGACAGGAGACGAGCATCATTCATACGTGCTGCATCGCCATTGGTAAGGGCGCTCAAACCACGCAGCTAGGTGCAATGGCGATCGGTGATCAAGCTCGAACGATCGCCACCAATGCCGTAGCGCTGGGGGCGGGTTCTCTGGCAGACCAAGCCCTTACGGTTTCTGTGGGCAGTGCAGCGACGGATGACTCGGGGTTCACGCGCAAGATCGTGAACATGTCGCCGGCGATCCTTTCAGCTACCAGCACCGATGCAGTGAACGGCTCGCAGCTTTATGCACTGCAAAACGGATTGCGCAACAGCGGCGTCTACAATCCGGATACCGGCGTGTCCCTGGCGGTGACCTATAGCGATGCCTCCAAGAACTTGATCGTGCTTGGCAGCGTGGGCAGTCCGGTGGAGATTCTCAATGTCGCGCCCGGCATCCAGCCCACCGATGCGGTGAACCTCACGCAATTGACCGATGCAGTGGACGAGCTGCGCAACGAAATCAGCAATGGCACGCCGTACGTGAAGGTCAACTCCACCGGCACGGTGGCCAATGCCATCGGCCAGGACGCAATCGCGATCGGCGTGGCGTCGCTGGCGACGGTCAGCGACGCGATGGCGATGGGCCCGCGCGCCCGCGCCTCGGCCGCGCAATCGGTGGCGATCGGCAGCGACAGCCTGGCCGATTCGCCGATGACCGTCTCGATCGGCAACGCGGCCGCCGGCGTCACGCGCCGGTTGGTCAACCTGCAAGCGGGCATTGCCGCCGATGATGCGGTAAACGTGAGCCAGCTCAAGCCGGTGGTCACCGCGCTGGGCGGCGGCGCATCGATCGATCCGAGTACCGGCGCGGTCACCGGGCCGACTTACGATCTCGTCAACGGCGGCACGCAGACCACCGTGGGCGATGGCCTGAGCGCCTTGGACGGTGCGCTGACAACGACCAACCTCACCGTCACCACGCTCAACACCACCGTCAACAACCTCGGCGACCAGGTGCAGCAACTGCAAGACGCCGCAGGCCAGACCTTGCATTACTTCAAAGCCGACGGTCTCAATAACGGTTCCGATGATGCGGTGGCTTCCGGCAGCAATGCGGTGGCGATCGGCAGCAGTGCTACCGCCAGTGCGGCGGGCGCGGTGGCCATCGGCACCGGCGCGATCTCGGACTTCGCCGGTTCCGTGGCCATCGGCAGTGGGGCGGGGGTCGGCGAAAACGCGGTCGCCATCGGCAACGGATCGAGGGCGCGCGATATCAACGATATCGCCATCGGCGCCGGTGCCAGCGCCGACCTCAACTCGACCACCGTGGGTCAAGCGGCGACGTCGGCCACGAACTCGACAGCGTTCGGTGCAGGCGCCCAGGCCGCTGGCAATAGCACGGCCATCGGGCAGGGAGCGGCGGCCCTCACCGACTCCATCAGCATGGGGCGCGGTGCGACGTCGTCGTCGCATTCCGCCGCACTCGGTGTCGGCGCGTCGACGGACGGCGCCTCCAACGCCGTGGCGCTGGGTGCCAACAGCACCACCACGCGCAACAACACGGTGGCGGTCGGTGCGGGCGGTAGCGAACGCCAGATCGTGAACCTTGCAGCGGGCACGCAGAACACCGATGCACTGAACGTCAGCCAGCTGGTGCCGGTGGTGAATGCACTGGGCGGTGGCGCATCCATCAATACGGTTACCGGTGCGGTGACCGGCCCGACCTATACGCTTGCCAACGGCGGCACGCAGACCACGCTGCAAGGTGCGCTGTATGCACTGGATCAAGCAGTGAGCAACGGCAGTGGTGCCAATAATCCCTATCTGGCCGT
>NZ_QRBE01000026.1 GCF_003363155.1 Dyella monticola | reverse complement strand
CTTGCCATCGATCTGCTCCTTCTACGGCGATTATCATCGCCTCATTGAGCAGGAAATCCACCTATCGGGCTGTTCAGTTTTCCGGGGCCAGCTCTGACAGATAACGAGGCGCGTTTCATGCGATGGTCTTCGTGTCGGATGTGCCTTTCTTCCTCGGCCAACCTGCGGCACATCCGACATGAGTGAAGCAACGCGGATCGCCTGAGCGACAACTCAGACGATCCGCTGGCCACAACCAACTAGGAAAGAGTTGACCATGGTTATTCCCGATCATACGGCACGCACGCATCCGCGTGACCCCGCCACGCCGGTTTTTGCACTGCTTCACCGCCCCGCAGACTGCGCGGCGTCGGGCCACTCAGGGCTTTCGTAGAAGCGGAATCGGATCCTTCCGCTTTTACGTGCAGGGTTTTTCCTGCATGCCCTTCACGCCACGTGCAATACGTGGCGTGACTTAACGACATGGAGTAGGCCCATGAATAACGTGCATGACCTGATCAACCCCCCAGGCTATCTGCTGTCTCAAAACTGTTACGAGGATTTGCAAACGGTCCGCGATAAGCTTCAGCTTATGGGCCAGCTCACGGGTAACGCATCGACACCGGGCGACAGCAAGGCCGTTCTACTGTTGCCGCGCGTATTGCTCGGCGAGTTTTTTCTTGATTTGAGCGGGCAACTCAGCCGCGTTCTGGATGCGGTGGAGTATTACGCGGAGCATGCAGGCGAGCTTTCGAAGCACTAACGAACGGTTGCTGCGCATGCGTCAACAGATATTGGGTGCGTCCGCACTGTTGAGTTTGCTGTGCTGCGAAAGGATGTTGGCTATGCGGGTGCTATACCGCTGCAGGCGCTGGTAGGGTCCGCTCATGCGATGTCGGGCGGCAGAAACATCATGGTTTCCTTAACGGATGATCCTATGAAAAAGACACTTTTGATGTTCATCGTCATGCTTTTTTCGATCAACGCTCATGCGCAATGCACCGCAGGTTCAGTGGCCTTGAGGCAATCACTGGATAAAGCAACGGCTGCCGTCAGGGACGCCTTTAGCAGGGGTGATGCTGCCATGGTGGGGCGGCTGCATAGTCCCAACGTCATCAAATATTTTGGTGGCAATAACGTCATCGTCGGGCGGGATGCCGTAGAAAAGGGGGCGAGGGATTGGTTCAAGCAGTCGAAAGTGGAGTTCGTTGGAAATACTGTTGAAAACACCTGTTTCATTGGAAACATCGCGATACAGACGGTCGTTTTTTCGATCAAGACAACGCCAAGGAGCGGCGGAGCGCCATCCATAGGAAGGGGGCGATCGATGGTTATCTATGTTCAGGATAAAAGCAGCCCAACCGGTTGGCTGACGTTGCGTGAGATAGCGCAAGAGGCGCCGCCTGTAACGCCATCAGATTCGGTTCGCTAGGGACAGCAAGCGCACGGTTCTCAGCGTTGACCAACGTCGGTTCGAACGATCAACGTCGTGTGGCGTCTCCAGCGGAACCGGTATTCACTTCGATCGGAATTCGAAAAAAAATGACGGGGTGCTGTCGATTTTCGAAACCCCCGTTCGTCGTTTCAATACCTGGCGGGGAGTCAGGCTCGAACGGGGAGAGAGACGATGCGCGTGATGGTGCTGGTGAAGGCAACGGAATCGAGCGAAAAGGGCGTCTGGACGGAGGCGTGGATGTCCGGGATGCTGAAGGCGATGGGCGCGTACAACGACGAGCTGCGCAAGGGCGGCATCCTGCTGATGGCTGAGGGCCTCACGCCCACTTCGCAGGGCAAGCGTGTCGCGTTCGATGGCGCCGGCCGCACGGTGACCGATGGGCCGTTCGCCGAGACCCACGAGTTAGTCGCGGGTTTTTGGATATGGGAGGTCAGGGACATGCACGAGGCGGTCGCCTGGGTGAAGCGCTGTCCCAATCCCATGCCGGGACGCAGCGAGATCGAGATTCGGCCGATTGGCGAGCCACCCGATTTGCCGTGAGCTGAGCGCGGACGATCACGGACATCCATGACTGCGTGCGCGAGGTGCGTGGCCGAAGCAGGGCAGGTTCATGTCATGGGATGACCCAAGGTACTGTGCGCTTTCAGCCCCATGCAGCAGAGCGGGGTATGGAAAAGCATCGTCTTCCATCGCGGTGAGTTTGATTGTTTGCTCACCCTGTAACTAATGATTTTCGCCACGAGGAGCTGCACGATGACCATCACCATTACCGCCTTTGAACGCTCGCCCGACGGTGGCATGGGGCTGGCGCGTGATACGCGCGTTCGCTGGGCGCTGGAAGAAGTAGGCCAACCCTACGAGGTTCGCTACGTTGCGCACAGTGCGATGAAGGAACCCGCGCATCTGCGTCTTCAGCCGTTCGGTCAAATTCCCACGTATGAGGAGGGCGAGCTCGTGCTGTTCGAAACAGGCGCGATCATCCTCCATCTCGCCCAACATCATGCGGGCTTGCTGCCGGACGATGCCAATGCCCGGGCACGCGCGATCATGTGGATGTTTGCCGCGGTCAATTCGGTGGAGCCGCCGATTCTCGAGCTCGTCACGGTGAAGTTTGTGGAGGGCGATAAGCCCTGGTGCAAGGAGCGCATGCCGCTGGTCGCCGATCGCATCCGCCATCGGTTTGGCCAACTTTCCGCTCGCATGGGTGATACCGAGTGGCTCGATGGTGCATTCAGCGCGGGCGACCTGATGATGGTGTCGGTGCTGCTCAGAACGAAACCCTCGGGCATTCTGGCTGAATTTCCCAACCTGGCTGCGTATGTTGCGCGCGGCGAAGCGCGGGATGCCTACAAGCGGGCGTTCGCGGCGCAATGGGCGGTTAATGCGGCCAAACCGGTGGCAAGCTGATTGCGCTTTATTTAGGCGCGATGTTTGTTCGGGTGGCTTTGAGGATTTGCAGTTAATTCATTGCCGGAACCGAAGCGTTTTCACGATCAATGCGAAGGCAGCCGAGTGTTGTCGCCTGCTCGGGTAGAACAGACAGTATCCCGGGTAGGACGGTGACCAGTTCTCTAACACCGCCTGGAGGGCGCCACGCTCAATATGCGGGCGCACTTCGCCCTCTGGAACATAGGCGAAGCCAAGACCCGCGATGGCCGCATCCACCATGAGCCTGAGATTGTTGAAGGTAAATTGACCATCGACACGCACATTCATCTGGCGCCCGTTTCGTTCGAATTCCCACGCATACAGTCCGCCCCGCGTCGGCAGGCGCAAGTTGATGCACGGGTGATCTACAAGGTTTTGCGGCGTCTTCGGCTCACCATTAGCCGCCACATAGGCGGGTGAGCCAACAACGAGCAATCGTTGATCTTCGCTGATCGGGACAGAGATCATGTCCTTTGCGATGACTTCGCCGAGGCGCACTCCAGCATCGTAGCGTTCGGCCACGATATCCGTCAGGCCGTAGTCGATGACGATCTCAACCTTGATGTCGGGATAGGCTGGCAGTAGCTGAGCCAGCTTCGGCAGCAGAATGGCTTGGGCTGCGTACTCATCGGTAGTAATACGCACGTTGCCAGAAGGCTTATCTCTCAGATCACCGAGCGCGGTGATTTCGCCCCGAATTTCTTCCATTCGCGGCGCGACCGATTCGAGTAAACGCATGCCGGCCTGTGTCGCGGAAACGCTGCGCGTATTGCGGTCCAGTAGCCGCAGGCCGATCCGCTCCTCGACCAGGCGCACGGTCTGGCTGAGGGCCGATTGGGATACGCCCAGTTTTGCGGCGGCCCTCGTGAAGCTGCCCTCGCGCGCCACGGTTAGCAACGCTTCCAGATCGTCGAGGCTCTCTCTTGCCATGGGCAGGCCTCCATCAGTTATTAGGCTGGCTTATAAGGCCAATCGGATTATAGCTATTTATCAATTGAAGACCGTCCCCCAAAGTAGGGACACGGGTGAGGTATCCAGACCGAGCTCGACTTAACTCGATGACCCGAGGCATTCCACGATGTACCCGAAATACGATTTCGCCGGCCAAGTCGCCCTAATCACCGGCGCGGCCTCAGGCATGGGCCGTGTGACGGCCAAGGCATTCGCCCTAGCGGGTGCGGCGGTGATTCTCGTCGATCGCGATGAGCTGGCACTGCAAAAGGTGGCCGCGGAGATCGTCGATGCCGGCGGCAAAGCCGTGACCGTGGCTGGAGACGTTGCCGATGAAGGCGTGGCCAAAACGGCGGTCACGCGTGCCGTCTCGACATTCGGCCGGCTCGACATGGCCTACAACAACGCAGGGGTTCTCGGCCCCATGTGTCCCATGATGGAGGAGACGGGTGAGGGGTATGACGCGGTCAACGCCGTCAACCTTCGCGGCGTCTGGACCTTCATGAAGCACGAACTTATCCAGATGAAAAAACAGGGCAGCGGCGCCATCGTTAATTGCTCATCCTTGGGCGGTCTCGTCGGCTTGCCAGGGCGCGCCGCTTATCACGCCACGAAGCATGGCGTGATCGGACTTACCAAAAGCGCAGCGCTCGATGTCGCGGCCGATGGCATCCGCGTCAATGCCATCTGCCCGGGCTGTATCGACACACCCATGGGCGATGGAATCGAACCCGAAGCGATGAAGAATTTTCTTAAAGAACAGCCGATCGGTCGCGCAGGCCGCCCTGAGGAAATCGCCTCCGCGGTGCTCTGGCTCTGCAGTGCTGCAGCAAGTTTCGTGCTTGGCGTGGCACTGCCGGTCGACGGCGGTTTCACAGCGCACTAATACTTGGCATTGAGGAAAACAGCTCATGAGTCATACACCGACCAACGCTCGGAAATCCTTCGGCGATATCGCCCTCCACCTTGCCACCATCACCGATGAGGTGTTGTTCGGTGACGTGTGGGAGAACCCAGTGCTCTCCAAGCGAGATCGAAGCCTGGTCACGATCGCCAGTCTCATTTCGCTCTATCGTGTTAACGAGTTGCCGTTTCACCTGAAGCGAGCGCTTGAAAACGGCATGAGCAAGGAAGAGATCGTAGAGACGATCACGCATCTCGCGTTTTACGCGGGATGGCCGCCCGCGATGACGGCGTTGCCGATCGCAAAGAAAGTCTTCGAGGAAGCAGAGGCCTGAATAGGTCCGTCTGCCGACATCCCACGATTTAATGAAGGTAATCGAACATGGAACTGAAGCGTGCAGGTTCACAACCCTCCCAAAAAGGCCCGGAGGCTTATTTCACTGGCACGGTGCGGATCGACCCGCTTAATGTGCCACCGGCACCGGCACCGGCAAGGCATTCATGTGCCGCTGTCACCTTCGAGCCCGGTGCGCGCTCTGCGTGGCATACCCATCCGCTGGGCCAGACCCTCGTCGTAACGGCCGGATGTGGTTGGACGCAATGCGAAGGCGAAGACATCGTGGAGATTCGCGCAGGCGACGTCATCTGGTGCCCGCCCGGCCATAAGCACTGGCACGGCGCATCGCCGACGACGGCTATGACTCACATTGCCATTCAGGAGGCCCTCGACGGCCAGAATGTCATCTGGCTGGAGAAGGTGACAGACGAAGAATATCTGGCAGGCGTCGCCGGCAATCACTGAACGTGTTGCTGCTGCTGATCAATGGTGGGTAACACCATCCGCTTGCGCCAGCTTATCCAGCCGACCACTAGTGACAACGTCGCCGCGACGAGTGGCGGCACGGCGTGCCCGTATTCGCCGTGGATGATGACGGTCGCGAGGGCAGCAAGCATGACAGTGCAACCGAGCGCCGCGCCCAACAGGCGACTCGGCGCCCGGAAAAGCAAAATGGCCGTGGTGAGTTCCAGCGTTCCGGTCACGACATGGAACCAGCGCGGGTAGCCCCATTTGAGGTATTCCTCGTAGATGGATCCCGGGGCGACGATGTTGGTGAGTGAACCCGCGACGAAGAAAGCGGCGAGCGCTATGGGTAAGACTTGGCGCCAGGAAATTTTAGACATGTGCACGACCTTGCATGATGCGTTTGCTGCCGATGGGATGCGAATCTTCGGAATGGATTCCGAAGATTCGCATCGATGGCTGATCCGTGGACCTACGCCGTCGCAGCCTTCTGCGCCGCCGCGAAAACATCGCGCGCGGACGTCGTGCCCGCGACGTGCTCCGTACCCTTGACCCCGAGGTCCATCCAGCCTGCGTTGACGGCATCAAACATCGCTTCAGCCGGTCCCGTCTGGCCCTTCGGAATGCCGATCTGCTCGAACGCTGCCGGCCAACCGGCGCGCGGGATAGCAAACGCTTTGACGTCGACCTTCAAGACGTCACCCAATTGTGTCGCGACGTCATCGGCGCTGACCATCGAGCCGAGCTCGATGACCCGATGCGCCGACCATGCCGCCCCGGTCAGCAGCGCTGCGATTTCGGCGCCGACATCATCGGTCGCGACCATGGTCGATTTCCGATCTGTCGGGTTGTAGTAGACGGGGAGCGTGCCGCCCTGGGCAACGTGCAAGCCGTAGAGGAAGTTTTCGAAAAACCCGCCGGCACGCACATAGGCGATCGGCAATGTAAGGTCGCGAAATCCTTGCTCCAGCAGCGACAGGGCCGTAATCATCCCCAGCCCGCTGGTTCTGTTCGCACCCATGGATGAGAGTGCCACCACCCGCGGTGGGGCTGCCTTGGCAAGCGCACCGACGTAGTTTGCGATCACCGCCTTCGCTTCTTTGTAATCAGGCGAAGGCGCCCATACCGGCGGCAACATGACAAATGCGCCTTCGACATCGCTAAGCGCCATTTCGATGGCTGCCGGGTCATTCCAGTCGCCGTCGACCAGTTGCACGCCTTCGTCGGCCCATTTCGCCGCCTTTGCACGATTCCGCACGAGTGCGCGTACTTCTTTGCCTTGCGCAAGCAGATGTTTTGCCGTTGCACCACCGACTTTTCCCGTAATTCCCATGACTAAAAACATGATGGTTCTCCTGATCGTTAGGATTTTTGTATGTAAAAGCCAATTAACAAGCAGGAGTTCCTACCGATGCGCGTTAGTTGGGGTAAGTGATTCCAAACCATGGCCGCGCTCGGTCGTCAGATGGCGAAGCCACTCCAAGCCTGATCCGCCTGCATGCCGGAGCCAGTGACGAGAAAGCGGCGGGAACAGAGGGGGACATGAAGACTCCGTGAGTGGGAGTCTTATTTACTTGGGGTAGGTCTACTATAGAGACCGCCACCTCGCGCCGTAAGGAGGCACTTTTTTGTAACCAGCAGATTTCGAGGAATTCCGCATGAGCAACGCATTGAGCGCCATCGAACGATTCAGCCGATATCCATTGGGCGAGTCCCAGTCCGTCTGCTGCCCGGTGCGCGACGTGCTCGACCGTATCGGCGACAAATGGAGCATGCTCATGATCATGGCGCTCGCGACGCGACCGCACCGCTTCAGCGAGCTTCACCGCGCAGTCCATGACATTTCCAAGCGCATGCTCACGCAGACCCTGCGCGATCTGGAGCGCGACGGACTGATCACCCGCCATGTCTTTCCAACCAAGCCCCCGAGCGTTGAATATCGTCTGGCCCCGCTAGGCCAATCGCTGCTGGACCCCATGGCGGGCCTTATCGAGTGGGCGGACCGTTGCTATGGTGACATCCATGCCGCGCGCGCCCGCTTTGACCGCACGCGCGGTGATGACAACATCAACCGGGAAGAGTGATCCACTCAAACCGGCGCGCTGTTCACTCCCTCCAGCACCCGCACTATCGAGCGGCGTGATGGATGGATCGACAGCAAGGGTCGTTCATTGGAACGACGAACAAAGGCCTCACGCGCACGATTGCGGATAAGGATCTTCCAACGCGATGGAGCCCGTCTCCAGAAACGACTTGAGGTTGGAAATAACCAGCGGCCAACCTTTCGATACTTCTTCGATGAGCTTGGAAGGTTCACGCTCGATGGAGTGCGTAAGCGTCAATTTGACCGCGCTAGGAAACGGTTCAAGCTCCATCGTCAACAGTGACGGAACGTCGTCTTTGAGCGCCGGGCTGTTTTCATGAGTCCAGCGGATAATTAAGCGCTTGAGCGGCGTCGCCTCAACGATTTCTCCTGAGGTAAGCACCTTTCCGTCACCCGACAGCAACTTCCACGGCGATCCTGCCGTCCACCGGCTTTCGCCATGGGCGCCGAACCAGTATTGCTTCATGAACTCGCCGTCGGTTAGTGCCGACCAGAGCTTTTCGGGCGTGGTGCGGATATAACTCACGTAAACACAAGTCGATTTAGCCATTGGGTTTCTCCAATCGTTTCTTCAGATTCGAGAGAGAGCTGGCCCCAGTGGTTTGAACAGCGAAGCCCGGTTGGATAAGTGGATTGCCTGCGTGGTTTAAGCGGCTTTGGGCAAAGCCGTTATCGGGAA
>NZ_QRBE01000025.1 GCF_003363155.1 Dyella monticola | reverse complement strand
GGTGATGCCGGGCGACAACATCAAGATGACGGTGACGCTGATTGCGCCGATCGCCATGACCGAAGGGCTGCGTTTCGCGATCCGCGAAGGTGGCCGCACGGTGGGTGCGGGCGTCGTCGCCAAGATCGTCAAGTAAGCGGTAAAATGGGAAGTCGCCCGCGTTGCGGGCCGTGACGTCAGGTTTGGAGGTGCCAAACCCAGGCGGATACGGCAGGCAAAGCGAGCGACTTCACTTTTGGGTTATCAACGTACGCCAGTAGCTCAATTGGCAGAGCAGCGGTCTCCAAAACCGCAGGTTGGGGGTTCGAGTCCCTCCTGGCGTGCCATCTTCTTCTTACAGGAAATGATGGCGAATGCATCGCAATGGCCGCTTGGCCGGCGTTCGAAGTATTCGCATGACGCGCATGAATACCAAGGCTGAACAGTCCAAAGCCACAAGCGGCGCCGACATCGGCAAGCTGGCCCTGGCCGTGCTGGTACTGGCGGCTGGTATCGTTGGCTATACCTACCTCGGCAACATCGGTGCTGCTTCGCCGCTGCGTCTGATCACCGTTATTGTTGCGGTGGTTGTTTCCCTGGCGATTGCCGCCTTCACGGGGCCGGGTCGCCGGGCGCGCCATTTTATGGCCGAATCGCAGTTCGAAATGCGCAAGGTGGTCTGGCCAACGCGCGACGAGACCATCAAGACCACCGGTGTCATCATCCTCGTGGTCATCGTACTGTCCTTGCTGCTTGGGCTGATTGACCTGATCCTCAAGTCGGTCGTGCTCGACTGGCTTCTGAAGCTTGGCTCGTAAGGAGCGCCGCAATGAGCAAACGTTGGTATGTCGTCCATGCTTATTCCGGATTCGAGAACCAGGTGAAGAAGTCCCTGGTCGAGCGCATTCATCGCGCCGGGATGGAAGAGAGGTTCGGTGAAGTGCTGGTGCCCACCGAAGAAGTGGTGGAGATGCGCAGCGGCCAGAAGCGTCGCAGTGAGCGTAAATTCTTCCCCGGCTACGTGCTGGTGCAGATCGAAACCGACACCGAAGGCAAGGCGCCTCGCATTGACGATGAATGCTGGCATCTTGTGAAGGAAACACCCAAGGTGATGGGCTTCATCGGCGGAACGGCCGATCGCCCCATGCCGATTCGCGATAGCGAAGCGGAGACCATTCTGAGTCGCGTCCGTGAGGGTGTGGACAAGCCCAAGCCCAAGGTGTTGTTCGAGCCGGGCGAGATGGTGCGCGTCATTGATGGCCCGTTCAACGATTTCAACGGCGTGGTCGAAGAAGTCAATTACGAAAAGAGCCGCCTGCGCGTGGCGGTGCTGATTTTCGGTCGCTCCACCCCCGTAGAACTCGAATTCGGGCAGGTCGAGAAGGCCTGATCGGCCGTCTCGGCACGGGGCTTGCTTAAAGCCCCTCTCATCTCTAAACTACGCGGTTCACGCCGGGGTCTTTCGACTCGGCGTGTCCGTATTTCTGGAATCCGCAGGATCGCGGCTTCCCCTCCCACCAGGGACTGTACGCAGCGAGGAGCCGCAAGGCGCTTGAACTCGCGAGGAAACCTCAATGGCAAAGAAAGTCGTCGGTTATATCAAGCTGCAGGTCAAGGCCGGTCAGGCCAACCCGTCGCCGCCCGTGGGCCCGGCCCTCGGTCAGCGCGGCTTGAACATTATGGAATTCTGCAAGGCGTTCAACGCCGCTACGCAGAAGATGGAGCCGGGTCTGCCGATCCCGGTGATCATCACGGCCTATTCGGACCGCACTTTCACCTTTATCACCAAGACCCCGCCGGCCTCCGTGTTGATCAAGAAGGTCACCGGTGTCGCCAAGGGTTCGTCCAAGCCCAATACCGATAAGGTCGGCAAGATCACCCGCAAGCAGTTGGAAGACGTTGCCAAGCAGAAGGAGCCGGATCTCACGGCTGCTGATCTGGATGCCGCCGTGCGCACCATCGCTGGTAGCGCGCGCAGCATGGGCCTGGTGGTGGAGGGTTAAGACATGGCAAAGCTCACGAAGCGTATGAAGACGGCCCAGGCCGCAGTGCAGCCGGGCAAGGTTTATGGCCTGGATGATGCCCTCAAGATCATCAAGAACAACGCCAAGGCGAAGTTCGCTGAATCGGTGGACGTGGCCGTGCGTCTCGGCATCGATGCCAAGAAGTCCGACCAGGGCGTGCGCGGCTCCTCGCTGCTGCCGCACGGCACCGGCAAGACCATCAAGGTCGCCGTGTTCTGCCCGGCCGGTGAGAAGGCCGAAGCCGCCAAGGCGGCCGGTGCCGATGCCGTAGGCATGGACGACCTGGCCGAGCGCATGCAGGCCGGCGATCTCGATTTCGGTCGCGTGATCGCTACGCCGGACGCGATGCGCGTCGTCGGTAAGCTGGGTCAGCTGCTCGGCCCGCGCGGCCTGATGCCGAACCCGAAGGATGGCTCGGTTACCGCTGACGTCGTCACAGCCGTCAAGAATGCCAAGGCTGGCCAGGTGAAGTTCCGCAATGACAAGGCGGGCATCATTCACGCCACCATCGGCAAGGCCAACTTCGAAGCTGCGCAGCTCGCCGACAATCTGAACGCACTGATCGCCGATCTGATGAAGGCCAAGCCGGCCACTGCCAAGGGCCAGTACCTGCAGAAGGTTGCGCTGTCCAGCACGATGGGCGTGGGCGTGCCGGTCGATACCTCGACTCTGGTCGCGGCCTCGGCCAAGTAAAAGAAGTTCAAGTCCTGCGCGCACGCATGCGTCGCGCAGGCAGTTTTTGAGGGTAGCCCCGGTGAACGCCGGAGCCGCCGTCAAAGACCGCAGGCGCGATCTTCGCGCGGTGACGACGGGCAGGGAGCTCGTTATCGGCAAAGGAAACGCCGTCACCGCTTACTTGGATCGCTTAATCCGGTTTACCAGCCTGCGTAGATGGTGCTGCCCCTTCTGGAATCTAAGTTTCATCTGGAAAGGCCACCACCCGGGACGTGAGTCCCCGACGTCACGGACGGCGTCGCTCAGGACCGCCAGCGGCAGGAGCCGCAAGCGGATGTCAATGTGGAGGAGTGATATGGCTCTGAATCTCTCTCAGAAGCAAGAAGTAGTCGCCGAACTGGCCGCTGTGGCCTCGAAGGCTCACTCCTTGGTCGCTGCCGAGTATGCGGGCACCACGGTCGAACAAATGACCGCGATGCGCAAGAAGGCTCGCGAATCCGGTGTTTTCTTGAAAGTTGTCAAGAACACGCTCGCTTCGCGCGCTGTGGTCGGTACCGAGTTCGAGGTCGTCAAAGACGCCCTGACCGGTCCGCTGCTGTACGCATTCTCGACAGAGGAGCCCGGCGCTGCCGGTCGCCTGATCAAGGAATTTGCCAAGAGCAACGACAAGCTGAAGGCAAAGGTCGTCTCGGTGGAAGGCAAGCTGCTGCCGGCTGCGCACGTCGATGTGCTGGCCTCGCTGCCGACCCGTGAAGAGGCCCTCGCCATGCTGGCCCGTGTGCTCGCCGAACCCGCTGCGATGTTTGCGCGCGCCGTCAAGGCCGTGGCCGACAAGCAAGGTGGCGGCGAAGTGCCGGCCGAAGCCGCGTCCGCCTAAGTTCGACGCGATTCAATCGAATTTAATTTCCAGAGGAAATCAACAATGTCCCTTTCCAACGAACAGATCGTTGAAGCCGTAGCCGCCAAGTCGCTGATGGAAGTGATGGAGCTGGTGAAGGCCATCGAAGAGAAGTTTGGCGTTTCTGCTGCCGCTCCGGTCGTCATGGCTGGTGGTGGTGGCGCTGCTGCTCCGGCCGTCGAAGAGAAGACCGAATTTGACGTCGTTCTCGTGAACGCCGGCGAAAAGAAGGTCGACGTGATCAAGGCTGTCCGCGCAATCACCGGCCTGGGCCTGAAGGAAGCCAAGGACCTCACCGAGTCCGGTGGCGTGCTGAAGGAAGCCGTGTCGAAGGACGACGCCGAGAAGTTCAAGAAGGACCTCGAAGCCGCCGGCGCCAAGGTCGAACTGAAGTAATTGGCGCTCTTGCGCGCCGTCAGTTTGATCCAGCGTTACGCAAGCCTGGGGGCGTAAGTCCCCGGGCTTTGCCCGCTTCAGATGTCTGCGTGGCAGCTATCTGCGAGCTAAGGATGGCTCATCGCGAATCAGGTGCCCTCAGGTGCCCGATTCGTCGGAGCCAGGTTTTTTGACTTGGCGAATCGGAAAGGGCAGGAGCGCTTTCCATAACCAGGCAAGGATGCTTTGGATGTAGGGCATCGCGAATAGGACTTTGTTACTTGAAGAGTCTTTATTCACGATCCCCCAGATCCAAGTTTTCCCAATTTAGCCGGTGCGTGCACCACCGGCGTCACAGCGAACCGAGGCGTCACCGACCATGACCTACTCGTTTACCGAGAAGAAGCGTATCCGCAAGGATTTCGGCAAGCGTCCGCCCGTATTGGGCGTACCCAACCTGCTGACGATCCAGACCGATTCCTACCGTGAATTCCTGCAGGAGGAAGTTGCTCCCAAGCAGCGCGAAGACAAAGGTCTGCACGCCGCCTTGAAGTCCGTGTTCCCGATTGTCAGCTATTCGGGCAACGCGGCCCTTGAATACGTCGATTACCGCCTCGGTGAACCACCGTTCGACGAACGTGAATGTCGCAACCGCGGCATGACCTTCGGTGCGCCGTTGCGCGTCACCGTGCGTCTGGTGATCTATGACAAGGATAGTCCGGCCTCGAAGAAGGCCGTCAAATACGTGAAGGAGCAGGAAGTCTACATGGGCGAAATTCCGCTCATGACCGACACCGGCACCTTCATCATCAACGGCACGGAGCGCGTGATCGTCTCGCAGCTCCACCGTTCGCCGGGCGTGTTCTTCGACCACGACCGCGGCAAGACGCATAGCTCGGGCAAATTGCTGTTCTCCGCGCGCGTGATTCCTTATCGCGGCTCGTGGCTGGATTTCGAATTCGATCCGAAGGATGCCCTGTTCACCCGCATCGACCGTCGCCGTAAGTTGCCGGTGACCGTGCTGCTGCGCGCGCTCGGCTACAGCAACGAAGAGATGCTGTCCATCTTCTTCGAACACAACGTATTCCATCTCGGCAAGAAGGGCGGCACCACGCTGGAGCTCGTCGCCGAGCGTCTGCGCGGTGAAACGCTGAGCTTCGATCTGATGATCGGCGACAAGGTGCTGGTGGAAGCCGGCAAGCGCATCACTGCGCGTCACGTGCGCCAGCTCGCTGCCGAGAACATCACGGCGCTGGAAGTGCCAGATGATTATCCGGTCGGCCGTATTCTCGCCATTGACATCGTCGATCCGAAGACCGGCGAACTGCTGGCTTCGGCGAATGATGAAATCTCCGCCGAACAGCTCGAGAACTTCCGCAAGGCCGGCATCGAAACGCTGCCCACGCTGTACGTGAACGATCTCGACCGCGGCGCGTACATCTCGCATACCTTGCGCATCGACAGCACCAAGACGCAGCTCGAAGCGCTGGTGGAAATCTACCGCATGATGCGCCCGGGCGAGCCGCCGACCAAGGAAGCGGCGCAGAACCTGTTCTTCAATCTGTTTTTCACCTTCGATCGCTACGACCTGTCGGCCGTGGGCCGCATGAAGTTCAACCGTCGCGTCGGCCGCAAGGACATCCTGGGCCCCGGCGTGCTGTACGACCAGAAGTACTTCGGCGAGCTCAAGAGCGAAGACGCGCAGGCCTTGGTTGCGTCGCAAGGTGACACGTCCGATATCCTCGACGTGCTGAAGGTATTGATCGACATCAAGAACGGTCATGGCACCGTGGACGATATCGATCACCTGGGCAACCGTCGCGTACGTTCGGTTGGCGAAATGGCGGAAAACACTTTCCGCATCGGCCTGGTGCGCGTGGAGCGTGCCGTGCGCGAGCGTCTGTCGCTGGCCGAGGCCGATGGCCTGACGCCGCAGGATCTGATCAACGCCAAGCCGGTTGCGGCGGCGGTGAAGGAATTCTTCGGCTCCTCGCAGCTTTCGCAGTTCATGGATCAGAACAACCCGCTGTCGGAAGTGACGCACAAGCGTCGCGTGTCTGCACTGGGTCCAGGCGGTCTTACGCGCGAACGCGCCGGCTTCGAAGTGCGCGACGTGCATCCGACTCACTACGGCCGCGTCTGCACCATCGAAACGCCGGAAGGTCCGAACATCGGCCTGATCAACTCGCTCGCCGTGTATGCGCGCACCAACCAGTACGGCTTCCTTGAGACGCCGTACCGCAAGGTCGTAGACGGCAAGGTCACCAATCAGGTGGATTACCTGTCGGCGATCGAGGAAGGCGACCACGTGATCGCGCAGGCGAACTCGCCACTCAGCAAGGACGGTGGCTTCGTCGAAGATTTCGTGTCATGCCGTTTCCGCGGTGAATCCGAGCTGCGTCCGTCGTCCGAGATCAACTACATGGACGTCTCGCCCATGCAGACCGTGTCGGTCGCGGCGGCGCTCG
Organism: Dyella monticola; assembly: GCF_003363155.1. Taxonomy (GTDB): domain Bacteria; phylum Pseudomonadota; class Gammaproteobacteria; order Xanthomonadales; family Rhodanobacteraceae; genus Dyella_B; species Dyella_B monticola. The sequence continues at coordinate 9,891 of NZ_QRBE01000025.1, read as the reverse complement.
TTCCGTTCCTTGAGCACGACGACGCCAACCGCGCGCTGATGGGCGCGAACATGCAGCGTCAGGCCGTGCCGACACTGCGGTCGCAGACCCCGCTGGTAGGTACCGGCATCGAACGCGCCGTAGCGCGCGACTCGGGTGTTATCACGACGGCCAAGCGCGGCGGTGTGATCGACCAGGTCGATGCAGCCCGTATCGTGGTGCGCGTGAATGAGACCGAAGTGGGTGACAACGACGCCGGCGTCGATATCTATACGCTGACCAAGTACACCCGCTCCAACCAGAACACCAACCTCAATCAGCGTCCGCTGGTGAACGTCGGTGACGTGGTGGCCAAGGGCGACACGCTGGCCGACGGTTCGTCGACCGACCTGGGCGAGCTCGCGCTCGGCCAGAACATGCTGATCGCCTTCATGCCGTGGAACGGCTATAACTTCGAAGACTCGATCCTGCTCTCCGAGCGCGTCGTGCAAGAAGACCGCTACACCTCGATCCACATCGAGGAGCTGTCGTGCATCGCGCGTGACACGAAGCTGGGTGCCGAGGAAATCACCGCCGACATCCCGAACGTGGGCGAACAGGCGCTGGCGCGTCTGGACGAATCCGGCATCGTGTACATCGGTGCGGAAGTGAAGGCGGGCGACATCATGGTCGGCAAGGTCACGCCGAAGGGTGAAAGCCAGCTCACGCCGGAAGAAAAATTGCTCCGCGCGATTTTCGGCGAGAAGGCATCCGACGTTAAGGACAGCTCGCTGCGCGTGCCTCCGGGCATGGACGGCACCGTGATCGACGTGCAGGTGTTTACGCGCGACGGTATCGAGAAGGACAAGCGCGCACGCCAGATCGAGGAAATGGAAATCAAGCGAATCCGCAAGGACTTCGACGACCAGTTCCGCATCCTCGAAGGCGCGATCTACAACCGTATGCGCGTGCAGCTCGTCGGTAAGGTCGCCAATAGCGGCCCGGCGGGCCTCAAGCGCGGTGCGGAGATCACCAACGAGTACCTCGATGGCCTGAAGAAGGACGACTGGTTCAAGGTCAATCCGAAGGATGAGGCCACGGTCGAATTCCTCGAGCGCGCGTCCGAGCAGGTCAAGCGCCACAAGGAAGAGTTCGACAAGCGCTTCAAGGAAAAGCAGGCGAAGATCACCCAGGGCGACGACCTCGCACCGGGTGTGCTCAAGATGGTCAAGGTGTTCCTGGCCGTTAAGCGCCGCATCCAGCCAGGCGACAAGATGGCCGGCCGTCACGGTAACAAGGGCGTGGTGTCCAACGTGGTGCCGGTGGAAGACATGCCATACATGGCTGACGGTACGTCGATCGACATCTGCCTGAACCCGCTGGGCGTGCCTTCGCGTATGAACATCGGTCAGATTCTGGAAGTGCACTTGGGCTGGGCCGCAAAGGGCCTGGGCAAGAAGATCCAGAAGATGATTGAAGCGCAGGAGAAGGTGGCGAAGATCCGCGAGTTCCTCGATCAGATCTACAACCACCATGTCGCTGGCGCCGTGCAGCACGTCGACCTGAAGTCGCTCACCGATGAGGAAATCCTCACGCTGGCGAACAACCTTCAGGAAGGTGTGCCGATGGCAACGCCGGTGTTCGACGGTGCCGAGGAACAAGAGATCAAGGCAATGCTGACGTTGGCGGATCTGCCCGAATCGGGCCAGACCATGCTGTACGACGGCCGCACCGGCGAGGCGTTCGATCGCCCGGTCACCGTCGGCTACATGCATTACCTCAAACTCAACCACTTGGTCGACGACAAGATGCATGCCCGTTCGACCGGTCCGTACTCGCTCGTCACCCAGCAGCCGCTGGGCGGCAAGGCGCAGTTCGGCGGTCAACGTTTCGGCGAAATGGAAGTCTGGGCGCTTGAGGCCTACGGCGCGGCTTACACCCTGCAGGAAATGCTCACGGTGAAGTCCGACGACGTGCAGGGCCGCAACCAGATGTACAAGAACATCGTCGACGGCAACCACGAGATGGCGGCGGGCATGCCGGAATCCTTCAACGTGCTCGTGAAGGAAATCCGTTCGCTCTGCATCGACATCGACCTGGAAGAGATCAAGTAACCCGCGGGTTACAGGAGCTTATGCAATGAAAGATTTGCTCAATCTATTCAATCAGCAGCGCACGACGCCTGAGTTCGACTCGATCAAGATCGCACTGGCATCGCCGGAGCTGATCCGTTCGTGGTCGTACGGCGAAGTGAAAAAGCCGGAAACGATCAACTACCGCACCTTCAAGCCGGAGCGTGACGGCCTGTTCTGCGCCGCCATCTTCGGACCGGTGAAGGACTATGAGTGCCTGTGCGGCAAGTACAAGCGCATGAAGCACCGCGGCGTGGTCTGCGAAAAGTGCGGCACCGAAGTGACGCTTGCCAAGGTGCGTCGCGAGCGCATGGGCCACATCGAACTGGCCAGCCCGGTCGCGCACATCTGGTTCCTCAAGTCGCTGCCGTCGCGCATCGGTTTGATGCTGGACATGACGCTGCGTGACATCGAACGCATCCTGTATTTCGAAGCCTTCGTGGTGATCGATCCAGGTTTGACGGCGCTCGAGCGCGGCCAACTGCTCAGCGAAGACCAGTACCTCGAAGCTGTCGAAGAACACGGTGACGAGTTCGACGCCCGCATGGGTGCCGAGGCCGTGTTCGAATTGCTGAAGTCGCTGGATCTTCCGGGCGAAGTGATTCGCCTGAAGGAAGAGATCGCTTCCACCAATTCAGAAACCAAGCTCAAGCGCCTCACCAAGCGCGTCAAGCTGATCGAAGCCTTCCTCGAATCGGGCAATCGTCCGGAGTGGATGGTGATGACCGTGCTGCCCGTGCTGCCGCCGGACCTGCGTCCGTTGGTGCCGCTCGATGGTGGCCGTTTCGCGACCTCCGATCTCAATGATCTGTACCGCCGCGTCATCAACCGCAACAACCGCCTGAAGCGTCTGCTCGAACTCAATGCGCCCGACATCATCGTGCGCAACGAGAAGCGCATGTTGCAGGAGTCGGTCGACGCGCTGATGGACAACGGCCGTCGTGGTCGTGCCATCACCGGCACCAACAAGCGTGCGCTGAAGTCGCTCGCCGACATGATCAAGGGCAAGCAGGGTCGCTTCCGTCAGAACCTGCTCGGCAAGCGCGTGGACTACTCCGGTCGTTCGGTGATCGTGGTCGGCCCGACGCTGCGTCTGCATCAGTGCGGCCTGCCCAAGAAGATGGCGCTTGAGCTGTTCAAGCCCTTCATCTTCGCCAAGCTGCAGGCACGCGGCGAAGCTACCACCATCAAGGCCGCCAAGAAGTTGGTCGAGCGCGAAGAGCCGATGGTGTGGGATATCCTCGAAGAGGTGATCCGCGAACATCCGGTGTTGCTCAACCGTGCGCCGACGCTGCACCGTCTGGGCATCCAGGCGTTCGAGCCGAAGCTGATCGAAGGCAAGGCCATCCAACTGCATCCGCTCGTCTGTACCGCCTTCAACGCGGACTTCGACGGTGACCAGATGGCCGTGCACGTGCCGCTGTCGATCGAAGCGCAGCTCGAAGCGCGCGCGCTGATGATGTCGACCAACAATATCCTGTCGCCGGCGAACGGTGAGCCGATCATCGTGCCGACGCAGGACGTGGTGCTGGGCCTGTACTACATGACGCGCGAACTGGTGAATGCGGAGGGCACTGGCATGGTGTTCTCCAGCATCACCGAAGTGCGTCGTGCCTACGACAACCGCGTGATCGAACTGCACGCCAAGATCAAGGTGCGTCTGAAGCAGGTGCACGTACACGATAGCGGCGAACGCACCAGCAGCATCTCGCTGATGGAAACCACCGTGGGTCGTGCGCTGCTGGCCGAAATCATGCCCGAAGGTCTGCCGTTTGAGCTGGCCAACACGGAGCTCACCAAGAAGAACATTTCGCGCCTGATCAATGCGTGCTATCGCCGCCTGGGGCTCAAGGACACGGTGATCTTCGCCGACCAGCTGATGTACACCGGCTTCCGTTTCGCGACGCGCGCCGGTATCTCCATCGGCATCGACGACATGATCATCCCGGCCGAGAAGAGGCCGATCCTGGAAGAAGCCGAGAAGGAAGTGGTCGAGATCCAGGAGCAGTACCAGTCAGGTCTGGTAACCGCCGGCGAGCGCTATAACAAGGTGGTCGACATCTGGTCCCGCACCAACGAACTGGTCGCCAAGGCGATGATCGACGGTATCGGTACCGAGAAGGTGACTGATGCCGAGGGCAACACGGTCAATCAGAAGTCCATGAACTCGCTGTACATCATGGCCGACTCCGGCGCGCGTGGTTCGGTGGCTCAGATTCGTCAGCTTGCTGGTATGCGCGGTTTGATGGCGCGTCCGGACGGCTCGATCATCGAGACGCCGATCAAGGCGAACTTCCGTGAAGGCCTGAACGTTCTGCAGTACTTCAACTCGACGCACGGTGCTCGTAAGGGTCTTGCCGACACGGCGTTGAAGACGGCGAACTCCGGTTACCTCACCCGTCGTCTCGTCGACGTGGCGCAGGACGTGGTCATCACCTCAACCGATTGCGGTACCGAGGAAGGTCTGATCATGCAGCCGATCGTAGAAGGCGGCGACGTGGTTGAACCGCTGCGCGAGCGTGTGCTCGGCCGCGTGGTGGCCGAAGATGTGTATGGTCCGGGTGAAGGTGATGAACCGATCGTCACCCGCGACACAATGCTGGACGAAGCGCTGGTCGAAAAGCTCGACAAGGCTGGCGTGCAGTCCATCACGGTGCGTTCGTCCATCACCTGCGAAGCCAATCATGGTGTTTGCGCGCTGTGCTACGGACGCGATCTCGCACGCGGTCACCTGGTGAACATGGGTGAGGCCGTGGGTGTGGTGGCTGCGCAGTCGATCGGTGAGCCAGGCACGCAGCTGACCATGCGTACGTTCCACATCGGTGGTGCGGCGTCGCGTGCTGCTGCGGTCGACAACGTTTCGGTGAAGACCACCGGCGCGGTGAAGTTCAACAACTTGAAGACGGTGCAGCACGCACAGGGTCATCTGGTAGCGGTGTCGCGTTCGGGCGAAGTGTCGGTGATCGATGCCAACGGCCGCGAGCGCGAACGCTACAAGGTGCCGTACGGCGCCACCATCACGGTAAAGGACGGTGCTCCGGTCAAGGCTGGCCAGACCATCGCCAACTGGGACCCGCATACTCACCCGATCGTGTCGGAAGTGGCCGGTGTGGTGCGCTTCATCGACTTCATCGATGGCGTTACCGTGCAGAGCCAAACCGACGAACTCACCGGCCTGGAGTCGGCGGTGGTGACCGATCCGAAGCGTCGCGGTACCGCGGCCAAGGATCTGCGTCCGATCGTGCGCCTGGAAGACAGTAAGGGGCGCGAGCTCAAACTGCCAGGTACGGACGTGCCGGCGCAGTACTTCCTGCCGGCTGGCGCGATCGTGTCGATCCAGAACGGCGCCGAAGTGGGCGTGGGTGACGTGGTTGCACGTATCCCGCAGGAAACTTCCAAGACCCGCGACATCACCGGTGGTCTGCCGCGCGTGGCCGACTTGTTCGAAGCGCGCAAGCCGAAGGAACCGGCGATCCTCGCCGAGCGTTCGGGCGTGGTCAGCTTCGGCAAGGACACCAAGGGCAAGCAGCGCCTGATCATCAAGGACAGCGAGGGCAACGAGCACGAAGAGCTGATTCCGAAGTGGCGTCAGGTCATCGTGTTCGAAGGCGAGCACGTGGAGAAGGGCGAAACCGTCGTGGACGGCGAACCCAATCCGCATGACATCCTGCGTCTCTTGGGTGTCGAGCAGCTTGCTGCGTATCTGGTCAAGGAAATCCAGGACGTCTATCGCCTCCAAGGTGTGAAGATCAACGACAAGCACATCGAAACGATCATTCGCCAGATGTTGCGCAAGGTCGAAATCACCGAGACAGGCGAAAGCCACTACCTGCGTGGTGAGCAGGTCGAGCGCGTGCGGATCAACGCCGAAAACGATCGTGCGGTGGCCCGCAACGAGCGTCCGGCCGAGTTCCAATCGGTACTGCTGGGTATCACCAAGGCTTCGCTGGCCACCGAGTCGTTCATTTCGGCGGCTTCGTTCCAGGAAACCACCCGGGTGCTCACCGAGGCAGCGGTCCGCGGTACGCGCGATACCTTGCGTGGCCTGAAGGAAAATGTTATTGTCGGGCGTCTGATTCCGGCTGGTACGGGTCTGGCGTATCACGCGCAGCGTCATCGCCAGGGCGGGTTGACCGCCTCGGAACTGGAAACGCTTTCCGGTTCCTCCCAGGTCTCCTTCGCGGAGGCGCCGGTAGGCACTGATGCAGGTATCGAGTAAGCCCACGAGGCTTATTCGCCGACATACGAAAAGAGGCGCATGGAGTGCGCCTCGTGTTCGAGTCTAGGACGGCGGGTGTTTCCTTGCCTGAGGTGAGGCGCCCATGTTAAATTCCCGCTTCTTGGCAGACCGGATTATTCGGTCTGCCTTTATGTTTCCCAGGAATAGCTTCGCATGACGACAGTCAATCAGCTGGTGCGCAAATCCCGCAGCCCGAAGAGCTACAAGAGCCCTTCGCCGGCGCTGCAGAGCAGCCCGCAACGCCGCGGCGTCTGCACGCGCGTTTATACCACCACCCCCAAGAAGCCGAACTCGGCTCTGCGCAAAGTCGCCAAGGTGCGCCTGACCAACGGTTACGAGGTCATCAGCTACATCGGCGGCGAAGGTCATAACCTGCAGGAGCACTCGGTGGTGCTCATTCGCGGCGGCCGTGTGAAGGATCTGCCGGGTGTTCGCTACCACACCGTTCGCGGCAGCCTCGACTGCGCTGGCGTTACCAAACGCCGCCAGAGTCGTTCGAAGTACGGCGCTAAGCGTCCGAAGAGCTAAGTGAAGGACAGTAACTATGTCGCGTAAAGGTTCCCATCCCGCCCGTCTGGTGCTGCCTGATCCCAAGCATGGCAGCCAGCTCATTGCCCGTTTCATCAACATGGTGATGAAGAGTGGCAAAAAGTCCGTCGCCGAAGCCATTGTGTATGGCGCGCTGGATCACATTGGTGAAAAGCACGCTGAGGCAGTGCAGCTCGTTGAAAAGGCGCTCGGCAATATCGCTCCGGCGGTCGAGGTGAAATCCCGCCGCGTCGGTGGCGCCACCTACCAGGTGCCAGTCGAAGTGCGTCCGGGGCGTCGGATGGCGCTTGCCATGCGCTGGGCGATCGAGGCTGCGCGCAAGCGTGGTGAAACGTCCATGCCGCGCAAGCTCGCTGCCGAACTGCTGGAAGCATCGGAAAACCGCGGCGGCGCCATCAAGAAGCGTGAAGAAACGCATCGCATGGCCGAGGCCAACAAGGCTTTCTCGCACTACCGCTGGTAAGTACTACGGCACGGATTCGAGGTTAGTATCGTGGCACGCACCACCCCCATTGAGCGCTACCGAAACTTCGGCATCATGGCCCACATCGATGCCGGCAAGACCACCACCACGGAGCGCATCCTGTTCTACACCGGCGTCAGTCATAAGATTGGCGAGGTGCACGACGGTGCCGCGACCATGGACTGGATGGAACAGGAGCAGGAGCGTGGGATTACCATTACGTCGGCGGCAACGACGGCGTTCTGGAAAGGTATGGATCGCTCCCTGCCGGAACATCGCTTCAACATCATCGATACACCAGGTCACGTGGACTTCACCATTGAGGTGGAGCGGTCGCTGCGCGTGCTCGATGGTGCGGTGTTCGTGCTGTGTGCTGTAGGTGGTGTGCAGCCGCAGTCCGAGACGGTGTGGCGTCAGGCCAACAAGTACAACGTGCCTCGCCTTGCGTTCGTCAACAAAATGGATCGTACGGGTGCAAACTTCAGCAAGGTCGTGGATCAGCTGAAGTCGCGCCTGGGTGCACACCCGGTGCCGATGCAGGTGCCGATCGGTGCCGAAGACAACTTCGAAGGCGTGATCGACCTCATCAAGATGAAAGCGATCATCTGGGATATGGAATCCCAGGGCATGAAGTTCGAATACCAGGACATTCCGGCCAACCTCAAAGACGCTGCCGAAAAGGCGCGCAACTTCATGGTGGAGTCGGCCGCGGAAACGTCCGAAGAACTCATGAACAAGTACCTGGAAGAGGGTGATCTCTCCGAGCAGGACGTCATCAAGGGTCTGCGCGCCGGCACGCTGGCGAACACGCTGATCCCTGTGTTCTGTGGCACGGCCTTCAAGAACAAGGGCGTGCAGGCCATGCTCGACGCGGTGATCCAGTTGCTGCCGTCGCCGGCCGATCGTCCGCCGGTCAAGGGTGTCGACGAGAACGATAATGAAGCCAGCCGCACGGCTGACGACAACGCACCGTTCTCCTCGCTCGCGTTCAAGATCATGACCGATCCGTTCGTCGGCTCGCTGACGTTCTTTCGCGTCTACTCAGGTACGCTGAATTCTGGCGACGCCGTGTACAACCCGGTGAAGTCGCGGAAAGAGCGCATCGGCCGTATCCTGCAGATGCACGCAAACGAGCGCCAGGAAATCAAGGAAGTTCGCGCCGGCGATATCGCTGCAGCGGTCGGCCTGAAAGACTGCACCACCGGCGACACGCTTTGTTCGCAGGATCACATCATCACCCTGGAACGCATGACGTTCCCGGAGCCGGTGATTTCGATGGCGGTCGAGCCGAAGACCAAGTCCGACCAGGAAAAGATGGGCATCGCGCTGGGCCGTCTGGCTGCCGAAGATCCGTCATTCCGCGTACGCACGGACGAAGAATCGGGTCAGACTATCATTGCCGGCATGGGCGAGCTGCACTTGGATATCCTCGTCGACCGCATGCGTCGCGAGTTCAACGTGGAGGCAAACGTTGGTAAGCCGCAGGTGGCTTATCGCGAGACGATTCAGGGCGCTTACAAGGCGGACTTCAAGCACGCCAAGCAATCCGGTGGTAAGGGTCAGTACGGTCACGTGGTCATCGAGTTCTCTGCGATGGACGAGGCTGACCGCAAGGACCCGGACGTGAAGAATGACTTCCTGTTCGTCAATGACATTACGGGCGGTGTGATTCCGAAGGAATACATCCCGTCGGTGGAAAAGGGCCTGCGCGAATCCATCACCAGCGGTCAGCTTGCTGGCTTCCCAGTGGTGGGCGTGAAGGCCAAGCTGGTGTTCGGTTCTTACCACGACGTCGACTCGTCGGAAATGGCCTTCAAGATCGCCGCGCATGGCGCGTTCCGTGAGCTCTTCAAGGAAGGTGCGAAGCAGTCGCGGCCGATCCTGCTCGAGCCGATCATGAAGGTCGAGATCGTGACGCCTGAGGATTATCTCGGCGACGTCATGGGCGATGTAAGCCGTCGTCGTGGTGTACTGCAAGGTTCTGATGACACGCCGTCGGGCAAGACCATCAACGCGATGATTCCGCTTGGTGAGATGTTCGGTTATGCCACGGCGCTTCGCTCGCAAACGCAGGGTCGAGCCACCTTCACGATGGAATTCGATCACTACGAACCGGCACCGAACAACATCGCCGAACAGGTCATGAAGAAGGCTTGATAAGGCCCTCTTCTCCAAACAACACAGTTCTTTCAGAGGTTTGAACCATGGCAAAGGGTAAATTCGAACGGACCAAGCCGCACGTAAACGTGGGCACGATCGGTCACGTTGACCACGGCAAGACGACGCTGACGGCTGCGCTGACGAAGATCGGCGCGGAGCGGTTCGGTGGCGAATTCAAGGCGTACGACCAGATCGACGCGGCGCCGGAAGAAAAGGCGCGCGGTATCACGATCTCGACGGCGCACGTGGAATACGAATCGCCGAACCGTCACTATGCGCACGTGGACTGCCCGGGCCACGCCGACTACGTGAAGAACATGATCACGGGTGCGGCGCAGATGGACGGCGCGATCCTGGTGTGCTCGGCGGCGGACGGTCCGATGCCGCAG
>NZ_QRBE01000024.1 GCF_003363155.1 Dyella monticola | reverse complement strand
GCAAGATCGTCAATGTTGCGCTCGGCGAGGTCTCGGCGACCAGCACGGACGCGATCAACGGCTCGCAGTTGAACGCCACCGACCAAGCACTCAGCAATCTGCAGGATGCATTGGAAAACGGCGGCGTGATCGACCCCGGCACCGGCCAGTCGCTGGCGGTGACCTACAGCAACGCCACCAAGAACATCATCTCGCTCGGCAACCTGGGCACGCCGGTGGAAGTGATGAATGTGGCGACCGGTCTGGCGCCCAACGATGCGGTGAACGTGGATCAGCTCAACGGCGCCATCACCACGCTGACCAACAGCCTGAGCGCGAGCCTCCGGTACGTCAAAGTCAACGCCACCGGGGCGGACGCCAATGCCACGGGCGCCAATGCAGTGGCGATCGGATCGGCGGCCAGTGCCACGATAGCCGGTGCCGTGGCGATCGGTACGGGTGCGCGCGCGTCGGGCACCAATAGCGTGGCGATTGGCATCAACTCGGCCGCAACCGGTGCCAATACCGTATCGGTGGGCAGCATTGGCAACGAACGCAAGATCGTCAACGTGGACGATGGTGACATCAGCGATGGCAGCACCGACGCGATCAACGGTGGGCAATTGTTCAATGCGTTGGGGACGTTCCAAGCGGCCGTGGCAGCGATACGATCCGAATTGCGCGCCGAGATGCAGGCCGAAATGCAGTCGTTGCGAGGAGCCATGACAGCGATACAGACCGAGATGCCATTGTTGCACCGTCAGTCGGGTCAGCTTGACGAACATCCGGCCGCGCCGTGACGCACAAAAAAAGAGTCTGGCGAAGGCCACGCTCAAGGAACAAAACATCCATCACCTTGTAATAGCTGATCGAAGCGGGCGGAGCCTCGGCTCCGCCCGCATTTGCCTTACCACTGGAACGACGCGCCCACGCCCACCGTGTTGCCGCTGCTGTGCAGTCAGCCAGGTGGGCATGCGTCGCAACAGTGACGGCAAGCTGGATGGCTTGCGCTCTCCCCTGTGCGAGCAGGGGAGAAGGCGGCATGGTAGACACGTGCCACGGCGACGAAACGCACATTCACGGCTTTACCGAATTTGAAATAGCTACAAGAAACCGAATAGTCACCTCGTCGTCCCGGCGAAAGCCGGGACTCAGTGTCTTTGTTTTTTGCGAGCGTAAAGTGCTAAGCGCCATGCATCACCGACGTGTGATGCACAGCATCCACATAATCAGCTATTGGCATTCTTTTCACACTGGATTATCAGCGCGTGTGCGAAGTTCGCCGCTGCCGTGCATCCCACGGATGCATGCGCAGCGCTGATCGTAGACCGCGTTATCCGTTTCAGCTTGTAAGTCACAGCCCTCGTGTCATCGGGCGGCAACATGCTTAGCGACGCTTTGACCGCCTTGCTACGGCGATAGCAAGTGGCGAAGGACGGTGCGTTTCGCGCGTTTGCTTTACGGAGGGATTCCGTCGACCGATTGCTGCATCGTTTCGCCAGCGCTTAGTTCTTTCGACCGCGATAGGCCGGGTACCGCCCGCTGCGCTGGAGAAGCCTCTCGACATTCCGCGATGTGAACGCACGCGCACGCCTAAGCGGGCCGGTGCTGAGCGCGTGACTGTTTTCAAGAACGCAGCGTGTCGAAGCACCATCGCAATGACGCGTGTCTACATGGCGCACAACCTCACTCCTTCCTGCATTGCTGATAAGGACGCGTCGCCATGAAAAAGCACAACGGTCATTCCCAACATTCAGTGCCATCCAAAGCGCGCAACGTGGTAGCCAGTAGCCGCAAGGCCACGGTGGTCAAGAACGTGGCCCGCGCGCCAACGCGACAACGGGTTGGACATTCGCCGGTGCCGGTCCGGGTGCGGAAGTCTTCCCGCGACGACATCGCTGATATCGCGAATGCAGGTGACGACATGGACCTGCAGTCCATCGGTACGCTGGCGCCCCTGGACGATGCCTTTATCAAAGTGCTGGGCTTCGAGGTTGCTAGCGCGACCGGTTCTAGATCAATGGCAATCGGCAGTGGTGCTCAAGCGACTGGCACGCAGTCAGTGGCGCTGGGTGCGTTCTCCGGTGCCTTGAATGCCAATGGCGTTGCTATAGGTTTCAAGAGCGATGCAAGCGGTGATCGCACAACTGCCATTGGCAGCGGCGCGTCAGCGGCTGCTGACTACTCCGTAGCGCTTGGACGCCAGGCAATCGCATCAGTCGCCAACGCCGTGGCTCTTGGCGTGAATTCTCTGGCAGACCGAGCCGACACCGTTTCTGTGGGTAGTGCAGCGACGGATGGCTCCGGGTTCACGCGCAAGATCGTGAACATGGACGCGGGCGTCATCTCGTCCACCAGCACGGATGCCGTGAACGGCTCGCAGCTTTATGCGCTGCAAAACGGATTGCGCGACAGCGGCGTCTACGATCCGGATACCGGCGTGTCCCTGGCAGTGACCTACAGCAACGCCACCAAGAGCATCATCTCGCTCGGCGACCTGGGCATGCCGGTGGGAGTGATGAATGTGGCGGCCGGCGTGGCCGGAAGCGATGCGGTGAACGTGGATCAGCTCAATGGCGCCATCGACAGCCTGAGCATCGATCTGAGCGCGAGCCTCAAGTACGTCAAAGTCAATTCCACCGGTCCGGACGCCGGTGCAGCGGGCCTCAATGCGGTGGCGATCGGACCGGCCGCTAGTGCCAGGGGCCCCTATGCCGTGGCGATCGGATCGGCCGCCATTGCCTTGTGGTCAACGTCCGTGGCGATTGGTACCGATTCGCGCGCGTCAGGCCCCAATAGCGTGGCGATCGGCGTCAACTCGCTCGCAGACGGCGCCGATACCGTCTCGGTGGGCAACATTGGCCATGAACGCAAGATCGTCAACGTGGACGATGGCGACATCACCGCTGGCAGTACCGACGCGATCAATGGCGGGCAACTGTTCCTTGCACTGGGGGCGTTGCAAGAGACCGTGGCAGCGATGCGGGCCCAGATGCAGTCGTTGCAAGGAGCCATCGCTGCGATGCAGACCGAGATGCCGTTGTCGCAACGTCACCCTGGTCAGCGTGACGAACATCCGGTCGCGCCGTGACGCAAAAAAAAAAGAGCCTGGCGAAGGCCAGGCTCAAGGAACGAAGCATCAATCATCTTGTAAGAACTGATCGAGACGGGCGGAGCCTTGGCTCTGCCCGCACTCGCATTACCACTGGAACGACGCGCCCACACCCACCGTGTTGCCGCTGCTGGACAGGCCCACGCCGCCACGCACCTTCCAGTTTTCGCTGACGCGCGCTTCCGCACCCAGCGCCGCAGCGGTGTAGCCCTTGTAGTTGGCGACACCCGCGCCCACCGACACCGTCTTGCCTACGTCGACACCCGGAATCATGGTCAGCGCCGTGGCAGCGGCAATGCCGGAGTACGCATTGCGTGCAGTGTTGTTGATCTGGTTCTGCATGCCGTTGACCTGGCCTTGCAGGCCATCGATGCGCCGGTCGAGCTGATTGACAGCACCTTCGACGCCGCTCACCTGCTTGCCGCCGATCGTGTAGGTCGGGGTGCTGATCGTGCCGTCGGCGTTGAGCTTGGAACCGCCGCCCAGGGCGTCGGCCGTGCTCTGCGCCGTGGCAGCCAACTGCGAACCGTTGACCGCATCCTTGCTGCCTGCGTTCACCGCGCCGTCGCCGACGTTGACGATGGTGTTGCCCTGCGCATCGTAGTTCCACGGGGTGCTGCCACCGCCACCATTACCGCCACCGTTGTTCTCGATGTTGGTGACGCGATCGCCGATCGTGGTCACGCTCTGGTTCAAGTTGTTGAACTGACCTTGCAGATCGCTCAGCTGGCCGAAGTTGACGGCGTCGTACTGATTTTTGCCGTCCGCTACGTTGGTCAGGACCACCGGAGCCGAAGCGGAACCACCCAGCGTCACCGAACCATAGTTCACCGAGCCATCCGTATTCATGTCGTAACGCACGGCATTGGGATCGGTACCGCCGTCGCCGCCAGACGCCGCCGCCGCTTGCAGGGCCTGCTGGACGGTGGAGTAGCTGGTGCCATTCACCGTGAACGACGCCGGCGTGATGCTGCCATCCGGTGCCACGCCGACGCCGCCGCCCAAGGTGTCGGTCACGCCCTTGAGCTGGCTCACGTTCACCGCATCCGTAAGCTGCGTACCGGCCGCCACGTTGATGATCTGGCGTTCCGCACCGGCCGCGCCGACGGACACCGCATTCACGCGGTTGGCAATGGAGCCGGCACCCAGGGCCACGCTACCGTAGGCACCCGCAGCTACGCTGGCACCGGTACCCAGCGCGATCGCATCGGTGACATTGCGGGCCACGCTTGCGCCGGTACCCATGGCGATGGCGTTGGTCGCGCCGCTATTCGCTCGTGCGCCATTGCCCATGGCGATCGAGCTCTCGCCCAACGCCAAGGTGTTGTTGCTGCCGACGGCCAGGGCGTTATCCGCGTTGGCCTGGGCGTTTGCACCCAGCGCCACGGCTTGCGTACCGTTGGTAGCCACTTTCGAACCGACCGCGACGGAATAATCCTGGCCCGCTCCGGTACTCGCCTGGTTGCCCATGGCGACGGAATTGTCGGAGTTCGCGACGGTCTGCACGCCGATGGCGACCGCATTGCCACCGCTGGCATTGGAGCTCACACCCATGGCCAACGCGGTCGTTGTGTCTGGATCGGCATTGTTCAACGACGCGTAGTTCAGGCCGCGCGTGCCTTCGATGGCAATCGTCGGATCGGATACATCCATGGCGCCGATGCCCGTAGTGCCCATGGCAAACATCTGGCTGGGCGAAGCGGAGCGGGAGGTCATCTTGCTGCTGTCGCTGCTGGTGTCCTCGTCGGTCACTGCGATGGTGTAGTCAGTCGGCGCCGCGCCGCTGGCCATCGCCGAGCCGATCATGATCGCCTCCGCCAGCGCGGCCGCGATCAGGCTGCGTGCGAAACGGCTTTTCTTGTGGCTTTCCGTTGCCTTCGCCGGGGTCGGCGAAATGTTCGTCGAGGTGTTCCGGATAGTGCGATTTACCACGTTCATGAGAGTGCTCCTCACCAGTCGTTTGGGATGAGCAAATGGTAGAAATCGCTTAGGTCTGGGTCAGTCAGCCGTGGATGATTACGGTCGGATGGGGCGTAGGGCTGGTCTTAAAACTGCTGATACCTACGTTTTTATGGGGGTTTGCTGAATAGGGTGGGGGGTGTTCAGTCTGGGTCGCGCGGATATGGGGGATTGCCTGTGGCGCTTTCGGTCGCGGAGCGAACGGGCTTTTTTGCTGGCCCAAAGAGTTGTTGTGCATTGCCTGCGGCGCTTTCGGTCCTGAAGGACCGAGTCACTTTTCTTTGCTGGCCCAAAGAAAAGTAACCCAAAGAAATGGCCTCAAAGGCTCTCAGCATGGGTGAGGTAAAAGCCCTGACGTGTATGGCCAGTCGAGTGGCTTGCTCGCCTCGGGTTCTACGATTCCGCTATACCGCAACGCGGCCAGGCGGTGAGGCCTTCAAAGGCTCGCGGCATGAGTAAGGGAAAAGCCTGGAGGTGCATGGCCAGTCGAGTGAGTTGCTCGCCTTAGGTTTTACGTCCTCGCCATACCGCGAGCGTCGAAACGCTGAGGGCTTAAAGCCCCGCTGGCCAACGCTTCTTGCCGATGACTGAGCTGTGCGAGGTTTGCTTTAAGCCCTCAGCGCTTCGGCGCTCGCGGTATAGCGGGGTAGCCTAAGCTTGGCCCGCCATCGATCAAAGCAAGGCGATAAACGTCCAGGCTTGTAACCCACCTAACGCCATGAGCTCGTCAGGCCATTTCTTTGGGTTACTTTTCTTTGGGCCAGCAAAGAAAAGGGACTCGGGCCCTTTAGGGTCCGAAAGCGCCGCAGGCAATGCCACACCCAGCGGCATAATTCAGTGCTGCGCACCTAGCTGCACCACATTCACCATCCACGCCACCCCAAACTTATCCACCAGCATGCCAAACCCATCGGTCCAGAAGGTCTTCTGAAACGCCATGGTTACTTGGCCACCTTCCGCGAGCGCGTTGAAGTATTTTTCGCCGGACGCTACGTCGTCTGCGGTGACCGAAAGGCTGAAGCCGGAGTGCACCGTTTTCTTGCCTTCGTCGGCTTGCCCATCGGACATCAGCACGTGCGTACGGCCAATCGCCAACGTGGCATGCATGATCTTGTCGGCGACATCTGCCGAAGGCTGATAACCGGCACTGGGAGGCGCATCCTTGAAGCGCATCTTCATCACTTCCTGTGCACCGAGCGCTTGCTGGTAGAAAACGATGGCTTCTTCACAGCGACCGTCGAAGAACAAGTAAGGTTGTATTTCCATATGCGTGACTCCTTGAAGGTTGGGGGGTGTTTCAATCAGCGCAATGCGGCATCCCTGATCGCCTGTGGCAAGGGCACGGATTTTCCGGTTGCCGGATCCATCCACACCATCACCACGTGGCCGTTGCTGTAGAGCTTGCCGTTATCGGCCGCATCGACGATGCGATGCGCAATCGTCATGGAACTGTTGCCCATGCGTGCGCAGAACAGTTGCACGTGAATCGCGCCGGGCCATTCGATCGGCAGGCGATAGTTGAGTTCGCTGGCCGCCATCACCGGCATGGCGTGTTCGCTGGACCACGGCCCCGGAAGATGCTGCAGCCACTGCACGCGCGCTTCTTCCAGGTAGGTGAGGTAGGTGGAATTGTTGACGTGATTGAACGCGTCCAGATCGCGCCAGCGCACGCTGATGGTTGCCGTATAGAGCGGGGCTTGCGCGGCAGAAGCATCGATTGCCGTGGTCATGACGCTACCTTGCGTTTGGGTTTGGCCTTGCCGTTGCCGTTCTCGGTTTTGATGCGCGACACCTTCGCCGGTTTCAGGTGCGAGGCCAGGAAACGGCCGGTGTGCGAACTGGCCGTGTCGGCGACCGTTTCCGGTGTGCCGGTTACCAGAATGCGTCCGCCACCGGCGCCGCCTTCCGGCCCGAGATCCACGATCCAGTCCGCCGTCTTGATGACATCGAGGTTGTGCTCGATCACCACCACCGTGTTGCCTTGGTCGACGAGTTGATGCAGCACATCCAGCAATTGCTCGATGTCGTGGAAATGCAAACCCGTGGTGGGCTCATCGAGAATGTAGAGCGTGCGGCCTGTATCGCGCTTGGACAATTCCTTGGACAGTTTCACGCGCTGCGCTTCGCCGCCGGAGAGTGTGGTCGCGCTCTGGCCGAGCTTGATGTAATCCAGGCCCACGGCGCGTAGCGTGTCGAGCTTGCGTGCGATCACCGGTACGTTCTCGAACAGCTTGGCGGCATCTTCCACCGTCATGTCGAGCACGTCGGCGATGGTGTGGCCTTTGTAGAGAATCTCCAGCGTTTCGCGGTTGTAGCGCTTGCCATGACACACATCGCACGGCACGTACACGTCCGGCAGGAAGTGCATCTCCACCTTGATCATGCCGTCGCCTTCGCAGGCCTCGCAGCGGCCGCCGCGCACGTTGAAGCTGAAACGGCCCGGCGTATAACCGCGCGAGCGCGCTTCGGGTACCTGCGCGAACAGTTCGCGTAGCGGCGTGAACAGGCCGGTGTACGTGGCCGGGTTCGAGCGCGGCGTGCGGCCGATCGGGGATTGATCGATATCCACCACCTTGTCGAACAGCTCAAGGTTTTCGATCGCCTTGTACGTTGCGGGCTGCACGCTTGAGCCGTTCAACTCCGCTGCAGCGAGCGCGAACAGCGTGTCATTGATCAAGGTGGATTTGCCTGAGCCCGATACACCGGTGACACAGGTGAACAAGCCGGCGGGAATCGACAGATCCACGTTTTTGAGGTTGTTGCCGCTGGCGCCGCGCAGATGCAGCCAGGAATCCTTGTCGAGCTGTTCGCGACGTTCTTGCGGCACTTTGATCGCGCGCTTGCCGGAAAGATACTGGCCAGTGACCGAGCGCGGCGATGCAAGCACATCCTTGAGCGAACCCTGTGCGACGATTTCCCCGCCGTGGATGCCGGCACCGGGGCCGATATCGAGCACGTGATCGGCCGCGCGAATCGCATCTTCGTCGTGTTCGACCACGATGACCGTGTTACCCAGATCGCGCAGGCGCGTGAGCGTACCGAGCAGGCGTTCGTTGTCACGCTGGTGCAGGCCGATCGATGGCTCGTCCAGCACGTACATCACACCGACCAGGCCGGCGCCGATCTGCGACGCGAGGCGAATACGTTGCGCTTCACCGCCGGACAGGCTGTCGGCCTGGCGATCGAGCGTGAGATAGTTGAGGCCCACGTCGTTGAGGAAGCTCAGGCGTTCGCGGATCTCTTTCACGATCTTCACCGCGATCTCGCCACGCCAGCCGCTGAGCGTGAGCGTTTCGAAGAACGCCAGCGCATCGTCGATGGAGCGTGCGGTGAGCGTGGGTAGCGAGTGATCGGCGACGAATACGTTGCGTGCGGAACGATTCAGGCGTTGCCCCTCGCATTCGCGGCAGGGTTGATCGCTGATGTATTTCGCCAGCTCCTCGCGCACGGCGGGTGATTCGGTTTCTTTGTAGCGCCGCTCCAGATTCGGAAGGATGCCTTCGAACGCGTGCTCGCGCGTGACCTTTCCGCCGCGTTCGGTGAGATAACGGAAGCCGATTTTCTCCTTGCCGCTGCCGTACAGAACCGCCTGCTGCACGGTCTTGGGCAGCTTCTGCCACTGCGTTTCAACATCGAAACCGTAGTGCTTGGACAGCGACAGGATGAGCTGGAAGTAGTGTGCATTGCGCCGATCCCAGCCACGGATCGCACCGCCAGCGAGCGAGAGTTCGGGATGGTGCACCACGCGTTCGGCCGAGAACACTTGCGTAACGCCCAGGCCGTCGCAGGCAGGGCAGGCGCCGACGGGCGAGTTGAACGAGAACAGGCGCGGTTCCAGTTCCGGCAGCGAGTAATCGCACACTGGGCAGGAATAGCGCGAGGAGAACAACTGCTCGCTCGCCTTCGTATCGTCCATGTCCACCACGATGGCCAGGCCGTCACCCAGCCGCAGCGCGGTTTCGAACGATTCGGCCAGGCGCTGCTTGATGTCGTCGCGCGGACGGAAGCGGTCGATCACCACTTCGATGGTGTGTTTCTGGCGCAAGGTGAGCGGTGGCACGGCGTCGAGGTCATACACCGCACCATCCACGCGCGCACGCACGAAGCCCTGTGCGCGCAATTGCTCGAACACCTGCACGTGCTCGCCCTTGCGCTCGCGGATCACCGGCGCCAGCAGCATGAAGCGCTTTTCAGGGTTCAGCGCCAGCGTGCTGTCCACCATCTGGCTCACGGTTTGCGCTTCCAGCGCAATGCCGTGGTCGGGACAACGCGGTGTGCCGACGCGTGCGTAGAGCAGGCGTAGGTAGTCGTAGACCTCGGTGATGGTGCCCACGGTCGAGCGCGGGTTGTGCGAGGTGGATTTCTGTTCGATCGAAATCGCCGGCGACAGGCCTTCGATGTGATCGACATCCGGCTTTTCCATCATCGACAGGAATTGCCGCGCATAGGCCGACAGCGATTCCACGTAACGCCGCTGACCCTCGGCGTAGATGGTGTCGAAGGCCAGCGAGGATTTGCCCGAACCGGACAGGCCGGTGATCACGATCAGCCGATCGCGGGGCAGGTCCAGGTCGATGTTCTTGAGGTTGTGCGTGCGCGCGCCGCGGATGCGTATGGTGTCCATCACGCTGAACTATTTGGGGGACCGCGCACTATAACAAGGGTCCGGTTACGGACAGCGGCTGTGCACCAAAGCTTGCTGACAGCGTTCTGTCAGCAGATAGACGGCGCGCAGGCCCGGCGCATCCCTAGGCAGCAGCCAGGCAGGCGACTATCCTCGCCCGCTTGGATTTTTCAATTCTGGTCGTGGAGAGTGGCGTATGGCTGGCAAATGGGTGATGGGCCTGGGGTTGTGCGTCATGCTGGCAGGCGGTAACGCCTTCGCCGCGCAGCCGACCGAGGCGCAGGTGCGGGAACTGATGCAGGTGATGGACGTGCCGGGCCAGTTCACCGTCATGAACAACCAGATGGCCGCGATGATGAGCCAGCAACTGCCTTGCGTGCCGGCCAACTACTGGCAGACCTACATCGACAAGGACGGGGTCAACCAGCTGCTCACCGCCATGATTCCGGCCTATCAGCACCACTTCAGCGCGGAGGAGGTGGACGGCCTGATCAAGTTCTACAAGTCTGCGCTGGGCCAGAAGCTGGTTACCCAGATGCCCGCCACCATGGCCGAGGCCGCCCAGAGCGGCCAAGAATGGGGGCGCCAGCGCACCTCGGACATGTTCGCGGCGCTGCAGAAGGAGGGAAAACTGGACAGCCAGGGCCGCTGCCCGGGCACCGGCGGGGGCCAGGGTCAATAACCGGGGCCTGGTCAGTGATTGACCAGGGGTGGGGCTGTCGCTAAAATCGCCAGTTCGCTGCGCCTGCAAGGGTCGTAAGCGAACCCCAAGAGAATAACGACAGAAGGGCCATTCCCATGAGTTATGCAGTCATCAAGACCGGCGGCAAGCAGTACCGCGTCCAGCAGGGTGATGTCCTGCGCGTGGAGCTCTTGAACGCCGAAGAGGGCGCCAGCGTGAAGTTTGACCAGGTGCTGCTGGTCGGTTCCGGTGAGTCCGTCACCGTTGGTGCCCCGGTCGTCACCGGCGCCACGGTCAGCGCTACCGTCCGCAAGCACGGTCGCGCCGATAAGGTCCGCATCATCAAGTTCCGCCGCCGCAAGCATCACAAGAAGCAGCAGGGACATCGTCAGCATTTCACCGAAGTCGAGATCACGGGCATCAACGCCTGATATAGCCGGAGTAAACAGTCATGGCACATAAAAAAGGCGTAGGTTCATCCCGCAACGGTCGCGATTCGAACCCGAAATACCTCGGCGTAAAGATCTACGGTGGCCAGGCCATCGAAGCCGGCAACATCATCGTGCGTCAGCGCGGCACCCAGTTCCATCCCGGTACCGGCGTGGGCCTGGGCCGTGACCACACGCTCTATGCGCTGGTCGACGGCACGGTCGAGTTCAAAGTCCGCGGCGAGAAAAACCGCAGGTACGTCAACGTCGTCAAGGGCTGATTTGGCCTTGACGCGACAACGAAGGCCCCGCCTTGGCGGGGCTTTTGTTTTATGGGCGGTGTCGTCAATCATCGAAGCCGATGTCCGCCGTGCCCTCGGGGCCGTCATTCCCGCGAAAGCGGGAATCCAATTTTGCCATTCGTCGAAGAGCAAGATGGATTCCCGCTTTCGCGGGAATGACGGCCTGGAGGGTACGATCTCCGATTAACGATTTCCGACTGCTGGCGCCCCATTCCATGAAATTCGTCGACGAAGCGATCATCAAAGTGCATGCGGGAGACGGCGGCAACGGCTGCATCAGCTTCCGCCGCGAGAAATTCATTCCCTTCGGTGGTCCTGACGGCGGCGACGGCGGTTCCGGCGGCTCGGTGTGGCTGATTGCCGACGAGGGACTGAACACGCTCATCGACTTCCGCCACCAGCGCAGCTTCAAGGCACAGCGCGGCCAGAACGGCATGGGCAGCGACATGTATGGCAAGGGCGGCGAGGACAACACCATCCGCGTGCCGGTCGGTACCGTCGTCACCAACGTCGACACGGATGAAACCATTGGCGACCTCACCGCGCACGGCCAGCGCCTGCTGGTGGCGCAGGGCGGCAAGGGTGGACTGGGCAACATCCACTTCAAGAGCTCGGTGAACCGCGCCCCCCGCAAGGCCACACCGGGTACGCCGGGCGAAGTGCGCGAGCTGAAGCTGGAATTGAAACTGCTGGCGGACGTGGGATTGTTGGGCTTTCCCAATGCCGGCAAGTCCACCTTCATCCGCGCTGTTTCGGCTGCGACGCCACGCGTGGCGGATTACCCCTTCACCACGCTGCATCCGAACCTCGGTGTGGTGAGCCTTGGTCCCGAGCAAAGTTTCGTGATTGCCGACATTCCCGGCCTGATCGAAGGCGCGGCGGAAGGCGCGGGCCTGGGCATCCAATTCCTGCGCCACGTGTCCCGCACACGCCTGTTGTTGCACATCGTGGACATCGCGCCGATCGATGGCTCTGACGCGGCCGAGCAAGTGCACGCCATCGAGCACGAGCTGGAGAAGTTCGATCCGGAACTGCTGCAGCGTCCGCGCTGGCTGGTGCTGAACAAAGCCGATGTGCTGCCGCAAGACGAACGCCAGGCCGTGGCCGAAGAGGTCGTCAAGCGCTTGGGTTGGACGCAGCCGTGGTTCCTCGTTTCGGCCATTGCGCGCGAAAACACCTTGCCCGTGTGCCAGCAGATCCAGCGCTTCTTCGAAGCCCAGCGCGAAGCGCGCCAGGGCCGCATCGATATGCTGCCTGGAGATGTTCGGCTGCGCGGCGAGTGACCTTCGCTCCCTCTCCCATTCGGGAGAGGGTTGGGGTAAGGGGAGCAACCTCGCGTATAAATGCAGCTTCTTGGAAAGATCAATAAGCAAACAGGGCGATGATGAAATTCAAGGCGAGCGTGTCCCCGCACCGCAGCCCTCTCCCCGGAGGGGAGAGGGGGCCGGAAACATGAAGCTTCAAGAGAGGATCGCCACCTACCGCCGTCTTCGCGAAGAAGCACTCTGGCGCCTGCTTGCGGCCGACCACGCGCCGGAAATCATCGGCCTGCTGCAAACCCTCTTGATGAATGGCGAGCGCAAGCTCAGCGCCTCCGTGCTGTTCGAGCGCTTGCAACATCACCTCGATGCCATCAATGCCTCCGATCTTCCGCGCGAATTGCCACGCACCGCGCAGGCGTATGTTGCCGATTGGCTGGCCAAGGGCTACCTGGAGCGGCGCTTGCCGGAGGGCGCCAGCGAAGAGGAGTACGAACTTGCCGCGCAGACCGCGCAGGCGATTCGCTTCGTCAGTACGCTCGACACGCCACGCAGCGCCGCTACCGAAAGCCGTCTGTCGCTGGTGATCCAGCAACTGGTGCGCCTGGCCGAACAGACTGAAACTGATCCGACCACGCGTCTGGAAGCCCTCTATGCCGAACGCGATCGGCTGGACGTGGAGATATCGCGCGTCAGCAGCGGCAAAGTGGCTGCGCTGGATGGCAAGCGCGCGCTCGAACGCGCCCGCGAGGTGATCCAGCTGGCCGACGAGCTGGCCGAAGATTTCCGCCGCGTGCGCGACGATTTCGAAAAGCTCAACCGCGAATTTCGCGAACGCATCATCGACGACGAAGGCCAGCGCGGCGACGTGCTCGATCGCCTGTTCGAGGGTGTCGACGTGATCGCCGAAAGCGAAGCCGGTCGCAGCTTCCATGCGTTCTGGAGCCTGCTCAACGATATGGAGCAGAGCGCACAACTCGATGCCGCGCTGGAAAACGTACTGTCGCGCAACTTCGCCAAGAAACTGCAACGTCACGAGCGGCAGTTCCTGCGCGGGTTCACCGGGGTGATGCTGGAACGCGGCAGCCATGTGCACGACGTATTGCAGCAGTTTGCACGCAGCCTGCGTGGCTTTGTGCAGAGCCGGGGCTATCTGGAACAGCGCCGCCTGAATCAACTGCTGAAACAGGCGCAAGGCGAAGCGCTGCAACTGCGCGACTCAGTCAATGCACGCCAGCGTACGCCCTACACGTTGCAACTCACTACCAGTCGCTTGCGCTCGTTATCGCAGTGGCGCCTGCACGATCCACGCACCAGCCGGGTGGATGGCCGCATCGTGCGCAGCGATGGTGCAGCCATCACGCTCGATAGCGTGAGCGAACTGGTCTCGCAGTCGGAAATCGATTTCCGCAGCCTGCGACGCGACCTGCACGCGCTATTGGCCGAGCACGATCAGCTTTCCATCGGCGATGTGCTTGCGCACAAACCGCCTGAACAGGGCTTGGGCAGCCTGGTGGGGTACCTTTCACTGGCGACGCGTCATGGCGTCATCGGCAACGAACAGGAGGCCGTGCGCTGGAAAGGCGGCGACGGTCAGTGGCGCCAGGCGCGCATTCCGTTAGTGTGGTTTCTGAAAGAGAAACGCCATGAATTTGCTTGAAAACGAAGCGCTCCCTGTTGAGGTCGAGCAAAAGCGGGTGCGCAACGGCGCACTGTTCGAGAGCGACACCGGCGCATTGCCGCTCGATGCACGCCGCGCGTTGTGCCAGTTGCTGATCGGCCCCAGCATCGATGGGCGGCACAATCCGTTGTGGTCCGCTGTGTTGCGCTTTGAAGCGCAACTGCGTGCGCATCTCAACGACCTGTTTCTGGAGCTGGTACTCGACCGCGAAGCGGGCGTTGCCTTCACGCGGCAGGCCGATACGGGCGAACTGGATACACCTGTACTGCTGCGTTCGTCACCCCTCACGTTCATCGACTCGGTGCTGCTCTTGTATCTGCGTCAGCAGCTGGCCGAGGCCGACGCGCAGGGTCATCGTGCCGTGGTCGAGGAAAGTGTTCTGGTGGATGCGCTTTCCGTCTACGAAAAGAATGTTTCCACCGACCGCGCCGGTTTCAACAAGCGCATCGCCGCCTCTATCGCCAAGATGAAGGAAAACCACGTGTTGGAAAAGCTGCGTGGCAGCGAGGATCGCTACGAGGTATCGCCGGCGTTGAAGCTTCTATTCTCTGCCGAAGACGTACAAAATCTGGCGAACGTTTACCGTCAGTTGCGCGAAGCGGACGACGCCACGCAGGACGTTGCCGATGAACGTTAAGGCCAAGACCAAGGCGACACGCAAGCAGCCCAAGCGCGAGGCCGCGCCGAGCCTGTTCCTCTCCGATCTGCCCAATCCGCGCGACGAACAATTCCGCATGCGGCGCCTGCAGGTGCTCAATTGGGGCACCTTCAGCGGCCTCGTCGACGTGCCGATCGCCGAGCGTGGATTCTTGTTCGTGGGCCGGTCGGGCTCGGGCAAATCTACCTTGCTGGACGCGATGTCGGCGCTGCTGGTGCCCCCCAATCTGGTGGATTTCAACGCCGCTGCGCGCGAAGCCGAACGCAGTGGTCGCGATCGCAGCCTGATTTCCTATGTGCGCGGTGCGTGGGCCGATCAACATGATGGTGAATCCGGAGAAATCGCCACCCAGTATTTGCGCAAAGGCAGCACATGGTCCGCGCTGGTGTTGGAATATCGCAACGCGATGGGTGAAACCGTCAGCCTGATCCGCTTGTTCTGGGTGGCCGGCAACAGCTCCGCCACGGCAGACGTCAAGAAGCACTACATGGTCTGCGAGCGCGCGTTCGATGTGGCCGCCGAACTGCAGGGGTTCGATCTGGACCTGCGCCGGCTCAAGGCTCGCCTGGGCGAGGACGTGCATCACTTCGACACCTTCGCCGCCTACGCCGAGCGTTTTCGTCGGTTGCTCGGCATCCAGAACGAGATGGCGCTAAAGCTGCTGCACAAGACGCAGTCAGCCAAGAACCTGGGAGATCTGAACACGTTCCTGCGCAGCTTCATGTTGGACGAGCCGGAAACCTTCGGCGCTGCCAATCGCCTGGTAACCGATTTCGGCGAATTGGACGCCGCGCATAAAGCCGTCGTGATTGCGCGCGAACAAGTCGACACGCTGGCGCCGGCGCGTTCAGGGCATGAAAGTCTGCAGACGTTGCGACGGCAGACCAGTACGCTACGCGAACTGCATCTATGCGTGGACACCTGGCGCGAGCAGCGCCGCCTGGTGCTGGTGGATGAGCGCTTGGCGGAAATGAAAGTGCGCGACGTGGCGCTCGAAGGCGAGATCGCTCAGCGTCGCCAGACAGTGGAGAATCACGACCGCCGCGTGGCCGATCTGGAACAGCAGCGTCGCGAACAAGGCGGGGACCTGATCGATCAACTCGAGCGTGAGCACGAGAAGCTGTCGCGCGAGCGCGACGAGCGCATGAAGCGTCGCGACAAAGCCGAACGCGCGTGCGCCGCATTGAGCTGGAACGTTCCATCCACCGCGCAGGGCTTCGCCGAGATCGTCGGCCGCTCGCGTGAACTGCTCGACAGCGCGCGCGAACGCGCGGCCGGCTTTGAAGATCGCATGGACGCGCTCAAACGCGAACGCGATCACGTCACTCAGCGCTTCGCGGGTGTGCGCGCCGAAATCGAGGCGCTGAAGCGCAATCCGTCGAATATTCCCGGTCCGATCCAGGCCATGCGCGCGCGCCTATGCGAAGCGCTAGGGTGCTCTGAAAATACCTTGCCCTTCGTGGGCGAGCTGCTGCAGGTGAAGCCGGAACACGCTGCATGGCGAGGAGCGATCGAGCGCGTGCTGCATGGTTTTGCGCTTTCGTTGCTGGTGGACGAGCGTCACTACGCAGAGGTATCGAGCTGGATCAACAAGACTCACCTGGGTGGAAAACTGGTGTATTACCGCGTGGGGCGCATCGATGCGCTCGACAATCGCGCGCCGGGATCGCGCTCGCTGGTGCAGCGTCTGGATATTCATGACCATGCGCATCGCGAATGGGTTGCGCGGGAACTGGCGCGGCGCTTCGACTACGCCTGCGTGGATTCAGCCGCCGCCTTGCGCAATGCCGACCGCGCTATCACCCGCGAGGGGCTGGTCAAGCATGGCGGCGATCGTCATGAAAAGGACGATCGCCGCGCGGTGGATGATCGCCGCAACTGGGTGCTTGGCTTCGATAATCGCGACAAGCTTTCTCTGTTCGAGCGTGAAGGACACGAGCTTGCACAGGCGATTGCGCACCACGCCACCGAGCTGGATAAGGTGAAGGCAGCGCGTGATGCCGATGGCGATCATCGGCTCGCCGCCTCGCAACTGGTCAACCTGGAGTGGGAGGAGATCGACGTGGCGCCCAAGCTGCGCCGCCTGGGCGACATCGACGACCAGTTGCAGCAATTGCGCGCGGGCGATACCTCGCTGCAGGGCATCATGCGGCAGCTCGACAGCGAACGCATCGCGCGTAGCCGCGCGGCTAAAACGCTGGAAGATGCCTCGGCCGAGCGCTTGTCGCTGGAGCGCGAACGCAATGGGTTTGTGCGACAGCGCGAATCCTGCCTGCCGCTCGCCCATGCCTTGACACTTTCTACTACGCAGATGGCGGCGCTCGCTGCGCGCTTGCCGCAGCATCCCGCATTGGTACTGGACAACCTCGACCGCCAGATCAACCACGTGAAGGATGGTTTGAATCTGGCGCTTGCCGAGCACGCGCAACAGGACAACGCGCTCGTGCAAACCATCGAGGAATGCCTGCGCACGTTCTGCCGCAAATGGCCGCAGGACAGCACCGATTTCACGCCTGGCATGGAATCGGTGGACGGCTTCACCGCACGCCTGCGTCGCCTTGAATTGGATGGTCTGCCCAAGCACGAAGCGCGCTTTTTCGATCTTCTGCAAAGCCAGAGCAAGCAGAACCTGCTGGTGCTGCAGAAACACATGATCGAAGCGCGCAAATCGATCGGCCAGCGCATGGAAGAGGTGAACGAAAGTCTGGAACAGGTGCCGTTCAACCGCGGCACGATCCTGCAGATCGAACTTACCGACCGCAATTTGCCCGAGGTGCGTGACTTCCAGTTGCAACTGCGCGAAGTGCTGTCACAGCATCAAACCGAAGACCGCGAGCGCGCGGAGGCGCAGTTCGCCGTGCTGCGCCAGCTCGTGACGAAATTGGCGGCGGACGATCCCGAGCACAAGCGTTGGCGCGAGCAGGTGCTGGACGTGCGCCAGCATGTGGAGTTCGTGGGCGTGGAAAAAGACGCCGGTTCCCTCGCCACCGTGGAGGTGTATCGCAGCGGCGCGGGCAAATCCGGTGGCCAGCGCCAGAAACTGGCCACGACCTGTCTTGCCGCTGCATTGCGCTATCAGCTCGGCGGCGATGACGGTCATCTGCCGCGCTATGCGCCGGTGGTGCTGGATGAAGCCTTCGACAAAGCCGACAACGAATTCACCGCGCTCGCCATGAACATTTTTGAGAATTTTGGTTTTCAGATGGTGGTGGCCACCCCACTCAAATCGGTGATGACGCTGGAGCCCTTCATTGGCGGCGCGTGCTTCGTCGACATCTCCGGCCGCCACGACTCAGGCGTCTTGCTGATCGAGTACGACGAAGACAATAAGCGCCTGGCGTTGCCGGAGAAGGCGCGTCAGGCCGAGGCGCAGGCCTGAGGAGTATGACCTGCGAGCCATGCGGGCGCGCCGTTTATCATCCATGATGCAGTGTCCGCCCACCGGAGATTTCCATGACCGATCGCCGTAATTTCCTCAAGACCACGTTGTTGGCCAGTTCCGCGCTGGCCTTGCCGCGTCTATCCCGCGCCGCCGCGACGTTGGCCGGCTCCGTTCCAGGCAATGTCGGCGCGCGTGTCGTTTCCACCTGGGATTTCGGCGTACCGGCGAACATCGCAGCGTGGGGCGTGCTCGGCAAGGGTGGCAAGCCGCTGGATGCGGTGGAGACGGGCGTGATGGTGCCCGAATCGGATCTGCACAATCACAGCGTGGGCCGTGCGGGTTATCCGGATCGGGACGGCCACGTAACGCTGGATGCCAGCATCATGGACGGCGACGGGAGCTGTGGCGCCGTCGCTGCGCTGGAACATATCGGCCATCCCATCCAGGTGGCACGCAAGGTGATGGAGAACACGCCGCACGTGTTGCTGGTAGCCGATGGTGCGCTGGAGTTCGCTTTGCAGCAGGGCTTCAAGAAAGAACATCTGCTCACGCCCGAGTCGGAGAAGGCGTGGCACGAATGGCTCAAGCAGGCCAAGTACACGCCGGTCGCCAACAGCGAAAACATCGACTACCACCGCAGCTTGCAAAACAGTCTTGGTATGCCCGGTGGCAAGAACAATCACGACACCATCGGCATGCTCGCGGTGGATGCGAACGGCCGCATGGCCGGCGCCTGCACCACCAGCGGCATGGCGTGGAAGCTGCACGGCCGCGTGGGCGACAGCCCGATCATTGGCGCAGGTTTGTATGTCGACAATGAAGTGGGCGGTGCGACGTCCACCGGTGTGGGCGAGGAAGTGATTCGCAACGCGGGCAGCTTTCTGGTGGTGGAACTGATGCGCCAAGGCCGCACGCCGCAAGAGGCTTGCGAAGAAGCCGTACGCCGCATCGTGAAGAAGCGCCCGCAGGCCACCAAAGACATGCAGGTGGGTTTTCTCGCCTTGCGCCGGGATGGCGAATGCGGTGCCTACGCCATCCAAAAAGGTTTTACCTACGCCGTGTGCGATGTGCACCAGCAGGATCGTTTGCTCGCTTCGCCCAGCCTTTATCAGACGACGTATACCTGATGACCTCACGTCCCTTGCTCGAAATCGCCGCCGGCTCGCTGGCTTCCGCCCTGGCCGCGCAGGAAGGTGGCGCCGATCGCGTCGAACTGTGCAGCAGCCTGGCCGAGGGTGGCATCACGCCATCGCGCGGCATGCTGGCGGTGGTGCGCGAACGCGTGCGCATACCGGTGTATGTGCTGGTGCGCCCACGCGGCGGCGATTTTCTTTATGAGGAGGCTGATTTCGACATCATGCGGCGTGATATCGAGGCGTGCGTTGCGTTGGGGTATGACGGTGTCGTGATCGGCGCGCTGGACGCGGATGGCAACGTCGACCCGCGCTGCGGCGAATTGGTGAAGGCGGCCGGTAAGCTGGGTGTGACCTTTCATCGCGCCATCGATGCAAGTTCGGATATGGGTCAGGCGCTGGAAAAGGTCCTCGCGCTGGGTTGCGAGCGGGTGCTCACATCGGGTGGGTGCGCGAGTGCACTGGCTGGCGCGCATGTGATCGCCGGTTTGGTGAAGCAGGCCGGTGATCGAATCAAGGTCATGGCCGGTGCCGGCATTCGATCAGGCAATCTTGTCGAGGTTATGCGGCTTACCCGCGCGCATGAATGCCATGGGTCGGCGCGCACGGTGATTAAGTCTTCGATGCGGTATCTGAATCCGGCCTTGAACGATCTGGCGCCGGACATCGAGCAGAGCAGTGTGGAAGAGGTGCGCGCGATGAAGGCTGCACTGATTTCCCTTTGCGCTCACTGAACCTGATCGTCGCCCCGGCTTTCGCCGGGGCGACGGCTTCCTGTTACAGACAGGCGAGGTTGGAGAAAACCGGCGCTTCCTCTCGGGAAGGGGACACTCAGACATAAAAAGCCGGCGTTTGCGCCGGCCTCCTCTTCCTCTCGGGAAGAGGACATTCAGACATAAAAAAGCCGGCATTTGCGCCGGCCTCCTCTTCCTCTCGGGAAGAGGACA
>NZ_QRBE01000023.1 GCF_003363155.1 Dyella monticola | reverse complement strand
CGGTGATGGCATCGCCACTCGCCGTGATGGTGTTGTCGCCGGCCGCCGTGATGCCGTTGCCGCTACCCACGATATTCGCTGCTGCGCCGCCGTCCAGCGTGATACTCGCATCGTCGCTGGCATTGATCGTATCCGAATAACCGCCGTTGCTGATCTGGATTGTGTCGCCCGACGCTGCATTGATCGTATCGCCGCCGTGGATGGAATTATCGATCAGCGAAGAACCGCTGCTCATGTCGATAGTGTCGTTGGTGTTTGCTACCGTCGCGACGCTATCAGCATCCACCTCCAGCGTATTGCCCGTGCCGCTGAGCGTGCCGCTGCCGTCGAAGGCCACCGAGCCATTGTTCTCCGAGATCGTGAAGCCGCTCCCGTCGATGGTGTTCTGTACACCGCCCGCGTCGCTCAGTGACAGCGTGTCGCCGCTCGCCGCGTCGATCGTGTCACCGCCGGCCGTCAGCGTGTCGCTATTGCTGGTGGTGATTGTATTGCCACTACCCGCGACATCCAGCGCTGACCCGGAGTCCAGCGTAATGCCAGCGTCACCGCTGGCATTGATCGTGTCGGTATAACTACTGCCATCGTTGCTGATCTGGATCGTATCGCCGGCTCCGGCGTTGATCGTGTCGTTACCCGTGCCTGCGGTATCGAGCAACGTCGACCCATCGTCCATGTTGATCGTATTATTGGTATTTGTGACTGTTGCGCTACTACCGCTACTCACAGTTGAGGAATCACCAGTGCCCGTAAGTTCAGCGCTGGTATCGGGGGCTACGAGAAGAGATGCATTGCTTAAACCATCGCTCACCCCCTGACCGAAGATGTATCCAGATTGCTGACCGGACGGCGCAGTTTGATTGATTACACATTGATTAGTTTGTGTCAGCCCAGAGCCTTGAGTCGGGCCAGAATTAGCATTGATGCTATATGTATTCCCGCTAACATCCGTAATACCCGATGCATTCAGCGTCCATCCTCCATCGCCATTTGCATCCATCGTTAACGAAAAATTACTAGAGGTAACACCATTCCAATTGATCGTTCCGCTATTTAAATTTACAGAATTTATGGTCGAAGAAGATTCATTGCACAACTGCACAGCCACGCCATCATTAAGGTACTGCGAATATGAAATTTGCATGCCCGACGGCATGTAAGTCGGCTGCGATATGACGTTTTCGGCAGTGGCAATCTGCGCATCTTGCAAGCTTTGATAATTCCCGACAGTTGTCGCAGAAAGTGCCGACTGCATAGCTGAATTATCATTGGCGTTCTGAGTATCGAATCCCTCCCCATACTGTGTCGTGTTGAAGCTATTGAGCTCATTCGCGACATTAAACGAAGATACTGAAGCAATCGCTTCAGCGTTCTCATCGTAAGAAACACCCTCGGCTAAGCTAGTAGGGTCCGAAGTGTATTGAGCATTTGGGTCTACGGTATGCGCAAGCTCGTGACCTAGCTCGACTGCAACCAACTCTGCTTGTTCGATGCCAGTATTAGTGGAGATATTGAAGGTCGAAGGGTCAAACCCGGTAAATAGTGAGGATTCGATCGTCGCCGTACTATCTCCGGTACTCTGATTAACGGGATCTTGATTAGTACTGCCTATGGTTATTTGATTACCAGTGACCAAGGTTGAGTTGGCGTCAAAGCTGTTTATCAAATTAACCAGCGTTGGCGATTCATTAAATATCGGTATCATCGCCATAAGCGATGCGTTATTTCCCACCGCATTCTCGAAATTTTGCACATTGATTGTTGGGTTAGTCATATATGCTCCATTGACCTTTTTTGTGATTTTGAAAAGATTCACTCACTGCGTCGCTTGCTATTTGTAAGCGTCCACTCTGATGGATAGAACACATGGCTCAGCAAGCACCGCTTGACCGTAATACAAAGTTATCGTGGTCGGCCGATTGGGATCACCCAAAATTGTTATAGATCGGCCAAGCCCAATGAATTTATAAATAATTGAGCCTTGAACTACGAATCCAATGCTAGCCATTTTTTTCTCGGCCTCAGGAACTGAGATACAACCAAAGTTCCCGCCCGATATATTAAGGATCGAATGTGGTCGACTTAATTCCCCCTGGTCGCGCTGCCATATTTGCCTCAGAAATCCCGCTGGGTAGCTGTCCAGTTGAATACTCAAGGGCAACGCGCCGCTTCCCGTGTATTGCGAAATGCGATGCCCATCACCCCCCACCCAAGACTTTGCAAAATGGATTCCGAATGCGCGCTCAGCATCTTTGGGCAGCACGTACCCACGCACAGGTGATAGAAGCGCCATAAATTTCTGCCAAAACTCATCTACATTCTTCGGCTCTGGTACAACCGTATTCGCGCACGGCAGGTTTGATTTTGGATCGTGCCGACAGAAATGTTCCTGACCCACTTCGCTATCGGCCTCCTTAACGTTGGGCTGACTTCTAGCACCGTTCGCCGCGCCACCGTTCTGCGTAACCGCATTGACGTTGCCATCTTTCGCGATGGAACAGCTTGAACAAAGTAACCAGACAATAGCTAAAGCTACGTTCCTAATCATTGGCATTTCCTGTCGTAAATTTAATTACCTTTCGTGCAAACTTTCTCTTGCATGCTGGATTAACGGACTCAGCAGGTAACTCATAATTCGACGACGCCCTGTTTTAATCTCTGATGTCACTGTCATACCCGGCGTCAAATGGATCTGCTTGCCTTCAATCATCATGCTGTCCGTCGGCAAAGCCACCTGTGCGGTGAACACCCATTTCTTCTTGTCGCTATCGTCTTGCTTCGCATCGTTCGACACTTGAACGACGGTGCCGTGCAAGACTCCGTATCGGGTATAAGGAAAGGCCTCCACCTTCACTTCCGCTGGCTGGCCTTCCTTGATGAAGCCGATGTCCTGATTGTCGATAGTGGCCTCGACCAGTAGCTGATGACCGTTTGGCACGATAACCATCACCTGCTGCGCGGGGCTGACGACACCGCCGATCGTGTGGATCGCCACTTGCTGGACTGTCCCGTCGACGGGTGCCGTTAAATGCATCAACCGAGCGTGATCGCGCGCCTTGGCTAAGTCCCCCGCAGACGATGCAGCCTTGGTTTCATCGTCCTGGATTTTCTCGAGCCAGGTGCGACGCGTTTGGGCAACGTATTCATCACGCTTGCGCCTGGATGCTTCCAAGGTTGCCTGGGTCTCCACCAGCTTGGCCTTCTGCTCCACGAGATCCTGCTTCATTTGGATCACGGCCTGCTTTTCGTTGTAGTAGTCGTGCAGGCCTACGTAGCCCTTCACAATGAGCTTTGCGTAGTCGTCTTCCTTGGTTTCTTCGATAGGAAGCGTGCCTTCCAGCTTGCCGATTTCGGCTGCGGTTTCGTGCAGGCTGGCTGATGCCTGGGCGATGTCGGCATCCATTTCCTGGATATTGCTGACGTAGTCCGCGTACTCGCCGGCCAACACGTGCTGCTGGACTGTTTGGTCTGCAGCGTCGCGATCCTGGGAAGGCGGCAACATCGGAGGGCGGTTCGTGTCGATGGCTTTCAGCAGAGCATGTCCGCGGGCGGCCTCGTCACGGGCGGCCGCTAGCGCGGCCTGGGCTTCGCTGGCATTGCTGGTGGCATCCGTGGCATCCAGATCGACCAGCACATCGCCCTTGTTGACGGATTGACCGTCAACCACATGGATCGCGGTGACGACCGCGGTATCTTGTGATTGGATGGTTTTTACCTCGCCGTTCGGGACGATCTTGCCATCGGCGGTCGCCATGACATCGACCTTGCCAAAACTCGCCCACGCTACGGCAAAGGTGAGCAAGCCGCAGATGAGTCCCATGGCCCAGCGAGGCGCAGGGTGCATGGGGCTATCGCGTAATGCGAGCGCGGCGGGCTGAAAATCCGTTTCATGGCGAAGACGCACGGGGGTATCGAGCGCCGTGCGCATTCCCCATGCTGCCTGGAACACCTGGGTGTAGCGACCAAGTAGATCGCGCGTGGCCAGCCATCGCATGCTTCGTGTACTCATGTCTGCTGCAACCGATGCAGGCGTGCGTAATGGCCGGCTTGTATTTGCAGAAGATCGTTATGGCCGCCTTCTTCAACGATGTTGCCGCGCTCCATGACGATGATTCGATTGGCATCGCGCACGGCAGATAGTCTGTGCGCGATGATGATGACTGTGCGCCCCTGGCAGATAGCGCGCATGTTGTTCTGGATGATGCGCTCCGATTCATAGTCGAGGGCGCTGGTCGCTTCGTCGAAAATGAGAATGCGCGGGTTATTCATCAGCGCTCGCGCAATCGCCACGCGCTGCCGTTGACCACCTGAGAGCGTGGAACCGTGTTCCCCGACCATGGTGCCGTAACCCTCTGGAAGCTCCAGGATGAACTCGTGCGCACCGGCCAATTTCGCGGCGGCGATAACGGCATCGAGCGGCGCCCCGGGATCGGTCAGCGCGATGTTTTCGCGCAAGCTGCGGTTGAAGAGAATATTTTCCTGAAGCACCACACCTATCTGGCGGCGTAATGACGAAACATCGACCATCGCCAGATCCATGCCATCGACAAGCACGCGCCCGCGCTCCGGCACGTACAACCGTTGAACGAGTTTTGTGAGCGTGCTTTTGCCGGACCCTGAGCGGCCGACGATACCGATGACCTCGCCGGGTTGAATCTTGAGGCTTACGCCGTGCAGGACTTCCGGCGTGTCAGGTCGGTAACGGAATGTCACCGCGTCCAATTCGATCCTTCCGTCCAGCCGCGGCATGGTGCTGCGGCTACCGCTGTTAACCTCGCCGGGGGCGTTGAGGATGTCGCCGAGCCGCTGCATGGAGATGCCGGTTTGCTGAAAATCGGTCCATAGCTGGGCAATACGCATAATGGGTTGGGCGACGCGGCCTGCGAGCATGTTGAAAGCGATCAACTGGCCCACCGTCATATCGCCGTCGATGACGAGCCGCGCACCGATCCATATGGTCGCGACGGTTACCAGCTTGCCGACAAAATTGACCCCTTCCCTCGCGACCGTCCCCAATGCAACCGTGCGGAAGCCGGCCTCCACGTAACCGGCCAATTGGCCGTCCCA
This sequence comes from Dyella monticola, assembly GCF_003363155.1. Taxonomy (GTDB): domain Bacteria; phylum Pseudomonadota; class Gammaproteobacteria; order Xanthomonadales; family Rhodanobacteraceae; genus Dyella_B; species Dyella_B monticola. Next base: position 28,682 of record NZ_QRBE01000023.1, on the reverse strand, counting down.
TCGACGAGTGGTCTGCGGCTCCACCGCCATCGCCTTGACGGTGTCGATGCCGCTAATAGTTTCCACCAGGAACGCTTGGTTATCCGCCCCTCGGTTGAACTTCTCACGCAACCTGGCTCGCAACGCGGGCGTCAGCGTCATGGATAGCATGGCGTAAACAGGCAAGGACGCAACCACGGCAAGCGTCAGCCAGCCGCTATAGCAAAGCATGACGCCTATAAAGACGAAGGAGAAAAGAACGTCCATCACGAGCGTGATGGCATTACCGGTGAGGAAGCTGCGTATGTTTTCCAATTCGCGTACGCGCGCGACCGAGTCACCCACCCTTCGCGACCTGAAATAGGAAAGCGGGAGGGAAAGCAGATGGCGAAATAGCCGCGCACCTAGCTCAACGTCAATGCGACTGGTGGTGTGAGCGAATACATAGGTGCGAAGACCGCTAAGCAGCGATTCGAAGATGGAACAGAAGAGCAATCCGATCGCGATGACATCGAGCGTCGTCAGACCGTGATGCACAAGCACCTTGTCCATCACTACCTGGAAGAACAGCGGTGTCGCAAGCCCAATCAACTGCAAGAAGAACGAAACGATCAGAATTTCGCTCAGTAATTTTCTATATTTCACTACCGCCGGTATGAACCAGCTGAAGTCAAAGCGGGAAAGCTCTCCAGCAATCGATGCACGAGAGGTAAAGAGCATGACCTGGCCAGACCACCGGTCAGCCACTTCCTCGTGCGATAGCAGTTGAGGACTCCCATGACGCGGGTCCTGAATGAGGATCTTTTTGTCGTTGGTACGGGCAACGACATACATCGCACCGGCAGGATCTATCGCCAAGGCGGGCAGCGGCAAATAGCCCACGCGCTCGAGATCAGCGTTCACGAGCTTGGTCTTCAACCCAAGCTTGACTGATGCATGACGAATAAGGTCGCTATCGAAATGCCGCCCAGGCTCAGCAAATTCGTGACGCATCTGGGCAGGGTCCACCGGAATGCCATGCAGACGAGCGATGATCGTCAGACATGCAAGCCCGGTGTCAGACGTATCGCGGGTATCTTCCGCGTCACGCACATCCTCAACCGACATAAATATCCCTGAGTTCTACAGTCGTCCTAGAGCGACTGCAGCTATTCCCTTAGCTGAAATAGATGGGCGTGCGCTCCCCCTGCGCAAATACTCAGATACGGCAGCAGACTCGTCAATGAGCAATATTTTGCGCGTTAAAACTTTCGAAATTCACGCCAATTTCACGCGATTGAGCCGTGCTACAAGCACTCCAGCATGTAGTCAACAGCATTCGAAAAAATTTCTATTACGAAATTCTGACCGCGTTGCCATGCAGCATCGGCGACATCAGCCAGTGATCGGCCAGCAGAAAGGCAAACAACGCCATCAGGTAGATGATCGAATACTTGAACGTGCGCATGGCGAAGTATTCGTCGGGTGGATTCATCAGGCGGATGGCGTAGTACAGGAAGCCGATGCCGAGCACCAGCGCGCCGCCGAAGTAGATCAGGCCGCTGTATCCGGTGATGGAGGGCAGCAGGCTCACCATCACCAGCAGGATCGTGTACAGCAGGATTTGCCAGCGCGTATAGCGCACGCCGTGGGTCACCGGCAGCATGGGAATTTGCGCGCGCGCGTAGTCGTCGCGGCGGAAGATGGCGAGTGCCCAGAAATGCGGCGGCGTCCACACAAAGATGATCAGGCACAGCTGCAGCGCAAAGGGATGCAGCGCGCCGGTGACGGCCGTCCATCCCAGCACCGGCGGGATCGCGCCGGCGAGGCCGCCGATGACGATGTTTTGCGGCGTGGCGCGTTTCAGGTATGCGGTGTAAACGAGCGCGTAACCGATCAATCCGCCGAAGGTGAGCCATGCGGTGAGCACATTCACCTGCGTGGCAAGCACCACCATCGAAACGATGCCGATGATGATCGCGAACACCAGCACCTGTCGCGCTTTGAGCTTGCCCGTCGCCAGCGGACGACGCGCGGTGCGCGCCATCAGCTTGTCGATGCGCTCGTCGATCAGATGATTGAATGCGGCAGCGGAACCCGATGCCAGCCAGATACCCAGCGTGCCGAACACCAACGCACGCCATGGCGGAATACCGGGCACCGCCAGGAACATACCAATGACGGCGCAGAACACCAAGAGCGCGACCACGCGCGGCTTGGTGAGCTGGAAATACTCGCGCGCCTGGATCATGCAATCGCCCCTGCATCATCCGTACGCCAGGATTGCAGGCGTGCAAAATTCGCCAGCAGCGTGAACAGCAACAATGCGGCACCGCCGTTGTGCAGGGTGGCTACCGGCAGCGGCAAGCCAAAGTGCACATTGCTGATGCCCAGCAGCACTTGCACGACTAGCACCACAGCCACGGCGATACCACCGACGCGAAATCCGTTGAGAACCAGCCGATAGGCAAGCCATAGCAAATAGCAGAACACCACCAGCGCACCGATGCGATGGGCGATTTGAATAGCGCTGCGCGCTGCCATATCGAGTACGCCACCTTCGTAGTTCACGCCGATTTCCCGCGACAGTACGAAAGCGTGATGGAAATCGGTAGGCGGCGCCCATTGTCCGAGACAGGTCGGGAAATCCGTTCCGCACGCCAGCGCGGCGTAATTGGCGGACGTCCATCCACCCAGCGCGATCTGGCATGCGAGCAGCACGATGCCGAACACCACGGCACGGCGCAGCGATGCATAGCGCTCATCGGGCGTACCCAGTCCCCTGGCACGCAGGGCGACATACGCCAGCAGGCCGAAGGTGGTCATGCCGCCCAGCAAATGGCCCATCACCACGATGGGTTTGAGCAGCAACGTCACCGTCCACATGCCGAGCATGGCCTGGAAGATGATCACCGCCAGTGCCAGCACGGACATTTTCAGGGCGGCGCGTTCGCGCAACCAGAATGCGCCGGCGGTCGGCAGCAGAATCGCCAATAACCCCAAACCCGATGACCAATCCCGTTCACCATGCAGATAAAGCGTGACACCGACGGCGGCAAACAATGCACTGAGCACAATGGCAAACATCACCACGCGGTCGCGACGTGCGGCGAGCAGGGCGAGCAGCACCACCAGCACACCGAGTGTTCCGGCCAGCATGCGGTGCACTTGTTCGCGCCATGCCTTGGCCGCCTCAAAGGGCCGATCGGGGAACGCAGCGTCCGCCTGCGCAACGGCTTGCGCGTGATGCGGCCAGGTCGCCTTACCGTAGCAAGTGGGCCAATCCGGACAGGATAGCCCCGCATTGGAAAGCCGCACGAACGCGCCGAACATCACCAGGCCGAAGGCGAACACAGCCGCCAGGACGGCCAGATAAGGAATGATTTTCCGGGTGCGCAAACTCATTAATGGATGACCTTTTGCAGATCCTTGCGCAAGCCGCTTGGATCGAAACCAACAGGATACCGCGCCAGCGTCGTGCCGTCGGATTCCACCAGCAGTGCGCTGACAGTGTCCGACGCACTCGGACGATACGCGGCCAATTGCTGGTTCACATCCGAACCGATCGCCCAGTAGGTTTCCATGCCGTTGCTTGCCGCATCGGCCGGCGCCTGGCCCACATACAGCAGACGCAGGCGATCCATGTTGCTGTTGAGCGTAATGCGCGCGGCGGCCATTTTGGTGAGTGCATCCATGCAATGCGTCGCGCAATGGGGACCTGCCAAGGCGATCAGCGTCATGCGTGGCGATGTATCGCGCCATGCCCATGCATGGCCGTCCGCCAGACGGATCTGCACATGCTCCTGCTGGAGATTGCGCTGCGGCACGATGGGTTCGCCGTACGCTTTGCCGTTTGGCTGCCAGCCGCTGAGATTGAGCAACGCGGCGGCGATGATCGGCACGGCGAAGATCATGATCACCAGCAGAAATTTCATGCGACTTACGCGTTGGCTTGGTGAGGTCGAGGTATTCATGCCTGGGTTCTTTTTTTCTCGGCGCCCTGGTTACGGCGCTTACGGTGTAGCACCACAAAAATCACGATGGCCGCGAGCGCAAACGTAAACCATTGATACGCGTACGCGCGATGCCTTGCAGGTGGCATGGACGAAAGATCGAGCGTATGCACGCGTACATAGATGGCCGACGGGTCGGCATCCAACGTAAGTACACGTGGATAAAGCGTAGCGTGCAAGTCAGCGGCGACCTGATGGAGGTCCAGGTAGATGGATGTTTTGGGCCATTGCTTCTGCTGCACCAGCGCATTGCCGCCGAGCTCCAGGCCTGCACCCGGTGGTGGTTGATACAGACCTTGCAAGGTCTGCACATCGGTAGGGAGCGGCGGCAATTGCGGTGCCTTGTCCGTGCCGTTGCCCGGCAGAAACCCGAGATCCACCATCAGCAGGCGTTGCTCATCCAGCGGCTGGAACGGTACGTAGACCTCCACGCCACCCATGCTGTCGTGCTTGGGGTTATCCAGCAGATACACGCGGTCGACCCGATAATGGCCGTCCACATGCACGCGTGGATACGCATCGGCGGGGGGGCGATCGGCCACGGCATCGAAGGCTTGAATGGGTGCGCTGGCCGCCGCGGCATACCGTCGCAGAAGCGCTTCTTTATAGTCGGCGCGATGCAGTTGCCACACGCCAAGACGCGCGAAAACAAGCACTCCGATCAGCGTGAGCAATACCGACCACCAGGCAGGACGACGCATCAGGCGCACGCGGTAACTCCGCGGTGCATGGCTATACTGGCGATGTCGAGCCTGCTTGGGATTCTCACGTGGAAACCATTTACAAAGTAGCGCTGGTGATCATGTTCCTGGTGGTGATCTTCAACCTTGGCCAGGCGCTGTATTTCATGATGACCGACAAGGAAGGAAGCAAACGTACCGTGTGGGCACTGACCCGTCGCATCAGCTTTTCGCTGTTGCTGATTGCGATGGTGATCATCGGCATTCGGATGGGCTGGATCCACCCACACGGGGTAGGCCAGTAATTGTAGCCGCCCACCCCGGTCCGCGCGCCGGCTGCGACTTTCGGCAGCAGTGGCATAAAAAAAGCCCGCCAAATGGCGGGCTTTGTAGTGCTTGGGCGCCAGGGACGGTCAGGAGCCGGGGGGATTGAACCAGTCGATGGCAAATCCGCTGGTGATGCGCCAATCCCTGCCGTTGCTCAAGGCAATGACGTGCACCTCGCTCGGCGTCGTCTGGTTCTTGCTGTTGCTGGCCGACGGCGCCGTAATGCGATTGACCAGGAGCTGCTTGCCATTGGGCGACCAGGCGGCCGGCAGCCATGCGATCTCACTGCCGACAGCGGTGTTGGCGGCCGGCGCGGTGAGCTGGGTGATGTTCGAATCATCCGAGCGCACGACGTAGAGATCCGCCTCGGTGCCTTGCGTATTTTCCATGGTCACCGCCACGTTCGAACCATCCGGCGAAAGCAGGGCCTGGCTGTACCAGTAGGTCGCCCACCAGCCGCCTGCGCCGTTGAGGTCCCACTCGCCCAAGTTGTTCTCGAAAAGCGTGGTCACCTTGCCGGAGTGCATGTTCTTCACGCACAGGCTGACGCCCGTGCTGTCCTCCGGGTTGGTGTTGCCGCAGCCGGAGAAGCCGTATTGCTGATAGAGCACGACGCTACCGTCGTACGAGACGTCGCCCGCGGGCGGATCGGGCACATTGCTGGCCACTTCCTTGGCGGTACCTGTTTGGACATCGACTTCGTAGACGCCCTCGTACGCGGTACCCCCAACGGGGTCGGTGGTCACTTTCTGCTTGGGCATGGCCAGCGGCAACGGCTGGTAGGAGACATACGCAAGCAGCGCCTTGCCGTTGCCGGCCCATCGAATCGAATCCACCGCCAACGTCGGCACCGGGCCTTGCGGTGTCTGCTCGTCGGCCGGGGCGCACCACAACAGATGCTCATGGCTGCCATCCGTATGCATCAGATAAACGCACGGGGGCGAGGTGGCCACTTCATTGGCGGAGTTGGCAAACGCGATCTCATTGCTGCTGGCAGGCCCCCACGCCAGAAAGCCGTGCCCGGGTGATGCATTGTCATCGGCGCCGGAAAAGAGTGGCTGCGACTTCCCGTTCTTTAGGTCCATCACGTAATACTTGCCGGGATAAGGACCCTGCAGCGTTGGATTCGACAGTTTTCCGGCGAAGTATTGGATATATCGACCATCCGGAGAAAAATTCTTCGTCAACCAATAACCGCTCGCCGCAAACGCACTCGATGAGTAGGCACCGCTGGGGGTGTAATAGGCATTGGACGCCAGCGGCGTGAGCTGTCGATAACCGCTGCCGGTGTCATTGATAACAAACAGACCCGTGCCTGTCGGCATGAGCGTTCCGTTGTGGACGCTATTGACGGGGCGTGTAAACAAAATGGTGCTATCCGCATGAGCGGCAGTGCACGAACACGCCACTGCCAGCGCAACAGCAGCGCAAGAGGTTAATTGCATGAGACCCTCCACGAGTCGGAGCGAATACGCACCGCGACACTCGGCGGCACGTTTGACGCATGGACACACATCACGTTGTGCCTGTTCGCAAACTAGAGGTGCGCAGGTTCATACGAAGTGAAAACATCGCGGACCATTCGCGACCGTCGTCTAACGACTTTTTTGGATGGACGTGTTAGCGACTTAGGGCGTTCGGCCTTCACATTGCTGAAGCATGTAATGCCGGAAATGCGGAAAGGCTTCATCCCATCCGGTCGTCATTGGGCGAAGGTGGCACGACGGTGAGGCAAGACAAATGTGTGCGGCAAGCGCACAGGCCTGTCCCCGTGCCTTCTGCAGGATTGGCGACCTTCGTCTCTACTCAGAGAATGTAGACCAACATAAAGAGCCCGAGCCACACCACATCCACAAAGTGCCAGTACCAAGCCACCGCTTCGAAACCGAAGTGATGTTCTTTGTTGAAGTGGCCGGCCAGCACGCGCAGCCAGATTATGCTGAGCATGATGGTGCCAAGCGTGACATGCAGGCCGTGGAAACCGGTGAGCATGAAGAAGGTGCAGCCGTACACGCCAGAGCCGAGCGTGAGGTTGAGTTCCTTGTAGGCCTCGATGTATTCATGCGCCTGGCAGGCCAGGAAGCTCGCGCCCAGCAATACGGTGAAGCCCAGGAACGCCAGCACCTTGCCGCGATGCCCAGCCCTCAGCGCATGGTGCGCGATGGTGACGGTGACGCTGGAGCTCAGCAGGATCAGCGTGTTGAGCAGCGGCAATCCCCATGGCACAACCGTCTGGAATGCACCTCCGACATGCGCTGGCCCATTGCCACCGCCGGCTCCCCACGATGCGGTGTAATCGCTCCACAGGAATTGATGGGTGAGCACGCCATGGCCGTAGCCACCCAGCCATGGCACCGAGAACATGCGGATGTAGAACAGCGCACCGAAGAATGCGCCGAAGAACATCACCTCGGAGAAGATGAACCACATCATGCCCATGCGGAACGAGCGATCCACCTGGCTGTTGTAGCTGCCGGCCATCGATTCATGGATCACCGACCGGAACCAGCCGAAGAACATGCAGAGGATGCCGACGAAGCCGATCAGCAGCATCGTCTTGCCGAAGCCGCTCTCGCCGGGTTCGGCATTGAGCCAGTGCGCCGCGCCGAACACGGTGAGGAACATGACCACCGCGGCCACGATCGGCCATTGGCTCTTGCTCGGTACGTAGTAGATGTCGTGCTGCTGACCCATGATGTGTATCCCGTAGATATTCCTGGTGACCTACGTACTCCGCCGTCGTGGCGGTTACTGCATGAGCGCTTCCTGCACTGCCCGCGCGTGTGCCTGCGGATGATGCTGCAACCAGAGCATCTGCCCGATCGACACCACGAACACGACGACCGCGACGATGCCCACGATCCTCGCCGTGCGCCGCGCACGGCGCACCCGTTGCTCTTGTGCCGATTCCAACGCGCGGCGATCGAGGTTCATACCATCAATCCTCGACGTGACCGTGCGCCAACTCTTCGTCGTGAATCACCGGCGCGATGGTGAAGCTGTGGTGCGGCGGGGGCGACGACAAGGTCCACTCCAAGCCGCGAGCACCTTCCCATACGCGATCGGTGGCTTTCTTCTTGGAGAACCACACGCAATGGATCAGCACACCGAGGAAAATCAGCTGCGAGGCACCGAACAGGAAGCCGCCGATGGAGCTGATCATGTTGAAGTTGGCGAACGCCACGTTGTAATCCGGAATGCGGCGCGGCATGCCGGCAAGTCCCAGGAAGTGTTGCGGGAAGAACAACACGTTCACCCACACCACCGAGTTCCAGAAGTGCACCTTGCCCCAGAACTCGCTGTACATGTGGCCGGTCCACTTCGGAATCCAGTAGTACGTCGCCGCCATGATCGCGAAGATGGCGCCGGTCACCAGCACGTAGTGGAAGTGCGCCACCACGAAATAGGTGTCGTGATACTGGAAGTCCGCCGGCACCAGCGCCAGCATCAGGCCGGAGAAACCGCCAATGGTGAACAGGATGACGAACGCGATGGCGAACAGCATCGGCGTTTCGAACGTCATCGAGCCGCCCCACATGGTGGCCACCCAATTGAACACCTTCACGCCGGTCGGAACCGCGATCAGCATCGTCGCGTACATGAAGAAGATTTCCGCACCCAGCGGCAGACCCACCGCAAACATGTGGTGCGCCCACACGATGAACGACAGGAAGGCGATCGACGCGATGGCGAACACCATCGCCTTGTAGCCGAAGATCGGCTTGCGCGCGAAGGTGGGAATGATCTCCGAGATGATCCCGAACGCCGGCAGGATCATGATGTACACCTCGGGGTGACCGAAGAACCAGAACACATGCTGGAACAGCACCGGATCGCCACCACCGGCTGCATCGAAGAAGTGCGTATTAAAGTACTTGTCGGTGAGCAGCATCGTCACCGCCCCAGCCAGCACCGGCATCACCGCGATCAGCAGGAACGCCGTGATCAGCCAGCTCCACACGAACACCGGCATCTTCAACAGATCCATGCCCGGCGCGCGCATATTGAGAATGGTGGCGATGATATTGATCGCGCCCATGATGGAGCTGATACCCATCAAGTGAATCGCGAACACCACGTAGGCCGTCGAAGCGCTCTGTATCGACAGTGGCGGATACATCGTCCAGCCACCGGCGGGACCGCCACCGGGCAGGAACAGCGTGGACAGCATCAACGCGAAGGCGAATGGCAAAATCCAGAACGATAGATTGTTCATGCGCGGCAGCGCCATGTCTGGTGCACCGACCATCATCGGAATCATCCAGTTGCCGAGGCCGACGAAGGCCGGCATCACCGCGCCGAAGATCATGACCAGCGCATGCATCGTGGTCATTTCGTTGAAGAAGTACGGCTGCACGAGCTGCAAGCCCGGCTTGAACAGCTCGGCGCGAATCACCATCGCGAAGCTGCCGCCGATAAAGAACATCAGCAGCGAAAAGACCAGGTACAGCGTGCCGATGTCTTTATGGTTGGTGGACATCACCCAGCGCTGAAAGAAATTCAGATGCTCGTGGTGCTCGTCATGGTGTTCATCGTGGGTGGCTGCGTGGGCCATGGCCTTCAAACCTCTACCTCAATGAATGCGTCGGTCGTGAACTGCTTATGTGCAGCCGTGGAATCAATCAGCCTTGCGTACTTTGCTTCGCCGCGACCTGCGCCGTTGCCTGTGCGGGCGCGGCGGCCGTGGATGCCGGCGCGGGTGCGGGCGGCGTGGCGGCCTTCTGCTGATCGGCCAGCCACTTGGCGAAATCGTCCTGCGAAACCGCTTTCACCACGATGGGCATGAAGCCGTGGTCCTGTCCGCACAATTCCGCGCACTGGCCACGATAGATGCCTGGGGTGTTGATGTTGGTCCACGCCGCGTTGATCACGCCGGGAATCGCATCCATCTTCCAGCCCAGCGCCGGCACGAACCAGGAATGGATCACATCGTCCGCAGTGATCACGAAGCGGATCTTGGTATGGATCGGCACCACCAGTGGGTGGTCGACATTCAAGAGATAGGTCTGCTCGCCGTCGGCTTTCACCGCGTAGGGATCAAGACCCGAATCGAGCTGACGGGTGGCGTTGCTCTGGTCATCGAGCTTGGACATGAAGTCCACATGGAGCGGCTTGCCGAGGTAGTCGACATAGTCGTAGCGCCACTTCCACTGATACCCGGTGACTTTCACCGTCATCTGCGAGCCGGTGGTATCGGAGAACTTGCGCAGGCCGTCCGTCGCCAGCCATGCCAGCGAGATGAGGATCACCACCGGAATGGCGGTCCAGATGATTTCGACGGTGGTGTTATGCGACCACTTCTCCGGCACCGCCCCGCGCGATTTGCGGAAGCGGAACATCGCGATGAACATCGCACCGAACACCAGGATGCCGATCACTACGCACACGCCCAACGCAACATTGTTGAGCATGTAGGGAATATGGGAATACGTCGTCACGCCGGGCGTGAGATTCAACTGGCCAGGCTGCGGATTCGCCTGAGCCGTGCCGCCGAACAAACCCAGGGCCATCAGCCCCGCAACACCGAACGCCTGTTTCGCCCTGAACCTGATGCCGTGCTTCCCGAAGCCGCCAGCTCTCATGCATTTGCACCTTTGTTGACCCTACCTGCGTTGCTGGGTTTGGAAATCCGCCAGCAGCGCCCTCAGTTTCCGGAACAGCTCGGCGCGTTCCTCCTCCGCGAGGAAAGCGCCAACTTCCAGCTTGCGTCCGTGCGACGACAACAACAATCGGTAACGCCCCTCCCCTGATTCCAGCAGCACGCGTACCCAATAGGGCTGGAAGCGCGTGCAACGGCGCCCCGGCAGGATTTGCACCTCCAGCGACGTGTCGTCGAGGGTGATGCGTTCGCTGCGGTCGCCGGCCCGCCACGCCACGCTTAGCGCGATGGCCATGGCGGAAGCCTCGATCAGGGCGAACAGCGGAGCGAATACATCGCCCTGCCACGCTCCCAGACCTGCCGTCATCAACGCCAGGGTAGCCAGCACCATGATCAGTCGACGCAGACCGCGTCGGCTGAGTACGCGATTGGGCCGAAGCCACAACACGCACGGCAGGCCGCCGAAGGCTGGTCGAAGCACGATCATGGAAGTCCGGCGTGCCTGGAACGTTTCCGATCATAGGCCGCGTCGTTAAGTCGGGCAAGGACGGGCGCAGCGTGTTGCAGACACGTTGCACGCTGCACATTGCCGCACCATTTGCTGCATTTACGCGATTGGCTGCGCGAACGCACGAGCGGACAACCTCGTCGCGATGCGTACCGCGACGACCCGCGACAATTTGTCTCGGCGTGCAACCATCGAAAAATGGCCAGGAAAACCGGCGCAGGACGGCCACGCTGCGCCGCAACGCGGCCGCCCCGGGGTTTCCCTTACAATTTACCGTTCCCTGACCCCTTACCCACGCGCCAGGCCATCGTGACTCAACCCATTCTTGCCCCCGAATTGCCGACCAGCGTCGAGCCGGCCCGCGCGCGCATCACCGCCGCGTGGCTGCGCGACGAAACGGAAGCCGTGAACGATCTGCTCGCCCAGGCCACGCTGCCGCCGGTCGAGCGCGAAAAAGTGATCGATCTGGCCGCCGAGCTGGTTACCCGTGTGCGCGCCCGCGCCAAGGACCAGAGCGCGGTGGAATCGTTCATGCGCCAATACGACCTTTCCAGCGAGGAAGGCGTGATGTTGATGTGCGTGGCCGAAGCCCTGCTGCGCATTCCGGACAAAAGCACCGCCGACAAGCTGATCCGTGACAAGCTCGGCGATGCAAACTGGAAGAAGCATCTGGGCCAAAGCGAGTCGCTGTTCGTCAACGCCTCCACCTGGGGCCTGATGCTCACCGGCAAACTGGTGAACCTTGCCGAGGAAACCCGTCACGATGTCACCGGTGCGCTACGCCGCCTGGTGGGCCGCGCCGGAGAACCGGCCATCCGTCTGGCCGTGCGTCAGGCGATGCGCATCATGGGCCATCAGTTCGTGATGGGTCGCACGATCGACGAAGCGCTGGATCGCTGCAGCCGGGGCGAGTACACCGCTTATCGTTATTCCTATGACATGCTCGGCGAATCGGCGCTCACTTCCGAAACGGCCGAGCGCTACCAGCAAGATTACCGCAACGCCATCACGCGCATCGGCGCGCGCGGCCCGTTCGCCAATCACACCGATGCGCCGTCGATCTCGGTGAAACTTTCCGCACTGCATCCGCGCTACGAAGTGGCCAACCGCGAACGTGCACGGCGCGATCTCACCGCCAAGCTGCTGGAGCTGTCGCAACTGGCGATGAAGCAAGGTATTGCGCTCTCGGTAGATGCCGAAGAAGCCGATCGCCTGGAATTGTCGCTGGACGTCATCGGCGACGTATTCGCGCATCCGTCGCTGCAGGGCTGGAATGGCCTGGGCATCGTGGTGCAGGCGTACTCCAAGCGCACCCCGTTCGTGATCGACTGGCTGATCGAAACCGCGCGCGCCGCCGGGCGCCGCTGGTATGTGCGGCTGGTCAAAGGTGCGTACTGGGACGCAGAGATCAAGCGTGCGCAGGAGCTGGGCCTGTCCGGTTACCCGTTGTACACGCGCAAGCCCAATACCGATGTTTCGTATCTCGCGTGCGCAAACAAATTATTCGATGCGGGCGCGGAACTGATCTATCCGCAATTCGCCACGCACAACGCGCACACGATCGCTGCCGTGCATCACACCGCTCGCGGCCGTCCGTTCGAATTCCAGCGACTGCACGGCATGGGTACGGATCTGTACGCGGAGGTAATCGGCAAGCAGAGCCTCAACGTGCCGTGCCGCGTGTATGCGCCGGTGGGTACGCACGAAGATCTACTGCCGTATCTCGTGCGCCGCCTGCTTGAAAACGGGGCCAACACCAGCTTCGTCAATCGCGTGGTGGATGAAACGCTGCCGGTGCGCGAACTGGTGGCCGATCCGTGCGAGACGGTGCGTCGCTATAGCTCCATTCCTCATCCGCGCATTCCCCTGCCAGTCAATCTCTTCGGCGAACTTCGGAAGAACTCTATGGGCATCAACTTCTCCAACGACAACGAACTGAAGGCCCTCGCCGAGACGGTCAATGCCACCAGCGGCCCGTGGACCGCCACGCCACTGGTAGCCAGTGGCGCGGCCAAGATCGGGCAGTCGGATGTCCCCGATAACATGCTGGCACGCGGCGCGACCGTCGCAGTGACCAACCCCGCCGACCGCCGCCAGACCGTGGGCAGCTACGTAAGCGCCGACGCCGCACTGGTCGACAAGGCGCTGGCTAATGCCGTGGCCGCGCAGCCCGATTGGGACCGGCTGCCTGCCGCCAGCCGTGCCGCGATTCTGGAGCACGCTGCCGAGCAGCTCGAAGCGCGTCGCGGTGAATTCATCGCGCTGTGTGTGCGCGAAGCCGGCAAGAGCCTGCCCGATTCGATTGCGGAAATTCGCGAAGCCGCCGACTTCCTGCGCTACTACGCCACGATGGCGCGTCGCCTGTTTGGCCATCCGGAACAACTTCCCGGTCCCACCGGCGAAAACAACCAGCTCTTCCTCAACGGGCGCGGTGTGTTCGTGTGCATCAGCCCGTGGAATTTCCCGCTGGCGATTTTCCTGGGCCAAATTGCGGCCGCGTTGGCAGCCGGCAACAGCGTGATCGCCAAGCCCGCCGAACAAACCACCTTGATTGGCTACGCCGCAGTGAAGCTGCTGCATGAAGCCGGCGTTCCGGTGGACGTGCTGCAGTATCTGCCGGGCGACGGCGCCGTGGTCGGGGCGGCGCTGACGAAAGATCCGCGCGTGGCTGGCGTAGCCTTTACCGGTTCGACCGAAACCGCCTGGGCGATCAACCGCGCGCTCGCTGCGCGCAATGCGCAGATCGCCGCGCTCATCGCCGAAACCGGTGGCCAGAACGCCATGATCGCCGACTCCTCCGCCCTGCCCGAGCAGGTGGTGAAGGATGTGATCGCCTCGGCATTCCAATCCGCCGGCCAGCGTTGCTCCGCTGCGCGCGTGCTGTTCGTGCAGGAAGATGTCGCCGACAAGGTGATCGGCATGCTCGCCGGCGCAATGGCCGAGCTGAAGGTCGGCGATCCGGGCCAGCTTTCCACCGACGTCGGCCCGGTCATCGACGAGGATGCGCTGAAAATCCTCAATGATCACGCCGCACGCATGGACAAGGAAGCGAAAAAGATCGCCGAAGCCAAGCTCGATCCGGCGGCGACGTCGCACGGCACCTTCTTCGCCCCGCGCGCGTATGAAATTCCCGCGCTCGATGTGCTCACGCGCGAAGTGTTCGGCCCCGTGCTACACGTGATCCGCTGGAATGGCAACGCGCTGCCGAAGGTGATCGAACAGATCAACCGCACCGGTTACGGTCTCACGCTCGGCGTGCACAGCCGCATCGACGATACGGTGGAATACATCCGCGGCCATGCACGCGTCGGCAACTGTTACGTCAATCGCAACCAGATCGGTGCGGTGGTCGGTGTGCAACCGTTCGGCGGCGAATCGCTGTCGGGTACGGGTCCCAAAGCAGGCGGCCCGCATTACCTGTTGCGCTTCGCCACCGAGCGCACGCTCACCATCAACACGACGGCCGCAGGCGGCAACGCCTCGTTGCTGACGATCGGCGAGTAGCACCATCTCGCCGAAATACAAAACTTAGCCCCACCGTCATTTCCGCGAAGGCGCGAATGACGGTGGGGCAAGACAGAGGTATTGCGAAAGTGTCTAGGTCACATCCGGCGCTCCTGTTTGCACTGATGTGCCTGTGCGTCACGGCCCGCGCCGCGAACCTCAGCCCGGACGAACACCACTTCATCTCAGCGCTGCAACTGGGCACCTCACCGCACGTCCGCTACCTCGACTCCAACGGTAAGCCGTTGGACTACGCTGCCTTCGCGCAGCAACTGCACGCACGTCGCTCTTACAGCATCACCCGTGACAGCCAGGCCGGCATGGCCGTGTTGCGCCTGCGCCCGGCGGGTGCTCATGCGGGCGAGCCAGGCCGCTTCGCCTTCGGACGCGGCGACGCCTTTCCTCCTTTCCAATTACCGTCGCTGCAGGGAGACGTGAAGCGGTCGAGCGACTTGCAAGGCCGCTACACGCTGATCAGTTTTTTCTTCGCCGAATGCGCACCATGCATGGCCGAGGTTCCCACCCTCAATGCCTATGCACACGCGCATGGCGATATGAATGTCATCGCCATTACGTATGAAGATGCGCCCACGGCGCGCCAGTTCGTGGACCAGCACGGCCTCACCTGGCCGGTATTGCATGACGGCACGGCGCTGACCGACACGCTCGGCATCGGCATCTATCCCACCTTGATGTTGATCGACCCTGCCGGCCGCGTCGCCGGGGCCGCCGTGGGCATGTCGATGCAGGACGATCCGGCCAAGCGCCTGGCCGACCTCAGCGGCTGGATCGAGCAGTGGAAGCGCACGTCCGCATCCACACCGTCCCTGCACGCGAAACCCACGCAGCCGTAACACTCAGCGGCGACTTGTGCGCCGCGCCAACCACCCCGGCGCCACCCGTGCTAGAACTCCCGCTTGCGCCAATTGGGGTTGGCACGGGGAAAGCGGGCATGTCCGAAGTAGCCTTCGAGTTACGCGAAGCACGACGCACACTACCGGCGGCGATCGAGCCTGACGCGCGCGCGCAGGCGGCCGACATTCCACCTAATGTGCTGGTACATCTCACTGAATTCGCCGCCCGGCACGGCATCGCCAGCGACGGCTGGTTTGCCGGCTTGGGTATCACGCGCCCGCAGATCAACGAACCGAGCCTGCGCGTGTCCTACCGGCAAGCACGCACGGTGATCAGCCGCGCCCTGCGCGGCCTGCGTTACCCGGCACTGGGCTTACTCATCGGACGCAACGAAACCATTGGCAGTTTTGGCTTGCTGGGCCTGGCCATGATGACGTCGCGCAATTTCGGCGAAGCGATGAACGTGGGCATTGAAAACCACAAAGTCTGCGGCAGCCTGCTCGACGTGGATCTGGCCGTGGTCGACGCGCAGCATGTGGCCGTGCAGACGTGGCCGCGCTTTGGCGAAATCGAATTGCTGCCATTCTTGTGCGAGGAGTTGTTCGCCAGTTGCCTGGCCATCGCACGGGAATTGGTCGGTCCCAAGATCACGCCGGTGCGCATGGAATTCACCTATCCGGCGCCCTCCTACGCCGCCGAATACATCACGACATTCCAGTGCGACGTGCGTTTCGGCGCGCAGCACAACCGCATCGTGGTGGATGCGAACTGGCTTGCTCATCCGCTGCCCGGCTACAACCCGCTTACCTCGCGACAGGCGTTGGCGCTCTGTCACCAGCAACTGCGCGGCACTACCAGCGCCGATGAAATCGTCGGCTCGGTGGAACGTCTCCTGCGTAGTCGTTTGCGCGACCATCCGCGACTCACGGAAGTGGCGCACACGCTGCATCTGAGCGAACGGTCGCTACGCCGCAGGCTTGCCGAAAGCGGACGCATCTTTCGCGAAATCCATGATCGCGTACGCGCCGAACGCGCGCTCGAATTGCTACGCGCCGGCCAAATGAGCGTGGCGGAAATCGGCATCGAACTGGGCTTCAGCGATCCGCGCGAGTTCCGGCGCGCGTTCAAGCGCTGGACCGGCATGCCGCCGCAACTGGCGCGGCGAAGCCTGCCTTGATGGAAGCGATAGCCGCTTAGCGGGCTTTGGTTTTGCGGGGACTGGGCTTGCGCGTGTTTGCCTGCAGACGCTCCGCCGCCTGGGTCTGATGCGCCTGCATGATCGTCACGACCAACCCCGGAAAACGCTGGTTGACCTCTTCACAGCGCGTGGTATTGCGCATTTCCACACCATGGCGTTCGCTGCGAATCAAGCCCGCCTCGCGCAGCGCGCGGAAATGTTGCGAAAGCGTGGATTTGGGAATCTCCCGGTCGCTGATCTTCAGGAAATTGGAACACGTCGCGCCGCTGGAAACGGCGAGCTCGGCATAGATGGCGGCGCGGACGGGGTCGGACAGGGCGTGCAGGATGCCCTCGACCGTGACGTCCTCGATGGAAGGATGAATCAGGGGCCTCATGCGGAGCATTTTATCAGCCCCTTGATTTCTAGTTCCATAGTTCATAAGTTACGAACTACTGGACTTAACACCTCTTCGCCCCACTACCAAACGCAGGACAAACCTCATGAGCAAATTGAAAGGCAAAGTCGCCGTCGTTACCGGAGCATCCAAGGGTATCGGCGCCGCCATCGCCAAGGCACTGGGCGCGGAAGGCGCTTCGGTCGTCGTGAACTACGCATCCAGCAAAGCGGGTGCGGACGCGGTGGTCAATGACATCGTGAAAGCCGGCGGCAAGGCCGTGGCGGTGCAAGGCGATGTATCCAAGGCTGCTGACGCACAAGCCATCATCGATGCCGCCATCAAGCATTACGGCCGTCTGGACACGCTGGTGAACAACTCGGGCGTGTATGAGTTCGCACCCATCGAGACGTTCACGGAAGAGCAGTTCGACCGGCAGTTCAACGTGAACGTGCGCGGCCTGCTGCTCACCACTCAGGCTGCGGTGAAACACCTGGGCGAAGGCGCCAGCATCATCAACATCGGGTCGGTCGTCACACGTGCTGTGCCCGCGAACACCGTGGTGTACACGGCCACCAAAGGCGCGGTGGATGCGATTACCGGCGTGCTGTCACAGGAACTGGGGCCGCGCAAGATCCGCGTCAATGCGCTCAACCCAGGCATGGTGGAAACCGAAGGCGCGGTTGCGGCGGGCGCCATCGGCGGCGATTTCGAGAAATACGCGGTAGCGCACACACCGCTGGGCCGCGTCGGCCAGCCGAACGATATCGCCTCGATTGCCGTGTTCCTCGCTTCCGACGATGCCTATTGGCTGACCGGCGAGCGCCTGTACGCAGGTGGCGGCGCGCGCTGAAGCTGCGCGCTATCCAGCGCTATCCGAGGACACCGCGCTGCGATCAGCGCGGTGTGCCTAGCACGGGGACATTG
This sequence comes from Dyella monticola, assembly GCF_003363155.1. Lineage (GTDB taxonomy): Bacteria > Pseudomonadota > Gammaproteobacteria > Xanthomonadales > Rhodanobacteraceae > Dyella_B > Dyella_B monticola. Next base: position 10,737 of record NZ_QRBE01000023.1, on the reverse strand, counting down.
TCGCTTTCTGCGGCGAAGTGAAAACAATAAAGCCCGGCCGGATGCCTCCATGCCGGGCTGCCTGGTGTGTAAAGGTATGGTGTTGCGTAATCGCCGGTGTGCCGTTGGTCGACGGCATCAAAATGCGCGCACAGGGTATAGGTGTCATCGCCCAGCCTGTTGTAGGCGTAAGGTTCACCGGTCACCGGGTCGCTGCTCCATCTGCCCTGCAATCGCAATTCGCTCAGATCACCCGGCAGCGTGTGATGGACGAGCCGATAGCGATGAACCGCGTTGGCCATGACGCTCAAGGCTGAAATTCGCTGATCATCCAGTTTCAGTTGACGCTGATGCGTGGGTGAGCCCACTACGCACATCCCGGCCGCTACAGCGCCCAGCATGGCCACCGAGGCAATGATTGCCATCGTTGGTCCCGCGCCGAGGCGAGTCATGCGGTGAGCTCATCGCGGCGAAGGTCCCACAAGTAATAACCAAAAATCGCACCGGCGATCGCGCCGGCCACCAGCACTTTGAGCACGAAGCGAATGGTCATTTCGCCACCCAGCACGCTGTAGACCAGGGTAATCAGATCGCAGATCAACACGATGGCCGCAACGAACAGCGTGAGGTAAGTCAACCAACGCCGCACGCCCGACTGTCGCGTGATGACCTGTTGCTTTAAATCTCTGCCGATCTTGGCCGAGAAGACGAGAAAGACCGGAAACGCGATGATGATCGCCGCCACCGACCAGCGGATGGTGTCCGTATATCCGCTCGCATACGACGCGGCGAGATCGGGAAAGTGCCGGTTGATCAATTCGAACAACAACTGGCCCAAGTGATAGGCACTCACGTAGAGCGTGGTGAACATCACCAGATAAAGAAAGGCTTCTTTCGCCGAAAGATAGGGACGCGGACGCGGCACGGGCACCGCGAAATTCACATCGGCGTACGCGGCCAGGGCAGCTCGCACCTGTTCGACCGTCCATCCAGCGTCCGTCAATGTGCGATCGATGCTCTCTCGCGAACACCCGCGCAAAAGCGCATCTCGGACAAACTGATCCAGGTCTTGCGCCGCGCTCGCCATAGGTTCCCCCGTAAGTATCCGTACGCCTCCCGTAAATAGTGCCACGAGTGCTGCAGGCGTTAGAGATATCCGGGGACAAGGGCCCGGCTAGCCCCTGGCGCGAAGCCATGGGCTATCGCGCAGCGTTATTGGCGGTGCACATCGCCGTCGCCGATGCCCAGGCAGAGGCGCTTGAAGCCTGCCGTGGTCGTCCGCCCTGCATGCGGCGACTTGGACTTATCCATTGGCTCGGAAGCGACCGGCTCCATCGCCTTCTTTCGCTGACTGACAGCGATCGAACTGCCGCCTCCGGTGTGCCCAAACAAGCGTCCAACCCAGTGGGAGCGCATCGTTGACTCCTCGACATACGTTGATGAGCATTCAAGATAAAGGCACGCCGATCGCCGTAGTAGCGATATCTCGGCAACGCAGCCTTTAGTTGTCTTCAACGGTCGAACGCGCTCCGATCGGTCCATAGGGATACGCCCGCACAACGCCCGAGGAGGCACATCACACCCGCTACCGCCTTCACATGTGCCACAGACTGGCCGCTTTACCCCCCATGTCAGTCCCTTTTGCCCTCCCCCGCCTGGATGGCTTGCAGGACAGTGCACATGTACGCGCTCGTAGGGCGCAGGGGAGATATCGCCGTCATGCGCAAGACCTGCACCGTGCTTGTCACGTCGCTACTGCTGGCTGCCTGCGGTCATCAGGAGAGCGCCACGCAAAGTCAGAACGACGCCTCGTTCGAAAGCAAACTGGAACAGCAGTTGCTCGATGCCAAACCCGGCAGCGTCATCACGGTGCCGGCCGGCCATTACACGCTCAAGCGTGGCTTGAGCCTGCGCACCAATGGCGTGACGATCCGTGGCGCAGGCATGGACAAGACGGTGCTGTCGTTCAAGGGGCAGATCGTCGGCCCGGAAGGTTTGCTGGTGAATGCCGACGATTTCACCATCGAGAACCTCGCCATCGAAGACACGATGGGCGATGCGTTGAAAATCAACCAGGGCAAGAACATCACCATCCACGGGGTGCGCATCGAATGGACCGACGGCCCCAAGAGCACCAACGGCGCCTATGGCCTTTATCCGGTGAAGACGCAGAACGTTTTGGTGGAAGATTCGGTGGTGATCGGCGCCTCCGATGCCGGCATCTACGTGGGGCAATCGAACACCATCGTCGTGCGCCGCAACCGCGTTGAAGAAAACGTAGCAGGGATCGAGATCGAGAACTCGGTCAATGCCGACGTGTACGACAACACGGCGACGAAGAACACCGGCGGCATCCTGGTCTTCAACATGCCCAATCTTTCCCAGGCCGGGCATGCTACGCGCGTCTTCCACAACAAGGTATTTGCCAACAACACCGGCAACTTCGCCAAGAAAGGCGCGGCGGTGGCCAGCGTACCGGCCGGCTCGGGTGTCGTGGTCAACTCCAATGACAAAGTGGAAATCTTCGACAACGACATCGCCGACAACCAGACGGCCAATGTGATCATTTCCAGTTATTTTTCCACCAACTATTACAACAAGCTCGGCGTGGCCGCCGATTACAACCCGTATCCGAAAAGCATCTACGTCTACGGCAACCGCTTTAAGGGCGGTGGCGATTCGCCGGATGGCCTGGAGCTGAAAACGCTCAAGGCAGCCGTGTACGGTATCAACGGCAGCTTTCCCGATGTGGTGTGGGATGGTTACGCCGATCCAAACCATCAGGTCGACGGCTTGCCGCCCGCCAACGATCGCATCTGCATTGAAGATACGAACGGGGTGCTCAATGCAGACGGCCCACACGGTTACAAGCATCCAAGCACGGATACCAAGCCCTTCCAGTGCAGCTTGCCCAAACTGCCGCCGGTTGCGCTCAACCCCGAGCCGAACGTTTGAGCGCACCGATGTCAATGAAGCTGTGGATACGCATGACATGGTTGCTGGCACTGCCGTGCCTTGCAGCCTGCCATCGAGGCATGGAGCCGGTGGCATTTCACGATGACGGCTACCCGCCAGCGTTGAGCGACTGGCACGTGGTCGAAGCGCGCGATGGCGTGCTTCAGTTGAATCAGGGTGTCGTACCGTACGAACTGAACACGCCTTTGTTTACCGATTACGCACATAAGCTGCGCACCATCTGGATGCCCAAAGGCGTTTCCGCCCACTACAGCGCCACCGATACCTTCGATTTTCCAGTGGGAACGATCATCAGCAAAACGTTTTTTTATCCCATTCCCGCATCCGAACCGCGCAACGCCAAAGACGTCGCACGCACCTACGACACCCGTCGCGATTTCGCCGGACAAGGTTTGAATCTCGCCAACGTGCATCTGGTGGAAACGCGCCTGCTGGTGCGTCGCAAGAACGGTTGGATCGCCATCCCCTACGTATGGAATGCCGACCAGACCGACGCCCTGCTCGCGCGCACCGGCGATGTGCAACCGTTGCGGCTGATAAGCGAGAACGGCGAACGCGAAGATTTCAATTACGTCGTACCCGATCAAAGCCAATGCGTCAGCTGCCATGCACGCGACTGGACCACGCGTGCGCTGCAGCCGATCGGTCCGAAAGCGCGACATCTCAACCGCGATTATCGCTACGCCGACGGTGACGAAAACCAACTGACGCATCTCACACGCGTGGGGTATCTCACCGGCGCGCCCGCGCCCGCCGATGCGCCACGCAACGCGAACTGGATGGATCCACACGCTTCGCTGGATGCCCGCGCACGCGCCTACCTCGACATCAATTGCGGCCATTGCCACAACCCGAAAGGCGCCGCCAATACCACCGGCCTGACGCTGGACATCAGCACGCCGAAAGACCGTCACATCGGCATCTGCAAACCACCGACTGCCGCGGGGCAAGGTACGGGCGATCACTTCTTCGATATCGTGCCGGGCCATCCCGACGACTCGATTATTCCGTACCGGCTCAGCTCCACCCAGCCGGGCACGATGATGCCCGAGATCGGCCGTAGCACAGTGCACAAGGAGGGCGTCGCGCTGATCAAGGCATGGATCGCGGCGCAGCCTGGGGAATGCGTGGTGTTGCATTGAGGGGTATTTCGTTTCATTTCTTGGGGGAAAGAAAAACATGATTGCCCATCAACGAACACTGCCCGCTTATGTGCGCCATCTCCTGCGTGGTGGCGTTGCACTGCTGATGTGCACACCCATGTCCGCCTTTGGCGACGATGCACCGGTGCAGACCAGCACGAACGATACGCAGAACCAGCCCGACGCGAGTAAAGCCAAGCAGCTTGGCAACATCACCGTGACCGCGCAAAGCCGCACGCAGCAAATGGAACAGGTGCCGATTCCACTGCAGATCATCACGTCAAAACAGATCGACACGCAGGCCGCCACGGATCTCAGCAAAATCTCGCTATTCGTACCTGGCCTGGTGGTGGATGGAAGCCAGCCGACGCAGCCCAGCTATTCATTGCGCGGCATCAGCACCAGCGACTTCGGTATCGGTACGGAGTCGGCGGTAGGCGTGTACATCGATGGCGTCTACGCGGCGCGCTCCGGTGGTGCATTGCTTGCGTTCAACGACATCGATCGCATCGAAGTGCTTAAAGGGCCGCAAGGTACGTTGTTCGGCCGCAATGCGGCAGGCGGCGCGATCTCCATCGTCACCAACGAGCCCACCGATACGTTCGAAGGCAAGGCCACGGTGCGTATCGGCAATGAGGGCGAGCATTATGAGAGCGCACTGGTCAACCTCCCGCTCGCCAAGGACATGGCGCTACGTGTGAGTGTGCTGGACAACCAGAGCGACGGCTGGATCCGCGACCAGGCCAACGGCCAGCACTATGGCAAGAATGACGATTGGGGAAGCCGCATCGTCTACCGCTGGAACATTACGCCTGACACGCGCGTGCTGTGGTCGTGGGATTACGAGCGCTTGAACCAGCCGCCGCGTCCGGCGATCGGTCTGATACCGCTTTCCAACGACACCAACCAACGTCCACCCTTTCCGCCAAACGCCGCCAGCTATCTCAACCCCCTTACGGCACCGCTCTATAACGATGCCATCCAGGCAAGCGAGTGGCGCCACTTCGATGATTCCACGCTGATTATCGACCACTCGTTTGCGTGGGGAAGCTTCACCTCGACAACCGCCTGGCGCCATTTCAATACCTTCAACGACGAAGACAACGACGGTACGGATCACATCGTCAGCTATCTGGATACCGCCAACATCGAGCACAACAACAGCTATTACCAGGAATTCAAACTGTCGGGCGACAACGATCTGATGGACTGGGTATCGGGCGTGAGCTTCTACTCCGAGCAGGCGCGCCAGACCAGCCAGGTGAATACCAATACCAGCAGCCTGGATACGTTGGCGCAAAATGTGGATGGCATCGGCCTGCCGCTGACCGACATCACGCAAGGCCTGCAGGCGCTTGGCTTGCCTTTCAACTTGCTGGGCGATCCGTGGCGCGAGGAGATCAGCAACGACGGCAACTTCAAAGCCTATGCCGCGTTCGGCGATGTGATCTGGCACGTCAACGACAAGCTGGATATCACCACCGGCCTGCGCTACACGGAGGACCAGAAGGATTTCACCTGGTATACGCCACCGCGCCAGGCGACCGCGTTCGATCAGACTGTGGCGGAACTGGTTTCCACTGGTGTCTACGGTCTCTTGCCACCCCAAGCACAGCAGGCGTTGGCGGCGTTCGGCGGCAACATCGTGTTTCCCAATGCGGTAGGCGAATGGGTGCCCGTGCATCACACCTGGCACGACTTCAGCCCGCGCCTGGTCGGAAGCTACCGATTCACGCCGAACGTGATGGCCTATCTCTCCGCGACCAAAGGTTACAAGGCCGGCGGTTACAACAGCCTGCAAGTGGGCTCGCTGTATGCACCGGAAAAAGTGTGGAACTACGAAGGCGGCATCAAGATGGTGGTGCCACAGTACAACCTGCTTTTCAACACCTCGGTGTACTACTACCGCTATTCGAACCTGCAATCGTCGGTGCTCAATCCCAATTCATCCGGTTCAGGCGTACCGTTCTACACCGTGATGACCAGCGACCAGCATGCGAACGGCGTGGACATGGACGCGCAGTGGGAACCCTCCGACGCACTGCGCCTGAACGCCACCATGGCGTATATCGACAGTACATACATCCGCGGCGTCTCCACCTCCGGCGTCGTGCTTGATGGACAGCCCACGGGCGAGCCGCTGTTTTCAAGCACCGTGGGTTTTGATTACACCTGGCACGGCGTGTATCGCGGCGACCTCGAACTGAATATGCAATATGCCTATCGCGGTCATACGCGCTGCAACGCCGACTCGGAATTCCAGGGCAATTGCTTCAGCACCGCCGCCTTCAGCATCGGCACATCGCAGCAGCGCACCGACGCCAGGCTGGACTGGCATACACCGGATCAGCGCTGGGGTGTAGGCTTGTACGTCAACAACATGTTCAACAAGCGCTACGTGCTCGGCATCGGCAACGACACCACGGATGATTTCGGCACACCGTATGCCACCATCACGCCGCCGCGCACGTATGGCGTTGAATTACGCACCAAGTTTTGAGTGTCATGAATCAACCCGCAAACGTCGATCTGCTCACCGAATTGCGGCGCTTACGCATCGTGCAGGCGCGCGATCCATTGCCCGATTGGCCCACGCGCGCGCGACGCTTGCGCGCATTGGAGGCGGTGGTAAGCCAGCATCGCGCGGAGATTGCCGATGCGATCCACGCGGATTTCGGTTGTCGCCCGCACGAAGAGACCGACATGCTGGAGGTATTTCCAAGCCTGTCGGGCATCCGTCACGCGCTCAAGCATGGCTGGCGTTGGATGAAGCCCACGCGGCACGTGGCCGGCGTGGCGTTTCTACCGGCGAGCACGGAGTTGCGCCCTCAGCCGTTGGGTGTGGTCGGCATCATCGTGCCGTGGAATTACCCATTGTTTCTTGCCGTAGGTCCGTTGGTGGACGCGCTGGTGGCGGGTAATCGCGCGATGGTGAAGATGAGCGAGTATACGCCGCGTTTCTCGCAGCTTTTTGCCGAACTCGTCGCAAGGCATTTTCAGCCCGATGAAGTGATCGTCGTCAATGGCGATGCGTCCGTGGGCCAGGCTTTCGCAGCGCTGCCGTTCGATCATCTGTTGTTTACCGGCTCAACTTCGGTCGGCCATCACGTGATGCGCGCCGCGGCGGATCACCTCACACCGGTAACCCTTGAACTGGGCGGCAAGTCACCTGCCATCATCGGACCGGGCGCACGGTTTGAGCATGCGGTGGAACGCATCGTGTTCGGCAAGCTGGTCAATGCGGGACAAACCTGCATTGCGCCTGATTACGTGTTATTGCCGCGTAACGACGTTGCTCGCTTTGTCGCTGCCGCACAGGACGCCACGGCGCGCCTGTATCCGGATTTCGCTCACAACCAGCAATACGCCAGCATTGCGACCGATCGCCATTATCAGCGCCTGGTGCAGTTGCGCGATAGCGCGGTGAGCACCGGTGCACGTAGCGAACGCTTGAACGATGTCGCCGATCGACCCGAACAACGCCTGCTTACGCCGGTGCTATTGACCGACGTGCACGACGACATGCCGGTGATGCAGGAAGAAATCTTCGGCCCGCTGCTGCCGCTGATTCCCTATGACACGCTCGATGAAGCCATCGACTATATAAGCCGCCGTCCGCGCCCACTTGCGCTGTATCTGTTCGAACGCGATCAGGCGCGCATCGATCAGGTGCTCGCGCACACGCATGCCGGTGGCGTAACGCTCAACGACACGCTTTATCACATCGCCCAGCATCGTCTGCCGTTCGGCGGCGTAGGGCCTTCGGGCATGGGCGGTTATCACGGTGAAGCGGGTTTTCGCACGTTCTCGCATATGAAGCCGGTGTTCCGGCAAGCGCGGTTCAACGGCGCCGGCTTGCTCAATCCGCCGTACGGCAAGCGCTTCCGGCAGTTGCTGAAATTTCTGTTGCGCATGGGTTGAGCGACAAGAACCTGTTCTCGCAGATATGTCAGCGGCCGCTCATCACGTTGTCCGCACCCGGCGCGGACGACACAAATTCGGGCATTCCTTACACAGCACCGGGCTTCCAACCATTAGAAGGGGCGGCTGAGAGGTCCTAAAAATGGTGTTCTCGCACTGCGCATGCGCAAGCCATGCGCATGACTTGCCGTACCACGGCCAGAACACCGCCATAAAGGAACCCGTATGCCGGACCCGGTTGGATCCGCGCTCGCTGTAGCGCAAGATGGGCATCAACATTATTTCGTCGACATGCCTGCAGTGGCGCTCTCCAGCGCTTTCGACGTGCGATCGTTCGAAGCGCAGGAGGCGTTGGGCAGCCCCTACCGCATCACCGTCATGCTCTCCCATCCGCAAGCAATCGCGCGGGAGGATATCGTCGGCCACGATGCTACGTTCCGCATGGTGAGCGCCGATGGCACGCCTCGCCAGTTTGCTGGCTGCGCCACGGCTTTTAGTCGCATCAGACGCACCCACGACGAATACACCTATCAACTGGTGATCGAACCGCATGTGGCACGTCTTAGCCACGTGCAAGCGTGCCGCATTTTCCAGCAACAAACCGCGCCTCAGATCATCGAAGCAATCCTGCGCCGGCATGGCTTCAAAGGTCACCAATTCACCTTCAATCTGCGCCGCAGCTATCCGCAGCATGCCTTCCGCCTGCAATACAAGCTCAGCGATGGAGATTACATCCGCGTCTTGATGGAACAGGAAGGGCTTTACAGCTACGTCGATGACGGTGAGCACGGTGATGTGCTCGTTATTGGCGACGATGTCGACCATTATCTCTATACGCCCACGCTCACACTGCTTCATCGCGAACCGGCCGGCTTGAACCCCCAGAGCGAGGCGTTGCTCTCGCTCGAAACCCACGCGCGGATTGTGCCGCAATCGTATCGAGTGGCCGACTACAACCCCGATCAGGCGTGGGAACGCTTTCAGGCCGAAGCAAACGTCGCCAGCAAGGACACCACCACCTGCGGGCAACGGTATGTGTATGGCACCGGCCATCTTGATCTGGCGCAAGCGCAGTGGGAAGCGCAGTTGCGGCACGAAGCGGCCATCGCGACGCAGGTGGTGTACAAGGGCAGCAGCACATCGATGGCGATGCGTCCCGCACGCATTGTCCAAACGGATGAGGTATTGCCGGACGCCCCCAATGGCATGGTGATCACCAGGGTGATCCACACCGGCGCCCGCGACCAAACCTACCGCAATACCTTCACCGCGATGCCGGCCGACCGGCGCTTCCGCCTGCCGCTCAATGAAACCGCGTGGCCCAGGATCGCCGGTTCGCTGTCCGCACGCATCACCTCCCCCAGCCGCTACGACTACGCGTACCTCACCAAGGAGGGTTATTACACCGTCCGCTTCGACCTGGACTTTGACGCCTGGAGCCCGGGCGGCGAAAGCGTACCGCTGCGTCTCGCAAAACCCTTCGCCGGCAAGCTGCAAACGGGCATGCACTTCCCCGCGCTGGACGGCGATGAAGCCGTCATCAAATTCCGCGATGGCGACCCCAACAAACCCTACATCGCCGCCTTCCACCATCACAGCCAGGCCATCGACCTGATCACCAATCAGGATCGTTGGATGTCGCGCAACGTGATCCGCACGCAGCGCGACAACAAGCTGCAGATGGAGGATTGGGAAGGCCAGGAGCACATCAAGCTCAGTACCGAGCATTCCGGCAAAAGCCAACTCACGCTCGGCCACATCGTGGATGGTCAGCGGCGGCAACGCGGTGAGGGCTTCGAGCTGCGCACCTCCGCCTACGGCGCCCTGCGCGCCGGCAAGGGCCTCTTCGTCAGCACGGACAACCGCGTCAACGCCCAGGGCGCGCAGTTGGATATGCACGAAGCCGTGCAACGGCTGCAAACGGCCAACGCGCAGATGGAAAGCCTGATGCAGGTCGCCACCAGCGCGCAGGCGGAGGCGGCCGATACCAAGGCGATGAACGAAGTGCTGCAAACCCAGCTCAAGGACTTGCAACAGGCGGTGATGGTGCTAAGCGCCACCGCATCCATCGCAACCACAACACCCGAGTCCATCCTGCACAGCGCCGGCAAAAACCTCATCTTCACCGCAGGTGAAAACGCGGATGTCGGCGTGCTGCGCAAGTTCACCGTCGCTGCCGGCGAGATCATCAGCCTGTTTGCGCAAAAGGGCATGAAACTCATCGCCGGCAAAGGCAAGGTGCAGATCCAGGCGCAGAACGATGAGATGGCGCTCGCCGCACTCAAGGATTTCACCCTCACCAGCAGCAACGGAAAGCTCGTCCTGAACGCCAAGCATGAAATCCGGATCGGCGCGGGCGGCTCCTACATCAGGATCAACGGCAACCGCATCGAATATGGCACGCCGGGCGATATCTACGAGAAGTGCGCGTGGTGGGGCAGGCAGGGCGCGGCGTCGCAAAAACGGCCTCTCAATCCATTTGGCTCATCGAACATCGATCCTTCTTCGAACGCCGATTACACCCATTCCGAATAAACGTTACGCACGCACGTTGCCAGGGACAGGTCCATGCTCATCAGCCCACCTTTCATCCACCCTCATCTCACCGGCGCCGGCCATCCCGACACGGATGCCCGTTGGGTCGACGATTGCATGCCCAACGTCCCGGGGAAAGATGGCCTATCTGGCCTGTTCCCCATCAGCCACAAGCTCGGCTGGC
>NZ_QRBE01000022.1 GCF_003363155.1 Dyella monticola | reverse complement strand
GATCCAAACCGATGTCGCCCGGTTGCTTACCCCGTCCCAGCAACTGACCTTTGCGCGATATGGCATCGAGAATGGCCACTGGGTGACAAAGAGCACAGCCAGTTACCAAGTGGATCACACGCCGCAACGGCCCGATTAAAAGGATAAGGCTCCGTGAGATTAAAAAATTCTTTGATTAAGTCGTTGTGCGCAAGTGCGTGGACTATCGCGGCGCTATTGCCGTCAGCTCATGCCTATCAAGTCGCTGTCACGCAAGGCGTGACGCTTACAAAGAAAAATTTTGAGCAATGTACATTTGATTTTGAAGATTCAAAATATTTGGCCCGTCAACGGGAGGGACGCTTTGCTATACCTTACGGGGACAATGGCGGGTGCGTTATACGTCTTCTAGAAAAGAGAAATGTCTATAATTCCAATGATCATCTATCGTTATTTATAACGATACCGTCAGATATTGATGACGTTATTGCATACCAGGGATTTTTTAAGAACAAAAATGGAAAGTGGGCATTCAAAGGTGGCCCCATGGGAATTTTTTTCGTTTCATTTAAAAAATTATCGTTTGATAGAATTGATAATGACCAAGGAACGACTCTTGTCGGTAGGCAACTCGAAAACGCAAAGAATCAAAAAGGCGTGTTAGGGGTGGTCGATGGCGTGCATATCTTGCGTATAACGCCTTCCTATTTGGTCTCAATGGATATGCCGTTCTTTTCCACAGCCCCAAAAGAAGCCCGAGACGACATCATCAAAGACATGGTCAATCTCGTCGAAAGCGTCCACGTCATGACGAGCCCTTGACCAACCGTCTTGCGCGGTCATTCGCTCAACTTCAGCGCTGGGATTTGAACGCCCATAAAAAACCTCCCCACTCTCGCGGGGAGGTTTTCCGGTGAAGCTTGAATCCGATCAGAACTTGTAGATGGCCGACAAGGCGAACAGGTTGCCTGCGTCGTCATACGAGCCGGTCAGCGTATCGTCGGTAGCGCTGACAACGCCGTCGATGGCTGCGCGATTCACGAAGATGTGCGCGTACGAGGCGTTGATCGAGAAGTGCTCGGTGGCTTTGTAACCGATACCCACCGACAGCAGTTTGCGCGTTTCGTCGGGCACGCGCGGATCGCGCGTGGCGGCGTAGGTCGGCGTGGTGTCGTAGCCGATACCGGAGCGCAGGGTCAGCTTGTCGGTGAGGTAGTACTCGCCACCAAACGCGAAGTACCAGGAGTTGTGCCAGTCAAATACCTGCGTGCTGGACGGCTGCGCCGGGTTGGCGTAGTTGACGGTGAGGTTTCTGAACACGTCCCACTGGGTCCAGTCGACATCGGCACCGAAGCCGAACTTGTCTTCCTGGTGCCAATAGCTGGTGCTGATGACGGCCGGCGTGGTGAACACGGCGGTGCCGCCGGTGTTCTGGAACGGCAGCGAGCTGCTGTTCAAGCCAAGCTCAGGCCCAAGCACGCTCAGCACAGTGGAAACGTTCTGCGGCACGGTGAAATCCGCCGTCCCCTGCAGGCGATGCGAAATCTTGGAGCGATAGTTGAAGGCCAGGCGATCTTGTTGATCGAGCTTCCAGAAGGCGCCCAACTGGTAGCCCCACGCCCAGCTGCTGCCCGTAATGCGAGCCAGGCCGTCGGAGCCGGGCGGCACCAGACCGTAGACTTCGCTGACCGGCAGGTTGGCCGGCGTGCCCGGACCGGCCAGGCCGAGCGCCACGCTGGAGAAGTTGATGGCGTTGCTGAGCGTGGCCGTGGTGTGCTGCGCGATGGCGCTGGCGCCGATGGCGAAGTCGTCGGTCACGTTGAACGATGCGGACATGGTGCCGTCGATCGATTCGAACTTCGAATAGATCGCGTTGTAGCGACCCACCCAATCACTGTCGTAATCGGTCTGGAAACCGAACGGTACGGTGACGGACGCGCCCACATGCCAGCGATCGTTGACCTGGGTTTCGAAGAACAGCGAGGGCACGGGCATGGTGGTGCCGGCATCGCCGCCGTTGCCGCCGCTGATCGGGTTGCCCAGGACGTCATGAGCGCTGCCGGTGAATTGCGCGCTGAAGTTGATGGCGGTGACATCCGCTTCGAAGTAGGTGCCCTGCAGATCGCTCATCGCCGCCGGATTGTTCGCTACCACGGAGACGTCGCCCCCGGCGGTGGCCGAGCCGGCATAGGCGCGGCCCATGGCCTGGGCGCTGTCTTCCTTCAATTGGAAGGAGCTGGCTTGGGCCTGCTGGGGCACAGCCAGGGCACCGGCAATGGCCAGGCCGAGCGCGGCCAGGGCAAACGGACGGCCACCACGGGCGGTGTTACGGAAGAACGTGTGCATCGCATGCTCCTGCTTTTCTTTTGGTGACGAGTCCGGCCACGCGGGCCGGGATCTACCGCAAGGCTCGGCCTCACGGCTCGGGACATAGCGGGGTCCGGCGAACCCAAAAAAATTCATACGCGCGTTTGATACCCCAGGCCGGCACTTTGCCGGCTCGGACAAAGGCATGCAAGTGCAGTTGCAGCATGCCGCGCCCGCCCGCTGCCGGGGGCGCCGGCATCCGGCCGAGCTGCGCGCGTTGGCCGCATGCAGGCCGTTCAGAAGGCCTATGCATTTCGATGACCACGCTGGCGGCATAGGCTGCTAACCTGCGGACCCCCAACGACTTTCCCCGCTCGCCATGCACTGCTTCGTCTACGCCAGCCAGCGCAAGGCCGACACTTATGTGTGGCTGGCGCGCAAGGACAACCTGGAGATACTCCCGCCTTCGCTGGAGTTGATGTTGGGCCAATTGCGCTTCGTGCTCGAAGTGGAACTGCATGCGGACCGCCGTCTGCCGCAGGAAGATGTCGAGGTGGTGATGGAGCACGTGCGCACACAAGGCTGGCATCTGCAGTTACCGCCGCAACAAACGCTCGCCACGCCTCCGGCTCCACCGGACGTGTCCAACACGCCCACGCGCAAGGACGAATGATTCGGACTCAGCGTAACGGTTGTTAACAATCGATTACCGTCTCACCTGCGGTTGGTTCCTATACTGGTGCGCATGGAGTGAGTTCGCGCCGACGGCATGGTGACCGGAAGGTTTGCGTTGCAATGCCACGCGCAAGCCTGCTGGACATCATCCGGTTACCTAAAATCAAAACGTTGGGGCGACTTAAGTCGCCCGCACGACGTCATACAGAATGGATAAGAGCATCCCCGATATGCCACCAGCCAAATCGCGACACGTCTCTTCTGCGCTTATTTCGCTCACCTGGTTCGTTCCCGGGCTCGTCATGGCCGCGATTGCCGGCCTGCACGTACATCCACTCGTGCTGATTCCGCTGCTGCTGGCCAATACCCTGACCATGGCCGCCGTGTGCCATGCCATCGGCTTCGATCCGGAGGCCGATTTTTTCCGCACGGTGATCCGGCGCGGCGCGGCGCATCTGACGATGTTCACCGGCTATGTGGCGCTGGTGTTCCTGCTGATCGCGTGGCCGATGCTGCATCTCACGCAGCATCCCACGCTGGGCGCCAGCCTGCTGCTGGCCGCGGCGCTGGTGGTGGCACTGATGGTGTTGTGGCGCCTGTGGCCAGCCTTTGCGCTGGTGTATGTATGGGATGACGCCTACCCCGCGCATGGCCAGGGCGAGGGCTCGTGGCTGTTCACTGCCACGGCGCGTAGCGTGGCCTTCGGCCGGCATCTTGCGCGCGAAGAGCATTTTTTCACCCATTTCCTGCCCAGCGCGCTGTCGCTGCTGGCTCTCTCATTCGCGGCGATTGCACTCAGTGGCCTGTACGGCGTGCTGCCGCCGGAGATGCGCACCGCCGCGCTGGTGCTCTATGCCGTGCTGCTGATGCCGCTGGGTTGTCTGATCATCGCCAACCGCACACTGCGCGTGATGTTGTGCGAAAGCCGTCGCCCGCGCCGCCAAGAAACCGCCCGCGAGGACGACGCCCAAGCCGCACCCAGCCCACCGCCATCCCTAAGTGCACAGGAGCGCACCGCCGGCACCCCCGAACAGGCGCAAGCGCTGCTCGCCGCCGCGCGCAGCGGTGACATTGCGCGCGCACTTGCACTGGTGGAAGCGGGTGCCGATCCAAACACGCAGGCAGCTCCCGCCGATCGTGATCAGCGTCCCGTGCTGACGTTGGCGGCGTTACTGCCGGACACCCGTCTGCTGCGCGCACTGATTGCCAAGGGCGCCGACGTCAATCGCGCCAGCGGCGGCATCACGCCACTGCTCGCCGCCACGCGCGACAGCTGGCACGGGCGCCCGGAGGCGGCGATGACGCTGCTGACCAATGGCGCCGATCCGCTCGCCACCGATGCCGAGGGCAACACCCCGCTGCACGGTGCCGTGCTCAGCGCGGAGCCCACCATCGCAGCGATGTTGCTGGATGCCGGCGGCGCGATCGATGCACTCAATCACGCCGGTGCCAGTGCGCTGTCCATCGCCTGCCGCGCCGGCAACTGGCCGCTGGCGCAGTTCCTGTTGGAGCGTGGCGCCAAAACGCTGCCGGCTCATGGCGAACCGGCGCTGGTCGCCGCCTCAGGCATCGCCGATGACGACCTCGCCGGCGTGAAGCTGCTGCTCAAACATCGCGCCGCAGTAAATGCGCCCGATGCACGTCAGCGCAGCGCGCTCATGACCGCGGCGGCTGAAGGGCACACGCAGATCGCCCGCACACTTTGCGCCGCGGGTGCCGACGTGAACCTCGCCGATCACCACGGCAATACCGCGTTGATGGAAGCCGCGCGCGCCGGCGCGGTGGACGTGGTGGCGCTGCTTGCCGACGCACAGGCCGATGCCAGCGCACGCGACAAGCACGGGCGCGATGCATTGACGCTCGCCTGCCAGTCGCCTCGCGCACAAGTGGAAACCGTACGCGCACTGCTTGCGCTCGGCGCCGATCCGAAGGCACCCGGCGGTGACGGCCGCAGCCCGCTCGATCACGCCGCCGCCAGCGGGCGCTGGGATCTGGTCGCACTGCTCGATCCAGAAACACCGCTGCCGGCCAGCCTCGATGTCGCCGCCATTTCCGAAGGCGCCGATACGCCGGCCCATTTGCTGGATGCGTTGCGCTTCGGCCATTGGGCGATCGTGTCCAGTTTCTCCGCGCGTGTGCGCGACTGGTCGCAGGCGCAACGGGCGCAGTTGTATCTGGATCTGGCCGAACCCGGTCTGCGCCCAGCGCGTCGCTGGCTGCTTGAGCATGGCCTTCAGACCGAAGCGCGCCTGCAGCCGCAACTCATCGATGACCTCGACGGCGAACAACCCACGCTGCCGCCGCTGGGTCGCCGCCTGTTCGACGCACTGCTGCCAAAGCTGCCGGAAAGCAGCGAAGCCATCGAGGATTTACTCGACGCCGGCGCCACGCCCGCCGGTACAGGTTTGTTCGCGCAGATGCTCGCTCGCCTGCAACACCCTGGCACCCCTTTGCCGCTTGCACTCTTGGAGCGCGGCGCCGATCCGTTTGGCACCGATGAGCGCGAACGTACCCCATTGCATCTGGCCGCAGCCAACGGGCAGTTGTCGGTGTTGCAGGCGTTGCTCGTGCGCGGCTGCAATCCCAATGTCCGTGACGCCAGCGGGCGCACGCCGCTGTTTGCCGCCCTGGAACATGGGGTGGACGCGCTGTCGCTGGTCCGCGCGCTGGTCGCGCACGGCGCGGATGCCGAAGCGATGGACGCCAACGGCGAGACACCGCTCGGCCTCGCGCTTGAGCACCCCCAACTGGAGCGTTGGCTCGACTGGAACGGTTGGCAGCGCCCGCGCCGCCCTCTGCGCGCCGACGACCTCATTCAGGCGGCCACCCAAGGCGCGGATACTGCCGTGCGTCGCCTGCTTGAACTCGGCTTTGCGGTGGATGCGCGCGATGCGCAAGGCGCCACCGCGTTGCTGCACGCGTGCGGCGCCGGTCAGCGCGATGTTGCTATCACCCTGATCGACGCTGGCGCGGATGTCGGCGCGAGCGCCAGCAACGGCATGACACCCCTTGCGGCAGCGGTCGCCGCACGTCGCGACACCTTGGTAGCGCTCTTGCTCGAACGCGGTGCGGCGGTGGATCAGCGTCTGCCCAATGATGCGACCGCGCTAATGATTGCCGCCGTGCAAGGTTATCCGGAGATTGCCGAGCAACTGCTTGATGCCGGCGCCGATCCCAATGCGATCGACGCACGCGGACATAGTGCGCTGCATGCCGCCTCGCAGTTTGGTTTCGAACAGAACGACAGCCTGCGCGCACGCCGTCTGTTCGACGCGCTGCTCAAGCGCAATGCCGACGCCAACCTTGCCGACAAAGAAGGCAAAACCGCGCTGCTGCTATTGCTTGGCGCGCATCTGCGTCCCGGCAGCCCATGCGATGCCACCCACATCGGCGCACTGCTACCGGTGTTGCTCGATGCCGGCGCGCGCATCGAGCATGCCGACCAGCGCGGCGTGACCGCGCTGCACGCGTGCGCCATGCACGCACTGCTGCCTCCCGCGCGATTGCTGCTGGCGCGCGGAGCAGACCGCAACGCCGCCGATGCCTTCGGACGCACCGCGGCGGATGTGGCGCGGCATCTCGGGTTGATCGACATTGCGCACGAACTGGCGGCGCGCGGCAGCGTGATTCCCAGCGTGCGGCAAACCTTGCGTCAGCCGGCGCAGCCGGATTGATGGCGGACGAGCGCGCTTAGGCGTTCGTCCGTTTGCATCATGACGTTTCCCGCGATAGCGGAAATGACGGCTCGCGTGGCGCGGATGGTACGTAGCTAACGCTCATCGCGCCCGCATAGCGCCGCCTCGCGCTCGCGCGATGGCAGTGACAGCCACGCATCGATGACCGCTTCCGGCGCGATCGCATCCACACGCGTGCTGAGCGGCGGACCGCCCAGCACACGCACGGCATCGGCGTGGTGTGCGCGAGGCCGCCAATGCTTGGGGGATACCGCGCCGAACATCACCACCAACGGACAGCCCATGGCCGCAGCGATGTGTGCGGGGCCGGTATCGACGGAAATCATGCTGTGCGCGACCGCCAGCAGCGCTTTTAAACGCGGCAGGGGCAATTCCTTCGCGATCACGTCCACGCCCGGGCGAGCCACCGTGGTGCGGATGGTTTCCAGGTAGCGGTGTTCCGCGGGCGATCCACACAACAGCACGCGCGCCTGCGGCATCTGCGCGCGAATGGCGAGGATGACGCGCACCCAGTTTTCCGTCGGCCACGATTTATCGTCGTCGCTTGCTTCGCGGACACCGCCTCGTCGGATCGTTCGCTTGTTCGCCGGCTGCAGCAGCACCAGCGGATGACCCGCAAGCCCGCGCTCGACAAGCCACTGGCTGCACGCCGCGCGATCGGCTACGCCGACATGGAAGGTAGGCACCGCACTGGTCGTTTGCGTGACCTGCGCAAAGCGGTCGCGGAAGGCAGGCGGTGTCATATCGGCCAGTCGCAGCAAGTATTCGATCCAGTGACCGTCCTCGCCCGGCGGCACGTCATCGAGAAAGACGCAATGACTGTCAGGAATACCTGCCAGGCGCAGCAGCAATCGGATGCGCTCGAGCGCGCGCGCTTGTGGTTCGCAGACGTAGACGGGCACATCGCGCATGCGGCGCAACACGCACACAACGCGCCATTGCTCCGGACTCAGCAGCAGCGGCCGGTGATGGGCGCGCAATGCCATGACATCGGCGACATCCGGCTGATCGTGATACAGGTCGATGGCATATCGACCCGCCGCCAACAATGTGCAGGGCTCACCGTAACGCGCGTGCAGGCGCCGCAGCAGCGGCTGCAACAACAGCGTATCGCCAACGCGGCCGAACCGGATAACAAGCGGGCGTGTAGAAGTCGACATACGCAACGCAATGGGTCCTTTGTGCGAGCGGATCATGAAAGCATGCGTGTGAGCACTTACGGCAGACTTACCGTATTTTCTTGCTTTCGGGTGGGCCTGATTCTTGCTGCCAGGTGGGTTAACAGGTAGACGCGCGCCACCCGTGGAGGAAAGGCAAAAGCACGCGGCTGACGAAAGTATGCCCGGCATGGGATGATCCGGCGCATGAAAAAGCCCCTGTTCCGCCTGCTGATCCTGCTTTCCCTGTGCCTGGCGTCGGCTGCGTTCGCCCAGTCGGCCATACCCATCTACGGCTACAAGGTGGTGCGCACCTATCCGCACGACACCAGCGCCTACACGGAAGGCCTGTTCTACCTCAACGGGTATCTCTATGAGAGCACCGGCACAGAAGGCGGCTCCACCATTCGCAAAGTGGACCTCGCCACCGGCAAGGTGCTGCAAAAAGTGGATCTGCCGCCGCCCGATTACGGTGAAGGCATCGTCGCCTGGAAGAACCGGCTGATCGAGCTCACCTGGCAATCGCAGCGCGGCTATATCTACGACCTGCATAGCTTCAAGCGCGTCGGCCAGTTCACGTATCCCGGCGAAGGCTGGGCGCTGACCGAGGACGGCAAGCACATCTACATGAGCGACGGCACGCCCACGTTGCGCGTGCTCGATCCGGAGACGCTCAAGCAGGTTGGCAAGATCGATGTCACGGCGCTGGGCCGGCCGGTCGTCAATCTCAATGAACTGGAGTGGGTGAAGGGGAAGATCTACGCCAATGTGTGGCTGACCCACAACATCGTTCAGATCGATCCGGCCAGCGGCAAGGTCGTGGGGGTGATCAACCTCACCGGCCTGGGCCCCGATCCGCAGACATTGAGCGATCCGAGCAATGACGTGCTCAACGGCATCGCCTATGACGCCAAGCACGATCGCCTGTTCGTGACCGGCAAGCGCTGGCCGCTGATCTATGAGATCACGCTTACACCGCAGTCGGACAACTGACCGCAGCGTTCACGGTTCCAGGCGCTGAAGGATCAGTTCGGCCAGGCGCGCCACGGCCGGCGTCGGTTCGTCTTCGCTGCGATAAAGCGCCAGTCCCAAGGTGGGCAAGACAGGCAAGTGCGCGGTGGCTGCATCCATGGTCTGCAAATCGGCTGGAAGACCCAGCGGCGTGCGCACGCTGATGCCCAGGCCAGCCTTCACCGCGGCCCACGTTCCGGCCAGACTGGCGCTGGTGAAGGCAATGCGCCACGCGCGACCGGCACGATCAAGCGCGTCGATGGCCGCAGTGCGCATCAGGCACGGCGCTTCCAGCACCACCAAGGGTAGCGGTTCGCTTGCCTCATCAGGCATGTCCCCGGCGCCGATCCAGCGCATGGGCACATTCAGTACATGCTGCATGCGCGACGTTGGCGGCGTCGTTTCCCACGCCAGGGCGAGATCGAGACGTCCTGCATCCAGCGCCTGCAGCAACGTCGGGTTGCGCGCGATGTGCACTTCCACGCGCAATTTCGGATGCGCACGCTTGAAACGCCCGAGCACTTCCGGCAGCAGGCTTTCGCCGAAATCCTCCTGCAAGCCGAGCCGCACGTGTCCTTGCAGCTGTACGCCATGCACGGCGCTGGCCGCTTCGTCGTTCAACTCCAACAAGCGGCGCGCATAACCAAGCATGACCTCGCCTGCCTCGGTGAGGACCATGCCGCGTCCGGCCTTGCGCAAGAGCACGGTGCCGGCCTGGTCTTCCAGCTTCTTCAGTTGGGCACTGACCGCGGAGGTAGAACGGCCAAGCCGATCGGCGGCCTTCGCGAAGCTGCCCAGCTCGATGCCGGCGACGAAGCTGCGCATGACATCGAGGTCGAACGTTACCCGGCTCATGAGACGGTCCTGCTATGAGAACATCCTGATTTTCGGGATTGTTAATACTAAATTTCCCGGTTTTCAGAATAATAGTGACCCGCTACGCTGGTCTCGTCAAGCCATGCCGAGGAAGCGTCATGCTCACCATGCAATACCGGATCGTCCTGCCCGCCGACTACGACATGAGGATCATTCGCACGCGCATCGCCGAGCGCGGGCATCTCACCGATGATTTCCCCCACCTGGCTTTCAAGGCCTACCTCTACGCGGATCGCCACGAGCCCTACGCGGCAGGTCGTGAAAATGCCTACGCGCCGTTCTATCTATGGCATAACAGCGAAGGCATGAATGCATTTCTAGGCGGCGCAGGCTTCGGCGCCGTAATCGAATCCTTCGGTCGTCCGGCGGTGCGCACGTGGTTGGCATGGCAAGCGCAGACGGCGGCGGACCTTTCCATCGCCACGTATGCGACGCATGAATCCGTACCCATTCCGGCGCATGCAACCATCGCCGACCTTCGCGAGGCAGAACACGCACAGCTTCAGGCCGATCTTGATCACGGCGCGCTCGCGGCCATCAGCGCGTTCGATCCGGCCGATTGGACGGCCATACGTTTTCGCCTATGGCGAGATATCGTCAAAGTCGGTGAAGGCGTGAATCTGTACCAGGTCGGGCACGTCTCGCAACCTTCAACCAAACACTGATGCTCAGGAGAACTCACCATGCCTCTCGTTCGTATTGATCTGCGTCGCGGCAAATCGCCGACTTATATCAAAGCGCTTTGCAATGGCATTTACGCGGCCATGCGCGAGACCTTCAACGTGCCGGAGAACGATCGCTTCATCCTTGTCAGCGAGCATGATGCGCACACGTTCGATTACGACCCCAACTATCTGGATATCGCGCGCAGCGATGATCTGGTGATCGTGCAGATTGCCTGCAACAACACGCGTACGGTGGCGCAAAAGCAGGCTTTTTATCGTTCGATAGCGGAGAAGCTTGCGGCTGATCCGGGCGTAAGACCGGAGGACGTTCTCATTAATCTGCTGGAAACGGCCAAGGAGAACTGGTCGTTCGGGAATGGGATTGCGACCTACGCATGATCGCATCCCTGCGGATGCGATCGGGCGCTTGCGCTAGCGTTATTCCCCGCGCAACCAGCGCGCCGCGTCGATGGCGTAATACGTGAGAATGGCATCGGCACCGGCGCGCTTGAACGCGGTAAGCGCCTCCAGCACAACGGCGCGTTCATCGAGCCAGCCGTTCTGCGCAGCAGCTTTGAGCATCGCGTACTCACCACTCACCTGATAGACGAAGGTTGGCATGCCGAACGCATCTTTTACGCGGCGAAGCACATCCAGGTAAGGCAGTCCGGGCTTGACCATGACCGCATCGGCGCCTTCGGCGATGTCCAATTCCACTTCATGCAGCGCTTCGTCGCTGTTGGCCACATCCATCTGATAGGTGTGCTTGTTGCCTTTGCCGAGATTGGCGGCAGAACCGACCGCGTCGCGGAATGGACCATAGAACGCCGATGCATATTTCGCGGAGTAGGCGAGGATGCGCGTGTGGACGTGACCGGCGTTTTCCAGCGCCTGTCGAATCGCGCCGATGCGGCCATCCATCATGTCCGACGGTGCGACGAAATCCATGCCGGCATCGGCTTGTGCCAGCGACATCTTGATGAGCGCTTCGACCGTGGGCTCGTTCATCACGTAGCCATCGTCGTCAATCAAGCCATCCTGACCGTGCGTGGTGTACGGATCGAGCGCGACGTCGCCGATCAGGCCAAGCTGCGGATACTTTGCCTTCAATGCACGCGTGGCACGCTGCATCAGGCCCTGTGGATTCCATGCTTCGGCAGCATCTTCGGTTTTCACCGAAGCGCCCGGCGAGGGAAACAATGCCAGCGCGGGAATCCCCAGGCGCACGCATTCGCCGGCCAATGCCAGCAAGCCATCCATGGACAGGCGCTCCACGCCCGGCATCGATGGCACCGGCTCGCGCCTGCCTTCACCGTCGATCACGAAGGCCACCATGATCAGATCCGTGGGCAGCAGCGTATGTTCACGCATCAACGCGCGGGAAAAAGCGTCGCGGCGCATCCGTCGCATGCGGGTGGCGGGAAAGCCCATAGGGAAACATCTCCTGCAAAACTGTGTTTAGTTTAACGCCACCGGCTTGTACGCGCCCGGACAGAGCGCCGCACTGGAATGGCTCAGTGCGTGAGATGCCATTGTTCAAAAATGCGCAGCAGAAGTTAAACGTCCGCTCGCGCATGCGCGAGTTCGACACATTTTGTGTGCCATCGTTGATGGTGCATGTCCCCCTGGTAAGGAGCTGCATCATGGTCCAGCATGCCAAGCGCACGTCGCACTGGAGCACCCCCAAGAACGCCACCTATGTAGGTCCGCACGACGGCGCCGAGCCGATGGATGTGACCGTGGTGTTGCGCCGTCGCTCGGACGCCACGCCGGAGCCGGCGCAATGGCCCAAGGCGCCGCGCTACCCGCGCGGTCAGTTTGGCGACCACTACGGCGCCGATCCGAACGACATCGAACAGCTCAGGCGCTTTGCACAGCAGCACGGGCTCGACGAAACCGGAAGCGCGCCGCATCGCCGCGTACTGAAGTTGCGCGGTGCGCCTCAAGACCTGCAGCAAGCGTTCGGCGTTACGCTGGGCAAGTACCAGCTCGATGAAAGCGGAACCTTCGTCGGCTGCGATCGGGCGCCCACGCTTCCGCCCGGCGCGATTGCGGTGCTGGGGCTGGATCGCCGCCCGGTGGCCCGCCCGCACTTTCGAAAAGCGCTCTCGCAACCCGATACCACGTACACGCCGCTGCAGATTGGCCAGCTTTACACCTTTCCCACAAGTGCGGACGGCACCGGCCAGACCATTGGCATCATCGAGCTGGGAGGCGGGTACACCAGTAGTGATCTCACCCAGTATTTTTCCAGTCTGGGTATCACCACTGCGCCCAAGATCATTGCCGTTTCCGTGGACGGCGGCCAGAACCAGCCGGGTGGAGGCGACGCCGACATCGAAGTGACGCTGGATATCGAGGTCGCCGGCTCACTCGCACCCGGTGCCACGCTTGCGGTCTATTTCACCGCCAATACCGACCAGGGCTTTTACGAGGCGATCTCGCAGGCGGCGCATGACACGACCAACAAGCCCTCGGTCATTTCGATCAGCTGGGGCGGCCCGGAAGATAGCTGGAGCAGCCAGTCGCTCGCCGCCATGGAGACGGCCTTGCAGGATGCCGCGGCGCTTGGCGTGACGGTCACTGTGGCCGCGGGCGACAGCGGCTCCACCGATGGGGAAAGCGACGGGCAGTCGCACGTGGATTTTCCTTCCTCCAGCCCGTATTCGCTGGCCTGCGGCGGCACCACGCTCACCGCCAGCGGCCAAGGCATTCAAAGCGAAGTGGTGTGGAACGAAACCGCCAGCAACGAAGGCGCCACCGGCGGCGGCGTAAGCGTCGAATACGGCCTGCCGAGCTGGCAGCAGAACGCGAACGTACCGGCCGCGCCCAACGGCAGTGCTGGGCGCGGTGTGCCGGATGTCTCCGGCAACGCCGATCCCCAGACCGGCTATCAGATCCTGGTCGGCGGCCAGTCGCAGGTGGTGGGTGGCACCAGTGCGGTGGCGCCGCTGTGGGCCGCATTGATCGCGCGCCTCAACCAGTCATTGGGCAAGCCGGTCGGCGACGTGCACGCGGTGATTTACTCGATCGGCGAATCCGCGTTTCGCGATATCACCCAGGGAAACAACGGCGCGTATCAGGCCGGCCCGGGTTGGGACGCCTGCACGGGGCTGGGCAGCCCCAACGGGCAGGCGTTGCTGACTGCACTGACCACGCAGCAAGGAAACACCTGAAAGGGCAGAGCTCGTCGCCCCGGCAAATGCGGGGGCGACGAATCGCCGGGAACACATTCGTATGCACAGGTCCCTGCGCTGGACGAATCAGGCAACAACGGGCAGTCTTGTAAGGTTCGCTCCCCTGGATGTCCCATGGATCGCTCCATCGCCTCCCCCACCCTGCTTGCCGATCTGGGTGGCACCAACGTCCGCTTTGCGCTGGCCGATGTCGCATCGCCCTCGCCGCTGCTGCTCGACAGCGTGCAGCGCTATCGCGTGAAGGATTTCGACACGCTGGCCGATACCATCCGCCAGTATTTTGCCGACACCGGGCATACCGCAAAGCAGGCGATCATCGCCGCCGCGGGCCGCATCGCCAACGGTGAGACGGTGAAAATCACCAACAACCCATGGGCGGTGTCCGCCCATGGGCTGGAAGCAGAGCTGGGACTGGAGCGTGTGCGACTGGTAAATGATTTCGCCGCACAGGGCATGTCCATTCCGCTCCTGCAGACCGATCAGCTTCAGGCGGTCGGCAACGTTGCGCCGCCGGAACGCAACCACAAATCGTCGCAAACCTTCGTCGTGATGGGCCCGGGCACGGGGCTTGGCGTGGCGGGCCTGCTGTTTCGCCATGGCCACTGGATCGTGCTGGAAACCGAAGGCGGCCATTCGGGCTTCGCCGCGCACACCGCCGAGGATGTGGAAATCCTGCATCGGCTCAACGCCCGCTTCGGGCGAGTGTCCAATGAGCGCATGATCTGTGGCAACGGCCTGGTGAATCTCTACCTTGCGCTGGCCGACATCGCCGGCCAGCCTGCGCATGAATACACCCCCGAAGACATCACCGCACGCGCCAACGATGGCAGCGATGCGCTGTGCGTGCGCACGGTGGAAACGCTGGCCGGCATCTTCGGCAGCGTGGCCGGCGATCTGGTGTTGAGCCTGGGCGGCTGGGATGGCGTGTTCCTCACCGGCGGTGTGCTAAAGATTCTGATGCCCTGGCTGCAGCGCGGTGGTTTCCGCGAGCGCTTCGAAGCGAAGGGTCGCTTCCGCGACACAATGGAGCACGTGCCAACCATTGCCATCACACATCCGGAGCCGGGTCTGCTCGGCGCGGCGGTGCTGGCGGTGCTGGACGCAGGACATCATCTGCCCAGTTGATAGGCACGTTCGTCATGGCGCCCTCCGCGCATGACCGTTTCACGAGGATTCCCATGCCCCGCTCGCATACCGCTTTTCTGTTTGACCTCGACGGCACCCTGATCGACAGCGTGTATCAACACGTGCTGGCGTGGAAGGAATCGCTGGATCGCGAAGGCGTGGTGCTACCGGTGTGGAGCATCCACCGCAAGATCGGCATGAGCGGCGGACTGTTCACCAACATCCTGCTGCGCGAAACCGGCATGGAGATCACCGAGGATCGCATCGAACGCCTGCAGCGCTGGCATGCGGAGGCGTTCAACCGTCATCACGCACAAGGTTCCGTGCGACCGCTGCCCGGCGCATGCGAACTGTTGGAGTTTTTGACCAAGGAAAAGATTCCCTGGGCCATCGCCACCAGCGGCCGCATGCGCACCGCCGCGCACAATCTCGCCGCACTTGGTGTCGATCCGAACAAAGTGCCGGTGGTAACGCGCGACATGGTCCGTCACGCCAAGCCCGATCCGGATCTTTTCCTTGCCGCGGCCGAACGCCTGGGCGTGGATATTCATCAATCGCTGGTCATTGGCGACAGCATCTGGGACATGCTCGCCGCGCAGCGCGCGCGGGCGTTGGGTGTGGGCCTGCTTTCAGGTGGTTACGGCCGGGAGGAACTGCAGGGTGCCGGCGCGTTCCGTGTCTACGACGATCCGGCCGATCTGCTGCTGCATATCGACGAAGTGGCCGCGCGCGATTGAAGCGTCATCGAAATCGCGCGCCGTCCGTTTACAGTTGCGTTACCGAGGGGATGGTTGGGGTTGGAATGATTAAGCGATCGATAGCGATGCTTGGCCTGGTTGCGGCGGGCTTGTGCCTGAGCGCAAGCGCCGCCGCACAGGTAACGGTAAATGGTCAGTCACCTGTGACCGTGAACGGCCGTGCCCCTGATAAGGCAAACGAGCAGGCGCCCGATACGGCGTCGGACGCCTCTACCGTTCAGGAAGATGCCATTTACTGCCCTACCGCGCTCGAGCCGATCTTGCCCGGCGACTACTACGCATGCGAAGCGCGCGCCGCATCGGGTCGAGAGCATTACACGAAGATGGTCGACATGCTGCAGGAGGCGGCCTATTGGGCCAACAAGGACGCTCAGTACGTGCTGGGTCTGGCGTACTTCAACGGCGACACTCCCGAAGTGCCGCAAAACCGTCCGCTTGGGCTGGCCTGGCTGGCGTTGGCGGCGGAACGCAAAAAGCCCCAATACCAACTGGCCTACGCATCGGCGCGTTCGAAAGCCACCCCTGCCGAACTCAGGCGCGCGGTGGTGGAATGGCGGACGCTGCGCCTGAAATACGCCGACCGCGTTGCCGCGCCGCGTGCGATTCGCCATTTCAATCACGCCATCCAATCCATCGACGATGCCGCGCGCGATGGCGGCCTCGTCTATCTGCACGGCTTCTCGCCGTACGCGCAAAGCGCCTTTGCCGTCGCTAATAAATTGCACGACGAGGCGGATACGGACTTCAGTGATATCCACGGCAGCGTGGTGGTGGGCAAGCCCGAATGGGTACAGGCGCAGCCGGCAAGCGCCAGTAGCGTGAAGTAACACCATCCATGATTCCCTCTCTCTCCTAGGGCGAGAGAGGGAGTCATGCGCTTTCAGCCCGGCGCCAGCAACGCATCCAGATCCGATTGATCGAAGCTGAGCTTCTCGCGCGTGCCACCGCCTTCGAGCACCGCTTCGGCCAACTCCGCCTTGCGCGCCTTGAGTTCCTCGATGCGCTCTTCGACAGTGCCGGCCGTGATCAGGCGGAACACGAAGACCGGTTTGTCCTGGCCGATGCGATGTGCGCGATCACTGGCCTGCGCTTCGGCCGCGGGATTCCACCATGGGTCGTAGTGAATCACCGTATCTGCCGCGGTGAGGTTCAAGCCTACGCCGCCGGCTTTGAGTGAAAGCAGGAACAGCGGCACATCGCCTTCCTGGAAGCGTTGCACGGGTTCGGCGCGATCGCGTGTTTCACCGGTCAGCATCACGTAGCGGATGCGGCGGCGTTCGAGCTCATTGGCGATGAGCTTGAGCATTTCGGTGAATTGCGAGAACAGCAGCACCTTGCGGCCTTCGGCGAGCAACGCAGGCAGCATGTCCATCAAGAGCTCGAATTTGGCTGAATCGCGCACGCCGCGCGCGGCTTCGAGCTTCACCAGACGCGGATCGCAGCACACCTGGCGCAGTTTGAGTAGCGCATCGAGTACGACGATGCCGCTGTGTGCAATACCGCGTTGCGCGATAACCTCGCGCAGTTCATCCGCCAGCGACAAGCGCAAGCTTTCATACAATTCACGTTGACGACCGTCGAGCACGACGCGACGCGTGATTTCTGTCTTGGATGGCAACTCGGACGCAACTTGCGCCTTGGTTCGGCGCAGAATGAACGGCGCCAGTCGGCGATTGAGACGCGCCTGGCAATCCTCATCGCGCTGTTTTTCGATCGGCACGCGGTAGTGGCGACGGAACGCACCTTCATCGCCAAGCAATCCAGGTACGGCAAGGTCCACTTGCGACCACAGCTCGCCCAGGTGATTTTCCAACGGCGTACCAGTCAGACAGACGCAGCGCGGCGCGCGCAAGGTCAACGCCGCGCGACGCGCCTGCGTGCGTGGATTTTTAACTTGCTGCGCCTCATCGAACACGATCAGCGAAAACGCTTGCTTGCGCAGCGTCACCACATCACGCGGTAGCAGTGCATAGCTGGTAAGAATGATGTCCTGGGCGGCGATCTGCGAAAAATCGCCGCTGCGCTGCGGCCCATGCAGCGCGAGTGCACGCAGCGAAGGCGCGAAACGGCTGATTTCCGCCAGCCAGTTGGGAATCAAACTGGTGGGTACCACGATCAGCGCAGGATGCTGCAGCGCGCCGTGCTCTTTCAACGCGAGCAAGTGCGTGATCAATTGCAGCGTTTTGCCCAGGCCCATGTCGTCGGCCAGCACACCGCCGACACCGGCCTCAGCGAGCGCATTCAACCAGCGCAAGCCTTCGCGTTGATAGGGGCGCAATTCCACGGTGAGTCCGGCCGGCACCGCATCACTGGCGCGTTCGGCGGCGTCACGCAGGCGCGCGGTGAATCCGCGCAACTGTTCCGGCGCCTGCAGTTCGCCGCCGACGGGCAACGCGTCGACGATTTCTTCCAGGCGTCCGGCCTGCACGCGCGGCAGGTGCAACTTTTTCTTTGGTTTTTCGAGGTATTCGGCGAGCGGCGCCAGTAGTCCACGCAGCTCCTTCAAGCGCACGGGCACGCGACGGCGATCATCGACCGGCGCATACCACACGGCGTCCTCGGGCTCGTTCGGGGCGGGACTGAGATTGAGCTGGTGCTCCGCCAGCGCTTGCGCCACGGCAGGCAGAAGATTGCGACGCTTGCCCTCCACTTCGATGCCGATTTCCAGATCGAATGCGTGATCGTCGGCGTCTTCCACCGCCTGTCCGTACCAGCGTACGGGACCTTCCAGCACTTCGAAGGGAAAGCTCGGCGCGTATTCGAGCAGAAAACCTTCCACTTCGAGCTTGGGCCGCAAGGCGAGCCAGCGTGCGGGCGTGTTGACTTCCAGCGCACCGGCGTGGCCTTTGCCGGGGAACAGCCATGCGTCTTCGGGCAAGGTGTCGGCCAGATCCCACGGCAAACCTTCGGTGTCCACGCCGAGCGTGAGGCCAACGCGCTCGAGCTGTTCCATCGCGGACAGCTCTTCGGCGCGCCGGCGCGTGATTTCCACGAGCTGACCGTTACGCACACGCCGCACCAGCGGCTCACCCCCGCGACCGGGCAGGCGCTCGCCGGCGTAATCGAACGCCAGCCGCGCATACGCCAGCGGTGGCGTGCCGGCGGCCAGGCGCGCGTGGCGCGTGAGTGCGTGCAAGGTGAGCACCGGCTTGGGCGCAAGTTCGGCGCGACGCAGTTCGTCGAACACTTGCGGCAGCGGAATGCGGTGCGCGAGACGGCTGCCTGGCAACGCCTGACGCAGCAAGCGGCTGTATTCGTGCTTGAGCAGCGGCAGGTCCAGCCAGTGCGTTTCTTCCGGATCGGCTTCTAGATGACCCAGTTCGGCGCGCTCGGCGTCCAGGTACCACAAGCCATCCACGCGCAGCAGGCGCTGATTGTGCGGCAACGCGGGCAGCAGGCGCTGGCTGCCATCCTGTTCCAGTTGCCACTGCCAGTTGAGCTGATGCGCTTTGCCCCGCGAAAGCTGCAGGCCGCCCAGACCGCCAAGGAAGCAGGGCGCGGTATCCAGCATTTCGGCCAGCAAGGCGTTGCCGACGTGACCGCTCAAGCGTGCGTAGCTGCGCGATTTGCGCAATGCCTGCGGCAGGCCCAGCACGGTGGTGGCGAGGCGTTGCTCATGCAGCGTCAGCGTCGAGTGCGCCAGCAGCTTGCTTTCCAGTGGCGACGGGCGTGTGAAACGCCCGTGCTCGCCGGGCGTCAGCAATACCGGAGCCGCATCCAGCCGCGCGTACGGGGCGCCGTCTTCAGGCATCACCTCGAAAAAGAAACCCAGCACGAGAAGATCGTGGGCGGGTGTTGCGGCCGGCTTGCCCAGCAGCTTGTGCCACGTGCCGGGCAGGCTTTCCTCGCGCTCGTCATGCTGGGCGGAAGGATCGCCGTGCTGGTTCTCGTCCGGTAGGTGCATGCGCATGCGATCCCTGGAGCGATCAAAACCTTGAGCTTAGCAGCGATCCGGGTGCGCGCTGCAATACATTGCAGCGCACGTTGCATTTTTCTGATGAGATCGCCGACGCGGCGCGGTGTCCGAGCGCTAGCGCGCCTCGAACAAGCCCTGCGGGTATTCTGGCTTTTGCTCACGCGCCATCAGCGCCTTGAGGCCTTCCACCGGCGTCACTTCGCCGTGAAGCACGGCGCGCACGCCCTTGCTGATGGGGAGATCAAGGCCATGCTTGTCGGCCAGGCGCACGACTTCGTCCACAGTGACGACGCTTTCGACCACCTGACCGATCTGCGCCACTGCTTCATGGATGCCGACGCCCTGCCCCAAGGCGACGCCCAGGCGCCGATTGCGCGAGAGATCGCCGGTACAGGTCAGCACCAGGTCACCCAGGCCAGACAAACCCATCAAGGTTTCCGGCCGCGCACCCAGGGCCATTCCCAAGCGCAGCATTTCGTTCATGCCACGGGTGATGAGGCCGGCGCGCGCGTTGAGGCCCAGCTGCATGCCATCGGCGACGCCGGTGGCAACCGCAAGCACGTTCTTCATCGCGCCG
This sequence comes from Dyella monticola, assembly GCF_003363155.1. Taxonomy (GTDB): domain Bacteria; phylum Pseudomonadota; class Gammaproteobacteria; order Xanthomonadales; family Rhodanobacteraceae; genus Dyella_B; species Dyella_B monticola. The sequence continues at coordinate 15,994 of NZ_QRBE01000022.1, read as the reverse complement.
CCCAGTTCGGCGCCGAGCACATCGTTGCCGGTGTAGGCGCGGAAGTTCGGTGCATGCAACAGCACAGCAAGCTGCTGGGCGAATGCTTCGTTCTCCGAATGCACGGTGACGGCGCTGGGCATGCCGGCGGCGACTTCGCGGGCGAACGAAGGCCCGGTGATGACCGCGGCAGCGCGGCCGGGCAGCTTCTGCGCCACCAGTTCATGCAGGAAGCGCCCGGTGCCGGGCTCGAAGCCCTTGGTCGCCCAGGCGATGTTGGTGCCCGGATCGAGCAGGGGTGCGATCTCCTCCAGCATCTGCGCGAAAGCATGGCTGGGCACCACGATCAGCACCACCGTGGCAGCGCGCACTGCGTTGGCCAGATCGGGCTCGAACGCGAGGTCGGGCGGCAATTGCAGGTCCGGCAGGTAGCGCTGGTTGCGATGCGCAGCCGCCATCGCGGTCAGGGCCGCGGCGTCACGGCCCCACAAGCGCGTGGGCACGCCATTGCGGGCAGCCAGCGCGGCTAGCGCGGTGCCCCAGGACCCGGCTCCCAGAACGGCCAGGATCGGCTGGTCGGTCATGTGTCCGGTGCCTGTTCGCTCAGCTATTGAGCGTGGGAGCCTCGCCGCCAGAGGCCATGCGGCGCTGCTGTTCGGCGTACAGGGCTTCGAAATTGATCGGCTGCAGCAGGAACGGCGGGAAGCCGCCCTCCTGCACCAGGCTGGAGATCACTTGACGGGCATACGGGAACAGCAGGTTCGGGCAGTAGCTGCCGATGATGCCGGCCTGATCGAGCTCGCTGAACCCGGCAATGCCGAACAATCCGGCCTGCTGCACTTCCGCCAGGTAGGCAGTGCGGTCGTTCAGGGTACAGGTCAGGGTCAGGGTCAGCACCACTTCGTAGATATCGTTGCCCAGGCCGGTGGCGCGCTGGGACAGATTGAGCTGGACCTGGGGCGCCTCGGCGATCTCGCCGACTTCCTGGAAGATCTGCGGCGCGTTGGGCGCCTCGAAGGACACGTCCTTGACGTAGATCTTCTGCAGCACGAGCTGCGGCTGGTTGGCTTGGCCGCCGGCCAGGCCATTGGCGGTGATGTCTGCCATGGTATCCCTCGGTTCGAAAGGCGGAGCGCTGGAAGCGCAAAGGAGAGGATTGTTCCATACATCCGCGTCGGTCGCCATGTCGGACAAACCAACTGATTGCACATGCGGCTGTTTTTACCGGATAATGCACGGCTCGCCCCTATCGACCCGGCTCGCCGGGCATGTCCGCGACGCGATGCGGACCTCACGACAACGGCGACAAGCAGCACCCTCCAGCATCGCGTGGCGCATGGCGCCGCTGGGCCGATGTCGCCCTGGCCAACGGGCGGTTTACGAATTTACGGAGGTCATCATGGCCCGTGTATGCCAAGTCACCGGAAAAGGTGTGCAGACCGGCAACAACGTCTCGCACGCCAACAACAAAACCCGCCGCCGCTGGTTGCCCAATCTGCATGAGCGTCGGTTCTGGGTTGCCAGCGAAAACCGCTGGGTGAAACTGCGCGTCTCCAACCAGGCGCTGCGCACCATCGACAAGAAGGGCATCGAGGCCGTGATCGCCGACCTGCGCGCCCGTGGCGAAAAGATCTGAGGAGCATTGAGTCATGTCCAAGAGCAAGAGCGACAAGATCCGTCTGATCTCCTCGGCCGGTACCGGCCACTTCTACACCACGCAGAAGAACAAGAAGAACACCCCGGACAAATTTGAATTCAAGAAATACGATCCGGTTGTGCGCAAGCATGTGATCTACAAGGAAGGCAAGATCAAGTAATCGATCTGTCTTGCGATATTGAAAGCCCGCCTTCATGGCGGGCTTTTCTTTTGCCTGCTTGCCGTTGTCGCGGCGAGCTTCGATGATGGGGCGATGGAATCGTCCGACGCTCTCTTCCCTGGCTTGCTGGGCAGCGCAGCCTGGCAGGCATTGCCCGAACCCGTGCAACGCATGCATGGCTGGGCAGCCCATGTCGCGGCGCGCGGCGAGGCCGACGTCGAAGGCGCGCACAACCCGCTGGCGCGCTGGTTGCGCAAGCTGCTGGGGCTGCCTTCGCCCGGTACGAATCAGGCGCTGGAGTTCTTCATCGAGCGGCGTGGCAGCCAGGAAACCTGGACCCGGCGTTTTGCACACGGCGAAATGCGCTCCGTGCTGGATCGAGGTACCGACCGCACGCAGTTGATCGAGCGGCTCGGTCCGGTGACGTTGCGTTTCGTCTTGCATCACGACGCTGGCGGCATCGATTGGCATTTGCATCGCGTATCGGCGTTCGGCCTGCCGGTGCCGCGCGCATGGGCCGGTGCGGTGCAGTCGCGCAGCAGTGCCCACCAGGGCCGTTATGCGTTTGCCATCGACACGCAGCTGCCCCTGGTCGGTCGACTGGTGGCGTATCGCGGCTGGCTGGAAATCACGCACGATGACTGAAGCTCGCGAGCAACCCGTAGTTGTCTACGACGGCGTCTGTCTCTTGTGCAGCCGCTGGATCCGCTTCCTGCTTCGCCACGATGACGCGGGGCGCTATCGCTTCGCGGCGATGCAATCGGACAGCGGACGCGACCTGTTGCAAGCGCACGGCCTGGATCCGGAATCGCCGTTCTCGATGCTGCTGGTGGAGAACGGCCGAGGCTATACCGACACCACCGCGATTGCCCGCATCCTGCACACGCTGCCGCAGCGGCGATGGCGCTGGTTGAGCCGCGCCATCCTGTCGTTGCCCACGCGCTGGCGCGATGTCGGCTATCGCTTCATCGCGCGACACCGCTATCGGCTGTTTGGACGCAGCGAGCAGTGTTTCGTGCCCGCTCCCGAACAACGCGCCCGCTTCATGCCGTGAACGTTTCCACGCGTGTGCTGACGGCATAGTCCGAAAGCGCCGCGAGAGCTTCATCGAGATCGAACAGGCCCATGCAAGGCATGGCGCCGCTGCGGTCGAGCGTACCGTCCGCCAGTTTTCTTGCCAGCACGACCGCGGGTGTCGCTGGAATCTGCGGGCCATCGCCGGCATCCGCGTGCAACAGCCAACGGCACAGGGTCATGTTCGATTGCGCATCGTATCCGCGCAGTTCCACCACCATGCCGCCGCTATCGCTGCCTGCATGCGGAAACCATTCGCTGATGCGGCGCAAGCGGCGCGCATGTCGCGCCAGATTGCGCAGCAGTCCCAAGCGCACCAGCCACGCAAGCAACCACGTGCTGAAATGCAAACGGCGCAATTCCATGCCCGCACGAAAAATCACGCGTCGCACGCCCGGATAACGTTGTGGAAACAAAGCAAGATCCGGTACGTCGCATACGCCGACCCAGCGGGCCCCGCCCATGAAGCGCATCCGCCGCGTGGACAACCAACCAAATCCGGACTGCCATGCCCCCTCCCGCCAAAGCGATACGGGGCGACCGCAATAGCCAAGAATGGCGGCGACGGTGGCATCACCGCGCGGCGTCTGATGGCCGGGACTGATAGCGTGTTCGATGGCGTCCAGCGAAGCAAAGTGCGAACGCATGGCATCGACCGCTGCACTGCTCAGCGCCGGCAACGTCGAGGCGCCGCTGATCACCAGCTTGCCGGCCGCTCGTGCTTGCGCATCCAAGCTGACAATGCCCGCGACGAAGTCACGGCCGTCAGCCAGGTCCACATAATGGCTGTCGCACGCCAGGCAAGCTTGCGCAACGCGATAGTCCTGACCCTGAAACGGACCGGCCGCGTGGATCACCAACTGCGGCGCATGCTTTCGCAAGGTGTCCTGCAGATTTCCGGCATCGACGTCGATCACGGCCAGCTTGATCGATGCGTCGCCGATCTCTTCGCGCATACGCTCCAGCGTTACACGGGTCCGCCCGGCCAGCGTGAGCTCGAAACGCGCATCATGCGCCAGCCGCGCGGCAATCCGCGCACCGAAGACACCGGTGGCTCCTATCACCAGCACGCGCAGCGCCATGCGATCTCCCAAACAAAAAGCCCGCCATGAAAGCGGCTTTTTATAACTTATCCGAGTTGGCCGCACATCTGGCCAACACCATCCGCGAGCACTGGCGAAACACCTCGCAAAGTGAACAAGTCGTTTTACCTATTCTCACGTAATCCTGATCCTACATAGAAAAAGAGTTCGCTGACTTGACCCGTTCTTTTTCAAATTTATAGGGTGGACCTAACACGAAAGCGAATAGGAACAAGGGAAATCCATCAACTCATGATGCGAATGGAACAGAGCGATGCATACATCAAGAATATCGCAATACGCACCGATGGCCCTCTTAGCGCTGACGATATCCGCGCCACTCGAGCTCTGCGCCGCTTCACCCGCCACTGAAAAAGTCATAGGGAACTATGTAACCCCTATTGCTTCAGAAGGTAAATATCGAGTGTACATGTGTGACTTCTGCGGCGATGAACTCGACCAAAGATTCAAGCAACTAATCGGGAAAACCAGCTATAGCGGCGAATGGTACGTCGTAGATATTCCCGACGGTGAAGTTCATCGATATACCGTTTACAGGAGTAGGGAGCGAGCCAACATCAAAGAAGAACCTGTTGATGAAGAGACAAAGAAATACATTAAAACGAATCAGGAGCTCTTTAACACCAACAACCAGTCATACGACGTCAATCTCACCATAAAGGTGGATCTGCCGAGCAAGTAATAGCAAAAGTGCAAAAGCATTTTTCATGAACAAGGAGTTAGAAATGAAGACTGTCTTAAAAGCGGCGTCTTTTGCTGCGTTAACTCTTTTATCCAGCGCAGGGAATGCCGGCGAGTCAAACAAACCCCAAAAAGCAATGACAATTGTGGTATCAGCTGCCAGCAGCGAACAACAGGTGTATCGCTGCGACGTATGTACAAGCATGGCGCAACTTGATTCGTGGTTCAGAATCGCCATGAATGGTTCCGCTTACACCGGCGAGTGGTGGGCGGTAAACTTCCAAAATGGCCTTGTTAAACACTATCAAGTAGATCGACCCGGAGGAAGTTTATCCATAACGGTGCTCGATGTTGATCAGAATACTCAAAATTATGTAAATGCCGTTCGCAACATGTCCTACATAAATTTTGGGAACACCTTAATAGTGCTCAATGCATATTACGACGCCAGCGATAAGATAGTACTGGGACCCTGGGACGGTAACTGACCTACCACCGGAAGCATCCCCTCCTCCTATACAGGTCGCGTACTTGAAGGTGGCTCCCCCAACGCTTCGATTAATGATGCGAATGGTCGAATTAGTGCTTACGACACCATTGTTAACGATGACGCACTGAGACGCACCCAAGCAAGCATTCTAGATTCCGTCAACAACCTGAAAGGTGGCGTTACCTACGTGCCGAATGCACTTTACAACGGCACCGCAATGCTTCTGGCCACCTTGAGCTCATCAAAGCTCAAACTCCCTGCATTCGTGCTTCAAATCGTCGTCAGATTTCCGGATGGCAGTAGGCGCACCTTTGTGTACGATGGAAACTTAAATCAATACACGCCCGTTTCCGGAACGGCAGTAGATAGCGACGGCAATTTAATTCCCGAAAATGCCAGGATGTTTGCAGGACTGCCCCCAGCGCAAATCAATCAATACCGCTTTCCTTCCCCAAACTACAATTTCCAAAACTTTATGTTTCTCGGGAATTCGTGGGGCGTGGCAATGAACCCCACGGTTACAGTCGGCAGAACCGTCACGTGCGCCTCGAAGCCTACTGGCATAATTTGCAACGGCAAATGACAACGAGCTAAAGAAAAAGCCCGCGTTGAACGCGGGCTTTTTCTTTATGATGCTTGGTCGCCTAAATCAACCGGCAGCCACCGAGTATCCTTTCAACCGCTGCGCGAATTCCTGCAGCGCGCGGATACCGCTCTGCTCGGCTTCCACGATCCACTGCTGCAAGCCCTTCAGCGCCTGATCGGCACCGCGCTGCTCCATCAGTTCGGCCAGGCGGTTGCGGAATTCGCACACCGTGTTGAGTGCGGGACGCTTGGCCAGCACGGCCTGCATGCGCTCGCGGCCATCGCCATCGAGCCAGCGACCGCCATCGGCGAGGGCACGACGCAGGCGACGCGGGATGGACTTGATGCTTTCGCCCGCATGCTGCGCTTCATCGCGCAGGGTGGGCACGATCACGTTGCGGTAGTAATCGGTCATCGCCTGGAAGCGATGAGTGAGCACGGCTTTGAGCGTATCGGCGTCAGGCAGGTGCACGTTCGGGCGTGTGTCCAGCGTGGGCGCCACGCGCAGCACCTTGGCCAGCCCAACCTTGCGCAGCACGCAGATGGCCGCCCAGCCGATGTCGAATTCCCACTTGCGCAAGGCGAACTTGGCGGAGCTGGGGAAAGCGTGATGGTTGTTGTGCAGCTCTTCACCGCCGATCCAGAAACCCCACGGAATGAGGTTGGTGGCCGTGTCGGAGCTTTCGAAGTTGCGGTAGCCCCACCAGTGGCCGATGCCATTGACGAAGCCCGCGGCCCAGAACGGGATCCACGCCATCTGGATACCCCAAATGGCCAGGCCGACGACGCCGAACAAGGCGACGTTGATGATCATCATCAGCGCCGGGCCCCAATACGGGTGGCCGGAATAGACGTTGCGCTCGACCCAGTCGTCGGGTGTGCCGCGGCCGTACTTTTCCAGGTCTTCCTTCACCAGGCTGGCATCGCGGTACAGTGCCACGCCATCCCAGAACACCTTCTTGATGCCGTAGATCTGCGGGCTATGCGGATCTTCTTCGGTTTCCACCTTGGCGTGGTGCTTGCGATGCACGGCCACCCACTCCTTGGTCACCATGCCGGTAGTGAGCCAGCCCCAGAGACGGAAGAAATGGGAGATGGACGGATGCAGGTCGATGCCGCGATGCGTCTGGCAGCGGTGCAGGTAGAGCGTGACGGTAAAAATGGTGATCTGCGTGACTACCAAGAGGTAGACGAGGATCGCCACCCAACCCGCCTGGCTCAGACCGCCGGAAAGGAAATGAAGCACAGCATCGAGCATTTGAAGAAGTCCTGGAGCAAGAAAAAGCAGTCTAGTCGAGGGCGTCCGTACCCACCAGCATGGACGCCGTTACGGAAATGATAGGACCCTAGCACGTCGATTCCCGTTAAACCGTGACGATAAACGGTTGTCTGCCGGATGGGGTCACCCCGACAATCATGCAATGAACGCGCCTAAACCTGCTTCACCTCCCGTACTGGAACTTGAAGACATCGCCCGCCAGCGCGCGGGACGCCCGGCCGTACACGCTCTTTCGCTACGCCTGGAAGCAGGCCAAATCCTTGGCCTGCTTGGCGTCAACGGGGCTGGCAAGTCCACCACGCTGGCGATGATCGCCGGGGCGCTACGGCCCGATCGCGGGGCGATCCGTGTGCAGGGCCGGGATTTCCTGGAGTACCCCGAACTGGCTCGACAGGCCATCGGCTGGCTGCCGGAAAGTGCCCCGCTGTGGCCGGAACTGACCGTGCGCGAACACCTCGATGCCCATGGCCGCCTGCGCGGTCTATCGGGCGTCCCACTCAAGGACGCCTGCGACGCGGTGCTGGAACGGCTGGAGCTGAAAGAGCTCGCCCGCCGCCTTGCGGGCGTGTTGTCGCAGGGGCAGCGCCAGCGCCTGGGCCTCGCCTGCGCCCTGCTGCACCGTCCCCCACTGCTGGTGCTGGATGAACCGGCCAACGCGCTCGATCCAGTGCAGGTCGTGGCGCTGCGCCAGCTGCTGCGCGAGCAGGCGGCTGCGGGCACCGCCGTGATCCTTTCCACCCATCAACTCACTGAAGTCACGGCCGTGTGCGATCGCGTGGCGATCCTGCACGAAGGCACGTTGCGCCACGATGCACCGCTGCCCGCCGATCAGCACGCTGCGCTGGAAAAAACCTTCTTCGACATCGCCGCCGCCGGCAGGACCCACGCCGCATGACACTTTTCGCTGTGACGCGGCTGGAACTGCGCCGCCTGTTCGTGCGCCCGCTCGGCTGGGTGATTGCCGCACTTTCGCTCGCCGAACTGGGTTGGCGATTCGCACTGTTGCTACAGATTTTTCTGCTCAATCAAGTACGCCTCGCCGCCCTGCCCGACGGGCCCGGCTACACCGACCTGGTCGCTGTGCGCATGGACAGCAGCTTCATCACGGGCAGCCCATTGCCGTTCGGTGTTATCGAGCTGGCGCTGCTGCTGGTTCCCTTGTTGACGATGTCCACGCTAGCCGGCGAACGCGCCGCCGGGACCTTGCCGCTGCTGTTCGCCAGCGGGCTTTCGGCCTCGCGCATCCTGCTTGGCAAATACCTGGCCGTACTGATGTGGCTGGCGCTGTGGTTGCTGCTCGCACTCGCCGTGCCGGTCAGTCTCGCGCATGGCGTGATGTTGGACTGGGGCAAGCTCGCCGCCGCCACGCTGGGGACCTTCCTTGCGCTCGCCGCGCTCGCCGCCATCGGCGTGGCGTGCTCGGCGTTCGCTTCGCATCCTGCGGTGGCGGCAGTCGCTGCGCTGATGATCGGTCTGGCGCTCTACTGCATCAATCTGGGCGCGCAGCTCGCCGGCATCGACAGCGGTTTCATCAATTGGCTGGCGATGAGCACGCATCAGGAAACCCTGCTGCGCGGCTTGGTATCGAGCGCGGATGTGGTGTGGTTCGTGTTGGCCGTCGCAGTCGCGCTGGCGCTTGGCACACATCGATTGGCGGCGGACAGGGAGCGCAACTGATGAATCCCCCTCTGATGCGTCGCTTCCATGGCTGGGTATTTGCCGTGCTCGTACTGCTTGGCGCCGGCGCGATCGGCTATCTGACCGCACGTCACGATCATGTTGCGGATTGGACCTACAACAGCCGCGTGAGCATGTCGCCCGAAACGCGCGCGGTATTGGCCAAACTCAGCGGCCCGGTCGACATCGTCAGTTATGCCAGTCCGCAGGGCGATTTGCGCCAGACCATTGCCGCGGTACTGCAACGCTACAGCCAAGCCAAGCCGGATCTGCACCTGAGTTTCGTCGATCCGCAGAAAGATCCCGCAGCGATGCGCAACCTCGGCATCACGGTGGATGGTGAGCTGATCCTGCATTACCACGACCGCGAGCAACGCCTGGACACGCTCACCGAGCGCAGCCTGACCGATGCGCTCGAGCGCCTCGTGCGCGGCAACGATCGCATCGTGGCCTTCGTTACCGGCGACGGCGAACGACGCGCGGACGGTGTCGCCAACGCAGACCTCGGCACCTTCGTAGCGCAACTGGAACACAGCGGCATGCGCGCGGTGCCGCTGAATTTCAGCCAGGCCGCAGCCGTGCCGAACCAAACGGACCTGGTCGTGCTGGCCGGTCCACAGGCGGCGTTGTCACCCGGTGCAAGCAAAGCGTTGGCCGATTACCTCGGTAGCGGCGGCAATCTGCTGTGGTTGGCCGACCCGGGCAATCTTGATCCGAGCCTGCAACCGCTAGCCGATGCATTAGGCATACGCGTGCTGCCGGGCGAACTGATCGATGCGTCGTCGGCAGCACTTGGCATGAAAGACCCGCGCATGATCGTGCTTGGTGACTACCCGCCCAGCACCATCACACGCGGCTTCACGCTCAGCACGCTGTTTCCCGAAGTGGCTCCGCTGGCGCAATCGCGCAAGAGCGAATGGAAGCTTGAGCCGTTTCTGCGTTCCAGTCCGCAAGCCACCACGCAAGCACTGGGCGGTAACGCCGCCGTGCCGCTTAAGGGCCCGCTCGATTTTGGTTTCGCACTCAGCCGTCTGTCGCCAAGTCCGGCGAAGAACGAGCAGCGCGTGGTGGTGATCGGCAACGGCGATTTTCTTTCCAACAGTTATCTCGGCAACGGCGGCAATCGTGCACTGGGCGAACGCATTTTCGACTGGTTGCTGGGTGACGACGAACTCATCAACATGCCCGCACGTGGCGCACCTGACCGCGTCCTCACGGTTTCGCAGAGCGAGCTGAATGTTCTGAGCATCAGCTTCATGCTCATTCTGCCGGTGCTGTTGCTGATCATCGGCGGCGTCATTGCATGGCGGAGGCGGCGCGCATGAAACGCGCCGCGCGGCGGCAAATCGGCTTGCTGGTAGCGGTCTGCGCCTTGTTGATCGCCGCATGGTGGCAATTGCGTAGCGATGAAAATGCCGCGCCCGGCAGCCTTTTGTCACTCAAGCCGGAGGCGATTTCACGCGTGGATCTGCAAATGGGCAATGCGCCTGCCGAGCATTATGTGAAACGGGGCAAGCACTGGTGGCGTATCGGCCAGGCCACATCGACGCGCGCCGATGATCTGCGACTGGGCGAGCTGGTACGTATTGCCGCCGCACCGGTGCAAAGCTGGCAACCAGCCAACCACTACGATCCGTCGAAGATCGGACTTGCGCCAGCCCAGGCCAAGCTGGCATTGGACGGCCAAACCTTGAGTTTCGGCAGCATGACGGCGGTTGGCCAGAGCGTTTACGTACAATCGGGTGAACGCGTGGACATCGTATCGCTGCGCTACATGCCGCGCTCCGCGCAAAGCACATCCATTCAGGCGCCGTAACATGCCCGAATTGCCTGAAGTTGAAACCACTCGACGCGGCATCGCGCCGCATTTGATCGGGCGGCGCATCCGCACTGTCACGCTGCGGCGCGCGGATCTGCGCTGGCCGATTCCGCCTGAAATCAGCGAACTCCTGCCCGGCCAACGCATCGATGAAGTCGAACGGCGTGCCAAATATCTATTGCTGCATACCCATGTCGGCAGCGCGTTGTTGCACTTGGGTATGACCGGCGTGTTGCGCGTATTGCCACCGGATGTACCACCCGGCCTCCACGATCACGTCGACATGGCGTTGGAACCTCTGCAAGGCGAACGCCCTCGCATCCTGCGCTTCACCGATCCACGGCGGTTTGGCTGTCTTTTATGGCAACCGCCCGGCACCACGCACGAACTGCTTGCCGAACTGGGCCCGGAACCGCTCACCGATGCGTTCGATGGTAATGTGCTATGGCGACGCTCGCGCGGGCGCAAGGCGGCGGTGAAGCTATTCTTGATGGACAACGCCATTGTGGTCGGCGTCGGCAATATCTACGCCAGCGAAGCCTTGTTCGCCGCCGGCATCGATCCGCGGCGCGCCGCCGGCAGCATCTCGCGCGCGCGCTATCAGCGTCTTGCCGCAGAAGTGAAACGCATTCTGGCGTGGGCGATCGAACGCGGCGGCACCACGCTGCGCGATTTTCTCAATCCCGACGGTGCGCCCGGTTATTTCTTCCGCGAGCTGTTCGTGTATGGACGCGAAGGCGAACCGTGCAGAGTATGCGGCACGCCGATACGGCAGCAGGTGATCGGGCAACGCTCCACATTCTGGTGTCCGCGCTGCCAGAGATGACAACAGGCGCTTACATCAGCCTTCGTCCGGCCAGACATAAGCAATGTAACTGTTGTTGAAATCCGGGTCGCCGCGATGGCCGCCCAGTTCGGCGACCAGCGGATGCGCCATGCCTTCCACTTCCAGCGCCTGCCCGTCCTCGAAGTGCGCGCCCAAGGCCTGCATTTGAATCAGGTTCTCGCACAGCACACCGGCGTGATTGATTTTGTCCGTGGGCACATTGCGCACGCTGACATCCGGACGGCCAAACTTGCGCATACCGCGCGTGTGCACCCACTGCTTGCCGGATTGCTCATCGTCGTCGCACATGATCAGCACGTGGCTGCGCAAGGGCGCACCATCCCTGACGAGGTAACGGTGACGCCAGTCATCGGCGCCGAGCAGGCTCAGGATCTGCGCGTCGACAATCGCCTCGCCGCCGATATCGAGCAAACCCGCCAGCACGCCGAACGTATCGCGCAGATAGCCGGTATCGGGCGTGTCTTTCAATTGCCCGCGTATCACCATCACCTGCGATGCCGCGATCGCCTTGGCATACGCCTCCGGCGCATCGTCTTTGAACATGTCACCCAGTGCGCCCTTCAACGGATAGCCTTCCCAATCCTTGAGCACGCTGTTGTGATAGCTGGTTGCCTCCATGCCTTCGGGCAGGCCGTCGCTTCCGTAAGGCGCGGAGGGTACGCGTGTTGGCTTGAAATTGCCGAACACGTAGAAGTGCAGCACGATTTCTTCCTCGCTCGGTTGCCAGTAGGGGCGCTCCCAGGCGGGAAAGGGAATGGGTTGGGTCATACGGATGTTCCTTAATCCAGCGGAAGGCTCGGTTGCCTCAGTTCGATGCGACCTTGTCCCCGGGTGATCTTCTTGAACTCGGCGCGGCTTACCGAGACATAGCGTTCGTTGCCGCCGATCTCAACCTGCGGCCCCTCGGTAATCGCCCGTCCCTGTTCATCCACGCGCACTACCATGGTCGCCTTGCGGCCGGTATGGCAGATGGTTTTGATCTCTTCCAGGTTATCGGCCCAGGCAAGCAGATAGCGGCTGCCTTCGAACAATTCGCCGCGAAAATCCGTGCGCAAGCCATACGCCAGCACGGGAATGTTGAGCTCATCGACCACATCACTGAGCTGCCACACCTGGGCCTTGGTCAAAAATTGCGCCTCATCGACGAAGATGCAATGCAGATCGCCATGCGCGATCCTATCCGCGCGCACCTGAGCCAGCAGATCCGTCTCGCCGGTGAAGCGCTGCGCGTGCGAACGCAGCCCGATGCGCGACGCGACCACCCCTTCGCCGTAACGGTTGTCCAGCGCGGGCGTGAGAATCATCGTGCGCATGCCGCGCTCGTAATAGTTGTACGCGCTCTGCAGCAAGTTGGTGGTCTTGCCGGCGTTCATCGACGAATAATAGAAGTAGAGCTTGGCCATGGTCGTGCCGGATCGAGCTGGACGGGCATGGTATAGCCGGGTGTAGGGGATGGGTAGTGGTGGACCCCAGGGATCCCTGACGCAGGCTCGCCGGCGCTATCCGCTTACAGGCCACCGGGTCCTCGGCCAAGAACGGATCAGGGCATCCTCGCCCGCCACTCGCCCCTCGTCCCGCGCCTTGTTACCATCGTCCGCTCGCCGCGCTCATCAGGCCTCCATGCTCAACCCCCAACAACTGGCCGCTGTCGAGCATGTCGACAGTCCGCTGCTGGTGCTCGCCGGCGCCGGCTCCGGCAAGACCTCCGTCATCACGCAGAAGATCGCGCATTTGGTGCAGCGCCGTAAGCTCGCCGCATCCAAGATCGCCGCCATCACCTTCACCAACAAGGCCGCGCGCGAGATGCGCGAGCGCGTAGCCAAGCTGGTGAGTGCCGATGACGCCCAGGCGCTCACAGTGTGCACGTTCCATGCGCTTGGCCTGAAATTCCTGCAGATCGAGCACGCGCGTGCGGGTTTGCGGCGCGGCTTTTCGGTGCTGGATGCCGATGACAGCGAAAACATCGTCAAAGAACTCGCACCCAAAGGCGCCAAGCCTGATGTGCTGTTCGGCCTGCGCAACCTGCTCAGCCGCGCCAAGAACGGCGGCCTCTCACCGGATGAAGCGCTGGCGGCGGCGCGCAGCCCGCGCGAGCTGGAAGCGGCGACCCTTTATCAGCTCTACCAGCAGCGCCTGGCCGCCTTCAACGCGGTGGATTTCGATGATCTTATTCGCCTGCCGCTGCGCATTCTCGAAAGCGACGAAGAGTGCCGCGGCACTTGGCGCGAACGCCTGCGTTACCTGTTGGTGGATGAATACCAGGACACCAACGACGCGCAGTACCGTCTGTTGAAAGCGCTCACCGGTGAACGCGGCAGCTTCACGTGCGTGGGCGATGACGATCAGTCCATCTATGCATGGCGCGGCGCCAATCCCGAAAACATCGACCAGCTCGGCAAGGATTGGCCGAGCCTGCGTGTGATCAAGCTGGAGCAGAATTACCGCTGCGGCAAACGCATCCTGCGTGCGGCCAACTCGATCATCGCCAACAATCCGCATCTGCATACGAAGAAGCTGTGGAGCGAACATCCGGAAGGTGCGCCGATCCGCGTGATCGAATGCAAGGATGCCGAGCACGAAGCCGAACGTATCGCAGGCATGGCCGGCACCTTGGCTGAAAAACACAAAGTGCGCTGGCATGACATGGCGATTCTGTATCGCGGCAATTTCCAGGCACGTCCGCTGGAAAAAGCGCTGCGGCTTGCACGCGTGCCTTATCACTTGACCGGTGCGCTGTCTTTCCTCGATCGCGCGGAAGTGAAGGACTTGCTTTGCTATCTGCGCCTGCTCACCAATCCCAGCGATGACGCCGCGTTTTTGCGGGTGGTGAATGTACCCAAGCGCGAAATCGGCGCAACCACACTGGAAAAGCTCGGACAGATCGCGCAGACCAAGCATTGTTCATTGCTTGAAGCCACCCGCAGCGACAGCGTGCTGCGCCAGCTCAGCCCGCGACCCGCGGCGGCGCTGGCCTCATTCTCCGAACTGCTGGATGAACTGCGCAGCGCGTCGTTGCATGAAAGCGCTGCCGACCTGGTCGATCGCGTACTCACCCGCACGCACTACGCCGCGCACATCGCCACCAGCACGCCGGATACCACCTTGCGCGATCGTCGCATGGGCAACCTGAGCGAATTGGCGGAGTGGTTCCGGGCCATGCAAAAAGGCGGCAATAGTGCGGGCGATCTTGCTTCACAGCTCGCCTTGCTCACGCACGCCGACCGCGACGAACCCGGCAATGCCCTGCGCATGATGACGCTGCATGCCGCCAAAGGCCTGGAGTTTCGCTTCGTGTTCATCGTTGGCTGCGAAGAAGGCACGCTGCCACACGACGGCGCCGTGGACGAAGGCCGCGTCGACGAAGAGCGCCGCCTGATGTATGTGGGCATCACCCGCGCCAAGGAATTGCTGACCCTATCGTGGTCATCCAAAACCAAGCGCTACGGCGAAATCCACAATAACCAGCCCAGCCGCTTCCTGCATGAACTACCGCAGGACGACCTGCATTGGGAAGGCAAGGATCCGGAAGCCGACAAGGAAGCGGTGCGCGAAACGGCCGAATCGCACATGGCGAAAATCGCCGCAATGCTAGCGGGCAACTGAGGCGACGCCATGACCGATCATTGCTTCTCTGACGAACAACGCGCGGGCCTCTATCGCGCCATCCACGAACGCCGTGACGTGCGTTCGCAATTTTTGCCCGACCCCATTTCACCAGACGTGCTCGCGCGGCTGCTCAAGGCCGCGCACCATGCGCCATCGGTGGGTTTCATGCAACCGTGGGACTTCGTGATCATCGAACGCATCGAGATCAAGCAGGCGGTTAAAGCCCTGTACGACGAAGCGAACGCCGATGCCGCCGGCAACTATGCCGGCGAACAAGCCACGCAATATCGGCGATTGAAGCTCGAAGGCATCGTCGACAGCCCGATCAATCTTTGCATCACCTGCGATCGCCAACGCGGCGGCCCGCACGTGCTCGGCCGCAACACGATGCTGGATACCGACCTGTTCAGCACCTGCCTCGCCGTGCAGAACCTGTGGCTGGCAGCCCGCGCGGAAGGCATCGGCGTGGGCTGGGTCAGCATCGTCGATCCACTGAAGCTGGCGCAAACGCTGGGATTGCCCACGCATGTGTATCCGCTGGCTTATTTATGCCTGGGCCACGTCAGCGAGTTCCTGCCCAAGCCGGAACTGGAAATCACCGGCTGGCGCTCACGACTGCCGCTGGAGCAATTGCTCCATGGCAATACGTGGGACAGCGGCATCGATAACGAGGCCTTGATGGCGGCGATACGAAATTCGCAAGCGTGAAGCGTGCGCGGTACCGCGAGGCGTTCAGGACGAGGCGTTGATGGAGCGCAGCAACGTGTCCTACGCCTGAAAAAGTCGACGCTGATGTTCTTGTCGCATGCGTGGCCTTTCACGATACGTGATCGGCATGACGCACCAGTTCCCAGACAACCTCGATGTCCTGGTGACGCATGCCGAAGATATCGTCCAACAGGCTAAGCCAGCGGGGTTGGTAGCGGCGATACGTGGGCAGCACATCGCCCTTGCGGAAGCGTCGTTTGTGCAGCACCAGGCCCTCTTCGATGCGGATGCACCATTGCCCGCTTTCCGGGCAACGCAGGCCGGTTTTT
>NZ_QRBE01000021.1 GCF_003363155.1 Dyella monticola | reverse complement strand
GTAGATATTACGAAATACACAAACGCGCCCGATACCCGCTCAGCCAACATCAGCCTTCCTCTCGAAGCGACGTAGGAAGCTGGGGCCGCACCAGCGGCACAGGCGAGCTGCACAGCTGTGCGAGCAACGTGAGCTGTGCAGAGTGTGGCTGTTCCTGCCCGGACATGGCGTGCGTATAACGACCGTTGCTATCGAGCAGCCACGCTTGCGTATTGTCAGCCAGGTAATTGGCCAACGTTTCCTCGTACACGCGCGTCGCGAGCTCTGGATCGAGAATCGGAAATGCCACTTCGATGCGGCGCATCAGATTGCGTTCCATCCAATCGGCGCTGGCGCAGTAAATCTCCGGTGCGCCATCGTTGGCGAACCAGTACACGCGGCTGTGCTCCAGAAAGCGTCCGACGATCGAGCGCACGCGAATGCGTTCGGAAATGCCCGGCAAACCCGGGCGCAGGGTGCATGCGCCGCGCACGATAAGATCGATTTCCACGCCCGCCTGCGAGGCGGCGTAAAGCGCTTCGATCACGTGCGCTTCGTTCATCGCGTTGAGCTTGGCGACAATGCGTGCGGGGCGACCATTGCGTGCGTGCGTGATTTCGCGCTCGATTTTTTCCACCACGCTCTTGTACAGCGTGAAGGGGGAGTGCAGCAGGCGCTTGAGGTTGATAAAGGGGCCAAGGCCGGACAATTGCTGGAAGATCTTGTGCAGGTCTTCGCCGATATCCGGGTTGGCCGTCATCAGCCCGATATCGGTATACAAGCGGCTGTTGGCCTGGTGGTAGTTGCCGGTGGACAAGTGCCCATAGCGACGCAGATGGCCGTTCTCGCGCCGCACGATCAACATCATCTTGGCGTGCGTCTTGAAGCCCACCACGCCGTACACCACCTGCACGCCGGCTTCCTGCAGGCGGGTGGCGAAGCGGATGTTGGCTTCTTCATCGAAGCGTGCGCGCAGCTCGATCACCACCGTCACATCCTTGCCAGTGCGCGCCGCTTCCACCAGCAGATCCACCAGCGGCGTGTCCTTGCCGGCGCGGTAGAGGGTTTGCTTGATCGCGAGCACGTCAGGGTCTTGCACGGCCTCGCGCAGCAAGTCGACCACGGCGTTGAAGGATTCGTACGGATGATGCAGCAGGATGTCGCGCTGGCCGAGCACGTCGAAAATCGTTCGGCCATTGACGGCCAATGGCGCCGGCATGGCTGAAGTGAAGCGTGGAAACTTCAGCGCCGGCCGGTCGAGGTCGTCGTAGACAAGACCGGCGCGGATGATGTTGACGGGACCGTTACAGCGGTAGACGTCGGTTTCTTCCAGTTCGAAGTTGTCGATCAGCATCGACACGATCGCTTGCGGGCAATCGGCGCCGATCTCCAGCCGCACCGGGCGTGCATAACCGCGGCCGTGCAGTTCTTCGGCGAGCGCGCGTGCGAGGTTGTCGACTTCTTCTTCCTCCACGATCAGTTCGCTGTTGCGGGTGACGCGGAATTGATAGGAGCCGGCGACCTTGAAGCCGGGGAACATCATGTCCACGAACGCCTGCAGCAGCTCGGCCAGGAATACGTAGTGATCCCCCGCACCGCTTACCTCGTTGGGAATGCGGATGATGCGCGGCAGCGAGCGCGGTGCACGCACCAATGCCATGTGGCCTTCGTGCCCGAACGCATCGCGTCCTTGCAGCACCACGGCGATGTTCAAGGTCTTGTTGAGAATGCGTGGAAACGGATGCGCAGGATCCAAACCCAACGGGGAAAGCACCGGCAGCACTTCGTTTTCGAAGTAACCATGTAACCAGCGGCGCTGGCGCGGTGTCCATTGCTTGCGGGTGAGGAAATGGATGCTTTCGGCAGCCAGCGCAGGACCGAGCTCATCCTGCCAGGTGGTGTACTGCGCACTGACCAGGTCAAGCACGCGCTCGCGGATGCGTGCCAGCAGTTCGCCGGAAGCGATACCGTCAGGTCCCGGGGCGGCCGAACCGAACTGGTGATGATGTTTGAGCATCGCCACGCGTACCTCGAAGAATTCATCGAGGTTGTTGGCGACGATGCTCAGGTAACGCAGGCGTTCGAGCAGCGGCATGCTGGTGTCGCGTGCCTGGGCGAGTACCCGGAAGTTGAATTCGAGCGTGGCAAGCTCACGGCTCAGGAACAGCTCGGGCTTGGGGCTATCGTTGACGGCAGGTTGGCTGGCTGGGCGGCGGGGCATTCGTTCATTCTTACTCATCAACGGCGCCGCGCCTATGCGTCTGTCAGAGGCCGTTCAACGTTTTGTAATACGCGCCCGCTTTTTCTGCCCCTGGTGGGGTGCGGGGCTATTCGCCTATTTTGGAGTCGTGCGTTTCAGGCGCCATCAACCGCTCGCGATCGAAGCAGCAGGTGAAGGTGGAGCCCCGTCCGGGCGTGCTGCGCACATCCAGCCGCGCCTGGTGCAGGCCGAGCACGTGCTTGACGATGGAAAGGCCCAGCCCGGTGCCGCCGCTGTCGCGTGAGCGGCTGGAGGACACGCGATAGAAGCGCTCGGTGAGGCGGGACAGATGATCGGCGGGAATACCATAGCCGGTGTCGGTGACCGAATAGTTGGCGCCATCGGCCGTGCGCTCCCAGCGGACTGTGATGCGTCCGCCGGTTGGGGTGTAGCGCACCGCATTGCTGACCAGGTTCGAAAACGCGCTGTGCAGATCCTTGGGTGATCCAAGCAGGTCGACGTTGGCTTCGTTCTCGACCGTGATGCTGTGGCGTCCCTGGCTCAAGGCTTCGGCTTCTTTGCGCAAGGTAGCGAGCAGCGGCGCCATCTGCACCCGCTCTTCGTTGACGTGGTCCTGCGTTTCCAGGCGGGAAAGCATGAGCAGGTCTTCCACGATCTGGCCCATGCGCTTGGATTGTGCGCGCATTTCGCCGAGCACGGGCGCCAGATGCGGTACGTCTTCCGGATCGAGCAATTCGAGGTAGCCGTGGATGACGGTGAGCGGCGTGCGCAACTCGTGCGAGACGTTGGCAACGAAATCGCGGCGGATCTGCTCGAGCCGCGACATGTGGCTGATATCGCGCGCCAGCAGCAGACGCTGGCGCGGCCCGAACGGCAGCAAGGTCACATTGATGTGGCGACTCGGTGCACCGGGTGCGCTGATGTCGTTGAGCGGTTCGGGCGAGGGTTCTTCCAGCCAGCCAGCCAGCTCGGAGTTGTGCAGTTTTTCTTTCAACACCACGCCACGATCTTGCGGGCGGCGCAGGCCGAGCAGGTTTTCCGCGGCATGGTTGAACCAGCGCACGTGCTGATCCTGATCGAGCAGCACGATGGCGTCCGGCAGGTTGCCTGCGGCACGGCGTAAATCATGCAGGTTGGCGGCTAGGCGTCGGGAGCGCGTCATGAATCGGTCGTGGCGGAGGTCGGCGGGGTTGTCCGCCGGGGTGGGAGGCAAGCTCATCATGGGCTTAGCGATGTGACGTAAATGCGTCAGTAGCAAGACAATTTCTGCCAGGGCGACGAGGGCCACACCGGTCGCTACATGACCGCCGACCAGCCAGCCGCCGAAGGCGCCCACGAGCAAGCCACCGGCCAGCGCGAGAGGACGTCTCCAGGCGCTTTCGACCGGGCGTGTCATGGCCACCGTCGCGTCAGGTACTTGCCGAGAATCGATAACCCGCCCCTCTTACCGTCTGCACCATGTCTTCGAGCTTCCAGGGCTCGAGCGTCTTGCGCAGGCGGCGAATATGCACATCCACGGTGCGTTCTTCCACGTACACGCTGCCGCCCCAGACATGGTCCAGGAGCTGGGCGCGCGAGTAAACCCGTTCCGGGTGGGTCATGAAGAAATACAGCAGGCGGTATTCGGTGGGACCGATCGGCACCGGCTCGTCGCCCGCGAACACGCGATGCGCCGGCCCATCGATGCGCAGGCGACCCAGTTCCACCATGCCCGAACCATCGTCGCCCTGGCTGCGCCGGAGCACGGCCTTGATGCGGGCGATCAGTTCGCGGGTGGAGAAAGGCTTGACCACGTAATCGTCCACGCCGGCTTCCAGGCCGTTCACGCGGTCCATTTCCTCGCCGCGCGCGGTGAGCATGATGATGGGGATCTCGCGGCTGAGTTCTTCCTTGCGCAGGCGGCGGGCCAGATCCAGGCCGCTGGTGCCCGGCAGCATCCAGTCCAGCAGGATCA
Organism: Dyella monticola; assembly: GCF_003363155.1. Lineage (GTDB taxonomy): Bacteria > Pseudomonadota > Gammaproteobacteria > Xanthomonadales > Rhodanobacteraceae > Dyella_B > Dyella_B monticola. Next base: position 35,295 of record NZ_QRBE01000021.1, on the reverse strand, counting down.
GGTCCGGTACTTGCTCGGCGATGGACATCTGGGCCATCCGTGCATCGGCCGCTTGTGCGGTATCCATGCCGGCCTTGCGCAGGGCGAAAGCGACCATGTCGCGGATGGAAGCTTCGTCTTCAACAATCAGGATGCGTTTGTGCACGCTAAGGTCCAGTGGGTGGCCTATGACGCAAATATTGCAGCGGTGAAATGTTACGCGGCAATGACAAATCGTGAGAAAGCGTGCATTTGTTGGATTTTGGCTTGCGATTCCTTGACATAAAGCCGTAAAGCGAGCGTTTTAATTCAGCGCATCATTGCCCACGCTGAAACAGAGCTTGCCGGTACAGCCGGGCCCGAATTGCTGTTGGCCCTGGTTGGTGCCATCCGGGTTGTCGTCGGTAGATATGCGCCGTTTGCGCAGTTCCATCACCAATGGCGTGAGTTCGGCGATATGCGCCTGGATGCGCGCCCGGGCGTAGTAGTCCAGGTCGCCACGCTTGAGCAACGCCTTGAGCTGCTCCATGGCGTCGAATGGACGTCCGGACAGATAACTGGCCTGCGCGTAAGCCTCGCCGGCGCGCACGGTGTCACCGGCGTGTTCGCTGGCGCGGGCGTAGGCGGTGAACAGATCCGGCTCGTCGGTGTCTTCCAGCATCGGGCGCAGCATGTCGGCCGCCTGGGCGGCCTGCGTCTTGGTGCCACCTTGGTTGAGCGCGTTGGCATAGGCCACGCCGATGGCCTTGTTGCGCGGCGATTGGGTATTGAGCGCGGCGTAAAGATCCAGCGCGGCGGCGCGCTGGCCATCCTGCAGGCGCGCGTCGGCCATGGCCAGACGCACGATCAGATTGTCCGGGTATTTATCCAGCAGCGGACCGAGTTGGGCGACAGCCTTGGCACCCTGTCCGCTACGGGTGAGCGCCAACGCGTAGCCGTAGTGATTTTCCGGTGTGTCGTAGCGGCCGTCCTTGCGTGCCAGCAGGCTGCTGTAATAGTTGGCCATGCGGTACGGATCGTCCGATAGCACACGCACACGTTCGCGCATCAGCAAGTAAGTGCTGGGGCCGGAGGGATCGGTGTTACGTGCAGAAAGCAGGGTGGTCGGATCTTTCACATAAGCGATGGGGGCCGTTTGCTGCGTCCAACTGGTTTTGTTGAGCAGGTTGCCGCTGGGTTGCTTTTTTTGCGCGGCAATCAATGCGCTGGCGCGTGCTTTGGCGTCGCTGATGCGCTCGGCGGTAACCGGGTGATCCTGCAGCAGGGAAGGTACTTGGATGCCGCCGGAATCGGCGCTCATTTCATCTTCCATCCGCTGGAAAAAATCGGCCATAGCGTTGGGGTCGAAGCCTGATTTGGAGAGGGTCTCGATGCCAGTGCGGTCCGCTTCGGCTTCATCCTTGCGCGTAAAATTGATTTCCTTTTGCATGATCGCGCCTTGGCCGCCGAGCAATGCGGCGGCCGCCGCCTGTCCGCCCGCGGCACCGCCCGCCGCGACGGCGCCCAACGCAACCAACGCCATCAGCGGGGTGTCCTTTTTCGCCGATTCGTAGGCGCGCTGGAGATGGTTTTGCGTGATGTGGCCGATTTCATGCGCCATCACCGCCGCAAGCTCATCTTCGTTGCGCGTGATCACGATCAGGCCGGAATCGATACCGATATAGCCGCCCGGTGCGGAAAACGCGTTGATGACCGGATCCTTCGCGATGAAGAACGCGAAGTGGTCCTTGGGCTTGGCCGAATTGGCGACCAGGCGAAAGCCGAGATTGTTGATGTAGTCGTCCAGCAGCGGGTCGTTCACCACCATGTCCAGCGCGCGCATCTGCTGCAGCATCATGGCGCCGTAATCCTGCGCTTCCTGCGGCGAAATCAACGCATTGGCCGAGCTGCCCAGGTCGGGTAGGCGGACGTCGTCGGGCTTGTCCTGGGCGCCAGCTGCCAGGACCATGCTGGCACTGAGCAGCACGGTCAGCAGGCGTTTACGGAAGTGTCGATGCGCCATGATCATAGATGAACGACAATACCACTCAGACCGTTCCACAGTGTGGCAGTTCAGCGTTGAGCGGCTTGCTTTTGACCGCCGTGGCGCCATTTACTGCGCAAGTTATTTCGGAGTTTCGCGATGCCTAAGATCGAAGTTTATTCCACCGCGGTATGCCCTTACTGCGTGGCCGCCAAAAACCTGCTGAAGGCCAAGGGCCTGGCGTGGGAGGAGGTGCGGGTGGATACCGATCCGGCGCAGCGCGACACCATGCTCCGGCGCAGCGGCGGCCGTCGCACGGTGCCGCAGATCTTCGTCAACGATCAGCACGTGGGCGGTTATGACGATCTCGTCGCGGCCGATCGCAGCGGCAAGCTCGCCCAGTTGCTGGAGGCCGCATGAGCGCCGAAAAGGATCGCCTCGCCGAATTCACCGCGTTCCGCCAGCGCATGAACGAGCGCATTCTAGCCGAGGACAACCAGGTCGTCCGCCGCTTTTTCGCGCTGGACACGCAAACCTACAAAGCCGGCGCGCTGGACGTGAAAACCAAGGAGATGCTGGGTCTGGTTGCATCGATGGTGCTGCGTTGCGATGACTGCATCAGCTATCACGTTGCGCAATGCAAGGAAGCGGGTGTGAGCCGCGACGAGTTTTTCGAAGTGTTTAGCGTGGGGCTGGTGGTGGGCGGATCGATCGTGATTCCGCACCTGCGCAGAGCGGTGGATTTTCTTGATCGGCTGGAAGTGGGCGATGTGGCGGAAAAGGCAGAGGGCTGTGGTGAGCACAGCTAACTGCCCGTCTCCTACGAACACCCCGCGTTAAATTTCCCCTCACCGTCGTCCCTGCGAGTGCCCGGACCCAGCGGCTTGCGCGCCTCCTGGCTTAACGACACTGGGCCCGGGGCGTTCGTCGGGACGACGGGTCTGAGGTGGTGGCAACGCCTGGGGAGGGGGTTGCCCTTCGATTTGAAGCAACGCTCCATCCGAGCATTTGCAACGGTTCGGGCCGTCCTTCGGACTATTCGTAAACCCAGCCATCGGCGATAATTGAGCGCTTTTTACCTGGCGCCTTCCCCGCGCGCCGGTATTCTCTGCTTCATTCCAAGGAGTTTCCCCCATGAGCAAGACCATTGCGGTGATCCCGGGCGATGGCATTGGCCCGGAGATCATGACCGCCACGTTGCGCGTGCTCGATGCACTCGACTGCGGCCTTACTTACGCCACCGTGGAAGCAGGCATGATCGCGCTCGAAAAGCACGGCGACCTGCTGCCCAAGGCCACGCTGGAAGCCATCGGCACGCACAAGGTGGCTCTCAAGGGGCCGCTGACGACGCCGGTCGGTGGTGGTTTCACGTCGATCAACGTGACGCTGCGTCGCCACTTCGATCTGTATGCCAACGTGCGTCCGGCGATCAGCTTCCCCGGCACCAAGGCACGCTTTGACAACATCGACATTATCACCGTGCGTGAGAACACCGAAGGTGCCTATCTTTCGGAAGGTCAGACATTGTCCGAAGACGGTGAACTGGCCACCTCGCTGATCCGCGTCACGCGCAAGGGCTGTGCGCGCATCGTGCGTTATGCCTTCGAGATGGCGGTGAAGAAAGGCCGCAAGAAAGTCACGGCGGTGCACAAGGCCAACATCATCAAGACCGCGTCGGGTTTGTTCCTCAACGTGGCGCGCGAGATCGCCAAGGATTATCCGCAGATCGAATTCAACGAGATGATCGTGGATAACGCCTGCATGCAGTTGGTGATGCGTCCGGAGCAGTTCGACGTGATCGTTACGACCAATCTCTTCGGCGACATTCTCTCCGACTTGTGCGCTGGCCTGGTCGGCGGCCTGGGGCTGGCCCCGGGCGACAACATCGGCGAGCACGCGGCGATCTTCGAAGCCGTGCATGGCTCTGCGCCGGATATCGCCGGCAAGGGCATCGCCAATCCGTGCGCGCTGCTACTGGCGGCGGCGGATATGCTCGATCATTTGGGCATGGTGGAGAAAGGCACGAAGCTGCGCGCGGCGATTCGCGACACCATGCAGAACGATCGCGAGCACGTGACGCCGGATCTGGGCGGCAAGGGCACGACGCAGAGTTTTGGCGAGGCGATTGCCAAGCGCGTGAAGGGCTGAGCTTCGTTCATTCCCTCTCCCCATGAAGGGGAGAGGGAATCGCGCCATCAGGCGACTTTGCGTTCCACCGGCTGATAATCCGGCGCTTTCCTCGACGGTATCGCGATGCGATTCCAGCCGTTGATCATGATCACCAACAGATTCAGATCCATCAGTTCACGTTCGCTGAACTGCGCGCTTGCCTGAGCGTAAATCTCGTCCGTTACGCCGTGCACCGGATCGAGCCGCGTCACGGCCTCGCACCACGCCAGCGCGGCGCGTTCGCGTTCGGTGTAGAACGGTGCTTCGCGCCAAACCTGCAAGAGATAAAGGCGTTGTTCGGTTTCACCCTCCGCACGGGCCTCTTTGCTATGCATGTCCATACAATACGTGCAGCCGTTGAGCTGCGATGCGCGCATCATGACCAGATGCATCAGTTTTTTCTCAAGGCCCGATTTGTCGATATGCACCTTCATCGCAAACAGTGGCTTCATGGCTTCGGGATAAGTTTCATAGGAAAAACGTGACATGGCTGGGGTCCTCATGTGGGGCTGTCGGCATAGGCCGTTCAATGTAAGGACGGGCTGCCTTGGGAGTTCGTGACAGCGGCCAGGCGCGACAGTTTTTGCGGATTGCGTAATGCGTGCACAGCGACGATGCGCTCGCCGTCGCATTCGATCCAGCAGGCGGTAACCAGTTGTCCATCCGCCCAGGTCAGCAGCACGGGCGCCCCGTTCAAGATACGCACATCGCGGTGCATCTGGTGACCCTGCTCGTGCTTGGCCACTTGCAGATACAGGCGGGCGATGCGCTCGCTGCCCAGCAAAGGACGCAACGCTGCCGTCACTACGCCGCCACCGTCGGAAATATGGACGGCATCTTCGACGAACAGCGCGCGCAAGTTTTCCTCGGTAGGTTGCTGGAGCGCCTGGGCGAAACGCTCAAGCAGACGCCGCTGTGTTTGCGCATTGGCGGTAAAGCGCGTGCGCTCCTCGCGCAGGCGTTGTTTGGCGCGATGCGTGCGCTGACGGCAGGCGTCCTCCGTAATATCGAGGATGGCCGCCGCTTCGGCATGGCTGTAGTCGAAGACTTCGCGCAGCAAAAAGGCAGCGCGCTCTTCGGGGCTGAGCCGTTCGAGCATCATCAGGAAGGAGAGCGTGAGCGTCTGGGCTTGCTCGGCCTGCACGTCCGGTGGCGCGTCCGAGTCGATCAGCGGCTCAGGCAGCCAGGGGCCGGTGTAATGCTCACGCTCGACCTTGGCGTGGCGCAGCCGGTCCAATGCGAGGCGCGTGGTCACCGTGACCAGCCACGCTTCGGCATCATCCAGGCTGGCTTTATCCTGCGCATGCCAGCGCAGCCAGGCGTCGTGCAGCACGTCCTCGGCATCCGCCTGGGTGCCGAGCATGCGATAAGCCAGGCCCAGCAGGCGCGGACGGTGCTTCTGGAAGAGTTCGGTGTGCGTGTCCATGATCATGTCCAGTAAGAACCCATGACCAGGACGTGCCACTTACACGAAACGTGACAGCTCAGTGCACAAACGGCCAGGGGGCGAGAAATACCAGCCAGATGAAAATCAGCATGCCGATGTACTTCACCGTGCGGAACAGCCTGGGATATTTTTTCTTGAACGCACGGCTGCGCTCGCGTCCACGCTGGTTGAGCGCGAACACGCGGTTGACGAAGCCGGTTTTTTCCTCCGGCGACTCGGTGTTGGGCGAGGCGGTGATCTTGCCCATGAATGCGCCAACGCGATGGTTGATCGCGCTCATCAGGCGCGTGCGCAGCGGGCGCTCGACATCGGCGAATAGAATCACGCGCGTCTGATTGGTTTTGTTTTCCACCCAATGGATATAGGTTTCGTCGAACACCACATCTTTGCCGTCGCCCCAGGCGTGCTCTTCACCATCGACGAAAATGCGGCAGTCGCGTGAGTTGGGTGTAATCAGACCCAGGTGATAGCGCAGTGAGCCGGCAAATGGATCGCGATGCGGATTGAGTTTGCTGTGTGGCGCGAGGGTGGCGAACATGGCCGCCTTCACGCTCGGGATCGAGTTGAGCAGCGCCACGGTTTTCGGGCATAGCGTTTCGGCCGATGCAAGCGGTTCGCCATACCATTTCAAATAGAAGCGCTTCCAGCCCTGTTTGAAGAAACTGTTGAAACTGGCGTCGTTGTGCTTTTCGGCCGCACGGATATGCCCGTCGCCAAACAATTGCAATGCTTCCTCGCGAATGGCCTGCCAGTTATCGCGCAGCAAATCCAGTTGCGGGAAACCTTCACGATCAAGGATGGGCCGCGCCGGTACGGCGGAGAAGGCGTACATCAGCAGGTTGTACGGTGCGAACACGGCGGAGTGATCCACCAATTGGCGATCGAAGCGCAACCGCGTGCGTCCGCGCAGATGGACCAGCAGTACGCACAGCACGAAGGCCAGCAGCACATAAAGGATGATGAAGCGGGGACTGAGAAGATCCATCGTGAAGAGCGGCTCGGGTGCGCCAGGGACAGTGTCCGGGAATATGGGGGCCGCAAGGCCGCTGGTCAATTTTACGGCAAATCCCGGTCAGTGACGGAGCACGTAAGACGTGCCGCCGCCCGGGCGATAGCCATTTTTCAACGCGCGTTGCACGTAAGCGATGGCTCGGCGCACCGCCTGGCGGGGCAGGATACCCGTTGCCAGCTCTGCGGCGACGGCAGAGGCCAGCGTGCAGCCCGTGCCGTGGCCTTCGCACGGAAGGCGGGCATGCCGGATATCGATCATCCCTTTGGCGTCGAAATAGCGATCCACCACCTGACTGCCTCGCCCATGCCCACCTTTCAGAAGCACGCTTTTGGCGCCGAGCGCGCGCAACGCTGCACCCGCCTCGGCCCGTTGTTTCGACGTGCTGAGCGGACGACCTAGCAGCGCTTCGGCTTCGGGCAGGTTGGGCGTCAGCACGTCAGCCAGTGGAATCAGCTCGTTGATCATTGCCTGGACGGCGTCCTCATCCAGCAGGCGCGAACCGGTGGTCGAGATCATCACCGGATCCACCACGACCCATGCCGGCTTGTGTTTGCGTAGCGTCTTCGCCACGAGTCGCACGGTGGCGGCATTGCCCAGCATGCCGGTTTTCACGGCTGCGACCGAAAAATCATCGAACACCGCATCGAGCTGGCTGCGAATGTGCGCCAGGGGAACGGGATGTACAGCCGTCACGCCACGCGTGTTCTGCGATGTAATCGCCGCGATGACCGAAAGCCCGTGCACACCGTGTGCATGAAAGGTCTTCAGGTCGGCTTGAATGCCCGCGCCACCACCGGAGTCGGAGCCGGCGATGGTGAGGGCGATAGCTGGTTGTTTGGAGATTGCCACGCTGTTTAGCTCGTCATTCTGGCGAAGGCCGGAATCCATCTATACCAAGGAGGGATACAAGTCGACCCATTGAGGGTTCCCGTCTTCAACCAACCGGATTTTCCATTCGCGCTTCCAGTTCTTGATGGCTTTTTCGCGGAGGACGGCCGATTCCATGGTGCCGTGGAGTTCAAACCAGACGAATACATGTGCATGGTACTGGTTCGTAAAACACTTCGTAACGCGGGTTTTGTGTTGCCAGATGCGTGTGATCAGGTCGCTAGTCACGCCAACGTACAACGTGCCTCTTTTACGGCTGGCAAGTATGTAGACACAAGGCAATCGCCGATCCATGGCTTGTCTGAAGCTCCATTTCTAAAAGGCGTTACATCGCGCCTCACCGTCATTGCGGCGAAAGCCGGAATCCATGCTTCGAATGCGCGATGGATTCCGGCTTTCGCCGCAATGACGGTGAGGCTAGTGCCGCCATTCGGAGTGACTGCGACTTCTTTGGACTACAAGGCCTCTGAAGCAAAATCCGCCAAGCGCGACCGCTCGCCACGACGCAGCGTGATGTGCGCCGAATGCGACCAGTGCTTGAAGCGGTCGACCGCATACGTCAAACCCGACGTGGTTTCGGTCAAGTAAGGCGTATCGATCTGCTCCACATTGCCCAGGCACACGATCTTGGTACCCGGGCCCGCGCGGGTGATCAGCGTTTTCATCTGCTTGGGCGTGAGGTTCTGGGCCTCGTCGATGATGAGGTAACGCGACAGGAAAGTACGTCCACGCATGAAGTTCAGCGAGCGGATCTTGATGCGCGAAGCGAGCAGGTCGTTGGTGGCCTGGCGGCCCCAGCTTCCACCTTCTTCCGGATTGGCGAGCACCTCGAGGTTATCGGTGAGTGCGCCCATCCATGGGGTCATCTTTTCTTCTTCGGTGCCGGGCAGAAAGCCGATGTCTTCGCCGACCGATACCGTGGCGCGAGTCATGATGATTTCGCGGTAACGCTGCTGATCCATCACCTGCGCCAGACCGGCAGCCAGCGCGAGCAGCGTCTTGCCAGTGCCGGCGGTGCCGAGCAGGGTGACGAAATCGACGTCCGGATCCATCAGCGCGTTGAGCGCGAAATTCTGCTCGCGATTGCGCGCAGCGATGCCCCACACGCTGTGATTGCTGTGGCTGTGGTCGTCCAGCAGCACCAGCGTGGCGCGTGTTTCGTCCACGTGCAGCACGCGCAGTTCCACGCTGTTTTCGCCGGGCAGGAACAGGCATTGGTTGGGATACCAATCCTCATCTTCATGGCGATCGAGCTTGTAGAACGTGCGCCCGCGTTCGTTCCACGATTGCACTTCCGGATGGCCATCCCAGAAATTTTCCGACAGTTCCGCCGAGCCCGTGTAGAGCAGGGCGAAATCGTCCAGTGCGCGGTCGTTCTCGTAATCCTCCGCATCGATGCCGTAGATCTTGGCTTTGATGCGCAGGTTGATGTCCTTGGTAACCAGGATCACCGATCGTCCAGGGTTCTCCTCCTTTAGCTCGATGACCGAGGACAGGATCTGGTTGTCCGCCTTGCCATGCCCATTGGTTGTGCGCTGCTGGAAATACAGGCGACCTACCGCAGCGCCACGTCTGAGCGACACGCCTTCGGGATTCTGCAATTCAAGGCCGTTGCTAATGCCGTGACCATTGCCGCGTTCGATCAGTTCATTCAGAAAACGGCTGACCTGGCGTCCATTGCGCGAAACTTCCGATGCACCTTTCTTCTTTTCGTCCAACTCCTCCAGAACCGTCATCGGGATAAAGACGTCGTGTTCCTCGAAGCGAAACAGTGACGTCGGATCATGCAACAACACATTGGTGTCGAGAGCGTAGATGCGCTTGCTTCCGGTCATGCGGAAGTAACCTCACGAGGCAGGAGGTGGATGGGTCGCGTCAGGTAGTGGCTGGCGATGGAGACGTACGTAGAAATCACCGGGCAGGGATGGCGTCAAGCACGGCCTGCGCATGGCCGGGCACTTTCACGCCCCGCCATTCCGCGGCGAGCTTGCCGTCGGGGTCGATCAGGAAAGTACTGCGTACCACGCCCATGTGACGCTTCCCGTACAACACCTTTTCGTGGATCACATCGAAGGTGTTGCACCAGGTTTCGTCGGGGTCGGAGACCAGCGGGAAGGGCAGCTCCTGCTTGGTGGCGAAGTTGGCGTGGGATTTCACCGAATCGCGCGAGACGCCGATGATTTCGGCATGGCGCTTTTTGAATTTCGGATAGAGGTCGCGAAAATCGTTCGCTTCGTTGGTGCACCCGGGGGTGCTGTCTTTGGGGTAGAAGTAAATCACTACCCATTGGCCTTTCAGTGCATCGAGTTTCAGCGTACTGCCATCGGCAATGGCGCCTTGCAGCTTGGGGACTTTCTTGCCTAGTTCGGGCATGGGCTCTCCAGTAGCCAGCTTGGGTATTGCACCTGCTGGGACGGAGACTAGCGCGTGTGATGTGACGGAAACAGCCTTGTCAGATCAGTTCTTGCGGAGCATGCTAGAACTTCACTGGATCCATGATGGCGTCCAGGTTCAAGCCATCGCAGAACTCCAGGAAATCGTCGCGCAAGGCGGCGATGTGCAATTTATCCGGTACGCCAATCGTGAACTGCGCCTGGAACATCGCGGCGCCCGTCTGCATGGCCTGGTAACGCATCGAGCTCAGCTGTTCCACGCTGATGTCGTGGCGACTGAAGAAATCCACGATCTTCACCAGGATGCCCGGACGGTCGGAGGAAACCACTTCCACCAGGTAGGGCAGTAAATGGCCGCTGGGTTCGCGCGAGCTGGTGCGGTAGTGCGTGAGGCGCAATTCTTCCTCACGCGCCAGCTTGGTGAGCGCCGTTTCGAGCTTGGCCACGGCATCCCAGGCGCCGCTGGCCAAGAGGGTGAGCGAAGTGTCCGCGCCGATCGTGGATACGCGCGCATCGGAAAGATTGCAGCCGGCGTCGGCGATGCGCCGGGCCAGTGCAAGCAGTGGGGTACGCGTGGCCGGGGTCAGCGTCTGGATCAGCAGTTGGTGATCATTGCTGGATCGCGCGGAAAAAAGGTTGGTGGACATGGATGGTGGCGACCCCGCGTCGTGCGGGATGACGACGAACGATACGCCAGCTTACTGGGGATGATCTGGCTAATTCAACGCAGGCGTCAGCGGCTCTGTATGTGCGCATGCCATCGGCCCGTCATCTCGACAGACAGCCAGTCTGCCTTCACCGCCGGTCCTGTGGCCTGCGCACATACAGACCACTGCCACCTACGCTGAATTAGCCAGAGCATCCCTTGCCCGTCCCGCGAGCCCGCAAGTAAGATGCCATGTCTTAAATCTTGTGCTGATCGCGCCATGAAGATTCACGGAAGCGTCTGCGCGCTGGTTACTCCATTCACGTCGGATGGGGCGCTCGACATGGCGGCATTCGGCCGTTTGCTCGACTTCCAGATCGCGGGCGGCACCCAGGCGGTGGTCGTTGCCGGTTCCACCGGCGAGGCCCACATGCTCGAACACGACGAATACGACCGTCTGCTGGCCTTTGCGGTCGAGCATGTTGCTGGCCGTATTCCCGTCATCGCCGGCACGGGTGAGGCAGGTACCGCCAAAACCCTGGCCGCCACGCGGCGCGCTCACGCGCTGGGTGCCGATGCCGCCCTGGTCGTCGCACCTTATTACGTGCGTCCGACGCAGGAAGGCTTGCGCCGTCACTTCCTGGAGGTGGCCGAGCACGGTGGCCTGCCGGTAGTGCTCTACAACGTACCTTCCCGCACCAGTTGCGACATCGCGCCGGACACCACGGCCACGCTCCGCGACCATCCGATGATCATCGGCATCAAGGAGGCGCGTGGGGATGCCGAGCGTATCCAGCGCACCGCGGAACTTGTGCGGCCGGATTTCGTCTATCTGTCCGGTGACGACGCCAGCGGGGCCCAGGCCATGCTGGCGGGCGCCGCCGGCGTCATTTCGGTCGTAGCCAACCTGGCGCCCAGGGTTTTCCGTGCATTGTGCGATGCGGCCACCGCGGGTGATCGCGCCGCTACCGCACGTTGCGATGCCGCGCTCGAACCGCTGGTGCAGGCGCTCAACTGCGCGCCCAACCCCATCGCGGTGAAGGCCGGTCTGCCGGACCTGGGCCTGGGTACGGCGGTGCCACGCCTGCCGCTGGTGGAACTGGAGCAGGGCCCGGCACGCGAGCAGCTACGCAAGGCCTTGGCGACTCTGGCATGCTTGGCGGATGCTGCTTGATCGACTCAACTTCGGAACATCTACGGAATCCAACTACATGAAGAAATTTTCCCTCGCCGTCGCCCTGCCGGCCCTGGTTTTCACTGGCCTGCTGCTTTCTGGCTGCGGTATCTTCCGTTCCGAAAAGGCTTGGCAGACGGCCAAGCAGCAGTCACCGCTGGAAATTCCCCCGGGCATGGATACCCCCAATGCAACCGCGGCACTGGTGATTCCGCCAGCGGGTGCCAACCGCCCATCCCCGAATGGCGCCACGGCGCGCGTGGGTGAGGTTGCGGGCACGATCACCGACGGCTTCATCCTTGCCGACAGCGTGGACGAAACCTATCGCCGTGTGGGCGAGGCGCTGGGCAACGGTGAAATCGGCACGCTCAAGAGCCATGATGATGCTGCTCACACCTACAGCCTCAGTGTCATGGCGTCCGATCAGCCGGCGGAAAAGCCCGGCTTCATCAGTCGCATGTTCGGTAAGAGCAGCAGCTCCAGCGGTACGGCGACTGCGCCGCGTTCGGTGCTGGTCACGATCAACAGCAGCGGCCAGGGTTCCAGCGAAGTGCGCGCGCAGGGTGAAGCGGCTGCCGTCGCCAAAGTGGTCGACAGCCTGAAGTCGCGCCTGGGTGGCAAGGGCTGAGCATTGCGACTGACCCCAAGGCAGAAACAAAAAAACGCCGCTGACTCCAGCGGCGTTTTTTATTGCATCGTTTGAGTGCTCAACGCTCGAGCAGTTTGAGCTTGTCCGGTTTGTTCTCCCATTCCTTTGCGTCAGGCAGGGCATCCTTGCGCACGGTGATCACAGGCCACGCCTTGGCGAGCTCTTTGTTCAGCGCGGTGAAGCCTTCCTGACCGGCAGGAACGTCGTCCTCCGGATAGATGGCGTTGATCGGGCATTCGGGCTCGCACAAGGTGCAGTCGATGCACTCGTCAGGATCGATCGCCAGAAAATTGGGGCCCTCGTGGAATGCATCGACGGGACAAACTTCGACGCAATCGGTGAATTTGCATTTGATGCAATTGTCGGTGACGACGAAGGTCATGCTGCCGTGTGCCTGCTAAAGGATCGGAAAGCCGATCATAATGGGACGGTGGCGCTCCCAACGAGGTTCGAACTCGTGTTCCCGCCTTGAGAGGGCGGTGTCCTAGGCCACTAGACGATGGGAGCGGATTGTTGCGAGGCGCGGTAGTATAGCTGAATTGTTTTGTCCGGCAACGCCTGCCGACGGCAGCTTCCATCAGCTGAAACGCTTGCAGGACAATGCTTTCCACCGGTTTTTCGTCGGCGGAGGCTGCCGGGCGTACTCGGCCATGCCATCCGGAAGTTGGATACCCGCAAGGATTTCGATCGCTTGAATCCCACAACCAGGAACGAAGCCAGGCTTGCTTTGCGCATCATTACGCGCGAGCAGCACACGATCTCGCGCAAGAACATCAGCAAGGCTGCCTTGCGCGTGCTTTATCGCCTGAACGACGCCGGCTACAACGCCTATCTGGTCGGTGGCGCCGTGCGCGATCTGCTCTTGGGCGGCCACCCCAAGGACTTCGACGTCGCCACCAACGCAACGCCGGACGACGTCAAGAAGCTGTTCCGCAATTGCCGCCTGATCGGTCGCCGCTTCCGGCTCGCACACGTGGTTTACGGCAACGAGATTATCGAGGTGGCGACCTTCCGCGGTGCCAGCGAGGACGATGGCGAAGGCGATCGCCACATCGTCGATGGCCGCATCGTACGCGACAACGTGTGGGGCACCATCGAGGAAGACGCGTTGCGGCGCGATTTTCGCGTCAATGCCATGTACTACGACATCAGCGATTTTTCCGTGCGTGACTACGTCGGCGGCATGCATGATCTGCAAGATCATGCGCTGCACCTGATCGGCGATCCGGCCACGCGCTACCGCGAAGATCCCGTGCGTATGCTGCGCGCCGTCCGCTTGGCGGCCAAGCTCGATTTCCGCATCGATCCGTCCGCTTCCGCGCCATTTGCAGAACTCGGGCCATTGCTGAGCGGGGTCGCCCCGGCAAGGTTGTTCGACGAATCGCTCAAGATGTTTCTTGCCGGCCATGGTTTGAAGAGCTTCCGATTGCTCGAACAATGCGGGCTGCTCAAATTCATGTTCCCGGCCACGGCGCGCGCGCTTAAACGCGGCGACAGCGCTTTACGTTCGTTGATCGAGAGCGGCCTGGAAAATACCGACGGGCGCGTCGCCGAAGGCAAATCCGTGACGCCGGCATTCTTGTTTGCCGTGTTGTTATGGGGCGAAGTGCGCGATCTTGCGCATACCTGGGTGACGCATGGCAAAGATGCCGGCGACGCATGGGCTCGCGCCGCCACGCATGTGGTGGCCGAACAGTGCCAACGCGTGGCCATTCCACGTCGTTTCACCATCACCATGGAAGAAATCTGGTCGTTGCAGCCGCGTTTCGAGCAGATCCAGCGCAAGAAGGTGTTTCGCTTGCTTGCGCATCCCCGCTTTCGCGCTGCGTTCGATTTTCTCCTGCTGCGTGCGGCCGAATCCACCGCGATTGGTGATCTGGGGCAATGGTGGGCGCATGCCCAGCAACTGCCGCACGAAACACTGGCTGACGCGCTGCCGCTGCATCAGACCACGGCGACGGGCGAGCTCGAACCGGTGCGTGCCGGCGCGCCGCGCAAGCGCAAGCGCCGGCGCAAATCCACTACCGGAAAATCCGGGACTGCCTGATGCGCGCTTACGTGGCGCTGGGCAGCAATCTGGGCGATTCGCGGCAACATCTCATGGATGCCATCCAGGCGCTGGCGGCGTTGCCGCATACGCAAGTGCTGGAGCGTTCGCTGCTCTACCGTACGCCGCCATGGGGCGTGGTCGATCAGCCCGATTTCCTCAATGCTGTTGTCGCGCTTGAAACGGCATTGAAACCGCATGATCTGCTCGACGCCCTGCTGGCGATCGAGCGCGCCGCGGGTCGCCAACGCCATGGCGAGCGGTGGGGGCCGCGCACGCTCGATCTGGATCTTCTCCATGTCGAGGGTACGCACATGCGCAGCGAACGCCTGACCCTGCCCCATCCGCATATCGCCGACCGCGCCTTTGTGCTATTGCCGTTGCACGATGTGGCGCCTGAGCTGGTGATCCCGGGGCAGGGCAAGGTGATGGACCTTCTACGAGCCGTTGATACACATGGCTGTACACCCTTGGCTTGAGCCCCGGCTGCCCCACGCCGGATAATTGTGCACCGCAAAGTCGAAGGATCCACCGTGTACGTGGAAAACGCCAGCGCCCCCGCCCGCAAGCCGGTCACCGTGCCGAGCCTGCACGTGATGAAGGCCGAGGGGCGCAAGATCGTCATGCTTACCGCCTACGACGCGAGCTTTGCCGCGCAACTGGACCATGCCGGCGTCGACATCGCGCTGGTCGGCGATTCGCTCGGCATGGTGGTGCAGGGCCAGCGCAGCACGTTGCCGGTTACGCTTGATCACATGGTCTACCACACCAGCATGGTGGCGCGCGGCTTGTCGGCGACGTTGCTGGTGACCGACATGCCGTTCATGGCCGATCGCAATCTGGACTACGTGCTGGACGCGGGTGCGCGCCTGGTGGGTGAAGCGGGCGCGGCGATGGTGAAGATTGAAGGTGCCGCGCCGCATATTCTCGAGTCGATCCATGCATTGACCGAGCGCGCGATTCCGGTCTGCGCGCATCTGGGTCTGACACCGCAGTCCGTGCACAAATTCGGCGGCTACCGGGTGCAAGGGCGCGAGCACGATGCGGCAGAGCGCGTGCTGAGCGAAGCGCTGGCCGTGCAGCAGGCGGGAGCCGATATCCTGGTGCTGGAAGGCGTGCCCACCGCATTGGGCGAGCGCGTCACCCAAGCGCTTGGCATCCCGGTCATCGGCATCGGCGCCGGTCCGCATTGCGATGGCCAGGTATTGGTGATCTACGACATGTTGGGCATTACGCCCGGCAAGCGTCCGAAGTTCAGCAAGGATTTCCTCGCCGGTCGCGGCTCGGTGCAGGAGGCTATCGCCGCTTATGCCGCGGACGTACGTAGCGGCGCGTTTCCCGCGGCCGAACACGGTTACAACTAGCGGAACTCCTTTTTAATGCAAACGATTCAAGATGCGGCGGCCTTGCGCGCCACCATTCGTGGGTGGCGTGCGCAAGGGCACACGATAGGTTTTGTGCCGACCATGGGCAACCTGCACGCGGGTCATCATTCACTGGTGAAACTGGCGCGCGCCCGTGCCGATCGCGTGGTGGCGAGTGTGTTCGTCAATCCCACTCAGTTCGGTCCCAACGAGGATTTCGAGCGTTACCCGCGCACGCTCGCGCAGGATCAGGCGGGTCTGGCTGAATCGGGTTGCGATGTGTTGTTCGCTCCGGACGTTTCGGCCGTGTACCCCTTCGGGGCGGACAAAAGCGTGAGCCTGCATGTGCCCGAGCTCACCGAAACACTGGAAGGCGCTCATCGCCTCGGTCACTTCGACGGCGTCGCCACGGTCGTGTGCAAGCTCTTCAACCTGGTACAGCCGGATATCGCGATCTTCGGCCAGAAGGACTTCCAGCAGCTGAAGGTGATCGAGCGCATGGTGCGCGACCTTTCGCTGCCGGTGAAAGTGATGAGCGGCCCGACCCTGCGTGCCGAGGACGGGTTGGCGCTCAGTTCGCGCAACCAGTACCTGTCGGACGCCGACCGGGCGCTCGCCCCTCAGATCTACGAAATCCTCCAGCAGATGCGCGACCTGATCGCCAAAGGCCATGCCCGCAAGGTGGTGGAGCAGGCGGCGGCATCCAAGCTGGAACGGGCGGGCTTTGTCCCCGATTACGCCGCCATCCGGCGCGCTGAAGACCTTTCCGAGCCCGGTGAGAGCGAGCAGGAAGGCCTTGTGGCGCTGGTCGCGGCGCGGCTAGGCAGCACTCGGTTGATCGATAACCTGTTGTTCGACTGAGGGCTTTCGGGATTGAACGGCTGACCGGTACCCCCCATGTAGCGGCCAGGCGCCGTTGCAGCCATGGCTGCGGCGGCAGGATAATGGTGAGCTATGCAGGCAGTTCCTGCTGGATGAAGTCATGCAACTGAACATGCTGAAGGCGAAGATCCATCGTGCGACCGTGACCCACGCGGAGCTGCACTATGAGGGTTCGATCGCTATCGATGGCCTGCTGCTCGATGCATCGGGTATCCGCGAATACGAGCAGATCCACGCCTGGAACATCGACAACGGCAAGCGCTTCGTCACGTACGCGCTGCGTGCCGAAGAAGGCTCCGGCATCATCTCGGTAAACGGCAGCGCCGCGCACCGTGCGAAGCCGGGTGATCTGGTCATCATTGCGGCCTTCGTACACCTCAACGAGGCGGAGCTGGAGAAATTCCAGCCGACGCTCGTCTACGTGGACAAGGACAACCGCATCAGCCACACGAATCGCTCGATTCCCAAGCAGATGGCGGCGGCGTAATCGCCTCTTTGCTCGCTTTTTTTCCTTCAGGGAAAAAACACTCAGCCCATCGCCCCGACGAATGCCGGGGCTCAGTGGCTTGAGCGGCATCTAGCCGTGACGCGCCAGCGCCCAGGCCACATGCTCGCGCACGATGGCCGACGGATGATCGGCGTGTGCTTGCAGTGCCGTGCGCACCTCTTCTGATGACGGGGCATTTCCCAGCGCCACCGCGATATTACGCAACCAGCCCTCATAACCGGTGCGGCGAATGGCCATGCCTTCGGTACGTTGCAGGAATTGCTCTTCGCTCCACGCGAACAATTCCACCAGCTTTGCGCCATCCAGGCTGTGCCGCGGTGCGAAATCCGGCTCGGTCGCGTCCTGCGCGAATTTGTTCCATGGGCAAATGAGCTGGCAGTCGTCACAGCCAAAAATGCGATTGCCCATCGGTGCGCGTAAATCGTGCGGAATCGACCCTTTCAGTTCGATCGTGAGGTACGAAATACAGCGGCGTGCATCGAGTCGATAGGGTGCGACGATCGCCTGCGTCGGGCAGATATCAATGCATTTGCGACATGTACCGCAATGCGCACTGGCGGCCTCGTCGACCGGTAGCGGCAGATTGGTGTAGAGCTCGCCCAGGAAAAAATATGAGCCGGCATGGCGATTGATCAGCACGGTGTGCTTGCCCACCCATCCCAGTCCTGCGTTGCGCGCGAGTGCCTTTTCCAGCACCGGTGCGGAATCGACATAAGCGCGATAGCCAAAATCGCCGATCGCGCCGCGTATGCGTTCGGCCAGTTTTTGCAGGCGGTTGCGCATCAGTTTGTGATAATCGCGGCCGAGCGCGTAACGCGCCACGTAGCCCGCATCGGTGTCGCCGATCACCTCCCAGGCATGCTGCGTGCCGGGTGGCATGTAATCCATGCGCACGGAAATCACGCGCTGCGTGCCCGGTTCAAGCTCATCCGGACGACTGCGCTTGGTGCCATGCCGGGCCATGTACTCCATGTCACCGTGGTAGCCATCCTCCAGCCAGCGCTGCAGGTGCCGTTCGTCAGGTTCCAGGGCGACGCCGCTGATGCCGGCCTGTGCGAAGCCAAGCTCGCGCGCCCAGCGCTTGATGTCGAGGGCAAGCGCGGTGTAATCGGGGAGAACGGGCGCGGACATACGCACATTGTAGTCGTTGCCCGCCGCATCCCTATAATCGCCCGATGCACGCAGCCACGCACCATCGCGATCTCTATACCGTCCAGCAGGTGCGCGCCCTCGACCGGCGCGCTATCGACGACCTCGGCATTACCGGTTTCGAGCTGATGAGCCGGGCAGCCACGGCCGCCTTTGCCTGCTTGTGCCGGCAATGGCCGCAGGCGCGCCGGATCGTTGTCTTCTGCGGTCCCGGCAACAATGGTGGCGATGGTTATCTGCTCGCCAGCCTCGCGTACGGTTCCGGCGTGCGTGTGGAAGTGGTCGAGTTGAGCGATACCTCGCGCGGCGATGCCGTGCTGGCGCGCGAAAAGTGGCAGGGCGATGCCAGCATCACCCACGGCTGGCAGCAGGATGCGTCATTGCCCGGCGCCGATGTGTACGTGGATGCGTTGTATGGAACCGGCTTGAACCGGGCGCCCGATGCATCCGCTGGCGCCTTGATCGAGCGCATCAACGCCTCAGGCGTGCCGGTGTTGGCGCTGGATGTTCCATCGGGTCTCAATGCCGACACCGGTCATTGTCCTGGTGCGGTGATTCACGCGCAGACGACGGTGAGTTTCATCGCCGCCAAGCGTGGCTTGTACACCGGCAAGGGCCCTGCGAAAGCGGGCGAGATTCAGATCGACACGCTTGGCCTGCCCGACATCCTTTGGCAAGGCATGCCCACCGATGCCTCGTTGCTCGATGCCATGCATCTGGCGCCGCGCGCACGTGATGCGCACAAAGGTGATAGTGGACACGTGCTGGCGATCGGCGGCGATACGGGCACGGCAGGTGCCATTCGCCTGTGCGGGCAAGCGGCATTGCGATGCGGTGCGGGGTTGGTGAGCATCGGCACGCGTGCTGAAAACCTGGTCGCGCTCAACAGCGCATGTCCTGAGCTGATGGCGCATGGCGTGCATGGACCGCAGGAACTGCAATCGTTGCTCTCGCGTGCCACGGTGCTCGCAGTGGGCCCTGGCCTGGGGCAGGGTGCATGGGGGCACGCCTTGTGGCTGACCGCGCTCGATAGCGGCAAATCCCTGGTGCTCGATGCCGACGGCTTGAACTTGCTTGCGCGCGAGCATCGTCCGCTTGCAAGCGCGGCGGTGATTACCCCGCATCCTGGCGAGGCGGCGCGATTGCTGGAAACCTCCACGGCAGAGATACAAGCAGATCGCTTCTCGGCGGCACGTGAGTTGGCGCGGCGCTACGGTGCCGTATGTGTACTGAAGGGTTCGGGCAGTCTCATCGCTCATCCGGATGGACGTCTAGACGTCTGTCCGTGGGGAAATCCAGGTATGGGTAGTGGTGGTATGGGTGATTTGCTGACAGGCGTGATCGCTGCACTGATGGCGCAAGGCTGTTCCGCATGGGACGCGGCACGCATGGGGGTTGGCCTGCATGCAAGAGCTGGCGATGCCGCCGCGCGCAGAGGTGAGCGCGGGATGCTTGCCACCGATTTGCTGGATCCGCTGCGCGCGCTCGTCAATGGATTAGATGCATGACTGAAACGCATTGGGAGCTTGCGGACGAAGACGCTACGCGCACGCTGGGGGCGCGGCTTGCCGCTGCACTCGATAGCGGCTTGGTCATTTACCTGCGTGGTGAGCTGGGCGCCGGCAAGACCAGCCTCGCCCGCGCGCTTCTCACCGAACTTGGCGTCGGCGAGCGCATCAAGAGTCCCACCTACAGCTTGGTCGAAGGTTACCGGGCGAAAGATGGTCGGGCCGCCTGGCACTTGGACCTGTATCGCATCGCCGATCCGGGCGAACTGGAATGGCTAGGCCTGGATGCGCTGGCCGAGCCCGCCGCCGTCGTGCTGGTGGAGTGGCCTGAGCGTGGGCGAGGGGCATTACCCGGCCCCGATCTGGACGTGCACCTCGGTTACCGGGGTCTTGGGCGTCACGCGCGGTTGCAAGCCAAAACCGTGCGCGGCGAACGCGTGATGGCCAGTCTGGATCGCGCTGGCGCAACGTAAATACTGGCTGAGCTTGAAAAAAGTGAGCGGTCGTCCCTGCCGGCGATGGTTCGAAAAATACGTGGTTTAGGGTCGATAGCTTGAGCCCATCTGACAAATACCATGCAGGTTATGGAAATTTAAAGGAAAACCTCTTGCATTCAGGAATGTGGTGAGCTTCAATGCGCCACCATGAGGGGCTATCTCACACGCATTTATTGCTTGATCGGTACCGCACTACTCGCGGCGATGCCAGGCTTTACCTTGCAAGCCGCCGAAGTGAGGGACGCCCGCATCTGGGCCGGTCCCAACTACACCCGAGTGGTGTTCGATCTTTCCGGTCCGGCGACCTATAAGCTCAGCCAGCAGGGCGATCAGCTTGTGCTCGAGCTGCCCGACAGCCAGACGGCTGGCCGGGTGACGGCCCCGCCGCAGGGGCTCCTCAAGAGCCTTGGCAGCACCATGCAAGGCAATGTCCTGCGCTTTACGGCATCGGTGGCGCCGGCCAGCCAGGCGAAGACCTTCGTGCTCGGTCCGTCCGGCCAGGCGGGTTACCGGCTGGTGCTGGACCTTTATCCCGGCAGCGGTAGGCCTGCAGCGCCCGGCAACGCGGATGTGGCCGATATGGCGTCAAGCCAAGCCGTTCCACCCGCGCCCAGCGTGGATAGGCAAGATGCTCCGGCTCCTGCCGTGGTCAACGCCAGCAGTAAGTTGACCTCGCGCAAGGGTGTCACGACGCGTCAGGCGGCCGTACTTCTGAACAGTCAGCGCCAGGTGATCGTGGCGGTCGATGCCGGCCACGGCGGCAAGGATCAGGGCGCGCATGGCCCCGATGGCACGCTGGAGAAGAACGTCACGCTCGCCGTGGCCCGCAACCTGGCCGCGTTGATCAACCGCCAGCCCGGCATGAAGGCGATCCTCACCCGCGACGGCGATTACTTCATTCCGCTCAAGCAGCGCTATGAAATCGCCCGCCAGAACCAGGCCGATCTGTTCGTGTCGATCCACGCCGATTCGTACACCAGCAGCGACGCGCGCGGTTCATCCGTGTGGGTGCTGTCCCCGCGCGGCAAGAGCTCGGTGGCAGCGCAGATGCTGGCCGATCGTGAAAACAGTTCCGATCTGATTGGTGGCGTTTCGCTGGCCGCGGAGAACGACAGCCTCGCCTCCGTACTGCTGGATATGCAGCAGGGCTGGGCCGTGCAGGCCAGCGACTCCGTGGCGCAAGATGTCCTGAACGCACTTTCGGCGTTGGGCCCCACCCATCGCGGCTATGTGGAACACGCCAATTTTGTGGTGTTGCGCTCGCCGGACGTGCCTTCAATCCTCGTGGAGACGGCCTTTATCAGCAATCCCACGGAGGAGCACAAATTGCGTGATCCAGCCCATCAGCAACAGCTGGCCGACGCCATCATGGATGGCGTCAAGGGCTACTTCATGAGCGACCCGCCGCCCGGCACGTGGTTTGCCATGGAAGCTGCGCGTCGCAAGGGCGTCTTGATCGGTAGCGACGCAACGGCCAAGTCGTCGGACACAGTCGCCAGTGCCGACGGTCCGTCCGATGCGGACGTGCGCGACATGCATCGTGTCGCCGATGGCGAAACATTGCGCAGCATCGCCAAGCAGTACGGCGTGAGTGTGGATTCCCTCAAGAGTATCAACGGCATCAGCAGCAACAGCGTGCGCACGGGCACGATGTTGGTGATTCCCAACAGCTAAGTGCTTCGATTCCGGATAGTTGCCAGGGCGGGGCGCTGCTAAGCTTGCGCCCCATGCTACGGATTCGCCCGCTTCCTCCCGAACTCATCAATCAGATCGCCGCGGGCGAGGTGATCGAGCGACCATCTTCGGTTGTGAAGGAACTGGTCGAGAATAGCCTCGACGCAGGCGCCACACGCGTCGAAGTCGACGTGGAACTGGGCGGTGCGCGACTCATCCGCGTACGCGACGACGGCGATGGCATCGCTGCCGACGATCTGCCGCTGGCCGTGGCCTCGCACGCTACCAGCAAAATCGGCAGTTTCGATGATCTCGAACACGTGGCGAGCATGGGTTTCCGCGGCGAGGCGCTTGCATCCATGGCATCGGTGGCGCGTTTTGCGATCACTTCGCGATTGCGTGGGGTGGACAATGCGTTTCGTGTCGAAGTCGACAGCGGCCGCATGCAGGAGACGCGCCCCGCGCAGCATCCGCAGGGAACAAGCGTGGAAGTGCGCGACCTGTTCTACAACGTGCCTGCGCGCCGAAAATTTCTCCGCGCCGAACGCACGGAGTTTGCGCACATCGATGATCTGCTCAAGTCGCTGGCACTGGCGCGCAGCGGCGTGGAATTTCGGCTGAGCCACAACGGCAAATCGGTGCGCGTGTGGAAAGCGGCGCGCGATCAGCACGCCATGCTCGCCCGCGTCGCCGAAGTGCTGGGCGAAACCTTTCCGCAGCAAAGCCTGCGCATCGATCACGCCTCGGCCGGCATGCGCCTGTCGGGGTGGGTGGGGTTGCCGACGGCGTCGCGACCGCAAGCCGATGCACAGTATTTCTACGTCAACGGTCGTCTGGTGCGCGATCGCGTGGTGGCCCATGCCGTGCGGCAAGCGTATGCGGACGTGCTGTTCCACGGTCGCCATCCTGCGTTCGTGCTTTATCTTGAGCTGGATCCTGTTGGCGTGGACGTCAATGTGCATCCGGCCAAGAGCGAAGTGCGTTTTCGCGAGCAGCGCCTGGTACACGATTTTCTGTTTCGCACGCTGCATGAAGCGCTTGCCCAGACGCGCGCGGGTCAGGCCGCAACCACGCCCGACGATTCGGCTTGGGAGAACGATACGGGCACTGCCTCCACGGTGGCGCAGGCCTTCGGCCGGCAGGCCAGCGGCAGCTGGCCCCAGAGTGCAGCGCAAAGCCGCCTTCACCTGGGTGTGCGTGAAGAACCGCTGGCAGACTACGCGGCGTTGCTCGGCAACGTGATTGAAGCGCCGGCGTTTGTATCGTCACAACCTATGCCCGCAGCGAGCGATGACCAGGCGCCGCCGCTGGGCTATGCCATCGCGCAACTCAAGACCATTTACATCCTTGCGGAGAATGCGCACGGCTTGGTGCTGGTCGACATGCACGCCGCACACGAGCGCATCACCTACGAGAGACTGAAAAACGGACGCGCCTGCAGCAATCTCCGCTCGCAGATGTTGCTGGTGCCTTTGTCGGTTCCCGTCAGCGCAAAAGAAGCGGCTGCGGCGGAAGAGTATGGCGACGCGCTGGCGGACTGGGGCTTGGAGCTTTCACGCAGCGGGCCTTCCGCCGTGGTGGTACGGCGCATTCCGGCCCTGTTGGACGGCGCGGATGTGGCCGAACTCACGCGCAGCGTGTTGGATGAGCTGGCGCAGCATGGCAGCTCTCGCCAATTGCAGGAGCTGGAAAACGAATTACTGTCCACCATGGCCTGCCATGGTTCGGTACGGGCAGGGCGGCGCCTTACGCTTCCGGAAATGAACGCACTTCTGCGTGATATGGAAGCGACCGAGCGATCCGGGCAGTGCAATCATGGACGCCCTACCTGGATACAGCTGGGTATGACGGAACTGGATAAGCTTTTTCTTCGTGGTCGTTAAGATGCCGCTGGTCTGGCTCGGAAATGGACGTCCATACCGGATATCCTGAATTTCCTTGCAACGCGCGGAGCGAACCCCATGTGGCGTAATGTTCTGGCCGGATTGATCTTGAGTACTGGAGTGACCCTCGTGCATGCCAATCCCTCTCAACCCAGCACGGCGCCGGATGCCTATCAACAGAGCATCGAACAATGGCGCGCGGCACGCGTTGCACGACTCACCGCGCCGGACGGCTGGCTCAGCCTGATCGGCCTGGAATGGCTGCAGCAAGGAGCTAACAAGGTCGGCAGTGCGTCCGACAATGACATCGTGCTGCAAGCCGGCCCTGCGCATCTTGGTGTCGTGACGCTGGACGCAAAAGGGCGGGTGCATATCACGCTCGCGCCGGGCAGCGGCGCAACGGTCGACGGCAAGCCGGTGCACGAGGCGACGCTGATCGATGACATGCATGTCATCGGTCATGCGCAGCCCACCAAGGTGGCGTTCGGTGAAGCGAACTTCTACGTGATCGATCGCGAAGGCCGCAAGGCGTTGCGCGTGAAGGACACGGAAGCGGCCACGCGCAAGCATTTTCTCGGTATCGATTATTTTCCGATCGATCCGTCCTGGCACATCGTGGCCGACTGGGTGCCGTTCGATCCGCCGCACGATCTGCAGATGGGCTCGGTGATCGGCACCATCGACACCGTGAAAGTGCCGGGCAAAGCCGTGTTCACGCGCGATGGACACACCTATGAATTGCTGCCGTATCAGGAAGAGCCGGGCGGCGAATTGTTCTTCGTGCTGGCCGATCGCACGTCCGGGCACGAAACCTATGGCGCGGCACGATTTCTCTATGCCGCACTACCTCAGAACGGCAAGGTTGTGCTGGATTTCAACCAGGCTTACAACCCGCCGTGCGCGTTCACGCCCTTCGCAACCTGTCCGCTTGCGCCGCCGGAAAATCGCCTGGATCTGAAGATTACGGCCGGTGAAAAGAAATACCGCGGCGAGCATTGAGCGGTCGGCATCGCCCATTGGATGGCGCTCTTGCGCGATGCACTCCCTCCCCCGCAAGCAGGGGAGGGAAACCGTTTAGCACATGCAGGGTGTGCTACTTACCTTTGAAAGCCGCCTTGCGCTTTTCCAAAAACGCGCTGGTACCTTCCTTCATATCTTCCGTCGCAAACATCAGCGCGAACGCCTGGGTTTCGAACTCCAGCCCCTGATCCAACGATGCTTCGCCACCTTGCAGCACGGTATCGAGAATGTTGGCTGCGGCCACGGGTGCGGCGCCCGCCAATTGATCGGCCAATGCATTGACGGTCTCGTCCAGCGCCTCGGGCGCGACCACGCGATTGACGATGCCCAGTTCATACGCGCGCTGGGCGGTGATGGTGCTTCCGGTCAGGCACAATTCAAGCGCCGCGCCGCGACCTGCCAGTCGCAGCAGACGCTGGGTACCGCCGAAGCCGGGAATCAGCCCCAGGTTGATCTCAGGCTGGCCGAACTTGGCTTTCTCGCTGGCGATGCGCAGATGGCAGGCCATCGCCAGTTCCATGCCGCCGCCCAGCGCAAAACCCTGGATACGCGCGATCACCGGCTTGCCGAGTCGCTCGATGCTGCTCATCAAGCGCTGGCCCGTGCGCGAAAAGCTCTGCCCCTGCAGCGGTGTGTAACCATTCATCTCGCTGATGTCCGCGCCGGCGACAAAGGCCTTTTCGCCAGCGCCGCCCAGCACGATGGCGCGCACGGCATCATCCTGTGCGGCCTGGCTGAAGGCCAGGGTCAGCTCGTTCAAGGTCTCGCGATTGAGTGCATTGAGCTTGTCCGGGCGATTGACGGTAATGACGCGTACGGCGCCACGATTGCCGATCTCAAGGTTGCGGTAGGCCACGGCAGACTCCGGGTGAAGATAAAGCAGCAATTCTAGCAGCGGGAACCTTTGCCACTTCGCGCTTTCTCAAAGCCTGTTCGATGTCTCCTTTGGGGCGTTCGATTGTGCCGCCCAGCCATTGTCGCCTGGAGATATGGAACCGCCTCCTCACTGCGCCGTGTGCCCGGACTAGCTGCATCGGGCGAGCGAACCGCTTAGGATGATGGCTTTCGCCGTATGCTTAGAGCCCGCCCATGTCTCCAGGTCATCCGCGCCAGTCTTGTTTGCTCGCAGGGCGACCGCTCGCCGATAGCGCGCGTTCGCACGGAGGCATTGGGCGGTTCTGCACCGTGGAGAAAGTGATGGTACGTACGCGTTGGTTGGTTCCGATTCTCTCGCTGCTTGCCGCATGCGCGGTCCAGGCGCAGGGGACGACGCATGCACCTACCCTGCAAAAACCTCAGGTAGTGAAGCTGGACAAGCACAAGCTTTCCTACGCGATCGGCTACCGGATCGGTTCGCAGTTCTCCGAAGGTGACGTCCCGGTCGACATGGCCGTATTAGAAAAGGCCATCGAGGATGCCTACGCCAAGCGCCCGCCAGCGGTGGCCAGGCAGGATATGTACAACCAGCTGGTGAGCCTGGGTGCGCGCATGCAAGATCAGGCCATGGCCGAGTTCAAGCGCATCGCCGCGGAAAATGCGAAGAAAAGCGCCGACTTCATGGCGCATAACGCCACGCTCACTGGCGTGGTGCAGTTGCCGTCGGGCATCCAGTATTCGGTGATCAAGAAGGGCGACGGCACGGTCAACCCGGGCGTCAATAGCATGGTGACCGTCAATTATCGTGGCATGCTGATCGACGGCACTGAATTCGACAGCACCTGGGCGCACGGAGCGCCGGTCACGTTCCCCGTCGACAAGGTGATTCGTGGCTGGCAATACGTGATTCCGCGCATGCACGTGGGCGATCACTGGAAGGTGGTGATTCCCCCAGCGCTCGCCTATGGTGAGCAGGGCGCGCTGCCGCGCATCGGCCCGAACCAGGCACTGGTGTTCGACATCGAACTGCTCGACATCAAACCGCCCAATCCGCAGGCGCCTAGCCCCTGAAGCCGGCACGGTTCCCTGTTCGCGGTTCCCGGCTTGCATTAGCATGTCGGGCGCATGTCGAACAATTCCCCGCTTCCCATTCCAGCCATTTTGAGTCCATGTGTCGGCATCTGCCGGCTGGATGCGCGCGGCTATTGCGAAGGCTGCTATCGCACCGGCGATGAAATCGCCCGCTGGCGAAGCATGAGCGACGCCGAGCGTTCACATTACATGGACGCGGTGCTGCCCGCGCGCGAACCGGCATGATGGAGGCGCTGCTGCGCGCCTTGCGCCCTTTGTCGCAGCCGCCGACCGCCCCTGGTTGGAATCACGACGTCATGACCGAGCTGATCGGCCACACTGAGTGCAGACCTGCCGCCGTGCTGATCGGCCTGCGCGACGAACGCGTGGTTTTCACGCTGCGTACGGATCATTTGAGTTCTCATGCGGGACAGGTTGCATTTCCTGGCGGCAGCGTCGATGCCTCCGATGCCAACGCGCTCACCACGGCGCTGCGCGAAAGCGAAGAAGAGATCGGCCTTGATCGCTCGCTGGTCACTCCGCTGGGTTACCTGGATTGCTTTGAAACCATCAGTGGTTTTTGCATTACGCCGGTGGTGGCGCAGATCGCCACCGAAGCCACGTTTCATCCCGCACCCGATGAAGTGGCCGAAGTGTTCGAGGTACCGCTGACCTTCTTGCTTGAACCGGAAAACCTCAAGCGCTACGTGATGGATTACCGCGGCCATCGACGCGAAATGGTAGAATTCCAGTACGGAGGCCATCGTATCTGGGGCGCGACGGCCGCCATCGTGCACAATCTGCTGCAGAAGATGGAGCACCCATGAAAAGCACCCTGATCACTGCCGAAGAACTCGCCGCGCTGCCACCCGATGGTGTGCTGATTGTCGATTGCCGACATGATCTGGCCGATACACAAAAAGGCGAGCGCGAATACAACAGCGAACATATTCCCGGCGCCGTCTTCGCGCATCTGGATCGCGATCTCTCCGATCTCAGTCGCGAATCGCTGGGTTTTGGGCGTCATCCGCTGCCATCGGAAGCCCATTTTTCTGCTGTGCTTGGACGCTGGGGCTGGCGGCCGGGTTTGCAGGTGGTGAGCTACGACGCGAGCAACGGCGCGTTGGCGGCGGTGCGTTTATGGTGGTTGCTGCGCTTGTGCGGCGTACGCGAGGCCGCTGTGCTCGATGGCGGTTTGGCGGCGTGGAAAGCGGCCAAGCTGCCGGTATCGCAGGCGACCGTGCAACGGCTGCCGACGCAGGTCAGCATGCACTATGAAAGCAGCCAAGTGGTGCTCGATCACGCCGTTGTCGCCGGTTTGCACGGCGACCTGTTGATCGATGCGCGCGCAACACTGCGCTATCGCGGTGACGTGGAGCCGATCGATCGCGCGGCAGGACACATACCCGGCGCGGTGAACCGTCCGTTTACCGATAACCTGCAAGCCGATGGTCGTTTCAAGTCGCCCGCCGAATTGCGGCAGGAATTTCATGCCGTGATCGGCGATCACGCACCCGAGCAGATCGTGCACATGTGCGGCTCGGGCGTCACCGCATGCCACAACGTGCTGGCGATGGAGCATGCAGGGATGCCCGGCTCACGCGTGTATGCGCCCTCGTGGAGTGGTTGGATCAGCGACACATCGCGCCCCATCGCGAAGGGCTAGCCACGCGCCCCCTCCCTGAAGGGAAGAGGGCATAAGTGCTGCTACTTCGCTTTGCTCTTCAGCCGCGCCACCAGCGCCTGCAAGGTCGCTTGCGTTTGGGGATGATAGAACGCATCCACGAATGTATCGATCGGCAACGCATCCACATCGGCATAGGCGGCGATGAGATCCGCACGTGCGATCTGACGCGTACCCGACATTGCATGCGCAGGAAGGGCGAGCGTTTCGTTCAACCAATGCAGGGCGCGTGTGGTCACCTGCTCCACGGTCGTCAATTCATCGACAAATCCAAACGCCAGCGCCTGTTCGGCGTCGATCAGTGCACCGGAAACAAGCAGGCGTTCGGCCCGATATGCGCCCACCACACGACGCAACGCCATCTGTATGCAATCGGGTGCAATCAAGCCCACCTGCACTTCGTTCAAGCCGATGCGATAGGGGCCTTGCGCCATCACACGGTAATCGCAGAACAGCGAAAGCACCGCGCCGCCGGCAGGGCTGTGTCCCGTAATGGCCGCAGCAACCGGTACCGGCAGACGTGCGAGCGTGGCACAGGTGACGAAAAACTCGCGCCAGAATTCGCGCACACCCGCGCGATCGCACGCAAGCAGCGCAGGCACGTCCACGCCTGCGGAAAACATGCCCTGCGCACCGGATAGCACGATGCCGCGCGCACCCGTGTGTACGGCATCCGTCAAGGCCGTTTGCAAGGCGCGCAGTAGATTGATGTTCAACGCATTGACTGGCGGGCGCGCAAATTGAATGTCAATCACGGCGTCGTGTTGGGTGATAGTGAGCATGACAAGTCCAGTGGAGTGATCAGGATTGCGGCTGGTCGTCAGCCGTCCAGGTGTAATGCACAGCGTAGTCGAGCACGGCGTTGCCGTTGGCAGGCACGTCGACCTTGAAGTCCAGCGTGTCCGTGGTTTGTTTGGCGGGTTTGACGCTGGACGAAGTGAGCGTCCATTGGCGCCAGCGATTGGGATGTTCGCGCACCGTCACGGTGCGCGCGCTCTGGCCGGCGTTGGTGAGCGTGATGCGGAAGGCTTCGTCCATCGTGCGACCGCTTCTGTCTACGTGGAACTGAGTGCGCGCACGCTGGCCGCGCAAGTCGAAGGCAGTGCCCAGGGTGATCGTGGCATCGCTGCCTTTGGGCGTGTCATTGATGCGCCCCTCACCGATGAACTGGGGCACGCCGTTGCGATCGGCGGTCAATACGCGCAAGTAACCGGCGGGCAGGCTGTCGAAGGCCTTGAAGCCCAGCGTACTGATGATGCTGGTGTTGTTATCGGTATTGAACGCATCGTTGATCATGGGCTGCGGCGGCATCCAGCCGCCACCGTTCTCATACAGCGCCGTGCGTTCGCAGTTCATCGTGCGAGCGGCATAAAGCGGTACTTGGCTGATGCTGCCATCGGGCAGGTCGACCGGTGCGGGCAGCGTGTAGCTGCGATAGTCGCCTACGGCCGATTGTTCGGGCATCGCCTCGGCTGCTGCAGGTGCGGCCATCACGCGCATCATCATGGGGCGTGGCGCTGAGGCCTTGGCGAAGTTCGGCTCGCCGGCGATCAGCGTCAGGTTGATGGCCTGCCAATCGCGACCGCTGCGGTTGGCGATGCTGGCGCGCGATTCGAATTGCATGCTGCATGCATTGCCCGGCTGCAGCGTTGCGACATACGCCGCGCGCCAGCCGATACCGGAGGTGGGATAACTGAGCACCGCGTCGGCGTGCCCGCTCCGCGACGCATCCACGCGCAAGCTCAAGCTCGAACCGGTGGGGAAATGGCCGCCTTCCGTATTCACGGCGGCGTATTGCCGAATCAAGGTGGTGCCGTTGCTGCCGCGCACGACCAAGCCATCTTCGCCCGCGCGCAACAGGGTGCCATTGGCCAGCGGTTGCCCGTTATCGCCGAGCACGCTGATGGTGCTGCCGGTAAGGCCGGTCAACGCCGCATTGGGACCTTGGCCAAGCAGCAAGCGCTGTGAAATGACCTTTGCCTCTCCGCCCGGAAAACCCAGCGCCATCGCTTCGGCATCCAGATGATTGGGCAGATCACCCAACACCAGGTCATGCACGCCGGCTTGCAAGATGACGTCGCGTTGCTCGCGTATCACGGCGTAGCCGTCGTCGGCATTCCCGCCGCCGCTGCTGGCGTACAAGGAAGGGCTGTCGCTGCGGTACAGCGTCATCGACGGGCCATCGGCCACCCCCGCCAAAGACGTGCTGCATGCCATGGCCATGACAGTGCTTGCAACGATTCGGTGTCGGATCAGCATGGCGCACTCCTTTGGCGAACGGCGAATGACAGAGGCCGATCATAACGGGCCGGGCCGCGTGCTCGCAGCCGGCCGTTCTCGCACGCTTCAGGGGCGTGGCCGGTCGTGCTGCAAGTGCGAGCAAACTGGCCTATGATCGGCGCCGTTCCCGTTCGCTGGTGCCAGCCGCCTGCATCGGGTTGTGGTGGGATGCTGTTGAATGCGCAACGGGTCCAAAGGCCGCAAATGCAAGGGTTTTCCTTAAGAGTGGTCCTCGCGGACGATCATCCAGCAATGATCGCCGGGATTCACCACGGCCTGTCTTCGGTGGGTACCTTTCAATTGACCGGCACGGCGGCCAATTCGACCGAGCTATTCGGCCTCCTCGATACGGACTGCTGCGATGTGCTCGTTTCCGACTATTCCATGCCAGGCAACGAACATGGCGACGGCATTGCGCTGTTTTCGCTGATCCGGCGCCGCTACCCCGCGGTGAAACTGGTGGTATTTACGATGCTGGACAACCCGGCCGTGCTCGGCGCGCTGCAAAACCTGGGTATCTCCTGCGTGGTCAGCAAAGCCGATGCGGTGAGCTATCTGATTCCTGCCATCCATGCGGCGGCAACAGGCGGCACCTACTATTCGCCGACCGTCCAGAAAACCGTGCGCATGCGCGATCTGAACGGTCGCAACGGCAATGCGCCGCAGCCTTTGAGCAAACGCGAACTTGAAGTGCTCCGGCTTTATGCCGGCGGCCTGACGATCAACGAGATTGCAGAGCGCCTAAACCGCAGCAAAAAGACCATCAGCACCCAGAAAGTGCGCGCCATGCAAAAGCTGGGTATCGAACGGGATGTGGATCTGCTGCGTTATGCAATGGAGCACGGCATTGTGGCTGCATCATCGCAACAGGGCGCGGCGGCCGATGAGGGGCAGCAGGATTAGCTGCGCGCAGAGCGTGGCGACGGTGCGATCACGCGTGCATTCATCTTGTGATTTTTTGCGCATGCGATTAATCAACACTTGCCCTTGTCTACACTGAGAATTAACGGTGCCCATGCCACGCTCAGCGGTGCCGACCACCCTTCGGGATGCGTACGGCAGCGCTGATAGTAGACCGCGTCATCCGTTTCAGCTTGTAAGTCACAGCCCTCGTTTCATCGGGCAGCAACATGCTTAGCGACACTTAGACCGCCTTGCTACGGTGATAGCACGTGGCGAAGGACGGTGCGTTTCGCGCGTTTGCTTTACGGAGGGATTCCGTCGACCGATTGCTGCATCGTTTCGCCAGCGCTTAATTTCTCTCGACCGCGATGTGCCGGGTACCGCCTGCTGCGCTGGAGAAACCCCTCGACATTCCGCCATGTAAAAGCGCGCGCACACGCTAAGTAGCGCCGGTGCCGAGTGCGTGACTGTTTTTCAAAAACGTAGCGTGTCGATGCAACGTTGGGATGACACGCGTCTGCGTGGCGCAAACCCCCATTCCTTGCCAATTGCTGATAAGGACGCGTCGCCATGAAAAAGCACAACGGTCACTCCCAAAATCAGGTCAAGTCGCAAGCACGCACGATGCCGGGCGGTCTTCAGGCCGCATTGGCCAAGAATATCGCCCGTGCGTTGGCGCGAGACGACGGGCCATCTGGCACGCGATACCCGTCAGGTGTGCGTGTGGCGAAAGGCAAGGGTGGTACCGGCGCGAAATCGGCCGGCATAAATGCCGCGCTGGAGGACACCTACATCAAGGTGCTTGGTGGCACGGCGGCCAGTGCAAGCGGTGCTACCGGAACACCTTACGCTGTTGCGATCGGAAGCGGTGCAAATGCAGTAGGGGCTATCGCCATCGGAAGCAGCGCGTTTGCGACAAGGCAGTCAACCGACGGCCTTAATTATTATGACTATAGCGGTCTAGCGATCGGTAATAACGCGAAGTCATACGCGAAGGGCGTGGCGCTTGGTCTAAATGCCAATGCGTCGGGACTCTATGGTTCTGTGGCTTTGGGTTCCGACTGTAGCGCGACCGGTAGTTCCTCAGCAGCAATCGGCGATAGTGCTACAACGACTGGCGATTACGCAGTGGCTTTGGGCACGAGCGCTAATGCTTCTACTAATGGTTCCGTGGCGCTGGGTAGCGGCACGACTGCCGCAAGCGCCAGTGGCTGGTCCGCGTTAGCGGTGGGTCAAAATTGTCACGCTACCGGTGACGCTGCAGCGGCTCTAGGCAATGGAGGCAATGCCACGGGCTACGGTGCACTGGCGGTGGGTCGCGGCGCATTAGCTAACGCCGATAGAGCTCTGGCGATGGGAACGGCGGCCAACGCCACCGATACCTACGCCATCGCCATCGGATCAGGTGCGAATGCCTCCAATAGCTACGGTATTGCTATCCAAGGAACGGCCAGTGGCGATCACGCGACTGCCATCGGTAGCGGCGCGTCGGCGGGTGCCCAATATGCAGCGGCTATTGGACAGCAGGCGGCGGTGACTGCGGCGGCTAACAATTCCGTAGCGCTTGGTTACGCCGCCAATGCATCAGCCGCCA
Organism: Dyella monticola; assembly: GCF_003363155.1. GTDB lineage: Bacteria > Pseudomonadota > Gammaproteobacteria > Xanthomonadales > Rhodanobacteraceae > Dyella_B > Dyella_B monticola. Next base: position 2,035 of record NZ_QRBE01000021.1, on the reverse strand, counting down.
ATGCCGTGGCCTTGGGCGCGAGTTCCGCCGCAACCGAAGCCAACACGATCTCGGTGAGCGGCAGCAAAGTACGGCGCAAGATCGTGAACATGGAGCCGGGCATCATCGCGTCCACCAGCACCGATGCGGTGAACGGCAGTCAGTTGTACGGCACGGCCCATAGCGTGGCCAGCGCCTTGGACGGCAATTCGGTGGTGAATGCCGATGGCACGCTGAGTGCGCCCAGCTACCCGCTGGTCAATGGTGGCACGCAGAACAATGTCGGCGCTGCGCTGGACGCACTGGATGGCGCGTTGACCGCCATCGGCGACCAGGTCAAGGAGTTGGAAGAAGCCGGGCTCGAAACCTTGCACTACTTCAAAGCCGAAGGTCCCGCTAATGGTTCCGATGATGCCGACGCCTCCGGCGATAAAGCGGTAGCGATCGGCAGTAACGCCGATGCCAGCGCGGATGGCGCCATTGCCATTGGCCAAACCGCCTTGGCGCTCGCCGATGGCGCGATTGCCATCGGTGTCAATGCCAATCCGCCGACCAACAAACTCCACACCAACTCCATTGCCATCGGCACCAGCACCACTGCCGGCTATCCGGGTACGGTGGCGATTGGCAATGAGGCGGCCTCCGCGCAAAACAGTGTTGCCGTAGGCGATGCGGCGAAGGCGCGCAATAAAAACGATACCGCCATTGGTGCAGGTGCCACGGCGAGCTTCGACGCCACGGCGATCGGTCAAGCTGCAGCGGCTATTAGCGGTTCGACCGCGATCGGCGTTGGCGCGACGACGATTGCCTCCTCCAATGCCGTGGCGCTGGGCGCGCACAGCTCCACCACGCGCAACGACACCGTTGCCGTGGGTGCGGTGGGCAGCGAACGTCAAATCGTGAACCTCGCGCCGGGCACGCAAGGCAAAGACGCGGTGAACGTGAACCAGCTCAAGCCCATGGTGGCGGCGTTCGGCGGTGGCGCGTCGATCGATCCGAGCACCGGCGCGGTGACCGGCCCCACCTATACCTTCGCCAATGGCGATCAATACACCACCCTCCAAGCGGCGCTCAGCGCACTGGACGAAGCGACCACCGAGGAAAACCCGTATCTGGCCGTCAACAGCACCGGCCCGAACGCCCGGGCCAGCGGCAGCGATGCCATTGCCTTGGGCAGCAACACGAATGCAACGGGCGATAATGCGATAGCGATCGGCAAAAACTCCCTTGCCGACGTCGATGACACGGTCTCGTTCGGCAACATCACGCTCAAACGCAAGCTCGTCAACGTTGCCCCTGGCGTGGTATCGCCTGTGAGCACGGATGCGATCAACGGCAGCCAGCTGTATGACACCAACCAACAGCTGAGCGCGCTGCAGAACACGTGGGACAACAGCGGCCTGATTGATCCGAAGACGGGCACGTTGTTGGCGGTGACCTATAGCAATCCCTCCAAGAGCTTGATCGTGCTTGGCAGCGTGGGTAGCCCGGTGGAGATCCTCAATGTCGCGCCCGGCATCCAGCCCACCGATGCGGTGAACCTCACGCAATTGACCGATGCAGTGGACGAGCTGCGCAGCGAAATCAGCAATGGCACGCCCTACGTCAAGGTCAACTCCACCGGTGCCGTCGCCAATGCCATCGGCCAGGACGCAATCGCGATCGGTCTGGCGTCGCTGGCGACGGTGGCCGACGCGACGGCGATGGGGGCGCGCGCGCGCGCCTCGGCCACACAATCGGTGGCGATCGGCAGCGACAGCCTGGCCGATACGCCGATGACGGTCTCGATCGGCAACGCGGCCAGCGGTGTCACGCGCCGGTTGGTCAGCCTGCAGGCGGGCATCACCGCCGCGGATGCGGTCAACGTGAGCCAGCTTAAGCCGATGGTCACCGCGCTGGGCGGCGGTGCATCGATCGATCCGAGTACCGGCGCAGTTACCGGGCCGACCTACGATCTCGTCAACGGCGGCACGCAGACCACGCTGCAAGGTGCGCTGTATGCACTGGATCAAGCAGTGAGCAACGGCAGTGGTGCCAATAATCCCTATCTGGCCGT
>NZ_QRBE01000020.1 GCF_003363155.1 Dyella monticola | reverse complement strand
GTCATAGCCGTAGCTGGTGGTGACACCGTCGGCATCGGTGATCGACGACACCGCCCCGTAGGGGGTGTAGCCGAAGGAGGTTTGCGCCCCGCCGACGGTGCGCGTGGATAGCCATCCGCGCGGGGTATAGGTGAGATCGGTGTTGATGCCGTTGGCGTCGGTGAGGCGCGTGATGCGGCCATCGGCGTCATAGGAGGCGATGGTGGTGACGTGGCCGGACGGATCGGTGACGGTGTGCAGGTCGCCGGCTTGGTAGCAGGCGGCACCGGGGGTGCCGCAGTTCGTGGCACTGCTGGCCATGTAATAGCTGTAGGTGGTGGTTTGCGTCACATCGGTGCGGGGGCCGGTGGCGGTCAGGAGCAAGCCGACAATCGGGCATTGCACGCTGTCGACGGTGGTGCAGTAGGTGTAGGTCGAGCGACGTACGCCGGCCGGCACCGTACCCGAGGCGCTGCAGCTGTAACCCGAGGCGGCACTATTGCTGGGATCGAGGTCGCAACGCGCTAACGTTTGGCCGGTGCTGTTGTAGACCCACTCCGTGTTGCTGATGGTGTTGCTGTTGGCGTCCTGCACCGCACGCGTCAGGGGGACGCGCAGTGTCGTGTTCCAGGTGAAGTTGGTCGTGCGTTGGCTGGTCGATCCCGATGCATCGATTTGTTGATCGAGCAGTCCACTGGCGTCATAGGCAGTCTTGGTGACATTGCCGTTGAAGTCGGTGGCTACAGCGGGATAACCGTTGGCATCCAATGTCTGCGATTGGTATTGCTGGTCACATTCAGTACCGCAGCGGGCACTCATGCTGTTGATGATCGCGACGCCTTGGGGAGCAATGAACGTCGCCGTGGCCTGCTGGCCAAGTGGATAGGTAACGATGGATGCGCTTCCGCTACTGGCGTAGCTGATCGTAAGCAGGCCGGCACCGCTGCCTTCCTGGGTGGAAGTCGCCCGGCCATCGGCCTGGTAGCCAAAGGTGTTATAGCGGGTACCGCTCTCATCGACGGTGCCCGTGAGCTTGCTTTGGTTGCTGCCGGCAGCGCTATAAGCCGACTCATCATAGAGGTACTGGCGCTGCTTGCTATCCGGGTAGGTGACGCTGATCAGGTTACCGGACGAATCATAGCCATAGCTCAGTACTCCACCGTCCGGCTCGGTCACCGATGCCAGGTTTAATTGGCTATTGTAACCGAAAGTCAAGCTGCGACCGTAGGCGTCGGTGACTTTCCACAGCAAACCGCCCGGTAACACCGAGCCCGTCGACGACTGTTGCGTGGCGCCATCGGTGTAAGTCAGCGTAAGGAGGGTGTGGGTGCCATCGCTGACCGAAAGCAATGAACCCATGGGCGAATACGTCTCGTACTGCCGCGTGTCTGTGACAAATAGGGTCCAGGACAACACATAGCCGCTACCGTCGTCCGCCTCCGTCAAAACGTTGCTGACATCCGAATCGCTTTGCCAAACTCCATTAACCTTGTTGAACGCCAACTCCTGTCCATTAGGACGTTGAACCGACACCTCTGTCGGCGAGCTCGGACGACCACTGGAGGCGTCAAACCCTGATGCCGTAAACGAAAGATTCCTGTCATAGGTCGTCAGCCAATGCACCCCATCATGACCACCACGCACATTGGGGTCGCTGTTGTAATAACGACTCAGTGCAAGGTCGCCCTGAGCGAAATCGTCTTGTTCTGTATAGGTGTCCCCGGTTGCCAGATTAATCGGATCACCACCCATGGACTTGATGGCCGTGTTAGTGCAAGTACAACCGAGACTATCTTGAGGGCTGTACTTGCCGCAGGACGCCGGCGGATTGGTCCCTGAACAGGGGACCATATATACGACACCAAACACTTGCTCCGTTACGTAGTCTGTTACCTGATACTGATTACGTGCGACCGACACGAAGATTATCGTGGGGTTCACATCCACAGCCGTGCTATTTGGGCTACCTTCTTCATCACAATATGCCCTGGCCACATAGTCCGGAGGCGGAAAGCTGCGATTGAAATATTCGATGGCGGATGGAATATTTGCCTCGCAGGCATGCAACGCTGCTGCGCGACTCGGGTAGACAGCGAACGGGTAAGGTGGTGTAACCGTTTGAGCCCGCACGGACACGCAGGAGACGGCGCACAACACGATGCACACCTTCAGCATCAAAGCGCGGATACGGCTCATTCCCTTTCTCCATCGATAGCGTTTTTCATTCCACTTTTCCCTTCCATCCGATCCGTGACGTTTGATCGACGACATACTGTCGTCAGTTCGTGCCGTTGTAGTTGTCAATGGTCTGCACCAGACGATTGAGCGCGTCGTAGCCCAGTTGGCGTTGGATGCTTAGGCCGTCGCTGCTCTGGATCAGGTTGCCGTTGGCGTCGTAGCTGCCAGCGGCACTGGCGTTGAACACGGTGCGATTCAATCCATCCACGACGGTGGTCAATTGGCCCAAGGTGTTGAAGGTGCGGGTGAGCTGTTTGTGCAGCGTGCCCGAGGCGTCGTAGACCTGTTCGGCGGTTTTATCGCCCGCCGCATCGAGCGTGTATTGGATGTAATTACCGAGGGCGTCGCTGATCTTCACCAGCCGATGGGCGGTGTCATAGCCGTAAGTGGTGGTGATGCCGTCGGCATCGGTGATGGACGACACCGCGCCGTAGGGGGTGTAGCCGAAGGCCGTTTGCGCCCCGCCGACGGTGCGCGTGGAAAGCCAGCCGCGCGGGGTATAGGTGAGATCGGTGTTGATGCCGTTGGCGTCGGTGAGGCGCGTGATGCGGCCATCGGCGTCGTAGGAGGCGATGGTGGTGACGTGGCCGGACGGATCGGTGACGGTGTGCAGGTCGCCGCCTTGGTAGCAGGCGGCGCCGGGTGTGCCGCAGTTCGTGGCACTGCTGGCCATGTAATAGCTGTAGGTGGTGGTTTGCGTGACATCGGTGCGCGGGCCAGTCACCGTCAGCAACAAGCCGACAATCGGGCATTGCACGGTGTCGATGGTGGTGCAGTAGGTGTAGGTCGAACGGCGCACGCCGGCTGGCACTGTGCCACCCACACTGCAGCTGTAACCGGAGGAGGCGCTGTTACTCGGATCGATGTCGCAACGTGCCAGTGTTTGGCCGGTGGTGTTATAGACCCATTGCGTATTGCTGACGGTGTTGCCGGAAGCGTCCTGGACCACACGCGTCAGGGGGACGCGCAGTGTCGTGTTCCAGGTGAAGTTCGTCGTGCGTTGGCTGGTCGACCCCGATGCATCGATCTGTTGGTCGAGCAGTCCATTGACGTCATAGGCAGTCTTGGTGACATTGCCGTTGAAGTCGGTGGCCGTTGCCGGATAGCCGTTGGCATCCAATGTCTGCAATTGGTATTGCTGGTCACATTCAGTACCGCAGCGTGCGCTCATCGTGCTGACAATAGCCGTGCCTTGCGGCGCAATAAAGGTAGCCGTGGCTTGTTGACCGAGTGGATAAGTGACGGTTGCAGCACTGCCATTGCTGGCGTAACTAATAGTGTGTAGATTCGCGCCGCTGCCTTCCTGAGTAGAGATAGCGCGGCCGTCCGCCTGATAACCAAATGTCGTGTAGCGCGTGTTGCTCTCGTCCACAATGCCGGTGAGCTTGCTTTGGTTACTGCCCGCCGCACTGTACGCGAGCTCGTCATAGAGATACTGACGCTCCTTGCCATCCGGGTATGTGACGCTAATTAAGTTTCCTGAACTGTCATAGCCGTACGTCAGCACCCCACCGTCGGGTTCCGTTACCGTCGTTAGGTTCTGCTGCCCGTCGTAACCGTAAGTCAGGCTACGACCATAAGCATCGATGACTTGCCAAAGCAAACCCACAGGCAATGCTGAACCGCTGGAGGAGAGCTGCGCTCCATTGGTGTAGGTCAGCGTAAGCACGACATGCGTGCCGTCGCTGACTGAAAGCAGCGCGCCCATGGGCGAATAGGTTTCGTATTGCCGCGTGGCGGCCACAAACAACGTCCAGGACAACACGTAGCCGCTGCTATTGTCCGTTTCCATGAGTACATTGCTGACGTCCGAATCGCCGTGCCAGACACCGCTAACCTTGTTGAAAGTCAACTCCTGACCATCCGGGCGCTGCACCGTCACCTGCGTTGGTGAACTTGGAAGGCCCGTGGGACCATTGAACCCAGACGATGTAAAGGAGAGACTTCGGTCGTACGTCGTCAGCCACTGCAGCCCATCATGCGCACCACGCACATTGGGATCACTATTGTAATAACGACTTAGCGACAGCTCACCCTGAGCGAAGTCGTCTTGTTCAGCGTTGGTGTTTCCCGTCGCCGCGTTGATAGGCTCACCGACGTTGGACGGATTGGCTGTTTTAGTGCAGCCGCAGCCCAGATTCTTGATTGGCGTGTAGTTGACGCATGGCGCAGACGTGGGGCGACCGGGAGTCGAGCAGTTGTAGGTGATGAAATACTCAACACCCTCTACACTTAATTGTAGATAGCTATTTGTCTGATAAATATTGCGCGCGGGCAGAAAAAAGACCGCGAAGCCGTTTACGGCCATCAGCAGATTGTTGTCAGCTACGGGACTCTCGGCACACCACTGCTCAACCGCCTGGTCAGGAGGAAGAAAGGAGTATTCGGTGTATTGCTGGACGCCCCATGGTAAATTTCCCTCGCAGGCGTGCCAGCCCGCAGCGCGACTTGAATAGGGACCGGGAGGATAAGGTGCCGATGTAGCTTGCGCATCAGCTGTTAAAATGACACCCAAACCCAGCACGCTGGTGCATAGCATCAACAGAACACGTCGAACAAAGCTCATTCCCTATCCCCTGTTACCAGCTGCATATTCAACTTCCCTATCAGTTCGTGCCGTTGTAGTTGTCGATCGTCTGCACCAGACGATTGAGCGCGTCGTAGCCCAGCTGGCATTGAATGCCTAAGCCGTCGCTGCTCTGGATCAGATTGCCGTTGGCGTCGTAGCTGGTGCTCGCGTTGGCATTGAAGACCGTGGTGTCCAGACCATCGACCACCGTGGTCGGCTTCCCGAGCATGTTCGAGGTGCGCGTGGGCTGCTTGTGCAGCGTGCCGCCGGTTTCGTAGCTGTAGGTACTTGTCACGCCATCCGGATCGATAACGGTTTGCGAGGCGCCGCAGGGCGTGTAACCGGTCGCCGTCCGTGCCCTCACCCACCTGCGAGCAATTTGTGCGCGCACATGGAAGCGCAGCCCTTGAGGGGCAGCGTGGCTCGGGCGAACAAGGGAGGCTCCAGCGAATGAACGCGGCGATATCGACTCAACGAAGTCCACTTTCGTTTCCCCTATCAAAAAATCTGCGTCAATGCGCCCTGTCATAGAGCAGCGTGCACATCGCCTTCACGCTGCCGTAAGGTTGCACAAGGTTTCGTGATGACTTTGTGATGGCTGCGGCCCGCTTGGTGAATGGAATCCAACGTCTCTACTCCTCACTTGCCCGCATGCTCAAATCAGATGTACACCCCTTGACGAATATCTGTTGACTCACGCGTTGCGGACGCCCGTCAGTGCTTCGGTGGTTGGCCCACATGTTCCGCGTAATATCCACCGCTTCCAGAACGCGGCTGAGTTGCGCGCTCAAATCGATAAAAAACTCACCGATCAACACGCGCGGCAATAGTAGAACGGCGTTGCTGTCACCCGGCGTGGATGCAGTACCCGCAAGTTGACCCATAAGCTGAAGCTTATCGCGGATCGTTTGCAGAGCTTCATAGCCGTTCTGGGACAGCAGATAGCCCGGCGGGTTGATCAGGTCATGCACGTTATTCATGGGCGTACTCCATGGCGTTAAGTCACGCCACGTATTGCACGTGGCGTGAAGGGCTGTTGCAGGAAAAATCCTGCATGTAAAAGCGGAAGGATCCGATTCCGTTTCTACGAAAGCCCTGAGTGGCCCGACGCCGCGCCGTAGGCGGGGCGGTGAAGCGGTGTAAATCTCGGCATGGTGGGAACACGCGGGTGCGTGCGTGCCGTATGATCGGGAGTAACCATGATCAACTCTCTCTCGCTTTAGTTGGTTGTGGCCAGCGGATCGTCTGAGCTGTTACTCCGGCGATCCGCGCTTCACTCATGTCGGGTGTGCCGTGTTCATCGAAGACGGATGGGCACACCCGACCACGCCACCATCGCACATCTGCGGCGTGCAAATCTGTGAGTGCAGGCGGATTTAGTTGTGACGGTAACGCTGATGCGTGCTTAAGGTCTCGCACGCGCCGCGCTATCGCGGATCGCGATAGCGCTCCAACGCATCGGCGAGTGTTTGCTTGAGCGGGCCGAGGTGCGCGGCGTAGTGCGTCCACTGGTCGATGCCATCTCGGAAGATGGGGCGGCGCACTTGTTCGGAACTGGCGGTGCGCACGCTGCGCTCGGTTTTGTGAAATTGCAGGCAACCGGGCTCAAATGGCAGGCCGCAGAAATCGAGAATGCGCCGCACGTTACCTTCCAGATCGTCCACGACGTCTTCGTGATGCACGCGCAGCACGCGACCGGGTAGCACGCGGTTCCAGTGCTGCATGAGATCAAGATAGGTGCGGTAGTAACGCGCGATGTCGTCGATGCTGTAGGTGAACTCCTGACCGGTGGCGAAGAGTTGTTTGAGGTTGCTGAAACAGCAGGCCATGGGTTCGCGGCGTGCGTCGATGATCTTCGCGTTCGGCAGCATCAGGTGAATCAATCCAAGGTGCCGGAAATTGTTCGGCATTTTGTCGATGAAATAGGGTTTGCCGCTGCGATAGATGCGCGTGTCGTGCAGGTATTTTTCACCGAGCGTGCGGAAGTCGTCCGGCTGCATGTCGGCCAGTACGCCCGGATAACGGGGATCGTCGAGATTGGGGTCGCGTCCTTGCAGGTCGAGCACGATGCGCGGGATGTCGGCCAGTTCCTGCGTACCTTCGACCTGCGAGTGGGAGGCGAGAATTTGTTCCAGCAGTGTGGAACCGGCGCGCGGCAGGCCGACGATGAAAATGGGGTCTGCGCTCGCGTCGCCCACGTCGGCGCGCTCTGCCATAAACGCGCGCGTGCAAATGTCGATTTGCCTGCGCGTATTGGTTTCGATGATCTCCGGGCGGTAGCGGCTCTCCGAACGCTTCAGCGCGTTGCCTTGTTCGTAGTAATGCCATGACTGGGCGTAATCGCCGCGATCTTCAAACGCCTTGCCGAGCGCGAAACACAGATGATAGCGATCGCCCAGCGATATGGCCGGCGATGCTTCTTCGGCCTGCATGCGGGCCACTTCATCGTCGGCGAAACGGTAGGTCTTGAGGTTGGCCAGGCTCCAGTAGGCGTCGCCGAAGTCGGGGCGTGCTGCAGTGGCGGCACGGTAGGCGTCAATGGCCTCGGCCTGCTTGCCCTGTGTCTTAAGCGAATGGGCCATCGACAAATGCACATCCGCCGCGCCGGGCAGTTCCTTCAGCAGCGCGCGGTACAGCGCAATGGCGCGATCGTGCTCGCCCAGGCCGACGCTGGCGCTGGCATACAAGGTGCGGTAATCAGGATGATGCGGATCGGCGGCCAGCAGTTGTTCGATCTGCTCGCAGGCGCGCTGGTACAGGTGTCGTTCGAACAACACGCAGGCATAGTCGTAACGCGCGGCGCGGTAGTCCGGCGCAATTTTCAGCACGGCGTCGAGCAGGATTTCGGCATCGTCGAGCACTTCGCGCGCCAGGCCGATACGCGCGAGCAGGCGCATGCCTTCCACATCGTTACCGACTTTCAGCAGATAGGGGCGGATGATCTGTTCGGCGGAATCGAATTCGCCATCGGAAAAATGACTAGTCGCTCGCACTACCTCCGGCGCGAGGCGGCCCAGCGTGGCCACGTGCGATGCGGCGGTGGCGGCGGTGGTGGCATCGCCGATCATGCGGTAGAGGCCTTGCAGCAGGTTCCAGCTGGAAGGCAACGCCGGGTTGAGGTTGACGGCGCGCAGCAACGCATCGATGGCGCGTGGCGCATCGCGCATCACTACATAGCAATGCCCGCGTTCCTCGTGCAGACGGCTGTACTGGGGGCGTTGCTGTTCCAATTGTGTCAGCGTTTTCAGTGCGGCGTCGATCTGCCCGAGATAGCGCTGGCTGCGGGCGATCACATACAGCACTTCGTAATGATCGGGCGCACTGACCAACAACGCTTCGGCCGCGTGCAGGGCATCCGCATACTGGCCCTCCGCTTGCAGTTGGCGTATGCGCCGGATGTCCTGCTCCGAGGCGTGGTTGGCGGAATCGGCTGCCACGGTATTCATGAGTGATCAACGACCTTAAAAAAGAGGGTGGGCACACGGCCCACCCTAAGTCTACGAGCCCGCCCGCGGAGTGGGCAGGTTAGAACTTGAAGCCGACCTTCAGGCCAAGCACGCGCGGACGGATCGGCACTTCGGATTCGATGAACTGGGCCGAGGAGGTGAACACGCTGGCGTGGTTGTTGGTGAGGTTGGTGCCGTACAGCGAAACGTCCCAGTTGTCCTTGGTGACGCCCACCGATGCGTCGACGGTGGTGTAGCCGGCCTGCAGGTAACGCAGCTCCACCGTGGTGATGTCGGTAACGCCAGCGCCACTCGGATAGGTGGCCGGCTGGTTGTACATCGAACCGGTGCGGTTGAAGCCGGCCTGGGCGAACGCCTTGAAGCCGCCGTTGAAGGTCCAGTCGTAACGCAAGCGCATGTTGTACTGCGAACGCGGCGAGAAGGCCGGCACACTGCCCACGGTGCCGAACGGATTGGCGAAGGACGAGACATCGCCCACGGCGCCGGTTTCGATAATGCAGGTGTTGTAGCCGGCCGAACCTGGAATATTGTTGATCAGGCACGGCGAGTTGGTCTGCTTGGCGTGGTTGAGCGAACCTGCACCAATCAGCGACAGACCATCGGTAAGCTTCGCCTGGAACTGCAGTTCGCCACCATCCACTTTGTAGTTGGGGCCGTTGACCGCGAAGGTCGTGTTGCCCAGCACCAGCGGGTTGAAGAACTGCATCTGCACGTTGTCCCAACGCATGTCGTAGAACGAACCGTTGAGCAGCAGGCGATCATCGAAGAAGGTGGTCTTGAAGCCGATTTCGTTGTTGGTGAGGGTATCGGGTGCGTAGTTGATCGGCTTCTGGTACTGCGCCTCGCCATCGAGCTTGGCCACGCCGGAGGTCGTGCGGTTGAAGCCGCCCGGACGGAAGCCCTGCGAGAAGGTGTAATACACCATCATGTCCGGCGTGATGTGCCACATCAGGTTCGCACGGCTCTTAAAGCCGTGGTACGACTGGTGGTAGTTCATCACCGTGTCGTCGCCCACGTAGGTACCGTTGGGGACATTCACCATGTTGCCTTCGGTGTAGAACTCGGTACCCGTTTCCCATTCGGAGTAATGGTAATAACGCGTACCGGCGGTGGCGGTCAGCACATCCGGGATGATGTCATAGGACATCGACGCAAACGCCGCTTCCTGCTTGTAGCCGCGCTCGGCGTTCTCGCCGAAGGCGGTGTTGTCGGCAAGATTGACGCCCGGCGAGGACTGCGCATTGGCCACGCAGGGATAACCCCCGGCGAGTGCGCTGGCAAGATTTTCCGGCGTACACGACGGAATGGTCTTGTAGTCGAAGCGCATGTGGTCGTCGATGTTGAAGTCTTCGTAATACAGACCGCCGATGACGCGGAAGCGATAGTCTTCCGGCGTACTCAGGCGCAGCTCGTGGCTCTGGTGCGTGCTGGCCACGGTGTCGTTCCAGTAACCCACCGGCGAATAGCAGATCGGCTTGCCCGCGCTGGACAGGCCTGCCGAGGTGCCGGTGCACTGGTAATACATGCCACCGGCGCTGCGCGAGTAGCCGGTGTAATCCTGCTGCTCGCTGACGTGGCGCGTGGTGTAGCCACCGGTGTAGACCAGCGACAGGTCGCCGATCTGGCCGTTCAAGGTCCAGGCGCTGTTGGCGGAGTGATCGTTGTTCCACGCCGGCACGAAGGAGGTGATCTGATTGGTGCCGAGCGTCTGGCCGTCGATGCCAATGGGGTAGGTCGAGGATTGGCCCTTGGCGTCCAGATCCTGGTAGCTCTCGGCGATCAGGAAATTCCAGTCGTCGTTGATCTTCCACAACCCGGACAGGCGCGCACCCTGCGTATCGACCGGATTCCAGTTGTTCTGCGCCACGCTGTAGTTGTTGGCGACCGGCGTCGCGCCAGCGGCCACGTACGGCGCCATCGCACCGCCGCCGTCGGTCGGCTGACGGGTATAGGTGCTCGGCACGTTGTCGATATAACCGCCATCGTGCTCGTTGTAGATCACGCCGCGCACGGCGAACGTACCCGGGATGATCGGCAGGTTGATCATCGCGTTGGCCGAATTGTTCGGCGCGCCACCGTCGGTGACGCTGGTGCTGGCTTCGGCGCTGCCGCTGACCTTCTCCAGATTCGGCTTGTTGGTGATGTAGCGGATCGCACCCGCTTCGGCGCCACCGCCGAACAGCGTGCCCTGCGGGCCTTCAAGCACTTCCACGCGCTCCATGTCGACCATGTAGACATCGAGGTTGCGCGCCGGGAACTGCATGGACTGATCGTCCAGATAGACGGCCACGTTCGGGAACGGCGCGATGGTCGCGCTGGACTGGTTGCCCAGGAAGCCAGTGCTCAGCCCGCGCATGTAGATGTTGCCCTGGCCCGGGCCGTTCGCGGCGAAGGTCACGTTGGGCAGGTATTTGATCAGGTCGTCGAACGACACAATGTTCAACTGCTGCAGCGTGTTGCCGGTGAATGCCTGCAGGGTGATCGGTACGTCTTGCATGTCTTCGGCGGTGTGCTGCGCCGTCACCGTGACGATACCGAGCGTTGCCGCGTTGGATGCGTTCGCCGGTTGCGTTGCCGCTGCAGGTTGCGTAGCCGGCGCAGGCGGGGTGGTGGTGGTGTCCGCGTAGGCGTAATTCACCGCGAGCGCGGCCAACACCGCGCAGGTGATTGGATTGATCTTCAAGATGCTATCCCCAAAGGTTGTAGTCGCCGGACGGCGCCGGCATGAATGCCTGGTACTGCGACCCTTGAAAGGCTAGACAACCGCGATGAAACGCTTATGACGTGGCCTAGCTAAGTTGGATAGCTGTCTATACGTGTTATCGATTGCTTTGTTCGTCGCCGATTATGTATGTGGCAGTGCGATGTATTTTGGACGTATGAACGATGACATGCGCGCACGAAATTGCGGTGCGCAGCGATTTGCATCGCGTGATTGCGCAACGTATACGCATGCAAATAAAACGATTAAAACTTTTGAGGTTGGATTGCTTCAACGCTTGTCACAGGCGACGAAAAATGCGCTGTGCCCTGCCCTTCCCCTGCAAAGCGGGGGAGGGTCGGGAGGGGTGATGCTCCTGCTTCGGGTGACGGCTTGACCCCACCTCAGCCCTCCCCTGCTGCACGCAAGGGAGGAAACGTGGTTAAAACGCCCACTGCCCCTTCACCCACACATTGCGCACAATCGGCAAACCACCCACATCGCGCATGCGTACCACATCCGCGCGCATACCCGCCTTGAGCGCACCACGATCATCGAAGCCCAGCGCCTTCGCAGGATTGCGGCTCACCGTCGCCATCGCCTTGGGCATCGACCAACCGGCGTGCTGGTGCAGCATGAAGGCGCCATGCAGCAAGCTCGCCGGCACGTAGTCGGACGACAGCATGTCCAGGCGATCCGTGCGCGCCAGCTCCAGTGCGGCGACGTTGCCCGAGTGCGAGCCGCCGCGCACGACGTTGGGTGCGCCCATCACGGTGCTGAGTCCACGCGCGTGCGCGGCATCGGCCGCTTCCTGCGTCGTGGGAAATTCCGAAATCGTCACGCCGATGCTCCGCGCGTGATCCACTTGCTGCGCGTCGGTATCGTCATGACTGGCCAGCACCATGTCGCGACCGTGGATCATCGCCAGCACCGCGTTTTCGTGCCTGGTGCTGTAGTGAGCCTGTTGCTCGGTACGGCGCTTCACGACCTCGGTGAATTCGTCTTCCGTCCAGGTCATGTGGTTCTTACTGTAGTACTTGCGGTATTGCTCGATGTCGCGGTACTGGCGCTGGCCTGGCGTGTGATCCATCAGCGAGATGAGCCGCACGCTGCGGTGATGCATCAGGGGTTCCAAGGTTTCGAGCAAACGCGGATACGCCAGTTCGCAACGCAAGTGAATCCAGTGATCCGCACGCAATGCGCCGGTGGCTTGGCCTTCGAGAATCGCGTCATAGGTGCTGCGCAAGGTATCGATGCGCACGCTTTCTTCTTCCACGTCGCCCACCGACAGCGCGTCGAACACGGTGGTAATGCCGGCGGCAACGACCTGCGCATCGTGCGTAAGCACTGCCGGGATCGCGGGCCACAGCACGCCGGCGCGGGGCATCAGGTGCTTTTCCAGATTATCGGTGTGCAGCTCGATAAGGCCGGGAATGATGTAATCGCCCTCGCAATCGATGGCGTTCGGCGCCCGGGTCGATCCCTCATCCACCTGTCGGATCACGCCATCGCCCACGATAAGGGTGCCGTGGATGACGCCATCGTCGAGCACGATGCGGGCGTTGGTCAAAACTAAATCGTTCATGGTCATCTCGACGGCAAAGGTGGAAGAGGTGAAACAGAATCAGGCCGCTTCGAGCGCTTGCATCGGAAACAGCCGCGTGGCGACGCGATCGCGCATGTCTTCATCGTGGAAGATACCGAGCACCGCCGAGCCGTCGGCGCGCGCTTCGGCCAGCAGCTGCGCCACGACGTTGCGGTTTTCGACATCCAGCGATGCCGTGGGTTCATCCAGCAGCAGGATCGGGCGTCGCGCGATCAGGCCGCGCGCGATATTGACGCGCTGCTGCTCGCCGCCGGAGAAGGTGCTGGGCGGCAGCGCCCACAAGCGCTCCGGTACATTCAGCCGGCGCAGCAAGTCGCCGGCGCGACGGCGTGCCTCGGGCTCGTCCACGCCCATCTGCAGCAGCGGTTCGGCCACGATATCCAGCGCCGGCACGCGCGGAATCACGCGCAGAAACTGGCTGACATAAGCCAGCGTGCGGCGGCGCACCTCCAGCACTTCGTGCGGCGTCGCTTTGGCAAGATCGATCCAGCGCTCGTCGTGGCGCACATGCACGGCGCCGAAGCTCGGGCGGTAATTGGCATAGATCACGCGTAGCAGCGTGCTTTTGCCGGCGCCGGATGGGCCGGACAACACCACGCATTCGCCCGCATGCAAGCGCAGATCGATGCCACGCAACACGTTGAGGCGCGCACCATGCTGGTGGTGCAATTCAAACGACTTGCTAAGGTCGCGCAGTTCGAGCATCAAGGCGGCGGTCATGTCGTCAGTACCGAAGAAACGAGCAATTGCGTGTACGGGTGTTGCGGGTCGTCGAGTATTTGGTCGGTGAGTCCGGTTTCGACCACACGCCCGCCCTGCATCACGAGTGTGCGCGCGGCAAGCAGGCGCGCCACGGCCAGATCATGCGTCACCATCACGGCGGCAAGGCCCAATTCGTTCACCAGCCTGCGCAGCAGATCCAGAATGCGCGCCTGCACGGAGACATCCAAGCCGGCCGTCGGCTCGTCCATGAACACCAGTCGCGGCTGGGTCACCAGCGTGCGTGCAATTTGCAGACGCTGCTGCATGCCGCCGGAAAAACTGGTCGGCGCATCGTCGATGCGGGAGGGATCGATCTCTACGCGCTCCAACCAACCGCGCGCGATGGCGCGCAGCTGGCTGTAGTTGCGCATGCCCAACGCCATCAGGCGCTCGGCGACATTCGCGCCGGCACTCACGTTGAGACGCAAGCCGTCGCGCGGATTCTGCGTGACGAAGCCCCACTCCTCGCGCGCCAGCCGCCGACGGTCTGCCTCGCTCAACGCTGCAAGATCCAGCCAGCCGCCATTGCGCTGGCGATAGCGCACCGAGCCAGCAGTTGGCGATAGCTGCGCGGCCACCGTATTGAGCAAAGTGGATTTGCCGGAACCCGATTCGCCCACGATGCATAGCAATTCGCCGGGATGCAGCTCGAAGCTCACGTCCTCGCAACCGATGCGCGGCCCGTAATGGCGGCTCACCCCGCGCACCTGCAAGAGGGCACTCATGCCTGCGCCTCCGCACGGCGACCGCTGCAGAAATCCGTGTCCGAGCACACGAACATGCGCGTGCCGCGATCGTCCACGATCACTTCGTCCAGATAACTTTCACCGGAGCCGCACAGTTCGCACTGATGCTCCCAGCGCTGAATCTCGAACGGGTGATCGTCGAAAGCCAGGCTCTCCACGTGCGTGTAAGGCGGAATCGCGTAAAGGCGTTTCTCGCGTCCTGCGCCAAACAGCATCAAGGCAGGCGAGCGATCGAGCTTGGGGTTGTCGAATTTCGGAATCGGCGAAGGCGAGGTCAGAAAACGTCCATCGACCAGCACCGGGTAGTCGTAGCTGGTGGCGATGTGGCCGTATTGGGCAATGTCTTCATACAACTTCACGTGCATCAATCCGTAATCGGCCAGGGCGTGCAAGGTGCGCGTCTCGGCTTCGCGAGGTTCCAGCGTGCGCAGCGGTTCGGGCTCGGGGACCTGGAACACAAGAATCTGATCTTCGCGTAGCGATGTTTCAGGAATGCGGTGACGTGTCTGGATCAGCGTGGCCTCGGCGGTGTGTTCCGTCGTGGCGACCGCCGCAACGCGGCTGAAGAAGCGGCGGATATTCACGGCGTTGGTGGTGTCGTCCGCGCCCTGATCGATCACCTTCAATACGTCGTCAGGACCCAGCAACGCGGCCGTAACCTGGATACCGCCGGTACCCCAGCCGTACGGCAAGGGCATTTCGCGGCTGCCGAACGGCACCTGGTAACCGGGAATCGCCACGGCTTTCAGCAGTGCACGGCGCAGCATGCGTTTGGTGTCTTCATCGAGGAACGCGAAGTTGTACGTCATGCTGTCGGCACCTCGAACGACTCCCGCCCCTGTTGCACAGGGGAGGGGGTAGCGTGCTGCGCCGCGAGTGTTCGCAACAGCGACAATTCCGCCTGGAAATCCACGTAATGCGGTAACTTCAAATGCTGCACGAAACCCGACGCTTCCACGTTGTCCGAATGCGACAGCACAAACTCCTGGTCCTGCGCGGGCGCATCGTCCGGCTCGGCCAGTTCATCGCAACGCAAGGCGCGATCGACCAGGGCCATCGACATCGCCTTGCGCTCGCCTTCGCCCATGCTCAGCCCATAACCGCGCGTGAATTGCGGCGGCACGCCGTTGCCGCCGTGAAACTGATTGATCATCTGGCATTCGGTCAGCACGATCGAACCGATCTCGATCGCGAAGCCCAGTTCTTCCGGACAGACCCGCACATCCACTTCGCCCATGCGGATTTCGCCGGCAAACGGATGGCTCTCGGCATAACCGCGCTGCGTGGAGTACGCCATGCTCAGCAGAAAACCTTCGTCGCCGCGCGACAGGTTCTGCAAACGCGTGGCGCGGTCGGCGGGAAAGGTCAGCGGTTCGCGGGTGAGGTCGACCGGCTCCGGATCGCTGCCCGGCTCGATGCGTTCGATCAACGCTTCGGCATCCAACAGATCGAGTACACGCGGCATGTCTGGCGGCAGTGGTGCATCGGCGGGCGTGACGCTGGCGACCGGCGCATGCTCGAAATCCAGCAGACGCTGCGTGTAGTCGTACGTGGGGCCCAATACCTGGCCGCCCGGAATATCCTTGAAGGTACCCGAGACGCGCCGGCGCACGCGCATAGCCGCCGTATTCAATGGCAACGTGTAGCCAAAACGCGGCAACGTCGTGCGATAGGCGCGCAGCAGGAAAATCGCCTCCAGCATGTCGCCGGCGGCCTGGCGGATGGCCAGCGCGGAAAGGTTTTCGTCGTACAGCGACCCTTCCTGCATCACGCGTGCGACACCCAGGCGCAGCTGTTCGCGGATCTGCGCAAGCTCCAGTTCCGGCACGGCGGTGTCGCCGCGCTGCGCCTGGGCCAGCAATTCCAGCGACCGCGCGATCGCCTGTTCACCGCCTTTTACGGCTACGTACATTCAGCCCTCCAGCAGGCGCGTCGTGCGCGGCAAGGCAAGCACGTGCTGCCCGGCAACGAAAAACAGATCGATACCGAGCGGCAATTGCGCGGCGAGTGCGGCACGTTGGTGCCAGAAATCGGCAGGCAATCCGTCGATGGCAACGGTTTGGGTATCGCGGATGCCAGGGCCAACAAACGTGCCCCCTCCCCTGCTCGCACAGATGTCCGCCCCCGCGAACGTGCTCCCTCCCCTGCTTGCAGGGGGGGGCTGGGGTGGGGTTGCACCATCTTGCGCTGAGGCAAGCACATGCACCCCCCTCCCAGCCTCCGCCTGCACACAGGGTAAGGAGTGAATCGCAGTGGCTTGAACGATCACGCTCGCAGACCGATCCGGATAACGCGGAGCGCCCAACGCGAAGGCCTCCAACGGCGGCATCGACATGGGATCGGTAATCAGCGCGAAATCCGCCTGCTGTGGCTGTTCCACCAACTTCAAGCCAGCATGAAAACGCACATGGTGAACCGCTTCGTCCTCCGGCTGCTGCAACCACACAGAGGTCGTTGCATCGCACAGCGTCAACACAATCGCCATCGCGGCCGGCGCAATCGGCGCCGGCGAGGGTGGCAGAACCGGCAACGCACGCGGCGCAGCCGGGCGCGCCATGGCTTGCAGCAAGGCGCGGAAGGTGCGCTGGCTGTCGAAAACCGGATCGGCAAAGGCGGCCAGCATCATTCGCCCCGCACCACGGTAAAAAATTCCACCTTGCTTGCGGCCGCCTTGCGACTCGCTTCATCGCGGCGACGGTCCAGCGCGCGGCGCAGTGGTTCGATCACGTGCAAGTGCAGCTCGCCGTGCGTGTGGGCGGCCTGCAGCATCGCATCGGCGAGCGCGGCCAATTCCGCATGGCGCGTATTGCTGCCGCGCACCCACGCATGGCCGATATGTCCGCCGGCCTGCACGCTGCAGCGCGTGACGGTGATCTCGCCGAAATTGAACTGCGGCCCAGTGCCCCCGACCCGGCCGCGCAACATGTACAGGCCCGTCTGCGCCGGACGCAGCCAGGCGGTGTCGGCGGGCGGCGCAAAGGCGTCCATCGCCTGCGAGAGCTCGGCCGGATCGGCCTGCGCCAACAGCGACATCCAGTCGGCGCGTGCCAAGTAGGGGGAGGTGTCCATCGGTGTTCCTAGGCTTGTCACAAATGTCTAGTTATCTAGACAGGCTGGGGCGCCCCGAAAGCGCTCTCCGTGGACCATTGCAGCAGCCCAGCGTGCCGCTGCCATGACGACGAATAGACAGGTTGAGGACGTGGTATGAGCGAAATCGAACGCGGGCGTGGCGTGGCGCTGTGGAGCCAGATCAGCGGCATCCTGGCGGCGGAGATTGTCAAAGGACAACCGCGCCAGGGCGAGCAGCTGCCATCGGCGCAGGCGCTGGCCGAGCGGTTCAACGTCAACCGGCATACGGTGCGACGCGCTATCGCCGCACTGGAGGAGCGCAACCTGGTTCGCACCGAACAGGGGCGCGGCACGTTCGTGCAAGAGCAAACGATGGATTACGTCATCAGCCGGCGCACGCGCTTCACGCAGAACATGCGCAATCTCAATGTCGAAGCCGATATGGAATTTGTGGAAGAGGCGCGCGAAATTCCGCCGCCGAAAATTGCCCAGGCATTGGGCCTTGATCGCCATGAATATGCCTATCGCATCGAAACGCTGGATCGCGCCGACGGCCATATCGTCGACTACAGCACCGCGTATTTTCCAGCTGCGCGCTTTCCCGAATTTCCCGCCGTGTATCGCAGGCTGCGATCGGTGACCCGCTCGCTGGCCGAGTTCGGTGTGGCCGACTACGAACGCAAACACACCCGCGTGTCCGCGCGTCTGCCCGATGCCGTCACCGCACGCCTGATGAAACAACCGGCCAATCGCCCCGTGCTTTACGTGCAATCGATCAATGCCGACACGCGCGGCGTGCCGGTGCAATATGGCATAACGCGTTTCTCTGGCGATTGGGTGCAACTTGTGCTGATGGCGGACCATTAATGCGTTATGCCGTGTATTTCTGCCCTGCCCAAGGCAG
Organism: Dyella monticola; assembly: GCF_003363155.1. Classification (GTDB taxonomy): domain Bacteria; phylum Pseudomonadota; class Gammaproteobacteria; order Xanthomonadales; family Rhodanobacteraceae; genus Dyella_B; species Dyella_B monticola. Next base: position 35,739 of record NZ_QRBE01000020.1, on the reverse strand, counting down.
TGCGCTGGATGTTTTGGGACGCGCATGGTTATCGGCCGGACACCTGCCCGGTGTAGCAGCGGACCGTTTGCGCGCGTTGACGGTCCCCGTGCGCCGCTACGGGTGGCATGCCACGCTTTGCGCGCCGTTTGTGTTGGCCGAAGCGGCAAGCTATGACGATCTGCGCCGGGATGTCGCCGATATCGCGCAGCACGCGCGCGTTATCGAACTTCCCTTGCAGCTGGATCGGCTCGCACATTTTCTGGCGTTGCGACCGTCCGTCGATGAAGCGAGCATCAGGGCATTGTCAGAACGTTGCGTGCGCCGCCTGAATGCGCTGCGCGCAGCGAACACCGAGGCGGCATGGCAGCGGCGTGCAGCGCATCTGGACGACGTGGAGACCGCTTTGTTTCGCGAATTCGGCTATCCGTACGTGCTGGATCGGTATCGCTTCCACATGACCGTGTCCGCGCCCGCCAGCGAAGAGGAAGAGCGAGCGCTGCGCGATTGGTTTCATGCCAGGGTGGAAAGCCCCTTGATCGCACGTATCGACGCATTCACCCTCTGCCGCGAAAACGCACCCGGTGAAGCGTTCCAGCCGATCGATTGGATTCCATTTGGCGCAGGACACGCGACATGAACGCAGGATGCCTGTATTACGTGATGGGCCCCTCCGGTGTGGGCAAGGACAGCGTGCTGGCGTGGGTGCGCGAACACGGTGTGCCACATGGCGTGCTGTGCGCGCATCGCTACATCACTCGACCGGCGCACGCCGGCGGCGAAAATCATGTGGCACTTAGCGAAGCGGAGTTTCACTCGCGCGAACAGCGCGGCTTGTTCGCACTGACGTGGGCAGCGCACGGCTTGCACTACGGTATCGGCAACGAAGTGGCGCACTGGCTGGTGCGTGGCGCCGATGTACTGGTGAATGGATCGCGTACTGCATTTGCGCTGGCGTGCGAACGGTTTCCCGATGTGCGACCGGTGTTGATTACCGCGAGTGCGCAAACCATCGCAAACCGTCTTGCGATACGTGGCCGCGAATCGGAAGCGGAGATCGCTGCGCGGATTGCGCGCTTGAATGCCTATCCGATGCCGCACGACAGCATCGTGATCCATAACGATGGCTGTCTTGCGGAGGCGGGTTCAAGCTTATTACAGGCCATCCGGCCTGGTTATCACTAGAGCGGTTGCCTTCTTCGTAAGGCCCTCTCTTGCCTAGCCGTCATTCCGGCGTAGGCCGGGCGTCAAATCAAGCCGCTGCAGGCATCGCAACAAGCTCCCTCGCCCGCCGCGCCTTCTCATAAAAATAAAACGCCGACACCAAGGTAATAAACATGCCAACACCCGACAGCGTCATTACTGTATCGGCGTAGAACGACGCCCACGAAAGATGCACGCCGCCGAATTCCTTCACCAGGATCACCACCACACTACCCATATAACCGCTGCTGTCGGCGATATACATGATGAACCCAACGTTGCCTGTCACACGAAAGGTCGCCAGCATGCGTTCGAAGAATGTGGCGTTGTACGGTACATAGGCCAGATAAAGCCCGAAGCCGCTGAAACCGATCCAGCTCAGCGGATCGATCATCCCGTGGTTGTGCAGCCACGTGGAGAAAACGGCCACCGCGAAGCCGCCAAAAATCAGCACGTGATTGATCATCAGCGCCTTGAGGTTATCGCGCACGGCCATGGTGAACGCGGTGATGATCAGCACGGCGACGGCAATGGGCGCCTCCGTCTCGGTGAACACCGAGGCATCACCACCGCGGCCCAGGTCGGCCCAGATCTCCGCCGCGAAGTTGTCGCGGAAATCGCGCGTCACCGTCAGCGCCACATACGCCATCACGATCATCGCGATGCCGGGCAGAAAGCGCGCTAGAAACGCGCGCCGCGTCGTGGCATCCATGGGAATGCGCGCGCTGCGCGCGGCGATATCGGCCGCATCCGGAGGGGGCAGATGTTCGAGCACCCATGTCGCCGCGTACAGCGGCACGATGAATAAAAACCCGGCGGTGAATGGCATCCAGAATTCGCTGACGTGCCAGCGCAGCATCAGCCACATGCCCACCGTCTTCACCACGCCCGAGCCCACGATAAAGCTGGCGCACATCAATGCGCCCATGAGCTCGGTGCCGCGACGCCCTTCCAGATAACCGAAGATTACGCCCCACACCATGCCCAGCGGCAAGCCGTTGAGAAACAGAAAGGGAATATTCCACGGCGCGGGAATCAGCGCGAAGCCAAGCAGCGCGATCCACGAAAAACCGATCAACCCCGTTAACGTGCGCGCGCGACGCTGACGCTGAATTTCCGCGATCCAGGTAATGCCGCGCACCTTGCTGAGCATGTAGCCCATCACCTGCGCGATCACCAGCCACACTTTGTAATCGACGCCGGCATAGTGCATGCCTTCGAACGCGGCGGCGGTAAACGGCTTGCGAAACGCATACATCGACGCATAAGCCAGAAATGCCGCGCTGCCGGCCACCACGTTGATCGCCATGGGATGGCGGCGAACACCCGATAGAAACGACACGACAACCATCCCGAAGCAGCCGATACGGCAGTGCGGGAAGGGTGACGGCCCCAGGTTACAGTGGCGTGGCGGCGGCTAGCCGCTCGGGCGGTTTGGTCTACGTCGCGATTTCTTGCTGGATGCAGACTATGGATGCATCGCAGCGGCGCACCTGCATCAGAAGTTCACGTTCACGGACATCCGTGCGCCTTCGTCCTTCGCACTGCCGGCAAACTGGCCGTGATAGCTGGCTTCGACACTGACCTTGCTGTTGATCGCAAAGCGCATGCCGAGGTCCACTACACCGGCGCTTTTCGCCACCGGCACGCCATCGACGACGAACGTGGCATTGCCGCCGCCAGCAAAACTCTGCTGATCGGTCGAACGCAGGTCGCCCCATGCCTGTTGGTAGCCGACCGTGGCGTGCAGCTGTAAGCCCTGGCTCGGTTCGTAGATGCCGCGCAAGCCGGCCGTGCCGTAGTTCACGCTGCTGTCGCTCGCTTGAACATTGAGTGCGGCCGCATCGCCGACCTCGTCCATGGCGCCCTGATGGATCCATGCGCGCGCGACATCGACATACGGCGTCAGGCTGCCTTGTGCGAACGTGAACTGGTAACCGCCATCCAGGTAGGCTTGCGTCAGGCCGTTGCTGCTGTTCGCATCCGTGCTGCCCTGGATGCCGGTGATGCCGATCTGACGATGGCTTTGCGTGTCGTACCAGCTGTGTGCCATACCGCCCTGCAACTGCCAGGCATCCAGGCTCAGCCCGGTGTAGAGGCCGAACACCTTGTCGATGCTGTGTGCATCGCCGCCACCATTGATGTTGCTGTCGGACAACTCGCCGCTGCCTGCCACCGCACCGATGCGCCACGCATCGAGATTGCGATCGGCGCCCACCAGCACGCCGCTGCCGGTGGCACGCACGGCGGCCGCATTGCCGTCGCTGTCGTGATCGCCGCCATGGCCCCAGGTGCTTGCCCACACGCTGCCATCGGCATCGTTTTGCACGAGCTGTCCGGCACCTTGCACCTGCTGCAGATGCGTGCTGATGGCATCGCGCACGAAGTGGCTGTCATCCAGGATCGCCGTGCGCGTACTGGCGAGGCTGCCGCCGCTCAAGTCGTCGAACGCTGCTCGTGCGGGGCTCGCCGCCAGCGTCAGCACGGCGCTGTACACCGCGCTGGATGCGCTGTTGGCGACGGCGTTGCCGGTGTTGATCTGGTTGGCCGTCGTGCCGACCGATCCAAACGCCACAGTGTTGCGCGTCAGCGTCATGGTGACGTTGCTGGCGTCGTAGCTCAGCGTGGGCGTGAGGAACGCAAAGTTGGAGCTCACCCCGCCGAACGTGCCGCTGATGCTGGCGGCGGTGAGGATGGTGTAGCGCGTCGATGGGTTCCAGTTGCTGCCCGCCTCGGTCGAAACCACTGAACCGCCACCCAGCGTCGCGGTGCCGCTTGCGCGGATGAGGTCGCTGCTGCCGGTATCGCTCGCATCGAGCTGGTAGATCGAACCCGCCGCCAGGCTCACATTGCCGTTGACCTGCAGGGTGCCGATGCCTGCAACGCCGGGCGAAACCACACCACCGCTGACAACATTCAGCCCACCGATGCTGCCAGTGCCGATCAGTGCCGCACCACTGCCGACGGTGACATGACTGACCAGACTGCCGGTCACCTCCAGCGCACCCGCAGCGACGTCCGTGCTGCCGGTGTACGTGTCGGCACCGCTCAATACCAAGGTACCCGCGCCGGTCTTCACCAGATCGCCCGCTTGCGTGCCGTTGCTGATCACGCCGGCAAGCGTGGTGGTAAGACCGGCGTCCACGTCGACATCCGGATCGCCGGACAGCGTGATGGCATTGGCGAGCGTGAAGCCGCCCGTTGCATGCAGTGTGGTGCCTGCCGCCATGGCCAGCGTACCGCTGCCGATGGCGGACGCATTGTTCAACGCGAGCGTGCCTTGCTCGATCGACGTGCCGCCGGTGTAGGTATTGACGCCGCTCAGCGTCAGGTTGCCTGAACTCAGCTGCTGCACGCTGCCGCTGCCGCTGATCGCGCCGGCGAAGACAATGTCGTCGGACCGATCGAACGCCAGCTTGCCGTTATCGACCACATTGCCCGCGAGGGAACCGCCGGTACCGCCGTTGCCGAGCTGCAGTGTGCCGGACGTGATCGTGGTGGCGCCGCTATAGGTGTTCGCACCGGCGAACACTTGCGTGCCACCGCTCAAGGTCACACCGCCGCTGCCCGCGATCACGCCACTGAACGTGTCACTCGCTGCCGACAGCGTCAGCGTTTGCGCGCCGAGGATAACGCTGCCATTGCCGCTCAACGAGCGGATCGATGCACCGCTCGTCTGGCTGATGTCGAACACCGCGTTGTCGATAACATGGCTGGCGTCGGCGATGCTGCCCTGAGCCGAGAGCGCCAGCGTGCCGGCGTCGATCTCAGTGTTACCCGTATACGTATTGGCCGCGCTGAGCGTCAACGTGCCATGGCCCATCTGCACCACGTTGCCGGCGCCACTGACGACGCCTGCAAAGTTCATCGCATCGCTGCGATCGAACGCCAGGCTGCCGCTATTGGCGACATTGCCGAGGATCGAACCGCTGTTCCCGCCATTGCCGATCTGCAGCGTACCGCCACTGATCGTGGTACCCCCGGTGTACGTGTTGGCGCCAGCAAGAATCAACGTGCCGTTGTCGGTCTTGTCGATGCCTGCGCTGCCGGCCAGTACGTTGTCGATCTCCGCCACGTAGCTCGCGCCCTGCGTCGTGCCGTCACCCACGCGGATGATCGGTGCGGCGCCGGCGTTCGCCACCAGCGTCAGCGTATCGCCGTTCATCACGTAACCGTTGCTGGCGAACTGCATACCCAGCGCGCTCACGTTGCCTGCGCTGTCGCTGACCGCGACCGTGCCGGCTGTACCGCCGAACACTGCGAAGCCCGGTTGCGGCGACAGCGGTGCACTGAGGTTGCCACCGGCATTGCTGAAGTTCTGCGAGGTTGCCGACCATGTGCCGCTGCCGCCACCCATCTGCGTGGACGACGCCGCGCCGTTGCCGTTCCACATGTTGATGGTCAGACCCGTGGTGTTGACCAGGTTGATCTGATGGTCGCCGGTCAGGTTCTCGATGGTCAGTACGTCGCCCGTGGGAATCGCGCCAAGCGCGATACCGCCGCTGGTCTCGCTCAGCGTTCCGCTGTAGTTGAAGAGGGTATAGATGCCCGGCCCCATGTTGCCGGTGTCGTTGACGTTGAGCGTGACGCCATTGAGCGCAAGATTGCCGTTCACGGTGACGCTGTCGCTGCTGCCGACCGTGCCCAACGCAGCACCAGCCGCGCCGACGTCCATGGTGTAGACGCTGCCTTGCAGCATGCTCAGATTGCCGCCCACGGTGAGCGTGCCGATCGCTGCGCCGCCATTCGCATCACCCGGCGCGAGCGTGGCGCCGCCTTCGATGGTGACATTGCCGCCAAGCGTGCCCTGCCCGGCCAGCGTCGTGCCCGCCGCGGCATCGACATTGCCGCCGAGCGCGCCGTCCACCTGCAACGTGCCGCCCGTGATCTGCGTCGCGCCCGCGAAGGCGCTGCTGTTGCCGGTCAGGCTCAGTACCGCGGCGCCGGAACTGGTCAGCGTGCCGCTGCCGGAGAGCGCGCCGACATAGCTGCCATTGGCCGTCTGCTGGAAGCTGAGCGAGGCGTTGTCGACGATGTCGCCCTGCAGGCTGTTGCTGTCGCCCACCAGCGTACCGGCCGTAATGCTTGTACCGCCGCTGTAGCTGTTGCTGCCGCTGAACGTGATCGTGCCGCTGCCATTCACGCTGAGGCTACCGCTGCCGCTGATCGCGTTGGTCAACGTGCCATCGCTCGATTGCGACAGCACTAGTGAGGCATCGTCGGTGATGGCGCCGTTGCCGAAGCTGCTGGTGGTGCCGCTCAGCGTGCCGGCGTTTATCACGGTGCCGCCGGAATAAGTGTTGCTGTTGCTCAGCGTCAGCGTGCCCGTGCCGTTCTGCACCACGCTACCGCTGCCGCTGATCACGTTGCCGAACACCGCGTTGGTGTCGCTGCGATCGAAGGCCAACGTGCCGTTGTCGAGCACATCGGTAACGACCGAGCCACTGGTGCCACCGTTGCCGAGTTGCAGCGTGCCACCGTTGATGGTGGTGCTGCCGGTGTAGGTGTTGGCGCCGGTCAACACTTCCGTGCCAGCATTCAGCGCAAGGCAACCACCGTTGCCGTTGATCACGCCGCCGAACGTATCGGCGGCCTGGGTGAGCGTCAGCATCTGCCCGCCAAGGTTCACGTTGCCGCTACCGGACAATGAATTGATCGTCGCACCTGCGGCGCTGACATCGAACGTCGCGTTGTCGATCACGCTGCTGGACGCGGCGATGCTGCCGGTGCTGCTGAGCGCGAGTACGCCAGCACTGATGGTGGTGGTGCCGGAATAGGTTTCGGTGTTGGTCAGCGTCAACGTACCGGTACCCAACTGCACCAGGTTGCCGGTGCCGCTGATCGCACCATCGAACGTCACCGCATCCGTGTGCGCAAACGCCAGGTTGGCGTTGTCGACCACGTCGCCCAGCACGGAACCGCTGCTGCCGCCATTGCCGATCTGCAGCGTACCGCCGCTGATGGTAGTGCCGCCGGTGTAGGTGTTGGTGCCGCCGAGGATCAAGGTACCGTTGTCGGTCTTGTTGATGCCCGCGCTGCCGGCCAGCACGTTGTCGATTTCCGCGGTGTAGCTGGCGCCGTTAGACGTGCCATCGCCGACGCGGATCGCCGGTGCATTGCCGCTGCCGTCGGTGACCAGCGTCAACGTGTCGCCGCTCATCACATAACCGTTGACCGCGAACTGCATGCCTGTGGCGGCCACCGCACCGGCACTGTTGTCGATCGTGACCGTGCCAGCCGTGCCGCCAAAAACGGCGAAGCCCGGTTGCGGCACCATCGCCGCGCTGACGTCACCGTTCGCATCGGTCCAGTTTGACGATGTGGCCGACCACGTGCCGCTGCCGCCCCCCATTTGCGTAGCCGACGCCTGACCGTTGCCGTTCCACATGTTGAGCGCCGTACCGCCGGTGTTGACCAGGTTGATCTGGTTGGCCAGCGTCTGGAGGCTCAGCGTATCGCCGGCCGGCACCGTACCCAGCGTGATGCCACCGTTGGTTTCGGTAAGCACGCCGTTGTATTGGAACAGCGTGTAAAGGCCCTGGCCAAAGCTGGCATCGCCGTTGACGTTGAGCGTTGCGCCATTGAGCGTGAGGTTGCCGCCGACGTTGACCTGATCGCCGGTACCCGGCGTGCTGTAACCATTGCCGGGCGCGCTGAAGCCGTAATCCAGCACAGCGCCCTGCGCAACGCTGAGGTTGCCGCCAATGCTCAGTGTGCCGAAACTGCCGTTGGCACCCGGCGCCAGATGCGCGCCGCCGACCACCGTAACATTGCCGCCGATGCTGCCGACACCGCCGAGCGTCGCACCGCTGTTGACCACGACATCGCCGGCCACCTGCGCCCCGGGGTTGGCGCTGTCGCCGATCAGCAACGTGCCGTTGTTGACGGTGGTACCGCCGGTGTAGCTGTTGACGTTATCCAGCGCCAGCGTGCCGCTGCCGTTTTGCGTGACCGAACCGCTGCCGCTGATCGCGTTGGTGAAGGCCACATTATCGGAGCGGTCGAATACCAGCGCGCTGTTGTTGGTGACGTCGGTGGTGATCCAGCCACTGCTGCCGCCATTGCCGAGCTGCAAGCTGCCGCCGCTGATCGTGGTCGTACCGGTGTAGCTGTTATCGGCGGTAAAGAGGGTCGTGCCGGCCAGTACGTCGACCGTGCCGTTGCCGCTGAGGGTCGGCGCGAAGACATAACCGGTATCGGTGTGATTGAACACCAGCGCGCCCGCGCCGTTACCGAAAACGACATTAGACGTATTCAATGTGCCTGCTGCGGCCGCTGCCTCGCCAGCCGCGGCGCCGATATTCAACGTGCCGGTGCTGCCGGCGGCGGCGGCAATCTCCACCGTGGGCGCGCTCACCGATCCGCCGTCGGCGACCGTCAACGTGCCGGTGCCTGCATGGTTGCCGACCGCCACCACGCTTGTTGCGCTGGCGCTGGAGCCGCTGCCAGTCACCACGACAGTACCGTTGGAACCGGCCTGGTCGGCGATCGACAAATAGCCACCGGCGCTGACCGTGCCGCCACCGGAGACAGTCAGCGTGCCCGTGCCGTATTTGCCGACATTGATGCTGTCGGTCGCGCTCAAGCTCGATCCGCTGGCGATGGTTACGCTGCCGACGTCGCCGGCGTTCCAGCCGATTTCGAATTCACCATTACTCGCAACCCGGGCGCCGCTGCTGGCCGTCAGCGTACCGGTACCGCCGTCGCCAATCAGGAACGGCGTGCCGCCGTCCGCTGCCGTGATGGAACTTTGGCCTTGGAGCAGCAGCGTGCCGTTGTCGATCACCGTCGCGGTGTCGTCGATGTGGCCGCCACCACTGAGTGACAGCGTGCCGCCGTTGATGGTGGTGTTGCCGGTGTAGGTGTTGCTGCCGGCGAGCATTTCGGTGCCACTGTTCAACGTCAGGCTGCCGCTGCCTTCGATCCAGCCGACGAGGAGACCGCTGGCCTGGGTGAGGGTCAGCGAACGCGTGCCCAGGTTGACCACACCGTAACCGCTCAACGATTTGATCGACGTGCCGCCGGAGACATTGCTGATGTCGAACGTCGCGTTGTCGATCACGCTGGCGGAATCGGCGATGCTGCCCGAACCACTGAGTTCAAGCGTGCCGCCGCTGATCGTGGTCGTGCCGGTGTAGGTGTTGACGGCGGTGAAGACAGTGGTGCCGGCAAGCACATCGACCACGCCGTTGCCGCTGATCGTCGGCGCAAAGACATAACTGGCATTGGTGAGATTGAACACCAGCGTGCCCGTGCCATTGCCGAAGGAAACGGCATTGGTGTTCAACGTTCCCGCCGCCGCGGCAGGCTGGCCCGCTGCCGCACCGATGTTCACGGTGCCGGCGGAGCCGGCGTCTGCGGCGATCACAAAACTGGTGGCGGTCACCGAGCCGCCGCTGGCAACCGTCAACGTACCCGTGCCGCCGTGATTGCCCACCGCGATGTTCGGCGCATTGAGGCTCGAACCGCTGCCGGTGACCAGGACGGTACCGCTGGATCCACCGCCATCGCCAAGGGAGAAGAACCCGCTGGCGGTGACCCCGCCACCCGCGGACACGATGAGCGAACCGGTGCCAAGCTGGCCGATATTGATGAAGGTGTTGCTCATCAGCTGGCCGCCGCTGGTGACGGTCACCGAACCCTGATCGCCTGCGTTCTGGCCGACGTTCAACTGCCCATTGCTGACGACGGCCCCGCTGTTGCTGACGATCAGCGTACCGTTGCCGTTATCGCCGATCATCACCGGCGTGCCGCCGGCACCGAGCGTGGCGGTGATGTTCGAGCCTGTTCCGTCGACCACCACCATGCCGTTGTCGATCAACGTAGCGATGTTGGCCATGCTGCCGCCGGACGTCACCGACAGCGAGCCGCCGTTGACCGTCGTCGTGCCCGAATAAGTGTCGGCGCCGGTAAGCGTTTCGTTGCCGGCATCGAGCGTCAGTCCGCCGGTGCCGCTGATGGAACCACTGAAGGTATCGTTGGCGTCGGTCAACGTCAGCGTTTGCGCACCGAGGTTGACGGTGCCGTTTCCTGCCAGCGATGTGATGGAAGCGCCGCTGGTATTGCTGATGTCGAACGTGCCGCTATCGACCACATCGCTCGAATGGGCGATGCTGCCGGCGCCGCTGAGCATCAGCGTGCCGCCGTTGATCGCGGTCATGCCGTTGTAACTGTTGTTACCACCAAGCGTCTCGGTGCCGGCCTCCAGCGTCAGGCCGCCGCCGCCATTGATCGCGCCGCTGAAGCTGCCGCTGGCCTGCGTGAGAGTCAGCGTCTGCGTACCGAGGTTGACCGTGCCGGTGCCGCTCAACGAGGTGATCAACGCGCCGCTGGTGGTATTGCTTATGTCGAACGTTGCGTTGTCGATCACGCTGGCGGAACGGGCAATGCTGGCCGAACCACTGAGTTCAAGCGTGCCGCCGCTGATCGTGGTCGTGCCGCTGTAGGTGTTGTCGCCGATAAGGTCGGTGGTACCCGTGCCGATCTGCTGGACCACACCCGAACCCGCGATCACGCTGGCGAAGGGGGCCGTGCCGGTGCCATCGAAGCTCAGCACGCCGTTATCGGTGACATTCCCGAGAATGGCACCGGTCGCGCCACCATTGCCGATCTGCAACGTGCCGGCGTTGATCACCGTGCCGCCCGTGTACGCGTTGGTACCGGTGAGCACCAGCGTGCCACTACCGCTCTTGTCCAGCGCACCGCTGCCGATGATGTCGCCGTTTTCCACCCAGGTCACACCGGCATCGGTAAGCACGGTGCTACTGCCGATGAGCGCCACCTGGCGGCTGGAGCTGGTCGAGGCGGTCATTTCCAGCGTGCCGCCGTCGAGGGTCGCGATGCCCGAACTTGCGCCCAGGCTCGCGTCGCTGGAAATGGCCAGCGTGCCGCTAAACAACACCCATGGCGTTACCGCCGAGGTGCTGCCCGTCAGCGTCCAGGTGCTCGCGCCTTGTTTTTCGTAAAAGTCGAAGCCGCCGACGATGCTGCTCACGTCGAAGGTGGCATTGACGTTGCCATCCAGATCCAGCGTGTTGCTGTTGCCGGGCTGCGCATACACGCTGCCGCTAAAGCTGTAGCCGCTCACCAATGTCAGTACGTCGTCGCGGCCGGTGATGTCCACCGCATAGTTGCGGCTAGCGCCCGCACCATTCAGGCCTCCGCTGATGCTGCCGCTATCGGCCAGCGTGACGTTATTGCCGGATATGGCGACACCCACGCCACCGGCACCGACGCTGCCGCCACTGCCACTGGACGTGCCACCCGCGCCGCCGGTGATGCTGCCCTGATTGGTCAAAAAGGCATAGCTGCCGGACATCACCAAGCCCGTGCCACCCGCGCCACCCCTACCGCTAAGCTGGCCGCCGAGTTCGGTCGTGGCCGCCCCTGCGCCGCCCGCGCCGCCGGTGATGCTGCCCGAATTGCTCAACGAAGAAGCAGCGCCGGACATGGCCACGCCCGCGCCACCTGCGCCACCCGAGCCGCCGCCGACCAGATCGGAGGCGCCGGCGCCGCCTGCACCACCCGTGATCGTTCCGCTATTGACCACGTTCAACACGCTGCCGGAAACGCCCGCGCCGCCGGCGCCACCGCTGCCGCCGTAGCCGCCATCGGTCACCCAACTGCCGCCATTGCCGCCACTGCCACCCGTGATGGTGCCGGCCGAGGACAGGTAGAAGCCACTGCCGGTGACACCGGCGCCACCGCCGCCACCGTTGGCGCCGCGAAACCCGCTGCCACCGATACCGCCATTGCCGCCGGTGATACTGGCGCCTGACGCATTGGTGAGCTTACTTTCCGTCGCGGCATAGATACCCGCGCCGCCGCCGCCGCCGCCGCCGGCATAGGCAGAGGAGTAGTTTTGGCCCTTGTATTTGGAGTTGTAGCCGCCGTTGCCACCCTTGCCGCCGTGGCCACCCACGACGCTGCCGGGGTTGGTGAAACTTGCGCCGACCAACACGGACTGGCCCACGCCACCACCGCCGCCGCCACCACCACCGGTGGCATATGAGTTGAATCCGCCGCCGCCGCCACCGCCGCCGCCAACACCCTGCGTAGTGGCATTGCCGCCCGCTCCCGCTCCGCCCGCGCGTCCGTCATTTCTGCCGGTGCCAACGCTGCCGCCACCGCCGGCGCTGCCGTTGATGCCTTGGCCGGCCGATCCGGCACCGCTTGCCGTTCCACCCGCACCGCCCGCATTGGCGTAAGCGCCCGATGCCACGGCGCCGCTGCCGGCCGTTCCGGCCGTTCCACTTATGTTGCCGGCGCCCCCGTCGCCACCCACCGTGCCGCACAGCACCGTTGCACTGGCCGTGCAGGTCTGCGCCATCGCCGGCGCGGCGATACTCGCCAGTACCAGGCTCACCGCGAGCGCAAGCGCACGCGATTTCAACGCCGGCCTGGCGGCAGCCTCGCCCTCAACGACCCCACCCTTCGGTGCGCTCGCCAATTCCGAGGCCACCTGCATCACGCCCAAAGCGCGGTTGAACACCAGACGATAGATACGATTCACGGCAAAGGTCCCTGTTTTTTAACGTGCGATATGGATGTCGAGTGGCGATCGCGGCGTGCTGCGTAACTGAAACCAAAGCGCGCAGGCATCGATCGGAAAGGCGTTGCGCCGCGCTCTGCGCGGCACTCCATCCAGGCAGAGCGGATGGAGATGAAGAACGGGAGCGCGAGGCGCGGCATGACGTCCGCATCGCCTGCACACATCGGCGGCCACCACGCGCCAGCGCGCGCATGCAGCGCGCGACAGAGGGCACCGGCGTTCGAGCCGCGCGCAGCGGTACGAAAGCGGACGGCTGCGCTTTCACGAGGCACAAACAGGCTTAGCCCAGGCCCAAACAGGCCCAGGGTGATGTGAAACGGACGATGCATGCTTCCCCTGTGCGCAGCCTCGCGAACCGGCGGGCTACGTCAAAATGCGTGTTGTTACGTGATCCAGTTAACAGTTATCAGATGGGAGTGATGCTAACCGCGCTGGACTCGGGGGGACATGTCTGCATGTCTCATGCGTGCGACGCAGGTGCAGGTCAGGCATCCCGGCATCGATAACGCGGTGGGTGCAACGGCACATGGGCCGCGTCCGTCGAGCGCGGCGATCGGCCGTCCTTCACCACAGACGACGTCGAATATCGCGACCCCGCTTCGTCGCTTAACTAATCGGAACCCATGCAAGAATCGCCAAGGGCCACGCCTGTGCGCCCGTATCGTCAAGTCCGCTCGACGGAGGGTCTATGTCCAGGCTGGTAGTAAAAAGCTTCGCTGTATCACTCGACGGCTATGGCGCCGGCCCCGACCAGAGCCTGGAGAACCCGCTCGGCGTGCGCGGCCCGGAACTGATGAACTGGTTTTTCCACACACGCACCTGGCAATCCATGCAGGGTGACGACGGCGGCGAAACCGGTGTCGACGACCAGATCGCCCAACAAGGCTTTGCCGACGTCGGCGCATGGATCATCGGCCGCAACATGTTCGGCCCCGTGCGCGGGCCGTGGCCCGATGACAGCTGGAAAGGCTGGTGGGGCGACGAACCGCCCTATCACGTACCCGTGTTCGTGCTCACCCATCACCCACGCGAGCCGCTGGTGATGAAAGGCGGCACCACATTTTATTTCGTCACCGACGGCATCGACGCCGCCATCAAGCAAGCTACGGCAGCGGCGAATGGCAACGATGTGCGTGTCGGCGGCGGCGCAGCAACCGTACGGCAACTGCTAAGCGCAGCGCGCATCGACGAGATGCACCTTGCTGTATCACCCGTGCTGCTTGGCCGGGGCGAACACCTGTTCCACGGGATCGATATGCACGCGCTTGGTTATCGGTGCGAGAAAGTGGTTGCGGGGGAACGCGCTACGCATGTGTTTTTGTGTAGGGGGGCGTGAGGGTGGGGGTTTCGGGATTGGGGGCAGGGATGGCGAACGTATGGCCGTGACGAGGGCGACGTTCGCACTTCCACGTAACGCAAGACGTGCAATTGATCAACTTCGTAGGGAGTGTTTCTAATTTGGAAAGCACTCCGAGTCCGGAGTTTTTTTGCAGGGCGGTGACAATGGGTGAATTGCGAAGCTGCGGAGGCGTAATACGGCGAAGTCGCGCGTGGAGCGATTCGTTTCGGCCAATCTATATAGGTATATCGAACCAACGACTAGGCATCAGGGCGTCACTTATCGCGGATTGCAGAGCAACATGCTCTTGCCTTCAGGCGAGCTGCCTGTTATTCACAGCCGCCAGGGGTGGCGGGTCCAACTGCATTGTTTGGACACAGCTCAAAGATCAGCATCGCTAGCAAATAAAGCTGATCTTAAAGGGGCGAAAGATATTTTTGCCGAAGCTTGATCGGTATACTTCGGCAACGGCGGTGGCCTCAGGCAAATGCCGACAGTAATCCCGCAGCGGGCAATGCATCTTCGCTGGCATTGGTTCTTAAGGCAGGCAGTTCCTTGCAATCTAGTTGCTGCCGAAGGGCTTCCAAAGGCGAAAGGGAAAGACGTACCGACGTCGACCGAAAACCGGTCAAATGGCATGGACGCTTATGCACGCACTCGACAGCCCGAAAATCGACCATGAGATTTCGAATCCGGTAAAAGACCGGGTTCCTGCCCCCCTTCAACGCCAAAGATCAGGGCATCCCTTCGATAGGGAATGCTTTCGCATGCACGCGGAAACGTGCAAATCGTAACCAAAGGAGAAGACAAGGTATGTCATTCGTACGATCTTTGCTGATAATACTGCTAACCTTATTGCCGGCGCTTTGTTTTGCACAAACCGCCGACCAATACTTTGGCTACTACTACGACGACGCGGCGAGCTACAACAGTGGTGCGAGTGGTTTTTCCGAAAACTACAATCGCATCAATCTGTATCACATCGCCATCTGGTCAGGTAATACTACCGATGCGGGCAGGCAGGGCACTGAAGGTTATCTCCTTAGCCAGCTCCAACTCGCGCGCGCTAATGGTGTAAAAGCCATCGTCACGATTACATCGCTGGTTTTCCAGTACAACTCCGGCCAATGGCAAATCGATCCCAATGCGGGCTCAGTGTGGAACTCATTCGTGAGTCAAATGGTTGCCCAGGGCTACATTGTTCCAGGTAACCCCCAGCTAAGCACGGTGGCCGCTTTCTATCTGATCGACGAGCCGGATGGGGCGGGCTTGACCGACATCAACAATGCGGCCAATCCTGCTATCGCAAATGCTGTCACAGCATTGCGCAACAACAGCGCGACGGCGTCCATCCCAATCGCCTTTATCACTACACCGAATTTCAGCTCTGTGCGACATGCGATCTCTCTAGTCGATTGGGTTGGCTTCGATGACTACGGTGCCTCCACATCGGACTGGAATACCCTTTATGGGGAACTGGTTTCCGACCTCACAGCTGGTCAGCGAACGATCCTCGTACCGAAAGCCACAAACGGAGGGAGCGCCTGCGGTGTCGGCGGTGCGGCCACGCAATACGATAGTCCGTGGACCTTCTACTCGACGCTGACTTCCAGCTCAAGGGTGGCATGGCTAGCGCCCTTTCATTGGTTTAGTGGTTCGGCTACATGTCCTGGCGTCCGCGACATTCCCTCACTTACCACGCCGTATAACGAAATCGGCCAGACAATGAAGGATGTGACCAATCCCGTCATCGGCGAGGTGGACTCCGTTACCTCGAACTCGGATGGCTCCTCAACTATCTGGGGCTGGACTTGCACAACGGGCGTTCCCCAATCCACCAATGTGGATCTTTACCTCGGCGCGCCTTATGGCAGCGGCGGTGTCTGGATCGGGCGCTATCTGGCTAATCAAAGCAGCGAACCGGCGGTGGCCACTGCGTGTCACGTTGCATCCGGAAGTTATCGATTTACCGTTAATGTAAGTGCAGCAACGACGGCTCAGTATGCCGGCAAAAAAATTTATATGTACGGTATTGCTACTTACAACGGCAATAACAATCAGATAGGCAACTCTGGCAATCTTGCGATTCCCTGATTGTTACCACCATCGATAACGTTGAGCGGCTTGCACGTTATTGTGAGGCCGCTCTTGGTCCATCAAGTGGACCAAGGGCGGCATTTTGAGGACGCTTTACCCGCTTTTACCTATAGTCATGGTCGAAAGCTGGCGCCAAATCGAGTTGACCGATAAGTGGATTGCCCCTGCTTTGAGTCGTGCGAAGACGATACTTCATTTCCTTCTCCTGCCACTATGACGCGTCACCGATCGCCGCTTTCGCACTGCGCTGCTCGTCTATCCAGCGATTGACCCGCGTATCGAGCACATCAAGCGGTAGACTTCCCGCACTCAATATCTCGTCATGAAAGGCTCTGATATCGAAGCGGGAGCCAAGCTGCTGTTTCGCGCGTTCGCGTAACGCCAGGATGTTCAATTGGCCGATTTTGTAGCTGAGGCCTTGTGCGGGCCACGCGATATAACGATCTACTTCGGCTTGAATGGTGGGTTCGTCGGCGCAGCCGCTTTCGCGAAAATAGGCGATGGCCTGGTCGCGGGTCCAACCGTCTGCGTGGATGCCGGTGTCGACGACCAAACGGACGGCGCGCAGCAGTTCGGTGTTTAGCCGTCCATAATCGGAGGCGGGGCTTTGGTAGAAGCCGATCTCTTTGCCTAGCGCTTCGGCGTAGACGGCCCAGCCTTCGGCATAGGCGTTGTAGACCAGGTGGAGGCGGAAGGTGGGCAAGCCTCTGAGCTGCTGTTGGAGGGAGATTTGCAGGTGGTGGCCTGGAATGCCTTCGTGGTAGGCGATGGTTTCATCGCTCAGCAATTTGCGATGCGCGTAGTCGGAGGTCGCAACCACCACGCGTGCTGGCCTGCTTCCATCCGGGGTGCCGGGGATGTAATGGCTGATGTTTCCGGGCTGATCCGGCGGCATGGCTTCCACGGTGAGCGGGGCGTTGGGAATCTGCCCGAATAGCTCGGGCAGGCGCGATTGCATTTGGGTGACGTAGTGGCGGAAGTCGTCGACGATCTGTTGCGCGGAGGTGGGAACGTAACGCGGGTCGCTGTTGAGTGCCGCGCGGAAGCTTTTCAGGTCCGGGTATCCGGCTTTATGACTCAGCGCCGTGAGCAGGCCATTGATGCGCGCCACTTCGCGCAGGCCCAGCGCATGAATCTGGGCCGGCGTCATGTCGGTGGTGGTCTGTTCGCGGATGGCGTTCTGATAGAGCGCCATGCCGTTGGGCAGACTGCTCATGCCAATGGTGGTGCGGCCATGCGGTGCGTACTGCGTGGCAATGAAATCCGCAAAGTTTCGGTAGGCGGGTAGAACCTGCTCCTTCACGGTGCGTGTGATCTCGGCGGTCAATTGTTTTTGATCGTTGAAGGAGATCGAAGCGGGATAGGTCTCGGTGGGGGCTAGAAACGGATCGTCTGCAATGATGCTCGCGCATTGCGCCGGCACCTGCTTGAGCAGCACTTGCGGCGGCATCAGGCCATCGCGTTCGCCTTGACGAAGCACCTCGATGGTCTGCGCGAACGCACGCGGAATTTGCTGCAGACGGGAAAGGTAGTCCCGGTAATGCTGCAAGGTATCGAGCGGCACCGCGTTGGGAAGGTCGGCCATATCCCGCTGGATGCCATCCATCTGGGAGATGGGCATCTCGTAGGTTTTGAGCGAATAGTCGCGGAGTCGATCATCCAGCTCGCGCAGGAGAAGTTCGTGCGAAAGACGCTGCTGTTCGGTGAAGCCATCGGTTGAAATCGCGGCGAGCTTCGCACGATAAAACGTATCAACGTTATTGTGCTGTTGAGCACCCTTTAGCGAATAATCATTGAGACGGTTGTTATACCGATAATCGCCATAACCGGTGGCTGTCTCGGGCGATGCTTGCATATCCGCATTCCACTGTTCTTTAAACAGTTCGCTTTGCGCTGCGAGTCTGCGCTGAACCGATGGATTCGACGGGGCGGCCTTCACCAATGCGGGTAGCCCGGAAAGTCCGGCGCACATCACCGCAAGGCTGACACACAAAAGCCGTTGTCGGGTGCATGCGGTGACACCGGGAACGAGCCGCTTGATTACGGCAACGGTCTTTGTCGTCGTCACCCGAACTCCCCTCGGCGTCGCGTTATCGATGAGCCGAATGGTACGGTCGCGGAGAAATCCACCGCCACGTGCCAGGAGTCACGCGATGGGCTCGGCCTTATCCCTCCAGGGCCGTTTCAATGTTTCGACGAAACATCCACGCCCGTCTTGCTGCGACAAACGGCCTGCAGCACATCGCGAAGCTGGAAGCTCATTTCTCCAAAAAGCTGCCCCAGCAACACACGGCGGATAAGCAGCATGGCGCTATCCTCGTCGGTGGCCGGTGGGGTTCCGGCCAGTTGCGCCATCAGCAGAAGTTTGTCGCAGATGACGCATAGATCGTCGAACTGGTCTTGGGATAGTGCGTAGGTTTTGGGGTCAAGCACGTCGTGCAGCGTACTGGTCATGGGCGTACTCCATGGCGTTAAGTCACGCCACGTATTGCACGTGGCGTGAAGGGCTGTTGCAGGAAAAACCCTGCACGTAAAAGCGGAAGGATCCGATTCCGTTTCTACGAAAGCCCTGAGTGGCCCGACGCCGCGCAGTCTGCGGGGCGGTGAAGCGGTGTAAATCTCGGCGTGGTGGGAACACGCGGGTGCGTGCGTGCCGTATGATCGGGAGTAACCATGATCAACTCTCTCTCGCTTTAGTTGGTTGTGGCCAGCGGATCGTTTGGGCTGGTATCCCAGCGATCCGCGCTTCACTCATGTCGGGTGTGCCGTGTTCATCAATCGCCGATGGGCACACCCGACCACGACACCATCGCATATCTGCGGCATGCATATCTGTCAGTGCAGGCGGATTTGGTGGTGACGGGAAAGCTGATAGGTGGTGGCGCGCTTTGGCTACTTCGCGCTGCGAAGAGGCGGGCGACGACTGAGGTTTTCCCATGCGGCACGCTTCGCTTTTTGCGCTCACAGCATCCATGCGGATGCGCAATATCAATAATCCCGAATATCCAACGCAATAAAGCAACGCGCGCTATAACCCTGCTCCGTCGACGCCCACGATAGTTGGCTCAACAAGCGATCGCCACCCGGCCACGGCTGGTTATCCAGCAACGCCTCCGCCATCACCGAACCATCGTCGGCGCGGCGATAGAACAGGCGAATCCAATGCAGTTCGCCGCTCAGTGATTCGTTACGCAGCGCATCGTGCACACCCGACAGCAGGCCGTCAGGTGCAGCCACATCGTCACGCGTGAACGTAAGCGGGCCAACGAATACGTCCCACGTGCGCACACCCAGTTCCCAACTTTGCAGTTGAATGCGCCGATCATCGGTGACATACCAGCACGCGGCCAGCAGTACATACAGGATGTTGCGTTCGAACCCTTTCAGTGCGTCGCGTATACCAACTTCACCCACTCCGTGACCGGCAAAGCTTTCTTCGATGTGACGCTCTTCGCTGATCACCACATCCACGTCCAACCGACCCGGCGCGCCTTCCGCGCCCTCATGCCAACTGCCGCGCACAGCGGGGAAATCGCCGTCCGTCACGAGCCACTCTTCATCCAATTCCAGTGTCACGTCGTGGCGTTCGAACAGATGAAGCAGCTTGGCTTGCACGATGGTGTTGTTCATGGGGTCGCTCTCGGGGAAAGGGTCGGCGTGCTTAGTTACACGACAAAACGTATTCTACCCTCTTGCCCGCGTGCTCACCGGCATCACGCTGCGCGCGTTCGATGCTCGCAAGAAGGCGGATCACATTGGGGCGATCGCGGTTATTCCCTTCCGTGTTTTGCGCGGCGGCGCCCTTCAATAATGGCAGGCGTGGTTAAAACGGCCACCACCAGCGTGGCAAGTATGCCAATAACAATTGCAGGGAGCAGCCACGGCGGAGAATCGGAAAACTTCGGAACAGCAAACGTCACGAGGATGCCGCCCGCGATTACACCACCCAAGCCGCTGCCAGCAGCGACGACGACGCTACGGAAGGTGATATCAGATTTATTCATGCGATGCTTCCTTGCTGTTTGGCGCTAATGCCAGAATTCAGCGGTCGCGGTTTGCGGTCCGCGTGTCCGCGCTCACTTGTTGAGCGCAGCCCCCTAAGGCGCTGACTCTTTGGAACTCTACCTGCCATACGTTCGGCTAACGGTCCGAAGCAGACCAAACTTTGAACCCCTGCCGGTCATTTCGGTTTTGGGGTCGAAAGCGGACCTGACATCCTCTGCAATCGAAATATGTCGTACCAATCTTATCAGCGGGTCTTCAGCATTAAGACTGCTTCCACACACGCGCCCCAGCTATCCAGGTAGAGAAATAAATAAAAGCCCCAGATGCGTGCCTTTTTTGATGAGCCCATCGTAGACAACAAGACTTTCAATCTTCCTATAAATCAACAGGACGACCGTTATCAGTGCCAGAGCGGTTATGACGACGTCGACGTTCACCAAATGCCCTCATTAGTTGTCATCGGCCAACGACTGGATGAATAGATATTTCCCGTTGAGTGCACAATCGAGGGTGGACATCACCCTTGCAGGTTCAACAACTAATCACCCTGCTTTTGCTTTGCTAACTTTCTCTCTGGCCAGGGCCATATGAACAAAGCCAGGGCAATTATGGTCGGACCAAATACCACCGCACACGTTTGCGCGCTAGCGAGGACACCCGCAAGACCAGTGGCAACTTGCGCGACGCCATGAGTCGAACCCGGATACTTCTTGGAAAATGCATCCAACAAGACAGCGAAAACCCATAGAGCGTACGTGGCGTAAGTCGCCCAACCGAAGCGCCTCATTCCCCGGATACGTACGTTTGAGCCAGCCGGCAATCTGTTCCGGCGCCCACTGTTGCTGCAGCTTAGCCGCTACCAGGCGCGCTAGGACGCGATGTCGGGTTAACTTGCTTGCCTTAGAGCGCCGGGCGCAATCCCATGCACGTTGATCAGCGCGGCCAGCCCGGTAGCTATTCTTTCCACCATAGCGTCGGACTTCTCGGCTGATGGTCGATGGCGCTCGGTTCAAACAGGAGGCTACAGCACGGATCGATTGGCCGGCCATCAGCCCCCTCGAAATCTCCTCATGCCCAGCCAACGTCAGCACGCGCTCGGCACGGCACCGCGAGACGGGGCGAATGCCGCCCGTCTCGGCCAGAATCCGGCGCACCGAGGAATGGTGTCGATCAAATAGGCGCGCAATCTTATGAAGCGACTCACCCCGCTGCCAACATTTCCACATCAACGCCTTCTGGGAATCGCTGTAATAAATCTTTGGTCGTCGGGACATCTTGCAACACCCCCACTACTCGCGCAGTCTTTAATGTGTTGCATCGACCGGTTGAATCCGCAACCCGAAGCGGACCTTTTCCGCATTGGCTTTGAAGCAGCAGAAGAGATAAAAAATGATCGACCATGTCTACATCTCCGTCACCGACATCGACAAGTCGCTGGCGTTCTATTCGGGCCGATCGCACCTACTTTGCTCGAGGTTACTACGCAGCTAACGTCGCCGACTTCGATGGAAACCGTATTGAGTTCGTGCACAAAGCGTGGAATCCGAAGCGGTACCCGTAGCCATCGAACAAGAAGGGATCACTTCTATCTCTTTTGTGTGCGCCAGAACCGTAGCCTGTGCCAGCCAACCCTGTCTCCGAGCGACAAAAGCATCACTTACGCTCTCTTCGCTGCGCGGTAGGTAAGACCAACCCACTGGGCTATACGTTCTAGATGCACTGGTCGCTTTCGACCCCTAAGGGACAGCCGATACCACTGATGAGGGACAGAAGGACATGACGCTTAAACGGATGGACAACATCCTCGTAGTTGTCGATGACCTCGAAGCCATGAAGTCGTTCTTCCTCGAACTGGGCCTCGAACTTGAAGGCCAAACGACGGTTGAAGGGCCATCGATCGGGAGCCTGATCGGGCTCAAGGATGTCCGGGCCACCCTCGCGATGATGCGGACCCCCGATGGGCAAGGCATTGAGCTGGACAAGTTCCACACGCCCGACGCAGTTAGGTTTGGGCCCGTGGACGCGCCGGTGAACACGCTTGGGCTGCGTCGCATCATGTTTGCTGTCGACCACATCGAGGCTGTCGTTGCGCGCATGCAGGCTCATGGCGCCGAACTCATCGGCAGGATGCAATATGAGGACTCATACCGACTCGCCTACATCCGGGGGCCCGAAGGGATCATTGTCGGGCTTGCTGAGCAACTCAGCTAAGCATCGGCAGCGGGCATATCGCCCTCAGATTCCCTGCGGCGTTTATTTCGAGACCGACATGACACAGTCACATCGGCTCGAAAGGGTGCTTAGGCGGTTGGTCGTTGTGGTGCGTGCGGTTCAATTACGCTTCGAAAACGCTCGTTAATGCACGAATCGGCCGCCGGGTCCGGATTTCTTCAAAAGTCGTGTGACAGCGTCCGCTGCGGGGAAATTGGATTCCAGGCACATAGGTGCGGCCTCTGCAATCGACTCACCCATGCTTTGCTTCACCGGGGTTGCTAGAAAGGCGTGCATCTCGCCCTGGTGCGGGCCGCTGCATACGATTGCCATGCCTCCGATTTGTCCGCGGTTGTTGATTTTGGCGGCGAAGGTCGCGAACAGGTTGGAACTGGCAGGGAACAGCGTGTTGAGGTCGGTCATCACGCCGTTCTGCCAGATGAAGGCATGAGACCAGTAGAAGTTGGCGTTCCACTCGCCCCCCACGACTTGGCCCTGGTTGTTGTTGCCGAAAGCTATGCCCGCAGCATCTCCCGGCAGCAGTCCAAGCACCGTGGTGAGTTTGGTGGTGCCTGTGCCTTTGACAATCTGCCAAATCGCGCCAGTTTGGGTAGTTCCGTCAGCACTACCGACGGTTCCAACAATTTGGCCTTCGTCGCTGATGTTCTCAGCAAACCCGCCGGTTCCCAGGTCAGAAAGCGCAGACGCAGTGCGGTTTTCCCACAATATGCCGTGAATGGGTCCGCTGCAGTTTCCGGAGTAGCCGACGGCCTGACCACGATCGTTAATCCAAAATGCGAATCCGTCTGGATCATGATCTACCGTAGGAAGAGCGTGGGCGTTGCCGTTTTCCCACAACACCGGCAATTGAACCCGATTATTGATAGTGCCCGTCTGGCATGAGGAGTCCACGGCACCGTTTTCTGCCATTCCAACGATTTGTCCAAGGTTATTAATCGCGCTTGCCTCCCCGTTATTTCCGCCCAGGGTGGGGAGGGCGCTCATATGGAAGGGCTGCCAAAGAAACGGAAGACACGTAAGGTGAGTGCCGAATCCGCAAATGTCTTCGCCGTTCGGGTCTGGGGCAGCCGTTTCGGAATCACCCACTACCTGCGCGAGGTCGTTGATCTCGCCAAAGTTCATCCAGCTGTTCGGGCCGCCGAGCGTGCCGAGATCGACATAGTATCCGTCGACGTTTATCAGTGCGCGCCCGTTTAAAGGTACCCCGGATAACGAATCCCCCTGCCCCGGTAGAAAGTTCCCAGCCATGATCTCCGACCAGCCCTCATCGTTGACGGACATGATCATCGAATAATTGTCATTCTTCGGAACGCCCAGATCGGTAACTTGGTAGCTCACCTGAGCGAAGGCATTGCCAAAGCAAGTCAGAGCAAACACCGTAGCGCAAGGTATCCAGAGATTGCGCAGCTGCTTGAACATGTTCATATTTTTGCCTCCCACGAAGTTTCGGTCCCAATCCCCAGGTTCCTGACAACGCAGCCTTCCACGCGAGCGTCCAGCTGGACTGGAGCTCGATCCGTGACGAGTAGTTCAATATCACAACCAGTTATGTGTTGCAACCAGTTTTGGTATCGTAGAATGGAGCTGGAATGTCCATTCGAGTTGGAAGCAGCGTGCGCACGAGTCATAGATCCGAATGCGTCATCAACCAAACGGTCGAAGTGCTTGGCGATCAATGGACTTTGCTTGTCATCCGCGACATCGTTTTCGTCAATCGAAGGCATTTCCGCGAACTCCTGACCCAATCTTTGGAGGGTGTCGCATCGAATATCCTCGCCGATCGACTTCGAAAGCTTGTGGAACAAGGGATCATTACCAAGTCCGATGACCCGACCCATAAACAGAAAGCGATTTATAGCCTTACGGAGAAAGGCATCGCACTGGTTCCTCTTCTGTTGGAAATGGCTGCATGGGGGCATGAGTATTTGCCCACTTCTAAGTTGCAGGGTCTGGCTCGCACCTTGAAAGAAGGTGGGCCTGAACTGCGCGCAGAATTTATGAATGAACTTCGGAAAGCACATCTTCCGGCATCAGGATGAGCTGCTGAGCTATTGCCGGCTTCACAGACACCGAGTTCAGGTGTGATGGTGAGCCGGCCGGAAGTGGTCAATGGGAACGAGACGGACGTTCAGTCGGGAGTTCAAGCTTGAAGCGGTGAATCTGCTGGTCAGGGCTCACGGGATGAGCATGGCGGTCGACTGTGCTCCCGAGCATCCAATCGCCGACTCGATTCAACACGTTGCCTTGTCATCGTTGCTCGGCGGGCTTGTCAGGATGGCGCTCGCGATTAGGTGAAAGAGATGATCGGCCCGCGGCGCGAACGCGGATTGGCCGACGAGCCAACCGAGCGCCGACATCAGGGCGAACAAGTCGTCTCCATTCATATCGGCGCGCGCCGTTCCTTCGGCCTGAGCACGGAGCAGCAGTCGCGCCCCCACTGAGTGCACCGTCGCGCATGAAGCGTAAAGCGCGGAGTCCGGGTCCTCGTGGGCGCTCGCCATCAACTCGGCAACACCGCGATAGCTATGGACGAATGCCACCCCTTCGCGGAACCAGGACACGAGTGCTTCGCCAGGTGGCTTCGATGTTTCGGCTTCGGCTGCCTTCTGCGCCAGTGCATCCAGATTCGTACACAGCAATGCTTCGAACAAGGCTTCTCGCGTTGGGAAATGACGAAGCAACGTGGCCAACCCGACGTCGGCCCGGCGGGCGATATCGCGCATGGACGCATCGACACCATGCTCGGTGACGACGTCTCGCGCGACGGCAAGTAGGTGGCTGTAATTTTTTCTGGCGTCGGCTCGCATGGATTGCCTTGACAAACGGATCAGTGATCCATATATTCGGATCAGTGGTCCGTTTCTGTAACTCGGGATCTGGATCGGTGATCCACAAGATACAGCGCCCTCGTCCCAATGGGAACAGAGACGTTGTCCGACGCGATAAAAGGTGAAAAGTCATGGGAAAGCTTCAAGGTAAGGTGGCAGTCATCACGGGCGGATCGAGCGGCATGGCCCTGGCAAGCGCCAAGCGGTTCGTCGAGGAAGGCGCCTACGTTTTCATCACAGGCCGGCGGCAGGAGACGCTTGATGAGGCCGTCAAGCTGATTGGCCGAAACGTGACCGGCGTGCGCGGCGACGCGTCCAATCTCGACGACCTCGACCGCCTGTTCGACACAGTCAAGCGGGAAAAAGGCAAGATCGACGTCCTCTACGCGAGCGCGGGCATCGGCGAAGCCGTCCCACTGGGCGAAATTACCGAGCAGCACTTCGACGCGACCTTCGACCTGAATACGCGCGGCACGCTGTTTACGGTTCAGAAGGCGTTGCCGCTGTTCAACGATGGCGGATCGATCTTCATGACCGGGTCTGTTGCGTCGGTGAAAGGGTTTCCTGGTTACGGCGTGTATGCGGCGAGCAAGGCGGCGTTGCGCTCATTCGCACGCACGTGGCTCAACGAACTGAAGGGCAGGAATATCCGGGTGAACGTGCTGAGCCCGGGGCCGATCGCCACACCGATGCAGGATCAGGTTCTCACCGAGGAGGCGAAGCAGATGTTCGAATCCTTGATCCCACGGGGAAAGATGGGCCTTCCTGAGGAAATTGCGGGGGCCGCCCTGTTTCTTGCTTCAGACGATTCGAACTTCGTCAATGGCGTCGACTTGTCTGTCGACGGCGGCTTCTCGGCCATCTGATATCGCGCCGAAAAGCGCGTGGTTGCCTGGCCCTCCGGGCAACCCACTTCAACACCGATCGGAAAGGCAACATGAGCTACGCAATTATAGGTTTCGGTGCGATCGGCCAGGCACTGGCCCGCATGTTCGCCCGCAAGGGCATCGAAGTGGCGGTAGCAAGCAGGCATCCGCCTGAAGCGCTCGCGCCGCAGGCAACCGCGATCGGCCCGACGATCGTTCCCAAGACTTTGAAGGACGCGCTCGAGGCCGACATCGTTCTACTGGCTGTCCCGTACTGGCAGCACCAAGAGGTCGCAAAGACACGTGCAAGCTGGAAGGGCAAGATCGTGATCGATGTAACGAACACGCTCGACGATTTGGGCGCACTTCCTTCCTCTTCGGTCATAGCCCGGGCCCTGCCCGGCGCTCAGTTGGTCAAAGCGTTTAACCATCTGCCCGCCCGCGTCCTCGCGGAAGACCCGGCCGTCAACGGCGGACGACGGGTTGTGTTCCTGTCCAGCGACGATGAAAGCCCGATCGCAACCGTCGCCGCCCTGGTCGAGCAGCTCGGCTATGCGCCAGTTAATCTCGGCAAGATCGCCGAAGGCGGTCAGCTTGTGCAGGCGCGGAACGGAGTCTGGGGGCCCCTGATCTTCCAGGACCTGTTCAAGAACGGGCAGTAATTGATGCACGACCCTGTGATGTGCGTGCTTGGGCATTCTGGCTTTCCAAGGACTCCGGTCCCAGAAAAAATCCAAAGATGATCGCAAGAAGTGTTCACTTGCATCCGCCCCCTCCTCGCTAAGCAGCGTAAAGATGGATGGCCCAAAGCCCGTAAGCCCTCTTGCAGTCTTATTATTGCCGATGTGCCGAAGAGCAAATTTTTCCCGGCACCTTGTCGAGCTCCGCGTTCGCCACTCGTCGTCGTAGTGAATAGACCCGTTCTAAGGCACTCGCGCCACGACGATCCTGAAGACTCTTAAGCGGAGATTTTCCATGGCAAAGCTTGTGTTCGGATTGATGCAGTCCCTGGATGGCTATGTCGACCATCAGGAATTGGGGCCTCCCGGGCCATCGGTCTCTCGCCACTTCATCGAGCACGTGCGCAACCTGACGGGTCTGGTGTACGGGCGCCGTACGTACGAGATCATGCGTTACTGGGACGATGACCAGCCTGATTGGGACACGGGAGATCACGACTTTGCAGCGGTGTGGCGAAGCCTGCCAAAGTGGGTCGTGTCGCGCTCGCTGACATCAGTCGGCCCCAACGCCTTCGTTGTTGCCGATGGCATCGAGGCGGCGATACGGGAACTGAAGGCCGCGCGCGCCGGGGAGATTGATGTCGCCGGCCCGGACCTGGCACGAAGCCTGACCGACCTTGGTCTTATCGACGAATATCGACTCTACCTCCGCCCTGTCGTGCTTGGTCATGGCAAGCCCTTCTTCGCGGGCCCTCGGCCGCCGCTGCGCCTGGTGGCCAGCGATGTAATCGGCGAGGACGTGATCAGATTGACGTACGCGCCTGCATAATGGCGCGACGCGAAAACGGACGTTTTGAATCAACGCCGCGTTGGCTTCCCGGTGACTCTGGGAATATGGCCGTCTATACAGACCAAAGCGTGCGCGCTTCCTCTGCGATGACGTCAGGAAACTCCTCCGGGAAAAACAGTTTTGCGCCTTCAATTCGACGCACGCCCTGTGAACGCGGCAGCGCATGGTCGAGGTAAGCTGCATCGGCCTGCGAGAAAATGGTGTCGCCTGTGCCCCAGATAATGCGCGCAGGTACTTGGCTTTGCTTGAGCAACGATGCCGTGCCGGCCAGTGGATTGGGTGCGAGGCCCACCGCGTAAGCGTTGGTCAGTGCTTTGCGCTGCGGCGATTGGACCAACGGACGCAGATACATATCGATGGTTTCATCGGCAAGGCGCTGCGGATAGGTGAAGGTCATGCCACCGAGGCCTTTGTCCGAGCGCGCCAGCGTCTTGTCGGCGACCCATGGAGCAAGCCATTCGTCGGCAAATCGGCCCTTCTTTGCCAATTCGATGACCGGAACGACCGCCGGCGGCGGACAGTCGCTTTCCACGTCGCAGTTAGTGAGCAGCACCGTGCGCACGCGATCAGGATGATGCGTAAGAAAGAGCTGCGCGACCGCACCCCCGCTGTCACTGGCGATGAGATCGACATCGCGAATGGAAAGCGCGTCCAAGAATGCCGTGAGCATCTGAACCTGAGTGGCCGGCGTGATGTTTACGCCTTGGGCGACGTGGGTGTACCCCAGGCCGAGCGAATCGGGTGCGATACAACGGCGATGCGGTGACAAGCGATCAAGCGCGCCACGCCACTGAAAGCTGTTGAGCGGAAAACCGTGGAGGAAGAGCGCCGCCGGTCCGCTGCCGCGATCGGCATAGGCGATATCGCCAAAACGCGTGCCGATAAAGCGCCGTGATGCATGCCAGGTGTTCACACTCTCGCGCGAGTCGCTGGATCCAGAGGCGATCGCGTCATGCATGCCACGACGAGGTGTGCAGCCGGCAACCATGCCGGCGGCCAATGCACTCACGCTCAAACCGAGAAATTGTCTGCGCTGCATCGTAATGTCCTTGTAAAGCGCTGCTCAGTAACGGTAATGATCCAATGCAACGGGGATTATCAGCGACGCTATTCGGCGCCGTGCATGCATGATGCTGGAAGCGTCGCTTTCTTACTGTTTCGCCGGCCCAGCCCCGCCGATCTACCCATACGCCTGGGATGACGTCACGCCCATCTGCGCTACCGGCAGATTTCGCTTGCAACATCGCCCACAGCCTGCATCGCCATCAAGTAGGCACCCGGTCCGTAACTGATGCGTGCGACACCGGCGTTCGCCAACTCGCGTGCATGGGCGAGCCCTGGCCTCACCATCACATTCAACGGAAGCTGCACCGTGCTGCACAGTTCTCGTATGGCCGATAAGTCGATGAGACCCGGCACGAAGAAGCCCGATGCGCCAGCACGTGCATAAGCGGCCGCGCGCTCCTTGGCTTCCAGTATGCCTTCGGGTGGCTTGATGCCGGTACCAAGAAATAGATCGGTGCGTGCATTGATGAACAGCGACACACCATGCGCGTCGGCCATGGCCCGAATCGCTGCGATGCGCGCGCACTGCGTTTCAATACTATGTAAACCGCCTCCGTTTACGATGCGGTCCTCCAGGTTGATGCCGACAATGCCGTGATCCATTAGCCGCGCAACGTTTGCAGCGCAGACATGTGGATCCTCGCTATACCCGCCCTCGACATCCACGGTCACGGGGATGTCGAGGGCGGCAGCGATGCGAGCAATGATTTGCTCAACGAACGAAAACGGTATTAATTCGCCATCATCGTATCCCTGCGCGGCGGCAACGGCCCAACTGCTCGTCGCGATAACAGGTGCGCCTGCGCCCTGAATCGCCTTTG
This sequence comes from Dyella monticola, assembly GCF_003363155.1. Lineage (GTDB taxonomy): Bacteria > Pseudomonadota > Gammaproteobacteria > Xanthomonadales > Rhodanobacteraceae > Dyella_B > Dyella_B monticola. Next base: position 6,223 of record NZ_QRBE01000020.1, on the reverse strand, counting down.
CGCTACCGGCGTCCCATGCGTTGTACAGCACGAGAGGATCGCCTTTTACATGGAGCGAGGCCAACAACTCTGCGAGCTCTTTCTGCTGCATAAAACGTTTCCTTGAATGGCTGGGTGGGACGTTGTGCGTCAAGCCGCACGAAGTTCGAACATCAGATGTTCGGGCCCGAACGAACGGAGGAAGTCTTCGGCATCGAATGCTTCCCCAAGACTCAATGTACCGCTTCGTGCGAAAGAGGGTTGGCGCATGCGTGCGGCCGCTTCGGCAACCAGCGGCGCCGTGACGGCGTAGATATCCTGTCCCCGTGCCACGGCGCGACGTGCGCCGGCCCTATCGTTCACGATGACCTCGATGGCGAATGTCTGTGCCGATCGCCCATGCTTATCGACAGCCATCGGTTGGGGCGTTGCCTGCGCACGCACTTCGTCGAGCGCAGAGGTGTTGAGATAAGCGCGCAGATTGCGCACACGAAGGTGATGGGCGATCGTGATGATCTCGCTGAAGGGCATTTCTTCCATTGCCTGCACACCGTGCGGCGCATCGAACGTCCACGCCGTCTTTGTGGCAGGCATCGTCATGGGTACCAAGCGGCCGTCCGTGACAACGACGCGCGGTACGCTATTGCGCTCGCCCGTTGTCCGGGTTCCCTTGGTCGACCACCAATGATCGAGTGCAATGGCAACGGTCATGTCATCGACAGTGTGTTGGCCGACCAGCGCGCTGGCGAGAAGATCCGCCAGGCCGCCGTAAAAACCGGCTGCGGGGATGATCGCCAATCCCTTTGCTCGCGCATGCTCGTCATAGCGCTCGAAGGTGGAGCGTGCGCTGGCTTGTTCAGCCGTCACATCCAGATAGGCACTCCCCACCCGCAGGGCGGCCTCGATGATCGGGGACGCCGTATCCAGGAAGGGACCGGCGCAGTTGATCACCACGGAGCAATCGGCGAACGCGCCATCGAGGGCTGTCGCATCGTCGAGCGTTGCGATGCGCGCCGACACGCCCGCCGGGATGCGTGACATGTCGCGGCCCACGGCAACCACGGGCAAGCCGCGACGCAAAAGCTCCGCGACGACGAAGGCACCGGTGTGCCCCGTTGCGCCGTACACCGCTACCAGCCCTTTGTTTTTGCCCATTTTTGGCACTCCGCTTGAACGATACAGACCTGTCTGCTCTTCAAACGCTACAGAAAGGTCTGTATCATGTCAACACCACGGCTGGCAGGTGCCTGCGATGACAACCCGTATGCCTGCGAAAACCTCAAGCGCGCGCGCTCCCGAATCGGGGGCCGTGCGCGAACGGATTCTGGAGTGCGCATCGAACCTCTTTTATCGCCAAGGTGTACGCGCCGTTGGCGTTGACCTGGTGGTTGCAGAAGCCGGCGTCGCAAAAACCAGCCTGTATCGGCACTTCCGCACCAAAGACGACCTCATCGTTGCGTTCTTGGAGCGCGAAGACGTCGACTTCTGGACAACGTGGGACGGTGTTGCGGCCCAACACATGGATGATCCTGCCGGCGAACTCGACGCACACATGCGCTGGATCGGCGAGCGCTTGTCACGTTCGAACTACCGGGGTTGTCCGCAGATCAACGTCGCGGCCGAATTCCCCGAACAGGACCATCCAGCCAGACATGTGGCGCGCGCGCACATGCATGGGCTCCGATCGCGCCTGGGTGCCATCGCGAAGCGGCTCGATGTCGCACAGCCCGATGTGCTGGCGGCGCAACTTGCGTTGTTGGTCAATGGCGCCTTCGTCAGCTCGGAACTTCTTGTCGCCGACGATGCAACGCAGATCCTTTTGACGGCCGCGCATGCATTGGTCGATGCCGCGCGGTTGGGGCGTCGACGTGTGCACGCCTGAGTTCCGCCGATGATGGACACCGCTCAGTCGCCTGCATCAGCGGAACGTACGAGCGTACTTATCGATGCCGCTGGAGAACATAAATGAAGAGTCTTTCCCTCATCGCTGCAAGCATGCTGCTGGGAACCTCCGCACATGCAACGCCGCTCCCTTCGACCTCGACCACGACCACCTATCACCGCGTAACGGTCGACGGCGTTGGCATCTTCTATCGTGAAGCCGGCCCTAAAAACGCGCCGACCATCGTGCTGCTACATGGTTTTCCATCCTCGTCGCGGCAATTCGATGCGCTCATTCCGCTGCTCGCCACGCGCTTTCACCTGATCGCTCCGGATTACCCGAGCTTTGGTCAAAGCGACACGCCTGCACCGTCCGCGTACACCTATACGTTCGATCATCTGGCGGAAACGACCAACGACTTGCTGGAGCAACTGGGCGTGGATCGCTACACGCTGTACATGCACGATTACGGCGGCCCGGTGGGTTTTCGGATCATGCTGGCGCATCCGCAGCGGGTGCAGGCCTTGATCATCTCCAACGCCAACGCGTATCAGGAAGGCCTCGGCAAGAAATGGAGCGTGATCGCGCATTACTGGGATAACCCTAAAGCACATCCCGAAGTCCTGGACGCCTTTATCTCGTTCGAAGCGACCGAGAAGCGCCACACGCTGGGAACCGCGCATCCGGAACGCTACAACCCCGACACCTGGACGGACGAATACGCGCATCTGTCGCGCCCAGGCCAACGCGAGATCCAGGGCGAACTGCTCTATGACTATCGCACCAACGTTGCCGCGTATCCGGCCTGGCAAGCATGGCTTCGCCAGCACAAGCCACCGACCCTGGTGGTGTGGGGCAAAAACGATCCCTCGTTTATCGCCGCTGGCGGCGAAGCGTTTAAACGCGACCTGCCGGATGCCGAGATCCACCTGCTTGATGCTGGCCATTTTCCGTGGGACGAAAAGAATGACGAAATCGCTGCGCTTGTTTTGGATTTCATGAGCAGGCAGCGGCTGTAGGTTTCTGTGTTTGATCTCATTGCGTGCTTGCCTACACCGCCTGCGCGCTCATCGAGCGTACAAAAAAACGGCCATCTCGAATCGGATGGCCGTCCATGTTTACCTTCAATGTGTACCACGCGCAGCCAAGGTGGACTGCGAGCTCATCATTGCGGCTGGGTCGCCACCGCAATAGGACCATTCCCTACGTTTATTGCAGCGATCACTTTCCGCGTGATTGGACTTATCACGGAAACGGTATTGGAATTCGTGTTGGTCACATACACCCGACCGGTATTGCGGCTGATTGCGATGGAGTCTGGCGACTCACCGACCGGAACGGTGGCAACAGTGGCATAGCTCAAAGGGTTGATGGCGGAAACGGTATTGTCGTTACCATTGGCCACATACACCGGTGCTCCGATGGCCCCGGTCGCTACGGCGGAGACACCATTCCCCGCCGTTACCGTCGCAGTCACCGTGTTGGTCGCCGCATCGATAACAGACACATTGCTGGGGGAGAAATTGGCGACATACACGCGGGCGCCGAAGGGGCCCGCTGCTATGCCGGCCGGATCGCCCGCGACAGGTACCGTTGCGATCACCGTGTTGGTGCCGGCGTTGTGGCGGTGACGGTGTTAGTCGCGGCATTGATCACGGAAACGGTGTTGTCTCCTTCATTGGCCGTATACACGGCAGCACCATTGGGGCTGACGGCAATGCTCAATGGATTGCTCCCTACAGGCACCGTGGCGCTCACGGTGTTGGTGGCCATATCAACCACGGAAACCGTGTTATCCAGGCAATTGGCTACATAGGCATGGTTGTTGGCGAAAGCGGGAAGCGCCACCCATGCCATCAGCAAGGGCGCGCTGCAGCGAAGCGCCCGCGTGAATCCACGGCGCATCGTTGGCCGCGTCTTGAACACCGATTGTTCATCGGGCGTGGCGCCCGAAGTCGCCAAAACCGAACCCATCCGCAGGCTCAATCCGAGCCTGCCCATCATTCGAGCGTCATTGAACATTTGCTTTCCCTCTGTAGTGTCTGCAACGGTTACCGTTGATATCCGCCTATGCATCGATCTGCGCACAGCCCCGCTTTAACTAGGGCACGATGTCGTTGGCCATCGCGCCAATCACTTTCCAGCCGGATGGAATCGAGAAACTCGGGCAGGTGTAAGGCATGGGTGCCGGGGTGCTTTCATAGCCAGCGCCACCCATCGGCGGACAGACTTCGATTTGCGAGGCGCCGTGCTGATAGATCACGCCGGTCATGTTGGTGCCGCGGCCTTCGATGAGAAAGCCGGCGGAGCTCCACGGCAGGCGATAGCTGCTATCCAGCCACCAGGCGGAGGCTTGCCAGGAGGTTTGCTGGCCGGCGTCGTTGAAGCTTCGATCCATTTCGTACGCGAAAACGGTTGCGTTGGAAGCCATGTAGATCAGGCTCATCAGCGTGCCTTCATAGCCACCGCCGAGCGCGATCAGCGTGCTGCCCGGTCCAAAGGTGCCGAAGCTGTAAGCCGTGAACTGGTTGCTGCCGCTATCCCATATCTGCAGGTCTTGTGCGGCACTGGTCCAGATCACGGAAAGTCGGTTGGTGGGCGTGTAATAGCCGATGGAAATAGGGTAATAGCCGCAGGTAACGCTGGTGGTGACGGTGCCGACGTGCACGCCGTTCTGAATCGTCCAGTAGCTGAATTGGCACGTCGTAGAATTAAACCAAAGCAGATCGTCCTGGCCGTCACCATCGACATCGCCCGCACCCACCAACACCCAGCCGGCGTCGTAAGTGCCGAGCGAGGAGGTGACGAAGCCACCGCTTCCGTTGTTGGTCCATAGCACTAGGTCGTGGGCGCTGCTGGTAAGTACCAGGTCCGCCAACCCATCGCCGTTGAAATCGCCGATGGCGCCGACGAAGTAGCCGGGCGTCACATTGAAAGTATGCGAGCTCAGCTTGGTGACGGTGCCGTTCGCATCATTGGTATCCATGAGCCAATAGCCGACTTGGCTGGTCGCGGTGTCATACAGGAAGATGTCCGACACACCGTTGCCATCGGCGTCGCCGGGGACGTGCAGGCCCGATGGAACGGGTGTTGTTACGCGAAGCGCAGGCAACGAGCCAAAAGAGACATTCTGGGCGTGAGTGGAAGTTGCGCCAAAGACAAGCGCAAGTACACCCATTAAACCTGACCAACGACAGTTACGCATAGCTTTTCTCCTAAGCGATGAGCGTTCCTAACGCTCGTGATCCTACGTTTGACGATCTGCCATCCATGACCTCGCATGTTGTTGCCGTCCTAGTCGTCGCACCGAAATAGCCTTCCATCTGCTTCATGTAGAACAGCCGGTGCTGATGCAGGCTCGCGCTTCGAAAATAAATCACGCGCCTGTGTGAGTCCGGACCACGTCGCTGCGCGGCCACTGGATATCTGTTGTGGAGTCGCCGTTGTACGGGCTTATGTTTTCGCCAAGGGGACTGGCGCCCCGCGGCTGGATGTTCTGCTGAACATGATCGGCTTCTGGTATCGCTGATCCGACGTAACGGTCGATGGCGACGGCGCGCTGACCGAAATCACAGGCCCAGCCCGAGCCTCCAGCGGGCATCCCTGACATTCCCTTCCCCTGTTCCTTCCGTCCGCCTTGCGCGACCTGTGGAATTGGAATGAAGGACTAGTGAAGACTGCGTGAAAACCCACCGCGAGCGGGCGTTATAAAAAATGAGTGCTGCAAAGAACCCGGATACACGGTCGACGCCCACCCGCGAACCAAGGAAGACACGCGCACGCATTTATTTCATCTGTGGCCTGTTGCGGCTCGGCTCGACCTTGCTTGAGGCGCCACAAAAGAGGTCACCCTCTTCGCGTTAGCCAAGCGTGCACGCATAAGCGACAGTGGCTATTGACGTCAAACAGCCACGCGTTCAACGCGTTCGCGCCACGATGAGATAACCCGGCTCACTCATGCTTCGCGTAGGACGCGTAGGCATTCGCCAACGTACCAAAGCACCCGGCACCGACAGATTTCCCGCTGCGCTTTATGCGAAGGTGCGGTAGTCGGGCGTGCCCATCCGAGTGATGACCGCGACACGCCCGACATGATGTGAAGTATCGCGGATCGCCTGAGTTCAGACCTCAAACGACCCGCTGGCCACCACAAACTAAACAGGAGTCAATGATGGTTACGCTTGATCATACGGCACCCGCACGTTCGCGTGCTCCCGCAGAGGTGCATTTCACCTACTTCACCACCGCGCCGACGGCGCGGCGTCAAGCCAAAGTGGGCATTCGTCAAAACGGAAGCAGCTGATTCCGACAAAACGAGCAGGTTTTTTCCTGTAGCCCTACACGCCGCGCGCAATGCGCGGC
>NZ_QRBE01000002.1:143794-567752 GCF_003363155.1 Dyella monticola | reverse complement strand
AGCGCTCCCACGCCTGATCGGGGTTGTAGTCGGCGACGAGGAAGGATTGCGGCACAGTGCGCGCATGCGTGTGCAGCGACAGGATCGCCTCGCTCGTTGGCTTCAGACCAGACGGTTCGCGATACGGCAGGGTGAGTGTGGGCTGATAGATGTAATGGTCGATGTCATCGGCAAATATCAGCACATCGCCATGCTCGCCTTGCGTGCTGTAGCAATAGATGCCTTCCTGTTTCATCAGCAGGCGGATGTAGTTCCAGTCGCTAAGATGGTGTTGCAGGCGAAAGGCGTGCTGCGGATAGCTGCGACGCAAGGTGAAAGCGAATTGGTGTCCCTTGAAGCCATGCCGACGCAGTATCGCCTCGATGATTTGCGGCGTGGTCTGCTGCTGGAAGATGCGGCTGGTGGGAATAGGGCGAAGCCGCGCGGCGTGGGCGTCGATCACGAAGCGATAGGCAGTGAGATCCTTCGTTGTGCCGAGCTCGCTGAACCTGCTGATGCGGCCGTGGAATTGGCGCAGTACGCCTTCTTCAGTCGCTATGGTGAAGCTGGCCTCTTTATTGAGGTAATCAGGGCGCAGCAGCTCGTCGGGATGGGTGAGTTCCAGGGTGATGCGCCAGGGCTCGCCCATGCGCTCCACGATGCGGCTGGACACCACCGATAGCGCGTCGGCACTGGGTACGCCGGGAACATTCACAAAGTATGACTGCCGGCCAGTCAAGCGATCGGCGGCGGTGGTGGCAACAGTGCGTGCAGACATCCGTTTCGTTCCTTTCCGTGGCGAGTGACAGGCGACGCATGGTGTGTCCACATGCGATTTGATCTTGCTTGGAGGCGACGAACATAAAAGGTGTTTTGTTCGCAAACAAGGTCACTCACACAACAGGTGCAAATCGTTGATAGATCAATCAGGGCTTTCCTACTCGCAATTCGAAGGGCACGTGGTATTAATCACAGCCCGTGCATGGAATACGTCTTGCCCACGATCAGAAGGATCTTTGATGAGCACCAGTTATCAGAACGAATTGCCGAAGGCGAGGATTAACCTCAAGTTGGATCTGCACACCGGCGGTGCGCAAAAGAAAATGGAGCTGCCGCTAAAGTTGCTCGTGACAGGGGATTTCAGCAACGGCCAAGATACGCGTGCAGTCGCGGAGCGTCAGAGAATCGATATCAACAAGAACAATTTCGATGCGGTGCTGGCCGTTTGCCACCCCAAGGCAACGATCACCATCGAAAACAAGCTGGCGGGCGATGGTACGGATATGTCGGTCGACATTGATTTTACGTCGATGGACGATTTCAAGCCGGAAGTGATCGCAAGCAAAGTACCAGAGCTGCGTACATTGATGGCGGCACGCCATCTTCTCCGTGATCTCAAGTCCAACTTGCTCGACAACGCAACGTTCCGACGCGAATTGGAGAAGATACTTAAAGATCAGACTCTTTCGCACCGCCTGCGCGATGAGTTGCATATGATCAGCGGCAGCGCGCTGTCCCAAGCCTGAGGCCTGACAAGGAGAGTCTTTTATTATGGGTAACAATGAACACCATTCCCCGGAAGCCTTGGCGGACACCGTGGTACTCGACCCGCCGGCAACGAGCGTGTATCAATCGCTGTGTGAGAAAATTAACCTTACACCGGTGTCCCGAACGCGCCCAGTGGAAAGCTTCCAGAGCGCTGATGCGCTGTTCGATTCATCACCCGATGAGCGTGTGACGCAAGCCATCAGTGTATTGCTGAAGACGCTCCACGGGGCATCGCAGCCGGTTGACCGTCTGGACAAGAGTTTGCTGGACTTCCTCATCGGCCAGCTCGATGCGAGGATAAGCGAGCAGGTCGATGCGATCATGCATCACGACGTTGTTCAGCGCATTGAGTCGGCCTGGCGCGGCCTTAAGTTTCTCGTCGATCGCACGGATTTTCGCAAGAATGTCAAGATCGAAGTGCTCGATGTTTCGAAAGAGGCGCTGCGCCAGGATTTCGAGGACACGCCTGAGGTCATCCAGAGCGGTTTATACCGCCACACCTATATCCAGGAATACGACACGCCCGGTGGTGAACCCATCGGTGCGGTGATTGCCAACTACGAGTTCGATCGCAGTGCGCAAGACATCGCACTGTTGCGCAATGTTTCCAAAGTGGCCGCGGCGGCGCATATGCCGTTCGTCGGCGCAGTGGGCGCGGCTTTCTTCGGTAAGGATACGATGGAAGAGGTGGCAAGCATCAAGGACATCGGCAACTACTTCGATCGTGCCGAATACCTGAAGTGGAAGAGCTTCCGCGAAACCGACGATGCCCGTTATGTCGGCCTTACGATGCCGCGTGTGCTGGCCCGCTTACCGTATGGGCCGGACTCGACACCCGTACGCGCGTTCAATTATACGGAAGGCGTAAAGGGTCCCGATCATAGCCGCTATCTGTGGACCAATGCCGCGTTCGCTTTCGCCGTGAACATGGTGCAGAGTTTCGTCAAGAACGGCTGGTGCGTGCAGGTGCGCGGCCCGCAAGCCGGCGGACTGGTCGAAGATCTGCCGATTCACATGTACGACCTGGGCACCGGCAATCAGGCGAAGATTCCCACTGAGGTACTGATTCCAGAAACGCGCGAATTCGAATTCGCCAATCTCGGGTTCATTCCGCTGTCGTATTACAAGAATCGTGATTTTGCCTGTTTCTTCTCGGCCAACTCGGCCCAGAAGCCGACCTTGTACGAGACGAAGGAAGCCACCGCCAACAGTCGCATCAATGCGCGTTTGCCGTACATCTTCCTGCTGTCGCGCATTGCGCACTACCTCAAGCTGATTCAGCGCGAGAACATCGGCACCACCAAGGATCGCCGCTTGCTCGAAAACGAGCTCAATAACTGGATTAAGGATCTCGTGACTGAGATGAAGGATCCGGGTGATGAGCTACAGGCATCCCACCCGCTGCGCGAGGCCAAGGTCATCGTGGAAGATATCGAGGACAACCCAGGCTTCTTCCGTATCAAGCTCTTCGTCGTGCCGCACTTCCAGGTGGAAGGTATGGATATCGGCTTATCGCTTGTGTCTCAGATGCCAAAAGCTAAGGAATAAGCGTCGGACGATTTCCCGCAACACTATATGTGTGCTTCTGCGACGGACTGAACGTACGCCGCAGAGGCCCGGATTCTTTTCAATGGGAAAACGCAATGAGTGCTCGCTCGTTGCAAGGAATCAACGTCACATCGTCATTCCGGTACAGCCCGAATCCAATCTCAATGCCTTGTGCGAGGCGCTCAAAAGCATTCGAGCGTCTTTCGGTCGAATGTCGAGAAGCGAGTGTTGCGGTAAGGGAATGTAAGCAATCAAGTCAAGGTCGACCAAGTCAAATACGATGAAGATCACAAGACCGCTGTGGGCGAAAGGCATCTTTATGTCGCCCCAGCACTTTCAACAGCAAGGGTTGTGGAACAGCTACTGCGATAAACAAGTCGCGCGCATCGCAAGCCCTGAATCGTGGGGGGTTCAGGCCGTTGCATTCGACAAACAGGCGCTATCGGTGGAGCGCGTGCACCTGAATGCTTTGACGCTGTGCTTGCCCGACGGTACGTGGATCGATACGGATATCGCCGATCGATTGCCTCCCGCGCGCAGCCTTGACGACGTGCCGAAGCATATCGAGTTCGCGATCGTACTGGTGGGGTTGCCGTTGCTCGATCCGCAAGGTGCTAACTGCGTAAAGGATGGGCAAAAGCCGGCCAGGCCACGCCGTTTTTCGCGCGAGTACCTGCAGGTGGCCGATCTTCACGGAGAGGCTAAGGAAGAAATATGCGTGGAACGTCATTCACTCGCACTGCTGTTCGATCTCGAGCCACACGCCGATTACGTAACCTGTCCAATTGGACGGCTTGTGCGAAATACGCAGGGCCGGTTCGAGTTAGATACCGACTATGTGCCACCGTGCCTGCAATTGTCGGCGAGCTTTCATCTTGTTGCGCGCATGCAGCGGCTTTGCGACATCCTAGCGGCCAAGAGCGCAAGCCTCTCACAGCGCCGCAAAGAGCGGTCGGACCATATCGCCGATTACGCCGTCGCTGACGTCTCGTTGTTCTGGCTGCTGCACAGCGTGAACACAACGTGGCCCGAATTGAACCGCCTGTGCCAGGCGCCGGACCAGCATCCCGAGCGGCTTTACGCAGTATTGGCGCGATTGGCAGGTTCACTATTGACCTTCTCGATGAGTGAGACCTTGCAGTCGATTCCTCTCTACGACCATCACGAACCTGAGCCCGTTTTTGCGAAGCTGGAAGCATTGATTCGTACGCTGCTGGACACAGTGATTCCGTCGAGTGTGGTACCGATCGCGTTGGACCGCCCGCGCTCAACCGCTTGGTCGGGCTTGTTCAATGATCCACGATTGGTGGAAAACGCCGACTATTACCTCGCCGTGCGCGCGGCCGTGCCAGCGCACGAACTTCTTGAGCAGTTTCCTCGCCTGTGCAAGATCGGTGCACCCGATGATGTTCAGCACATTGTCAATTCGGCGCTGCCGGGTATTCCGTTGCGGGTGATGTCACGGCTGCCAGCGGCGATTCCGATTCGCATCGAAAACCACTATTTTGCGTTGGACGTTACGCATCCGGCGTTCAAGCGCATGGTGGACGCCCGTGCCTGTCAGATTTACGTGCCGACGTCGATTCCTGACGTGTCACTGGAACTGTATGCGGTGCTGCCGACATGACACTCAGAACGTCCATGAGCAGCGCCCTGTTACCTATTGCACTGCGTGATACGGCCCTAACCGTCACGGCGTTGCGACGGGGCGCTTCTTCGCCTTCGTTTGATGACTTGCGACAATCGAGCCACGCACAGGTCCAACGTCTACGTGCGGAACTCAAAATCGACAATCAGTCGGACGATGTCATCCGTGATGCCGTCTATGCGCAATGTGCGTTGCTGGATGAAGCTGCTCTTAGTTCTCTCAAGGGCAGCGACCGTGACGAATGGGAGCGCGAGCCCTTGCAGGTGGCAGAATTCGGCACGCACGATGCGGGCGAAGCGTTGATCGCGCGCATGCAGCAACGCTTACATCAGCCACAGGCAGAGCGGACGTTGCTGGCCATTTTTTTGGCCGTGCTCGTTTTGGGTTTCCGAGGACGCTTTGTGCTTGAACGGCGCGATGCGCGCGCCGCCATGATCAAGGCGCTGCAGCAGCACCTTGGCGTATCGGATGAAGCAACGGGCGGTATCGTGGTGCGCTCGGCAGCTCGCCAACGTTGGTTCGCGAACGTGTCGCTGCCGGCTTGCGTGCTGCTGGCGGTCGCCATCGCCGTCACGCTTTGGGTGTTGCTTGACAGGTGGCTTGACGCGGCCGCCGCACAACTGTTGCTCTGAGGGAAGACGCGTGTCGGCTTATCCGTACCGTCTCCAGATTCTGTGGATCACGTTGCTCGTCCTGACGTGGCTTGGCTACTGCTCGCCCTGGTCCGGGGAGCGGAATCTACTGCTGGGTGCAGTGATGGTGCTGGTGACGGCTGCATCGCTGATTGGAATAACGCGTCGCGCACGCACACGGCGACGTACGACGGCCCGCATACTGACGGAAGTCAATGGCACGCTACGGACATTGCCTTCAGGACTGAAGCGTCATACACCATTGGTGATCACCGTGGGTGATCCGAATGCTATGTCTGGCGCATGGGGCGATGACATCGTACGAATCACGGACGCGGCCATCTGGGTGCGATGTGATATGCCCGTCACACTGATGCACGTGGCGGATGCCCTAAAGCGCTGGCGAAATGGACAGGGGCCGGATGCGGTTGCTTTGTTGATTGCTGCCGATCAAGGCAACGCTGACACGTTGGCTGCCGCCGCGTGGAAACCGTGGAGGTCTGCGATAGGCGCGGCAAGCAGGGCAGTGGGCTATACCTTGCCGGCATGTTTAGCCGTGTACGCACAAACGCCGTGGGGAAAAGGCGAGTGTCCGTGGTTCGGCACGTCCGGTTCTGTGCCACTGGATGCCCATGCGTTACCCGACTTTCTCACATCACGGTTGCAGCGCTACGCGCTTGCTGCGTCACCTGCCGAGCCAGAGAGCCGCGGACTTCGCTTTGCCTTGCTTGATGCGCTGGTACGTTGGAGCAGCAAGGCGCTCTGGCCTCTATGGGCAGATGGTCGCTCACCACTGCATGTGATGGCATTCGGCGTCACGGTCGTGCCGGGCGTGCCCGTCTCCGGTGCACCATTTGGCTGTTTCGTTGCCCAGTTGACGGGGCTGACCGGTGCATCAACGAAGGGCCGCGCATCGCCACGCTATCCATTGCCAGATGCCTTGCTTGCAGGTATGCCCCGTCAACCAATACGCCGCGCTTGGCCGCGCGCACTCGCGCACGCCGTTATGGCGCTCACTGTTTTCTTCGGTGCGGGTACGGTGGCGTCTGCTGATCAGAACCGAACCCTGATGAAGCGGTTGGCGGATAACCTCGCACGCTACCAAGCCATCCCTTCGACACAGGATGCAGTGCGGTTGGATGCGCTTGCGTTGATCAAGCACGATCGTGACGAACTGGAGCATTACGCGAACGCGGGTGTGCCAATGCGGCTTGATTTCGGCCTGTACCGTGGCTCGCTGTGGGTACCCATCGTTGACAGGGTAATCGCCGATTATCGGCCGCCGGCCGCACCCCCATCCATGATCGAGCTCAACAGCATGTCGATGTTCAACACGGGCAGCGCCGTGCTGAATCCTGGTTCTAACCGTGCGCTGGTTGGGGTGTTGGAGATGATCAAGTCGCACCCGGACAAACGCGTGCTGATCGCCGGTCATACCGACTCGGTGGGTTCGCCCGACGCCAACCTTAAGTTGTCTCTGGCGCGCGCGGCTGCGGTGCGGGATTGGCTTATCGACGCATCAGGCTTGTCGGCGACACGCTTTGCCATTCAGGGCTATGGCGATACGCGACCCAGGGCCTCCAACGACATCGAAGCAGGACGCGCCCTCAATCGCCGCGTCGAGATTACCTTGATTCCCGACTGCCGCGACGACGGCAGCGACTCAACCAAAGGCCATCCGGCCTGTTCCTAAAAAGGAGAAGTGGTATGGCAATTCCGGCATATATGTGGATCAAGGACGATGGTGGCGCTGACATCAAAGGTTCCGTGACTGTGAATGGTCGCGAAGGAAGCGTCGAAATCATCGCCTTCGATCACGGTATTCACATACCCACAGATGGAAACACCGGCAAGCTGACGGGCACGCGTGTGCACAAGGCAATTACACTAACCAAGGAAACGGATGCGTCCACGCCGTATCTGTATAAAGCCGTGACTAGTGGTCAAACGCTTAAGTCTGCAGAGGTCAGGTGGTACAAGATCGATGACGCAGGCAAGGAAAAGGAATACTTCAACACCAAACTTGACAATGTGAAGGTGGTGGCCGTTAAACCGAAAATGCTCGACATCAAGAATCCGGACTATGAGAAACATAATCATATTGAGGAAGTGGAATTGCGCTACGAAAAAATTACCTGGGCGTATAAAGATGGCAACATCGTTCACGCCGATACTTGGAACGAGCGTTCTTGAGATTTAACCGTGCAACGACCGTTGCGCGCGCATCCACGCCTGAGATCGTATGGCTCAGGCGTCGCACTGACTATCTGAGAGCGTTATGGCGGCGCGCGATTTTCCCACAATCCTAAATCCTCTCGGGGCGAAAATCATGTGCGATGAGATGTTGGTGGCCGCCCTTGTGGATGCCTGTCAATTATCCGACTCCGGTGCCCGCGACACCAACAATCTGTTCGGTCGGCAGATTTTGCCGGCGCCTTCACCAGAATTGCCGGTGTGCGGCACGCAACGACAGTGGTCACCGGAGCTTCGGCTTGGTTACACCGAAGAAGAAGGCATGACCATCGATCTCAAGTCCGCTTAGGAGCTATTTGCATGAACCGAAGTGGCCCCGGGTTGTTCGAAAAAATAACAGGGCATTTCGCTAACGGTACTGCGGTAGACGATTTTGACCCCGCGACGCAAACCTTCCTTTCGGTGCAGGACAACATCCAACGCATCCTCAATAGTCGCCGCAACGGTTTGCTGCATATACCCGACTACGGTTTGGACGATTTGACCGAGGTCTACCGCGATCTTCCCGCCTCCACCTTGCGGCTCAAGCGGGTGATGGAACAAACCCTCCTGAAATACGAGCCCAGGTTGAAGGCTATCGACATCGAAATCGCCGACGCCCAGCCAGGCGTGCTCTTGAATGTTATGTTGACATGCCATCTGCAGCAGACGGGATTGGTACGCTTCGGTACCCATTTTCTTCCAGATGGCAAGACGCGCCTTACGCTGCTTAAGAGCGAATTGGAGCGGGGTTGAGTTGCGGGCCTATGTATGGGGCCGCTGGTGGTCCGAGTGCATCGGAGGCCTGGGGTTGGATCTAGGGGCGCCAGTATCCCTGCTTTCGAAAGTCTGCAAGCACTCTTCGGACGGTGGGTGCAAGTGCTCCGACTGGCCGCCGACGGCGCATCCAGAAACTTCCGCCGCCCGGGTGGCGGATACCCGTCAGCTTCTTTACGGCATCGGGGAATTGCCTTGATGCATAGCATGCACCAAATATCACACGGAACTCCTTATTGAATTGAAGGAATGCATTGAGCAAATACTGCTCGTTCCAGGATCTACCCTCCTTGATGACCCATTCCTCCGGATACTCCCAGGGTAGGAAGATGTCGTGGATGTGGACGTATACGCCATGATGCAAGCGAGGGAGTACGTCCAAAAATAGGTGGTTTACATCACTGCCTGTCTTGGAGACATGCGATGAGTCGATAAAGAGTATGTCCCCCTCACGCAATTGATCGAAAATGGGCATGTCGACATCTTGTGCGCGATGGCGTAGAAGCCTGATCCTTCCATTTACCTCTGCTATGGGTAGGAAGGGGCGCGGGTAAGGTTCAATGGAGGTGATGTGAACCTCGCTGCCAAGAAAACGTTCATTCACATCCATCATTAGCAAGGTGGAATAGCCCGATCCGACCTCAACGATTCGCTTGGGCCTGAGCATACGCATCATGCAAAAGAGTACTCTTGGATCGAGATTTTCAAACTGTCCGTTATCTTCGTAGAAGCGATTGAGCTCTGAATCGTCGACGCCTGTTGTGGGGTAATCAAAGCCATCCACGAGTGCGGGAAAGCGATGATGGAGAAGCTCTCGATGAAGGGGTGGGTTAAGGTCGATGGCAGGCAATCTCGCTCTTTTTTGCCAGATGCGAGTTTTATCTGCGGCAACCTCTCGCTGACTCACAATGGGAGAATAGAAGTGCCCATCTTCAAACGCCGGCTTATTCGAAGCCGGATTATTCAATCCAGGCTTACTCATGGTTGTCCCTCAGCAGCCGCTGCCACGCCCGACCGTCGTTCCCATTACATCCGAGCTTGCTGACGTTCACTCAACGGGATTGAGTAGCTCGGTTGGTTTCTACATCAGCTTCGACGACGAATTGCTCCGCACTATGCGCAGTGCGATGGCAACGCAGCGTGATCCTGATGATGGAGTGTGGTGAGCACGGACGAAACGTCAGTTTGCCGATAGAAACCGCAGCATGGATCCGGTGGGTCGGTCAGCCAGATTCCTTGCGTGCGCAGCACATGGTGCGCCACTCACAAGGTGGAACAGGTTGAATGTCTTTTACAGTGCGTCGCTGACAGGCACGTGTTTCATCGATCCACCAAAAGCTGTCGCATCAGTTATCTCTGTGGCGATGACGCTTCGCCAGACAAACGGGAGTGCCGGCATCGGGCACGGTGGATGGTGGGAAAGAGTTGCTGCTCGCAGCGAAGGAGATGTTCTTCGCGGAGCACGAAGCGTACATGGACGGCCATCGCGCCGAGTGAATGTGTATGGGTGGATGCGCGGGTCATTCAGACTCTGGAAACAAAAAAGCCAAGGCTGCTCGATGCCTTGGCCTTTGATGTTTGGTGCCCAGGAGAGGACTCGAACCTCCACGGTTTTACCCGCTAGTACCTGAAACTAGTGCGTCTACCAATTCCGCCACCTGGGCAGGTGTCGCTCGCGCCTTTCGGGCTGTGCGAGCCGCGTAGAGTAAGGGTCGAGGGCAGGGTTGTCAACAATTTGTCGAATTGCGCGGTCATCGTCTGCCAACGTGCGGCTGACCATTTATGAAGGCATCCATCAAGGCCATACTAGGACGTGATCAAGAAAAAGAAACCAGGCAAGCACACGGCGCCGCCCAAGGCGGTCAGGCCCCCCAATATCCATGCGGGCGCTCCCCGAACGACGCGTCGCAGTCGTCGTTCCGACGCAGGCGAGGAGGTGTTCAAGGGGCGGCACGATCCTTTCGCGGACCGTGAAGCCCAGCGCTACGAGCGGCCCATTCCCAGCCGCGAGGCCATTCTCGCGCTGCTCGAAGAGCGGGGTGAGTTGCTGACCCAGGCGCGCATCGCCGAGGCGCTTAAGCTCGATGACGAATACAGCATTGCCGCCTTAACCAAGCGCCTCACCGCGATGGTGCGTGACGGTCAGTTGTTGCTTGGCCGACGCGATGGTTATGCGCCGGCCCGCAAGCTGGACCTGATTCCGGGCGTGGTGCTGGCCAATGCCGAAGGCTATGGGTTCCTGCGGCCGGACGAAGGTGGCGACGATCTTTACCTCTCGCCTTATCAGATGCGCAGCGTGCTGCATGGCGATCGCGTGCTCGCCAGCGTGGTGGGTATGGACCGACGTGGGCGGCGGCAGGGCTCCATCGTTGAAGTACTGCAGCGGCGCTCGCCGCGACTGGTTGGCAGGGTGGTGATCGAGAATGGCGTCACCCTGGTGGTGCCGGACGATCGCCGCCTGCATCAGGACGTGATGATCGCGCCGGGGCAGGAGCGCGGCGCGCGATCCGGGCAGATCGTGGTGGCGGAAATCACCGACCCGCCGGCCGCCTATCGTGGCCCGCTGGGCGTCATCCGCACCGTGCTGGGCGAGCGCTTGCAGCCGTCCTTGTTAGTGGACATGGCCATCGCCAGTTACGACCTGCCGCACGAATGGCCGCCGCAAGTGTTGCGCGAAGCGGAAGAGGTGGAGCCGGAGGTGACGCCCGCCGAGCGCGAAGGCCGCACCGATCTGCGCAAGCTGCCGCTGGTCACTATCGATGGTGCGGATGCGCGCGATTTCGATGATGCCGTCTACGCCGAACCCAGGCGCGGTGGCGGCTGGCGGTTGGTGGTGGCGATCGCCGATGTGTCGCACTACGTACCCGTCGACAGCGCGCTCGACAAGGAAGCCTATGAGCGCAGCACATCCACCTACTTTCCTGGCTTCGTCGTGCCGATGCTGCCAGAAACCTTGTCCAACGGCATTTGCTCGCTCAACCCGAAGGTGGAACGCCTGTGCATGGTGTGCGACATGCAGGTGGATGCCACCGGCGAGGTAACGAAATCCAAGTTCTATGACGCCGTGATGCTTTCGCATGCGCGCCTCACATACGACAAAGTGTGGCAGGCCGTCGGTCTGCGCGAGGCCGACGCGCGCCACGAGCTTGCCGATGTTCTGCCGCAACTGGAAAACCTGCATGCCTTGTACAAGGCGATGGCCGAACAGCGCCGCCGTCGCGGTGCGATCGATTTCGAGACGCCAGAAGTGAAATTTCGCCTCGATCAGACCGGCGAAGTGCAGGCCGTGGGCGCCGTGGTACGCAACGACGCGCATAAGCTGATCGAAGAATGCATGATCGCCGCCAACGTGCAGGCGGCCGAGTTTCTATCCAAGCGAAAGATTCCCGCGCTCTACCGCGCGCATGAGCCTCCGCCGGCCGAAAAATACGAAGACCTGCAGCAGTTCCTGCGCGAGTTCAAGTTGCGCATGCCGCCGCTGGAAGATGTAACGCCGGGCGATTTCGCCGACGTGCTGCGCATGGTGAAAGATCGCCCCGAGCGCGAGCTGATTCAATCCGTGCTGCTGCGCGCGCAGAGTATGGCCGCCTATCAGCCCGATAACCGCGGTCACTTCGGCCTGGCGCTGGAGGCGTACGCGCACTTCACCTCGCCGATTCGCCGTTATCCGGATTTGCTGGTGCATCGGGCGATCCGTCATGCTTTGAAGGGTGGTAAACCCTCTGCCTATCACTACAGCGACGCGACGATGGCGGCGATGGCTGTGCACTGCTCACAACGTGAGCGTCGTGCCGAAGAAGCCGAGCGGGATGTGGATGAGCGCTTCCGTTGCGCCTGGATGGCCAAGCACGTCGGCGAGGAATTTGAAGGTGTCGTCACGGGCGTAACCTCGTTCGGCTTGTTCGTGGAGCTGGATGAATCGAAGGTGTCAGGGCTCGTGCATATCAGCCAGTTGTCCAACGACTACTATCACTTCGATCCCATTCGCCATCTGCTGAAGGGCGAACGCAGCGGCCTGCAGTTCCGTCTGGGCGATCACGTGCGCGTGCAGGTGCTGCGCGCCAGCCTGGAAGATCGCAAGATCGATTTCCGCCTGATGCAGCCCACAAGAAAGAAGGCGCCCGAAGCGACACAGGTATTCGTTCCGCCGTCCACGCCGCGGGCTTACGATGAGGCGGCGGCAGGCGAGCGCTATTCGCTTCCTTCGGGCCGCAAGCCGCTTCCCTCGCTTCCGCCGCTACCCGCGCGCGATAACGTTGGTGGGAAAAAGCAGGGCACCAGGACCACGACCAGGAAGGCCGCAGGCAACGTCGCCGGCAAGCCTACCAAGGCCAAGGCGGCTGAACGTGCGCCGGCCGCTAAACGCAAACCGCGGGCGGTAGCAAAAAGCCGCACCACGAAACCGAAAGGCAAACGATGAGTGAAAGTTGGATCGTCGGGATCAACCCGGTCGAAGGCGCGTTGGCCAACGACGCCGAACGCGTGCGCGAAGTGCTGGTGGAAAACGGCCAGCGCAACGCGCGCGTGCATGAATTGGCGGAGAAGGCCAAGGCGCTGAAAATACCCGTGCACCACCGTCCGCGCGAACAGCTCGATCGTGTGGCCGGCGAAGCAAGGCATCAGGGCGTCGTCGCCCTTTATCAGGCGCCACCGCTTGCTACCGAGCATGATTTGCCGGAACTCTTGGAAAATGCGGGCAGCGATGCCTTGGTATTGGTGCTGGATGGCGTCACCGACCCGCATAACCTGGGTGCATGTCTGCGTAGCGCCGCGGCGGCCCGTGTTACGGCAGTGATCGTGCCGAAAGATCGTGCGGTAGGCATTACGCCGGTGGTGCGTCGCGCATCCGCCGGTGGCGTCGATCGCGTGCCACTGGTCGCGGCCACGAATCTTGCACGTGCCCTGCGTGCATTGAAGGATGCCGGGGTGTGGATCACCGGGCTTGCTGGTGATACCGAACAATCCATTTACGACATCGACCTCAAGGGACCCGTGGCGCTGGTGCTTGGCAGCGAAGGCGAGGGCTTGCGTCGACTTACCCGCGAAACCTGCGATTTCGTGGCGAAGATCCCCATGCCCGGTTCGATGGAAAGCCTCAACGTATCCGTGGCTACGGGCGTTGTTCTGTTCGAAGCATTGCGTCAAAGGAGTGCGCGATGACGGTCACCTGGCACGATTGGGCCGGCTACATTGGCGTGGTGCTCGTATTACTGGCCTACCTGCTGCTGCAGGCGCATAAGCTGCATGGCAATGGCTTGATCTATCAGCTCATGAATGTGCTGGGTGCAGCCGGCGTGATGCTGTCGCTGGTGTTTGGTGCATTCAATGCGCCGGCATTCTTCATGCAGGTGGCATGGCTGTTGATCGGCATTTATGGTATTACGCGCAGCGCGCGCGTACGCCGGCAAGCGCGTGAGATCACGCACAAGTCACCTTGATCGAAGCACTCGCTCTGCAGTAACAAAAGCGATTACGTTTATTGCGATCGCAAAGGTTCACGCCACTACGTGCGGTGCTTCATCGAGCGTGGAGATCTGGCGAATGCTCATCGCCGCTTCCAGCGCCACCCGGCGCGGCCAGCTGTCTTCAATGTGCTCGGCGACCAGGCATGGTTCGCCAGCACGGCATTGAGAGCAGGAGAGGTTGTGCAGCATCAGTTCTTCGACTACCGATAGGTTCATGACAGTTCCCCTTCTGGACCATGGTGCGAAACCTCGGATGCTGATGAGGTTCAGCAGCGGTATCGGCCGTTTTGTCGCCGACTTAAGGGAAAAGGCACGGATGTGTCGAGCGACGGTCATATCTGCGTGAAGCGCGCGCATGAGCCTGTTTTGTGGTCAGCGGAGATTCGGCGGCGGCCGATACCATCACGCTCACCAATAGCCAACTAGGGTGCGTGACATGATCAAGTCAATGCTCGCAACCATGATGGTGGCGTTCTGCATGAGCGTTGCCGCGTGCGGCGGATCGAAGACTGTCGTCAAGAACGAGGATTCCTGCGGCAAGCAAATGACCGATCTTCAAAATGCGCTCAATACGGGCGCCATGACTCAGTCCGAATACGATCAGGCGCGCAGCCAGGCGCTTTACCGCTGCAATCATCATTAGCACGGTCACCATTAGCACGGCCCTGGCAAGCGATACCATGACCGCCAGCCGGGCACGAGATATGCATGAGCTTGCGTGCATTCATGCCGCAGCTTGGCAGGTACGTGACGATGACGATAAAGCGCCTGGGGGACGTGGTACGGGAAGTGGTGGCCTTTTCGCTATGGCTGGCTGCCGTGATGCTGAACATGGCATCGGTGCTGTGGCTCGGCTTTCAGGGCCTCAAATGGCTGCACGACGGCTATTGGACCCATCAGCCGCCCGTTATGGCCTGGGTTCATGGCGTTTGCCCGGGCGCGTGCGCGTTCGTCACCAATCCGCATTCCTGGTACGGCGCCGCCAAGCTGGCGCGCCTGCTGTCGCAAGTGCCTTGCGGGCTGGCTCTGGCGCTGATCGGTATTGCACTGGGTGTGCTGAGCGTGTCGATTTCTCACCGTCGATCGGTGGCGCCCGGCGACACAAAGGTACGTGCGAGGGCGGCCTGATCGTTCGTCATACTGCGCCCTGGCGCGCCGTTCTCTTACACTTGCGCGCTGACGCATAGCCAACGGCAGGTATGTAGCGCATGAGTTCCGATCAGCAATGGGGCGAGTACCGCGGTATCAAGTTCACACACGAGTATGACGGAGGCGCCGATTCGCGCAGCGGTGTCATCGATTTTCCGGATGAGCCGCGCCGTCATAGCGTGACCGGCGGTGGCGGCGCGCGTTGGGAAGCAGAGGCTCGCAACCTGATCGACCGCTACTTCCGTGAAATTGACGTGGAGCCCGATGACGATTCCGAAGCATGACCTCTGGCAGGGGTGAGGGGATTCGGCAGTTTTTCGGCAGCATCGTGCTTCCCTCTGCAACGGTAATGGTCTGACAATACCCGCGATGCGTTTATCCGATACGGGATAACGCACCATTATCCGTTGATCGCGATCAGAGGCGGCCATGACGAAGCATGCGTTCGTGTTGTCGATATCACCCCGTGTGGTGTGTGTTGCCCTGGCGATATGCCTTGGCCTTCCGGTCGCGTTCGCACAGACATCCGATACATTCCATGGTGCACCGGGTACGGCGTCGGCCGTCGCCAACCCATACCATGCTCAGCCGACGGCCATTCATGCCGGCGGTGCGCTGTACGCGATGCATTGCGCAAGTTGTCACGGCGTTTCGGGGCAGGGCACCGGCAATATTCCGGCGCTGGCGCAAGGGCCCACGCAGCAGGCGACGGAAGGTGCGCTGTTCTGGTTTATCACCAAAGGCGCGGTTGCCAATGGCATGCCGTCGTGGGCAAGTCTTTCGGAAAAAGAGCGCTGGCAGATTGTGGCTTATCTGAAGGTGCTGCCTACGGCCAAGCCGGTCGCGATCGAGCAGAGCGCTGCCGCCGGTTCGCCGGTCAACACGCCGCCACCCACTCCGCCATTTACCGATTTCCGTTACGAAGAACCGGGCAAGACGCGCAAGATCACGCTGAACGATCTGCCACCGCCGTACACCACCCATTCGGCGAGCAATGCACCGGAAATGGCACCGCGACCCGAGGGTGCGCTGCCCAAGGCGCCACCAGGTTTCAAAGTCAATCTTTACGCGGAAGGGTTGGATACACCGCGTGTGATTCGCACCGCGCCCAACGGCGATATTTTTCTTGCTGAAAGCGGAAGCGGCCAAATTCGTATTTATCGCGGCATGACCGCGGCTGGAAAGCCCGCGCAAACCGCGGTGTTCGCAACGCATTTGAATCGGCCTTACGGCATTGCCTTCTATCCCGTGGGGCCGAATCCGCAGTGGGTTTACGTGGGCGATACCGATGAGGTGGTGCGCTTCCCGTATCGCAATGGTGATTTGAAGGCGCGCGGTCCCGCCGAACACATTGCGGATCTGCCGCACGGCGAAGGGCATTGGACGCGGGATGTCGCCTTTTCGCTGGACAATAAAGTCATGTTCGTGGCGGTGGGTTCGGCTTCGAACGTCAACGATCCGGATACCTCGCCCGCAGAAAAATATCGCGCGAACATTCTGGCGTTCAATCCGGATGGTTCGAACAGGCGCATTTATGCATGGGGCATACGCAATCCGTCGGGCATTGCCATCGACCCTAAGAATGGGCAGCTCTGGACCACCGTCAACGAGCGCGATGGGCTGGGCGACAATCTCGTGCCGGACTACATCACGTCCGTGCGCGAAGGTGGCTTTTACGGATGGCCGTGGTGGTATATGGGCGGTCATCAGGATCCGCGCCATGCGGGCAAGCATCCGGAACTGCAAAGCAAGGTGATTACGCCGGACGTTATCCTGCAGCCGCACAATGCATCGCTGCAGATCACGTTCTACGAAGCCGATCACTTCCCCGCGCAATATCAGGGCGACCTGTTCGCCGCCGAGCATGGTTCCTGGAACAAAGCGACACGCGTGGGTTACGAGGTGATTCGCATACCGCGCCACCATACCGCCAAGGCGAGCGGGGAATACCAGGACTTCCTTACGGGTTTCGTGTTGCCGGATGGGCGCGTGTGGGGTCGTCCGGTGAGCTTGACCACCGCGCCGGATGGTTCGCTGCTGGTGACCGATGATGGATCCAATTCGGTCTGGCGCGTGAACTACGTCGGGCACTGACGCCTTCTCCAGCTAAAGGCGCGAACCACAACGGCGCAACGCGCATCAGCGTAATATGCCTGCCGCAGCCACTGTATGCGACGGCTGCGTGGTGACCATGTCGGCCGGGAGGCCACGCTCATGTCACGAAAGGGCTGGATTGTCTGGGGCGTCATTGCCGGCATCGTGCTGTCATTGGCTTGGGCGCGCCCAACCGCTGAAGCGGCTACCGGCGATGCCTTTGTCGCGCGTATCCAATTGACCGGACCGATCGGGCCGGCGACCGCCGAATATGTCGACAGCGCCATCGCGCATGCCAACGACGACGGTGCGAAAGCCGTCGTGCTGCAAATGGATACGCCCGGCGGATTGCTCGATTCGATGCGCGACATTATCGCCGCCATTCTCGCGTCGAAAATTCCGGTGTTGGGCTATGTGGCGCCGGGCGGTGCGCGTGCCGCCTCAGCGGGCACGTACATCCTCTATGCATGTCCGATTGCCGCCATGGCGCCGGCCACCCATCTGGGTGCCGCCACGCCGGTGGACATCGGCGGCCGTACACCCATGCCATCGCCGTTGAATAACATTGCCCCGGCATCGAGCAAATCCAGCGACAAAAATGGCGGCGATGCGGCATCGGATGCCGAAAACAACAAGATACTTAACGACGCCATCGCCACCATTCGTTCCTTGGCGCAAATGCATGGGCGCAATGCCACGTGGGCAGAACAGGCTGTGCGCGGTGCCGCCACGCTTACCGCGGACGAAGCGGTTGCGCAGCACGTGGTCGATTTCATTGCGGCCGATACCACGGCGGTACTGATGCAAGCGGATGGACGCACCGTGCGCGTGGATGGCGCGACGGTCAAGCTTTCGCTGCGCGGCCTGCCAGTGCGCGATTATCTGCCGAACTGGCGCGCGCGCTTTCTGGGCGTCATCACCAATCCCACCATTGCCTATGTGCTGCTTCTGGCCGGCATCTATGGACTCATACTGGAAGCCTTTCATCCGGGATCGTTTTATCCCGGCGTCACCGGCGGCATCTGTCTGCTGGTCGGCTTGTATGCGCTGCAGTTGCTGCCGGTGAGTTATGCGGGGCTGATTTTGATGCTGCTAGGCGTCATGTTGCTGCTGACGGAGGTGTTCGTATCCACCGCGGGCGTGCTTGGCGTGGGTGGCGTGATCGCCTTCGTGCTGGGTTCGGTCATGCTGTTCCGTACAGACGTACCCGGCTATGCGGTGAACCTGGGTGTCATTGCCGGGATTGCCTTCTGTGCCATGGTGATCCTGCTCCTGCTGTTGCGCTTGGTGATGCGCGCGCGTCGTGCGCGCGCGTTTAACGGCGACGATCAGATGCTGCAGGATACCGGCGAATTGCTGCAGGCGATCGCGGCGGGCGGTGAAGGTTGGGCACGCATCGGCGGTGAGCGCTGGCGTGTGCAAAGCGAGGCGGCGCTTCCCGCCGGTGCGCGTGTGCGGGTCATTGGCCGCCAGGGGTTGCTGTTGCGGATCATTGCCACGCATGTGCGCGAAGGAGAATCCTCATGATCGGTTTTGTTGGCGTTATCGTGATCGTCGTGATCATGCTGCTTTCGTCGTCGATCAAGGTGTTGCCGGAATACCAGCGCGGCGTGGTGCTGACACTGGGGCGATACACCGGTACCAAAGGGCCGGGGCTGGTTGTTCTCGTGCCGATCGTGCAGCGCATGACGCGCGTGGACTTGCGTGTGACCGTCATGGATGTGCCGCCGCAGGACGTGATCTCCCGCGACAATGTTTCCGTGCGCGTCAACGCCGTGGTGTATTTCCGCGTGATGGAACCGGATAAATCGGTATTGAAGGTGGCCGATTTCTATCAGGCCACCAGCCAGCTGGCGCAGACGCGCCTGCGCTCGGTGCTTGGCCAGCATGAACTGGATGAAATTCTTTCGCAGCGCGACTCCATCAATCACAGCCTGCAGCAGATCCTGGACGAGGCGACTGACCCTTGGGGTATCAAGATCACCAACGTCGAGATCAAGGATGTGGATCTCAACGAAACCATGGTGCGCGCGATCGCCCGCCAGGCGGAGGCCGAGCGTGAACGTCGTGCGAAGGTGATTCACGCCGATGGCGAACTGCAGGCCGCCGAAAAGCTGCGCGATGCCGCTGGCCTGCTGGCGCAGGAACCGCAGGCGCTGCAGCTACGTTATCTGCAGACCCTGGTAAGCATGTCCAACAGCGGCCAATCCAGCACGATCGTGTTCCCGCTCCCGCTGGATCTGGTCAAGCCGCTGCTGGACAGGGGCGCATGACGGGTGTCAGGTGCGGTCGATGACGCCTGCGCCTGTTGCCCCGTGCGACCAAAACGGATGATGTCCTTACCAAGACGGGAGGACTTAAGCCATGCTGATCGCAAACGACACACGCAGCACGCTCGACAAATACATGCCCTGGTTGATCGCCCTGCTGGCCGCCTTTCTGGCGGGGAAGGCGTTGAAGCGCATGTTCTGGACGGCATTCGCGATGTACTGGGCATTCCACGTCATGCATTGAAGCGCGCGCTTCCTCGCCAGTTCGGGGGTGAGGAAGCCGTGCCTATAGATCGATAGAAGGATTGTGCGTAAACGCGGCTGCCTTTATGGTTCGCGAGCCCGAACCTGGAGCCGCGCGTGAAATTTTCGACTCTTGCCGAATGGTTGGATTATCAGCAACGCATCCATGCGCTGGGCGTGGATTTGGGGCTGGAACGGGTGCATGCCGTATGGCAGCGCCTGGGCACCCCGAAGATCGCACGGCAAGTCATCACGGTGGGTGGCACCAACGGGAAGGGTTCCACCGTCGCGTTTCTTGAAGCGATGTTGGCAGGGGTGGGCAAGCGCGTTGGCTGCTATACCTCGCCGCATCTGATTCGATACAACGAGCGCATTCGCATCGCCGGGGTCGATGTCGACGATGGCGTGCTGATGGAAAGCTTCGAGCGTATCGAGCTGGCACGCGGTGACATCTCGCTCACCTATTTTGAATTCGGCACGTTGGCCGCGTTCGATCTGATGTCGCAAGCGGATCTGGATGTGGCCGTGTTGGAGGTTGGGCTTGGCGGGCGCCTGGACGCTGTCAATCTGATCGACGCCGATGCGGTGATCGTCACGACCGTGGATCTGGATCACGTGGAGTGGCTGGGACCCGATCGCGACAGCATCGGACGGGAAAAGGCCGGCATTGCGCGTCGCGATCGCGTGGCGATCGTGGGCGAAGCCGAGCCGCCGAAGGGTTTGCTGGAAGCGTTGGCCGCACAAGGTGCATTGATCCGGCGAGCGGGCCACGATTTCTACATCGAACGCGAAGCGCATCATTGGCGTTGGCACCATCGCGACGGCACGGTGCTCAACCTGCCTGCACCTGAGCTCTGCGCGCCCGTGCAATACGCCAATGCTTCGGCAGCGATTGCCGTCTTGCACGCCATGGGCATGGTCAATCCCGGGGAACTGCAACGTATTGCCGAATTGGGTATGCAGTTTCCACGCGCACCCGCGCGCCTGCAGTCGCTGGGTGGCGATCCACTGCTGGTCGTGGATGTGGGACACAATCCACAGGCCGCACGCGCATTGGCCGAGTGGCTAGATACGCAACCCGACGGCCGTGTACGCGCCGTCTACGGTGCGCTCTCCGATAAGGACGTGGGCGGCGTGATGACCGCGCTCGGTGCGCGCATTGCGCATTGGTATCTGGCCAGCCTGGATGGCGATACCCCGCGCGGTCTTTCCTCCAGCGTGCTCGCCGGTGTGATGCGCCAGGTGTTGCCGCACGCCAGTTTCGACACCTATGACGATGTGCTGCAAGCGCTTGCAGCCGCGCGTTCAGCGGCCAGGCGTGGTGATCGCATTCTTGCGTTCGGCTCGTTTTTCGTGGCCTCGGCGGTGCTGCAGCTATCGAACCGCTGAGTAGGGCCTGTAGAGCAGCCGGGGCAGGTATAATCGCCGCGTCACGCACAAGCTGGTTGTCTGGAGTCCATCTTGAACACACGCCTCTTGGGAGCTGCCGTACTCGTTGCGCTGGCCATCCTGTTCGTGCCGATGTTCTTTTCGAGCAAAACGCCGTCGACGAACACCGATCAATCGGTCAGCCTGGCAATTCCCCCGGCGCCTGATCGCGATCTGCAGACCAAGACCATGAGTCTCTCCGGTCCCGGCGCGGCCCCTGCGGCAAGCGTGGCGCCCGCGACCACCGCGGCACCGAATGCGGATGGCATGACTCCTGTGAACGTGGCAAGCGATTCCAAGCAGCCGGCGGCCAGCTCCACAGCGCCGCTCGTTCCTGCGCAGCAACCGATGATTCCTGCCACGCCACCCAAGACAGTGACCACGGCCAGTCGCCCGATCATCGCGCCGCCACCGGTGCAGCCCACACCGGCACCTGCTTCGGATCTGCCGCCAGCAACCGCGGCGCGCGGCATCTATGCCATCAACCTGAGCGCCTACGCGCCGGCAGGGGCCAGCCACCTGGCGCAGAAGGTGCGTGCCATGGGATACCCGGTGCGGACACAACCCATTCAGCGGGCAGGCAAGACGCTCACCCTGGTGAGTGCCGGGCCGTTTGAAACCCGGGCGCAGGCCGAGGCGGCGCGGTTGAAGATCGCTCAAGCCGTGCCTGGCGTACCGGCCCGCCTGGAAAGCGGTGCCTCCACGCCCCAGGGCGATGTGCCTCCCCCGGAGGCGGGCAAGCCCGTCCGGGCCGGCGCATGGGCCGTGCAGGTGGCGGCCATGGGTAGTCAGGCCCAGGCGCTAGCCTTGCGCGACAAGCTGCGCGCCAATGGTTTCGATGGCTTTGTGGATTCCGTGAACGCTGGCGGCAGGCAGCTGTGGCGCGTGCGGGCCGGTCCGCAGACCCAGCGTAGCGATGCGGTATCGCTGCGCGACCAGATCAAGGCCAAGCTCGGCATCGATGGCAACATCGTCAGCGCCAACTGAATTCAACGGATCGGAAACCACGCATGAACGCGGTCGACCTCATCATCATCGCGGTACTGGCACTTTCGGTCCTTGTGGGTCTGTGGCGCGGCCTCATATCCGAGGTACTGGCACTGGTGACATGGATCGCGGCGTTCTGGGTGGCCTGGACGTATGGGCCGGGGGTCTCGATGCATTTCGAGCACTCCATCCATACGCCGATCTTGCGCGTGCTGGTGGGCTATGGTCTTTGTTTCATCGCGGTACTGATCATTGGCGCGCTGGTGCGCTTTGGGATCCAGGCGCTGGTGGACAGCACGGGCTTGGGTGGCACGGATCGCCTGCTCGGCATGATTTTCGGTTTTGCGCGCGGCGTGTTGCTGGTAACCCTGGTGGTGTTCCTGGTCAATCTGACTTCGTTCGCGCATCAGCCCATGTGGCGGCAATCCACGCTGCTGCCGCAGTTCGAAAGTCTGGCGGGCTGGCTGGAACACGAAATGCCGCCAGATGTACGCGAACACCTGCGCCCGGAAAACCTCCAGGCGCATCTGCCCCATATGCTGCCAGGCGGGATGCCGGCGTATAGCTCCAGTTCTGCGGCTGCAGCTTCGAGCGCGGCCGGCACCTCGAATCAACAGTAAACAGGTAGCAGCACCATGTGCGGAATCATTGGCATTGTCGGTACCACGGACGTGGCATCGGCGCTTTATGACGGGCTTACCGTCTTGCAACACCGGGGGCAGGATGCGGCCGGTATTGCTACCGTGGACGGTGCGCGGCTACGGCTGCACAAAGAAAACGGCCTGGTGCGCGATGTCTTCAACCAGTCCGCGATGAACCGGCTGCGTGGACGCGTAGGCATCGGGCATTGCCGCTACCCCACGGCAGGCTCCGAAGGCGCCACCGAGGCGCAGCCTTTTTATGTGAATTCGCCCTACGGCATCGCCATTGTTCACAACGGCAACCTGGTAAACACCGAGACGCTGCGGCGCGAAATGTTCGAGGGCGATCGCCGCCACATCAACACCGATTCGGATTCCGAAGTGCTGCTGAACGTGCTGGCGCACGAGCTGCAGATCCAGGATCACATGGCGCTGACACCCGATCACATCTTCAAGGCCGTAGCAGGCGTGCACGCGCGTGCGCGCGGCGGTTATGCCTGCCTGGCGTTGCTGCTGGGCTATGGCTTGCTGGCTTTTCGTGATCCCAACGGCATTCGCCCGCTGGTATTGGGCGAGCGCATCACGCCGGACGGACGCGAATACGCACTGGCTTCCGAGTCGGTGGCGTTGGACATCCTCGGCTTCAAGCGTCTGCGTGACGTAGCGCCGGGTGAGGCCGTGTTCGTCACCAATGACGGCCAGCTCCATACCCGTATGTGCGCAGCCGGCGCGGTGCATGCACCGTGCATTTTTGAATACGTGTATCTGGCGCGTCCCGATTCCATGATCGAAAACGTGTCGGTCTACAAGGCACGATTGCGCATGGGCCAGAAGCTGGCCGAGAAGATCCTGCGCGAGCGGCCCGATCACGGCATCGATGCGGTGATCCCGATTCCCGACACGGCGCGTACAGCCGCAAGCGCGCTGGCGGAAATGCTGGGCGTGCCGTTCCGGGAAGGCTTCGTCAAGAACCGCTACATCGGTCGTACGTTCATCATGCCGGGGCAGGGCGAGCGCGTGAAATCCGTGCGCCGCAAGCTCAATCCGGTGGAACTGGAATTCCGCAAGAAGAACGTGCTGCTGGTGGACGACTCGATCGTGCGCGGCACCACTTCGCGGCAGATCATCCAGATGGCACGCGATGCGGGCGCCAAGAACGTGTACTTCGCTTCCGCCGCGCCGCCGGTTCGCTATCCGAACGTGTATGGCATCGACATGCCGGCCGCCGCCGAACTCGTCGCCGCGGGCCACACCGTTGCGGAAGTCGAGAAGATGCTCGGCGCCGACTGGCTGATCTATCAGGATCTGCAAGACCTGATCTGGGCCGTGCAGGATGGCAATGAAAGCCTCAAGCACTTCGATACGTCGTGTTTCTCTGGCGAATACATTACTGGGCTGGAGAAGCATTATCTGGAGCAGATTGAAATGCTGCGCTCGGATGATGCGAAGGCTGCACGTCGTAGCGCGTAATTTGCGCATTTTTCCTTCCTGTCAGCGCTTCCCCCCCCTTCCCTCTACGTGCAGTAGGGGAGGGCTGGGGTTTGGGATGAAGCCAAGAGCTCGCGGCAAACGTAGGCTGTACGGCAGGTTCAAGCGACCCCCACCCCAACCCTCCCCTGCAAGCAGGGGAGGGAGCGATACTTCGCTTTATGAATGACCTCCACGCCGCCGCCAAGCACTGCCTCGACGCCACGGATCCCGCGGAAAAGCTGCGCCTCACGCATGCAACCTGGGCGGCCTTGCAAGTGGGTGAATTACACCCTGATCCTTTGTCGCCCGCACCGGAGCCGATCCAGGCACCTGGCCGCCCCGTGCGACCGCATCTCGTTCCGCAACGCCAGGTGCCGCATCGTGGACTAGGCACAGCCGAGGGCCGCGCGGCGTTGGTACACGCGGTCGCTCACATCGAATTCAACGCCATTAATCTGGCGTGGGATGCGGTTTATCGTTTTCGCGGCATGCCATGGGATTACTACTGCGATTGGGCAAGCTGTGCGAACGATGAGGCACGCCATTTCGCACTGTTGGCGAACCGCCTGGCCGAACTCGGTCACGTGTACGGCGATTTCGATGCACACAACGGTTTGTGGGAAATGGCCGAGAAAACCGCGCATCTCGATACCGCGCGCATGGCCTTGGTGCCGCGTGTGCTGGAAGCGCGAGGGTTGGATGTCACACCTGGAATGATCGAGCGTTTGCGCAACGTCGATGACGAACGCACCATCGGGATACTTCAAGTGATCCTGCGCGAAGAGGTTGCTCATGTCGCCGCGGGTACGCGCTGGTTCAAATGGTGTTGCGAACGCGGTGGTGTCGATCCGCGTGAAACCTTTCTTGATCTGGTGCGCGATTATATGGGGCGCAACCTGCGCGGACCGTTCAATCGGCCGGCGCGTTTGAGTGCGGGGTTTGATGACGTGGAGCTTGACCGACTCACGGAATTAGCTTTGGCCTCCTGATCGGAGGCGGTGCGATCGTGCATATATCCGCACCCTTCGCCGGAATGACTCCAGGGCAAGATGGTTGTCTGTGACGACAACTGCTTCACCGCTGATCAATACACATAATTGACAGCAATCGCCGGTGTCACCGAACCGACAGTGTTGTGCCCACCAAAAATAACGCGCGTACCGAGCAACACGCCGATGCGCGGCGACCAGTTGTATTCAATCGCCGGTGCCACGCCAAATTCAGCGCTTGATCCCGAATTGGATCGGACATTCTGCGGAGACGGAATATTGCTTGGGTCTGCGAAATCCAGTCCCGTCACTTGCGTATTGCCGTTATGGCCATAGGTGAAATCCACGGCTAGCACCCATCGTTGCGTAAGGCTGTATTCCATGGCCAGATCGGCAAAGAACGTGTTACCGGGTTTCGCGAGGCCCTGAAAGTTCGCGTCCGTACCATAAACGCTGACACCGCGCACGCGTGCGCTACCTGAAAGCGCCTCCGATACATCCAGGCGCAGGCGCACGATGCGCCCGTTCGGCAACCACACATACGTCTGTGAGTTGATCGCCGCGGTGGTGGTGTAGACGCCGCTGCCCAGGCCATCGCTTGGCCGATGGCCAAGCTCGTCGTATTTGCCGGTGGGCAAGGTTTCCTGGAGCTGGATCGCGATCGTCGGTATCCAGCTTCCTTGGTGAAACTCCGTCAGCCGGTATTGCGCCTGTAGCGACCAGTCGCCCACGCCGACGCTGGAACTGTTCGGCCCGTTGCTGACTTTGTTGTAGCCGATTACGGGAATCACGCCGACCGAAAGGCGATTAACCAGCCCATACAGAATGTAGGCGCGCGAACCGAAGCTATCCGTGTGCGGCGTGCGAATGTCGTAGAGATACGGTTCGAACAGAAAGTGCCCCGGCGGCAGTGTCTCTGCGGAGTTCGCCAGCATGGGGCCGGTCCACCATGCATCGCTCTGTTGTTCGGGAGACGTGCTCAAGGTTTGGGCGAATGCCGACCCGATAGAGGCAAATAGGCAAAGCAAAAGCACCAATCCAATGCGCTGCCTTATGTTCATGCCTGGTCCTGGGGAGGGCGGGGTTCGACAAGCTTGGTGCGCCAGTGCCGCGCTCGCCATCCGAAAAACACCCTGCGGTCGACGGCGCCCAGGTGAAAAAGTAGGCGGGTCAGTGGTTCGTTAAAATATCCACTTCGGTATGATCTTGGATAACCACTTCAGGCCACCGGTATGAAACGATTGCCCAAGGGCTTCCTGCCGCCCGTCGCCCTCGATACCGCCAGCGGCATGCCGATGTACGACCAGTTATCGGAATGGTTTCGTCGCGCCATCGTCGACGGCCGTTTGCGGCCCGGGCAGCGCGTGCCTTCCACGCGCGCCCTGGCGAAGGAACTCAACATTTCCCGCGTACCGGTGCTGAGTGCCTATGAACAACTGTTTGCAGAGGGCTATCTGGAAACCTTCACCGGCGCCGGCACCTGCGTGGCGAGCGCGATACCCGATGAAGCGTTGAAACCCGCCAGAGCCTCGGAGCGTGCAACACCGCGGCAATCGGCTCCGCCCGCCCTGCGCAAGGTGGCGCAGCGCGTAGAGGGATTGCGCACACCGCCGCAAACCTGGGCCAACAACCATGGGGCGTTTCGCGTCGGCTTGCCTGCGATCGACCACTTTCCAACGACGGCCTGGTCCAAGCTCATCAACCGGCACGCGCGCAAACCACCCATCGAGCAGATGGTCTATGGCCATGCGATGGGATACCTGCCGTTGCGCGAAGCCATTGCCGAATACCTGGGCACCGTGCGCGCGGTGCGTTGTGATGCTTCGCAAATTCTCATCACGACCGGATCACAACAAGGCTTGCAGATCTGCGTACACGCGCTGCTCGAAACGAAAGATCACGTGTGGATGGAAGACCCCGGCTACCCCGGTGCAAGCCAGGCGCTGCGTACCGTGGGTGTGAAGGCCGTGCCGGTTCCTGTCGACGATGAAGGTTTGAATGTTGATGAAGGCATTCGCCGCTGTCGCAATGCCCGCGCCGCTTACATTTCACCCTCGCACCAATTCCCGTTGGGCGTGACTATGAGCGCAGCGCGGCGCATGCAGCTTTTGAGCTGGGCTGCGCGCACCGGCGCGTGGATCATCGAAGACGATTACGACAGCGAATACCGTTTCGGCGGCCGCCCGCTGGCGTCCTTGCAAGGCATGGATACGGATGATCGCGTCATCTACGTGGGCACCTTCAGCAAGGTGATGTTTCCCGCGTTGCGCGTCGGTTACGTGGTGATTCCGAAAGATCTCGTCCCTGCGTTCGCGGTGGTGCGCGATGCCTTCGATACCTTTTCGCCCACGCTCTATCAGGCGGCGCTGACTGACTTCATCCGCGAAGGTCAATTCGCTCGCCATATCCGCCGCATGCGTGCGTTGTATCTGGAGCGACGCACCGCGCTACTGGAAGCCATCGATCAACACATGGACGGCAAACTGCAAGTCACCGGCACCCATGCCGGCATGCAACTGACCGCGCTACTGCCGCGCGGCATCGATGACGTGGCGCTTTCCATCAAGACCGCCAGGCTCGGCATCTCTACGCGGCCGTTATCGATCTGTTTTGCGAAGCGCCCGGTGCGCGGCGGGGTCATCCTGGGTTATTCCGGCGCAAGCGTGACCGAGATCAGGGATGGCGTGCGCAAGCTCAAGGCGTGCATCTAGCGCGAGCACGACAAAAAAAGCCGGCGCATGGCCGGCTTTTTCTAGAAATATTTGGTCGGGGTGACATGATTCGAACATGCGACTTCTACGTCCCGAACGTAGCGCTCTACCAGGCTGAGCTACACCCCGCGGGAGCCGCGTATCTTAACGGTCCCGGCTGGGCTTGGCAACAGGCGAAGGCGGGCGTTCATGCCTGAATTTCCGTAGGCTGCACAGCAGGGGCGGGCAGGTGCTTCTGCTACGCTATTGGGCTGCCAGAGGGAGCCTTTTGTCCATCCCGGCACGGCATATTTCATCGTTAGCAGAGGATTCCATGGCGCTTACCCAGGCCCGCACCATGCCCGGCGTGCTCGAGCTGCTTCCGCTCGATCAGATCGCTTTTCAGCGCATGCTCGACGTCATCCGTCGCAACTACCAGCGCTTCGGTTTCTTGCCGGTGGAAACGCCGGTGATCGAATACGCCGACGTGCTGCTGACCAAGACCGGTGGCGAGACGGAGCGGCAGGTGTACTTCGTGCAGTCCACCGGCGCGCTTGAGCAGGGCGAGAAACCGGAGCTGGCCTTGCGCTTCGATCTCACCGTACCGCTCGCCCGTTACGTTGCCGAGCATGAGCACGACCTCAGCTTCCCGTTCCGCCGCTATCAGATGCAGCGCGTGTATCGCGGCGAGCGCGCGCAGCGTGGGCGCTTTCGCGAGTTTTACCAGTGCGACATCGATGTGATCGGCAAGGACAGCCTGTCCGTCCGCTACGATGCCGAACTGCCGGCGGTGATCTACAGCGTGTTCTGCGAACTGAACATCGGCGCCTTCACCATCCAGCTCAACAACCGCAAGCTGATGCGCGGTTACTTCGAAAGCCTGGGTGTCACCGATCCCGAGCAGCAGACGCTGGTGCTGCGCGAAGTGGACAAGCTGGATAAGCGCGGCGCCGACTATGTGCGCGACACGCTCACGGGCGCGGCGTTCGGCTTGAGCGCGGACGCTGCGCAAAAGATCCTCGACTTCGTGCAGGTGCGCTCCACCTCGCTGCAGGATGCAATCGCCAAGCTCGATGCGCTGGGCGCGGGACCGGAGGTGATGGAGCAAGGCCGTGCAGAACTCAAAGAAGTGTTGGGCCTGATCCATGATTTTGGCGTGCCGGAAACGCATTACGCACTGAATCTGTCGATTGCACGTGGCCTGGATTACTACACCGGCACCGTCTACGAAACCACGCTGAACGATCACCCGCAGATCGGTTCGATCTGCTCGGGCGGACGCTATGAAAACCTCGCCGGCCAGTACACCAAGTCGCATCTGCCGGGCGTGGGCATTTCCATCGGTTTGACGCGCCTTTACTGGCAGTTGCGCGATGCTGGGTTAGTCAACACCGCGCATAGCACGGTGGATGTACTGGTTACGCAGATGGACCCGGCGCAGCTACCTGCCTATCTTGCGGTAGCGGGTGAACTGCGCGCCGCCGGCATCGCCACGGAAGTGGTGCTGGAAAGCGGCAAGCTCGGCAAGCAATTCAAGTATGCCGACCGTGCCGGTATTCGTTTCGTCATTGTGCTGGGTGAGGATGAACTGGCCAAAGGCGTGGTAACAGTGAAGGATTTGCGCCGCGAAGATCAGTTCGAGGTATCGCGCGCGGAGCTGGTGAAGACCTTGCGGGTGGAACTGGAGCAGGCAGCCGTGATGGGTTGACGTTTTTTGCTCAATCCCATGATCGCCCTGGCCGTCATTCCCGCGAAAGCGGAAGCGCTTTGCAATTGATCGAAACAGCTAACCCCACATGGTGCGATCTCTGGGAAAATCCGCTGGATTGAGCCATGGTTTTTCCGCCTGGGCAGCATGACAAAACGTTGGAGCTCCTGTGAACCAAACCATTCTCCTGGACGGCAATAGTCTCAGCCGTCAGCAACTCGTAGCGGTGGCGCGCCGCGGATACGGTGTGAGGCTCGACAACGAGCAACTCGTGCGCGTGCAGCGCGCAGCGGATTTCCTGGCGGAAAAGGTCAGCTGCGGAGAACCGACCTACGGTGTGACCACCGGCTTCGGCAGCAATGCGGATAAGTTGCTAGGTGCCTATCGCCTGCGCGACGAATTGCCGGGCGGCAATCCACACAAACCCGAAGGCACGCTGCTGGAAGAGCTGCAGCACAACCTCATCACCACCCATGCCGTATGCGTGGGCAAACCGTTCTCGCCCGAAGTCGTGCGCGCGATGCTGGTGATCCGCATCAACACCTTGATGCGCGGCCATTCCGGCCTCCGCGTGGGGACGCTGGAGGCGCTCACCGCATTGCTCAACCGCGACGTCATTCCCGTTGTGCCGGAAAAAGGCTCTGTGGGCGCCAGTGGCGACCTTGCACCGCTGTCGCATCTGGCGATCGTGCTGCTGGGCGGCGGCGAAGCGTTCTACCAAGGCGAGCGCTTGCCGGGCGCCGAAGCGCTGAAGCGCGCGGGTCTGCAGCCGATTCGTCTTTCCTTCAAGGAAGGTCTTGCGCTCAATAACGGCACGGCGCAAATGCTGGCGACGGCCGTATTGGCGCTGGATACGCTGGAATATCTGCTGGACGTTGCCGATCTGGCGGCATCGATGACCTTGGATGCTTTCGCCGGACGCAGCGGCGCGCTGCGCCCCGAGGTGCATGCACTGCGCCCCCATCCGGGCCAGGTGCAGACTGCCGATCGCGTGCGGGATCTTCTGGCCGGTTCGACCCTGATCGACATTCCCTATCACCTCGTGCCGCGCTTCCGTCCGTGGAGTGCTGACGCGTGGAGCACGCCGGAAGATCAGGCGCTGAGCTTCGACATCAGCTGGGATTGGGTGCCCGCCACTCAGCGTCACGGACGCGAGGCGTTCTACAGCCGCTTCCTACCGTTCAAGGGTGGCAAGAAGCATCAGCCGCAGGATGCCTACTGCTTGCGCTGCATGCCGCAGGTGCACGGCGCGGTGCGCGATGCATGGGCGCAGGCGTGCCGTATTGTAGATATCGAACTCAACGCCGTTACCGATAATCCGCTGATCTTCCCCGACAACACCGACGCGGTGCACATCGAAGAGCAGGTCATCTCCGCTGGCCATTTCCATGGCATGCCGCTGGCCCTGGGCATGAGCTACGTGAAGGCGGCGATCCCGGTGTTGGCGTCCATTTCCGAGCGGCGCCTCAACAAGCTGGTCGATCCCGCCACCAGTGACGGCTTGCCGGCGTTTCTCACCGGCAATGAGGACGGCACGGATTCCGGTTTCATGATCGTGCAGTACACCGCGGCCGCACTGGTGAACGATCTGGCTACACGCGCACATCCGGCGAGCGTGTACTCAGTGCCGACCAGCGCCAATGCGGAAGATCACGTTTCCATGGGCGCCAATGAAGCGCGCCACGTGCTGGAAATGACGGAAGACTTAAGTTACGTGCTGGCGCTGGAGCTCTACACCGCCGCGCAGGCGCTGGACTACCGCCAGGAGATGCTCAACGCAGCTCGTCGCCTCGCAGCGCGTGGCGATTGGCAGGCGCTGGCCTCCAAGGTCTCCAACGCACCGCGCGACGATCACCCGCACTACGCGCAGTTTGTGGAAGAGGTAAAACAGCTGACCGCTGCGCTGGCGAAAGTGGGTGAATTCCACGCGGGTGAGTCGGTACGCAAGGCGCATGAAACATTGCGTGGCGCCATCAGCTTCATCCATCGGGACCGCGCGATGGATGGCGATGTGCGTACGGTATGCGAACTGGTGCAAAAGCGCGCGTTCGCGAGCGTTTAAATGCCTGCGTAGCGTTGCCGGGCTGCACGCAGCAATTGGCGTGCGGCCCAGGCCAGCCACAGCAAAATCAACGCGATCAGCAATTTCTGCATCAATCCATGCGGAAGCGTGTGCACGAAGGCCTGCAGCCAGAGCACGGCTGTTGCCAGCCAGGCGAGTGGCGCGCCCAGGTGGCGGCCTGCGCGCAGGCGAAGGTCACGGCGCCAGCGGCTGGAAAGCAGCAACATGCCGAAGCTCAGCGTTAGAAAAGTGCACTGCGCTGCTAGGCCATGTATCAGGGCGCACAGGCTTTCATACGGGGTGCCTTTGAATAGTTCGGTTGCTGCCACCACGGGCAGCAACAAGCCGGGTACGGTGAACAGCACGAGCGCCAGACCGCTGCGCAGCGGCGCGGCCGTTGCGCGATAACTACCTACGGCGAAGAAGATCAGCGCGACGCCCATCAGGTAATACGTCATGCGCACATATGCGCCACCTGGGCCGGTGAGGTAGATGCTTAGCGGCACGGCGATGGGATTGAGATCCGTGCGCCAGAACTGCGCCGCGCCGCAAACGGTGGCAAATGCGATGACCGCAAGGGTCATCAGGTGGGCGGCCGGGCGTATCGCCGGCGAGGTTCCCTGGTGCATAACGTCTCCATGTCGGGCGGTGAGCGCCCAGCGCCGCATGATACCGGTCCCGCCGCCGCGTAGTCTGGAGGGCGATCCCAGCTTTCTTGCGGGTTTCTCAGGCTCGGATTGCCATCCCCAGCCTACAAACTTGCGCCGGCCGTCCATGGTGCCTACAATGCGCTCCACTGTGTTAATGCGTTAGTACATTATGAAGCGCCGATCGATCGACCCGGAAACCCCCGACGAGTCCGCCAAGCTCAGCCTCTGCCGCGCGTTGCTCTCGCTGAAGAACGTGGAGGAAATGAGCGCCTTCCTCAACGATCTGTGCACCCCAGCGGAGATGGAAGTGCTGGTGGATCGTTGGCGCGTGGTTCCTTACCTGCTGGAAGGCGTGTCCTATCGTGAAATTCACGAGCGCACCGCGGTCAGCATCACCACCATTGGGCGGGTGGCGCGCTACCTCAACCAGGGCAGCGGCGGCTATGTGGCGGCGGCCGCACGCGCGTCGCGCGCTCGCACGGCGGCAAAAAGGGCGCGCGCATGAAACCCCGGGACCGCTTGCGCATCGCCATGCAGAAATCCGGGCGGCTGACCGAGCCGGCGCTGGAGCTGCTTAACCGTTGTGGCCTTAGCTTTCGCCAGAGTCGCGACAAACTGTTCTGCTTCGGCGAGGGCGAGCCAGTGGATTTGCTGCTGGTTCGCGACGACGACATTCCAGGCCTGATCGCGCAGGGCGTGTGCGATCTGGGTATTGTCGGTCGCAACGTGCTCAACGAATTCAAAGGCATCGCTGGCGATGGCGGCGCGGCGCTCACCGAATGGCGTTCGCTCGGTTTCGGGCGTTGCCGTCTCTCCGTTGCCGTACCGCACGACATGGCCTACAACGCGCCCACGGACTTGTCCGGTTTGCGTATCGCCACGTCCTACCCGGGCCTGCTTGGTGCGTGGCTCCGGGAAAATAGC
Source organism: Dyella monticola (assembly GCF_003363155.1). Classification (GTDB taxonomy): domain Bacteria; phylum Pseudomonadota; class Gammaproteobacteria; order Xanthomonadales; family Rhodanobacteraceae; genus Dyella_B; species Dyella_B monticola. The sequence goes on along the minus strand of NZ_QRBE01000002.1, from coordinate 534,618 downwards.
GTAGATGCCTCGGTGATTACCTTGGCCGGCTCGGTGGAAATCGCTCCAAAGCTCGGCACCGCCGATGTGATCTGCGATCTGGTGCAGAGTGGCGGCACCTTGGTCGCCAATCAGCTGCGCGAAACCGATGTGCTGCTGCAAAGCGAGGCGGTGCTTGCCGGGCCGCAGTCGCTGCCCACCGATGAGCGCGGCGATATGGTGGAGCTGTTGCTCAAACGCCTGGATGGCGTGATCCAGGTACGCGAATCGCGCTTGCTGCTGCTGCAAACCTCGCGCACGACGCTCGACGCGGTGACGCGCCTGTTGCCTGGCGGCCCGCAGCCAACCTTGCTTCCGGTGGCGGGGCAGCCCGATCAACTCATGCTGCAAGCGCTGTGTGCCGGCGAGGTGAGCTGGCGCCAATTGGAAGAGATCAAGAAAGCCGGCGCGCGCGAGATGTTCGTGCTGCCGGTCGAAAAAATGCTTGCGTGAGATAGATCGGCATGAAACGGATCAATTGGAACACTCTTAGCGAAGCCGAGCGCGATGCAGTGCTGGCGCGGCCCGTGCAATCGCGTGCCGAAGACTTGCGTCGTGGCGTCGAGCAGATCATTGGCGAGGTGCGAGCAAAAGGCGATGCGGCGCTGCGGGAACTGTCCGCACGCTACGACCATTGCACGCTCGATGCCATCGAAGTGAGCGAAGCGGAATTCGCCGCGGCTGAGGCGGCGTTGGCGCCTGACCTGAAGTCCGCCATTCGTGAAGCCGCCGCGCGCATCGAGGCGTTCCACGGCGCGGCTGCGCCGCAGCCGGTAGGCGTGAATACGGCGGTGGGCGTGCGTGTGGAGCGCATGTTGCGGCCCATCGGTCGCGTGGGTTTGTATGTGCCGGCCGGGACCGCCCCGTTGCCTTCCACCGCGTTGATGCTGGGTGTGCCCGCGCGCATTGCAGGTTGCCGCGAAGTGGTGTTGTGTTCCCCGGCGCGCGCGGACGGCACGTGCGATGAAGCCGTGCTGTTCGCAGCGCGCACCGTTGGTGTGCATCGTGTGTTCAAGCTGGGTGGTGCGCAGGCGATTGCCGCCATGGCGTATGGCACGCAAAGCGTGCCACGGTGCGACAAGTTGTTCGGTCCCGGCAATGCGTGGGTGACCGAAGCCAAATTGCAGGTGTCATCCGACCCCGATGGCGCGGCTATCGACATGCCTGCTGGCCCATCCGAAGTGCTGGTAATTGCTGACGCGCAAGCCAACCCTGTGTTCGTGGCGGCGGATCTGTTATCGCAGGCCGAGCATGGCCCCGACTCGCAGGTTGTGCTGGTCAGCCCGTCGACGACGCTGCTCGACAACGTAGCGGCAGAGGTGGAGCGCCAATGCGCGCAATTGCCACGTAGCGGCATTGCAGAGCAGGCGCTTGCGCAGAGCCGTCTCATTGAGGTGACATCGCTGTTGCAGGCCCTGGAGGTGAGCAACCGGTATGCGCCGGAGCACCTGATTCTGCAGGTCAGCGGTGCACGTGATCTGCTCGCTGGCGTAGAAAGCGCGGGGTCCGTGTTCGTAGGCGCTTGGACGCCGGAATCGGTCGGCGACTACTGCAGCGGCAGTAATCACGTGCTGCCTACCTACGGTTATGCGCGCAGTTACAGCGGCGTATCCGTAGCCAGTTATCAGAAGCAGATCACGGTGCAGGAACTAGACCCAAACGGGTTGCGCGCGATTGGTCCATGCACGGCCACGCTCGCCGCAGCCGAACAGCTGGAAGGGCATCGCCGGGCCGTCACGCTTCGGCTGGCAGCGCTGGGAGTGCGTCTATGAGCGTGCTGGATCTCGCGCGGCCTGAAATCCGTACGCTGCAGCCGTATTCATCGGCACGCATGGAAGCCGGCGGTGGCCAGATCATGCTCAACGCCAATGAATCGGCGTGGCAACCTATCGGTGAGGCGGGCGCAGGGTGCAATCGCTACCCCGATCCGCAGCCTGAAAGATTGCTGTGCGCGCTGGCATCGCTCTATGGCGTGAAGCGCGAACAATTATTTGTCGGACGCGGCAGCGATGAAGCCATCGATTTGCTGGTTCGCGCGTTCTGTCGCGCGGGTCAGGATGCCATCGTTGTTCAGCCGCCTACGTTTGGCATGTATGCGGTCAGCGCGCGTATACAGAATGCCGCCGTCATCGAGGCGCCGCTGGCGACCGATTTCAGTCTCGACGTGTCCGCCTTGCTCGCCGCGGTGGCGCCGTCGGTAAAGCTGGTTTTTCTTTGCACACCGAATAATCCCAGTGGCAAAGCGATTTCAGGCGCGGATATCGAGCAGGTGGCGCGCGCGCTTGCGGGCAGGGCGCTGGTGGTGGTTGACGAGGCGTATATCGAGTTTGCCGATCAGCCCAGCGTGATCGATATGATCGATGGCTATGAGCACGTAGCGATACTGCGAACCTTATCCAAGGCGTGGGCGCTGGCCGGCGCGCGCATCGGCAGCTTGATTGCCAGTGCGGATGTGATTGCGCTGATACGACGCATCATGCCGCCGTATCCGCTGCCGTCGCCATGCGTTGCTGCGGCGCTTGAAGCGCTTTCACCGTCTGGGCAGGACGCGGCGCGGGAGCATATCACCGTTGTGCGCGAGCAGCGCACAATCATGCGCCGCGTATTGCCGCAGCTATCGTGCGTGCGCGAGGTGCTGCCATCGGAGGCCAACTTCCTCGCCGTGCGCTTTGCCGATGCGGGAGACGTCTACCAGCGTCTCTTGCACGCCGGCATCGTGGTGCGCGATATCCGTCGCTATCCGGGATTGGGCGATGCACTGCGCATCACGATCGGCACGCCCGACGAAAATGCGCGGGTGCTCGCTGTGCTGAACGAGGCGATGTCGAACAAGGAACGCGCATGAGCCGCAAGATACTTTTCATCGACAGAGACGGCTGCCTCATCGAGGAACCTGCCGACGAGCAGATCGACAGCTACGAAAAGCTGTCCTTGCTGCCGGCCGTGATCACCGCTTTGCAACGCATCGTCGCCGCCGGGTATGAGCTGGTGATGGTGACCAACCAGGATGGCCTTGGCACGAACAGCTTTCCGCAGACGCAGTTCGACGGTCCGCACGCATTGCTGACGCGTATTCTCGCCTCTCAGGGCGTGCGTTTTCGCGAAGTGCTGATTGATCGCAGTTTTCCGCATGAGGGGTTGGATACCCGTAAGCCCGGTATCGGCATGATGCGGCACTACCTGGCTGATGATGGCTGGTCGCGCGCCGAATCGGCGATGGTGGGTGATCGCCAGACCGATCTGCAGTTCGCCGCAAACATGGGCGTGCGTGGTTTTTTGGTGGGTGCTAACGGCATCGGCTGGGAAGAGGTCGCCCATCAACTGCTGGATCGCCCGCGCGTTGCCGAAGTGGTGCGCAATACCAAGGAAACGCGCATTACGGTGCGCGTGGATCTGGACGCCTGCGCCGAACCGGTTGCGCATACGGGCCTGGGCTTTTTCGATCACATGCTGGAGCAGATCGGCAAGCATGGCGGCTTCGCGTTGCGCATCCAATGCGATGGCGACACCAGGGTCGATGAGCATCACACCATCGAAGACTGTGGTCTCGCGCTGGGGCAAGCCTTGCGCCAGGCGCTGGGCGATAAGCGCGGTATCGGTCGTTACGGCTTTACGCTGCCGATGGATGAATCGCTGGCCAGTGCCGCGCTGGATCTCTCGGGTCGTCCGTACTTTGTATTCGAAGGTCAGTTTCCACGTGAAAAGGTCGGTGATGTACCTACCGAACTGGTGCCGCATTTTTTCCGATCGCTGTGCGACACCTTGGGTGCCAACCTGCACTTGAGCGTAAAGGGCGACAACGCACATCACATGGTGGAAGCATGCTTCAAAGTGACCGCGCGTACATTGCGCCAGGCCATTCGTCGTGAAGGCGAAGAGTTGCCGAGCACGAAAGGAGCCTTGTGATGAGCGTGGTGCTGGTCGATGCCGGTGGCACCAATATCGGATCGGTACGCTACGCCTTGCAACGGCTCGGCGTAGAGGCGCCACTGACCGCCGACGCCCAATGCATCCGCGATGCGGATAAGGTCATTTTGCCGGGTGTCGGTGCCGCGGGCCCGGGCATGGCGCGTCTACACGAGCTGGAACTGGTGGACGTCATCCGCTCATTGACGCAGCCGGTGCTTGGCGTATGCCTTGGCATGCAGTTGCTATGTGAGCACTCCGAAGAGGGTGACACAACCTGCTTGGGTGTGATTCCGGCGTCCGTTCGCAAGTTCGAGGAATCGACAGAACGTTGCGTGCCGCATATGGGCTGGAACCGATTGTCGCCCACGGTCAAGCATCCCTTGCTGAAGGATTTGGAAGAGGGTGATTGGGCCTACTTTGTGCACAGCTACGCGGTGCCGGTGGGTGATTACACACTCGTCGGCAGTGATTACGGCGGTGCGTTTTCCGCGGTCATCGCCAGCGGAAATTTCCATGGCATGCAGTTTCATCCGGAGCGATCGGCGAGTGTCGGCGCGAAGCTGCTGAAGAATTTCCTTGAGCTCTAAGTTGATCTGAGTGGCGGCTGACATGGATGGGACGCAGCCAGTTGTGCAAAACAGACACCTCGAAGAACTGACCCGTATGAATGTTGAAGTCATCCCAGCCATCGACCTTCGCGGCGGCCAGGTCGTCCGCTTGCGACAAGGTGATTACGCGCAAGAAACGCAATACGCCTGCGCGCCCCAAGAACTGGCGGCCCGTTATGCACGCGCGGGCGCACGCTGGCTGCATGTCGTCGACCTCGACGGCGCGCGCGCGGGCGACCTTGCCAATCTCTCTGTGATTAGCGCGCTGGCGAAAGCCGGCATGCAGGTGCAAGCCGGTGGCGGCGTGCGCGCGCAGGACGATGTGCATCGCCTGTTCGACGCAGGGGTAAGCCGGGTGGTGCTGGGCAGTGTCGCCATTCGCGATCCCGAGCGTGTGGCCAGATGGCTCGACGCCTATGGCGCGGAGCGTTTCACCATTGCATTGGATACACGCTATCGCGATGGTGTCTGGAGCCTCCCCAGTGCTGGCTGGACCGAAGAAGAGACACGCACTTTGGATGAGTTGGCGCCCTGGTACGCGCACCATGGCGCGCGTCATCTGCTATGCACGGACATCGAGCGTGACGGCATGTTGGCGGGTTTCAATCTGGCGCTTTATTGTCACCTCGCGCAAATCGTGCCGCAGCTCGCCGTACAGGCCTCTGGTGGAGTGCGTTCCTTGGATGACATCCGTACAGCGCGCGAAGCAGGTGCGCACGGCGTGATCCTGGGGCGGGCATTGCTGGAAGGGCGTTTTACGCTGGAGGACGCATTGGCATGCTGAGCCGCCGCATCATTCCCTGCCTGGACGTGCGCGATGGCAAAGTCGTCAAAGGGGTACGCTTTCGCGATCACGTGGTGATGGGCGAAATCGTCGATCTGGCGTGGCGTTATCGCGACGAAGGCGCCGATGAACTGGTGTTTTATGACATCACGGCGAGCCCGGAGGGTCGTAGTGTCGATCGGAGTTGGGTGGAACGCGTGGCACGCGTGATCGATATTCCGTTCTGTGTGGCCGGTGGCATTCGCTCGGTGACGGATGCGCGCGCTGTATTGCATGCTGGGGCGGACAAGATCTCCATAAATTCACCCGCACTGGAGCGCCCGGGACTGATCGATGAACTGGCCGCCGCCTTCGGCGTGCAATGCGTGGTGGTCGGCATCGATTCCATGCGTGATGCCGATGGTGAATGGCGCGTTCGCCAATATACCGGCGATCCGTCCAAGACGCGTTCGCTGCAGCGCCGCACGCTGGATTGGCTGACTGAAGCACAGCGGCGCGGCGCCGGTGAGATTGTACTCAACTGCATGGACACCGATGGCGTGCGCCAAGGTTACGACCTGGTGCAGCTCACCGCCGCGCGCGCCTTGTGCAAAGTGCCGCTGGTTGCCTCCGGTGGCGCCGGCACCACGGCGCATTTTCGCGACGCGTTCACGCAGGCTCGTGTTGATGGTGCCTTGGCCGCCAGTGTTTTTCACAGCGGCGCCATTGCCATCCCTGATCTGAAGCATGACCTCCAGCGCGAAGGCATCGTGATTCGCTTGTAAGAGAGAGCCGGCCATGAGTGAAGCAATAACCAAGTTCAATGCTCTGGATCTGAACCAGATCGACTGGGAGAAGTCGGAAGGGCTCGTACCCGCCATCGTGCAGCACTGGCGCACGGGTGAAGTACTGATGCTTGGCTACATGGATGCCAAGGCGCTTGCCATGACGTTGACCAGCGGCAGGGTGACGTTTTTCAGTCGAAGCAAGCAACGATTATGGACCAAGGGCGAAAGCTCCGGCCATGTGTTGCATCTGAAATCGGCACGCGTGGATTGCGACGGCGACACGCTATTAGTGTTGGCCGATCCCCACGGACCAACCTGCCATATGGGAACTCGTAGTTGCTTCGGCAATGACGTGCGCCCACCGCTGGGCTTTCTTGCACAACTGGATACGCTGGTCGAAAGCAGGAAAAGGGAGCTGCCGGCCGACAGCTACACCACGCGTTTATTCCAAGAAGGTACGCGCCGCATCGCGCAGAAAGTGGGCGAGGAGGGCGTTGAAACCGCACTCGCCGCAGTCGCCCAGGGTGACGACGAGCTGCTTGGCGAGGCCGCCGACCTGATTTTTCACCTCACGGTGCTATTGCGTGCGCGCGGATTCGGGCTTACCGACGTTACTGAGCTATTGGTGCAGCGGCACGGATAACCGCGCGATCTTCATTGCATCGCCGTGCCGGTGCTGCTCGTCGATGGCGGCGGGGGCAAGAAGGGTACGGAAGCACCGGGCGTCACCGCTCTACGCCATTGCGCCAGCTGTGCCGCGATGCCCGCGCCGACGTCCATCTGCGGCTCCGACGGCGTGAGTTTGTCTTGTTGTTCCCAGTTGGCGATGTCGTGCTTGGCAAGCTGGAAAGCGTCGACGAAATTGTCGGTCTTGTTCAGTGCATCGACCAGCCACGCCTTGCCGAAATACGTGATATCCGAATCGCTGCCGCAACCGAATGAGCTGCGATCCGCACGCGCCGCGGTGAGCACGAGCGTGCCCGGGCCGTGCAGATCGGGCACAAACCCGCCGGAATAGCAGGCATTCACGACCACGACCTTCCATTTGAACGGGCGCTTTTTCAAGATGCTGGCCAGATCAGGTGCACCAATTTGATCCAGCGGGAGCGGATCCATGTCGACGAGCAGATTGTGGTCTTCGTCGCCGTGGGAGGTCATGTAGACCACCAGGATGTCCTGGTCCGGTTTCATGACCGTGGTGAGCTGGTCCAATGCCGCTTCCAGATTGCTCCAGTCCGCCAGCGGATGCGTTTGCAATGTAGTGGGATTGTTTTCCAGCACGAGTGCATGCGCGGTCGGCCCGAAGCGCTGGGTGAAAAGTTGCGCTGCGTATTCGGCTTCGTTGCGGAATACGTCTTCGCCGCCGTCGCCCGCAAAGGTGAGCAGGTAGAGATTGGTCTTATCCGGGACACGTGGGGACAGTTTCGACACCGCCTGGCGGACCAAGGTGGGCTGGGAGTAGATCACCTGTTCGGGTGAGGGCCCCTGATTGGGCCAGTCATCGCCGCTGTCGTTGTCGTCATCGCTGCCGGATGTGGCCGGTGCGGGCGATGCGCTGCTGCTGGTCGCCACATCCGATACCTGTTCCTGATGCGGCGGCTGGCGATGGGCGACCAGCAACATCAGCAGCACGCCGGCGGCGAAGGAGAGCAGAGCGATGAGTGTGGTGCGCATGGCGTCGGCTCAAGGCTCGATGGCATCGAAGCTGGTGTAGGCGGGGTGCCTGGGCTGGGCCGGGACGTCCAGCGGCGGACGCAGCAGCCATCCCGTGTGCAGCCCGGCAGCGCGGGCAGCGTCCAGTTCCTCCACGACATCGGAGAGAAACAGCACGTGTTCGGGACGCTCGCCAATCGCGTCCACAATGCGTTCGTAAGAGGCGGGTTCCCGCTTGGGGCCTGTTTGGGTATCGAAATAGCCGGCAAACATCGGGGTGAGGTCGCCCGCTTCGCTATAGCGGAAAAATAGCCGTTGCGCCGGCACCGACCCGGAGGAATAGACGTACAGGTGCAGGCCCTCGCCGCGCCAGGCGTGCAGGCGTGCGGCGACCTCGGGGTACAGGTGGGCGCGGTATTCGCCGGCTTCGTAACCCTCTTGCCAGATCATGCCTTGCAAGGCCTTCAGTGCCGTGGATTTGCGGTCCTCGTCGGTCCAGCGCAGCAACATCTCCACGATTTCCTGCCTGGCCGCCTCGATGATGCCCGCTTCCCTGGCTGCCTCGTGCAGCCAGTGCTGCACGTGCGGCTGGTCGCCGTGCGTTTCGATAAAGGCCGGTAGGCGGTGACGCGCATAAGGGAACAGCACGTCTTTAACGAAGCTGATCGAGCTGGTGGTTCCTTCGATATCGGTAACGATGGCGCGGATGACGGTCATGGGGGCCACGATGGGGATAGGCTCCCAAGCTTAGCGTGCACCTGCCTGGGTGCAAGCGGCGCACGTCGCGGTTCCACTCCTGATCCGGGGGCGCCATCCCTTGATGAGCCATGTCTCGGCGATCGCCCCGGCCAGGGCGGGGCAACGGTTAGCGGCCACTGAGATCCGATGCCGATTACGCCAGGCTGGCCAACGGTTCCATACGCGGGAACTGGCCGGCGATGTCCGAGCCGGTAAACTGGGCGACCCAGCCATCTTTGTTGGTGAACAGGCGTATCGCCACGAAGTAGGGCGCTTCGCTCATGTCGAACCAGTGGCGGGTACCGTCGGGCACCCCGATCAGGTCGCCCTGCTCGCACCCGACGTCGTAGACCTTCTCGCCGATGTGCAAGGTGAACTGGCCGGCACCGGCGACGAAAAAGCGCACCTCGTCCTCGCTGTGCGTGTGTTCGCTGAGAAACTTCTGGCGTAGCGCTGCACGGTCGGGGTGATCGGGCTTGAGGCTGATCACGTCCACCGATTGGTAGCCTTCTTCGCGCATGAGGCGATCGATGTCGCTGCGGTAGGCCGCGATAACCTCGTCCTGACTGGCTCCGGGTGCTACCGGGTGATTCGCTTCCCACTGTTCGAAGCGCACGCCGACCTTGCCCAGCTCGCGGGCGATGCTGGCGTGATCGTTGTGCACCGATAACGGGTTGTGCGGATGGTGCTCGTCGAAAATGCGCAAGCGGCTCATGCGTTGAGTCTCCTCAGATCCAGTTCGCACTCGAGCAGGAACTCGAGCGCTTCCAAATGGCGGCGCGCTTCGGCCATGTCATGTCCCCACGTATAGATGCCGTGACCGTTGATCAAGTAGGCATGCAGGGGTTTGCCCGAGTCGATCCACGCGTCCACTTGCGCGACCAGCTCCGGCATATGTTGCGTGTTGGGAAAGACGGGGATATTCAGCTCGCTCTCGTGCGTGGTGTGGCCACGGATGGCTTTCTGCAATTCCCAGCCTTCCAGGCGGATAACGCCTTCGGCCGCGAACAGACGCGAAGCCACGCTCTGCGTGTGCGAATGCGTGTGCAGCACGACGTTGACCTCGGGCCAGCGCCGATACACCTGCGTGTGGAGTTCCGTTTCCGCACTCGGCCGCGAGCTCGTACCGACCGCTTTGCCATCCATGTTCACCAGCATGATGTCGTCGCGGCCGAGCTTGCCCTTGTCGCGCCCGGAGATTGTTATTGCCGCGTGATCGGCATCCACGCGCATTGAAAAATTGCTGCTCGTGGCAGGCGTCCAGCCATGCTGCGCAAGTTCGCGCGCTGCATGGGCGATGGCTTCTGCACGCTCATAGAAAAGCGTCGGTGGAATGGAGGCAGGCAGGTCTTGGCTCATGGCAAATGGACGTCCAAACGAATATCAACTATAGCATGTGAGGAAACGCGCGAAATGCGAGTTATTCGCGACAAGGCCCTGATGCGTCTCATCGCGCTACGATGCAGGGAGCATCGCCGCGGTTGGGCGGCGAATAACATGTGATGAGGGTGATTATGTCAGGGCATGAAGATATCGCGTCACGTCGTCGTTTCCTCAAGCTTGCCGCCGGTACCGCCGCCGCGGCAGTGATGGTGAGTGGGTTGCCGCGGGTCGCGCGCGCGGATGATTTGCCGCATGTTTCAGAAGCCGACCCCACCGCGAAGGCGTTGGGCTACGTGGAAGACGCCTCCACCTCGAAAGATCCCAAGCGCAAGCCTGGCGATACGTGCGTAAATTGCCAGTTCTATACCGGCGCCCCGAGTGGTTATGGACCCTGCCAACTCTTCCCGGGCAAATCCGTGAGCGCGAAAGGGTGGTGCATTTCGCACACGGCCAAGCAAGCCTGACGTGTCGTCTGTTTACGAAGGCCGGCCCCGCGCCGGCCTTTTTGTTTGTGCATCAGGCGAGCGTAAAAAGAAAAAAACGCCTGTACGAGACAGGCGTTCGATGAAAGAAACGAAGGGGTGTTGCTGAAAGTGCTACCCGGACGCGTCAGGACGAGGAGCTAACGGGCCTGACGCGCCGGGTGGCGATCCGGGGCCCACTGCCAAGTGATCAACCCACGGGCCATTGATGATACTCCGGTTGGCCGATTTAGAGCGGGTTGCGGTTGGAAAATTGTGGCGGTGGAAAATTTTATCCTTTTATTTCAATGGATTAAGGATAAAATTGAACCTACAACCTTCACATCGTTAAAACGTCGTTGCTGGCACGTTTTCGACAGTTCACTGAAGATGCCTGCTATTCGCGACAGTTCGCTGGCGTTTGATCTTTGGTCCAGCCATTGGCGATACGCAGGCGACTATGGCGCAGTCCATAGGTGAAATAAATCGCAAAGCCGATGAGCGTCCAGACCACCATCAGCGCCCAGTTGAACCAGTCGAACGTGGCCAGCAGGCCCAGGCAGCTCAGCACACCGGCGACGCAGATGACGTGCGCCCATGGCACGCGGAACGTGCGCGGCAATTCGGGTGAGGTATAGCGCAGGATCAGCACGCCCGCGCACACAGCCACGAACGCAATCAGCGTTCCCATCGAGGTCAGGTTTGCCAGCAGATCGAGCGGGAACACGGCCGAGAGCGCCGCAATGCTCACGCCCGTGATGACTGTGTTGATATGCGGAGTACGGTGACGCGGGTGAATGCGGTTGAATATCCTCGGCAACAGGCCGTCGCGCGACATGATCATGAAGATGCGCGGCTGCGCGATGATCATCACCAGGATCACCGACGACAAGCCGATCAGCGCGCCGATCTCCACGATCAACCGCAGCCAACCCAATTCAGGATGCGCCCTGATTGCGGTGACGACCGGTTCGTCCGTACCCAGTTGCGTATAGGAGATAAGGCCAGTCAGCACGGCCGCCATCGCCAGGTACAGCACCGTGCAGATCACCAGCGACACCAGCGTGCCGAAAGGAAGATCGCGTTGCGGGTTCTTGCACTCTTGCGCGGCGGTGGACGTTGCCTCAAAACCGATATAGGCAAAGAACACCATGCCAGCACCGCGCAGGATGCCGTCCCACCCGTATTTGTGATTGCCCTGCGAGGCGGGAATGAACGGATGCCAGTTGGCCGGATCCACATAGCGATAACCGGCCACTACCACCACGATGATCAGTCCGACCTTCAACATCACCATCATCAAATTGATGCCGGCCGATTCGCGGATGCCGATGTAGCACACCCAGGTGAGCGCCAGCACAATTGCGACGGCAGGCAGGTTGAACAGATGCCCCGTTGGGACCAGTGTGCCATTCATGTACGAGAAGGGCGCATCGGTGAGCGCAGGCGGCAGGTTGATACCCATGTGATTAAGCAGGCTGAGGAAGTAACCCGTCCAGCTCGTAGCGACTGCAGACGCCGAAATACCGTATTCGAGCACCATGTTCCAGCCAATGAACCAGGCCACCAGCTCGCCGAGAGTGGCGTAGGCATAGGAATAGGAACTGCCGGAAATTGGAATCAGCGTTGCAAACTCGGAATAGCACAGCGCGGTGAAACCACTGCAGATCGCCGCCAGCACAAACGAAATCAGCACCGCCGGCCCCGCGTGATCCGCCGCTGCCTGACCCGTGACCACGAAAATGCCGGTGCCGATGACGGCGCCGATGCCCAGCGCGGTAATGCCCCATGGGCCGAGGGACCGTCTCAGGCTGGGGCCGTGCGACGACTCATCGTCGGAAAAATCGATCTTGCGGGCGAACAGCTGTTTCAGCATAGGGTTCCCTGAAAGAAAGCCGGCACGGTGTAGTCACCGTGCCGGACAGTATTCACGCGGTATGACGCATTACCTCAGGCAGGTTCGGTGCCGTTGGCCAGATGGCTCTTGCGGTGACCATACAGATAGTAGACGAACAGGCCGAAGATGCCCCAGCCGAAAAATACTTCGATCGTCTTGAGCGGCAGGTTGACGAACAGCAGCAAGCAGCCGAGCACGGCGAGCGGACAGACCACCCAGACCAACGGCGTGCGGAACGGGCGCTTGCGATCCGGCTGCTTCACGCGTAGCACCATCACGCCGACAGCCACCATCATGAACGCAAACAGCGTGCCCGAGTTGGTGATGTCGGCCAATTGGCCGACCGGATAGATCGCACCGAACAGCGAAACGAACAGGCCGGTAATCAACGTGATTACGTGCGGCGTGTGGAAGCGCGGATGAATCTTGGAAAGCGAAGCAGGTAGCAGGCCGTCGCGCGCCATGGTGAAGAAGATGCGCGTCTGGCCGTAGGTCATGGTCAGGATCACGGAAGGCAGCGCGATGCTCGCCGCGGCCCCGATCAGATCACCCCACGAGTTGTGATTGAGCAGGCGCAGCGCATGCGCGAGCGCTTCCTTGCTGCACACCAGTGCTTGGGAACCTTTGCAGGCCAAGGCCATTTCCGGCGTACCCGGCTGCAGCACAGCGCCGCCGGCGCCGGTTACCGGTTGTGCGCCCACCGAGCCGATCGCACCGTAGCTCACCAGCAAGTAATAGACGGTGCAGATGCCGAGCGAACCGATCAGGCCAATGGGAATATTTCGGTTTGGATTCTTGGTTTCTTCGGCAGCGGTGGATACCGCATCGAAGCCCACATAAGCGAAAAAGATCGATGCCGCTGCACCCAGCACGCCGATACCACCCATCGGGCTGCCCCAGCCGTTGGGCACGAACGGATGGAAGTTTGTCTGCTGCACCTTCGGCAACGCGATCACGACGAAGACGGTCAGCGCGATCACCTTGACCAGCACCAGAATGGCGTTGACTTTGGCCGACTTCGATGTGCCGATCACTAACAGGAACGTGACTACCGCCCCGATCAGAAATGCCAGCAGGTTGAAAGTGCCGCCATCCATCGGTCCGGCGCGCAGGAAGTCGGGTAATCCGATGCCGTGGTTTGCGAGCAGCCCGTTCATGTATCCAGACCAGCCCACGCAAACCGTGCTGGCCGCGATCGTGTATTCCAGGATCAGCGCCCAGCCAACAACCCACGCCATGCCTTCACCGAGCACACCATAGGTATAGGTGTACGCCGAACCGGCCACGGGAACCATCGATGCAAGTTCGGCGTAGGCCAGTGCAGCCAGCGTGCAGACGATGGCTGCGATCACGAACGAGACCATCATGCCTGGACCGGCTTTCTGGCCCGCTTCGGCGGTGAGTACGAAAATACCCGTGCCGATAATGGCTCCGATGCCGAGCATCGTGAGCTGGAACGCACCTAGCTGTCGGGTAAGGCCCTTCTTTTCGGCGGTGGCGATAATCTGGTCGAGTGGCTTGACGCGCTTGAAAAGCATGTAGGAGGGCTCCCCGTGGAAACTGACATCACATCTTCGAAAGCCACAGCGGGCCGGGGCCAGTCGATCCGAGGTGACGCCCAACCATAGCGGAGCGGATGGAGGGGTACAAGCTGCGACGCAGCTATGATGTACCGTTCCGCATTTCGCCCGTGTCACAAGTCATGTCCGTATCTGTTTCGTTAGCTGCCGCCTTCCAGAACTATCGGTTGCGTCACCCGGAAGAGGCATTCACGAGCGCGCAGTTCATTCAATTTCTGAACTCTGCCCCCGGTGTTTTCTTACGCGAGCACGCGACAGGGCATTTCACGGGCTCCGCGTGGCTGGTGAGCGCCGACGGTGAGCGCGTATTGCTTACTCATCACCGCAAGCTGGGGCACTGGTTGCAATTGGGCGGGCATGCCGACGGCGATGTGGAACTTGCGCGTGTGGCCTTGCGGGAAGCGGAAGAGGAATCGGGTCTGGATGGTTTGCAGGTGGACGACGACATCTTCGACCTCGATTGCCATCTGATTCCAGCCCGCGGTAATGAGTCAGAGCATTGGCATTACGACGTGCGTTACGTCGTGCGTGCCACGCACAACGAATGCTTCATCGTGAGTGATGAATCACTGGACTTGGCCTGGAAGCCCATTCGCGCCATCGCAGCAGATATGCAAGCCGATGCATCACTGCAACGCATGGCACGCAAGTGGCTGGATAAGATCAACCGTAGCGCGCCGGTGCTGGATTAAGATGCCCACACGCTTTGCACGTACGCGCATCATGTGATGCATAGAAGCGATCGAACACCGGCGGAAAATCGGACTCTATGCTTTGCAGCGTGAAATATTCTTCGTAAAGCGTGTGGTTGCAGTTTTCGCAGAACCACAGTAAGCCATCTTTTTCATGAGCCAGCCGGCGGCGCTCGATGACCAGGCCCACGGAGTGGGGCATGCGCTGCGGCGAATGCGGTACGCGAGGTGGCAGATAGAACAATTCACCCGCGCGGATGGCAATGTCTCGCGCAACGCCTTCATCCTGGATCTTCAGCACCATCTCGCCTTCCAGCTGATAGAAGAACTCGGGGCCTTCGTCGTAATGGTAATCGGTACGCGCATTGGGGCCGCCGACGATCATCACGATGAAATCCCCGTCGACGATGCACTTGTTTCCAACCGGTGGTTTGAGCAGATGACGGTGCTCATCTATCCAGCGCTTGAGGTCAAGGGGCGGCAGCAAGGCCATGCGAAGGTTCCGGTGAAAGCCCGGACGCCACCATACCGCCGAGTCGGCGTCAGAGGGAAGATGCTGCGGCGGACACCTCGCTCACCGGAAGGAATTGGAGAAACTGGCCACCGAAAAAGCTTTGTGCATAGTCGATCACCGAGCGACGATATTTTTCGGACGTGAATTCCGCGACGAGATCCAGGCGACCGATCATGGCGCCGAACAGACGTTCGAAGCTGAGGTTGCGTTCATGCTCGGAGTCGGCGTTGGAAAGGAGTAATGGCTGGCCTGCACGATCCCTGCGTTGCGCGAGCATCCACATGGTAATTTCGATGTTGCGAGCGGCGTTGTAGACCTTTTGCGCATCGAGGCCATCGATCAGGTATTGCTGGCGTTTGCCGCCGTGCGCGGTAATCAACATGTCGCCTAATCCATAGACGAGCGTGGCGACGCGATCGCCTTTGAACTCCGGATCAAGCGCCAAGCGCATCGCCGCGGTATCGCGTGCATCCAATCCAGGCAGTGGCTTGTGTTGTTCAAGGGCCGTGCGCACGTTGGCTGCGGCGTCCTGGCGACTATGGGAGCTTCCTTTTTTCCATTCCGCCGGATTGCGCTTGTAGAGTTTGTCCATCAGCACATACAACGCATCGAGGTTGTCGCGCAATTCCAGATTGGCCATGCGGTTGGGACCCGACTGGATCAGTTGCCCCGTGGTGAGCTTCGCTTCGGGCACGACCCGGCCGTTGACGGGCGGCGTGGATTTGCAGCCCGCAAAAATGAGGGTCAGGGCAGGGAATAACCGCGCGTACTTCTTCATGCCTGTGATACCTATCCTTGGAATGCATAAAAAATGCGCCGCATAGAGCGGCGCATGGTATGCGTAGTATCTCAGCAATGCTGCTCAGCCTTTGTCCTTCAATGATGAAGGCGAATGCCGCTGCGTGATCACACTTCCAGCGTGGCCAGATCGCCTTTTTCTTCGAGCCAGCTCTTGCGATCGGAAGCGCGTTTTTTCGCCAGCAGCATATCCATCAGTTTGGCGGTGCCGTCGCTGTCTTCGACCGTGAGCTGCACCAGCCGGCGCGTATCGGGATAGATGGTGGATTCGCGCAACTGGGACGGATTCATTTCGCCAAGGCCTTTGAAGCGCGTCACGGTGACCTGGCCTTTCATCTTTTCGCGTTCCACACGTTGCAGCATGGCCTGTTTTTCGTTTTCGTCCAGGCAGTAGAACACCTGTTTGCCAACATCCACGCGGAACAGCGGCGGCATCGCCACGAAAACGTGACCTTCGCGCACCAGCGCAGGGAAGTGGCGCAGGAACAGCGCGCTGAGCAAGGTGGCAATGTGCAGGCCGTCGGAATCGGCGTCGGCGAGAATGACGACTTTGCCGTAGCGCAGGCCACTCAGATCGTCCTTGCCAGGATCGCAGCCGATGGCTACCGCCAGGTTGTGCACTTCTTCCGACGCGAGCACCGAGGTGGATTCCACTTCCCAGGTGTTGAGGATCTTGCCGCGCAGCGGGAGGATCGCCTGGAATTCCTTGTCGCGGGCTTGCTTGGCGCTACCGCCGGCCGAATCACCTTCCACCAGGAAAAGCTCGGTGCGGGTGAGGTCGGTTGCGGTGCAATCGGCCAGCTTGCCGGGCAGGGCGGGGCCCTGGGTGATCTTCTTGCGCACGACCTGCTTGGCGGCTTTCAGACGTGCGCTGGCGCGTTCAATGGCCAGTTGCGCGATGCGTTCGCCCAGATCTACATGCTGGTTGAGCCATAGACTGAAAGCGTCATGCACTACGCTTTCCACCAGCGCGGCGGCGTTGCGCGAGGAAAGGCGTTCTTTGGTTTGGCCGGCGAATTGGGGATCCTGCAGTTTCGCGGAAAGCACGAAGGCGAGGCGCTCCCACACATCTTCCGGCGCGAGCTTCACACCACGTGGCAGGAGATTGCGGATATCGCAGAATTCGCGAATGGCATTGGTAAGGCCGGTGCGCAAGCCGTTGACGTGCGTACCACCCTGCACGGTGGGAATGAGATTGACATAGCTTTCTTGCACCAGCTCGCCGTCCGGCAACCAGGTGAACGCCACATCCAGGCCTTCTGTCTCGCGTGCAACGTGATGGACGAACAGATCGGCCGGCAAACAATCGGCGCCATCGAGTTCGCCGCGCAAGTAATCGCGCAGACCATCTTCGTAGTACCACTCGTTCACTTCGCCGCTGGCTTCATCGAGCAGCTTGACGTTGAGGCCGGCACAGAGCACGGCTTTGGCGCGCAGTAGATGTTTCAGCTTGGGCAGTGAAATCTTCGGCGAATCGAAATACTTCGGATCGGCCCAGAAGCGCACGGTCGTGCCGGTTTTCTTCTTCGGTACGGTACCGATGGTTTCCAGCGGGCTGGAGCGATCACCGTTGGCGAAGCTCATGCGGTATTCGTTGCCGTCGCGACGAATGGTGACGTCCACCTTGTTCGACAACGCATTGACTACCGAGACGCCCACGCCATGCAAACCGCCGGAGAAGTTGTAGTTCTTGCCGGAGAATTTACCGCCTGCGTGCAATCGGGTGAGGATCAGCTCCACGCCGGGGATGCCTTCTTCCGGGTGGATGTCCACCGGCATGCCGCGGCCGTCGTCCGTGACCTCCACTGAACCGTCGGTGTGCACGATCACTTCGATCGACTTGGCGTGGCCGGCCAGCGCCTCGTCGACCGAGTTGTCGACGACTTCCTGCACCAGGTGGTTCGGGCGGGTGGTGTCGGTGTACATGCCCGGCCGACGCTTGACGGGGTCAAGACCGGAGAGAACTTCAATGTCGGCGGCGTTATAGCGACTGCTCATGCGGGAATGTGCGATGGAGTTAGACGCGCGAGGATGGGTTGCTGCGAGAGTAAGGTCAAGACGTTTCGCACCCTCTCCCTGTGGGAGGAGGGTGGGGCCGTTACAGCGGTGCGCAATGTTTCTCCAGCCACGCCAGGTCCGCATCCTCGAGCAGCGGCGACAGCGCCGCCCGCACGGTGGCGTGGTAATCATCCAGCCAGGCTCGTTCGTCCGGGCTCAACAGGCTCGGTTCCAGCGCGCGGCGGTCGAACGGGCAGAGGGTAAGGGTTTCGAAGGCGTGGAAGTCGCCAAATTCGGTCTGCTCGGCCTCCACTACCACGGCGAGGTTTTCGTGGCGGATGCCATGGCGTGCAGGCTTATATAAGCCTGGTTCGATCGAGGTGATCATGCCCGGCTCCAGCGCAACCAGCGTGGCACCGGAAACCGGTGGGCGAATGCCGTGCGGCCCCTCGTGCACGTTCAGAAAGTAGCCCACGCCATGGCCGGTGCCGTGGCCGTAGTCCATGCCGCTGGCCCATAGCGGCGCGCGCGCCAGGGCATCCAGCTGCGGCCCGGTGGCGCCCTTGGGAAAACGGGCGCGCGAGAGCGCGATCATGCCTTTCATGACGAGCGTGGCGTCGCGTCGCTGCTCGGGCGTGGTCGGCCCGAGGGCCAGCACGCGCGTGATGTCGGTGGTGCCACCCAGGTACTGGCCGCCGGAATCGATCAACAGCAACCCGTGGCGCTGCAAGGTGTTGTGGGCTTCAGGCGTTGCGCGATAGTGCGGTAGCGCGCCGTTTTCCATATAGCCGGCGATGGTGGCGAAACTTTCGCCGATGAAATGCGGTTGTGCGGAGCGCTCATCGCGAAGCAGCGCGTCCACATCCAGTTCGGTCTGCGTCATACCTGCTGCAAGGCGTTCCTCCAGGCGGCGGAAGGCGCGCACCAATGCGGTGCCGTCGCGACGCATGCATTCGCGGATGTGTGCCAGCTCGGTTTCGCTCTTGATGGCTTTGAACGCCGTGGACGGATTGGGGCCCTCGACCTGTTTGACGTCGTCCTTGACCGCCTTCAGTACGTTGCTGACCACACGGCCCGGGTCGAACAGCAAGCTATCACCGTCCTTGAGGTCCCCCAGTACATCGCCCAGCATGGCGTAGCCGGCGATGTGGATGCCTTCGCCCGTGAGGGAGGCGACCAATTGATCGCTGAGTTTGCTGCGATCGACCAATAGCGTGGCGGAGCCGGCGGTTTCCACCAGCAAGTGCGCGAGAAAGACCGGGTTGCACTCGACGTCACTGCCACGGAGGTTGGTGAGCCACGCAATGTCGTCCAAGCTGGAGACAAGATGGTGAGTAACGTGCTGCTTGCGTAATGCGCCACGCAACTTCTCGAACTTTTGCGCGCGTGATGTGCCGGCGTAGGCCATCGGGTGCTCGAAGATCGGCGCGGCGGGAAGAGCAGGGCGACCGGTCCAGGCGATGCCCGGCAGATCCAGGTCAACGCGCAGGCCGGCACCGACCTGGCCGAGCAGTTGTTCGATGTTCCGTTGTGTCGCCACCGATACGCTATCGCCGGCCATGGCAGCGACGTCGCCCTGATGCAAATGCTGCTGCAACCAGATCAGGTGCTCGGGCGCGTGTGCGACGCGTTGCTTCATCAGCGCAACACCCGTGCCGGCCAGCTGTTGTTCGGCCTGCGAGAAATAGCGCGAGTCCGTCCACAGGCCCGCTTCCTTGGCGGTGACCAGCAGCGTGCCGGCCGAACCGTCGAAACCGGAAAACCATTCGCGTGCCTGCCAATGCGCGGGCAAGTACTCGGACAGATGCGGATCAGCGGTAGGAACGAGGCATGCGGCGACGCCGTGCTTGGCCATCGCTTCGCGCAAGGCGGCAATGCGGGCGGGAATAGGAGTGCTCATGCGCGCATGGTAGCAGGCATATCGTGCGTGCTTTATCTACGCGTACGGGCTTGTCGCGCGCTTGAAATAGCGCCCTGTGCGCTGCCGCGACATTCTGCCTAGCCACGGGGATGGCCGCCGGACTAGTCACATCTTGCTGCGGCGCGATATCCTATATAGGTCGTTTCCCCAACGACACCTCCCAATCAGTCCTCCCGAAGAGTCGTTCGTGAACAAGCGTTCCCTCGTCTCCGCCTTGCGCTGGTCATGCGCAGGCCTCGCCGTGCTGTTGCTCAGCGGTTGTAACCTGGACGTCCTGTCGCCCAAAGGCGATATCGGCATGCAGGAAAAATCGCTGATCCTGATCGCCACGGGTCTCATGCTGCTGGTCGTCGTCCCGGTCATTGCGATGACCTTGATCTTCGCCTGGCGTTATCGTTCCACCAACACCAAGGCCACCTATGCGCCGAAATGGTCGCATTCGACCGCGATCGAGGCGGTGGTGTGGACCATTCCATGCATCATCATCGCCATTCTTGGCACGATCACCTGGCGCAGCACGCATGCGCTCGATCCGTACAAGCCGCTGGCGAGCCAGGTCAAGCCCATCACCATCCAAGCGGTATCGATGGACTGGAAGTGGGTCTTCATCTATCCGGATTACGGCTTGGCAAGCGTCAACGAATTGGCCATGCCGACCAACGTGCCGGTGCATTTTGATATCACGTCCGATTCGGTGATGAATGCGTTCTTCATCCCGCAGCTGGGCAGCCAGATCTACGCCATGGCCGGTATGAAGACGCAGCTCAACCTGATTGCGAACCAGCCGGGCACCTTTGCCGGCCTGTCGAGCAACTACAGCGGCGCGGGCTTCTCGGACATGCACTTCACTGCCGTGGCGACATCGCAGCAGGGCTTCCAGGACTGGATCAACAAGGTGAAAGCCAGCCCGCTGAATCTCGACGCGCCGACCTATCACGCGCTGACGCAGCCGAGCGAGAAGGTGCCGGTGACGTACTACGCAAACGTCAAGCCTGGTCTGTTCGACAGCATCATCGGCCAGTACATGGGCGATATGCAGATGAACAAGATCGGCACGGAACCCGCGCAAGCCAGCGCCATTCCCTCGAACAACGATCACGCCAAGGCGGCGGAGTAGGCCATGTTCGGAAAACTTTCTTTATCGGCCATTCCTTTCCATGAGCCGATCATCATGGGCACCCTGTTGATGGTGTCTCTTGGTATGGCGGCGCTGCTTGGCTGGCTGACTTTCCAGCGCAAGTGGGGTTATTTGTGGAGCGAATGGTTCACCACGGTGGATCACAAGCGCATCGGCATCATGTACGTCATCCTTGCGATCGTGATGCTCGTACGCGGCTTTACCGACGCCATCATGATGCGCGCCCAGCAGGCGATTGCCTCGGCCGACGCGGCCGGCTATCTGCCGCCGCATCACTACGATCAGATCTTCACTGCCCACGGCGTGATCATGATCTTCTTCGTGGCCATGCCGTTCGTGGTGGGCTTGATGAACCTTGTGGTGCCGCTGCAGATCGGCGCGCGCGATGTGGCGTATCCGTTCCTGAACTCGCTCAGCTACTGGCTCACGGCTTGTGGCGTGGTGCTGGTGATGATTTCGATGTTCGTGGGCGATTTCGCTGCCACTGGCTGGTTGGCATATCCGCCTCTGTCGGAGTTGAAGTTCAGTCCCTCGGTAGGCGTGGATTACTACATCTGGGCGCTGCAGCTATCCGGCCTGGGGACGACACTGAGTGGCATCAACTTCATCGTCACCATCCTGCGTATGCGCACGCCGGGCATGAAGATGATGCAGATGCCGGTGTTCACCTGGACGGCGCTGGTCACCAACATCCTGATCGTGGCGGCCTTCCCGGTGTTGACGGTCGCGCTGGCACTGCTGGCGGCCGACCGTTACCTGGATATGCACTTCTTCACCAATGAGCTTGGCGGCAACGCCATGCTCTACGTCAACCTGATCTGGATCTGGGGTCACCCTGAGGTGTACATCCTGATCCTGCCGTGTTTCGGCGCGTTTTCCGAAATCGTGGCCACGTTCTCGGGCAAGCCGTTGTTCGGTTACAAGTCGATGGTGTATGCCACCGCGGGTATCGGTATTGCATCCTTTGTGGTGTGGTTGCACCACTTCTTCACCATGGGGTCGGGCGCGGACGTGAATGCCTTCTTCGGCATTTCGACCATGATCATTTCGATCCCGACCGGTGTGAAGCTGTTCAACTGGTTGTTCACCATGTACCGCGGCCGCATCCGTTTCACCTTGCCGATGATGTGGACGATCGCGTTCATGGTCACCTTCACCATCGGTGGCATGACCGGCGTGCTGCTGGCCGTGCCGGGTGCGGACTTCGTGCTGCATAACAGCCTGTTTCTGATCGCGCACTTCCACAACGTGATCATCGGCGGCGTGCTGTTCGGTCTGTTTGCCGCGCTCAACTACTGGTTCCCGAAGGCCTTCGGCTTCAAGCTGGAAGAGCGTTGGGGCAAAGCTTCGTTCTGGTGCTGGGTGGTTGGCTTCTATATGGCCTTCATGCCGCTGTACGTGCTGGGCCTGATGGGTATGACGCGTCGCATGAACCACTATGCGAACCCGGCGTGGCAGCCGTATCTGGTGGTGGCTGCTGTCGGTGCAGTCATCATCGCGTTGGGCATTGGCTTCATGCTGCTGCAGTTCGCGGTGAGCATCCGTGATCGCGCCGAGAACCGTGATCTCACCGGTGATCCGTGGGGCGGCCGCACGCTGGAGTGGGCCACCAGTTCACCCGCGCCGTTCTACAACTTCGCCGTGCTGCCGCAGGTGGAAGAGCTGGATCAGTTCTGGGCCGACAAAGAACACAAGCGCGCTTATAAGCGCCATGAGCACTATGCCGACATCCACATGCCGCGCAATACCGGCGCGGGCTTGATCATGGCGGCCTTTGGTACCGTGTTCGGCTTTGCCATGGTGTGGCACATCTGGTGGCTTGCCGTTGTCGGCCTGGTCGCGATGGTCGGCACGTTCATCGCACGCGCCTATGACACCGACGTGGATTACTACGTGCCAGGTGCCGAGGTCGAGAAGATCGAGCGTGCGCGCCTGGTGCCGTTGCACAAGCTGATCGAAAACGTGGATCCGGCATCGGCCGGCCAGAAGGTGGCTTAATCCATGAGTACTGCTATTACCGCTAATCATGGCGTCGTCGCACACGGCGGCGCTCACGATCACGAGCATCATGACGACGGCTCCAAGACCCTGCTTGGGTTCTGGATCTACCTGATGAGCGACTGCCTGATCTTTTCAGGCCTGTTCGCCACCTTTGCCGCACTGGGACACGCCACCGCTGGCGGCCCGTCCGGCAAGGAGCTGTTCGATCTGAAATACGTGTTCGGCGAAACCATGCTGCTGCTGATCAGCAGCTTCACCTTCGGCTTGGCGATGCTGAACATGCATGCCGGCCAGCGCAACAAGGTGATTGCGTGGCTGTTTGTCACCTTCCTGTTCGGTGCGGGCTTCGTGGGCATGGAAATCCACGAATTTCACAACCTGATCGTGTTCGAGCATGCCGGCCCCGACCGCAGTGCGTTTCTATCGGCCTATTTCGGTCTGGTCGGCACGCACGGCCTGCACGTCACCTGTGGCCTGATCTGGCTGCTGGCGATGATGCACATGGTCGGCAAGTTCGGTCTCAACGATACAGTGCAGCGCCGTCTGTCGTGCCTGAGCCTGTTCTGGCACTTCCTGGACCTGGTGTGGATCTGCGTGTTCAGTTTTGTCTATCTGATGGGAGTGCTCTGACATGGGCCAGCATGGTCATTCCGTAGCCCACAAGCACAATGCCCACGGCAGCCTGAAAACCTACGTTGTCGGTTTCGCGTTGTCGCTGATCCTCACGGTGCTGTCGTTCGCTTGCGTGATGAGCGGTGCGGTGCCGCAGCATCTGGTGATGCCAGGCATCGTGGTGTTCTGCATTGCTCAGCTGCTGGTGCAGTTGGCGTTCTTTCTGCACATGAGCGTGGCGCCAGGGCAGCGCGACAACCTGTCGATTGGTGTGTTCACCCTGCTGATCATTGCCATCATCGTGGTGGGTTCGCTGTGGGTCATGCACAACATGAACCTGTACATGATGCATCCGGTCACGCAGTCCATGTCCTCGAGCATCGGCTAAAAGCCTGTTCGCGATCCCGCCCAGGGACGGGATTGTTGTCGGCTCGCCTTACGCTGCTAAAAGAAAAGCCTCCCTGCCTGGGAGGCTTTTTTTATGGGCCGTTTTGAGTTTTAGATCGCGCTCAAAGAGAAAAAAGGGGCCACGTGACACGCCGGCCATTTTAACGGCCCATTGATGGGTGTTTTATGGCGGTGTGCATAGCATCAATCTGCTTGCCGATTCTGGCGTGCTTCGTTAGCGAGTGTGTAGTCGATAGGTTCTTAAGCGCGTGGTGTTGCGCGTTGCCTGTCGATGCGTCGATGTGATCGCTTCCAACCACACGAAGTGGAGGATGGTCATGGACACCGTTAATCAATCGCATACGCACCATTGGGCGAATTCGAGCGTGGCCGAATGTCGCGAGCTTCATCTTCAACATGTAAAACTTTCACCCTACGCACACGACATAGAGGCTGAGACGATCGCGTGGATGCACGCTTTCGGGCTTATTCCTGACCCGTGCTATCTGGAAAAGGTAAGGCGCATGGCGGTGTGGGGATACGCAGGCTTTTCACATCCCTTTGCAAGTTACGAACAGCTTCTGCTGTATTCGAAATACATTACCTTGTGGTTGCTCTGGGACGACCTGGTGATGGAAAAAGAAACGGATCTGAACGATATCCTGAATGGCGTGGCAAGTGCGTTTCGATGGGCGGATGAACCTTTGCAAGAACAGGATCAATACATCCGAGCATGGAGGTCGATCATAGATGGTTACAAGAACCTGGGCGTCTCTAGCCACTACATCGCTCGGCTTCGCCGAAAGATGATGACATGGGTAAGAACGGTCGCCAGTGAAAACCATTCCATCTATGTGAAAGGCCAGGTGAGTCCGTGGGTTCATCTGCGTAGGCGTCTGATCACCATCGGAGTGATTCCTACTGCGCAGCTCATTGATGTGGATATCGCGGATATGGATCAGTTACCGGCGGCGCGACGCGTGGTGATGGTGGCATCTGCAATCGTTGCCATGGTGAATGAGTTGGTGAGCGTGGAAAAGGACGCGGATCGAGTAAACCTTGTCGTGCTGATTCAGAACTGGTATGGGTGTAACTTCGAGTCTGCATACGACTGCGTGATAGGTATGTGTCGCGCAGAGTTGGCAAAGCTGCCGGGCTTGGTCCAGGCGCTGCCTGCCGGACTGCAGGCCTGGGGTGTGCTTATGCAGCACATGGCCGAGGGGTTCAGTTACTGGCACTTTGTTTGCCCCCGTTATGACCACAAGCGCATCGCCTGCCGGTTGCCATTTGCGTTGCCCGAGGTCGTGCGGTCACCTACCGGGGTGGCAGCTGTCGTCACGCTTGCCTGAAAAGGGGCGTCGTTGGGCCGTTTCTGGACAACTTAAGGGTGCGCGATCTGCTGAGCGGTTAATAAGAATCGAAGCCTGGGCCGCACTGCATCTCGCGGTAAGGGCGATCTGCCGCTAAAATGCCGGTTTCCAGCACGGCGGCTTTTCATGACCCCCCTGATTTTCGTCACCGGCGGTGTGGTGTCCTCACTTGGCAAGGGCATCGCGGCGGCGTCGCTTGCGTCCATTCTTGAGGCGCGGGGCCTCTCGGTCACCATGATGAAGCTCGATCCCTATATCAATGTGGATCCGGGCACCATGAGTCCGTTCCAGCATGGGGAGGTCTACGTCACCGACGATGGTGCGGAAACTGACCTGGATCTGGGCCATTACGAGCGTTTCGTCCATACCCGCCTTACCGGCAAGAACTCCATCACCACCGGCAAGATCTACGAATCGGTGATCCGCAAGGAACGCCGCGGCGATTATCTGGGCGCCACCGTCCAGGTGATCCCGCATATCACCGATGAGATCAAGCACTGCATCCATGAGGCCACCCGCGGCTTCGACGTAGCCCTGGTCGAGATCGGTGGCACGGTAGGCGACATCGAATCCCAGCCCTTCCTTGAGGCCATCCGCCAGCTCCGCATTGAGCACGGCCCGGAAAAGTGCCTGTTCATACACCTGACCCTGGTGCCCTATATCAAGGCCGCCGGTGAGATCAAAACCAAGCCGACCCAGCATTCGGTGAAGGAACTGCGCTCGATCGGTATCCAGCCGGACATCCTGTTGTGCCGCTGCGAGCAGCCGCTGCCGGACAGCGAGCGCCGCAAGATCGCCTTGTTCACCAACGTGCCTGAGCAGGCCGTGATCAGCGCGGCCGACGTGGACATCATCTACAAGCAGCCGTTGTGGCTGCATCAGCAGGGCCTGGACGATATCGTCGTCAAGCGGATGGGTCTGGATGCCAAACCGGCCGACCTTTCAGGCTGGCAGCGCACCGTCGATGCGGTCGAGCACCCGAAGGATGAGGTGACCGTTGCCATCGTCGGCAAATACGTCGAGCACAAGGATGCCTACAAGTCTCTCGGCGAAGCGCTGCGTCATGGCGGCATCAAGCAGCAGACGCGCGTCAATCTGAAGTGGATCGATTCCGAGCAGATTGAGGCGGAAGGCGCAGCCAACGTATTGAGCGAGGCCGACGCAATCCTGGTGCCGGGTGGCTTCGGCAAACGCGGTTTCGAGGGCAAGATCCTGGCGGCGAAATACGCGCGCGAGCACGGCGTACCGTATTTCGGCATCTGCTACGGCATGCACGCGGCAGTGGTGGATTTCGCGCGCCATGTAGCGGGCTTTACCGATGCCGATTCCAGCGAAAACGATCGACACACGCCCAATCCCGTGATCGGGTTGATTACCGAATGGACCACGGCCACGGGCGAGGTCGAACAGCGCAGCGAGCGCTCCGATCTTGGCGGCACCATGCGCCTTGGCGCGCAGGAGTGCCGCCTGAAGGCCGGAACGCTTGCGCGCCAGCTCTACGGCCAGGATGTCGTGCGCGAACGTCATCGCCACCGTTACGAGTTCAACAATCGCTATCGCCAGTCGTTCGAAGACCTGGGCATGGTGATCTCGGGCAAATCGATGGACGATCTGCTGGTGGAGATTGTTGAGTTGCCGCTGCAGCAGCATCCGTGGTTCCTCGGTTGCCAGGCGCATCCGGAATTCACCTCCACCCCACGCGACGGCCATCCACTGTTCATCGGCTTCGTGCGCGCGGCGCGCGAATACAAGGCCGTGCGCGACGGTGAAAAGCTGGCCGCGAAGGAGTCGGTTGCATGAAGTTGTGCGGTTTCGAGGTAGGCCTGGATCAGCCTTTATTCTTGATCGCCGGCCCCTGCGTGGTGGAATCGGAGCAGTTGCAGGTCGACACCGCCGGTAAACTGAAGGAAATCACCGGCCGGCTCGGCGTTAACTTCATCTTCAAATCCAGCTTCGACAAGGCCAACCGTTCCTCCGCTGGGAGCTTTCGCGGCCTGGGGATGGAAGAAGGCCTGCGCATCCTCGCCGAGGTGAAGCGGCAGGTCGGTGTCCCCGTGCTGACCGATGTGCACGAGTACACGCCGATGAATGAGGTAGCTGCGGTAGTCGATGTGCTGCAGACGCCGGCGTTTCTCTGCCGCCAGACCGATTTCATCCAGAACGTGGTGCGCGCCGGCAAACCGGTGAACATCAAGAAGGGCCAGTTCCTCGCCCCATGGGACATGAAGAACGTGGTCGCCAAGGCCAGGGCGGTCGGCAACGAGCACATCATGGTGTGCGAGCGTGGCGCCAGCTTCGGCTACAACAATCTCGTTTCCGACATGCGCTCGCTGAGCGTGATGCGCGAGACCGGTTGTCCGGTGGTGTTCGACGCGACGCATTCCGTGCAGTTGCCGGGCGGCCAGGGCACCAGTTCAGGCGGGCAGCGCGAATTCGTTCCCGTGCTGGCGCGTGCGGCGGTGGCCGTCGGCATCGCGGGCCTTTTTGCGGAAACGCACCCGGATCCGGACAAGGCGCTCAGCGATGGGCCCAACGCGTGGCCCCTGGGCAAGATGGAAGCCTTGTTGCAGAACTTGATCGAGCTGGATGCCGTGACAAAGCGGCACGGCTTCCTTGAGCAGCAATGACGCATCAGCTCCCTCTCCCTCCGGGGCGAGGGTTGAGGTGAGGGGACAACCTCGCGTAAGCGAATACTTCATGCAAACGCCGCAAAGGCTTTGCATTGGACGTAAGTTTCTTGGCAAGCTCGACCTCCCACCCGCACTCCCTCCCGCAAGGGAGAGGGGACCTTTCCGCCATCTCTGGAAATACCAAGGAACACCATGAGCACAGCCATCACCCACATCCACGCCCGTGAAATTCTCGATTCTCGCGGCAACCCCACGCTCGAAGCGGAAGTAACGCTGGCTGGCGGTGCCTTTGGCCGCGCCGCGGTGCCGAGTGGCGCTTCGACAGGTACGCGCGAAGCGGTGGAACTGCGTGACGGCGACAAATCGCGTTACCTGGGCAAGGGCGTGAAAAAAGCGGTTGGCAACGTCAATGGTGACATCGCCCATGCGCTGAAGGGTCTCGATGCCGCTGACCAGAAGGGCCTGGATAAGAAACTGATCGACCTGGACGGCACGCCGAATAAGGGTCATCTGGGCGCAAACGCGCTGCTGGGCGTCTCCATGGCTGCTGCGCACGCCGTGGCCGCCTCGCGTCACGAACCGTTGTGGAAGTATCTGTCCAACGGCAAGCCGGGCGCACTGCCGGTGCCGATGATGAACATCATCAACGGTGGCGCACATGCCGACAACAACGTCGATGTGCAGGAGTTCATGGTGCTGCCGGTGGGCCTGCCGAGCTTTGCCGAAGCGCTGCGCGCCGGCGCCGAAATCTTCCACGCACTCAAGAGCGTGCTGAAGGGTAAGGGTCTGAACACCTCGGTGGGTGACGAAGGCGGCTTCGCGCCGAATCTGCGCTCCAACGTCGAAGCGCTGGACACCATTCTCGAAGCGGTCAACAAGAGCGGCTACAAGATTGGCAGCGACATTCTGCTTGGCCTCGACGTCGCCAGCTCCGAGTTCTTCAAGGACGGCAAGTACGATCTGGAAGGCGAAGGCAAGGTCTACACGCCCGCACAATTCGTCGATCTGCTGGCGAGCTGGGCGCAGCAGTACCCCATCATTACCATCGAAGACGGCATGGCCGAAGGCGACTGGGACGGCTGGAAGCTGCTCACCGACAAGATCGGCAATAAGGTCCAGCTCGTGGGCGACGATATCTTCGTCACCAATCCCAAGATCTTCCGCGAGGCAATCGATAAGAAGATCGCCAACGCGATCCTGATCAAGGTCAACCAGATCGGCACATTGTCGGAAACGCTCGAAGCCATCGCCATGGCTGATGCCGCCAAGTACGCCGCTATCGTCTCGCATCGCTCCGGCGAAACCGAAGACACCACGATCTCCGACATCGCCGTGGCCACCACCGCAACCCAGATCAAGACCGGCTCGCTGTGCCGTACGGATCGCGTGGCGAAGTACAACCAGTTGCTGCGCATCGAGGAAGCGCTTGGCGCAAACGCCCGCTATGCTGGCCGCAACGCCTTCCCCAATCTTTCCCATTTGCCCGGCTGAGCGAGGTTGTGTCTTAAGCCATGTTGCGTTGGGTCGCCTTGATCCTGCTGCTTTTGCTGATTGGACTGCAGGTCGAACTGTGGTCCAGTCACGGTGGTATGTCCGAGGTGACGAGTTTGCGTGCTGCGGTCAAAAAACAGCAAGACGAAAACGACAAGCTCACCCAGCGCAATCAGGCGCTTGCCGCCGATGTGGACGATCTCAAGCACGGCGAGCAGGCAGTGGAAGCGCGTGCTCGCGGCGAGCTGGGTTTGATCAAGCCTGGCGAGACGTTTTACCAGGTTGTCCCGAAGTCGGCGGCGAGCACCGCTGCGCCTGCTGCGTCGGGCACCAGCGGTAATTGACGATGGCTCTAATGTCACGGAAAACCACCTCTCCCTTGTTTGCAGGGAAAGGGGTTGCGTGCGGCTTCACATGACCTCTTTTGAATCCGAACTACCGCGTGCTTACGGCATGCCGCCTCTGACAGCGGTATTGCGCAGCACACCTGAAGATTTTCGCGTCGAAGAAATTCTCGGTTACGACGCCGACGGCGAAGGCGAGCACGCTCTGCTGTGGGTGGAAAAGCGCGATGCCAATACCGATTGGGTCGCGCGCGAACTGGCGCGTTTTGCCGGCGTTTCGCCCATGAATGTCGGTTACGCCGGCCTGAAGGATCGGCACGCCGTTACATGCCAGGCCTTCAGCGTGCAATTGCCAGGCAAGGCCGATCCGGACTGGAGCGCGTTTCCGCACGCAGAGGTCAAGATACTAGCGAGCACTCGGCACAAGCGCAAACTCAAGCGCGGTGCTTTGCGCGGCAATCGATTTGTGCTGGTGTTGCGCGATGTCAGTGGCGATCAATCGCATGCGGAGGACGTGCTAAGCAACATCGCCGCGCGTGGTGTGCCCAACTATTTCGGTGAGCAGCGTTTCGGTCGTGAAGGCGGCAATGTGGCGCAAGCGCGGGCCATGTTCGCCGGGCGTCGGGTCGACCGCGACAAGCGCTCGATCCTGCTTTCCGCCGCGCGCTCACACGTTTTCAATAATGTGTTGGCCGCGCGCGTGGAACGCGATGCATGGGATAAACCGCTGGAAGGCGACATTTGGTCGCTTGCCGGTTCCCGCTCATGGTTCGGCCCGGAGCCTTTCGACGATGTGCTTGCAGCTCGCCTGGCGCAAGGCGATATCCATCCCTCTGGCCCCTTGTGGGGGCAGGGCGAGCCACCCACAGTGGCGGTGGCAGGAGAACTGGAACGCGTTATAGCTGCGCAACATGCTGATCTTGCCGAGGGCCTTGCGGCAGCGCGCATGGAGCAGGAACGACGTCCTCTGCGCTTGCTTCCCACGGGCTTGCGCTGGCACTGGCTGGGTGAGGAAGCGTTGGAACTGAGTTTCGAATTGCCAGCGGGTGCTTACGCCACCGTGGTCGCCAGGGAGCTCATCGCCTAACCCTTCAACAGCACAACCACCGCACCCGTGCCACCCTGTGCAGGACGTGCCGACGCAAACGCAATCACGTCATTACGACGGCGCAGCAGGCGATCCGTCAACATCTTGAGCACGGGGCCGGCGGCTTTCGAACGCAGACCTTTGCCGTGCACGATGCGTACGCAACGCAGCCCGCGCCTGGATGCATCGACCAGAAATTCCGCGATGGTGGCCTGAGCGGCGGCCGCATTCATCTGGTGCAGGTCGATATCGTCCTGCACGCTGAATTGCCCACGCTTGAGTTGGCGTAGCAATTTCGGCGGATAGCCTTCGCGCAGGTAGCTCAATTCCTCACCCACTTCGAGCAGGGCAGGGTCGAAGGCTATCTCAAGCAGCTCGCCGGGTACGGCGGCCTCATCAGCTTCCAGCATGTAGGGGTGTGGTTCTGGCTTTGGGCTTGCGGGCGGCGGGGCCACCGGATCGAGCTGGCGCACCTCGCCGATGGCCTCGCGAAACAGGCGGCTGTCCTCGTCGTTCACGGTGGCGGGGGGGCGGCGTTTCATGCCCATCATCGTAACGAATGCGGCGCCGTCACGCTGCGGCAGGCGAAAAAAACGCCGGTGAAACAAACCGTCAGCTCGGTTAGACTCCCAGGAATCAGGGTGCGTGCGGCCACGTGGCGGCGCATGCCAGGCATTAGCTTGAACGGATCATGATGCGAGTACTCGTTTCCAACGACGATGGCGTGGATGCGCCCGGTATCCGCGTGCTCGCCGAGCGTCTGGGCGCGGTGGGCCAGGTGACGGTGGTGGCGCCTGACCGGGATCGTTCCGGGGCCAGCAATTCACTCACGCTCGACGTACCAATTCGCGTATCGCGGATGGACAACGGTTACTACCGCATAGCGGGCACGCCCACCGATTGTGTGCATCTGGCGCTGGCTGGCATGCTCGAACACGAGCCGGACATCGTGGTCTCCGGTATCAACAACACCGCCAACCTCGGCGACGACGTGATTTATTCGGGTACCGTTTCTGCGGCCATGGAAGGGCGCTTTCTCGGTCTGCCGGCCATTGCGGTCTCGCTGGTCAGCAAGGACCACAAAGGTGAGCATTACGAATCGGCCGCCAAGGCCGTGGTGATGTTGATGGAACGTCTCCTGGTCGATCCACTGCCGGCCGATACCATCCTCAACGTGAACGTGCCGGA
The DNA here is from genome assembly GCF_003363155.1 of Dyella monticola. Taxonomy (GTDB): domain Bacteria; phylum Pseudomonadota; class Gammaproteobacteria; order Xanthomonadales; family Rhodanobacteraceae; genus Dyella_B; species Dyella_B monticola. The sequence continues at coordinate 502,649 of NZ_QRBE01000002.1, read as the reverse complement.
TCGCCCCTGGGCTGACATTCACGGGTTCGAAACCACGCGCTTGGGGAGGCGTCACCGTTCCGCGCCATGTATCCGGCAGAACGACCCACGCGGCAAGCCGATCTGGTGGATTGGCCCTGCGGGTGACGTGGAAGATGCAGGCCCCGGCACAGATTTCAACGCGGTGCAGCGTGGCTACATTTCGGTGACGCCTATCCATGTAGACCTCACCCGTTTCCAAGCGCTCGAAAAAGTCAGCACTTGGGTACGCGCGTTGAGCGAAGGCATGGGTGACACAACCAGTGGCGAGGCCGCGTGAGATGGCCATTCATCCGCTGCCACCGTCCGTATTGAAAGGCGAGGGAATGACCTCGCAGCGCGCACGCGATCGGCTCATCGCAAAATTGAAGGAAGAGGGCATCCGCGATCAGCGCGTGCTCGATGTGATGCGCAATCTGCCGCGTCATCACTTCATCGATCAGGCGATGCACTCGCGTGCCTATGAAAACACGGCGCTGCCGATCGGCCATGGACAAACCATCTCGCAGCCGTGGGTGGTCGCACGCATGACCGAAGCACTGCTCGAACCGTTCGACGCCAAGTCGGGACGCCCGCAGAAGGTGCTGGAGATCGGCACCGGCTCGGGCTATCAGGCCGTGGTGTTGTCGCAACTGGTGCCGCAGCTTTATACGGTGGAGCGGATCGAGGAATTGCTGCGCCAGGCGCGTCGGCGGTTCCGGCAGCTTGGCATTGAGAACATCCGCTCGCGCCATGACGACGGCAAGCTGGGCTGGACAACTGAAGCGCCGTTCGACGCCATCATCCTCACGGCGGCAGGCGATGCCATCCCCACCCAAATTCTCGATCAGTTGAGTCCGGACGGAGTACTGGTGGCGCCGGTCGGCTCTCCCAGCAGTCAAACCTTGATCCGCATGCGCGGCGACGGCAAAGGCGATTTCATGCAGGAAGAATTGGCAGCGGTGAGCTTTGTACCCTTGCTGGGCGGTATCGGCTGATGCGGCTCTTTGGAAGACTTTATGCGCGCGTTCTGGTCTGGGCGCGCGACCGCAGAGCGGTGTACTACTTATGTGGCCTGAGTTTCGTGGAGGCCTTCATTTTTCCGGTCATGCCGGAAGTGATGCTGGCGCCGATGATGCTCGGCAAACGCCACCGGGCATTTTTCTACGCAAACATCAGTCTGCTGTTTTCGCTGCTCGGCTCGTTGGTGGGATACAGCCTTGGGCACTGGGCCTTTCACGCGCTGACGCCTTTGCTGCAGTCCTTGCATCTGTACGATTCGATCGAGCGTGGCGTGGAAAGCCTGCGTGCGCAGATGAATCAGCATTGGCTGGAAATGCTGCTGGTATTGATGCTTGCAGCGCTGCAGCCAGTGGTGCCGATGAAGTTCGTTACCTGGGCGTCCGGCATCGTCGGCGTGCCAGTGCTTCCGTTCCTGGTATGCATCCTGCTCGGACGCGGCAAGCGCGTGTGGTTGCTGGCTTTGCTGATTCGCATCTTTGGCGAGCGTGCGGAGCGGATTCTGCACAAGCACATCGAATGGATCGGCTGGGCGGCACTCGCGGTGTTGGCCGCCCTCGCCGGGTGGTGGCTGATCAAGCACTAGCCACGAGCGGTCATTCATGGTGATCGCATGAAAACTCTGCGCGACCCCGCTATGCTCACGCGCATGAATGGATGGATGCGATGGTCCGCAATTGCCGCTATAGCGTTACTCATGACCGGTTGCAGCACGGTCGTGGTGCAACCGCCTCCGGGTGCGCAGGGCGCCCCTCGTCCTGTGCCGGCAGCGCATGAAGCCGGCACCTACACCGTAGTCAAAGGCGATACGCTTTATTCCATTGCGTTTCGCAATGGTACGGATTTTCGCGAAGTCGCCAGGATCAACGGCATCGCAGAGCCTTACACCATCTGGCCGGGGCAGCTCTTGAAGCTGCCTGGGTATGGCGCGCCGCCTGCACATGCACCGCCGCCAGTGGTGGCTAAAACATCATCGCCTGGGGTGCCGGCACCCGTGTTCCAGTCGGTCGAAACAACACCGGTTACACCGGCGCCCACGCATACGAGTCCGGTTGCCGTGGTGCCGGTGCCGTCAGCACATTCGGTTCAGCCGAGCCCCGCATCGTCCGCTGCAACGAATGTTCCCGCGGCACCCGCAGTGGCTGCTACGCCGATGGTGGCGAGCACTGGCGGTGCACGCGTGGCAGGTGGTGTGAAGTGGCACTGGCCGGCGTCCGGTTCGGTGGTTGGACGCTTTCAATCGAATGCGGCCATTCCGGGTATCGACATTGCGGGGAAGGCTGGTGATCCAGTGGTCGCAGCCGCTGATGGGGTTGTCGTGTACAGCGGCAACGGCTTGGTGGGTTACGGTGAGCTGATCATCATCAAGCACAACGATAGCTTCCTTTCCGCATACGGACACAACCGCAAGCGGCTAGTCACGGAAGGGCAGCAGGTGAAGGCCGGGCAGCAGATCGCCGAAATGGGCTCGACCGGCAGTTCGCGCGATGAGCTTCAGTTCCAGATCCGCAAGGATGGCAATCCGGTGGATCCGCTCGATTACCTGCCGTCGCGTTGAGCGTGCTCGTCTAGGCAGGATCAGTTGGCGGGAAGAATGAACGCCGCCACGACTTTGCGTCCCTCGCCGGCAAGCAGGTCGTAAGTACGCGCGGCAGCGGCGTTGTCCATGACTTCAATGCCGATGCCTTTGCGCAAAAAACCAGCCATGAACGCCGCCGGCGGAAATTGCTGACGCGTACCGGTACCAAGCAGCACGACTTCGGGGTTGAGTTCGAGCACGGCCTCGACGTGATGCTCAGCCAGCGCCTGCGAGCTGGTCACGGGCCATTGCTCTACCGCGCGCTGGGGTGAAAGCAAAAAGCTGGCAGTCAATTCGCGGTCGACGACCGTTATCGTGCGTTCGGTGACGCGACGGACAAACAGGTAATCACCATGGCGGTCCAGCGACAGATCCATGATGACACCTCAACGCGGCAGGGCGAGGCGAGGGTCATCCTCGTTGCGCCGGAACAGCACCACGACATGGCCGATCTGTTGCACGCTTTCGGCTCCGGTGCCGTCCACCAAGGTCTGGATCTGCTCCTCGCGCTCATCTTTGTCGCCGCCGGAGAGCTTCACTTTCACCAGCTCATGGTGCGAGAGGGCAAGGTCGAGCTCCTTCACCACCGCCTCGGAGGCGCCTTTGGCGCCCAGCAAGATCACCGGATGAAGATCGTGGGCGAGGCTGCGCAAATAGCGCCGTTGGGAAGGGGAAATGGCCATGTTCAGACTCAGATGCACTGCAAGGTAATCTTAAAGGTTATCATGGGTCCCCCTGTTCCCGGTCCCTCTGCCGACCCATGCCACGCAGCAAGAGCAGTTCCCGCTGGCTTCGGGAGCACTTCGATGATGTCTACGTCAAAAAGGCCCAGGCCGAAGGGCTGCGCTCGCGCGCTGTCTTCAAGCTGGAAGAACTGATCGATCGCGATCACCTGTTGAAGCCGGGCATGCGTGTGGTTGACCTTGGTGCGGCGCCTGGTGGCTGGTCGCAGCTCGTACGGCAGCGGCTGGGTGATAGTGGTACTGTGGTTGCCCTGGATATCCTCCCCATGCAAGGTATTGCCGGCGTGGATTTCCTGCAGGGCGATTTCCGTGAAGAAACCGTTCTGCGGGCGTTGGAAGAGCGCTTGGAAGGCCGGAAACTCGATCTTGTGCTGTCGGACATGGCCCCCAATATGAGTGGTGTGGCACTGGCTGATCAAATCCGGGCCATGGACTTGGCGGAATTAGCGCTTGATTTTTCAAGGCACTGGCTCAAACCGGACGGAGCGTTTCTAATCAAGCTATTCCAGGGCACAGGCTTTGATGATTACCTGCGTACCTTGCGCGCCGCGTTCACGCGCGTAAGTATGCGTAAACCTAAGGCCTCACGCGCGCGTTCGCGGGAGGTGTATGCGCTGGCTACCGGTTATCGACCGGATGGCCGGCAAACTGGCGAGAACCGCGCATGAACGAAACATGGAAAACCCTGTTGCTCTGGCTGGTGATCGCGGTGGTTCTGATCACCGTGTTCCAGAGCTTCAACCCGCACGGTGGCGCCTCTTCGGATCTGCCCTACAGCAGCTTCGTGCAGAGTGTGGATAGCGGCAATGTCGCTACCGCCAACATCAGCGCCGAAAACCCGGCCACCATCAACGGCAAACTGAAGGACGGCAGCAACTATCGAACCGTCGCGCCTGTGCTCGGCTTTTCCACCAACTCGGTGGTCAAGCAGATGCAGGACAAGAACGTTACCGTCACGCAGGATTCCGGCACCGGCTTTTCGTTGATCGGCCTGTTGGTCAATTGGCTGCCGGTGATCCTGATCGTAGGTGTATTCATTTGGTTCATGCGCCAGATGCAGCAGGGCGGCGGTGGCCGCGGCGCGATGAGCTTCGGCCGTTCGCGGGCCAAGCTGCAAGGTGAGGACCAGGTCAAGGTCAACTTCAGCGACGTCGCCGGCTGCGACGAAGCCAAGGAAGAAGTGGGCGAGCTGGTGGAGTTCCTGCGCGATCCGGGCAAGTTCCAGCGCCTGGGCGGCAAGATTCCGCGCGGCGTACTAATGGTCGGTCCGCCCGGTACCGGTAAAACCCTGCTCGCCAAGGCGATCGCCGGCGAAGCCAAGGTGCCGTTCTTCTCGATCTCAGGTTCCGACTTCGTCGAAATGTTCGTCGGCGTGGGCGCGTCGCGCGTGCGCGACATGTTCGACCAGGCCAAGAAGCATGCACCCTGCATCATCTTCATCGACGAAATCGATGCGGTGGGTCGTCATCGTGGCGCCGGCCTCGGTGGTGGTCATGACGAACGCGAGCAGACGCTCAACCAGCTGCTGGTAGAGATGGATGGCTTCGAAGGCACCGAGGGCATCATTGTCATCGCCGCCACCAACCGTCCGGATGTGCTCGATCCCGCGCTGCTGCGCCCGGGCCGTTTCGACCGCCAGGTCGTCGTGGGCTTGCCGGACGTGAAGGGCCGCGAACAGATCCTCAAAGTGCACATGCGCAAGGTGCCGATCGCCAGCGACGTGGACGCGATGGTGATCGCACGCGGCACACCGGGCTTCTCCGGTGCGGATCTTGCCAATCTCGTCAATGAAGCGGCCTTGTTCGCCGCGCGCGAGAACGCCCGCGAAGTGCGCATGAACCACTTGGACAAGGCGCGCGACAAGATTCTGATGGGTACCGAACGTCGCTCGATGGCGATGAGCGAAGACGAAAAGAAGCTCACCGCCTATCACGAAGCAGGTCATGCCATCGTCGGTCGTCTGGTGCCGGAACACGATCCGGTCTACAAGGTCACGATCATTCCGCGCGGTCGAGCGCTGGGCGTGACGATGTATCTGCCGGAAGGCGACAAGTACAGCATGAACAAGACGGCGATCGAGTCGCAGCTGTGCTCGCTTTACGGTGGCCGCGTGGCCGAGGAGCTGATCTTCGGCACGGACAGGGTCACCACCGGTGCCTCCAACGATATCGAACGCGCGACCAAGATGGCCCGCAACATGGTCACCAAGTGGGGCTTGTCGAACGAACTCGGCCCGGTCACCTACGGCGAGGAAGAGGACGAAGTCTTCCTTGGGCGCTCGGTCACGCAGCACAAAAACGTGTCCAACGAGACCGCGCGCAAGATCGATGAAGTCGTCCGCGACATTCTCGACCGCGCTTACGGTCGCAGCAAGCAGCTGCTTACCGAGAACATCGACAAGCTGCATATGATGGCGGACGCGCTGCTGCAGTACGAAACGATCGATGCACGCCAGATCGACGACATCATGGCCGGTCGCGTACCGGGGCCGCCGGCGGATTGGTCCAAGACGTCGCCGCCCAGCTCAGTGCCGCCACCGCCGCCTCGTAGCGATGCAGGTGCCAAAGTGGGAGACCCGGCGACGCAGAGCCGGGTCTGAGCTGGGTCACAAGACACAAGGCCGCCTTCGGGCGGCCTTTTTCATGCGTGCTAAAAATTTTACCCGGGCGATATTGTGTCAGCTATTTTATCCGGGTAAAATAATGTCACCGCCAAGGACCGCTCATGACCAAGACGAGACCTTCCGCCTCCTACACCAGCTTTCAGGGCTATCGCCGCTTGGCGTCTGGGCCGCTTCACGTCATCGCGTTAGCGGTGAAGATCGCTGCCGAAGGCGGCGGCGGCAAGCCGATCCTGATTTTTGACGATAGCACCGGACGTTCCATCGACCTCGACACGCGTGGCACGGATGATGAGGTACTAGCCCGCTACCCGGCCACCTCGGCCGATAGCGTGACCGGGCTGGGTTCCGACGAAACGCCGCGCGGAAGAGGGCGGCCCAAGCTGGGCGTTGTTGCACGTGAGGTGACCTTGCTTCCCAGGCATTGGGAATGGTTGGCGGCCCAACCGGGCGGTCCTTCCGTGGCGTTGCGCAAGCTGGTGGAGGAAGCTCGGCACAGGAACGGCGAGCGCGACCAGATACGCGCGCTGCAGGAACGCGCCTATCACTTCATGTCGGCCATGGCTGGGGATATGCCTGGTTTCGAGGAAGCCTCACGCGCCTTGTTTGCCAACGATCCGGCGAAGTTTGCTTCGCTCATTGCCCAATGGCCCAGTGACGTGTGCGATCACGCCATGCGCATGGCATTTGGCGGCATGGGTACAAGCTTGTGACGAACTATCTGGAGCCGACTCGTGCGTCAGGCAGCGTGTTCGATGATTCCTAAAGAATTTCCAACAGCTTTTCCGGCGGACGCCCGATCACGGCTTTCCCATCGGCGATCACAATGGGCCGCTCGATCAAGCGCGGATGTTTCACCATCGCCGCAATCAGCGCATCGTCGCTTAGCGAGGTGTCATCAAGACCGAGCTGGCGGTACTCGTCTTCGCCAGCACGCAGCAATTGCCGTGCACTGATACCGAGTTGCGACAGCAGCTTTTTAAATTCACCGATGCTGGGCGGCGTTTCGAGGTAATGGATGACCTCGAACGGCTTGCCATGCTGCTCCAGCAAGGCAAGCGCAGCGCGCGATTTGGAGCAACGGTTGTTGTGATAGATGCGGATCACGGAAGGTGCTAAACAGAGGCTCAGCGATTGCCGCGATTGCCGCCACCACCGCCACCGCCACCTTGTCCGTGCGGACGATTGCCGCGCTGCGGGCGACCACCAGCCGGGCGACTGCTGCGGTTATTGCGGTTGTTTCCACTGGCATTGAACCCGCCATACGGATTACCACCGCCACCGCTACTGGTGCCGCCACTGGTACCACCGCCGCCGCTGCGACGATTACCGTGCCCCTGCTGGCCGTAACCACCACCGCCCTGCGTACGCGCGCCCTCGCGGGAGTCACCGGCGAACCACGTGCGAGCAGGCGGCAGTTCCTGGCCCGGGCCAATGCCGCGCTTCTTCTTCTGGACCTTTTTCTTCTGGCGCTCCGGCGCGGCCACATTGCCGTTCACTTCGCGATTGGGATTGGCGCGACGACGCTTGCCGCGTGCAGGTTGTTCTTCGCGAATACGGTCGAACGCGCGCAATTCGCGCGCCTCATCGTGATAGCCACCGCTCCATGCGGTGCTACTGCCTTTTTCGGGGCGGTATTCCGTGACATTACGCGGCGCGCGGCGCTGATGCAGCACGGGACTTAACGTGAGCACCGGTTGGGGAGCACCCAGGCCAGCGGTCTTGCGCAGTTCCTTTACAGTCTCCTCGCCCAGCGCTTCGCAATCACCTCGACGCAACATGCGCGGCAATTCGATACCGCCATAGCGGATGCGCTTGAGGCGGCTGACGAGAAAACCTTGCGAATCCCACAAGCGGCGAACTTCGCGATTGCGACCCTCGCGAATCACTACGCGGAACCAGCTATGGCTACCGCCGCGGCTGATGATGCCAATCTCGTCGAAGCGGGCAGGACCGTCTTCCAGTTCAACGCCCGCTTTGAGTTTTTCGATCACTTCATCGGGCACCTCACCGTGCACGCGGCACAGGTATTCGCGCTCCAGGCCATTACGCGGATGCATCAGCGCATTGGCAAGCTCGCCATCGGTGGTGAGCAGCAGCAGGCCAGTGGTGTTGATATCGAGGCGGCCCACGGCAACCCAGCGCGCGCCTTTCAGTCGCGGCAGCTGTTCGAATACGGTGGGACGACCTTCCGGGTCTTCGCGCGTGGTGACCACGCCTTCGGGCTTGTGATAGACCAGCACTTCGGCGTCATCGCGACTGTCGGTGGCGACAACGAATTGCTTGCTGTCGATCGTCACGCGATCACCGGCGCGAACGCTGGCGCCGATGGTGGCGGGACTGCCGTTGACGTCCACTTCACCGGCCTGGATGCGTTGCTCCAGCATGCGGCGCGAGCCGAGCCCGGCGTTGGCGAGCACTTTGTGCAGGCGTTCTTCGATCTGCGGTGTGTTTTCAGGCGGCGTTGCGCGCTTGAGGCTCAATACGGATTTTTGCGGCGCATTCATGCGCGGTACTCCTCGGTGTCTTGCTCGGCGGAGCCTTCAGCGGCGTCCGCGTGGTCCGCTGCCTCGTCGGCAGTGGACGGGTGGGTTTCTTCGACGACCTCGCTCGCTTCGTTGGCGGCTGCGTCGTGCGGGGATGGGGGTTCTTGCGGGCGGAGCGATGATGGGGTGTCTTCGTGGCCTTCTTCGGATAACGCATCGGCATGCGCTTGATGGCTTACGTTGACGTTGCTTTCTTCGTTGGCAGTTGTTTCGTCGTGATCGATGCGGTCGGTACTTTCACGGATATCGGCTTCGCCTTCGGAGGCCTCGTCAGCGGTTTCACCTTCAGCGTCGGGATCGATCGGAAGGTCGCGAATCGGTCTCGGCGGGAAGGATTCGTCATCCAGGCGAAGCTGCGGATCTTCCATGTCGCGAATTTCGGAGAGTGGCGGCAGCTCGTCCAGCGATTTAAGGTTGAAGTAATCGAGAAAAGCGCGCGTGGTACCGAACAGGGCGGGCTTGCCGGGCACATCGCGATGGCCCACCACGCGAATCCATTCTCGCTCTTCCAGCGTCTTGACGATGTTGGAAGAGACCACCACGCCGCGGATCTGTTCAATTTCCGGTCGGGTGATGGGTTGCCGGTAGGCGATCAATGCAAGCGTTTCGAGCAAGGCACGTGAATAACGGCTGGGTTTTTCCGTCCACATGCGCGACACCCAAGGATGCACATCCTGCCGCACCTGGTAGCGAAAGCCGGAGGCCACTTCCTTGAGCTCCACCCCGCGATCCTTGCTGTCTTCGGCCAGTGCCTCCAGGGCCATGGCGATCTGCGCACGGTCGACTTCGTCTTCCTCGACGAACAGTTCACCGAGCTGCGCCACGCTCAAGGGTTGGCTGGCGGCAAGCAGGGCGGCTTCGATAATCGGTTTGAGTTGCTCGATCTGCATAGGCGTGTGATCGGGTTTGGGTCCGTTTTGTTCTTGGCTGCCCGTTATTCGCCGCCGGAGGCGGCGTTCCGTTCTTCGAAAGCATCGTCACCGGCGGCCACTTCGGCTTCTTCCTCGGACGAGGTGGCATTCGCCTTTACGTAAATCGGAGCCAGCGGTTCTTCCTGCACGATGTTGATGAGGAATTCCTTGGCCAGTTCCAGCATGGCCAGGAAGGTGACCACGACGCCCAATCGACCTTCGCTTACGTCGAACAGCGTTTCGAAACGGTGAAACTGATCGTCGTCCAGGCGGCTCAGCAACTCACCCATGCGTTGGCGCACACTCAGCGCCTCGCGCTTGATGGCGTGATGCCCGAACAATTCGGCCCGGTGCATCACATCCTTGAGGGCCAGCAGCATTTCCTTCAGATCCAGCGGCGGCGGCAGCTTGACCACATTGCGCTCGCCGACGTCGGCCAAGACCACCACCGTGTCGCGCTCCAGCCGGGGTAGGGTGTCGATATCCTCGGCGGCCCGCTTGAAGCGCTCGTACTCCTGCAAGCGACGTACCAGCTCGGCGCGGGGATCTTCCTCCAACCCTTCTTCCGTGGGGGGGCGCGGCAACAGCAACCGCGATTTGATTTCGCCCAGAATCGCCGCCATCAACAGATATTCAGCGGCCAGTTCCAAGCGCATCACATCGCGCATCATGTCGATGTATTCCATGTACTGCCGGGTGATCTCGGCAATGGGAATATCGAGAATGTCCAGGTTCTGCCGGCGGATCAGGTACAGCAAAAGATCCAACGGTCCTTCGAATGCTTCCAGGATGACTTCCAGCGCATCCGGCGGAATGTACAGGTCCTGCGGCATCTGCAGGATCGGTTCGCCGCGCACGACCGCCAGCGGCATTTCCTGCTGCTGGGGCACCCCTGCGAACGCGTTTTGCGTTGCTTCTACAGTCTGAGACTCGGTTGGCTCAGTGCTCATCAATGCATGTCATTGGGCCGCCCGCATGGGCTAGCGTTCGTTCTGTTGACGATAAAACCCTGTTTTCCCATAGCGAAAATCGAGGGTTCGTGCCTGGAAGGCCTTGGATTCTGAGGGCCATTCCGATAAAGCCAATCTGCGTGTGCCCAGCCGGGCGTGCGGTTTCCCGCGATGACTGGCCTGATGAACTCACACGCAGTGGTTCGGTCAGGCTGGCGGCGCCGGGTGCCGGGTCGGTAACTGGAACGATCAGGCATGAACCTGGCTGACGCCGCTGGCGTCGCCCGCGATTCGTAAAGGTCGGCTGAATACATCGGGTGAAGGCCATTCCCGCCGGGGTTCCCGGCGATCATCCCTGATGGCTCCACGCGCGGATTACAGATTAGCGGCAGTGCCGCGGCATGTCCAGCGAGCGCTTCAGCTGCGGTAGAGGGTCGTGAACCGAGCTGCGGCAGCAAGTGCCCCTGTACGTCGACGATAAGCGGCAAAAGCTGCCTGAAACAGACACCCCCATGGATTGAAACATGCCTGTAGCAGTGGCATGTGCCTTGCTTCATCATTAAAAGTACGTCCGGGGGACGCCGGCAGGATTAGGCTGCCGCTGGCAGTTGGCAATTCACTGCCACAAGTCGGAGCGAGGTGCCGCGGTCGCGGTGCAGGTGGGTAGGGAGATAAGGCATGACGACAAAAGGTGACCACGCCATGGAAGGTTCTGATAACGAGCATTTGCGCCCGGCGCGCATGCGTATCAAAACCACGGCGTTGATGAGTCGTGGCAACGAATCTCATCCGACCGATTTGATCGACATCTCGGCCACGGGTGCCTTGGTGCGGCGCCCGCGCGAGTGGACCGGCCAGCCGGGAGAGAGCTGGGTGCTGGATATGATCTTCGGCAGCGATTTGCACATCCACCTTGAAGCGAAGGTGGCCCGTATTTCGGAGCGGCATGTCGGCCTGGCCTATACACGCATTCCTGAAGACAAGCAGGTACCGCTGTGGGATCTGCTTGGCGGTTATGCCGACATCCTGGAGATGTGGCACGACGAGTGACGCCGGTGGTTCCCTCCGTTGACGATGAGGGAACCGCACACCATGTTGTCAGCCCGCGGCAACAGGTTGTTTTTTTTCGTCGCGCAGTTCGCGCCTGAGAATCTTGCCAACGTTGCTCTTGGGTAGCGCATCGCGAAATTCGATGGTCTTCGGACGCTTGTAGCCGGTGAAGTTTTCACGGCAGAACTCCTTGAGCTGTTCCACCGTGAGGCTTGGGTCCTTGCGCACGACGAACAACTTCACCGCTTCACCCGAATGCTCGTCCGGCATACCGATGGCGGCCACTTCGGCCACGCCTGGATGCTTCATTACCGTATCCTCGATTTCGTTCGGATACACGTTGAAGCCCGACACCAGGATCATGTCTTTCTTGCGGTCCACGATGTATACGTAGCCGTTCGCATCCATTTTGGCGATGTCACCGGTGTGCAGCCATCCATCTGAAGTGAGCACGTTGGCGGTTTCGTCGGGGCGTTTCCAATAACCCTTCATCACCTGCGGGCCGCGTACCATCAACTCGCCCACTTCGCCGATCGGCAGCGGCTGGTTGTCTTCGGACCAGATCGCGATATCGGTAGATGAAATCGGCAAACCAATCGAGCCGTTGTATTCCTTCAGATCCAGCGGGTTGATGCATGCCGCGGGCGAGGTTTCGGTAAGGCCATAGGCTTCGGCCAGCGTGCAACCGGTGACTTTCTTCCAGCGCTCGGCCACCGCGCGCTGTACCGCCATGCCGCCGCCCAGGCTCAAGTGCAGATTCGAAAAATCGACGCTTTCAAAACCGGGTGTATTGAGCAATCCATTGAACAGCGTGTTGACGCCTGTGATCACCGAGAAATGCGAATGCTTCAGCTCTTTGACGAAAGCGGGCATGTCTCGTGGGTTGGTGATGAGGATGTTCAACCCGCCCAGGCGCAGGAACACAAGGCCGTTCGCGGTAAGCGAGAAGATGTGATACAGCGGCAGCGCCGTAATGACGATCTCGCGCTCCTCCTTGAGGTTTGCGCCGATCCAGGCCCCGGCCTGCATCATGTTCGCCACCATGTTGCCGTGGGTGAGCATCGCGCCTTTGGCGACACCCGTGGTACCCCCGGTGTACTGCAGGAAGGCGATATCTTCGTGCGTGATCGAAGGCTTTGGCGTTTCGTGTTTCGCTCCGGCAGTCAGTGCATCCTCAAAACGCACCGCGTGCGGCAGCGAGTAAGGCGGCACCATCTTCTTTACATGCTTGAGCACGAAGTTGACCAGCACGCCTTTGGCGCCGAGCAGATCACCGATGCCCGTCGTCACGACATGTTTGACCTGCGTTTGGGCCACGACCTGTTGCAACGTCGCGGCAAAGTTATCCAACACGACGATGGCGACTGCGCCGGAGTCTTCCAGTTGATGCTTGAGTTCGCGCGCGGTGTACATGGGGTTGGTATTGACCACCACCATGCCGGCGCGCAGTGCGCCGAACAGCGCAATCGGGTACTGCAGAATGTTCGGCAGCATGATGGCGACGCGGTCGCCCTTGGAAAGTTTGAGCTCACCCGTGAGATAAGCGGCGAATTGCCGGCTCAGCGCGTCGATCTGCGCGTAGGTCAGCCGTTTGCCGAAGCTGGAGAAAGCATCCCGGCCGCGGTAGCGTTCAAACGCTTCTTCCAGTACGGCCACGATCGAGGCGTATTGGTTGATGTCGATCTGTGCGGGAACACCATCCGGATAGTGACTCAGCCACGGACGCTGATTGCTCATGTTCGATCCAAGCTCCATCATGCAGGCGAAGCATTGGAGCATACGCTGGCGTATAGCGGCAAGCGGCGTTGCAGCGGGATCTTCCAGGGGAAATGGCCGGACAATCACGTATGAAATATCTGTACCGACTGTCGTTGCTGGCTTTGTTGTTAGGGGCTGCCGCAGCATGCCGGCGGCCACCTGATGAAGTGGTGATCCGACACGCCATCGACTCGGTGGTTCAGGGCGCCGAACAGGTCGACGCATCGGGTGTGATCGCGCCACTTTCCGATGATTTCGACGGCAACAGCGGCACGATGAGTCGCCAGGATATCGGCAACCTGATACGTGCCGCCAGGTTTCGCGGTGAAACGCTGCATGCGGTAGCGGGACCCATCGATGTCCAGTCGCGTGGCGAACGATACGTGGCGAGTTTTACGGTGACATTGACCAGTGGCGGAAAGGTCTTTCCTTCGCAACTGGGTGTGTACAAGGTAGACACGGCATGGCGCAAGGAAGGGCACGACTGGCGATGTTATGAGGCGACATGGACCCAGCAGCTATAACCCTTACCGTTTGGCTGCTCCACCTAGCCGTCATGCCCGCGAAAGCGAGCATGACGGCTTGTCGGTGACCGTACAGGTCAAGCGGCTTTCTTGCCTGCAAGCTGCCGCAATACGTACTGCAAAATACCGCCGTGGCGGAAGAACTCGCGTTCCTTCGGCGTGAGCAGCAGCACTCGTACGGTGAAGGTTTTCTCGCCCTTATCACTCTTCGCCACGACCCTGGCTTCCTTCGCTTCACCGTCTTTGAGGCCGGTGATCTCGAAGGTTTCCTTGCCGGTGAGGCCGAGCGACTTGGCGTTTTCGCCCTCTTTGAACTGCAACGGCAACACGCCCATGCCGACCAAGTTGGAGCGATGGATTCGCTCGAAACTCTCCGCGATCACGGCTTTGACGCCAAGCAGCAACGTGCCTTTGGCGGCCCAGTCGCGTGAGGAACCGGTGCCGTATTCCTTGCCGGCGATCACGATCAACGATGTCTTGTCGGCCTTGTATTTCATCGCGGCGTCGTAGATCGACATTTGCTCACTGCTCGGCACGTAGAGCGTGTAACCGCCTTCCACGTTATCCAGCATCAGGTTCTTGATGCGGATATTGGCAAACGTGCCGCGTACCATCACATCGTCATTGCCGCGGCGTGAGCCGTACGAGTTGAAGTCTTTGGGTTCCACGCCTTTGGAAATCAGGAAACGGCCCGCCGGGCTGTCCTTCTTGATCGAGCCTGCCGGCGAGATGTGATCGGTGGTAATTGAATCGCCGAACAGACCCAGCACGCGCGCATCGTGAATGTCTTCGATCTTGCCCGTCTCCATCGTCATACCTTCGAAATAGGGCGGGTTCTTGATGTAGGTGGAATCCCCCCACTTATAAACCGACCCTTCCGGTGAGGCGATGCTGTTCCAGCGGCTGTCGCCCTTGAACACGTCGGCATAGTTTTTCGTAAACATCTGCGGGCTGATGGCGCCGGCGATCACATCGGAGATTTCCTTGTTGCTGGGCCAGATGTCCTTCAAGTACACCGGCTTGCCGTCGCTGCCGGTGCCAAGGGCGTCCGTTGCAAGATTGACGTCCAGCGAGCCGGCCAATGCGTACGCAACGACCAGCGGCGGCGACGCCAGATAATTCATCTTCACTTCCGGATGCACGCGGCCTTCAAAGTTGCGATTGCCGGAAAGCACCGACGCCACGGCAAGGTCGCCTTCGTTGATGCCCTTACTGATTTCCTGCGGCAAGGGGCCGGAGTTGCCGATGCAGGTCGTACAGCCGTAGCCGACCAGATAGAAGCCGACTTTTTCCAGTTCCTTTAGCAGACCGGTTTTTTCCAGGTAATCAGTGACGACCAACGAGCCAGGTGCAAGTGACGTCTTCACCCATGGCTTGGCCTTCAGGCTCTTTTCTGCCGCCTTCTTGGCAACCAATCCCGCGCCCAGCATCACAGCGGGATTGGACGTATTCGTGCACGAGGTGATGGCAGCAATCACCACCGCACCATCCTGCAATTGAAAGTTCTCGCCATTCATCGATACGTGCGGGCCCTGCGCGAGCGCACTGGCGTCATGCCCCACCGCGGTGCCACCGCCTTCACTGGCAAAGCGTGCTTCGACGGGCAGATCGCTGCTGCTCTTGCGGTTTGCAGTGAGTGCACCAAGGCTGTCGTGGAAGCTCTTCTTGACGTCTTCCAGCAAAACCCGATCTTGCGGGCGCTTGGGGCCGGCAAGCGATGGCTTCACCTCGTCGAGGTTGAGTTCCAGCGTGGTGGAGAATTGCGGATGCGGTGTGTTCGGGTCATGCCACAAGCCTTGTGCTTGCGCGTACGCTTTCACCAGCTGTATATGATCTTCGCTGCGACCGGACAGGCGCAGATAGCTCAACGCTTCCTCATCGACGGGAAAGATGCCGCAGGTCGCGCCATATTCTGGCGCCATGTTGCCAATGGTGGCGCGATCGGCCAGCGGCAGATGCTTCAACCCTTCGCCGAAGAATTCCACAAACTTACCCACCACGCCGAGCTTGCGCAGCATCTGCGTGACGGTAAGCACGAGATCGGTGGCGGTAATGCCTTCGGAGAGTTTGCCGATGAGCTTGAAGCCCACCACTTGTGGAATCAGCATCGAGGAAGGCTGCCCTAGCATCGCCGCTTCCGCTTCGATACCACCCACGCCCCAGCCGAGCACGCCCAGGCCATTGACCATGGTGGTGTGCGAATCGGTACCGAACACGGTATCCGGGTACGCCCAATCGGCGCCGTCCTTCTTGCCGGTGAATACGACGCGCGCCAGATGCTCCAGGTTTACCTGATGCACGATGCCGGTGCGCGGCGGCACGACCTTGAAGTTGTTGAAGGCTTTCTGGCCCCAGCGCAAGAACGAATAGCGCTCGTGATTGCGCTCGAATTCGATCTCGACATTCTTTTCCAGCGACGAGGGTGAACCGAATACGTCCACTTGCACCGAGTGATCGATCACGAGTTCTGCAGGAGCGAGTGGATTGATCTGGTTGGCATCGCCGCCTAGCTTGACCACGGCATCGCGCATCGCGGCCAGATCCACGACGCAGGGCACGCCGGTGAAATCCTGCAGCACCACGCGCGCGGGCATGAAGGAAATTTCGGTATCCGGCTCGGCGTTCGGATCCCACGTGGCGACAGCTTCGATCTCCTTCCTGGTGACGTTGACGCCGTCCTCGTGGCGCAGGAGGTTTTCCAGCAGGATCTTCATCGAGTAGGGCAGGTGCTTCAGATCGAAACGCTGGCCGAGCTTGGCGAGACTGGCGATCTGGTACGAGCTGCCGTTGACCTTGAGGGTGTCGCGGGTGGCGAATGAGTCCAGCATGGGGATAGCTCCTGTTGCTTGAAGGCGGACGCACGCGGCGTAAGAAAGGATGCTAAAGCAGCGTGCGTTAGGGGAATTGCAAGGAGGGGCGCGCTTCTGGCCGGGATATCGGGGAGTTTGGGCTAAATACGGTGAGGTGCAAGCGACAGCCCTATTGCAAGATTTCGAACGCTGGCGGAAACAGGTTGTCGTTGCTGGGGTTTGGGGGCGACTGGCAAAATAGCGGACTGACGCAAGCGCGTTGCGGTACTTGAGGCCGCAGCGCGTCTCCCTCTCCTGTCTGGCAGGGGGAGCAGGGCGGGGTCAGGCATTCCCCAGTCTTTGCTGCAAACGCTCCCGCTCGGCCTCCCCTCCAAGGGGGAGGGCAACCACTTTCCACAGGACGACACCCCATGCTCAACGCCTATCGTCAACATGTCGCCGAGCGCGCAGCGCTGGGCATCCCCGCGCTGCCGCTGTCGGCTCAGCAGACCGCCGATCTGATCGAACTCTTGAAGAACCCGCCCGCGGGCGAAGAAGCGTTCCTGGTCGACCTGATCACCAACCGCGTGCCGGCCGGCGTGGACGATGCGGCGAAGGTCAAGGCGTCCTACCTCGCCGCGGTGTCGTTCGGCACCGAGAAATGCGCACTGATCAGCCGCGAAAAGGCGACCGAACTCCTGGGCACCATGCTCGGCGGGTACAACATTCACCCGTTGATCGAGCTGCTGGATGACGCGCAGGTAGGCGGTATCGCCGGTAGCGCGCTGAAGAACACCCTGTTGATGTTCGACGCGTTCCACGACGTCAAGGAAAAAGCGGACAAGGGCAACGCCAACGCAAAGTCCGTGCTGCAAAGCTGGGCCGATGCTGAATGGTTCACCAGCCGTCCGGCGGTTCCCGAGAGCCTCACCATCACCGTGTTCAAGGTGCCGGGCGAAACCAACACCGACGACCTTTCGCCCGCGCCCGATGCCACCACACGTCCTGACATCCCGTTGCACGCGCTCGCCATGCTGAAGAACAAGCGTGACGGTGCGCCGTTCGAGCCCGAAGAAGATGGCAAGCGCGGCCCGATCAAGCTGATTCAGGATCTGAAGCAAAAGGGTCATCTGGTCGCTTACGTGGGCGATGTGGTGGGTACCGGGTCCAGCCGCAAATCGGCAACTAACTCTGTCTTGTGGTGGACGGGCGAAGACATCCCGTTCATTCCCAACAAGCGCTTTGGTGGCGTGTGCCTGGGTAGCAAGATCGCCCCGATCTTCTACAACACGATGGAAGATGCCGGCGCGCTGCCGATCGAGCTGGACGTCTCCGGCATGGACATGGGTGACGTGATCGAACTGCGTCCCTACGAAGGCAAGGCGCTGAAGAACGGCCAGGTGATCGCCGAATTCAAGGTGAAGTCCGATGTGTTGTTCGATGAAGTGCGCGCCGGTGGCCGCATTCCATTGATCATCGGCCGTGGCCTTACCACCAAGGCGCGCGAGGCGCTGGGGCTGGCACCGTCTACGTTGTTCCGTCTTCCGCAGAGCCCGGCTGACACCGGCAAGGGTTACACGCTGGCGCAGAAGATGGTTGGCCGCGCCTGCGGCTTGCCGGAAGGCAAGGGCGTGCGCCCGGGCACCTATTGCGAACCGAAGATGACGTCGGTGGGCTCACAGGACACCACCGGCCCGATGACGCGCGACGAGCTGAAGGACCTGGCTTGCCTGGGCTTCTCCGCCGACCTGGTGATGCAGTCCTTCTGCCATACGGCCGCTTATCCCAAGCCAGTGGACGTCAAGACGCACCACGAGCTGCCCGCCTTTATTTCTACCCGTGGTGGCATCAGCCTGCGTCCGGGCGACGGCGTGATCCACTCCTGGCTCAACCGCATGCTGCTGCCCGATACGGTCGGCACCGGCGGCGACAGCCATACACGTTTCCCGATCGGCATTTCCTTCCCGGCAGGTTCTGGCCTGGTGGCCTTCGCCGCCGCTACCGGCGTGATGCCGCTGGATATGCCCGAATCGGTGCTGGTGCGCTTCAAAGGCGAGCTGCAGCCGGGCGTGACGCTGCGCGATCTGGTGAATGCGATTCCGCTGTACGCCATCAAGCAGGATCTGCTCAC
Source organism: Dyella monticola (assembly GCF_003363155.1). Lineage (GTDB taxonomy): Bacteria > Pseudomonadota > Gammaproteobacteria > Xanthomonadales > Rhodanobacteraceae > Dyella_B > Dyella_B monticola. The sequence goes on along the minus strand of NZ_QRBE01000002.1, from coordinate 484,031 downwards.
CGTCACCAAGCAGGGCAAGAAGAACATCTTCTCCGGCCGCATTCTGGAAATCGAAGGTCTGCCGAATCTGAAAGTGGAGCAGGCGTTCGAACTGTCCGATGCTTCCGCCGAGCGTTCCGCTGCCGGTTGCACGGTGAAGCTCAATAAAGAACCGATCATCGAATACTTGAACAGCAACATCACGCTGCTGAAGTACATGATCGCGCAGGGCTATCAGGACGCGCGCAGCTTGCAGCGCCGGATCAAGGCGATGGAAGCATGGCTGGCCAATCCGCAGTTGCTCGATGGCGACAAGGATGCCGAGTACGTCGCAGTTATCGACATCGACCTCAACCAGATCCACGAGCCGATCGTGGCGTGCCCGAACGATCCGGATGACGTCAAGACGCTGTCCGACGTCGCCGGTGCGAAGATCGATGAGGTGTTCATCGGTTCGTGCATGACCAACATTGGTCACTTCCGGGCAGCGTCCAAGTTGCTGGAAGGCAAGCGCGACATTCCCACGCGCTTGTGGGTAGCGCCGCCGACCAAGATGGATCAAAAGCAGCTTACCGAGGAAGGTCATTACGGTGTGCTTGGTACTGCCGGCGCGCGCATGGAAATGCCGGGCTGCTCGCTGTGTATGGGTAATCAGGCACAGGCGCGCGAAGGCGCCACCGTGTTCTCCACCTCCACGCGTAACTTCCCCAATCGCCTGGGCAAGAACACCAACGTGTACCTGGGCTCGGCCGAACTCGCCGCCATCTGCTCACGTCTCGGCCGCATTCCGAGCCGTGAGGAATACCTGACCGACATCGGTGTGATCAACGCGAATGGCGACAAGATCTATCGCTACATGAATTTCGATCAGATCGCCGATTTCAAGGAAGTGGCCGATACGGTCGACGCATAAACGTGCGCCATCCATTCCCTCTCCCTGTCGGGGAGAGGGTTAGGGTGAGGGGCCAAGGCTGGCCTCAATCCTCATAAAAGCGACACCTCGGCGCTTCCTTCCTGTCGCACACGATGGCCCTCACCCCAGCCCTCCCCAGAAGGAGAGGGCGTTGGTTCGTCGCGCCGTCGTTTATGCTTGCGTGATGATCTCTTCCCACATCTCGGCCGTTTCATTGCGCGACCTGATCCTGGTGCAGGCCGTGCACCGCCATGGCAGCTTCAACAGCGCTGCCCGGGCCATGCACATCAGCCCGTCCGGGCTGTCGCATCAGGTACAGAAAGTGGAGCAGGCGTTGGGCACGCCATTGTTCGAGCGCGGTGGTCGACGCGTGGTGCCTACGGCGGGCGGCCAGCGTTTGCTGGAACAGATCGACGCAGTGCTGCTTGCTGCCGAGCACCTCCAGCAAGCGGCGCGTGCCGGCGAGACCGCATTTGGCGGTGAGCTGCGACTGGGTGTATTGGCCACGTTGGGGCCATACCTGCTACCGCATTTGATCGAGCCGTTTCCGCAGCATTTCCCCGGTGCGCGCCTTAGCCTGTCCGAAGGCAAGCCGCGCGGGCTATTGCGCCGCTTGCATGAAGGCGAACTTGACGCAGTGCTGGCGCCGCCGGCAGCAGCACTCAGTGGTATTGCCATGTGCCCGTTGTTTTTCGAGCCGTGGGAAGTGCTGCTGCGTGCCGATCATCCGCTGGCCGGTAAACGCGTCATCGCATTGGATCAGCTCAATACCAGCGAAGCCATCCTGATGGCCGAAAGCCATGCCGATGGTGAGGGTTACGTACAGGATGTGAGCCTTGAGAGCCTCGCTGCGCTCGTGACGCTGCGCGGCGGACATGCCTTGGTGCCCGCACTCGCGCATGACCGGCTGGCATCGATGCCGGATATCGTGCTGGCGAAAATCAGGGGCGTAGCGCCGGGACGCGAGATTGCACTGTACTGGCGCGAGGCTTCGCCTTGGCATGGCGATCTAACATCTTTCGCCGATCTGCTCCGCAAGCTCGCCAGACAGCGGCCCGGGTTGCATCTCATCGACGCGTGACAAACGTGCGGCAGTGGTGCGATCTGAAATGCGCTGGTCGTTGCGATCAGCGCGCCATCAGCGATTGTCCAAGGTTGTTCCTGTCAGCAGACCACGCGCCAGCATGGTGCATTGACGGCGATGCAGCAGCAGTTGCCACTGACGACCACCGATCTGCCGCCACAACACGGCCGAACGCACAGCAGCCAGCAAGCTGGCACGCACGCGTTCCACCAGCGCCGGCTGCTGCAGCCACTGCGGATTGCCTGTCACCATCACGCGCGGCCGCAATGTCGACAACGTCCCTGCATAGACCTCGGCGAGGCGGCTGAAAACCTGCGGCGAGTTCAACCCGAAATGATCCACTTGACGCTTTGTGGAGACGATCCCCTGTTGCAACTGATCGAGCAGATCCTTGCGATGCGACAGCGCCCGCTCCAACCGCATCACCGTAACCACCATGCGCGTGATGGCCATATCCCGTCCGTTTTCGTCGAGCTGCCCGATCAGCGTACGCAAGCCCACGCGGATGCCTGACACGCTGCCGTATACGCCCACGACTGAAGGTGCATCGATGCGAAACACGCTCGCCAGGCTTGCATCCAGCGCGAGGTCATCGCAGCGGCCTTCATTGGCCAGTTGATGGGCCAAGGCCGAGGCCTGGAACAAACCGGCCAACGCCAGCACGCGTTCTTCGTTGATGGCGAAAGCTTCAAACACGTTGCATCCTGCTTTCTGCAAATGAATGGGAGAGGCCGCCGTAGGCTGCATCGGTGGCCGCGATCACGGCACCGCCCAGGCATTCGTCGCCGGCATAGAACACCACCGACTGCCCGGGAGTGACGGCGCGCTGGGGATCGTCAAAGTGTACGTGCACCTGAGCGTCCTTTATGGATACCACGCAGGCTTGGTCATGCTGCCGGTACCGGGTCTTGGCGGTACAGCGAAATTCCTGATCGGGCGCCGCGCCGGCGACCCAGGTGGGCGCCTCGGCAACCAGCCGCTGGGAAAGCAGCCATTGGTTTTCGCCACCCTGCGCGACGTACAAGATATTCCGGGGGACGTCTTTACCTACGACATACCACGGCTCGCCGCCAGCATTTTGACGCCCTCCAATGCCCAAGCCGTTGCGCTGGCCCAGGGTGTAGTACATCACGCCCTGGTGTTCGCCAATGAGGCGACCGTCCGGGCTACGCATCTCGCCGGGCCGGGCAGGGATGTATTGGGTCAGAAACTGACGGAAATCGCGCTCTCCGATAAAGCAGATGCCAGTGGAGTCCTTCTTGGCGTGCGTGGGCAAGCCGGCTTCCCGCGCCATCTCACGCACCCGCGATTTTTCGATCTCACCCACAGGAAACAGCGTCACGGCCAGTTGTTGCTGCCCTAGTGCATGCAGAAAGTAGGTCTGGTCCTTGCCGGCATCCAGGGCCCGCAGCAGGCGATAGTGACCATTCTGGAAATCCACGCGCGCGTAATGGCCTGTCGCAATTTTTTCCGCACCCAGCGCGCGGGCTTCCTCCAGAAACGTCTTGAACTTGATTTCGCGATTGCAGAGCACGTCCGGGTTCGGCGTGCGTCCGGCGCGGTATTCGGTGAGGAAATGCTCGAACACGCCATCCCAGTATTCGGCTGCGAAATTGCGGGCATGGAAGGGCAAGCCCAGCCGGCCGCAAACTGCTACGGCATCCTTGCGGTCCACATCGGCAGTGCAAGGACCGTTGCGATCATCTTCCTCCCAGTTCTGCATGAACAGGCCTTCCACCTCGTATCCGGACTGCTGCAGCAGTAGCGCGGCCACCGACGAATCGACACCGCCGGAAATGCCCAGCATCACCTTCATGACACGCTGCCCGGCATCAGGCTGGACACAATGGACAGCGGCAACCGTTGACCTGCCAGCCAGTCGTCGATGCTCATCAATACCATTGGGCTGCGCAAACGTTCGCCTAGGTCGGCGATTTCGCGGCGAGTCAGCCAGAGTGCCTTGCGAATGCCTACATCCAGTGGTTGCTGCGGATCGTGGCTTAAAGGTTTGGCCGCAAAGCTGAAACGCACGATCACGTCGCCGTGCTCTTTGCTTCGCCACTGGTGCACGCCAATAAGGTGTGTGAGCTCTACCGCCCACCCGGTTTCTTCACGCGTTTCACGCACTGCAGCCTGTTGCAGGGTTTCCTTGTCATCCAAATGACCTGCAGGCTGGTTATATGCCACGCAGCCGTTGACCTCCTCTTCAACCATGAGGAAACGGTCACGATCCGCCACGACACATGCGACGGTAACGTGAGGGCGCCATATGTCACTAATGGAACTTTCAGGTGCTGTCATGCGAACTCAAGCTTTAAGAGCCTCCTGTTCAATATCTCCCCACAGCTTGCATAGCCCCTTGCGGCGCCCCCAACTTGGCGAGGTGGCCAGTCTGGCGCGGCACGACGTGCGGCCGCACGTCGACCACACAGGGGCTATGCGAACTACGTTGAGGCATTGAACAGGCTCATAGGGTAAGGGCACTGGAAATGCCGTTATTGTGCCATTACCTCAAGTGCGGCCGCCGGGTAGCACAATCTACCCAGGCGTATACTGGAGCCAACAAGGAATAACCGGTAAAGCATGGCGAACGAATCCGAACAAGAACACGGCAGCGGACATGGGCTTGCTGTCGAAGTATCGAAACCGGAGGTGGCGCGGCCGCCCCTGTTTCAGGTGCTGCTGCTGAACGACGATTTCACGCCGATGGACTTCGTGGTCGAGGTGCTACGAATATTCTTCGGCATGGATCAGGAGAAGGCCGTACAGATCATGTTGCACGTACACACTCGCGGTAAGGGCGTGTGCGGGGTGTTCACCCGTGAGGTGGCCGAAACCAAGGTCACGCAGGTGAATGAATATTCACGTGCCAACCAGCACCCTTTGTTATGCACGATGGAGAAGGTTTGAAGCGGGTTTCGACGCTTCGACGTCGCCTTGGCGGCATGGGTGTTGATCCCGCCGTTTTTGGCCCCCATTTTGCATTCATCGCGGTAAAGCCGCCCATCATTGCAGTGGAGTAGGTCCGGATGTTCAGCAAGGATCTCGAAGTCACCATTGGCCAGTGCTACAAGCAGGCCCGCGAGCAGCGCCACGAGTTCATGACCGTGGAGCATCTGCTGCTCGCCCTCACCGAGAACCAGTCGGCCCTCGGGGCTCTGCGCGCCTGCGGCGCGGATCTGCCGCGGCTGACCCATGAACTGGAAAAGATCATCGCCGAGACCGTGCCGGTACTGCCGCACGGCGACGAGCGCGACACCCAGCCCACGTTGGGTTTCCAGCGCGTGCTGCAGCGGGCGGTGTATCACGTGCAATCCTCGGGTCGCAAAGAGGTCACCGGCGCCAACGTGCTGGTCGCCATCTTCGGGGAAAAGGATTCCCACGCCGTGTATTTCCTGCACCAGCAGGAGATCACGCGGCTGGACGTGGTCAATTACATCTCCCACGGCATCGCGAAAATCGGCGACGAGCCCTCCAGCGGCATTTCCGGCAGCGAGCGCGATGCCGAGGAAGGCGGCGAGGGCAAGGGTAATCCGCTCAGCGAATACGCCACCAACCTCAATGAGCTCGCGCTGGAAGGCAAGATCGATCCGCTGATCGGCCGCCAGGACGAAATCGAGCGCACCATTCAGGTGCTGTGCCGCCGCCGCAAGAACAACCCCCTCTACGTCGGCGAGGCAGGTGTGGGCAAGACCGCGCTGGCCGAGGGTCTGGCCAAGCGCATCGTCGACGGCGAAGTGCCGGAGGTGCTGGAAAACGCCACTATCTGGGCGCTGGATCTTGGCGCGCTGGTGGCCGGCACCAAGTACCGCGGTGACTTTGAGAAGCGCCTGAAAGCCGTTATCGGCCAGCTCAAGAAGCAGACGGGCGCCATTCTGTTCATCGATGAAATTCACACCATCATCGGCGCCGGCTCCGCATCGGGCGGCACGATGGATGCCAGCAACCTGATCAAGCCCATGCTTGCCTCGGGCGAGCTGCGCTGCATCGGTTCCACCACATTCCAAGAGTTCCGCGGCATCTTCGAGAAAGACCGCGCGCTGGCCCGTCGCTTCCAGAAGATCGATGTGGTCGAGCCGAGCGTGGCCGAGAGTCTGGAAATTCTCAAAGGCCTCAAATCGCGCTTCGAAGAGCACCACAACGTGTCCTACACGCTGGAGGCGCTGAAAGCCGCGGTGGATCTCTCGGTCAAGCACATCCCCGATCGCCTGCTGCCCGACAAGGCCATCGACGTGATCGACGAGGCCGGCGCGCGCCAGCGCCTGTTGCCGATCGAGCAGCGTAGCGGCAAGGTGGATGTGCCCGAAGTGGAGTACATCGTCGCCAAGATGGCGCGCATTCCGGCCAAGCAGGTGTCGGCTTCTGATCGCGACGTACTGCGGAATCTGGAACGCAACCTCAAGATGGTGGTGTTCGGCCAGGATCCGGCCATCGAAGCGCTGGCCGCTTCGATCAAGATGGCGCGTTCAGGGCTGGCCGACCCTTCCAAACCGATCGGCTGCTTTCTGCTGGCCGGCCCCACCGGCGTGGGCAAGACGGAAGTCACCAAGCAGTTGGCCATGCAGCTTGGTATCGAGATGATCCGCTTCGATATGTCCGAGTACATGGAAGCGCATTCGGTTTCGCGCCTGGTTGGCGCGCCTCCGGGCTACGTCGGTTTCGACCAGGGCGGTCTGCTCACCGAAGCGGTCACCAAACATCCGCATGCGGTGCTGTTGCTGGATGAGATGGAGAAGGCGCATCCGGATGTCTTTAACATCCTGCTGCAGGTGATGGATCGCGGCGTGCTCACCGACACCAACGGACGTGAGGCGAACTTCAAGAATGTGATCGTGGTGATGACGACCAATGCAGGCGCGCAGCAAGCGTCTCGTCGCAGTATTGGCTTCGTAAAGCAGAATCATTCAACCGACGCCATGGAAGTGATCCGTCGCACCTTTACGCCGGAATTTCGCAATCGCCTGGATGCGATCATTCAGTTCAACCCGCTGGACTTCGAGCACATCCTGCGTGTGGTCGACAAGTTCCTGATCGAGCTGGAATCGCAGCTCAGCGAGAAGCATGTCGCTCTGGACGTTGATGCGGACGCCCGCCGTTGGCTGGCTGAGCACGGCTTCGACCCCCAGATGGGTGCCCGCCCGATGGCGCGCGTCATCCAGGAGAAGATCAAGCGCATGCTGGCCGACGAGCTGCTGTTCGGCAAACTGGCGGAGGGTGGCAAGGTGATACTCGGCGTGCGCGACGGCGAACTATCCGTGCAGACCGAAGCAGCCGAACCGGTGCCTGCGACCATTTCCTGATGGCAGCGGCCTGCAGCAACAAAAAAGCCGCGTCTATGCGCGGCTTTTTTGTGAAGCGGTAAGTGCAGGGAAGGCCGCGCTTACTTCATGCGGTAGGTGATGCGCCCCTTGGTGAGGTCATACGGTGTCATTTCCACCTTGACCTTGTCACCCGTGAGAATGCGGATGTAATGCTTGCGCATGCGGCCGGAAATATGGGCAATCACGACGTGGCCGTTTTCCAGCTTTACTCGAAACATGGTGTTGGGTAGGGTCTCTACGACCGTACCATCCATTTCAATGACGTCGTCTTTGGCCATGCGTTCCAGGAATTCGCGCAGGCCACCATGGCCGCGTAAGCCTTCAATTATGCCACGGATCGCGCGCTGGTCCAAGGAGCGCAGGCCTTCGAGCGCAAATAAGCTGGCCGTCAGCCGAAATGCTCGTCCAATTTGCGCCGGATTTCCTGCTCGATCATGCTCTTGAGCGGGGACAGCAGCATGCCCAGCTGGGCGCTCACGTGGATTTCATCGCTATTAATGGCGATCTTGCCGTTGATACCAGGACGCTGGAATGTCAGTGCCTCATTCTGCCACTGGGTCTGGACGTCGAACTTTTCACGCATGCGCGCCGCAACCTTGTCGATCACGGCGTGAGCTTCGGCCGAAGAAAGCTGGTGCGGGCGGCGGATATCAATGCTTGGCATGGTCGATAGAGCAGGGGACAACGTACGGCCGCCCATCATAAGGGGTAATTTCTGTCGATAGTTCGTGCGCTTCTGATAAAGTCGCGCCGTCACGTCGTCGGTCATTTCATGCGCATCGAATTTCCCCACGCCAACCGGGCGGATTTTCATTGGGCCCAGACGCCGTTGCGCATCGGCAGCGATCCTGACAATGACCTCATCCTCGCCGCTAGTCAGGCGGCCCCCCATCACCTGCGGATCAGCCTGGATCGGCGCGGTTGGGTGCTCGAGGTGCTGTCGGATGCCACGCGCATCTACGTCAACGCGCGTCCGGTGCGGGAGCGCGCCATCGTGCGTGCGGGCGATACACTGAGTGTCGGTGATTGCCGCATGCTGTTGTGCGCGGACGATGCGCCCGCTGAACGGTCTTCACCCGCAATGCCAGAGCGGGAGCGCTGTACGGTAGCGCTACGCGCGGTGGCCGGCCCGCTTTCAGGACAGGTGTTGCCGTTGGCTGATCGCATGGAGCGCGTCACCCTCGACCTGCCGCAAGGCGAAACGGCCACATTGGCCACTTTCTGGCGTAACGATCGTCTATGGATGGAGACCACCCAGGCGGCCGACGCGCGCTATCCGGTGCGGGTGAACGGCATTGCCTTAGAGCAAACTCTGCTCTTGCCTGGCGATCAGCTCGGCATTGGCATGCATCGCTTCCTGATCGATGCGCCGGGTTTGGAACCGGAACCGGAAATTGTCCTCCCGCCGGAGCCGGCTGATGCGTTGCCAGAGGACTCCGCCGGGCCACGCGGCGAAGTCTGGTGGCTGATCGCCACTGCGGCCGTACTCGCACTCGGCATTGCCTTGCTCCTGCTGCTTCATTCCTGAGGCACACGCTCGCCCGTTCCCCTCTTGCCCTGGAGAGCTAAGGGCAATATGGCCAGGGGGACTATCCAACCCTCGATTCCGGCATTGACGCCGTGTTGCTGCGTCGCGGCATAATGCAGCGATCATTTCAAGACAGGAATCGGCGCGTGAGCAGGGTCTGGAATTTCAGCGCGGGGCCGGCAGCATTGCCCTCGCCGGTGCTTGAACGCGCGCAGCGCGAGCTGCTGGATTGGAATGGTAGCGGCGTCTCGGTGATGGAGCAGTCCCACCGCGGTAAGCGCTTTATTGCCATGGCGCAGCAGGTGGAAGCGGACCTGCGCGAGCTGATGGGGATTCCTGCCGAATACGCCGTGTTGTTCGAACAGGGTGGCGCAACCCAGCATTTCGCGCAGATTCCCATGAACATCGCGCGCGAAGGTGACAGCGCCGACTACATCCTTACCGGCCATTGGAGCGAGAAAGCCTCCAGCGAGGCAGCGCCATACGTTCGCGTCAATGTGGCCGCCACCAGCAAGGGCGACAGCTATCTGCATATGCCCGGGCGCGCGAGCTGGAAGCTCGATCCTGCTGCGTCATACGTGCATATCGCTACAAATGAAACCATTCATGGCGTGCAATTTCAGGAAGCTCCTGATGTGGGCAACGTGCCGCTGGTTGCAGACATGTCGTCGGACATTCTTTCCGCTCCGGTGGATGTCAGCCGCTTCGGGTTGATCTATGCCGGTGCGCAGAAAAACATCGGCCCATCCGGCTTGGTGCTCATGATCATCCGCCGCGATTTACTCGAGCGGCCGACGCGCCCGATGGCAAAGATTTTCCGCTACGCCGAGCACGCAGCCAACGATTCCATGCTCAATACACCCAACACCTGGGGCTGGTATCTGGCCGGGCTGACCTTTCAATGGCTGAAGGAGCACGGAGGCCTTTCGGCGATGGCCGAGCGCAATCGTCAAAAGGCGCAATTGCTTTACGCGACGATTGATGGTTCCGGCGGCTTCTACCGTAACCCGATCGATCCGACCGTTCGCTCGCGCATGAATGTACCGTTCACGCTACACGACAGCGCACTCGACGCTGTTTTTCTGCAGGAATCGGAAGCGGCAGGCTTGATGGCGCTGAAGGGCCACAAGGCGTTGGGCGGCATGCGCGCTTCGCTGTATAACGCGGTGCCGCTCAAGGCGGTGCAGGTACTGGTCGACTTTATGCACGATTTCACCCGCCGGCATGGCTGATACACTGGTGCGCCGGAACGGAGCTTCCGGTCACTAAATAGACTTCTTTACGGTTGGACACCCATCGCATGAATGAACCCAAGCTATCGCTGACGCAGGCGCGCGAGCGCATCGACAGCATCGACCGGCAGATCCAGGAGCTGATCTCCGAGCGCGCCAACTGGGCCCGCGAAGTGGCCAAAGTGAAGGGCGAGGGGCTTTCAGCGATCGACTATTACCGCCCCGAGCGCGAGGCACACGTGCTGCGCATGGTGGTGGACCGCAACCACGGGCCGCTTTCCGATGGCGAAATGGTGCGCCTGTTCCGTGAAATTATGTCGTCCTGCCTGGCGCAGGAAGATCCGCTGAAAGTGGGATACCTCGGTCCGGAAGGCACGTTCAGCGAACAGGCTGTGCGCAAGCATTTCGGTCACGCCGCCTACGGGCTTCCACTGGGCAGCATCGAGGAAGTGTTTCAGGAGGTGGCTGCCGGTCATGCGGATTTTGGCGTGGTGCCGGTGGAGAATTCCGGGCAGGGCATGATCCAGGTGACGCTGGACATGTTCCTTACTTCCGAAGCGCGCATTTGTGGCGAAGTGGAGCTGCGCGTGCATCAATGTCTGCTCTCGCAGCACAATGCAGTGGAAGGCATCAAGCGTGTCTACGGCCATGCTCAATCATTGCAGCAATGCAAGACGTGGCTGCGGGTAAACCTGCCGGATGCCGAGTGCATCCCTGTGCAAAGCAACGCGGAAGGTGCGCGCCTGGCGCGCGATGTGCAGGACGCGGCAGCCATTGCCGGCGCCACCGCAGCAAAGGTGTACGGTTTGCATATCGTTGCTCAGGCCATTGAGGATCGCGCAGACAACACCACGCGTTTTCTGGTGATCGGGCGCTCGCTTTTCCCCGCATCGGGCAACGACCGCACTTCGCTCTTGATTACCGTCAACGACAAGCCGGGCGCTCTCTATGAAATTCTCAGTCCGTTCGCCAAGCATGGAATCAGTTTGAATCGTATCGAATCGCGCCCGGCACACACAGGCAAATGGCAATACGCCTTCTTCATCGACGTTTCCGGACATATCGACGACGTCGCATTGCAAACAGCCCTTAAGGACATGGGCCCGGTCGCCGCCCAGGTGCGCGTGCTCGGTGCCTATCCGGTGGCCTTGCCATGAGCGGTACGCAGCGTTTGGATTGGGTCAGCCGACCCGCCGTCAACTTGCATGGCGATGTGGTGGTGCCCGGCGACAAATCGGTCTCGCATCGTTCGATGATGCTTTCGGCGATTGCCGAGGGCACATCGCATATCCAGGGCTTTCTCGAAGGCGAAGACACGCGCGCCACGGCAGCCGTGCTCGCGCAATTGGGCGTGTCGATTGAAGCGCCGTCAGCGGGTGAGCGCATCGTGCACGGCGTTGGCTTGCACGGCTTACGCGCGTCCAGTAAACCGCTCGATTGCGGCAACGCCGGCACCGGCATGCGCCTTTTGGCTGGTTTGCTGGCAGGTCAATCTTTCGACAGTACGTTGACTGGCGATGAATCGCTTTCCAAGCGTCCCATGCGACGCGTCACCGATCCCCTCGCGAAAATGGGCGCGCAGATCGACAGCCAGGATGGTTTGCCACCGCTGCATGTGCGTGGCGGACGATCGCTGCACGGTATCGGCTACGAATTGCCGGTGGCCAGCGCACAAGTGAAATCGGCTTTGTTGCTGGCAGGCTTGTACGCCAAGGGCATTACGGAAGTGATCGAGCCACACCCCACGCGCGACTACACCGAGCGCATGCTCGCTGCATTCGGCTGGCCGGTCGAGTTTTCGCCCGGCCACGCCAAACTTGAAGGCGGCCATCGTTTGCGTGCGACCGACGTCGTGGTGCCTGCCGATTTTTCTTCGGCAGCGTTCTTCCTGGTGGCTGCCAGCATCGTGCCGGGATCGTGCTTGCGTCTGCCTTCGGTCGGGTTGAATCCCCGCCGCACCGGTTTGCTGGAAGCCTTACGCCTGATGGGTGCTGACATCCGGATCGAAAACCAGGGCGAAAGCGGCGGGGAGGCGGTCGGCGATCTTGTGGTGCAGCACGCGCCACTGCATGGCATTGAGCTCCCCGAAGCGCTGGTGCCGGACATGATCGACGAATTTCCGGCCTTGTTCGTGGCGGCTGCGCTGGCGAACGGGCGCACCGTGGTGCGCGGAGCGGCGGAATTGCGGGTCAAGGAATCGGATCGCCTCGCCACCATGGCGGCAGGCTTGCGCGCGCTTGGCGTGCGTATCGAGGAGACGCCGGACGGCGCCATCATCGATGGCGGCGCCATCCAAGGCGGAACCGTCGACAGCCATGGTGATCACCGCATTGCCATGAGCTTTGCAGTAGCGGGGCTGGTGGCACGTGGTGCGGTGACGATTCGCGATTGTGCCAATGTAGCGACATCATTCCCCGGATTCGTGGAACTGGCGAACGGCTGTGGATTTGTGCTGAATTAGGCCACTGTTTCAAAGCGAGTTGTCAGCCTCATGTCATCGACTCCCCAGTTCATCGTCGCCATCCCCGCCCGGTACGGGTCCACCCGGCTACCTGGCAAACCGTTGCGCACGATTGCAGGCGTACCGATGGTGGTGCGCGTAGCACAGCGGGCGCGGCAAGCGGGCGCGTCGCAGGTGGTCGTCGCAACGGATGACGAGCGCATTGCGGACGCGCTGGCCGGGCAGGATGTGGACGTGTGCATGACCCGCGGCGATCACGCCTCGGGCAGCGACCGCCTGGCCGAATGCGCGGCTTACTACGGCTGGGGTGATGACAGCATCGTGGTGAACTTGCAGGGCGATGAACCGTTCGCGCCTGCTGCCGGCATCCAGGAGGTGGCCTATGCGCTTGCGCGGGACAACGCGCCCGTAGCGACATTGGCTACACCTATTACGGATGCGCACGAGCTGTTTGATCCAAACGTGGTGAAGCTGGTTCGTACCGCGCAGGGCCGTGCGTTGTATTTCAGCCGCGCGCCATTACCGTGGGCGCGCGATGCGTTTGCCACCCATCGCGATGCACTGCCTGCAGACCTTCCGTTTCTCCGCCATATCGGTATTTATGCGTATCGCGCAGGCTTTCTGCAGCAATACACTCAATTGCCGCGCACGCTGCTGGAGCAGGCCGAATCGTTGGAGCAACTGCGCGTACTCGAGCACGGCTATGCGATTGCGGTTCGCCTCACACCTGAACCGTTTCCACCGGGTATCGATACGGAAGCGGATTTGCAGCGCGCTGAAACATGGATGCGCAATCTGTGAACAGCATCTTGTTCGTGTGCCTGGGCAATATCTGCCGTTCGCCGTTGGTCGAGGCCGTGGCGCGCAAGCATTTTTCCGAAGCGGGGTTGGCCATCGAGGTTGCATCCTGCGGTACCGGCGGCTGGCATGCCGGGGAACAGGCCGATCCACGCATGCGTGCGGCGGCTGCCAAGGCAGGCTACGAACTGGAAGCGCACCGTGCGCGGCAGTTGCGTATCGCGGATTTTGAGCGGTACGACCTTCTCCTCGCGATGGACAGCACCAACATGCGCAATATGCAGCGGATGAGCGATGGCCACGCGCGCGATCGGCAGGCGTTGTTCCTGGAATGGAGCGGCGCCATGCCGCCGCATGATTTTCCCGATCCCTATTACGGCGAGCCCACGGATTTCGCCCAGTCGGTCATGCTGGCCGAACGTGGCGCCCAAGGCCTGATCAAGCGGTTGCGCGCCGGCTGACCACTCCTGCGTGGGTAGGGCAGTGGAAAGCCGCCAAACGGGCTAAAATCGCCCTCATGCAGCCCGCTTTCCCCCAGGCCTTCGATGGCAAGGCCTTTGTCAGCACCCTTACCACCTCGCCTGGCGTCTATCGTTATTTCGACGAGGATGGCGAATTGCTGTATGTGGGCAAGGCCAGCAGCCTCAAAAAGCGCGTCGGCAGCTATTTTCTCAAGCCGCGGATGGAGCCGCGTATCGCGGCGATGGTGGCGCAGATCGCGCGCTGCGAAATCACCGTCACGCGCACGGAGGCCGAGGCGCTGCTGCTGGAATCGCAGCTCATCAAGGCTTTGAAGCCGCGCTACAACATCCTGCTGCGCGACGACAAAAGTTATCCGTACATCTACCTCTCAGGCGGCGAGGATTACCCGCGCCTGGCGTTTCATCGTGGCGCACGCAATCAGCCGGGTCGTTATTTCGGGCCTTTCCCCAGCGCTTTCGCCGTGCGCGAAAGCCTCAATCTGATGCAGAAGCTGTTCAAGGTGCGGCAGTGCGAGGACAGTTATTTTCGTAATCGCTCCAGGCCATGCCTGCAATATCAGATCGGCCGCTGTACCGGTCCTTGCGTGGGTTTGATCAGCACCGATGACTATCGCAGCGACGTGCGCCATGTGGAGATGTTTCTGGAAGGCCGCGGCAGTGCCGTGATCGATGAACTGGCCACCTCGATGGAGCAGGCCAGTGCACACTTGAACTTTGAACGCGCCGCCGCGTTGCGCGATCAGATCGCTACGCTGCGCAAGCTGCACGCCCAAAACCACGTGCAAGGCGCTACCGCCGATATGGACGTGATTGCCTGTCGCATCGAGGCCGGTATCGCCTGCGTCAGCGTGCTGTTCTTCCGCAACGGCATCAGCCTGGGCACGCGCGATTTTTATCCGCGCTTGCCGCTGGACGCCGAGCCGGCAGACGTGCTCGCGCAATTCGTAGCGCAGTATTACCTCGATCGTCCCGTGCCGCGCGAGATCATCCTTAGCGAACCCGTTGCGGATGAGCAATTGATTGCCGACATGCTGACGCAGCAGTGCGGTCATGTGGTGGAGATCAAGACGCGTGTGCGCGGTGATCGCGCACAGTTCATGCAGATGGCCGAGCGTAATGCGCAGGCTTCGCTCACCTCACGCATTGCCAGCCGCCAGACGCTCGGCGCGCGCTTCGACGATCTGCAAAACGTGCTTGGATTGGACGAATCGCCCAAGCGCATCGAGTGCTTCGACATCAGCCACACGCGCGGCGAAGCCACGGTGGCCTCTTGCGTGGTGTTCGGGCCGGAAGGGGCGGAGAAATCGCACTACCGCCGTTTCAACATCGCCGGCATCACGCCGGGCGACGATTATGCTGCCATGCATCAGGCACTCACGCGCCGCTTTCGCAAGGTGGCCGAAGGTGAAGGCGTGCGGCCGGATATCCTCTTGATCGACGGCGGCACCGGCCAAGTGGCGCAGGCGCTGGATGTGTTGCGCGAGTTGGGTATCACCGGCATCGAGGTCGTCGGTGTCGCCAAAGGGCCGGGCCGCCGGGCCGGTGAAGAAACACTGGTGCTGGCCGGTTCGAACCGGGAAATTCACCCAGGTCCCACGTCGCCCGCGCTTCATCTGGTGGCGGCTGTGCGTGACGAGGCGCATCGCTTTGCCATCAGCGGGCACCGCAAGCGTCGCGAAAAGGCACGCGAGCGCAGCGTGCTGGAGGATGTCCAGGGCGTGGGTGCTCGCCGTCGCGCGGCACTGCTCAAGGCATTCGGTGGCCTCGCTGGCGTGGAAGCCGCCGGGGTCGAGGAGTTGATGCAGGTGAAAGGCATTGACCGCAGCCTCGCCGAGCGCATCTACGATGCGCTCCACGCCTGATCACGCCGCAACGTGCGACACTAAGGAGCACTCCGATTCATTTGGCGCAGGGCACACTGACCCCCTGTGCGCATCATGCGAAAGCGGTCGGCATTCCATACCCTGTATACCCTTGGAACCGGCTGTGGCTGCCCGCATTCCTTCGGCTTCACGGTCGAGCCTGCCTTTGCCGGTGAGCCGGCCATCCGCAGACAGGCAGGGCTGCTAGCACCCGCGCAGAATGAGCCAGAGCATCTCAAACCCCCGGAAGGAGCCCATGCGCATCAATCTGCCCACCTGGCTGACGCTGTTCCGCGTAGCGCTGCTGCCGGTGATGGTGGTGGTGTTCTATCTGCCGTTTCGTGGCCACAACATTACGGCGGCCACCGTGTTTGCATTGGCGGGGGTTACCGATTGGCTCGACGGCTATCTCGCCCGTCGGCTGAACATGACCTCCAAGTTCGGCGCCTTCCTCGACCCGGTCGCGGACAAGCTGATGGTGGCTGTCACGCTGTTCATGCTGGTGGCCTCACACCGCGGCGATTGGGCCGGCATTGTGATGGCGATTACCGCAGCCATCATCGTGGGGCGTGAAATCAGCATTTCCGCGCTGCGTGAATGGATGGCGGAGATCGGCATGCGGGCGACCGTACGCGTGGCGTTCATCGGCAAGCTGAAGACCGTGATGCAGATGGTGGCCCTGGTCGTGCTGATCCTGCAGCACGAGAAGGAGGCGGAGGCGCTGCGCCTGTACCACATCGGCGAGGCCCTGCTGGTGGTGGCGGGCGTGCTCACCATCTGGTCGGGCCTGTATTACGTGCGCGCCGCGTGGCCGGCCCTGCATGACGACGCGCCCATCATCCCGTCCGCGCCGGAGCAGGATAGAAACGCTTGACGGCTCCGCTTCACACGCTAAAATGCGCGGCTCCGATGCGGGAATAGCTCAGTTGGTAGAGCACGACCTTGCCAAGGTCGGGGTCGCGAGTTCGAGTCTCGTTTCCCGCTCCAAATCCTGATCCCAGGGCGTTCGTCAAAGCCTTTGGGTTCCAAATAAAGGGGCGAAAGCCCCTTTTTTCGTGTTCACTGCAAGCCAGCAGCCAAGCAGCGCAGACGTGACGCGGTTAGCCGTCGCTGGACGACGCGTCCAGATCGTTCTGCCAGTACACCGCATAGCGCTCGCCGAAAATCTGATTCACGGGAGCGACGCCGACCGGGCCTTGGCGCGTGCTGGCTTCGAAGCGCAGCGCTTCGGCGGAAACGATACGCATCCAATCCGTGCTGCGGGCGTGAGCCGCCGTAATGCGCGGCGCAGGCTGCGGTGGCGGCTCAGGGTCTGGGCCGTTGTCATAGCCACCGTACTGCATGGCATGCGTCAGCCCTTGGCCGCCCAGTCGTGCAGCCAGCACCAGCGGTCCATAGAGCATTGCGATCTGGCGGTCGTCTCCCGGTAGCGGCATGGTGTGCAGGTGCATCGGTAGCGCAAACTCGACGTGGTCGCCATCGCGCCACTCGCGCTGCACGCTGAGGTAACTGCCGGGTGATGCAAACGCGTCGAGCGTTTCACCATTCACCTTTACGCCCGCGCCGGGACCGATCCAGGACGGTATGCGCAAATGCAGCGCGAACCGCTTTGCCTGCGTGAGCTTGAGTTTCAGATGCGTGCGCGGTTCGCGCGGGAAACGCGTCTCCTGGCGCAACACGATGCCATGCTGTTCCCAATTCAGTTCAGAGGGAATGAACAGGTTGACGTAAAGATCCTGCTCATCGTGGAAATAAATGTTGTCGTTGAAGCGGGCAAACTCCTCCGCGCCAGTACCGGTACAGCACCAGAACGAGTCGGTGGGCGAGTTATAGAACTTGTTAGCGCCAGCGCGCAGCGGATAGTAGTAGAGCTTCATGCCATCGGCTTCCTGGCTGCCAAGGCGCGCGTTGTAGAGCGTGCGCTCGTAGTAGTCGAACGCGCGCGGGTCGCCATTCCAGCTGTAGACGTGGCGCGTCAGTTTGAGCAGGTTGTACGCCACGCACGATTCGGCACTGTAAAGGCCAAGCTGGCCTTTGAGATCACCCGGGGCGGTCTTCCAGAATTCGTCGTTGCTGGAGCCGCCGGTGGCGTAAGTGCGATGCTGCGTGACCGTTTCCCAAAAAAACTCGGCCATCCGCCGATAGCGTGGTTCGCCCGTCAGCTCGTAGCGACGCGCGGCGCCGATGATCTTCGGGACCTGCGTGTTGGCATGCAGTCCCTGTAATTCATCACGATAGGCGGCCAACGGATCAAACAGCGAAGCGTGGTCAAAACGATGTGCGGCATCGCGGTAACGCTCGTTGCCGGTGATGGCGTAGAGCTCATACATCGACTCGTTGATGCCACCGTATTCGGTCTTCAGGATGTGCGCCATCTGCGCATCGGAAAATCCGTTGAGCCAGTGCACGATCCAGTCGCCGATACCGGCAGCGACATGCAGCGCTTGCGGGTTGCCGGCCAGGCGGTACATATCCAGCATGCCGGCCTGAATCTTATGAACGGTATAGAACGGTGCCCAAACTTTCTGGCCATTACTGAGGCGGTCAAAAAAGCTTTCGGGAAAGGCGCTCAGATAACCATTCGGACGCTGGCACGCGGCAAGCACCGTTACAAGCTGATCGCCGCGTGCCTTGAGCCATTCATCACTGTTGCTGGCGTAGGCCAGCGCACACGCCGACAGGTAATGGCCGCCGGTAAAATGACCACGCAATTCGCAATCGGGCTTCTCCCATCCGCCTAGCGGCGTGGCGCTGGAGGCCAACCTGGCCTGCAACCGGAATGTGTGCGCTAAACGGTCGATAGGCAGGCTGAGCAAATAATTCCGATTGATGGCGGCCGCACGGGTGAAATCGCTATCCAGCAGCCGAACCTGTTTCAATGCGAAGGATTGCACGCAGCGTACCGGCTGGTCGGGTACCGCCTGCGTGGACATCGAGGCGGGTTCGGCTGTATCGAACGCGCCTACGCGCGGAGCAATGACCGCTGCGGCCAGTGCCGTGGCCGCGGTTTTTAGAAACTGCCTGCGTTGATCTTTTTCGTGCTGCATATCACTCCTCGAAACGACGGCGACTGCAAGGCCAAGCACATATCGCCTCGTAGACACGAGAAGGGCCCGTGCACGCATCCTGGGGAGGATACCGGTGTGCTCTTCCGGCAAGAGGTGGCTCCGTGCACGGGCCAATCAGCATGGTGGGACCGGAGGGCAAGAGCGTCTTGGCGAAATCCACCGCCTAGGATGCGGATTCGTGCACAGCCTCGCCCGTGTTTGTCTGGCCGGCCACACTCAGGTGGCTGTGCTGGCGCCCGTAAGTGAAATACACCACCAGGCCGACCAGCAGCCACAGCGCAAAGCGCCAATAGGTAATCGTTGGCAATCCCCAGATCAGCCAGCAGGAGAATCCGACGCCAACCAAGGGCACCAGCGGCACCAGCGGTGTGCGGAATGGACGCGGCATATTCGGATGGCGCCAACGCAACACTGCCACAGCACTACAGATCACGATAAAAGCGCACAACACGCCGATGTTCACCAGCTTGGCCAGTTCGTCCAGCGGAAATAGCCCCGAGGCGACGGTCGTTACCGTGCCCAGCAGCAGCGTCGTGCGATGCGGCGTGTGCCAGCGCGGATGCACTTTGGCAAACCAGCCCGGCAACAAACCGTCGCGCGCGAGGGCGAACCAGATGCGCGCGCCGGCCAGCAGGTTAGCGAAGATCACGCTGGTAATGCCGCAGACGGAAGCAAGCGAAATGGCCACCATCACCTGTGGCAGTCCGATGGCGGTGAACGCGCCAGCTACCGGCGCGGGATTATTCAGCGTGGTGTACGGCACGATGCCGGTCAACACCATGCAGATGGCGAAGTACAGCACCATCGCGATGGCCAGCGACAGCAGCACTGCACGCGGCAGATCGCGTTGAGGGTGACGCGCTTCCTCCGCCGCGGTGGTGAGCATGTCGTAGCCGAATACGGCAAAGAACACCACGGCCGCACCGGTCACGACACCATGCACACCGAATGGCATGAACGGGTGCCAGCGTTCCGGTTTCACATAGGCGACGCCAGCGACCACGATGCTCGCCGCAGCGGCAATCTTGATCGCCACGATGGTGGTGTTGAAGCGCGCACCCCATTGCATGCGCATCGCCAGCAGGACGGTGATCGCCAGCGAAACAATGACCGCCGGCAGGTCGAACCACCGACCCGGCGCGCTGCCATAGGCGCCCTGCGCCCACACCGGCAGCGGCAGCCCCGCGGCATTCAGCAAAGCCTGCACATAACCCGACCATCCCACCGCGACCACCGCTGCGATCAAGGCATATTCCAGCAGCAGATCCCAGCCGATGATCCAGCCGGTGAACTCGCCCAATACCGCGTAGCCGTAGGTATAGGCGCTGCCGGAGACCGGAATGAGCCCGGAAAACTCCGCATAGCACAGCGCCGCCGCAGCGCTGGCGATACCGGCGAGCAGGAATGACAGCACCACCGCAGGCCCCGCCTGTGTGGCGGCTACCGTGCCGGTGAGCACGAAGATGCCCACGCCAATGATGCCGCCCAAGCCGATGGCGGTGAGCTGCCACAAGCCCAGCACACGGCGCAGGCCGCTGCGTTCCCCCGTTTCCTGTTGCATGGACTCGACGGATTTGCGCCGTGTCATGTCGGTGATCAGGCTCATCTGCTGTCTCCCCCGATTAAATGTGTCGCTGTTTTACAGCCCAGACACGGCGTCAATCATTTGCATACGGCGATTTGCCACCGCTGGCAATGAACTGGTCAATACGCTTGTGCAGCACCGGTAACGGTACGGAACCGGTAGAAAGCACCACATCGTGAAAGGCACGGATGTCGAACTTGCCGCCCAGCGCTTGCTTCGCGCGAGCGCGGTCCTGGCGAATCTCCAGCTCGCCCAGGTAATACGACAGCGCCTGTCCCGGCCATGCGATGTAGCGGTCCACTTCGGTATCGATTTCGTGTTCGGCCAGCGCGGTGTTTTCGCGCAGATATTCGCGCGCCTGCTCACGCGTCCAATGCAGGTGATGCAGGCCCGTATCCACCACCAACCGCGCCGCACGCCACGCCTGATAACTCAAATAACCGAACTGGTCGTAGGGCGTTTTGTACATGCCCATTTCCTGGCCCAGGTATTCGCAATACAACGCCCAGCCCTCGCCGTAGGCGGAGATGTAGGCATAGCGGCGAAAGGGCGGCAGCCCTTTCAATTCCACTGCCAGCGGCATCTGCAGCGCATGGCCCGGTGAGGATTCGTGCAGGGTCAGCGCCGGCAATGAATACAGCGGACGCGAAGGCAGGTCGTAGGTATTCACCAGATAAATGCCAGGGCCACCGCGTCCGCCGGTGTAGATCGGTGCGAGATCCGGCGGCACCGGTTTGATGGTGAAGCGGCGACGTGGCAGGCGGCCGATGTAATCACCTACTTTGCCGTCCACTTCCTTCGCGATCCAGGCCGCATCCTTCAGTAGCTCGTCCGGTGTCTTGGCGTAGAAGCGTGGATCGGTGCGAAGAAAATGCAGAAAATCGGCAAAGCTACCCTTGAAGCCCGTGTGCTTGATGATATCCAGCATCTGTTGATGGATGCTGGCCATCTCCTTCAAACCCAGCGCATGGATCGCGTCGGGGCTCATGTCCAGGGTGGTGTATTGGAGGATCTGCGACTGATAGAACGCCTTGCCATCGGGCAGGTCTTCCGCCGCGATCGTGGTGCGTGCATGCGGCATGTATTCGTTGCGCATGAAGTTCAGCAACTTGGCGTAGGCGGGGATGACGTCCTGCGCGATCGCCGCTTGCGCCTGAGCGCGCAAATCCGCCTGCTGTGCAGCGGAAAGGGTGGAGGGCATCTGCCTGAACGGTGTGTAGAACAGATTCTGTTCGCCCGGCGCATCGGCCACCGCGGCAAGCGACTGATATTGTCCCTGCACGATGAGCTTGGGCTGCGTGAAGCCACGCACCAATCCCAAGCGCATGTTGGCGATCTGCTCATCGAAGTAGCGCGGTATGTCGCGAAGCTTACCCAGATAATTGCGGTAATCCTCAAGCGTGACAAAATGGTCGCGCGCAGCGAAACCCAAGTCACTCCAGAACGCGGTATCGGAATTGAACGGCATCTGCCACGTCTTGAATGTCTGGTCGTTGAGCAGCGTCTGGATCTGTTGTTTGTAGACCTCATCGTTGAGCTGGTCGTCCGGGCTCAGCTGCGCTTCCGGGATTTTTCCAAGCTGCGTGAGCACGTCGACCCAGTATTTTTCGCGCATCGCCTGCGTGGCGGCGTCCACCTCGGGCAGATGATTGGCGTTCTGCTGCTGGCTGTCTTCATCATCGCTGCCGGCGAATTGTTGCTGGCGCCATTGCCATTCACGCGTGTACAGGGCATGAAAGGTTTGGGTGGCGTCTTGCGTCGGCGCTGCTGCCACCACGCCGGTTGCGAACATCAGCATGATGCTGCAAGCGAGCAGAAGCGCTGTTGTTCCCCGCCTTCTCCTGGCGTGTGAAAGAAACCTGGCCCTGTCGCCCTGGCGAAAGCCCGAGCCCGGTATCTTGATGGGGTAACAAACTCGCTGAGCGCCGGTTTTCGTCGGGGCGACGTCGCTGAGGCGGGATAGGAAGCTATGCTTTTCGCCGTTCACACGGTTACACCAAAACATGTGCTGCATTCCTCCGCGTAAATCGTTTGCAAGATCACCCCTTGTCGCGACCGGCGGCGACTAAGTGATGCTCCCATCCGTCCAGCATCCATCCACCAGCCGCTGCACGTCACCGGGGTTGTGGTTGCGCAATTCCGCGGGGAGCAGGGTTTCAGGTACGTTGTCGTAGCTGTGCAGTGCGGTGAAGCGCCGAATGGCTGCCGGCATGCCCACGGCGGTAAAACTCGCGTGGCTTGTACTCGGGTAGGGGCCGCCATGATTCATCGCCGCACTTACCGCCACACCCGTTGGCATCTTGTTGGCGATCAGACGACCAACCTTGTGACGCAGCGTTGACGCCACGCGGTGCCATGCGGCATCGTCACTACCATCGGCGGCGCGGTAAAGCGTACCGGTGAGATTGCCCTCGAACGATGCAGCAATGCGTTGCATGTGCGCCGCATCGTTTGCGCGCACGATCAAGCTCACCGGGCCGAACGCTTCGGCTTGCAGTGCTGCATGCTTCAAGAACACGTCACCGTCCACGCCAAGTAAAGTCGGCTCAAAGAAATAACCTTCGCCGGCATGGCCACCCGAGAGCACGTCAGCGCCGGCATTGCGCAGACCAGTGACCGCATGCGCCAGGTTCTCCTGCACCCCGCGTGAGAACAGCACCTGCGGTTTGGCTTGGGCAAACAATCGCGTGGCTGTGGCGACGAACGCATCGCCGTGTTCGCCGCGAGGCACGATCACCACGCCAGGATTGGTGCAGAACTGACCGCTGCCCATGGTGCATGATGCGAAGAACTCCTGCGCCAGCGCCTCACCGCGTTCTGCCAGCACGCCCGGTAGCAGAAACACCGGGTTTACGCTGGAAAGCTCCGCGTAGATGGGCACCCCCGCCTTATCGGCAGCAGCCTTCAGTGCCAGCCCTCCCGCGCGACTGCCCGTGAAGCCGATGGCACCAAGCCGCGCATCGCCGGCCCATTTCAGGCCGAGCGCGTTGTCGAAGTGATACAACATCTGCACTGTGGCAGCGGGCAGGCCCGCTTCGAGCAACGACGCGTGCGCAAGCTGCGCCAGCCGTTGACTGGTAGCCGGATGCAGCGGATGCGCTTTGGTGATGACCGGATTTCGCGCTGCAATCGCGGAGGCAAAATCACTTCCGGCGATCGCATTGAACGCAAACGGAAAGTTGTTCGGGCCCATGACCAGTACAGGCTTGCCAAGGGGCGCGCGGTGTGAGCGGAGGCCGCCGTGCGTGTCGATCACCGGATCGGTCCACGCATACGTGCGGACCGCCTTGGCTGCCAGTCGCAATTGATGACTGGTACGCGGCAGTTCTACCGTGCGCAAGCGCGGTTCGGCTGGCAACGCGGTTTCTGCATGCGCCAACGCTACCAGTTGATCGGCGTCAGCTTCGATTGCAGCGGCATAACGTTCCAGGAATTCGGCGATGCGTATCGGTGGTGTTGCAACCAACGTATCGACGACGTCGATCGCCGCCTGCATCGCTGCCTCGATATCGCCAGCACCGTTGATAGGAAAGGCGGGACCGATCGCTTCGGCACGGCCAGGATTCTCCGCACGGAAACTGCCTTGTGCATCCAGCGACGCGCGCCAGCTTCCACCTATCAATACTTGCTCAAGCGTAGTCATGGCTAACCTCAACTCAAATAGCCGGCTTGGTGGCGATAGCGTGATCGATAATCTTCAACGCCTGCTCGCGTTCGGTGCCAGCTACAGGCAGGCGTGGTGCGCGAACGCGCTCACTGCCCATGTTCGTTTTTTCCTGCACCAGCTTGATGAGCTGCACAAAGGTCGGCACGGTATCCAGGCGCAACAGCGGCAGAAACCATTTGTACAATGCCTCGGCCGCTTTCGGACCGCCGTCGCGCGCCAACTCGAACAGTTTTACCGATTCTTTGGGATAGGCATTGACCAGACCCGCGATCCAGCCAACGGCGCCCATCGCCACACCTTCGACAATGGCATCGTCCATACCCACCAACAGTTGCAGGCGATCACCCAGCAACGCGCGAATGCCGGCGAAGCGACGCACGTCGGCAGAGGATTCTTTCACCGCCTGCAGATTCGGGAATTCGGCGGCGAGTTCGGCGATGTGCGCTGGGGTGAAATCGGTTTTGTATGCCACGGGATTGTTGTAGAGCATGCATGGCAGATCGGTGGTGCCGATCACTGCGCGCACGTGCGCGCCCATTTCGCGCCAGTCGGTGGAGTACACATAGGGCGGTAGCACCATCAGGCCGCCGCAACCCAATGCCTTGGCTTCTTTGGCGAGTTTCATGGCTTCGCGCGTGGATAATGCAGCGATGCCCGCAATCACCGGCGCGCGACCCTTCAACGCCTGCACCAGCGTGCGCAAGATATCGAGTTTTTCATCGAAGCTCAGCGTGGCCGCTTCACCCAGCGACCCCAATGGCACGATGCCTCGGCAACCGGTATCGATCATGTGCTGCGCATGCTGCGCGAGAAAAGCATGATCGACCTGGTCGTCGGCGGTAAAGGGCGTGGTGATGGCGGGCAGTACGCCGTGCCACATCGAAGTCGTATGACTCATGAAACGAATCCTTCGGTATCGGAGAGAGAGGAAATCTCGCCCAGCGTGGAAAGCCGGGCTGGGAACAAGGGCGGACGTTGCCCGCTGCGCGCAAAACGGCCGAGTTCGGCCAGCGCGGTGCCGCAGATGCGGCCTTGGCATGCGCCCATGCCACAGCGTGTGGCGAGCTTTGCGCTGCGCGCATCGTCGTAGCCGTCCAACGCGCGCAACGGTACGTCTTCGCAGCGGCAGATCAGCGTATCTGGCATTGCGAGATTGTGGACGTATGGATCGAGCTTGAAGTGTTGGTGCAATGTGGCGGCGAATGCACGCGCGTGCTGTTGCTGTTTGAGTAAGGTGGCGCCGACCGACGCGCCGGTTGCGGCGAGACCCGCAATGCGGCCTTCGAACCATGCGCACTCGCGCCCGCCGATACCGCACGCTTCGCCGGCCGCGTAAACACCGCTCTTATCCGTGCGCTGCAATGCGTCGACGTTGACGCAGGGATGTGCGCCTTCTTGCCTCAATGCGCAACCGAGCATCTGCGCGAGTTCCACGTTAGGCACCAGGCCGTAGCCCACGGCGAGCTGGTCGCATTCGAGCCGTTGCGTGCCGTGAGGTCCGTCGATGTCGATCGACTGCAACGCACCGTCACCTTTTGCGCGCGTCACGACACTGCCGCAACGATAGGGGATGTCTGCCAACTGACTGCGCAGCATGGCTGCCTGCCATGCTTTGCCGGGCCAACGCCACAGCGTGCGCGCAAAATCACGCACGGCAGCTTCGCTTGCTTGTTCGTAAATACCCAGCACGCGGGCGCCATGCCGCCTGGCGGTAACGGCCGCAGCCAACAATAAAGGGCCGCTGCCGGCGATCGCCACACGTCGCCCGGTCAGGGGCCAGCCTTGTTTGGAGAGTGCCTGCAAGCCGGCAGCACCCGTCACGCCGGGCAACGTCCAGCCGGGGAAGGGCAGCAGCAGTTCGCGTGCGCCGGTGGCAATTATCAGTGCGTTGTGGCTGATGTGCAGTGCGTGCTTTTCATCCTGCAGCAGCAGTTCGCCCGCATCCGCGGCAATCACCTGCGTCTGCGGCAGCCACGTCATCGCTGGATGTGCAAGCAGCGTGTTGATGATGCGCCGTGCGCGACGCGGCCAACCGTGTGCGCTGTCCTTACGCCACACTTGTCCGCCGAGATTGGCATGCGCATCGAGGCATGCCACGCGTGCACCGTTAGCGAGTGCCGCTTCGGTGGCAGCCAGTCCGGCCGGCCCGGCGCCGACGATGACGACGTCGTAATGCTCAGCCATCGGTCGCCACCTGCATGCCGTCGCGCACCGGCACCATGCACGCGCGCTGTTGTGCCACGCCATCAATACGTACGCGGCACTCGAAACAGATGCCCATGCCACAGAACGGTGCGCGCGCCTGTCCGCTCACGGAGCGGCGAAACGCGCGCGGAAGCCGCGCGATCGCTGCAGCCACGGAGATTCCGGCAGGCACGCTGATCGTCTCACCGTCGATCTGGATGCGTAGCGACAATGCACTCATGTCGCCACGCGCGCCGGATCGTAAGGGCGTGAATCGATCGCTGTGGACCGTCCCAGCCATTGATCGATCACCAGCCGCGCGCTGCCCAGCGAGGTGGTGATGCCCAGGCCTTCGTGACCGGCGGCTACCCATGTGTTGGGCCGGTCGGGCACGCGGCCCAGATAAGGCAGGCCATCCACGCTGACCGGGCGAAAGCCGGTCCAGATGCGCAGGGCTTCCAGCTGGCGTAGTGCAGGCAGATAGTTGAAGGCACGTTCGAGCATGCGCCGCACTATCGGCATCGACACTTGCGGTGTATCGCTACCGTATTCGCGCGAGGAGCCGATCAGAATCTGTCCAGTGGGGCGCGGCTGCACATTGAACGCCACGCTGCTATCGGCATCGCCGTGCGCGCTTTCTGCATAACCTAGCTCCACCAATTGGTGGTGCACCAGGCCGGGATAGCGATCGGTGATGACCAGATGACCTTTGCGCGCGCGTAGCGGCAGTTGCGGTAGCAATTGGGGTAGGGCGCAGCCCGTGGCAACCAACACGGCGCCACGCAGTTGCGTGCCGTCGGACAAACGCACGCCATCATCGGTCATCACATCCACGCGGTCGCGCAACAGCTCCACGCCACGCGCACATGCACAGTCCAGCAGATAGCGCGCCATGCCCGGGGGATACACCACCGCTTCGCGCGGCACGCGCATGCCGCCGTGCAAGCCGGGTTTCAATGTGGGCTCGAGCCGGTATAGCTGTTCGCGCTCCACTCGTTCGGCCTGCACGCCGAACGACGCCAGACGTGCCAGCTTTTGGGGAATGCGCGCATAGTCCGCTTCATTGGCGGCGACCCACAGCGTGCCGCAGCGGCTGTACTCGATCTGCGCGATGCCGGTATAGCTTTCCCATAGCTGCAACGAGTAATGCGCCAGCGCGAGTTCTGCCCGATCGTCGTCCATGGCCACCAGATGGCCCATGGCCGCCGCGGTGGCACCGCCGCCGATCGCGCCGGGTTCGACGATCACCACACGCAGGCCTTCCTGACTGGCGTAATCCGCGCAGGCGGTGCCGATGATGCCGGCGCCTGCGATGATGAGGTCGTAACTCTTCACGTGCTGCCGATACCCCATGCCAGCGGATCGTTGCCATCATCGATCAACAGCTGCCCCTGTGCCGTGACGTGCGCGCTGCCGGTAATACGGGGCAGCACGCCTCGCGTTCCGGGGGTGTACTGCGCCTCGAACACGCTGTCGAGTATGCCGGCCTGCCGCCATACCTGGCCGGGCGCAAGCTTGCCATCGACAGCCAGGCAAGCCACCTTGGCGCTGGTGCCGGTGCCGCATGGCGAACGATCGTAGGCGAGGCCGGGACACAGCACGAAGTTGCGCGCATCGGTATGGGCTTGCGTGGACGGGCCATTGATCTCGATATGGTCGATCTCGCCGCCATCGGCGCCGCTGACATTCGCCGCCTCCAGCGCCAGGCGAATGGCTTGGGTGTAATGCGTCAGCGCGCGCTGGTTGGAGAGGGTGAGTGGCAGGGGGCTGTCGTTGGTGATGAAGAACCAGTTGCCGCCCCAGGCGATATCGCCCTTGATCTCGCCATAGCCTGGTACTTGCAGCACGACGTCTTTCGCGTGACGGTAGCTTTCCACGTTGTCGATGGATACGCGGCCATCGCCATGCAGCTCGATGCCGACCATGCCCACCGGGGTTTCCAACCGATGCCTGCCGGGTGCAATGCGTCCGAGGTAATGCAGGGTGCGGATCAGGCCGATGGTGCCGTGGCCGCACATGCCCAGGTAGCTCACATTGTTGAAATAGATCACGCCCGCGCATGCGGTGGGATCAACCGGCGGCTGCAATAGAGCACCCACCATGGTGTCCGAGCCGCGCGGCTCGCAGGCGATCGCCTGGCGCCAGTGGTCGTAGCGGTCGCGGAACAGTTCACGGCGTTCGGCCAGCGGGCCGCTACCTAGATCGGGGAAGCCGGACAGCACAACCCGGGTGGGTTCTCCGCCGGTGTGGGAGTCGATGAAGTCGAGAGTAGGCATGCGGCCATCTTCGTCTTCGCCTCCGGCAAGCGTCTAGAAAGGCTTGGGGCCCGTGCATGCGGAATTTGGCATAGTCGGTATGAATTTGCCGCGGCCCCAGAGAGTGTGCTTATGTGCCGAGATTGAGCAAAAAGCGCTTGATTAGGCCGCCCGGGAGCGTTTGAATCGAGGCACTGCAGGCACGGCGACGTTGCGTCGCAACATTTATCCCATGAAGATTTCTGCCGATGAACTGGAATCCTTGTTCGATGCATTGCCGGATGTGGTGTTCTTCGTCAAGGACACCGCAGGCCGGTACACGCACGCCAATCTCACCTTGGTGCGTCGGCTGGGGTTGAAACAACGCAGCGACATCATCGGCAAATCGGTCACCGAACTTTTCCCCGCTGCGATGGGTGGCTCTTATGCGGCGCAGGACCGACGCGTGGTGACCGGCGAGGTGATCGAGAACCAGCTCGAAGTGCATATCTTCGCCAACCGCGCTCCTGGCTGGTGCCTCACGTGCAAGCGGCCGTTGGTGTCGCGCGGCAAGATCCGGGGGGTGATCGGCATATCGCGCGATTTAGGCCTTCCAGACGGCAAGCATCCTGTCTACGACCGGCTCAAGCGTGTACTCGCCTATATGCAAGAGAACTACGCCGAAGCGATTCGCGTGCAAGCGCTGGCGGAACAGGCCGGGCTTTCCATTGCACAACTGGAGCGTCATTTCCGCCGCGTGTTCCAACTCACGCCACAGCAGGTGCTGACCAAGCTGCGCATTGAGGCGGCAATGCGCCTGTTGCGGACCGACCAAACAGTGGCTTCGATCAGCATGGCCTGTGGATTTATCGATCAGAGCGCATTCGCGCGACAGTTCAAGGCGACCGTAGGCATGCCACCACGCGTGTACCGCGCGGTATCCGGCCTCACTGCCAAAATGGACGCGTTGCCGTCGGAAGGGTGAGCGAACGTGCATGGCTGCTTCCTGGCCATGCGGGTTCGTTAGATTCAGATAAAGAAGATACCCCAGGCTATTCACATCAAAGCCGATTCTGCTATAGTTACAGGCTCCGATGCGGGAATAGCTCAGTTGGTAGAGCACGACCTTGCCAAGGTCGGGGTCGCGAGTTCGAGTCTCGTTTCCCGCTCCAGTTTCAAGCAAAACCTCGGTGAGCCGAGGTTTTGTTTTTTAAAGCGAACCTTGACCTGCTATGGTTGTGGTTCACGCATTGGCCAGGTGGCAGAGTGGTCATGCAGCGGCCTGCAAAGCCGTGTACGCCGGTTCGATTCCGACCCTGGCCTCCAATGCGGATGTTGAAAAAAGCGCCTTGCAGGCGCTTTTTTTGTGCGCTCGATGCGCAGTCTGCGAAATGGTTCAGATCGGTGGTGCATGTTCGCGGTGATTGGCAGCTTCGTCAGTTCACACCATCGTCGAGTCGGACGCGTTCATGTCCACGTAGTGCACTACAGATCCCATGAGATCGCGCCCCAACATGGCATTCGTCAACGTCATGGCGATTTGCAAAAGACCGCCATCGGCGCTGCGGATGAAACACGCCATAGCGCAGAGGTGAAAACGGAAAACAGGTTGCTGACTGCGACAAGCAATCGTTCGCGATAAACGGCATCGGCAGGTGCGCCGGCCAGTGCGATAGCAAGCATTCCCAACACGTTGCCGAGGGCCGTGAGCACGCACCGATTGCCGCTAAATGGCGCATGTGTAGTGCCTGGCGCAAACACATCTGTTGCCTCGATTTAAGACGCAATGTCCTCGCATTGGGAAAATAATGGGAGTCAAGAAAATGTGAATGCGCTCCCGCATTCTCGACCGGCTGGATCGTCAGTCCGTGGGTTTAATAAATTCTCCTTCTCGCGAACGTTTCCCCTGTTACATTTCGGCTTCCGGTAGCGCGAGCTACCACAACCCAGGGGAAACCCATGTCACGCACTCAAGTAAGCCTCATCCGCAAAGCTGCATTCGCCGGCCTGTTTGCTCTTTGCGCATCCACCGCCATCGCCCAGACCTCATCACCGGCAACTGGACTTGGCCAATCCTGGCCGAACGCTGCAGATCAAAGCGTCAGTCCCAATTGGCACGTATATGTGTTCATGCTGAACGGCATCAAGTACATCCAGATCAATGATCTGGGCGGTACCGTGCACGCTGCAATCGGTACCGCCAATGGTTCATCGATCGTGCTGCCGGTTGGTGTCGATTCGCAAAACGTGTCGACGTCTTCGTCGTCCAACTCAAGCTCGACGCAGGTCTACAACGATGGTACGACGGCAGTGACCGCTACACCCCAGAGCAATGGGACGACGCAGTTCAGTGTATTGCAAGCGGCGCCGTGCTCAACGCCGAACTGCGGCGGCAATGGAGGATCATAAGACTCATACTGCTTGAGGTCCGACGCCAGTAAATCAATTAACCCACAGGCGCATAGGAGCGGAGGTAACACTCCGTTCCTCTTGCATAGCGTCGTGCAGCAACACGGTAATGCTCAGGCGGTCTTTTGGCATGCGTGTATGCAGTTCTCCGTCGAAGATACGCACATGATCCCGGATCTCGGGAACATCCAGTATGCTTGCTCCGAGTTTTGTCGCCAGCCGTTTACGTTCCTCCGAATGATAAACGGCACTCGCAATGCCAGTTTCTTCAAGCACACCTTCCACGCGCAGAGCTACCCAGCGTTTGCCACGTGTTTCGCCACCGCGAAGCGTGAGGTTTACACCCGTGCAGCTGAGTCTGGATGTGACATAGACGACAACTTCGCAAGCAGCCCGATACGTTGCTGTAAGCACGGAAGGGGCCAATCGTGTGAATCCACGACCGCTGATTTGGCAACGATAGGCAATGCCGGCCTCGTCCAGTGCGCGCGCAATGGTCTCGTTTAGGGCGGCGGGCAGACCGCGCTCGCGCCAAGCAATCGGGTGCATGCTTTCGGCTAGACGATAAACCTGAGTTTGTGTCGCGAGCGCCTGTTTGTAGAAAGCGTGGCTTTCAATGTTAGGCACGATACGGCGCATCTGTTCCAGCAGACGTCCGTTGGTCAGATGCAAGGTGCCAGCGAGGTATTCCAGCGCTTGGGATGCTTGCCTCATGCGCTGTTCGCCCATTTGAAGGTTTTGACGTGCAATGCGCTGCACATTGCGGGCAGTGACGCGCTCTTGTTCTTCTTCCACCAGTTGGACACTGATGCGTGCCCCAAGAACAAACAAGGACGTAACCGCGATGCTCAAGAAAAACTGAGTCGCATATACATTCTCACTGATAGTGGTATCAGCTATCGGAAGAGGTAGCGAAATGCATGCGATGACCAGCGGGGCGCTCAATGCAACTGCTCGCCAGCCGTGTTTCAAGGTCAGCCATGCCATAGGCAAAAACATGGCTATGGTCGCTATCTGCTTGATTTGGTCACTTCCCACTTTATCTAGCCACGCAAGAAGCACCACCGCAGGGAATAGCAAAACCACGGTTTCAAGTACTAACGGGCTGATCAGTGCTTTCTTCGCCTGTTCACGCAAGTGACCACGCTCATAATTGAGCCACGCTAGTAGCGCCCATGGGATTATTGACAATATCGCCAGATACGGCCCAAGGAAAAAAGCAATCGTCCATGGCAAAACCGCCATGGGTCCTGGAATAGCGAGTGAGGTGGCCGAGGCTGCTGAGCTGTAGACCATGTTCCCCAGCGAGACGAGCAAAACACACACAAGCAGCGCCTTGATATCAACTAAACGTTGCGTGCTGCGGGGAAGCGGTGGCATCCGCTCGCGGCACCACCACACGATGGGCATGGTTATCGTGAACGGAGGGATGGATCGAAGAACCATCCAAATAGTCCCCTGTTCAGTGCAAGGGAGAATCTCGTAAATATTCGGGAGAATTTCGCCCACGTACAGAGCAGGCCAGAACCGATAAGGCATGAGAAGCAGGCACGCAAGACGGACTCCTACGTGCACTGGCCAATATGCAGTGGATAGCGGGTGTATCGCCAAATAAAGAAGGCCGTAGCCGACCGCAACCGCCAACTGCAGTAGCCAGTCGTTAGTCCACCAGCGCTTCCCCATGCGTTTTCCCCTGCAGAAAAAGTAACCAACAAATGTGAAGGCGTTGAGTCGCATTTTCCCGCCAGTTCAGCTTAAGGATAAGACAATCCCGGCCGTGAAGTTCGTGTGAGTCTCCTCAAAAAACAGCTTGCTGGACATCACATTGCTGGCAATCCACAGTAGAAATTTGCGGCCATGCTGAAAACCGGCAATCGGTTATCCAAAAGCACAAGTTCTTGCGGGCAAAGGGTGCCGTTTGACCGCTGTGCCGTCGACGTCAGCTTCTCGGGCAGCTATCCCATGCAAGGTTTGTGCTAACGGCATCAGATTTCCCTTGGGACGGAACTCTACGGTGTAACGGCGGGTAACGTGGATACTTGAGAGAGCAGGCCTTCAAGGCCGTTACGTGTCGCGCTGCAGGGTGGGCTCGCCCGTATTGACCGCCCGCCGCAGCAACCAGGCCAGAATGGGCGGGGTGACCATGGCCGTCAGTAGCGACATGGCCACGATGATGGCGTACATCTGGTCGCTGAAAACGCCAGCCGCCAGGCCTAGGCTGGCGATGACCACGCCCACTTCCCCGCGGGGCACCATCCCAAAGCCCACGATAGCCGCGCCCGCGCGGCCCAGCGAGAGCGATCCCAGGAAGCCGCCGAGCAGCTTCGACACGATGGCGATCAAGGTCACAACCAGGAGTGCGATCAACGCATCGGTGCTTGCCAATTGATGCAAATTGATCTTGCTGCCGGTCAATACGAAAAAGAAGGGGGTCAGCAAGGCGAGTAGCGGTTGGATCTGTTGTTCCAACGTGTGTTGCTGGCGCGTTTCGGAGGCGATCATGCCGGCGAGGAATGCGCCGATGATGGCGGCCAGCCCAAACAAGGTGGATAAGTAGGCCAGCCCCAGGCACAGGGCCAGCACGATCAGCAGTGGCGAATGGACACTCTGCGGCTTTTCCAGCCACGTGGAGTTCCAGCGCATCACGCGCGCGCCGCCCCAGCCAATCACGGCGATGAAGCCGATTGCACCGACAAGGACCATCACCAGATGCACCGGATCGAAGCCCTCGCCGCCCTGTAGCGATACCACCACGCCCAGCAGCAGCATCGCCAGGATGTCGTCGATGACCGCGGCGCCGAGAATCACTTTGCTTTCCACCCGCTGCAGCGCGCCCAATTCCTGCAGCACGCGCGCGGTGATCCCTGCTGACGTCGCGACGAACGCAGCGGCAACAAATAGCGACTTGCCCCAATCGAAACCACTGGCGTGAGCCCAGAAGCTGCCCATCGCAAAGGGCAGCAGCACGCCCAGCACACCCACCAGGAACGCCGATTTGCCGACTTTCTTCAGGTCTTCAAGGCGTGTTTCCAGGCCGACCGAAAACAGCAGCAGCACCACGCCGATTTCGGACAACACATCCAGTGGCGTACCCACCGCGATTTGCTCGGGCGTGATCCAGCCCATCACCGAAGGACCGATCAGGCAGCCGGCCGCAATCTCGCCGACGACGCCAGGCAGTTTCAGGCGCTGCGCAACCTCTGCGCCAATCTGCGCCGCGACGAATACGATGAAGAGCGAGAGCAAAATCTCGTTGGCGTGATGCATGGTCGGAATCCTTCGACATAAGCACGTCCACCATGCTAACCGCTCACGCGGGTGATGGCACGCTGGTTTCTTTGGGTTTGTTTTCGAGCCGGGCAAACACGCGGCTGGCAAGGGCCGTGATGATGGCCAGAACGATGACCGTCCAACGGAACGCCACCACATACGCGCCGCTATTTTGGCCGTGCAGCAATGTCTGCATGAGAATGGTGGCCAGGGCGATGCCGAAACTCATGGAAAGATACTGCGTGGTAGAGGCCATCGAGGACGCCATCGAGGCGTGCTTGATATCCAGGTCGGTGTAGATCAGCGTATTCATAACGGTGTACTGCATACCCATGAAGCCACCGTACACGAACACCAGCAATGCAATGAGCGCCATTGGCGTATGCGGGCCAAGCAATGCGAACATCGCCAGCATCACAGCGACCAGCAGGGTGTTCCCAAGCAGCAGCCGTCGATAACCCAACCGTACCAGCGTGCGATTTACCAGCCACTTGGCGCTGATTGAGCCAAGCGCTTGCGGCACCATCATCAGGCCCGCCATCAGTGGCGACCAGCCGCAACCCACTTGCAGAAACAGCACGATCAACAAAAACATGCCGCTCACGCCCAAGCGCGTCAGCAAGTTACCCGAGAGTGCGACCCACACGCTACGCACGCGCAGCAAGGCAAGATCCGCCACAGGGTGATCCGCCCTCCGGCTATGCCATACATAGGCGGCGCCGAAACCCACGGCGAGCAGCACAAACGCCGTCATGTCCAGCCAACGGATGGTTTCGTCCGCAGCGAATTCCGAAGCAGCCAGCAGCAAGGCGGACGAAGCGGCAAACAGCATGAAGCCAAACACATCGAAACGATGGGCCGTATCCAGCCGGTACTCGGGCATTTCGCGATGATTGAGCCATACGCCAACGATCCCGACGGGAACGTTGAGCAGAAAAATCAGCCGCCAGTTCGTGTACTGCACGAGCGCGCCACCGAGCAAGGGACCCAACACAGAGCCGAGCAAACCGAATGTGGCGACAGTGCTCATCACCTGTACGAAATCGTGTTTGTCGATGGTGCGTACCAGTACGTAACGGCCCACCGGCATCAACGCCGCGCCGCCGCAGCCTTGAAGCACGCGCGCCATGACCAGCTCCGGCAAGGTCTGCGCCAAGCCGCAAAGTAGCGAGCCGATCGCAAACACGCCGATCGCCACGCCGAACACGCGCCGGGTCCCAAACCGGTCGCACAGCCAAGGGCTGGCCGGGATGAGAATCGCCAGGGTCAGCACGTAGCTGGTCAGCGCGCTACGCATGTTCAGGGGTGTTTCGTGCAATGCAGAGGCGATTGCCGGCACCGCTGTATTGACGATGGTGGAATCCAGCGCCTGCATGAAGAACGCTGCCGACACCAGCCAGATCAAGCCGTTGTAGCGATCGCGCGAAGGGAGCAGGGCGATTGCGTCCGCCGTGGCCGTTGAAGCGCTTGCGGGGGAGACGGCGGACTGGGAAGGCATGGGCGCTATGATACCTGCTATGGCAGCTATTAGGCTTAAGGAAGCCTGATGACGAAGGCTACGTCGGTAGCGCGTAAAAAGGGGCGCCGGATGGCTGCCCAAGGCGTTGACGCGCCGGCGTGCATCATCGTCAGGATGGCCCTTTGCTCTTCGTTTCATGGAGGGGTGAAGGCATGGAAACATCGAATCGTTACACTTCGCGCATGAGCAAACCGTCAGCCTCCCCATTGCCCACCGCGCGCGCGCACGACTTGCGCAAGCGCATCGAGCACGCCAACTACCATTACTTCGTTCTGGATGATCCGCAGATCACCGACGCAGAGTACGACCAGCTCATGCGCGAACTGCAGGCAATGGAAGCCGAGAACCCTGAACTGGCGACGGATGATTCACCCACCCGCCGCGTAGGTGCGCGTGCACGCGGTGGTTTTGCACAAGTGCGCCATGCATTGCCGATGCTGTCGCTGGCTAACGCCTTCGAACAAGAAGGTGACGATGATCGCGAGCGTTACCGCGAAGTGGTCGAGTTCGAGCGCCGTATTGAGCAGGCCCTGGGACGCGCCAACCCGGTGTTTTCTGTCGAGCCCAAGCTCGATGGGCTGGCGATCAGCCTGCGCTATGAAAATGGCGTATTCGTGCAAGGCGCCACACGCGGCGACGGAGAAACCGGTGAAGACGTCACCGTCAACTTGCGCACCGTACGCGCGATCCCGCTGCGCCTGCGTGGCGATGATTGGCCGCGTGTATTGGAGGTGCGCGGCGAAGTGATCATGTTGCGCAAGGATTTCGAGGCCTTCAATGCTTATGCGCGCGAGCACGGCGAGAAGGCGCTCGCCAATCCTCGCAACGGTGCAGCCGGTTCGTTGCGCCAGCTTGATCCGGCTATCACCGCAAAGCGCAAACTGAGTTTTTTTGCATACGCCGTGGGTGTAGTCGAAGGGGCGACGCTGCCACTTACGCATTCGCAAACGCTCAAGAAGCTGCGCGACTGGGGTTTTCCTGTTTCGTCCGAAGTGAACACAGCGAAAGGATTCGATGGCCTGATCGCTTATTTCCGCCGCATCGGTGCCAGGCGCGACAGCCTGCCCTATGACATCGACGGTGTGGTGTACAAGCTGGATGATTACGCCGGTCAGCGTGAAATGGGCTTTGTGGCGCGTGCACCGCGCTGGGCGATTGCACATAAATTTCCGGCACAAGAACAAAGCACCACCGTCGAGGCCATTGAAATCCAGATAGGCCGTACGGGTGCCGTCACGCCTGTTGCGCGTCTGGCGCCCGTGCAGGTGGCGGGTGTGACCGTTACCAACGCTACCTTACACAACGCCGATCAAGTTGCGCGACTCGATGTACGCGTAGGCGATACGGTGATCGTGCGTCGTGCTGGGGACGTCATTCCCGAAGTGGTGCGTGTGATTCCCGATCGCCGTCCGCCGAAAACGCATCCGTGGAAAATGCCCACGCATTGCCCCGTGTGCGGTTCCGCATTGGTACGCGAGGAGGGCGAAGCAGCCTGGCGTTGTTCGGGTGGACTGGTTTGTGCTGCGCAGCGCAAGGAGGCGTTGATTCACTTCGCATCGCGCCGTGCGATGGACATCGAGGGCATCGGCGAACGTTTCGTCGATGCGCTGGTGGATTTTGGCTATGTACATACACCGGCTGACCTCTACACGCTCACGCTCGACGATTTCCTTGAAATGAAACGCCGTGCGGATGAGCGCGATGGCACTACACCGGAAACCGTCAAAGCCGGCAAAATCGCCACCAAGTGGGCAGAAAACCTGATCGAAGCCATCGATGCCAGCAAGAAGACGACATTGGCGCGTTTTCTTTACGCGCTCGGTATCGTGCATATCGGCGAGAGTACGGCCAAAACACTTGCCAGTTGGCTGGGGCGCCTGGAATGGGTGCAAAGCATGCCTGCTGCAATCCTGCGCGAGTTGCCGGACATCGGCGCCGAAGTGGCGGGTTCGATCGAGGCGTTCTTCAAGCAGAAGGGCAATCGCGAAGTCGTCGATGCATTGTTGAAGGCGGGTGTGGCATTGAGCGACGAAGCCGATCTTTCACCGCGTCTGAGCCAAACCTTGAGTTTGGCGGTGTTGCTGGAAAACGCAGGCATCAATGGCATCGGCCGCCGCAATGCGGAATTGCTGACGTCGCATTTTCCAACCGTTGCAAAATTGCACAGCGGTGGCGCGGCACATTGGATTACGGCCGGGTTATCTCAAAATGCTGCGGCCAATCTCGACGAATTTTTCGGTGGGCATCATCATCTCGCTGCCTTGCAGGAGGCGGAGGCCGCGATGCACCGCCTGCTTGAAGCAGTACCCAAACATGCCAAGGTGGAAACCCTGCCGTTGTCAGGTCAAACGGCGGTACTTACCGGCACGCTTTCCAGCATGGGACGCGAGGAAGCCAAAGAGAAGCTTGAAGCACTAGGTGCCAAGGTGGCTGGCAGCGTGTCGAAAAAAACCCATTTTGTGGTAGCAGGAGAGGCAGCAGGTTCCAAGCTCGATAAAGCGCAAGAGCTTGGCGTGGAGGTGTGGGACGAAGCGCAACTGGTGGCCTTGTTCAAGAAGTACGGAGCCTGATCGGTATGGACGCCACTACCAACGTCACTCCGTTTCGTCAGCGTTTGCAGGGGCGTGCAAAGCTCTATGCCATGATTCGCACTTTTTTCGCCGAGCGCGGCGTGTTGGAAGTGGAGACACCCATCCTCTCCGCAGCCGGCAACACCGATCCCAATATCGAAAGTTTCAATGCACCTTTCCACGGTCATGTCGATGCGGGTTCACGCGAACGGTGGCTGCGTACTTCGCCGGAATACTCGTTAAAGCGCTTGCTCGCCGATGGAGTGGGCGATTGCTACGAACTCGGTCGTGTATTTCGTAATGGCGAAGCAGGGGAGCGGCATAATCCGGAGTTCACCATGCTTGAGTGGTATCGGGTCGGCTGGAACCATCGCCACCTGATGGAGGAAACCATCGCCCTGGTCGAAGCTGCACTTGCGCTGGCCGGCGCTCGCGTGGAAGTGCTGATCGAGGGTTATCGCCAGCTGTTTCTTGATGAGTTGGGCTTGGACCCGCTCCATGCCGATGTTGAGCAACTGCGCGAGCCGCTAGCCAAATACGACATCAATCCGTCAGGTTTAACGCGAGACGATTGGCTCGATCTTCTTATCACCCATGAGCTGCAACCTTCTTTTCCGCGTGATCGCATCACGGTGATCCATGATTATCCCGCCAGCCAAAGCGCCCTGGCGCGTATTCGCCCTGGCGATCCGCCGCTGGCGGAGCGCTTCGAGCTTTATCTGGGCTCCCATGAGCTGGCCAACGGCTATCACGAACTCAACGATGCCGCCGAACAGCGCACGCGTTTCGAGAACGACAACGCGCGCCGACGGGAGCGCGGTTTGCGCGAAATGCCTATTGACGAACAATTGCTGGCAGTTCTTGGACGCATGCCCGATTGCGCAGGCGTCGCGGTGGGTGTTGAACGCCTGCTGATGTGCATGGCAGGCACAGACAAAATTACTGACGTGCTCGCGTTCCCTTTCTCCAAGGCATAGCACCCTTGCGCGTAATCACTTTCGCGCAGGGAAGGGCCTACTGCCGTTTTTCTTTTTTATGGAGATCCAATTCAATCGCGTACTTGAACAAGTCCGCGTCGCTGTCGATACCTAATTTGCGCATGGCGTTGACCTTCTGTGTGCTGATGGTCTGCTTGCTGCGCTGCAATTTTTCGGCAATGCCGTTGATGCTGGCGCCACCAATATAAAGTGCGATCACCTCCGCTTCGCGGGGTGAGAGCTGCATGGAGCTGCTTCCCAGTGACTGCGACTTCATTATGTTGGCGATGCTGGGCGAGAAATACCGTCGCCCCGCCTGTGCCGCCTGAATGGCCCCGCTCAGATGGGAGATATCGTCCGTTTTGCTGAGGATGGCGTGAATACCAAAAGCCATCAGGCTGCGGATCAACACCATTTTGCCCAAGCCGGTGAGCACGATGATGTTCATGTCCTGGTAACGGTTGCGAAGGAAGGAAATCAACTCCAGGCCATCGCCATACTGACCGCCAGGCATGGCGTAGTCGGTTACCAGGATCTCGCAGGGGTGTGCGTCCAACAGCGCCACGAGCTGGGTGGAATCGGACACCGAGCCGATTCGGTGCACGCTGCTGATGGAATCAAGCGTGGCCTCAATGCCCATGCGGATGACGGGATGGTCGTCAGCCACCGCAACACGGATAAGGTTGTCCATTTTGGAGGACCTGTTCGATACACCGGCAGGGCGTGTCGTCGCTTGTGCGTACATCGTAATATACCGAGGCAGACTGGGCAGCGCGGCTATACTACCGTGCTTGTCCAACCCAGCTGACGGGCATAAGGAGTTTTGCTTGACGATTCGGGTAGCCGTCGCCGATGACCATCCGACCTTGCTCACCGGCATGGAGCATTTGTTGACCGGTTTTGAAGGTATCACGGTGGTGGGGTTGGCCACCGACTCCACCGCCCTGGTCGAGCTGCTGGGCAAGTGCCCGTGTGATGTGGTGGTAACCGATTTTTCCATGCCGCACGGCCGTTATGGTGACGGCCTGTCGCTCCTTCGTTTTATCCGGCGTCGTTTTTCCAATGTTCGGTTGGTGGTGCTTACGGGTATCGAAAACGGTGGCGTGCTGCAAAACATTCTCGACGTGGGTGTGAGCGCCATTGTCAGCAAGTCGGATGATCTTCATAACGTGGAAAGCGCCATTCGGATGGCGCAGCAGGGCGATCATTATCTTTCACCCGATGCGGCGAGCTTGTTGCAACAGATGTTGGCTACCTCACAAGGTGAGGTTGATCGGCCCCGATTGACGAAACGCGAGACGGAGGTGCTACGCCTTTACGCGGAAGGATTCACCGTTACGGAAATTGGCCTACGTGTCGGGCGAAGCAGTAAAACCATCAGCGCTCAAAAACAGTCTGCCATGAAAAAACTGGGCTTGTGCAATGATGCCGAAGTGTTCAACTACGCGCTCGCGAACGGTCTAGTGCAAGCCTCGCAGCTGTCAAAGGAGATTGCGCGCAAGTCTGGTGACGGCGTCTGATTTATCTTGCGCGATGTGATCTAAGTTAACGCGGCAAGATCGGGTTTTTCCTATAGCGGGCTTACCCGTGCGCAGCTAGCCTAGCTCGGATGCGGAACCTATCTTAAGCCGCCTGTCCTGCATAAAGGCACTTCCTAGTGGGCGAGTCAAACGATTCGGACATCGCAGTTGTTCTGCTTGGTTTCAGTGGGCTCGATAAAACCCAGCGTGACGAATTCATGGATAAGCTCAATGAATTCGTCTACGTCTCTCCCCAAAAGAAGCGAAGGCTGGTAAAGGGCTGGCTGGAGTCTTGCCGCAGCTCTTCCGATCCTGCTGTGAACCGTGTTGCAGAATCCATGGCTGACTATGTTGTGCATGACCGAAAGGCGCCTAAGAGTCGCTAGCACGTTTGTCAGCGGCTGCCATGCTGGAAAATAAGACGCTTACTAATAGGTAAAGCATCGCCTACAAAAATGACGACACTTCACCCACACCGCATTGACAACGCTCCGATGTGGGTGTGCCGCATTCCATTATGGCGTGGAAGTGTTCAGCGAGACTTCGCGCGTGCCGTCAATCCATCACGGGTTCGAATCGACGAGCACCAACTCGGCATCCTCAAGCGCTTTCACCTCAAGCGCGGTTTCATCGCGGATGGCCGCGCCGTCACGAGCATCGATACGAATGCCGTTGATCTCCACGGCGCCTTTGGCCGGTACTAGATAAGCGTAGCGCTGCTTATCCAGTGTGTAGTGAACGGTTTGGCCGGCCTTGAGCGTTGCACCGAGTACGCGCGCGTCGGTGCGCAGCGGCAGCGCACCCACATCGCCTTTGATGCCGCTCGCCAACACGACAAAACGGTCTGAGCGGTTATCTACCGGGAAAGGTTTGGTGCCC
The DNA here is from genome assembly GCF_003363155.1 of Dyella monticola. GTDB lineage: Bacteria > Pseudomonadota > Gammaproteobacteria > Xanthomonadales > Rhodanobacteraceae > Dyella_B > Dyella_B monticola. The sequence goes on along the minus strand of NZ_QRBE01000002.1, from coordinate 442,489 downwards.
CAGGAGGGAGGGCGGCCCTGTTCGTCTGGGATGATCCAGATTTGGAAGATGCGCGTGGCCTCGGACTCCAGGTTGTATTCGCTGTGCGTGATACCGCTGCCTGCGCTCATCACCTGCACGTCGCCGGCCACCGTGCGACCTTCGTTGCCCAGGCTGTCGCGATGGCTGATCGCCCCTTCACGCACGTAAGTGATGATTTCCATGTTTGCATGCGGATGCGGCGGAAAGCCGGTTTGCGATGCGATGGTGTCATCGTTCCATACGCGCAGCGCGCCCCAGCCCATGCGCTTGGAATCGTTATAGCCGGCAAATGAAAAGTGATGCTTGGCCTTCAGCCAGCCGTGATCGGCTCCGCCGAGCTGCTCGAAAGGACGTCGTTCGATCATGGGACACCTCACTGGTTTTGAATGCAGCCAAACATAAGGCCGGTCGTTACCCAGTAAAACGCACGCCGGGGAAACAGTGTGTGCAGCTAGCGCTGACGGTGCCCACTCATTTCATGACCCGCATCGTGGGCAAAGGCCCGATGCCAATAGGTGGAGCTGAGCGATATCGCCGTAACCACCAGAAACGCCACCGAGAAATTCATGCGGCTGGGCTCGGCGTTATGGCTGACCGTCATGGCCATCTTGAGAATCAGCGCCCCGCAGCACACGCCAATGGAAAGCATCAGCTGCTGCAAGGTGGAGTAGAAGCTGTTGGCCGCGCTCATGCGATCGGTCGGCACGGCTTCATAAGCGATCGTGTTGTAGGAGGCGAACTGGAACGACATCACCAGGCCGCAACCCATGAGCAGGCCAAACATCAGCCAGAACGGCCAATCCGCCCGGAAAAACGCGCATACCGCGTAGCTGAGGCTGGCCAGCACGCCGTTGTAGACCATGGCGCGGCGAAAGCCGATCCGCCGCAACACGTGCGTCGTACAAACGCGCGCCAATAGCGCACCCACGGAAATCGCCAACACCAATTGACCACTGCGCAGCGCCGAGAAACCCAGCCCGATCTGCAGCAGCAGCGGCAGCAGAAAAGGCTGCGCACCCTGGGTAATACGCATCAGCGAGCCGGATATCACCGACAGGCGAAACGATTCGATGCGCAGCAGTGTGAGATCCACCGCAGGGTTGGTGCGGCGCTTGGCATGCTGCACGTACGCCAGACATGACGCCGCGCCAAGGATGATCAGCATCACGGCATTGCGCGCGTTGGTGTTCTCGCCAAACAGCTCCAATCCGAACAGCAAACACCCCAGTCCGACGCTGCAAAGCGCGAAGCCCAACCAGTCGAAGCGCGCGGGCCGCGTCGCGGCATGCACCACCGGGATATATCGACGTACCAGCCAGAAACCCAGTACGCCGATCGGTACATTGATGTAAAAAATCCAGCGCCAATCCAGATACTGAACAATGAAGCCGCCAAGCGGTGGCCCGGCCATGGTGCCGAGAATGGCGGGGATAAGCGTCCACATCATGGAGGACACCAGATGACGGCGGTCGACCGTACGCAGGATGACCAGCCGCCCTACGGGCGCCATCATCGCGCCGCCCGTGCCTTGCAAAAGTCGTGCAGCCACCATGGCGGGCAGGGTCCGGGTCAGCGAGCACAGGATCGACCCGATGATGAACACCACGATGGAACTGTTGAATACGCGCTTGGCCCCAAAGCGGTCCGAAATAGCGCCACTTACCGGAATGAGTATCGCCAGGGCCAGCAGATAGCTGGTCACCGCCACGCTCATGGCGGGGGCGGACACACCGAAATCGCGCGCCATGGTGGGGAGTGCCGTCGCCAGCACGGTACCGTCCACTTGTTCAAGGAAGATTGCACACCCGACGATCAGAGAAATGATGCGGTAATCGGGGTACGCCGGTTGGGCGAGGGCCGACGCTTCGATCTTTTCCTCACTCAACGTGCTCACGAAGGAATCCTGCAGCGAGCGAAACCGACCTGCCGCCTGGGCGAGGGTGGAGGAAGCGCTCGAAACGTAGGGCGCATCGGGGTGTGCGCCGCAGCGTGTCGCATTATTCGCTGGCGGGAAGATCAGGACAAGCGCGATTTTTGTCTAAGCGTTTGCACTTGTCGCAAACGGAGCCCTCCCCTGTGGAGGGGAGGGGCAGATGGGGTACCCGTTTGCCTGAGCCTCACCGCTCAGTCTCAACGCCGCCGCAGATTGCAGGAACCGTGTGAGGCGTCCACATCACTTGCTTTAAAGCGCCTCGAACACGCCCGCAGCGCCCATGCCGGTACCGATGCACATCGTCACCATGCCGTACTTCTGCTTGCGGCGGCGCAGGCCATGCACCAGTGTGGCGGTGCGGACCGCACCCGTAGCACCCAGCGGGTGGCCGAGGGCGATGGCGCCGCCCAACGGGTTCACCTTGGTCGGGTCCAGGCCCAGATCGCCGATGACCGCCAGCGCTTGCGCGGCAAACGCTTCGTTCAGCTCGATCCAGTCCAGTTGATCCTGCTTGATGCCGGTAAGTTTGAGCGCCTTGGGAATCGCTTCCTTCGGGCCGATGCCCATGATGTCCGGGCGCACGCCGGCGACCGAATACCCCACGAAGCGGGCAAGCGGCGTAAGGCCGTACTCCTTGATGGCCTGCTCGCTGGCCAGAAGCACGGCAGCCGCGCCGTCGGAGGTCTGCGAGGAGTTGCCGGCCGTCACCGTGCCGCCGAATTGGCCATTGCGAAATACCGTCTTCAGCTTGCCCAGGACGTCCGGCGCGCTGCCCGGGCGTGGGCCTTCGTCGGTATCGATCAGGCGACTGTCGGTCTTGATGCCGCGCGTGGCGAGGTCGGGGTAATGGTCGTCGAGTTGGAACGGGGTGATTTCATCCCTGAACTCGCCGGCCTTGATCGCGGCCAGTGCGCGCTCGTGACTTTGCGCGGCGAACGCATCCTGCGCCTCGCGCGAAATTTTCCACTGCTTGGCCACGTTCTCGGCGGTGATGCCCATGCCATAGGCGATGCCGATGTGCTCGTTGTCGAAGATCGCAGGGTTCATCGCCACTTTGTGACCCATCATCGGCACCATGCTCATGCTTTCGGTGCCGCCGGCGATCATGAGATCGGCTTCGCCCAGGCGAATGCGGTCGGCCGCCATCGCCACGGCTTGCAGGCCGGAGGAGCAGAAACGATTGACGGTAACGCCCGGCACCGTGTCGGGCAGGTCGGCCAACAGCAGGCCAATGCGCGCCACGTTCATGCCTTGCTCGGCCTCGGGCATGGCGCAGCCGATGATCACGTCGCCGATGCGATGCGGATCGATACCGGGTGCCTGCGCCAGCACGGCGCGGATCACATGGGCGAGCATGTCATCCGGGCGGGTGTTGCGAAACACGCCGCGCGGTGCCTTGCCGACCGGTGTGCGGGTGGCGGCGACGATATAAGCGTCTTGCACTTGCTTGGTCATGGTCTCTACTCCGTGGCGTCGCGCACTGTGCAGCGACGCCGTTTGGTTTTTCCGTCGTCCCGGCGCAAGCCGGGACCCAGTGTCTTTAGTACTGCGTGCGAAAAGTCGCTGGGCTCCGGCGTGCGCCGGGGCGGCGAGCGTTAGTTCCTCAGCGGTTTGCCGGTGGTCATCGTGTGTGCGATACGCGCCTGTGTTTTTTCGGTCTGCGCAAGTTCCACGAAGTGCTTGCGCTCCAGATCGAGCAGCCACGCTTCGTCCACCAGCGAGCCACGCTCAATCGCGCCGCCACACAGCGTGTCCGCGATGCGCGTGGCGATGGCCGCGTCGTGTTCGGAAGCGAAGTAGCCTGCTTGCAGGTTGGCAAGCGATGCTTTGAACGTGGCGGTACCCACATCGCCGGCCACCGGAACGTTGCGGGCATACAGCGGCGCACGCCATCCGCTTTCGGCAAGCGAGCTGGCCACTTGCTTGGCGATATAAAGCAGCTCGTACGCATTGAACACGACGACATCGTTCTCGCGCAGCAGGCCCAGTTGCTTGGCTTCCAGCGCGCTGCCGGACACCTTCGCCATCGCCACGGTTTCGAACACCTTCTTCAGCGATTCGAACGGATCATTGGGGGTGCTCTGCGCGGCGCGAATCGCCAGCTCATGCAGGCCGCCGCCGGCAGGCAACAGACCCACGCCCGCTTCCACCAGGCCGATATAACTTTCCAGCGCCGCCACCGTGCGCGCCGAGTGCATCTGAAACTCGCAGCCACCACCCAGGCATAGCCCGCGCACAGCCGATACCACCGGCACAAGCGCATGCTTGATTCGCATGCTGGTGCGCTGGAAGTTGGCGACCATTGCCTCGAATTCCTTGATCTTGCCTGCTTGCAGCAAACCCAGCGCGCCCTTCAGATCGGCGCCGGCTGAGAACGGTTCGCTGGTCTGCCAGATCACCACTGCCTTGAGCTTTTCCTCGGCGAGGCCAATCGCGTGCTGAATACCGTCGAGCACCTGATCGTTGACCGTGTTCATCTTCGTCTTGAACGAGATGATGCCGACGTTGTCGTCGCCCAGCGTCCAAAGGCGGATGCCGTCGTTTTCCCAGACGGTGGTGCCCTGGTCGAAGCGCTCGCCGAGAATCGCATCGGGGAAGAGTTGCCGCCTGTAGACCGGATGCTGCGAACGCGGTTTATCGGTGTTGTTGGCGGCCGAATAAGAGCCACCCTTGCCGTGCACGCCGGCGCGACCATCCGTCACCCATTTAGGCAGCGGCGCCTTGCTCATGGCCTTGCCTGCGTCGATGTCCTCCTGAATCCAGCTTGCGACCTGCTGCCAGCCAGCCGCTTGCCAGGTTTCGAACGGACCTAGCTTCCAGCCGTAGCCCCAGCGAATGGCGAAATCGACATCGCGGGCCGTGTCGGCAATGTCGGCCAGGTGGTAGGCGGTGTAGTGGAACAAGTCGCGGAACGTTGCCCACAGAAACTGGGCTTGCGGATCGCCCGAGGCGCGCAATTTTCCAAATTTTTCTGCGGGATCTTTGATCGCCAGAATCGCCGACACCTCGTCCGAGGCCTTCTGCTCGGAAGGGCGGTAGTCACGCTTGGCGACATCCAGCACGACGATGTCCTTGCCCGCCTTGCGATAGAAGCCGGCACCGGTTTTCTGGCCGAGCGCACCCCGTTCAATCAGGCCGCTAAGCCAGACAGGTGCCTTGAAGTAGTCGTGCCAGGGATCATTGGCCAGGGTGTCGGCCATGGTCTTGATCACGTGCGCCATGGTGTCCAGGCCCACCACATCGGCGGTGCGATACGTAGCGCTCTTGGGGCGGCCGATAGCGGGGCCGGTCAGCGCATCCACCGTATCAAAGCCAAGTTTGAACTGCTCGGTGTGATGCATGGTGGCCAGCATCGAGAACACGCCGATGCGGTTGCCGATGAAGTTCGGCGTGTCTTTCGCGTAGACCACGCCTTTGCCGACGGTGGTGGTGAGGAATGCCTCCAGACCTTCGAGCACCGTGGTATCGGTGAGCCGGGTCGGAATCAGTTCGACCAGATGCATGTAGCGCGGCGGGTTGAAAAAATGCACGCCGGTGAAGCGGTGGCGCAGTTCTTCCGGCAATGCCTCGGCAAGGCCGTTGATGGAAAGGCCGGAGGTATTGCTGGCCAGCACGGCAGTGGGTGAAACGTGCGGCGCGATCTTCTTGTACAGATCCAGCTTCCAGTCCATCCGTTCGGCGATCGCCTCGATCACCAGATCCACATCCTTGAGCTTGTCGAGGTCTTCTTCGTAATTGGCCGGGATAATGGCCGCCGCGCGGTTGCCATCTGCCAGCGGTGCAGGGGACAGCTTTTTAAGGTTTTCGATGGCCTTGAGCGCGATGCCACTCTTGGGCCCCTCGTTGGCCGGCAGATCGAACAGCACGGTCTCGACGTCGGCATTGGTCAGGTGCGCGGCGATCTGCGCCCCCATGACGCCGGCACCGAGCACCGCGGCCTTGCGGATGCGTAGCGTCTTGGGCTGAGCCGAATTCGGCTGGTCCGAATTCGTTCGCGATGAATCGGTCATTGGCTTCTCCAAGGTACGAATGCGTAGCAGATGAATAAAAAGCAGGGTGCGGGAGGCGCGTGGCCTCCCGATGACAGGGAATTCAGGGGGCGCGCAGGCCCGAGGCGGCGAAGCGGATCAGGTGCTCGGCGGTTTGCTCGCGGTGGGTGACTTCGCTGACGTCGCTCTTGCGCTGGATGATGCCGAAGCCGGACATGGCGTGTGTCAGGGCGCCGGTGACCAGGTCGATGCGCCAGTAAAGCTCTTCCTTGCTGAGCCCCGGCAGCAGACGGGCAAATTCGGCGGTGAATTGCCGCATCACGTGGCCATAGTTCTCCGACAAGAACTTGCGCAGGCTGTCGTCGTGCTCGGCGAAAGCACGGGCCAGCACACGCATGAACAGGCCGCCACCGCCATCGTGGGAAAGGTCCAGGGCAGGGCGGATAAAGGCCGACAGCACATCTTCCAATGACGTTTCCGGCTGACTGGCAATCAGCCTCAAGGCGGCCATGCGGCGGCCATTGAGCTGGTCCAGGCGCCGTTTGAAGACCTGCTCGACCAGGTGGTCCTTGGAGCCGAAGTGGTAGTTCACGGCGGCCAGATTCACGCCAGCGGCGGCCGTCAGCTGGCGCAGCGAGGCCCCTTCGAATCCGCGCTGGGCGAACAGCGCCTCGGCGGCGGTCAGGATGCGTTCCTTCGTAGAAGCGGAGCTGTTCACGGGCACGCCTACCGGATGGAATCAAACGATCGTTTGAGGATACGCGCGGGCGGCTGGAGCAGTCAAACAGTCGTTTGGCAGGCGCTCAAAATTTGGTTGCCATTGGGTTAGAATCTGTCAAACTTTCGTGAGCTAAATCCGCATTCCAGGACGTATTTAGTTCTATCTTTGCCTCGACGTTTCCTTGACGTCGGCCACCCGTTCAACCAGTCCGCATAACCCGGAGCAGACCGCATGGCGCTGGAGCGCACCCTTTCCATCATCAAACCCGATGCAGTTGCCAAGAATGTCGTCGGTGAAATCTATGCACGCTTCGAAAAAGCGGGCCTCAAAGTCGTTGCAGCAAAAATGAAGCATCTCTCGCGTAAAGAGGCGGAAGGTTTCTATGCAGTGCATCGCGAACGTCCGTTCTTCAATGCACTGGTGGAGTTCATGATTTCCGGCCCGGTAATGATCCAGGTGCTGCAGGGGGATAACGCGGTTCTCAAGCATCGGGATCTGATGGGCGCGACCAATCCCAAGGATGCCGCCAAGGGCACCATTCGCGCCGACTTCGCCGATTCGATCGACGCGAACGCCGTGCACGGCTCGGATGCCGCCGAAACCGCCGCAACTGAAATTGCTTACTTCTTTGCTGCGACCGAAGTTTTCCCGCGCTAATGCGCTAAAAAAGATGTTGCACACGTGAACCAGGTGGAAAAAGTCAATCTGCTCGATTTCGATCGTCAAGGGCTGCGTGATTTTTTTGCGCAGCTCGGCGAAAAGCCGTATCGCGCCGAGCAGGTGATGAAATGGATCTACCACCGCCTGGAAAGCAACTTCGAAAACATGACCGACGTGGGCAAGGCGCTGCGCGCCAAGCTCGAGGCTGCGTGCTACGTCGGTCCGCCCAACACGCTGTTCGATAAAGGTGCGGCCGACGGTACGCATAAATGGTTGCTGGGCATGGATGGCGGCAACGCTGTCGAGGCGGTCTACATTCCCGAGCCCACCCGCGGCACGCTATGCGTTTCCTCGCAGGTTGGATGCGGGTTGAACTGCCAGTTCTGCTCCACCGCGACGCAGGGTTTCAATCGCAACCTTGCAACGTCCGAAATCATTGGGCAGATGTGGGTGGCCGCCAAGCACTTGGGCAACATTACGCACCAGAACCGCCGCATCACCAATGTGGTCATGATGGGGATGGGTGAGCCGCTGTTGAATTTCGACAACGTGGTCAAGGCGATGAGCCTGATGCGCGATGACCTGGGCTTTGGCCTGGCATCCAAGCGCGTCACGCTGTCCACCGCCGGCCTCGTGCCGATGATCGACAAGCTGTCCGAAAGCATCGACGTATCGCTGGCTGTTTCGCTGCACGCGGCGAACGATGAGCTGCGCACGGAACTGGTGCCGCTCAACAAGCGCTATCCCATCGCCGAGCTGTTGGGCGCGTGCCAGCGCTGGATCGACCGCAAGCCGCGTACGTCCATCACGTTCGAATACACGTTGATGAAGGGCGTGAACGATCAGCCCGAGCATGCGCGCCAGCTCATCAAGCTGATGCGTAAGCTGCCGACGTGCAAGGTCAATCTCATTCCATTCAATCCGTTTCCCGGCACGCGCTTCGAGCGCTCCGATCCGGACACTATCCGCGCCTTCCAGACACAGCTGCTCAACGCGAACATTCTCACCATGTTGCGCCGCACGCGCGGTGATGACATCGATGCCGCGTGCGGTCAGTTGAAAGGGCAGGTGCACGATCGTACGCGTCGCCAGGAGGAATTTCGCAAGCGTTTGGACGAGGGGGAAGCTCATGCGGCGTGATCGCATTGCGTTGGGTTTAGGTGTCTGCGCGGCAATGCTGCTGGCGGGATGTCATCGCTCGATGACCATTCCGCCGCCACCGCCCGAGCCCACTTTGCCCGAGCAAACCAAGGCGGAAAAGGCGCAGAGTGCTGCGGACGTCCATACTCGGCTGGCGCAGCATTACATCGAGATCGGCAATCTGCAGGGCGCGCTGGAGAAGGTGAAGATCGCCGAAAAGGAAGATCCCACCTATGTGCCCGCGCAAACTGTGATGGCTTACATCTACGAGCGCATCAACGATCAGCCCAACGCCGAGACGCACTACCGCAAAGCGCAAGAGCTGCAGCCGGACAAGGGCGACACCAACAACAATCTGGGCCAGTTCTTGTGCAGCGAAGGCAAGATGCAGGAGTCGCTGGCTTTTTTCACCAAGGCAGTCGCCGACCCCTTCTACCAGACGCCGGATGTGGCGTTGACCAATCAAGGTGTATGTCAGCTTCGCATGAACGATCGCGTCGACGCCGAAGCCAGTTTCAGGCAGGCGCTGAAGCGTAATCCAAGCAATGGGACCGCATTGCTGCAGCTGGCGAACGTGCTTTATCTGAATCAGGACTATTTCCACGCCAGCGCCTTCATGCAGCGCTTCGATACGTTAGGTCATCCCAGTCCTGAATCCTTGAAGCTCGGCTACAACATCGAATCTCATTTGGGCAACACGGATGCGGCCCAGAACTATAGTAAACGGCTACTCAGCCAGTTCCCGGATTCGGAACAGGCGCAGGCCCTCAATCAATCGACACGCCCATGATTTCCGAGCAGTCCAATCCTGCGACGCAGGAGGAACATGCCTCCGATGCGTCCGCCATGACGGCAGCGAACATGGAACAGAACGCTGCCGAATTCCGCTTCAACGAGGCCCCCGGTTTCGGTTCGCGCTTGCGCGCGGCGCGCGAAGCGCGCGGTCTGGACGTGGAAACCTGCGGTCACACGCTGCACTTGCCCGTGCGTGTGTTGCGTCAGCTTGAAAGTAACGATTTCGGCGACATCGACTATCAGGTCTACCTCGGCGGTTATCTGCGCAAATACGGAAATCACCTGGGCATCGATGAAGCCGAGATCGAAGCGGTCATCGCGACGTTCAAACCGGCCCAGCCGAAACTGGTAGCGACCGGCGGCGTTTCGCATTCGCGCTATTTGCTCGATCGCTATGCCACGGCAGCCACTTATGTCGTTTTGACGCTGGTGATCGCCGTACCCACTGTATGGCTGGGCATGCGCGGTACGTTTTCGCGCGATATGAGTCACCTGGCCCCCCTTGATGCCACGCCCGTCGCCCAGCAGGATGCCCCGGCGCCGACGGTGCCGGCCACGTCGGACAGCATGGCGAAAGCCGTCGTCAGCGCGCCGACCCTTGCGCAGGCAGCGCCTGCTTCTGCGGGTCCGGCTGCCGCCGCGTCTGTTCAGCGTCCTGCGTCGGAGCAGCCGCTGCTTGCCTCGATGGTGCCAGTACCCACGCTCGATGGCGATGTGTCGGTCGGGGCCTCTCCTGCCTCCAGCGCACCTGCCGTCGCTGCCGGTAGCGGTGCGCATAGTCTCGCGTTGAACCTCGCCAATGCCAGTTGGGTGGAAGTGATCGGAAAGGACGGCAGCAAGCTGGAATATGGCTTGTTGCCTGCCGGCACCAGCAAGACCTATCACAGTGACCAGCCGCTTGAGGTGCGCATTGGCAACTCTGCCGGTGCACAAGTGAGCGTGGACGGGCACCCCGTATCGCTCGATCCCTATCGCCACGCCAACGTTGCGCATTTCCATGTCGACATTCAGGACGGCAAGGCGGCACCGGCGGGCGCTTAAAAGCCCTGTCTGGGCGGTGCCGCACACCGTCTCCGTATAGCCTTAACCCCCCTTCGATCGGTTATGCTTGCGCATTGCCCTCCACGAGGTGGGCAGCGCCGGCCGCCTTTGGATTCTCGCGGCTTCGGACACCTTCTCTAACGCCCCCGGCGTTTCTTGCGATACGGTGATTGCATGGCATTCGATGCTTACGACGACTACGAACAGAGCGAACGCGTACAAAAATGGCTGAGGCAGAACGGCCTGTCGATCGCTGTGGGTATCGTCATCGGCCTGATCGCCATTTTCGGTTACCAGCAATGGCGCAATCACCGCGTCTCGCACCAGATGCAGGCGTCGGGTCTGTATCAGGAACTGCAGGGCGTCGTCGACACCGGCAACACCAATGCGGTCGACGTCATCATCCAGCAGTTGATGAAGGACTACGCCGATACGCCTTACGCTCTGTTTGCCATCAGCGACCGTGCACGCAGGCAGGTGCAAGACAAGCAATTTGACAAGGCGCTCGACTCACTCACCTGGGCCGAGCAGCACGCCCCCAGTCCAGAGCTCAAGGCGCTGGTGGAGCTTCGCATCGCTCATGTGCAATTGGCCAAGGGCAACGCCCAGGAAGCGCTGAGCGCGCTGGACCGCATGCCAGCCAATAGCTATGCCATCGAGAGCCAGGAACTACGTGGCGATGCGCTGGTCAAGCTTGGACGGCGCGATGACGCACTCAAGGCCTATCAGGCCGCGGTGAGCGCGATGGGTCCGCACGTATCGCAGGACAACGAAGTGCAAATGAAAATCGACGATCTGGCCACGGCCGGGAAGCAGGGTGCATGAAACGTTTTTGGCTGATCGTAGTGACCGGTTCGCTGGTGGCCCTCGGGGGCTGCCATTCCTTCAAGAAAGAAAATATTCAGCCGCCCACGCCGCTGGCCAAGGATTTCAAGCCGACTGTGCACGTCGCGCAGGTCTGGAAAACGCGTGTTGGCCATGGCGCCGGCATGAGCGGTGTGCGCATGCAGCCCACCATCGTCGACGGCGTGCTCTATGCCGCCAGCACCGATGGTGCCATCGGTGCGTATGATGCCAACACAGGCAAGACATTGTGGGAAAAGAAGACCCGCACACATGGCTGGTTCGGCTTGGGTGACAAGAAGCGTCCTGACGCCTTTTATTCAGGTGGTCCGGCGGTCGCGGGTGATTTGCTCGTGATCGGCACGCTCGACGGCCATGTCTATGGCCTCAGCGCTAAAGACGGTAGCCAGCGCTGGGTCGCCACGTTGCCTTCCGAAGTCATTGACTCGCCGGCCGTTGCTGGCGCACTCGTCATCGTGCGCACGCAGGATGGCCGTGTGTATGGCCTGGACACCGGTACTGGCGATCGCCGCTGGGTCAATGACCAGGGCAATGTGCCGCTGTTGAGCCTGCGTGGTAACGGTCCGCTGCTGGTCACCAACGGTGTCGTGTTCTTCGGTAGCGATGACGGCAAGCTGATCGCGCTGCGTGAAGACAATGGCGACAAGCTTTGGGAACAGCATCTGGCCAGTGGCGAAGGCCGCACCGACATCGAGCGCATGAACGATGCCGATGGTGGCGTTGTGCTCGACGGCAGCACGCTCTATGCGTCGGCCTATCACGGCAATCTCAGCGCTGTGGATGGCCCCAGCGGCCGCCCGCTCTGGTCGCGTCCGTTCTCCACGTACACCTCGTTGGTCGTCAATGGCAACGCCCTGTACGGTGTCAACACCGATTCGCAAGTCTGGGCGTTCGACAAGAGCAGCGGCGCTGACATGTGGAAGAACGACAACCTCAAATACCGCTGGCTGACCGCCCCGGCCGTGCAGGGCGACTATGTCGTCGTGGGTGATATCGAAGGTTACGTACATTGGCTGCAAACCGGGGATGGCGCGCTGGCGGCCCGCGAGCGGCTGTCGAAGAAAGCGATTCGTGCGCAGCCGGTAGTGGCCGGTGACCTGGTGTATGTCGAAGACATCCAGGGTCATCTCGTCGCGTATCGTCTGGGTGCGAAGTAATTTCTGGAATCATGTTCCGTGCTGCCCGTCATCGCCTTGGTCGGTCGTCCAAACGTCGGTAAATCGACCCTGTTCAACGCGTTGACGCGCAGCCGTGACGCCCTGGTAGCCGACATGCCGGGCGTGACGCGCGATCGGCACTATGGCATTTCCCGCACCGGTGTACGGCCATTTGTCGTGGTCGACACCGGTGGTTTGTCCGGTGTCGAAGAAGGTCTTGACGCACTCACCGCGCAACAGGTGCGCGTGGCCATCGACGAAGCGCAGGTGTTGGTGTTCGTGGTCGACGCACGCGATGGCTTGTTGCCGCAAGACCGCAGCATCCTCGATGAATTGCGCCGCAGCGGCAAACCCATCATCGCCGCCGTCAACAAGACCGATGGCCTGGATGAAGAGCACGCGCTGGCGGAGTTCGCCGTATTCGGCATCGCCCAAACCTTGCCACTATCGGCGGCACATAATCGCGGTACCGAGGAGTTGGTTGCCGCGGTGCTGCCGTTGCTGCCGGAAGATGCGCATGAGGAACTCGCCCCCGGGGACGAAGACAGCATCCGGGTTGCGATCGTCGGCCGTCCGAACGCCGGCAAATCCACGCTGATCAATCGCCTGCTCGGCGAAAACCGGCTCATCGTATCGGACGTCGCAGGCACCACGCGTGATCCTATTCGCGTGCCGGTGGAGCGCGACGGCAAACGCTACACACTTATCGATACCGCTGGCGTGCGCCGGAAGGCGCGCGTCGAAGAAGCGGTGGAGAAGTTCAGCGTCATCAAGACGCTGCAGTCAATGGCTGCAGCGCAAGTCGTGGTGGTCATGATCGACGCGCGCGAAAACCTCGCCGACCAGGATCTCACATTGATTGGCCACGTGCTCGACGAGGGCAGGGCGCTAGTCATTGCCGTCAACAAATGGGACGACATGGATACCTATGCGCGCGAGCAGTGTCAACGCGCGCTGGAGCGCCGGCTCGCGTTTGCCGACTGGGCCAAGCGCGTGTTCATCTCGGCATTGCATGGCTCGGGTTTGCGTGAGCTGATGCGCGCGGTCGTGCGTGCGCATACGTCGGCCACGCGTGAGCTGACCTCGTCAGATCTCACGCGCACGCTGGAACGCGCTTACGAAAGCTACCAGCCACCGTTGGTGCGGGGACACGCGCCGAAGCTTCGCTTCGCACATCCGGGTGGCAGCAATCCGCCTACCGTCATCATTCACGGCAGCCGCACCAAGCATATCGCGCCCGCCTACCGCCGCTATTTGGAAAACTTCTTCCGCCAACGTTACAAGCTCGAAGGCACACCCATCCGTATCGACTTTCGCGATGGCGAGAACCCGTTTGCTGGCAAGAAGAACGTGCTTACCGAAGCCCAGCAGCGCAAGCGCCAGCGCATGATCCGCGAGATAAAGCGCCGCAAGCGCTGAGCTCGCGCTTCCTCCTCTTCCAGAAAGGGATGGGATGACGCTGACGCCGTCCAAGGACGAAGGGGACAATCACCCCCAGCGCGCTAGACTATGCGGGATGAACACCCCTCTCGACCGTGATTCCTGGCTGTCCGCGTTGCGCCAGCAGATACCGGAGATAGCCCCCGCTGAGGCGCTGCGCAGGCAGGCCCGCGGCGCATTGCTGATCGATGTGCGCGAGGATATCGAGCGCGCTTCGGGTATGCCGACGGGCGCATTAGGCCTGTCGCGCGGTTTTCTGGAGTTACGGATCGAGGCCCAGGAACCCGACCGCGAGCGTGAGCTGCTTACGCTATGCGGGAGTGGCGTGCGTTCGCTGCTCGCCGCCGAGGCACTTCAGCGAATGGGCTATCGCCACGTGGCATCCATTGCCGGCGGTTTCGAACGCTGGAAAGCCGAAGCGCTTCCGATCAGTACTGCCCAACTCGACACGGATTCCGCCGAACGTTACGCACGCCAGTTGCGACTGCCGCAGGTGGGCGAGGCGGGGCAACTCAAACTTGCTCAGGCCAGTGTCGTGCTGTTGGGTGCAGGCGGACTTGGCGCTCCAGCTGCGCTCTATCTCGCCGCAGCGGGTGTGGGGCGGCTCACGCTGATCGACGATGATCGCGTGGAGCGCTCCAACTTGCACCGCCAAGTCATCCATGCCGATGCGCGCGTTGGCATGGCAAAAACCGAATCGGCGCGTATGACGCTCGGTGCACTCAATCCGCGCGTAAACGTTGCGGTCCATAATGAACGCCTGCGTGCCGACAACGTCGAGCGTCTACTCCACGGACATGATCTGGTCGTCGATGGCGCTGACAATTTCCCTGCGCGTTATCTGCTTGCCGCCGCCACGCGCCGCTTGAACATGCCGATGGTCTACGGCGCCGTCGAACGCTTTACCGGCCAGGTAGGTGTATTTGATCCGCGACGCAGCGAATCCCCCTGTTATCGCTGCCTCTTCCCCGAACCGCCCGATGTCGCCGATGCGCCCAATTGCAGCGAAGCGGGTGTATTGGGCGTCCTGCCGGGCATCGTCGGCTTGTTGCAAGCGACGGAAGCGTTGAAGCTGATCCTTGCCATCGGCGAGCCTTTGGTCGGCCGCCTGCTGTCCTTTGATGCGCTAGGTATGCGCTTTCGCGAAACGCGCTTGCCACGCGATCCGGCTTGTCCGGGATGCGGGCCTGGGGCGACATTTCAGGGGTATGAGGATATCGAGCGTTTCTGCGCTTTGGGGTCGTGAGGCGTGTCGACGACGGGAAATAGGAAGCGACCGTCGTGTGTTATATCGCCATTGGGCGATAATACGTGCCTCGCAAGCCAGGGCCCAATATGAGCGCACGCATACTCGACGGCAAACGCATTGCACAGGAAGTGCTCGACCGCATCGCCAAGCGCGTCAGCGAACGCAAGGCGCAGGGCAAGGGCGAGCCTGGTTTGGCCGTGGTTCTGGTAGGAAGCGATGCCGCCTCGTCAGTGTACGTGCGCAACAAGCGCAAGGCGTGTCATCAGGTGGGGTTCCGCTCCTTCGATTTCGACCTGCCGGCCAGCGCCACGCAAGATGAGCTGTTCGCGCTGATCGACAGACTCAACGCCGACCCGGTCGTACACGGCATCCTGGTCCAATCGCCGCTGCCCGAGCACATCGACGAAGATGCTCTGGTCGACCGCATCGATCCCAGTAAGGATGTCGATGGGTTCCAGGCTATCAACGTAGGGCGTCTGGCGCTGCGCCGTTTCGGCCTGCGCCCCTGCACGCCACGCGGTGTGATGACGCTGCTTGGTCACACCGACCGGCCTGTACGCGGCCAGCATGCCGTGGTCGTGGGCGTTTCCAATCACGTTGGGCGCCCGCTGGCACTGGAGCTGTTGATCGCCGGCTGCACCACTACCTGCTGCCATCGTTTTACCCGGGACCTGGAAAACTATGTGCGACAGGCCGACATCCTGATCGTTGCAGTCGGCAAGCCCGGGCTCGTGAGAGGGGAATGGGTGAAGCCGGGCGCGGTTGTGGTGGACGTAGGCATCAACCGTCTGGACGACGGGCGCCTTGTCGGCGATGTGGAATTCGAACCCGCCGCGCAACGTGCCAGTTGGATCACGCCGGTGCCCGGCGGCGTGGGGCCGATGACCGTGGCTACGCTGATGGAAAACACGCTGGAAGCGGCTGAAGCGCGCGATCCTTGATCAGCATTCCGGCGAAAGCCTCGGCCCTTACTAAGTCGCCAACCCGCGGCCTCCGCCGAGGCCATCGTGAGGTTTTGGCGGACGTTCGACGGCCGTCTAAAGCAAAACTCGCGCCGCGCCCAGCTCCCGCGTATAATCCTCTCTTTGCAGCGGGACTTTTCGCATGCGCATCCTTGCCGAGGCCCTTACATACGACGACGTTTACCTCGTCCCGGCCCACTCCCAGATACTGCCGCGCGATGTGGATACCTCCACGCGGCTCACGCGCAACCTCCGACTGAACATCCCCATCGTGTCCGCTGCCATGGACACGGTTACCGAAGCCCGGCTCGCCATCACCATGGCGCAAAACGGCGGCATCGGCATCATCCATAAGAACATGACCGCCGAACAGCAGGCCGCCGAAGTGCGGCTGGTGAAGAAGTTCGAGGCCGGCGTCATCCGCGCGCCCATCACTGTTACGCCGCACACATCCATCCGTGATGTGCTCAAGCTCACTCGCGCGCACAACATTTCCGGCGTGCCGGTGGTTGAAGGGGAGCAGTTGGTCGGTATCGTCACCAGTCGTGACTTGCGCTTCGAACGCAAGCATGACGATCCGGTGCGCAACATCATGACGCGCCAGGACAAACTGGTCACCGTCAGAGAAGGTGCCAGCCAGGATGATGTGCTGCAACTGTTGCACAAGCATCGCATCGAAAAAGTGCTGGTGGTGAACGACGCGTTTCAGTTGCGCGGGCTCATCACCGTCAAGGACATCCAGAAAGCCCGCGACAACCCCAACGCTGCCAAGGACGCCCATGAGCGCCTGCTGGTAGGCGCCGCCGTCGGCGTGGGTGGTGACACCGAACAGCGTGTGGAAGCCCTGGTCGAAGCCGGTGTGGACGTGATCGTGGTGGATACCGCGCATGGTCATTCGCAAGGCGTGATCGAACGTACTGCATGGGTGAAGAAACAGTACCCGCAGGTGCAGGTGATTGCCGGCAACATCGTCACTGGCGATGCGGCGCTGGCACTGCGCGATGCCGGCGCGGATGCGGTGAAAGTAGGTGTCGGCCCTGGGTCGATCTGCACCACACGTGTCGTTGCCGGCGTGGGCGTGCCGCAGATCACGGCCATCGACATGGTGGCCAGCGCGCTGAAGGATGACATCCCGCTGATCGGCGACGGTGGCATCCGTTACTCGGGCGACATTCCCAAGGCGCTGGCCGCTGGTGCGTCCACCGTGATGCTCGGCTCCATGTTTGCCGGCACGGAAGAATCGCCCGGTGAAGTGGAGCTGTTCCAGGGGCGCTCCTACAAGAGTTATCGCGGCATGGGCTCGCTCGGTGCCATGGCGCTGGGTTCCAAGGACCGCTACTTCCAGGAAGAGGCCGACGCGGACAAGCTTGTGCCCGAGGGCATCGAAGGTCGGGTGCCGTACCGTGGCCCGCTGCGCAACATCATTCATCAGTTGATCGGTGGTTTGCGCGCTTCCATGGGTTATCTGGGTGCCGCTTCGATCGAAGATGTGCGCAACAAAGCACAGTTCGTGAAAGTAACCTCGGCCGGCGTGACCGAAGCGCATCCGCACGACATCCAGATTACGAAAGAAGCGCCCAATTACCGGCTGAATTCGTAATGGCGGCTTGTGATTCCGGCGCATGCCGGCATCCAACCGCGCGCGTACGAAGCGCATACGTTCGGTTTTGAGTGTTTTGCACAACGTACTTTTGCTGGATCCCGGCCTTTGCCGGGATGACGCTGAGTTACTTCCAGCTACTCCTTAGTTTCCTGACTGCGCCGCCATGACCAACATCCATAGCGACAAGATCCTCATCCTCGATTTCGGTGCGCAGTACACGCAGCTCATCGCGCGACGCATCCGCGAGATTGGCGTGTATTGCGAAATCTGGGCATGGGATCACAACCCGGCCGAGATCGCGGCGTTTGGTGCCAAAGGCATCATTCTTTCCGGCGGTCCGGAATCGACCACCGTGCACGGTGCGCCCAAAGCACCGCAGCAGGTATTCGATTCGGGTCTGCCGATTCTCGGTATCTGCTACGGCATGCAGACACTGGCCGCACAACTCGGTGGCGCCACGGAAGCGGCGGACGCGCGCGAATTCGGTCATGCGCGCGTGGACATCGTCGCATCGGACACATTGCTTGGTGGTCTAAGCGATCACGATTCGTGCCAAGCGATGGATGTGTGGATGAGCCACGGCGATCACGTCGCCAAGGCGCCTCCTGGTTTCACCGTCACGGCTGTCACGGATCGCATTCCCGTTGCGGCCATGTCGAACGAAGCCAAGGGTTGGTATGGTGTGCAGTTCCATCCGGAAGTAACACACACCAAACAGGGCACTGCGTTGCTCAAGCGTTTCGTCGCTGACATCTGCGGCTGCCAGACGCTCTGGACGGCCGCGCACATCATCGACGACCAGATTGCGCGCGTGCGCGAACAGGTGGGTAAAGACCACGTGCTGCTGGGGCTCTCCGGTGGCGTGGATTCGTCCGTGGTCGCCGCGCTTCTCCATCGTGCGATCGGCGATCAGCTCACCTGTGTGTTTGTCGACACCGGTCTCCTGCGCTGGCGGGAGGGCGACCAGGTGATGGCCGCCATGGCCGAACACATGGGCGTGAAGGTGATCCGCGTCAATGCCGCGGAGCGTTACTTCAAGGCGCTGGAAGGCGTGGCCGATCCTGAAGCCAAGCGCAAGATCATCGGCCGCCTGTTCGTGGAAATCTTCGACGAAGAATCGGCCAAGGTCACCGCTGCCGGCAACGGTCATGTGAAGTGGCTGGCGCAAGGCACCATTTACCCTGATGTGATCGAGTCGGCCGGCAGCAAGACCGGCAAGGCACACGTGATCAAGAGTCACCACAACGTGGGTGGCCTGCCGGAGCACATGAAGCTCAAGCTGGTCGAGCCGTTGCGTGAGCTGTTCAAGGATGAAGTGCGGCGTATCGGCGTCGAGCTTGGTTTGCCGCGCGAAATGGTCTATCGCCATCCGTTTCCCGGCCCGGGCCTGGGTGTGCGCATCCTGGGCGAGGTCAAGGCCGAGTACGCAGAGTTGCTGGCGCGTGCGGATGCTATCTTTATCGAAGAACTGCGCAAGGCTGATCTGTACGACCAAGTCAGTCAGGCCTTCGCCGTCTTCCTGCCGGTGAAATCAGTGGGCGTGGTGGGTGACGCCCGTGCTTACGAGTGGGTGGTTGCACTACGGGCGGTGGAAACCATCGACTTCATGACTGCTCATTGGGCGGAGCTGCCGTATGCGTTTCTCGGCAGTGTCTCCAATCGAATTATCAATGAAATACGCGGTATTTCTCGTGTCGTTTACGATATAAGCGGTAAGCCGCCCGCCACCATTGAGTGGGAATAATTAAATCAATGGGTTGCGCCTGGCTTCCGATATTACTTCTTCTCAAGAAAGCCATATAACTATTTGAAATGGCTGATGAATTAACCGTCGATAATTTACCACCGGCATTCAGCGTCGAGGACGAAGCCTATATGGGCCGCGCGCTGCAGCTCGCTCGCCATGCCCGCGATGCGGAGGACGAGGTGCCGGTCGGTGCGGTACTGGTGCAGGACGGCCAAATCGTCGGCCTGGGCTGGAACCGCAACATCACCTTGCACGATCCTACCGCTCATGCCGAGATCATGGCCTTGCGCGCGGCCGGCGAGAAACTGGCCAATTACCGGATCGTCGGCGCCACCCTCTACGTAACCCTCGAGCCCTGCGCGATGTGCGCCATGGCGCTAGTGCACGCGCGCGTGGGGCGGGTCGTGTATGGCACCACCGATCCGAAGACGGGGGCAGCCGGCAGCGTGTTCGATACGCTCATATCCGATCGCCATAACCATCGCATCACCGTGCAGGGCGGCCTGCTTGCCGAGGAATCGGCGCTGCTGTTACGCGACTTCTTCCGCGCGCGTCGTTGATGCGCTTGAGTGGAGAAGAAAAGCCAGCGCCTGCGCGCAGGGTTGTTCCACTTTCAGGCTCAGCAGTGAATCGGCGCGTGTACGTCCCAGGTTGACCGCAGCGATCGGCTTGCCCGCTTTGGCGGCGGCATGGGCAAAGCGATAACCCGAAAACACCATCAATGACGATCCCACCACCAGCACGGCGTCGGCCGCATCCAATGCCTGCATGGCCGTGCCAACGCGTTCGCGCGGCACGTTCTCTCCGAAGAACACCACATCCGGCTTCATCAGGGCGCCGCAATGCGGGCAGGGTGGAACGGTAAAACGGTTGAAGTCATGGCCATCCAGATCGGCATCGCCATCGGGCGCATCTGTAGCATCCAGTGCGGCCCATTCGGGATTGAGTGCCAGCAAAGCCTCTTGCCATGCCGCGCGTGGTGAGCGGTGTTCACATCCCATGCAACGGACCGTATCCAGCCGCCCGTGCATGTCCACCACATTCCGGCTTCCTGCCCGTTGGTGCAGACCGTCCACGTTTTGCGTGAGCAGCAATGTCATTTTGCCGAGCTGTTCGAGCTGGACCAAGGCGTGATGCGTGGCGTTCGGCGACGCTTTCCCGAAGCGGCGCCAGCCAACTAGGCTGCGCGCCCAATAGCGCTTGCGGGTCGACTCCTCGCCCATGAATGCCTGATATGTCACGGGCTGAGTGCGTTTCCAGCCGCCGTCGGCGTCGCGGTAATCGGGTATGCCCGAATCGGTACTGCAACCGGCGCCGGTAAGCACGAACAGGCGATCGTGCCTGGCGACGAATGCTTGCAGAGCGTTGTTCGTATCCGTGATTGCCACGTTCGTCATGGTCATCTCAATAATTTGTCGACGGAGTCGTGATGGAGCAGGCTTAACGCGGGTGAAAACGCCTGCGTGCAAGACGATAGCGCTTCCTGCCCAGGTGTAAAATCCTCACCGATCCGAGCAGGAAGGCGATTCGTCGTCGCAACCATGGCGGATACATGAATGAATGCGATGCATTCGGGTGACCACCCAAAGGAGGCATCATGTTCTCGCATATTTTGATTCCGACGGATGGTTCCGACGACACCATGCATGCCGCGCAGATCGGCATCGATCTGGCACAGCGGCTGGGGGCTCGTATTTACGCGTTCCATGTGCTGACGCCGCTTGCTGCCGTCGCGTATTTCGCCGACGCCATTCGACACGCGCAAGATTCTCATACCGAACGCGCGATCGCGCGCGCGCAGCACCGGTTGGCAGAAATTGAGGATTTGGCCAGACATGCCGGCGTCGATTGTCACGGTGGATACGTGTTCGATCATCGGCCTTACGTAGCCATTGTAGGTGCAGCCAAGCAGCAGCATTGCGATCTCATCGTCATGAGCGTGCACGGTTATGCCACGCTCGATCGCATGTTGCTGGGCAGCGAGACAAACAAGGTTCTCGGTTGCTGTTCCATTCCTGTTCTGGTGTGCCACTGATCAGTTCTGCGATGCGTGCGGTTCGGATGCCGACAAGCTTGCGGATTTTGCTTTCAGCGTGCTGCGTGCCGCCAGTACGTCATCGGAATCGGGAAGCCCCTCGATGGCGTGTAGAAATACTTGAAAATCCTGCCGCCATCCGAGTTGGTCGGTGAGCGTCGAAAGGTGCTTGGCTTGATGGTCATAGCGTTTTGTGCGATTTTTTTTCATGCCTGCCAGATGACGCGCCTTGCGAAGCCAATCCAGTTGATAACGAAGCTTGCGTGCCCGACGCCGCCACCGGTGCGAGGTGGCAGGCGTGCGTTGTCGCTGCGCTTTGGCATGCGCTTTCTTCATCTTTTTCTTGGTTCGTTTCAGGGTTTTCTTTGCGGTCTGCGAACGAATATCCCGCCACGGCAATGCCGCCAGGGAGGTGGTCATGCGCCGTGCCTGAGCGCGTCGCCGACGCCAATGAGGATCCTTTCCAACCGCCTGATTGAGTCGTTGCTTACAGCGAATGCGCAATGCGTCGACAACTCCAGGCGCGATCGGTGCTTCATGCACAGAGCCTAATAATCGAGCCGTGCGTGTAGCGATATAAGCATCGCGCTGTGGAGAAAAGCTGTGTATAAGCTGCCGCAGCGTCTCATCGAGCGCATCCACAGTGGCGCTGGGCGGTAAAAAGGCAAGGGCGCTTCGCAGGCGACGGCACGCTTTGCGTGATTCGTGAATGCCCTTGTGAAGCTCCTTGCGTATGGCCAGCGCCCGATGCAGCGAACGGCATTCCCGCAAAACCAGCTTCTCCAGCGCCGATCCCAGGGTCTGCGGGCCGTTTTGTCTGGTCTTGGTGATCATCCCGGACAGCCTCCCGAAGCGGGCGGGCTCGTCGGGCGTACGCCCGGATTGCAACTACACGTTGACGCTGCCGGCCGAGGTGGGCGGCGGCAGGTTGCTGCAACCTGGATGAGTAGGATTAGGCCATACATCCCGATTGGATTTGGTGACGGGTGCATCGCAGGTCAAGCGATGCACAGCAAGAAAATCCTGGTGAACGGATTGGCCTTTACTCCAGCGCTCGATCGCGTAAACGTCCACCTGATACGCAGGTTTGGGGACGTTTTCATACGTAGTCAGGTGCTGGACGACGACCTGATCGCCCACAGCAAGGCCCTTTTGCTTGCTTGGGCGTATGGGCCGGCATGGCCGGTGGTTCGAGGCCATCCTCCAGCGAAGCCTGGGGGATGGCCAGATAAACATGACCCTCCGACAAGTGTTCCCACTTCACGCCTCGGGGTTCGTTTGGAACCCGATTATTTCCCGACCTGAAACAACTGAAATTCGCGAATGCGTGCCGTGCAGACGCTGGAAAGTATGTTCAGCCGCACCTTCGAGGTGGTGGTGGGCGCGAAGTGGTCGATCTTCATATGGCCGATGGCTTGCGCCTTGGCTACGGGCTGCCAGGCCTGATTGACCCACGCTTCGATGGCATATTTCTGGACGCATTGACCATCGTTGAGCCATTCCATCGAAAGCGCATGATCGAACGTGATGGGCGTTGGGAAATCCACTTCGAGCGTGGCATGAGTGGAGCCTTCCGGTGCCGACCAGAACGTATCCGGATTGCCATCCAGCGCTGCTTCAACGTTTGCATCGTCGGAGTGCGCATGTTCGCGCACCAGATTCTTGTCCGCGCCATAACGCGCCTGCAGTGCCTGGCCGAATTCCTTGAGCCGTTGCACGTCGGCAGCGGGCAGCAGGCCATGGCGATTCGGTGCCAGGCCCAGCATCAACTGGCCACCGAGACCGACACTGTTTTCCCAGATATCCATCAGTTCATCGACGCTCTTGAGTGTCGAGTCGCTGTTGGGGTGCCAGAACCATTGCAGTTTGTGCAGCGGCGTATCCACTTCCACCGGACGCCAGCGCAAATCGCCGTGCCGGTCGATCACGTTCCAGTTTTCGCCGTGGATATGTCCGTCTTCTTGGCCTACCCAACGGATGTCGCCGTAACCAAACAATGCGACATCCGCGAACACCATGGTGTTGGGCTGATAGGTGCGCAACTCTTCCATGTATTTCTTGAAATCGTAGACATGGCCTGCGCTACCGGCGCCGTCCAGCCACCATTCCACCAGCGGACCGTAGTTGATAACGAGTTCGTCCATCTGCGCCATGTAATATTTGTCGTAGGCAGCCGGGTCTTTGTAGCGCGGCTCGTGACGATCCCACGGCGAGAGATAGACGCCAAATTCCATGCCTTCTTTGTGTGCGGCTTCTTCGGTCATGCGCACCAGGTCGCCCTTGCCGCCCATCCAGGGGCTGCTTTTCACCGAATAGTTGCTTTGGTCGGTAGGCCACAACGCGAAACCGTCGTGATGCTTGGCCACCAGCAGCATGTAGGTTGCACCAGCGGATTTTGCCGCGCGCGCCCATTGATCCGGATCCACATGATCGGGATTGAACACCTTCGGATCGGCCGTGCCGTCACCCCATTCGCGGTCGAGGAAGGTATTGGTGCCGAAGTGCACGATCACGCCGAATTGAAGATCCTGCCAGTGTGTCTGCTGCGGCGACGGTTTGATATCGGCGAAGTTCTGTGCGGCGACGGAACCTGCAAGGAAGGTGGCAGCGATGGCGGCAGCCATCATGGCGCATCGGCGAATCAGCATCGTTCACTACTCGGTGGGGAAGGGGGAATGCATATCCCGCGGGGGGGGGCGGTATGCGTTTCAGGCATTGCGGTTGGAGCTGCCAAATTGCAGCGCTTCGGAAATGTCGGCGGTGGCCTGGAGCAGGGCGGCGATCACGTCGTCCATCGTCTGCGTGGCCGTCTCCTGCTCGAGGTAGGGGATGGTGAGTGCGCACATGGCATTGCCGTGCAGCAGCACCGGCGCGGAAAGATCGGTCACCGCATCCACCACGTGGCTGCGTTCGCACGCGTAACCGCGCGTGCGCAGCGGCGCCAGCAGCTTCATCAGTTTCTTGCGGTCGAGCGCCGGTTCGTAGCGAACGATGAGATCCATCCAGCGCTCGCGCACTTGTTCCTCCTGGAACGCGAGCAGCACATGGCCGGAGGTGGATTGCGACATGGGCCGGCGATGACCCACGCGAACCACCAGCGCCACTTCACCGGGAGGATCCACCCGTGCCACCACCACGATCTGCTCGCCGGACGGCACCACCAGGTGACAGGCCTGGCCGCAGGCATCGGCCAGCCGATGCATGATCGGCATCGCGGTCTCGATGGTGCTTTTCACCGGTGGCTGTTCCATGCCGAGCCGGAACAAGCGGGGCGTCACCGAATACCCGACGTCCCCTTCGCCGCGCGCGATATAGTCGCGCTCTTCCAGCACCTGCAGCATGCGGAAGATTTCGCCGCGGGAACGGCCGACCCCTTCGGAAATCTCCGCAATGCTCAGCGGTCGGCGCGAGCCGGCCAGCAGCTCAAGAATATCCAGGCCCTTGTCCAGCGCGGGCGCGCGGTATTTGGGTGTCGGATTCGGCATAAGCTTCCCTCTCCCTCGATACATCGCGCCAACGTGTCCAAACTCCCCGACGACATGTTGCGGCGCAACTTGTGTTATCAATGAATAACGGTTTCATATTTGCACAAATGGTTGGCGTCGTCACGTGCCGCCACGGGGTCCAACTACCGGCGCGGCCGTCGAGTTGGCAGGTTGAAGGTGGGAGAAGCGGGTGGACGTACAAACTGTGACGGATGATTCCTCAACGCCGGCGGCCGGCGCCACCTCCGCGGGTCGCTACGCATTGCCGCTGGTCTTGATCGTCAGCCTGTTTTTTCTGTGGGGCACGGCCAACAACCTCAACGACGTGCTGATCGCGCAGTTCAAGAAGGCGTTCGTGCTGAGCGATTTCGGCGCGGGTCTGGTGCAAAGCGCGTTCTATCTCGGGTATTTCCTGATTGCGATGCCTGCCGGCATCTATATGCGCCGTTTCGGTTACAAGAGCGCGGTGATCTTCGGGCTGGTGCTGTATGGCATCGGTGCGTTGCTGTTCTGGCCCGCAGCGCAGAATGCTACTTACGGCATGTTCCTGTTCGCCTTGTTTGTGATCGCCAGCGGCTTGGCCTTTCTGGAAACCTCGGCCAATCCGTTCGTCACTTTGCTCGGGCCGCCGGAAACGGCAACCCGACGGCTCAATCTGGCGCAAGCGTTCAACCCGCTTGGCTCGCTCGCCGGCATACAGATCGGCCAGCATTTCATTTTGTCGAGCATCGATCGGACGCCGGACCAGCTGGCCGCGATGACCGCGTCGGCGAGAACGGCCTATCTGCTCGGTGAAACCCGTGCCGTGCAGTGGCCGTACCTGTTTATCGGTTTGGCCGTGCTTGGCTGGGCCGTGCTGATCTTGATGACGAGCTTTCCGAAGATCGCGGTACCCACGGAGGCTCCCTCCAAGGCGAGCGAGGGTGGAGCGCTGCGTCACCTGCTGGGAGACAAATCGTTTGTCGGGGCACTCTTCGCGCAGTTTTTTTACGTAGGTGCGCAGGTAGGCGTGTGGAGCTACACCATTCGCTACGTGCAGGCGAACATGCATGGCACCTCGGCCAGAGATGCGGCCAATTTTCTTACCGCCGAATTGGTGTGCTTCATGGTCGGCCGCTTCGCCGGCGCCGGCT
Source organism: Dyella monticola (assembly GCF_003363155.1). GTDB lineage: Bacteria > Pseudomonadota > Gammaproteobacteria > Xanthomonadales > Rhodanobacteraceae > Dyella_B > Dyella_B monticola. The sequence continues at coordinate 416,514 of NZ_QRBE01000002.1, read as the reverse complement.
TGATGAAGTACATCGCACCGGTGCGATTGCTTGCGCTGTTTGCGGTCATCAACGTTGGTTTGACCCTGTATGCGGTGCTGCTGCCCGGGCTCAGCGGCGCCTATGCTTTGGCGGCCTGCAGCTTCTTCATGTCCGTGATGTACCCAACCATATTCGCCCTGGGCGTGCAGGGGCGCAGCGATGACCAGCGCAAGCTCGGTTCAGCCCTGCTGGTGATGACCATCATCGGCGGCGCCGTACTCACCGCGCTGATGGGCGCGGTGTCCGATCACTCCACAATGGCCACGGCAATGCTCGTGCCGATGGGCTGCTTTGCTGTGATCGCCTGCTTCGCCTGGCAGCAACGTCGCCTGAAAGGAAGCGCAGCCTGATGCAACGTCTTTACTACGCGCTGGACCTCAAGGACGACGCCCAGGCCATCGCCGAATACGAACGCTGGCATCGTCCTGGCGTCGTCTGGCCGGAAATCGTCGCCTCCATCCGCGCCTCGGGTATCGAAGACATGGAAATCTTCCGCACCGGCAATCGGCTGGTGATGGTGGTGCAGGTCGGTGATCGGTACGACGCTTCGGTCAAGCGCGAAAGCGACACGCCCGATGAAAAGACACAAGCGTGGGAGCACTTGATGGACCGCTACCAGCAACGCTTGCCGTGGGCCGAAGCAGGGCAGAAGTGGGTGCCGATGACGCGGATCTTTTCGCTGGCAGACGCACTAAAAGCGCGTTGACTTGGTTTACGCGCCACTGCTTCATTCCGTCTACGACATCCCGCTAATCAGCTTTGGGACGAGGGCCGAAACCGCCTGATTTCCTTCCGTCATCTTCGATGATCGGAAGGCTTCGGTCAGCGAAACCGTACAGGTTTCAGAACAAGAAGCCCACAATGCGGCACGCTCGAACCGGCTAAAAATTAAAAAACGTCTCCCTGAATATATCGAGTCGCTCTCGTCCAACTGATTGGGCGAGGCACTACTCCGTTCGTGGGGACATCGTTATGCCGTTTTCACTGCGCGTCCATGCAGGCGCGTTACTGGCCTGTTTTGCTTCCGCAGCAGCTATTGCGCAATCCGCCACGCCGCAAAGCGAACTGCGCGCGTACGTCGGTATGAAAGGCACGGTGCCGCTACCCGATGCTGGCGCCTTTGGCGAGCAGATCAATCCAATCAGTGGCGAACTCGCGCTAGTGCAGACGGACGTATGGCTGAATACCAACGGTTTCCCGCTATCCATGACGCGCAGCTTTACGCCCGGCAACTATTCGTCTGGCGCGGTGCATTCGGGTGCATTCGGCGATTGGCAGCTGGAGCTGCCGCGCATGACCACCTTGACGGTGCGTGGCAAGGATGGTCACGGCTGGCAAGTTGCAGGTACCCATCCCTATGCGCGCTGCAGCGCATTTGCCGCACCACCGACGCAAAGTGCGGCTGAGCTGAAGGAACACATCCAAAGCCTGGGAATGATCGGCATCGACCCTGTTCGCGATCCAGGCGGCAATCCGATTCGCAGTCCAGGTATCACACCTGGCGAAGGCACCGCACTCGATCCTGATGCGGTGGATCCTAATGTCTGGTGGCAGGGCTACCAATTAATCGTACCAGGCCAGGGCGAGCAGGAAATTCTCCGGCGCGATGCGGCCAATGCCTTGGCTGCCGAAGATTCGCCACAGCGCTACCCGCTTCTCACTGCCCAGCAATGGCAAATCGGTTGCCTGGACCAAACCGACAACGATGAACCGGGCGAAGCCTTTATCGCCATGGCGCCCGATGGCACGAAGTACACCTTCAATCACTTGGTGTATGAGTCCGTGCCGTCATTGGATCTGGCCAATCTCGGTACCGTGGCGCGTGAGCGCGCCACACTGTTGGTCACGCGCATTGAAGACCGCTTCGGCAACGCGCAGGAGTTCGTTTACGACGGCGATCGCCTGGTGACCGTAGTCAATCCCACTGAAGTGCAACTCGATCTGCATTATCGCACCGATGTTCCAAGCCTCGTCGATCAGGTCATTCTGAGGCCTTATACGAGTAAACCACGCAAATGGTCATACCAGTACGCCAACCTGGGTACCGGTCGTGAAACGCTCACCGGTGTTACGCGTCCCGATGGCACGGCGTGGGGTTATAAGTTGCAAGACCTGGCTGACGCCACACTTACCTACAACGGAACGACTACCTGTAGCGCACTCGCACCCTTTGATGCTGCCCAAACATTCACCGGTACGCTAAGTGATCCCAATGGCCTGACTGAACAGCTCGTTCTGGCGGGTGTGCGCCATGGCCGCACCCACGTTGCCAATGCTTGTGGTGTTTCCGGGGATTTCCCCTGGAAACCTTCGCAATACGACACGTTGTCGCTCGTTCAACGAAGCGAGAGCGGCGCCAACATGGGCACGCCGACATGGACGTATCGCTATGCAAAATCCTCCGAGTCGTCGCTCTGGATGGAGGTCGTCGATCCAAGTCAGCGCGTTACACGTTTTACCTTCAGTAACGTGGCGGATGAAACCGAAGGCCATCTGCTTGCACTCGATACCGACCGCCATGCAGAGGGTTCCGCGTCGCGCAGCCTGCGCTTCGATTACGCCGCGTCGAATGCTGGGCCGTATCCGAGCCTGCTGGGGAACGCGGTCGGCTCGCGTGTCAACAACGCAGCGTTCAGCAGCGTCATGCCGCTTGCCAAGCAAACGCTCACACAAGATGGTGACAGCTATGTCACCGAGAACCTGTCGTTTAACGCCTTCGGGCAACCCACGCAGGTTCGGCGCAGCAACACCATAGCCGGCCAACCCACGCTCGAGACGCACATCGACTATCTCAATGATCTCCCCCATTGGGTGTTGGGTTTGCCGCAATCGATCACGAATACGGCCGACAATACGGTCATCAGCCAGAACGTCTACGACCTTGCCAAGGTCACGCTGAAAGAACACCACCGCTTCGGTCTCAGGCAAGCGTCCTACACCTATGATGCTCAGGGCCACGTCGCTAGCGTCACCGACGGTAACGGCCTCGCCACCCAGTACAAGACTTATGTGATGGGCAGTCCCGCCACCACCGTCTATCCCGACGGAACAAGCGAAAACAACTGGCCTGATGACTTCGGAAATGTCACCACGCATATTGACCGCGCAGGTGTCACCACTACCGCCGAATACGATGTCATGGGACGCATCACGCACCTGCATGAGCCCCAGGGCGATAGCACCGTCTGGAACGACACCGATTACAGCTACGTTTACGCAGAACAGCCTGGAACAGGCATTTCAGGCGCGCATTGGCGGTATACGGAAAATCGTGGGAGTGCAGGAAGCTATGTTGACTACGATGCCCTGATGCGCCCGATCCTGCGTGCCTCCCGCGCGGGTCCTGCCGGTGCCGCAGCATGGATCACCCAGGCACAGGCCTACGATTGGCGTGGTCGCGCGGTGTTTGCCTCTTATCGTTCACTCAACGTGGCGCGCATCGACCAGCTCACCCAAGGCATCCGCACCGACTACGATGCCTTGGATCGTCCCGTAGCCAGCCATCAAGATTCCGAACAAGGCGTGCTCACCACCGCGCTCGCCTACCTCAGCGGTGCACGCACTCAACAGACCGATCCCAAAGGCGGCGTCACCACCACGCAATACCATGTGCTTGATGCTCCAGGCACCGCTAACGTACTGCGCATTGATGCGCCAGAAGGTATTACGCAAACCGTTACGCGTGATGTGTACGGGGCGCCGCTCACGCTCACCCAATCGGGTCTCTATCAAAACGCCCAGGTCTCGCTGACCCGAGTCAACTACTACGACAGCGCCAAGCGGTTATGCCGTACGTGGAACCCTGAAACCGGCAGCACAGTCTTTGACTACGATGCGGGAAGCCGTGAAACCTGGCGTGCTCAGGTCGACATCGCCAGCAGCGACTGTGGCCGCGAGCTGATCGCCAATGGCACGAAAACTCAGCGTAGCTACGACGCCATGGATCGCGTTACTGCGATTAGCTATCCCGGCGACAGCTCCTCCGCACAATTCACCTACGACCTCATGGGCCGACTCACCAGCGCCGACACCGGCCTGAGTCGCTGGACTTACGCCTACAACCATCTAGGTCTGCCCGTCGGCGAGACGCTTGTTGTCGATGGTTTGCCCTTCAATCTCGCCTACACCTACGACGGCAACGGTGGCCTTGCCAGCGTTACCTATCCCGACGGCCGTCTCATTACCTATGCGCCCGATGCGTGGGGACGCCCTACTCAAGCTGGCATCTATGCCAATAGCGCGCGCTACCTGCCCAACGGTAAATTGGAATACTTCAAATATGGCAACGGCATCGAATACGTCACCGAACAAAACGCACGCCAATTACCAAGCAACTTGAGCTATGCATTGCCCAGCGGCAACTTACTCTTCAGCCAAGACTTCGGCTACGACCAAACTGGCAACCTCACTCAAGCCAATGATCTGCTGCAAGGTGTTGGCAGCCAGCGCACCTTTCAATACGACACACTCAATCGCCTTACTAACACCATCTTGCCTGGCGCGACAAACAGCGAAAGCTACAGCTACGACCCACTCAACAATCTACGTCGCATCGTCAACGGCAATGGTTTGGTACGCGACTACACCTACGATCCGGACAATCGCCTGAGCCGCGCGATGGGTTCCGACGCTCAGATGCATAGCTTCGACTACGACTGGCGGGGCAATATCACGCGGCGCGATGACACGCCATTTACCTTCGACTTCGCCAACCGCCTTATCGAAGTCAGCGGCAAAGAACGTTATGTCTACGATGCCTTCGGGCGGCGTGTGCTCAAAACACGCCTGGGCGTTGGCGGTAACAAAAGCTACTACGTCTACAGCAATCAGAATGGTCAGCTGATGCTCCAGCGCGATAACAATGTTGCCTCCAGCGAAACCGACTACATCTACCTCGGTGGCATGCTGGTGGCGCAAGCCACCACGCGTAAGCATGATTTGCCAGGCGCCATCAGCTTTGTGCCCGCAAGTCCATCCAATGGCAACTACAACATCGCATGGGGTGTCTCGCAAGGTGCAACCCGGTACGAACTACAAGAGCAATACAACGGCGACGCGTGGGACACGATCTACAGCGGCGCGCAATCCAGCCTCGACCTAAATGGCCGTCAAGGCGGCACGTATCTTTATCAAATACGTGCCTGTGCCACTACCTGTGGCGGCTGGGTGGTTTCCAGCCCCATGGGCGTTACGCCCGCACGCGTGCAAACCATTCATGTGCCAGGTAGTGCACAGCGTGGCTCTTATTCCATCAGTTGGGATCCGACTATCGGCGCTACGAGTTACGACGTCGACGAACTCGACAATGGCAGCTTGATGCCGATTCCGCGCCGTGTGGCCAGCGACACCACGAGCACATCATTGCAGCTTCCCGGTAACACTAGTGGCTTCTACAGCTATCGCGTGCTAGCCAAGAGTGGCTACGGCAATCGTGGCTGGAGCGATGCTTCTGCTGCGGTGCAAGTAGAGGTGTCGCCATCCGACCCGCCACCCACACTGCCAGCGAGCCCGACCTTCGTTACACCACCCCCGCCTTTCGATTATCCCGTTGCCAGGTTCCCCGCCAACGTGGTCGTGGAATGGAATCCGGTGGCGCGTGCGAGTCGGTACGAGATAACCATCGTCGAGCCCAACGTGCTCTACACCACTACGGACATTCGCCAATTGGTGGGCATTACTCAAGCTGGCAGCTACTACGTCAGCGTCCGTGCCTGCAACGATGTGGGCTGCTCAGGTTGGAGTCGTTGGGGTCCGTTTTCCATGCATCTGTCTGGCGGTGGACCGGGCGGCGGTCCGGCCAAGCAATCGACAAAAGATAAAGGCGCGCAGGCACATCGAACGCGTGAGCGATGACACCACAACGGATGGGAGCAAAGGTCATGAAGACCTCGCAAACGAAACTGTGCGCATGGGCGCTCGCGCTGTGCACTTGGGTGGCGGCACCGGCTTACGCGCAAACCACCCCAACGATCGGAAATGTGGATGGCGAGATTGGTGATGGCAACGGAGCCGTCACATTGCGAGGCTGGGCCTGTTGGCAAGGCTACGTGCTTCATCGCTACTCACCACAAATAAAGCTTTATGCCGGCGGCGAGGCAAGTAAGGGTGGCGTGCAGTTGGGCGTCTACCAGGTTGATCAACCTAGTGAACAAGCCATTCAAGACAGTTGCCGCAATCAAAATTCGAACAACCGGTTCGCCATTGGCATCAGCATTGCGGTACGCCAGCGATACGGTGGGCAGCCGCTTTATGTTTATGCCGAAACGCTAGACGTTCCTAATGGCGGCTACGTCCTGCTGCCGGGTTCCGGGCAATTCACGATACCCACAGCCCCCGCCGTCACGGATTCGGTGTATTACATTCATACCGATCGCCTGGGTAGCAATGTAATCATGACGGACGCCAACGCCAACGTTGTCGCCAAGACTGACTACAAGGCGTACGGCGGAGTGGCCAATAACCAGCAGAAGAACGAAGCACCCGGTTACACCGGGCAATACGAAGACCCGCTTACGGGTCTGACCTACATGCAGCAGCGATACTACGATTCGGATCTCGGGCGATTTATCTCTGCTGATTTGATCGCAGCGAGAGCGGGCGATGTGTTCAACTTCAATCGGTATGCGTATGCCGCCAACAGTCCGCTGAACTTCATCGATCCGACCGGCATGGATTACTGTGCTGCGTACGTAAATGGAGTGGCCGCAGGCATAGGGTACTGCGGAGACAGCTCGGATTCGTTGGGCCAAGGCGGTTCAAGAAACAGCAATGCGGGAGGAGGATCTGCAGGTGGGCCTGGCGGAGGGGGAGGGAGTATTCCGACGGAGAAGCCGGTGAATGTGACGGCAACTTCTCAGGGAATGTATTGCTTAAAGGAGTGGCAGATACGTGGGATAGCTGGGGCTGTGGTTGGTGCTGGTGCGGGGGCGGTTCTGGGAAGTGAAAGCGGGCCAGGGGCATTTGGCTCGGCGGCTTTAGGAGGGCTAGTTAATGGCGGACTAAGTGTAGCGGATGGGCTGATGAATACGACGCAATGGAATGGTGGTGCGCTAGGTGCGCTGGGAGCCGCTTCTACTGCGGGAAATAAATTTGAACTTGGAGCGAGTGCTTTTGGAGGGCTTTTTGGCGGTGCTGTATCCAGCGAGTTGTCGAATCAAGGTTATTCGCGCCCTGTCGCTAACGGCACGGGGGCGACATTAGGGGCTAGTGTGGGGTCTGTGATTTACACGTGGTTCAAGGGCGGAACGGCAAGCGGTATGTTTAAGGCGGGTTTAAGGGGTGGGGGTATGGGTCTTGCTATCAGTGTCACGCAATCAAGTCTGGAAGCAGCGTTGCGAGCGGAAAATAGGTCCTTCTGCGCGAACTAACGAGAAAATTAATGAGCAATAAAGTAAGAATGTCTTATCGGAAGGCAGGTCTATTTCTGTTTTCCTTTGGTCTTATTAGTATTTTCATCGGGCTGCTCATTCCAATTCATATTCATATGAAGCCCAATGTATTTTGCTTTGGTATATCTGGATTTGGAGTTCCATTCTTTGTATTTGGGATGTCCTATGTAATTTGGGGAGAGCGAGCAGCTAAGAGAATAGGTGAGCCGCAAAATTTTAAAAGCTGGCGTATCTTATACTGGCTGCCTCTTGCTTTTATTGGTCTATTGACGGCTTTTTTCGTCCGCTGGTATATGCCATGAGCTATCACGGATTCGGTGTATTACATTCACACCGATCGCCTGGGTAGCAATGTAATCATGACGGACGCCAACGCCAACGTTGTAGCCAAGACTGACTACAAGGCGTACGGCGGAGTGGCCGATAACCAGCAGAAGAGCGAAGCACCCGGTTACACCGGGCAATACGAAGACCCGCTTACGGGTCTGACCCACATGCAGCAGCGATACTACGATTCGGACCTCGGGCGATTTATCTCTGCTGATTTGATCGCTGCGAGAGCGGGCGATGTGTTCAACTTCAATCGGTATGCGTATGCCGCCAACAGTCCGCTGAACTTCATCGATCCGACCGGCATGGATTACTGTGCTGCGTACGTAAATGGAGTGGCTGCAGGCATAGGGTATTGCGGAGACAGCTCCGATTCGTTGGGCCAAGGCGGTTCAAGAAACAGCAATGCGGGAGGAGGATCTGCAGGTGGGCCTGGCGGAGGGGGAGGGAGTATTCCGACGGAGAAGCCGGTGAATGTAACCGCAAATGTTCCTGCAAAAAGTTGGTATTGCAGCAGAGGCGCGGCTGACGTGGCAGGATCAGTCGCAGGCGGAAGCGTTGGCGGTGCATTAACCGCAATGGTGGATCTGAGAGGAAATCCCTATGGAATTGTCATTGGTGCATTAGCCGGCGGTGTGGCGGCTGGTGCCGTAACAGGTTTCAATAATCAAATAGTTCCCTATGTGGGAGGCCCTGCAGGAGGGATGATCTCGAACATGTTAGCTTCGGCAATAAGCGATCGTAATTCAGCTAGCGTAGCTATAAACGGAATTGCTTCCTATGCTGGATCGGTAATTGGAATTAATCCAAATGTTACAACTCAGATGATTAGTCGCTCTGCTCCATACGCCATGGTGACAACATTGGCAACCGCGCCCACTCTTGGCAAAGGAGCGCTTGTGGCTGGTCCGATGATAGGCTTGGCCAGCGGCATCACGGACTATGCAACAGAAGTGGGCTGGAATAATGCTTGTGGAAATTGAGTCATGAAAAAACTGCCGAGACTGAAAGCAGTCATCATCGCACTAACGAAAGTTCTTTTGATATCGCTCCTAACAGACATAATTTTGTTGTGTGCGTATTTTATTGCTTTTAAAGTGGTGCCGGGTGAAGCGGATGTATCAGTTATTAAAATAATTGGCTTTGGGTCAGGTTTTATTTATTATTTTTGGTTCGAGCAAGGGAGGCTTTTTCCAAAGAGCGGAGTAAGGAAGTGATTTGCTTGCGTGATGTATAACGCGAGGGAATTTCAAACTGCCATAGCTCTGCTGGCTAGCGCCAGATAATGTCGGACGAGATCTTGCGCACATCCGTCTGCCCGGTAAGCGCCATGCTCACACTGAGTTCGCGGCGAATCAGCTCGATGGTTTTGCTTACGCCGGCTTCGCCCAGCGCGCCCAGTCCGTAGAGGAAGGCTTTGCCGATCAATCCGGCGCGTGCGCCGTAGGCGAGTGCCTTGAGCAAGTCCTGGCCGCTTTGGATGCCGCTGTCGAACAACACCTCGGTGCGATCTCCCACGGCTTCTACGACGGACGGCAGCAGATCGATGGTGGCGGGTGCGCCATCCAGCTGGCGACCGCCGTGATTGGAAACGACGATGGCATCGACGCCGTGTTCGGCGGCAATGCGTGCATCACGCGGGTCGGTAATGCCTTTGATGATCAGCTTGCCTGGCCATAGCTCGCGAATCCATTCCAGATCCTTCCATTCCAGCGTGGGATCGAACTGGTTGGCGATCCATTGGGCGAGGGTGGTGAGGCTGCCGGTGTTTTCGATGCGGCCTTGCAGATTGCCGAACGAGCGACTGGGCGCGCGCAGCATGCTCCATGCCCAGCGGGGTTTGCTCGCCATATCCAGGATATTGCGCAGCGTGATTTTGGGTGGCACGGAAAGGCCATTCTTGATCTCGCGATGGCGTTGGCCTTGCACGGTGAGATCGGCGGTGAGCATGAGCGCGGAGCATTCCGCAGCCTTCGCACGGCGGATCAAGTCTCGCGTGAAGCCGCGATCGCGCATCACATAGACCTGGAACCAGAATGGCTTTTCCGTCGCGGCGCGCACCTGCTCGATCGAACAGATCGACATCGTGCTCAAACAAAACGGAATGCCGGCTTTTTCCGCGGCACGCGCGGCGAGAATTTCACCGCCCCCGTGTTGCAGGCCGGTGAGCCCCGTCGGCGCGAGCGCAAGCGGCATCGATACGGGCTGGCCGACGATATCGGTGGCCAGTGAACGGTTGTCGACGTTGCTCATCACCCGTTGGCGCAACGCGATGCGCTCGAACGCGCTGCGGTTGGCGCGCAGCGTGACTTCGTCGTAAGAGCCGCGATCGGCGTATTCGAAGAAGGCGCGTGGCACGCGGCGTTTGGCCAGCGCGCGCAAGTCTGCAACGTTCGTGATGGGCTGCATGGCTTTTGAACCTCAATCGGAGCCTGTCGTCATCCGGCGGAGACCGGGACCCAGTTTACGTATGCGTCCGAGGAACACAGACATGTTTATGTTGAGTGCTTCGCACGACGTATTTGAACTGGATCCCGGCCTTCGCCGGGATGACGGTGAGGCAAAGCGGATGACGGTGAGGCAAGATTTCGCTAGGTCAGAACCCTAACTTAGTGCGCATTGACGATATCGACCGGCTCCATCCACACGGGGCCGTCCGGATAACGATACTGCGTGAGCGTATCGGCGTGCATCTGGGCGGAGAAACCCGGCGTCTGCGGCGCGATGTAGCGGCCGTTGCGGATCACGACCGGCTCCACGAAATGCTGATGCAGATGGTCGACGAACTCGATCGCGCGGTCTTCCTTCTTGCCGGTGATTGCGATGAAATCGGCCATCGCCAAATGCTGCACCAGCTCGCACAAACCCACGCCACCGGCATGCGGATACACGCGCACGCCGTACTTGGCTGCCATCAACAAAATGGCAAGGTTTTCATTGACGCCACCCACGCGCGCCGCATCGATCTGCACCAGATCGACCGCGCCGGCCTGGAACAGCTGCTTGAACATCACGCGGTTATGCGTGTGTTCGCCGGTGGAAATCGGCACCGGCGCCACGGCGCGGCGAATCGCGGCATGGCCGAGGATATCGTCCGGGCTGGTGGGTTCTTCCACCCATTCCAGTTTCACGTCGACCAGATGGCGCAGCCACGCGATCGCATCGGGCACGTTCCAGCGCTGGTTGGCATCCACGGCGATGGCGATATTCGGCCCTACCGTTTCGCGCGCCAGACGGCAGCGGCGGATGTCGTCTTCCACGTTCATGCCGACTTTGAGCTTGATCGTGCGGAAGCCATCGGCGATCGCTTCGCGCGCAAGCCGCTGCATTTTTTCGTCGGAATAACCCAGCCAGCCGGGGGAGGTGGTGTAGGCGGGATAACCTTCGGCGAGCAGCTGCTCGATGCGCTTGGGCTTGCCGGGCGCGGCAGCGTGCAGCATCGTCAGTGCCTCTTCCGGCGTGAGCGCGTCGGTGAGGTAACGGAAATCGATGGTGGCGACCAGTTCTTCCGGCGTCATGTCGGCAATGAAACGCCACAGCGGCTTGCCGGCCAGGCGTGCGGCCAGATCCCACGCGGCGTTGATCACCGCGCCGATCGCCATGTGCATCACGCCTTTTTCAGGGCCGAGCCAGCGCAACTGCGAGTCGTTGATCAAGCGCTTGGAAAAGCCGCCCAGATCGCCGGCCACTTCCCGCAGGTCGAGCCCCAGGATGTGATGGGCGAGCGCATCGATGGCAGCCTTCTGCACATCGTTGCCGCGTCCGATGGTGAAGGCGAGGCTGTAGCCGGCCAGGCCCGGCTGATCCGTGCGCATGATCACGTAGGCGGCCGAGTAATCCGGATCGGGGTTCATGGCATCGGAGCCGTCGAGTTCGCGCGACGTAGGGAAGCGAACGTCGAACGTGTCCAGGGCCGTAATCATCGTCATGTAGCAGCCGTCCTTGAATCCAGGCGGAGAGAAAGAAAAATCATGTTTGGTTGGGATGCGCGCGCAGGAGCTGGCGTTGCGTACCCAGTCCGTCGATACCCAGTTCGACGATGTCGCCGGCGCGCAGGTACACCGGCGGCTTCTGGCCGAGGCCGACGCCGGACGGTGTGCCGGTGCTGATCACATCGCCGGGCAACAGCGTCATGTAGCGGCTGATGTAGCTCACCAGCTGCGCCACGCCGAAAATCATCGTGCGCGTGTTGCCGTTCTGATAACGATGACCGTTCACCGTCAGCCACAAACCCAGCTGCTGCGGATCGGGAACGTCGTCGGCGGTGACCAGCCACGGGCCGATCGGGCCGAAGGTATCGCAGCTCTTGCCCTTCACCCATTGGCCGCCGTGTTCGAGCTGAAACTCGCGCTCGGAAAGATCGTTCACCACCACGTAGCCGGCTACGTACGAAAGCGCATCTTCCACGCTGACACTGCGTGCGGTTTCGCCGATCACTACGCCCAGTTCCACTTCCCAATCGGTTTTCACCGAATCTTTGGGCACGATCACGTCGTCGTTCGGGCCGATGATGGCCGAGGTGGCCTTCATGAAAAGAATGGGTTGCTCGGGCGTGGGCGCGCCGGTTTCCGCGGCATGTTCGCTGTAATTCAAGCCCACGCAAATGAACTTGCCCACGTGCGCCACCGGCGCGCCGTAGCGTGGCTCGCCTGAAACGCGCGGCAAGGTATCGGGATCGATCGCGGCAAGATGCGCCTGACCTTTGCGGCCAAGCGTCTGCGCATCGATGTCCGGTATGACGGAAGAAAGATCGCGCAGTGCGCCGTTCTGATCGATAAGGCCGGGCTTTTCCTTGCCCACTTGGCCGTAGCGTACGAGTTTCATACGTTCTCTCTCGTTTTAATTGGACCAGCCGCCGTCCACCACATGAACGGTGCCGGTGGTGAAAGACGATTCGTCGGAAGCCAGATACACCGCGAGCGCGGCGATTTCTTCCGGGTCGCCCAGGCGACCCATCGGTTGGCGTTCGACGAAGCTGCGCCAGTGCGCTTCTTCATCGCCCCCCAGTGCGCGCACGCGTTCGCCGAGCGAGGGCGTTTTCACGGTGCCGGGGCAGATCGCGTTGCAACGGATGCCGCGCGTGACGAAGTCCGCCGCGATCGAGCGCGTGAGGCCGATGACGGCAGCCTTCGTCGCCGTATAGGCGAAGCGATTGGGCACGCCCTTGATGCTGGATGCCACCGAGGACATGTTGATGATGCTGCCGCGCCCGCGTTCGAGCATGGGCGGCAGCACGGCTTTGCACAGATGGAACATGCTGTCCACGTTGATCGAGAAGGAGCGGCGCCAGCTCACGTCGTCCGTATCCAGAACGGTGCCGGCGTGCACGTAGCCGGCGCAGTTGAACAGCACGTCGAAGGGCCCGCGTTCGCGCACCAGCGCGTGAATCTGCTCAGCGTGGGTGACATCCAGCGGACACGTCGTGATGGCTGGGTCTTCCGCCTTGAGGCTTGCCAGTGCATCGGCGTTGATATCCGTTGCCAGCACCCGGGCGCCTTCCTTCGCAAACCGGATGGCCGTAGCGCGGCCGATGCCGGCACCGGCCGCGGTGATCAGCGCGTATTTTCCCGACAGTCGTCCGCTCATGCCTGCGTCTCCCGATGACAGGGTGCGATGGGTAAGGTCATGACGTACTCCTTAGATTTTGGTGAGGCATGAGGTTCTGATCAGGCAGGTCCACGTCCAGTGCATAGAAGCGCACCGCATTGGCGCCAAACACCTCGGCCAGCGATCCTGCCGCGTAGCGTTCGGTCAGCTTCATGGCGATGCGCAGCCACTGCGCGAAATCGGCGTGGGTGGTGAGTACCGGCCAGTCGCTGCCCCACATCAGGCGCTCAGGTCCGAAGTGCGAAAACAGATCCGCCACGTAAGGTTCGATCGCATCCTCATCCACTTGCTCGCCAAGCAGCGTAAGCAGGCCGGACAGCTTGCAATGAAGTTGTGGATGCTGCGCCAGTTCGTCGATCCAGCTCGTCCATTGATCGAAGCGTCCATCGGCAATGGCGGGTTTGCCGGCGTGATCGAGCACGACGTTCAAGTGCGGATGCCGGTGCAGGCGGCGCAAAAGCGCGGGAAGATGGCGCATGTCTACCAAGGCATCGAAGGCGAGGCCGCAATCGTGGATGCAATCGAATGCGCGGTCGAGCGAGGGGCGTGCCAGCCAATCCGGATCGGCGATGTCCTGCGCCATCGGGCGCAGGCCGCGCAGCAGGCCGTTACCGTCGCGGACCAGCGCCTCGATATGCGCACCTACGTCATCGGTTTCCATGTCCACCCATCCGACCACGCCGACTACGGCAGCATCTTCATGGGCGAGCTCGAACAAATAGCGTGTTTCCGCCTCGGTCGGTGCAGCCTGCACCAGCACGCTGTACTGCACGCCCGCTGCTTGCCGCTGTGCACGGAGATCGTTCGGCAGAAACGCGCGGCGCAATGCTGCCGGCGCTTGTGCAAGCCAACCGTAATCCCCGCGCGAAGGCTCCCAATAATGCTGGTGCGCGTCGACGATGATCATGGCGTGGGAACGCCCTCCTGCAACAATCCGGCCTCGCGCAGGGCGTGCCATGCCTGGGCTGGAATATCGGCATGGATGCGCGCCACGGCCTGATCCACCTCGGTGACCGAGCGCAACCCGCATACCACGCTGGCAACGGCCGGATGCGCCAGCGGAAACTGCAATGCTGCGGCACCGACGTCGGTGCGTGTGCGCGCAAGGACGTCGTAGAACTGCTGCGCACGCGCCACCGCCGCATCGTCGGCAGGTGCGTAGTTGTAGAAACGACCGGGGCCGCTGGCGTCGCCAAGCAGGCCGGAACTGTACGGGCCCGCCGCGAGCACCGCCGTACCGCTGGTGCGTGCCAGCGCCATCACGGCGTGGCTGTGCTGCTGTTCGAACAGCGTGTAGCGACCCGCCAGCATAATCACGTCGAGCGGGAAGCGCGGCATTACATCCAGGCACACCGCCTCTTCGTTCACGCCGATGCCGATCGCCTTGCACGCGCCTTGTGCGCGCAGCTCCGCCATCGCGGGCAGTGCTTCTTCCAATGCCTGGCGCAATATCGTCGGATGATGGTCGCCATGTGTAAGCGCACCGATGTCATGCAGCAGCAGCACGTCGATGTGATCGACGCGCAAGCGTTTAAGGCTGGCTTCGAAGGAGCGCAATACACCCTCGCGGCTGTAGTCGAAGCGCGCGCGATGGCCGTCGACGATGAAGCCGTCGCCGTGACGGGTTTGCCCGGCATCGGCTTCGATCAGGCGCCCGACCTTGGTCGATAACGTGAAGCTTGCGCGCGGCATGTCGGCCAACGCCGTACCCAGGCGCGTTTCGCTCAGGCCGTAGCCGTAGTAGGGGGCGGTATCGAAATGCCGGATGCCGTTTTGCCACGCATGGTTGATGGTGGCGATCGCCGAGACGTCGTCCATCGACGCATAGAGATTGCCGACCGGCGCACCGCCAAAGGACAGTCGCGACGCGAGCCACGCATAGCGCCGAGCGCTGGTGGTTGCTGGATCCGGCGTGGTCGTCAGTAGCGCCATTCGTCCTCGCGATGACTTGTTCGGCTGCTTATGGCAGGGCGATCCCGCGCCCTGTCCTCCCCATGCCCCGCATCATCGCGCAAACTTCGCTCTGTGTATATATGAACATGTTATTTATAGGTGCCGAAAAGCGGCGAGGGCGCCTGATTGGAAAAAAGTTGTTGCATTTCCATTTGGCTCGATCTAAAACATATATGAAATTTCATTTTGCTAATGAACATTGGCGGCCGATCCAAACGGCGGCACCAACCCAGGGGGCGAGCGGGGTATGCGGTTTTCACCGATAAGCGCCGGCAAAAAGGCTATGGCCTTGCGCCTCTTGCGCGTCTGCGAGGGTTGATCGATGGCCACGGGCATGCCGTTGCTGGCTTCACAGTGTCGCGAGCGGGCGGCTCCTATCGGCATGGCCAGCCCCGTGGATGGCGGTGACCGCTTCCTGGCCGCTGACATCGGCGGCACGCATGCGCGCATCGCGCTGATGGAGCGGGGCAGCGCCGGCCAGCCGACGACGACGGTGGCGTATCGCGTCTACCGCTGCGCCGACCATCCCCATCTGGAAGACATCCTTCGCAGCTTCTGCCTCGAGTTCGATGCGCATCCGCGTGCGCTGGTGCTTGCCTGCGCGGGCTATCTGCATGCTGGCGCGGTGATCACCAAGAACCTGGTGTGGCCCGTGCTGCTGCAGCGCCTGAAGGAAACACTGGCGCTTGAAGAGGTGTGGTTTCTCAACGATCTGCAGGCGCTTGCCTACGCCGTTGGGCATGGCGCCACCGATGGCGCGGCGATGCTCAAGCCAGCCATGTCCAACGATGCCGGCGCAGGTCCCGTGGTGGTGATCGGGCCCGGTACCGGGCTGGGCGCTGCGGTGTGGCTGCCGGGACAACCTGCGCGGGTGATGGCCACCGAAGCGGGCCACACGCAGTTGTCTGCGCGCATCGGCATCGAGCAACACGTGCTGGCGCGCCTGGCGCAGCCGGGCAATCACGTTTCTCATGAAACGGTGCTATCGGGTCCTGGCCTGCATCGCATCTACGTGGCGTTGTGCGCCATCCACGATCGCTATCCGTCCTTGCTCGAGCCATCGGCCATCACCGAGCGCGCCCTTGAAGGGCGCGACGAGATGGCCCGTGAAGCGCTGTCGCTGTTCTGCGGCTGGCTTGGCTCGTATGCCGGCGACCTGGCCATGCTGTATGGCGCATCGGGCGGTGTTTGCCTGGCTGGCGGCTTTCTTTTTCAGATGATCGATTTCATGCGCGACAGCACGCTGGTCGAGCGCTTTCTCGACAAGGGCGTGATGCGTCCGTTTTTGCAGAAGGTACCGATCCGCGTGATCGACCATGGCGCGCATGGCGTGGTGGGCGCGGCGAACTGGCACGTCGATATGCACACCGATATCGGTGTGCGTTCGGGTGGCGAGCGCCATCGCTGCATCGATCTCTGAGGTATCGCCGAGCGCTCCACAAACCTGCATAGGCCATCGCAAATACGTATTTTGGAGAGTGTTGACCCAACGTTTTTCCAACCCCGATCGCGGCGCCGCGTCTCTTCCCCTTGCTTTTCGCGATCGGTTTTTTTCTTTGCAGTGCCGTGGAAAAGGATCGAGCCATGAAACGGTTTTTCTTGTTGCTTGGTGCCGCACTGCTGTGCGGCACGTGTGGCGCCGTCGCGGCACAATCCTCCACGGCACCGACCTACAAGACGCTGTCTCCTGAAGCGGCGGACCTTGCCTGGCAGAAGGCGACCGCCAAGTTCGAGCCTCAGCGCAAGGCGATTATTGCCCGCGTCGACCAGCACATGAACGATGGACAGTTCCATCCGGATTGGGCATCGCTGCAGCACTACCGTTCGCCGGCGTGGTACGACGACGCGAAGTTCGGCATCTTCATTCACTGGGGCGTGTATTCGGTACCGGCGTTTGGCAGCGAATGGTATTCGCGCAACATGTATCAGCAGGGTACGCCGGAATTCGCGCATCACGTGGCCACATACGGGCCGCAGTCGAAGTTCGGCTACAAGGATTTCATTCCCATGTTCAAGGCGGAGCATTTCGATCCGCAGGCCTGGGCCGCCTTGTTCAAGGAGGCCGGTGCGCGTTACGTGGTGCCGGTTGCCGAGCACCACGATGGTTTTGCGATGTACGACTCGTCGCTGTCGGATTGGACGGCGGCCAAGATGGGGCCGCATCGCGATGTGATCGGCGAGCTTGAGAAGGCAGTGCGCGGGGAAGGCCTGCATTTTGGCGTTTCATCGCATCGCGCTGAACACGATTGGTTTTTCGCTGGCGGTCGTACGTTCGATTCCGATGTGAACGATCCGCGCTACGCCGGCTTGTACGGTCCGGCCGAAGCGCATCTGACGAAAAACGACGAAGACCTCGCCAACGACTGGACCTACGTTTCGCAGGCCTGGCTGGATGACTGGCTCGCGCGCACGGCCGAGCTGATCGATCGCTACCATCCCGACCTCATCTATTTCGACTGGTGGATCGGCCACCCCACCTTCCGCAATACGTTGCCGAAGATGCTGGCCTACTACTACAACGAAGGTGCGCATCGCGGTGGTGTGGTCGTCAATTACAAGATGCACGATTTCGCGCCAGGCGCGGGTACGCTCGATATCGAGCGTGGACAGCTCGTTGGTATCCAGCAGGATCATTGGCAGACCGATACGTCCATCAGCAATGCATCATGGGGATACATCCAGCACGACACGTACAAGTCGCCGCGGGAGATCATCCATCTGCTGGTGGATGTCGTCAGCAAGAATGGCAACCTGATGCTCAATATCGGCCCGCGTGCGGACGGCACCATCCCCGAGGATGCGCAAACGATCTTGCGTGCCATCGGCGGCTGGCTCAAAACCAATGTCTGTCGGCTTGATCGAATGAATCACGACCTGGCCGTCTTGCGGCCACGCCAGTTCGATGGCGTAAAGCGCGCCATCGCGGGTCGTGAAACGGAAATCCTGTGGCGTATAGGGCTTGGTCTTGGTGTCCTGGAACGAGCCTCCGACCACTTCGGTAGGCCCTTCGCCAAACACGCGCCACGGCTTGGTGGCATAGATCGCGTCACCATTGTGCGTGCCGTAAGCCTGCTGGCCAATGGCCAGCGCGTCGAGTGGAAGCAACAGCCCGACGGCTTGCATCTGTCGCTATCCAAGCAGCCGGTAGGCCATTACGCCTACGTCTATCGCATAGAAATGGGAACGTGAGGAAAGCCCGATGAAAAAGTTCGTATGCTTCCTGCTCGCAGCGCTGGTCTGCGGCGCAGCCTGCGCAAAACAGCCCGACGCGCTGTTCTATTTGATGGGTACGCGCAAATCGATCAACTCGTTCACCGCACATATCGACAAGATCGGCACGCTCGTTCCGACCTGGTATGGGGTGGATAAGCAGGGTTTGGTGAACGGTGCGCCAGACCCTTACGTGCTCGAGCTGTCCAAACAGCATCGCCTGCCGGTCATGCCTATCATTTCCATGACGGACGGGCGCGACGGGTTCCACCAATTTATGCACGACGAGACCGCCAAACAGCACATGATCGAGTCCATGCTGCAGCAGGCGGAGGAATACGGCTACGTCGGTTACCAGTTCGATTTCGAAAGCATCTCCTGGACAGACCGTGACGCCTTTACGTTGCTGGCCAAGCAGACGGCCGAAGCCTTGCATAAGCATGGCCTGAAGCTTTCGATCGCCGTGGTGCCTAACGCACCAGGGCATGCCGGCGGCGGGCAATTCGCCAAATGGATGTGGCAGTACTGGCGCGGTGTCTATGATATTGCCGCACTCAGCAAATACGCCGACCTGATCTGCTTGATGACCTACGACCAGCACACGCGCTGGACCGTGCCGGGGCCGGTGGATGGCATGCCGTGGATGCTCGAGCAATTGAAATACGCGCTGAAGTACGTGCCCAAAGAAAAGCTTTCCCTGGGTATCGCGCTTTACGGTTATCACTGGTTTACGGGCAATCCCGTGCGCGCCGATGGTACGGAGTCATCCAACATCGAAGGCGCCTATATGGATGCGGACGAATCGATACCGCTGGCCCGTGAGCGCCATATAACCGTGCAGTGGGATCCGGTGGAACACGAGTCCTGGTATTACTTCTACCGCGACGATATGCGCGAATGGGTGTTCATGCCCGATGCGCACAGCTTCCGCGATCGCTACGACCTCGTGAAGCAATATGGGCTGGAGGGTTTCTGCTCGTGGGTGCTCGGCTCGGAAGATCCGAAAGTATGGGACGAGCTGCCCGTGGTATCCCGCTAATGCATCGATCGCGCGAGAGGGGCGGCATGACACGGTGGAACCTTATATGAAAACGCGTGCCACCCCTTTGCGTCTGGCGCCGCTGTTCGGCCTGTTGCTCTTTACGATGAGCGCGGCCTGCGCGCAAGACGCCGCACCTGAAGCGAAGGCCGCGGCGCTTGTCGCCAAGATGAGCTTGAGCGAAAAGATCGGGCAATTGCAAAGCGGCGCGCCGGCGATCCCGCACTTAGGTATCGCCGCCTATGACTGGTGGAGCGAAGGCCTGCATGGCAACGCGCGCAACGGCTACGCCACCGTGTTCCCGCAGGCGATCGGCCTGGCGGCGAGTTGGGATACGTCGTTGCTGCAAGACGTCGGCACCACGGTATCCACCGAGGCGCGCGCCAAATTCAATGCCTCCGGCAGCGGGCACGATCATGTGCGTTATCAAGGGCTCACCATCTGGTCGCCCAATATCAATATTTTCCGCGATCCCCGTTGGGGCAGGGGACAGGAGACCTACGGCGAAGATCCGTATCTCACCGGCCAGCTCGCGGTGCATTTCATTCGCGGTATTCAAGGCGACGATCCCGATCATCCGCGCGCGATCGCCACGCCCAAGCATTTTGTCGTGCACAGCGGGCCCGAAGCGGGGCGCCACGGTTTCGATGTGGATGTATCCCCGCACGATCTGGCCGACACCTATCTACCTGCATTTCGCGCCGCCGTGACGCAAGGGCATGCCGGTTCGGTGATGTGTGCTTACAACGCCCTTCACGGCACCCCGGTGTGTGCGCGGGGCGATCTGCTTACCACGCTGCTGCGTCAGGACTGGGGTTTCAAGGGCTATGTCGTTTCCGATTGCGATGCGATCGACGACATGACCAAGTTCCACTACTTCAAGCCTGACAATGCGCAATCGTCCGCCGCGTCGATCCGTGCGGGTACCGATCTGGATTGCGGTACGGCGTATGCAGATCTGCTCAGCGCGGTGCAGAAGGGTTATGTAACCCCATCCATCATCGACGCATCGCTGACGCGATTGTTCGCCGCACGGTATCGCTTGGGTGAGTGGGGTGATGGCAGTTATCCTTATGCCGGCATCGGCATGGATCAGGTCGACAGTGCCGCGCATCAGCGCCTGGCCTTGCAGGCCGCGCTCGAATCGATCGTATTGCTGAAGAACGAGCACAACACACTGCCGTTGCATCCAGGCACACGTATTGCCGTGATCGGCCCCAATGCCGATACGCTCGAAACGCTGGAAGCCAACTATCACGGCACCGCACGCGCACCGGTTACGCCCTTGGAAGGACTGCGCGAGCGCTTTGGTGCGGATCACATCGACTACGCGCAAGGTGCGCCGGTGGCCGACGGTGTCCCCATTCCGATTCCGGAAACGGCGCTGCGCACGGCCGGAGCGGCGGGGCTCAAGGGTGAGTATTTCGACAACACCGATTTCAGCGGCACGCCACGCCTGACACGCACCGATCGCCGCATCGACTTCGATTGGGATCACGTTACGCCGATCGATGGCGCCAAGACACGCCAGTACGCCGTGCGATGGACGGGGCAATGGCTTCCTCCAGGACCGGGCGATTACACGCTGGCCATCCATGTCGATCGTTGCTTCGATTGCAAAGGCCATGATCCCGTGCGGCTGTTCATCGATGACAAGCCAGTGATCGTGGACGACGGCGATGACATGCACATGCAGGCGCACCTGCATATCGACGACGATCGCCCGCATACACTGCGCCTGGATTATGTGCACAGCGGTGAAGACCAGGGCGTGCGCCTGCAATGGCTTGCCCCGGCGCAAGCGCAGCTGGTGCATGTGACAACGACGATCCGCCGTGCCGATGCCGTCGTCGCATTCGTCGGTCTGTCGCCGGACGTGGAAGGTGAAGAGCTGAAGATCGAAGTGCCCGGTTTTGACGGCGGCGATCGCACGGATATCGCATTGCCCTCCGCGCAGCGTGCGTTGCTCGAAGCCGCCGCCGCCAGCGGCAAACCGCTGGTGGTCGTGCTGATGTCAGGCAGTGCCGTGGCGATGAATTGGGCCAAGGCGCATGCCGACGCGATTATCGCGGCCTGGTATCCAGGGCAAGCGGGTGGCGAGGCGGTGGCGAAGGTGCTGGCGGGCGATTACAACCCGGCCGGGCGTCTGCCCGTGACGTTTTATGCATCCACGCGCGATCTACCGCCCTATGTCAGCTATGCGATGAAGGGTCGTACGTACCGCTACTTCACCGGAACGCCGCTTTATCCATTCGGTTATGGATTGAGCTACACGCACTTTGATTACACCGACCCCACGTTGTCGACATCGGAACTCGCTGCGGGTAACCCGCTGACGGTGAGCGCCGTCGTGCGCAATGACGGTGATCGCGACGGCGATGAAGTCGTGCAGCTTTATCTGCAATCGCTGGATGATCCGCATGCGCCGCGTCGTGCATTGGTGGGTTTCCAGCGCGTGCATCTTGTAGCGAAGACGAGCCGCACGGTGCGCTTCGAGCTCGATTCCAGGCAACTGAGCGATGTGGATGCCGCAGGGCTGCGCGCCGTCGAGGCGGGGCATTACCGCGTGTATATCGGCGGCGGCCAGCCGGATTACAGCGAAGGGGTTAGCGAAGAGTTCCGCATCAACGGAAGCGAGGCATTACCGCGATGAAAACACCGCTGCTTCACGGCCTCAATCTGCTCGGCGCGTGCATGATCGGTGCGGCCCTTCTGCTGAGCATGCCCATATATGCCGCGACCCCTGTCACCATCGAAGGCGACCACTTCGTGCGCGGCGGCAAAGTACATCAAATCATCTCCGGTTCGATGGATTTTCAACGCATCCCGCGCGCGTATTGGCAAGACCGCCTGCGCAAGGCGCGCGCCATGGGTCTAAACGCCATTACTACTTATGTGTACTGGAATTTGATCGAGCCCAAGCCCGGTCAATTCGATTTCAGCGGCAACAACGACGTCGCCGCGTTTCTGCGCGAAGCACAGCAGCAGGGGCTCGATGTCATTGTCCGACCGGGTCCGTACGTATGTGCGGAGTGGGAAGCGGGCGGATTTCCGGCCTGGCTATTCGCCGATCCGCATTCGCACGTACGCACGCAAGATCCAACGTATCTGCACGCGGTCGATCATTACTTCCAGCGATTGGGTAAAGAGCTAGCGCCATTCATGGCCGCGCACGGTGGCCCGATCATTGCCGTGCAGGTGGAAAACGAATACGGCTCTTATGGTGATGATCGCACCTACATGGAGGATATCCATCAGTTACTGATCCGCGCGGGCCTCGGGACTGACTTGATGTTTACATCCGATGGTGCCATTGAGCTGCGCAACGACACGCTGCCGGGTGTGCTCGCGGTCGTCAATTTCGGAACAGGCGAAGCAAAGCAGGCGTTCGGCGCATTGAAAGCATTCCGCCCTGGGCAACCGCAGATGGCGGGTGAATACTGGGCCGGCTGGTTCGATCAATGGGGCGGCCCGCATGCGCATACCGATGCCGATGCCCAGACGAAGGAGCTGGCGTGGATGCTCGCCCAGGGTTATTCGTTCAACATTTTCATGTTCGAAGGTGGCACGACCTTCGGATTCATGAATGGCGCGAATTTCCAGAGTGGGCCGGCCGATCATTACGCGCCACAAACCACCAGCTACGACTATGACGCGCCGCTGGACGAAGCCGGACGACCGAGGCCAAAGTTCGCGATGTTTCGTGATGTCATAGCCAAAGCCACTGGCGTGACGCCGCCGCCATTGCCGCCGGCTACGCGCTTTACGAATATTCCGCCTTTCACGCTCAATGAATCGGCATCGTTGTGGGATAACTTGCCTGCGTCCATCGCGGTCGATCAGCCGCAGCCGATGGAGGTCTTCGGCCAGGCTTACGGGTACATCCTTTATCGCACACACGCATCAGGTCCATTGAAAGGCACGCTGTATCTGGGCGATGTGCGTGATTACGCGTCGGTCTATGTTGATCACGCGCTCATCGGTACGGTGGACCGGCGCCTCAAGCAAGTGAGTTTGCCTATCGCGCTCGATAGCGGCTCGCACACCATCGATGTGCTCGTGGAAAACACCGGGCGCATCAATTACGGGCCACACCTGGCAGATGGCCGGGCGGGGCTGGTGGATCCGGTGCTGCTGGACGGCAAGGCGCTGCATGGCTGGCAGGTTTATCCGCTACCGATGCAATCGCCCGATGATATTCACGGCTGGACAACCGGTCCGGTGGCGGGTCCCGCGTTTCACCGTGGCCACTTTCACGCCGGCACACCCTTGGACACGTTTCTTGACGTGCAAGCATTCGGCAAAGGTTTTGCGTGGGTGGATGGGCACAATCTCGGGCGCATCTGGAATATCGGCCCGCAACGTTCGCTCTATCTTCCCGCACCGTGGCAACAACGCGGCGACAACACGGTGGTGGTGTTTGATCTGCAGACGACCGCGCAACCCGTGCTGCGCGGTGTGACGCAACCGATCTGGATCAAGCCAGACAGCCAGACGTCCGAATGACATGACGATGCTCACGGCGTTGCGCCGGCTTTTGTACGGCGGAATCATTCTGGCCCTTACGCCTGTCACCGTCATGGGGCATCCGATCGTGCTGCGGGAGTTCGTCGCCGTTTCGCCGCCCACCCGGCAGAGTCATGCATCCACACTGGTGGAAACGCCGTCAGGACTTGTTGCTGCGTGGTTCGGCGGAAAACAGGAACGCGACCCGAGCGTCGGTATATGGGTGTCGCGCCAGCTGCAGGGGCATTGGAGCGTGCCCGTGGAGGTGGCAAACGGCGAGCAGCCTGATGGACGCCGGGAGCCAACCTGGAATCCCGTGCTGTTTCTTCCGCGCGGTGGCCCGCTGATGCTTTTTTATAAGGTGGGGCCCGATCCGCAACACTGGCGCGGGATGTTCAAGACCTCCACGGACGATGGCGCGCATTGGTCTGCCCCGCAGTCGCTTGCGGCCGGGCTATTGGGGCCGATCAAGGACAAGCCGGTGCAGCTCGCCGACGCCGAGATAGTCAGTCCTTCGAGTAATGAGTTGGGACACTGGACCATTCATTTCGAGCTTTCCGGCGATGGCGGCAAGACCTGGCGGCTCAGTCAGGCGGTGCCCAACCCGGAGGCCATCGAAGCCATTCAACCAAGCCTGCTGCCGTGGCGCGGCGGGAAGCTGCAAGCCATCGGCCGCACCAGGCAGGATCGCCTGTTCAGTACCTGGTCCACCGACGGCGGGCATAGCTGGTCGCCGATGCGGTTACTGGATGTGCCCAATCCCAATTCCGGGATCGATGCGGTCATGCTGGCCGACGGACGTGCCTGCCTGGTCTATAACCCGACCACTCATGGGAAGGATTGGTGGAATGGCCGTGGAACGCTGGCCGTTGCCGTCTCCAGTGATGGTGAGCACTGGAAGCGTGTACTCACCTTGGAACAGCAGCCTGGCGCCGAATTTTCCTACCCGGCCGTCATCCAGGCCGCCGATGGCAGGCTGCACGTGACCTACACGTGGCAGCGGCGCCGGATTGCCCATTTAGTGATCGACCCGCGGCAAATCTGAGGGGGAATGGCCGCCTATGTTTTCCGAGATATGCAAAAAAAGCAGCCGCCTGTTGCGCTGCAACTTGCCTCGATCTAAACCGCCACATAAGCTTGTAATACATAAATATGAAATGGGTTTTCGTATATGAATGGGGCTGGAATGGAATCGGGCTTCGCGACACCGGAGGGGATATGAGGGATTCCATGCAATTGCCTAAACCTCTCATGGCTTGGCCGTGCGCGGAGTTTCATCGTGCGTGACGACGGTGGCTACCATGTTTCCATTCCAGCCGATCCATGCCATGTCGATGCAGCGCAAGAAGGCGCGTCCATGGCAGCTGTAATGTCTCTGCCTGGCGCGCAAGAACTGTTTCTCGCGGCCGATGTTGGCGGTACGCATGCGCGTATCGGCCTGATTAGATCCCAGCCTGCGCATGGTGTACCGACCATGCTGGCGTATCGCGTCTACAAGTGCGCCGATTTTGCCGGCTTCGACGCTATTGTCCGCACGTTTTGTGAAGCCTTTGCGGTAAAGCCACAGCGCCTCGTGCTTGCCTGCGCCGGCTTTCTGCATGAAGGCGCGGTAGTAAACAACAACCTTCGCTGGCCTGTTGCACCGGCAGAGTTGGAAAAGACGTTGGCATTGAGCCGCGTGGAAGTGCTCAACGATTTTCAGGCACTCGCCTACGGCACCGCGTATTTGAACCCTGATAGCGTCACAAGCTTGCACGATCCTCGACGCGCAACCAGCGATGAAGGTCCCGTGGTCGTAGTGGGTCCTGGCACTGGGCTTGGCGTGGCGGTGCGTCTGCCGGGCAATCCGCCAAATGTGCTCGCTACCGAAGCCGGGCATATCCAATTGGCGGCGCGTGTGGGTCGCGAGCAGGCTGTGCTTGGTGAGCTGACCCAAGCGGACACGCACATTCCTTACGATTACGTGCTCTCAGGTCCCGGACTGCTGCGCCTGTATCAGGCAGTGTGTCGGCTCGACAACGTACACGCAGAATTGCACGAGCCTTCCGCCGTAACGGCGGCGGCATGTACGGGCGCAAACACGCAGGCCGTCGAGACTTTGCAATTGTTCTGTGGCTGGCTAGGTTCTTTTGCCGGCGATCTTGCGATGCTTTATGGCGCAACGGGCGGCATCTATGTAGCCGGCGGGTTCCTCTCGCGCATGACCGATTTCATGGCGCGCAGCAGTTTCGTCAGCCGCTTTCTCGATAAAGGCGTGATGCGCCCATTCCAGCAGACCGTGCCCGTGCATGTGGTGGATCACGCGCAGCTTGGCGTGATCGGCGCGGCAAGCTGGTTGATGGATCACGCCCGGCAGGGTGCGCAGGACGTTCGCTCATGAGCACGCCTGCGTTTACGTCGTTATCTATTTGGTCTGCATGCTCGGGAGACACGCAGGCCTCCGGACATTGCATCGGCACGGACGATGATGCTGCGAAAACCTCGACGGAGGGCCGCGCACACCCTCTATGACCCCCACGCTGCCCACAGTTAGAGAACAACACTAAGACTTAGAAAATCGTCATTACACAATCCATGTATGCCGGTTCGGACTTATAGGGGGTCTGGACGGCAAGAAACTCGATTTTTCACCGGGAGGGGAGAAACAATGAAGAGCACTCACTTACGGCGAGGCGTGTTGGCCAGTTCGCTGTCGCTTGCGCTTTTTGCACCATTTGCTTTCGCACAGACATCGACAACGTCTACCAGTAATTCGCAGACGAATCAGCAGAGCACGTCATCCAGCCAGCCGCCAGCCAACCAGAAAAGTGCGCAGCAGCTGCAGACAGTCACCGTCACCGGTTCGATGATCCCGCGCACGGAGATCGAGGGACCCACCCCCGTGGTCTCCATCACTGGCCAGCAGATCAAAGACGAGGGCTTCACCACGCTATGGGAATTCCTCGATTCGTTGCCGCAGGTTGGCCAGCAGACATCGGATCCGTCCTCGTGGGGTTCCAGCTCGGTCAATGCGCGCTCGGTCAACCTGCGTAACGTCGGCCCTGGCTTCAGCCTGTTGTTGATCGACGGCCATCGTGTGGTGGATTACCCGCAGCCGTTGAACAAGCAGAGCAACTTCCAGAACTACAACAACATCCCCACCGGCATGATCGACCATATCGAAGTGCTGGCCTCCGGTGCCTCGTCGATCTACGGCTCGGACGCGGTGGCAGGTGTCATCAACGTGATCCTGAAGAAGAACTACCAGGGTGACGAACTGCAAGTCACTGGCGGCGGTGCCACCCGTGGCGGCCGCGCTTATGGCGACATCAACTTCTTCGGCGGCAAGTCCGGCGACAACTGGCACATCCTCTACAACGCGGAGAAGTCCAACCGTACGGCGTTGTGGGGCATGGATCGTCCGTATCAGGACTCGGTGTCCTCTGCCGGCTACGGCTCCTGGAGCCCGGCTTCGCGCATGTTCGGCTACCAGTACGACGCGCAAGGCGCGATCGCCCTCTCCGCGCAGAACGGCTCGGGCCAGTACATCACGCCGCCGGCGGGTACCTGCGGGAAGTTCACCAACTCGCAGCTGAGCCAATCGCATAGCGTCACCACCAACGGCACCCAGATCGCCAGCGTGACGAATAACGGTTACTACTGTTCGCAGCCCGCCCTGTTCCAGAACTGGGTGCTGACACCCGGCAGTCGCAGCAATAACGCTTACCTGGCCGGCGAGTACGATTTCAAGGGCACCAGCCTGCAGGCGTATGGCTCGGTGGCCTTGTATGACACGGTGGGTATTTCCAACACCCAGTTGCCCGAATTCGCCACCGGTCCGTTCTATGACCAAAGTACGGGCCAGGTCATCAGCCAGGCCGTGCGCCAGTTGACGGCGCAGGAAATGGGCACGTCGGCCAACACCCACGACCGCGAGCAAAACTGGAATATCCAGACCGGCCTGCGAGGTAGCTTCGATGACAGCCAGTTCAACTGGGACTTGAACCTCAACAGCCAGAAGTACACCGTGCGCGAGGACTACACGGGCATCGACATCAATGCGATGACCAACTTCTTCCAAGGCAAGCAGCTGGGCACCACTACCGTCTCGGGCAACAGCGCCATCAATGGCGGCGGCAGCACCACGATCCCCATCTATGCCATGAACTGGCAGCAGTGGTGGAATCCCATCACGCCGCAGCAATACAGCCAGTTCGCGGTCAATGGTGAGAACACTTCCTCGTCGTGGCTGGACCAGGTGCAGTTCCGCATCAACGGTGACCTTTTCAAGCTGCCGTGGGTGAGTGAGGATCCGATCGGCTGGGCGGCGGTGGTGGAAGCGGCGCACAACGGCTTCCTGCTGTCGCCCGATGCGCGCGGCGATAACGACAACTTCCAGAATCCGTTCGGTGCATATCTCACCGGTGGTGGCACTCGCCAGCGCTATTCGGTGGGCAACGAGTTCCGCGTACCGGTGCTGGATTCGGTGACCTGGACCATCTCCGGCCGCCTGGACAAGTACAACGACGCCAGCAGCGCCGACATCGCCCGTACCTGGAATACGGGTCTGGAATGGCGTCCGTATGATGGTCTGTTGATCCGCGGCAGCTACGGCACCAACTTCAAGGCGCCGGACATGCAGGCCATCTACCTGACCGGCTCGACCTCGCCGATCGGTGATTACGTCGATCCCTTGCAATGCATCAACGCCATCAAGGCGGGCCAGGCCAACAGCACATGGTGCAGCCAGGTGCAGCGCCCAACCTCGCAGTACTACAACTTGACCACCGAGGGCAGCCGCTTGTTGCTGCCGCAGACCGGCCACTCCTGGACCTATGGTTTCGTGTGGCAGATTCCGGGTGTGCAGGGCCTGTCGTTCTCCACCGACTACTGGCACATGGGCGTGGACAACTCCATCGAGTACCTCGACCCGATCACCGTGCTGGCTGACGAGGCCGGTTGCCTTACCGGCTTGCAGGTAAACGGTTCATCGGCTTTGTCGCCATATACGGCGCATGTGCAGGGCTCGGCGTATTGCAAGATGGTGACCCAGATGGTTCAGCGCAATGCGGCTGGCCAGATCGTTTCGGAGGAATCGGGCCCGATCAATGAGGCTTCGCTGTACGTGAGCGGCATCGATTCCACGCTGGACTACAAGCTGCACACCGACGATTACGGTGACTTCCGCGCCAGCATCAACTACACCGACAACCTCTCGTACAAGCAGCGCGTGCTGGCTTCTGATGCCTTGCAAAACACCCGCTATAACAACGTGGCGAGCAGGATCACGTGGATTGGCGATTGGCACAAGGGCGCCTGGGACGTGTCGATCTCCGGTCTGCGTGACGGCGGTATGCGTGCCCCGAACTATGGCAGTTGCAATACGCTGCCCAATGGTATCCAGCCGAGCATGATTACGGTGCAAAGTGGCACGGAATCGGTGAGCACTGGTGTTTGCCAGGTGAACGTCAATGGCACCCCGGTAACCGTTGCCGACACCGAGTATCAGGGTCATACGCCGGTGTGGATCACCTGGAACACCGCGGTCGGCTACAACATCAACGACAGGGCCAGCCTGAAGCTCACCGTGTCCAACATCTTCGACAAGGTCGCCGAGATCCCGTATTACGCCGGTGGTTTCGAGTTCGTCACGACGGGCCAGACCGGTAGTGAATACAACGGCCGCGAGATGTTCCTCACGTTCAACTACAAGATTGATTGATCCCCACTTGCGAGCCCGGCGTGATGCCGGGCTCGCTTTTTTTCGGGGTAACGATTTGGTTTTTTTGCAAGGAATTCATCTGATGTTGAAATCCCTCTTGACCTGGTGTCTTGGCGTGTTGGCCGTTCTCGCAAGTACGCAGGCAATGGCGGAAATCAGCATCATTCCCAAGCCGCAGCACATGGAGGTGAGGCAGGGCAGTTATCGACTTGATGCACATACCGGCATCGATGCACCGGAAGGTGCGCGTGCACAGGAAATCGTCGCCTTTCTGCGCGAATCGGTTTATCAGCAGACCGGGATCAGACTGTCGCGCAGCCCGCACGCGCATGGCGTTGTGCTGGCGATCGATCCGACGGTTCAGGGCGAGGAGGCTTATCGCCTTTCGGTTACGCCGCGTGGCGTGATCATTCAGGCGTCGAGCGACAAAGGGCTATTCTGGGGCGTGCAGACGTTACGTCAGTTGCTGCCGATCCAGCACGCATCGTCCACGGTGATACCGGCTCTTCGCATCGAAGATCGGCCCACTTTCGCCTATCGCGGTTTCATGCTCGACGTAGGTCGCCATTTTTATCCAGTTTCCTTCATCAAGAAACAGCTTGACTTGATGAGCTACTACAAGCTCAACACCTTCCACTGGCATCTCACCGAAGACCAGGGTTGGCGTATTCAGATCAGCCGTTACCCTAAGCTCACGTCAGTGGGCGCGTGGCGCACCGAGGCCGACGGCAGTCGTTACGGTGGCTTCTATACGCAGCAGGACGTGCGCGAATTAGTGGATTACGCGCGTACGCGCAACATCACGGTGATCCCCGAGATCGAGATGCCGGGTCACAGCGTGGCGGCGCTGGCGGCGTACCCCGAATACTCCTGCACGCAACAACCCTTGACGGTGCCTACCACCTGGGGCGTGTTCAAGGATATCTACTGCGTGGGTAATCCTGAGACGTTCGTGTTCCTGCAACACGTATTGGACGAAGTCATGGGCTTGTTCCCCTCGCAATACGTGCACATTGGCGGCGATGAAACGCCCAAGGATCGCTGGAAGGATTGCGCCTCCTGTCAGGCGTTGATGCACGAGCAAGGCCTGAAGGATGAAGAAGGGCTGCAGAGCTACTTCATCAAGCACATCCAAAGCTATCTCAACAGCAAGGGCAAAACCCTGATCGGCTGGGATGAAATACTCGAAGGCGGCGCGGACAAGAACGCCATCATCGAAATCTGGCGAGGCGATGACGAGGCGCGCAAAGCGCTGTTGAATGGCAACCGCGTCATCATTGCCGGTCCGTTCTATCTGGATGCTCCGCTGGACCGCCTCACCGTAAAGAATGTCTACAGCACCGACATCACGGGACACACGTCACCCGACACACCGGGCGATGACGCTGTGTTCAAGCAACACCGCGCGCAGATCCTTGGCGCCGAAGCGCCGTTGTGGAGCGAGCGCGCCAATCCGTTCAACGCCGAATCCAAGATGTACCCGCGTTTGATCGCCTTTGCCGAAAATCTGTGGACGGGAACGCATGACGATGCCGCCTATGCGGATTTCGAACAGCGCCTGCATGCGCAGGAAGACTGGCTGAACAGCCAGAACGTGGCTTACGGGCCGGAAGATCAGCCCGTCGTGAGTTACTCCATTGCATTGGACGCACAGCAGCATAGGTGGCAGCTGCATGCCAAACGTGGCTTCAGCGACTTGCAAAATCACTACACCATCAATGGTGCGGACCCGACGGAGCGCTCTCCTTCCTTCAGCGATGAGGTAAACATCGAACGGGCAGGGACGCTGAAAGTGGTGCCCTACAGGCGCGGCTTGCGCTACGACAACGCCACCCTCTTCACCTTGGCGAACAATCTCGCTTCTGGCCACTCCATTTCTTTTGCACAGCCGGCCGACGCGTCGTATGCGCCGGGTGACGCGCTGATTGATGGTGTGAGGGGGAGCGCGGATTTGCATGACGGTCGTTGGGCGGCCTGGCACGACAGCGACATGATCGCCACGATCGATCTGCAAAAGGAAACGGCCGTTCACGCTATCGACGTAGGCTTTCTGTTCTCCACGCAGTCCAGGATTCTGCTGCCGGAACGGGTGGTCTTTTCTGTCTCGACTGACGGCCAGCATTGGACGTCGCTCTATAGCGATACGCCCGCCGATGATCAGTCATCCGCGGGCGGTACGCATCAATTCCGGTTTCATTCGGATAAGGCCATTACCACGCGCTACCTGCGCGTGGAAGCCGATCAGCGCAAGACCATGCCGGCTTCGTTTACGGGCGGAGCCAACGATATTTGGCTGTTCTCTGACGAGATTCTTGTCCAGTAAATAGCGTGATGACACGCTGACATCCCTGCTCGCAAGGAGTGGGGTTTAACGATACGCGTGCGACCAGCTTCAAATGTTGGCCGTTTTGCTTTGCTGCTATGTCCGTTTCCCGAGTCATGTCAGGGAAGGTGCGCTGTTGTCTGAGCAAATTGCTGCAGCGAAACCGTTCTGCTTTGTCATGTCGTCATTTCGGCGTTCGCCCGAATGACTGTAAAGCTGGGATCACCCTTTTTAGCGCCGCCCTTGGCTTGCAGCGAATGCAGCTATTTTTTTTGTTGCATTTTACGTAACGTTACAATAAATTGCGCCAAGTTCAACACAAAAGGAGTGCCGCCATGGTGGATCCTCGCGATCCAGGAACCATTGCCATGCTGCTTTCCCACAAAAAGCGACGAGGACGGCCGCCCACCGGCAACGCCAAAACCGCTGCCGAACGCATGCGGGCCTATCGCGCGCGCCACGTCACGGTGAAAAGCGACGTGCTTCGTTCAGTGATTTCGCAATGCCAGGAAATTCAGCAGTTGCTGGAGAGCAATCAGGCATTGCGCAATGAGCTGGATGCGGCCTACGCCGAAATCGAGCGGCTTCGTTCAGGCCCTGGCAAATAAAAAAAGGCGCCGTTTTACCGGCGCCCATCTGCGGAACCCAAACGACGCCATCGTTATGGTGTCGCGTTGATCTGCTCCTTGGCGAAGGCTGCATTGCCAACCAGGCTGGAAAGCGGCACCAACTGGCTGAGGAAGCGGCCCCATTGCGTGATCGCTGCCGCGCCGACCCACACCACGTCACCGGCCCTCACACGGAAATCGTCAGCCAGCGCAAATGCCGCGGGTGAGCGTGCGTTGAGGTGAAATACCGTGGCGGGTTCGGCGGCCAGATTCTTTACACCGCGAATCACATAAACCGACTTGCCGCTGGACGTCACCGGATCCAATCCGCCGGCGCGCCCTAATGCCTGAGTCAGCGTCAAATCATCGGTTCTGAACGGAATCGCCTGCGGGCGCATCACTTCGCCCATCACATAGATCTCCTTGTCGTCGTTGTATCCGAGAAACAGACGATCACCGGGTTTCAGAAAAATGGACTGCTCGGTGGCCTTGCTGATGGTGTTCAGATCGATATGGTAATCCTGCCCATCGCGCGTCAACACGAGATTGGATAAATCTGCATGCCCAAGATCGATGCTTGCCGTACCAATCGCCTGCGCAAGTGTCAGGGGAACAGTGGTCGCCTGCTGCGGGTCGGTCCTGTTGAAAGCACCTTGCAGCGTAATCAGCTGACTACCGTAGCTCGTAACAGCAACGTCCACCTGGGGGTTGGGTACAAATTTGGTGAGCTTGCTGGTGATCGCATCGCGCAACTCGTCAACGGTCATGCCCTGCGCGTGGATGATGCCGGCGTAGGGATAGAACAGCGTGCCATCTGAACGCACCAGGCGACTGTTGGCGCTTGTCTGTTGCTGCGAGCCGGCCGGTGCCGTCAGTTCAGGGTGGTCCCACACCGTGATGTAAAGCATGTCACCGGGGCCGATCCGATAGGACTCGGGCCGATAGCTCAGCAGTTCCGGTGCAATCGGTGATGGTCGGACTTCCTGTTGGCTCTGGATCCATTCAGGTGTGATCTGCACGAGCTGAACACGACCTTTATCAGGATTGGACAATGCGCTTTCGGACATGTGTTGTCCGGGAACGACGGCGCACCCAGCCAGGACTGATGTTGCTAATAACGCTGCCAAAACAAACGATACTTTCATGTGCACTCCACATGTTTCGATGTTTGTGCCACTCGGCTGAAGCACTGGGCGTCAAGTGCGGAATTATGAATAACAAACCCTCTCATATCGGCTACGTTTGCTTAATTAATTAAGCTCGCGACAGTGTCGCGGTGTCGTAAATGAACTGTGGTCGAGCGCGACTTTTTTTCGTCACGTGTGTGTAGAAAACGTCTTGTGATGCCAAATGTTTTGAAAAATCCATGTGGCCTTGACGAATGCAGGGCTATAACTTCATCTGAACTTTAGACGATGAGACCTGATTGCGCGTGCGTACGCGGCACATGTAAGGGCAGAAAACGTTGAAATATACAGCTAACAATGGGATATGGCTTACGGTGTCTTGTGCCAGCACAAGCGATGGGAGTGTTTCCATACGTGTTCAAACGTATTTTGATCGTCTGCATAGGCAACATCTGCCGCAGCCCTACGGCCGAATTTCTGTTTCGCGAGAGGTTGGCTCATCGCGGCATTCACATCAGCAGTGCGGGTCTTAAGGCATTGGTGGGACGACCTATGGACGACAACGCGATGCAAATATTGAAAGAACATGGCATCGATGCAGCCGAACACCGGGCGCGACAGCTCGATCCCACCATGCTGCGCGACGCTGATCTCATACTGACGATGGAGCGCAATCACTTGACCGCTGTGTCGAGGGTAGCGCCCGAAGCCAGTGGTAAGTTGTTTCTTTTGGATAAGTGGCACACCGCCAGTGATGTACCCGACCCCTTTCGCCAGCCACGACACGTATTCGAGCATGTCCACGCCATGATCGAGAGCGGCGTCGACAGCTGGCTTCGTTATCTCTAACTATGAGTGATCCCTTGAGGAGCGGCTTATGACCACCAAGCAGACCTTCGCAACACGCGATGATGATATCGACTTGCGTGCCTTGCTAGGGACGCTGGCTGATAACAAATGGAAGATCATTACGATCACGATCGTGTTCTTCCTGATCAGCGTGCTCTACGCGATACTTGCCACTCCGATCTATCAAGCCAGTGCATCGGTGCAGGTCGAGCAAAAAGCGCCCACCTTGCCAGGTATGGACGATCTTTCGCAGTCGCTCGGCATTTCAACATCCCAGGCGATTACGGAAATCCAGCTCCTCACGTCGCGCAAGGTGATCGGCCAGGCAGTGGAAAACCTCAAGCTCGATATCGAGGCGACGCCAAAGCGCTTTCCGCTCATCGGCTCTTATATATCGCGCCAGTTCGTAGCCGATCATCCGGGTGAAATAGCCTCGCCCGTATTCGGTCTGAGCCGTTATGACTGGGGTGGTTCGCAACTCGATATTTTCCGGCTCGACGTGCCGGCTGATCTTTTGGACGAAAAGCTGTCCCTGATCGCCGGTGATCATGGCGCCTATACGCTGCAGGACCCGGACGGCAACGTGCTGGTGAACGGCCGCGTGGGCCAAGTGGCCACGGGCAACGGTGTGACGATCCAGGTGCAAAGCCTGCAAGCTAATCCAGGCATGCGTTTCCGCGTGGTTCGGCACTCGCATATGGATACCATTGCGAAGCTGCAGAAGGATGTCGAGGCCGAAGAGCAGGGTAAGGATTCAGGCATCATCGCGCTGACCTACAACAATCGCGATCCGATCGTGGCGACCAATCTGCTTGACCAGGTGACGTCGCTCTACGTGCGGCAGAACATCGATCGAAGCGCGGCGGAAGCGGCTAACAGCCTGCAGTTCGTGCGCGAAGAACTGCCCAAGGTGAAGCAGGAATTGGATCACGCCACCCAGGCGTTGAATGCGTATCAGCTCAAGGAGCATTCGGTCGACCTGACGATGCAGACGCAATCGTTGCTGGATCAGAACGTATCGATCGATACCAGCCTGGATCAGTTGAAGATGCAGATGGCCGAAGTGCAGCGTCATTACACGCCAGAGCATCCTGAATACCGTTCGCTGCAACAGCAGATCAGTCAGTTGCAAGGTGAGAAGGGCGCGCTGCAGCACAAGATCGGCATGCTGCCCAATACTCAGCAGGCATTGCTGAAGCTGACACGTGATGTCACCGTCACCGGCCAGACCTACACCAATCTGCTTAACCAGGCACAGCAACTGGATATCGCGCGCGCCGGCACCGTCGGCAACGTGCGCGTCATCGACCAGTCCGCCGTGAACCTCGCCAAGCCGTGGTGGCCGCGTGCGTTGTGGGTGATCCCAGGCGGCGCAGTGCTCGGCCTGCTGGCGGCACTCGCATATATCTTTCTGCGCCAGTTGCTCTCGCGTGGTGTCGAAGATCCGGTGGCGATCGAGCGCCTTGGTTTGCCGGTTTACGTCTCCATTCCGCTCAGCGACACGCAGCGCAAGAGCGCGTTGCGGATTGGACATCGTTCCAACAGCCATCAGCATCTGTTGTCCTTGAATGCACCGGCTGATATGGCTACGGAAGCCTTGCGAAGCTTGCGCACCAGCTTGCATTTTGCGCGCCTGGAAACACGCAACAACGTGTTGATGATCTCCAGCGCCAGCCCGGGCGCAGGCAAGAGCTTCGTGGCGGCCAATCTTGCAGTGGTAATGGCGCAAGCTGGTCAGCGCGTGCTCCTGATCGATGCAGACATGCGCAAGGGATTGCTGCACAGGATGATCGGTGGCCGGCCTGAAAACGGCCTGTCCGAACTCATCTCCGGACAGGTCGAACCCAGCCAGGCCATTCGCACCGTCAACGGCGTAAGCAATCTCTTGTATATATCGCGCGGCAAGATTCCGCCCAATCCGTCGGAATTGCTGATGCACGCCAATTTCAACACGCTGCTTGAAATGCTTCGCCCGCGCTATGACCTGATCATCGTCGATACGCCGCCGGTGCTGGCGGTGACCGACGCGGCGGTCATCGGTCATCATGCGGGCACAAGCTTGCTAGTGGTGCGTTTTGGCATCAACCAGGTGCGCGAGATCGCCCTGGCCAAACAGCGCCTCGAACAGAACGGCGTACCGATCAAGGGAGCTATCTTCAACCTTGTGGAGAAGCGTGCAGCCGGCTACTACGCCTATGCCTACTACGCCTACGAACCCTCCAAGGTATAAAGGGTTCATCGGCAGATTGCGCCGGTCGGTGGCGATACCTTCGCCACCGGCTGCAGTCATGACGCACGAACGCACGCTTGTGTGGGTGTTTGCGTGAACTCCTCCATCTCCGACATTCCCTGGCTGGGGCGATTGCCGCAGAGTTGGCGACGCGCGCTCGGCGCCATCTCGATGCTGTGGGTTTCCACCGCCTTCGGCGCGGGCCTGACGTTCATCACCCAGGCGCTGCTGGCGCGCGAACTTGGGCCATCCCAGTACGGCCTGCTCGCGTCATCGCTGGCCACCATCACCATGGTGGCGCCGCTGGCTGGCTTCGGATTGCCGCAATATTGGCTGCAGGTCTATGGCGTAGAAGGCTGGGAGGGCAACCGCTGGTTGCGGCCTTCCTTGCGCTTCATCACGGGCAGTACGCTGCTGACGCTTGGTGTGGTGGTGGTGTGGTCATTGACCGGCGCGCCGCTGGATGCGCGGCCGATGCTGTTGCTGCTGTTGCCGGTGGTGCTGGGCATTCTTGCGGTCAGTTTGATCAGCAGTCAGTTGCGCCTGGAAGAACGCCACTTTGCGCTGGCGTGGTGGCAGTTGACCACGCCGGGCAGCCGCTTGCTCGTGGCCGCCATGCTGTTATTGATGGTGGCGCCCGATGGGCGCTTCGTCGCCGCTGGTTTCAGCTTCATTTCACTGTGTGTCGCCGCCATGGCGTTGCCGCGCCTGGTGGCGATGATGCGCGGCGGCATACGTTTGCACGGTCATGGTCCCGCGCCAGCGGCGTCGACCACGGCAGACGCACCGTTACCGACTGTTGCGCGCCTGTGGTCGCAAGCCTGGGCATACGGCTTGGAGGCGACGCTCTATCCCATCTTCTTTCAGATCAGCACCGTGCTGTTGAAGTACCTCAACGGGAATGCACAAGCCGGTATTTTCGGCATCGCGCTAGGCGTGATGACCGCGATCTACCTTATTCCCGCCACGGTCTACCAGAAATTCCTGCTTTCGAAATTTCATCGCTGGGCCGTGCATGACAGGCACAAATTCTGGATGGTCTATCGCCACGCGGCGGTCGCCATGCTGGCGTCCGGCATTGTGCTTGCGGTGGCGCTGATCGGCGTTGCGCCTTGGGTAGTGCCGATTATCTTTGGCGAAAAGTATCGGCCGGTGGTGCATGTATTGACCGTGCTGGCTCTGTGCGTGCCCATCCGTTTTCTTTCCACCGCGATCAGCGCGGCGTTGCTCAACGAGATTCACATGCGCTATCGCGTGGTCGCGATGGGACTGAGCGCCGGGGTCGTGGTGATATTCAATGTACTGCTGATTCCCACGCACCATGAAATGGGCGCAGCCTTCGCTACCGTTGCGGGCGAAACCTCGCTGCTGATTGCCATGTGCTTGGGTGTGCGCTGGTTCCATACGCGCGCACGGCGTACCTGATGGCCATCAAAGCTAAGGAAAGGGTAGGGCAATAAAAAAACCGTACGGATCGTCTCCCGACAATCCGTACGGCCACTTCGTTACTTCTATGCGTTGATTACTTCTCGGGAGAGATAACGTTGTTGGACTGGGAGACACCCTTCGCCGTGCTGGCGATTTCGATGTCGCGCGGCGACCAGCCTTCCGTAAAGATCGACTCACCGTGAGCGTAGAACCACGCATCACCGTTCCATTCGATGGTGTTGCCGGAAATCGTTACGCTGTTGGTGCCAGCGGCGATGTCCACACCGAACAGATAGTTCTCGCTGAGGTTGCTGCCGGTGATGGACACATTGGTCGGACCGCCGGTGTAAACGCCGAAGCCCTTGTTGCCTTCCGAGGTGACCTTGTACAACGTCAGGCCGCTCACATTGGTGTGAACTTCAAGACCGTTGCCGACATTGTTCGACAGCGTGTCGCTTTCCAGGCGAACCTGCGTCACCGTGCCCTGCGTTGCCGGCTCGATGTCGATACCAGCCTGCGGAGCCGTACCGTTCGAATCGGTGAAGGTGCTGTTGACCACATACACCTGGTTGGACGGAGTGATCGTCAAACCCTGGCGACGGTTGTTCTTGGACGTGACACGATTGATCGTGACGCCGGTGGAACGCACCAGGCTGCTGCCAGATCCCGTGGCCCCGACGAGCAGGCCGTCGCCCCAGCAATTGGAGACACCAAGATCATGCACGTAAACGCTGCTTGAGCCCGAGATATTGATGCCGTAACCCCATTCGCCGCCCGAACCCGTGTGCTGGGTACGTTCACCGATAAAGTTGCCGCCCTCGATCTCGACGTTGTTAACGTTCCAGACCTTGATCATGTTGTAGCGCTGTTGGTTGTTGGGAATGGCCTTGATGTAGGCCGAACCCGCCAACGACAGACGCACGTGAGAACGCATACTCACGCCCGTGACAGCATTGATCATGTAAGTGCCATTGGGCACCACGATCGTGCCGCCACTGGCCGGCAGCGCGTTAATAGCGGCCTGGAAGGCCTTGGTATCATCCATTGAACCGTTGCCCGAGGCACCCATGCTCGTCACATTGATGACTGCGGAGCCAATCGACACCGAAGGTGTCTGAGTCCACCAGTTGGTTGCAAACGCCGGTAGAGTCGCCAAAGAAAGAGCTAGAGCCGCTGTAATGGCGGTCAAGCGTTTTTGACGCGACGTGAAGTTAAGATTGCGTAGAACGGATACGCTCGAGTTTTTGTGGGAATTCCCCTGCGCGCCTTTCAGCACTGACTTACTTTTCACCTTTGAAATAGCCTCTTTTTTGTCAACGGCCGGCGTAAGGTGCGTCATGTGCGCGTGAAATTGCAAATGTGAAATTGTGCCTCTGTTCACATTAGACGGAATAACGACATTTGTACGACGCGTCCGTTACGCTGCACGGCCCGCAGAGGTTTTCGTGCATTTTTTGTTAAATACGCAGACGACAATAATCCATATAGACGTCTAGACGTCCATACGGATAATTTCAATCGATTTAAGGATGGATCAGGGCGATGGCCGCAAAGCGGCAGCCGTTCCATCCAGCGGGTGCAGGAGTTCCGTGTAGACGTCTACGGTTCTCTGAATAACCAGCCGCTCGTCGAAATCCTTCAGTGCCCTCTGCCGCGCCCGGTCGCCCAATCGGGACAAGAGCTCACGATTATCGTCAAGCTTTGCTATGCAAGCGGCGAGCGCTTGCGCATTGCGTGGTTCTACCCGCAAACCATCGACACCATCGCGCGTCACGACTTCGCGGCAACCAGGCATGTCGGTGGTGATGAGTGCAAGCCCGCACGCGGCGCCCTCAATCAGCGACTTTGGAACGCCTTCGCGGTAGTAACTCGGAAGTGCCATCACATGAACGGTAGTGAGAAGTCCGGCCATGTCGTCGACATGACCAAGCCAGCGTACGACGCCGTCGTCCGCCCATGCTTGGACCTGTTCGGGCGATATCGAATGCGGATTGCCAGGGTCGGGCGTGCCAGCGAGGAGAAATTCGATATCGCGGCCTTGCTTGCGTAGCAACGCGGCAGCATCGACAAATTCCTGCACGCCTTTTTCGCGCAGGAGGCGCGCCGCAAGCAATACGCGAAGGCGTTCATGGGGGTGGTGGGGCTGCCGTGGCTGGAAGCGCGTCGTGTTTACGCCGGAGCTTCGGATGACGCGTATGTTCTCTTGCGAGATCAATCCGGCAGCGACGAACGCGGTGGCATCGTCGGGATTTTGCAATATCAGCAGCGATCGTTTGCTATCGAGCGTCGCGTGCAGAAGCAACTTCACCAGCGGACGCAGCATGCGTGCCTTGGCCGTTTCGCTGGTAAAGACGAAACCAAGCCCGGCAACGGCGTTGACGATGGCGGCGACACGCGCGACGCGCCCAGCCAATGCACCGTAGATCGCGCACTTCACCGTAAAGTTGTGCAAGAGATCCGGCCGCTCGCGCCGTAGCACGCGGACGACGCGATAAAGCGTCACGACTTCACGCAACGGGTTGAGACTGGCCCGATCCATGGTCAACGGTATCCATCGGCATCCGTGCTCCGCAAAGCGCGCACCGAATGTGCCAGGTGGCGATAGCATGACCACCTCATGCCCGTCGGCCTTCAGGCGCAGGGCGGTCGACAAGCGAAAGTTATACAGATACCAGTCGGTATTGGCGAAGAAGACAAATTTCATTCCGTTGCGTCCGCAAGAGAGTGGGGCGGTTCTTCACTGCGAAAACTTGGTGCCCGATACGGTGATGTCGCTGGTGTTGGGGTCCACGCGCAACTCACGCTTTTGCTCGGGCGCTCCAGGCGATTCGAGCGTCGAGACCAGCCGGCGTGCGTAGCGCGCACTGTTGCCGGCAAGGGTGTTGTCGATGGCTTTCACATGGCTCGACGCGCCGGCGATCACTAATCCGACCAGGCCGTTGCCGGTGATGACGTTATTGATGAAGGTAAGCTGCGAAGGGCTATCCACGGACAGCAGCCCGTAACCGTTGTTACCTTCGAAGGTGCAATTTTTCACCGTCACGTCGAACACGTTGTAGTGAATCTCCATGCCGGTACCGTGATTGCCGCTGATGGTGCAATGGTCGATGGTGATGTTTTGCGCGTAGCCTTGCGCTTGAGGCTCGATGTCGATGCCAGATTCCGGCTTGGTTCCATGACTGCCACTGAAGGTGGAGTTGGTGACCAGCACACCATCGACCGGGCAGATGGAAAGGCCCTGTCTACGATTATTGGTAGAGATGACCCGATCGATGGTGACACCTCTGGACGGCGTGGCATGGCCATCCGGGCCGAGTGCGCCAACAAGGATGCCGTCCCCCCAGCAATCGGAAATGTGCATGTCCGACACATGCACATTGTTGGACGAGGAGATGTTGAGGCCGTAACCCCACTCGCCGCCCGTACCCGTATGCCCGCTGCGCTCGCCGACGATGCGCCCGCCGGTGATGCGTACGTTATTGGCGTTCCACACCTTGATCACATGCGAGCGGGGGGAATCGTTCGCAATGGCCGTAAGCGTGGCCGTGGGCGCCATCTGAAACAGCATGTTCGAGTGTAGATTGATCGCGCGCATCGCGTCGATCACGTAATTGCCCGGCGGCACCATCACCGTGCCGCCACTGGAAGGAAGGCTGTCGACGGCATCCTGGAAGGCTGACGTATCGTCGTGCACGCCATCGCCTTTGGCACCCTTGTCGCGCACGTTGACGGTAGGCCCGTCACTTTTTTGCCAGGCCCATGCTGAATGTGGAAACCCCCAGGCGGACAAGGCGAGGGGTGGCAAGGTCAGCAGTGAGCGGCGAATGAAGTCACGCCGCCTGGCAGAAGCGAGATCAACCGGTATCCCGTCCTTCACGATACCCGTTCCTTGATGGCGGTTACCGGCGGCCGATGCGTATCGTGCATGCGGCTCAATAGCCATGGCAGCGTTATGGCAAGCAGATAGAACTTCGATGCGAAATACTTGTTGTCCAAACGATTGCGATGAGCGAGTAGCCACTGTGGCGCACCAGGCAGCAAGGCGCTTGTCTGTTCGGCAAACGCATAGACCTGGTCGAAGCGTTGCTTTGCGAGGCCGCGAAGATCGAAGCGGAAGCAACCTTTTGCCTTGACATACGGCAATTCGTTGAAGTGCTTGGCAATGTATTGGCGCATCAGCACCTTGTTCACGCCACGTGGGCCGATCAGGTGATCATCGGGAACGTGATTGAAGATCCAATCGCGAAACTGGTCGTCGCAGTAAGGGTAGGCAAGCCGCAGCGACATGGCCTTGGAGGCGTACATGCCTTTGGCAATGTGCGCCGACTCGACCACGATCAGCGAAATACGCCGAACGGCCTCGCTCGAATCGGCGGCATCGAGATCGGCGTGGAAGGTGTCCATACGTTGGCGTGAACACGTGGAAATGTTCCAGCCAAATAGACCATCCACCTCGGAATCGCTAAAGCGCGAGCCAGGAAAATAACGTTCGAAACGATCCATTTGTAGCGTGGACAGCGCAAAGCAAAGCGGAAAGCTGTGGCTGATAAACCGCGAGCTGAACATGGTTTGCGGCAAGCGCAGATCGCGCGCGAGCAGGGCAAGCAAGCGTTCCTTGTTATGGACCGGCGTGCCGAAGTATTGATCAGCGCCAAGCGCATCGATAATGCCGTCGCCATGATGCGCTTTTACTTCGGTCGCAAGATCGACGTAGGAGAGCGCGGCGAAATCGGCCGTCAGCAACGGCATGCGCGGTAGCGCCGCAAGATAACGGTCGTATGCTCTGCCTACATCACAGACGAGTGCCTCGTGGCGCAAGCCCAGCTTTCGGGCAACGAAGCGTGCGGACGCGATCTCGTTCTCTTCCCGGCCGCCAAGATAGGTAATGCAAGTGGTGTCGGGGCGTACCTCGGCGACGGCGATGGCCATCGACGTGGAATCCTTGCCTCCGCTTTGCATAAACCATGGCGAGCGCATATCGCTGGTGGCGCGATCGGCCGCCTCGCATAACAGGCGATGGTAGGTTTGCACGAGTTCTTCGTCATCCGTGGCATCCGCTGCGGGGCGGGGCGATGCCAAGGCCGACTGGAACAGGTAGTGAAACCGCGGATTGTCGTGCATGTCCTGCGCAGGGTCGAAACCCGAGCCGGCAACCTTCACATTCCGATAGATGGAGTGGGGAGGGTAGACAAACGTATTTCGCAGAAGATCGGCGATAGATACGAGGTCGAGCGGTGCGTCGCCGTGTTCGAGACCGTCAAGTGGAGAAAAATCCACTTCGTCCTGATAAGGCGAAAGATTGACCTGAATACGCGATCGAGCGAAGGCGGTATGCTTTTTTTTTGGAAGCATGGCGGATGTCATAAGATCACCGGGTGCGTGGCGCAGAAATAAGTGCCTGCGTAGACGGCCGTGAAGCTTTTTTCGCTTCAACCATGAATGGCGCAAAAGCGCAGAACGGAGCTTTGTAAACGGCAGCGTCCAGGCAGCGTCGGGGCGAACCCCACGGCAGTTGCCTGGTGACGCGTGTACCTGCCGGAGTCTTGCCTTCCCTGTCATCACGCAACCTTCTCGTGGACGGTGGCGTCTTCGTATGCCGTGGTTGGGCGCATGCGGCTCAAAATCCACGGCAAAATCATGGCGAGCAGATAGAACTTCGAGGCGAAGTATTTGTTGCCCATGTGATGGCGATGCGCTTCGAGCCAGCGCGGCGCCCCTGGAAGCAACGATTGCATCTGCTGTGCGAAAGCATAAACCTGATCGAAGCGCTGCTTGGCCAGTCCACGCAAATCGAAACGGAAGCAGCCCTTTGTTTGTACGTACGGCAATTGCTCAAAGCGCTGGGCGATATATTGGCGCATCAGCACTTTATTCACGCCACCGGGACCGATCAGGCGATCGTCGGGAACGTGATGGAAAATCCAGTCGCGGAAGCGGGCATCTGCATACGGATAAGCCAGGTGCAATGACAACGCCTGGCTGGCTAGCATGCCTTTGGCCAGATGCGCCGACTCGCCCACCACCAGTGAAATTCTGCGCACGGCTTCGGCCGACGCTGCGGCATGGATATCGGCGTGAAACGTGTCCATGCGTTGTCGCGACGAGGCCGATATGTTCCAGCCAAACAGCTCGTCCACTTCCTTGTCGCTGAAGCGCGACCCAGGAAAGTAGCGCTCGAACTCGTTCATTTGCAGCGTTGCCAGCGCAAAGCAGAGTTTGAAGCTGCCGCTTACGAAGCGCGACTGGAACAGGCTCTGTGGCACAGGCAGGCCGCGTGCCATCAAAGCCAGTACGCGATCTTGCCGATGCAGCGGAACGCCGAAGTACTGATCCGAACCCAGCGCATCGATAATGCCGTCGCCCTCGTCAAGATGTATTTCGGTCGCCAGGTCGATGTACGAAAGCGCGGCAAAATCCGCTGAAAGCAGCGGCATGCGCGGAAGCAGCGAAAGGTAGCGATCGTAGGCCCTGGAAGGGTTGCACACGAGAGTTTCATGGCGCAGACCGAGTTGTTCGGCGACGAAGCAGGCCGAGGCGACTTCGTTCTCCTCGTTGCCGCCAAGATAGGTCAGGCATGTGGTATCCGGGCGAGCGTCGGCC
Source organism: Dyella monticola (assembly GCF_003363155.1). GTDB lineage: Bacteria > Pseudomonadota > Gammaproteobacteria > Xanthomonadales > Rhodanobacteraceae > Dyella_B > Dyella_B monticola. Next base: position 371,594 of record NZ_QRBE01000002.1, on the reverse strand, counting down.
ACCGCGATGGCCATCGAGGTGGAGTCCTTGCCGCCACTTTGCAGGAACCACGGTGAGCGCATGTCGGCTGTGGAGCGTTCGACTGCCTCGCATAGAAGCTGGTGATAGGTCTGCAGAAGCGTGTGGTCGTCCACCGTGTTCGGCAGCGGGCGCGACGGGGCCAGTTCCCCCTGGAACGCAAAGTGGAAACGGGGGTTCGCATGCATGTCCTGTTCCGGGTCAAACCCCGTCGCAGCGATCTTCACGTCACGGTAGATGGTGTGTGGCGGATAGACAAACGCATTGCGGAGAATGTCGGCGAGCGATACAAGGTCGAGCGATGCGATTTCCCGGTTTTTCTCCAGCAATGGCGATAAGTCCACCTCCCCTGAGTTAGGTGAGGTGTTGATTTGAACCCGCCGGATCGCGTCAACGGGAACGTCCCGGTAATCGGTGAGCGACGCACTCATACCATCACCTGATTGGCTACGTAGTAGTAAAAAACTGCGCATGAAACCAATAAGCCGCCACGCAGCAATATGGGATTGCGCAGCACCGAAAGACGGCTATGGAAAAACACCGCGGCGACCATAAAAGACACCGCCATATAGGCCGATAGCAGGTAACGGTTGGAGAAGTTTCCCCAACCAAGAGTGAAGAATGGCAGCAACATCACCAGGTACACCGCCGTACTGTCCTTGAGGCGCGTGGCGTAGGGTTTCCGCACCATGCCTGACAGCACGAACGGTAGCAGATACCAGAAGATGGAGAACACGGCAAAATCGATTCGCACACCGGATTTGTATTGAGAGATAAGACTGTAATCCATCACCTGGTTATAGATATAAGGCACCGCGGCGCGGACGACGGTCATGGTCAACCCGGTGCAATACGCAACGAAACCGACAATGGCAGCGACGCGAAGCAGTTTGATATTGAGCAGGAGCAGCGGTGCGAACGCCATGTAAAGCAGCGCCGAATAGTGGAAGCACGCACCAATCACGCCATAGATGAAGAACGTTCGCCACTGGCGTTGATGAAACGCGAGCAAGGCGATGAATACCGGCAACGATGACAGCCCTTGCCGAACCGCGTTGATCGAGGCGTTCACGAACATCGGCGATAGCAGCAGGAACATAAGCCCAGCTGTGAGGTAGGTCAGATAGCCTTGGGTGCTCCCCAGATACTCAAAAAAATGGCGTGCCGCGATAACGGCAAACACCAGCAGCAGGCCGAACAGAATGCATTGGTAGGCCTGAACGCTGAAGCCGAGCATGCTGACCAGCTTGGTGATAATCAGGAAGCCTGGCTCAAAGCGCGTTTCCACCGGGCCGCCGCGAAACTCATGGAAAACCTCGGCGTACACATAAGTATCGGTGCCCACATCGATGCTGCGTGTGCCGACCAGGATGTCGACGAACAGGCAGACCGCCAACACCAGCATGATGCTAAGGATCACGCGCGCATTGATGGTGATGTTGGACGTCTTGGAATATTCGACGTATGGCGTCATGGTAGAAGACATTGTGATGGCTCAGGCATTCCGGCTGGCGATGGAGAGCTCGTCATAGCGGCGCTTGAAGGTGATCACGCGCCGCCGCGCATATCTGATGAGGCTGAAGGCGTCGGTAATCTGCCACTGCCACCAGCCAAGCAGGCCTTGCTCGTGCAGACTCTTGCGAACATCGAGGGCCGCTTCGTACATGGCCACCATGTCGCCGCTGAGTCCGCCTGCACCAAACGGTGGCTTGTGCCACGACGCCAGCACCTGGTTGATCCTGGCGCAGCGATAGCCGGACAGAAGGATCTGCGCCCACAGCATGAAGTCTTCGGCGCGCCAGCGTGTTTCGTCGAAGCGGAAGGGAAGGTTCCGTCGCACGATGATCGACGCGGTGGGGAAGGGGCTGCGCATCATGAAAAGGTGCCGCGCAAAGATATGCACGTCCACCGGATATGACAGTGCCGGCGACGGCGCGGATCGCGATTGCACATTCATCGCATGGGAGATCAGCGCAATGTTCGGATCCTTCGCGAGCACGTCCATTTGCAGCTTCAGCTTTTGCGGATGCCAGCTGTCATCTGCATCGAGAAAGGCGATCCACGGTTGCGTGGCGTGTTCCCAGCCACGGTTGCGTGCCGCCGAAGGCCCGCCATTGCGCGGCATGGCGATGACCTTGACCCACCCTGCCGGGTACGAACGGGCGACGTCCCGCAGTCGTGCCAGTGTGCCGTCGCCGCTGCCGTCGTCCACCAGCAACACTTCCGCGGGAAGCACCACCTGCGATGCAACCGAGGCCACGGTGTGTTCGATAACGTGCGCGCATCGGAAGCACGGCACCACCACGCTGACGGGTGCGTGACTCTCGCTGCTGAGGGCGGCTGGGCGCACGCTGTCGATCGCCTGCGATGCGTTGAGCTCCTGCGGTGCGTTGAGCTTCGGTCGTTGCGTCACTGTGTTGTCTGTATTACCCATGGCAACCACGTTGGTGTTTTCCTGATGGGTTGTTGGTGTGAGGCTTCGTCCAGCCGTTCATCGTTTTGACGATTCCGCGGCTTTTTGTTCGTTCTCCTCGTCGTGTTCCTCATAGTTGTTCATGGCAGGTGCGAGGAAATGCGCAACGGCAGGCGACTTTCTGGCAATAGGCACCAGCCATTGCGCCGTTGCAAGGGGCGATGTTTTGCGTGCGCGTTGAGCGCGATAAACGCGACCCACCAATGCGACATAGATGACCGACAGAGCGCCGAAGGTGAGCAGGTTGCTGCCAGGTGCCAGATGGCGCGTGAGCATACCCATGAAAACCAGCGCCATGGCCAGCCCGATCAGCGCGACCAGCGTGGTGTGCGCGCTGAGCCCCGCATCCATCATGATGTGATGGATATGGCCGCGATCAGGCTTGAACGGCGATTTGCCTTCGCGCAAACGGCGTACCGTTACTTGCAGCGTGTCCAGCAAAGGGAGTGCAACGCACCACAGCACATCGACTGTCGACAGATAAGGATGCGACTGCTGACTGAGCTGGATCAGCGTCCACGCCAGGAAGTATCCGATCATGATGCTGCCGGCATCGCCAAGGAAAACCTTGCGCCCGATGAGGTCGAGGTTGGCGGCCAGGTCGGGTAGCAACGAGGCGGCCAGAAGCAGCAACAGGATGATGCTATGCCAGTGCGAAAAGCCCTGAAGCATGCTGATGCCGCCGATGCTCACCAAGGTAAGCATGCCGGCCAGCCCATCGATGCCGTCCATCATGTTGAAGGCATTGAGCAGCCCAACCACTGCGACCAACGTCAGCGGGATGCCCAAAGCGCCCAGCTCAAGGTTGTAGCCGAACAGATGGCCCAACGTATGAATGTATATGCCAGTGCAATAGATCATGGTGAGCACGGCTGCGGTCTGTATGAGTAGACGCAGGCGCACGCTCAAGTCGAAACGATCATCCAGCGCGCCGGTGAGTGCCAATACGGCGCCGGTGCCGAGCAGGACATTCGTGAACAGCAGCGATTGCCCTTCGAAACACATGCTGACGATGACGCCGAAAAATGCAGCCAGGCCACCGATCAGCGGAATGTTGCCTACGTGCCGCTTGCGTTCATCAGGTCGATCCACCAGCCCTATCGACTCTGCGTGGTGATAGAGAAGGACCATTGCAGCTGCAGAAGACGATACAGCGATAGCACATGAAATTAGCATCCGGTATTGCATGGATTCTCCCGACTACACGACTGCGTACATGTAGCGATGGCCCCTGAATCCTTCGCGGGCACTGCGTACCAGGTGCAGTGCTTGGGGGCGATCCTATGAGTTGGGTGGTGTATGCGACGTTAAAAAACGTGCGATTTATCGCATATTTTCGTTCAAGATTGTGATAGCAAAAATTAATAGGCACGTGACACGCGTGTGAAAAAATGCAACAGCGCGGTGCACGCGTTGACCGTGCGTGAGGGTGCAAAGAAGAGTGTGTCGCTCGCGTCAATATCGATTGTGCGCATGTTGCGTGCGTTCATGAATGCATACGTTTATCTATATGCATCGAGAGCGAGTGATACGTGCGCGCGACAATGATCAGCATCGAGGTGATCGATGTCATCGGTGCATGCGTTGTACGGTGACGTCGTCATGCGTGGTCGTATCAATGCGCTGATCGCGTGTTATCCATCGAACGCAGAAGGCTTATCGCTCAGGCAGGCGTTTGCATCGCCATGCCTTCGCCTGGTCTTCACATCTCCTAGGCCGAAGGCGGATTAGGTTTGCAGCGGCGCCAGGAGTGGCTTAACGTGTTTGTCCGTGGGGCAATGGGACGTCGGATTTGTCGGCGACTCGCTATTGCTAGGGTGGCAAGGCCTGGCTGGCCTCTGAATCAGGGTTGCGAAAACTAAATGCTTAAGGAAGGTCGCTGTACATTGCTGCGCTCTCAGATGCTTGCGGCTGCCTTACTAATGGTTGTCCTCGTCGGTGGCTGTGCAAAAGTAAACATCAAGCCAACGGGGTCAAACGACCATCCAGGGCAAAAGCCGGAGCCGGTTGCCGCGCCATCTGCGCCCGATGAGGAGCCCGCGCCAAGGCTGTCGATATCGACTATCGTGCACCGGGACCTGCAGAACGGTCGGTATGCCGACGGCGAGACGGCGCTGCGGCGTTATCTGCAAGAGCACCCCAAAGACCGCGCGGCGCAATTCTTTCTTCGCCAGCTGACGGAAAATCCCAAGCACGTACTTGGCGCCACATACAGCCCGCATGTGGTGCAGCCGGGCGAGTCGTACAGCACGTTGGCGGCCAAATACCTCGGCGATCCCAACTTGTTCGTGGTGTTGGCCCGGTACAACGATTCGACCAACCCTTCATTGATCAGGGTGGGCTCTACGCTCCGTATACCGGGTTCCCGCGTCGATAGCGTCGATACTACGGCAACTGCCTCGGCAGCCAACGTCAGGGATGATTCAGCGGCACCGCAGCCGGCGAGCGCTGAGGTAGCGCCGCACGATGATGTACCAGCAGTCTCGCCAGCATCGCCGCAGCGTGCCAGACAGCTCGGAGATGAGAGCCTTGCGCTATATAGGCAAGGCCATCACGAGAAGGCGGTTGCGATGCTCGATCAGGCATTCGCCCTGGATCCGCAACTGAAATCATCGGACCCCGACTTTGTGGCGCTCAGCAGGGAGTGGGTAGCCAACTCGCATCAGCAAGCGATGGTGCTGTATCTGGATCAGCATCTGGATCAGGCGATCGCGCTGTGGAACCGCATCCTGGTGGTCGATCCCAGTTATGAACCGGCAGTGGTCTACAGAACGCGGGCGCTAGAGCTCAAGCAACGGCTACAACAATACTGAGCGGGGTTGTCAGGTGTCCGAGCGCGGTACGGGGATCAGTTCCGTGCGCTCCATCGATGCGTCACGTTCAAGGGGTGCAACGGGATTCTCGGGTGCGCCTTCGCCATGCGCCGTCAGTGCTTCGCCCATCAGGTTGAATGCAGCGAACAAGCGGCCGAGCTCATCATGACGAACCAGACGGATGCGGTGGTAATGATCGCCGCGTGCGATACGCAGTAGTGCGGCCACCAGAAGATCGAGGGCACCGCGCAATCGCCTGAACAGCCAGTAGGCGGTCAAAAGCACGGCTGCCAGTGTGGTGAGCAGCACAAGGCCAAGCACCCACAGGGCGGTATCTTGCGCCGCCTGCAACGGCGCTTCGCTTACGCCAAGGCGCAAGGCGCCTACGGTTTTGGTTTGATAGCGGATCGGCACATCGAAGATGCGCGTGTTTTGCGCGCCATGCATGCTGCCCATGCGAAGGCGGTAGCTGGTAACGTCGTTGGCCAGTACATCCGGCGCGCTGCCTGAGGGTGCGGGCAGCGGTTGATCCTCTTCACCAGGTTGCGTGCTGGCGATGATTTTTCCATCGCGATCGGCAATCGCCAGGTAGTCGATCTGCTGATTGCGCGCCATGTCCTCAACCAACGCGCGCGTGGCCGCGTGATCGCCCATCACTATGTTTTCGGCCGCATCCCTGGCGATGATTTGCCCCAGCGTGCTACCAAAATCCAGCGCCAGGCCTGTCACCGCCACGCGCTGTTTCATGTAGATGGCGAGCATGCCGGACAACAATACGATGACGACGGCGGCCCCCAGCACGCTGGCCCAGCGTATGCCCAGCGATTGCAGGCGAGGGTGGGGAAGTTCTTCACGCGATCGCTCGTAACTGCGGCGAGCCAGGCGCAGGTCTTCGACAATTTCATCACCCGATTGATAACGCGACTCGACCGAGGCCGCCAGCATCGTGCGGATGATGTCGATCAATACCGGCGGCGTGGCAGGGTCGTGCGGCTTGATGGGCGGCTCGGGCAGGCGCTTGCGTTGCCGCATGAGTCGCGCAAGATCACCCGAATAAGTCCATGGCAGGCGTCCGGCCACCAGCCAGAACAACACCACGCCGAGCGAGAACAAATCGCTGCGCGCATCGGCCGGCTGGCCTTGTAGGCGTTCGGGCGACATATAGTTCGGCGTGCCGCCGATCATGTCCTGCGCGGATGAGCGAGAGCGTTTCGCCCCCCGTTCGGCGATGCCGAAATCGGCGATCTTCGCGTGCCGCAAGCCATCGACCAGCATGATGTTGTCGGGCTTGATGTCGTGATGGATCACACCTTGCGCGTGCGCGTAATGCAGCGCACCGGCAAGTTGGCTGGCCAATTCAATCACCGCGGAGGCTGGAGGCGGCCCGTAGGTTGCAACATAAGCGGCGAGGGTTTCGCCGGGCAGCCGCTCCATCGCAATATAGGGACGGCCGTCGTCTGTTTCGCCGGTCTCGAAGATCGTGACGATGTGCGGATGGGTCAGGTGTCCGGCCGCGCGCGCTTCCACCAGAAAGCGTTGGCGATAACCGACGTCGTCGACAACGCTTTCATGCAGGCATTTGATGGCGACCTGCCGCTGTATTTCCGGATCGAACCCGGCATAGATGATCGACATGGCACCCTCACCGAGAATGCCATCGATGCGGTAACGTCCAATCCTCGTCGGCGTTGCCCGGTTCATGTGCGCAACGTCAGTACAGCCACCACGCCAAGCTGGCAAGCACCAGCAGTACCAGCAATGCCGTCACGGCATACGCGTAACGACGCCATGCGGTTCGCTCCGGCTCACGCGTCAGAAACGTGAACTCGGCTTGGCCGAAGCGCACTTTGTCGCCGTGCGCGAGCACGGTTTCATGGATGCGCTTGTCGTTCACGAAGGTCCCGTTGGTCGACAGCGTATTCATCAGCACGTAATGCCCATGCTGATTGATGATCCAGGCGTGAGTGGCCGACACGCTGGGGTCGTCGATCACGATGTGATTGTCGCCGCGACGCCCGATGGTCTGCCGCCCTTGGTGCAGGCGATGACGCTGGCCTTTGTGCATGCCGCGCACGCCCTCCAGCAAGGGTTCGTGCGTGGACGCGCCATGGTCCTGCTCGAGCAGGTTGCCGAGGGCCAGTTTTTGGATTTCCGCAGCAGATAGCACCTGCGTACCCTGCGGCCCCGCGCGAGATGTGGCGGCCTCCTGCGGATGTGGCCGGCCGGTATTCGTGGACATGTCCGATCCCCTGTTACGCATGACTGTCCGGAACCAGCATGTAGCGGGTTCGAGAAGTCCCTTCCCCCGGGCAGCAGTGCCTATAGCGACAAACTATAACGAAATTGCACGCGATTGGAATAACCGGGCAAATCCGTCACATGGCGTTGATATTTGATACTTCGCAGCAGGTGCTATCGAAAGAAATAACCCACGATCACACCCATCGCCATCGGCAGTAGCGCCCGTGAGCCGCAACGCAGTAACGTAGCGGTTCCATGAAAGCTTCTCGCAACGGGAGCGTTTATGCCTATACGCATCAAACCCACCACGACGGTTTATCCGTGCAAGCACCGTTCGCATGCACGGGAATCAGGCACAGATTGTGTATGGGTCACCTGGGAAGCGATCGAGCGGGAGCATTTCAATCCCGATGGGTCGCTGGTTGCCGATTTTTCGCGGCCGCTGGAGGTCGACCCGTCGAGGGTGAAGAATCATCGCTACGAACCCGAACCGTAGGCCGCCCTTTGTGCCGGTGAATGTGCGGGGGCACCTGGCGCTGATACGCGTTCTGCTGGAGCACGCGAAAGCCGGACCAGTCCCACTAGAGGTCGGGTTTCTGGATCAAGCCTTCGTTCGTGGGTTCCATGACCTCGGCAAGATCCATTTGCTTGCCTTGGCTAGTGTCATGCGGGTAGTCCCAGATCAGGCGATCGTTCCGGTGCCGACATCCGCTGATGACGTTCGAGCGGGGTCTACACATATATATGTGTGAGCAGCGTGGTGTCAGGGATGGTTTGATTGGTTTTAAAAAATATAACAACGAATTTCAAATAGTTAACGTATATTTTTAATGTAAAATGCGATGCGATGGGTGGTTGCTTAGAGGAAGGGCAGAATCGTCCAGCCCCTTGACGTAACCCCGTGAAACCGGCCAGCGAAAATAAGGCACACACCACTTGGCGGTTTTGATCGAGAGCCGGCGACGCAACGGCGTCGGCTCCGCGTCTACGCTTCACCCGACTTTTTCCAAAGAGGAATGCAGGCATGAAGAAGTATCTGGCACGGTCGTTGGCAGCCGGCGTGGCCGTCATGGGTTTGTCTCTCGCAGTGCCGGCGCTGGCCGCACTGGCGCCCGGCGCGGTGGCACCGGATTTCACGGCGCAGGCCAGCCTGGCGGGCAAGGCGTTCACCTTTTCCCTCAAGCACGCGCTAAAGAAAGGCCCGGTGGTGGTTTATTTCTATCCGTCGGCCTATACAGGCGGCTGTGATATCGAAGCACATACCTTCGCGACCGAGAAAGCAAAGTTTGATGCCGCCGGCGCCACCATCATCGGCGTATCGGCCGACAGCTTGAAGCGACTCAATGCGTTTTCATCCGATCCGAAGTATTGCGCTGGCAAGTTCCCGGTGGCGTCAGACGCCAGCGGCAAAATCGCCGCGTCGTACGAGTTGAAGGTGCAGGCCGGGCAGCCTGGCCTGACCGACGTGCGTGGCGTTGCGATCGATCACAACTTCATCGAACGCACCACCTTCGTTATCGGTCGCGACGGCAAGATCGTGGCGACGCTGTCCTCCGCTACCGATCATCTGCATCCGCAAGATCACGTGCAGAAGTCGCTGGATATCGTGCAGCACCTGCAAGCAGGCAACGCGCCTTAAGCGATAAGCATGGCAACACGGGTGGCGTTGGATCAGCGCCGCCCGTTCTCATGCTCAGCCCGATTTCTTCGGCGTGCCGGGGGACGTTTTGGAGCGGCCGGCCTGCGCCCTTTTGCCAGTACCGGTCGCAGGTTCGCGTGGCCTGGATGGCGTGGCCCCCAGATACCCGACGAGCTGCTGGCGCAATTGATTGATGTCGCCCACACGGCCCATCACGTCGCCGGTTTCCTGCACGACCGAGGTGGCCAGCAAGCTGAAAAGCGTCATGTAGGCGCTGTAGCTGTGCCAAACCCAACTGGCCTGGATCATCAGCACGTGTGGCGTGAGTTCGCGCGCCCAGTAGCAATCGGTATCGGTGATCAATACCAGTGGAATACCGCGTGCGGCGACTTCTTCGGCCAATGCGCGAAACTGCTTGAAGTAGCGGCGCATGTCGATCAGCACCACGCAGCTGTTGGGCGTGGAGTCCAGCAGCATGTCCACATAGGCGCCGTCGCTGCCACCGTTGAACGACACGCGCGGCCTGAGCCACTCCAGTGTCTTGGCCAGCGCCTGGCCGAGAAACGTGGCGTGCTGAAAGCTGGCTACCGATACGCGGTCTGCTGTTACCAGCAGCTTCACCACTGATTTCCATTCCTTGGTGCCGATCAGCGCATGCACATCGGTCAGCGCGCGGATTTCCGACTGTAAGTGCGCGGCGAAGGCGTCGGTGTCTTTGGGTTGCTCCGGTTCCTTGTAGAGATGGCGCCACGTACCGTCGCCGCGCAATTCTTCTTTCAGCTCGTTGAGGCCGTCGTAACCGAGCGTGCGCAGGAAGCGCCCCACTGTCATGGGGCTTACGCCGACACGCTTGCTTAGCGATGCCGCCGTTTCGAACGGCAGATCGCGGAAGTTGTGCAACAAATGCGTGGCAATCTTTTGCTCGGACGCGGTGAGTTCGTCCCAGTGATCCTTGAGCTTTTGTTGCAGATCCTTGGTCATCATCGTCGGCTTATCTGGAAAGCATGGTGGCCAGGCCCGCATTTTCGCTCTTTTCCACGTGTCCCATGCGCAGGCCCACCACGTATAGCAGCGTAGCGGCCACACCCGCCACCGCGCCAATCAGCATGAAGAACCATCCGTGCGGCAGGGGGCTCCACAGCGTGCCCAGTGCGCCTGCAAGCAGGTTGCCGAAGAACCCGGCGAAAAACCAGATGGCAATGCTGGTGGCGCGCAATCCCTCCGGCGCCATGCGGCCAAACAGGCCCAGCCCAACCGGCAGGATGTACAGCTCGCCGAGCGTCATCAACACGAACCAGCCGGTCAGCCAGCCCCAATGGGCACGTGTGCCATGCGCCTGGGCCCACCCTGCGACGAGCGCCAGCAGTACGTAGGAGATGCCCACGATGGCCGCGCCGAAAGCCATTTTTTTCAGCCATGGTGTTTCGATGCCGCGCTTGGCCAGACGCGACCAGCGCGCCAGCAAGAAAGGCGTGGCGGTAAATACCACCAGCGAATCCAGCGACTGGAACCAGGTCATGGGGATGCTCCAGCTACCGGCGACGTGGCGATCCACGCCCGCGTCCGCCCACAGCGCAATGGTGTTGCCGACCTGTTCGTAGGCGCCGCGAAAAACGACCACGATGGCCGCGATGCCGATCAGAAATGCAAGCCTGCGCCATGTGGATTGATCAAGCGTTACACGTGTACGTACTGTTGCGGCCGTGCGTCGGGTTTCTGGCGGCAGATAGCGACTGCCGCTCAAATAGATCACCAGTGACGTCAGCATGCCGAGGCCGGCTGCGGCGAAGCCCCAATGCCAGCCATACGCCTCGCCAAGACTGCCGCAGATCAGCGGTGCAATGAATGCGCCGATATTCACGCCGACGTAGTAGACGTTGTATGCGCTCTTGCTGCGCGGATCGCCTTCCCGATACAGCCCTTCGATCTGGCTTGCGAGGCTGGGAAGAAACAGGCCGTTACCCAGCGCGATGGTGGCCAGGGCGGGGTAGAACAGCGCTTCGGACGCCATCATGAAATGTCCGAGCGCCATCGTGGCACCACCGATGAGCACCGCGTTGCGCTTACCCAGCCAGCGATCCGCCACGACACCGCCGAACACGGGTGTGAAGTAAACGAAGGCTGCATAAGCGCCGTAGATCAGCGAGGCGAATTGCTGGTGGATGTCCAACTGCTTGGTCATGTAATAGACCAGCAGCGCGCGCATGCCGAAGAACGAGAACATCTCCCACATTTCGGTGAGGAACAGGATGGTGAGGCCGGGTGGATGGCCGAACCAGTTGCGTTCTTGCGGCGAGACGTTGACGTTGGACATCGCTTCCTCTGGGTTATTTAATCTCGCCACAGCCACCTATCTTGCCTCCGCGTCATTCTGGCGAAAGCGGGAATGACGCGGAGGCAAGAAGAAATCGCTGGCGATGAAGCGGCTGCATGCGCTTGATTCAGATCACGCAGCCGCCACGACCGGACCGCCCCACACCGCATCCGGGCACCAGATCCGTCCATCGGCATAACTCACCGCCGGCGTGCGATCACCAAGCATGTAAAGCGGCCCGTCCAGGTCCACGACCGAGCACAGCGAACCCAGCACGAATGCCGGCCCCATCGACCAAGACGTTCCCCCCATGTTTCCCACCATCAGCTGGAAACCAAGCTGACGCGCCTCGCGCGCCATGGCCAATGCTTCCGTAAGTCCACCGCATTTGTCCAGTTTGATGTTGATCACTTGCACGCGCCCGACCAGCTTGTGCAGATCGGTGTGATCCTGGACGCTTTCGTCCGCGGCGATGGGAATGGGCGCATTCAATCCGTCGAGCCAGTTTTCGCATCCGATGGGAAAGGGTTGCTCCACCACCGCTACGCCGGCTTCGACGAAGGCAGGCAGCGCATCCCTCAAGGCTTCGCGCGTGAAACCTTGATTGGCGTCGACCATCAACCACGCACTGGGACGCGCGGCCCGCACTGCGCGCACGCGTTCGGCATTGCGCCCATCATTGGTGAGCTTGAGCTTGATGGCGCGCGCATCCGGCAGTTCGCACGCTTGCGAGGCCATCACCGATGGTTCGTCGGCGCTCAAGGTAAAGGTCGTAAGTAGCGGTTGCGGCGCAGGCATATCGGCCAATTGCCACACCGATTGATCGCGGCGCTTGGCCTCCAGGTCCCAGAGTGCGCAATCGATGGCATTGCGCGCGCCCCCCGCTGGCAACAGGCGTAGCAATTGCTCGCGCGTGACGCCGCGTTCGATCGTTTCGCGCAAGGCTTCAATCTGACCGAGCATGGTTACTGGCGTGTCGTGCTTGTAGTAAACGCCAAGCCCTTCACCGCGGCCTATCCACTGGCCGTCCTCGAGCGTCACCACCACCATTTGCGATTCGGTAAAGGTGTAGCCGGTGATATGGAAGGGTTGAGTCAGCGGCCGCTTTTCGATGTGTGCGCTCAGTTTCAGCGTCATGTTCTTTCCCGATATCAGTAGCGCACGTTGAAGCTGACCAGGCCAAAGGCCAGGATGAACCACGCCAGATAGATGGCGGCAAGCGCGAGCAGCGTTTCGCTTACGCGCACCAGCACGCTGCGTTGCGATGGACGCCAGTTGCGCCAGGTGTGTACGAGGATGGCGATCACGCCGGACAGCGCAATCACACCCAGCACATAGAGCACGTACATCCACGGCGTTGCCGAGCCATGCAACAGCACGTTCTCATCGACCGCCGCCGCGGTCAGCAGCAACAGCCAGCCCACCAGATCGACCAGCAATGCCAGCGCGCCTAGACGTGACCATCGGCGCGTGCGATGCAAGGCCCTGGGCAGTTCGAGCGACGTGCGATAGTGACGGCGCACCCACCCGCCGATCAGCCAGATCAGCAACGTCACCAGTACAACGACGAGGGCGAGGACGAGCCATAGACCCACGCTACCCAGGCTCTTGAAACCCGGTACGCGCTGGAAGACTTCCACGCCTGGCAGGTAATCCGTCGCCCAATAATCGATGCTGCCATCCGCATTCGTAACGAAGGCAAGCTTGTCCGGCCCATTTATCTCGCGATATTGCAGCGGGCCCACCTCGCGCCAACGCAACGGCTGCCCCGCATAATCGGTGAGCATGGAGATTTTCAGGATGCCGTCCGGCTCCGCGGCGATGTTGACCTGTCCGGTGAGATAAAGCATGCGCAAGGCGCTTTCGTTGCGCCGGCTCGCCTGATACCAGCCAACCACGCGCGCGGCATCCGCCTTGGCGGTGGAGGTGGTCGGTTGCTCTGCTTGCGGGTAAGGGAAGTAACGATCGAGGAACGCGTCGAAGATCGCCGTGCGCACCATCAACGTTCCCCATGCCTCCTTGCTGCCTTCGCTATTGAACGACATGAACACACCGATGTTCTTATCCAGCAGCAAATGCAGATCGCTATGGAAATAAACGGTGTCGCCGCCATGCCCGATGATGCGAAGACCATTGCGGTTTTCCTGATAGAACCCGAGATCGAAGCCATTGATGCCAGGCGCCGGTGTGTATTGCGGGCTATGCATCAGCTCAGTGGTCGCCGGTTCCAGGATGTGCGTATCGCCATAACGGCCATCCTGCAGCTGCGCGATCATGAAGTGCGCCATGTCTATGGCAGACGTGCTCATGGCGCCGGCCGGTGCCGGGTCGACCAGTTCGAATGCCTGCGGCGTGCCATCCGACGCGAGCGTGTAGGCTTTGGACATCAGTGGCGCCAGCGAGGCGGGCAATGGCTGCGCAAAGGTGGAGTGCGCCATGTCCAGCGGTTGGAAGATGTGCCTGGCGATATATTCATCGAAACGTTCGCCCGAAATGCGTTGTACGATATAGCCGGCCAAACCGCAGCCATAGTTTGAATAGGCGACAATTTTTCCCGGCGGAAAGATGCGCGCCGGAATGTGCGTTTTCAGATAACGCTCCAGATTAACGTCGGTGTCCGCCGCTGGCAGCAAGTCTCTGGCCGTATCCTCGAAGCCCGGCGTATGCGTCATCAGGTTCCGCAGCGTGATCGGCTTGCCCTGATAAGGCGGAATCTTGAAATCGAGGTAGTCGTTGATGTCTCGATCCAGTTGCAACTTGCCCTGTTCGACCAGTTGCATCACGGCCGTCCAGGTAAAGAGCTTGGACGTCGATCCGGGACGGAACAACGTGTCTTCTGTCGACACCGGCGTGCGATGCGCGATATCCGCGTAGCCGTAGCCTTTGGCGAACAGCACATTGCCATCCTTCACCACCACGATCACGCCGCCGGCAATATCGGTGCGCCGCAATGCAAAAGGCACCAGGCCATCAAAAAAAGCGCCCACGTCCTGCGGGGTTAACGTGGGCGTAGAAACGTTGTGGGTATCGGCTGGCTGAGGCGCCGTCGTTGCCGGCCCCAACGGGGCCGGCGGAAGGCTCTGCTGCGCAACCGCGAAACTGGCGGTGAGGCCGGCAAGCAATGCCAACAGGCGCTGTACATGACGGTTCATGCGGAAACTCCGTGCAGGGGATGCATGCTGAAAAGGACGCTCAGAAATCCAGGCTGGCGGACATGCCGATCGTGCGTGGCGTCTGGTAGGTGGCCTGGAACGGGCTGCCGACTGGGTTGATCGTTTCGGGCCACAAGGCGGTGATGCCGCGCTTGTTGATCAGGTTCTTGGCGTAGAACTCGATCGTCCAGTTGGCGTAGTTGGCGCCGATGTGCAGATCGAAATCGTTGTAGGCCGGTAAATGCACGCGTGGCGCGGGAATGGTGTTGAAGTCCGAATAACGCGCGCCGACGTAGCTGAAATTGCCGCCCACGAAACCGGACCAATCGCCGGTGAGCGGGAAGTTGTAGTCGGCACCCAGATTGGCATTCCACTTCGGCACGTAGGGCAGCACATCGCCCTTCAGGCCGTAGACGCTTCCGGCCGGCGTATTGGCGGCCAATACCGCCCGGGTGTAGGTGGCGTTCGACCAAAGCGTAAGCCCGGAAAGCGGCATGTAGCGCCAGCTCAATTCCGCACCTTTGCTGGTGGCACTGCCGCCGTTGCCGAGGAAGCTGATGCCGTCGACGGTGGTGGTGAGCTGCACCTTGCTCCAGTCGATGTAGAACACGTCCGCTTCCACGCTCATGCGCTTGTCGAGCATCAGCGACTTCAGGCCCGTTTCGTAATTCACCAGCTTGTCGGGATCGAACGTGAGCGGCGCGCCAAGTCCGGGCGGCACGCCGACGTTCGGGCCGCCTGGGCGGAAACCCGAGGCAACACGCACATAAGCCATCAAGTCGTCGCTGAACTTGTAGCTCGGGTTGAACAGATACGTGACCGGATGATCATGCCCTTGGATGGTGAAGTCGGTCGTGCCGATCAACAATCCCGTACTGGTCTGCGTATACGACGTACTGTCATTGCTGTAGCGCGCGCCCACCAGAATGCTCAGCTTGTCGGTGGCATGCCAGGTGAGATCGCCGTAGCCGGCCCATTCGCGGAAAAGCGCCGGTCCCACGGCTATGTTGCCAAGCGTGGGCAAGGCGATGGGTGCACCCGTGCTTGCGTCGAAGCTCAGGATATCTTCGTTGTCGGTGGTGTGCTCATGCGTGAAGAACAAGCCGGCGCGCCATTCCCATGTCTGATCCGCAGGCGATTGCAGACGCAATTCCTGCGTGACTTTATTCAACGCGATCGGTTGCAGTTCCGAATAACCGCCATTGGTCAGCCCAAACAGTGGATTGAGCACAGGTCCGTAGAGATCGGTGATATCCGAATTCTCGTTGAAGCGCAGCGTGCTGTAAGTGGTGGTGGAGATCAGCTTGGCCCAGCCGAAGTCTGCGTTCACCGTCAGATCGTAAAGACGATACGCATCCTTGAACATGCCTGTGCTGGCTGCGCGCGCCTGATTCGGCCAGCCATAAATGGGCTGCAGCGTGACCGGATTGACGTCGATGCCCTGGTTGGCGAGTCCGTCACTCTTGAGATTCTGCGCCAACGCCGAAAAGCGCACTGAAACCTTGTCGCTCGGTGTCCACAGCAACTGCATGCGACCGCCGCTGACCTTGGCCTCGTCGATGTCGGTCTTGCCGGTGGTGATGTTGTTGATGTAACCGGGGTCGTCGCGGTCGTACACGTTCACGCGCAACGCGAGCTTATCGCTCACCAGCGGAATATTGACCGTGGCATGCGTACCGTAGCCGGTGCCGCCACCTTGGACGCTGCTGGTGTCGAAGCCGATGTGCGCGCTGGCCTGTGTCGTATCCGGTGGCGTGGTGACGAACTTGACCAGGCCGCCC
Organism: Dyella monticola; assembly: GCF_003363155.1. Classification (GTDB taxonomy): domain Bacteria; phylum Pseudomonadota; class Gammaproteobacteria; order Xanthomonadales; family Rhodanobacteraceae; genus Dyella_B; species Dyella_B monticola. Next base: position 355,163 of record NZ_QRBE01000002.1, on the reverse strand, counting down.
AGCGTATTGGATCCGTACAGCGTGCCCTGTGGGCCACGCAGTACTTCAATACGTTGCAAATCGCTGGGGTCGATGTCCGGCGTAAGCACGCCGCCTGCCGAATAAACGGTGCTGGAGCCGTAAGGCGCGTCATCGATGTAGGTGCCGACCGTTGCATTGGGCTGCCGCGCGCCGGACGTAATGCCGCGCAGTACCAGTTGCGTCCAGCCTTCGCCGTAGGAAATCAGGTTGAGCCCCGGCACCTGCGAGGCGTAATCGGTAAAACTCACGGCGTTCTCGCGTTGGAGCTGGGTGTCATCCAGCACGGATACGGCCATCGGTACATCCTGCAAGCGTTCGCTGCGCTTGTTGGCCGTGACGATGATGGTGCCCAGCTGCTGCGGCGCGGCCCGGTTGGACGATGGCGTGTTACGCGATGCGGCCTTGCCAGCATTTTGCTGTGATGTCGCGGATGTGTTGGCAGCGTTCGACGTGGCTTGGCTGCCGTCGTCTTGCGTCTGCGCCATCACGCACAACGGCCCCATCAGCCCCACGGCAACCGCCGCGCAAAGACGACGACGAATGTATGGCGAACAACTCATGTCCACGATCCCCTCCCCGAGATACGGTCAGCCCGTGAACCTATTGGTATCAAGATAACATTTATATGTCAATGATATTTGAATAACATTTTGTATCCGGCCCCTGAGAAGGCACAGGCTCAGGGTCCTGCGTGGCGCCACGGCGCCTTTACGCTTCTTTCCTCATTGACTCGTCACACTGCTCATTCCACCCGTTTCCTGGGAGTGCGCCATGAGCCAGCGATTCGACGCGGTGATCGTAGGTGCGGGGCAGGCCGGCCCACCCCTGGCTGAGCGCCTGGGCAAGACCGGGCGCAAGGTCGCCGTGATCGAACGAAAACTCGTCGGCGGCACTTGTGTGAATACCGGTTGCATTCCCACCAAGTCGATGGTGGCCAGCGCTTACGTGGCGCAAGTTGGGCGTCGCGCTGCCAGCTACGGGGTACGCGCCGGCGAGGAAATTGGTGTGGATATGGAACGTGTCTGGAAACGCACGCAAGGTATATCCGGTCAGTCTCGTGGCAGTGTGGAGAAATGGTTGGCCGGGATGACGAATGTTTCCCTGCTGCGTGGTCACGCGACGTTCGAATCGCCGCATGCGTTGCGCGTGGGTGATGATCTGATCGAGGCTGAAGAGATTTTTCTCGATGTCGGTGGCCGCGCCGACGTGCCTGCGATGCTGGGTGTCGATACGGTGCCATATCTCACGAACACCGGCATTCTCCAGCTGCGCGAACTCCCCAAACACCTGGTGATTGTGGGCGCCAGTTACATCGGCCTGGAATTTGGGCAGATGTTCCGGCGCTTTGGTTCGCAAGTGACGATTGTCGAGCGCAGCGATCGCTTGTTGCCGCATGAAGATCAAGATGTCGCCGCGGCCATCGCCGATATCCTCCAAGGCGAGGGCATCAGCTTGCACTTGGCCGCCGAATGCATCGAACTGCGCGGCCACGCAGGCGATATCCGCGTCGTGGCCAAATGCCCCGGGCCGCCCCGGGAGGTGAGCGGCACGCATCTATTGCTGGCAACAGGGCGTCGTCCCAATACCGATACGCTCGGCCTGGAAAAGACCGGTGTCGCTACGGATAAGAAGGGCTACATCACGGTCGACGACCAATGTCGAACGAATGTACCGGGCATCTGGGCCATGGGCGATTGCAACGGCAAAGGCGCCTTCACGCATACCTCTTATAACGACTACGAGATTGTGGCGGCCAACCTGATCGACAACGAGCCCCGGCGCATCTCTGATCGCATTACGGTCTACGGCTTATTCATCGATCCGCCGCTGGGACGCATCGGGCTCACAGAGCAGGATGCATTGAAGCAAGGCTACAACGTACGCGTCGGCAAGCGACCGATGACGCGCGTTGGGCGCGCGGTCGAGCGCGGCGAAACACTGGGTTTCATGAAAACCATTGTGGATGGCGACAGCGAGCAATTGCTCGGCGCCGCCATCCTCGGCGTCAACGGTGATGAGGTCGTGCACACCTTGCTCGATGTGATGTATGCGAAAGCGACCTATCGCACCGTGACACATGCGGTGCACATTCACCCGACAGTTGCCGAGTTGCTTCCCACAACGCTACAGAGTCTGACGGCTGTAGCACGATCATCAACCTGATGGAGGTCAACGTCATGTCCGATCATGTCTATAAGACGGTGGAACTCACCGGTTCTTCCAAGACCAGCAGTGACGAAGCCATTCGTTGCGCCATCGAGCGCGCATCCAAGACGATCCGCGACATTCGCTGGTTCAATGTCACCGACGTCAGGGGCCATGTGGAGGGAGGGCATGTAGCGTATTGGCAGGTAACCTTGAAGGTTGGTTTTACCCTGGAACCGTGAGCGCATGGAACGCCGCTCTGCGCCGCCCTCACTCAGGCTCTGGCCGGAATGAGGGCTAATCAACGGACGAGGGTTGTTCCGCATCGCCGTGGCTGCCCAGCCGATGGAGCAGCCATGGGAGCGTCACCGCGAGCAGATAGAACTTCGACGCAAAGAACTTGTTGCCGAGACAATGCCGGTGGTCTTCCAGCCACTTCGGCGCTCCCGGCAGCAGCGCCCGTGCCTGCAGCGCGAGTGCATGAACGTGGTCGAAGCGCTGCGTCGCCAGACCCTGCACATCGAAACGGAACGATCCCTTGGAGCTCACATAGGGCAACTGCTGGAAGTGCTGCGCGATATACCGGCGCATCAATACCTTGTTTTCGCCGCCCGGTCCAATGAGGCGGTCATCCGGAACGCTGTTGAAGATCCACTCGCAAAGCTGCCAGTCGCAATAAGGGTAGGCCAGACGCAGGCCCGCTGCTTTGGCGGTATACATGCCCTTGGCGAAGCCGGCCGCCTCCAGCACCACCAGCACCATGCGCAACACTGCCTCGGCCGATTCGGCGGCCTGCACGTCGTCCTTGAACGTCTCCATGCGCTTGCGCGAATGCTCCGATACGCGCAGGCCCAAGAGTTGATCCACTTCATCATCGCTGAAACGAGAGCCAGGGAAATGACGCTCGAACGCGTTCATCTGCAAGGTGCCAAGCGCAAAGCACAGCTTGAAGCTCCGGCGGATAAGCGGATATCGCAAGAGCGCATTCGGTACGCGCGCGCCCACTGCCAAAAGCCCGAGCAAGTGCTGCTTCACATGCAGCGGCACGCCGAAGTAAGGGTCCACCCCCAAGGCATCGATAATGCCATCGCCCTGGTAATGGCCAATTTCCGTTGCCAGGTCTGCGTACGACAGCGTGGCAAAGTCGGCCGTAAGTAGTGGAATGCGCGGCACCATGGCCAGATAACGGTCATACGCCCGTGCCGGGTCGCATACCATGACTTCATGACGCAGGCCGAGTTGCTTTGCGACGAATCGCGCCGATTCGACTTCGTTTTCTTCCTTGCCGCCCAGATAGGTGACGCACGTCGTATCCGGACGCGCATCCGCGATCGCAATGGCCAATGAGGTGGAATCCTTACCACCGCTCTGCAATAGCCAGGGAATCTTGATGTCTATCGTGCTCCGCTGCACGGCTTGCGTAAGAAGCTGATGGTAAGTGCGCAGTAACGCCTCGTCGCTTACTGTATGCGGCTCTGGTCGCGCCGGTGCCGATGACGATTGGTAGGCAAAATGAAACCGCAGTTCGTCGTCCAGGCCGCGTTGCAGCGCAAAGCCCGTCGCAACGTTTTTTACGTCACGATAGATCGTATGCGGTGGATAAACGAATGCATTGCGAAGGAGGTCGGCAAGCGAAATCGGATCGATGGATGCGTTGTTGGCACGCCACGCATCCAGTGCAGAAAAATCGACGGCGCCCCCATAGGGGCTGGTATGAATATGGGTTTTTTCGAACGTACGTGACACCGGCTCTGGCCGATCAAAAGAAATCGATGAACTCATGCAACCACCCGCGGTTGTTTCAAGAGTGCAAGTTAACCCCTGCGGCACGATGCATGCGCATCCGCCCGCCCCTTATGTTCGCAACTGAACGCTGATGCTAGAAAAGGCATCGTGCAGCCCTTGTAAAAAAATACATTTCAAATCGCATATGCGGTATAAAAAATGGAATAACAGTTCGTGATCTACTCGGGATTGGACAGCACTCCAAGGCGGTCAGGTAGTCGGTGGGAGACAGGTTTGTACGTGGGAAACGACGACACCGCATCTGTCGCATGATATGCAGCGAGCTGTGCGCTAAGCGGTGGCAGCGGCGAAAGCGTCGCCTGCAACGCGGTGACGGCAGCATCCAGTGAGAGGTTGTCCGGATCCGGTGCGTCGGCCAGCCATTGATCCAGCCATTGATCCTGCACGCGGCCGCGCTCATACGCATAGGCATAGGGCAGAAGGGTGAACGTGACCATGCGATAACGTGGCATGAAATGCTGTGGCGCCCGTTCCGCCAGTCGCGCGCCAAGTTCATGCTTGGCGATGTAGTGCGGATCGGCGACGGAGTCACGCATCTCGACATAATTTTCCAGCGTCATGGCGGCAATGGCATCGGCATTCGGCTTTCGAATGCGCTGGAATTCTTCAAGCGCCGCGGCGCTATCGCGACTGCCGTCTGTCAGTAGATCGGCCAGCACCACGGTATCTTCAAATCCACAGTTCATGCCCTGGCCGTGGAACGGCGCGATGGCGTGTGCCGCATCGCCGATCAGCACGGCGCGCCCGTCGATATGCCACCGATCCAGATAGAGCGTGGCAATCTTGCCAACCGGGTGCGTGTCGTAGTCGTCGTGAAACCGCGGCATCAACGGTAGAAGGTCGGGGAAATCCTGGTGGAAATACACGCTCGCGGTTGCGGCATCGCGCAGCGTATCGAAGCTCGGATAGGAGCCATGCAAGGGCAGGAACAAGGTAACGTTGAAACTGCCTGCGATATTCGGCGTGGCAATGCACATATGCCGCCCACGCGGCCAGATATGCAGGGCGTTGGGTTCGATGGCGAAGCGGTTGCGGCCCGGGCTGGGTGGGATTTCCAATTCCTTGTAGCCATGGCCGAGTGGTTCGACGCGAATACCGAGTGGCCGGTAGAGGTCCATGGCCGCACGCAACGCCGACCCGGCACCATCGGCGCCGATCAGCAGGCCGGCGTGGTATTTGCGCTGTACATAATGGCTGTCACTGAGCGTGATGGTCTGTGCGTTGATGTCGGCGTCGGTCAAAGCGTGGCCGAAATGAAACGTCGCACCTGCCGCCTCCGCCGCATCGAGCAGGAGCGTATTGAGGCCATTGCGCGAAATGGACCAGATCACCTCGCTGTCGTCGACGCCATAACGTTGCAGGCCGCTGATACCATCGCGTGGATGCACCATGCGGCCACGCATCATCACCGACCGTCGTAATGCAATGTCGGCAAGACCGGCCGCGCGCAGTGCCTGCAACCCGCGTTCGGCAATGGCCAGATTGATGGTACGGCCGCGTTTGACGACGTTTACACGTCGCGGATCGGAGCGCTTTTCAAATACGTTTACCGCAAAACCGCGTCTGGCCAGAAGCTGAGCGAGAAGCGCCCCCACGGGGCCGCCACCGATCAACGTAATCGCTTGCCTAGCCATGCCGACTCCTCGACGCGAACGATTTCGCAATTGCGTGCGGGCTGGAGCATCACAGCGCGGCAATCAAGAAACTATGAAGCGCTCGCAAGAAATATGAGAATGGCATGTGAAAGCTAGTTCAGATTGCCGTTGCACGCGCTCATTGAATTGAGGGGTGCCTGCTACGATCTCTTGCCAAACCTTTGGCGCAGCTTAGTTCGGCGTTAATGAGTCTTGGGTGGTTTTACGCTGCGTCGACAATCGTTTATATTTCTTAAATGCGATGTTTCAGAGCTGGCTTTTGCTCGCACACGCGACCGCGTCATGCGGATGCAGGCTTTCAAGATGTTCCACCTGCACGTTGAAACAGGCGATGGTGTTGTCGGCATCCAGTGCGCGGTAAATGCGCCGCGCAGCATCTTCGCAAAACATCAGGTTGCTGCCGTTGGCTCGCGCAAAGGCCTGTTCGTCTTCACGTTTGACGGCGGTTTGTACGGGCGTACCGAGCGCCGTTTCGACGCGATCGAGGAGCGCGATGATGTTCAAGGGCGCATCCACTGCGTAGCGCACGCGGAGCCTGGCCACGCTGCGTTGCGCGTGGGGCGTGGCGACGATGCCGGTTTCGCTGCCCAACCAGGCGAGCACGGCAGTATGCTCAAGCGGCATGTCGGGATGAAAATCCTTGGCGAATTGTTGCTGGATCAGCTGGCGTGAGAGCGCTGCCGAAGCAGGGCAGGTGGAGGAATACACCACTTCCGTGCCGATCTGGATGTGCAGGCCTTCGGCATCCAGGCAGGCCTGAATCGAAACGGGATAGGCGCGCCACCCGCTGTTGCCGCTACGCAAGGCGGGGCGGCGTATCAGGTGCTCGAAGCGGATGCCGATGCGCGCGCGATCGGCCATGTCGCGATGCGAATCGAGCAACGCATTCAACAGCGATGCGAGCGTGGCCGCATCAAGGGCGCGGCTGCCAAGATGATCGTCGACCAGCAAATACAGGCGCGACATGTGGATGCCACGTTGATCCGGCCTGGTGAGATTTACGAATACATCCACCTTGGCGCTTGAACGGTGCGCGCTTCCGTCGCCGGCATCGAACAGAATGGGCATCTGCATGTTCGCCATGCCGACCCAGTCGAGCGTGGCGTCCAGTTGCGGGTGGAGAACGGTCGCGACATCGGGCATCAGGCCCACGGCAGTGCTGATAGGTTTCACGTCGGCGCTTTGGGTTTGATGGCATCGAGTGATGCCGGGATGGTCAGTGAGTAAGTCGGGGCACGTCGTGCAGGGCCGCTACGGCGGACGCCGCGTTTACCTCGAGCATGCCTTTGGACACTTTGCTGCTGTGAAGCAGAAGATCGTGCACCGTGCGGGCGTCCATATGCGGCGCAAGCGCAAGCAGCAAAGCAACGATGCCGCTGACATGGGCGGCAGCCATGGATGAGCCGGAGGTGAAATCGTAACCACCGCCAGGTTGCGTCGTGAGAATGTCGTTGCCGGGGGCGCTAAGGATGCCGGGCGGCGCGGTCTTGGAATCGCTTACGCGCACGACGATCACCCCGGGCGCGTTATCGGGGAAGCCGCCCAGGTTTCCGTCCGGCGGCAACGCCGCTACCACAATGCGCCCCTGGCTCAGCAGCTGCGCAAGCAGCTTGTCCAACAGGGGATCGGCGGGGCCGCCCAAGCTGAGGTTTATGACGCGTGCGTCGGTGTCGATGATCGCCGCCAGTGCTTTGGCGAGGGTGAAGGAATTGCAGTGCGCGCCGGCCTTGGCCGGTACGTACCAGCATGCTTTGTAAATGCTCAGTTCGGCTTTCGGCGCGATACCCACGATACCCACATGATTGTCCGCATCGGCCGCAATCACGCCGGCGACTTCGGTGCCATGATGATCGTGATCGAACGCTGCATCATCGTCGTCCACCATGTCGTGGGCGTCATGGATACGCCCTTGCAGATCGGGATGCGTCATGTCCGCGCCGGTGTCGATGACGGCGATATGCACGCCTTCGCCCTGAGTCAGTTTTTGCGCCGCCGCCGCGTCGGTCTCGACGAAACCGCGCTGGAGATCCACGTAAGGATCGTTGTAGCGGGAATGGTTGTTATCGGGCGTAACCGTCGCGTAGAGCGAATAGTCCTGCAGCGGTTGCGCAAGCTTGACGCGGTCGTCGTTGGCGAGAGTCTTCAGTAGCGCGTCGCGATCCGCGCCCGCGGGAGGTTCCACGACGACGCAATACACGCCAAGCGCCTTGATCGGCCAGCCAGCGACTTGGTGCAGCCGATAGTGTTGCTTCAGATCGCTCAATGCAGAGGATGCACGCTGACCTGCACCGTAGTAACGCGGCGGCACATAGCCGAGCAAACTGGAGCCCGCATGCATCGCAGGCGGCTCGATGGGATTGTCCACGGCCAGGATGATGTCGCGCTGGCTATCCATTGAAACGACCGGCGCGCCACTGGCGTCGGCTTGCACGCGGGTGGCTGCCGCAGCCGGGGAGAGCATGCTTGCGCACAGCAAGGCTGCAGCGAGAACAAATGCGCCGGATCTCATGGCGTATCGGTCACCGGCTCCGCCAGACGAACGCCGCGTGTGGCGCGCAGTTGTTGCAAGGTGTGTGCGGTGGCCCGCCTGGCACCGACCGGCGCAACCGTATAAGCGCCAACGTCGTTAGGGCCGCCGACAACTTGCAACTGCAAGCCATGCAACAGCGCATTCCAGTCGGCCAGGGTCATATTCGCATCGGGTACGATGCGGATGGCGCCCGATACCACGGGTGCGGGGGGCGCTTCACTGAGCGTGCGATAGGCCGGTGCTTCGCTACTGGACCCTATTTTCAAGCCCAGTGCGCCAATACCGACGGCTTGCACCAGCACCGCGGCGACCAGGGCACGGGTCAGCCAACTCCCCGATCGTGCGCGCAGCGGTTGTTCCTGCACGGTCGGCGCATCGACACGGCCGAGCAGGCGTTGCAGGCCGGCTTCCACATCGACCTCGACGTCTGCGGGCAATGACATCGCCTGATGCAAACGCTGCTGCTGCACAAATTCCGCGCGGCATGCCGAGCAGTGCGCAAGGTGATGCGTCAGCCATTCGCTTTGCTCCTGGGTGGCGCTTTTTTGCAGCACCCACGGCATCATTTCCCACGCGCGTGGGCAATCCTGACTGGAGTAGGTGGGTAACATGGTCATGGCGCTTGCTCTTTGAAGGTGACTGTACCTTCAGCCAAGGCAGGGAGTACGTTGCGCAGTTTCACGCGCGCATGAAACAGGCGGGCCTTTATCGTGCCGACAGGGCACTGCATGATGGTTGCCACATCGTCCAGCGTGTGACCTTCGCCGTACACCAGCTCAATCACGACACGCTGGTCGGTGGATAGGCGTTGCAGACCTTTGCTCAGCCAGTCGCGTAGCTCGCGGTCTTCCTCCGGATCGATAGCGGGTGTGCGCTCTTCCGGAATATGGCTGTCTTCGACCGGTTCGTCGCCATGCTGGCGCAATGCCTTGAGGCCGCAGCGGTAGGCAATGCCCATGATCCAGGTTGAAACGCGCGAATCACCGCGAAAATCGCCCGCCTTCTGCCAAGCGATCCAGAAGCAGTCGTTGATGACTTCTTCGATGACGTCCGCGCGGCGCGTCAGCCGCGAAAGGAAGCGACACAGGCGTCCGTGGTAATTGCGATAGAGGGTCGCCAGCGCAGCGCGATCGCCGGCCGACATGCGTTGCAGCAGCATGCGGTCGGTGGCGTCGGCGGTGATATCGGCGTCGTTCATGGTTGGAGGGTAGCCCGATGGCGTCGGTTGACGACATAAGTGCCAAATGGGCGCCCAAAGGTTGTCTTTGCTTCACAAAGGGCGGCTTCAGAAGGACCACGAAAGCGTGGCGACCCAGGGTGCGGCCGCCACGCCGCTGCGCCGGATATCGGGGTCGGTAACCATGCGATCCAGCTCCACCCGCCACGCTTCATAGGCCCAAACCAAGCCAAAATGGCCATACCCATAGTATGAGCGCACGCGCGCGAGATGGTATGGATAGAGTTGGCCCTCGTATGCCCCTGGGTAGCCATAGGCCCCCCCGACGAGGGTTTGCGAAACCCCCAGGCCGGCGGAAAGGGCCAGGTGCTGCGGCAGCGGCCAGTGGAAATCGACATCGGCCGCGCCCCGTGGCTGATGATCATGGCCTTGGGTGAGCGTGATGGCGGAAAGCCCGAAGGTCAGCACATCCCGGTACAGCCAGCTCACCCCGGTTTCGACCCGCTCGAACGCGTGTGCGCGGGCGTTATCCGGGTAGGTGTAGTAGACCAGCCCCGCCTGCATGCGCCAGTCGTCCGATAGCGACCAGTAGTGCGCCACCTGGGCCAGGGCTTCCGAATCGTTGCCTGGCGAGCGCGTTTGGGTAGCGGCGGACAAGCCCAGCGCCCACCCACTGCTCGATGCCCAGGAAACGGCCCCCTGCACGATGGGGGTTACCGGTGAGATCGCCAGGCCGCGGTCGACCAGTTGCGAACTCAGCGCGACCGTGCCGCTGAGGTTGCTCGATTGCGCGCGGGATGGGCCAGGAAAGCTCGTACCGAGCGCTGTCAACAATAGAGCGACGCACCACGTCCGACCCTGCCGGCAGGGTCGGTTGGGGATGGGGCGGGGCGTATCACGCCGATTTCCCCGCAAGTGGCGACTCCCTTCCAACCTTCCTCCCGGCTCACGTCCGATGCTCATGCATCAGCGCCTTATAGTCGATCCCCGTAGCGAAAGCATCGCATCAGTGAAGCGTGCCCAGATAGGTAAGCAGGTCCTCCAATTGTTTGGGGTCATCCAGGCCGTCGTATTTCATCTTGGTGCCGGGGTTGGCTTTCTTGGCGGGCTGCGACAGATAGTCGTGCAGCTTGTCCGCGGTCCAGGTCCAATGCGCCTGCTTGAGTGCATCTGAATAGTTGTAGTTCGGTGCCGTGCCGGCCGGGCGCCCCACGATGTCGAAAAGGCTGGGGCCCTTTTTGTTTTTTCCTTGCCGTGGGCTATGGCACTCCGCGCATTCGGATTTGAATACGTCTGCTCCCGCCGTGGCATCGCCGGCGCGAAGCATGGGCGATGCAAGCATCCAGCCAATGAAAAGTCCTGCAACTGCCGAACCACGAAAAAACTTCTCCAAAAACGATTGGCTCACTACCGCACTCCTGCTTGTATTTTCTAGAACGCCACGCTGGCGGAAACCAGGAAGGCATTGAGATCGCGCGCATTGGTCATGGGGGCGCCAGGGGGAGCGCCGAAGACATTCATGCTGCTGCCGTTGTAGGTGTCAAAAAGAAACCAGGTGGCCGCAAGTTTCAGGTTGGCGATGGACGTCCACGAGTCGTCCTTGCCGAACGGTGTCCAGAACACCGTGATGGAATTGCTGCGGGTATCCGGTTCGCCGTAGGGCACGAATCGCACGATGTCATGCGTGCCGCTGCTCACCAGATGGGAAACCGTCACGCCATAGCTTTGCTTGAAGGTATAGGTGAACGTGAGCGTCTGGTCGTGCACAACGCCGTTTGGCAAGGCCACCAGTCCAGGCACAGGGCCGAATGGCGTGGTGGCGTAGCGCCGCCGTTCCATGATGTTCACGTAGGCGAGCTGAAAGATATTGTCGCGGTTGCCCAGGTACTGATACGTCGCGTCGTAGCCCACATCCGTGACGTGTTCGCTCGGGCCGATGCGCGGCAATTGGCGCTCGGTGGTAAGTCCAACCAGGCCTGCAGAAAAGAATTGCCGCTTGAGATCTTTCATGTACGCGAAGCGGCCGTAGACCGTATTGCTGAGCTTGCCCGGGTCGCCGCCAAGGGAGTAACCGAGGTTGTATTGCAACGAGGTCGGCAACGCATTGTACGTGCCGAGCTCGCCATACCAGCTGTTGTCGTACACGGCATAGACCGTGGCGCCGATCACGCGGTGCGCCAGCGTGTTGGAGCTGGAGGGATTGAGCAAGGTTCCCGACACCGTTGGCGGCCCGTTTTCCGTCGCAGCGGGTAGCGCATCCACCGGATCGTCGAAGCCGGGGTTGTTGTTGACGCTGACGCCAACCAGCGCGTCCTTGTTGCCGATCTTCAGGTCCTTGGCCACGTAGCGCAAATCCATGTCGCTAAGTTGCGTGGTGAATTTATTCTGTCCGTTGTTGCTCACTTCGACTTTGACGTAACCACCCACTTCGTCCGATACGCGTCCGGCCAGATAGATGTCGGCTTCGCTCAGGTCCGTGGTGCTTTGGCCCTGCGCCGGTACAAGATGCGTACCGACGAGCTGCACGGCCGCCGGAATCTTGGTGCCGTTGCCATCGGTTTCGGTGTAGCCATTCATCTTGAAGCGCATGCCGTAGGGCGTGAGCGCAGGTCCATACGAACCGGCATGACAATCCGCGCAGGCTGCACCGGTCTGGCGCGCATAGGCCGGTACCGCATGCGCCGCCGGGGCGGCCAGCAGTGGCAGCGCACCAAGGCCATACCACAGATGCAGCTTCCTGAGCCGGCACGGCGCGCGTCGGTGCAGTGAAGTGTGCATGACATCTCCTTGTTATGGATCGATTGCGGTGAGCACGTCAACGACGTCGCCGCTGCGGCAACATCGCCCGCAACACGCCATCGCGTAGAAAAAAGTGATGCCAAAGCGCCGCTGCCACATGCAGCGTAATCAATGCGAGCAGCACCCACGCGACCTCGGTGTGCCAGGTCTGCAAGGTATCGGCGCGATCCTCGTCGGCCTGCACCAGTGCGGGAAGCGTCAGCCCGAAGAAATGCACGGGCTTGCCCTGCGCACTGCTGAGTGCCCAGCCAAGCAGGGGCTGGATGAGTAGCAAGGCATATAGGGCCGCGTGCGTCAGCCACGCTGCAGCGCGCATGGCCAGAGAATGGCCTGCGGCCGACCACGTGTTCTTGCGCGCGCGCATGGCCAGACGGATAAAGAACAGCGCAAGCACAAGCAGGCCGAAGTGACGGTGAATTTCCAGCAGCCATTGCCGCGCGGCACGCGCGGATACTTCGTCGCGAATCAGAATGGCCGTCGCGGCGCCAAGCAAGCACAGCACCGTAAGCCAATGTAACGCGACCAGCTTGCGCGGACGCGCTGGGACGGCTTCCTTGGCAGCGATATCGTCATATGTCGCCATGGTTTTCCTGGGGCGTCAAAGGAGGGTCGGCTTCGGTGCGTGCCGAAGGAGACGTTGTGCGGGTGAGTGCGGGAACGAGGTGGAAAGGTTGTGGTGTTTCTCGCCGCCGACAGACCACAAGGCGTGAAGGCAACGGGCAACCTTTTCCATTTGGCCTGGCACTCAACTGCAAGAGTCATCTGGCAGACGAAAGCTGGCCTTGAGCATGCAAATCCAACGAATCCAGCTGCAACAGCATGGCGACGATCGCGGCATGCTCATCGCCTTGGAAAGGGATCGCAACGTGCCGTTCGAAATCCGGCGCGTGTATTACCTTTTCGCCACCAGGAACCAGGTTCATCGCGGTCAGCATGCGCACCGGCATCTCAACCAGCTCGCGGTGACAGTGCGCGGTTCGGTGACCTTTCTACTCGATGACGGAAGCGGCCCGGTGGAAGTGGTACTGGACGATCCTTCGCAAGGTTTGCTGCTGGGAAGCATGGTGTGGCGCGAGATGTACGACTTCAGCGACGACTGCGTACTGATGGTGCTGGCCGATCAGTTGTACGATCCGGCTGACTACATCACCAGCTACGATGATTTCCTGCGTGAAGTGAGCGGTTCGTTGTATGGCGTGGACGTGGCTGCATGCCAAAGCCTTTAGTCCTCATCGGTGCGGGTGAATTCGCGCAGATCGCCTGCGAATACTTCCAATACGACAGCGATTACCAGGTGATGGCCTTCAGTGTCGAACGCGAATACCTCGCGCAATCGACGATCTTGGGGCGGCCGGTGGTGGCACTGGAGGAACTGGAGGCGTATTACTCACCGGGCGAAGCAGATGTGTTCGTCGCCGTGCCCGCCAGTCAGCTCAACCGGCTGCGTACGCGTCTCTACCAGGACGTGAAACGCCGCGGTTACCGCCTCGCCACCTATATAAGTTCGCGCGCCTTTGTATGGCGCAACGCGGAAATTGGCGAAAACAGCTTCATCTTTGAAAACAACGTGATTCAGCCATTCGTTCGCATCGGGGTCAATTGCGTGCTGTGGAGCGGCAACCATGTGGGACATCGCTCGATCGTGCATGACAACGTGTTTGTCGCCTCGCATGCGGTTATTTCCGGCTACTGCGAAATCGGCGAGCACAGCTTTGTCGGCGTCAACACCACCTTCAACGATGGTGTGAAGGTGGCGCACGATTGTGTGATCGGTTCCGGCGCAGTGGTGGTCAGCGATACGGAACCGGGCCTCGTCTATGTCGGTTCGCCGGCGCGCGCCTTGCCCGGCCGCGCAAGTCGCGATGTGAGGCTTTGAATCCCCATGTTCACCTGGGCCAAGCGGGGATTGGTGTTCGAACCTGCGCGACAGGGCGTGGGCGGCTGGATGTGTCATTCGGCGCTTACACCCACGCCTTATCGTATCGACAGCGAACATATTCGCGTGTTTGCGGGTTTTCGCGATGTGCAAGGCGTCAGCCGCATCGGTTATGTGGATGTGCTGGCGGATGATCCGGCGGTGGTGGTGCGTGTGAGCACCGAGCCGGTGCTGGATATCGGTCGCGGCGGCTGCTTCGACGACAATGGGATGATCCTGGGCGATGTCGTCGATACGCCGACGGGGCTGCATATGTTTTACGTCGGATTTCAGCGTGTCGCCAAGGCCAAGTTCCTGGCTTTCACGGGCTTGGCGATATCTACCGACGGTGGCGAGCATTTTCGGCGAATCCAGGAGACGCCGATTCTGGACCGCGCACGCGGACGCAGCACCATCGCCGCCGTGCACTCGGTCATGCATGAAAACGGCCGCTGGCGTCTTTGGTATGCGGTCGGTGATGACTGGGAAGAGATCGACGGACAAGCGTATCCGCGTTATCACATTCGCTACGTGGAAACGAATGATCTTCACGCGATACCGCATGACGATCAGATCTGCCTGTTGCCGCGCGGCACCGAATATCGTATCGGCAGACCGCGTGTTTATCGAGTCGATGACAAGTACATGATGTACTTCACTCGTGGCAACATCACCGGCGAGTACTTTCCCGGGCTCGCCTACAGTGACGACGGTGTGCATTGGGAACGCGATGACGAATCGCTGGGCCTGAGCCTTTCGGCCAATGGATGGGATTCGCGCACGCTGTGCTATCCGGCACTCATTCGTCGGAATGACACATGGCTGATGTTTTACAACGGCAACGACATGGGTGCGGACGGGTTCGGTGTGGCCCAAGCGCCCGTCGTCAATACCAGTGATAGCGCACATGTTCACGCTTAGCGCCTATACGCCATCGGACGCCGCGCGTTGGGATGCCGTGGTGGCGCATTCCAGGAACGGCAATTTTCTGCACCGGCGTGGCTATATGGATTACCACGCGGACAGGTTTGTCGATGTCTCGCTGATCGTTGAGCGTAACGGCGAACCGCTCGCCGTTTTCCCCGCCAGTATTCAGGATCACGCGGTGAGCAGTCACGCTGGGTTGACCTATGCCGGATTGATCACCACGCGTGCGATGCGTACCGAATGGGTGCTGGATGTGTTCGAGCTGCTTGGCAAGCATTATCGTTCGACCGGTGCGACGCGCGTCGTCTACAAAGCGATTCCGCATATCTTCCATACCTATCCGGCGGAGGAAGATCTCTACGCCTTGCACCGCCTGGGTGCACGACTGCAACGCCGCGACGTGTCATCGGTGATTGCACTGCGCGAGCCGTTCGACTTCAACGACGGGCGAAGGCGCGCCGTCGATAAGGCTAGACGCTCGGACATTCAAGTGCAGATCGGCCGCGAGCTGGCCGATTTTCACGCGCTTTTGTCCGGCGTCCTGCGCGATCGATACGATACGGCCCCCACGCACAGTCTGGCCGAATTGACCCTGCTGCGAGACCGTTTTCCACAACAGATCGTAGTGCACGAGGCACGAAGCGACGGGCGCCTGTTGGCGGGCGTGCTGATCTATGACTTCGGCCGTTCAGTGCATACGCAATACCTGGCGGCGTCCGAAGAAGGGCGCGAACGCAATGCGCTCAACCTGTTGCTGGCCGGGTTGATCGAACACACCTACGCCGACCGGCATTACTTTTCATTCGGCATTTCGACCGAGCGGGAAGGTCAGGTTCTCAACAGCGGACTGATCACGCAGAAAGAGCACTTCGGCGCACGCGCCGTGGTGCACGATTTCTATGAGTGGATGTTGTGATGGACGTGCCGTTTCTCAGCCTCAAGGATGTCAACGCCCGTCACGCCGATGAGTTGAAAGCGGCGGCAGCGCGCGTGATCGATTCGGGCTGGTATGTTCTTGGGCAGGAAGTGGCCGCCTTCGAACGGGAATTTGCCGATTATTGCGGTGTTCGCCACGCCATTGGCGTCGGCAATGGATTGGATGCGCTGTCGTTGATTCTGCGTGCTTACAAGGAATTGGACATGTTGCACGATGGCGACGAAGTCATCGTTCCGGGCAACACCTTTATCGCCAGCTTTCTTGCTATCACCGAAAACCGGCTGGTGCCGGTGCCGGTAGAGCCTCATCCGGCGAGCTTCAATATCGATCCCGCACGTGTGGCAGCAGCCATCGGTCCGCGGACGCGCGCCATCATGGCAGTACATTTGTATGGACGGCTTGCGGATATGCCCGCGTTGGTCGAGCTGGCGCAGGAGCATCACCTTCTATTGATCGAGGATGCGGCGCAGGCGCATGGTGCCATGCATGGCGAGCGGAAAGCTGGCGCGTTCGGGCACGCGGCGGGATTCAGCTTCTTCCCCGCCAAGAATCTCGGTGCGCTTGGCGACGGCGGTGCCGTGGTGACCAACGACAGCGTTCTGGCGGCGCGTGTTTCCGCGTTGCGCAATTACGGCTCAGAGATGAAATATCACCACGCGTATCAGGGCATCAATTCGCGGCTGGACGAATTGCAGGCTGCCTTGTTGCGGGTGAAGCTCAAATATCTGGATGAGGATATCGCTCTTCGGCGCGCCGTCGCGTTGCGTTATCGCCAAAGTATTCATCATAAAGACATTCATCTTCCGAGCACCGAGCGGGAAGAGCAGAACACCTGGCATTTGTTTGTGGTGCGCTGCACGCAGCGCGATGCATTGCAACGCCATTTGCGCGCACATGGTATTCAATCCCAGATCCATTACCCCATACCGCCGCATCGCCAATTGGCCTATCCGGCTTTGCATGGCCTGCATTTGCAGTTGACCGAACAGCTGCACGAGGAGGTGTTGAGCCTTCCCATCGGGCCGACATTGCGCGAAGAGGATGTGGACCGCGTCGTCGATGCCTGCCAGACCTTCGAGTGTCCCGCATGAACATCGTGCGTGCTGGTTTCTATTCATCGCTGGCCACTGGCGCACGGCTGCTTGCCGGGCTGGTGGTGATCAAGCTGGTGGCGTGGCTTGCCGGTCCGGAGGGTGTGGGCAGGTTGGGGCAGTTCATGAGCCTGATGTCGCTGCTGGCCGTATTGGCCGGCGGAGGCATCAGCGCTGGGGTGGTGAAGTATGTGGCGGAGTACCGTGACGATCCGCAAAAACTCGCCCGGTTGTTATCGGCGGCCTTGTGGTATGCGCTTTGCGCATCCTGCCTGATGGGATGTGTCGCACTGTTGCTTAGCAGACAGCTCTCCCTGTGGCTGCTCGGCGATATCCGCTACGAAAACGTGATCCGCGTGCTTGCGGTGGCCCAGCTCGGCATTGCGCTGGCCAATTATGTGCTGGCCGTGATCAACGGTTTTATGGATGTGCGACGGTTGGCCCTTATCCAGGTGGTGGGCTCAGCGCTGGGTGTGGTGATGGCCGTGGGCTTGTCGCGCTGGCTGCATCTGTACGGCGTGCTGCTTGCCTTGGTGATGGGGCAGCTGTTCCTGCTGGTGATGGGTTTGCCGGCATGGCGCCGCAGTCCCTATTTCGAGCGCGGCATGCTGCGCATGCGCTTCGACCGCGAGATGAGCCTGCGACTGGCGGCATTTTCGGTGATGACGCTGACTTCCGCCTTGCTTCCACCGCTGATCAATATCGCCGTGCGCGACCATCTCGCGCAGCAGTTTGGCTGGACGCAGGTCGGTTACTGGCAGGCAGTGAGCAAGGTCTCCGATGCCTATTTGTTGTTTCTTACCACCACCATCAACGTGTATTACCTGCCAAAGCTCGCTTCCACCTACGAACGATCTTCGCTGATGAGAGAGTTGCGCAACGCATACCGTCACTTGCTTCCGGCAGTGATCATGCTGGCGGCATTGGCCTACGTTTTTCGCCCATGGATTACACGCGCATTATTCAGCGCCGACTTCGATGGCGCCAATGCGCTGTATGGACCGCAACTGCTGGGCGATGTAATCAAGATCGCCTCCTTCGTGCTTTCCTATCTGATGCTGGCCAAGGCGATGACGCGGCTGTTCGTCATTTCCGAATGCGTGTTTGCGTTGAGCTATCTCGCGCTTGTCTACGTGTTCACCGCCTCGTTTGGCCTGGTCGGTGCCATGTACGCCTTCGTGGTGAATTACCTGGTCTATCTCGCGTTCAACGTGGTGGTAGCGCGACGTTATCTGGGGGCGTCATGACGACCATGCCGCTGGTATCCGTACTGATCCCGGCCTACAACCATGAGCGCTTCGTGCAGCGCTGCCTGGACAGCGTGCTGGAAGATCCGTATCCGGCCAAGGAAATCATCATCATCGATGACGGTTCGACCGATCGCACCAGCGACCGTATCGCCGAATGGATAGATCGGCATGGTCACGCGTTGCGGGTGGAATACGCGCATCACGCCAATCGCGGCATTGCTGCCACCTTAAACGAACTGGCGGCGCGGGCGCACGGCGAGTTCCTGCGCCTGGGCGCCAGTGACGACTATCTTCTGCCAGGTGGCCTGGAGGCGCAGGTGCGCTATCTGGAGTCCCATCCACGCAAGCGCGCAGTGATTGGCGACTCGATCGTGGTCGACCGTGACGGCCGCAAACTTCACGACAGCGGCATGCGCGATCTGCATCACGCCGACAAGCGGCTATACGGCTCCGACGAAGGTATACGCCGTGCGGTCATCAGCCAATGGGCCATTGGCGGTCCCGTCGCGCTGCTCAGAAAAAGCGCACTGGAAACGGCCGATCGGTGGACGGAAGGGTTGCGCATCGACGATTGGGATTTCTTTCTCCGTCTTGCAGCACGCGATGCGCTTGGCTTCATCGACATGCAGGTGTGCGCGTACCGGCTGCATGGCGGCAACCTGAGCAAGACACGGCATCGGGCCACGCGCATCGTGAACCTGACGGAGTCGTGGCGCGTCGCGCGTCGTCACGCGGACTTGTTCGACGAACCTTTTCGCACCCTGCTCAAGGCGCAATCGCATTACATCAGCGCCAAGATCGCTTTCCTGCAAAGGCGCTCATTGATGCTGGGATTTCACCTGCTGGCCTATCTGGCGTTGTCGTTCGCGTCAAAGCTTCGCCTTCCGCAAGGCGGTACGCTGTTGGAGAAGGCATGAACGGTTTGCTGCGCCTGTCATCGACCTATCTGGCGTTGCCTATTCTGCTGGCATGCGCGCTGACGTTGCTGACGTTTGATCTGCCTGGCGATTACATGCAGGGTGTACTGCTGCTGACGTTCACCGCTGTCAGCATTTTTCTGGTCGACCTGACGATCGGTACGCGTTTGCCATCCATGTCGCGATTTCGTTTGCGCAGCTACGCGGGAACCCGTGAAGCATTTGTTGCGCTCGCTTACGCGTCCGCGCTGGTGGTGTTTTGTCTGCTGGACCTGATGCTGTTTCCCGTTCCGCTGCTTACCAATCCTTCGTCCTACGCCTCGATGGAAGGTGGGCATGAGCATATCCGGCATATCTCGGACATGTGCTGGACCCTGCCGCCGATCGGCCTGCTGTGTGCGCGCAATCGGTGGTTGCGCCGCGCGCTGATCCTGGCGGGGGTGGCCTTCCCGATCCTGGTGATCGACCGCAACCGGCTCTTTGCATCGTTGTTTTCGCTCGCCGTGGTCGTGGCATTGCGCAGAGACGAGGCCACGCCGTTACCGTGGAAAACGATGGTGTTTATAGCGCTGCTCGGGGCCAGCGCATTTTCAGTACTCGGCATCCTGCGCTCCGGAACACTGGATACGGTGAGCTTACCATTCAGCGCCACCTACCGTGCAGCGCCTCAGGGCGTCAAATGGTTGCTGCTCTATATCGGCGCAGGTCCCTATAACTTCGGTGCGATGGTCGCCAAGCATTACGTCAACGCGAACTTCCTCTTCAATCAGCTGGTGCCGATGGCCGGTTCCATCGCCACGGCCGGTACGGATATCCCGTTGGATGCACCCAACATCAATGTGGGAACAGAGTTCTTTCCCTTTCTCATGGCGTGGGGGCCGTGGGGCGCGGTCGCCTCGATGGTGGGGCTTTACGCCTTGCTGGCGTGGAGCGTCAGACGCCTGTATCCGAACGTCTCGCTGTTTTCCCTGCTGATCTTCCTGCGTATTTCCTATGTGTGCGTGATGTCACCTTTTGCACCCCAGGCCTATACCTGGACCAACATCGGTTTCATCGGCATCTGCCTGATGTTGCAGGTATTGGCGGCATGGCTTCCAAACAGACATGCCGTCTTTCACCACCTTTTTCATGAGTCGAACAATTATGGAACGAGATGAAATCTATCTGATCGACATGTGGCGGATCGTTGCGCGCGAGTGGCGGTGGTTCGTAGCCGTGCTGGCAATCATCGTGATCGCTACCTTTGTCTTCATGCGTACGACGAAGCCGCAGTGGCAGGCGACGGCATGGATCCAGATCGGCCAGGTCGATACCGCGCCGCCCGGGCAAGATCCAAAAGTCGAACCGCTGCAACGCGTGCTGGAGCGCCTGCAATTGGCGCCGTTCCAGAATGACGTACTGCAAAGCATCCACGTTGCGCCAGCCACGCCCGAGGGCGGGCTTTTCCGCGCGAGCCTGAAGGTGGAGCCATTGCCGTATGCCGGCCCGCTGATAAAGCTGACTATTCGGGCGCATTCGCCGCAACAGGCGCGCGAATTGGCGGAGGCGACAGTTGCCCGGCTGCAGGCCGTTCATGGCGGTTTGGAAGGCGCGCAACTGCGCCTTGCGCGCGCACGTCTGGATGAAGTGCAGACGGCTCTGCACAATGCGATCGCCGAACGGGACCGCCTGCAACAGGCCGCCGCACAGAGCAGGGACGGCGTCGCGGGTTTGCTGCTGGCCAGCAAGGACGAGGGCATCCATACGCTGCAGGAAACCCGCGGCGATTTGCTTGCACGCCTGAGCGCTGCGTACACCTACAGCACATCGCTGATGTGGCCGGTCTACGTGCCTGAAGGCGCGGTATTTCCCAATCCAGCGCTGACGTGGGGCATGGGTATCCTGCTGGGACTGTTCCTGGGGCTGGTTGCGGCCGTGGCCAGGAACGCGGTGAGACGCAGGGGCGCCTCGCGCGCGAAGGTGCGTATCGCGCAGTCGGTTGGCGCGTAGGCGGCCGCGTTCAACCAAACGCCTCCGCCACGGCACTCACGACGTGCCCCATGCTGGTGGCGGAGATCGAAGTGAGCGCTTCTTACAACGTTGAAACGACAAGCCATGCAACCACGGTGAGTGAAGCGCAACTGCTCGACACGCAGCGCGCGTTCGACAGCGTCGCCGCCGACTATGACGGTCCACGTGGCAACAACGAGCTGATTCAGCGTATGCGCCTCACGCTTTGGAACACGGTGCGCAGCGAATTGCCGGCCGGCTCCCGGTTGCTCGATCTGGGCTGCGGTACGGGCATCGATGCCGTCGAATTCGCATCACAGGGGTATCGCGTCGTGGCCAGCGACTGGTCGCCGCGCATGGTGGAACGCACCCATGCACGGGCCGAAGCTGCAGGTATGCAGGCACGAGTCGAGGCGATGCATGTGGGCGTGCATCAGCTCGATCGGCTGGAAGGTGGGTTCGATGGGATCTATTCCAATTTCGGGCCGCTGAATTGTGCGCCGGAGCTTGGCGATGTCGCCACCCAATGCGCGCGCCTGTTGCGACCGGGTGGCAAATTGGTGTTTTCGGTGATCGGACGGATGTGCCCATGGGAACTGGGCTACTACACGGTAAAAAGGCGCATTCGGCGCGCTTTTGTACGTACAGCGCGTGGTGCGACAGCGGTCGGCATGAATCGCCACACGATCTGGACGTATTACTATTCACCGCGCGAATTTTATCGTGCATTTGCGCAGCACTTCGCGCTGGACGGCTACCGTGCCTTAAGCCTGTTCATGCCGCCGCCGTACCTGGTTGAATACTATCGGCGGCATCGCGGAGGCTGCGAATGGCTTGGGCGGTTGGACGATCGCATCGGTGCATGGCCATGGCTGCGCGACATGGGCGATCACTTCTTGATTGTGATGTATCGGCGCTGACCATGTCGCACGCCGGAGCTCACGCAACGTTATGTCATGCGGCGATCGTCACGCCACAACGTGTCGTGCGTGCATCGTTGCCCATCAGGGCAGGGCAGATCGATGCATACGCGGTGCCTTCGGCGTATCGGCTGGAGCTGCGCAATCATGTCGTTTTCCCGGGGCTGATCAACGCACACGATCATCTGCACATCAATGCCGTGCCGCCGTTGCATGCGAAGGAAGCTTTTTCCAACAGCTACGCCTGGATCGAGGCGTTCCAATCGCACTTCAACGATCCTGACGTGGCCGCTGCATTACGGATTCCCAAGCCACTGCGCCTTCGGCATGGCGCACTGAAAAACCTGCTTGCCGGCACGACGTGCGTGGCGCATCACGACCCCTGGCATCCAGCGTTTGAGGCCGAAGACTTCCCGGTCGAGGTGTTGCGCGATTACGGCTGGAGTTACGCGCTCGGCTGGCCTGGGTACGGGCCACCCGTGCAAGAAAGTTTCGCCGCTACGCCCGCCGATTGGCCATGGTTGATCCACCTTGCGGAAGGTACCGACAAAATCGCGCGTGCCGAGCTTGCGCGACTGGACCAGTTCGGATGCCTGGCGGGGAACAGCGTACTGATCCATGGCGTGGGCTTGCACGAAAGGGACATCGACCGGCTGATTGCACAGGGTGCCGCCGTGGTGTGGTGCCCAGGCAGCAATCATGCGCTGCTCGGCCACACGCTCGACCCGCATCGATTGTGCGCGGCTGGCCGGCTTGCATTGGGTACCGATTCGCGGCTCAGCGGCGCGCGCGATCTACTGGAAGAGCTGGCCGGCATCAACGGCCGCTACGAACTCGATCCGTCGCAATTGCTCGCGTTGGTCACCACTGACGCAGCACGGATCCTGCGCATGCCATCGCGCGGCAACCTGCTGCCCGGCGCGCCAGCGGATCTGGTGATTGTCCAAGACCACGGCGGCGATCCCGTAAGCAGCCTGATAGGCATCGAACGCAGCCAGATCCGCGCGGTGGTGCGTGATGGCGTGCCGCGCATTGCCGACAACGACTTCGCCGAATGGTTTGCGGCTGCAGGTGTGGAGACAGTGCCAGTCGTGTTGGATGGAAAGCCGAAATTGCTCGCGGCCGACCTTGCCGACCCGGCGCTGCTGGAGATGGAGCCCGGGCTCGAATTCGAGGCCGACCTCGCTCATCGCAAGCATGAACCGGCGTTCGCCGGCAGGAGTGTGTGATGTCGTGCGCAACCGAGCTTCCCCCGGCCGAGGCCTACGCGTTATGGGCGCACAGTTATCCTGCCCATGCGCACAATCCCGTGATGCAGGCGGAGGAGCGCGCGATGCTCACCCTCATGCCGGCGGATCTGCATGGACAGAACGTGCTTGATGTGGGTTGTGGCTCGGGTCGCTATTTGTTGCGTGCGTTGCGTCGCGGCGCGGCGCGCACCATCGGCGTAGATCTCTCCACGGCCATGCTGCGGCGCGCGTTCGCCGAATTGACAGCATGTCACTTCGATGCGGGGATTGGCCTGGCGCAAGGCAGCATGACGTCGTTGCCGGTGCTCGATGCGTGGGCGGACCTTGCCATCTGCGGCCTGGTGATCGGCCATCTGGATAACCTGCACGGCGCGCTGCGTGAGCTGCATCGCGTCATCAGGCCCGGCGGCATCGCCTTGTGCAGCGACGTGCATCCCATTGGTCCGGCGCTCGGCTGGCAACGCGATTTCAGATATCAGGGTCAGCGCTATGCCGTGCGCCATACACAGCATCTCTACAGTCATTGGCACGCCGCATGTAAGGCGTTGGGATGGGTGATCGAGGACGTGCTGGAGCCGATGCTCGACCCGGCCGATATTCCCGCCGACGCCCATTTCGATCCCACCGCCTTGGACGTGCCAGTCGCCCTGGTCTTTCGTCTGCGCCGAGCGTAACCCACACCCATGCCTTCATCGCCACGCACGCTGCTCATCAACCCCACCGTCACCTCGCGCTCCAGCGCGCGCTTTCCGCTGTCTCTGTTGCACTTGTCCGCCGCGCTGGACAGGCATGGCAGCAGCGAGATCATCGATGGCAACGTCGACCGCGACGTGGTCGATGAAACGCTGCGCGTCATGCAACAAGGTGGTTTCGATGCCGTGGGCATCAGCGTGATGGGGGGGCCGCAACTTGCGCCGGCCATCGATGTATCGAAGGCCCTGCGCGAACGCTTTCCCGCCACGCCGATCATCTGGGGCGGCTACTTTCCCACGCTTTATACCGAAACCGCGCTGACCGCGCCTTACGTCGATTACGCCATCCGCGGGCAGGCCGAGGAAAGTCTGCCGGAACTGGTGGCGGCATTGGGCAAGTCACCGTCCGTCCTGGCGAACATTGGCGGCCTGTCCTGGAAGAATGGCGATGCCATCGTCCACAACGCCAATCGTCGCTTTTCGCTGACCGACGACGGCCTGGTATTGCCGTATGACAAGCTGGGCGATCCGCGCCGCTATCTGGCGAGGACATTTCTTGGACGACGTACCGCCGCACACCAGGCGTCCATCGGCTGCCGTTTTCGCTGCACCTTCTGCGGCGTGGCGGCCATGTTCGGGGGCGCTACCCAGCTTCCCGCCGCCGCGCGGCTAGAACGCGATCTGAGTTATTTGAAGTATGAACTGGGCGTCGATTCCATCCAGTTCTTCGACCACAACTTCTTCGATCGCGAACAGGACATGATCCCTCTGCTCGAAGTGATGGCGAAACTGGAACTGCCCTGGTGGTGTTATGCCCGTGCGGATGCGTTGTTGAACCTGTCGGAAAGCTCATGGAAGCTGGTGCGCAAGAGTCGACTGAAAATGGCGTATATCGGCGCTGAATCGCCGAGCGGGCAGATGCTGAAGGAGATCCGCAAGGGCACGCGGCCGGACCAGACCTTGCAGGTGGCGGAGCTGTGCCGACGCAACGGTGTGATACCCGAACTTTCCTTCATGGTGGCGCCGCCCCAGAACTCGGAAGAGGAAACCGAGCACACTTTCGAATTCATTCGCGAACTCAAGCGCATCAATCCCGGAGCCGAGATCATCGTCTACATCTATACACCGTTGCCCGATAGCAGCCGGCACGAAAAGGATCGTGGCAAGCACCCGGGCATGCCACTGCTCGATCTCGATGGCGCGCCGGTGGTGTTTCCCCAAACGCCCGAAGAGTGGACGCAACCGCAATGGGTGGCGTATGCCTGTCACGCCGATGCGCCATGGTTGACTGACGCGTTGCGTCGGCGCATTCATGATTTTGTGACCGTGCTGCGCTGCCGTTTCCCCACCGTGCAGGACATGCGCTCGCCGCCTTGGGCCAAACGCGGCCTGAGCGCGATGGCAACGTGGCGTTATCGTTATCGCAGGTATGACCGCCCGTGGGAGTTGAATCTCGCCAACCGGTTGGTGCGTCTGCGCATGCCCCAGGTTTCGGGGCTCTGAAGGGTGCGGCGCTTGCACGTCGCACACGCCAACTTTTTTCCCGCGCCGAAGGAGCTGGACGCTGCCGGCGTCCTGGCGCATTGGCCATCGCTGGCCGATATTCCAGAAGCTGTCGCGAGCGCGGGGGTGCGCGTTTCAGTGATCCAGGCCGCGGTAACGCGGGAGCGGTTGATGCGCAACCATGTCGATTATCACTTCATCGATATGGCCCCGGCCAACACCGTGGAAGAGTGCGCGCGCCGCTATGCGCAGGTGCTTGAGGCGATCCACGCGGACGTACTGCATGTGCACGGCCTTGGCTTTGCCAGGCACGCATCGTTCATTGCGCATCTCTTGCCGCAACTGCCGATACTTCTCCAAGATCACGCCGATCGTGCGCCGCGCTGGTGGCGACGACCGCAATGGCGGCGCTGGTATGCATGTGCCCAAGGGGTCGCTTTTACGACCACCGAATTGGCGCGCCCGTTTGTGGGAGCCGGCATGTTCGCGCCGCATACGACGTTGTTTTCCATTCCGGAATCCAGCTGTCGCTTTACCTGTGGCGATCAGGCACGTGCACAGGCGGAAACCGGCCTTTACGGCGATCCTTGCGTGCTCTGGGTAGGGCACTTGAGTGACGGCAAAGACCCGCTGACCGTGCTCGACGGCATTGCACAGGCCGTGGCACGGCTTCCCGGTATACAACTCTGGTGTGCTTTTGGTAGCGCGCCGCTGCTGCAGGATGTGCATGCCCGATTGGCTCAGGATCCGTCGCTCGCCGCGCGCGTGCATCTGCTGGGCAAGCTGCCGCACGCACATGTCGAGCGGTTGATGCAGTCCGCGGATCTGTTCGTCTCAGGCAGTCACGCCGAAAGTTGTGGCTATGCTCTGCTCGAAGCCATGGCGTGCGGTGTAGTGCCAGTGGTTACGGATATTCCTTCGTTCCGTGCGTTGACCGACGATGGGCGCGTGGGCCGATTGTGGCCTTGCGGCGATGCCACGCGACTGGCCGATGCCTTGGTGAGCCTGGCAAGGGCGCGCCCAACACGGGCACACGTGCGCGCGCATTTTGATGCGTCGCTTTCGTTTGCGGCGGTGGGGCGAAAGTGGGCGCAGGCGTATGGGCATGTGTTCGATGACCACAGGCGGGGCGTGTCGTGAAACTTGCCTTGGTGCTTCCAGGCGGCGTGGATCGCAGCGGTGAGTGGCGGGTCATCCCGGCGTTCCTGGCGCTGATCACCCGGTTGGCCCGGGTGCACGATGTGCACGTCTTCGTGTTGCATCAGGAGACCGCGCCGGGTCGGTGGATGCTGGCCGGAGCACAGATCCATAATATCGGCGAAGGATGGACACGCCTGCGCGCGATCGCGGCGATATGCGCCGAACATCGCCGTGCGCCGTTTGCTTTGATCCAGGCGATTTTTTCCGGATCGTGCAGTTTCATCGCGATAACGGCGGCCAAGCTGCTGCGCTTGCCCAGCGCCGTGCATATCGCCGGTGGTGAGCTCGTCGCACTGCGCGAGATTGGTTATGGTGGCCGCCAGAAATGGAAAGGCCGCATGCGCGAGGCCATCATCCTGCGTCGCGCGGACGCGATCACGGCGGCAAGCATGCCCATGCTCGATGCGTTGAATGCCTTGGGGCTGGTCGCCACGCGCGTGCCGCTTGGTGTGGATCTGCAAGCGTGGCCCGCGCTTGCACCGCGCAGACGCTATGGCGGACCTGCGCGGCTGCTGCATGTGGCCAGTCTCAATCGCGTCAAGGATCCATCCACGTTGCTGCGCGCCTTGGCCGAATTGATGCACGATGGCATGGATTTTCACATGGACATCGTCGGCGTCGACACCCTCGACGGCGAGATGGCTGCGCTTGCGCAACGGCTTGGGCTGCAACGGCACGTGCGCTTTCTCGGCTTCAAGACGCAGCGTGAGCTGAGGCCATTGATGGAATCGGCCGATTTGCTGGTGATGTCATCCTTGCACGAGGCCGGCCCGCTGGTACTGCTCGAGGCGGCGGTCGCGGGCGTGCCGACCGTGGGAACAGCAGTTGGCCATATCGCCGAATGGGCGCCATCGGCCGCGCTGGCGGTCCCGACGGGTGACTGGGCGGGTTTGGCCGAAGCCATCGAAGAGGTGCTCGACGATGAGGCGTTGCGACTGCGCTTGGCGCGCGAGGCGCAGCGTCGCGCGCTATTGGAAGACGCGGATGACACGGCGCGACGGTTCAATGCCTTGTATCGACGATTGTGCGTGCACGCCCATGACGAGGCGTGACTGATCGAGCACCACGACTCCGGCGGCGTTGCGGTCAGGCTTGATCTGCGATAATCCCGCCACGCGACGGCCAGAGCACGGGATTGAGCAGTGAGCAAGCGTATCGATACGGTAATTTTCGACCTTGGCAACGTATTGATCGGGTGGGATCCACGGCGGTTGTATCGTCAGCTGATCGACGATGAGGAACGCATGGAATGGTTCCTGCGCGAGGTATGCAATAGCGAATGGAACGAACAGCAGGACGCCGGGCGACCCTGGGTGGAAGCCACGGCGTTGCTGCGTACCCGCTTTCCCGAACATGCCGAGCTGATCGATGCCTACCATCTGCGCTGGCGCGAAACGTTGGTCGGCCCCATCGAGGAAAGCGTCGCTGTGCTGGCAGAACTGAAAGCGCGCGGCGTGCGCCTGCTTGCGCTGACCAATTGGTCCCAGGAAACCTTTCCGATTGCGCGACAGCTTTACCCGTTTCTGCAATGGTTCGAAGGCATCGTGGTGTCCGGTGAGGAACGTCTGGTGAAGCCCGATCCGCGCATCTATCAAAGGCTGTTGGCGCGTTACTCGGTTGAACCTGCCATGGCGCTTTATATCGACGACTCCATGCGTAACGTCGCCGCGGCGCAAGCATTGGGCATGCGTGGGTGGTGGTTTCGCGATGCCATGGGCCTGCGCGAACACTTGGCCGAACTGGGCTTGCTGTAGTGAACGTTTACCGCCGTCTACAAGCACGACGAGGCGGCGCGTCGAGCGGTGGGGGCGGAGGCGTGGGTTTCGTGCGTGGGCACTAGGGCGAATGGGTGTTCGAGCGCTGCGCGCACCACATACAGCGTATCCATCCGCGGTATGGGGCGAATCAGCCAAGTGAGCATGCGCCTGGCGTGCTTCTGGGTGACCCAGCTTTGCCCCTGCAGCCACCATTGCGTGCGGATCATGTCGGCGCGCTCCTTGATGGCTTCTGTCGGCGGCCTGAGGCGATTGAAAACGCACCGGCCAGCCTCGCCAAGCGAGCGCGACCATTCGATGCCGGGCAGCGCCGTCAGCCACAATCCCGAGCACGACACCTGAGTCAGCGTCCGGTGGCGCGATCGCTCGCGCAGCCATAGCGGGCAGTCGCGCCGCAACCGAACGAACACGGCCGCAGGGATTGCGTTGGTGTAATAGCGCGCCACCATGCGCAGTGGCGGCAGCGCCCACCAGGGCGGCTCCGGTCCGCACCAGAGGGCATCCCAGTCGCTGGTCAGCATGCGCGTGGCCAGCAGCGAGATGTCGTTCAGATGCACCAGGCGCAGGCTTCGGCTGCACATATTTCCTGCCGCATGCAACAACAGGTGACTCATCAATGCGGCGTTCGATGGGTAAGCATTGAGGCCGGGCAGTGGCTGTTGCGGAAAAATGCGCTTAGTCAGGTCGATGGTGGAAATCGGCAGGCGTTCGTGGATGCGCGTATGTAGCTCGATAGTGATCGGCGTATCGCGGTGTTCGCCCAGGCCTGGTATCGGCTCGCCGCTCACGGGTTTGAACACGCGATGCTTCCATTGTACGAACGATTCCACGTAACCGAGCGTCTGCAGCAGTTTTGCGGCCTGGTCCGCCTGTTCATCGCATACCAGAAGATCGATATCGGCCATGGGCCGGTCGCCCGGCGTATAGAGCCCGATCGCATGCAGCGCGGAACCTTTCAAGGCGACCATGGCTACGCCGGCTGAGCGTGCTTCGGCGTCGATGCATGTGAGCAAGGCAGCCATACGCGTGTAACGCTGTTCGACATGCGCGCGCTGATGTTCAAGAAACGCGCGCCACGCCGGTTGTTGCCAGGCCGAATAATGGGAAAGCAGCGGCGATACACCGTGCGCAGCGGCTGCCGCCAAGGCAAGCCGCCACTCCAGTTCATTCCATTCGGGCGTCGCGCTGCCGGGGCATGCCAGCTCCGTAGCGATGGCTTCGGTAGCCTTGCGCAGGCCGCGCTTAACGAGTTTGAGCGGTGGCAGCATGGCGCGCGACGGCCGTGGCGAGTGGAAGGGGAGCATGTTCGGTCCGGTGTGCGTGCTCACTGGCAATCAGCGCGGTCCATTGCGCATCCAGCGCGCTACACGCGTCGCGATAACGTTCCGGATCGGTGTTTTGCGTAGGAAGCAAGGCGACTTGTTCGTGCAGCAAATCGCGCACGCGACGATAGAATTCCGAATCGTAGGCACCCCGGAACATCATCGACAGGTCATCGCTTTCCTCCCAATGCGTTTTCCGGCCAAGCTGCGCTTTCACCTGCTCGTAGAACTTGGTGCCGGGCAGGGGGTAGGAAACACTGACGCCGATATCGTCCGGCATCGCTTGCGTGACTAGTTCGCGCGTCGCCAATAGATCGCCGAGCTGTTCGCCCAGATAGCCGAGCTGGATAAAGAAACCCACGCGAATGCCGCGCTCGCCCAGGCGCTTTCGCGCGGCGATCAGCTCTTCCACCTTCGTGCCTTTGTTCATTGCATCCAGCACGCGCTGGCTGCCGCTTTCCGCGCCAATCCACGCTTCCGCGCAGCCCGCACGTTTCAGCGCATCGGCCATGCGTTCGCTGATCAGGTCAGCGCGCGCCTGGATGGTGAAGGGCACGGAGCCATTTGTCTGGTGCAGATGCTCGGCGAATTCGGTCACCCAATCGACGTGGAAACCGAAAATATCGTCGGCCATCCAGATATGGTCCGGCTGGAAGGTTTGTTTCAGATAGGCCATTTCCGCAGCCATATCCTGCGCGCTGCGCTGTTTGTAGTGATTACCCCAGATCGGTTTGGCGCACCAGTTGCAGCGGAACGGGCAACCGCGTGAGGCGGCCATGTTGAGGCTGAAGTAGCCGTGGCGTTCGCGCCACATCTGGCGATAGCGATCGATGTGCAACAGATCCCACGCCGGGCGGAGCGTGAGCCGTGGATCGGGCGGCACCACGCCGATACGCGTCACGTGTGTCCGCTCGCTGACCAGCGTGGCGACGCCCGTGATATCGGCAGCCCAGGTGGTGTCATCGATATGCGGGTTGCGTTCAAGCCGCGCAATCAGTTCCACCAGTGCGGCGATGCCCTCGCCGATCAATACGGCGTTCGCGCCGGCGCAGAGAAAGGCTTCTGGTTGGTCGGACGCATCGGACCCCGCCACGATCACGCGCATGCCCCGGGCGCGTGCTTCGCCAATCATCTGGCAAGCCGCCTCGCGCATTCGCCCAAGACACATCTTGGTGAGAAAGTTGAAGTTGTCTTCGTAGATGACGACAACGTCCGGAACGGCTGCATCCAACGATGGCGCAAAGTCCTCGACACCCTCGCTGAGCATCGCGTCGAACACGCTGATCTGGTGGCCCATTTCCCGCAGCAAGGCCGCAATCTGGATCGTCGCAAGCGGAGGGTAGGGCTTGCCGCGCTCCCACTGCTTTCGGTCGTACCGCAGGAAATAGGAGTGGCCGACCTGAATCTTTAGCATTGCTTTGACGCCTCGATGTGGGCTGGAAAACGCCGCAAGCTGTAACGCTGCGTGATCGTGAGTGCGTCATGACAGGTTTTCGGTTGCGAGAAGGTGCCCCGGCAGCATCGACAACCTTTTTCCGGGCCGATTGCACTCACTTCAAACCGATCGTCAGCAAGGCTTCGACCCGCATGGCCGCAACTCTCGACGACGTCGCACCCGACGTCAGCGCCGATCCTTTTGGGGAGCGCATTCGGACCCACTGGGCCGTGCACAAGCGTCTGCTAGGCGCGCACTTTTTGTTTGAAAGCGACTGCGAAGCATTGATGGATCAGGTCGGGGCCGCTTATGGCGGATTGCCGCCGCATCATTTGCCGCATTCCGAGTACGATTTTCGCGTTGAGCTGAGGTTGGTTCCTGGGCGGTCGTTGCGGGGCGCGATCGAGCCGCCGCCGGTGCAAATGCGATCCGGTGCGGGGTTGCTGTGCGGCGTTGTGGATGCGTGCAACTACGTCATGGTGATGCCGGCGCAGCGGCGCGCGTTGGTCGTGGTCTCGTCGGACATGCTTGGTTTTCCCTATCATCTGCGCTACGAGCTGATCGAATTTGCCGTTTTCGTTCTGGCGACGCGCGGCGTGGGCCTGGTGCCATTGCATGGCGCATGCGTGGGCAGCGAAGGACGATGCGTCTTGTTGCTTGGTGCAAGCGGCGCGGGCAAATCCACGCTGGCCTTGCATAGCGTGCTGAAGGGCCTCGATCTGCTATCCGAAGACGCCGTTTTTGTGGAGCCTGAAACCTTGCTTGCCACCGGCGTTGCCAACTATGTGCACGTGAAAGCCGATGCGCTGCGTTTTATCGACGATGAGCGGGCTCGACACTGGATCGGCATGTCGCCGACGATCCGACGACGCAGTGGCGTTGAGAAGTTCGAGGCGGATGTGCGGACGGGGTTTGGCCGGGTGGCCGCCGCACCGTTGGCCGTGGTTGGCGCAGTGTTCGTTTCTGGCGAGCCTGCCGACGATGTCGACGGCATGTTGACCCCGGTCCCCACCAACGACATCGCTATCCGCTTGCGCGCTGACCAACCGTACGCCGCCGGACAAAGCGGTTGGCGGCGGTTTGAGCAGAAGCTGGTGGCGATGGGGATGTACGAACTGCGTCGAGGGCTGCATCCGAGCGCGTCCGTCGACGCCGTGCGAGAGCTTCTTCAACGGCGTTCCAAGCGATGACCATGGAACACCCGCCGCGCAGCCCGGTATCCATGTTCGCCTTCTTGCAACCGATGCAGGGCGCGGACCTGGCGGAAATGGCTGCTTACGTGGCGATATCGCTGGGCGGTGCGCTGGTGGGCAGTGCCGCAGCGGTGTGGCTGGTACCGTTGGTTCAACCGGGACATGCCGTGGTGTTGGGGGGTAGAACGTTCGACGTGCACGGCAGTATCGATCTGCACGCGGCGATTTTCACGGCGCTAACCGCGGTATTCGCGTTGTTGCGTTGGCAGGCGGCGCGACTGGCCGCACGCCTGGCAAGTCGATATGGCATGAGGCTGCGCCGCGCTGTGCACGCCCGGTTGATCGGCGCATCACTGCCATCCCTGGCGGATGCCACGTCGGCAGAAATTGCGCAGGTACTTACCTACAACATCGAAATCATTACGCAAGGATTCACCGCGCTGTTGCAGTTGCTGGTGGCGGGCATGACCGCTTTCGTCAGTCTTGGGCTGGCGTTCTGGATATCGCCGCCGCTGGCGTTGGGTGCGCCGCTGCTCGCGGTGCTGGCGTTGGCGGCCTCGCGTATCAATGGCCGTGAACAATCCAAGATCAGCCGCGCCTATGTGGCCGATCTGACCCGGCTGTTCTGGCTTAGCGAGGATTTTCCGCGGCGCCTGCGTCACGTCCGCTCGTTCGAGCGGGAAGAGGCGGAAAAGGCGAGTTATAACGATATCTCCGCGAAACTGAGTGAAGGCTATCGTCACCAGCTGCGCCTTATCGCTTCGGGACGATTGGTGCTGGAACTGCTCGCGGCGGCGGGCATGGGGGCGCTGTTCGTGCTTGCTTATCGCTTGCATGGCGTGGATCAGGCATCGCTGATCGCGGTATGCCTGCTACTCGGCCGTTTGTTGCCTTATCTGGCCTCGACGCGGCAGAGTCTGCAGCAGTTGCACTCGGCTGTTCCGGCCTTTGAGCTGTGGCAACGCTATATGCGCTTGCCTGTGGCGCGACAGGCACGCGTGTCGCCGCAGGGGCCGCAGATTGCAGGTACATTGCACATCGATCGCGTGCAGCTTGCGCCGCCACTTGCGGCACTCGATATCTGCAACCTGTCCCTTACGCCGGGCACGCTAACCTTGATATCCGGTGATTCGGGCATCGGCAAAACCAGCCTTGCCGATGTACTGACCGGCTTGATCCGGCCACGCGTCTTCACTGCCCGCGCGGGGCGGCGCACGATCGATTTCGATGATTACCGCCAGCTCGTACGCAACGGCGCCTACGTCAGCCAGACCGTGAGACCTTGGCAGCATTCCGTGCGCGAATGCCTGTTATGGGCTGCGCCGGATGCCAGCGACGAGATGCTCCATCGCGCATTGGCGGACGTCGGGCTGGAGAAGCGGCTGACCGGTTCGCAAAGGGGGCTTGATACGACATTGAGCAGTTCATCGAGTCGGCTCTCAGGCGGCGAGTTACAGCGTTTGTTGTTGGCGCAGGTCATCCTCAGGCAACCCTTGCTGGCGTTGCTGGATGAGGCGACCAACGCGCTCGACGTGGCGTCTGAAATGGCGGTGCTGTCTGCGTTGAAGCGTCGCTTGCCGCACACGATCATGCTGGTCGTTTCGCACCGCAACAGTGTTGCGACCATTGCCGATCAATGCCTGACCATCGGCGCGGATTTCAGGGCGACCGTATATACCGCTGCGCGCGCGCATGCGTAAACCGGCATGTCCGCAACCTTCCACGGTGGCATCGGCACTCACCGTGGACCTTTACGACAGTCGACAGCATGCATATTGGAGAGCAGTACCACTCATTCATTCTGTCTTCGCGGCGGGACCGGCGAGTGCGCGACCGGTTTCAGAAGATGGTGCTGAATCTTTTGGCTGACGGGGACGATGTTCTCGATTTTGGCGCCGGAACCGGCATCGATGCCAAGGCGTACGCCGCCAGCGGTCATAAGACATTCGTGTATGAGCCGGCAGAAGGGATGCGGGATTACCTGGCCCACCATTGCCATGAAGAAATCACGCGAGAAGCGGTCGTCATGGTTGGGTCACCGTTGGCCTGCAAGGTGCACGCGGTCACTGCCAATTTCGCCGTCCTCAACTACTTCGCGGATCATGACGCTCTGTTTGAGGAGCTTTCACGCGTCGTTCGCCGCGACGGTTTCGTCCTGGTGAACATGCTTAATCCTTATTACCTCGGCGATGCGCGCTATGGGTGGTGGCGCAAGAGCCGCATGCGTCTTATGCGCAATGGCCGCTACGCGATCCCGAGTGAAAGCCGCATTCATCATTTTTTGCCGCGTACGGTGGCGCGAGCAGCGGCACCGTATTTTCGTTTGGAGCGCCTGACCCCGCATGGCCTGGGATTGGCGACGGATCTATTCATGTTCCTGCTGTTCCGGCGAGCGTGAGATGTTGAAGCAATGGCTAAGGCCGCTCGTGAGGCCGCTGCCGCAATGGTCGACCGTTGCCATTGCGCCCCCGTCGGACGTGGTTACCGCAACCTTGTGTTGGCACGGCAAAACCGAAGATGTCACGAGGGATCACACCGTGGCCGCGCTCAAGCCACTGGTTATCGCCACAAGCGTCGAGGCAGGCCAGCATCCGGAACTCGAGTACCGCGATCGCGCGACAGGGGTGCTGTTGGGGGTCCTGCAGCTGACGAGGATGGCGTCGTTAGTCGTCGAAGAAAGGTCGATTGCGCTCTATCACGTCACTGCCGGCGAACATTGCTGCCTGAGGTGGCCGCGCCGGTCGTGGAACAGGTGGTTGCAGAACCGGAGCATGCGCAAAGCAAGCTCGTCGCAGTATGCCTTGATGGAGCCTGCGGCGGTACAGCAGCTCATGATCGCCTATCTGTGTCCGCGCCCGGTCGTGCTGGTGTCGGTGGGCGCGCCAGCGCATCAGAATATCTTTCCCATGGACCTGATTGGTCCGTTGGAGCGAAGTGGGTTCTTTTCGCTTGCATTGCGAAGCACCAACGTTTCCCAGTCGGTCATGCGCGAAGCGCGTCACGTTGCTTTGTCGGGCATGCCTGCGCAGATGAAGCCGATTGTTTACAGGCTCAGCGAGCATCATAAGCACCCACTTACGGACTGGAGCGCGCTTCCATTTCCCGTTCGTCCGTCACAGCAATTCGGTATTCCGGCGGTTGCTGCGGCGTTGCGTGTGCAGGAATTGAGCATCCTTCATAGCGAGGAGATCGGCTCGCACACGTTTTTCCTGGGACGGTTCGTTTCGGACGAAAAATATGCAGATGGCGCGCAGCTTCACCATACGGCCGGCTTTCATCAGGCTTACCGCCTTCGATACGGTCCGCCGTTCGTGATGGTTTAGTGCACGGCGTTTCGAATTTGCATTGGCCGGAAGCGCGGGGCGCATATTTTTCATACCCCGTCCATAACTAAGTAGTACTCATCGGCGATCCGCCTTGCGCGGCAATGGCTATTTGTTTCTGCTTTATTGCATTTTTTACTTTTAAATTTAGACGTCTAAATGCGCATTCTGTCGCAATATGCAAACGTCTACACGAAAGTGCGCGTAAAACGTTCCTTTCTGCATTGCGGTAATCGTAGTCAGTGCGGATGATTGGAACCTTCTTACAGGGGTTCAATCGGGGCTAATCCATGGAACACGCGTCCGTCGTGGCTAGGCGTGCATTCGTTTGTTGGAAAAACCGCGAAAACAAGGGTGATGATTCGACAAAAGCGCGCGTATCGCGCAGCTTTTTCACCGTTCTTTTTGCGCTTCTGGTGTTGGCAGCCGCCGGTTGCGCCTATGGTCAACAGGTTGAGTCAACACTGCCCATTTCACAACGGCAAACCATCAATCTTGCCGCTGGCATGCCGCAGTATGTGGGGGATGCAAGCTCCACATCGAATGCGCCGCAGAGCAATTGGTGGTTTGAAAATAGCAATAATTCGACCGCCTATTCGACGACGGGGTTCAGTGAGAGTTCCGATACCAGCGGCAATTGGATGCAGGTCGGTTTGCCTTATGACGCCAACATTCCGCGCACCTTCATCAATCAAACGTCGGGTGGCGGGCAGGGGTCTTTGACGGGCAATTTCAACTGGTACCGTCTGCATTTCAAGGTGGATCCGACCTACGCGGGCCAGAAATTCCTGCTGAAACTCGAAGGTTCGCACACCGGTGTGCAGGTCTTCATAAATGGTACGTTGTTGCCGGGTGTCAGCGCGGTGGCGGCCGATGCGCAGGCGACGCACGTCGTGGGCTTTGTCCCGGTGGTGGTGGACCTGACGCCTTACATCGTCGCCGATGGCAAGACGGACAACGTCATTGCCATCGATGTCTCGCGCGGTGCGCCATGGTATGAACAGCCCAACTTCTCCGGCGCGTTTCGCTTCGGCCAGGCCATGGCCGGATTGTTCCGCAACGTAAAGCTGTACATCACTAATCCGATTCACATTCCGCCGAATGTTTATTCGAACCAGAAGACGTGGGGTACGTACGTCGGCACGGTATCGGAAGTGCCCGCTGCGCAAGGTACGGCGACGGCGGCCTCGGCTGTGGTCGATGTGCAAACCAACGTGGTGAATGAAACCTCCGCCGCGCAGCAGGTAACGTTGACGACGCAGATCGTGGACGCAAAGGGCAATGTGGTCGTCACCGCGGCGCCAGTCACACAGACCGTGCCGGCGATGACGGCGAGCACCTTTCCATCCGGTGCAACGCCCATGTTCGACCAGAAGATTACGGTGCCCAACCCGACGCTGTGGTACCCGAACAATGCGACGTGCGGCACGCCACCGGTATTGTGCGGTTCGCCTTATCTGTACAAGGTCTATCACATCGTCAGCGTGAACGGTGTCGTGGTCGATTCGACCCAGGACACGCTTGGCATTCGCACGATCACCTGGGATGCCAACTTTCCTTACTTCAATGGCCATGCCGTCTATCTTTGGGGCGGCTCCGGTCGCTACGACTATCCGGGGCTGGGGTCGTCGGTACCTGACGAGCAGGTGTGGCGCGACATGGCACAACTGGCGGCACAAGGCGGCAACGTCTATCGACCAGGCCACTCGACCAGCAGCGCGGAGCTGGTGGCCGCCGCGGATGCCTACGGCATCATGATCGACCAACCGAGCGGCGACGGCGAGGGTTACTGGAACGCCAGTTCCGATCCGACCGCCGACGATTTGCAGCTCAAGCAGGAACTGCATCGTGACATGATCATCCGCGATCGCAGCCATCCGTCCATTCTCGATTGGGAGAGGGACAACGGCGGCATGAACGCGACGCTCGCCGACGAACTCGGAACCATCGAGACCACCTGGGACAACATCAATCCACGCGAAAGCGCGGATCGTACGTATAGCCCATCCTTTGGTTTCATGGATGAATGCGATGGCGCCGGCTGCGAGGCCGGCAAGAAACAGCAGAATCCGAATAACCCCGCATTTGGTGCGGAGTATTGGGACAACATGGGCACGGGCCGCGGCTTGGCCTATGACTACGAACTTGCCTTTGCGGCGCCGTATCTGGATGACTGGCGCAAGGGAAGGGCGGCCAACGCCTTTGGTATGGCGCAATGGTATTTCGCCGAATCGCCGGGCGAGGTCAGCCTTTGGGCCGAATATCAGAACCAGCCCAACATGGTGAACTTTGTACGTTCGCTCGGTTATTCCTCGACGGATGCAAACCGCTTTCCGCGCTTGCTGTATTACATCTACCAAGCCAACTGGATCCCCTACACGGTGCAGCCGGTGGTGCATCTGGCGCATCACTGGAATCGCGCGTACGAATACACGACGGGCACGCCGATTCAAGAGAATGCATTCAGCAATTGCCCGAGCGTGCGCCTGCTTATCAATGGCGTTCCCAACGATCCGGTCACTGGCACGTTGCTGCAGGATCAGACACCCAATCCGTGGACCATCAATTCCAGCGCGAATCTCGCGCAGAACACCACGGTCATGCCGGGACAGGTTCACTGGATGGTGAACTGGGCTCCCGGTACGGTCACGGCCGAATGTCTGGATGCCAATGGCAATCCGGTTGCAGGCGTAAGCGATACGCGCACGACGGCGGGTGCGGAAGCGAAGATCGTGCTCAGTGTCGTGCCTGACGTGACCAAGCCTGACGGCGCGAATTTCCAGTGGACGGCCAACGGTTCGGATGCGGCCTTCGTGGTTGCCGAAGTAGAGGATGCCGACGGCAATCTCGTGCCGACGGCCGCCGACAACGTTACGTTCAGCGTGACAGGACCTGCCACCTACATGGGCGGTACGCAGCAATTGGTTGCCGATCCCTCCTGGACCAACTATTACCAGGATGCGTTTTCCGAGGCCAACAGCACTGTGATTCAAGGCGTGCCGTATGCCTTCTTCCATTCGCCTGGCGATCCGGAACTGAATTTCGAAGGCGGCTTGCAGAAGATCGCACTGCGAAGCACGTTCACGCCTGGAACCGTTACGGTGACGGCAACTGCGCCAGGCCTGGAAAGCGGCAGTGTCACCTTGACTTCCGTCGTGCCACCGGCGACGTCGTCATCGCAGGCACCGGCCATCATCGTTGCGCCAGTGAGCGAGGCAACCACCTCCGGCTACACGGCCACCTTCAGTGTGGTGGCGTCCGGTTCGGGCACGCTGCGCTATCAATGGTCTGACGTGAATGGCCCGATCGCGGGTGCAACCAGTGCCACCTACACCACACCGGCGACGACGGCGGCGAACAACGGCGACACCTATACGGTAACGATTGCCAGCAGCTACGGAACCGTGACATCGACGCCGGTTACGCTCAGCGTCGATGCGCCAGCCAATGTCGTCATCACCACACAGCCGGCTACTCAATCGGTGGTGGATG
This sequence comes from Dyella monticola, assembly GCF_003363155.1. GTDB lineage: Bacteria > Pseudomonadota > Gammaproteobacteria > Xanthomonadales > Rhodanobacteraceae > Dyella_B > Dyella_B monticola. The sequence continues at coordinate 315,899 of NZ_QRBE01000002.1, read as the reverse complement.
GGCAATCGGCGACCTTGACCGTGGCGGCGACGGGTTCGCCAACCATCACGTATCAGTGGTATCAGGCCGGTTCCGGCGCCATTGCCGGTGCCACGCAAGCTTCGTACACCACGCCCGTTTTCACGGCCGCCGGAAGCACCAGTTTCTATGTCGTGGTCGCCAACGATCTTGGCTCGGTGCAATCCTCGACGGCCGTGGTGACGGTGGATGCGGCAACGCCGGTATCCATCGCTACGCAACCGGCCAGCACCATCGTGCCGGTCAACGAGCCGGTGCAGTTCACGGCTGTCGTCGCCGGCTCGGCGCCGTACACGTATCAATGGCAGTTCACGCCTCCCGGCGGCAGCGCCACCATTCTCAGCAGCGGCACGCAGCTGTCGAGTACGCTCACCTATACCATTCCGGCGGTCAGTGCTGCCAATGTCGGTGCGTACACGGTGACGGTGAATAATGCGGCGAGTGCGCCGGCCACCAGCAACGCGGCCAACATCACGCTCGCACCACCCGGCGTGAACCTGGCCCTGAACGCAGTCGCCACCTCGAGCAGTACGCAAAACGCGTGCAACGATGGCACGACCACGCCGCCATATACCGGTACAGGATGCCTGGGCCCGGAGAACGCCGTCGATGGCAACCTTTCCACGCGCTGGGGCTCGGCGGTGGCCGGTGCACCACCGACACCGGCTGTTCCGGGTGTCGATCCATCGTGGCTGCAGATCGATCTGGGCTCGGTGCAATCGTTCAACACTGTGATCATCAACTGGGAAAACGCCTATGCGACCCAGTATCAGATCCTCTATACCAATCAGGATCCTTCAACCAATCCGACCTGGAACGTGGCGTACACCAACAGTGCGGGTGCGGGTGGAACGGAAACACTCAGCTTCCCGAGTGTGAGCGGTCGCTATATCCGCCTGGAAGGGATCCAGCGCGCGACGCAGTACGGCTACTCCGTTTACGAATTCCAGGTGTACAACGTGCCGCAATGCGGCGGCGCGACGGAGCGGTACACGATCAACGCATCGAACGCCAGTCTGGTGAAAGACAATCTCACCGGTTTGACCTGGACGCGTACCGTGGCGACGGATACGGCGCAGGGCTCGCAGTTCACGGGCGTGAGTGCGCAGAACTATTGCGCGGGCGTCAATATGCGCGTGCCGACGCAATCGGAAGCGCAAAGCATCGGCGGCGTGAATAACGCGACCTGCGCCTTCGCCGGCACGTGGAGCACGTGGACGACGACGGTCGATCCGAATGATTCCAGCAAATCCGCGGTGGTGAGTTTCGACGGCACGTCGGCCTATCAGGTCACCAATAACTATCCGGGCGCCACGTTATGCACCTCGGGCACCGATGCGGGGGCGGCGCCTGCCATCACCACGCAACCGGTCAGCCAATCGGTCACGCTTGGGCAGACGGCAAGCTTTGCCGTGACGGCGACCGGTCTTGGTAGCCTGAACTATCAATGGTCCAAGAACGGAACAGCCATTGCCGGCGCGACCTCCTCCAGTTACACGACACCGGCAACCACCGCGGCGGACAATGGCGATGTCTTCAGCGTAACCATAGGCGATGTGTTTGGCGTCACGGCCAGCAACGCCGCCACGCTCGCCGTGCAACAGAACACCTGCAGCGCCGCTCCGAGCGCACCGGGAACACTGGCAGCAGGCGCCAATGGTTCCGGTCAGGTGAACCTGACCTGGGGTGCGAGTACCGCGGCAAGCGGGTGTGCCATCGGCTATACGATCTATCGCAGCGAGAGCGTCGGTTTCACGCCCTCCGCTGCGAACCAGATCGCCACGACGTCAGGCACCAGCTATTCGGATACGGGCGTGGCGGGTGCGACCACGTATTACTACATCGTCCAGGCCACGGATGTGGCGGGTACTTCGACTGCTTCCAACACCGCTACGGCGACGACGTCCGTCTCCACCTGCACGACCAACTGCAGCAGTCCGGATGCGATTGCCATCAGCGCGGGCGGCCCTGGCGCGGGCTACTTTGCGGCCGATGAAGATTTCAACGGCGGTACGCCATCGGGTACCAATGCGACGATCAATATCAATGGCGTCACCAATCCCGCACCGCAGTCGGTTTACCAGAATCAACGCTTCGGCAACTTCACCTATACGCTTCCGGGCCTGACGCCAGGTGCCAGCTATGCGGTGCGTCTGCATTTCGACGAGTTCTATTGGACTCAGGCAGGGCAGCGCGTGTTCAACGTCAGCATCAACGGTACACAAGTGCTGACCAACTTTGATATCTTCGCAGCCGCGGGCGGTCAGGACATCGCCATCGTCGAGCAGTTTGCCGCGACGGCCAATGCGCAGGGGCAGATCGTGTTGCAGTTCGTCTCGGTGAAGGACAATGCCGCGATCAACGGCATTGAAGTTCAAACCTCGACGGCCACCAACACACCCCCCAATGCGCCATCGAATCTCTCGGCAACGGTGGCTTCTTCAAGCCAGATCAACCTGAGCTGGACGGCTTCGGCGACGTCGGGCGTGATGTATACGGTCCTGCGCAATGGAAAGCCCGTGGCCAATAGCCTGACGGGAAGCACGTACAGCGACACTAGCCTCACATCCTCCACGACGTACTCCTACACGGTCGAAGCGATCGATTCGGCTGGTACGTCGATGGCCTCCAACACCGCCACGGCCACCACGTTCGATGTCGATTGCGTGTCCGGATGCGGTTCGGATGCGCTGGCTATCAGCGCGGGCGGTCCGGCCTCCGGTGACTATGTTGCCGATGAAGACTTCAACGGCGGCAATGCGTCTGGTACCGGTGCAACGATCAATACCTCCGGCGTGACGAATCCTGCGCCGCAGTCCGTCTATCAGCACCAGCGCGTGGGCAATAACTTCAGCTACACGCTCACCGGCCTGACCGCCGGCGCCAGCTACGTAGTACGCCTGCATTTCGCCGAGTTCTATTGGACGCAGGCGGGGCAGCGCGTGTTCAACGTGGGCATCAACGGCACGCAGGTGTTGAGCAATTTCGACATCATCGCGACAGCAGGTGGACAGGACATCGCGATCGTCGAGCCATTCACCGCGACGGCCAACGCGCAAGGGCAGATCGTGCTGCAGTTCACCACGGTCACCGACAATGCCGAGATCAACGGCATCGAAGTGATCGCACCGCCGCCGGGTACGCCCAGCAATCTCAGTGCAACGTCGACGTCGGGCAGCCAAGTCAACCTGAGCTGGGCGGCCTCGTCGACCACTGGGGTGGTGTACGACATCTTCCGCAGCACGACGTCTGGCTTCACGCCTTCCAGTGCCAATCAGATCGCCACGGTCAACGGCACCAGCTATTCCGATACCGGACTCGCGGTGAACACGGCCTACTACTACGTGGTCGAGGCATCCAATGCGACCGGCACATCGGCGCCGAGCGCACAGGCCAGCGCCAGCACGATGGCGGCTCCGCAGGCGCCGACCAACCTGGTCGCAACGGCGGCGTCCTCCAGCGAGATCGACCTGAGCTGGGCTGCTTCGGCAACATCCGGTGTTACGTATACGGTCACGCTCAACGGTGCCGTCGTCGCCAGCGGTCTGACGGGAACGGTCTATAGCGATACCGGTCTCACCGCGGCGACCTCGTACACCTACACCGTGGAAGCCGTCGATGCGGGCGGCACCTCGCCCGCTTCCAACACCGCCATCAGCACGACATCGGCGTCAGGTTCGGGGTCGGGCACAGTGGCAGCGCCTGCCATCGCTACGGCGCCCATCAGTCAAACCGCCACGATCGGACAGACGGCGACCTTCTCGGTAGTCGCCAGCGGCAGCCCGCTGACGTATCAGTGGTACAAGAACGGCGCCGCCATCACCGGTGCAACCAGCGCGAGCTACACCACGCCGGGGACCACGGCCGGCGACAACGCCAGCAGTTTCACGGTGACCGTGAGCAACACTGCAGGCTCGGTGAATTCGTCGGCGGCAACGCTAAGCGTCAATGTGTCGCCGAGTTACACGGTCGTTCCGGGTTACATCGTCACCGACCTCAACAACGACACCGGCGGCGCATGGGCCGACAATCAGATCTACGTAGAGATTCTCGGCAATGATCCAACCACCGGCGTGCTCTCCTGGGTGAATTACGACGGCACGGTCACGCCGGCCAACGTTGCGGACAACACCGCTTCGAATGCGCTGGTTGCGCCGAACGGACAGACGTATCCCAATTACGCATTCACGCTGGCCCAGAGCAATCATCAACTGAAGCTACCGCCACTGACCGCCGGACGCATCTACATCTCCGAAGGCAGTCCGCTTTACATGTCGATCATGGCGAGCGCGAACGGTGGCAACAACGGCTATGCGGGCCCCAATCCGCTCAACAATACCGATCCCAATATCAACGTTCACTACGATTGGTATGAGTTCACCTACGGAACGAACGGTGGCATCTACATCAACACTACGCAGGTCAATCAATTCGGCTTGCCGCTGCTGCTGGATGTATGGGGCTCCAACGAAACCTTCCACATGCAGGTGGGCATCAACGAGTCCATCGCCAACCTCGACCAGGAGTACGTAAGCCAGACGCCAGCGGTATTCCACACGCCCGCACCCAACAACCTGCGCATCCTTTCGCCCGCGGAAACCACCTTCAATGCCGGCGGAACCAACGGTAACTACTTTGACAGTACCATCGCGAGTGCATGGGCGCAGTACAGCACCACGCCGCTGACGCTGACCGTCAGTGGTCGCCAGTTCAGCGGCACGTCGTCAGGATCGACGCTTACCTTCACGGAGGTCAATCCGGTTGCGGCCAACGTTGGCGAAGTGTTTGTCGTCCAACTGCCGTCCACACAGGATGTACTGGAATGCGCCGGCACAATGGCCAGCGGTGTCGCCGGAAGCACGCCGCAGCAGCAGGATGAAAATGCCATCCAGTTGCAGCTTGAAAACCAGATTTGCGCGGCGACCAACCGTGGCGTGCTGCTTACTCCCACCAGCTGGGCGAACGCATCCACCTATTACTCATCCTCACCCGCCAACTTCTACTCGCAGTTCTGGCACCAGCATTCGGTGGGAGGCCTGGCGTACGGCTTCTCGTATGACGACAACAACAACCAGAGCACGACCATTACCACGCAACAGCCAGAGCACATGGCCTTTGGTATTGGTTGGTAGGGTTTTGACTATATGTGCCGCCCTCGCCGCGTCTCCGGCGAGAGAGCCAAGTTGGCACGGCGCAGGCGTACCGAAACATCCAGATGTACAAAAGCAACAAGGGGCGCGCATGACGCGCCCCTTGTTACTGAAGCGGATATCGATCGGAGGCTTGCCATACGAAGTGGCAATAATTCCTTGAATCAGCTCAACGCGGGGGTAATCCGCCCTGCACGAAAGTCCGGCCCGCAATGGGTCTAGAAGTGGTCTTGTGTGGTCGCAATAACACCTAATCCGCTACGTCTAGGAGAGGAGGCTTTTGAGCTTATGCCTCTCTCAAGCGCATGCGATATATGATTGCGCGGAATGCAGCGCAAGTGGTGCCAATCAATGTGTTGCGAGGTGTGCTGAAATGCCAAAAAAGGGGGCGACCGATAGCTGCACGTCCAGGGGTTGTGATGCATCCTGACGAGCGAATAATCAAAGTCAACGTAACGAACCTGATCAGGCCATGCCCGTGCTGCAGTCAAATTATCCAGCCAAAAGTGAAAGATTATTTGCCTCGCCCGGGAACATATAAACAGTATCGGTGCGAGCATTGATCTGAGTGGCTTACTATTGATATACGGTCACGACTTAAGCTTATTGCCTTCGCTTCAATTGGCATCCTTTCAATCGGAGTGGGATCGGCGTGTCTGTTAGTTGCTATGAAAGTTCCAGTTCAAGGACACGAAAGATTGGCGATCCTGCCGTTTGCGCTAGTGTTCGGTATAAGTGGCCAACATGCGTTGGCTAAATACATGCAAAGAATCGCCAAATGGGTTCCCGTCGACGAGTGAGATGAGGTGGAACTCGGGGCCAGAGTGCAGTTCTGAACGAGAGAGTCGTAACTCACCACCTCTGATTTAATGGACACCGATAAGCGAGGGTAATTCTCCTTCCGATCGCTCGATTGCTGCATCGACGTACACGTCTCCGCTACATCAGTGCGCTCCAATAATTTGGTCAGAACACTTTTCAATGAAAATCCTTTCTTTTATTGCGGTGCTTCTCGTTTTTACTTGGTCGGGATTGGCCCAAAGCAAAGATTAGCAAAGCGCTACAGATAACATTGTCTGGGACTTGGGTCTGAATCATTGCAACGTGATTCGTATCGGTACGGAGACGAGCGCGCATGCCTCCGAATATTTGCTTAGTACCGAGGAAAGACCGCAAATAAACATAGCCGTGCTTGAGCCTGCTCCTCAGAGTGAAATTCGTTGGCAATACGTGTTTTATGGTCTGGGGGTTGGAGACGAATTTTCCGCACAGGGCGCGATCTATAAGATCATCTCGATTCACGATTTACCGTCGGATACTTCGGGTCGAGCAGGTAGGGCTGTATTGCTTATCCCCGCGGGTCTTGGTCCATGAGGTAAGATGAGGAGTAGTATCCATTTACCAATCGATATCGCAGCCTTGTAAAATCCAATGCTGCGATTGTGTTTTCGCGAGGCTCACTGTGAAAAAAAGTACTGAATTATATCGGCTAAGACGGAGATTGGCATTACGTGGTCGCTACTATAAAAAGCCGCTTCTATTAGCTAATATTGTGTTCATTTTGCTAAGTTATTCTTCATATGTTTTTTTTGCATTCGCATCTCATATCAATGTGATGCGTCATATATCACATATGGGTGAAAGGTGGATTCCTATTGTGGATTCGGCTGCGAGCTATGCGGTCAATCCAGACTTATGCAAATTCGTAATGTCCATTCAGTGGCTGTCTTTATTTTTTTATGCTTACATATTTTTCGTGATTTACTGTCCAGCCTCCATTTTAACTAGAGTTACAATGCATAAATGGTATGCTAATAACGACGTACCTAACAAAAAATTAGGCGGGACCATTTTCTTTATTTTTTCAATCGGTTACATTCTTGGTGAGCTTAGATTTATAACATTTCCTACGTTTTTTAATGGCGAGCTTTTTTCCGTTGGGGCTCATCTAAATTATTTAAGCGGTATAATAAATTCACCACTTGCCTTTCCTTTTTTTGCCTGGTTTTGCCCTTTTGTTTCTGTCGCAATTTATTGGGCGATTTTCAATTTTGCATGTAACTTTCGTAATATTTTTGATTTGAGAAAAAAATAGGAGCGTGAGGCATTGCATGCTTCACGAAGTAATGCACGTAATTGGATTGCCGTCACACTTCTCCGAAGATCACTCTGAAACAGCGTTCACCATTTCGCCGCTTGAGCCAAAGTTGGCGTGCGTACCCGGCCTCCGTGGCACTGCGGTGACGCGGGAGCCACATTGTCGATTCCGCTTACGGTCGCGCTTTGCGTGGCGCAAAGAACGCACTGACCGCCTTTCAGGTTAAGTCCGCCGCAGATACCATCCACGTGTGCGTACGGTCAGACTGCACTTTGAGCCACCCCTGATTTAACGAACACCTAAAAGCGAGGGCAATCCTCCTTTTCCCACATCGCTCACTTCGACGTGCCAGCCTCCGTCGCATCAACGCGTTCCAGTGCGAAAACCGGGGTCAGGTTCGACTTTCTAATCGGACTTGCGACCCTTGCTATTGCCGGCGCATTTTTAGGTCTTGGATTTGCTGAGCTCGCGCCAGGAGTGGTAACGGGATGGCTGACAGGCGGTACTACTGGGTATATTTCAAACGGCCCAGCCGGCGTCGCCACAGGCTTGTCTGTTGGAGGTTTATTCGGGGGGCTTGCTGGGCCGGTTGCCAACTGGTTGGGTGAGCCTGTAACAAGCATGTTTGGTTCTGCCGCAGGTACTGTAACGACGGGCACAACATTTGTCGGACTGAATGCCTTGGGGGGGCAAGTGCCTTGGCTTCGAACTACGTAACTGGGCAGTGCAATATATGGAACGACGTTGGTTGGAGTGCCGCGATTGGTGCCGTTTCGCCGTTGATTAGCGTGGAAGGTGCTGCGCTCGCCACCGGTACGGTAGGTGAAACAGGCCAGATGGTATTTAGCGGTCTTACTGGTACCGCAAATATTTTAGGAACGGTATTGGACCTCCATTCAACCTATTCACTGAACCCCCAGGCAGCGCAGGGTTGTGTGACGTTACCGAGCACGGTGACGCCATCGCGGTTTTAGAGTCATGTGCCGTTATCTATCTTTTTCGGAGTAATTGATGACATTTCACTTCCGCTCTTTTTGGGGTATGACGTTCTGGTTTACTTGCGTGATGTTGCTTGTCGCCCTCTTTGTTCATGGATTCATTCAAAGGGGGGATTACCACAGTGCTTGGACATTAGGCGCCGGAGGCATGGGTGTTTATGCGTTCTTGTTGTACATAAATATAGTAACCTGCTCGGATTTGGTCATAACCGATGATGGTGTATTTCGAAAGCTTTTTGGTATGTGCTTTCTGAACATCAAGTGGGTAGACGTAAAATTGATCACTCTGAATAAAATGCCAAAAGCTAGATTTTCCGACGAAAGGACCGTCGTTACGATATGTCCGCGCAACCCCTCGTCATCTTATTTTCTTCTACGGGGAAGGATATCGGTTGGAAGTTCTATTGATGGATATGCGGCCTTTAAACGCCTAATGAACGGTTATATTGAAAAATACCAGATAAGCGTTGAAATTGATGACGGTATAAGAATTACAAAAGGGGAATTCTTGGAATGAAACAAAGGGGTTATAAAGCATTGCTGGCATAACTCGACCAAGGGTAGTCACGTACATCCGCAACCATTCGCGCCCGAATCGGATTCGGCTCGATGTAGCGGTAGCAACCCAGTAGATGGGTTTCACTATCGACCAAACATGCCTTGTAGCGTCCCTCCCATAGTGTGCCTGTGCGACGATAGCGATCATTGACATATCGCACGTAACGACGCCCCAAGGCTTGCATAACGCGTGCAATTCGTCCGATGGACGAATGTGTCATCAATAAGTGCACATGATTGGTCATCAAGACATAGGCGTGCACAGCGCAGCCCTCGCGCGACGTAATCTCGCGTAGGTCGTCCAGATATCTAAGATAGTCAATCTCGGAGAAAAGGCAGGGTTGCCGATCATTCCCGCACTGGACGACGTGCTGCGGAATACCGGTAAGATCCAGGCGTGGCTGGCGTGGCATGGTGCTTGGATTCAAGAGATGGAACCCAAGCGTGCGGTGAAAAGGGGTGAATTTCTGTCGGAGATTGCCGATGCCTCGCGAGAGAAGTGTACTCTGACCCTGAGGTTTTGGACTTGGTCATAACCGATGATGGTGTATTTCGAAAGATTTTTGGTATGCGTTTTCTGTACACCAAGTGGGCTGATGTGAAATTTATTGTTCTGAATAAGATGCCGAAATCTAGATTTTCCGAAGAGAGAAAGATTGCTCACATATGCCGAGTACGGGCAACGGGGCCTTTCTTTCTGTCAGGGGGAGAAGGATCGTTGCTGGAGATACGATTGACGGGTATGCGGCCTTTAAGCGGCTCATGAACGGGTACATTGAAAAATACCAGATAGGCGTTGAAATTGATGACGGCATCAGAATTACGAAAGCGAAAATCTTGGAGTGAAAGAATGCGAGGGCACCCTCCTTTTTCTCACGTCGATCGTTGGCGGATCGGATGGAGTGGTGGAGAATTCAATTGATGCAGACCGCCCAATATCCGTAGCGTGATATCCATATCTTGCGGTTAGTAAGGTCAATCACTATACGTCAGCTGTTACTGTCTTCAATCCATATAAGTGATATGGGTAAAGTTATGGTCAAATCGTCGATGCTTGTATTGTGTGGTGTCTTCATGGTGCTCCATTTTACAGATGCGCTATCAATCGACAAGGACGTGGGTTGGAATTTGGCTCCTCAGGGGTGCGGGGTGCTTTCTACGGGGGCGGACGGAATGGTGATTGCGCATATCAGTGCGGGATCGAGTGCAGATGGCCCCGACGTACAGATCGGCGTTATTGAGATGAATGACCAAAAAGTACAGTGGCGTTCGAATTTCATGCGCCTGCGCACCGGGTCCGAGTTTGTCGTAGCGAACGAAATATACGAAGTTTCATCCATCAAGGTGTTACCCCCGCGCCCTGCGCCCGATCCCGGAAATAGCCGCATGCCTGGTGCAGATTGTGCGGAAGGGCAGTCATACTTAACTGTGCGCGATACGAAGCGCCAGGTCTTGAACAATGATCAACAAGCGGTGATTTTGCCTGCGCAACCCGCCATGGGCCTCTGGGTTGGGGAGAGTCAGTGCGCCATGGCGGTAAGGGTTGTTTCATTAAAGGAAGGGCAACAGTTGGTTGATCTGGAATGGCACGAAGAGAGCTTGGTACCCTGGAAGACATGTGGTAAGTGGAAGAGCACGTCGGGATTATTGAAGGTCAATGATGTTCTTGATATGCACGAATATGGACGTTTTCGCATAAAAATGATTCTTCCTAAAACAGAAAATCACCCGACTTGGGTGGTTTTTATGAGGGACTAATGCTGTGACAGGGGGGAGGGGAGCTCGAACTTGCGCTCCTTTGCTCGTCATTCCGGCGAAGGCCGGAATCCAGTCAAGTACGCTGTGCGAAGCACGCAAAACCAGTGCGAAGTGTTTCACACGACGTATCCACACAGGATGATTCGCTTCGCTCACCTCTTCGGGGCCGTCCTCTTGACGTTCTCCGCGCTTCGCGCTACGTCCGGCCTTCACCGGAATGACGAGCAAAACGTGGGGAAGCCGCAGGTTATGACACCTTTGCTTTGGAATTGCCGCGCATCTCGGCCTTTTAAGTCAAGGATTGGATGGCAACGGTCATGCTCATATCAACTGAATCATAAAAATTAGGGAAGGGGATTGAAATGCGGGCTGTCGTTATATTTGGCGTAGCCACAAATTTTTTGTTTTCGGTATGCTTCACATGATATGGCCGGAAAAAGTGAGGCAGTTACAAGGTATAAGTGAAAATAAGAAAGCAAATAGGCGCTATAAAATGATGTCTACAAGGGCATACAGATTGTCATTTAGGATTGGTGGATTTTTCGCAATTATTTTAAGTATTGTGCTCGTTTGGGTTTATTTTCATCCAAATTAAAAACGCCGAACGGATGGGGATCGGGCACCCATGGACCATGAATTAGTTCCTGGTCGATTAGGGTGGCCCCCTGATTTCACGGACACCTAAAAGCGAGGGCAATCCTCCTTTTCCCACATCGCTCACTCCGTCGACGCGCGAACCTCCGCCGCATCCACGCGTTCCAATGCAAACAACGCAACGTTGAGCTGAAAGCTGAGATTGCCGAGCATTTCGCCGAGCAGTGCGCGGCGGATGTAGAGCATGGCGTGGGGGTCGTTCAAGGATGTGCTGCTGCCGGCGAGTTGGGCCATCAGCAAGAGTTTGTCGCGGATGTCGCACAGTTCGAGGTAGTGATCGTGGGACAGCAGATGGTTGCCTTCGTAGAGAAGGTCGCGAGGGGTGTTCATGGGGCCACTCCATATCGTTAAGTCACGCCACGTATTGCACGTGGCGTGAGGGGCATGCAGGAAAAACCCTGCATGTAAAAGCGGAAGGATCCGATTCCGTTTCTACGAAAGCCCAGAGTGGCCCGACGCCTCGCCGTAGGCGGGACGGTGAAGCAGTGCAAAAGTCGGCGTGGCGGGGACACGCGAGTGCGTGTGTGCCGTATGATCGGGAGTAACCATGATCAACTTCCTTACAGTTGGTGGTGGCCAGCGGATCGTTTGGGTGCCAGCCCAGGCGATCCGCGCTGCTTCGCTCATGTCGGGTGTGCCGCGTGTCATCCACGTCAGATGGGCACACCCGACGACAAGACCATCGCACAAAGTGTCCCCCTAATCTGTCAGGGGAGGCGGATTTTGCGTTGCCGATAACGCTGATGCGTGTAGTCACGAAGCAAACGCAAGGTGCCATCAAGGATGCGCCTTGCACGTGGCACCGATGCGACGGCCGTCCGCAAGAACGTAGCGGTTTCCTGCCTTACAATGACGCCCTTATCCCAGGGGGCACTATGGCCGAAGGTAATCTGGCTATTGCATATGACGCACAACGCGCCCATTGGGCGTCGCGCGTGTTCGATTACAGCAGTCGCGCGCTGGCGATAACGACCTGGCTTAGTTGTGCGCTGTTCGGGCTATATATTCTGGTTTTTTACGCCGGTGCGCTTGCATCGAACTCGGCGGCTCGCTGGAACACGGCGTTGCCGGGCCTTTATACCGGCCCGCATGCAGCAGCGACGTTCGCCATGGGTATTCACTTTGCCGCTGGCGGTGTCATTCTCGCGCTCGGGTTTATTCAGCTACTTAATGCAGTGCGTGTGCGTGTGCCGGCCTTGCATCGTTGGCTTGGCCGCATTTACGTCACGGCCGCTGCACTGGCGGGTGCGGGAGGGCTGATCTTTATCGCTACGGTCGGCACGATTGGCGGAACGACGATGAATATGGGTTTTGGCCTCTACGGCATGCTCATGATGTTCTGTGCCTTGCAGACCTACCGCTATGCGCGGCGGCGCGAGGTCGGTATCCATCGTGCATGGGCGATTCGCCTGTTTGCGCTGGCGATTGGCTCCTGGCTCTATCGCATGGAGTATGCATTCTGGTTTTTATTCGCGCACCGAATCGGGCACACCCATGGTTTTCATGGCCCGTTCGATGCCGTGATGGCGTTTTTCTTTTACGTGCCCAATCTTTTGATCGCGGAAGTTTATCTGCGTGGCCGATCCGCCGAGGTTGCGGCTGCCGCCAAGATCGCCATCGCTGTCGTGTTGAGCACGGCCACCTGTTTGTTGGCCGTCGCCACCTATTTTTTTGCGACTCATTATTGGTGGCCGGCGATGATTACCGGGTCGGCTGCCTGACAATGCGTATGCCTTGAGCATTGTGGCTCGGGGTGTTTCAGGCATCGCGAGATGGTGATCGCTCATCGATGCATAACCTGTTTCGCCCTGAAATCTTCGCCTGATAAAGCGCGCGGTCGGCGCGTACGGTTAGTTGATCCAAAGTCTCGCCGGGCAATCGCATCGCCAGGCCTCCGCTGAGGCTATACGTGCAGGTACCGCCATCAATGACCACAGCATGTCGCGTTGCCGCGTTCCGCAGTTGCTCAGCCAGCGATTGCGCGCGATCAAGCGCAATGTCAGGCATCAAGATCGCGAACTCTTCGCCACCGATGCGCGCCAAGGCATCGCTTGTGCGAAGCACGGTGCGCATCAAGGCTACGAATTCGCGCAACACCTGGTCGCCGCCGGTATGCCCGAAGGTATCGTTGATGGATTTGAAATGATCCAGGTCGACGAGCAGGCACGCCAACGGAGCGTCGTTATGATCGGCCTCTGCCAACAGCGTGCGAGCGACCGATGTAAAGCCTTCGCGTGAAAGCGCGCCGGTGAGAAAATCCCTATTTACTGCATCACGTGCTTCAGAAAGAAGCGTGTCATGCACCATCATCATTCCGCACATCAGCAGCACCGGCATGATGGCGGCGCCGACGCACAACAGCACAACGTTTGCTGTGGTGTCGAACGTCAATGCGTTCGATACGTGATTCACCGACAGGAAGTAGCTGCCGCGCAGGATCTGGCAGGCCGCGAATATCAATGCCACCCCGGTGGTGGCGGCATAGAGATAAGGCGCCCGGCCGGCGCTTCGATAGCGCGCGACAACGACGGCGATAGCCACGCACACCGCTGCGGTGAACCCCGTCGACAGCACGACGCGCATGGGGATGCTGTCTACGCCATATCGCCAGTATGTTGCACCAAGCGCCATTATCGCGACGCAGGCGAACAGCCGCGGCCAGCGCGCCGGACGGTGCATGAAGCGCGCAAAACCGGCATACAACGTGACGCCGGCCAGGGCGATCAATACGTTTGCGACAACGATCGAAATGAAGTCGGGAATGCGACCACGCAACAGCAGCAGCGGCATCGCAATAATGAGCAGGACATCCGCATCCAGCCATTGGCGGACACCCGGCACGCCCGAGCGAAGCAGCGAGCCGAGCAAGGGCAGCATCAACAGACCCAAGAGCCATGTTGTGGCGATGGCTACCGATACGGCGGACATCAGGGCAAACGGTGGCTTACGAGCACGACGAGCCCAAACCTGCTGACAGCCCACATGCAATCGAGGGACAAATCCATTCAGACTTCTTTGGGGAGCGGGCGATGTGCGCAAGGATCGGGAAATTAGCTGGGCGCGGCAAGGCCCGGAGGTTGGTGGGTATCGATACCTGTAAATGTTGTCGAGTGCCGAGAGCGTAATTCACGCCCCGACTTTCTAGTAAAATTATTAGTATTCAAATGGTTGAATACTATATTTGAATCCATTTTGAGGGTGGGGAGGGGCGTGGATTGCAATGTTTCCGACCCCCGAGTTCAGTGGCTCTTGCCCGCACAGCTCTATTGGAATCGCCAAAGGCGCGCCACCATAGTGCGAAGGGCTCAACGCGCACCGCTGATGAAAGGCATCATGGCTCCCCCTCACGCTACTCAACGCTTGGTACCCGCAACGTCCTTATCGCGCCACCGGCCTTGTCCATCTGCAGCATTGACCCTGCTGCTGGGATGGGGGCCTTGTGCGCTGGCGTGCGTCATCGGGGCATTAACCGTCGTGAGCGAGCAACCGGGGCTGATGCGTTACGACGCGCTGCTGTTCGTGTTCTATTCGCTCGCTGCATTGCCGATTACCGGGCTTTTGCGTGCGGTGTGGCGAAGAGAGATACCTCTGCGCACGATATCGTGGCTGCTTCTGGTGAGCACCTTCGTTACGGCCTTGGTCGCCACCGCATTATTTGTCAAAGTGGCTTTATCTATCGGCGTGATGACGGGTGGCTTCCACTGGAATGCGATCCTGCTACGCATGCAGACCATCTGGTTTCTGCTGATGGCGTACTGCGCCATGTACATTGGCGTGGGCTACCAGCTCGTCGCGCTGGAAGAAACGCGACGCGCGCTCGCGGCAACCGCGCTGGCCAAAGAGGCGGAGCTCAAGGCGCTTCGCTATCAGGTGCATCCGCATTTTCTTTTCAACACGTTGAATGCGATCTCCACTCTCGTTATCGATGAGCGTCCTGGCGATGCGACGCGCATGCTCGCGCAACTGGCCGATTTTCTGCGGATGACGCTGACCCAGCAGGTATCACACGAAGTGTCTGTTTCCCAGGAACTGGCGTTTACCGAGCACTACCTGGACATCGAGAAGGTTCGCCTTGGCGAGCGGCTGACGGTGGATTTGGCGGTGAGTTCGAACGCATTGGATGCGGCCGTGCCGTATTTGTTGTTGCAGCCGTTGGTCGAGAATGCGATCCGCCACGGCATTGCGCGACGTCCCGAGGGTGGGCAATTGCGCATCGACATCGAGGTGGTAGCCGAGCGACTTCACCTCACGGTCTGGAACCAGGGCGTCGCGGAACAGGGCGAGTCATCTCCCGATGAAGGGGAAGGCAGCGCTATCGGGCTGCAAAACGTACGCGATCGGCTGAGCCATCTCTACGCTACGGATTATCAGTTTGCGATGAGCGTAGCTGAGGACGGCAGTTGCCTGGTCGAGGCACATTTACCCTACCGCGCCATGGCCCACAGTCAGGCGTCGTTGAGCGGCGCCCTACGCTCATGATGCGCGTTCTGGTCGTCGACGATGAACCCTTGGCGCGCCGCGGCGTAACCAAACGTCTATCCCTGTGCGGGGATGTGGAGCTGGTCGGCGAGGCGGCCAACGGTCGCGCCGCGTTGCAAGGCATCCAGGAACTTCGTCCCGACGTGGTCTTCATGGACATTCAGATGCCAGGGACCAATGGACTGGACGTGGTGCGTGCGATGAAACCCGCCGAGCGTCCGCTGATTATTTTTCTCAGCGCCTATGACCGATTTGCGCTCAACGCCTTTGAAGTCTATGCGCTGGATTATTTGCTCAAACCCATTCACGAAGAGCGATTTGCCGAGGCCCTGCAGCGTGCGCGAGACGTACTGGCCTTGCGCCGGGAAAGAGAGCAGGGCGTCCGCCGACCGATCAAGGATGGATCTGGATGGCCTGCGCGTTTCACCGTGCGGACCGGTCGGAAAGACCTGGTCATTGCCGCCGAAGATATCGAATGGGTGGAGGCAACGGGCGATTACGCCGGGCTTCACATCCGGGGCGATGTCTATCTGCTGCGAGAGCGCGTACATCGCTTGATCGAGCAACTCGATCCCCACCAATTTGTACGCATTCATCGCTCTACGGTTGTCCGGATCAATCGCATTGCGGAAATTCAGGCATTGACCAATCGCGATTCGCTGCTCAAGCTTATGGATGGAACGCTTCTTCGCGTGAGTCGTACCTACAGCGAATCGTTACGGCGCACGCTTTTTGAACGCGGTCTTAGTGATGAGGATGCCATGTCGTCCACCGATGGCTAGTTATTTCGCACCGGTTCGTCGCACCCCTCGCACGGTTCAACGAATATAGGCCTTCCTGGCGCCTTGGCGTGCCGGAAAAGCACTTTAATCAGCGCTCCCGTCCACGAGAGCTGCTTGAATGAAACGTGCCTCGATGTATTTGTCCGCCGCGTTAATGGTCGTGCCCTTCGCGGCGATCGCCCAGTCGTCTTCACCGGCACCCGATCGGGTCAGCCAGGATACTGTCGACGTGCAACATCTCATGGCGGCCTATCACGAGGCGGTCGTCACGCATGATGGTGCCCGGCTGGCGAGCCTCTTCATTCCCCAGGGAAGTACGTGGCTCAATGTACTTTCCGATTCGGGTCTGGCACATATGCGCGCCAGCAAGCCGGGCACGGTCAAAATTAGGGTAGGAAACTATCAGGATTTCGCCAAGATCGTTTCGCAATCGAAAGCACACATGGATCCGCAACACCAGAATGTTCGCATCCTAAGCGACGGAACCATTGCATCGGTCTATTTTGATTACGTCTTCATGGTCGACGGTAAGCCCAACAACAGCGGAAGCGAAGCCTGGCAGCTAGTGAAGGGTGAGAACGGATGGCGCATTGCCGCCATTACCTACTCGTCGAATCCGGCGCCGAAATAGCGTCGCGCGACCTAGTGATCGGGAGGGCGTTTTCACGCCCTCCCGGCCGCGCAAACCCGCCAGATAGCCTGTCCTGCAAAAAGTCTATTGCATGGTCATTTAGATCGTGACAAATTGGCCGAGGGACGGTTATTTCCAAAGCCGTCCCGCAGCCGCTAGCGGGAGGGTTTTTAATGGATATTTTGGGTTGGATTCGCGATCAGCTGATGGGCTTTTTTGGCCTGGCACCGTTGCTGAAGGTATTCACCACTGGCGATTACCGGAGCCTGCTAACCGTGGACGGTTTCGGTAGTGCGATCGGGCCGATCATCCCGTTATTGCTGGTATTCGAACTCGTGCGTGGCATCGTGCTGCGTCAAACCAAGCGCGAGGATTATCAGGTTCCACTGCTGACGATGGTGCTGAACCGTTTCATCGGCGCCTTTCTCACCATCGCCATGGTCGGGTTCTGCATCGGCCTGTTCAACCGCTTTGCGCTGTTCCAGGCCGGGCTCACCTGGTATGGGCTGCTTTACGGTTATGTGGTTTGGGAACTGGCGCATTTTGTCTATCACTTTCTGGCGCACAAGGTGCGCCTGCTGTGGTGTTTGCATTCCACGCACCATGCACCTGTCGCGATGAATCTGTCGGTGAACTTTGCCCACATTTTTCTTGAGGGACCCTATGCCGACTTTGTGCGGACCAGCATCTGCATGCTGCTGGGCGTGAGTCCGCCACTGCTCATCCTGATCATGATCATCGATAGCTTCTGGGGCAGTTTGATTCACCTGGGCGAGAACGTGTTACGCGAGGGCAAGCTGGGCATGTTTTACCGTGTCGTGCTGACACCCTCGCATCATCGCGTTCACCATGCACGCAACGTTCTCTATATGGACACCAACTTCTGTAATTTGCTGCCGATCTGGGATCGCATCTTTGGCACGTATATGGAAGTGCATGAGGACACCCGGATCGAATACGGCATTACGCGACCCGTAAAACCTTACAGCGTGATCGATGCCTATCTTGGTGAATTCTGGTTGTTGGGGCGAGACGTATGGCATGCGCCGGGACTGCGCAACAAGCTGCTGTACCTGCTTATGCCACCCGGCTGGAGTCACGACGGTAACCATCACACCGCCAAGGCGGCCAAGGCGGCACTGCAGACGCAACCCGTCTCTGACATGCACGCAGAGGCGGGTGCGTAGTCATTGCATCCGTGCCGTATCAATCAATCGCGGCAACTGAATCCGGTGGCGCCTGGCGATAGCATCGTGCGCTAAGCGCCACCCATGATGCGATGACCAGCATGATCAATCCAAAGCCGATAAAACCGCGCTCATCGTGCTTTGGTGTGCGATCCACCACGGCAAAAAGGTTGAAGGCAAAATTGCTTGCCGTGTGAAAGAGCAACGCCACCAGAATGCTTTTGCGATTGCTTGCATAACCCCAGACAATCACTACGCGCAGCGCGATGGTAAAGATCAGGAATGCCCAGAAGGGCAGGAACGACTGCGTCAGGCCGGTGATGAAAAACAAGGGAATGTGCCAGCAGCCCCAGATCACGCCAAGCACGGCTGCGGCCCGGAGCAGATGCTGTCGCTCCCCCAGGCGATCGATCGCGTAGGCCCAGCCGAATTCCTCATTGACGGAACCGCCGAAAAAGAACAGCTCCACATACAGAAGGGGAAAATGACTTAGCGCGACGCCGAACGCGAACGGCGGCCCACCATGACTGGCAAGCCATACCATCGACAGACCGGCTGCGACCGGTGCCAATAACATGGCTGCGAGAAAATACATCGGCCCCATGCGGTAACGCAGGCTTCGACCCGCGAATTCGCGCACCGCCGGCCCGCCGCCATCGCGATAGACCGCTATGAATGCACTTACGAAAGGTCCAAAGGAACCGGCGAACAGACACGCCAGCTGAGCGGTCTGGCCGAGCTGAAGGATGCCGTGACTGGCCAATATTGGGAAAAGCCAGAAGACCCACGTAATGGCGAATGCGAGTGCAAAATAAAACCACGCCGGTGTACGGAAAGACGAATGCATGAATGCGTCCCCTTTGCGATGCTCACGGTTATGTCTGCGTACGACGATGGCCCTCGGACGTAGCTTGTCCCAGCCCTGATCGCAGCTCGACTGCCGGAAGACACTCTGCCAAAAGACACCCCTGCATGGGTTCTGCGCCGGACTGCTCAAGGATTTCCGAAATCGTTCGGCTCGCGTGCAATAAACCGCTGAACTCAACAGTATTATTTTTTTAATCGATGGAGAACGTGATGGATGTGCTCTTGCATAACCTGAATTATTGAAGATTCCATTCACGCTATGACAACGGACAACTCCGCAAAGTCGGGATCGCAAGGATTCACGCCTTGGCTTTCACTGGTGATGTGTTTGATTTCTCTATCGTTCTGTTTCAATTCACAGCGATCGTACGAAAGCGAAGGCTGGTCTAAGCGAGACCGGCTTGTGTTCGTTCGGTCGCGCGACGACGGATCCTAAAAAACGATCTGAAGCTAAGCAGGCGATAGAAGAGAGTCGATTCGGTGACATGGATCAATACACGGCATGACGATGCTTCAGTGAAGCCGCTGACTTCATCCGTTTCACTGAGGAGGATTCTTTCATGCGCGTCTATCAACGTTTTGCTTATCTGTCACTGACGGCCGTGGCTATCGGCTTGAGCGGATGCCAGGGCTACGTCAAGAAGGCCGATTTCGACGCAGCGATCAACGATCTGCGGGCCAACCAAACGAAGCAGCAGCAGGAAATCGACAGCCTGACGCAGCAGATGCAGCAAAAATTTGCGCAATACGACGCGAAGATTGCTGAAATGAACGGCCGTGTTCGCGTGGATACCGTTTCCCACTTCGCCTTCAATGACGCCACGCTGCGCGATCAAGACAAACCGCTGCTCGACGATTTCGCCAAGATCGTGTCGAAAAACTACCCGCAGGCCGTCGTGACCGTGGAAGGCTTTACCGATCCTTCGGGAAGTGCGGCGTACAACTACCGGTTGGGGCGCAAGCGTGCGGAGGCCGTGCGCGATTACCTGGTGAGTACGGGCGGCATGTCGGCCGACCAGGTGCGCGTCGTCAGCTACGGCAAGGCGGCCAATCGCCAAGTACTGAAGGGGCAATCGGGTGACAGCGGAGAACCCAACCGCCGTGTAAGCCTGGTGGTCGATTTCGCTGGCGCCGAAACGCAGGCGTCTCCGGCGCCTGGGCAGGCATCGGCATCTCCTCAAGGCTGAGGTCATCGCTATCGCGGTGGACTGATGGCCATTGCCTTCGCAATGGCCATCGACGCCGCGCCAACACTTAACCATTTCTTATATGTGCGATCGCAGCAATCGCCGTGCTCAGGGATAGCGGAACGGCCACACGATGGGGTCCTCGCGCTCCGCGCAGACTTCCTTGAAGGTCGCCACAAATTGAGCCTGCAGGCGGGTAGGGTGCCAGTCACCCCGCGTGGTCAACGCGATCCGGCGGCGCACGCTGGGGCCCGCGCTGCCGAGTTCGCACAGCAGGCCGGCGCGGCGCTCGATAAGCAACTGATCGGGCGACATCAGCGTCAGCCAGTCATCCTCCAGCATCAGGCCACGCATCACCATCACCGAACCGCATTCGATGCGTAGCCGCGGGGGCTCCATGCCGCGCTCGAGAAACATCTGTTTCCAGCGTGCGCGCAGGGGGGCGCCGGGGGCGGAAATCACCCATGGATAGTCGAGCAATCGGCTGAAATCCAGCGGCTTGCCGGCGAGCGGGTGGCCGCTGCGCGCGACGATGACCGGTTGGTCGTCGAACAGGGCTTCCTGCACCACGTCGCGTACTGGTACGGGGTTGCGCATGGCGCCGACGATCATGTCCAGGCTGCCTTCGCGCAGATGGCCGAGCAACTCCAGATACTGGCCTTCGATCACGCTGATCGTTGCACCCGGATTGGCGCGGGAGAAGCGTGCCAGTACTCGCGGCAGCAACACCGCGCGCGCCAGTGGCAGCGTGCCTAGCGTAATGCGGCCTGCGCCTTGCGAGCCGAGCGCGGCCAGCTCATCGAGACCGGCCTGCAATTCGCTGCGCGCCAGGCGTGCAAAGCGCAGCATGC
Source organism: Dyella monticola (assembly GCF_003363155.1). Lineage (GTDB taxonomy): Bacteria > Pseudomonadota > Gammaproteobacteria > Xanthomonadales > Rhodanobacteraceae > Dyella_B > Dyella_B monticola. The sequence continues at coordinate 294,681 of NZ_QRBE01000002.1, read as the reverse complement.
GGGTGGCGGCGCCTGTAAGTTGCACGGCTTTCCCGCGGCGCTGCACCAGCGGAACTTCCACCAGCTCGGCCAGCTCGCTCATCGCGCGATACACCGCCGGCTGCGAGATGCCTGAGCGCGCCGCCGCCAGCGAATAACTGCCGCCATCGGCCACTTCCGTGAGCGCACGCAACTGGCTGAGCGTTACGCGTCGCTCCACCCCGGGGAGCGCGGTCAGGCGCACCGAACGCCTCGCCTGCTGCACGCCGCGCGCGATGTAACTGCTTGCACGCCGTACCCGTGGTACTAGCAGGCGAGCGGCTTCGGTGGCGGCCATGCCACCGGGGTGGCGCGAAAACAGCGCGATTTGCAGCTGTTTTTCAAGGCGCCCGAGCGCTTGCGTCAGGGCCGGTTGGGACAGGCTGACCACAGGCGATGCCGCGCTGATGCTGCCCGCTTCCGCCACGGCGGCCACGGCCAGCAAATGGCGCAAATTCAGCTCATGAACCTCAACCATGGTTCAATTATAACCAAACCCAATAGCTATTACGAAAATCCACCTTGGCGCCCGGCGCGGCCAGGAAGAGACTCTGCGCACTCAACGGAGACGCGGATATGGCCGTAGTGGTAACCAAGATCGAGCGGGCGCAGGCACAGCTGGCCGAAGGGCTTGCGCACGCCGGTGTCGCCACGGTGCACGAGGCGCAAGGCCGCACCGGCCTCATGCACGCCGGCCTGCGCCCGATCTATGCGGGTGCACGCATCGCCGGGTCCGCGGTAACGGTGCTGCTGCCGCCGGGCGACAACTGGATGATGCACGTCGCGATTGAACAACTGCGCGATGGCGATGTACTTGTCGCGGCCACCACCAGCCCGTGCGAAGACGGCTACTTCGGTGACTTGCTCGCCACGTCTGCACGCGCACGCGGTTGTCGCGGCCTGATCATCGATGCGGGCGTGCGCGACGTGCGTGATCTGGCCGCGATGCAGTTTCCTGTATGGAGCAAAGCCATCCACGCACAAGGTACGGTGAAGGAGACACTCGGCTCCGTGAACATACCGGTGGTGTGTGCCGGCGCGCTGGTTCATCCGGGTGATGTCGTCATTGCCGACGACGATGGTGTGTGCGTCGTGCCGCGCGCCACGGCCGCTGATGCGCTCGCCAAAGCGCGCGAACGCGAAGCCAAGGAAGAGGCGAAGCGTCAGCGTCTCGCCGCGGGCGAACTCGGCCTGGATATCTACGACATGCGCGAGCGCCTGGCGCAGAAAGGCCTGAAGTATGTCTGAGTCCTATCCGCACGAAGGCATCCGTACCATGTGGATGCGCGGCGGCACGTCCAAGGGAGGATTTTTTCTCGCATCGGAACTGCCGAACGACGTCGCCACGCGCGATGCCTTTCTCTTGCGCGCTTATGGTTCGCCCGATGTGCGGCAGATCGACGGCATGGGCGGCGCCGATCCGCTCACGTCCAAAGTGGCAGTGGTATCGCCTTCCACCCGCGCTGATGCTGACGTCGAGTATCTGTTTCTGCAGGTGTTCGTCGATCAAGCGGTCGTCACCGACGCGCAGAACTGCGGCAACATGCTGGCCGGCGTGGGCCCGTTCGCGATCGAGCGTGGGTTGATCGCGCCCAGCGGCGAGGAGACGGAAGTACGCATCTTCATGCTCAACACTGGCAAGCTCGCCACGGCCATCGTGCAGACGCCGGGCGGCAAAGTCACCTACGCAGGCCGTGCGCGTATCGACGGCGTACCCGGCAGCGCGGCGCCCATCAGCTTGAGCTTTGCCGATATCGCAGGCTCCAGCTGCGGCGCGCTGCTTCCCACCGGTCATGCGATCGATCGCATCGATGATGTCGACGTCACCTTGATCGACAACGGCATGCCATGCGTGGTGCTGCGCGCCGAAGACCTAGCCATCAGCGGCTATGAAGATAGGGCTGCGCTCGATGCCAACGATGTGCTCAAGGCCACGCTGGAATCCATTCGCCTCAAGGCAGGTCCACTGATGAATCTGGGTGACGTCACCGAGCAATCCGTGCCGAAAATGATGCTGGTTGCCGCACCGCGTGCCGGTGGCGCGATCTGCGTGCGTTCGTTCATTCCACACCGCTGCCACGCATCCATTGGCGTGCTGGGTGCGGTCAGTGTCGCCACCGCCTGCCTGATCGAACACAGCGTTGCCGCCGCGCTGGCCCGTTTGCCAGGCGGCCAGCGCCAAACGTTGGAGGTGGAGCACCCCACCGGCACCATGGCTTGCGTGCTGGAGCTCGACGCCCAGGGGCAGGTCAGGCGCGCGGGTACTTTGCGCACGGCCCGCAAACTGTTTGACGGCGCGTTGTTCGGGTGAGCATATGGAAGGCAGCGTGCACTTCAACGAGGTAGCAAGCATGGCGGTGGCGAGTAAACGGCGCGGACGGTTCGGTCTCTGCGGCCAATTGTGGTTCCAGGTTGCGGCGGGCACGGTCATCGGCGTTGTGCTGGGCTGGCAGGCACCTCACGTGGCGACGTCGATGAAGCCGCTGGGCGATGCGTTTATCAACCTCATTCGCATGATGATCGGGCCGGTGATCTTCGTTACGGTAGTGCATGGCATTGCCGGCATGAACGATATGAAGAGCGTCGGCCGCGTCGCGCTCAAATCGTTGCTGTATTTCGAAGCCATCACCATCCTGGCGTTGATCATCGGCCTGATCGGTGTCGAACTATGGCAGCCGGGCACAGGCATGAATGTCGATGTGGCGAGCATCGACACCCGTTCGATCAAGAGTTACATCGCCAGCGCGCACAATCAGTCGGTGGCCGCTTTCCTGATGGCGATCATCCCCAACACCTTCATCAGCGCATTGACCGAAGGCCATGTGCTGCAGGTGCTGTTCGTGTCGGTGTTGTTCGGTGTTGGCCTTGCTGCGGTGGGCGAGGCCGGCAAGCCCGTGCTCAAGGTCATCGATGGCATCGCGAAGGCGGTGTTCAAGGTCATCGGTTTCATCATGTATTTCGCGCCACTGGGTGCGTTTGGGGCGATCGCGTTCACGGTGGGGCAGTTCGGCACGCATTCACTGCTTTCCCTGGGTGAACTGGTGCTGGAGTTCTTTGTGGTCTGCGCGGTGTTTACCGTGGTGGTGCTTGGCGGCGTGGCATGGTGGTGTGGGGTAAGTCTTGCCCGCCTGCTGTATTACATCCGCGATGAAATCGTCCTGGTGGCCGCCACCACATCCACCGAAACGGTGATGCCCCGGCTGATCGAAAAGATGAAGCAGGCCGGCTGCGAGGAAGGCGTCGTGGGTTTCGTGATTCCGGCCGGCTACTCGTTCAACCTCGATGGCACATGCCTGTATCTCACCACCGTGGCGGTGTTTCTCGCGCAGGCCACCCACACGCACCTCACGTTCTGGCATGAGCTCGGCTTGATCGCCGTGCTGCTGCTGACATCCAAAGGCGCTGCCGGTGTCGCGGGCGCAGCCTTCGTGGTGCTGGCGGCGACACTGCAGACCACCGGCACCATTCCGGTCGCGAGCATCGCTTTGATTTTGGGGATTCACCGCATTTTGGCGGAAGGGCTGACCTTCGTGAATTTGGTCGGCAATGCTCTGGCCACCGTGGTCATCGCGCGTTGGGAAGGCAAGCTCGACCAACGCATGGTGGCGGAGACCATCGGCGGACGCGCGTTGCGTCAGCACTACGCGTCCGCGCACGTGGGCAGGTAGCAGAAAAGGCAGGCATAAAAAAAGTCGACGCGCGTCGGCCGAGTATTCATCCAATCAACAACGTTAGAACCTGGCGCACGCGCCGGTGGGGGAGGTCTTTGTGTCCGTTTTACGTAAACATGCTTCACAGCTGGCTTTAACGGCTATCGCTTTGGCGATCGCACCGGCGTTGGCGGCGCAAACGTCGGATGACGCGTCCGCGTCGGTCGCCACCCATAACGATGGTACTTCGCCACCCAAACCCGGAGCGTTGAATGGCATTTCACCCGTGCTCGATTTCGTCGGCAATGGCGCCGCCAATCCGGTGGGTGGTGTGCACAGCGGTTATAAGAAATCGGGATGGATCAAGTTCGGTGCTACGTTCGACTTCGACACCTTGTTCGGCTGGAAAGGCATGAGCATGGATGTCTATGCGGCCTGGTTCGGCGGTGGAAACCTGGCGCGCTCGGATATCGGCAATTCCATCAGCGCGCAACAAACGTGGCGGCCCGTGGCAGGCGGGCGCCTCACCCAGTTCGATATCAATAAAAAATTCGATAACGGCTTCTCCTTCACCGTTGGACGCATTGCGCTCAATACGTATTTCAACCGCTCGCCGCTCGATTGCGATTTCATGAGCAATGCCATGTGCCTGACGCCCTATGGGCCGATCAGCGACATCGGCATCACGGCCTATCCCAATTCGTCGTGGGGTGCGGTGACGCGCTATGACTTTCAGCATTTCTGGTATGTGCAAAGCGGCGCGTTCGACTACGACAACGTAGAGAACCTCGCGCACCGCAACGGTCTGGATTTTGATCTGGGCCACAACAGCATCGGCGTGCTGCAGGCCACCGAAATCGGCAATGAAGTGCCGGACGGCCTGCAGACCATGCCGCATGCCTATCGCTTCGGCATTTACCACAACACCAATGGTGGCACGAGCCCGTACTTCGATGACGAGGGAACATCGGCGGCCTTGGCGCATCGGCCGTTGGAGGCGCTGCCCGGCGGTCGTACCGCGTGGTACGGCATGGTCGATCAAACCGTATGGCGTGGCGAGGATGGTCGCAGGCTGCAATTGCTGGCGCGCGGTTTTGCCAATACGGGCAATCCGCAGGTCGTGAAGCAATTCGGTGCGGTGGGTGCATCGCTCACTGGTACCTTCCCAGGCCGGGATCGCGACACCTTGAACATGTTCATTTCCGATACGCGTTTCGAATCCCAGGAGATCGACTATCTGGCCGATCTTCGCCATCTGGCCGGGGGTGTCGGGGCGCCACATCGCAACGAATACATTTCCGAACTGGACTACGGTATCGCGGCCTTCCGTGGCGTGCGTATCATGCCTGACCTCCAGTACATCGTTAATCCCGATCCCATCTACGCCACCAAGCGCAAGACCGATATCCCCAATGCGCTGGTCGTCGGCTTGCGCGTGGACATCCACGTTGCGCAGATGCTTGGCTGGTAACCGTACACGCATCAAACGAGACACTCGCATGATCATTGATTGCCATGGGCACTACACCACTGCACCGCAACGCCACGATGCCTTTCGCGACGCGCAACTGAAGCACTTCGACGATCCGTCGCTGGCGCCGCCGGTTTATCCGGCTCTCTCCGACGACGACATTCGCGAAACGGTCGAAGCAAATCAGTTGCGCCTGCTGCGTGAACGCGGCGCGGATATGACGATCTTCTCGCCGCGCGCAAGCACCATGGCGCATCACCAGGGCGATGAAGCCGTCAGCCAGGCGTGGACACGCCATTGCAACAATCTGATTGCGCGCGTCGTGCGCCTGTATCCGGAAACCTTTATCGGCGTATGCCAATTGCCGCAGTCCCCCGGCGTCAGCATCACGCGCTCGATCGCTGAGCTGGAGCGCTGCGTCAACGAGCTCGATTTTGTCGGTTGCAACCTCAATCCCGATCCGTCTGGCGGGCATTGGACCGGTCCGCCGTTGACGGATCGCGCGTGGTATCCGTTCTTCGAGAAAATGGTCGAGCTCGATGTGCCGGCGATGATTCACGTATCCGGCAGCTGCAACGCCAACTTCCATGCCACCGGTGCGCACTACATCAACGCCGACACCACCGCGTTCATGCAATTCTTGCAGGGCGACTTGTTCAAGGACTTCCCCACGCTGCGCTTCATCATCCCGCACGGTGGCGGAGCGGTTCCCTATCACTGGGGGCGCTATCGCGGCCTGGCCGATATGCTGAAGCGGCCGCCGCTCGCCGAGCATGTGATGAAGAACGTGTATTTCGACACCTGCGTCTACCACCAGCCGGGCATCGATCTGCTGTTCAAGGTGATCGATGTCGACAATATTCTGTTCGGCTCGGAAATGGTCGGCGCCGTACGCGGCATCGATCCCACCACCGGCCACTACTTCGACGATACTCGCCGCTACATCGATGCATTGGGGATTTCCGACCAGGACAAACACAAAGTGTTCGAAGGCAACGCCCGCCGCGTCTATCCGCGGCTCGATGCCCAGTTGAAGGCACGAGGCAAGTAATGAGCGCATTCACCAAAGACCCCGGCTGGCTGGATTTTCATCCGCATCCCAGCAAGCCACGCTTTCAGCTCCCGCCTGGCGCGGTCGATGCGCATTGTCACGTGTTCGGTCCCGGCGATCAGTTTCCCTATGCGCCGGAACGCAAATACACGCCATGCGATGCGGGCAAGGAGACGTTGTTCGCATTGCGCGATTTGCTCGGTTTTGAGCGCAACGTGATCGTGCAAGCGACCTGTCATGGTGCCGACAACCGTGCCCTGGTCGATGCATTGAACGCATCCAAGGGTTGTGCTCGCGGCATCGGCACCGTGCGCGACACCGTTACGGATGAGGAGATCAAGGCGCTGCACGAAGCAGGTGTCCGCGGTGTGCGCTTCAACTTCGTGCGACGGCTGGCTGATCCCAAGCCCGACGACTACTACCACGCGATCATCGAGCGCATCGCGCCGCTCGGATGGCAGGTGGTGGTGTATTTTGAAGCGGCCGATCTCGCCGAACGCTGGCATTTTTTTGCCTCGCTGCCCACCACGGTCGTGGTCGACCACATGGGCCGCCCGGACGTTACCAAGTCGGTAGAAGGCTCTGAATTTCAGCAGTTCGTACGGCTCATGGCCGAGCACGAAAACATCTGGAGCAAAGTGACCTGCCCGGAACGCTTGTCGGCAACCGGCCCGGATGGCTACGACGACGTCGTGCCGTTCGCGCGCTATCTGGTCGAGCGCTTTCCCGATCGTGTGTTATGGGGTACCGACTGGCCGCATCCGAACATGAAGAGCCATATGCCGGACGACGGCAAGCTGGTCGACTTCATCCCGCGCATTGCCGTTACGGCGGAGTTGCAACGCAAATTGCTGGTGGACAATCCCATGCGACTGTATTGGGCGGATTGACATTCCCGGACGCGGAATCGTGCCTTGCTGAAACGAAAAAGGCCGCGCAAGCGGCCTTTGTTCGTTGTTGCGATGAGAAACCTTAGACGATGGGCACCTGGTTGACGTTGTTCTTCGGATCCAGCCAGAACGCTTCGTTCGCGAAGCGTCCAAAGATGTCGCGGGGCAGGGTGGGTTGGCGTTCGATCGACTGCACCTTCGGCCGGACCGAATGCAGGCCGGGCATGCCGACGCGGGCATCGAATTCGTCGGCGTGGTATTCGATGTGGTCGAAGTCGTGCTCGAACCAGGGTTCTTCCAGGAATTGGTATACCGCGCGCATGGCGGTGGCCGGATCGCGCACCAGGCTTTCGTAAGTCAGCATCAGCAAATGGTTTTGCGCGTACTGGCCGTAAAACGCTTCCTTGGTGGCCTGGTAGGCAAAGCCCACCATGCCGCGTGGATCGGTCAATGCCTCGACGCGCGAGTACACTGTGGTGTTGGTGTCGAAGCGAAATACCTTGCTGACGCTGACCGGCTGCCGTTGCACCAATCGCTCCATGCTGTCCAGCACCCATGCCAATTGGCGTACGCACGCAATGACCTTTACCCCGGGGAACAGCGTGTTGAGCAGTTGCATGCGGCTGCACCACAACCGGCTGGTATCGAACACCACGCCGGCGCCCGCTTGAACCGAATAGAAGTTCTCGACCAAGCCGCGCAACAGCGCAACGCGCTGCTCGTCGGAGACATCGAACGAAAAATCGTTCTTGCTGCTCGCTTCAGCCATCACCACGCCCATGATGTCCGCCAGCGGGCTGGTCATGCCCGCGCGGAAACGCGGATTCTGGTTGAGAATGGCGGCCAGCAGCGTGGTGCCTGAGCGCGGCAGCCCGGAAATGAAATGGAATTTCCGCGGCGGATGGCTGGCGTCTGGCGTGGCAGGCATGTAGGCAGTCTCCTCTGGATCAGTGGTACGGGCTGCGGACGCCCGCTTCAGGGCGCGGGTGCTGTGGATGCGCGCATGCGCATTTCATAGCCGACTTCAACCATGCGGGCGTCCCCCTTGCCCAGCACGTGAAGCAGCAATTCCTCGGTAGCGCGTTTGCCCATTTCGCGCACGGGTTGATGCACGGTGGTCAGCGGCGGCCAGACCTGCGTTGCGATGGTGGTGTCGTCGAAGCCGCAAATGGAAAGCTCGGCGGGAACCGGCACGCCGGCCTCCGCAGCGGCCCAGATCGCGCCGACGGCCATGTCGTCGTCGGCTGCGAAAATGGCGGTTGGCCGCTGCTTCAGCGCGAGCAGCCGGCGCGCAGCGGCCACGCCCGACTCAAACGAAAACCGGCCTTGCACCATGTACGCGGGGTTTTCCTTCAGGCCCGCGCGCTGGAGCCCGTCGCGGTAACCGGCGAGGCGCCAGATGCCTGCGCCGTGCTTGGGGTCGCCAAGGATGTGGGCAATGCGACGATGACCCAGCGACGCAAGGTGTTCCACCATCGCCGCGGCGGCTTCGCGCTCACGCAGCATCACGCCAATGCAGCCCTTGGGCTGGCGTGGGGCGATCGAGGCGAACGGCAGCTCGCTCTTGCGCAGGTGATTGAGCAGTTTCGCATGGTCGGTGATCGGGGGCGTAAGGATCAGTCCATCGGGCCGGTGCCGCGACAGGATGCTCTCGACGCGCTCGACGAAATCCGGTGCGGTCGAAACCAGGGGCTGCACCATCATGCTGTAGTGCTTTGCTTCGCACGCTTCCAGTACACCGGCCTGGACTTCCATGATGTAGCTGGGCGACAAGTTGTCGTACAGCAGGCCGATCATGAAGGAGCGGTTCGTCGCCAGGCTGCGCGCGGAGGTGAGCGGGCGGTAGTTGAGTTCTGCCACAGCCAGCAGCACCCGTTCGCGTACCGAATCGCGCACGTTCGGCTCGTTGTTGAGCACGCGCGACACGGTCTTTTTCGAGGTGTCCGACGCACGGGCGACATCGTTGATGGTCACGCGTGACATGGAAGCCTTTGCGTCTTCAATGATCTGTTCCCTGCGTGGCGGCAGCCGGAACGCTTTGGGTCGGAACGTTCCACCCGCTGACTTCGACGACAGGTGTGGCCGTTCCCTGCGATGCGTATCGCGCCGTCAGCGTGATCGACTCGCCGGGCCAGAGCGTGACGTCATTGTCATTCCACCGTATCGGCAGCGCAAGCTCGCCGCGCGCGCCAAGTTTGATCGATACATGCTGGAACAGCGCCACGGCCTTGGACGATGCGGGCACCGACAGCGTGACGGTGGTGACGTCGTTATTTCTTTCGCGCTGTGTGGTTGCGCGGATCTCGCTCGTTGCGGCGGGCAAGGACTTCAGCGAGGTCAGGTCCGCGTATTGCGTCACGGGCGTGAGGTACCAGTTCGAATGGGGCCAGTCGAGCACATCCGGTCGCGTGGGCAACCAGTAGACGTTGCGGCTGATCGGCTTGCCGTCCGAAGCGGTGAGATCGAGTTCGATGAAGTACACGGGCGAGAGGCCAGCGACGGTTGGCAGTGTCGTCAACAGCCGCGTGTGGTTTCCGGACAGATCGATGCCCTGCAGGTGTTTCTGGTAACGCACGCTGCCGTCCAGATTACGCACGCGGATGGTCGCTTGCAGGCCATGCACATCGCCAAGCGCGTGGTTCACCAGCACGATGTCTTTCGTATCGTAGGAATATTGGATGTGCACCAGCTCATTGGCTTTCTTGGCGCCAAAATACGCGCCAGCGGGATTCATGAAGTAGTCGTACAGATGCCAATGCAGCGAAGGCCACGCGTTGTTGAGCATCCAGTAGATCACACCAGTTGCGGGCTTGGCGGCATCCATGCGCGCGTTGAATGCCTCGAACTGCGCACGGACGTTGTCGTAGTTGTCGAGCTGGGCCTTGGCGACATAATCGGCAAGACTGGTGAGTGCGCCGTAGCGATGAGCGAGCGCCGTGTCGAACGGCGTCAATACGGCGAAGTCCGACCAATCCGCGGAAGCGTGGTATTGCCGCGCCTCCGGATATTTCCACAGTGCCTCCTGCTCTCGCGGTGACAGCATACGCACCAGGTCTTCCATGCGCGGGATGTCGGCGCCGGCACTGACTTCGGAGTCGAAACCGAACGCGCCGCCCAGCTTGTCGGCATACCAATAGGCGGGCGGTATCCAGGCATACGGACCGGCCATTTTCATGCCGGAAGGGCCGGCTTCGGCGGTCGCCTGATCGATGGCCGCCGAGACGATCGGCAACGACCAATCCGCGGCGCGCAGCGCATCGACGTACATCTTTGCGATATGCGGTGGCGGCGCATTGTCGCTGCCGATCAGAAAGCCGATCACGGAGGGATGGTTGCCTAGCAGGTTCGCCTCGCTGGTCATGGAGGCTGCGGCCACTTTTTCGTCAGCGGCCGTCCACGGCGCGCCGCCGGTCTTGGCTGCCGATTCCCATTTGTCGCAGCATTCCCAACCCGGCAAGATCATGATGCCGTTGCGGTCGGCCAGCTCGTAGAAACGCTGGTTTTCCAGCTTGCCTTCACTGCGGATGGCGTTGAGGCCGAGGTTGAGCACATAGCTGAACTCGGCCTCCATGCGCGCGGGGTTGTCGCGCAGGAACATGTCCGGCGCCCACCCGCCGCCGCGGATCAGCACGGGTTTTCCGTTGATGAAAAACTGCGCGTAGCCTTGTTTCGTCAGGCTCGAACTGACACTGCGTATGCCGAAGGTCGCTGTGGTGCGATCGGATGTCGCGCCGTCGACCGCAGCAGTCATCTCAAGCGGGTACAGCGGGTGATCGCCCATGCCCACGGGCCACCAGATCTTCGGATGATCCAGTGCGAGGCCCGGGGTGGTCGTGGGTGAGAACACGACGACTTGCGTCTGTCCCGGTGCGAGGTGGATGGTCTGCTGCAGGCGAACACCGGCCGCCGTGCCGGTGATCACTGCGTCATGCGCCATTGTGTCGAGATTGGCCGCGCTCACCTTCACGGTCAGCGTGGCGTGCGCGAGATCAGGCAGCGACAGCGTCGAACGAACCTCTGGAAAACTCAACTCGACCGGGCCAGTACGCATGATGTCCACGCCGCGCCATGGACCCATGTTGTTATCGGGGGGCGTCGGGTTCCAGTCCACCCAACCCATCGACAGGCTCTTTCTCGGATCGCCCGGATGCACACGCATGGCCAGCACGTTGGCGCCCGCATGTACCCATCGCGTCACGTCGAACGTGTGCACGGGATAGGCACCGGCGACGGCGGCATGATCGGCGACCAGATGTCCATTTATCCACAGGTCGGCGCTCGCGATCATGCCATTCGTGCGCAGCAGCGTATGCATGCCCGTGCGGTCTTTTGGCAACGTGAATGAGGCGCGGTACCACCACGGCGTCACGAACAGGTTGCCGCTTGCATCAGGCACCTGCACCGCACGCAGGTTGTCGCTGTAGAACACGTCGTTCTTGTAGGTGCCGTTCTCCAGCAATCCGGCCATGACGGTGGCTCGACCACTCACCGGATACCAGCCTTCGGTGGAGAAGCTCGTCGTGGAGATGTCGGCGCCACTTTGCTGCGCCTTCGCGCTGTCTTGCATTTGCCAATGATCGATGGCGGTGGTGGCCCCGGCGTCGGCGGTTATCTGAGTGGGCGCATACGTTGTTTGGGCGTGCGCGACCGACAACGACGATACCGCCATCGCGGTCATCATCCAAAACGCGTGCTTGGCAGGAGTTTGCATGGCGTCACTGTTTCCCAAGATAGGTTTCGCTTATTTCAACCGGCCCGAACGGCCACGACTGGTTGAGCTTGGCCCAGGCCGCAAACACCACGAGCCCAACGGCGATCCATAGGCCGGACAGGATCAGCGACAGCGTGGAGGCCGACACGTAGACGTAGATCCACCCCAGCAGAGCGATCACGCAGGGCACGGGATAAAGCCACTGCTTGTACGGACGCTCGAGATTTGGCTGGCGCTTGCGCAGCACGACCAGCGCGGCGATCTGCGCGATGGATTGCACGATGATGGTCGCGGCCAGCAGCATGTTGATGACTTCGGTCAGGTCGAAGAATGTACCGATAGCGGTTACCACGCCCATGGTGAGCAATGCGACGTGCGGGAAGCCGTGCTTGGTGTGCAGTCGTGCGAACACGGACAGAAATACCTTGTCCTGCGCTGCCTGGAACGGCACGCGTGAGCCACCGAGCAGGCCGGTGAACACGGACGCGAACGCAGTCACGATGATGAGCACTGTCATCACCGCGGCGGCCAGATGACCCCAGCTGCGCTCCACCACCAGCGAAGCCACCGATTTGGACTGGGCGATGTCCTGCCATGGCGCCACGCCAAGCACGCTGATGTTGAGGAGCAGGTAGACGACCATCATCGCGATCACCGAAACGATGATGGTGCCGGGCATCGTACGTCCGGGATTGCGCAATTCGTCACCGATGTAGGCGGTGGTGTTGTAGCCGAGATAATCGTAAATACCGATGATCAGTCCCGCGCCAAGCCCCATGAAGAAACGACCACCAAATACCCCAGCCGGATAGGTGAAGGCATAGCCCGCATGGAAGTGTGAGAAGCCCGCAGCCGACACCCCGATGACCGAGACCAGCATGATGATCCATAGCGCGATGGTGATCGCGCGCACCGATTCGATGCGGCGGTACAGCAGCCAGGTAACGATGGCGGTTGCGGCCACGCTGATCAGATGCAGCGGCCACCAGCCCAGATTGGGGACGAAGAACTCCAGATACTCCACCATGCCGATGATGCCGGTGGACATCAGCAACGGAATCGCCAACAGCATCGTCCAGATAAAAAGGAACGGCATCAGCTTGCCGGTACGGTACTGGAACGCTTCGCGCAGATAGACATAGGTTCCACCAGACCCTGGCATCGCCGCACCGAGTTCGGCCCATACCAGTCCATCGGCCATGGCCAGGATGGCGCCGGCGATCCAGCCGATGACTGCCTGCGGACCGCCCATCGCGGCGACCATGATGGGAATGGTGATGAACGGCCCGATGCCGCACATCTGCGTCATGTTGATCGCGGTTCCCGAAAACAGGCCGATGGAACGATGGAAGGCGTTGTCGCGAACGGGCTGTGGCGCGCTGGATTCCTGCATGCTTGCTTTGTCGTGGTGGGGTGCCAATGGCGTGTCGATGTCGCGGCTCCGGCGAGAGTAGGGTGCTTGCGCTTCATCGTCGCCCCGGCATACGCCGGGGCCCAGTGCCGTTAGCAGACGAGTGGAAGCGAGTTATTTGCAGTGCTCAGAAAGCGCTCCGGTTACCACTGGCCGCGTACGCCCAGCATGAACATACGCTCGGAGAACGTCGAGTGCGCAGGCTGGTCGGACCACACCAGATAGTAACGCTGGTATTCATTGGTGAGGTTGGTGCCGTCCAGGAACACTTCGACATATTTGTTGAACTTGTAGGAGATCGACGCGTCGAGATACTTCTGCGGCGCTTCGTACATCTCCATGCCGGTGATGCCGCCCACGCTGTCCATCACTGCTCGCCGCGAACGATAGTTGTACGCCAGACGAGCCTGGAAGTGATCGTCCTGGTACCACAGGATAAAGTTGCCCGATTCGGTAGAGTTGTCCTGGAAGGGAATATTGTTGCCCGCCAGGTCTTTTTCGCCGGAGTTGCTGGGTGCATAGGTGGCGTTTACCTCCATGCCCGTCTTGGACAAAAAGCTCGGCAAGAAGGTGAAGCCCTGGCGGTAATCGAACTCTGCGCCCTGGATGCTGTTGCCGGTGCCTTGCACGGGTTCGGTGATCACGATGCAATGATCGCGAACCACGCCGTCCTCATCGGGCAGGCTGCAGTTGACCACGCTGCCGTCCTTGATGAAGCTTTGCACGTTGATGCGGAACAGCGCGAGGCTGAGCATGCTGGTGGGGTTGATGTAGTACTCCAGCGATGCGCCGTAGTTAGTGGAACGCCAGGGATCGAGGTCCGGGTTGCCGGTCGAGGTGCCGTTGGCCACGCGGAAGATCGGACCCTGGGGCGTCTCCGCCAACGAGTAGTTCAGCTGCAGGCCGCCGCCCCAGGTGCTGAGATCCAGCGGCATCATGTTCTTGGACGCGGCCAATCGGAACTTCAGGCTGTCGGTCAGATCCAGCGAGAAGTTGAACGACGGCAGCACGTCCTGATACGTGCGCTTGGTGACGGCCGTGCCCGCTTCGACCGGCTCATCGCCGTACGCACCCGGCGCACCGCTCAAATACTGCGTGACGTTCAAGTTGGTGTGGATCATGCGCACACCCACGTTGCCGCTATACGGCATGTCGCCGATGGTGCCGTCGAAATCACCCTGCAGATAGCCCGACAACTCCTTCAGCTGCACCCCCCACGTCGTTCCCGGCTCAGCCACTTCGGTGGTGTCGGGGTAGAGCGACTTCCAGTACGAAACGGGATTGACCAGGGCGTTGGGATCCACCGTCCAGAAATTGATGCCCGAATTGAGCAGGTTGGTGTACTCCTTGTAGTTGCCCGACAGCGGTGCAGCGGTATTGGGCATCGATATGGCCGACAGCGGCCCCGCGCGGAAGTAGCCCAGCGCATTGCCCGCGGTGCAGGAGCCGCTATTCAAGACCACGTCGGCACCGACGTAGCGCACCAGACATCCATTCGGGTCGCTGGCGCCCATGCCTGCGTAGACCGGCGTTTCCAGCGTCCAGCCATCGTTGTCGGCGTTGCGGATGCTGTTGCGCAGGCCGAATTCGAGTTTGAAGCCGTCGTCGAAATCGTATTTTCCGTCGAAGCGCAATGCGTTCAGCGCCACCTGGCGATCGTAGTCGCCCTCGGATTCCAGCGTCTTCATGGTCCAGCCGTTGGGGTTGGCGAAATCCGCAGCCAGCGAGCCGGGCATGCCGACCGTGAGATAGCGGCCCGTGAAGTTCGCGATGATCGGTACCGTGTTCTGGGGAATGCCATTGGCGTTGAACACGCGGTTGCCACCCAACTGTGACGGGTAGACGAAGGTTCCGGGTGGCACCGCGCTATCGGGTACGCCGGGCATCAACACGTTGGGCCACAGCGCGCCGTCGGAGTCGGAAATGTTGAGGTCGGTTTCTACGTTCGACTGGAACGCCGTGTCACGGATGCCGCGCACGCTTGCCGTAAACGGTCCGCCGTCGTCGTAATCCAACTGCAGGTTGAAGTTCTTCGCGACGGAACTCTTTTGGGTGATCTGCGAGAACGACTCCACATCGCCCGGCCACTTCTCGTACACCTGGGTGGTGTAGATCTGCGAGCCCTGCCAGCCTGGCTCCGGCGTGCCGTAAGCGCCCAGAGCGGGGCTGCCGGTATCGCGCGACTGCAGCGGCACGTAGGTCGCGCCCTGCCAGTTGGTGGAATTGAATTGAATACCGTAACTGCGATCGTACTCGTGCTGTTGCGAGTAAAAGTAATCGCTGGTCAGGCTCAAGCCGTTGCCAAGATCCATCTGGAATGAGGCGTTGCCGGACTTGCGTTTGCGTTGCGTGGTGACGTCGTACAAGCTGATGTCCTGGCTGCCCATGAAGACGCCATTCGATTTGCCGTCACCATTGACGTCCACGCTGCCATCGGGGTTCTGCACAATCTTCGATGGAATGGGCGCACCGTTCCATGGCGTCAGGAAGCCGTTGTAGCCACCCGCGCTGGCTGCGTTCTCGCCGTTGAGCACCACACCGTACTGGTCGAGACCTTCGGTTGAGTTGAACCGCGTGGTGTTGGAAAAATCGGCGGAGATCAGCAAGCCCCAGCGACCGTGATCGTTGTACGAAACGAGGCCGTTGGCCTCGGGCCCCCATTGGCCCGTGGTGCTGCCGCGCTCGCCATCGGCGGAATAGCTGTAGGTAAAGCCGCTGGGGAGATCCCACGGGCGATAGGTATGCAGGTCCACCGCGCCGCTGATGCCTGCGTCAGTCTCGTTGGCGGTGGCTGACTTAACCACGTCCACGCCGTGGAACAGCGTGGATGGCAACATCGTGAAGTCGGGCTGCTGCGCGTCGATCTGGTCTGCCGTGATGAACACTTCGCCGTTCAACATGGTGCCGACCTCAGGCAGGCCGCGCACGTCCAGCGAGGTACCCACGCCGGCGTCGCGGTTGATCTGCACGCCGGTGACGCGCTGCAGGGAGTCGGTGATCGTGGTGTCAGGCAGCGCGCCGATGTTTTCCGCCGTGATGCTGTCCTGAATGTCCGACGCATCGCGCTTGAGGTCGATGGCGCGCATCTGCGACACGCGCACACCAGAGACGGACACAGTCGACAGTGTGACCGCATTCTTCTGTGCGTCGTTCGCGTTGGTTTTCTTGGTGGCGGGTGACGTCGGTGCCGGTGCGGGCGTTGGTGCAGGTGTGGCTTGCGTCGTGGTGGCCTGCGTTGTCTGGCCATTTGCCTGCGCATCGGCAGAAGTCGACGCTACCGCCGACGTCGAGACGACGGCGAACAACGACACGGTGATGGCGAATGACAATGGGTGCTTGCGAAGTACGGTGGACATAAGCGTTGACCTCGTTGGCGTTGCCTGTCGAATCTCAGGTGCTCCGTGGTATTGCAAAAACGCGTGTAACTCGGCGGCGCGTGCGGGTGCGCACGCCGTCGTGATGCAATCTTTCGTTGTCCCCAACTCTGGCTTCACGAGCCAAAGCCACTTGCTCCGTGTTACTGCGCGGGAGGCAATGCCCCCACGTACCGCTTATTTCGAAAACGTCATTCGTGCCAACGCCCACTGGCCATCACGCGGATCGCCGGTAGCGAAAACGCACAGGTCGCGAACGCCGGCCCCCGCCGGCATGGCAACCTTTGCATCAAGACGACTTTGCCCCTTTGCATGCACTGCACTTTCCAGCGGCAAGCGGGCGAGCAACGGGCCCTGGCAGGAATCGGCATGGATCTCGAACTCGCCACCCGCGTTTGTCTCATGGCGTACGGCGGCGTCCTTGGCCTCATCGCCGAAGCGCCATGCGATGCGCTCGACGGTGATCGCGACATGCGTGATGCCATCCAGTGGCGCCTGTGGCCATGCCCAGCACATGTTGCCGATATCTACCGAATAGACCGGACTCGGCCCTTTGCGCGGACGAGCGCCTTGCAGGCGCGAAGCCGGCTGCTTGGAACACGTCGCCAGCGCGCTGCTATCGCGGCTCAGCAAAGTTGTTTCATCCAGTGTCTGGGTACGTGGCGCGGCAAGTTCGAAGCCGTCCGCGGCAAACGTTGCGGCACGCAGCGTCGTGTTGTGCGGAAGCGTGAGCGGTTGAGCGTACGGCGTGGATTGATTGGTCGGATCGGAACCATCCGTCGTGTAACGAATCGTCCCGAATTCCAGTTGATTGGACAGCTCGACGCGGAGCGAGCCGTTGGCTACTGCGGTGACATGGAAGGCCGGCGCGAACGCACTGTCGGCGTAGCCGATGCCGAGTGCGCGGTAACGCGCCAGTTCTGCCGGCATGCGTCGCAGAAAGCCGTTCCAGTCGTGTGCGCTCGAGGGTGACCATCCAAGTTCCGACAACGCTGCCATGCGTGGGAACACCGCATGCTGGTCGTGCGCAAACGTGCCCATCTGTTCGGTCCACAGACCGCCCTGCACGCCGATGATGTGCTGCGCCTCAAGCGTGCTTGCACCGTTCGGGATGACGATCGTGTCGTAGGCTTGCTGCAGCGTCGCCGCGGGCGGGGGGGCCGGCCATTCATCGGGCAGGTCGGATTGATAATGGTCGAAGTACAGCGATTCCTGCGGCGTCATGACCACGTCGTGGCCTTGCTTGATCGCAGCCAGCGCCACGCGTTCGTTGTCATCGCCATGCCATGACATTATGACTTCCGGTGCCGGAAGCGTCGCGCCGGCAACCAGCTCGTCATCCCAGCCAACCGGTGTGCGTCCATGCGCGATGAGATGTGCGCCGACTTGCTGGGTGAACCAACCTTGCAGCTGATCCATGTTCGCCAGGCCAAGTTTGTGCATCTGTGCGCGCACGTCTGGCGATGCGTTCCATTGCTGCTTGTCGGCCTCGTCGCCGCCGATGGAGATGTAGCGCGATGGAAATATCTGCAGCACTTCGTCGAGTACGTCATCGACAAACTGCAAGGTTTTTTCATTGGGTTTGAGCAGCCACGGGCTGACGCCCCACTCGGTCCACACCGGTGGGCGCTTGCCAGTGACGCCTAGCCAAGGATAGGCGGCGATGGCTGCCTGCGAATGGCCGGGCAGATCGATTTCCGGCACCACATCCACGTAACGCTCGGCGGCGTAACGCACGATGTCGCGCGCCTGGGCCTGGGAGTAAAAACCGCAGTAGGGCCGATCGGCGGAACCGGTCAATTCACTGTCCAGGCCCACCGCCTCGTGGCATGCGCCGGTTTTCGTGAGCGCGGGGTATTTGCGGATTTCGAGGCGCCAGCCCTGGTCTTCGGTCAGGTGCCAGAGCAACACGTTGAGCTTGTTGAGCGACATCCAGTCGATCAACTTTTTGATGTCGGCTACGCTTTGATAGTGCCGCCCGGAGTCGAGCAGCAGTGCGCGCCACGCGAAACGCGGGTGATCGTCGATAACGCCGTAAGCCACCGCGACCGGCGCACCGCGCGTCCATCCGGGCGGCGTCAGCAATTGCCACAACGTGACGCTGCCATAAAACGCGCCGCGTGCTGTGCGCGCCGTGACCAGGATGCCGTCATGACTCACCGTGATGCGATAGCCCGCATCGTCGGTGACATCGGCACGCGGGTTCACAGCGAAGGTGATGGCAGGATGCGCGACGCCCGTAGTCGCCACGCGCAGGTGCAAGCCATTGGTGTCGGCCACACGTTGCACGAATCGCTCCACCACGGACTGGACCTGCTGGCGATCCATGCCCTGCAGCGTGACCACGGCACCCTGTGCGATGTCCAACGCGCCCGCTTTCGCGGGGCTGGCCTTCGCCGGCAATGGCAGCAGCGACCACTGAGGGATGGTCGTCGCTGCCATGCCCACGCCGGTGGTCACCAGCCATACGATGATCACGCAACGGAAAAAGGCCGATGTCGCGCTGCGGTTCATGCGCCCACGCCTCCTGCTGCGGCTTGCCGCAACGCCGCCGGCTGAGACGTGCCGTGCCTGAGATACCACCGGGCCGCACCGTGCACGCCGTGAAGTCCGTGCTCGGTAACCCGCACCGGCACGTGCGATAGCACTGCGCGAGCGCTGCGTCCGTGCAGGAATCGCTCCTCGAAAAGGCTGTGTTGGAGCAGGTCGAACAAGGAAGACAGAAAGCCGCCGGCCAGATACACGCCGCCTGTAGCCATGAAGGCCATTGCGAGGTTGCCGGTAAAGCTTCCCAGCGCGGCACAGAAGATTTCCACAGCCTCGACGGCATACGCATCACCGCGCGCGACCGCAGCCGTCGTGACAGCTTCGGGCGTCGCCAACGTCGGCGTTTCTCCATCCAACGCGCACAAAACCGCGTAGAGAGTCAGCAGGCCGGGGCCTGACACGATGTGTTCAAACGCCACGTAACCACCCTGCGGTGCCAGGTGCGCGAGGATCGCGCGCTCGCGTACCGAATTGGGTGCGAAATCCATCTGGCCGGCCTCCGTCGCCAGCACGAAGCCGCCGGCAGGGCCGGGAACGTGCAGCGCCGCGCCCAGGCCCGTGCCTGGTCCGACGATCAAAGTCGGGCCACTGGCGTGCGTGTTCGGTCCGCACAGGTGGCGGCTACCGTCGGCGAGAGGGCCATCGAGCGCGTATGCCAGTGCTTCGAAGTCGTTGAGGACGGCAACCTCGTCCAGGTCCAGCGCATCACGCAACTGGGCGAGGTGGATGGGCCAGGCGAGGTTGTCGTTCACGACCTCGTTGCCCATGATCTGGCCCGCGCAAGCGAGCACGCAGTGCTTCACCGGGGCTTGCACCTCGGCCTCGACAAAGGCTTGCAGCAGGTCCGACAGGCTTGAGAACTGCGCGCAGACAAAGATGCGGGAGGCGAGCATTTCGACCAGGCGGCCCTCATCGCGCGAGGCGCGCATCAGCGCAACACGCCCATGCGTGCCGCCAATATCGGCCACGAGAAACGGCATCGCAGGGATCCCCGCCAGTCGATCCGAATGGTCCATTGCCACGTCCAGCACGCCCCCGAGCTTCGCAACTGTTATCAGCCTGTAACGCAATTGACACCGGTGTCAAGCGGTGGCGCACCATGCCCGGACGGGGCAGGAGATGGCCGGCCGTAGGTCGGGCGGCGCGTGGCCGGCACGGATCGGTGCGCAAGCAGGTCGTAGGGAGATGTCCGCATGTGTAGCGGTGGAAGGGGCGGCGAGGTATCTGAGCACCTATCCGTGGAACTGCTGCGGCACGTAAAACCGCCTGGTAAACACGAAACTCGACACGGGCGTTGCCGCATGGCGTGTCGTGCGGCAACAAGGGCACATCGAGCGCGCAAGCGAGGTGGGTGAGTTGCTACGTCATGTTGCTCACGCTGGTTATTCAAAAGATCAGCGAGTGATTGTGCTATCTATTCAGGCCATCCGATCATCGATGTCACGGCTAAGACCTCATCTGATAAGAGGGAAGGTACGTTCCTAATGGTGTTTTCCGATGTGCGAAATGGGCCGCGTGAAACGATAGTCGCCGAGCTGCGCGATTATCCACGATGGCATCGTGGACGCTTGCGCTACGGGGGATGGATAGTCCTGATCGACGAACCGTCGTTATTGGAGTACATCGCATCGGTGCAGCGCAGATTGAATGATCTCTTGCACCCTTGTTTGCAACGGCAACCGCATCTGACGGTATTTGTTTGCGGATTTGAGCAGTCCGTTTGTACCGCGGACGATGACTTTTCTCAGCAGCAGTTGTGTGCGCAAACCCACGCATTGGATCGTGCGCGTGGACGATCGTGTTTGTTGCCATTGGCAGCGCCGGACAGTTTCGCCAGTGCTGCCTTTATCCCCGTGGGTGATCCGCAGCACCGGCTGGCAAGCTGGCGTGAAGTGCTGGGCAGCGACGCGCGGGAAGTGCGGCAGGCTGCCTATATTCCACACATCACCTTGGGTTTGTACCGGCAAAAAGTCACAGCGGACATTCTGCGGCACCGCTTGAGCGAGATCGAGCCGCCCTCAATGCCGTTAAGGGTGGAACGTTTGCATTACGCCACTTACGACGCACGCTTGCAGTCGGGTCCATTGGAAAGTCGATGCAGGTTGACACTGGACGCATAAGCTTGCGTTTCGATGATCAACACACGGGCCTTGAAGAAAACCAGAGCGTGTGCGTGCATGGGGTCGCGAAGAAAAGCTATGCTGGGCGCTATCCGGCGGCCTCCGAAGTTGAACCTGAGATCGAAATCCGATCAGGATGTAACGGCGGCAACCGGTATTTACATCGTTGCGGCAGGCAATCGTCACGGGTCGCGGACGCAACCATCATCATGAGGCTTTTGAACATGAAAACTGCTGCATTAAGGTCGGCGCTCGTTTCGCTGGTGTGCCTCCTATCCGCCGCGGCGTTTGCGGCGAGCCAGGATTCGGCGAAGGTCACGCCCGACATGATCCAGACCGGCTCGGACATCCCGGCACACTGGACGCAGCCACAGGGCAACTTCGATTACGTCCAGCGCGAAGTAATGATCCCGATGCGCGACGGCGTGAAACTCCACACCGTGATTCTGATTCCCAAAGGCGCGCACGACCTGCCGATGCTGCTGGAACGCACGCCGTACAACGCTAGCGGTTTCGTAAGAGAAAACAGCCCGCATATGGCCGACGCTGTGTGGTCGGGCGACAAGGATTGGGCCGACGGCAGCTACATCCTGGTCTGGCAGGACATCCGCGGCAAATACGGTTCGGAGGGGCAATACATCATGACGCGCCCGCCGGTGGGGCCGCTCAATCCGACCAAGACCGACGACACCACCGACGCCTGGGACACCATCGACTGGCTGGTGAAGAACATCAAGGAATCGAACGGCAAGGTTGGCATGATCGGTTCTTCTTACGACGGCTGGACGGTCGCCATGGCGCTGCTTCATCCGCACCCCGCGCTGAAAGTCGCGGCGCCGGAGAGCCCGATGATCGACGGCTGGATGGGCGACGACTGGTATCACTACGGCGCCCTGCGCCAGATCAACCTTGACTACTTCACCGAGCAGTCGAGTGTGAAGGGTTCTGGTAAACCCGTTCCGCGCGAAAGCTATGATGACTACACCAATTTCCTCGAAGCCGGTTCGGCCGGGGACTATGCCGATGCTCATGGTTTCAAGCAGATTCCCTGGTGGAACCGCTTCGCCGCGCATCCGGCTTACGACGCCTTCTGGCAGTTGCAGGCGCTGGACAAACTGCTCGCCGCGCATCCTTCCGACGTGCCCACGATGTGGCTGCAAGGTTTGTGGGACCAGGAAGACATCTACGGCGCCGTCCATGCCTGGGAAGCGCTCGACAAGGCCGGCCACAGCGCCAACAACCATCTTGTGATCGGTCCCTGGTGGCATAGCCAGATCAACCGTTCGGCCTGGAATCTTGGGCCGCTCAAGTGGCCCGGCGATACCGCTGCGCAATTTCGCCAGCGCGTGATGATCCCCTGGTTCAACCACTACCTGCGCGACACAGCGCTCGCCACGCCGCTGCCCGAGGCGATGATCTACAACGCCGTCGAGCAGCATTGGGACAACTTCAACAACTGGAAACCGGCTAGCGAACAGCAGCTCACTCCGCTGTACCTGCAGGCGAACATGGGGCTGGGTTTCGAGCAAGCCGGCAGCGGTGATGACAGCTACATCTCCGACCCGGCCAAACCCGTGTCCTACCTGCCGCGTCCGATCCCGGTCGACAACGAGGACCGCTGGCGGACGTGGCTGGTGCAGGACCAGCGCTTCGTGGTGGATCGGCCTGATGTGCTGTCCTACACCACGCCGGTGCTGACCAAGACCGTGTGGGTTCAAGGTGCGCCGATCGCCGATATCCTTGCCAAGACCACCGGCACCGACGGTGACTTCGTGGTCAAGCTGATCGATGTCTACCCCGGCACGGATCCGACCGATCCCACCATGGGCGGCTACGAGTTGCCGGTATCGCTCGACATCTTCCGCGGACGCTATCGCAAGAGCTTCTCCGACCCATCGGCGATCCCGGCCAATGTGGTCCAGGAATACAAGTTCCGCCTGCCGACCGTGAACTACGAGTTCAAGCCGGGTCACCGCATCATGGTGCAGATCCAGTCCACCTTATTCCCGCTCTACGACCGCAACCCGCAGACCTATGTGCCCAACATCCTGTTCGCCAAACCGTCCGACTATCAGAAGGCAACGGTGACCATCGAGCATGGTGCTGAGGGACACAGCGCGGTGCTGTTACCGATGGTGGCGGGTGCAGGCGGCGGCAACTGAGTAGAGATGATGGACTCTCGTTGAACCAAAGCCGGCGATAAACGCAAAGCCCGGTCTGCGCTCCCACGCGGACCGGGCTTTTCGATTTCAAACACACAAAGAAATCTAGAGCGGCAAGTGCAATTCCAAAATGCAACGCGGAAGAGCAGTGAGCATTACCGTTCGACCAATTAAGCCGACGGGTCGATTTAAAAAGTGTCGGATTGGGAGCGCGATTTCCAGCACAGTTCGACATGCAAAGGCTGACCAATCGCGGTTGTGCGCGCCAACGTAGACCTTGCTGCCGCTGCGTTGCGTAACTCGCGCGGAACTGCCAAGCCGCGACAAATTGACACTGCCTGTTCTGGAAATCGTGCGTGGCGGTGCGGCGTTTCATTGCGCACCGGATATGGCAGAGTGGGCATGGCGTAAGCATCGAAACGTTCGTGGCGGGAGCGCAAGAGCTTGCGGTAAATCGGTGCGCGGGGATACGGGTTTCTGCCGAGCGGTGTAGCTCGATAGTCATTGTCCGCGCGCGCGGCGGGCGCACTATCATCGAATGCGGGGCACGGTGGCGATTCTCGTTGGCCTCCATCTATCGGAAGCTTTTGACAATGGGCGGTTCACGTAATAACGGTGGCAGGCGATGATCGCCCGCCGCGCTATGGACCTTGTTTTTACTGCGCGATCCGCGCGGGTTTGCTTCGCATTTGCGGCGCTGTCGATCGCAGGTTGCGCGGTCGGCCCTGATTTCAAGAAGCCCGCGGCGCCGGCCGTCTCCCGCTATACGAGTACGCCTGTCAGCACCACGCAAGCCACGCCTGGAGTGGCCGGTGGCGAGGCGCAGCGTTTCGTGAGGGGTGGCGACGTGAGCCGCGACTGGTGGACGCTGTTCCATTCCCCGGCGCTGAATGCCCTGATCGACGAGTCACTGAAGAACAATGCCGATCTCAAAGCCGCGCAGGCTGCGTTGCTGGTGGCGCATGAGAACGTGCTGGCGCAGCGTGGCGCCTATTACCCGAACCTCTCCGCCGATTTCTCCGCAACGCGACAAAGCCAGTCTGGCACGCTTTCGCCGACACCGAACAACAACGCTTTTCTCTACAACCTGTTTACGCCGCAGCTCAGTGTGTCTTACGTGCCCGATGTGTTCGGCCTGAATCGACGCACGATGGAATCGCTGCGGGCGCAGGAAGAGTCCGTGCGCTTCCAGATGATCGCCACCCACATCACGCTCAGTACCAACGTCGTTGTCGCTGCTGTGCAGGAAGGGTCGTTGCAGGCGCAGATCGATGCAACGCACCAGCTGATCGACATCAACACGAATATGGTGAAGATTCTGCAGCGACAGGCCGACAAGGGTTATGCAAGCGGCCTGGACCTGGCGGCACAGAAATCGCAGCTGGCGCAAACGGTCGCGACGTTGCCGCCACTGCTCAAGCAACTTGCACAACAGCGCGATGCGCTTGCCGTGCTGGTGGGGCGCTTTCCGAGCGATGCACCCGCCGAACATTTCGACCTGGCGCAACTGCAGTTACCGCAGGATTTGCCGGTAAGTCTGCCGTCCGCATTGGTCGAGCAGCGGCCGGACGTGCTCCAGGCGCAGGCGAACATGCATGCGGCGAGCGCGCAAATCGGTGTTGCTACGGCTAATCGTTTGCCAAATATCACGCTGAGCGCGAATGCCGGCAGCACCGCGCTGGCGATGAACCAATTGTTCCATTCCGGTACCGGTTTCTGGGGTATTGGCGCCGATATTGCTGCACCTATCTTTCAGGGCGGCACGTTGTTGCATCAGGAACGCGCGGCAAAAGCCGCTTATGTGGAAGCTGCACAGCAGTACCGAAGTACCGTGCTCACGGCCTTCCAAAGTGTGGCCGATACGTTGACGGCACTCGATCAGGACGCTGCGGCATTGAAAGCCGCGGCATCCGCGAGTGATGCGGCCAAAGTGACACTTGATCTGTCCGAGCGACAGTGGAAAGACGGCTACGCCAGCTACTTGTCTTTACTTGGTGCAGAACAGGCGTACCAACAGGCACGGATCAACCTGATCGTGGCGCAGGCAAATCGATTCGCGGATACCGCAGCGCTGTTTCAGGCACTCGGTGGTGGTTGGTGGCATCGTTCGGAATTGAATCGGGATCAAGATGAACATTAATTCCCTATCCGGCTTGGTAGGCGCGCTGGGGCGCCCGCTGGCGTCTTACCGATATGCGAGCACAGTTATCGCGCTGCTGATCGGCGCGCTTTGCGCGGGTTGCTCATCCAGCAACGAAGGCAACACGCAGGCCGCCTCGACGACCCCGGTCAATGTGACGCTGACGGCGACGCAGCGGCAGCATATCAAGCTGTACACGGTCGCAGTCGCGCAGTTTGATCGCACCGTCGATACGACCGGCGTGGTGGACTTTGACAACGATCAATCCACGAGCGTAATGGCACCGATCTCTGGCCCGGTTTCGCGTCTGGTGGTTTCGCCGGGCGACAAGGTGAAGAAAGGCGATCCGCTCGCTTACGTCGACTCCCCCGATTTCGCCACCGCCGTAAGCACCTATCGCAAGGCGCTGGTCACCGCACATACCGCGCGCCGGCTCGCGGACCTCGATAAGGATCTGCTGCAGCACCAGGGCGTTGCGCAGAAGGAAGCCGATCAGGCCGAAACCGATGCCGCCAGCGCCGAAGCGGACGCCTATGCCGCACGGCAAGGGCTGGTCTCGCTGAATGTCGATCCGCAAACCATCAAGGATATCGAGCAGGGGCGGCCCATCGCCCATATCCAGGGCGTGATCCGTTCACCCATCGCCGGCACCGTGGTCGAGAAGCTGATCTCGCCGGGGCAATTGCTGCAAGCCGGAACCACCGCATGCTTCACCATTGCCGACTTGTCGCGCGTGTGGGTGATGGCCCAGGTGGCAGATTCCGATCTTTCATCCGTGCATGTGGGCGACAGCGCGGACGTGCTGACTAGCGTGGATGCCAAGCCGATCAAAGGCAAGGTCGATAATGTCGCCGAACTGGTAGACCCCGACACGCGCATGGTCGCGGCGCGTGTGGTCGTCACCAATACGTCGGGTCTGTTGCGCAAACAGATGTATGTGAGTGTGCGTATTCATTCATTACATCCCGAGACCGGCATGCTGGTGCCGGTGTCGTCGATACTGCGCGATGACGAGAACCTTCCTTTTGTCTACGTATCGCAGGCCGATGGCAGCTTCGCGCGCCGGAGCGTCACGCAAGGTTATCGCGTGGGCGACACGTTCCAGATTCCCAGCGGCTTGCGCGCGGGCGATCAAGTCGTCGTCGACGGCGGCATCTTTGTACAGTTCATGCAAAGCCAATGAGCGAGACACTGCCCCCTAACGAGACGCCGTCGCGCACCGCGTCGTTCATGAACAGGATCGTCAGCGCTTCGTTGGGACAATCCTTCCTGGTCATCCTGCTGACGCTGGTCTTGGCCGGTTCGGGGGTGCATTCGCTGCAGCGCTTGCCGGTGGACGCCTATCCGGATCTGTCGCCGCCGATCGTCGAGATCATTACGCAATGGCCAGGCCATGCGGCGGAAGAAGTTGAGCGCCTGATCACGGTGCCCGTCGAGCTGGGTATGAACGGCACTCCGAAGACAGCGACGACACGCTCGATTTCGCTGTATGGCTTATCCGACGTCATCATTACGTTCGACACCGGCACGGACGATTACTTCGCGCGGCAGGAAGTATTCAACCGCTTGGGCGACATTACGTTACCCGACGGCGTGACGCCTTCGGTGTCACCCATGTCCGCGCCATCCGGCCTCATCTATCGCTACGTGCTGCAAAGCACCGATCGCTCGCCGATGGACCTGAAGACGCTGGAGGCGTGGACGATCGAGCCGCAATACAAATCCGTGCCTGGTGTCGCCGACGATTCGGGTTTCGGCGGCGGAACCATGCAATATCAGGTGCTGCTGGACCAGGCAAAACTCGCCTCGGTCGGCTTATCCGCGCCACAAGTGGAAGCATCGCTCACTGCTAACAACGCCAACTCGGGTGGAGGTTTCTACTCGCAGGGCGGCCAGTTCTATTATGTGCGTGGCATGGGCCGCATGCAGACGCTGGAAGACATCGGCAACGTGGTGGTGGCCGTACACAACGGCACACCCGTGCTGGTCAAGGATGTTGGCCGCGTGACGATCGGTATTGCACCGCGGCTGGGCGAGTTCGGCTACGAGAAGCAGGATGACGCCGTCGAAGGCGTGATCTTGCTTCGCACAGGCGAGAAGACCCAGGACGTTCTCAAGCGTGTCGAAGCGAAAACCAAAGAGCTCAACGATCAAATACTACCGAAGGACGTCAAAGTCGTACCGTTTTACGATCGCTCCGACTTGATTGCCCTGACCACCAAGACCGTCGAAGACAATCTGCTGCGCGGCATGGTGCTGGTCGTGGTGATTTTGATTTTCTTTCTCTACGATTTTCGCGCGGGCCTGATTGTCGCGGTGACCATTCCACTGGCGCTGCTATTCGCGTTCATTTGCCTGGATGTGCAGAAAGCCTCGGCGAATTTGCTGTCGATCGGTGCCATTGACTTCGGGATATTGGTCGACGGCGCCGTGGTGATGGTCGAAAACATTTTCCGCCAGATCGCCGAGCGCAAGGGCACGCCGCTTAATGTCAAGGCGATCATCCGTGAGGCGGCGGCGGAAGTGGATCGTCCACTGTTCTACGCCGTGGCGGTGATCGTCGTCAGCTTCCTGCCTATCTACGTGCTGTCGGGCGCATCGGGTACGCTGTTCAAGCCGATGGCCGACACCATGATCTTTGCGCTGGTCGGCTCGCTGATCGTGACGCTCACCTTGTTGCCGGTGCTGTGCGCGTGGTTTATGCGCAAGGGCGTGACCGAGCGGCGCAATCGGATATTCGAAGCGATCAAATCGGTTTACATCAAGGGCCTCGATGCATGCCTCAAGCATCCATGGGCGACCACGCTGGCTTCGGCGATACTGCTTGTCGCATCCTTGCTGTTGATACCGCGCATCGGTGCGGAATTCATGCCGCATCTGGACGAAGGGGCGCTTTGGGTCCGCGCCACCATGCCGTATACGATCTCGTTTGATGAATCGGCAAAGATCACACCGAAGATCCGTGACATCCTGCGCTCGTTTCCCGAAGTCACGACGGTGGCTTCCGAACTGGGCCGGCCCGATGACGGCACCGATTCCACGGGCTTTTTCAATGTCGAGTTTTACGTTGGCCTGAAGCCATATTCGGAGTGGACGGGCAAATACCGCACCAAGGCCGCACTGACGGAAGCCATCGACCAGAAGCTGCAGGCCTTTCCCGGCATCATGTTCAACTACACGCAGCCCGCCGAGGATGCGGTGGATGAGGCGGAAACGGGACTGAAAAGTGCGCTGGCGGTAAAGATATTCGGCTCCAACCTCAATACCCTGCAGGAGAAAGGCAAGGAAATCAGGAAGGTGTTGGAACACGTGCGGGGCATTACCGATGTCACGCTGGTACAGGAGCTTGGCCAGCCCAGTCTGACGATCAAGATCAATCGCGCCGCCATCGCGCGTTACGGCGTGAACGTCGCCGACATCAATGCATTGATCCAGACAGCGATTGGCGGTGACGTCGCTACCGAAGTGGTGCAGCAGGAAAAGCAGTTCGATCTTGTAGTGCGTCTGGAACAGCCATACCGCGACAATCCTCAAGAGATAGGCAATATCCTTGTCGCCACACCAGGGGGACAACAAATTCCGCTAAAAGAATTTGCCGATATCAGGGTGACCAACGGTGCTTCGTTCATCTATCGCGAAAATAATTCGCGCTACATCGGCGTACAGTTCTCAGTGGAAGGTCGCGATCTCGCAGGCGCTGTCGGCGATGCCATGACACAGGTCAATAAGAACGTCTCCCTGCCACAGGGCTATCGCCTGGACTGGGGCGGCGAATATACCGAATACACCGCATCGCGCGCGCAGTTGAACGTCATAGTGCCGCTGACGTTGGCGCTGATCTTCCTGCTGCTGTTCACGCTGTACAGCAACTTCAAATTCCCGTTCATTACAGTGATGGGCGTACTGCTATCGGCGCCGGTGGGTGGCATCGTTGCGCTGTGGCTTACCAATACGCCGTTCTCCGTATCTTCCGGCATCGGCTTCCTCGCGCTGTTTGGCGTTTCCGTGCAAACGGCCGTGGTGTACATCTCTTACGTCAATGAATTGCGTCGAGCGGGTGTCGACGTGACGGATGCCATTCGCCAAGGTGCCATTCTGCGTCTGCGTCCGATCATGATGACCGCCCTGGTCGCTGCGCTTGGGTTGCTCCCCGCCGCGCTTGCTACCGGTGTTGGCACAGACACCCAGCGCCCCTTTGCGCTGGTCATCGTCAGCGGCTTGTTTACGCGCCTGCTGATCAGTATTTTCCTGATGCCTGCGTTGTATGCGTTGGTGGCAAGGACGGGCGACAGGTTGGAAGTTTGATCCAGGGAGATGTTTGCTTTCGGCTTGACGCGGGCATTCGTGAAGCCAGGCGATTGGCGCGGGTCAACGTTCTTAAGTGCAGCCCGATGGCACCATCACAGCGGTGGAAACTTAACCGACATTTGTTTTCTCGGTGCTGTTTTCTTTGCGTCGCCTGGCAGCGCTCGTAGATGCGTGGAGCTGTCGAAGGGGAACGTCAAGCCATTACCCATATAGCCGGTGACGCTCAGTTTAGGGAATGACTGTTTGACGGCCTTCGATAGTTCGGGCGCCAGAAATCCGGATGACCGTGCCGCTGTCACGGAGTGCGGGGTAATCTCGTCCATCAAAGGCACGGACTGGCAGGATGTCAGGCGCAGGTCTTCGAAATTCGAGGGT
The DNA here is from genome assembly GCF_003363155.1 of Dyella monticola. Taxonomy (GTDB): domain Bacteria; phylum Pseudomonadota; class Gammaproteobacteria; order Xanthomonadales; family Rhodanobacteraceae; genus Dyella_B; species Dyella_B monticola. The sequence goes on along the minus strand of NZ_QRBE01000002.1, from coordinate 264,453 downwards.
AGCCCTTTGTCGCTGAGGTGTTGGGCGAGAGCGCCTGGACTCAGCGAGGGACCGTGCAGCGTGGGTTTGGCATATAGCCCCGGTGTAGGCAATGCATCCGAGACCGGGGCACCGTGACCGAGCACATACAGCTTGTCTTTATGGCCGATATTTTCCAGCGGCTTGGGGTCAGGATGCAGCGATGGATATAACTTTTCTTTTTTGACGATTCTGGTAGGAAATAATTTAGGCCATTGTGGATGAGCGGGCTCGATATCCACATGAACGGTTGCGTTGGCAATCTCGGTTTGCTTCAAGGATTCGTATTTAGGCGTGTAGAGCGCTTTATCGGCTTTGGCCATGTCGTATTCGTGCGGAATACTCAAGGCATGATCGCCTCTCTGATTATCCAAGGCCTCTTTCCGTTGCTGAGGATTCAAATGGGGGTCGTGCATGATATGGCGCATGCGCATTTTATGCGTATAACCAGCAGCAACCACCGAGTTATGGTGCTGGCGCATGGTACGGTCGGCATTATCGAGTTTGCCTTTCCATTGGGTCAGCGTAACCTGGCGTAAGGTCTCCAACTGGTTGGCGTGCTCATGCGAAGGAGCGATCAGCGCATGCGCCTGCTTCCCCTTGCGTACGCGCACCATGTTTTCGCCGATGGCGGTATCCAATGCTGCCGATCCGCCGAAAGGCGTATACATAAATGCCCGGCTCGCCTTTGGCGATTTAAGCGTATTTCCGATCGGCCCGCTTAGCGATTTATCCTTGTGAGAGCCGCCGCTTCCGCTGTCCATATAGATGCCCCTTCGCGTGATTGGGAGTGTACAAATAAACGTCAGTCCAAGCTAATCCACGCCGTAACCGGCACTATCAAAAGCGTGCGCTCTATTTTTTCGAACCGTTCGAGTTCGGATTTCCGGGCAACGCCGACGAGATCGATGGTGGCGTATGTGTTGACGATGTCGATGATGTCGATGATGTCGATGATGTCGATGATGTCGATGATGTCGATGATGTCGATCCGGGTGATGTCATGGAAGGCGCTGAAAGCAACGAAAGACGCCGCTGATACGTGACGTTCTGCGTTTCCCATCGGCCTCGCGCCAACGGGCGGGCCGCGTGCAAGGTGGAATGGGTGGGTGTGTCCTGTCGAACAATAAAACCGCCAGGATGGGATGTAATAAAGCGTTCCATGCTCGTGTCGGCTACCTGGTTGGCCTGCGTGGGTACATGCACGGTGTGGCCCGGCTGGCCGGTAAACTTGTAAGGGTCCTGGTGGGCCTGCTCGCTACGCAGGCCGGGCATTAGCGAGGTGCCACTTTCTTCCGGTTTCGGACTGCGTGGCCTTGGCGTGTCGCCGGCAGTGCGGGTACCGCTCGTCGGCAAACTGGCGTTTTCCGTATAGGTGAAGTCTTCCCCGCTGCTGAAGCCATCACCCGCATGGCGCGTGCTCATCCATAAGGTTGATTGGCCTTGAGCATGGGCTTGTTGTCGTATCGCGGTGGCGATCGTGGGCAAATTGGACTTCTCCAGGCTGGGAAAGATTTGGCGTGTTCCTTCGATCGTCTGGTTGATGCTGGTGCGCGCTTGTTGCGACGTGTAGGGTCGATTGTCAGCACCTATGTCCAGCGGCATGAACAGCGCAGGCGTGATATCGCTCGCCGAGCTCGATACGGAGGCGCCCGAAGCCTTCGCCCGTTCTTTTAGTGCCGTCACCGCTTTTTCCTTCCTCTGTTGAATGCGTGAAGACCGCTTTAGCGAGGGTGCCGAGGAGGGCATCGGAGCAAGCGCACTCGCCGATTGGGTCGGTAAGGAGGATGAGGACGAAGAGGTGGGTGTACTGAGCGTGGGTGTGCTCAGCAGCGATGACGATGAGAAACTGGGAAAACCAGTACTGGATGCTTGGAGGCTAGGGCTTGCCGTCGTGGCGCGCGGCGACGAAGTGGACATGGGCGACAGGCCGCCAGGCGTACTTGCATGGCCTGGAAGCGAATGCGTACTCGTAGACAAGGACGAAGGCGTAGTCGATGCGGACGAACTTGATGACGAGAAGGGCCTGAACGCCGAACTATGACTTCCGAATCCTGGTGGCATCCGTGCGGGCTGGGACGACGTGCCGCCGGGAGGCAGAAAGGGCGATAGCGAGGAGCTGCTGGCGCCCAGACCCGATGGCGAGCTATGCGATGGGAAGGCGCTGAAGGATGCGGATAAGTGTGAGCCAGGCACGCTCTGGTCTGCGCGCGCCTTCGTTACCGGCGTCGCAGGTTTTTTGTTGGAGCCATCGCTCTTGCGGCCTTCTGGCAGTCGTTTGCGTGAACCGTCATCGCGGCCGCCACCGCCACCGTGATTGGCCATTGTGATGCCCGTTATTCCCCTGAGGCGCCAAGCGCATTTTTACTATAACCCCGGCTGTTCCCGTGTCACCAGTGCTGAATCAGGCCACGCCGCTCGACGGCTGGAGGGGCTCATCTAGGCGCTGGATTGCCCCGATGACATCTACCGGTCATTAAGCGGGCCATATTTAGCTCGATATGAAATAACACCCTCTTTTTATTTGGTCTGCCGCGTATTTATTCACGCCATTTCCACATAAATGCGTGTTAGCTTCGTGCCGCTCTCGGGGAATTCAGGTATCAGGTTTAGTCGGCCAGGATAGGGGCCTGTACGGCGTCAAGCATGGGTCGTTCGAATTTTTTGGCGTCCTTTGCCATTCTTATGGGTCCATTTGATTCGCTGGCTTCGTGCCAGTGTGCTTCATGGCGTCTTTGCGAGTAATCGGACGACAGTTCGATTGCCATTGAATCCTGCGCGCTTTTCTGCACGGCCGTGCATGTTTTCTCGCGAGTAGCGTTGGTCGAGTGCCTTTAGATGTATCTCATTTAAGCATGGAGGAGCCCATATGCGCTTTAAAAGCCGTCGTTTAGGTTATTTTCTGGCATGCAGTGTGTCATCGTTGATCGCCTTCTCTTATGGCGGAGCTGCTTTGGCGGCACCGGTCCAGGGCAAGGCATCAGTCCGACTGACCCATGTCTTTGCGACATTGCAGACAGGTGCGCCCGACAAGAAGCCGGAAGACATCGCCGCCTGCCGCAAACAGGTGTCCTCGCCGGATTCTCGATATCTTGGCGTTACGGTCACCACGCAGTACTCCATCGATGCACAAACGATGATGATGTCCGCATCATCCTCATTGCCGTCTCCTCACGCCACGCAACCGCTTCAACTCACCGTAAAGTTGTCGCCGCTTGGCATTGCCGGCCAGTACGCTTTCGGTGCGTTCCGTCCGCCGGTATTGCCTGATAATTACGTATTGTTCTCGATCGGACTCGACTTCAAGGGGGCCAAATCCTCAGTGCTGGTTCTTAATGAGGGCAAGGATTACAACTGCCTCGTCACCAGCAATCCGACGCCGTTCACCGGTGGCTTGAGCGAGAAACTCGGAGCCGGGCAAAAGTAGCCGCACAGGCTGGGCGCACGCCTCGAAGGCGATGTCGCGACGAGTGATTTAGATAACGCAGGAAGGGCGGGCAGGCCCCTGCAGGGGCCTGCTTAGCTATGTCTATCTCCTTAGCTCTCAACCTGCTCCCGATAAACCCGCCCTTGGGTTTTCTCGAAGGTCGCCCTGGCGACTTCCAGCGATGCGAGCCTGGATACACCATTTCACGACGAACGGCACCACGATGGCACTCTGTCGCGGGAGGGCTAAGATACGCGCGGCGGTTCAACACGGGCTTGCAGGTTGAGCAAGGGCGTGGAGGCTGCTGACCGGATTGCTATGAATAACGCTGGTCGTGCGCTCAAGGCGTACGACGATTTGGTGGGGAGAAGGGAGCATGTGGGAATGCTATCGAGCCGTTCCGGACCGATTGTGGACGTGAACGCGCGAGCATGTGCGGCGGATCCCGGCCGCTGGTTTCGGCGCTTCGGCGCGAGCCCGGGCGCCCGGCGGCGCTTGATCTGTTTCCATCATGCCGGTGGTGGCGCATCGTTGTTCTCCGATTGGCATCGACACCTCACGTTGACGACGGAAGTGTGGGCTGTGGTGTTGCCAGGGCGGGAAACGCGCTTTGCCGAGGCGCCGCTCGATCGGATGGACGCGTTGGCCGCGATGTTGGTAGAAGCCATGCCGCTGGACCTGCCGTTCGCCTTTTTCGGCCATAGCCTTGGCGCGATGGTCGGCTTCGAGGTGGCCGCGCAGTTACGCAGGCGAAGTCTGCCGGAGCCTGCACATCTGTTCGTTTCGGCGTGCTTCGCACCGCAGTTATGCTTGCGCGAACGATCGCGTGCCACGTTGAGTGACGCCGAACTGCTGCACGCGCTGGAAAGTTTCGGCGGCACTCCGAAAGAAATTCTCGAATATCCCGAATACCTTGAAATGGTGCTGGCGGTACTGCGCGCTGACTTCAACCTCATCGACAGTTACGCGGCCCCTGAAGGCGGCGAGCTTCGTTTCCCCATCACTGCTTACGCTGGCATGAGTGATCCGCATGTTCCACCGGCGCAGATGATGAATTGGGAGCAATGGGCGATGCCCGGCTTCACGTGCCGCAGCTTCGTCGGCGATCATTTTTATCTCAACGATCAGCGCGCGGCGCTGATCGGCGATCTGCTGGCGCGCTGGAACGATGACGCCCCACCGGGAATAGTTTAGGCATGCCCATGAACGACCCGGTCGACACATGCGGCGGAATCCAGACCGTGTCCGCACAAGACGTCACTCCGGAATCGGGCATCGCATGCCCGCTCACCATCATCAACGCGACGCCTGCTGCGCTCTGGCGGGAAATACGGGATGCCTGCGACGATGCGCTCGGGCAAGGTCATGCGTTCGTGGCGATCTTGCATAGGATGGAAGCGTTTGCCGATGAGTGTTTTTTGGCGGATGAAGATCGCCAACGCGCCGCGCGCTATCGCCAGGCCGGTGATCGTCACAACTTCGTGCTGGGGCGCAATCTGGTTCATCACGTGGTTCGTCCGCGAGGTATGTCCACACCATGCAGCGTCTCGATTGGCCCCCACGGCAAGCCTTTTTTGCCCAACGCACCTGCCTATAACGTGTCCCACTCCGGGCGCTGGGTCGCTTGTGCGGTGAGTCGCGACGAGCCGGTTGGCATTGACGTCGAAACCTTTGCGCGCATCCAGGACTATCGCGATCTCCTTGCAGTCATCACCCATCCCGCCGAGCGTCGCTATATCGAGCAAGCGCCACCGGACCAGCGCCTGGCGCTATTCAAGCGCTGTTGGACGCGCAAGGAGGCCATCCTGAAAGCGACCGGCGAGGGGCTCAGTGGCCATCTGCATGCCATCGATGTATGTCTGCAGCGGAACGAGCCCGTGCTCAATCACCCGGCGCTATTACGTCTGATGCATCTGACGGCCGATCAAGCGGAGGCGGCGATTGCGTTGGCCTTGAACCCCTCGGTACCCGCTGTGGTGGCGATGTTTGTCGGTGAGCCGTGCTGAAGTGTTCGGGCGGGGAAGGGCACAACGCGCCCTTCGGTTGCTCAAGCCCAGCCGCGCAGCCGATACCACCAGAGGCCTGCATATTCGCGCAAGCAGCGGCCGGTCACGCGTAACGCGGACCGTTTTGGCCACCAGGGGTGCGCCTGCCAGGATGGATAAACGGGGTCGAAAGCTGGCGCAGGGATCACGTCCAGCCCTTGATTGGCGAATGCCGCCGCGGCACGTGGCATGTGAAAGCCAGAGGTCACCAGCAGGATGCGCGACCGCTTCGCACGCTTGAGCAGGACGGCTGAGAACTCCGCATTCTCATGGGTATTCGTGCTCGCACACTCAGTTTGCACTGCGTCGACCGGCACGCCTTGCCGTTGCAGTCTTCGCGCCATTCGCTGAGCCTGGTCACTGCCGGAAACCAGCACCATGTCGGCACGCGCATCGCGGAACAACTGCAAGCCGAAACCGATCCGCGTGGCAAGGCTGTATGCATCGTCCGCATCCGAGCCCACACCGTATCGCGGCAATGCGCCTCCGCCCAAAATCACAATTGCATCGGCCTTGGCATAGGTGGATGCATCGCGCTGCGGATAATGCCGTTCCAGCGATTCGAGCAGGCGTGTAGCCATGGCCGGGGTAGCGCACAGCCATAACCAGCATGCGCCTAACGCCAGTAACACCAGGGCAGCCCGATAGCTTCGGCGGCATAAAAAGCACAGGCTGGCAGCGGCAAGCGTGGCCATTTGATAGATCGGATAGAGCAGGTATTCGACCACGTCCATCGCACTCCTTGGGTCTTCAAAATCGTAAGACATCCATGCGCCGTTCTTGCGTGTCCGGGTGGGCCATAAGCAATGCCTGGAAAGGCCGGCAATGCCCGCCCCACCCAGGGATAGGCATTGGAAACCGGCGCTCAAAAAGCATGCCAAGTCGCAGGTTTTCAGAAAATAAAGGTCGGTTTTTAGCAAAAAGCGCTATTGCTTTGCTCGCTTGTCAAGAGCATATAATGAGACAGGGATCACATTTTTGATCATCGGCCGAGAGTGCTATGAAGAGCCTCAGTCGTTGTTTTGCGTTGTGTATGTCACTGCTGCTAGCCGCCTGCGGGACGATGGGTGGTTCCAGCGAGCCGCCGAAGCTCGATACCGAGGCGCAGGCTGTAACGACATACCACATCGGTGTGGATGACCAGTTACAAATCACCGTTTGGCACAACCCGGACCTCAGCGTGAGCGTCCCGGTACGACCAGACGGCAGAATTACCGTGCCGCTGATCGGCGACGTGGTGGCCGGCGGGAAAACTCCGGACCAGGTCTCCGCCGAAATCAAGGATAGGCTGCAATCGTATATTCGCGACCCGCAGGTTGCGGTCATTCTCATCGCGCTACGCAGCAACGAATACCTGTCGCGCGTGCGCGTCACCGGCGCGGTGCGTACCCCGATTTCCATTCCGTATCGCCAGGGCATGACGGTGCTCGATGCGGTATTGGCCGCCGGCGGCATTACTGAATTTGCCGCGCCCGACCGCACCGAGCTGTATCGCAAGGGCGAAGGCGGAAGCTCCACTTCGTACTCCGTGCATCTGGAAAAAATCCTGCAAAAAGGGGATCTCGCCAACAACTATCCGGTACAGCCAGGGGATGTGATTACGGTGCCGCAACGCGCGTTCTGACCGCGCTCAGTATTTCTGGAACGCTTGGGATTAGGGACAGAGAAAGGGGGTAGGGATGTTATGGGCGGAGAACTTGGACCTTTAAACGGCATGTTGCCTGCGCTGCTGACTGAAGCGCGTCGGCGACGCATGACCTTGGGTATCGCGTTCGCCGTGATTGCGGTCGCGGCCTTGGTCGTTGGCATGTTCTGGCCGAAGAAGTACGAGGCCTCCACCACCATCCTGGCGCAGGAAAGCAGCATCATCACGCCGCTGATGGAGGGCGCGGCCTCGGCGACAGGCAATGCCAATCGTGCGGGCATCGCCAATAACGTCATTTTCAGCCGCAAAGTGCTCAATCAGATCCTGGTGACAGGCGGCTGGATGGCGGCGCATCCGACGCCGATCCAGCAAGATCGCATCATCGAGGGCATTCGCGCCCGCACCAAGGTGCAGACCTCTCACGGTAATTTGATCACGATCAATTATGCCGATTCCGATCCGCAGCGGGCATTCGTGGTGACGCGGGAATTTGCGCGGCTTTTCATTAGCGAAAGCCTCGCCTCGAAACAACGCGAAAGCCGCGACGCCTACGATTTCATCAATAGCCAGGTCGAAGCCTACCGGCAAAAATTGACGGACGCCGAAGACAAGCTCAAAGCCTATCGCGATTCCAATACGGACGCGCGGCCCGGCAGCGATGCCGACACCAATTCGCGCATCAGCCAACTGCGTACGCAAATCGAGAATACGCAATTGGAACTGACCGAAAAGCGCTCACAGGCATCCGCCCTGGAAGCGCAGCTGTCAGGCGAATCGGAAGTCAATGCGGTGCACACCAGGCAGGGTATCTACGACACGCAGCTCGCCGATTTGCAGGGTCAGCTCGACAAACTGTTGCTCACCTATACCGATCAATACCCGGATGTGATCCGTATCCGGCACCAGATACAGGATTTGCGCCAGCAGATTGCCCAGTCCGACCAGCGCAAACAGGCCGCACAAGCTGCGGGCACACCGATACCGTTGGACAACGCGGTGCAGATGAACCCGCTTTATCAGCAGCTGAAGATTCAACTCGCCGCGACCGAGGGCGATGCTGCCGCGGCCCAGGCACGCATCAGCGCCAGCGAGTCGATGCTCGCGACAGAACTGGAACGCAGCAAGCGCATTTCCAACTCGGAAAATGTCACCTCCGAACTGACCCGCGACTACGACGTTAACCGCGATGTTTACCAGGATCTATTGAAACGTCGCGAGAACGCGCGGGTGTCGATGAACCTCGACGCCGAACAACGCGGCCTGACATTTCTCATCCAAAATCCGGCGGCCATGCCGCTGGTGCCGTCCGGCCTGCGCTTCATCCATTTCGGGGCGGCAGGTCTGGCGTTGTCGCTGGGCATACCGTTCGGGCTGTTGTTCGCGCTGGTGCGTTTTGATCCTCGGGTGCGTTCGGTCGAACAGTTGGAGCGTGCGATCGGCCCGAGCGTGCTGGCAACGATCCCCTTCTACCCAACCCCTCGCGACCGCCGACGCGACCGGTTACATAACGCGATGCTGGTATTGACCGTCGCCGGCGTTGCCGCGTTCTACCTGGTTCTTTTCTGGCTTCGGCAGAAGGGTTGAGCATGAGCTCCAAAGACGAAAGCGTCTTTAAAGATCGCCGCGACAAGCTGGTCGAAATCGCCGCGCGCCATGCCGAAGAGACGCCCTCGGCGGGTCATTCGATTGCGCTGATGACCGAAGGCGGTCACGCGCTGGCACCGGCACAGTTGGAACAGCGGCGGTTGATCCATCGCGAAGATTCGGTACGCCGCCAGTCCGATGCGTTTCGCGAGATTCGCACGCGACTGCTTGAACTGGCCGGTAGCCAGAACTTCATCACCCTGGTGGTATCGGTCAGTCCCCATTCGGGCGGCAGTTTTGTCGCGCGCAATCTGGCGGCGGCGTTTGCCTTCGATGAAACGAAGACCAGTTTGCTGATCGATTGCAATTTGCGCTATCCAAACCAGCACAAGGAGCTGGGCGTGGATCCGGCCAAAGGCGGTCTGATCGATTATCTGGAGCATCCCATCCGCGGGCTCAAATCGATCATCTACCAGACGGGCATTCCGCGTCTTCGCCTGGTGCCGGCTGGTACGTCGCGCGAAAACAGCGGCGAATTCTTTTCTTCGTTCCGCATGCGCGCCATGCTCGATTCGCTGCGCTGCCGGTACTCCGACCGCTACCTGTTTCTTGATGGGCCAGCCGTTAACGGCTCCCCGGATGCACGCATTTTGTCGGATCTGGCCGACTTCGTGGTTGTGGTGGTGGGCTACGGGCGCGATACGCCAGCCGCCGTCAATCAGGCTGTGGCCAATTTCGAGACGAGCAAGTTGGCAGGGGTGGTTTTCAACCAGTCGTCCTAGAACCAGGCGCGACTGGCGTCCAGCGAATCAACCTAACGCATTACCGGGGGGGGGACATGCCGGCATCCACCACGCTCGCTCGCGCTGTGACGCTTGCGCTTGTCGTTATGCCGGGTGCGTCATGGGCCTCGCAGTTCGATTACTCGATCTTCGGGAGTGTCGAGCACAGCGACAACATCACGTTGAGCGACAGCAATCCGATCAGCCAGAACGTATTTATTCCGGGCTTCAACTTCAGTTATGCGCAGCAAGGTTCGATCTTGCAGGCGAACGTAAGCGGCACGTTTCAGTATGACGATTATCTCGGTCATGAGTTCGCCAGCCAGACGCAGACCCAGCTGGCTGCCCAGGCTAATTGGACGGTACTTCCGAAGCGATTGGATTTCACCGTCGAGGATTATGCTGGAACCGAGCCGATCGACTCCCTGGCAAGCGACTCGCCGAACAACCGGCAGCAGACCAATGTACTGTCGCTCGGGCCGACCTTGCACTTGCAATTCGGCAACGTCATGCGTGCGCAAGTGGAGCTCCACTATCTCAACAGCTACGCATCGAAGGTCACGGATTTCAATTCAAGCCGTGGCATGGCGGCGTTCCGGCTGTATCGCGACCTCAATCCGACGGATACGCTTTCGTTCAACATCGAATCGCAGCGCGTCAAATTCGACAACAGTGTCTCCAGTGAATCGGTCGATGGCGTCGACGACACCATTGCGACACCTAATTACACGCGGAACGAGGTGTATGGGCGATACACCAGCATCCTCACGCATTTTAACGTCGACGTCTTGGCTGGCTGGTCGAAGATCGACTTCGACCATGCGCCTGGCGATTCCAAACCCCTGGCGAAGGTCGATCTGGATTGGCAATTCACTCCGCGCCAGACATTGTCAGTCGTCGGTTCCTACGAGTTCTCCGATGCTGCGCAAGACATGTTTCTGCAGCCCGGACAAAGCATCGTCAACATTCTGGACGAGAATCCGACCGACTTCCTCTATAACCCCGGTGGTGGTATCAGCACGGGCAATCTGGTGATCGATTCAGAGGTTTACCTGGAAAAAATCTTTGAAGCGACCTACACGTATCACAGTGACCGCCTTCAACTGTCGATTACGCCGTCGTATGACAAGCTTTCGTATCTGAATAATCCCACCTTCGATCAGTCCACTCGCGGTGGGACGATCAGCCTCGATTATCGCCTCAATCCAAAGACCGCGCTTACCGGGTTCGTCAACGTAGAAAGGATGACGTATACCTCGCTGGTGCGAACCGACAAAACGTACCGCTATGGCGTCGATCTTGGACACCAGTGGACCTCGCATTGGAGTTCGCACGTTTCCTATATTCGTCAGATCCGAAATAGCACCGCTCTCGGCCAGAGTTATCACGAGAACGAAGTGTTTTTCAGCGTGGTATTCCGACGATGAGCACGCGTTCCGAAGCGGAGATGCCGTTTTATTTCGGGCCGGAACGGGCGTTGTTCGGCCTGTTTCACGCGTCCGGCACATCGGCGCGAAAAGCCGTTCTGCTATGCCCGCCGCTGGGACAGGATCAGATACGTTGCCATCGCCTGTATCGGCAGTTGGCGCAGGCGCTGGTGGCCGAAGGCGTCGCTGTGCTGCGTTTCGATTATTACGGGACCGGCGACTCGGCCGGCGACAGCGTGGACATGGACTGGCAGCGCTGCGTGGCCGATACCGTGGTCGCGGCCGATGAATTGCGCGCACGCAGTGGTTTCGATCGTGTGTTCGCGTTTGGTGCACGCCTGGGCGCAAGCATTGCATTGGCAACGGTCGCGCAAGCGCGCTTTGCAGGCGTTGTGGCGTGGGATCCTGTACTGGACGGCCGCACGTATGTAGCCAAGCTCGATGCCATGCAATTGGCATTGTGCCGTGATGAGCAACGTTTCATGGTGTCGCGTAAAGCGGCCGACGCCGCGGCCCAATGGCTCGGCTTTGCGATCAGCGCGAGCCTTCGCCAACAGATCTTGGACCTGCACGTCGATCGCCCAACCGTGCCGATGCTTCTGCTCGATTCGCTTTCGCCCGATGCGCCGCGCGCCTTGAGCAACTCTTTAGTCGATGCAGCCAGAACGAGGTCCTTGCAGCCTCCCACACCGTGGGACGACCCACGCCGGCTCGAGGTGGCCATTCTCTCGCATCCGCTGATCCAGGCCGTCACTCAACACGTGCGGGAGGCAGCATGATGCAGGAGCAGGCCTTCCGCTTTGGGCGCGCGCAGCACCTGGTTGGCATCGCGGGATTGCCGTCGCCGGCCGCGCCTGCGGTCGTTGGCGTAATCGTGCTCAACGCGGGGCTGGTACACCGGATAGGGCCATTTCGATTGCATGTGGAGATGACCCGTCGTTTGAACGCGTACGGTTACCCCACCTTGCGCTTCGATCTTTCCACCATTGGCGACAGCGCCTCCAGTGGAGAGTCACAGACCCGCAAGCAGCAAATCTGCGCTGACGTGGGCGATGCCATGAATCTGCTCGGCGAACAGGCCGCATGCAAGCGCTTTGTGTTGATCGGCCTGTGTTCCGGTTCGCAAAGTGCGCACATGGTTGCCTGCAGTGATCCCAAGGTGGCTGGGGCCGTGTTTCTCGACGGCTATGCGTATCGCACGCTGGGTTATCGGCTGCGCTACTACCTCCCACGATTGCTGGATATAAGCCGTTGGCTGCGTGTGCTTCCTGGGCGTCGCCAGGCGTCGTCAAATGCCAGCAATGAGCCTGCCTTTACAGTGGCGCCACTGCCGCAAGCCGTCGTGCGGGCGGATTTCGCCGGCATGCTCGATCGTGGTCTCAAGTTGTGTCTGATCTACAGCGGCGGCATCAGTCGGTATTTCAATCACGCGCGCCAGTTCCAGGAATGTTTCGGCCGGGTCGTCAATCATCCCGGTGTTTCCACCGGTTTTTTGAAAGAAGCCGATCACACCTACATCCTCACCGGTGATCGCAATCGGCTGCTGGACAGCGTCGAGCGCTGGCTTTCCCGGAATTTCCCCGTCACCGCGGATGGGTCCTCATGAACACAGTCCTGGTTACCGGCGGCGCCGGCTACATCGGTAGTCATGTTGTCCAGCAATTGGTGGCGCGGGGCGAGCATGTGGTCGTGATCGACAACCTGAGCACCGGCTTTCGTGAAGCCGTGCGGGGTGCTGAACTGGTGATCGGCAATGTCGGCGATCCGGGCCTAGTGAGTCATGTCATGGCCGTGCACCGGGTGGAATCGGTGCTGCATTTTGCTGCGCATACCGTAGTGCCTGAGTCCGTATGCGACCCGCTCAAGTATTACGGCAACAACACGTGCAACACGCGCAACTTGCTTGCATGTTGCGCGGATGCGGGCATCGAACGATTCATTTTCTCATCCACGGCTGCAGTCTACGGCGTCACGGACAACGGTGTCGCCGATGAAGACACACCAACTCGCCCGATCAACCCGTACGGGACATCCAAGCTGATGTCCGAAACCATGTTGCGCGATCACAGCGCCACCGGCGCGATGCAGCATGTGATCCTTCGTTATTTCAATGTAGCCGGTTGCGACCCGGAGGGACGTATCGGCCATTCCACGCCCAATGCGACGCTGCTGATCAAGGTGTGCTGCGAACACGCGGTGGGCATTCGAGAGAGCTTGTCCATTTTCGGCACCGATTACGACACGCCGGATGGAACCGGCATTCGTGACTACATCCATGTCGATGACCTTGCCGCGGCGCATCTGTGCGCGCTCGACTATCTGCGCGCTGGCGGCCATTCGCTGACGCTGAACTGCGGCTACGGGCATGGCTACAGTGTGCGCGAGGTGATTAACGCCGTCGCAAGGGTAGGGGGAAAACCACTCAACGTGATCGAACTGCCGCGTCGCCCCGGCGACATCCCCATGCTGATTGCCTGCAGCAACCGGCTTAAGCACGTGATGGCGTGGCAGCCGCGCTATGACGACCTGGATTTCATCGTCGCTACCGCGTTGCGCTGGGAACAGCAGCTTCTGTACAGGCGTACGCCGCTTCCATCGGTGGCTTGAATGAATGCAATTCAACCGACATGGATGGCGCCGCGGTTAACCGGGTTTGACGTCGCCCGAATCACCAGGAGAACGAGGAAAGCGACTGTGCGTCGCCGCTTTATCATCGCACTGATGGGCCTGGCGGTCATGCTGATGAGCGTCACGCCTGCCTGCGCGCGTACACGCCATGCAGTGGCGACTGCGCACGGTGCGTCGGCAAGCGAAGCGGTACCCGCGGACACCGTCGCCGATCAGCGCATCGTCGTACATCGTAATGTTGGTGACGACGCGGACGAGCTTGTATCCGTGGGCATTCCGTTTGCACCCGGTGCGTTGCGCGATACGCGCCTGTTGCGCATTCTCGATGAGCATGGCGCGGAAGTCCCCGCAGCAGTCCAGACGACATTGCTGTGGTACGCCAAAGACGGCAGTGTGCGCGCGGTTCGTGCACAATTTCATGCGCATCTTATCGGCGATACCCAGACGTTCTATTTCTCGATCGGCAAGCCGCGCCAGAAGGATCTGCCTGGATGGCCCTACGCCAATGGACTGGTCGCCGGTGAACAGGGTTTGAAAGTGGCTGCTGCCTTGGCGACGCTCAGTCCGGTATGGCTATGCAATTCGCTGATTGCCGGTCCTCAGTTTCCGGCGCCGGCCAACGAGGCATACGCCAATTTCGTGGCGGCGCAGTTTCAATGGGCGCGATCGCTGCCGGTGAACGACCCCACCGCGTGGTTGTTCGACCGGCCCACGACACTGTTCCAGGCGTACATCCGCACCGGGCGCTTCGATTATCTGCAGGCGGCTGACCTCAGTTACCACTTTTATATGAAATACATCCGCCGCGATGGCCTGGCGATGAGCCCCTTTTGCGCCGGCGGATGGACCTACAATCAAAAGCCGTGCGACGTGAAATACGTCTACGTCGAACCGATTCTGCTTTCGCTTGCGCTGACGGGCGATGACAGCGAACACAATCTCGGTGTGGTCGACAAGATGATGACGCTGTGGGAAAACGGTGGCTGGGGCAACCGGCCGGGCCCCTATACGAGTCCCTCGCAGCATTTCACTGAGCGCATGACGGGCCTGGGTTTGCTCGAAACGGTCAGCGCCTACGAATTGACCGGCGACCACCGTTATCTGGAACGCGTCAACGATCGCATCAGGTGGCTATACGAGCATCAACGCAACAATCCCGATGGTCTGGGCAATGACGGTTCCTGGCGCAACAGTTGGAACCTCCACGAAGACGATTCATGGAATCCATTGACGGACGTGCGCGGTACGTCGCCCTGGATGACGCAAAACATCATCGATGGCTTGTGGCACGCGTGGCTGGTGACGAATGATCCCCGAATTCCGGCCATGATCACCGGGTTTGGTCGTTATCTGGAGCGATACGGCTGGATCAAGCCGGATCTGCTGCATTATGAACACGACTGGCGCAATCCATGCTCGGGCCCTGATGGCCAGATCACGTGGTACTGGTCATCGGCGCACGCGGACACGAAAGCGCTTTCGCATATCGAGGATTCGGACGGCTGGTATAGCGATGCGCATACGGTCGAGATTGCATTGCCGGTGGCGGCGGCCTATTACTTTGAACAGGATCCCAAACAAAGCGCAGCCCTGAAGCGTCGGCTCGATGCGCTGGCGTCGTCCTACAACGTCGAGTGCGCAAAATCGGCCGATCCGCTGCGGCGGTTCAATTGGAATAATCGCGGCAGCGGTGTCGTCGCGTGGTTGATCCGCCAACCGGCTGGCAGCGGTGCAACGGCAACTGCAACGTCACTTAGAAGCGTGACGCCATGAAGCACCGATTGGCGGTACTGCGAAGCATCACCCTGGTCTCGGTCTGCACGTATGTCGAGTACGCGCTTGGCCTGCTCGTCAGTATCTGGATTGCGCGCACGCTCGGTCCGGCGGATTTCGGCCGCTACGCGTTCACCGTGTGGCTGTGCAGTTGGTTGATGACCTGCAGCAATCATGCGTTGACTACCTCGTCAACGAAGTTCATTGCCGAAGCGGATGGGGCGGACCGCCCGGACCTTGCGTCGCATATCGCCCATCGATTGAGCCGATACCAGAACCTGAGTTCGCTTATCGTCGTGCTGCTGTTTCTCGCGGCGATCCTGGTTATTCGCCCAGTCGAGTGGCGGCAGTCGCTATGGCCGATCATCGGTCTGGTGATCGTCGCCGTGGTTTCCAAGGCGAACTACGCCATGCTCGTGGGGATCGAAAAAGGCCAGGAGCGGTTCGAGCCGGTGTCGATTGCGACGGTGCTGACCGGTGTCATCAACGTCGGGCTGATTAGCGCGGCGACCATGGCGCACGCGGGCATGGTGACATTCGTCGCGCTGTTCGCGGTGGCGTGCCTGATGCTGAACCTGATCAACCGACTTGCGTTCCATCGGTATTGCCGGCCATTCTCCGCTGGACCGATTCCGGATGACATCGGCAAGCGGCTTTCGCGGCATCTACGCCTGACCGCAGCGCTGGTATTGCTGATTTCGCTTCGGTCGAGCACGATCGAAGTGTTCCTGCTCAATACCTATTCGACGTCGGTCGCAGTCGGCTTCTTTGCCATTGCCTCCACCCTGACGCGTGGTGCCGTCGAACTGCTTTCCGTTGGCCTGACCACCACCCTTTTGCCATACATGGCCAAGTCGTTCGGCAAGAGCGGCACGGGGCAGGCAGCGCGCCTGCTCACCGAGGCGGCACGGTTTTACTGGGCCACCGGGCTGGTGATCGCGGGTGTCGGCCTGATCGCTACGCCCGAAATCGTCACCTTGATGTATGGCACCCGTTATGTCGGCGCGATCCCGGCGATTGAAGCCATGCTCGTGCTGGCCGGGCTGCTCCTGGTCAGCAATAGCATCGGGGCATTTCAGATCGTGGTCGATCGCCAGGACGATCGCGTGCGCATTTCGATCCTCGTCCTGATCGCCAACGCCGTACTCGGCGCCGCGCTGGTGCCGTTCTTCGGTCTGACCGGGGCCATGATCACCTACGCGGGCACCCGTTTCGCGGAGCTCGGCCTGGCCATTTTCTACTTGCGCAAGGCGACCCGAGGCAGCTTGCCGCTCGTTCCCATGGCGCGCCTGTTCGCTGCCGCGGTGGTGGCGACGGTGGTGGCATGGCTGATCATCGCTGTAATCCCCAGTCGCTTCGGCTTTATCGTCGGCGGCCTGGTCTTCGTGGGAATTTTTGTGCCCGCCAGTTTCGTGGTGCGGTATTGGAGTGCGGAAGACTATCAATTGATGACGATGATCACCGATCGTCTCGGGCCACCGGGGCGGACGCTGATGCGTGGCTTGAGCAGCCTGCATGGAGCGACGGCCAAGGCGCCGTTGTAATTGCACGGGGAGTCATGGGATGCGTTGGAAAACCAAGGCAACGTTGCAGAACGCGGTATCCCGCCTGCCGTCGGAGTCATCGTATGCAACGTATTATTGGCTTCAACGCCATTTTGGCGGATTGCGCCATATCAATCCGGTAGCGCGGTTGAGAGCCGGGATCGAAACATGGCGGCAAATCGAACGGCTTGGCCGCGATCCCCTCAATAAAATATTTTTCGAAGTGGGCACAGGGCGTGTGCCCATGACGCCGTTAGCCTATTGGCTGATGGGCGCCAAGCGCGTCATCACCATCGATCTGAATCCCTATCTCAAAGCAGAACTGACGAGAGAGTGTTTGCAGTACATCGCCGATCATGCTGAAGAAATACGGACCTTGTTCGGCCGGCTATTGAATCGAAATCGATTCGAAGCATTGCTGTATCTGCAGCGCCAGCATGATTTCGATCTGCACAATGCTCTCGATCTTTGCCATATCGTCTACATGGCGCCCGGTGATGCGGCGCGGACTGGCCTGGATCCTTCCACGATCGATTTCCATACCTCTTTCAACGTCTTCGAGCACATCCCGCGCGAGGTGTTGCTGGCGATTCTTGCCGAAGGCAACCGCATCATCAGCGACACGGGCCTGTTTGTTCATCGCGTGGACTACTCCGATCATTTTTCACACTCCGATACACGCATATCGCCAATCAATTTCCTGCAATATTCCGACGCTCAGTGGAACCGCTACGCGGGAAACCGCTACATGTATATGAACCGGTTGCGCCATGATGATTTCCTGGCGTTATTTGCATCGGTTCGCCACACCATCCTCGCGACCGAGCCGACGATCGACACGCCATCACTGCGATTGCTGCGCGACGGCCAGCTGAGCGTGGATGTACGGTTCGGCGTCAAGACGAATGAAGTTTTGGCGACAACCGAATCGTGGATCGTTTCGGCCAAGGCTGAGCCGGTTGTGGCGTAACGGTATTAACCTAAATCGAGGAGCCTGCTGCCTGCCCCGATCGGCTCCCTCCCTGCGCTAGTAGGGGAAGGCAGGGGTGGGGTAGCCCGGGTCTTAGCGCCAACTGGATATCGCCGTGATTGTTGCTGGCAGAAAGACGTCGTGATGCACCTACCTTGCGACGGTGTCTGGTTCGCGCAGTTCGCTACGCTCGCACCCCACCCTGGCCCTGCCCTGCAAGCAGGGGAGGGAACGTGTTCTCGTGAGCGTCGAGATCGCGCACCGCGAAGAGACGACGAACCCTGTCAAATACGCGCACCCCTGCGCTTGAGCACCGCATGCTGCACATACCGCGCCATGTAGAACGCTGACTGCATCATCCCCAGCTTTGCGATGCTGCGATAAATGTCCCACTGCCAGGATGCCGCACGCAGTTTGTTGCCCGATAGCGATCGTTCGCGTACCAGATACCAGGCCAGCGGTTCGGGGGATTCCACGCGCACGGCTTTGCCGGCGCGCCGCACCTGTTCCAGCCAGAACACATAGTCTTCATGACCGATGCGCTGGAAGGGTACGTCGCCGAGTTGTCGCGCGTACATGCCGGTGAGGTTGCCGATGAAGTTGCTGGCAAGCATGTCCCGCCAATCGACCTGCGGCGGTGGCATCACTTTGCTCAGTACGCCGCCATCTTCGGTGACACGCCAATACGAGGTGTAGCTGATCAAGGAGCCGGTGTTGCGCATGCTGGTCAATTGACGTTCGAGCTTGGCGGGGTGCCACCAATCGTCGGCGTCGAGAAACGCAATGTAATCACCGCGCGCGGCAGCGATGCCGGCATTGCGCGCGGCGGCGACGCCTTGATTGGACGGTTGCCGCACGACACGTACTCGTGGATCGTCTGCCGCATAAGCATCGAGCATGCATGGTGAACGATCGCTCGAGCCATCATCGACGGCGATCAATTCCAGGTCGGTATGGCTCTGCGAAAGCACTGAATCGATAGCGCGCTGCAGCCATGGCTCCGCGTTATAGACCGGCATGATGACACTGACGAGATCGTTGCTCATGCTGTCACCTCACGCGGTCTGCGCCTCGGTAGTGGCCGACACCCGGGGGCGCGGCAGCTCGTAGTCGCGGTAATCGTGCGGATTGCCGGTCAATCCCGCTTCCGCGGCCCTGATGATGTTGTAAACCTCGCGCGCAGTGACATAGTGCAGGACATAGCGCTTGCCGTCGTTATAGGTGTTCTCCAGATAGCGGTGCATGCGATCGGTGGGATCGCCGAGCAGCGTATTCATATCGCGCTCCTGCGTGCCGTGCGTATGTATCTTCACGAATACCCACTCGGGGCGGCCTTCAACATGTACACCGGTGTTGACCCATGCGTCGACCCGATCCGGCGTCGGCGGACAGGCGTGGCGTACGTCCGCATTCTCGATGCGCGGCACGATGCCCAGGCGCCGGCTGCGCCAGTTCAGACCCAGAGGCCCTTGCACGATCATGAGATCGCCGCTTGGTTTGCCGCCGACGCGTACACGCTCGCCGGTGTCGTGTGACTTGGGCTGCGCGGGGTCATCCGTCGCGTAATAAATCGCGTTGATCATGCGCGTTTGCGTTTCGCTCGGCGCGGAAGGCAGGGTGAAATCGGCGTAGCAGCCCAGCTCGCGCAGCAGGATCAGCTCGTTGTTGATGCCGCACCAGCGCCCATCCGCGCGCGAGTTGTCCAGACACCAGTTGCCGTGGATAAAGCCGAAGCGCAATTGACCGGTTTTGGGGTCGCGCGGCAACGCGTTGTGCCGTTCATGCAATACCTTATTGAAACGCTCGATGGTGGCCCGGAAATTAGCGGGCGTGTCATTGTCGTGATGAAGGTGGACTTCGATTTCGCCATAGCCTTCCGCACACAGCGACGCCAGCTTTTGCAAGTGTTCCTCGAGGTATTCCTCCTCGGGGTAAAAGAAGGTGTGCTGGGGTGGCCGACCGTCGGCGTCGCGATGAGCGCCGGCAAGCTTGCGGTAATCGCGGCACCATCGATCGACGCGTGCACGCTGGGTTGCCAGGTCGACCTTGCCCCAGGCGGGTTCGAAATGATCGACAAAGCAGAACATGAGGTGGACCGGCTTATCGGCCACGCGTGGTGGTCGCCGCCGGAGGTAGCTACCCAGCCAGATTTGCATGTGGCGCGCGCGTATCGCCAACGTGACGGCAACCGCCAGCATCAACAGCATGGCAAGTGCGGTCAGTAGCGCGATCGTCCACATCAGTGCGCACCTTCGGCAGGTAAAAGGGTAAGCAATTGCTCCGCGTTATTGCGCCATTGGCGCTCGCGCTCGATATAGCGACGCGCGGCGTCACCCACCCTACGGTGCTCGTCCCGTTGCGTCGCCAGGTCCAGCACGCGCTGTACGCATGCAGCTATTTCGCCGCGCGGGAACAGCCAACCGGTGTCGCCATCGCCGATTACCTCGGCAACGGGTGCGTAATCGGGCGCGACCACGGCGACACCCATGCCCATCAGTTCGAACAGTTTCATCGGTGAACCGTACTGATTGGAATTGGGCAGTACGGCGTAATCCATGCAGGCGATCCAGCTTGCAATATCCTCATGCGCGACCCGGCCGGGTAGCAGCACGCGGTCGGATAATCCACGTTCCGCAACGAGCGCCCGCACCGCCGGCAACGTCCGTCCGTCTCCGACAAAAACCAGCGCGAGCTGCGGCACTTCGGCCAGGCGCGTGGCAATGGCTTCGACAAACGCATCGACGCCATGCCAATGCGCGAAGACTCCGATATGGCCGCATACGATGCGACCGGCAAGCCCGCGGTCGGCACGCAATCGGGCCGCATCGAAACGCGAGGGGTCGAATCTGGAAAGATCGACGGCATTGGGCGTGACCACGGACGGCGCGATCTGCCCATAGGCGGCTTGCGCCTGATCGCGGAAATAGCTGGAGATGAACACGAGCCCGGTGCAATGGCGCAGGCACCATGCCTCGATGCGCCGCGCCAGCCCCTTCAAACGCAGGGGGCGCACGCGTTCGACCAACGCCGAATCATTGATTTCAAGCACCAGCGGAATGCCGTGCCGCCGCGCCAGCCATACCGTGGCAAACAGAAACAGCGAATAGCGTTCGTAGATCAGCTGCGGCCGCTGCCGGCGAATCGCAGCGCCGACGCGGAAAAGAGTGACGACGTTGTAGCCAAGCTCAAGGCATTCAAATAACACACCCGGCAGCCGTGTGATGGCTGAGGCGATCCGGCCACGTTTCGAATGGCCCTGGATGGTCGACTCATGTTCGGGGTCGGCACCGGGGAACGACATGATCGACACCTCGTGCCCCAAAAGACGTAAGGCATGCACGATCCCGCGGATATGCACGCCTTCGACGTGGCGGCCTCGTGTTCGATGGTGGTACATGATTTTCATGGCGCATCCTGCGGCAGCGCGCGAAAGCGATATCCGTCGGACAGCCATTCCGGCAGCATCACGGCGAGCGCATCGCGGGCGCGGTCGCTGTCGTCGTGCATCAATACGATATCGCCGGGTAGCGGCGGGTCCGCGCGTAGCCGTCCGACCATTTCGCGGGTGGGCTTATCTTGATAATCGAGGCTGTCGTAAGACCAGTAGACAAAACTGCGCCGATGCACGGCGAAATAGCACAGAAGGTCTGCGCCCACGTATCCGTGCGGTGGTCGCATACGATGGTGGAGACGTCCGTCGAAGGCGCTCAGCAATGCATCGGTGCTGTGGATTTCGCCGAGCTTTTTGCGTGTCGTCATGCGTTTGAACGACCAGTGGCTATAGGAATGATTACCCAGCATGTGGCCTTCGGCCACGATGCGTTCCACCAGCTCGGGGTGACGCTCGATTTTTTGCCCCACCAGGAAAAAACTCGCTTTCACGCCGTGTTTTGCCAGCAGATCCAGTAACGGTGGCGTATAGACCGGGTCGGGACCGTCGTCGAAAGTGAGGTAGCAGACATTGCTATGACGCGAACCTTTGGTCTGCACCAACGCATCCGGGAACAGGCTCAGCCAATGCTGTTTTTTGGGTCTCATATTCATGCGGATGCGCCTGCGGGTGCGGACGATTCCACGGCGGCGTGCAGGATGGCGTCCAGTTGACGAATGTTGTCCTCCCAGCGAAAGCCGCGTGCGTGCGCAGCGATGCGCTTGTGGTTCCAATGCCGTGTACTCGCTTCGATAAGTGCGTCCGATAGCGCTTCCCGTTGATGGGGCAGCACCAGGATACCCGCGTAGTGCGGCACCACCTCCGGAATGCCGCCTACGCGGCTGGCCACCACCGGCGTGCCGCAGGCCATCGCCTCGAGCACTACATTCGGTACGCCCTCGTTATGGCTGGGCAGGCATAGCACATCGGCGGCACGAAACCAGTTGCCCAGCTCCGCATGGGCGACTGCACCGGCTATTTCAACCCGATCCAGGCAACCCAGTGCTTTGGCGCGCTCAAGCAGCGTGGCGCGGGCAGCGCCCGTGCCGACGTAGATCAAGCGCGCCAAGGGCTGTGCGGCGAGCAGCGCCGGAAATGCTTCGAGCAGATCCAGGCAACCCTTGGAAGCCTTCAAGTTGCCCACGAACAACAGCAGCGGCGTATACGTCGAAAAACCCAGCCGCGCACGCGACTCGGCACGCATGTCGGGAGAAAAGATCGACGTGTCGACGCCGTTGTAAAGCACGTGTACGTTGGATGGCCGAGTGCCCAATCCGATGGCTTTGGTCGCCAGCGCGCGGCTGACCGCAACGACACCGGCGGCACCTGTCAGCGCCGAGCGAATTTGCGGGCGCTGCAGTCGATAATTGGCCTGCACATTGAGGTCGCTGCCGTGCACTTTGACTACATAAGGAATGCCCAGCCAGCGCGCCAGCCAGCCCACGGCCGCGCCATCGGGATAGGCCCAGCTGACGAGCATGCAGTCGTAGTGGGCGTTTCGTATCTGGCGGCCGCGCTGCCATAGCAGCGATAAGAGCCAGCAGATTGCATGCAGCGAACGCCCGATGCGCGGCGGAAAGAAGAAAACGAAATAATCGGTATGAACATGGCCGGCATTCACTTCGCCGCGGCGTTCACCCAACCGTTCCCGGAAATCGACGGCCGTGATGACATCCACGTCGTGCAGTTGTCCCAGGCGTTCGAATTGCTGACGATTGAACGCGCCGCGCAATGGGTCCCAGGGTGTTGGAAACAAGTTGGTCAGGATCAATACTTTCATTGCGTCTGGCATTCCTTTGAGCCGTCGTAAAGTTGGGCGTAGCGCATCGCCATCGTTTCCAGTGATCCGTACTGTTCTACCCATGCGCGGGCCGCGCGACCTGAGGCCACGGCATGCTGCGGGTTGCGCAAAAACGCAAGCATGGCCTCGGCGAGTGCAACCGGGTTACCCGCCGGTACCAGGCTGCCGGTGGTGCCGTTGCGCACGATCTCGCCATTGCCGCCGACATCGGTGGCGACGATAGGAAGTGCGGCGGCGCTCGCCTCCAGCAAGGCCATCGAATAACCCTCGCTCAGCGACGAAAGCACGAACATATCCAAGCCTTGCAACCATTCGCGCACGTCGCTGCGATCACCCAGGAAATGCACGCAATCGGCGACACCCTCGTCGAGGGCGCTTTGTTGCAGGGCGGTGCGAAGTTCACCGTCGCCAATCAATATCAGGGCGGTATCGGCAGCGTGTTCGTGCACCGTCTTGAAAGCGCGGATGAGGCCACGCTGGTCCTTGGTCCAGTTCAAGCGTCCGACCGTGCCGATGACCCGGGTTTGCTCAGGCAAATCGAGCAGGCGTGCGATCCGGCTGCGCGCCAGCGAAGAGGTAGTCGCAAACGCTTCCACCTGGATGCCGTTAGGTACGACGCAGGCCTTCGAAGGCGGAATAATGCCGCGCCGGATCGCGTCGCTGCGTGCCGCTTCGCAGACAGTGACCACGGTATCGGTGCGTGCCAACGCACGCCGATACAGCCATTCCCTCCGGCGCGCGCGACGATTGACGCCCATGCCATGGCGCGTATTGATCACCTGCCGCATGGGAAGGCCACAGGTGGCCAGCACGGCCTGATAATGCGCGACCGCATTATGGGTATGCAGCACTTCCGTGGCATGGCTGCTTACCATCCGGCGCGCTCGCGCCAGCGCCGCCAGATCAAGCCCCTGGCGTTTTCCGCACACCTTCACCGCAATGCCCTCTTCGTCCAGCTCATGCGCCAGCGAACCGGGCGAATACAGACACACGACCTGGCAGCGATGTCCTTGCCGATGCTGATACTTCACCAGCTCCAGCACCATGCGCTCGAGGCCGCCGCGGTCCAGGCTTTCGACAAAGTGGGTGATGTTCACGGCGTCAGCTCCGATACCGTGACACGACGTTTTCCGCTGCGCGTAAGAGGGATATCGTCGACGAAGTGGCAATGCAGTTGCACGCTACCGCCAAGCACCTTGTCGACCTCGCGATGGATGTACGCCAACGAGGCTTCATCGAAGCCGGCGCCGCGCACGATGGAGAGGTCGAGGTGGTCGAGGCTGCGCTGCACCAATTGGAAGCGCTGCAAGCCGGGGACATCCTTGAGCATATGTGGAAAGAATTCGCCAGGCAGTACGTGTCCGTTCGACGTACGAATCGCATCGAGGATGCGGCCATCGACGCGCGTCAGCAACGGCAAGCCACGCCCACAGGCGCAACGCTCCGCGGATGCCGTCGCCATGTCGCCATTGGCATAGCGTACGAACGGCATGCCGTAATTGAACAGGTCGGTGATGACGACATCACCGGTCTGACCATCGCCCGCGGCGCCGTGCGACGTACGCAGCTCCACCAGCAGATGATCGCTATTTACGTGCAAGCCATGGCGCTGTTCGCACTCGGCGGCGATCAACATGAACTCGCGGCAGCCATAAGTATTGAACGCAGGCGCCATGAAGGCTTGCTGGATCGCATCGCGCTGGAATGCGTGCATCGCTTCAGCGCCGCCGATGATGGCCTGCGGCCGCCAGATCTTGCGGCCACTGGCGTTCAGCCATTGGGCCAGCTGCAGCAGTGGTCCGACATAGGCGACGATGATGTCCGGCCGATAGCGGTCGATCGCATCGGCGTATTCGGCCATGTTTGCTTCGGTCATCCTGAAGCTGTTGAGGACTCGGCGCGAAAAGACTGTGTTGTAGATGCGATCCTTGAGTTGATGCGTGCGCGTGGGATCGCCGACCGCCCCGCCCCAAAGGAAGAGGGTGCGGCGTCCCATGCGCGACCCGGCCCATTCGTAACCGCGCCACATCACGGCCGTTCGGCGATCGTTGCTTTCACGCGTGTAGCCGAAGCGCATCGGTTCACCGGTCGAACCGCCGGTGGCTTTGTATAACAGGCGATCGCGCCAGGAGTCGGCTTTCAGCTCGTCCGAATGCGCGCGGATATCGGCTTTGGTCAGTACCGGAAGGTTCGCATAATCATCGAGATTGCGGATGTCCTTGGGCGCAATGCCCAGTTCGCGCCAACGCGTGCGGTAATAGGGCACCTCCCGATAACAGTGCTCAAGCAAGTGCTGCAAGCGCTCCCATTGCAACGCTGTGATCTGGTCGCGGGACAGCCACTGATTGCGCCGGTAATCGTCGAGATAGGCGAGTGTGCGGCGACGTCTCAGGCCCGTCTCATAGGCCGGAAACAGCACGCGCCGAAAGGCCGCTTCATATAAGCCGCTCATGCCGTGCGCTCCCTGCGCCGCGATCGACATGCGGCGACTGGGTGATGGAGGAGGGGCCGGTGAGTGTTCATGCGGAGACGTGCAGCAGAAGCGCGACGAGAACAAAAAAAACGGCGATGCTGCCCAGGGACGCGGTAAACCAGCGCCAGGCGCTGTCCGCCAGCCGGAACATGCGCAGGCCAGGAAAGCGTTGGCGCGCGTTGACGTAGTAGCCCACCACCGTGGCGGCGAGCAGATACATCACCACCGTGTAGCTGCGACTCAGGAAAAACGCCGCCGCATACAGGCCGCATAGCGACAATAGCAATGTCAGCGCCATGCGCTGTTCGCCCTGCCACGCTTTGGCGCGCACGGAATCGTCGAGGCCATCGGGCTTGTAGCGCAGCACGGTCAGCATCATCCAGAAGCCGTACCCGACAAAAGCCAGCCACAGCATGTAGCCGATAAAGCCCGTCTCGGCCAGCACCAGCACAAAGGAGTTGTGCGCGGTGAGATCGTTGTACTCGGTGAAATTGCCGGCACCGACACCGAATACCGGATGGGACAGAAACATGTGCAAACCTTCGTACCACGCGTCCACGCGGCCAAATGCCGATTCTTCGTCCGGATCCAGATCCTGCATGCGGGACGACATCAGCTTCATGCATGCCAGACCGACGACACCCAGCGTGCCGGCGGTGATGAAGCCGCGCCGATACCATATGTACACGCCCGCCACGACCAGCACGGCGAGCAGCGCACCGCGCGAGTTGGTGAGATAGGTGCCGTAGAACAGCAGCGCCGCGCACGCCAGCCAGAACAGGCGTAGCAACAGTCCACGCAGCGTACTTAGAAAGACCGCCATGGGAATGGTGGTGGCGAACAACAGGCCCAGATCGTTTGGATCATTGAAAATGCCGACGTACTGGATGCGTCCGTCCTCGGAAATCGGCACGCCCGTCCAGCCCATGCCGGTTCTAGCCTGTCCAATGCCGTGCGCGACCAATACCACCGAACACAGCACGAATACGGCCATCGTAATGATGACGCGCTGCTGCGTATTGCACGCGGTGGCGAGCACGAAAAAGGCGATCATGATCGGGCCGAATTTCTCCAGTTGATCCAGCGCGCCGCCGAACCAGCCATTGACGACCACGGAGATCATCAGCACCACCAGGAAGATCGGCAGAATGACAAACTGCGGTGCGGCGAAGGTTTTGGCGCTCGAGATCAGCCAGCACAGAAAGGCCGCGATCAGCACGATCGGTAGAATCGGTATGCCGGTAAAAGCCGCCATGTATTCCTGCGGGCGGATGATGGTCAGGACCAAATAGAGAATGATCAGCGGAAACATCAGACGTGGACCTGTTCGCGCGTCGACTCGTGGTGAGCGGTCGGATAACTGACCAGGCTCGGCAAGGTCAGCATGGCGGCGAACCATCCCGGGCTCATCATGCGCTCGACCGGAAGACGGCGAAGGGCATAGCGGTTCGACGCCGGTTGCGGATTGGTGCCGCAGATGTAGCAGACGGCCAATTGAAAGCCGGCATTGCGCGTGGCATCCATGACCGCATCATCGAAAGCGCGATCGCCGCCGACCGGGTAGGACATCAGGGTGGAAAACGCGCCGAGCTCCAGATCCAGGGTCGCTTTGGATCGGCGCACTTCCTCCTCCATGCGCTCGCGCGGCAACTTCGCCAGCATGCGGTGGTACACACCGTGCGAACCGATCTCAAAGCCCGCGGCGTGCATGTCGCGCACCTGGTCCCAGGTCATCGGGCGGCAATCTTGAGGCCGCACGTTGCTCGGCATCTGCCATTCGTTTTCCAGCCGCGCAATCATCGCCTCCTGCTTCATGGCGTCGATGCTTTTCATGTTCTTCAAGATGGCGCCGGCGAGCGAACGTCGCAGATCGCGCTCGTGCGGCATGGGCACATCCATGTCAATTTCCGGAAGTACCAGGCGCGGTGCAGTGGTAAGCAGGATCATGTGCACCAGCCAGTCGTACCCGAACGGCTTGCCGGTATCGATGTGACCGGTCGAGACGAAGAACGTCGCGGGAATGTTCAGTTCGCGCAGGATGGGGTAGGCGATGTGGTAATTGTCGTCGTAGCCGTCGTCGAAGGTAATCACCACGGCATCGGGCGGCAGCGCGGCACCGCTGTTCAATGCGGCGGCGACGTCGGTCAGGCGAAGTGGTACGAAGTGCTGCTTCACGTGCAGCATCTGCGCGCGGAAGCGTTCCGGGGTCGTGCTGATCAATTCAAGATCGAAATCGAACGTGGCCGCATCGGGCAGCGGCATGACCCGGTGATAGGCCAGAATCCGCAGATCTTTTTGCCACCATGCGCGTACGCGCTGCAGTGGCAGCAGCGCGCCGGTGCTGTAGCAAAGCTCTGCCATCCGCCCGCGGATGCCGGACGCCCTGCCATGACCTTCTTCCTGAGCCAACATGGATAGAGTCCTCAGCAATGCGCGCGGCGGTCGGATGCGCGCGCGACGACGGTGAAAAAGACATCCCGGACACAACAGCAGAACGGCACGCACGCGATCGATCGCGATGCACGCGGTGGCTCGCCGGCAATGGCCAGGTTTCTCATATCGGTTCCCCCCGGACCGACGCGCTCATGTCAGCCGCGCCCGAACAAATGACGTAGCCGTGCGCCGATCTTCGGGCGTG
The DNA here is from genome assembly GCF_003363155.1 of Dyella monticola. GTDB lineage: Bacteria > Pseudomonadota > Gammaproteobacteria > Xanthomonadales > Rhodanobacteraceae > Dyella_B > Dyella_B monticola. The sequence goes on along the minus strand of NZ_QRBE01000002.1, from coordinate 236,268 downwards.
GCGGCTCCTTGACGACGCTTTCGGATAACCCCGCCGCCAGCGTGCCCAACGTGCCGTTGGCGATGTCCAGCAGGTTCAACGCCATGCCGGTCTGGCGTTGTACGCGTGCGGCCATGTCGACCGCCATCAACGAATGACCGCCGATGTCAAAGAAGTTGTCGCTGGTGCGCACGCGTGCGACCCCAAGAAGTTCTTTCCATAATGTGGCGAGCAGTTGTTCGTTGGCGGTCTTCGGTTGCGTGGCGCTGTCGTCGATGCCGTCGTCACCTGACGACTCGGCCGGCAAGGGCAGCGCGGCCATATCCACCTCGCCGTTTGCCATCAAGGGCAATGCGTCGACGAACATCAGGCGCTGTGGCACTTCGTGCGCAGGCAGGGCTGCGGCCAGGGCGGCGATCAGCCGGTTGGCGTCGAGCCCATGCCCGGGGGCGGCCACGACATAAGCGTCCATGCGCGCGCTGCCGGCCTGGTTCATGCGCGCGACAGCGACAGCGCGCGCGACGCCGGGCTGGCTAAGCAGTTCGGATTCGATGGTCGCCGGATCGACCTCGCGGCCGTGGATGCACTCACGGCGATCGGTGCGACCCATTTCCTGGATGTTGCCACTCAGCAGCCAGCGCCCGCGACGGTGCGTGCGTTGCAGACGCCTGTCGGTCGAAACGACGGAGGCCGTCACGGCGCCACGGTCGTGCGCGGTGGCACGTGTGCCGAACGGTTGGCTTAGCGATACACCGCCGACATGGATTTCGCCGATGGCGCCGATCGGGCAGGGATGCTGCTGCCCGTCGAGAATCCACACCGCGGTATTGCCGAGCGGCCGACCACTGTGCAGGCTTTCGGCAGGCCGTTCGATGCGGCCGCAGGACACCGTCAGCGAACTATCGGCAGAGCCCGATACATTCCAGAGGCCGGCGCTGCGTTCGGCCAGTTTTTGCGCCAGATCGGGCGTAGGCAGGTTGCCGGTACAAACCACCTTCATCTGTGCGCGACCCGTCCAGTCCGCGGTCACCATGGATTGCCACGCCTCAGGTGCAGCGAACATCGCGCTCGCCTGATGGTTCTGCGTCAATTTGATCAGCGCTTCGCCGTCGTGCGCTTCCCGCTGGCTGGCAAGAATCAGCTCGGCACCGAACGCCATCGGCAGCAGGGTTTCGATGATGGCCTCGCTGGTTGCCGGCGGGGCGGTCGCAAGGATGCGATCGTCTGGCGACAAGGCGAGCGAATCGTGTAATCCCTGGCATGCATTGGCAATGGCGCGATGCGTAAATGCCGCACCGCTGGGGCGGCCGTCGGCATCGGGCACGTAGACGACGATCGCTACGTTGTCATCGACACCCTCTAGCGCAAACGCGTCGCGATCACTCGCCGCGCCAATGATTTCTACCGTGTCCGCGTCGAACCAGACGGCTTGCGCGCGGGGCCATTGAAGGGGGTTCTCCAGCGCGCTCTCGCCAACCAGAAGACTGATGCCCGCATCGGCAATGATCTCTTTCAGGCGCGCGACCGGATCGGTTGGATCGAGCAGCACGCATACGCTGCCGGTCTTCAGGATTCCCAGCATGCCGGCGAAGCGGTTTATCCCCGGTTCCGCGCTCAGCCCGATGACCGTGCCGACGCTTGCGCCACGTGTACGCAGGCAGCAGGCGATACGGTTGGCGCGTTGCTCGATCTCGATGTAGCGCGTGCCCCAGCTGCCGAATGTCAGCACCGTCTTTTCCGGCACCCGATCGGCTTGCCGTTCGAACATGGCAGCTACGCTGCTTGGCAGCTCCACGGTCATGGACGTTGCATTCCAGGCTTGCTCCTGCGCCAGTTCGCCATCGCCGATGGCGGTGAGCGAACCGACGCGTTGCTGTGGGTCCACGCTGACGCGCGCCATCATGGTCAGGTAGCGATCGCGCAACAGGCGTGCTGTTTCGGCGTGCAGGATGTCGGCGTTATAGGTGACGCCGCCGACCATGCCCTTGTTGCTCTCGAGGAACCACAGGCCAAGGTCTTCCGTCGCGCCGCTCTGGAACAGCAGGATCTGCTCGTGCGCCAAGCCGCCCCAGTCCACGATACGTTGACGCGCATCCTGGAACGAAAACAGTGCCTGATAAAGCACCGCGCCGCTGCCTGCGCCGACACGCAATTCCCGCTGAAGGTATTCAAGCGGTACGTCGGGATGGCCGAAGCTTTCGATCGCCGCACGTTTGACGTAACGAACGAAATCGATGAACGGAAGCGTCGTGTCGACGGTGATATGTAACGGCAATAGATTATTGAAATAGCCCATGACCGATTCGACTTCGGTCTGATTGCGCGCGCGTACCGGCGTGCCGACGACCAAGTCGTTCTCGCCAGCCATGCCGCTGAGCAATACGTAGTACAGCGCAAGCAAGGTCATGTTGAGTGTGGCATCGGCGGCCCGCGCGACGTCGTGCATCGCATCGGTCGCCTCCTTGGGCACCCGGATCCATTCGGTACGGCCGATGCCGGACATGCCCGGCCGCCGCGGCTGATCGGTGGGCAATGCGCGGATGTCCGCCATCTGCGCGAGGCGTTCGCGCCAGTACGCAAGCTGCGTCTGAAACTGCGGGCCTTCCAGCCATTGCGTGTGCCAGGCGGCGAAATCGCCATAACTGACTGGTAACGGCGCCAACGGCGAGGGCGCTCCCTCGACGAACGCCCGGTACAGCGACGACAGTTCGGCATACAGAATGTCGAACGACCAGCCATCCCAGATGATGTGATGGGGCATGAAGAAAAACACGTGATCGTCATCGCCCAGGCGGAACATGCGCGCACTGAACAGCGGCGCCTGGGTAAGATCGAACGGCGTATCGGTGATGGCCTGCAGGCGCCGCATCAGCGCGGCTTCCCGCTCGGTTTCCGGCACGCCGGAAAGGTCCTCGGCAGGGAACAGCGGCACGTCGATATCGGATGCGACGATCTGTTCGACGGCCTGCCCATCGCGGCGGAACGCCGTGCGCAGGATCGGTTGACGCTGGATCAAGGCGCGCAACGCAAGCTGGAAGGCAGCCTCATCGAGATGGCCGCGCAGTCGATGCGCGGATGGTGCGTTGTACGTGACACGCCCGGGCTGCAATTCTTCCAGTGACCACAAGCGGCTCTGCATGAGCGACAGCGGTGCGCGGCTTTGATCCGCGCGTCGCGTGATGGGCTGTGCGGCAGGCGTTGCGCCGCTGACCACTTGCGCATGGATCGCTGCCGCAAGCTCGGCGATCGTCGGCGCATCGAACAGGGTGCGGAACGACAACGTGATACCGAACTCGCGATTCAGGCGCGCGGTGAGCTGCGCCGCCAGCAAGGAGTGGCCACCCAGGGCGAAGAAATCGTCGCGTACATCCAGATCAGGTAGCGACAAGACACTTTCCATCGCCGCCGCCACACGGCGTTCATCGTCGGTGCGCGGTGCGATGCGTGCTGTTTCCGACGCGACAGAGTGAACGTGTGGCGCGGGCAGTGCCTTGCGATCGGTCTTGCCGTTGGGCAGCAACGGAATCGCGCTGAGCTCGATGACATGCTGCGGCACCATGTAATCCGGCAGCCGACGCTTGAGCTGTTCGCGCAGGCCCGTTTCGTCGAAGCCGGCGTGATCGCGCATCACCACGTAGGCGACGAGCCGGACGTCGCCCGGGCGGTCTTCGCGTGCGATCACGACGGCGCGATCGACCTCGGGCACATCGGCGAGCACGGATTCGATTTCGCCCAGCTCGATGCGATAACCGCGCACTTTCACTTGGAAATCCAGCCGCCCCAGGTGTTCAACCATGCCATTGGCCAGCCAGCGACCACGATCGCCGGTGCGATACATGCGCGCGCCGCTGCGCTCCACGAAGGGATCGGGCAGGAAGCGTTCGGCATCGAGCTCCGGGCGATTCAAATAACCCAGCGTGACGCCGGCGCCGCCAATATAGATTTCGCCCGGCACGCCCAGCGGACACGGCGCGCGCTGTTCGTCCAGGACATGGATCTGGGTGTTGGCGACTGGACGTCCGATGAAAATGCCGGCGCGTGGATGGGTGACCCGCCAATAGGTCGAATAGACGGTCGTTTCGGTGGGGCCGTATCCATTCCACACCTCGTTGCAGCGCTGTAGCAGCGCTTCGGCAAGATCGACCGCCAGTGGTTCGCCGCCGGAGATGGCGCGAAAACGTTCGCGTCCATGCCAGCCTGCTTCGATCAGGATGCGCCAGCCCGAAGGGGTGGCCTGCATCATGGTCGCATCGCTTTGCTCCACTAAGCGGCGCAGTGCAGCACCGTCGCGCACATCGTCTCGGTCGGCAATGATGACTTCGGCGCCGGCGCTCAACGGCAGCATCAATTCCATGAAGGCGATGTCGAACGATAGCGTCGTCACGGCAACCAGTCGATCGTCTTCGGCGATGCCCGGAACGCGTTGCATGCCGGTCAGGAAATTCGACGTCGTGCGATGGGGAACGCGCACGCCCTTGGGTCGGCCGGTTGAACCGGACGTGAAAATCACGTAGGCCACCGAATCGGGCGTCGCCGCCGCGTCGTCGCGCGGCAAGCGCGCGGTGGAAGCCGATTCGATCGCATCGGCGTCGTGCTTCAGCGACAGCACGCGCGATGGAGGAAATTGGAACGCTTGCGGCGTGACATCGTCGACGATGAGCGATGCCAGGGCGGCATCGTCGGCCATGAATGCCAGGCGGTCGGCGGGAAATTGCGGATCGAGCGGTACATAGCCCGCGCCGGCCTTGAGCACGGCGAGCACGGCCACCACCATATCCGCGCTGCGCGCCAAGGCAATGCCTACCAGGTCGCCGCGAGCGACACCGCGCTCGCGCAGGACACGCGCGAGTCGATTGGCGCGGGCCTCTAATTGGGCATAGCTGAGCTGCCTTGCGCTGTCGCGTACTGCAGCATGATGGGGGACTCGATCTGCCTGCTGTTCAAAATATTCGTGTGCGAGTTTTTGCTCGGGATACGGGGTACTTGCAGGCTGCAGTGTCGCGATGCTGCGCTGTGCGGCTTCTGAGAGGAGGCTGAGTTCCTGCACGGCGATGTCCGGTGTCGCTACCGCGCTGCGCAGCAAGGTCTCGTACGCATCGAGCCAGCACCGAATCGTTTCACCGCGGAACAGGTCGCTATTGTATTGACACTCCAGTCGCAGGCCGTCGCCTACTTGTACTGCATTGACGAATAGTTCGAAGTTCTCGTAGGCCCGCGCGTTCCCGGCGAATTCAAAGCGCAGGCCGGGGAAGGAGACGGTACGTTCGTCCAGCGCCTGATCCAGGTTGAACAGCACGCTGACCAGTGGAAGCCGGCCAGGGTCGCGCGGCATGGCCAATCGCCCGAGCAGGCTGCCGAGCGTATATTGCCGATGCTCAAACGCATCGAGCAGATCGCCACGCAGATGATCGAGCACCGTGGCAAACGGAGCGTGCGAGTCGATCGCGGTACGCAACGGCAATACGTTCACGCAATGACCGACGAGATTATTTTTCCCGTCGGCCGCTTGTCCGGCGCTGGGAATGCCCACCACCACATCGTCCTGGGCGCTCAACCGATGCAGCAGCGCGCTGAAAGCGGCCAGCAGGGTTGCATAAAAGCTCGCACCGCGCCGCGCGCCCATGCGTTTGATGTCCGCGATCAGGGCGGCATCCAGCGTGCGATCTTCGCGTTGTGAAGCGAAGCTGCGATGACGGCGGCGCGCACCGTCGGTGGGAAGGTCCAGCGACGGCAATGCGCCGCCGAACCGGCTCAGCCAATACTGTTCGTCATCGCGGCCACTATCGGTTTGCGCGCGCATCGTTTCGGCGATGGCGTAGTCAGTGAATGCGTCCGCAGGGGCGGCGCCGCCGCCCTGACCCAGCCGTTGTGCGTACAGCGCGGCGAGATCGCGCACGATCACGCCGAACGACCAGCCGTCGCAGATGATGTGGTGCGCGGTAAAGATGAGCAGGTGCTCGTGTTCGGCAAGCCTCAGCAGATGGGCGCGCACGAGTGGTCCATGTTCCAGGTCGAACGGCGTGCCGACGGCCATGCCGAGCGCCGCAGAAATTTTTTCGTTGCGCTCGGTTTCGTTCAGTCCGGACAGATCGTGGGCGACGACATCCAACGCCACGTGAGTGGCGATGCAAAGCTCATTGCCGTCCGCACTCAGGGTGGCGCGCAGTGCTTCATGCCGATCGATCACACCTTGCAGCGCCGCCTGCAAGGCAGCCACGTCGAGTTCACCACACAGCCGTATCGACACCGATTCGTTATAGGCGAGCGAGGCTTCCTGCTCAAGTTTCGCGGCCAGCCATATCTCGCGCTGCGATGCCGTCGCGGGTACGACACGTGCGAGTGCGGCATCGGCAAACGGGTCGTAGTCGACCGCCGTGGAGACCATGCTCACATCACTGGCATTCATGGCGTGCTCCTCATGCGCTCAATTTCATGAACTTGCCCGGTGCATCGGGGTTGGGCACAAACCAGGTCGGCTTGCCTTCCTCATCCTTGCCCAGGCGCGCACCGGCGATCGGTGGCTTGCTTGCATCCAGCGGAAGCACTTCGATCTTTTTGCGGCGGGGCAGGAACTCCGCTTCCTGCAACTCAAGCACGGAATCCTTGAACGCCTTGGCGATCGTAACGAAGTCCTCTTCGGCGTGTGCAGTGGTAAAGAAGCAGGGGAAATTGTCGAGAATATGGATGCCGCGGCTGCGCATCATCGCAAACAGCAAATCCTGCAGCGGGTGATCTTCCAGGAAATTGGTCTTCCACACCGACGCAAAGTGCGTCACCTTGATCGGCGCGCCCACGTCTGCGCAGAACATGTTCAGCTCGCAGGCCAGCGACGTGGTACGCGCATTGAGTCGCTCCTGCAGCGCAGCGCCCGATGTCTTCAGGTGATCGAGCACCGCATGCGCGGCCGCGAGGGCCAGCGGATGACGCACAAAGGTGCCAGCGAAATAGGTGACGCCGACCGTCGGAATCGACGCATCGCCGAACTGCCAGCCGCCACCGTCGAGCGCATCCATGAATTGGCGCTTGCCCGCGATGACGCCGATGGGGAAGCCGCCACCAACGACTTTCCCATAGGAAGCCAAATCCGCCTCGATTCCGAGCACTGCCTGTGCGCCGCGCGGGTGCGAACGAAAGCCGGTGACCACTTCATCGAAGATCAACAAGGCGCCGGTATCGGCGGTGATTGCGCGCAGTTCCTGCAGGAATTCGCGTGGCTGGAAGTCGGGACGCCGGCTCTGCACCGGCTCGACGAGCACAGCGGCAATCGAAGCCGCGCGCTCGCGGATGATGGCGAGCGATTCGGGCGTGCCGTAGTCGAGTACAAGTACATGTTCGGACGTGTTGCGCAGAATGCCCGGTGCGGCCGGTACCGAGCGCAGTTTCTTCGTGCCGCGCACGATCACCTCATCAAAGATGCCGTGATACGAGCCGGCGAAGATCACCAGCGTGTCGCGGCCGGTGATGGTACGCGCCACCCGGACGGTGCCCATCACGGCTTCCGATCCGGTGTTGCACAGCGCGGCGCGGTCGAATCCGGTGAGCTCGCAGATCTGTTTGGCGACCGCGCCGGCCAGGGGATGCTGTGGACCGATTTCGTAGCCGCTGTCGAGCTGTTTGCGAACCGCATCGAGTACAAAGTCAGGCTGCCAACCGAACAGATTCATGCCGAAGCCGTTGAGCGCATCGACGTATTGGTTGCCGTCCAGGTCCCATACCTTGGAACCTTTGGAGCGTTCGACCACGATCTGATAAATGATTTCCTTCAGCAGCGGCCGGAACCCGTTGACCACGCGCGGATCGGCCAGGTGCGGACGATGTTCTTGCGTGTAAGCCTTCGATCGCCGCGTGCGCTCGATGTAGCGGCGCATGAATGCATCCAGGCGGACACGCTGACGGCCGGTCAACTCGGTAGAACCGGAATGGATGCGCGCGATCGCGCCGAATGCCTTTTTGACGTCGTAGGTGGTATGCGCCAGCGCCGCTTCTTCGTCTGGCGGCGTGTCGGCTCCTGTCGCGACCGGTCGCGCCTCGACAGGCGGCGGCGGTGCAACGGTCGCCGCCAACGGCGCCGATGCCGATGCCGCTGCTGTCGCTGTTGGCGAGTTGCCTGCTTGTGCGAGCAAGGCCAGTTGCTGCTGCATGATCAGCATTTGCTGCTGGATCACATCCTGTATCAATCCGCCATTCGCTGGTAGGGACATTACGGATACCTGACTGGTCGTCGCGGCAGGGGTGGCCGGTGTCGTGGCAACTGCTGCACCGGGCGTGGTGGCGACTGCCTCGGCTTCAGGTGGCAGCAGCCGATCGATATGTTGGGCGAGGCTCCCGAAGGAAGAATGCGACTCCATCAGTTCGCGGAAGGTAATCTTCAAGGCGAAGGTCTTCTGCAGCTGCAATGCCACCTGGGTCAGCGACAGTGAATCGAGACCGAGTTCGACGAAATGCGTCGCCGGGTCCACGTCATCGAATTCTGTGCCGGCAACGTCTTCAAAGAGCGCGCTGAGTTGTGCGACCAGACGCGTAGCGCGCGCGGACGTAGAGGACAGGGCAGGGGCCATGGTGGCCTCCGGAATGAGGTTGAGTGGTGGTGTAGCTATCGCGACGGGGTCGGATCGCACCGGAAGCGTGAAAACGTTGGATGCCGCTGTCGCTGGCAATGTATTGGCAGCCGGTGGGGTGTCGATCCAGTGACGCTTGCGCTCGAACGGATAGGTCGGCAGGCGCACACGATACTTGCGCTGCCGGCGATCCAATTGACTGACCGACACGTCGACACCGCATGACCACAGTTGCCCGACTGCATCGAGCCATGTGGCGCGTTCGTTCGATGGGCTATCGGCCAGTGTGGCCAGCACCACTCTGCCGCGGCTTTGCGAGTGCTGGCGTGCCAGGAGGCTGAGCGTGGTACGCGGCCCCACTTCGAGCAACGCGTGTTGCGGTTCGCTCAGCAGGCTTTGCAGCGCCGTCGAAAAACGTACGGTGCCGCGCAGATGTCGCGTCCAATAATCCGCCGAGATGGCTTCGTCATCGCGCAGCATGCCGCCGGTCAACGTCGAAGCCATCGGTATACGGGGTGCCGACAGCGAAATACGTTCGACTTCTTGCTGGAATGACACCAACGCCGGGTCCATCATGGACGAATGGAACGCGTGGGATGTGTGCAGCAACCGGCAAGCGATGCAGGCTTGTTCGAGTTCCGCCTGAAACGCCTGGACGAGTGGTGTTTCGCCCGAGACGACGCACGCATTCGGAGCGTTTTCGGCAGCGAGCGACAACGCGGTCGGCATGCGCGCCGCCAGTTGCGCCGCATCCATGCGCACGGACAGCATCGAGCCGGCCGGCAGCGCCTGCATCAAGCGTCCACGTCGAGCGATCAGGCGTGCACTATCGGCAAGGTTCATTACGCCGGCGATCACCGCCGCGACAAACTCGCCCACGCTGTGGCCGATCATGGCCACGGGCGTCACGCCGTAACTCATCCACAGGCGTGCGAGCGCATATTCCATCGCAAAGATCGCCGGCTGGGTGAGGCAGGTCGCGCGCAGTGCATCGGCATCGTCGGCGAACAGCCGCTCGCGCAGGTCGAACCCGAGTTCATCGCGAAGGATGTGTGCGCATTCGTCGATCGCCGCGCCGAATGCGGGTTCGGTTTCGTATAACGCGTGTCCCATGCCGGCATATTGCGAACCCTGGCCGGGGAACATGAATACGATGCCTGGCGCAGGGTTGAGCGCAGTCTTGGTGGATGACGATGCTGCCGGTTCCAGCAATCGTTTGGCAGCGTCTCCGGCGCGGTCGGCAACGAGGTGCATGCGATGCGCAAAGATCTTCCGTCCCTTGCACAGGGTCCAGGCGATATCGGCGAGCTGAGCATCCGTCTGGTTTGCGAGATGGGCGCCCAGTTGTTCCGCCGCGTGACTGAGCGCCGCATCGCTGCGCGCGGAAAGCAGCAACAATTGCGGGCCCTCGGCTGCATCGGAAGCCTCGCGCTGCGGTGGCTCTTCGAGCACGACGTGTGCGTTGGTGCCGCCAACGCCAAAAGAGCTCACGCCCGCGCGCAGCGGACCGCCGTCGAATGTCCAGGTACGCAAGCTGTCATTGACGAAGAACGGTGAGTTGGCCAGATCGAGCTTGGGATTGCTGGCACGAAAATGCAGCGATGGCGGCAGTCGCCGCTCGGCCAGGGCCATCGCCGTCTTGATCACGCCAGCCGCGCCCGCGGCCATCACCAGATGGCCCACATTGCTCTTGACCGATCCGATCGCGCAGACTCCGCGCGCGCTGGTGCTCTGGCGAAATACCTGGGTCAGTCCCTCGATCTCGATGGGATCGCCCAGCGGCGTGGCCGTGCCGTGGGTTTCCACGTAGGAAATCGTATTTGCCTGCACGCCGGCGTTATCCAACGCCATCGTTATCACAGCGGCTTGCCCCGAACTGCTGGGTGCGGTGAAACTCGCTTTGGTGCCGCCATCATTGTTGACGGCGGCGCCGCGAATGACGGCATAGATCGGGTCGCCGTCCTGCAGCGCGTCGGAGAGCCGCTTCAACAGCACGACGGCGGCGCCGTCGCTGAACACCGTACCGCGCGCATCGGCGTCGAAACTGCGCGTGTGCCCATCGGGCGATAACATCGAACCTTCCTGCGAGACGTAGCCGCTGCGGGGCGGGCACGCGATCGACGAGCCACCGGCAAGCGCCATGTCGCAGTGACCGGCGCGCAAGGCATCGAAGGCCTGGCAAAGCGCGACCAGCGACGTCGAGCAGGCCGTATTCATGCTGATCGCCGGGCCGGTCAAGTTGAGTTTGTGCGCCACGCGCGTGGCGAGATAATCCTTTTCATTGGCCAGCATCACCTGAAACGCGCCGAGCTTGTCGACCAGGTCTGGGCGAGTGCTGATATGGCGCTGGAAATAGGTGGCGTTATGCATGCCGCCGAAGACGCCCACGGGCACGTCATGCTCGTCCGGCACATAGCCGCCGCGCTCCAGGCATTCCCAGCACAGTTCCAGGAAGATCCGCTGCTGCGGGTCCATCAGCTCCGCTTCGCGCGGCGAGATGCCGAAAAACGCCGCGTCAAAGTTTTCCACGCCGTCGATGACGCCGCGTGCCGCCACATAAGCGGGGTCTTTGCGCTGTTCCTCCGGAATACTCGCATCGAGTTCGTCCGCAGCGAAAAAGGTGATCGATTCGCGGCCGGCGCAGAGATTGTCCCAGAACATCTCGACATTGTTCGCGCCGGGGAAGCGGCCAGCCATCGCGATGATGGCCACGGGTTCGGCGGTGGCGTGGGGGCGATGGTGTGAAAGACGCGCGGCGAGTGCGGCACGTGCGTCCCGACGGTCGATCATTGCGCCGAGTGCGGCGGGCGTGGGCGCACCGAAGAACGCCGCTATCGTGGGTACGCTCGATGCCAGTTCGGCATGGATGCGTGCCACTGTGCGCACGGCCAGCAGCGAGTTCCCGCCGAGGTCGAAGAAATGATCGTTGCGGCCGACCCGGTCCAACCCAAGCATCTCGGCGAACAGTTCGCACAGCCGTTGTTCGGTGTTTCCGATCGCGGGCACATAGACATCGGCCAGTTCGGGGCGGCGGTTGTCCGGTGCGGGCAGGGCGCGGCGATCAAGCTTTCCATTCGCGGTGACCGGCAGTGCATCCATTGCTATGTAGATGGATGGCACCATGAATTCCGGCAGCGCGTGTGCAAGCTGATCGCGCAAGCTGCGGGCGCTGACCGATGCATCATCGGCAACGTAATACGCAACCAGTCGCTTGTGTCCCGGGCGATCTTCACGGGCCAGCACAGCGCACGCACGCAGGCCGGGCTGACGTTGCAGCGCGGCTTCGATTTCCCCGACCTCGATACGGTAGCCGCGAATCTTGATCTGGCCATCGGCCCTGCCGACGAACTCGATCACACCCGTGGGTAACCAGCGCACGAGATCGCCGGTTCGATAAAGGCGCTCGCCATCGGCACCAAACGGATGGGCAACGAACCGCTCGGCGGTCAGCTCGGCGCGCGCGAGGTAACCACGCGCCAGGCCGGCGCCGCCGATGTACAGCTCGCCGATCACACCAAGCGGCACTGGCTCGCTGCGGCTGTTAAGCACATACAGCGTGGTGTCTGCGATGGGTCGGCCAATTGGAATCGAGCGGTCATGCTCGCCGATGTCGCGCGGGATGCGATACGTCGCGGCGAAGGTCGTGCATTCGGTCGGGCCGTAACCGTTGATGATGATGATGGTGGGTAACGCGGCATACGCCTTGCGCACGTGCGCGACCGACAACGCCTCACCACCGATCAGGAGTTGTTGGAGGCCACGCAATTTTTGCGCGTCTTCATCGACGATCGCATTGAACAGCGCCGCCGTCAGCCATGCGATGCGCGCGTCGTGGCGTTCGATCGTTGTTTCCAGTCCGCCGGCGGTGGGGATGCGCTCATCGTGCACGATGCAGGAGCCGCCGTTGAGCAGGGCTCCCCATATTTCCAGCGTCGACGCATCGAACCCGAGCGGCGCGGCATGCAGGATGCGCGGGTTGGCGCTGAGGTCGACATACGCGACATCGCGCACCAGGCGAATGATGGACCGATGGGTGACCTCCACGCCCTTGGGCGTGCCGGTGGAACCGGAGGTGTACATGACATAGGCGAGCGCGCTTCCATCGACGGAAGGGCGCCGGTACGTCGACGCATCACCTTGCAATTGCGCCAGTTGCACGATCGGTAGCTGGACGCCGGGTATGGCCGGTGGCTGGACGTCGGCAATAACCAGTGCGGCGCGCGCATCGTTGATGACAAAGGCGAGGCGTTCTGGCGGGTAGCTTGGATCGAGCGGCAGGTACGCGGCACCCGCTTTGAGAATGCCCAGGATGGCGATCAGTGCTTCCGGCGAGCGTTCGAGCAAGAGCGCGACCGGCGCGCCAACGCCGACACCTGCGGCGATCAGGCCCGCGGCGACGCGATCGGCACGCGCGTCGAGTTCGGCGTAGGAAAGAGTGAGACCCCGCGATTCGATCGCAGGCAAATGGGAATGCTGCAGAACTTGCGCTGTGAACAGATCATGCACGGTATCGGTCGCGCAGCGCGGTATGGCCGTGGCGTTCCATTTGGCCAGCATGCAATCGCGTTCTTCCGGGTCGCAAATCTCGAACGATGACATGTCAGCATTGGTGGATGCGCACAGCCATGTCAGTGCGCGCATGACGCCGGTATAGAGCAAGTCGATCGCGTCGGCAGTGAGTGGCGCGCGGAACGCCACCTCGATGCGCGCAGCGGATGTGTGCACATTCCAATGACTGTCGGTGGTGTCGGTCCGCGCATCGTGGTGCGATTCCGCGCCGGGCCGATCAGGATCGCTACCTACGCTCCACGCGGTGCGGCCATCGGCTGGCGCCGACGTGCCGAGCGAGGCACAGAACGCTTGCAGCCATGTGTCACGCCCTCCAGCGCGCGGCGCGTCAATCGACAACTGCCTTGATTCATCCCCATCGACGTGATTGGCCACAACGCCTTGCGCGCCAGTGAGCCGCGATTCGGTCAGCGCCAAGGCCGCGCACAGAATTGCGGTTTCCTTGACGTGGTACCGCCGCGCTGTATCGCTGAGTGCCGTTATGACCGATCCATCCAGCGCGTAGTCACGGCGCGTCCAGCCGCTTGCGCAAATGCCGGTTTGGCATGGCAGTACGTCCAAAAGCGTGCTGCCTTCAGCCATACCGTCCCGGGGCTTGGCGACGCATGTGTTCATGAGGCTTTCGCGATCTCCATGCGGGTGATGGCAGGTGCCAGGTTCCGTGGGTGACAACTCGTTCAATCGGCCACTGCATAGGCGCTCGGACGCGCCAGCGACGGGCAGGCTGGTGGGCGGCTGCCGACTCCATGTGCCGCGACCATGACGGACGCGGTGGCATAGGTCAGCGTGTCGACCAGAGGGCGCTTGCCCACTGGCACCGGTCGGATGCCTTTGCGATAGAGCAGATCGTTCAGGACATGGCGCATGGCGTTCCGTCGCGTTGCTGCAGTGCTGTACGTAAAGCTGATAGTGATGGATGGCTCGTCGCCCGTTTCGACCATGTGCGGGCTGGTGATGGGCATGTAGACACCCATGCCGGGGCCGACGGTGTAGACGTGCGCGCGCTCGCGAAAAGCTTCGTCCCACTTCACCAACCCAAGATCGTGCCGGGCATGAAACACGTCGCGTGCATGCTCGCTGCAGACCTGGGTGTCATCGGCATCCCACACGTAAACCTTTTTGGTGCCGCGAATCTGCAGCAAGATGCCGTGGTTACGGTCGATGTGAAACGGCGTGGTGGTGTGCGGCGAGGCCACGAAAATCCACCCCGCGCGGTAATGCATGCCTGGATCGACGCGCTCGATCGATGGCTGGATCGGGCTCATCGCCAGGTCCACCAAGCTGCGGTACGTCGGATCGTCCTGCACGTGGCGCAGCAGCATCCACGCCTTGGCATCGTTGATGCCCTGCACCGTATCGGCAGCCGACTTCCGATTGGGGTAGAGACGGCCGACGTCGTCGAAGTTTGCATCGGCACCGGCTTCGTTGTTGAACGTAAACAGCCGCGTGCTGCCCTGGAAGCGCTTGCCTAATGCCACCAGTTGATCGGGCTGCAACAGCGGGTGATCGGACAAGCGGTGACGCACGGCCTGGATACGCCATGGATCGAAGCTGTCCCAATCAAGATCGATAAGTGTCGCCGCATGGGTGTTCATGATGTGAGCCCTCTCGTCATACGAAAGCGTTGGCGCAGGGCGTGGATGGTCGTTGCGCCGACGCTTGCGTATGCCGTCCGCCGCGGCGTCTTTTATTGGCCGTAACGGTGATGGATGCGAATGCTGACGTTGATACGTCAGTCCCCAACGATTTGCGCGTTGTGTTTCCCTAGGTCGATCAATCTGCCGGTGCGCCGAACATGCAAGGCGCATCGCCCCAACCGCGATTTATTTGGACTGAAACGCCAACAACCACAAAATGGCGCCCTGAGCAGGCGCACCTGTCCAACTGACGCTATAGGTGCCTGCGGTATCGACCTGCCTGTACGCCACCGCACATTGCACGCCGCTGTTATCGGGAAGCTTCAGGTAGCTGTCGATGACAGAGAAACCGTTATTCGGTACGGCGGTCATCCGCTTGATTCCGCCATCGCCCCACCACACGGCGATCAGGGTGGCCGGCCCGGTGGTAGTGACCTTGCCGCTGGCCATGACCAGGCCGGTAGGTGCGTAGTTCTGGCTGACGTCCTTGAGCACGCCGGCGTGTTTGACTTCGATAAACGGCACGGAGATTTCGCCTTCCGCGTTGCCGTTTTTTTCGAAGCTGACCGTGTGGTCGGGGCCGCCTTTGGCCTCCAGCACCACATACGCTTTGACATTGAAGCGATCGCCGTAGCCGTTGCCGAACGGGACGTCTTCGCCCAGCTGCTTCCAATGATTGCCGTAGTTGTCCTCAGGACCCGATGCATTGCTCAGGTAGCCGCCGTTGAAAACGATCAACGAACTGCCACGAGCCTGTGTCGTGACCGGGAGCGTGGCGACCGGGCTCGTTCCAAGTCCTTCGGACTGGGCTTCGAGCGTATGGGCGCCCAACGAAGGGGGCTGGCCGCTGCCGGGTATTCCCTGGGCTAGCACGGCACTGGTTGTGGCCGCGGCCAAAAGCAGGGTGGCCGGCATACAGCGGCAACAAGCGGCAACATAGTCGCGACAGCCCTGCATGGGACACCCCCAACCTTGAGTTCAATTTTGAGAACTAGGTCACACCAAGTCAAGCGAAAAATGTGCTTGCGCTAGCCCCGTTCCTGCGCGAGGCTAACGGCGTGCCATCGCAGCCGCCAGAGCGGTCAGGCGAGCAGAATCGCCACCATGCAATAGGGGAAAATCGGTATGGGTAACGAGGTCGACTTTCTCGACTTGTACCGACAGCTCAGAGTGAGCCCCGAATGCGATTTGCAGGAATTCAAGCAGGCCTACCGCCGCTGCGTATCCACCTTGCATCCCGACCGCAGACCTGCGGGCTATCGGGGATATACGAACTCTCGCGCCGCGCAGCGTCTGCAGCAGCTCAATGTTCAATACGAGGCGGCGATGACGTTCCAGCGGCTTCATGGGCGTCTGCCTGGCGCATTGCCGACCCCGGCCGCGACGCCGCAAAGAGTCGGGCCGCCGCCACGTCCACCGTCCCAGAAATCCTCCGGTACGCCACGGCGTCCGAATGTGAAATGGTTGATTCCGATCGCACTGGTCGCGCTCGGATTCCTGTTTTGGGGTGCGTCCGCCGTGACACCCCCATCGGATGGCACTAACGACAGCACGACCCACGATAGCGAGGCCAACCTTGGCGATGCGCCAGCGGCGCCGGTGTTGACGTTGGGCATGTCGCCGGAAAACGTACGCGCCATCGAAGGCAGTCCTGTGGAGATTCGTGACGATCTGTGGGAGTACGGACCGTCGTGGGTGCGGTTCGATCACGATTCGGTGATCGATTGGTACAGCTCGCCCTTGCACTCGCTGAAAACGGCCCAGACACGGCCGCCTGCCGCGCGCAACTGAATCGATCTGGTTCGTTGCGCCGTGTGCAAGTGAGCGAGGCCTCAACGTGCGCCGCGATTGAACAAGACGACCTCCACGGTTTCGATGAGAATCAGCATGTCGAACAGCAAGTTGTGATTCTTCACGTAGAAAAGGTCGTATTTGAGTTTTTCGGCCGCATCCTCTTCCGATGCGCCGTACGGATAGCTCAATTGGGCCCATCCGGCGAGACCGGGTTTTAAGCAGTGGCGCAGGCTGTAGAACGGGATCTTCGTCGCCAGATCGGCAACGAACTGCGGCCGTTCGGGGCGCGGACCGACAATGCTCATGTCGCTCTTGAACACGTTCCATAGCTGCGGCAATTCATCGAATCGCAACTTGCGGCAAATGCGGCCGACGCGAGTCACGCGATCGTCATGCTTGTTGGCCCAGCGCGCCACGCCGTCGCGTTCGGCATCGGTGCGCATACTGCGAAATTTGAGCAGCCAAAAGGTATTGCCGTTCTCGCCGACGCGTTCTTGCCGATACAGTATGGGCTGGCCGGGGCCCGATTCCAGCCTGATGGCCAAGGCCACGGCCAGCATCAATGGCCAGCACAGCATCAGTAACACCGCTGCGGCCGCTATGTCGAAACAGCGCTTGCTCAGCCGATGCAGCGGCGTGGCATGGAAACCACCTGAAAAAACCAGCCAGGACGGCTCGAGCCACGACAATTGCACGCGACCGGATTCACGCTCGAAGAAGGTAGTGAGGTCGGTGATCATGACGCCGGCCTGCCGGCACTGCAGCAAACCATCCATCGGTAGCCTGCCGCGGCGATCGTCGACACCGACGACGATCTCATCGATCTGCTCGCGCTTGACCAGGATGGGCAACGGAACATCGAACCTAAGCAACTTCTCTGCCGGAATGGCGAGTTCTTCGCCAGCGCAGGGCACATAGCCGACGATGGTAAAACCGCGACGGTCCGAGCGTCGACGCATGCGATTATGGATCTGGGCGGCACGCTGCCCCGTGCCGAGGATCAATACGCGCGGCTTCAGCGATTCGATCTCCACCATCCGCATAAAAAGCAGGCGAAACACCATGACCGCGGTGAAACCCATCACCAGCGCGATACTCAGCACGCCGCGACCGACATACGCCTGCGGCACAACGTAATAGCCGATGATCAGCAACAGCCCACCGATGACGAAGGCGACGGCCTGGCGCGCTACAGCACCTTGCCAGCTCGTGCGCAGGTGCGTTCGGTATTCACCCAGCGCAGCCATGCCAAGCATGATGACCAACGCAAAAATGAAAGATCGCAACAGCAAGTGATGCGAGAAATCGACAAGCTCGTCGGCATTGCGGAAATAGCGAAGGTGCATCGCCAGGTAAAGGGAGGATGCAAGCAGCAGCAATTCGGCGCTGCCAAATAGCAATAGCCAGCGCACCGTTTGACGTCGCAGAAAGCGAAGCATCTGGGCTCCCCCTAACACTATGTCCCCATGAGAGGAGCCCGAAGCTACGCTATTTTTTTATCGGTGTCGATGCCAATTACGCGGTTTTTTTGCAACTTCGATTGCACGCATCCGGGTTGTTACACGCGTGATACATCGATGGCGTTACATGCCTGATACACAGGTACGAAACCGCGTGAAGTGCGCATGCGCGGGATCATTATCACTATGCGGTAGCCGGGTCCGAACCATGGCCTATATCGCTTCGGAGAGCGCGGTGGCGCGCATCAGTGCACGCAGTTGGTCGGCGAGTCGCAAGGCGAGGGCGACGACTGTAAAGGTCGGAAACGCCCAGCCGCCCGTTGGGAATACCGAACTTCCTGCGACGTGCAGATTCTCGACGCCATGCACGCGGCATCGAGGATCGACAACACCGTGTCGCGGATCGTCGGCCATGCGCGTGGCGCCCAAGTGATGCGCGGTGGTGTGGACCTGGGCGGTTACGTTGTCGCCCTCGCTCAGCCACGCAGCAGGGTGGTAGATGCCGCCACATGCCTGGGCAAGCTCGGTGCCGAAAAGCGCCGCCGCGGTCCGATAGGTGTGGCGATCCAGGGCGGTAAGCCGCCAGTCGATGCAAACCTTGGGCAAGCCCAGTATGTCGCGCTCGTTGGCGAGCGTGATGCGACTATCGGGGTTGGGCGCCTGTTCGAAATACCCCATCAGTTCGACGCGGTTACTGCGTACGGTCGGCCTGTGGCGCAGTTTCTGCAGTAACGCCTTGGCGATATCCATGGAACCAAGCCCGACGCGTAGCGCCAGCATGGCAACGTTGGCGCTATGTTCGCGCGAGTCTTCGCCGTTGGCAGGGGCGTTTTTCAGCGCAGCGCAAAGGCGTGCTTCCAGCATCGCATTTTCATCGTGTACGCATGGCCGCAATGCGGCGCGGAAATCGCGCAAGGACTGAATACCTTTAGGCACGGTATCTTCGACGGCAAACGGATGTACGCGTCCGTTCAAGATGCGATGCGCCGCCTGAAATGCGTGTGACAGGCCGATCTCGGGGAACGCTGTTGCAAGGCCTTTGCCGGCATTTCGATCGTAAGGGCGCGTAAGCCGCTCCGGCGAGTTGGTAATAACCGTGCCCACGCTGCCGCAAGGATGGTCCATGAAATAGCGGCCGACGAGATCGTTTTCGTTGCCCAGGCCATGCGGCAAAACGGAATTGGACAGCAGCAGCATTCGCGCATTTTCGATGCCGCCGCAGGCAAGTACATAGTGCTGCGCCCGGGCCACGCCTTTGCGTCCATTGACAGCGCCGATACGCGCGTGGCGGACCGAAGCACCGCTCGCCGACGCATGCAGCTCAAGCAGGTTGGCGTGCAATAAAACCGTGATATTCGGCGCCTTTTCAAGCTCGGCCCGGTAAGCCTTGCCAAACAGGATCGGGCTGCGCGCAAAGATCTGGTTGACCAGTTTGTCGGCGTCGAAAGAGATCGGAGCACGCGCGAGCGAAGTCAGAAACGACCCGTCGGTGAAATGGTACGGCTCGATCTGGCAGTACGCTCGCGCGCGTTCGTAATAGGGCTGCAATTCGTCGTAGGCGATGGGCCAGCCACTGTGCGCGACCCAATGGCGTTCGGCCAAGTCGTGCGGCCCCAGGGGAATGCAGCCGCCGCCCCACAAATTGCAGCTGCCGCCGAATACGCGCATGCGCGATGTACCGGCATCGAAAGGCACGGTGCCGACGGAGATGCCTTCGTACAACGCCTGACTTTGTTCTTCCCCCGTGGCGCCCCCGCCTTCGATCAGGCAAACGGTGATCGATGTGCCGATGAAATGCCGTGCGATGGCAATGCCGGCGGCGCCTGCACCGATGATGCACAGATCGGCGTCAATGTCGGATGCGGCCGAACTATCCAGGTAGTCAATGATCACTTCGCCCCCAGACGCTCACATTTTTTTTTGCGCGCATGTCACAACGAGGTGCATAAACTACTCGCAGTAGTAGCTCCGATACCAGCTTACGAAGTTGTCGATGCCTGTGGCTACGGAAATTTTTGGCGCATAGCCAACGGACTGTATCAGTTCTGTTACATCCGCTTCGGTGTCGGGTACGTCGCCCGCCTGCAATGGAAGCATCTCCATCTTCGCCTTGCGGCCCAGGCAGTGTTCCAGGACCTCGATATAGCGAAGCAATTCCACGGGCTTCTCGTTACCGATGTTGTACAGCCGGTATGGCGCTACGCCGCTACTGGCCGGATCGGGGGCGGAGCCACTCCAGTTGGCGTTTTTGCCCGGAACCTTATCCAAGGTGCGCACGACGCCTTCGACGATATCGTCCACGTAGGTAAAACTGCGTTTGTGCTTTCCATGGTTGAAAACCTTGATGGGCTCGCCGGCGAGAATGGCCTTGGTAAACAGAAATAGCGCCATGTCGGGACGGCCCCATGGTCCGTAAACCGTAAAGAAGCGCAGGCCAGTGCTGGGAATGCCATACAAGTGCGCATAGCTATGCGCCATCTGCTCGTTGGCTTTTTTGGTCGCTGCGTAGAGTGTGAGTGGGTGTTCGGTGGGCTGGTGTTCGGAGAAGGGCATGGCGGTGTTGGCGCCGTAGACCGAACTTGTCGACGCGAACACCAGGTGCTCGACCGGGTGCTGCCGGCAGCCCTCCAGAATATGCAAAAAGCCGATGACATTGCTGGAGGCATAGACGTGCGGATTTTCGGCGGCGTAACGCACGCCTGCTTGCGCAGCGAGGTTGATCACGCGTTGCGGCTTATGCGATGCGAAGGTTTTTTCCACTGCGCCACGATCGGCAAGATCGGCATGAACGTGCGTGTAGCGCGGATGGTCGATGAAGCGCGCCAGGCGTGCTTTTTTCAAACGGACATCATAATAATCGTTGAGGTTGTCGAAACCGATGACCTCCTCGCCGCGTTCAAGCAACTTGAGCGCGACGTTTGAACCGATAAAGCCGGCCGTGCCGGTAACGAGCACTTTCATCACATGCCATCCTGTTAAAGGCGCCCATCCACCGCCTCGCGCGGCAGTACGTATTTCACGTCATAAATCACCGACGAGGGCTTGCCAAAGGCACGTATGCCTGCCGCGCCCAAGGCGACAAATTCCCGATGGCCAACAGCAACGATCACGGCGTCATAGTCGCCATCGCGCGGTTTTTTCACCGGCGTGATCGCGTATTCGTGTTCGGCCTCGGCCGCGCTGACCCACGGATCATGCACATCGACCTGTGCGTTGTAACCGCACAGCGCCTTAAGAATGTCCACCACGCGTGTATTGCGCAAATCCGGACAGTTTTCCTTGAACGCCAGGCCCAACACCAGAATGCGGGCGTTCACCGGATTGATGCCTTTGCGCACCATCAAGCGGATCACCTCGCTGGCGACATAGGGGCCCATGCTGTCGTTGGTTCGCCGTCCGGCAAGAATGACATCCGGGTGATGCCCGACTTCCTGCGCCTTGTGCGTGAGGTAATACGGATCGACGCTGATGCAATGGCCGCCGACAAGGCCGGGCCGAAAGGGCAGGAAGTTCCACTTCGTGCCGGCCGCTTGCAATACTTCAAGCGTGTCGATGCCCAGCTTGTTGAACAGGATCGCCAGGTCGTTGACCAGCGCAATATTGAGATCGCGCTGAGTGTTCTCGATGACCTTTGCCGCCTCGGCCACTTTCAGCGAGCTCACCTTATGCGTGCCGGCGGTGATCACCGAACCGTACAGGCTGTCGACAAAATCCGCGGTTTCCGGCGTTGAGCCGGAGGTGACCTTGAGGATGCTGGTGACGCGATGCTGTTTGTCGCCCGGATTGATGCGTTCGGGACTGTAGCCGGCGAAGAAGTCGCGGTTGTAAACCAGTCCCGATACTTTTTCGAGGAGGGGAATGCAAATCTCCTCGGTGCAGCCCGGATAAACGGTTGATTCGTAGACCACCACGTCGCCCGCCGACAGCACCTTGCCCAAGGCCTCGCTCGCCTTGATCAATGGCGTCAGGTCCGGGCGCTTGGCCGTATCGATGGGCGTGGGCACCGTAACAATATACGTATTGCGATCGGCCAGATCGGCCAGATCCGCGCTGAATCGCAGTCCAGTGGTATCGGCCAGTTCAGCGGCGCTCACCTCCAGCGTGCTGTCGTGACCGGCACGCAGTTCGTCGATGCGCCCTTTTTTTATATCGAAGCCGATCGTGTCGTAGTGCTTGCCAAATTCCACCGCCAAGGGAAGACCCACATAACCGAGTCCGATGATGGCGAGCTTGGTGTTCTCCAGCTTTCGCATACGAGTCCCTTGTTCGTTGTTGTTTTCGGTAGAAATGGAGCGACGTGCTGACCCGCGCAGTTGACACTAGCAACGGATCGCCCGCAACTGTTTCTGGTGTTTTGTGGAATCTGGAAACGTATGGAGCGCACTGGAAGGGAGTGTCCATCACGAGCAACGGCGTTGGTGGAAGCATGGTGTTCGTTTTTGTTACAGCACATCGCGCGTAGACCAATCATCTGCGTTTTCGTTGACGTTTGCGTTGACCTGAAGCGGGTTCAGTAAGCCAGGTCCACCAATTTTTCCGTGACTGATGTCGAGCGTATTGGGGTGATCTAGACGGCGTGAAATCCTGCTGGTGACGCTGCATTTTTTTGCGCCGCAGCGTGACAACCTGCATTTCAGGCGTATTAATTTGCCCCAGGGGACTTAGATCGATCCAAATCAACGGTTGCTCAGGCCATGTCGCTGCTGCGAACGGTCTGAATGATCTGGACTGGGGCGGAGAGGGCTATGAGGCGTGAGTAAGGCGCTTCCCGGCATGTTGGTGCTTCTCTCCCGATCGGTTGAGGGAATGGGAAGCCGCCACATGAAATCAGAAGTCGTCAGTATTTCTGCCATGACAGGCCCGAGCGCCGTTTGCGTGTCCGCGCTCGTTGATGGTGTTGACCGTCGTCCTCTTCGCCGTGGGGAAGCAGGGGACCTTACGTTTTGTCGAAGCGCTCAATCCTTCAACCCGCCATCGCAACGCTGGCCATTCGTGTTCTGGTGTAGGTCGCCGTGGCATCTGAAAAGCGCTGAAGGGCTCGCCCGTGCCGCTTCATCGGACGGCTGCTGGCATCCCAGCGCGCGTGTTTGCGGCGTGGTCGGCCGCACCGGGGTAAGCCGCGCCGCGCCGCTTTGGCGACGCCAGACTCGCGCCTTCGCAGTGGTGCATCCAGAAACCTGAAACACCCATCGCTGAGGAGTCCAGGGCTCGTTGTTGTCAAAAATTTGGATCGATCCAAATCAAGAGGAGGGAGGGCACCTGCATCCATAAATCGCGCTTCCGCAACACGTGATCAAACAGGGGGATCACCGCGCCGACTCCCGCAGGGCGCACACATGTAAGGGAATCAGAAAAAATGACCCACTTGCCACACGTTGCTACACGCAAGCCGTTGTACGTCGCGCTCGCTTTGGCGACCTTGTCATTTGGCGGTTGTATGGGGATACCCGCGATTGCCTTTGCCGCGCAGACATCCCAGCCCTCCGCAAGCCCAGCGACAACACCGCCCACGGCACCGTCGTCCGACAGCAAAAAGGCCAAGAAGGCCGATGATAAAAAAGCCGGTGACACAACCAAGCCCACACTCCTGCAGACAGTTGTGGTCACCAGCTTTCGTCAGTCAATCGACGA
Source organism: Dyella monticola (assembly GCF_003363155.1). GTDB lineage: Bacteria > Pseudomonadota > Gammaproteobacteria > Xanthomonadales > Rhodanobacteraceae > Dyella_B > Dyella_B monticola. The sequence goes on along the minus strand of NZ_QRBE01000002.1, from coordinate 212,640 downwards.
GAACATGCAGGAGAAGCGCGACTCCAATGCGATCGTCGAGGTCATCAACGCGCAGAACATCTCCCAGTTTCCCGCCAAGAACATTGCCGACGCCCTTGCGCACGTTCCGGGCGTGGTGATCAGTCGCGATGCCGGCGAGGGGAAAACCGTCAGCATCCGCGGCCTGGCGCCCGAGCTTACGCTGACCGAATTGAACGGCAATTACGTGGCTTCGGCCGATACCTCCGACTCGTTGTCGCGCTCGTTCAACTACACATTGATGCCGGCCAACATGTTCTCGGACATCAAACTGTACAAGAGCCAGGAAGCACGCCTCGACGAAGGCGGTATCGGTGGCGTGGTGGATCTGCAGACGCGTCGTCCGCTGGAAATGAAGCCCAACGACGGGTTTATTTCGGTCGACGCTGCGGGCGCGGACAACAACGCCAAGACCAAGCCGCAGGTGTCGGCCTTGTGGTCATGGCGCAACAAGGCCCAGACCTTTGGCGTATTGATCGCCGGCTCGTATCAGGATCGACAGGACACCGATGACACCGCCAATGCGTCCAATTGGCACTGGTGGTCCAACAACTGCACGTCCTTTGCAACGTGCACGCAGCCACCGGTGAACGTGCATGGCCAACAATTCGGCAGTGCCGTGGAGCCCAACATCGACCTGTGGCCCGGCGGCGGCGTCACCGACCAGGCCGGCAACAGCTACTCGGGCTACTGGATGCCGCAACAGTTCAGCACCAGCGAATCACAGCTGGATCTGAAGACCAAGGGCGCGCAGGTCACCATGCAGTTCAAGCCGAGCAGCAGCTTTCTGCTTACAGGTAATTACTTCCGCTTCGAGCGTGATCAGACGCAGATCACCAACACCGTCGAAATTCCCGAATGGGGTTTGCCTACCGACACCTATGCCAACCAGCAAGGCAATCTGCTCGCTCCCAACGGTCTGACGTTCGATCCTTCACACACGATCGTCACCGGCGCCACGTATGTGCTTCCGCCGTCGGGCCAAGGTTGTAACTCGCTGACCAATCCGGTCACCGGCACCGCGCGACAGGCGGTCGACGTGTGCTCCTCGCAGACGCCTTGGTTGACCGGCAACTATTCGGTGGAAAAAGCGCTCTCGCAAAGCGTCAATCTGCAAGGAGAGTGGGACGGCGGTGGCAACCTCAGTGCCTCGTTCAATGTGGGCCGCACCTGGGCCACGGGTGGTCCTTCGGTGGAGTTCGGCATGGCGGCCAAGCCGCGCAACTTCGTCAATGGACAATGGGTGGACGGCAGCCAGTTGAGCGCATGGACGCTGAGCGGCACGCCCACGCTCACCGCTTCGCCGAACACACTGCAGAACATGCTGGCCGGCGAAGGCCAGGTGGATCTGGGTTCGACCGGTTCCAATTACATCGATACCAATACCTCGCAAAACTTCGCGCAGATCGATTTCACGTACGCTTTCGATTCCAGTTGGATGCAGTCGCTGCAGTTTGGCCTCAAGTATCGCGACAATCGTGCAGAGCAGGAGAACTACGAGATCCGTTGGTATTGCCCCGGCACCACCGAACAGTTCCAGACCTGCGATCCGAACGCCGGCAATCTCCCATCCGGCTTCCTGGAGCCGTATCTGCTTGACGGCCACAACCTGGCGTTCAACGACAACATCTTCCCGGCGATCAATTTCCCGGCCTATTACAACTACCTCAACCAGACCTACGACAGGACGGTTTATCCGCACCCGGAAGATAAATCCTTCATCGGCGAACAGATCTCGGCCGCCTATGTGCAAGCTAACTTCGACACCGGCACGATCCGCGGCAATGTCGGCCTGCGCTTTGTCAGCACGGAACAGAACATCACGGTTGCCGATGAGATCACCACCAATAACGCGGTGTATTACCACTCGCCGCAGGGCGCCATCCTGATCTGCCCTGGCACTGGCGTAAACATCGCGGGCGGCCCATGCGCACCGGGCGATTTCGAATACCTCCCGCAGGAACAGGCGGTGGTGGAGTCATTTACCAACAGCTCCATGAACAAGCGGTACAACAAGCTGCTTCCCAGCTTCAATCTCGCATGGAGCCTTCCCGATGACCTGATGCTGCGCGTCGCCGGCTCGCAGGCGCTGGCCCGTGCGAACTACACCGATCTGGCCCAATTGGGCAGCCTCACCGATGACACCCAGGCTTACTACGACGACCGCAAGCAATTCGGCGCGCCGCTGCCGGGCTGGTACGGCAGTGGCGCCAACATTGATCTGAAGCCTTTCACGGCCACGCAGTTCGATGTGGCCGGCGAGTGGTATTACGCGCCCGAATCGGTGGTTGGCGTGGATGTATTCCAAAAGACGGTGAAGAACTTCGTCGTGCCGGTTACCGTCAACAACACGATCGTGGACGTCAACGGCACCCCGACGCCGTTCATGTCGTATAGCACCAACGCCAACGGCCGCTCGGGTACGTCCCGGGGCGTGGAGATCTACACGCAGCACACCTTCCCGATCGGTATTGGCTACATTGCCAACTACACGCTCAACAAAACCAACGAAACCGCCGTTTCGCTGGGCGATACGCAGGTCGGAAAGTCGGAACTGATCGGCAGCGCCAAATATGCGGCGAACATTTCCTTGTTCTACGAGAAAAATGGGCTTCTCCTGCGTGCCACCAGCAACTGGACGGGCCGCACCATGGAGGGGCTTTCATCCGGTCTCCCCATGTATATGCAGCCGTACAACCAGATCGATCTGAATGGCGACTACGAATTCACCAAGCACTTGATGGTGAACGCATCGGTCATCAATCTGACGCGCTCCACGTCGCGCGAGTATCTTGGCAGCGATACCGCGGACCGGCTCTACCAGCTCGAATATGCCGGGCGTCAGTATTACGTGGGCGTCACGTACAAGTTCGGCGATGGCGGTTGAAAAACGGCGCGCGGGGTCAGTTTTTTACCTGACCCCGTAGCGATCGGGCTTTTATTTTGCATCGGAGAAAAACAATGAATTCATCTCGCGCGCGCCTTCGACGTTGTGCTTCATCGATCCGCAAGCGGCACACGTTTGTGGCCGTCGCACTGGCGATCGTTGCGCTTGCAGGCATCGGTGGAAGTCGCGCCCAAAACGACAACGCAGCGCCGTCCGCGGCGCCAGCCGCCGTAGATCTGGCCAACCCGCTGGTCGGCACCGCACCGCTGGATCAACAGGCGCTGATCGGCAACGCGCCGCCTCCAGGCGAGCCACTGTATTCGGGCATGACATCGCCGGGCGCGAGCTTGCCGCAAAGCTCGACCGAAGCGGCGCCCGTCAACGTCAACGCCGATCTCAGCTATCCCACGGGCGTCGCCATGTCATACGCCTATGGTCGTCCGACGATGATTGGTTTCACTGGCGGTGGCTCGACCTACGGCGCTCGCGCCGCACCGATGATCATGCCGGTGGTAGGCGACTGGACCGTGCCGCCGGACTACGCACCGTCGTATTACGACAAAGCCAGTGAGAAGGCGTCGCCTGGCTACTACGCTGTCGACCTCGCCACGTTCCACACCCGTGTCGAGCTCACGGCAACGCAGTGGACCAGCCTGATGCGCTTCACCTTTCCGGCGAGTCATCGCGCGAACGTCGTCGTCAATTTGCGCCGCGCCGGAGGTAATGTGGAGGTGGTGGGCGATCGCACCATTCGCGGTGTTGCCGAGGGTACGCGCGGGGAGCGCGATTCGGATGGTCCCTGGTTCGTCGCGGAATTCTCGCGACCGTTCGCCAGCTTCGGCACCTTCCGCGCGAACCACAACGACAAGGGCGGCTTTGGCGACGAAGACGTGCAGGCCGGACGGCGCACGGTGTCCGGCAGCTACGCAGGCGCTTACGTCACCTTCGACACGCAAGCAGGCGAGCAGGTGCTGGTGAGGGTCGCCCACGGCTACAGCGCCGACGAAGCCGAACAGCGCTTGCGCGCCCAGGACGCAAGCTGGGATTTCGATCGCGTGCGCGCGCAGGCGCGCGCGGCGTGGGCGAAGCTGTTCGATCGCGTCGAAGTGACCGGCGGCACGCCGAAGCAGCGCATGCTGTTCTACTCGACGCTGTACCACTCCTTCGCCAGTCCACGCCTGATCGCGCGCAAAGGCACACGCTTCACCGACGCAGACGGCCGCGTCCAGGTCGCTACCTACGATCACTACGGACCGGTGCCGTTCTGGGATACCGGCCGCAACCAGATCGTGCTGCTGATGTTGCTCGAGCCGAAGATTGTGCAGGACATCATGCAATCCGAGCTGGACCGGGCCCGCGTGCGCGGCTACATGGACACCTCGTTCCACGGCGATCACGCCGTGTTCCTTTACGACGGTGCGTGGCAGCGGGGTATCCCGTTCAACTATGCAGCCGTCTATACGTATTTGCGCAAAAACGCTACCGACCCCAACGGGCCGCGTGGCTATCTGGCCGAATATATGAAGAACGGCTGGATTTCCGATATCGTTCCTCCGGGAAACCCCAGTCCGCCGTATGCGGGTGGCAAGGCGGGCGTCGCCACCACGCTCGAATATGCGTGGGATGATCACGCGCTTGCTGATGTCGCACGCCGACTCGGCGAGACGCAAGACGCCCAGATGTTTCTGCATCGCGCCGAGAACTACCACAACGTGTTCGATCCATCGGTGGGTTTCTTCCGTGGTCGCACTGCGGACGGCAAATGGATTTCCCCGTTCGATCCGGGTGAGCCGTACTACAACTTCATGATGAAGGAAGCGTCGGGTTGGTCCACGCTGTGGCTGGTGCCGCACGACGTGCAAGGTTTGATCGACCTGCTCGGCGGGCGCGCTGCGTTCAACGACAAGCTCGACGCGTTCTTCTCCACGCCTTATCGGGCCAAGGGCATCTGCCGCGATTGCACCGGCATGATCGGGGAATATGTGCAGGGCAACCAACCGGATCAGCAGGCAGCGTATCTCTACGCATGGAGCGGCCAGCCCTGGAAAACGCAGGCGCTGACGCGACGCATCCTCGCCCAGCTCTACGGCAGCGACACCAGCGGTTACGCCTTTCCCGGCATGGACGACCAAGGTTCGACCTCGTCCTGGTACGTGCTCAGCGCGATGGGTTTCTATCCGGTCGATCCTTCCAGTTCTGACTACATCCTCGGCAGCCCGATCTTCGACCAGGTTCGCCTGCATCTTGGCAACGGCAAGATCTTCGAGATCGTCGCGCGCAACAATTCGGCGCAAAACAAGTACATCCAGTCCGCAACGCTCAACGGCAAGCCGTGGACCAAGCCGTGGTTCAGCCACGCTGACATCGCCAACGGTGGCAGCTTGGTGCTCACGATGGGACCAGAGCCGAATAAAGCGTGGGGAGCCGATGTACGGGATGCGCCGCCTTCGATGTCGGCGGCCCATCAGTAATCGATGCGCCTCCGTTCCATCGCCATGCCCGCTTTCGAGCATGGCGACCGGGTTTTTGGACATTTGTCGGACAATTGGTCATGCTTCGGAACACGGTGCACGACACCGCTTCGAGCGAGGCCGATGAGGAAAGGGCGGATGATGAGCAAAATCAACGTACGCGGCGCGAGCGCCTGGATGAGCATGGCCCTGGCCATGGGCTTTGCCTCAATGACGATGGCGGCTTCCGATCAGACGACTACCTGGAACGGCAAGGTGCCGCCATTGGCAACCCCGTGGACGGCCGACGTGTCGCCCCGTAATGCGTTACCCGACTATCCGCGCCCGCAGTTGGCACGTCCGTCGTTGGAGCACCCACAATGGATAAGCTTGAATGGACTGTGGCAATACGCGCCGAGTGACGGGCAGGGCGTGCCACCGTTCGGCCAGACGCTGAAGGACCAGGTGCTGGTGCCGTATCCGATCGAGTCCGTGCTCTCGGGCGTGCAAAAGCATTCGGACTATATGTTCTACCGTCGACAGGTGGACATTCCGGCTGCCTTCACCGCGCATGGCCAACGTGTACGACTCAACTTCGGCGCGGTGGACGACGACGCCACGGTGTACATCAACGGTACGCAAGTGGCGCACCATACAGGCGGCTATACGTCTTTCAGTGCGGATATCACGCAGGCGCTTCGGCCGCATGGTCCACAGGAGATCATCGTGGCTGTGCACGCGCCGGTGGACGGCGCCAATGTGATGGTCGGCAAGCAGCGACTGAAGCCCGAAGGCATCTTCTACACTGCGGCCTCGGGGATCTGGCAATCGGTGTGGCTGGAGCCGGTGCCGTGCACCAGTCTGGCTCAGCTGAATTTCACCCCGGTACGCACTCTGGACGCTTTCACCGTCACCGCGACGCTACACGGCCGCAGCGAGGGTGCCACGTTGCACGTCACGGCTTATGCGGATGGCAAGACCGTGGGTGAGGCGAGCGGACCTGCGGGCCACGCGCTGCATCTGGCCATCGCGCATCCGCATCTTTGGAGCCCGAACGATCCCTTCCTATACACCTTCAAAGCCACGCTTACACGGGGCGATCAACGTGACGAGGTGACCAGCTATGCAGGCCTGCGCACGATTGCCATCGGGAAAGTGAATGGACGCAACCGCATCGTATTGAATGGCAAGCCGACCTTTTTGCTGGCCACGCTGGACCAGGGCTACTGGCCGGATGGCATCTACACTGCACCCACCGATGCGGCGCTCAAGTTCGACATCCAAAAAACCAAGGACCTCGGCTTCAACACCATCCGCAAGCACATCAAGGTGGAGCCGGCGCGCTGGTATTACTGGGCCGACCGCATCGGCCTGATGGTGTGGCAGGACATGCCGGCGTTGCCGACCGGGAGCAACGACAAGCTCAGCGACGCCGACAAGGCCGCCTTCCGCGCCAACGTTTCGGCCATTGTCGATCAGCTCAAGGGCGAGACCTCGATCATCGGCTGGATCCCCTTCAACGAGGGCTGGGGCCAGTGGAGCATTCCGGCCGCTGCTGAACTGGCTGCGCAGATCAAGCAACGGGATCCTTCACGGCTGGTCGATGCACGCAGCGGCGCCAACTGTTGCGACACCAAAGGTGATCCGCACGCCGGCGACGTCTACGACGTGCATGACTACCAAGGTCCCGGCCTGCCCAGCCCCGACGCAACGCGCGCCGCCATCGACGGCGAGCACGGCGGCCTGACCTTGGGTATACCCGGCCATGTCTGGCCCAACACGCCGATCAACCCTTATGGCGCAGTAAAGGATCGTGCCGCGCTTACCGATGGTTACGTCGCCAACACCGCCGTACTGCGCGACAAAGGCGTGCCCAAGGGCATGTCGGGCAGCGTGTACACCCAGATCACCGATGTCGAGGGTGAACACAATGGTCTGTTCACCTACGACCGCAAGATCGAAAAGGTGGACGAGGCCAAGGTGCGTGCGATCAATGAGGCGACGATACGCGCAGGTGGTCAGCCCTGATGCCTGCGCAACGCGGCACGCGTGGTGATTTTGCTGCTGCAATCGGTCATCGAAAATGACCGATCGGGCATTCTATTAACCGTGTCGTTTTGAATGTCGTGCCCGATCGAAGCAACTAACCAGGCGCGCGGCCGCTCCATCGCCGCGCCAGAACCCGCGTGGCAAAGTGCAGGCCCGGTTTCGGGTCGTCCAGACGGAACGAGTGGAAATGCGCGCTAACCCACTGCAGCAGAATGTTCGGCAACGGTCCGCGCGTTTGCGCGCTCTGCGCGCGAACGGTGGTGAAGTCTCGATAGAAATCGACGCAGCCGGCGCCCACCTTGTAATCGAGCGTCGCCTGATGCACCGGTAAGCCGAGCGCATCCTGATAGGCCATTTCGCAAACGTTGACGCCGCAACGCGCGGCAAACTCCACGTATGTCCAGGCGCGCGTATTGACCTCAAGAATGCGGTAAACGCCATCGCGCTTATCGCGTTTGAATTCCGCGCTGAAAATACCGCGGTAGTTCAATTTCGCTAACAGCTGGGTCACATCGTCGACCGGCGTTTGCAGTTGGTCGAGCGGAATGCTTTGGCAGTAGGAACTGTTGCCGAAATCCGGTGGTGAAATACGAATGCGCTGGCGTGCGAACAAGCCGGTCATTTCGCCGTTTCCAGCACGAAAGCCGTCAACAAAATAATGATCCGACGCCGCGCCGGGGACGTATTCCTGCGCCATCAGGCGAAAGCCCTGATCGTGCAGGGGGCGCCATGCATCGTGCAGTTCGTCCTTGCGCGTGACCCAAATCCCTTTCACGCCAGTGACGTCACTGAATTTTTGCGAGTTCACCGGTTTGATGAAAACACGGTCGAGCTCGTCGAAGGGTATCGCCTCGATATCGGCATCGCATCCGATGCTGAAAGTGCGGGGGTGCGGAATATGCACGCTTTCCAGAAACGCCGAAAAACGCGACTTGTCCTGAAGAATTTCCTGCGTCTCACGCGAGCTTGTGCTGAGAACATAGCGTGCCGCCAGGTCGGTATTGGGGAGGTCCGAAAGCCACAGCGCGGCATCGTCGGCGCCGGCAATCAACACGGCTTTTTGCAGCGGCATATCGCGCAGCAGTTCATAGGCATGTGGCCCGAGTGAGCCATCCCATGCATTTCGTCCGGGTGTAGGGCGATACCAGCGCGAGTGGGTGACGTGATCGGAAGCAGGGCAGGCGACATGGGCCGGTATGCGAGCCATCGTCAGACAACGCAAAATGCCCAGCGCAGTCGGGCCGCGGCCCAACACGATCGCCGGCACGCGGTGCTCATCCGTTTTCCCCATGGCACGCTCCGGTATACGGTGTTACCAGATAGCCGTCACAACTGTGATCGACGAGGCATGCTAGCACCGCGTAAGGAGGGGTCTGCAACGAGTAAGAATTTGCGCGTGGCGCCGCAAAATAAGGTGTTTTTTCATCGCCGCTAATGAATCAAAAGCTGTCGTCACGCTGACGTATTTGCTGCATGGCAATCGCAGACAAGCGCCTGTGGATGTTGAGCGGTGCACTTATACGAGTCGAAGCCACTTCAAAGTGCCTCAGCCTTTATGAGCGTTTTTTACCTAGGTGATCTCCATGCGCGCCCACCTGTTCGTCCACTCACGACAGCAACCCGCAAGGCAACATCAGGCTTGGTGGTGCATCATCGACGGCACAGCGCAGCAGGAAATACCCGGTGCCAGCAAGCCCAAGCATCAACCCCAGTGCATGGCCGTCGGTGACGCCCAGTCCGCTGCGCCAGGATCCGGATTGTTGCTCCACACCCTGCCGGGCGATATCTCTGGCAAGCTTCTTCCATGAGGGGTGCTGCAGGTATCTGGCGGCATCGAGCAGCATGTCGGCATTGCCAGCCGGACCATGGCAGAGCGTATAGCTGTCGCCTGCGCTGCCATGTGCACTTTGCAGATCGCTCGCTACCGTGTCGAAGGCGGCGAGCGCAGCTTGGCTGTAGATTTCTTCGCTGCTTAGTTGCCATAGTGCAAGCCGGGACAAGGCAATGCCCGGTGCACCATGGCACCAGGCCATGCCGCAGCTATCGGGTCGGTCATCGAAGCTGCTGGCGTCTTCCGGAAACAGATAAGGCCAATTTGCCTGTTGCGGCAGATACCAGAAAGCCTCGTAGTCGAGTGCACTGCGTATGGCTTGCTGCCAGGTTGATGCGGGCGCCGCGCGGTGGAGCGCAGCGAAAGCCAGCGCGATACCTGCATTGCCGTGCGATAACCCACACAAGCCCAAGGCATGGCCGTCGGAGGGCCAATGCCAGCCGTGCGGTGTTCGTTGTGCAAGTGCAATCAACTGTTCGCCGTATTGATCCGCGCGGGCGATGCAGCGTTTGCTCAATGATGGCGCTTCGTGTGCCATGCCGAGCAAGCCGAGCACCGCACCGGCCAGTCCGTGCATCAGATCCGTGTCGGTTTCGCCATCGGGTAGCTGATCCAGCAGTGCATCGGCGGCTTGCAGATAAGCATCCTGCAAGGGCGCTTCGTCCAGTTGGCGGGCGAGCCCCAAGCCCTGGGTCACAATGCCGAGCCGTCCCTCATACAAGCTGATGGAAACAGGCGTCGACTGCAGAAGTGCGTGCCACAAGGCGCCGATGGCTGTATCGCGGTGCACGGGATCACCGCTATAGCGCGCCAACTGCGCAAGGTAGGCCGCCACACCGAGGGTGCCGTCGTAAAGACTGCCATTCATGGTGCGCGCAAAAGCGGCTAGCTGACCGCTCTCGTCATCCGCATCGTCGGTGATCCAGTTACATGCCTTTCCATGCCAAAACGCATCGGCGCACAGCCGGTTGCCGATGGCCAGCGTCTCCTCCCAAAGTCGTGCATCCGCAATGGAAGGCGCGGCCGTCGTCACGGGCCGCTTCGCTTGGGCGAAGTGCAGTTGGCGCAGGCCAAAACGGTCCTCGTCGTCCTGTTCCAGATGGGGTGCCTGCCAGTCGATGCCCACTGCCTCGAAACTGGCCTTCACGTGCGAGAGAACGTCGCCATCGCTTGCATGGGCCGCATCGAGCATACCTTGCGCTAAAGCATGGCAACGGCTTTCTCCGAAACTGAGATCGCCTTCCGGATCTTGGGCGAAGCTCAGTCCAGGCAGGAGAGGTTGGGTCCACAGTGCGTGCACCGGCCGCAACCAACGGGCGAATTCGGGCGCAAGCAGGGCCAGCCTCGCGTGTGATGAGTACGCGTGACGCGCGCCGACGTAGAGAACGACGGCATCGCGACGCGATAGGGCCTGTGGCTCAAGCGGATACTTGAGGCTGAACGGTATACGGGCCTGATCCAGCGTCTGCTGCAAGGTGGTGATCAGTGGCCCGAGTTGTTCGGCACGTGGCGCAAAGTAATAGCGCACCATGGTTTCATCGGTGCAGACGTCCGATTCCGTCTCACCGAAAAGGTATTGGAACGCCGGATCCAACTGCGTACTCCAGCGAGGGCGCTGCCGGGTTACCCGGCTACGGCGGCCGGCGCGCGCGGGAACGCCATCGAATAAGTATTCGCCTGGCTCGAGCCGACGCACCAACGTGCCGCGCTGGGCCATCAGGGCGCCGTCCTGCAACTGCTCCAACACGTGCCATGGTCCGGACACGAGTGGGGCGGTTGAATCGGGTTGCCACACCGCAGGCGCGTCAAGGGTCGAGGGATCGAAGGCGGCGTAGTAGTGTTGATAGAGGTGCTGCCGCAACGTGACTACGCGCGGATCGTCGTGCGCCGATGTCGCTTCGAACACCTGTGCATCTGCGTGCGGTGCAAAGCGCTGGCCATCGGCATGCAGATAGCCTTGGTCATCGCAATGCAGGTTTTCGAACAGAGCGGCGTGGTGCATCCACCAGGGGCGGGTGAGATCGGGAGGGGCGTCCATGGGGCTCCAGCAAGTAAGTGGCGCCTTCTTCAGGTTGCAGCAGCAGGTTGCGCGCCAGTTGCAACAGCATCAGATGTGCGGGCAAGAGATTGATCTCGCCATCATTTTCTTCGTATAGCGTTTGGATCAGCCGGGCGCCGCACAGTGCGACGAAGTGCGTTCGGCTGACGCCGGGGCGTTCGGCCAGGTACGCCTGCCACAGCGCGCTCAACGCTTGCTGGAATGGTGCGAAGCTGGCTGCGCCGCGTGAAGCGAGATCCTGCTGGCTGTCGACAGCGTCGACCGGTACACCGTCCAGCCAGGTCTTCAACCACGATTGCGCAAGACCGGCCAGATCCCACAAAGGATCGCCGAGCGCTGCCATTTCCCAATCGATGAAGACACAGTTCGTGGCGCCGTCAGTGGCGGCGCGCATCAAACAGTTCTGCCACTTCATGTCGCCATGGATCAGTTGCCCGATCGGCCAGTTGGCAGCGAGCGCTGCCAGCGCGGGGAGTATGTCTTCTTGCTGCCCGATCAGGGCGACCAGCCGTGCCTGCGCCCAGCTCTGGTCTTCGCCGGCCAGCGGATGCAGACGATGAAATTGCAGCACCCAGGGCGGGTCGTTCGAAAACGCCTGGCCATGACTATCGGTATGACCCGCGCTCGCCAAATATGCATGAAGGCCAGCCAGGGCCGTACCCAACATGGCAGCCACGGTCGGATCTATTTGGCCGTCCACAATGGCCAGGTCGGCGCAGGGAACGGCATCCGGCTGCCAGTCCATGACCAATGCCTGACGTTGCGCATCGAACAGGCGCAACGCCGGGATAGGGGTCGGTGAGCTGCCGCCACGCTGCAGAGCTTGCAGAATGCGTGCTTCGTTCACCACGCTGGAATGCGATTCCCATGGTCCGGCATCGGGCTGGTGTTGCTTGACGTAATAACCCTGGCCGTTGTGCCAGGTCACGCTGAAACCGCGGTTGCGCTGCGTGTGACTGCGAACGATAAGCGCGTGCTCAACCAGATCCTGCGCGGATATCAGCCGATGGTTGAGCAGGAACAGCAAGGTGTTGTGACGTGTAAGTATCAAGCAGGCATTCCACCGGTAACGGCAAAAAGCAGCGCCGGGTACGCTGCGGGTACCCGGCACTGCCATGAATCACGGCCTACGGCCGCGTCGAACAGACTACTTGCAATTGGGCGTCTTGGTTGGCTTGCAGCAGGGATTGCGGGTCGGCTTGCACGTCTTGGCCTTGGTACTGGCAGGTGCCGGTGCTCCCGGTGGCTTGCAGCAGGGGTTACGCGTCGGCTTGCAGGTCTTGGCCTTGGTGCTGGTCGTTCCCACGGTGGTCTTGGCTGCGGATTCGGGCGACGGCTTGCAGCACGGATTACGCGTTGGCTTGCATGTCTTGGTCTTGGTGCTGGCGGTCGCCACGGTGGCGTTGGCCGCTGATGCAACGGGCGTCTTGCAACAGGGGTTGCGGGTGGGTTTGCACGTTTTGGTCTGCGTGCCGCGCACGGCTTCGTGACCGACGCCTTCTTCGCCAGGGCGGCAGCAGGGATTGCGCGTGGGCTTGCAGGTCTTGGCCTTGGTGGAGAGCACGACATCCGTGTCGAGGACTAATTCCTCGCTGGCGCGACAACAAGGATTGCGCGTCGGTTTGCAGGTTTTGGTCTGCGTTCCTTTGGCAGCTACCACGTCACGGCATTGCGGTGGCCTGGTCGGCTTGCAGCAGGGATTGCGCGTCGGTTTGCAGGTTTTGGTCTGTGTTCCTTTGGCAGCTACCACGTCACGGCATTGCGGCGGCTTGGTCGGCTTGCAGCAGGGATTGCGGGTCGGCTTGCACGTCTTGGCCTGGGTACTCGCCGCACCGCTGCCGGAGCCGCCGCCCTTGCTGCCGGAGGACGATGCCGCTTTGCTGCTTGCGCTCCGCGTTGCCGCCTGGAGGTGTTGCTCCAGGATGCGTCCCGAAAGCATGGCTGCAAAACCAGGCGTCGCAGTGTCGCCGGCTGATGGGAGTGATTGTTGTGTCATGCTGTGCTCCTCTCCTGTTCCAAAAAGATGTCTATGCTGGCGTGGCTGTCGTGGTGACGGCTTGGCCCCAGCGGTTATGTGCAGGATCGTCTGTCGATCGACCCGGGCAGGTTTCCGATTTCATGCTCACCTTGCGCGACAACGGACAGCCACAGAGGCCGCACACGCCCAGTTCCGAACGTGTGGCTTGCAGCAGATGATTGCCCGCGGCGCGCCGGTCCGGGCAGGCGAGGCAAGCCTCCGTGCGCTGCTGGCGTTCCACCGGATCGGTGGTGGAAAACCCGCTCTTGGACCAGGCGAGCATCGCCCGGCTGCCTCGCTGCAATAATTCCATCGTGCCGAACTCGCTCTTGCGGATGGCACGCTGTGGCGGCGAGGCGAGCAGCATGCGCAACATCTGCGGTGTCCGCCGGCTGCTCAGCAAGCTGCGCGCATAGCTTTCACTGGCTAACGCCGCATTGAGGACATCAGGCGAAACCGGTTCGCCCAGGCCGAGCAGCTCGCCGAATTCCGCGCAGAGCTGTCCCTCGGAGGCGTAGGTGTCTTGCGAGTCGATAGTCATGGCACATGTCTCCCTGGCATGCGGTCCCACTTACTGCACCGTGGTGCTGGTGGCTTCGGGATCGAGCGTCGAGCCATTGTCGGCAAGGATATCCCTTACCGTGAGCGTCAGTTCCTGCTCGGGTTCGCCGCCATCGATGATGAGCCACGCAACCGAACGATCGCGCGCATCCAACTGCACCAGGCCGATGGTGATCGCGGTGTTCTGCTCATCGGTCAGACGGTAGTTGAGCGGATTGCTCGCAGTGCTCGTGCGCAAGCGCAGGTTGAAGTCGACCTTGATGGCCAACGCCTGCTCGTAGTCGGTCCAGACGGCGCTTTCCAGCCTGAGTGCACCCGGCACCGGGCCGCCGGCGCAAGCGGGCAGCGGAAGGCCGGAAACGGCTGCGTTGATGGTTTCCAGGCGGCAAGGAATCGAGGGTGTCGAGCACATCTCGTAGCCCGGCAGGTTTTCCGGATCGATCAGACTGAACATCCGCTTGATCTGCTGATAGCCCTCCATCGCCCAGCTCATATAGTCGCCGTAGAACAGCGTCTGCAATATCTGGTTGGCGCCGCTGTAGTCGGCAGGTCCGGTGCACAGCAGACCGGAGTCGTTGGTCGTCTCGCTAGGCAGAAAACGCGCTGCGCCATGCGCCATGATCATGGCCAGGCCCTGCTTGAACATGCCATTGAGGCGCAGCAACTGCCCTGATACGTAGACGGTGTCCTGCCCGTAGGCGTTGAACGCGAAGGCGTTGGGATTGAGGTCCTCCCAGTTCAGATAGAAATTCACACGCGGATAGAAGGCCTTGAACAACGAGGCGAAATATTTGAACTCGTTGACCAGGAAGGTCTCGGTCAAGCCGCGGAAGGTACCGTTCAATGCGATGTCGCGCGCCTGCTTTTGAGTGATGTACGGGGTCGCGCCGAAAGGCACCGGCGACTGCAACGCGAGTAGTTCGTCCAACGGGGTGAAATGAAGCGAGACGATCTCATGAGCGCCTTCACTCAGCGCGGCGGATGCGGAAACGGTATTGCGAGCGCTGGCGGCATAATCATCGGTGCCAATCTTCGGCAGTTCGTCATGACTATCCACGAACATGGCAGCAATCGTGTCGGCATCCTGCATCGCCATCACCATATGGTCGCCGGCGACCACGCCGTTGGCTTCGAGGAACCAGCCCGCCTCCTCCTGATTCTCGAATTGCTGCGCCGAAATCGCATGAAAACCGACCCTGTATCTGCCCAGCACGACGGCGGTCACCTTGACGGGGTCGCCGTGATAGTCGACCAGGTAATCGTCCAAGGTGATGCGGTCGGCGGTCTTGAGGGCGCCATCGGCCATCAGCATCGGCTGGTCCGGGGTAACCACGAGTTCACCCTGCTCGCCATACTGCAACAGCACGGCCGTTTGGTTGTCGGCCGGCTCCATGCCGTCGGAGAACGTGACCGGCCGCGAAATCCAATCCAGTACCGGCTTGCCGTTAACGACCCTGACCCGGGTAGTCAGGACGGGATCCTCAAGGCCAATGGATTCAACGACGCGGTAGGCACCTGGCGCGACGGTAATGCGCGTGCCCCAGGCAAAGCAGGAGCAACAGCAGTAGCAGGCACGCCACGACCAATCGCGGTCTGAGTCGCGCTTCTGAAGGCAACCATCCATGGTGATTTTGTAGATTCGCTCGCCGGTAGCGCGGTTGTAGCATTCACCGGCCTCCACCGGGAAAGAGCCTCCTTGCGGCTTGCAGTCGGGAAGGTCCTTGCCATCCCAGCCTTTGCACTTGCACCATTTGGCCATGGTGGAGGATTCGCGAAAAACTTCGCAGTGATTTTCGGTACAGAGACTGGTGCCGGGCGGGATGTTCTTTTGACACGCGTCGTTAGCCATGGGGTATTCCTTGTTGGTTAATGGCGTGCGCTGCCTCTACTTGAAAACCGAGGCAGTGAATTGCACGGAAAGGAAGATGTTCAACAGTGCGTCGGCGCTGATGTGACCGTCTGGATCTAGCAAGCGGGCCAGCTCCTTGTTGGCTTTCATGGCATCCAGGTTGAAGGTCAGATTCCATCGGCCGGTGATTGCGTCCCGGCCAACCTGCGCATAAGTGACCCTGCCGGCCAGGCCAAGGGTGGGAATGGCCTGAACCGCCTGGTCTCCGGCGGATAACGACATGAAGCTCGCCGATGCCGGCAGGGAGATGCCATCGCCAACCACCATCGCCACGATCACCTCGTCCACGACGAGGCCGGTGGTGTGGGGCGGGAACAGGCTGTTCGCCACGTCGAAGGAGAGGGTTTGGCTCTTCGCGGAAGCGGTGTCGTCGATGAACTCGTTCCAGCGGTCTTCGTAGACGGCCACCATGTTGAGCATCAGCGCTGCGCTATAGCGAGAACCCGATAGCGCTTCCTCCACCCGTCGCTGGTAGGTGGCGCCGGCGTCGAGCGCGGTGTAGCGCAAGGTCAGCTTGACGTCCTCGATCGCCGAGAAGTCGAACTGGTTGGTGGCCTTAGGTAACTGGTAGCGCCAGTGCGAAACGGCACCCGTGCCCTCGAAGCGCTGCAGCTTCTCGCCATCGCCGAAATATTCGATGAAGGCGCCGTCGGCCATGGCGCGCCGGCTCAGCGAGACAGTCTGGTTGGCGCGCCAGTCCTGCCAGACCGCATCACCCGGATCGCCGCTGTTATCGAGCATGTATTGCAATCCGGCGGGAGTTGGCAGCCGCAGAATCTTGTTATGGGTCTGGATGATGATCGCATGTGCTTCTTCGAAGGCGCCGTTTTCGTCCACCGGCAATAAGCTGACTTCGAGGGTTTTGATGCGGCGGCAGTAGTGGCTGGGGAAGTCGAAGTCGAACAGTGCTTCGCTCAATTCGAAGTCCGCTACGCCCTCGCTGCGCAGACGCAGCAGCTGCGCCGGATTGATCTGCGAGAGCAGAATTTCCTTGGTGATTTCCTGGCGCAGAATGTCCTTCTGCGAATAGGCAAACTCCATGCGGTCCAGCGCCAGGTTGAGGCTGTTGCCTGCCATGAGGCCGCGGCGAGACGGGTCCCACGGATCGCTGGCGAGATAGTTCTCGGTGCTGGCCAGCGCCCATTGCAGGCTGCTCTGCGCGGCGTCGACCGCCTTGAGCGCCAGTTGATAGGCCTGGTAATAGAGCGCCGATGCACGACTGACCCGCCAGGCGTAGTAATCGGGGTTGTCGAACTTGTTTTGCAAGAAGGCCTGCTGCGCCTTGGCGTTGTCCATTGATACCTGGTGCGCCGCGTAATCCGCATTGGCCGAGGCGACCTCCGCTTGTGCCGCCGCGATCTGCTTATCGATCTGCACCAGTTCTTTTTCCGCCTCGCTCTTCTGCTGCTCCCACTCGGCCTTCAGGCGCTGGAACTGGCCGATGCTGTCGGTCAGGTCTTTGGCCGTGTCGAATACGGTCGACACCTGATTCAGCGTGCCGGCGGTGCGATGCAGGCCCAGCTCTACCTGTTTGCCGCCATACGTCATGGCGAATGGCGAGCCCACTTGCGGTGCGAGGGCGAAGATCGCCGCACCGGTTTCGAAGCCGATCGCCGAAAAGCTGGCGATGCGCGAGGCCAAGCCGAAGGTAATGGACAGAATTTCCGCGGCGATCATGCCGTTGGATGCGAGGTCGGCGTAATACTTGCGACGCTGCTCAGTGATCGCGCGGCTTGCCTGCAATGCCTCCAGCGACGATTGCGCTCCCTTGGTCCGCTTTTCGAATGACAGCAGTTGTGCCCGGTCGAGGCGCTGTTCGTGCGTGGATTGCAGGATCATGAAAGCTTCGCTGCTCTGCGCGGTAAGTGCCTGCTCCAGTTCGCCGCCCAGCATCTGCAAGTCACCGACCACACCACGCGCGTTGCCAATCAGGGTCGGGAAGCGGAATACCTGGGCAGTCGGCGGTTTCATCGCCAGCTGCGCGAAGCCGCCGCTGGAGCCTGCGGCCGCTGCCGCCCGCACCAGCGCCAGCGGATCGATCGGCGCTGCAAACAATGGCAGCAGCAATGGATTGCCATCGAGGTCGAGACTGTTGCGGACCTTGAACAGGCGATCTTCCACGATGTCCCAGCGCGCCAGCAACATGTCGTTGTGCGGCACACAGAACAGGGCGTCCACGTCATTGAACGCACCACCGGCCAGTTGCGGTGTCGGCAGCTGCGAGCCGCGAACGGCCAGCAGATTTTCCATCTCGATAAGGAATTGCGGGATGCCGCTCGGATCGTCGTTGTAGCGCTCTAGGATCTTCTCGAAGGTGACCGGCAACTGATCCGTGCAAGGGCCGACCGGTTCGGGGCGCGGCCCCAGCAGGTCGCTGGCCATGACATAGAGCAGGTAAGCCGCATTGAGGTATTCGCGCGTTTTGCGCTGGAAGAAGCTGTCGCCCCAGGCAACCAGCACGTCGATGTAGTTGCAGTACGTGGCCTTCTCGAAGGCGCCGATGCGCAGCTGTGCGATCGCGTAGGGGTCATACGGATCGCTGTTGTATAGCGCGATCTGCACCGGATTGGTCAGCGTGGCCACCAGCGATTGCTGGGTATGGTTGCGGAACGGCTGGAACCGCCAGAACTGCCCACCCAGGTCGGCCGTCTGGTGGTTGAAGAGTACGTTGCGCACTTCTTCGATCATGCGCGTGCGCAACGGTTTTTCCGTGACGCTGGGGAACAAATAGCTGAGATTGGTCTTGCTGGTGTAGCTGCGTGCGACCTGGTTGTCGTGCCTGATGACGCCGTTGACCTTGAGGGCATCGAATGCCTGCTTCGCCTGCGCTTCGTCGATGTCAGGCGTGCCGAAATCGCGGGGCGACAGTTCGCTCAATCGCTGGGTCGGATTGAAGATGTATTGCAACCAGCGCAGCGCCGAGGGGAAGTCGCCGGCCTGGAACAGGGCGTCGGCGATCAGCCGCGGCGTAAAGAAGAACAGCTCCCAGAAATAAATGCCGTAGACACCTTCGAAGTCGACCTGGGCGGCATCGCCCTGGCCAGGAGGCACAACACGCTCGCCCGGACCGTAGCTGCTGAACGGCACCTGCGGTACGACCGGCGCCTGCTGCTGCCGCAGGTCGAGCAACGCGTCGACGCCGCCGACCTGCAATGCCGTGGTCAAGCGTGGCACGGCCCCGGTCGTTAGCCGCGTGAAGCGATAGCTCAAGTCCTGAATGCCGCGTCGCCAGGTGTTGTTCACATAGCCTTGCAAAACCACAGCAACGTCGGCGGTAAGCAGTGCGGCCTTCTCCGGCGGCTCATCCGGGAACAAGTCGCCGAGATCGCCAAGCGGATCATAGTTGGGCGAGATGTACCCTTGCGGCCCGATCACTTTGCGCAAGCGCAACGTATCGAATACGTGCTTGGACTGCGCGGCGGAGAGGCCCATTCGGATGAAGCTTGTGTCCGTAATGATTATGTCGTCGTTTTCCGCGTAATAGGACACGCGAGTCATCGTCGGCAAGTCGATCAGAACCACGCGGACCTGGGCCGTCTTGATCTGGCGGCTTTGGGCCGGCTCTTTGTCGAACAGGAACGACAGATCCTCCTCGCCGCGGAACGGACGCAGCAGGTAGCCATCTGCATTGATGAAGTCTTTGTTGAAAAGCTGGTCAAATACAGTCGCCGATTCGGCCGTCGAGATATCGCTGCTGATGAACGACGCTTTAGTGATCGACTGGCTGGTTGTCAGGCCGACTACACGCGCCTGGATGTCCATGCATGGCCCGCGCTCGGTATCGGGAGCGATCAGGTAGCTTTCCGTGCCGACATTGCCGACGAACAGTGCTGGCTGGTTCTTCACCACGTAGGTGGTACACGTGCGATTGGCAAGAGCACCAAGCAGCAACGGACTGCCCATGGCGATGAACAATATGCTGCGCAGCGCGAATTCGATGGAGGCGTGGTCGGGGGCGTCGATCAGGATGCTGGCGAGGTTGGTACGCGAGCTGAAAGCGGGTGTCACGTAGCCGTCATCGGCAACGATGCCTTCAGCGCGCAAATCTTTCAGCGCCTGATCGGCAGCGAACTCGCCCAGCGCCGTCATCTGGAACGTGGTGACTTGCACCGCGTGCTGCTCAATGTTGGCCACCAGCAGGCATCGTTTGATCCATTGGCGGATGATGTCTTCGTCCCGGCTCTGCGCGCCGAACAGGATGGCGCCGAAGTCCGCGTTATCGTTGAAGCCAGGCGCAACCGTATAGTTGCCGTCGCCGGCGGCGCTGACATAGCCAGCAGCCTGCAGGTCATCAATGATTTTCTGCGCAGCGTTGGCGTCCACGCCTCTGAACAGCAGTGTGCTCGCCTTGATCTGGCTGCGCAGAGCGGCTGTCTCGATGGTGTTGTTCCAGTCGCCGTAGTAGTTGTTACGGAAGACATTGAGAGTCGGCTGGGCGTACAGCCGGTTCATCGCGTAGTCGTACAACGGACGTAGGGTGGGAGGCACGCCGGTGGCGTAGTTGTCGGCAAAATTCAGAAACTCCGTGCGCATGAACAGATAGTCGCGCTGCAGTTCCCGATTGAGCACCAGCGGCTCGCGCAAACTCACGACGCCGCGGATGTTGGAGGCGATGGCCTGGTTGACGATGCGGCATCGACGATAGGTATCCAGCTCGAACTGGACCACGGCAGGGTTGCGCTGGCTGCCGACGTCCGGCGCGTTGACAGTGATCTTCGTGCCGTTGGAACTGTTTTCCAGGAAGGGGCCGTAAAGCACGGCGATCTTTTCGTCGATGCGCACGTCGCTGTTCGGCCCGATCGGCGCCTTACTTGAGAACACCTGTACGTTGCACTTGTGCCAGAACAGGTTATTCATGTCGAAGATGCCGTAGCCCGACTGTGGCGACAGCTTCACCTCGTTAGGTGCGACATACACCACTTGTTCCGGAGCCAGCGTCTGATCACCCACCCATTTGCCGCTGGCATCCATGAAGCTGTAGCGGATCGCGGCCTTGTGCACCACGCTGTTCTTTGAGCGGGTGTCGCCCTTGTCCGTCTCGATCGCAGTGCTCGACACCACGCTGGTTTCTACCCAGAACACGAATAGCCGGCCGAAGGCGTAGACCGGCGTGACGTAAGGTGACTTGATGGTGACGTCGATGCGCGACCACTGCGCCCATGCCGCGCCGCGTTCCTGTTTGGTCCAGTAATATTCGTAGGGTGCAGTGCTGGTACGGGCGAACTGGAAGAGGGTATCGATATCGCCGCGCTGGCTGTCGATAACCGTGCAGCGAAAGGCGTCGACGAATTGCAGCGAGGCAAGCTGGTCGAGCCCTTGCATGTAGGTGCGGTAAGCCGCGGTCACGCGCTCGGGCGTGATATTGACCTGCATCAGGTCCGATTCGAGCGCTTGGAACAGCGTGGTGCTGGACGAACGGAGGGTTGGTATCAGGTAGTTCTCTGGATAGAGGAACACCTTGCGGTTGGCTTCCCATGTGCGGTAGGTGGTGAGCCATTCCCACCAGATGTGGGGGATGGGCAGGTGTTCGATCCCCGGTTCGAGGTTCGCACGCGCGCGGTTCAAGTACATCTGCACCGCACCGGTGGCCTCCACTACTTGAGATGTCTGGTTGCCACCGCCCATCTGCACGTCAAGCAGCAAGTAGCTCGATAGCCGGTCTGGCGTGGTGATCTCCTTATGGCTGACTTGGAAATACCAGAGCAGGGTAGGGAGCAGCGCATCGCGCTGTGCTTCGAGCAAGGTGGGCTGGAGATCGGCCTGTTTGTCGGGCCACGTCTTGCCGAGGAACGCCGCGGCGGCTCCTTCGCAGGTGTCTGCCAAGTCCTTCCACTTTTGCCAGTGGTTCTCGCCATCGACGCCGCTCAAATTCCATTGCCGACTGGCCAGGAAAATCTTGTATGCGGCACTGTTGAAGCCGCCCCGGGCCAAGAGATCGAAAATGGTGGCCAGACGCGACAAGCCTTCCGTATCCGAGTACAGCGTCGCATCCGCGTCCAATGCCGTGACCACACCGCACAAGTCGTTCTGCGGCCAGCCGGTCAGCAGACAGAGTGCTTGGGCTTTTTTCCCCTCCTTGCAGGTGCTGTCGTCCGGCGTCGCCAGATAGGGCAGATAGGTTTCATCGGTAAGGCGGAGTCGAAGACGCGTATCGACATAGCGCGTGAGCGCGCGCACGGTGTCCAGGCTGAATAGCTCGGACAGCGTGACCCCGAAAGCGCCAGGATTGGACGTGATAGCCACGACGACCGCATCGGCGATGCCCAAAGCGCGGCAAGCCATGTCCAAGCGGAGCAGGGCACCCAGCGTGTCAGAGATCTGCTTCCACTCCTCGCAGCTCGCTGCACTCGGTCGCAGCAAGCGGCCGATCCAGGTCGGAGCGCCAGGCTGTGCCGTGATCAGCCCGCCCAGGGCCGCGATGCTGGTCGCCGAGCTGTCCAGCAGGCCGGCCAAGCCACTATTGAGTATTTCGACCTGTGCGTCGTGAGCGGTATTCAATGCCGTGACAATCTGCTGCACTTGCGCTGCGGTCAGCGATAGTGGCGACTTACGCAGCGGCTCTAGCGATTGTGCGTCGACGCGCCGTGGGACCAGCGACAGCGGAGGAGCGGGCGCATTCGGTACGTAGCGCTTATATGCCTCACCCACCTCGATGAGGAGTGTAGGCGTCAGAAGCAAGAGCGCCGCGTAGATCAACAATGCCCGTTCGGCATCGACGGTGTCACCCAGGAGCTGAGCCGGTGCAAACAGAACGTTGGCAGCCTGCGACCAGATAACTTGCATATCGGCGTAGACCGGCGCCGTGAGGCCTGCGCTCTCCGGCAGAGCTTCCTGATCGACAAAGAAGGCGAGCTCCTGCGGGTCCAGCGCAACTTGCTGCAACCACGTTGCGAACAGCAACAGCAGCGAGACGGCATCCGCAGGCAGCGGTTCGGTCAGATCAAGCTGCAACCAGCCGGCCACCATACCGAAATCGGCGATGTCGAGCTGGCAAGCCTGGGCCAGCGAAGCGATGCGATAAAGCGTCGACAGATTAGGGACATTGAGCGGAACAATGTCTTCATCAGGGAAAGCCAGCGTGGCGAGCTCGATGAGGTTGGAGGCATCTAACTGCAAGCCGGCGCGCAGGCGGGAGATATTGAAACGGTTGTCGCTGGTCTTCGATTCGGCGACGTGCCAGTCGACGATCTCTTCGTCGGTGTATAGCGGATTGGCGTTGTCTTCGGGGTGGTAGATCGCGCCGTCTCCACGTACCACCGGGTTATTCCATACCCAGTCGAACACCGACATCATCACGTCGGCGTCGTACCGGCCGCTCGTGGACATCACATTCCACAAAACCGAAGCGCGCGCCCAACTCCATCCCAATGCCTGTACAACGCCTTGCGCTGTCGCCAGCTTGTGCAAGGCGTGGGCATCGAGTGCTCCGATGCGCAGGCTGGACAGGGCATAACCGAGGTTCGCGAAGCTGATGCCGCTCCACCGGCTGAGTCGGACATAGCGATTGATAGCGTCGAGCGTCTGGGAATCTAGATGGGCGATCGTGTCCGGTGCGGTCGTGCCAAGCACGATGCACACGGCTTGTGAGTCAGGCAGGCTGAGGTTGAACCAGAAGTTGTGTGCCAGCCCGGCATCGAATTCGGCCGCACTGAGCTCCTGCCGAGTCAATTCGGTAATGTGTGCGCGCGTGAGTCCTGACTGGCGCGAAAACACCTCGAGCTGATTCAGGGTGTCCAGCCCGGCGGTGCGCAGGCCCCACGCCAATTGCAGGCCAGGCGTACCTGTGATCGGCGTGGCAACGAACGATGCCTGCTCGCTCGATAGTTGCAGATATTCCCGCGCCAAGGCGCTCGGATCTTCGCTCTTAAGGCCGCTGGTACTGGCATACAGCACCGCCAGACTCAGATCCAAGCTTCCTAGCGTCAAACGCACGCGCCGCAATGGCTGATTGTGAGGAGCGACGAACGGATAAGTCGTGGTCGCCAGGTATCGGGCCACGTCATCCTGCTTGGATTCCTCTGCAATGTGTTTTGCGAGAGTCTTGTTGACAATGGTCAGGTAGGGCAGAAGGTCGTTGGTGGTGGCACAGCTCAGCGGCAGCGTAAACAGGTCGTGCCGGCGCTCCGACAACGCATAGCCGGGAGGGATGGTCGTCTCATTGGTCTTACTGACGTAGCGGTCAGTGATCCGCATGATATCGACGTAATATGCCGCGGGACCGAAAATCGACTTGCACGACTCGCATTGGCAATAGTTCTGATTGCCGAACATATCCTTGTAGCTGGGCAACGCTTGAATTTCGCCCAGTGTGTCTTCGTCAACCGTGGCGCCGCGCCATTGCGCAAAGGCAGAGCCGCCGCGCGCCGCCATCAGATTTGCCCACAGGTGCGTTATCTTGTGCTTGATGTCCAGCGCGCGCGCGTGAACCTGCGAGGCAAGCGCGCCGTCCAGCCAGTGGCTCGTGCGGGACACGAATTGCTCCGCAGGCATGGCTGCGATCTGATGTGCGCTGTGAAAGCCGTTCTGCCGCAGGGTATATACGACGTGCTGACTATCGCTGAGCTCCAGCAGACGCTGGTAGCTCTGGAGCGCGGCCATCGCCGTCGCGCTGTCAGCGGAGATATTTTTTCCGTGCAGCGCAGTCTGGTTGGCAATGAAGTCGAAGGTGGTCACGTCGAAATCGGGGTTCTCCCGAAAGAAACGATCCAGCTGCGGGTCAGCAATCTTCATACGGCGTCACTCCATTGAGGGATATGCGCATCACCTTGGCCTTGGCTATGCGCGACCGCGCACAGGCCTTCGTCCGCATCGCGAGCGACGCGCGGTTGGCCGCAGTGATGTGAATCGGTGAAGAGCAAGAGGCGAAACCAGGCCAAAGCGAAACCGAACCGTGTTCAATTCGGTGCACCACGATGGCTGCCGTTGCTGGAGAGCGGCGATAGCGGCTATCAGCCGTAAAGACGTCTGTCTCGTATAAGAGGAAGGGCGATGCCACCCACGCAGCAGCATTCTGTTTACCGAACCCAAAAATCGGTAAACCTGTCGCTGTGGACAGGCACCGACGCACCGTTATATCCCCTGTCTTCCCTGACATCAGTGCCCCCCAGCGCTGATTTCGGTATGTCGCCTCAAACCGCGCAGCGGCGGACGACCGCAGGGACTATCCGCCTACAAATGTGAAGATTGTGCGATGACAATGAGGGCGCGTGGACCGCGTTGGCTAACTTGAAAGTCTGCTTTCCGCATTGGAATCGCAGGAAAAAGCGTACCGCCATCTCCAAATGGGCGGGTTGCCTCCGGGACGCAGAGGCGTGATGGGCTAAACAAGCCGTTGCGAGAAGTATTCAAGGCGGACTTCAACGAGGAGTGGTCGCGCATGACCGCAAGGTTTTATCACTACCACTTCGGTCGTACGAGCAAACACGAAATCCTTTGACCTCATTTCATTCGCTGTTGTGGGCCGAAACGATGGTTGACGTTCGGACGAGGGCACCTACTTTCGCTTGCGTCGCCGTACTTGCAGCCCCGCTCCCTGATAAAGCATGAGCCAGAGCACATGGCTGTTTGAGGCCTTGCTACGACTTCGGCATCTGGAACGCAAATTAACGCGACCCGGCGGTTGTTATGCATGAGGGATGCTCGCAGGCCAGCCCCTTCCTCGCTGACACGAAACGCCTCATGATTCCGTGCGGCGCCGCCGAGACGCCTGGGGCTGGAAAACTATTGAAGCAGCGGGGAGCACGATGGTCGAGACGGCGACGAGCCTTGGTATCAAGGAGTTGCATACTTACTGGGCTTGCCAGTGCGCGCCAGGATCTGCTGCGCGGCTGCCGCAGGATGTCGTGAAGACGTTGCTGGCTGGCTTGCGCCTTAACGTGCTGGAGACGCTTCGCTATTTGCATCAGGAGCGGCCGAGTTATGCGCAATTCGAAGCCTGGGTATGCGAGCGCAATGGCGGCGAACTGAAAGAAGCTTCGCTGGATCGCCTGCGGCGTGCACTCGCAGGCGAGGCCGTCGGCGCCGAAGTCGGCGATCTTGAGCATGTCGACGGGTTGACCGCCGACGAGCTTGCCCACTGGCACGAGCATGGCTATGTCATTCTGCGTAACGCGATCAGTCCGCAAGCGGCGGAAATCGCAGAGACGGCCATCTACGATTTTTTAGGGATGGATCGCGACGACCCGGAGTCCTGGTATCGCCAATCGCTGGGGCACTCCATCTGGGTGCCGCTACTGCGACACCCGGCGCTGGTAGCCAATCGTCGCGCGCCACGTATTCATAAGGCCCATGCCCAACTGTGGGGACGCGAAGATCTTTGGGTAACCATCGACCAAGGCGGATTCAATCCGCCGGAGCGCGACAACTGGCCATTTCCCGGACCGCATTTGCACTGGGACGCCACGCTCGCCGAGCCGCACTGCTTTGAATTGCAAGGCATCCTGTATCTCGCCGACGTTGCGGAGGACCAGGGGGCATTCAGCTGCGTGCCGGGCTTTCATCGCGCGCTGAAGCAGTGGCTAAAAAGCGTTCCCTCAGACGTGAATGTGCAGAATCATGCGCGGCGCACCTTGACGATGAAACCGATTGCCGCAAAGCGCGGCGACATGATCATCTGGCATCACCTGTTGCCGCATGGCAGCAGTCCAAACCGTGCGCAACGACCACGCGTCGTGCAATATATGTCGCTGCGGCCCACGCGCTTTGCCTACACGGAAGAATGGAAGTCTTGATTGCGATGGCTTCGCCAGGGCAGGGGCGCGAATGGATTCTGGATGGCTACAAACCTTGCAGCGGTGTTCAAATGAGGCAAGTGTCCGCGCTGTAGCGGCCGCCTCAACACGAAGAGACTCCAAGTGACGAAACGTACATGCTGGGTGCGTGGCACCGTGATGGTCGCGCTATTGAGCGCGGGATGTGTCAGCAATCCGTCTGGCCATATCCCGAGCGGCGAGCGGGATATGGCGCTGACGCAGTACGTCGATCCGATGATTGGTACGGACCAGGTGCCGCCCCTCGTCCCTGCCATCGCGCAGACCGAGTCGTCACCGGAAGATCTGGGACGAAGGCGCCACGTCCGGTTGGTTTGTGTGGGCGGCACTTGGACTGTATCCGGAAGTGCCCGCCGTCCCAGGCTTCACGCTGTCAAGCCCGCTCTTTAGCCATGTGACAATCCGACTCGCTGATGGCAAAACCCTTAAGATCGACGCCAGCCATGCCGGTTCGACCTACGTCCAGGACGTTGCACTCAATGGCGCCGCGTTGACGTCGACGTGGATCGATTTCAACCAGGTGAGGAACGGCGGGACACTCCAGTTCCGTCTTGGCGATGCGCCATCGTCGTGGGGGCGGCCAGCCACCACACGATAGTCGGCGGCTGAAATAGTGTGATCCAGTCTTCCGGATGCGCGCCGATGGTACGGGCTTTCGAGGACGACTCGCCCGTCAGCTATGCGACCAGCGCGGATGATTTAGCCGGTTCGCCGCGCGACACGCTCAGTTGGTTTGCCAAGGCATCGGCGGCACTGCGGATCTCCGGCATGGCCGTGCATTCCCATAGATTGCCGCGAAGCAGCGAGCCGATGGCATATAGCCCAGGCTGCACTTCGCCAGCGGCATTGATCAAGCGTCCGTCAGGCTGGGCCTGCACACCGAGCTGCAACGGATCGGCTGTTGCCAGGCCGTCTTTCAGTAGCCCTGACAACAGGGAGTGTTCGGCGAAAGCGACAGCGGTGTCCAGGCCCGTTGCCTGTACGACGATATCCGACTGAAGCGTAGTCACCTTCTGGCTTGCGCGGGACCGAACCGTAACATCAAGCGGGCCTTCACCATCGACGTCGAGCACGCGAGCGGCGAGTATCTGTAAACGCCCTTCATCGCGCAGCTGCTGGATGACCTCGGCCGATTGGGGGGCGAGGCGATGACGCGCCGATTCCCACACCCATCGTGCATGGCGCAGAAACTGCTTGCGTTGACGCGGCGTAAAGTCCTGCCATAGTTTCGCGTTGATAGGGCGCATGCCGTCAATCACGCTGCGCCAATCGATGTGCTGGTGTTCGCGGAACGTACGTCGGATTTCAGCGAAGGCACGCGTCGGGCCACCACATCTCAGAAGCCTGGCGTTGAGTTCAGCCTGCTGCGGGAACGGATCAATGGGAAGCGCCGGATGCACGAACGGCAGCAAGCCATGGCGGGAAATAGCAATGAGCTCAATGTCCGGCCAACGGATGGCGGCCGAAATCAAGGTGTCGATGGCAGTGAGCCCGGTGCCGATCACAATGAGCCTACGCGGTTGGATCGGCCGCGAAGCAAGCATCCAGGGATCCAGCACATACGCGCCGCTGCCAAGCGCGCGCGTAGAAACGGTCCGCAATGGACGCGGTGAAAGGGCACCCAACGCCAGAACGACTCGTTCAGTCGTTACGGTTCCACCGTTGTCAAGCGCGATCTCATAGCCGTTGAACGAAGCCTTGATGCCTGATGCGATGGTGGGAGCGATAGCGAAGCGCCGGCCACTGCATTCTGCATTGCGTATGCGTTTGGCCAATTGCGACTCGATATATTCGCCAAACAGGTGGCGCGGCAGAAAGTCGGTAGGCTTGGACATTGGGCGACGTCGAGTGCTATAGCCAATGAAGTCCTCGTCGGCATCCAAATAAAGACCCATGCCACTGGCGCGTACATTCAACAGATGGCGATCGTGCGAGGTGCTGTAGGCGACACCCCGTCCAATATGAGGCGCGTTCCCCGTCACCCAGTGCACGGTCTTGGATGCATCCCGTGAAAGGATCGCGCCGAACAATGCCGCTCCCGCCGCGCCGCCGCCGATGATTGCGATGTCTGACATAGTGAGGACCTTTTGGGGGAGCGAAGGTTACAGCAGAGTACTTACGTAGATGTCGCTTCATCGCGCGTGGTTCGATGAAATTCGGAAAACCATTGTCCGTCGTCGTGAGTGAAGCTGCGATAGCAATTTAATTCGCCACCATACACGTGCAGCGAAAGCGCTTGGCGGGTCTTGGAGAGGTTGCGGCATCGGTGTGCATAGTCCGCTTGGGAAAACGCAATGTGATCACCTACGCCAACGACCAGGCTATGATCGTGCTCCAAATGGACCGGAGGTTGCGGACAAAGCTGGAAAGATTCCACTTCCAACACACCGTCAAGTACGAATTCCATTCCCCACAAGCCGTCATGGTCGTGAAGGGGCGTTGCATGCCCAGGAGGCCATAAAATCAACAACGCTTCATAATTGCGCGCTGTACCAACGCCAAGCGGAATGCGGCGATACGCTGGCGTTATGGGTGCAGAAAAAAGCATGCCGGACTGTGGGCAGCCTGGCCAGGTCGCGACGGACGAAAGGGCGCTAACAACGTTGTCTACGTCAACCTGCTTGTGGTCACGCACGCACGCATCGATCGTCTGCAGAATCCGTTTGCTCCATGCGCGAATGGAGGGTGTGAGTGCGTCGTACATCGGTAACCCCTGGTGTTGGCGTACTCCGACCCAAGCGAACCATATGCGTCGTTAAATATCCGCTAGATCGAAGCGACTAAAACGCACGTCCTTATGCACTCGGGAGCTCAAGCTAACGATTTATGCACGACAAAACGTAAAAAAGCATATTTAGATGATTTTCGTATCACGCAATAGTTAAGGCGAATGACAAGCCTGCTTCCACGCCTTTGCGTGTCAGACTGGCTACACGCGCAAAGCGTGAGGACGGATAGACGGCCGCAGGAAAGTTAATGAATCCGCCGCTGGGCTTTCGACTTCGTAGATTCCCGAGCTACCGCGATTGTTGTCGGTGGTCTCACATAAGAAATGAAGCACTTTGTCGAATAGTGCGAGAGCGGGGTAATTAAGCTGTGTTATCGGGGATGGTCGCGTATGTGCTCTTTCGATAAGCAATCAGTGGGCCTGAGTTTGGCGGCGAAATCGACCTGACCAATCCATTCGCACCGATCGGAACTCGGCGATCACGTCATTCGGCGTATGCGGATGGATCAGGATTTCCCCATCGACCAGTTCATCGCAGAAGCGTCCACCCTGAGGTGGCTCGATGGCATAACGGCTGGTATGCGGATCTCCGTGCACAAGGTGCGCATGCAAGACGCACATGTGAGGCTCATGCACCCGCGCTATCAGTCGATGCGGCTCGAACCGGATTTCGGTGTAAACACCATGAGGGCCTCGCGCGTGGAGGATGCCTCCAAACAGCGGGCTCGCAGGGTGGGTGGCACACAGTGCTGTGGCGCTGATGCCCATAAGCACGATCATGACCCCTGTCTTGGGTCGAAACCATGCGCGAAGCGCATCGCAAGCGAAGCGGGTCGCCGTCAGGGCGATGGGGCTGGAAGTCGGCGTGCGCAGGGTATCCATCGGTGCGTCTCAAAATTTGGATGCCGATTAAAGCATCCGTGAGTCGCACGTGCTGAGACCTAACCTGCATCGTCCGATACGGGATATCGCCCAAGAGGCGATCGATGCAGGCATACCCCGCGTGCAGCCTTACTAAAATGCGGTTCCCTTGCTTCTTTATTGTGGAGAAAGGGATTTATTCACCCACTATCCTGAGGGGAGCGGTTGGCTCTTTGTGCCGAAAATCCTGCGTCAGGTGAGTTACGACGGGATAGGCGCGCCACAGTTCCGGATAGGTGGACGCTGCGACAGGGAGCGTATGTGCCGAGAGGTCTTTTACAAAGATATTGTAGGTGGGCTGGGCCAGGCCCCCTTGAGACACCTTCTTGTGGAAACTATCGAGCAGCAGCAAAACGTCGCCGACGTAATTGATCTTTCCTGCTTCGATGGTGAAGGGCATGCCATAAGAGGTTGAGCCGGTTAAGTCACCTATTTTGACGCTGGTCCAGCTGTACTCTCCCGCAGGGAGTTGCATCACGATGAGGTTGTTCCGCAAGGGCAGCGCAACAACCTTTGACGGAGACAAGCCATGCATTTTGTCGAAGTTGATGGTGACAGGCGGATACGCCACGCCGCCGACCGATCTGACCAGGACGTTGGCGACCATGATGCCAGTCCCCGGAGGCAACTGTGCTGAGTCAGTCACATTCTTGTCGGTGGCGCATGCGCTGAGCACCACGACAAGCGACAAGAGCCACAATCCACGTAGCGACATCGTATTCCCCCTGATTATTCGATCCTTCCCCTTGGCCCTTTCCCTGGCCCGCTGCGCGTAAGGATAAAGGCGCAACTTCATGACTGCTTTGATTAGTTTCCCGATGCGCAGCACACGCTGTCAAGAAGAAATGTAGCGGATGGAGCGCTAGCTAGAGAAATTCCAGCCAAAACCGATCAGAACATCTTATGCTGCCCCCGCTATTAGCCCTATGGGAGTGCACCCGAGCAGTCGTGTTGAAGCGCTTGAATCCACCAGCGAACCAAACCGAATACATGGATTTCGAGAAGTCCATGCTCTTACTCGTGTATTGAAAGCGAAAACAAGTTTCCCATGGTCTACGCATCCGCAGTAGTGAGTTCTTTAACGTGTGCGTTGAATGAGTGTCGTCGCTTCCAATTCCACTGGAAGCACCGATTGAATGGCTTCAGCCACCTCGACAGGGCGAGGGGCGCGTTTGGGCACGATGCCTTCGAGCTTCTGGGCGCTGGCATTGCGGCGGTGGTGGCATGGTTCTACTATCTTGGAGACGCCTTCGCTCATGCGCTTTCAAGCAGGATGGCGTGTTCGATACGCCAAGTGCGTGTGGAAAGGGGATCTAGGTTTTGATGCTTTCAGGCGATGTAGCGCTTTAGATGAAGGCGGCCATGGGGCGTATTGCGTCGCGGCCGTCAGCCCGGAGGAAGTCGAGATGCCGGAAGTCAGTTTTCGCATGGATGGACGCGGCAAGGTCCATCAGTATCAGAAGGACAGCTATTTCGCGGCGTACCAGAATAAGGGTCGCTACGTAACCATGAACGTCCAGGATTTCGCGGCCTGGAAGAACGCCGGCAAGCGAACCTTCAGTAATAAAGTGACTGACCCCAATACCGGTAAGAATTACGCATACCATGCCGGCGATTTTTATGAGTTCGACAAGACCCAGGTGCACAACCTCGGGCGGCCCCTGAAGAACAACTCGTGGAACATGGGGTTTGGCACTTGGAAGGGTGAAAACGACGCCATGAAAGATCGGTTTGCCAAGGGCGAATTGATTGATCGCCGGCGCGCCGATCGCGTTGCTGGGCCGCTTGAACCTATGGATGTAGGCACGTATGCGGCACCCGTGGCCATCGGCCACAGCAGATTTCCTGTGTTACCGAAGGCCCAGGGCGCCTGGGAGGCCAATAACGACCACATTGCATCCGGCGAATCGATCAAGCGGCGCAATCCACATAATGCCCAGCAGGCTTATGACGAAGGGCTGGCGATCGCCATCGATAACCCGCGCATGCACGCATCCAAGGCGGCTTCCAACTTTGCATCCTTTAGCCCTACCTATGGCAGCAGGCAAAAGGAAATGGATACGGAGCCAGACAGCACTCAACGCGCGCGCATCGAAGGAGATGTCGCCCATCCGGCCAGGGCGTTTTACCGTGATGCGTTGATGCAGCTTCACGGAGCGCCGGGTCAAGATTATTCGGCGCTTCATCATGTGCACCAGCCCAAGCTTAATTTCACGCAAAAATCCAGCCAGTTTACGCTTACGGGCGCTTACCGCTACATGTTCAAATCGAGCGGCAAGTTCAACCAGCATTTGGGGGCGGGCCGTGGATTCAATCCCGATGATCCTGGGCATGAAGTGCAGCAGCTGCCGAACCGGGAGTTCAAGTACTCCCAGCCGAACCCCGCAAAGACACAAGGCAGCATGTTTGTCATGCGTCTCACATCGTTGATGAAAACCCTCAAGTTGGCCAAATAGACATGGCGCCTCTGTGTATTCAGGCAGCTCTTGGCGGGCTTGATCGGAAAACCGGTTCAGGCGCGTGCGGTCTTCCTTCTGCGCAAATACGCTTCCATTAAATAGCTCATAAAATTAATGGCATGCATTGCCACGGGCACATATTTGAGGGATGAAATTTAATCCTAAATCTGTGTCTAAAATCGCGGCGCGCAAAGGTATTAATTCCAACCTGGTATCGGCAGACAAAATCTACGCTCGATGCTTAACGCTCATGGGGCTGTCGCCTCGCGGCCTTAGTTCGCAGGGTGGCCTCAAGCTCATGACGAGCGGGCTCGATTATTGCAGGCAACTGGCGTAACTCGATGGTTTTGCCAAAGCGTTCGTCATAAACAGGGATGCGGCTTTGGAGAAGCGCGCGATTGATTTTCCCGATCAGGTTGCCGAGCATGTCCACTTCATCGGTAAACCATAGGCGTCTTTTCTTGGACGTCGCTATCACAGCCTTCTTTTCAAGCACGAATACCGTGAGCGTTCCCATTCGCGTGCGTACTGAGCGCACCTTGGCGCAGCCCAGTTCGTCCCAACGAATTTTCTCCCAGGTGTATCCGAAGAGATGCTTGGCAATGGCCATGTCGTCAATGACGATACTGCACCGCCCGAGCAGCGCGAAAACGACAGCAAAAAGCCAGAACGGCCCGAACATCAGGAAGCCGCGCCATCCCCACCTCCAACCGTCGTGATAGCCGGTGACCATGTTCAACGCGATCATCGCGCCGACGATAGTTCCATAGATGCCTACGAACAGTCCGTGGGCAGGAAATGAAAAGGACTCACGTGATGCGCGACGCCGTGTAAAGGATGGCTTCTTCATGATGCCTGCGTTTTCAAGTGACGATTGTCAACGGAGTGGTTGGATCTGGAACTGACGGAGTCAACCGACGACATGTTCGATATAAAGAGTGCAGCGAACCGAACCAATAGACATGGCGTCGACTGTTTCGATTTTTCCGGTTGCCCACATGGCGGTGACGACGGAAGCTCCTTTTCCCCGGTGAGTTCCTTCTTCTTAGAGAGTAGGGCACAGGGGGTACCCTCTCGGGCGGGCGGGGAATTTGCCTTCGTCGTCACCGCCATATGGGCAACGTGCACCCATCATCACCAGCGTATGCGGAAGCCCACGGTGCCGTTGAGCGCATGCGAGTTTCCGAAGTCGTTCAAGCCGGTCGACGCTTGTACTTCGCCGTAAACCGAATAGCGGCCGCCGGCCCAATCCATTGAACCACCGATACCCAATCCGCCCCAGGTACGCTCATTGCGCGTGATCAAATCGGTGCCGGAAACATTCACACCCGCTGCATCGCCCAGGTTCTGGTATAGATTGGCGATGGCATAGACATGCGTGGCGACCGGGCCAGCTGAGCCCTTGTACGTATGGCCGTAGTCGAACATCAGGCCAGCACGACCCGTCGCATTTCTACCTTGCTCTTGCGTCACTTTTGCACCGAACGCATCGGTGAAGCTGTCGAACGACACTTTGCCGTAGACCACTTGCGCCTGAGGAATCACCGACCATTGATCGTTCAACTGGAAGCGTCGACCCACTTCAAGGCCCAAGGTGTAACCGTAACCGTGGTTGTCGTTTTCAGTGAGTTGCGTGGCCGAGGTCGAGTCCAAGTTCGTGCTGAAGTTGGTCCAACGGCCCTGTGCATCGACATAAAAGCCGTTATTGCCAAACCAGGTGAGCGCTCCGCCGAAACCAACGCCGTCGGTCTTGATGCGTCCATCGCCATAGATCGACGTTACGTCCGATTGATAGCGGCCGTACTGCACCATCGCACTCCCCACTACCTTGCCGCTCTCATTTTCGCCCAGCGTTTTATCGATGCCGATCTCGGCTTTCCAGGTCGACAAGTTGTAATCGGCGTCGCTGGTGGTGACCTCCGGCTTGAACGATTCAAAACCACCGTCCACGCGCATCCACAGGCCCTCGCCGGGTTGCATGGCACCCTTGGCCTGCGAGCCTTCCCACTGACGATCGCCGATGCGCTGGAACAGCGTGTCGAGTGTGTTCATCTGCTCCAGCGCGCCTGCATAGGCTTCGTACAGCGGCACGCCAGGCTGATAGAGCGGCGACGGCGGCGGCGGCGGGCTGCCCTTCGTGATCGTTTGGGTCGACGGATTGACAAGCACCGAACGCAGATACCAGTCACCGTTGTTCGAGCTCGGCGTGCCTTGATACAAGCGATACGCGTAAGCACCGGCCACGACGGCTTGCTGACCTTGGAAGACGTCGTTGCCTTGCAGCGCAAACGTACCTTTCGAGGCGCCGCTCACATTGACCACTTCGATGCCATTGACGGTCGGCGCACCGGCGCCAGCCACGTTCGTCACACTCAACGTCGTGGCGCCGGACGTATTGCCATTAACAACCAGCTCATCGGTGGTCGAGTTGTCGCCGCCCAGTACCGTCCGAACCTTCAACAAGCCATTGTTGCCCGCATAGTTGCCGTTGACGGTAAAGACATTCCCCACGCCCGTCGTGCCGTTGGTGAGATCGATCGTTCCACTATTGGTCACGGTGACGGCTTGACCCGCTGCGAAAGGACTCACGGCAAAATTGCCGCCGCCGGCACCCAGCGTCGAGGTCGCATCGATCGACAGCGTGCCCGTGCCCGCGCCGCTGTTGCCAAGCACCAGGTTGCCGTTGAGCGCAAGGTTCGACCCGTGGGTCAGCTGGACCGCTTCGAAGTGTTGAAACTGCGCGGCGCCCGTGAGTGCCGTGTTATCGAACACCAGTTCGTTAACGCCCTGGTTGCCATCGAGAACGGTCGCGCCGACATTGGCGCCGGTGAGATTCGTCAAGACGGCGAGGCCATTGCTGCCGTTGAACGTGATGGACGGACCGGCCGTGCCACCGGTCCATTGGAGCACGTTGTTGCCCGCCTCGTAGTTCACAATCCCGGTGATCGAACCGCCACTCAAATTGATCGTATTGTTGACGCTTCCTACCGTCGACAAAAGCACATCGCCGCTGATCTGCCCGGCACTTTGATTGAGGGTCATCGCCGCATCGGAACTGATCGCGGTGCCACCCGTGCCGGTGAGTTGGCCGTTGTTGGTCACCACGTAAGACGGTGAGCCGGTCGAACCGCTGATGCTAAGCCCCATCACGCCACTGATCAGGCCGGTGGAGGCGTTGTTGATCACGCCAGTAATCTGGCCTGCGTTTTCGACGGAAATACCGTTGCCGGTGGTGGACGTGATGCTGCCCGCGTTGGCGATGCCACCGGCAATCGTGCTGCCATTAACGTCGATGCCCGCATTGGTGCCTTGAATGCTGGCGCCCGCCTGATTGGCGATGCCATCGCTGAGCGTCGCACCATTTTCGAGGGTGATGCCGTTGCCATTGCTGGCGGTAATGCTGCCGCCATTGGTGATGGTGCCGGACACGGTACTGTTGTTTACGCCAATACCGTCGGCGGTTCCCTGAATGGTGCCATCCGCCTGATTAACGATATCCCCCGTGACCGCGGCACCGTTGGCAAGCGCAATGCCGCCACCATTTGTGGCAATGATCTTGCCGCTGTTGGCCATACCACCCGAAACGGCGCTGCCGCTGCCACTGACGTCGACACCGGCATTGGCACCTTGAATGCTGGCGCCCGTTTGATTGGTGATCCCGTTCTGAACGCTGCCACTGTTAATGACGTCGATGCCGACACTGCCTCCCGTGATCGCGGCGCTATTGCTAATGCCTTGAGCAACGCTGCCGCCGTTGATGTCGATACCGGTACCAAGAGTGGTAATGGTGCCGCTGTTAGTAATGCTGCCAGTGATGGTCCCTTGGTCCTCGATCGCGGACACGGGCTCAGCACCGTTGCTCGGCCCCACGCTGGAAAGGGTTCCGCTATTGAGGATGCTGCCGTTGAGAAGCGCTCCGCCGCTCCCGTCTATAAATATCGAGTCGACATTGCCTTTGACTGCCCCTGCATTGACAATGTTTCCATTGATGGTGGACCCCGCATTCTCATCAAGAGCGTAAGCGGTCGATTGAACCGTGCCGTTATTGGTGAGGTTGCCGTTGAGTGTGCTTTGAAAAACGGTTACGCCAATGTTGTCGTCGGTAATGGAACCATCGTTGGTGATACCACCATTGATGGTGCTGCCGCTCACCAAACTGATGCCTACGTTGCTGCTGGTGATCTGACCGTTACTCGTGTTTTGAATGCCGCCGCTGACGGTGGCACCCGAAACAACGATGGCATTCGCGGAGGAACCTGCCGCGGAAGATGTCAGCGTTCCCGAATTAACGATGCCGTTGGTGACCACGGACGTACCCGAGACCCCAATGGCGGTCAGATAGCTTTTGATCGTGCCCGTGTTGACAATACCGTTCTTGGCGGTGGCGCTCGCAACCGCTATGCCATTGCCTTTGGCTGACGTGATGGACCCATCGTTCTCCAGCGTTCCGCTGAGCGTCGCGCCATTTTCAACGGCGATGCCATTGCCAATGCTGGCGGTGCCCGTGCCGGCGGTAATGCTGCCGCCATTGGTGATGTTGCCGGACACGGTGCTGTTGTTCACATCAATACCGTCGGCGGTTGCCTGAATGATACCGCCCGTCTGATTGACGATATCCCCCGTGACCGCCGCGCCGTTGGTAAGCGCAATGCCGTCGCCATTCGTGGCAACGATCTTGCCGCTGTTGGCCATGTCGCCCGAAACGGCGCTGCCGCTGCCACTGACCTCAATACCCGCGGCACTGCCTTGGATGCTGGCGCCCGCCAGATTGGTGATTCCATTTTGGACGCTGCCGCCGTCTAAAACGTCGATACCGACACCACCTCCCGTGATGGTGGCGCTATTGCTAATGCCCTGAGCGACGCTGCCGCCGCTGATGTCGATGCCGGCGTCAACGCCGCTAATGGTGCCGCTGTTGGCAATGCTGCCAGCGATGCTCCCTTGATCGTCGATCCCGGACACCATGCCTGGCCCGGCTGCGGAAAGGGTTCCGCTGTTGATGATGCTGCCGATGATCTTGCCGTTACTCGTGTTTTGAATGCCGCCGTTGACGGTGGCGCCCGCGATAACGATGGCATCTTCGGATGGATCTGCCGTGGGCGATGTCAGCGTTCCCGAATTGACGATGCCGTTGGTGACCACGGACGTACCGCTGACTTCGATGTCGCCCGCATTACTGTTGATCGTGCCCGTGTTGACAATACCGTTCTTGGCGGTGGAGTTCGCAACCAATATGCCGTTGCCGTTGGTTGACGCTATGGTCCCATCGTTCTCCAGCGTTCCGCTTAGCGTGGCGTCATTTTCGAGGGCGATGCCATTGCCACTGTTGGCGGTAATGCTGCCGCCACTGGTGATGGTGCCGGACACGGTGCTGTCGTATATGCGAATACCGTCTGTGGTTGCCTGAATGGTGCCGCCCGCCTGATTGACGATATCACCCGTGACCGTCGCGTTGGCGGCGCCCGGAATATTGGCAAGCTGTATGCCGTCGCCATTCGTGGCAACGATCTTACCACTGTTGGCAATGCCACCCGAAACGGAACTGCCTTCGACGCCGATCCCCACAACGGTGCCTTGAATGCTGGCGCCCACCTGATTGGTGATCCCGTCCTGGACGTTGCCACCGATGCCGATCAAGATGCCGTCGCCTCCGTTGCCGGTACTTTCCCACGTGACGGTGCCGCTATTGCTAATGCCTTTAGCAACGCTGCCGTCGTCGATGTCGATACCATTGCCAGTGGAGGTAATGGAACCGCTGTTGCTGATGCTTCCGGTGATGGTCCCTTCATCTTCGATCGCGGACACTGCCACCGCCGCGCCGGTGCCTGGCCCCGGTCCCTGGCTGGAAAGGGTTCCGCTATTGATGATGCTGCCGTTGAGAATCGCGGCTCCGGTGGTCCCCTTGCCGGGATTTCCTACCAGCGTTATCGCTTCGGGAATGCCGCTGACCGTTCCCGTATTGACGATGTTGCCATTGATGGTGGACCCGATGCCTTCCTCAAGACCGTAAGCGCCCGATTGCACCGTGCCGTTATTGACGAGGTTGCCGCTGAGTGTGCTTTGCGAAATGTATACGCCGGTCTGGCTTTGAATGGTGGCGCCCGCCTGATTGACGATATCGCCCGTGACCGCCGCGCCGTTGGCAAGCTCGATGCCGTCGCCATTCGCGGCAACGATCTTGCCGCTGTTGGCGATGCCGCCCGAAACGGCGCTGCCGCTGCCATCGACTTCGATACCCGCGCCACTGCCTTGGATGCTGGCACTCGCCTGGTTGGTGATGCCGTTCTGGACGCTGCCACCGTTGACAACGGCGATGCCGACACCGCCGCCCGCGATCGTGGCGCTATTGCTGACGCCTTTGGCAACGCTGCCGCCGCTGATGTCGATACCGGCATTGACGCCGGTAATGCTGCCACTGTTGGTAATGCTACCAGTGATGGTCCCTTGGTCATCGATCCCGGACACGGGCACAAAGCCGTTGCCCGGCCCCACGCCGGCGAGGGTGCCGCTGTTGATGATGCTTCCGTTGAGAATCGCTGCGGGAAGCGTTCCGCCCCCTACCAGCAGTAGCGCTTCGGTATTGCCATTGACCGTTCCTGTATTGACAACGTCGCCATTGATGGTGGTCCCGCCATACGCTTCAAGCGCGTAAGCGGCCGATTGGATCGTCCCGTTATTGACGAGGTTGCCGTTGAGGGTGCTTTGCGAAAGGAATACGCCAATTTGGTCTTGGGAAACGGAACCGGCATTGGTGATATTGCCAGTGATAGTGGCGCCGCTCACCAGATTGATACCCGCATAGTTGCTGCTGATCTGACCGTTACTCGTATTTTGAATATCACCGTTGACGGTGGCACCCGAGACAACGATGCCATCGTCGGATTGACCGGTAGCCGTGGGCGACGTCAGCGTTCCCGAATTGACGATGCCGTTGGTGACAACGGACGTACCGCTGACTGCGATATCGGACTGATCGCTGTTGATCGTGCCCGTGTTGACAACACCGTCCTGGGCGGTGGCGTTCGTAACCACCATGCCGTTGCCGTTAGCTGAGGCGATGGACCCATCGTTCTCCAGCGTGCCAGTTAGCGTCGTGCCATTTTCGAGGGTGATGCCATTGCCAGAGCTGGCGTTGCCAGTGCCGGCGATAATGCCGCCGGCATTGGTAAGGTTGCCGGACAACGTGCTGTTGTTCGCATCGATACCGTCTATGGTTGCCTGAATGGTGCCACCTGCCTGATTAACGATATCGCCTGTGACCGAGGCGCCATTCGCCACCGTGAGACCAACGTTGGCCGTCAACGCGCCCGTCGCCGTGTTCGTGATGCCGTTATTGATCGTGTAATTGCCGGTAATCGAGACGGCAGCCGTGCCGCCCGTGATTTGGCCAGCGTTGACGATGCCATCGCCGACCGAGGACCCGCCGGTGGTCGTGGTCGTCAGTGCAAGACCCACTCCCCCAGCACCGATCGTGCCGTTATTCGTGACTTGGTCCGTCACGGATGCATCTTGAAGCTCCAATCCGTACGTGGCGGGTGGCGTCTCCGTAATGCTGCTGTTGTTGATGACCGAACCGTTTACGTTATTGGTCACCAAAATGCTGCCCGATGGGCCTGCATTGACGACACTCTGCGCCAGGGCTGTCGCCGGCCCGAAGCTGGCCATGCCGATCAGCGCGGAGGCTGTCAGCACCGCGCTGCGCTGACGGACGACCTGTGAAATGGCCAGTGACATTGCGCTCTTGCGCGGAATGGGGCGGCGACGCTGCGTTTGCATGACGATTTCCTCAATGGATAAGGTGGGCTAGGGCGGTCACAGTCGAGAGCGGCGGAAGCCGTCCTTCGAAGCAGCGCGTGGCCTTAACCCCTCGATCCGGCGGTCAAGACGTCGTAACGTCGTTTTTTTTGCCGGTCATGAAGGAATACGCAAAACGTTTGTGAGGTCGATCACGGACCGATTTCTGGCTGTTCAGCTTGCCGGGACGTGCCCGGATAGACCCGCCGGAACGCCCGTGACTTTATTTTCCGCCCCGTCCGGCGCTATCTTGGACGCGCGCATTCCGCGAGCACTGCGGAATTCCAGGGGGCAATCGAATGGGCGACGCACATTCGGAGCGGTACCGCCAGGCAAAGGCGTTGGCACATGCCGCACTCGATCTCGATCCGACCGAACGGTCGGCGTTCCTTACAGTGCGCTGTGGCGGTGATGCGGAACTCTTCAACGAAGTGCAGTGGCTGATCGCATCGTTGGAGCCAGACGATTCATCGTTTCTCGACAGCGACCTTGCCTACCTGTTCGAACCAGGCGCGGATGATGTCGTTGAAGTGGACACACCGCGCAATTACCACTTCATTCGCCGCCTCGAAGAGGGGGGGCACGGTGTCGTTTACCTCGCAGAGCGATGCAACGGCGATGTTCGCCAGCAGATCGCGCTCAAGCTGCTGCATTTAGCCGGGCGATTGAGCGAAACGATGATGGCGCAATTTCGCGCCGAAGGCGCCATCCTCGCTCGATTGAATCACCCGAATATCGTCCATCTGATCGAAGCAGGAACCTTGCAGGATGGCCGCCCCTTCATTGCAATGGAGTACGTGGACGGTTTGCCGATCACCGACTATTGCAGCGCACATTCGCTCAATGCACGCCAGCGCGCAGAGCTGTTTGTGAAGGTATGCGCGGCGGTGAGCTATGCCCATCAACATCTCGTGCTGCATCGGGATTTGAAACCCAGCAATATACTCGTGACCGCCGAGGGTGAACCTAAATTGCTCGATTTCGGTATCGCCCGCTTATTGGACCACGGCGATACAAGTGCTGCTTGCCGTACGGTTGACGCACAACGGTTATTGACACCCTATTACGCGAGTCCGGAACAGATGAAGGGGCAGGCGCTAACCACGGCAACCGATGTGTATTCGCTCGGTGCAGTACTGTATGAAGTCATGGCCGGACGCCCACCGTTTCTTGCCAAAACGGGCGAAACTTTCGAGTTGGCGCACAGCGTTTGCGAGAAAGAGCCAGAAAAACCGAGCCATGCGCAAACCGTCGTGCTTGGCGGCAACGTGAACAAGGTGATATCGGTTCCTGGCGACCTCGACGCCATCGTGCTGAAAACGTTGCGTAAACGGCCAGAAGATCGATACACCTCAGTGTATGAATTGGGTACGGATCTTCGCCGATTCCTTGCATCCAGGCCGGTCGCTGCGCGCAGAGGCAGTGTGATCTATCGTTCACGGCGTTTTGTGCAGCGCAATCGATGGAAAATCGCCACGATATCCGCCTTCGTACTATTGATCACTGGCTTTGCCGTGGTGCGCCAGGTGCAATTGCAGCGCACGCAACTGGAGCGCGACCGTGCTGAGCAGGTGGTCGCATTCATCAACAACTTTTTCGCAGAAGCCGATCCCAGCAAGTCGCGCGGTGAAACAGTCACAGTTCGGGAAGCTCTGGACACGAGCGTCCACGGACTGGAGTCGAAAAGGTCGCTCGATCCTGAGATTAGGGCAACGATTCTCGCCACCATTGGCTACGCTTACAACGGCCTAGGGCTGAACAAGAAAGGTATCGCAACGCTTCAAGCGGCATTGACTTATCTCGGCAACGGGCCTGCGTCTGCCGTCGATCGCGTTAACATACTTATTGCCATTGCCAACGCTCATTCGACGGATGGCAACTTCCGCGAGGCAATCGCGTACTACGACAAAGCCGAAAATGCGCTGCAAAACGTGTCCGACAAGCAAGACCTACCCGATCAAATAAGCATCGGAAAGCTTCAAAATTCGGTGCTCGCGGCCGATGCGAATCTGGACAAGGCGATTCCCGCCTTGCGCGCCGAGATCGAAACGGTACGCGAGCGGAACGAAGAATCGCTCCTTCCGGAGGCCTATAAATCGCTGGGCTTGGCCTATCAGTCCAAAGGTGATTATCAAGCGGCTTTCGATGCATTGACCTTGGCCGTCAACAGCTCAGCCAAGAGCAAGGGGTTCGATGCGCCGTCAACACTGGAGTTTCGCGCATCGCAGGCGCAAGCCCAAAAACTGCTGGACCCAGCGAAGGCCATTCCATTATTTAAATCCATCATTGCCGATCATGCGCGAGTCATCGGAACCTCCGACATGAGCTACGCGGTGATACTCAACGATTTAGCAGTTACCCTGGGCGGCGCGGGCCAGCGGGAAGCCTCCGTGCCGATATACGAACAGGCCAGGCAAGTCGCCCGCGCCGTGGCCGGCCCAGAGGACCGCTTCTATTTGCAATTGACAGGCAACGAAGCGATTGCGTTGGTGAAGCTGGGACGCAAGGCCGAGGCAGCACAACTTCTTCAAGGCACACTGCCGGCGCTGGCGGCGCACCAGCAAAGCGGGATCGACAAATTGGT
The DNA here is from genome assembly GCF_003363155.1 of Dyella monticola. Lineage (GTDB taxonomy): Bacteria > Pseudomonadota > Gammaproteobacteria > Xanthomonadales > Rhodanobacteraceae > Dyella_B > Dyella_B monticola. The sequence goes on along the minus strand of NZ_QRBE01000002.1, from coordinate 169,604 downwards.
CTACGCGCATACGCTTTACAGTTTGGGCGCCACGCAGTTAGGGGTGAATGATGCGAACGCCGAACGTTACTTTGCGCAAGCCGATGCAGTGCTGGGGCATAAAGCCCCCGATGGCTATGTGGATGTCTATGAAGAGATCCTTTATCAGCTGACGAACGCACAGGTTCACAACAAGCACTACGGTCAGGCTGAAGCGTCACTGCAACGGCTTGAGACCGTCGAGGCGCAGTTGCCCGGTACGGCAGCGCGGGGCAAGTCGTTGCACGTCGATCTGCTATTGGGAGAGGGAAAATACGCCCAGGCCGAACGTCTGGCAAAAGATGACTACGAGACGGACGCCGCCCTGGGCAATTGCAGCAAGGCTGCGATCTTCTCCGCACAATACGAGCAGGCCGTAAAAAAACAGAGCGCGGAACACCCTGCGCCGTTGCAACCATGCGTCAACAAGAAAGTATCAGGTGTATAGACGATGCAATCCGATCCTTCCATCACGCAGATGATCGCGGCCAGCAGATCCGGTGACGACGCAGCGTTCGCTTCGCTTTTTTCCGCCGTGTACGCCTCGCTAAGGCAGATGGCGCGGCGCAGGCTGTCGGAGGTGGACGGTTTCTCCACGCTCAGCACGACGGCGCTGGTGCACGAAACATACTTGAAGATGCTTGGCAGCGAACGCCCCGAACTGATGGACCGCGGTCACCTGATGGGAATTACCTCCCACGCGATGCGGCAGGTCCTGATCGACTATGCCAGGCGCCAGCACGCCGCGAAGCGCCCGCAGCGTGAAAACCGGCTCGCGATCACCGAGATCGACATTGCCATGGAGGATCCGGTCGACCTCGAATCGATAGACGCCGCTCTCACCAAGCTGGCCGACGTCGACCCCCAACAAGCGAAGGTGGTGGAAATGAAATTCTTTGGCGGCATGACGTTGGAGGAGATCGCGCAGACGCTGGATATCTCCACGGCGACCGTGACGCGGGAGTGGCGCATGGCGCGCGCGTGGCTTCGTCGCGAATTGGGTGGCACTTAATTCTCCTGATTTGGCGCCCGATTTTTCCTGAATGAGCCGATAGCCTCCTGCGCTTCGAGCAGAAGTTTGAGGCGGACCAGCTTCTGGTCGATGAGTAAAAGCTGTTCGCTGAAAATGCCTCCGGGTTGGTCGTCCCACGCCAAGAGCGTGATGACGTAATCGCAGCCTCCGGCGTTTCTCAACAGGCGGGTGGGAATCAGCCACTTCCAATCCGCAAAATCGAATTCGAAGTCGATCACGCCCGATGGCGCATTGCATAGCGTCCTCATCCGCGCAGGTCCAGCCAGTGTCCGCACACTCCACCAACCGTCGCCTGCCTTATGCAATTCGGTGATGTCGACGAATGACCACAAGACCAAGTTGTATGGATTGACGAGAAAGCCGAAAGCCGTCTCATAACGGACCGCAATCCGCTGGGTGCGTGTCACCGAAGAGCTAGCCATAAGCATAAGCGCTTCTCCTCGCAAGCAGGTCTTTCAAGGTAATACGCAGGGGAGGGGAAAACTCGATCAAAGTGATTTTGCGCGAGGCGTCAACTGAGAACGCGATCGCAACATCAGCCCAGATACGTGTGAACCAATTACATATTTGTGAAAGCGGCATACTTTATGCTCTACGCGTATGTTCGGCCTACTGTCCGGCGAAACGCTAAATGCTGATACTGAACAACGTCCAAGTTCTATGTGACCTCCAAGAACATTAAAAACGGCACTATGGCCGATGTAAGCTATGTGGACGTGTATTCGCTACGGAATAGAGTGGCCAGTTGAAGACGCGCCGCCGAACGTTGATGATTTCGGGGTGCACTTCATTTACACGACCTGTGGCCGCAGAAACCGCCCACAGAACATCGGCGGCAAAGGCCCTAATGACTCTAGCACTCCACTCCACCCTGGGTTATCTCAGCCCCGTCGAGTTTGAGCTACAACATGTCGCTTAACTAAGTGTCCATGATTCAGGGCAAGATCATTCTGATCCAAATTGACTCAGTAGATGACGAGTGACTCCACAGATTCCCGCGGATATCTAACGGGCATCGATTGAGTGGCTAGGCAGCGTTCCTGAAGCGGACGGACGGTTATGGTCAGTTCGGCCAGTTGTCCATACAGCGTATGCAGGCCCAGCACGACGTTGTAGGCGCAGGTTTTAGCACCCCCCTCGGTGACTTGCTTGACCGCTTCAGCCTTGTGTCCCGTGGCGGGGCCGCTAAGGCCAAAACGAAGTAAGGGGGTCAGCCGCCGTCTAATCCGAAGTTCCAAACGGCCTGACAGGCCAGCATCACAATAGCAATGACGGCCACGCCGCCACGTGCTGGACGACGCAGGTCGGGCGAACTGGCGTACAGCGCCAAGCCGATGGCGATGGTGCCGGCTTCTAGCAGGAAATCCACCCAGTGCGTCGCGTACAGATGAAGTCCAACCACGGGACCATGCCGCCAAAGAGGCAGCCGGCTGGTGAGATAGTCGGCGGCGACATGCGACAACACGAGCATGCCGGCGCCAAGCGCCAGGTCTATGCGACGGAAGATTAGTGACGTGATCGTGGCGACCACGATGGCGGCCGCGCATACGCCGAGAAGAGTATGCGTATCGGGGCCGATGCTCAGTGCCGGAACCAAGCTGCCCAGCACGTCATGCAGATCCGGTTCAATGGAGGCGAACAACAACCATGCCATAGGCAATGCCTGCAACCGGCGACGTGCGCCCAATGCGATGGCGTAGTGGCCCATGTACATCAGCGCGTTCGCCTGACGAGTCGGTGATGGATCAGGCAGATGATGGCGCCCGGTACTGTGAAACCCAGCAGCATCAGCCAAGCGAAATTTCCCATACATCCCCCGGTGACGAACACCTATGGAACTGCGCAGCCAGAGAATATTTCGCCGCGGTTGCGAGAGCAAGGCGAGGAGACATCAGGGCGATGTCGTCGCGGCGGAACGCCTCCACAACATCCTCCAGCTCCCTGAACTTCGCGCGAAAGCAGCGCAGACGATGCCCGCTCTTTGGCAGCTTGCGCTGGATCACGCCGAGCGCCTTCTACTGGTCCGAGTAGCTACCCTTCGGCGCTCGGTTGCGATGGTTCGTTCGCGCTGCAAGCCCATGCTCGTGCAAGGGATGCCGCCGCCTCCGCGTCCGCCGCAGCGTAAATCGGAGCGTAGTATTGAGTTTGGGCTGTGCTGTGCTCGCTGTTGGTGTTCAGCGGTAGGCGCACTTACATGCTGTGTTACGGGACCAGGATGCGCAGCAACGACAATTTCAAGCCGAGACGGGCCGCAATATTCTTGCTGACAATCAGCGTTGTTTCGGGGGTGTTGCCATCCAAGTAGACGGCCATTCGTATACGTAGGTCGGGAGTATCTACCAGCCCATTTACTGCGCTGGCCGTCTTGCGGATAGGGTGCTGCGCTAGAACAGTGCGAGTTGTCGGCGTTGGATATCTTTCCGGTGGCGGTCGACTGTCTGCGCCAGCTGTCTTTGGTAGCGTTCGGACAGGTAACCGCACTGCATGGTGCCGCCGGGTGCGATCGAAACGGCTGACGTACATGCCAGCCGTTGAAGATCCTTCCTGTATCGAAGGATGTCGCTATGGCCCTCTGCGCTACTCCACGCGACTTGCTGTGCCTCTAGAGGTTTGAGCCAGCCGGCCCTATCCACAAGAAGAGGCAGTCCACATATGGACCCTAGGCAGAGTGATTAGGGAGGGTTATCAGCGGTAGGACGGGCGCGGATCTTGTTTCTCAAAAGGCACTGTTCGTTGTCTGCTGAGACGTAGGCATGCCACTGTTACGGCCTCAAATGGCCGACCGATCGCTTTCAAGCGTCGTCGTTGGCAGCGACCAAGGGATGAACCCACCTTCGGCCATAGTCGATGAGCACGGTGTCGGGCGGAGCGAGTTTATCAAAGACTAGGTTCAATGGCCGATGATAGTGGCCGCTTTCGTGATGCGACTTGGGGAGTGTAGGGTGGCTGAAGATTCCCTCCCACCAACTGGCGGCAACTTCCGGAAGCGAACGATTCCCGTCAGCGAAGCGGTGCCAAGCTTCGAGCTTGAACCGATTCATCGATCCCAACAGACTGCGATCACTGGTGTTTGCATATGTCGGCGGCGCTTCCCAGGCAGCCAATTCGGCACTGCACTGAGGCCATTCCGGGTCAAAGTCATAGTGCAGCAAGAGCTTGAAGAGCTGCTGCCCGGCATGAATGTGGAGGTACTTCAAGAATTTGGCATGGCCGGGGAGTACAAGCCCGGCGCCAGTACTCGCATTTAGCAGCGTCAAGAACGGTTTGCGCTCGAAGAAGTCGAGATCGGCGTACCACTCACCCAGCGGATTGGTCGGAACAGGAGGCGCTGGTAGCTTGGCCGACTGATGAAGGCGCTTCAATAACTTGGTGGTGCAACGCAGCGTGATCATGGCGTGATTTTAACGGTGTTCATTAGCTTGGTTTCGAAGCGACTTTGCCAATGGGGATACGTCTACCGCCTATTGGAGCAGGGCGCTGCCCTGAATGCGATTAGCCCGTGTTATCGAGGGTAGGGCGGGCGTCTGCTTCCGACCCATTGCGTGCAGCCGACTCTGTGAGAAAGATCCGACCGCTTTCAAGTTGGAACAGACGTTCATTTACCTCCATGCTCGGCGACACCAGTGTCGGCTGAACCGCCCCGTCTTTCGTGGAGGCTGTTTGGTTTAAGTCATGCTGATTCAGCGACTCGTGATTGGGCGAGTTGCCGGTAGTAGTTTGCCTCGGCCTCTGCCGGCGGGATATAGCCAATCGGTGCAAGCAGCCGCTGGGTGTTGAACCAAGCTACCCATCCCAGCGTCGCAAGCTCCACGGCCGCCTTGGTTTTCCATGGTCCTCTGCAGTGAATCAACTCGGCCTTGTAGAGCCCATTGATGGTCTCAGCGAGCGCGTTGTCGTAGCTGTCGCCGCGACTTCCCACCGAAGGTTCGATTCCCGCTTCAGCCAGGCGTTCGCTATAGCGGATGGAGACGTATTGCGAGCCTCGATCGCTGTGGTGGATCGAGGTGCCATCGCGCTCCGGACGACGGGCGTATAGCGCTTGCTCGAGCGCATCCAATACGAAGTCCGTACGCATCGAATCGCTGACCCGCCAACCGACGATGCGACGGGCGAAGACGTCGATGACAAACGCGACGTACAGCCAGCCTTGCCAGGTCGAGACGTACGTGAAATCGGAGACCCATAGCTGGTTGGGTCGGTCAGCACGGAACTGCCGATTGACCTTGTCCAGCGGGCGCGGTGCATCACGATCGCTGACCGTGGTGCGCACGACCTTGCCGCGCATGACGCCGCGCAGCCCATGCTTGCGCATCAGTCGCTCGACCGTGCATCGCGCCGCCACGATGCCTTCGCGACCGAGTTGCCGCCAGACCTTGATGGCGCCGTAGACCTGCAAGTTGGTGTACCAGACGCGCTGGATCTCTGGCGCCAACTGCTCGTCGCGCTGCGTTCGCACCGGACGTCGTTCCGGCTGGCGCTGGCGTGCAGCATGCACACGGTAACCCGACGGGGCGATCTGCAAGACTTTGCAGATCGGCTCGACCCCGAACGTGCTTCGGTGCGTATCGACGAAGGCCCTCAGGACTTCAGTCGGCGGTCGAGCTCCGCCTGGGCGAAAAACGCGCTGGCCAGCTTCAGGATCTCGTTGGCGCGGCGCAGCTCCTTGACCTCGCGTTCTAGCTCTTTGACGCGCTTGGCTTCCGTCGTGGTCACGCCTTCTCTCACGCCGGCATCGACCTCCTGCCGTTGCACCCACGTCAACAGTGTTTGCGGTACACAGCCGATCTTCGGTGCGATCGACTCGACCGCCGCCCACAACGATGGATACTCACCACGGTGCTCTTGCACCATCCGGACCGCACGCTCACGGACTTCTGGGGAAAATTGCTTCGACTTGGTCATGGCTCCATTCTCTCAAGAGTTCGAGCCTCCACAAATCCCGGGGCGATTCACTGAATGCTCTGACGCCAGAACTCATTGAAAAATGGGCTAACGAAAAGCGGCTTATCAATCCGGTCGCGAAACTCGCAGATGTCGGGGTTTTCCATCCGACGCCGTGCATTGTTCTGATCGTCGAAGGTGGCAAAGCATGCTTCCCGACCATTCCGGTTTGCGGCGATGAGAACTGGCAAATAAGGCGAAAACAACACGACGACCAGGCCGCTCTTTGGGACAAAGTCGAGTGGTTTATGCCGCTATGGCTACCGATGGGTGAAGTTTCTAAGCTACTTGCTTCCGTCAGGCATGTGACGAGAGAACGGGCGCTCGATCTTTTCAAATATCACACGTCAACCCTTTATACATTAGCTTTCCAGGCAGTTTGCATCGAACAGATATTACCCGTCGCTCGCAGCCTTAAAGAAATCGTGCCATTAGCGCAGGAAGCTTATCTAGGCGCATATAGCGGATATTGGGCTACCAGTGTCGGAGCATTGATACCGGCGATCGAAGGCAGCCTCACAAGAATTGTTTCGGATCTTGGTACAAATGCTACCGCACCGGACAAAATTGATCATGCTGTGAACCGCGCAATAGAGACTGCGGCACAACTACATTTTGACCGTATGTGGGTGCCGCCAGAATATAAGACTTGTGACTATCTATTCGGGCAAGGCGAGCGTGTTTTCGCCTTTGAAACATTTCGAAGGTGGCTCAAGAATCATTTTTTCTGCAATACCCACGAATATGATGGGGTGACGTGGTTGAATCGACACATGTTCGCGCACGGCACCGCGGCGTCATGGCAGCAACCGGCTAATTTCGCTCGAATGGTGGTCGCGCTTGCGACACTCGCAGCCATCGAATACTGGTACGACGCCTCTCATAGCGTCTCGTTTTTTCTTCCTGCCATGAATGACGACAGAGTCGGGCCGAAGTGCAAGAAGGCGAGAAACGCGACTGCCCTTGCGATCCGGCATCAATCACTTCCAGTTATGCCGATTTCCGCATCGTGCAGCCACATAAATCACAAGACACGTCCTGGTAGCAGTACGAGACTGCATGGAGATGTCGCAGACATGCTATGACCTACTGGCTGGCGCAGTTTTTTCATTCTGCCGAACACTCAGCTCTTGGTTACAAGGAATACGCGAGCAGCGGTGCATGCTGGGATTGTTCCAATAAATACCTTGCCGAGTAGGCCGCCACACGAGTTCAAGATACCAAGCCAAGAGCAAGGATAGTGACCGTCAGGGATTTGATCAGCACAGCAGATGATGCCATTACGTTTTCTGGTGATGAGCGGGGGGATTTCATGAGTCAGAAAGTTGCTGCAGTTCGCGCCTGGTGCGAACAACGCCTGTGTCGTTGCGCTGGGGTCCTCCGGTTGCGGCACCTGATGGTCTTAGGGGGGACGATAAGCGCACTGGCTCTGATGGTGCCGCCCGTCGCTTTCGCCGCTAGTCAGGCGGCTGTTGGCGCAGGTAGCACGCAAACACAGGGGCAGGCGCAGGACAAGAAGCCGGCGCAAACACTGTCCGCCTCCGAGCGACAGGAACGGCGCAAAGAGCTCCAGCAGAAACGGCAGCAGATGGAACAACAACTGGGTATCGAGACGCCGATGCCCACGCGAGATCAGATGATACGAGGGGCCAACGGCCCGTATCGCGCGAACAACGATTTGCTGTATTACCACCTGAATATACGCGTCGATCCCAAGGCAGAGACAGTCAGTGGTGTGAACACCATCCGTTTTCGCATGCTCAAAGACGGTAACCGTATTCAGATCGACCTGCAGCAGCCGCTTGCCGTGGACAAGATCCTCTTTGGGAACGCGACTCTCAAGTACGATCGCCTGGAACGTGCTGTATTCATCGATTTTCCGCAGATGCTGCACGAGGGGCAAACCTATTCGATTGATTTTTACTATTCCGGTCATCCCGTACATCAGGGGAGATTTGGTGACTTTACGTTCGGCAAGGACCCAGACGGGAACGCGTGGGTGTATACCGCCGATGAGGGTGAAGGCGGCGCCAGTACATGGTGGCCGAGTAAGGAGGAATGGCGTGATAAGCCGCAAGAGGGCATGGATATCAGTGTGGCGGTGCCGAACGGCCTGACCGATGTTTCCAATGGAAAATTCGCGGGCAAGGTTGATCTGCACGACGGCTACACGCAATGGAACTGGAAGGTCCAAAACCCGATCAACAGTTACGATGTATCGGTGAACATAGGAAACTATGTGCATTTTTCGGACAAGTGGGGCAACTATTACGTCCTGCCGCAGGATCTGGAAAAAGCACGAAGTCAGTTCAAGCAGGTGGGTGGCATGATGGAGGCCTACCAGCACTACTTTGGCGAGTATCCGTTCGCGAGTGACGGTTACAAGCTCGTTGAGGTGCCTTATTCCGGCATGGAACACCAGAGCGCGGTTACGTACGGAAACGGATTCAAAAACGGCTATCTGGGGATGGATTGGGGCGGAACCCCTTATGCACTGAAGTTCGACTTCATCATCATCCACGAGAGCGGGCACGAGTGGTTCGCCAATGGCGTCACGGCATCCGACCTCGCCGACATGTGGATCCACGAGGGTTTTACCACCTATCTGGAAAGCCTTTACGTCGAATATCACTGGGGCAAGGCCGCCTCGCTTGAGTACGTTAACGGCTATCAGTCCAAGGTCGAGAATCTGCGGCCGATCATTCCGGAGTATGGCGTCGGCGCGGAGGCGCCCGAGGACCAGTACTTCAAGGGCGCGTTGATGCTCAATACGCTCCGCAGCGTGGTCAACGACGACCAGCGCTGGTGGGACGTGCTGCATGGCTTGTTCCAGCACTTTAAGTACCAGAGTATTTCCACCAGTGATGTAGTCACTTATTTCAACCAACACACTGGCATGGATCTGACGCCGATCTTCGACCAATACCTTCGGTACCCGCACATTCCCACACTTGACCTTCTATTTGGAGAAAGTCCGGGAATGGTCATGTATAAGTGGAATGCCAATGTCGATAACTTTGCCATGCCGGTACGCGTCGGCGAGCCGGGACACTGGCAGATCATTCATCCCACCACCCGCTGGCAGTGGATGAATACGCCGCTGACGAAAGATCAGTTCAAAGTAGCCACTGACCTGTATTACATAAATGTCGACAAGCAGTAGGGGCAGGGTATTGGCACGTCATTTCGTCATGCTCGATCAATGGCTGGAGTTTCAGAAAACGTTCGATAGCTTTATCGCGTCGGTTCGTTGATCCAATGCTGCGCGGCCTTCATGGCCGCGCTCGCGACGGGTGGATAGAACGGCATCGGCGGTTCATCGTGACGTGCGCTCAACGCCCACTCTGCTGACAGAACCTGTCAGCACGCCTTGTTAGTCTCCTCGCCAACCGGACAACCGCTCTAAGACGACGGTAGGGAGAGGGCATGAGCACGCTGAGTTCGCAGATCACGACGCGCGATGGAGTCTCTTTATATTGGCGTGAATGGGGGCAGGGGGCGCCAGTACTCTTTGTGCACTCCTGGGCGCTTCAGAGCCGTATGTGGGACTACCAGTTCGCGGCGCTCGGCGACAGGATGAGATGCTTGGCTTTCGATCGGCGAGGGCACGGCCGCTCTGATTGCCCTCCCACCGGCTACGATTACGACACGCTTGCCGACGACCTGGCCGATGTCATCAATACCCTTGATCTGCGTGAGTTGACGCTGGTCGGCCATTCGATGGGCGGTTCGGAAATTGTGCGCTATCTGACGCGCCACGGCAGCAGCAGGGTCAAGCGCATCGCGCTCATTGCACCTGTGTTGCCGTATTTGACGAAGACGGCCGATAACCCGCTAGGCGTTCCTGAAGAGAAATTCGAAATGGTTCGCGCCCTTTGGCAGAACGATTTCCCCAAGTGGATCGTCGACAATACCCCGCCTTTTTTTATCCCTGAAACATCGGAACAGATGATGCAATGGGGCGCGAGACTCCTGATGGAAACGTCGGTGCCCGTGGCGATCGAATGCAACCGCGCCGTGACCTGCACGGACTTTCGCGCAGAACTCCCTAAAATCGACGTTCCGACCCTGCTCATTCACGGAACCAAAGATGCATCCGTCCCGATTGATCTGGCAGGTTCCCCAACGGCTGCATTGATCCCCCACTGCACGTTCAAGGTCTATGAAGGCGCACCACATGGGCTGATGTATACGCATGCGGAGCAATTGCATGCCGACCTGTGTGCGTTTGTAGGGGTTTGAAACCAGGCAGTAATGCAGAAAGGTGTGCCAAGGATCGGCGTCGCAATGGGTGCAATCGTCTATACGGGTGTCGGTTAATAAACGGGTGCGCTATCGATCAGCACCGGTTCGAAGAGCCATCTAACCGGTCTGTGGCATTCGCATGCGAAAAATTTCGGCCGGTGCCATACGGCGCGTATCGCGCGGCGGGTAACCGAACTGTGCCTTGAATGCCCGGCTGAAGGCCGCTTCTGATCCATACCCCGCTTTGTGAGCGACTTCCGATACCTTGAACGTGCCTGCGTGCAACCACTCCGCCGCGATGCTCAAGCGCCATCGCGTCAGGTAGCGCAGCGGCGGTACACCTACCACTGCGGTGAATCGGTTTGAAAAGATGGATCTCGACATCGCCGCAGTGCCTGCCAGCGACGCCACCGTCCACGCGCGGCCTGGCTCGAGATGCATCGCATTCAATGCCCGCCCGATACGTTCGTCGCTTAGTCCGAACAGCCATCCGAGCCGACTACCCTGACTGTTGATCCATGTGCGCAAGGTGCGGATGACCAGCAGGTCGATGAGCCTGGAGATCATGAGGGAGGAGCCCGGACCGATGTTGCTCGACTCGTCGGTCAGGAACTGCGAGAGCGTTGCCATCCACGACGGCACGTCATCGCTATCGTGTTTGACATGAATGAGGCCAGGAAGCCCTGTGAGCAAAGATCGCAATGGCTCACCGTTGAAATGGAATATCCCCGCGAGAAAGCATCCCACGATGCCATGGTTGCCGCCCCAGCGTACGGTGCGCGTTTCCTGGCAGGGGTTGAAAGACACATTTGCCTCGATGCGGCGGTGCACGTCACCGCCAGCTCGATCACGCAGCGTATAGCCATCGGTGTGCAGCAGCAGAACAAAGTCGCCCGGTTTCAGGAGTACCGGCTCACCCTCTCTTTGCGAGATCAATGCTTCGCCGTCACGCAGATGCAGGAAGCCGGCCGGCCCTGGTGGGAAGATCACCTCGGTACTGGCGCCCAGCTCGCCGTGGAACACGATGTCGCCACGAAGACGAACCAGCTTGAGTACCTGCGACAATGCATCACCCCGGTGGGATGGCACGCGTTGTTTCTCCATCTCCTCGACGGATGCGGCATCGGTCGCAAGACGTCGATGGTTCAATCTTTTCCCAGGTCGGTGCACGTTCGAAGATTCGATGACGACAATTTTCCTCCACGAGATGTGAGGAATCTGGCCGAGCACTCTAGGGAAGACGTCGGAGACTGACCATATCGTGGCGTCTCGTTTGCATGACCTATCGTAGGGTCGACCCTTGTCAGCGCCGAAAGCCGAAATGCCGAGGAAATCCCTTGCGGCACGTCATGCCGGCTCGATCTTGACCTTGCGCATGCATGAAAAAGCCGCCCTCGATCGAGAGCGGCTTTTTCGTTTCTATGCAGGCATGGATAAGGACTGGGTGACGAACAAGGCTCGCCAGAGCGATCCAGCCATCGAGCAATTCAGCCGTTCGCTTCGATGAAGCGTGGCGACGCTATGCCGTTTATTTTGCAGCCGCCTCGATCGCCTTCGCCAAACCGTCCGGGTCGGTAAGGAATGGCGTATGACCTGTCGGCAGGGTGTACTCGGCCCGCACCGGCGTAGCCGCAACCATCTTGGCCTGGAATGACGGGCTGATGACCTGATCCATCGCCGTATGGATATAGACCTTGTCGACCTTGCCGAAGTTGGCGGCCGTCACGTGCACGGGAGTGGCCAGCGGGCCCACGGGCTCGTCCAGAATCAGATCCGGGATCACCTTGCGCAGCTCTGCAGGACCACCATTGGCAAACAGATCGGCGCGCGCCGAATAGTCGATGGAAGCAAGGCCCTTTGCCTTGTCGTTCTGCAGGTGCGGGCCGATTTTGGCGTCTGCGTCCTTGTTGGCCATCGACACGAGCGAGTCGCCGTCTTGCGGCAGATAGGCTGCGACAAAGACCAGGGTCTTGATCTTGTTCGGCGTCTTTTCCGCGGCGTCGGCGATGACGATGCCACCGAAGCTGTGCCCCACCAGCACGGCAGGATGATGGAATTTGTCCAGCGCATTCACGACGGTGTCGCGATAAAGGTCGAGGCTGACCTTGTCCGGTGCAGCGGGTGCACCCGGTCGGCCGGGCAGATCGACCGCGACAACCTTATAGCCATCCGCTTGAAGTTTGGCGGTGACATGGCCCCATATCTGGGCGTCTTCGAAAGCACCGTGGACCAGGACAATGGGCGGCTTCTCCGCAGCCATGGCGCTGGTACCGAAAGCCATGGCTGACGTGAGAAGGGCAGCAAGTGGGAGTTTCATCTGTGGAGCTTCCTTATAGAGGCATCGGTGCCGATGCCGTGAGTTGGAATCTGGCTTTTAAAAAGCCGCAGGTACGCCGCCACTTCCGCGTTCCATGGATGGGGGAGGGCTTTGGCTGCCAACTCTAGGGAGCGCATCGGGGACTCACCATAACCTGGTGTCCCGTTTGCATGATCCATCGTATGTTTCGTGGATTCGGAACCACGATGCTGATCGGCGCGATTCGAGGGCCGACTCAACTCACTTCAATGAACGTCCAAAGGGATCGTCAGTGAGTTCCGAACTTCGCACGAGAAAGACACTCGGCTGTGCGATTCGATGTGCATCGCGCGGTGGATAGCCAAACTCTTCCTTGAAGGCGCGACTGAAGGCAGCTTCCGAACCATAGCCCACGTCGCGCGCCACCTCAGTCACTTTCAACGTCCCTGCGCGCAGCAGGTCAGCGGCGATCGTCAATCGCCAACGTGTCAGATAGCGCAATGGTGAAAGCCCCACGACCGCCGTAAAACGATTGGAAAACGTCGAGCGCGACATCATTGCCGTTTGGGCGAGCGCGGCGACCGTCCAGGCACGGTAGGGCTCCCGATGCATCGCGTTCAACGCGCGTCCCACGCGTTCATCGCTCAGTCCTGACAGCCAGCCGATACGGTTACCTTGCCGGCTGACCCACATGCGCAAGGTGCGTATAACCAGCAGATCGATGAGCCGCGAGATCATCAGCGATGACCCCGGGCCGGCGCTGCGCGATTCCACCTCCAGAAAATGCGCGATGGCGGCCAACCAGGCAGGTTCGCTGACTTTGTCGCATGTCAGATGAATAAGCCTGGGGAGCCCGGTTAGCAAGGAGCGTAACGGCGCGCCATCAAAATAAAACGACCCTGCAAGAAAGGATCCCGCAGTGCCATCGTCCATTGCCCATCTAAACGTCTGGGCATTTCTGCTCGGGCTAACGTCTATGGCCGCCTCGAAGCATTGACGCGGCTTGCTGCTCGACTCGCTTCGGATCGTGTATCCATCCGCATGTGGCAACAGAACAAAATCGCCGGGGCGCAGCAATACCGGGGCCTCATGGGGGAGGGACACCGACAGCTCCCCGCTGCGCAGATGCAGGAAGGTAGCCGGCCCCGGAGGGAAATTCACTTCGGTAGCGCTGCCTAGTTCGCCATGGAAAACGCGATCGCCGCGAAGGCGTATCAGCTTGAGTACCTGGGACAGGACATCGGAGTGCTCAGACAACATGGCTTGCTCCTCCGGCATGTGAAGAGGCCGCAGCTGGCAACGATAGTCGCTCTCGCGGTTCGTTGTTGCCCATGCTTGGCGTGCGGATATCTTCGAGGGGGCTGCATCCCCTTGCCAGCCTTTTTGAGAAAATAAAGCAGAGGCGGCATCGAACGGCGCACTGAAATCATCACGCCGCTACAAAGCCACCTAAGCTCGATCCGCGCAATGGATGTGTGTGCCCGAAGCGGCAGCTGATGCGTCGAATTATTTCGGGGTGAGGTGGAACAGGCCGCCGGATTCGGCGTCTTGCAGCATCCAGAGCGAGCCATCCGGCGTCTCTTCGATATCGCGGACGCGTTTGCCGATGCTCCAGCGCTGCACCGCGGTGGCGCCACCCTTGTGGTCAAACTCGACGCGAACGATGGACTCGCTGACAAGGCCGCTGAGCAAGGCGCTGCCATTCCAATGCGGGAACGTGTTGCCCTTGTAGAACATGAGATTGCCCGGCGCGATCACCGGCACCCAATAGATCACTGGCTTGGCGAGATCGGGCCGCGTATCAGGGTTTGGAATGGGTACGCCGTCATAGTTGATGCCGTAGGAGACCAGCGGCCAACCGTAGTTCTTGCCACGCTGGATCAGGTTCAGTTTGTCGCCACCGCGCGGGCCGTGCTCGAGTTCCCACAGACGGCCATCGGGAGCAAAGGCGAGGCCATAAGGTGTGCGGTGGCCGGTGGTCCAGGTTTCGGCCGGCGTCAGGTTGGGCCCGGGGAATGTATAAGTGCTGACTACCGGCGCCGTCTTGGCTTTCTCGGTATCGGCTGCCGGATCAATCAGCGGAATGGTGCGAGCGCCAACTTTGCCTGCCCATGGATTGCCCGGAGCGGGTTTGCCATCCAGCGTCAGCCGCAGAATCTTGCCTACCGGTTGGCTGGGATCCTGCGCGGGAGTGAAGCGCTGGCGGTCCCCAAGCGTGAGGAAAAGGTACTTACCATCTGGTGAGAAGGCGATCTGACCGCCGGGCTGGCCGCCCTTGTCGGTAGGCATCTGCTGCCACAACACCTGAAAGCCGTCCAATCGCGGCTGCTTGCCATCCAGCACCAGCCGCCCCCGACCCAGCGCCACGCCGCCGCCATAGTTTACCCGGCGCGACATAGGTGAGATACACATTGTGGTCAGTGACGTAATGCGGCGAAAGGAAGACACCCAGCATGCCGTCCTGACCTTCAACATAGCAGGGCGGGACGCCCGCGATTTCGGTCTTGGCGCCCTGCGGAGCAACCAGATCGACGCGGCCGACCTTCTCGGTCACAAGCATGCGACCATCGGGCAGAAACGCGATGCGCCAAGGCAGATCGAAGCTCGCCACCGGCGTGATGGTGAAGGGAAGGTCGGGATCGGATTTCTGTTCGCCTGCACCGGAAGATCATTGTCTGTCTGCCACGGAATTTCATGACTTTTTAAGTGATTGATTTAGCTGCAGGGTCTTGGCAGCCAAGTCGCCGTATATGCGCCTTTCTCAGCGGAAAACTGTGCCTCCGTTCGGACAAACGTTGAAAATTGTGCTTGGTTTCAATCGCGCCGCAAACAAGTATGGGGTGATTCGGTCACTGATGTTCAGTTCAATGCTTGCGGCAATGGGTCTACGAATCGAAAAGAAAGCCGAGGCATGATTGCCTCGGCTTTGAAGATTGCTGCTAAATAAAGAGTTAGTAGGTGCCTGGTTGAAGCGTCCAGGCGATCCTTGCTGATGGCATCCGCTCCGGTGGTAGGCAGATAACCGTCCACGGACAACGCGTTTTAGGCCTGGTCTTACGTTGGTCATACAATTCTGGAGCGTACCGGCCAAGGGTCACTCGAACCCCATCGGCATATCCCCGAGAAAGTACTCGCTGGATAGTACGCTGCAACAACGCTTGCCCGAGGGAGTGGGCCTGCACCCGCGCTGCCAGGGTATCTCCCTTGCCAGTCTTTTTATCGGAATACATGGCCGACGCAAGGCCACTCAGCACATGAAGCGTGACTGGATCTACAGCCTCCGTATGGAGATACACACCGTTGATTCCAGGAAATAGCGAGATTTGGCGCGTGGCATGCCGTGCGTTTTGGTCGGAAGCCAATCGTTTTAAGCCGGTTGGCTGCAGCATCCGCGCCAATTCGCTCCCAATATGCACCAACGGATCCTTCCAAGGTGATGGCAAAGATACGACCGAGGGCCTTAAGGACAGTAAGCCGCTATTCGGGCTAAGGCGGCATCGGTCATAACGGATGGATCGCTCTAAAGATATGCGCTCGATAAACAGCTGATCATTGTATGGGCTGCACCCCTCATGCTGCGCCGGTAGCAGCACGTCGGGAGGCGACACAGTGAGCGCATCGAGTGCGTGGCGTCCAAGAGCATCCCACCGCGTCGGTGGAACAAGGTAGTTGATGCGTCGGCTCGCCGCCGCCCAGATGCCATAACCCTCAATAACGCGACGTTTGGCAGGCAACGTCGCGATATCGCCCTCTATCGTAGCGACATAGTCAACCAGATCGTGCCCGCAGGAACACGCCCCTAACGGCACACCCTCGCTCGTTCCGCTGAGCAGCGGGCGATCACAACGGGGGCATGCGTCGATTAGCGCAACGCGATGCCACGGGCAGTGATGAACACCCGGTGCTTGAAAAAGCATGGAGTGATAGCAGTGGCGGGCACATACCGGACAGATACGAAAGTGCCAGGGCATCACGTCCCAAGGGATGGGACCACCAAACGGCCACCAGTACTCCAGCGGCCAATAGGTAGGGTCCAGCGCGCCATCCGCCGACAAGCTTAGCAACCTATCCGATGCCGCCTCTGTATGAGTGAGCTTTTCGAATGGGTTTTCATTTAGGCGAAGGGTAACGCCCAATGCAGAACGGAGTTCGCTCTTGGCTAAGTGATTGAGTCGTGCAGCACGCCAAAAAACACCGAAACGTGAGCTACCTGCGTAGTTGGCCCAGTTTTCGCCAAGCAAGCGCCGAGGAACATATTTGTCACTGTCTGAAAACTTCGGAAGAGCGTTCATTGGTCCCCCTTGGGCTTGTAGGTGTGGCGTGACAACTCGAGCTCGACCAGACCCGACGCATGGAGTGCTTCAGCGAGATCCTGATCTGTAAAGCTTTCGAATGAAGGCGTGCGTGGCACAATCACCGTAAGCAGATACACGACGGTGGCCTCGAACGTTTTCATGGGCCATGTCCAGTTTGGAGGTAAGCGTGCTTCTGTACGAAGATTGGAGGCCATCGCCCACAAGCGAGTGGCGTACTGAGACATGCGAAAGCCGTTTGCAAAGGCCTGGCATGCATAGTGTTGAGTGAAGCTGATGGCAGAGCCTGGCGGCCATTCCGTGCCCTCGTCGTAACGAGACAAAACGTACGCAGCCTCCTCAGTATCACAAAGCCCGGTGAATTCGTGCTTGCGGATAAGAAACCTTCCAACAACATGAGGTGGGTGATCGTTGCTCGCAATGGTTTCGTTCGTAAAACCTGTGATGTCGCGCTGATGCACAAAGGCAATAAACAGGTAATAGCCAGCTTGTGTCATCCTGTTGTCCAAGGAGACCAGGTTCTCGTAGTCGGTTGGTACCAGACGCTGCGCTTCGTCAATAAAAAGCACAATCAGCCGTGTTCCGGCGTTCTGGCAGATCTCGATCAGTCGGCCCGCTACCATCGCACCTAACTCGACTTGGGTTGCGCGCGCAGGAATGCGAACCCCCAGAAGTGCCATACACATTTTGAAGAAGGTGGTGTCCGAGCGCTTATGCCCATCAGGCGCATCCATGCGGAAAAACGCGGCTCTGCGATCCCCCATCCATTCAGGGTGATGCATCAGATATTGCACGGCTTCGGATTTTCCAAAACGAGCAAAACCGAAGATGCCAAGACCACGGTACCCAACATCAAGCGCAGAATTAATGGCGTCTGCAAGGCGCTCAATGGGGTTCGTTGCAACGGTGGGGCGAAAAAGCTGCTCAAGCGGGTGTGGCATAGGAAAAGCTGCTACTGCATTCATGGCTTAGTCCTTACGGTGAGCAAAGCTTGTGGGGCCACGCCGCGGAAGTACGACCGGACGCGTGCTGGCTTCGTTCGTGGCGAGAGAAGACGGTTTGAATTGCGCATCGACGCGCGCGTAGAGATCGGGCGAGGCTTTCCCCTGTGCTGCTTGTTCGCGGGTAAAAGCGTGGTAGGCCTCGATCGCATCGCGGCTGCCGACCAACTCGAGAAGCCCTCGGTTTCGGGCGCGAATGATTTGTTGACGCAAATGCAAGTCGTGGGGGGTACGGTCCCACGGGGGCAGGGCTGTCAGGCGTGACCATGGCGCGCCGTCCTCGGGATTCAGCAATACGACGTGACGAAGGTCTTCCAGGTTGGCCTCCGCGGGAAAACGTTGTCCAACCAGATCACGTCGCCCCATCAGTTTCTGGCTGCGATAGTGCGCGTCGTAGTACTGAACAAACGGCAGACGCCCCGTTGAGCCATCGCCACGGATACGCGGGAAGAAGCGCATGGTCGTCAAACGCGAGGCATCAGCAAGAGCATCGCTGCTATACCAGCTCCATCCCGAGGCCAAATGGGTATTCAACACACTGGCCGGTGTCCGTCCGCCAAGCCCAGAATGCGGCGTGACGTTATAGCCCGCGGCAATGACGTCCATCAGATCCGCGAGGCCCTCATAGTGGAATGGGTGGTCATCCGCACTCAAAAACGACGTACGGGTTTTGCCATGCGTGCGCGTTTCAGGTTGAAAACCTCCGGCGATCTGGCGCAGAGCACCTTGTTCCAGAAGACGAAATAGCGCCTCAACGTAGGGTCGAACTTCCGGGACGTGCGCCGGGCCAAAGTTCAGGATGCCGCGGTAGTGAGCGACGAGATTTTCCACGCACACGTCTGCGTGATGCGCGAGCGCGTTGTCCCCTGCAATAGCGACGCCACGCGGCCCCTCACCATGTTCGTTGACCGGCAGACCCAGTTGCGCGCCAACTGGATATTGCATATCCGGGACGATCAATTGCCGTGGATGCCAGGGTGAAAGCACCCTGTGAAACAAGCGCAAAACATCCAGGCGGTTGTAGCTACCTAAAACGAGCACGTAACCCAACAGGTATCGCGATACGGCACAGATCGCCGCTAATAGCGTGACGCACTCGATATGACGTTTGGCGAACTTCCCGTTGGGCGCTTCCAGGTTGAGATGCCAATCGACGTCCACCTTGTGTGCATCAAACTCGATACGGTCCAGCGGGGCCAGATGAAAGAGCTGACTGAATCGCACCACGTTGGGCTGGCTATCCTCAACGTCTGCGGCGCCGGCCTCAAGCCGTGCAAGCCGCACACGCTTGATGTAGGTGAGGAGGGCACGTCGCCCTTCGTCCTTGACGGTGAAGGGATAGTCTTTGTCGCTCAGCTCAGCGCGAACAGTGGCCTTAAACTGCCCGAAAAGTCGATCGAAAGTGCGAACCTTGCGGTTACCTCCAGGGAGAGCTCCTTTGTAGTCGTCGACCAACTTTTTGAGTTTGACGCATCGCATTAACAGTTGCGAAAAGGCATACGGACCTTTCGTTATTGGCGCCTCAATAAGGGCCTCAGCCGGTGCCAACTTCGGACGCCTGTGCCTGAAAGGAATGCATGCTCTAAAGCCGACGCGCAAGCCATCGAGTGCCAATTCCATGGCGATCTCACAGTCGCGACCGACGGTGCGCGGGTCGACCCCGTGGTGCTTGGCGGCTGCGGTGATGGCTCTGCCGCCGGCGACATCAATGAGCGCTGCGCACCGGGCTTTGTAGATGGCTTGATGGTGGACAACGATGTCGCTGGATGCGGGACGTACAAAATTTCGTACGTCCACGCCGACAATGGAGAGAGGGCAGTCACGCATGGCCGTCCCTCCTGGCAATGACGCTGAAACGGCCAAGCCGTGTTGGATCGGTCATCATCAACTCACCGCTATGCACGAGGTCGAAGATGACTGCACGAACATCAGCGGCACGAAAAGCCTGAAGTTGCAGTTCGATTTGTTCGACCATGGCTTGCGCGACGATGTGAAACATCGTCAGAACCTGGTGCCTCAGCGATTCACGATGAGGAAGAATGCGCGCACTTTGTACGTAGGGAAGAAGTCTGTACCACGTGCTCAATATTGCCGATTGCCGGCGTAGGTTGTCCTCAAAGCAGAATTCGACTGCGATATGGGCAGCTTGCGCGGCCTCGATCACGTCGCGCGTGTGGCGATGCTCTCGACGGGGTGTTGACGTGTGGAGTGTGTCGCTTGCCGCGACAGAAAGCCAAAAGCGCTCTCTTCCTTTTTGCTCACGAGTCCAAAATGCGAACTCCATCTTGGTCCCGGACGCCAAGGCCAGGATTCTTGGGCGCTCCACGTATGCCGTGATGTTGGGGTCAAACTCAAACGTGAGCGCCAATGCCGTATTGAGACAGCCGATTAACTCGACGGTGCGCACCATCTTCGGGGATCGATAGATATAAAGGTCGCCGCGACGTCGCTCGGGTCTGGTAAGAGCGCGAGGCGAAAAGGGCGCAATAGTGCCTGGGCTGGTCCCCGTTGGGGGAGCGTTGGAGCAATGGGGGTCTATCGCCGCCTCCCTCTTGGGGGCCGCGTTGGATAGGTTCTGCATGTCTGGTACCTCCAGGGCAAAAGCCGCCCCTCATCCCGGCAGGGATGCTTGCGTCGCGGCGACAATGGAGGTACTGTGCGATCTGAGATCCCAGCACTTTGGTACCTCAAAAGCCTCTTTGGTTGCGGCCGAAGGGGCTTTTTTATTGCCGTGAGGGGCGGCAAAACGTTCGTGATATCGGGTGGCGCACCTCCTTTGGTGTAAGTGGGGTCGGCTTCGTGACAGCGGCCAGGTACGCCGCGTTGTTTACATGTTGTGAATGGTCCTTCACTCAACCGGAAAGCTGCGTACTTATCTCTGTCTCACTCCCGTCGCGGGGGTGATTGACGTACTTCTTGCCGCAATGTGGCCAGCCACCCTGCCAGATCTTTGACAAGGGCATATTTGCCTCGGCGATTCGGTAGGGGAAAAACCGGAATAGGGACTAACCCCCGGACGTATGCCTGGCGGAACGCATCCATGGTGGGATACCCCAATGCTTGACGTAGGTCGTCCTGTCCGACGAGCGGGCCATAAC
The DNA here is from genome assembly GCF_003363155.1 of Dyella monticola. Taxonomy (GTDB): domain Bacteria; phylum Pseudomonadota; class Gammaproteobacteria; order Xanthomonadales; family Rhodanobacteraceae; genus Dyella_B; species Dyella_B monticola. The sequence continues at coordinate 148,659 of NZ_QRBE01000002.1, read as the reverse complement.
GCTGAAGCAAATCATGCTCTAACGCATTCGTTAACGCCTCAAGGGCGTTGCCATCGCCATTAGCCATCGTGCAGTCAAGTCCAGTCATGACACGTAGCGTAGCTATGGACGTCGCAAGGGGCCAGAAGGGAAAATTATTTGACTCCGTTACTCTATTTTTAGAGCATGAAAAAGCGTAAGCCATTGATTTATCAGAAGGACTATACGCCCGAGCGGCTAAAACTCATGGCTTGTTTTTTGAGTGCTTCCGAACCCCTCGCAACGCGCCATGCCATTGACGTGTTGGCATGCGGCGCATGGTTTGAGGAAGTCCGTCTGGAAACACGGGAACGTACGGCCTATGCCGTAGGGAAAAAAATTCAACCGCATACCTACAAATCTGCGCGCGGCGATCAAGCGCCGCACCACCATAATTTGTGGTCAAAGTATGCACGTGGCCTTATTAGACCCGGAGATGAAACGGTCAAAGCAGCCAGCCGCGTTGCACCGCAGACCGAGGATATTTTGACCACGCACGCATGGCTTGCCTTGGATGTCAGCCATCCGCTTCAAGACAAAGGCAATGAGCTCCTGCGCGCCTTGCGCCTTGGGGTGCAACAAGCCGTATTTAATCCAAATTACATCGAGTTCAGACGCTACGTAAGGCGTCCCACACTTGGCCGCACATTAAAAATGCTTGAAGTGCGCGCCGATCTGGATAGTGTTGCAGCTATCGTCATCTTGCTGCGTGAGTCACATGAAGCAGGCGACCGAGCAAAAGCCCTCACCCTAGGCGAATCGCTGCACAATGTGCTGTTAATGGCGGCCATTAGTACGCCGCTTTTATGCATACGATTTGAATTGATGCTTTTTTTCAAATACCGCATCTTTCCTATGGCATCGAGTGAAGAAATCGCCTTTGATCTCGATCCATCCGTCATGTGCGAGCAGTCACGCATTCTAAGCAGCATTATGCTCATATTGGAGGACGCGACACGAATAGGATTCACACATAAAGGCGCGACAGGAGAATTGCGCAAAATCATAGAGGGAGACTTCGGCATGGACCTGCAGTACGGTCTCATGCCTCGGTGGGCACTCGTCAAACCCGCGCATGAGTCGACCGAAGCTGCCCGGAGACTTGTCGCAAACAGAGGTATTCTGCGTGACTGGGGGCTGGGCGTGTTGCGCTCGGGACGTGTGCAGCAATTTGTTCCCGACGAAGTGTTCGATCGTATGACGCAGGTCGATAGCTAGGGGCGATCGATCTCAGGATGCCATTGCAGCTCTACGTACGTTATTCGGTCCCAAGAACAGGGTCCTATCCTGTCCCTGCAGCCGTTGAAGAGGCCCTGGGCTCGAATGAGAGCGATCGGAAGGTTCGTGCCCTGAGATTTTTCCTGGGTAATGCCACGACCGAGGGCCAGGAGGATGGGGCGCGCGCAGAGCGCAAAGCGTTGACAGAGCGCTATGGCTATACCATCAACGATGCCGGCAACATAACTGGCGCGGTGCTCTTTCGAGTATCCAAACGGACGCCCCCATGATGGGCGATCCAAGTCGTGACACTAACCTCGCGCTGGGGCTTCTCCCGTCATAGAGGTATTACGATGCATATGGTCTGGGGTCACAACGGCAAACGCTTGCAGGTGCGTAATGATGCAGGGACGCTACTTTACGAATGGGGCAACAACGCGCCGTCGAAAATCAATTTGGCGCTGCTTGCGCTTGCATTGAACCAGTGTCTGGGGACAAATTGCGCTTTGCCTAGCCTCACCCATGAGGCGATCAGTGACGCAGGTGGTGCGACGGCGCCGGTCGTTGATAAAATGGCGTCAGTCCTGCTTGCGCCAGGCCTTCCCGGTGCGAGGGTTCGTCAGGGAGGAAGCGAATGATAAACGACGCTGCCTCGACCCCAGCTTGGGTCACGATCGCCATGAGCGCATCGGCCAACGCAGTATCGGCAGGCTCATTCAATCCCAGCACAATCTCGGTGCGAGGCTCTTTGCCGCGTGTCAGTTCATAGAGAAACGCCTGGTCGACGTGGCCGGTGGCGTTGAACCATTCCACTAATTTGACCGCCACGGGATAGAGCGCGTCGTCGGGTAACCGGAATATCCAGGGTGCATGAAGGGATGGCCATTCGGCGTCGTGATGCGTTTCCGCGATAGAGCGGCGCAGCAAGGTTCGCTGCGCCGCCCGCAGTTCGAACGGCGCTTCCGAGAGCGGATTGACGATATACGTTTGGTCGCCACCCGCCGCCAAAAGCACGCGCACAGGGACGAGCACGAGTTGAGCTGGTGCGGGTAGCGAAAAGGCCACATGCGTTGGGTGCGTAAAAACGGGGGCGAACGCCGTGCCATCGCTCTCACGCTTCCACTGCACGAGATTGCGCTCCGGCGCTGCGTCACCGGGCCCTGGCCGTTGTCGCAAGATGACGGACACCCGTTGACCGCTCAACTCACGCAGAAACGCTTCCTCCGCATGAACGTCGCGGCCGGCCTGGCGCCACAGCGCCTCCAACCTGTCATCGCTTGCGTCCGTCATCGTCATGTACCCGCGGATCGATCCCTGGCGGGGCACTAATGAACCGTGCGATGGCGCGTCATGGCAATCATCAACGCCTCCGGCGAGGGGCGAACAGTGAGGTACTCGTCGTCCAACCGAGTGACTTCGTGCGCGAAAATCAACGCAAGCGTGCTCAAAGGCAAGTCGACCGGCCGCGTCATGCCGCGAATGGTCCAGCCCTCCGCATGGGCGCGGCGCGCATAGCTGGCGATCGCATCCGCAAAGACCAGGCTGAGCCGCGTCGCGTCCTGCCCACCTTGCTGGTGCGTCATGGCCAGCGTGCGCATGGCGAGATAAATGAGGTACATCACCTGGCTTGCACTGAAGTCTTTCAGTGCTCGGCGTAGTCCGTCGATCGCCTGATCGGTCCATCCCGGGTTGTACCCGGACTTGGCCAGCGTCCAGCGGGCATATTGAGCCACCTCCGCCAGGGCCAGATCCTCCCAAAGAGCCAACAGCGCCTGGGAAGTGTCGTCGGAAAGCTCGATATCACGCAGCAGCACTTTCAGTTCCTCGTGCTGCCGCCGGCAGTCACGCGGCGCCCAACGGATCCGCCAGGCAATGCTGTCGAACCCATGGTGCATCCAGTCCCGCGCGAGCAGCCAGTCCTCGGCATGGGACTGGGACACCTCCGGTTCGATGATTCCCAGGGCGTGCAGGGAGAGCAGAACACGCTGGGAATAGCTGTCGTGCGGCGCAAGCGGTTTGTTGAGCGCATCCAGGGGCAGCAGGCGTGTCAGGGATATATCCGCTCCCACTCGTACGGCCGCCGAAAAGAAAAGGCTGGCGGTCAGGTCAGTCGGATTCACGTCATACCTTTAAGTTGTTGAATTGGTTGAATCATCAGGGCGCGCTGGGCAGGCTTTCTGACAGCCCTGCTATACTAAGCAAGTCTTAGTATGCAGGCAAATCCCTGCCACCGAAGCTTCTCGCACCATAGCGAGGGCAGTAGGACTGGTGGCACGAGGCGGAAAAAAAGAGGCAGTGGTAGCCACTCGCCTCCGGGAAGCCAGGACGGCCACCGGATTGTCTCAGCGCGAACTCGGTGTACGCGCGGGCCTCGATCCCTCCGTGGCATCCCCGCGGATCAATCAGTATGAGCGTGGAAAGCACTCGCCAGATACCAGCACGCTGGCCAAGTTAGGCGAGGTCTTGGATCTGCCCGTGGCTTACTTCTATGCCGGAGACGATGACTTGGCCGAACTGATTACGGCCTTTCACCGGCTGTCCGCGACCCGCCGGCGACAGCTCATGCGGCTGCTACAACGGGGCCAATCCTAGAGGACGCTCTCCCGACTTACCCTTCGATCGAGCCATTGCTGGAATACTTTCAGTCGATCTTTTTCCTTAGGACTGAGTACCGCAGGGTAACCGTAAAGCATCGGCACGCGCACTGAATCGCCCCGTCTTTCGTGGAGGCTGTTTGGTTTGGATTACGCAGCTTGGCGCAGTGAACTCATGGGTTGATAGTAATCGGCTTCGGCCTGCGCGGGTGTCCGGTAACCGATCGACGACAGCAAGCGTCGATGGTTATACCAGTCCACCCATGCCAGCGTGGCCAGTTCGACATCGTCCATGCGCGGCCAAGATCGACGGTGAATGACTTCGGCCTTGTAGAGTCCATTGATGGTTACAGCCAACGCGTTGTCGTAAGAATCGCCTACGCTGCCGACCGACGGCTCAATGCCCGCCTCGGCCAGTCGTTCGGTGTAGCGAATGCTGACGTATTGCGACCCACGATCCGAGTGATGAATCAACGCTTGTCGAGTCGGTCGTCGATCACACAGGGCTTGCTCCAGCGCATCCAGCACAAAATCCGTATGGGCTTTGCGTGATACGCGCCAGCCAACGATACGACGGGCGTAGACGTCGATCACGAAAGCCACGTAGACAGAGCCCTGCCACGTCGACACGTAGGTGTAATCACTGACCCACAGTTGATTGGGACGGTCGGCGCGGAACTGTCGATTCACCCGATCCAGCGGCGATGGCGTGGCCTTGTCGCTGAAGGTGGTGCGCACCGCGCGGCCACGGATGACACCTTGCAGGCCGAGACGACGCATCAGCCGCTCGACGGTGCAGCGAGCCACCGCTATGCCTTCGCGCTGGAGTTGGCACCATACCTTGCGAACACCATAGACCTGGAAGTGCTCGGCCCAGATACGCTGGATGGCACGCGATAGATCGTCATCGCGTTTAGCGCGTGCCGAACGCTCATCGGGGCGTTGGCGTTCGGCCACGTGACGGTAATAGGTCGACGGAGCAATCGGCAACACGCGGCAGATCGGCTCGACTCCGTGGACAGCACGGTGATCGTC
>NZ_QRBE01000002.1:0-143784 GCF_003363155.1 Dyella monticola | reverse complement strand
AGCTCCGCCTGGGCAAAATACGCGGACGCCTTGCGCAGAATCTCGTTGGCCTGGCGCAGCTCGCGGACCTCGCGCTCCAATGCCTTCATGCGATCATGGTCGCTCGTGGTCAGGCCTTCGCGTTGTCCGGCGTTAACCTGTGCCTTGCGCACCCAGTTGTGCAACGTCTGCGGCGTGCAACCGAGCTTGGCGGCCACCGACTGGATCGTCGCCCACTCCGACGGATGATCAGGTTGATGCTCGCGCACCATGCGCACCGCTCGTTCGCGAACTTCCTTGGAATACGTTTGCTTTGTCACGGCTCCATCTTCTCAAGATTGGGAGCCTCCGATGAAGCCGGGGCGGTTCAGTCCATTTCAATAGACAAACATTCCCAATGTCCACTTAAGTGGACTTTTTTTTGTGACGAGCCTGCCGACAACCTTTTAAAGTTGCCCCATACAACAGCAGGAACAGGGACCATGGCTGTAGTTGAATGCGATATCAACGACGAACCGGAACGGCTTGAGGAAGGACTCTATCGGCAGATTAGCGATAGCTTTGCGGAGTCTCTCAGAAGGGCAATGGCCGTTGCCGGCGAATCAGACGATGGACACCCGAAGCGTGTCACGCAGCACGAGCTTTCGGCCCGTGCTCGTGTCGCTCGTTCAAGTCTTGCAAAGTACTTAGCCGGCGGTGAAAGCGCCAATCCGGATCTCAAGTCGCTATGCCGACTTGCGGACTCGCTAAATGTTCCTCCAGCCTTCCTCTTAATGCGTCCAGACGATTGGAAGCGATTGGCCGAAGCAGCGTTTCTGCTGACCAATGCGCTGCGAGATTCGGAGATTGAGGCATTGGCAACAGGGGCGGCATCGCACAAGTGTTCCCCGATTGATCGGGCCAAGACGGCGCTTAAGGTTGCCAAGCGCATCGGCCTTTCTTCTGATCCAACCAAAACGGCCAGCCCAAAGTCTGTCAATTCGGTCGAGCATGAGATTGATAAACTCAATGACCGACGGCGGCTAGGCGTCATTACAACTTGCGCACTTCCTCCACTCGGACGCATGACTGCAAGCTACAACGCCGTTTTGCTTTGTTTGTGTGCGAGCTTTGGCGCGACCACTATATAAGTCCTGGGATAACTATGATGAGCCTCTTAGCAGTCCTCAAAACCGCTGATGTCGATGATCTCGACATGCTAACCGACTACATTACCGACAAGGGTGAAGGTCGGTTGATGTTGGATCGCGACAATTGCAAGCGTTTGCTGTGCTGCAAAGCGGCCAGCCATTACGACATCTATGATCGCGAATTGATCGCCAACGAAATTCAGGCATTTGGCGGCAATACCCTGGTTAACTTGTTTCGCCGCCGCGGCGTTCCGTATGGCGAGTTGGTCCGTGACGTCGGCGAGCACCTTAAAGTCAATTTTAGTAAAAACGCCGCCGCGATCGACATTGAAGTCGCGATTTTGCAAAAAATCTTCAACGACGCGCTTGCTCGAATGTCTGACAGCGAAAGGATGCAGGTCCTCAGCGAACTCAACGTCGGCGAACTCACGGGATTGGGGCCTGTCAATGTCGCCACGCTATTGGCGGCGGGGAGGCTTGGTGGCTTTGAAACTTATAAGATGGCAGTCATCGTCGCCAACGCCATTGCCAAGTCACTGCTCGGTAGAGGTCTGTCGTTTACAACCAATGCGGGCCTCGCACGAGTGATCGGCATAACGTTGGGGCCGATCGGCTGGGTGCTGACGGGACTGTGGACCTTGGCCGATCTGGGTAGCCCTGCGTATCGCGTGACAGTACCTTGCGTGATCCAGATTGCTTACATGCGTCAAAAAGAAATGGCGAAAGCAGCGGGTCTTTCCGCAACAGCCCAGGCACGTGCTTTGACGGTACCACCCGAGGTGCCCGTAACGAAAACGACCTCGAAGAAGCCTCTTCATAAAGAGTCGCCTGTATCAAAGAGGCCGGTCGCCAAGAAGGCTTCCACCAAAAAGGCATCTATCAAAAAGGCTCTTACCAAGAAGTCCTCCACCAAGAGGGCCTCCTCCAAGAAGGCTACCAATGGGAAAACTCACTCAAAAGCATCGACCCGGCCTGTGGCAAAAAAAGCGACCTCAAGAAAAGTGACAAAGAAGGCCCCCGCGAGTAAGAAGTCCGGGAGAAAGAGTGGCACTGCATCGAAGAAGCATGCTAAGGCACAAAAACAGTAGGGGCTGGTTTCGGCTGACCACGTCAATCTCGAGCCGTTGGGTCCAGTCGCGATCAAAGTGATCAATAGAATTTACTTTTCATGCATGACCTATGGCCGGGCTTAGCTACGGCGCACAAATGACATAAGGAGATTCACCCATGTTCAAGATCATCGGCGCCACCGTCGTTTACGGCTTCGCGTTATTCGGGCTGGCCAAATATTTGGAGTTACGGCGTCCGAACGCTTGCGGCGAACAAGCATAAGGCGGAAAGCGCGATTGATATAGATGCGAGTTGAAACTTCGCTCGACATTAAGGCGCTTGCGTCCAGCTAAATCAGTAGCAAAACCTTTTCCAATAGGCTTTCTTTCGCCAGCGCATGTTTTTCGGCAAGGGGAAGGACCATCGTGCTCGAAGGAGAACGCAATGGTGCCTGTCCCTCGTTCGGGACTTTTTCTGCCATTGCGCTTAGAAGGTAACCCAAGGATGACGAATGGAACTAAATCCGTACACACAAGAGCGTAAAGCGGCCGCAGACAAACTGATCGCCCTGAACCAAGCGATTAAACGGGCCACCCTTGCACTGGAAGACTTCGACAGTCAGGGGACAACACGCTCCCTTGAAGCCGAGCTCGGCACAGAAGAGCAGAACGCCAAGTCAATTGAAAGGGACCTTGTACGCGCCCGAGCCAGTCAGGACGCGGCCGAGAAGTCTCTGAATGACTTTACCGCGACCCAGCCCGAGGTCGTTCAAAAGGCATCCTACTGGAAATACGTCCTTTCAGGAGGAATCGCGGCTGGCCTCATCGCTTCCGGCTTGGGAGCCGTCGCCGGTACGGCGATCCTCGCCGATTTGGGTATCGCCGCCGCTATCGGCGGCGCCGCTGGCGGGGTGGCCGGCGGCTACGGTGGCGTGCTCGGCGCTCAGGCAGCTAACAAATCAGCTGCGTTAAGAGCCAAAGAAGCCTGGGATGTAAGACGTGAAGAGCTACTTAAGGCATTTGTGCGGGAGCAGAGGGCAACAAGTGAGCTCGAACACGATTTGGCGGTGAGTTTGAGCCACATTTCGTCGTTGAGATCAGGCATTGCGGACGCTGAAGCACGGCACACTGCGCAATCACGCGCTGGCCTTGAAGACGACCTGACGAAGGCTAATGCCGAGCGAGATGCCTTTTATTTATCCGATTACAAGCCAACATTTGATCGCTGGACACAGGTCGATACAAAGATCCATCCGCATCTCGCTGAGATAGCACGGCTCGAAGACGAAATATCGGAAACCGAGAAGTTGCTTTTCGTGGCTCGCGAATTCGAAGCGGCGCTAGCTAACGCGACCAACTCTCTTGAGCGGGCGCGAGTGCACCGGAGCTGCGGTGCGCGTTTTGAAAGCCTCATTAAAGGAGCTAACCCGAGTAGTCCCGAGAAGGTCTACGGAAAGCTTTTTGCCGTCTTGAATCGCCAAGTTAGAGAAAGAGACAAGGAGATTGCGCTTGTTGGTCGGCTGGTCCGCGTCCATGTACTCAAGATTAACCGCGTGATCATCGACGGAAACAACCTCTGTAACGTTAGCCTTCCCCAAGCGATGCGTGCGAAGAAAACAAGCTCCTTCGTCGGTCTGGGTCCGGTGATTTCAGCCTCTAACGCCTTATTAGAGCAAGGATTTGAAGTAGTGGTGCTGTTTGACCCGGGTATCGGAAAGCCTCTCTTAAAATCAGGACAGATGCCAAAAGGCGCCGATGTTGAATCATGGATCAAAGCCAAAATTAGTAGCGCGGTCTCGGTATGCATTATTAGGAACAGCGCTGCTGATAATCCGGTTATCACGGAAGCCGAGCACCCCCGGTCTGCTGCCATTACGAAGGATGGCTATACGGAATTTCGAACGGAACGGAACCGCCACGCAGCCATTCGTGAGGAGCGCGTCTTTCCTTACTGGGTAACAAAGGATCCCGACCACAATGCGGGCATCGTCGAGATTGCGGCCTTCAACATCAAAGTGCCGTGGCAAGCGTGAGGCGGCGGAATCCGGCTTTTCGGTAGAATTTTTCGCGGGCGCAAGCGCGAAATTCCCTCAAACACATTTATGGAAAAAAACGAATTATGCGAAGGTTCCAGGCACCAATGCTCGGCAGCAGCCCCTTTGCACCGGCGCTTGCGGAAAGAATTTTGCACCGCTTCGGTCGTGATGGGTGGGGTGGCCTTGTAGAGCGCGTTTGTGCATTAGCACGTAGGGCCGAAATGGCTCGTAACGACACGGATGCAGAGCAATTTCTTGCTCAACTGGCGCTGGCCATGAGCCATGGCCAGATGCTCCCTAACAGTCCATTGCTCGTCAATTGCGCGGAGGCTGAGCCGCGGCTATTCGCTTGCTTTGCAGTGGACGTGGAAAAGCCGCAGGATGAATTTCTGGGCGCCTTTCGCTTTATCCACGATGGCATGGGAGGGGTCGGCTACACGCATAATGGAGACTCTCCAGGGTTCGTAGACCTTATTCGCCTGATCGATGATGACACCTGTGCGCACCAGCAAGGACGGCCGCGCCCGGCGAGTAACGCCGTAACAATGCCGATCGGGGGCGACCTCGACGCGTTTCTCGGATTGGCGGGTACCCTGGCCGTTACAAATATGAATGTGGCGCTATCCGATGCGTTCATGGCTTCGCTGCCAGGGAGCAGTGAGGCCCAGAATCAACTCGATGCGATCGCGCGTCGCATTCACGCGACGGGTCAGCCCGGCGTTGTCTTCTCCGACCGGATCGTGCGCGTCTCGCGAGATGCTCAAGCGCCATTTGCGGCGAATGTTTGTGGCGAGGCGCCGCTAGCCGTCGACGAGTCGGCTCTTCTCGCCTCAGTGAATATGGCCGCGTTCGTCAAAACGTCAGAGGATCATGTTCGTTCATTTGACGAGAAGGGGTTTGCGAGTTGTGCCGCCCTTTGTGTGCGGCTGCTTGATGGTGTGCACGATCTCCAAACACATGCCAGCGACCTCATTAAGCGCAACACGCTTGCTACACGCAAGGTTGGTGTGGGTATCATGGGCCTTGCCCATGCTCTTATGTTGTTGGGCATACCATACGGATCCGACGCGAGCCTTGATTTCGCCAGGCACCTAAGCGCGAGTCTCTATGAGGCAGCGCTCGCCGAGTCACAGCGGTTGGCTCATAACCTCGGCGCTTATCCGGCCTGGGCGCCAAGTCACGGAGCGCCGCGTCGAAATGCAAATCTGACGGCAATAGCGGGAACAGCAACTATCGCGTTGCTCGTGGGAACCTCATGCGGCATTGAGCCAATCTACTCGCACTATATTGCCCAGCGCGTTGTAGATAGAGATATCTTCGTTTTGGACAGCGCCGTGTCCTTCCTGCTTGCGGAACGGGGGATTGATCCGGTCATCGCACAGCAAAAACTCGCAGAGGGCAAAAGCCTGCGGGAAATTGCCGGCGACGATCTGGCCGACTTATGCCCAACCGCGCTTGAACTACCCGGTGAGCGACACATAGAGATGCAGGCCGCTCTGCAGTCTGCCATCGACTGTGGGATCACTAAGACGGTGAACTGTCCTGAAGAAACCACGGTCGATGAAATTCGCAACTGGCTTATTCACGCGCACGCCAGCGGATGCCTCGGACTCACGATCTATCGCAACCAATCTCTTCTCAATCAGCCGGTAAGTGCTGCGAGTCAATATGTCACTTCTGATCACATTTGATGGCCCTAAGGGCGTTGGAAAGACGACATTGGTCGCTCTTGTTCACCAACGGTTGCTCGCTGGGGGATACACGGTCGAGGCGCTCGTTGAAAAGAACCTGATGGATGAGATGTTAGGTCCGCCGTTAGGCGAAGCCTATAAGGCGCTGAAGAATTCACCTGGAGAGCGAAGCGAAACATATGTCGCCGACTTACATCGGCGCGGGCGGTTGCTGATTGGAGGGCGGCACCTGGACTCCTCACAAGCAGATATCGTGTTGCTTGACCGTTGGTACCCATCCGAGGCGGTATTCCGTCGCCACATTGACGTTGTGGCGGCAATCGACGCCAATTTACGCGATGGTGTATGCGTTCCAGATTTGGCGTTCGCCGTCACCTGCACGCCGGAAATTTCTTGGGAACGAGCGCACTCACGAGAGCGCAGTCTCGACAGTAAAGTAATTTTTAGCCTCGAAGAGCACCGCGGCTCGACTTTTCGTTTTGAACGCCTGGCAAAAAAATATGGCTGGCGCTTGCTTCGAAGTGAGGTAGCCGGTTCCAATGAGCTCAGTGATCAGGTAGTTGCCGCGATTGCCGCTCATTCGTAGAGCACCCCATCTCTTTATGAAGACGTACTCACCGAATCGAAGTCGAGGGATATGAAACTAGGGATCGATTTTGGAACCAGCTACTCGTCGGCAGCGGTATTCAATGATGGAAAGTTGGAAGTTATTAATTTCAACCGCGGCAGTCAATTTCGTACAGCCGCATACTTTCCCGAAAAGATTCCGTCACTTACGGATTACGAGCTCACGCCTCAGCTCAAGAAAATGGTGCAAGACCATCTTCGCCAGTCAAAGGCGGAGCATGCGAGAAACCTGAAGAGAGCCCAAGCGCTTCGACAACAGGCGATGGCCGAAAAGAACGCAAAACGTCGAGACGAGCAGCTCAGCATGATTTCCATGCCAGCCGAACGCTCGGAAGAGGAGTTAATTCGCGAAGCGGAGCGGGTTGTCCGACAACAATGGATCGATGAACAAGTTCGTCGAGCGCAAGGCGAGACAGGCAAGTCGAAGGATGCCTTATTCGGCGATGAGGCAATCGACGCCTTTTTGTCAGAGGGAACCGGGAGGCTCGTGCAGTCACCAAAGTCCATGCTTGGCTTTCAAATGGCCAATCACGTTCGCACCACAGTCACGGATATTGTCGCAAATGTATTCGACCACATACGAAGAAACGCGATAACCCAGCTGAAGGGCCCCGTGACCAGGGCGGTCGTCGGACGTCCAGTCGTTTTTAGGAGCTCGATGGGGGAGAGGGGCACAGCTCAGGCCTTGGACATCATCCGTAGAGCGGCAGTGAGTGTCGGTTTCGATGAAGTTCATTTCCTGGAAGAGCCTATCGCTGCCGCTATGGCCTATCACCGTGAATGTCGTGACCGCATGAGCGTGCTGATTTTTGATATTGGCGGCGGCACAACGGATTTCGCGTTCGTCGAATTAGGCGCGAATAAAAGGCCACGCGTGCTTGGCTCCTGGGGGATCCCTGTCGGGGGATCCGACGTCGACCGCGAATTTAGCCTTGCAGCGTTCATGCCTCTCTTCGGTAAAAATCAAACCAATGTTCCCAATAAGCACTACTTCGACGCCGCGGCAGTCACAGACGTTGTTCGTCAGGTCGATTTCCTGAAGCACAATTACAAGCAGCTAGATCCACCGTACGGCCCTCGGCTGCGAGCATTACAGGTTCCCGGAAAGACCAGTCAGCTTGGTCTCACTGTCGAACATTCGAAAATTCATCTATCCGAACACGACACAGCGGAGGCCAGAATTGACTACATTGAAGAGAATCTGGTCGCGACATCTACCCGGGAAGTTCTTCTTGCATGCTCCGACAGGATCCGCATCAATATGGAGCGAAAAATGGAAGAGATAAATCAAAGCATGGGCAAGGCTCCTGACGTGGTGTTTCTTACTGGCGGTATGTCAAGGTCGCCATTTATTGGCGAAATGGTCCGACGCCACTTCCCAGCGTCGCGAATAGTCAAAGGAAACGCTTCATTTGGCGTCGTAAATGGCCTGGCATGCGCTGCGAACGTGTGATTTCTTGGCGGCATTTTCGTCGCAACATCTCATGGAAGCAAGGTCACGCCCGTTCCGGCGATATCTAACTATGCGGCGGTTCGATGACTTATCGCTCATCGGACAGGACATTTGTTGCGAACGGAGTCGAGCCAAAAATTCTCGCTATCGTTTCCAAGTGCCCTTATTCCCTACGATCACACTCGCTGTGTTAGCGTGAGATAATGACCGTCATACATTTGATGAATGTTCATCTCTATAACGCGTGTTTGAAACATGGCGGTACGCATCGATTCGAAATAAGCGCCGATGAGATGCCTGGCTTGGGGCTACACCCTAATGCGCGTTTTGGGTTGCGTTTGACGTGCGAGGAAGCATTGCCGTTAAGTAGTGGCGTATGGCGTGGCATCCTCAGTGATATCGCCAAGGTCGACGCAATCTGTACCTATAGGAACAGAGAGCATCACACGTACGAAGTCATTTGCTATGTGCCTGTGCCATCGGCTCGACACAGAGGAAAACCGCGCAACGGAGATATGGACAGCTCGTCCGATGAAGGCCTGACTAGTCCCAAAGGAGATTCCACGAGAATGGGCTAGGCGTAGACATAGATCATTGGAAGGCTTGTGCCACGTCAATCTCCTATCAATCGATAACCGACACCTGACTCAGTAAGAATCAAGCGAGGCGTGCTGGGATCCGCCTCGATTTTCTGTCGCAACTGGCCAATATAGACCCTTACGAATTGCGTATCCGTTACCGCGCCGCCCCAACCCGCAGCGAGCAACTGCTTATGAGTCACCACCTGACCGGCATGCTGCGCAAGCGTACGCAACAGATCATATTCCTTGCGAGTGAGTTTCACGGGTTGACCCAAGACCGTGGCGCTACGTTGAACGTAATCGACATACAGGCCGCCCGCCGAGAATGTCGTTTGTCCGGCCTGTCTGCGCTGGCGATAGCGTAGGGCAGCGCGAATGCGCGCCTGGAGTTCGCCCATATGGAATGGCTTGATCACATAGTCATCCGCGCCCACGTCGAGGGCAGCAATACGCTCGGCCTCGTCATGACGCGCGGAGATCACGATAATCGGCGCGATCGTCCAGCTTCGCAGCGCAACAACCACGTCCTTGCCGTCCATGTCAGGCAATCCCAGATCGAGCAAAATAACATCCGGAATCGTGTGCGCGACCTGGCTTAGCGCATCAGTGCCGGTGTCTGCCGCAGACACGTGGTAACCCGCGGCCATGAGCGAGGGCTTAAGTACGCGCTGGATCGATGGCTCATCGTCGATCACCAGAATGCTTGGTGCTGCATCGTTCATTCTGTGGTTTCCAGCGCCGGATGGGCAGGTAGGCAAATATCAATCCGCGTGCCATGGTCGTCCACGGTGGGACTTACGGCCTGGACGGAACCACCGAATGATTCGATCAACCCACGTGTTACCGACAGACCGAGCCCTACACCCGATGCCCGGCGCCGATCGCCGTGGCCACTGAAGAATTTGTCGAACACGCGATCGATCTCGCCAGCAGGTATGCCTGGTCCTTCATCTTCGACGCTGAGCATGACGTGACTAGCAGTAGACGTGATCGTTGCCGCGATGGTCGAATCGAATGGCGCATGTTCGATCGCATTCTCAATCACATTCACCAGCGCTTGTTCAATCAGTACAGGATCAACGTAAATGCGCCGCCCCCCGTTATCGAAAACGCGCACCCATCGATGGCCGCCGAGCTGGCGTTCGAGGCGCTTAAGCGATGAGGCCATCGCCTCGCCGGGGTCGATCAGCGCGCAGTTTAATCGTAAAGCTCCGGATTCCAAGCGCGTCATTTCAAGGAGGTTGAGCACAAAACGATTCAGGCGTTCGGCTTGATCCTGGATCGTACCGAGCAGATCCAGGCGCGTGGCTGCATCGAAATTTTCATCGTGTTCCTGTAAAGAGGTAGCTGAAGCAAGAATCGTCGCGATTGGGGTCCGCAAGTCGTGCGACAGCGATGAGAGGAGTGCTGTACGCAAACCCTCCTTCTCCGCAATGATGCGGGTGTCCGCGATCTCTGTTATGAGCCTGGCGCGGTCAATCGCGACAGCCCCGAGTTCCAGTAGGGTCTGGATCCAGTGTTGATCTAAGCGTACGACCGATTCTTCTGGCAATGGCCAGATCACTGCTCCGCCGACCACGCTGTCACCGGCGCGCAAGCGCAACCGTTTGCACGCCACGCCGATTTCGTCAACCCAATCGGACGCCAGGAAGCTTACGTCCATCTCATCGATGCAGTCGGTGGAGAGATTGGTTGAGTAGGCGTAGAGGAGCAGGCGTTCCGCATCGGCAATCCATATCGCGGCCCGGCACCCGGCATTTTCCAGATGCCACAAGAGGCGCTCCGCCGCTGCAGCAAGGTCAATCGCACCGGACAAATCACGGCTCGCCTCGAAAAGCGACGTGATGTTGCGCAACCCAAGCTTCGCTTCACGTGCGCGATCGCTCAAGCGTCCCGCGAGTCCTCCGACGAGCAACGCGCCAATCAGAAACGTGGTGAATGCGAGGATGTCGCCTGGTGCAATACTGAGAGAGAAACGCGGCTTAACGATAAAAAAGTTGTAGGAAAGGAAGGCCGGCAGCGCAGCGAAGAGCGCAGTCCACATCCCGTGCCGGACACCGACATACAAGATGCCAATCAGGAACAGTAACGATAAATTACGGGCACTGAGGGTCTCAATCCAGAGCAACCCGACTGCGGTTGGCACGAGGATCGCGATGAGCACAGAAACGAAACTCCAAATTCCCGGGCTTCTGGTTGCTGAGACTTCCAGCCACGCCGAAAATTCTCTTGCCATTAACGAGCGCAAGCTGTCGCGAGGAGGAAATGGAGACATTGGAAAACCCAGCCGTTGCCAAAATGCCATGTCAAGCACGTTGGACTGAATCGGGAAAGGCGTCAACCTATGGGGAAGACGCGTCGGACGCCATTATAAAATCCTTACACTATCGGGCCTCATTAGACGCCACTAGAGTAACTGCGCATCGCAGACAGTCCACGCGGCTCCCAAGAGATCTGTATGAATGAGCCTAGACCGACGAGCTCTGCCGAGTTCAACGGGCCCTATCGCGCGACTCCATGGCCAGACAGGCAATCAATTCTTGTTTGAAATAGCACACGCGCAATAAATTTTTACTAGTCATGAGTCCAGACCAATATTTACGCCTTATGCTCCGAGCCATGAGGCAAGATGCAACCTACTCATCAACGCGTCACGCTTGGGTGACCGCCATGATGAATGTCAGAATTTTTTTCCTGGAGCAACTGGACGCGCTTCCGACGGAATTTAGTTCGATCGAAGAAGTTGTCGAGGAAGGTGTCCGGAGAGGATTTTGGGAAATGGATTCAGCGACTGACGTCCTCTTGATGAAGTAATGATCATTATTAATTTGGCAACTATCCTCGGCGCTGAGACCGTGTACGCGCATTTCAGTTCAAGCGGTGCCTACTATTACGAGGTTCAGGCTGGCGGTTTTAGCGGCTTCCAGGGCGCGTCGAACACTATCCTCTGGTTGTTTCGAAAAATTGCCAGTCGCAGCAAGGTCTAGCAAATCAATCCGGGTGATACAGCGTTGCTATCCAGCTTGTTTCTGTGCACCGCAAAGCCGGCGCTTCATTGACGACATGCGGAGAGGCTGATCTCGCCTAAAGCTTCGAGCCGCCGTCCACGCGCAAGGTATCGCCAGTTATCCAGCGGGCCTCATCGGAGGCGAGAAATGCCACAGCACCTGCGATGTCATCGGGCTGTGCGATACGCTTAAGTGCTTGCATGCCTAGCGTCAGGTTGCGGCCTTCCTCGGCTTTGGTGAAATTGGACATATCCGTTTCCACAACCCCTGGCGCGACGGCATTCACGCGGATGCCGCGAGTCCCTAACGATGCGGCAAGATGCTTGACCAAAGTGTCAATGGCGCCCTTGGTCGCTGCATAAGCGGATAGGTTACCCACCGCGGCGCGCGCGGCCAAAGAAGACGTAAAGATGATGGTGCTGCCCGAGCACATGGTCGCCAGCAATTGTTGAACCAGGAAATAGGGGGCGCGCACGTTCACGGCAAAGAGCTGATCAAAGTCTTCGATCGTTGTTTCTTCGATACTCGCCGCCTTTGAGATCCCGGCGTTGGCCACGAGAATGTCCAATCGGTCACCAATAATGGTACGAACCTGCTTGGCCAATTCATGCGGGCCAGTCGGCGTGCCAAGATCGACGCCGAGCTTCTCGGCACGACCGCCCGCCTTGCGAATGTCCTCAACAACGGCATCGGCTTCGTTTCGCGCGCTGCTGTAATGAATCAGCACTTGGGCGCCTGATTTGGCGAGGGCGAGCGCAGTGGCGCGACCGATACCGCGCGAAGCGCCAGTGATGAGGGCCGTTTTACCTGTGAGATTACTCATGACATCGCTCCGTTTGTATGGCAGCTCAAGTAGGGGAAATCAGTCATCGGCTTGCTCGATGGCATCGACATAGTCCTTGATGGGCGCGACAGCTTCATGGGCCTGCTCGTACGTCCATACGGCATTCATGGCACGTTCGCCACCAACTGGCAGGCTGAAATACGAGCATTCACCTTTATAGGGGCAATACGTGCGGTGATCGGTCCGCGCCAGTAGGGTCATGTCCACGCGTCGTGGCGCGGGATGTATTGAACCATCGGGTAACTCACTTCTTTTAAGGTGAGCGCATGATGGGTATCGGCAACCACATGCCCTGCGACATTTACGACAACGCGACGCGTGTTGCGTTCGATGATGATGAGGTGATCCGGGTGAGGAATCGTGATCGGCCTGCTGGACGTTTGATCGTTGTTGGCCACGGTGATGTCTCCTATAGAGAACGATGGCTTGTCGGCTTTACGCCGCCTTTATAGAAAGGCGGCGTGAGCGGGACATTTTTTCGGTGGAACACGGAATCTCCACACGTCTTCAGGCATTCGTGCCGCCATCGACGGTGAGGCTCGCCCCGGTGATGTAACCTGCATCGGGGCCGGCGACGAAGGCCACCATCGCTGCGATGTCTGCAACGTGGCCGTAACGCTTGAGTGCGGTGTTAGCGATTTGCGGTGTTGCCCAGTCGCCTTCGGCGGGATTCAAATCGGTGTCAATGGGACCGGGCTGAACATTGTTGACCGTGATGCCGCGAGGACCGACCTCCCGCGACAGTCCTTGCGTGAACATTTTCACTGCGCCCTTGGTTGCGGAATAAGCGGCCAGACCTGGCGTCATGCTCCGCTCACCAACGCACGAGCCAATATTGATGATACGACCACCGTCTGGCAGGTGCTTGAGCGCAGCCTGCGTCGCTATAAACACGCCACGAAGGTTGATATCGATCACGGTATTCAACTCGTCCAGGGTGGCGTCTTCGAACGGTTTGGGAATGGCGGTGCCCGCGTTGTTGACTAGAATATCGAGCCGGCCGAAGGTCGTGAGCACCTGTTCAACGGCGGCGTCTACCGCACCAGCGTCGGTCGCATCCGCCTGGATCGCGATGGCTTTGCCACCGCTGCTTTCGATGTCTTTCACCACCTGGGCGGCGGCCGCAGCGCCCTTGCTATAAGTGATTGCGACGCTAGCGCCATCGGCGGCGAGCCGTTTGGCGATGGCCGCGCCAATACCGCGCGAGGCACCAGTAACGAGAGCTGTCTTGTTGGTGAGGTTTGCCATGGGGTTTGTCCTTTCCAAGTAGGGGTAAAGGTGTTCAGTGGGAAGCGGGTAGCGCAGGGAACGGCAGTTTGGTGGACGGGCCTTTAGCTAACTTCAACGTCGCATCGAGGAACTGCGTTGCGTGCGCCACGAACAGCTCCGGGTATTGGTAGAATGAGCCATGACTGGCGTCGGGATAGATGATCAACTGGGCGTTGGAAAGGCTTTGTTGCAGGACGTATGAATTGTGCGTCGGGATAATCACGTCGTTGCTACCCTGCACGACGAGTGTCGGCTGGTGGATGCCTTTCAGATACTCGCGCACACCTTCGTGCTGCGCGGTGTACTTGCCAATGGCCTCCCTTTGGCGCGCAACGGCCTCGGTGCTCATTTCCGGATCCCGGTCCTGGCGCTCCCACTTACGCGTGAGAAAGGCCATACCCGCTTCCCGGCTCGGGGCGGACGGTGAGAAGTGAATGGCGAGCCAAAGGTGCTCGGGTGGATCGTACGTTCCAGCAAAGATGGCTTGCGACTGGCTCGCGGCCATGTCGGCCCCACGCGGACCCGTACCAACCAGGATCACCCGGCGCACAAGATCGCCGCCTTGCAGGGCGATTTCCTGAGCGACCATGCCACCAATGGAGAAACCCAGCACGTCAACCTGCGGCAGGCCCAGCGCCTTGACGAAGGCAATGGCGTTGGCGCCCATCTCCGGAAAACTGGTGGGCACTTCGCCCGAGCTCGATGAGACGCCGGCGTTGTTGAAGAGGATGACCTCTCGGGTCTTGGCCAGACCGTTGGTTACGGCAGGATCCCAATAGTCCATCGTGCCAGTGAAGTGCTGATTGAACACCACCGGCACACCACCCGCCTTGCCAAACCGGCGATAGGCGAAACGAATGCCGTTGGCCTCCACGTACTGGGTAGGGGCGGTCTGATGCGTGTGCGTAGTCATAGCGAAGCTCCTCGCAAAAGGTTGGATGGGCTAGATGGGCGGGCGCTTGAGCCTTTTAGGCATTGCCTGACGGCCGCCTGCGTCGCCATGGTTCGCAATATGGGCTTCTCTGGCTCGCTTTAAAAAGACTTTGTAAGCTTGGCATCATGCCTAAAAAGCATTGCTCAGGAGCGAGAGCATGGAACTGCGCCATTTGCGCTACTTCATTGCCGTGGCCGAAACCGGCAGCCTGACGGTGGCCGCGGAACGGCGACTGCATACCTCGCAACCCTCGTTGAGCCGGCAAATCAGGGATCTGGAAGAGCAGGTGGGTACCGATCTGCTCATCCGTAGCGCGCGTGGCATTACCCTCACCGATGCCGGCAAGGTGTTCTTCGATCACGCACGGATGGTGTTGAGCCAGGTGGAAACGGCCATCGAAGCAGCACGCAAGGCAGCGCAACCGAATAAGCAACAGTTCTCGATCGGGTTTCTCACCGGTCAGGAAATGACCTGGTTGCCTCACGCGATGCACATTCTGCGCGCCGAGCTGCCCAATATCGACGTGACGGTTTCAAGCGATTATTCGCCAGACCTCGCCGAGTCACTGGTGCGTGGCAAACTCGATCTCGCATTCCTGCGCGCGGAACCCAATTACGATCTTGCGTATCACGTAGTCACTCACGAGCCGCTGATTGTGTTGATACCCAGCGATCATCGATTGGCATCCCTTGAATCGATTCACCCCAGGGATCTGGTCGGTGAACCTTTCGTCGGCATCGGAAAAAAAGCGACGGTATTGCAAGCAGTGATCAATGACTACCTGGCGCGCTCCGGCGTGGAAGTGACGCCCGAGCAGTTGGTGGATAATCCAGCGATGGTGATGTCGCTGGTGGCTTCGACCCGTGGCGTGACGCTTATTCCCGCCTATGTGAAGAACCTTATGCCGTGGTCTGTGGTGAGCCGGCCGCTGGCCGGGAAAGCGCCGACCATCGATCTCGTGGTGGGCTACAACAAAACAAACAACTCACCCATGTTGAAGCTGTTCTTGTCGCATTTGGACGACTTGATCGCGCGGGTATCAAGACCATAACGCCATTTGAAACGGAGCGTCGGCGATCGAGCCGGTCATGATGCGTGACGGAGGACGCTGCGTACCTCCTTGGCATCAGCGCCATAAAGACGGCCTGGCTCGATGGGAGTTGGTGGCGTCGCGGGGACTCAAGCAGGAAGCTTCAACACGTGAAGGCGCCGCACAGCTGCCGACAGCACAAACTGGAGGGAAGCGACCCAATGATGAGCGTCCGCCCGTAGTCTCGCGAGGGATTCCCGGTCGATGCCGGGAATCCGCCAATCCGTTGCTTCATTCACAAGCCTAGTTGATCGGTTCCGCCACCGGTTCACACGGAAGGAATAACGCTCTGACGTTCTTAAATTGATGCGCATGATCATCCCAGAATGTGCGCAGCCTGCTTTCAATGTCGATCAGCTCAATGCAGTGTGGTAAATGCGGATGGGTATGCTCTACATGATGCAATTGTGGTTTCCCACCGGCGAGATATCCCCGATGCACCCGATGCACGAGCACTTGTTCAATACCGTTGCTGTGGGCGGATTTCATGAGGTGAGAGGCCAAGCTCGGGCGCGTGAAATGATGCCAAAAGCTCTTGTGCTGAACTTTCTCTGCATGGTGGAAGTAAAGACGCAGGGCGACCAGCTTATTCATTATTGGACTCATGAAAGATGGTTAGGATTTGGTGGTGGCGTGGTGATCTGACGGGTACGGCGGAGCGCCGGAATGTCCGCGAGACGAATGCCTTCGGGCCAATGCAGATGCTTGGCGTGGCCCACCCGTTGAGCACGGTAGATGCTCGTATGACCGGAGAAGAGGTAAGCCACCACGCACGCCATGCCTGCGTAGGTTCCAATCTCAGAACCGAATAGCTCGACCGCCATGATGGTCGAGGCGATGGGCGTATTGGCGGCGCCGGCAAAGACGGCGACGAAGCCCAGGCCGGCTAGCAGCGGGAAAGGCAGCGGGAGGACGTAGCCCAATGCGTTCCCCAGTGTGGCGCCGATATAAAACAATGGCGTGACCTCGCCGCCCTTGAACCCGGAGGCCAGCGTCATGGTGGTGAAGGCGAACTTGCCGCCGAAGTAATAGGCCGGTAAGGGGTGCGCGAAGGCGGCCTGGATGGTGGGAATGCCCAGTCCAAGGTATTGACGACAGCCCATCGCGTACGCGGCAGCCGCCACGATGGAGCCACCCAGGAAGAGCCGTAGCGGCGGATAGTTGATCGTCCGCTTGAAGAAGGCTGACAGCGCATGCGTAGCGTTGGCGAAGAGCATGCCGACGACGCCAAAGCAGATGCCGGCCACGATGGTTGACAGCACACCTTGCCAGCTCATGTGAGGAATCACCGGCACTGTGTAGATGGCATGGTGTATACCCAGATGCAGCGTCACTTGGTCTGCGATCGCGGCAGACAGCATGCAAGGCAGCAACGCGTCATAACGAACTTTGCCGATGGCGAGCACTTCAAGCCCGAAGATGGCGCCCGCCACGGGGGTGCCGAAAACGGACGCGAAGCCCGCACTGATGCCGGCCATCATCAAGATGCGCCGGTCATCCTTGTTTAGCCCAAAGCGATGGCTGATCTGGTCGGCAATGGTGCCGCCCATCTGCACGGCCGTCCCCTCGCGGCCTGCCGAACCGCCAAAGAGGTGCGTAATGACGGTGCCGGCGAAGACCAGAATCGCCATGCGCTTGGGCACCAGTTTTTGGGGATCGTGTATCTCGTCGATAAGCAGGTTGTTGCCGCCTTCGACGTCCTTGCCGACGCGGTGATACACCCCGCCTACAACCAGGCCAGCAACGGGAAGTAGCGCTAGCATGAACGCGTGGGTGGTTTGTTGTTGCGTGGCCCATTCAAGGGACCACAGGAAAAGGGCAGAGGCACAGCCAATCAATCCACCCGTAATGGCTGAGAAAGTCAGCCAACGTCCGAGAAACGGCAGCATGGCCACTTGCTCGGGCACTGTTACACGCTTCATCCAGTCTCCAAGTGTGAAATGAATCAGACCCGGACAGCGGAAAGCGGTAGGCGTAAAAAAAGCCCACGACATTCCCTGTCAGGGAACTCGTAGGCATCATCAGCCGATTGCGCGGCGGTTCGCGGAGGAATGCCATCTGCTTTCACGAAAGTATAACAAACGGTCGCCGCAGTGCAACATAGCTTTCGCGAATCCCCTCGGACTGTGCATTCGCCGCGGGCTACCGGTGCAGTTGCGGCCTGAACGGAATCGAGGTCAGTCGACGTGGACTCCGCACGGGGGCTCGCCCTATTCGCGTGCGATAGAAATGTTTCTAGGGGCGGAGGGCGGTGATGGCTTTCAAAAGGTCATGAACGCCGAACGGCTTTTCCAGGCAAGCGACGTCCTGGTACGCCGCAGGAATCTGCTCACGGCACACGCCTGTAATCAACAGGATGGGGGTAGGTAGGTCTCGGAGGCGATCCACCACCGGATAGGCCGGACCACTGGGCAGCATCAGATCAATGAGCGCCACATCAGCGATCTCCCCGCGGTCGATCCATGCCAAGGCCGCGCGTATATCACCGGCATGGCCGATGACAGCGATGCCAGCCGCAGCCAATGCGTCTTTCAGCGTGGACGCCACCATCGGTTGATCTTCAACCAAAAATGCTTTCAGCTGGTGGATGGATGGGGCGGACATGGCTGTCCAAAAGCGGTATGACGCAACGGCCAGGATACATCTGTCGCGACAGAATGAGCGATCGCACAAACGCAAGTCGAACGGCCGGTCGTTGTCATCGGGCTCCTGTTCCGTCATCGTCATGCGCAGGCGTGGAGCTAACCGTTCGCACGGCGTTGAACTGCTCTTGAGGGCGGCGGTGTGATCACTTATCAGGCTCGGGATTGCCCATCTCCCGATACCACTTATAGAGAACTCCATGGGCGAGATAGATGCCTAGCAGCGTGAGGACTAAGGACCCTATCAAGTGGGTGAGCACGTGCAGGGCGAACCAGCCGTCGTGGCCGGCGAGAAGCAGGCTTACGGCTTCGGCTAAAAAGGTTGAGTACGTCGAGAGGCCGCCCAGTACACCCGTCGTCGTGAAGAGGCGTAACTCGACGGGCAGGGTGTCGAAGCGTTGGAAAATGCCAACCAGACAACCGATTAAAAAGGCGGCGAGCCAATCACCGCCAATGTGCCGGGTGGCAGGTGCGGAAAGAGGGGATTGAACAGGACGGACAAGACATAGCGAAGCCAGCATCCCATGACGCCGCCGACGGCAACCGCGATAAAGCCGCGAAAATTTAAGCCCTGCATCCTCGGCACCTCGCATAGCGACGTATCAGCACCGTTTCGTGCTCTCAGTGTACAAGGGGCGATCGTTTACGACGGCCCGCTCAAGAAGGCGATCACCGAAACCGCCATTAGCGCAAGGCCCAGCCCCAGGGCCATCGCGGCCACCTTGGGCGAAATGCGCCGCCGGAGGGAGGGCTCATGGATAGGTCGCGCCACCGTGCGAAAACCGGCCACGGGGCAACACGTCAAAGCCACCGCATAGAGCAGACACCCGCACCCGCCGAACCACCCCGCCACGGATGCTTGCTTAACGAAAGCCACGAGAGACGTCATGGCCATTATGGCTGCCCAGGCCCACTGGGCCGGTCCCACGTCGTCATCGGATTTCATGGTCTTCCCGGGTCGCAGAGATCAAACCCGGACACGGACACGGACACGCCGACAGGTACGAAAAAGCCTACGGCTGCCTCATCCAGGGCTCGTAGGCATCATGAGCCGATCGGATCGGCGGTTAGCGGAGAAATGCTATCTCCGTGCGTCGTCATCGTGCCAAAGAAAAATTCGCGATGCCGTCCTGCAGGGGAGTATTTCACACAGCACTTCCGCTATCGGCCGCTTGGCCTTGGCAAAAGGAGACATCCTGCGTACGAATGATCGCCGTGCGTGGGCACAAACTCGGTAACATAATAACTCGATCATGAGGCGGGGAGCCCCACGATGCTCTTACGGCAAGGGGAGGCGCGCAGTCACGACGTTGATCGACGTCTCGCGTGCACACTTTCGGCGGTTGCGGGGGCGCTGAATACGGCGGCGTTCCATGCGGTGGGCTTCTTCTCCGCCAACATGACCGGGAATGTTTCGGCGCTCTCCGATCATGCCGCCGCTGGCGAATGGTGGGTCAGCGCCTTCTACCTGTCCATTGTCTTCGCGTTCGTTTTTGGCGCCTCGGTCTCCACATTGTTGATTAACGCGGGGCGTCGACGCCATATTCGAAGCATCTACGCGATAGGTATTCTTGCTGAAGCGGTATTGATGGTCGTCCTGGGTGAGATTGAGCTCCTAATTCCCTCCCTGGTGCACGGTTACGTGCTCATCATCGGCCTCAGCTTTCTCATGGGCATCCAGAACGCGGTCGTGACGCGCATCTCCGACGCACGCGTCCGCACGACGCACGTTTCAGGCATGTCCACGGATATTGGCATCGAATTGAGCATGCTGTTGGATATCGCGCGCGGGCGTGAAATCCATGCCGACGCGGCGCCGTATCGAGCCATGCTGCGTTTGCATGTGCAAACAGTCGTGTCGTTTCTCGCGGGCGGCATTGCGGGAGTATTGATGTTCCAAGCCATCGGTATGAAGCTCCTTTTTGCGACGTCCGCGTTACTTTTCATCTTGGCCACACACGCCATCGTGCGTGCTCGCTTACTCGCCCTCAGGGTGCACGCCTAGCCTTTGGGCGATGGCGTACGGCGTGAAAACCCGGACCAGGGAGACCACCAGAAACGCCAAGGACGCCAGCAGCACCGCGGCGGCGTGGTGCTGGAGAAGGGCGCCTAACGGGTGGGCGCCGCGTCGGAATCCGCTGACGGGTTTCGCCAGCAACGCCGTCGCGCGGCTCTGCAGGAGTGAACCGGCCTGGAAATAGCCCATCACGATGCCGACGCCGCGGTGTTCGGTCGTCGCCATCACCTCACCGAGCAGCACGCCTTAGCGCCCCGCTTCGGTGACAAAGCCGGAACGTAGGCTGTGCGCGGCCCAATCGCCGTCGAGTCCCGCGAGCAGCGCGCGCCGCTGCACCAGGTGCGCGACGTGACCGGCGCTGAGCGCAGTCGTGCCGACGCGACCCCCGCGATGCAGCCGGCGAAAGAGGAGACCGGTGGTCGAAGGCGCCGCCGCCAGTTACACCGCCAAGGCTTGCGCGGCGGCGCCCTTGGGCGCTGCTGCCGTTGCCGGGCTTGATGCAAGCTGATCGATTGTTAGCGTGAAAGGCATCGCATGACACTACGCAAGGCGGCGATCTCGGGATTGCCTCGCTTCTTTCTCGGCGCGGACTCCGCGCCCCATCCTCGCGCGATGAAGGAATCGTCTTGCGGCTGCGCGGGGATATTCAATGCACCGGTTACCCTTGAAGTGTACACACAGGTCTTCGATGAGGAAGGGGCGCTCGATCGCCTGGAGGGCTTTGCCTCGGAGTATGGACCTCGCTTCTATGGCCTGCCTTCGAATCCAGACCGGGTCCTACTCACGCGCAGAGTCCGTGGAAGGTGCCTGATGTGATTGAGATTGGGGGCAGCCCATCGTCCCGTTCCTCGCCGGAGAAACTCTGGCTTGGAGACCGGAATGTCTACGACCGCAAGTAAATCGAATGAGCAGGCAGTTCCGCTCACGTACTCACACAGGCATCCTGGTGATGAGCCGCCGTGTGCGGGTGCCGATTGCAAATGAACACTGTGCCGGCGCTCAGTGGCAATCGTGTCGGTTCGCACTGAATACCGTCGTTGGCGTTGAACAGCGAAAGTGGTCCGGGCTAGGTGAGCAAACCATGTGCCGGGTGCGTATTTGGCGCAAGGCCAACAGTTTGTCGAACTGCTGCAACTAGCTCCATCGAGGGGCGGCAGTTAATGGGTACGCCGAACCATGTCGCAGTGAAGCTTGACGGACCGCTTGAACGCTTCATCTTAAATATCCACGGCACCCCCGACGGGCGCTCGATTACTCCGGCCGCGCAAGTCACCGAACCTTTTGCCACCGCGAATAACATGAGCGGCACTGAGGAAGGCGACAGCCTCACTTTGATGTAACCCAGCGGACAGGAACACTTTGTCATGGCGACATCCGAAACCTACCAAGCTAAGGTCAACGACCTCACAGCTCAGGCCCAATCCCTCCAGCAAAAAGTCGTCCAGGCCAACGCTCAAAAGGAGAGATGGACACCCGCCAAGCGCGGCTGTTCACGGTGGCCAAGAGTTCACAGATCACATGCGGTTGCGAGCCTAGAGTGCATCGTCCGACGCAGCGTTAAGTGTCGAGGGGGATGGTGCGTCGGTAATCCACGTCAGTGACATGGCGGCCGCCATGGCCGAAGGAGAGTGTCATGCAAATTCTCTCGCGTAACCGCACCCTGGTGGCGCTTGTCTGCTTGTTCGCTGCCGCGTTCGCGGCCAGACCGTTGGCCGCTGCCGCGCAAGCATCTTCCGGCACGGTTCTTTTCGGGCGTACCATGAATGGTATGGTCGACGGAGTCAGTAGCCCTGTTAGTTCGGCGATCTTCAGCATCGATGACGATGGCCTGCAGGAGCGACAGCTCACGCCGTACACCACGGGTGAATTCGACATGCCCGGCATCGGGAACTACATGGACCTTTGGGTGACGAATGCCTTCAATCCGGCCGGGACATACAGCGTGCTCCTTCCGGCGCAGTCCGCGCTACCCAACTACAACGCTATGGCCTTGTACGGCAAATACGTCCTCATGAACGCCTACGGTGTGCGCACGACGCCGATGTTTTATGGTGCCGATGACCTGCAACCGCCGAGCGCAGGTCCGGGCTACGGTTCCGTCAGCTGGGGACCGGCCGGTAACGACCAGATTGCCTACACCAATGTTCCGGACGACCAGTTTGGTAAACATCCCGCGTGCGTAAGCCTGATGAATTCGAACGGCTCCAACAACCACACGCTCTGGTGCGCTGACCGCTGGAATTACTGTGCAGTCGAGGCGATCCGCTGGTCGGGCGATGGAAGCCGTCTGCTGGTCTATGCGGTGCATGCGGATCACAACGTCACTCCGCAACCGGAAGCGGATATCTACCTGATCAATACTGCCACCGGTGCCGCGACCTTGATCCAGGCGAACGTCCAAGAGCCTTATGCAGGAGGGGGCGTCGGTGATATCTCGTACGACGGCCATGAGGTGATCTATGCCATGTTCAAGAATCCGAACGAGCCTGGCCCCTGCAATACGGCGATCAACGGGGACTATAGTGGCGTGTGGTGTGCCAAGAACATGCTGACGGGCCAGACGGTCGCGCTTGCAGATCCCAGCAACGTGGTCACGCTCTTGCCCAACAACCAGGCGCTGATCTCGCCGGATGGCAGCCACGCCTTTGTGACTGCAGCCACCCTGCCATCCTCCCCTCAGGACGAAGAGATCTACGCCGTGAAGACTGACGGATCGGGTCTGCGCAAGGTCACCTCGCCATGCGTCACCGTGGACCCGACCACATTTTTGTGGTGGCTACCGGTGCGTGTGTCGCCGGATGGCACGCGGCTCCTGGCCAACTGCCACAGCGAAACCACAACCTCGTCCGCGACCGTGGTTCTCAAGGATCAGGTCAACGTCGTCAACCTTTCCGATGGCAGCGCCCGCTTCGTGACCAACGGCACGGCATACGACTGGCACGCGCAGTGATGGGGTCCAGCGGAATATGCGTAAAGATTACTCACAAAGCGACCCATGCCCAATCTCAGCTTTCGGCGCCTAGCCTGAATGTCTATCGCAGAGGGGAGCTTAGGAAGCTCTTCATGGATGAGATGAATTCCTGAAGACTAAGAAGAGGCGCTTAGCTCCAGACTGACATTGACGTCGACGTAGTACTCATAGTGCATAACTCAGATGGCAACCCCATCACCTGGATGTGAAGTGAGTCTACGTTGACTTCTTTTGTGTTGGTGACGCTCGATCAGATGCTCTGCTATCAGGCATCGGCGCGGTTGTTCAGGAAGAAACGGATGGCTGATCAAGTGAAATGAAGTGCTGATGGGGTGAAAAGACGCCCATGGGCTATCGGGCTTCGCTGTATCCACCAAGGCGACGCGCCCTATCTGGGGCTGCTGCTTGAGAACGGTAGTGATGAGACCTTTTAAGGCCGCATCGTTCAGTGGCATCGCGGGACGAAAACGGCGCGACGCCTCGGCGATAACTATCATGGCGTTGGCGCTGGATCTGAGGGGACCTTGGGCCATTTGCGACACGTTGATCGCTGCATCATCGGTGCACTCGCTGCTATCGCGCCATAGACTGCGGAGATTCGATGCCAGATCATGCGCTAACACAAAAAGAGCAGCACGGCAGTCACACTACCGAAGAAAATGATCGCTTGTATGGATACGGCTCTCGACCGGCCATCGCTCACGGTTAGTCCTTTCGTGTTTTCTAGACGGTACAAACGTGGCGTGCCACCTTCATGGTAAGCAAAGCATGCGCCATGAACGCTGACCTTCCTGGGAATCTCAACGCTTATCCGTACACCTTTGTGAGTAAATAGTGATGAGGTATCGCGGCGATGCGCGGGTAAGGCGGCGAACGTGATGACGCTGGGGCGTGCGACTGTGCGGCGAACGACTGCATCGCCCCTATCGAAGCATTACGCATTCGCATGCAAGAAGACCGTGCGGCTCGAGTTCGCCAATTCAGGAACGCGAGGGTGTGCAGGCCACTCCGCCAAGCGCACTGCGCGCTTGGACGATCACGACCAGCGCAGGTGAAAGTCGTCGCACAACACGCAACACGAATCGACAGCATGCGCACAATGAGGCAACCGGAACCCCGCTCTAAGAAAGCTCCCACTGACTTACGGATCGTGTTTTGGGTGTTTTCTGCAGCATGACCCGGCCGACGCGATTACGCACGAGGCGGTGCCATGCCGCCTTGGGTGAAATATCGTCCACTCTCTCGCTGAACCTGATGGGCCGTCTTGGCGCATGCTTGACAACGACAGCGAGCACATGAAGCGTTCACTGCACAAATACCGACGCCGCGTAGGATCGAAGACCTGCACTGTGGCGTACCCCGTCGTGCAGCCTCCTTTTCACGCACTACGTCGAGGTAACGCATCATGACCAGTCAAGATAAAAGCGGTGGCACCCATCACGAGCACCATTCAAAAGCCGCCGAACATCACAAGCATGCCGCCAAGCATCATGAGGAAGCGGCAAAACATTTGAAGAACAACGATGCATCGAAGGGCGCTCACCATGCGCATTTGGCGACTGGTCACGGCCACCACGCTGAAGAACACGCACGTGAAGCGGGCAAACGATTTAGTGACGAGCACGGTGAGAAATCCTCGTCGGACAAACAGGGCAAGTAAACGAAGCGCGCATTTGGCCGGGGAAAGCAGGATGGCTTTCCCCCTGGTGCAAAGCACTTTGTTCCAGCGATCTTCGGCTCCATACGGGGCCGCAGACGACCCGCACTTAGGTAGAGAGGCGGCCCCTATAGATTTACCGTTTAATCAGGTTTTGAAGGCGCATATCTTCTGGATTAGTGCTGGAAATACGCTCGCAAGTGGGTGGTGAACGAACTGTCGGCAAAGTTCGGCCAATGGTCCTTGTCAAACCCGGCGCCGCCTTCAGTCGTTCCTTGTCGACATCCAAGAGAAGTTGCCATAGTGGAATCTCGCAAACGAGTGAATGAACGCACATACTTTTACCCATATGCTTTTGAAATGTGCGCGTGGTTCCGTGAGCGGCGTGACGACATAGTGTTCGATGGCCAAACCTTCAGTGTACCGCCCTAAAACATTGGGAACAGGTCAACGCAAACCAACCGATCATCGACGACGTTTTTCATCGATCCGAGTCTTAACTGCACTGACGTAGCCTGCCGATATGCCTGTGTCAGCGAAGCGCTTAAGCAACGATTGTTGCTGTTCGCTTCGGCGTTCGACGCACACACACGCGGGGATGCTACGCATGACGCCGTTCCACGTCCACGCCCCCAAGGGGATTACCAAGCAGTGCACGGTCAATGATCCGCTGGGACGATAGGAGTCTGGGCTCGGACCGAAAGTCACCACGAAGTCGTCATAGGGCGCCACGGTACGATCAGGCAGAATCGGTCGTTCGCAATCGACGTGTTGTCCGAAACAAGACTATCTCGATAACCACGAATGCCAAGATGGGATCGCGGCCCCCACGATACCGCCAACGTCGAAGCCGATCCGGCCTGCGACATAGACTAGAACGATCACGCTGAGTGCCATTCCCGGCGGACCCAAGCCGCGCATCGCGGCGCTCCGGTGGTAACCCATCCAGAACGCGAAACGCGCCAGCACCCATACGACCGCGGTCGCCAGGACGGCGCGCATTGCAGCTCCATCTGGCGAGTAGAGTGCCAATCCGAACAGGGCCGCACCAAAAATGACGACCTGTTCAAGCATATTCTGAAGGTAGCGCTGATTGACTCGCAGTCGCCTTGTCTCGAATCCCGCAAGCGGGTCGAGTGCGGGCGAGCCCAGCCGCTCGTGGGCCACGGCCTCCACCCCCAACACGAGACAGAACAGAACCACAAGGCAAAAACATTTCAATGCAAAGAGCATGCGTTCGCCGATACTGTTCGTCCAACATATAGTGCGTACCTTGCACGGTAACGTACCAGGCCTTTTTCATCAGCCATTCCACGTCACCTGTCCACTCGCGAAATGGAGATACATCATGACCCGACCATCGTGCGCTCGCATACGTTCCGACGAGACATGATCGGTTTTCCAGGTATGCCGGCGACACAGCTCCTTCACTGGCACGCTGGCATCGCACGGTAACGCCACCCTATGCAAACGGCTATACGTGTCCAGTCGACGCGGATGCCACAGCAAGAGGATGCTTGGCAAGGGGAGGAGTCCATATACAGACCGTAATAAAATCCAACCAAACACGATACTGCTGCGAGAACGAGTTGTGAGAAGTGGCGTGGGGACAACTGGGGAAGACCAGATTGTGCTCTTCGCGCGGAGCCGCCGGCACGATCATGACATGAGGGGCGAATCCCCGGCCCTCCAGGCAGGCGAGGCAGCAGTACAAATCCGGGCATCAGGTCAGCGACCGAGCCCGGCGACTCCGGTGAACGTAATACGCCATCGCCCGATAAGCCGGTGTTAAAAAGTACCCGGCGTTTGCCCGCAAAATATTCTGGCGTCGCGGACAGATAGACAGTCAAGAATCTGCGCGTTGAACAGATAAGGAATCATGCTTCGCGATCTGGGCGTCTCGTTGTCAAACGCCTCTATTTCTACGTCTTCGGGCGCCCGAAGATGCTTCGCTCCAATCACCCAGGCGCAGGTCATTGAGATCGGCTGAATTCAGTATGAGATCGAGAGCTGTCATCTAACCAACACTGAAGCCACGGCAGCATCGATGCGTGAATTCAAGGGAACCAGTCATCCACGATACTCCGTTGATGTAGTGAATCGAATGATATCGTCCTTACGTGATCAACGTTATCCTCACTCTGGCGTATTGCGCTTTGACCGGCGTCGGCCGGACGGTGAAATTCTCCACCCATATGCTGGCAAAAAGGGGAATGGAGAATGGATCGTTCAACTCTATCTACCTTTTCTCCAAACATATGAGCAAATGGCAGAGCGCAATTTCATTGCGCTACCTATTGCGACCGGTAACGATCTTATGGCTATCCGGCCAAGCGAACGCACTCGGTATGTCCCTAGCGGGACCGATAACCGTAATCCCGAACGCAACCAATACGTCCATCAGCGTTGAGGACAGCATGGGGTCGTCTTCGACCACAAACGCATTCATAATAGGCACCAATGACGACATTCCTTTGCGGACCTGTCGCATATGCAGACAACGAGCTTACCACTGATCTTTCCATCAAACCGCATATGACTGTCTATCATCGTTCCAAGGCGGCCAACCTTGAAGTCATCCTCAAACAAGGTGGCACGCATTTATTCGAGATCACGTCAGACGAGATGCCAGAACTGGATTTTCTACCTTACGGTGAGAAAGGCATAGAGATGCTCTGTACGTACTCCGCGCGCGATACGGTATGGGCGCGCATCGTCAACAAGATGGCGGCGAAAAACGGGAGCTGCCTTTACGAACGTACTAGGGCAGGAACGTACTTGGTCACTTGCATCGTTCCGACCCCTTGACTTTTAATTTTGGAAAGCCGATCGATATTGGACTCCGAGATGGGTCGCTACCATAACCGTAAGGCCATGGAGCGTGGTTACGAACTATCCTGGAAGTTCCATTTCTCAAGGTATCGGTCGACAGTTGAATATCTACTTAGCACCATCAGATATCGCTCGCAACATGTTCAGTATCGACGCGATGTCTTGCACGCGATAGGGTTTCTGAAGAAAAGCGTCGTAGCGAGCTTGGCGGTTACGAACGCCTGATTCGGAGATAGCACTGCATACGACGACGAAGCCTTTGTAATGGGCTTCCCGCGCGCGTTCAACCATTTCGAAACCCGACATCACCGGCATCATCTCATCTGTGACCACTATGTCCGGTTGCTCGCTGGCGATGAGCTCAAATCCTTGATGGCCATCGCTTGCCAGGATGACGAAGTAACCCAGGTGTTCAAGAGTCGCCTTGGTGCTTGCGGCGACATCGGGGTCATCTTCAACGAGAAGCACTCTCCACATAGGTATTGACTCCGGCCGTGCCGGCCTTTGAACCTCAGGTAGGTCTCATGGCATACCCGGTATGACAAGAAGCCCACCGACGTAGTCAGACAAGGGGAGATACAAAGTGGCTCACCAGATTGCGGATATTCGAAGCGGTCAACCCCGTGCCTCGCGAAAAGCTTGCCCGGGTTTGCAGGAGTCGAATGTTCATGTCACGGCTCAGCGCTCGATCATGGACACGATGTAGCTCTGATTTCCATTACCCATTAACGCGAGAGATCATAGAGGCCGCCACGTTCCAGCGCGCGCTGATACGCCGGGCGCTTTTGGATGCGCGTGATGAACGCGGCGACGTGAGGAAATTTTTCACCCCTACCGCGTGCCAATGCCGCCTCGAGGGGAAAGCTCATCTGAATGTCGGCCGCGCTGAACGTATCGCCGACGAACCATCCGGTGGCGGCAAGGGAGTTATCGATATAGGACAGATGCAGTTGAAGCTGCGGGTCGACGAAGCTCGATTGCAATTTCTCTGAGATCTTACGTGCAATCAACTGGGTGAAGAAAGGCGTAGGCGCTGTTGCGATGCGTGCGGCAACGAGCTTCAAAAGCAGCAGCGGCATCGCCGAACCTTCCGCGTAGTGCAGCCAGTAGGTGTAACGCAAGCGCTCAGGAGTATTTGGGGCCGGCGCGAGGCGACCATCACCGTAGCGCTCAATGAGGTACTCAATGATGGCGCTTGATTCGGCAAGCGTCCTTCCCTCGTCCACGACGATCGGCGACTTGCCTAACGGATGAATCGTGCGCAGCTCGGGCGGCGCAAGCATGGTTTTGGGGTCACGTTGGTAATAACAGACCTCGTAAGGTACGGCGAGCTCTTCAAGCAGCCAGAGTACGCGCTGCGAGCGGGAGTTGTTCAAATGATGAACGGTAAGCATAAAAGATAACCCGTATAACGAAGCATGACGTTGATCCGTGACGTGGAAGTATCTATCAACACGTGCGCGTAATCGCTAAGGGAACGCGTCTATAGCGATCGTGCGGTGAACTGTTCTAGTTGCCTCCTGCCTTGCCGACAATGTCGCTCGACCAACGCTGCGGTACTTTTCGAATTTTCGATATGTCATACCCCAGTGCTTTCACTTTATCGATAAGCACGGCGTAGTCATGCGGAGAGATGGTCGGAGTGCGGGCCATCACCCACGTGTAATCGCGGGCATCACGCGCCACAATGGTCTCGCGGTAGTCCTGACTCAGATAAGCCACGATGTACTGCGCTCGCAGTGGCCAAAACAGTTGCACCCCCCAGATCGCATTACCGGTGTTGGCCTTGACGATACCGAGCGAGTGGATTTTCTTTTCCGGCGCACCGAAGCCGCCGTTATTGAAGCGGAAGGCCGTGTAGACATTTCCGTCGGGCTGCAACGTATAGGTTTCCACCGCGTTATAGGCGTTCTTTTCAAAGCGCGTGGGGATCGTCGCGATCACATACCACGTACCCATGAAGCGGGTGAGATCCACATGGTTGACCGGCTGGACCGGCGGCAGGCTCCTTGCGCCAGCGCCCGTCGACGCCACTATAAATCCACAGGCGAAAAACAGTGAGTTGGACAGTCGCATGGTGTTTCTCCTAAGCGGGAAGGAGTCGCTTATCGACGGGCGAACCGATAGTGAGCGATCTGCCACTCCTGTCCGCTGGCGTAGCCGAATAATTCGGCGCAAGCCATCCAGAACATGCGCCAGCGCTGAAACCAAAGCGGGGCCTTGGCGCCATAGGCGTGCGTGAGCACCTTCATGACTTGGCCTCGTTGGTCGTCCTGGCGCTCCAACCAGTGATTGGCGGTGCGCTGGTAGTGCGTACCATCGACTAGCCAACGGTGTTCCAGCGACAAATCCTGCTGAAACCATAGCAAGGTGTCGGTGGAGGGCATCAATCCGCCGGTGAAAAAATGCAGGCCCATCCAGTTGTCGTTGCCAGTTGTTTCAAACGGATACATCAGCGTGCGGTGGGCAAAGATGTGCACAAACAATTTACCTTTGGGCTTCAGCCACGAAGCGATTCGTCCCATCAACTGTCCGTAGTTGCGCATGTGCTCGAACATTTCCACCGAAACGCAACGATCGAACTGCGCCGCTTCGAGCTGTAGTGTGTTGACGTCGTGGGTGATGACTCGCACATTGAACAGGCCCCGCTTGAGGCATTCGGCCTCGATATGCGCTCGCTGCCGCTGCGAGTTGGACACGGCGGTGATGCGAGCGGCGGGATAACGTTCTGCCATCCACAAGGTCAGTGAGCCCCAGCCGCAACCGAGTTCCAGAATCGATTGGCCGTTGGCGAGGTCGGCGCGCTCACCGTAGAGCGTCAGCATGGCCTGTTCGGCCTCCGCAAGGGACTCGTCCCCGGTCGGATAGTAACAACCTGAGTATTTGAGGTGTGGCCCGAGACATAGCTTGAAGAACTCGGCGGGCAATTCGTAATGCTGTGCATTGGCCGCATCGGTATGAATCGCGATGGGGCTATGCCGAAGCTCTTCGATCATGCGTTGAAAACGGTTCGCCTGCGCACTGGTGCCACCGATGCGTTGCTCACGAAGGCGCAGTGCGCAGTGCTGGCGAATGCCATAACGCAGCAGACCATCCGGGATGAGGCCGCGCTCGGCGAGCCCCAGCAGGCCGGAAGCCGGCCGATCGGCGACGTGCAACGACGTGTCGACAGACAAGGTATTCATGCGCGGGATCCTTTGCGAGCGGATTTGGGGAACCATGGAAACAGCATGGGCGTGCTTTGCTGGTAGCGGCGATAAGCATCGCCGCGTGTACGTAGCGCCTGCGCCTCGGTAAACGGTATCCCGCTGATCCAACGCAGGAACACGAACATCACCATCGGCCCAGCCCATGCCAGCCATGCCAACG
The DNA here is from genome assembly GCF_003363155.1 of Dyella monticola. GTDB lineage: Bacteria > Pseudomonadota > Gammaproteobacteria > Xanthomonadales > Rhodanobacteraceae > Dyella_B > Dyella_B monticola. The sequence goes on along the minus strand of NZ_QRBE01000002.1, from coordinate 112,605 downwards.
GCGAACCTATTGCCAGCAGTACATACGCAAACCAGTGCAGCCATTCAAAGAAATAATTAGGGTGTCGCGAATAACGCCACAAACCAATGCTGCAGACACCGCCGCGATGGGTGGGATCGGCGCGAAAACGAGCGAGTTGACGATCGGCGATCGCCTCGCCCAGTACCGACACAACCCAGACCGCAAGACCGCCGACCAGGCTGAGCCGACTCAGGCATGTATTGGCGGCCACCGCTAGAAAGGGCAGCGCAAATAGCACGATCAACGCCGCTTGGAACTGGAAGAAAGCGAAGAACTTGGCCTGATTGCCCTGCCAGTGTTCCCGCAGATAACGGTATCGGCCATCTTCGCGTTCGCCCTTGACACGCCGCCATAGATGTATGGCCAAGCGCAGTCCCCATGTTCCACCGAAGATCGCCACCGTGAGGCGCGGCAACGGGGTGCCATGGCCCAGCGATGCCAGCAACAGGGCGCTGCCCGCCAAGCCCGATGCCCACAGGACATCGACGATTCCCGCATTGATGTGTTTCACCTGCCAGCGCCAACCAAGCGTCATCATTCCCGCGGCAAGCAGCCAGAGCAGCAGCAACGTGGTCCATGGGTTCATCGGGCACTCCGCACCGGCATACGGGTCCAGCGACGAGCCAGCGTCGTAAGCAACGGCAATACCAGGGCCCAGCCCGCGGCGAGTGCACACCAGGCATGCCAGGAAGGAGGCACCACACGAACCGCGTGCCAACCGTGGGAAGCCGCAGCGTACGAAAGCGGTCCACCGATGGCCCCGAGCAGGGCGGCCAATGGCGGACGCGATTGCAGATAGCCAAACAGCGACATGATCGTGAGTGCGAAACAGGCCCAGAGCGCGAGGATCCATGCCGGCGCAGGCATCACCGACCACGGCGCGGCGTACGCAATCCATCCCGCCCGCACCCAGCAGGTTTCCAGCACCGCACCGAGTGCTAGCGATACCACGAGCAGACGACATTCGGCCGCGCGATGCCGCGACAGCCAGAGGCGCCATGCGACGAAGATGGAGGCGGCCGCGAGGCCAGGCCATGCAAGGCCATGGCCTGCACCGCTTACAGCGCAGAACCACACGGCCTCATAAACGATAAGCGTGATCCAGAACATCAGCGAAACGTTCCCTGCATCTACGCGCTGTGCGGAGCGCGATAACCGGGTTTAGCGAGTACCAGATGCGCGACGCCGATCGAGCGCTCGCGAAATCCGCCTTCGCAATAGGCAAGGTAAAACTCCCACATCCGAATGAAGCGCTCATCAAAGCCTTGCTGCCGCACGCGTTCGCGCTGCTGCAGAAAGCGCTCTCGCCACGCCTTGAGGGTCTTTGCGTAAGAGAGACCAAAATCGCTGAGTTCGATCAGCGCCAGGTCGCTGCTGCGCGTCTTGGCGGTCAGCAGCGCCTGAATCGATGGAATGAAGCTGCCCGGAAAAATAAAGCGCTTAATGAAATCGACCGACTTCAATGCGTGTGCGTAGCGGTGATCTTCGATTGTAATGGCCTGCAGCACAGCGAGTCCGTTCGGTTTCAGGAGCCGCGATATCTGTGCAAAATACGTATCGAGAAATTCCGCGCCGATGGCCTCGACCATTTCGATCGAGACGAGCTTGTCGTACTGTCCATCGAGATCGCGGTAATCCTTCAGCAGCACGGTGACCTTGTCGGACAACCCGGCCTCGGCCACGCGTCGCGTGGCTAGCGCATGCTGCTCTTGCGAGATCGTGGTTGTGGTGACATGGCAACCGTAATGGGCCGCCGCGTGGAGCGCGAAACCACCCCAGCCTGTGCCGATTTCCACCACGCGGTCACTTGATGTCAGCTGCAGGCGCTCGCAGATGCGGTGGAGTTTCCGGGTTGAGGCCGATTCCAAGGTATCGACATCGCTCTCCCAGAGCGCCGATGAGTACATGAGGTCCGGCGAGAGAAAGAGTTGGAAGAACGCGTTGCCCAGATCGTAATGGGCGGCGATATTGCGCCGGCTGCCATGGCGGGTATTGCGCCGTAGCGTGTGCCATACGCGCATTGCCCAGCCGCCGAGGCGCGCCAGACCCGTTTCCATCGCATCGAGCAGGTCGCGATTGCGCACCAGTAGTCGCACCAGAGCGACCAACTCGTCGCATTCCCACAACCCGTACATATAGGCCTCGCCCGCGCCGACACTCCCATGCGTGGCGACCCTGCGGTAGAAGTCCACGTCCCTGATGTGGAGGTCGACCGACAGATCGGGATGCTGCGAGGCGGGTATGCCACATTCCTCTGTACCCAGGGCATCACGCAAGGTCAATCGGCCGTGGCGCAACCGCATCATCTGCTTGAGAAGGCCGGCCCGAAGAAGTCGAGTGGCGGCGCCCACCGCGGACGGACGGGGACTATCAACGATGGCGTTCATCATGAACCTCGCGAAAGATGGTGGTGCGCATACACCGGGTTATGTTTGAGCCATAGCCGCAGTGCATGCCAATGGATGGCGCCGACGACTTGCATCGTCATCAAGGGGTAGCGCCACAGCACCGTGGCTAGTGCGGTGCCATCCAGCGGGCGCCGGGTCAGGCTGAGGTGCGCATCGAATTCGCGCTGGCCTTCGTTCAGCACGTCCATGTGAACGTGCAGGGTTTCGCCAGGTGCGGTGAAGCGCCAGGCGTAGTCCCGCTCCATGGGCATGAACGGCGACACGTGAAACGTTTTGGAAAACGCCCAGGCGAAGGCGCAGCCGTGCCTATGCGCCGCATCGACGAGCAGCACATACGCATGACGCTCTTTCCATGGCGTGTTGGTGATTTCGGCGACGATCGCCACCAACGTCGAGCCATCGGCGGCATAGCAGTAATAGAAGGTCACCGGATTGAATATGTGGCCGAAATACCGCAAATGCGTAAGCATGCGGATCGGTCCGGCTGGCCATTCGCCCGTAGCGCTGGCGACCGTGCGGCGTACCGCTTCAGAAAGAGGCGCATCGAGAGGGCCAAGGTAATCACTGCGACGAAACTCCGCGACGTTGCGGCGGTTCACCGACCAGAGCCGACGTGCCGCGAATAGGCGATCGATCTCGTCCAGGTCCAGGTAGAGCTGCGCGATCCGATAGTGAAATGCATGCGGATGCGGGGCGAGGCGCCGATGCCGTACGACACCTTCGTAGACGGCGCTCATGGTGGGACGTTCTGCGTTCTGCAGGGCCATGTTCATGCCATCTGCTCTATCGCTGTGGCATCCGCCGGCTGCACGCCGGCCGTCCAGGGCACGCCGAGCTCGCGAGCGACGTCCACGGCGCTGCGCATGCCGTCTTCGTGGAAACCCCAGCCCCAATAGGCCCCCGCGAACCAGGTGCGTTGCTGGCCTTGGATTTCCGCCTTGCGCTGCCGTGCGGCGACTGACGCACGCGTGTAGACCGGGTGGTCGTAATGCATGCGCCGCACGATTTTGGCCGGGTCGATCGCGTCCGTGCGGTTAAGCGTTACGACGAGAGGTTCCGGTGCTTCGATGCCCTGCAGCAGATTCATGCAGTAGCTCACCGTACAGGCATCATGGGCATCTTTTGGCACGAAGGCATTCCACGCGGCCCACGCTTTTTTGTTGCGCGGTAGCAACGTTGCATCCGTGTGCAGCACCACGTCATTCGCTTGATAGGTCATGGCGCCAAGAATGCGATGTTCGCTTGGGCTGGGATTGACCAGCGCGCGGAGCGCCTGATCGCTGTGACAGGCCATCACGACATGGTCGTACTGGTCGATGCCTTCCTCCGTGCGGACGGCCACGCCGTCCGGTCGGCGATGCACGGATAACACCGGACAACCCAGACGCTCTTGCACGTGCCAGCCCTTGCGCAGTGCATGAACATAGCTGCGAGACCCGCCTTTCACCGCGCGCCATTCAGGCCGGCCGCTCACTTGGAGCATGTGGTGGTTCGCCATGAAATGGGCGAGATAGCGCGCCGGAAACGCCAGGATATCCCGCGGCGGCGACGACCACAGCGCCGAGGCCATCGGTACCAGGTGCTCGGTCCGGAAGGCGCCGCCGTAACGGCGTTCGTCAAGCCAATCGCCAAGCGTAGGATCGCTCGCGTCATCCTGCAGCAGCGAAGGCGCTTCACGATAGAAACGCAGAAGATCGCGCACCATGCCAATGAAGCGCGGAGAGAAAAGGTTTCGGCGTTGGCAAAATAATGCGTCGAGCGACGTTGCGTTGTATTCCACGCCACTGGCTTCGCTATGCACCGAGAAGCTCATGGTGGTCGACTGCGAGGCCACGCCGAGTTCGGCGAACAGACGGGTCAGTAAAGGGTAATGTGCGGGGTTGAAGACGATAAAGCCGGTGTCGACGGCATAGCGTTGGCCGTGCAGTTGGATATCGTGGGTGTGCGTATGGCCGCCGAGGTAGTCATTGGCCTCAAACAACGTGACCGCATGTTTGCGGGACAGCAGCCACGCGGAGGCAAGCCCCGCAATGCCCGATCCGATCACGGCGATGCGCATCACTACTTCCTCATCCGTGAGGCCACCCACACAGGCACGGGTTTCAAATCGTGCACCAGGCCCATCATCGCCATCGACCTTAGGCCGTAGTAGGTCAGGTCGATTTCCCACCAACGAAACCCTTGCCGCGCCGACCCCGGGTAGAAGTGGTGGTTGTTATGCCACCCTTCGCCGAAGGTGATCAGCGCCAACCACGGGTTGTTGCGGCTGTCATCCCGTGTTTCGAAACGACGCGATCCGAAGCGGTGGGCCAGCGAGTTGATCGTGACGGTCGCATGAAACAGCACCACGGTCGAGACAAAGAAACCCCACACGAGCATTTGGCCGCCGCCGGTCCCCAAGTGCGGAGCCGCGTGATGCAGTAGCGTGCCCAGACCGAATAAGAGGCTTGCAAGTGCGATCGGTACAAGCGTGTCGTAGCGATCCAGCCAGCGCAGCTCCGGGTATTTCGCCAAATCCGGTACCCGGGACGTGTCGGTACGAAATGCCCTGGTCGTCAGGAACCAGCCTATATGGCTCCACAGAAAACCACGGATACCCGGTGAATGGGGGTCGAGCGGGGTGTCTGCGTGGCGGTGATGATGGCGGTGATGTGCCGCCCACCAAAGGGGGCCGCGTTGCACGCAAGTCGCTCCTATGAGTGCGAACACGAATTGGACCGTGCGTGACGTTCGAAAGGTTCGGTGCGAAAAGTAACGATGGTAGAAGCCCGTCAGCGCAAACATGCGGATGGCGTAGAGGGCTCCTGCGACCATCAACGCGATAGGCGTTACGCCGACCCAGATCACGGCGATACAAGCCACGTGCATTGCCACGAAGGGCAGCGCGCGCAACCAGTCGATCGTGTCACCGCGGTCGGGGTCTGTATCCGCACCGGCCTGCGCATCGATCCATTGACGTAGGGCCTTCAACACAGATGCATGGCGAGAACGCGCTGCGGTGCCCGTCGATAGGCTCTCGTGCCTTGATGACGACGCTTCGACGGACTGGAGAGTGGGCATGGCGGGTACCTATTGGCTGTCATCCATAGATACGTAAACGCAACCCCACTGGATGCATGCGCGAACCGAAATGAGGCGCAGACGTGTTTTATCGGTTTCGGGCTGATGCGTAAGTGCCGCGCCAGGACTGGAACGCGTTTAATGCGCCCTCACGAGACGCGCCCAGATCGACCATGGGTGAAGGATAGCCACTGCGCCTAAACCAAGGACACGTCCCGATCGCAGATGATCTTGACGATGGCGAGAATGAATACCTTCCCGTCAACGGGGAGCGGGATCCGTAGCGCTAAACGGAATTCGCATCAGGCAGAAGACGCCTTCATCTCGAAAATCAAGATGCACCTCCGCATTCAACTCATATTGCAGGCCTCGCTCGATCAACCGTGAACCGAAGCCGTGCGAGCGCGGTTTTGTGACAGCGGGGCCGCCCGACTCCATCCACTTAATTTGGAGTACTGATCCCTCATTCGAACCCAAGACTTCCCAGGAAATATCGACACAACCACGGCTGGGTCGCGATAGGGCACCATATTTGGCAGCATTGGTCGTTAACTCATGGAAGCTCAGGCCAAGGGCGAGCGCCTGCTTGGGCGTTAATGACACCTCATGACCGGACACGGTAAAGCGTTGTCCTTCGATGCCATAAGGCAATAATTCGGTGGTGACAATCTTCCGCAAGGAGGCACCCCGCCATTGCCCTTCTGTCAGCAGCGTGTGGGTCTGCGCCAACGACATCAGCCTCTTCTCAAATGAGTCGCGAAAATCTTCGATGGACAAAGCACGCTGAGCTGTTTGCATCGCTATGACCTGCACCGTCGCAAGCGTATTCTTTACCCGATGGTCCAGCTCCCCCATCAGTAAGTCTCGATGTCTTTCAGCAACCTGGCGCTCGGTAATATCTCGCGCCACTTCTGACACACCAATAATTTGGCCGTTATCATTTCGAATCGGAGAAATGGTAAGCGAAATTTCAATCGCCTTTCCTTCCTTGGTGGTGCGTACGGTTTCATAATGGCTGATGGATTGCCCCTTCCCAATTTTCTGCAAGAGACCCGGTATTTCATCAGGTTGGAGGCAGGGGGCAACGCTTGAGTTCGGCTGACCGATAACCTCCTCCTCGGTATAGCCAAACATATGCGTGGCCCCCTCATTCCAGCTCACAATGACACCGTCCAGCGTCTGGCTGATGATCGCGTCGCGCGATGAATCAACGATCGCGGCGAGCCGCGCCTTCGCCTCTTCATGGCGCTTTCTTTCAGAAATATCGATAAAAACGATCACGACGCCATCGACACTTCCCTTAATCGAGCGATATGGCCTGATGCGCATAAGAAAGGAAGCCCCATTTTGGGGGAGATTCACTTCACGCTCGATCACAGCAAACGTGTGCAAACATTCGTTGACGTCTTCCTTGAGCGCGTGATACCCGATCCTATTTGCAATATCAGTGATAGGCCGCCCGCGATCCATGTCGCGCAGGTGAAATATCTCCGTTGCGGCGGGCGTAAAGTTGCGTATCTGCAGTTCTGCGTTCAGGAAAAGCATCGGAATTTGACTGCTGTCGATAAAATTCTTGAGGTCACTATGCACATCAAGAAGCACTTCGTTCTTGCGCGACACCTCGCTGTTCAATGTTTGAAGTTCTTCATTGAGCGACTGAAGCTCCTCCTTGGACGCTTCGAGCTCTTCATTTGAAGATTGGATTTCCTCATGCGCAGATCGGTATTGTTCCTCGGCCGACCTCAGCTCTTCCTTCGCTTGCTCGGCCTCGTCAATAGCTGCCTGCAGTCGAGCCCGTGTCGCACGAAGCTCGCTATCCAATTCGCCAGCCGACAGGGTGTTCGTTTCGAGGTCATCTGTGTCGCTGATTGACGCGCGGTCCTGAAAAGCAATGATAAAATGGTTGGCTACGCCGGATGCCTGCAGGATGGGCTCCACAATCACGTTGACGACCTGGCTTTTGCTATCCACTTCGATGGGAACGTTCCGCTTTATCACGCGCCGTTGACTGCCTTCAGCCTCACGAAGCGCGGTCCGCAGGGTAGGTCGCAAGGCGCTTTGAACGAGCTTAAATAAATGAAAGCTGGCTGACCCCTCGGATGGTTCGAGATACTTCCCCATTTGACCGGAAAACCGGAGAATTTGATGGCGCTGGTCCACCACCATATAGGCAGGCGAATACTTTTCCATGACCCGGCGCGCGCCCCTATCGAATGTGCTATCGGACCGCGTCATGCTTGGTGCGGGCGTTTCGACACCGTGTTTGGCCACAGGAGTATCCGAAAGCGCAAATCGCGGCAAAGATGACGCAACGTTGTCGTTACGTTTGAAAAGGCGATGCTTCTTGTCGAGTACCGCAAAGAAATCACCCTGGCGCGTCACGCTTTCGGACGGACCGAGAAAGAGGTAGGCACCTGGCTGAAGTGCATAATGGAACAGGGGAATTAGCCGGTCTTGCGCTGACGCGTCGAGATAAATCAGCAAGTTCCGGCAGGAAATGAGGTGAAGCCGCGAAAACGGCGGATCTTTGATGACGCTGTGCAGGGAGAATACACACATTTCGCGGATTTCCGGAATGGCGCTGAAATAGTCCCCATCCTCGATAAACCATCGTTGGGTTCGTTCCGACGACACCCCCTCAAGCAGAGACTTGTGATACCGGCCGGTGCGGGCAATCGCAATCGCGGTGTCATTGATGTCGGTGGCAAAGATGACGATCTTGGGATGCACCGCAGCCTTGGTGGTAGCCTCGCGCAGCAAAATTGCAATCGAATAGGCTTCCTCACCTGTGGCGCACCCGGGCACCCAAACGCGAATCTGCGCTTCCGTTCCTGTGCTTTTCATCAGCTCTGGCATGACTTTGGTTTCCAAGGCTGCGAAATCATCCGGATCACGAAAGAAACGGGTCACGCCGATAAGGAGGTCACGGAAGAGAAGCCCAAGCTCGCGCGGATCCTTTCGCAGGTAAGCGATGTACTCGGGAATACCTTCAAAACTGCGGATCTGCATGCGCCGCTGAAGTCGGCGGATCAGTCCACTTTCCTTGTATTGGCTGAAATCGTGTCCGACCGATTCATTGAGGAGCGCACACACTTCATCCAAATGATTTCGTGTCGCTTGGCGCGCGCCCTCGCTTTGTTGCTGATCTCTCACCTCCCGCAGATACCGTTGATACTCGATAAGCTTTTCCGGCATCGCTTCGACCGGCAACACATGATCGACCAAGCCAGTGTCGGCTGCATTGCGCGGCATTCCCAGCATCGCGGTTTCGTCGAACTCGGCCTGGGCCAAGGTGATGCCGCCATGTTCCTTCACAGCAACCAAGCCTTGCACACCGTCACTTCCCGAGCCGGAGAGAATGACGCATACGGCATGTTCCCCCCGATCTTCCGCCAGTGAAAACATAAACGTGTCGATGGGATGACGGTTCGGCCGTGTTGGTGCGGGTGTAGCGACGTGCAAGCGGCCGCCCACAATGGTCAAGACCGCATTGGGCGGGATCACAAAAACACGGTTCGGAATGACGTCGTCGCCATCATGGGCTTGCGCCACCGTCATGCCAGTGCTCTTTCCGAGAATGTCTGACAGGATGCTCGTATGTTCCGGAGCCAGATGCTGAATCAGAACAAATGCCATGCCGCTATCGACCGGCATATGTGTGAAGAACGTCTGGAATGCCTCCAACCCGCCGACGGAAGCACCGATACCCACGACCAGGCACGGGGTAAGGGGTGCGAGGCCTGCATCACGCGATGCCGCGCCGTGCTTGCGCTCCATGTGCTTTCTCGTTGGCATTTTACGTTGACCTGCCGGGCTCGACTTTCGGGGGCATAGCGCAATCTAACCCATTGCGGTATCGAGCTCGAATCCAGGATCGAACGCATAGTTCATAGGTCCTAGCGCGGACGGTCTGAGTTGCGAAGGCCTCTCGCAACGCACAAAAAGGACCAGGATGGTGAGAGGCTGAGCCGCTCAAGGAACCAGACACCCCACAACCACCAATCCTTGGACTGGGTACCCGCGTTGACCGGCCCGCTGGCGCAATCGCTCGAAATGGTCACGACGCATCATCGGCGAGCGTGAGAGCACCCATAAATACTTGCGCGTGGGTCCGCCGACCACCGCCCACTGATAGGCTGGATCCAGGTCGATGACCCAATAGTCCGCCCAAATCCAGGGTAGCCACGCCAGCCAATCCGGCGCGAAACGGACCTTCAGCGCCCCGGGGCGCCCCGGGACGGGCTTGGCGACGCCTTCTGAGCAGATCGGATGCCCCTCACGGGTGAGGCATGCATTGCGCACAACGGCGCATCCATCCTCTCGTACGCTATAGCTGGCCGTGATGTCACTGAAACAATGTCGCTGGTAGAACATGGGCAGATGGGCAATCTCGTGCCAAAGCCCTTGGTAGCGGACAATATCCAACTCCTGCACAGGCTGGTTGGTAATCCCCTTGGGGGCGTGGACGTGGAACGGTGTCATGCGTAGCATCCCCACGTGTATATGCAGCGAACGGCATCAATCGTTACTTAAGCGCTAGCGCGTGTAGGAAGTGGCAATGCCTGCGTCCTAAGTGGCAGCCCGGGGCGAGCACCGGAGCCATCCGCCGACCAAGAGTGGTACCCGCGTGCTTGGCTCGTTGCAGAAGGAGACCTGCGGACCGGAAGCGCCGCGACGCGCCAGTCGGGTTTCACGGCTCGCATGAAACGCCTGCGTTCCGGCACAATGTCAGCCCCATGGATGCCATTCAGTTAACCGATGAAACTGCTATAGCTTAATTAGCGGCTGCACCATTCGCGCCGCCCAGCTGTCGAAACGCAGCGGCGCGTCAGTGGCAGCCACGCAGATGCATGCTAGACCAGGCGAGGTGATGGGTTGGTGCGTGATGTCGCAATCGAGATCCGCCACATCACCTGGGCTGAAATGTCCCAATGCATCCACGTAAGAGCCGCGCAGGACCATCGTAAGCTCATTGCCTTGATGACTATGCATCGGCACGCTTTTGCCAGGACCGATGCGCAGCAGCATCAGATTACCATTCGTGATTTGCGTGGCCCGAATGCGGTGGACACCGGGCGCAACCATGCGCCAACGCAACGCGCTGAACGTTGGGCCGAAATAGCGGTGCAAGGGAGCAGGCAGCGCGTCTGGATCGTTGGCACGCACAGGCTCGTAGTCCTTGCGTGATGGATCCTGCTGCGCGGTGGAAAGTTGGGCAAGGATTGCCTCGCGGGCCGTAGTGGATGGCACGGCAGGCGCCTGTTGCTGCGCCAGCAATAGACCACCGATAGCTTCGGCATCGCGCAGACTTTCACGACATTTCCGGCAAATGCTTAGATGCGCCGCGGCGACGACCGCGAGCGCAGTCGGCAGCGCACCTGCCGCATAGCCGACGATGGTCGCTTCGTCGAGATGATGTCGGGGTGTCATGGCATCGCCCTCATGCTGCTCTGCAACTTGCAGAACGCTCTCCTCAAGTGGGATTTGACCGACCCCAGCGGCATGCCCAACGCTTGCGCGATTTCGCTATGGCTTTTGGCTTCAAAGTACGACATGCGGACTAATCTCGCTTGCACCGGCGACAACTCACTGATGGCTTGCTTAAGCTTGGCTTGATCGGTGTATGACTCCGTCATCGACTCCGACATGCAGACTTCCTGCTCATCCATCCACGCCACACCTTCCTGGATGGGTAGCCAGGTTGGTTCGCTGCGGACATGGTCGAGATACAGATTTCGCGCGATGCGAAACAGCCACGTGGAAAGACTGGCACGGGTCGGATCAAACAAATCGGCGCGGCGCCATAGCCGCAGCATAGCTTCCTGAACCAGTTCCTGCCCTAAGGCTTCATTCACGCCGAGGCCGACCAGATACCGCTGAAGACGCGGCGCGAAATAGTCGTAAATGTGCATGAAGCCGTTGATGTCGCGGCGCTGCGCCACCGCAATCATCTGATTGGACCAGTAGCGCGCGTCGAAAACAGATTGGTTTGCAGTGGTGGACACGCGACGTTTGGCCTCGAGGGGCGTAACCTTCATAGCAGTCCGATGGGTAGTCATCATAGCCTTGCTCAGGGCTAAACGCTGTTGCGCTGACTTGGCTTCTATCGGCGTTTTAACGCACCTAGCAGCCGAACCCGGGCGCCTTGTCGTAAGTTATACGCGGGACGATGCCTATTGGATGCACCTTTGCCGAGGGTACCGACGATGCTCAACCTACGGTTGGCGACCGGTTGAGGCCGCCACCAAAAACGGCCAGACTAATTGACGTTAGGACATCCATTCTTTAAAGACGCATACGTCTGATGCATTCAATCGGCGTCATTGACTCTGTTGTGTATCTGGGACCTATCCATGCTCACCCTTTATTCATACCCCGATCTGTGCGGCGTTGCTGACAACAATCCGTTCGGGCTGAAGGTTTACGCTTTCATGCGCTTATGTCGTATGCAGTTCTTGCAAAAGCATATTTTAGACACGGGACACGCTCCTTATGGACAGCTCCCGTATTTGACCGACAATGATCGATCAATAGGTGACAGCGACGCGATCATTGCCTATCTGAAAACTCGTTACAGTCTATCGATTGATGACACGATGTCCGAGGAGCAGGAAATCCTCGATCACCTACTCCGGAGGACGCTTGATGACCTTTATTGGTCCATGAGTTATTCCCGCTGGAAGGACGGTCGCTATTGGCCCCAGTTTCGACGCATAGTCCTGAACGCACATGCGGATATCACGGAAAGCGACATGGATGCCGCGCACGACTACAACGAGCAGCGGTATTACTACCAAGGTATTGGCCGATATGACCCCGACAAGGTATACGAGCGAGGTGCCGCCAATCTTAAGGCCATCAGCAATCTTCTCGGCGAACGCGTCTTCATGTTTGGGCCGAACCCGCAATCCATAGATGCGGCCATCTACGGGTTTACTGCCAACATCTACTTTTACGACATTCTTACACCGCTCAAAGAGCTTCTACTCAGTCGATCAAACCTGGTTGATCATTGCCAAGCGATACACGCCTTGGTCCAAGAATGATTGAGAGCTAAGGGCGCCTCAAACCGCCCACTAACTTCATATGCTGCAAAGTTCTAGAGGTATGCGAAATCCTCATCTACGCAACGGAGCATTGTTGCCACGATCAGGTTATCTCTAAGCGCTACGCAGCATGGAAGGCCATGGCGGTCATTTTTTTTAAAACGTTCTTTCGAATGTCGAACCCACATTCATTGGCGATCGTTTACGAGCATACGATGTCCAGCCATCTGAACGGTCCAATGCGCTACGCTCGGTCCACGCATCGGGAATGTGAGAGCCAATGACCGTAGCGGCGTGGCAGCAGAATAGGGGATTTACCGGTTTCCTTGTGGGGGCCACGGTGTGCGGCGTTGGCGTCGGCTGGGCATGCAACGCGTTGCTGGCGCCTCAGCAGGCCACCGCGGTGGCCGCCGATCTTTCCATTATCACGGATATCTTCCTTCGGCTCATCAGGATGATCATTGCGCCCTTGGTGCTCGCGTCCCTGGTATCGGGCATTGCGCGCATGAGCGGGGCGTCCGAAATCGGGCGCATGGGCCTGAAAGCGATGATCTGGTTTGTGGGAGCGTCCTGCTTGTCTTTGATGGTCGGACTAAGCATGGCTCGCTGGCTTAAACCGGGGGCGGCGCTGCATGCCGAGCCCGCGTTTGCGCACGCATTACCCGTTGCGGCACGCGATGTTGATGTAACAAATTTCTCCGTGGCTGAATTCGTCACGCACCTGGTGCCACGCTCCATTGTGGGGGCTATGGCTGGCAATGAGATCCTGCAAATCGTCGTGTTCTCGATCTTGCTGGGTACAGCAGCGGCCTCGCTCAAAGATCGTGCCGAGCGGCTGGTGGAGTTGTTTGAGCAATTGACGGCGGTGATGTTCAAGATTACCGACTACGTCATGAAGACGGCGCCGCTGGCCATCTTTTCGGCGCTCAGCAGCTCCATATGTATCCACGGTATCGGCATTATCCACCCGACATGGGTGCCCACAATTCTCTCATCGATATCTTCAGACCTATCACGCAAGGTGGTGACATCAGCAAGGTGCTGGGGTGGGTTCTTGGCGCCTCGGCCCGACCTGGAGTGTTACGTAACGACGTACTAGCGCTCATCTTCGGGGTCGAGTCGCGCGTCCTTTTTTCGCTCAATAAAGACGAGCTCAACGAGTTGCGGACCCTGATAGGCCACATGGACGGCATGTCCCCTAAGCAACGGCAAAGAGCCAGTCAGATTTTGAGCGAAGCAAAGGTATTCGAGGACAAGCCGGAACTAGCTCAATGGTTTGCGTCTGAATCGAACAACGATTTTCAAGGTCCACGCCCGCGACGTCCATAACGGTTAGGCACGTGATTGGCTCATCGTTTCGAAAGAATTGCGCCGAAAGAGGGAGGCAGATCGCTGGGTCGGAAAGTCACATGGTGCACGAACTTCGGCATAGGAGCTTTTGCTTTTGCGACTACGTTGCTTGAGGCTGGCGATGTCGTTAGTGTCGCGAGCAAAGATTCAGAGGTTGTAGGGGCTGCATCAAGAGCGACGTTAATGGCCATTGCCAATCGGAAATCGGTAGCCCTGGTGTGTACCTCACCTGCCACACCTGGCAAACCCGCTGAAATCGACAGTTGGTCGTAACCATTGCAGTAATGACACGTCTCGTGCTCAAGAACGCGCATCGTTGTTTGCGCCAATGGTCGCTTCTCCACATGGTTGTTCGCGGCTGACCGGCAGGGAACATAGTTGTTGGCGGAGAAACAGCATTAACTCCGCGGTTACAGCGCATAGTTCAATGCGGCAGGCAGTGCAGTTCCGTGTAAACGAGCGATCCATGCAGCAAGTCGCGTGCCAACCTTTTTCCAAATTTTACATAATATACATTATGCGCAATTTAGGGTTCGTTGAGGTATCCCAACTGTCGGTTTCAGGTTCCCCAACTAAAGCTGTTGTCTAAAAACGACAAACTGCCCCCGTAGCGACCAATAAACCGCCTCCTAGCAGCCAACAAACTGCCGCATAGTCGTAGATCGACCAACAACTTGCCGCATTTTGCCGCATTCTCGCCGGAGCTACCTACAAACTGCCTCGGAATTTACGAGCTTGATGGCGCGGCGACGATCGAAGCGCCAATAAGTTGCCCCGGTATTTGGCCAACAATGTGCCGCGAATTCGGTTCGGTGCGCGTCGCCCGCATAAAGCTGTGAGTTTCTTTCAGGAAATTGGGCGAGACTTAACCAAAGGCCCATTCCGAGCCAATTCGAATTAGGATGTCGACACGATTTATCGCATCGGAGACCAACTTCACGTCCAGCCCGACCCTCGGCTGTTGGCCTGCTTCGGAGTAGACGAAACGGTACGAATGACGCGTCAGGAGGTCGCCGTTGCGAGGTCCCACGTGGAGGTGTGGAAAACCATCGCGGCCGGCGCTGACGAATACGTGCTCGTACTCGAAGATGAAATCTGGTTCAAGCGCGGCGCCGCCAAGATCATCGATCGGGGCTGGAGCGCCGCCCTCCGCCACTGCGCAGCCATCGGAGGCCCTAAATTCATCTATTTGTCCTACGCCGATGCCGATGGCAGCGCGGAGCGAATCAATCTGGATGACGTCGTGTTCCGACCGCTGCGAGGTTTGTGGTTTCTTTCTGGCTACGTCCTCTCTCGAGAAGGCGCCGCGGCCTTGTTGCGAGCCATGCCCGTGATCGGCCCGGTCGATCTCTGGATGAATTTTCGCTTCGAAGCGTTAGGCGCGCTCGCCTTGTGTTCTCCCGTGATATTGCAGCGACGGCTCGCCATGGCGCTGTCGATGCTTGGACTACGCGTGCGAGTGTATGACGGCGATGAGGAAAACATCCAAGTGAACGACCTCCCTTTCTTGCTTGGAACCTTCGACGCAATCGTGGATCCCCCACTCGCCCCAGGCGTCCTGTCAAGCATCATCGCAAATACCGAGGCCAAGTTTCTGTTGGAGCTGGCGCCGCCTTTCACTGGCGGGCTCGAGCGTCTGCCGCACGCGCGAACGCTTATCCTTTCAAAGCACAGGCCAAGCGGTGACCGATGGTTGGACTTGTGCGCCTTCCTTGGGCTCAACCAGCCTGCCGAGGCATTCCCCGTGGGCGCAGCACGTGGCTTACGCGTCTTCAGGGATGACCGCCCTGTCGCTGCGAGGCGCGCCCATGCTGTTTCATCCCGACGGAAAGCACATCGACTGGATCCTTCGCCTTGGGTCCTACCACCACAAAGCAACTGGCGACCATCGCCCCATGGCGCTGAAGTGGCAGCGGCTGGTGGACAATGTCTGGCGGATACGACCACAGCGACGGGCGGCTCTCCGTTTCGGGTACTCGTCGAAACGTTCCCGGGGAATCGAGCCTCGTTCGAGATGGAAGGCGTGGTACACCTGCACGAAGGGCTTCGCCTCACTATGAGCAAGCGCAGCGTTGGGAATGGAAAACGTTACCGCTCTGGCGCGTTCGCCTCCGTTGAGGTCTTTGAGCACGGGCGCTTCGAAGCGGAGATCAAAGCAGCTTCGGGACCTGGTCTAGTCACCGGATTTTTCTTGCATCGAAGTCAGCCCCGCCAAGAGATCGATATCGAACTTATGGGCGGCGACCCTACAGGCATGCTGGTCAATGTCTATTTCAATCCTGGTGACGATGGGGCAACCATGGCCTATGGCTATCGTGGCGCTCCATACCGCATTGAGCTTGGGTTCGATGCGACGTTGGAAGTTCATCACTACTCGATCGACTGGCGACCGGGCTACATTGCGTGGTCGGTGGACGGCAAAGTGGTTCATAAACGGGCGGGATGGGACCCTACGCCGCTGCCGCACCTACCCATGCGCGTACATGCCAACCTGTGGGCGCCGCGTTCCGAGGAACTCGCCGGGACCATGGACGACAACGCCCTGCCCGCTTCAGCAATCTTCAGACGTGTGTCCGTATGGGCCCAATGCGCGTACAAAAGTGCTGTCGAGCGGTGGCTTCGCTTGATCATATCGTGCAAAGGAACTTGCCTGGGGATACCCCCGATAACACGGGCCAATCATTCTGCCCCGCGTCTGGGTATAGCGGTTTTCTAGCGATTCGCGCTCTGGAAATAACTCCATCACAAACCCTGCAACGACATGACAGTCAGCGCCAGCCACATTTTGATGGCAGACATCGCAAACTGCGGCACACAGTGGAATCCATCACTCGGTTCCATTTGTACGTCGCTCTAGCATGCGGTCTTTTAAGCCGTTTTCTAAAGCAGCGCCGGCGTGCAAGCAATAGGACAACAGCCGCGATTAGGTGGCGGTCACCGAGCGCCGGACCGCTTGGCGTCGAGTCGGTACATGACGAAACTGCGCTTCCAAGGCATGCCGAGAAGGGCAAATGTACGTGCCCCCTGACCGGCATTACCATTAAGGAAGACGTACTACAGCTCCGGCTGTAGTAAATATTCACGAGTGGGCGATGGCCACTACGCGGAACACGGCAGGAGCGAAGGATGGTCAGCAGCATGGGGGATGGCGCCGGTACGGACGCCGCGCAATCAAGCGTTGAGGCGACAGCGACGACAGAGGACGCCACGCCCCACCAAACAATGTTCGGGCAACGCGAAGCCGCGAAGAAGGCGTTTGATGTCTTCGAGCGAAATGCCGTGCAGCGCTTCCAGGATACAGCTAAGCGCGAAGCTGATGATGATGATCGGGTCGCGTACCTACTCCAGCACTATGGCTTACGTGCCTACTACGAATCGCCGACGGTGTACGTGTTAGGTCAACAGAATACCCGAGCTCCGTTCATCGTGGCGCTGGGTGTCCTTGTACAAACGTACATCGGCTCGGATGAAATGGAACCGGCCCAACAACGGAACTTGGGGTTGAGCTACCGCCTGCTGCCCTCCGGTCAGGTGCGCGTGGAGCTTGTGTTCCCTCGCCCGTTGAAGACGATTCCCGAGCAGGCGGTGGCGCTGGAAACTCTCCGCGATGCGACCAAGCTGACCGATCGTCGGGTAGCTCGGCACTGGCGTATCCTTCGCTCGTACATGCAGGTTAATTGGATTGATGGCTGCCCATCCTGGTGGACGCGCCAACGGGTCCGCTGGCTCAACTACAGTCGCTGGTGCTGCCGCCCCGAGCTGACAAAAGCGTCGAATGCGACACACTACGAACGCGTGTGGTCGTCCAGCCGACTTTGGGAACATACATGCACCAGTGGGCGCTGGATTCTCCAAGTGGGCTTCAGTGGCGCCTTGGTCATTGTAGCCCAGACGATCTTGGGTCATTACGCAGCACATCCGCCAGCGCCTACGCTGGCGCCAGAAATCCGTGCGCTCGACCAGCATACCCATTCAGACAGCCAAACCCTACAGCGTGAAGTGGCGGCCTTGCGCGGGGAGCTCAGCCAGTTGCGCCGTCCCGATGCCACGCCGGTAGCTGTTCCGGGAGAAGCCACCCACAGGGTGGACGCCGGGAAGCCGCCCGCCACCACGGAGCGCGCGCGACCCGAGGTCACCCCCGGTGATACGCCGCAAACAGTCACCCCTGCCCTTCCAGGCCACGCGTGACCGTTTGGCCGGCCGTCGCGGGCATGCCGTAACGTGGCCTGGGTCCCATCAAGCGCTCAAATGCTTGTTTGGAATCGAAAGCCGCGCCCCACCTACCCCCGATAACACAAGCTAATCGCCTTGTCCGTGTTCCACTTTTGTTACTCGCGTTCATGGTTTGCATCAGCCAACGCGCGGACCGCGGCCTCCCCTTTGAGTAACGCCCAATCTGAACGAACGTCGCGGGTTCGTGCGCCCATCTATATGCCGGCTGCGATACCCATTTGGCCTGGCCAGCATTCAAGCCGAACTGCACCCCTCAAGTAACCGGTCGCGCGGCCGATATCCCCGAACGGCACCACAGGGAGTTCGCGATGAATCGTCGACAGTTTGACGTTAGCGTCGAGTCCGATGAAAAGGGAGACTACTGGATAGTCGTTCGATTTCCCGGCCTGCCTGAGGAGATATTTGGGCCTTATGCTTCGCTGGAGGAGGCGATCGATGCGATAGACAGCATTGTTGCCGAGATCAGAGGCCGTTTATTTCCTGATCTGTCGTGCGACCCTTCTTTCTAAGACCAAGTTGGAATCCATAAGGCTGCTATCGTCGATGTGTGGTGTGTCCCAATGGCGGTCGCAGCCGTAGGTACTGCAATACTCAATGGAACAAGGACGACGTTGTGCTAAAAGAAGCCGCCGAACAACTTGAGATCCCAACCATCACCCCATTCGGCTTGGTGTCCCGCCTCCTTGCTTGGATGGCCAAACGTGCCGCGCCACTGGCAGGCATTGCCATCAGCATAGCTGCGCTGCTGTGGTCTGATTTTCGACATGAGTTTAAATTGCCCATCGGTTTCACTAGCAGCAACATGCTAACTGCTCTGCCATCATTGGCAGCCATCGTGTGCATGGCCGTAGGATGCATAGTCACTGGGGTCGCTGGTCCGGCCATGGTGCTCACCCATCCCCTTCGCAAGAATTCAACAAGCTTGGCTCAGTTGTGCTTTCCGGTTGACTCCGCGTCAGCTGCCGATCCTGGAGGCCAGCGTACAGCCCGCATCATCCGATTCTATTGGGTGGGAATGGGAGTGCTATCCGCTGTGGCCTGGACGGTCGTCATCGCTTGGGACAGTATCTGGCCGGACACACCATTATGGGCCGGACTGCTTGTCTTGTTCGCTATCATTTTGTTTCAGACTGTCTCGGCGCAACCAGCTCTTCGCTGTGCTTTAAATGAGCCAAATCCTGCGAGCACGAGCTTCTACAGCACACTGCTATTCAGCCTCATCCTCCAAGCCTTAGTGGCATTTTGGGCAATGTACGCTCTGCTCAATTCGATTGTAACGTTGACAACGCTGGATGTAGCCACGCGCGGGGTGGCATTCGCCGCGATCATGATTGCAGCTACAGCATTTCAAATTTGGGTGGCGTGGCGTGTGACCCAGGGCTGGTACCCAAATATCCTTAAGCATGCCGTTTGCTTGGCCCTCTTTCTCCTCGGTTTTATCGGAATGATTCCGCCCTTGGGTGCGCGCCTAGCATCGTTCGCCTTACTCTCGACCGCGACCGATGAGCGGCCATGTACGGTCCTGCTCTTCAACAGCGCCGTGCATGACGGAGTGCCGGAGTCGATCGTCGACACGCAACATCCGTCACAGTCAAAAGAACTGCGGGTCGTGTTCCCGTCAGACAACAAGCTTTACGTCAAAGAGTCGATGGCCAGCACTACATATCTTATCGACTTCAAGGCGCTAATCGGCACCGCATCATGCCCAAATCTTGGGGAGCAAAATGGTCATCAGTGATCGACGCTCCTAGGAGCAGCATGACCTTTACAAGCTAGGCATAGTGTGGAGAGGCCGACCTGATCTGCTCCTGATAACTTCTCGTCTTCCTCCGATTCCGCAAGTAGCTGCACTTTCTAAAGTCGCCTTTCGTGCACATCTCGCCCCATGCTTGCATGGCAAGCATGGGTTGCAGCTGATCATGTAGCCGAGAGTGCCGCTTTGGCCAACAGCGCGAGCGCATCAAACTCGCCACTCTTCAACGCATTGAACGCTCATCAACGCCATCAGCTCAGTCTGACAGGTTATCTGAATCACCGATGTTTGCTTTAGTTCGGAAGCGAACGTTATCGCCCGCAACATCCGCATACCAACCAATCCTCGGCACGCCGTCGTGGCGTCCGATCAATGCTCGAAGACAATAAGGCAAGTTATTCCCCTATCTTTGCGGAATCTTCAATGTCTGCTGTCGATCGGAAACGGGCATAAGAACTTGATCGTCTCTTCGGCTCTCAAAGCACCTTGGCACGTAGATAAAGCTTCGCGTGCAAGCCTGGAATGTGCAGATACGAAAACAACTGTCTATGTCGGAACCCTAAGCGATTTCCTTCGCTACCTGTCGTCGCGTCGTCTTGTTGACAATGATTTTGACAGGACCGCGTTTGATCGGCATGGGTGCCGCTGAGTTCGACTTCACCCACTGGTCTTCCGTCGTCCGACGAAGCCCCTTTAGCACTTTGAACCCTTTCTGTTTATTCAGGCGATTGGCGCGCGGGTCGAATCGATACACGTGGCGCAACCCTCCCCACTACGGAAGCAGATGCTTCTTACGGATGAGCTCTTGTATTTGTAAACCCGTGGCTGCCCCTTTGCAGAAATGATCCATGCGTCATCGACCGGCACCGACTATGCGCGCCACTCATCCATTGACCGGCGACCGCATCTCATCCACGACTTCTTGCGAAGGATGGCTTGCCCCGTTGGCCGGCACCTGAACCTCTTGCGCCGAATCAATCGCATCCAGGACGCGGGCGTACTGCTTGAGGTGATAGGAGGCCAGGAACAGGTCGCGCACGCGCTCCGTCGCCTGAACCCCCAGCTGTGTCGCCAGGCATTGATCATGGCTAAGTTTCTCGAGCGCTTCGCTAAAGGCGAGCTCGTCATGGGGATCGGTCAGCAATAGTCCGTGCTGGCCATGAACAATCTGGTCCTGGATGCCGCCAACGGCACTCGCCACCACCGGACGTCCTTTCCACATGGCTTCGGTCACGGTAAGGCCGAAGCCTTCCTTCAGGCTCTTTTGCACGATGATCGCGGCGTGCCGCTGTATGGCGTTGACGATGGCGGCATTTTCCTCTCGGTCCTCCATCGGCAAGGACACGAGATGAATGCGCTGTCTGATGGGTGAGGGCAACAACTTCCAGGCGCCGATCACGCTGTCGAGTACGGCACGCCCTTCCGGATCATCCGCAACCGACGTGACATCAGGCCCCACAAGCGCCAAATGAGCGTCAACGGAAACAACGCGGAGGATGAGATTGACAAACCCACGAATGACCCCGACCGGATCCTTCAGCGGGTCCCAACGCGACACCTGCACGATCAGCGGCGTCTCCCAACCTGGACCCGCACCCTCACGGACGATGTCGGCTTTGGATGTGACCAGCGCAGGCGTCCCGTCCTCTCGCGTGAAGTGCGGCAACACTTCCGCCGTTGCTTCGCCGCGTATCAAGCCAGTATGGACAAGGATGGATTTGACCGTTTTCTCATCCATATCCTGATTCTTGGGTGAGAACGCGTCGATGGAAGGCGTAATGACAAAGCTGCGTTGCGACTTTAGAAACTCCGGGATGTATTCCTTTCTGGAAAACACCGTTGCAAAAACGTGCCTCAAGTAAGGCCCGACGAAATCCCAGGCCAGATCCGTATGTTCATTCACCACATCAGCGCCGATGTGGCTGCGCCAGAGAACCGTGGCCCCGTGCTTGACCAGTGCCGGCGCCAACCCCGCGCTCTGCGGGTCGTGCAGAAGCACAATGTCCCCGGGCTTAATGAGGACGAGAAGTTGCGGAATGTTTTCCTTGAGCGTCGCTTCGTAGATGATCCGTTCTTTTTCTCCCAGGTCGGATCCATCGCCAAGCGCACCGTGAAAAGCATGGTGCATGCGCTTGGTGATCTTGAAGAAATCTGCACGTCCGCCAAGCACGAGCCAACGCGTATGGATGCCCAGTCCGCGCGCATATGCCAGCTGCGACTGCAGCATTTCCGCCACGCCGCCGCCGCGCGAAGTTGAATTGATATGCCACCACGTCCGGCCATGTAACTGACCCGAGGCGCGCTTTGCGAGCTCTGCGATCTCTCTCACGCCACCGGACCCGATCAGGCTCGAAAAGCAGTCAAATGGCGCAGAGCGAAGGCTGACTTCCGTGATGGATGACATCGATGACCTCCCGGCAACAATCATTGACGATGAATAACCAGACAAAGCGATGAGCGTCGGAGCGTTCCACCATCACGTGGTGAACGAGGCATCGACGTATCGAGACCTGCCCGTCCGGCCGCTAGGATTCGAGCGCGTAGCTGGACAGGCTTTGTTGCACTGGCTTTGGCTCCTTGATGTAAAGCGCCAGTATCGAGATGAGAACGCCACCCACGATCACTAAGCCGAGCGCAAACCTCAATCCGTAAAACTCGGCCAACCCACCAATGAGTGCAGGACCGCTCAGGAAACCCGTGTAACTGATGGTTGTAATAATCGACGTCACCTGCCCGGCCTTGTCCGGCGCAACGTCGCCACCGATCGAATACGCCACCGGCGCAATGCCTGACTGGGCCACGCCGCAGAACAGGAAGCCGGCAATCACGATCCACGGAGTCGTGCTGGACAGCGCGATGACCATGCCCAGCGCGGTAAGTACACCGGAGATACGCAGCAACGCGCACCTGCCAAGACGCGTCACGACATATCCGGTAATAAAGCGCCCGAGCGACATGGCTGCGTATACGCCGGCCGGCCCGATCGATCCGACCAGCACAGGAACGCCAAGCGAAATGCGCAAATAGATGCTCGACCAAGTCTGGAGCGCGTTCTCCGATAGGAAGCTCAAGGTGGTAATCGCCGCGACCAGCAGCACCGTCGGCACCAGCAGCAGCTTGATCGCACTGAAGTTTCCGCCAGCCGGCTTCGGCGGCGATACCTTGGCATGCGCAAGCACGGGGTTGCTGGTGATTAGTATGCTTACCATGAGCATGAGCACGGCAAGCCCTATGTAGATCCACCGGAAGGGAACGGCAATGGAAAGCAGATAACCGGCGGAAAGGCCCGAAATCGCAGCAACGCCGCTGAACGCGCCGTGGAAATAAGCAATTACGCGTCGCTGGTTGATGCGCTCGATATGTATGGCCGCGGCGTTGATGGCTACGTCGTATGCACCGGACGATCCATAGAGAATCGCCATCCCAGCGCAAAACGTCACATAGTTTCTCGCCAGGGCAAAGCACAGCAGGCCGGCTGCTAGAAGCAGTGCCGTCATGGCCATCAACGCCCTCGGGCCGAGCTTATCGACCAGACGCCCGCTGATGAGCATGCTGGGGATCGAAGCCGACACGCCGAAGGTCATGGCCGCGCCCAGCGCTCCAGTGGAAAGCTTGAGCGCCTCTTGAAGATCGACCAGCACGACGTGACAGATGCCCCACATCATGCCGAATGCGCAAAAAGCTCCTACCACCGACCAGCGCGCGATTCGCTCGGCACCATGCAAGCTTCCCGCGTGCGCGTGGCCGGGGTCAGTCGTCATGTGCGCTCTCTGCCAGGTCATTCCTGTCCGCACAGGTGTATTCGTCTAGTTCCGGCGCTTCCACATCAAACAGCGGATAGAGCATGGCGCGCATGATCGGATCGAGGAAATTCCCTATCGCGCGCACCGCACCGGCTTCAAGTAACTTCGACTCCGGCAGTGACGTCAGCAAGCCGAAAGTGCGCAGGCCTGCGGAGGACGCCGATTTTACACCCGAGTACGAATCCTCGAAGGCAAAAGCACTTTCCGCGCGCGCGCCCAGAAGCTCCAGGGCAGTCAAATACGGCAGCGGGTGCGGTTTACCATGGGCAAGCTCCTCGCCGAGGACGACCGTCTTGAATCGATCCCGCAGTCCGAGTCCGCTTAGCAGCAGCTCCGCGTTCTGTCGCGGAGCATTGGTCACCACCGCCATGCGACAGCAGAACAGCTCCGCACGCTGCAGCAGTTCCAGTAATCCAGGGGTCGGCGTGAGATCGGTAAACAGGGAACGGACGATCTCCTCTTTTTGGTTGGCGTATTGCGCGTGCTTGCTGCTGCTCTCGGCAGGGAACAGCTTGCGCATGATCTCGTCGTTGGAAAAGCCCATCACATAGGTCTTGTAATAGTCCTCATCAATGTGCCGGTCGAATGTTTGAAGGAGTGTGTTGTATGCCTTCAGATGAAGGACATCCGTATCGACCAAGGTTCCATCAAGATCGAAAAGTAGCGTCGCAGTGGTTTTTTTCTGAGACATAGATAACCACCTTCGGTCAGCAAGATGGCGCGAACGCGCCCTGTTCAGTTGAAAAACCTTGACCATGCCGAGCACATTGCGTCACGGTCCTGGTTCGCCTTGGCGGCATTGATCGCCGTCATCGCAGGGAAGCGCGGATCGCCATCCTCAGGACTGCGTGTATCGATGTCCTTCAGCACCACCTTCCCATACCGGCCGTAGGTTTCGCAGGCGGCAGAACTCATCGTCCAATCCAGTGCGCGCTGTGCCTGCGACAGGCGCCTAGATCCCGCCCTGATGGCAAAACCTTCCGGCTCGAAGGCAGCCGCATCGGAGGGAATCACCATGCGCACATCGACGCCTTGATTCATCAGGCCGCATACGGCCGTAGACACCGTGACGCCAATGGCCGCTTCGCCGTTGAGAACAGCCGAGCAAGGCTCGAACGCCGACCTGACCACGCGTGGCCTGCTATCGGCAACACGCCGGAACACCGAGTCCACATACGCCGAGCCGGACTTCTGGTTCAACGCCGTCACATGCAGGAATCCCGCGCCCGAGTAGGTGGGATCCGGTAACACGATCTCGCCACCGTAGTACGGCTCGGCGAGATCATTCCAGTTTCGCGGCACCGGCAATCCTTTCTCTTTCAGCCTGGCTTCGTTGACACAGAACGCCGGCACAAACGCCGACGGGCTGAACCACTTACCGCGATCACCCCGTGCCTCCCGAGGCAGGAGATCCAGCTGCGTGCTGTCGAAGGTAGCCAGCAAGGTCTGAATCTTCGGGTCGAGCAACTTGGTCACCGACCATCCGAAAATGATGTCCCATTGCCCTGTATCGCCCTCCTGAAGAATGCGCTCGTGCAGCGCAGCCGTGGACACCCTGAGCACTTTGATGCGAAGGTCCGGGTTATCCCGCTCTATCTGACTCACATAGTCGGCAAGCTCGCCATCTTCCATCGAGCTGTAGGCGACAAGCGTATCGTCGGTACCGGCATGGATCATTTTAGCAACCCCGCCAGCTTTGCGTATTGAAGCAACATGATGGTCTTTCCGTCGCGGATTTCACCGCTTTCAACCATGGCCATGGCTTGTGCGAAGTCGAGCTCCAACACTTCGATATCTTCGCTATCTACGCCGCCTCCGTCGCTCGTCTGGTTCCGTTCGGAATATTCACCGACGAAAAAGAACAGCTTTTCCGTTACCGA
Organism: Dyella monticola; assembly: GCF_003363155.1. GTDB lineage: Bacteria > Pseudomonadota > Gammaproteobacteria > Xanthomonadales > Rhodanobacteraceae > Dyella_B > Dyella_B monticola. The sequence continues at coordinate 87,051 of NZ_QRBE01000002.1, read as the reverse complement.
TCCCGGACTCATGTACGCTTCAAAGACCTTGCGCACACTGTCTATGATATAGCCGGTTTCTTCCTCGGTTTCCCGCCGGATACAGGTTTCCGGATCGTCATTGTCGAGCAATCCCGCGCAGGCCTCGATAAGCATCCCATCTAGGTTGCCATTTACAAAAGTGGGATAACGGAACTGCCTGGTGAGAATGACGCGATTACGCGTTGTGTTATACAGAAGGATAGTGGCACCGTTGCCGCGGTCGTAGGCTTCTCGGCTTGTTGTTTCCCAGGTGCCGTTGCGCCGTTGGAACTCAAACGTGGCTTTTTTCAGGACGTACCAGTTATCCGATAACAGCTGTACTTTGATGTTGCGAATTCGCTCACTCATCCCAACCTCTCTCTTTAGATCTGGCGGATTCTTGAAACGACGAATTCAAAGCGCGAAAGCATCTCTGGATCGCGATGTTCCGGTGCTGTCATGATGGCCGTGTCTAGCGCGCGATGGCAGCCGCACTGACAGTCCTCCCCGTTGGCGCCGGACAGATAGGTTGCCGCGTCCGCGACCAGCGCATTGGCGCTGGCGCTAATCTTAGCCATGCGCTCGCTGACCATGCTTGCCGTCACTGGCAGTTCACCGGAGAACCAACAATCGTAGTCGGTGGCCATAGCCACCATCGCGTAGCACATTTCCGCCTCGCGGGCGAGCTTGGCCTCGGGCATGCCCGTCATGCCGATGATGGTGCCACCCCATTGACGATACAAATTCGATTCCGCCCTGGTCGAAAACTGCGGCCCTTCCATCACTACGTAGGTGCCGCTGATGCGCAAGGCAAGCGCCTTTTCGCGTGAGACGTTGATCAGTGCATCGCGCATGCGCGCGCAGGTCGGATCGCCGAACGGCACATGTCCCACCAGGCCGGGACCGAAGTAGGTCTTTTCCCGCTGGATCGTGCGGTCGATAAATTGGTCGACTACCACAAAGGTCCCAGGCGCGACGTTTTCATCCAGGCTGCCGACCGCACTCAGCGACAACACCTGCCGGCAGCCGATGTGCTTGAGGGCCGCCATGTTCGCCCGGACATTGATCGATGCCGGAGGCACGCGATGCCCCACGCCATGCCGTTGCAGAAAAGCGAGCTGAACATCACCGAGCTGCCCGGTCGTGATGTTGACCGGCGTGTCGCTGTACGGCGTCTTGATCTCGATGTGTTCGACGTGCGCAAGCCCCTGCAAGCCTTGCAGGCCGCTTCCGCCGATGACACCGATACGATGCTGCTTGCTCTGTAAGCTCATCCACCAACTCCTTGCACGCCAGAAGAGTGTTGTTCCAACTCACGGATGACCAACCGGTCGCGCAGCTCTGACAAGGCGGACGGTGCGCCATGTTTGGAAAAGATCAAACCTTCGCTGGCGTGGGCGGTGTAGCGGGAGTCGGTAATCTTGAGAATCCTGTCTATCGCCGGCAGGTAATTCCAGCGAACGCCGGGATACAAGGAATGCGCAAGATGGAAGGCATCGGAGGTAGGGCTTACCAGGATGCGGACCATCCAGCCGCTGAAGCCGCTGTAGTCGGTGGGTCTGCCTGCCAGGTATTCGAGTTCGCGCCGATTCTCGAAGCTTCCGCTCACGAACCAGCGGTGCTCTGCCAGCAGTGCAAGCCAGGCAAACAGCGCATAAGTGGTGAACAGCGGAGCGAACCAGCCAAGCACGACGCCCTTCCATCCGGCCAGCACAAAGAACGTCAGCGCAAGCTGCAGCAGGCAGATGCAGCGGATCACCGTAGTCGTCTTGCTGTGGTTGAGCATGCTGTTGCGAAGCATGGTGGTGATGTTCACCCTCAGCCCTCTGGGTGTCAGGGGATAGAGCAAGCGCGCGTAAAATTGCCGCTCGGTCAGCGGATAAGCCATGCCACCGTCCCGGACCCTTGCCCGGTTCGGATCAAGGGACATATGGTTCGGGTTCTTGTGATGCTCGCGGGTATGAGTGACGTGGCGGCTATGCATGTCCCGCTTGAAAGCGGGAAACTGATAAAAGTAATCCGACAAGAACCATTGCCATGCATGCGACTTGCACAGCGCGAAATGCACGGCATTGTGGCCGAACTCCTGCAGCGCCCTGAACCGGCCGCCGATGATCACGATGGCCAGTCCCCAGACGATGGCATGATCGAAATAGTTGGCCAGCCATACCATCAAAAAAATTTCGATCCAGGTCCACAAGAAAGGAAGTGGTGCGAGCACCGCGTCGAATCGCTTGTAGTACGGCATCCTTGGCCCCATCGACCGCGGCAGCAGGTTCAGGATCTGCAGCACGCGCTCCTCATCCGCATAGTAGGCCCACGTAATCAGCCGCAAGGCGATGTCGATCGCCACAAGCGTGCCGATCACCTCCATCACGTACATCGTCGACGGTATCATGGCGCAAGCTCCCGCATGCGTTGCCCAGGCGCGCTGGCATGTTCGCTTTCTTGAAGGTGGACAAGAATTTCCTGCAACGAGTCAACTGCTTCGTTGCCCTCTTCCCTCCTGGCCTGATGGCCGCTCCTGACCATCAAAAAGGACCAACCCATCGACGTGGCCACTTCCGCATCGTGACGGGTATCGCCGATGTAAAGGGTCCTGTGCGTAGCGATGCCTGACCGATCCTGCAGCTCGCGGGCGATTCCCAATTTTCCGTGCGCGTGGTTATCGCCAAGACCGACCACGTACGTGAAATACCGCGCAAGCCCCTTAGTGCTAACGGTTTCGGTGAGAATGGATTGATGAGATGCTGATAAAATGGATAAGATTTTCCCTTCGTCGAGAAGCTTTTCCAGCAACGTTACGGTTCCCTCGTGTAAGGCACACTGGAAGACATCCCGATCGAACACGCTCAGGTAGTTCTTGATGACGTCTTCAAAGAGTCGATTCTCCACCTGGAAGCCCAGGTCGCGGTAAAAGTCCCGTATCGGAAAACGAAACTTGCTGCGATACTCGTCACGGCTGATGGCGTTCAGCCCGTAGAGGCAGCAGCACCGATTCACCGCCCGGACGGCCAGGTCGACGTCGTCGATCAGGGTCCCATTCCAGTCGAAGACGATATGTTGCGCATCAAGCAGGAGCTGCCTCATAGCCACTCCTCGTTGCGCTTGAACATCGTCAGTTTGTCGAGCAGCAACCCGCCGACGATCTCTGGGCGGAATAGCTGGCTAGGCGGCGTGACTAGGTTGGTGACGCCGACTTGCGTCTTCAGCGTCAAGCGATGCCTGGCCGAAAGCCGCCCTATGCCCATGCCATACCAGTGGCGCAGACGAACAGCGGGCGTCCGATGACCGCTGGTTTCCGGAAACCGGAGATCTTCCTCGGCCGCCATGTTCCAGGCAGGCTCGACCACCTTGCTCACTTCTTTCTGGATCTCGTGTGCGCTGATGCTTCCGACCAGAAAACCGCCAAGCATGTTGCGAAGACAGTTCGCCTCCAGGGCGCACAGCGTCATGCCCTGGCTGTATAGAGGGTTGAGGCTGCACAGCGCGTCGCCAAGCACGAAATAGCCCTCTGGCCACCGCTTGAGCAAGTCGAAGCGACGGTGCAGGCTGCCGGGCATGCCGAAGCCAAAGACCTCGGAAAGCGGCTCGGCCTGCTGGATGATCTCGTAGATGTCGGGCACGGGAAGCTGGCCGAGATAGTCCAGGAACTGCTCTGGGTTCGGCTTGGGGTAACGACCAAACCAGCCGCCCGTGGTGACCAGCCACCGATCTCCTTCAATCGGGCTGATCACGCCCATGCAGCGCTGTTGCGGCGGCTTGGGCAGGACCAGCAGGACTTTCCACAGATCCCGATATTTCGGGTCCCTGCGGTAGATGCGCGACGCATAACCCAGACGGGTTTCCACCAGGTCCTGCTGGACGCACTCCGTCTCCCCGCAGAACTCGCCGATCCACTCCGAAGACCGCGAGCCGCGACCGCTGGCGTCGACCACCAGGTCGGCGAATTCCTCATGCTCACTGCCACCGACACGCAGTTTGACACCACTCACTCGCGTACCGTCGTAGCACAGTCCATACGTCGTCGCGTACGAGATCACCTTCACTTTCTCGTTGGCGCGCGCCCGCTTGCGGACAACGTTGTCGATCAGGCGCCGGCTGCAGTAGTGTGCGCTGATGCCGGTCTTGTAGCGGCTTTTCCAGCGCCCGTATTGGTACCACTTGACGTCGTGGCCCAGGTCAGCGATTTCGGCCCCTGCTTCACCAAGCTCATCCAGGAAGCCAGGAAAGATGCTTTCAAAGATCTGCTTGCCACGCAGTAGCAGCAAATGCACGTGGTGCTCCTGCGGAACGCTCTTGCGATACCCGGTTTCGTCGTCGAAGTCACCCTTTTCAATCACAAGCACGCGATCGAGATGCTTGGAAAGCACTTCGGCGGCAAGACAGCCCATCATGTTGCCGCCTATGACGATGGCCGTCTTAGGTGTACGCATGTTCGATACTTTCCGATCGGTAGCGGTTGAGTACGTGTGCAATGTGGACGAGGTCGTCCTCGCACAAATCCGGATGCAATGGGATCGTAGTCAGTGACCTCAACAGCGACGTCGCGTTGGGGCAATGCCGGCTGTACTTCGCCAGCAACGGATACTCGTACAACGGTCGATTGTCATACTTGTGGATATCAGAAGGTATTCCATGGCTGACTTGGTGGCGCACCAGATCGCGGCCGTCGTGTCCAATCGCCTGCAGCAACAATGCATAGCCACTGGGGCTGCCACCTGGTGTGACAGGCAGCTCACGGAAGTGGCCGTTGTCGAGCAATGCCTTGAGCTTCTGCCGGTGGCCCTGGCGGATCGCCAGGTGCTGTTCCAACAATGGCGCGCGCGCTGCGCCGAGCGCTGCCTGCAGGCCACCCATTTTCAAGTTGATGCCGGGGCTCTTGCCGTCGAGATTGCCAAACCGGGTGTAGGACCTGACGCGTGATGCGACTGCCTCATGTTGCGACATCACGAAGCCGCCTTCGCCGGTGGACATGAACTTGCAGTCATGCGTGCTAAAGCAGGCCACGTCGCCATAGTGGGCAAGATATCGCCCGCGAAGACTGGTCATGTGTGCGTGAGCCAGGTCCAGCACCAGGGGGATGCGATGCTCGGCGGCGATACGTTGGGTCTCATCGACGGCAACCGGATACCCCCACATCGGCACTTCGATAATCGCGCACGTCTTGGGCGATATCAGGCGAGCCAAATCATCAGGGCACAAACCGAAACTGTTTGGCCTGACGTCGCAGAACACCGGCACCAGCCCATGCTGCAGCAACGGCAGCACCGTGCAGATGGGACAAGTGGGAGAAACAACGACCTCCTGTCCCGGAGACCAGTCGAACCCTTTGAGTGCGGCCATCACCGCGGCCGCTCCCGAGGAGACGGCCACCACATGCGGCACACCGTAAACAGCACCAATCGCCTGTTCAAACTCGAGCACGATAGGCGAGGTTCCCGTCAGCCCCGTCGCCAGCGCGCGCTCCAGGTAATCGATATCATTCGACTGGCGATGGCTGCACAACTCGGCGACCGCCCGAAAGCCGGCGTCCGTCAACCCGGCGTCACCCGTCATGACCTTGCTCATTGGGGCACCACCTTTTCGTCCACGCGTTGCCAAATGGCCTCGTCCCTGAAGACGCCTTTGACCAGAGCGCGAAAATTCGGAAAGAGCGCCAGGCCTTCCAGGGCCGCCTCATCGAAGAAGCCCATCTCGGTGTTGTCCACGCAACTTTCGTCGGCTTGCTCTTTCACTTCACACAGGTAGATGAGATCGATGTGATAGTGGGGATCTTTGGGATCGTTGATCAGCTCGCAAAGAATCCGGTAAGGAACATGCAGCGCCGCTACATCGGCGGCCTCGTCGTCGAGCTTCCTGTCCCTCGCATTGAGAAATGTGGCAACGAGGCCGGTTTCTTCAAGCACTTCGCGCAACACCGCGGCGTCGGGCGTTTCGTCCGCTTCGATATGACCGCCGGGGTACAGCCACACCCCAAGCTTCTTATGCTTCAGGAGCAAAACTTGCCGTTCGGCCTTCAAGACGAAGGCCGATGCCGTGAAATGTTTTTTGAGATGTGGCTTGGCAGACATGCGGCGATCAGTCTTCCGAGTAGTCGTTGATCAACTCGACGATGTAGCCCAGATCGTCTTCCTTGAGATCAGGATGAATGGGAATCGTGGTCATGCTGTTGAGCAGACGCTCGCCGTTCGGGCACTTCCTTGCATAGACTGCAACCGTTGGAAATTCGTAAAGGCAGCGGCATCCATAGCGCTTGATGTCGGATGGAATGCCGTTTTCGTCTAGGTAATCGATGAATTTCCGGTTGTCGCGGAAGCTGAGGCTCAGGTTCAAGAAGTAGTAGTTCGGGCTGCTGTCGGCGATGATCTGCTTCTCGCTCACCTTCGGATGCGTAATCCGCGAGACGAGGTGGTGCGCGTTGCGGCGTCGGGCTTCGATCTGTCGTTCGAGATGCTCCAGACGGCTCCGGCCCAGGCAGGCCGATAGCGCGGCAAGCTTGTAATTCAGTCCGAAGTCTTTGCCGTTGAGGTTGCCAAACCGGCTGTAGCTTCTGCAGCGATCGGCCAGATCCAGATTGTCCGCCAGGATGAAACCGCCTTCTCCCGTCGCCAGCGGCTTGCGCTCATGCGTACTGAAGCAGGACAGATCTGCGTAGTGCGACAAGTGCTTGCCGTGCAGCTTGCTACCATGGGAATGAGCAAGATCCAGGATCAACGGAATACTACGGCCACGCGCTACTGCCTGCAGCTCGTCAACCTCGGTCGGATAACCCCACATGGGAATATCGATGATAGCTTTGGTGCGTGGTGTAATGACTTTGGCAAGATCGGTCAGGTCCACGCCAAAACCATGTGGTCGGGTGTCGACAAACACGGGCTTGGCACCGGCACTCATCACCGGATAGACGGTGCAAAGCGGGCACGTGGGAGTCAGCACGACTTCATCGCCGGGCTTGACGCCAAGCGCGCCCAGGGCAACGCTGATCGCCGCAGCGCCGGAAGATACGGCGACCGCGTGACGGCTGTTGAACCAGGCTGCCAGCGCTTGCTCATACTCCGTAACGATGTCGCTGGTGCCAGACAGGCCACCTGACAGTCCTTCGAGAATGGCCGGCATATCCCCTTCGTAAACCGGCCGATATTTGTCAGAGATCACTCGACGCGATACTTCACTGCGACTAGACATTAGCGTTCACCTTGGCTTGTCCGAGATCCGATGCTTGCAGGTCTGGCTTGTGGCCTTGGAGGAGATTCAGTGCGTCGATGGCAACATCCGCGGCCAATCGATCACCCTTCTCGCACACCTGCTCGATGACTTCGTAGGTTGGAATAAGGTTGGCGAAGTCCGCCTCGAACTTGCCACCGGTTCGAATGGCGTCAAAGAAACTCTGCAGTTCACTCTGATAGCCGCTTCGCACGTAGCCCGAGTCCAACGGTCCAGGGCGCCAATAGCCGCGCCAGCGTTTATCGTTGCCACCCGCGCGGGTAACATGATCGGGCTCGTGCAACGTGATATCCGACAGGTTGTCAAGGCGAACCATCGTCGACGTATCGCTGATCAACTTCATTTCGAATTCGAAGTAAGGGAACATCGTTCCAGTAAGGATCGACGCCGTTGCACCATTCTTGAAAGAGATGTTGATCTCGACAATCAAGCTGCCATTGTCGTTCTGCACTTCCGATCGCGTTTCCTTGACGTCACCGCCAAAGAGCATGGCCAAATCAATGGTGTGGATGGCCTGCGCCAGCAGGAACGAGCGAAGCGTGGAGTCCAGTCCCCACATTGGCGCCCTCGGCTTGTTGGCGTAGTGATTCAGCTGGATATGTGCAGTCCGGCCGAAATGTGGCTCACTCCGGATCAGCCGCAGATGCTGAATCGGCCTGGCGAATCGAAAATTCATCCCCACGCCGGTGACAAGCCCCGACTTGCGCGAAAGTTCAGTCAGCGACAAAAGCTCTTCAAGTGTGAAGCACGGCGGCTTCTCGACAAAGACATGCACGCCACGACTCATCGCCAGTGTGGCGATATCTCGATGCGCCTGGGGCGGGCACGCCACGACCAAGGCGTCCAGTTTCGTATCGGTAAGCATCTTGGCAATGTCGTCATACAGCTCGACGTCCTTGATGTGCCGATGCACGAGCCGCGCACGCTCGGCAACTCCATCGCACGCAGCGGCCACATGAATATCAGGAGTTTGAAGCAGCGAAGGCAACAGATTCTCTTGTGTTTGCGCACCTATTCCAACAAGTCCCACCCTGACATTGCTCATAAACTGCCTCATATGCCTCAGAAAAGAGATCACGTTATTCGTTATTTACAAGTTGCACCTTTGCAGCCATTGACAAATACGCTTCGCCGACAATGAAAGATTTATGGCGAACAAACGCCCTCGCGCGATCGCCTTACAGGCGTTCACGTACGCAATGTGCCAAATGTTTTCCGCTTGACTGACGTGATGGACTGGATGCCTAAGGGCTTTCACGCATTTGCGCGCCACATCGGCCGTTGTAAAGCCGAGCACTTTTAACGGCACCGCGCCAAGCAGTTGCTAACGACGCATCAAGGTAGCCATGCAGGATCTGGCAGATATCCATATTCAAGTCCCAAAGCTAGAGCCATTTAATCATGTGCGGCGCACATGATTTGCATCAAGTAACGCATTGATACACTCATGACAGCCACGACTTACGAATGGCATAGCGCGTTCCAGATTGGAACTCGAAGCTTCCATGCCTAAGTTTTCCGTAGCGATCTTGAAACTCTTGCGTGATTGCGACAGCTTTTCCTACAAACGCACAACTGATTCGATTGAAAGCTCTTGAGTTGACACACTTTCCGCTACCGGAAAATTCAAGAGCATGCGCTGATAAATGGATGTTTTTACTATCTCATGCAAGGGCGTGAAGCGGCCGTGAAAAACCACCCTTCAGTCGACTCAAAAAAGCGCTACGAGTCACAATTATCGTTACCTGCCATCACTCGACATGTGGAACCATTTTCCAATTTCAGTGATGGACTCAGCAGAAGGCTAACTACGCTGAGGTTGAAGGGTTTTTATCAGTCAAGCGATCATCCAGGATCATGTCGGTCTTGAGTCCCGGGTATTCGACCGCCAAGGCATGACAACTGCCCAACGCTTGAATTAAGCCGCGTCGCGAACGGCGTTAGTTTGAATGAATTATTAGGCGCGCGTTTGTTCAACCCCATATCGCATTGCATCTAACAGAATATCAGCGTCTATATTTCTTAATGTCCGAAACTTGATGCAATACCCAGTTACGCTTGCCCGGCCGATCTTTTTTCCATATTTCTCGGCTAAGTACTTTTTGTCTTTTATCCCAAGAATGTAGACGGATATACCTGTTTTGTTTGCACTAATGCCAATCTGATAGAACTCCCTATTTTTTCCATCGGCATACTTTATGGTCTGCAATCCATAACCTATGTTCGGATTAGAAACCACCTGACCGCTTTCATCTCTACCATCGAGAAACCATAATTTACAGTCCGGCATGATTCCAAGAATGATGCCATGAAGCTCTTGCATATCTGTTCGTTTTGGCTCTGGCTGGGTTGCGATATAGTCTTTGATTTGGTTGCGTACGTTCATATGAAAATCGCTAGTTGTGGTCTACGTGGCCAATCCTACCCCCGATAACCCTCTCTTATCGCGTTGCCATGGGGAAACGATGCCATCGAGCGATCTGAACATATCGAGGGCCTGGACGGCTATACCAGGCAATTCTGGTTACACGGCTGCCGATGATCGACGCGATCAACAGTACGCTGGACAGCGATCCTGCATTTCAGCAGCCTCCGCATAGACCAAATCCCCATAAGCCTCAGCTAGGTTCATCCCTCCGAGGCGGCCATCTGCATTTGTTTCATTGCAGAATCAGCAACCACCCTTTGCCCGGTTCGACAGGAATGGTATCGCCTGGCTTGAATGTCGCCGCAGATTGAAAACCGTCGATGGCTGGCGCTACAAGTTTTGCAGAACCCGGTTTGATGCCAAGCATCTTCCAGTCGATGTGCAGGTTGACGCGCGTTTCATCCGTGGCCCATGAAGCCAAAGCGATTAGCGTTTTGCCTTTGCGCACGTAGCTGGTAGCGAGCACGTCATCACGGCGAGTTTGTACAGGTGTGTCATGCACCCACCAGCCGATCATATCCGCCTGCTCGATGCCGAAGTTGTCCCATAGCTTCCACAGTTCGCGTGGATCGCCACCCGTCCATGGCAGGCGATTGGTCATGCCAAAGAGCATGCCGCGCCAGGGGTTGCCGCCACCTTGCAACATCTCCCCCATCAGACCATATGGAATGCCGGAAATCTCAGTAAGCCAATAAGAAGGCGAGGTGTGCTGATAGTCGAATTCCTCGCCAAACCAGAGTCGATCAATATATGGAAACAACTCCATATAAAGCAGAGCGCTGTTGATATAGCCGTCACGCGGGTTGAATTGATTGGCCGAATGAAGATCAATCAACGGATGCGGACGGCTCGCTTGTAGCACCTTGCGCACGCGCTTCATGGTGATGCGGTCGTAGGCGACATCGTCGAGGTAGAGACCATCAATACCGATGTTGCGTGCTAGCCAGTTCAACCCTTCGATGTAGTAGTTGTGCCAACGGCTTTGCCCAGCGTCGACCACGGCCGCGTCGCGGTTCTCCGGTACATGCCAAGCAGCGATGTAATCGCCATCCAGGTGTTCCTGTAGCCAGGAAAAGCCGCCGCCCGGACCGGTGCTGATGATCTCTTGGCCCAGACTTTCCAGCACTGGCAGTTCCGGCGCGCGATCGGATAGTTCCCGGATGGTGTCGTAGATCTTGACTTCCATGCCGCGTTGGTGCGCCGCCTCCACGTAGGCGCGCATCTTGGCGGGCTCCAGGAACGGATAGTTGATCCAGGGATTGATCGGCGTTGCGTGGTGGATGTTCACCACGTTGGCACCCTGCGCCTTGATCGTGTCCAGGTCGCCGTAGGCATGGAAGTAACGTTCTGCGAAATGCTCAGCCGGGTGAATCATCTTGAAGGGCGTGACGCGCATGACGATGTCGTAATGCAATACCTGTCCGGCGGACATGGTGCGCGGACCACTGAATGCCGTTACCAGATAGCGTGCTCCGTTTCGCTTGAACGTCACGCCACCCTGCCCTTGGTTATCCCAAGAGGTGGGCATTACCAGTGGCTGGTCATGGTAGAAATTGGTATTGAGCGGTCGACGGTAGTGTTCGTCGCGAAGATGGAACTCCAGACCGCCGTTTACGGCACCGATCCATGCACCATCCTGATTGTTCTGCACGTTCCAGCGCCAACTGAAATCGGCCGGTGCGTGATCACCCGTTCGACCAAGGCCGAGCTCATACTGCGCTGCATCGTTGCGCAACGGAATCTCCAGCCGGATGTCGTTCAGCGCGATGGGTTTGGTCGCCGTCAGTACGACGGAATAGGTCAGCGTGCCATCGGCTTCGAGGCTGGCATCGACGATACTCTGCAACGGACCGGCAGCGCCTGCAATTTGCCAATGGACTCTGGCCGGGCCATCGATCTGCACATTCGGCACGGTGGATGAGGAGAGCGCATGTGTACCGCCGGCGTCCTTCACCAGCAGTTGCATCGGGGCGGCAAGCAGCTGCAGCGGCGTTTTGCCGAAGCCTGTCATGCGTTCGTCGAAATGGCTATCGATCTGCGCCGGGAAGCCATTGCGCGCAAGCGTGATATCTCGTCCGAGTATGCCGAGCTTACTGCCTTGCACCGTTATCGCAGTGAATGGCTTAACGAGATTATTGTCCTGCGCAAGCGTGGAGTTGAGCCAGCGCAGACGCGTGAGTTTGAACGGATTATCATCGCCATGTGCAACGGCCTCGCCGCTACCCACGGTAATGGCAAGGGGTATCGCTTGCGCAGGCACGCCATCGGCGCTGAGCGTTACGCTACCGCGATAGATACCGGGTTTCGTCGTTGCGGGAATATCCAGGCCCATCCATAACGGCTGGACACGGCCTTGCGGAATATTGACGTGCGCAACAAACGTTTTGCCGGTGTAATCGGTACCACCCAAGTTGAAGCACGTAAATGCCGAAGCTGAAATGATGGCGCCGTCCGGTCCTTTTAAATTGGAAAAGCTTACCTGCACGTTCTGGATGGCACGCCGCGCCGCCCATGCGCCAACTTGATAGCTCAGGTATTCGCCACGCAGTGCGCTATCGGCGAAGCCACCGCCTGCCCCGCGCTGCGCCCAACGCTCGGGAATCTGGTCGAACATTCGCACCGGATATTCGCGGGTTTCAGGAAACAGCAACCATGGTGTATCCGGATTCGCTGCAAGCAAGGCTTTGACATCCTGCGGCGCAGCCGTGCGCTCCATGTCGGTATACGCATCGAAGTCATCTACCGCCTGATAAGCAAGCAGCTTGGCCTGGGGTAGCTTTGCTTCGCGCTTAGGGTCATTGGCACCACTGGATTTTAGCCACGCTGCATCGGCAGTATCGCGCGGCGCCAGATAGGTCACGGTCGGATAATTTGAACGACCGTTTGTGATGTACGGCTGGTAATAGATCGCATAAACACCCGCCTCTTTCGCTTCGAATACCAGCTCGCCCGACACTTGATCGATGTGCACACGCGCAACGTTGTCGACGACATTCCCGTTAGGACCAACAACAATGGTCGCGACCTGATCGGGATGGGCGTCGCGCCGATGCCATGGCAACACGGCGCGTACTGCTGCGGCAGGCTTGTCCACTTGCACGGTATAGCGATGATTGCCGAAACGGTCCGCGTTCCAATGTAACGGTACGGGCTGAATCTCCGCTCTGAGGCATCCAACAACGCCCAATGCGGCCAGTGTCAGCAGGCAATATCCGAACCGCTTGTGCATTGCTTTCTCCGTTGCCGCAGCTTGTCTCTCACCGGGATCAGTGAGCGCCCGGAATAATAAAGGCTACCGAATGAAAAAGTAAATAAACGAAAGATTAGATCAAAACACGAAGAAGAGCCAAGGGCGGGGGAATGTCGCGTAAACATGCAGTTTTTACGCATTTTTCGCCAGTTTCCCTAAAAAGTCAGCGCACCCCTACCACCTTCGGACGAGAAATTGAAGATAAATAAAAGAAAACGAAACAAAGTGTGGCCGCGCGCCCTACTTTCGATAACGGGGGTCAATCACTAGCCCTTTCTGGCGACGAACGGTAAGAATTGGACGGCTGATTGATGCTGGAGCGCGCTAGTGAGCGAATGGGTGCACCGTTAGATTGTTGCGTTCCGCACGCGGAAAGAATCGATCGACAAAGAGGATGGAGTTCATGAAGCCAGTGGTGCGTGTGTCGATTCTGCGGTGTCCACCGGAGTGCTTTGCCGAGCTTCGCCAAATGGCGGCAGAGGCCGATTCCGTTCTACGTCCTGGTATAGAAGCTATGGCAGGTTTGCTGGCCTTCTACTTTGGTGCGGATGAGGCGACATCTTCGCTAACAAATGTCAGCCTTTGGAGCAGCCTTGAAGCCGCCAAGCAATTGGATACGTTTCAGCCGATGCTGGATCTAGGGAAGCCATTCAGTGCAAAGGGGGCGACGTTCGAGCGCCCCATCATGAACTACGCAACGCTGTGGCAATTGAAAGGTACAGCGGTGTCTGGCGAAGCAGCGCCACAAGGCTTCGCGGTTGCCCAGCATCCAGGCTCATAAGAAACTGCAAAGTTCAGATGGTGTGATACGACCTACGCGGGATGCCACCTCTCCGTCAAAATGGTCATGCTGATTTGTTACAAACTGGTCATTTTATAGCGTAGCTTTTTTCCGTAGTTTCTCTCACCACCGATCACATCGTCGGTCATACGAGGAAACGAAAATGGCCTGGATACACAAGGAAATCCGGATTGAAGCCAACCCTCAGGATGTTTGGTTAGCGATCTCGGACGTTGGAGCGGCCCATCGGCGACTCACTCCAGGTGTCCTGACTGACGCTCGCTTGGATGGTGACAATGCTCGAATCGTTACGTTTGCCGACGGAACGGTCGCACGTGAATTGATTGTCGCGCTCGATCACCAGGCAAGGCGATTCGCATACGCGTCAGTTGGTGGTCGAGCCATTCATCACAATGCATCGTTCCAAGTCTTCGACGATGGTGACGGATGCACGCGTCTAGTTTGGATAACGGATGTGTTGCCGGATGAACTGGCCTCGTTTGTCGGGCAACGTATAGAGCTTGGCTCGGCCGTCATAAAGCAAACGCTTGAACGGCGGCAAGCACCTAGCTGACGATCTCCGATGGTGCACGTTTAGCCATCACCTACGCGAAGGATGCCAGTTAGGGTCGAAAGCATCCCCTTCCCTACTCTCAGTAACACAGGCTAATCGCACTGACATGTGGCATGCTTCGGGCGTTGTGGTGAAGGCGTCCTTCCCTGCTCTACGCAAGCGGCGCAGGCCGCCCAGAAAGTGGATGTTGCATCCTTTAGCCATTCAGGCCTAGATTATCCAGTGGGCTCGTTCGGCATACTTCGAGATGTGAAGATCGAAGCTCCGTCCATCAGGGGATGGGCAAGGTACACCACTTAGCTTGCACGATTGATTTGATGCGCCACAGCAACAGTTTCGGCGCGAGCAAGCGTTAAATCCGCAGATTATTACAGCCACGTCGGCTGCTTTGGATATTCCAAGAAAGATCGGGGCTCTCTCGGGGGGAGCTTTCCCGTTTATTACGCTCATCTCTTCACGGAGACAGCCATGATCAGTGACCCTGTTGCTGCTAAACACGCTTTGCTCGCGATGTATGCGGAAGACATGCTGGGCGGCCAGGGGAGCCTCGCGCCACCCATTGATCCACGATGTTCGGGCGAATGGACGCTCCTGGGGCATTTGGTAGCCAAGAACGCGCTGCTTTGCGGCCAGAAACTTCAGCTCGGTGATGCAGCGTACTACGGCTTCGTCGCGGTCAACAAAAACGATGCGACGAACTTGATCGCTGTCGTCCGTGGCACGGAGTTGGCAGTGGAATGGCTGGAGAATTTCGAGGGACTACTGATCGATCGTCCTGGTATCGGATGGGTCGAACAGGGTTTCGATTCTATCTACGGCGCCATGAGCTACGTCGCGCTGAACGCTGCACCCGCTGCGGCAGCGCAAGCGCCTGCGGCAGCAGCAATTGCCAATGTACTGCCCGCAGGTTCGACTGTGACGGTGATTGGCCACAGTCTAGGTGCAGCCTTGGCCTCCTATTTGATGTTGGATCTTGCCACGGTGCCCCAGCGTTCCTATCGCGTGGAGGGAAGTTTGTTTGCGTGTCCGCGCGCCGGCAGCCAGGACTTTGTCCAGCGCGTGGACCAGGCGATCGATGCGTATCGCGTTTACAACTACATGCGCGACCTGGTGCCGCATGTGCCACCCTCATTGCCGTTGCCGCTCAACTTTGAATCGTTTCCGCAGACCACCTGGATCCAGGCAGCCGACGCCCAGGCCGTTATCAAGAACGATCTCGAATGCAATCACCATGCGTATTGCTATGCAGCCATGCTGGACTTTGCCAGCGTGACGATCTCCCCAACCAATCTCTGCATCCTTAAACAGGCCACGCCTTAGGACGCCACGCGCGGCCACCGCGTCTTGAGTCGTTGAGATGATCTCAAGGGAGTTGCCATGTCTGACCAAAACTTCCAATCGGCCGAGGCCGTATATCAAGCCGATGCGCTAGCGCTCACTAGTAAACGAAAACTACGTAAAGAACCTCCGAGTGGTTTAGATGCATTGAGCGCATCGCAAAGGACGGCGATCGTCTTCGATTCCGGCAGTGCCGCGTCTGCGCAACCGACTGAGTTCCCGATGGAGTCAATGCTGTCGGGTGCGGCCATCCCTGCTCCGGCTCAGGTAGCGTCATCAATGGGTGTTTTGCCGCCCCGGCCATCGGAAGCAGTGGATTCAAACGGTGAACCCGAACAGAAAACCCTCGGCGACAAGCGAGTTGGACTAGCCTTTTCCGGTGGCGGCATTCGCAGTGCCACCTTCAGCCTCGGCGTGCTCCAGCGTCTGGCGATGCGCGATATGTTAAGAGAAATCGACATCCTTTCCACGGTTTCCGGAGGCGGCTACATCGGGGCGTTTTTGTCTGCGTGGATCCATCGTAGTGAGAAACCGGATGACGTTTGGGACGAGCTCAAGCGTTGCCCGGAAAACAATCAGACTGAGCCAGCAGAAGTCCAGTGGCTGCGTCGCTACAGCAACTACTTGACCCCCCGCGTGGGCGTGCTGAGCCTGGATGCTTTGACACTCGTCGCCACTTACCTACGCAACGTTGCGCTAAATATGAGTGTATTGATCGCGTTCGTGACAGCCATGGTGATGGTTCCCCTGCTTTTCGTCATTCCCGTTATATGGTTGCTTGCTCACCCGTCGTTGGCACGCGACGGCATGGCGGTTTTTGGCTCAATCGCGCTGTTCGCATGTTTCATTCAACTCTTCTTCGCTGCCCATCGAAACTGGCTGCGATTGACTCAACCTGCGTTTGTTTACGCGACAGTGGTCGTGCCTGGTTTCCTCGCCGGACTTTTTGGCGGAGCATGGTTAACGTCCATCGATAACAGCTTCGTGTGGGAACTAGTGTGTTTGATTTTCATCGTTGTCATTGTGTTAGCCATGGCAGTGGCGCAAATAGCGTTCAGACGGCCGCAACTTGCCGCATCCCCGCCGCTTGTGAGTTCCTTCAGATTCAGGGTCTACGCGCCAGCAACGGCTGTAGCTGTGATTGCCGGTTTCCTGATGTTGCGAGCGCTGCACGATGCATGGAAGCCGGTTGATAACGTTCCGGTCGATAGCGCGGATTTGATGCTGACGTTCGGCGCGCCGCTGCTGGTGGGTGTCATAGCGATTAGCGTGACGCTTTGGATCGGGTTGATGGGGCGCGACTATCCAGAGATGTACCGCGAATGGTGGAGCCGTGTGGGAGGTGCGTCGATAACGATGGGAATAGTCTGGGTCGCCTGGTGCGCGCTCGCGATATACGTACCCACCTATCTGGACAATTGGTTGTCAAATATTCAAAGGCTATGGAGTATCGCTGCAGGCTGGCTTGCCTCCGTCGCGACCGTCATCGGACTTTTTCGCTCGCTTTCCGGAACCACCTCTCCAGGAAAAATTCTCCCGAAACGCGCTGTCGTCGCCGCCGTCTTGGCCAGCGTGGTTTTGGTGGTGCTGGTAGTTGCAATAGCCTGCGGAGCGTTTGCGCTCCTGCGGACGATTGCCTCGCTTGCTGCTGACGGCAACGGTTTTCTCGACGTGACGGAGTGGGCCTGTCGGCCGGGCAACAGCACCTCAATATGCAACACGCCGCATCACGACTTATATTTTTTACCTGCCATATGGAAGGTTTTCCTCGCAAGCACCGTTACGGCACTTCTGCTTGGCTGGCGCGTCGACATCAATCGCTTCTCACTCCACGACATGTATAAGAACCGGCTCATCCGCTGCTATCTGGGAGCGTCGAATCGGGCACGCAAGCCGAACTGGTTCACGGGCTTTGACCCTGATGACGACATTGCCTTGGCCGATCTCGCCCCACTGCGAGGCAGTGGCTCAACACCCCACGACACATCATCCGACCCGAGCACGCCCACCGAACGTGCCCCGCTGCGTGCTGAACCGCAGCGTCCGTTTCCTATCTTCAATGCGACGTTGAACCTGGTTCACGGGGCGGAGCTGGCATGGCAGGAGCGAAAGGCGGCCTTGTTTGTCCTTACGCCAACCTATTGCGGTTACCAGCTCGCACCGTCGAGTGGAAACAAACCACTTTTTTCAGTACCCGACACTCAACAGACCGAGGAAGCTCCTCAAGAAGCTTTTCGCCCAACGGTTTTGTATGCGGATAACGCATCGCGCTCTGATCGTCGCGCCTACCGCACAGCTGGCCCGCAAAACCTGCCGGCCAACGTCCAAAACGGGGAGCGCACGGGATTCACAGTCGGAATGGCCATGGCGACCTCCGGTGCCGCGGTAAGCCCCAACATGGGTGCCAACACGCAGCCTGCATTGGCGATGCTTCTGACGTTTTTCAATATTCGACTGGGTCGCTGGTGCCCGAACCCCGGGAAGAGAGATTGGCGGCGAGCCAGCCCACGATCAAATCTGGCTTGGCTGCTCGCCGAAGCGAGCGGTAATACCAATGAGCAAAGGAATTTCGTCTATCTTTCCGACGGCGGTCACTTTGAAAACACGGCCGTCTATGAACTTGTCCGTCGACGCTGCTCGCATATTGTAATGGTCGACGCGGGTGCCGACCCCACTCGCGCGTTTGAAGACCTTGGCAACTTGATCCGCAAAGTGCGCGTGGACCTCGGTGCCAAGATTGACTTGAATCTCGGCGAGCTTTACGCGTTGAAGTCAGGTCGAAGCAATGCCGGTTTTGTCCGCGGAAAGGTGACCTACGCGACAAACCCCGAGCGCGAGACAGGCAAGATCCTGCTCATCAAACCCACGTTGTGCAAACAAAAGATCGAGCCGGCCGATATCTACAACTACGCTAGAGGCGACCATACGTTTCCGCAACAGACGACCCTGGATCAGTGGTTCGATGAATCTCAATTCGAAGCCTATCGCTGTCTCGGGTCGCTGCTGACAGAAGCCGCCTTTACCACAAACCCTGAGTTCTTCAGTTGAGAAGCCAGCAGAGGCAAGCGAAGCTCGAAGGTTGAAGCCCTGTAGGTCCCGCACTGACTCGGTTACCCTCGATAACAGTCCCTAATCGACCGGGCCGGCCTGACTAACGACTCTACTCCGCGCTCCAACGTTCCCAGGGCGCAACGCCGCCAAAATCTTCGACAAGAAGATCGACAAACGTGCGAACCATACGTGGTATGTAGCGAGCCGTCGGAAACACAGCGTGTATGGGCAAGCTTGTGGTGGCGTAATGGGCAAGCACCTGAGTTAGCGAGCCCTTGGCCAGGGCTTCACCGAACACGAAACTGGGACCATAAGCGATACCCAACCCTGCCAATGCGGCCGATTGAAGCATGTCCATATTGTTGGCGTGCATGCGGAAAGGGCCATTTGCAGTGTGCTCTATCCCATTTGGGGCCGTAAACGTCCAATCACCTGCGGAGACGGCGCCACTAAACGCCAAGCACACATGGTTGCGAAGTTGCATCGGCTTCGCGGGTGTTCCATGCGCCTCAAGATAGGACGGTGATGCGCAGGCAACCATGCGACACGCCGCCAGTCGTCGAACGGTAAGTGTGTCGTCGTGCAGTTGACCAATGCGAATAGCTACATCGATACCTGCTTCCAGCAAATCGACATGTCGGTCACTCAGCGCGACATCAATGGCAACACCTGGATGCTCGCTTAGGTAGCGAGCCACGCTCGATCCGAGATGCATGGTACCGAACGTAACGGGTGCCGCTACTTTCAGTGTTCCCTGAAGTGTTTGGTTACGATCAGCGGCTTCATGATTGGCATCATCGAACTCCGCCAGGATTCGCTTGCAACGCTCGTAATAACGCTGACCGACATCCGTAAGGCTCAGACGTCGCGTGCTCCGCTGGAGGAGGCGCGCGTTGAGTTGAGTCTCAAGCGAACGTAAGTATCGACCGGTCATCGCGGACGACAGCGCAAGTTGCCGACCAGCCGCCGCCAGACTTCCCAGGTCGACCGCCAGGACAAAGACACGAACACCCGTGATCTGGTCCATAAGCCCAGCCCGATTAGATACCAGTGGTATCTACCGTATGGCTATTTTCTGGAATTATCAATCCTTGGTGCCCTATCTAGCATTTCTCCATCGGGCCATTTGGCCGTCCAACCAGGAGAAAATAATTATGAAAATCCAAAGCAATGGCGTGAACATTCGCGTTCGCGAAGCGGGCCATGGCGAGACCGCCCTCGTGTTTCTGCACTACTGGGGAGGCTCTTCCCGCACGTGGCGCCACGTCACCACAACCCTGTCGAACCAGTTCCGCACGATCGCGACCGACCATCGCGGCTGGGGCGATTCCGACGCTGGCGAAGGCAACTACGACATCAATACGCTCGCGCTCGATGCGCAAGGTGTGATCGATACGCTGGACTTGAAGCGCTACGTGATTGTCGGGCACTCGATGGGTGGCAAAGTGGCACAGCTGATGGCATCGCGTCAGCCCCAGGGGCTTGTTGGCGCTGTGCTCGTGGCGCCGGGTTCGCCAGCCCCTGCCACGATTCCGGCGGAGCAGCGGGAATTCATTTCGCACGCTTACGACTCACGCGAATCTGTTCTTGGGAGCGTAGGGAATGTGTTGACGGCCAAGACGCTCTCGAAGGATGACCTGGAACAAGTGGTCGAAGACAGTCTACGCGGCGCACCCGGGGCAAAACTCGCGTGGCCATTGAACACCATGATGGAAGACATCAGTGCCGTGACAGTCAAGATCAAGGTTCCGGTCTTGATTCTCGCTGGCGAGCTCGACAAGGTGGATTCCGTGGATCAATTGAAGACCGAAGTGTTAGCTCGCATTCCGGGAGCAACGATGCAGACGGTGCCGGGAACCGGCCACCTCTCTCCGCTCGAATCACCCGCGGTATTGGCAGAAGCCATCACCGAATTCATGGATGGCCTGTAAGTTCGAAGGGGTCATGCAAATTTCCGCATTGTCTTTCGCGCCATGTATTCGTGGAAGGCTTTGCCGAGGTGAAGATTGCGAGTGTGGCGGCAAGTCCTATTACCTTGCAGGTAATTGAGACGCCGCGGACGTTCTCTCATAGTTGTCACCACTGCAGATGCATAGATCCGAGAAAGACAACCCTTCCCCGCTGTTCGACTTCACCTGAGAGATAAAGCCCATGTCTAACTATCCAGTTCATACGCTTCAGTCTGCCCCGGAGGCTTCCAGGAAGTCACTGGAAGCTCTGCAATCGGCCTTCGGATTCCTGCCGAATATCGCAGCCACGATGTCGACGTCTCCGGTCCTGATCAATACCCTCGTGCCCATGTTTGGGCAGGTTCACGCAGGCAGCTTTTCCGAGCCGCAAATTCAGACGGTTCTGCTTACCAATGCGGTTACTAACGCAAGCGCCTATCCAGTAGCACTTCACACCTTCCTCGCCCTGCAGAACGGTGTCACAGAGGCCGACGTGGAGGCCATTCGCAATGGTGACCTGCCGAAGGACGCCAAGCTTGCTGCGTTGTCCCGGCTGGCAAAAACCTTGATCGAAAAGCGTGGCCGTCTGAACGCGCACGATAAGGAACTTTTTTTACGGGAAGGTTTTGGTTCTGAACACCTTCTGGAAGTCATCGCGATCGTGGCCGCATCGGCCATCACCAACTACAACGCGAGTGTGACGCAACCGCCACTGGAAGTGGATTTTCAGGTGCATTCGTGGTCAGCTAACTGAGCGATCATAGTGACGGCATCATTTATTGATGCCGCCACGTATTTCTCTTGAGGAGTATGTGTCATGCCCATCATCGACCCCGGTGTCCATCTGATGATCGGCGCCCTGATCTTCCCAAACATGGATCAGTGCGATTTCACCGGACCGTTCGAGGCGCTTGCGCGCGTGCCCAACTCCACATTTGTGACGATAGCTCGAGATAAATCGCCTGTTCGCGATCTCAAGGGGCTTCGCTTCCTCCCTGACGTTTCGATGGAGGATGCGCCCAAACTCGATGTGTTGCTCGTACCGGGTGGGTACGGCCAGGAAGCGCTCATGCACGACGAAGATACTCTTGCCTTCATTCGTGCGCAGGCGCGTCACGCGCGCTATGTGTTCTCAGTATGTACCGGCGCACTGTTATGCGGCGCCGCGGGACTACTCGAGGGTAAACAGGCTACGACACACTGGACGGCGATGGAGGTGCTTCGCTATTACGGCGCCACGCCCACGCATGAGCGCGTTGTCGTAGACGGAAGCATGGTCAGCGCCGGCGGCGTTACCGCGGGTATCGATGGCTCGCTTGTCGTGGTGTCGCTCCTGCGAGGCAGTACCGTCGCCGAAGAGATTCAGCTCTACATGGCCTACGAACCCAAAACACCATTCACCGCAGGATCTCCGGATACCGCACCCGCCCATGTACTCAATGCGGTAACCGAGCAAGCGCGCGCGATTACCGAAGAACGCATAAAAACTGCGCGCCAATATCGAGCCCTACGAGACCGCGCGGCTGGCACGAACTAAGGAGACCGTGCTTAAACCGATCAGGTCCAGGTGTGCTGTCGCGCGGCCATGAGCGCCTTAGTTGATACCAACAGAGCGAGGATGTGATCTGCTCGCCCCCGGGTGTCTTGGCGTACTCCTTTACCTTCGGTTGATCTTCGCGATGGCGGCGATGCCATGTACGCAATTGGGCGTCGACATGGCCGGAGCTGAAGAAAACCACAGAGCGTCCGAAACCGGGGAGTAGAAAGTCAAATAGAGAGCTCAGTGCGAACCCACGCTCGAGGAAGTCGCTGGCGTGGACGACTCGGCGGCTGCGCGCTTGGGCGTGTCGGCTGGGCACCAGGTCTTGAGGCGCTTGCCTGCGCGGAAGAGATCAATGCATACACGCATTTCGGCCTGGAAGGCCAAGTCAGGCGTGTTTATCGGGCAGCCATACGATAGTGGCTTGCTGTCGTTGTACTCAGCGATGCAGGTCGACAGTGGCAGTGGCTTGCTCGGTTGCGGATCGCCGACCAGCGACGGCGGCGGCAGGTTGAGGCGCTCGTCGCGATCCATGGGCGAGGGCGGTGTAGGAGGCACGCCGCACAGCAAGTTGGAAGCCGTACTGCGCTTGGTGGGATCGCACATGCTTTTGGCGATCGCCTGGATTGCATCGCCTATATGACGACCCAACGCGCCACCAGCTGTTTCGTTCGGAGGCGGAAAATATTTATCGAAACGCGTGGGCTTGAAGTGCATGGGGTTAATGTCGTGCCGCATGATCTGACGATCGTCCGCGGGCTTGGCCGGCCTGGTCTTGACGCTTGCTGCTACCGAGGTGTTCGTCAGCGCGGGCGGTAGCCGTATCGAGCCATCTTTGGCGAACAAACGGGTTGAGGCCGGTGTGGCTACGGAGGCCGCCGGCGCGGGTGCCGTTTCATGGTCCTGCACGACCATCGCATCACGACGTGGCTTCTCGTGCGACACGGGGCGGGCGCGAGGGGGCGCTACTAACTCGGGCAGTGTGGGTGGCGCTGGCGGCGGCGCGGCGCGCGGCGCGCTGGTGTCATCCAGCAGACGCACTATCAGCAGTTGATCGTCCTCAACCGGTGCGATCGGCCGCATCGCAGACCACAGCATCAGCGCGAACAACGCGTGCAGCACCAATACCAACGCTAGCACGAGCACCCGCATCCGGCGCGTCAGCGCCAGCTGTCGCCAATGCTTGTGACCCAAGGTCTGATGTCGGCCCTGCCCGGAACGTTCGATGACACAGCCTCATTCAAGCCCATTACCCGCGCAAAACTTACGCATACCGTCCGCGCGTGTTGCGGCCAACGTTGGTAGACACGTTCTTTTACCAAGGGTTCCCTTGATGCAAAGCCCAACGAGGAAACCGGGGCCGAGGACGTACATGCCCTTTGGCTCCGGAGAAGCGCTATCTGCGCGACGAACTTGCGATCGCCCTCACTATCATCAGGCGTGCTAGGCAGCCCACCCACCCTTACCCCCCTATAACCCTGTCTAATCGCCCAAAGGGAGTTTGTCGCGAGATACAGGCAATGGAAAAACGAGTGCTATCGCGCACAAAATAACGGCTAGCCATCCCGTTCAACCTGACCAAGCGGGTAGATTGCAATGACGCGACTTCGAATCACCTCCGGCGGCTACGAATTTATTGCCGAGACCCACCCGGCTGCGCCACAAACGGTGCGCGCCTTTTTGAATCTCCTGCCATATCGCCAGAAGCTGATCCACGTGCGCTGGAGCGGCGAAGGTTGCTGGGTGCCGCTCGATGACTTCAAGCTGGAGAACGACGGCAACGCCGTGGGCTTTGAAAATCACACGAGCCATCCGTCGGTGGGCGACATCCTGTTTTATCCCGGCGGATATAGTGAAACGGAGATCATCCTGGCGTATGGCTCCTGCTGCTTTGCGAGCAAGGTGGGGCAACTGGCCGGCAATCACTTCCTGACTGTCGTCGAAGGCAAGGAACGTCTGCGCGAGCTCGGCGTCAAGGTGCTCTGGGAAGGCGCGCAAGACGTGCTGTTCGAACAAATCTAGTCAGCGCAGCACTGTTGCTTTATTCCGTCTGTCGTTGGTTTGCCATCTTCAATACCTGTTCGATGGCTTGGATCACCGCATCAGGATGGTCCAGCTGGATGTAGTGGTCCGAGCCGGGGACCACACTATTGCGACCGCGTGTCGAGCGGGAGGCAAGCTCATCGTGTCCACTCTTCCAAAGCTCGCTCATCGCTGAAATCTGTTTGGCGGGGAATCCCGCGTAATGCTTGTTACTGCTGGTCAAAACGATCAAGGGAAGGTCGCCCCAGTTGCGTCGGGCCGCATCCAATTCAGCGCCGTCGAGGTTTCCGCCGGAAGAAAGCGGGCTGGAAGACTCGTCTTCGGATTGCAAGGTGATCCAATGAGCCACGCTCATATCCCACCGGTCTTTGACGGCCCTTGCGGTTGCATTGTCGTGCGGATCCCGGTCCAGGCAATCCTGTATCCGCTTGGCATCCGTGGGCAGTTGTCCGGACTTCGCCACCGCAATGCATTCCGCATAATCAGGCGCGAACGACGCGAACCTTTCCTTGACGCCAGGTATCGCGTTGAACTTTTCATCTTGATGCGCGAAAGCAGGATCGACGAGCACCATACCCGCCATCTGTTTTAGATACCTGTCGGCAAACAGCGCGCCGTTCAACCCGGCCAACGAATGGCCGACAAACACGTAAGGCGGCTTCAAATGCGCCGCTACCAGTAATTGATGAAGGTCGGTCACTAACGCAGAGGTATCGCGCGGCAGCGGACCCGCATCCGAAAAGCCATAACCGGCGCGGTCATAGGTGCAAGCGGTTGTCAGACGCCCGATAGCGGGTTGGATGTATTCCCATGCAGTCGGAGGCCCACCCCAGCCATAATCGAATATGACCACCGGGCTGCCAGACCCCACGCAATACAGATTGAGCTTACGCCCGGCTGCTATTTCGACTAAACGATGGGCATGGTAGTAAGGCGCTGCAGCAGCGTCGAAGGCATGAGCGGGTTTTTCGATAACCGCCCCACATAGCAAAACGCTGCATAGTGATGCCAGCGATCGTCGTAGCTGTGTTTTCATGATGGGAGAGACATTGCCTGGTCAGCTGACAAATCATCGGGCTATGCATGGAAGGTGGCAATAGGCCAATGGGGGACATTCCAGGGTGAATAGGATCTCCGAGGTCAATGCGATATGTCGGGATCGTGGCGTTGGCGAACGTTTCATTCGCACTTGTTTGGTCCGCTTTTGTGATTCGTGCTCCTGCGTGCCTAATCCACGGTCGCGTCGCGCAGAATGACGTACGGACCACCACCCGTATGATATGGCTCCAGTGAGTAGGGCCGACTTCGGTGAAGCGCATGAGCCAAATTGGAAGACCTCCATGCGAAGAAAGCATAGTGCTCGAGGGCGCACCGGCAACGCCTTGCGCGATGCGGCTGCGGCGTTGGACGCTCGTGGCCACCATTCTGGGATCCAGCTTGGCATTTATTGATGGGACGATCGTCAACGTCGCGCTTCCCTCCATCCAGCGCGAGTTGAACGCCGCAACGTCTGATGCGCAATGGGTGATGGAGGCCTACGCGCTGTTTCTCGCCTCCCTTCTGCTGGTGGGTGGAGCGCTGGGAGACCGTTTCGGTCGCAAGCGAATCGTCATGATTGGCGCGAGTCTGTTCACGCTGGCCTCGATCGGTTGCTCGCTCTCCTGGGCCATGGAACCATTGATCATCGCGCGCGCCGCCCAAGGGATCGGTGCGGCTTTGCTCGTTCCAGGCAGCCTCGCGCTAATCAGTGCAACCTTCCCTCAATCGGAACGCGGTGCTGCCATTGGCACGTGGTCGGCCTTCAGTGGCATCACGGCTGCCATCGGGCCGGTTATTGGTGGTTTTCTCGTCGAACACTTCTCATGGAGGTGGGCCTTCCTGATCAATGTTCCTGTGGGCGTTGTTTTGTTGGCGATATGCGCAGCGAAAGTGCCCGAGAGCAAAGGAGTCACGAAGGCCGGCAACATCGATGTTTGGGGCGCCAGCCTGGTGACGATCGGTCTGGGCGGGGTGGTATTGGCCTTTATCGAGGCACCCAGCCGTGGCTGGTCAACGGCACCGATCTGGGGCTCCATGGCTGCCGGCGTTGTCGCGCTACTGTTGTTCGGGCTCGTCGAGGCGCGCGTTGCGTCGCCCATGCTACCCATGGCGCTTTTTCGCGAGCGTAACTTTGCCGTCGCCAACGTTCTCACGTTGCTGCTCTACGCTGCGCTGGGGGGCAGTCTATTCTTTTTGCCGTTGAACCTGATTCAAGTACAAGGGTATGGCGCGACCGCGGCGGGAGCTGCGTTGCTGCCATTCATCGCGATCATGTTCTTACTTTCGCGCTGGACAGGTGGCCTGGTCGACCGATTCGGCTCCAGGCTTCCGTTAGTGACCGGACCGGCGATCGCCGCCGTGGGATTCGTCCTGCTTGCGCTGCCGTCCTCGCATAGCAGCTACGGGACAGCGTTCTTCCCTGCCATATGCACTCTTGGCCTTGGCATGAGCGTGACGGTGGCGCCATTGACCACGACGGTAATGAACAGTGTCGCCAAAGACCTCGCAGGTACAGCATCGGGAATCAATAACGCGGCATCGCGAACGGCAGCGCTCTTGGCGATAGCTTTGTTTGGATTCATTCTCACACTCGTCTTCAATGCCACTTTGAACAGCGAATTGCGCAAATTGCATGCGCCGGCTGAACTTGTTTCGACGGTCTTGGCGCAGCGCCAGAAACTTGCGGGCATTACGATTCCCGGTGGCTATGGAGAAGTGACCGTAGCCGCAATGAAGCAGGCGGTGAAAGCATCATTTGTTTCGGGCTTTCGATGGGTAATGCTGCTATCGACCGCGTTGGCGTTATTAAGTGCGGTCAGCGCTTCGATGTTCACGGACGGCAAGGATGTGCGGCGGCAGCGGCATTCGCCTTAAGCATCAGGCGCAGATTTTCGATGTAAGCGTCGCGTGCAAGGAGGTATGCGTTTTCATGCGACGCATTTACCACAGGTATAAGGCACACATTAGGGTGCCCTTCGGGCAAATTTTGCACGAGCGCGTACGGTGTTACCTCATCAGCGGTTCCCTGAAATACCACTACAGGCATGGATGGAGTTTTCTCAATAAGTAACGGGGTCGAAAAGTCTTGCCTTCCTACCAGGGTACGGATGGGAAGTAATTTCCAGCCGATCAGTGACCAGTGGCGATCGATCCAGGTGCGGATGACCTGGGACAGTTCTGCCCCGAGCCCATCCGCGAGCAGCCCCTCAGGTTTGAACCGGGATGCTTCTACAAGCGCAACGGTGGCACCCAGCGATCGACCGATGAAGACGCTATGGCTCGCATTGCAAAGGCCGCGCTTGCTTACTTGTGAAATCGCTAACGCAACCTGGTCCGGTAAGAGATCAATCCGAGACTGGCCTCTGGCACCATCCTGCCCGGGATATGAAATCGCATAGATGTCCGCACCAAGGCTACGTATAGAGGGGAAAAGCGTTCTTTCATAGCCGGCGATCCCTCCGTGCTGACCTGGGAAGAAAAAGACACAGGAATGCCCTGCTTCGCCATACCGGCGCACCACGATAGTTGTCCCCGGTGCCACCCCCCACTCAAACCTCTTGTCTTCATGTGTTTGATCATCAGGCGATGCGCTAAAGACCAGCCGGTCGAGATTCCAACGAAGAAGGGCTGCGGGGAAGGCAAAATAGAACAGCGTTATTGCCGCAGCCGCGACTACCCAGGCGGAACACTTGGGGCGAAAACCGCTGTGACGACCGGAGTGCATGGAATCAAGCATGGGATAGCTAGCCTATTACGATTTGCGATTACAGCACTTCGCCGTGGATCGACCAACGTTCCGCGCCTGTAGCTATTACCTAGCAGGTAATTGAGGCACCGTCTGCCATTTTGCATAGTAATAACTGCAAGGAAACGTTCCTGGAGGCTGGCTTTGGTTTTGAGCACCCGCTGGAAGTGTTTGCGATGATCGCGGCATCGACCATCACGAACTACGCCGGCAACGCGGCTGAGCCGCCGCTGGAAGCTGACTTCCACGCACACGCCTGGAGTGCTTGATAAGCGCCTGCCGTCCCTTCAGTGATGACGTCCATGACTGCAGGGCGCACGTGATCGCCTTTTTCGCGACGAGGCTCCCCACTCTCATTCATTGAGGAGCTCATGCGATCCGTCCAGCAGGCACCGATCCTGGCAACCACCCTACTCATCATCGGATTATCCTAGGTGTCCCCATGCCCATCACCAACGGCACGATCATGGCCTCCGCACTCCATAAAGACTCCTCGCAAGGCGGCGTTCAAAACGAACTGGGCCCATTGATGCGCCATTGGCGTAGCAAGCGCGGGAAGAGTCAACTTGATATATCGCTGGATACAGGCATTTCCCAACGCCATATCAGTTTTATTGAAAGCGGCCGAAGCAACCCAAGCCGCCAGGCACTGATCGAGATCGCCCAGGCACTGGATATTCCACTGCGGGAGCGAAACCTGCTCCTGCAGGCCGCCGGTTATGCGGCGATTTATTCAGACAGTCCACTTGAAGCCCTGGAAATGCTCAGCCTTCGCAAAGCGTTGCAGCGAATGCTGCATCAGCACGCGCCCTTCCCTGCCATCGTGATGGACCGATACTGGAATGTCCTGATGACCAACGATGACGCCCCACGTTTTTTCAACTGCTTCATTGATATGTCGACGCGCCCCGAACCGCGCAACATGCTTCATCTCATCTTCGATCCCACAGGCATGCGCCCATTCGTGGTCAACTGGGAGCAGACCGTGCATAGCCTGATCCAGCGTGTGCATCGCGAATCCGTGGGACGTGTCGTGGACGAAAAGACCGAGGCGTTGCTACGCGCCCTCCATGCCTACCCTGACGTCAAGGCTGAGTGGATGACATCCAACGCCCATGCCATCTCACCGAGTTCGCCCGTGATCCCCTTGAGCTTCGCCAAGGATGGCATCGTCATGAACTATTTTTCGATGGTTTCGACGGTGGGAACACCGCATACGATCTGTGCGCAGGAGATTCGCATCGAATGCATGTTTCCTGCAGACGACATCACCGAAGCGAAACACCTTCAGATGCTCGGTCACTAACAGGGTATCCGCAGGTTACAGCAACCTGTTGACTGTTACGGGTGCTCTCCAGCGCGTCCGTCGAGCAAAGCGGAAAGGCGGTCAGGCGTACCTGCGATACGTTCGAGATGGGGATAGCGCAACCCTCCCCGATAGTCGATGGTGACGACGCGCTCGTTCCCATTGATATCGCCGCGGATATGTAGCGGTGTCGATCCGCCCGACTGGATCGCCGACAACAGCGCATGTGTCGAAAAGGGTTGCCCATTCACCTCGACCACGTGAGAACCCGGCGACAAACCCGCGCGGAAGGCGGGGCTGTTCCAGCGAACTGACTGAATATCTCCATCCGCACTGACCTGCAGACCGATCGAATAGTCGAGATTGATCACGCCGGCTTCTTCCTCATCCTGACGGAAGGTTTCGGTGGGCGTCGCGGTGTACACGAGTTTCCAGCCCGCACGCGCCAGGCCGGCAATCGCCTCATCCGTGCTGTGGGCGTGGAGATGCCGATCGAGGAACGCCGCCCAATCATCCGCAGCCACTTTATTCAGCGCATCACAGACATCCTGAAAAGTGTAGGTTCGTGTCGTTTGTGCACTGTCTTTGACAAAAAAAACGCGCGAGAAATCGTCCATACCATGTTGGCCGTGGCTCAGTTCGCGCAGCCGTGCGTCCACGTCCAGCCATAGCAGCACCCCTTCGGGGTAGTAGTCTTCGCGCCGCTGCCAATCGCGCCACGCGACATGATGCTTTGCCATGTAGATCGCATCATTCGTGCTGTCTTGCAAGTCTTTCCAGTGCCGCCCGCTACGGTTGGCGACGGTGGCGGCATCCAGCGCCAGTTTGTCCAGCGTCTGCTGGCGATCGCGCAAGCCTGCGCGGGCAGCCAACACGCGTCCCCAGAATTCAGTCTGCCCTTCATACACCCACAATAGCGATCCGCCGATCGGCTGATTGAAGGTGGGCGACCACAAATTGGCCGGCTGGCGCCAGCGGCCGTTCCATGCATGGACGAATTCGTGCGCGATCAGGTCGAGGTTGTTGAGCTGCTTGGCTGCATCGGTGAAGTAATTGGCGGGGAGATTGTTCTCCCCTTCTTCCAGATGTTCGACGCCGCCAGCATTGCCGTCGGGTGATAGGCTATCGCTGAGCGTGACGATCCCATCGTAGTGGCGATACGGCGGGGCACCAAACGTTTTCAGAGTCTGCGCGATGAGCGCTTTCATGCGCGTGATCTCAGGTGGAGTCACAGCAAGGTCGGCGTTCGCGTCGGCCAACAGATCCAGGGCCACCGGCCTGGTGGGATCGTCGTTGAGCAATATTCGACGTGTAAACGCGCCGGCATAGACGGGCGCATCGACCAATTGCTCCAGCGTGACAGGCCGGAAGTGCAGCGTACCGTCATCGACCGCGTAATAAGCCAGGGCCGTGTAAGGTGTCAGACGGTGCCGGAGCGCGAGCGTCGCGGCGATGGGAATATCCCGCACATACCAGCCGGCCGGATAAAGCAAAACGCGCTGCCACGGTACGATAACCATGTCGGGCCGCAACATGTGGGCCGACGCGGGCGCGAGAAACTGAAAATCCAGCACGATGGATTTGGCGCCCTTCGGTACGTCGATGTGGAAGGCATGCATATCCACCGGATCGCGCGTCCAATCCGACGGCTTGCCGTCAACGCGCACCATCAAACCCGCCAACTCCGTCACTGTGGCGGTCGGCGCGTGGCTGGCCGTTTCCCATTCGGGATACAACAAAACGATGTCGCCCGACGATTGAACGGGGATTGTCTCGTGGACGGAAAAAATCTGGTGATCGGTGTCGGTGGCATTGACCGCCAGTTCGATCGTGCCCTGGAACGGCCGATCCATGGGTGTGGGCGGCGGTGGCGGCAACGGGCTGGCGATCGGTCCCGAACCGACCTGTGCTGTGGCGGTCGCTGCCATCAAGAAGGACAACGCCATGGTTGCCAAGCCAATGCGCAAGTATCGGTCAATGCCCATGCGTGGAACGTTCATTGGTTGTGCCTGGACTTTGTGTTTAATCTGGACAATATATCCAGGTTGGCGTAAAAACAAGGCAACTTCGCTCCTCCATGCCAAACGTCATGGCCAAAACTGCAAAAACAAAACGCGCGGCGCTAACCCGTTTCTTCCCTGTCGCCGATGCTGTGGCTGCACTCTTCAAGCCACATGTCGAAGTAGTGATCCATGACCTGACCACCAACCAGATCGCTTACATCGTCAATGCCTTCTCCAAGCGACGTGTCGGCCAGTCATCTGCGGATGATCGATTCGACGAATCCACGCTGAAACGGGATGTCATCGGCCCCTACCGGAAAGTCAACCGCGATGGGCATAACTTGCGTTCGGTTACCGCCACGCTTCGCGACGATGAAGCGCGGCCGATGGCCATGATGTGCATCAATTTTGATGTGTCGGCACTGGAGCACATTGGCGAACAAGTTGCATCGCTGGCCTTCCTGCCAGGATCGCTGGAACCCCATGCGCCGTTCTTCCACGACAACTGGCGCCAGGCACTTGAGCGTGCCATCGGCAGTTTCGAAGCACGCGCAGGCGTCGCCGCGCCCTTGATGGACCCCGGCACACGGCGGCAGCTCATCAGCGAATTGGATGCGGCCGGGTTGTTGAATGTCCGCAACGCGCCCGCCGTTGTAGCCGAGCGTATGAGCATTTCGCGCGCAGGGTTATATGGCTACTTGAAAAGTATTCGCGAGCGTTAGTCCCTGGCGGTGTTCTGAAGTGGCAACATCACTTTTGATTCACTGATACACGCCTGCGATCAACACGTGCGGCGAGCCAAAGTTGCAGGGACGGCACGCACCCATCAGACCGTGCCGCCTGGGCGCGAGTCGTTGACGGCGACTCGCCTCAAACTTTCCAGAAAGGGGGTGATGGCTTTGTTATTTCAAAGCCTATTGAGGACCTTCATAAGCCGCAATTCCATTTTCTTAATAGACGTATAGGCGTCTATTCATAGATGAAGTTTAGACAAAAAGCGCCCCGCTCCAGCGGCACATTGTACAAAAAACACGATACGTATGCGGTGATTTGACAAACTTGAACCTAACCCAAACTTTCACGTTTGCAATTTCACACGTGGATGACGCACCTTTGTCCCGCCATCCACAGCAAAGAGGCATTTTCAGACGTGAAAAATAGGTCTGCGCTGAAAGGCGCACAGGGGCACTTCTTCCCGCATCAGGGTGTATCCATAGCGAACAAACTCAACCGCAAAATGTTGGTATCCGCAGCGTCGCTTGCACTATCGATGGTGACGTTTCCGGCTTTCGCAACCAATTGGTGGACACAGACACCTAGCGTGTCGATTGGCTCCACCGTCCTCAATGTCCGCAACTTCGGCGCCATGGGAAATGGCTCCACGGACGACACCAAGGCCATTCAGGCCGCCATCAATGCACTGCCATCCAGCGGTGGCACGATCGACGTGCCGGACGGCACATACATGATCAATGCGCTTGACGGGATCAGCTTGCGCTCACACACCCGCCTGTCACTGGCGAGCGGAGCCGCTCTCAAGGCGATCGGAAACAACGCCAGGCGCTACTGGGTTGTGAAGGTCTGGAACGCCAACAACGTCGAGATCGTCGGCGGAGGCATCATTGGCGATCGCTACAGCCATTACGGCAACAATGGCGGCGAATGGGGCTACGGCATCAACATTTCGTCTTCCGACAATGTCTACGTCCATGACATCACCGTGCAGGACTGCTGGGGTGACGGCCTGCTGATCGGCGCGCTCGGCTCAGGCAAAGGCATGGTGGAAGCCACCAACGTAACGCTCAACCGCGTCACGTCCAAAAACAATCGACGCCAGGGCATGTCGATCACACCTTCCAATCGCGTCTATGTTGTGAACAGCACGTTCACCGGCACCAACGGCACGGCGCCGCAGTCGGGCATCGACATCGAACCGCGAGCGCAAGGCTGGGCCTCGCAAATACGCCTGGAAAACACCAACCTCTCAGGCAATGACGGTAATGGCCTTGAGCTTCACCACAACGTGGACGCCCTGACGCTATACAAAGTCACGGCCGAGAACAACAAGGGCTTTGGCGTCTATTCCGGCGGTCCTAAAAACGTAAGCATCACCGACAGCACCTTGAGCCAGAACTACCTGTTCGGTGTGGACCTGGCCGTCGACACGACCTACGTAACGCTTGCCGACAACACCATCAACTATAACGGTGATGCGTGGTATTACGCGCACGGCAAGTCGATTTTCTCGAAGAGTACGACCCCGCGCGACATTGAGATCGCCCCGACGGCGACCAATATCACGCAGTCGAACAACATCATATCTCCGAAGTAACGCGCGAGGCCGCATGGGTCGACCGGAGGCGATCCATGCGGCTTTTTCTGGTGACTTCCTCGGGATGCGATGCTTGCAACAACACGATCAAAACTTACTGTGCTCGACCTGCCGCTCCCGCCGCATCAGTGTCCACTCTGCATGCTCGGTCAGTGCCGCATCGCCCAGCGAACGGAGGATGCTGCGTTTTTCGGTCGGATCATTCGTGCGGTCCAACGCGGTGCGCGCCCCGCTGAAAATGCGCTGCATGAAACGGTATTGCCGGATCAGTTCCTTGTCGGCTTTGCGATACGCATACGCCTCGCGGACAGCGGCCACAATGGAAAAGACGGCCATGATCATCACCAATGTCGTCTTGATGGCTTCTGGCAATTTGAGCGCGAACATGGCCAGAAATACGCTGATGGAAATACCCGTCCATAGGCTGATGGATCCGATGATTTCCGTAAGGTGATGCAGGCCTGCACAATCGGCGGTCTTTTTCTCGAAATAATGAAGTTGCCCTGATCGGCCCGATTCCCCCACCCATTCATTGATAACGCCAGTGAGCGCATCAGGCTCGGGTTTCTTGACGGGCTGCAAGCCCATGGCGCGCATCACATTTCGAATCCAACCCAATTCGACATTTTGTTTTTGGAGGAAATTGTCATGCGCGAACTCGTGATCGGTATCTTTCAAAATACCTGCTCGCCGCCAATAAAGCTGGACGCGCAAGCCTTCGGCCAACGCACGGTAGTCCAGATATTTCCTATGCCACTCGCGCCGGTGTGCAAGCGCGGCAACCAGTCCGCCGCAGGCGAACAGCAGCAGGAAGAAATAGATCATGTTGTCTTCCTGGGTGAGGTGGGCATAGAGCGTAAATGCAATGCCCATGAGCGCTGCGAGCGAGAACGTGATGCGCAGTGCAAGCAGGACTCGCTTCTGGAAATGCAAGGCCAGCCAATCGGCGGATCGAAATAGATGGTCTATGTCATGAATCGCGCTCTTGTCGGCGATTGCAAAGGCATCCGACGCGTCGATCTGTTCGATGTACTTGGCGCAGTCGCCGTTGAATTCGACCATGTGTTGAATCATCAGCTCGAATTCTTGCGGCATACGCTTGTTTGGCGATATGTCGTCTCCTGTGCGCCAGAGTGCCTGCAAAGGGCTCAACCCCTGAGCAACCGCGCCGTTTTCACCTTCGCGCGAACAAACGATGTGATAGAGCAGATGTTCGTCGCCGCCGCTGAGAATGTGCCGCGCCTGGCGAGAGCGTTCGGTGATGCCAGGCAATGAACCGTGGAGGTAATACTTGACGATCTGTCCGGTTCCACCAAGCCGCCCCAAATCTTTGCCATCCCAAATGGCGACGAGAATATGTGCGTGGCTGGCGATGAACACCCCCGCCTTTGCATATTGGCGGTTTCGCGCCTCGCCATGATGCTGCAGCTCCTCCCTCGATTGGCTCTTCAGCAGCGGCAGGCGGATCACATCGGCCCGTTGCAGCAGCTCCTCGAACTGTGCGCGAACCGCACGATCGGCAAAGTCCTCGACGTACATCTCCTTCGGCAGTGGTAGAGGCACCACCAGGCGGGCGCCCGTTGCCAATGCTTCGGCGGCGAAGAGCTGATCCCCACCTTCCGCCAGCGCGGAGAGCACAACCAGCGGCAAGGATGGAAACTCGCTTTTGAGCTGCGCCAGAAATGCGCGTACGCGTTCGCGAATCGGCGCTACCTCGGAGGTCGCGATGTTGCGGTGACTCGTGACGCCAATAACCAGGGGTGTCATGACAACCTCTGCGCAGCGAGGATCGAAAACCCCACCCAAGCGCAGCGCTGCCCGTGCTGGCACTGCACCCAGGAAATCCCGCGGGT
The DNA here is from genome assembly GCF_003363155.1 of Dyella monticola. Classification (GTDB taxonomy): domain Bacteria; phylum Pseudomonadota; class Gammaproteobacteria; order Xanthomonadales; family Rhodanobacteraceae; genus Dyella_B; species Dyella_B monticola. Next base: position 51,592 of record NZ_QRBE01000002.1, on the reverse strand, counting down.
GCTGGCCCTCCCCCGCCCTTGCGCAACTGCCCTGGAGCGCCCGCGGAGGCGAGCCTAGCACCAAAATGTGATGTGAATCACACTTTGGTGCTAGGCTCACGCGGTCGCTGAGGATGGGGCTGCACCAACGACTGCCCGGTCTTCCGTGACGTCCATGGCCAGGAAGGCCCAGCCTTCTCCTGGAGCGAGGCGTCATGACGCAGCCACTGGCGACACCGGATTATCGGTATCGCGCATTCATCAGCTATAGCCACCGGGATGCGTCCTGGGCTGCGTGGTTGCACAAGGCGCTGGAGACGTATCGCGTGCCGTCGCGCCTGGTCGGCAAACAGACGGCAGCCGGGAGCACACCGCGCCGGCTTGCTCCCATCTTCCGCGACCGTGACGAGTTGGCCAGCGCCACCGACCTGGGCAACAAGGTGCGCGAAGCCCTCGCGCAATCGGCCAATCTCATCGTCATTTGCTCGCCGTCTTCGGCAATATCCAGATGGGTACAGGAGGAAGTGCTCGCGTACAAACGACTCGGGCGCAGCGAACGTATTTTCTGTTTGATCGTCGATGGAGAACCGGGAGCAAGCGAACGCCCCGACGCTCAGCAACACGAATGCTTTGCGCCCGCGCTGCGCTCGCAGATCGACGCACTAGGAACACTGACGCACGCACCAGCCGAACCCATCGCCGCGGACGCCAGGGCCGGCAAAGATGGCCGGCGCAATGCCAAGCTGAAGTTGATTGCCGGCATGCTCGACCTCAGCTTCGACAGCCTCAAGCAGCGCGAGCTGCAGCGACGCAATCGTCGCTTGAGCATGATGACCGCCATGGCAATGAGCGTGGCTGCCATCACCGCATCACTGGCGATCGTAGCCATGCATGCGCGCAGCGCCGCCGAAGTGGCGCGCGCGGATGCCGAGCGCCGTCAGCGACAGGCCGAAGATCTGGTCGACTTCATGCTCGGCGACCTCAACGACAAGCTGCATCAAGCCGAGCGACTGGACATCATCCAGGATGTCGACAACAAGGCCATGACGTACTTTGCGTCGATGCCGACGACCGATGTTACCGATCAAGTGCTCGCACAGCGCGTCAAGATGCTGGAAAAAATCGGATCGGTGCAACAGGAGCAAGGCCATCTTCCCGAGGCGATCGCGTCATTCGATACCGCATCAACGCTCGCCTCGTCATTGGCAACCAAAGCGCCGCACGATATTGAACGGCAGGTGCAATGGGCGCGCATGCAAGCTTTCGTTGGCATGGCCCACTGGGACGAAGGGCGGCTCGATGCGGCACAGGACGCCTTCGAAAAAGCCCGCGGCATCTTGCTTAAGTCCGAACCGTATGCGCCACAAAATCTCCAATTGACGTTCGAACTTGAAATGGTCGACAACGACATGGGCCATGTGCTGGAAGCACGCGGCCAGCTCGACCTGGCGCGCGGGCCCTACACGAGCGCGCTGGCGTTGTCCCACAAGCTGGTCGCGGCGCAGCCCGAGCGAGCGGATTGGCAATCGGAATTGGGTGGCGCACATAACAATCTGGGCAAGCTGGCCCTGCTGCGCGGCGACCTGGCCGACGCACTAACCGAGTATCAAGCCGATTACGCCATCGAATCGATGCTTGCCGCGCAGCATCCGCAAGACATCAGCCAGCGTGAAACCGTGCTTACCGTGCAAGCCATTCTCGGGCGCACGCTCGCGCTGGCCGGGGCGGACGACGCGGGCATCCGCCGCATGCAGCAATCGGTGGACACGGCGAAAGAACTCGTCAAGAACAATCCGGATAACGGCGACTTCCAGCAGGACTTGGCTCGCTACTGTGGACAGTTGGCCCGTCTCAAGCGTCTGAACGGTGATCTGGATGCAGCAAAAGCGCTTACCGCGCAGTCACTCGCCGTCGTCAGCAATCTGGTTCGACAAAACCCCACGGACGCAGCCGTGCAGCGGCTTCATGGCGAGATACTGACAGAACAGTCGGCCGAGTCGCTGGCGTCGGGTCACGTGGACGACACGCGCGCGCAAGCACAGCTGGCGACGGATGCACTCCAGCCGTTGCTCGCCAAGCAACCGCATGAGCGCTCCATTGTGCTGATGAATATGGCGGCCCAATTGCTGCTGGCTGCCACCAGTTCCAATACAGACGAAGCCAGGCGCGGGTGGTTGGACGTGGTCGCGACCGCGCAGGACCAGCCCAGCGGCCAAGGTGATCCTCGTCTGCTGTCGATGGAAGCTCAGGCGCTCCTGGCGCTTGGCGACACAGCGAAGGTACACGCCTTGACCAAGCAGTTGTGGAATAGCGGCTATCGCGATGCCGAGTGGCTCGCCATCTTGCGGCGCGGGCATTGGGCTTATCCGGTCAACGCGGAGTTCCAGAAACGAATGCTGGCGCAGAGCCAGGGGAGCCAGATTTCCGACTGATCGGATCAGTCGAAGGCATGGAAGCTCGATCAGGTACGGAGCCCATAGATACCAGACTCGGGAGGTCTCCATGAAGCACGGCAATTCCAAAAACATCGACATGAACGTAGAGCTTTACCGCGACCCAACGGACGGATGGGAAGCGAACCTTCTGGTCGTCAATCGCGGTAAGCATCATCAGGAATTCGAGAAAATCACCGCTGGCGACGAACCCTACACCATTACCTGGACGCTGACGGGAAATGCGAGCAGCGGCGAGTTCTGCGCGCTGGATGATGCACAAAATCCAGGCTTCGCCTGGCTCGTCCGGCATCCTGGTGAAAAGGTGTTCCGGCAGCTTCGCCACCATGGCAAGGCGATCAGCATGCAAAACCATCACCATGACAGAAGCAGCGAGGGCATCTGGCATTACCAACTGTTCGCAACCTTTGGCAACAAGGTCTACGGCATCCCGCTGACCTTCAGTTGCGGCACCGGGATGGAGAGCCCGAACCCGACCATCAAGAACACCTGAGATCGATCAAACCATGGGCCGCGTCGTTTCCGTCAATGTTGGCCTTCCGGCCGACGTGGCGTGGCGGGGCAAGGTCGTTCGGACGGCTATCTGGAAACACCCGGTAAACCAGCGGGTGATGGTGCGGCATCTCAATATCGATGGTGATGCGCAAGGGGACCCTCAGAGCCATGGTGGCGTGCATCGGGCTGTCATGGTCTACCAGCTCGCTTCTTACCGCTATTGGGAGCAGGTGCTGCACCGGACGCTGAGCGAATACGGCATGTTCGGAGAGAATCTGACGGTCGAGGGCCTCGCTGACGACCAGGTGTGCGTCGGCGACAGATATCGCATCGGCAGCGCTCTGCTGGAAGTGTCGCAGCCGCGTGTCACGTGTTATCGCGTTGGCATACGGATGGACGAACCACGCATGCCCGCGCTACTCGTTTCGCATCGAAGGCCCGGGTTCTATCTTCGCGTCATTGAAGAGGGAGAGATCGGCGCGGGCGACGAAATCATTCGCACCGAGCAAGGCCGCGAAGGATTGACCGTCGCAGAAGTCGATGCCCTGCTCTATTTGCCCGAGCATCCCGCAGATCGCATCCGACGCGCCGCAAGCGAGCCATCGCTTGGTCCGGGATGGAGGCGTTCGTTCGAGGCGCTACTGGCGAACACGTCGGGATCGCCAGGTAACGCAGGACTCACGCCGGTGCTTGCGGCAGTGGCGTGGCAGGGTTTTCGTATGCTCAAGGTGGTCAAGGTCGTCAAGGAGAGCGACAGCGTTAAGTCGCTGCTCCTGACCGCAAACGAACCTCCTTATCTGTCCCCTCCTGCAGCCGGATCATTTGTGGTGATGCGTCTTCCCGGTGCCGTGGGCGGCGGGGTGGTCACTCGCAGCTACTCCATTTCCAACCTGGGCCAAGGAGGCATGTACCGCGTCAGCGTAAAGCTCGGTTCGGGCGATGGAAGCCGGTACATACACAGCAGCGTTCGTGCGGGCGATCTTATCGAAGTCAGTGCGCCGCGCGGAATATTTACGCTGCGAGACGATAAAAAGCCGGTTGCCTTGCTGAGCGCGGGCATCGGCATCACGCCAGTGCTTGGCATGCTTCATCAGCTGGTGGCGGACCAAACCATCGATCGTGATGTGTATTGGATCTATGGTGCACGCAATGGCGCAGAGCATCCCTTTGCCTCGGAAGTGCGTCATCTGCTCGACGCCCTGCCTCGTGTCCATGTTCTTGTCGCTTACAGTCAGCCACGCGCCGAAGATCGGCTTGGACGTGATTTCGATGTGTCAGAACGCATCAGCGTAGCAACGGTCCAGCGGCTGGGTATACCCATCACGGCCCAGTTTTATCTATGCGGCCCGTCGAGTTTCATCGCCGATCTCGTTACTGGGCTGAAGGATATGGGCGTAACGAGCGCAACTATTCATACGGAGATCTTCGGCAGCGTAGCGTCGATAACGCCAGGTATCGTTGCAGGGCCGGCTAGAAGCCCTCACGTACCCGAAGGGCCTCAAGGAGACGGGCCAATCGTTCGCTTCAGTCGAAGCGGTTTGGCCATACCATGGTCCGAAAAATTCCAAAACGTGCTTGAGTTCGCCGAAGCCTGCGACATTCCAGTCCGGTGGGCATGCCGTACCGGCGTGTGCCACACCTGCGAGACCGCGCTCATCGGCGGCCACATCAGCTACGACCCACAGCCGATCGACGCGCCCGTCAATGGCAATGTGCTCATATGCTGTGCGCGGCCCACGACCGATATCGAAATCGATCTTTGAATCCGGCCCATCGCCGATAAAAGCATCTGATCTCTATTTGGATCCGTTGATGCTCTTGCGACGCCTGCTGAGCCATCCATCCAGCGACAGCGGACCGGCACCGCCGATGCACAACGCAATTAAGGCAGCCAAATAGAGCATGTCGGTTTCGTAACCGGGCTGACCAAAATGGGCGCCCGCGGCGTCGTAAGACATGAGCTTGATAGAGCTGAATCCGTTGGGCAAGTGAACCGTGAATGTGGCAACCAACAGAACTACAATCATCGGAATAGTGGCTACCGGCACCAAAGCGCCCGCAAGAATCATCAAGCCACCCAGAAGCTCGATCACGATGGTCGCCCATCCAAAGAAGTCGGCAAAGGGCAAGCCGATAGCGTGAAGAATCCCAATAAAAACCCCGGGCCCATGCATAAGCTTCGCATAGCCGTGTTCCATGAACCCATAGCCCACGATAAGGCGAAGCGGCAGTGCGTACCAACCGCATGGAAGTGGTAACGGTGCAATGGCGAATTTACGGAGAAAGTTTGTCTTCGGCATGGACCTTACTGTGATGATGACTCCAAGAATATTCGCCGCGATAACGGCTTTGGTTACAGCCATCTTCCATTCGTTGAGGCGACTTTATCAAGGCGAGCCACCATCCTTTGTGGCAGCAGAGAGGCTTTCGGTCGAAGCGATTTGCTTGGCGTGCGCGCGCAGTATTTTCAGCACGTCAGCAATCGCCTCCGGCCTGTCTGGCACCTTGTGATCGGAGCGGATGATCAATGTTGTCGTGGAGCCCGGCAGCAGCGCGCTACTCAATGGCACGTAGCCGTCCCCGGGCGGCGTTATGCCTGGAAGTACGCCGGCGATCGTGTCGTAGCGCACGCCAGGTGCCGGCATCAGCTTTTCATCCGCGAGTGTCACGGGTTCGTCGGGACGCAGGCTGGTGATGCTGGTGATGTGGCCGACCTTGAACATCGCCTGGAGCGCGGGTTGGATGGCCTTTGGATTTTGGCCAACGATGCGCATGACGGCGGCCATCTCCTCGATGTTCCTCCAGGCCAGTAATCCCACCATGCGCCCGAGCAATCCTTCCGCTGCGGGGCTTCCGCGCTGCGGCGCAGCCATGAAGATGATTTCGTTGACGCCCGGGTACGGCTCGAACTCGAAAATGTCCTTGAGTGCACGCAGATCCGCCGCATCGGCATGCAGGCCTTCCAACGGTTCGGTAAAGGCGGCGCTCCATACCGCCGGCGTACTTTGTGCGCAAAGCAGTCGCGCAATCACACCGCCCATGCTGTGCCCGATCAGCACGACGCCTCGTCGTGCCGGGGCTTGATTACTTGGATCCAGAACACTCCACGCTTCATCGATGTAATGCTGCACACGGTAGCGCTCCACCAGCAGCGGTGCATTGCTCTGATAGACGATGTGCCAGATCTGATAGCGCCGATGCAGTTCGGGGTCGCCCATGATCGCGTTGCTCAATCGCGCCCAGATCAATGGGCTTCCGGCGACGCCGTGAATCATGATGATAGGGATTTTGTTTGGATCGTAGTCGTCCAGGAGAAACAGGCCAGACCGCTTGCCTACTTCCGCGCCGCCGATCATGCCCCACCATGCCAGTCGCTTCAGACGCGTTCTTTCCAACAATTGCGCGTAGGGCGCCGACGCATCTTCGGCTAGTTCATAGCGATTCGTACCCGCCGTATGCTCGGGCTGGAGCACCGGGTTCTGCAGCACAAGTACCGGCATGTCGTCATATGCGCCGGTGCCCGATGCCGCCTCCAGCCACAGGGTCGCCGGTCGAAAAACACCCTCTGGCGGATAAAGGCGGCAGATAGCCCGATCAGAGCACGGCAATGCAAACGCCACCAGCGGCACGCCAAAACCGGCATGGTGATAACGAACGTTAGCCAGAGGCAGCATCGAGACTTGATCGGCAGGTTCCAGGTAGGCGCTTTTTCCGAGGCTATCGGGCATGCCACGAAATTCGACGCGGACGGGAATGCCTTCGAGGGTTGTCCGCCCTTGCGCCACATCGATAGGGCCACCTTGCGCGACGAGATCGAAGAAGGCCCGACTGCATTGCGTCGCGAGTAGACCGGCTGCCGTTTCTTTCGCCGCTTCTGTGGCCCTCATCGCATCGTGCGCCAGTGTCGCGCACTGCAACCACGCATACGCCTGTGCCTGTGCCGACTGCGCGCGGATGGCATCGGTCTCCCATGATTGCGCCTTCTCCAGTAGCGCCTCCACAGAAAGCCCGAACAAGCCTCGCTCCCCAGTCGATGCACAACCGGACACATACGCCGCCATCCACACCATGCAACTCACGCACGCAAACGTTCGCATGACCGAAAGCCGGCGAGGTTTACGGTCATGCTTCGGACGACCCTCCACCATCTGATCTTCTCCGTTCCCGAAGAATGCGCATTCATAACGTGCGACTGTTGAGCGCTGCTTGATAACTGCCTTCTCTGCGGCAGCCCGGCGGCGTTGAACTGGCAGTCTACTCCGCTGCAGCATCAACCGGTTTTCATCAACCCGATGCGGCGATGACTGCTTGTTTCGGTAATGCGCCACCTCGTCGTCACGCATCCATCATGCTCGTCGATACATAGATGGCGTTATGGAAAACGGCCCGACGATTCGGCTAAGAAAGATCATGCCCAACAAGCGCATGGCGGCGCTTGAAGATCGTCGGCGCCGGAAAATGGCGCAATCGGCCCATGCATTCGTTCGCGGCACCACAGAGCGCTTCTATCAGTGGCTGGCCTCGAAAAAGGCCACGACACTTCCGGATGGCCCGGACATCTGGATCTGTGGCGACTGTCACCTTGGCAATATAGGACCTGTCGCGAACGATCAAGGTCGCGTCGACATACTGATGCGTGACTTCGACCAGGCGACGATAAGTAATCCGGCATTTGACCTATGCCGTCTGGCGTTGTCGCTCTCGGTGCTCGCGCGTAGCTCCGATCTCCCGGGCATCGCAACAGCCCGTATCCTGGAATGCATGCTGGATGGCTATGAGTCGGCTTTTCCGGATATTTCAACACCGGCTCCCGCGCTTCCTCATCTGCTGCGGATGAAAGTGCTCGACGCGCATCGTAGAACCTGGAAAGCGCTGGCACGCGAACGAACCGAAGGCAAAACTTTGAAATTGCCGGTGGGTCGGCAGTTCTGGCCGATCTCGGCCGCCGAGCATGAAGCGTTGAGGAGTCTCTTCAACGCACCAACCATGCAGGAACTCGTCACCCGCGTCGGGCACCGTCCATCCAAGGCATCTGTGTGTCTGCAAGACGCAGCCTTTTGGCGCAAAGGATGCAGTTCGCTGGGGTGCGTGCGTTACGCAGCGTTGCTTGACGTCGGCGACAAATCTGCCCGCGGCAGCGATCTGTGTCTTATCGACGTAAAGGAGGCCGGGCCCTCTCTGGCGCCCGCCCGCGCCGACGCCAACCTTCCGGCCGACCACGGCGCACGCATCGTACAGGCGGCAAGGCAGCTTTCGCCCCATTTGGGTGAACGCATGCGTTCGGCCCAGATGATGGGTAAATCATTCGCCATCCGCGAACTGATGCCGCAGGACATGAAGCTGGACATCCGCCATCTTCGTCCCGATTGGGCGGCGGAGCTCGCTGCCTATTTGGGCTACATCGTTGGGCATGCGCACGTGGGCCAGATGGAGCAAAGTGTGCGACGTTCGTGGTATGCGGAACTGCGGCATGCAAGACCCAAATCACTGGGTTCGCCGACATGGCTTTGGGAGGCCACAGTCGGGCTTCTCGCCGACCTCGAGGTCGCTTATCTCGAACACTGCCGCATGTATCTCATCGATCAATCCCGTAGCCGATCACCGCGGGTGCATGGCTAAAGACTGCTGCTGGGCAATCTCAGCAAGCACGCTGAGTTTGCTGAACGGACCGTCACGGGTGGGCCCACCTGTGACGCGAATGGGCGGCGATTCACCCTCCGTGACACCGACGGGGTCCCGCGCCAACCATATGAATTTCGGTGGTTAGAGCAGCTTGGCAGCGCCTGACGTGGCCTGGGGCGGGCTGCACCCGGCCTCCCGACCGCTGCCGGCGACGGGAGCATTGGCTGGCACGCCTGATGCTTGAAGAGGCCTATGACGCCCGTAATCTTCCCGATCGAATTGGAGCACAACGCTCCCAGCAATGTGATACCGCTTCGGCCTGCCAGGCACAAAGCGCAGGGGCCGAATGCGCGTCCGTGTCGATCATCCGATGCTCAAGTTCACTTGATCGACGTGAATGCGATAGAACAAGAGCCCACCGACGAGCGCCTGGCACGCCGAGTGGAACGTGTTCTGTGCGCCCTGCTCTATCACGCGGTGCTTGAACCCAGTGGCCGGCGCAGTTCGAAGTTTTTTTCCATCGAAAAACGAGTCGCCCAGCTGGTATCGCGCGATCAACTGGCGGCGATCGCACGAGCAGCCATCCGTCTTGATTTAACTGCCGATCTCACCCGGCTTGCCGCGGTGGCCATCATGTTTGAACTCAAAGCGCAGTCGCGCTGGTTGAACCGGATGCTGCGCTTGTTTTCGGCGCATCACCGCCAGATCAAGGCCGACACGCGGGCTATCGCCCAGTTGCTCACGTCGGACCTGGACGCACTGAAGGTCCGCCCGATCGACACGTTTGCCGGGATTCTTTAAATCCCTCTTGCGCTAACGCTCGTCCCTCGATCACACACGACCCAAGCGCATCACCGTTTTGCAAGGTGAAGCACGCGCCGTTTGTGTGCAGCGACATGATCGGTCTTGTCGCTTTTGATTTCGTACTGCGGATCGTCACGCGAGGCGTGGTGCGTGTGGCCTTTGTAGTCGAAATCCTGGGTATGAATAGCGATGATAGTCCCCGTCACCCATCCGGCCTCGGAATTCCAGCGTACGTGGTCACCGACCTTGAATGCCTGGGTCATCACGCATCTCCCACTCTCAGTTCCGATCGTCGCACGCGACTGTCGATCTGATCTATACCCTTGAGCAAAACGGGCGCGTGAATTGCGCCTAGAGAGACAGTTGCGCTTTATCAAAATGCGCGGTGCGCCGCACGCCACGAGCCTGCGGCCATGTTACGAACAGTGCATTCTTTGGTATGGTAAAACGCTGGAGGGTGCACATGCAGCGTGTCCTCCACTATCAACCCGCACGTGACGCGCGATCTAGCTCGGCCTGTCGTCACCGGCAGCCATCCTCGCCATGATGTCGGCCTGCTCTACGCTTGGAGAATGGGGTTCTCATGATTGATATCACACGCCGCACCTTTGTCATCTCAAGCATGGGATTGCTCGGCTCAGGGCTTGTGCCACGTTTCGTGTGGGCGGGTAGCGGAAATGGAACAGCACCCACGCAGCCATGGGCGCTATCGCAAAGCGGCATGGCGGTCGCACCGCGCGAGCAGTTGTTGCTCGATTTCGGCTGGCAATTCGCGTTTGGCAACGGCAATGATCCGACCAAGGATTTTGGCTTTGGATTTGGCCAGGGCGATTTTTCGAAGACGGGCACCTTCAAGATTGCCACCGCCGAGTTCGATGCGTCCAACTGGCGCCGCTTGAATCTGCCGCATGACTGGGCCGTTGAACTTCCTTTCGTGCACGACGACAGCGGCGACGAAGACGATCGATTGACCTCGCATGGTTACAAGCCGCTTGGCCGACGCTATCCCGCCACCAGCGTGGGCTGGTATCGGCGCGAGTTCGATATTCCCGAGAGCGATCGTGGAAGCCGTATCTGCATAGAATTTGACGGTGCAATGCGCGACGTGATGCTGTTCGTCAATGGCTGCTACATCGGTCGCCATGACGACGGCTACACGTCGTTCCGTTTCGACCTCACTGATTTCCTTACGTACGGCAGCAAGAATCATATCGCCCTGCGCGTCGATGCCCGTTTTGGTGACGGATGGTTTTACGAGGGTGCCGGTATCTATCGCCACGTCTGGTTGGCTAAAACCGACCCCGTGCACCTGGGCCAATGGGAAAGCGTCGTGCGCTCGACCATCACTGACGATGCGGCCACGCTCGATCTGGCCACCCTGATCGAGAATGAGAGCGAGCATCCGGTGCATGCCTCGCTGGAATGGACCATCGTCGATGCGGGCGGTCACACGGTTGCTCAGGCAGTATCGCCCGCGCAGGTGGTTGCTCCGAATGCATCGACGCCTTACCAGGCCACAGCCACCGTCACTCATCCCACGCTGTGGTCGCCGGATGAGCCGCACCTCTATACGGCGCTCGTCAAAGTGCTCGTAGACGGGAGCCTGCGCGATGCCGAGCAGGTTTCATTTGGCATTCGTACGGCCGTATTCGATGCCGATCGCGGTTTCTTTCTCAATGGCAAGCCGCTCAAGATTCAAGGCACGTGCAACCACCAGGACCACGCCGGTGTCGGCGCCGCCCTGCCCGACCGGCTGCAAGCAGTCCGCATCTCGGTGCTGCAAAGCATGGGCTGCAACGCGGTGCGCACTTCGCACAATATGCCCACGCCCGAATGGGTCGCTGCATGCGACCGGATGGGCATGCTGATGATGTGCGAAACGCGCCATATGAGCGCCAGCCCGGGCGCCTTGCAACAGCTCGAAACCATGGTGAAGCGCTATCGCAACTCACCTTCGATCATTATCTGGTCGATTGGAAACGAGGAGTGGAAACTGCAAAAGGGCGATATGGCGCCCCAGGGCGCCCGCATCGCCGCCACCATGGTCGAGCGCTGTCATGCGCTCGATCCTACCCGCGTGGTTTCTGCGGCCGTCAATGGCGATAACGAGCAAGGCGTATCCGATGCGCTCGATATCATCGGCTTCAATTATCAGACCCAGTTTCCCGATGCTTTCCACCAGCGGCATCCGAAGCGGGCTGTGTTCGGGTCGGAAACGTCCAGCGCCATCTCTACACGCGGCGAATACACCTCGGACCCGACAAAGAATACGGTCAATAGCTATAACGGGGTGGTGCCATGGGGTCAGACGCCAGAGCAATGGTGGACTTTTTACGGCACGCGCGAATGGTTGGCGGGTGGTTTCGCCTGGACCGGCTTCGATTACCGTGGCGAACCGACGCCGTATGGCTGGCCTTCGATCAGTTCGCAATTCGGGATTGTCGATTTATGTGGCTTTCCCAAGGATTATTATTACTACTACAAAGCCTGGTGGCGGAAAGAACCGAGTCTGCATGTATTTCCGCATTGGAATTGGCAAGGAAAAGAAGGCCAGGAGATTGCGGTCTGGGTCTACACCAATCTCGATGAGGTCGAATTGCTGCTCAACGGCAAGAGTCTTGGCAGCAAGAAAGTGCCTCACCTTGGACACGTAGAGTGGACGGTCGCCTACGCACCCGGGGTCATCGAAGCGCGCGGCCGTCTTAACGGCCAAACCGTCTTGACCGAACGGCGCGAAACCACCGGACCTGCGCAAAAACTTCGCTTGACCGCCGATCGCTCGGAAATCGCCGCAGACGGACAAGACCTGGCCATCGTTACCGTCGAAGCGCTTGATCAGCACGGTCGACGAGTACCCACTGCCGACAACAAGCTCGCCTTCCGGATCACTGGCAAGGGCCAACTCATCGGTGTTGGCAATGGAAATCCCAACTGCCTGGAGAGCGACAAGGAGCCCAAGCGATCGCTGTTCAACGGACTGGCGCAGATCATCATTCAATCGACAGACGAACCGGGCGCGGTGCTCATTGATGCGATGGAGGAAGACACAAGCGGGCATGCATTACGCACTGCCTCACTGGTAATCAGGACCCGAAAGGCGGTGTCTGGAACTCGGCGCGTTAGTTGATTGGCTTCTTGGCGCTCGCGTTTTTCAGCCCATCGGCACGCTTAAGCCAACTCGCCAAACGTGTCTTTATACACATCGCCCAGCCAATCGATAAACACGCGCACACGTCGCGATAGCTGTCGTCGGTAGGGATAAAGCGCAGAAAGGGGTAAATCCGGACTGCGCCATTCGCCCAATATTTCCACCAGCCGCCCGGTTCGCAATGCATCTTCGACGTGAAAGCGGGGCAGCTGGATCATTCCACAACCGCGCAGTGCGCTGACGACATAGTTCTCAGCGTCATTGACGGCCATCCAGCCGCCGAGCGCAAACCGGTTGAGCTTGCCATCCACGATTAACTCGAGTGTGTCATCGATGCCGGTACCGCTGGAGAAGAACTTCACCACCTGATGATTGGACAACTCACTGGGGTCGTGTGGGACACCGAAAAACGCAAGGTATTCCGGGCTGGCGCAGATCACCTGAGGCATGCTGGCCAATTGGCGGGCCACCAGCGTGGAGTCGCGCGGCGTGCCCGCGCGGATGACGCAATCGACTCCTTCGCGCACCAGATCGACCAGGCGATCGCCACTGCTGATCACCAGATCGATGTTGGGGTAGCGACTGCGAAAGTCGTCGATCCTTGGTAGCACGATATGCGTGGCATGCGTGGTCGCCATATCCACGCGTAACGTGCCGCGCGGGTTGGAAGCAATGTTCTTTAGCGAGGACTCGGCGTCTTCCAGATCGCTGAGGATATGCACGCAACGTTCGTAGAACGCCTGCCCGTCCAAAGTAGGGCGCACTTGGCGTGTGGTGCGCTCCAGTAGCCGAACCCCGAGCCGCGCCTCCAGCTGCTGGATGGCATAGGTGGCCGTGGGGCGTGGCATATCGAGCACGTCCGCGGCGCGGCTGAAGCTCCCGGTTTCCACGATTCGGGTGAATAACTGAAGGGTTTCGAGGCGGTCCATGGCTCTATTATTAATTCATATTGAATTACGTTGTCACGTTTCTGTGATTTATCCATGTAGCCTAAATGATCAAACTCGCTTCCAAGGGCACTCCCGCCCTTCCACCCCAGGAGCGAACCATGAACTCGAACCAAGCCAAGAGCGCCATCGTGACGGGCGGCTCGCGCGGAATCGGACAAGCTATCGCCATGCGTCTGGCGGCCGACGGCTTTGCCGTCACCGTCAATTACGCTGGCAATGCAGCCAAGGCACAGGAAACGGTTGCCGCCATCGAGGCCGCCGGCGGTAAAGCCATCGCGGTACAGGGCGATGTCGGCAATCCCCAGGATGTGGCGCATCTGTTCGCCGCCACCAGGGACGCTTTCGGCCGTGTCGACGTGGTCGTCAACAGTGCGGGCGTCATGCCGATGACGAACATCGTCCAGAACAATCTGGACATCTTCGACAAGGTCATCGCCACCAATTTGCGCGGCGCGTTCGTGGTCATGGCGCAGGCAGCGCAGCATCTGGAAAAAGACGGCCGCATCATCGCCTTGTCCAGCAGCGTCCTGGCGAAATCCTTCCCTGCATACGGCCCCTACATCGCCAGCAAGGCCGGCGTGGAAGGCTTGGTGCATGTGCTGGCGAACGAGTTGCGGGGTCGCGACATCACCGTCAACGCCATCGCGCCAGGGCCAGTCGCCACGGAGCTGTTTTTCGACGGCAAGAGCGACGACCAGGTGACCCAGATCGCCAAGATGGCGCCGCTGGAACGCATCGGCACCCCCGAAGAAATTGCCGCCGCCGTGTCGTTTCTGGCCGGACCCGATGGTCGCTGGGTGAACTCCCAGGTCATCCGTGTCAACGGCGGTTTCGCCTAATTTCCGAGCGAGGAGATCATCATGAAACAGGTCATTCTGGTTACCGGCGCATCCAGCGGTTTTGGCGCGATGAGCGCACGCGCGCTCGCCGATGCCGGCCATATCGTGTACGCCACCATGCGCGATACCGCAGGGCGCAATGCTCCCCAGGTGGCGGCGGCGCGCGAGTACGCGGCACAGCACAAAGTTGAGCTGCATACCGCGGAACTGGATGTTCAATCGCAAGACTCCGCCGACGCTGCGATCGCGCAGATCCTCGCCGAGCAAGGCCGCATCGATGTAGTGATGCATAACGCCGGTCACATGGTATTTGGCCCGGCAGAAGCCTTTACGCCCGAGCAATTCGCGCAGCTTTATGACGTCAACGTGCTGGGCACCCAACGCGTCAACCGTGCCGTGCTGCCGCACTTGCGCGAGCGTGGCAGGGGCATGCTGTTGTGGGTGGGAAGCTCCAGCCATCGCGGTGGCACGCCACCGTATCTGGCACCCTATTTCGCCGCGAAGGCAGCCATGGACTCGGTCGCCGTGAGCTATGCCGCTGAACTGGCGCGCTGGGGCATCGAAACCACCATCGTGGTGCCCGGTGCATTTACCAAGGGCACCAATCACTTCCTGCACGCTGCAGCGCCCGCCGACAAAGAGCGACACGCCGCTTACGATAAGGGCGCCAATCAAGGCCTGACCGACGACATTCTCAAAAACCTGGCCGCCTGCGAGCCGCCGGATGCCGATCCGCAAAGTGTCGCTACCGCCATCGTCGATGTGGTCAACATACCTTCGGGCCGTCGCCCGTTCCGTGTTCACGTCGATCCCGCCAGCGATGGATGCGAAGTCGTCGACACCGTGGCCGACCGCGTTCGTGCGGAGTTTCTTCGTCGCATCCAGCTAGGCGATCTGCTTTCGCCCCACGTGCATCAGGCAACCTGACCAAGCCGCTTGCCACACTTTGCTCATCCGTTACTGAAGGAGAATTCCATGCCATTCGCTAATTTTAAATTCCCTGAAGGCGTCGTTGACACTGCCCGCAAGGAAGAAATCATCCACCGCACCACGGCGATGTTTGTCGAATACTTCGGCGAAGCTGCGCGCCCCTACTCCATGGTGCTTGTGGAAGAAGTCGCCGATGGCGGCTGGGGCCGAGCGGATGAAACACTCACACTCGAAAAAATGGGCTTGCCACCCACGTCGAAATAACGACGCGCCGGGCGCCTTGGGCGCGGCTTGTGCACCCCATGCAAGGCCGTGCCGTCTTGAGCGCCGCAGACCCAGGAAACTCGCCATGAACAACGCCCAACACCACCATTTCCGCATCCAGGTCGAGCGCGTGGACGACGCCACCTCAGCGCCGCTCGTCTTCGAGGTAATCCACCATGACGATATCTTCGCCATGGTGGAACGCGTGCATGCTGGGACGGCATTTGCTGCCAGCGATGCGACGGCCCTCGCGGTGGGCCTGAAGCTTTTCACCGGCGTGATGCTGAATCAGCCTAACGATCCTCTTTTTGCCGATGTGCAGCCGGTCATGCGCGTGTTTATCGGCAACCTGAAATCGCGTATCGCTGCAACCATGCAAAAGCGCAACAACGCCTGATTTCGAGGCTCGCCAGCCTGCGGGCGTTACCTGCCGGACGCCAGAAACCGAAGTTCAGAAAACGGCTTCCAGAGCGAGTGCAATGCCTTGCCCGCCGCCAATGCAAAGGGTCACCACGCCGCGGCGCAATCTTTCGTTCTGCATTGCATACAGCAGGCGTGTCGTGAGTATGGCGCCGGTGGCTCCGATGGGATGGCCATGCGCGACGGCGCCGCCTTCCACATTGACGCGTGCTTCATCCAGACCCAGCTCGCGCGCCACGATGATCGCGATGGCTGCATAGGCTTCATTGATCTCGAAGCGATCGACATCATCCAGTTGCCAGCCTGCACGCGCCACCGCCAGCTTTACCGCTGACACCGGTGCGATGCCGAACATGCCCGGCTCAACGGCTGTCACGGCATGGCCGGCAAGCCGTGCGACCGGTGCCAGACCTCGCGCTTCAGCGACGCCACGCGTGGCGACCAGCATCGCTGCGGCGCCGCTGTTCAAGCCAGGCGCATTGCCCGCGGTGATGGTGCCGCCCTCTCGGAACGCAGGCTTCAGGCGCATGAGCCCTTCGAGTGTGGTGTCCGGCCGCGGCGCCTCGTCGCGGTCGAACCGCTCGCTACCTTTGCGCGTGGGAATATCCACCGGCACGATCTCGGCATCGAAGCGTCCGGCATCGCGCAAAGCGACGAAACGCTGCTGCGAGCGCACGGCCCAGCGATCCTGCGCATCGCGATCCACGCACTGCTGCGCAATCAGATCCTCGGTATGCCAGCCGGAATGCTTCTGCGAAAAAGCATCATGCAGGCCATCCAGCAGCATGCTGTCGTAGAGCTGCGCGTGGCCCATGCGATTACCCCAGCGACCGTTGCTCATCAGATACGGCGCGCGATCCATATTTTCCATACCACCCGCAAGCATCAACTCGCCGTGTCCGGCGAGGATGTCCTGCGCGGCAGAAACAATCGCCTGTGCACCGGAACCGCACACACGGTTCACCGTCAGCGCGGGCACCGATACGTCGAGGCCACCGTGGATTGCTGCTTGTCGGGCCGGATTCATGCCGCTACCGGCTTGTACCACCTGCCCCATCACCACGCCGTCGATGGCATTCGGGCGCAGACCCGCGCGCTCCATCACCGCACGGATCACCGTCGCACCCAATGTGGTGGCCGGCACGTCGCGCAGAGCACCGTTGAAGCCGCCGATCGCCGTGCGAAGGGGATGGCAAAGTACGATTTCGTGTTGCATGAGGGAACTCCTGCGGATAAAGAAGTATCAGCGGCGTGCGGTGCGCACATCCGGAGCAGGCACCCAGCCTCCACCGAGCGCACGGAACGTGGCGACGGCGGCGCGCGCGTCATCGGCATGCACGCGTGCGAGCTCATCGCGCGATGCGAGCAACTGGCGATCCTCATCCAGCACGTCGAGCAGGCTGACCGCGCCGCCCTTGTAGGCATCTTCGGCGGCCGCACGCGCTCGCTCGTGCGCGTCGACCTCCTTGACCAGCACATCGTGCTGATGTTCAAGCTCGCTCAAGGCCACGATGGCATTTTCCACATCTTCAGTGGCGCCCAGCATGGCTTGTCGATAGGTCGCCAGCGCTTCGGCATTCGCACCCCTGGCTTGTGCGACTTCCGCATCCACGCGGCCGAAATCGAACAAGCGCCAGTGCAAGCCAAGCGCCGCCTGCGGCTCAAACGCACTGGATGTGAGCAACGCCCCCGTGTGCATGCTATCCACACCCAACAGTGCGCCTAGCGATACCTTCGGGTAGTACTGTGCAATCGCCTCGCCGATGCGCGCGTTTGACGCCGCCAGCTGCCGCTCCGCCGCGATCACGTCCGGGCGCCGGCGCAGCAACATGGCGGGGCCACCGTCGGTGTCGATCGAAGGCACGACAAAATGCTGCGCGCCGGCCAGCACTTCATCGCGGTACGTGCCCGGCGATGCACCCATCAGCACATCAAGACGATTGAGTTGCTGCTCCAACTCGATCTGCAACGGTGGCACCGTGGCGCGTGCCTCCAGCAGCAGCGCTTCTGCCTGCGCCTGCTCACGCTCGGTAGCCAGGCCGCCGGTGAGACGCAGGTGTACGAGGTCGAGCAAGCGCTGCTCCGTACCGATCTGCTGCTGCGCCAGGGCAATACGTGCCTGTGCACCACGCACGCGAAAATATGCATCGGCGGCTTCCGCGGCGAGCGAGATGCGCACACCCATGCCAGAGGCTTGTGCCGCCTGCGCTTGTGCCTGCGCCGCTTCGGCCCCACGGTGCAACCCGCCGGCCACATCGAGTTCCCAGCTGGCACCTGCACCCAGCGTTTCGAGCGTCTGGTTACGCCGATAGCCCGGCAATGCACTGCCGACTTCGCCGAGCGGCCCTTCGATCGATTGATACTGACGTACCACCTGCGCATCCAGGCTGCTTTGTGGCAGCAGCGCGGCGCCCGCTTCCCGCGCGGCTGCGCGTGCCTGATCGATGCGCGCCATGGCAGCGGCGAGATCGAGATTCTGCGCGGTCACGCGAGTAATGATGCGCGTGAGTTCTGGATCATCGAATCCCTTCCACCACGTATCAAGCTTCGGTGCAGGCTGGCTGGTATTGCGCTGGGCAAGCAACTGCTGCTCAACAAAGTGCTTGTTCGAAGGTACCGTCGGCCTGGTGTAGTCAGGACCGACGACGCAGCCAGCAAGACTTGCGACGGTCGCTGCCAACACAATGTGTGCCGTCGATCGGCGCACATCCGCAAATGATGGAAATGGCGAACGCATGGAAACCCTCCTCAGTGCGCGTCGGCCGAAGGCGCAGCGGGTGGTGCCACCTTACGCATCAGCGGCACCAGCACCGTAGCGATCACGAAGCAGACGGCGATGGCGAGAAACGCATCGGCGTAGGAAAGCGTTTGCGCCTCACGGAAGGTGAGTTGCCATAACGCGTGCAGCTCGCCGTTGGGGTCACCCACGTCGTAAAAATGTCCGGCGCCTTGCGCCAACCACTGATTCATCGCCTCATTGCTGCTGTTGAGATGCTCGGCCAAGCGATAGAAATGCAAATTGGTGCGATCGTTGAGAATCGTCGCGCAGACGGCGATGCCGATAGCGCCGCCGAGATTGCGCATCAGATTGAACAACCCGGAGGCGAGTTTCAGGCGTGCCGGCGCCAGGCCACCAAGCGTCAATATCACCACCGGCGGCACCGCCAGTTGTTGCGCTGCACCGCGCAGCGCCTGTGGCAGCAGTAACTGATGCGCACCCCAGTCATGCGTGATGGGTGTGAAATCCCACATCGATAGCGCAAAGACGGCAAGACCTAGCATCAGTATCCAGCGCAAGTCATAGCGATGCGCCAGGTACGAATACAGTGGAATCGTGAGAATCTGGAACACCCCGGTGGAAAACACCGCCTCGCCGATCTGCAAGGCACTGTAGCCCTCCACGCG
This sequence comes from Dyella monticola, assembly GCF_003363155.1. Classification (GTDB taxonomy): domain Bacteria; phylum Pseudomonadota; class Gammaproteobacteria; order Xanthomonadales; family Rhodanobacteraceae; genus Dyella_B; species Dyella_B monticola. The sequence continues at coordinate 32,283 of NZ_QRBE01000002.1, read as the reverse complement.
GGCCAGAAAGATCGGCGTGAGATAAATGGTGGAGAAGATACCGACGCCCGTAACAAACGAGAACACGCAACCCAGCGCAAAGTTGAGATCGCGCAACGCGCGCAAGTCGACGACAGGATGATCGTACGTGAGGCTGCGCGCGACGAACGCGATGCCGCACAAACCCGAAAGCCACGCGGTGGTGGTGATGGTACTGTCCGTCAGCCAGTTCCAGCGCGGCCCTTCTTCCAGCGTGTATTCCAGGCAACCCAGGAACACCGCCAGTAGCAGCATGCCCAGGTAGTCGGCGCGACGCAGTAGAGAAATATCCGGCGTATCGATATTCACCCGCGTCGGCACCGCCACGGTGACGAACAGGCCCGGCACCAAATTGATGAAGAACAGCCAGTGCCACGACCAGTGATCGGTAATCCAGCCACCCAGCGTAGGGCCGAGGGTCGGTGCCAGCGAGGCGATTGCACCAATCGTCGCCGCTGCCGCCACGCGTTGCTTGCCCTGAAAGAATACGAAGGCGGTCGTGTATACCGTGGGGATCATCGAGCCGCCGAGAAAACCCTGCAGCGCGCGGAACACGATCATGCTCTGGATGTTCCACGCGATGCCGCACAAAAGGCTGGTGAGCGTGAAACCGGCAGCGGAGACCGCAAATAGCCAACGCGTGGAGAACACGCGCGATAGCCAGCCGGAGAGCGGAATGACTACGATCTCGGCAATCAGGTAGCTGGTCTGCACCCATGCCGTTTCATCCACGCCGGCCGAGAGGCCCCCGCCGATGTCGCGCAGCGAGGCCGACACGATCTGGATGTCGAGCAACGCGATGAACATGCCGACGCACATGCTGGCAAAGGCGAAGATCTTTTGCGCGTTACTCCATCTGGCCGGATCGGCCGGTGGCGCGAACAGGACAGCACGAATGTTCATGGTGCGTTGTTGCTGGGTGCACGCGTATCGACAACCGCAACCACGGACAGGCCGGGGCGCAACAATCCAAGCGCGTCATCTTTCTCGTCCAAGGCAACACGCACCGGCACGCGCTGCACGATCTTGGTGAAATTGCCGGTGGCGTTTTCCGGCGGCAATACACTGAATTCGGCGCCGGTAGCCGGTGCCAGGCTGAGCACGCGCCCATGGAAGCTGCGACCAGGCAGCACGTCCGCATGGATAATGACCGCTTGCCCTGGTTGCATGCGGGCCAGTTGGTCTTCCTTGAAATTGGCATCCACCCACAAGCCGTGCGCCGGCACCACGCTGAGCAATTGGGTACCCGCAGCCGCATACGCACCAACGCGTGCGCGCCGATTGCCGATGACGCCATCCACCGGTGCGCGCAGTTCGGTGTAGCTCACGTTCAAGGCGGCCAGATCGCGCTCTGCTTCGGCCTGTGCCAGCGCCGCGCGCGCCTGTTGTTTCTGCGAAGCAATCACATTGAGCTGACGTTGCGCGGCGATCCATGCGGCCTGTACTTTTTGCAGGGTTGCCTGCGCGACCTTGTCTGTTGCATCCGCAGTCTGCGCACTCTCTATCGACACCGCTGCGCGCCCTGCCAGATTCCGGTAGCGCACGTCATCATCGTGTGCGCGCGTCGCTTCGGCGTTGGCAGCGGCGATGCCCGCCTTGGCTTCCGTGATGATGGCCTGTTGCAGTTGCTCGGTTGCATCGAGATTGGCCAGCAATGCCTGCTGCGCGGCGACCGCACCCTGAGCCTTCGCCAGTGCGGCACGGTAGTCGCGATCGTCGATCTTTATCAGCACGTCGCCAGCATGTACCCGCTGATTGTCGGTGACATTCAAGGCCGTGATATAGCCCGATACCTTGGGTCCGATCACAGTGATGTCGCCACCGACGTAGGCGTCGTCGGTATCCTCGATGAACCGGCCGCTTGTCCACCAGTGGATGCCGTAAAGGATCCCAAGCAGGAATGCCGCGCCGATGGCGATACGAAACGCCAGCTTGCGACCGGATTTTGTGGGCGCCGCTTCGGCGACGTCGGGGAGATCAAGCCGCTTATCGGCTGCGACGGTATTCATAATGCGGCCCGCCGTTACGGCGAAGAAGTGTCCGATGCGGCGCGCTGTAGCGCGCGATGTTGTGCGTAGGTTTCGACGCGGGCACGGGTGCGCTCGTCGGCGGCTGGACCTGCGTGGAGGGTGTGGCGCGAGCGGTCGATCGGCACGCCTGTTTTGGCATCTACCATCACCGGCTCGACCACTTCACCGGTGATTTCATCAATTAACTGCATGGCCTCGCCTTCAACGGCGAACTGACGGTTACCCCATGCCATCAAGGCCACCAGGACCGGACGGAAATCGCGCCCGCGCGGTGTGAGCACGTATTCGTACCGTGGTGGTTTGTCGCTGTAGCGGCGACGCTCCAGCATGCCGGCTTCGACCAATGCGCGCAGCCGGCGCGTAAGCATGTTTGGCGCAATGCCAAGGCTGGCCTGGAGATCATCGAAACGCGTGATGCCGAGAAAGGCGTCGCGCAGGATCAGGATGCTCCACCACTCCCCTACGCGTTCCAGGCTGCGCGCGACGGGACATCGCATATCACTAAAGCTGGTTCGTTGCATGACGCCTTATCACCCACGCATGGATGGCATGGCTGCGCATCATCCGCCAGTTACTATCATTATGCAAGTTACTAACTAAACCGCGGCCATCCGTGACGAAAAAAAACCGCCGTAAGTATTTGAAATAAAACGCTTCGATGAGCATAAGGCGCCGCATCAGCACCGGCTTATGCCTGCACCAGCACCTCGGTCCTGAGATAACCGTCCTGCAAAAGGAGCTTCATTTGCAGCGATTGCGCGTGAGCGACAGAAGCCGCCAGCGCCAAACCTAGCCCGGTATGCACGCCGGCATCCCTACCCTTACGCCAGAACCGCTGCTTCATACGGGCGACGTCTTCGTCGGTGAGGTCAGGCGCTGCATTGGTGACAGACCAACTAAGCGGCGCGCATCGCAACGCGATGGTGCTGCCGGAAGGCGCATAGGCGACCGCGTTGCTCAGTAAGTTCCCGAGCAACACATCCAGCAATGTGGAATCAGCCATCCATATCACGGAAGAGGCAATGTCCAGCTGCAGCTGCAAGGCACGTTCCTGCAGCCGAAGTGCGTAACGCGTTGCCAGCGCCCGTGTCAGCGCGCTCACATCCACGTTTTGCAAAGACAATTGCTCGATGCCCGCCTCGATGCGCGTCAGCAATAGCAAAGCCGTCACGATGCGTTCCATCTTTCCACCGATCTCACCTAAGTCCGCCAGCAACGCTTGCCGGTCGCGACCGCTGGGATAGCGCAACTCCACTTCAATACCCGTGCGCAATTCGGCCAGGGGTGTACGCAACTCGTGTGCCACGCCGCTGGCGAATTGACGCTCCCGCATCAAGCCCTCCTCCATGCGCGACAAGAGCGCATTGAAGCGCGCAATCAGTGGCGATAGCTCGCGAATGGGGCTGCTTTGCAAACGCATGCTCGGCGTCTCCGGGCCGATCTTGTCCATCGCTTCGGCCAAACCGGCCAGCGGACGCAGGCTGCGCGTGACCAGCAATGGCGTAAGAATGGCCACGACCAAAAAGCCCAGCACCACGCACCCGAATTCGATGTGATCCATGGAGTGCTGGAAGGCCAGCACCTCGCTGTAGTCCACCGCCAATCCGAGCAGGCATTCGGGTACTCCGGCCGCGAGGTTTGCAGCATCAGAAGGCGCATCGTGCATGGCATCGAGATCAGGCCGAAAGTGCAACGCGATGGCACGCAGTTTGGTGCCGCGCCGATCGGTCATATCCGCGAACGCCATGGATTGCTGCTGCGCCAGCATCGGCCAGGGAAGCGAGCCGGCTTCATCGGACGATACGACAGGTTGGCCGCCACAATCGATGTGAAAATAGTTGATGCCATCGTCCGCCAGGAACGAAGGCGTCCACTGCGAAGGAAACGCTTGCGTGGATGCCCTTGTCCGCGCCACAAAAACATCCGCCAGTGCTTGCGCATGTTCCAGTAGATCGGCGTCCGCACGTTGCGCAACTTCATTGTCCACGCGGATGTCTATCACTATCGTGGCCGTGCCGAGCACCACCACGATGGCCGCAATAACCAGCAACGTGGTGCGGATGCGCAACGACATGGCACGCCGGCTTGACGACATGAGCGCCGTCAGCCGTTTTTAGGAATCAGATAACCGAAGCCGCGGCGTGTATGCACTAGCTCACCGATACCGGCGTGCTCAAGCTTGCGTCGAAGGCTAAATACCAGCACCTCCACGCTCCGGTCGGAGACGGTGGAATCGCAGCCGGCCAAACGCTCAAGAATCTCGGCACGGGAAAACGCGCGGCCGCGGTGCCGCATCAGCAGTTCAAGCAGAGAAAACTCACGCGGTGTAAGCATCAGCCATTCGTCTTCTACGCATACCGTGCGCTCGACCGGATCGAGTGTAAGTGCGCCGATGCTCAGCCGCGGGGTGTGTGCATCTTTCGAGCGGCGTGCCAGTGCATGCAGCCGCGCGACCAGTTCATCGAAGGAAAAAGGCTTGACCAGATAATCGTCCGCACCGCGGTTGAGCGCATCGACACGGTCGGAAATCTGGTCACGCGCCGACAGAACCAGCACGCGGGGACGTGTCGTGCGCCCCTGGATATGGCGCAGCACACCCAGACCATCCATGCCGGGCAAGCCGAGATCCAGCACGATCAATTCGTACTCATAGGTATCCAGATGCTGGCACGCCACCATGCCGTTAGCCGCGCTGTCCACGGTAAGGCCGGACGCCGTAAGGCCACGTCCTAGCGAATCGCGCAGCCGCGCGGAATCTTCGACGATAAGAACGTTCAGAGCAGCTCCCCCTCGCACGCGCCGCAAGGGACTTGGCCGTCAAGCGCGCCCCAGCAACGTCGAGCCGACTATAGCAGGGGGTGGTGCAGAGCCGATGAAAGCTCCCTTGAGCAGATCACGAACTCATAACGCACGGGTAAGTCCCGACTAAGTTTGGTCATACACACTGTTTGCGCCGGTCCGCACGGGGAACAGTTGATGGATAAAGTGGCTTTTTTTCAGCGTGCGGTGCGGGCACTAAAAGAAAATGCGACCTATTCGCAGCACGATGATTCCTGGACGATTGGCATCCCCCAGTTACGCATGATCATTGCGGATTTGCTGAAGCAACAGCCTGAAGAAATGCTTCCTTCCTATATCCTTATTCTGGAGGAAGGCGTGCGGCGAGGCTTTTGGAAAATCGACTACGACCACGAATATGTCACGGACATCGTGGTGATTCGTCAGCTCAACGACCATAGATAACATGGCACGCTCTGGAGCGAGAGTGCCGCTGCCTTTTGGTTTTTATATCTCCCCGCATAAAACAGACACGCAGCGCTTTAACGAAAAACGTCTGCCGACCTGCGTGTCTCCAGCCTGGAAAAACAGGCTACTTGCCGCTTACCACCACTAGCGTAAACCCGCTTACCGGCTTGCCTCGTTCGGCGACTTTCGCACCCACCAGGTAGATCTTGTTTGCCGTCGAATCGAGCGCCATGGTACGCGCGCTTTTCATGGTCGGCACGTCCGCGAGCTTTGAATAGCTGTCAGGCGAATCCTGGCGCACGATATTCAATACACCTTCACGACTGGAGCTGAAGACCTCGTGCCGTTGCGCGTCGTAGCGTGCCGCATCGGGTTTTTTATCAACAGCTATTTTGGCCACCTGATGTCCGTCGGTGGCGTCGGTAACGATCATCCAGCCGTTTGCGCACACGGAAAATATGCGCTTATCGGCGGCGTCCACCGCCAGTCCCGTAGGGCCTTCGCACGGAGCGAGTGACCAGGTGTTAACCACTTTGCCTTCCTTGACGTCGACGCGCGCCAACTCGGCCTTGTCTTCAATGTTGAGGTACACATGGCCTTCGCCATCGCTACCGGCGAATTCCGGATTGCCATCCAGCGGGATGGTCGACAGCTCTTTCCCTTGCATCGGATCGATAACGCTGATGTTGTTGCTGTCCCCGTTCATGGTCAGCACACGCCGCGTGGCGGGATCGTAAATGATGGCGTCGGGATCCTTGCCGCTAACAGGTATCGTGCTGACCACCTTGAAAGTGTTCAGATCAATGACGCTGACGTCATTGCCATGGCCGTTGCTCGCGTAAGCGCGGTGCAGATCGCTCACTAACGCAACACCGTGCACGTGCTTCATCCCAGGGATTTCCTGCAATACCTTGCCGCTTGTGGTATCGACAACCATGACCTGGTCGTTGCGTGCGATGAAAAGGTGATGAGCTGGTGCGTCCAGAGTCAGGTAATCCCAGCCGTCCGTTCCCCCGAGCGCGTACTGTTCGGTGACCTTGTAGCTGCCCGATGCTTGCGTGGCACACCAGGCAGATGTGCTCAGCAAGCCGGTCGCGATCAAAGCCCATGCGAGTTTCTTCATGTTATTGCCCCTTCGATTTTTAGTTATTCAGCTATCGATACCGAAACACGCATGGCGAAGTGTGCGCCGCCAGGCGCTTGGCTGTTCTGTATGCGTCTCACTGCGAACATAATCCAGTCCAGCATCACCGAAGGTCAATACAATTTCATGAAAACCGGACATCACTCCGTGCATCTTATTTCTAAGCCAAAACTAAGCATGTTGCGGTATTGAATGCCGGTTGTGCACGGATAATCAAAATAGCCACCCTGGACGACTGGCCGAAATCACTGCGCCAATATCCTATGCGCTCGCCTTTGCCATGCGCTAATGAGGCGCGATGTCACGCAGTTTCATCTTGAGAATATGGCCGTTACTCAAGGTCAACGTCAGCAACACACCTTCGGGTCGTAGCGATATAAGGTCCCATAGCTGGCCGACGCCGAGCGCGGATGCTTTCTGGCCGTCGATCGCCATGATGGCGTCGCCTTTCTTCAGCCCGGCTTGTTCAGCGGGACTGCCAGGGATCACTGCCGTAACCTGATAGCGATCCGGTTGATCCTCATGTTTTTCGGCGCGGAAGCCGGCCATGGCGTAATGCCATATCGGCGTCTTCGCGCGCGGCATGAGCACGATTTCCGCGCGGCGATAATCGACATGCACGTTGAAGCCCGCCAGCACGTCCTGCCCGATATTGCCCGCTTCCGTGGGATTGCCGGTGGCGCCGGCATCGGCACGCGTGAGTAGCGCCAACACGTCGCTCAACGTCGTGCCGCCAAGCTCAAGCGAGTGCGCATGTGCAAGGTGCGCGGTGTAAAGGCCGCCAACTCCACCGGTCAGATAAGGGGCACCATGCTCGTAATGCGACAGCAAGCCTTGCTGCTCGGCCCATTGCGGAAATAGCAAGGTATAACCGGAATTACCCGTGTCCACGCCGAAAATACCGCTCTTGCCATCCAGCTTCGCGCGAATCAATGGAATATCGGCGGTGAAATGGATCGGCAAGATATCGCCCTTCCTCGCAGCGGGCGCGTTGCCGTGATCGAACGGCTGCAAAATCAATTGCCGATGATCGTAGTCGAAGGTCACCGCAAAGCGCTGAAAGATTTCCAAGCCCAACAGCCCGGCAATCGGTTCGCGTCCAACGCCGCGTTGATAGAAACTGTAGGGAAAGGGAATGATCAGGAAAGCTTGATTGCGAATGTCGGCATTGCCGAGTGTGAGGTGAGCGACCTTGGTGTAAGCCGTGGTCATCGAGCCGGGGCCTGAGCCGGCGCTTACGCCGCTCCCCGTTGCCTGCAGCCCCAGCTTCTTGGCAGCTTCGCGGGTGAACAAGGCTTGGCCGCCAGTGTCGAGAATGAAAGGCATGGGGCCTTTTCCGTTGATCTTGGCCTCGATGAGTAGCGCGCCGCCTTCCAAGTGCATCGGCACCACGGCTTCCCTGGCGCCATGGGCCATGGTGACATCGCGCACCGTATTGGAAGGACGTGCCAGCGCACCAGCAGAGACCTCGGGCAGCGCCTGAATGTGTTCGGCAACATCGAGCGTCGTGCCGTGCAACGTGCCATTTGTCATCACTGACGTGGTGGTGATGCGAAATGGCAGTTGCAGGCCGTCGACAGCATGGTAATCGGCGTAACGCTGGGACCACAGAAGATAAGAGCCTTTCCATGCCACGTGGTCCAGTAGAAACGTGGACGGGTCGATCCAGAGCGTCAGCGTGCGGCCGCCGGTGGGGGTTGCTTGCAGACGAAAATAGCGGCGCCCATGTTCTTCGCTGTCGGTGAGCAGCTGAAACGAGGCGTCGGGTTGCACTGCGAGAAAACCAAAGCGCCGTAGCCAGCTCTCGCTGATGGCAAGCGCCTTCGCCTCATCGGAATCGTAGGGGCCGATCATGCCCGAAACACCCTGATGCCAGCGGCCCTGAGCATCGATACCATCGGCCGCGGAAAACATCTCATTGCGCCAACGGCTGATGTAATAGCCGTGATGAAGTTCCGCCAGCGATTGCCACGCACCACTCAGACCATCGCCGGTTTCGGTCCCTTCGCTTTGCAGCGCAGACACATGGTTCCAATGATCGCCACCGTAAGCCTGGCGCATCTCGCGCAGCAACGAATCAGCAGGATTGCTCGAAGGGACGCTGCCGGCCATACCGGGTGCCAACACAATGAATAAGCCGAGCAACAGACGCGAAATGATTGGCATGCCTGATAAACCCAAACAGAACAAGGACTGGACCACCAACGTACCACGCCACCCCACCCTTGCCGTGCTTCGGTTTCAATAAAGAGCCCGGCAGGTCGTGTCGTACCACGCGCCACATTCAAGTGAACCCCGTCGATGGCCGATAGCCCTTCCATGGACGTTGACGAGCACGTCCGATTGACTGGAAAGCGCGATGACCATCCCCCATTCCCGGGCCAAATCTCAGGACACCGGCTCAAGTAACGTGGTACCGTTTCGGCCGGTCAGAGACAACCGCCACGGTTCAGGTGACCCCCTCGTTCGATCGTGGGGTCCGGGACGACCCGCCAGCGTGAACGCGCTGGAAAGGGAGCCGACCGAGCGACGCCTGGCACGACGCATAGAGAGGGTTCTGGAGGCCATTCTTTATCATGCAGTGCTCGAGGCGGGCGAGCTTCGAGGTTCAGCACACTTATCCATCGAAAAACGCGTGAGCCGGCTGGTGTCGCGCGATCGATTGACGGCGATTGCGCACGCGGCAATCAACCTCGACGTGACAGCCGACCTCACTCGCCTGGCTGCCGCGGTGATCGTGTTTGAGCTTAAGGCGCAGTCTCGCTGGTCGAACAGAATGCTGCGTGCGTTCTCGGCCCACCATCGGCAAATCAATGACGACACGCTGGCTATCGCGCGCCTGCTCGCCTGGGATCTGGAAGCCCTGAACGTTCGACCCATCGACACGTTCGCCAGTTTCCTTTGATTGGCAGTATCACGCACAGCGACGATGCGTGGCAGCGTGTTATTTGAGCGCGGCCTGAAGCTTGTCGACATACGTGCGACTTGCGCGCAACGGCGTGCCATCGCGCAAACGCAGGAGGTAGTCGCGGTTTGGAAGCGCTTCCAGTTCGGCGACACGATCGATGCGCACGATCGCCGAGCGGTGGATGCGAAGAAATTTCCGAGGATCAAGCCGCAGACTTAGCTGGTAAAGCGTCTCGCGCAACAGGTACACCTGCTGGCCTGCGTGCAGGGCAGCGTCATCGCCATCGGCCTCGATCCAATCGACATCGTCGGCTTCGACGACCGCCAAACGCTGCCCCACGCGCACCGTAAAGCGCTCGACCCATGCCACGGTGGCGCCATGGCCGACGTGGCTAAAGTCAGGGCGAGCAATGCGGTTTTCATGAGCGACTCCATCTTGGTTGAATGGTTCGCTCGATTGACTCAGACCCCTGACGGTCGACGCCAGCCCTGTGCGCCAGGGCGTGCACCGGATGCGGCAGACCGTTTCGGCGATCGGCCTCACGGCTTATCGCCGGATGCATGATCATGGTCGCCGCTCATGTCCATATCCATGTCCTCGTCCGGCGGCGCCTTGGCAACGATGGCTTTGTATTGCGCAGGCGTCATGCCTGGCAGTTTTTGCAGGAACGCCACCATGCTCCAGATCGTGGCGTCATCGTGACTGAATCCCCACGCCGGCATCGCGCTCATTTTGATGCCATGCTTGATGGCCCAGAAAGCCACCCTGGGATCGACACGCTGTCGCGAAAGATCTGGCGGCTGCGGATATAAGCCTGGGCGGATTTCCGAATCGCGCATGCCCGGCGCCAGATGACAGCCGGTACACATGGCCGCGTACTGCCCTGCCCCTTTGAGAACGACCTTCGGGTCATTGAGATTTGGGATGGGCAGGTCCTCGGCACGTACGGCGATCGATCGGTTACGGATGGTCTGCATCAGGGCATAGGTGATGGGCCAATGCGGCTCGTCGGCACCCACGTTGTAGGCACCGAACCAGACCAAGCCAGTGGCGCCTGCGATCAAGACGGCAAATATCAATACGGCAGCGATAAAGCGCTTTTTCATGGATGCGTCTCTCATCAAAACCAAAATCGAAGACCAGCAACGATCTGCTGATCGAATACCGGCTCGCGATCGCCTGGCAGATTCGAAGCCGTCGCGCCGAAGCGACGCACCCATACCAGACCGACGTAGGGGGCAAACTGCCGATTGAATTCATAACGCAAGCGCAGGCCCAATTGCATGTCGGACATGTCGTCGACGATACGCCCTTGCGCACCATGCTTGCTGTACAGGTTGGTTTCGAATTCCGGCTGCAAAATCAGTCTCTGCGTGAACCGTAGCTCGTATTCGATCCGTAGCCGCGCCGCGGTGCGCCCCGCGTTGCTCACGTAACCGGTGGCCTCCACCTGAAACCAGTACGGAGCAAGCCCCTGGATACCGAACGCGGCCCACGTGCGATCGGAACCCACACCCACATCATGGCGAACGCCAAGTTGCGTATCCCAATGGGCCGTTATCGCGTGCGCCCACAATGCCTCCATATCGGCATTTTCCAATCGCCCGGCATTAAGCTCACCCTCGGTACGGAACCATGCCTTGTCGGTATCCGTACCGTACCAACCTTCGGCATCCCATGCCGCGCCATTAGCATCACGCCCAAGAAAGTATTCAAGCTGATCGACCAGCAGCAGATGTTGTGCAGCGTTGTCCTGCATGCCCATGCCCGTCATGGGGCTGGTTGTGAGGCCGTCCGAGTAATCCGGATTTCGCATATCGCCGGATGGCTTGCTACCGTGCAAGGCTCCCATGCTGTCATGGTGCATGTCCATGTTGGGCATGGATGAGGTGATCGGGACCGCTTGAGGCGCTCCATGGGTCGACGTCGCCGGAGCGGGCATGGGCATGCCGCCATGGTTCATGCCCATGTCAGGCATCGCGCTCATGTCCACGCACGGTGAGGTGCTGGATGACACAGGCACGGTTTGCGCGGCGTGCGTCAGTGGCGCCACGCAGAGAAGCCCCAAACATACCACCGGAAGACAGTACCCCGTCACGTGGCGACCGGCGCGCCAGGTCATGACACCACCACTTCGCGGAACATGCCCGCCTCCATGTGATACAGGAGGTGGCAGTGGTACGCCCAGCGCCCAAGCGCATCGGCGCTCACTCCATAGGCGATGCGTTGCGCGGGTTGCACGTTGATGGTGTGCTTGCGTACCTGGAACGCGCCAGACGGATTTTCCAGTTCGCTCCACATACCGTGCAGATGAATCGGGTGATTCATCATCGTGTCGTTGACCAATACGATTCGCAGGCGTTCGCCCGCGCGGAAATGCATGGGCTTTGCATCGCTGAACTTCACTCCGTCGAACGACCACATGTAACGTCCCATGTTGCCGGTCAAGTGCAACTCGATATCGCGCGACGGCTCACGCGTATCGATGGCGCCACCGATGGTATGCAGATCGGCATACGCCAATACGCGGCGTCCATTGTCGCGCAGCCCTACCCCAGGATCGTTCAAGTTGGTGCGTGGCATGCCTACCCGCATGTCCACGCCGGGGCTGTATTCGGTGCGCGCATGATGAACCGTGGGTGTTGCCTGCATCGGCATCCCTTGCATGGACGCCATGTCATGCATGCCAGTGTTATCGCCATCCATCGCCATGGCACCTCCCATGTCAACCATGCTCAATGGTTCGCGCGGATCCATGGCAGGCACTTCTGCCGCCATGCCGCCGCGCGGCGCCAAGGTGCCACGCGCATAACCCGAGCGATCGATGGCTTGGGCGAACAAGGTGTAAGCGCGCTCGTCCAGCGGTTCCACGACCACGTCATAGGTCTCAGCCACTGAGATGCGAAATTCGTCCACTGTCACGGGATCCACGTCCTGACCGTCCGCGCTGACCACGGTCATCTTCAGCCCGGGAATGCGCACATCGAAGATCGTCATGGACGAACCATTGATGAAACGCAGACGCACACGCTCACCGCGTCGGAACAAGCCCGTCCAGTTACCTGCCGGCGCATGGCCGTTCATGAGATACGTGTAGGTGTAGCCGGAAACATCGCCCAGATCGGTCGGGTTCATACGCATGCGGTTCCACATGCGTCGTTCCGCCAGCGCTTCATGCAGCCCCTTCTCGCGTACATCGCGAAAGAAATCCAGCGCCGTCGGCATGGCATGGTTGTAGTAATCGCTCTGCCGATTGAGTAGAGCGAAAATATGTGCGGGATCATCGTCAGTCCAGTCGTTGAGCATCACGACATAGTCGCGATCCGCGTGCACACGGTCCTTTGCCGCCGGCTCGATGATGAGCGCGCCATACAACCCGGTCTGCTCCTGATAGGCCGAATGGCTGTGATACCAATACGTGCCAGCCTGGCGAACCGGAAAGCGATACACAAACGTTTCGCCGGGTGCGATACCGGCGAAGCTGATGCCCGGCACGCCATCCATGTCAAACGGCAACAGGATGCCGTGCCAATGGATGGACGTCGGAACGCTCAGGCGATTGGTCACACGTAACGTGACCGTACTGCCCTGTTTCCAGCGCAGGGTTGGTCCCGGGACGCTTCCGTTGACCGTAGTGGCCAGTCGCGGCCGACCCGTGTAATTGACGGGTATCTGACCTATCTCAAGCGCAAAATCGGTGCCTTGCAGTACAGGCTGCTGGATCAGGCGCGATTGCGCGCATGCACGTGCCGAAGGCCAAAGCCCCAGCCCCGCCGCAACACCGCCCATAGCCAAACCTTCAACGAAACGCCGCCGCGACATATCTGCCGTCGGCGTGGTAATGATCCGTGTCATGAGAAAACCGCTCAATAGTCGAGGCGTATCCGCGAGAACCGCCCAAAACGCATCCGCACACGGTTATGGAACCGGGCACTCTGGATGCACAAAAAAACGTGGGGAGGTTCAGGCCACGGGGGGTCGCAGGGGTGGACTCAGCATTCGCGATGACACACGGTGCATGTCATGGCTGACATAGATCGGCGCCATGGACCACACAAGCAAAGCGTATCCAGGCAGCGCGATAACGGCCATGCCGCACAGCGAATCGCAATGACACGCAACGCTGGCCTGCCCTTGACAGCATCCGTCGCCGCCATCATGGCCGTGCCTGGTGGTGACCACCGTCACATGCGAGCCGCCATGGCAACAATGGTCAAGCTGGTACGCAACCGTTTTAGCGTGCCCATGGCTCTGGCCAAGACCTGAAGAAGGCACGGGTGAAGCGAACAACGATGTCGTCACGAACAGTAACCATGCCACGGCGTTCAGCACCCATAAGGTGCGAGAACGAGCGGCGTGGCGTAACGAAAAAGTCATTGGGCGCGAGCTTAGCGTCGCCGTTTGACACTCACAACTCTGGAGTTGGGTATAGGTAAGCGCCCACGCGGACGCGACAGATGCATTTTCCTACACGCACACGCGCTCAATCAGCGATGGCCGCTGCCAGCCCCTTTTCGGACGCTCTTGCGATACAGACGTTGCAATCCGATAACAGCAATCAGCAGCCACGTGAGCAGGCTCACATAGACGCCTATGGTGGGGATGATCAGCAGAAACGGCGTGTTCAGCGCATGCGCCAATTCGTACGTGCCGACGGTGTACATGCCGATCGGGAAAACGATATCCCAATCGTCTGTTTCGTAGCGCAGCGGCACATGCCGCCAACCGTGTCGCCAGACCTCAAGAATCACCAGCAGCGGTATCCACCAGCTCGCCGTGGCCCAGAAAAAGAGGGTGAAGCCTTTTACGAACGGCAGTAAATCGGTTAACGGACCTGTCGCTGGCGACTGCTCCACAACCAGGCTTCCGGCCAGCGTGGTGACGGCCAGGGCACCCATGTCGATCCAATACGGAGGTGTAAATTCATACGCACGCAGCGGAAAAAACACCATCCGATAGACCACCAGCGTGATGATCAGCAGATAAAGCGCCGCGCCCAAGAGATACAGGCATAGCGACGAAAACAACCATGTTGTGTAGCCGCCTGATAGCAAAGCCAGCAATGCGGCCAACGACTGCGTTGCCACGATGGCTACCAGCCACCCGCCGTTGATGCTGCGGGTGAAGCCGGGTTTGATGCGGGCCGTGATGGTGGCAGCGAAGAACAGATAGATCAGCGCCAGCCACAACGCCGCACCTGCCACCGCCAATACGATCGCCACCTTCGGCAGCGGCATCACCGTCACGCATTGAGTGCCGAGGATGCAGGTGGCGGCGGCTACGGTGAGAAAACCCGCGCCACGCGAAGGATCGATGAAATCCGCGGTCATCTCGCTGCGAAAGCGCGCAAGGCGCAGTCCGCTCAACGCCAATAGCCATACGTAAATGACCAGGTTCAACCAGAACAGGCACTGCGCCACGCTGGGCATGCCATGCTGATCGGCGGCAACGGAGACGATGCCCGTGGCCATGACCAGCGCGAAACAATCCGGGGAGAGTCGCCGCACCCATCCTCGCGCCGTTTCGACGTTGAGCATCGCGTCCTCCCTTTGGCAGGGAACGGCGCCATTATCCGCAGATGGGCGGCTGGATGAGTATGCGGATAATGAAATTCGTCGCTGAAAGCCACCTTTTTACCGGCGGCTTGATGGTACTCACTCAATGACCGGCCACTTGTAGCGAATGATGGCTCTGCCGGTTGGCATCGGCGCAATCTTCTCTTTGTTTTTGCGCGCTCGCTTGGCCGTATCCATCGCCGCGTTGGCTTTGTTGAGAAGTGCCTGGGCGCTGGAACTATCGGCTTCGGCCACGATGACGCCCACGCTCGCCCCTTCATAATCGATAAGCGCCGTATCCAGCTTGAAGCGCCCACGTGTGGCACCTTCCAGCCGTCGGGACAGCGCGATGGCGGCCTCGGCGGCCTTGATGCGCTGCTCCGCGGCCAGCACGGCAAATTCATCATTGCCGATGCGTGCGGCCATGTCGCCATTGCGCAGCATGCGTCGCAGCCGCTTGGCGATGGTCTGCAGGAGTTGATCGCCGGCTTCGTGCCCAAATCGGTCGTTGATGGGCCTGAAGTCGTCCAAATCGATGTGCGCCACGATCAATGCCCGGTCGTCTTGATGCGAAGCAAGGCGGCGCTCCATTTCTTCCAATAGCGCCCGGCGATTGGGTAATTGCGTTACCGCATCGGTGAGGGCGGTCATGGCCAGCGAGCTGTTGGCTTGCTGCAAGGCTGCTAGCAGCCGCTCACGATCGATCTGTTGACCGATCAATTGGGCGAACAACGCCAGATAGTTAATCGCAGCTTCCGTAAGCGGTTTGCGTTCGTCGCTTGCCGCGCACAAGCTGCCAAACAGTTCTCCGCCTTTGCCACGCACCGGAGCGCTCAGGTAGGTGACGATGCCTAGCGACCGCGCGATTTTACAATCCTCCCAGCAACTGCCGACGTCATCGGTATAGAACCGTCCCGCATCCAGTGCGTGCTTGCTGAGCGTGGTCTCCCACGGCGCGGACAACCCTTCCGGGATGGTCAGGCGGCGGGTATTGCGCGCGTATTGAATAGCCAGAACACCCGCCGGCTCGTCCAGGCGGGTCAGGTAGGTCGACTCCAGCCCGGTGGCGGTCTGCAGGAGTTCCAGCAGCGGCCGGGCCAGCGCCTCCAGCGTATGTGCGTGGGCGATGCTGGCGACCAGTGCACCGAGGAGGCTGGATGGGGCGATACGAGTAAGGTGGTTCATATGCCTGGATATCGGCAGCTTGCGTGCGGCCCTGAACCCCCCGCTGTAACAGCACACACGTGCCCTCGCCCGCCGCGCCCATGCAAACGCCATCCATGCATCCTTGTCACACTTTGAGCACGCAGGGGTCGTAACGATGCGCCCGTAAGACCATGGGCGGCGATCGCAGTGAGAGGGCCGGCAGGCCGCGTTTCCTCCTGACCGCTTCGACGCCACGCGTGATGGAGAGGCGCTCGCATGGCGTTCGAACCGGAGTTTCACTTAAACCCCACTGTCAAAGCCGCACTGACTGCCCTCCAAGCGGGCGACGCGCTCGCGTGGCTGGGATGCTTCACAGCCAAGGCGAAGTTGTTCGAAGACGGCAAACGGGCCGATCTTTACCGTTTCACGCGCGAGAAGGTCGGTTGGGCGTATTTCACCTCGCTCGACCATGTGCGCGAGGACGGCCGCCACGTTTACGGGCGCCTGCATGTGCGCCAGAGGGGCGTCGACCGGGTCTATTTTAAGTTTCGACTGGACAGCACCGCGATGTGCAGCCGGTTGGACGTGGGTCACTGGGATGGCAATGTCCCCCATGCCGCGCCGCATGCGTCGGCGGCTTATCTGTCCGAAGACGAGCTGTGGTGGCTGGATGCAGGCGGGACACGGCATAACCACCCTTGATGGCGTCTGGGCGCCATGGCATGACTTTCGATATATTTCTTTTACTTTCGTTTATGGCGACATTGGTCAGGTTCGCACCAAATACGGAGCAGAAACATGACGACCTTCGAGTCCGCCAGACGGAATCTGCTGAAAGCCTCCCTGTTGCTACCCGTGGCAGGCACCTTCATCACTGCGCGCGCGGCCACCTCTGAATCCAGCAACGCCGCGGCAGCACAGGCCAGCTTCACCGTCAAACCCGAAGGCAAAGGGCGCATCGTCAGCGATTCGCTCGCCAGTCTCAGCTATGAAACCGGACAATTGGCCGATCCAAGGTTCTTCTCGCCGGATAACCATTCCTTGATCGCGTTGCTGCGCGAATTGAATCCCAACGGTGTCTTGCGCATCGGCGGAAACACCAGCGACATCACAACCTGGAGCGAATACCACGGCACCTTGCCGGCACAGCCATCGCACACGACGGGTCCGCAGCATCCGGTGACGTTGCGGCCCGAATCGTTGCGCAATCTCTCCGGCTTTCTGCGCGCAACGGGTTGGAAGCTGGTATTTGGCGTGAACCTGCGCGCGGGTTCACCCGCCATGGCCGTGGCGCTCTCGCACGCAGTACGCGATGCAGTGGGCGACAGTCTGCTGGCCATTCAAATCGGTAATGAAGCGAACAACTACGAAAAGGACTACGCCGATTTCGACACGGCATGGCAACCCTACGCGCGCGCCCTGCGTGCGGCGGGCATGCCATTGGCCGGCCCCGATACGGGCGCCAATACCGACTGGGTCATCGCTTACGCACGCGAGCATGGCGCGGAAAATTGTTTTCTTAGCCGGCATTACTACCGCGACGCAGCGCAACGGGGCTCCGTCGGCGACCTGCTTGGCGGCGATCCGGGTCTATTGGAATACATGGAACGACTCGTCGATGTAGGCGATGAGGTTCACTTGCCAGTACGCCTGACGGAAGCCAATTCCTATTACTTCGGTGGCCGCGATGGTGTCAGCAATGTTTTCGCGGCGGCATTGTGGGGCGCGGATTTTATGCTTGGGCTGGCAAGCCTTGGCGTAAGCGGCATCCACTTCCACGGCGGCACGCTGACTTCGGTCGAAGCCTCCTTGGGGCGCGAAGTGCACGCGACCACCGACGCCAGCTCCCTGTCCCTGCAACGCGATGCAGCCAGCGCACACTACGCACCGATCGCCGGCGATGTTGCGCTGGGTTTCCAGCCGCGGCCGCTCTATCACGGCATGGTGCTGGCCCAACGCTTCGCAGGCGCGCGCATGCTGTATGGAAAGCTCGACACCGGCGGCGCCAACCTCGCTGCGTATGCCGGCAAACGCGACGATGAAATGCTGCTTGCACTGATCAATAAGGATGTCCTGCTGGACGCGGATATGTCGATAGACGTCGAAGACTTTTTCATCGACAGCGCCGAGCAGTTGCGCGCCGCATCGCTGGATAGTCGCGACACGGCCGGACTGGTTGCCACGGCGTGGCAAGGCGATACCGCCCAGGGCCTGCGCATTCGCGTGCCACGGGCAAGCGCGCTATTGGTACACATGAAAAAGCAGCATGTCTGAAAAACGCATGGGGCACGTCATCGCCTTGCTGGTGCTGGCATGCATGCTCATGTCGCCGTGCCTTCGTGCCCAAACGCTCTATGCGTCGCCGGCCGGCACGCAAAATACGCTTTGCAGTAGCCAGTCACCCTGTTCCCTGCTTGCGGTCCAGACGGCGATACGCGCACATCGTGATGCCGGCGCGATCACGACCGATGTGATCCTGCTTGACGGTATCTACCGTCTTTCTCACACCATGCATTTGGACAACCGCGACAGCGGCGCGCCGGGCCATCCGATCTGTTGGCATGCCGCAGCACGTGCTCACCCCGTGCTGATTGGTAGCCGGCATGTCACTGGAGCACGCGAAGGTCAATACTGGGAGTTTGCATTGCAGCCTGACGAAGAGGCGGCATCGAGCATCTATCTCCACGGACAACGCCGCCTTCCCGATGCGACCGACGCATGCCCCGATTGCAAGGTCGACGAAAACGGCCTCTTCAACATTCCGCCCGCGGTGATGCAACGATTGCAAGCCGGTTCGCTCGCCCGTGTGCATGTACGCTGGCGCGATTTCCATTGCCGTATCACCGCGTTGGGCAATGATCAAGTCAGCCTGGCGCAGCCGTGCTGGCACAACACCGCCATCGACTCGCGCAACGATTGGAAAGTCGCCAGCCCATTCGGCAAGTATTACCACGCCATGGATGGCTTCGATGATTTGGGTGGCATGCCGCGCGAGCCGGGAACGTACACCGTGGATACGGCACGCCATCGACTGCATTACCTGCCGCACGCCGATGAATTGCCCCAGACGCCCACCATCGACATACCGGTGCTCGAAACACTATTGAGCGTGGCCGGAACGCATGAAAAACCCGTGCATGATCTCGTTTTCGAAGGTATCGATTTCGCCAATACCTCATGGCACCAGGCACGCACCGACGATGGCTACGTCAGCCTGCAGGCCGGCTACCTCGTGCAAGGGCGTGGACGGCAAACCTTGCCGGACAACGGCGAAGGGATGACCCGCATCAACAGCGCGGTATCCATTCGGGCCGGGCGCAACATCGTGTTCGATCACGACACCTTCCACCATCTTGCGGCAGCCGGCATCGCCTTTGTCGACGACAGCCATGGTGTTGCCATCACGCATTCGCGCTTCACCGATATCGGCGGCGGCGCGATTTTCGTTGGCGATATCACCGCGCACCCACCCGATGCCGATGCAAAAACATCAGATGTGCTGATCGCCGATAACCAGATCGACCATGTCGCACTAACCTACCGCGATAACGTCGCGATCATGGCCGGCTTCGTCAACGGACTGGATCTGCTGCACAACACGATCACCGACCTGCCCTATAGCGGCATTTCCGTTGGCTGGGGTTGGAATTTCGAAGGCACGGGACCGGTACAGTCCGCCATCCACATCGTCGGTAATCGTGTTGAACGCGTGATGCTGCAACTGGCCGATGGCGGCGCCATCTACACGCAGGGTGAATCAACACCGGGTACGTCTTGCATCACACGCAATGCCATCGACATGCATCACAGTGGTGAAGGCAACGGTATCTACCTGGACGAGCACAGTTTCAACTTCGACGTGGAACGCAATGTCGTTCTCGGCGCATGGATCAGCGCCTGGGCCGATTGGAGCGGCAATTTGCGCATCGCCCACAACTGGACCGACAGCAAAGGCACTCCGCACAATCCGGGCCCGACCAAGATCTGGGCACCGAACGTTACCGATCTGGCTACGCTACCGGCCGATGCCGTCGACGTGCAGCGCGCTGCCGGTGCACATGTCGATGGCGCGCTACCGACGATGCCCATATCTATCGCTGCGACCTGTCCTCGCGATTGATTCCCATAGAGATGCCTGCAATCAGGCACGCTATGCGCCTATACGGCAACGATGGCATCGCTGTGATGCGATGTGCCGATCGTGTCCAGGCGGTTTCACGATTTGGCTTCGTCTTCAGCCACGGTCAAAAAGCCATCTTTAGTGCGTGTCAACAGGTTTTGCAGCACGACAAGCTCTTCCGGTTGAAGGCTGGCGAACGCTTTTTCGAGCCGACTCGCATTGAGGTCGATCGCGCGCGTGAAAATGTCCCTGCCCTTCTCGGTGAGCGTGGCGAGCAAGCGACGGCGATCCTGCTGATCGCCTACCGATTGCACTAAGCCCTCCTGTTCCAGCGAAAACATCATCGCGGAAACGGTTGCGCGTTTGACTTGCAACGCCGCAATGATTTCCTGATGCGGAACGGCGCGATCACCCGCGCCCCACAACAGTGCAAGTGTCTGGAACCGCGCGGGCGAACCCGCTGTGCTCTCCAACCACGCGTTCAGCACGTTGGTGATCTGCTGGGTGGCCGACTTGAGCGTGAAGACGGTTTCCATCCGCTGCGCCGCCGCCGCGGGAAAACGCCGCACGTAGGCCTCGCGCAGATAGGGCGTCGGGAAGCCGGATTGCTCGTTGGACTCCATATCTTTCAAAGGCTTATCCCTCTCGAATGGTCCAGGGGTGGATTGTATGTCGGCCGACGAACGCCCCTTCGTGCGCTAAAGGTAGCAAAAACAGTGGCATAGAAAATATTACGTCTCCTAACTGTATGGCACTTTACATGTTTGTCAACTTACATTATTGTTTGCCGCCATACAAATACGGCAATGGCCTGCGGTCGGCGCACGCCAGCCAGAGACTGGGAGCAGCTGGACATGAGCACCACCGAAACAAAGGAAGAGGCAGCACCCGCACCTGCGCGGCGGCCGCTGCCGCGCAAAACCCGCGTCGCGCTGTCGCTGGCTGCGATCGCGCTACTGGTCAGCGGCGTTGCCTACGCCGTGATGTCAGGCCGCGACGTTTCGACCGACGATGCCTATACCGACGGCCGCGCGATCGTCGTCGCCCCGCACGTGGCCGGATACGTTTCCGACCTGGACGTTACCGACAACCAGTTCGTCCATCAGGGCCAGGTGCTCGTGCGCATTCAATGCTCGGATTATCTCGCCGCGCGCGAGCACGCTCAGGGTGCGCTGCAGTCGGCGCAAGGACAGTTGGCGGTCGCCCAGGCGGATCTCGAGCTGGCGAAGATCACTTACCCTGCCAAATACGCCGCAACGAAGGCTGCGCTGACCACCGAACGCGCCAATCTTTTCAAAGCGCAATCGGAATTCATTCGCCAGCACGATATTCCGAAGGAAGCCACCACCTCGCACGACATCGATTTCGCTACCGCCAGCCGTAACGCAGCCGAAGGCGACGTGGCACAGGCAGAAGCCGAATCACGCATGGCCAAGCCGGTCGACCTCGACATCGCCCAGGCCCAGGCACATGTGGAGCAATTGCAGGGCGCAGTGAAGGGCGCTCAAGGCGATCTCGATCAAGCCAGGCTCAATGTGGGTTGGTGCGATGTGACCGCCCCTCAGGACGGCTGGATCACCAAGCGCGGTGTTGAAAAAGGCGATTACGTCCAGGTCGGCCAGCAGCTGTTCGCCATCGTCAGTCCGCAGGTGTGGGTTACCGCCAACTTCAAGGAGACGCAGCTGACGCACATGCACCCGGGACAACACGTATCGATCGCCATCGACGCGTATCCGAACCTTGAGCTCAAAGGTCACGTCGATAGCATCCAGGCCGGTTCGGGCGGCAAGTTCACGGCATTCCCGGCTGAAAACGCCACCGGCAACTTTGTGAAGATCGTGCAGCGCGTGCCGGTGAAGATCGTGATCGATTCGGGTTTGAATCCCAAGCAGCCGCTGCCGCTCAATCTTTCTGTCGAACCCACGGTTGAGCTGCAATGAGCATCGCGCTCGACGCCCATGACGCGACGTGGCGGCCACGTGCCAATCCGTGGCTGATCGCGGTGGTGGTGACGCTCGCCGCGTTCATGGAAATTCTCGACACCACCATCGTCAACGTCGCGTTGCCGCATATCGCCGGCAGCCTTTCGAGCAGTCCCGACGATGCAACGTGGACGTTGACCTCCTACCTGGTCGCCAACGGCATCGTGCTCACCATCTCCGGATGGCTGGGCGCGGTGATCGGGCGCAAGCGCTACTTCCTGATCTGCATCGCGATGTTCACGGTGTGCTCGCTGCTGTGTGGATTGGCACAGAGCCTGCCGCAGCTGATCGTGTTCCGTTTGTTGCAAGGTTTCTTTGGCGGTGGCTTGCAACCCAATCAACAGGCCATCGTGGTGGATTCGTTTGAGCCGCGCAAACGCGGTGCGGCGTTTGCCATCACGGCGATTGCCACGGTGGTGGCGCCGGTGCTCGGCCCCGTACTCGGCGGCTTTATCACCGACAACGTGTCGTGGCGCTGGATCTTCTTCATCAATATTCCGGTCGGCATTTTCGCGTGCTTTGCTGTTGCCGCGTTGGTCGACGATCCGCCGTGGGCCGGCAAGCAGAAGCGGTCGGTCGACTACATTGGGCTGGGTTTGATCACGCTCGGCCTTGGCTGCATGCAGGTGATGATGGATCGCGGTGAGGATGAAGGTTGGTTTCAATCATCCTTCATCGTTCACATGGCCATTCTGGCGGCGGTGGGTATCGCCGGTGCGGTGGCGTGGCTGTTGATCGCCAAGAAACCCATCGTAAATCTGCGCGTTTTCAAGGATCGCAATTTCGCCGTCAGCTGCGTGCTGATCATGGGCATGGGCTTCATTCTCTATGGTGCGGCCGTGCTCATTCCACAGTTTACGCAGACGACGATCGGTTACACCGCCACCTGGGCCGGACTCGTGCTCGCACCTGGCGGGGTCGTGGTCATCTTGCTGATTCCGCCAGTTGGGCGGCTGATGAAAGTGGTGCAGCTGCGTTATCTGATCGCCGTAGGTTTCAGTGTCATGGTGGCTGCGTTCTGGTATTCGAGCAGGCTGGTGCCGGATATCGATTTCCATACGCTCACGATCATGCGCGGCTTCCAGACGGCGGGGCTCGGGTTCCTGTTCGTGCCGATCAGCATCATGGCGTACCACAGCCTGCCGCGTTCGCTGGGCGCTGACGCTTCCGCGCTTTTTGTGATGTTCCGCAACGTCTCAGGCTCGGTCGGCATCTCCGTTTCCACCGCGATGGTTTCGGAGCGCACGCAAGCCCGACAGGCGCATCTGTCGACGTGGCTGACGCCGTTCAATCAATCGTTCAACGCGCTTGTCGCGCAAAACGAAGCGGCGCTGCGATCGCTGGGACGCGCTGCAAGCACGCTGCACGAAACAGCCATCGGATATGCGTTCGAGACGTTGAAGCAACAGTCGGCCATCCTGGCCTACTCCGATACCTTCATGTACTTCACCGTACTTGCTGCAGTCATGGTTCCGCTGGCGATCTTGCTTTCGCCCGTCAAAGACGGCCATGCCGCCGCGCCCATGCATTAATCGCATTCTGGATTGTCGAGGACAAACCCCATGAACATGATCAAGCCGTCCATCGCGCTCGCTGCCGTACTTTTGGCCGGCTGCACGGTAGGCCCGAACTTCACACGGCCCGATGCCAAGCTGCCGACCGCGTGGTGTGCGGCGCAGTGTCAGGCAAAACCAACGGTCCCGAGCCAAACGACGCCTGCGCCGATCAACGCGGTCTGGTGGACATCGTTCAATGACCCGGAATTGGTCAAACTGGAAGAGCGCGTGGCCGATGCCAACCTGGATCTCAAGGTCGCATCGCTGCGGCTGGCCGAAAGCCGCGCCGAGCGCTCGATTACCGCTGCCGACCAATACCCGACCGTCGACGGTAACGCGAGCGCCGTGCGCGAACGTGCCAGCGCCAATGGCGTGATGGGCCTGACCGGTGCACTTGCCCAGCCAACCGATGCGGCAACGGCCGCCAACGGCACCGGCAGTGGTGTAGTGGCGCTTCCTTCGGGCCTTAAAGGATCGTCGGGCCCCGCGCCGTTCAATCTGTTCCAGGCGGGTTTCGATGCCTCCTGGGAGCTGGATTTATGGGGTCGCGTCCGTCGCGAAGTCGAAGCGTCGGATGCGTCGGTCGATGCGCAAGCGGAAGCGCGCCGTGATCTTCTGATGTCCACCATGGCCGAAGTCGCGCGCGACTACATTCAACTGCGCGGCACCCAGACTGATTACGCCATTACGCTCGATAACCTCACGGCAGCCAAGGACGCCGAACGTGTCACGCGCGAACGCATGGCCAACGGGTTGGCCAGCGAACTCGATGTGACGGAGGCCGCCTCGCAGGTATCTGCCGAGAAAGCGATCCTGCCGCAGCTGGCGCAGCAGGAAGACGAAACCATCAACCGTTTGAGCTTCCTCCTTGGCCAGGCGCCCGGCGCGTTGCGCGCCGAGCTTGAAGAAAGCAAACCCGTGCCGCCCACCCCGCCGCTGGTGCCCGTTGGCATGCCTTCGGATCTGGCGCGTCGCCGCCCGGATATTCGCGAGGCGGAGGCCCGCTTGCATCAGGCGACAGCTGAAATTGGCGTAGCCAAGGCCGATTTCTACCCCAGCATCACACTCTCAGCTAGCAGCAGTCTTCAAGCTTTGCAGTTCAGTCAGCTCGGCAATTGGGGATCGCGCCAGTTTTCCATCGGACCATCGATCAGCCTGCCTATCTTTGAAGGCGGCCGGTTGAAAGCCACGCTCAATCTGCGCAAGGAACAACAGCAGGAGGCCGCCGTGAATTACCAGCGTGTCGTGCTGTCGGCATGGCATGAGATCGACAATTCACTGACTCAATACTCCTCCCAGCAACAACGCCACGACGAACTTGCGGCCGAAGTACAGGACAACCGGCGATCGCTGGTTCTGGCAAAGGCGCAATACGCGGCCGGCACGGGATCGTTCCTGCAGGTGCTCGATGCGGAGCGTCGCCTGCTATCGGCTCAGCAGGATCTCACCGATAACACCACGCAGATTTCCACCACGCTGGTTTCCCTGTACAAAGCGCTGGGCGGCGGCTGGGAATCGACATATCCGGATAGCACCGACAAGGTTGCGATATCCACACAGGCACCACGCTCCTAGAGCGCTCACGTGAGCGGCGATTCATGAACAAGCATCTCGTGGATGATTTGAGCAACGGAACGCCAAATTCGAATTCAACTGAACCCAACGCTATCGATACGGCGGATGTCGATGCCCTCTACAAAATGGCGCAGGTCAGTCGCACGCTGAAGAGCGTGACCTGCGCGATCGAAAAACTTCTGCACGTAGCGTCAGGAGCGAGCGATCTGACACTGATGCACTGTCTCGTGCTGGTTCATCTATCAAAGACGGCCACCTGCCAGCAAGCAGACCTGAAAGAGGCAACCGGTGCCGCCGCACCTCATTTGACGAAGTTGATGGATGAACTCGTGCATCGTGATCTCGTCTGTCGCAATCGTTCGTCATGGGATCGCCGGCAAGTCATCGTGGCATTGACGGCGCCAGGGCGGGAAACTGCCCTGCGCCTTCTGGCGGCACTGCATGGTGTTATCGACAAAGCGCAGATCAACGCCATCGCACAGCTCGGCTCCTCACTGGAGCGGTTTGTTTCAACCCGCGAAAACAACCAGGCATAGCCCTATCGCAAGGAATTGCCACCCATCAAAGTGTCGTCAACGAAGCAGGAATGGGTGATACCTTCACCTCGCAGTGGAAGCTCGAGTGACAACATCGCTAACATGTACCGGAAGTCATGTTTACCCGATGCTTGTCCTTGGCCTATTTAGATAGTCGCTTCGTTCGAATAACCCATGAAACCCATGACACTTACCGCAGACAACAAAGCATTGCTGAGCAAGGTCCCTGAGGTCACCCTGACCTTCTGGATCATCAAGATCGCCGCCACGACGCTGGGCGAGACCGGCGGTGATACGGTCAGCATGACCATGAATCTGGGCTACCTCGTCAGCACCCTTATTTTCGCTTCACTGCTGGTGGTCTTCGTCATCTGGCAGGTGTCAGCCAAGCGCTTTCATCCCTTTCTCTACTGGACGACCATCATTGCCTCGACCACGGCCGGCACGACAATGGCTGATTTCGCGGATCGCTCGCTCGGCATCGGTTATGCGGGCGGATCGATCCTGCTGCTCGCCTGCGTGCTTGCATCGCTTGCTGTCTGGTATGTGACGATGGGCACCATCGCGGTGGAAACCGTGCGTTCGCCCAAGGCCGAGATCTTTTACTGGATTACGATCACGTTCTCGCAGACGCTCGGCACGGCGCTTGGCGATTGGGCTGCCGACAGTGGCCTGGGTTTCGGCGGCGGCGCCGGTGTCTTCGGTATCGCGCTGCTCGTGCTCCTGGCGCTCTACTGGTGGACGCATGTCTCGCATGTCGTGCTGTTCTGGCTTGCCTTCATTCTTACCCGGCCGTTGGGCGCCACCTTGGGCGATCTGTTCGACAAACCAGTCGCCCAGGGCGGCTTTGATGTCAGTCGGCCGCTGGCCTCTGCCATTCTTGCGGTCTTCATCGTCCTTTGCATCCTCGTGCTGCCGCAACGCGCAGGCCGCCATCCTGGTGTAGTCGCCGACACATGATGCGGCGACCAAGGCGGGTCGCGGTATGGGCATGTACGACGATAGCGGCGCTTTCCAGCGCACCCGCCTTCGCCGGACCGCCCTATCTCACCGACGATCCTGAGCCGACCGACTTGAGCAAATGGGAGATCTATTCCTATGGGTTGGGCACGCTCTTTTATCGTGGCGGCGATTGGGAAAGCGGGCTGGACATCAACTATGGTGGCGCGAAGAACCTTCAGCTGAGCGTCGTCATTGCCGATGACTATTCCAATCAGAACAACCAGCCCGCGCACGTCGGCATGCCTAATACCGAGCTGGGTCTCAAATACCGATTTCTGCAGCAGAGCGACGGAAGCTGGATACCGGATGTGAGCCTGTTTCCGAAAATCGAGCTGCCGAGCGCGAACAAATACTTCGGCTCCACCAAGCCGGGCTTTTCACTTCCGCTCTGGGCGCAGAAGGATTTCGGCCCATGGTCGCTGTTCGGCGGCGGTGGATGGACGTTCAATCCCGGCCCCGGCAACCATAACTACAGCTTTGGCGGCGTGGGGCTCACGCGGCAAGTGACAGACAATCTGTCACTCGGTGTCGAGGCCTACTACCAGACGGCGTCGGAAGTCGGCGTGCTGGCCGAGGGCGCCATCGACACGCATGCCGGCCTCGCCTTTCGGTTGGGGGCAAGCTGGAAGTTCGCGCCTAAATGGTCATTGATCGGCTCCGCAGGCCCCTTGATCGGCCAACACAGCTCGATTGGTGATTCCGGCTTCTACGTGGCGGTCGAATTCAATAACTGAAGCACGCCACGCGTTGCGCGTGAACGAGCCGCTGGGCATTTCATCCAGGGTGAGCGGCATCTGGAACCGTAATGGAAACGTGACGAATGCCGATGTCATTCGTCACAAGGGTTTAGCGGTTGCGCAATGGGCCGCCTGTAGCGGCAACGCAGCCGACTATTTTGTGATGCAACGTGCGCCGCTCCTCCATGGGGGGCGTATCGTCGGCGGCAGGGAGTGTTTGCGGGAACGGCTTCTGAAACAACCCGCCGAAAATGACCCTTCCGTAGCGGGACGCTCACGGAAGCCCTTGTTGCCGATGCCGGTTCTCCAAAACCCGGCCACGTGATCAGGGAGCATGGCATGCGAACCTTCATGCGCACAGCGATGCTTTTAGTGCTTGTCATCCCTGCATGGGCATCGTCCCAAGCAGTCGATCCGCCGGCGCGCGATGTACTGCATATTTCCGGCTCCATCTATCCGTCCCTCATACGCCCCGCGCCGGTGTCTGTGCCCAAGCCCACGGGGCTGCACCCGTTCACGGCGATATCGAACGCACAGGGTATTACCGCGGTATGCCTGACCTCGCAGGACAATGCCAGTCAGTGCGAGGCGACCATGGATAGCGCCTCGGCACAGCGCTCGGCGTGTCATGGCAACGCATCTTATGACAGCGAAGCGGCATCGATGGATGAACCCAACAGCCTGTGCCATGGCCAGTACGAGCCACGCTTCGCGCACGCCACGCACATGGGCTTTTGCGATGTAGAAGACACCGGCATGGCCGGTTGTCTGTCCCACTACGCGAGCATGCTGGTGAAGCAGCCGGCCCTACCCGCTTCGCGCGTGCTGAGCCTTGTCATCCGTGACGGGCGCGGCATGTTGAGCACGGTGATCGTACTGGCGACGGCAATACAAACGGACGACGACGTCGCCGCGATGGCGCTGGAAGGAAAGCCAGGATCGAGCATCGTTTCCTTCAACACGGCGATACCGACCTCGCCTGCGCGCACGGTCGCGTCATCCGTCAACTGATCGCGGCACGCGGGACTTACCGCAGGCCGCTCAGTAAAAACCCTTCTGCACCTGCAACCAAAAGCGTGCCGAGGTACTGGTAGTGGGCCCAATCAGCACGGGCCGGTTGCCGATCGGATTGGCGACGCTGGCGGAAACCACCCAATCGTGCGCCGCATTCCAGCGCAGTCCAACGCCAACGCTATTCAAACGTGCACTGTTGGGCCCCGGAATAAAGGGATCCTTGTAGACCTGGATATGTCCGCTATCGAGGAATGCAGACGCCTGCCAAGGCCCGGGTAGCACGGAAATGCTGAAGTCGTGGCGAAATTCGACCGTGGCAAGATTGCCTTGCGCACCGGACACGACGCCCACGTCATAGCCGCGAACCGTGTTGGGGCCGCCGAGATAGAACTGCTCGGACGTATCCAGGTTTTTATTCGCATGCTGCCCGGAGAAGCCGAAGTACAGCGCGTTGGTTGGCGTGAACTGTTGCAGGCGCGATACCGAGTAGTCGATCTTCTCGAATGTTCCCTCAGTGCGCGCGCCGAAATAATCGTCGAACAGCGTCTGGAAATTATCCATGTACAGCCGACCATAGGTACCACTGACATTGAAGTTGGTGACACCGGTCGCGTCGCGTTGATCGCCGGCTACCGTCAGCACCCAGTTGTTGGCGTGGCGATGGTTTTCCAGCTCAGCCAGGTCGATATCGTCATACAGCCGCTTATGATCGAATTCGAGCTGCGCGTAAAGGTTGCCGGCGGTATTGCGGATGAACGGCTGCGAGAGGTTTACGCTCTGCGTGGTGGCCGTGCCGTGCGCATGCAGATCGGAAAGCCCGTTGCCGAGCTTATACATAAGTCCCGAATCGGCGAGCCCGAGTGTGGTGCCCTCCCCGTCCAGCAGATAGCGATAGCCCAGATGGCCGTAGCTCATCCCAGCGCCGGAGCTTGTGCCGCTGAAATCGAGCACATCGCCTTGGTGGAACAAGCCGTTGACGGCGAACGTGCCGTTAAGGCGCACGCGATCGGTGTAGGCGTTGCCATAATCGTCCACGCCCAACGTGCCGGTATAACGCGGCGCCGATGTTACGTTAACGACCAGATCCGACGTGCCTTCTACGTCACCCGGCCGCATCACGGAACGGGTGATGGCGCCGGGAATATCCGAAAGCAACAGCAGGCTGCGCTCCAACCCGTATTCGCCCACGGGCTGACCCGATTGCAGCGACGACAGGGCCGCATTAAGCGGATGATCGGAAACGGCGCTCTGGTTTTGCAGGATGACTTTGCCGTAACGCGCCTCCACCACGGCGATGCGTACGTTTCCGTTTTGCAACCTCTGCGCAGGCACGTATGCTGTCGCCAAGGGATAACCGTGATCGTGGTAATAGTCGCTGATCTTTTCCGCCAGGACGTCCAGGTCGTTCAGGCTAAGCTCCTGCCCTTCGCCCGACGTCACCAATGCATGCAGTGCATCGGTCGGCAACAAGGTATTGCCGGTGATCTGGATCGCATGCACGTAGAATTTCGTCCTGTCCTGGGAACGCGCGCCATTGGGCTTTTGCACGTTCAAATCAAGGTCCGACGATGGCGCTGGCGCCTGGTTCTGCTGCATCTGTTGCATCAGCTGGCCGCTGTTGGTTTGCGGCAATGCTTCATGCGTCTGGGCGTGTAGCGTCCTCGCGCACAACGCCAGCGAAAGCGCTACGCACAGAGCCGAAACGCGGGGAAGCGTCGAATGTTTTGCAGTATTCATCGGGAGACCGGGACAGATGGACAACGTGGACGTGGACAACTTGGAGGCTTTTCTCATGGGGACGCGTCTGACGGCAGGCGAACGCCACCGTTCTGCAGTTGCAAGGACAAGCCGGAACGGAAGTCCGAACGCGTGCGATTGCGCTCGATCGGACGATGTTTCAATTTCTGATTACCGGTGAACACACCCACCGCATCCGTATCCGAAGAACCGTACGGCGTCGCGATGGCCATCGGCTGCAGGCTGCCTTGCAAGCTTGCTATCCAGCTTCCCTGCACGCCGCTTCCATTGAAGCCGACACTGGTGATATCGGCCGTCGTGGTGGTGATGGGGTCGACGATCAAATAATTCGCAGCGCCGACGCCGGTCGCCGTGATGCCACTGACCGTAACGACCTTGGTGTTGCCAACATACGGATTGGCAAAATTGGCCGAGCCGTAGGCGAGGGCCACCTGATCGCCCTGCAACACGCCAGTCGTATCCAATTTCACCACATCGCTCACGTTGCCGTTGTAGATGCGGTTGGTACCAGTGGCTGTGACGACGATAGGCAGCGGCGTGACGTCAGCGGCCAAGCCGGTAGGTTGCATCAGGATGTAGTTGCCCGCGTCCCCGCCGCTAATGGTCATCGCGGTACTGACCGCCTTGTTGTCGCCAACATTCTTGTTGCCGAACACCCCAGTGGTGTCGTTGCCAAGCACCACATTGTCGCCACCCAGCACACCGCTTAGCGACGCGCCATTGAGGGTATCGATGGTGGTGCCGTCGTAGACACGATTCGTGGCGATCGTGCCGATGACTGCCAGCGTGGCGGGAGTGATTGTCAGCCAATCGGTGCCTCCGGTCAGCGTGTAATTGCTCGCCAGACCCGTACCGTTGTTCAACGCGAGCGTGCCCAGATTGGCGAACACCCGCTCCGTGCCCACATTCTTCGAGACCAGCACGCCCGAGCCACCGAGATCGATCGTCTGCCCATTGATACCGGTGAGCACGCCGTTGCTGCCAAACAGGTTGGCATCAGCGCCGGTAGTGGCGTCGTACACGCGCGTGCCGGTGAGATTGAGCACGTAGGGATTGATCGTCGCGCTCGTTGTAGCCGTCGTGTTGAACGTGTAATTGCCGGCGTCAGCGCCCGCAGCCGTAATGCCCGTCACTGAAATGGAAATCGCAGAACCGACATTGGCCGTGCTGAAATTGGCCGCGCCATCGCCGAATACCACCGTGTCGCCAGTGAGCACGCCACTGGAAGCAAGGCCCACGCCGGCGGTTGTATTGCCGTCGTAGGTCTTGTTCTGGCCGGTCGCAGCGACGGTGATGGCCAGCGGAGTGATCGCCAACGTGTCGACACTGCCGCCCAGCGTGTAGTTGCTGGCCAGACCCGTGCCGTTACTCAAGATGAGTGTGCCGAGGGCAAAGTCGCCGCCCGTGTAGCTGCCTACGTTCTTGCTGGACACGACACCCGAACCGCTGAGGTTCAGCGTGTCGCCGTTGATGCCGGTCAAGACTCCGCCGGTACCGAACAAATTGGCATTCGCATCGGTGTTGGCATCGTACACGCGCGTACCGGCGAGATTGAGAACGTAGGGGGTGATGTTGGCCGTGATGCCGCTGGGTTGCGACGGCAAATAATAATTGCCGGCATCTGCGCCGCTGATGCCCATCGTGGTGCTGACGGCGATGCCATTGGCCGCATTGGCCGAGACGAACGTACCGGTCGTGTCGTTGGTCAGTGTGACAGTGTCGCCGCCGAATACACCGCTCAAGCTCGCGCCGCTCAGTGATGCCGCAGTGGTGCCGTCGTACACCTTGTTGGCAGCGACAGTGCCGATGATCGTCAATGGAGCTGCCGTGATGGCCAGCGTATCGGCACCACCGGCCAAGGTGTAATTGCCGGCCAGCGCCGAACCGTTGCCGGTCAGCGCCAGATTGTTGAGATTGAAATCCGCGCCCGTGTAACTGCCCACGTTCTTGCTGGAC
>NZ_QRBE01000019.1 GCF_003363155.1 Dyella monticola | reverse complement strand
CTCTTCGAATCAGCAAAAAAGCCCGGTCGCTCCGCGACCGAAAGCGCCGCAGGCAATCCCCAACCACTCTTTGGGCCAGCAAAAAAGCCCAGTCGCGCAACGACCGAAAGCGCCACAGGCAATCTCCCATCCCCCGAAATAGTGACCCAAACACCCCCCAGCAAACCTAAAGCAAACCCTGCCGACGCCGATAAACCTCCCAACAGCCCCACCAACGCGAGGCACCCCTCATGGCCGGCAAAAGCAAAACCGAAACCCGGGTAAGCATTCCCGCCGATTGCCGCATCGCCGACGTGGGCGAACTGCACACCCAACTCCGCGGCGCACTCGGTGCGTCGCAGATCGTGCTCGATGGCACCACGGTGGATCGTGTCGACACCGCCGCGTTGCAATTGCTGGTGGTGTTTCAGCATGAAGCAAAGAAACGCGAGCGTCAGGTGAACTGGGCGGGCGTGAGTGCGCCGCTGTACGACGCGGCCAGTCAGTTGGGTCTGGCGGAAGCATTGGCATTGCCGGCGAAGAAGCCGGCCTGAACTTGAGGTGGAAGATGGCAAAGATTCTTGCGGTGGACGATTCGGCGTCGATGCGCGGCATGGTGGCATTCACCCTGCGCAGCGCCGGTTATGACGTGAGCGAGGCGGATAACGGACAGGCGGCGCTGGATACAGCGGCAACCGCGAAGTTCGACCTGGTTCTGGCCGACGTCAACATGCCGGTGATGGACGGCATCAGCATGGTGCGCGAATTGCGCACGCGTGCCGAATACAAGGGGGTGCCGATTCTGATGCTGACCACCGAATCGAACACAGACAAGAAGATGGAAGGCAAGGCCGCGGGTGCGACCGGCTGGCTGGTGAAGCCGTTCGATCCGGAGCAGTTGCTGGCGACGGTCAAGCGCGTGCTTGGTTGAGGTGTGAGGCGGCACTTTCGTCGCAACGCGTAACACGCCTCACGTCATTCCGGCACAGGCCGGAATGACGTGAAACACGATCGGCATCAGGGTCAATCCAGGATTCTCATTTCATGAGCAACATCAACATTGCCCAATTCCACAAAGTCTTCTTCGAGGAAAGCCTGGAAGGGCTCGATGCGATGGAATCGGCGTTGTTGGCGCTCGATGACGGCGGCGCCGCGGAACTCGTGCACAGCATTTTCCGCGCGGCGCACTCCATCAAAGGCGGTTCGGCCACGTTCGGGTTCCCGGACATGGCCGCGCTCACGCACGAAGCCGAATCGCTGCTCGATCAGGTGCGCGACGGTCGTCGCGCGATCGACAAGTCCATCATCGAACTGATGTTGCGCACGGTGGATTGCCTGCGCGGCATGTTCGAACGCGCGCAGGCCGGCCAACCGCTTGCCGATGCGCAAAGCGAAGATCTCAAGCGGCAGCTGGCGGAGGCGGCGGGGCATAACGTGCCTGCCGCGGCCGGCAAGGCCGCGGCAAAACCAGCCGCATCCGGCGGCTGGTCGATTCAGTTCCGTCCCCACGCTGGCATGTTGGCCGGCGGCAACGATCCGTTGCGTCTATTGCGTGAACTGGCTGCGCTCGGTCAGCTGGTCGTCGAGGCACAGTTGGATCGTGTGCCCACGCTGGACGCGCTCGACCCTTCCGAATGCCATCTTGGCTGGCGCATCGAACTGACCGGCGCGGTCAGTCGTGAGGCCATCAAGGCAGTGTTCGAATGGGTCGAAGACGAATGCGATCTCACCATCGAGCCGCTCGTTGTTGCCGCGCCACCGCCCGCACCTTCGGTCGAAGCGGTTGCCGTACCGGCCGCTGGTGCGGGCGCCGCGACAGGTACGGCGCGCGGTGCTGCAGCAAGCGGCAACGATGCCGGTTCCGTGCGTGTGTCGATCGACAAGATCGACGGCTTGATCGATCTGGTCGGCGAGTTGGTGATTACGCAGGCGATGCTCGATCAGTTCCGTGAGGATTTCGATCCATCGCGCCTGGCGATGCTGCAGCACGGCCTGGCACAACTGGCGCGGCACACGCGTTCGTTGCAGGAAAGCGTGATGGGCATCCGCATGTTGCCGATCGGCTCGGTCTTCAATCGTTTTCCGCGCCTGGTGCGCGACCTCAGTCAGAAGCTGGGCAAGCAGGTGAAGCTGGAACTGGTCGGCGAGCACACCGAACTGGACAAAACCGTGCTGGAAAAAATCGGCGATCCGCTGGTGCACCTGGTGCGCAACGCGATCGATCACGGCCTGGAAATGCCGGACAAACGCCGCGCCGCCGGCAAGAGCGACATGGGTACGCTACGCCTGGAAGCATTCCACCGCGGCGGTTCCATCGTGGTGGAAGTGGTCGATGACGGCGCGGGCCTCAATCGCGAGGCGATCATCGCCAAGGCGTTGCAGAAAAGCTTGATCAGCAGCGCCGATACGTTGAGCGACGAGGCCGTGGGCGAGCTGATTTTCCAGCCCGGCTTCTCTACTGCGGCCGTGACGACCGACCTCTCCGGTCGCGGCGTGGGCATGGACGTGGTTCGCCGCAACGTGGTGGATCTGGGTGGCACCGTGTCCATCAACAGCCGTCCGGGGAAGGGTACGACCTTCACCATCACGTTGCCGCTGACGCTGGCGATCATCGATGGTCTGCGCGCGGCGGTGGGCGAGGAGTGCTACATCGTGCCGCTGGTGTCGATCGTGGAATCGGTGCAATTGCGCGCCGATGCGGTGCGCAGTGTGACCGGCGGCGGCGAGCTGTTCCGTTTCCGCGGCGAATATCTGCCGATCGTGCGCCTGCATCAGCAATTCGGCTGCGCCGATGCACGCCAGAACATTGATGAGGGCCTGGTGATCGTCGTCGAAGCGGACGGCACGCAGATCGGCCTGTTTATCGATGAATTGATCGGCCAGCAGCAAGCCGTGGTGAAGTCGTTGGAAGCCAACTACCGGCGCGTGGATGGTATTTCCGGCGCGACCATTCTTGCCGATGGCTCGGTCGCGCTGATCATCGATGTGGCCGGTTTGATTCGCTTGCAGTCGCGTCGCAAGGCGGCTTAGCAAACGCTCTCGTGGAGCGGGAAGGGCTCCGCGTTTTAGTGGAATCGCGCACGAGCGACGGCGCGTGACCCAAGCATGGAGCGCGGTGGGCGATGCGCCCGTCATCCCATGTTATCGAAGGTTGTGGTCATGATGTCCCCATTGAAAATGCTCCAACGCCTTAGCCTTTCGGCCAGGGTATGGCTTGTTATCGCCATCGTGGTGGTCGGGCTGGTTGCGTTGACCGTCATGTCGTCGGTGGCCAGCCGTGGCTTGCAGATGCAGGCACGCGAACGCGCGCTGGGCGATGAAGTGGCCACAGCCATGTCCTTGTTGCAGAGCTATCACGATCGCGCCGCCAAGGGCGAATTCACTGAAGCGGAAGCACAGCGGCGCGCGCTCAGCGCGATGTCCGCGCTGCGCTGGAACAACGGCACCGGTTATGTCTACGTGTTCGATTCCCATCTCACCATGCGCATGCATCCGGTCATGCCCAAGCGCGTGGGCACAAGCATTCGCGACGAGACCGATTCCACCGGCAAGTACATGTATCGCCAGATGCTCGCCGCTGATCAGCGTGACGGTCACGGGTTGACCCAATACATGTGGCCGATGCCAGGCAGCCAGGGCAACAAACTGAAAATGACCTACACGGCGCTGTACAAGCCGTGGGATATGCACGTCGCGGCGGGCGCGTATTTCGTCGACATCGACGCCCAGTTCCAGCACATGCTGCTGGGCAGCCTGCTGCGCGCCGGGCTGGTGGCTTTGCTGGTCATCCTGGTAGTTTGGGAATCCATGCGCAGCATCCGACGCAGCATCGGTGGCGAGCCAAGCACCGCGCTGGCGCTGGCCGCGCGCATTGCCGATGGCGATCTGCGCCACGACGACATGCTCATGCCGGCACCCGGCAGCCTGCTCGATGCCTTGCGCCGCATGCGCGACAAACTCACCGAGGTGGTGGGCGATGTGCAGCAAAGCGCGCACACGGTGACGTCCGCCGCGCAGCAGATTGCGCGCGGCAATGACGATTTGAGCTATCGCACGCAGGAACAGGCGGCCAGCCTGGAAGAAACCGCCTCCTCGATGGAGGAAATGACCGCCACCGTGAAGCAAAGCGCAGACAACGCGCAGCATGCCAGCCAGCTCGCCGTCGCCATGCGCAAGCAGGCTGAACACGGCGGCGCCGTCGCATCGCGCGCCAGCACGGCGATGGAGGAGATTCGCCGCGCCAGCGCGCAGATTGCCGACATCGTCGGTCTGATCGACGAAATCGCCTTCCAGACCAATCTGCTGGCGCTCAATGCCGCCGTGGAAGCGGCCCATGCCGGCCAGCACGGCCATGGTTTTGCGGTGGTGGCGACCGAGGTGCGCAACCTCGCCCAGCGCAGTGCGCGTGCGGCGCGGGAGATCAAGACCTTGATCGGCGACAGTGCCGAAAAGGTGCAGACCGGCTCGCAGCTCGTAGATGAATCCGGCCTGGCCCTGGACGGCATCATCACCAGTGTGAAAAAAGTGGTGGACATCGTGAACGAGATGGCCGCGGCCAGCCAGGAGCAGTCCGGTGGCATCGACCAGGTCAACCGCGCGGTCGTCCAGATGGACGAAGCCACCCAGCAAAATGCCGCGCTGGTGGAAGAAGCCGCTGCAGCCGCGCGCGCCATGCAGGAGCAGGCCGACCGGCTGAGTGCGCAGATGGGGTATTTCCGGGTGCACGGGGCGATGCCTGCGGCGGTGAAGGGCGTTTCTGCCCGGAAGCCTGCGATAGGTGTATTGGCAGCAGCGGCGGACTAAGACGGTTTTCCCGCGCACTGCTCCCTCCCCTACGTGCAGTAGGGGAGGCTTGGGGTGAGGTGAAGCCACTCGCCGCGAACGCCAATCGTGCCGTAAGCCCAGGCAACCCCACCCCGGCCCTCCCCTGCACGCAGGGAAGGGAGCACAGAGCTGCGAGCTGGCGTTTTTCGAGGAATCAGGCGCCTTGCGGAGGCATTCCTCACCTCAAGTTTTCCCTCTGACCGCCGATTCCTCCTACGAACGGGGGGCATCACTTGCAGGCCCCCCATCCACGAGGCTACCCATGGCAGATCAAGCGCAGTACCTCACCGTGAACCTTGCGCACGAGGAATACGGTATCGACATTCTGGCCGTGCGCGAAATTCGCGGCTGGACGCCGGTGACGCGCATTCCGCAATCCCCGCACTACGTGCTCGGCGTGCTGAACCTGCGCGGCGCGATCGTGCCGGTGATCGATCTGCGTCTGCGTTTTGGTCTTACGCGCGAGGAATACAACGCCACCACCGTCACCGTGATCATCACTGTGTCCGGTCGCCAGTTCGGCGTGGTGGTGGATGCCGTATCCGATGTGCTCGACGTGACGAGCGATGCCATCCGTCCGGTGCCCGACATGGGCACAACGGTGGATACCGAATATCTGAAAGGACTGACCTCGGCCGGCGACCGCATGGTGTTGCTGCTCGATGCAGACAAATTGCTGCAATCGCAGGACGCGCAGATGCTCGAAGCCGCGCTGAATGCGGCCCACGATGTGAAAGCTGTGGCCTGAAGGACTAAACACTCATGAAACTGCGTTTCCCCAAACTCACCTTCAAATCGCTCACCGTGCGGGCGCGACTGATCATGCTGGTCGGCTTGCTCGGCTTCATGCTGCTGGCCGGCGCGGGCATCGGCCTGTATTCGATGTCGCAACAAAATGCCGGCACGCAGCGCATCTACGAATCGGGCCTCGTGCCCAGCCAGATTCTGGATCAGGTTCGCGCCGATTCGCTCAAATCCTTCCTCACCTTGAGCGAGGCTGCCGCACTGGTCGGCAAGCCCGATCAGGTCAAGCAGAAGATGGTGGAATTCCAGCGCTATCAGAAGGAGCTGGACGACTACCGCGGCCGCTTCGACAAACTGCAAGTCAGCCCGGCGGTAGCGGCGGCCTCGAAAGATTGGCACTCCAGCGACAAAGACTACAACGATGCCAAGCAGGACGTGCTCGACGCCATCAAGCAAGCCGACACCGGCGCATCCGACACGGTGGAAATGGAACTGCGCCCACTCTTGATGCAGCGCCAGGATGCCATGGCCAAGCTGGTGAAAGTGCAGAGCGATGAAGCGGGCCAGATCTTCGCCGACCAGGTGAAGAGCTACCAGCGCATCCGCATGATCACTTTGATCGCCTTGATCGCCGGCCTGCTGTTCGCGGCACTGCGCTCGGCGCTGCTGATCCGCTCGATCTCGCGCGCGCTGAGCCATGCCATGAAGATGGCCAACGAAATCGCCGGCGGCAAGCTGGGCCACGACATCGAAGTGAAAGGCAAAGATGAACTCGCCCAACTGCTCGGTGCGCTGCGCACGATGGATCAGCGCCTGGTCGACATCGTCTCGGAAGTGCGCCAGGGCTCCGATGCCGTGAGCACGGCGGCGCAGCAGATCGCACGCGGCAACGACGATCTCAGCCAGCGTACGCAAGAGCAGGCCTCCAGCCTGGAAGAAACCGCCTCCTCGATGGAGGAAATGACCTCCACCGTGAAGCAGAACGCCGAGAACGCCAGCCATGCCAACCAGCTTGCTCGCGGTGCACGCGAACAAGCCGAGCGCGGCGGCGAAGTGGCGGCGCAGGCGGTCACCGCCATGCGCGAGATCAACAGCTCCAGCCGCAAGATCTCCGACATCGTCAGCCTGATCGACGAAATCGCCTTCCAGACCAACCTGCTGGCGCTCAATGCCGCCGTGGAAGCGGCGCGTGCCGGCGAACAGGGCCGTGGCTTCGCCGTGGTCGCCACCGAAGTGCGCAACCTCGCGCAGCGCAGCGCGGGTGCCGCCAAGGAAATCAAGCTGCTGATCAACGACAGCGCGGACAAGGTGCGCGCGGGCACCGAGCTGGTGGACCAATCCGGCAAGGCGCTGGCGGACATCGTCGAGAGCGTCAAGAAAGTCACCGACATCGTGGCCGAGATCGCGGCCGCCAGCCAGGAACAATCGGCCGGCATCGATCAGGTCAATAACGCCGTGTCGCAGATGGACGAGATGACGCAGCAGAACGCCGCGCTGGTGGAAGAAGCCTCCGCCGCCGCACGCGCCATGCACGAACAGGCTGGCGAACTGTCGCGTCAGGTGAACTTCTTCCGCTTCGGCGATGACGCGGTCGCTGCCTCGTCCGCAAAGCCCAAAGCCGCGGCCATCATGGCCGAAACCGAAGCGGTGTTTGCCGCCGTGCGCCAGTCGACACCGCCTGCCGCCACACCGGCACGCCGTGCGGTCGCGGAGACGGCCGACGCCAGCGTGTGGAAGGAATTCTAAGCACATCGCTGCTCGCGCCCTCTCCCTTCGAAGAGAGGGCGCCGCTTCCGCAACCCAACGACGTCGGCGCCCACCAGGACCGGACATGACCACCGCAGCACTCACAGAGTCCAACGTCGCCACAGGCGTAAGCGGCCCGCTGCTGGCGGACGCCGAATTCAAATTCCTGCGCGACTTCGTCTACCAGCATTGCGGCATCGCGCTGGGCGAGCAGAAACACCAGCTCGTGCAAGGTCGGTTACAACGTCGACTGCGTGCATTGGGCCTGAAAGAGTTCGGCAGCTATTGCCAATTGCTGCGCACGGATCCGGAGGGCGAACTGGGCGAACTGGCCAGCGCCATCAGCACCAACGTCACTTCGTTCTTCCGCGAGATGCACCACTACGACCTGCTGGTGAGCGAACTGCTGCCACGCTGGCTCGAAGAAAAAAAGCACAATGGGCGATTGCGCATCTGGTCGGCCGGTTGTTCCACCGGCGAAGAACCGTACGCCTTGGCGATGGTATTGGCCGAAGCGTTGGAGCGCACGGGCAGCAGCGTCGATGCGCGCATCCTCGCGACCGACCTTTCGCCGCAAGCCTTGGAGCAGGCGCGTGCCGGGCTGTATGCGCTCGAACGCATGGACGGCGTAAGCGATGAGCGCCGGCGCAAATGGTTTCTGCGCGGCGAAGGCCGTTACGAAGGCTACGCCTGCGTGCATCCGCGCTTGCGCGAACTGGTCACCATCCAACCGCTCAACCTGTTGCACGACTGGCCGATGCGCGGGCCGTTCGACGCCATTTTTTGCCGCAACGTGGTGATCTATTTCGACAAGCCGACCAAGCAGCGCCTGTTCGAACGCTATGCCGGCCTGCTCGAGCAGGGAGGCTATCTGTTCCTGGGTCATTCTGAATCGATGTATGGCCTCAGCGATTCGTTCGAACTGGTCGGCCGTACCGTCTACCGGAAGTGCACACGATGACAGCCGTTCTGCCAGGCGTTGCCATAGCGCGAGACAAACACGCACCCGTGTTGCCCGGTTTCGAGCACATGCGCAGGTTCTGGGACCCCACGCATAGCTGCATGACCGTGAAAGTGCTTCCCGGCGAGTTCTATGTGAGCGCGCAGGAGGAGATGGTTTCCACGGTGCTCGGCTCGTGCGTGTCCGCGTGCATCCGCGACGACGAGCGCCGCATCGGTGGCATGAACCACTTCATGCTGCCGGCGCCGATGAGTGGCGAGCGCAACGATTGGTCGTCGGCTGTCGGCCGCGCCGCGCGCTATGGCAGCGACGCGATGGAACAGCTCATCAACGCGATCCTGAAGGCCGGTGGGCGGCGCGAATCGCTGCGGGTGAAGATCTTCGGCGGCGGCCGCGTGCTGGCGCAGATGACCGATGTGGGCAAGCGCAACATCGCCTTCGTGCAGCACTACCTGGAAACCGAAGGGCTGCCGCTGGTGGCCTCCGACGTGGGCGATATCTACCCGCGCCAATTGCAGTTCTTTCCCGCCAGCGGAAGGGTTCGCGTAAGGCAGTTGCGCACCCAGCGCGATGCGGAGCTGGCGGCCACGGAGCAGCGCTACCTCAAGCGTTTGGCGAACGATCCGATAAAGGGAGAGGTGGAATTGTTTTGAGTTTCAGTGAGGCCATGGTTGATGTGATTGACGCCAAACCTCAACACCGTCGCCCCGGCTTTCGGCGGGACGACGAACAACCCCTAGATTAGTTGAGAAAAAACGCTCATGGAAAAAGTCCGCGTACTGGTCATCGACGATTCCGCCCTGGTGCGGAAGCTGCTGTCGGCCATGCTCGATTCCGATCCCGGCATCGAGGTGGTGGGTGCGGCCGCCGATCCGTTGATCGCGCGCGACAAGATCAAGCAGCTCAACCCGGATGTGCTGACGCTCGACGTGGAGATGCCGCGCATGGACGGGCTCACCTTTCTCGAAAACCTGATGCGCCTGCGGCCGATGCCGGTGGTGATGGTGTCATCGCTTACCGAGCGCGGCGCGGAAGTCACGTTGCGTGCGCTGGAAATCGGTGCGGTGGATTTCTTCACCAAGCCGTCGAGCGATCTGGCCAACTGCTTTGCCGAAAGCGCGCAGGAGATCTGCGCGAAAGTGAAACTGGCTGCGCGTACGCGTCCACGTCCCTACACGCAGGTGCAGAAGCTCGACGTCGCGCCGCGGCTTTCCGCAGACGCGGTGCTGCCGCGCTCGCAATCGCCGGGCACGCGCGGCAGCATGCGCATCATCGCCGTGGGCGCATCCACCGGCGGCACCGAAGCCATTCGCGTGCTACTGGAATCGATGCCGCCGGATGCACCGCCGATCGTGGTCACGCAGCACATCCCGGCCGCTTTCAGCGGGCCGTTCGCCACACGCATGAATAACTGCTCGGCGATGCGCGTGTGCGAAGCGCGCGATGGTCAACCCATCCAGCCTGGCCACGCATACATCGCGCCGGGCGGCGAGCACCTGCTGGTGATGTGGGACGGCGCCAAGCACGTTTGCCGCCTGCACGATGGCCCGCAGGTGAATCGACACAAACCGAGCGTGGATGTGCTGTTTCGTTCCACCGCAGCGAGCGTCGGTTCCGCCGCCATCGGCGTGTTGCTGACCGGCATGGGCGATGACGGCGCGCGCGGTTTGCTTGAACTGCGCGAAAGCGGCGCGCCCACGCTGGTGCAGGACGAGGCCAGCTCGGTGGTATGGGGCATGCCCGGCGCCGCGTGGAAACTCGGCGCCGCCGACGAAAAGCTGCCGCTCGAAGAGATCGCCGCGCGCCTGTTGGTGCTCGCGCAACAACCCACTGTCGGCGCACGACGCGCCGCATCCTGACGTATCGGAATGACCTATGTCTGCCATCCTGCCCGCTTCCGCTCCACGCCCGCTGATCGGCATCGGCGCGAGCCTCGTTGCCTTGCTGCTGTGCCTCATCTGGAATCCGGTGTGGATGGCGCCCGTTCTGATCACCGCGCTGTGCGCGCTGTGGATCTTCGAATGCCGCCGTCTTTCGTCGTCCATGGTGGTGGAAG
Organism: Dyella monticola; assembly: GCF_003363155.1. GTDB lineage: Bacteria > Pseudomonadota > Gammaproteobacteria > Xanthomonadales > Rhodanobacteraceae > Dyella_B > Dyella_B monticola. The sequence continues at coordinate 49,678 of NZ_QRBE01000019.1, read as the reverse complement.
CGCCGCCGGCGCCTGACCATGGTCCCGTGCGTGAAGCGCTGGAGGATGTGCGCGGCGCGCTGGTGGATGAAATGGGGCATGCCGCGCGCGAATTGCACCAGGCGCTGGACTTGCTGCGTGACGCCGTCTCGGAACTGGGCGGCGGTTTCGATGGCTTGTCGCAGAAAACCGGCATGCAGCAGTCGCTGCTCAAGCAGATTATCGATGTGCAGAATGGCGGCGTCTCGGTGCAGGATTTTGCCGCGCGCACGGGCGATCTGCTGGAACACTTCGTTGGCTTGATTGTGCAGCTTTCGCGCGAAAGCCTGCGCATCGTCTATCGCATCGACGGCATGTCCAAGGAAATGGATGCGGTGTTCGCGCTGTTGAAAAACGTGAACACGATTGCCGAAGAAACCAACCTGCTGGCGCTTAACGCGGCCATCGAAGCGGCGCGTGCCGGTGAAGCCGGGCGCGGTTTTGCGGTAGTGGCGGGCGAGATTCGTAACCTGGCCAGCCATTCCAATCAGTTCAACGAGCAGATCGGCAGCCACGTGGAACGCGCACGCATCGCAATGGAGCAGGTGCGTGGCCTGGTGGGCGAACTCGCTTCGCAGGATTTGAATGTGGCGCTGTCGGCCAAGGGCGGCATCGATGCCATGATGGCGCACGTCACCGAAAGCGACGCACGCACCAGCGCCGTGGCCGATCAAGTGGTGGAAATCAACCGCGGCCTGGGCAACGACGTATCCACCACCATCCGATCGCTGCAATTTGAAGACATCCTCAGCCAGCTGTTGAACCAGACGCGTACACGCCTGGTGGAACTGCAAGGCGTTGCCACCGAAACCACGCGCGACATCGAAGCGCTGGCGTGCGAATCGTTCGACGCGCAGCTATTGCGCCAGCATTCCGAACGCGTGCGCGAACGTCTGGCGCTGCAGCGTGAAAAAGCCCGCATTCGTTCGCGCGGTCCGGCCCTGCAGAACAGCATGGATGCCGGCGAGATCGAACTGTTCTAAGGAGCCATTGCCATGAGTCTCAACGTTCAACACGACCACGAACAGGATTGCGTCACCCTGCAATTCGGCAATCGCTTCGACTTCAGCGTGCACCGCAGCTTTCACGAAGCCTGTCTGGGTGAGCGCAAGCCCTCGCGCAGCTATGTGATCGACCTGGGTGATGTGGAGAGCATGGATAGCTCTGCGCTCGGCATGCTATTGCTGCTGCGCGAGCATGCGGGCGGTGATCGCGCTGAAATCCGCATCGTCAATGCGAGCACTGCATTGCGCGGCACGCTGCGTGTGGCCGGATTCGACAAGCTGTTTACGTTGCACTGAGCGCCGCGTCGCTTCATCGCCTTGGCCATATGCCTATGGCTGCGCACCTCGTTATCAGCGCTGAAGGCGCCTTCAACGCGAAATAAAATCTTGCCCACCGTCATTCCGGCCTTCGTCGGAATGACGGTGGGCAAGATTTGCGCTTTATGTAAGCGCGTACATCACGCAAGCGCGTACATCACGCAAGCGCGTACATCACGCAAGCGCGTACATCACGCAAGCGCGTACATCACGCAAGCGCGTACATCTCAATCCATCACCCACAAAAAAACCGACGGTATTTACATACCGTCGGCAGGTTCACACACACTTTACGCTTGAAGCGTCTTACCAAGCCTTCACTTCGACCACGCTGAGCTGATAGCTCTGCATGTCCGATTGATAATGCAGCAGGCGGCCCAGGTCGAAATCCACCGACTGGCCGGGGCTCAGATTGGTGGTGCCGGCGGGCCAGCCCATCTTGGAGGCCAGCACGTTGCCGGAACCGTCTTTGGCATCCAGGCGCACCTGTGCGGCGGCGGCGGCGGAGCAGTTGTTGACCAGCTTGCCCTTCACGCTGAGGCGAGTGGCAATGCCCGAACCGACTGCCGCGACTTTGACGTCTTGGATGGCGAAATCGGTAGCTGCGCAAGCGGCGTGGGCCGCGATGGGGGCGACCAGCAGCAAGGTCGCAACGAGCACGGTTTTCATATATCGGTCCTTAGGCCGGTGGAGCCACGAAAGAGGCTTGTGAGGGCTATCGGCCGTGCCGGCGCGAACTTTAGGCGGCGTGCGCTGGCCGGGTATGACCGGCAAAAGAAACCCCCGGCAAGCCGGGGGGCAGGTAATAAAAAACCCCCGGCAAGCCGGGGGTTTGGTCGAACTCACGCTTACGTGGGACGCTTTATCAGAAACGGTATTCCACCGAAGCGGAGTACGCAGCCACGTTGGTGCGGCTGTGCGGTACGCCGATGTTGTCAAGGCTGGTGCCGTTGCCCGACTGCAGGCGGTAGTTGTCGTAGTTCAAGCCCAGGCTGAAGTTATGGGTGATGTCGTAACCCACGCCCAGACCGGCATACAGGCCATTGTTCCAGGTCTGGTAACGGTCGGTGCCGAAGGCGCCAATGGCGGCGAACTTGGTTTCAGAACGCAGGTAGCCGGCGTGGGCCGTGACGAACCAGTTCTGATAGAAGTTGTATTTGCCGTTCACGCCGATGGTAGCCGCGCGCGGCTTCACCGACAGCTGGTTATAACCGTCGGACCACTTGGGCTGGCCGAGATAGGTGTAGCCGATTTCCGGGCCGATGATGCCGTTCCAGCGCCAGCCGAAGCGGATGTTCTGGAATGTGCCGTGGTTGGTGTTCAGCACGTCGCTGTCCACGCGGTACTGGGTCTGACCCAGCTGGCCGGCCACGAAGAAGTTGTCTTGCCAGTTGGGGTTGACGTTGGCGCCGTAGGTCGGGGTGCTGGTGCTGTTGTCGTCCGCATGGGCGGCCTGGCTCAGCACGGGGGACAGAGCGAGAACGGCCACGGCGGCCGAGAGGGCTAGCTTATTCATGGAGGACTCCATTCTTTGTTATAGGCCTTCGACACGATGGGGAAGTCGCGGCGAGGGGTCGCGCGGGGTTACGCGACGTAACAAGATTGTAACAACCGACCTGAACCGGGCTCATCCATGCGGTTTGTGGGCTTCCGCAGTTCAGCTTTGTGAGGGAACTTCCACGCTTCGCTCAAAGATGTTCGAGATTCAGGCCACGCAAGGCCTGCGCGTGACCTCTGGCAGGGGAGCGCGGGCTGTGCACATGGCTAGCATCGGGACTTTCGGCTGCTTTCACATTCAGGTTGGCGGCCGGTCGACCCAGGAGACTCCCTTGAAACGCACCCCGCTCGCCGCCGCCATCCTCGCCACCGCGCTTGGATGCACCAGTCTTGCCGTTCAGGCCGATGACGTGCCCGCACCGCAGAATGTTCCCTACAGTGCCGGAACACTGAAGATCGACGTGGACGCGACGGACCTCGCCCACCGCGTATTCCGCGTGCATGAAGTGATTCCCGCGGCGGCCGGTCCGCTTACGCTGCTCTATCCGGAATGGATTCCCGGCAATCACTCGCCCACCGGCCCGATCGACAAGCTTGCCGGCCTGGTGGTGAAGGCCAACGGCCAGACGCTGCCGTGGACGCGCGACGAATACAACGTCTACGCATTCCGCGTGGACGTGCCGCAAGGCGCAACCAGCGTGGAAGTGGACTTCCAGTTCCTCTCGCCGCAAGACACGCGCCAGGGCCGCGTGGTGATGACGCCAGAAATGCTCAACCTGGAGTGGAACACAGTGTCGGTGTATCCGGCCGGCTACTACGCGCGCCAGATCCAGACCGATGCCAGCGTGACGCTGCCGGCCGGCTGGCAGTTCGGTTGCGCGCTGGACGTGGCCTCGCAGGAAGGCGGCACCGTGCACTTCAAGCCGATCAACTACGACGACCTGGTCGATTCGCCGATCTATGCCGGCAAATACTTCAAGCGCGTCGATCTGGATCCGGGTGCGAGCACGCCGGTGCACATGGACATCGTGGCGGACGATCCGAAGTATCTGGAGATCACGCCGGAACAGGTGAAAGTCCATCGCCAGCTCGTGCAGCAGATGTACAAGCTGTACGGCGCGCACCACTACAATCACTACGATTTCCTGCTCTCGCTCAGCGACAAGATGAGTGGCGAGGGTCTTGAACATCACCGTTCCAGCGAAGACGGCACAGGGGTTGGCTACTTCTCCGAATGGGACAAGAGCTGGGGCATGCGCGACCTGCTTTCGCACGAGTTCAACCACTCCTGGGACGGCAAATACCGTCGCGGTGCGGATCTGGCCACGCCGAACTTCAACGTGCCGATGGGTGATTCGCTGTTGTGGGTCTATGAAGGCCAGACGCAGTTCTGGGGCCAGGTGATGGCCGCACGCTCGGGTCTGTGGAGCGACCAGCAGTACAAGGACGTGCTCGCCGCCGTTGCCGCCACCTATGACCGTGGCCGTCCGGGCTTGGCAAGCTGGCGCAATGTGCAGGACACCACCAACGACCCCACCATCGCCATGCGTCGCCCGCTGCCGTATCGCAACTACCAGGCGAGCGAGGATTACTACTCCGCCGGCGAAATGATCTGGCTGGACGTGGATGGCAAGCTGCGTGAACTCACCGGCGGCAAGAAGACCATTGACGATTTCGGCAAGGCCTTCTTCGGCGTGAACCCCGGAGCCTGGGATGTGGACACCTACACCTTCGACGACGTGGCCAAGACGCTCAATGACATCGCGCCGTACGACTGGAAGAGCTATCTGCGCACGCGCCTGGATGGCCACGGTCCGCTGATCGGCGGTGTGCAATCGCATGGCTGGAAGCTGGTGTACACCGACAAGCCGTCCGATGCGATCAAGGCGTTCGAAGCACGCCGCCACTCGGCCGATCTGATGTATTCGCTCGGTCTCTCCATCGGCAAGGATGGCGCCCTCAGCGATGTGCTGTGGGACAGCCCCGCGTTCAACGCCGGCATTTCCCCTGGCATGACCATCGTTGCCGTCAACGGCAAGGACTACGACCCTGATGCGCTCAAGGAAGCCGTCACCGCGGCCGCGAAGGATCAGAGCCAGTCGATCGAACTGCTGGTGAAGAACTTCGACGAGTACAAGACCATCCGCATCGATTACCACGGTGGCCTGAAGTATCCGCACCTGGAGCGCGATACCAGCAAGCCGGACACCTTGACCCAGCTCATCAAGGCACGTTGATCGATGGCATCAAGCCATGCCCTCTCCTCATCCGGGGAGAGGGTTGCGGTGAGGGCCTTCCGCGCGGTGTGTCCACCATGGGCATCCCCACCCACCTCCGCTATACTCCCCGTCCCGCTCGGCGCGCATCCGCGCCAGCATCTCATCCAAGCGCCCGTAGCTCAGCCGGATAGAGTAGTGGCTTCCGAAGCCATTGGTCGGGGGTTCGAATCCCTCCGGGCGCGCCATTTTTTTGATTGGGTATCAGTCCCGTGGGCAGCCCACTAAATAGTGGGGGATTTCTCAGTATTTCGTGGAATTTCTCTCTCACTTACTGGTGGAAATGCGGAAATTACGCCCGCGCAACCTGGACGACAGCCAGATCAGCGCTGCAACAGGCCTGGAACGATCGCTGGCGATGAACAAGCCGAGCGCTCTTATCCAGATGGCTACCAGCGCCGGCAAGAGCCGAGTGCCGCATCAGAGTCGAACCGTGTGCGACTCGACTTCGATCCATGAATTGAACGGTAGTCCTGCGAAATCGACTCTCTTGGGATTGCGTTTATCAAATGGTAGTGATGTCCATAGGACGGGTGGAGCGAGTTCCTCGACCCCCATCCACGCAATAGTACGATTACCCCAAGTGCTCAGCGCGACAGAATCATATGCGCTATCCGCAAGAAGCAATGACAAGTTGTATGCATGAGGAACAAGGGAATCGATCCGGGGCTCAAATAACGCGTTGAGCATTTTCACAACATGCACCCAATGAAGCTGTTTTTCAGACGTCGGCAATGTAGTCATCTCCTCCAGCAGTTCAGATGCCAGCAGTTGGCATAACTGGCTGGCTATACGCTCAATCTCAGCCGCCGGGAGCCAGCGCGCAGAGGCGTTGGATAGCGGGAAGCTCTGACATACGAGCGCGATTAGCCGTGGCGTGACGCAAGCCAGCGGCCGAAATGCACCAAGCATAAGCGCCACGCGAAAAAACGATTTCATTGCCACAACTGCGAGCGAGAAATTGGCTTCGTGCGTAAGACGTTTCACAGAGAAAAGGAGTGCAGCCAAGCTATCGATCGTCGGTGTCGCTGCAATAACTTCAAATAGCGGCGGGTCCAGTTTCTTTAGCGTAGGACGCCGAATTGGTCCGGTGCATTCGCTGGAATGCATTGATTCGCAAATCCTTGGAGCCAGAAGGTAGAGAATTTCATCCGGCGGATTTCCATTGCATTGCAGAATGCTCCACAGCGGATGGCAATAAAGCTGGTGGCTGCCGGGGATCCGACGATCCATCCGACGGAGCGTCGAATCGTTGGGCACAACGCCAGTGAGCCACCGTCTCAAGATGCTAGGGCGCACGCTGTTGCCCCTGGTCGATTTGCGAAAGTGTGATTCGCTAAAAAGTATTCTTTCTGCTGAAGAAAGGCTCGGTGCGAGAGTTGAGACGACCAAGAAGTCTGCCCAGGCACACGCGGCAAGACGTTGAACCTCCAAGTGTCGCGTCATTTCAATCTCTCCGCATACTGGGCTCAGGAGAATATTAAATGTATCGGAGAGTGCTCGGTGAGGAGCCTTGGGGCCTTAAGAGCCTCAGTTGTTGTCTGTGACTGGGTGCCGGGCCGCGCGACACTTCAACCGGTTCAATCGGTCTGGCTGACTATTGTTTGGGGAGAGCGGGAATGATCACCGTCGAAGATATCGTCAAGCTCGATGCCTGGAAGAACCTGACTGCCGAAGGACGGCAGTACATACTGGGTGCGGTTACGTCAGCGCCGACAAGATTGGTTGGAGTCGGCGGTCTGATGAATCAAAGTGGTTCGTTTGCGAGTCGTGCGAGTGGGCATACCTTGCAATGGGAATCGCGTTGCGTTGAGCTGGTCTTTCTGCATAGGGCTGAGCTCGATCCCGAAGTATTATGTACATGGGACCAGCCACCTCAGCTCTGTATTACGAAGCATGATCGCAGCGGACGGCGACATCCATCTCGTTGGACACCAGATTATTTGTCCTTGAGATCAAGCAAGTTTGTTCTCTCAGAGTGCAAGCCTATTGACGGATTGACCGCGCTCCAACAATCCGAACCGGGGGATTGGATTTGTCAGGACGGTGCTTGGACATGGGGCCCGGCCGCGAGGTCGTGTGAGCGCTTGGGGATAGACTTCCATCTGTTTCACAGCGGTATGTACTCGTCCATCTTCGCCGGCAACCTTGCTGTGCTTGTAACGGCGAGCCGAGAGTCCTTGAGTGACGCGCAACTGTCAATGCTGAGAACCATGCGCAAAAAACTCTTGCATGGCCCGCTCAGTCACGCGGACTTACTAGTCAGGTTTGCCCATGCAAATGGAGATCTGTTGCTACAGGGGCTGATCGCGGGTGAACTTCACGGATCACTAAGCTCGAGTCCCCTTGGAGAAAACTTCCTCTACTATCATTCAGCCGAGGACGTAGAAAGTCGGGAACGATTGATCGCCGCTGTCGCCTCTAACAAGGAGGGACGAAGTCGGCGACCTTGCGCGGCGACTGATGAGTGCTACTGGGAAGGAGATTTCTCGTGCCCAGAACGCACTCACTGCATATCAAGCTGCGCGGGCATGCCAGGTCCCGCTCAACTCAACTGACTATCGCTACAAGACCAAGCTCGAACAGGCGAAGGCAGAAGGAGCGCCGGCTCTGTCTGCGTTTATTCAGCGCACGGGCGACAGAGGAAGACGTCCATACATTCCTGAAGACTGTGTGGATTGTATGCACCAAATCGCCCTTGAACATATCAAGGAATCGCCAAAACCGTCCTTGATCTTTGCGTATGGCGAATTTCTGAACAAGGCGGAAGAAGCCAAGATCTATCGACCTTCGTTGGAAACCTTCAGAAAGCACTACAACGCGGCTCTAACACCAGAAAAACGCGCTCTGGCAAGCAGGGGGAAGCGCGGTTTTCACGCGGAACGGGCGTCAACCGATCCGCGAAATCGCGCAATTTCGCCTCCCATTCCCGGTCTATTCGCACACATCGACTGCACCCCGGTCGATGTGATTGCCACGCGTGACGAAGAAATCGGAGATTGGCCACGCCCCATCGTTATCCCGCTCATCGACCAAGAGTCGGGCTACGTGTTGGGTCGCGGCTACCTTTTTGGCAGCACGAACAGGCTGGCAGCAGCGATCGCTTTGAGTGACACCGTCAGCCGAAACGGCTGCTTGCCATCCAATATCAGTTACGACGGCGGAAGCGAGTTCAATAATGCCTGTGTCGCACAAATGCTGGCAGCGCTGAATGTGAGCGGAGTCTATCGACCGAGAAGCGGCGCCCAATGGGGCGCACGGATAGAGGCATTTTTCGCCCGTTTGAATGCGTTCTTGCAGCAACTAGTCGGGGGATTAGCAAACGACAAAATGGGACGGGCCTCCGACGGAAAGAAAAAGGGAAAACGCCGGGCAATTTACGAGATTGCAGAGTTAATTAAAATTATCGATCACTGGATATTCGAGATCTACAACAAACAGCCAGCGAAGGATGAAGAGTTGTCGCCGGAAGATCTATGGAAGCAAGGCAGGGCTGAGTTTCCGCAGTGCTGCAGGCCCTTTGTCTATGATCGAGCATTCCGTCTGATAACCGCAGTGCCCTGTGGACAGACGCGCCGCGACACTTGGGATCGCAAGAAGGGGTTGCGGTTCGGTGGCGCAACATTCTCGTCGAACGAACTTGCAGCGATGCATTTGCGAGGCGCAAAGCTCGATGCAATGCGGCTAGACGCCTGCGACCCCACCTTGATGTATGCGATCACGTCGCTGGGAACAATTGATGCCTTTTCCCCCAAGCACAGTGAGATGGGAGGAGAGGACACGTCGGTGCGCCTTGCTGAGCACGTGAGTCTGCTTGAATACCACGCCAGAGCAAAGACCAATCAGACAGTTACAAAACAGAAAGAGGCGGCATACCTTAAAAAGGCTCGACAGGCTTCCCGCTTCTGCTCCGAGACAGAAAAACCGGCCTCAAACGCGGCTTCCACGACCGCGCAGACGCCAGGGTCCGAGTCGACGCTCGACGAGTTTGACTCAATCAACGCCAACGAAATCCCCATCTTCGAGAGCCGGTGAACACGTGTCGCACTCACGAAAAGGCAAGGTCTTAATGCATGAACACTTCGAGCGAGCACTCAAGCTGGTCTTCGCGTTTGCCAGCTATGCAGAGCTTGGATCCGTGTGCTTTGTCACGGGCGCATCGGGTGCGGGTAAGACTACGCTCTTGAAGATGCTGGCCGACGAATTGTATGGCGATTCGATCCCGAAAGACCGCATTCCGTTGATCCACTTGAACGCAAACAACAGCCAGCAAGGCAAGTTCAGCCAGAAGAAGCTGATTTTTGACATTTACTCTGCGCTGGGCGATCCATTCCGCTCGGATCCGGCAGAGATTCTTCCGAAAGATGTGCTGGCAAGCGCGAACGACGAGATCGACGACGTTGCGGAGTGGCGTTGGACCTCGATCGTCGAGCGACTCGCAACAGCGTACGGACTTGAAGTCCTCATCATCGACGAAGGTCAGCTCATGTGCTTGGCACCAGGAAGGCATTTGCCATCTGACTACCTGGATGCACTCAGAGTCCTGGCGTTAAATGCGCATATACGGATCATCATCGCCGGCACGTACGATCTGCTGGAAGTTTGGAATCACAGTCAGCATATCAATCGCCGCTCACTGACTGTACATATCAACCGGTACGGCAAGTCGCGACCTCAAAAGGTTTCATTCCTTGGCGTTCTGCAGGGCATAGAAGAGCAGTGTGAATTGCCAATTGGAATGCTTACAACGCAAGCTGCTAAATTGTACCAGTGGTCGTTTGGCGTTCCCGGGGAGGTTTACTCGCACGTAGATAGGGCGAGGATCTACTGGAAGGCGAGCGACGCTAAAGCAATTGCATGGGACCACTTTGAGGACTCGAAGTACCTGCCTCCCCAACTACTGCTTCTTGAGCAAGAAATCATTGTCGGTGAAGCGATATTGTTTTCTTTGGATCCAACACTGCCCTCTGAGCCGCCCCAGCAACAGAAGGCTGCTTCGCGGAGACGCGGCGCGAGGGCGCGTAAGCCAGCGCGGTCACCTGTTGGTGCAACTTGATGACAAGGCTTGCACCGTTGCGTCTGGCCGATACGGGCACAGAACTCGTCGAGTCAGTTCCTTCCTATGTATTACGGCTGGCGCACACACACGGCGTCTCTCCTTTGCGAGTTCAACGGCTCATCTTCTCGATGAGATGCGCTGACGAGGTCGGTCCAGCGGTGAAGTTCGGAGCGTTGAGCTTCCCAGCGCTGGCGGGATACTCGGATGCCACAAGAACATACTTACGCCGACTCGAGGAGCTGACCGGGCAGCAGATCCTGGCCTGTGGAAGCCTGCTGAAGTTGGCGCCGATGCTTGCACCGAATGGAACTGGCGCAATCTTGGGAAGACTCCGTTGGTGTCCTGAATGCTTTGCTTCGGGTTCACCCGATTGTCCAGAACGTCTGATTTGGCAATTGAAGACGGCCCATGTTTGTCCTCGCGACGGCTGCCCTCTGCTCATCGCTTGTCCGCGATGCGGCTCAGCTCGTGCGTCCTTACGTGATATCGAAAGGCGCACCAAATGTCACAAATGTGGGCACGACCTTCGTGAGTGGGAGAGACGAAGAAGGCCGTTGGGTCACTTCTACATGTGGGAGCAGAAGCAAACCGAGGATCTGATTCGACTTGTTGCGGACACGGAATGGAAGGGCGTCGGAAAGGATGCGCTTAAGGTCGTGACGAATGCGCTTGCTGGAGAGACTAGACAGGAACGACGATCACGAACAGAGCAGATGCCTACCGTCACGAGGCTCTTGGAGCGGATTCGAAAGCGCGGAGCCTGTCCGCAGTTGACTACTGTTTTCCTTGCGACTGCTGAGCTCGGGATGGCCCCGCGAGCCGTCTTTGAATCGCCTCTCCTAGTGATGCAGTCGCGATTGATCGATAGCGTTCCACAAGGGCGGCCTCAACTCGCCGTAAGACGGGTGCCTAGGGAATCGAAGGAGCGTCTGCGCGAGGCCCTGATCCAAATGATAGCAGTTCCTGGCAGTTTACTCCCTCCGTTCCGGCAACTGTGTTGCGCTGCAGGTATGCGTGCATCAACATTCTTCCAGTTCGATCCAGACATCTACAGGCGATACGGCGAGTACCGAAAACGCGAACTTCAAGACTCAAGACGGGAGAGAATCAGCCGAGCTCTATGGACCGCAGTGTTGCTTGAGCTTGCGCGGCAGCAAGAGGCTGCTGCCGAATTGAATCTCCGACAAATCGGCGCCGCGATCTCCTCTGTGACCGGCGCAACGAAGGCTGAAGCGGAGTCGGTAGTGCACGTTGCAAAGCTATTGATTGCTGCGTTAGGCGATCGGCTGATGCCGACGATCATCGATAGCGTCAGGTTTCGAAATGGATAGTCAGGTTTTTGGTGTAGCCAACGGGAAGACCATGGGACGTGTGCACCACGAGACTATGCAAGTCGCGGTGCGATTGTTCCTTTCTAGGCGGTCTGGGCGTGGTTTCCGGGATGGTGTGCCGTCATTGCGTATTCCAGGCGAAGCCGACCAGCCGTAACGATCCAAAGCGGCCACCTAAAATGCACTCAAACTGGCCACCCGTAACAATGTGAATCCGACCACCCGAAACGTCCTGAAAAGCCGCCACGATGCCGGTTCGCCGACGAGCACCTTGCCAGGGAGAGCCGTGTACACCAGGACGCTTCCAGCACGCGACCGACCGGCGATGACGAACACGCCGGCCAGTTGATCACCCTCCGGCCGACGCTGGCCAGCAGAAACAGCCTCTACGAAACGCGGGGCTTGGCGGCACCTTGCTTATGCGTGCTGCGAGGGCGCGTTGACGTTCGGTCGGTGGGAGGAGGTCCCGATCGACCAGTTGATAGAGCACGACGGCAAAGCAACCACCCACCTCCCACAGAAGCCGCGACTGGCCTCCTGCATCCAGGTGACGCCCCAGCTGAACACGGAATGCCTCTTCCAGCATCCACGGGATATGGAGGTCAGGGACGTATCGGTCTCCGGATCGTGAATGCGCAACATGCCTTTATCCGCAATGATACTTATAAATAGTCTACTCATAAGGTGGTAGAGTAGAAAGTAGCGCCGACCTAGCGTGTCGGCATGACAAAACCGACCTCCCTGGCGGCCAAGCTAGGTCAGTCGCTGCGCGCGCAACGACGAATTAGTGGGCTAAGCCAAGACGACTTTGCGGACCGAATCCATATGCATCGGGCTTACTACTCGGCCATTGAGCGTGGCGAGAAAAACATCACCCTGACGACCCTTCAGCGGGTTGCCGAAGGTTTCGGCGTCAGTATGAGCGCGTTGCTTAAGGACCTGGATTAGCTTCGGCCCACCCGCGCATGGCAACCGTGCCAACGTCCCAGCTCCAGACATTGTTGGAGGCCGCAAGGTCGGCGGCAAATTCCGAGGGTCGGAGACAGACCGAAGAAGCCGTCTTTAAGGCACTTCTTGACTCGACGGTGTACGCGCACGTCCCGCACGGCCCCGTGCCGCCAGGGCGCATCCGGTTCGTCCAGTTCGTTCGACCCGACAACCAGCAGACCGTCCTGCCGTTTTTTAGCGATCGCAAACAGGCGGAGGAGGCTTCGGCATTGAAGGTTGGGATCGTGGCCATGAGCGGCCGGCGCCTCTTTGAGCTGACCCAAGGCGCGACACTCATGCTGAACCCGAATCTGGACCGTGTGGCGCTTTATCCACCGGAAATCAGCGCCCTCCTGGCGGGGCGTCCCCTTGGATTCTTCACTCAGGAAAAGCTCCAGCAAGATGAGACAGTCGGGGCGTGTCCCCCGACCATTTCAACGGAGACGTTGGTCTTGGCCTTGCGCGCACTTTTCACGCGCGAGCCTGCCGTACGGGCTGGGTATATGGTCGAAGTCCATCGCGGAGCCAATGATGCCGAGGTTTTCCTGTTGCTGGTCTTGATAGTGATGCCGGAGAGCGAGGAACGCCTGGTGCATTTAACGACACTGGAGTTGAACTCCCTATCGCCACCCCCCGATCTCCCCGTCACCATGACCTGTGTAACTCCGAACGAGCCGCTCCTCGATATCTGCCATCACGGCATCCAGTTCTACGGCACCTGAGGGTTAGCGCCGCTTCGCCTCGGCAGTACGAGCATTTCCTGAAATCCCAATACCGCGATGCGCATTGGATTTGCGGGCCGAGCGTGCCAATCGCGGTGTCCACCCCTATCCGTTTTCCAAATCGCGCACCATAAAGTTGGTGTTCGCAACCCGCACGAATCCCAGGCGCGTATAGCGCGAGCGCAAAGAACGCGCCGCCAAAAATGACGGAAGCTCCGGCCAAGGTGAACCGGTAGTGCCAGGCGGCAGCGCGCAGGATCGACATATAAACCGAATATAGAGGCACACGCTATCGCCGCAGCAGCTATGGAGAGTTTGCCGATGGCGCCACACCATCTCCGTTTCCGTCGCGGTCACGTTTCCCTCAGCGACGGTACTACGATTCAAGGTGCGGAAACCGACCGGGTTGATCAGCCGAACCGCTGCCAGGGGATCAGCCCACCTAGGGACACTCTGATTTATTCCTCGAATGATGCATCCTAGCTCCACGCCACGGAGTTGCCCACGCCGATGAAGCAAACCACCTTCGCCTCGTGGAGTTTTGATGCCAAGAAGAAACGAACGCGCCGGGAAGTGTTCCTGACGGAGATGGAGCAAGTTATTCCGTGGGCGATGCTCGAAGCGATCATCGAGCCGCACTATCCGAAGGCCGGTCGCCGCGGCCGGCCGCCGATGCCCCTGGGCACGATGCTGCGCATTCATTTCATGCAACAGTGGTACGCGTTGAGCGATATGCGCTGTACGAGATCGAGTCGATGCGTCGCTTCGCACGGCTGGACCTGGCCGATGACGCGTTGCCGGACGAGACCACGATCCTGAAGTTCCGCCGGTTGCTGGAAAAGCATGATCTGGCGAGCAAGCTGCTGGAAGCGGTCAACGCCCACCTTGGAGACAAGGGGTTGTTGCTTCGTCAGGGCACGATCGTGGATGCCACGATCATCCATGCGCCGTCCTCGACCAAGAATCAGGAAGGCAAGCGTGATCCGGCCATGTATCAGACCAAGAAGGGCAACCGGTATTACTTCGGCATGAAGGCACACATCGGCGTGGACGTGGAGTCGGGCCTGGTACATACGGTCACCACAACCCCGGCCAACGAAGCGGACGTGACCCAGACCGAGCACTTGCTGCACGGCAAGGAAAAGAGCGTTTGGGGCGATGCCGGTTACACCGGCGCGAACAAACGTGAAGGTCTGAAGGGGCGCCCCCTAAGGTGGCACATCGCCACCAAGCCGGGCAACGTCAAGGCGATGGTGAACGGGAAGCTCAAAGACATCACGCGTTACGTGGAACACCTCGAAGCGGCGGTGCGTGCGAAAGTGGAGCATCCATTCCGGGTGATCAAACGGCAGTTCGGCTATACGAAGGTCCGTTACCGGGGGCTGGTGAAGAACACCGGCCAGGTATTGACGCTGTTTGCGTTGTCGAACTTATGGATGGCGCGTCGACGTTTGCTGGTGATGGCATGAAAGGCGTCACCTGAGCGCGGGGAATTGTTCTTCGTGGCGTCATCCCCTTCGATGGCGGCACAGCACACTCGAATCGGGGGTGTGGTGAAAGTGATTTGTTCAGAGCATCCCTAAGGAAAAAATCGCGCCGCAACTATTACCCGGCCATTGTGACGGCGCGCTTCACTCCATCGCTGGTCATCGAGTGGACCGGCCAAGCTGTTAGTAGAATTGGTAGCGGATGGGATGCTGCAAAAACGCTGCATAAGCTTTTGCCGAACTGCACTACAACCTGTCGTAACGGTGGAACGGCCGCTGCGCCTTGCATGGTCCTGAATTTCGTTTGAGGCAATCGTGGAGCGAGTGGAATGAGCGACGATCGACACGAATCCGACAGTCACTTACGGAGCGAGCTGCACATCGCGCAAGTCGTGCATGCCGCCATCAGTAAGGGGTATCAATTAGCGCTAGTTGTAGCCATGACCGCAACGTACGCGGCGGATATTCTCAAGCAAAAGCTGCCAGCTGCACGCAGCCATCGAAACGTATCCCTTGCCGCACCAAGAAACCGCCGGTCAAGGGGGGCGACGTTCTCCGAGTGGGTGCCCGATAAAGCGCTGGAAGGCTTGGCCAAGACCGGGGAGGCCGGCGGGTATTACTTTGCGGAATACTTCTACAGCATGTCGCCAGCGAGCCATCGGTGGGACAGTTTCTTCGACACCGCCGAAGACGTCGCGGATGACTTCATGACCACGCGTGACACCCAGCTTCAGGTGGAGCGGGAACTGTTCTGACAGAATTGGTTGGGGCCTGGATTCCGTATTTACGTCACGCGCCAGTCCAATTTCAAACGCTGAGGAGGCTCTAATGGAAGTGCATCCCCTGAAGTTTTACATCCGTAAAATCAGCACGGAAAATACGCTCAACCAGATGGTCGAGGTGGGCTTGGCCGATGAACAGGGCGCAACATTTGCTTTCCGATGCAAGAAGCCCACGGCGGGTGCCCGCAGCCTGAATGGCTACCTGCTGTTTCCGCAGCGCACCGAGATCTCAATTTTTCACGGCAGCGTGTCCAGGCTGAAGGCGTTGTGCAGCAAGAAAAATGTCTACGAGATCATCCGCGACCCGCGGTTCGAGCACACGATCTAACTAATGCGCCGAACTTCTTATGGTCTGTTGCGCATACCCAAATTCGCGGCATTTTGTAGGTCAAAAGTCGGGGCAACTTGTTGGCAATTCGAAAGTCGCCGCGACCATCCGGCCCGCGAATTCCGCGGCAGTTCGTTGGTCGTTCCGGCGAGAATGCGGCAGGTTGTTGGTCGACCGGCGACTATGCGGCAGTTTGTTGGCAGCTAGGGGGCAGTTTGTTGGCAGCTAGGGGGCAGTTTGTCGTTTTTAGACAGGACACATGTGTCAGGCAGCACGCGCAAGTGGGAACCACCAAGCAGCATCATCGACGTGTTATGCACCCGACAGCACTTATCATTTCGTGTTTGGTCGCACACAATCAAGTTTGTTGTCATGCCCCCGTGGCCGAAAGGTTCCGGGTTTTCTCCGGATCAGGCAGTGGTCACTGATCACCGATGCAGGTTTGAGTCCTGCCTGGGGGCACCATCAACGTAACAATCAGCAATCTCGCAACCGGTGGACGAATCGCGCGTCTCGAAGATATCTAGACACAAAGACCCGATGTGGCGTTGCCACGGTGCGTACAACCAACGTCGACGCGCGCGTCTCGGAGTTCTTTGTCGGACGAGTTACATTCGAATCACAAACGTCGCGCGAAATTCGCGAGGTTCACCAGGATGTACTGTGACGCCATCGGGCACTATCGGGCTATCTCTAGATATTCTGTAATTCTGCGCGTAGGCAATGTCGTCATACTTGCGGTTAAAGACATTCAATATATCCAACATTAACGATACGCGGGGCATCAGAATGCGCTGAATGCGCACATTGGTAACGACCGATGAGGATCCACTCAGGTCGCCACTCTGCGACAACGGATATCGGCCAACATAGCGCATCGTCACATCACACGACAAGATGGGGTTGCTGTGTACTGTCAGTCCGATTGAGGCGACTTTCGGAACAGCGTTGGGTATGAACTGTCCAATCTGTCCATTTTCTTCAGGATGTGTGTAGCGCGCATGGGTGTACGCAAGATCGGCATCAAACAGCAACCATTGATTCAAGGAAACGTGGTTGTTCCATTCTGCGCCGTAGCGACGGCTTGAACCGTTCGGTGTGGTGCTTCCGATCGTTGAATCGGCGTTATAGACAAGCTCTGATTCGCTGTCTAGGCGCCACAGCGTCAACGAGCTTTGCAGGTCCTCAATGGCGTCGGTCTTGATGCCTATTTCCTGCCCGAAGGCGCCTACCAATGGTGGCACACGCGAGGAAGGAGTACCGGTAGTCGGGTCGATTTTGTAAATAACGCCGCGGGCATCGTTGCTGTGAAAGCCTTCACCCGCGTTGATAAAGAATTCGGTCTTATGCCATGGCCCGAAAATCATCGATAGTTTGGGTGATATCCGGCTCGCCGAGGCGTTGCCGCTATTTTTTGCAAACGTCAAGGAATCCACACTCATCCACAGATCATCACCACGCACACCTACCACGCTGCGAAACCAGTCGCTCCATTGCGTGATGTTCTGAACGTACACCGCCGCTTCCGTTTCGCGGATGCGGTTGTCGTCAACGGTTTCAAAGGGAATACGATCTTCAGTATCGACCAGCCCGACGCGGATAGCATCGCGGCGAAACTGAAGACCAAGCTCTGTGGTGGAGTCGCGATTCTGCAAGGAACGAATCCAGCCATGGGCTACCGTAAAGCCAAGTACATTTCGCGCCTCAGCCTGCTCGAATTGGTCGCCTGTGGCGGGGCGTAGCTCGAAAAAGGTGAAGTTGGAAAATAGTTGTAATCGGTAATGTTCAAAGTACGCCGTAGCAAGGCTGTAGCTCTGTGCGTCATGCGCGTGCCACTGCGCGGAGAGAATGTCGCGCGCGGTATCGCCACCATCCGTGGGGTCCAGTGCGCAATACCGGCAAAGCTGGCCTGACTGGATCAAGCTCAGCGGCACCTGATCGGTCGCGTTCCAGTGCGCTTGGTAGGCGAGGGCATCGACTGACCAACCGTTTGCCGAGCCACCACCACTCAGGCGCAGCACGCCATTAATCTTGCGCATACCCTCAGGCCGCTTCCATGGACCGTTTTCCTCAAGCCCTTCCACAGCGGCCAGTAAGACAGGGCTCTGTGCCGTCGCCTCACTAGGACGGCGGCCGTGTGTTACGGGAAAGGAACCGGCAAGCAGAATGCGGCGATACCCGTAACTGCCCCATTCCCACACCGCGAGCGGGGTGGCTAGGGTGCTACGGTAGTGGATGTCCGCAGACCCCGCTGCGGAAAAATCGCCGTTTTCAGCGGAATAGGTTCCTTTTCGATAATCGATCCGCTGTATCAGCTCGGGAATCAGAAAATTGAGATCCGAATACCCTTGCCCGTGCGCATTGGTCGGCATGTTGACGGGCACGCCATCGACACGGGTGGCGAAATCGGTACCGTGATCCAGGTTATAACCCCGCAGGAAATACTGGTTGGCTTTGCCATCCCCCGAATGCTGCGTAACCACCATGCCAGGTACGGCTTCCAGGATGTTGCCGGGGCGCAACAGCGGAATATCCTGCAGCAGCGTTCCGAGGATGATGCCTTGTGAGGCTGCGTCCGAGGTGCCTATGCCGTTTTCGTAGTGGGCGATGACATTGATCGCCGCAAGAACAGCGGCATGATCGCGGGCGTCTGTTGCGGCAGATGGCATGTGCTTGTTCACGTGCGTAGTCCGGGCTTGCCGGGCACCCGAATGCGTCGGAGGTGAGATGGTCGAGCCGATTGGCGCGCCCGCTGCTCGCGCCTTGAAGTTCTCCGCTTGCAAACCAGCCAGAAGTATGAGGCAAACCAGCGCGAAGGTGTTCCTTGTCGCTTGCTCGAAGACTATGCTCATTCCTGGGTGGGTAGTTAGTTAGGGATGATTGCACTAAAGCCCGGAATGGCGATGTTGAACGCGCGCTGTACAAACCAACCCATGGCAATGATGACGATGAGTAGCGAGCCCCAGCGCAGCACTGCTACGCGGTAGTAGCGCGTCTTGCGGAGTAGGAAAGCCAGCGGCAGGAATGCGACGACGATTGCTTCCTGACCGATTTCCACACCGACACTGAAACCACCAAGGGAGGCTGCCATCGCACCAGCTGGCAGCCGCAATCCTTGCAATGCGCTGGCGAATCCCAAGCCGTGGATGAAACCGAACGCGAAAGCAATGAGCCATACCCGTCTATTCACCACTGGATAAAGATTGTTCAGCGCGGCCACCAGCACGGACAACGCAATGCCCGATTCCACCCATCGGCTAGGCAAATCGACAATGCCCAGCACGGCCAATGACAACGTCACCGAGTGAGAAAGGCTGAAAGCGGAAACAACCTGGAAATTGACAAAATAGTTTGGGTTGGACTTACAAAATAGTTTGGGTAGGACACGCGGCGCAACGGTAAACGTGGTTCTCCACCGAGGCTACAACAGCAGCTAGAGCAAGCCCTCAATTTGCGCCGGATTTCCTTTGACCCATGATGCGCGCTACTCGACCCGGAGTCCGTGCGCTCGAATGCCTCAGCTTCTTCATGGCCGACGTGCAGGCTGGTATCGGCCCATTCCTCGGGGTCTTCCTCTTAGCACAAAGGGATGGCATATCGGGGGTTGTTCCGGTTGTCGTGCAATTTGTAGCGGTCTAGCCTAAAACCTCTTGGAAACAGCTTCGTTGTGCATCCTCTCGGTGGTTGGCTCGTACACCGATCGGCTCCGCATACTCTCGGCGCGTGGCCACCGATAATCCGGCGAGTGTCTGGCCTGCGGGCTGCAGATTCCGGGCCGGTTTCATCAAAATTTTTGACCACGGGTGGCTTAACATGGGTGGGCCGGGACGTGAGGCGCCGAGGCGGGGCCCCACCTCACCATGGATGACCGATGGGCCCGACCATGCCGCCATGCTTGGCGGTATGTTTGTCTTCGAAAAGGCTATGAGGAGGCCATCGGTGTGCGTGGCCTGGCCTGAAGTCAATGAATCGGAGCATATCTGCGCGACCCCCCTTTTTTTTGTTCCAGCGGCGCAGTGCGTCGCTACTTCTTCGCTATATTGAGGAAGGGAACCCAACTAGGAGGGCCGTCGTGTGGCCGTGATTATCTTTGCTCTGCTGGGGCTAGTGATTGTTGCGGGGACAATTGGGGCCTACTTCTGGCTCGGCGGATTTGCCTCATCGCTATCCCACCAAACGACCGACTTGGCCAATTTTGGCTCCTATGTCGGAGGGGTGGCCGGACCACTCCTTAGCTTCCTTGCCTTGGTGGCCGTGGTTTGGACGGTACGTTTGCAGTACGAACTACTTGAGCGTGACCGACAGCGGCAACTGGCAGATCAACACGTGCGGTGGCTCGATGCGCTCTATCGAGATATGCAAGAGATCCTCCATGCGCCGCTGGTCACGACGGCACCTCAGCCTTCGGTCACGTCCCTGCGCGCCGTATTGGACAAGGAGACGGATATGATGGCGATCGAGCCTGCATTATTCAAAGGGCGCCTTACGGAGCTCATGGAGTTGCTGGGCCAGTACAGCGAGGCCGTTGCGCTCTACAGGGACAATATCACGGCGTATTTCGATCTGAAGGTCTTCGCTGATCGTGGTGCTCGCATACTCGATCGTATTAAGCCTTTCCACTCAACGCTGGGAAATATGTCGCCCATCACCATTGAATTCTGCGACATGCACCTTCGTGGCGATCGTTCGCGAAAAGCCGCGGAAGCATTGACTCGCAACACGCGACGTTGAATGCCGTGCCGGGCCACACTCATTCGGATCGTCGGCGTTTGCGTGCTGAAGCCAATTGGGCTTCAGCTGCCACGGTGCGCGCTTCTGAGGGTTGTCTTGATTTTCGTGCAATTTGTAACGGCCTAAATTTTGTGGTTGCTAAGTAGCGCCAATCTAGCGATTTGGGCTGGCGGCCTGGGCAAGGTCTCCTTGGAAATACGCTCTGCCATGCGCCGCTACTGTTGGTGGTGGCGGCACGTAGGATTGCGTCCGTCACTTACTATGAGTTGGGTTGTGGCACACAAGAGATCACTTGGGTACCTTCTTGCGTGATCACCCCAAGGAACATGCAAAGTAGCTAGCCCTTCTTCCTTCTGCGCGTTTAGCGGACTAGATCCCGACATCGTTAACGCTTGCCGTGGACACGCCGTTAAGTTCATTGGCGCGCCCATGTAAGCACCCATTAACCCGAATGTGCGGGCATCGCAGGTCTTTGACATTCGGTACTGTCCACTGGTCGCCGGTCTCATGCACCTGCACATTGCGGAGGGCAGCCTCATGCCATCTTCCAAGCCGCCTTCAGGGGATTTAAGCGTGGGTCGTGAAGTGACGATCGACGATAGCGCGATACCGGCACCCGATGAACGGAACGATATGCCGCTTCCCCAAGACCCTCAAGCGATTTTTCAGGGAGGACTATTCCTTCTCGCATTGCTTGCCGGTGTCTATCTGGCACGCGAGGTGCTTCTGCCCATTGTGTTGGCTTTCATCCTCAAACTTCTGATGCAGCCGATCATGCGCTTGTTTGCACGATTACGTGTGAGCCGCGTAGTGGCCTCCCTACTAGTTATTCTTCTATTGCTGGGTATTATTTGCGGACTCGGAGAGCTGTTGAGCACGCCGGCATCCGATTGGGCGAAACGTCTTCCGGAAGGTCTCCCGCGATTGCAAGAGCGCGTACGAATCATCAGCGCACCGCTCAATGCGATGAGTCGTTTACTCGCCCATGCGAAAATGGCAGTGGGAGGCGCGAACACACCCGGTGCCGGCACCATGCAGGCGTCCCCTTCACTCACGAACGGTCTTCAAGCTGCGTTGTTGAGCGCAGCGCATACATTCGCCTCCGAGTTCCTTGCAACATTCCTTATTCTGTTCTTTTTATTGATGTCCGGTGATACCTTCTTACGGCGGCTCGTCGAGGTGATGCCACGATTTCGCGATAAGCGCCAGGTTACCGATATCTCGCAGCAAATCGAGGCCGACATTTCTGCCTATCTCGTGACAGTCACCGGGATGAACGCACTGGTTGGCATCGCGACCGGCTTAGCCATGTGGGCCCTGGGACTTCAAGACGTCCTACTGTGGGGTGCGGCTGCTTTTCTTCTGAACTTTGTGCCAATCCTAGGGCCGCTATGCGGTTTCGCCATATTTTTGGCGGTCGGCATGCTGAGCCTCGATCCGCTGTGGAAGGCTTTTATGCCGATGATTCTGTACAGCACCATTCACATTCTCGAGGGTGAAACCGTGACCCCATTGATCCTTGCGCGCCGATTTACGCTCAATCCGGTGCTCGTAATTATGTCGCTACTCTTTTGGGATTGGATGTGGGGAGTTCCTGGCGCCATTCTTGCGGTACCCATTCTTGCCATTGTCAAGATCATTTGCGATCGCGTCCGATCACTCGCCGCATTCGGCCACTTTCTGGAAGGCGAGCAGCATGTTTGGGCGCCTTAGAGGTACACCAAACCGTAATCACGACACACTCAAGTCGTTACGCCGTACGAAGTGCGCTCTATCAACTACGGCACCTGAGCAGCCTCGACTTTGCGCGGAGCCCATGGATGAGGCATTGGTTCATCAACTGCACCGTGGCGACTTCATGGATCACCAGCAGAACCTTGTTTCGTCACTAGTACCAGTACAGGTAAAAACGCCTAAATACTTGTGCGTAGGCCCGCCGACCACCGCACAATGGCGCATCCATCCTCTCGGACGCTATAGGTGGCCGTGATGTCACTGAAGCAATGTCGCTGGTAGAACATGGGCAAGTGGGCAATCTCGTGCCAAAGCCCTTGGTAGCGGAGAACACCCAACTCCTGCACAGGCTGGTTGGTAATCCCTTGGCGGCGCGGGCGTGGAACGTGTCATGCGTAGCATCCCGCGTGTGTATGCAGCAAACGGCATCAATCGTTACTTAAGCGCTAGCGCGTGTAGGAAGTGGCAATGCCTGCGCCCGGGCGGGAGCACGGACGAGCGCCGGAGTCAACCGCCGACCAGTGGTACCGGGATCCCGGAAGTACCAGATTGCGCTACCAGGGTTTCACGGCTCGCGTGAAACGCTTGCGTTCCGGCCCGATGCCAGGACACCCCCATGGATGCCATTCAGTTGCTCAAAGCCGACCATAAACTGGTCAAACGTTTGCTTGCGGAACTCACCGAGACCTCTGAGCGAGCCACCAAGAAGCGCACGCTGCTCCTTCAGGAGATTCAAATCGATCTCAGCGTGCATACGACCATTGAGGAGGAACTCTTTTATCCGGCGATTAAAGCCGCCGGGAAGAAACAAGAAACAAAAATGTATTTTGAAGCGTTGGAGGAGCACCGAGCTGTCGAAGAACTGGTGCTCCCCGATCTCTTAAGTACCGATGCGGGAAGCGATAGCTTTTCTGGCCGAGCCAAAGTGTTGAGGGAGTTGATCGAACATCATGCCGACGAAGAAGAAAGCAAGATGTTCAAAGACGCTAAAGCGCTCATGAGTAAAGAGCAGCTTCGTGAATTAGGCGCTCAAATGGCGCAGCGTAAACAGGAGCTTTTGGACAAACGGACCTGATTGGCATTCCGGTGGCGTGTTTGGATTTGACTGTGTCGTCACGCCGCTCACGGATCCACGCGCACACTTTAAAAAGCATATGGGAAAAGGTATGTGCGTTCATTCATTCGCTTGCGAGATTCCACTATGGCAACACCGCATCTCCTCTCCGTATTGACGCTCACCGGTGAACCCATAAAGGACCTCACGGGTGATCCGATTGGTGAATTGAAAGACTTTATGATCGATACCACCAACGGACGCATCGCTTATGGCGTCCTTTCCTTCGGAGGCTTGCTAGGTATGGGCGAAAAGCTCTTCGCCGTACCCTGGGAAGCGATCCAGCTCGATGAGAAAAACAAGCAACTTCTCTTGGATGTCGATAAGGAACGATTGAAGGCGGCACCGGGTTTTGACAAGGACCACTGGCCGAACTTTACCGATAGTTCGTTCACCGCCCGCGTGCGAGCGTATTTCCAGCACTGAGCCCAAAAGCCTGTCCTAAGTGTGGGTCGCCTGCGGTGCGGTAGGAAGCCGAATGATCGCTGGAGCATGGTGCTCTTACACCAAGGGGGAAGCCGTCCTGCCTCCCGCTGTCCAATGCGCGCCTCGTTTACTTGCCCTGTTTATCCGACGAGGACTTCTCGCCGTGCTCGTCACTAAATCGCTTGCCCGCTTCACGCGCGTGCTCTTCAGCGTGGTGGCCGTGACCGGTCGCCAAATGCGCATGGTGAGCGCCCTTCGATGCATCGTTGTTCTTCAAATGTTTTGCCGCTTCTTCATGATGCTTGGCGGCGTGCTTGTGATGTTCGGCGGCTTTTGAATGATGCTCGTGATGGGTGTCACCGCTTTTATCTTGACTGGTCATGATGCGTTACCTCGACGTAGTTGCGTGAAAAGCAGACTGCACGACGGGGTACGCCACAGTGCAGATCTTCGATCCTACGCGGCGTCGGTATTTGTGCAGTGAACGTTTCATTTGCTGGCTGTCGTTGTCGAGCATGCGCAAGACGCCCCATCAGGTTCACCGAAAGAATGGTCCATACTTCATCCAAGGCGGCTGCGATGAATGCCGGCTACCCCCTCGCGAAACACGACCCGTAAGTCAATGGAACCCTTCTTAGAGCGGGGTTCCGGCTGCCTCATTGTGCGCATGCTGTCGATTCGTATTGCCTGCTGTGCGGCGACGACTTCACCTGCGCTGGTCGTGATCGTCCAAGCGCGCAGTGCGCTTGGCGGTGTGGCCTGCACACCCTCGCGTTCCTGAACTGGCGAACTTGAGCCGCACGGTCTTCTTGCATGCGAATGCGCAATGCTTCGATAGGGGGTGATGCGGTCGTTCGCCGCATAGTCGCACGCCCAGCGTCATCGCGTTCGCGACCTCACCCGCGCATCGCCGCGAGACGTCATCACTATTTACTCACAAAGGTGAATGGCTAAGCGTTGACGACTCCAAGGGAAGTCGGCGTTCATGGCACATGCTTTGCTTCCCATGGAGGCGGTGCGCCACGTTTGTGCCGTCTAGAAAACACGAAAGGACCAACCGTGACCGATAGCCGGTCGAGAGCCGTATCCATACAAGCGATCATCCTCTTCGGTAGTGTGACTGCCGTGCTGCTCTTTTTTGTGTTGGCGCATGATCTGGCATCGAATCTTCGCAGTCGATGGAGCGATAGCAGCCATCGCGCCGATGATGCAGCAATCAACGTGGCGCAAATGGCCCAAGGTCTCCTCAGATCCAGCGCCAATGCCCTGATATTTATCGCCGAGGCGTCGCGCCGTTTTCATCCCGCGGCGCCACTGAACGATACGGCCTTAAAAGGTCTCATCACTACCGTTCTCAAGCAGCAGTCCCAGATAGGGCGCATCGTCGTGGTGGATACAGCGAAGCCCGATAACCCATGGGCGTCTCTTCACTCCACCAGCACTTCCCCCTTGTGCAATACGAGTGTAGATGCAGCGACGGTGATTTGCTTTGACGCCACCCGCGATACGGCTCAGGGCTTGGTTATCCCCGTGGCGGCAGCCATTGATGGGCGTCAATGGGTTGTTGGCGAGATCCGGGTGGCGGTCCTTAAGCGCGCCATCGAGCGTGTCGTAAGCCCTGACAACGTGGCATTTTCCCTCCGTGATACACAGGGCCGGTTGGTTTTGCAGGGCGGCCATGACCTATCCGCTGAAAACGTGAAACCTGGATGGGTGCCATGGTTAATTGGATCCCATATTCCACCGCTCCAAGCAACCGTACCCATAGGGCCTTATCCATTCTTCGCGACGGCCCAAATAAGCCTGCAGGACATATGGGTACCCTGGCGCAATGTTGCCCTGGGCGCGATTTCGTTTTACGTCTTCTACCTGGTCGCGTTCGCGTGCCTACTGAAGATCATCATGGGAGCAGCAAAACTACAACGTCATTACATCCAAAGCTTGCAGGCCAAGACTCAGCATTTGCGCCTGGCCCAGCGCGCAGGAAAAACGGCGTTATGGTCGCTCAGCGATTCCGCGCAACGCTTCGAATGCTACGAAGAGGCAGGGGATTGGTTCGGGTTGCGTCCCGGCCAAACCTTAGCCAGCGCCAACGATGTGCTCACCATCGTTGTCCCCGCCGACCGCTTGCTTCTTGCCACGCAAGTCAGGCGCGCGTGGAAGAAAGCGGTTCCATTGCGGGTTGAATTTTGCATCCAAAAACCCGAAGGCGTCGTACGCCGCCTATCGGCCTGCGGCCAAATGGTGACGGACGAGACAGGCGCCAAGCAAATGGTCGGGACGGTCGTAGACGTCACCGAGCAGTGGTCGGTGTGGCAGCGCCACATCGAAAGCCAACATCGTTTCAAGGTGCTGTTTGAGCAGAACCCGTTACCCTTTTGGGTATTCGATGCCTCCTCAAAGCGGTTTCTTGAGGTCAATGCGGCCGCCGTTCGCGTTTATGGTTATACCCGGGAAGAATTCCTGCAAATGACCATTTTTGACATTCGGGATACGACAGAACGTCTCAAAGTCTGGGAGGATTTGGCATCGCCCCCGGAGGTACGGAATGTCCCCAAGCTTTGGGTGCATCGCACCAAGGGAGGCACGGCCATCGACGTGCGCATTCATAGTGTCGATATTGTTTTCGCGGATCGCCCCGCGCGATTGGTGTTAGCCGAGGACGTCACCACGCAATTGGCCGATGAGCGCGAATTGGCCTACCGCGCATCACACGATCTGATCACAGGGCTTCCCAATCAACATGCGTTGATCCAATGGATGGATGTACTCATCGCCAAAAGCACTCCTTTCGAGGTCGCTTACCTTCAACTCGTGGGCATGGATGCGATCGCAGACACGTTCGGCATCCCTGTCGCTACGGGTGTTTTACAAACAGTGGCATCACGTCTTATCACCGAAAGCAACGAATGCACAGCGATGGCAGCCGAGCAGGCATTCGTCTGGGCGACTCCCAATCAGATCGCTGATGCGCACATGCGAGCGGTCGCCGATAGCGTGGCCGAACCTATTCACTACAAAGACACTCAACATCAGATAAACGTCGTGATCGGCATCGCTCGTTATCCCAGCGATGGAATACAGAGCGACGTGTTACTGGCGCATGCGGCATTGGCCGCGCACGCGCACCTTCATAGTGATGAGACCATTCATTACTTCGAACCATTACTTGCGCAGCAATCCCGCGAGAAACTCCACTTTGCCGCCTGCCTTCGCAGAGCTGTCAAGCATCACGAATTCGAGTTGCATTTCCAAGTCCTTACGGACCTCCACGACATGCGTCCGATCGGCCTGGAAGCGCTGATTCGTTGGCCTCAAACCGATGGCACCTTTATTTCGCCGTCCACGTTCATTCCGATCTGCGAGGAGTCGGGTCTGATCACCTCCTTGGGTCACTGGGTGATGACCCAGGCTGCCAAAGCGGTCTGCGATTTGAAGTCAGCTGGATTCGAGGGCTTGCCGGTTGCCATAAACATTTCTCCAGCGGAGTTACTCGGTCGGGATCTCATAGCAAGCTTCCGCGCCGTCCGCGAGGCGTATTCGTTACCCTCCGGCGCGCTGCGCGTCGAAGTCACCGAAAGCAGCTTAATCACGCACAAAGACAAAGCTGTAGCCGTGATGCGGCAATTGCGCGCTGATGGGATAGCTATCGCACTGGACGATTTCGGCACCGGATTTTCAAGTCTCTCATACCTACGCGACCTGCCGATTGATGCATTGAAAATCGATCAAGCTTTTGTGCGCAATGTCGATTGTGATGAACGCTCGGCGATGATTTGCGAGACCATCATTGCCCTAGGCAAAAGTTTGAAGATCGACGTTATTGCCGAAGGTATCGAGCATTATGCACAGTATGCGTGGCTCCAACACCACGGTTGTGATGCGGCGCAAGGCTACTTTCTCGGCAAGCCCGGACCACTGCAGGACGTCTTGAAGACGTTGTCGCAGTCAACGCTAAAGCGCCGTAGCGTCCCTTAACAGGCTTTTGAGAAACATCATTTTACGCGCTAAGTCATAGTGGTTTTCTATGGCTCGGTGGATGTCTGTCATCAGGTCGGGGACGGATTCCACCACTCGCCGATGCCACCCATCCGAATCAGGTTGTAGGCGGCGAAGTTCCACGTCGCCCATGCACGTACATGGGACAATCCAACGAGCGGCAGCTTGCGTAAGTCACCGATGGTCTTGACCCAGCCAAATCCCTGTTCGATTCGTTCGCGTACTTGCTGACTGATCGCATAGCCCTTGCCGCGCGCCGTTCGTCCATCGATCGCACTGCGTCGCCCCTGCGTGTGACGGGCAATGTGAGGACGAATGCCGCGGCGCTTGAGCTGCTCCACGAAGTCATGTACGTCGTAGCCTTTGTCGGAGCCGAGTGTTGCGCCGTGACGAAGATGGGCATCCACCAGCGCCAGTGCGCCCTCGCGCTCCCCGTACCGCTGGCGTGCCGCACGTCGATACCGACCAGAAAGCCATGGCGATTTTCCATCAGCGCATTGGCCAAATAACTCAACCTTGCCTCGCGCCCTTTGCCTTTGCGTGCCAGGCGTGCATCCGGGTCCGTCGTGGAGGCGTGCGTGGCGTTGCTGCGTTTTTACCGCGGAACGCACTCCCGTCCCCATCCTCGTCATCCTTGCCGTCTCGCTCTTTGGGGCGGAAGCTTTTGTGCGAGGACCACGCTTCCAGCAAGGTGCCATCGACCGAGAAATGCTCGTCACTGACAAGCTCATTCAATCGTGCCAGTAACACGGTATTCTCGAAAAACGCTTGCGCAGTCTCCTCGTCGAACAAACGATCCCGGTTGAATGAAAACGTGGAGTGATCCCATACCGGATCATCGATATTCAGGCCCACAAACCAGCGAAACAATAGGTTGTACTGCATTTGCTCCATCAGCTATCGCTCGCTCCGCACACTGTAGATCACCTGCAACAGCGAGGCGCGCAGGATGCGTTCGGGCGGGATGGAGGGCCGCCCACCTTCGGCGTAACGCGAAGACAGCAGGTTGTCCAATTGAGCGAGAATCGTATCCACCAGGATGCGGAGCTTGCGGATGGGATGATCCTTGGGTACGCATTCTTCCACCGATACGTACGCGAACATTCCCAGTTGCTGCACATCCACTCCACGCACGATCTTGCCTCACCATTGATGCAGACTATGATTGTGCCGGTTTGATGCGGTTTTTCAACAGCCTGCTACACCTCAACGCCCCGACACTACCGCTATCTTTTAAGCGCCGCCTCCATCACGACCGCCGCGGAGCGTCTGTACTCCTGACTGCGCTGCTCGAACCCCGCGGCAGCGGTGGCTCTTCCCGCCTGAAGCGCGTCAAGCGTCATTTTCTCCATGAGAACGACGCGCTCCCCAATAACTCTGAGAGCAATGCGAAAGGCCTCATCAACGGAACCCTCCTGTTCGTGTGCCAACGCTTCGGCGGTATAGCCATGTCCCACCTGACAACGGAAGCGCAGCGGGGAGCGCCTGACCTGCGACAACGTCCCTCCACAGGCAGGGCATGCCAACGGGACCGGGTCGGCTATCCCGGCGATGGTTGGGGTGTCAGAGGGCCGACCCAGCGCGATGGCCACTTCCAGCGCGACGCTTTCGGGCGGAGTTAGAGCCGGGCCTGGTTCTTCGCGTGCAAGGCGGACTACAAGCTCACCCAGATCGCGGGCCGGCGCACGGTAATCAATATCGCTCGCGAGCAGCGCGGTTCGGGGCATCTCGCCCTGGACAGCATCGAGCGGGCTCTGCACGACTGTTACACCTCCACAGCGCTTGAGATCTGCCAAACCCGAGGCGCCGTCATTCAGCAACCCGGAGAGCAGAACGCCGATAGCCCTGGGCCCGGCGCTGATGCCGGCGGAGCGAAACAGGGGATCGATCGCCGGCCGCGCCATGTTCTCGCGTGGTCCGCGGCCCAATCGGGCAAAGTGTCCATCAATCACGAGGTGATGGTCTGGGGGCGCCACATAGACGTGCGCTTCCTGGAGCGGTTCGCCATCAAGGGCAGTGCTCGCTGGGAGCGGGCCGCCGCTGTCCAGAATGGCGGCAAGGAGATCTCGATCGCTGGCCCCGACGTGGACGGCGATGAGGACCGAAGCCTCCAGGTCTGTGGGCAATGCAAGGCAGATTCGCCGAATGACTTCGATTGAGCCAGCCGAGCCGCCGATGGCAATGATCTCGCGCTTGGCCATAGGACTTGCTCCCATCAAATGCGTAAACGAAACGCTGTGTGGCACAGGCCTCATTGGGGTGTTTTGGAATATTCGTTGGGCGCCTCGCCCAACAATTGCAGCACCCGGTCTTGCAGCTCTCTCAGGCTGTAGGGCTTTGCCAGGCGTGGGCGATCGCGGTGTCTTTCCTCGACTGCCACATCGCTGTAGCCGCTGCAGAACAGGAACGGAATTCGCCGTTCGGCCAGAATATCCGCGACACCATAGGAATTACCGCCGCGGATGTTGATGTCCAGGATCGCGGCGTCGATGGCTGATTCTTTTGCCAGTGACAAAGCTGTATCCACGCGCGCCACAGGACCTACCACTTGGATACCGAGGTCGAGCAGCGTCTCTTCGATCACCAATACAACGGTCATCTCATCCTCAACCACCAGCACCCGGCGGCCATCGATGACTCGTTTGGCAGCCATTCAACCGTCCGCTCGCTTGGTGGGGCGGAACTCTCCGACTTCCGCGTTAAAAGGCATATCGATGGTGCAGACTAAGCCAGTCGCCGCGAAGCTGCGGTCAACTTCCGCGTCGAGCTCGTAGCCCAGGGAGCGTTCGATCAATGTGGTGCCAAAGCCCCTTTGTGCAGGCGGTCCGGGAACAGGGGGGCCGCCAGTTTCCGTCCATTTCAACTGCAATCGGCGATAAGGGCCCGACGTCACCACCCAGGAGATGGTAAGTCGGCCGTGCGGATCGGACAGTGAACCGTACTTTGCCGCGTTGCTGGCCAATTCATGGATAGCCATTGCCATCGAAAGACCTGCCTTGGGGGTCAGCACAACGACAGGGCCCTCCACACGGAGCTCCCGATCCCGGTAAGGCTCCAGTTCGGTATCGATAAGGTCGCGAAGACTTCCAGCGCCAGCGGAACCACGATGGGTAAGTTGGCTATGCGCGCGCGCGATTGCTGTGATACGGCCTGCAATCTTTTCTGCGAACGCTTCCGGCGAGGGATTTGTCTTTAGGGTCTGGGCGACAATGGATGATACGATCGCCAGGATGTTCTTCACACGGTGGTCGAGTTCCCCCAAAAGCAGTTTCGCTTGCTCTTCAACACGCTTGCGATTGTCGATATCCAGGGTGACGGAGATGATGCGGTTGGCGCGCCCGTCGCTGTTACCGAGCACCGAGACGCTGTCATGCACCCATATGATCGTGCCGTCTCGGCGCAGAAGGCGGTACTCGGCTTCACACGGCTCTCCGTCACGCGTTACCTGAACAAAGCGCTGGTGGATAGCCTCGGCATCATCGGGATGGATGAGCTCATCCTTGCGCACTCGCTCTAAATCTTCCCCGGACCGATCGACCATCTTCTCGAACGCGGCGTTGGTCAGAAGGAAGCGCCCGTCGAGGTCTGTTTCGGCCACACCTACAGCGGCCTGGTTGACAATCGTGGTGAAGCGGCGCTCGCTAACGCCGCGGGCCTGCTCGGCCTTCTTGTGCTCTGTCACGTCGACAAAGGTGATGACCACACCCTCAATCACCCGCTCGACACTGCGGTATGGGCGGATACGCATGACGAACGATGCGCCACGGTCGTGCAGGTCGAGCTCACGCTCCAAGACGGTGAGTTCGCGCAGCACTTTGTCCACATCGCGCTGCAGATCGTCGTAAGCAAGCAGGCTGACGATTTCGGTCAGGGGGCGGCCACGATCACCGCTCCGTAGGCTGAAGATGTCCGCCATGCTCGGCGTGAAGTTTTTGATACGAAGATTTTCGTCAAGAAAGATCGTCGCGATTTGCGTGCTGTCCAGCAAGTTCTGCAGATCGCTATTGAGATTGGAGAGAAGATCGTTCTTCGCCATCATCTCGGCGTTGACGGTTTGCAGCTCCTCATTGATGGACTGCATTTCTTCCTTCGACGTCTGAAGCTCCTCGTTAGTCGACTGCAGCTCTTCATTGACTGACTGATACTCCTCCGCGGCGGACTTCATTTCTTCGTTCGCCGTTTCAAGGTCGCCGATCATCGCCTGCAACTGAGCCCGGGTCGTGCGAAGCTCCTGCTCGATGGCCACGACCTCAGGACTCCGAGGGCTCCCGTCCGCGGCTGGCGAGGGCTCTGGCACTGTCATGCGAACATGTTGGAAAGCGATGACGTAAAGTCCTTCGACGTTTGTGTCACGCACTGGTTCGACGATGACGCTCAGCACACGTTGCTCACCCTCCATGAGGAGGGAAACGCTATCAACGATGACTCCTTTTCCTGTCTTTATCACGGACTGTAACGTCGTGCTTACGATGATCCGTAGGCTATTGCGCAGGTTTGAAACGAGATTGAGGCTTGCCGCACCTGCGGAAGGCTCTAGGTATGGGGCAATTTCCCCGCCCGAATAGCGCACGATGTTGCTTTGGCGATCCACAACGAGGAATGCAGGCGCATGTTTCGCCAAAGCCGCACGAACACCATGATCGACGGCGTCGCCCGATCCCCGGCCAAGTCCACTGGTGAGGCGGTTCGAAGCGATAGCCGCCTGCGTGGGCATCGGCATGGACGGAAATGCGGCATCCCCCTCGCGCCTTTGGAAGATGTGAGCGGCTTTGTCCTTCAGTGTGAAGAACTTAGTGTGCCGACTTACGCCTTCTGACAATCCTAGGAAAAGGAAGCCGTCAGGCTTTAACGCATAGTGGAACGTGCGCAATACCCGATCCTGGAGGTCGCTGTTCATATAGATCATGAGGTTGCGACACGAGATCAGGTCGAGCCTGGAAAACGGTGGATCCTTCGCCACGTTGTGCACAGAAAAGACGCACAATCCGCGAATCTGGCGAGTCGGGTAAAAGTCGCCGTCGTCCTCGACAAACCAACGCCGCAGACGCTCGGATGAGATACCAGTCGTGCGCGGGTAACGTCCTGCTCTAGCGAACTCGATCGCCCGATCATCGATGTCCGTGCCGAAAATCTGCACTTCCACGTTCGCGCCGCGCGCCTCGATCAGTTCTTGGACGGTAATAGCGAGGCTGTAGACCTCTTCACCTGTCGAACAGGCCGGTACCCAGATCCGCAGGGATTGCCCTTCCGCAACGCGCTCAAGCAAGGCTTCGATGACTGCGGATAGCCCTTGGAAGGCCAATGGATCGCGGAAAAACTCGGTCACGCCAATGAGCAGCTCCCGAAAAAGCATCTCCGGTTCAGTGGAGTCTTCCCGTAGGCGTTTGATATAGTCAGAGACGGAGGCCGTCTGCAGGATCTGCATACGGCGCTGAATGCGGCGGGTGATCGTCTTGTCTTTATATTTGGCGAAATCGTGCCCCGTCTTCGCGCGCAACACAGATAGGACGGTCGCCAGATGCTCCGCGGCATCGGTCCGCGTCCCGTCGTTGTCTTTTCGGTCGGCTACGAACGCCAGATGGTCGCGATATTCGATTAACTTGGCCGGTATGACTTCGACCTTCAGGACATAATCGACGCAACCGGTTGCTGTCGCGCTTTGGGGCATCCCCGGCATGGCCTGGTGATCGAACTCCGCCTGGGCAATTGTGAGTCCGCCGCTTTCCTTTACGGCGGCGAGTCCGGCCGAACCGTCACTGCCCACGCCCGACAGGACAATGGCAACCGCGTTGTCGCCCTGGTCCTCAGCCAGAGAGGCGAAGAAAGCATCGATGGGGCGCCGGCTCGATCGCGGTGGCGCGGGTTTGGCGACGAGAAGCCGGCCGTCCTTGATCGTCAAGGTGGCATCGGGCGGGATCACGTGGACACGGTTGGGCTCGACGAGCATGCCATCCTGAGCTGCGACCACGGGAATGGGCGCTGCCCGGCCCAAGATCTCCGTCAACACGCTCTCATGCTCGGGAGAGAGATGCTGCACGAGCACAAATGCCATGCCACTGTCGGGGGGAAGATGCGCAAGAAATGCTGAGAAAGCCTGAAGGCCGCCGGCAGAGGCGCCGACACCGATCACAAGCCCAAGGGGTGAGAAATTTCGCGGCCGACCGCTCATTGCGTTGTTACCCTCGCTGCTATGTCGTGAATTTGACGTCTATCTCGCCGCGGTGCAATAAGGCCTATTCTCGAGTAAGCACCCTAACGTCGCCCCTGCACGCGTGAGCGAACGCGACACATGCACGGCGCTTCTTAGTGACTTAAAAGCAAAAGCCATTGGGGGAATCGATAGCCTCCCATCTCAAGCCTGCCGGCAATGATTGGCCAGGATGGTCCGGGCCCCACATCGGTACACCGATCGGTGTGTTCGCCTGCACTTACCTTGCGGGGGTCGGAACGGTGCAAGTGACCAAGTACGTTCCTGCCCTAGTACGTTCGTAAAGGCAGCTCCCGCCTTTCGCCGCCATCTTGTTGACGATGCGCGCCCATACCGTATCGCGCATGGAGTACTTACAGAACATCTCTATGCCTTTCTCACCGTGAGGCAGAAAGTCCAGCTCTTGCATCTCGTCTGGCGTGATCTCGAATAAATGCGTGCCACCTTGTTCGAGGATGACTGCAAAGTTGGCCGCCGTAGAACGGTGAGTGACAGTCATATGCGGTTTGACGGAAAGATCTGTAGTAAACTCACTGTCGGCATATGCGACGGGTCCGCAAGTGGATGTCGTCATTGGCGCCTATTATGAATGCGTTTGTCGTTGAAGACGACCCCACGTTGGCCTCAACGCTGATGGACGCAATGGTTGCGTTTGGGATTACGGTCATCGGTCACGCCGGAGACGTGCCAAGCGCGTTGGCTTGGCTGGATAAAGGACTTATCCCCGATCTGGCTCTGATAGATATCCTCTTACCCAGTGGGCCGGCTTATCCGATTGTGGATCGCCTGAGGGAACTGCCAACTGCGCTAGTGCTCATAACGGGACTTGATTGCACTCAGATCAAGACGCCATATCGAGACATCACATGTCTTGAAAAGCCCTTTGGTATGCATGAGTTATTGGAGGCGATCACGAACTTGGTGGATCGCTGAGCGTATTCAGACTTCACGTTTCGCCTGGGTGACGCTGCACTACTGGATTTGGTGAAATGAGCGTGCCAAAGCACCCCCACTTCGCGGCCATATCAGGGCACCAGCACCGAATGGCACTTGATGCTGTCCAAAATGCAGGCAACTGGAGGTTATTTTCAGCCACAGACAGTATTGTCTTAATCTGTAAGACGGTGTCATGCCATCCTGGGATCTAGCCGACATTCGTGGGGCGATGACGCGACGGTGCATGAGTTTAGCCCGCTCGACGTGTCAGCAGGCGCGCATCCCACGATGACGGCGATATATATGAGGGATGACTATGCTTTTATATGGCACTTTTGAAGAAAGGGGCTACACGTTTGAAGCGTACATTCCAACAGATGACGCAGAGCCTGTGGCCTTTGAGCTACGAATTATCGTTGGTGGAGAACTCAAGCACTCTTTACTAGTACCTATGACCTATACACCGACGTTTGGGGTAGATGCGGGAGATCGCCAAATGATCGAATCGATTCTCGATCGAGTCCTTGCCGTCCTTCCCAACTCACACGAATTCGGTGCCAAGGCAGTGCATGCGCTGGAAGAGCTTGAAACGGAAATCGGTGGTAAACAAGCGCGTAAGCAGCATCAAAATTGGCTCGACTCCCCCGGCCGACGCTGCGGACAATTTGAATACACCACGGACCTATTCGCCGCCCAGTTCGCGGAGCTTGTGGGAGGGCGGGAGGCCATGGATAAATGGATGAAAACGAAAACTCCCCAGTTCGGCGATCGCACTCCGGAAGAAGCGCTGCACTTAGGAATGACCCAGGCAGTGATTAATCATCTCCTTGAACTTGCTCAACAGAGCTCAAAGGGTGGTACCGATATTTAGGCCCGTTAGTGGCCGAGCCGACTTGAATTTGCAGTGGCCAATTCTAATAGGGAAAATTAGATTGCAGCCCATTATTGAAATTCTGCAAAACGATGCCGTATATCCGCACAAAGAACTTTTGCAGCTATTGGACAGTGATATTTAATATTTTTACTGATAGTTATGCTTTGATCCTTGCTCATGGTCTCATCCACGTGTTTGAGGACAAATTGCCTAAAACCATTGCTTTTTCCAGACAAGCTCAGCAATTGACCGATATCTTGCCACTTATCAGCCAGTAAATAGGCAACTGAGGCGCTATAACCCTCCGCAGTGGCTCCGTCGTCGCACTGCTTATATTTCTTGTAGGAGTCGAAAACGCTACCCCAAGTTTTTAGATCAGAAGCTTCGCTCATTGCCTTCATAGCGTCGTCTCTCGTACACGTCGCTTGTGCTACAGCGGACGCATTATCCATCCATGGCAAAGTCAGTACTGCCACCGTGACAAGCAGTCTGACGGCATTAATACCTCTACCCCAAGTTCGATTCTGGTAAAAAATTTTCATAGCTGTGGATCAGGTGGATAAGTAGACGGAGCACCCGGCAAAGACGGATCAAAGGGAGCCAAATTTGTGGGTGGCGGATTGTTCGTGACCATCAGTCCACTGAGTGGATCGCCTGCGTTTGCGAGCTGTCGAATAAAGCCAGTTCCGTTGTCAGTAGTTCTTATGCATCCAAGTGTGGCGTGATAAACGTCCTTTCGACCCAAAGCGTCCATAACATTCTCTCTACCAGAATGCACCCCGCAGCCTGAACATCCCGGTTTATCAAATACATTGATTCCATTGGAACCGTAAGCACTGTCAGGTCCGTCGCCAGAGTGCGGGTTGTAATACGCATATGGATAATCGCCTGGCTGCCAGGGGCCAATGCTATTTCTCTGCGTGTTATTTGCCGCCGGAAAGTTTTCCAAAGCTACGCCGCTCCCACTCACTACCGTGAGAGTTTGAATCGATGGATTGAAAATAAGCGACGACAGTCCAGTTGGATCTCCGTAGGTCAACGGGCTATTTAAACCATGCGCATACAAGCTTACTCCACCATTAAACCCAGTTGGGTCAGCTTGCGAGAACCTTCCGGTCGACGAGTCGTAGTCACGGTTTACGTTGTTGCTGAGACGCGTTTCAGCGTCGTAGTACTGCCCCGGGAACCGTACCCTTGACGCACCCCTGCGCCGACGCCGGTGGCTTTCCTTGATACGTCGCGGCTTGGCGAGCACGGCGAGCACGAGCGCAGAGGCATCCCTGGCGATTTTTCCTTGAGACGGTTTTGTACGCACTCGCTCTCGCACAGGCAAGAGCAAGCAGAATTTGAGTATCTCGCCCGCCTAGTGTCAATGTTGCGATGATTTAATCTCACCAATAAAGTCGTCAATAGCTTTCAGTGCGGCGGACTTTTGAGTTGCCAGATCTGAGCGCGTGACCTTGTTAACTTTGCTTCTTCGAGCTTGCATCGCAAATAGTTGAGCCGCCTGATTGTCGCTCATCGATAATGGAAGCATGGTCAAAGCGTCCCTTAGCTCATGCGGGCTAATGAGCCCTTTGTTTGCAAAGGCCAACAAGTCGGTCATGCGAGTATCAGAGAAGCCGCCCAATGCTACGAGAGAGTCTTCCAAGTTCCCACCATCGAGCGACTTGATATTTTTTGCAAGATAGCTAGCAGCTGAGTAATTTCCACTGCTTACGCTGTCGAGTAGTTTTTTAAGATTTGAATTGGACTTCCCAATGATCTGCCAGCACTGATCACCGACATTTGGAGCAAGTGCCGCCAAGGTTCTTTTATCCGGATTAGCTAAAAATGCGCTTGCATTTGCCTGGCAGGCCCGCGCACTTGGAGCGGCGCACACAACACTTGCATTCACCAGCAGCGCCACGAGGAGGCAGTTAATTTCCTTTTTCATGATTCGCATCTCCCAATTAGAAGGGCGGGCCGGGCAAGCTGTCATCAAAAGGAACATAACTTGGTGCCGATGGCGGAAGAACGTTTACAGATATGTTACCCGTACCATCCTCACTGACGATGTTCAGGATTGACTTCAATGCATTTTGACTGTCGCCTATAAAATCCGTTCTATGCGTATTTCCTACACCAAAGCAGCCCTTGAAATCGCGTGGATAGTTGCCGTTGTGAATCTGGATGTTTTGATAGCCAGGAACATTCTCCAGTTCCAGTCTATTTGGGTTGTGATCTGCCCTTAGAAATGCATCGTACGTGCCCGCCGGTATCGGACCCTTGTCACCGTTGTCGCCCGCGTGGGCATTCTCCATCGTGTAACCTGAATAGGTGTCCGATGTTTGATCGCTCGTCACAGTAATTGTGCTTTGCATACTATTCCCGGTTGAGGAGTAGCCTTGGCGTTGAATAGTGATCGTGACATCAAGTCCTGAAGGGTCTATCCAATACAGCGGATTGTTTCGAGCGTAGTCGTACGTGCTTATTTGATTGCCGAATAAACCCATCGGATCGCTCTCGATTTCCCGCCCACTCGCCGAGTCGTAGTCGCGATGTCCGTTGTAAAACAGGCCAGTTTCTTGATCGTAGTACTGCCCCGGGAAACGCAAATTATAAGTAGTTCCATTGGTCGTCGTCGGCCCCTGCTCACCCCAAGGATTCTCTTGATAGGACCATTGCCATTGAACGCGTCCTATGGCGTTGATTACCACGCGCGGAGTATTCAGTTGGTCCGCGATAACGAATTGCCAAACACCCGCAGACCCGGTCGCAATCGGCAAATCACCAAGCCAAGCATAGTACTTATAATTTCCATTTTGATTTTCGCTGATCAAATGACCTGCTTCATCGTAAGCAAAAAGTGACGGATACGTACCTGTCTGCTTGGATACCCGCTGTCCCAGCGCATTGTAGATGTAGCTACCTACCGTACTACCTGCAAGCTGCGCGATCGTCATGCGATTGCGATTGCGATTGCTATAACCAAAGCCGAATGTACTGCCCGCTTGACTCACTGCCGTAGTATTGCCATCCGCGTCAACCGTACGCGCGGCAGTTCCTGTAGCAATTAATTGATGGGAGCCTGCGTTGTAGAGGTAGGTGCCGGTGCCATATCCACTGCCGTTCTTGCTAACCCGGTCACCCGTCCCGTTGTATGTGACGCTTTGGGCGGCGCGTAGCTGAGCGGCGTGTCAGTCAGGGAAAGACTAACCAGCATCGGGCTAATGCTGTAGGTGGGCATCCCGGTGGATGGCGACGGCGAGGGGGCGCTGACCGCGCCTGGCGTAGCGCCACCAGTACCGCCGCCAGCACCATTTACGCCACCGGATGAACCGTTCGAACCCGTGCAGCTTTGGTTACAGCCGCTCGGAAAACCATGCGGATTGTTTGACGTGGTATAGCCCGCGCCACGCACGGTAGTGGCTTCGTGAGCATTGACCGGCCGCTCGCTCATAGCCAGCTCACCGTTCGCAGCCGGCACCAGGAAATAGCCACTGCTTTCGTCATGCACGGCGGCAGCGGTCATCCGGGCCAAGCCGCCCTCCAGGGTCGGATCGGCAACCTGATAATGACCGTGGTCCTCTGCCACGATTGTGGCAAAGTGACCGCTCTTCCAATGCACAACGGACGGCACCGGGATAGTGGCGTTCGCAGCCAGATGGACCGCCACCACCGGCTGGTGCATCTGCGCCGCCATCGTCACCAGTTGACCCAAACTATAGCCCGGATGCGCGGCATCCATCGGTAGCGAAGGGGCCGTATTCACATGGAAACCCTGCGTCTGCCAAAGTGCACGCAAGGCGATCCACCCACATTGGAAAGCACTTTCGGGATGCTGCTGCATGTCCCACAAGCCGTTTTCGGCCAGCGACATTGCCAACGAATCTTGCGCGGACATACCAAGATGTTGTGCCGCATGAAGCAATTGCGTCACAGATTGCTCGTGACCCAAACGGGTTTCCAGGGTCAGCTGTTCACTCAGTGCACGAACCGCAATGGGGCGTAAGGCCAAGTCGCGCGAAGCTTGCACGGTAGCGCGTGCCTGCTCGAAGGCGTGGATAACTGCACTAAAGCGCCCGCTGGTGCGATCGGCCAGGCCGATATCCAGCCAAAGCGAAGCACGCCAGGGATTTTGGGGATGCGATGCGAGGAACTGCTCCAGCGCAGCTGACGCATTCGATCGACTCACTAAGCAAACTACGCGGCGAGCTTCCGGGACCCCGCATTGTGCTGGGGTGTCGTGGCGCATGGATTCCCACTTATTCGTGGATTCGAAGAGATATCATGCAACTGATGCGGTGATTGGTTGCCTCAATTTCTCACTATTTGCTGGAATCCTTCCAAGTTTCGTGTCCCGC
Organism: Dyella monticola; assembly: GCF_003363155.1. Taxonomy (GTDB): domain Bacteria; phylum Pseudomonadota; class Gammaproteobacteria; order Xanthomonadales; family Rhodanobacteraceae; genus Dyella_B; species Dyella_B monticola. The sequence continues at coordinate 9,501 of NZ_QRBE01000019.1, read as the reverse complement.
TATTTCTTAGATGGCCCACCCGCGGATCTGCGCGATCCAGCACAAGTTTGTCCGTTTTGGACAAACTTCGATGGATGCTCAGCAAGTTTGTCCAATTGAAGTCGCGTACCTGGTGGAACTCGCGAAACAATAGCGATCGGTGCGGTGGGCGGGTATGTTCCGGCTGTCGCTGAACGCGCGTACTCGTAGATTTCGTTATGAAAGGAAGCTATTGAATATGAACGAATGGCTGTGGATATTCGTCAATATCGTGCTGCCTATATTTCTTCCTGTGGGCGGAATGTTTTTGATGCGCGTGTCGTTGAAGAAACCCGAGAAAAAGGAAGAACGAAAAGAACTCTTAAAAACAAGGCGCTATGTTCTCTTGTTCAAGGATGGACAATTGGGATGGGTGGCGCTTCTAATGTGTTTCGCCGCGGTTTCTGAATTCGCCGAAGGTCTTGTGATAGATCACAAAACTGCTCCAGCGTGGACGATCTTTGTCCTTTTGGATATCGTTCTTACGGTCCTTGCAGCAGGTGTTTTCGCTACCAACGGAGCCGTCGACACGGTCCAAGTCATTGAAACTGAATCAATATGGGACTGGATCAACTACTATGGGGTTGCGTTTTGGAGTACCATCGCTACTCTTGGTGCCATAGTTGCATTCATTACGGTTCATTTCTGGGCCATTCGTCACTAGGTTAGGATGGTGTCATGACAGCACTCGCCCAACGTCTATTTCCATCAGAAAGCACGCCCCGAGCACTTGTATCGCTGATTGCGGCCGGTTGCGCATCGGTGGGCTTTGTCATCTCTGTATGCCTGGCTATCTTCACTTGGTGATGAGAAACCTGCTCCGTTAATGAGCGGCCACTAAGTTTGAGCTTTAACTGTAAAGGCGGCTTTCAGCCGCTTTTTTTATTTCAGGTAATGTGCTCCAGGGACGCTGCGCGGCCAGGTCGCCACATATCCAGCTAACGCCGCTGCAAACGCTTACGGAGGCTTCACGCGATCGGTCGGCACACGTAACTGGCGCGACTCTTGCGACCGCCGCATCGAGGATGAACTCCAGCCGATTCCAGTGCCATCACGGACGGCTAACGGAAGGCGATGGGCCGCCCAGCGAGATCAATCAATAATCGATCTTCAGGCTTTTGCGGAACGCTGCCTTTGAGCACTTTCTCAGGAGTACGCTCACGGGTACATGTGCTTAGCTAGGACAAGGCATCACAGGGGATGATCATGGATTGCGTAGTTCGCCTATTACGAGCTGCCCTGGTTGTTGTTTCGTTGCTTGGCATAACGTTCCCTGCGGCTGCTTCAGAAATACCGCCGTTCGCATCGGCAGCCAACCGCATGGTGTTGCAGCTTGTGCAGCAGAACAGTCCGGGTATTTCCGTGACTGTTTCCAAGGACGGCAACGTGATCTACCGTGCTTCGCGCGGAATGGCCAGCATGGAACTCCATGTGCCATCCGCAGATGATGACGTCTATCGCATCGGTTCGATCACCAAAACAGTTACGGCAGCCACCATTTTGTTGCTAAGCCAACAGGGAAAATTATCCCTGGATGATCGTCTGTCCAGATTCCTGCCGGATTTTCCCCACGCGTCCGACATCACCATTGCGGAACTGTTGAGCCACACCGCAGGCATCAGCGACGATTGGAACGTCGATCCCGCATCGGCCATCGATACCAAAACGCTGGCCAGCTTGATCGCCAAGCAGCCCTTGGACTTCAAGCCCGCAAGCGCGTGGCGTTACAGCAATTCGGGATACATGCTGCTGGGTGCCGTGATCGAAAAAGTAACGGGGCGTCATTGGTATGACGTCGAACACGATGTGGTACTCGTCCCGTTTGGCATGACTCATACGGCTTATTATCCCGACAATTCCGTTGTCAACGACATGGCACAAGGCTATAGCGTCAACGCACAAGGCGAAGTGACCAGGCCGCCCTTCGTGTCCATCAGTGGCCCCATGACGGCGGGCGCGCTCGCCTCCACGGCCGATGACATACGTCGCCTGGTCGAAGGTCTCAACAACAGCAAGACATTTCCGGCAGCGCTACTCAACGTGATGACCGCGGCGACCAAACTCGCGGATGGAAGCACCGTTCCTTACGGCTACGGCGTCATGCTGGAACGCGTGCGCGGCGAAGAGGCGTTCGCACACAACGGCGGTATTGAGGGTTTCTCATCGCAATACATTTATGTGCCTCGCGAAAAAGTGACGGTAGTGGTGCTCGCCAACTCGGACTCCGGAACGCCCAATACACGCGGCATCGCGCGTCAGTTGGCGGCGTTGGCCATCGGCAAGCCGTACCAGCGCTTTGTCGATGTGACGTTGTCAACGCACGACGAAGAAGCCCTGGCGGGAACCTATGCGATTGCAGGAGGTTCCACGCACGTCATAACGCTGGAGAATGGGCAGCTATTTATCCAACGGCCACCTGGTCCGAGCCGTCCGTTGACGCCGGCCAAGGGTGATCTTCTCTATTATGCAGGTGACGGCACGGACTATTTTCATATCGTCAGAGCGAGGGATGGTCGCATTACCGCGCTCGAGTTTTATCCAGACGGCATGAGCCACGCGCGGCTGGAAAAGCGCATAGGCACTCATTAACCGGCAGATACTTCGAACGTCATGAAAGATCGTGATGAAATGGAGAGAGATTATGCGAAGTGACGAGGCGGCATGTCAGCAGTGCGGAGCGATCCATGCGCTCGACAAGCTAGAACTGACATTCTTCCGGCCGGACGCTGTGATTGACTTGCCGGAGAACGCGCGTAAGCAGGATGTGCTGGAATCGGATGATCTTTGCGTGATTCGTAACGAGCACTATTTCGTACGCGCGACGTTGCCTCTGCCCGTGCACGCAAGTGAAATTCCGTACCGGCTGGGTGTATGGGTTCAAACCAGCGAAGCGGCGTTCCGCAGGATTTATATGCTCTGGAGCGATGAGAGCCAGGCGAACGAACCCCCGTTCGAGGTAACCATTGCCAACCGCATTTCAACCCTTCCCGATACCCGCGGCTTGGCGGCGTCGCTACAACTGACCGGCCCGAAGACGCGGCCGGACGTTTTTGTTGCGGTTGTCGGTCACCCCATAACCGATCAGCAGCGTAATGGCATCACGGCGCACAGGGCTTACGAATACACGACGAGCGCGCGGTAATAAAGCGCGCATTAGTGGGATGTTCGCGACCGATAGTCCTGTCTGCAACGAGCGGACTCATCCTACAAAAAAAGCTGTGTAAGCGTTCTCACGCTACATCGACTCGAACGCCCCTAAGCTCACATCCGTAGAGGGCCGCGTACGTCACCGCGCGTCAAGCGCGTGGCGGCATCGCAGGGGTCATGTGTTCGGGTAGTTCGTTCCAGTTATTGGGGAAAATCCATCATGCGTGTGCTCGTTGCCAGCACGGCGGCGTTGGCTTGCTCATCCGTTTGCACGTACGTGTTCCAACATCCGCTGTCTCCGATAACGCTTGATTGCGCTCTGCAATGTGGATGCGCATTCGGAAGCGACGTTCATGGCGTGAACCGGCAACAGAAAAGGCCGACGGGCACGGCACGTCGCTTCACCGTGCGCGGAGCTGACACCTGAACGAATGCATTGAACGAGTGACTCGTTCCACTTGAGCCCTTGTGCGTCTTCCGGGCAACGGTTCGCTTATCACGCAACACGTGTCATCAACAGGGGCCAACCTACGGAGGCAATCATGAAGGCGACAAAGAGCTTGTACACGCTGCCATTGCTTTTGCTGTTTCCAATCCTCGCCCACGCTGGCGACGTACCCGGTACCTATGCCAAATATCAATGGGCCCCCGCGGTTACCGGGCTGACTGCGGTGGACTACGACATCAACGTGCAAGCCGATCCGGGCTACCGCGCGAATGTGCGCTGGAGCAACCGGTTTCACCTGGTCGGTACCAGCAACGGCGGCTATACCGGCATGGAGGAAAAGGCTGATCGCGGTCCCCTCTTCGTGTTTTCGGTGCGGGGCGCAACACAATACCAGGCCGGCTCGCCCGGCAGCTCCTGCGCCACTGTGAGCGGTGAAAATGGCGGCGTCAGCTGCAGCATGCCCTACAACTGGGTGCCAACCGATAACTATCAGTTCCAGCTTGCCTATGCAGGCGGCGAGTGGCTGAGCGTTACGGTCACCGATCTCTACACCAATCAGTCGGTCAATCTGGGCAGCATCCTCACCGACGCGACCAGCATTTCGCCGCGCGGCATGGAGAGCCGGACGAACTATCTCGAAGGAAGTTCGCCCAATTCGAACTGCTACAACCAACCCTACAGTGACGTGCAGTTCACCGCGCCCAGCGGTAACAATGGCCAGTACGTGGCTACTGTTTCGGATACCGGTACCAACACAACGTGCGCCAGCTTCAGCAACATCGATACGTATCCGAACGGGGCCGGTAGCGAACAGTTCAACGGCGTCGGCAATTTGCTGCGCGGCGAAACCCAGAGCGAGAACGATAGCCTTTGCGCAGATGCGGGCAACGGCCGTACCAATGATGCAGCGGTTACCACCGTAACCTGCAACGAGAAGAGTGCGGGACAAGCCTGGGTGTACGCGAAGGACAGCACGATGCGGCTACAGAGCAATCTTTGCCTGGATATCGCCAACGCCGATCCGTCGTCGGGTGCGGTGGTGGTCGCTGATCAGTGCAACGGTGGCGTCAGTCAGCAGTGGACGCTTGAAGGGGACGGCAACATATTGCAGAGCAACCTCTCCGGGTATTGCCTGACGGAGGGAAATGCCGGCGCACAGTTGACGATGCAGGTATGCACAGGAGACTTTACGCAACAGTGGTCACTGCCGTTTTTGCCGGTGCTGCCGTAGGTATGGTTCTGCTGTGATCGATTGTCGCTTGAGCACCACCGTGAGGAAACCTCCGGCGACTGCGCTACGTTAAACCTCGCGTAGTCGCACAACGCGGCCACCGGAAATGGATGCGGTGGCCGCATCGCTGCGGTACTCAGGAAAGTTGCTCTTCGATGCTGCGCGTCAGCGGCGTGACTTCATCGCCGGTGTGCTTGGTGGACGCCGGCTCGATCAGCAGTATCCAGCACTCTTCATCGGCGACCGGATTGTGGCGCACGCCCTTGGGAATGGTGAGCATGTCGCCCTCGCGCAGCTCGACCACAGCATCCTCCAACTCAATGCGCAGGCTGCCTTTGACGATATGGAACAGCTCGTCCTCGTGGTCGTGCGCGTGCCAGACGAGCTCACCCTTGATTTTGGCAACCTTTAGCAGCTGATCGTTGACCTTGCCGATCACCTTGGGCGACCAGTAATCGGTGACGCGCTCGAACGCGGCGAGCAGGTTTTGTACGGCGAGCATAGGTATCTCCAGAGACGACAGCGGACCATTCATAGCACGGCGCGCACGCAGCGTCCCGTGTAGAAAGTTGCACTTTACGGAAGCGGTGGCTTCAACATGGCGAAGCCCTTCGAGAAAACTCACGCACGGCAACCCGCTCTTGCGCCGCGATGCAGTTTGGATGGCCGATGATCAAATCCACAGAATGCCGCATAGGCGCTGGCGTGAAGAACCTCAGGCGATTGATCGAAGAACCCCGCCATCGACGCGCAGTGCGGCGCCCGTCGTTGCAGAGGCCTGTTCAGAAGAAACATAGACCACCATGTTCGCGACTTCTTCGGTGGTAGCGAATCGCTTGATCAGCGTCGTCGGGCGCATGGTCTGCAAGAATTGCTGTTCGGCCTCCGCTTGCGAGATGCCCTTGTCGTGCGCCGTCGACTTCATCCAGTTGGAGAGAATCTCCGAATCGGTCGGGCCGGGAAGCACGGCATTGACGGTGACGCCCGTGCCGGCAACGAGTTCGGCCAGGCCACGCGAGACCGCCAGCATCGCGGTCTTGGTGACGCCATAGTCGATCATGTCCTTCGGAATGTTCAGTGCGGACTCGCTGCTGATGAAAACGACCCGCCCCCAGCCGCGCTCCATCATTTTCGGCAGGTAATGGCGTGCGGTGCGAACGCCGCTCATCACGTTGAGCTGAAACAGGTCGAGCCATTCGCTGTCGTGTTGCTTGAAGAAGTTGTTCAGGCGTGCTGTGCCTGCGTTGTTGATAAGGATGTCCGCGGAGGGCACCCGTGCAATCAGCCCCGCGCATCCTTCCTGTGTCGAAACATCGGCGACAACACCGGTGATATCAGCTTCGGGCAGCAGCGCCCGCATCTGCCCAAGCGCGACGTCGACCCGCTCCTGTGTGCGGCCGTTGATCACCACCGCGGCACCCGCACGCGCGAGGCCTTCCGCAATGGCCCGACCGATGCCCGCCGTGGAGCCCGTTACGACTGCCTTGCGGCCTTTCAATTGGATATGCATGGAATACGTCTCCGGTAGGACCCCCGATCAGCCTGCACGCTTGCCAGCTTCGCTTTCTGCCGCGCGGGCAAGGCATTCGACCCATTCCTGGTGATAGCGATAGAGCGCACCGGGATGTTGGCGGCCGATCACTTCGAGGAAGAACTCGCCTTGTTGCGTTTCCTCGGTCAGTACGTGACAACCGTCGTTCGTGGGGGTGATCACCCAGCCGTGATAGGCGCTTGAACCGGTGCCGTCGCCATCGACGGTGGTCGCCCATGCAAGCCTGCGGCCGGGCACGCACTCCGTGACGGTCAGCGACATGGGATAGCCAACGGTCACCCGGCGGTATCGGGTGCCCAGCGCCAATACCGATTCACCGGACAGAATGGTGACCTGGTCTTCGGCAGGAAAGTAGCGCGACCAGCGCTTGGCATCGACGAGAAGTTTCCAAACTACCTCGGCAGGCGCTTTCACGTCGATGTCGTTGAGCGCGTAGATGGCCGCTGTTCGTGGGTCGTACCGTTCGGGCCAAATCACTTTATCTAGCATGGCTGCAATCTCTTTCGTCAGGGGGATAGATAGTCGCGAGCGTGCTCGCGAGTGAGCGCGGCGGCGGCCAGATCCTTGAGCAGCTTTTCGTGCGTAAGCCAGAAAATGTCCGGCGCCTGTTTGGCCAATTCGATCCAATGCGGTCCCTGCATCGTCTCTTCCGTCCACAGGTGACACCCGTTGGCTGTCGGCGTGATGATCCAGGCGTGATACGCCTTGGATACCTCGGAAACCTTTGGATAGCCTCCCCACGCAATGCGCGTCATCGGTTCGAATTCCTGCACCGATGCAAGGACATCCTGGCCGGCGAGATTTGTTTCGAACCGTGTGCCCAAACCAAGCGTCGTGTGGCCGTCCAACAACTGGACGTGTTTGACCCCGGGATAGAAGCGCGGCCACGCGGCTGGATCCGTGAGCAGCGACCAGATCGCTGCCGGCGAAGCGGCGACTTCGAGTTCGTTGGTGAAGTGGATCGGGGAACGGCTGGGCGCCATGTCCCTGGGCCATTTGATGATCTCGTACATGTTTTTCCTTTGCTGTCTGGATGGCGCGCTTGATGACGCTGAATGTTTGCGTCGCCTTAGCGAGGTTTGACGAGATCTTGAAAAATGAGCGGTGCCCAGCTGCGTCCGCGCGCTTGCACGAGCGAACCGCCTTCGTTGAGCTTTCCCAACCAGATCGGCGCAAAGCCGAGTCGCTCGGCCAGCGTCGCCACGGGCTTTACGGCAGCCTCGTCGTCGCTCGATAGAAACACCACCCGATGTCCGCCTTGGACGTCTGGATCAGCCGCGAGGACCGCTGCTGGAAGATGGTTAAACCCCTTCACAAAAGCAGCGTCGGGAAACGCCTTGGCGACAACCACGGAGGACCCAAGACCATCCAGATCGTCAACCGGAACGCCAAACGCGTTTGTCACATCAATGAGCGTCTTGCCTCGCCAGCTCGCCAGGATTTTTGAGACTGCCCGGTGTTCCCAGTAAGGAACGGCAAGAAAAAGCGTGTCGGCCTTGACGGCATCTTGCAGCGTCGCAGGAATAACGGCGGCACCGATCCCCCGTGCCTGCGCTGCCAGCGCCTCCGGTGGCCGACGGCTCGCGACGGTGACGTCGATGTTCTTCCGGGCGAACGCGCGCGCGAGCGCCTGGCCGACCGCTCCGAAACCGATGATCGAATAGCACAAGGAACCGCTCCTGCTCAGTCAGATTGAGAAGGATGGTAATTACGGCTCGCTGTGATGATAATCCGCAGAATATTCATAAAACCTATTCCAAAATCGAATGGATAAGTTTCACGAATTGAATACCTTCATCGCCGTGGTCGAGACCGGCGGCTTCTCCGCGGCGGCACGCAAAACCGGCGAGTCCCAGTCTGCGGTCAGCAAGGCGGTGAATGCGCTGGAGAAGCGCCTGGGCGTGGCGCTGCTCCATCGGAGCACGCGCAAGGTGACACTCACCGATCAGGGACAGAAATACTACGAACGTACCAAGCCACTCCTGGACGAAATCCAGGTGGCGGACAGCGAGCTGACCAGCAGCACGCTCGATGCCACGGGTCTGGTGAGGATCGCCGCGCCGTCGACGTTCGGTCGCCTGCACGTGCTTCCGCTTATTCCCGAGCTGCTCTTGCGACACCCCGGCCTTCGCGTGGATCTGGTGCTTTCCGATGCCGTGCGGGACATGGTCGAAGACCGGATCGATCTGGCGATCCGGGTGAGTACTGTCAGCGATCCCGATTCCGTCGTGCGCCGCGTCGCCGGCACGTCGCTTGTCTGCGCCGGTTCCCGCCGTTACTTCAAGCAGTACGGCATCCCTAAAACACCGGCCGATCTCGCCGGCCATAACTGCTTGATCTATGGCGACATGACAGAGTGGCCATTCATGGGGCCACAAGGACGATTCAACGTGCCGGTGCGCGGCAACCTTTCCTCCAACAGCGCCGAAACGATCCTGGCAGGTGTACTGGCCGGTGTGGGCATCGGTATGTTTCATCGCGCTTCGCTGGTCGGTGAATTCCAGCACAAGGACGTGATCATAGTTCTCGAGAAATTCGTGAGCGAGCCCAGAGACGTGAGCCTCATCTGGCCCAAGCGTCGGTTCGTACCAACACGCGTACGCCGTGTGACTGATTTTTTTGCGGCAGCGATGCCGCAACGCATCTAGCCAATGATGGATATCGATAATCACATGGCAGCTTCGCTTGGATTTCGTACCACCAAATACATGGCGGTCGAGCGCGAGCGTCGATGGCTGTGTCGTGCGATACCTGAAGGACTCGAGCTCCGAACGGAGCGTATAACCGACCTCTACGCCACCGGGGCACGCCTTCGACTCAGGGAAGCCAGGCCTTTATCAGGTGGCCCGGCGATTCTTCGCCTAACCCGAAAAGCTGATGTGGATGCGTGCACGCGACTTCTTACGTCCATTTACTTATCGGAGCATGAATTCCGCCTGCTCTCCGATGCGCTTCCAGGCAAGCGGGTGCATAAACTTCGGCATAGGTTGCCGAACCATTGCGGCGTCACAGAGCTGGCCCCGGAAAACTGAACAGCCCGATAGGTGGATTTCCTGCTCAATGAGGCGATGATAATCGCCGTAGAAGGAGCAGATCGATGGCAAG
>NZ_QRBE01000018.1 GCF_003363155.1 Dyella monticola | reverse complement strand
AGCGCTCCCACGCCTGATCGGGGTTGTAGTCGGCGACGAGGAAGGATTGCGGCACAGTGCGCGCATGCGTGTGCAGCGACAGGATCGCCTCGCTCGCTGGCTTCAGACCAGACGGTTCGCGATACGGCAGGGTGAGTGTGGGCTGATAGATGTAATGGTCGATGTCATCGACAAATATCAGCACATCGCCATGCTCGCCTTGCGTGCTGTAGCAATAGATGCCTTCCTGTTTCATCAGCAGGCGGATGTAGTTCCAGTCGCTAAGATGGTGTTGCAGGCGAAAGGCGTGCTGCGGATAGCTGCGACGCAAGGTGAAAGCGAATTGGTGTCCCTTGAAGCCATGCCGACGCAGTATCGCCTCGATGATTTGCGGCGTGGTCTGCTTTTGAAAAATCCGGCTGGCTTGAAGACCATCAAGGCGCGCCACGTGCGGGTTGATGGTCAGCCAATAAGTGATGTCATCCTTACTGCGCTGGAGGCGGCTGAACCCAGTGATGCTACCGGCGAAGCGTCGCAACGCGCCATCAGCATCCACTATGCGAAACATGGCGTCCTTGCCGATCAAGTCGCCGCGCGCGAGTTCGTCCGGATGAGAAAGCGTGACGGTGATGTGGTACAGGCCGCCGAGTTGTTCACGCACCTTGAATGTCTGGATGGATAACGCAGCGGCGCTGGCGAGGCTGGGAATATCGAGAAAGTAGTGTTGATGGAAGTTACGGGCGACATCAGCGGGATTCGACATGTAGGTGTCCTTTGTTTTGCTTTCCCTGGCCTAGGCCTGCGGGGCCGAAGCCGCATGGCGGACGCGCTACATGTCCGCGTTGGGCAGCCGACTACCTTCGCGCATGATGCATGCGAAGGCGCGGGACACTTTGGCATATCGATGGGTGCGAGCGAGGCTGTTTTACTCGCCCTTACAACGAAATCAGATGAGACTTACCTTGATGCTTTGTCGAAGCGCGGCCGTTGACGATCTCAGATCAATTGCCTGGATTCGAGCTCGCGCTTGAGATACGCATAATAAATCGGCGCGGCAATCAGGCCGGTCATGCCGAACGCGGCTTCCATCACCAGCATCGCCACCAGCAATTCCCATGCGCGGGCACGGATCTGCGTGCCGATGATGCGCGCATTGAGAAAGTACTCGAGCTTGTGGATGACGATGAGGAAGCCCAGCGCCGCCACTGCCACCCAAATTGACACGGATAAGCCGGCAATCGTCACGGCGGTGTTGGAAATAAGATTGCCGATCACCGGCAGCAAGCCAGCCAGAAATGTCACCACCACCAGCGTTTTGGCAAACGGCACGTGGATGCCCAGGAGCGGCAGCGCACCGAGCAGAAAAATCGCGGTGGCGATGGTGTTGATCAGCGAGATTTTGATCTGCGCGAACACGATGTGGTGAAACGCTTCGGCCAGATATTGGCAACGCGTGCCCAGCGCGGCGGCCAGCGGCCCGATCTGATGCGGCGGCCGTGCTCGATTCAAGGCGACCAGCGCGCCCAGCACCAGCCCGAGAATGATGTGCACCAGCACGCGTGCTGTTTCCTTGCCCGCGTTCTGCAAGCTCATGGCGTGTTTGCGGGTGAGCTCCAAGGCCATCACACGCAATTCGTCGACGCTGTCGGGCAACATGCTGGTCAAGGATTGCGGCAATTGCGCGCGCGCCCTTTCCACCAGTGGCATCAATTGTTGTTCCCAGATGGTGCCTGGATTGCCGATTTCTTTGCGGAAAAAGCTGATCAGCGCCACGATCAGCATAATGATCAACCCCACCACGACCGCACCCAACAGCGTCACCACGACCAGGCGCGCGCGTTCGCCGGAAATGCGCTGCCCGAGCAGCGGCGTCATGGCATGCACCAGCTCGTAGACCAGCAAGCCCGCGAGCAAGGCAGGCAAAAGATGCAGACGCAACACCAACAGCAATGCCAAGCCCGCCAGCACATAGCTGACGATGCGGATGCCGCGGCCGGATTGAAGGGATGCGTACACAGATAAGTCCATGGGCGAACGTGCTGCGGACAAGTCTGTCATAAACTTGCGCCATCCTCTCAAGACGTTGTCGCTTTTCACAGGGTGTTTCATGGTCAAGTCTTTGCCCGTGCTCATGGGCACGTTGCTCGTGCTTTGCGGTTGCGCCAGCCAGGCGCCGCATCCTTCCACGCCTGCGCCCGTCGCAGCCAGCGCTGCGGTCGTCCATCCAGCCGCCGTGCCGCCGGTTCCTGCCGATGACAATCTCAATGCGGTGGCGTGGACGCAGACTGCGCTTGAGCATGATCTGGTCTATGAAGAAACCTACCGCAGCGCACAGCTGCAGTTGCTTGCCGCGTTGAGGGACAAGAGCTGGGATGCATTGCCGCACGAGGATCGCACTGGCTCCTACAAAAACCTGAAGCCGGCCGTGATCCTGGACATCGATGAAACGGTGCTCGACAACTCACCCTATCAGGCACGCCTGATCCAGCACGGCGGCGAATACAACGAAGCGGACTGGGCGGCGTGGTGCAAGGAAGAGCGCGCCCGCGCGATGCCCGGCGCCGTGGCCTTCACGCAATTTGCCGCCAAGCATGGTGTCGCTGTGATCTACATTTCCAATCGTGCGCAGGATCTGGATGCTGTCACGATCGACAACCTGCGCAAGGTCGGCCTGCCTGTATCCGGTCCGGACGCGTTCCTGGGACTGGGCACCATCCTGCGCGGCTGCGACCAGGTTGGCACCGAGAAAAGCTGCCGGCGCCAGCGGGTGGGCCAGCATTACCGGGTGCTGATGCAGTTCGGTGACCAGCTTGGCGATTTCGTCGCGATCCTCAATAACAGCGATGCCGGACGCGCCCAGGCTATGGCACCCTACACGGCGTGGATCGGTAGGCGCTGGTTTGTGTTTCCCAATCCCACGTACGGTTCGTGGGAACCGGCTCTATTCAATAACGCGTGGGGCGCGCCTCGCGATCAGCGCCGGCAGCAGAAGGTTCAAGCGCTCCACACAGATTGAATAAATTCAATCACTTACCATGATTAACTTAAAGTATTGCCTGAAGAAGGAAAGGGCCTTATCATGGGCTCGCCAACCCTGCTGACCTCCAAACTTCTGCAGGCACGGCCATTTCCCTTCCGGCACTGCCGGCACGACCCTGCGAGGCCCTGACGCCCGCGGGGTTTTCTTTTGGCGTTTTCTTTTAAGATGCGCGCCTGCCATACGGCGCCGCATCCGCCCCTTGCCTGGATGGCAAGCTACCGCCCTCCCAAGTGAGAGAATCCATGCGCTTTCAAAGTCTTAAGCATTGCTGGCTGCTGTTTGCATTGCTTGCGCTGGCCGCCTGCCACAAGCAGGAACAGACCGGCGCCGCCCCCGGCGGGGCCACGCCGGAAGCCGCGGTGGAGGAATCGGTCGCGCTGATCAAGGCGGGTGATTTCGCCGGCTTCTGGAAGCACGCGCTGCCCCCGGCCGATTACGCCAACCTGCGCGCGGACTGGACACATCCACGTGCCGACCAGCATCCCATCACGGATGAGGACCGCGCCCGCTTCGAGCTGGTCGTCCAGCAGCTCACGGCACCCAACGCGGAAACCACCCTGTACGCCCAGCTCAAGCCCAAGCTGACGCAGATGGAAGAGCAATATCACGACCAGTTGCCGGTAATGATCGGCATCGGCCAGGCCATCCTCAGCACCGGCATCGCGCAGAACAAGACGATGACGGAAAACCAGAAACAGCAGGCGCGCGATGTACTCAATGTGCTGCTGCCGTGGGCGCAGCAAACGCCCTGGTTCGATCAGGACAAGGCCAAACAGGCGGTCAGTGTGATGGTGACCACCACGCGCCAGCTCAACCTGAAAACGCCCGATCAGGTGCAGCACATGGATTTTGATACGTCGATGAAGGAGTACTCGATTGCGTATCAGGGCCTCAAGCAGCTGCTCGTCATCTATGGGCTTTCCGTCGACGACACGCTCGATTCGGTGAAAGTCAGCACCATCGGTATCGATCACGGGCAAGCCCACGTGAAGATCGATTACACCTTGCTGGGCAAACCGCTGAGCGCCGACTCCCAGCTCGTATTGATAAACGGCCGCTGGTACAACCAGGACCTCATCCACAGCGAACGTGCGCAGCACGAACAGCTGCTGCACCCGCCCGCACCCGCCGGCAGCAGCAGCGCAGCCGCGCCAGCCAGCAGTGCCTCGGCTGGGACGACCCTGGCGGCAAAACCGTAAGCCGGGCAGGACACTCACCGCTACACTATGCAGATGCCGATCATGACGACCGCGGATCCCTCTTACCGCAGCCGCGCCCCCTGGTGGTTCAACCTCGCCGCGCACCTGCTTGAGCCCTGGGTTCGCATTCGCCGCGATCCGGCCGAGCCGGCCAGCATGCTGCAAGGCGATGCTCCCGTCTGTTACGTCATCGAGCGCGATGGATTTTCCGATGCGCTGATCCTGGATCGCGCCTGCCGCGAGGCGGGCCTGCCCAGTCCCATGCAGCCGTTGGCGCAGACGCGCCGTCGCCGTTCGGTGTTTGCACTCGCACGTCGCGACGGCTGGATTTTCGGGCGCAACCGCAAGCGTTCGCCGAACGAACCGTTGGGCCAACTAGTGCGTTCGCTGGAAGGTTTTCCCGATCGCGATATCCAGATCGTGCCCGTTTCGATCTACGTCGGCCGCGCGCCCACGCGTGAATCAGGCTGGTTCAGCGTGCTGTTTTCCGAAAACTGGGTGGTGGTCGGCCGCTTCCGTCGCATGCTTGCGCTGCTGCTCAACGGTCGCGACACGGTCGTGCACTTTTCTGCGCCCGTTTCGCTGCGCGCCGCCTTGAATGAAGAGGGCGACGTGCAGCCGGAGCGCTTCGCACGCAAGATGGCGCGCGTGTTGCGCACGCACTTCCGGCGCATCCGTGCGGCGGTCATCGGCCCCGATCTTTCGCACCGCCGTACCGTGGTCGATGCCGTGCTCAACGCGGAACCGGTGCGCGCGGCGATCGCGTCCACCGCCGCCAAGGAAAACATCACTTATGCCAAGTCGTGGGAACGCGCGCACAAGATGATGATGGAAATTGCGGCGGATTATTCACACCCTGTGGTGCGTTCCGCATCGTTCCTGCTGCGCAATTTCTGGAACAAGCTGTACGACGGCATCACCATCCATCACTTCGACAAGGCGCGCGCCGCGGCGCCGGGCTACGAAGTGGTGTACGTACCCAGCCATCGCAGCCACGCGGACTATCTGCTGCTTTCCTATCAGCTGCATGCATCGGGCGTGGTGGTGCCGCACATTGCCGCGGGCGTCAATCTCAATCTGCCGCTGATCGGCCCGATCCTGCGCCGCGGTGGTGCATTCTTTCTGCGCCGCAGCTTCAAAGGTAATGCGCTGTATTCGGTCGTATTCAACGAATACGTCGCGCAGTTGATCGATCGCGGCGTACCGATGGAATACTTCATCGAGGGTGGACGTTCACGTACCGGCCGCCTGCTTGCGCCACGCGCGGGCATGCTGGCGATGACCGTGCGCGCCTTCCTGCGCGCGCCGCGCCGTCCCGTGTTGTTCCAGCCGATTTACATCGGTTACGAAAAACTGATGGAGGGCAAAAGCTACATCGGCGAGCTCTCTGGCAAGCCCAAGGAGAAGGAATCGCTGGTCGGGCTAATCCGCGGCCTTGGCGTGCTGCGCCAGCGCTATGGCCACGTGGCGCTCAACTTCGGCGAGCCGATCGAGCTGACCCCGCTGCTCGATGCAGCCAGCAGCAACTGGCGCCAGACCACCGGCGATCCCAGCACCAAGCCGGAATGGCTTAGCCGCGTGGTCGATCAGCTTGCAGAAAAAATCCAGATCAACATCAATCGCGCGGCGGATGTAAATCCCATCAATCTGCTCGCGCTTGCGTTGCTGGCCACGCCCAAGCATGCGATGGCGGAAAACGACCTGCTCGCCCAACTCGAGCTGCTCAAGGCGCTACTGGAAGAACTGCCGTATTCAGATCGCATGACGGTCACGCCGCTGGCGCCCGAGGCGATCATCAACTACGGCGAGCAGATGGGCTGGATCACGCGCGTGCGCCATCCGCTCGGCGACGTGCTCACCGTGGAAAGCGAAGCGGCCGTGCTGCTGAGCTACTTCCGCAACAACGTGCTGCATCTGACCGCCGCCGCCGCGTGGGTGGCGTGCTGCTTCCTCAACAACCGCCGCATGTCGCGCGCGTCGATCCTGCGGCTGGGCCGCATCATCTATCCGTTTATCCAGAGCGAACTGTTTCTGCCTTGGGATATCGAAGGCTTCGGCGCGCAACTGCAAGCGACCGTCGATTTCTTCGTACGGCGCGGCATGCTGGAAGCCGCCGGCGAAGGACGCGTGCTCGAGCGCGGCCCAGGTCAGGACGATGCCGCCTATCAGCTGAAAGTCATCGCGCGCAGCCTGATCCAAGCCTTCGAGCGCTACTACATCACCATCGCCTCGCTGGTGAAGAACGGCCCACACACCATTACCGGCGCCGAGCTGGAAAATGTCTGCACGCTCACGGCGCAGCGCCTGAGCCTGCTCAGCGAACCGCTGGCGCCAGAGTTCTTCGACAAGGCACTTTTCCGCGGCTTCATCCAGAAGCTACGCGAACATCGCATCGTGTGGACCGACGAAAACGGCAAGCTCGACTACGACAGCGCCCTGGAAGACATGGTGCGCGATGCACGCGTAATTCTTGCTCGCGAGATGCGTCACGCAATCTTGAAGATTACCGGCAGCGAAGAAAAAGAAACGCCGCGCGCACCACCTGAACCGGCACAACCGACCGCCGCGCCTGCATCATCGACAGCGGAGCCTGAAGCGATAAACACCAGCGAAGAACTGCATCAGCGCCATGTCGAGACCGAACATCACATCCATGAGCGTGAATCCGTCGATCACGACAAGGAATGATCGCGCGACAAGTGGAAGATGCCCAAGCGGCGCCAGAGCGCGACTGAGTTTACACATCTGTACGCACTGCATCGCCTCGTGATGCGGCTCGCTTAATCTACGCGCGAGATATTGTTCTCGCCTCACCGTCATTCCGGCGACGGCCGGAATCCATCGCCAACCGAAACTTGGACTCCGGCCTTCGCCGGAATAACGATAAGGAACAGTTGATATGGCGCGTTAGCAAGCGGACCATGTCATCCGCGCTCTGATATTCCTACAAAGCCGATCACGTCAAAAACGATAGCGCATGCCCGCACTGATCGTACGCGCCTTGGTGCCGCTGCTGGCAAATTGGCCATCCAGATCGAGATACCACGACCAATGCTGGTTCATCACCGCATTCAAACCGGCACCGATCCATTCACTGTTGCGAGGCGTGTTGACACCTTCCAACTCAAAGGTAGCGTTGGGCGCACCAGCATAGGCGGCGGTAAAGCCAAGATCCCTGCCACCCATGATGCGTTGGTACAACGCGTACCCTTTCAACGATAGCTGCCCATCACCCCATTTCCAGCTGTACGCCAAGCGCGCACCGATTTGCCCGTAACTCTGGTTGAAATCATCGCTCGGTGCCGTGATGCCGAAACCGCCAGCGCCTTGCTCGTTGATCGCGCCACGGTCCAGATGTTCGTCGCCCGCCGACACAAACGGCGTGGTGGTCCACGCATCGGATTTGATGTTGTAGCCACCTTCCAGATACGCCGACGTCATCTGATCATTGCGAGAACTAGTGATGGCCGCCGGCACCACGCCAAGCAGGCCCCAGCGACTGGTGTCGCTGTGAATCCAGTCCTCGCCGATGCGGCCCGACAAGTAAGCATTATCCGCCGCGTACTTGGCATACAACATGGCGCCGGTGCTGCGCGACGTGTTGCTACCGCCCTGCAAGTCGTAAGTCGAACTCAAGTGATTCCAATCCAGGCCAACACCCACCACAAAACACTCTGCCATCTTCACGTCATAGCCCGCCACGGAACCACCACCGCTGTAATTTCCGGTGGCATACCCGCTGCGCGCAATATCGCCATCTGCACCTGTGCCCTGGAACCATGCGCCCTGTTGCGCATTGCCTTGATCGATATCGACCAGGCGATCGGCCACGGTGCGATTGACGATGCCGGCTTGCTCGAACGTCAAACCTTGCGAGGAAGCGAGCAACTGACCAGATAGACTGTTGATGGATGCCTCAGCCAAAGGAATAGACGAGACATGCAGGAAATCGCCGGCCGCATCGAGGAATGTCTGATGCGAAGCGGAATTCGCGACTGTCCAGCCGTTCGCTTGCACCAAAGCTGTTTGAATGTGCTCAGCTGTTTGCTGAGTCGTTGCAATATTCGGCATAGCTTCTTTGGCTACGCTGCTCACTGAAACTTGCGTGATGTCCGCGTCCACCTCAGTGGCACTGTAGGTAACCACCGCACTGTAGTACAGCGACGGGAAATCAAGCGAACCGAAGGTTCCGGAAATGGATCCCGCATAAAGCAGCGGCTCAACTGCGTTGGGTGTGTATCCACCTGGAACATTGATTGCGAGAATGCTGTTGTTTAGAGTTGCCGTCCCTGTGACGCGTAAAGGACTGCCCAGATCAATGATAGTCTGCTCCAAGGGCACGCCAGAATTACTATCTGTTGGAACAACCGTATAATTTCCTGCAATGGTAAGCGTTCCACCCGTAGACCAGACGGCGCCTGCGTTTGTAACGTTGCCGAACACAGTACCCGGCCCTTCCAGGATTCCGACCGAGGGACCATTCCCTGCAATGGTCACATCGGCACTTATTGAACCGGTCACCTTCAACGTTCCCGAATCAACCCACGTTCCTCCGGTGTAGGTACTGTTACCAGTAAGTATTAGTGTGCCGAAATTGAGCGGACCGAGTATCAGCGCGCCGGAACCGCTCATATTGTTGGTGAATGCGCTAGTAACTCCCGCTGGAACAGCTACTTCAAAAGGACCCCAATCGAGTAAACCTGGACCATTAACCGCAGCTGCTGCGTTCACTAACCCATAACCGTAGTAAGTCGGGCTACCCAGGTAGGTCGCCGTACCCAGCAATGTCTCTTGGACGTTGGTCGCGCTAAAGTAGGGAAATCGCTGCCAAACCAGTGCGGCAACGCCAGTCACGATGGCGGCAGAATCGGACGTACCCTCCGCGCCACCGGTTGAGAACTGGGTGTTGGCAACCGGCGAGAAATAATTCAGTCCAGGCGCTGCCAGACACCATCTCGCAGCCACTCCACACGCATTGGAGGGCACTGTGTCATCAAGGCCGGTAACTTGGCCACTGCTGTTCAATGTGACATTCACCACTGCCAGCCAGTTACCTTGCAGGCTGTTTTCATAATACGGCAATCCGGCTTCGACGGTAGGTTGCAGGTTGCCGTTGTTGCCGGCAGCCCACACCAATAGCTGTCCATTCGCGAGAACTGACTTGAACGTTGCGTTGTCGGCCAATACTTGCGCACTGTAACCGGTGACGCTGGTGATGGAATTGGTCGAGCCATACGAATTGTTGATCAGCTTGACGCCCTGCGCAGTGAGGTCCGCCATGGCCTGTGGCAGCAATGCGGTATTGAAATTGCCGGAGCTGTCGCCCACGCGCGCGATATACAAGGACGCCTGGGGTGCAACGCCACCAAAGAAGGGATTGCCACCAGAACCATCAGGGTTTGCCGTGCCCCCGATGAGCTCGGCGATTTGAGTGCCGTGACCGTCCGGGTCCTGCGGTGTCGTATTGGATGGATCAACGTAATCCTTGAACCAGGTGATGCGATTGATCAACGCCGGATTATCCGCTTGCGCACCAGTGTCGATAATACCGACTGCCACGCCTTGCCCTTGATTACCCGTGCTGCTGATCCCGTTGTTCCAGGCAATCGGCACGTATTCCGGAACCAGCGTGTTGTAGAGGGAATTGTAGTTATTGAATGCCTGCGTGGGTAAAGGCGTCGGAGCATTCACCACGGTTGGTGTTGGTGTTGGTGTTGGTGTTGGTGTTGGTGTTGGTGTTGGTGTTGGTGTTGGTGTTGGTGTTGTCGGGACGGGTGCTGGCGTCGGTGTGGGTGTGTTCGATGCCGGACGGATGTTGCCATTGCCACCACCGCCCCCGCCGCCGCAAGCAGCCAGGGAAGTGGTCAGCGCGATACCGACGGATAAAGCCAACGCATTACGACAGCTAAGCAAACTCATCGACAAGCCCCTATTCCTGAATTTGATATCCATTTGGCTCTGCAAGCTGGTTGTGACGAAGCTTTGAGCCTAACCCCCAACGAAGCATCGTCCGACGCCTCGCAACGCACTTGTTCTTTAGAAGCTATACCTTGCACCGGCACTGAACACGGTGGCCTTCGTACCACCACCGGCCACCTGACCATCCAGGTTGGCGAACCACGTCCAACGTTTGCTCACATCCGCATTCATGCCCACGCCGACCCACCCGCTGTTGCGAGGTGAGTTCACGCCTTCGAGCTCGAACGTCGTAGTCGGCGCGCCCGCGTACGCTGCGGTGAACCCCAAGTTCTGACCACCGAGTACGCGCTGATACAGTGCGAAGCCCTTCAGCGACAGCTGGCCGGTACTCCATCTCCAGCGATATGAAAGACGCGCACCGATCTGCGTATAGCTCTGGTTGAAATCATCGTCAGGCGCAGTGATGCCGAAACCGCCAGCTCCCTGCTCGTTGATCGCGCCACGGTCCAGATGTTCATCGCCCGCCGATACGAACGGCGTCGTCGTCCACGCATCGGACGTGATGTTGTAGCCACCTTCCAGATAAGCCGATGTCATCCGGTCATTGCGCGAACTGTTGATCGCCGCCGGCACCACACCAAGCAAACCCCAGCGGCTGGTATCACTATGAATCCAGTCCTCACCGATGCGTCCAGACAGATAAGCATTGTCCGCAGCATACTTCATATACAGCATCGCACCCGTGCTGCGCGAAGTATTATTCCCACCCTGCAAATTGTAGCTCGCACCCAAATGGCTCCAATCCAGGCCGACGCCCAATGTGAAATTCAGTGGCAGCTTCACGTCGTAACCGGCCACGGAACCGCCGCCGCTGTAATTGCCAGTGGCATAACCGCTGCGCGCAATGTCACCACTTGCGCCGGTACCCTGGAACCATGCCCCTTGCTGCGCGTTGCCTTCATCAATATCGACCAGGCGATCGGCCACAGTGCGATTGACTATGCCAGCCTGCTCGAAGGTGAGACCCTGCGATGACGCAAGGAACTGACCGGAAAGGCTGTTGACGGACGCTTCGGCCTGCGCAATCGACGAAACACGCAGGAAGTCGCTGGCCGCATCGGTGAACGAACCATGCAATGCCGTATCCGATGTTGCGACCCACTGATTTACTAGCGATATCGCCCTCTGAATGTGCTGAGCCGTCTGCTGTGTCGTGGCGACCTGAGCCATAGCGCTGCTGGCTACGCTCGTCACAGGAAGCTGGGTGACGTTCAACTCCACTTCCGTTGCCGTGTAGCTCAATGTCCCCGTGTAGTAGGGGGAACTCCCATTGCTGTTTAGTCCCACTTGAAAATTAAACGCTCCAAATTCGCCAACGATGTTTCCGGCATACAACAGTGGCTCGACTGCTTTCGGAAAATAACCCTGCGCCGCAAATGCGTTGACGGTGGATTGGCTCAGTGTTGCCGTTCCAGTGACATGTATCGGGCACCCAAGTTCGATGCCTGTTTGAGGAGTGGGCGTTCTGGTGCCTGGTCCTGCTGCTGCGACAGTGTAATTGCCGTAAATCTGCAAGGGACCGTTCAATACCCCCACCGTACCGGCGTTGGTGACGTTACCCCGGACAACACCGATAGATGCGTTGAATGTTCCCGCCGCACTGATCGTGACGTCTGACCCGAGGCTACCTTGGTCTAGATACAGACCACCCGACTGGATCATTGTGCCGCCAGCGTAGGTGTCGTTACCTTCGAGGAACAACCACCCTTGGTTTGTTGGACCAAGTACTAACGAACCCGACCCACTGATGCTGTTGGTAAAATAAGGATTTTCCCCTGAGGGGATATTGACGATAAATGCTCCCCAATTAAAAGCCTCCGGACCGTTCACGGCAGCAAGAGCATTGACCAGACCCGCACCAAAGGTGGTCGACGGTCCAATTGGCGTTGCTGTACTAAGCAATGTCTGTTGAACGTTGCTGACGGTAAAGAATGGATAACGCTGCCAGACCAACGCCGCGACGCCGGTAACAACCGCTGCAGAATTCGATGTGCCTATCGCGTATCCCGTTGAAAACTGAGTGCCAGTCACCGGTGAAAATATCGTTGATCCTGGCGCAGCCAAACACCACGCCGCGGCGACTCCACATGCATTGGACGTGGAGTCCAAGCCAGTTACGTTTCCATTGGCGTCCACATCTACGTTGACGACCGCGAGCCAATTGTTTTGCAGGGATGGGTAGACATAAGGTAGCCCAGATTCCAGACTTGGCTGCGCACTGCTGTTGTTACCCGCCGCCCACACCATCAGCTGACCATTGCTTACAGCTGACGAAACCAAGCTATAGCGTTGAGCCGCCTGAGCTGATGATGCAACCGTGATTGCCTCGTTATAACCGTAGGAATTGTTGACGAGTTGCACCCCTTGCGCCGCAAGATCCGATAGTGCCTGAGGCACGAGGTTAACGTTGTAGTTACCTGTCTGATCGGCAATTCTTGCTATGTATAGCGAAGACTGTGGTGCAACGCCGCCGTAGTTGTAATAACCCTCTGGAGCACTGGCGTTCGCACTGCCACCGATAATTTCAGCTATGACGGTTCCGTGTCCGTACGGATCCTGCGGCGCGGTATTGGTAGGATCGACGTAATCTTTGAACCAGCTGATACGGTTCAAAAGTGCCGGGTTGTCCGCTTGTACGCCCGAATCGATGATGCCAACTTTTACCCCTTGCCCTTGGCTGGCTCCATTGAATTGCCAGGCCAACTGAACGTTTTCAGGCGTAAGCTGGCTTGGGTTATATATCGTTGCACTAGGGGTCGGGGTCGGGGTCGGGGTAGGTGTGGGAGTCGGGGTAGGTGTGGGAGTGGGGGTGGGAGTCGGAGTTGGCGTTGCGCCGGACGGGCGCACATTGCCATTTCCTCCACCGCTACCACCACCGCATGCAGTTAGCGTCGTCGCCAGCACAACAGCTACGGAAAAGGCCAGCGCGTTATGACGATTGAAAAAACTCATGTATGCCGCTCCATGTCGAAAACAGGTACGTGCGACGTCAGCACGCGCTGCGGCATGCGACTTCGGTGGCGGTAAGAAAGGAACACCTCGCCTCAGCCGCGAACGCGCCGAGTTGGCGTTGAACGATGGGGGAAAAATCAGCACGGCGTGATCGACCGTACATTGGCCTGCCACGATGCAGACTTGTATGCAGAAGCGTTGTCATCGATCCGTCGAAACCCTGTGGTGGAGTGGAGTCAGAGCGTTGTGCTCTGCCTGCCTCCAGGAGTCATCCGTGAAGAGGTATCCGCCGTCGACACTCACGTTGTCGGCGGCCCGATCGATGCATGCAGCGAACTGCCCACTGTTTCCCCTTGACGCAACGAACGAAAACGTTCGCCCCAACCCCTGTTACGCACGGAAATGCTACGTCATTTTTTGAGCGAAGGCATAGGCCGTCCGTTTGGGCAAGCCATACAAAACGCCTCTTCATCTCGCATTTTCTTACGGGTTATTTCCCGGCGGTACCTTGACCGAGCTGCTGCCCATTCACGGTCGTGCCGTACAACGACTCGGGCGTGTCGTGATACGCCTTACGTGTTTCGGCAATGGAACCCTTGAAACGTGGGTCCTGCGGACGTTCGTGCGCATCCATGAAATACGCCACGTCCCACGCGTCTTGGTCGGTCAACGTATCGCCGCGTCCCAGCGGCATGTTGGCTTTGATGAAACCCGCCGCGTTGTTGACCTGTTCCATGCCCGCGCCCCAGTTGAACGATTGCGGCCCCCAAAGTGGCGGAAACACGGTGCGTCCAGCCGCCCGCTGGCCTTGACCGTTGTCGCCATGACAAAGCGCGCAATCGCGTTTGAACACCGCCTCACCGCGCGCGTAATCGGGCGCGATCGCGGGCTTGGGCAATTTGGGATAACCGCGGCCCGGCAACGATGTACCAATCGGCTCGCCCTTCGACATCCAGTACGCATACGTCTCCAACGCGACCAGCACTGGATCGTCAGCCGGTGGCGCTTTGCCGTTCATGCTGTATTGGAAGCACCCCTGCAAGCGCTCGGCAAACGTGTTGACGTGGTGATTCTTGCTGCGATACGCGGGGTACATCGGATACGCGCCCCAAAGCGGCGCCGAATGCGCAAGACGCCCCGCATCCAGATGGCAGTTTTCGCAACTGAGACTGTTGCCGACGTAAGCCTTCGCATACTGGCCCGGGTCGATGAATATCTGACGTCCAAGCGCAACTTGCTTGCCGAAATCATCGTTGGGAATGTCCGACTCGGACGGCGGGGCGAAAGCTGTCGCCTTCTTGGGTGCTGACGTCACATGCGCCGGGCTTTTCGCAACCGGGGCTGCCGCGTGCGGCGTCGAGTGATCGCAAGCCGTCAACGACAACGCACCGATCACAAGAACGAAATGCATCCACTTCATGGCTGCTTCTCCTGCGCCGGCACGACCGGTTGTGCGGCGTACCACGTGCTGATGGCCGTGATGTCCGCATCGCTCAACTTTGACGTCACGCTTTGCATCAACTGCAATGGATCATTATGACGCGAACCTTGTTGCCACGCATGCAGCTGATTGGATAGATAGACGGCCGATTGCCCAAGCAACGGTGGAAAGTGATCGCCGACGCCGATGCCGCCAGGCCCATGACATTGCTCGCACGCAGGTAGCGATGTCGACCAGCGACCTCGCGTTGCCAATACTTGCCCGGTCCGTGCGCCGTCATCGACCGGCGCTGACGACGGTGCGGAGGCCGGTATCGGTAATGCGCTGTAATAGACGGCCAGCGCATCGCGTTCGGCATCGCTCAAGCCGCTGGCGACAGGCTGCATGGTGGCATTGACGCGGGTGCCATTGGCGAAATCATCCAGCTGCTTGCGCAAGTAGGCTTGTGGCAATCCGGCCAAACGCGGAAACCCGGCGGCCGATTGCCCTTCACCGTTGACACCATGACACGCCATGCACGGCGCAACACCGTGTCCGTTGCCTTGGTGTGCGATGGTCGAACCATCAGGAGTGCCGGCAAGCACGCCATGCGCGTAGAGCACGGCAAGCACGATCAACGTGATGCGGTACATGCTCATGGCTGCGGCGGCTGAAAGCCATATTTGCGATAGATCGCCTGCGCCTCAGGCGACGCCATGAAGGCGAGAAAATCCTTCGCTGCCTGCGTGTGCGGCGCATCTTTCATGCGCGCGGCGGTGTAGGTCGCCGTGACATTCTGGTCGGCAGGAATGGCGACGGTCTCCACTGGACGATGCAATATCTGCTGCTGGAAATACGCTTCCGTCGACCACACCGGCGCCGCATCCGATTCGCCCTGCAGCACACGCAGTGGCGATTCACGGTGATGGATGCGCGTGAGATAGGTCGTTCCGGCCTTCACCTTCTCATCCATCACGGTGTGATCCAGCGCGTCGCCGCCGGCCTTGCGGTAGCTGGCTTCGATCTGCTTGGCGATGCCTTCCCATTGCGGGTTGGGCATGCTCACCCGTACATCGTCGCGGCCTAGATCCTTCAAGCCTTCAACATGTTTCGGGTTGCCTTTTGCCACCAGAATCGCGAGCGGATTGCGCGCGTAGTCGACCGTATCGGCAAACCAGCCGTGCTGCTTTTGCGAGGCGGCGATGGAGCCTTTGCCGGCGGTGAAAATATCCGGCTTCAACGCAATGCGCAGATTGCCCATCACCAGCGAGCCGGTTTCGATCTGCTTGGCGAGAATACCAGGTGGCAAGGTCTCGACGAATACGCGCTGATAAGCCGGATAGCGTTGCTTGAACACTTCGATCAGATCGTGCACCACCATGAACTGGTTACCGGCGAAAAACACCGTGAGCTGCGGGTCGACGATGTCGCCATGCAGGTCGGCAATCGCATCGAACGGCGGCATCGCAAAGGAAACACCACCCGTCGGCGGCGGATTCCAGGGTGGCAGATAATCGGTTTGCGATGCGTTGGCCACACCGCACATGGCAGCCAACAGCCCTGCCAGCAGCGCGTGCCGCCGGCGACGTTTCCAACATGGCGACATGACGCGCTCCTTGATTTACAGCGGCATCAGGGCGTAGCCCTGCTGCTGCAACTCGGTGATGGTGGTGAGCGCCGAAAGGCTCAAGGTCACGCTCTTGGCCGCCCAATCATCGGGAAAGTTGCTCTCGGCCATCGCCTGTCCGCATACCGCGACATCCACGCCCGCCTTGCGCAGCTGTTCGATCACCGGCAAGTTGGGATTGTCGACACCGAACTTGGCCTTGTAGTGCGCGTTGTCGAGCACCAGCGGCGTGGCCTTGCCGTACGCCACTGCAACGAATTTCAGGTGGTCCACTGGCACGCCGGCGGAGGCATAAAGGTTCACTGTGCGCGCAACACGTTCCAGCGCAGGATTGACCTGACCGGGCTTTTCGCTTTCGCGGGTCATCGCGAACACCACTTTATACGTCGCTGCCGGATCAGGCTGATAGGCCGCGTGTGGCAACGGGTGGTAATGACCGGCGGCGGTGATGACCGCTTGCGGCGCGCCCTGAGCGGCAACCGCGGCGCAACCACACAGACCGATGACGCCAAACAGCAGGATCGAAGGTTTCATGTTCCGCCTCGTGGTGGGATATCGGCGGCAAGGCTACGCCGCCCTGGGTCATCAGGCTACTTCATGTTGTCTATATGACAGATAAGGCAGGCTTATCCTCAGGTCCGCTTCCTGTACCATGCGCGCATGAGCGAACAGCCCACTACCCATTTCGGCTTCCGCGACGTACCGGTCGGGGAGAAGCAAAAACTGGTCGGCCAGGTTTTCACCTCGGTCGCCCGCAATTACGACCTGATGAACGACCTGATGTCGTTCGGCATCCATCGCCTGTGGAAGCGTCACTTCGTCGCCATCAGCGGCATCCGCAGCGGCGATCGCGTGCTTGATCTGGCGGGCGGCACTGGCGACATCGCCGCGCTGATCAAGCCCGTGGTCGGCCAAAGCGGCGATGTGGTGGTGGGCGACATCAACGCGGCCATGCTCAATAAAGGGCGCGACCGACTTACCGACCAGGGCGTGGTTTCAGGTCTGCGCTGGGTGCAAATGAATGCCGAAGCACTGCCGTTTCCGGACAACAGTTTCGACGCCGTGACCATGGCCTTCGGCCTGCGCAATGTCACGGACAAAGATAAGGCGCTGGCCGATATCTGCCGCGTGCTCAAGCCGGGTGGTCGAGCGTTGGTGCTGGAGTTTTCCAAGGTACGCAACGAGCTCTTCAGCAAGCTCTACGATTTCCATTCGTTTCAAGTGCTGCCCAAGCTGGGACGGCTGTTCGCCGGCGACGCACAGAGCTATCAATACCTGGCCGAATCGATCCGCAAGCATCCGGATCAGGAAACCCTGAAGGGCATGATGGAACAGGCCGGCTTCGGCCGTGTCGAGGTGCGCAATCTCAGCAATGGCATCGTGGCGATCCATCGCGCCTACAAACTCTGAGGTGTATCGCCAGAGCGCCGATCGAATCAGAACGTGATGCCCATCAGCAGCATGTTCTCGCCGCGGTTGGGCAAATGCAGAAAAGCGTTGGAGCTATGGCGAATCGCCACCATCCAATGCTCGCCTTGCCAACCCAGTGTGCTGGTGAATTCGTAGCTGCTGCTCAATGCCTGCGTTCGTCCGGTATGCAGGGTGGGTTGAAAACTGAAGAAGAGCCTTCGATACCACGCGTCCGGCGCGTTGTAGCGAAGGCGTACGCCACCGGCCAGCATCCAGATGTGATCGCGCGTGGTGTACCGATCATGCTGGAAATAGGCGATATCCCTTCCGTCGATCCAGCCGGCGGTGACATCCGGTGCCCACATGAACGCGCTGCTGCTGATGGCATGTTCGTCGAACACCGCTTCGCCGAACACTGCTGGCGTGCCCTGGTTGAAGGCGAAGTAGCCGCCGACGAAGCTCTCGCCGCCTTCCACTGATATGCGTGGACCGGCGGCAAATGCCTGCAACGTTACAAGGTCGAACAACATCGCTGCCGCAAGGCGGCGGTAAAGAGGTGTGACAACCATCAAAAGCCTGCGCGTCTACGCCTGTCTCGACCCACGTAGCAAACCCCCGCACCCACCCGGGCAGTTTCTTGGTGACGCATTCACGCTCGCGCAAGAATGCATGAACAGGACGCCGCCAAACTACTTACCTGCCCGTTCTGGAAAAGAGAAGGTTTTGCTAGGTCGATCACCACACGATCACGCACAAGTTTCGCGCCAGTGTTTCGCCCTGCGCGGCATCAAGCCGCGCGCAGGTCTTTGAGCAATACACCCTGGCGCAGTGTTTCTTGTTCGTGGTCCGTATCACGCCAGGTTTCGCGCAGTGCCGCTTCATACCAGCGTTGCATGGAAGGCAAGGCCAGCATGCGCTGTACGTAGGCGCGGCAATCATCATCCAGCGACAAGCCATAACTTTGAATACGGAACGTCACGGGTGCGTAGAACGCATCCACCGCCGTAAATGCATCGCCGGCGAGAAAGGGGCCACCGAAGCGCCTGAGCCCTTGCGTCCACAATTCCTGCAGGCGAACCAGGTCGCGCGCGAGCGTGGGAGGCATTTCATGCAATTGCAGCCGGATGCCGCAGTTCATCGGGCAATGCGAACGCAACGGTTCGAAGCCCGTGTGCATTTCCGCGGCGGCGCTGCGAGCCCATGCACGCACATGCGCATCGTTTGGCCATACGGTCGGGTGACGCTCGGCCACGTATTCGGTGATAGACAGCGAATCCCATACCACCGTATCGCCATCGTGCAGGCACGGCACTTTGCCTGTGGGCGAGAATGCGCGGAACGCATTCCAGCTCGACGATGTGCCGCCCTGGAACGGTGTGAGTTTTTCTTCGAACGGGATGCCCAGCTCCGTCAGCAATACCCACGGGCGCAAGGACCAGGACGAGTAGTTCTTGTTGGCGATGTAGAGCGTGTACATGCGTTTTCCTCGAAGGGCGATACCGTCTGCATTATGACTCGCACGCTTGCTTGGTCACGGCCGGCGCACGTGCTGCGCCACGACGCGCATTGGCCAAGGCCACGCCACCCACCGTGACGGCGCCACCAATCAGCGTCAGCCAGCCCGGCTTCTCGCCCAGCCACACCCAGCCGATCAACACGGCAATCGGCGGCGAAAAATAGATGAAGCTGGAAACCTGCGAGGCCGATGCACGCCGCAGCGCGGCGTTCCAGGTGAGGTAGCCCACAAACGTCGGCGCAATACCGAGCCAAACCAGTGCGGCGATATGCGCCCATGGCGCTGCCGCCAGCGCATGCACAACACCCAAACCGAATGGCAGCGCGCCCAAGGTGCCGGCAAAAAAACCGAAGGCCGTCACACCGATCATGTCGTTGCGCGCGAACAACGGCTTCTGCCCGACAAACAGCACCGCCGATGCAATGACGCTCACCAACACCAGCGCCGCCATCGGCTGAAAGCGCACTTGCTTGCCACTGGTAAGCACCACCAGCACCACGCCCAGCAGCGCAACGCCCAATCCCAGGACTCTGCGTGCACTGATGCGTTCGCCGATCCAGAAGGCCGACAGCGTCGTGGTCGCGGCCGGCACCAGCGCAATCAGAATGGCCGCCGTTCCGCTGGCGATACGTGTTTCGGCGTAATTGAGGCACAAGTGATACACCGTCAGGCCGGTCACACCAAGCACCGCAAGCTGCAGCCAATCACTTCGACGCGGCGCGCGCGCACGCTTCACCCACATCAACAGCGCGAAACACAGCGAGCCGATGGAAAGCCGCGCAAACGCCACCTCACCAGGTGTAAACGAAGCAAGCGCATACGCAATCGCCGCATAGGCGGACGACCAGGTGAGCAAAGCGATGGCGATATAGATGAGCGCGCGCCCATCGAGGCGTTCGGTACTGTCCATGGGTATCCCTGGGGGAACGGTGCAAATGCTAGCCGCGAGTCCTCACCCAGTGAATAATGGTTCCGATCTTCCTTCCGATGTTTCGCCATCGATCGAACTATCAGCGGGCTGCCATGACCTACGAATCGAAAGCCGAGTTGGACCCCAAGGACTGGCAACTGCTGGAGGCCTTGCAGCAGGATGCACGCGTGGGCTACGCCGAACTGGGTCGCAAGGTGCGCCTTTCCGCACCGGCCGTGGCCGAGCGTATAAAGCGATTGGAAGAAACCGGCGTGATCGGCAGTTATCGCGCCGTGATCGATCCCCGGCGGGTAGGCTTCGGCATCGAAGCCATGGTTCGCCTGCGGTGCGACGGCGGTATTTGCGCACGCATCGGCAAATTGGTTGCGGATGTGCCGGAGGTGCTCGATTGCCGTCGTCTTGCTGGCGAAGATTCCGCACTGCTGCGCGTCGTGGCGATGTCGATCATGCACTTGGAAGCCATACTCGATCGCCTGCTGAAAATCCACGCCAGCATCAGTACGACCACGCTGATCGTCCTGCAAACGCCGCACGCCAATCGTCCCGTGACGCGTGGCATGTGGGATACGGCACGCGCGCTCTCCAAGGACTAGCCCGCCCTGCGAACAGGGCGGGCGCGCGTATCGTCAGCCGTGTGACTCGTCCTTCTTCTTTGGCGGCTGATGTCCATTGTTTTGAGGATGCTGCTGCGCGGGATGCGGCTGTGGCGCGTGCTGCGCTGGTGCCGCATGGGGTGCAGGCGCGGGTGCGGGACGATGCACCTGCGGCGCGGGTGCCGGACGCGGCGCCGGGTGTGCCTGAGGTGCGGCATGCATCGCCGGTTGCGGATGCGCCTGCGGCGCAGCATGGAACGCCGGACGCGGTTGCGCTTGAGGCGTCGCATGGAACGCCGGCTGCGGATGCGCTTGTGGCACTGCATGGACCGCCGACTGCGGACGCGGCACCGGCTGACGAATCGTTTCCTGCGGACGCGGTGCAGATACCGGCCGTTGTGTGGCCGGTGCCGGGGTGTGCATGGTGTTGGCGCGCGCCTCTTGCGCCACACGTTGTTCGGGTATCAGCACATGCGGTGCTGCCGCCGACGGACGACCTTGATGCCCAAAGTTGGGTGTATTCATCGGCTGCGCCGGCGCATGATTTGGGTTGAACTGATTGCGATTGTTGACGACGTTATTGGCGGTGCGATTGTTGTAGTTGTTGATCGTGGTGTAACGATTGACCACGGTGGTCGAACGCGACACATACGTCTGATTGTTGTAAACCACCGCCGGACGATGCGGCCCACCACCGCCGCCACCGTAACCGCCGCCCCAATTCATGCCCCACGAATGCCAGCCGCCACCGTGATTGCCGTGGTCCATCAGCGAACCCACCAAGATGGCGGCGCCAAACGCCACGGCACCCACTGCCACGACTTCGCCGGTGGTGTATCCGGGCTGTTCATACTGATAGGACGGGTAGTACGGCACTTCGCCGCCGTAAACGGTTTGCGGGTCGTAGCTGGGCACGTACACGGCACCCGATTGCGAAGGATCGATCTGGATGATCTGCGATGGCGGCGGCACTACGTCAGGGCCTGAATACACCGGGGGCGCGTCGCTGTTGGCGACATAACCGGCCTCCTGTTCGCTTTGTTGCGCCGCTTGCGCGGGCTGCACGGTCACCGCCTGCTGCGCTGAATTCTGCAGATTGCCCTGCGCCCGTGCACGCTGACGCATCACCTGGATGGCGTTGAGCACGTCGGTGGGATCATTGACGTAAGCCTGGCCCAGTGCGGTGGTCCACTGGATGTTCTGCGCCATCTGGCTCAATACCGATGGGAACTGGGTGAGCCCCTTCACGCTCGCATCCCAGCTTTGCGGCTCCACCGCGGCCTGCAGCAGATCGCCTTTCAGATTCGGGTTCTGCGCGACCAGGTTTTGCGCCGCGGTGACCTCGTCCGGATAGGTCGATCCAGCCAGCACCTGCGCAACGAGCTTGTCGGGAAACAGGGCGATGGGCGCCACCAGCTGGTAGAGCTGATCGGCCGTGGGTGGCGTATATGCCTGCTGTTGTGCCTGCGCGCTGCTGGCAGACGCAGGCGCGCTGGCGGACGACGCCGGCGCGCTGCCCTGGTTCTGCGACGGCTGCTGGTTGCAACCGGCCAGTACCAGCATGCTCGCGCACGTGGCCGCCACCATAGCGGCGCTCAGAGAATGTTGCTTAGGCACTTGGACGCTCCTTGAATGGTCCGCCTTTTTAAGATGCAGGCGGCATGCATAAACCCCTGCAAGCGAGTATGCCCACCCTGCCGTTACATTTGGACAAATGTGGGATGAACGCCTATCGCATCCGGCCTGGCGGTAAGCTCCGCGTCAGCAGCGCCGCCCATGCGCTCCCGCCCTAAGGACATGCCACATGCGCACGATGTACCCGGAGATTGAGCCTTACCGCACCCATCAGATCGCGGTGGATGGCCGGCATACGCTGTATGTGGAGGAATGCGGCAATCCGCATGGGCTGCCGGTGATATTCCTGCACGGCGGGCCAGGCGCGGGGCTATCGCCTTATCATCGTCGCTTCTTCGATCCGGCGCGTTATCGCATCGTATTGGTCGATCAGCGCGGCGCAGGGCGGTCCACGCCGTTCGCTGATCTGACCGATAACACCACCTGGCATCTGGTCGCAGATATCGAGGCCATTCGCGAGCAGATAGCGGTGGAACGCTGGGTGGTGTTCGGCGGTTCCTGGGGTTCCACGCTCGCCTTGGCCTATGCGCAGACACATCCCGATCGCGTGCTGGGTCTCGTGCTGCGGGGTATCTTTTTATGTCGCCCGGAAGAAGTCCGCTGGTATTACGAAGAAGGCGGCGCATCCTGGATTTTGCCGGAAAAATGGCAACGCTTCGCCGCCGCGATCCCTGCGCACGAACGTGGCCACATGCTTGATGCGTATTGGCAACGCCTCACCTCCCATGATGAGAAGACCCGACTGGAAGCGGCCACGGCGTGGGGGGCATGGGAAGGCGTTGGCATCACGCTGGAAGAAAGTCCCGAAACCGAAGCGAGTTTCGCCGCGCCCGACGTGGCGCTCAGTCTCGCACGCATCGAAGCGCATTATTTTCGCAACCACGCGTTCCTCGAACCCGGGCAACTGCTGCGTGACGTAAACAAATTGCGCCACATTCCCACCACCATCGTGCACGGGCGCTACGACATCATCTGCCCGGTCAAGAGCGCGTGCGACCTCGCTGCGCAATGGCCAGAAGCCGAATTTCATATCGTGCTGGCCGGCCATGCCGCGTCGGAGCCCGCGATTGTCGACGTGCTGATCCAGGCCACCGACCGCCTTGCCGATCGATACTGCTGATCGCGGCGAGTGCCCGGGCATCACAGGGGCCTGAAACGGCGCCTGCCGGGCGGCCCGCCCAACCTCCGCCAGGGGCCAGAAAGGGGTGTCGATGGCATACTCGCCGCTCCCGATTCCTGTTTGGAAGCCGAATGATGTTCCCGCTTCGCACCCTGGCCCTCGGCGCGCTGCTGCTGCCGCTGGCGGCCTATGCCAACGATCCGTACTCCTACGCCCAACCTGACGCGGTGCGCGTTACGCACCTCGATCTCAAGCTCGCGATCGACTTTCCGCACCGCAAGCTGGAAGGGCTGGCCACGTTGACGCTGGCCTGGACCGATCCCAAAGCCCCTGCGCTGGTGTTGGATACGCGCGACCTGAGCATCGCGAGCGTCGAATCGGTGGATGCCCATGGCAAGGCGACAGCGTTGAAATATGCGCTGGCACCGCGCGACAAACAGCTCGGCAGCAAGCTCACCATCCAGGCACCGCAGCATCCGCAGCGAGTGCGCATCGTCTACACCACCTCGCCTAACGCATCGGGCCTGCAGTGGCTGCCGCCCGCGCAGACGGCCGACAAGAAACAGCCTTTCATGTTCTCGCAATCGGAATCCATCCACGCGCGTTCATGGGTGCCGCTGCAGGATTCGCCCGCCATCCGCTTCACCTATACCGCGCAAGTGATCGCACCCAACGATACGCGCGTCGTGATGAGTGCGCCGAACGATCCGACGCATTCGCTGAATGGTCACTTCAGCTTCGACCAGACGCACCCGATTCCTTCTTATCTGCTGGCGATCGCGGCCGGGAATCTTGCGGTGAAGCAGACCGGCCCACGCTCGGCGGTGTATGCGGAGCCCTCCGTGGTCGCCAAGGCCGCACACGAATTCGAAGACACCGAAAAGATGATCCAGACAGCGGAAAAGCTGTACGGTCCTTACCGCTGGGGTCGCTACGACATCCTGGTGCTGCCGCCGAGTTTTCCGTACGGCGGCATGGAAAACCCGAATATGACCTTCGCTACGCCAACTGTGCTGGTGGGCGACAAGAGCCTGGTTTCATTGGTCGCGCATGAGTTGGCGCACTCGTGGTCCGGCAACCTGGTGACGGCCGCCTCATGGCGCGACATCTGGCTCAACGAAGGCGTCACCACCTATGTGCAGGGTCGCATCACCGAAGCACTGTACGGCAAGCGCCAGGCCGATGAGGAAGCGTTGCTGGACATTCACTCACTGCAGCGCGGTGTCGGCACGATGCCGGAAAACGCGCAACGCCTCGCACCCAGGCCTGGCAACATCGACGCAGACGATACGCTTTCCGATGTTGCCTACACCAAGGGCTCATGGTTCCTGCGTACGCTGGAGCAACGCTTCGGTCGCGAAACGTTCGACAATTATCTGAAGGGTTATTTCGACCATTTCGCGTTCCAGAGCATCACCACCGAACAGATGCTTGATTACCTGAAGCCGAACCTGATCGACAAATACCCCGGCAAAATGAGCTGGAACGAAGTACAGGATTGGGTGTATGGCACAGGCATCCCCGCGCATGCGCCGATTCCTGATTCGCCGCGCTTTGACACCATCGACAAAGAGCGTACAGCCTTCCTCGCCGGCACGTTGAAGGCCGGCAAACTCGACGCCAAAGACTGGAATACGCAGGAGTGGATGTACTTCCTCGACGGCCTGCCGGATACACCACCGCTGGCCACGATGCAGCAATTGGATGCGGCATGGCATCTCACCGGCACGCCCAATGCCGAAATCGGTATGCGCTGGTACGTACACGCCATTGCGGCAGGTGACAAAGCCACGTGGCCGGCTGCCGCCGAACATATGACACGCATTGGCCGTCTGTATCTGACGCTGCCCGTGTACCGCGCGTTGAGCAAAACGCCGGACGGACTGGCCTTTGCAAAGCAGGTGTATGCCAAGGCGAAGAACGGCTATCACCCGCTGACGCAGCAAGCGGTAGAAACGTTGTTTGCAAAGGCTGGCAAGCACTAGCGCGCCGTGCAGACCGATCTGTGACGAGCCCTTCCCGGTAGGATCGTGGCGGGGCATGTCCGCTAAATTTCCGAGAAATGTCCATGAACACAACGACGACCCGTCCCCTCTGGCAGCGCTTGCTGATCCGCCGCCTCAAATTCCTCGGCATCCTTGCCGTGCTGGCGATCGTGATACTCGGCGGCAGTTACCTGTTCGCACCACAATGGCTATTGAAGGCCAAGACGTGGCACGACGCGACCACCGCACAACTTCAAAAGAACGCGGTGCAGGCCGGCGACACACGTTGGGTGTATTACGAAGGCGGCAATGGGCCCACCATCGTGTTGCTGCATGGCTTTGCAGCCAACAAGGATGTGTGGCTCAAAGTGGCGCCGCTGCTTACCGCACATTTCCATGTCGTCATTCCCGATCTGCCCGGTTGGGGCGAGTCCTCGCGCATCCCTGGCGCCAGCTACAACATCGACAACCAGGCCGAGCGTCTGGACGACTTCATCCAGACACTGCATTTGCAGCATGCAATGATCGTCGGCCATTCGATGGGCGGCGCGATTGCCGGCGTGTATGCCGCCGAACATCCGCAGGATGTCGCCGAACTGGCGCTGGTCGATTCATTCGGGCTGAAATTCAAGGAGAACGATTTCGCCAAGGAAGCACTGGCCGGCAAGGATCCCTTCGTGTTCAACGACCGCGCCGGTTTTGAGCGCGCCACCGCCTTGGCGTTTGAGCACGTGCCTCATGTGCCCGGGCGTTTCATCGATGTGTTCGTGAAGGAAAACATCGAGAATCGCGCATTCATCGACAGCACGTTCAATGAGCTGCGCGAAAATTCGCAGGCGCTCTCCCTGCAGACCCGGCTCGACAAGCTGACCATGCCGGTACTCGGCATGTGGTGCCATGACGATAAGATCATTGATATTTCCGCACTGGAAAGCCTACGTGACGGGCTGACCCATGCGCCGTCGATCAGTACGAGCATCCTCAACGGCTGCAATCACATGCCGCAGCTGGAGAAGTCGCAGGCGTTCGCGCAGGTGCTGACCAATTTCATTTTGGCGCATTGACGTTTGCAGCGCGGCCAAAGATGCTGAGACTGGGCTTTCCTCGTTTCTCAAAACCGGGCGCATTCGTGCGCCCTCTCCGCGTGTGGCGGCACGCCGCGCGGTAGATAGCGAACGCCGATGTCAGCCGCCCGTGGCAAAGCCCGGATATAAGGTCATGCCACCGTCGACAAACACGGTCGTGCCGACCACGTAATCGGAAAGATCGGAAGCCAGCCACACCGCAGCGCGCGCGACGTCTTCCGGCTCCCCGATGCGGCCGTAGGGCACCAAGGTCATCAGGCGCTTGTACGCCTCAGGTGTATTCCAGGCTGCGGTGTTGATCGGCGTGCGGATCGCGCCGGGTGCAATCGCGTTGACGCGGATGCGATGCGGTGCCATCTCCTGGGCGAGACTTTCCATCAGCAGTTTGATGCCGCCCTTGGAGGTTGCGTAGTTCGCATGGCCCGCCCAGGGGATTTCCTGGTGCACGGAGCTCATGCAGATGATCTTTCCCGCCGCACACGAAACCTCCGGCACCACGCCGCGCCGTAGAAATTCGGCAACGGCGGCCCGCGCGCACAGGAACTGCCCGGTGAGGTTCACATTGAGCACCGTGTTCCATTGCGCCAACGTCATCGCATGGAACGCCGAATCGCGTTGCAGGCCGGCGTTGTTGATGAGAATGTCGAGCGTACCGAAGCGCTCGATCACATCGCGGAACATCGTGGCGACCTGTTCCTCAGAGGATACGTCGGCTTTATACGCAATCGCTTGCACACCGTGAGCGCGAATCGCCTCCACGACCTTTGCCGCCGCTTCGTCGCCATCGACGTAATTGGCGGCGACATCCGCACCAGCCTCGCCCAGTGCCGCGGCCACGGCCATGCCGATACCGGAATTGGCGCCGGTGACGAGCGCTTTTTGTCCCTTCAAGGTTTTGGGAATCGCCAGGGAAGGCGCGGTGGAATGCGCAACCGCTGCGGGAGTATTCATCGTGCCGATCCTCGTCGTTGCTGACGGCAAGCGTGTCGGCAACGCCGTGTGACGGATGTGAGCAGCGCGACGATGCTGTGTATGGAACGCTACGCTTTTGCGCCCGCACAGGCGTGGTGCGCTTTGTGGTCGGGCTTTTCGTGCAAAAGGCGGCGCGTCACACCGTTGGTCCAGCCGAAACCATCCTGCAGCGGATATTCGCCGCCGCTACCGCCGACGGCGCCACCCGGCGGTACGTTCAGCACGTATTTTTCCACGAGCTTGCTTTCCCGCTCGTACAGACTGCTCACCGTAAGCAACCAGCGATGGGCAATGTCTTCGGCATACGCATGCAGGCCATACCGACGCAAGCCTTGAATCGCCAGCCATTGCAGCGGCGCCCAACCGTTCGGTTTGTCCCACTGTTGGCCACTCTCTACATCCGTGGCACCCATTCCGCCCTCTTCCATCAGTCGCGTGCACATGGCGTCGGCTACGCGCATGGCTTGTTTGGCGCTCGCCAGGCCGACATAAAGCGGCGCGCTGGTGGCGGCGTTCAGTGCTGGGCGTGGCGCATGGCGCTGCCAGTCGTAGTCGAGAAAACAGCCTTCCTTATCGTTCCACAGCTGCCGATTGATCGCGGTGCGGCGCGTATAGGCACGCGCCGTAAAATCATCGGCCTGCTTGTCCTGCCTGTCGGCGCGGCTGAGTTCGGCAATTTGCTGTTCCAGCTTGTAGAGGAAAGCGTTGAGATCGACCGGAATAATAGCCGTGGTGCGGATGGTTTCCAACTTGCCATCACACCAGCGCGAGCTGAAATCCCAGCCAGATTCGGCGCCAGCACGCAGGTCCCGATACACCTGTGTCTTCGGTCGCGTCGTACGGCTTGCGGTGGTGACGTCTTCGAGGTGCGATTCCTCGCGCGGCGTATCGCGATCATCCCAATAGCGATTGAGCAGGCTGCCGTCGTCCAATCGCACGCAGCGACGATGCGCGTCTCCTGGCTGCAGGGCATCCGCACCTTCCATCCAGAAGTCGTATTCCTTGCGCAGTTGCGGCAGCCATTCGATGGCGTCGCGCACGCCATGCTTCTCGAACAACTCCACCATCAACGCGAAGACGGGCGGCTGGGACCGACTCAGGTAATAGGTGCGGTTGCCATTGGGAATATGGCCAAACGTATCGATCAAGTGGCCGAAGTTGCTGGCCATGCAGTGCAACAGATCGTGGCGCCCACTTTCCGCGAGCCCCAGCATCGTAAAATACGAATCCCAATAGTAAAGCTCGCAGAAGCGTCCGCCCGGCACGACGTAACGATGGGGCAATGGCAGCAAGGACGATCGCGGCGGGTGCCGATCGGGCCGCCGTGTAAGCACGTCCCACAGGCTGTCGATGTGCTCGCGCAGCGGTTGCCCCGGCACGGATACGTAGTGACTGCGATGAATCCGCGGCACTTCGAAATTCGCATGCACGAAGGTGGCGAGATCGAAGCCAGGTTCCGCGCGCTCGGTACGATACAGCTGGAGAATGCATTCCGGCTCGCCGTGCGGTGCGCAATCGACGAAGGTTTTGCTGTCGGGAAATACACGCCCTCGCTGCACGTCGATAAATAACTCCTGATAGCGATCAGCAGGCGTCAGCGTATCGGCGGGGACCACGCCTGTCGGTGGCGTGCGTGGACTGACGAAGGTTTGCTCGTTCATCACCGGCATCACGTCGATGGGTACCTAGCGCAAACACAGGGCACCCAATGTCAATGACGATAAACGCTACGGTGGCGACCGTGCAGTATCGGTGAAGTCAGAGCACGCCTGGCACGAGCGCCTTCACGCGATGCATGTATTGACGATATTGGTCGCCGAACTGCTCGCACAACCAGCGCTCTTCCAGCCGAAGTTTGAGCCAGAACGCCAGCCCGATGAGCGCCAGACTGACCAGCGCACGCCACTCACCGTTGGCCAGTGCCGTGCCCGATACGGCTACCAGCAAGCCGGTGTAGATCGGGTGGCGCACCCAATGGTAGGGGCCGCGCACGATCAACTCGTGATCCTGTTTGAGTTGCACGATGCCGCTCCAGTTACGCCCCAAAATAACGCGCGCCCAGCACGTGAACGCCAGGCCGAGAACGGCGAGCGCGAATCCCAACCACGCTATCCATGGCTGATCGGGCACGAATCGCCGATTGAAAAAAGTACCGTTCAACGCGTCGAATCGATACATCAGCAACACCACCGCGATAAGGATGGGGATCGTGTGCCGGCCAAGGCGCGAGCCATGCGATTCCTCGCGCACTGCGCGCTTTACGCGAAATGAGCTGATGAGCCAGTAAAGCAGCCAGAGTGACCAGATGCCCAGGAACAATCGATCGAGATCAAGCAAGGACGACATACATCGTTACCTCCTAACGATTAGCTGCCGCGCCCACTTATCCTGCGGCAGTGCTGCCTGCATGGGACGAACGTCGCAACGAAAACCGCGCTCGACGTTCAGCACCGGATCTTCATCGATCGGCACATCGGACGCAATCTCTGCGTGCAATGGCGTGACCGGCATGCCATACGCTGCCACCGCGTTCGTCACAGGCTAAACCTGGTTCGAACGCGCGCTCCTATCGATTGCACGCGTGGCGTGCGGCGCAGGTCGTTTGCACCGTGATAACGCATCGCGCTCGCCCCCGATCACGATCGCATGGCGAACGCGTTAATCGGC
Organism: Dyella monticola; assembly: GCF_003363155.1. Classification (GTDB taxonomy): domain Bacteria; phylum Pseudomonadota; class Gammaproteobacteria; order Xanthomonadales; family Rhodanobacteraceae; genus Dyella_B; species Dyella_B monticola. The sequence continues at coordinate 52,449 of NZ_QRBE01000018.1, read as the reverse complement.
GACGTCGGCGATGAGCCGGTCCAATTCCGCTTTGAGCATGGCGCCGTTCTGACGCAGCCAATCGCGCTGTTCGCGCCAATCCGGGAAAATAGCTTCCACGTGCGCCCAGAAGCGCGGCGAGTGATTGCGCACTTTCAAATGGCACAGCTCGTGCGCAAGCACGTAACGCAACGCAGCGGGCGGCGCGAGTGCAAGGGCGAGATCGAGATTGATGCGATCGCGCGTATCCAGGCTGCCCCACAGGCTTTTCATCGGGCGAATGCGCAAGGCGGTCGGCGCGAGCCCGAGCTGCGGCACATAACCGGCCAGCCAGCGCGAAACGTCCCGCCGGATCTGGGCTTCGAAATAGGACGCGAGCAAACCGCGGGCTACCGGTAGAGCGCGGCTGTGCGGGCGCGGAATTTCCAGCGTCATGCCACCCTCATAAGCGACTACGCGCGGGTACGCACCTTCAGCCCAATCGAGCGTGGTGGTTTCGCCGCGCAGTGGAAATTCGAGCGATACACCCACGCGCAGCGGCGGCAGCGGCTCGACGACGAGATTGAGTTCGCCGAGCTTCTTCTCCAGCCAGTCCGCGTTGTGGCGCAAGAACGCATTCACCTGCGAAGGATGGGTGCCTTGCGGGTAGGTGATGCGTGCACCTTTGGTCGATACCGTCAGGCGCAATCGGCGCGCCCGCGGATGCGAAGCTTTGAGCACACGAATGGTATTGCCGCTGGGGGTTGCCAACTCCAGCCAGTCGCCGTCGAGATACGCCATGGTCCTGCCTTTCACTGCGCCCAGGACCGCGGGGAGGGGCCTGGGCACAGCCAGAATGTGGGGTGCCGGGGCTGCGCGCAAGGGCTTTTTTGAGCCTTCTACAGGAAGCCCGATCTGGCGCGCGTCTCAGGCGGCATGGGACGGCTTTCTCCCCCTCCTCCAGGGGATGTGGGCACCCCTGGGGCCCGATGTTCATGTGAAGACGGACTACTGATGGCCCTGCTTTGGAGAGCGAGGAAAGGCGGCCTTGGTGACCCCCTAAAGGCATGGGCCCCGGCTTTCGCCGGGGCGACAAGCTACGCGTGTCGAGGTTTGGCGATGACGGCGCTCGCGCTTTTACTCCGGCCGCGGCAACCCGAACCACTCTTCGAGTTTGCCCAGCAACCGCTCCAGTTCCAGCGTCAGCAACGCGAAGCGCGCATCCATTTCCGCCGCGGCATCCTGCTGGCCGTCGCCCAGTTCGTCGAGTACGGCATCGAGGAATTTCAACTTGCGCAGCACCAGATCTTCGCCCAGCACGAAGCTGATGCGATCGTCGAATATCACGCCGAGCTGGAATACCTGCTTGCCGTTGCGCAGATGTTCCTTCACTTCTTCGGCGTCGAGATCCTGACGACGACAACGCGCGATCGCGCCGGTGGCCGTTGCCGGATCGCGCAGTTCGCATTCGTCGCCGAGCACAAGGCCGCCGGGCAGGTTGCCGCTGGCCAGCCAGTCGGTCATCAGCGCACGCGGGCCCTCTTCCGGCGCGAGCGGCACGGCCGGAAAACTGCCGAGTGCTTCACGCACCTGCGTCAGTGCATTTTCGGCGCTCTTGCGACTGGATGTATCGAGCACCAGCCAGCCGTTCTTGCGATCGACATAGGCGGACATGCGCGCGCTGCGCACGAAGGCGCGCGGCAGGAGTTCGGTGAGCAGGTCTTCCTTGATGCGTTTGCGTTCGCGGCCGCCGACTTTGCGGCCTTCTTCCTCGGCGATTTTCTGCACCTTGCGCTGCAGTTCGTCGTTCACCACCGCGGCGGGCAGCAGTTTTTCTTCACTACCCACCGTAACAAGCGTGCATGCGTTCACTACATGCGTCATGGGTGCGTCGTCGCCGCGGCCGACCGGCGGCACGAAACCACGTGTAGCCATTTCCATCGGGCCACACGGGCGAAGGCGATGTTCACCGAGCGCTTCGTCGAGGCGCTTGAGGTCTTCGGCAACGGATGGAGAAAAGCGGAACAGCGTGAGGTTGCGGAAAAACATGCGGAATCCGGTCGCGAGTTTCCGTCCTCCCGGCGCACGCCAGGACCCAGCGTCTTTATGCGAAACGCCACTGGGCCCCGGCGTAGGCCGGGGCGACGGTGAGGGTGGTATTAGCGAATGACGGCGGCGACGGCCGCAACGACATTGTCGAGATTGTTGCGGTTCAATGCCGCCACGCAGATGCGTCCCGTACCGATGGCATAGATCGCATGCTCTTCACGCAAACGATCCACTTGCGCCTTGTTCAAACCCGAGTACGAGAACATGCCCGCCTGCTTCTGGATGAAGCTGAACTGCGACGCGCCATGGGTGGCCAGTTTTTCCACCATGCCGGCACGCATCGCATGGATGCGTTCGCGCATTTCGGTGAGTTCCTGCTCCCATAGTGCGCGTAGCTCCGCGCTGTTCAGCACACCCGCCACCAGCGCGCCACCATGGGTGGCGGGGCTGGAATAAATAGAACGGATGATGCGCTTGACCAGCGATTGCACCCGCAGCGCTTCATCGCGCGTGGCGCCGACGATCGACAGCGCACCCACACGCTCGCCGTACAGCGAGAACGACTTCGAGTACGAATTGGCCACTACGAATGATTCGATGCCCGACGCGGCAAACAGACGCACCGCGGTGGCATCCTCGTCGATGCCCTTGTCGAAGCCTTGGTAGGCCATGTCGATGAAGGGCAGCAGCTTGCGATCCTTCACCACCGCAACGACTTGTTTCCACTGTTCGGCCGAGAGATCCACGCCGGTGGGGTTATGGCAGCACGCATGCAGCAGCACCACCGTGCCGGGCTCCAGCTTGTTCAGATCGGCCAGCATGCCGGGAAAATTCACGCCGTGCGTGGCGGCATCGTAGTAGGCGTAATCCACCACCTCGAAACCGGCGGCGTTGAACACCACGCGGTGGTTTTCCCAGCTTGGGCTGCTGATCGCCACTTTGGCGTTGGGCAGTGCCTTCTTCAGTAGCTCCGCCCCGACGCGCAGCGCACCGCTGCCGCCAATGGTCTGCGAGGTCGCCACGCGGCCGGCCGCCAGCAGTGGCGATTCCGGGCCGAACACTAGCTTCTGCGTGGCCTGCGTGTAGGCAGGCAAGCCATCGATGGGCAGATAGCCGCGCGGCAGCGATTCTTTCGCCAAGGCCTCTTCCACCTGGCGCACGGCACGCAGCACCGGAATGCGGCCGCTTTCGTCGTAATAGATGCCCACGCCCAGATTGACCTTGCCGGGGCGCGGATCGGCTACGAAGGCTTCAGTAAGACCCAGGATCGGATCGCCTGGGGTCATTTCAACGGATGCGAAATGGGACACGGTTCTACTCGATGCAAAAGGAAAAGGAATATGGACGTCTAAACGTCCGCCTGAATTCTAATGGTTTTCGTCCTCGCCGCCGGCAAGCCAGCCATGGACATCCGCACGCAAGGCACCGTCACGCGAACCCAGCGACGTGAAGTCGAACAGCTTGCGGTCGGCCAAGTGCGAGGATGCCACGTTGCCGAGCGCGCGAAACATGGTTTCGCTGCGTCCGGGATATTGACGATCCCACTCCTGCAGCATCCGACCCACCGCCTTACGCTGCAAATTTTCCTGCGAACCGCAGAGGTTACAGGGAATGATGGGGAACTGCCTATGCTCGGCATACTCGGCAATGTCGTTTTCCCTGCAATACGCAAGCGGGCGGATCACTACATGGCAGCCGTCGTCCGAACGCAGCTTAGGCGGCATCGCCTTCAGGCTGGCCTGATGGAACAGGTTGAGGAAGAACGTGGCCAGGATATCGTCGCGGTGATGGCCCAAGGCGATCTTGGTGATGCCGTTCTCGGCCGCCCAGTTGTACAACGCACCGCGGCGCAGGCGCGAACACAGGCTGCACATGGTCTTGCCTTCGGGAATCACCCGGGTGACCGTGCTGTAGGTGTCCTGCTCGATGATGTGGAACGGCACGCCCCGCTCGGTGAGGTACTGCGGCAGCACGCGTTCAGGAAAGCCCGGCTGTTTCTGGTCGAGATTCACCGCGATCAGCTCGAAGCGCACCGGCGCCTTGGCCTTGAGCGACAGCAGCACATCGAGCAGGGTGTAGGAATCTTTGCCGCCGGACAGGCACACCATCACCTTGTCGCCGTCTTCGATCATGTTGAAGTCGGCGATGGCCTGTCCCACTTGATGGCGCAGGCGCTTGGCCAGCTTGGCGGCTTCATAGGCGCGCTTGCGGGCGATATCGGGTACAGGAGCCTCGGGTTGGGCGGACATGGCAGGCACGGGTACGGCGGGCAAGCGCGTATTGTACCCGGCCCGCCGATGATGTCCGGGCGCGTTACAATTACAGCTTCGATGACCACCTCCCTCGCGACACCGCCCATGCAGGCCCAGGATCCCGCCCAGATCGCCCATCTTCTGGCCGAATTGCGCCAGGAACATCGCGACCTGGACGCGACCATCCAGCAGCTGTCCGCCTCCCTGGGTTGCGACGAGCTGCAGATCACCCGCATGAAGAAGCGCAAGCTGCTGCTCAAGGACGCCATCGCGCGCCTGGAAAGCAAGCTGATCCCGGACCTGGACGCTTAAGAATGCTCGCCCCGACCATCCTTCAGGACGACTACGTTCGTCTCGAGCCGCTGGGCGTGCAGCACGTGCCCGATCTGGAAGCCGCCGCGGCCGATGGCGAACTGTGGAACCTGTGGTTCACCAGCGCACCGGCCCCGGGCCAAGCGCACGCTTACGTGGAGAAGGCGCTAGCCGGCTTGGCCGCGAACCGTATGCTGCCCTTCGCTGTGCGGGAAAAAAGCAGCGGGCAGATCGTCGGCACCACCCGCTTCTACGATTTCGACCCGGAGCTGCCACGCATCGCCATCGGCTATACCTGGTATGCCAAGCGCTGGCAGAAAAGCCATCTCAACACCGCCTGCAAGCGCCTGCTGCTCAAGCACGGCTTCGAAGGGTTGAATTGCGTGGCGGTGGAGTTCCACACCGATCACCGCAACCTCGATTCGCAACGCGCCATCGAGCGCCTGGGTGGACATAAGGATGGCGTACTGCGCAATCACAAGCGTCGGCCCGATGGCACGCTGCGTGACACGGTGTGCTATTCCATCCTTGCCAGCGAGTGGCCGGACGTGCAGCGCTGGCTGGATATGCGTTTGGCGCGATTGAGCGCATAACGCTAAGCACTGAATCCACCATCGATCATCAGATTGGCCCCGGTGACGAACCCCGCCTCCGGACTCGCAACGTACGCCACCATGCCGGCGATCTCATCCGCTTCTGCGTGACGCGACAGCGCCATCATGCGATGGAGCTCCTTCGCATACTCGCTTTCCGCGGGGTTCATGTCGGTGTTGACCGGGCCGGGCTGCACGTTGTTGACCGTGGTGCCGCGCGGCCCAAGGTCACGCGCCATACCTTGCACGAGACCCTTGAGGGCGGATTTACTCATCGCATAGATGGCGCCACCGGTAACCGGCATACGGTCCGCTTTGGTGCTGCCGATGTTGATGATCCTGCCGCCTGCGCCCATGTGCGGCAGTACCGCCTGGCTCGCGACGAACACTGCCCTCACATTCACGTCGACCGTCTGATCAAAGTCTTCCAGCGTCAACGTATCGATGGGGCCAAACTTCAACACTCCGGCGTTGTTGACCAGGATGTCGATCTTGTCGAAGTGGCTTGCCGCCTGATTAATCGCCTGCGTCAGGGCGGTAGCGTCGCCCGCATCGGACTGGATCGCGAGGATCTGGCCTCCGGCCTCCTTGATGCTGGCCGCCAGTGCTACCGTCTTGGCGGTCGAACCCCGATAGGTGAATGCGGCCGCTGCGCCATCGCGCGCGAGGCCGCGCACGATGGCGCCGCCGATACCGCGAGCACCACCCGTCACGAAGGCCACTTTGCCGTCGAGATGGGCCCTCATGATTCGCCTCTTCGATTCAGTTAAAGAGGGAAGCATAGAGGCAAACGACCCATGGTTATGTAAGCGAAAATCGCACTAATTGCAGTTCGACGCCGATAGTCGAAGAAAGCGCGGAACCTGCTTGAATCGTTCGTCGTCACGGCGAGGCGATAACCCTTGCCGAAATGACGCTGACCTCGCTTCGAGCACAGCTAGTGTGCATAAACACGTTGTTTATTTTTGTTTCCATTGCAACAACTCATGGTTGCGCATGAAACCAAAATGTCCGCGAGTGCTTGATACATCTAGATGTTTAGCCATCCAAATAGGTCTCGTCTGACAATTCGGAAAATTTCTCATAAAAAAAGAGTTGACACGCTCGCACAGTGTGCCGTACGGTCGACGACATGCCGCAGCGCAACAGCCACCGCTATACCACCCGCGCCATTCGTCCTCCGACGATAACGGACGCGCTGCCGTTCGCCGGCCTCCTTCTTATTTCCCTTGTACTCGTACTCCTCATTACCAACGGAGGTGCGGGCTGAGGGCGCGTGTCAAGGTAAAGCAAAACTAACCTAGATACCCCGAAGAACCCCGCACCCACCAGGATGCGGGGTTTTTTATCGCCCCTATAGCCCGCCCCAAACGGAGCCACGCATGAACCAGCAAACAGCTCAACGGAACGACACCACCGCAAATGGTGATAGCGCCGAAGATCGCGTACGCATCTTCGACACCACCTTGCGCGATGGTGAGCAGGCACCGGGGTTTTCCATGGATCGGCGCGCGAAATTGTGCATGGCACAAGCTCTCGAAACGCTCGGCGTGGACATCCTGGAGGCTGGATTTCCGCAGGCCTCACCGGATGATTTTGCGGCGGTCGAAGAGATCGCGCGAACATTGCGCACCGCCACCGTGTGCGCACTGGCGCGATGTCAAACCGGCGACATCGATACCGCCGCGCGCGCGCTGGAACACGCAAAAAGCTCCCGCATACACCTGTTTCTTTCCACCAGTCCACTGCATCGCGAGCACAAGCTCGGCATGAGCAAGCAGCAGGTCGTGGAAACCGCCATCGCCTCCATCGAGCACGCGCGCAAGTACTGCGCAGACATCGAATTCTCCGCCGAAGATGCGATGCGCACCGAGCCGGAATTCCTGATTGAAGTCTTCAGCGCCGCCATTGCCGCCGGCGCCACCACGGTCAACGTTCCCGATACCGTGGGCTACATCACCCCGTCGGAAATGCTTGAGCGCATCACCTATCTTCGCCAGCACGTACGCGATGCGCACAAAGCCGTATTCTCCACGCATTGCCACGATGACTTGGGCATGGCCGTCGCCAACAGCCTGGCCGCTGTGAGCGCCGGCGCACGTCAGGTGGAATGCACCATCAATGGCATCGGCGAGCGCGCCGGCAACGCCGCGCTGGAAGAAATCGTGATGGCCCTGAAAGTGCGCGCACCGCACTTCGGGCTGCGTACCGGCATCGACACCCGTAAGCTGCATCCGACCTCGCGTCTCCTTACCCAGCTCACCGGCCAGGTGGTCCAGCGCAACAAGGCCATCGTGGGGGACAACGCTTTCGCGCACGAGTCGGGCATCCATCAGCACGGCATGCTCAAGCATCGCGACACCTACGAAATCATGCATCCACAGGATGTCGGCATTTCCGAAACCACCCTGGTCCTGGGCAAGCATTCCGGCCGTCATGCCCTGCGCCAGCGCCTGGAAGCGCTCGGGCATACCGTGGACGACGAAGCGATGGAAAGCATCTTCAAGCGCTTCAAAGCGCTGGCTGACCGCAAACGCGAGGTTCGCGACGAAGATCTGGAAGCGCTGGCGCTGGGACAGGATCCGGATGCCACTGGTCCGTGGCACTTCACCCAACTCCACACCACTTCGCATTTGGGCGGCAGCGCATCGGCCACGGTGAAACTGCGCCATGACGACGGCCGCGAAATCGGCGAAGCCGCCATTGGCGACGGCCCGGTCGACGCCGTGCTGCGCGCGATCGAACGCGCCACTGACACGGACATGGTACTGACGGGCTTCCAGGTGCGCGCCATCAGCGAAGGTGGCGATGCGCAAGGCCACGCTCAACTGAGCGCGCGCCACGCCAAGCGCGACTGGCACGGCAGCAGCGTCAGCACCGACATCATCGAGGCGACCGCGCATGCAGCGCTCGCCATCGTCAATCGCATCGAGCGGCACGCCCACGAACGCAGCGATGCACCCGCACTAGGAGCCACCGCATGAGCACGCCCTTCCTTTGGCATAACGGCCGCATCAAGCCCTGGGCCGAAGCCACCGTTCACGTCAGCACGCATGCCTTGCACTACGGCTCGTCCGTGTTCGAAGGCGAGCGCGTGTACGCCACGCCGGAAGGACCAGCTTATTTTCGCCTGGCCGATCACACGCGCCGCCTGTTCGAATCGGCGCGCGTGTATGAGATCGACATCGGCTACACCGAAGATGAAATCAACGACGCTTGCCTGGACGTGATTCGCGCCAATCGGATGGCATCAGCCTATGTACGACCGATTGTTTTTCGCGGCGCCGGCGGGCTCGGCGTTCTCCCCAGGGACGGTGCGCCCGTCGACGTCGCGATCATGGCTATGGAATGGGGCGCTTACCTCGGCGAAGCGGCCGAACGTGGCGCGGACGTGTGCGTGTCCTCGTGGAACCGCGCCGCGCCCAACACCTTTCCGAGCTGGGCGAAAGCCGGCGGTAATTACCTCAGTAGCCAGTTGATCGGCCTGGAAGCGCGCCGCGGTGGTTTCGATGAGGGCATCGCACTGGGCTACAACGGCCTGTTGAGCGAAGGTGCGGGTGAGAACCTGTTCCTGGTCAAGCGCGGCAAGCTGCTTACGCCACCGTCGAGCGCCGGCATTCTGGCCGGTATCACCCGTGACTCGGTGATCACGCTCGCCAACGATCTGGGCTATGTGGTCCAAGAGCGCGACTTGCCGCGCGAAGCGCTGTACAGCGCAGACGAAGTGTTCATGACCGGCACTGCGGCGGAAATCACGCCGGTGCGTTCGGTCGATCGCAAGAAGGTCGGCAACGGCACGCCAGGCCCCATCACGCGCGCACTGCGCGACGCATTTTTCGGCCTGTTCGATGGCCGCACGCAAGACCGCTACGGATGGCTGACGTCGGTCAATGCGGTCGCCCTTGACCGCGAAAATCAAAAAGCGGCCACCCATGGCCGCACTCCTCAAGAACAGCACGCTTCGTCCGAGGTTGCCGCATGAGTTCGCGTACGTTATTTGAAAAGATCTGGGACGCTCACGTCGTAGCGCCCGAAACAGCCGATACACCGGCCGTGCTGTACATCGACCTGCACCTGGTGCACGAAGTCACCTCACCGCAGGCATTCAGCGAACTGCGCTCACGCGGACTGAAGCTGCGTCGCCCGGATCGCACGCTGGCCACGCTCGATCATTCCACGCCGACGCTGCCGCCGGCTGCAAACGGCGAGCGCCCGTACACGAACGCCGAAGCCAAGGCACAGGTCGCGCAGCTGGAAGCCAACTGCCGCGAGTTCGGCGTGCAGCTGTACGGCTGGGACAGCGACGATCGCGGCATCGTGCACGTGATCGGCCCCGAGCTCGGCGCCACGCAACCGGGCATGACGATTGTGTGCGGCGACAGCCACACCTCCACGCATGGCGCATTCGGCGCGCTCGCGTTCGGTATCGGTACCACCGAAGTGGGCCATGTCATGGCCACGCAGTGCCTGCTGCAGCGCAAGCCGAAAACCTTCGCCATCCATGTCGACGGCACGCTGCCGCGCGGTGTCGGCGCGAAGGATCTGATCCTGCACATCATCGGCGAGATCGGCGTGGACGGCGGCACCGGCTACGTGCTCGAGTACCGCGGCCAGGCCATCGAGGCGCTGTCGATGGAAGAGCGCATGACGGTCTGCAACATGTCGATCGAAGCCGGCGCGCGTGCAGGCTTGATCGCCCCCGACGAAACCACCTTCGCGTGGCTGAAGGGCCGTCCGCGTGCACCGCAGGGCGCTGCATGGGATGCCACCGTCGAACGCTGGCGCCAACTGCGCAGCGATGAAGACGCCCAATACGACCGTGAAGTGCACATCGACGCCAGCCAGATCCGCCCCACCGTCACCTACGGCACGCACCCGGGCATGGCCATCGCGCTGGACAAGCCCGTTCCCGCCGCGCGCAACCCGGTCGAACAACGTGCGCTCGACTACATGCAGGCCAAGCCGAACCAGGCGATGCAGGGCATGGCGGTGGATGTGGTGTTCATCGGCAGCTGCACGAATTCGCGTCTTTCCGATTTGCGTGAAGCCGCCAATGTGATGCGCGGTCGACGTATCGCCCATGGCGTGCGTGTGCTGATCGTCCCCGGTTCCGAAGCGGTGCGCCGCGATGCGGAGAAGGAAGGGTTGCACGAGGTGTTTCTTGCCGCCGGCGCGGAATGGCGCATTCCGGGTTGCTCGATGTGCATCGCCATGAACGGCGATCTCGCCCAACCTGGACAGCTGGTAGTGAGCACCTCCAATCGCAATTTCGAAGGCCGCCAGGGCAAGGGCGCGCGCACGGTGCTGGCAAGCCCTGCCACCGCCGCCGCATCCGCCATCGCCGGCGCGATCGCCGATCCACGCGAATACCTGACGGAGGTGGCCGCATGAAGTCCGTAACGCGCATCCACTCGCGCACCGCCGTGCTGCGGGATGAAAACATCGACACCGATCGCATCATCCCCGCGCGCTTTCTTACCACCACCGAACGCGCCGGCCTGGGCAAGTTCTGCTTCAACGACTGGCGCTATACCCAGGATGGTGGCAACAACCCGGCGTTTCCGCTCAACCAGCCCGAAGCGCACGGGTGCTCGATTCTCGTGGCCGGCCGCAATTTCGGTTGCGGCTCATCACGCGAGCACGCGCCATGGGCATTGCTCGACTACGGCATTCAGGCGGTGCTGTGCAGCGAAATCGCAGACATCTTCCGCGGCAATGCGCTGAAGAATGGCCTGCTCGCGATCGTGCTGGCTGACGCCGAGCACCACTGGCTGCTGCAGCACCCAGGGGTCGAGCTTTCCATCGATGTGCGCGAGCAGGCGATCGAGCTCCCGGACGGTGGACGCATCCACTTCACGCTCGAACCGTTCGCACGCCACTGCCTTCTCAACGGCGTGGACCAGCTCGGTTTCCTGCTGCAACACAACGACGCAATCACTCACTACGAACACCATCAGGAGAAGGCGGCATGAAGGCGCGTATCGTTACCCTGCCCGGCGACGGCGTAGGTCCGGAAGTTATCGATGCGGCCGTCGCCGTACTGCAAGCCGTTGCCGAGCGCAGCGGACACACCTTCGAATTCGCCTCGCATCTGATTGGCGGCTGCGCCATCGACGCCACCGGCGAACCGCTGCCGGCCTCGACATGGGACGCCTGCAAGCAAGCTGATGCGGTGCTGCTGGGTGCAGTGGGCGGCCCGAAATGGTCTGATCCGCAGGCGAAGGTGCGCCCCGAACAAGGGCTGCTTGCCCTTCGCGCGTCACTGGGCGTGTTCGCCAATCTGCGCCCGCTGCAGGTGCATCCGGCGCTCGCTGCGTTGTCGCCATTGAAGAATGAGAAGCTGAAAAACGTCGATGTACTGTTCGTGCGCGAACTGACCGGCGGCGCTTACTTCGGCGCCAAGACGCGCACCATCGACACCGCCACCGATGAATGCAAATACACCGCGGCCGAAATCGAGCGCGTGACGCGCCGCGCTTTCGAATTGGCGCGTGAACGTCGCCAGCATGTCACTTCGGTCGACAAAGCCAATGTGCTGGAGACCTCGCGCCTGTGGCGCAGCACGGTCACGCGCATTGCGGCGGAATATCCGGACGTGAAACTGGAACATCAGCTCGTCGATTCGATGGCGATGCTGCTGCTGACGCAACCCTCGCGCTACGACGTGATCGTGACCGAAAACCTGTTCGGCGACATCCTCACCGACGAAGCCGCCGCGCTGGCCGGTTCGCTGGGTCTGCTACCGTCCGCGTCGCTGGGTGAAGGCAAAGTCGGTTTGTATGAGCCGATCCATGGTTCGGCACCCGACATCGCCGGCCAGGGCGTTGCCAATCCGCTGGGCGCCATTCTGTCCGCCGCATTGCTGCTGCGCCATTCGCTGGACCTGGATGTAGAGGCAACCACCGTCGAAGCCGCGGTCGGCCATGTGCTGACCAACGGACCGCACAGCCGCGATATCGGTGGCAACGCCAGCACCGGTCAGATCCGCGATGCGGTGATCGCGGCCCTCGATGACGTCGCCACGCCCGCGTTTCTCTGCGGCCTGCGTGCGTGCGGTTGAGCGAGGGTACGATGCGTAGCGATCAAATCAAAACCGGCCCCGACCGTGCTCCGGCACGCGCCATGTTGCGCGCCACCGGCCTGAATGACGGCGACATCGCCAAGCCGCTGGTGGCCGTGGTGCACACGTGGTCCAACGTGAGCCCCTGCAATCTCAACCTGCGCGAACTGGCCGAGCACGTTTCCGCCGGCGTTCGCGCGGCAGGTGGCACGCCGGTCGAGTTCAACACCATCGCCGTCACCGACGGCATCGCGATGGGTACGCCCGGCATGCGTGCGTCGCTGATCAGCCGCGAGGTCATCACCGATTCCATCGAACTGGCGGTGGATGGCCACTGCCTCGATGCGATGGTGGTGCTGTGCGGCTGCGACAAAACCATTCCTGCCGCTGCGATGGCGATGGCGCGCCTGAACATTCCCGCCGTTGCACTGTATGGCGGCACCATTGCGCATGGGCATCACAACGATCATCCGATCACCATCCAGCAGGTGTTCGAGGCGGTGGGCGCGCATGGCGCCGGCAAGATCGGTGATGACGAGCTGACCGCCGTCGAAAAAGATGCCTGTCCCGGTGCGGGCGCATGCGGCGGCCAGTTCACCGCCAACACCATGGCGATGGTGCTGCAGACGTTGGGCTTGTCGCCGATGGGCTTCAACGATATTCCCGCCACCCATCCAGCGAAGGCACACGCGGCGTTTCGCTGCGGCGAGCTGGTGATGGATTGCCTGCGCGCGCAACGCAAGCCGTTGGATATCCTCGACCAGACGGCATTCCGCAATGCCGCGCGCATGGTCGCGGCGACCGCCGGGTCCACCAATGCCGTGCTGCATCTGCTGGCGATCGCGCGCGAAGCCGGTGTGCCGTGGACCATCGAAGACTTCGAACCTGCGTCCGCGCACACCCCGGTAATCGCCGATCTGTTGCCGGGCGGTCGCTACACCGCCGTGGAAATGTTCGGTGCCGGCGGTAGCGCCCGGGTTGCGCAGGAGCTGATCGCAGCGAACATGCTGGAAGACAGGCCCACCGTTACCGGCCGCAGTTTGTTCGAAGAATGCGCTGCCGCGCCGCGTGCCGACGCGCAAGACGTGGTGCACCCCGTAAGCCAACCACTGAAACCACGCGGCGGCTATTCGATCCTGTACGGCAACCTCGCACCCGAGGGTTGCATCCTGAAACTGGCCGGCAAAGGCGCCACGCATTTCGAAGGCCATGCGCGCGTGTTCGAAAGCGAAGAACACGCCTTCGCGGCCGTGCAGGCCGGCCAGATCGCCAAGGGCGATGTCGTGGTCATCCGCAATGAAGGCCCCGCCGGCGGCCCGGGCATGCGCGAAATGCTGGGCGTTACCGCGGCACTCATCGGCCGCGGCCTTGGCGACGATGTCGCGCTCATCACTGACGGCCGCTTCTCCGGCGCCACGCACGGTTTCATGGTTGGCCATATCGCGCCTGAAGCGGCACGCGGCGGTCCGATCGCGCTGTTGCACGAAGGCGATCGGATCGTGATCGATGCGCAGTCGCGCACGATCTCCACCGACGCCGATCTGCCGGCACGCCGCGCCACCTGGCAACCGCCGGCGCCGAAAGTCACGCGCGGCGCACTCGCCAAATACGCACAACTGGTGGGCTCGGCCTCCGAAGGCGCGACCACGCAAGCCAACCCACGCACAAGCAAACCATCTAACGCCAACCCATCACCTGTCACATCAGGCACTGACGCAGGAGTCACCGCATGAGCACCACCGCCACCACCGAAACGCTCGCCAAGGCCCGCATCGCCGTTCTTGGCTACGGCAGCCAGGGCCGCGCCCACGCGCTCAACTTGAAAGACTCCGGTCTGGATGTCGTGGTCGGACTGCGCCCGAATGGCCCGACCTGGCACAAGGCCGTGGCCGATGGCTTCCACGTGGTCGAAGCGGCCGAAGCCGTACGCGGTGCGGATCTCATCGCTGTGCTGACCCCGGACATGGTGCAGCCCACGCTGTACAAGGAATCGATCGAGCCGAACATCAAGGCAGGTGCGGCCCTGCTGTTCGCGCACGGCTTCAACGTGCACTTCAAGCAGATCGAACCACGCGCCGACATCGACGTCGTGCTGGTTGCACCGAAAGGCCCTGGCGCGCTGGTGCGCACCGAATATGAGCGCGGCCGTGGTGTGCCGTGCGTCTACGCGGTCTATCAGGATGTCAGCGGCCACGCGGAAGAAAAAGCCAAGGCCTACGCCGCTGGCCTGGGCGGTGCGCGCGCCATGCTGATCAAGACCGATTTCAAGGAAGAAACCGAAACCGATCTGTTCGGTGAACAGGCCGTGCTGTGCGGCGGCGCCAGCGAGCTGGTGATCAAGGGCTTCGAAACCCTGGTCGAAGCCGGCTATCAGCCGGAAATCGCCTATTACGAAGTGCTGCACGAACTGAAGCTGATCGTGGACCTGTTCTACGAAGGCGGCATCACCCGCATGCTGGAGTTCATCTCCGAAACCGCGCAGTACGGCGATTACGTCAGCGGCCCGCGCGTGGTCGATGCCGGCACCAAGGAGCGCATGAAGGGGGTGCTGAAGGACATCCAGGACGGCACCTTCGCGCGCAACTGGATCGCCGAGTACAAGGCCGGCCTGCCGAACTACAAGAAGTTCAAGCAGGCGGACCTGGATCATCCGATCGAGCAGGTCGGCGCTCAGCTGCGTGCGCGCATGCCGTGGTTGCAAACGGGTGCGAAAGCCAACCAGCCTGCGCTGAAGAAAGTCGGTTAAAACCCATGCGGCGCTCATTCAATCCCCCTGTCTCCGGCGGATGGGCGCCGCATGGTCCTTCATTGGAAATGTGCGCATGAAACGTTTTCACATAGCTCTTGCAGTTGGCGATCTGAAGGCATCCATTGCCGACTACAGCGTGCGCCTGGGTCAACCGCCGAACGCCGTCGTCGATGGCAAGTACGCGATGTGGCGCACTGATCTTTTGAATTTTTCGATCAACCAGAATCCCGAGCGCGCCGGCCAATTGCGGCACATCGGCTTCGAGGACGACGCTGCGGAAGGCTTTGCCAGCACCCGCGATGTGAACGGCCTGGAGTGGGAACACTTTTCCACGCACGCGCAGGACGAGCGCATCGTGGAGATGTACGGCACACCCGTGCGCGCCTGACGCGCCGCCGGCGCGCTCCGCAGACATCGACCACCACAACGCACGCTTCAAGCACCAAGGGACCGACGTGAACATGCCACTGCTGAAACCCACACCCGCCGCCGATGCCGAACAGGCCATCGCGCGCCATCCGCTGGCAGGCACTGCCATGAGCGGTGCGGATGTCGTCGTACAAGTGCTGGCAGACGAAGGAGTGGAAGTACTGTTCGGTTATTCGGGCGGCGCGATCCTGCCGGTTTACGACGCCGTGTTCCGGCATAACGCGGAACATCTCAAGGCGGACGGCAGCGAGCCGATGCCGCTGGTCGTGCCTGCCAACGAACAAGGTGCGGGCTTCATGGCGTCCGGTTATGCGCGCGCATCGGGCAAGGTCGGCGTGGCGATCGTTACGTCCGGCCCGGGCGCCACCAATATGGTGACGCCGGTGCGCGATTCCGCCGCCGATTCGATTCCGCTGGTGGTGATCTGCGGCCAGGTTTCCACGCAGGCCATCGGCAGCGATGCGTTTCAGGAAGCGCCGGTCAGCAACATCATGAGTTCCTGCGCCAAGCACGTGTTCCTGGTCACCGCGGCGGACAAGCTGGAGGCCACGCTGCGCACGGCATTCACCATCGCGCGCAGCGGGCGGCCTGGCCCGGTCGTGGTCGACATTCCCAAGGACGTGCAGAACGCCACCGTGGTTTTCGATGGTCAGGAGGAGCTGCCGCTGCCCGGCTATCGCGCGCGTCTGCGCTCGATCGAACAGGCAACGTTGAGCGACGCCGAGTGCGCTGCTTTCTTCCAGGCCCTGGCCGACGCGAAGCGACCGTTGATCTACGCCGGCGGCGGTGTCGTCGGCAGTGGTTCGGCCTCGCTGTTGCGCGAATTCGTTGCCGCGTTCGGCCTGCCGGTCACCACCACGCTGATGGGCATCGGCGGTTTCGATACCACGCATCCGTTGTCGCTACACATGCTCGGCATGCACGGCACGGCCTATGCGAATTATGCTGTGGAGGATTGCGATTTTCTGTTTGCGCTCGGGGCGCGCTTCGATGATCGCGTCGCCTGCTCGCCGCCGCAGTTTGCACCGCGGGCAAAATACATCGCGCACATCGACATCGATCCGGCCGAGATCAACAAGGTGAAGCAGGCCGACTGGCAGCACGTCGGCCCGCTCGATCGTGCGCTGCAGCGGCTTATCCAGTATGGGAAGGCTCACGGCCATCAGCCCGTTTTGGCGGACTGGCATGCGCATGTCGCTGCATTGAAGCGCAATCATTCGATGAACTACGACCGCGACAGTGCCCTGATCCAGCCCTATGCAGTGCTGGAAGAAATCAACCGTCATACGCAAGGTCGCGCGATCTTCAGCACGGGTGTGGGCCAGCATCAGATGTGGGCCGCGCAATACCTGGATTTCGTCGAACCCCGGCATTGGCTTACCTCCGGCTCCATGGGCACGATGGGTTTCGGCCTGCCTGCCGCGGTCGGCGCGCAATTCGCGCGGCGCGATGCGCTGGTGATCGATATCGATGGCGACGCCAGCATACGCATGAATCTCGGCGAGCTGGAAACAGTCACCACGTACGGCTTGCCGGTGAAGATCGTGGTGATGAACAACGTCGGCGACGGCATGGTGCGGCAGTGGCAGAAGCTGTTTTTCAAGGGACGCTTCGCCTCTTCCGACAAGAGCCTGCATCGCAAGGACTTTGTGCGCGCCGCCGAAGCCGACGGTTTCGCGTGGGCGCGTCGATTGGAAAACCGCGAGGAGTTGGCCAGCACCATCGCCGAATTTCTCGCCTTCGATGGCCCCTCGTTCCTCGAAGTGATGATCGATCCGGATGCCGGCGTGTATCCGATGGTCGGTCCCGGCGCGAGTTACTCGCAGATGATCACTGGCGAGTTCATTCCCTCGCGCGCCGTCGCCAAGACGGGTGAGGCGGTCGCCTCCGACGCGTTCTAACCCCCTAAACGCTACACACGACAGGATCAGGCCATGCAACACACGCTTTCCATCCTTCTGCAGAATGAAGCCGGCGCGCTGGTTCGTGTCGCGGGCCTGTTTGCCGCACGTGGGCACAACATCGATACCTTGACCGTGGCTCCCACCGCCGATCCCGCGGTATCGCATCTTCTTTTGACCGTGCGCGGCGACAATGCCGTGCTCGCACAGATCCTGCAGCAGACACGCAAACTGGTGGACGTCCTGCAAGTACAACACGCCACGCACGCATGAACGCACAGCTTGCCGAACGGGAAGCGGCGCCGACCGCCGCCTCCGTGTTGCGACGCGCCGAAACGGCGCGCGTCTATGAAGTGGCGCAGCACACGTCACTGGAGCGCGCATCGCTGCTTTCCGCGCGACTGGGTGCGGATGTATGGCTCAAGCGGGAAGATCAACAACCGGTGTTTTCATTCAAGCTGCGTGGCGCGTACAACCGCATGGCGCAGCTCGACCCCTCCGAGCGCGAGCGCGGTGTGATTGCCGCCTCGGCCGGCAATCATGCGCAAGGCGTGGCGCTTGCGGCGTCACGCTTGAAGATGCATGCCACCATCGTGATGCCGCAGACGGCGCCGCAGGTCAAAGTCGATGCGGTGCGCCGCTTCGGCGGTGCCTATGCGGATGTGATCCTGCACGGTGACTCCTACAGCGACGCACAGGCCGAAGCCCAGCGCTTGCGCGATGAACGCGGTGCCACATTGGTTCATCCCTTCGACGATCTGGAGGTGATCGCCGGCCAGGCCACCATCGGCCTGGAGCTGCTGGCCCAACATCATGCGCCGTTGCATGCGGTGTTCGTCCCGATCGGCGGCGGCGGGCTGGCGGCGGGCGTGGCCGCGGTGATCAAGGCGCGCAGGCCGGATGTGCGTGTGATCGGTGTGCAGGCCAGCGACGCCGACGCCATGGCGCGCGCGCTCGAAGCCGGCGAACGCGTACTGCTCGACGAAGTGGGCCTGTTCGCCGACGGCACTGCGGTGAAGCAGGTCGGTGCGCTGACCTTTGCGCTATGCCAGCAGTATCTGGATGACGTACTGCGCGTGGATACCGACGCCATCTGCGCGGCGATCCGCGACATCTATCAGGATACGCGCAGCATTCCCGAGCCTTCCGGCGCGTTGGCGCTGGCGGGCCTGAAACAATACGTTGCCGCGAACGGTTCCGTCGAAGGCGCGTTGGTGGCGGTTGTCTCCGGCGCCAATATGAATTTCGATCGGTTGCGCTTCGTCGCCGAACGGGCAGAAGTCGGCGAGCAGCGCGAAGCCGTGTTCGCGGTCACCATTCCCGAGCAACGCGGCAGCTTTCGGCGCTTTTGCATGGCGCTGGGCCAGCATTCCATCACCGAATTCAATTATCGCATCGGCGATGCGCGCGCTGCGCATATATTCGTGGGTGTGCAAACCGCGCGCCGCGGCGAACGCGAGGCCTTGACCGACGCCTTCCGCGCCAACGATTTTGGTGTGCTCGATCTGACCGACGATGAGCTTGCAAAGCTGCATCTGCGCCACATGATCGGTGGACGCTCTCCGCTTGCCCATGACGAGCGCCTGTATCGCTTCGATTTCCCCGAGCGTCCGGGTGCATTGGCGCGCTTTCTGGAACGCATGCATCCGGACTGGAACATCAGCCTGTTCCACTATCGCAACCATGGTGCAGATTACGGACGCATCCTGGTCGGCATCCAGGTGCCATCGAGCGAGCTCGCACTGCTTGACGATTTTCTCACGACGCTCGGTTATGCGTATGTCGATGAGAGCGACAACCCTGCCTATCGCTTACTGTTGTGCGCTCAGGCGTGAGTGTTCCTTGACGCGGCTTGCGTCAATGCGCGCTGTTGAAATCGCTGGTGTTCTTGCACAGGTACCAATGCACCTCCCGTCGCCCAGATGACATGGGTGGCTTTGCCCGGCTCGAGGTGATGACGATGCAGATACTGCATCCCCTCGGACGATTCGATCAGCCGCACAGGGCCATCGACGGCGGCAGCCGCAGAGGGTTCCAGGTCGATGCCGGTGGCCTGCTTGACCGCCAGCAACTGATCGAACAGTTGGTCATCGGTGACAGTGAATACGCCCGAGAGCTGCGCCTGCATGAGCGGACTGGCCAGTTGCGATGCCAACGCTACCGCCAGCCCGTCCGCCTCGGTGCGGTTGTCCAGGCCGATGTCGTAGACAGAGAGAGGACGGCTGGAATGGCTGGCAATCTGAACGAGCATGCACGGTGACGCCACCGGTTCGGCGATGAAGCAGTGAACGTGCTCGCCAAAAAGCGCCTTCAGTCCGTGGATGATGCCACCCGGCGCACCGCCGACGCCGCTGGGGATATAGACGCACAGCGGCCGCGACGCGCCCACCGGGCGCCCGGCCTGCGCCAGCTGCATCGCCAGATGGTCCGCGCAGGCGGCGTATCCCAGGAACAGCATCTTCGAATTTTCGTCGTCGACAAAATGGCAGCGAGGTTCGATCAATGCCTGCGCACGCCCCGCCGCAACGGCTTGCGCATAGTCGCCTGCATGTTCCACTACACGTACGCCACGCGCTCTTAGCCGTTGCTTCTTCCATTCCTTCGCATCGACGGACATGTGCACCACGGCCTGAAAGCCGAGCGCGGCGGCCATCGTGCCAATGCTCAAGCCGAGATTTCCCGTGCTTCCCACCGCGATGGTATGGTGCGAAAAAAGGCTGCGCGCCTCGCTCGAGGCAAGCAGCAAGGGATTGCCCTTCGCGCACAGACCCTGTGTTTCGGCGAGCGCTTCGGCGAGCGCCAGGACTTCATGGAATCCGCCACGCGCCTTGATGGAACCGGCCACCGGCAAGCTATCGTCCCGCTTTATAAACCACGCTTGGCCCGTGGCTCCTTGCCGATCCATGGCATGTTGCAGCGCTGGTGCGGGCGCAAGGCTGGATTCCACCTTGCCGCCGCACGCGGCGAGCTCGGGAAACAGCGCCGCAAGCAATGGTTCGCAGCGCGCGAACCTTGCTTGCGCAGCCGAACGTTCAGCCTGCGTGGGCGCCCAGCCCAACGGGCGTTCTCCCAGATAGGGGTTTATCCACATCACGGGCCTTTTCAGCCGCAACGTCGCCCACAGGGCTTCTTGGGCAGGTGTATGGGTCATGGCGCGGCGCTCGATGCTAAAACGTCACCATGTTACGTCGCACGTAACGGCGGATGTGCCGCCGGCCTCCAGCATGTCGGGTAGGCGCGTTCGCGCAATGGCCGCGGGGAATGCCGCCGACTTGATCAGGTGTGTCGCTTGCGCCCTGCAGGCAACCTCAGGCTAAAAGCTGTCCGGCGAGTACCTCATCCATCGAACCGCCTGCATCCAGTTCGAAAACGTGGTTGTCGTAATCCATGAAATACAGCGCGGTGTCTTCGCGCGCCATGAAATGCTCGACGTCGTAGGTGGCCAGTTTGTGCGCGCAGGCGATGAGTTCATCGCGGTCGACTTCGAAGGCGATGTGATCGCCATTGCGGCAGGAAGGGCCGTCACCCTGTCGCAATACGAACCACACCCCGCCGAATTTCGCGAAGGCCTGCGGGTGTCCATCATCGTCGGGGCAGTCAGGGATCACCCTTGCACCTAACACGCCCGCAAACAGGTCTGCGGTACGCGAGGGATCGCGCACGATCAGAGCGATATGACCAATGGCTGCACTCATGAACGACCCACCCCACCCTAATGCGGCATAACGACCCGGACAGGCCCCTTGGCGCGAGACTGTACTACCGGTTCGGGTACGGCGCGCTTTCTGGATAAAAGGGGCACGCTACACTTGGGGTATGGCTCCGACTTCCCGCAAGCGCCCCCGGCGCACGTCCCCGGCACCTGCGCCGCATCGCTCGCGCGCCGTCCCACCCAGCAACCGGGAGCAGCCGACACGACCGGCCGACAGCTCCACACGTGCTGCGCGAGTGCTGGATTTTCTGCTGCAAAAGCTGCCCGATCAGCATCGCCAGAAAGCGCACGACATTCTTGTGCTGACCCGCATGGACCGCCCCATCGGCGCATTGCTCCTGCTATGGCCGACGTGGTGGGCGCTGTGGCTGGCGGGTGGGGATTTCCCCCCATGGAAGCCTTTGATCATCTTTACCCTGGGCGTCTTCGCGATGCGTGCCGCCGGTTGCGCCATCAACGATTTCGCCGACCGCAGGCTCGATCCACAGGTGGCGCGAACCGCGGGAAGGCCCATCGCCTCCGGCCGCATCACCGCGCGCGAAGCGCTGATCGTGTTCGTAAGCCTCTTGGTTTTCGCCTTCCTGTTGGTGCTGATGACCAACGCGCTGACCATCAAGCTTTCCTTCATCGGCGCCGCGCTGGCGGCGCTCTATCCCTTTACCAAGCGCTATACGGACCTCCCCCAGGTGGTGCTGGGCGCGGCGTTCGGCTGGTCCATTCCGATGGCGTTCGCAGCGATCCAGAACACCGTGCCACCGGTGGGCTGGCTGTTGTTCATCGCCAACATTCTGTGGTCGGTGGTCTATGACACCGAGTACGCCATGGTCGATCGCGAGGACGACCTCAAAGCCGGCGCGCGCTCCACGGCCATCCTGTTTGGCGACGCGGACGTGCCGATCATCGGCATCCTCATGGTGACCTTTGTGGTGGCGATGGTGATGGTTGGTACACGCGACCATCTGGGTTGGCCGTACTGGGTCGCCATCGCGGCCACGTGCGGGTTGTTCGGTTGGCAGCAGTGGTTGATCCGCCATCGCGAACGCACTGCATGTCTGGTCGCGTTTCGCCACAACAACTGGGTCGGGCTGGTGTTGTGGGTAGGCATTGCGCTGGCCCTGGCGATCCGCTGACGGCTACTGATGAGGGATCGGCGCCCGCGCCAACGCCCACACATCCACACGCGCAACGCCGGCTCGCTTGAGGACACGCGTGCACTCAGCCAGCGTCGCGCCGGTGGTAAACACATCGTCGAGCACGGCCACGTGCGGCGGTAACGCGATCGCTGGATTCAGCACGAAGGCGTGGCGCAAATTGCGTCGCCGCGCGACGGCGTCTAAGCCCGTTTGCGCATCGGTGTGCCGGGTACGCTGCAGCAGATCGTGTCGACAGGGCACATCCCATGCACGCGCAAGCGGCCGCGCCAGTTCTACGGTCTGGTTATAGCCACGCTGGCGCAAGCGACGTCGGTGCAAGGGCACGGGCAGGATGAGTGCCGGCATGTCCAGGGGCGGTGGCTCGCGCAACCACATGGCCGCCAATGCGCGTCCGGCGGCCAGGTCGCGATGGAATTTGAAGCGCGTTTCCAACCGGTCCAACGGCCAGGCGTAACGGAAAGGTGCCCATGCCGTATCCCACGGGGGTGGCTTGCGTTGACAGCGGCCACACTGCGACGCCGAGATCGGCAGCGGCAAGGCGCAACGCCGGCAGCGATGGGTATTACGTGGCAGTTCCGCCGCGCATTCGGCGCAAAGATCCATGCCATCTGCGCCAGCGTCGCCGCAAAGCAGGCATCGCCAGGGCAGCAACCAGCCGTGCAGTGCGCAAAGCCAACGGATCGGCGCGTCCATGCGCAACTACGTCGATCAGGTATGGGGCTTGAACAAGGCCGCGTCGAGGATCGACCACAGGTGGATGATCCATCCCAGCCAGAAGAACCAGAGGATGGCCGCCAGCACAAACATCACCACGGCCTTCAGAAAGCGTCCCTGCACCAGTTGCCCCAGGCCCGGAATGAACAAGCTGCAGACGGCTGCAATCACATTCCCGGCGCTGCCCTGACCTGAACTCATGGATCGACTCCTTCGATAGATGAAGGGGAATGGTAGCGGTTTCGTCCCCTCCCCTGCCGTCAACTATCCGCACCCGAACTGAGTTGACAGCCCTCCAGGGCGGCTCCCACACTGTGCGTCGGTTTCCCGGAGTTCCCCATGACCGCAGCCCTTCGCCACGACTGGTCCCGCGACGAAGTCGTCGCCCTGTTTGCCCTTCCGTTCAACGAGTTGCTGCATCGGGCGCACAGCGTGCACCGCACTCATCACGACCCGAACGCGGTGCAGGTGTCCACCTTGCTGTCGATCAAGACCGGCGGCTGCCCGGAAGATTGCGGCTATTGCCCGCAAGCGGCGCGCTACCACACCGGCGTGAAGGCGGAAAAACTGATGTCGATAGACGCCGTAGTCGCACGCGCCAAAGCGGCCAAGGACGCAGGCGCCAGCCGCTTCTGCATGGGTGCCGCCTGGCGCAGCCCGAAAGACCGCGATGTCGCGCAAGTCGCCGAAATCGTGGCGGCCGTGAAAGGTTTGGGCCTGGAAACCTGCGCCACGCTGGGCATGCTCACCGAAACGCAGGCACAGACACTCAAACAGTCGGGCCTGGACTACTACAACCACAACCTCGACACCGCGCCGGAGTTCTACGGCGAGATCATCCACACGCGTCAGTACCAGGATCGCCTGGATACGCTGGAACACGTGCGCCAGGTCGGCCTGAAAACCTGCTGCGGCGGCATCGTCGGCATGGGCGAAACGCGCGCGCAGCGCGCCGGCCTGCTGCAAACGCTGGCCAATCTACCTGAACATCCGCAATCGGTGCCGATCAACCAGCTGGTGCAAGTGGAAGGCACGCCGCTGCATGGCACCGACGCGCTGGATCCGTTCGAATTCGTGCGCACGATTGCCGTCGCGCGCATTCTGATGCCCGCCTCGATGGTGCGCCTGTCCGCGGGTCGCCAGCAGATGGACGACGCGGTGCAAGCCCTGTGCTTCTTCGCTGGCGCCAACTCCATTTTTTACGGCGAAAAACTGCTGACCACCGGCAACCCCGACGTGGAGCACGACCGCGCGCTGTTCCGCCGCCTGGATTTGCATGCGCTGGAAGTGGCCGAGGACGCAGGCACCGTCCATGCCGATATTCTCGAAACCGAACAAGCAGGCAGTTGCGGTCAAGGCTGCGGCTGCCATGCAGCGGCCTGACCTGCTCGAGCGTTTGGCCGTCCAAACGGCCGAACGCACGCAAGCTCGACTGCAGCGACGCCTGCGTACCGTCGACGCTTACGACGGGCCTTACCTGGAAAGCAACGGACGCCGACTACTGGCTTTTTGCAGCAACGATTATCTTGGCCTTGCCCAGGATCCACGCTTGATCGCCGCCTTGAAACAGGCGGCCGATGAAACAGGCGTCGGCAGCGGTTCCGCGCATCTCATCTGCGGCCATCGCCGCCAGCACGCCGCCTTGGAAGAAGCGCTGGCCGAATGGACCGGGCGCGAGCGGGCGCTGCTGTTTTCCACCGGCTACATGGCCAATCTCGGCGTGATGCAGGCGCTGCTTAAACGGGGCGAGCTGTGTGTGCAGGACAAGCTCAACCATGCGTGCTTGCTCGATGGCGCGCAGTTGGCCGGGGCTGTGCTCAAGCGTTACCCGCACGCCGACGTTGCGGCGGCCGCGCGCCAACTGTGCAGCGAAACCGACGATAGTGCCCTGCTCGCCACCGATGGCGTGTTCAGCATGGACGGCGATATCGCGCCGCTGCGTGAACTGGCATCCCTATGCGCCAGCGAATACGCCTGCCTGATGGTGGACGACGCGCACGGCCTTGGCGTGCTTGGTCACGATGGCGCCGGCAGCGTGGCGGAAGACGGCTTGACGGAGCAGGACGTACCGGTCCTGATGGCCACGCTCGGCAAGGCGCTGGGCTGCAGCGGCGCGTTTGTTGCCGGCTCCACCACCTTGATCGACGGGCTGACCCAATTCGCACGCAGCTACATCTACACCACCGCCATGCCTCCGGCGCTTGCCGCCGCAGCGCTCTGTGCCGTCACCCTGGCACGAAGCGAACATTGGCGTCGCGAAAAATTGAACGCGTCGATCCGGCGTTTTCGCCACGGTGCCGCGCAACTGGGGCTGCCGTTGATGCCTTCACGCACCGCCATCCAGCCGTTGATGCTCGGCGATGCGCAGCGCGCGCTGGATGCTTCCTGCACCCTGGAAGCACAGGGGCTGCTGGCGGTCGCCATTCGTCCACCTACCGTGCCCCAGGGGCAGGCGCGCTTACGCATCACGCTATCGGCCGCGCATGAAGAAGCCCATATCGACCAGTTGCTGGAGGCCCTGGCCTCCCTGCGGCTGGAAACGTTCCCGGCAGGCGCACCGGTATAATGGGTAGTCGCGCCTGTTCCATTAGCTCTATGTCGATCCTCAATATTTCCGCTTATCGCTTCGTCGGCCTGGACGATCTGCCAGTGCTGCGCGAACGCGTGCTTGCGCAATGCCTCGCCCTAGCTTTGAAAGGCACCATTTTGCTGGCGCCGGAGGGGATCAACCTGTTTCTGGCCGGGCCGCGCGATGCGGTGGATGCGTTCATGGCATGGCTGCATCAGGATGCGCGCTTCGCGGGTTTGCAAGGTAAGGAGTCGTTTTCCGACGGGGTGCCGTTCAAGCGCATGCGCGTGCGCCTGAAAAAGGAAATCATCACCTTGCGCCAACCCACGATTCGCCCTGAAGGCGGACGCGCGCCGGCGGTGGATGCCGCCACGCTCAAGCGCTGGCTGGATCAAGGACGCGATGACGAAGGCCGCGAAATTGTCCTGCTCGACACGCGCAATGCTTACGAAACCGACGTCGGCATGTTTCCGCAGGCCGTCGATTACCGCATGGGCAGCTTCACCGAATTACCGGCGGCGCTTGCCACCGATCAAGCGCGTTACGCCGACAAGACGGTGGTGTCGTACTGCACCGGCGGCATTCGTTGCGAAAAAGCGGTGTTGCATATGCAGGATATCGGCATGCAGCGCGTGTATCAGTTGGAGGGCGGCATCCTCAAGTACTTCGAGGACGTCGATGGTGCGCACTGGCGAGGCGGCTGCTTTGTTTTCGATGAGCGTGGCGCGGTGGACAAGGCGCTGAGTCCCGCCTCGCACGATTCATTCGCTCCGCTCGAGGCGCCTACAGGCTCCGCCGCATGAGCCTGTATATCCAAACCCTCGGCAGCGGCCCCACCCCGCTGGTGATGATCCATGGCTGGGCGATGCATGGCGGCATCTTCGCGCCGCTGGTGGACGTGCTGACGGACCACTGCACCATGTACGTGGTCGATCTGCCCGGTCATGGCTATTCCCGCCATTGCGGATTGCCGCTGGAGCCGAAAGCGTGTGCGCAGGCGATCATCCAGGCCACGCCACCCGCCATATGGCTAGGCTGGTCGCTGGGCGGCCTGGTCGCACTTCGCGCAGCATTGGATTTTCCAGCGCACGTGCGCGGACTGGCCATGCTTTGCTCGACACCGCGCTTCGTCAGCGCCAGCGATTGGCCCTACGGCAGGGAGCCTGCGCTGGTGCAACAACTGGCGACGGATCTTGAGACCGATTACCACGCCACCATCGACCGTTTTTTGGCCTTGGAAGTCATGGGCAGCCCCGACCCGCGCGGCGATCTGAATCGCTTGCGTGCCGATGTTTTCTCGCGCGGTGAACCGGAAATGCGCGTGCTGCAGGAAGGCATCGGCATCCTCGATCAAACCGATTTCCGTGCCGACCTTGTGCAACTGAAACCCAATACAAGCTGGTGGGGGGCCGGACGACTGGATCGTCTGGTCCATCCGCAGGCCATGCAAGCCGCCGCTGCCGCAAGCCAGGGCGAGTTCCACGTGGTGGCGCGCGCGGGACACGCACCTTTTATGAGTCATTCGCACGCTGTCGCTGAGACGTTGCTGCCGTGGCTGGAGAACCATTGATGAGCGACTTCCAGGTCGACACGCGACGCGTACGCGCCAACTTCGGCCATGCGGCGACCGGTTACGAGCAGCACGACGCGCTGCAACGCGAAGTGCAGCAGTTGCTGCTAGAGCGCCTGGACTTCTACCTGCAGCAACCCGAGCGGGTGATCGATGTGGGCGCAGGCACCGGACGCGGCAGCGCGCTCCTTAAAAAGCGCTACGCCAAGGCCCAGGTGATTGCGGTGGATGCAGCGCTGTCGATGCTGCGTGTGGCCAAATCGCATGCCGGTTGGCTCAAACCTTTCATGCGCCTGTGCGGTGATGCGACGGCGCTGCCGTTGCCCGATCACAGCGTGGATATCCTGCATTCCAATCTGTGCTTTCAATGGATCGATGATCTTGCCGGCCTGTTTGGCGAATGCGTACGCGTGTTGAAGCCCGGCGGCATGTTGGTGTTTTCCACCTTTGGCCCCGATACCTTGCGCGAACTGCGCGCGGCGTGGGCGTCGGTGGATCAGCACTCCCACGTCGGCCGTTTTTTAGACATGCACGACCTGGGCGACGCGATGATCAACGCAGGCCTGCGCGATCCCGTGCTGGACGTGGATCGCTTCACGCTCACCTACAGCGAACCCAAAGCGCTGCTGCGCGAACTCAAGGGGCTCGGCGCAACGCATGCCGATCGCGGCCGCGAACGTGGCCTGACCGGCAAGCAACATTTCCAGCGCATGCTCGCCGCTTACGAAGCGATGCGTGTGGATGGCCGCATTCCCGCCACCTGGGAAGTGGTGACGGCGCACGCGTGGGGGCCGGCGCCAGGACAATCGCGGCGCGCAAAAGGCGGCGGGGAAATCGCGAGTTTTTCCGTCGACAGCCTGCGCGGTACGCGTCGGCGCTAAGGCGACTGCGGTGCAAATACTTACATTTACCTGCTCGGTAGCAGCTCTTCATCATGGCCGTCATTCCCGCGCAAGCGGGAGTCCAACGTGCCGACACAACCTCAACATGGATTCTCGCTTGCGCGGGAATGACGGCCTCGAGGACTCAGGTAGTCTCGAAGCGAGTGTGCACACTTGAGCTAAAAGCGCGCGGGTGGCTTTTTACTATTTCTGCGGTGCCGCGACACTAGCGTCCGATGCCGGCCGGGCATTGGCACCCTGCTTCTGTTTGGGCAGATACGTCGCGCTTACATTGCCGGTGCCGGTGAAATAGGCGGTGTTGGTGTTGTAGGTAAGCTTGTCGGCATGCGCATCGCCCATGCCCTGCTGCGTGACCACGGCATTGGGTGTCAGCACGGCAATGCCGTTGATGTTGTCGTAATCGAGCGCGGGGGCTTCGCCGGTCATCAGGTGATTGTTGTCGTCCAGCTGCTCGATATGCGCCGGATGACCATGCATGACGATACGGGCGACCTGGGTATTGGCATCCATGTAGATCTGCGCATATTCGCCGGTGGCCTTCATAGAGCCCTGGGTAACTACCACGTGGCCGGTGATCGTGGTGATCGAATTGGGTGTGTCGAAGCCGGTTACCGAATCCTGCGAGGTGTGCATCGGCTGGTTGCGATCACCGGTCTTGGCGCAAGTCACCCACGGCACCATCAAGATCAGCGCGGCGCACAGCCGGAGCATGAAGCTGCCGCAACGGCCCGGAACATCCTGAAACGGCTTCATGTACGGCATCTCCTCTCCGATCGTCCGCGTCATTTTAGTGCGTTTAGCGCTTGCCGGCGCAGGCCTTGTACCGGAAGCATTCCACCACATGATCGTTGACCATGC
Source organism: Dyella monticola (assembly GCF_003363155.1). Classification (GTDB taxonomy): domain Bacteria; phylum Pseudomonadota; class Gammaproteobacteria; order Xanthomonadales; family Rhodanobacteraceae; genus Dyella_B; species Dyella_B monticola. The sequence goes on along the minus strand of NZ_QRBE01000018.1, from coordinate 23,667 downwards.
CGGTGGCCTGCATGAAGGCATAGCAGATGGTGCTGCCGACGAAGCGGAAGCCCCGTTTTTTCAGCGCCTTGCTCATGCGATCGGAAACCGGCGTACTGGCCGGCACCTCGCCCCTGCTGCGCCAGGCATTGCCGATGGGCCGGCCGTCGACGAATGACCACAGGTACGCATCCAGGCTGCCGTACTCCTCGACCACCTCCAACGCCGCCTTGGCGTTGTCGCGCGCGGCAGTCACTTTGAGGCGGTTGCGTATGAGGCCGGGATCGAGCAGGAGCTTTTCCAGCTCGCGATCCTTCATGTCGGCGACACGCTGCATATCAAAGTGGTGAAACGCGCGGCGATAGTTGTCGCGCTTGTGCAACACCGTGCGCCAGGACAAACCCGCCTGCGCGCCTTCCAGGCAAAGGAACTCGAACAGCATCCGGTCATCGTGCAGCGGCACGCCCCATTCGGTGTCGTGATAGGCCTGCATCAACTCGCCATCGGAGGCCCAGTGACAGCGTATGCGCGCAATCGCCACAGATTTCCCTTTTTCGCATCGGACGCCAGCGCCGAGCATAACGCCAGGCCGCAGCGAACGCCCGGTTCAGTGCGAAATCTCCAGGCTGCAGTGCGCCGCGCCGCTGCTTCGGCAACTCAAGTGTCGCACGTGCACGTGCTTGCCCGTCACCGCCGCGCCCAGCACGCCTTCCAGATACCCGCCATAGAATACGCAGCCGCTGCGCCCGGGCTCGGCGCACAGGAGACTTGCGAAAATATGCACGTGCACGCCGCGTTGCTCGATCTGCGCCAGCGAACATAGCGCCGGCACACCAATACGTTTGATCGCCTCGCCAAGGCTCAATGGTGGGCCGGACGCATAATCACGCTTGTAAATCGCGATGCCCACGCGCCGCCCCGCAAGCAGCAATGAGGGTTCGCGCAGGCTACCGGACACGCTCTCTTGCAGCTTCGTGAGCCAGGGGTAGATGCGCGGGAAGTCGTGCATCAATTCGGGAAGAACCTGCTCGACGTGTGCAACATCGGGCATGACCGTTTGTACGGGAGCCACCCGATCCTGCAGCGCGCCACGCGAAGAGGCGAAAGCAATGGCGGTCGGTTCACCGCAGAGCGCCGCTTCAAAACTCACCACGCGGCTATGCGTCCCGAGCATTTCTTCCAATGCCAGACGCTGCTCGGGAGGCCCGCGCACGAGCATGCAAAGTCGCGCGCCACGGCCATCCAGCGTCAGGCGCTGACGCAGAAGCGAATAATGATTGGCGACGACTACTTGCCCAAGTTCGGCGACCAGACCCTCCCTGCGGTCAGAGAGGACCTGTATTTCCAGCTCGATCATAGGCCCCCCTGTTGCTCGATGCTGGCAGTGCAAATTGAGGCGCCAGGATGGGGGATTTCCAGGCATCAAGCCGTGATTGGCATCAAGAATCGCCGTGCGGGGCTGTAAAAACGTGACTCACCACGGCAACGCGTCCACGTCCACATTGCCGCCGGTGAGCACCAGCCCGACCCGGCGCCCGGCGAAACGCTCCGGCTGTTTGAGCACGGCTGCCAATACGGTGGCGCTGGATACTTCCACCACCAGCTTCAGGGACTGCCACAGCAGCCTCATCGCGGCGATGGTTTCCTCATCGCTGACGGTGATCACCGCCACATGATGCTCGCGCAGCGCGGCAAGGTTAGGTTCGCCAACCAGCGCACGCAAGCCGTCGCAGATCGTAGCCGGTACGAAATGCTCGATACGCGCGCCCTGCGCGAGCGACTGCGCCGCATCCGATGCACCCGCCGGCTCAGCGCCAAACATGGCGATGTTCGGCAGCAGACCGTGCGCGGCGACCGCGCAACCCGCCATCAAACCACCACCGCCGACCGGGGTGACAATGGCATCCAAGCCTCCGCTTTGATGAAGCAGCTCCAGCACGACCGTACCCTGACCCGCCATCACGCGCGTATCGGCGTAGGGGTGAACCATGATCGCACCGGTTGCCTGCTGCACCTCGGCCGCCATCGCCTCGCGCGCAGCATTGGTTGGCGCACAGCGATGCAGCACCGCACCGGCTTGTTCAATGGCTTCTACTTTGGCGCGCACGGCGCCCTCGGGAACGATCACGTGCGCCGCGATGCCGCGCGTCGAAGCCGCCATGGCCAGCGCGTTGCCATGATTGCCGGACGAATGCGTCACCACACCGCATCGTGCCTCATCATCACTCAGCGACCACACGGCATTGCATGCGCCGCGAAACTTGAAGGCCCCGCCGCGCTGCAGGTTTTCGCATTTGAAATACAGGTGTGCACCCGCCAGCGCATCCAGCGCCGCATTGCGCAGCACGGGTGTCAAGATGGCATGCGGCGCGATACGCGCGGCGGCATCGCGAATCTGCTCAAGGTTTGGCAAGGCAATGCTCATGTGCGATCGATCTCCACCCCACACCGGAATACGCGCTCGGCGCCCGGTTGCAACCGTACGGTGTCGGCGCAGTCAGCGCGATTGAAGGCGTTGGACATGCTTTCCATCGGCTCCATCGCCACGGAACGGCGCACGTCGCGGGTTATCGTGTCAGCCGTGAACACGAGCACGACGCCACGTTCCTGCCACATGCTGATGCGCAGTCCGCTGGCGGGATCGCGCAAGCGTGTGCGTGCGCGGGCATCCGCATCGAAGATCAAGTGGGCGTAACCGTTGTCGATCTTGGTCGGACCAATCGGTTTGGGCTTTCGAAAATCCAGTGACGGCGGTGCATCGTTCAAGGATTGAAACGCGTCCGCGCCCGGTAACGGAATGTTATCGGACGTCGTGCGAATCAGGTGCGTGGCGGGTACTTCAAGCTCCCAGGTATCCACATCGGTATCGCCCGCACGAAAGTACGGATGCCAGCCAAAGAAACAGGGCGCGACGCTGTCGCCTGCATTGCGCATGCACGCCTGCAGCGACAGGCCGTTCGCATCGAGCGTGTAGGCAATGGAGAGATCGATCGCGAACGGATAGCCGGGAAACGCGCCGGGACGTATCGCCGAGGTGGTGAATACCACATGCGCGCCATCAGCGTCCGCCTGTGCCGACGCCACGTCAAAGTCGACACCACGCACGAACCCATGCCGCATGGCGCGCTCGGCGCCTTGCACATTCGGCTGCGTGTCATAGTTGCGGCCATCGAACGCATAGCGCGCGTCGTCGATGCGGTTGGCGAACGGCACCATGATGGCGAAGCGGGAACTGGGACGAGTATCCAGTTCGGCGCCATCGCGGTAGCCGTCGATGAGCTGACGCATCAGGCCGTCGATCGACTGTTCGAAAGAAACCACGGTGGCACCGCGCCGTGCCACGCACACGCAACGGTTTTGCCGGGTATCGCGCAAAACGACGATTTCATGCGACCCCCAGTGCGTGGTTTCGATGTGGAAGGCGTCCATCCGCTTGTCCTATGACCCAAAGCCCGCATGTTAGCCTGAGATGTCTCCAACCTTCCCGTGTGCGCCTTATGACCCTCGCCCTTGAACCTGTCGTCACCCCTGTCCGTCTGGGCGATTACCGGCGACCTGCCTGGTCGGTGGATGCGATCGAGCTGGATGTCGACTTGGGTATCGATGCGACCGAGGTGTCCTCGCGCCTTGTGCTTCGCAGCGACACGGGACAGTCGGCACCGCTTCGTCTGAATGGCGAGGGCCTGGAACTGCTGGCCCTTGCGCTCGACGGACAGGCACTGGATGCGCACGCCTTTCGTTACGAAGGCGGCGTGCTGGAAGTGGATGGCGTCCGTGACGGCAGCGTGCTGGAAACACGCGTGCGTGTGCAGCCTGCTGCGAACACAGCGCTGGAAGGGCTTTATTTGTCAGGCTCGCGCGAACACGGCTTTCTGTTGACGCAATGTGAAGCGGAAGGCTTTCGTCGCATCACGTTTTTCCCCGATCGGCCCGACGTGCTGGCTCGCTTCACCGTCACCCTGCGCGCTGATCGCCAGCGCTTTCCGGTGCTCTTGGCGGGCGGCAACCCGACTGGCGTCGGCGAGTTACCCGATGGCCGTCATTGGGCACGTTTTGTCGACCCTCACCCTAAGCCCTGCTACCTGTTTGCGCTGGTAGCCGGTCGATTAGAAAACATTACGCGGGACTATGTCACGGCCGATGGGCGCGCCGTGAAGATCGTGATCTGGTCCGAGGCGAACGTGATCGACCGCTGCCACTACGCACTTGACGCAGTGGAGCGCTCGATGCGCTGGGACGAGCACACGTATGGCCGCAATTACGATCTGGATGTATTCCATGTCGTGGCCACGCACGATTTCAACATGGGCGCGATGGAGAACAAGGGGCTGAATATCTTCAACGCGAAGTATTTGCTGGCAGACCCGGACAGCAGCACCGACGATGAATATCGAGCAGTGGAGGCCGTGGTGGCGCACGAATACTTCCACAATTGGACCGGCAATCGCGTGACCTGCCGTGATTGGTTTCAACTCTCGCTCAAGGAAGGGCTCACGGTATTTCGCGAACAGCAGTTTTCCGCGGACATGAATTCGGTCCCGCTCAAGCGCATCGAGGATGTCGCCTTGCTGCGGCGTACGCAGTTTCCTGAGGATGCCGGCCCCTTGGCGCATCCGGTACGACCTGCCGAATATCGCGAAATCAACAACTTCTATACGGCGACGGTGTACGAGAAAGGTTCCGAACTCGTGCGTATGCTCGCCGGTCGACTTGGGCAGGAAGGTTTTCGGCGCGGCATGGAGCTGTATTTCCAGCGCAATGATGGGCAAGCCGCCACGATCGAAGATTTTCTTGGTGCGCTGGGCGATGCCAACGCCATCGACCTGAAGCCATACCTTGCGTGGTACGCGCAAGCCGGCACGCCTCGGCTGCATGCAAAGAGCGAATATGATGCGGTGGCGCGCGAATACACCCTCACGCTATCGCAGCAAACGCGGCCCACACCGGGTCAGCCGGAAAAAGTGCCGGTTCCCATTCCGGTGAAGCTTTCCTTGTTCGATCGCGACGGCCGCATCTTGCCGTTGCGCATGGATGGCGAAGAGAAAGCTGACGGTGCAGAGCGTGTGGTTGTGCTGCACAAGGCGGCGCAACGCTTCGTGTTCAAGGATGTCGATGCACCACCCGTACCCTCGCTGCTGCGCGATTTCTCCGCACCCGTGGTGTTGGAGTACGACTACACCCCGGCCGAACTGGCGTTGCTGCTGACGCACGATCCGGATGGTTTCAACCGTTGGGAAGCGGGGCAGCAACTGGCCCTGCTGGCCTTCGACACCTTGAACGACAGCGTGGATTCCGCCGCGTGCAAAGCATGGTGCGAGGCGCTTGCCGCACTGTTCGAAGATCGCCAGCTGGACGATGCCCTGCTGGCGGATCTGCTCACGCCGCCTGGCGAAATCGAATTGGCGGATCGCCAGAGCGAAGTGGATCCATCACGCATCCATGCGCAACGCCAGGTGTTGCAGCAACGTCTGGCCGCACATATGGGTGCCGATGCGCTGCTTGCGCGTTATCGCGATCTTTCCGCGCACGCCAGTCAGCCATTGGATGCCGCCAGCCAGGCACGGCGCAGACTGCGTCGCCGCGTGCTTGAATTGTTTGCACTGCTAAATCCCGAACGCGCGCACGCGCTGGCCGCAACGCAATATGAAACAGCGCTCGGCATGACCGATCGCCTCGCCGCGCTGGGTGTGCTGGTGCGTGATCGCGCACCCCAGGCCGCTGCCGCACTCGCTCATTTTCGAGACCGCTATGCGGACAACCCGCTGGCGCTGGATAAGTGGTTTACGGTGCAGGCGCAGGTACCTGGCGAGCCGGCGCTTGCCATCGTCGCGACGCTCGAGCGCGATCCGGCCTTCACGCTGAAAAATCCCAACCGCGCGCGGTCGTTGCTGGGTGCGTTTGCCAGCACCAATCCCAGCGGCTTTCATCGCACGGATGGCGCCGGCTACCAACTCCTGGGCGAACGACTGGTGCAACTGGATGCGCTCAATCCGCAGATCGCGGCGCGCCTGGCCACCGCGTTCAACGGCTGGCAGCGGCTGGAACCGATGCGCCGGGTTGTTGCGCGGCGTGCGCTGGAGACATTGGTGCAACGTCAAGGTCTGTCGCCCAATCTCAGCGAGATTATCGGTAACGTCTTGCAGCACTGAACTGCATGCGCCCGTAAAACGCGAACGGCGACCTTGAGGTCGCCGTGGCGGGGCGGTGCTTTAACAGCGCTCAGGCGGGAAGATGACCCAATTCACTGAGCAGATGGCTCATGCGCGATTCCAGGCGCGGGCGAAGCTGCTGCTGCTGGGTCGGTTCGCGCTCGACGAGATGATCCATCGCCATTTCCAGGCGGCCAATTTCCACCATCAAATCGTGACGCAAATAGACCGGTGCGAATTCGTTGCTGTTATCCATGACACGTCCCTCAGGTGGCTTGCATGGAATCTCCAGCAACAGACGTGCCAGTGTGTGATGTAGATCACATTGAGGTTTTGGCCTACATCACCCTGTGACCTTTTCTGTCAGCTCTTGCCATTTCCCGACAGAAATTTGCAATTCAGTCACTTCGTATTCACACGTGCGGAGTAATGATCACTCCCACGCAACGGGGGATAGCGGCCTTTGCCGTGTTGCCCGTTCAGGTCACCAGTTTCTGGCGCCCGGCACTACGGTCATCCTGGATTCCCCCTGTTCCTGAGACCGCCGGGCGCCAGATCTCTCTTCCAGAGATCAAAAATATGACGGCGCCCCGAGGGGCGCCGTCTTGCTTCCTGTCCCGGTACGCGAATGGACCCCTGTCGTCCTTTCTCAGCGCGCGTGTCGCGCGGCTTCTGCCCGTGAAAGTGCGGGTAATGGAAAGCAGAAAACGTGCCAGGTTTCGCTAACGTCTGCAAAATCGTAAAGCGCTACCATACGTATTTGCTTGACCTTGATTTGCGCGGGTTCCGATGCTTTATCCCACTTCCTACGACGTCATCGTGATCGGCGGCGGCCATGCCGGCACCGAGGCCGCGCTTGCCTCGGCGCGATGTGGTGCCCGCACGCTATTGCTCAGCCATAACATCGAAACCATCGGCCAGATGAGCTGCAATCCGGCCATTGGCGGCATCGGCAAGGGCCATCTGGTCAAGGAAATCGACGCTCTTGGCGGTGCCATGGCCCAGGCAGCCGATCGCGCGGGCATCCAGTGGCGCACGCTGAACGCCTCCAAGGGGCCAGCGGTGCGCGCCACCCGCTGCCAGGCTGATCGCGTGCTCTACAAAGCGGCCATCCGCCGACTCGTGGAAACCCAGCCCAACCTCGACCTGTTTCAGCAGGCCGTCGATGATCTGCTGATCGAACACGGCCGCGTGACTGGCGTGGTCACGCAGATGGGCCTTTCCTTTCGCGCCAGCTCGGTGGTGCTCACGGCTGGCACTTTCCTGGCCGGAAAGATCCACATCGGCCCCGCCCAGTACGCGGGCGGGCGCGCGGGCGATCCGCCCGCCACCACGCTCGCCCAGCGTCTGCGCGAACTGCCGGTGGCGGCCGATCGCCTCAAAACCGGCACCCCGCCGCGCATCGACCTGCGCAGCATCGATTTCAGCGGACTGGACGAACAGCCCGGCGACGATCCGGCGCCGGTGTTCTCCTACCTCGGCTCGCCAGATCATCACCCGCGCCAGGTAAGTTGTTGGATCACACACACCAGCGAGCGCACGCACGAAATCATTCGCGGCGCGCTGGACCGCTCGCCACTGTATACCGGCCAGATCGAAGGCGTGGGTCCGCGCTATTGCCCATCCATCGAAGACAAAGTGGTGCGCTTTGCCGACAAGGGCTCGCATCAGATTTTTATCGAGCCGGAAGGACTGGACAGTTTCGAGATCTATCCCAACGGTATTTCGACATCGCTGCCGTTCGACGTGCAGCTGGATGTGGTGCATTCGATCAAGGGTTTCGAGCATGCGCACATCACCCGTCCGGGTTACGCGATCGAGTATGACTACTTCGATCCGCGCGGTCTCAACCCATGGCTGGAAACCAAGGCCATTCCCGGCCTTTACTTCGCCGGGCAGATCAACGGCACCACCGGTTACGAGGAAGCCGCCGCGCAAGGCCTGATCGCCGGACTCAATGCCGCGCGTGCGGTGCAAGGCAAGGCGCCGTGGTATCCACGTCGCAATGAAGCGTACATCGGCGTGTTGATCGACGACCTCACCAGCAACGGCACGATCGAACCGTATCGCATGTTCACCTCGCGCGCGGAATACCGCCTGCATTTGCGCGAAGACAACGCCGATCTGCGCCTCACCGAAACGGGCCATGCACTGGGCGTGGTAGCGTCCGAACGGTTCGACGCGCTACGCGCCAAGCGCGAAGCAGTAGAACGTGAAACGCAGCGATTGTCCGCCTTGTGGGCCGCACCCACCAACGCGCTCGGCGCGGCGATAGAACGCCAGCTTGGCATCGCAGTGAGCCGCGAAACCAACGCGCTTGATCTGCTGCGACGCCCTGAACTGGATTACGCCAAACTCGCTGGCGTGCCGGAACTTGGGCCCGCCGTCGATCGTGAAGATGTCGCCGCGCAAGTGGAAGTGCAAGCCAAATACGCCGGTTATCTGCAGCGCCAGCGCGAAGAAATCGAACGCCAGCGCCGTCATGAAAGCACCACCATTCCCGCCAGCTTCGATTACGACAAAGTGCGCGGGCTCTCTGCCGAAGTGTTGCTGAAACTCAAGCGCAGCCTGCCCGCCACCATCGGTCAGGCCGCGCGTATCAGCGGCGTTACGCCTGCGGCCATTTCGTTGCTGCTGGTGCATCTGAAGCGCCGCGACGCCGCCTGATCACGGCATTCATCGCTACGCCCGTAACCCAACCACGCATGGGCACATGGCATCATGCGCCCTGAGTTTATCGAGGAACACGCGATGGAAGTCTGGATTGGGCGACAGGGCGAACGTCACGGCCCCTATCAGGAAGAACAGGTCCGGGAATGGTTGCGCAGCAGCCAGTTGAGCCCCGATGACCTGTGCTGGTACGACGGCCTCGCGGACTGGCAACCCCTGTCGGTGCTGTTTCCGTTGGACAAGCCCGCGCCCGCACCCAATCCCTATGCACCTCCGCCACTACAGCAGCAACCGGCAAGCACCAATCACTTTGATTACGCCGGTTTCTGGCAGCGTTTCGGTGCATGGATCATCGACCTGATCATCTTGATGATCCCTTCGATGATCGTGATGGTCTCCTCCGGTGGCATGGAAGCCTACAAGCACATGGTCGAACGGATTCAAGGTGGCGCCGATATGGCCATGGCGCTGCGCGATTACGCCCAGGTCACGGAAACTGCATCGCTCATCTCACTTGCCATTACGTTTCTGTATTACACGTTCTTCGAAGCATCCAAATGGCAGGCAACGCCCGGCAAGCTCGCGTTGCGTTTGCGGGTGACTGATGTCCACGGCGCGCGCATCTCGATCGGGCGTTCGGCGGCGCGCAACATTGTGCGGCTTTCGGGAGCGATCTTCGGCTTGATTCCACTGGTTTGCTACGCCGCCATCGCCTGGACGCAACGCAAACAGGGTTTGCATGATCTCTGGGCAAGCACCTTTGTGCTCAACGGCACCGCGCAGCAACAGCCGCCGCAGGGACGACCGCCAGGCGATGACCAAGGCAGCTTCCACGCCTGAAAAAAAGCGCCGCTCAGCCGGCGCTTTTTTCTTGCACACCAGCGCTAGCCTGCAAGGTCAACTCCGCTTTGCGCTCTGGATCCATGCAGTCTCGCTTGTTCATGTCATCACGATCATTGGATTCGACATTGACCTTGTGCTGCCGATACCACGCCTGCGCGCGGGACGTTTTTCCCACCGGCCGCTACCCGCCTTGCTATGATTCCCAATTCGATTCAGATCAACGGCTTTTGCCGCCCGTATAGCGAGGAATTAGTAGTCCATGCTCAGCATCGAACAACGCATCGCCCAGGACATTGCCGCCAAGCCCGACCAGGTGCGCGCGGCCGTGGAATTGCTCGACGGCGGCGCCACCGTGCCCTTCATCGCGCGCTACCGTAAGGAAGCCACCGACGGACTGGACGATACGCAACTGCGCCTGCTGGAAGAGCGCTTGCGTTATCTGCGCGAGCTGGAAGAACGCCGTACGGCGATCCTGGCAAGCGTGGAGGAGCAGGGCAAGCTCACTGACACGTTGAAACAGGACATCCTCGATGCCGACACGAAGGCGCGCCTGGAAGATCTCTACCTTCCCTACAAGCCCAAGCGCCGCACCAAGGCGCAGATCGCGCGCGAAGCAGGCCTGGAACCGCTTGCCGTGGGTCTGCGCGAAGATCCCTCGCAATCGCCCGAAGCATTCGCTGAAACATTCATCGATGCGGAAAAAGGCGTCGCCGATGGGCGTGCCGCACTCGACGGCGCACGTGCCATCTTGATGGAATCCATCGCCGAAGATGCGCAACTGCTGGGCCAATTGCGTGACTGGCTCTGGGAAAAAGGCCAGATTCGCGCCAAGGTGGTGGTGGGCAAAGAGAGCGAAGGTGCGAAGTTCCGCGATTATTTCGATCACATGGAATCGATCGGCAAGATTCCCTCGCATCGCTTGCTTGCATTGATGCGTGCGCGCAACGAAGGCGTGATCGAGCTGGAGCTGGTACCGAATGCCGACACCGAACAAGGCCATCTCGAAGCGGAAGGCCGCGTTGCCGCGCAGGCTGGCATTATCGATCGCGGCCGTGCTGCGGATGCATGGCTGCGCGAAACTGTACGTATGACCTGGCGCGTGAAGTTGCACCTGCATCTCACCCTGGATCTGTTCGGCCGCGTGCGCGAAACCGCTGAAGACGAAGCCATTCGCGTATTTGGCGACAACCTCAAAGATCTTTTGCTCGCTGCACCGGCTGGCGCCCGTACCGTGATGGGGCTGGATCCAGGCATTCGCACCGGCGTGAAGGTGGCGGTGGTCGACGCCACTGGCAAATTGCTTGCCACCGATACCGTCTATCCGCACGAGCCACGCAAGCAGTGGGATCAATCGATCGCACGTCTTGCCGTGTTGAGCAAGCAGCATGGGGTGAACTTGATTGCCATCGGCAACGGCACCGCCTCGCGCGAAACGGACAAGCTGGCCGGCGAACTCATCAAGAAACATGCGGATTTGAAGCTCGCCAAGATCGTGGTGAGCGAAGCGGGTGCATCGGTGTATTCGGCGTCTGAAACGGCAGCCAAGGAATTTCCCGATCTTGACGTGAGCTTGCGTGGCGCCGTTTCCATCGCGCGCCGCCTGCAAGATCCGCTGGCGGAGCTGGTGAAGATCGAACCCAAGGCGATCGGCGTGGGCCAATACCAGCACGATGTGAATCAGGTAAAACTGGCGCGCGCGCTCGATGCGAAAGTGGAAGACTGCGTGAACGCCGTTGGCGTAGACGTAAACACGGCATCCGCTGCGTTGTTGTCGCGGGTAGCCGGCCTTTCGCCCAGCGTCGCCGAAAACGTGGTGAAGCATCGCGATGCCAACGGTCCGTTCGTCAATCGCAAGGCCTTGTTGAAAGTGCCGCGCCTGGGTGACAAGGCGTTCGAGCAATGCGCCGGCTTTTTGCGCGTTCCCAGCGGCGACAATCCGCTGGATGCGAGCGCCGTGCATCCTGAGGCGTATCCGGTGGTGGAACGCATCATTGCGCAATGCGGCCGCGAGGTGAAAAGCATCGTCGGCGATAGTGGCTTCCTGCGCAGCCTGAAGGCCGAGTCCTATACCGACGAACGCTTCGGTGTGCCTACCGTCCGTGACATCCTCAAAGAATTGGAAAAGCCGGGCCGCGATCCGCGTCCGGAATTCGTGGCGCCGAGCTTTGCCGAAGGCGTGGAGGACCTGAAGGATCTCAAGCCGGGCATGATCCTCGAAGGCCGGGTTACCAACGTTGCCGCGTTCGGTGCGTTCGTCGATATCGGCGTGCATCAGGATGGCCTGGTGCACGTCTCGGCGCTTTCGCACAGCTTCGTAAAGGATCCGCGCGATGCCGTGAAGGCGGGCGACATCGTGAAGGTCAAGGTGATGGAAGTTGACCTGCAGCGCCAGCGCATCGCACTGTCCATGCGCCTGGACGACGAGCCCGGCCAGGCACGCGGCGGACGCCCTCCTACCGGCGGCGAAACGCGCGGAAACCGCGATAGCCGTGGACCGCGACCGGGTGGTGCGCCGGCGAAGCCGGCTCCCGCACCAGCCAATAGCGCCTTTGCGGATGCCTTCTCCCGCGCCCAGAAGCGATAGGTGGCGTCCATACGGCAGCGCAGCATGCGCTGCCGTATGGCATGCATTACCGTAACGCCTCTATAACAAACGCAGGAGCACCCACATGTTCCACCCTCGCAAGATCGCCGGCGCCGTGGCGCTGGCCCTCGGCATGGTTGGCGCCGCACACGCCACGGGCAACCCGAACTCCACCTTCAACAGCGTGGTCGTTTTCGGTGACAGCTTGAGCGACGCAGGGAACATTTCCCTGGCCACCCATCCGAGCATCCAGCCGCCACTCGAGTTCACGACCAATCCAGGGGCGGTGGTCGTGCAGAACGTCGCCACCGGTCTTGGCTATAAGCTGACTGCTTCGCTGGCGGGCGGCACCGATTACGCCTGGGGTGGCGCGGGCATCACCAACAACTCGCCGGGTACGCCGTCCACCGTGCCGACGATCACCACGCAGGTGACCGACTATCTGGCGACCACCCCCGTCAATAGCCACGCGCTGTACACCATGTGGGGCGGCGCGAACGATATCTTCAATGCTGCGACGTCCGTGGGTGCAGCGGCCACCGCTCAGGGACTCATCGCGCAGACCGTAGCTGGTGAAGTTTCGCAGGCCCTGAACGCCGGTTTGATTCCCAATAACCCCGTCGCCATCGCGGCGTTCGAAGCGCAGATTACGCCGACGGTCACCGCGGCCGTCGATGCCAAGGTACTCGCGGCGGCGGGGATCACCACCCTGCAGTCTTCCACCCAGGCGCAGGCCACCATCGTCGCCGCCGCCCAGCAGGAGGTGAAGTTGCTTGGCGCGCTGCAAGCTGCGGGCGCCAAGAACATTGTCGTGTTCAACCTGCCCAATATCGGCCTGACGCCGGAAGCCGCTGCCGAAGGTGCTTCCGCAGCACAATCGCTGACCTTGCTGAGCGTGGTTTACAACGGTCAGCTCAATTCGGGACTCGGCCAGCTCGGCAAGGGCATCATTCCGGTCAACGCGTTCGCCGTGCTCAGTCAGGTCATCGCCAATCCCGGCGCTTATGGCTTTACCAACGTCACCACGCCGGCGTGCGGTGCGGGCTCCAGTTCCGTGCAGTGCGGGCCGCAAGGCTCGGGCTTGCCGTACACGTATGCGGCGGGCACCAATCAAACCTACCTGTTTGCAGACGGCGTGCATCCGACCACGGCCGCCGACAAGATGCTTTCAGAAGTCGTGCTGTCCGAACTGGCCGCGCCTCAGCAGATCTCTCTCTTACAAGAGGCACCGCTCGCCGCTGTGACTACGCAGACGTCCGTCGTGCGCAATCAGATGCTGCAGGACGACTTCGGCAGCGGCACGCGCGCGTTCGCCAACATCAACTATTCGAACCAGCAGTTCGATCAGAAGGCCGGTGCACCGAAGACCACCAGCAACAACGTCGACCTCACCGTGGGCGCCGACGTGCATGCTACGGATTACCTTTCCGCGGGCGCAGCGCTCGGCGTCGGTGAGCATTACGCCGATGTCAGCGGCGGTGGTGGCTACGACTTGCAGGCCATTACCGGCCTGGGCTATCTCACCTGGCATACGGGCGGTGCTTACGCCGGCGTGTATGGCGACTTCGGCCAAGCCAGCTTCACCAACGTCAACCGCGTGTTCATGATCGGCGACTATCGCCAGCACGAAGCCGGCAAGACGGATGGCTCGTACGTCGGCCTGGGCCTGCACGGCGGCTACTGGTTCGACGTCGGCAGTCTGAAGACCGGCCCGTTCGCGAACTTCGAATACCAGAACATCCGCATCGACGGTTACAGCGAAAGCGGCAATGACGCGACAGCGATGTGGTTTAGCCGCCAGGAACGCAATGCATTGATCAGCACCCTGGGCTGGCGCCTGCAAGGCAACTGGCAGTACAGCGGCATGAATCTGGCGCCGTACGTGGAATTGGGCTGGAATCATGACAGCCGCGCCAGCACCGACATGGTGACCGCGGGCCTCAACAGCATGAACGGCAGTTTCGAGATGGCCGGTTTCACGCCAGATAAGAATTGGGGTTCGGCCGATGTGGGCGTGACGGCGCAGATCACTCAAAACCTGACCGGCTGGATTGCCTACGACGGCCATTTCGCCGACAACAGCCAACGCATGAATGGCGTCAACCTGGGTTTGAAGTTCGGCTTCTAAGCCACGTCCCACTCAGGCAGGGGCGCAGTCCGTTTTGCAGAAGACGCCGGAGCTGCGCCCTTCTCCACCGCCGTTACCCAGCACAAAAAAGCCGCCCGGTTGGGCGGCTTTTTTTGAACGAATCGTTTGAACGAAGCGCGGCTTACTTGCCCTTGCCGCCCGTCGCCATATTCAGAGTGTCCTTGGCCTGCTGTTGCAGGTTCGCGGCATCATCGTCGCTCAACGTGCTGGTGGTGCCACCGGCGTCGTGCGTCTTCAATACCAGCGAGCCGTCGTCACCCCAACCGGCGGTATCCACCGAGGTAGGCTTGGCGCCCTGGCTGGGCTTCTTCTGCTGCTCTACCACCCACGGCTTGCCGTCCTTGTAGGCGTAGTCCGTGCTGGTGAAGCCCTTATCGCCGTAATCGACCAGCTCACGGATGAACTTCACCTGGCCGTCTTCGCGGAACACCTGCCATGCAAGCGATGAATCCTTCTCAAGTTTGGTGCCGGCGGTGCGCTTCATGCCACCGATCTGCTTTTGCACACCCTGGAAGGCGACAAGCATTTTTTCGCCAGGTGTCTGCTCGGGGGACAACTCGATCGACACGTTGGTTGACGGATTGCCCTTGGTGAGCACCGGTGCCTGCAGCGGCATGGTGTAGTGGCGATCGCCGTCGGTCAGTTCGGCCTGCACGATGTACAGGTCGTTGGTTGCCACGTTGGCCGGATTGAAATCCAGCTCGAACGTCATCGGGAACGTCGTGGCCGGCGCGATCGTCTTGGTCGCGAGCGGGGTGGAGCCCTGGGCCGTCACGTCGACGATGCTGATATCGAGCTTGTCCTGCGCCGAGGGCGCAATGCCGCCGCGAAGTGAGATGGTACCGGTAACGCTATGCGCCGGACCTTGCGGTGCCTCCGATCCATTGTCAGTCGACGACGACGGATTCGAAGAATTATTGCAGCCGGCTAATGCAACCGCTGCCACTGTCATCAGCGACCAAACAACGCTGCGCATGAGAAACCTCGGATTGAACGTATCGGACGCGATGTCTGCCGAACACACTGCTTCGCAAACAAACGCGGGGGAGCCTCAGAGAATAGCCCAAAGTCCCATCACGGAAAAGTCAACAAGGTGAAGACACCATTCGCTGGCGTATGTATTGCCGCATTTCGTAAGTTTTCACCGCTTTAATACAACCCGGTAGCCGGCTTCGGCAACGGCGAACCTGTACCTGAAAGTTCATGAAGGCCTACGCGAAAGGCTTGCGATGGGCAGGGCCGGGTACCGTTGATGCCGGACTCCGCATCATTGAGCCCAGCGCAGGTGTCGTGCAGCCGTAGTTTCTTGCCTTACTAAAGGCCTAGTGTGTCAACCCTCGACAAACTGACGCGTTTGTGCGGCAAAGACTGACTTGTAGCCTGACCTAGCTTCACAGATTTATACGAAGCCTCACAAAACTTTACGCTCCCCACGGATCGCGTAACGGTCGCTTGACCTACAAGAAGAACCGGTCCGGTGAAAACTCGCCGGCAGATGCCAGACCCCACTGCGGAATTTTGCGATGAATCTGCAAACCCATACGTCCCCCGAGCCCATCTCTACCTTCGCCGACCGCATAAAAGTGCTGATCCAACGCGTCGGCAGCGTTACGGAAATCGCCCGCATGTGCGGTTTTTCGGAAGGCGTCGTGCGCAGTTGGCGGGACGGTAACACCGACCCCTCCCGCGCCCGTTGCGTCACTCTGGCGCGCACCTTGGGGATTTCCCTGGTTTGGCTGGTGGCCGGCGAAGGATCGATGCTTGATCCCAGCGTCATCATTCCAGACGACGTCAGCGGTACCAACGCCGAAGCACTTGCGGCGCGCCATCGGTCTAAACTGCGCACCGCCGCCGATACGCTGGAGGCCGGTGGCATGGACGTGCAGCGGTTGAACACCGCCTTGCGCATCCTGCAATCGGAGCTGGATCTGGCCGATAGCCATCTGACCCTGGCCGAAAATTCCGACATGCTGGCCGAGCTCTACGACATCCTCGGTCCGGGCGGCAATGACGTGGATGCCGCGGCGATGGTGGCATTCAACCATCGTTTGGTGGAACGGTTGAAAGGCCGTCCGGCTAATCGGCTTACTTCTTAAGATTTAGCGTAAATACCTTACAAAACACGGCAGCCATCGCTGCCGTGTCTATTTTGATGTCTCGTATTACAGGCGCGCGATATCGGCGATGGCCGTGAACTGCGCTTTGAGTTGCCCGAGCAAGGCGAGGCGGTTCGCGCGCACGACGGGGTTCTCAACGTTGACCAGCACGTGATCGAAGAATGCATCGACCGGTGCCTGTAAGGCAGCAAGACGCACGAGCACGGCTGCGTAATCGCGACGTTGCAGTGCGGCGGCAGTATCGGTCTGCGCCGCCTCCAATGCTCGCGCGAGTGCGTGTTCGGCGCTTTCCTCGAAGTGCGCGGGATCGACATGCGCGACAAGGCTGTGAGCACCCTGCTCTTCCTGTTGCTTGCGCAGGATGTTGGCCACGCGCTTGTTTGCAGCGGCGAGGCTAGCCGCTTCGGGTTGTCGCCCGAATTCGACCACGGCGCGCAGGCGATGGTCGAAATCGACCAGGCTGATTGGCGCAACGGCCAGCACGGCCTCGTATTGTTCGGTGGTGAAGCCTTTTTCCGCGTAATAACCGCGCAGGCGCTCGAGCATGAACTCGCTCAGTTCAGCCACCAGCGCGCAGCGGCGCTGGCCTGCATCCAACGCGGGAATCTTGCCATCTTTCGCCGGTTTGAGGCCGGCGGCGAGCGCGGTTTCCGGTAGCAATTCCAGCGCTTCGGTGAAAAGCGCCTTATGGTCCAGTTCGAGCCCGCCTTCGATCAAAGTACGCGCCAGGCCGAGGGCAGCCCGGCGCAAGGCGAACGGGTCCTTGTTGCCGCTAGGCTTCAGGCCCACGGCAAAAATGCCGGCGAGGCTATCCACCCGCTCGGCAACGGCAAGCACCTGCCCAATCTTGCCGGCAGCGATCGTGTCGCCGGCGAAACGTGGCTGATACACGCTGTCCAACGCGTCGGCAACGTCGACAGGCTCGTTGTCGTGCAACGCGTAATAGCGGCCCATCACGCCTTGCAATTCGGGGAATTCGCCGACCATGCGCGTGAGCAGATCGCATTTGGCCAGCGCCGCGGCGCGCGTGGACAAGCCTGCGTCCACGTCAACCCGATTGGCAACGATGCGTGCCAGTTCGGCGACGCGCACGCTCTTGTCCCACAGGCTGCCGAGCGCCTGCTGGTAGGTGACGTTTTTCAGCGCATCCTGATAGCTCGCCAACGGTGTCTTGAGATCTTCGTCCCAGAAGAATTTCGCATCGGCAAACCGCGGACGTATCACGCGCTCGTAACCCTTGCGGATTTCGCCCGGCTGTTTGCTGTCGATGTTGGCGATCCCGATGAAATGTTCGGTGAGCTTGCCGCGCGCATCGAACACCGGCACGAATTTCTGATTGGCCTCCATCGTAGTGACCAATGCTTCAGGCGGCACTTTGAGAAATTCCCGGTCGAACGTGCAGGCAATAGCTGCCGGCCACTCGGTAAGGTTGGCGATTTCGTCGAGCAGTGCGTCGTCGAGCCGAGGCGCACCACCGGTCTCCTTGGCCACGCGCGCGACGTCGTCGCGGATGCGTTGCCGGCGCTCCATTGGATCGGCCAACACCTTGGCCATGCGCAACGCATCAACGTAGCTGTCCGCATCAGCCAGATGTACCGGCTGCGGATGCATGAAGCGATGACCGCGCGACTTGCGCCCGCTGTGCAAGCCAAGCACGTCGCCATCGACGATTTCCGAACCGTGCAGTATCACCAGCCAATGCACGGGGCGCACGAACGTGTAGCCGTGATCGCCCCAGCGCATCGGTTTGGGAATGGGAAGGCCTTTCAAGGCTTCCTCGATAATTTCCGGCAACAACGTGGCCACCGGTTGACCGGGTTTGACGGTGCGATAGACAAACCACGCGCCTTTATCCGTCTCCAGTTTTTCCAGTTGCTCGACATTGACGCCGCAGGATTGCGCGAAACCGACCAGCGCCTTGCTGGGGTTGCCCTCTGCATCCACTGCCGCGTTGACGGCGGGCCCGCGACGTTCGGTCGACTGCTCCGGCTGCGCAGCAGCAACCTCGGGAATATGGACGGCCAAACGCCGCGGCGTGACATACAAGGTTGCCTGTTCAAGCTGCGCGGCAACGCCACGCTTGCCCAACCCTTCGCAGATGCCACGTAAAAACGATGCACCCAGTTCGTCCAGCGACTTGGGCGGCAATTCTTCCGTGCCCAGTTCGATGAGCAATGACTTGGCGGCGCTCATGCGGCCTGCTCCTTTTTCTTCAAACCTGGAAAGCCGAGTTTCTCGCGTTGAGCGACATAGGCCTCGGCCACGCCGCGCGAAAGCGTGCGCACGCGCAGGATGTAGCGCTGGCGTTCGGTGACACTGATGGCGCGGCGCGCATCGAGCAGGTTGAAGGTGTGGCTGGCCTTCATGACCTGCTCGTACGCTGGCAGTGGCAGCCCGACTGCAATCAGTTTGTTGGCTTCGCTTTCGCACACATCGAACCAACGCAGCAGTTCGGCTACATTGGCGTGCTCGAAATTGTAGGTGCTTTGCTCTACTTCGTTTTGGTGGAACACGTCGCCGTAGGTGACTTTTCCGTGCGGGCCTTGGGTCCAGATCAGGTCGTAAATGTTGTCCACGTTTTGCAGATACATCGCCAGGCGTTCCAGGCCGTAGGTGATCTCGCCAGTGACCGGCCTGCATTCCAGGCCACCGGCCTGCTGGAAGTAAGTGAACTGGGTAACTTCCATGCCGTTGAGCCATACCTCCCAGCCCAGGCCCCATGCGCCCAAAGTGGGCGATTCCCAGTTGTCTTCCACGAAACGCAGATCGTGCACCTGCGGATCAAGGCCCAGTTCCTTGAGCGAACCGATGTACAGCTCCAGGATGTTGTCCGGGTTCGGCTTCATCACTACCTGGTATTGGTAGTAATGCTGCAAGCGGTTGGGATTTTCGCCGTAGCGACCATCCGTGGGGCGTCGTGAGGGCTGCACATAGGCCGCCGCCCACGGTTCCGGACCGAGTGCGCGCAAGAACGTGGCCGGGTGGAACGTGCCAGCGCCGACCTCGGTATCGAGCGGCTGCAGCAGCACACAACCCTGGCCTCCCCAATAGCGGTTGAGGGTCTGGATCACATCCTGGAAGGTAGGCGCGGACATCTCTTTCCTAACCTGAGTGTAAAGCGCGTTAGTATAGCCGCAGCGCATCTTTTCGCCGTTTTTTCAGGGCGCAATAGGGGTCGGACATGGCAGCAACCCAACAAATCGCCTCCATGCTGGGCCGACGCGGCCGGCTCGCCCTGGACGATGTGCTGGCGGCGCTGGTCGTCGACGGTTTCCTGCTGGCTGACGATGCCAAACAACTGCGCGTAGGTCACCACGCCGGCCGTAGTACGGTGGAGCTCAATCCGCTGGTGATCATCGCCAACGCCAAGCTCACCAATCAGCGCGACCCGGGGCGTCCGCTCAGCCTGGAAGGCCTTACCGAGTGGCTGGCCGGTCAGGCTGGGCTGCCATATCTGAAAATCGATCCGATGAAGATCAATGTGGCCACCGTTACGCAGGTAGTGAGCCACGCCTACGCGCAACGCCATCGCATTCTTCCGGTCGCAGCCGCGCCCGGTGAAGCGACCTTTGCCACCGCCGAACCCTTTGATCATTCCTGGGCAAAGGATCTGTCCCAGATGTTGCGGCGTGATGTGCACCGCGTGGTATCCAGCCCGATCGACATTAATCGCTATCTGCAAGAGTTCTATGGCGTCCAGCGCTCGATCCAGCTCGCCAAGGATGCCAAGAACCAGAGTGGCTATGACTCTTCGGCGCTGCTGAATT
This sequence comes from Dyella monticola, assembly GCF_003363155.1. Taxonomy (GTDB): domain Bacteria; phylum Pseudomonadota; class Gammaproteobacteria; order Xanthomonadales; family Rhodanobacteraceae; genus Dyella_B; species Dyella_B monticola. The sequence continues at coordinate 3,409 of NZ_QRBE01000018.1, read as the reverse complement.
TCGAACAGTTGCTCGAGCTGGGCAAGGCGGGTGAAGTCGGCGCCGACGACAGGCACGTAGTGCACATCGTTGACTGGCTGTTGCAGTACGCCTTCGAACAACGCGCTTCGGACATCCATTTGGAGCCGCGTCGCGAAGCAGGTTTCTTGCGCTTCCGCATCGACGGTGTGATGCACAAGGTGTTCGAACTGCCGCCACCGGTGATGACGGCGGTGACGTCACGCATCAAGATTCTTTCGCGCATGGATGTCGCCGAAAAGCGCCGCCCGCAAGATGGACGCATCAAGACACGTGCCACGTCCGGGCGTGAGGTGGAGTTACGCATTTCCAGTATGCCCACGGCGTTCGGCGAAAAAGTGGTCATGCGTATTTTCGACCCGGATATCGTCGCCAAGGATTTTTCGCAACTTGGGCTTTCGCCCGCCGAAGATGTGCTGTGGCGAGGCATGGTGGAACGTCCGCACGGAATCGTGCTGGTGACAGGCCCCACCGGCTCGGGCAAAACCACGACGCTGTATTCCACGCTCAAGCATCTAGCCACACCCGACATCAACGTGTGCACGGTCGAGGACCCGATCGAAATGGTCTCGCCCGAATTCAATCAGATGCAGGTGCAGCCATCGATCGACCTGGATTTTGCTGCCGGTGTGCGCACGCTGTTGCGCCAGGACCCCGACATCATCATGGTGGGCGAAATTCGCGATCTGGAAACCGCGCAGATGGCGGTGCAGGCTTCATTGACCGGCCACTTGGTGTTGTCTACTTTGCACACCAATGACGCGCCGAGTGCAGTGACGCGTCTGCTGGACCTGGGCGTTCCGCACTATTTGATTCAATCCACGCTCACCGGCGTGGTTGCCCAGCGACTGGTGCGCACGCTGTGTCCGCACTGCAAGAGCGAGACTCAGCAGGATCCGCACGAATGGACTGCGCTCACACATGGCTGGTCGATTCCTGTACCCGATCGTGTGTTCAAGCCGGTCGGATGTCTGGAATGCCGCCACACGGGTTTTTTTGGTCGAACCGGCGTTTACGAAATGATGCAGCTCAGCCCGCGTTTGCGCGGCCTGATTGGCGCTCAGCTTGATCTCATCCGCTTTAGTCAGGCAGCGCTAAAGGAAGGGTTGCGGCCATTGCGGATTTCGGCGGCCGATCAAGTGGCGCGTGGACTGACCACCGTCCAGGAAGTATTGACCGTGTTGCCGCCGGTCGAGCAGATTGAAAGCACTTGAGTCGCCCGTTTTTGTTTGTCGAGCCGCATTATCCGATGAAGCCCGTTCTGATCATTCGCACCGGCCAGGCCCCTGATAGCATCCGGGCACGTCATGGTGATTTCCCCCATTGGTTTCGCCTTGGCGCGCAACTTGCGCCGCGGCGCTTGCACGTGGTGAACGTGGCGGCGGGAGAACGCCTTCCTTCACCGCAAGAGGTCTGCGGTGCATTGATCACCGGTTCGGCCGCCATGGTGACGGATCGCGCACCGTGGAGCGAGGAGACGGCCGGGTGGATTCGCAATGCCATGGATGTCGACCTTCCCTTGCTTGGTGTGTGCTACGGCCATCAGTTGATGGCGCACGCGCTCGGCGGACGCGTCGATTATCTGCCTGGTGGCCGTGAAATCGGCACGCTGCCGATCGATCTCTTGCCGGAAGCAGCCGGTGATTCTCTCGCTGCGTCGCTTCCGCTGCAGTTTCGAGCACACACGACGCACGAACAAAGCGTCATGGAAATACCTGAAGGCGCGACAGTGCTGGCCCGCTCAGAACGCGATCCGCATCATTTGATCCGCTACGGGAAGAATGCCATCAGCGTACAGTTCCACCCCGAATTCAACGCCGATGTCATGCGCGCATACATCAAACGCAAGCATCAGGACATGCGTCGCGAGGGGTTCGATCCCCATCACACCTACCGGCAAGTGGCGGCGACGCCGATCGCAAGACGCTTGCTGAAGATGTTCTCAAGGCATCATGGGCTCAGCCATGCTTCGCGCTAGCGTCCGCGCGGAGGCATCGGAAACGGCGTAACCTTTTGGCCGTCCGCCGCCTCGCGGATGGCCAGAGCACCTTTGCGGTCCACTTCCTCGATCCGTATCACGGCTTGCATGGGCAGGTGCAATACGCGCGTGTCCTTGAACTCCTCGCGCAGGCGCTCTTCGGTCGGGTCGACGACGAGCCCTTCTCCAACCGGCTCAAACACCAGCTCACCGACTTCGGTGAAGCCCCACAGGCCGCTGGAGGCGACGTGCCGAGCATAGAGCTCATAACATTTGCCCAGATGGAGAAAGGTGACTTTATAAAGTTTCTGATTACGCATGGGGTCATTTTACCGGCGCATGCGACGCATGATCGCATTGCGTGACAACAGCGCGAAGATCGCACCGAACAAAAACCCTGCCACATGGGTCCACCATGCGTAACCACCGTAACTGGGGCCGACATAGCTGAAAAGCAGCTGCAGCAGCGCCCAGATGCCGATCAGTAGGAAAGCGGGAACACGCACGAATTCCAGGTAGAAACCTAGCGGCAATACCAGCCCGAGGCGGGCGCGGGGAAACAATGACACGTATGCGCCCAGTACCGCAGACACTGCACCGCTGCACCCGATGATGGGCCTGACCTCTCCGGCCAGGGAAACCGCTCCGGCAAAATTGGCCACCACTCCACCCAGCAGGAACAGGATAAGAAAGCGGATTGAGCCAAGCGCCCGCTCCGCCGGCACACCGAAAATCATCAGAAACAGCAAGTTGCTGAGCAAGTGAAGCCACGCAACGTGGATAAATATGGCGGTGACCAGACGCAAAAGCGCCGGATCCTTCAACTGCTGCAAGATCGGTTGATGGGTGTCGAAAACGTTGGCGGGGACGGTGCCCCATTCGAGCAGAAATGTAACGCGCTGCGGCGGCGGCATCAGGGAGAGCGCGATAAAGGTAACGACGCAGATGGAAATCAGTAGCGCCGCTGCCCAATGCAAGCGCGGCTGGCGACGGGTTTCCACATTCACAAACACGGTGTTCTCCTCGAAGGCACAGCGGTGGAACGGTCCGCGCCACATCATAGGCGATAACTACAGTGGCTTCGTGAGGCGGATGATCGTTCTTGCTCATCGGGTGCGACGACACGCGCTACCGGATGAGTGAAACCAGTCCTGCGAACTTTCTGCGCGCTCCATACTGTGCCCGATCCTTGTCGCCATGATGCATTCGTGCAGGCACACATCTGGATGTGTGCGTTGCGCATCCAGAACCGTGATCAAGCGCACTCCCGGCGAAGGAAGGTGTTTTTAAGGATAAGGCCCTGGGGTGAGTCGTTGAGGATGTACCCGGCGCACCAAAGCAAAAACCCCCACCGGACTCGGTGAGGGTTTTTTAGGATAAAGCCCCTGGCGGTGACCTACTCTTGCATGGAAG
>NZ_QRBE01000017.1 GCF_003363155.1 Dyella monticola | reverse complement strand
TTCCCGATAACGGCTTTGCCCAAAGCCGCTTAAACCACGCAGGCAATCCACTTATCCAACCGGGCTTCGCTGTTCAAACCACTGGGGCCAGCTCTCACTGCCGGCAATCCGAACGGCGGCAATGAAAATAGCCCCAACAGTGGCGGCAACGGCGGTGCTAATAGTACGGGTGGAAATGGCTACAACAATGCTGGAACCGGCGAAAATGCTGGCAACGGCAGCTCCAGCGGTGGCCTAAACAAGGGGTCGAATAACTACACTAGTGGCGGAGAGAATAACGCCGCCAACCGCGACGCCAGTGGCTCAACCAATGGTGCTGGCAGTAAGGGGGGCAGCACCAATGGGAGCGGCAATGGGGGCGGCAATGGTGGTAGCTACGCCGGCAACGGCTCCAATGGCGCAAGTTTAAACGGCAGCACCAACGGTGGCGCCAGCAGCGGCAACTACGCTAACAATGGTGCCAGCGGCGAAACAGGTGGCAATAACAATGGTGGCCACAGTGCCAATGAAGGCAGTGGCGAGACCGGTAGTAGTAACACCAACAATGGCGGAGCCACGAACGGTAGCGCGGGTAGCAATGCTAACGGTGGCAATTACGCAAGTAACGGTGGCAGCAACTACGAAAACGGCAATGCCAGCAAGAGTACCAGTGGAAACGACTCCAATAGCGGAAGCCTAAACGGCAGCGCTAACGGTGGCGCCAGCAGCAACGGCTACGCCAACAAGAACGGCAGCGGTAACGGCAGCAGCGGGAACAATAGTGGTGCTAATGGCACAACTAATGGAGCCAATGAAAACGGCAATGGCAGTAACTATGCGAACGGCGACAGAAGCAACGGAGCCAACGGAAATGCTTCCAGCAACAATGGCTCTAGCGGCAACGACGGTAGCGGCGTCAATGGCTCAAACAATGCTACTGGCGGTAATGATGGAAGCACTAACGGTAACAACTACGCGAGCAACGGCGAGGCTAATGGTGCGAGCGAAAAAGATTCCAGCACTAGCACAGGTAAAAATGGCGACAACAAGAACGGTAGCAACGGTTACCTCAATGGTAGTAGCCTAAACAGTGGCTCAAATAGCTACGCTAACCATGGTGGAAATAACACTGCTAACAGCGGTGAAAATGGTACAAACAGTGGCAGCGCCAATGGCGCTAACGGAAACAGTGGTGCGGCTAGCAGCAACCCCAACGGTAGCGGCAATAGTGGTAGCTACGCCAAAAACGGCTCCAATGGTGGAAGCCTAAACAGCAGCACTAATGGTGAGGCCACTGGCAGCAACTACGCCAACAATGGTGCCAATAGCGAAACCGGTGGCAATAACAGCGGTGACCACGGTGCCAATGAAGGTAGTGGTGCGACCGGCGGCAGTAACACCAACAATGGTGGGGCCATCAACGGTAGCGCGGGGGGCAATCCTAACGGCGGCAATTACGCCAATAACGGCGGTAGCAATGGCAATAGCCAGAATGGCAGCGCTCTCAATGGCGGCAGCAGCAACTACGAAAACGGCAATACGAGCAGGAGCACCACTGGAAATGGCTCCAATGGTGGAAGCCTAAACCGCGGAACTAACGGTGGTGCCAGCGGTAACGGCTACGCCAACAATGGTGGCAACGGTAATGGCAGCAGCACCGGCGGCGGCAGCGGCAGCGGCAGCGGGAACAACAGTGGTACTAATGGCACAACGAACGGCGCCAATGAAAGCGGCAACGGCAATAACTACGCAAACGGCGGCAGAAATAGCCGGCCCAACGGAAATGGCTCCAACGGCGGCGGCCATGGCGGAAGCTACCCCTATAACGGCGGTGCTGATGGCGCTGGCGGAAATGGCTCCAACAATACTGGCACCGGCGGAAATGGCGGCAACGGTGGCCTAAATAATGGCTCGAATAGCTCCGCTAATGGCGGAGAGAATAACCCCGCTAACGGCGGTGCCAGTCACTCAAACAATGGTGCCGGGGGTAATGGTGGAAGCACCAACGGCAACAATTACGCGGGTAACGGGGGCACCAACGAGAGCGGCAATAGTGGTAGCTACGCCAGCAACGGCTCCGATGGTGGAAGTATAAACGGCGGCACGAACGGTGCCCCCAACAGCAGCAACTACGCCAACAAGGGTGCCAACGGCGAAGCCGGTGGCGATAACAATGGCAGTCACAATGCCAATGAAGGTAATGGTGCGACCGGCGGTAGTAATACCAGCGATGGCGGAACTATCAACGGCGGCGCCGGTGGCAATGCCTACGGTAATAACTACGCGAACAATGGCCAAAGCAGCGGCCAGAACGGTGGCAGCAACTATGCCGACAATGGTAGTGCTGGTGGTGCAAATGAAAACGGCAGCACACCTAACGGCAACAATGGCACGAGCAACGGTGGTAGTGGAAGCAGCCGGACCAACGGTGGCGCCAGTGGCAACAGCTACGCCAACAACAGCGGCAATGACTCTAACGGCAATCCCGCCAATGGAAATAGCGCCAATGGTGATAACGATCTAAGCGGCGGCAGCAACTATGCCAATGGCAGTCCTATTGGCAGCAACGCGAGCAGTGGTGCATCTGGCGGCAACTCTGGCTCCAATGGTGGCGGAAATGGTGGAAGCTACGCCAGCAACGGCGGCGCTAATGGTGCGAGCGAAAATGGTTCCGGCACTACTGGCGCCAACGGTCGCGGTAATGGTGGTAGCTACGCTGGCAACGACTCCAATGGTGGAAGCTTAAACGGCACCAGTAGTGGCGGAGCCAGTAGCAGCAACTACGCTAACAACGGTGCCAATGGCGAAACCGGTGGCACTAACAATGGTGGCCATGATACCAATGAAGGTAGTGGCGCGACCGGCAGTAATAACGCCAACAATGGCAGCACCCTCAATGGCGGCGGCAGTAACTACGAAAGCGGCAATGCCAGCAATAGCACCAATGGAAATGGTTCCAACGGTGGCGGCAATGGAGATAACTACACCAGCAATAGCGGTATCAACGGCACCAATGGGAGTGGTGGCGCCCTAAACAGCAACAACGGCGCTAACGGCAACGGGAATGGGGGCGCACCTAACGGTAACAGTAACAACAGCACCAGTAGCGGTGAAAACACTGGCGGCGGCGGTAACGGTGGTAGCACTAATGGCAGCAACTACGCCAGTAATGGTGGCTCTAACGAAAACGGCGGAAACGGGAAGGCCTTAAACAACGGGGACAATAGTTACGCAAACGGCAACGATGGCTCCAATGGGGCAAACAATGGCACCGGTGCGAACAACGGCAACAACCATTACTCGAGCAATGGTGGAAGCGGCAACGGTAGCTCCAGTGGTGGTGCCAACAGCAACGGCCATGCAAACGATAACGAAGGTATCAATAGCAATGACCGGAATAGCAGCGGCTTAAACGGTGGAGGCAACGGCTACGCAAACGGCGGTAGCAACGACAGTGGTGGTGCTGGCGGCAATAATGAAACGAACAATAACGGTGACATCCATAGCAACGGGCAAAGCGGAAACGGCTTGAGTGGTGGCAGCTCCACAAAAGGCCAGAGCAATGGCTCTTACGAGAGCAATTCCAATAACGGTGGCAACGGCACTAATGCGAACATGAGTGCCGGCGGAAACAGTGGTGGCGCCAATAGCAACAACTACACCACCAATAGCGAAGGCAGCAACAGCTACGACCACCCGAAAGGTGCGGACAACAACAGTGCCACTAACGCCAACTACGGCACTAATCATGGCGCCAATGATGGCAATTACCGCAATGACAGCGGCAATGCCAACACCCATAACTATGTCTCTGGTGGCGGTACCAACGAAAACAATGGCAATGCTCATGGCAGCGGTTACGCAAACAGCGGCGGCAATGGCCATATGAACGGTAACGCCAACGGCACCCAAAGCGACTTCTACGCAAGCAACGGCGGCGCCAAGGGTGCCAATGGAAGCAGTCTGAGTGGCGGCGCTAATAACTACGCACATGGCGGCAGCGGTGGGTATGGCAATGGCAGTCCCTATGGCGCCAACCCTAACTACGGTGGCAGCAACGGCAGTAGCAATACTGCTTATGGTTCCAACGGAAACAGTGGCACCCATAACGATAACGGCTACGCCAGCAACGGTGCCGGTGGTGGCTACACCAACGCTGGTAGTTATGGAGCCAACGGGAACAATTATGCCGGTAACAATGCCAGCAATGGCTACGCCAAGGGCGAAGGTAACCAAGTCAATGGCAACACTGGCAGCGGCCACGGCAACAGCGGTGGAATCCAAGGCGGCAGTTACGCCTACGCTGGTGGCGTCACTGGCAACAACATCAGTGGTGGCGCCAATCGCTACACCAGCTACGGTGGTGCGAGCGCAAACAATGGAAACGTGTATGGCGCTAATGGCACCGGGCGCTACGCCTACAGCAGCAACGGCAACCGCAATGCCAACGGCAATGCTGAGGTAAACAACTCCTATACCTGCCGCATAAGCACAGAGGACAACGGACGGCCTTCCGTGTGGGCTCACTTCCTTGGGGCGGGCGGAACCACCGCACATTCCAGTGGCAGCAGTAGTGTGGATGAATATCAATCATTCCGTAGCAACGGGCCCACTTACAGTTACAACTTGTACGGATTCCAGGCTGGCTCGAGCTTGCTTGAGCGGGTATATGGCGATGGTTCCCACGATTCGATCGGCTGGTACACAGGCTACGCGAGAGCCAACTCCATCGTGAATGATGTGTACGGTGGTTTTGCAGGCCGGGTGTGGATGGACAGTTACGTATTGGGCATCCATTGGGATCATTGCAGCAGTAGTGGCTGGGACTTTAAAGCGGCCTTGCAGGGAAGCCGCTATACAAACGTAAATTCCGAATCGGTTGAGGGACAGAACTTCCGCACGAATGGATGGGGCGACACGGCAACAGTGGAGATTGACCGCGCCTTTCGTCTGGGTCGGAGTGGCTGGGCGATTGAACCGCAGGCCCAGGCGATTTACCAACGCCTCTCATTCGCCAGCGGACAGGACGCGTACGCACAGATCAGTTACAGGGATTCCACTGCGGGCTACGGGAGAATGGGCGCGCGCTTGATCAAGCCATTCAGCAACAACGGCACACCCTTGTATTTCTGGTTCAATGCCAATGTCTGGTCATGTTTTGGATGTAACGCCAAAACGATCTTCGCCAGCACAACCGGCCTGGAACCGCTTACGCTGCGCTCGTCCATCGGTGGCACGTGGTTCCAATTCGGGCCCGGCGTTGCAATGTCGGCCACGAGGCGCGCCAGTCTGTTTGCCACGCTGGAGTACGTGGATGGCATCGAGGGCAATACCGGACACGGTCTGCAGGGAGATATCGGCTTCAGGCTGACATGGTGACGCGTGCGGTCGTATCCATGCTGCGAACGACACGCTCGCAGCCATGATGCATAGCGCTCAGGAACGAGCGCGCATTCCGCCTGAGTGAATGGTCATCGAGCGGACAAGTGGCTGATGATGTCCGCGCGCCAAAACGCAATCACCTCCACGGTGAATACCGTGAGGCGATCGTTGCCGTTAGTCGTGAGTCTCGGACGAAGAGGCCAGCATCACTTTCTTGCTCTTGCGATGTGCCAGCCGTGTCGTGGATTTGGAGTGCGATCGGCTCGCACGCGGACAACTCTTGCCCCGGTGCGGCGTGCAGCCGCGTGCCACGCGGCGGTGCGCAGGCGCCGTTTCGTCCGCCTCCGCCGTGCCGATGGGCGAAAGCGCCGCCAGCACGCGCCGGGTGGTGCTGGGCATACCGGCCTGGGCAACCAGCGTCTCGGGTGTGGGCTCATTGTCGAACCCGTCATCCAATAGCCGCGCCATCAAATTGTCGCGCGCCGACGCCGTGCGGCCACCCAGTACCACGGCGAACAGGCGGCGCCCATCGCGCACGGCCGTGGAAGCCAGGTTGAAGCCGGATGCGTCGGTGAAACCGGTCTTGAGGCCATCCATGCCGGGATAGCGATCCATCAGATTGTTGTGGCCACGGACGAGCCTGCCGCGGAACACGAATTCCTTGGTCGCAAAGTAGTTCGAGTACTGGGGAAAGTCGTGATACAGCGCCATGGCGAGCTTGGCCAGGTCGCGCGCGGTGGAGACGTTGTTCGGATCCGGCAGACCGTTGGCGTTGGCGAAATGGGTGGCGGTCATGCCCAGCGCCGCAGCCTGGGCTGTCATCAATTCGGCGAAGTGGCCTTCGCTGCCACCTAGGGTTTCCGCGACGACGGTGGCCGCATCGTTGGCCGATTTGGTCACCATGCCGAGAATGCAGTCGTTCACCGAGATGGTCTGCCCCGCACGCAAACCGAGCTTGGTCGGCGCCCGCGATGCGGCCCATGAGGAAACCGGAAGCTCCTGATCGACCTTGAGCTTGCCGCTCTGCAATGCCTGGAAGGTCAGGTAGAGCGTCATCATCTTGGTCAGCGAGGCCGGGTAGTTCTGCTCGTCGGCGTTGACGGCGCTGATGATTTGGCCGGTGGCGGGATCGATCACGATGGCGGCATAACCTGCATGGGCGACCCCCGCGAAACCGGCAAGGCCCAGGCACAGCACAACGGCGAGCAGGCCCCAAAAGCGGCCCAGCAATCGCGCTGGCTGAATGGATTGGATGTTCACCACGGCCTTCACTCCCAACACCGCGGTGCCACACCCGCGCGTCGCTTGAAACCTTAATGCATACCCACTGGAATTTCCAGAGAAATTCCTTTAAGCGGCCATGCTAAGTACATGTTTTTGTAAATTTTACCGCTTAACACGGGTTTAAGAACTTGTTACACCCCCGTGAGGGGATTCCGCATACTACATCGTCACTGCGCCCGGATTCCTTGAGGGGAGTCTCCTTGGCACCTAAAACAAAGGCAAGCAAGGAGCGAGCCAGTAGAATGGGTGGATGTCCCTGATCCAGCTCCAGCGCCTCGACTTCAGCGTCGGCGGCCCTCTTCTGCTCGAACACGTCGATCTTTCCATCGACGCCAACGAGCGCGTATGCATCGTCGGTCGCAACGGCGAAGGCAAATCCACGCTCATGAAACTCATCGCCGGGGAATTGCAACCCGATGACGGTGAAGTGCGCGTGCAAAGCGGCGTGATCGTCGCGCGCATGGCCCAGGAGGTGCCGCAGGCGACGGCCGGCAGCGTCTTCGATGTCGTCGCCGATGGCCTCGGTGATCTTGGTCATCTGCTGGCGCGCTATCACCATCTGCTTGCCGAAGGTGATCTGGATGCATTGGGCGATGTGCAAAATCAGATCGAAGCGCAGCACGGCTGGGATCTGGATCGTCGCGTTACCGATGTATTGGCGAAGCTGGAACTCCCTGCCGAAACCGACTTCGCCGCGCTTTCCGGTGGCATGAAGCGCCGCGTACTGCTGGCGCAGGCCCTGGTGCGAAAGCCCAATGTATTGCTGCTGGACGAACCCACCAATCATCTGGATATCGAAGCCATTGGCTGGCTCGAACGGTTTCTCAAACAATTCGAAGGCAGCATCGTGTTCATTACGCACGATCGCAGTTTTCTGCGCGCACTGGCCACGCGCATTGTGGAGATCGATCGCGGTCAACTCACCAGTTGGCCAGGCGATTACGACAATTACCTGCGCCGGCGCGAAGAACGCATGCACGCCCAGGCACAGGCCAATGCATTGTTCGATAAAAAACTGGCGCAGGAAGAAGTATGGATTCGCCAAGGCATCAAGGCACGCCGCACACGCAATGAAGGTCGTGTACGCGCATTGAAGGCGATGCGCCGCGAACGTGCCGAGCGTCGCGAACTGGGTGGTGCGGCCAAGATGTCGCTGGCCAATGCACAGACCTCCGGCAAGAAAGTAATCGAGCTGGATCATGTGCATCAGGCCTACGACGGTCGCGTGCTGATCGATGATCTGAGCACGTCCATCATGCGCGGCGATCGCGTGGGCATTATCGGCCCCAATGGCGCCGGCAAGAGCACGTTGCTGAAAATCCTGCTTGGCGAGTTGCAGCCCAAGGGCGGCGAAGTCAACCTGGGCACCGGGCTGGAGATCGCCTACTTCGACCAGCATCGGGCACAGCTCAACGATGCCTTGAACGCCCTGGATAATGTCGCCGAAGGGCGTGAATACATCGAGCTCAATGGTCAGCGCAAGCACATCATCGGCTACCTGCAAGATTTCCTGTTTTCGCCCGAGCGGGCACGCGCGCCGATCACGCGTCTTTCCGGTGGCGAGCGCAATCGCCTGTTGCTGGCGAAACTGTTCGCGCAGCCTTCCAACCTGTTGGTGATGGACGAACCGACCAACGACCTGGACGTCGAAACCCTGGAATTGCTGGAAGAGCTGCTTACCGAATACAAAGGGACGTTGCTGCTGGTCTCGCATGACCGCGAATTTCTCGACAACGTGGTATCGAGCACGCTGGTACTGGAAGGCGACGGCAGAGTGGGCGAATACGTGGGCGGCTACAGCGATTGGCTGCGGCAGAGGCCGGCGGAGCGGTCACTCGCGGAGGCGAACGTGCCACCCGGCAAATCCGCAAAAGCCGAGACATCGTCCGCCACACCCGCGAGCGAAACACCCAAGCGCAAACTCAGTTACAAGGATGCGCGCGAACTGGAACAACTCCCTGCGCGCATCGAGCAACTCGAAACGGAGATTGCCGCGCGTGCCGAGGCGATGAACGATCCATCGTTCTATCAACAGGACAGCACGGCGATTCAGCGTGCGAACGACGCGTTGGCGAAAGCTCAGGCCGAACTGGAGTTGGCGTATGCGCGATGGACAGAGTTAGAAGGCTAAGTATTCGTCGCTATGGCGCGGTGTCTTCAAAAAAATGCGCCACAGACGTTTATCTTGCCCGACCGTCATTCCGGGGAAGGCCGGGTGAAATGACGCACTCCGAATAGCATTGCCATCGGCAATCTCTGTTGGACAGCAGCAAGCAACAGCCCGGATGCACGAAATATCACCCCGTATTTTGCAAACCCTGCGCAACACCATTCACGCACGCCACCAATGCACGCAACAGGCGCTCATCGCTGCGGTCGGCCGCACGCCAGCGCTGCAGCAGGTCGACTTCCAGCAGACTCATCGGATCCACATACGGATTGCGCAAGCGAATCGATAACGACAAACGCGGATCGCCGCGCAGAAGCTCGTCGCTGTGCTTGAGTTTCAGTAGCCAATGGCGCGTCTGCTCGAATTCTTCGCGAATCAGGCCGAAAAACGCATCGTGCAACGGCCCGGCGAGTCTGGAGAACGCCTCGGCGATATCCAAGTCGCATTTGGCCAGCACCATTTCCACGTCATCGAGCGCGTTGGCGAAGAACGGCCAATCGCGCGCCATGTCTACCATCGCCGTTTCCCCGTGCTTGGCGACGGCTTTCTCCAGTGCCGTGCCCAGCCCATACCAGCCGGTGATGATGGAGCGGCACTGCGTCCAGGCAAACACCCATGGAATCGCGCGTAAGTCCTCCACACCGCGCATGCTGCGCCGGCGTGAGGGACGTGAACCAAGTGCCATTTGTTCGATCACATCGATCGGCGTGGCAGCGCGGAAGTAATCGACAAAGCCCTGGCGATCGACGAACGCGCGATACGCGAGCCGGCTTTCCGCCGCCGTCTCCGCCATGATCTCGCGCCAGCCCGCCTCGCGTGCTTCTTCATCGCGCGGGCGCACACTGGCGCGCAGCACCGCACCCACGGTTTGTTCGAGATTGCGCAGCGCGAGCGCGCGAATACCGTATTTGCGATGGATGACCTCGCCCTGCTCGGTGACACGCAGAATGCCGTTGACCGAACCGCGCGGCGAGGACATCAGCGCCGGCGTGATGCGCGCGCCACCGCGACTGGCCGAGCCACCGCGGCCGTGGAAAAAAGCCAGGCGGATACCGGCCTGCTGCGCAACCTCCAGCAACTCCACCTGCGCGCGCTGCAAACCCCAGCGCGAGGCCAGCGTGCCACCATCCTTGCCGCTGTCCGAATACCCCAGCATCACCCATTGGCAATCGTCGCGCGCGCGCAGATGTTCGCGATAGATGGGATCGTCGAGCAATGCGCGCAGGGTGTTCGGCGCATTTTTCAGATCGTCGACCGTTTCGAACAGGGGAGCGATGTCGAGCGGAACATGCATGTCGGTGACCAGCCCACCGTACCGCGCCAAGGCCAGCACCGCGAGCACGTCAGCCGCGGAGCGCGCCATGCTGATGATGTACAGGCCGATCGCATCCTCGCCATAGCGCTGGCGGGATTCGTGCAAGGTGGCGAAGACGGCGCGAAGCGATTCGGCTTGCGCTTCGTCGGCTTTTTCCAGCGCACACTCGCCGCTTGCATAGGGGCGCAACGTCGCCACGCGTTCGGCCGGCGTGCGTTGCGTCCATGCTTCATCGCGCAGCAGTGCTGCCAGCGCATCGTCATGCACACGCGAATCCTGGCGCACGTCCAGCCGCGCCATATGGAAGCCGAACGTACGTACGCGCCAGATCAATCGGCGCACGGCGTAAGCGCCGGCATTCAAGCCGTGATGATCGATCAGGCCATGCACGATCAGCAGCAGATCGTCGATCAATTCGTCGGCGCACTGATAGCCTTCGGCGTGTTCGTCTTCAAGCGTGGCTTCAAGACGGGCGCGAATCAGCGTAAGCAGGCAGCGATACGGCATGTCCGCATGCCGCGGACGAATGGTGGCGGCCGCGCGCGGAAATTGTTCGCGATAATCGGCCAGCCGCTTCAGCAGGGACGCATCGAACTTCACGCGATCGACGGTCTGGCTCAGCAACCGCGCCAGCCCATCGACGTCGGCGATGTAATGCTCCAGCACGTGCGCGCGTTGCGTGGCGAGACTGTTGGCGATGGTTTCGGCACCGACATTCGGGTTGCCATCCATATCGCCGCCTACCCAGGTGGCGAAGCTCAACAAGCGCGGCAGTGGCACCGCCACGCCGTAGACCTCCTGCAGGGCGTCGGCGAGCAATTCATAAAACGCGGGCACGATGCGGTAGATCGGGTTGGCGAGGTAGAAGCCCACGTGATGGTGTTCGTCCTGCACGCTGGGACGAATCGCCGAGGCTTCGGCCGTTTGCCAGCCGGCGGACAAGGCCATGAAGATGCGGTCGTCATCTTCCTTGCACTCTTGCGGCGTGCGGGTGGGATCGAAGCTATCGACCAGTGCGCGCACCACCGCCTGCTCCTTTTCGAGCAGCGAGCGGCGTATCGCTTCGGTAGGGTGCGCGGTGAAGACCGGCTCCACCTTCAGTTTGTACAGCCATTGCAGGAGTTCATCCGCGCTCACGCCCTGCGCTTTCAAGCGCTGCAGTACGTCCAGCAGCGATTCCGGTTGCACGGCATTGCCTTCGCGCTGATAGTCGCGGCGGCGCCGAATGCGGTGCACCCGTTCGGCCGTATTCACCGCCTGAAAATAAGTGGCGAAGGCACGGGCCAGCGCTTCGGCTTGCTCGGCATCAATGCCGGCCAGGGATTCGGCCAGGTCGTCTGCCGCGCGTCCTTCTCGGCGGCGCCCGATGGAAGCGGTGCGCACCTGCTCCACGCGCTGGAAGAAGCCCTCGCCCCCCTGCTCGGCCAGCATGCGGCCCACCATGGCGCCAAGCCGGTGCACGTCTTCGCGCAGCGGGCCGTCGTGGGGCAGGAATTCGGGGTCGCGACTGACTTCCATGGGGCCTCCAATGACTCAAGTTCCCTAGCCTAACCAATTTATGATGCATTGCAGCGCTCCATTCGTCATAAGCCAAGTACCCAGGCTAGAATGAGCGTCTTCGCCGAGGGGCGCTGCGACCGTGGGATCCGCATGATGCGGGTCCGTCCGCAAGAACCTGCACATTGCATGTGCAGGTTCTTCAAAAAGAACGGCCAGGCTCGGTGGATGCTTCGAAAGCAACGGCGCTCATGACGCGATTCACGCGTCGGCCTGGCCTCCCCGGGCTGGGTTTTCCCATGAGACTCGGAGACATCCTTCCCATGAACGCTGTAATCAACGATTCCGCTACCCACGACTACAAGGTCCGCGATATCGCGCTGGCCGACCTCGGCCGCCGCCGCATCCGCATGGCCGAAGAAGAAATGCCCGGCCTGATGGCCATTCGTGCCCGTTATTCGGCCACCAAGCCGCTGAAGGGCGTACGTCTGTCCGGCTCGCTGCACATGACCAAGGAAACCGCCGTACTGATCGAGACGCTGAGCGCGCTGGGCGCCTCGGTGCGCTGGGCGTCCTGCAACATCTTCTCCACCCAGGACGACTGCGCCGCCGCCGTGGCCGCCGCCGGCATCCCCGTGTTCGCCTGGAAGGGCGAGACGCTGGAGGAATACTGGGATTGCACGCTGGACATGCTCACCCACCCCGGCATGAAGGGGCCTGAGCTGATCGTCGACGACGGTGGTGACGCCACGCTGCTGATCCACAAGGGCGTGGATATGGAAAATGGCGACGACTGGGTCAACACGGCCAGCGGCAACCATGAAGAGCAGGTCATCAAGAACCTGCTCAAGCGCACCGCGAAGGAGCGCCCGGGCTTCTGGAAGAAAGTCGCTGCCGATTGGAAGGGCGTTTCCGAAGAAACCACCACCGGCGTGCACCGCCTGTATCAGATGATGGAAGCCGGCAAACTGCTGGTTCCGGCCATCAACGTGAATGATTCGGTCACCAAGAGCAAGTTCGACAACCTCTATGGCTGCCGCGAGTCGCTTGCCGACGGCATCAAGCGCGCCACCGACCTGATGGTCGCCGGCAAGGTGGCCGTGGTGTGCGGCTACGGCGACGTGGGCAAGGGCTGCGCGCATTCGCTGAAGGGCTTCGGCGCACGCGTGATCGTGACCGAGATCGACCCCATCAATGCCTTGCAGGCAGCAATGGAAGGCTTCCAGGTCACCACCATCGAAGACACGCTGGGCACCGGCGACATCTACGTCACCACCACCGGCAACAAGGACATCATCACGCTCGAACACATGGCGGCGATGAAGAACAATGCCCTGGTGTGCAACATCGGCCACTTCGACAACGAGATCCAGATGGATCGCCTCAATGGCGCCAAGGATGTCACCCGCGAAAACATCAAGCCGCAGGTGGATCGCTATACGTTCGGCAAGACCGGTCGCAGCATCTACATGCTGGCCGAAGGTCGCTTGGTGAACTTAGGTTGCGCGCACGGCCATCCGAGCTTCGTGATGTCCAACAGCTTCAGCAACCAGACGCTGGCGCAGATCGACCTGTGGGCGAACAAAGACACCTATGAGAAGACGGTCTATCGCCTGCCCAAGAAGCTGGACGAGGAAGTGGCGCGCCTGCACCTGGAACAGATCGGCGTGAAGCTGACCAAGCTGACACCGGAACAGGCTGCGTACATCGGCGTGCCGGTGGAAGGGCCGTACAAGCCGGATCATTATCGTTATTGATGTAACGCCAATGCCCTCTCCCCGAGGGGAGAGGGTTGGGGCGAGAAAACCAATCTCGCTTCACGATATAGCTACGCCTCAGCGTCATTCCGGCGAAGGCCGGAATGACGGTGAGGCGTGCTTGAGAGACTTCCGCACGATGCACTCGATGCGCTAATGGCGCAACTGCAGATTCGTCCTCCGCACCACATCGACGAATCCGGCAAACGGGATGTCGGTAATACCCACCAGCCCGATATGACTGTTCTCTCCATCGATCAACCGCCCCGTCGCCGGTTCGTCGATGTATTCGAACCAATGCGTTCCCACGATCGACGGATCGCGCGCGGCCGCCCGCACGAAGCGCGCATACGCCTCGCCACGCTGCCCTTCGTTCCACACGGAAACGACGCCCTTGCCGAACGGTCCGCGATCGTCCGAACCGAAATGAAATTCGGTGATCATGGCCGGTTTGTTCAACTCGTGTAGCGCAGCGACATCGACACCATGCTGCGGTAAATCCGCATAAACGTTGAAACTGATGACATCGCAGTAACGCGCGCACGATGCCACCGCTTCGGGCGTATTCACCGCGAAACGTCCACCCAAGAAAAGATGATGCGGGTCGTGTCGATGGATGGCCGCGGCGACCAGGCTGAAATACTGATCGGCGTAGCGGCGCAGCCACGCGCTGTAATCCTCGGCGATCGCTGGATGGGCAGCATTCGGTTCCGGCGCGGAGAAATTGGTCGCATTCAACGCCGACCAATCCGTTAACGCGATACCCCACGCGGTCGCGAGTTTCGATGCTGCACCATATTTGTGCTTCAACATAGCGATAAACGCCTGCTTGGCTGCACTGCGTGCTTCCCCCCGCAGCGTACCCATAGCCAAACCCCAATGCCCTTGCGGCCCCTGCCCTGCCCACGCCAGCTCGTTATCGGCGAAATAGCCTAGCAACCACGGATCATCGCGCGATGATGCCGTCGCGTGGGTCACGGCCTGCTCCACCGCCTGTGCGAAACGCGGATCGAACGGATCGGGCATGCGCCCCCAATAGTCGT
The DNA here is from genome assembly GCF_003363155.1 of Dyella monticola. Lineage (GTDB taxonomy): Bacteria > Pseudomonadota > Gammaproteobacteria > Xanthomonadales > Rhodanobacteraceae > Dyella_B > Dyella_B monticola. Next base: position 69,215 of record NZ_QRBE01000017.1, on the reverse strand, counting down.
AGCCGCTGGATACATTGCCGAAATCGCCACGGATATAGATCGGCAACGTGTAAGCCACCCGATGCAGCGCGCCCAAGCCATCGTCGCTCCAATTTCCAATGGTGTTGAACCCCCACGCCTGCAGGCGATCGAGCGTGCGCGTGCGCCATGCAGTCAACCACCTGGCACCATTCACGCGATAAAGATTCGCCGCGTAGAAATCGAACCAGCGACCCTGATTGCTGCCGATGCCTGCGCTTGCACCGCGTTCGGCGTCGCGGCTGTCGCTCGCGCCATAAAACGCGCTCCACGGCGCGGTATCGGGTGGCAGATCGGCGAACATGAATTCTCGCCCCTGCACATAGGTGCGCGTATCACCGGAGGTCACGGCGTTGACGCCGAGCGAGAAGAACGCGTGCCCATCCGGCGTCACCAGCCACCAGCGATCGTTCGCCTGTTGCGTGTGGAACCAGCCGGTGCGCGTCAGTGCGATGTCCTGACGTCCGCCATACGCATCAAACCCGTGCAGCGCGGCCAATTGCGTGCACAACGTGCCTGCTTCCTGCGCGTGAGCATCGCGCAATGCCGCATCACTGGCGATTTTCTCCGGCCACTGCTTGCGCGTGTACTGTCCCCATTGATCGACGATGTCACGGTAAGCATCCTGCAAAACCTGATGGCCAGCATCCGTTTCCAATGTACCTAGCAGGAGCTGCTGCGCGGCTTGCGGCGCCGGCATGCTGAGGCGAACATCATGCACGCGGGCCAGATCGATCGCCCCCTCCACCATCGTCGCGACGAAGACCATTTTTCCATGATCATCGAACGGCATCGGCGGCCCCACCTGCATGCCGAACGCCCGCGCGGATGTCGCCTGCAGGGGGATCACCAACGTCTGCGCAGGTCCTGCAGGCAAGCCCACGGCGGCATGCAGGTGTTGCCCTGCGCTTCCATTGATATCGACATCGAGCGTCACGGCCCATGGCATCGCGTTCTGCACCTGCAGACGCAGCGCACCCTGCCCGCTCCAGTTCCATGCACCCGTGGCAGATGTGATGACGATCTGCGGCTGGCCGGAGGGTTGAAACGCATAACGGACCAACGGTGTGCCATGCGCATCGTGCTCAAGTTGCCCGACGCGTTGCACTTGCTCAAGTGCGATTGCAGGGGACGCAGACGGCGCGGCAAGGTCGGCCACCTGTGCAGCGCGGCTGCCCAAGGGCAGCAGGCTCACCATACATCCCACCAACAGCGTGATCGCTTTCATTCACACCTCACCGATGGATAGCCGTGAGTATGAATGAACCGGGATCGCGCCGTCGTGCAGAAGGCTAAACCGACCGCCGCTTGCCCCAGTTGCGCCACACGGCATACACCGGCACACCCAGTGCAATGATCACCAGGCTCATGCCCGCGTCGTGAGGCGTGTTGATCACCGTGGCGGTGATCACGCCCAGCACCGTCGCCACGAACACGAATGGCAGCACTGGATAGAGCGGCACGCGATACGGTGAACTCTGCGCGCCGAACTGACGGCGATACCAGAACAAGGTGGCGATCCCGAACGCATGGCCGAGCCATTCGCCCACGGTGGTGTAGTTGACCAGTTGATCAAACGTGCCGGTAAGAATCAGCACGATGGTCCATAAGCCCAGCACACCCAGCGCCACTTGCGGTGCGCGCCAGCGCGGCTCGATCTGCCCCACCGAGCGAAAAAACATCCCATCCGCACCCATCGTCTGCAGCACGCGCGCACCGCCGGCGATGGCGATGCTGCAATAGCCGAAGGTGGAGCACGCGATGCCGATCGCCATGACGGTCGCGCCGGACGGCCCGAAGATATTGCTCATCAGATCCGCCGCGGGCGCCTTGCTCGCCGCCAGGCCAGCGTGCCCCAGGCCCACGAGGTAGGCGACGTTCGCCAGCACGTAGCACACCACCACCCCGACGAGGCCCAAGGTAAGCGCGCGTGGCAACGTGCGTTGTGGATCGCGCACCTCGCCCGCCATGTCGTTCAAATAGTGGAAGCCGCCATAGGTGAATAGCACCGGCAACAAGGCGCCAATCCACGCACCGCCCGATATCACATGCGAGGGATCGGGCGCCAACACATTGCCGATATGTCCGTGTGCGAGCACCAGGCCCACCACCAGCAACATGGCAATCGCCGCCAGCTTCAGCACCGTAAACAGATTCACCAGCAACGAACCGGCGCGAATGCCAAATAGATTCACCCCGACAATGAAGAACACCGCACCCACCGCCACCGGCTTCACCCAAAAGGCCGGCAAGCTCACCGCGCGGCACGCGTAGTCGGCAAAGGTGACCGCCACCGCGGCCACGCTGCCGGGGTAGTTGATCAGCGCCATGGTCCAGCCGAACAGAAACGCCGGCAACGAACCGAATGCTTCGCGCAAATACAGGTAGATGCCGCCAGCATGCGGGCGCCGCGACCCCAGTTCGGCGTAACACAGCACGCCCGCCAGCGTGAGCAGACCGCCGAGCACCCACAGTGCAAGCAGTGGCACGCCCGAGGAGGTGCGCTCGGCGACGGTCGCCGGCGTGCGGAAAATACCGCTGCCGATCACGCCACCCACCACGATGGCGGCGCCGCTCCAGACGCCGAGCCGGCGCAGATAGGAAGAGGATGAGGAGGTTTCTTCAGTCATAAGTGCCGACATTAACCTGAGTCGCCCCCCGATGTCCGCTGACCTTTGCCCTACGACAGGTCGTCGCACCCCGCCGGATGACCATCGTCACATTGACACGCTAAATTCGCGCCGCCGATACTTTCACCGTCACGCGCCATGCTATGAGCTATGCCGGCGCATCGGCCCCGAGGGGTGCTGCGACGGACTTCCATCCGCCACGCTCGGATCGCCGACCACTCCCATATCCAAGGGCGCCCACCCCAATTCTTTGGAGGTGTCTCATGCCTGTGCCTGTTTCGCGTTTCCGCTTAGGGGTTGCTTCGTCCAGGCAATTTCCGAACGTCCATAAGGACGATGTGTATCTGATGGCCATGTTGGAACGGCTTGGCGTTCAGCCGGTCGTGTGCGTGTGGAATGATCCGGCGGTCGACTGGGGCGGATTCGACGCCGTGCTGGTGCGCACGATCTGGGATTACTTCGAGCATTACCCCGCTTTTTTGGCGTGGACGCAGATGCTCGACCGGCTCAACGCGATCGTCATCAACGACACTAACATGCTGCGCTGGAACAGCGACAAGCGTTATCTGCTCGATCTGGAACGCCAAGGCGTGCCGATCATTCCGACGCAGGTCGTGCCGGGTCGTGACTTGCATGAACGGCTGCCGTCGCTGCCCGACGGTGAGGTGGTGATCAAACCGACCGTCAGCGGCGGCGCATGGCATACCGTCCGCGGGCGCGCGCGAACAACAGCCTTTGAAAACGCGTGCGAACCATTGCCCAAGAGCCTTGATTACCTCGTGCAGCCGTTCGTGCCCGAGATAGCCAGTCACGGTGAATGGTCGTTGATGTTTTTCGGTGGCGCATACAGCCACGCGGTGCTCAAGCGTCCGACCGTGGGCGATTATCGCGTGCAAGAACAGCATGGCGGCAGCACGGCGCCAGCCACGCCTGATGCCGGTCTGGTGGATGCCGCCAACAAGGTATTGGCCGCAGTGGGTGCGCTGGAGCATCAGCCACCGGACTACGCCCGCATCGACGGCGTCGTGATCAACGGACAGTTCGTGCTGATGGAGCTGGAAGTGATCGAACCGGCACTGTTCCTGGCGCAAAGGCCGGATGCGGCCGAGCGCTTTGCGCGACACCTGGCGGAGCGATTGGAACGGCTTGCCTGCGGAGCGGCTACGCGCTCGTGACGCGGAGACATCCGGCTACTTCTCTAGGTGTACCCGGTCAGGGCGAGCCGCACTGACTCGCCCGCCATGACTCGTCGCGCCTGCGCACGCGGGGCGACGAGTTATGACCCAGCGCGTACTAAACTGCCGCCATCATCGGACCCATTCGCACGCTCTTGCCTAACGCACCACGCAAGATTCTTCACGTCGACATGGATGCGTTCTACGCGTCCGTGGAGCAGCGTGACGATCCTTCGCTGCGCGGCAAACCGGTGGTGGTGGCCTGGCGCGGCGCGCGCTCGGTGGTGTGCGCGGCCAGTTACGAGGCCCGCAAATTCGGCGTGCGTTCGGCCATGCCGGCAGTGCGCGCGGAACGTCTCTGCCCGCAGGCGATTTTCGTACCGCCGGATTTCGTGCGTTATAAAGCGGCATCGCGGCACGTGCGCGAGATCTTCGCGCGACATACGGATTTGATCGAACCGCTATCGCTGGACGAGGCGTATCTGGACGTCACCGCCACCAAGACCGGGCTTCCTTCGGCCACCGCAACGGCGGATGCCATCCGCGCGGCCATCCGCGAAGAAACGCAACTGACCGCCTCGGCTGGCGTGGCCCCGAATAAATTTCTCGCCAAAATCGCTTCAGATTGGAACAAACCCGACGGGCTGTTCGTCATTCGTCCACATCAGATACTCGATTTTCTCTCGCCGCTACCGGTCAATCGCCTGCCCGGCGTGGGCAAGGTGATGGAAACCAAGCTGGACGCACTCGGCATCACGACGGTGGGCCATTTGCGCAATTTTTCGATGTTGGAGCTGGAACAGCGGTTCGGTCGTTGGGGGCGGCGCCTGCATGAACTGTCGCTGGGCATCGACGATCATCCTGTGCAACCCAATCAGCTTGCCATGCAGGTGTCGTCGGAAGATACGTTCGAGCACGACCTCACCCTCGACGAGCTCGAGCCGCACATTCGTCGCCTGGCCGAAAAAACCTGGGTCGCGCAGGAACGCGAAGTCCAGCGCGGACGGATCGCGCGCACCATCGTGCTGAAGCTCAAAACCGCTGATTTCCACACGCTGACGCGCAGCCTTACGCCCTCGATGCGACCACGTTCGGCCGCAGAACTGGCGGATCTGGCGTGCGCCTTGCGTGAGCGCGTCGAGCGCGACGCCAGCAGTCGCTATCGGCTGGTGGGCGTAGGATTATCCGGTTTCGTGGATCAGGACAGTTTCATGGCGCAAAGCGATCTGTTCGACAACAGCTCGCTACGGCTATGAACGCAATTGCCTATTTATACCTCACCGTCATTCCGGCGAAGGCCTGAATGACGGTACAGCGGGTGCTGCAAGGAAATGCGAGCGTCCAAGTCAACGTTGCGGTCGCACCACTCGACAACGAAAGAGCAACGAGTTCTCGCACATAAAAAAGACCCGGAGCGATCCGGGTCTTTCTTATTCCACGCATTTACTTCTTCTTGGGCAGGTACAGATCGGTGATGGTGCCTTCATAGGCTTCTGCCGCCATACCCACCGACTCGCTCAACGTCGGATGCGGGTGAATGGTGAGGCCGATATCGGCCGCTTCGGAGCCCATCTCGATAGCAAGGGCAATTTCCGAAATCAGATCACCCGCATGCGGACCGACGATGGCGCCACCGACCACGCGGTGCGTTTCTTCGTCGAACAACAGTTTGGTGAAGCCTTCCGTGCGATCGATGCCGATGGCGCGGCCGCTGGCCACCCATGGGAACTTGCCCACGCCGATTTTCAGGCCTTTTTCCTTCGCTTCACGCTCGGTGACGCCAACCCAGGCGATCTCCGGATCGGTATAGGCCACCGAAGGAATCACGCGCGCATCGAAGTGGCTCTTCATGCCAGCCACCACTTCCGCCGCGACCCGTGCTTCGTGCGTGGCCTTGTGCGCCAGCATCGGCTGGCCGATCAAGTCGCCGATGGCGAAGATGTGCGGCACGTTGGTGCGCATTTGCGTGTCGACATTGATGAAGCCGCGATCCGTCACCGCCACGCCGGCCTTGTCCGCGCCAATCTTGTTGCCGTTCGGCGAACGGCCAACCGAAACCAGCACGCGGTCGAACACGGTGGTTTGCGGAATGCTTTCACCTTCGTAACTGACCTCGATGCCCTTCTTGGTGGCTTTGGCATCCACCACCTTGGTCTTGAGGTGCACGCCCTTGAGTTTGTTGCCCAGACGCTTGGCGAGCGGCTTGATGAGATCGGCGTCGGCACCCGGAATGATCTGGTCCATGAACTCGACCACGGTCACTTCGCTGCCGAGCGCACCGTACACGGTCGCCATTTCCAGGCCGATGATGCCGCCGCCCACGACGAGCAGCTTGGCGGGAATGTCGCGCAGTTCCAGTGCACCGGTGGAATCCACGATGCGTTCGTCATCCCACGGGAAGGCAGGCAGACGCACGGCTTGCGAACCGGCAGCGATGATGGCGTATTCAAAACGCAGCAGCTTCTTGCCTTCGTCCGTGTCGATTTCCATCTCGTTGGGCGACACGAACGTGCCCACGCCCTGCACCACGCGCACCTTGCGCTGCTTGGCCATGCCAGCAAGGCCGCCGGTGAGCTGGCCGACCACTTTGTTCTTGAAGCTGCGCAGTTTGTCCAGATCAAGCTTGGGCTTGCCGAAGGTCACCCCGTGCGCGGCCATGGCCTCCGCTTCGTCGATGACGGCGGCTGCATGCAGCAATGCCTTGGACGGAATGCAGCCCACGTTGAGGCACACGCCGCCGAGCGTGGCGTAGCGCTCCACCAGTACCGTGTCGACACCCAGGTCGGCGGCGCGGAACGCACCGGTGTAGCCGCCAGGGCCAGAGCCGAGCACAACCAGCTTGCATTCGATGTCCGCCTTGCGACCCGATGCGGTGGCAGCCTGCGGTGCGGGCGCTGCAGCGGGCTTGGCGGGTGCGGCGGCCGGCGCAGCTGCAGCAGGCGCAGGGGCCGGTGCAGCAGGCGCTTGCGCGGGTGCGGCGGCCTTCGGCGCTTCCGCCTCGGCATCACCCACTTCCAGGATGGCGATGATGGCGCCCTCGGACACTTCATCACCCAGCTTGAGCTTCATCTCCTTGATGACGCCCGAAGCGGTGGCGGGAATTTCCATCGTTGCCTTGTCCGACTCCAGCGTGATGAGGCTCTGCTCCTTTGCCACGCTGTCGCCGGCTTTCACCAGCACCTCGATCACCGGCACGTTTTCGTGACCGCCGATGTCAGGAACCTTCAATTCGATCGTATTGGCCATGATCAATGTTCTCCTCGCGTCAGAGCAGCAGGCGGCGGATGTCGCCGAGCTGGGTGGCGAGGAAGGATGCAAAGCGCGCGGCCAGGGCGCCGTCGATCACACGATGGTCGTAGCTCAGCGACAGCGGCAGGATCAGGCGCGGCACGAATTCCTTGCCGTTCCATACTGGTTTGGTCTGTGCCTTAGACACGCCGAGGATCGCCACCTCCGGCGCGTTGACGATGGGCGTGAACGCCGTGCCGCCGATGCCGCCGAGCGAGGAGATCGAGAAGCAGCCGCCGGACATATCGTTGGGGCCGAGCTTCTTGTCGCGCGCCTTCTTGGAGATCTCGCCCAGTTCGGTTGCCAGATCGAGCAGGCCTTTCTTGTCGCAGTCGCGGATCACCGGTACCACCAGGCCATCGGGCGTATCCACCGCGATGCCGACGTGGAAGTACTTCTTGAGGATGAGCTTCTCGCCAGTCGCATCGAGCGATGCATTGAACTGCGGGAATTTCTTCAGTGCCGCGACCACCGCCTTGATCTGGAACACCAGCGGGGTGATCTTCAGATCCTTGTTTTCTTCGCCGAGCTTCTTGCGGAAGGCTTCCAGCTCGGTGATGTCGGCGTCTTCATGCTGGGTGACGTGCGGAATCATCGCCCAGTTGCGCGCGAGGTTCGCGCCGGAAATCTTCTGGATGCGCGTAAGCGGCTTTTCTTCCACTTCACCGAACTTGGCGAAGTCCACCTTCGGCCACGGCAGCAGATTGAGCCCGCCACCTGCCGCCACGGTGCCACCCTCGACGGGGCGCGCGCCGGAAGCCAGCGCGTGTTTGACGTAGGCGGTGATGTCCTCGCGCACGATGCGGCCGCTACGGCCGCTGCCCTTCACCTGGCGCACGTCCACACCCAGCTCGCGCGCGAAGGCGCGGACCGCGGGCGTGGCGTACGGCGCATCGCCGGGCATCACCAGCTTGGCGTCCAAGGGCGGGCGGGCCTGCGGGGCGACATCGCCCTCCGGTGCATTGCCCGGCAGCACGCCGCGGCCACCGATCGGCGCGGGTTCTTCCTTCACCTGCGGCGCGGCGGCGGCAGGTGAAGGTGCAGGTGCTGGAGCAGGGGTGGGCGCAGGCGCTTTGGCAGCAGGCGCTTCGGCCTTGGCCGGTGCAGGCGCGGCAGCGTCGCTGGCTTCGATGATCGCAATCAGGGCGCCCTCGGAGACCTCGTCGCCCACTTTCAGCTTCAATTCCTTGACCACGCCAGCAAACGGCGCGGGTACTTCCATCGTCGCTTTATCCGATTCCAGCGTGATCAGGCTTTGATCCTTTTCGACCGTGTCGCCAGGTTTGATCAATACCTCAATGACGGGCACATCGCTGTGACCGCCGATATCGGGGACGCGGGCTTCTTTAAGGTCGGCCATGATTTCTCCTGCGGAACGAAGGCGGCCACGCTGGGGAAGGCGGAGGCGGCCGCAAGGCTTCCATCATAGCAACCGGCACCCCTTCACGGACATGCCAAAAACGCCAAAAGAGGCCATGCGCATACGTATGCGGCGAATTTGTCTTACTTTTGTGGCTCGGCATGGAGGCGTCGGTGCGCAGCAGGAGATCGACAGCGCGCGCGCCAGGACTGTCGGTCCACATCCTGGGTGCGAGCAAAGCCAAAGAAAAAAGCCCGGTCAGAACCGGGCATGATGTCCGTGCAGGGGGAGCACGGTGGGGATGTACGCTAGTTCACTAGCGCTGGGCGTACTGGCTCGCCTTGTTGGAACGCTCCGTGTCAGTTGAAATCAGTTGCAAGCGTTCACCGCCCTCGAGGCGAAACGCCCATTGATCCTGCAATCGTTGAAGCTCCCCCAGCTGCGGGCAAAGCGCGTCGGCGCGCTGACCCAGTTTGTCGGCCGGCGCATCGATGGCTTTGTCGAGCATGGCATTCAGCGCATCCGTACGCGCCTGCAGCGACGCAAGCTTGTTCGAATCGCCGCTTAGCGCATCCTTGACGACGTCACCCGTAATACTGCCGACCAGATCGGCCACCGTGTCCTCGAGATTCTTATCGAACAGGTCGTCTTCATCGCCCGCTTGCCACTCGCCACGTCCGAGTGTGTGGTCGATGTGGTTCAATGCGTCGGTCTGGCGATCGCGCAATTCATGCAACAGGCGCGTGCGTTCATCGCCGTTGTCCGACAACGTGGCGACGACCGTGGTAATGGCCGCGTAACCGATATTCACGCCATCGCGCGCCATGGATGCCACCTGTGGCACCAGGTCGCGCACGTGGTGTTCGTATTCACGCAAACGCACTGCATCGGCATTTGAAACGTGTACGTCCCGACCGTCCACGCGCAACGAGCCATCGTGTATGAAAACCACGCCCGGCTGGCCGCTGTCGCGCGTAAAGACAATGCCTTCCGCTTTGACTTGCACGTCGTAGTCGCTGCTGTATGAGCATTGCAGGTTATGTGCGTGGCTGGCGGCTGGCGCAGTGATCGCTACGGTAAGCGCAAGCATCGGTATGACGAATGGCAAACGGCGCATGGAAGACTCCCTCCTGATGACCCGGGCCCGATGGCTCCTGCGCGCTTGGATGCGCGCCACCGTGCATAGCGTTTAACGCGACAGCCGTTCGAGGCATGGGCCGTATGTCATTCCCTGTCATCGGTCATGGATGGCGCAGCGCACATAGGCAAATGGTGAAGGCCGGGATAACGTGAGCCTTGGGGCAAGGTCAGGGGCTGTCTATGCAATCCACCGATGTCATAGTGATCGGCGGCGGCTTGGCCGGATTGGTGGCAGCCACGGAAATAGCCGATGCGGGCCGACGCGTCACCGTGATCGACCAGGAACCTGAGCAAAGCCTGGGTGGGCAGGCGTTCTGGTCGTTCGGCGGACTGTTTTTTGTCGATTCGCCGGAGCAGCGGCGGATGGGCGTGCGTGATTCGCATGCGCTGGCCCTGACAGACTGGATGGGCACGGCCGCCTTCGATCGGTCCGAGGATCATTGGCCGCGCCGGTGGGCCGAGGCCTACGTAGATTTTGCCGCGGGCGAGAAGCGCGCCTGGCTACACGGCATGGGCATGCGCTGGTTTCCGGTGGTGGGCTGGGCCGAACGCGGCGGCTACGGTGCCATCGGACACGGCAATTCGGTGCCGCGATTTCATGTCACCTGGGGCACCGGCCCCGGCGTGATCGAACCGTTCGTACGGCGCGCGCACGAAGCGCAGGCCAAAGGCTTATTGACGTTTGCCTTTCGCCATCGTGTGGATGGTTTGATGGTGGACAACGGCCATGTTGTCGGCGTGCATGGCGCGCGACTGGCTGACGATGCGGTCGAACGCGGCAAGCCCAGTTCACGTGAGGTCATCGGCGATTTCCAATACCGCGCGCAGGCCGTCGTCGTCGCGTCCGGCGGCATCGGCGGGAATCACGAACTGGTGCGAAAGCACTGGCCCGAGCGCCTGGGTGCGCCCCCACGCCACATGCTGTGCGGCGTCCCCGCGCACGTGGATGGACGCATGCTGGATATCAGCGAAACAGCCGGCGCGCGACTGATCAATCGCGATCGCATGTGGCACTACGTAGAAGGCATCGAAAACTGGAATCCGATCTGGCCGATGCACGCCATCCGCATTCTGCCCGGACCTTCTTCACTGTGGCTGGATGCGCGTGGTCATCGGCTGCCGGGGCCCCTGTGGCCCGGTTTCGATACCATGGGCACGCTTGAATACCTGCGTCGAACGGGTTTCGACTACAGCTGGTTTTTGCTCGACCAGCAAATCATTCGACGCGAATTTGCGTTATCCGGTTCCGAACAGAACCCCGACCTTACCGGCAAGAGCTGGCGACAAGTCGCCAGGCGCGCCATCGGCAAACAGGCACCTGCGCCGGTGGAAGCCTTCAAGCGCCACGGACGCGATTTCATCGTGCGTGACACGCTTGAGGAGCTCGTCGCGGGCATGAACGCACTGGCCGGCAGCCAGTTGCTGGACGTTGCGCTTGTGCGCGAACACATCCAGGCACGCGATCTGCAATTCGATAATCCGTTCGCGAAAGACGGCCAAATCATGGCCATTCACAACGCGCGCCGTTATCGCGGCGACAAACTCGTGCGCGTCGCCAAGCCGCACCGCATGCTCGATCCGGCCAATGGCCCGCTTATCGCAGTGCGCTTGCATATTCTTACGCGCAAGACATTGGGTGGCCTGGAAACCGACCTCGATGCGCGCATACTTGGACACGATGGCCAACCCTTGCACGGTTTGTATGCGGCAGGCGAAGCGGCGGGTTTCGGCGGCGGTGGCTTGCATGGTTATCGCGCACTGGAAGGCAGTTTTCTTGGTGGCTGTCTGTTTTCAGGCCGCGTGGCCGGACGCGCCGCCGCCGCCGCTGTCGCATGACCTCGGCGTTGCGCATTGCCGTGTATGGCGCCGGGTTGGTCGGTAACTATCTTGGCGGCCGCTTGCACGCTCACGCGCACGTTCGCCTCATCGCACGTCCGCATATGGCTAAAAGCCTCACGGAGCATGGGCTGACGGTCAGCGATCTCAACGGATATCGTCACCATATCGATGCCGAATCGCTCGACATTGCCACCCAACCTGATGCCGCGCATGGCGTCGACGTAGTGCTGGTAACGGTGAAGTCGTCCGCGACCATGGACGTGGCGCATGAACTGGCCGACGTGCTCGCGCCCCGCACATGCGTGATCAGCTTTCAAAACGGTGTACGCAATGCGGCGGAATTGCGCGCAGCGCTTCCGCACTGCCATGTTCTTGCCGGCATGGTGCCATTCAATGTGACGCAACCGGATCGCGCACATTTTCACCAAGCGTCGTCGGGTGCGCTGATGGTCGAACATGCGTCCACTGTCCAGCCCCTGATACATGCCTTCGAGGCTGCGCGCCTGCCTCTGCATCCCTGCGATGACATGCAGGCGGTGCTGTGGGCAAAATTGCTGATCAATCTCAACAATCCGCTCAATGCGCTGAGCGGCATGCCGCTACGCGACGAACTGGCGCAACGCGCATGGCGTCAATGTCTGGCCCTTTTACAGCGCGAAGGCTTGCACGTGCTGCATGCCGCCGGCATTCGCCCTGCGCAGCTCACTGCCCTTCCCGCGCGCTGGCTTCCGACCGTGCTGGCCCTGCCAGATGCGTTGTTTCAACGCGTCGCTTCCCGCATGCTGGCGATCGATCCATTGGCACGTTCGTCCATGTGGGACGATCTTCAGGCGCATCGCCGTACCGAGGTGGATTACATCAATGGTGAAATCGTTGCGCTGGCCAAGTCCAAGGGCATGTGTGCACCGGCGAACTCGCGAACCGTTGCGCTCATTCGCGAGGCCGAGGCTTCCTACGTGCGGTGGGAGCCGCGTGCGTTGTTGAAACTGTTGCGCACACCCTGAGGTCATTGTGGGGGCGACGCTCTCTTCTTTGATGTCACTCCCGCGAAAGCGGGATGACGGTTCCTGGGAGCTGAAAACCAGGGGAAACTAGCGCGCGGTGTCTTCGATATGCGCGATCTTGCCGTCGACGATGGTGAAGCGGGTGGTATGGCCGTCGCGGCGGTATTGCCACGTTTCGCCCTTCGCCTCGGATTTACCCTGCTTACCTTTGCCCTTGCGCTTGCCGGAAGACTTCGGTGCGCCTTTGCGCGCATTGTTTTTGTTGGAGCCACTGCTTTTGCCACGCACCGAAGGGTCACCCAGCAACTCTTTCACACGCGCGGCACTGTCGCCAACCACCAGTACCTGGCTACCGACGCGCACACTTTGCAGGGCGTGTGCGCTAAATGAGGTTATCAATAAGGTAACGAGAAGGTATCGACGCATGACTGCTCCATGTCGTGGTGGGCCTGATCCGTGGCAATGATCGATAGCTAAAATCTGCTGCCTGGTTCGGCGAGGTAAGCCTGCTCTTCCGGTGTACAGATTCGGCCGAGTACCGCATTGCGATGCGGGAAACGGCCAAAGCGCGCGATCACTGCTTCATGGCGTCGAGCATAATCGAGAAAGCCGGTATAGCGATGGCGCTCTTCGGAGGGAACATCTGCGCACAGCGCCTCATACGCAGCGACACATCGCTGCTGCAAGCTGATATTTTCAGCATGCTCAAACGGCATGTAGGCAAAGACGCGCTGCATGGGCGGCAACTGACGGTCGAAACCTTCCTCAATGCCCCACACGACGAGTTGTTGTGCATGAAGGTCCTGCGCCCATGCACGCCGATCATTGCGATGCAGGTTGCGGGAAAACTGATCCAGCACGACCACTAGCGCCAGCCATCCTTGCGGCGTGTCAGCCCAATGATGAAGCTTGCCTTCTGTCGCCAGCCCAAGCGTCTGGCCGAATCGCTCCCGGAGCGTGGCATCGAAATCAGCGTTGATGGCGAACCAATGCGGCGCGTTGGCCGGGTCGAACCAGAAAGACAGCACCGCCAGCGCGTCGGGCGATGGCCTGGCCATGGATCAGTGTCCGACGCCGATGGCCTTCGCCAGGCTGTGCATGTCCAGGTCGATGGAGTGCAAGCGTGGAAGCTGACGGTGTAGGGCGGCCGCCATATCGCCGGGCTCCATGCGTGCGAGCACGCGCTCGAAGGCGCGCAGCAGTCGTTGTTCGTGACGGGCCAGCAGGCGGATCCAGGCGTCATCGCTGTGCGGGAGCATGGCATCGAAGCGGTGGCGCACCGCGCCGATCATGCGACGACGGGTGGCAGGCGCGCTGTCATGGCTGCGCAGCTGCGCCTGTAGTTCGGCGATGACTTGGCCGAGCGACTGTGCCTCTTCCTCCAGCACCGTGCGCAGGCCCGGCTCGCCGACCCGGGTGGAGGCATGGCAGTACAGCGCGCGCAGCTCGATGCTGCGGCGGATCAGGCCATTGCAAAGTTGCTGGATTGCCAGCGGCACCTACGTGGTCTCCTATTTGGGCGCTGTCTGTAAACTGACGCTTATGCTGCAGGACACCTACTTAGCCGCGGCTAAATCCTACTGTCATAAAGGGTTTTCACTCAGCCGGCGTTTCACTGGCCGACCTGGACGAGGTTAAGCAACCGTCCATTGCTGGCACGAAGACCGTCCTGCAATTGGGCCAGTCGTTGAATATCCGGGCATAGGGCCTGGATTTGCGGCCGCAACACCTGCAGTCGCTGCTGCAGACGGGGCTGGAAGCCGTCGGCGAGATTGGCCGCCCGGTCGCGCAACGTGGCGGCCTGTTGCAGGTCCCCACTCATCGCCGCGCTGAGGGCCTGCTGCCCCAGGGCCGAGGCAACCAGCGGCGCGATATCGCCGATCACCTTGTTGGCGTACTGGTTTGCGGTGTCACCGTGCCAATCATGCGTACTCTGACTGGCGGCCACGCGCTGATGAAGCTCCACGGCTTCGGCTTGCAGGCGTTGCTGCAGTTGGGCACGTGTGTCGGCGTCGAGATTGAGCGTGTCCGATTCCTGCGCGATGGCCTGCAGCGAAAGATCCACCCCGCGCTGCGCCACCGCCTTTACGCGTGGAACCAACGCACGCAACTCGCGCTGGAATAGCACGAGGCGATCTTGATCTTCCTCATTGAGCGGCACGGTTTGACCGTCGGTCTGCAAGCTGCCCGCACCGATCACCACGCGTGTGGGCGCGGGCGCCGCGCGATCGAAGATCAATCGGCCCGGTTGCAGCGTGAGATCGTAACTGCTGGTGGCGTGACAAACCTTCGACAGATCCTGCGCATGCACGTCACCGCAGGCAAGCGCCAGCGCTGCAACGGCAAGCAGACAGTGGATGCGCATAAGCGGTTTCTCCCAGGTTCAAGGAAGCCACCGATAGAGCGCAACGCGATAACCGCCGCTGAATCAGCCTGCACGCGGGCGAAATTGCAGCCGTACGGCCGGCTGCCCGAGCTGCCAGGCCAGCCACAGGAGCACGGGTACTGCCACTGTGTGTAGCGCAAGGCTGATCCGCAGCACACGCTTGAGATCAGTCAACGAGGTAATAGCGGTGCCGTTCAACTGACCGAGCGCATCCCACTGGTGCCACAACAGGGCACCGCGATAGGCAACCCATACGCACAGAAGAAGCGCAATCACACGCAATACCGAACGCGCCCATGCTTGCCGCAGGATGCATCCGGCGCAGGCGATGATCACCACCAACGCTGCGCCCAGATAAACCAGATCCCAGCGGAGCATACCGTGGAGCGCGCTGGCGCTGGCGGTGTCGTCGGCGGGCACGTTTTGCAATACCCCCCATATCTGCTGCGCATGGTGGATGTACTGCACGCCACCAAAGCCCGCCAGCAGTAGCAACAGCCATGTCAGCATGCGCCACCATGCGAAGCCGGAGCTTTTGCGCGGACTCGTTTCGAAGCGGGAGATCACCATCAGGTGGCAGCCTTTTTCAGGTTGTTGAGATCGCTGAGCACTTGCGCTGCGTTTTCTTTCGGGTCCACGTCCCGGTAGATCTTGGCGATCTTGCCGTTCGGGGCGATCAGGAAGGTCGTGCGCTTGGCGAAATGGAAGCCCACCACGGAGGTAAGTACGCCGTAGCGGATGGCAACTTGACGGTTGGCGTCGGCCAACAAGGGAAACGGTACATGGTATTTCGCGGCGAATCCGGCGTGCGATTTCACATCGTCCAGGCTCACGCCGATCACGTTCGCACCGGCCTGACGCAGCTTGGCGATGTCATCGCGGAAGGTGCATACCTCAGTGGTGCACCCGGGCGTGAAATCTTTCGGATAGAAATACAGCACCAGCCAGTGCCCGTGGTAATCGGCCGGCCCGCGCCAATGCCCAAGCTGGTCTTGCAGGCGAAAAGCAGGAGCGTCCTGGCCCACCTGCGGATTGCCGCCATGAACGCCGCCAAGCGCGGGAAACGACAACAGGCCGATCAGGCCGATGACCATGAGCAAGGCCCATCGACGATGCATGGAGGTGGCTCCGAAGGTAGACAATGCCAGGAGTATAGGATGCCCCGAGCATCCCATGCAGGCGCACAAATGAAAGGCGCCCGCAGGCGCCTTTCATCGAACAGCAAACGTAGGGTGCCGGGTTATTGCACGGGCTTGATGGTGAACCCGTCGATGGCTACGCCGATGTTCCAGCCTTCACCCGTACCACTGAGGGCAATGGACGTCGTGCCCTTGGTCAATACTTGCGCGGTACCGCTGCGTACCGCACCGGCCGATGCACCCGCTTGCACGTAGTCGCCGTAGACATCCTTGATGCCATAGACATTGCTGATATCGCCGTGACCCGTCACGTGGAACTTGCCTGCCGTCAGGCCACCACCGTGCACGCTGATGCTGACCGACGCACTCTGTCCGTCATCGCAGCGGACATGGCCGCGACCTTCGGCATGCTGGTAGATCGCCGACCAGCCCGACAGGCTGTAAGTCAGATGGCATTTCACCGGCGCCTTGCCCGCGTGCGCCGGGGCGGCGGAAAAACCACAGATCATCCCTGCGCACAGAAGGCCGGCCGTCAATCGGAGGGTTCGCTTGCTCATAAGGGTCTCTCCTTGCAATGGCATGGTCATCCATGCCGTGGTTCAAGTTTTAGCGTAGAGATCTGAATAAACCGCCAAAAATCGCGCGGGCATTCAGTTTCGGCAGGTGGTTGTGAGGCTAGCGTGCACAGACCCGCCTGTGCTTTTCATGGGCTTGATGATTAACTAACAATGCGCCGCGCACACTTGATTCCACTCCGGCGCAGTGCGGAGGAAACCATGCCCAAGTATTCGCTGGTTGGCTATGACAGTTCTGATTCGGCGCGACGCGCCTTTCGCTTTGCCGCGGAACTGGCTCGCGACAGCGGTGGCCGTGTACGAGTCGTCTACGTGCTCCAGGTCACCCAGGGCGGCGCCGATGCCTGCTCGCTGATGATCACGGACGAATCGCGCCATCGCACCCAGGAACTGTGGAGCGAACTACGCGCCATCGCGCCGGAAGCCGCCGATGAGCGCGTGGATCTGGAAATCACCCATGGTTCACCGGGCGACGTCCTGCTCAACCAGGTCCGGCAGCATCCGGACATCGACCATATCGTGATTGGGCATACTGGCCGAGGTGCCCTCGCCCGCTGGCTGTTGGGGTCGGTATCGGAGGATGTCCTGGCCGGCGCCCACGTCCCGGTTACGGTGATCCGCTAGCCGCGGCAGGTCGGCTTGCATTAATCCGGATCAGCGTTCACCGTTTATGCTGTTGTCCCTGATCTGTCACAGGTCAGATAGCCTTTTTTGCACGGGAACCGCCACGTGGACTACAGCACCGTCCTTCCATGGACTCTGGAAAGCCTGAATTTCGCCGACATCGACGTTGCCCGTGTGCGGCATGACGAAAAGCTATTCATGCTGCTTTGCAGCGCCTCATTCGTCGAAAGCGGTTCGGACCTCTACACCCATAACCTGATCGACCACTTCCAGGGCGACCTGGAGCTGCAGGCCTGGTTGCGCGACCACTGGGAACACGAAGAAATGCAACACGGTCGCGCGCTGGCTGCATACGTGCGCCACGTGTGGCCGGAGTTCGATTGGGACGCCGGCTTTCAGGCCTTCTGGAAAGATTACGGCGCACTGTGCACGACCGAACAGCTCGAGCCCTCGCGCTGTCTTGAACTGGCCGCGCGCTGTGTGGTGGAGACGGGTACCGCCAGCCTCTACCGCGCCTTGAACGACATCGCCGACGAGCCGGTGCTCAAGCAGCTCACCAGTCACATCAAGAGTGATGAAGTGCGCCACTACAAGCACTTCTACCAAGCCTTCCTGCGCTACCGCGAGCAGGAACAGCTGGGCCGCTACAAAGTGTTGCGCGCCATCCTTCGCCGCGCCAACGAAGTCAAGAACGAAGACAGCGACATCGCGATGCGCCACGTCTTCAACCAGTGCTATCCGCATTACAAGGACGACCAGGAGCAGTTCCGGAAAGTGGCCGACCCCGCGTTGACATTGCTGCGAAGGCACATCCCGGCCGAGATGTCGGTGAAAATGCTGCTCAAGCCACTGAACTTGCCACCGCGCTTGCAGCAGGCGATGGAAAAACCACTGGCCCGGATCAGCCAGAAACTGTTCCTGCACTGAGGTGGGCGTTCAGTATGGTGAGGCTATCGCTCACGCGCGAAGCAACAGCCTCACGCTCCCGGCTTGCGTAGAGCTCCTTATGTTCCGCCGCTGCTCGCCGGGGCATTGCCGGCGTTGCTACGCGGCACGCTGTCCATGTGCCGCTGCCCTTCCTTATCGAGCTTGAATTGGGCCAGGTCCACCGGGCGAATCTGCTTGATCATGCACGGGATATACGGCCGTCCCGCCAGCACCTTGTCGTAACCGGTTTGCACGGTATTGGCGAAACTGGTCAGTCCAATGACGTTGGTGAAGGTAAGGTTGTTGCAGGGCCACACGTCCAGGAGATAAGCCTTTTGGGGCAGCGTATAGACCACCAGCTGGGTTTCACTCAGCGGTTCCCATGAGTAGATCTGCATGCCCAATACCAGACGGAAGCTGCGTACCGGCGTGCCAGCGGCCGCGTTGTAGGCCTGCTGGCGCTGCTGCAAACGCTGCGCGTAAGGCACACTCGAACACGCTGCCAGCACCACGCTCAGCAGTGACCCGGCCAGAACCTGCAACTTCGACATGACACCTGCCTCCGTGATGGGCCGTAAGCGACCTAACGCGCGAGCGCGTCATCAGTGCACTATTTCTTGCCGACCGGTTGCCATTTGGACGGATCGTAGCCTCCCGTTTCGAATACCAGCTCCAGCTTGTCGCCATCCTGCATTTCCACGTCCATGGTGATGCGCTTGGCCTTTTCCATGGCGGCGATGAAGGGCTTGTCATCGCGGATGAACATCGCCGGCTCTCCCGTGGTCGGCAGGAAGGCGCGCAGCGGATGCGGCTTGTCATCGAACTTGGCCTGGATGACACAGTTACCCTTGCAGACAAAGCCATGACCGCTGCCGAACAGGAACACGCTTTGCCCCCATTGGGTATGGCGGCGCAGCACCAATCGCACCGCGCGATCGCCTGAAGGACGCGTGCTGTAGAGACTGGCGGTGGACTGGGTACCACCCTCCATCGGGCCGACCTGGTATGTCCACAGTGCTGCCAGGCGGTGCTTTTCGCTCTCTTCCTTCCAACGCTGCTCGACTTGCGGCAAGGTCTGCTGCACTTCCTTGGCGGCCGGGCTGTTGGGGAATTGCTGGACGATCTGCTGGCCGAGTTGCACGGCCATCTCATCGTTCTTCATCCCAAGCATCTGGCGATAGCTCTGCAATTCCTGGTTGGCCTCCGCTGCCATCTGCTGCGCCTGCGCCTTGGCGGCATCCTGCGGCGAGGGGTTGTTCTGATCCTGCGAGCAGGCGGCCAGCAGCAACCAGCCGCACGCGGCACTGGCAACAAGAACATGGCGCAAAGGCATACGGATCATGGCTCACATCCCAGGGAAGATAGGCCTGTAGCTTGAAACGAGCCGCCAGCCCGGCGCAACCACGCGTCGATGAATCCGGCGACATCGAGATCGAACTTCGCCGCCACACCGATGAAGCCATGTCAAGAAACGGTCTAAGAGCTCAATCAGGAGCTCATCGCAGGCAAGCCGCCGTTTTTGCCGAGTCAAATGGATTGATTAGAGGACCTTCCGATGCGTGCGAAATTCCACCTGGCAATCTCTGAACACCATCCGCTGATGACAAATGCATGGCGCGAATGCCGTTTCACCCACACAGCAATCAGAAAATGTTGCTATGCAGAAGACGGCAAGCCTGCCAATTTTGCCCTTCTCTAATAGATCTCGAAACCATAGAAGGAAAAGAGCATGGCAATTCCGGCATATCTTTGGTTGAAAGATGACGGTGGTGCGGACATCAGAGGTTCTTCGACGGTAAGTGGGCGAGAAGGAAGCATCGAAGTGATTGGCTTCAGTCACGGACTTAACCTTCCGGTCGGCGGTAATGACGGAAAGATCACCGGCACCCGGATGCATGCACCGATGAATGTGGAAAAGGAATTCGATGCGTCATCGCTCTACCTCTATAAGGCTGTCGCCAGAGGGCAAACCCTGAAGTCAGCAGAACTACGCTGGTACCGCATCGACCATTCAGGCCGGGAGGAAGTGTATTTCATCATGCTGCTCGAAAACGTAAAAGTTACCGGGGTCAGTCCCGGCATCCCAAACACAAAAATGGCAGGCACTTCCGAAATCAACCATATGGAATCTATTTCGCTGATGTATGAGCGAATCACATGGCGCTACACAGACGGCAACATCAAATTCACTGATGCATGGAGTGACCGTTAATTATTGGAGGGACGTCCAATGGCGTTGCAAGGGAAATTTATCATCGACAACAAGCCAGTGTTGACTTTGACTATCTTTGGAGTGGGAGCGTTCCAAGCTTTTTCGGGGAATAACATATACCGCAACAGAGGTGGGTGTACGGCCGTTCCGGATAATGGCCCTATTCCAACTAGTCGGTATTGGGTTGTTGATCGTCCTATGGGTGGCATACGTTCGCGCGCCATAGCATGGGTAAAAGATGCTGCCGGTTCACGTTTGGGACCTTCGCCACACCGAGACGAATGGTTCGCACTGTATCGAGATGACAGCAAAATTGATGACTACACCTGGGTCGATGGGGTTGAGCGCGGCAATTTTCGACTACACCCCATGGGAGGACGCGGCATATCGTTGGGATGCATCACCCTGTCAAGCTATTCCGATTTTCAAACCATCCGCAGAGCGTTTCTAAATACAAGCATGATACCCGCTGGCAATTCCACGCTGAGCGCATACGGCTTGATTGAGGTCATTGCATATGGTGGCACTTGCCCGTAAGTTTCTGGCAATCATTGTCAGGGCAATCTTATTCATTGGCCTTTACGATCTTGCGCTCCGATTTGTGCATACCTATCCGGTGCCCATGCCTCCCGATCAGCAAAACATATTGTTTTTGCTTTCAGAAAAACTGGGGATACGAGATCCCGACGATCTTTACATTTTTGGATTCGCAACTATCGACCTTGTCGTTACCATCCTTGCATATAGGGCCGTTATAAGGCTTTGGCGGCATTATCGAATTGGTCGCTAGTCAGCAATAAACGTCGCCGTCTAATGAAATCAACCAGGCCCGCCATGCAGCGACGACGCTTTTCCGTTGGGTCATAACAACGCTTCTGCCGCAGACGCTCTGTGCATGACCATCCAATTGACGATATAGGCAACCCTCGATTGGAAAAGGCGCGGTCGACAGCGATAAAACATGCGGCTATACCGCCGCAGGCTGGCCGAAGCGCTCGCGCAGGCTGGCGCGATAACGCCGGCTGCATGGAATTTTCATGTCGTCGCGCATGGACAGGCGCGCATCACCGGTTTCCAGCGGCTCGATCTCGACCAGAAAATCCAAGTTGATGACATAGCTGCGATGCACACGCACGAAGCGGTGCGTATCCAGCCGCGCCTCGATGCTCGTCATAGTGGCGCGCAAAGGATAGTCGCGACCGCGCACATGTAGATTGACGTAATTGCCCGACGCCTGCAGCCATTCGATCTCGCGGGCGGCCAATAGAAACTCCTTGCCGAGTTTGCGTACCAGGAAGCGCTCGGGCTGTTCGAGCGATTCCACCGGTGGCCCGACATCCGGCTCAGCGAGCAAGCTGGCTTCGCCTTGAAAACGCATCACCCAGAACCGGTACAAGGCGATGGCGACGAGTATCCAAAAGTACGAACGTATGTCCTTCAGATACTCATAGCCGAAGTCCGGCAGCCAGGGGCCGACGACGTAACGCTGGCCCGCCATCACATAGACAAGCTTGCGCAGCGCGACCATGCCGCCGACATGCAGCATGCTGAATAGAACGCTGTAGACCAGATGCCGTGGCAGATTTCGCTGCCAGTTGTCCAAACGAATGGGCCAACGACGCGAAGCCCAAACCATGGCCGGTATCAGCGCCAGCATCACCACGCCGCTGCTGGCCTCCCACGTCCATGGCTCCCAGCGCGGGACACCTCGATGGTCCATCACCGCCACCATCCCGTTGAACACGGTGTTGACGGCGAAAAACGCGAGCCAGAAGCCGATCTCGAACGATCGACGCCAGCGTTGGAAGCTTTCGAAGGTGAAACCTTGGCTCGTTCTCATCGCCGGATTCTACCTATCAAGCGCCCCTCTCTCCTTTGGAAACTCCGTTGGCATGACGGCTTTGAGGGGCACGCGCGCTTTCATGGCGCCTCCGATCGAATCCAAGACACGTTCATTGCCCTGAAGGAAGGCGCATGCCGCTTTGCCGGAAAGGCATCGCGCCGGATAATGCAGCCCTCAGACAAGGACCCCGCATGTCGCCCTCCCCCGCGTCGCGTTCGGCCGATTCGCTGTTCAACCATCACGCCTATATCGCCTTCTGGTGCGCTCGCACTGCTTCGAGCTTCGGTTTTCAAATGTTGTCCGTGGCCGTGGGTTGGCAGATTTACGCCCTCACCGGTCGCGCCTTCGATCTGGGCTTGATTGGCCTGGTGCAGTTCTTTCCCTCTGTATTGCTGGCGCTGCCGGCCGGCCACCTAGCTGACCAATTCGATCGGCGGCGCATCGTGCTGATCGGGCAGATCGTGGAATGGGTGGCGATCGTCGTGCTGGCGATATTGACCTTTCTGCACGCGATCGATGAGGCAGGCATTCTGCTGTTGATCTTCGTCATCAGCACGGCCAAGGCGTTCGAATCGCCCTCGATGCAATCGATGGTGCCCGCGTTGGTGCCGGCAGCCCTGTTACCCAGGGCCATGGCGGTGAACGGCTCTGCGATGCAGGCAGCCATGATCGTAGGACCGGCGTTAGGCGGCCTGCTGTACGTGGCCGGGCCCGGCGTGGTCTATGCGACGGCGGCCGTTCTCTATCTGGTGGCTGCAACGCTGGTTTCACGGCTGCGCTATGAGCACGCACCGCCCAAGCGCGAACCGGCCACCCTCAAAACCTTGTTCGCCGGTGTGCATTTCATTCGCGAGCGCAAGGATGTGCTCGGTGTCATTTCACTGGACTTGTTCGCCGTGTTGCTGGGCGGTGCCACGGCACTGTTGCCGATTTTCGCCAAAGACATTCTGCACACCGGCCCGTGGGGATTGGGTTTGTTACGCGCGGCGCCGGCGGTGGGTGCGTTGCTGATGTCCTTCTGGCTGGCGCACCACAGCATGGAGCGCAGTGTCGGCAAGATCATGTTCGCTGCCGTGGCGGGCTTTGGTGTGGCCACGCTGGTATTTGCGCTATCGAACGTGCTGTGGCTTTCGCTGCTGGCGTTGTTCGCGCTGGGTGCGTTCGACATGGTCAGTATGGTGATCCGCGGCTCCCTGGTGCAGTTGGATACACCCGACACGATGCGCGGACGCGTCAGCGCCGTGAACGCGATCTTTATCAATACCTCCAATCAGCTCGGCGAATTTGAATCGGGCATGTTGGCCGCATGGATGGGCGCGGTCGGCGCGACCGTGGTCGGCGGCATCGGCACGCTGGTGGTGGTGGGATTGTGGATGGCGATGTTTCCCACCTTGCGACGGCGCCAGCGTCTGCATATGGAGTCTTCGTCGGCATAACGCTTGAGGCGTGCGCTGGAAACTGGGGCTGTCGCCTGCATGCCGCGATCCCCGGCTGATCGGCCCACGCTGTTGACCCCGTGCGCTGAGCAAGGGATTGGCCCGTGCGGTGGCGGTCGAGGCGTCCGATGAACATGGCGTATCCGGGCTCTCCGGATTCATGAGGTTGAAGCCCTGATTTCAACGCGCACCGTGAGTGATTAATATCAACCTCAGCCTATCCACCGGCGGTTAACGTCCCACTCACGTGGCCACTGGCAAGGTCATTTTTCCCGACATTTCAAGGACTATCGCCATGAGCAGGCAAGCCGACATCGAACGCCGACTCGACCACCTTGGCAACCGTGTGCGCGAGTATGCAGACGGTGCCGCCGATACTGCCGACGACTGGCTGTCTCGCGGCCGCCGCGCCGTCGGGCGATTCCGCGGTATCGATGCACGCAAGCGTATTGCGCGCCGGGCGGAGGATATCGCCGACGAAGCCAACTACCAGTACCGCCGTTTGCGTCGCCACGCAGGTCGCCATCCGGTGGCCACCGCTGCGATCGTCGCCGGAACGGTAGGTGCATTGTTCCTGTTGTATCGCGCATTGCGACGCGACGAGGATTGAATCGATCGCGCCCAAACGATTCACCACCGAGATAAAAAAAGCCCGCCTTTCGGCGGGCTTTTTCGTTACACGTTGAGCGGATTGGGTTTGTCTGGATCGAGTTTGTACTCGCGAATCGCACGCGCCACGTCCTTGGCGTTGACCTTGCCATCCTTCGCCAGCGCGGCGAGCGCGGCATGCGCGATCCAGTAGCGATCCACTTCGAAGAAGCCACGCAGGTGTTCGCGCGTGTCCGAGCGACCGAAGCCGTCGGTGCCGAGCACGGTATAGCGCATGCCATCGGGGATGAAAGCGCGGACTTGATCGGCGTATTCGCGCACATAGTCGGTGGCGGCAATCGCCGGGCCCTGATGCCCCTGCAACAAGCCGGTGACGAACGGCACGCGCTGTTCGGCTTCCGGATGCAGACGGTTCCAGCGTTCGGCATCGAAACCGTCGCGACGCAGTTCGCTGAAGCTGGGCACCGACCAGATATCGGCGCTGACGCCGAAATCCTTCTCCAGCAATTGCGCCGCCGCGATCACTTCGCGCAGGATGGTGCCGGAGCCGAGCAGTTGCACGCGCGGCTCGCCCTTCTTCGCTTTGCCGGCATCCTTGAACAGGTACATGCCCTTGACGATGCCTTCCTCGACCCCTAGCGGCAGATCAGGGTGGCTGTAGTTCTCGTTCATAACCGTGAGGTAGTAGTACACATCCTCCTGGTCTTCCAGCATGCGGCGCGTGCCGTCTTGCAGAATCACCGCCACTTCGTACGAGAAGGTCGGATCGTAGGCGCGTACGTTCGGAATCGCACCGGCGAGCAGATGCGAATGGCCGTCTTCATGCTGCAGACCTTCGCCGTTCAAGGTGGTGCGTCCGGCCGTGCCACCGATCAGGAAGCCGCGTGAACGCATGTCGCCGGCGGCCCAGGCGAGGTCACCGATACGCTGGAAGCCGAACATCGAGTAGTAGATGAAGAACGGCAGCATCGGTTGGTTGCTGATGCTGTAGCTGGTGGCCGCAGCCATCCATGCGGCCATGCCGCCGGCTTCGGAAATGCCTTCCTGCAGCACCTGACCCTTCTGGTCTTCGCGGTAGTACAGCAGCTGGTCGGCGTCCTGCGGGCGATATTTCTGGCCGAACGGTGCGTAGATGCCGATCTGGCGGAACATACCCTCCATGCCGAAGGTGCGCGCTTCGTCGGCGACGATCGGCACCACGCGCGGGCCGATGGCCTTGTCGCGCAGCAGAAGATTCATGCCGCGCACCAGCGCCATGGTGGTGGAGATTTCGCGATCGCCCGTGCCCTTGGTGATTTGCTCGAACGCGGGCAGCTCCGGTGCCTTGAGCTTCACGTCGGTATGGCGACGGCGTTGTGGCAACGCACCGCCGAGCGCCTTGCGGCGTTCGAGCATGTATTGCACTTCCGGCGAGTCCTTGCCGGGGTTGTAGTACGGCACGTCCTTGAGCTTTTCATCCGATACCGGGATGTTGAAGCGATCGCGGAAGTGGCGCACGGCCTCGTCGTCCAGCTTCTTCTGCTGGTGCGTGGGGTTTTGCGACTCACCGGCCGCGCCCATGCCATAACCCTTCACCGTCTTGGCGAGGATCACCGTCGGCATGCCCTGGGTGTTCACAGCCGCGTGGTAGGCGGCATACACCTTGTGCGGATCGTGACCGCCGCGGTTCAAGCGCCAGATATCGTCGTCGCTGAGGTTGGCGACCATCTCGCGCGTCTCCGGATACTTGCCGAAGAAATGCTCGCGCGTGTACGCGCCACCGAAGGCCTTGCAGGCCTGGTATTCGCCGTCGATGGTTTCCATCATCAGCTTGCGCAGCACGCCGTTCTTGTCGCGCGCCAGAAGTGGATCCCAATAGCTGCCCCACACCACCTTGATGGCGTTCCAGCCGGCGCCGCGAAACACACCTTCCAGTTCCTGGATGATCTTGCCGTTGCCCCGCACCGGACCGTCCAGGCGCTGCAAGTTGCAGTTGATCACGAAGATGAGGTTGTCCAGGCCTTCGCGGCCGGCCAGCGAGATCGCGCCGAGCGATTCGGGCTCGTCGGTTTCGCCGTCGCCCATGAAGCACCAGATCTTGCGGTCGGTCTTGGGCATCAGGCCGCGGTGTTCCAGGTACTTCCAGAACTGCGCCTGGTAGATCGCCTGGATCGGACCCAGGCCCATCGACACCGTCGGCACCTGCCAGTAATCGGGCATCAGCCACGGGTGCGGATAGGAGGAAAGGCCGCGGCCATGGCCGGCGACTTCCATGCGGAACAGGTCCAGTTGCTCCTCGGCGATGCGGCCTTCCAGGAACGAACGCGCGTAGATACCCGGGCTGGAGTGCCCCTGATGGAACACCAGGTCGCCCGGATGATCGGCGCTCGGTGCGCGCCAGAAGTGGTTGAAGCCCACGTCATACAAGGTGGCCGAGGACGCAAAGCTGGCGATATGACCACCCAGCTCGCCCGGCTTGCGGTTGGCGCGCACCACCGTGGCCATGGCGTTCCAGCGGATCAGTGTGCGGATGCGCCATTCCATCGCGGCGTCGCCCGGCATCTTGGCTTCCAGATGCGGCGGGATGGTGTTGACGTATTCGGTGGTCGGATCGAACGGCAGGTAGCCACCTGAGCGCCGCGTGGAATCGACCAGCTTCTCCAGCAGGAAATGCGCGCGTTCGGTGCCTTCGCGATCGATGACGGCACTGAGCGATTCGACCCATTCCTGGGTTTCGGTGGGGTCCGGGTCCTGATGGAGCATATCGTCGAGCTGATCCATGAAGCGTCTCCGCGGCGCGGGGCGCCGCCTTGCGGTGGGTGTGCGTCGCCGGGGAAGCGACGGAGCCGAGGGCATGCACGGTCCGACGGCAGGGAGGCCGGCACGGAACAGGAGGGGACCGCGTGGCGTGTTCGCCGCAGGACGAGCTAACCGTTCGATTCTAGCCGCCGCGCGGCAGTCTCGCCAATTGTCGGACCATACATACGTATGCGAAGGGTTTTGCGGCGGCGCAGCATCGGCCGCGCAGGAGCAGCTCACCCAATCGTCATTCCGGCGAAGAAGACCGGAATCCATGGCGAGTGCGAAGTATGGATTCCGGCCTGCGCCGGGATGACGTGAGGAATGTATGGGGCTGCTCGCAAAGTTGCGCCCCCATCCCCTCCCCGAAGGAAGGGGAAAAGATCGATCAGCTCCGCTCGGTCTGGGCCGCGCGAATCTGTGCATCCACCACGGCGATCGCGGTCATGTTCACCACGCGACGCACGGTGGACGTCGGGGTGAGGATGTGCGCGGGCTTGTCCACACCCATCAGGATGGGGCCGACCGCCACACCATCTGTCATCACGCGCACCATGTTGTAGGCGATGTTCGCCGCGTCGAGATTGGGCATCACGAACAAGTTGGCGCGCCCGCTGAGCGTCGTATTGGGAAACATGCGACGGCGGACTTCCTCATCCCACGCGGTGTCGCCCTGCATCTCGCCATCCATGTCCAGATAGGGCGCGCGCGTGCGCAGTATCTTCCACACTTCGCGCATCTTCGCCGCGCTGGCGTTTTCGTGGCTTCCGTAGTTGGAGTGCGACAACAGCGCCACCTTGGGCTCGACACCAAACAGCTTGAGACGATAGCTGGCCTGCAGCGTGGCATCGGCGATCTGTTCAGCTGATGGATCGCACTGCACGTGCGTGTCGAGGAAGAACCATGTGCCCTTGTCGTTGATCACACCGCTCATCGCCGAGGTGCACTGCACACCCGGATCGAGCCCGAACACGCTGCGAATGTAGCCAAGCTTCTTGTGATAGCGCCCGACCAGACCACAAATCAACGCATCGGCTTCACCGCGCTTGACCATCATCGAGGCGATCAGCGTGGGGCGTGAACGCATCAGGTTTTTCGCGGCGGCCGGGGTGACACCGCGACGCTCGGTCAGCGCGTGATATTGCTGCCAGTATTCGTTGAAGCGCGGGTCATCGTTGATATTGGTGAGTTCGAAATCGACACCGACACGCATGCGCAACCCCAAACGCTGGATGCGCGTCTCGATCACATCCGGACGGCCGATCAGGATCGGATGCGCGAGTTTCTCATCCATCACCGTCTGCACCGCACGCAGCACGGTCTCTTCTTCGCCCTCGGCGTATACCACGCGCTTGCGATCGGAGCGCGCGCGTTCGTACACCGGCTTCATGATGAGGCCGGTGCGGTAGATGAACTGGCTGAGTTTCTCGATATAGGCTTCCATGTCCGTGATCGGACGCGTAGCCACGCCCGACTCCATCGCCGCTTGCGCGACGGCGGGCGCCAGCATCACCAGCAGGCGCGGATCGAACGGACGAGGGATCAAATATTCCGGGCCAAACGTGGGCGCATCGCCACCATAAGCGCCAGCCAGATCACCTGCCTCCATTTGCGCCAGTGCGGCAATCGCGCGCACGCACGCGAGCTTCATCGCTTCGTTGATGCCGGTGGCACCCACGTCCAACGCGCCGCGGAAGATGTAGGGGAAACACAATGCGTTGTTGACCTGGTTCGGATAGTCCGAACGGCCCGTGGCGATGATGCAATCCGGGCGCACCTTCGTCGCATCTTCCGGCAGGATTTCCGGATTCGGATTGGCCAGCGCCAGGATGATCGGCTGCTTGGCCATGCTTGCGACCATTTCGGGCTTCAAGATGCCGCCGGCCGAAAGCCCGAGGAAGACATCCGCACCTTCCACGATCTGGGCCAACGTGCGCGCCTTGGTGTTGCGTGCATAGCGCTGTTTGTCCGGATCCATCTGATCGCGCCCGGCGTAGAGCACGCCTTCGCGATCGAACGCGGTGATGTTTTCCAGTTTCGCGCCCAGCGCCACGAGCATGTCCAGACATGCGATGCCGGCCGCGCCGGCGCCGGTGGTGGCGATCTTCACGTCTTCGATCTTCTTGCCGACGATCTTCAGCGCGTTGATTACCGCGGCACCGACGATGATGGCGGTGCCATGCTGGTCGTCGTGGAACACCGGAATCTTCATCTTTTCGCGCAGCTTGCGCTCGACGATGAAGCACTCCGGTGCCTTGATGTCTTCCAGGTTGATGCCGCCGAAGGTGGGTTCCATCGCGGCGATGATGTCCACCAGTTTGTCCGGATCCCGTTCGGCAAGCTCGATGTCGAAGACATCGATGCCGGCGAACTTCTGGAACAGCACGCCCTTGCCTTCCATCACCGGCTTGCCCGCCAGCGGGCCGATGTCACCCAGGCCCAGCACCGCCGTGCCGTTGGTGATCACCGCCACCAGGTTCGCGCGCGCCGTGTATTCGCTGGCGCTGTGCGGATTCTCGACAATGGCTTCACAGGCGTACGCCACGCCCGGCGAATAGGCCAGTGACAGGTCACGCTGGGTAACCAGCGGAGTGGTCGGCGTGACTTTGATTTTGCCGGGGCGCGGCAGGCGGTGGTACTCGAGTGCGGCTTTACGGAAGTCGTCAGAATGAGCCATCGGATGCGTGAAACGAAATGAGGAAGGGAAAAGGCGCCGTTGGACGGCATGCCGCGCATGGTAGCACTCGCGGGATGAGGGACCGGGCGCTGCAACGCGTCAAAAAGTACGGGCTTGAGTAGGCGTTGAGCCAATCCAAAGCGTAGTGGTCGGCTGGAGGCGATCATGTCCCATATCCTTATGCCCCAGGTAGAAGGCAGCGTCATGAGAGGATGGTATATAGCGCCCCATGTTCTGTGCATGCCATCACTTTGTGCGCGTTCCGCTACACCGCCCTGGACAATCGATGACGATCCGCCTCGCCAAAACCCTGCTGTCACTCATGCTGGCAGCCTTCGCTTTCATCGTGACCCTCGACAACATCATCGATTACGGCTCCAACTTTCAATTCGTGCAGCACGTGTTGTCGATGGACACCACCTTCCCTGGCAACGCGCTGATGGATCGTGCCATCAGCAGTCGCCTGCTCTGGAACGCGAGCTACTGGCTGATCATCGCCAGCGAGGGCGCCACCTGCCTGCTGCTGCTCGCAGGCACCTACGCGCTATGGCGGGCACGCCATAAAGACGGTGCAAGCTTCAACGCCGCCAAGACCCTGATCATCGCCGGGTGCGTGGTGGGTTTTGCGCTGTGGTTTTTCGGCTTCATGGTGGTGGCCGGGGAATGGTTCGCCATGTGGCAATCGAAGGCATGGAACGGACAAGACAGCGCCTTCAGGTTCTACATGGCGATCCTTGGGGTTCTGATCTTCGTCAGCCAGCCTGACGCAGACCTTCACTGATCAGCTGCCCGACGACAGCGTTTCGGCTTCCACCTTGGACATGCGCACCCGATTGATGAACAGGGAGAACGCCAATTTGCCCGCCAGGCCATGCACATGCTGCATCCACGGCGGCAACCAGCGTGGCGCGGCGAGTGCGCCGGACTGGAAATACGGCTCCATGTTCATCACATCGCCCAGGGTGAGCTTGCCGGCGAAGAGATAACGCAGCAGATCCATGCGCCGCTCCTTCAGCGCCCAGCGGAAGAACGTGTGTACGTCCATCAGGCCGGAGAGATAGACGTTGTCCTTGGCAAAGGCGGAGCCGCCGGTCAACGGCACGCCACGGAACACGCGCTGCGCGGAATGGAAACTGTCGGCCACGCTTTGGCCGCAGCGATTGAAAAAGCGGTACACCTCGACGAAATCGGCGCCATTGAGCGCCATGTCGATCGCCAGGATGCGCAGGCTGATGCGCTTGAGCCGCGCGATATCGATCGCCCCGGACATCAGCTCGGCGAACACCGCCAGGCCTTCTTGCGTGGCGGTGACACGCGGTGACGTGCGCGCCAGCGATGCGAGCACCGGTTGCGCGCGACCGTTCAACGCCGTGAGCGAATGCACGAAGGCTTCGTGATTGAGCAATTGATGACGATCGTACCGGCTAAAACGCGTGCCGCCGCGCAAGCGGATGCGCGTGGCGCCCGCCGCCGCCTTGGCGGTGAGATCGTTGTCCACCTCGACCGCGATCACGCCCGGGCCAAAGAACGCATCCAGCGCCGTGGACAGGTCCTTGCGCAACACCTCGGACGATATGTTGGTAGTGATGTCGTCATCGGCCATGTCCGCGCCCAGCTCGTCGGACAGCTCGACGAAATAACGCGCCGCATCGAGGTTGCTGTAGTGACTGCCGGAAATGGCATCGCCTGGCCGCCCGTAAAGCTGGATGGATGGCGCAGTGACGCCATCCGTGCCGACCGCTTCGAGCATTTCAGCGGCGACGCGCCAGGATTCAGCGGTGCGGCGCAGGTAAGAGCCCAGCGCGTCGCTGTCGCCCGCCTCGCTTTCGATCGCCACCAGTTCCTTGCGCACTTCCGACAGATCAGGCTTTTTATAGCTGACCTCCGGCAAGGTGTATTCGCCCTTGCCGTAGGCCTCGATCATCCGGTCTTCCAGCGAAGCGGGCCAGCTTACGGTAGCGAGAATGTTGATGCCCCGCACCGCGGCGAGCAGGCGCTTGTCCAGCTCCGCGTAGTGTTCAAAACCGGCAGGAACGGCATCGGCAGAGGTGTTCAAATCCCATCACTCCTTTTCGCGTGGTCCGCGCAGGCCATGCGGTTTTACGCTGGGTCGTGCGCCACGCTGGCGACGCAGACGTGACTCCAGCATCGCGGCCTGCTCTTCGCGTTCGTCGCGCAGCTTCAGGAAATTTCGCCAGCGCTCGGGCGTCAGCTCGCCATCGCGTAAGGCTTCCTGGACGGCGCAGCCCGGTTCGCTGCCATGGCCGCAATCGGCGAAGCGGCAGTTTTCAGCCAGCGCTTCGATGTCGGCGAACAGATCGAGGTTTTCTTCCCCGGTGAGTTTGAGCTCACGCATGCCTGGCGTGTCGATCAGGCAACCGCCGCTTGGCAAGGTCAGCAGCGCGCGATGGGTGGTGGTGTGACGCCCACGGCTGTCGTGGCTGCGCACATCGCCCGTGGCCATGTGCTGGCTGCCCAGCAGTGTGTTGGTGAGCGTGGACTTGCCAGCACCGGAGGAACCCACCAGTACGGCGCTATCGCCCGGTTTCAAATACGCATGGAGCACGGCTGCGCTGGCCGGGTCCTTGCCGTTGAGGGCATGAATGGGTGTGCCTTCCGGCAAACGGGCTTTCAGCTCGGCCACACGGCGCGTGAACTCGTCGCTCACATCGAGCTTGCTGAGCACCACGACCGGCTGCGCGCCCGAACCTTCCACCAATGACAGATAGCGCTCGATGCGTGCGGGATTGAAATCGCCATCCAGGCCGGTAAGCACCAGCACGTAATCGACGTTGGCAGCGATCACCTGCCGCTCATATCGCTCGCCCGCCGCCGCGCGCGACAGCACCGTGCGCCGTGGCTGCACCGCCACGATGTGCGGTGGCTTACCCGCTTCCACCTCCACGAAATCACCCACCGCCGGGCGTTCGGCCGGGTCCAGGCCGCGCTTGAGGAAGTAGCCGGCCGGCTGCGCGCTGAAAACCTGCTCGCCGTCGTGCAATTCGTAACCGGCCCGGTGCTGGGCCGCTACGCGGGCCACCTGCCGCCCTTCGCCCGGCAAGTCGTGACCCCGCCAGCCGATGCGGCGGAGCCGTTCGATGGTCTTCGCGTCGCTCATTACCGGATTATGCCTTGGGAAAGGCAGCAAACGGGATGACAATGCCGCGCCAATACCTTCGATCGTGGCCGGTTGCCTGCGACGTGTCACCGTTTCCGCTCCGTGCCCTTTTCCGCCCCCCACATCGCCCGATTCGGCTGTTAGCATGCGATTGACGGAAAAAACACCGAAGGACGTCGACTTTGACCCCGATCAAACCCAGCTCGCACCTGGCCGAGGTGCGCTATGAAATCCGCGGTGCACTGACGCGTCGCGCGCGTGAACTGGAAGCGGCAGGCACGCCGATTATCAAGCTCAATATCGGCAATCCCGCCCGTTATGGTTTTTCGGTGCCCGATCATCTGCGCCAGGCCATTGCTACACACCTGCATGAGAGCGAAGCCTACGGCCACGAACAGGGGCTGGAGGAAGCGCGCGAAGCGATCGCCGCGCAGCAGCGCGCACGCGGTGCGCGCCACGTGCAGGTGGAACGCATCTTCATCGGCAACGGTGTGAGTGAGTTGATCGATCTGAGTCTGCGCGCACTGCTGCAGCCGGGCGACGAAGTGCTGCTGCCGAGCCCGGATTACCCGCTGTGGAGCGCTGCCACCATCCTCAACGGCGGCGTGCCGCGCTATTACCGTTGCCTGGCCGAGAATCGGCATATGCCCGATCCGGAGGAAATGGAAGCGCTGATCACCCCGCGCACGCGCGCGCTGGTGCTGGTCAATCCGAACAATCCCACCGGCGCCGTCTATCCGCGCGCGTTGCTTGAACGCATTGTGGAGATCGCCGCACAGCATCGCCTACTGCTGCTGTG
This sequence comes from Dyella monticola, assembly GCF_003363155.1. Lineage (GTDB taxonomy): Bacteria > Pseudomonadota > Gammaproteobacteria > Xanthomonadales > Rhodanobacteraceae > Dyella_B > Dyella_B monticola. The sequence goes on along the minus strand of NZ_QRBE01000017.1, from coordinate 35,638 downwards.
CGATGAAATCTACGATGAGATCCTCTACGACGGCACACCGTTTCAGCCGCTGGCCGCGGTGGCTGGCAGCACGCCGTGCATCAGCTTCGGTGGTTTGAGCAAGGTGCATCGCGCCTGCGGTTACCGCGTGGGTTGGCTGAGCCTTTCGGGCGATCCGGCGCGCACGCACGAATACCGCGATGCGCTGCAGCTTCTGGCCGCCTTGCGCCTGTGCGCCAACGTCACCGCGCAGTGGGCGGTGATTCCGGCGCTGCAGGATGCACCGACGATCACCGCGCTCACATTGCCAGGCGGGCGCCTGCACGATGCGCGGCAGGCCGTGCTCGACGGCGTCGCCGCCAGCCACTATCTGGATGTGGTGACGCCGGGAGGCGCGCTATACGCCTTCCCACGCGTGCGCAGCGATCGTATCGCCGATTTCGACGACAACGATTTTGCGCTGCGCCTGCTGGAAGAAGAATCTGTACTCATTGTGCCCGGCACCAGCTTCAACGTACCCAACAGCCGGCACATGCGACTGACATTGCTGCCGCAACCGGCTCAATTGCGCGAGGTGTTCGTACGCATGGAGCGCGTGTTCGAACGCATGGTTGCCGAGGAATCGCCGCGCGCCGCCGTGGCCGCGGGCTGATCATGCCATTGCGTTACTTGGCCCTGGGCGACTCCTACACCATCGGCGAGGACGTGCCCGCCCAGGCGCGCTGGCCGGCGCAGCTGGTGGAAACCTTGCGCCGGCGTAAGGTCTCGATCGACGATCCGACCATCATTGCCGTTACCGGCTGGACCACCGACGAGCTTTCCGATGGCATGGACCGGGCCACGCTCGCGCCCGACTACGATCTGGTGACCCTGCTGATCGGGGTCAACAACCAGTATCGCGGACGATCGTCCGAGAATTACCGCGAGCAATTCCGTGCCCTGCTGATTCGCGCCGTCGGGCTGACCGGCCGCCGCGCCGGAAGCGTGGCGGTGGTGTCCATTCCCGATTGGGGCGTAACGCCGTTCGGCTACGCCAGCGGACGCAATGTCCAACGTATCGGCCACGAATTGGACGCTTTCAATGCCATTGCGCATGAGGAAGCCGACCATGCCGGCGCGCATTTCGTGAACATCACTGGCATTTCTCGCGAGCATGCCGGTTTGGTCGCCTCCGATGGGCTGCATCCTTCCGGCGCCCAGTACGCGCTATGGACGGACGCCATTGCACCGGTGGTGAGCCAGGCGCTGGGCGTGCCGAGTGTCCGAAGTTCGTAAGATTTCGCTTTACTCGCCCGTAAATTCCTGAAACAGTTGGGCCAGGGGAACGCTGGGCAGCACGGCACATCGAAGGGTGTCTGGACGTTCCTGCACACCCATCGATGTACGGGGAGAAAAACGGCAGCACTCCGTTGTTGCACTGGTGTTCCTCTATTGCCATCTCTATTCGGGGAGACACCATGCAAGCCCACCACAATCGCTTGTCCGCCGCGGTGCGTCTGGCGTTGTCCGTCGGCATCGCTTCATCGGCCGCCGTGGTCTACGCGCAAGACGCCACACCACAACAAAACAACCCGCCTCAGCAAAGCACGTCCACCCAAAACAACAGCCAAAACAACAGCAATGAGCAGCCCCAGGTCTCGAAGGCCAAAACGCTGCAAGGCATGACGGTAACCGGCTCGCTGCTTCGCCGTGTCGATACGGAAACCGCCAACCCCGTGGTAACGCTGGATCGCGCGGCGATCACCAACAACGGCAGCCCCACCTTGGGCGATGTGCTGCAGCAGCTACCGAGCGTTTCCGGCTACGCCACCAATCCGGCCAACAATAGCAACGGTGGTGGCGTCGCCAGCCCCACCCTGGAAGGCGGCGACGGTGCCTCGCGCATATCGTTGCGCGGCCTGGGCACCAACCGCACGCTGGTGCTGGTGGATGGCCAGCGTTTGTCGAATGCGGATCTGAACATGATTCCGCAAAACATGATCCAGAGTGTGGACGTGCTGGCGGAGGGTGCATCTACGGCATACGGCTCGGACGCGATCGGCGGTGTTGTGAACTTCCATCTGCGCAAGGATTTCAAAGGCGCGGAGGTCAGCGTCAACGACGGCATTTCCAGTCATGGCGACGGTCAACGTCGCGGCTTCAGTTTCACCACCGGAGCCAGCGGCGAGAAAGGCAACATCGTGGCGGGCCTGGATTGGAACAAGTACACCGCCGTGCCAGCCACCCGACGCGGCTTTTCGCAGCAGGCGCTTTATCTCTCCAGCGGTGTCATCACCCCGGCAGGCTCAGGCACGATTCCGAGCGGCCGCATTCTGATCCCGGCCGGACTCTCGCCCGGCGGATGCAACGTGAATGGCCAGGGCAATACCTACGTGACGCTCGCGCACGGCAATGGCAGCAGCCTTGGCGACTACCGCTGCTACGGCGGTCCTAGCGATACGTTCAACTACAACGCCTACAACTACATCCAGACCGAGCAGAAGCGCGCGAATTTCTTTGTACTCGGCAATTACAACCTCACCTCCAACCTCACCGCGTTCGCCAACGTCTTCTACAACCGCACCAACTCCGCCGGACAAGACGCGCCCGCACCGACCGGCACGGGCGATGGCTGGTACGTCACGGCCAACAATCCCATCAATCCGTTTGGCGTAACGTTCGGCAACCCGCCCGGCTATACCGGCACCAGCTACGTGATCAACACGCGCCTGACCGGTCTTGGCACGCGCCTGCATACGTTCGACACGGACAACCTGCAGTTCAATACCGGCCTGCGCGGTCACTTCGGGGACAGCAGCTGGATCTGGGATACGAGCCTGGATTACGGCTACACCAATCGCAAACAGGTCGACTACAACGAAGTGAACATTGCCGATCTGCAAGGCGTGATCAACTCCGGTGGCAATATTTTTGATCAGGCCGATCCGGCGGTATCGGGGTTGTTGCGCGATGGCGTGGATTCCCCCACCTACGTGCTCACCAACACCATGAAGCAGCTCCAGGCCAACGCATCGGGTGAACTTTGGGATCTGCCCGCCGGCGCGATCTTGGCGTCCACCGGTGCGCTGTATCGATGGAACTCGATGAACTACACCGTCACGCCGGATGCCATTCTCAATCCCGGTACCGCCACGTGCGACGTATTGGCTGAAGCCTGCGGCTCGCCCGGCCGCGGCAGCATCAACGTGAAGGAGCTGTACGGCGAGGCGCTGGTTCCATTGCTGTCGGAACAACCCTTTGCCTATGCGCTGAACATCGATCTGGGCATCCGCGCATCCGACTACAGCACGTCCGGAACGACCACGAACAAGAAAATTGCGCTGGAATATCGTCCCGTGGCCGATTTGCTGGTACGTGCAACGGCTACGCAAGTGTTCCGCGCGCCCGATCTGGATGAACTGTTCGACGGCATCACCATTGCCAATCCCACCATCAACGACCCGTGCACGGGCCTGAGTGCCGCAACCCTTGCCGCGCATCCTGGCGCCTGCCAGTACGTGCCGCCGCAGTGGGCGGGCAACCCGACACCGCAGATCACCGGCTATTACTCGGGCGGCAAACCGGCGGGCGTCAACCTCAGACCCGAACACGGCATGTCTTATGACCTCGGTCTGGTGTATTCGCCGAGCTGGCTGGAAGGTTTCTCCTCCACCGTGGATGTGTGGCGCATCAATCTGCACGACATGCTTACGCCGCTGGCTGCGCAAACGGTGCTCGATGCGTGCTTTGCCAACAACAACAGCCCGTACTGCAGTTTCATTCACCGCTATCCCAGCAACAACGCCCTGGCCGGTGCGATTTACTACATGAACACGCCGGAAGTGAACCTCGGCAACCTGAGCACCAGTGGTGTGGATTTCAGCGCCAACTACACCATTCCACACTTCGACCTCGGCAGCTTCAACCCCGGCAACTTCAAGGTGGGCTTGAACACCACCTACACCGGCTCGTTCTACAACGATGCCACGCCGGGCCAGCCGGGTGCGAAGACGGTCGACTACGCGGGCACGTACACCCAGCAATTCGGCAACATCGCCCGTTGGCGCGGCACGCTGACACTCAACTGGTCATTCGGCAATTGGAGCGCACAGTGGCAGACGCGCTACATCAACCATCTGACCAACCTCAATGCCGACTACCTCACCGGTGCGAGCGCACCGATGGCCTCGATCATCTATCAGTCGGCGCAAATCGCGTATACGGTGCCTTCGATCAAGACACGCTTCGAGTTTGGCGTGGACAACATCACCGACAAGGCCCCCCCGCTGATCTACCAGAACGGCCTGAACTACAACGTTGATACGGCAACCTATGACGTGCTTGGCCGCTATTACTGGGCACGCGCCACGGTGAAGTTCTAGTATTGCCTCGTGCCTCGATGCATCAGGTTCCCTCCCCTGCATGCAGGGGAGGGACAACGCAGGGTTGCAGAGCTTTGCCGCGCGATTGAATACGTCCCCTCCCACTGCAGAAGCCGCCATGCTCGCCGCCTTTCATCAAGGCGACATGGCCAGTGTGCTTGCGCTTAGCGAAGCGCTTCCAATGGACAGTGAAACAACCCTCTTGCTGCGCGCGCTGGCGTTGCGTGCGGAGAGTCGCCTGCACGAAGCGCTGCCGCTTTTGATCCGCTTGACACAACTGCGGCCGCATACCTTTGAATACTGGAACAACCTTGGCCTGGTGGCGCGTGAAGCGGGCGATACGGCAACCGCCCTCGCCGCTTTGCAACACGCGGTAGCGCTCGCCCCGCACAACGCGGATGTGCACTACAACCTCGGCCTGCTCCACCTGCAACAGAACAACGGCTTGGCTGCACGCGAATCCTTGCTCAATGCCGTGCAACGGTCACCCGATTTCGTCGAAGCGCGCCTGCAGGCCGCGCATGCCTGTCATATCTGCGGCGACAACGCTGGCGAAGAGGCCATGCTGGAAAACGCCGCGACGTGGCCACCGCAACCTGCCGAACAAGCACTGACGCTGGCCAGCATGCTAGCCACGCTGGGCCAGCGCGATAGCGCCATCCACACACTGGAACAGGCCATACTGCCGGACGAAGGCACCGCCGACCTCATGCGTCTGCGCATGACGGCGCTACGCGCTGCGCTATACGAGCGCGCCAACCAAGTCGATCTGGCCGAGGCCGAGCTTTCGCACTTGCGTTTGGACCAGCTGCCTTCACAACACACATCGCTCTGCTGTGCGGCATGGTTGGCGCACGCCGCGCTCGCCGCACGAGGTCATGACTGGCAACGTGCGGCAGAACTCTACGAACACATCATTGCCACTACCGACGATAGCGAGGTGCGCGCCCAGGCCGCCTTCGGCCTTGCTGCCGCGCTCGATAAGCAAGGGCAGCCTCATGCTGCCTGGCAGGCTTTGCAACACGCGCACGCGACTCAACTCACGCTTGCCAGCGCCATCGTGCCCGAATTGATGGCCCAAGACAGTCAGCCACTCGCCATGGCCGATCGATCCGTCACCCGCGCCGAACACGGCCGCTGGAAACCATTGAATCCGCCGCTCGATGCGCACAATCCGGTCTTCGTGGTGGGCTTTCCACGCTCCGGCACCACACTGCTGGAACAAATGCTGGATGCGCATCCGCACTTCTGCGCCATGGATGAACGCGCATTCGTGCACGCATTAACCGAGCGCATGGACCTTGCCGGGCAGCCCTATCCCGCCGCCCTGGCCGACCTCACGCAAACGGACGCCGAACAATTGCGCGCAGCCTACGCCTCGATGGTGCACAAGGTCGTGCCGGAACGCGGCACACGGCGATTGGTCGATAAAAATCCGCTCAACATGCTGTGCCTGCCGATGATCGCAAGGCTTTTTCCGCAAGCGCGCATCATCCTGTGCGTGCGCCACCCTTGCGACGTATTACTGAGCTGCCACATGCAATCGTTTCGCTCGCCGGCGTTCATGGTGATGTGCAGTTCACTGGAGCGGCTGGCACGCGGTTACGTGCGTGCATTTGAATACTGGTTCGATCAGGTGGACGTACTCGCGCCACGCGTATTGGAGTGGCGCTACGAATCGGTGGTCACGCGCTTTGAAGAAAATGTGCTGCGGCTGGGTCATTTTCTTGGCGTGGACGATGTATCACCCATGACACGATTTGCCGAGCATGCGCGTGGCAAGGCGTACATCAGCACGCCAAGCTATGCGCAAGTGACGCAAGGCATTCACGCGCGCGCAGTGCATCGCTGGCTTGCCTATCGAGAGATGTTCGAGCCGGTGTTGCCGATCGTGCGTCCGCTGATCGAGCGGCTTGGCTACGCGTGATGCTTTTTCGTGCTTGAAAAGATAAGCACGCGCTACGGCTCGCCTGCCGCGTTGAAATCGCCGATCGCCTCGACCAGCTCGGTCAAGGCAACACGCTCGATCTCAGTCAGGGCCGGATTCCAGCTATCCAGGATCAACACCACGCGCGTTTCTGCGCTGCGATTCCATGCTTCGTGCTCGAAAGTGTCGTCGAAGGTCACACAGCGGCCTTCCTGCCAGACATGTGTTTGGCCGCCTACGCGCAATGCGCAGTCGGGTGGCACGATCAATGGCAGGTGCGTCACCAGGCGCACGTTGGTCACGCCCGTGTGCGGCAGGATATGAGTGCCGGGGCTGAGCACGGAAAACAGCGTTTCGGGCGCATGATCGCGGATGCGCGTCAGCGGCAGGCTATCGAGCAATGCGGCGGTGCGTGGACAGGCTTGAGCATGTGCCGCATAGCGCTGGCCGTGACGCTGGAAGAAGTACGCATCCCATGCGGCCGGCTGCGGCCCGGTTGAATCCAGCATCGATGCCTGCCCCGGCGGCGGTGGCCCAAGAAACGCTTCCAAGCTCTGCGCCTGCGCCAGCACGCCATGCAGCTCTTCGCGTATCCATGCGGTGGCCGCTTCCAGCGCGTCCTGCCAAGGAAAGCGTTCTCGCGGGTAATAAGGTCGGTTGGGAATGCCAGGAAAGTAGAGGAATTTGGGCCGTTGGCGCGGATCGGTGATCTCGGCGGCGCGCTGACCCAGATAAGCCTCCAGGCAGTGCTGCACGCGCTGCAGCTCAGAAGCGCCATGCCGGTGCTGCAACGCTTCAAGGATGCGATGGAACCCCTCGATCCGTCCCGTATCGACATAGCCGATCGCATGTTTCACCGCCTCGCGAAGTGCGGGCGCGGTGGTGTCGTCATTGAGCCAGCGTCCTTGATTTTGCGCTGTACGCAATGCGCCGAAATAGGCAGTCAATGCCGCATGGGATTGTCCAAGTTGCTCCAGCGCCAACCCCAGCCGTAGCCGCTCTACGAACAAATCCGGCGCTTGGCTCAGGACATGCCGCAGTGTCTGCGCGGCAATGGAAAAATCCCCGGCCGCCAGTTGCGCCGCACCGAGCACCTGCAACGCCTCCACGTCATCGGGCGCTTCCTCCAGCACCTGCCGGAACAACGCCCCGGCCTGTTGCAGGTCGCCGCGCGCGAGGCACACGTGCGCGGCCTCACGCCATTGTGCGAGCGGCGTCGCGGCTGGCGTCGTCATGCATATTTTCTCCCTTCCCCCGGCTGTTATCGCATAGCTACCCGCGTTTTCCCACTTTTTCGAGGGAAAAAGCCGTCACGGCAACCTCCTTGCAACCATTTCGCCATCGCTCGGTGACGTTCCGGCGCCAGACTGTGGTCCCGGCAACCAACCGGGGAACGACGCCATGGCCATGCTTCGCTGCCGCAGCGCCTTCATCTCCGACGTGCATCTGGGCACGCCGGATTGCAAAGCCGCCTACCTGCTGGACTTCCTGCGCAACCTGCAGTGCCAGAAGCTTTATCTGGTGGGCGACATCATTGATCTGGAATCACTGAGCCGCCGCCGCTGGTGGCATCCGGACCACGGTACCGTGATCGCCGAAGTGCTGGACATGGCCCGGCGCGGCGTGGAAGTGACCTACATCCCCGGCAACCACGACTGCGCGCTGCGGGGGCTCGTGGGTCAATCCATCTGCGGCGTGCGCATCGAGCTGGACGCCATTCACACCGGTGCCGACGGCCGCCGCTATCGGGTGAGCCACGGCGATGAATACGACCCCGAGCAGATTGGCCGCAGCTGGATGCTGCATCTGGGCGAAGCGATGCACCGCTTCGTGTGCTGGGGCAACCGCCGCGTCAACGCCTGGCGCCGCCGCATGGCGATGCCGTATCTGCCGTTGTCGATCATCGTGAAATCGCACATCGGCAAGGCGCTGGCCTATATCCGCGCCTACGAGGAACGCGTCGCCGCCGGCGCGCGCGAGCACAACGTGGACGGCCACATCTGCGGCCACATCCACTTTGGCCAAGTGCGCACGATCGACGGCGTGGTGTACCTGAACGACGGCGACTGGGTCGAACACTGCACCGCGCTGGTGGAAGACGAATACGGCGCCATGGAGCTGATCCACTGGAGCGAACAGCCGACCGCGCTGGGCCACGCCAGCCGCGAGCTGGTGGAACCATCACCCATGGCGGCCTTGGCGCTGGCACCGCTGGCCCGGCGCAAGAAGCCTGAGCTGGAGGAGCTCAAACCCGCGGCCTAACGCTGCGACACGGGAAGGCTTGAAGCGGCGGCGCACGCCTCGATATATATCCGGCGTATCATTGTCCCTCTTTGCCGGAGCCCCTCATGTCCCTGGACACCGCCACCCGCGACCGTATCGAAACCCTGTTGAAAGACCACCGCGTGGTGCTGTTCATGAAGGGTACCCGCCAGCAACCCATGTGCGGCTTCTCCGCCACCGCCACCAATACGTTGAACGAGCTGCTGCCCGAATACCACACCGTCAACGTGCTGGAAGATTCGGAAATCCGTGAAGGCATCAAGGTGTTCGGCAACTGGCCGACCATTCCACAGTTGTATGTCGACGGCGAGTTGGTGGGCGGTGCCGACATCATCCGCCAGATGTACGGCAGCGGCGAGCTGCATCAGTTGTTTGGCGCCGCGGCACCGGATCGCACGCCGCCGGAAATCAGCATCACGGATAAAGCGGCCGACGCCATTCGCGCCGGCACGGCCAATGCCGAAGGCCTGGCACTGCATTTGGAGATCGGCCCGGATCACAGCGCCGGCTTCCAGCTCGCGCCCGCCAGTGAGCACGACATCGTCGTCACCGCCAACGGCATCGAGGTGCATTTCGACCCGGCCAGCGCGCAGCGCGCCAAGGGCATCGTGATCGACTGGGTCTCCACCATGCAGGGCGAGGGCCTCAGCCTGAAGTTTCCCGGCGCAGGCGGCGGCGTGCAGTCGATGAGCGTGCAGGAACTCAAGCATCGCCTTGCCGCCGGCAGCATCACGCTGATCGACACCCGCCCCGCCCAGGGCCGCGCCATCGCCCCGCCGCTGCCGCAGGCACGCGTGCTGGAAGAAGAAGGCTATCAGGCGCTCGCCAACCTGCCCAAAGACATGCCCATCGCCTTTATGTGCCATCACGGCGTTTCGAGCCGTGGCGTCGCCGAGCGTTTCGCGGCGCATGGGTTCACGCAGATCTACAGCGTGGACGGCGGCATCGATGCGTGGGCCGGTGAAATTGACAGCAGCGTTCCGCGCTACTGATTCATCGTCTTTCGCATGCAAAGGCCCCTGAAAATGGGGCCTTTTTTGTGCGTCGCGATCAAGTCGGTCCTGTCACGAAGGGAGCCGCTCATGTACTCTTTTTCCCTTGTTGCAGACATTTTTATCAGGGCAGTCGTCCACCATGACCCATGGAACTCACGCACCGGAAGACCGCGCCGCTGGCTTGTCGCCGTCGGCGCGTCGTTTGTTGGATGAAGCGGTCAAGGCATTGAGCCGTGGTCAGCCGGACGCTGCCGAGCGCACGCTGATCGGTGTCATGGCGATGGCACCGAAAAGTGCCGAAGCGCATCGTTTGCTAGGAATTTCGTCGCAGATGCGCGGCGACCCTGTCAAAGCGGCGGATGCATTTCGGCAAGCCGACACGCTTCGCCCGGATGACCCCGTCATCCTGATGAGCTACGGCATTTCGCTGTTCGAATGCGGCAAGGTGCAGGACGCCATCGGTGCATTTCGTCGCGCATGCGAACTAGCGCCCGACATGGCCTCCGCCTGGTACAACCTGGGCAAGGCACTGAAACTGCAATTGCATGCGGAGGAAGCGTGCCGTGTGTTTGAGCGCGCACTATCACTGGATCCCAGCCATGTCACCGCGCGCATCAGCTTGGCCGATACGTTTGTGCATCTGGGTGATATCGCTGCCGGCGCTGCGCACTATCGTGAAGTACTCAAGCGCCAGCCCGAACATGCCGGCGCCTGGTACGCCCTCGCCAATCTGAAAACCGAGCCCTTTAGCGAAGCGGACACCGCCTCGTTGCGTCGCGCGTTTCGTAAGCCGGGCCTATCTGCCGACGCGCGCGTGTCCCTTGGCTTTGCGCTCGCCAAAGCGCTTGAAGACCAGCGCCTTTACAGCGAAGCGTTTGAAGCACTGCGTGAAGCCAATACGCTGAAACGTCGCCAAGTGCTGTGGAATGCAAGGGAAGAGAACGCGAAGGTGGATGCCATCATGTCCGCGTTCGCCACCTCCCCGCCTGCACCGGTCGATCCAGCACTGGGTCGCGAGGCCATCCTCATTATCAGCTTGCCGCGCTCGGGCTCCACCTTGATCGAGCAGATCCTGGCTTCGCATCCGCAGGTGGAAGGTGCCAATGAAATTCTCGATCTGCCACAAGTCATCGAAGGCGAATCGCGCCGTCGCAAGCAACCCTTTCCGCAATGGGTCGCATCGGCTACCGCGGAAGATTGGGCGCGATTGGGGCGTGAATACCTCGACCGCACGGCACGCTGGCGGCAACAGCGTCCGCTCTTCACCGACAAGAACACCGTTACGTGGGAATTGGTCGGCGCCGCGCGAGCGATGCTGCCGGGTGCACGTATCGTGAACGTACATCGCGACCCGCTGGAAACCTGCCTGGCCTGTTATCGCCAGCTTTTCAGCACGGGTTCGCACTTTAGCTACGACCTCGACGACATGGCGAGCTACTACCTGGATTTCGCCAGGCTCAGCCGTTACTGGCTGCAACGCTATCCGGGACAGGTGCTCGATTTCTCCTATGAAGCGTTGCTCGCCGATCCTGAGACCCAAACGCGGCGCTTGCTGGACTTCTGTGGCCTGAGCTTCGATCCGGCGTGCCTCGACTTCCATAAGACATCACGCGTCGTGTTGAGCACCGCCAGCGCCGCGCAGGTACGCCAGCCACTGCGCAAGGACACCGCGCGCGCGATGCGCTACGAAACGCAGTTGGCGCCGCTGCGCGCGCGCCTCACGCAGGACCAGCAAGACTGATTGCGTCCACCGACGTGCGCCCAAACAAAAAGCCGCCGATGATCCGGCGGCTTTTTGGTGTTGTGAAGTAACGATCGAGGCAGCTGGCGAACCAACTGCCTCGGTTTGCGTAACGGCTTACCAGTCGTAGGTGATACCGAACTGGACGGTACGCGGCTGCTCCACGGCGGCAAAAGCGGCCGGTTCCACCACACCCGATTTGTATAGCGGGCTCGGACCGGTCGTGCTGCCATAGTCGGATACGTACTGCGTGATTTTCTGCTCGTTGGTGATGTTGCGGACCTGCACCTGGAACGCCAGCTTCTTGGCCGCCCATTCCGGACGATATTGCAGAGCCAGATCCAACGTATGGATCCACGGCGTGAAGCCCGTCGAACCCGTCGGCGTGGGCACGCCTCCGCACCAGTGATAGTTACCCGGACCGTAAGCCAGACCCGGGTTGCTCTGGTCCGGACCGTACAGACCCAAACAGGACACCGGCGTACCGGAAGCCAGCGTCAGCACCGCGCTGAGTGACCACTCCGGCGTAAAGGCGTAGGTACCGTAGCCCTTCAGCACATGCTTGCGGTTGTTGGCTTCCAGACCATTGGCGTAGGACATGATCGCCGTGTAGTCCCACTGTTCCGTCGCCGACTGCGAGGAACCGCCCTGGCCGATGTTCGACTGCACCGGACCTTCGGAGGTGCCGTAGCTCTTCGAATACACGTAGTCCAGCTTGGCCGTCCATTTGCCGTCCCAGGTATGCTCGATGAAGCTTTCCAACGAGTAGTAGTGACGGAACGCAGCCGGGAAGCCAAGCATGCTCGGCGAGACCGTCGCATAACTGTAGCCGCCGTTGAGGTTCTTGATCTTGTACTGCTCGGTGGCGCCCGGATTGATCAGGATGCTGGCGTTGACGTACATGCTGGGGCCGCAATCGGCACCGGCGTTCGGCGCTGCATTGAGCAGGCCGGGGTTCTGAGCCAGCAACGCGGTACAGATGGCGAGCGGACCCTCACCCGTATCGTCGATCAGGCTTTCCAACTTGGTCCACGTAGCCGTCACACCGTAGTCCCAGTTCGGCGCGAACTGGTGCTGGAAGCCCAGCACGAACGAGTCCTGATACGACGCCTTCAGGTTCGCTGCAGCCACCGTAGAGGGATCGAGCGGCTCGCCGTATTCGTTGTTCACCGACACCGGAACACCGGCGCCGCAGGTCTGGCCGCAGGAATAAATCGGGGTCAGGCCGGTAGGAATACCCGTCGGGGTAACGCCCGTGTAGGTGTAGTACTGGCTGGTGAAGGTAGAAGCCGAAGCTTCACGCAAAGCCACGCCGGTCGGCAGCGCCATGTAATAGCGGCCGGCATTGCCGAACAACTTCATGGTGGAGTCGCCCATGATGTCCCAGCTGAAGCCCAGGCGAGGCGCCCACTGCGGCTTATGCAGGTTTACATACGGTTCGCCGTCCGGGTTGTAGTTGGTGAACTGGTCGTTACGCAGGCCGAGGTTCAACAGCAGGTTAGGCGTAACCTGCCACGTATCCTTGATGTACTGCGCATACTGCTTCACCGCTACCGAGGTGCTGGTGATGAAGACCGTCTTCGTTACATAGTCCGCACCCGCAATCGGGGCAACGTACGGCGCTACACCGGGGGTGCTACCGGCGATCGGCGTTCCCGCCTTGGCGGTGTTCTCATACACCCACTGATAGCCCGGCCCAGTCGGGAGCGAGCCGTCTTCTTTGTCAGTCGTGGTCTGGTTGTCCAGACCCGCCTGCAACGTATGGTCACCCAGCTTGTAGGTCAGGTCGAAGCGGAAGTTGACTTCCGATGACTTGTGGGCCGGATTGGATGCCAGGGCATTTACCTGCGCGTTGGAGTACCCCGCACCGCCATTGGGCGTTGCGCCATTGACAGACTGGAAGCTGGGATTGGCGATATTGGGAAGGTCCGCATTTCCCGCGGCGCCAGGCGTGTTGGTGTAGTACGTGCCATCCAGCTTGCCGATCATTGCATTCAAGGTCAGGTCGTCGGTGATATACGACGTGAACTTGAGGACGTTGATGCTGAAGCTATTCTTGAACGACTGCTGATATCCCGCCAAGTCACCTTCAGTCTTGGTGTCGTAGTCGTAGTTGTAATACGGGCCACTGTACGACTCGGTGTTCTTGATGCTGGTCAACGACAAGGTGTTCGAGTCGGTGATATTCCAGTCCAACTTGGCGTAGTACTTCGGGTCGGAGTAGCTGTTCTGATACTCGTACGGCGAGCTGACCACATCGACGTTATCTTGCTCTTTATGGTCAGCTTCGGCTGCCAGGAAGAAGAACAGTCTGTCTTTGATCAGCGGGCCACCGACGTAGGCGTCGTAGACCTGCTCCCACTGAGAGTTGCCGTTGCGATAATCAAGCAACGTACCGGGGGTCACATTGCCCAGGTTGTTGGCTGCGGCAACACTCGGGGTGATGGCAGGGTTGGCGTAGTAGAGATTGCCCTGGTTACCTTGCAGCCCCGACGGCGTAAAGAACATGGCGCCACCGAAGTGCCAGGTGTTCGTGCCGCTGGCACCGACCTGGCTGATTACGCCACCGGTCGAGCGGCCGTATTCAGGACCATAACCGTTGGTGAGCGTTTCTTGCTGAGCAATCGCGCCATACGGCAGCGTGATACCACCGGAGTCAGACAGCGGATCGGTGGTGTTGAAACCGTTGATGTAGTACGCGTTTTCAACCACCGACGAACCACCGAACGAAAGCAGCGGTTCACCGGTCGGACCGTTACCGAGCGCCGTGGCACCCTGCACGGTGCCGGGTGCCAGCAACGCGATGGCCGCACCGGTACGTGCCAGCGGCAGATTCTTCAACTGTTCGGCGGTAATAACGGTGCTTTCCTGCGTCGACGTCACGTCGATCGGCGGAATGGCATTGGCCGTCACCATCACCGAAGACAGGTTCTGCGCATTAGTACTGGTAGCTCCGGCTGCGGCGACGAAGTCGACCGCCACGGATTTAGCGGCAAGCGCGGTGACGTTTTGCTTGGTTTGAACGTTCTGACCGTTCTGGATCAGCGTAACGGTGTACACACCGACCGGCAGCGTGAGGCTGTAACGGCCGCTCTTGTCGACCGGAACGGTGCGGTTGAAACCCGAACCACCGACAACCTGCACGGTTTCGCCGCTGGCGACCGGCGCCTGGCCGAAAATGGTGCCTGTGGTCGCCTGCGCAAAAACCTGGCTGGAAAAGCCGAAGCCCACGGCGACGGCCACTGCCAGCGCAGTGTGACGCACCGGTATCCCATTCGGTGCAGAAACAAACTTCCTAATGCTCATTGGATGCTCCCCGGTAGCATGAAAACGAAAGATTTCAAAATCATGCGCAACCACCCGCCTCGGGACCCGATTCCGAAGCAAGCTCCCTGCGCCAATCGCTTTTTCTCCCTGACCCCTACAAATAGCTTGGCTGGAGGTTTAACTCCCCTTTAGCAATTCGCTCATGGAAGCTACGCGAAGGGGTAACAGAAAGTCAACAGTAATAACCCATAATTCGTCGAGATATTTTGCGATTCTTGGTATTGGAAAACAAAAAACCCCGCGTTCCTGGAACGCGGGGCTTAACAACCTGGGAGTCGCTGGATAATCAGCGACTCCTATTGAGCGAAGCGGCCGGTCGGCCACTTCGCACTACTCCTTACCAATCGTAGGTCACACCAAGCTGGACCGTACGCGGTGCTTCCATGGCGGCAATGCCGTCGGCCTGGATGGTCGGGGTCCTGTACAACGGGTTCGGTGCGGCGCTTAAGCCGTATTCGCCGTCATACTGGGTAACCTTTTGCTCATTGGTGATATTGCGAACCTGCAGCTGGAAGGCCAGCTTCTTCTCGGCCCACAGCGGGCGGTACTGCAGCGCGAGATCGAGCGTGTGGATCCAAGGCGTGAAGCCCGTGCTGCCTGACGGGGCCGGGTTGCCACCGCACCAATGGTAGGCACCGCTACTGTAAATCGCGTAACCGATCGGGTCGGTCTGGGCCGGACCGTAGTAGCCCAAGCATTCGATGGGTGTGCCGGAAGCCAGGGTAACCACGGCACTGATCGACCACTCGGGCAGGAACTGGTAGGTACCGTAGCCCTTCAGCACGTGCTTGCGGCTGTTGGACTGCAGGCCGTTGGAGTACTGCATCAGCTGGCTGAAGTCCCACTGCTCGGTAATGGACTGCGAGGTGCCGCCCTGGCCAATACCCGAATCCGTCGGACCTTCCGTCGTGCCGTAGCTCTTGGAATAGACGTAATCCAGCTTGGCCGTCCATTTACCATCCCACGTGTGCTCCAGGAAGGTTTCCAGCGAATAGTAGTTGCGGTACGCACGCGGGAAGCCCAGTTGCGACGGCGACACCGAGCCGTACACGTAACCACCGGCAGGGTTGATGATCTTGAAGTCGTTCGTATTACCCGGGTTGATCAGGAGACTGCCGTTGACGTCCAGATTGCAGGTACCGGTGTAGGGACCGAGCTGCGGATTCTCTTCCGTCACGATTTGGCAAATCGTGCTCGGACCTTCTGCCGTATCGTCGATGATGCGGCCGAGCTTGGTGCGGGTCACCGTCACGCCGTAATCCCAATTCGGAGCAAACTGATGCTGGAAGCCCAGCACGTACGAATCCTGGTATTCCGGCTTGAGGTTTTGCGCTGCGATGGTGGACGGATCCAGCGTCTGACCGAACTCATTGTTGGCCGAAGTGGGAACACCAGGACCGCAAACACCACCCTGCCCGCACGAGTAGATCGGGGTCAGACCCGTCGGAATACCAGTCGACGTCATGCCCGAGTACGTATACCACTGGTTGGTGTAAAGCGACGCAGCGGCTTCACGCACAGCCACACCACTTGGGATGGCGAGATAGTAACGGCCGGCGTTGCCGAACAACTTCATGGTGGAATCGCCGAGGATGTCCCAGCTGAAGCCCAGGCGCGGCGCCCATTGCGGCTTGGTTTCGTTGATATAGGCAACGCCCTGGGCGTTGTCGTTGACGAACGTATCGTTACGCAGACCGAGGTTCAGCAGCAGGTTCGGCGTTGCCTGCCACGTATCCTTGATGTACTGGGCGCGCTGCGTCACCTGCACGGTCGCGCTGGTGTTGTACACCACCTTGCTGACGTAATAGTTCGAGCCTGGCGGGCCCACGTACGGAGAGCCCTCAAGCGGCGCAGACGGGTTCTGCACGGTGCCATATTCCCAGTAGTAGCCGGGACCGGTGGTGCTTGAACCATCTTCGATATCGCGCGACGTCTGGTTATCGATACCGACTTGCAACGTGTGGTCGCCCAGCTTGTAGGTCAGGTCGAAACGAAGATTGGTTTCTTCCGACCGATGAGCAGGATTGTTGACCGTCGCATAGGTCTGGTTGGTTACGCAGTTCAGGGCCGCGCAGAATGCTGGATTCTCGAACTGCTGATTAGTGATCGCCGGATCGTCGGACGAACCCACGCCCGGGATGGCAGTGAAGTAATGACCATCCATCTTGCCGATCATGGCATTCAGCGTCAGATCGTCGGTGATGTACGACGTGAACTTGCCGATCCAGATGTTGAAGGAGTTCTTTTGCGACGTATTCGGTCCCTGGTAACCGGTCACCGAGTGGTTGTCGTAGTCGTAGTCGTAAATGTTGCCGTTGTACTGGTACGTGTTCTTGATATCAGTGAACGACAGGATGTTGGAGTCTGTGATGTTCCAATCGACCTTCGCGTAGTACTTCGGATTGGAGTAATGATTGGTGTACGCGTTCGGCTGTGTGGTCGGGCCAACGGTGTCCGTCGAAGTACGGTCGGCTTCCGCCGCCAGGAAGAAGAACAGCTTGTCCTTGATCAGCGGGCCGCCAACATAAGCGTCGTAAATCTGCTGCCAGGAAGTATTCTTGTTGCGGTACTGGTACTGGCTACCGATCTGGGACGGAATCGACGGGTTGTCGAAATACAGGTTCTGCTGCGTACCCTGCACGTCTTGCGGCTGCCAGAAGACGGCGCCACCGAAATGCCACGTGTTGGTGCCGCTGGCACCGACCTGGCTGATCACGCCGCCGGTCGAGCGACCATATTCAGGGCCGTAACCATTGGTGAGCGTTTCCTGCTGTGCAATCGCGCCGTATGGCAGCGTGATACCGCCTTCATTGGCGATCGGATCGGACGTATTGAAGCCGTTGATGTAGTAGGCGTTCTCCGCAACCGATGAACCACCGAACGAAACCAATGGCTCGCCCGTCGGGCCATTACCGAGGTTGGTGGAACCTTGAACTGTGCCTGGAGCCAGCAGCGCAATGGCGGCGCCGGTGCGCGCCAGCGGCAGATTCTTCAGCTGCTCGGAGGTGATAACGGTGCTTTCCTGCGTCGACGTCACGTCGATCGGCGGAATGGCATTGGCCGTCACCATCACCGAAGACAAGTTCTGCGTATTGGAGGCGTTCGCGCCACCGGCAGCAACGAAGTCGACCGCTACCGCTTTAGCGGCCAGTGCGGTGACGTTTTGTTTGGTTTGAATGCTCTGGCCGTTTTGAATCAGCGTGACGGTATACGAACCCACCGGCAGCGTAACGCTGTAACGACCGCTTTTATCGACCGGAATGGTGCGGTTGAAACCCGAACCACCAACAACTTGCACGGTTTCGCCACTGGCGACGGGCGCCTGGCCGAAAATCGTACCCGTGGTGGCCTGCGCCAACACGTGCCCTGAAAACCCGAAGCCGATGGCAACGGCAACAGCCAGCGCGGTGTGACGCACGGGCATCCTGTTCGATACGGACACAACCTTTTTATTGCTCATTTGATGCTCCCCAGCAGCGAAAAATCCGTAGTTTTTGAATCGTCAAAACAGTCCCCTACCCAGCCAGGTCAACCTGGTTAGTCAAGTAAACTGACGATTGTTTCTAACCCCATTCCCTCAAATTGCTCGGACCGCAAGTGCTTAACGGCTCATTAGCAAATTGTTACCAATGAAATTAAGGGCTCTTGCAGCTGGAAGTCAACGACAAAAACTTACGAATAATCGTAAGAAATTACAAGGCTCGTGGTTTTCGCCCCTTCCCCCGTCAGCCCCATGCAAGCCTGCACCTCACAAAATGATCACTTCTGTGAGGGTGTCCAATCACTCCCCCGGCTCATCCTCAAACCGAAGATGCTTCACGCTGCGTCCATTCCGCCGCACCAATTTCAGTGCCTCGATGCCAATGCGGATATGCGCTTCCACGTATTGCGTGGTGACGCTGCGATCACTGAGTTCGGTTTTCACCCCTTCCGGAATCATGGGCTGATCGGACACCAGCAACAACGCACCGCAAGGGATGTGATTGGCGAAACCGGCCGCGAAGATCGTCGCCGTTTCCATATCCACCGCCATGCAGCGTGTGCGGCGCAGATAATCCTTGAACGTTTCGTCGTGTTCCCACACGCGACGGTTGGTGGTGTAGACGGTGCCCGTCCAGTAGTCGTGGCCCAGGTCGCGGATCATGGTGGACACACCACGCTGCAGTTGGAACGCCGGTAATGCAGGCACCTCCGGCGGCAGATAATCGTTGCTGGTGCCTTCACCGCGAATGGCGGCGATCGGCAAGATCAAATCGCCTAGCTGATTCTTCTTTTTCACGCCACCGCATTTACCCAGAAAGAGCACTGCGCTGGGCTGTACCGCACTGAGTAAATCCATCACGGTGGCCGCATTAGGGCTACCCATGCCGAAGTTGATCAGCGTGATGTCGTCGGCCGTGGCGCTAGGCATGGGACGGTCGCGCCCTTGCACTTCCACGCCATGCCACTGTGCGAACAGATCGACGTAATGACCGAAGTTGGTGAGCAGGATATGGCTGCCAAATTGATCGAGCGACACACCGGTGTAGCGGGGCAACCAATTGGTGACGATTTCGTGTTTTGTTTTCATTGAAGCACTCGTATACGGCACGACTAGCCCTCGCCGTGCATGACCGGCGACGCCACGCCGGCAGGATGCCAAGTCTCAAGTGTGCTCATCTTAGGGCCTGTGGCCCTTCGTTACCCCTTCCTGAGGCATCGGTGAGCGGCCTCGCCTAGCTTTCTTGCACCTGAGAGGGGCTGGCTACGGTCACCACGGGTTCGTCAACGCCAACCGAAGCGGCCCCAATCGCCGTGCACGTCACCGCCATTGACCGAAGGCTCACGGACCGGCATGCCGCTCGGGGGCCGCCACCGGCGCATCACGACAGTGCGCTTAGGCGGCCGCGTGCTATGTTGATCTCGCACCGTGATGAGAGGGAGTCAGACCATGCGCATGGGCTTGGCCATCGATGCTTCCTGCGATTTGCCGCAGGATTTCCTGCAACAACATGGCATCGCCGTGATGCCTATCGCCGTGCGCGTCGATAAAGCCAGCTTCAAGGACAATCGCGATCCGGCCGAGATCGCGCGCTTTCTCAACCTCAAGCTGGGCAGCCGCAGCCATTCTGCGGAAACCGAACCATGCTCGGTCGAAGACGTGCAGAAGTTGTTCCTGGAACAGCTGGTGCTGGAAAACGACTGCGTGTTCTGCCTCACCATCACCGCCACGCGCAGCCCCATCTACGACAATGTCGTCAAAGCGAGCTTTGCGGTACTGAAAAATTACCGCGGCGTGCGCGAGCCGGCAGGCATCACCGGCCCCTTTCTAATGCGCATACTGGATACGCGCAGCCTGTTCGCAGGTTCCGCGCCCTGCGTGGTAGAAGCCGTACGGCTGATCCAGGCCAATGAAACGCCCGCCGCCATCCGCGAACGGCTGGCCTATATCGCTGAGAACTCGTACGGCTACATGCTTCCGCGCGACCTGTATTACCTGCGTGCCCGCGCCAAGAAAAAAGGCGACCGCAGCGTCGGGCTGCTTAGCGCGGTGCTTGGTTCCACGCTGGACATCAAACCGCTGCTACGCGGCTACCGTGGCGATACCACGCCGGTGGGCAAGGTTCGCGGCTGGGAACACGGTTGCGAAACCCTGTTCTCCTATGCGGCCGATCGTGTGCGCGCCGGCCTCTTGGTGCCGGTGATGTGTACGGCTTACGGCGGCGATCTGGCCGAACTGGCAACGCTGCCCGGCTACGACAAGCTGGCCCAGGCCTGCGCGGAGTACAACGTCACGCTGATGCAGGCGCCGATGAGCATCACCGGCATGGTCAACGTGGGCGAAGGCGCCGTCTGCATCGGGTTCGCCGCCGAAGAACATGCCGTGGAATTCTGACGCTCTACCTCCTCCGCGGCATAAGATCACCGACATGACCCGCGCCAGCCTCCACCTGCTGCTTCCGGGCGCCGTGCTGTTCGCACTGGCGCTGCAGATACATGCGCCGCCAGCGCGCGCCGATACGCTCACCGTCTACAAATGCCGCACCCCCCAAGGGCAGGTGATTTTCCAAGGCACCCCGTGCGCACGCGGTCAACAACAGCAAACCATGGAAGTGGATGCCGACGCATCGGAGGCCTCACCACCGCCGGCGCCATCCACGCCCACACCACAGACACCTCAAGCCATGGCGATGGCACCGCCGCCACCGCCTACGCCACCCACCACGCTATACCGTTGCGTACGCGCCACCGATCAAACCACCTACGAAAGCCACGACGGCAATCCGCAACCTTATTACGCACCGTTGGCGATGACCGGCATCGTTCCCACGCCGCTGGGTCACATCACACCCGGTCTCAAGGCCAACGCAGCGATGGTCGCCAGCCATTACGTACTCGTGCAGGATCACTGCGCACCCATGACGGTGCACGACACCTGTGCCTCATTGCGCGACCAATATGACGAGAACGAGCGCAACCTGTCGCGCGCCTTCAAGAGCGATCAACCGCCGCTGCTTGAGCGCGAAAAGGAACTGCTCGGCCAGCTCAGTCATTGCTGAGCAAGCGCTGCGGTTTATGACTTGTCCGATATTCCGCTGAAGCGTTGATCGCCAGCGCAGCTTGAGAGCGGACGCGTGACCTGACGATCACCATCACTTCCGGTTTTCTGTCACCCGGCATCGCACTTCGCCGATAACGATCTACCGCACTACCGACTTCCATCGGCAATGGCAGCCCTTCAATAGTTGCCTGCTGTCCTGCCGCCCCATAACAAAGGGGTTGCAATGTGGCGCTATCACAGGGATCTGGAACGCATGATCACACCATTCATCCGTCGACACCTCGCAGCCCATCATTGGGACATACATGCCTTGGTTGCGCTGGGTTACGCGGTGATTTACCTGCTCATCGTCCGAATGCTGGCTCAGGCCCCGTGGCCGTTTGCGTATGGGCTTCGTGTTGCTTGCTTGTTTTTGGTGCCGTATCGCTACTGGCCAGCATTGGCGTTGGGTGAGCTGTTGCCATTGGGTTATCACAATGCCCAGCACTTCAGTGATTACGGCTGGGCCTGGTGTGTCGTTGCATCCATTCCCCCCATCGTTCTCGGCATGCCTGTAGTGGGATGGTTTCGCAAGCGTGCTGCCTTGTTTCCAGAACGCCGACTAGTGGATATCAGCAAGCTTCTTTATTGCACGTTGATCCTGTCGACACTGTGGGCCATCACGGCATACTTGCGCCTGTTCACGCTGCACCTGCCTACCGGTTCGTACCCAATTCCCGCCGGAGCACTGTTCTTTTACTGGATCAATCACTACATGGTGCTGGTTCTCTTTGTGCCCTGGGTGGTCATGGTCCGCATGGGAGACAATGACGGCTCTTGGCGACTACCCACGATTCGTGAACTCGCACTTAGCCCGCTCGCACGCGATACGGCAATCACCGTGCTGGCACTGGTTTGCCTGATGGCGCTGCATCACGTCGCCACTGACCCTTCCAAGTCAGCCATGCTGATGTCTTTGTTTCTACCGGCTGCGTGGCTGACCCTCCGGCGCGGTTGGCGGGCTGCTGTGCTGGGCGGCACGCTCTCGCTGATCAGCATGAGCGCCTTGGTGCCGTTTGCATGGAAACCGAGTGCGGGCGGCACTTTCGAACCCCAGGTGTTCATGGCCTTGGCCATGACTAGCCTGTATGTCTTTGGGGCACATATCTCTGCGCAATGGCGCCTTCGGGAACACGCGCAGCGCACTGCACAAGCAAACCAAGAGGCCATCCGTGAGGGGCTACTGTTTGGCGAGTTTCGCCTGCAGCAGACATCCCAAGCATTGGAATCGGTGGTGGACGTGCTGCGCATCGATCACGCCAACGTGCTGGCCCGCTTCGTGCCCGAGGCGGAAAAAAACCACTACAGTAAGGAAGCCATGCAACTGCATGCGCAGGTCTACCGTCTGGCCGAAAGCATCCACCCCAGCGCCTGGCGCCAGCGCGGGCTGGATGCCGCGCTGGGCGAAACTGTCGCCCAGGCGCTCGCCGAAGCCGGCATCGGCTACAGCTGCCAGACGCCGGGGCGCGGCCTGCGCTTTCTCTCACAAGCCGCGCAGGCCGGCCTGTATCGCACAGCCTGCGAGGTGGTCGCCTTCATCAGTGCGTCGCCGGCATGCGATGGCGTAAGCCTAACAATCCGCTCCGGTCGGTATCGTGGTGTACGGTGGGTCGCCTTACGTGGCAAAGCCACGCGCAATGCAGCACATGTGGCCACGGCATTGCTGCTTTCGCAGGAACGCGAACGCCTAGCGCCCAAGCTAGGCGCACGCATGAACTCTCTCGATGAACTCAGACAATTCGTGCGCGTGTTCGATGGCACGCTACGGTTTCGCCAGATACCCGAAGGTGTTGGCCTGTCCGTCTTACTGTGCGACGGATCACTGCCGTCCTCGGTGCAAACCGGAGAAGCGACGCCACTTCGCCTGTGGGTTAAATAGCGACGATGCAGCAGTTCGGCTTGACGTTGGGTAACAGTCAATACATCAGATTCTGATTATCAGCAGTCGGGTCGCCAGCTACCATTTCAACACGAAACTCCACTGTCCCATCGTTCTGCGGCTCAGCCGTCACAGTGATCTCATCGTCACGATAGAGCGTCTGCGCGGAACTACTTTCCTTAGCACCCGGCGCTGCCACGGTCGTGTGCTCAGCATCCACACCCACCGGCAAAGGAAACACCACCGTGCCCGCACGACCGAACGCGGCATGCACGCGGCCGCTTTGATCATTGACCTGCACGTACCTGACGCCATCGCGTTCGAACGTATACACATGCCAATACGGGCTGGCGCTCTGATCAGCGACATTCGGCCATGACTCACCCAGCCCGGTGGATGGCCGATGGTCGTGCGCGGCAACGGCGGCGACGTGCCCCGCGATAAGCGTCGCGAGAAAAACCTTACGAACAAGATGGTGCGATGTGCGGAACATAATGCGTCCTCTGCGTAGTGGAAGAAACTCCCCGCGAGCAGGATGACCTAATCGGTAGCGCCACAAAAGACGACTTTTATGTGCGTCTTTGTCCGACATGTCGGACAGGTTTGCCGTACCGACGCTCAGCACCCAGTAGGCTAGTTTCGTAGATCGAACTCGTACGATGCGATCAGAAGGACAATTCGATGAATGTGCTGAAAACCCAGTTACGCAGATGGCGCGGACGACGCAGGCTTGCACGCCTTCCCTTCATCACGACCAAGACCACGGCGAACTACTACAAGACCTTTACCGCGCCGAACCCGGACATCCATGTCGTTATCTATAACCGGTCTGGCGACAAGGTCGGCACAGCGATCTACGCGGCATCGCCGCTTGACGACCGCGTTTACGTGTTCGACATCAAGATTGCGGAACACTTTCGGCGCAAAGGGTACGCAACCGCGCTGTTATGGCACCTCGCCCAAACATGCCATCAGCCGATTACCGCAATCAAAGAGTTGTCTGGTGCGTACCATTTTTGGCATGCCTCACGCCAGCTTGCGGGCGCAGGGCTCGTTGTCACGCAGCCGCTTTCTGTAAGCGAGATGGAAGACGAAGCCGCACGCTGGCAGCATCTGAAACCCGTTGCCAAACGCCTGGACAAGATCATTACCCAGCGACTGTGCGCGCAACGCGAGCCCTGGGCGGTAGCGGTAGGGCGAGGCTTCGATGGCTGAACCCATCACCCGCGTCGGAGGTGGCTGAGCAAAATCTGCGCAATGTCATGCAAGTGCTTGTCGCGCAAGCAATGTGAAAACTTGTCCACAGGCTTGTCACCAGGGTTTCCCCAACGGCTGTGGACAACTGCATTCCTTCAAAAGCCGTAGTTGAGGAATCCGCCATCGACCGCGAGCACGTGACCGGTGATGTAGCTCGCCGCAGGCAGGCACAGGAAAGCGATGGCCGCGGCCACTTCTTCCGGCTCGCCGATACGACGTAGTGGCGTGCGGTCGAGCACTTCATCCAGGTAATCGGTATCGGCCAGCGCGGGTTCCGAACGCTGCGTGCGGATGTACCAGGGCGCCACCGCATTCACGCGAATACCGTCGACAGCCCACTCGGCGGCGAGATTGCGCGTTAGCTGGTGGAGTGCGGCCTTGGTCATGCCATACGGCGAACCGGTGCGCACGTGCATGATGCCCGAGACCGAGCCGACATTCACGATCGCGGCATGCGCATGCTGGATAAGATGGGGGTGCGCGAGGCGGCACATTTCATACGCAGAGAAAAGGTTCTGCTCGAAGATGGTGCGGTACTCGGCTTCTTCGTAATCCAGCGTCGCCTTGGGCGTATTGCCGCCCGCATTGTTGACCAGGATCGACACGGGCATGTCCAGATCGGCCACCCAGTCGAACACCGCCAGCCGCTCTTCCGCCTCGCTGACATCGGCGGCAAACGCCAGGACTTCGATGCCGGGAAAATCGTCCGTCAATTCCACGCGCACCTGTTCCAGGTAGTCGTCATCGCGCGCCACCAACAACAGGTCCGCACCCAGGCTGGCGAGCTCGCGCGCCGTCGCATAGCCGATGCCTTTGCTGGCACCGGTGATGAGCGCGGTATGGTCCTGCAGCTGCCAGGCGTCGGTGCGGTTATTCATGCGCGCAGCTTACATGAATGGCGCTTGTTTGCAGCGGCATGTCGCGGGACACTCTGCCGATACCGTCCGAGGCCGCCTCATGAAAACCGCCATTGCCGTGCTCTGTCTGTTGACCCTGGGTGCCTGCAGCCACAAACCGCCCGCGCCGCAATCCGATCCAAGCGCGGCATCCACGCAGGCCCAAGTGAGCGCCCCGTGGGATGCCCTGAAACAGGATGAACAACGCGCCAAGGACGTAAGCAAGGCCGCCGCAAAGCAGGCCGCCGATGAGGACAAGCAGATTCAGGCGCAGACACAATAACGTTACCCAAGCACGGACGTCTGGACGTCTGTACGTCCATCGCTTGCCATCGCTATCCATTGCAGGCAAGGTTCGGGAATGAACCCCGATGCCTCCCGTCTTCAATCCCCGCCCCTGCTGGCCATGCATGAAGCCAGCGTCCTGCGCGGCGACCGCCTAATTCTCGATCGCCTGAGCCTGCGCTTGTCCGTGGGCCAGCACACCGCCATCCTGGGCGCGAATGGATCGGGCAAATCCACCTTGATCAAGCTCATCGCGCGCCAGATCTATCCGCTCGCGCGCGCGGATGGCGCAGCCACCATCCAGGTGTTTGGACGCGATCGCTGGAATGTGAGCGAGCTGCGCAGTCTTATCGGTATTGTTTCGCCCGCCGTGCAGACCGACTACACCAATGAGGATGCGCCGCTGGAAGTGTTCGATGCGGTCGTTTCCGGCTTTTTCGCCGCGCGCGGCCTGTGGACGGAACACGCGGTGACCAATGTCATGCGCCAAGATGCGCTGGAAGCGCTGTCGCAGGTGGATGCATCACACCTGACCGGTCGCCATCTGGGCAGTCTCTCTACCGGCGAGGCACGTCGAGTACTGATCGCGCGCGCATTGGTCCATCGTCCACGCGCATTGCTGCTGGACGAACCCTGCACCGGACTCGATCCAGCCAACCGTCGACGCTTTCTCGAAACCCTGCGCAAGCTTGCCCAACACGGCGTCACGCTCGTGCTGGTTACGCATCACGTGGAAGAAATCCTGCCGGAAATCGATCACGTGGTGGTGTTGCGCGAGGGACGCGTGCTGCATGCCGGCAACAAGGCCAGCGTGCTGACGAGCGAAGCACTGACGCAGGCCTTCGGCATGCCGATGCATGTGGCGCAGCAAGACGGGTATTACCACGCCAGCGTTGGCTGAGATGGAATACGGGATTCCCGTGGGTTTGTGTCGCCGTTTCGATTCGCTCTTGCCATGAACGCTGACCTTGCCTCACGTTATTCCGGCTTTCGCAGGAATGACGCCGGGCAAGATGAGGTTTTTCGCAGGCGTGGCTGCCCATTTTTTTAAGGCAGCCGTACGCTTTCCCGAACTCAACCGTACAATCAATGCGGCGAGCAAAAGCAATACGAATAAATATTCGGGTGCCCTGCTTCGGCCGAACGCAGCATGTTGAGCTCCGGCGCCAGCGCCGGCAATTGCGCCACCCAGGCCGGCAGCTTCACGCCGTAGTTCTGCATGCCAGCCAGCATCGCCGATTGATTGAAGCTCACGATGAAGCGCTCGAAGGCGCCCATGGGTGCCTCCTGGTAACGCACAGCGTAATGCTTGCCCAACTGTGCCAACCCGGCGGCTTTGCTGATCGCCGCGTCCAAACCACCCAGCTGGTCTACCAAACCGCGCTGCTGTGCCTGCTCACCAGTCCACACGCGCCCCTGTGCGATGGCATCGATGGCGGCGTAATCCTTGCCACGCGCTTGCGCTACACCACCGACGAAGTCGTGATAGCCCTTGTTGATAATGGACTGGATCACGGCGCCCACTTTCGGATCGAGTGGACGACTGATATCGAACGCACCGGCAAGCGGCGAGGTGCCCACGCCATCGGAGTTGATGCCAAGCTTGCTCAACGTGCCGGGCACGGTGAAATACATGCCGAAGATGCCGATCGAACCGGTGATGGTGTTCGGTTCGGCGAAAATACGATCGGCATTCATCGAGATCCAATAGCCGCCGCTGGCGGCCACATCGCCCATCGACACCACCACGGGGATGCCGGCCTTGCGTGTCAGCGCGACTTCGCGGCGGATTTCTTCGGCGGCATACACTTCGCCACCGGGTGAATCGACGCGCAGCACGAGCGCCTTGGTGCGCTTGTTTTCGCGCGCGCTACGAATCAACGCCGCCGTGGATTCCCCACCGATCGAACCCGGCGGCTGCTCGCCGGATGAAATGTCGCCCTCGGCCACGACCACGGTAACGGCATCTGCGCCCGGCTTGTCGCGGCTGGGAATGGATGCCGCGTAGCGATCCAGCGTGACGCCGCGGAAACCATGACCATCCTTGCCGGCAGGCACGCCTTGCGCGCGCAGCATGTCGATCACTTCATCGCGCGTGGCGATGCCATCGATCAGATGTTCATCCAGCGCCAGCTTGGGAAGATCGCCCTGCGCGGCAGCGAGGCGATCGGGCAAGTTGTCGATGTCCGATCGCACGTCGGCCGGATTAAGCTTGCGCAGTTTTGCGATCTCGTTGATGTAGCCGTCCCACAAACCACCCATCCAGTAACTGTCCGCTTCCTTGGATGCGGGCGATGCGTGATCGAGCACGAACGGCTCGGCCGCGCTTTTGAATTGACCCACGCGGAACAAGTAGACATTCACGCCCAGCTTGTCGAGCAGATCCTTGTAGAACAGGCGATAGTTGGAAAGGCCGGTGATGAGCAGGCCGCCTTGCGGATCAAGCAGGACGCGATCAGCATGCGCGGCGAGGTAATACTGGTATTGATCCAGATCCGGCGCCCACGCAATGATCGGTTTGCCGGCCGCGCGAAAACGATCCAGCGCCGCGCCGACTTCCGTCAACGCAGCAAAGCCGCCGCTCTGCAGTTGGCTCGGATCAAGCACGATGCGCGTGATGCGCGCATCCTTCGCCGCCGCATCGATGGCGCCCACCAAGTCACGCAGTTGCACTTCCTTGGCTTCGTTGCCGGAGAGCTTGGAGAAGGCGCGCTGCATGGGGCTGACGCTGAACTGTTCGACCAACCGTCCTTGCGGCCGCAGCACCAGCACGCTGGAGTCCTGGATTTCATTCAGATGCCGGGCTCCGCTGATGGCCACCATCATCAGAATGACCAGCGCCAGGAACGCGTAGAACGCCACGTTGATGACGACCAGCCGCACCATGTCCAGGACGCGTCCGAACGCGCACAGGAAAAGCCAGAATCCATTCGGTTGCCGGCGCAGAGGCGGAGGTGTGCTCATAGATCCTCAGGGTGCTTGGGTTGTACGCCAGCGTAGCCGGTTACGGGCTGATCGTCGCATCGGCGGCGTCCGACGCGACAGGGCCAAACGTCCCGGCCCGATGGCGAAAGGAACTGCGCCAGAACCGCACGAACAACAGTACGGCCGCCATGCTCAGGCCGGCGATCAGCCCCATCCAGATGCCCCGCGCACCGAGGTGCTGATGGAAGGCCAACCACCAACCCACCGGCATGCCCACCATCCAATAGGCGAACAGGGTGATCGCCATCGGTACGCGCGTGTCCTTCAAACCACGCAGCGCGCCGTTGGATGCCACCTGGATACCGTCGGAAAACTGGAACAGGCCCGCCAGCACCAGCAATTGTGCCGCCAGGCCGATCACGGTCCTGTCATGGGTATACAAGGAGGCGATCAGGTGCGGAAAGCCGAGCATCATCCCGGCCGAGATCGTCTGTGTGATCAACGTGAGGCCAATGCCGCAAAAGCCGGCATAGCGAATGCCGGGTGCATCGCCCCTGCCCACCGCATTGCCCACGCGCACCGTGATCGCCATCGCCAAACCCAGCGGCACCATGAAGAACAGCGCCGCCACGTTGAGCGCCACCTGGTGACTGGCCACCATGTCCTCGCCCATGGTGCCGATCATCAGCGCCGCCGCCACGAACAAGCCGCCTTCGGCCAGCAACGTGATCGCCATCGGCAGGCCGATGTGCACCAGCCGGCCGATGCGCTTGCGATCGGGCCATTCAAAATGTTCGAAGACGCCCAGCCCTTCGTAATTGCGGTGCACGAACACGTAGACGCCGAAAGCCAGCATTTCCAGCCATAGCACCGTGGCCGTGGCGATGCCGCAACCGCGCGCACCCTGCGGCGGCAGTCCCAGCTTGCCGAACATGAAGATGTAGCCCAGCGGCAATAGCAGCGCCAGGCCACCGAAACTGAAATACATCGACGGCCGCGTCATCGACAAACCTTCGGACAGGCCGCGCAACGCGAAGTAGCAGGTCATCGCCGGCGCGCCCCAGCTGATTGCGTGCAGGAATTCGTTCACGCCGGCATAGAGGCTCGGCGAAATGCCAATCAGTTTGAGCAAGGGTTCGGCGTGGCGCACCGCGAACCACAGCAGCACGCCCATGGCCAGCGCCAGCCAGATCGCCTGGTGAAACACCTCCCCCGCTTCATGCTTGCGGCCGGCGCCATCGAGCTGGGAAATCGACGGCGGCACCGCCATCATCATGCCGATGCCGCTGACCAGGGCCAGCGACCAGATGCTGGCACCCACCGCCACCGCGCCCAGCACGTGGGCGCTGACATGACCGGCGAGCACCGCGTCGATCACGTTGCTGCCGATGGCGGCGAGTTGGGCGAGGATCAGCGGAAGGGCGAGGCGCACGGTGGCGCCGATCTCCCGCCAGACCCGGGTTCGGTCGAGGTGGATGGGCTTCATAAACAGGCATGCTCCGGGCCGGACATTGTAGCTTGGCGCCGTGGATTGACGGACTCGGTGTCGTCATCCCTTCTCCCTATTCCCAATTTCCCGCTCACCCGCCAAGATTCAGCGCTGCACCAGGGGAACGCTCGCATGACGGATCTCACCTCCTACGAAGGCGCCCACTGCGCCAACTGCCAAGCCGCGCTGCAGGGCGAGTATTGCCATCACTGCGGCCAGTCCGTGCACAGCGTGCTGCGGCCGGTGCACGGCTTGTTCGAGGAATTCTTCGAGACCTTCCTGCATATCGACGGGCGCATCCTGCATACACTGCCCGCGCTGTTTTTGAAGCCGGGTTTTCTGACGCTGGAATATTTCAGCGGGCGGCGGGTGCGCTATATCGCGCCGTTCCGTCTGATGTTCGTGCTGTGCCTGTTGTCGTTCTTCGCGCTGCACCTGGCCACGGAGCTGGTTGCCCATCGTGTCGAACAGCGCGCGCAAGCATCGGCGCTGCTGGACAAGAGCCACGATTTTGCCGAAGCCACCACCCCGCACGAAGTAACGGAACTGCTCAATCAGCAGCTTCAGACGCTGGAAGCCACCCGTGCCCTTGGTAACACCGCCATCACCGCCCAGGTCAATCAAGCCGAGCAACGACTGCGTGAGCAAGCCAATGCGCGCCTGGCCGACCTCCACGCCCCGGCCATCGCCTCCTCCGCGCCCACGCCCATCGCGACCGACGGGGTAGAGAAGCCGGTACCTCCCGTACATATCAGCTGGCTGCCGGATTTCGCCAACGAACGCCTGACCGATTTTTCGCAGCAAGTGGTTACCAACGTTCGGTCGCTGAGCAAGCATCACGCCACCGTGGCGCAACGGCAGCAGGCCTGGGATCGTTTCGCCGCCGGCGCGTTCGGGGTGCTTCCCGGCACCATGCTGGTGCTGGTGCCCGTGTTCGCCTTGCTGCTGAAGCTGTTCTACGTGTTCAGGCGACGGCTCTACATGGAGCACCTGATCGTATCCCTGCACAGCCACGCCTTCCTGTTCGTGAGCCTGCTGCTGATCGTCATCAGCGGCATGCTCTCCACCTGGCTCAAGCCGCATGCCGCCTGGTTGGGGTATCCCATTGGATGGCTGCAGCTGCCACTGATGCTGTGGATCCCGGTGTACCTGCTGATCATGCAAAAACGCATTTACCGCCAGGGATGGGGCATGACGGTGGTCAAGTACTGGTTCATCGGCTGGTTCTACTTCTGGATGATGGTTTTTGCCCTGACCGTGGCCGCCGTGCTCGGACTGGCCCACTGATTGTCATCGTTTCAGGCACCCAAAGCCCGGTTTTGCACAGCGTCAAGGTATTGACATACGCGCGTGTCAAGCCGGTGAGGCAAGTTCGGACTATGTCGATGCTTCGTTTCAACTTATTGATACATATAAATATTTTAGGATGGTCAAAAGTTGAACAGCGTGTCACAAGAGCCGTTCTAATGCGCGAAATGAGCCCCTCTCAACGGCGCATCCACAGACTTATCCACAGCTCTTGTGGATAAACGAAAAATCGTGTGTTTGTGAGCCACTTAGCATTCTTTCCTAGATGACAGGGGAGCAATCGCGAGCAAGTCTCGGCCCTGACGCCTCTCATGGGATGGGGTGAGTGCGAGCGCGACAACGAACGCGCGATACACTCGCCCGCCATGCCCTCCGTGCTTCGCATCGCCCTCCCGGTTCCACTTCCCACCCTGTTCGACTACCTGCCGCCCGCCACCGGCGCGGCCGCAGTCGGCAGCCGCGTGCTGGTGCCCTTTGGACGCAGCAAGGCGGTGGGCGTGGTGGTGCAGGCGGATGTGCCCGCGCATGTCGGCAGCGCCAAGCTCAAGCGTGTGCTGCGCGTGCTGGACGATGCCCCGCTACTCGATGCGGAGTTGATGCAAACCCTTGCATGGGCCGCCGACTATTGGCTCGGCGCGCCCGGCGAGGCATACGCCAATGCGTTGCCCTTGTTGTTGCGCGAAGACAAAGCATTACCGGAAACCCAGGAACCGATCTGGCAGTTGACCATCGCCGGCTTGAGCGCGCTGGATGCCGGCAGCCGACGCGGCGGAAGTCGCGCGCTGCTGCAAGCGCTGCACGGCGGCCCGATGTCCGTGATGGAACTGGATGCCGCCTTGCCCGACTGGCGCGCGGCGGCGCGTCGATTGGCCGATGCCGGCCTGATCGAACGCGGCATGCCTTCCCTGACACCCGACTTCACACCTTCAGCGCCCCCGCCCGCCTTGCATCCCGAACAAGCAGCCGCCGTCAGCGCGGTGGCCGATGCGTTCGGCCGCTTCCAGCCGTTCCTGCTGGATGGCATCACCGGGAGCGGCAAGACCGAGGTGTACCTGGCGCTCATCGAGCGCACGTTGGCGCAAGGTCGGCAGGCGCTGCTACTGGTGCCGGAGATCGGCCTGGCGCCGCAAACCGTGCGCCGCTTGCGCGAGCGCTTGGGTGTACCGGTGGACGTGCTGCATTCCAACCTCGCCGAGGGCGAGCGCGCCCGTGCGTGGCTGCGCATGCGTTCGGGCGAGACGAAGGTGGTGCTGGGTACGCGCTCGGCCGTTTTCACGCCGCTGCCGCAGGCGGGGCTGATCATCGTCGATGAAGAGCACGACGGTGCGTACAAGCAACAAGAAGGCTTCCGCTATCACGCACGCGATCTGGCGCTGCTGCGCGGACGCGCCTTGCAGGTGCCGGTGCTGCTCGGTTCGGCCACACCCTCGCTGGAAAGCCTGGCGAACGCCGAAGCCGGCAGATATCACGCCCTGCACCTGCGCTCGCGACCGGCGGCCACGCATGCACCGCAGGTGCAGATCATCGACATGCGCGCGCAGCGGCTGGACCATGGTTTGTCGCCCGCGCTGCTTCACGCCGTCGGCGATGCGGTTGCGCGCGGCGAACAGGTACTGGTGTTTCGCAATCGCCGCGGTTACGCGCCGGTGCTGCTGTGCCATAGCTGCGGCTGGCATGCCGAATGCCCGCGCTGCGAACACCCGCTCACCCTACACGCCGCCTGGCGCAAGCTCGTGTGCCATCACTGCGACATGCAAACCGCGGTGCCATCGACCTGCCCGGCCTGCGGCAGCCAGGAGCTGAAAGCGCAAGGCCAAGGCACCGAGCGACTGGAAGAAGCGCTTACCACCCATTTTCCGCAGATACCCGTCCTGCGCATCGATCGCGAAACCACGCGCCGCCGCGATGCGTTCGAGCAATTGCTCGGCCATTTATCCACGGACGCGCCAGCGATTTTGGTCGGCACGCAGATGTTGGCCAAAGGCCACGACCTGCCCAATCTCACCCTCGTCGCCATCGTTGGCGTGGATGAAGGCTTGCTCAGCGTGGATTTCCGTGCCGGTGAACGCCTCGCACAACTGGTCGTGCAAGTAGCCGGGCGCGCAGGGCGCGCGCGCAAGCCGGGACGCGTGCTGCTGCAAACGCATCATCCCGATCATCCATTGCTGCACACACTGCTTGCGCAAGGGTATGCCGCCGCAGCGCAGGCTCTGCTCGCCGAACGCCGGCAAACGGGATTACCGCCCCATGGCCATCAAGTACTGCTGCGTTGCGAAGCACACCAGCGCGCTGCCGTGGATGCCTTTCTTTCCGACGCATGCGCTGCCCTGCCGGTAACCGATACCTTGCAGATCGCCGGCCCCATGCCAGCGCCGATGCCGCTGCGTGCCGGCCGTCAGCGCGGGCAACTGTTGATCGAATCAACCAGCCGCCGCGATCTGCACGCCGCCGTGCGCCCATGGTCGATGCACCTTGCGCAATTGCCCAGTGCGCGCAAAGTGCGCTGGTCGCTGGATGTGGATCCGATTGATCTGTATTGAGAGAGAAAACACGCAGTAAGCATGCGTGGCTTTCTCCTTGCCGTGTGCGTTAACCGTTCCAGCTCCACGGTATGTAATGCCACTGCTCGAAGTCCGGATCGAACAGCGCAAGCTGATTGGCCTGAATTTGCGAAGCATCGCCGCGCTCAAGCTCAAGGGACCGCAGTGCACTATTGCCAATACGTGCTATCCGCTGCGGCCCCCACTCCACCATCAACGCCATTGTCTCTTCCCACGCAAAGATGCCGGCACGTTCGCGGATGCGATTTACCTCGCTAACAGAGTCTTCGTCGATCTGGAACGTATGGGGTGCAGGTGCCCTGGCCCTCCTGACGTGTAACGTTCGCTGATAGCTGGCAAGTGCCCCATTTGGACGAGTGAGCAGTTTACCGTCGCGTGCTGGCCAACCAAGATGGACATGGGCGATATATCCCACACCTTCCGCGTCGAGGAATGCATCGCGCTGCACCAAGCCCGCTGACATCACGTGGTACGGACGGCCCAGCCGTCGCAGGTGAGCCTGCTCGATGATCGCGTCGATCAACGATAGATGACATAGCACGCCACCTTGCCATTCCTGAATTGGGCGGTAGACGCCCTTTTTCTTACGCGCGCATAGGACCAATACGTCCGGCTCCGCCAGAAAATTGCCCCCCATCAGTATGTGGGTGATTTCCGAAAGGTTTTGAATGGCCTTGTATCCAAATTTGTGCATATAAACTCTGCTTCCTGCCGTGCTTGCCAAGATTAAAATTGCTTCTACGCGCTCTTTAATCGCACGCAGATGCCAATACCCCACGACTATCGTACGAGTGGCCCGTAAATCAGAAGACGCTGGTCGGCCATTGATAAAATGTCGGCGGTGATATCAATCGGTGCAACATCATCGCCCATCCATTCATTTAAACAGGCCATTCAATTCACCTATTGATATTGCCGTATCACTTCGTCCATGCAATTCGTCAGATAGTCGCCATAGCGTTTCCGCGCGCCGCGCCGCATCATTCATCTCGAATCTATATTCATATAAAGCTCCTCTTTATATATCCGCCTCCCTCCTGATGATTGGATGCATCATTGCCCCATGCAGGATTGGCAACTTTCTGGAGGATAGAGAAAAAAGCGCCGACTTGACTCATGCTGAAATGCTTTGTAGCCAGCATTTGCGCTTACTTGCACAAGGCATCTGCCACGGTATTTATACCCGCCCCCACTCTTCTCGCTGCCCTACGCCCACGCCAGCAAATCGTGCTGCGATGCCAGCACGAGCGGCTTTGGGTTACATTCACAGTGGCATATGTCCCCATCCAAGGCCGGTTCGCGGTTCATCATGCGATCCCGGGGACGCGCACCTCTTGGTAAAATAATACCTGTCGCATTGCACGCCGGACATGACACTTTCGCACAGAGAAAGCTGAAGTTTCGGCCCAGCGCGCGGATGTCCGGATCACCGTCAAGAACCAGGCCCCCGCTTGTCGTTCGGTCGAACTGCATGATGTAAGCGCGTTGCCGCATGCTCATACCCCAATCCATTCCCAGATCACCATATCGCGCCCACCCTCGCTGATCACTTGTGACGGCGGCAGCGGCTCGCCTGCGCGCCTGCGAATCACTTCACTCAAGCCATCGTCGTAGGAAACGATCATATTGACCCGCGCGAACCAGCGCCCACTACGCGCACAGATGGCACCTGGCAATCCAAGCACGGACACACCCCGGTCGGCATACCAGATCCAGCCAGGGTGGCGCCCGTAGATGGCGTTGCCCTGCTCGTCCACCACGCCTTCCAGAACAGGCGCGGTGTCGCCCTTGTAAAACGCCCGCAGGAAGCGCCCACGTTGTTGGCTATCCGACACGGCGAGGTAA
>NZ_QRBE01000016.1 GCF_003363155.1 Dyella monticola | reverse complement strand
CTTGCCATCGATCTGCTCCTTCTACGGCGATTATCATCGCCTCATTGAGCAGGAAATCCACCTATCGGGCTGTTCAGTTTTCCGGGGCCAGCTCTGGGTTCTGATGTTGGTCAGCACCCAGTGCGCTAGCAGAAAGGTGAATCATGTTTACCCAAATGTTGCGTGCCTCTCCACGAAGAAAATGATACCGGCCGTTAGCGGCTGTCAGGAATGCCTTCCAACTAGGAAGATTGATAGCACCGTCTAACGCCTCCTCCAAAATGCGCGTCGATTCTATGAGTGACATCGAACTGAAGACTTTTTGGCCAACAACATAGTCGCCTGCGTTAACATGAAAGTCGAAGTCTGCAACGTCACCTTCCTTAGTCATCCATGGGTAGAACATCACCAATGCATGAATCACTTCGGCATGGTCTCCTGCCTGTCGAGCTACGTATCTATATTCGACGTGATAGGAATCGGTTAACCATTCTCTGGCCGCCGTAAAGAAATCGTCTCGTATGATGGTTTGCGTCGAAGAATCCATTTCCGCCCCTCATTTTTTTGGTTAAGCCGGCCATCCATAGACAACTGACGCTACGTTCAAGAGCCCGACGCTGACTAGGTGTCCAGGAAAATCCACTCACCAGGTGGGCACTCCTGCCGGATGTAATCGAGCTTCGCCGTATGTTCTACCTCGGCCGTGAACTCGACGTTGTAGTAACCCATCATGTCGCACCGGATCGTAAATCTTACGCCGGACGCCTCGCACCCGCGCCCTACCCGGCTGTATGGAGTCCTCCTCCATCGAACTGAGCCGCGCAGATAGTGAAGTCGAACCAATGCGCAATTAATTGCGAAGGGGATGTCACTTCACGTATCACGATCCGCCTCCGTTACCACATTGACGCTCTTGCTATGGCCGTCGCGTACTGGACTAAGTGGCCGGCACCCGCGATAACACAGGCTAATCGCAAGACATGCCCGACTACAAACTCTTCAGCACGTTGCCAGGCAGTGGCCCTATCGTGCGTTCAATCACACGCCTAAGCTTGCCTGAGGCGACACGGCCCCCATTTCGAAAGCTTCGCGCCCCGTCACGTGCTTCACGACGCCTCCCCTGTGCCGCCTAACGCAGCCCCTGCCGCTACACCGAAAGAACTCGCCCGAAGTTTTCTGGGCGTGTTCCGGTACAGCGGACGGGCGCTGGAACTGGTCTGGAGCACCAGCCGCACGCTGACCATCGCGCTGGCCCTGCTCACTCTTATCTCCGGCCTGCTACCGGCTGGCATTGCCTACGTCGGCGCGCACATTGTCGACGCCGTGCTCGGTGCTAGCAAGTTGTGGGCAGCGCACGGAACAGCCCCGCTGCGATCGGTGTTCGAATGGGTGGTGCTGGAGGGCGTGCTGGTGGCGGCGATGGCCGGCGCACAGCGCGGCCTGTCGCTGTGCCAGTCGCTGCTGCGTGCGCAACTGGGCCAACGCGTCAATGTGTTGATCCTGGAAAAGGCGCTGACACTCGAACTGGCGCACTTCGAGGATTCGGAGTTCTACGACAAGCTCACCCGCGCGCGACGCGAGGCGTCGAGTCGGCCGCTGTCACTGATCACCCGAACATTCGGCTTGGGCCAGAACGCGATCTCGCTGCTCAGCTACGGCAGCCTGCTGTTTCAGTTCTCGCCGTGGGCGGTAGCGGTGCTGCTGCTGGCCGGCTTGCCATCATTCTTCGCCGAGACGAAATTCTCCGGCGACGCGTTCCGGCTGTTCCGCTGGCGCTCTCCGGAAACACGCATGCAGCTGTATCTGGAAACCGTGCTGGCCCGCGAGGACCACGCCAAGGAAGTGAAGCTGTTTGGCCTTGGCCCCTTGTTCCTGCAGCGTTATCGCGACATCTTCCACATGTTGTATCGCGCCGATCGCGATCTGGCCGTGCGTCGCGACAGTTGGGGCTTCGGCCTGGGCCTGCTCGGCACGTTGGCGCTATACGGCGCCTACGCATGGATCGCCGCCAGCACCGTGATGGCGCGCATCACCCTGGGCCAGATGACGATGTATCTGTCGCTGTTCCGTCAGGGCCAGTCGGCGGTGTCGGCGATGCTGTCGGCGATCGGCGGCATGTACGAAGACAACCTCTACCTGTCCACGCTGTACGAGTATCTGGAAACGCCCGTGCCCGCAGCCACCGGCACCGTGCAGCATGGCGCCACACCAGAGGACGGCATCCGCTTCGAACGGGTCAGTTTCACCTACCCCGGCGCCGGCGAACCGGCACTGCGCGACATCGACCTGCATATCCGTCCCGGCGAATCGTTGGCCCTGGTAGGCCAGAACGGTTCGGGCAAGACCACCCTGATCAAGCTGCTCACGCGCCTGTACTCGCCTGACAGTGGCCGCATCCTGCTCGACGGCACCGATCTGCGCGAGTGGGATGAATCCGTCCTGCTGCAGCGCATCGGGGTGATCTTCCAGGACTTCGCCCGCTATCAGATGCGCGTGGGTGAGAACGTCGGTGCCGGCGATGTCACCCATTTCCATGACGAAGCGCGCTGGCGCGAAGCCAGCGACAAGGGCATGGCCAGCGACTTCATCGACAGCCTGCCGGCAGGCTTCGAGACGCCACTGGGCAAATGGTTCAACGACGGGCGCGAGCTGTCTGGCGGGCAATGGCAGAAGATCGCCCTGGCCCGCGCCTTCATGCGCTCACGCGCCGACATCCTGGCGCTGGATGAACCCACCGCCGCGATGGACGCGCAGGCTGAGGCCACCATATTCGAACACTTCCGCGAGCTCTCCGGCGGCCGCATCGCCATCCTCATATCGCATCGCTTTTCCACCGTGCGCATGGCCGACCAGATCGTCGTGATCCAGGACGGCCGCATCATCGAACGTGGCAATCATGAGCAGTTGATGGCCGAGGACGGCCACTACGCACATCTGTTCTCGTTGCAGGCGCAGGGATATCGGTGAGCTGTCACTTGGTAAGCCACGGTAATCCGTAACGACCAGCGGCCTAGCAGGCAAACCTCGAAGACCTCCCACGCTGTCAACTCCCGCGCAGACAGTAACTCCGGACTCTAAACCGACGCGCTACTCAAAACTGGGGGGACGTCGTGTTCGCTTCCGAAGCGAGCCGAAGTATAAAATGCCTACTATTCGATGATGAGCGGCGAGGTTTCATGGAAAAGTTTAGCTACGCATCCCAGGAAAAAAGCAGCTTCGACCCGGACTTGTATCCGCGCAGTTATCGCTGGCGAGGGATTAGCGCCATTATGGCTCGTATAGTGATCATCGTTGTCTTTTCTTGTGCTTGCACATCGATATTTCGTTTGCTTGAAGGAAGCGGCGGCCAACCCCTTGGCGAATTCTTAGAGGCCTTATTTCAATTTGCCCTCTTGGCGGCTTTCGGTAGGAGCGCTCTTCCGCTAGAGATAGAACTAACTGCGACATCAATCTCGATGATTCGGCAGTTCTCGCGAACAACGTCCATCCAGCGCCAAGATGTCGTCCGCTGTGACCTGCGCCAGACCAGGTGGGGGCCGAGGGTCATGATCGAGTATCGTCGTTCTGGCGCGTCCCAAGTAACCGTGACAGGAAAGACGCAAATTTATATGCTGCCGGAACTGGATTGGGACGACGAATTCTGGAATTGGTTTGACGGCGTTCCTGGGAAACGACCGAAGCCTGCCGGGTAACTGCATTTAGCAGGCTGTTGAGAACACTTTTATTGAGGTCAAGTTGATGCGCGTAGTGTGAGTCGATCACGGCTGCCCTACCCGTGATAACCGGCTCTAATCGCCCTGCCCTTGCGCGCCACGGCAAACATCCGTGTCATGTCGAAACTGGACGTTACGTTAGAGATCAGCCTGCCAGATGATGATGGGAGCGATAAAAGGCAATCCTCTCCTATTGCGATCGCTATACGTGCCGCTTCGGGTTCCACGCTTTATGTACGAACTCAATGCGGTTGCCGTCGAAGTCGGCGACGTTGGCAGCGTAGTAGCCGTGGGCGAAATAGGTGCGATCTGCTGGCTTACCTTCATCGGTGCCACCGGCCTTGATGGCAGCTGCGTAGGCGGCATCGACCAGTTCGTTTGTGTCGCAAACGATCCCGAGGTAGAGCCCGGTCTCGCCGACCTTGCGTTGACGTAGCCAGACGCTTGATCCGACGGCCTTTCCGTTGCCGTACATATCGTCTCCGATTCCGTAAAGATCAGGAACGCCTTCGGGGCCTGAGGCAGAATCGTAGTTGCCGAACACCTTCCAGCCTAGCGGTTTCAAGGCTGAAGAATAGAACGTTAGTGACTTATCGATGTTGGTGACGGAGATGTAGACGTGATCGATCATTTGATCCTCTTGTAGGTATTGGCATTGTCATGCATGACAGACATGAAAATGGATGCCACAGTTACGCTGGAGAATGCTTAGTTTGGTGCTTGTCCCAGACTTCCGCAGGCCAAAGCTAGCGTCGCCGCCGCAGAAAGTGCTGCGCTATGCGCGTCTACAGCCGCGTTGCGCGCTTCAAGCAGCTGGCGTTCGGCCACCAATATGTCGGTGGATGATCCTACGCCACGCCGAAATGCCGCGAACGCCGCATCATAGGTTACCTCAGAGGCATCGAGGAGCGCACGTGTGGCCGAGACGGCAGCAAGGCTGGTGTGCAACTTCGAATCGGCCATTACCACTTCCTGAGCTGCATCGAGCTTGACGCGATCCAGCGCTTCGGCTGCAGAGTCCGCACGGTTGCGTGCTTGCGCCAATGCTGCATTGCGTACTCCGCCATTATAGAGAGGAATGGTTACGCCAACGATGACGGTTGCGCCCCAGTGGTGGTTCGACAGATTGACAGTGGGCGCTTGATCGCCGACCGCAGGCACTGCTGAGAGATCAACATTGCCACTGGCGTGCGTACCCGAAGCGGAGACGAAAAACTTAGGTAGAAAATCAGCTTTAGCGGCGCGGACGCCGGCGTCGGCCGCCTTCTGCTGAGCGATGGCGGCAAGCACATCGGGACGTCGCTGCAATGCGTCCGACAGCACGCGATCGACGGGCTGATCAAGACCAGAAGGCAACGGCCGCTGGGAGACATCGGCGATTTGAATGTGCGAGAGCGGCGATACACCGATCGCCGAAAGTAGCGCCAAATAAGCATTCGACTTGTCGCCATCGGCGTCGACTTTGGCCAACTCCGCTTGTGCTGTGAGCTGCCGCGCCTGCGCCACTTCGACAACGGTCCCCTCGCCGTGTTTTTTGCGGCTTTCGGCGGCCAATTCAATGTCCTTTGCATCCTTGAGCGAGGCTTGGGTACTTTCGGCGCGAGCACAAGCCGCGGAATAAGCATAAAAAGCCACACTGACCGCGTGGATCAACTTCTGATGTGCGCCCGTGAATCCAATATCGGCGATCACCGCACCTTGATCAGCAGCGGCTACGAGTGCACGACGTTCACCAAAATCGAACAGCAACCATTCGACCGATAGCACCGCTATGCCGCCGGTAAACGAGTTGTTCTGGTTGGCCTGAGCGCCCAGCACCGAACTTCGTCCATTCTCGGTCTGCCTTGCACCCAATGCGGTGGCGCTGATGCGCGGCAGATAAGCGCTGCGTGCGATGCCGGCGGTAAGCGCGGCGTTACGCGCTTCATTCCAAGCAATGCGGGTTTCGGGATTGTTGCTTTCCGCCAGATCAATGAGGTCTGCCAGGTCGTAAATCCGTGCGGAATCGATGGTTGTGGCCCCAAACGTTGCAGCACCCGGATTGGGCGGCAATACATAACTTTGCGATGGCGGAGTCGATTCTGACGCGGGTGCGGCAGTCAGCGCGCCGGACGCATCGACGGTCGGCGTCCACGGACGGTCCGGCGCAGAAGGTGCCATGCGCAATGCGGAAGTGGCGCATCCGCACAGCGACAAAGTCAACAGCGCGGCGATACTAGTGCGCAACGTCGTCCTCCAATCCGTGCCCCCTGCTCTGTGGATCTGCAGGGAGGACGGGCGGCTCTCCATCATCGACGGCCTTTGCCATCTGATCGAGACGCGCGGCTATCGTATCGAGTGTGGCGCGCTCGTCCGCGGTCAACAGCGTCAATTCGAATGAAGGGATACCGGCTAACAACGTCTTCCGCCGCTTGAACCAATCCTCGCGCGGCCGCAGCCATGCAGGTTCGTAGTAGGCCATCGCAAGATCGGTCTCGACTTTTGCGATAGACCCATGGGCCTTTGATAGTGCGTTTCGGCGTTCGACTTGCTGCGCAAGCTCGGCAATACGGGCGAGCTTGCGCAGCACCGCGGAGATCGCAGGATCGATGCGGCGTGCGATGCTGACCGGCCAGATGGAAATAAAGATCAAATAAACCGCCACGTTGCCCAGCAAAATGCCGATCACGCGATCGCGCGCCACCGTCAAGTCGAAACCCGGCGTCGAACCCTGAAGTATGCAGAGGAAAAACGCAAAGGTGAGTTGAAATCCAGCATAGGCGATGCGCGGACCGCCCGTAGCGATCCAGCCACCGGCCAATCCGCCGGCAAACACCAGCATCAACAATCCACCGATTCGATCGATGGACGGCGTCAGCCAAACAATTGCAGCCAACCCGGCCGCAGCACCGACCAATGCACCGGCGATGCGCAGCGATAGCTTCTCAATCGTTTCCGCTGTCGTATCGAGCGAAACGATATAGCAAGTAAGGAGACAGGTATGAATTCCCTGCCAGTCGGTCATGGAGTAGAAGAGATAGCAGATCATGGCTGCGATCGTGACTTTGAGTGCAAACCGGACATGCTCGAGATTGGTGAGCGCATCCGCTGCAAAGAAACCACTCTTTTCCTTCGCGGCCGTTTTCTCTGATGACGACTGAGCAACCGCAAAGTTCGCCAGCACTGCATTGAAGTCGGCAATCAATGAGAATAACGGCTGCACGAGTGGTTTTTCAAACGCATGCACCGGTTCGATATCGGCCGGATAAAGGTGCCTGTCGAGAATCGACGCCATATCGCCCAACGTTACTGCGGCAGCGTGACGCCAACTGTTGGATAGATCGGGTGAACAGTCGATCGCCTCGCTCAACATCAATAAAGCGTCAGCAGAGCGGGCGGCTTGCTGAAGCGCCGACACGTCCGCGCGTGAGGATGTCTTTTCCAGCAACGCCAATCGCAGATGCCCTTGAATAGCCGCATCGCCCTGCCGGCGCAGGGTTGCGATGCATTGCCGCGTGAAAATGTCCGGCGCTTCCATAAGGTCTCGCGCCGCACGCAGTCGCAATGCGATGTCACGCTCTGCCAGTCGCCTGGGAGCAGGTCCGATCAGGAGATTGACGGCGACGGATAGGCCTGCAGGAATGCCAATCACGAGCCAGATATAGAGCAATGCCCGCGTCGCCAACTCACCATTCGGCGCATTGCCCATCACAGCCAGCGCATAAACGACGATCAGCGCAATGGTTGCCGCCAATGGCTTGAGCTTACTGGCAGAAGCGAGAAACAACAGCCACAGCGACAAGGCTGTCATCATTGCCACCCGCAGCGCAGGGACATCCAGCACCACGCCGGCGATGAGTATGAGCAGGCCGATAAGAATGCTGACTACGAGGGCCAACAATACACTGGTGACCACACTACCCATTCGATCCGGCTTATTCATGAAGAACACGACATAAGCCGATAGCGCCACGTCTGGCAGCTCGTACGACTGT
The DNA here is from genome assembly GCF_003363155.1 of Dyella monticola. Lineage (GTDB taxonomy): Bacteria > Pseudomonadota > Gammaproteobacteria > Xanthomonadales > Rhodanobacteraceae > Dyella_B > Dyella_B monticola. The sequence continues at coordinate 76,143 of NZ_QRBE01000016.1, read as the reverse complement.
GCTACCCATGTTGTCAGCGCGCAGATCAATGCCAGGCGGAATGTGAATTCAGCACGCCCTGGCGTGCGCGCGACAACTTCCGACAACCGAGCCTGGATCGTTCGCACTGCATGCTCACCGACAAGCGACGCCATGATCGACCTCAATGATGGCACTTGCGCCCAGGCGCACCAGATCTTCCGGCGGACTTTCCAGCTTTACGCGTACCGGGAAGCGTTGTGACACACGAACCCAGTTGAGCGAGCGTTCGACATATGGAAGTCCGTGAGGGACATCGACTCGCTCGGTATCGAGTACGCCAGATCCAATTCCCGTCACGGTTCCTCGCATCGGCCGGGACCGATCGATCATCGAGTAGACTGTTGCACAGTCGCCGACTTTGACATGCTTGAGCACTGTTTCGCGAAAGTTTCCGACGGAGTACCACTCATCCGATGCGATCAACGTAAACAACGATTGAGATGGCGCGACGATCTCGCCGCTGACAACGCTGAGTCCGACGACACGACCATCATGAGGAGCGAGCACCGTGGTGTCTCGCAGGGCCCGTTCGGCGATGGCCAGTGCGGCGCGGCGCGCTTGCACGGTGGCCTCTGCACCAGCCGTCGTGTCGACGGCGTTCTTGGCGGCCGCTTGTTGCTCTTGTGCCTGATTAAGCGACTTGGCGGCGTCGCGGTAGGCAACTTCGGCCTGGTCGAGCTGCTGTTCCGGAATATAGCCATCTTGAGCAAGTGGGCGAAGGCGGTCAACGGTACGCCGTGCGAGTTCCTCGTTCTGCGCAGCCTTGCGTGTTTGTTCGGCGGCAATGACAGCGTTTGAGCTTTGCGTGGAAACGATGCGGCGCTCGGTGTCAAGCGCAGCTTCGGCAAGAGCCAGATCGGCGCGCGCTTGCGCAACCGCGTCGCGATAATGTTCGGGATCGATCTGGAACAGCAAATCGCCCTGCTTCACCGTAACGTTTTCGGTTACGCCGAGCTTGATGACGCGGCCGCCCACCTCGGCAGCGACGTGAACGACGTCCGCATCAATGGAAGCGGCATCGGTAGAGGGATTACGCGTGGCGCGCGATAGGACGACCGCTACCATGACGATTGCGGCCACGATCACGATCAGCGCCAGCAGCTTTGCTCGGCGCGTGGAATTTTGCTCGCCGGCCGCGCGCATCAGCGATCCAGCCATAGAAGGTCGAACGCACCGGCGACAAGGATGCCGATGGCGACAAAGGTGAAAAGCGGAAATGGCACGGACTGTGCCAATCCAGCGAGCCCGAAGACGATACGAGCAACGATTGCGATTACGATCGTCAAAATCGCAAAGACTAGCCAATCGGGAAAATATGCGCCGAACAGAATGACCGCTGGCGCCGAGCTCGTTGAGCAACCGGCTATCGCGCCCAAGGCGGGCAAGAGTCGCCCTAAGCGGCGAAGGCCAGACCATACGTCTCGCAAGGCTGCCGATCCCGTGCCGATCATTGCCCTAGTCTCCTCGGTGCAACGTTCTCTGACGCGTGTGAGAAGAGTATCCAGCTGCGAGAAAGAGCACCAGACTATACGTTGATACGGGATACCTGGAGGCCTCAAGACTGTGGATGTGTCGACGCAAGCTAGAAATCTAGTCGCCACAAAGAGGACGACGTTTTCCTTGCGTGACGTGTTGCCGCGAATAGTTAAACGCCAAGCAAGCACCGTGCCATTGAAGGACTCTGAAAAAAATAATGCAATGCCGCATCGAATCGTTAGCGTTCGACTTGAACGCCGTTCTCATCTTTGTATATTTCCAAGGATGGGGTCCGAGGATCGGCGTTGGCCCGGCCAGCCACCATCGACATTGGATTGATCCAATGATGAAAGTCGACCGCAGTAACGGCGATTTTCTTGGAATTGCCCGATTTGCCGTTGGCTCGGTGCGTCACCGATTCCATCGCGCATGGGACTCCCTCCGGCTGCTGCCTATTTTGCCGCTTTTCTCCAGCGGCCCAGGAGTCCTCTATGTCAACCCCCACGCAACGAATGAAGATCGGCGATTTTCTGCTTCGTCGTCTTGAAGAAGCCGGCATTCGGCACCTGTTCGGTGTCCCCGGAGACTACAACCTCACAGTGCTGCAACAACTGCACGACGCGAAGAGGGTCAAATGGGTCGGCACCACTGGTGAGCTGACTGCCTCTTACGCCGCTGATGGCTATGCACGATTGAATGGATTGGGTGCACTGCTCGTCACAAACGGGGTTGGACCGTTAAGCTCGATTAACGGAATTGGCGGTGCTTATGCCGAACATGTCCCTGTGCTCTGCATCGCAGGCTCGATACCACTGAGGTCCATCGACCGTGGTTTGGGCATGCACCACACCATGGCGGACGGGAATTTCGATCACTTCCTTAATGCATACAAGCCGGTAACAGTGGCGCAAGCACGGATCACGCCACGCAATGCAGTTATCGAGATTGATCGCCTGATTGTCACTGCTTGGCGCGAAAAGCTTCCTGTGTATATGGAGTTTCCGTCCGACATCGCTTACCTCGAGATTGAGGTACCTTCTGCACCGCTCGTTCTCGCCGAAGCGCCAAGCGACCCCGAACGCTTGCATTCGTGCGTCGCTGCGGTCGCGGAACATCTATCTACCGCCAAGTCACCGGCGATCCTGGTCGATACCGATGCGGATCGATTCCGCGTTGCACCTGAACTCATGGATCTTGCCAGCAAGCTGCAAGCCCCCGTGGCGGTGATCAACGCAGCCAAGGGCGTGATCGACGAATCGTTCTCGCATTACATTGGCATTTACGCCGGCAAAGCCAGCGAACCTGGCGTGCAGGAGACGATCGAATCCAGTGATTGCCTGCTCGCTATCTCGTATCGTCCCATTGAAGTGACCACAGGCGATTTCTCAGCTTCGTTGCCGACCAACACTATCCATGCCCGCGCGCACTCGCTCGATATCGGCCATGACAATTATCAAGCGGTGACGCTCAAGGAAGTGCTTCGTGGCGTCATCGATGCCATTCCGAAAATCACACATCGCACATCTCGACGTGTTGAGCCTGCGATGATGACAAACACGCACATCGATGCGCATGCCAAGCTTACGCAGGCCTTTTATTGGCCCGCCATTCAAAGCTATCTGCGGCCCGGTGATGTCCTGTATGTCGACAATGGCACGTCATTCTCTCTGCTCGGCCTCAAACTACCGCCGAAGTGCACGTTCATCGGTTCGATCAACTGGGGTTCGATCGGCTATTCGGTGGGCGCATTGCTTGGCGCACTGACTGCCGCACCGGATCGTCGTCACATTCTGTTGATTGGGGACGGCTCCTTCCAGGTCACGGCGCAGGAGTTGTCGACGATTTTGCGACACGATCACAAGCCGGCGATCCTGCTGATCAACAATGGCGGATATACCATCGAGCGCGGCTACCTCGGCAAGGCAGAACCATACAACGACATTGCCAATTGGTCCTACGCCAATCTGCCGAAGGTGCTTTGCCCTGACACGTCGGCACGATCGTTCGTCGTCAAAACCGGCGCGGATCTTCAAAACGCGCTCAGCACACCGAACGATACGTTGATCTTCGTCGAATCGATCATGGATCCCTGCGACGCTCCGGCTGCCGTCATGCGAAGCAGCAATATCGGGGCCGAGCTCGATTATGGCCCGACCGGACCGCAGCATCGCGAGGGCTTGCAGATGCGCCCTGCCGTAGCGGAGATGCACGCATGACAAGCATTCGAAGCATCAACCGCATTGCCGTCATCGGCACAGGCGTCATCGGCGCGAGCTGGAGCGCCCTGTTCCTGGCCAAGGGGCTTGAAGTCGTCGCTACCGACGTCGCACCAAATGCCGAGGCCTCATTAAGGAAGTTCGTGGCAAATGCATGGCCCGCATTGACGCGCCTTGGCCTTTCGCCAGGAGCAGCGCCGTCGAACCTGACGTTCACCAGCACGCTTGAGCAAGCGCTCACTGGAGTCGACCTCGTTCAGGAGAATGGCCCCGAACGAATCGATTTCAAACGCAAGCTCTACGGGCAGCTCGATGAGATACTGCCGCCCGATGTGATCATCGCGTCGAGCTCGTCAGGTCTCACCATGAGCGACATTCAGGCCGGCGCAGCGTCGCATCCCGAGCGTTGTGTGATCGCACATCCTTTCAACCCACCGCATCTGGTCCCGTTGGTGGAGGTCGTCGGAGGTAAACAGACCTCAGACACGACGATCAGGCGCACGATGGACTTTTATTCTTCGATCGGCAAGAAGGTCGTTCGCCTCAACAAGGAGGTGCCTGGGCATGTTGCTAATCGCCTCCAGGCTGCCATAGGTCGCGAGGTTTATCACCTTGTTGCCGAGGGCGTCGTCAGCGCCGCAGACGCCGATACCGCATTGTGTTGGGGCCCGGGTCTCCGCTGGGGCATCATGGGCAACATGATGCTCAACCATCTCGCCGGCGGCACGGGTGGCATCGAGCACTTCTTCCAGCAATTCACTGGGCCCATGTCTGCATGGTGGAAAGTACTAGGCACGCCGGAGCTTACGCCTGAAGTGCAAGAGAAGCTCATTGCAAGCGTTCACGCTGAAGTCGGATCACGCACCATGGAAGAACTGGAGGCGGAGCGAGATGACATACTTCTCGGCCTGCTGGAGCTCCGGTCGAAGTACCCCACCTAAGCCCCAACTCCGGTCGTCATCGGCCAAGCGAACAGCTGGGGTCCTATCCGGCATGACCGCCAATCCACATACGTAGTGCACTTGTCTTCCAGGCGACGACTCGTTGCGTGGGGCCGCACTAGTGAATGGCTCCTTCGTGCACGCTCTCGAAGAGTTTATGGTTGTCGCGGTAGTCCACGTTCACGCTGACGATGACCGGCCCGGGCGTATCAAACGCCTTTCTCATAACAGTGGCAATATCGTCGGGCTTGTTAATCACCAACCCCGTGGCGCCGAATGCCTCAGCGTAACCCGAACGTCCGCCCGTTGGGTCCAGTCATCCGAAAGATCTGCTACACCCTTCGTTTCCGACCGTGTCATCCCGGCGTTAACTTGGACGAGTGTGGGCTTTGCGTCGAAGCGTTTCCTCTTCCCTTCCCGCGATAACGCGCCCTAATCAATTTATCCTCTCGACCTATTTCCTAAGACGTAAGTTCCTCTTTTGAAGTAAGCAAGCGCGAGAAGTCCGTGCACTCGTATTGGCATATTGTTCGTGGAACAGATGCGCCGCTCAATCAAGACCGGGCGTATTGAATTTCAGCGGTCAGCGCCGGACTGCGGCGAAACTGGCCGCCGGTAGCACCATAGCGTCCACTGGCGCCGAGCATTGGTGATAGCGTTAGTGATCCCTGCGAATCACATACTAACAAGATTGGCTCAGCGGCGGCGGTTAGCGACTACCGTTCAATGGCCCGGGTGTCCATCGATCGATGAGATGCTCAGTAGACTCCTAGGTGATGTCTTTGTCAGTCATCCGTTCCAGGGCGGCGATAAACCGGGCCATGATCTCGATATCCGCTTTCGCTGCCCTCCTCTCACGCGTCGTCACGTGGCGCACCAGACGCTTGCGCAGGTGCGTCGCGCTGACTGCCAAGCGCTCACCCATCTTTACGCTTCCGCCGGCCGCATGCAGGATCTCCGCCTCGCGCTGCATATCTGCAATCAGGCTGCGCGCCATCCCCGTCATGGCCTCGGCCTCACCTGGAATCATGTGTCGATCGATCATGCGGTGCTCCGGGTATCGAGTAGCGCGGTGTCTACCTGGTGATCCCCAAGGGCGCCGCGTAGTGCACCCAAAATGCGACCGATAACCACGCGCTCGCCATCGTCCCGCGAATCACGCAACGCGCTGCCGATCGCCTGCACTACCTTGGATTGGAATTCCTGCATGCGCTCGGCGTTCCAGATCGTGGCCTGATGGCGCACCCAAAGATCGAGCAAGCCATTTCGGAGTCGGGTCGATTGGATCAACATCAGCGGGTTCCGCATGCGCCGCACGCCGGTCGCCGGATCAGTTGGCGCGGAATACTCCAGCAGCAGATCGCAAGCCATTTTCATCACGCCGATCTCTGAGCAGAAGTCGATATCGCCCGACAGCAACTCGACCATGGCGGCCGATGCTGGTGCTTGCGCCGGACGCGCAACCAGTGCAGCCGGTGCAGGAAGCACCGCGCCCCCCATCGGTAGTGCAGCATCCTCCTCGCGGACCTGCTTAACCCATCGGCTCCATGTGCCAGCGGCAACCTTCGGGAATTGAGCCCTCGCGATCCTCGGTCCAACTTCGGGGCCGTGCTCAGTAATCGCGTGCCGAATACAGGTTAGGGCAATCAGGTAATCAGGTCGCGGTGGGCGCGCCATCGAGCAGCTCCATGCAAGTTTTGGTGCGGATTCGGTTGATTGTGGTATCACGACACTGATGGTGCGTGCCGCTTCAACTGCAAATTATGAAACTCGATACGCGCGCCTCTCGGCGCTTGGTCGAAGCATATGAATCACCTACTCACAGGTCAACCCGATACAGCAAAATTATTCAGCCATATAGACGTCTAAATTGATCAAATTTGATCAATCCCCTGAAAGCCAGCATCAGTCATCCGCCCACCAGCCTCTGTCGCGTCGCTGGTGCCGGACCACTCCATGTCGGAGCTGCTACCAAACGTCGGCACCTATGCACCCTTGCCGACACTTAGTAGTAGGCACCAGCCACGCCGGATCGGTGCGGCTCGCCGGTTGAGTGCGTCGCCGCCGAAGGCAGTGGACGGTCTACAACATCACAACATCAACATCACCTATTTCTGAGAGGTTTTTTCTATACACGAAACGTGCAACTCCATACATGCGAGGTGCCGACGTTACCCATCTATGGCTATCTCTCATGTAAGAGAAAACATATTGGAAATAGATGTTGCGGATGTTGTAGATGTTGTAGCCCTTGCGCCCAAACAGTTCCGGGAACAGCATGTAAAATTCAGGAGATGTTGTAGATTTTATAGAGACCCACAAAAAAACCGCCCATCGGGGCGGCCTCTTTGTCTTTGCCGGATCACCGATCTAGAACGGCATCCCTTGCTCATCCCGTTTCGCCGGAGACTTGCGTCGCCACCCTCGCCCCTGGTTGTTCGATGGCTCCCACCCGGCCGCCTTCAACGCGGCGCAAATGAGCTTTGTGTCGGCCATGTTCTTCTTCGTGGATGGCTGCCCCGTGGTCGCATAGTAAATCTCGCCAGCGGTAACCTCCGTAAGCGGCTCCACTCGCCTGATCCAGCCAGCCCCATTTCTGTCGCCGGGGACTGGGCCCACGGTTACAAACTTCTCGACGTGCTCATCCCACGGGTTGCTTATCTGCCGGGCGGCCTGCTCCACCTTGGCGAGCGCCTCCAGCTCCGGGGTCAGCCACCAACGCTCACCCTTTTCATCCGCCCTCAATCCATCGCCTTGGCCATTGCCGTAGCGATGGAACGCCTCCGCCCAAAGCTGGTCGCGGATCGCCTTCATGCCATCAAGATCGAGCTTAGTCATCTCCACAGGCCAATACCGGCGTGCGCCCGTAGGGTCATCCAAGTAGCGCCCATCGCCCTCCGGGTTGACGGTGCCCCAGAATACGCACTGGCGCGGATGATCCTGTGCCTTGGTTCCGAACGGTGATCGGTAGTGATCGACTTTTCTTGACACGAACGCCTTGGCTGCTTTCGTGCCGGTGCGCTCAAGCGCTGCCAGCTCGGGGACTTCGATTGCCCACTTACCACGCAGCGCGATTGCCGCATCCTTATTGCCCAGATCGCCGTCCAATGAGTCCGTGAACCATTCCGGGTCATGCATCAGAGCCTCGATCAAACTTGACTTGCTGATGCCCTGCAGGCCCTCGCATATCAATGCCGTGTCCACCTTCGACCCAGGCACCATGACGCGCGCAATCATGCTGATCAGCGTTTTCGACGCGAAGGCGCGGGTTAGCTCATTATCCTTGACGCCGGTATAGGTGCACAGCCAAGTGTCCAGACGTGCCACCTCATCCCATTTCAGGCCGCGCAGGTAGTCGCGCACAGGGTGCCGCTGATCGGCGAATGCAAGCAAGCTCACTGCTTTCGCCACAGCTCTATCACTCAACTCTTTCACCTTGTGCACCGCCGTAAGCCACGCCGTGAGCCGTGTGTCGTGGTCATCGGTCCAAGGGCCAGCGCCACCCCCGCATGGCGGATCAGTGCGTGCCTCGATGCGTTCGGCGAAGGTGTTTACCCACACAACATCCTTCCACGTCGGATCGAGCATCAGGAAATGGCTGATCGCCTGCGCGCTCGGCCCTACTCGCATTTCTGCTACAGCCACTTTGTACCTGAGCACATCAGGATGCTCTACCGATGGCGGAACATGTCGCGGGTCAAAGTCGCCCACGGTCCCCGACAAGGTCAGGAGAAAATCCCCGATCAGCGTCCGATCAATCTTTCGCGCTTTGTCGGTTGGTTTGCCGTAGGCCGTGCAGTACGCCTCCCAGAAGTTGAGAGTCTGCAAGTCCAGAATGCCGTGCTCCCTGAGTAAGTCAGGGGAGCGAAGGAACACGACCTCTTTTCGATGGTTGAGAAATCCATGCAGGTCGCCGCTCTTTCCCATCGGCCATGGGCCATCGCAGCCGAGCGTCATCATCGCGCTATTAAGCTGCGCGCGCGCCTGCGGATTCAGTAGCGGCTTATCAGCACCTTGCGCCATGCCGCCAAGTTGCACGCCATCGGCGCGGTCAATCAGGCTGACACTTTCGTAATGGGTCTCCGACTTCGGCTGCTGCTGCGCGTCACTCAGCTCGCCTATCGGCGTGTCCTGCGCGCCGTCGTGCTGCCCACCGCCCTCCAAGTCATCCGCCACTATCGGCGGAGAAACAGCGAACTCATCGCGGATGCTCGCAGCCTCGCGTCTTGTCTTCATGTGCGAGAGCAGGTTAAAGCCTTCGGGGAATTCGTCCGCCAAATCCCAGCCATCAAGCACGCCTTCCGGTGGCACGACGAACTTAACCGGGTGCGCCTTGCAGTGCTCGCTGATCGCGTCGAACACATCAAGCATGGCTTTCGTGCCGCCCTGCATCAGAAACGGGATGACCTCCCCAGCCTGCGGGTGCCGATCGTTGTACGTCTTCTGATCAGCGTCCGGCCACAACGCAACGCGACGGCCATGCAGCGCCGAGAAATCGACGTGCTTAACCGCCTTGCCTCCGCCGGGCCAGCTCGCCACGATCAGCTTACTTTCTGGTATGCCCGCCGCGATGAAATGCGCCTGCGCGGAATCGCACGATTTCTCGCCCTCAACAATCAATACCTGCGCGCCCGGGTACTTCGCAAGCTTATCGAGTCCATACATGAATCGCGGTTTGGGGAACGACTGCCAGCGCCATTCGCATTCGCCCGTGCGCGTGCTTTTGCAATAGGTCAACGGCATTACATCCTTGCCGCCATCCGGTTTGGGGAAGCGACTGATATAGCCAATCAAATTGCCGCCTGAATCCCGATAGGGCCAGCGATGCGTAGCGGCTTTTCCACGCCACTTGTTCAGCGGCTCCGGCGCAGACTCCGGCACTGGAATAATGGCCTCCCATTCCTTTGGGTGCTCCTCCTGTATGACTTCGCGCTTTGGCGGTGGATCGAAGCGCGCCGGGGCCTTGCCGAGCAGTCGCGCTACCGCATCAAGAAACTCGACGCGGTCATGCTGCATGACGAAACGAATCACGTCGCCGCCAGCACCGCAGCCGAAGCAATAGAAACTGCCCTTGTCTGGGTTCACGGTGAAACTGGCGGTCTTTTCTTTGTGCAATGGGCACAGGCCGACCAGCTCGCGGCCTCCCCTTTTTAGCTCGATGCCGCAGCCCTCGATCACGGGTACGATATCGCACGCCCGCGCCCGCTCGATCTCTTGATCGGTAAATTTATACTTAGCCATTTGATTGCGCGTGTGCACACCAGAGCTGCTCTCAGCGGCTTGCGTTGGTTTTGCCAAGTGGTGCACCTTGCGCGGGCCTTCGCGCTGTGTCACGGCATTCATGCAGTCGCACCCTGTTTCGCTGCGATGCGTGCGGCACGCTCGGCGCCGCGCGTGACGGCTTGCTTCTCAAGGCGATCGATGTACGCCTCGATATCCTCGGCCACGAAAAAGACCGAACTCCCGATGTGCAAGGCGGCTGGGAAGTCGGGATCTTTCGCCATCCAGGCATAGACCGCACTCCGTGAGACATTGAAGCGCTTTGCTACATGGCTAATGCGAATCATGGTCCGCTTGCGGCGCTGGTCTAAATACGCCTCATGCGGCGCGTCCTGGACGGCTACCGAAGCCCCAGCCACGGGTGTGGGTGTGGGTGTGGGTGCTCCCGGCGCTGGTTTAGCGGCCCGGGCCGGTGCTGCTGCCTTCGACGCCGCGAACACGATGCACGCGCCGGGCTTCGCTGTTGGTGCAGGCTGCGCGTCGATGATCGCTTGTGGTACATCGGTATCAGTTACCTGAGTCGGTTCTTGCGCCGCGTTGGCCGGTGTGATGCCGGCGACGGCCGAGATCTCCTGGATCGTCTGCAGACTGGTGCTGTACTCGGCCGCCAAGCGGGAAGCGGTCTCGCCAGCGCGGAGCCGGGCCGCGACTATCCGCTCTGAGGATGGAAGTAAACGGGTGTGTTTCGTTGCGTTTGTCATCGGCGTATACGAACTGTCGTGGTGTGTTGAGCCGATGCCCACTCTATCCATCGAAAACGCAAGCGCAACAAGTGTTGCGCGTACCTGATTGGCAGTCAGGTATTTCGGACGTCCAAACGGTCCGCATTCCGCGTCACCACTACTCATGAAATTTAGTCATATGGCTTGGGGCGCACATGGGGCGCAGAATCGGCCACAAACCGCGCTGCCATGCGGTTTTCCGATGTGCTGCATGACAAAAAGCACCATCACGCGGCCACCTAATCACACGGCTTCGAGTGCAAGTGGGCGTAACTTTTGCGAATGGTGCGTGCTTCGTGCTTTTAGCGTGCGTGCGCGCACGTGGGGATCGCCGTGCCCGCGCCGAGGTGCTTCGGGGCATCAATGCGCCAATGTGATACGGGTGGTGATATTCGTCCACCGAGATATTCGCCGATTGGCTTAGTGCTGCGGTCATCCGGACACAGTGTGATGGCCGCCACCTCCACCAATTTAAACTCCAACGCAGTCCATCAAGGGCCGGCAAACCTAGCAACAGCAACGGTTCCGGCCTTTTTTTTTGCTCAAAGACGTCCAGCTTCGTCCGTTGCAATCCGGGGGCAGCTGGGGGCAAGATCTGGGGCAACTCAAGATCGTCGAATGATGTTGCCCCCATGCCGCTAACTGATACAGCAGTCCGCAAAGTCAAACCCTCCGAAAACCTTCCCCGGCTGGCGCGGCTCCCATTGAAGGGCGCAGAGGTGTGCGCATGGATTTTCAATTTGTAGATTTCGCCTCGAAGGCCAAAGAATTGGGCTTAACAGAGGCGACATTTCGTGCACGAGTGTTGAACCGATACGACGAGTTGCCGTGTTTTATACATCTCTCATCATGCTATGCAGTAGGTACGCAAGAGGATTTTTTACCACCTTGGTCTGAAACCAACTTTCCACATGCGTCATGGCAGGACCTCGGTTGTCGGCTAGATGTTCGCGGCCTATCCACAGGGAGCGAAATTTCAGAACGACGCCCGCGATATTTTGTAACCGGATGGTTTGCCATTAGCGAACATGCTTTTAGCGAAGTTTTTTTCAGAGGACAAATCTTTATAGATACAACCTGGATTGCAGCGGTAAGTGCAGATTTGAATCAGGTCATTCCTCTCGAATTGAACGTAAAGCCAAATCAAGAATGGGTTGAATCCGGCGGTTACGAAGAGGGAGGGTATTACCGCGATAGATACCCGATAATTACAAAGGACAAGTTGTATTGGCTGTCTGAAGAATCAGAAAAGCCAGAACCTCAATCGACAAGAAAGACGAATAGTTATCTCGGAATCATTGCCGCCATGCGTAACTTGCTCATGGATCGGGACGGCGGTGGATTTCCTAGTCAGGCGAAAGTCATTGCGGAACTGGAAAGCCGCTATGGTGACGTCGAAGGGATCAGCAAGCGTAACTTGGAGAAGGTATTCGCAGAAGCAGGAAGATTGTTGGGCGCTGGAAAGCAACCCCGCTCATAGCGCCGCAAATCGGTGCTTAGCGCCGCAACTGCGGTGAATAACAGAAGCTTTGTCTGCAACATCGCGTCCCGGACTTCAATAAACGGGAAAACATTGCGATGCACATTTCTCTTCCGGACACCGGTTACCTACGCCTACCCCAAATAATTGGCAGGAAGTCGACAGCCAATGATCCTGGCTTGCCGGCTTTGGTGCCCGTTTCGGCCAGTACGCTTTGGCAATGGGTCCGGGATGGAAAATTTCCAGCTCCCGTGAAGCTCGGCCCACGCACGACCGCATGGTCTGTTGAAAGCGTACGCGCCTACATTCAGCGGGTCGCAGAATGACAGGCCGTAATCAAGATTTGTCTCCGTTGACAGTGCTGCTATGCGCGGTTCTGATCTTGCTGACGGCAGGATGCATGCGATGCGCATAGCCTTTCCTATCAACTCAAACGTCACCAGCGTGCACCTAAGCCTCTCGCTGGCAACGATGCAGGGTGTCCAGCGTCAGTCACCGCAATACCTTCTAGAGAGCGACGTATCACGCTTGGACGCGGCGGGCGTCACACACTGTCTTGACACCGATAGTCGCCTATTGCTGGAGGTACCTCATGTCGAAGGCTGACCAGCAAGCGTCAAAAAACGCCAGAAGGCGCACGAAAGTAAAGGGACGCGTCGATGCAAGAGAAAGTTTTGCAGGCGTTCCTCGTGCCGTCATGAACACTCGAAAATATCGGCTACTTTCGGCTCCTGCCAAAGTGCTGTTATTTGAGCTTTGCCGGCAGCACAACGGGTTCAACAACGGCGACCTATGCGCAGCGTGGGGAATGGTGAAGGATCGCGGCTGCGGCTCGCATACGACCGTTCAGAAGGCCACCAACGAGCTCACACGTGTTGGCATGATCGAGATGACTGAACGAGGCGGACGCCACCGACCAAACTTGTACGCATTGACATGGAAGGCCTGGGATGATTGCGGAATCAAGGTAAGTTTTTCGCCGACACGTTCACCTTCCGGCTTGTGGAAGGACTCTGAGGCATCGCAACCAACTGAGCGGCATTCGCTGGAAATTGAAAAGGCATACCCGCGAAACAGGCAACGGTTACCCGATAAACAGGCAGATTGCTCGATTCCAGAGCGCGCATCACCATAAATCTACCTGCCAAACAGGCCTATCAGGCCACTTTCGATCATCGAATCTACCTGCCAGATAGGCACCTATATAGATATACCAGGGTGTGTGCGTTTTCCCGGCCTGTCTGTCTTACTTGGCCGTTGGATGTTTCGCGCACAAAGTGATGGGGCCATGACGACAAGACCGCATAAGAAAGCTGAGCCGACCACGCCGAAGTCGCGCACCTTGACCGTGGAGATGAAGCCTGGTGAATCGCACGATTACTTGGTGGCTAAGACCGCCGCCGGCCCACATTTCAGCGCGGCCGGAACCATCATCCGGTATGGTCAAGCAGATGCGGGCGAACTATCACTGACCGACCTAGCCCACGTCCTGAAAGATCAGGCCGACACGATCAGCCGTGGCGATCTGCGCAATATCGAGGCAATGCTAGGTAGTCAGGCTACCGCATTAAACGTCATGTTCGCGGAGCTGGCCCGACGTGCGGCGGTGAATATGGGCGAGTACATCAATGCAACCGAAATCTATCTGAAGCTTGCTCTACGGGCACAAAGCCAGTGTCGTGCGACGCTTGAAACCCTGGCTGTTATCAAGAATCCGCCCGTAGTATTCGCCAAACAGGCCAACATTGCCCACGGGCACCAACAGGTGAATAACGGCACGCCTCACGCGCACGCGGAACAAATCGTGGATCAGCCAAACGAACTATTGGAGAAGGACCATGACAAACGGCTGGACACCCGAGCGGCGGACACGGCAAGCGGCAGCGATCCAGCACTGGCGACCGTGGAGGGCATCCACGGGGCCGCGAACTGCAAGCGGCAAGGCCGGCGCCAGCCGTAATGCTTGGAAGGGCGGCACACGCCCGATTTTGCGCGAAATGGCGAAGACGCTGCACAGCCAGCGACAATGGCTGGATGAAGTGGGTGAATAACCCAAGCAGAGCATTCCTAATGTCTAGGTGGGAGCGCAGCTGCGGATTCCGGTCTGGTTGAACATCGATTCCGGCAAGCGCTGAGCACCGCGCTGGTGCCGACCATGGGCGCGAGAGGCGCTCACCGCTATGATTCTGAAAAGTTCGCTTCCGACCCGAAGCAGACGTTATTGGAAAGACGAGATCGTAGAGGAGATATGAAGCTTCTTCTCACCTCCGCCGGCATCAAGAACACGAGCATCGCCAACGCGCTCGTCGAGATGCTGGGCAAGCCCATCGCCGAGGCCAATGCCCTGGTGATCCCGACGGCTGCGTACACCGCTGGGGGGCCTGGTGCCGCGTGGCGGATTGTCTCTGGCCGCGCGATGACTCCGCTGTGCGAGATCGGCTGGAAGTCTCTCGGCCTGCTTGAGCTCACAGCGCTTCCCAGCATCGACGCGGCGCAGTGGATTCCCATCGTCCGGGAAACCAACGCTCTTCTGGTGGGCGGTGGCGATCCGCTGTATCTCGCGCACTGGCTGCAGCATTCCGGCTTGGCTGACGTCCTGCCTTCGCTGCAGGAGACGGTGTGGGTCGGGGTGAGCGCCGGGAGCCTCGTGGCGGCGCACCACCTAGGTCAGTACATGAGTGACTGGCAGTCGCCGACAGGCAGCGTCGAGGCACTGGGGCTGGTCGACTTCGGCATCTTTCCACACCTCAACCACCCAAACATGCCGGAGTTCGGCCTAGCCGAAGCGGAGCGCTGGGCCGCCGCGCTCGATGTGCCGGGCTATGCCATCGACGACCAGACCGCTATCACTGTCATCGACGGCGAGGTCGCTGTCGTCTCCGAGGGTCACTGGAAGCTGTTCAACTGAGCAGTCCTGCTGGACGTGTTCTAGAAACTTATTAGGATGCCTGTGTGAGCAAGATCAGACGATTGTCCGCTTTCGACCCAAAGCAGACCTTCCAGCGCAGCAATCGATGTCCGGCTTCGCGCTGGATTGTTAGCTGGACGTCGGACAAGTAAAGTTCCCATAGGTCAAGGCTTTAAGGGCTGCGTTCAGCAAGTGCGCGCAGATGTATAACCGGACGTGCACGTCCGTCTATTAGGTAGTTAGGTCAAAGACCATGGATTCCTTCGATTTTTCATGCATTGTTGGCCGCGTCATTACAGGCGTCCAACATATTAAGCCATCCCAGTGGAGCTTCACGGTCCAGCCATCTCTCGGCATCGGCGTAGAATGCCCTTGGCGGATCTTGGATGCCGGTCGTATAGCAATTAGCAGCGAAGATCATTTACAACAATATGGCTTGCCAGCTTCGATTGATGCTGCGTCGATTGCCACTAATTTGCTGGCTTCGCGGCCAGTCATACGCATAGAAGTTCGCGAGAGCACCGCCGATCTTCTTTTAGAGTTTGAGGGGTATCTCCGCCTCGAAGTTATTCCATTCTCAACGGGCTATGAAAGTTGGAATATCTTTGGCCCGTCGGGTTTTCATGTCGTTGCACAAGGTGGCGGGCAGCTATGCATTAGGAGAGAGCCCATGACCTGACTGGAATCATTTCCATGATGAGACCTTTGTACCCTGGATGAACTCTGAAGATGCGTAGGTCATACATGCCGGTCTCAGCTTGAATCTTTGGGCAAGAACCTGGAAAGACGAAGTGCATTCAATCGGTTCTCGCTGGCAATCCTTTTGAGAGCGACAACGGCGGTGGCATAGATTTTTTTATAATGTTCGTCGTCGTTGTTGTTGCTGGTCATTGACCCAAACTGCAAACATGTCTTGATGTACATGTCGAGATCTGTGTCCATCTCTATGGACTTGAAGAAACCAAAGTACTCGTCCGCCGTCGCATTTGACAGAACTTCAATCTGTTCCTTGCTCCACCCGTTCTTGCCTGACATGTCTCTTATCGCATCCCCGAGCGTCGGCATCGATTTTTCAGAAAAGTAGGCATTTCTTGCCATATCCTTGAATTTCTCATCCACGCTTTCGGATGACAGGAATGCGTTCTGAGGATTGAGAAACTCCTTGCTCTCACGCTTAGCCATCTCTATCCAATGATTCATCAACTCATCGGCGATGTCTTCATGCCCCAGTTCGCGCATGAGTCGAACAGTCCCCATCGCGTTTCCCAGATGAATCCACTTTGCCCCATCAAGAAACCTTTGGCGCAATGTTGTGACAAGCTCCTGCTCATTGTCGGCAAACGTGTCGTGAAAAAGTCCCCAAGCCTGGGTGAAGCTCCCCGAGTGATTATTCTTCAGTGCCATCTCCTGAAAAGAATTGACCATAGCAACGAAGTCATCGTCAACTACATAGCCCTTCTCTAGAAACTGGCAGATGTGTAAATCGAACTCATCAGAGTCTCGATAGCCATAGCCAGACAGGACTTTCTCAGTCACTTTTTGCGATTCAGTCTTCTCCATTTTCCCTGATGACATCATCAAGGCTG
This sequence comes from Dyella monticola, assembly GCF_003363155.1. Taxonomy (GTDB): domain Bacteria; phylum Pseudomonadota; class Gammaproteobacteria; order Xanthomonadales; family Rhodanobacteraceae; genus Dyella_B; species Dyella_B monticola. The sequence goes on along the minus strand of NZ_QRBE01000016.1, from coordinate 59,513 downwards.
CATAGCTTGTGTCCTTCACTATTTCATAGGAAGGCACAGTGCTTTCGCGACTGTTATAGCACCACGTCAGAAGAACGGATGAATGAATAAGCTGCCGCGTAAGGGCCTCATCTTTTCCTTCCACATAGGGGAGAAGTGTTTCGATGACGCGCCGAATGCGCTGCAAAATCCGGATATTCTTGATGTCAAGACGAACAACTTTTTCTGTGACTTCCTTCGAATGCTCCCAGTCGTCGGTAAAGACAAGCTTTGCGCACTCTTCTACCGAAGGTGAGAAAACCATCTCTCCATCAAAAACTTTTTCCTTGAAGGCATCGAAGACTGGCCTGTCCGATTCCAGCTCATCTTCGTTCAAAATAACAACGATCCGACAGCCCCGTTGCTCCTTGAGCATGGACACAAGGCCTAGAACCTCCTTGAGTGGAAGCCCCGTACCTTTCCTCTCCACATCATCGAGGCATATCACATAATTTTTAATCGCAAAGAAGGACAGTGACCTGGCTACGTTTCCCCACGTCCCCAGGATGGGTGTCACCTGCGAAATATTCTTCCTACCTAGATTCAGCAATCGCCGACTGGGTTCCTTAATCTCATCGATGGAGGAAGACCGCATCACTGCCTTGGCATTTTCTGCCCACGTCAAGGAGCTTGCCCCAGCGTCCACATCCCTGGCGGATACAGTCAAAAATGGCTGACTTCAGCTCGGCAAGGTTGTTCGTCCCAAACAAGGATACGTAAGAATATTTTTTGACCAGCCCTTGTTGCGAAGCACTCTTGATGACCTGATTCCAAAAATAGGTCTTCCCGCTGCCCCACTTGCCACTGATGGAAATGGCCTGAGGACTGTCCGATTTAAGAAACCTCTCTACAGCGGTCCGTACATCTTTCAATGACATGCCATTCCCCTGTTGAACATCCTCACCCTATTGCTGTTTCCGGTCTTTCCGAACGATTCGGGCTGGTGAGCCAAACTCTGATCCCAATCCATTGCTGCTTGACCAGTAACTGTCCTTCCAAACTCTTACGATACGTGTCCGTAAGCTGTATTTCAGACTCGGCTATCGAGCGGTTTAGCTGGCGACCACACCCAGGAAGCATTGATGGATACCGCTTAGAAGCTCAGCCCCAATGGATGGTAGCAATTGTACTTCTCAGCCTCTGCATTCACTTCGTCAACTGATACATGTCGCGCGATTAATTCCTCCGGCGCGAGGCTTTTCAAGACTTCGACATCGATGCAGTGGTGATTGGTGACGCCAAACAAACGTTGCGCCGTGCGCGCCACCGCACCAATACCCTGATCCATAGGGTTGATCAATTGAATCCCGGGCACGATGGGTCTATCAGATCCTGGGACTCCATGAATGTCACCGGCGTGTTGAGCGTTGAGTAGCCGCTCCCGAAAGCCGCCATCCTCCGTAGAGGCTTGGCTGTTCGTGTAGGGGTCGGGCGAGGCGAGCACATGAGGCAGCACCGGGACGGCAGGAGGCGGTGACACGTTGGTGGAGGTGGGCCGTGCAGTAACGTGCGCGACGTGTTGGCCTGGTAGCAGTGTGGCTTCTTTCACCAACGCTTTCTGAGCGACGCCCGGAGAGCGCACGACCAGGTGTGGCGCTGGTGATACGGATGGTGTGGACGTTGGTCGTGGCGACAAAATGAACCGCAGTTTGAGTGCGCTTGCGTGGTGTTCCACCACGGGGAACATGCCGGTATAGGAGGCTACCGGCTGCAACAGCACTATCAGAAGGACTAGATGGCACCCGATCGTCAGGACCATTGCCACGATCCGGCGAGCCGATACGGTAGGGCCCCTGGATTTTACCCCCTGCACTCTCACCAGCGACCTTCCCTTGTCCGCGCGAGCTCCGCGCCCCAGGTTCAGGAGACTGATTGAGCGCTCGCAAGTTCCGCTGAAGATCGTCTGCAATGGGCGCGGAAGCGGAGCTTTTCAGCATGGGCTAAGTCCACAGGAGGCGACCAGCGGGGTCACCGAAATATTGGCTAACACCAGCGGCGTGAGCAGCCCTTGCCGGAATAGGTGCTCAGACAGTCCGGAATCCGCACGAGTACGCACAGGGGCAACTTTGGGCAACAAGGCTTCGCCACCGATGAGAAATCATTGGCATTTTTTTTGCCAGATTTTATCGAGCACACGTTGACGTCAACAGAATTCATCCGCCCAAAATTAAGCCAACCTGGAACCGTTATTTATTGCTAATCGAGTTTAAAGGGTGTCAGCAGCATCTGGACATGCGTTTTTGGCCGCGAGGGATTTGTGGTTTTGGCCGGGGCTGCGGCGGTTGACGCCGGAGCGGGAGCAGCACTCGATGCTCTGGCCGGCGCGGCGGCGGTTGATCCCGAAGCGGGGGCAACGTTCGATGCTTTGGCTGGCCCGGCAGTCGACGACTCCGGCGCCGGAAGACCTGTAGACGTCGCAGCCGCAAACGCTGAGAGACCGTCCTGGCTGCTTGCGTTGCCGGCTGTCGCGCACGTTAGCGCGGTGTGGGCAACTACCATCTCAAGTTTACTTGTGTCGCTGCCAGCGGCTGCAAAATCCTTCGCGCCCTGCGTATACGCTAGCGCTACAGCGTTGGCTTGGCTGAGAGAGTCAATAGTGCTGTATGCCTTACCGATTGACTGTTGCATCGCATTGGCGCCGCCCGAATAGCCAGCAAGCGCATTTTTCGCCTTCGTGCTCGACGCAAGAGGTGCTCCAACTGCGCCGGCAAAGGCACCTGACAAACCGACGGCCAATTGCCAACCATTGGAGTACGTTCCGCCGCTGGCATAGTATTCCCGGTATTTTTCGCAATACCGAGCAACAGTCGTAGCCATCGTCTGTGCAAGCGCTTCCTTACTGCAATCACCAGCACAAAGTTCAGACGGGTTTTTCCACGGCCAACTGGGCGCATGGGCACATGCGCCGATAAGAAAAAGAATAGATGCCCCAAAGAAATACCTAGCACGCATACTCCCCTCCCCTTGAAGGGTATTGCGACCCGGGTGATTCGATTGAATGACGCAAAGCCGTCGTAGGCCTTCACGTGGCGCACTCTTTACTTTGAGTAATGTGTAGCTTTTGTGAATGGTTCTAGCTGCCAGGGGCGCTTTCCAACATCCCGCAACCTCACCATCAAAAGAAAGACGTTCGATGAGAAATCATCGGGCGTTTTTTTATTGCTGAAATCGTGTTGACCGAATCTGGCATCAACTGCAGCAGTCGTCGGACCGGCGCCGCGATGCAATACGCATCGTTGATAGCGCCTTGCGTCTGCTTCGTGCCCACGCTCATCAGCCTTATCGGCGGCATCAAATCCGCCTCCCCTGACAGATTAGCGGCGCGCTTTGTGCGATGGTCCTTTCGTCGGGTGTGCCCATCCGTCTTTGATGAACACGGCACACCCGACATGAGTGAAGCGCGGATCGCCGGAGTAGGAGCTCAGACGATCCGCTGGCCACAACCAACTGAATAGAGAGTTGACCATGGTTCTCCCGATCATACGGCAAGCACGCACCCGCGTGCCCCCGCCACGCCGATTTTTACTAACGCTTCACCGCCACGCATGCTGCGTGGTGTCGGGCCACTCAGGGCTTTCGTAGAAACGGAATCGGATCCTTCCGCGTCTACGTGCAGGGTTTTTCCTGCAAGCCCCTCACGCCACGTGCAATACGTGGCGTGACTTAACGACATGGAGTGCCCCATGAACACCCCTCGCGACCTTTTCTACGAAGGCAACCACCTGCTATCCCATGACCACTACCTCGAACTGTGCGACATCCGCGACAAACTTTTGCTGATGGCCCAACTCGCCGGCAGCAGCACGTCCTTGAACGACCCCCACGCCATGCTCTACATCCGTCGCGCACTGCTCGGCGAAATGCTCGGCAATCTCAGCTTTCAGCTCAACCTTGCCCTGTTTGCACTGGAACGCGTTGATGCGGTGGAGGCTGGTGCGTCGACGGAGTGAGCGGTGTGAGCATGGGAAGATGGTCCTTACGTTTAGACGTCCATTCATCCGGGCCGCGCAGCGGCCTCAGCCTGTGGGCCAGTCGGATAGCAGCGTGGCTAACAGTGTTTGGGCGTCGGTTGCATCGATGTTGTAAACCATGACACCTGCATAACCCTGCTGGGCCATCCATTGCAGGTCGCTGGCCGTGGGGTTGTAGAAGCCGGAGCCGGCATTGAAACCACACAGCAAATGGTTATTGGGCATCAGGCCCTGGTACGGGGGTAACTGGTCCTGAGGGCCTTCCCAATAGGACATGGTCCAGCCCCAGGTCAGGTCTTGGCCTAGGTTGGTGCCGCCGTAGCTGGGTTGGAAATAGCTCACGTCCTCGAACAAGGCCTTGGAGAACGAGGCCGTGCCGATGCTCTGGCGGACATAGTGACCCACCATGGCGAGCGAGCCTTCAACGGGCGTGCCGGCGGAATACTCGTCATCGATGTCGATGCCGTCCACCTGATAGGTGGATAGCGTGTATTGGCACTGCCCCGCGAACTGCTGCGCGTCGGCCTGCCCGGCCGCCGTCGCCGGAAACTCCGACCAGCCGGCAGCGTCATGGTTATTGAGGCCGGTCACCAGCACGGCGATGCCCTTGGCGTGGGCGTAGGCGATGTCATCGCCGGTCAACGCCTGCATGACGTCGGAATTGGCCCGCAGCATGGTGGGCCCAGCGCCGTTAGGGTCCACCCAGGATGTGCCGCTCGGCAAGCCCGTGGATTTCATGTTGAGGTTGGCAGGAAACAGGATGGCATCCAGCGCCGGTGCGCCGTTGTAAGTGAGATCGGCCGCTGCCTTCACCCCACCGGGGCTGGCATAGGCCACGGCCACGCACTGCCGCTTATAGGCATCGCATTGCGGTGCGCTGCCATACCAAGGGGCTCGCGTGCTGTTAAAGAACACGGCGTCGCCAGGATTGAAGCTGCGCCCGTTGGTCAGAATCATGTATTCCCGGCAATAGAAGAAATAAGAAATGCTGGGGTCCTGAAAAGCAATCAACTGCGCCTGGGCCGGCGTACAGTTGTGTACGGTTTTTACAAAGTTGGACCAGTCCGCACCTTCATATTGCGCGGCATTAGCGGTTTTAATCCAAGGCATGACGCTCTCCTTTCGTCTAAAGGAACGCCCGCGTCAACGGGCGTACTGTGCATTGATCGGATACAGCGCCATTAACGGCCGCTGCGCTGGGCTGCGCGTTGAACCAAGTGTTTGAGCGATTAGGGTTGGACACCATGACCGAAGCCAAGGTCACGTCCACTGATTTAGCTGGGCACAACCGTTTTCCCTACTTGTTGGTCGAAGGGGCTGTGCTTGCACTCGGTACGGTATGTATCGACGAAGAAGAGTGAGGCTCACTTCCTTCGCCAGGTTTAGAGGTCGTTTGCTTCGCGCCACTTCGACTTGGATCACTGGCCGGTGACGAGGGCGCCGTCGATGCCACCTCTTTAACGGGTTCGGATTTCGTTTGCGAATCAGGAATGATTGGGCTCACGATATTTGCAACGACGATCACTGCCGCAGCCAGGCAAAGCACACGCACCGTGCGGTTTGGAAGAAACCTGGGCCGCCAGCGCTTCCATGCGAAATACGCCGGGATGGCCATGCAAACAAGCGCGATAACCACGTAGGGATGATGCTGGTAAATAGAGAAGATCGAACCTACGAAGCTTGCTGCGGTAGGAACAACGGCCTTGACGATGTCCCACAGCTCCCCCAGAAGCCAGAGGAGAACGCCAAGAATGGGAACGACAATGGCCCAACCCAACAATACGAGCAACGTGTTGGCTACCGTTTTTCCTCGATATACCTTGTTTTGAAATTGGAGCCAAACTGGCACCGCAGCCAAAGTCACAAGGGATGCGGCCAGGGGATACTCGCCAAAGACTTTGACTATCAGATCCTTCCAACCATCCAGTACATCAAGTATTCCACTCATGTCGCTCCCCCAGTGCTAATAAAGCTCGACCCCACCCCTCGAATATAGGCCCAATTGCTTATCTTCCGGCAACAGCCGATCTCCCTCGATGCGTCTATCAAGGTGTCAGCACACTCGAATGGATTTGCTACCGTCACGCCACAGCCCCCTGTGCGCGTTTGGCCTAAACCACTGGCCAGTCCATGACTGTCACTACCCGAGCCATCTATGAGCTCTCGCGGGATAGGAGAGCATCCAGATGCGTGAAGAGTCCGTGAAATAAAAGCCTGGTCGGGTTATTCGACATATAGGCCTAAGAAGCCAACACCCGCTCTTCAAAGTGCAGGTTCTATTTCTTGTCGGCCAGGGATACGAACACTCTCGTCCAAGGCCTGCACAACCCTTCTACTACACGCTTCTGGTTCATCCCATGCCCCAGCATCATTGGAAACTGTGGCCCATACGGGACTGGAGTACGCAAAATCGAGGGTGCGCCATTCATCGCGCTGCCGGGCAACAGCAGCTCGATGTATTGAAACAAATATCTTTTTATATGCCGCACTCGAGAGATATTACGACGCCCTTTCTTTATCCATTTAAATAGGCGAGATGTATTAGATTGATAGCAGCCTGCAAAAATATCCGCCTCTTCTCGCAAATTGACTGACCATAAATAATGGAGTCAAAATATTAAGGACATCGGGGAGAGCTGATTATGAAGGCAAAAATAGCTTCTATTGCGACTGCCATGCTGTTGGTAAGCCCTGGCGCCCATGCAAATACGCTTTTTCATGCGACGACGGCCGGCTCGCAAATGGCCTGCAAAGACAAGACCGTCATACCGACATTAATCGATGCCATAAAACACAATCCCAACGATCCGCAGATCCACGCCTTGATGGTGCAAGGCAATTGCATGCCGGTGTCGCCGACCGTTTCGTTTTCGGTGCTGAGCCGCGAGACCATTCAGGCCCCTTCCGGCTTTGAGAAGTTAGTGGAAATATCCGTCGCTATTGCCGACAGCCCTAACATGCCGCCGGACATTTCATGGATGATGGCTGACGATATCGCACCCGTTTCACCCAAGCACTGAACCGGCCGCGCAGTTCGCGCACATCACCCTTTAGTCATCTCATGAAACGGCTTCGGTGCCGGCGTGCCATCGGCGGGCAGTGCGTTGATGGCCATGTCGCGAACGGTACGTGCAAGCACTACGCCTCGGACGAATGCATCCTTGGCCGGCCCAGGGTTGTCAGGCGTCTGGACCAGGGCAAGGAACAAGGTGTCGTAGAGGGTTTTCAGTTTTTCGGCGTATGCGTCGTGGATGATGTCGGCATCGGTCGAGGCGGTGGTGGGCATAATGTCTCCTGGTGCAGGTGACTGTTGTTCGTGTGGTTGGATGGCATTGGCAAGTTATACATCGTGTCACCGTCTATACGTGTATGTGACCCAATCGCCCTACGTTTCGAGACCTCATCTTTTTGAGGATGTCATTCCGGCGAAGGTAGATGGACACGTTTGGCAAGCCCGATACACCCCTTAATCAATAACTCGATACGCCCCCTAATCAATAATCAGTATCGTTAATCTGCAAACCACTTACGATCTGATCAAGCTTGGTCTTCATCACATCAGCCGATTGATTGCCTTCGACACCGAGGAATGCGCTATAGAGCACATCCGACCGCTCATGCGTGGGTTTGAGCACCTTCGCAATGGAGGCCACGTCGTTGTCGACATAGGCCACGCCATCATAGGGATGTTTGGCGAGTGCATATTTCTGCCACTCCTGTTTGGACTGCTCGCTCATATCCTCGGCCGGCTGGATGACACGGCGAACATTGATGCGGTCAGGGCCACCGTCTTGCGGTTTTACGCGAACGTCCGCCACATCCAGCGTCGGGTGGCTTTGGTTTTTGAAGAACGCAAAGCCAAGCCTGAGCGTGCTATCCGGAGCGATCTTCTGCACCTTCGACGTGAAAGCGAGTTTGATGTGATTGGAGGCGTACGCAAAGGTGCTGCCATAGTTCACATCGAGCTTTGCATCTTTCAGTGAGGCGGGCAGTAATGCCTGGTTACTCAGATATTCCTGCCATTGGCGCAGCGTGCCGCTGTAGGCAACGCTCACGAAGTCGGTGATGGTCTCCAGGTCGCCGATGCGCGTCTGCTTATCCGGAGCGGCTGCATAGTTAAAGATCACGACATAACCGTCTGGCACCGCAAGCGATGTAGTGATTGCATAGGTATTGCCGAATGGAATCGGCCAGATGTCGATGCGCCACGGGCGGCCCCATGCATCCAGGTGGCGAATGGTCTGCGCCGGCTCACCCATGGAAGTGATATTGATTTTTTCGGTGCCGATGGCACGCGTGCTGAACCCTGTCGCGAGCATGGTATCCATCAGCAACTTGGGTTTGTCGTAATAGCTGGTCGCAGCAAGATGATCAGGTCGGCGGACATGGAAGAAGATGACGGCCCCCGCGTGACCGGTGCTCACTTGCGCACCATCGGGCAGCGGAAATGCGGACCCTTTTTGCACGCTTCCATGCCAGGATCCATCCTGCGTGCGCACAATCAGTTCCGGCACGATGTTCAACGGAGCCACCGCATGCAGGATGCGCTCGGCGCCCGCTCCATTCGGAAACAGATTGGGCGCTTCCTGCTTCAACAATGCATCCCGTTGCGCCTGGAAGTGAGCATCGTGCACTTGTTCGAGCTTGGTGATGAAATCGGCCAGACTCAACGGCAAGCTGAAGCTGGTGCTGTAAGTACCGGTGACCTGCGTGTCCATGATCGGCAGGCCGTAGGCATTGCGTACGTTGAACACCCCCTGGTTTTTCGGCGCGTTGAGTAATTCCGCAATGGGCAGCGCGTAGTTGAGATTCTCGTTAGGCGATTTGGCCAACACCACGCCGATCACTTTGCCGCTTTTGTCGAGCAGTGGTCCGCCGCTATTGCCGGGTGATGCGGCTGCGGAGAAGCGTATCCATTTCCATCGTCCATCTTGATCTTCCGGCGTATCTGACGTGTAGAGGCCATCGCGCACCACGATGCCCTCCCCCAACGCATCGCCTACCGCATAAATGGGCTGATTGAGCACCGGATGTGTATTCGCTTCCAGCGGTGCGGTTGACGGGTTGTTGGCAAGGGAGAAAACCACGAAGTCGCGATCGGATGCATAGCTCTCGATGCTGTCGATGGCATACACATGGCCGCTGCCATCGCGCAGTGCGGGCGGCCCCCACAAACTGTGCAGTGCCAGTGCAATCACGTGACCGGCGGTTACGTAACGATTGTGGCCGATGGCGAATGCAGTACCTACGGAATAGAACTTGTCGTTGCGCTCCTGGTATGGCAGCAGATCGAGCGGCAATGGCTTTGCATACGTAAGCGGATCGTGGACAGGCTTGGCCATCACCACTTCAAAGGTGGCCGCCCGTACCTTGGCCAGCGTCGAGGGATCAAGCGTATCTGCACGAGCCACTGCCGTTGTCAGCAACGCCACCAGCAACAGCAGGGCAGAACACAGGTCTGGGAAGGGGATGACGTTTTGCGCAATACGACGCGGCTTTTCCATGAGCAACCTCGGCGACTGGCCGGCGCCGGATCTCCGTCTGGAAAACCCTATGTGCGTCGTCCTATTTTTTCGATAGTGCCATGTTTTCTGCTCACGTTCTTGGCATGGATCGCGCATTTTCATGCGCTCTTACTGTGCATTGGTTTATCGTGGCGCCCTACCCGATCAGCCGGATTCGTTGCCTGATGCTCCGTGGTCATTCCGGCGATGGTTGCTTTCTCACGTTACTGAACCGACGTTAGCGGATCGGTTTCATCATCTATCTAAACAAACACGAGGATGCTTGTATGGAATATCGACGTCTGGGCGCATCGGGTTTCAAGGTACCGGTATTGAGTTTTGGAACCGGCACGTTCGGCGGCAAAGGTGAGTTCTTCGGCGCATGGGGTAATACCGATGTCGCCGAGGCACGCAAGCTGGTAGATATCTGCCTGGATGCCGGCGTCAACATGTTCGATACCGCCGATGTCTACTCCAAGGGCGCGGCCGAATCGATTCTGGGCGAAGCCATCAAAGGGCGTCGCGATCAGGTGCTGATCTCCACCAAGGCCACGTTCCGTTTCGATGATCAGCCCAATAGCGTGGGTTCGTCGCGCTATCACCTCATCAACGCCATCGATGCAGCGCTCAAGCGCCTGGGCACCGATTACATCGACCTGTTTCAGTTGCACGGCTTCGATGCCATGACACCGGTGGAAGAAACACTCTCCACCCTGGATGACCTGGTGCGTGCGGGCAAGATCCGCTATCTGGGCGTATCCAATTTCTCTGGTTGGCACCTGATGAAATCGCTTGCCGTGGCCGATCGCTATGGTTACACGCGTTATGTCGCCAATCAGGCGTATTACTCGCTCGTCGGTCGCGATTTCGAATGGGAGCTGATGCCACTCGCACTGGACCAAGGCGTCGGCACGGTCGTGTGGAGCCCGCTGGGCTGGGGGCGCCTCACGGGCAAGCTCCGGCGCGGCCAGCCGCTGCCTGCCACCAGTCGCCTGCACAAAACCGCTGACGCCGGTCCGCAGATCGAGGACGAGTATCTCTATCGCGTGGTGGATGCCCTCGACGACGTTGCCAAGGAAACCGGCAAGAGCGTGCCGCAGATCGCGCTGAAATGGCTGTTGCAGCGTCCCACCGTGTCCACCGTGGTGATCGGCGCGCGCAACGAAGAGCAATTGCGGCAGAACCTGGGTGCGGTGGGCTGGGATCTCTCCCCTGAGCAGATGGCCAAGCTCGACGCCGCCAGCGATGTGACGCCCGTGTATCCCTATTGGCATCAGCGCGGTTTTGGCGAACGCAATCCACCGCCGGTTTGAACGACGTGCAAGCCAGTGCCCTCTCCGGCCGGAGAGGGCCAACGGTGGCTGCGGCGGTATGCTTGCGAGGTGTTTGTCCGCGGCCCCCGACATGGAACCCAACCTCATCACCGCGCCTGAACTGCTGCCTGTTCTTGAAGAACTCACCCGCCGCGAGCCAATTTTCCATCGACCGGAATTCGGCATCACCCGGGGCGATTTCGAGGCCATGACCGAACCCGACTATTGGGAAGTGGGTGCGTCCGGCCGGCGCTACAGCCGCCAATACGTGCTCGACGTGCTAGAAGAACGCTACCGGCAACCGTTCGAAGACCATTGGGAAACGAGCGACTTCCATTGCATGGAAATCGCTTCGGCCAATTATCTGCTTACCTATACGCTCAGGCAGGGCGGGCGCGTTACACGCCGCGCCACCTTATGGCGCCGCACCGCGCAGGATTGGAAAATCGTGTACCACCAAGGCACGGTGGTGACGGACCAGTGAGTTGGGGGCGCCGGGACCGTTCCGGTGCGCGTCATCCCTAACCACCGCCGTTGTTGCGCCCGATTTCGCCGCTGTCGATATGCCCCAGGTCGCTCGGCCAGGTCGTGCTCTTCGTCTTCGAGTTCGACCAAGTCTTCACGAAATGCCCGCTCGCATCGAAGACGAGCATGGTGGACACCATCGTTTCGATGCGCTTGGGAATTTTCGAGCCGGTGGTCGGCGTGCCATCGCCGGCCAATTCCTCATGCTTGCTCGTGTACTGCAATTGCTGACTGCCATCGGGCATGCGCGTGGATTGGAACGGCGCACCCAAGGCGGCCTCGGCCTGCGCAACGGTGGTTATGCCCGGTTGAAAGGTGGCAACGGTCGCCGGATTGAATGTGTGCGCCGTAGTGGCGCATCCTGCCAACAGCGTCGCAGCCAGGGCCGCAACAACAACCTTGTTCATGCCCATCCCCTTTTGTCCTTAAGGCCTGGTGAGTCCTGAGCCGGCCATGCTCAACCAAAGTACCGCCGGTCGATACATGCCTAAAGTCACGGAGAAACCACCCCGCATACCCCACTCTGAATCCAACTACGGTTTCGAAAGCCTTGCGCAATATGCAGTTAAGGCTTGCTAGCGTGGCTTGCCGATGTCAGTGTCGGCAGCAGCACGCATTCCTTAAAGACATCAGCGGTTTAGTCGATACATTGACAAAGCTGCTGCAGCATCGCTTCATAACCGTCAGGGGTTCACGTTTCTTGCACTGCATGTCCTCGTTGATAGGTTCGCCATAGCGGCAGATTGGGTGGATATGAGCCTGAGTCTTCCTATCCTTACAGCATCACCACATGAGCCTGAAAACACGGCTTGGCTCGGTTGCCTGGTGGAGGCGGAGACACCGGGCGAAGTGTGCGCGCTCATCGAGGCGCTGGCGCAGTCGCAACCGTATTGTGTCAAGGCCAGCGTCCTGATGCTGAAGCATCAGGACGCGCCGCAGCTAGCCGAAACGCTCGCCGCCGCCCCTGAAGATTTGGCACTCGCGCGCGAGGCCTTGAAATCCGACGAGGGCATGCGCGTATCGGCTGACAGCAGGCGCTACGCCATCCCCCTGCTCAAAGAGCAGCAAGTGGTGCTGGTGCTCACCATGGCCGCGGAGGGTTCGACCCGGTCCCTGCTCATCCGCATCGGCTCGTACCTGCAGCTGGGCGTGCGCCAACTGCATCACACGATAAAGCTGGCCGAACTCTACGATTCGCACAGCCAGCTGGAGCACTCGGAAAACCTGCAGCGTGCATTGTTTTCGATCTCCGAGCTTTCCGGCTCGGATCTGGACATGCCGGACATGCTGCGCGAAATCCATCGCATCGTCAGCGGGCTGATGTATGCGGAGAACTTCTTCATTGTCCGCTACGACCCCGAACCGCAAACCATGCGGTTTCTGTATTACGCGGACATCAAGGACGAAGATCAGCCCGAGACCAACCGCGACATAGACCTGGACGAGCGCAAGCACACACTCACCTGGTATCTGCTGACCCAAGGCAAGCCACTGATGGGCAGCAACGAACAGTTGCTGGAACAGGTCAACGGCCCGCTGATCATTGCCGGCCCGGATAGCGATGACTGGCTGGGCGTGCCCATGCTGCGCAACAACCAGGTGCAAGGCGCGCTGGTGGTGCAAAGTTACGGCACGGGCCTGGTGTATGCGCGCGAAGATCTCGCGCTGCTTTCCTTCGTCGGCAATCACATCCTCACCGCGCTGGAACGCAAGGAAAGCAAGGACGAACTTGAGCAGCGCGTGCGCCAGCGCACGGTAGAGTTGGCCGAGGTCAATCGTGGCCTGCGCCAGGAAGTGCGCGAAAGACATCGCGCCGAGCGCCTGCAGGAGGCACTGTTCCAGGTCGCCCAACTGGCCACCGCCGACATCGACGAGAACACCTTCTACGAACGCGTGCATACCGTTGTCGGGGGCCTGGTGGACGCGAAGAACTTTTTCATCGCGCTGCTCAGCGACGACCGGACCAAGCTGGAATTTCCGTACTACATGGACGCCGGCCTCCGCCACCAGCTCTCGCGCCCCATCGGACGAGGTTTGAGCGAATACGTGTTGCGCCGCGGGCAGCCCTGGTCCGGTACACGCGAGGACATCATGGCGCTGAGCCGCTCCGGCGAAGTGATACCGCACCATATCGGCGAACCGTCATCATGCTGGCTCGGCGTGCCATTGAAAGTGGACGAAGCCGTCATTGGCCTGGTGGCCGTGCAGAGCTACGACTCCGGCGCCACGTACGGCGCACCCGAGCAGGAGCTACTGGGCTTCGTCGCGCTGCAAATCGCCAACAGCATTTATCGTCGCCGGTCCGCCGCGGCATTGCATTTGGCCAACTTGCGTCTGGAACATCGCGTGGAAGAGCGCACGCGCGAACTACGCGCCGAGATCGCACGTCGCGAGCAGATGCAGCAGCAGTTGCATCATCAGGTGATGCATGACCCGCTCACGGGGCTGCCAAATCGCGGCTATTTGCGCGAACGGCTCGATCGCGTGCTCAATCGTATTCAAAGCGACCCCAATCGCCGCTGCGCGCTGCTTTACATTGACGTGGATCGCTTCAAGGTGATCAACGACAGCCTCGGCCACTTGGCCGGCGATGAATTTCTCAAGGCAGTTGCCATGCGCTTGCTCACGCACGTGCGCGAGCCGGACATGGTGGCGCGTCTTTCCGGTGACGAATTCGCCATCCTGCTGGAAAACATCGAAGACACCCTCACCGCAACCGTCGTTGCCGATCGCGTACTGCAAGCCGTAGCCACGCCGCTGCGCATTTCCGGCAAGGAACTGGAACCTTCAGTAAGCGTCGGCATTGCGTGTGGCGACGCCAGTTATCTGGATGCGGACGAACTGATTCGCGATGCGGACATGGCCTTGTATCAGGCCAAGGAATTGGGTCGCAAACGCTTCGCCATATTCGACGAAGCGCTGGCCAAAGGCATGGTGGACGTGCTCGCCATGGAAAGCGAGTTGCGCAAGGCGCTGCGGCAAAACGAGTTCGAGCCGTATTTCCAACCGATCTGCCGGCTTGGCGACAGCCGCGTCGTGGGCTATGAAGCGCTGATCCGCTGGAATCATCCGCAACGCGGTTTGCTGCGCCCTTCCGATTTCGTCAAGATCGCCGAAGACAGCGGGCTGATCGAGGCGATCGACTGGCGCCTGTTCGAGGTGAGCTGCAGGCTGCTGGCGCAGCAGGCGCCGAGCGAGATGTTCATCACGTTCAACGTGTCAGCCCTGCATCTGCGCCACACGGATTTCGATACACGTGTCCTGAAAATGCTCGACCGCACTGGCCTGGCGCCTTCCCGGCTGATTACCGAAGTGACCGAAGGCGCATTGCTGGATAACCCTGAAAGCGTACGTGCCGTGCTCGAGCGACTGCGCACTGCGGGCGTCGGTGCCGCGCTCGATGATTTCGGCACTGGCTACTCATCCTTGAGCTACCTGCACTCGCTGCCGCTGCGCATGCTGAAAATCGACCGCGCGTTTGTGCAAGAGCTGGACAAGACCGGCAGCAGCAACAGCACAACCGTTGTTGCCGCGATTCTTGCGTTGGCCCACGCCCTCAACATTCAAGTGATTGCAGAAGGCATCGAAACGCAGGCGCAGCTGCAGACGCTGGTGAGTATGGGATGCGAAATGGGGCAAGGTTATCTGCTCGGAAGCCCCGCGCCGATTTCGCATTGGACGAACGTACAGAAAGGTTGAACAGCGTTACGCCCTGCTCGACCCCGTTCGCACCGAATCAAGATGCTGGACATTGCGAATATCGCCCAACCACACCATCCCGCCCCAGTCCGGGCGGTTGCTGTCGATCAGGCGTACAACACCATTCATACCTTCTTGATCATTCGGATCGAGAAAAACTTGCACCGTCGGTGTGACGCTAACCACGCCCTCCACCGTCGCGCCATCGTGCTTGACGATGCGCACCGCGGCATTTACTGCCAATTCGTCCACCCACTTTTCCAGCATGGCAATGTCGCTGGTGCCGGTATAGACACGGTCGGCTCTGCGTCCCATAGCGTGATCCACTCTAACGTGACGCGGCCAGCTTGGGCGCATCGCTGTAAAGCGGATGTGGCCGGCCCGTCATCGCGGGCACAGCCCAATGACAGTCAGACGTTGAGTTTGGTTACGTGCTGAACGTGCTGGTTTTTCTCTTTGACCTCACGCAGCAGTTCAAGCACGTGCGCGCGTTGTTCACGGCGCTTTTGATCTTGCGCGGCGAGCAGCTCCTGGCGGCGCGTCATGTGCACGGGTGCTTCGCGCGCACGTAGCTTCGCTGGATTAACCATGCGAGTGAAGTAATCTGACCACGTACTGATGTGCCACAGTGAATGAATGGATCCCGGAATTCTTGATTCAGGGGTGAGCGAGCGAGGGGTATTCATGAATCGGCCTCCACCACGCAGACGGTTGCCCGCAGCAGCCTTGCGCTGCCCGGACTGTCAATGTGCACTAGGCAGCGTTAGCCGCTCGTAATGTGGCCGATCGCAATTCATGACACTGGGCGAACATCGCGCTCAGGCGGGCTTTATACCTGTACCCGCCGGTCTTCCATCGCCTTATTAATCGCAAGGGCCAGACCCGCGCGATCGTAAGGTTTTGTTAGGCGCGTGGCGCCATCGCTCAGATCCGTAGGAATTTCAGCGTAACCGGTCGCCAGGACCACCGGCAGTGCGGGCCAACGTATGTTGACCTCCCCGACGAGCTGAGCGCCGGTCATGCCCGGCATGGCATGGTCGGTGATCAGCATATCCACACCCGTATGGTTCTCCAGCGCGTGCAGCGCCTCTTCGGCGGATGCTGCCTCGATCACCCGATGCCCTAGATCCTGCAGCACTGCGCCGGTCGCGTTGAGAACGAGCGGATCATCATCCACGACCACGATATGCAGGCTTGCGGATGGATGCAGCGGATGGACGGAGGGCGGTATTTCGCTGTCCTGCAACAGGCTCATGGCGTCCGCTTGAACGCTCGGCAGCCACATTTCCACCCGCGTGCCAAACCCTTTGCTGCTCTTGATGACCAGGCGGCCGCCCGATTGCTCGGCAAGGCCGTGCACCATCGACAGTCCCAAGCCGGTTCCCTTGCCCACGCCCTTGGTGGTGAAGAAGGGTTCGGTGGCCTTTGCAAGCGTTTCGTCGTCCATGCCATCACCTTCGTCGGTGACCGAAAGGCATACGTATTCGCCCGGCGAGAGCCGCGTGGAGTGCGAGGCGTCAATGGTGACGTTGCGTGCGGCGATGGTGAGATTGCCGCCTTCGCGCATGGCGTCGCGCGCGTTCACGACGAGGTTCATCAGGGCCAGTTCGAGCTGGTTCGCATCGGTTTTCACCGCATTGAGCGCCGCCGGAAAAAGCGTGCTGATAGTGATCAGCGGGCCGAGCGAGCGACGCAACAGGTCCGTCATGTTCGCCACCAGCGAAACGACGTCGACCGGCGCCACACGCAACTCCTGCTTGCGCGCAAACGCCAGCATGCGCTGCGTGAGTGCAGCGCCGCGCTGTACGGCCGACTGCGCGTTCTGCACCAGCCTGCGCAGCTGCGATTCGTGCGGAAGTTTCAGCTCCACCATGTCAAGGCAACTTTGGATCACCATCAGCAGGTTGTTGAAGTCGTGCGCCACACCGCCGGTGAGTTTGCCGATGGCCTCGGTCTTCTGCGATTGAAACAGCGCTTCGCGCGCACGATCCAGCTCCGCGGCCGCTTCGCGCTGCTCGGTCACGTCACGCGTGATCTTGGCGAAGCCAATGAGTTCACCATGATCATCCAGGATACGATCGATCACCACATGCGCCCAGAAGCGCGAACCATCCTTGCGCACACGCCAGCCTTCGCTCTCCACGCGGCCTTCGGTTGTCGCAAGCGACAGATTCTTGTGCGGCTCGCCCTTTTCGCGATCCACTTGCGTATAAAACACCGAAAAATGCTTGCCGATGATTTCACTCGGGCGGTAGCCCTTGATGCGTTCGGCACCGTAATTCCAGCTTGCAACGCGCCCGTGTCGGTCCAGCATGAAGATCGCGTAATCGGTCACGCTCTGCACCAGCAGCCGGAATTGCTCCTGGCTGCGGCGCAACGCATCCTCCGCTTGCTCGCGCTCCTTCAGGTCACGGACAAGCTCCACAAAACCGCTCAATTGGCCTTGTTCATCCCGGACGGGATCAATACGCAGCTGCGCCAGAAAGCGCTGGCCGTTTTTCCGAATCCACCAGCACTCGCCCTCGTAATGACCGTCGGCCAGTGCTATATGCAGGCAGCTTCTTGGCAAACCATCGTCGCGAACGTCCTGCGCATACAAATACTCGGCATGACGCCCGATGACGTCGCGAGCCTGATAACCCGTGATGCGCTCGGCGCCCTGGTTCCAATTTGCTACGCGACCTTTTGCATCCAGCATGAAAATCGCGCAGTCAGCCATCGATTCGACCATAAAGCGTACCTCTGCTCGCCATCAGTGCTGCAACAGAGGCAACAAGAGCCTGAGTGATGAATGCCATGCGATGCGCGGCATAGGGCAACGAGGCGAGCTGTTCAAGTTTGTAAAAATTAGATGAAAATTCACGGGGAAAACCCTGATTTCGTGGACTTATGGCGCGTTACGCGCCAAATTCATGCCGATCCATGACCGCAGCTGCACATAGCTGTTACGTTTCATTGTGAACTTCAAGCAAGCTTCGCGAAAGCCCCGATACCCAATCCTGCAAGGTGTGGGCCGCTTATGCATGTGAAAAAAGGTTCACTCGTGCGTCACCTTCGCTAACCGCCGCGCGCACGAGCACGATGGAAAAAAGAAAGCAGCACCTGTAACGGGCAGGCGCTTTGCGTTCTTTACGTGCCAGGTCATTGCATGCGCGACGACGCTTGTACCGTTCTAATTGATGGCTTTGAACGCACTCTTCAACCCGGGGAACGTTCGATGGGTGCGTTTGTTCGCCTGAGCATTAATGTTCCTCTGTTTGTTGCTTGAAGACATCAGGGCCACTGCAAACCTGCGGGATTGGTGAGGAGTTTCGCAACCTTGGCGAACGCCAGCGAAGTGATCACTGCGACTTCGCTCAAGGCGAAAAAGTGCGTAAAAGAAGCGTGGATCGCATTCTTGCCAAACACGAACTCTATTGCACCGTATGCGAAAACAACACAGGCGACTGCAACTTCACAACACGTTCACCGACATGGATATCGCCGTCCAGCGTTATCTCTTCACGCGAAAGCCACACAAAAAAGACATCTCCCATGCGTTCTACTGCGCATGGCCGGTCGCGACGGATGAGCGGCGTGCGGAACGCGAAGCATCGACGTAAGCGGCTTTTGTCGCGCGCTTAAGCTAAGCAGACCTGGCGTGCGCTTGCGCCGCTGATGCAAGCCGTCATGGCGCTGTGAGAAGGTTTGCGCAAACCGACCTATCTCCGCCTTTGCGGGGTACCCCCAGCAACGCGTAATGCCGCTCCCTCCTCCGCTTGCAGGGAAGGACTGGGGTGGGGTTGCACGTGTTTGCGGCGAAGTTTGAATTCAACGCGAGATGGCTTCACCTCACCCCAACCCGCCCCTACTGCACGTAGGGGCGGGAGCAGATTTGGCTACACCGGCAACGCCGTGGTGCGTTTGACGGTGCGCAACGCCAGCGTCGATTGCACACGCACCACACCCGGCAGCTGCGTGAGGATCTCCGTATGGATGCGCTCGAAGTCTGCCGAATCGGCATACGCCACCCGCACCATGTAATCGGCCGCGCCGGCGAGCAGGCAGCATTCGGTGACTTCCGGATGTTTCTGGATCGCTTCTTCGAATGCATCGAGCGCGGCGCGCCCCTGCTGATCGAGAGTGACCAATACGAAGGCGGTGCCTGACAAGCCTGCCCGCTTTTCGTCCAGCAGCATGACGTAGCGGGAAATCAACCCGCGCTCCTCCAGCAACTTCACGCGCCTCAGGCAGGCGGATGGAGAAAGATTGATCCGCAAAGCTAGTTCGGCATTGGCCAGCCGCCCGTCTTCCTGCAGTAGCCGCAGGATGGCGCGGTCCCGGTCGTCCAGGGGTGGATAAGGGTTCGTCATAAATTCTATGCTTTACAGGTTATTTCGCATCAGATGCGAAAAAATGCCAGACCAGGCGCCGTAATCAGCGAGAAATTGCACAGGACCTCGATCATACTGCGCGCCGCGCCATACAAGGAAGCTCGCGGCGCCTACCTTCCCTACCCTCTGTGCGAGAGAGCCAACCATGCGTATCGGTGTACCGAAAGAGATCAAAAATCATGAATATCGCGTGGGCCTCGTCCCATCGTCCGTGCAGGAGCTGGTACACCACGGCCATCAGGTGATGGTCCAGAAGGACGCCGGCGTAGGCGCTGGCTTGTCCGATGCCGACTACGTGGCTGCTGGCGCCACCATCGTGGAAAGTGCCGATCAGATCTTCGCGGAAGCGGAAATGATCGTGAAAGTGAAAGAGCCTCTGGCGGTGGAGCGCAAGAAGCTGCGCAAGGGCCAGATTCTTTTCACCTACCTGCACCTGGCACCCGACGCGGAGCAGACCCACGACCTGATCGCCTCCGGTGCGGTCTGCATCGCTTATGAAACCGTCACCGCCACCAACGGCTCGCTACCACTGCTGACGCCGATGTCGGAAGTTGCCGGCCGCCTGGCGCCGCAGGTGGGCGCGCACTCGCTGGAGAAGGCCCAGGGTGGACGCGGCATATTGCTGGGTGGCGTGCCCGGTGTACCTGCGGCGGAAGTCGTGATCCTCGGCGGCGGCGTTTCCGGCACGCATGCGGCCACCATCGCCGTGGGCATGGGCGCGAAAGTGACCGTGGTGGATCGCTCGGCCGAAGCGCTCAAGCGTCTGGCTACGCAATTTGGCACGTCCATCTCCACCGTGTTCTCCACCCGCTCGGCGATTGAAGAGTTGGTGCGTCACGCCGATCTGCTGATCGGCACCGTGCTGGTGCCCGGCGCTGCGGCGCCCAAGCTGGTGACGCACGACATGGTGCGTACGATGAAGCCCGGTTCGGTCATCGTCGACGTGGCCATCGACCAGGGCGGCTGCGTGGAAACCTCGCACGCCACCACGCATTCCGATCCCACCTACGTCGTCGATGGCGTGGTGCACTACTGCGTGGCCAACATGCCGGGCGCGGTGGCCCGCACGTCCACGTTCGCGCTCAATAGCGTAACGCTGCCGTTTACGCTCGCGCTTGCCAACAGCGGTTGGAAGAAAGCGCTGCAGCAGGACGTGCATCTGCGTAACGGTCTCAATGTGATCGAAGGCAAGGTCACATGCGAGCCCGTAGCGCAGGCGCACAATCTGCCTTACGTCTCGGCAGAAAGCGTGCTTGGCATGTAAATCTTGGGTCAGGTTCCCTCTCCCCGCGGGGAGGGGGAACGCAAAATTTGGCGTTGGAGACCGGCTCGTGGGATTACTTCATTCCCGCACGCGTGTTCTATCAGCACCACGGGTGCATGCCGTGTCCGCCGTTCGACGATTACTAGAAGACCCCATAGCATTTTCATGATGCTGGCATTGGCCTGACCGTTTCCCAGCCGAGCAATGGCCGCTCGTCGCCCCGGCGCAGACCAGGACAACGAGCGATAACCTTCGGCGAAAACTCCTTCCTTTGCGTGCAAAGGAAGGAGCAACCCTCTCCCTATCACGTGTTCTTGTGACCTTGCCTTTCCGCGTCGGCATGCTGCTCGCTGGTGCCGCCACGCGCCTCGCTGCGAGACTCGCTCGAACGCGCACCGCCGTGGCTATGTTCGCCACCCTTGCGACCGATATCGGCCATGTGTTCGCGGTTTTCGCTGACCGCCTCGCCGCCCTTCTGGCCGATCGCGGACATATGTTCGCGATTCTGGCTTACCGCTTCGCCGCCCCGACGACCAGCTTCACGCGCCTCTTCCGAAGTGAATTCGTGCGCATGCCCGCTTTCATGTGCCGCACGCCCACCCTGGCTGGCGATTTCGCGTTGCCGCGATTCGTCCATACCCGCGAATCCGCGGCCACCGCCCTGCCCCCCGCGATTGCTACCGATATTTGCATTTGCCATGTTCGTAACTCCGATCGATACAGCGCACGACACGCTTGTGTGTCGTACGGACTGATCATGGCGAAGCTCATCTGTAGCTAAGGTCTGGACACAGTGAAAAAGACTTGCACGAAGGTTCCAGGAGACAAACGCTTGTGTGCTTGCAAGGATGCAGTAGAAGCGCGCGCCGGGTCGGAGGGGGTAACGAGGCAGCGCGGCGCCTCTACTGCAAAAGCGTCAATACATCGTAACCATGGCGCGCGGGGTGCCTGCCGATATAACGCTGCCTTTTGGATGTTCCATGGCGAGCCCTCGCATCCAGATGGCGGAAGCATGAGCCGCCCCAGCCGAAAGGCCCGTCTTCGGCACATGAACGAGCTCATCGACAGGCGGTCACCATTGCCAGGTAGTGCTGCGTCGGTGAGGCAGACGCACTTGTCCACGCTTTCGCACACCACGCGCACGCGACTCTGACAACAGCATGTCGCGGAAACGGTCATATGCCCGCATACGATCGATCACGAAACCGCCGTCGCAAACCAGCATAAGGTCTCCATACCCTACGCGCGACTTGCACGCCACGCTCCCTAGCATTCTTCATGCCGCTCATTGATACGGAAACCCGCCGCCTTGGACGCCAGGCACAACCCCCATCTCCGTTCCGCCGACGAAACGCCCCTGCGCGAAATGCGCGAGGTGCTTGCCGGCCGGCGCCGGGGGCTTGCGGCGTTGCTGCCTTTTGCTGGCCCTGCGATCGTCGTTTCTGTGGCCTACATGGACCCCGGCAACTTCGCCATCAACATTCAGGCGGGCGCACGCTATGGCTACGGATTGCTGTGGGTGGTGGTGGTGGCGAATGTCATCGCCGCCTTGTTTCAGGCGCTATCGGCGAAGCTCGGCATCGTTACCGGCAAAAACCTGGCGGAGTTGTGCCGGGAGCATTTCCCGGCACCGCTGGTATGGCTGATGTGGGGAATCAGCGAGGTGGCCGCCATGGCGACCGATCTGGCTGAATTCCTCGGCGGTGCGATCGCGCTAAGCCTTATTTTTCATCTTCCGCTATGGATCGGCATGGTTGTCACGGCGATAGCCACCTATGCACTATTGCTCATTGAGCGCCACGGCTTTCGAAAGCTGGAATTGATGATCGGCGCGCTGGTTGGCGTAGTCGGGGTCTGCTATCTACTGGAACTTTTCATCGCACCGGTGAACTGGGGCAGCGCCGCACATCAACTGCTGATCCCCCGTCTGCAGGATTCGCAGGCATGCGTGCTTGCCGCGGGCATCATCGGCGCCACCGTGATGCCGCATGCATTGTTTTTGCACTCCGGGCTCACTCAACACCGCTTTCCACCTGCCAACGAATGGGAACGCAAGCACGTGTTGCGCTTCTCGCACATCGAGGTGACGGTCGCACTCGGCATTGCAGGTTTGATCAATCTCGCCATGGTGCTCATGGCCGCAGGTGCATTTCACGCCAATCATCAGAACCTGGCGCACATCGAAACCGCCTATCGCACCCTCACGCCCCTGCTTGGATCGGCGGCCGCGATCATCTTTCTGGTGTCGCTGATTGCATCGGGCGTATCCAGCTCGACCGTCGGCACGATGGCCGGACAACTGGTGATGCAGGGTTTCATCAAGGCGACGATTCCGCTATGGCTGCGTCGCCTGGTCACCATGCTGCCGAGCTTTGTGGTGGTCTGGCTTGGCTTCAACGTCACCGACGCACTGGTGATGAGTCAAGTCGTATTGAGCATCACGCTGCCTTTTCCGATGATTGCGCTGATCCGACTGCTGGCCGATGAAAAGGTCATGGGCGCCTATCGTACCGGCAGATGGATGATGTTGGCGACGGTCGCTTCGGCGGTTTTCGTGCTCGCGTTAAATACGTTTTTGCTGCTGCAATTTTTTGGCGCATTCCGGCTGCATTGACAACCGATAGACCAGGAAGATTTACGCATATTTCCTGACCCTCAGCGCCTTTCTATGCAAGCTTACGCAACCGCAATGCATTACTCACCACCGACACCGATGACAAGCTCATCGCCAGGGCCGCCACCATCGGGGACAAGGTGATACCGAACAGTGGGTACAGTACACCCGCCGCCAATGGCACGCCCACGGCGTTATAGACGAACGCGAAGAACAGATTCTGGCGGATATTGCGCACGGTCGCCTGCGATAACGTGCGTGCACGCAGGATGCCGCCGAGCTGCCCTTTCACCAGCGTGATCTGCGCCACCTCCATGGCGACATCGGTGCCGTGCCCCATGGCAATGCCGATATCGGCGGTAGCAAGCGCCTGCGCGTCATTGATGCCGTCGCCAGCCATCGCCACGCGGCGCCCTTGCTGGCGCAAGTGCTCGATCACGGCGGCTTTGCCCGTAGGCGACATGCCGGCATGCACCTCATCGATAGCCAGTTCGCGCGCAACGGTATTGGCCGTGGTGGCGTGATCGCCGGTAAGCATCACGACGCGCATGCCGGCGGCTTTCAATCCTGCAACGGCTTGAGCCGTGTCTCGCTTGATGCGGTCGCTCACGCCGAACAACCCCGCGACGTGGCCGTCGATCGCGAGGAACATCACCGTCGCACCTTCATTGCGCAAGGCATCCGCACGTGCGAGCGTTGGTGCATCCAGCGCTATGCCCGATTGCTGCATCAGCAGCGCATTGCCGAAAGCGAGCCGATGGGTCTGCGTCCGGCCGGTGACACCGCCGCCTGCATGCACGTGGAAATCATGGATATCCTGGCAGGACATACCCTCGTCCTTGGCGGCTGACGCCACGCTCCTCGCCAGGGGGTGTTCGCTCGCCTGCTCCAGGCTCGCGGCCATGCTCAGCAATTCGTCGCGCGTGTAGTGATCGAGCGACAAAACCGATACCAGCGCAGGTTTACCCTCGGTAAGCGTGCCGGTCTTGTCCAGCACAAGCGTGTCGACCTCGCGCATGGCTTCGATGGCCGCCGCATCCTTGAACAGCAAACCCTGCTGCGCGCCACGCCCACTTGCCACCATGATCGAAATCGGCGTTGCCAGCCCCAATGCGCACGGGCAAGCGATGATGAGTACGGACACTGCAGCAATCAACGCATGCGCGAAGCGTGGTTGCGGACCGAACCCGGCCCATCCGGCAAACGCCAGCACGGCTACAACGATAACCACCGGCACAAACCACGCGGCGGCGCGATCGGCGGTGCGTTGCAAGGGTGCCTTGCTGCGTTGCGCCTGCGCCACCTGCGCGACAATCTGCGCCAGCACGGTCGATGCACCGACGTTTTCCACGCGCATGGTCAAGGCGCCTTGCTGATTGACTGTGCCACCGGTAAGCGCGTCGCCGGGTGCCTTTGTCACAGGCATGGATTCGCCCGTAAGCATGGATTCGTCGACCTGACTGTGACCGCTCAGCACGACGCCATCGACCGGCAGCTTTTCGCCGGGACGAATGCGCAACACATCCCCGACCTGCACGTCATCGAGCGGCACATCCTGCTCCTGGCCATCGCGCATGCGGCGCGCCGTTTTCGGAACCAAGCCCAGTAACGCTTTCAAAGCGACGCCGGTGCGCCGACGTGCTCGCCATTCCAGCGTGTCGCCCAGCGTCACCAGCGTGACGATCACCGCGGCGGATTCGAAGTAGACATCGACCTGACCCTGCGCATCGCGAAAACCAGGTGGAAAGATCTGCGGCACAAAAAAAGCCAGCACGCTGTACAACCATGCCACGCCGGTGCCCAGGGCAATCAGCGTGTACATGTTCGGCCGCCACGGCTTGAGCGAACGCCAGCCACGCGCGAAGAAGGGTACCCCACCCCATAGCACGACGACGCTGGCGAGCGCAGCTTCGATCCATCCGGCCGCGTGCGCCCACCCGCCCGACAGATACATACCCACGTGCGGCCGCATGGCGAGCACGAACACCGGCAATGTCAACCCGATCAACAGCCCTAAGCGACGAAGCATCGCGCGTGCTGCATCGCCGTCGTCGTCTTCCAGGCTCGGCATCATGGGCTCCAACGCCATGCCGCAGATCGGGCAATCGCCAGGGCCGTTCTGTTGCACGCGCGGGTGCATCGGGCAGGTGTACACCGCACCTTGCACGGGCGTAGGAGCTGCGCGTTCTGCATGCAGGTAGTGGTCGGGATGGGCGAGGAATCGGTGCCGGCAAGCCGCTGCACAGAAGTGATGCGTCTGTCCGTGATGCTCGGCGTGATGAGGGCTGACAGCGGGATCGACGGTCATACCGCATACCGGGTCTTTTACCTTGCCATCCTCGTGTCGATCTCGTGGCACGTGATGCATGGTGGTCAACACAGGCGCGGCCTGTGCATAACGCACGGGCTCCGCGTCGAAGGTCGCTTTACAACCGGCACAGCAGAAGTAAAACGTCTGGCCGGCATAGTCGCTGCGGTACCCAGCCGATACAGGGTCCATGCTCATGCCGCAGATAGGATCGCGCGCGTTGCCGGTGGCGGCAGGGCAGCACGCACTCATGCCTGCGGCTCCTCGTCCGACAACGCGCGCAGGATCGGGCACCCTTGCGGATCGCCATGTCCTGGGCACGCCTCGATCAATTGCTGCAGCCCGTTGCGAATACGCATCAGCTCGGCGATGCGCGCATCGATGCTGGCAAGGCGTTGTTCGGCGCGCTTGCGCACCGCCTTCACCCCACCGCGCCGATTCGAGGACAAGGCCAGCAAATCGCGGATTTCCTCCAGCGTGAAACCGAGCTCCTTGGCGCGCCGGATGAAGCGCAGCCGGCTAATGGCCGTTTCGTCATAACTGCGGTAGCCCGAAGCGCGGCGCAGTGGCGCGGGCAGCAAACCTTCGCGCTCGTAATAGCGGATGGTGTCGATGGCGACGCCGGCGCGCTTGGCGACGGACCCGATGGTAAGCGAGGCGGATGGCGTGTTCATGAGGCAAGTCTAGAGCCTTGATCAAGGTCCAGAGTCAAGCATCCAGCGGCACCTTGAGCACAAAGACCCACAAAAGTCGATGAGATCGCCTACGATTTATTTCGAGAAAATGTGCAGGCAATTCATTTTCCAGCCAGCTACCGCGCTAACATCCCTGTAACCTTGCCGCGCCTTTACGACCGTACCCATCCATGCCCCCTTCCCATGTAGACCCTGTGGAATCCCACAGTCGCGCCTCGCTCCCCCTTGCTCCCTCGCTCGACCCCACCCTCGCCGCCGCGCACATGCCGCGGCAATTCCGTCCACTGGACGGACGCGTGCTGTGGATCGGTTTCGTCGCCATGCTGCTGGGCGGCGTGGTGGCCGTGGTCGCCAAGGTATTGACCGGCCTGATCGGGTTGATCACCAATCTCAGTTTCTACGGCCATTGGAGCTTCGATTTCAGCAGCCCGGCCGGTAATCATCTGGGTAAATGGGTGATCGTGATACCGGCCATCGGCGGCGTGATCGTCGGCATCATGGCGCGCTGGGGTTCGCGGGCCATCCGTGGCCATGGCATTCCCGAAGCCATGGAGCAGGTGCTGCTCAACGAAAGCCGCATTCCGCCGCGCATCACCTGGCTGAAGCCGGTGTCGTCGGCCATTGCGATTGGTTCGGGCGGGCCGTTCGGTGCCGAAGGCCCGATCATCGCCACGGGCGGCGCACTGGGTTCATTGATCGCCCAGCTCATGCATGTTACGGCCGACGAGCGCAAGACCTTGCTCGCAGCCGGTGCAGCAGCCGGTATGGCCGCAGTGTTTTCGGCGCCGATTTCCGCTGTGCTGCTGGCGATCGAGCTGTTGCTGTTCGAACGCCGCGCGCGCTCGCTGATTCCCGTGGCACTGGCGACCGCTGTCGCTACGGGCTTCCGTTATGTGCTGGAAGGCAATGCGCCGATGTTTGCGATGCCTGCGGTGGCAACGCCTACGCTGCCGGCCATCGCCACCTATATCGTGCTCGGCCTGATCGTGGGCGTGGTGAGCGTAGGCGTCACGCATGTCACGTATGCGGTGGAAGATTACTTCGAAAAGCTGCCGGTCCATTGGATGTGGTGGCCGGCGCTCGGCGGTCTGGTGGTCGGCGTCATCGGTTACTTCATGCCGCTGACGCTCGGCGTGGGTTACACCAACATCACCGCTGCCTTGGCTGGGCAGATCGGCCTGAGCGCCATGCTGGCCTTGTGCGTGTTGAAGTGGCTGTCGTGGACGGTAGCGTTGGGTAGCGGCACCTCGGGCGGTACGCTTGCGCCGTTGTTCACGATCGGCAGCACGATGGGCGGCGTAATGGGCATCCTGCTGGCGGCTCACGCACCATGGCTGCAAGTGGACCCGCACATGGCGGCCCTCGTATGCATGGCCGCCATCTTCGCCGGCGCGTCGCGTGCGTTCCTCACCTCGGTGGTGTTTGCCTTCGAAACCACGCAGCAGCCCCACGGCCTGCTGCCGCTACTGGGTGCATGCGCAGCCTCTTATCTTGTTTCTGGCCTGATGATGCGCAACACCATCATGACGGAGAAAATCGTGCGCCGCGGCGTGCGTGTGCCCTCCGATTACGCGGCCGATTATCTGGATCAGATCTTCGTACGTGACGCCTGCAGCCGTAACGTGGTGTCCCTGCGTGCCGAACAGACGATTGGGCAAGTGCGCCAGTGGCTCGCTTCCGATGGCGCATCCACCAAGCACCAGGGTTTCCCCGTGCTTGATGCGGATGACCAGGTGCTTGGCGTGGTAACGCGGCGCCAGCTTTACGATGCCTCGCTGGCGGACGCCGCGAAGATGCGCTCGCTGGTTCACCGCGCGCCGCTGGTGGTGCGCGAAGACCACACCCTGCGCGAAGCCGCCGATCACATGGTGGAGTCGGAGGTGGGTCGTCTGGTGGTGGTGAGCATGAGCTCGCCGCACCGCATGGTAGGCATCATTACGCGTGGCGATTTGCTTGCCGCGCATGCGCGCAGGTTGCGCGAAGCGCGGCAGCTTTCGCGGCATCTGGACTTGGGTGGAAAGCGGCGGGACGAGGCTTACTCGCCCGATTAGTGCATCGTTCAACGTGCTGCGATGGTTGCTTGTCGCCCCGTGAAAGCCGGGGCGACAAGGTGTTTAGCCATCTGCAGGGCGCGCAAAAAAATTCCCGGACAGCCGCGCGCGAAAGCGGGAATGACGTCAAGAAAAACCCACCAACACGGACGGCTGTAAAGCAGTTCGACTGTGCCCGTCGCGCTCACACCAGAGCATCGTCCGCAGCAACGAAACCACCCGTCTGCCGCTGCCACAGGCGTGCGTACAGGCCGCCGTGCGCAGTCAGCTCGGCATGTGTACCGCTCTCGACCACGTTGCCCTTGTCCATCACCACTAGGCGATCCATCCGCGCGATGGTGGAGAGGCGGTGCGCAATGGCGATGACGGTCTTGCCTTCCATCAGCAATTCCAGGCTTTCCTGAATGGCCGCTTCCACTTCCGAATCCAGCGCGGAAGTAGCCTCGTCCAGCACCAGAATGGGCGCATCCTTCAGCAGCACGCGTGCGATGGCGATGCGTTGGCGCTGACCACCGGAAAGCTTCACGCCGCGCTCGCCCACATGGGCATCCAGGCCGCGGCGACCTTCGCCGTCGACCAGGTTGGGAATGAATTCGTCAGCACGCGCCTTGCGGATCGCTTCCTGCAATTGCGCATCGCTGGCATCGGGGCGACCGTACAACAAGTTGTCGCGCACGGAGCGGTGCAATAGCGAGGTGTCCTGCGTCACCACGCCGATCTGCGAGCGCAGGCTTTCCTGGGAGACGTGCGAAATATCGGTGCCGTCGATGTAGATGTGGCCACCTTCCAGGTCATACAAACGCAGCAGCACGTTCACCAGCGTGGATTTGCCGGCACCGGAAGGCCCCACCAGGCCGATCTTTTCACCCGGGCGAACCTTGAGGTTCAAGCCCGCCATCACGCCACCCTGCTTGCCGTAATGGAAATGGATGTCATCCAAACGCACCTCGCCGGCGACCACTTCCAACGGCATGGCGCCTTCGCGATCCTGCACGGTCCGTGGTTGGGAGATGGTGGTGATGCCGTCCTGCACGGTGCCGACGTTTTCGAAAATACCGTTCACCACCCACATGATCCAGCCGGACATGTTGTTGATGCGAATCACCAGGCCCGTGGAAAGCGCAATGGCGCCCACGGTGACCTTGCCCTCGCTCCACAGCCATACGGCCAAGGCAGAAGTGCCCACGATCAGGAAGCCGTTGAGCGTAGTGATGGTGGTGTCCATGGCGGTGGTCAGACGCGTCATGGCGCGCAGTTTCTGCGTCTGTTCCCCCATCGCCTCGGCCACATACGCTTCCTCCCGCTGGGTGTGCGCAAACAGCTTGAGGGTAAGGACGTTGCTGTAACCGTCCACGATGCGGCCCATCAATTTCGAACGCGCTTCGGATGCAAGCCACGAACGCTGCCGCGTGCGCGGAATAAAGAAGGACAACGTGCCCACGTAGGCGAACAGCCACACCACCAGCGGCATCGCCAGCCATACGTCGGCATGGGCGAACATCACGATGGCGCTGCCGGTGTAGATCGCTACATACCAGATCGCATCGACGATCTGCACGGCCGATTCGCGCAATGACGCGCCGGTCTGCATGATGCGGTTGGCGATGCGCCCGGCGTAATCGTTCTGAAAGAAACCCAGGCTCTGGCGGATCACATAGCGATGGTTCTGCCAGCGGATGCGATTGGTGAGATTGGGCACCACGGCCTGGTTCACCAGCAGGTCGTGGATACCGATGAATAACGGGCGCAGCACCAGCGCCACCACCGCCATCCACAGCAATTCGCGCCCATGCACGGCGAAAAACGCTTTTCCTGGCGCGCCTTTGGCCATATCCACGATGCGGCCGATGAAGCCGAACAGCGACACTTCCACCAACGCCACACCGAACCCCACCACGATGGCCGCAGCGAACACGGGCCACACCTGGCGCAGGTAAAACACGTAGAACCGCCCCACTTGCTTGGGCGGCATGGTGTCGACCGGTTCCTTGAAGGGGTCGATGAACGATTCGAACCAGCGGAAAATCATGGCGCGGAGTCCGTATCCATGGGGCGAGCCAGTGAAAGTGGGGGCGAATTGGCCACTATACAGGGCTCATAAATCGTCACCCCGGCGAAAGCCTTGGGACTGGTGGCACGCCGACGCTCAAAGTCACTGGGCCCCGGCTTTCGCCGGGGCGACGACATTGAGGTACTTGCGCAAACGGTCACGCATTTGCCTGAACGCAAACCCCGCGTGAAAAGCCAATCCATGAAGGAACAATTGACCATTGGCGAAGCGCTTCGGATCATGCCGGGCATGCCTACTTCCCTCCGTAAGCTCATTGCCCCTCTGCTACTTGGCTCGCTGTTGCTGGGCGTGCAGTCCGTAGCCGCACAAAACACCCCGACTGCGCCCGCCGCCGCCAGCTCCACGCAAGACCCGGGGCGCGCGCTGGACAACCTCGGCAAGCAGCTGGACGACATCAAGACCACGTTCAACAGCAAATCCAGCACGACAACCTCGTTGAACGATCTGCGCACCACTGCCACCGATGTACAACAACAGGCCGACACGCTGACGCAGACACTTGCACCCGAACTGCAGAGTGTGCAGACACGCCTCACCGTGCTCGGCCCTGCCCCGTCCGCTGGGGCGCCCCCCGAAACGGCGGCGATAAGCCAGCAGCGGCGCCAGCTCGAGCGCGACAAGTCCAAGCTGGATGGGCAGATCAAACAGGCGCAGCTACTGAGCCAGGATGCCGCCAAACTCGCCTCGCAGATCGTTCAAACGCACAACGAGCAGGTCCAGGCGCAACTGGGCTCGCGCACGGATTCACCGCTGGGCATCGGTTTCTGGAAAGAACTGGGAAAAGCCTTTCCC
This sequence comes from Dyella monticola, assembly GCF_003363155.1. GTDB lineage: Bacteria > Pseudomonadota > Gammaproteobacteria > Xanthomonadales > Rhodanobacteraceae > Dyella_B > Dyella_B monticola. Next base: position 28,315 of record NZ_QRBE01000016.1, on the reverse strand, counting down.
GACGACATGACGCGCGTCGGCCGCGCGAAGGATCTCTTCGTCGAAGATCTCGCGCTTGCATGGGCGCCCGATTCCCGCACTCCGCTGCTGCTGTGCCTGTTTGGCGGCCTGTTGCTGATCGTGCCGGGTCGCTGGTTGATCGAGCGCGTCACACTGGCACTCGCAAGTCGCTACATGCCCGATGGGCACCTGCGGCGCAGTGCGATGGCGGTGATCTTCACGCTCACGGTAACGCTGTCGATCGGCGTGGCCGCATGGTTGGCGTATCTGGGTTTCAACTGGAACGACATGCTGGATGAGGAGATCGACACGTTCGCGCAGGCAACCGTGCGATCGGTGTTCTTTGCCGCCTTTATCGCCGGCCTGGGACGTGCGCTGCTCTCGGTGAACCATCCTTCCTGGCGGCTACCTGCGCTCACGAAATTCACGGCACGTAATCTGCGCTGGTTTCCCTGGTTGCTGGGTGGCGCGTTTTTGCTGCTAGGGGTCATCGGACATTTCAATACGCTGGCCGGCGCCAGTCTGCCGGCAGCCGTTGCCACACACGCGTTTCTCGCGCTGTTGATTACGGGACTGGTGGGCGCAGCGCTGGCACGCGCCAAGCGCGCGCGTACTACGCAACGCAAGCACGGCGAGAAACCACCCAGTCAGGCGCTATGGATCGGCGTAGTGTTTGGGTTGGGTACGCTTGGGGTGGTGGTGGCATGGCTGGCCGTGCTCAGCGGCTATGTGGCGCTTGGCTTCTTCATTTCGTGGCAGATGCTCTGGATCGGCATGATCGTGGCCGCGTTCTACATGCTGTCGCATTTGCAACGCGATCTGTTCGATGCCTTGTTGGCACCGCATGGACGCAGCGGCCAACGCCTGCAATCGACCTTCAGCGTTGCGCACACCACGTTGGAGCAGACCTCCACCGTGCTGTCCGCCGTTTGCCAGGTGCTGTTGCTGTTGGTTGCAGTCGGCACTGTGCTCATGCCCTTTGGCGGTGGCCCACACGAACTGTTCACTCAGATCGGCGATGTATTTACGCGTTTGCGCGTTGGCGAACTCACCATCAAACCCGGTGCGATCTTCAACGCCGTGCTGGTATTTGCGCTGGGCATGGTGGTGGTGCGCATCGTGCGTCGCTGGCTGGCCGAACAACTGCTGCCCAAGACCACGATGGATATCGGCATGCAGAATTCCATTGTCACATTGCTGAACTATGTGGCGGTGGTGATCGTGTTCGCGCTGGCCTTGCATGCGGCCGACGTGAGTTTGCAAAGCCTCACCTGGATCGCCAGCGCGTTATCCGTGGGTATCGGCTTTGGCCTGCAGGCGATCGTCTCGAACTTCATTTCCGGCCTGATCCTGCTGGCCGAACGACCGGTGAAGGTGGGCGACTGGGTGAGCATGCCCGGCGTGGAAGGCGATATCCGCCGCATCAACGTGCGTGCCACCGAGATCCAGCTGAGCGATCGCTCCACCATGATCGTGCCCAATTCACAGTTCATCACGCAGAACCTGCGCAATGTGACGCATGGCAATGCGCTAGGCCGCGTGAAGCTGAGCCTGCCGATGCCGCTGGACACGGACGCGGCGAAGGTGCGCGAGATCATGCTGGAGGCGCTGCATGCCCATGAGTCCACACTCGATACACCCTCGCCGGCCGTAACGCTGGATGACATCACCAGCTCCGCCATGACGTTCACCGGCGTGGCCTATGTGCGCGGCCCGCGTGAAGCCTCCGCGGTGAAAAGCGCGTTGTTGTTCGACATCCTGGCGCGGCTCGGCAAAGCCCAATTGCCGCTGTCGACGCCGCAAAGCATGGTCGTGCGCAACCTGGGGCCGTTGCTCGGCGAAGACAGTCCAGCGGCGCCGGGGCAGTGAAACGTCCCACGACGCAACGCACTCAGTGGATTAGGCTTGGGCCTCCATTCAAAGGGATTTCGCCATGAATACCCCCGCTCACGGCAGCACGATCATCCCGTGCATGCGCTATCGCGATGCGCACGCCGCCATCGATTGGCTATGCAAAACCCTCGGCTTCGAAAAACAGGCCGTTTACGAGAACGAGCAAGGCCGCGTGATGCACGCGCAATTGGTGTATGGCGCAGGGATGGTCATGTTGAGCGAGGTCAGCCCGGATGGATTCGGGGTGTACATGGCCCAGCCGGACGAGATTGGAGGACGCCAAACACAATGCGCTTGCATCATCGTCAAGGACTGCAAGGCGCATTACATGCAAGCCAAAGCGGCAGGCGCGGACATCGTCGAGGATTATGCGGAGAAAGAGTACGGCGGCGCCGGTTATGCCTGCCGCGATCCGGAAGGCCATTTGTGGTGGATCGGCAGCTACGATCCGTGGCAGGTAGCTTGAACGGCTGACCATGGCGCACGCGCAGGCGCGATGATCGCGCCGCGCGCGCGAAGGCAACCCTCCCCGCGCAGCGAGGGCTGCCGCACCGTCACTGACACTTCTCGTTTTTCGCCGCGTGATAACCCGCCGCCTGCGCATCGGCCGTGCTCATGTACTTGCCTTGCTTGGTCTTGCCATACCACTTGCTGCCCTGGCAATGATAAGCCTTGCTCTTGGAACCGGTATTGACCCACACCTGACCAGGGCCACCACCCGCTGCCGCCGTGGTTGCCGGCTCGGCCTTGGACATCGTCGTGGACTTGGATGCGGGCGTCGCTGTTGCGGCGGGCGTCGCTGATGTGGCCGAGCTGCTGGCCGACTTGTTCACGCCCTTGTGCCCGCGACAGGCACCCTTGGTAGTGGAAACCGTTTGGGACGTCCCATCGTTGCACTGCACCGTCATGCTGCCCGCCGCGGCAGGAGCCTGTTGCGCGTAGACCCATGGGGCGGCCATCAACGCGGCCGCCAATACTGCCATCAACCCTAAGGATTTCATGTGATTCCCTCCAGCTTGATTGCCCCAATGCAGGAAACGCAGCGCCCGTGACGAACGCTTCCCGACGTGTCGTCTTCATTGAAGACGACACTCCCAAGCGCCAGTCACCTACAGCGCCTGTGCCGGCAACTATGCCTCAAATTGGAGCTGGCAACACCCTGGCACGCCACATCCTCGCGCGTTACTGCGCCTGGTTTAGCTTGGGTTTCAGCTTGGAATCGGGCCGGGCCACGGCGTACATCGCCCAGCTGATGTCCTTGAACAAGGCGAAGCGATCATCGCCCTCCTTGTAGAGGTCGAAGTGCGTGCGGCCTGGGATGAAACGGAAATCCGTGTGCGCACCCAGGCCATCCAGCACGGCCTTGAGGCGATGGGCGGCACCATCCAGATAGAAGGTATCGGCGGTGCCCACGTACAAATGGATTTTGCCGTCGAGATTCGGCTTCAGCTCAGGCCAATGCGTTTGCAGGCGATAGGCGATGTCGTAATGGTCGTGCCAGTACGCAACCACGTTCGGATCCACAGCGCCGGTGTCACGGTTGAACATCTGCTCCGGGCGGCCATCTTTACCGCGCGGCGAAAACACCCATTCGAACGAAGCCAGCTGGCCGCCGTAGGGGCCGAGCACGCGCTCCATCTGGGCGAACTGCTGGAACGTGCCAAGCACCTTGCCCTGATCGCGCACCAGCGGCCACGGCGTGCCATCGGGTTTGTGATAGACATTGGCCTGCGGCGCGTAGAGATCTGGGCCGGTGAAATCGTGGAAATCGCTCGGATCGGGCGACGTCGACCAGGTGCCGCCGAAGATCTTCGGATAGCGCGTCTGCAACCACAGCGTGGCCCAGCCGCCAGAAGAATGCCCGTTGAGGAAGCGGCCGTGGACATTCGCATCCATGCGGTAGGTCGATTCCAGATACGGAATCAATTCCGTGGTGAGCGCCTGCCCCCATGGGCCATTGTTCACCGAATCGGCGAATTCGTGCGTGCCGGTGACGCTGGATTCATCCAGGAATACCCAGATCATCGGTGGCATCTGGCCGCTGCTCATACCGGCCTGTACATAGGCCATCGGACGCAGCAGGCGATCCACATTGCCGGTAAATCCATGGGTGAAATACACCGTGGGATAACGCTGGCCAGATGACGCATAGCCTGGCGGCAACACTACATAACCGCGCATATGGATGGGTCGGCCCCAGAATTGAGTAAGCACCGGGCTGATGAAATCGATCGGCCGCGCCTGCTCATGCAAGGTCTTGGCTGCATCGCGCAAGGCGGCTGGCGCTGAATCGGGCATGGCCCAGGGATCGTTCTTGGGCACGGTCTGATCGAGCGTCACGGTGGGAATGGCGGCATCCGGCAGATGCACCGTTTCCACACTGCTTACCAGATCGCCACTCGTGCGCCCGAGGTAGTTGTAACTGTGATCGACGTCCAGCACCGCCTGCACTACATAGTCGCCAGCGGGAAGTTTCGACCATGCATTCGGATAGGTGTCCGCATCCGCATCGATATCGATCACCTGCCCCGGCACAAGACGGCTCACCTCACGCGCGGCAATCGCGGTTTGCGTGGGATGAAAGGGGTTGGCATCGACCTCCTGCACTTTTCCATCTTTCGCATCGGCTTTGGCGGCATTCGCTTCCTCCGCGAATAACAACAGGCGACCCGATACAGGCTGGTTTTCGCTCCCGCCAAGTTGCACATGGAAAAAGCGATGCGTGGGAACCGTTGGCGCTTCTTGCCGGGCAAAGGTGTAGACCGCCGCCAACAGGCCGCAGCCGAGCAATGCCCCAAGCACGAGTGGACGTGTACGCATGATCTCTCCCTAAAATGAATGCCCCGCCACGACATTCCATCCCCTGTTTTCAGGGATGGAAGCAACGCTCAATCAACTTTCGCCTCATCAGCCTTCACTGGCGTCAAGCGCAAATCCTGAAAATCGAAACTGAAATCCGTGAGCGGTGAAATCGGCTGCATGCGCATGCTGCGCACATGACCATCCGCATCCAGCGAAAACTCCGCGAACGCATCCGCATTCAAGGCACGATCGTCCCAGCGCACGGTGAAGGTATCGTGTTGCCATGGCGTCATGGTGCCGACGAGTTGTCGCGTCTTGCTGAATCGCAGACGCAGCTTGCCGGCTTCGTCAGTGATGATGATGTCGCCGTACCACGGATCACGATACGTACCTGCGTAGCTTGCCAGCGGCAGCGAAGGCTTGCTTTTGGCGTCGCGCGCGGCCTCGTGTTTCTTCCAGCCCTGGTCCGCTTCGCCATGCGAATGCTTCACGGCCTCGTCGTACACGGCCACCCAATCGGTCTTGGTACCCGGATGCAGGTACGCATCCAGCACGCGATAGGTAACGGCATTGAACGCTGCGCCGGATTCCTGATTGGTGAGCACCACCACACCCAGCTTCAGGCCGGGCACCAGCGTGACGCGCGACACCATGCCAGGCCAACCACCGGTATGCCACACCAGCTTCTGCCCCTGGTAATCGCTGAGGAACCAACCTTCGCCATAGCCGTAGAAATTGGGTACCAGCGGCTGCAATTGGGGAATCGGCGGCTTGCTGACCGGAATGGGCGTCAACATGGTCCACATCTGGTTCTGGCTGTTTTGCGAGAACAGTTGCCGCGGCTTGCCGCTCGCATCGGTGGACGGCAACGCACCTCCAGCAAGCTGCACGTTCATCCATTTGGCCAGATCGTGCACGCTGGCGTAGATGCCACCGGCACCCGGGTTATTGATCCACGCCATCGGGGGCACCGGCTTGAGGTCGGTGAAGTTGTACAAGGCGTGGCCCATCGCGACATCCATGCCCGGCTTGAGGTAAGTCATGTCGACCAGTGACTCATCCATGCCAACGGGTTTGAAGATGTGATCGCGGATGAAATCCGCGTAGCGTTCGCCAGAGACCTTTTCGATGACGAGCGTGGCCACGGCGAAGAGAATGTTGTCGTACGCGTAGTGACTGCGAAAACCGTTGGCGATCGGCACTTTGCTCAAGCGCTGTACCACTTCCTGCGTGGTGTAGCTGGTCGGCGGCCAGTACAGCAGGTCGCCCGCACCCAGGCTCAGGCCGCTGCGATGCGCCAATAGATCGCGCACGCGCATATCGTGCGTCACGTACGGATCGGACATCTGGAACCAGGGCAGGTAATCGGTCACACGCCCGTCCATGTCTACCTTGCCCTGCTCGGCCAGCATTTGCAGCGCGGCGGCGGTAAAGGCCTTGGTGTTGGAAGCGATCGCGAACAGCGTATGCGCATCCACTTTTTCCGGCTTGCCCTCTTCGCGCAGGCCGTAGCCTTCCTCGAGCACGATCTTGCCGTCCTTCACGATCGCCACGGCAATGCCCGGCACCTTGAAGGTCTTGCGCGCGTCGTCCACGTAGGCACCGAAATCCTGCAGCATCGGCGGCAGCGCAGTGCCGGCATTTTGCGGTGCGGTATCGGCCGGCGCCACGGGAGACGCTGCTATCGGCCACGCTTGCGCGGCCGATGCGAAAGCCAGCAAGGCGCAACAACCGGTTACGCGCAAGGACAAGGATGGGAGGGGCATAGCGGCTCCGTACACATAAAGCACCAGTCTAGCTTGCCGCCGGTCATCCGGCTTCTGCGCCAGAAGTCACGCTGCCTTGCGCCGGTGCGATCAGCCCCCCTTTGCGGCGACTTGGGCGTGGCGCCCATCCAGCCAGGGTGCCAGCGATACGTACCAGATATTGTCGTTGCCGTTGTCCCAGCTTTCCATGCGCGCAAGCGTGGTCTTCGCCTGCTCGGGCGTGAGGGGGTAGGTCAATTCTGTTTGCCGATCGCTGGTGTAATAAAGCGTGCGGTGATCGGGTGCGATGTGCGCGCCCCACTGGCTCCACTTGCCCGGCTTGCCATTGATCGCCTCGCCCAGATCAATCGGCTTGCCCCAATGGCCGCCTTCGCGAAACGCGATGTAGAAATCGCCCATGCCGCCTGCTTTAGGGTCGGCCGAATTGAACACCATGAAGGACTGATCGGGCGCTATCGCCGGGTCGTGCGTCGTAGCCGATGGGTCTCCCACCGCGACGAGCGTGGCGGGTTGATAAACACCATGCGTGAACGCCGAACTGTAGATGTGAAACACGCCCTGTCCATCGGGGTGAATGAAATAGAGACTTCCGTCCGCCGCAATGCTCGGCGCGTAGGTGCGATCACTGCTATTGACGGCATCGGGTAGATGCACCGGCGTACCCCAACCGTTGCCTTTGCGATCCACGCGCCACAGATGGCCGCCACGCGCCGGATAGACCTTGCCATGCACGGTGACCGAGAGCGCTTGCGCGCCCGGTTTTATTGGACGATTGGATACGAATACCAGGTAAGAACCATCCGGGGACATGGTCGGATCATGATCGAGCCACTGCCCCGAAAACGGCGCGATGTCCGGTCTGGACCACGTCCCGTGTTCGCGATGCGAGACCAGGATCATCATGCCCACATCAAAGTACACGGTATTTCCATCCGGCGTGAACGCCGGGCACGCTTCGCCGGCAGGGCCGGAGATGACGCCGGGCGCGAACACCTGAGGTGCATCGGCTGGCGCATCGCTCGCAAACGATGCACACGTCGCGCCGTACAGGCCAAGCGCAACCGTCAACCACAAAGCCTTGCGGAGCATGTCGTTCTCCTGCGCAAATGGGTAAGCGTTGTATAAGCTTGGGCCGTGACCCGTGCATGTCCTTAAAGTCACTCTGCGCAACGACGCCAGAGACCATTGGGCACGCGGCCGCGCAACGCACTACACTGCGCGGATCGCCAACAAGGAGTCTGCGGTGTCCCTGTCTCGCTTCATTCCCCTCGTACTCGTCGTCGCGCTCATCTGCGGGCTGGTGTACTTGAACCGCCATGCGCCACGGCCCGCGGGAATGGTTTCGAACGGCAACGTTACGTTGCCCGCTGTGGACAAGGACAACTGCCCGGACGCACGATCCAATCTGCCGGCATTCATGCCCGCCGAAGCCTGCGTGACCTTGACGGAAATCCTGCACGGCGGCCCATTCCCGTACAGCCAGGACGGGGTTGTGTTCGGTAACTACGAAGGCGTTCTGCCGCAGCAACCGCGCGGCTATTACCATGAATACACCGTGCCCACGCCAGGTGCACAGAACCGCGGCGCGCGGCGCATCATTACCGGCGGCACGCCGCCCACGGCGTTCTATTACACCGACGATCACTACCGCAGTTTCAAACCCTTCCAGGTGAATCGATGAGCGCGGAAGGTGCCCTCGACCTGACGCAGGCCAACGACGGTGGCGTGTATTTTGTCGATGCCGCTGATTTCGACGCGCTGGTCAGCGCAGCCGAACAAGGTCACCTGTACGTCTGCCGCACTGATCTGGCCGGTTGCCAGGACAAGGGTGAGCTGCTGCGCCGCCTGGCCGCGGCACTGAAGCTGCCATCGGGTTTCGGGCAGAACTGGGATGCCTTGCTGGATAGCCTGCGCGACCTGGGCTGGCTGCATGGCGCGGGGCATGTCTTATTGATCGACCATGCCAACGATCTGCGCCAGGCCGCAGCGAAAGACTGCGACACACTGCTTGCAATCCTGCATGAAGCGGCTCATTTTGCGATGACGCAGGAGCGTCCGTTCTTCGCTTTCCTCAGCTTGCCCGAACATCCCATGGCTCTGCCTTCGCATCGCCACTCATGACCCAGCACATCGATTTCGAACTTGACCGCGAATACGTCGAACTCAACCAACTCCTGAAGCTGAGTGGCCTATGCGACAGTGGCGGCCAAGGCAAGCTGATCGTTGCCAGCGGTGCGGTGTACGTGGATGGCGTGCAGGAACTGCGCAAGACCTGCAAGATCCACGCGGGGCAAACCGTGCAGTGGGATGACCTGCGCATTCATGTGATCGCCGCGGGCTGACCTGCGCGTGTAACCTCATGGACGCAGCCTGCGAATAGCAAGCAGATTGTTCCGGAGGCGTACCATGCAAACCCGTCATTTCGCCACCTTGTTCGCGCTGATCAGCCTGACCGCCTGTACCGCTGCAGCCACCCAGGCTACCTTCCCTGACCCCGCCGACGATGCTCCAAAAACCACCATGCATGGCACGCAAACGGCCGTGCTCTCGGGTGGCTGTTTCTGGGGCATGCAATCGGTCTTCGAGCATGTGCGCGGTGTGCGGCAGGTATGGGCCGGCTACAGCGGTGGTGATGCCAGCACTGCGCACTATCAAGACGTCAGTGAAGGCGATACCGGCCATGCTGAGTCGATCGAAGTGCAGTTCGATCCTGCCGTGATCAGCTATGGCCAATTGTTGAAGATCTATTTCGCCGTCGCCCACGATCCCACCACACTCAACCGCCAGGGACCGGATGCGGGCACGCAGTACCGTTCGGAGATCTTCTACGCGAATGCGCAGCAGCAGAAGATTGCGCAATCCTATATTGCGCAGATCAATGCAGCCAAAGTCTTCGATGATTCCATCGTCACCCTGGTGCAGCCGCTGAAGGGTTTCTATCCGGCGGAGGATTATCATCAGGATTATGCGCGCAAACATCCGGACGATCCGTACATCGTGATCAACGATGCGCCGAAGGTGGCGCATTTGAAGCAGATGTTTCCGGCGATGTATCAGCCAGAGCAAATGGTGGTGGATGTAAGCCTTTGAGTTTCCATTCCCCGGGATACCCATCTTGCCTCGACGTCATTCCACGAAGGCCGGCGTGACGTCGAGGCAAGAACAAGCGTTGCGGACGCTTGCTACTTCGGCGGCACCAGCCGCAACCGCGACGGCTCATGGCGCGGGTTAGGCGACAACATCCGCTCGATCTCCACCGGCGGCAGTCCACGCGCGTAGTAATACCCCTGCCCTTCGGCGCAACCGGCGCGCAGCAGGAACTCATGCTGCGCGGCGGTTTCGATGCCCTCGGCGATGGTGCACATGCCAAGGCTCTTGGCGATGGCGAGCATGGCTTCGACAATAGCCACATCGTTCGCACTGTCGGGCAGGTCCATCACGAATGAGCGATCAATCTTCAGATAGTCGATACCCGATAATTTCAAATATGCCAGCGATGAATAGCCCGTACCAAAATCGTCGATGGCGATGCCGATACCCAATGCGTGCAGGGCATGCATGGTCTGCTCGGTGGCTTCGCCCAGACGCAGGATCGCGCTTTCGGTAATTTCGAACAGCAGGCGCTTGGGCGAAACCTGGCTCGCCTGCAAGGCCTGTTTCACGCCGTCGATGAAACCGGGATGCCCGAAGGTGGCGGCCGACGCATTGAGTGCCACGCGCATCGGCGGCAGCTTGGCCTCGTCCCATTGACGGATCTGCGCACAGACCGCGCGCATGGTCCAGGCATCGATGCGACGGATCAGCCCGAGGCTTTCGGCCAAGGGAATGAATTCGTCCGGCATCAGCTCGCCGCGTTCGGGGTGACGCCAGCGCAACAACGCTTCCACCGCCACGATGCGGCCGGTGCGCAATTCCACGCTGGGCTGAAAAACGAGATGGAATTCATCGCGGATCAGAGCCTGGCGCAAATCGGCGCCCAACATCAGGCGCATGCGCGCGTCGGCGTGCATCAGCGGCGTATAGAAGCGGAACGTATTGCGTTCCTGCGTCTTGGCCGCGTACATGGCGGCATCCGCGTTGGCGATCAGCGTCACCGGGTCGGCGCCATCCAGCGGATAGCCGGCAATACCGATACTCGCGCTCATCACGATTTCGTAATCGCCGATCAGCATGGGCTCGGACAGGCTTTGTAGCAGGCGAGAGGCGAATTGCCCGGCCTGCTCGCGCGTGCGCAGGCCACCGAGCAACACGGTGAACTCATCGCCGCCTATGCGGCTGGCCACATCCTGCTCACCCAGCTCGCGACGAATGCGCTGCGCAACTTTCACCAGCAAGCGATCGCCAATGGCATGGCTATAGCTGTCGTTGACCGCTTTGAACGCATCCAGGTCCACGAACAACACGGCTGCCGCGCCGCTTATGCGTCCAGCCGCTTCGATGGCCTGAGCGCAGTGACGCTGGAATTCGCTGCGCGTGGCAAGCCCTGTCAGCGGGTCGTGCGCCACCATGTATTCCAGACGTTGACGGTCGGCCTTGCTACGCGTGATATCGGTAATCACCGCCACGTAATGTTGCACGCGTCCTTCGCTGTTGCGAATGGCACTGATGCTGAGCAATTCGGGATAAGAGGAACCATCCGAACGCCAGCTCTGCACCTCGCCCACCCAGTTACCACCTTCGGCGACCATGTCCCAGATCGATGCGGGTAGCGGCGAGCCATCGGCCATGCGGCGCAATTCGTCGAAACGGTGATGCTGCAGATATTGCAGCGTGTAGCCAGTGATACGTGTGTGCGCAGCGTTGACGGTGGTCACGCGCCGTTCCGAGTCGGCGATGATCACGCCTTCGGCCACGCTGGCCAGTGCTTCGGCGGCGATGCGGCGCTCCTGCTCCATTGCCACGCGATCGGATATATCGCGCATGATCGCCTGGCGCATCGGCTGGGTGCCCCAGGTGGTGAGATTGCTGTGCGTTTCCACCGTACGAACCAGGCCGTTGGCAGCACGCAGCAGGCCGATGGTCGATGAACCCGCCGAACGCATGCTGCCCTCCACGAACAAATCATGGAAGTTCATGCCGACCAGGCCGTGCGGATCGCGCCCGCTCCACGTGCCAGCGGTACGGTTTGCACCGAGAATGCGGCCGTGCACTTCGTCCACCATCACGATGGCGTCGGCGGCGCTGTCGAACAGCAAACGATAGCGTTCCTCGGTGCCGCGAATACCGGCGAGGATGCGTTGCGCCATGCGCACCCACAGCAACGAGGCCAGCAGCGCCGTCAGCAATACGCTGATGAACAACACCTTCCCGAGCCACGCGGCACCAAGCGCGATCTGCAGCGAGAAATCATCACTGCGTGGCTGGATGAAGTTGTTCAGCACATCGATGCGCGTGCGCTGGCGCACCGCTTCTTCGGGCGAGAGCGGCCCTTGCGCATAGGCCCGCTGCAATTGGTCGGCTATGGTGTTCAGCTCATCGATGCTGGTATCGACGGAACGCCAGTCCGACAGCGCCTCGCCAACGTAGGGCGCCTGCGCGAAATGATCGAGGATGAAGATCATGCCCGGGATCGCCGCGGGGATCACCCCGCCGCGCCGGAACGCATCGGCCACGGCATGCTTGTCGTAGTGGCCCGAATCAATGGCCTCGCGCGCCCACCGATCCGTGCGTATCACCTGATAGTTGCGGCGGAAACCTTCCAGCCGATCCGCCTCGCCGCTGCGCGCGTAGGCGGTAAGGTCGATCACGGCCTGCTTCTGCGCCTTCGACCACAGGCTTTCGCCGTTCAGGAAGCCGGCCAGCGTGACCTGGACCTGGAGCGCACCCCAGGTCAGGCACAAAACCAGGCCAACGACCGCCGCCAAGCCATACGCCAAAGGCATAAGGCGCCGTGACAGCGGTCGTTGCTGAGCATTCTGGGCGGTACGCATCGTGCCCCTATCTTAGAGCCTGTCATCCACAGTCAAACCAAACTGCTGACTTGATGTGTATCGCCCCACGGATGCGTTTACTTAAGCAGCCGCTTCACTGGCCGCCCATGGCTCACGACGCACATCCAGACACCGATCCAGGGTAATCCTCATACTTACGTAACTGCGCTTGACGCATTCCTGCAGATACGCCACTTCATCCGTGCGCGGGGACGTACCCACCAGGGTGCATACGATCTCCAGCGCCTCCCACGGATGAGTATCATCATACGCTGCGTGAAGCTGAAGCCAACGCAGGGCACCCGCCCTGGCTGCCTTGGGGAACCCCTCCTGGTAGGCCACGCTTTCGTAAACCCGTTGCGACCACTCCCCCGTAGCCCCTTCGACAGCGTAGTTGGTGGCGATCATTCCCGCCGCCAACGGGCCGCTGCGGCTTACCTCCTCGCACCAATTGGCCAATGCGTCCGTGCCGTACGGGGTGGTTCCATCCAGTACCTCGTGCTCGGGCACCCCCGCCCCCTCGGCCCAGTTGAGCCAGTATTCGGCGTGATTCTGCTCTACTCGGATGTTACGTACCAGCCAGCGCCGGGCCATGTTCTCGCCGTGGCTGCGGCCATAGCGGGTTTTCAGCAGGTTAAGCGCCATATAGCCGGGAAAACGCTCGATTACGGGCCATACGCCTACCATGAAATCACGTGTGCCCGCTGCATCCAGGCGATTTTCGCGCATCAGGGTCCACAGCTCGTGCTGAATGACACCTTGTTTGACCGGTTCGCAGGCGGTGACCAGGTCCTGTGCCCAACGCGGATAGCTGGACAGTTCGGTCAATGCGCCGGTGCGTTCGAAATGTGCGTGCATGTGTGAATCTCCACTGTAATTAGGGTCGTCTCAGCCCGTTGCAGGCTGACACTGGAGTCCGAAAAAGTGGCTCCAGCCCTACCATAGTGAGCGTCAGGCGAAGTCAATGCGACTTTCGGCTATTGCTGGCCGCAGAGCCCCCTCTCCACGCACGCAAGACGCCCTGGCGGCCTTTTTTTTGTGCGCCGCCAAAGCGATCTTTGAGAGAAAGCGGGCATGCCGGTAATGGCATGCCCGCAGGGCGGCATCAATGCCAGCTACGGTTGTCCGTGTCAGGTGTGAAAGACACGCCGCGCAGGACTTCGCCAAACGATGCCGAACGCAACGTCACAAACCGCTCGTCGGCGGCCGACGCTGCCGACGCGTTGGAAAGTTCGTCGCGAATCGCTACCAGCTTGTTCGGATCCGCACCTGTGTCGCCGTTACCACTGATGGTGGAGGTGGTTGCCCAGATGGTGACTTTACCGTCGCCATCCACGCGCCCAGTCAACTGACGCAGGCCATCGGCCGCCGGCGACCATGGAAGGCTCGTGGCGGCATTGGTGCCAGTGGGATAGCCCTTCACCGTGTACGGCTGACCGAGATTCAAACCTGCCTGCAGCGTATAGGCCAGCGTCCAGGACTGCGTGGTCGCGTTGAAGACCCACTTCTGCAAGCCCGCCGTGGTTTGCGCGGCAGCGTGCGTGTAGAGATCCGTGCCGCCGGTATAACCATCGCCTTCATCAGCCACGTACAAGGTGTTCGCATCCGCGAACCACAACGCGAAGGGATAGGCGAGCGTCTTCGCCGATTTGTTCGGCGTGGAGGGAAACCCAGCCAGCACACACATGTTGCTCGGCAAACCGGTGGTTTGCAGCGTCGAGGCGTTGTACGAGAGCGGATCGGTCGGAAGTGCCGCGCCCGCCCCCGGAACACCCACGCCATTGGGGCACGCCCTGCCCGTGGTGTCGATGAAGTAAACGGTATTTACGCCGTTACTGCCGCTACCTTTGGTGAGATACACCACCTTGTTGAAAACGGTGATCCCGCGGAAGTTGTCGTCCTTGCCGATCTTGTCGGCTTTGGCACCGAGTGCCGTGACGGAAAAGCTCGCCAGCGGTGCAGGCGTGGTGGGATTTTGCAGCGCTTCGGGTAGCGTTGAAGGCACGATGTACTGTGCGCCAGCGCCGAGAATGATGCCGTCGGGCTGCGGATTGCTGCCATTGCCCGCATTGCCCACGGTGTAGAACACGTTCGCACCGTTGAGATTGTTGTAAATCGCGGCGCGGCCGTTGTTGCCGCTGTACGCATTCGTTTCCGTGAAATGGAAATGCCCGTTTCCATCCACTTGTGCCACCGCACGCTCGAACGTTTCGCCCACGGGATTGGTCGAATCCTGCGCCAGCGGCGTGTTGGAATTGGATACGTCGACGGCATTGACCGGCGCCACATAACCCATAAAGGTGAGATAGCGACCATCCAACGACAAATGCAGCCCCAATTCGGATTTGGAACTGAAGCTTGTGACCAGCGCACCCTCGCGCGCGGCGGGAAGCAAGCTGTTGGGAACCTCCAGCGAATTGATCAGCCAACCGTTGGGCGTGATCTGGTCGAGATAAATGCGCGAAGTGATGCCGAAGCTTGGATCGTAGATTACGTTGTTCCACACGTACGGATACGTGCCGTCGTTCGTTGCGCCGCTCGCGGCGCCGCATGCCCCGCTCGCCGCCGGGCAATTGGGCGGCAGTACTTCGCCCACCTGCACATTGCTGGCTTTATTGTCGTACACACTGCGACTAACGACGAGGTTTCCGGGCCAGAAGTGGACATCGCGATCATGAAAACCATCGCCCGCATAGGCGACGACACCGGCTGCCAATGTCGCCACGGCAAGCGAAGCGACCAGATATTTACGGCGAAGCGTAAAGCGAGAAGCTGTGGACATCGTGATCTCCGGGAGTTGGGGTGGACGGAGCAACTACGCACAACCCACCCACGGTAATCACGACGAATGAAGTTTTTTTTACAGCTCTGTGGCGCCACGCAGCTGTTATGACGACGTGAAGGCCATTCTCATCACGCGGGCGTGAAGCCGTCCGCACTCCAGGCTTCGCTGCCTACGCCGTGATGCACGAAGAACAAGCCTTCTGGATCGTATCGACGCTTGGCAGCCGCAAGCCGAGGGTAATTCGTGCCCCAGAACGCGCGTTGCCAATCGCGCTGGAAATAATCGCTTTCCGACACGTAGGCGCCCGCATCCGGAGCCACATGCAGCAGTGCATCCATCGCCTTGTCGACGGCCGCCGACGCCTTGTGTGCTTCAGCCAGATCCGGCCCTGGCCCGGGCATGCCGGGAAATGCTGGCGGCCCGTTGTCCGCGATGATGGCCAGCGCGAATGCATCGAGCACCTGTGGATGGGTCGCTGTATCGCGCGCCGCCGCAATAGCCTCAGGGGGCGCACCGGCCAGCCCTTTGTTGAAATGGAACCCCACGTATCCGTGCCGCGAGCTGGCAAAAATCGCATCCGTCAGGTGCGCTTGCCGTTGCTCGCCCAGCAACGATGACGGTAGCCATGCCGACTTGTAGTTGTAGATGTACCAGCCCACCTGCCCCTCATCGCCTGCCCACAACACATGATTTTTCGGAGCGCCATCGCGATCGTCCGGAATCATGAAACCGGGTGCATGTTGCCGGAAAAATTCCGCATCCCAGAAATGCCGCGCAGGCAATGCCAGCACCCGCACCGGGTCGGCGAACGCATACTCTTTGCGCGCACGCACCCAATCCAGAAACGGCTGCCATACCGCTTGCGCCTGTTGCTGATCCAGGCCTTGGAACACCATCGAAAGGCGCAATACGTTGTCCGGACGAAAGCCCATCTGTTCGCCCCAGTGTGGGTTGAACAATTCACGCTGATAGAAACGCATCGCTTGGGCGATCAGCGCACGATACGCATCATCCGACTCCGCTTTAATGCTGCCGAATACGGCGCCGAAATAGTCAGGCAAATCATGCGTGCGCAGCGTCAGACGCGTCACCACGCCAAGGCTTCCGCCACCGCCGCCCTTGATGCCCCAGAACAGTTCCGGATTGACACATGCATTGGCGATGCGCACCACGCCATCGGCGGTGACGATTTCCGCTTCGATCAATCCTGCTGCGGCCGTGCCGAACGCTTTGGAAAAACTGCCGAAGCCGCCGCTCTGGATCAGTCCGGCGACGCCCACCGTCGTGCAGCCACCACCTTGCACGTAGCGCCCACCGTGCGTGGTCACCGCATCGTATGCGTCGATCCACATCGCGCCAGATTGCACGCTTACCGCCGGCTGCGGCGCCTGCACGCCTTCGCACCCGTGCGCCACGAAGGCATCGTGCATGGTCACGGCATTCATGTGCCGCGTCCAGACCAGCAGGGAATCGGGCGCATTGGAGGTGCCTTGATAACTGTGGCCGCCGCCTTTGACGACCAGGCGCAAATGATGCTCGCGCGCAAACCGCACGGCGGCGCACACATCGGCCGTGCTTTGCGCAGCGACGGCGTAGGTGCTGGGCCTCGACACCCACGCGTCGGCCCAGCCGCTGGTCTGCGTCAACGCAGGCTGATCGCCAATGTAGAACGGGTTATGCAGGTGCTTGAGCGCTTCCTGGCATGTCGGGGAGGAAGCGCCGCCGGCAAATGGGGATTGCAGCGCCAGCAGGCGGCCGCCTACCGATTCCTTCAGCGCATTCCAATCCGCCGGCGACGGCCAGCCCGGTTCGCCTGGCCGCACGCGCGAACGCAATGCGTGGGCCATCTTTCTTCCTGACGCGGCCCATGCCGATGTCACGCCCGTCACTGCAACCGGCAAAAAGGGAATCGCCAGCGCTGCCTTGAGCAACTCACGTCTGTTCATGTCCGCACTCCGTAACCTGGATGGGCTCACTGTCGGCCCTCACACGACGCGGCAGCCACCGGCACGTGATGGGCGGTGGCTGAGCGGTGACGAATGGTGGCGCCTCAGGGACGAACAGAACCCATCGATGGGGGTCAGCGTGCGTGCCTGATCTCGTACGCCTTCAGATGCGTGTAAGCCACGCGCAGCATGGGCAGGTCCAGGGCCGCTGCTTCGCCGCGTGCCAGCAGGTCGCCGATGACGTGATCGGCCTCCACCGGGCCGCCCCGTTCCAGATCGCGCATCATGGAGGCGCTTAGTGCCGAGCCCTGCTCCGTCAGCGTGGCGCGGGCGCGCTGCAGTACGGCTTCGCTGGGCGCGTGACCATGGGCCTGGGCCACGCGGCGGCAGTCATCGAGCAGACCCAGTATCGCGCGCTGCCCGCCCGCCGCTGCCACGATGTCACCGACCGGCGCGCGCATCAGGCAAGTGATACCTGCCAGCGAGGCCAGGAATACCCATTTGTCCCACATGTCCTGCAGGATGGTCGTGCTCAGGCGCGGCTCAAAGCGCACGCCCGACATGGCCTGCGCAATGCGTTCGATACGCGGCGAGCGGGAACCATCCCGCTCGCCAAACGTAAGACTGTGCGATGCATTGAGATGGCGCACGACGCCTTGCGCATCCAGCGTCGCCGCGATGATGCATTGACCGCCGAGCACATGCTCGGTGCCAAACCGCGTATCGAGCAGGTCCATATGCCGCATGCCGTTGAGCAACGGCAAAATGGCCGTTTCGTTGCCTACGGCAGGCGCCATGTCCTCGATCACCTGCGGCAAGTGATACGCCTTGCAGCTCACGATGATCAGCTCGAATGTCTCGCGCAAGGCACCGGCCTGCACCGTGGCCGGCGCCGGCAGATGGACATCGTCTGCCGGGCTTCGAATCACCAGTCCGTTGGCAGCCAACGCTTCGGCGCGCGCCTTGCGCACCAGAAAGGTGACGTCCTGCCCGCTTTCCAGCAACCGGCCACCAAAGTAGCCACCCGTGGCGCCCGCGCCGACGACGAGAATTTTCATGATTCCACCTTCGTGAACAAAACTCGCCGCATTATCCACCTGCGTGCTTGGACGCTGAATGCCGCTGCGGATGTGGCCGCCTGTCACATGATCTTTGCGGCGTTTGATGCGATGATACCTGGAGCCTGCTCCAGGCTTTCTTGGCATCGGGATATCCGGCGTGTTCAAACGCGCAGCACAGCAACGGCTCGTGGCATGGCTGGCTCTGGTCGCCATGGCGCTGATCGTGTTGATGCCGGTAGTCTCGCGCACCATGCCGATGGACGGCGCCATGGCCGGCATGTCGTCCGGCAGCACGGATCAGTGCCATCTGCACGCGGGTCATCAGCACCCCGGCGTACCTGCTCATCCGGATGATCCCACCGCGCGCTGCGGCTACTGCGTGCTGCTTTCACATACACCGGTGCTCGGCTGTGGCACCGCGCTGGTGGTGCTGCCGACGCATGTGGTCTCCTTCGTGCCAGTGGCGTCGTTACCGAGTAATGTTCCTGCCGAACCGTTGCTCAGCGCACGTCCAAGAGGGCCGCCGTTACTTGCCAACGGCTGACGGTGTGATGTCTGGCGACATTGCCTGCCCTATCAACACATGACCCATCGCTTGGGCTGTGCATCGCTGCGCAGCCTTGGATCGTTGCTCTTCCCATCGGCCTAACCGCCTTGTGTTGAGTGCGCGCGCATCGTCGACAGGATGATGCCTCGCGTTTGCGAATGCGTTGATCGACCTTCACTTCTGCGCCGTTTCGACGGCGGAACCATCGAGCAGATTTTCTTTCATATGCGCCCTGCCCTTCGTATCAACGCATTGGCTGCGTTGCCGCTTGCCATGTTGGCTTCATCCCTTGCGCTGGCTCAGAACAGCCAGGATGCGCACGCGCCCGGCACGCATGTCCAGGCGAAAAAGCCAACCACGCTTGCGCCGATCAGCGTTTCGGCTCCCACGCGCATGCCACCGGCATCCACACCGGATTTCCCGGCCACCCAGGTCAGCATTACCGCCGCTCAAATCAAGGCGACGGTGAATGCGGTGGATGTGGAAGATGCGGCCAAGTACATGCCCAGCATCTTCATCCGCAAGCGCAACGAAGGCGATACACAGCCGGTAATCGCCACGCGCGACTGGGGCGTGAACTCCAGTGCGCGCACGCTGGTGTATGTGGACGATATTCCGATCTCCGCGCTGATCGCCAACAACAACACCCTTGGCGCGCCACGCTGGGGTATGGTTTCGCCGGACGAAATCGATCACATCGACATGCTGTACGGTCCCTACTCGGCCGCCTATTCGGGCAATGCGATGGGTGGCGTGATGCATATCGTCACGCGCACGCCGGACAAGCCCGAGGTAACCATCCAGCAAACCGAAGCGATTCAATCGTTCAATCTGTATGGCACGCGGGGCACATACGCCACGAGCAAGACCAGCATCACTGCAGGTGGTCGCGACGGAAAATTTTCATGGTTTGTCGGGGCGAGCGGCCTTAACAGCTTCAGTCAGCCGTTGAGTTTCATTACCAGTGGATCCACACCAGCCGGCACCAGCGGAACCATCCCCGCGCGCAACAAAACGGGCCAGCCGGCCAATGTGCTGGGTGCGGGCGGTTTGTTGCACACGCGCCAGCTTAACGTGAACGGTAAGTTCGCCTACGACATCACGCCATGGTTGCAAGCAGCGTACTGGGTCGGCTTCTGGAGCAATCACGGTGAGTCGCAGGTGCAGACCTATCTCACCCATGCGCAAGGCGCGCCGACGTATGGCAAGTCGTCCGCTTTCGCCAGCAACGACTATTTTCTCGCCGCGCACCACCTGATGCAGGCGCTTTCGTTGAAGACGGACACCCAGGGCGATGTGGATGGCGCCCTTGTCTTGACGCATTACGATTTCATCAAGGACAACCAATGGTCGCCGTACGGCGTGCTGGGTGGCGCCACGTTCACGCCGAACGGATTGCTCGCAAGCTATGGCGGCACGAACTGGTCCACGGCTGACCTCAAAGGGATCTGGCGGCCGCAAGGCTACGATGGCGCGCATGAATTGTCTGCGGGGATACACGCGGATCAGTACACGCTCGCCAATCCCACGTACAACCTCAGCACATGGCAGGATCCGTCGAGTATCACCAGCCTGTATGCCGCCGGTCGCGGCAAGACCAGGACCGAAGCGGTATGGCTGCAGGATGCCTGGCAGTTCGCGCCCGATTGGCTGGCGACCATCGGTGGTCGCTACGAATGGTGGAAGGCTAGCGATGGATTCAACGACAGCGGCAAGACGGCTGTGTATCAACCCGCAGAGCATGCCTCGGATTTCTCGCCCAAGGCGACGCTGCGTTGGAATGCGACGCCCACTTGGCAGATCACCGGTTCACTGGCAAAGGCCGTGCGTTTTCCTACCGTCTCGGAGCTGTATCAGCTCGTATCCACCGGTTCCACGTTTAGTTCGCCCAACCCCGACCTCAAGCCGGAGCGCGATATTAGCGGCGAGCTGACGGTGGAACACACGCTCGACGATGGTTATGTGCGCGCATCGCTGTTCCAGGAGAACACGCGCAACGCGATGATCTCGCAGACCTCCACGCTAGCGGGGTATGCCGTGCCGGTCACGTTTGTGACCAACGTGGGCGCGGTACGCAATCGCGGCATCGAGCTGGCGGCCGATCACGATGATGTGTTGATCCAAGGCCTGTCGCTTTCCGGCAGCGTGACATTCGTCGATTCCACCACGCTGTCCGACGACAGCTTCGCAAGCGCTACCGGCACCACGGCCGATGGCAAGCATGTGCCTTACGTACCGCGTTGGCGCGCCACAGCCATAGCCACCTATCGGCCCACGCCCGTGTGGGCTTTTACGCTGGCAGGACGATACAGCGGCAAGCAGTACTCCACCCTGGATAACACCGACAACACGTCCGACGTGTTCGGTGCGTTCGACAGATTCCTGGTGGTGGACCTGCACGTGAACTACCAGATCAATCGGCAGCTGTCTGTCGCATTGGGTGTCGATAACCTCAACAACGAAAAATACTTCCTCTACCACCCGTTCCCGCAGCGCACCTATGTCGCCAATCTCACCTTCCATCTCTGAGCGGCCGATGCGCCAACGCCGTGCGCATCGCCTGATCTGGCGCTGGCACTTCTATGCCGGACTGTTCTGCCTGCCGTTCGTGTTGTGGCTGGCGACCACCGGCATGATCTACCTGCTCAAGCCGCAGTTGGAGCCGTGGCTCGAACGCCATTACGCGCATGTCACGCAGGCTGCGGCACAACCGCCTTCGGCACAAGTGGCAGCGGCATTGCGCGCGGTTCCTGGCTCAGTACTCAACGCCTATGTGCTGCCCGAATCGACGCAAGCCGCCACGCGCATATTGGTGGGGCACGGCAGCGAACTGATCCGCGTGTTCGTCAATCCGTCGACGCTTCAGGTGTTGAAGGTGGTGCGTGAAAATGACCGCTTCATGCGGGTCATCTTCTATCTGCATGGCGAACTCATGCTGGGAAGCCGAGGCTCGATGCTGGTGGAACTGGCCGCCTCGTGGACCATCCTTATGCTGCTTACCGGCCTTTACCTTTGGTGGCCACGCAATGCACGTCTGGGTGGCGCGCTCTATCCGCGACTCACGCACGGGCGGCGCGTATTCTGGCGCGACCTCCACGCGGTGACGGGCTTGTGGATTTCCTTGCTCGCGCTGTTCCTGCTGCTTTCGGGTCTACCGTGGACATCATCGTGGGGCGGCATGCTGCACACGCTGCGCAGTATGCGTGCATCGACGGCGGTCACACAGGACTGGACCACTGGCAGTGCATCGGAACGTGCCCAAATCCGCGCCCAGAACACGCCGCCCGCCAGCGACCCTGCCATGGCCATGGATATGCCGGGCATGGCGATGTACAGCATGGAAACCGCACCCACCGACTACGCCGCGATCGACCGTCTCGTGCCGATTGTGGCCGCACAACAGCTTGTACCGCCCGTGCTCATCGCGCCGCCCTCACAACGCGCGCCCCATTGGACCGCGCGGTCGGATTCCGATGATCGTCCGCGCCGCAGTGAAATCACGCTCGATGCCGCCACCGGCGCCGTTCTTCATCGCACGAGCTTCGCGCAGAAACCCTTGCTGGATCGCATCATCGGCTACGGTGTTGCGATTCACGAAGGCGCACTGTTTCCACCTTTGAACCAGATGCTCGGCATTTTCACCGCACTGGGATTGATCACGTTGTGCATCAGCGCCGTCGTCATGTGGTGGCGACGACGCCCCGAAGGCGTGCTTGGTGCGCCGCCGCCGATGGCAGACACCGCCTATCCCTATGCATGGGTCGGCCTGCTTGTCCTCATGGGCGTGGTTCTGCCGCTGCTTGGTGCCTCCATGCTGGCGATGTGCATGATCGAGCGCTTTTTCCTGCGCCGTTCGGCGCGTGCGCGCATGTTCCTGGGGCTTGCTTCGCGGGCCTGATACGGGCC
Source organism: Dyella monticola (assembly GCF_003363155.1). Classification (GTDB taxonomy): domain Bacteria; phylum Pseudomonadota; class Gammaproteobacteria; order Xanthomonadales; family Rhodanobacteraceae; genus Dyella_B; species Dyella_B monticola. Next base: position 5,679 of record NZ_QRBE01000016.1, on the reverse strand, counting down.
ATGACAACGAAAAAGAAACGGCGCAAGATGGTGCCCGTAGCGGTCGTGGGATCGCAGCCTACATGGAGGATTCCGGCCATGTTTACGTCACGTCTACTCACCGGTGTCATGCTCAGCTTGGGCGTTACGCTAGCCGCCCAAGCTGCAGAAAACCCCGCTTTCACCGTACTGGAGCAGACCGACAGCGGTCAGCCCATGCTCTTTCAGAGCACACACCCCTTAAAAAAGGGCGACGTGATCAAGGTGTACGCAACCAACGCACAACAGATCACGGTGATGCAGGTGGCGGCGTGCGGCAGCGATTGCTCGCATGTGCACCTGATTGGCACCTTGCCTCTCAGCGCCTACGCGGTGGGTTTGACGACCAATAGCGCACGGTTCGTCGTGCCGCAGAGCGGCTACATTTCCTTCTGGGTGCAACCCGTGGTTGGCCTGCTCAGCACACCGCTCAACGCCAGCAATGGCCCGTGGTCATTTGCGCGCGTGGATCCGTTCCTGCTGCTTGGCCAGCAAACACCCTATCTGATGCCTCCAAATCCCATGCCCGCACGTGCGTTTTCATCGGACGAAGGCGGACTGCACGCCCGCTTCGACCACCGCACCTTTGTGACGGTCAGCCTTGCCGACGCCGGCCAGTGACATGCGGCGCGAGGCAGTCATCGCGCACGCGGGCGTAGGTTGCGAGCGACCGCGTGCTGTGCGCTGAATCGGGGCGGCTACACGGACGATGAGCCAACGCGAAACACCCGCCTACATTCTGGCCATCGACCAGGGCACTACCAGTTCGCGCGCGATGCTGTTCGATCATGACGGCTCAGTCGTCGGTATTGCGCAGCGCGAATTCCCACAGTTGTTTCCACAACCCGGCTGGGTGGAGCACGATCCACGCGACATTCTCGCCAGCGTGCGCAGCACCATCGTCGAGGTACTGACCAAAACGCAGGTAAGCGCCGCGTACATCGCCGGCATCGGCATGACCAATCAGCGCGAAACGGCCGTCGTATGGGACCGCCATACCGGACAGGCCATCTACAACGCCGTGGTCTGGCAATCACGCCAGACGGTGGCTATCTGCGAACAACTCAAAGCCGGCGGCTATGCATCGCTGGTGCGCGAACGAACCGGCCTCTTGATCGACGCGTATTTTTCCGCCACCAAAATAGCGTGGATACTTGATCACGTGGACGGTGCACGCCAACGTGCGGCGCGCGGCGAACTGTTGTTCGGCACCATCGATAGCTGGCTGATATGGAACCTGTCAGAGCATCGCACGCACGTTACAGACGTCAGCAACGCGTCGCGCACGTTGCTTTATGACATTCACCGCAGGCGCTGGTGCCCCGACCTGCTCGCCATGCTGGATATCCCGGCGGTCATGCTGCCCGAGGTCCGTTCGAGCAGCGAGGTGTATGCACACACCGATCCGGCACAATTTTTCGGCCAGCGCATCCCCATTGCCGGCGTGGCAGGCGATCAGCAGGCGGCATTGTTCGGCCAGGCGTGCTTCGAGCCGGGCATGGCAAAAAATACGTACGGCACCGGCTGCTTTCTCCTGATGAACACCGGCACGCGCGCAGTGCGTTCCGAACACGGCCTGCTTACGACGCTCGCCTGGGATGTGGACGGCCAAACCGAATACGCACTGGAAGGCAGCATTTTCGTGGCCGGCTCCGCGGTGCAATGGCTGCGCGATGGCTTGCGCATGCTCGATACCGCACCTGAATCGGAAAGCTACGCCGAACGCGTCCCCTCCACCGACGGCGTCTATTGCGTTCCGGCTTTCGTGGGATTGGGTGCGCCTTATTGGCGCAGCGATGTACGCGGCGCACTGTTCGGCCTCACCCGTGGCACGCGCAAGGAACACTTCGTCCGCGCCGTACTGGAGTCGCTGGCCTACCAGACGCGCGACGTGCTGGATGCCATGCAGGTCGACGCCGGGCTGACGCTGAAAGCCTTACGCGCGGACGGCGGCGCCATCGGCAACGCCTTTCTCGCGCAATTCCAGGCGGACATCCTGGATGTCACCCTGGCACGGCCCACCGTCAGAGAGACTACCGCACTGGGCGCCGCCTACCTGGCTGGGTTGGCGGTGGGGTTCTGGGAAAGCCGTGCGCAGATCGCCCGGCAATGGCAGGTGGAACGCGAATTTACACCACGCATGGATCCCGCACGCCGGGAGGCGCTTTACGCTGGCTGGAGGCAGGCCGTGCAGGCGGTATTGGCGTTTACCCCTCCCAATAACCTGACCTGAGTTCATCGGTAGCCGCATCGTCGGGGCTGCTTTAGACTGCTCCTGCGCATCGGGGGATGCGTATACAGGGAGATAGGGAAATGAACGAACTCGTCTATAGGAACGAGACGACGTTGCGCACCATTGCGCTCGTATTGTCCATCATTATCTGGTTACTGCTGCTGTTTGGCACGGTCGGGTTTTTACTCCTCTACGTCGTGCTGATTGCATTATTCGCGCTCGTTGCGCATTCGGCATTGATTGCCCATCTTCGCGGCAACGCCATCCGCATTACACCCAGGCAAATGCCCGATCTGTGCCAACGCATTTATCGCTGCGCACGCAAGCTGGGGATGGAACAGGTTCCGGAAGCCTATCTCGTCAACGGCAACGGTGTGCTCAATGCGTTTGCCACCCGTTTTCTCGGTCGCAATTTTGTCGTCCTGCTGTCGGACGTGGTCGACAGCATGGAAGACCGGCCCGGTGCGTTGGATTTCTATATCGGCCACGAATTGGGCCATTTGCGGCGCCATCATCTGACCTGGTCAAAGATCCTGGCACCGGCCATGTTTCTTCCGTTGATCGGCGCGGCTTATTCGCGCGCACGCGAGTACACCTGCGACCGGCATGGCCTTGCTGTTTGCGACAACCCGGAAGATGCGCAGTACGGACTGGTTGCGCTTGCGGCCGGCAAGCGGCGCTGGAAGGCGGTGGACCTGGAGGAATACAGCAAGAGTGCGGCCAACACACCGGGGTTCTGGATGTCACTGCACGAGCTGGTCGGCGATTATCCGTGGCTGAGCAAGCGCCACGCATGGCTGCGCGCCATGGCCGAACAACGCGCGCCCAAACTCGGTCAGCGCAACCCGTTTGCCTACGCCATCAGCCTGTTGCTGCCGCGCATTCCTGGGCTGGGGATCGGTGGCGGCATCATCGTGGTCGCCTACATTGCCATCCTCGCTGCCATTGCGATCCCCGCCTACCAGAATTACCTGGAACGCGTCGCGGTGACCACCGCCATGAGCGATAGTGCACCGTATCGCGAGGCGATCGCACAATACGGCACCAGCCGTCAGCAATGGCCAACCAGCGTGGATCAGCTCGGTTTGCCAAAATTTTCAGGCGATCGAACCGTTGCGGGCATCGAGCTGGAACAGAACGGCGAACTCAGCATTACGTTCGTCAACGCAGCGCTACGCGGCCACACGCTCTTGCTTACGCCTTATGTGAGCAACAACACCATTCACTGGTCGTGCGGCGGCGATATGCCGGCCACGGTACTACCACAGGAATGTCGCACGCCCTAGCCACGCAGGCGGCCGTCCCTTGGAAGGAGCAACGCCGGTTACTCCTTCCATCGCCATGTAGACGATGTTGGCGCTAAGCTTGATGCCCCCGACTCTTCGACGGTGCACGGCAATGACCTGCAACCCACCGTTCCATCGCGCTGCGATAGGGCTTGCCATGCTGGCCTTCTCCATGACGGCCGTCCAGGCCGCGCAGCCGGCAGCATCCTTGAAGGTGAGCAGCGCCAGCTTCAACGATGGCGCAAACATCCCGTCCAAGTTCACCTGCGATGGCGCCGATCTGTCGCCGGATCTGCACTTTTCATCGCCACCGACCGCCACTCGCAGTTTCGCCATCGTTACCGACGATCCTGACGCACCGGCCGCATTCGCGCATTGGCTCGCCTATGGCATCCCCGCCAGTACACAGCGTCTTCCCGAAGGTGCCTCCACGCCCTCGCAGCGACTGGTGCATGGTAACGAAGGCACCAACGGCTTCGGCCATATTGGCTATGGCGGCCCCTGCCCGCCTGCAGGCAAACCGCATCACTACATCTTCCGGGTCTACGCGCTGGATGTGATTCCAGCGCTACCGCCCGGGGCGAGCATGGAGCAAGTCAACGCCGCACTGCAGGGACATGTGTTGGCAGAAGGCCACATTACCGGCCTGTATGCGCGCGACGGCGATTGAGCCGCATGCATTGAGCAATTTCTGTCAGGTGTTGCGCGGTAGCGATCGGTAAGCTTTGCCTCGCCAAGGAGATACCGCATTGACCCCGCGCCACAAGGACGCCTACCTCCTCCGATTCCAGAAAGTACTCGCGTATATCGATGAGCACCTGTCCGAAGAACTCACCGTAGCGCGGCTTAGTGACGTGGCGTCATTTTCGAAGCATCATTTTCTGCGTCAGTTTTCCGAGCTTTTCGGGATCGGCGTTTACAAGTACGTGCAGCTGTGCCGACTCAAGCGCGCTGCCTATCAGCTTGCCTTTCGCGCCGATCAGACGGTTACCGACATCGCGCTGGACAGCGGCTACGACAACAGCGAATCGTTCTCCCGCGCTTTCAAAAAAGGGGCCGGACAAGCACCCCGTGATTTCCGTAAACAACCGCAGTGGGAACCTTGGCATGAGGCTTACCAACCGCTCACCACACTGAGGGCCCGCTACATGCAGACCGATCCATCGCTCCATGACGTTCACGTCGTGGATTTCCCGCACACAAACATCGCCGTGCTGGAGCATCGCGGCCATCCCAACCTCATCGGCGATTCGATCCGCACCTTCATCGCATGGCGCAAGCAGCACCATCTTCACCCCAGCCGCCACGCCACCTTCAATATCTTCTACGATGATGATCGCATTGACCTTTGCGTGGCTGTCGACGATGATTTTTCCAGCGACGAATCAGGCATCCTGAGCAAAACGCTCCCCGCCGGTCGCTGTGCGAGACTCAGGCACATCGGCTCGGACGACCATCTGTTGCAGTCTATTTCCTACCTGTACTCGCAATGGCTGCCTCAGAGTGGCGAGGAACCGCGTGATTTTCCGCTTTTCGTGCAACGCGTGCGGTTTTATCCGGACGTGTCGGAGCATGAGACGGTCGTCGATATCTTCCTGCCGCTGAGATGACACAGCCCGCTTGCACGCCTTCATCGTGAGATGTGGCGTAGCGATATGGCGAACCCGAGCATCGTGCCCTTGCCTGCTCCAGGCTAAGCCTTGTGGCGTCTTCCAAGATGTCTGCCGACACCCACTGCGGATAAAACGCGTCATGCGCAACTCGCGCTGGCACGAGTTGATCGGCTAATTGAATTCACCGGCACAGGCAGGTCCGCATGACAACACATGCGCTTGCTGCGATTAATGCCGCGCGTTCTTCGAATTGCGCGTAGGAAAGCCCTGATTGATCTATCAACGATTGGCACCTGTTGCGTGGGTGACCTTGTTTGCGAACAAAGCACCTTTTATGTTCGTTGTCTCCAAGCAAGATCACACCGCATGTGCACACACCATGCGCACCCATCACTCGCCATGGAAGGGAATGAAACGAATGTCTGCACGCGCTAGCGAAGCCGCCAACGGCGAACGGGCCAATCAAGGCTTTCACCATCACGAAGCGCCCAACAGCGGTGAAGACCGCGCGCGTCATCGCAAAACCTAT
>NZ_QRBE01000015.1 GCF_003363155.1 Dyella monticola | reverse complement strand
CTTCCCGATAACGGCTTTGCCCAAAGCCGCTTAAACCACGCAGGCAATCCACTTATCCAACCGGGCTTCGCTGTTCAAACCACTGGGGCCAGCTCTTCACAATGGCGATCGACGAATTTCAAGGCGAACTTTGCGGACTTATTATGGCGGACGCCGAATTCGAATCCCTTGAACAACTATCGGCGTTTCCAGCTCCGCACTTTGCGCAACGCGAGGTCACCGATGATCCCCGGTTCACGGGTGCCGTCCTGGCGAATAGCGGTCTCCCTGACAACCTTTCGGAACGTATTGCAGCTTATGTCGGCTAACTTGAGACTTACCAAAATTATGATTCGTAAACTTGCAATCGCCTCTGTGCTCCTCGCGGGAGTGACTCTTTCCGCTTCGGTAGTGGCGCAGCAATCTCAGCGCGCCCCAGCTTCTGCCGCGGCACCAGCCCCTGCAGCAAATGCCGCCGCCAAGGCCGCTGCCAAAGCTAAAGCGAAAGCTGCCAGCAAGCAGGCCAAACAAGCCGCAAAGGCCAAGGAACATTCCACCAAGGAAGCGAAAAAGGCCGCCAAGCAGGCCGCGAGTGCCAACAAGCAAAAGGCGAAAGCCGACAAGGCAAAAACGTCCGCCACGCGCAAGAAATCACAAGTGCGGCCGCCAAAGGAGTCGCCAGCCGCCAAACAAGCCGCGAAGGTCAACCGGCAAAACGAAAGAGCGGCGAAGAAACAGGCGTCAGCCAACCGCAAAAAAAAGCATAAGCATTCAACAGTTGCCGGCGCAGCGGCCCCCACGGGCACCTCAGCCAGTGCGCCGGCGTCCAACGGCTCGGCGAGCGGCGAACCTAAGGGCCATTGAGGCGGCTGCATTTTGCGCACGAAACATGTGCAAATGTGATATCGCATCACGCTGTAAAAGAAAGGCCCGGTGGATTGGGCCCTTCGAAAACTGCCAATAACGCCTCTGTCAGATGCGGTTTATGGCGTCCAGCAACTAGGATCGAGAACCCTCACCGTGTGAGGCATCTGGGCGAACTGCTGAAGTACACCCGGGATTGATGTTTCCAGTTTTTCTTTACCAAGAGACTGATTTCCCTCCGGCCACTTGTTCCAACTTTCCTTCACTAAATCCAATGGAACGCGTATCTGGCCACCGTGACCCCTGTTGTTGTAGTCGCGGACTTTAACGTCCATGTCTCGAGGGCTTTCACTTACTGATTCTGCGATCCAGCCAGATTTATGAATTGCGCCAATCAGAGCATCGACAAACTTCATGATTCATCCTTTGTGGGCCATGGGTTACTTACAGACAAGAACATGGACGTGCTTAGTTAAGCCATCGCAATACCCCTCCATGGCGCGAGCAGGTACCGCGGTGGTGAAGGCTGAAGCTATAGCTGCCATCTCGGCATTGAGCTGAGGCACCGGATGGTGCGGTGCCGGAAACGGTATGCGCAGGACGGTGCACGAGGAGGCCATCTCGATTGACGTAGTTGCCCGGCTCTATGAGCTGCGTTGAGCCATTTGTGACGCGCTGCGTCGGCGGCGGGGGCGGGGTAGCTTGCGCCTCTTGTGCTGAAGCCGGGGTGCTAAGTCCAAACGCAAGCGCTAAAAACAGGCAAATCCGTATCGGCATATGTCCCCCAGTGCGTCCTTTATCAGGGACAACTATGCAAGTGCTCTGCCAGGGGTGATTTTTCCTGTTCTGGCTACATCATTCGTAACCACGCCCATATCGGGCTGGCGAGGTGCCGACCTGTCGGGTAAAGGCGACACTGAACGTGCTGGCTGAGCTGTAGCCGACACGTTCGGCAATCGCCGTGATTTCCAGGTCCCTGTCGCGCAACAAGCGTTTGGCGAGCGCCATGCGCCAAGCCAGCACGTATTCCATCGGCGACACGCCCACCGTTCGGTTGAAGCGAGCGAAAAACGCGGAGCGCGAAAGTGCGGCCTCACGGGCGAGCCCTGCAATGGTCCATGGATGCTCGGGGCGTGCATGGAATGCACGCAATGCGCAGGCCAACCGCTCATCGGCCAGGCCGCGAGCGAGGCCGGGTGTCGTCGTCGTGCCATGGCTGCAGCGAAGTGCCTCGATCAATAGAACTTCGAGCAGGCGCTCTAGAACCAGCTCGCGTGCAAAGCGTGCCGCGCGTGTTTCCTCGCCGACCAATTGCACCAACGTTGCCAGACGCTGCTCGCCGCGGACATGAATCACCTGCGGAAGCAATTGCACGAGCAGCGCTGCATCGGGTGAACCAAAACTGCAATGTCCTATGCGCATGCGAAGATCGGCGGCGCCGTCTCGTTTGCCGACACGGTAATGACCATCGCTTATCTCAACGGGCAGGCCCGCCTCGTCCCCATCGGGCGGCTGAAGGCTTTCATTCACCAACGTGTGCATCGCCGGCACCAGAACGAAATCGCCAGCCTGCAGCGTCATGGCAGGGTGTGCATCCACGCTCATCCGGCATTGGCCTTCCAGTACGGCGCAATAGAACGGCTCGCCGATGGCGGGGCGACGAATGCGCCAGTGACCCGCGCCCTCGACCAGTTTCGAGAAGCGCGCGATCGGTTGCAGCAGCAGCACCACTTCGGCCAGCGGGTCGATCATGGCAGGACGATTGCCAAAGAATGGAGGACTTTTAGTTGTAGCACGTCCTGATGCCGGCGCCTATTCTGGGTATCTCCCCTCGCTCCAGATGGAACCCAGGATGCCCACCGTACTTATTACCGGCTGTTCGTCCGGCTTTGGCCTTGAGACCGCGCGACTGTTCCTCGATCGCGGCTGGACCGTCGTGGCCACCATGCGCAAGCCTCAACCGGATGTGTTCCCGGCATCCGAACGTCTGCGCGTGATCGAACTGGACATCACCGATCCAGACAGCATCGCCCAAGCCATGTCCGACGTGGGGCCGATTGACGTGCTGGTGAACAATGCGGGCTTCGGCGCGCCCATACCTGTCGAATTGACGCCGCTGGCGACGGCGCGCGCTTTATTTGAGACCAACACCTTTGGCACGTTGGCGATGACCCAGGCGGTGTTGCCCCAATTACGGGAGCGCGGTGCAGGTGTGGTGATCAACGTAACCTCAACGGCCACACTCAAACCGTTGCCGCTGGTGGGTGTTTATCGGGCAAGCAAGGCGGCGGTGAATGCCATCACCGAGTCGTTGGCGGTGGAGGTGGAGCCTTTCGGAATACGCGTGCGGCTGGTCCTTCCGGGGCGCTCGCCTGAGACGCGCTTCAGTGCCAACGCGCGCGAGCACTTGCTTGGTATGGATCATCCCGCGTACGCGACGCTCTTCGAGCGTGTGCTTGCCAGATTCCAAGACACATCCGGCCCGATCACTCACGCGCCGGACGTAGCCGAAGCGATATGGCGCGCAGCCACCGATCCCACGACGCCGATGCGCATTGCTGCGGGAGCCGACGCGGAACAGTGGATGGCGGAAGCCGGCTAGTGTGTCGTCGGAAGGCAATGAGGGTAATGCGTCAGCCCCAAATGCATGGGGCCCGACCAACGTAACGTACGAAGTTCGACATCAGCGAGCGAGCCACCCACCGGTAAATCCAGCTTTGCGCAGCCCGTTCGCGATGGTCGGCACACTGCGCATCAGCTCCCACACCATGCCGGTGCGGTGGTTCTCGATCATCGCCACGATCGGTCCGCAATTGAGCCCGAAGTGCCACTTTGACTTCCAGCCGTACGGACAATTCGGCTCGCCGCCAAAGGTCGGGTTGAAGGTCGCACGGAAGCCGTACTTGTGCACGTCATGCAGCTGCAACGCGTGCACGTAGTGATGGATGGCCGGCTCCACGATATCTGGCGCAAAGGGCAATGATGCGGCGACGGCCCAGGGCGCCAAGGTGCCATCGTCGACGCCGTAAGGTGCGCCGCGCCCCACGTAGTCGAAAAATTGCCGTTCGATACCGTCGATAGTCAGCGTTTTCGGGCCAGGGCCATCGCTGGCCGTGATACCCCACGTATGCTCACCGTAGTCCTTGAAGCCCAGCGGATTGTCGATGGCATATTCGCGCTGGATGCGCGTGGCCCGACGGCTGTTTTCGAAGTAGTCGCTGTTTCGCTTACGCATGAAATCGTCGCGAATATCGCGCAGATCGAGCCACACATGCGAAAGTTGATGCGTGAAGAGCGGCGCGGAGTAGAGATATTCGATGTCGTAGCACTTCTTCCAGCTGAAGCTCGACGACCATGCCTGATACGTTTCCGGCGGCACCGCATGGGTCGGCGAGCCGAGCGCCAATACGTGCAGCAATAGCGATTCGTCGTAGCCTTCCCAGTGGAATGGCAGCACTCCGCTTTCCGTTTTCCAGCCGTGGCGGATATGGCCGGAGTCGTCCAACAGCCAGTTCCACTCCACGCGACGATAGAGCAGATCGGCCAATTCGCGCACTTCGCGCTCTTGGGCACCGTCACCTTGAAAATAGGCTGCGGCGATCAGGGCGCCCGCAATCAGAAAGGCGGTATCCACGCTCGACAGTTCACACAGCCATGCACGCTTACCGGTTTTTCCGTCGAGAAAATGATAGTAAAAGCCGCGATATCCCGTGGCGTCCTTATGTTCGGTTTGCTCGCTGGACGCGAAGAACCGCAGCGTGGCCAGCGTGCGCTTGAGCGCCTCGTTCCTGGTGAGAAAAGAACGTTCGACGGCTACCGGATAGCAGGTCAGCGCCAGACCTGTCGCGGCGATGCTTGCGGGCCAGTGGGGAGCGTCTTTGTCGAGCACCAGGCCGTTGTCGTGATTCGTCTCACATTCGAAGTACGCATAGGCGGTACGTTGAATATGAAGATGCAGCGAATTTTCGGATGACGCGCTTGGCATGACGGGCCTGTGAGCAGAAAAATGAATGTGACTGCAGGAATCCGCGCGAGGCGTCGGTTACTCCGAAAAATCAAGCATGAAAATCTGGAAGTGGCACCCACGGACAAATGCAAAAACAGGGCGCTTATACCATTTTCCTGAGCGCCGCCAAGTGACGGGGTCGAATACACCCTCGACCTCCCCAACAGTGCGCAAACCCCAAAGATGGTCGACTGGCGGAGTGGCTATGAGATGTTGATCTACGTACACAGTCGACACGGACGCCTGAACCGGTGATGCTTGTCAGGGCGAGGGAGTCCTTATACGGACATTCCACATACATTCCAGGATGCGCACGTTGTCCTGAAAGGCATGATCTCCAACGAACACGAGGCATCGCATGAATTTTCGCGTCTTGGTGGCTGGAGGTACCGGGCAAGTGGGGTCGGCGCTGGTGCGGGCATTGCGCGCCACTGACGCTTGCACGGAGATAGTCATGGTCAATCGCCGGGCCATTTCTCTACCGGCCGATGCGCGATTGCGCCAGGTGGTGATGGATACCGGCGATGCGCATTTTGCCGACGAAATCGCGAAACTTGCCCGGACATGCAGCGGACATGGCGAACCGTTATTCGCCGCATCATGTATCGGCATCGGCAAAGGGAGCCGGCAATGGGGCGAAGAGGACATCAAGAAGCTGGAGATTGGCGTAGTCGGCGCGTTTGCGCGTGGCTGCCTGGCAGCGGGAGTCGGAACATTCGGACTACTTTCGGCAGCCGGCAGCAGCGCTAAGAGCCGGATCCGTTACGCCCGCATCATGGGTGAAAAGGAGGATGCCGTGCGGAGCCTTGGATTCAAGCGCCTGGCTATTTTTCGTCCCGGCATCATTGCGGGCAATGCGCATACCCCTGGATTTCTTGCGTTGCTGGGACGTTTCGTGCCGGGCTCATGGGGGACGATTGATCAGGACGATATCGGTCGAGCGTTTGTCGGTGAGTTTCTCCATGGTCAGGATGGCACGACGATCTTGGAGAATGCCGCGATGAGGCTGCGATCACGTGCACATTAGCGTCATTTGTTCGCAACGCGTATATTTGCCCCCGATCCGGGGCTGAACTTTTTCCAGCGCTCGTTCGAGCACCACTGGATAAGCCAATTCTTCGCCACGAGCATCAGTCCTCCAATAATGGGCCGGCCAAGCGCCGTAGTCGCGCATGTCCGATACCGCGTCTTTGACGGTTGTCCGAATAGATATTCGGAAATCTGATTACAGCATCCGCCTTTCGTTGAAAGGGTCCAATGCAAAATCGGACGAGTTTGGCAGGCGCTAACGACAATCCATTGGAGGTCGCTGCGACACGTAAAGCCCGCACTGTAGCGCTGCTGCGACGACTTGGCTTTCTCGGCGTCTCCATTGGCCTTACGGCGGTGGCTGGTCTGTTGGGAACACATGTGTGGAAGATCAGCGTCGATTTCGACACGATTTTGAATGTGCGGAAGTTCTGCGTTTTTCTCCCTCGACATTAGTTCGCGAGCGCACGCTGCACGGCCCGGCCGAAATCATCCATCGCGAATGGCTTGGTGATGATCGCCATGTTCTTGCCCAAAAACTCTGATTGCACCGCCGCGTTTTCGGCGTAGCCGGTCATGAACAGCACCGGGATGGAAGGGTGGCGCTCGCGCACCAGTTCCGCGAGCTGACGTCCGTTCATGCCGGGTAGGCCCACGTCCGAAATAAGCAGATCGATATGTTCCGACGGCGATAAATGGGGCATGGCTGTCGTGGCATCCCTTGCTGCGATCACTGCGTAGCCCAACTCTTCGAGCAGAAAACTGACAAGAAATCGAACCTGATCGTCATCTTCCACAACGAGCACTTGCTGGCCTTCTCCTTTGGGAATGTCGGCGTCGACGGTGGCATCGGTGGCAATGCCATTGGCGGTGACGGCGGGGAGATAGAGCGCGATCGTCGTGCCCTTCTGCGGGGTCGACTGGATGTCGATGTAGCCTTTTGACTGCTGCATGAAGCCATAGATCATCGACAGTCCCAAACCGGTTCCCTGGCCAAGCGGCTTGGTGGTGAAAAAGGGCTCAAAAACGCGCTCTTTGACACTTGGATCCATCCCTACACCGGTATCGGCCACTTCAACCACCACGTAACCCAAGGGGTTGATCACCGTGTCCGCACTCGTCAACGGGATTGACGGCGCGGCGCGTGTGGCAATCCGCAGCTGGCCGCCGTCGGGCATGGCATCCCTTGCGTTGATGCATAAATTGAGAATGGCACTTTCAAGTTGGTTGATATCGACCATGGCATCGCTTAGCGACGTGGCCAGGTCGACTACAATGTGAATGCGCTCGCCCAGGGTTTGACTCAAGAGCATTTGCATTGACTGGATCAGCGCATTGATTTTCACAGGCTTGGGATCCAGCGATTGGCGCCTGGAAAAAGCGAGCAGACGTTGCGTGAGGGCGGCCGCGCGATTTGCAGAATCCAACGCGGCCCGGATGATCCGCTCCAGACGGTCGGTGGGCCCATCCTGAAGACGCGTGCCGACAATATCGAGCGCCCCGATGATGCTGGTGAGCATATTGTTGAAGTCATGCGCAATGCCGCCGGTAAGCTGGCCGACCGCTTCCATTTTTTGCGCCTGCCGCAGCGCCGTTTCGCTCTCGGATCTGGCCACCATTTCCGCGTGGAGGGCGGCGGTGCGCTCTGCGACCTTGCGCTCCAACGTCGCTGCGGCCTGCTGCGCGGACTCCAAAGATGCCTTGCGCTCGGTGATGTCGGTTGCGAACAAATGGATGCCATCCACGTGTCGATCGTTCGCAAAGCGGGGGATGAAACGGATTTCAACGTAGCGCCGACCCTCACTGCGATGCTGCCATGCCACTTCCAGTTGCATGGGTTTACCTGACATTGCAAGTTCCATGGTCTTCACGCAGGCCTGCGAATGTTCCTTGCCAAAGACTTCTTCCACCGTTTTTCCCAGCATGGATGTTGGCGACAGGCCGAACCATTTCTGATAAGACTGGTTGACGAAGCGATAGCGCAGATCTCGGTCGAGAAAAGCGATGAGTCCGGGTAAGGCGTCGGTGATCAATCGCAGTTCCGCCTCGCTTTCTGCAAGCGCCTTTCGGCTGGCTGCCAGTTCATTGATCCGGTCGCGGATTTCAAATTGCTTTTGTCGGGCGCGCATGGCAGTGGCGACGGCGCTGAGAAGTGACGTCGAGCCAATCGGGCGTTCGAGCTCGATGTGGTTGATGACCTCGCTGGGCAGTGGAACCGTATGAGTGACGCCACGGCTTTGCCTTGATTGCAATACGATGAACGGAATGTCCGACCAGGTCGGCTGCTGCCGCAGGGAGCGTTGCAGCGCATCCATTCCGTATTCGAGCGCCTCATGGGTCAGGACGACCACGCCTGTTTCTTCGTGGATGTGCTCGCTTAGCGTTGCTACATCGGGGTAGATGAACACCTGATAGCCATCCTGGGTCAACACTCGGGCCAGACTCTGTGCATCGCGCTGCCAGGGCGCGACGATCAAGACCTGGTAACCGCGGATGGCTTGCTTATGCATTTCGGCCTTCCAGCAAGGGCGTGGCGTTGCCGACAAACTCAGGCGTGCCGGTCAGCACGCCGCGGAAGTTGGTCAATGGTTCGCCCACACGCAATCCACGGCTGTCGATACGAACCTCGCGTATGGTCTCCTCATGCTTGCCGCCGCGATTTTTGATCACGGAAAGGGCTTTTCGAATGCGGCCCTCCGCCTCGAAGTAGCGAAAGAGCACGACCGTGTCGGCGATGTAGGATACGTTGAGCTGGCCAACATCCAACGTGTTGACCAACCCCAATAGCGGGTTGATCAAGAACGTGGTGACGCCCGATTGATTGAGATACGCCAGCAGCTCGTGCATTTGCAGCAGCAGATGCTTTTCCTCCGGCATGGCGGTGAGGTAGCCGTTGAGGCTGTCGATCACCACCAGCTTGCATGCTTTGTCTTGAACCGCCTTGAAAACACCCCAGGCAAACTCACCCGGAGACATCTCGGCCGGGTCTACTTGCGTGATTTCAAGCAAACCCGATTCGATGTGTTCGACAAGCTGCATGCCCATGCTTTGCGCGCGCCTGAGCAGTGTGCCGATACGCTCGTCGAATTCATAAAGGCAGCATTGCTCGCCGCGCCGGCATGCAGCATCCACGTATTGAAGCGCAAGCGTCGTTTTGCCGGTTCCCGCAGGACCGGTGAGAAGTGTGCTGGTGCCACGCAGAAGTCCTCCGCCCACGAGCGCATCGAGCTGATCGATCGCACTGGGCAGCAGTTCATCCGAAAGGCTGGTCTGATGCGTGGAGGCGACAAGCCGTGGATACACTTCAATGCACCCGGTTCGAATGTTGAGATCGTGGTAGCCGCCAATGAACGTGGCCCCCCGCAATTTCTGCACCTGCAGGCGGCGGCGGGCTGGGCCATATTCCAGGGTGAAGCGCTCAACGGAAATGACGCCGTGGCTAAGGCTGTGCAGATGCGTGTCGCGATCGGAGCGTTCGCTGCTGAGGTCATCGATCAGCACTACGGTCGCATTGCGAGGCACGAAGAACTGCTTCAATGCCAGCACCTGCCGTCGATAGCGCAACGGGTCCTGGGCCAGTAGCCGCAATTCGGAGAGGCTGTCGAAAACGACACGCGCAGGATCGACGCGTTCGATTTCTTGCCTGATCAGGCTGATGGTTTCTCCCAGCTCGACTTCCCACGAGTGAAGAACGGACTGGTTGCGCTCGCCGCCCAGCAAACTCTCGACAGAGGAGAGCTCGAACAGATCGATACCTTTGATATCCCAGTGATGAGAGGCTGCAACCTCGGCAAGCTCCTCGGCGGTCTCGGACATCGTGATGTAGAGGCAGCGCTCGCCTTTGCGTACACCATCCAAGAGAAATTGCAGCGCCAACGTGGTTTTTCCCGATCCAGGCTGACCTTCCAGAAGATAGAGATGGCCTGATGGAAGGCCTCCATCCAGAATGGTGTCCAGACCAGAGTTGCCGGTGCTGCAACGAACGGAAGGGCGCATGAGGTGAACCACTTGGCTGGCGGCAGTAGCATTAATGGTTGTTACCAAGGCGTTTGAGCGCGTAGATAATTTGTAA
Source organism: Dyella monticola (assembly GCF_003363155.1). Taxonomy (GTDB): domain Bacteria; phylum Pseudomonadota; class Gammaproteobacteria; order Xanthomonadales; family Rhodanobacteraceae; genus Dyella_B; species Dyella_B monticola. The sequence continues at coordinate 97,845 of NZ_QRBE01000015.1, read as the reverse complement.
AATTTTTGTAAATCCGCGTTGAGGGATAGTTTTCCCGCGTAGTTGCATTCCAAAGCACGCCCGATCGGGGGTGAATGCAGCGAACAGGGCAGGCGGCGTACACCGGCGAAAGCACTCGCACACATCGCCATGGGCATCGCTTGGACTGCGCATCTAGAGATGGATTCGCGCCGGCGCGGTACCGCGTCCAATTGCGGACATCGCCATCCGAATGCGGACAGCAAGGTGTTGCACCGGTTGCGTGCTGCCGTCGGCGTGCGTTGATCCATAAAGGTTTTTCTTTTGGACGAAACTGGCACGCCGCTTGCCATGCATGGCACATGGATATTGCAAACCCGATCTATGGCATCCGCAGACGTCGTCGCTTGCGATTCACGCTAGGCGGCGGCGTACTGGCGGTGGTTGCGCTGGCCATCCTGGTCTGGCGGCTGGGCCCGGCGCTGCCCGTGGCCGATCGCAGCAACTTGTGGATCGACACGGTCCAGCAAGGTGACATGCTGCGCGACGTGCGCGCCACCGGCACCTTGGTGCCACGTGAGATCCGGTGGTTGGCCGCTTCCACGCCGGCGCAGGTCGAAAAAATTCGGGTATGGCCAGGCGCATCGGTGCAGCCGGATACGGTGCTGATGCAGCTTTCCGATCCGCAGACCGAGGATGCACTGCGTAACGCGCAAGCGCAGGTGGCAGCGGCGCAGGCCGAGGTGGCCGCCAAGCGGGCGGAGCTTCAATCGCAATTGCTGGATCAGCGTTCCGCGCTTGCGCAAGCGCAGGCCGATTACGCTTCGGCCAAGGTCAAGGCCGACGCCGACGCCATCGCGATCAAGGTGCAGGTGATCCCGCGCGTGCAGTACGAACAGGGCCAGATTGCGCTGAAGCAATTGAACGAGCACGTGCAGATCGAGCAACAGCGCGTGGCCGCTTTCGTCGCCAGCATGAACGCGCAGCTCGATGCAGTGCAGGCCGCGCTGGTGCAGCAGCAGAGCAATCTGCAATTGCGCCAGCGTCAGGCCGATGCATTGCAGGTGAAAGCCGACATCGCTGGCGTCTTGCAGGAAGTGGCAGTGCAGGAAGGCGCACACGTTGCGGCAGGCACCAATCTCGCGCGCGTCGCCAAACCTGACGTGTTGATCGCGCGCCTGCAGGTGCCGGAAGTGCAGGCCAAGGACGTGGCGCTGGGCATGCCGGTGAGCGTGGACACCCACAACGGCTTGGCCGACGGCAAGGTGGAGCGCATCGATCCGGCCGTGCGCAACGGCAGCGTGCAGGTCGACGTGGCGCTGACCGGCACGCTGCCGCCCGGCGCGCGACCCGACCTCTCCGTGGATGGCCGCATCCTGATCGCACACTTGCACGATGTCCTTTCGGTCGGCCGTCCCGCGCTGGCGCAAGCCGATGCCGATCTCAGCCTGTTCCGCCTCGACCCGCATGACGACATCGCCACGCGAGTGCCGGTGCGTGTCGGCGTGGTCTCGGTGGATCGCGTGCAAGTACTGCGTGGCCTCAATGCTGGCGATCGGGTGATCCTTTCCGATGCCAGCCAGTGGGATAAATATGATCGCATCAACGTGAAGTAAGCAACGACGTTAACCCCTTCCCTCGTCAGGAGAAGGGAAACCACACACGCCTCAAGAATGGATCCGCCCATGACCCATCCAGCCAACGTCATCACCCTCGACGGCCTGCGCAAAGTGTTTCAGGCCGATGAGGTAGAAACGCACGCGCTCAGCGACGTGCACCTCACCATCGCACGTGGCGAATATGTTTCCATCTCCGGCCCATCGGGCTGCGGCAAGACCACCTTGCTGTCGATCCTTGGCCTGCTCGACACGGCAAGCGGCGGCCGTTATGTGCTGAACGGCCACGATGTCGCCGGACTGAACGCCGCCCAGCGCGCGCGTATCCGCAATGCGGAGATCGGTTTCATCTTCCAGGCGTTCAACTTGATCGGTGACCTTACCGTGCACGAGAACGTGGAACTGCCGCTCACCTATCGCGGCGGCATCGACACGTCCGAGCGCCGTGCGCGCGTGCAGGAGGCGTTGGAGCGCGTGGGCATGGCGCATCGCATGCGCCACTATCCAGCACAGCTTTCCGGCGGCCAGCAGCAGCGCGTGGCGGTGGCGCGTGCATTGGTGGGAAGACCGGCGATCCTGCTCGCTGACGAGCCCACCGGCAATCTCGACTCGCGCAACGGCGAGGCGGTGATGACTCTACTCGACGAGCTGCACAAGAGCGGGTCCACCCTCTGCATGGTCACCCACGATGCGCGCTACGCCGAACTCGCGCAGCGCAAGGTACGCCTGTTCGACGGCCGCGTGGTGGACGAGGAAACCTTCGACCGCCTGCGTCGTGAAGACGACTCCCGTCTGGACGCACTGATCGGCCAGCATATCGAGGCCGGCGCATGAACGTGTGGTTCGCCGAGATCTGGCTGGCGTGGCGCGCCAGCCTGCGCCGGCCCGGATTTTTGCTACTGGCAAGTGGTGTGCTGGCCTTGGGTATTGGTGCCAGTGTGGCAGTGGCCACCTTGATCCAGAACACCTTGTGGCGACCGTTGCCGGTGCCGCACCCGGAGCGGTTGGCCATACTGGGCGCCTTGCAGGACAGCGGCCATCCCGGCGGCATCTCACCGCACGAATATCAGTACCTGGACAAGCTCGATGGCGTGACGTCGGTGGCCTTGTTTCGCCCCCGCTCGACGGTGAACGTTGCGGGCGCGGGCGTGCCGGAACAGGTGCCGGTGATCTACATGGACCGCGACATGCTACACACGCTGGCACTGCAGCCAGTGTTGGGCCGTAATTTCGATGCGCAGGAAGACCGCCCGAATGGAGCACCCGCAGTCATCCTTGGGCACGGTTTCTGGCAGCGCAAATATGCCGGCGACACGCATGTGATCGGCCGTAGCCTTCGCGTGGAAGGCGTGCCGCGCATCATCGTTGGCGTGCTGCCGGCGGGTTTCAATACGGTGCTTGGATCAGGTGACGTCATGTTGCCCATGGCGCTGCCACAGGCAAGTCGCGACTACAGCCATAACGGCACCGTAGCCGTCGCGCGACTGGCGCCCGGCACCGAGATGGCGGCGGTATCCGCGCAGGTCGATGCGCGCGAGCGCGCGATGTACCGTGACATGGCGATGGGTGGCAACTGGAAGAAGCCGCGCTTCGGAGCCGAGGGTTTTGCCTCGGCCGTACAACAAGATGCGCGGCCGATGCTGCTGCTGTTCTTGGCAAGCGCATTGCTGGTGCTTTTGATCGCACTGGTCAACCTCACCAATCTGATGTTGCTGCGCGCGCTGTCGCGCAACCACGACGCCGCGGTGCGTAGCGCGCTCGGTGCATCGTTGCCGCGCTTGATGCTGCCGGCATTGGGCGAAGGCTTGCTGGTGGGCTCCGTAGGCGCGTTGCTTGGCATGATGTTGGCAACCGCGGGCCTGCTCTTGCTGCAACGTTTTATTCCTGCCGAATGGTTATGGGGCGGACAATTGCGCATCAGTGTCGCGGCATGGGCGCTGGCGTTGGCCGTAGGCTTGCTGGGCGCCGTGCTGGCGGCAGGCTTGGCGTTGTGGCGCAGCCGCAGCGCGGCTACGGTGGAGGAATTGCGCGAAGGTGGCCGCAGCGGTATCGGTGTACGCAGCGGTCGGCTTGGGCGCGTGCTGGTCGTGGCGCAGGTCGCGTTGGCGGCGATCCTGCTCAGTGGCGCCGGGGTGTTCATGCATGCGCTCTACGATGCGTCCCAATTGCGATTGGGCTTCGCCGACGACAATGTGCTCACGTTCGAGTTGAAACCGGTGCAGGCCAACTATCCGGACGTGGCCGCGATAGGAAATCTGTCGCAACGGCTGGTGCAGCGGCTGCAGGTGATACCGGGCGTCACGGACGTCGCCGTGACCACCAATCTGCCCGAGAGCGATGACATGTATGGCCAGTTCCAGGACGGCATGCGCACGGTGGATGGTAAGGAGTTCGTGGCGCAATATCACGGCATAAGTCCAGGCTTTTTCGCGCTGTTTGATATTCGGCTGCGCGAAGGACGCGACTTCACGCATGACGATACGGCAGGCAGCGAACGGGTGGCTATCGTTAGCCAGGATCTGGCGGATGCGTATTACCGGGGGCATGCCATCGGCACGATCATAAACGTGGAAGGGAACGGGGACGCGGTATGGCCAGCGCGCATCGTCGGCGTGGTGGGCAACACCATGCAGCGCGGTGCGCTGCAACCGGCGCAGCCAGTGGTGTACGTGCCGCTGATACAGGTGTCTGCGCAGAACATGGCGATCTTCCGCAGTCTGGAACCACTGCGCTTCGCCTTGCGCGGCCATGGCAACCCGATGGACTGGCAGGCCGGTGTGCGCGAGGCGTTGGCGGAAGTTGCGCCAGAGCAACCCATCGCACACCTGCGTTCGATGCACAGCATCGTGCATGCGACCACGCAGAATGCGCGGCTTAGTTTGTGGTTGATCGGTCTGTTCGCTGCACTCGCATTGCTGCTGGCAGCGACGGGCTTGTATGCGGTAGTAGCGGTGGCGGTTACCGCGCGCGAGCGCGAATTTGGCGTGCGCATGGCGTTGGGTGCAGCACCGCAACGACTGTTGAGCCTGGTGCTGCGTGGAGGCTTGATGCAGATCCTGATGGGCCTGGCGATCGGCGCAGTCGTCGCGCTTGCTGCCTCGCACGCCATGGCGGTGTTGCTGATGACACTGCTTGGACGCAGCAATGCGTTTGACCCGGTGGCGATGCTAGGTGTTTGCGTGGTGCTCGCCCTCGCCGGCTTGCTGGCTTGCCTGTTGCCAGCCTTGCGCGCGGCACGTGTTGCGCCGATGCGTGCACTAAGGGGAGAGTGAGGATGATCGTGTGGGAGCTTCGCCAGGCATGGCGTCGGCTGATGCGTCGGCCCGGTTACGCATTGCTGTCGGTGGTGGTGTTGGGCATGGGGCTGGGCGTGACGTTGTTTTTGTTTTCACTGGTCAACACGCTCATCATCGAACCGCTGCCCATACCGCAGCCGGACCGGCTGATGGCACTCGGCGAGCCATCGTCCAACGGCTCTGGCATCGAAACCCTCGACAGCGCGCAGTATCTGGACGTGCGCGACGGCATGCGCAGTGTCGATCTGATGGGCGCTTACATGGGCATCGGCGTGAGTGTGGATGAGGGTGGTGGCGCGACGTACTACACCGGCAGCCGCATGAGCGCATCCATGATGTCGTTGCTTGGCATCAAGCCGTTGCTGGGGCGCAGTCTTGCACCCTCGGATGAAACAGCCGGTGCACCGAAGGTGGCGCTACTGGGCGAAGCCTTGTGGCGGCATGGCTTGCATGCCGATCCTCGCATCATCGGTCGTGCCCTGCGCGTGGATGGCGAGTGGGTCACGGTGGTCGGCGTGCTACCCGCGCAGGCGAGCCGCCTGCCGGTGACCGACAACCAGATCTGGCTGCCGATGCACTTGCAGCCAGGAGAGCACAGCGACATCTGGGCTGTGGCGCGCCTTGCACCGGGGAGCCAGCTCGCACAAGCGCGTGCGGAACTGGATGCGTGGAACCTGCGCTTGCAGGCGGCGCTGCCGACCGATATGCGCACGCGTGGTATCACCCTCAAACCGTGGAAATACGGTTTCGTGCCCGAGGACATGCGCCGCTGGGTGTGGCTGATGTTCGGTGCGGCTACGTTGGTGTTGCTGCTGGCGTGCGTCAACGTCGCCAATCTGCAACTGGTGCAGGCCTTGCAACGGTGCCATGAGCTGGCGCTGCGCAGCGCGTTGGGCGGCGGCCGCGCACGGCTGATGGTCGGCGCGCTGCTGGAAAGCCTGCTGCTCAGCGTGGCCGCGCTGGCGTTGGCGTTGCCCGTCGTGCATGGGGGCAATCGCTGGCTCGTGGCGACCTACTTCGCCAACGCGCCAGGCGCCGCTCCCTTCATGCATTTCGGCATCGATGCACGGGTACTGGCGGCGGCGTTTGCGGCCGCGCTGCTCAGCACGGCCCTGGCCGGAATGATCCCTGCGTGGCGCGCTTCGCGCCCTGACCTGCAGGATGTGTTGCGCGACGGCGGCAAGGGCTCGGGCAGCGGTTTCGCCCGTGTGGCCAAGTCCATGGTGATGGGAGAAATCGCACTCACGATGGTGCTCTTGGTGGGTGCGGGGATGTTCGTGCACGCCGTGCGCAATGTGTTATCGCAACCGGTGGTGGGGGCATCGCACGCAGCACAGGTGCTTGCCGCCAGGGTGCTGCTGCCACCCGCCGCGTATGCCGACGATGCGCAGCGCATCCGTTTCTTCGATGCGGTCGTCGACCATCTGCACCAGCAAGCGGGCGTGGTCGATGCCACGGCATCGGATACCGTGCCCGACGCGGTGCTGGGCAGCCACGAATCCATTGCGTTGCCGGGGCAGCCCGAACCCGCGCAGGGTTGGTCGCGTGCGCAGATGGGCATCGTCGATCCGCATTTCCTCGCCACGTATGGCGTGCGTCTGCGCGAGGGCCGCTTTTTCGACGCGCGCGATCGCGCGGATAGCACGCCGGTCGCGGTGGTCGACGCCAAGATGGCCCAGGCGATGTGGCCGCATTTGGATGCGCTGGGTCGCACGCTGGTGCTTTGGCCAGGCCGCATGCACACCCTTACGCTGACCGTCGTCGGCGTGATCGAGCCGCTGCAACTGGATGGCGCGCTGGAAAAGTCGCTGCCCGGCCTGCTGCTGCCGCTGGATCAGTCGGCGGGACAGGGGCCGTTGCATAGCGTGGAGTTGGCGGTGCATACGCACCTCGCCGCCGATCACTTCGAACAGCAACTGGCGGATGCCGTGCACGCTGTCGAGCCGCAGGCGGCGGTGTACCACATGCGCAGCCAGGCGTCCGCGATGGCGCAGAGTCGTGTGGGCCTCATCGTACTCAGCAGCGTTTTCGGCGTACTGGGCCTGGTCGCATTGTTGCTGGCGGCGGCAGGTCTGTACGGCGTGCTGGCTTTTGCGGTGGCGCAGCGTACGCGCGAGATCGGTATCCGTCGCGCGATCGGCGCCGGGCACGGCGCCATCGTGCGCACGGTGGCGCGGCAACTGGCGTGGCAGCTCGGGCTCGGGCTGGGCATCGGCCTGCTGCTGGCCATACCGTGGTCGGGTGTGCTGGCCGACCCTGTGCTGCGCACGCAAGCGCACGATCCGGCCGTGTTCGTGCCCGTATTGCTGCTGGTGATCGGCGTGTCTACGCTGGCCGCATTGCTGCCGCTGCTGCGCGCGCTGCGCGTGGACCCGGCCGTCGCCTTGCGCTACGAGTGACCTTTACACTGCACGGATGAATGATCGCGTGGCACGTGAGTCGAACCCCACCATCCTGATCGCCGACGATCAGGCCGATGTGCGCGAGGCGCTGCGCCTGCTGCTGAAGGCCGAAAGCATCGCCAGCGTGGGCGTGGCCGATCCGGCCGCGGCGATGGATGCCGTGCGCAAGCGCGAGTTCGCCTGCGCGCTGATCGACTGCAACTACTCGCGTGACACCACCTCGGGCGAGGAAGGGTTGGCGTTGCTGGAAACGTTGCGCCAACTTGCTCCCGAGCTGCCGGTGGTGGCGATGACCGCATGGGGCAATGTACCGCTCACGGTGGAGGCAATGCGCCGCGGTGCTGCCGATTTCGTCGAGAAGCCGTGGGACAACGCGCGTCTGGTCAGCGTGCTGCGTGCGCAGATCGCGCTGGCCGAAAGCGCGCGCAAGCAGCGGCGTCTGGAAGCGGAGAACGCGTTGCTGCGCGGTGAGGCCGGCGAGGAACTCATCGCCGAATCGCCAGCCATGCGCCGCGTGCTGGCCCTGGTGGAGCGCATCGCGGCGAGCGACGCCAATGTACTGGTGCTCGGCGAGAACGGCACCGGCAAGGGCGTGCTAGCGCAGCGATTGCACCAGCGTTCGCCGCGCGCGGCGCGTTCGCTCGTCAAGGTGAACATGGGCGGCATCGCCGAGAGCGTGTTCGAATCGGAGCTGTTCGGCCACGTGCGCGGCGCCTACACCGATGCCAAAAGCGAACGCATCGGCCGCTTCGAACTGGCCGACGGTGGCACGCTGTTTCTCGATGAAGTGGGCAACGTACCCGCTGCGCAGCAACCAAAACTGCTGCGTGTGCTGGAGGATGGCGAGTTCGAACGCCTCGGTTCCTCGCGCACGCAAAAAATCGATGTGCGCCTGGTCTCGGCGACCAATGCCGATCTCGCGCTTGAAGTGGCCGAAGGCCGTTTTCGACGTGATTTGCTGTATCGGCTCAATACGTTGGAAGTGCATCTGCCGCCGTTGCGCGAGAGGGCCGAGGACATTCTGCCGCTGGCGCGCAGCTTCCTCATGCGCAACGCCGCGCGCTATGGACGCGACGGATTGCGCTTGGCGCCGTCGGCCGAGCGTGCGCTGACGGGTTGGCGCTGGCCCGGCAATGTGCGCGAGCTGCAACATCTGATGGAACGCGCGGCGCTGCTGGCCGAGCACGATGAAGTAAGCGCGGCGGCATTGGCGTTTGGCCAATCCACCCCGCAACCGGCCGCTGATCTGGACGGTATGACGCTGGAGCAAGCCGAAGCGCATCTGGTGCAGCGCGCACTGGGGCGCTTCGACGGCAACCTGCAACGCGCCGCCGACGCGCTGGGGATTACCCGCCAGTCGCTGTATCGCCGGCTGGAAAAACACGAGCTGCGCGACGCGAGCGGCGATGCCGACTGAATCCCCCGCGCAACGCGCAGGTCGCATGCCGCGCTTCGAGCGGCGCGTGCTCTTGGGCAGCCTGCTGGCGGCGATGCCGGCGTTGCTTGTCGCGTTGGCGCTCGCCTTGACGCCATGGGGTGATTCGTTGCGCTGGGCGTGCGTCGGCGCGGCCATCATCGCCACGCTGCTGTTGGTGCGCTGGCAGTACCGGCGCGTAGTGTTTCCCCTGTACACGCTGTCGGGCTTGCTCGAAGCCTTGCGTCACGGTGATTACAGCCTGCGCGGCGTGCAGGGAGGCGTGCTGGGCGATGCGATCTATGACATCAACGCGCTGGCCGAGCGCTTGCAGCACGAACGACTGCAGTTCGAGGAATCGTCCTACCTGCTCGGCAAGACGTTGGCGGCCTTGGACAGCGCCGTGTTCGTGTTCGACGAGCAGCACCGGCTGCGGCTGCTCAATCCCGCCGCACAACGCCTGCTGGATGCCAAGCGCCACCGCCTGTTCGGTCGCAGCGCGGCAGAGCTCGGCCTTGCATCACTGTTGGAAGGGCCCAGTGCACGCCTGCTCACGCATGCGTTCCCCGGTCGCAGCGGTCGCTTCGATGTGCGTCGCACAGGGCTGCGCAGTGACGGTCGTGGCGGCCAATTGCTGGTCGTGAACGACGTAGGCCGCGTGCTGCGCGAAGAAGAACGCCTGGCATGGCAACGCCTGTTGCGTGTGCTTGGCCACGAGGTGAACAACTCGTTGGCACCGATCCAGTCGATGGCGGGCACGCTGGCGACGCTGGCCTCGCGTGAGCCGCTGCCGGACGACTGGCGCGAGGATTTCTGTGGCGGACTCGAGCTCATCGGTCATCGCGCCGAAGCGCTGACGCGTTTCCTCGCCCGTTACAGCACACTGGCACGTCTGCCGCCGCCACAGCCGCGCGCCGTGGATCTGTCCGTGTGGCTAGTCAGGCTGGCGAAGCTGGAGCACCGTCTGCCGGTGATCGTGGAAGCAGGCGAGCCGCTGACGGTCGACGCCGATCCCGACCAACTCGAACAAGCACTCATCAATCTGCTGCGCAACGCGGTGGACGCATCACTGCCCGACGGCGGTGTACGTCTGCGCTGGCGTCGCCAGGCCGAACGCATCCTCATCGAGGTGGAAGACGACGGTCCTGGTCCGCCACCGACCGACAACTTGTTTGTACCGTTTTTCACCACCAAACCGGGTGGCTCCGGCATCGGCCTCACGCTCGCTCGGCAGATTGCCGAAGCGCACGATGGCGGCATCACATTGATCGCGCGCAAGGATGCACCCGGTGCGTTGGCGCAGCTGTGGTTGCCAAGCCGTCCATCGGCAACCGATGAGGACTGAGCATCGTTCGTGTGCGCCACCGGCGAGGGTTGGGCGATCAACCGGCGTTATCGAGGCTACGGCAACGAACGAATCATCATTCACATCGAATCGTTGATCGACAACGTCGGGCCGGTGGTCGCCCGCATGCCTTCACGCTTGTAATGTTCTGAGGCCATCCTCCATGCGCCGGAACGAGGCCATTTGGCACCCTTGCCGGCGTTTTCGAGCGGGGGGAGAATCCTCCTGATCGCCCGCAATGGGCGACGTGCATGACTTCACAGGGGAAAGGGTATGCATCAGCGTCGCATCGCGCGTCTGCGCCGGAACCGTTTGGCCAAAGGCATCGTCCTGGCGCTGACGCCTGTGGTGCTGCTGGCTGCAGTCAGCCAAGCCGCTTTCGCTCAGTGCACAGTGGCCAGTCCGGTGATTACCTGTGCGGCTGGCACCAATACCAACTCCTACGCCAGCAGCATCGGCAACGTGGTCGTGAACGTGCAGGGCGCCTCGGGCGGCCTGAGCGCCGCCGTGCTCAGCGTGCCGCCGATCGTGGGTGGCGAGGCGCTGACCTTGAATGGCAATGGCATCACGCTGAACAACCAGGGTGTGATCGATCCGGTTGTCAACGGCGGCCTCGACTTGGCCGCCTCGGGTGCGGTTCTGGGCAATAGCGCAGGTAACGCCATTGCGGTCAACAACCAGGCCGGCGGTGTGATCAACGGAGTGGTGAATATCGCCTCGCTGAATGGCTTTGGCGGCCAGGCGCTGATCATTCAGAACGGCCAGAATGGTATCGCGACGGTGCAGAACAGCGGCAGCATCGGCATGTCGATTTTCGGTGTCGGCACGTTCACCGCGGCCGATGCGCCGGCCATCCTCAGCTACGGTGGCGGCGCGGTGAATTTCACCAACGCCGCTAACGCCACGATCACTGGCCGCATTGGTTTTCTTGCGCCCACTGGCACCGGCGCGCAAAACATTTTCCTGAATGCCGGCACGATCAACGGCAGTGTCTATCTCGGCAACACACCCAGTGGAAACGTGTTCACGGCGGTATCCGGCTCCAGCGTCAACGACGACGGTGTCGCGACAGCCGGTACGGTGACGGCTGGCACCGCCACGGTGAATTTCGCCGCGACCGGCAAAGTGGATGCCGGTTCGGGCAGCAACAACATGCTGGTGCTGCAGAATTCGGCGACCGGAACAGGTTCGGGCACGGGCGGCCCGGTAACCACCATCAGCGCCAGCAATTACCTGGATTTCCAGGATCTCACCGTCAACAGCGGTACCTGGAATCTGCAGGGCAATCTTGTCAGCGGGAGTACCGCGATCAACGACGGCCTGGTCAATTTCAACAGCGCCGGCGTATTCGGCACGCATTTGACGGTTAGCGGCGGCGGGATCGAAGCGGCCGTGTCGGGCTTGAACGTGGCCGACACGATTGCTCTCGGCGCGAATTTTTCGCTGGAAGGCACCAATGCGTTCACGCTGAGTGGCGTGATCTCCGACAACGGTCCACTCACTGGCGCACTGACCATCAGCGATACCGCGCCGATTACCTTGAGCGCGGTCAATACCTTCAGCGGTGGCGTAACCCTGATGTCCGGCGGCCTGGTTCTGGGCAGCGCCGCATCGATGGGTACCGGTGCCTTGAGCGTGAACGGCAGTGCATCGCTCGATACAACGAGTGCGTTGAGTCTTGTCAACGCCATCCAGATCAATGCGGGCACCTTGGCGCTGCTGGGCAGTAATCCGCTTAGCTTGGCAGGTGGCTTGTCCGGTGCAGGCAGCATCAGCTGGAACGGCGCGGGCACGCTGAACCTGGTCAGCATGGATAGTCTCAGCGGCAGCTTCTTGCTCAATAGCGGCACGCTGGCAGTAGGAGCGGGCGGCGTGTTGTCACCGACCGGCGCGATCAGCCTTGCCGCCGGTACCACGCTCGATCTTTCGTTGGGTGGCAATCAAAGCATCGGCTCGCTGGCCGGTGTGGGGGGAACTGTCAATCTGGGCGTCAACATGCTCACGCTCAACGGCTTGGGCAATACCATGTTCAACGGCTCCATCACGGGTTTGGGCGGCTTGGTGAAACTCGGGACCGGTATCCAGACACTGGGTGGCGTCAGCGTCTTCACCGGTGGCACGGACTTGATCGGCGGCGGGCTCTTGCTCGGCAATAACAGCGCGATGGGCACGGGCACCGTGACGGTGGGCGGCCAGGTAAGCATGGACGGCACGGCTGCGCTGACGCTGACCAACAATTTCGTTATCAACGGCGCAAGCAATGACCTGGATTTCCTCGGCGGCCAGCCGATCACCTTGAACGGCACCGTCGCCGGCACGGGCAGCGTGATCAAGGACGGCGCGTCGGCGCTGATCTTGAATGGCGCCAACAGCTTTGATGGCTTGAACCTCAGAGCCGGCGAAGTGGTGCTGGGCAGCAGCCTGGGACTTGGCACCGGTGCGCTGAGCGTAAGCGGCAATGCATCGCTAATAGGATCGCTGGCGTTGTCCGTGGCCAACAACATCAATCTCGCCGGCGGCAGCGTGCTTACCCTCCCGCTCGACAATGCGCTGACCTTGAACGGTGCCGTGAGCGGCATCGGCAGCCTGAACATGGATGGATCGAGCACGCTGACCTTGAATGGCGCCAGCACTTTCAGCGGCGACCTGATCGTCACTAGCGGCACGGTCGCCATGGGCGCGCTGGGTTCGTTGTCGACGAATGTCGACGTGGATTTGGCGGCGGGGGGCACCCTGGATCTTTCCGGCGGCGGCAACCAGACCGTCGGCGAATTGTTCGGCACTGGCGGCACCGTCAATCTCGGCGCCAATACGCTCACCTTCGGCGACGTCACCAATCAATCCTTCGCTGGCTTGATCGAAGGCTCCGGCGGGTTGGTGAAAGTCGGTGACGGCGTGGAAACGCTTAGCGGCAGCAATACCTTCACGGGCGGCGTAGTGCTGTCGCAGGGCGGCCTGCTGATCGGCAACAACAGTGCGCTGGGCACTGGCGTGCTGACGGTAAACGGTGCGCTCGGTACCAGCCTGGGCACGACGACGAGCGTGACGTTGGCCAACAACGTGGTGCTGGGTCCCGGCAGCGTTTTGCAACTGTTTGGCAGTCAGGCGCTCACGCTCAATGGGGTGATCAGCAACGGCGGCAGCCTGCTTCAGGACGGCAGCGGTGTGCTGACGTTGAATGGCGCCAACACCTTTACCGGTGGCGTGCAGCTCGATGCGGGCAGCGTGGTGCTCGGCAACGCACAGGCGCTTGGATCCGGCACTCTGAGCGTCAACGGCGATAGCTCACTGAGTGAAACCACAGCGCTGACGCTGAACAACGCGGTCGACCTGGGTACGGGTGTCGGGCTGAGCGTGGACGGTTCGCAGAATCTCACTCTCAACGGCACCATCACCGGCAGCGGCGCGTTGATCAAGAACGGCAGCACGACGCTCACGCTCAATGGCAATAACAATTTCAGCGGTGGCGTGGCCTTGAACGGCGGCGTGCTGCTGCTGGGCAATAGCAACGCCTTGGGCAGTGGCGTGTTGAATGTCGGCGGTGCGGCGGCGCTGGATGGGAGCACGGGTACGCTCGATCTGGCCAACAACATCAATCTCGCCGCCGCGCTGACGCTCGCGGGCAACCAGCAGATGACGCTGGACGGTGCGATTTCCGGTGCCGGAGGCTTGATCAAGAATGGCCCCGACACGCTTATCCTCAATGGTGCCAATACCTTCAGTGGCGGCCTCACCATCAATGTGGGCACGGTGCAGTTGGGTGCGAATGGCAGCATCAACAGCAGCAGTGCCTTGGTTCTGGATGGACTGGGCGCGGCCTTCGATCTGTCTGACGCCAACGGCACCCAGACCATCGGCGATCTATCGGGCTTTGCTGGCAGCTCGCTCTTGCTCGGTGCCAATTCGCTGGTCTTCGGCACCCTCGACAATGCGATCTTCGGCGGCACCATCAGCGGCACCGGCGGCTTGATCAAGCAGGGCACCGGCACCGAGACGCTGACGGGCGCCAATGTATTTACCGGCGGACTCACCATCGACGCCGGCACGGTCGCGGTGGGCAGTGGCGGCGGATTGGCAGGCAGCACGGCGGTCAACCTGGCCGTTGCCGGCGCGAGCTTCGATATCTCCAGCGGCGGCAATCAGGCGATCGGATCGTTGAGCGGCGTCGCCGGCACCAGCGTTGCGTTGGGAGGCAACAACTTGATGCTTGGCGGTATCGGCGACACCGACTTCGACGGTTCGATCAGCGGTACCGGCGGCTTGATCAAGAACGGTTCCGGTACGCAAACCTTGAACGGCACCAGCGCGTTCAGTGGCGGCATTGCGTTCAATGCGGGCGGCTTGATCGTCGGCAACAACAGCGCATTAGGCACCGGCGCGGTAAACGTAAATGGTGCGGTGACACTGGCGGCCAGTAGCAGCGGCGTCGATCTGGGTAACAACGTGGTGTTGGGTACGGGGGCGGGATTGACCGTGCAGGGCGGCAACGCGTTGACCCTGGGCGGCGTCATTTCCGGTGGCGGCAGCCTCACCGTGAACAGCAGTTCCACGCTTACGCTGACCGGTGCGAATACGTATACCGGCGGTACCACGATTTTGTCAGGCACGTTGGCGATCGGTGCGGGCGGCAGTTTGTCGGCCACCGGCGCGGTCACCATGGCTGGCAGCGGCACGCTGGATATTTCTGGTGGCGGCAACCAGACCATCGGTTCGCTGGCCGGTGCCTCCGGCAACGTCAGTCTTGGCGGCAATACGCTGACGCTCGGCGGCGTAGGCGATACCGCTTTCGGCGGCGTGGTCAGCGGCAGCGGTGGCTTAGTCAAGAATGGTGCCGGGGTGCAAACCCTGGACGGCGCCAGCACCTTCAGCGGCGGTGTGACGCTCAACGCCGGTGGCTTGATCGTCGGCAACAACAGTGCGCTGGGCACCGGCGCACTTACCGTAGGTGGCAATGCGTCGCTGGATTCTGACACTGCCGTCACGCTCAATAACAACATCAATCTCAACGCCGCACTGATCGTGGAAGGTAGCAACGCGCTTACGCTCAATGGCGTGCTGTCTGGCAGCGGCAGTTTGGATAAGGAAGGTTCGGCAACGCTGACCTTGAACGGCGTCAACACGTATACCGGCGGCACCTTTATCGATTCGGGCACGCTGGCGCTGGGCGCTGGTGCGAGCCTGGATGGTAGCGGTTTCGTCAATCTGGCCACTGGCGCCACGCTGGATCTGTCCGCCGGTAGTGGAACGCAGAACATCGGCACGCTTAGCGGCGGTGGCGTGGTCGATCTTGGCGCGAACGACACGACGGTAGGAGGCGCCACTAACGGTGTGTTCAGCGGTTCGATCACCGGTACCGGCGGCTTGATCAAGCAGGGCACCGGCACTGAAACGCTGACCGGTACCAATACCTTCACCGGCGGCACCACCATCGACGCAGGTACGCTGGCGATCGGTGCCGGCGGCAGTCTCGCGGGCACGGGTGCGGTGATTCTGGCCGCTGCCGGCACGGGTTTCGATATCTCCGCCGGCGGCAATCAATCCATCGGTTCCTTGAGCGGCGTGGCCGGCAGCACCGTCAGTCTCGGCGGCAACACGCTGATGCTTGGCGGTGTCGGCAATGCGACGTTCGCCGGTTCGATCACCGGTACCGGCGGCCTGATCAAGAATGGTCCCGGCGTGCAGACCTTGGACGGTGCCAGCAGCTTCAGCGGCGGCGTGGCGCTCAATGCGGGCGGCTTGATCCTCGGCAACAACAGTGCGCTGGGCGTCGGCGGGCTGGCGGTCAACGGTGCCAGCACCTTGGATGCGGCGACGGCGGTGACCGTGGCCAATGACATCGCACTCAACGGCAATGCCGGGCTGGATGTGCTGGGTTCCAATGCGATCACGCTCAACGGCGTGATCGCGGGAACGGGTTCGTTGACGAAGAACGGCGCGGGGACATTGACGTTGGACGGCGCCGACAGCTACACGGGCGGCACTACGATCAACGACGGCACCTTGTCGATGGCTCTGGGCGGAAGCCTTGCAGCCACCGGCGCCGTGAGTTTGAGCGGCGGCGGCACGCTGGATATCTCCAACGGCGGCAATCAAAGCATCGGTTCGCTCGATGGTGTCACCGGCAATGTCACGCTGGGCAACAACAACCTCACGCTCAACGGCGTGGGCGATACCAGCTTTGGCGGCGTCATCAGCGGCAATGGCGGCGTGATCAAGAACGGTTCGGGCGTGCAGACTTTGGGCGGTGCGAACACGTTCAGCGGTGGCGTCGCGCTCAATGCCGGCGGCCTGGTGGTCGGCAACGCTACGGCGCTCGGTTCTGGCGCATTGAATGTCGGCGGTGCAGTGTCGCTGGATGCGAGCGGTGCAGTCAGCGCCGCCAACAACGTCAACCTCGCAGCAGGCAGTTCGCTCGACGTGCTCGGCGGCAATGCGCTCACGCTGAGCGGCACGATCGCCGGTAGCGGCAGCCTGATCAAGGACGGCATCGCCACCCTGACGTTGACGGGCGCCAATACCTACACGGGCGGCACGACCATCAACAACGGTACGCTGGCCATCGGCGCGGGCGGCAGCCTTGCCGCAACGGGTGCGGTCGTGCTTGCCGACAACGGCACGTTGGATATTTCCAATGCAAACAGCAATCAGAGCATCGGCGTGCTGGCGGGTACGGGTGGCGCGATCACACTTGGCACCAATTCGCTGGGCTTTGGCGACGCAAGCGATCAGAGTTTCAGCGGCGCCATCAGCGGCTCGGGTGCGCTGTTCAAGTACGGCAACGGCATCGAAACGCTAAACGGCAACAGTAGCTACAGCGGTGGCACCGTGCTCAATGCCGGTGGTCTGATTGTCGGCAACAACAACGCGTTAGGTACCGGTACGCTCACGGTCGCGGCCGATGCAACGCTGGATAGCGCAGGCGCCATCACGCTTGCCAACGATGTGGATCTCGGTGCAGGCACGACGCTTACGCTTCCTGGCGCGGGCGCGCTGAGCTTCAGCGGAACGGTGAGTGGTGCGGGTAACCTGATCAAGAACGGAAGCGCCACGCTGAGCCTCGATGGCGATAACACATTCACCGGTGGCGTGCTCATGAACGGCGGCACGCTCGATCTGGGCAACGATCATGCACTGGGTAGCGGCGCGTTGACGGTGAATGCATCGGTGGCGCTGCAATCGAGCACGGCAGTAGCGGTGGCCAATGCCGTGGTGTTGAATGCGGGCTCGACCCTGGCCGTTTCAGGTAACGCAAACAGTATTGCATTGAGCGGTGTGATTTCCGGCGCAGGCAAGCTGACGGTGAGCGGCGCATCGGCCATGACGCTAAGCGGATCCAACACCTTCAGCGGCGGCCTCACCTTGCAGGGCGGCAACCTGCAACTGGGCAACGACAACGCGCTCGGCACCGGTGCATTGACCGTGGCCGCCGCGTCGACGCTCGGTGCCACGACGGCGCTGAATGTGACAGCCAACATCGCCCTCAACAGCGCGCTCACGGAAAGCGGCGATCAATCGCTCACGCTCAACGGGACGCTTTCCGGTGCCGGCGGCCTGACAAAAGCCGGTACGGGTACGTTGACGCTCGATAGCGTAAACACGTACACCGGTGCAACCACCGTTAGCGCGGGCACGCTCGAAGTGGGCGATAGCCATTCCGCCAATGCATCGATCTCCAGCGACGTCACCGTACAAAACGCAGGTACGCTGCGTGGTCATGGCACGATCGACGGCAATGTCGTAAGCGACGGTATCCTGTGGCCGGGCGGGTCGGTCGGTACGCTCACCATCGACGGCAATTACAGGCAAAACGCCGGCGGTACGATGCAATTCGACATCACACCGACGCAGGCGTCGTCGCTGATCGTCAGCGGCAACGCCGTGCTGGGCGGCACACTCGATCTGATTTTCGCGCCGGGTACCTATAGCGCCGACACCTTTACCTTGGTGAAGGCCGGCTCGTTGAGCGGCACCTTCGCAACGGTCAATTCCACCGTGCCCGGTTCGCTCAAATCGCAAATTACCTACAGTGCGACAGAAACGCAGCTCGTCCTGTCGACGGCGCAGTCGCAGACAACGCCTCCGTCGCCGCCATCGCCACCGGCCAGCGTGAAAATACCGCCGCTCGACGGCAGTTTGTACGGCAATATGATGCGCGCCGTGAACATCGCCGCGCAGCAGGATATGAGCAGCGTGCTCGACGTGGCGTTGATGCCGCGCGGCACCCAATGCGATGGCGACCATGCCGCAGCGATGCAGAACGTGGCCTCATCGTGCGGAACGGGCGCATGGGCGCAATACACCGGTTCCAGTCTTTCGCTGGATGGCGCCGACGGTTCGAACAGCACGACATTCGGGCTGTTGGGTGGCGCCGACTACGCATTTGGCGACGTCATTCACGCTGGTGCGGAAGCTGGCGTGGGGCAGGTGAACGGCAATGATCCGCTCGGCGGTAACGGCCGTGTCGAGAGCGTACATGGCGGCGTGTATACGTATGCCGATGCCGGCCCGACCGTGCTGACCGCGGCGATCGACGGCATGCACGACGAGTACCACTTCCGTCGCGCTACCGGCATCGGCACCGCCACCGCCACACCGAGTGGCAGCATGCTGTCGGCAGCGCTGCAGGCGGCGTGGCCACTGCAGCTGTCGCAATGGCGTCTTACGCCGAAAGTCGGTGCTTTGTATCAGCAGCAGACGTTGAACGGCTTCAGCGAAACCTTGTTCAGCAGCAACGCCAACGCGTCGAGCTTCCCGGTCGATGGCTCAAGTCATCGCTACGACGCATTGCTGCCTTACGCGGCGATGGCAATCGAACATAGCTTCGTCGCGCACGGCGTGGCCTATGTGCCGCAACTAAGCTTCGGTTATCGCTACGACACGCACGAAAGCGCCACACCGATCGTGCAGGTCGCCGCACAGGACGGCACCTTGTTCGCGTTGCCGGGCGCCATGCAAGGGCGGGGTCTGGGCACCGCCAGCGCGCGCATCATGGCCCAAGCGGGCGCATCATGGGGTCTGTATGCGGACTACCAAACGTTCTTCGGTAGCCACTTGCGCGACAACGCGTTGAGCGTGGGATTCACCATGCACTTCTGACGAACGCGGGATTTTCCCGTTTAGCGATCGTCGGCCTCCGCAATGCTCCACACGCACGCCAGCAGTGTCATGCCGGCCGTCACCATGATCAGGGTGATGGCGGCCGTCGAGAAATCGCCGTGCATCCAATTGCGCCAATCCAAATGGGGCAGCGGCTTGGACAAAAGGCTTAGCCAGCACGTCATGATCCCCGCCAGCAGGCCGGCCCACAACGGCCAGCTAATGCGAGATCGACGCGGCGGTAGTTGTTGCATCACGCGCTCGGAAAAGCCGTCGTCGGGTATCGGCCCGTCGAACTGCTTGCGTAGCAGGGCGTCGATGGTGTCGTCGTCGCTGGACTGATTCATACGATTTTTTCCTCGCGGGGGGCTTCGTGCCAATCGGCCAACCACGCTTTCAGTTTTGCCTTGCCACGTGTCGCGTGGCTTTTTACGGTGCCAAGCGGCATCGCCAATACATAGGCGGTCTCTTCATGGCTCAGGCCAAGTTGCACGCAGTGCAGCAGCACGGTTTGCTCGGCGGTGGATAAGCGTTGCATGGCGCGCTGCAGGTCCAGTCGCAGATCGGCTTCGTATGCCGGTGCGGGCAATTGTTCCACTTCCTCATCGAGCGCCTGATCGGTGGACGGCAGCTTTTTGCGATAGGCCTGGAGAAAGCAGGAATACGCAATGCGATAAAGCCAGGTGGAGAATCGCGCTTCGCCGCGGAACTGCTCGAGCTTTCGCCACGCCAGTAGAAAGGTTTCCTGCGCCAGATCATCGGCGGCCGATTCGTCGCCGTGCAACAGCCGACGCAACTGCGCGCGCACCGTGCCATGATGGCGGCGCAGCAATTGCTCGAACGCACGACGATCGTTGCCCAGCAGAACCCGGGTTACCAACGCCTGGTCGATGCGCGCCTCGGCGGCATCATCAGCCACGCGCATCCCCGCGCCGGTTCAGCCACCAACTGGCGAGATAACCCAGGCCGATCATCAACGGCAACAGGCCCAGCCCCCAGATGCTGCTGACGCTGCGGCCGTTATCGAGTTCCCCCGGTAAAGCGGCGAACATGGCCATGATGCCCAGCCCTGTGCTGATGAGCACCAGCGCGCGGTGTCGCTCATTGTCGACGGACTGCGCCTCGAGCAGCAGTTGCGGCGAGAGCTCAATACCTTTGTCGGCCAACTGCAGTAGCGTTTGATAGCGCGCCTTGGTCTGCTGATAACGGTAGCGCAGAAAAATCAGGACGATCAGCACGGGGGCCGTCATCACGAAGAGGGGGACAAGGAACAACTCCATAGTCTTGCTCCAGAAAATCAGTTGGGTGGATGGTGAACGAAGGGCGTGGCCTTTGTCCGACTCTCTGCGGTTTGTGCCTTCGGTGGCGGGTAGACCGGCGATCGATGCTCATCGGGCCTGCTCCCAGGCCTGTCCCTTTCCCCGCGCGCGAGGGTGGCTGCCCGCAGTACTTGCGGTGTCACAGGCTTGGATGCGCCGATGAGCACAAATGGATTCAACCTTGGTGCAGTGGCCCATAAAGCGGGGCCATGGCTTTCGCCCCCGGCTCCTCCACGGGAAGTGGATGACAAACATCACTTATGCCTCACGTCTTTGCGAGGCTGGGTTTGACGTCACGCTGACACGTGGCGCGCATAGCTGGTTCTGGCGGTTGTTCACGGGCTGCAATCTTTCGCCTGGCACGGTGATGGCACGTAAGCCGCCGCATTGATGCGCTTAAAGACGGCCAAACCGCCCGCGTGAATCAACCGATGCCGTCGCTTTTTTTCCGTTCGGAACTCAATTCATCATCGTCCGTAGCGATGACCACGCGATTGCGCCCGGTGGTCTTGGCCGTATAAAGCGCTGCATCGGCGCGTCGAATCAGCACGAGGCTGTTGCCTCCGTCGGCAGTGCACCAGGCCACGCCGATCGAGCAGGTCAAGCTGACATTGGCACCTTCGACGCGAAAAGGCGCGCGCTCGATGCATTGGCGCAAGGTGTCGAAGGGGCGCGTGTTGTTCGCGCGAACGCCGGGCGCGACCGCCAGCAATTCTTCGCCGCCATAGCGTCCCAGTGTGGTGCCCGGCGGGAGTTCGGTGCACAAGCGTGCGGCGGCTTCAATCAGCACCTGATCTCCCGCCAGATGGCCGAACTCATCGTTGATGCGCTTGAAGTGATCCAGATCAAGCAAGGCGACGGCCAGCGGTTCGCCACTTGCCTGCGCGTGGACGACGGCTTGATTGAGGGTGTCCAGCACATGCGAGCGATTGATAAGGCCGGTCAGTGCGTCGTGGGTCGCCTGATGCCAAAGCGCTGCTCTGGCTTCTTCCAATGCTTGTTTGTCGACTTCCAGCTCGCGGGTGCGCTGCGCTACCAGGCGGGCCAGCTCGGCGGCGCGCATGTGCAGATGACGCGTGCGCAGTTGCCAGATAGCCGCAAGGCTCAACACGAACAGCAGCAAGCCGGCGATGATCGCAGGCGCGCGTTGCCACCACGGCGGCACGATCTCGATCGGTAGTTCCACGATGTTCGACGATTGCCGGCTGTCCGGATCAAATGCGCTTGCCTGGAAGGTGTAATGGCCCGGCCGGAGCGGCGGATAATCGACTTGCGGGCGCTCGGAAGTAACCCAATTCTGTTCCAGGCCGGCGAGACGGTAGCGGTACTGCAAGGTGCTGCGAGTCGGTGCGTCGAGTGTTGCAAGGTGCAAGGTCAGCGCGCGACTCGGTGAGTAGGCGAAGCGATAGCCCGACGCGTTGCTCTGCCGTGCCCGGCCATGATCGACGCTCGTGATGACGACGGAAAAGGGCGGTATGACGGACAATTGGACGGGTTGGGGAATGTGCGAAATGCCGTTGGTGGTGCCGATCCAGATCGATCCATCGGTATCTTCGAAAAAGGCGTGCTCGGCGATGTCGTCCCAGACCAGTCCGTCGTCCTGCGTCAAGCGGCGCCAGTGCTGGCCGTTGAATACCTCCACGCCATCCGTGCCGCCGATCCAAAGCCAGCCGCGGCGGTCGTGGTTGATGAAGTAGATTCGGGTCGTGTCGATTAGCTGATCGCCGACGTGACTGACGTTCACCGTATCGGCATCGCTCGCACGGCCCTGCCAGAGGCCGTTGAAGTTTCCAGCCAGATACAGATCGCCGGCGGGTGTTACATCAAGCTGCGTAAAGCTGTCGTCGGCCGGTGCGCCGACCACGCGCACGTGGGACCAGTGTCCGTTGTCCAGCCGGAACAAGCCTGCGTTACTGGTGAACCACAAGCGGTTCTGTGCATCTTCAACCGCATCGGCAAAAACATCGTCGGGAACGACGGTGCCGCCCACGCGATGGAGTGTCTTGCCATCCAGAAGATAGATGCCGCGTTCGGTGCACAACCATATGCGGCCCAGATGGTCCATCTGTATGTGGCGGATATAGGCTGGCGAATGAGCGATCTCCTCGGTCGTTCCCGCTTGCGCGTGATAACGCAGCAGCTCGCCCGAGTAATAGGCCACCAGCATGTCGCCGCCCGGAAGCGCATACAGACCGATGGTCTCCTGCGCGAGCGGCGGTGCTTTGACCGGCCATGGGGTGAGCAAGGATGCACCTGGCTGCAGCATGCTCCCACCCAGTTCGTCACCCACCCAGAGCGCGCCGGTGCTGGCTCGCGCAATGGCCCAGCTCGGACTGCTGTCCAGACCCTGCGCGGTTTGCCAACTCTGGATCCGCTCATAGCCGCGCCACTGCAAAACACCGCGACCGTACGTGCCGATCCACAGCACATTGCTGCGATCGTAGAGCAGGGCATCGATGCCGACGTCCGGCAGCCCATTGTGCTTGTCGAAGGTTTGCCAGTTCTGTCCGTCCCAGCGCGCGAGGCCCGTGTCGCTGCGCGTCAGCACGCGGCCTTGAGCGTCCTGCACCATATCCAGGTAGGCCGTTACCACGTGCGATCCGCGCAGGTCGTGATCGACAAAATGCGCAGCGCCAGGCTTGAGCGCGCGAATATAGCGAGGGCTGCGTGCCCACACGGTTCCGTCGCGGCTGAGCAGGTAGGACGTCCAGGTGTCGTCGGGAATGCCGTCGGCATCGCGCCAGACGCGCAGATGATCGCCGCTTAACTGACACAAGGATTTTCCGCATCCGAACCAAAGCGCGTGCCCGTCCGCGAACACACTGTTGATGTCCGACAAGGCTGGCGTGGTGCTCAATGCACCGGCATCGAAGCGCTGCCTGGCACGCCAACCCGATGGCGAGGGTTCAAGGACCCATAGCCGATGTTGGCTGACCGCGTAGAGTCGGCCGTCCAAATCCGTGAGCGTGGCGCCCGGGTCGATCATCAGTGAATCGCCCGGCGCGGTGGCGACGCTGAAGTGCTCCCCATCGCCGACATAGAGCCCGGTGCGCGTGCCCACCCATAAGCGGCCGTTTGCGTCCAGGTGCAGATCGGAAATGAAACTGCCACTCAATCCGTTGGCGCCCCCGATCCGTTGGAACATGTGTCCGTCAAAGACAAATAGCCCGTTCTCCGTGCATACGTAAACAAAGCCACGGCGGTCCTGCAGCAGGCAATTGTCTTCAAGACTCCCCAGGCCCTGGGCTTGGGTAAAGGAGGCGAGGCTCATCGCCTGGCCATATGCGGGTGGGCCGGGCCAAAGCATGCCGGCGCCGACGATCGCGGCGACCACCGCCAGGCGAGCGCACCAAATCTGGAAATATCCCCGCATTGAGCAGCCCGACCCCTCGTTCAACGCTTTATGTCCTATGGGCGATAGTCTTTCTTCCCCAATTTACCAGCACAAGCCATGGCGCTCGTTAACTTTGTCGCGCGCAAAAAAAGGCCAGCGAGGGACTCTCGCTGGCTCACCAATGGGGTGAATTACCGGGATTTGTCGCTGCGAAACCCGCCGCGATGCACGAGGCGGCATTTCGTCCCAGGCGTGGATGCCAAATTACTGCACCAGGGTCATCGCCATGATTTGCACGCTGGCGTTGTTTGGCAGCTTGATGCTCTGAACGGTCTTGGCGTTGTTCAAATTGAATTTGTAGTTGTAGAGATAGAACGTGCGGCTATCACGCCCACCGGAGGAGGTATCCCGGTAAGGCAGTACGGCGGCCTGCAATTCACCGGCGTAGCTTTGTGGCGTGAACCAGTCGCTGATGCTCTGGGTAAAAGTCGACTGGGTGCCGTCGGTGTAGGTGACGGTGAAAGTTTGCGAGGTCTGGTTTCCATTGACGGAGGCCGCCAGCAACTGCAGGCCCGAGAACTCGCCCGATGACAGGGTGATCGTCTGCCCCGATGCGCTTACGTCATTGGCGGCATTGGCGCTGCCGAAGTGGTACAGCACATCGTTGTATTCCAGCGACGATCCCAGCAATTGCGCCGAATACGCATCGCCCACGCCATCCACGCCGCCGGTGGAGGAGAACGTGGTTCCGTCGGTGTAGATACCGGTTCTATTGAATGCCGAGGTGAGGCTTACAGGCACGGCGTTGATGGTCGGATTGCTCAACGCATACGACAGCACCGCAACATTGCGGTTGTTCGGTAGTACGACACTCTGGACGGTCTTGGTGCTGTCGATGGGGAACGCATAGCCGTACAGGTAGAACGTACGATTGTCCTTGCTGCCGGTGCTGGTATCGCGATAGGCCATCGTTACAGCGTCTGATTCGCCCGGATAGTTCTGCGGACTGAACCAATCGCTCAAACTTTGGTTGACGACCGTGCTGCTGCCATCGGTGTACTTGACCATGAAGGTCTGCGCCGCCTGGCTGCCATTGAGGCCGGTGCCCAGAATGCTCAGTTCGCTGTATTGGCCCTGGGTGAGGGTGATGGTGCTTCCGCTCAATGCATTGGCGGTGTTGGGCGCACCGAAGCTGAAGGTGTCGCCATTCCACGTCTGCGAGCTGCCGAGCAGGTTGGCCGAGTAGGCATAACCGTTGCCATCCAGCCCACCGGTGGTGAACGCGGTTCCATCGCTGTAGATGCCATACACGCCGGTGGTCGTGCTGCCGCCTGCGAGGCCGGTATTGATGGCGTTTGCGTAGGCGGCCGTTTCATCGCCACCGTTGTACGTCTTGCCGGCGATATCGTCGTACAACCACAGGAAACCACCGGTGATGCCGCACTGAGAATGCCAGCTGCTCATCTGGCTTTGCGCTTGCGGGGGCGTGTCATCGGCATCCCAGACGCCGGGGAAGACCGGCACCGTTCCAAAATTCCAGCCCGAGCAGGGGCTGTTGCCGGCGCCACCCGAATAGGTTTGCAGATGCACGCCATCGACCGTGCCAGGGCTTTGGCTGTTGATCTGCGACACCACGGACGTCCAGTAGGACGCATTGGTGTAGGGGTCTACTTCCACGTGATAGCCAAGACTGCCGAGCATCACCGCGAAGGCCACGGTGGAGGCCGAGTCGTAGCTGTTCTCGTCATCGAAATCGACCGCATCCACGGATGGCAACGCGGCTTTAAGCGCCTGGAAATCCTTGTAGAGAATGCTGGTTGGGCCGGTTCCCTGCGCGTTGACCAGCGCCTTGATGTCCTGCCAGTCGCCGACATTCGACGAGCCAACGCTAAAGGTGATGCGCTTGGGCGTACCTTGCTTCATGGTGACAAGGTCTGCCGCGAACGATGGCCACGTGTTGTTGCCGACATACGTTCCACCCGATGTCAGCGGGAATTCGCCGTTGAAATTCAGGTCGCCGGCCGAACTGACTTCGACGCTCCACACCACCACTTCGGTAAAGCCGGAGTTTTCGATCTCCGAGATATTGCTTGCCACATGCTTATACAGCGGGCCGCCGCCAAAGATGCCGGTATAACCCGTGGTCTGGGCATGCGCGCTGCCACACGCAAAGGCGAGGGCCGAAACACAAAGCAGTAATGCGGACTTGCGCTGCAACCGTGAATACCGAACGTTTGTACGTTTCATGGATACGCTCTCCAACAGTAAATGGGACGGTAACGCGCTGATTGCCCTACATGCCCGATAAAGACACTGCACGGCCATAGGCAGTCGGCGCTGCACACAGAACAGATTGCGAAAGGCGCTATGGCGTGAGAGGCGCGCCACAACACCTTTCGACCTAACGCTGCAAATGCAAATCGCCGATCAGCAAACATCGCGGCGATTGCCGCGGTGGCACGCCCTTGCGATACATGTGTGTCCCCCTCTGGGCATGTTTTGGCAGGCACAAGCCCGCCTTGAGCCATGGCCGTTGCCATGACCCTCCGGCACCGCTTTTCAGAGATACGCAAACTGACTCGACTGCTGGCGTGTACTGCAGGCGGTTACATCACCTCGCCACGCCGTCCCCGGAATCTTTATAAAAACGCGTTTCTTTTAAATCGATCCAAATAGCCGTGACAACGTTGGACGAAAATCACGGGCGAGCTAATCAATAGGACAGTAAAAAGCCCGTGTCAACAGAAATTTGCATCGATCCAAATTTAGAATTTCTAAATGTATCTTGTTGAAGAACATGAAAATTTTGTGTTCATGCTGCTGCGTAACAGCAAAGCCGGTTGGATCGATCAGGCTTTCATGGATTTAGGCGTGTTGCAGACGCAAAATCGGCGATTGAATCAGCCACATAATCCCCGCTGCCGGTTACCTGTACATGGGCCGTCATTCCCGCGAAAGCGGGAATCCATTTGCCCCATGTAAGAGTGGAGGCGATTCCTGCTTTCGCGGGAATGACTGCCGTGAAGTTATCGGGATTTATGCTGGCTACGACGATCAGACAGGCGAAAGACCAAGCGCCTGACGCAACGGATTCAACAACGCGCCATAGCGTGGCGCACGTGCCGTATCGGTGCGCAACGGCTGGCGCACTTGCATGGCGCTGGGTGTGCCGACGGCGCGCTGTGTTTCATTGAAACGCAGACATGCCTCTTCGAATGGCAGCTTGCAGAAGGCGAGCAATGCCCGAATGTGAGCGTCCGGGTCTTTCAGCAAATCTTCGTAGACGTGTTGATAAACGTGCGTCGATTCTTGCTGCGCCCAATAGGTCGACGCAGCGTCGAAGCTATGCCAGTACGCCGCCAGATCGGAAAACGAGCGCGTGTAGTCGTTGCCGGGAAAGTATTGCCGGTAACACGAGAAGCAGGTTTCCAACGCATCGCGACGGCTGATCACGATGTGCGCGCCGGGCAGCATCGCGCGGATCATGCCGATGTGCATCCAGTTATTGGGCAACTTGTCGGTGAACAGTGGGCGACGCTTGCGCCAGCGTGCGGTGCGTTCCAGATAGCGCTGTCCCAGCCGACGCCAATCATCCGTGCTCATGTCCGCCAGCCAGTGCGGATAGGGCTTCCTGCGCCTGGCCGACTCTTCGCCGATCAGCACCGGCAGGTCGACCAACTCGGCCGTGCCTTCGACGCTGGAGTGCGAAGCGAGAATCTGCTCGATCAGGGTCGAGCCCGAACGCGGCATGCCCACGACAAAAATCACTTCCGAACCCAGATCCTGCCCGGCATGCGCGGTGCAGGCAGCCGCCCTGATCGACGCCATCGTGGTGGTGAATGCGCTTGCATTCCATGCCCGATGCCTGCGTGCGATGTCGTTGGCGCCGGCCAGCGCCTGCAGCGATTCGGTATAACGGCCCTGATCGTCCATCGCCTTGGCCAAGGCGAAACCCAGCGCGACACGGTCGCCATCGGTAGCGTGCGGATGCGCGAGTGCGCGCCGGATAGCATCGCTATCGTCCGTGCCCAGCGGCAATGTCTTGATTTCCGCCAAGCCCCACCACGCCATGCCTGCCCAGGGTTGCGCGGCGAGCAGCGTTCGATATTCGGCGATGGCTTCGTCGCGGAAGTTATCCATGCGCAGCAGGTCGGCGAGCTGCGCACGCGCTGGCGTGTAATCAGGTGCCAGACGCACAGCGCGCCGAAGTGCATCGCGCGCTTCGTCAAAACGCGTGCTGCGCGTGAGAAACAGGCCGAGGTTGTACCAGGCCAGCACAAAGTCCGGTTGCAGCGCGCAGGCATGCCGCAAAACATCCACCGCCTGTTCGAGTTCTCCCGCTTCGGCAAGAAAGATCGCAAACGCATTGTGATACAGCGCCTCATGCGGGCGTTGTTCCAGCGCGCGGCGCATGTGGCGCAATGCAGACGCATGCTCTCCGCGCAGGCTCAGCAGATTCGCCTGCAGTCGCAGGACTTCGGGGTGATCCGGATGACTGGCCAGAACCGGTCCCAATTGCGCGGCCGCCTGATCGGGACGATTCATCTCCAGTGCCTGCGATGCTGCCATTACGCGGTTCGCGGCGGCGGGATCCAGGCCTTGCAATAGCGGATTCAAATGCATCTCCGTCAAACAGCACATTCGTTTGCACGCAGTCTACCAACGGAAACAAAGATGCCCCCATGTCCTGGGGAACATGGAGGCATCGATGTCAACGCGGATGCAACGTCAGAGGATCAGTCGTACTGCCAGCGGAAGACCAACTGCCCGGTGCGCCCGGCCTGGAACGTGCCTGGCTGCATGAAGTTGGCATTGAATTGCCCGTTGCCGTTGGTCATCTGATTGATATACGACGTCACGGTCTGGCTGTTGAACAGGTTGAGCACCTTCAGGTCCAGCGAGAAGGCGTTCTTGCCAAGCGCCCAGTCGTAGCCAATGTCCAGATCCACTTGCTTGGTCGACGGAAGGCGAGCGTAGCTGCCGCGGGTGTAGAGGATGGTGGACGAGACCGGATTGCCATTGAGCGCATTCTGCAGCGTGTTGCAGTAATAGGCGTTGGCGTTGCCGGTCTGGTTGCTGCCCACCGCGCCCGTGCCGTTTGCCGGATACACCGAAAGGCAATTGACCGGACCGCCGGCGTAATACGTGAGAGCGCCACCGACGCGCAGGCCTCTCAGGAAGTTGTCCTGATGGGCGAACTTGTAATAGCCAAACACCTTGAAGGTGGAGGGAATATCGTCGGCCAGATTGCCGCCGGCGCCCTGCAGGAAGCCGGCAGCCGACAGGCCGCCGTCATAGGCAGTTGCACCGGTATTGGCGACGCCCTGTGTACCCTGATAGGAGGCATAGCTGGTCGTGCCATCGGTGTTGCCGAACTCATGACGCCATGTGTAGGACGCGCTCAGGTAGTAAGGCTCGCTATCGGAGTAGGCATGGTCCATCGTCAAGTCGAGCTGGTAGATCCTGCGCCGCAGCGATGGATAGCCGATGTAGCTGTTGGGGAAGGTGAACTCGGTGAGCGGGCTGTTCGCGCCGTTCAACTGCACCGGAATGGTGATGTCCTTGCCAGGCGTGATCAGGTATTGGCCGAGCAATACGGCGTTCGGATAACCTTTGCTCGTGAGATAGGACTGCAGCTGCTGTGTGTTGCTGTCGATATTCGGCAGACCGGTAAGCTCGCTGGTGAACAGCGTCGCGCCGGCCACCCAGTTGTCGCCGATTTTCTGCTGCGCGTAAACCGAGAACTGCTTCAGTTTTGCGTTTTGCGCGGAGGTCGAAATGAATTGACCCGCGGTCAGATAATGCAGGCCGGCGCCGGCAGCGCCCTGGACAGCACCCACTTGCGTCAGGCCGGTCGGCACGGAGCCGCCGCCCACACCCGAATAGATATACGTGGTCTTGGTGCTGATGTAGCCCTGGCCCGGGGTGCCACCGTAAGCATTGAAATAAAGCGGAATGCCTTCGGAGTACTCACCCGCCGTGGCACCGATCTTCAGGCTCGAATCGCCGTGAACGTCCCATGCCACGCCGAGCCGCGGTGTCGCGTTGCCCTTGCTGTACATCTTCACGTTGATGTTGTCGGTCATCGCGTAATTGTCGTAACGCCCGCCGATGTACGCGGTCCAGTTGTCGGCAAAATGCCAGCTGTCGGCCAGGTAGAAGCCGTAGGTGGGCGAGCTGTTGTAATAAACGCGCGGCGCGTAAGACTCGGTGACGTATGTCGTTCCCGGCGCAAAGGCTTTGCCGGTGAGCGGGTTGATGGTCTGGCCGTTGATGCTGCAGGCCTCGTTCGGCCCCAGTGCCGTGCTGCAGTACGAATAGGTCCACGTGTTCGGGTTAGGAATGTTGGACTGCGCCATGGTTGGGCTGTATTGCTCGCCACCAAAGGTGATTTCGTGGTTGTCGGTGACGTCCCAGGTGAAGTCGATACGCGAGCCCATCATGCGGTAGCGCAGGAAATAATTGCTGCTGGCGCCGTTGGACAGTGTCTTCGTGTCGTTCGGGTTATCCGGATTGACTGACTGCACATAAGGCACGTTGATGCCGTACTGCGGGTACTGGTAGAAGTCCTGCTGCGACGTGCCGACCATCGCCGATACCGAAAAGTTATCGGTGATCTGGCCATGATAGTTGGCGACCAGCATGCGCGAACGCCATGCATTGCCGCTCCAGTTTTGCAACGAAGAGGCGGCGCTGGAGGGATCGTACGGCGTCGCCAGTGGATACTGGGACGACGTGAAATTGTTGAGCTGGCGATCAAAGAAAACGTTGAGCGTGTGGCCGGTGGCGATATCCCAGGTGAAGTTGCCGAGCAGCTGCTTGTTCCGGTTTTCGCTGAGGGTCTCGTACTGGCCGTTATAGGTCGTCGTTGGCGTGCTGCCCTGCACGCCCTGGCCGTAGTTGTTCGGCTCGACTTCGCCGAGCAGATAGAAGAACACCTTATCCTTGACGATCGGGCCTGATACCCAATAGTCCTGCAATAGGCTGGGCGACCAATGATCCAGCTGGTTGGCGCTGACCAGGCTCCCGTTTACGTTGTAGGTGTTCTTGCCGTTTTCATTGAGTCCGCCGGTGGGCGGCGTGAACTGCAAATCCACGCCGGCCTTGAAGTCGTTGGAGCCCTGCTTGATCGTGCCGGCAACCACGCCGCCCATGGCGCTGCCATATTTGGCATCCATGCCACCGTCGACGGTGGAGATGTTGGCAAAGGCTTCGTTCGGGATCTTGTCCGGTGCAGCACCTTGCTGCATGTCGGTCATGTTGAATTCGTTGATGAAGTACCGGTTCTCGGTGCCCGATGCGCCATTGAACTGCGGCGCGGCGCCGTGCGAACTGGTGATGCTCGTGACGTTGGACTGCATGGACGCGACGTTGAGAAGGTCTGCGTTGAGCAGTGGCAGTCGATTGACGTCGGTCGCGTTCCAGGTCTGGACTTGCTCGCTCGTCGTGACGTCGATCGCATTGACCGGCGGTTGCGAGGCGGTGACGGTGACCGAATTCAGATTCTTCACGTTCTCGCCGGCCGAAGCGGCGAATATGGCGGCACTGTTGGAGCCGGCGACCACCACCACGCTGCGCTGATCGACGACGTTGCCGTCACGCATCAGTTTGACGACGTATTGGCCGGGCATCAGTCCGGTCACCGAGAAATGGCCATTGGCATCGGCGCGCACGGTGCTGTCGTAACCCGTCGCCGGATTGATCACTTCGGCAACGACGCCCTTGCCGGTGGGCAAATTACCGTAAACGCCGCCTGTGATGCCCTGCGCAAACACTGCACTGCTCGTCATGGCGGCAGCGGCCCATAGGCCAATGCGTATGCTGGCTCGCAAACTGCTGCCCAAACGGAACTGATACTTGCTCATTTGCTTCCCCTACCTTTCGGCTTGTTTGCTGTAGTGCCCACATTCGTGATGTTTTTGAAGGCACAAACTCACCCTGAGCCATGGCTGTCGCCATGACCCTCCCTCACTGCATCTGCAAAAAAAGCGCAACCAATCCAACCGCTAGCGTGTGCTGCAAACGGGTCGACCGCCTCGCCACGCCGTCCCCACGTCCTTCGGACACTGACTTTTCAATCGATCCAAGTTCGCGTGACAACGTTACACCTTTGTCACGAACGCACTAATCAATAAGACAGGTACTGGGCGATGTCAACAAGAAATTTGTATCGATTCAAATTTAGATTTTTAAACATATCTCATTGATGCATAAGCGCTTCATCAAGACCAATATTGCACGACAACACGACACTTAGATCGATTCAAGTTTTTCCGGGACTTAGCTCATGCTGCGTCCGCAAATATTCGTCCGACGAATAGGACGATCTTCACGCGCGGTGCGCGGCCCGGGTTATCGAGCCATATGCAAGGTGACACCCACCGGCTTGAACACCCAAACGCCATACGGCGGGAGCGTTGCGCCCTGCAAGGTGGTCCTGTGCAGCAACTGCGAAGCGGTCGCCGCGAGGGTGATCACCCGGCCTGAGGCCATGCTGGTGTCGAGCGGTTGAGGGGCGTTGCTGAAGTTCATGACAACGATCACCGGTTGCGGGCCGGCGCGTCGGAACGTGAGCACATTCGCGTTGGATGTGTCCAAAAACTGCATCGCGCCATCGCGCAGGGCCGGCTCGCTTTTACGCAGCGCAATCAGTTGGCGATACCAATTGAGCAACGAATCGGGCTGCTGCAACTCACTTTGCACATTGACCGTTCGGTAATCGCCATTCACTGGCAACCAGGTGGTTTGCGCAGTGGAAAAGCCGGCCTGGAAACCGGGCGTCCATTGCATCGGCGTGCGTTCCCCGTCGCGGCCCTTGTTTTTCGGCCAGCCGGTGATGCCTTGCGGATCGCGCACATCCTGCTTTCGCTTGGGTGTACTCGTGACCATGCCGATGGGAGCGCCATAGTAGGTGAGGGCGCTTGCACGCGTAGTCAGCAAAAGCGCGGCGATCACCTTGGCGCGCGCGACATTGTGCGTGCCGTCGCCGAAGCGGTCGATCGAGCGTGCGTTATCGTGATTGTCGAACACGATCAATGGCTCGCCCGTCACTTGCTGTGACGCTTGTAACGATTTGCGGAACCAGTCCGCGCTGAAATTAGCCTGGTCGCCAAAGCCGGGCACGGTGTCCATCGGCAGTTGCAGCTCATCGTGCCGGGCGCCGCCGTACCACTTTTCCAGCTCCGCCACATCGGGCGTGTAGGTTTCGCCGATCAGAACGCGATCGCCGGGATAGCTTTGCACCATCGCGCGCATGCGGCGCAGCACGTCGTGGACTTCCGGCAGATTATCGCTGTATTGCGAACGCAGGTTGGGATCGCCCTGGTCATTGGTGCCAGGCAATTGCGGATCGTTGTGCAGCTTGGGATCTTCAAACAGCGTGGAAATTGCATCCAGGCGAAAGCCATCCACGCCGCGGTCGAGCCAGAAGCGCATCGCCGCGAACATCGCCTTTTCCACGGCGGGATTGCGCCAGTTGAGATCAGGTTGCTGAGCGTAAAAGCGGTGATAGTAGAACTGATGCCGCGCCGGCACCCACTGCCACGCCGAACCACCAAAGACCGATTCCCAATTATTCGGCGGCACTCTGCCGTCGTGCACATAGCGCTGCTGGAACGGCGTGACGCCGGGCGCATGGGTATCGACGCCATCGTTCCACACGTACCAGTCGGATTTGGGATTGTCACGCGACGAAGACGAGGCGATAAACCACGGATGCCTGTCAGACGTATGGTTGAGCACCATGTCCAGCAGCACCTTGAGATGCCGCTGGTGCGCGGCACTGATCAGCCGGTCCATGTCGGACAGGCTGCCGTATTGCGGATCGACCGCCTCATAGTTGGAAATGTCGTAACCGAAATCCACCTGCGGCGACGGATACATCGGCGTGATCCAGATCGCATCTACGCCAAATTGCTGGAGATAATCCAAGTGCTGCGTAATGCCGTTCAAATCGCCAACACCGTCACCATTGGAGTCGGCAAAGCTGCGCGGATAAATCTCGTAAAACAGCGCAGCTTTCCACCACGGTTCGCCAGCAGGATGGGCAGAAGGAGGCTGTGCCAGCGCGCATGTGCTCAACAGGGCGGTAGCGAGGACGATTCGGCGGACCAGCTTCATCGGCGACTTCCTTTGGGTGATGGGCGCAGGTGGCGCAGACTATCGAACGCATCGTGCGAACTCGGCGTCACGGGATTATGCCGCACAGATCATCCAGATGTTTGTGGGAGCTATGATGCGCACTCGTGAGCGTAGGAAGCTGAGCATGGCTACTGATAGAGATAAGCGCAGCTCGTTCAACCCGAAAGGACTGGCAGAGTTCTTGTTGCTCTGTGGCGTACTCGGAATACTTATCTCCCTTCACGCCCGCGCCATCGATTACGCTTTCACGCTACTGTGGCTGGCATTTCTCGTCATCGGTTCGGTCGTCATTCTTTGGCGGATGTGGAAGCATCCGGACGAGTTCAAGCGGCGTGGAATGGGGCAGTCGGCGGTTCTTCCTCGGCGTTGGAGGAAGTGGCTGCATGACGAGGACGATAAGGACTCCTCGCGCTGACGCTATTGGGCATCGGGATGGTGCCGTTTCCAAACGACGCCAGTGCCCTTCGATCAACCGAGAGGTTGCGTGCTCGCTTTCTGTGCGTGTTGCCGATCAGGTGCTCGCTCGACCCACTGGGCGCGCCAGGCAGGCGCGGCGAACGGGTCGGCGAAGTACTGGGTTTCGTGCAGCACCTTTCCGTCCTGAAATTCCATGATGCTGACGGTGTAAGCGATCGTGTTCCCGTAGGTAATCACGTACTCGCTAACCCAAAGATTGCCTTCTCCGGCGATCTGCCGTATCGCAAAGCCCGAGGGTTTACCCGGGTGATGGCTGCGCAGCGCTTGCAGGTTGCGCCGGCCGCGAATGATCTCGCCGGACTGCGGATACTCGCACACGGCATCATCGTGATAGATCTCGTGCTCGACAACTTGATCACCTGCCGCGGATGCGCTCCAGTGTCGCTCAAGACTCATCCGAATATTCTGTGCGTCCATCAGCGGCCTCCGTTTTGAGCGCGCACGCGACTTCTCGGTTCATAACTGTTTCAATGGCGATTCATGACGTTGCCGATGTTCAGGCGGCTTTCGCTGCATTCATCAGACTCAGCAGTGCCTTGGCGGTGGCTTCTGAAGAGGCCGGGTTCTGTCCCGTGATCATGCGGCCGTCGGTGATGGTAAAGCTCTGCCAGTCGGGGACCTTTTCAAACAGACCGCCCAATCGCTTGAGTTCGTCCTCCACCAGAAATGGCACGACGTGCGTAAGCCCCACCGCTTCCTCTTCGGAATTGGTGAATCCGCTGACCCGCTTTCCTTTCACGATGGGTTCGCCCTTGTACGTCACGTGATGAAGCACACCAGGGGCGTGACACACAGCGGCGACAGGCTTGCCGCTGTTGTAGAAATCTTCGATCAATTTGATCGAGACCGGGTCTTCGGCCAGGTCCCACATGGGGCCATGGCCACCGGGATAAAACACGGTGTCGAGATCCCTGGCCGATACGGTGTCGAGGCGGTGAGTATGGGCAAGCACCTGCTGCGCTTTGGGGTCCCCTTTAAAACGAAGCTGTGCAGGTGTCTGGTTGTCGGGATCGTCGCTCTTGGGGTCGATGGGTGGTTGCCCACCTTTGGGCGACGCAACCGTCACCTGTGCACCGGCATCGGTGAAGACATAGTAGGGCGCTGCAAACTCTTCCAGCCAAAAACCTGTCTTCCTGCCGGTGCTGCCGAGAATGTCGTGGGAGGTCAAAACCATGAGGATTTTCACGTGGGTTCTCCTGACGTTGATGCGCAATTGCATGGACCGTATGTACACACGCTTGAAGCCCGGTTTGCTTGCCATCTCTGAAAAGATGGATCGAAAGCGAGCAGCAGCACCTTATGCGACAGCGAACGTTAGACGGCTGAAAAGAACCCGTTACGGTTGGCGGGCGTACGCCCAGAGGTGCGCAACCGACCGCTGGTACCTGCATGGGTATGGGTCAAGCGAGTATGCAACCGGCGGTGCTAGCGGGCGTGCACAGCGATGCATCGTCACCAACCAGGTTGTAAAGCGTGACCCGTCTCTTCGCGGCGACACTGCCGCACCTTGCAATACGCTCGGGTCGGCGCGAGCGGAGCCGTTCCGCGCAGTGAAAAGAAAGACCGGGTAAGATACGGCGAGCCAATTGTCCGCAACGGGCTACCTGCCATGGGTATTTCAAGCGCCAGCAGTACTCAGTCGCACTACGTCGGCGGTCTCGTCGCGCTCCGGTATGCGCATCACCAGGCTGGGCTCAATCAGCCAAGAACAGCGGAATCTCCGGCTTCCACCAGCACCTCGACCGAAAACGCGAGCCAGTTGGCCTCGGCGATTGCAGCGGCACTCGCGCAAGTCGGATTAACCCCCACGCCCGGTTCCGCATCCACGACCGCCATGGTTGCGACCGCGCCCAATGGTGCCCATGGCGCGGACGCAAACGCGCAAGCGCCAAAAGCACAGCAACAGGTGCAACAGTATCGGAACGTCGCCTCGGCATTCTCGAATCTGGCGCAGGCATTGGAGGCCAATTCGTACAGCACGGCTTCCGCTGCCGGCGGCTCCAGCAATTTGACTGCGGTATTTAAAAACCTCTGGACGTCACTGGGTGCTTCATCCGAAGCACCTGCGGATGCTTCAAGCACTGCTTTGCCGAGCTTGCAATCCTTTACGCAAACGCTGGCGCAAAATATCGGTGAAAGCGGCATTTCCGGCTTGCGTGGGCT
Source organism: Dyella monticola (assembly GCF_003363155.1). Classification (GTDB taxonomy): domain Bacteria; phylum Pseudomonadota; class Gammaproteobacteria; order Xanthomonadales; family Rhodanobacteraceae; genus Dyella_B; species Dyella_B monticola. The sequence goes on along the minus strand of NZ_QRBE01000015.1, from coordinate 61,285 downwards.
GTTTGTCGATGCCGTGGTTTGAGGGCGTGGGCTTGCCGGCAAGCGCAAAGCGACCCTAGGTTCAAACGGACGAGTTGTCCGCATCCTGTCCGTTGCCATGTCCGCGGACACACGCAGCGGTTTCAAGCGCTTGAAAAATAATGGTGGAATATATCTTGCAACACCTTGTTCACGAGTAGGTGACAAAGGATCGTTGCATGGTAGCGGCGGCTCGAAAACTGCTCAGGCGTACTCACTTGCGGGGCGGAGAGACTTCGTACGATCGCCTCCCGTGGGAGCTGCAGCGCTTTGTCTTCGATTTTTTGCGCACGCATCGATGCGAGATTACACCCGATAATTGCCAGGTCGTGGCCGAAGCCATGGAATATCGCTTGATACAGAGCGGGCTGATGTGTCCGGCTGAGCTTTGGGTAATTCTGGAAAAAGACGTTTTCTTCGATTGATGAAGCGGAAAGCCATCACCCGGTGGCGCCTGGTTTTGAGTCAAAAGGCACATTCTCCTTCGACATGGACGTGGAAAAATGATTCGAACGATGCCTGTCCCGATTCTCTAAGCAGCCAGATTGAAAATATCTCGCTGCCAGATGCTGTGTGGAAATGCCGTTGAGGAAACTATTTCATGCACTATAAGGATATCGTCATGCCGTACACTTTTCGTTCCTCCCGTGCGTATGTATCGCTCTGTGTTGTCGCTGCCGCGTGTACCTTGATGGTGGGCGCGTTGCCCGCCATCGCCGCGCAGACCGACGAGCCTGCGCCTGCACGCACAGTGGATCAGGTCGACCATCTCTTTGGCGTTACCCTGCATGACCCTTACCGCTGGATGGAGGGTGCGCACAATGCTGAATTTCAGCAGTGGCTCGCTGCACAGGGTGATTACACGCGTGCAAAGCTGGATGCATTGCCCACGCTGAAGTTCTGGCAACAGGATCTCCAGAAGATCAATGGCACCACGGTCGTGCACCGCTCCCAGCGCTACGTTGACGGAAGCTTGTTCTTCATCCGCGAGGAAGCGCAGGGCAACGGCACATTGATGGTGCGCGAGGCCAACGGCGCCGAGCGCGTGCTGCTCGATCCGGCGACCTTGGCAGGCGATGGCGGCCACGCCTCGATCACTTTGTTCGTACCCTCGCCGGATGGCAGCAAGGTCGCGGTGGATATCGATCACGGCGGTAATGAAGTCACCCGTATGGAAGTGCTCGATGTGAAGAGCGGCAAACCGACCGGGGATGCCGTCGAACCGGTGTGGGGCGAATTCGGAGCCGAGTGGCTGCCGGATGGAAGCGGCTTTGCCTACACCCAGATGGCGCCCCCCGCGCAGCGCACTAACGGCGATCCACTGCAAGACATGCGTCTTCGCTTTCACCGGTTGGGAACGCCATCCGCGAGCGATCCGATATTGCTGCGTGCCGGTAAGGGCGAGGGTGTCAATCCAAGCTTTACGATGTCGTCCAACCGTTTCCCGGATGTCCAGTTCCGCACAGATTCGCGCTGGGCGATCGCCGAAGAGCAGGGCGCGCAGATCGAACAACGCTATTGCGTGACCATGCAAACCGAGGCGATAAAGCCTGGCGCGACGTGGCATTGCATCGCCGATTTCGATGACGAAATAGTCGACGCCGATATCCACGGTAATACGCTCTATCTGGTCTCTACCCGCACACGTTCCAACGGCGAATTGCTTGCACTGGATCTGTCGCGGCCGGATGCATCGCTCAAGGACGCGCACCCCATCCTGTCACTGCAGGATGACGAGATGATCGTCGACTCCAACCTCGACGATACGCAAATGATCGCGCCGGCACGCGACGCCTTATACGTAAAAGTGGTGAGAAACGGCATCGATAGTATCCGCCGCATCGACTATCGCACCGACAAGGTCGAAAATGTGCCGATGCCGTTCCCCGGTTCCGCCGCGTTATTTCATGCTGACGACAATCAGGACGGATTCGTGCTTGGTTTGCGCAGCTGGACCACGCCTCCAAAATTCTGGCGCTACGACCCGTCGACACGAAGCCTGCGCAGCCTCGGCCAGGACGAGGCCAGCCCGGCCGATTACAGCATGATCGAAGCGACCGAGACCGAGCTGGTCAGCAAGGATGGCACGCATGTGCCGCTGACGATTGTGCATCGCAAGGATGTCGCACTGGATGGCTCGCACCGTGCCATCGTTTTTGGTTATGGCAGCTATGGCATGTCCATCGTGCCATCGTTCCGACCGGTGCGGCTGGAATGGGTCAAGAACGGCAACATCTTCGCCTATGCGCACGTTCGTGGTGGCGGCGAAAAGGGCGAGGCGTGGCATAAGGCCGGCAAGGGTCCGAATAAGCACAAGGGCGTGGAGGATTTTGTCGCTGCGGTAGCGCGACTGAGCGAGCTCGGTTACAGCCGCCCCGAGCGCACCGCGCTGATTTCCGGCAGTGCGGGCGGTCTATTGCTTGGTGGGGCGGTAGTGGGTTATCCCAGTCGTTTCGGTGCCGCCGTCTTCATGGTCAGCCTGCTCAATCCAGTGCGGCTGCTGCAGGAGCCTAACGGCGCCAATCAAATGGGCGAAATGGGTGACCCGAGCAAGGCGGCGGATTTTCCCTGGATGCTGGCGATGGACCCATACCAGCAGATCCATCCGCATACCGCTTATCCCGCGATGATGCTCGACGTCGGTCTGAACGACAGCCGCGTGGCGCCATGGGAGACCGGAAAATTCGCGGCGCGCCTGCGCGCTGCCAATACCAGTGGACGGCCTGTCTGGATCCGCACCGATGCGCATGGCGGACACGGCATCCAGGCCTCGCTCGGCGCGGAGGCTGCGGAGTATGCGGACGTATTCGCCTTCCTCGATGCGCAGCTGCCAGTTACCGCGACACACCCGTAAACCGCAACCGATAGATGCCTGAAGATATCGGTGTGATCCCATGCTTGGTGTCCATGATGTGGACATCAAGCGCTCAGGGCGCACGTCGGCAACGGGAGAGACACATGGACCAAGCATGCGTATTTTGCCGCATTGTAAGCGGCCACAAACCGGCGAGCAGGGTGTGTGAAGATGAATTTGCCTTGGCGTATATCGATCTGCGGCAATTCCATCCGGGGCATACGCTGGTTGTTCCAAAAAAGCATTTGAATGATGTGCGCGAGCTGACGCCCGATATGGGACTTGCGCTGATCATGATGATTTCACGGGTCACTTAGGCAGTCGGCTCCGCATTTCTCAATCAAGGAGTGAGCGTGCGGCACTCCATCGGCCAAGCCGCGTTCCAGGAGGTTCCTCATCTTCATTTTCACGTCCATCCAAGGCATGCGAACGACGGGATGCTTCGGATTTATCCGCACGATCCCATTGCGCCGGAAAGACCGACCTTGGATAGTTATGCCGATACGCTAAGGTCGTGCCTCACCCTACGTTGAGCGATTGCACACCATGACAAGCTCGACCCAGGCACCACTCTTTATCGTCAGCACGGGCCGCTCCGGCTCCACGATGCTATCTGAGCTGCTCGCCCTGCATCCGGACATCCTGAGCCTTTCGGAGCTGTTTAATGCGCTTCATCCGCTGGGGTTTCGGTTGGACCCGGTTGATGGTCCGACGTTTTGGTCCATGCTGTGCGAACCGCGCGCACGCCATACGGCGTGGCTTCGATTGATGGAGCGAGGCCTGGTGATTGAGGAGTTTCGTTACCCATTGGCGCGGGCGCTGCGCTTTCGCGAGACAGGCATTCCGCCGCTGTTGGCGATGACGTTGCCGCTGCTCACCGAGGACCCCGACGGGCTCCACGAGGAACTGGGTGCTTATGTGCAATCGTTGCCACACGATCGACTTCATCAACACTATTTGCACGTTTTCCAGTGGCTGAGTACGCGCCTGGGCCGTCGGTTCTGGTGTGAGCGTTCGGGTGCGTCCTTGGGCCTCGTGCATCCGTTGTCGCACTTCTTTCCCGATGCCAAGTTCATTCACGTATTTCGCGACGGGCGGGAATTCGCGCTTTCGGCGAGCCGCTTCGCACCGATGCGGATGGGGATTATCGGCAACATGTTCAAAAGACGCTTCGGTTCGGCGCCTTATCTGGCGCCGACGTATCAGGCGCCCGATGATCTGCCACGCGAGTGGCGCGGGCTGGTGCCCGATAGCTTCGACGTCGACGTATTCCATCGCTTTGAACTGCCGCTCGATCAAATCGGCCTGGCGTGGTCGGAGATGATTACCGTGGGTCTGAAGCTGCTGGAGAAAGTTCCTGCCGAGCGCGTACTCCACGTGCGCTACGAATCGATGCTCGATGCGCCTCGCGCCGAACTCGAGCGCATCATCCGCTTCATGGACGCCGGTTTGGACAATCCTGCATGGCTTGCACTAGCGGCCGGTCGCGTGCGCCAAAACCCGCCCAAGTGGATGGCCTTGCCCTCCGACCAGCGGGCTCGCCTTGAATCGGCGTGCGCGCCTGGCATGGAGCAGCTCCGTCGCTTCGCATGAACCATTCCGGTCATGCTGGCATTGATCGCAAGACGTCGACGATCAGCATCACCTGTACTTCTCATCGGCTTGAGCAAAGGCGTAATGTACGCCGTCCAAGATGCGCGGCAATGGAATAACGGTCGGAGACGGCGATGGCGGGAGATGGGGTGGTGGAGGCGGAAGCGCACTGGCTCACCATGGCCGATGGTCAGCGCTTGTTTTTGCGTGACTGGCCGCATGCTGCTGCGCGCCATGCCGTATTGATCGTGCATGGCCTGGGTGAACACAGCGGGCGCTATGAAGCGCTTGCACAGTGGTTTCGTGCGCAAGGTTATGCCGTGCGTGCGTACGATCAGCGTGGCCATGGCCACAGCCCGGGCCCGCGGGCCGCGTTGTCGCACGAGGATGATCTACTGCGTGACCTCACTGCCATCTACGATCACTACACCAACAGCGTTGGCAGACGGCCTTTGCTGTTGGGTCACAGCATGGGCGGCGTAGTAACGGTGCGTGCAGTGCTTGATGGTCGCGTGGCACCGCCGGGGCTGGTGTTGTCGTCGCCGGCCTTGCGTTCATATGCCAGTGCGCCATTGCGCCGGCTTGCAGCGGTGCTCAAGCGTGTGGTGCCGAATCTGCCGCTGCGCAACGGATTGCCGCTGGAAGGGCTCTCGCATGACGCGAAGGTGCTTCAGGCCTACCGTAATGATCCGCTATGCATAGGCATGGTGACGCCGCGCATGGCCGATTTCATTTTCCGCGCCGGTGCATCGAGCATTGCTGATGCATGGCGTTTGCGGGTACCGACCCTATTGCTGGTCGCCGGCAGCGATCGCCTGGTGGATCCCTCCGGAAGCAAGGAATTCTCCAACGGTGCGTGGGCCACCAAGCAGCTGACGAGCCGATTTTTCGACACGCTTTTCCATGAGCTGTTCAATGAGGCTGAACCGGGTCGCCACCAGGTGCTGGCGCAATTGGCCGAATGGTTGCGGCGCACGCTGCATTGAGTCACGCATGGATTGGGATCTTCACGCACTAGAGGCCCAGATCGGCGCGCTATCGCATGATCGTTCGCTACGCGAACCGCGTGAGCTTGGACGCCGCATCGATGCATTGGAGCGGCTTGAGTGCTGGATGCTGCGCGCCGATCTCATGGCCGACGCGTCGCTTGCGCAGCGCGCCGAAGTGCTGACAGCCGAATTGGAGGCAATCAATCGCCACGTGTACCAGACGCTACGCAACGATATTCGACAGGGCGACGGTGCACGGGTGCTGCACGAATGGCACGCTACGTTGCGTCGAATCGGCGATGATGAGGGTTACGACGCGTTGGATGAGCTGATTGGCGGGGTGCTCCAACTTGGCGAACCGCAGGATGAGGCGGAGCTGGAGGACGAGATGGTCTTCTATCAACCCACGCCGGCACGGCATATCCTGGATTTCATTCAGCGTGTACCGCTGAACAATCGTGATGTCGTCATCGATCTGGGTTCCGGTCTCGGTCACGTCACCATGCTGACGGCGATCTGCACGCAGGCGCGTTGCGTGGGTGTCGAGCTGCAAAGGAGTTATGTGGAAACGGCCACGCGATCCGTGCATGCGCTTGGTTTGCGCAATGCCCAATTCATTGCCGAGGATGTGCGCCAGGCGCGTCTGTCGGACGGAACGGTGTTTTATCTGTATACGCCGGTCACCGGCGCGATGCTGCGCACCGTATTGGATAGGCTCAAGTGTGAAGCGCAAAGCCGTGCGATTCGCGTTTGCACTTTGGGGCCGTGTACGACGGTGGTTGCAAGGGAGTCGTGGCTTCGCGCGGATGGTGAAGCCGATCACAAGCGAGTCGCTTTGTTTCAAAGCCGCTAGCACAAAAAAAGCTGCGGCATCCGCGGACGCCGCAGCTTCTCTTTTAGCGATGACAGTTGCTGTTACGGTCGTGGGCCTCTGCGTATGCCGCCGAAGATCAGCGACAAGATAAAGAGGATGACGAACACGATGAACAGGATTTTCGCAATGCTTGCCGCACCTGCGGCGATACCGCCGAAACCGAACACGGCGGCAATGATGGCGATGATGAAAAATACGGCGGCCCAATAAAGCATGGCAATCTCCGTGCAGATCGATGACAGGCCGGGCGCGGTAGTGCGTTCGGCGTTATCGATTCGACCAATGCGGTCGTGAATACGGCGTACGCGATGTGTACGCGGAGCACGCGAGATTCATGCTGGTGAAGGTGGTGCGTAGGGCGTGTCGGCAGGCTGTGCAGGGATCGCCATGCGGCCGTGAACGGGTGCGCTTTGTCCTGACTTTCAGGTCGGAGAACATGCCCAGGGTTCCACGTTTAGGGATGCCTGGTTTTCCCTAGAGAGGGGAGGCTGTTGCGAAACGCCCCATCAATGAGACGTCTTACGGTGTCGCCGCATCCTTCGGCAGATCACCAATCATGCGCACCGCAAGCCCATCATAGTTGTAGTCGAAGTGATGATCGCCCGGCATCTCGTACACCTTCACCCATTTGGGCAGATGCGGATCGTCGCACACGGTGTCATCGCTATCGTCGTGGCCGTAATAGCACACGAGCGGCGGCTGACCCTCGAGTGCGACGATCGGCGGCAGCGCCGGATAGTGCGGCACGGGATTGATTCGTTGCTTGAGTTCCTGCAGGTGCGTCTTCAACCAGTTCTCGCGCACCATGATGTAATCCTCCATTTCGATCTCGAAGTTCACATCCATGCTGGGCGAAAGCAGCACTATCTGAGTGATGCGCGCACGGTTGGCGGGGCTGAGCTTGTTCACGATCGTCGGCAGCACGTCGGCGCCGAAGGAAAAGCCGATCAGCCATACCTTTTGCTTGTGCCACTGGCTGGTGTATTGGGTAATCAGCGCATCCAGGTCTTTCGCCGATTCGTCTGCCGAGCGCATGCGCCAGTAGTAATCCAGGCAGCTGATGCCAAGTACAGGCACGCCGCGCGCGACGAGCCGTTGACCCAGTTGCTTATCCAGATCGCGCCAGCCGCCATCGCCGGAATAGAACACCGCCAGCACGTCGTCATGGCCGGCCGGTGCCTGTGTGGTAGGCATCAACTTGACCGTCGCGTGTTCCAGGCTTGGATGCGGGAACGGCTTAAAGATGACCAGGACGGCGATGACTGCCAGCACGACAACCACCGCAGCAATACGCAACTTCATCGACGCACGACTCCGCTAAGGCCGCCTGAAATCAGGCTGGCGACATTGGTGAGCACCACCGGCAACGCAATGCCGCCCGGGGCTGCCAGGTACCGCGGTTCCCATTCCGGATCGAACTTGTCCTTGTAGCGGTGCAGGCCCTGGAAATTATAGAAGCGTTCGCCGCGTCCGAAGATCAACGCGCCGAAACGGTTCCACAGCGGCGCCTGGCGGCGGCTTTGCAGACCCGACAGCGGCGCCATGCCGAGATTGAACCAGCGATAGCCTTGCGCCTTGGACCACTGCATCAATTCCACGAACAGGTAATCCATCAACCCAGGCGGTGCATCGGGCAGGAAGCGCATGAGGTCCACCGACGCCTCTTCCATGCTGTCGGTAAGGAACAAGTTGGCGAAGGCCACGGCTTTGTCGTGTTGCCAGACCACGGCCATGGGGGTGCGGCACAGATAGCGCTCGTCGAACGCACCCAGCGAGAAGCCCTTTTCGCGCGCGCGTTTCTCATTGAGCCATGCATTGGAAATGTGCTTCAGCTGGGTCAACAACGCCGGCACGCCTTCGATCGGCACGATTTCCAGGCGCAATCCTTCGCGCACCAGCTTGTTCACCGTGTTGCGCAGCACTTTTTTAGACTTACCGTCGAGGTTGAACTGTTCGAGCTTTACGCGTGCTTCCTCGCCGATCTTCAGCAGGCTCATGCCCACTTCCAGATAGAGATCAAGATCCGCCGGGTTCACCTGATAGAACACCGGCCAGCCGCCAGCGCGTTCGCAGCGTTCGCGGAAGGTCCACACAAGCTCCTGCCGCGCGCGGTCGTCTCCTCCGATGGGATCGCCCATCGCCACCCAGCTGCGACCTTCGATGCCGTACATGATGAAGGCTTTGTCTTGCGGATCGAACAGCAGGCTCTTGTCGCCCATCAACGCAAGATGCGCTTGTGCGGAGGGGTAGTGCTTGATCAACGGCAGTGCGCGTGACAGACCGGCTTCGTCCGGCAGCGTGGGGCGTGTACGGGCAGAACGGATCAGCGTGGTGAGCGCGAACAGGAACGCCACCCCGGCGGCGCCGACCAGCGCACGCAGCGCGCGCGGCGCATTGCCGTGATAAAAACTGAATTGCCACCACAGATCACTGCTGTATTCCACGTGCTGATAGCTGAAAAGCACGAGCCACACCGTGCAGCCCAGCACCGTGGCACAGGCCAGCAGCCAGCCGAACGAAAAGGTCATATCGAACAGCGAAGCGCGGCGATAGAACAACCGATGCGCAGGCGACAACGCCACCGCGAGCAGGATCAGCAAGCCGGCTTCTTCGTAATCGATGCCTTTGAGCAGCGAGGCCACGGCACCAGCCACCAGGAGCACCAGTGTCAGCCAATAGGCCGCATCCAATCGGCGCTGCAGGCCGCGTGCGAGTATTAGCAGCGACATGCCAATCACGCTGTTCAAGAAATGCGAAATCTCCATCACCGGCAGCGGCAGCAGATCGCTGAGCAACTCCAGGCGACCGGGCAGCACGGCGGTCGCGCCGGAGAACAGCAGCACCGCGCCTGACACCAGCGTGAGACCCGCAAAGAAAGGCGGCAGAATGCCGTTGAACCATGGCGAAAGCAGTGCCGTCTGGCGCAGCCCGTGCGCTTCGCGGACCACCACGGCGACGGTCGCCGCGCACAACGGCAGCAGATAATAGACACCGCGATAGGCTGCCAGTGCACCGAGAATCGGCGCGGACAACGCTTGATTGCCGGTGGCGCCGAAGCCCGCCAGCATCACCGCTTCAAACACGCCCAGGCCGCCGGGCACATGGCTGATCAGGCCCGCGATCTGCGCAAGCGCGAAGATCGCCAGGAATGAACCGAAATGCAGCGCCAGCGAATCGGGCATCAGTGCATACAGCACGGCCGCGGCCAGGCCCCAGTCCAGCGCACCGACAAACACCTGGCGGATACCCACCGAAAACGGCGGAATTCGCACCGCCCAGCGCCACAGCTTCATCGGCCGGCGCAGCAGAGCACCGCCCAGCAGCCACAACAGTGGAATCAAGCACAGCGCCACGCCCAACAGCAGTCGCGCGTGAGCGAACGGTATGCCCGGCGGAATCGGCACCAGCAACAGTGTGGCGCCGGTGATGGCGAACAACCCAAGCCAGAAACTGATCGTGCAAAACACCACCACCTTGGCGACATCCATCGTCGACAAGCCGGCCTGGATATAGAACCGGTAGCGAATCGAGCCCGATACCAGCATTGCCATGCCCAGCGTGTTGCTGAAGGCATAGCTGATGAACGAGATCAGCGCCACGCGCGGCTTCGGCAGCGAGCGGCCGATCGCCTTCAACGCGAACAAGTCATACAGCGGCATCACCGCATAGCCGAGCGCGGTAAGCACGATCGCCTGGCCGATGCGTCCGCGGCGCAGGCGATGCATGTATTCGCCGACCTGGTGATAGCTCACCTCGCCGGCCAGGCGATACAACGCCCACAACGCCAGGGCTAGCATCAGCACCGACAATGCCGGACCGCCGAATCGACGCAGCCATACCGGGCCGGCCCGGTTCAAGGCGTCTTCTTGGCTAAGGACTTCGGCCCCGCCTTGTTGCTCCACGCTACGAATGCCTCTCTGGTCCCCAGACCGCGATGGTGCCATAGGTGCAATGACACCGATTAGCGTCGATCCTGCCGCCCTGGCGAAAGCCGGGGCCTAGCGTCTTTGTGGTGGAAACCCCCCGGGTCCGGTTTTCGCCGGCGCGGCTCAGGTCCAAAACAAAGGGCGCTCCGATAGGGAGCGCCCCGGTATGCATCACGCCGATGCGGCTCAGCTCTTCTTTACTTCGAAGGTCTTGCTGGCAGCCGGCTTGCCGTCCACCGAGATATCCACCTTGTACTTGCCCTCCGGCCACAGGTCCGGATTCTGCACGCGGAAGGTAGTAGTGCTGGGGCTGTCGGCGATGATCGATTGGCTGGTGCTGACGATCATCTGGTCCTTGTCCACGTACGTCCATTTGGCGTTAAGCGTTGCACCCGGCGTGCTGCCGGTGGTTTCCACGCTTACGTAGATGGTCTTCTGGCTCGGCGAGAAGGTGGTGAGTTCCTTCCTGACCTTGTGGTCGGTGGTGACGGTGTCGCCCAGCGTAATCGTGCTGACCTGGAAACCGTCGGCGGCAGGCGCGGCTGCCGATGCCACGGTGCTGGCTGCGGCCGGTGCGGGAGCCACCGCCGCCGGCGCGGTGCTCGTGTGCGCCGGCGCTGCGGCCGTGGCGCTCGACGTCGGATGCGCGGCGGTGCTGGCCGGTGCCGGGGCCGTGCTGGATGCGGCCGGCTGATTCGCGGGCTGCTGCTCGTTCTTGCCGCAGGCGCTGAGCGCCAGCAGGCCTACCAAGGTAACGCCGTAGAGGGCGGCGGAACGTGCGGAGAGTTTCATGTGCGGGGATTCCGAAAGAATGAAAAACGTTACCGGGGACCGGCGTTCAAGCAGTTGTTAAGGCTAGCGCCCACGATCTGAAGTGCCGATGACCGGCCCCAGGCATCCGCGGGAGTTTAACGTTATTGACGCGCGCCGCGAGCATTGTCCGGCAGCGCCTTGTCTGTACTGCGGAAAGGGTTGATATCCAGCCCCCCGCGGCGCGTGTAGCGGGCATAGACGCTCAGTCGTTCCGGCGCGCAGTACGTCATCACGTCGGTGAAGATGCGCTCCACGCACTGTTCATGGAATTCGTTATGGGTGCGGAAGGACACCAGGTAGCGCAGCAAGCCTTCGCGGTCGATCGGCGCGCCGCGGTAGGCAATCTGCACGCTGCCCCAGTCGGGCTGTCCGGTCACGGGGCAATTGGAGCGCAGCAGGTCTGAGAGCAGGGTTTCTTCCACAATGCCGGCGCTGTCGTCGACGTGCAGGTAATCGGCCTTGGGTGGACCATAGTGGTCGATCGTCACCGGCAGCGCGTCGATCGATTCACCGGCCAGATCGGCAAATACGTGCTGCGCGGTACGTGGCGAGCGAATCGTCACCGTCACCACCGCGCCGGCGACGCGGGTGAGATCCTGCTGCAGCAGCGCGCTCAGCGCCGCCGCGTTGGCGACGGGTTCCTGCGCAAAACCGTTGAGATAAAGCTTGAAGGACTTCGATTCGATGATGTTGGGCGAGTTCGCCGGCACGTGGAATTCGGCCACGCCCACCATCGGCTTGCCGTGCATGTCCAGCCAGGAAAGCTCGTAGGCGTTCCAGATATCCACGCCCTGGAACGGCAGCGGTTCGCGTACGCCGATCTCATCGCGTTTGGACTGGCGGGGAATGGGAAACAGCAGGGAGGGGTCGTACCGGTCGGCGTAGACGGTGTGCTTGCCGAGGGGGGAATGTTCGGGGGTGGTCATCTGCGCATTGTAATGCGTACGGCTTCCCTGCTTTCCGGACGCAGGGAAGCGCGATTTTGCGAGGACGGCTCCCTCCCCTACGCCGTGGGGGAGGGTTAGGGTGGAGTAAGGCAAGCTCGCACAACCCCACCCCAGCCCTCCCCTGCAAGCAGTGGAGGGCGCGCTGCGGGTGTTTATGCAGATACCCGCATCGTCACTACGCGCAAACCGCTACCGCCTCCACTTCCAACAAGACCGACGGATGAAACAGCTTCGCCACCTGCACCGCTGAACTGGCGGTGGCGTGTTCGGCAGCAATGTATCGATCGCGTACTTCCCGGAAGGCTGGCAGGTCGCGCGTGATATCTGTAAAAAAGACCGTTACTTTCACGATCCTGTCGAACCCGCTGCCGCCTTCCTCCAGCACCGCAGCGAGGTTGGCAAACACCTGCTCGGCCTGCGCGCGAAAATTGCCCACGCCCACCAGCTCGCCTGTCGGGCCCAGCGGTACCTGGCCAGACACGAACAGCAGATCGCCGACGCGGGTAGCGGCCTTGATGCCGGGAATGGCGAAAGTCGTCGAAGGCTGAATACGTTGGATGGTCTCCATGGCGATCACCGTCCGATATGCACCATGCCTGCCGGTGCATAGCGCGCGCCGGCCACGGCTTCGGAGGGAAAGATGCGATCGATCGATGCCAGTTCCTCCTCGTCCAATCGCACATCCAGCGCACCGATGTTTTCATCCAGGCGCGAGCGGCTGCGCGTGCCGGGTATCGGCACGATGTCGTTTCCCTGTGCAAGCAGCCAGGCCAGCGCGAGCTGCGCCGGCGTACAGCCTTTTTCCGTGGCCAGCGTTTCCACCTGCTTCACCAGCTGCAGGTTGCGCGCGAAGTTTTCGCCCTGAAAACGCGGGTTATTGCGGCGGAAATCGTCGTGCTCGAAGTCATCGGGGGTTTTGATCGCTCCGGTGAGGAAACCACGGCCCAATGGCGAATACGCTACCAGTGCGATGCCAAGCTTGCGGCACATGGCCAAGGTGCCGTTTTCTTCCGGATCGCGCGTCCACAGCGAAAATTCGTTTTGCAGCGCCGTGATCGTATGCACTTTGCTGGCGCGCTCGATGGTTTGTGCCGCCGCTTCCGACAAGCCCAAATAACGCACCTTGCCCGCTTTCACCAGTTCCGCCATCGCGCCGACGGTTTCTTCGATCGGCACGTTCGGATCGACGCGATGCTGGTAGTAAAGATCGATATGATCCACGCCAAGCCGCTTCAGACTGGCCTCGCAACAGGCACGTACATAGTCCGGACGGCCATTGATACCGCGCTTGGCCGGATCGGCCGGATCGCGCACGATGCCGAACTTGGTCGCCAAAAACACCTGATCGCGACGGCCCTGGATCGCCTTGCCGACCAGCCCTTCATTGGTAAAGGGGCCGTAGATATCGGCGGTGTCGAGAAAGTTGAGCCCACGATCGAGCGCATGATGAATCGTGGCGATGGATTGGGCGTCATCACGCGCGCCGTAGAACTCGCTCATGCCCATACAGCCCAGGCCGATGGCGGAAACCGTGGGACCGTTCTTGCCGAGTATGCGTGTGTGCACGATGGAAACTCCTGACGGGGGTGGGTGAAGCCGGCAGCGAATCTTCGGCTTACGCAGTCGCGCGATAAATGCTCAATAATGAGCTTCACTATTCCATTTGGATCAACAATCCATGGACCGCCTCGACGCCATGCGCCTGTTTACACGAATCGTGGAGCTGGGCAGCTTCACCGCCGCCGCGGACGATCTGAACCTGCCGCGCGCCACCGTCACGCACACCATCAAGCACCTGGAGGCGCGACTAGGCACGCAGCTCCTGCAACGAACCACGCGCCGCGTGCGCGCCAGCCGCGAAGGCGAGGCGTATTACAGCCACTGCATGCGCCTGCTCGCCGACGTGGATGCGGTCGAAGCGGATTTCCTGCAGGCGGCCGTGCAGCCACGCGGCCGCCTGCGCGTCGACCTGCCCACCCAGTTTGCGCGCATGTGGGTGATACCCGCGTTGCCCGCATTCTTCGCGCGCTATCCGTTGCTCGAACTGGACATCGGCACCGGCGACCACTTCGTCGACTTGCTGCGCGAAGCTGTCGATTGCGTCGTGCGCGTCGGCGCGCTGCCCGATTCGAGCCTCGTCGGCCGGCGTGTCGGCACGCTGGAACAAGTCACCGCGGCCAGCGCGAGCTATCTGCGTAAACACGGCACGCCGCGCGTGCTGGCGGACCTACAAAACGGCCACTACGCCGTCAACTGGGCTTCGCCCACCACCCACCGCACCGAATCGCTGGACTTCATGCAGGGCCGCAAGCGCCGCCAAGTGATGCTGCCTGGACGCGTCACCGTCAGCAGCGTCGAAGCCTACCGCGCGTGTTGTGAAGCAGGCCTGGGCATCGCACAACTTCCGCGCTATCGCGTGGCGGACGGATTGGCCGAAGGGCAGCTCAAAGAAATCCTGCCGACCATGCCACCGCCGTCACTGCCGGTGACGGTGCTGTATCCACCGCATCGTCAAATGCCCGCCCGCCTGCGCGTGTTTGTGGATTGGCTGGTGGAGGTGATGGGGAAGCAGCTTTAGGAAACATCCGCATGGATGTCATTGCGTGCAAGTGCGAGTCCGTTTTGGCAGGCAGCAGGATCGATGCCACTCAAGATGGCGTCAACCAGAATGCGGCGTGCGGATAGGATGATCACACGGTACGCATTCTCTTACCGATGTATACGGGACATGCTACGCCGCTGCCCATCCTGGCCTTGCATCGCCGCTTCCTCGTTACCGATGAAGGCCATGCTTGTCGCTGCTTTGAGGCGTTTTTCAGCAGTGTGCTGAGCATTCGCTGTGCGCAAAAATGTAGGGTTTTTCCTAATCATTAAGCGCTATTGAGGGCCTATCTGCATGAGTGCAGTCTTCTGCGGACTCATTGCGCAGAGACAGCCATGCGTTCGTTCTATCGCCATTTCTATTTTTGGGTGCTGGTGGCCATCGTCGCAGGCGGAGGGATCGGCCACTACCTTCCGGAAACAGGGATTGCGCTCAAGCCCCTGGGCGATGGTTTCATTGCGCTGGTGAAAATGCTGATCGGTCCGATCATCTTTTTCACGGTGGTAACGGGGATCGCCAACGTATCGGATGTCAAGAAGGTGGGCCGGATCGGCGCCAGGGCGATCATCTATTTCGAGATCGTATCCAGCTTCGCCCTGGTGATCGGCTTGCTGACGGTCAATCTGCTCAAGCCGGGCGCCGGCTTCAACGTCACGCCCGAATCGCTCGATGCGTCCATCGTCTCCTCGTATGCGAAGGCTGCGCATGCGCAAGGCTTCACGCCGTTTCTGCTGCATCTGATTCCAACGACCTTCACCGATGCGTTCGGCGGCAACGGCGATTTGCTCCAGGTTTTGTTGCTGGCCATGCTGTTTGGCTTCGCCATGATTCACGTCGGGGAGCGCGCCAAACCGGTGATGACGCTACTGGAAGGGCTATCCAGCGTGTTCTTCCGCATCATGGGCATGATCATGCGCGTAGCGCCGCTGGGTGCGCTCGGCGCGATGGCCTTCACCATCGGCAAATACGGTCTGGCGAGCCTCGGGCCACTGCTGAAGCTGATGGGAGGCTTTTATCTGGCCTGCATCCTGTTCGTGCTGGTAGTGCTCGGCACCATCGCACGGGCAACGGGTTTCAGCATCCTGAAGTTTCTGCGCTATATCCGCGACGAGCTGCTGCTGGTGCTGGGTACATCCTCATCGGAGTCCGCACTCGTGCCGCTAATGCAGAAACTTGAGCGCGTGGGTTGTGCGCGGGCAGTGGTTGGCCTGGTGGTGCCGAGCGGGTACTCGTTCAATCTGGACGGCACCAACATCTATCTGACCATGGCGGCGCTGTTCGTCGCCCAGGCATTGAACGTCGAGCTGACCTGGACGCAGCAGTTCACCCTGCTCGCCGTTGCCATGCTGACCTCCAAGGGCGCCTCCGGGGTGACCGGAGCCGGTTTCATCACGCTGGCGGCGACCTTGGCCGTCGTGCCATCGGTGCCGGTAGCGGGACTCGCATTGATCCTGGGCATCGACCGCTTCATGAGCGAAGCGCGTGCGCTCACCAACATCATCGGCAACGGCGTGGCCACCATCGTGGTTGCACATTGGGAGAAGGAACTCGACCACGCCCGCATGCGCGCCATCCTGGATGGCCATCAATCCTTCAGCCGCGCGGACTGAATGGGTTTGCTTGCCCGATACCGCACAACAAGGGTTCCTTCTCCAAGGAGACCATCAATGAAATCCGTTCGCAGAACGATCCAATACCTCGTCGGCATGGGCGTAACCGCCAGTGCCAATGCCTACGACATCAATCATTGGCCAACCCAATATGTCGCACCCGACGGCACTGAGCTGAGCGTTACCGGCAACTACCAGTACGACGCCATGTTCGCGCACCGAACCTCGCTCATCGACGACGCGCATACGCATCGGCGAAAGGAGCTGGGGGTCGCAGCGCGCAGCAAGGGTAAGTGGGATGCGATCGTCTACTTCGATTTCCAGTCCAAGACCTGGTTGGATGTGTTCTGGCGCATGGACAGTCAATGGCTGTTCGGCGCCGATTACGGCAAGTTCCGCATCGGCTACTCCAAACTACAGGTAGGCTTTGAAGGGGGCACTGCTTCACGCGCTTACAGTTTTGCGGAGACGTCATTGCCGATGCAGGCCTTCTTCCAGAATCGCCGCACTGGTGTCGACTGGACGCTGGATCGACCGCATTATCTGTTCAATGTCGGCTATTACTTCGCCGGCGATCTGCAAGGAAAGAACGACGGCACCACGGCTGTGGCCCGCGCTGCCTGGACGCCGCACAAAAGCGCGGGCGATGTCCTGCATCTGGGTATCTCCGCCTCGGTGGAACATCCCCACGGTAGCAGGGATGGCCTCAATAACTACAACGCGCCGACGGCTCGCTGGCGAGCACGGCCGGAAGCCCCATTTACGAATGTGCGCCTGGTCGATAGCGGCAATCTGAATCACCTAAGCCACCATCGGCGACTGGGCCTGGAGGGTTTGTGGATCGGTGGTCCATGGTCGGTCCAGGGCGAATATCTGCAGGTCACCACATCACGTAGCACGGGTCTCCCCAGTTATACGGCGGACGGCTACTACGTCTTTGGCAGTTACCTGCTGACCGGAGAATCGCGGCAATACGCCGCCGGCAACGTCGGCAATCCTCTGCCTGCCCATCCCTGGGGCGCATGGGAAGTATTGCTGCGCTATAGCGCGCTGAATCTCGACCAGGGTCAGGTGCGCGGCGGGCATGAACGTGATCTCACGCTGGGCGTCAACTGGTATCTCACCCGCCATTTCAAGCTTCAAGCCAACTACGTCAACGCACACGCCATTCGGCAGGGGCAGCGATATCAACCCACCATCACGGAGTTGCGCGCTCAGGTTTATTTCTGAGCCGCGTTTGTGTCGGAGAACATCATGAGCAGCATCTCATCGGCCATCGGCGCCACGAAAGCGCCCCCCATGTCCGCAAGCAGGCGTCTTCGTTCGATCTTTGGCGGCTCGATCGGCAATTTGGTCGAATGGTATGACTGGTACATCTTCTCGGCCTTCTCGCTGTATTTTGCCCAGGCGTTCTTTCCGGACGGAGACCAGACCACGCAGTTGCTCAACACCGCGGCGGTCTTCGCCGTAGGCTTCGTGATGCGTCCGCTCGGGGGATGGCTGCTGGGCACGTTCGCCGACCGCAGGGGCCGCAAGGCCGCCCTGCTGCTGTCAGTGTTCATGATGAGCCTGGGGTCACTGATCATCGGCCTGACGCCTGGCTACCAAACGATTGGTGTCGCCGCTCCGGTCTTGCTGGTCGTGGCCAGACTGCTGCAAGGACTCTCGATCGGCGGCGAATACGGCACCTCGGCCACGTACCTGAGCGAAATGGCGCCGACCGCGACACGCGGCTTCTGGTCGAGCATCCAATACGTCACGCTCGTCGCCGGCCAGTTGATCGCATTGGCGTTGCTGATGGTGCTGCAACAGCTCGTGCTCACGCCCGCGCAATTGCATGCATGGGGCTGGCGGATCCCGTTCCTGGTCGGTGCGTTGCTGGCCATCGTCGCCGTGCTGATCCGGCGCAGCATGGAGGAAACAGCATCCTTCAAGAAGGCCGCGCATGTTAAAAGCCCCTTGCGCGCCCTGCTGCGGCATCCTCGCGAGGTGTTTACCGTCATCGGCTTGACGATGGGAGGAACGCTCGCGTTCTACACCTACACCACCTACATGCAGAAATATCTGGTGAATTC
Organism: Dyella monticola; assembly: GCF_003363155.1. GTDB lineage: Bacteria > Pseudomonadota > Gammaproteobacteria > Xanthomonadales > Rhodanobacteraceae > Dyella_B > Dyella_B monticola. The sequence continues at coordinate 42,984 of NZ_QRBE01000015.1, read as the reverse complement.
TGCGGGCATGAGCAAAATGGACGCGACCTCCATTTCCACGGCCGCGCTGTTTGTCTATGCGTTGCTGCAGCCGGTGTTCGGTGCCTTGTCCGATCGCATTGGCCGCCGTCCGTTGCTGATCGGCTTTGGCTTGCTCGGCACGCTGCTTACGTATCCCATTCTTTCCACGCTCGCCGCCGTTCACGACTGGTGGCAGGCATTCGGGCTCGTCATGCTGGCGCTAGTGGTGGTGAGCGGCTACACGTCAATCAACGCCGTGGTGAAGGCCGAATTGTTCCCGGCGGAGATCCGCGCCATCGGAGTGGGTCTTCCTTACGCGCTGACGTTGTCGGTATTTGGCGGCACGGCCGAATTCCTCGCGTTATGGTTCAAGAAGATCGGGCATGAAGATTATTTCTACTGGTACGTAACGGCCTGCATTGCCTGCTCGCTGCTGGTGTACGTAGGCATGCTCGATACGCGTAGGCACTCGCGCATCGTCGAGGATTAAGGCGTGGCTGGGCCCGTATGCTGATCCCGCTGGTGACCATGCGGCGCCTCGCCAAACTCTTAGTCTGCATCGTGCTGTCGGCTTGCATCGCGTCGTCGTCATGGCTTGCCTACCGCCTTGTGTTGCGTCGGGCGCTGCTCGACCAATCGCGCGCAAACATCCAGCAATTGCAATTGCATTCACTGGCCTTGCAGCGGCTGATCGATCGATACCGTGTACTGCCTCGCATGCTGGCGCTCGATCCGCAATTGCGTGCTGCACTGGGCAGCAGGCCGGACGACGTCACACGCCGTGCGCTGAATCTGAAGTTGGAAACCGCTGGTACCGCAAGTCACACGTCCACGCTCACCTTGCTGGATCGCAGCGGACTAGCTATTGCAGCCAACAATTGGCGCGGCCCCGGCAGCAATGTTGGCCACCGCTACGACTTCCGGCCTTACTTCCAGCAGGCCCGTGCGACGGGGGCGGGCACCTTCTACGCGGTGGGTGTTTCCACGCATGAGGCAGGCTATTTCATCGCCGAGGCCGTAAAGGACGCGCGAGGCGACACGCTGGGTGTCATTTCAGCCAAGGTGCCGCTCGCCGAACTGACCCGTGAGTGGTTGCGCAGCCGAAATACGATCCTGCTTAGCGACAAGACGGGCGTGGTTTTTTTGAGCAGCGATTCTCGCTGGGCTTATCGCGTACTGAATCCTCTACGTGCAGCCGACCTTGCACGGTTGGCCGCTACCCGGCAATACGAGGGCCAGCGACTCGAACCCGTGCGTTATCGCACCTGGGAAACATTGGAAGACGGCAGCTCGCTGGTGCGCACGGACTCACCGGCAATGACCGACACTCCGTTGTGGACCTCACTGCAAGTACCTGTGGAAGATTGGACGTTGCACCTGCTAAGCAGCACGCAGCGCAGCCTCGCGGCCGCACGAGTGGCCGCGGCCTTGGCTGCGCTTATGTGGGTTCCGCTGGTTTTGCTCGGCCTGTTCCTGCGTCAGCGCCACCGTCTGATCCAAAACCGCCTGCATAGTCGTGCCGAACTGGAGCGGCTGGTAACGCATTACGCAAGCGAGCTGCGCTCAGCACAGGACGGTCTCCTGCTGGCCGCGCAGGACGCATCAAATCAGAACGCCAGCCTGGAGCACCTGCCGCAAGGCGTGAGCGTGGTCGATGGCGATCTACGCATCGTGGCCTGGAATAGCCGCTACGTGGACCTGTTCAAATTCCCGGCGGGTCTGATCCAGGTGGGCTGCCCGATTGAAGACGTTCTGCGCTACAACGCATCACGCGGCTTGCTCGGCTCCGACGCCGTCGACACGGCGATACACCGGCGCCTGGACTATATGCGCAATGGATCGGCCTATACCTTCGAGCGCGAGCGTCCTGACGGCAGCGTGCTTGAGATTCGCGGCAATCCGCTGCCGGACGGCGGATTCGTCACCAGCTATACCGACATCACCGCCTACAAGGCGGCTGCACGCGACTTACGCAATCTGGCCACTACGTTGGAACAACGCGTCGAGGAGCGTACGCGCGATCTTGAGGCGGCCAAAGCCGAAGCCGAACACGCCAATCGCAACAAAACCCATTTTACGGCCGCGGCCGTGCACGATCTGCTGCAGCCGCTCAATGCCGCCAGACTGTACGCGGGTGCATTGCGCGAAATGCTATCCCAATCCGAAGCACGCGAACTGGTCGACCGGGTGGAGAACGCGCTGGACACCCAGGACCAGTTGTTGGCCAGCTTGCTCGATGTCGCGCGTCTGGAAGCTGGCGCATTGCGGCCCCGGGTCGCCAATGTGCAGCTTGAGCCCTTGCTTACCGGACTGGCCCGCCAGTTCAGCATCCTTGCACAGGCGCGCGGCCTGCATCTGCACTATGTCCCCACGCGGGCAGTGGTGCAAAGCGATTCGCTTCTGCTGCGTCGTCTGCTGCAAAATTTTCTATCCAACGCAATTCACTACACGCCGCATGGTCGGGTACTGCTGGGCTGTCGCCGTTGCGCAGATACGCTGCGCATCGAAGTATGGGATACCGGCGTAGGCATCCCACCCACCAAACAGCAGACGATCTTTGAAGAATTCCGCAGACTCAACACAGGCCTTGAGCAGAGCGGGCGCAGTGTCGGTCTGGGCCTTTCTATCGTCGATCGCATCGCACGATTGCTTGGTCACTCCGTGGGCTTGCGCTCCTGGCCCGGTCAGGGCAGCGTATTTTCCGTCACCGTGCCATGGCTCAGCGATGCTCCCGATGCAGATGTGCCGTCTCCCTGCATCACGACAAACGAGGAGGATCCCGTTCTGCATGGTCGGCGCGTGTGGTGCATTGACGATAGCGACCAGGCGCTGCAGGCCATTGATGCGTTGCTACGCCGCTGGGGTTGTCAGCCCACGCTCATCAATGACCCGCATCAGTGCCTGTACATGGCGCGACGGAACCCGGCGCCGGAGCTGCTGTTGCTCGACTACCACCTGGGCGCCGAAACAGGCATGGATTTGCTGGGCCGCCTGACTCAGTATTGGACACAACGTCCCGCGACCATCGTGTTGACCGCACAAAAAGATGCAAGCATCCGTGCACACGTACGAGCCGAAGGCTTGCACTTGCTCGCAAAGCCGGTGGCTCCCGCCTCATTGCGCGCACTGATGTCGCAGCTTTTGCTGGCGGCCATGCTTGAGCGCGAAGGATCGCGCGATGAGAGCAATCAGTGAGTACGCCCCTGATTGCCCAAGCGCTGCTTGCCTCGAACGTTCAGGCTTGGCCGGAATCCGTTGCAAGCGACTGGCCGATGAGCGCCGCTTGCGTGCGTGAACGGCAACGGAGCTTGCGCAGCACCGCCGCTACGTGAATCTTGACGGTGTTATCGGCAATTCCCAATCGCTCAGCGATCTGCTTATTGGGCAGCCCTTCGGTCAACAACATCAGCACGCCCAGTTGCTGAGGCGTAAGCAGCGCAAGCCTGGCCGCCAATGCCAGATCGTGCGCATCGCCGTGGACCTTGTCGGCCACGAACCAACTTCCCCCGTCCAGCACGCGCAGTATGGCGTCCCTGAAAATATCCATCGGCGATGACTTGGATAGGAAGCCGATGGCGCCGAACTGCCTGGCGTGCCAGACGGTGGGGGGGCGATCATCTGCAGAAATCACCAGTACCGGGATGTGCGGATGCTCTTTACGCAGCAATACCAGGGAAGAAAACCCCAAGGTATCGGGCATCGTGAGGTCCAGCAGCACAAGATCGATCGCCGGCTCCATGGCCAACGCGCGCAAGACGGCGCGCTGACTGGCGGCTTCAACGATTTTCACGTTTGCCAGCGTCGCGCGTAAGTTGTGCGATAACGCCGCGCGAAACATGGGATGGTCGTCGGCGACCAGCAGCGTGTAGGCGGCAGCGTCTGCAGCACACCGCGCTGCTTCATGGGATGTCGAAAACGTGGGGGCCTTGTTATCCATAACCCAAGGAATTTCCTCGTCGGCACGTTCCTTTCACGGATGCCGGCGGGTGGCCCGTGCTGTTGCTTTCAAGGAAAAACCGCGAGGATGGGCGTGCCGGGCAATCGCCGTTGCCCTACCAAAGGATAGGGATATCGGTAGCCATGGTTACTTGGGCTCACGCACCTTGTCAACGCAGTACATGCCTGCATGGATCACTTGCGACCAGGCACTAGCATGCACAATCGTGAAAGAAAATCAGGCTATGTATTGAATGCAAGTCATCGCATAGACATTTATCCAGTAGGCCAGAGCGTGTTGATGAGGATCTGTGCATTGGAAGCGATCGTGCCGACGTTCTGCGCGCGCATGCTCATGTCCATCAGGGCGTTTGCGGCCTGGGAATATCCGCTTTCTTTAAGCGATTGGGCCACGGCGCGCCCGAAACCAGACATCGATTCGCCAAGCCCATAGATCACGCCGGCCCCGTAGCTGGCGATATTACGAGCGTTGCGCTGTTCAAGCGCTTCGCTGAGCCCCTGCGCGTTACGCTGCAGGTTCTGTATGCCGCGCAGAGCGCTACCGGAATTGAGCAGAAGCGCACCGAGCTTTGTGACGAAAGCATGCGGATTGCCGGTAAGCGCACTCCAGGCATTCGTAGTGATGCCTGCGTTGCTGAGGATCGAGCTCACGGCGAAAGCAAGGTCGCGCTGCTTCTGGTAAGGCGTTTTCTGTGGATCGCTCAAGGTGGTGAGGGCCGTGTCGACGTCTCTCAAGGATCGGCCGAGCCCCGCCAATGGGCTTCCGCCAAGCTGAAAATACCGTGCGGCCTGTCGCAGCTGCTTGCCTATTTGATCCTGGCGACGGCTCATGGCGAGGTCCGCACAAGCCGCCATCGTGCTGCTCGCGGCGGCCATCAGATTGCCGCCCGCACTCATGAAGTAATGCAATCCGAGCAGCGAACGACCGTTACGCGAATTTTTGACGGCGGCGGTGAGATGTACCGATGCCGTCTTCAGCGCCACGTTCGCCGATTGAAATTTGGATTTCGCACTGTTTCTCAAGCCGCTTGCCTGGCTTTGGAAGGCGCGCACATCATGGCGGCTGCCCAAGCCCGTCACTGAGCCAGTCGCGACACCGGATTGCCTGGGCAGGCGGCTATTGCCCGACGCGGAAGGTATGGATTCGTCCGCCACATGTGCAGGCCAAGGCACCGTCCCATGAGTCACGGCGCTGGGCCTTGGCGCAGGATGCACCTGCACGGCGTGGCTGGGATAACGGCTGGCCCGCTCGGGGGGCTGGGTCATGAACGGGCTCGACAGTTCATTCGACTTGACGATATCCATGTGCACGCGCTCCTTGATGTAAGTGCAGCTGGCAATCAACGGCTGAGGTTGGATGGTTCTGTCACCTGAAGTGGTCCGTGGTGTTGCAAATAAAACGCCATCAGAGTGAAGGCGTCATCGTCCAGGCTCAGCGAAAACAGTGTGTCGGTCGCTTACCACCCATGTGGGGTTGTGCAACCGGTATTGCGCCGGCCAAAAAACCTTGCGCCGTCACGCACCTGTTTTTTCGTGCTCTTTTGCCCATCCTTGTTTTCTCAGGTTTTCGCCCCTCCAACGCCCAAAATACGCTCCCAGTACATGATGGCTGTGGCGGCGGCTACGGCCATGGCAGTGGTGGTCGCATAGATGTTGCGCCGGCGCCCGTGCTCGCCCAGGCGATGAAGCTTGTCATCCACGGCCTTTTTGATTTCTTCGTTCAAGGTTTTCTGGCGGGCGCTATGTTCATTGCGCAGAGTGGCCATGCTTATGGGGCGGTTGTTCGACAGTTGCGCAAGCTCAGCTTCGAAATCGGCTTTTTTTTGTTCGATCTCTTTTATGTTCTTTACATCTTTCCCGTTTTTTCCAAATCGCATCCTTTTCCATTGAAACTGGCTTTTACTTAGATAATCCATGCCTTGCGTGCTTAGGCTAAACACGCCGTTTTCTCTGGCGTGGCGCATGACCTGGACCGCGTCCCGCTGTATTTTTTGAACGCGTTTGTAACCGTCATAAACCTCCATCACATGATCCTTGCGCTCCCCGCTGTGGATCATGTTCGCGAGCGCCTGGGTGTGCCGATCCACCAGCGCCTGATAAGTGTCATCCTGTGTTTTCCAGGTAAGGTATTTTTGAACCGCCGCCCGGTCCTCCCCATCAGGCATATCTTCGATACGTGCAGAGAGCTGGTCGGCATCGAGCCCTTGCAATGCCAGCGGCAAAGGAGGCCTGTCTTTGAGGAAGGGCGGAATCTTGAAATCGAGCCCTTCACGTATAAGCAGTTGTCGCGACTCGTCGAGGGTTAAGGTGTGAGTGCTCGTTGCGGGCGCTCCAGGCGATTCACCTACAGAGGATTCGCCCGAAGTATGCGTCTGCGTCGCCGCATTATTTTGGTCTGCGGTACCCGCCGTGCTTGGATGAGCTTCAGGACGGATCCTGGGCGGCGGCATGGGCGCCTTTGAATCGGGTGCGGGAAGACGCGCGAGTATTCCGGTGGGCCTTCCCGTTGCCGGAGACGTCGGAAAGCCAGCTGTTTCCGGTGGCACCACCGACGATGGAGAAATCGCCGTGGAGCCCCCCTCTTCACCGCTTTCCCCCCTTTTGGTGAAGTGGGCCGTAGGCTCTGGATGAGTTTCGGTATGAATGTTGATGTTGAACATGGAAAGTACTCCTGTCGAAAAGAAGGAACGCGTACTCGATGAACAGCATCGGCCGTGCCGCACAGGCAGCGGTGTTAGATAGCTATGCCGATTTCTATGGATGGCTAATCATCGCCATCGACAAGAGGGGAGGGCCGTTATCCTCGGGGCAATCCGTGGCGCGGCTCGCTCGTTCCCATGGTCTTGGATGTCAACGGCGCGCCCGCCGCAGCCAATGCATCACGCTGCTGTGCCGGTGGCAAGCGCAGCATGCTGTCTTCCAGCTGTGCGAGTTTCTGGAACGCAGGCAGCGCTTGCATATGCGCGACGAACGCAGCGGTACGCGGCCAACGTTCGGCGTCGACGGCATAACGCACGAAAGAGGCCGTGCGGAAGTAGCAAGCGACGCTGATGTCGGCGATGGAGATGTCGCCGAAAATAAAGCCGTCCCCCGGCAGTTGCGTTTCCAGATAGTCCAGTGCAGCGGGGATATCTACCTCACGCGCCCGCTGCACGACGGCTTCGTCGGCAGTTTCCTGAAAAATATGACGGCGCACCGCGAGTTGATAGAACAGTCGCCATACCAGGCTGTCCGCCAGATACGTATCGGCATATTCCTCCAACCAGCGTGCCCTCGCGCGTTGGGCGATATCGGCCGGATAGAGCGCGGGCGTGGGGTGTTTGTCTTCCAGGTACTGGCAGATCACGGAGGAATCGTTGAGCACCAGCGCGCCGTCGATCAGTACAGGTATGCGGCGCAGGGGGCTCAGCCGGCTGAATTCGTCGTTGCCGATGAAGGGCGGCATCGGATCGACCTCATAGTCCAGCCCTTTGAGTTCCAGGCAGATCAGTACCTTGCGCACGTATGGGGAAAGGTAATTGCCGATGACGGTGTAGCGCTGCGACATGGTCTGGCTCCAATCGGGCGGCAGTGCGATCAGGATTTGTGCAGATGCACACGATAAGGCGTTCGTTACCGCCTGGACAGTCCTAAGGACCTTTGGCAGGGGTGGTGCACGACGGCGGGCATTACGATGAAAGGTCGTGACAAGATGGGGACGGTTCCAGGGATACTCCGACTCACACCGCGCAGGCGTCACCGGCGCCACCTGCGTGGTATGAATCAGAGCATCCCTACCGCGGCTATTCGTTTTCATTGGGAGTAAACATGCGTTCGATAAATCGCACGTCGCGCCTCTATGGCGCATTGGTGTGTGGGTTACTGGCATGGGCTTCGGCCCCAGGCAGCGCCATGGCGCAAGGCCATACGCTCACTGCGCAGGATTATGCGCAGGCCGAGCGCTATATGCCGTACAACACGATGCCACTGGTGGATCACATGGTGCGCACCGTGCATTGGCTGGACGGCACGCACTTCTGGTACGTCGACCACGATGCCAGCGGCGACCATTACCTGCGTATGGATGCCAGCAACGGCAAGGCTGCGCCCTTGCTCGATCAGACGAAACTCGCCGCGGCGCTGGTCAAGGCCGGCAAGAAAGACATCAAGGCCAGCAAGCTGGGTATCACCGATTACCGTGTCGCGCCGGATGGACGCGATGACGTTGAAATCGGCGGCAAGGAGTATCTGTGCAACCTTAAAGCTGCCGGCGAGTGCGTGGACAAGAGCACGCTGGTGAAAACCGGCAGCGAGCCCGGTGTGCTATCGCCGGATCGCAAGCAGGAAGCCTTCATCCGTAACTGGAACCTGTGGGTGCGCGATGTCGCCACCGGCAAGGAAACCCAATTGACCACCGATGGCGTGGAGAATTTCGGCTACGCCACCGACAACGCCGGCTGGAAGCACACCGATAACGCCATCCTGGAATGGTCGCCCGATTCCAAGCAGATCGCGACGTTCCAGCAGGATCAGCGTAAAGACGGCGACATGTATACGGTCACCACCAGGGTGGGTCATCCCCAATTGCAGGCGTGGAAATATCCGCTGCCGGGTGATGAACACATCACGATGATCGAGCGCGTGATCATCGACGTACCGACGCACACCGTGGTGCGCCTGAAGATGCCGGCGGATCAGCACCGTTCCACGCTGTGCGACGACGTCAGCTGCGGCGAGCATGGCGGCTGGGATGACGTGAAGTGGGCGCCGGACGGCAAGACCGTAGCCTTCGTATCCACTTCGCGCGATCACAAGCACGAAACCTTCCGCATCGCCGATGCGAAAACCGGCGAAGTGCGCACGGTCTTCCATGAAGACGTACCCACCTATTACGAAAGCGGCAATGGGGCGGTGGACTGGCGTTATCTGCCTGATACGCATGAAGCCATCTGGTTCAGCGAGCGCAACAATTGGGGCAATCTGTACCTCTATAACCTTGCCAACGGTCAGCTCGAACACCCCATCACCACTGGCGACGGCAACGTCACCGAAGTGCTGAAGGTGGATGCCAAGACGCGTACGGTGTGGTTCCGTGGTGTGGGACGCACACCGGGCGTGCAGCCGTACTACCAGCAATTCTGGAAGGTAAGCCTGGATGGCGGCGCCCCTGTATTGCTGACGCCTGAGGCGGCCGATCACGAGATCACGATGTCCGACGATGGCAAGTATTTCGTCGACAGCTATTCCACCACGACCCATCCGCCCGTCACCGTGCTGCGCGATGCGAACGACGGGCATATCGTCACCACCATCGCCACGACCGACATCACGCGCCTGCGCGCTACCGGCTGGCAGCCGCCGGAGCAGATTGTCGTGAAGGCACGCGATGGCAAGACGGATCTCTATGGGGTGATGTTCAAGCCGACGCATTTCGATCCGAACAAGAAATATCCCATCGTCGACTACATCTATCCCGGCCCGCAGACCGGTTCGGTGTTTACCTTTGGGTTCACGCCGTCCGATTACGACGATCAGTCGCTGGCGGAACTCGGCTTTATCGTGGTGGCCATCGACGGCATGGGCACGCCGTGGCGTTCCAAGTCGTTCCACGATGTGTGGTACGGCAAGATGGGCGACAACACGTTGCCTGACCAGGTCACAGCCATCAAGCAGCTTGGTCAGCGTTATGCGTGGATCGATCTGGATCGCGTGGGTATCTGGGGACACTCCGGCGGCGGCAATGCCACGGCCGATGCGTTGTTCGCCTATCCGGACTTCTTCAAGGTCGGCTGGGCTGAAAGCGGCAACCACGACAACCGCGAATACGAAGACGATTGGGGCGAGAAGTGGCAGGGCCTGCTGGTCACCCGCAAGGATGGCACCACCAATTACGACAACCAGGCCAACGAGCTCATCGCCAAGAATCTCCAAGGCAAGTTGATGCTCGTGCACGGGTCGATCGACGACAACGTGCCGCCGTATAGCACGCTCCTGGTGGTCGATGCACTGATCAAGGCGAACAAGAACTTCGATATGTTGTTCCTGCCCAACCAGCACCACGGATACGGGCCGGATACGCCATACATCACGCGCCGTCGCTGGGATTACTTCGTGCAATACCTCGCCGGTGATACGCCGCCGAAGGAATACGCGCTCAAGCCATGGCCGTGGCGCTGAGGTAAATGCGGTTGGGCAGCGGCTATCGCGTTGCCCACCTCGCGAAAGACGGCTCCCTCCCCTACGTGTAGCAGGGGAGGGAGCCGCCTCTGGCGGAATTATTGACTGCGCACTGCCACAACGGGTGGTACAGCGGCAGCGCGCAAGGCGGGGCCGATCACTGCAATCTGCCCCAGCAGGCATAGCGCCAGCGCGCCGATCGCCAGATACATCACAGGCAACCGTGTTTGCTCGTAATACTGCATCAACAGCGCATTCAACCCATACGCAAGCAAACAGCCAAGCAGTACACCGGTAGCCACGATTACCAGGTTTTCGAGCTGGAAGTAGCGCAGGATATCGCCCCGTGTCGCGCCGACCGCGCGCCGGATGCCGATGGAACGCCTGCGTTGTTGCACCCAGAAACTCGCCAGACCCGCAATGCCCAGCGCCGTGACGATCAGCAGGCCCATTGCCGCCGCGATCAGCAGTGCGATCATGGTCCGGTCACGATGAAAGAAATCGGCACGCAGTTGCGTGAAGGTTTGCACGTGTCTAAGGATGCGGTTGGCGTGAATGCGCACGAGCACATCCGCCGCGTGCTTCAATACTCGCTCGCGTTCCGCTGGCGTCGTGTGCAGCACGTACGTCACATCGTTCGCATCCGGCAGCATCGGTAGCACCGTGGCGTAGTCGTTCTCACTCGCCTCATGCAAGCGCGGGCGTTGCAGGTGATCGATCACCCCGACCACGCGCACCGGCTTTTCATCCGGATAGATCGCCTTGCCGAGCGGGTTCTGGCCCGGGAAAAGCTTATCCGCCAAGGCGCGCGTAATGATGGTGACGGGCACTTGGTCAATGCCGTTCCAATCGTGCGCGGTGCCTTCGGGTACGTATTCGTCCGGTAGAAAGTCGCGTCCTTCGATCACATGTAGACCCAAAGTGCCCACTTCGCCCGGTGTACCGTTGAAGGCGGTGGCGGTGGCAGGGGTGGCGCCGTCCCGCTCCAACGCAATGCCGTTGCTCCAGTCGTGGTGATCGAAAGGCAACGCGTCGACGGCGACGGCAGAGGTCACGCCGGGGATCGCACGTAAGGCCGCCAGATCAGTGTCGTGGCGAACCAGCGGCTGCGCGTCCTGATCGAGGTCGGTGCTTTCGAGCATGACGAGATCGCTTTCCGCCACGCCACTGGGCTGACGCAATTGCTCAACGTGATCGACGATCATAAAGGCGACGTTGCACACGATGGCGCAGGTCAAGCTGACTTGCAGCGCCAACAGCACGGCGGTGAGTTTGTGGCGGGTAAGACTGGCGATGATGGGTCGCAGGAGCATGATGCGCCTCACTGGTTTTTTAGCTGGAGGGCAGGTGCGACGTTGCAGGCGCGCCACGCCGGCACGAGGCCGGCGCACAGGCCGGCGATCATCGCCAGAACGAAAGTGCCCAACAACATCGCGCTATTCATTTGCGCCAGATGCGCGTAGCCATCCGGCCGCTGGCGCACGCTCCACAAGCCAAGCTCGGCCATCGCCAGGCCGAGCAAGCCGCCGGCCAGTCCGATCGTCCCGGCTTCCACGCCCAGCTGTAGAAATACATCGCGCCGCCGCGCGCCCAGTGCGCGCCGAACACTGATCTCGCCACTGCGCCGCAGAAATTTGGCAAGCAGCAAACCGACGATATTGAGCAGGCAAACGCCGAGAAAGCCCAGCGCGAGCCAGAGCTGCAAGCGAAGATCGCCAGGAACGACCTGCTGATTGCTCAGCCAATCCATCAGCCCATACACCTGCGCATCGACCGGACGCGGAAAGCGGCCATGCGCCTGCTGGTCACGCCAATAGTCGGCGAGAACATTGCGATAGGTGCGCACCTTCGCGGCACTGTCCAGTTCCACCCAGAATTGCAACCATGTGCAGTGATCGCTCAAGCGCGCATCGCCGCCGTTGTCCCAGCACGACATGCGGCCACTGAAATCGAAATTCAGTTCCACCGCCGTTTCCAGCGGTATGAAGAATTGATCCGTGCTGCCGAAGGCGGCATTGTCGATCTGCGCATAGAACGTGGGTTGTGGTTGCCAGTTGTCAAGCACGCCGATGACGCGGAAGTCCGTGTTCTTCAGTCGTACGATGCGCCCGATGCTCGGCGCGTTTCCGAACAGCTTGCGGTTCAGTTCAGTGTTCAGCACCACCACGCGTGCATGATTCGTGTCGTCCTGTGCGCTCCAGCCGCTGCCCGCACGAAACGGCGTGCCGAACATCGGAAAGAAATCGGCGGTAACGTAATGGCCCGACTCGAAGAACGGCCGTAATGAATCGTGTGCAGGACGAACGGGAAGGGTGCCGCTGCTCATCGCCGCCTGGCGATCGGCATGCGCTGCATGCAATAGATACATGGCGTCCGTCCAAGTCATCGAGCCGTCCACCACCGTGTCTTTGGACGTGGTATGGCTGATCGGGTGCGGATCGATCACGGGTACGTACAGGTGCGCGCTGCGCCCGGGCAGTGGGTCGCCGGACATCACATGCAGCACGGTGATCATCGTCATGCTGGCGCCGATGCCCAGTCCGATGGCGATGATCATCAGCGCGGTGATGGTCTTGCTGCGCTTGAAGCTGTAGAGGGCGAGCAGGCAGTAGTGGCCGAGCATGATGGATGTCCCTTCTCTCTCAACTCGCGGAGTCGTCATTCCGGCGAAGGCCGGAATCCATGTTTCGCAGGTGCGCTGGATTCCATCCTTCGCCGGCATGACGCTGAGGAAAAAACGAAGCTTTACGTTGCATGTAGAGTGATCCCGGAAATATCGCTGATATCCCCCGCTTGTGCCCAACGACAGACGACAGCGCTCCCATCCACCCAGGTACATGGGTGGTGCATGTTTGAAAAAACGTGCCTGCTTAAGCCGCCAGCGATGCGTTACGGGTTGGCGGGTTTCGCCAATCCCTTGGCGATGGCGTCATTCAACAATTTGTCCATCTGTCGATCGAACTCTTGTGAGCGTAACTGTTGCTGCGCGGATATTTCCGCATCGCGTTGCGAACGTTCGGCTGCACGTTTGGACAAGGTGGCCGCGGCCTGATTGATCGACGCGGTTTCGCGCTGGATTTCGGCTTCTTCTCGCTGAATGCCGCGGAGCTGGCCATTGAGGCTTGCTTCGTTTTCGGCGTTCTCCAGCGATGTCGTTGCGGCACGCAATGCCTGACGCTGTGCATCGATGTCGGCGCGACGGCCTTCGACCTCCGACTGCCGGGACGCCAGCTCGGCTTGACGCTCGGCGATGGCCGCCTGCTGGCCGGCCATCGCCGCTTGCTTGCCTGCCACCTCCGCTTGCATCCGCGCCACCTGCACGGCTTGTGCGGAAATATCCTTGGCGCGTTGAATCACATTGGTGTCGCGAACGACATAGGATTTCCCGTTCTGGCGCACCCATAGCACCGGCTGGTTGGATTTGTCCAAACGCTCTGCCTGTGCCAGGTCGGCGTCGCTGCCATGGATCACCACCGTATCGCCATCCAATAGGGCAAAACCGCGATCGGCATGAGCCTCGGTGTCGATATCCACCTGATGCGCGTGGAAACCGATATCGGGCGCCGCAGGTGGTGCGGGCGGCATCGGTGCGGCAGGCGCCGGAGGCGGCAGCGGTGGCACGGACGCGGTGAGCGGCATGGCCGCTGAAGGTGGCAGCGGTGCCGCTGGCGGAGCCGGTGGCGTGTTCACCGAGGTAGCGTCGCGCTGCGTCGCGCTCGGCTGTTGTGCGGTGACGCGATAAGGGAGTACACCCACGATGGCAATGACCGCGATGAGCAACCAACTACGCATGCGCGGCGTCGTATCGTCTTGCTGCAACATGATCAATCGCCTTTTCAGATTCAGAAACGTGGACGATGCACCAGCGAGGCTGGCGTGCACGGGATTGACCACGCCAAGACGCACCAGCAGATGGCCGTAGCTTTGCGCAGCGGTACCATGCCGCTGCACCACGTCTGCATCGCAGGCGGCTTCGCGGTACACCGCGTATTCGCGCATGGCCCATTGCACCAGCGGATGGAAGAAGAACAGGCGCTGCGCGATGGCGGGTATCCAGCCTAGCCATAGATCCCCGCGCCGGATATGCGCCAGTTCGTGCGCCATCGCCAGCGACAGCTCATCGGTAGAGAGCGTTTGTTCGCCGGGTAGCAGCACTACCGGGCGCCACAGCCCGGTGACCTGCGGCGACACGATGGCGTGCGAAATGCGCAGCTGCGGCAAGCGGCGCATGCGCAGCGCTCGGGCCTGTCGCGAGCACACGGCAAGCAGGGTGGTGTTCGTTAGCGGCTGCGCGTGGCGCAGCAAGGCAACGCCCTCCAGCCATTGTCGTGCTGCAAGCAGGCCCTGCAGCAACAGCCCGCTCAGCCATGCCATGGCAATGGCGAGCGACCATGACCAGGTAATTTGCGATGCGGGTGCGATGCGTGCGTGATCGGGCGTGATGGCGATCGCCGCGGCACCCGCATGCACATGCGTGTGGACGATCACCTGATCGGCGGCCGCCACGGCAACGAGCCTGGCCGGCGCCAGCCAATGCAACTGCACAGGCGTGTTCATGGTGATGCCCAGGATGAGCTGCGCAGCGACCAGCCACCACAACATGCAACGGATGGCGGGTGAGAGTCGCGGCATCACGCGCATCAGCAGTCCTAGCAAAGCGATCAATGCCACCGCCTGCGCCGACGTCCAGGCCAGACGCGCGAGCAGGGTATCGGCAAGCGTCGTCAGCACGTGCATGTCAGGACTCCTTGCGCCGTGACTGCAATTGCGAAACCAGGGCCTGCAGTTCGGCCAGTTCGCTGTCGCTCACTTCGCCTTTCTCAGACATCCACGCTACGAACGGCGAGAGTGAGCCCGATAATGTCTTTTCCACGAATTGCCCGACGGCGTTGCTCAACGCTTCACTTGGGCCGGTCGCGGTGCTGTATCGATACACGCCACTGACGTGACGTCGCTTCAGATAAGACTTCGCACGCAGGCGTTCCATCATCGTGAGCACAGTGGAGCGCGCCAGCCCGCGTGCTTCGCCGAAATCAGCGGCCACTTCGCCCACGGAGGCGTTCTGGTTTTGGTCCAGGTAATGCAGGAGCGCCAGCTCCTGATCCCCGATGGATGGCTTGGACATGGCGGGAGGACTGCTTGACTACAAGTGTAGTCAAAGGTACCCATGACTACGCCTGTAGTCAATAGGCTTCCCACGCGGGAAAATGAACTGAACGCCACCCGCCATGGCGGCGGGCATAGCACGAAGGTCACCCCTTGAGGTCACACATCCCGCGCATACTTCTTTGCTGCCGGCATCGTGCCGTCACCCCCGCAAACCCGGAGACCCCATGACTCCCCAGGAACAACTCCTTCTCGATGATTTCCTCCAGCGCCTGGCCGCCGTCAACGGCGTTAACAAAGATGCGCAGGCCGATGCATTGATCCACCAGCGGCTGGCCAACCAGGCTGATGCCGTCTACCTGCTGGTGCAGCGTTGTCTGTTGCAGCAGCACGCGCTGGACGCGGCCAAGGCGCAGATCGCGCAGTTGCAAGCGCAACTGACTGGCCAGCAGGGAGGGGGCAGTTTCCTTGGTGGTCAACCGTCCGCATGGGGCGCCAATCCGCCGCCGTTCCCGGCACAGCAACAGGCGCCTGCAGCCGCACCGACATGGCGTGAACGCCTGTTCGGCAGCAGCGCGCCCGCTGCCCCGCAGAGTGGCGGTTCAAGCTTCTTCGCTAGCGCAGCGACCACCGCAGCCGGTGTCGCCGGCGGCATGTTCTTGTTCGATGGCATCGAAAGCCTGCTCGGCGGACATCGCGGCGGCGGGTTTTTCGGTGGTGGCTTCGGCGGTCAGCCGGAGGTGATCGAGAACGTCACGGAAAACAATTACTACGACGACGGCAATAATAATTTGCCGAGCGGCGGCGATCAGGATTTCGCGTCCAACAACGATTTTGATGACGCCAATTTCGATGGCGGCGGATTTGACGACGACAACAGTTGGACCTGAGCGATTATGCGGGCCACTCCCTCCCCTGCGGGCAGGGGAGGGAATCAATCGTGATGACGTGAAATGTCGCCGCTTAAGAAACCAGTTCCTTCATGAAAAACAGCCGGCTGGTCCCGGATGGGTCGCTCGGAATCTCTCCAAATTCGCGCCAGCCATGCTTCTTGTAGAACGACGGCGCTTGGAAGGTATTGGTATACAGCACGCCGTGGTGACAACCACGGCGCACGCCTTCCTCTTCCGCCATCCGCAACAGCTTGCTGCCGAGACCTGTGCCACGCAGCGTTTCAGCAAGAAAGAACATGTCCACGAAAAGCACGCCGCGTGACGTGCGGCCGGTCAGGCCGCCGAGCACCGTGCCGGTTTTGGGGTCTTTTACCAGCAACGCCAGCGCGCGCTGGTCGTCGATGCCGGTGGCGCTGAAATTGAAACGCGAAAGCTGTTCGCGCACGGCCGCCAGATCGGCGGCGTCGGGCGCGTCGGTAACGATGATAAGGGGTTCGCTCATGGATGCTGATTGCATCAGAACGCCATGTCGAATGCCACCTCGCCTTCCACGCCCACCTGGTACGCCGACACGCGACGCTCGAAGAAATTGGTGACTTCCTGCACGTCTTGCAGGTCCATGAAGTCGAATGGATTTTTCGCGCCGTATTTCTTCGGCAGATCGAGCTGAACCAGGCGTTGGTCCGCGCAATATTCCAGATACTGGCGCATATCCTTCACCGACAAACCGGCAACGCCGCCGGAAAGCACATCTTCGGCAAATTGCGTTTCGCAGGCGATGGCTTCTTCCAGCATGGCTTCAATCTGTGTGCGCATCGCCTCGTCGAACAGATCCGGCTCCTGTGCGCGCACGGTACGTACCACTGCAAAGGCGAACGCCATATGACCTGATTCATCGCGGAATACCCAGTTGGTGCCCGAAGCTAGGCCGTGCAGTAGACCGCGTGAACGCAGGAAATACACGTAGGCGAAGGCGGCGAAGAAGAACAAGCCTTCGATACACGCGGCGAAGCAGATCACATTGAGAAGGAACTGCCGGCGCTGCGCGCGCGCTTCCAGCTTTTGCAGATTCTGGATGGAGTCGATCCACTTGAAACAGAACGCGCCCTTCTGCCGAATCGACGGAATGTTCTCGATGGCCGCGAATGCCTTGTTGCGCTCATTCGGGTCAGGAATGTAGGTGTCCAGCAGCGTGAGGTAAAACTGCACATGCAGCGCCTCCTCGTACAGCTGGCGTGACAGATACATGCGCGCTTCCGGCGCGTTGATGTGCTGGTACAGGTTCAGCACGAGGTTGTTCGCCACGATGGCGTCACCGGTGGCGAAGAAAGCGACAAGGCGATGAATCAGATGGCGGTCCGCATCCGTCATCTTCGACTTCAAATCCGTGACGTCGAGCGAAAAATCCACTTCCTCCACCGTCCAGGTGTTCTTGATCGCGTTGCGATACATCTCGTAAAACTCCGGATAACGCATGGGGCGCAGCGTGAGTTCAAAACCGGGGTCGAGAATGTGATCGGACATGGAGGTTCCTTAAGCGGCGTCAGTCGAGCTTGCGCGCATAGTTCCCGCGCACGAAACGACCGATATACGTGGAGAGGCCGATGCCGGCCGTGGCAAGTCGCTGCATGTTGTGTAGGTGCATGCGTCCAGGCTTGGCATCGGTGTATTCATAAGTGCCATCGTTGACAAAGCGAACAAGAATGTAGCTCTCGCCGATCGCATAGGCGAGCACACCCGAGCGCCCGCTGCGATTGCGGTAGGGCTTCATTTCAGGCATGGCTCGGATGGATCGTCATGAAGGGTGTGTCGGGAGTTGTTGGGACCCGGCACTCGCCGGGGCGACGAGCATTACTGGCACGCCTCGCAGTACTCGGGATTTTCCAAGGAACAGAACACCGCTGCTGTCGCCGCATCCTGCGCGCTGGGCTCGGGCACCGCGACCGTCGAGGCCGTTACCGTGGTCTTCGCAATCTTGGTCGCCGGACGCGAGCGCAGGTAGTACGTCGTCTTGACGCCCGCCTTCCATGCGTACATGTACATCGAACTCAACTGTCCGATGTTCGGATTTTCCATGAACAGGTTCAGCGACTGGCTCTGGTCGATGTATGCGCCGCGGGCAGCGGCCAGGTCGATCAGTGCTTTTTGCGGCAGTTCCCACACCGTGCGATAGATCGAGCGCAAGCGTTCGGGGATGGCGGTAATACCTTGGATCGAACCGTCCGCCAGCTTGATGGCGTCGCGGATTTCAGGTGTCCACAAGCCCAGCGCCTTCAGCTCGTCGACCAGATGGCGGTTGACGACCAGGAAATCGCCGGAAAGCGTTTCGCGCTTGAAGAGGTTGCTTACTTGCGGCTCGATGCATTCATAGCAGCCGGCAATGGAAGCAATCGTCGCGGTGGGGGCAATCGCAATCAGCAGCGAGTTGCGCAGGCCATTGGCTTTGATCGCTTCGCGCAGTGCATTCCAGCGTGCGGCGTCATGCGGTTTGGCGTTCGGCCAATAGTCACATTGCAGTTCACCGTTGGCCGCGCGGCTTTCCTCAAAGCCCGGATGAGCGCCGTACTGCTCGGCCAATGCGTTCGATTGCGCCAACGCGTTGTAATAGATCTCTTCGGCGATGCGTGTCGAAAGCTCCGCCGCTTCAGCCGAATCGAAGGGCAGGCGCAGTTTGAAGAACACATCCTGCAAACCCATCACCCCAAGGCCGACCGGTCGCCATTTGCGATTGGCCGTTGCCGCGGTATCGATCGGATAGAAGTTCAGATCGATCACGCGATCGAGTTGACGCACGGCCGTGCGCGCGGTCGCAGCGAGTTTGGCGAAGTCGAACGCACCATCCACGACATGACGGGCGAGGTTGATCGAACCGAGGTTGCACACGGCCGTTTCGCCGGCGCTGGTGACTTCCAGAATCTCGGTGCACAAGTTCGAGAGATGAATGACATTCTCGGGCTTGGCCGTCTGGTTGCTGGTGGCGTTGCTGCGATCCTTGAAAGTCATCCACCCGTTACCGGTCTGCGCCAGTGTGCGCAGCATGCGCGCGTAGAGTTCGCGCGCCTTGACCGTTTTTACGGCGAGACCTTCGGCTTCGGCCTTGTGATAGGCGCGCTCGAAGGTTTCGCCCCAGCTGTCGACCAGATGCGGCACTACCTTGGGATCGAACAGCGACCAGTTGCCGTCGTGCTCTACGCGGCGCATGAATTCGTCGGGAATCCAGTTGGCGAGGTTGAGGTTGTGCGTGCGGCGTGCTTCGTCGCCGGTGTTGTCGCGTAGTTCGAGAAATTCCTCGATGTCTGCGTGCCACGGTTCGAGATACACGCATGCCGCGCCTTTGCGCTTGCCGCCCTGGTTGACCGCGGCGACGGACGCATCCAGCGTCTTCAGCCACGGCACCAGGCCGTTGGAATGGCCATTCGTGCCTTTGATCAGCGAACCGCGCGAGCGCACGCGCGAATACGCAAGGCCAATGCCGCCCGCGAATTTGCTGAGTTTGGCAACATCGCCGTATTTCTCGTAGATCGACTCCAGCGAATCCTGTGGAGAGTCCAGCAGGAAGCAGGAGCTCAACTGTTCGTGCGCCGTACCGGCATTGAACAGCGTCGGCGAACTGGCGATGTACTCCAGCGACGAGAGCAGGCGATACAGTTCCAGCGTTTCGGCGATATCGTTGCCACCCAGCGCACAGGCGATGCGCATGAAGAAATACTGCGGCGTCTCGATCGCCTTGCGAAGCTGCGGATGACGCAGCAGATAACGGTCATACACGGTGCGCAGGCCGAAGTATTCGAACCGGCGAGAGGCGGTCAGGTCGATCGCATCGTTGAGCTTGCGTGCATTGGCCATCACGAAATCGCGCAGGCGCGCGTTGAGGATGCCTAGCTCGGCACCGCGCGCGATGGATTGCGAAAAGCTCTGGATTTCCTGTCCGCTCACTTCCTTGTCGATGAAGGCGCTGAGCAGGCGTGCGGCGAGCTGACCGTATTCGGGTTCTTCGGCCGTCAGCGCTGCGGAGGTGCGGATAGAAAGCTGATCCAGTTCCTGCGTGGTAGCACCGTCGTACAAGCCGCCGATGGTTTTCAACGCCACGCGCAGCGGATCGACCGCATGCAGGCCTTCTGCGCTGCGGGTTACGGCGCGCACGATTTTGTTGACGTCGACCCCTTCGTGGCGGCCGTTGCGCTTGGTTACGCGCATCTGGCCCGGGTTGTGCGGCGGGGTCAGGATGAAAGGTGTTTCGGCGGTCGCGGACATCGTTACAGGGTCAGTTGAGGCCGGCGTAGGGTCGTCGGCGGAAAAAACGCTAGCGTCGGCGCGGTCGGCAGTGCGCTCGCGCGATTCGGTGTCGACAGGCTGCATGTCGGATGCTCCAGGCTGTGGAATCTGGCCGGGCCGGATGGATCCGGTTCGTGCGGGCAGGTTCCTTGTACTCAACCGCCTGCTCCCGCGCGCAGGGCTGATGTGGCAGCTACGTGGTGGATCGCATCGCACGGATACGACACGCCCCTCTCCGGCCGTCACGAGCGGCAAGGCATTCCGGCCTTACCGTGTCGGCAGGTCTTCGGACTTGCGGATGTGAGCCTTGCGGCCCGCCTACTCACCCCGCTTCCCGGCCTGCGAAGGCCAGTGCGATTCGGGCTTTCGTCTCCGCTTACCGCTGCGGGGCAGTTCCGGACTTGCACCGGATTCCCTCACCGCCTTCGAAATCGTCTGAAAGCGGCAACCGACGGACACAACATATCGGGGTCATCCGCGCCGGTCAACCCAATAAATTGTGGATAAGCCGGTGGATAACTGGGCAACCCCAGGCGCCGTGCGGGCTGCGCGGATTCGGGATTTTTTGCTGGCTAGCGCGCGATGGCGACGATGATTCCCACCCACATCAGCACCAGTCCTGAGGCGAAGGTCAGCCGGGCGGGGGCGATGCGCTCCACGGCACCTTCCGGCACCGGCGTGGTGGCGACCCAGATCGTCGTTCCCAACGCCAGAAAGCTTAAGAAGGCCAGGCACACCACCACAATGTCGCGCGCCACCCAAGGCGTGGGTTCGTGCACGCCCCAGTAACCCAGGAAGGCCATGCCCATCGCCGACATCGTGGCGGAGGCCGAACACAAGCCGACGACCGAACCGGCAGGGGCGCGCTTCATGCAAACGACTCCGCGAAAGGGTGACCGGATCGTAGCGCAACCGATGAAGCGGCTCAGTTATTCTCCAAGAGTTGTTTCCGGGGAGTGTGATGATGAGCAAGCGCAGCAAAGCAGCAGTGTGGTGGTTGTGCGTGATCGGCGCACTGGTATGGCCATGGCTCGCCACGGCGGCCTCGATCGACAATGCATCCCTGGCGCGAACCCCGCCGATGGGCTGGAACAGCTGGAATCATTTTGGCGCCGCTGTCACCGATGCGGATATTCGCCACGCGGCCGACGCGATGGTGTCCAGTGGCATGGCGGCGGCCGGGTATCGATATATCATCATCGACGATGGCTGGCAGGGTGAGCGCGATGCGCACGGCGTGCTGCATCCGAACGCCAAGTTTCCCGATATGAAAGCGCTGGTCGACTACGTGCACAGTAAGGGGCTGAAGTTCGGCATCTACTCTTCGCCCGGTCCGAAAACCTGCGCGGGCTACACCGGCAGCTACGGTCATGAGGCACAGGACGCGACGTTGTACGCAAGCTGGGGCGTGGATTACCTCAAATACGATCTGTGCAGCTTCACCGACTCCTTGAAAGGCAAGCCGGAAGCCGAACAGGTGGCGATGATGAAAGCCGCCTACCTGAAGATGCATGAGGCCTTGAAGGCCACTGGCCGACCGATCGTGTACGCGTTATGCAGCTACGGCTGGGGCCGCGTGTGGGCGTGGGGCAAGGATGTGGGCGCCAACCTGTGGCGCACTACCGACGACATTGAAGCCAATTACGTCAGCATGATGTTCAACGCCAGCGCGCAGCAAGGCTTGCAGCGTTTTGCCGGTCCTGGTCACTGGAACGATGCGGACATGCTGGAAATCGGCAACAAAGGCATGGACACGCAGGCGATGGAACGCACGCACATGAGCTTGTGGGCGCTGCTCGCCGCGCCATTGATCGCCGGCAACGATCTTTTCACGATGGATGCGGTGACGCGCGAGGTGCTTATCAACAAGGAAGTGATCACCATCAATCAGGATCCGCGGGGTATCGCGGGCAATCGTGTGTTTCAGGAAGGCCCGATCCAGATCTGGTCGCGGCCACTGGCGGACGGTTCGATCGCCGTCGGCTTGATCAACACGCTCAACCATTCCTTGAATGCTTCGCTGGATTTCAACGCGCTGGGTCTCAAGGGTGCGGTGGCGGCGCGTGATGTGTGGGAGCACAAGGATCTCGGGCGTATTGACGCGAAGCAAGTGTTCGACGTGCCCGCGTACGGGGTGGTTTTGTTGAAGCTGCGTGCGCACTGATAAGGGCATGCAGCCACGCAATCTTTGAGCCATTTCAAAAATATCTCATCTTGCCTCGACGTCATTCCGGCGAAGGCCGGAATCCATCGCGATACGAAGCATGAATTCCAGCCTTCGCCGGAATGACGTCGAGGGATGTACGGTGCTTTACGTCATTTGAGCCGCAATGCGGATGATTAAATGCGATGCATGGTGCGCGTATGCGGCTGGCGAAACGCCAGCAACGTCGCTATCAACCCACACAGCGCCGCGAACGACAACCACAAGCCCGGCGCGGCCTTGTTGTCCGTCACATGAATCAGCCACTGCGATATCGCCAGGCTGGATCCTCCCACCGTGGTGGCAAGGCTATAGGCAAGCGAAAAGCCGGTCGTGCGCACATCGGCCGGCATGATCTCGGTAAGCGCCACCACCATCGCACCGTTGTAGCTGGCGTAGAGGAAAGAAAGCCACAACTCCACCGCGAGCAGCTTGCCAAAATCGGGCGCGGCGGCGAGCCAGGCGAGTACGGGATAGGCGGTGAGCAGCGCGAGCACCGTGCAGGCGAGCAACAAGGGGCGGCGCCCAATGCGATCGGACAGCGCGCCCATCAGTGGCAGCCATAGGAAGTTGGACAGACCCACGCACAGGGTCACCACGAATACGTCGACCTGCGATAGCTTCAACACCTGCGAGCCAAACGTCGGTGTGTAGGCGGTGATGAGATAGAACGACACGGTAGTCATCATCACCATCGCCGTGCCCACCAGCACGATACGCGCATTCGCAAGCATGGAGCGGTAAATCTCCCTGATATTTGGACGGTGGCGCGCCAGAAACGCTTCGGTTTCCTGCAGCGAGCGGCGAATCACAAGCAGAAACGGCGCGATCAAACAGCCGATCACAAACGGAATGCGCCAACCCCACGATGCAACCGCGTGCGGCGCCATCCAAGCATGCAGCAGCAAGCCGAGCAACGCGGCGAACATCACGGCAGCCTGCTGGCTCGCCGATTGCCATGAACAGTAAAAACCACGATGTCCCGGCGTGGCGATTTCGGAGAGATACACCGACACGCCGCCAAGCTCCACGCCCGCCGAGAAGCCTTGCAACAATCGCCCAGCCAAAACCAGCAGCGGGGCAAAAACGCCGATCGTGGCGTAATCGGGAACGGCGGCTACCAGCAAGGTGCCGACCGCCATCAGGCTCAACGTCAGCAGCAGGCCACGCCGGCGCCCCAGGTGATCGATATACGCACCTAGTATGATCGCGCCCACCGGGCGCATGACGAATCCCGCTGCGAACGTCACGAGCGTGAGCAGCAATGACGCGTAGTCACTATGACTTGGGAAGTACGCATGGGCGATATACGGCGCGTAATAGCCGTAGACCATGAAGTCGTACATCTCCAGGAAATTGCCGCTGACCACGCGCAGGATGGCCTTGAAGCTATCGCGATGGGAACGGGATATCGGCATATTGCGCTGCACTCGCTTCCTCTTTGCGCCATCCTTGCTGGCCGTCATTCCCGCGAAGACGCCTCCGCTTTAGCGGGAACTGCGCCGAGGCAAGAATGGTGCTTACATGCTCACATCGATTTCGATCGGATAGTTCACCGAATCGGGCAGCTTGGGCGGTGCAGGAAACGTCCATGTGGCGAAGTGGCTTTCAAGGCATTTCGCCACTGGAGTCGGCGCGCGCACTTCGACGTTCAGCGGATGCCCATCGGGCGAGATATCCGCCACCAGGGTGAAGGGTGATTTGTCGGGGTGTTTGCTGAGTGCGATGCAGCCTTTGAGTGCATCTGTCATCGGGTTGCCGGTCTTGGCCCAGAACTGTTTCTGGTAGGCCGGACCGGTAGCACTCGCTTCTATCATTTTGGCGCGCTGCGCGCGGTCAGTGAAGGTATCGGGCGGTGCGGGCGTTTGCATACCCGCAAGCAGTGCAAAGGTGAGCGCGGTCAGCACGGATAGCTCCCGAATGGATGCGAGAGAGGCACGGTAACAGCTTGCGGCCGGAAGGGTGAAGTGGGTGCGCTACTCAGGCCGATGCGACAACGCCAGATACGCTTCGCTTTGCATCTCGATTAGGGTGCTTCGGTGCGGCAAAGCTTCGCGCGAAGCCGCTCGTCATCGTAAAAATCGATGTCGTAGCGGGAGGAGCCAACTTCACGTACTGGGCGCTGAATTCGTCGGTCACCAAGCTCGGTGACCGTCATTCTCGCAAGCGGAGTTCACCGGCTCTTGTGGGGCGAAAACAAAATGAATTTCCGCTTTTACATTGCAGGCAGCGGTGGCTCGCAAGGCATTGCTCTTGCGTCGGGAATAGGGCCACGCTTGTTGGCATAGGCTTCCCCCGTGTCGTCATTCGCCTCACTTTCGTGAGTGATGACGCTACCTGAAAACAGGTGGTTGGCGATTTACCCGAAATGGCGGAAGCGTAGGCTCCAGACCAAGCCGATCGCAATGCGATCGGTGGGTGCCAAGTACAAATCTGGAGAACTTCATGCAAAAGCGTTCAAGATTGAAGAAGGCAGCAGCGATGGCCGGAATGCTGGGGTTTACCACTGGATTGACTGCGTTTGCCGTGCACGCCCGAGCGAGCGAAAGCAAGCCTGACATCCAACCCCTCATTGTTGGCGGCCGCGAAGTGCCTAAAGGCAAGTATCCGTTCATGGCCGAGATACAGTTTGGTCAGCAGCATTGGTGCGGAGGAGCGCTTCTCGATCGTTTAACGGTTATCACTGCAGCCCATTGCGTGACAGGCATCTCCGATAAAAATGCCGGTCAATACTCCATAACTATTGGGCAGACCCAGCTTTCGGATCAAATCGGCGTTGAGCGACGTGGCATCGAAAGCGTATTGATCAGCACGGCCAAGGCGTCCGACTTGGCCCTGGTGATCCTTGATAGCCCCGTTACGGACGTCGTTCCTGTTGCACTGCCCACAAAGGGGAGTGATGCGTTCTACCAGCCGGGTCAGATGGCTACCGTCATGGGCTGGGGAAATACCGATCCGGACCTGGCTTATTATCCAGATCGGCTCCGTGAGGTGGACGTGCCGATCCTCAGTGCGGAGGAGTGTGCTATTGCCTACCCAGCGGACGATCTACAAACCTATTTCTGTGCTGGCGTGCGGGGTAAGGATTCGTGCCAGGGAGATAGCGGCGGACCCATCATCCGCAGCATCGGTGGCCGCGTGTATGAGATCGGTGTCGTTTCCTATGGCAAGGGTTGCGCACAGCAAGGGTCGCCGGGCGTCTATGTCAACCTCAGTTCCGATGAGGTATCGCCAACGGATATAAACAACTTCAAGCTGGTCTGGGAGCAGCCTGCTACGAGAAAGCTGAAGCCGGCATTCTAGGACCAGGTTGTGCCGTGGGATGACTTGCTCACGCCGGTCATCTTACGGCGCATCCGTAACGAGAAAGCGGCTGTCGCCTGCGAGCATGAGCTTTCCGATGAATGCACAAACCGTTGATCGGTTGGCAGGAAGCGTTCGTAGAACATCTCACTGACACCCTGCAGGATCATTGCAAGTGCGGCAGAGCGAGGTATTCCTCGCTTTGCATTTCGATCAGGCGCGATTCGGTACGGCCGAATTCGGCACGCAGGCGTTCGCCGTCGTAAAGATTGGTGATGGGTGTGGCGGCGGAGAGGATCAGCTTCACGTGCCGGTCGTAGAATTCATCGACCAGTTGTACAAACCGTTTGGCCGGATCTTCGCTATAGATGGTGAACTGGGGTACGTTGGAGATGATGATGGCTGGTGCCAACTTCGCCAGCGCAATGTAATCGGCCACCGCGCGCGGCCCATCGCACAGTGCCGCGAAGTCGAACCACAAGATGTCGCTCGCGCGCTTGCGTACGGGAATGGGGCGATCGTTGATGACGATCTCGCCGCTTTCGATGACATCCCCATGCACCTGGCTGGAAAAAATGCGCGACAGCTCGCGTTCGGCTTCCAGTCCTGGCGGGGTGTGGTACACCGGTGCATGCGTGAGCGCGCGCAATCGCCAGTCGTGTGCGGAAACCATTTCCACTACGTGGCAATGGTGCTTGATCGACGCAATGGCAGGCAGAAAGCGTGCGCGCTGCAAGCCGTCCTTGTACAGGTTGTCAGGCGCGGTGTTGGAGGTGGTGACCAGCGTAACGCCGCGGGCGAAGAGTGCTTCGAGCAGGTTGGAGAGGATCATCGCATCGCCGATGTCGTTGACCAGAAATTCGTCCAGGCACAACACGCGACAGCGTGCGGCGATGCCGGCGGCCACTTCGACGAGCGGGTCTTGTCGCTCACCCAGGTCACGCAGACGCTCGTGCACTTCGCCCATGAAGCGATGAAAGTGCCGCCGCAACGCAACGCCGTGTGGGAGGCTGGCGGCGAACAAATCCATCAAGAAGGTTTTACCGCGCCCGACGCTGCCCCACAGATACATGCCAGGCACCGCTTCCCGCGCCTCACCACCGAGCAGCGATTTCAGACGGCCAAACAGACCGTTGCCGTTTTCGCCGTTAACGCAGAGTGCGGCCTGCATGCGGTCGAATTCCGGCAACAGCGCAAGCTGCGCGGGATCGGACGTCCAGCGATGGGCTGCGACGCCTTCCTGGTAACGCGCGCTGGGGGAGAGTTCTGCCATGTCTTGATGGGACCTTCATGCTAATTGCCTCTCCACTCCGGAGGAGAGGGCCAGGGTGTGGGGATAATCTTGCGAAGAGGCTTGGGGCTCAAAACCGCCAAGCAGACACTCACATTGTGATTCGAAACATCGTGGCGAGAGCGACCCGTCGCCCTGCCTCCTCTCCCCGGAGGGCAGAGGAGGCAGGCGGCATATCAATCGCGCGCGGGCGGCAGATAATCCTGGATCCAATGTTTCACGGCGCCACGCAAATCCATCAGGCGCCGATGGAAGAAATGCCCTGTTTCGGGCATGCGAACCAGCTCGGGTGGATGTTCGAGGCTGTCGATCCAATCGAACACGGCTTGCGGTTCCACCACTTCATCTTCCTCGCCCATCACCACCAGCCACGGGCAAGTGGGCAACGCCAGCGTCTCGTGCGACCAGCGCCCCACGGGTGGGGCGATACTGATCAAGGCTTCGGCGTTCATCTTCACCGCGTTGCGCAAGGTCACATAACTGCCGAACGAAAATCCGGCGAGCCACAGCACATCGTCTGGACGCACCTTGCGCACCCATGCCACGGCGGCGGCGAGGTCATCGCTCTCGCCACGGCCATTGTCGTAGTCGCCCGCCGATTCACCGGCGCTGCGGAAGTTGAAGCGCAGGGTATCGAGCCCGCATTCGCGCAGGCTGCGTTCGAGCATGGTCACCACTTTGTTGCGCATGGTGCCGCCATCCTTGGAGTTCGGATGGCAGATCACCGCCACCGCGCGGCGTGCGCCGGGGCGTTCGGCCACGTCGCTGATGGCTTCGAGCGGGCCAACGGGCCCTTGCAGGGTGAATTCGGTGAGCGCGTCCGGGAAATCGGACGGGTCGGGGGAGGGGGCAGCGGAGGTCATGGGGCTAATGATAGCTGCTCGCCAAACGGCGACTTCATTGAGCGAGCTGAATCCTCTCCCGCCTCGGATGTCGTTGCCCCCGCGAACGCCGGGGCGACGCGCCGTGGTGCGGGGTTGAAAAGCGAAAACGCCGCCCGGAGGCGGCGTTCTTGTTTAGGAGAAAGCGAAAATTATTTCGCCTGACCGACGATCCATTTTACCGCCGCTTCCACCTGCGCATCGGTCAGCGCCGGGTTGCCACCCTTGGGCGGCATGAAGTTGCCGTCCGGGCCGTGGTAACCGTCGGTGGCGTGCTTGATCAGCGTCTGCAGCCCTTCGGCAATGCGCGGCCCCCACATGGTCTTGTTGCCGAGCACCGGCGCACCGGCCACGCCGGCGGTGTGGCAGCTATGGCAGAGACTGTCGTAGATGGTCTTGCCATCCGTGGTGCCACCGTAGGCGACCTGCGCGGCGGCGGCCTTGGCGGCGGCTTCCTGCGCGGCCAGCATGGCGGCCCTTCCGGTATTGCCCGCGTAGACCGCGCCGTTGGGGGCGAGACTGGCGGAAAGCTGTTGCGCGGCGTTCGGATTGGTTTCCTGTGGCTCGTGCTCGTAGATCGTCCACGCGGTGAAGATCAGGACCAGGGTCAGCACGCCAAGGCCGGCGATAAGTAGTGAGAACTGACGCAGGAAACTCTGGTCGGATTTGCTCATGGAACCGCTCACGCAAGTACTCCAGTCATCATGTGATTCGTCTGGAAAGCCGCCACGTTCCCCCGTGACGTACCTTGGCGCCCCTGGCGACCATGCCTCGGCGGACCTCATCGGGCCGTCGTGGACAACAAGCTTCGGAGTATAGACGAAGCCCGCGGCAAGTTAAGCCATTGTCCGACCGGTTTACCCCTCATGCACCGCGGCGATTTGTCCGTGGCCTTCGGTTAAATGAGTGGGGTTTGTACCGCAAGCGTGCGGTCATTCCGAGGTGCTACGCTTTGGCGCTTTGGACCGTGCCATCGGTCATAAGGCACCTGTGTCAACTGGCATTGTCCAAGCTCGTTGAGCAACACCTATGCTTGTTCGCAAGATGTAGGGCAAAAAGTACATCGTTCGCGCCGGTGGGGTCGGGAGGCTTCACCGTTCATTCCAGGAGTTTCACATGTCGCGTTTTTGGAAGATCACGTTGATCGTGATCGCCGTGCTCGTGGTGGGTGGGGTCGCATTCCGCTTGTTGCACAAGCCGGCGGAAGGGCCCGGTAATGGATCGCACCACTCACGGCAGGCCGCAGGCCAAGGTGGCGGTTCGGGCGGTAATGCCGCGGGCGGCAACGGCCAGGACACGCCTGTGCCGGTAACGGTGGAGCCCACCGTCAAGCAGAACGTGCCGGTGTATCTCACCGCGCTGGGCACCGTCACCGCGTTGAACAATGTCACGATCAACCCCGAAGTCGGCGGCCAGCTGTGGACGATCAACTTCAAGGAAGGGCAGGCCGTGCACAAGGGCGATGTGATCGCACAGATCGATCCGCGCACCTACCAGGCGGCCTATGACCAGGCGGTGGCCAAGCAGAAGCAGGACGAAGCCTCGCTCGCCACCGCGATCAGCACGCTGGACCGCAACCAGAAACTGGTTGCCAGCGGTTACGTGGCCGCGCTCAACATGGACACCTATCGCAACAGCGTCGACCAGCTGAAGGCCACCGTGGTGGCGGACGCGGCGGCCGCGCGCTCGGCGAAGGTGCAACTGGATTTCACCAAGATCATTTCGCCAATCGATGGTGTGGCCGGCATTCGCCAGGTCGACCCGGGCAATGTGGTCACTACCACTACGGCGATCGTCACGCTCACGCAGATCCAGCCGATCTATGTGATCTTCACTCTGCCCGAGCAGAATCTCGAAGCGGTGCGCGACTCGTTCCAGAACGGCGCGAACAAGCTGGAGGTGATTGCGCTGGATCGCGCCGATGCGCATCCGCTCGACACCACGGGCGGTTTGCAGGTGGTCGACAACCAGATCGATACCAGCACCGGCACTTTCAAGCTGCGTGCCATTTTCAATAATCCCAAGAGCGCCCTGTGGCCGGGCCAGTTTGTCAATGTGCGCCTGCGCGTACGCACCGTGCAGGGTGGCCTGGTGATTCCGGCGCAGGCGGTGCAGCGTGGTCCGGATGGCGATTTCGTCTACAAGCTGCAGCCCGATCAGACGGTGGCGATGCAGCCGGTGAAAGTGGCCGGCGAAGTGGGTGATAGCAACGTCATGGTCGGCAGCGGCCTGGACGAAGGCGACCAGGTCGTAACGGAAGGCCAGTTCCGCCTCAAGCCCGGCAGCAAGGTGCAGGCGCTCAAGCCCGGCGAAGTGCCGCAACCGGTCGCGGCGGCTGGCGACAAGAAGAAGTGGAAGAAGGGCGGTCATCGCGCAAATGCCGACTGATATGCGCAAGAGGGTCTTCTCGCTGCAGCACTTCCCTCTCCCCGCCGGGGAGAGGGCTAGGGTGAGGGGCCCATCTCGCGGGATGTTTGTTCAGCAAAAAACAAAGCGGCCGGCAGACAGCAACATGGCTTACGGCAAGCGCGACCCCTCACCCCAACCCTCTCCCCGGAGGGGAGAGGGTGCCAACGCGAACCTCTCCTGAAAGGACAGGGCGCCGATACTTAGTGACGGTATTCCCATGGGATTCTCAAGCCTCTTCATTCGCCGGCCCATCGCAACATCGCTCCTGATGGTGGCGGTGTTGCTGCTCGGCGTGCTCGGTTATCGCGAACTGCCGGTGTCCGCACTGCCGGAAATCGAAGCACCGAGCCTGGTGGTCACCACCACCTATCCGGGTGCAAGCGCCTCGACCATGGCCTCGCTGGTCACCACGCCGCTGGAGCGGCAGCTTGGCCAGATCTCCGGCCTGGACATGATGACCTCCGATTCCTCGGCGGGCCTGTCCACCATCGTGCTGCAGTTCAATATGGACCGCGATATCGATATCGCGGCGCAGGACGTACAGGCGGCGATCAACCAGGCGCGCGGCACCTTGCCCAGCACCCTGCCGTATCCGCCGGTGTACAACCGCGTGAACCCGGCCGATGCGCCGATCATGACGCTGGTGCTCACCTCCGACAGTCGCCAGTTGCGCTACGTGAACGATCTGGCCGATTCGATCCTCGCGCAGAAGCTCTCGCAGGTGCAGGGTGTGGGCCTCGTATCGATCGCCGGCAACGTGCGCCCGGCCGTGCGCATCCAGGTAAATCCGGCGCAGCTGGCCAACCTCGGCCTCACCATGGAAGACGTGCGCAACGCGCTGACTGAGGCCAACGTCAACGCGCCCAAGGGCACGCTCAACGGCGCCACGCAGTCGTACACCATTTCCACCAACGATCAGCTCGAGACGGCGGCCCAATACAAAGACACCATCATTTCCTACAACAGCACCACCAACGCGCCGGTGCGTCTGTCCGACGTGGCGAAGGTGCTCGACGGCGTCGAGAACGATCAGCTCGCCGCGTGGGCCAACGGAAAACCGGCCGTGCTGCTGGATATCCGTCGCCAGCCGGGCGCGAACATCGTGGAGACGGTGCAGCACATCCGCGACATCTTGCCGCAGCTGCGCAGCGTGCTGCCAGCGGACGTGCATCTGGATGTCTTCGCCGACCGCACCATCACCATCCGCGCCTCGGTGGAGGACGTGCAGTTCACGTTGCTGCTCACCATCGCCTTGGTGGTGGGAGTGATCTTCGTGTTCCTGCGTCGCCTGTGGGCCACGATCATTCCGTCGGTGGCGGTGCCGCTGTCCTTGCTGGGCACCTTCGGCGTGATGTCGTTCACCGGCATGTCGCTGGACAATCTCTCGCTGATGGCGCTCACCGTGGCCACCGGTTTCGTGGTGGACGATGCGATCGTGATGATCGAAAACATCGTGCGCTACATCGAGCAAGGCAAGGACGGCAAGGAGGCGGCGGAAATCGGCGCGAAGGAAATCGGCTTCACGGTGCTGTCGCTGACGGTGTCGCTGATCGCGGTGTTCCTGCCGCTGCTGCTGATGCCCGGCGTCACCGGCCGCCTGTTCCACGAATTCGCATGGGTGCTCGCCACTGCGGTGGTGATCTCGATGCTGGTGTCGCTGACACTGACACCGATGATGTGCGCCTACCTGCTCAAGCCCGATGCATTGCCCGAAGGTGACGACGCGCACGAGCGCCACGCCGCAGCCGGCAAGCGTACGGTATGGGCGCGCACGGTTGGCTTGTACGAAAGCACGCTGGATTGGGTGCTGGACCATCAGCGCGTGATGATCGCGGTGGCGTTCATCGCCGTGGCGGTGACGGTCTTCCTCTACATGGTGATTCCGAAGGGCCTGCTGCCCGAACAGGACACCGGCTTGATCACCGGCGTGGTGCAGGCCGATCAGAACGTGGCCTTCCCGCAGATGGAACAGCGCACCAAGGCGGTGGCCGATGCGCTGCAGAAAGATCCGAATGTCGCCGGTGTGGCGGCTTTCATTGGCGCCGGCTCGATCAACCCCACGCTCAACGAGGGCCAGCTCAGCATCGTGCTGAAAGACCGCAGCAAGCGCGGCAGCCTGGATGAAGTGGTGCAGAGCCTGCAGAACGATGCCGCCGACATTCCGGGCGTTGCGTTGTACTTGAAGCCGGTGCAGGACGTGACGCTGGATACGCGCGTGGCCGCCACCGAGTACCAGTACTCGCTCTCGGAAGTGAACTCGCAGGAGCTGTCGCAGTATGCACAGCAGATGACGCAGGCGTTGCGCCAGCGCCCGGAACTGGCGGATGTGGACAACAACCTCGCCGACCAGGGTACGGCGCTCAAGCTGACGATCGATCGCGACAAGGCCAGCACCCTGGGTGTGCCGGTGCAGACCATCGACGATACGCTGTACGACTCGTTCGGCCAGCGCCAGATCTCCACCATCTTCACGCAGTTGAATCAGTACCGCGTGGTACTGGAAGTGGCGCCGCAATTCCGCAGCAGCACCTCGCTGCTCAACCAGCTCACGGTCAAGAGCAACGGCAGCGGCGCGCTCACCGGCAGCAATGCCACCACCTTCGGCCAGGCATCATCGAGCAACTCGTCCACCACCACCGGCATTGCCACGGCCAACACCGGCATCATCATCGGCGGCGGTGGCACCATTCCGCTGGCCTCGCTGGTGAACGCCCAGGTGACCACCGCGCCGCTGGTGATCAGCCATCAGCAGCAATTGCCGGCGGTGACGGTCTCGTTCAATCTGGCGCCGGGCTACTCGCTTTCCGAAGCGGTGGATGCGATCCATCAGGTCGAGAAGCAGCTCAACTTCCCGCCGCAAGTGCGCGGGCAGTTCATCGGCAAGGCGGCGGAGTTCTCTTCCTCGCTCAGCAACGAAGCCTTACTGCTGCTCGCCTCGATCATCGTGATCTACATCGTGCTGGGCGTGCTGTACGAGAGCTACATCCATCCGATCACGATCATTTCCACCTTGCCGCCGGCTGGCGTGGGTGCGTTGCTCGCGTTGATCCTGTGCAACATGAGCCTGTCGGTGGATGGCATCGTGGGCATCGTCCTCTTGATCGGCATCGTGAAGAAGAACGCGATCATGATGATCGACTTCGCGATCGAAGCGCAGCGCACCGGCATGAAACCGCGCGAAGCGATCCGTCGTGCATGCCTGCTGCGTTTCCGCCCCATCATGATGACCACCGCCGCTGCCATGCTCGGCGCACTGCCGTTGGCGCTGGGCACCGGCATCGGCGCGGAGCTGCGCCGTCCGCTGGGTGTATCGATCGTGGGCGGCCTGCTGCTTTCGCAGCTGGTGACGCTGTACACCACGCCGGTGATCTATCTGTACATGGAACGTTTTTCCGATTGGCTGCAGGAGCGTAGAGATCGGCGGGCGTTGCGCCATGCTGTGCGTGACGCGGGGTGAGGGCGTCGGACGCGCAGGCATCCGATCTGCGTAAATGTCAGCACCCGCTCCCTCCCCTGCTTGCAGGGGAGGGGGTAAAACCCGGCATGTTGAGATTCGACGCGCCAAGCTCGAAGGAAACGAGCACACGCCTCAACCTTTTCGCCCATCGCACGTTGTTTCGAGCATGAACATTTCCGGCCCCTTCATCCGTCGCCCGATCGGCACCTCGCTGCTGGCGATGGGTGTGTTCGCGATCGGCGTCATCTGCTACTCCCTGCTCGGCGTCGCCGCGTTGCCGGACATGCAGTTTCCTGCCATCTTCGTCAGCGCATCCGAAGCCGGCGCCAGCGCCGACACCATGGCCGCCACCGTGGCGGCGCCGCTGGAACGCCACCTGGGCCAGGTGCCCGGCATCGATACGATGCGTTCGTCCAGCTCGCTAGGCAGCACGCAGATCTTCTTGATGTTCGACACCGGCCGGAATATCGACGATGCCGCCCGCGATGTCGAAGCCGCCATCAACGCTGCGCAGGCGGACCTGCCTTCTGGCCTCAACGGCCAGCCCAGTTACGAAAAGGCCAACCCGAACGACGATCCGATCATCGCCTTCGCGCTGACCTCCCAAACGCAGTCGGCGCGGGATCTCTACGACGTGGCCGATTCGCTGCTCGCGCAGCGCTTGCGCCAGCTTCCCGGTGTGTCCGAAGTGGATATTACCGGCGCCGCAACCCCGGCTGTGCGCATTGATGTCAACCTGCGCGCCTTGAACGCCATGGGCATATCGCCCGATCAGCTACGCAACGCGCTGACCGCCGCCAACGTGTTCGAGCCGCAAGGTTTTCTTTCCGATGGCAAAACCACGATGGCCGTGGAAGCGAACGACGCGCTGCATAACGCCGCGGACTTCGCGAACCTGGTGATCGCCACCAACGGCAAGGGCGTGCCGGTGCACCTGAAAGACATCGCGCACGTGTACGACGGTCAGCAGGACGCCTATCAGGCCGCATGGTTCCAGGGCAAACCGGCGATCCTGATGTATGTGTATCGCCAGTCGAACGCCAACATCATCGACGTGACCGACCGGGTGAAGGCGGAAGTGCCGCTCCTGCGGGACTACCTGCAGCCGGGCACCAACCTGGTCACCTACTTCGATGGCACACCCACCATTCGCGCATCGTTGCATGAGGTGCAGGCCACCTTGCTGATCAGTCTTGCGATGGTCGTGCTGGTGATGGCGCTGTTCCTGCGCCGGCTTGCGCCGACGCTGATCGCCGCAGTGGCTGTGCCACTCTCGCTGGCCGGTGCGGCGGTGATCATGTACGCGCTGGGCTTCACGCTCAACAACCTCACCTTGCTGGCGCTGGTGATCGCCATCGGCTTTGTGGTGGACGATGCGATCGTGGTAATCGAAAACGTGATCCGCCACATCGACCAAGGTATGAGCCGATTCGAGGCGGCTCTGGCGGGGGCGCGCGAGATCGGTTTCACGATTGTCTCGATCACCGCTTCGCTGGTGGCGGTGTTCATCCCGCTGTTGTTCATGAGCGGCATCACCGGCATGTTCTTCAAGGAATTCACCTTGACGCTGGTGGGCGCGATCATCGTATCGGCCATCGTGTCGCTCACCGTTACGCCATCGATGTGCGGCCATTTCCTGAGTGGTCACAACGATACGAAAGAGTCGTCCAGAGTAGGGCGTGCGCTGGAGCGCATGCACGAAGGCATGGTGAAGATATACCAGGAGTCGCTGGACTTCTCGCTGCGCCATGCGCTGATGTTTTCGCTTACGCCGTTGGTGCTGATCGGCATTACCGTGCTGATTCTGATGTCAGGGCAGATCAAGACCAGCCTTTTCCCGATGCAGGACACCGGCCTCATCCGCGGCCGTGCCACGTCGGGCGCCACCGTTTCGTTCCAGGATTCGGCGGCACGCCAGCAGCGCCTGATCGACATGCTGCTGCGCGATCACGACGTCGCCGTGGTCGGCTCGCGATTGGGCAGTACGCGCCAGGGCGCGGCGGGCAGCTTCGACATCCAGCTCAAGACGCATGCACAAGGTCGCACGGACGACACATTCACCGCACTTACGCGCTTGAGCAAGAAAGCGGCGAGGTATCCGGACCTCAATGTGCGCCTGCGTGCCATCCAGGATCTGCCCAGCTTCGGCGGCGGCGGTACCAGTCAGGGTGCGCAATATCAAATTTCGCTGCAGGGCGATGACTCGCAAAAACTGCAGACATGGTTGCCCAAGCTGGTCGATGAACTCAGGAAGAATCCGAAGCTGCGCGATGTGGGCAGCGATCTTGATGATGCAGGCTTGCAGCAGAACATCGTGATCGATCGCGACAAGGCTGCACGTCTGCAGGTCAACATCGGCTCGATCGATTCGGCCATCTACGATGCGTTTGGCCAGCGGCAGATCAGCAATATCTACGCTGACCTCAACCAGTACAAAGTAGTGGTGAACGCGGTACCGGAGCAGACGGCTACGCCGCGCTCCATCGACGACATCCTGGTGGCCGCAAGCAATGGCACGATGGTGCGCCTGTCGGCGTTCGCGCGTCAGGTACCGGGCCTTGCGCCAACACAGGTGTCGCACACCAATCAGTACACGACCATGAGCTTGAGCTTCAATCTCGCGCCGGGCGTGAGCATGGGCGAGGCACTGCAAATCGTGCAGGGCACCGCCAACAACATGCGCATGCCCGGCGACATCAAGCTTGATATCGGCGGCGATTTCCGCCGTTTTCAGCAATCGCAGAGTGGCGGGTTGTGGCTGATCTTCGGCGCGATCCTTACCGTGTACATCGTGCTGGGCATTTTGTACGAGAGTTTGATCCACCCGGTCACCATTCTCTCGACCTTGCCGGCGGCCGGTGTCGGTGCGCTGCTGGCGTTGTGGTTTACGAATACGGATATGTCGGTCATCGCGCAGATCGCGTTGGTGCTGTTGATCGGTATCGTGAAAAAGAACGCCATCATGATGATCGACTTTGCCCTGGTCGCGCAGCGCGAGCACGGCAAGACGCCGCTTGAAGCTGCACGCGAAGCGAGCCTGGTGCGTTTTCGCCCGATCATGATGACCACGATGGTGGCGATCCTTGCCGCGCTGCCGATTGCCATCGGGCTTGGCGAAGGTTCCGATCTGCGTCGCCCATTGGGTATCGCGCTGATCGGCGGTTTGCTGATTTCGCAGAGCCTTACGCTGCTGAGCACGCCCGCGCTGTATGTGATCTTCTCCTGTCTGGGCGAACGTTGGGCAGCATGGCGTGCACGTCGAAGGGAGCGAAAAGGCGTGCGGCAGCGCGTGCTCGCGCGCGAGTCATAAATTCGCTCTTGCCGCATCAGTCCCCTCCCCTGCGTGTAGTAGGGGAGGGTTGACGCAACCTCGCGGCAAATCTCAGCAGTACACCAAGCTCACGCAGCCCCATCCCGCCCCCCCCTTGCAAGCAGGGGGAGGGCGCGCAAGCGTTCAGAACAATTTCTGCTCGTACTTCAAATACACCACGCGACCGATGTCGTACTGCGGGTTATACGCATACTGCGTAAAACCATCCGTACCGGTCGGACCCAGCGGACCGATGACGCTTTCCGCACCGGTATAGCTGAGCGGAGCGCGACGGTTGAAGAGGTTGGTGGCGCCGACGGAAATCTCGCCATGCCACGGCGCTTTCCAACTGAACTGCAGATCGTTGAAAGCCAACGCGCCCTGGCGGTATGCGCCAAGTTGACCCTGCACAAAGCTATTGGGTTCGTTGCACGGGAAGTACTCCTGCAGGTTCGTGGCATCTGGTCGACAGGGTTCCTTGAGCGAGGAAAAGTAGCGAACGGTCCACGTCGCGCCGAAGCTGCCCCACGACCAGTTGATGTTGCTGACATCGCGGAAACGCCACATCGGACCAAGCACCGGGTCGTACGTACCCACGTTCCAGCTCACCACCGGCCCGCCGGCGACGGTCTGCTCATGCAGTGAGTTGATGTAGGTGCCGTTGGTATCGATCTTGAACTTGCCGACCGGCGTGTCGGGGAACAGATAGCTCAAGGAGAGATCGGCCCCGCGTTCGTCGACGAAGCCTTCGTTCACCAAGGC
The DNA here is from genome assembly GCF_003363155.1 of Dyella monticola. Taxonomy (GTDB): domain Bacteria; phylum Pseudomonadota; class Gammaproteobacteria; order Xanthomonadales; family Rhodanobacteraceae; genus Dyella_B; species Dyella_B monticola. Next base: position 4,981 of record NZ_QRBE01000015.1, on the reverse strand, counting down.
TTGCAGCAGATTCACGATCTGGCCGTTGCTCGCCGAGCGTGAGAACTGCGAGCACTGTTGCGTTTCACCCAGCAGGTAACAGTTGTCCAGAATGCTGTCGGCAGAAGGCAGCGTAATGATGTTATCGACGCGGATTCGGTACGCGTCCGCCGTGATGTTGAAGCCGGTTAGCCAATTGGGGCTGTAGACGATACCGGCGGTGTAGTTTTTGGACGTTTCCGGCCTCAGTGCCGCATTGGCGCCGGTGTAATAGGGGGTCGTGCTGCCGCTGTTCGGACCGGTAACCGGTACGCCGGTTGTCGTTAGCTGCGTAAAACCAGGGCCAACCGCCGGTAGGTTGGCGAAGCCGCCGAGACAGCGCGATGCCACTACAGGATTGGCGGTCAGGCCGAAGTTGACGTCGCAGGGGTCGGTGTAGCTCGTAAAGCTCTGCATCGTGCCGCCGTACAAATTGGAGATGGACGGTGCGCGGAAACCGGTGCCATAGCTGGCGCGGATCAACAGATCATCGACCGGCTTGTAGGAGAGCTTGTAAGAGTTGTTATTAGTGGTGCCGAAGTTGGTGTAACGCGAGAAGCGGTGCGAAATATCGAAATTCAGCAGATTCGCGCCCGGCAGATCCTTGAGCAGGGGCACGTTGAGTTCGGCGTACGCTTCGTTGATGCCGTAGGAGCCTTCACCAGGATTTTGCTGCAGATTGGTGTTGAGGCCTTGTTGCGTGTAGAGGTCGGGTGTCACGCCACCGGAGACATCGCGGTGGTCGGCGCCCACGGCGAAGGTCACGTCACCCTCGCCCATCGCTTGCGGCAAAGTAAACATGTCGCCGCTCAAATTGGCTTCGATATTGCGCGTTTCGCTCCATGAATGCGTGAAGTAAGTGTAGTTGAGATAATTGATCTCGGCAGGCGTCAGTCCACCCGAACCGGAGAACGGATTGAGCGGGACACAACCGGCGATCACGTTAGTCGGCGTGCCGCATTCAACCTGCCCGTTGGATGCCAGGAACGATGGACCGATGGCGTTATACAAATGCACCAGATTCAAATTGCCCGGACCACCCGAATCCTGGATGTAGCGATAGTCGCTGTAACCCACATTCCAATTGAACTCGTTCTGGCCCGCTGAAAATTCACCCTCCAGGCCCGTGCGGAAGCCATATTGCTTGATGTTGTTAACGTTCACGCGGTTGGGTTCATACAGCGGCAGAGAGAACGACACGGTATTGCCGGGCAGCGGGTTGTAATAGCTCGCCGGGGAGAGCGTCGGGAACCATGCGGCGCCGAGACTACCCGGCGGCAAGCCGAGCGCATTGGCCAGATTCGCGCCATTGGCGGGCGTCAGCGAACTCAACGGATAGCCGCCAATATAGTCGGTCGCGTTATTGGTGTTATAGGTGCCGGTGAATACGGCCTTGATATTGTCGGTGATGTCGTAATCACCTTTGAGCGTGTACGACTTCAGGCGATTGTCCGGAATGAATGTTTCGTACTGCGCCTGATTGGCGTAGTCATTGCTGAAGTAGGGGCTGGGATAGATCACGCCAAACGTGTTGGGATGATAGTTGGCGATGTTCAGTCCGTTCTGGCCCGCGTTGACCGTTATCGGATAAGGATAGGCGGTGCTGGCAGGGCCCGTGACGCCCAGGATCGTGCCGTAATCAGACGGCTGCACCGATTGCGGATACTGCGGGAAGCTGCCGTAACCGTATTTGCTGAGCCAGGTTTCGTCAGCCATGATCTGATTCTGGTTCTGGATCGATATGTTGAACGTGAACGACCCTCGCTTGAATTTATGGCCGCCGGTCAAGCTGAATTGGTTTTCTTTGCCGAAATTACCCGGTGCGTACGTGCTGTTGTAGGTGTCCAGATACAACCCATCCACGTTCTTGGTGTGGATATTGATGACACCTGAAATCGCGTCCGAACCGTAAATGGATGACGCGCCATCTTGCAGGATTTCCACGCTATCGATCAGCGAGCTTGGGATCGTGCTGAGGTCAGTCTGACCGAAGATATCGGTCGTGTAACGTTCGCCGTCCACCAGAATCAACGTACGTGGCGCGCCCAGGCCACGCAGGCTGGCGTACTGTCCGACGATGTCGCCCAGCGAACTTTGGTTGCTCGTGCCGGGAGAGCCAACCGATGAAACGTTCTGAAGAATCTGCCCGACACTGACGAAGCCTTGTTGCTGCAGGGCTTCATGGGTGATCTCGGTAACGGGTTGTGCTGTTTCCACGTCCACGCTGCGAATCATCGAACCGGTGACGGTAACGGTCTGCAAGGTCTGTGGCTTGGATTGCCCGTTGTTCTGAGGCGGAGGAGGAGGTGGCGGTGTCGCCGTCGATTGCTGCTGTGCCTGCGCGCTGGTTTGCGGCTGCGCACCGGTTTGGGATGGGGTGCCGGATGGGTCTTGTGCGGTGGTCTGCGTCGGTTGGCTTGTTGCCGTCGGTGTTGTCGTTGTTTGGCCGAAGGCTACGGTGGCCAGAGCAGTGCTTCCCAGTGCCAAGGCGATACGAATCGCCAATGCTATGTGTTGATGTTGCAAGTTCACGTTTAGCCCCTCTTTCGTTGTAAGTGAGTCGAAATTCGGAGGCTTCCCTCGCCCTATGTGTGAATGCCACTCCGCGCGAGCGAAGTGCGCGTCATGCTTGGCTTGTCAAAAACCTGAAGGAAGCGATGCAGTTATGCGCGCTAATCGATCCCGCAGCAAGGTGACGCGTGGCGTGCGATATTGAAGGAGCATGCATTCGTAACTTCATTCGCCGATCTATTGCGATTGATGCAAAGAGTAAACGCAAGCTCTCGCTGATGAGTCATCTTGATGAACGCTCCCCACCTCCGTACAAAGCGGCGCTAAGACTTCATATACAAAATCAAACGCAAAATTGAGGTGTTTTTTGCAAAGCATGCTCAATGCTGAGCGCCGCGGCGGATGCGCGCATGCGATTAGTCGCTTGTGATATCAAACATGGGCAGCGCTACGAGGGATGCGCGCGCATGGTTTGTACTGGCCTGTATACAGCTCTTTCACAACAAGAGGCGCCGCGCGCCCGGGAACAAACGCAACGATTGCGTGCATAGTGGCGCGTCGTTACCTGCTTTAATTCGCATCGTTTTTCGATATGCGTCAGGCTGCCGCAAGGTGTCCGCAAGGGCTCGGCAAGATTTCGCGATACGCGGTGCGTCGCGCATCTGGACACTTTGCAACCCTTGCGTGACAGGCACATTGAAGCGACGCGAGACAGCGAAAGCATGTCCCGCGTCGCTCTCTGGCACGCTCCTAAAAAAATATTCATCACCATGCAGCTCTCCACGGTTCAAAGACTTTGGCAGTGGTTGCATCGTCTTTGCGCGGAGCGTGCAAAGCGAACCGCGAAGCCGAGTGCCGGCGTTGAAGAGGTTATCGACGCGCATGCGCTGGCTGGCGTGCAGGCGGCTCCTGGATAGGCTCTAGCGGGGTGGATTCGAGCCCGTAGTGATGGAAAATCTTTTTCCAGGCAGAGCAGATACCCCAGGTGTCCATCCCGTTTTTACATATGCCGTCGGAATGTTCAAAAGGTCGGACGCTCCGGGAAAGCCCGCGCTGGCAAAATTCTTCATGGACGCATGGCCATTTCCGGTGAGGATTACATATTTCATGTCGGGATCCTGCTTTAAATCCCGGTCTACTGTGTATTTGAGGTGATAAGAAAATGACTTCATTCGCTCGCCTGGATCGCCTCCAAAAACAACGCTTTTTAAGGACTGTGCATTAAAGTGCTTTCCAAAGGTATCGTCCCCTCTCGACAGGGAGGATTCCACATCGATGACGTTCATGCCTCTACTCCGGGCTTCGTGTGCCAGCGTGGTAGGGATGCCATTTTTATCATGGATATCGTCGTACCCGAGGTTCCTCTCCACATAGAGTGTTCTATAACCCATGTCCTTGAGGTAATCCAAGTTGTCCACGATATATTGTTGCGCTGCGGGGTCGGTGTGGTCTTCCCCGATCGAGATGCCGTTGGATTTGCTCGATGCAATCTTAATAAAATCACCAGGCCTGGCATTTTTAGGAATAGCTAAATCAGGGGTCTTTGAGTCATCCGGTTTAAATGATGCAAGGTATTTTTTTGCGTCTTGAATATATTCATTCGCGATGGTTGATCTCGCATCATTTAACCTCTTTGCCTCCTCGGGCGTTTTAGCAAATGGAACGCGTACGCTCAGTTCGTCGAATTTGGTGTCCATCGTATAGATATGTTTCCACTCATCACCGAGACTGTCCAAATTGGAGAGGAATTTTTGTTGGTGAGCACTAAGGGGACGAGTGGTTGCCGATCCGCTGACGCCGGCCTTTGACGTCCCTGACTGATTTCCCCCATTTACGCTAGGTGAGCTTTCTCCATCGCTGGTGCGACCACCCGCTTTTAACCCCATTCTTTCGATAATCTTCCAGTCGCCACTGGCATCACGCTGAAACGCTGGATCGAAAAATACCGACCTCGCCCTGGATGCTGGCTGCAGACGCACCGTTTGGGTGCCCTTGTCGACATAGACTTCGTAATACTGCCCGTCTTTCTTGGCATATAACTTCGCGTCCTTGGCGTAGAGCCCTGCAAAATGCGATCCGCGCGGTAGCGGGAGGAAGCCGGATGCATCAGTCGAAAACGGCTTGGGGGCCTCGAAGCGCAACTGGTTCGCTGGCGTGGCCACGATCGGTCGCGGTGAGCGGTACGCTCCCGATTGCGCGCGCGCAGCCTGGATATAACCAGGGATGGAGGTTGCGCTAGTGAGTGCGTCGGCCATTGCATGGGTTGCGCCTTCTTTATCGCCGAGGTTGTAGGACTGATAGGCGCTGAACAGATGAGACGTCACCTCGCTCACTTCAAATGGAACGGTCACCGCGCTAGGCACGATCATCTTGGCGAGCTGGTAGGCCAGGTGCGCGTACGTCAACCCATTCTCCAGCGTGACCTCGAAATCGGTCGTCGCATTGGCGTCGG
>NZ_QRBE01000014.1 GCF_003363155.1 Dyella monticola | reverse complement strand
CTTCCATGCAAGAGTAGGTCACCGCCAGGGGCTTTATCCTAAAAAACCCTCACCGAGTCCGGTGGGGGTTTTTGCTTTGGTGCGCCGGGTACATCCCCAACGACTCACCCTAGGGCCTTATCCCTAAAAACACCTTCCTTCGCCGGGAGTGCGTTTTGCTTTATAGCCACCTGAGCGTTCTGCTGGAAACGTGCCCAGCTGATGACCGATCGCACGGAGAGGGTTGGATGTCAATGCTCCATCGAGGTTATTGCTTGTGACCAAGCACATGGAAGTGCAGCGCCACGAGCGCCCGGAAAGCCGGTAACGCAGACGATGGTGATCCTTTCGAATGCTACCGACGTCATCGCGCATCCGCTGTCCCAAGGCTGTCCCGTTGGACGCGGCCAGGTTAATGCGCGTGGTTTGAAGTGCGCCTTGTGCTAGCCGCCGAACGATTGCTGCAGCCAGCCTGGAACGGGAATACCTTTCTCCCGAAGAAAAGCCGGATTGAACAGCTTGGCCTGATAGCGCGTGCCGGCATCGGCCAGCACGGTGACGATGGTATGCCCCGGTCCGAGTGCTTTCGCGAGCCGAATCGCTCCCGCCAGATTGACGCCGCTGGAACCTCCCACGCACCACCCCTCATCACGCAGCAGCTGATGTGCTAGCGGGACAGATTCCTGATCCGGAATCGACCAAGCCAGATCGATAGGGGCGTCCTGGAAGTTGGCCGTAATGCGGCTGGAGCCGATGCCCTCGCTGATGGAATTTCCTTCCGCGAGCAATTCGCCACGGTTGATGTAATGGGCGAGCGCCGATCCAGTGGGATCGGAAAGTGCAATCTTCACAGCGGATTTGCGCGACTTCAGAGCAGCGCCGACACCGGCGAGCGTACCCCCTGTGCCCGCAGAGCAGACGAAGCCATCGATTCCCCCCCCGGTTTGCTCCCATATCTCTACCGCCGTGGTCGCCTGGTGCCAGTCGCGATTGGCCGTGTTGTCGAACTGATTGCCGAACCAGGCACTCCCCGCCGCTTGTTCGTTCAAGCTTTCGCAGTAGGCGCGGGCAATGTGTACGTAATGCCTCGGGTCTTTGAAGGGAGCGGCTGGTACTAGCCGTACTTCGGCGCCCGCCACACGTAAGGTATCGATTTTCTCCCGGCTCTGCGTGTCAGGCATGAAAATCACCGTCCGGTAGCCGCGGCTTGCACCGATCAGTGCCATCCCGATCCCCGTATTGCCCGCCGTGCCTTCCACGATCGTGGCCCCCGGCCGGAGCAGTCCCTTGTGCTCCGCGTCCAGGATCAGTCCTAGCGCCGTACGGTCCTTGATGGAACCGCCGGGGTTGAGGAATTCGGCCTTGCCCAGCACCTCGCAGCCGGTCAGCTCCGAAGCATGGCGAAGACGCAGGAGAGGGGTGTGGCCGACGGCCGAGGAGAGGTCCGGCTTGATGCTCATGTCGAGGGCGATCCTGAAGGAGGGTCACGGTGAGGATACCGCTAGCGCGCCAGCTTGCCACCCACTGGACTGGGCCAGCATCTCCGGGATATGGCCATTTTCCATATGGCGGTAATAACCGGTTCTCTTGAGCTGTTTTTACGTTTAGACGTCTAAACGTCCATTGACGCTTGAAAACACCGTCTGTATAGTCAATTCCACTCATCGAGACCGGCTGAGGGACAGGCCCTTTGAAGCCGGGGCAACCCGCAGGATCAACCCTGTAACGGTGCCAACTCCTGCGGGGTGCTTAGGCGCCGACCGGTAGATGGGATGTCGTCAACCCGTGCGTCGCATGGCTGTAGACGGCAACTCCTCAAAGGTTCTCCGCAGGGCGATGTACCAGGAGAACCAAGAAGATGCCTCGCCTCGCCAATTCTTCACTCGACGATCGTCACACGGCCGTGATCGTGCCATTGCACTCACGTGGCGCGCTTACGGAACAGCGCAGCTCCCGTCGCCTGACCGTGCAACCCAAGTACGGCAACGGATCGAGCGCCGTGCTCGTACGCTATCAGTGGATGGGTGCTCCGGGTGCGCCCACGGTCATCGTGCAAGGCGGTATTTCCGCCGATCGCCATGTGGCAGGCTCCGATGACGGCAAGTCCGGTTGGTGGTCCGAGCTGGTCGGGCATGGGCAAGCGATCGATCTGGCGCATTGCCGCGTGCTCAGCATCGACTGGTTGACCCCGTCGGATTTCGAAAACGCTCCACGCGCGATTTCCAGTGAAGATCAAGCCGACGCGCTCGCTGCGCTGGTCGATGCGCTCCGTATTGACTCGGTGGCTGCATTTATCGGTTCGTCCTACGGTGCCATGACGGCGCTCGCTTTCGCTGCACGTCATCCGGGCAAGCTGGAGAAGCTGGTTCTGCTCGCCGGTGCACATCGTGCGCATCCCATGTCCACGGCGCAGCGTGCGATTCAGCGCCAGATTCTTCGCCTGGGCCAATCGTCGGGCCACATCGATCAGGCGCTTTCGCTAGCACGCCAGTTGGCGATGACCACCTATCGCGGGAGCGAGGAATTTGCGCGCCGTTTCGAAGGTACACCGGATTATCGGGAGGGTCGCTTCCATTTCCCGGTGGAAGATTATTTGGAGCACGCCGGTCGTCGTTTCGTCGAACGTTTCGATCTGGAACGTTTTCTCGCATTGTCCGAATCCATCGATCTACACGACATTGCGCCCGAATCGATCACCGTGCCGGCTACCTTGATCGGCTTCCCTTCCGATCGCCTGGTGCCTTTGGCGGATCTGTGCGAACTGCAACGTCGTTTGCGCGGGTCGGCAACGCTGGAAGTGGTCGATTCCCCGTACGGCCATGATGCATTTTTGAAAGAAACCAACAAACTGGCGCCGCTGCTGCGCCAGGCCCTCCCGAGTCGTTGTGGAGCTTGAGCCATGTGCGCCGATATTGCCAAGGAAACCGCCGCCAGCACGCGTGCCGTGCGCGCAGGCATTGAAACGGATACTCAGCACGGCGCGATCGTGCCGCCGTTGCATCTGTCTACCAATTACAGTTTTACCGGGCTAGGGGGCAAGCGCGCGTACGACTACTCGCGCAGCGGAAATCCCACGCGTGATCTGCTCGGCAACGCGCTAGCCGAACTCGAGCAGGGCGTGGGCGCGGTCGTCACGGCCAGTGGCATGGCGGCAGTCGCTTTGGCGCTGGAACTGGTTCCCGCAGGCGCCACCGTACTTGCGGCGCACGATTGTTACGGCGGTACCTGGCGACTGCTCGACGCTTGGGCCAAGAAGGGACGTTTCAACGTTCGCTTTGCCGATCTCACCGACAGCCACGCGCTCGCCGAAGGTCTGGCGTCGAAGCCGGCGCTCGTATGGGTGGAGACACCATCCAATCCGCTGTTGCGCATCACTGACATCCGTCACGTGGCGCAGGCTGCGCATGCAGTTGGCGCGCTCGTTGTCGTCGACAATACGTTCCTGTCGCCAGCATTGCAGCAGCCGCTCGCGCTTGGCGCTGACGTGGTCGTGCATTCGACGACCAAATACATCAACGGCCACAGCGACGTGGTAGGTGGTGCCGTTGTTGCGCGTGATGCGGCCGTGGCGGAACAGTTGAAGTGGTGGGGCAACTGCAATGGTCTTACCGGTGCGCCCTTCGATAGCTTTCTGACGTTGCGTGGCCTGCGCACGCTCGGCGTGCGCCTGCGTCAGCACCAGGAAAATGCAGAGCGCATTGCCGCCTACCTTGATCAACACGATGCCGTAAGCAAGGTGTATTTCCCGGGGCTGGAACACCACGCCGGTCACGCACTGGCTGCGCGCCAGCAGCAGGGTTTCGGCGCCATGCTGAGTTTCGAACTGCATGGGGATGTTTCGCAGATCGAAGCCTTCGTCGACGGCTTGCATTACTTCTCGCTGGCCGAATCGCTCGGTGGCGTGGAAAGCCTGGTCGCGCATCCCGCCTCAATGACGCACGCTGCCATGGCACCGGAAGCTCGTCGCGCGGCCGGCATCGCCGATACGCTGCTGCGCTTGTCCATTGGCATCGAAGATGGTGATGATTTGTTGCACGATCTTGGCGCAGGCCTGCAACGCGCGCTGGCTGTGAGCGGGAATGCTTCGAAACGCCGGGTGACTGCGTGAGTGCGGTGCTCGCTGAAGCATCCGTTCCCAAATCGGTTACCGCACCGCAGCAGGTGGCGCTCGTTTTGCTGGGTACTGGCGTGGTGGGTGGTGCTTTTTTGAAACTGTTGTGCACGCCGGTCGCGAAGCGTCTGCACCTGGTCGGCGCGGCCAATTCGCGCAAACAACAGACGGAAGCCGCACAGCTTGCCGCGCGCGATTTGCGCGAGCGACTCAAGCGCGAAGGCGCAACGCGCGACGATGTGGCATTGCTGTCGGCCCTGGATGCGCATCACGCAACGTTGAAAGTGGTCGTCGACGCCACGGCATCGACCGAGTTGGCTTCGCGTCATGCCGACTGGCTGGCTCGCGGCTATCACGTCGTTACCGCCAATAAATCGTTGGCCGGTGGCCACTTGTCAGGTTGGCGCGCCCTGCAAGCGGCACGTGCGGCGGGCGGGCGTTATGGCGATTCAGCTACCGTCGGGGCAGGTTTGCCCGTGCTTTCCACGCTGCGACGCCTGTGTGATTGCGGCGATAGTCTGCTTACGCTTGAAGGCGTGTTCTCCGGTTCGCTTTCCTACCTGTTCAATCAGTATGACGGTAGCCGTCCGTTTTCCGAATTGCTGCGCGAAGCGCGCAGGCTTGGTTATACCGAGCCTGATCCACGTGCCGACCTGTCGGGCGAAGACGTTGCGCGCAAGCTGCTGATCCTCGCGCGCAACGCCGGGTTCGCACTCGGCAGCGACGAAGTGGTAGTGGAAAGCCTCGTGCCGGAAAGTCTGCGCGATATTTCCACCGAAACATTTCTTGAGCGTCTTGAAGAACTGGACGGACCGCTGGCTGCGTTGCATGACACGGCGCGCGCGCGCGGTCAGGTACTGCGTTTTCTCGCGCGGCTCAATCAGCGTGGCCGGGCGCGCGTGGGCATTACGGAAGTACCGGTCACGCATCCCGCTGCACGGTTGTATGGCACCGACAATCAATTCGCATTGACCACCACGCGCTATCACACGCAGCCGCTGGTGATCCAGGGGCCTGGTGCAGGTCCCGAAGTTACCGCGCAAGCATTGCTGGGCGACATTCTGGCGCTTGGTTGATCGAACACACGCGCCGCCTTGTTAGCGGCGCGACGAGCTATGCTCAGCTATCGGTCGCGAACAACGCGCTCAGCTGTTTCCTCATCCGGCGGTACCAACGGCAGATCCGGATGGGTATGCGCCTCCCCGCGTGCCGCTTCCACCGCTGGTGTGCGCCAGCCGGATTTCACGCCCCACACATAGAACACCAGGCCAACGACAGCCACGACGACAAGGTCGCTGCCGTAAGAGAGATAACCGCGCCCGCCAAACGTGGTACTTCCCAGCCACGACACGATGGCAATAGTGGGCAGATAAACGATCAGCCAGCATGCACCTTTCAGTTGCCGTCCAAAATCATGCCAGCCCGATTTCGCCTGGTAATACAGATAAACCGGCAACGCCACCACCATCAGCAGAATGATTTCGCCCGTGAGCGGCCACTTCGCCCAATACAACAATTCGGTCGCCATGATGAAGGCGACACCGGCGAGCACCGGCAAGCCCACGATGCGCAGCGGACGATGCAACTCCGTGGCCGTACGACGCAACGTCATCACGCTTACCGGACCGGTGAGATAGGAAATGATCGTCGCCACCGAAATCACTGCGGCCAACGTGCCCCATCCACGGAAGAAGAACAGGAACAGGAACGACACCGCCAAGTTAAGCCACATCGCCGGGCGCGGCACGCCCCATTTTGGATGCACGGTACCAAGGATCTTCGGCAATGTGCCGTTGCGTTCCATGCCGTAGATCATGCGCGCAGTGGTGGCGGTATAGGTCATGCCGGTGCCACTGGGGCTGATGAATGCATCCACATACAGCAGCATCGCCAGCCAGTGCAGGTTGACGATGATCGCCAATTCCGCGAACGGCGAACGGAAGTCGATACCGTGCCAGCCCGCCTTGGCGAGCAAGTTTTGCGGCACTGCGCCGATGTAGGCGACTTGGAGAATCACGTACACCACCGTCGCCAACAAAATCGAACCGACCACGGCAAGCGGAATGCTGCGCCCGGGATTACGCGCTTCGCCAGCGAGATTCACCGGACTCTGGAAGCCGTTGAAGCTGAAAACGATACCGGCTGTGGCCACCGCGGTGAGCACCGCAGCGATATCGATCGCGTGCTTGTCACCATGCACGCCCACCGAGAAATTCTCCGGATGAAAACCGCTGGCGATCAGCGCCAGCCCGGTTGCCGCCGGCACGATCAACTTGAACACCGTAATGGTGGTGTTGGAGTGCGCGAACAGCTTCACGCTCCAGAAATTGAGCAGGAAGTAGATGATCACCAGCACTGCCGCGATGGCCAGGCCGTTGGGGCTCAGTTCGCCCACACCATTAGTGACGTGATACATGTCCTGCGCCCAGGCCCATGGCCATGAAGCCATGTATTGCACGGAGGCTTCGGCTTCCACCGGAATCACCGACACGATCGCGATCCAGTTTGCCCATGCCGCGATAAAGCCCACCAGCGAGCCGTGCGAGTAATGACCGTAGCGCACCATGCCACCCGATTCGGGAAACATCGCGCCCAGTTCCGCGTAGGTCAGCGCAATGGTCATGATGATCGCCGCGCCTAGCACCCATGCCCAGACGGCACCGGGACCGGCCAGGCCGGCCGCTTTCCATGCTCCGAACAGCCAGCCCGAGCCGATGATCGAGCCCAGCCCGGTAAGCATGAGAGCGAACGGGCCGACGTCGCGGCGGATCGCGTTGGAAGAAGACATCGAGCACTCCATGAAGCCAAACCAGCGGCCGCCCTTGGGACGACACAATCCGGCGATGATGACAGACCGGAATATGCAGTGTCAGCCTGCAAGAGGTTGGGGTGCCTCTGCACAAAGCGGGTCGCCGCCGCTGCATGGGCGTGCTTAGGACAGGTGGATATATATATCTTTTCATCTCGAGGAAGAGATATATATACTGTCGGCCTGACGCCAAGGACCCTGCCATGCCGGCCATCAGTTTCGAATTCTTTCCGCCCAAGACCGACGAACAGCGCACCCAGCTCGACAAGACCGCCAAGGAACTGAAGGCGCTCAAGCCCGAGTATGTCTCCGTGACCTTCGGTGCCGGCGGTTCCACCCTGAGCTACACCAGCGAAACGGTAGCGCGCTTGCATCAGCAGCATGGGCTGGATGTCGCACCGCATTTGTCCTGTATGGGCGGCACTCGCAAGGAAATTGCCGAGCTCTTGGATACCTATCGCGCGGCCGGTTACAAGCGCATCGTCGCGCTGCGTGGCGATCTGCCCTCGGGCATGGCGACGCCGGGTGATTTCCGTTATGCCGCCGAGCTGGTGCGCTTCATCCGCCAACACAGCGGCGATCATTTTCATGTCGAGGTGGCGGCGTATCCGGAAATGCATCCGCAGGCCGAAGACGTCCAGGCTGATCTGCGCCACTTCAAGGCCAAGATCGATGCGGGTGCGAACGGTGCGATCACGCAGTATTTCTTCAATGCGGATGCTTATTTTTGCTTCGTCGACGACGTGCGCCGCATGGGCGTGACGGTGCCGATCGTGCCCGGCATCATGCCCATTTCCAATTACGCGCAGCTCAAGCGTTTTTCCGATGCCTGCGGCGCGGAAATTCCGCGCTGGATTGCCAAGCGCATGCAAGCGTATTACGACGATGCCGATTCCATCCGCGCCATGGGCGCAGAAGTCGTGGCGCAACTGTGCCGTCGCCTGCTGGAAGGTGGCGCGCCGGCGTTGCACTTCTACACGCTGAACCGTGCGAAAGCGACGCGCGCCGTGCTCGAGCAGCTCCACTGATCGTGCATGAAGCATCGGGCTATGCTTGCCCGATGCGTGCTTTCGCTTTTCTCCTGCTGCTTATGCTCGTGCCTGTTTGCGCTAAGGCGCAAGGCGATATTCATCGTTGCATCGGCGCTGACGGCATCCCGGTTTTCACCGACCGCGCATGCGCTGACGTCAATGCCAAGCCCGCGTTGCCGGCGCCGGCCTCGACAGCAAGCGCACCTGCATCGGCAAGTACCTCCCAGCCGCCCGCCGTCACCTGCGCGACGGATGTTCAGCAACTCAAGCAAGCAGTCATCGACGCGTTCGCCGACCGCAAACCCAATCGTCTTGCTGGCCTGATGCTATGGAGTGGGGACGAAAAAGATGCCGCGGTGGCCGATATCCGCCTGTTCACACGCTTGATGTCGCATCCGCTGCTTAGCGTCCAAAGCGAGCCGGCTTCTTCCTCGTCGGCATCCGCCGACGGAGGCGATGCCGATGCTTCTCAACTCTCCTTATCCGCATCACCCAACCAAACGCCTGCGCATGGTGACGCGCTGATCGTGCAAACCGAATCCGACGACGGCAGTGGCACGGGCGAGCAAACGCGCTTTGACGTCGTGCATCGCTCCGGCTGCGTGTGGTTGCAACTTCAATGAAAGGTGCCGAAAGCTTCGGCACGTTATCATGGGCGGTCCCCAACGGAGATCCCTCATGGCCCAGCAGTATCCCGAATGGATTTGGCAAAACGGTGAAATCAAGCCGTGGAAGGACGCCACCGCCCACGTGATGTCGCATGCCTTGCATTACGGCTCATCGATCTTCGAAGGGATACGCAGCTACGTCACGCCGGAAGGCGCGGCGATCTTTCGCCTCACCGATCACTTAAAGCGCCTGTACCTCTCGGCCAAGATCTACGACATGGTGCTGCCGTACTCGCAGGACGAACTGGCCGCAGCATGCCGCGAAGTGGTCCGCAAGAACGGTTTTTCCGCTGCCTATCTGCGTCCGGTGGCCTATCGCGGCCTCGGTGGTTTCGGGCTTTCCGCCGAAACGCCGATCGATGTCGCCGTGGCGACCTGGCCGATGGGCCCGTATCTGGGGCCCGAGGCGTTGGAAGTGGGCATCACGGCCTGCGTGTCGAGCTGGCAGCGTTTTGCGCCCAATACCATTCCCGCAGGCGCCAAGGCCGGTGGCAACTATCTTTCCGGACAGTTGGTGGCGCGTGAAGCGCGTCGCCTGGGTTTCGGTGAAGGCATCGCGCTGGCCTCCAGCGGCCTGCTCAGCGAAGGTGCGGGCGAAAACCTGTTCCTGGTGTTCGATGGCGTGCTGCACACCACGCCAGCCAGCGCTTCGATCCTCGCCGGCATCACCCGCGACACCATCAAGGTGCTGGCGCGCGAAGACGGCATCGAAGTGGTGGAACGCGACATCCCGCGCGAATACCTGTATTTGGCCGATGAAGTATTGATGTGCGGCACCGCCGCCGAAATCACGCCCATCCGCGAGATCGACGGCAAGCAGGTCGGCAGCGGCAAGGCAGGACGCGTCACACGTCGCTTGCAGGAGCTCTACTTCGGCCTGTTCAACGGCAAGACTCAGGACAAGTGGGGCTGGCTGGAGCCGGTTTGACCCCCTGAGGCGCTAGTCAGGCGGAGGGTTCAGGAGAGGGGCTTCATTTTCACCTAAAAAGGTGAAAAGATGTACCCATGACCCTCCAGCTCACCAGCCGCCAGTTCAATATCCTCGCCTTCATCCGCGAGCGCGTGGAGCGCGATGGAGAGGCCCCGACGCTGGAGCAGATCGGGCAGGCGATGGGCATTCCAAGCGTCAGCGCCGTGCTCAAGCATGTACGCTCGCTGGAGGCCAAGGGCCGGCTGGTGGTCGAACCCAATCGCTCACGCGGCATCCGGCTGATCCAGGAAGTCGATCCGCTCGCAGCCGATACCTTGGAGTTGCCGCTGATCGGCCGCATCGCGGCAGGCGAGCCGATTTTTTCTGAGTCGCGGGTGGAGCGCAGCCTGCATGTATCGCGCTGGCTGTTCCGCCTGAAGCCGGATTATCTCGTGCGCGTTATCGGCGACTCGATGCGCGACGAGGGCATTCTCGATGGCGACCTCGTCGCCGTGCACGCCACACCGGTAGCACGCCACGGCCAGGTGGTGGCCGCCCGCGTGGCGAGCGATCGCTTCACCATCAAGCGGCTGTACTGGAAAGGCGATGTGATCCGCCTGCTGCCGAACAGCCCCGGCTATCAGCCCATCGATCCCGATCCCACGGAAGACTTCGCCATCGAAGGGCTTTTCGCTGGCCTCGTGAGGGGCAGCTGATGAGTGCGGCGGTAGTGTTGTCGAACTTGCTGGATGCACGGCACGTTTGGCGTGGGCAGGCGGTACCGCCGATCGAAGGCGGCCAGCCCACGGGCTGGCCCATGCTTGATGCGCTATTGCCGGCGCGTGGTTGGCCCGAAGCGTCACTGACGGAAATCCTGTTGCCGGCCGATGGCATCGGCGAGTTGCAATTGGTGCTGCCAACCGTGGCGCGACTTACGCAAGGGCATCGCCCCGTGTTGTTAATTGCACCACCGTATCTACCGTGTGCGATGGGATGGCGCCAGCAAGGCGTGAATCTGCAGCAACTGGAAATCGTCGACACGGAAGAAAAGCAGGTGTTATGGGCTGCCGAGCAATGTCTGCGTTCGGGCAGTTGTGCTGCCGTATTGGCATGGCCGCTTCAGGCAGATGATCGAAGTCTGCGGCGCTTGCAAGTGGCGGCAGATACCGGTCAAGCGCTGGCATTCGTGTTTCGCGATCGCCGGCATATGGCGAACGCCTCGCCTGCCGCATTGCGGCTCGAACTTGCAACCTCGCCACATACGTCCATCTGGATACGTAAATGCCGTGGTGGCAACGCGCCATCGCAACCGATTCCTTTCGATCCCTCTCAACGTCTTTCCAGCGAAGGCTGGAATCGGGAGGCGATGCATGTGGTTCATCAGCATATGCCTCGCATGCCCGATTCCGGCCTTTGCTGGAATCACGCTCGAAAGAAGCAAACGGCGTGAGGCCCGTCTATGTTGTGGGCCTGTCTGTTGCTGCCGCGATTGGCGCTGGATGGCGTCCTCCGTCGCCGCCCGGATGACAGTCCGCTGGTGCTGGTGGACGGCCCGCTCAATGCCAGGGTTGTCGTCGCCGTCAATGCTTCTGCGCGCAAGGCGGGTCTGCACACCGGTCAACGCCTGACCACTGCGCAGGCCCTGCTGGCGCGTTTTGAAGCGATTCCGTACGACGCATCCGAGGTTCATCGCTGGCAGCAGTTTCTCGCTGGCGTGGCCTATCGCTACAGCTCGCAGGTGGCGTTATTGCCGCAGGCCATCGTGTTGGAAATCAGCCGCAGCCGACATCTTTTGGGCGAATGGTCGACGATGGAGCGCAACCTGCGCAGCGATTTTGCGGCGCTGGGCTTTCACCATCGCATCGTAGCCGCACCTACGCCGCACGCCGCCTACGTGCTCGCGGGTGTGAGCGATGGTCAGGCCGCTTTCACACACGAAACGATGCAGCGTGCGCTCGATGACGTGCCCTTGCGATACAGTCGCTTGCCAGACCATGCCATAGATGCATTGCCGCGCATGGGCATCCGCTCTCTGGGGCAAGTGCTGCGCATGCCACGTGATGGCCTGCAACGTCGTTTCGGCAAGGAACTCTTGCAAGCGATGGATCGTCTGCTGGGCGATGCACCGGCAGGGCTTGATCTGTTCGTACCGCCCGATGCGGTGGATTGGCGCATCGAACTGTCGCACGAAGTGGAGAACATCGCGGCGCTGGTTTTTCCGCTGAAGCGGATGATGGGCGATCTTGCCGCTTATCTTTGCGGCCGCGATGGCGGCGTGCAGCGGTTTGCACTGCGGCTGGAACATCGTGAAGGCGACGCTACACAGGTGCTCGTGGGCATGCTCTCGCCCGAACGCGATGCTGAGGTGTTGTTCGATGCGGCACGTGGTCGCCTGGAACAGGTACAGTTGCCTGCGCCCGTATTATCGCTACGGTTGATTGCCGACGATCTGCCCGGTTTCACGCCGGCTAGTTGCGATCTGTTCGATGAACGTCCTGCCCATGCGCTGCCTTTCGAACAACTGCGCGAACGCTTGCGTGCACGATTGGGCGATGACGCGGTGTATCGCTGGGGCACCACCATTGACCCGCGCCCGGAGTACTCGCAACGCGTAGCTGTTCAAGACGGAGACTTTATCGAGCCAAGAGCGCGTCCCACCTGGTTGTTGGAGCGTCCCGTTCCCTTGCGCGGCACGGTGCATATTCTCGCCGGCCCGGAACGGTTGGAAACCGGATGGTGGGATGGCGGCGAGATGCGTCGCGATTACTACATCGTCAAAACGTCGCTCGGACAACGTGCGTGGGCCTTTTGCGCGCCGGATGAACAATCCGGCTGGATGTTGCACGGGTGGTTCGCATGAGCGATTACGCGGAACTGCACTGCCTGTCGGATTTCTCGTTCCAGCGTGGAGCGTCCAGCGCACACGAACTTTTCGAGCGCGCCCATACGTGCGGCTATACCGCGTTGGCGATTACCGACGAATGCTCGCTTGCCGGTATCGTGCGGGCGTGGGAAGCCTCCCGCGATGCGAAAGTACCGTTGATCGTCGGCACGGAAATCCGGCTTGCCGATGGTCCCAAGCTGGTGTTTCTGGCGCAGAACAAGCAAGGTTATGTTTCGCTGTGTCGTTTGATTACGCAGGGGCGGCGAGCTTCCGAAAAGGGCGACTATCACCTCACCAGGGCCAATATGGCCGACGGTGCGCCCGGCACGTTGGTGCTGTGGATGCCCGAACGAGAAGCCAATCGCGAGCATGGTCAATGGGTGAGGCACCTCTTCGGCGATCGTGCGTGGCTCGCGGTGGAACTGCACCGCGACAGCAATGACGAAGCACGTCTTGTCGAACTTGAAACATTGGGTGACGAACTGCAACTGCCGCGCGTAGCCAGTGGTGACGTGCACATGCATATACGCAAGCGCCTTCCCTTGCAACAAACGATGACGGCGATTCGTCATCGCACGACCATCGCCGAAGCTGGAGATGTGCTGTTTCGCAATGGCGAGCGACATTTGCGCAAACGTTCCGCGCTGGAAACAATTTACTCCAAGGCGTTGCTGGAAGAGAGCGTTCGCATCGCAAAGCGTTGCACGTTCTCATTGAAGGACGATTTGCACTACCAATACCCCAAAGAGCTGGTTCCCGAGCATTACACAGCCATGCAATGGCTATGTCATCTCGTCGCCGAAGGGTCGGCCCGACGTTGGCCAAACGGTGTGCCGCCCACGATTCAGGCCGATATCGAGCGTGAGCTGAAGCTGATCGAGAAGAAGGAATACGAGGCATTCTTTCTCACCGTGAACGACATGGTGTGTTATGCGCGCAGCCAGGACATCCTTTGCCAGGGTCGCGGTTCGGCGGCCAATTCCATTGTGTGTTTCGCGTTGGGTATAACCGATGCCAATCCAGCGAAGGTCAGCCTCCTGACGGAGCGCTTTATTTCCATGGAGCGCAACGAACCGCCCGATATCGACGTCGATTTCGAGCATGAACGACGCGAAGAAGTCATCCAGTACGTTTACAACAAATATGGGCGCGAGCGTGCTGCGATTGCTGCCACGGTCATCACGTATCGCACCAAAAGCGCAGTGCGCGATGTGGCCAAGGTCCTGGGTTTGCCCGAGGACCAGATTGAAAAGCTCGGCAATTGCTTCTTCCGTCTGGGGAATGCTCCGCTACACGGACGTTTGCGCGAACAGGGCTTCGATCCCGAAGCGCCCGTGATGCGCAAGCTGCTTGCGCTGACCGCGCAGTTGCACGGCAAGCCGCGCCATCTGAGTCAGCACGTGGGCGGCTTCGTGATCCACGATGCCCCCCTGCATGAACTGGTGCCGATCGAAAACGCGACCATGCCCAATCGCACCATCATTCAGTGGGATAAAGACGATCTGGACGCCATGGGCTTGCTCAAGGTCGATTGCCTGGCGCTGGGTATGCTGACATGCCTGCGAAAATGTTTCGATCTGGTAAAAAAGCATCGCGGTAAGGCACTGGATATCGCGACGATCGACTCCGACGACGCAAAGACTTACCAGATGATCCAGCGCGCCGACACCATTGGCGTATTCCAGATCGAAAGCCGCGCGCAGATGGCGATGCTGCCGCGACTCAAGCCAGCCAACTACTACGACCTGGTGATCCAGATAGCCATCGTGCGGCCTGGCCCGATTCAAGGTGACATGGTGCATCCCTATTTGCGGCGCAGGCGCAAAGAGGAACCCGTAGCATACCCCTCCGATGCCGTGCGTCCCGTACTTGAGCGCACCCTGGGTGTGCCTTTGTTCCAAGAGCAGGTCATGAAGCTGGCGATGGTTGCGGCCGGTTACGAGCCAGGCGAGGCCGATGAGTTGCGGCGAGCCATGGGCGCGTGGAAACGTTACGGTGATATGGAAAAACACCACGAAAAACTGGTTTCCGGCATGTTGGCAAGAGGCTACACCCAGGAATTCGCCGAACAGATCTTCAATCAGATAAAAGGCTTCGGCAGTTATGGCTTTCCGGAAAGTCATGCTGCGAGTTTTGCCAATCTTGCCTACACCAGCAGCTGGCTGAAATGCCACGAACCTGCCGTTTACGCTTGCGCATTGCTCAATGCGCAGCCCATGGGATTCTATGGCCCAAGTCAGATCGTCCAGGATGCGCAGCAGCATGGCATTTGCGTGCGTCCCGTGGACGTGCGCTACAGCGATTGGGATTGCACGCTTGAGCCCGATGAACATGGCGATAAAGGGTTGGCCTTGCGCTTGGGGCTGCGCCAACTGCGTGGCTGCAGCGAAAAAATAGCACAGCGTATTTCCGCCGCACGTAATGTGGCGTCTTTTCGCGATGTGGTCGATCTTTGCGCACGCGCGCAACTGGATGCACGTCATCAGGACTTGCTGGCCGACGCAGGCGCTTTGCGTGGTTTGGCCGGACATCGTCATCGCGCGCTGTGGCTCACCTCTGGCGTGGAGTCACAACTGCCACTATTCGGGCGCGAAAGTCCACGTGAGCATGACATCGTGCTGCCGCTGCCTACGCCCATTGAAAACATGACAGCCGATTATGCGCACAGCGGCTTGAGCCTTGGTCCGCATCCGTTGAAGCTGTTGCGCAGTCGTTTGCGCGCCGATCGCTATCTGGATTCTCGCGGCCTGCAGAAGGCGCCGAACGCATCGCATGTACGCACCGTGGGGCTCGTCACCCAGCGCCAGCAACCGCAAACCGCCAGTGGCGTCACCTTCATCACGATCGAAGACGAGTTTGGGCATGTGAACGTGGTGGTGTGGAATCACATCGCGCAAACGCAGCGGCGTCCTTACCTGGAGGCGCGCCTTATGGCGATCGAAGGTCGCTGGGAATCGGTTGATGGCGTAAGTCACCTGATCGCGCGAAAACTTCGTGATCTCAGTAGCATGCTGGCCGACCTCGATGCGCGCTCGCGTGATTTTCATTGAGGCATCTATGCAGACGCTACTTTTCGAACAAGACGTGCAAAGGATTGCCGATGATGTAACCGGCCCGATTACTTATCAGCCTGAGGTGGTTTCGCCTGTAGTGGCCCAGGCATGGTTCGCTGCCTTGCACGTACAAGGCGATTGGCATGCGAGCACGCGGATGATGTACGAACGGCTGGTGGGTGTGCCGCGACTGCATTGCCATTATGCGGTCACCGATCCAGCGTTGCCGAAGGTGTTGCGTGATGCACTGATCGTTGTGAGGCAGCATGTCGATGCACCGTTCAACAGCATCGGCCTCAACTTCTATCGCGACGAACACGACAGCGTGGCGCCGCACAACGACAAGCTGCACGAACTGGTTCGGCATCAGCCGATTGCGCTGTTGTCACTGGGCGCGACACGCACCATGGTGATTCAACGCAAGCAGCCACCACGTTTGAAGACGGCGCTGGAGCTGGAAACGGGTAGCCTGCTGGTGATGGGGTGGAACGCGCAGCTCAATTACGATCACGGCATTCCGAAGCTGCGCGAGCCCGCGGGGCCAAGGATCAGCGTGGCGTTTCGGGTTAGGCCGGAGAGGGAAAATAAGACGTGGTAGCGATTGCTCGTCATTCCGGCGCACGCAGGCCGGAATGACGGTGAAGCTCTCGTGGACTTCTCCATGAGCTGCAAACCTTACTTTGCTGCGCGCGCCTTGAGCGCCGCCACGGCCGGCAACTCCTTGCCTTCCAGGAATTCCAGGAAGGCGCCACCACCGGTGGAGATATAGGACACCTTGTCCTCGATGCCATACTTGTCCACGGCCGCCAGGGTGTCGCCGCCGCCCGCAATGGAGAATGCTTTGGAACCGGCCACCGCATGCGCCAGCACTTCCGTGCCCTTGCCGAACGCATCGAATTCGAACACGCCAACCGGACCATTCCACACCACCGTGCCGGCCTTGGCGATCAGTGCGGCGTACTGCTTGGCGGTTTCCGGCCCGATATCCAGGATCATCTCGCCTTCCTTCACCTGGTCCACCGCCTTCACCGTGGCTGGAGCGTGCGCGGAAAACTCCGGCGCCACCACCACGTCTACCGGCATCGGCACTTCGGCGCCGCGACGCTTGGCATCAGCCAATACTTTCTTTGCAGCGGGAAGCAGGTCGGGTTCGTACAGCGAGTTGCCTACCGAATGACCCATCGCGGCGATGAACGTATTGGCGATGCCGCCGCCCACGATAAGTTGATCGACCTTGCCGATCAGGTTTTCCAGCAAGGTGAGCTTGGTGGATACCTTCGAGCCTGCCACGATGGCCAGCAGCGGATGCGCGGGATGTTCCAGCGCCTTGCCGAGCGCGTCCAGTTCATTGCACAGCAGCGGGCCGGCCGCAGCGATGGGCGCAAACTTGATCACGCCATGCGTCGATGCCTGCGCACGATGTGCGGTGCCGAACGCATCCATCACAAATACATCGCACAGTGCGGCATATTTCTTGGCGAGCGCCTCGTCATCCTTGCCTTCGCCGACATTCATGCGGCAATTTTCCAATACAACCACTTCGCCATCGGCGACGGTCACGCCATCGAGATAATCGGCGACCAGCCGCACCGGCTTGCCCAGGTGCTCGCCTAGCCACTGCGCGACCGGCGCAAGGGACGATTCGGCATCGAACTGGCCTTCCTTCGGGCGACCCAGATGCGACATCACCATCACCTTGGCGCCGGCAGCAAGCGCGGCCTTGATGGTTGGCAAGGAAGCGTCCAGGCGCTGCGTGGAGCTGATGCGGCCGTTTTCGATCGGCACGTTCAAGTCTTCGCGAATCAGCACGCGCTTGCCGCGCAGGTCGAGGTCGCTCATGCGGGTGATGGTCACGGGAAAACTCCTTGCAGCTTAGGAAGGTCGGCCTTGAGGCCAGAACCGGGTATTTTCCTGCCGCTCTTACGGCGATGCAAACGGCAGCGGATTACACTCAAGGCTTCACGGTGCACGGAGAGGCCATGTCTGCCAGTCTCATTCTCTACAGCTATTGGCGTTCCAGCGCGGCCTTCCGCGTACGCATCGCGCTGAATCTAAAGGGCTTGCGCTACGAGACGCGACCCGTGCACCTGGTTCGAGACGGCGGCGAGCAGCACTCGCCGGACTATGTCGCGCTCAACCCACTGCAACTGATTCCGACGCTGGTCGATGGTGACAGGGTGATGACGCAATCGATGGCGATCGCCGAATACCTGGACGAGATCCATCCGCAGCCCGCGTTGCTGCCGACTGATGCAGGGGGCAGGGCGCGCGTGCGCGCCTTGGCGCAGATCGTCGGTTGCGATATCCATCCCCTCGGGAATCTGCGCGTGCTGCAGCGGATCGGCTCGCAGTTCAATGCGGACGATGAGCAGAAAGGCATCTGGATGCGGCATTGGATCACCATGGGTTTCCATGCGCTGGAGACGATGCTGGCCAGCAGCAAGGAGACCGGCCGCTATTGCCACGGAGATACGCCGGGCCTGGCCGACCTGTGTCTCGTGCCACAGGTGTATAACGCGCGACGCTGGAGGATGGCGTTGGATGATTATCCGACGATCGTGCGTATCGACGCGGCATGCGCGGAGCTTGATGCGGTCACGGCGGCGATGCCTGAGCAGCAGCCGGATGCGCCGTAACGCACGCGGCGCACCCGGCCGTCACTCCCGCTTTCGCAGGAATGACGGCCCATAGAGATAGTGGCGCTCAGATAAGTATTTAGAACCCCAACCCATACGGGTCGTTGCCCGCCAGCTCCGCCGTCTCCGCATTGCCACCT
This sequence comes from Dyella monticola, assembly GCF_003363155.1. Classification (GTDB taxonomy): domain Bacteria; phylum Pseudomonadota; class Gammaproteobacteria; order Xanthomonadales; family Rhodanobacteraceae; genus Dyella_B; species Dyella_B monticola. The sequence continues at coordinate 115,379 of NZ_QRBE01000014.1, read as the reverse complement.
TCGGACAGACGAATCTTCAGCGACAGGCCATCGCGCGAATCGGCCTTGGACAATGCTTCGTCCAGCTCGATGCGGCCGTTCCTGTACAGCTTGTACAGCGATTGATCGAACGTCTGCATGCCCTCCTGCAGGCTGCGATCCATCGCTTCCTTCACTTCATGGATCTGCCCGCGGCGGATCATGTCGCGGATCAGCGGCGTATTGAGCAGTACTTCCACCGCCGGCAGGCGGCGGCCGTCCTTGCCGCTGACCAGGCGCTGGCTGATCACCGCGCGCAGGTTCAATGCGAGGTTCATCAGCACGTTCTTGTGCGCCGATTCGGGGAAGAAGTTGAGGATGCGTTCCAGTGTCTGGTCCGCGTTGTTCGAGTGCAGGGTGGCCAGGCACAGATGGCCGGTCTCCGAGAAGGAGATCGCCGCTTCCATCGTATCGGTGTCGCGGATCTCACCGATCATGATCACGTCCGGCGCCTCACGCATCGCGTTACGCAGGGCCTCGTGATAGGTGTGCGTATCCAGGCCCACTTCGCGCTGGTTGACGATGGATTTCTTATGCCGGTGCAGGTATTCGATCGGGTCCTCAATGGTGAGGATGTGCCCGGACGAATGGCTGTTGCGATGGTCCAGCATGGCCGCCAGCGTGGTCGACTTGCCTGACCCGGTGGCACCCACCACCAGGATCAGTCCGCGCGGTTCCATGATGAGCTCGCGGAAAATGGGCGGCAGCTGCAACTGCTCGATGCTGGGGATCTCGCTCTTGATCGCGCGGATCACCATGCCTACTTCGCCGCGTTGCTTGAATACATTGATGCGGAAGCGGCCGGCTTCTTTCACCGCCAGCGCCATATTGAGCTCCAGGTCACGTTCGAACTGTGGTACCTGTCCCTCATCCATCAGCGAATAGGCGATCTTTTTGACCATTCCGCTGGGCAGCCCGGTGTTGCCGAGTGGGTACAACTTGCCCTCGACCTTGATGTTCACCGGGGCGCCCGTCGTCAGAAACATGTCCGACGCGCCCTTGTCCACCATCAGCTTGAGGAAGTAACCGATATCCACCTTAAAGACCTCAAAATTTTACGCATTGCATTCAAGTATTGTGCCTGCCCACAATACGCTGTGACGCTCGCAGAGGAATGAGTGATGGTCCACATATTTTCCCCGTTGAAGATGCGTAAGAAGCGCGTCCCGGCGGTGGTTCCGGTGCTGTTGGTTCTGTCGCTGAGCTTGGGCGGCTGCGCCAGCGTACCCCCGCCGGATAACCAGATGAATCAGGCACAAGCGCAACTCCAGTCTGCCCGCGATGCGGGTGCGCCGGATTATGACCCGGTCGATTTCGGCTTCGCGCAGGACAAGTTCCAGCAGGCGCAAATGGCCATGGCCAATCGCAAATACGCGCAGGCGGCCGACCTGTCCGATGAGTCGCGCGCAGACGCCACGCTTGCCCGCACCAAGGCGCTGCTTGCGGCAGCACGTGCCCAAATTCAGTCAAAAGTGGACGCAAACAGTCGCCTGCGTGCCCAGAATGCTGACGCGCAGTCCGAGAACGACCAGCATTACCAGCAGCAAAAGGCCCAGCTGGCCGCGCAGATGGCCGCCCTGCAGCAGCAGGGCCAGGGTCAGGACAATGGGGATAACGGGGACAACGGCAATCCCGCGTCTTCCTCCTCATCACCCGCGTCAGCCGGCACCCCCCTTTTGCCACAGCAGGCCCCGGTGCAGCAGGAAATGCCTGCGCCGTCTTCCTCGGTGCTGGGTAATCCGCAGCCGCAACAGCAGCAAAGCGGGCAGGGCTTCCAGACCATGCCCGATGCTGGCCAGCAGAATCAGGGAGGCCAGTAATGAAGAAGACCATGTCCACCAAGCATGTTTTAGCCATGCTCGTCCTGTTGCTGGGCGCCTTGTTCGCCAGTGCCGCCGTGCAGGCGCGCAAGGACGATATGGATGTCGACCGGCTCAATAACGCGCTGAACCAGCTCGCTTCCGATCCGAACCTGGGCAACTACGCCCAGGCCGACCAGGCACTGGCGCGTGATGCGGTCAACCAGCTGGCCCAAGCCAGCTCGAGCGATCGGCCGCACGCGCTGTACATCGCCGAGCGCCGGGTCGACCAGGCCAAGGCCCAGGCGCAGCTGCAGGATTCGCAGCGCCAGCTCAGCCAGCTCGACCAGGCCAACGCGCAACTGCAGCTCGAACGCAGCCGCATCGATGCCACGGCCGCGCAGCAGCAGCTGGATATCCAGCGCATGCAGTTCCAGATTGCCCAGCAGCAAACCCTGCAAGCGCAGGCACAGGGTCAGGCTGCTGCCGACCAGGCCGCGCAGGCCAAGGCCGAGGCCGATCAGGCGCGCAAGCTGGCCGCCGCGCAGAGCCGGGTAGCCGCCGCAGCCAGGCGCCAGGCCGAACTGGCGGCCAAAGCCGCCAAGGCCCTGCGTTCGCAAATGCAGGACCAGAATCAACCCTCGTCCGGTGGTTCTGACGGCAAGTAATCGCAGTGCTCCCTCCCCCTCCTCCGTGGGAGGGAGCTGCGTCCGTAAGCCCACGCGTTTTACGGGTTTTTGACTACAAACCTAGCTGCCATGCGCCTTCCCAAGGGGTCCTTGCGCCCCCGTTGAGCGGAGAGTAGGGTCGAAGTCGCTGCGGACTTTCAGCTGCCGCAGCCTACCGACTGAGCCTATGCGCATACCCGTCATTTCCCTGTCACCCATGTCCCGCTCAGGGCCATGGGCTGTGGTCATGCGCGATTTGTATCTATTCGCGAGCGCCCCGCGCGGGTGCCGTAAGCCTTACCGTGAGGAGGTTGGATCATGTTCGAAGATCAGCAGCGAGATGTTGTCGAAGCCCTGATGAAAGCCGACGCCGAGTTTCGTCGGCTCTACCAACGACATAAGGAGCTCAACAGCAAAGTGGACAATGCCGAGATCGGCGTTCTCCCCGTTGATGACATGACCCTCACTTCGATGAAAAAAGAGAAGCTACATATCAAGGAACGGCTGCAGACCATGTGGGATCACCGCCAAAACCAGCCCATACACTGAGCGCCACGTACAAAAAACCCCGGAGCACTACTCCGGGGTTTTTGTTTGAGCGGGGCGTAAGCCTCGTTTTCGCCGCGCTCCGTTATGATTGTCCTTCATATCCCATTGGACACCCTCGGAGCTTTCATGACGGTCAACGCAAGCGTCCTCGAGCTGATCGGAAATACACCCATGGTGCGCGCGCAGCGCCTGGATACCGGGCATTGCGAGCTGTTTCTGAAGCTGGAAAGCGCGAACCCGGGTGGTTCCATCAAGGACCGCATCGGACTGTCAATGATCGAAGGCGCCGAAAAGGCCGGCAGGATCAAACCCGGTGCCACCCTGGTCGAAGGCACCGCCGGCAACACCGGACTTGGGCTGGCATTGGTGGCGCAAGCCAAGGGTTACCACCTCGTGCTGGTGGTGCCCGATAAGATGAGCCGCGAAAAGATCTTCAACCTGAAGGCGATGGGCGCCGAAGTAGTGCTCACGCGCTCGGACGTCGCCAAGGGTCATCCCGAGTATTACCAGGACATGGCCGAACGCATCGCGCGCGAAACGCCTGGCGCGTATTTCATCAATCAATTCGGCAACCCGGACAATCCGCGCGCGCACATCGAAACCACCGGGCCGGAAATCCTCAGGCAGATGGATGGCAAGGTGGACGCCGTGGTGGTCGGCTGCGGTTCCTCGGGTACCATGACCGGCTTGTCGCAGTACTTCGCCAAGACCTCGCCGAACACGGAAATCGTGCTGGCGGATCCGGTCGGCTCCATCCTCGCGCAGTACATCAACGAGGGTGTGCTCTCCACCAAAACCGGCAGCTGGATGGTGGAAGGTATCGGCGAAGATTTCCTGCCCACCATCAGCGATTTCTCGCGCGTGAAAAAAGCCTATCCCATCTCCGACAAGGAAAGCTTCCTCGCCGCGCGCGAGTTGCTTGCCAAAGAAGGCATCCTGGGTGGTTCATCCACCGGCACGCTGCTGTCCGCAGCGCTGAAATACTGCCGTGAACAAACCCAACCCAAGCGCGTAGTCACGCTGGTGTGCGACACCGGCAACAAGTATCTGTCGAAGCTGTATAACGACTACTGGATGCTCGACAACGGTTTTCTCGACCGCGAGCAACAGGGCGATCTGCGCGATCTGCTGCTACGCCCGTTCTCCCGCCGCGACACCGTGGTCGTTGGACCGGGCGAATTGCTGATGACCGCGTACACGCGCATGAAGCTGTACGACATCTCGCAGCTGCCGGTGATGGATGGTCATCGCATCGTCGGCATCCTCGATGAATCCGATGTGTTGATGCACGTGCACACCGATGAAGCGCGCTTTCGCGACTCGGTGGCCACCGCCATGATCAGCGATCTGCAAATGCTCGATGTGCGCTCGCCGATCCAGGCGTTGCTGCCCGTGTTCGAACGCGGCCATGTGGCCATCGTGATGGATGGCGATCAATTCCTCGGCCTGATCACCCGCATCGACCTTCTGAACTATCTGCGTCGCAAAGTGCATTGACAATCGCTTCGCTTCTGCAAAGCAGGGAAATTTGTGGGTGGCCGTGCGTATTTGCATCGATACAAATGCGCACGCGTCTTTTTCAATTCCGTCACTTAGGAGCATGCGATGCTACGCATGAACCTCGCAACCGAAAGCCTGTCGAAACGCCTGCCTATCAAAGTCGCCGCGTTCACATTTTGCTTGTCATAGGAACATCATCGCCATGTGTGGAATCGTTGCCGCCGCTGCCCAGCGCGATGTCGCGCCGCTTCTGATCGCCGGACTGAAGGCGCTGGAATACCGTGGCTACGATTCGGCCGGCCTGGCCGTGCTGGAAGACGACCAGGTCCGCCGCGTACGCGCCAAAGGAAAGGTGCGCGAGATGGAATCGCTGTACCTGGCCGATCCATTCCCCGGTGGCACCGGCATCGCGCATACGCGCTGGGCAACGCACGGCGTGCCCAACGAGGCCAACGCGCATCCGCACATGATCGGCAACGTCACGCTGGTGCATAACGGCATCATCGAAAACTACGCGCCGCTGCGCGCGCAATTGCAATCGAAGGGTTACGTCTTCGCGTCCGAAACCGATACGGAAGTGATGGCCGCGCTGATCGACCAGAACCTTTCCAAAGGCATGAAGCTGCGCGAGGCGGTGCTTGCCACCGTGCGCGAACTCGAAGGCGCCTATGCCATCGCCGTCATCAGTCGCGCCGAACCTGGTCGTGTCATTGGCGCGCGACGTGGTGCTCCACTGTTGGTTGGCGTGGGCATCGGTGAAAACTTCCTTGGTTCCGATGCGCAAGCGCTTGTGCAAGTCACCAACCGCATCATCTATCTGGAAGAAGACGACGTCGTCGAAATCAGCCGTGAAGGTGCGCAGGTCTACACGCTCGACGGCAAGCCGGTCGAGCGCGGTATCCATGAAAGCGAACTCTCCGCCGATGCGGTCGAGCGCGGTGAGTACCGCCACTACATGCAGAAGGAAATCTTCGAGCAGCCACGTGCCGTGGCCGATACGCTCGAAACGCGCATCGGTGCGCACGGTGTGCTTCCGCATGTTTTCGGCGTCAATGGCGACGAACTGCTGGCCAAAGTCAAGGGCGTGCATATCGTCGCCTGCGGCACCAGCTATCACGCCGGCATGGTGGCCAAATACTGGATCGAAGATTACGCGCGCTTGCCTGTCAATGTGGAGGTTGCCAGCGAATACCGCTATCGCGACACCGTGGTGCCGGAAGGCACGCTGTTCGTCGCCATCTCGCAATCGGGCGAAACCGCCGACACGTTGGCGGCGATGCGCGAATCGCGCCGGCGCGGTTACCTGGGCACGCTCGCCATTTGCAACGTGCCCGAATCCTCGGTCGTGCGCGAAGCCGATCTTAAGCTGATGACACGCGCCGGCCCGGAAATCGGCGTTGCATCCACCAAAGCATTTACCACCCAGCTCGCCGCCTTGGCGCTGCTGACCTTGCACCTGGCCAAGCAGGCGGGGCTGGATAGCGAACGGTATCGCGACCTTACCGAACAACTGCTGCGCCTTCCGCGCGCGCTCGACGAAGCATTGAAGCTCGAGCCGCAAGTGATCGAACTGGCCGAGCGTTTCGTCCATCGTCATCACGCCCTTTTCCTTGGCCGTGGCGCGCACTATCCCGTCGCGCTGGAAGGCTCGCTCAAGCTCAAGGAAATCTCCTATATCCACGCCGAAGCGTATCCCGCCGGCGAACTGAAACATGGGCCGCTCGCGCTCGTCGACGAAGACATGCCGGTGGTCGCCGTCGCACCCAACGGCCCGCTGCTCGACAAACTCAAATCCAATCTGCAAGAAGTGCGCGCGCGTGGTGGTGAGCTGATCGTGTTCGCCGATACCAATGCGCATATCGATGGCGGCGCCTCGCGCGGCGCCGTATTGCGTATCGATGCGGGCGGTAATTTCATTGCGCCGGCGGTGTTTACCGTGCCGCTGCAATTGCTCGCCTATCACGTCGCCGTGCTGCGCGGCACTGACGTCGATCAGCCGCGCAATTTGGCGAAATCGGTCACGGTAGAGTGATGCGCGTAGCGGGCTTTTGCCTGCGGTAAGTCCTGGCAAAATGCATGAGATCGCGGGTCGCCTGATGCAGGCCGCTCAGTCATTAACGATCGCGTCGCTTCCCGCTCGTTTTAGGCTTTTCTGGCGGCCGGCCCGGGTGCAACGCATCACGCGCAAAGTTATTGGTCGACTTGAACTCTTTAGCTTGCTCGACGGCGGAAGTCACTTTGTCGCCGGAATAAACCGAATGAATGGTGGCTGCCGACAAAGGTTTGGGTGTGTCGTTCATTCGAATACCTAGCGAGGCGGTGGCTGGGCTATTCACCATACTCCTAAATGGCCAGCCCCGTGGTCTCATCCTTTTGGATACCCACGCTGCATTAACGGTACACAATATGCGCATGGTGTACTATCAACCGCACGATCTGCTTGTCTCTTGCGTCCGGTAAGGCCGCTCCGTGGTTGCCCGCCTCGCTCCGCTTTCTCTCGCATGAACCACGACTTAAGTAACGCCCTTTGGGAGCGCCGATGCTAGGACATTCCACTCGTTACGCTGATTTGGCCCATGTCGGGTAACCGCGCAAAAGGCGCTGTCAACTGCGCGGCATGCCAGGCGGTGTGTTGTCGATTGATCGTCGTTTTGGAAGAGGGTGACAACATCCCTGAGCACCTCACCACGCGTCTCCCCGCGGGAAACCGCGTGATGGCACACGGTGACGACGGATGGTGTGTCGCGATGGACCGCACTCACATGAACTGTGGCATTTATGAAAATCGCCCAGCCGTCTGCCGGCGCTTTTTCATGGGTGGTCCGTACTGCAGGGCCATTCGTTCCGACTACGCAAAGCAGCATTCCGGCGTCATCGAAATAGCGCAGAAATGAGCGGGTCACCCCACCTCGGTTCCACCTACCCCAGCCATTAAACGAGGCGTCACTTGGTAAAGCCAAACTATTCATTTGAAAAACGTCAGCGCGAGCTGGCCAAGAAGAAACAACAAGACGCCAAGCAAGCGAAGAAAAAAGCAACGCGCGAGAATGTAAAGCCTGGTGATGGCCAACCGGATGTACCCGAAGGCCGTCGATGAATGTGCCTGAGATCGCCGGGCCGCAGATATGGGTCGACGGCGATGCATGTCCGGGCGCGATCAAGGAGATCCTGTTTCGCGCCGCGGACCGTGCACGCATCCATGTCACATTGATCGCCAATCACACGTTGTCGCGTCCGCCATCGCGCTACATCCAGGTGCTTACCGTACAGGGCGGATTGGATGAAGCAGATAATGAAATCGTGCGGCGGATGCAGCCCGGCGACCTTGTCGTCACGCAGGACATACCGCTGGCGGCGCGCGTGATCGACAAGGGTGGCGTGGCCATCCATCCGCGCGGTGAGCGCTACACGCCCGAGAACATGGCGGAGCGATTGTCCATGCGCAACTTCATGGAAGAGCTGCGCGGCGCCGGTGTTCGAACCGGCGGACCATCCGCCTTTCACGCGCGCGATCGGCAGGCCTTTGCCAATCAGCTCGATCGCTGGTTGCTGCAGCACGTCAAGCGCGCCGCGCCGCCAAACGATTGAAGAAGTCAGCGTAGAAACCGGGAATGGGCGCAGATAGGCCCGCCGGGGCGTCAATCCTTGCCGACGTTCCGTAGGACGATCGTGCGATCATGTGGCATGACCGCCTTCGACACGCTTCCGCTCAAACCCGCCTTGCTCGCCAGCGTCCAGACGCTTGGCTATGACGCGATGACGCCCATCCAGGCGCAAAGCCTTCCGCCCATGTTGGAAGGACGCGATGTGATCGCTCAAGCACAGACCGGCAGCGGCAAGACCGCGGCATTCGGATTGAGCCTGTTGCAATCCCTGAACGTAGACACTATCCGCTTGCAGGCGTTGGTGCTGTGCCCCACACGCGAACTGGCCGATCAGGTGAGCAAGGCCATTCGCAAGCTCGCCGCAAACATTCCCAACGTCAAGCTGCTGACCTTGTGCGGCGGCATGCCGCTGGGACCGCAACTGGCGTCGCTGACGCATGATCCGCACATCGTGGTCGGCACGCCCGGCCGCGTGCAGGAACACCTCAAGCGCGGGAGCCTGCATGGTGGTGGCATCAAGGTGCTGGTGCTGGACGAAGCCGACCGCATGCTGGACATGGGTTTCAGCGAAGCCATCGACGACATCGTGGGGCGCATTGCCAAGCATCATCAAACCCTGTTGTTTTCGGCCACGTATCCGGACGCCATCCGCGACGTCAGCCGGCGCGTGCAACGCAACCCGATCGAGATCACCGTCGAATCGCCAGCCCAGACAAAACCCGCGATCGAGCAGCAGTTCATCGAGGTTGAGCCTGCACACAAACTTGACGCACTGGCGCAACTGCTTACCGGTGAACGCGGCCAGCATGCGCTCGTGTTCTGCAACATGCGGCGCGATGTGGACGCCGTTGCGGACGAGCTCGATCGCCGCGGGTTCTCCGCGCTTGCGTTGCACGGGGACATGGAGCAACGCGATCGCGATGAAGTGCTGGTGCAGTTCGCAAACCGAAGCTGCGCCGTATTGGTGGCGACCGACGTGGCGGCACGCGGGCTGGACATCACCGCATTGCCGCTGGTGATCAGCTATGACGTGGCCCACGATCCCGATACGCATACCCATCGCATCGGCCGTACCGGTCGCGCCGGGCAAGCGGGCCTGGCCATCACGCTATGCACGCCACGCGAAAGGCCCAAGGCCCAAAACATCGAAGAGGTCCTCGCTCGGCCGCTCCCCTGGCATCCGCTGAAGTTGTCGGCGCCGCGCGGCAAGATGCTCAATCTTGCGCCGATGAAAACCTTGATCATCGACGCAGGTCGGCAAGATAAGCTGCGTCCTGGCGATATCCTCGGTGCACTGACGGGCGATGCGGGTCTGAAAGCCGACGATGTTGGCAAGATCGATGTGTTCGCCACGCGTGCTTACGTAGCGGTCAGTCGGTCGCTGGCAAACAGAGCGCTGGAGCGCTTGCGCGCCGGAAAGATCAAAGGGCGCAATCTGCGTATTCGCACACTCGGTTGACGTCGCGAGCGCGTGCGGCTACCTCATCGGCAGCCAGGAATCGGGCAAAGCGCCATTGCCGCCCAGGGCCGAGTATCTGTGGTGGTGTCAGTATTCTTCGTCACCGAGCGTGGCCGCATCGGCTACGAAAAATACCATCACGATTTCGCCAAGCTCATCTCGCAGCTCGCTTCGCCGAGGTGAAACTTTGATGACGCCACCTTCGAGCGCGGCGCGGCCGCGCGGGACAGCTCCGACCAGGTCGCCATCACCATCCACGACTACAGCTGGCGCCTGGAGGTGAAGCGAAATACGGTGCACTCGAAAAACGGTTGGCGCCGTCATCGACGCCGACCACCTTCGACCGGGATCGGGCGGGAGCCAACTTATGCACCGGATCCATCGTGCAGCACCCGCCGCGGCCAGTATGTCCATCGCACTGGCCGGCACGAGGGGATTCGCGCCCATTGGGCAATGTTGGATAGACCTACCCATGAGGAGCTTGAATCAAACGTGATGCGTCAATTTATTGGCGCATATAAATGACTTATTAAGCTTAGCGTTATTCAGGCGTCAATTTTTAATGCATTTGGAGCGTTCCAATATATAAATGGCATATTTTTAATCGATAGCGAGACAAAATGTTGCCTATGATATATTTAAAATACTCGGCGGTTTGATAAAATGTCGAAGTTGCAAGCAAAAATTAAAACAAATTAATGTTGCCATTTCACATAATTACTGTGATTGCGTTAACACTTTCTGTGTGATTCCCTCCATTAAAGTCGCCTCGGACTACCCTGATAAGCGACGTATTTGTTTTATCCGGGCATGTCCATCTGGACTTTTAAAAAGCCTGAGAAAATACAAGGGGATTCCAATGAAATACACGATGCCTGATTACATCAGGCCGCGCATGATTGCGGGCTTGTGCATGCTGGCTATGCTGTCCGTGCCTGCTGCCCAGGCGGGCACGGCCACTGCAAACCTCGCGGTTTCGTCGAACATCACGGCCAACTGCACCATCACGACGACGCCGGTGTCGTTCGGTGCTTATGATCCCATTTCGGCCAATGCGTCCACTCCTTTGACAGCAACTGGCGCGATCGACACAACCTGCACCAATGGCGCCTCGGCGACGGTTACCCTGGATCAAGGCACCAATCCGGGTTCGGGCTCAACCGCTGCGATTCCCTTGCGACGCATGGCGAACGGCGTCAATTACATGAGTTACGGCCTCTATAGCGATAGCGGCTATACCGATACTTTTGACGGTGTTACGGGTGTTTCGGTGACCGGCACAGGTACGCAGGTCGCCACGTCCGTATACGGCAGCATTCCTGCGGGTCAAAACCTTCCGACGGGTGCTTACGCCGATACCGTGGTAGCAACGGTTACGTTCTGACATGCGCCGTAGACATTTTGGCCGAGCCGTTGCTGGCTCGGCCTGTTTGCTCTTGTCCGGTGCCTTGTGGGCGGGATCGGTCGAGGTTTCGCCGGTCATTGCTTCATTGTCGGCCAATCATGCGATCGAGGCATTCACGGTTCGAAACGAGGGCCAGTTGCCCGTGACGGTCCAGGTCAGCCTGATGAAGTGGGACCAGGTGCAGGGCAAAGACGTTCTTACGCCCACCGAGGAACTGCTTTCCACGCCGCCATTGTTTAGTGTTGCGCCGGGGCAGTCGCAGATACTGCGCGTGGGCGCGATGCACGTAACGCCCCGCGATGGGGAAATCGCTTATCGCATGTTTCTCACCGAAGTTCCGCCGCCACCACAACCCGGTTTTCGCGGCCTGTCGGTAACGCTTCGATTGAGCATTCCGATTTTTATCGAGCCGGCCAAGACGCGGTCGCCGCAACTGGCCTGGCGCGTTATGCCCAGAGCGGATGGCGGTGCGCTTGTCGACGTGGCCAATAGCGGCACCATCCACGCGAAGATTCTCGCTTTTTCGTTGCGAGATAAAGAAAGCAAGGGTGTTGTACGTCAAGACACGTCACAGTACGTACTGGCGAACAATCATTCGCAGTGGAGCTTTGCGTCGTTTCAGGCCGTTCGTCCTGGTGATCACGTCGCGCTCGATGCTATGACGGATACCGGTGAGGTAACTGCAGACCTTGTGGTCCAGCCTCAATGATGGACTGCGTGAGTGCGCAGTGACGTGCGGCGAGCCATCGAGTGCGTCGATTCGCATGCGGCATGAGAAAGACTCGCTATCGAGAATCGGCGAAGTTGCGTGCGGCGCTCGCGGTTGCGATGGCGGCCGTGTTGTCGTTGCTCGTGAACCCGATCTTTGCGCAGGTCGATGGCTTCCCCGATTCGATCGGCATCTATCAGGACGGCACCCATGGTGTTTTTTTCATCGCAACCGGCGAGCCGGTTGCATATGACTTGACGGTGGACAGCGCTCCGGATCAATACGTGCTTTCCCTGCACGGAAAGCAGATCAGTGTGCTGATGAGAAAGGCGCTAATGCGAGCGGATTTGATGGCCGCAGGTGTCATCGAGTCGTTTGCGATTCTCGATGCCGATCACGTGGACGTGCTCCTGCGCGCACCACCGGAAGGGCTTGCGGCGAGGAGCGTTACGGGCACCCATGCCATGCTCCATTGCGTGTTGGTGGGAGCGGCGCATCAAGCGTTCCCGCGCGCGTGCCCAGCCGAAAAGACTCTTTCTCGCCAGGCCAAGCCCAATCAAGGGTTATACGAAATATTCGTCAACAACGAAGACGAGGGTGCGGCGGTGGTTCTCGTAAGCGGCGACGGACAGTATCTGTTCGACGCAAATGATCTTCAAAGCTGGCGGATTACGGATACGTTTTCCAACAATCTCCGCTATCTCCTCTACGCAGGAAAAAAATATATCGACCTGAGCGATGCGCTAGGTGTCACGGTCGCCGAAGACAGCAAAGCCTCGGCCATTCGCATCACCCTCAGCCCATCGGCGTTCGCAACGACTGTTCTGCACGTCAGCCGTACTGCGTCGGGCGATCCCACTCCTTCCAATTACGGCGCCTTTTTGAATTACAACGTTTCCGCCAGCTCGGCTCAGGCAGACACCAGTGGCGGCGCGCTGTTGGATATGAATGCCTTCGGCCCGGAAGGCAGCGTGTCGAATGACGTCATGTTTCGCTCGCATGTGGACGGTCCTTCCACTGTCCGTCTGGACACGTTCTTCGAGCACGACAACCCTGGCTCGGTCAGCACGTTTCGCGTGGGAGACAGTTTGACCGGAACGAGCGACTGGGCTTTGCCCGAACGCTTTGCGGGCGTGCAATGGGCGACGGATTTTTCAACGCGTCCGGATCTGGTCACTTTTCCGCTACAAAGTCTGGCAGGCACGGCGGCTGTGCCATCGACCATCGAGCTGTTCTTGAACCAGTCGTTGCTGCTGCGGCAAAACGTGCCCGAAGGCCCCTTCAGCATCCAGCAATTTCCGGTCATCACGGGAAATGGCGACCTTCGAATGACGGTGGTCAATGCGCTGGGCGAGCAGCAGACGATCGAGCAGCCGTTTTATGCCGACGCCAGCCTGCTGCGGCCTGGCATGCAGTCCTATTCCTATGAGGCAGGTTTTGAGCGACTCAACTATGGCCTGATCAGCAATGATTACGGGCCATTGCTTGCGTCCGCGACGGACCGCATCGGCATGACCGACAACTTCACCGCCGGCATTCACGGTGAATGGCGGCCCGGCATCGAGACGGCCGGCACCAGTATGTCCATGCTGCTTTCCACGTGGGGGGTACTGTCATCGTCCATGGCGGGCAGCCATAGTCCTGATGGCAGCGGCGGATTGTTTGAACTGGGCTTCGACCATCACGCTGCGTTCGTGGATGTCGGCTTTCGCGCCCAAGTGACGAGCAGGGATTTCACCCAGCTAGGATTGGCGCCAGGTGCGCTCGCGCCAAGCAGCATGCTCAGCGCCTATGTCGCGCTGTCCGTTGCGAAGGGAGGAACGCTGGCGTTCAACGTCACGCAGCAAAATCAGCGGCAGCAGCCCAGCCTCGGTGTCGCGGGAATGAGCTACAGCCAATCGCTCGGCGCCTATGGCTATATTCAGATGAGCATCATGCATACGCGGGGCGTGGACGGCGGCATGCTGATGGGCATGAATTACACCTGTCCTATCGGCGCACGTTCCAGTGCTGCGTTCGATGTGCAAAAGCAGGGCTCCAACATGCAGGAAACCGCACAATTCCAGCAGAACGCGCCCTATGGCAGCGGGCTCGGCTATCGATTGCTAGCGGGCTACGGTCCGGGCGATCGTGGCGAAGCGGACATGACCGACAATACGGATACCACCTCTTATTACCTTGCCGTGGCGAATACGAGCGGCGCCAATGCCTACCAGGCGAACGTGACCGGCAGTATTGCGCTGCTGGATGGTGAAATGCATTTCATCAGGCAGATTCCCGACAGCTTCGGTGTGGTTCGCGTACCCGGTTTTCCGGGTGTACGTGTTTATGAAGACAATCAACTGGTGGGAACCACGGACGCAAGCGGTGATGCGTTTGTGCCCAACCTGCGCTCCTATCAAGCCAACGCTATTGAGATCGAGCAGGCGGATCTTCCGCTGGATGTGGATGTATCGTCCACCAGCATGACCGCCATTCCCTATCGTCACGCCGGTCTCGTGCTTACATTTCCGGTGAAGCGGCTGGACAACACATCGTACGCGCTCGTGCAGGCCAATGGCGCGTTCGTTCCCGCCGGAAGCCAGGCGGTGTATGAAGGCAACACCTATCCCGTGGGTTTCAATGGGCTTGTGTATCTGCCAGCGCTGAAGCCTTCCGAGCCATTGAACGTCAGTTGGCCGACCGGCCACTGCGTCACAGACCTTTCCGAAGAACGCCATGAGAAAACACAAGACGTGCCACGGCTGGAGTGCCGCTAGGCGAGAACGAAAACAATGGCTTTTCATGCCGGCATTTATGGTGGCAGTGCTATACCTTTATCCGAGCGTCGCACCGGCACAATCCACCACCTGCTCGGCGACCACGACGGGCGTGAGTTTTGGAACATACGATCCGTTCGCGTCTGCACCATTGGATAGCACCGGCTCCGTTTCCGTTACCTGCTCGGCGAGTACCAGCTACATCGTCGCCTTGAGTGCGGGGCAGGGGAGTTTTGCGAGCCGGACCATGTCCAGCGGCGCACACCTCCTTGCCTACAACCTTTATACCGACACACTGCGAACGACCGTATGGGGCGATGGAAGCGGCTCAACCACAACGGTGCCAGGTAGTGGAACAAGTGCTTCCTACACGGTCTACGGAAGAGTGCCGGCACTGCAAAATGCCTACGTAGGCGCGTATTCCGATTCCATCATTGTCACGGTCAGCTTCTAAGGTAGCGGCGGGGCGACACGATCGATAGCACTTGCGTATTAGTCATACAATATGATTGCATGATATAGGACAGTTTTTTTCGCATATCTGCTGGAGGGTGTCCGGTGCGTCAACACGTTCGTGGTTGGATTCGCGCATTTTTTGCGCTAGGCGTCGTCGTCACGTTGAATGGCACCGCCGTGGCGCAGGCGCACAAGGTCGTCGCGCAGCGCCTGACGCCGCTGCTGCCGTCAGGGCCGGATCCCTGGGTGACCCAACGACATGGCGTGTACTACTTCACCAGTACCGAAGGCGACCGGATTTCGCTGCGCAAGACGACCGATATGACGCGTCTGGGCGAGGCGCGTCCCATCGTGGTTTGGCGTCCACCCGCGCAAGGACCCAATTCCGCATCGATCTGGGCGCCCGAATTGCATTACCTGGATGGCAAGTGGTTCCTGTATTACACCGGTGCCGATAAAGCGCATAACGATGATGCGCATCGCCATGTCTTCGTGCTGGAAAACGATTCACCCGATCCCACGCAGGGCACGTGGATCGACAAGGGCATGTTGAAAACGCACTACAACGGCATCGACGGCACGGTGTTCGACCACGCGGGCAAACGATACTTCGTGTACTCCGCCTACGTGGGTGATCACAGCGACCTGATCATTGCGCCGATGCCAACGCCGTGGACACTCGGCGAGCCGCAGGTGGATATCGCACAGCCCACCTACCGCTGGGAAATGCAAGGCGGCCGGAAAATCATGGAAGCGCCCGAATTCCTGCAGGGGCCGACGGGTCGGTTGTTCCTCACCTATTCGGCCAGCGCGTGCTGGTCGGACAGTTATGCGCTCGGTCTGTTGCAGGCCGAACCGTCCGCGGATTTGCTCAAACCATCGTCGTGGCACAAATCATCCGAGCCGGTGCTCACCAGTTCGCCGGCGCTTGGCGTCTACGCGCCCGGCCACAATGGCTTTTTCAAAACCCCCGATGGGCAGGATTGGATCATCTTCCACGCCAACGGCGGGCCCGACTGGAAATGCACACCGCGTCGCGCGCCCTACATCAAACCGTTCCATTGGAATGCGCAAGGTCGTCCGGTTTTTAAGGATGGCGCATAACTGACGCCTGCACGTGGACTATGGCCTGACGGCTGTCACTTCGATTTCCACGCGAAATCCCGGGTTCGCCAGCGCAGCCACCTGGATGGCCGAGCGCGCGGGCAGCTTGGGCTGATCCTTGGTGCCGAAGAACTGCGTGTAACCGGCCATGAAGCCAGCGAAATCCATGCGGCCGCCGTGCGCTTCATCGCCGACCAGGAACGCCTGCATCTTCACGATGTCGCCCATGTCCATGTGCATGCTTTGCAACTGCTTCTGGATGGCGGTGAGTGCGTCGATGGTTTGAGTCTTGGTGTCGCCATAGGCGGCAACCGAATCCTTGGCCGCTTTGGGATCGATCACGGGCGCCACCATGCCGCTGAGAAAAACGATGGACTTGCCTGCGGGCACTTCCACCGCGGCAGAGATCGGAAAGTTGCTATGGGGAAGTTTGTAGCGAACCACATCCTGGGCATGTGCGGCAAATGCAGCAAACAGCAGCGCCAGGGTGGCGATGGGGAGAATCTTCTGCATGGTGGATTCGCTCCGATGAAGGACGTAACGAGGATGCACGCCGGCGGGTTATCCCGCTGCATCCACCGGCCTGCGTGAGTGTAGTTGAGCACATCGGTGGTGGGCGTGTCCTGTGCGCAGGCTTTCACTGCATGCCATGCCACCAGGCGATCACCTCATCGGTAATGGCCTCGACTGACTTTGTCGCATCGACGGTCAACACTTGCGGTTCGCCCTCAGGCGATTGGAGATCATGAAACTGACTGCCTATCAGGGAGGCAGGCATGAAATGGCCGGTGCGATGCTGCGCACGTTCGGTGGCCTGCGCGGGTGTGAGCTCAAGGAACGCGAAGCCCAGATCAGGGATCGCTCTGCGCAGCGTGTCGCGATAGCGGTGCTTGAGCGCGGAACAGGTAAATACCACGCGTTCGGACTGGGATAGGCGATGGCTGACTTCTTGCGCAAGGCGTTCGAGCCATCCGTGCCGATC
Organism: Dyella monticola; assembly: GCF_003363155.1. Classification (GTDB taxonomy): domain Bacteria; phylum Pseudomonadota; class Gammaproteobacteria; order Xanthomonadales; family Rhodanobacteraceae; genus Dyella_B; species Dyella_B monticola. Next base: position 98,366 of record NZ_QRBE01000014.1, on the reverse strand, counting down.
ATCATCCGTCAACGGGATGCCAGCGCTCATCTTGCGGATGTTTTCCGGCGGATGAAAATCATCGCCTTCAATCAGGCTTGCGCTGGTGCGTTGGCTGATGGCGGCGGCGACGGTGGATTTGCCGCAACTGCTGACGCCCATGATGGCGATGGCATGCGTATTTGATGTCATCGCTCAATGATACGGGATGTGGCTCCCTCCTCCGTGCACGGGGAAGGGCTGGGGTGGGATTGCATGGCTTACCGTATCGCTTGAACTTGCCGCGGGATTGCTTCACCCCACCCTAACCCTCCCCTACTGTAGGGGAGGGGATAGCATCTGGCGCTTTTTACGCTGCGCGCGTCAGGCCACCATTTCTTCTTCTTCCACCACCGTCACCGGCAGGCGGATCAGATAATCGAACGCACTCAGCGCCGCTTTCGCACCTTCACCCATGGCGATCACGATCTGCTTGTACGGCGTGGTGGTGGCGTCGCCGGCAGCGAATACGCCCGGCACCGAGGTTTCCCCTCGCGCGTCCACTTCGATCTCGCCGCGTGGCGAAAGCTTCAGCGTGCCCTTCAACCAATCCGTGTTGGGCAAAAGGCCGATCTGCACGAACACGCCTTCCAATTCCACGCGCTGGCCCTGGCCGTTGCTGCGATCGGTGTAGGCCAGACCGGTGACTTTCTGGCCGTCACCTAGCACCTCTGTGGTTTGCGCGCTGACGATCACCTTTACATTGGGCAAGCTGCGCAGCTTGCGTTGCAGTACTTCATCTGCGCGCAGCTTGCTGTCGAATTCCAGCAGCGTGACATGTTCCACGATGCCGGCCAGATCGATCGCCGCTTCAACGCCGGAGTTACCGCCACCGATGACCGCCACACGCTTGCCCTTGAACAGCGGGCCATCGCAGTGCGGGCAATAGGTGACGCCCTTGTTGCGATAGTCCTGCTCACCCGGCACATTCATGTTGCGCCAGCGCGCACCGGTGGAAAGCACCACCGTCCTGGATTTCAACGATGCACCGTTGGCGAGGCGCACTTCGATCAGGCCGCCTTCTTCCGTGGCGGGAATCAACTGTTCGGCGCGCTGCAGGTTCATGACATCCACGTCGTATTCGCGCACGTGCTGTTCCAGCGAAGCGGCCAGCTTCGGGCCTTCCGTATAAGTGACCGAAATGAAATTCTCGATCGCCATCGTATCCAGCACCTGCCCGCCGAAGCGTTCACCCGCCATGCCGGTGCGGATGCCTTTGCGCGCGCTGTAGATGGCCGCCGCAGCGCCGGCCGGGCCGCCGCCCACGACCAGCACGTCGAACGGTGCCTTGGCGTTGAGCTTTTCCGCATCGCGCAGTGTGGCGTTGCTGTCCAGGCGCGCGGCGATCTGCTCGATCGTCATGCGGCCCTGGTCGAACGGCTGACCGTTGAGAAATACGGTAGGCACGGCCATCACCTGACGCTCGTCCACCTCATCCTGGAACAGCGCGCCATCGATGGCGATGTGCGTGATGTTCGGGTTGAGCACGCTCATCAGATTCAGCGCCTGTACCGTGTCCGGGCAGCTATGGCAGCTGAGCGACATGAACGTCTCGAACACGTACTCGCCTTCGAGATTGCGCACTTGTTCGATCACCTCCGGCGCCGTCTTGGATGGATGGCCGCCCACCTGCAGCAGCGCAAGCACCAGCGAGGTGAATTCATGGCCCATCGGAATACCGGCGAAGCGCACGCTCACGTCCGTGCCGGTGCGGTTGATCGCGAAGGATGGCTTGCGCGACTCCTGTCCGTTCGTGCGCAGCGACACCATCGAGGACAGCGATTGGATATCGCGCAGCAAGGCGAGCAATTCCTGCGAGGCAGCGCCCTCATCGACAGAGGCAACCAGCTCGATCGGATGGGTCACCTTTTCCAGATAGGCCCTGAGTTGTTCTTTCAGATCGTTGTCCAACATGCTGCGTCTCCATCAATGCTTGATTTGGAGCGAACGCTGCCAGCACCCGCTGAAACGTGGATGAGGAGGCGTCTGCTCAGGTAGAGGATGCGGGCCCGGCGGGAGGGGGGAGCCGGGCCCGCAGCGATTCCTGTTGCAGGAACCGCCAAAACGTAAAACTTAGATCTTGCCGACCAGATCCAGCGACGGCTTAAGCGTGGCGGCGCCTTCCTTCCACTTCGCCGGGCACACTTCACCCGGATGCGAAGCCACGTACTGGGCGGCCTTCACCTTGCGCAGCAGCTCCGAAGCGTCGCGGCCGATGCCGTTGTCGTGGATTTCGCACACCTTGATCTGGCCTTCCGGGTTGATCACGAAGGTGCCGCGCAGCGCCAGGCCTTCCTCTTCGATCATCACCTCGAAGTTGCGCGTGAGCGTGCCGGTCGGATCGCCCACCAGCGGGTACTGCACCTTCTTGATCGCGTCGGAGGTGTCGTGCCACGCCTTGTGCGAGAAATGCGTGTCGGTGGAAACACCATAGATCTCCACACCCAGCTTCTGGAATTCGGCGTAATGGTCGGCCAGGTCTTCCAGCTCGGTGGGGCAAACGAAGGTGAAATCGGCGGGGTAGAACACGACCACCGACCACTTGCCCTTCAGCGCGGCGTCGGTCACTTCGACGAACTGGCCATTCTTGTATGCGGTGGCCTTGAACGGTTTGACTGCGGTGTTGATCAACGACATCTGTTTCTTCCGTTGGTTGAGTTATGGGTAGAGGTGCAAAGATAGAGAAGCTCGATCGAAAGAGCCAATTGATTGTTGGGATGAACGCCATTTACCGAGCCTATCGTTCGGCGATGGCTCCCAGCGACTGGCGCCACATAAGGGTTAGCCAGGGTGCTTTCAAACACCGCGCTACGGCAGCATGCCGTCGCCGGAGGCGGGTAAGCGCAGATGGAGTCTCACGTGGGGAAGTGAGGAACAGTGTGTGACGGTAGCACGTGGGCTATTCATTGCCCGTCAAGACGAGCTGCGCCATGCGTGTCCGTGCACGCGACGTGGATCGAGCGACGACACGCCATGCACGATTCGGATTGCCTAATGGTGCCAACTCGGCCATTGCGGATCGATCCCGTTCAATGCATGACGTGTCCCAGTGGTTGCACCTAATTGCGCGCGGCTCGCTCGGCCTGTCATGTCTTTGCGCCGACGTTGTCGCGCACATTGCCGCGCGGCATGCGTCGGCGCCAAGGAAGTGATGTCAACGCATATGGTCATGGAACATGTCGAGATCCCAGCCGGACCGGATATCCGTGATTACGCGGCCATCGGCAACTGCCGTGGCGTCGCATTGGTACATAAGGAAGGCCGCGTGGACTGGTGCGCGCTGGAGCGTTTCGACGCCGCGCCGGTGTGCTTGCGCCTGCTGGACGATCGTATTGGCGGCTACCTGGATACCCGTCCGACGGATGCGTTCGTTGCCACGCGTCGTTACGTCCCTGATACCAATGTACTCGAAACAACGCTTGCCACGACATCGGGCGTGGCGAGAGTGATCGACTTCATGCCGCTTGGCCGCGAGCCGGGAGCGGCGTCCGACGACTTCGTCACTGTCCACGCGCTGGCGTGGCTGGTGCGTGTCATCGATGCCGTCGAAGGCGATATCGAGTTTGAGCTGGACGTCTTGCCCAGCACGCAATGGGCACTCCGAGCGCCGCAGGTGCACCGCGTCGAGCAAGGCATCGCCTGGGAGCGCGGTGCCTTGCTTTGCGATCGGCCGATCGGCATGCGCGGCACGCATGCCAGCGGCGTTATCCGGCTCCGCGCCGGCGAGCGCATGCGCGTGGTACTCATGGCCGGCAAGAGCCCCGCGCCGTCGGCCGTGCTGGCCAGCGTGGATCGGCTGCTGGATATCACGCTCGCCTACTGGAATGCGTGGATCAGCCGCTGCGGTTACAAGGGGCCTTATGTTGCCGCTGTTCAACGCAGCGCACTGGCGTTGAAACTTCTTACCTATGCGCCGAGCGGCGCCATCATTGCCGCGGCCACCACATCGCTGCCGGAAACCCTGGGTGGTGGACGCAACTGGGATTACCGGCTGAGCTGGGTGCGCGATTCCACCCTGACGCTGTTCGCGCTTTCCGCGCTGGGCTATCACGACGAACCCGAAGCATTTCGTCAGTTTCTGTTCGATCACGGTGTTGGCGAGATTTTCCCCACGCAGATCGTCTACGGCATCCGGGGCGAGGTGAATCTGGACGAACGCGAACTTACACATCTTCGCGGCTACTGTGGCAGTCATCCGGTGCGCGTGGGTAACGCTGCCCATCGGCAGCGTCAGTTCGATGTGTATGGTGACGTGATGGATTGGCTTACGTTGCGCCGGGAACTTGGCGGCTCGCTGTCACCATCGGAACTCACGATATTGCGGCGCACGGCCGATTACGTTGCCGAGCATTGGACCGAGCCAGGGCAGGGTTTTTGGGAGGAGCGCGATAAGCCGGAGCAATTCGTCTACGGCAATATGATGTGCTGGGTTGCGCTCGATCGTGCACAGGAACTCCTGGATTGTCGCGATTACGAAGGCGTGATGAGCACCATGGTGCAGGACATTCATCGCCACGGCATTGCGCCTGAAGGCTACCTGCGCAAGTGCTACGAACACGACACCATCGACGCGGTGGCGTTGCGGGCGCCCATCATCGATTTCCCCCTGCCGACTGGCTGCTTGCAGGCAACCATTGACGAGGTGATGGCGAAGTTGGTCACGCCAGGGGGCGTGTATCGGTACAAAGGTGGCGACGGCCTCGATGGCGATGAAGGTACTTTCGTGGCGTGCGGGTTCTGGCTGGTGGATGCACTGCTGTTTACCGGCAAGACGGCGCAGGCGAAGGAATGGTTCGAGACCATGCTTCGGCAATCGAACGACGTGGGTCTTTATGCAGAGGAAATCGATGCGGAAAATAACCGTTTCCTGGGCAATTTCCCGCAGGGTCTTTCGCACTTGGCGCTCATCCATAGCGCGACCTTGCTCGACATCGTCGAACACGATGGCACCGAGGCGCTGCGAGGCACGCACGCCGATCGCGTACAGCACGCACGGAGGATGATGGCCGAGGCGGCGAGGGAAACGCCGCAGTCGATCATCGATGCGAGGGATTGGGTGTTGGATGCCGCGGCGTTGGGATTGAGTGGCGTGGTTTCGGAAAAGAGTCCGCGAGAAGGACATGCCTAGCGCGGTATTCGATTCTTCCTCAGCGTCATTCCGGGCTTCGTTCGCCGGAATGACGCTGAGGTAAAGATTTAACTTCGCTAACTACTACTCAGCTTCACAGCAACTTCTCTTTATCAAACAGTGGCCGCTGCTGGCGCGTACGCGCCAACACCAACGCCGTCAACGCACCAGCACCCCACAATAGCGCGCGCCGGTTGGACGTCAGCCACCATTGCACGCTCGACGCTTTCGCCCGCGCATCGAAGCGCCCGTGCGTACCGTAATCCACGGGGACTGCCTCGAACAGATTGCCCGGACGTTCCTCCGGCACAGGCTGCTTGTCGATTTGTTCACTGTAGGCACCGCGCGCCAGCACGCGGTCGAGCAGCGAAGGAAACCATTTATTGGCGAGGATGGCCTTGACCGCGGGAAAGCCCACGCACACCTCGCGGCGGCGGTGATGCGCGGCCCAATGCACGCCTTTGCCTGCCAACTCCGGCTGAAAAATCGGCGGTACGGGTTGTGGACGTCCATCCAGTCGGTTGCGTGCCCATTCGAATTGCGGTGTGTTGAAGGCTGACAGCTGCACCATGGTCACATGCACCTTGCTGCGATCGTGGATCAGTTCCACGCGCAGCGCGTCGGTAAAGCCGCGAATCGCGAATTTCGACGCGCAATACGGCGCCTGCAAAGGAATGGCACGATAAGCCAACGCCGAGCCGACCTGAACGATGCAACCTCGATTGCGTTGACGCATGCGCTTGAGCGCCGACAACGTGCCATGCACCGTGCCTAGATAGGTCACTTCCGTAGCGCGGCGAAATTCTTCTGCGGTGATCTCGCTAACCGGTGCGAATACGGTGGCCATCGCTGCATTGATCCAAATGTCGATGGCGCCCAGTTCCCGCTCCACACGTTCGGCGGCGGCTTCCACTTGCGCGGCATCGGCTACGTCCACGGCGATGGGCAATGCCACGCCACCGCGTTCGCGCACTTCTTCGGCGGCTTGTTCCAGCGCAGGGCTCTCACGCGCCAGCAAGGCAATCCATGCGCCATCGCGCGCAAAACGGTGTGCGCTTGCACGGCCCACGCCCGCCGAGGCACCGGTAATCACGACGACTTCAGGTTTTTTCTTCATGCTCGCTCACCCGCATAAGCTACGGTGGAAAGGAGTGCGAGGGCGGACTGGCGCGAGTCCAGGCGCGTGTGTTGCACCACGATCGGCACATCCGATTCGATCACTGTTGCGTAGTCGGTATCGCGCGGGACCGGTTCCGGGTCGGAAAGATCATTGAAGCGCAGATGCAGCGTGCGGCGGGCGGGCACAACGGCGCGATACGGGCCCGCCGGCTCGCGATCTTTGAAATAGATCGTCAGCGTGACGTGCGCATCGCGCTCCTGGGTATTGAGCAGGCAAGCGGCCTCGTGGCTCATCAGGCGTGGATCGTCCTTGGGCACGTCATCAAGCGGCAGGTAGCCCTCGGCAATGGCCCAGCAGCGGCTGCCAACGGAATGGGAACTCGTCATGCTGCGCTCCCGCCATGCTTGAACAAGGCAAGACCGGCGTCGGCGTCGTAGTCTTTGTGCAGGCGTACGGGTGCTTCGGTCATTACGATCTCCATGGTTGATTTCACGCGGCCTTCCAGCAGGCGTGCGTCGACGGTGGAGCCGTCGCCATTGCCGAGCACCGCGCGTATATGGATGCGCGGCCTGCCGTTATGCAACGCGATATCGCCGACCAGCGATACGATCTGAGTTGGCTGATCGAGCGCATCGCGCCGATAACTTTGCTTTTCGGATTCGAAATAACCCAGTACGGCATCGTGCAGCGTGCCGATGGCAGTGAAGCGGGTGGCGCTCAGCACTTCGCGACGGGCGAAATCCTGCAGACAGGTATTTACCTCATCACCGGCGTCCAGCACGATGGACCATGTGCGCGATCCTTGACCATGGCGAATAAGCTGATGATGCATGGCTGACCTCCTCAGGAAGCTACGCGGTACTCTTCGATATCCTGCTTTTTCAATATCAGGCCAAGGCCGGCGCGATCGACGTCGACCACGAGCGCGCCCTTACGCAGCTGCGGCAAACCGTCGAAGAACATCGATTCGATGCGCGCGTGATCGTGGAAATATTCCAGATGCCTGAGTCCGGGGACGGCGCAGCACACATGCGCGTGAAGATGCGGTGCGCAATGCGCGGAAATAGGTATGCCATGCGCCTGCGCTACCGAGGCAGCCTGCATGAAACCGGTGAAGCCGCCGCAGCGCGTGCCGTCGATCTGCAACACATCCACCGCGCCAGCATCGAGCATGCGGTTGAAATACCAGGTGTCCCAGCCATATTCGCCCGCCGCGACATCCATATGACGCAAGTGATTGCGCACCAGCGCCAAGCCTTGCAGATCGTCCGAGGAGACCGGTTCTTCGAACCAATCGACGTTGCACTCTGCGAATGTGTCGGCCAGCGTCAACGCTTGCTTGCGTGTATAGGCGCCATTGGCGTCCACCATCAGCGGTGCATGTTCGCCGATGGCCTCGCGCGCTGCGAACACGCGCCTGGCATCCTGATCGGGATGCGTACCCACTTTCATTTTCACGCGCGCGATGCCTTGTTCGACATAGCCGGCGAGTTGGGTTTGCAACTGATCGATCGTGTAGGAGGTAAAGCCGCCGCTACCGTAGACCGGCACGCGTTCTCGCGCGCACCCCAGCAGGGTTGTTACGGAAACTCCCAGCAATTTGGCTTTGAGATCCCACAGTGCGTGATCCACCGCTGACATCGCCATCCATCCGACACCGGGGCAGCCGATGTTGCGCAGGCTGCGGCGCATGGCCTCCCACAGCTGCGGGATATCCATCGGATCCGCGCCGTTGAGGACGTTGCTTAGCGGCTTGGCAATCAACGACGCGGCAGCGGCGTGCGTGTAGGTGTATCCAAGCCCTTGGTAGTCATCGCAGCGAAGGGTGGCGATGACGATGGTGGTGGAATCCCAGCTTATGGTGCCGTCGGCTTCGGGGGCATCGGTGGGCACCGTATAGGCCGTCGCGTCGACGCGATCGATGCGGGCGGTGGTGCCGGTCACGGGTGGTGTTCCTCGCCTGGGCGGTGGGTGTGCGTGGTGAGGCGCATGAGTGATGGTGGTGGGGTGCGCTATGGCGTTTCATCGTGCGCGGGGGGCGGTGAATGGGGTGCGGTGGTTGTGTGGAGTGAATGTGTTGATTTGTTGGTTGCGCGTGATGGTTTTTTTTGTGGGTGCGGATTGCCTGCGGGGCTTTCGGTCGCGGAGCGACTGCGGTTTTTTGCTGGCTTAAAGAGTTGTTGGGGATTGCCTGCGGCGCTTTCGGTCCTTTAGGGTCCGAAAGCGCCGCAGGCAAATGTCACGTATCTGCGCGCAACCAGCGCCGCAGGCAATGTCGCAACGACACGAAATGCACAGACATGCCTCACATCAGAGCGCATTTACCCCGAAAAAAAACATAGCCATCAAAGGGGAACGCACCCCACAGAGAAAGAAGACAAAACACAGCGAGACGCGCTCACTCCCGTGCCGCAAGCACTTTATTCACCCTCAACGCAATCAGCGTACACGCCACGCCCGAGAGCAAATACACACTCACCGCCACCAACCCGAAGCGCGCCGACAACCCCAGCGCCACCAGTGGCGCAAATGCAGCGCCGATCAGCCACGCAAAATCCGTCGTCAACGCCGCACCCGTATAGCGCATGCGGATTTCAAAGTTCGATGTCACGCTACCGGCCGCCTGTCCGTACGACAAGCCAAGCAGTCCGAAACCAAGAACGATGAACACATCCTGCGCAACCTTGCCGCCACCGAGCAGCCACGGCGCGAACAGCGCGAAGATGCCGATCAACACTGCAGCGGAGCCCAACATCGTGCGCCGCCCGATGCGGTCGGCGATGATGCCGGAGGCGATGGTGCCGATGATGCCGACCAGCGCGCCGACCACCTGGACCGCAAGCACGTTGCTGACGGCCTGGGTTGTGCCGAGCACGATCCACGACAGCGGAAAAATCGAAACCAGGTGGAATAGCGCATAACTGGCCAGCGAGGCGAAAGCGCCGAGGAAGATGTTGTAGCCCTGGCGGTGCAGCATGTCGATGATGCCGATGGGTTCGAGCTCGCGCTCTTCCATGGCGCGGGTGTATTCCTGGGTTACCACCAGGCGCAGGCGTGCGAACAGCGCCACGACGTTGATGGTGAAGGCGACGTAGAAGGGATAGCGCCAGCCCCAATCGAGGAAATCATCCGTGGCCAGCTGCGTGTACAAAAACAGGAACAGGCCGCTGGCGATCAGGAAGCCGATCGGCGCACTGAGCTGGCCCAGCATGGAATACCAGCCACGGCGCTCCGGTGGCGTGTTGAGCGCGAGCAGAGAGGGCAGGCCATCCCATGAACCACCCAACGCGATGCCTTGCAAGAGGCGGAAGAATGTCAAAAGACCAATCGCCCATCCACCAATGGTGTTGTACGAAGGCAGGAATGCCATGCCGGCGGTGGTGCTGCCGAGCAGAAACATGGCGATGGTGAGTTTATGTCCGCGGCTCCAGCGCCGCTGCGCTGTCATGAACAGCGTGGTGCCGAATGGGCGCGCGATGAAAGCGAGCGACAAGAGCGCGAACGACAGCAACATGCCGTCCAGCCGGCTTTCGAAGGGAAAGAATACCGAGGGAAACACCAGCACACAGGCGATGCCGAATACGAAGAAATCGAAGTATTCGGCGGTGCGCCCGACGATGACGCCGATGGCGATTTCGCCGGGGGCTATTCGGGCGTGGGCTTGAATGCGCCCGAGGTCTTCCGGGGTAAAGCCGGCTGGTTCGCGCTGATCCTCAAACGTACTGGACATCGTCGTTGCTCGGATAGGGAGGGTGCGGCAGGTACAGCATGGCACCGTTGTGGCGCCAAGGCTAGGGAGGTATGGATCAATTTTCCGTTCTTGGACCGATGCGTCGGGGTCCACCCATCAGGGGTGGGAAATGGAAAAACACCTTTGTAAACACAAAGCATTCATGCTGTTGCGCGGCATTATTTCGTGATCATGACCGGTTCCGACGATCTCTTCCGCCGAGGCGACATGCCACGTTACTGTCGAGTCCGATACTCAAAACCATTTGCGTGCCGGCGGTCGATCGGCGTACCTTGTCCGCACAGCAGTACCCCCTCTCATTCGGTTGCGTCGGTCATGTCCATGAAGACTCTCCGCGGACTGCTACTGCTAGCCCTGCCCATGGCACTGTCGGGCTGCCATACGGTATTGATGTCGCCGAACGGTGACGTCGCACTGCAACAGCGCAACCTGATCATCATCTCGTTCGTCCTGATGTTGCTGATCGTGGTGCCGGTGCTCATCGCTACGCTCGTGTTCGCCTGGCGCTACCGGGAATCCAATCAGAAGGCCGCCTACGATCCGGATTGGGATCACTCCACCATCATCGAGTTGATGATCTGGTCGGCGCCCTTGCTGATCATCATTGCGCTGGGCGCGATCACGTGGGTCAGCACGCACAAGCTCGATCCGTATCGTCCACTCGATCGCGTGTCAGCCGGCAAGGTGGTGCCAGCAGATGTCAAACCGTTGGAAGTGGATGTGGTCGCCCTCGACTGGAAGTGGTTGTTCATCTACCCCGAGCAGAACCTCGCTGTCGTGAACGAGCTGGCGGCACCGGTGGATCGTCCGATCCATTTCAATCTCACTGCCTCGACGGTGATGAATTCGTTCTTCGTTCCATCATTGGCCGGCCAGATCTATGCGATGCCTGGGATGCAGACCACGCTGCAGGCGGTGATGAACAAGCCGGGCGATTATTGGGGCTTTTCCGCCAACTACAGTGGCGCGGGTTTCTCGTACATGAACTTCGTGTTCAAGGGCATGAGCGAGGACGATTTCAACAAGTGGGTGGCGAAGGCCAAGGCCAGCGGTGACGCGCTCGATCAAGCGACATACACGAAACTCGAAGCGCCCAGCCAGAAAGATCCGGTGCATTACTACGGCAGCGTAACGCCCGGCCTTTATCAAGCCATTCTCAACCGCTGTGTCCAGCCCGGCCCTTCATGCATGAACATGCTGCGCATGTCGCAACCCGACAGTGGCGGCGGCGAAGCTGCCGCATCGCCTGACAGCCACGCGGCCATGCCGATGGCCCATCCACAGTGAACGGGGTGCCGCGATGACTTTCCAAAATCCCGACCTCGCCAAGCTGGTTTTCGGACGCCTGACTCTTGGGGACATCCCTTATGACGAGCCCATTCTGGTCTATACCTTCATCGGTGTGGCCATTGGCGCGATCGTGCTGCTGGGACTGATCACCTACTACCACAAGTGGGGCTATCTCTGGCGCGAATGGTTCACCAGCGTGGACCACAAGAAGATCGGCATCATGTACATCGTGCTGGCGATGGTAATGCTGCTGCGCGGTTTCTCCGATGCGCTGATGATGCGCGCGCAGCAGGCCATCGCCTTCGGTCCGCATGAAGGCTACCTGCCTGCCGCGCACTACGATCAGGTCTTCACCGCGCACGGCACGATCATGATCTTCTTCGTCGCCATGCCATTCATCACCGGCTTGATCAATTTCGTCATGCCGCTGCAGATCGGCTCGCGCGATGTCGCCTTCCCCTTTCTCAACAACTTCAGTTTCTGGATGACCGTGTCCGGTGCGCTGCTGGTCATGACGTCGCTCTTCATCGGCGTCTTTGCGCGCACCGGCTGGCTGGCCTATCCGCCCTTGTCGGAACTGCCGACCAGTCCTGATAGCGGCGTAGATTACTGGATATGGGGGCTGCAGGTCGCAGGTGTCGGCACCACCTTGTCGGGCATCAACATGATTGCCACCATCGTGAAGATGCGTGCACCGGGCATGACCATGATGAAGATGCCGATCTTCACCTGGACAGCATTGCTGGCGAACGTGCTGATCGTTGCGGCGTTCCCGGTGTTGACCGCCACGCTGGCCTTGCTGGCGCTGGATCGCTATGCGGGCACGCACTTTTTCACCAACGATCTTGGCGGCAACTACATGATGTACGTCAACCTGATCTGGGTGTGGGGACACCCGGAGGTGTACATCCTGGTGCTGCCGGCGTTCGGCGTGTACTCCGAGGTTACGTCCACGTTCTCGCGCAAGCGGCTGTTCGGTTACGCGTCGATGGTGTACGCCACGGTGGTGATTGCGGTGCTGTCCTACCTGGTGTGGCTGCACCACTTTTTCACCATGGGTTCGGGCGCGAGCGTCAACTCGTTCTTTGGCATCACCACGATGATCATCTCCATTCCAACGGGTGCGAAGATCTTCAATTGGATGTTCACCATGTACCGCGGGCGCATCGTGTATGACGTGCCGATGTTGTGGGTGGTGGCGTTCATTGTGACCTTCGTCATCGGCGGCATGACCGGCGTGCTGCTGGCGGTTCCGCCAGCCGATTTCGAGCTGCACAACAGCCTGTTCCTGATCGCGCATTTCCACAACGTGATCATCGGCGGCGTGCTGTTCGGCATGTTCGCCGGCGTCAATTACTGGTTCCCCAAGGCGTTCGGATTTCGCCTCGATGCGTTCTGGGGCAAGGTCTCGTTCTGGTTCTGGGTGGTCGGTTTCTATTTCGCCTTCATGCCGCTGTATTGGCTGGGTCTGATGGGCGTGACGCGGCGACTGCGCCATTTCGACGATCCATCGCTGAAGATCTGGTTCGAAGTCGCTGCGTTCGGTGCGGTGCTGATTTTCATCGGCATTGCGGCCATGATCGTGCAGATCGCGGTGAGCATCATCCGCCGCGAGCAACTGCGCGATACCACCGGCGATCCATGGCATGGGCGGACGCTGGAGTGGTCCACCTCCTCGCCACCGCCACCGTACAACTTTGCCTTTACCCCGAAGGTATATGACATCGATACATGGTGGGAGATGAAGCGGCACCACTGGCGCAGGCCGGTGGAAGGCTTTCTGCCGATTCATATGCCAAAGAACACCGGCACTGGCGTGTACCTCGCCGCGCTGAGCTTTATCTTCGGCTTCGCGATGGTCTGGTACATGTGGCCGCTGGCGATCATTTCGTTCGTGGCCTTGCTGGCGGTGGCCATCCATCACACCTTCAATTACAACCGGGATTACTACATCCCCGCAGACGAGGTGGCCCGCACTGAAGCGGTCCGCGCGGGAGCCTGACCGCCATGTCCGATATGACCATGACTGTAAGCGGTGGCAGTGGTGCAGACCAGGCGCTCACCTTCCACGTGACCGAAGCGGACCATCCGGAAAACGCGACACTGCTGGGTTTCTGGCTGTACCTGATGAGTGACTGCCTGATCTTCGCATGCTTGTTCGCGACGTACGGCGTGCTTGGCCGTGAATACGCGGGCGGCCCTTCGGCAAGGGAAGTGCTGGAGCTGCCGACCGTGGCGATAAACACCACGCTGTTGCTGTTCTCCTCCATCACCTACGGTTTTGCGGTGCTGGAAATGCAGCACAATCGGCGCGGCCCGATGATGGCCTGGTTGATCGTGACGTGGCTGCTTGGCGCGGGTTTTATCGGACTGGAGCTGACCGAGTTCATGCACCTGGTATCGATTGGCGCCGGTCCGCAGCGCAGCGCGTTTCTTTCTTCGTTCTTCACCCTGGTCGGCACGCACGGTTTGCACGTGACGAGCGGCTTGATATGGATGATCGTGCTGATGGTGCAGGTGGGCAAGAAGGGCCTGACTCCCGCCAACAAACGTCGATTGATGTGCCTGTCGATGTTCTGGCACTTCCTTGATGTGGTGTGGGTGGGCGTTTTCAGTTTCGTCTATCTCATGGGAGTGCTGGCATGAGCGACCACGCCACCCATAACGCGCATGACGATGGCCATCACGAACACGCGCATGATGGCGTAGAGGATATCCACGTCACGCTCAAAGGCTACGCCACCGGCTTCTGCGCGGCGGCGCTGCTCACCATCTTGCCGTTCTGGCTGGTGATGTCGGGGGCGTTCTCGAAAACCGGCCCGGCGGACGCCTTCATCCTGCTGCTGGCGGCGATCCAGATCATCGTGCACATGGTGTATTTCCTGCATCTGAATTCGAAATCGCAAGGCGGCTGGAACATGCTGGCGCTCGTCTTCACCATCGTGCTGGTGGTGATCACGCTGAGCGGTTCGATCTGGATCATGTATCACCTCAACCAGAACATGATGCCGTCGATGATGAGGGATGTGCATAATTTGCCGTAAGCGCTAAAAACTCTCTCTTCTCCCGGTGAGAGGGTTGGGGTGGAGGCAGCCTCGCCTCAACGCATACGTTAACGTTTTGCTTCATTCCAGCCTCCTCTGGCATGACGCTTTAATGCTTGAGACATTTTGAAGCGCCTTGCACCCCTGCGAGTCGTGCGATCATTTGCGCATGCCTCCCCAAGACATCACTTCCTATGATCGCCCCCGCGCGCCTCGCGGCCCGGCAGCGCTGACCTTGCTTGCCCTGCTGGGGCTGGCCCTCTTTATCGGCTTGGTTTTGCTCGGCAACTGGCAAGTCCATCGCCTCGCGTGGAAACGCGCACTCATCACGCGCGTGGACACACGCGTACATGCACCGCCCGTCGCCCCGCCGCCGCGCGCGCAGTGGCCGGGCGTGACGGCTGAAAAGGACGAATACCTGCACGTTCGCCTAAGCGGCGTGTTCCTGCATGATCGCCAGACACTCGTATGGACGGCCACCGACGAAGGCAGCGGCTATTGGGTGATGACGCCGTTGCGCATGGCCGATGGTTCCATCGTGTTGGTCAATCGCGGTTTCGCACCGACCGATTGGTGCGGCCATGACGGGCATTGCGCGGCGGGTCCAGGCGGTGATGTCACGGTGACGGGCTTGGTGCGTATGTCCGAGCCATCGGGCTTCCTGCGCCATAACGATCCGGCGCATAACAGCTGGTACACGCGCGATGTATCGGCCATCGCCGCCGCGCGTGGCCTGCAGGATGTGGCGCCCTATTTCGTCGATGCCGATGCCGGACAGAATCAAGGTGCGCGATGGCCGGAAGGCGGCATGACGGTCATCCAGTTTCCGAACAACCACCTCAGTTACCTGATCACCTGGTACCTGCTGGCCCTGATGGTGCTTGGCGCCAGTGTCTACGTGGGCTACGACGAATATCGCATGCGCCGCGCCAGGTAGTGTCAGTTGCGCGGCGCGTTGCTGCCGAAGAAGGTGGCGGTGAAGATCGTGCTGAGCACCGCTTCGGTGGAGGTGTCGGGCATTTGATCGGGCATGCTCATGTTGAAGTAGAGCATGCCGTCGATCAGCGCCATCATCGCCAGGGCCAGGTCGCCGGCCGCTGCCGGCAGCGGCGTCTGCATGCGGCGACAGAACTGCTCGATGAAGTAGGCGATGACATCGCGCTTTTCCAGGCATAACGCGTTCATGCGCTGGCGGAATTTGGCATCGCGCACCGCGTGCAGCCGCGCTTCGGACCACAGCACGTAGCTGGTGTGATCGCGATAGGCCTGGCTGTAGAACTGCGCAAGTTGCTGTTGCAGGTCTTCCACGGAGAGATCCGCTTCGAGCAATTGCTGCAGGTCCTGCTGGATGTCGGCGTGGTCGCGCTTGAGCAGCTCGACGAACAGGTCTGACTTGCTCTTGAAGTTCGAATAAAACGCGCCGCGGGTGTAGCCGGCGTGGCCGGCGATGTCCTCCACGCTGGTGGCGGGCAGCCCTTTCTTGGCAATGACGACAGCCGCCGCGTCCAGCAGGCGCAGGCGGGTCTGTTCGCGGCTTTCTTCCCGGGTCAATCGTTTGCGTGGCATGCGGCATGGTACCACGACGTCCGGCCTATTGTATTCAAATACATAGTTGTATTTCAATTCTGATATGAATTAGAGTTCGATCCCGTATTTGCAATGCCCCCGTCCATCCCCAGGAGCGGTCCGTGAGTTCTCCACTTTTCCCCAAGCTGCGCACGTTGGCGCGGCACGCGTGGCTACCTTGTGCGGTGGCCGTGGCCCTGCTGGCGCTGGCCGGATGCGGGCACAAAGCGCCTGAAGCGAATGCCGCCGCGCCGGTGATCGCGTTTCCCGTAAAGGCAGCCGATGGCGCGATGGCCGGTCGATTTCCCGGCGATGTGCACGCCCGCTATGAGATGCCGCTGTCGTTTCGCGTAAGCGGCCAGCTCGTGTCGCGCCGTGTCGATCCGGGCGAGCGGGTGAAGCAGGGGGAGCTGCTAGCGCAACTCGATCCCGCCGATGCGAACAAGCAGATGTCCGCCGCCAAGGCGGCGTTGGATGCGGCGGAGCATCGCCTCGTGTTCGCCACGCAGCAGCGCGATCGCGATGACGCGCAGTTCAAGCAAAACCTCATCAGTCAGCTGCAGTGGCAACAGACGCAGGATAACTACGCTTCCGCGCTGGGTGGCCGCGATCAGGCGCGTCAGCAATACGCGTTGGCGCAAGATCAGCTGCGCTACACCAGCTTGATGGCCGATCACGATGGTGTGATCACCAGCCGGCAGGCCGAAGTGGGACAGGTGCTCGCGGCCGGCCAGCAAGTATTCGGCTTTGCGTGGTCGGGTGAACGCGAGATCGACGTGGATGTACCGGAAAGCCGTGTCGGCAGCATCACGTTGGGGCAGGCGGCCATCGTTACGCTGCCCGCATTGCCGGGCCATCGTTACGCAGCTCATGTGCGCGAGATCGCACCGGCCGCAGATGTCTCCTCGCACACGTACCTGGTGAAAGTGCAGGTCGAACGCGCGGACGCGGCGCTGCAACTGGGCATGACCGCCGATGTCACCTTGCAGACGGACCAGTCTGCGCTGGCCATGGTTTCGATTCCTGCGACGGCGCTGTTTCACCAGGGTGAGCGGCCTGCTGTGTGGGTCGTGCGTCCCACCGATTCGACACTTGAGCTGCGCCCGGTCATAGTCGCGCGCTATGGCGAACGGGACGTACTCCTTTCCGCTGGACTTAACGCCGGTGAGTGCATCGTCATGCAGGGCGTGCATGCGGTTTCCGTGGGCGAAAAGGTGTCACCGATCGCGCCCCCGCATCCTGAGGATGCGCCGCAATGAGCCACGAGGAGCGCTTCAATCTTTCCGCGTGGACACTGCGGCATCAGTCGCTGGTGTTCTTTCTGATGGCGCTGATCGCGCTGTTCGGGTTGCTTTCGTACAAGCATCTGTCGCAGTCGGAAGATCCGCCTTTCACTTTCAAAGTGATGGTGATCCAGACGTTCTGGCCGGGTGCCACGGCCAAGCAGATGCAGGAGGAGGTGACCGATCGCATCGCACGCAAGTTGCAGGAAACGCCACAGATCGACTTCCTGCGCAGCTACTCGCGTCCCGGCGAATCGTTGATCTTCTTCAACATCAAGGATTCCGCCCCGGCTTCCGTGGTGCCCGAAACCTGGTATCAGGTGCGCAAGAAAGTGGGCGATATCGCCACGCAATTACCGCAAGGCGTGCAGGGACCGTTCTTCAACGATGAATTCGGCGACGTCTACACCAACATCTACGCGCTACAAGGCGATGGCTATACCCCGGCGCAGCTGCACGATTATGCCGATCAGTTGCGCGTGGAACTGCTGCGTGTACCTGGTGTTGCCAAAGTCGATTACTTCGGCGATCAGAATCAGCACATCTACATCGATATCGCGAACGCGACGCTGGCCAAGCTCGGCATCAGTCCGCAGCAGATCGGCCAGGCGATCAACGAACAGAATGCGGTGGCGTCCACCGGTGTGCTGACCACGGCCGATGATCGCGTGTTCGTGCGCCCCAGTGGGCAGTTCGAAAACATCAATGCACTGGCCAACACCCTGCTGCATATCAACGGCAAGAGTTTTCGCCTCGGCGACATCGCCACGATACGGCGCGGCTATGACGACCCGCCCAGCGAAGCCGTGCGCTTCATGGGCAAGCAAGTGCTTGGCGTCGGCGTCACCATGCAACCTGGCGGCGACGTCATCCAGCTCGGCAAGGCACTTGGCGCAACCGTCGGTTCGCTGCAAAAGCGCTTGCCGGCGGGGCTGACCTTATCGGAAATCACCAGCATGCCGCATGCGGTGTCGCACTCGGTGGATGACTTTTTGGAATCGGTAGCCGAAGCGGTAACGATCGTGTTGCTGGTGAGCCTGCTCAGCCTGGGCTTTCGCACGGGCATGGTGGTGGTGATTTCCATCCCGTTCGTGCTGGCGGCCACCGCGCTGTGCATGGACATGTTTGGCATCGGTCTGCACAAGGTATCGCTGGGCACGCTGGTGCTGGCGCTCGGGCTGCTGGTCGATGACGCGATCATCGCGGTGGAGATGATGTCGGTGAAACTGGAGCAAGGCTGGGGGCGCGTGCGGGCGGCCGCGTTTGCGTACACCAGCACGGCGTTCCCCATGCTTACCGGCACCTTCGTGACGGTATCGGGCTTTTTGCCGATCGCGCTGGCCAAATCGAGCACGGGCGAATACACGCGTTCGATTTTCGAGGTATCGGCCATTGCGCTGTTGGTTTCATGGCTGGCCGCGGTCATCGTGATTCCGCTGTTGGGTTATCACATGTTGCCGGAGCACCACGAGCGTGCCGAACCGGGCCAGGAGTGGTGGGCACGCTTTCTGCCCAGGCGCTGGAACGATGCGCGCGCCGCAAAAGCGGTGCCAGTGGTGCATAACGGCGATGAGATCGAAATTTACGACACGACGTTCTATCGTCGCTTTCGACGCTGGCTGGATAGGTGTCTGCGTTATCGCTGGTGGGTGCTGGTCTCGACCGTCGCGTTGTTCATCGTGGCGCTGGCCGGCTTTGCGCTGGTTCCCAAGCAGTTTTTCCCAAGTTCCGATCGTCCGGAACTATTGGTGGATCTGCGCTTGCCGGAAGGCGCCTCGTATGCGGCAACGCTGCGCGAAACCCAGCGCCTGGAGGCGGTCATCAAGGGGCGAAAGGATATCGCCAGTTATGTGAGTTTTGTCGGCAGTGGTGCGCCACGTTTCTATCTGCCGCTGGATCAGCAACTGGCGCAGCCCAACTTCGCACAGTTCGTGATTACCGCCAAGGACGTAAAACAGCGCGAGCAACTGGCAAGCTTCCTCGACAGTGAATTGCAGCGCGATTTCAGCGGTGTTCGCACGCGCGTCAGCCGCCTGGAAAACGGACCGCCGGTGGGCTTTCCGGTGCAGTTTCGCGTGGAGGGCGACGATATCGCCACGGTGCGCGACATCGCCGAACACGTTGCCAACGTCATGCGGGCCAACTCCGGCACCGCCCATGTGCAGTTCGACTGGGACGAGCCGGCTGAGCGTTCCGTGCGCTTCGACGTGGATCAATACAAAGCGCGGCAGCTGGGTATCAGCTCCGAAGACATCGCCAATTTTCTGGCGATGAATCTATCCGGGACGACAGTGACGCACTTGCGCGAGCGCGACAAGCTGATTGCGGTGGATCTTCGCAGCGACCGCGGCGATCGCATCCATCCGGATCAGATCGAGCGTCTTGCCATACCTACTTCGAGCGGCACGGCGATTCCGCTCGCACAGCTCGGCCACGTCACCTATGGACTTGAATACGGCGTGATCTGGGAACGTGATCGTCAGCCTTCGATCACAGTACAGGCCGATACGCGCGGTGCTGCGCAGGGCTTGGATGTCACCAACGCCATCGACAAAAAGCTGGCCGATATCCGCAGCCATCTGCCGGTTGGCTATCGCGTCGAAGTGGGTGGATCGGTCGAGCAGAACGCCAAGGCACAAGGTTCGATCAATGCGCAGATGCCGTTGATGATCGTAGCCGTGCTCACGTTGCTGATGATCCAATTGCAGAGCGTCGGCCGTACGTTCATGGTGGTGCTGACTGCGCCGCTCGGCTTGATCGGGGTGATTCTCGCCTTGCTTTTGTTCCACCAGCCGTTCGGCTTTGTGGCGATGCTCGGTACGATTGCGATGTTCGGCATCATCATGCGCAACTCGGTCATCCTGGTGGATCAGATCGAGCAGGATATCCGTGCCGGTCATCCGCGTTGGGAAGCCATTGTCGGTGCCACGGTGCGACGCTTCCGTCCGATCACGTTGACCGCGGCGGCGGCGGTACTCGCGCTGATTCCGCTGTTGCGCAGCAATTTCTTCGGCCCGATGGCCACGGCATTGATGGGCGGCATCACGGTGGCCACCGTGCTCACGCTGTTCTATCTGCCGGCGCTTTATGCCGCATGGTTCCGCGTGCGCGCCGACGAACCTGCAAGCGAACCGGAGGTGGCGACATGACGCCTGCAACGCACACATTACGCGTGACGGCGCTTGCCGCTGCGCTGGTCTTGGCCGGCTGCGCCTTCGCGCCGTCCGCCAAACCACCGGCCTCACCTTCGCCAGTGCGCTACACGGCGCAAGCGTTGCCCGCCGACAGCGCCAAGGTGGATGGCATCGCGCAACATTTCAGCCTGGGCGAGCGCGCCGTGCCGGCATGGTGGCACGAATACGGCAACGCCACGCTCGATGTATGGGTGGCCGAGGGCCTGCGCAACAATCCTTCATTGACGGCGACACGCCATACGCTGGAGGCGGCGCATCAGCTGCTGCGTGCACAGGTGGGTTCGAGCATGCTGCCGTCGTTGGATGGAGGAACACAAACCAGCCGTCAGCGCGCGCTGGGTTTTCCCGATGTCGGTCCGCCCACCAATCTTTACGATGTCTACGCAGGCCAACTTCAGCTCAGTTACAACTTTGACCTGTTCGGCGCCACGCGGCATGGCATCGCGCAGGCCGCCGCCGAAGTTGATCAGCAATCCTATGAATTTGATGCGGCCAAACGCGCGCTGGCGGCCAATATCGTGATCGCGGCGATCAATGCGTCTTCCCTGAACGAACAACTTCGCATCAGTGAGCGGCTGTCCAGCTTGGCGCATGAACAAGTCGATCTCACCGAGCATGCACGTCAGCTGGGCGCGGCATCGCAGGATGATGTGCTGAGTCTGCGCCAACAGGCCGCGAGCATCGATACATCGTTGCCGCCGTTGCGCGCGCAGGCGCAGCGTGCGCGCCATGCGCTGGCGGTGCTGCTGGGGCGCACGCCCGATCAGGCACCGACGAATCTGGCTCTCGCCGATTTGCACCTGCCGGAAGACGTGCCGGTGAGCGTGCCATCGGACCTTCTGCAGCAGCGTCCGGATGTGCTCGCATCGGCGGCGGCCGTGCATGCGGCGTCGGCCCAGGTAGGCGTGGCGACGGCGAATCTGTTTCCGCATATTTCGTTGTCGGCTTCGCTGGGTACGGCCGCTTTCACGCCGTCGAAGGTGTTCACGCCCGCCGGTTCGATCTGGAGTGCCGGGGTTTCGCTCACGCAGCCGATCTTTCATGGCGGCGCGCTGCTGGCTCAGCGCAGAGCGGCCATCGCCAGTTACAACGCGGCCATCGCGAACTATCAGCAGACGGTGCTCGAGGCCTTCCAGAATGTCGCCGATACGCTCACCGCATTGAGCCAGGATGCCCTGACGCTACAGGCGGCGCAGGAAGAGGCCAGCGTTGCGCAGCAATCGCTGGCCGATACCGACGCGCGGTATCGACTGGGTGGCGTGTCTTATCCATCGAGGGTGCTGAGCGAACAGCATTGGCAAAGCGCGTCGCTGACGGCCATACAGGCGCGGGCGGCGCGCCTGGCCGATACGGCAGCGCTATTTCAAGCCATGGGCACGCCGCAGCCCGCCTCGCTGACTCAGACGACCACCCATCGCTGAGAGCATCATTTCAAAATCGCAGGGCTGAAACGTCCTTGAGAGAACGGCTACCGTTTTCCCAAGGACGAACACGTTGAATCAGCCACAGCAAACTCATGCCGGTGTCTTGCGTAGCAGGCTGGACACCTTCTTGCCCTCTGCTGGTCGCGCGACCGTGCGGGCGCCCTCCGTGCTGGATGGACTCCGTGCTCTGGCCAGGGCATGGCATCCTCAGGCGTGGGCGCACGTGGGCGATTCGTTTCGCCACCGCCATGACTGGACCGGACGCTGGTATCGCCGCAACCTCACGGCGCTCAAGTACCTGGTCCGTTTTGCCTGCATGCCGGTGCAGCACGAGCGCTTCCTCGCGCTGATCGCCGCGTCCCCGTTCATGCGTGCTTACCGGCGGCGTGATCCGCGCCTGCTGGAACGCCACATGCACCGCTATGTCAATGTGCATTGGCACCGGCGCGACCGCCTGGCTTATCTGCTGCAGCATTACCGCTTCGCCATCGCGCACATGCCATTGGGTTTGCTTGAACAGGTCTACGCCATGGGGCATGCGTGTTTAGGGAGTCTGACAGCCAAGGACGGCTCCGTGTTGACGTTATGCATGCGTGGGCCCATCTCAAAGGGCTGCGAGGGCGAGCTTTGCCTGCAGCTTTGCGATGCGCATGAAAACCCGCTCTACAGCATTGTATTTACCGTGGCGGATGAGCTGCCGACCATCATGATTGGTTGCCTGCAAGGGCCGCGCGGTGAAAACGCACGCGAAACGGTGCGCGAGCTCACGCGCAACCTCCACGGTATGCGGCCCAAACAATTCATGGTGTCGCTGGTGTACGCCTTCGCGCGGCATTACGGCATCGAGCGAATGGTGGCGATCGGCAACGATGCACACCCGTTACGCCGCACCGGCCGGCCGCTGTATTCGGATTACGATGCGTTCTGGGAAGAACAGCAGGGCAGGCGCATCGGCGGTGGCTGGTACGCGTTGCCATCGTTACCGCCGCGCAAGACGCAGGCAGAGATACCAAGCAGCCATCGCGCTGCCTTCCGTCGGCGCGAGGCGTTGCGCGAAGCGGCGGAAAACCTGCTGATCGGTGCGCTGACATCGTCGTCGCCGCGTACGCGCATGGCCACCCCGAATGTGGCAGGCTCTGGCCACCGGTCATGAAGGTATGAATACCGTGACGCTGTCCGTGCATGTGAGCGACGTCGAAGCGCTGTTTCGCGAGCACAACCGCGCGCTGATCGCTTTTTTGCAATGCCGCCTCCATTCGCTGTCCGACGCGCAAGAAGTGGCGCAGGAGGCGTACTTGCGGATGCTCACCATGGATCATCGTGAGGATATCGATTCCCTGCGCAGCTATCTTTTCAGGGTGGCGGGAAATCTCGCCATCGACAAGCTGCGCAAGCATAAGGTGCGCAGCGACTTTGCCGCCGCGCAGTCGCACGACGAGGCGATGGATGAGGAAAGTCCGGCGCATCACGCCATGGCGGTGGAGCACGTGACAGGTATACGCCACGCATTGCGCGAGCTGCCCCCCAAGGCCAGCCGCGCGTTCGTAATGCATGTGATCGAGGGACGGGATTTTGCGAGTGTTGCGCAAGCGATGAAGCTCAGTGAGCGAATGGTGCGTTACCACGTTGCCAACGCACTGGCGCATTGCCGTGCGCGCATCGACGAAGAGGAGATACCGTGATGGCTCACTTGAAGCACGACACGATCGTAAGCGCCGCCGCCGACTGGTGGGTGCGGCTGCGTGAGCCGGATGCCGAAGGCAAGCATGTCGAGCAGTGGCTGACATGGGTCAACGAAGACGAGCGGCATCTGGCCGCGTTCGAACGCATGAACGATCTGGCCGAGCGTTTGGGAACGCTCGATCAGGTGTCGCGCCAAAGCTTGATCAAGGCATTCGCCGCTTCTACGGCGGCCGGCCGTCGTCTTGGTGTGTGGTGGGCTGCGGCAGCGTCGATCCTGGTGGCCGTGCTGGCCGGGGGCGGTTACGTTGCCTGGATGCATGCCAGGCCTGAGATCGCCACGCAGGTCTATCAAAGCGGTATTGGGCAGAATCGCGACATCGTCCTGTCGGACGGTACGAGGGTCGCGCTGGGTGCCGCCTCCACATTGAGCGTGCGATATGGGAAGGACGAACGCGATGTCACCTTGAGCCGCGGCGAAGCCTTCTTTGAGGTGGTACACGACAGCCAGCATCCGTTCGCGGTGGATGCGGGTGATGTCTCCGTGCGCGATATCGGAACGGCCTTCGACGTCCGTCGTACAGACCGGCGGGTTACCGTGGCAGTCACGCAGGGCCGCGTGGCGATTGCCGATCGTCGCGCCAACCAGCAAGGTACGTTGGAGGCGGGCGCCGGCGAGCGTGTGTCGTACGATCCAGAGAGCTCCGGCATGAGCGTCAGCAGCGTTTCGCCTGAGCAAGTGGCGTCCTGGCGTCATGACCGCCTGGAATTTATCGACGAGCCGCTCAATGTGGTGGTTGCCAACCTCAACCGCTATACCGAAAAACCGCTGCACATTGCCGATGCTGATCTGGGCAAGCTGGTTTATACCGGCTCCATCCGCATTGATGCGATCGATAGCTGGATCACCGCCTTGCCGGATGTGTTTCCCTTGCGCGTAAGCCAACAAGCCAACGGGGTGACCTTGTCGGACGCGCAGCCGCGTGTGCATCGCTGAGCGTTACGTCCTCACTGTGTTGGGAAGAGGGCGTGGGTGAAAGGCGGCAAAGAAGACGCCAAGAAAGCAGCAGATGCCAATCGATACCTGGCGTGTCACACTCATGATTTCGCGCGGAGAAAACGCATGTCATGAGCCGGTTTGCCTGGCTGCCCGCTTACGGCTGCCTGACGTTGACGATGATCGCGACGGGTGCTTACATGGCCCCGGTTCGTGCATCGGAGCAATCGGTCGGCATGCATTTCGCCATACCTGCACAACCTCTTGCCACCGCACTGATGGCGTTCGGCAAGCAGGCGAATGTGCAGGTACTTACCGCGGGTGAAACGATAGACGCACTGCATTCGCATGCAATGAGCGGTACGTTCACGCCGCCAGTGGCGCTGGCGCGACTCCTTGACGGCACCGGCATGAGCTTCGCGTTCGTCGATGCGCGCACGGTGGTGGTGCGTCCGCGTGCGACGGCGACCGGCCAGCCGGCCACGCGCGCCTCGACCACGAACACGGCAACCCTGCTTCCTCCGATTCAGGCGATCGGCCTGGTGGGCACCGATGCGGGGTTCATGGCTGACGTAAGCAGCGGTCCCGAGCGCCTGATGGCCGATCCGGTGGATGTGCCGCAGTCAGTCAGCGTCGTCACGCAAGATTTGCTGCAGTCCGAGCAGGTGCAGACGATTGCCGAAGCCATCCAGAACGTCGCCGGTGCGCAGTACATCGATGGATCGGACGGATTGCCCATCTTCGATGTGCGTGGATTCATCACCGGCAATGGCATGACCGACGGCTTGCCGAACAACGTCCTGGGCGTCGGCGACTATCCACCGATGATTGGTGTGGAACGCGTGGAAGTATTGAAGGGACCGCAAGCCATCCTTGGCGATACGTCGGCCTATAACAATTTCGGTGGCCTTATCGATGTCGTGCTGAAGAAACCGCAGCGCGAGCCCGTGCGCCAGCTTACGTTTTCGGTGGGCGAACACGGCGAAAAGCAACTTGGCGCGGATCTGGCCGGACCTATGAACCGAAGCGGCACGTTCACCTATCGCCTGGTGCTCAATGGCGATATGGCCAATCGCACGCCGCAGGGAATGCGTGGCCAGCGCAATCGCTATGTGGCGCCGTCGATAGGGTGGTCCACATCCAAGACGACGCTGGTCGCGGGCTTGTCGTGGATGATGAATCACATGCCCATACCCGACCATGCGCTGTTGCTTGGCGATACGGTGGGCTCGGCATCGCCGCCAGGAATCCTGCTGGACAATCCCGACGATCACACCGCAGTGGAAACGCGCCGGCTGTATTACCTGCTGGAGCATCGTTTCAACGATCGATGGACATTTCGCAGTCGTGCGCAGTACGTGCGGGAATCGATCGATCTGAAGGATTGGGAACTGGGCGACGCCCAGCCGACGGGCGATGTGACCGCGGTACCCGAACATTATCATTCCGCCGATGCGTACTACACATTGCAGAACGATGTGGTGGCGACGTTTGGACATGGCTGGATGCAGCACACGGCGGTGCTGGGTTTCGACTATTCGCGCATTCAGCTCGGCAATGGCTTTGATGCCTTGGGCAATGACGGACAAGGCATGCCGTACAACATCTTCAGCGGTGGAGGGTTGCCGCTGCCGGCCCCGTTATTGTCGGCCACCGACTATGCGGACGGCTATTTCCCGGGCAATTCATGGACCACGGAAAGCGCTGTATTCGTGCAGGATCAGATGGATCTTGGCGAGCGCTGGAAGCTGCTCGTCGCATGGCGTCGAACCGATTACGAACTGCAGACCGTTCATTCGGACGGTACACCGTGGAACCTGCATAGAGTGCGCTGGGTTCCGCAGGTGGGGCTGATCTATAAGCTGGCGCCGGATATGTCGCTGTATGCGAACACGACCAACGGTTTTCAGCCCGATACCTTTCTTGGTAAAGACGGCCGCCCATTGCCGCCATCACTGTCGCGGCAGATCGAGGCGGGCGCCAAGTTCGACCTGTTCGATGATCGCGCACGCCTCACCGTGGCCGCTTATCGCATCCTGCTCGACCACAGCAATGACGTGTTCTCGCTGCAGCCGCCTTATTACATCGTGAGCGGCCCTGGACAGTCCAACAAAGGCATCGAAGTCGAATTCAACGGACGGCTCGCGCCGGGCTTGAATCTCAGCACGGCCTACACGCATGCGTCGGTGCACAACAACGATGGTACGCCGGCAACAGGCGAGGCGCGGCAGCGGTTCAACCTCTGGGTGAGCTATCGCTTCCAGGGCAGCTTCTTGCAAGGGTTTGGCGTGGCAGCCGGTGTGCTGGCGCGCAGTGCCAGTCTCGGAGAGCTCCCGGATGACAGCGCCTACATCAAAATACCGGGCCAGGCGAGCGTGGCCACCAATGTGTTCTACCGGGCAGCGCGCTGGAGCATCACGCTCGGTGTGAAGAATCTGCTCAGCCGCAATCTTTATAGCCCGGTGTTCGATACGAACCCCTTGTTCGATGAAACCTTTGTGCCGCTGCGCAATCGGCGTACTTATCTGTTGAGCGCAACCGTCGATTTCTAGCGCAGCTCGCGGCGTTTCCGTTATTCGTTTTTTTGATAACGCCATGACCTGGCGCTGACAGGCCCGGTTGCGTGCGCACTAAATTGCGAGTGCGAAAACGCTGGCTATGCGTGCGAAAAATGATTGTTGCGTTCTTTACAGGCGAAAAAAGCGATTTCGCTACCTATGATCACGATGCAATGCCCGGGAAAAATCCCTATCCAAAAAATTGGATCGAAGTAAATGCAGCTATCGCGCGTATGCCTTGCATTGAAAATTGTGTATGCGAGACATCGACGGCTGCGAAACATTTTGCGCCTACAAAATTCTGTGATGCAGATCAAATGATTGCCATCTATCGATCATCCCATTGACATGTTAGAAATGCGTCCACAAGGGGAAGACGCGATGGATGTCACACATTCATCGTCATGGCGTCACACACCACCATGATGGGAGCACTAAACACTCAGTCGCACGCAAACAGAACGTGATGGTCGTTTTGCGTTTGGTGCATCGTGGCGTTGCTATGTCGTCGCCGGAATGGGACGCATCGCAGCTTTACGTAGCACCCCTTTCTTACTTACTCCCTGGGGAGATGAAACGTGAGATTCGGATCCGTGCGTTGTCACGGCAGCCAGCGTGCTGCCAAGCTTGTGTTGACCGTATTGGCCTTGGGCTTTGCCTCGGCCTACTCGACGAACAGTCATGCCACCATTGGCGTGTTATCGAAGCCGCAAATTACCCAAGCACCCAGCAACAGTAATCGCGTTGCCGTGCAGGGCAACGTTTCACCTTTTGCGATCGCCGCGAACGACCGCGGTCGCGTGGACGATGCCACCCAGATCGATCACATGCTTTTGCTGCTGAAGCGCCCCGCCGATCGGGAGGCCGCATTGCAGGCGTTGATGCAGCAGCAAACCACCAAGGGTTCGCCCAACTACCACCAATGGCTGACCAATGCCCAGCTGGGTGAGGAGTATGGTCCCTCCCAGATGGATATCGATGCGATCACCGGCTGGTTGAAGTCGCAAGGTTTCACCGTGAACAAGGTGTATGAAAACGGCACCATGGTCGACTTCTCCGGCAGCGCCGGGCAGGTGCACAGTGCGTTCGCGACGGAAATCCATCATCTCAACGTAAATGGTGAAAACCACATCGGCAACATGAGCGATCCGCAGATTCCAGCGGCGTTTGCCGGCGTGGTCGGCGGTGTGGTCTCGTTGAATGACTTCCGTCCGCATACGAACTTCAAGCAGCATGCTGACTACACGTTCACCAGCAGCGGCAGCACGTATTACGCGGTGACGCCGGCGGACCTGGCCAAGATCTATAACCTCACCTCGTTGTTCAGCGCGGGCGTTGAAGGCAGTGGTCAGACCATCGCGCTGATCGAAGATACGAACGTGTATTCAACCAGCGACATCACCACCTTCCGTTCCACGTTCGGATTGCCCACGGCCAGCTTCAGCCAGGTGCATCCGGAGAGCTGCACCAATCCGGGCGACGTTACCGGTAATGATGGCGAAGCCGAGCTCGACGTGGAATACGCCGGTGCGGCCGCGCCCGCAGCGACGCTGGAATTGGTGTCGTGCAAGGACACCACCACCACGTTCGGAGGCCTGATCGCGATGGAGGATCTGCTCGAGGCAGGTTCGCCGCCGTTGATCTGGAGCGTGAGCTACGGTGAATGCGAAGCGGAAAACGGTGCGACCCAGAACGCCGCGTACAGTTCCACCTATGAAAGTGCGGCGGCCGAGGGCGTATCAGTGTTCGTGTCTTCCGGTGACGAGGGCGCGGCAAGCTGCGATGCCGATAAAACCAACGCCACGCATGGTATTGGCGTAAGCGGCTTCGCATCCACGCCGTACAACGTGGCGGTGGGCGGTACCGATTTCGGCGACGCCTATGCCGGTACCAGCAGCACCTACTGGAGTTCGACCAACAGCTCGACGTACGAATCGGCCTTGTCGTACATCCCGGAAATTCCATGGAACGATTCGTGCGCGAGCAAGTTGATCGCTACGATCGAGGGCTACAGCACTACGTACGGTACCAGCGGCTTCTGCAACAGCAGCACCGGTAAAGCGGACTTCCTGACCACGGCTTCGGGCAGCGGCGGCCCCAGCGGCTGCGCCACCGGCAAGGCCAGCACCAGCGGTGTGGTGAGTGGCACCTGTGCGGGTTGGCCCAAGCCGTCATGGCAGTCGGTGTACGGCAATCCATCCGATGGCGTGCGCGATATTCCGGACGTTTCGCTGTTCGCCGCCAATGGCGTGTGGGGCCACTACTACGTGTATTGCTACACGAACACGGCCGGCGGTGGTGCAGCCTGCACGGGTGCGCCCAGCGGTTGGGCTGGCGCGGGCGGTACCTCGTTCGCTTCACCCATCATGGCAGGCATCCAGGCGTTGGTTAATCAGCACAACAACCTCAGTAGCGGCGCGGGCAATCCGAACCCGATCTACTACGCGATTGCCAGCAACGAGTACGGCACCTCCGGCAGCGCCACCTGCAACTCCAGCAACGGCAACACCGTGGGCAGTTCGTGCATCTTCTACGACATCACCCAGGGTGACATGGACGTGAACTGCACGGGTACGCATAGCTGCTACAAGCCATCGGGCACGTATGGCGTGCTGTCCACATCCACTTCGTCGTACGCACCGGCCTATGGCACGGGTACAGGATGGGATTTCGCCACCGGCATCGGTTCGCTGAACGCCTACAACCTGGTGTATGCGTCGAACTGGTAGACGATGAGTTGGGGCTAGCCATTGACGCCTCCCGGGTTTCCGGGAGGCGTCTTTGTTTGGGCGTAGACAAAGGGACGTGTATCGTTATCGCTGTGTTTCACGATCATCGACGGGTGCTGGCATGAATCAGCAGCAATGGGATTCTCTCGATCGCTACTTTAGTGATCGTCTGGTTCGTTCCGATGCGGTATTGGCGCAAGCCCTCGACGCGAGCGCAAAGGCGGGGCTTCCTGCAATCAATGTGGCCGACAATCAGGGTAAGTTTCTCTACCTGCTGGCGAAGATGGGTGGTGCCCGACGCATCCTCGAAATCGGCACGCTCGGCGGATACAGCACGATATGGCTGGCGCGTGCGTTGCCTGCCGATGGCTCGCTGGTCACCTTGGAAGCGGACGCGAACCACGCCAACGTGGCGCAGGCCAATATCGAACGCGCGGGGTTGTCGAGCGTGGTGTCGGTCAGGGTCGGCATGGCGGTGGATTCACTCGCGCGCCTGCGTGCCGATCGCGTGCCGCCGTTCGACTTCATCTTCATCGATGCGGACAAGCCGGCCTATCCGGATTATCTGGAGTTGTCGTTGAAGCTGTCTCGCGCCGGTACCGTTATCGTCGCCGACAACGTGATCAGGCACGGCAAGATTGCCGATCCCCAAAATACCGATCCCGATGTGCTTGGCATGCGCACGTTTCTGGATCGACTTGCGGATCATCCCGATATCGAATCCACCGCCATTCAGACGGTGGGCAGCAAGGGTTGGGATGGCTTTTCGATCTCGCTGGTGAAGTCAAAAGCCTGAGCTGCTTCTGTCTCACCGTAATGTGCTCCCTCCCCTGCGAAGTAGGGGAGGGCTGGCGCGGGGTAAAAGCAACCTGGTGACGATGTTCAACGAGGCCGGTCTACAGCACGCGAGCTTCGCTCGCTTGACCCCACCCTAACCCTCCCCTGCAAGCAGGGGAGGGGACTGCTTCTGGCGTCGCTGAGTATTGCGCGCCGAGTGTTACTTCGCTGAGCGTTACTTCGACGCCGGATGCGCCGTGAATACATCGCTGCCAAACGCATGCAACTCTTTATCCTGCGCGTAACCCAGATGCGAGAGATGGAAGAAGTTCTCCAGCGTGCGCAGCAGGCTGTAGTGGTTGTATTCCACATCCGATTGCGTGCCGGGCGCGATATAGCGTGAAAGCAACACCGCACCGATCCGCCCGCCACCCGGGCCAAGCTTGCCGCCCGGCTGCGGGCCGCCGGGCAATGGTTTTTCGCTGCAGCAGGTCGTGCCGTCGTTGCCTTCATCGAAAGTGATGATCAACAGGCCGTCTTTCTTGAAGGCCGGCGACGAGGTGATGCGCGGCACCCACGTGCGCAGAAAGGCATCGGCGGAAATCAGTCCGCCGGGTTCGCCGTTTTTGCACGGCGCATCGTGGCCGTCATGGCAGAGGTTGGGCGTGATGTAGGTGAAGTTGGGGGTCGTGGCGACGTGCGCGAGATCGTCGGCGAGATGATCGAGGTTCACCACATGCTCGTCGCAATACTTCTGGTCATCGATGATGGCGTGGAAGTACATGAACGGGTTGTGCTTGGTCGCGTATTGGTCCTTCGGCGTGGCGTGCTCGGTGAGGTCCGGCGTGCCGATCGTCGGATGCCCGCAGGTGGCCGATTCGCGCGTAGGATCGGCGCCCATGTCTTCCATGTAGGCCTTCCAGGTGAGGTTGGCGCTCGTGAGCTGGTTGGCGAGCGTTTGCACGTGCTTGGGATAGACGCAACCGGTGCCGGGCCATTGCCCGTGGCCGTCGGGCTTCTTGGCGGTGGCGACGAATTCTTCGTAAATCTCGCAATCGTTCTGCGTGGCGGGATTCGGCGCCTGGCCGCTGATCATCGCGATGTAATTGTCCAGGCTGTAATGGCCCACGCC
Organism: Dyella monticola; assembly: GCF_003363155.1. Classification (GTDB taxonomy): domain Bacteria; phylum Pseudomonadota; class Gammaproteobacteria; order Xanthomonadales; family Rhodanobacteraceae; genus Dyella_B; species Dyella_B monticola. Next base: position 66,675 of record NZ_QRBE01000014.1, on the reverse strand, counting down.
GTAGTAGCCGGACAACAACGCGCCTTGCTTTGGCAGTTCATGCGCGAGGTAAGGCGCGATCGACTGCGGACCGAACGTGATGTCGTAGGACTCGTTCTCCAGCATGATGATGAAAACGTGCCGCACCGGCGGCAGTGTTGACGTGGCAGCCATGCAGCCGAACGACACGCCCAGCATGGCGATCAGCGCGATAAGGGCGACTCGTGCGCGCAGCAGCGAGCGAGGGGTGTTGAAGCGATTAAACAGGCAAGGCATCCGCAGGTTCCTTCAGTCTTCGCGCCTGCGCAATGCAAGGCGCAACGACTATTGCAACCATCTTCTGCGCTGGGATCAAGTCGCAGAGGTACCGTGCGGATCGGAAGTGGCGCGATCAGCGCCCAGAGGTTGGCAGGTCAGGCGCGACCGTAGACGTCGTCGAAGCGGACGATATCGTCCTCGCCCAGGTAGCTGCCCGACTGCACTTCGATCAATTCCAGCGGCACCTTGCCCGGGTTGCGCAAGCGATGCACGCTGCCGAGCGGAATATAGGTGCTCTGGTTTTCCGCCAAGAGGAACACGTTCTCGTCGCAGGTCACCTCGGCAGTGCCGGAGACCACGATCCAGTGCTCGGCACGATGGTGATGCTTTTGCAGGCTGAGGCTGGCGCCCGGCTTGACTACGATGCGCTTCACCTGGAAGCGGCCGCCCGCTTCGAGTGAGTCATAGCTGCCCCAGGGACGGTGCACCACGCGATGGAACGAATGCTCCGTGCGGCCCGATGCCTTCAATTGATCGACCACCTTTTTCACATCTTGCGCTGCGTTACGGTGCGCAACCAAGGTGGCGTCGGGCGTGCTGACCACGATCAGGTCATCGACGCCGACGGTGGCGATCATGTGGCGATCGTGCGAGCGCAGCAGCGAATTGCGCGTGTTGACGGTGAGTGTGTCCCCTTCACGCTGGTTGCCTTGCTCATCGTGCTGCCCCGACAGCCACAGCGCCGACCAGGAGCCGATATCGCTCCACGCACAGCTCACCGGAATCACCGCGGCGCGCGCCGTTTTTTCCATCACCGCATAGTCGATGGAATCATCCGGCACCTTGGCAAAGGCCTCGGCGTCCACGCGCACGAAATCCAGATCGCTGCGGCCGGTGGCATACGCCTCGCGCACCGCGGCCAGCATCGTCGGTGCGTGCTGGCCCAGCTCTTCCAGATAGCGGGCGGCCTTGAACAGGAACATGCCCGAATTCCAGTCATAGCCGCCGTCTTGCACGTAGCCCTCGGCGGTGGCCAGATCGGGCTTCTCCACGAAGCGCTCCACGCGGAAAGCATCGCTACCGATCGATTCGGCGCGGCGGATGTAGCCGAAGCCGGTCTCGGGGCGGTCCGGGCGGATGCCGAAGGTGACCAGCCAGCCATCGCGCGCGGCGGGGAGGGCTTGTTGCACGGCGGCCATAAAGCTTTTCGTGTCCCCGATCAGGTGGTCGGCGGGGAGCACCAGGAGCAGGGCGTCGGGGTTGCGCTCGATCGCCTTCATCGCGCCCAGGGCGATCGCCGGGGCCGTGTTGCGGGCCATGGGTTCGAGCAGGATGGTGGCGCCTTGCACACCCGCTTCCAGCAATTGATCGGCGGCGAGGAAGCGATGATCTTCGCTAGCGACGACGATCGGCGCGGTCACCTCCGGCAGCTTCTGCGTACGCGCGACCGTCTGCTGGAACAGCGTGCCGTCACCGCTCAGGGAAAGAAACTGTTTGGGAAGGTTTCTGCGCGAGACCGGCCATAGGCGCGTACCGCTGCCGCCGCTGAGGATCAAGGGGATAAGCATGGTTCAACGAGCCTGCTGTGCGAGAGTGTCGAGGACTTGGCCCAAGCCAACCTGCCAATCGGCCAGAGCATAGCCGAAGCGCTGCTGGAAGCTGCGGTTGTCCAGTACGGACCAGGCAGGACGCTTGGCCGGGGTCGGATATTGAGCGGTGGTGATCGGCAGCACCTTGGGCATGTGCGCGATCAGTCCGCGGGCATGCGCTTGTTCGAAAATGGCGCTGGCGAAACCGTGCCAACTGGTGTGCCCGCCGGCGACGAGGTGATGCGTGCCCTGCATGGCGTGGCGTTCGGCGGCATCGGCGTGTTGCCACGCGGTGAGCGCGGCGGCGGTGGCGTGCACGATGAGGTCGGTGCTGGTGGGTGCGCCATACTGGTCCGCGACGATGCGTAATTCGTCGCGCTCGGCGCCCAGCCGCAGCATCGTGCGCAGAAAGTTGTGCCCATGCGGCGCATAGACCCACGCGGTACGCAGCAGCAGATGAGCGCCGCCGCTTGCCTGTATGGCCTGTTCGCCAGCGAGCTTACTGCGTCCGTACGCACCCAATGGCGCCGTGGCGGCATCGACCGGGTAAGGTGCGGTCGCAAGCCCGTCGAATACGTAATCGGTGGAGTAATGCACCAGCAGCGCGCGGTGCGCCGCCGCCCAGTGGGCGAGCACGCTGACGGCTTCCCCGTTGACGGTGGTGGCAATGAATTCTTCCTGCTCGGCGCGATCCACAGCGGTGTACGCTGCCGTGTTGATGATGATGTTCGGGCGCAGCCGGTCCAGTAACGCGGAAAGGGTTGCCGGCACGGACAGGTCGGCCACGTCGGCCGCGCTCCCATCCGCACGTGTGCCGTCGCGGCTGGCCGCAACCACCGTCCCCAGCGTCGACAGCGCATCGTTCTTGAGAAAACTACTGCCGAGCTGCCCGTTGGCGCCAAGAAGCAAAATGGTGTTCATGCGACAAACACGGGCAAGCGTTCCGCCGGCACATCGGCCAGCAGCGGTGCTTTGAGGTCTTTATCGGACAGTTGCGGCGCACTGAGTGGCCAGTCGATGCCGAGCGCCGCGTCGTTCCAGCGAATGCCTGCATCGGCTTTCGCGTCGTACAGCGCAGTGCATTGGTAAGCGAACGTGGCGTACTCGGACAGCACGCAGAAGCCGTGCGCAAAGCCTTCCGGAATCCAGAAGTGACGATGGTTGTCGGCGGTGAGCATGACGCCGACCGATTGCCCGAACGTGGGCGAGCCACGCCGGATGTCCACGGCTACGTCGTAGACCTCCCCTTCCAGCACGCTGACGAGCTTGCCCTGCGGATTGGGCCACTGGTAATGCAGCCCGCGCAGGACGCCCTTGCCGGAGCGCGAGACGTTGCTTTGTACGAACGTGGATATGATGCCGGCAGCCGCGTACTTCGACTGGTTGTAGCTTTCGTAGAAATAGCCGCGCGCGTCGCCAAAGACCTGGGGTTCGATGATGAAAGCTCCGGGAAGTGAAGTGGTAACGACCTTCATTTCACGTAGCCCTGCTCGATCAGGCGCAAGAGATATTGGCCATAGCCGGTCTTGGAGAGCGGCGCGGCAAGCCGCTTGACTTGCTCGGCATCGATCCAGCCGTGCGAATACGCCACCTCTTCAGGGCAGCACACCTTCAAACCCTGGCGGTTCTCGATGGTTTCGATGTAATTGCCCGCCTCCATCAACGACTCGTGCGTGCCGGTATCCAGCCACGCATAACCGCGGCCGAGTTGTTCCAGATGCAGCGAATTGTCTTCCAGGTAACGGCGATTGAGATCGGTGATTTCCAATTCGCCTCGCGTGGATGGTTTCAGGTCGGCCGCGTAATCGCACACGCGCGCATCGTAAAAGTACAAGCCGGTCACTGCGTACTGGGATTTGGGTTTGGTGGGCTTTTCTTCCAGGCCGATGACGCGGCCGTCACCGTCGAATTCGGCTACGCCGTAGCGCTCGGGATCGCGCACCCAGTAGCCGAATACTGTGGCGCCGTCCTGCCGCGCATCTGCGCGTCGGAGGCGCTCAGTCAGGCCCACGCCATAGAAGATATTGTCGCCCAGCACCAGGCAGCTCGGATCATTGCCAATGAAGTCGCGGCCGATCAGAAAGGCCTGCGCCAGGCCATCGGGTGATGGCTGCACCGCATAGCGAATGTCGATACCCCACTGCGAACCGTCGCCGAGCAGACGCTGAAACAAGGCTTGTTCGTGCGGTGTATTGATCACCAGGATCTCGCGGATACCCGCCAGCATCAGCGTGGCCAGCGGGTAGAAGATCATCGGCTTGTCGTAGACCGGCAACAGCTGCTTGCTGACGGCTTGAGTGATCGGATAAAGACGCGTGCCGGAGCCACCGGCCAGGATGATGCCCTTGCGTGTGCTCATACGCCCAGGCGCTCCATGCGATAGCTGCCGTCGAGTACGCGTTGGGTCCATGCCTGGTTTGCCAGATACCAATCGACGGTGGCTTCAATGCCGCTCTCGAAGGTATGTGAGGGTTTCCAACTCAGTTCGCCCTGCAGCTTGCTTGAATCGATGGCGTAACGGCGATCGTGGCCGGGACGATCCTTTACATGGGTAATGAGCGACTCATGCTTGCGGCCCTCGGACAGCGGACGCTTGGCATCAAGCAGGGCGCAGATGGTCTTTACCACAGTGATGTTGGTGCGCTCGGCGTTGCCGCCCACGTTGTAAGTCTCGCCGACGCGGCCACCATCCAGCACGCGGCGAATGGCCGAACAGTGATCTCCGACAAACAACCAGTCACGGATGTTCATGCCATCGCCATAGACCGGCAAGGGCTGCCCGCTCATGGCCTTTTGGATGATCAGCGGAATCAGCTTTTCAGGGAACTGGAATGGCCCGTAGTTATTGGAGCAGTTAGTGGTGAGCGTCGGAAGGCCGTATGTATGATGGAACGCTCGTACCAGGTGGTCCGATGCGGCCTTCGATGCTGAATAAGGGGAGTTCGGTGCGTAAGGCGTCGTTTCTGAAAATTTTCCGTCGGCACCAAGCGATCCATAAACTTCGTCGGTGGATACATGAAGAAAGCGAAATTGCTCGCGCGCCATGTCCTCCTGAGAACGCCAGTAATCGCGCGAGGCTTCGAGCAAGCCGAGCGTACCCACCACATTGGTATGGACAAAGGCCGCGGGCCCATCAATAGAGCGGTCGACGTGGGATTCGGCAGCGAAATTGACGACTGCATCAGGCCGGTGCTCAACGAGGAGGCGATGGACCAGATCGCGATCACCGATATCGCCTTGCACGAAAATGTGCCGGTCGTTGTCGCTCAACGGAGCGAGCGTGTCGAGGTTGCCGGCATAAGTGAGCTTGTCCAGATTGACGACGCGCCCGCCATCAGCAATGGCTTGCAGTACAAAGTTGGCGCCAATAAAACCGGCGCCGCCGGTAACAAGCAAGGTCTTCATAGATAACCGTAACTCCCGGAGCGGCCCAGTATTTTGTCACATGAGCAATGACGTGCGGCACCTGTCGGGAGGATTTTGCCGTTAGCCGGGCATTTGCATGTTCATGCCCCAATCGGAAGGGGCTCTTTGCCATCCCCTGTTGAAGGGATTAGCCCGATACGCCGCGCGGCCTTGGCCAGCAAGGTACGGGCGTGGGCATGCAGCGCGAGGTCAAGTTGATTGACCTCCATGAAATCTGAATAAAGCGACTCCCCGAGGGCGCGTCTTAGCCGATCTAACTGATCATCGGGGAGGAGCCATTCTTTGGAGGTCACGTTTTCCCGGCGTGGCAGGAACACCAGGTCCGGCAGTTGGCGCTTATACATGCCCTGGAATACCTGCGTGGACAGCTCAAACTGCTCTACGACACCTGCCGCTCCCCATTCGGTCAACAACTTGCATGCCTGCTCCAGATCCGAGGGCTGCGCCTTGGCTTCCAAAATATGGTCAGCACGCCAGGACGCGTCGGAAAGATGCACGACCTGGTAATCGCGAATAACGATACTTCCCGCTTCCTTTCTCAAGGCCCAGGCAACGTAATCGGAAAAGCCCAGATATTGGGCGACATCCGAGTAAGGTTGGGAAGAATCGGAGCGTGTGAAGTTGTAAACGGAATAGGCGCGTAGCAACGGGTGCCTGATGAATACGACGGGCAAGCACCCTGTGTAGGGAATAGGCGGTCGGGCCAGATGACTTGAGATAGCGTCTAGATGTGGATGGGCGGCGATGAACTGCCCTAGTTGCCTGCTTGACTGGATGGCATGCGCGTGGGTTCCCTCAAAGGTTCCCCAGCGGTTCCCAAAAGACTGCTGCAGACTGGCATCTACACTGCTGCCGGCGTTTTTGAAGATGTGGTAATGGATCAGTACAGGGCGATCGCTCATGGGGCGAGGGCTGCTGGCGGAAGCATGACGGAGAGATTACATCAAACTTACGCGCTACTGACGTTTTGTTACATATTTCCTCAGCTTTGCGATAGGTTTCTCGCTCCGTTCATATTGAAGGACGTGGCGCGACCCAAGGGCTTGCTTTGCAAAGGAATTTGAACAAGGGTGGGTGAAGAACAGTGAGGCGTCACCCCTCGCGAAGCGATCCGATCAACCGCTTATCACAGGTTTATGAATGTTTTGTTCTGCCAGATTCCTGTTCAGAACCCGCCCGCGGGTAAGATTGGCGTTTTGACATCGAGCAAGATGGGGTAGCGTGGATATGAGCAAATCGACCAGGGGCGTCGCAAGGAAGCCGAGGCTGGGGCTGGGGCTGGGAACCTTGGCGATTCATGCCGGACAGCATCCCGATCCTGCCACCGGCGCGATCATGACACCGATCTATGCGACTTCCACTTACGTGCAGGAAAGCCCGGGCGTGCACAAGGGCTACGAATATTCCCGCACGCAGAACCCCACGCGCATGGCGTACGAGCGTTGCGTGGCCGAGCTTGAGGGAGGCGTGGCGGCCTTTGCCTTCGCCTCCGGGCTGGCCGCTGCGGCTACCGTGCTCGACCTCTTGGACGCAGGCAGCCACGTCATTGCGATGGATGATCTGTACGGCGGCAGCTATCGCCTGTTCGAGCGCGTACGGCGTCGATCCGCGGGGCTGGATTTCAGCTTCATCGATCTCAACGACAGCCACGCACTCAAAGCTGCGCTCAAGCCCAATACCCGGATGATCTGGGCCGAAACGCCCACCAACCCGATGCTCAAGCTGGTCGACCTGGACAAGATTGCGGCCTTTGCGAAGAAGCACGGGCTAATCTTGGTGGTCGACAACACCTTCTGCTCGCCGATACTTCAGCGCCCCCTAGAGCATGGTGCCGATCTGGTGCTGCATTCGGCCACCAAGTACCTCAATGGACATTCCGACATGGTCGGCGGCATCGTCGTGGCCGGTTCATCTGAATTGGCCGAACGCATGGGCTTCCTGCAGAACTCCGTGGGAGCAGTAGCTGGGCCGTTTGACGCGTTCCTCGCCATGCGCGGCCTGAAGACCCTGCATCTAAGAATGAAAGCGCATTGCGAAGGCGCGATGCGGCTGGCTAAGTGGCTGGAGGCTCATCCGGCCATCGAGCGAGTCATCTATCCCGGCTTGAAGAGTCATCCCCAGCATGCGCTCGCGCGCCGTCAGATGAACGGTTTCGGCGGCATCATCAGCATCGAAGTCAAAGGCGGCTTGAAAAAAGCGCGCCGCACCCTGGAGCGTTGCGAGCTCTTCGCGCTGGCCGAGTCGCTCGGGGGCGTGGAGAGCCTGATCGAGCATCCAGCCATTATGACGCACGCATCGGTGCCACCCGCAAACCGTAAGCGATTGGGCATCAGTGACAGCCTCATCCGGCTTTCGGTAGGTGTGGAGGACGTGGCCGATCTCACCAATGAATTGGCTGCGGCGCTCGCCTGAATTGCCACGGATCTTCGTGGTACAGGTTCTGCCTAATCAGGCAACGCGCATCGAAGCCCTTCGGGCCGCGACTTCACAATGAGCAACGCATGATTTCAACTTATCGCCTTCGCGATCCATCATCTCCATATAAGGTGCTGGCCCGGCATTTCGCCCTCGTGCTGCAGCTGGCGCGCAGAGACGTAGTCGGGCGTTACCGCGGATCCTTCATCGGCCTGCTGTGGTCGTTCTTCAATCCTCTCCTGATGCTGGGTGTCTATACGTTCGTGTTCGGGCTGATCTTCAAATCCCGCTGGAACGATCAGGTTTCTGGCCATGTCGAGTTCGCCGTGATTCTGTTTGCGGGGCTGAACATCAATAACATGTTCGCCGAATGTGCTAATCGCGCGCCGACGTTGATCGTGGAAAATACCAATTTCGTGAAAAAGGTGGTTTTTCCGCTGGAGACGTTGTCGTGGAGCACGCTGGGCTCGGCGCTGTTCCATCTGCTCGTCTCCACCATCGTGCTGCTGATATTTTCTCTGGTGGTACGAGGCAGTGTCCCGTGGACGATGGTGTATTTCCCAATCGTTGTTGCGGCCTTCATTCCCTTCGTGGTCGGGTTGATCTGGCTGCTCAGTTCACTCGGGGTATTTCTGCGCGATCTTAAGCAGGCCATGGGCATCATCACCATGATGATGATGTTCCTGGCGCCGATCTTCTATCCCCAGTCGCTTATTCCTGAGCCTTATCAGAAGCTGCTTTACCTCAACCCGCTGACGGCGATCGTCAACGCCTCGCGCGACGTACTGGTGTGGGGACGCGCACCGAACTGGGGGCTGTTGGGCGCCTATGCGGTCGCCGCGTGCCTGTTCGCATGGGGCTCTTTCTGCTGGTTCGAGCGCACGCGCAAGGGTTTTGCCGATGTCCTCTGAAGACTTGACCATTTCCGTCGATTCGCTCGGCAAGAAGTATTACATCTATGCAAAGCCGGCCGACCGCCTCAAACAGATGATTTTCCCGCGCGTTGGTGGGTTGCTCGGAAAGCATGGTTTGGCCTACTACGAAGAATTCTGGGCGCTGCGCAATGTAAGTTTTAACGTCAAGCGCGGTGAGACGGTCGGCATCATCGGGCGCAACGGATCGGGTAAGTCGACCCTGCTGCAGATGATCTGCGGCACGCTCCATCCAAGCGAAGGCAGCATCAAGAATCACGGCCGCATTGCCGCGTTGCTAGAGCTTGGGGCAGGGTTCAATCCGGAGTTCACCGGCGAAGAAAACGTCTATCTCAGCGGATTGCTATATGGCATTCCCGAGGCCGAGCTGCGCAAGCGCTTCAACTCCATTCTCGCGTTTGCCGACATCGGCGACTTCATTCGGCAGCCGGTAAAGACTTATTCCAGCGGTATGTACGTACGTCTGGCGTTCGCGATTGCGGCACATGTGGACGCCGACACACTGGTGATCGACGAAGCGCTCAGCGTAGGCGACGTACGCTTCACGCAAAAATGCATGCGCTTCATGCGCGATTTCCAGAAGCGCGGGACGCTACTGTTCGTCAGCCACGATACGACGGCCGTAACCAACTTGTGCGATCGCGCGATCTGGCTCGATCAAGGTCGCATGATCGTGGACGGACCGACCCGGAACGTGGTGGAGCAATATCTCGCCGAGCAGCATGCGGCAGATCGTTCAATCACGGGCGAGAGCGTGGCCGTGCGTTCTGGTGCTCAGGCTTCGGGGAGCAAGGGAATCTCCACACGAACCTCATTCAAGCGGCCGACGTTGGACGTACCCGTCGACGTGGTGGATGCACGAATGCCGATACTTCAAGACGGTGGAACACGCAACCGGGTCGAGGTATTCGAGTTCGATCCGGACGCAACCGGCAGCGAATTCGGCGCGGGTGCAGCCAAGATCACGGATGTCCGGCTGCTCGATTTTCGCGGTGAAGCCAGCCGGCTGCTTACTGGCGGAGAAGTGGTGACGCTGGCGATCGAGGCGTCGTCGTCCCAATTGCTGGAAGCGCCCATTTTCGGTTTCTACATAAAGGATCGATTAGGGCAACGCTTATTCGGTGACAACACCTATCTGACGTATCGCGAGCAACCCATGAGTGCTGTTGCGGGCGAATGTCTCCGTGCAATGTTCAAGTTCCGGATGCCGATACTCCCTGCGGGCGATTACTCGGTTGACGTGGCGCTGGCGACAGGGTCGCAGGACGACCATACTCAACAACATTGGATTCACGATGCGCTCACGTTCAAGGCCAGCGACAGCACCATGCGCCATGGGCTGGTAGGTGTGCCAATGCATTCGATCGAAATACAGCGGGCAGGAGCGTAATCATGGAATTTACCGGCGAACGCTTCCTGCCGTCGCTGTCCGGCGAAATCAGGCACGAACATTTTCATCGCTATGTCTGGTGCAGGGCCTTGGTGAAGGGCAAGCAGGTACTCGACATTGCATGCGGGGAAGGCTACGGCAGCGCCATTCTTGCGCAGCAAGCCGCCGCGGTGACCGGAGTGGATATTTCCCAGGAAGCGGTCGATCACGCGCGCAGTACTTATGGAAATATAGCCGGTCTGCTATTCCAGCAAGGTGACGCGGCATCGATACCATTGCCCGACAACAGCGTGGACGTGGTGGTCTCCTTTGAGACTATCGAGCATCACGACAAGCACGTGGAGATGATGAATGAAGTGCGTCGTGTGCTTCGTCCTGACGGTCTGCTCATCATGTCGTCGCCTAATCGGATCGTCTATTCGGAAAAGGCTGGCTATCACAACGAATTCCACGTCAAGGAGCTGGACTTCGGCGAATTCGATGCGCTGTTGAAAAGCCGGTTTTCCAAGGTACGTTATTACGGCCAGCGGCTCGCGGTGGGTTCGGCCATCGTGGCGATCCAGCCGGATGAACCGGAGTTGGCGATGGAGGCCTTCACCGATACGGGGTCGGATGTCGTTGCGCGTTCACCCGAACTGCAGGATCCGGTCTATTACGTGGCCATTGCGACAGGCGACGGCGTCGAGCTTCCGCAGCCTCACTCGTCGGTGTTTTTCTCCGAAGCGGAAGACCTCTACAACCACCATCGCAAGGTCGCTACGTGGGCGCATAACCTCGACGACGAGCACAATCGGCTGCGTTCGGTTCACTCCCAATTGGTGGAAGAGCATGAACGCGTCGCCACATGGGCAAAGGGCCTGAATGTAGAGGTCGAGCGGCGCGACAAGCAATTGCAAGTGCTGAGGGAGAAGCTGGCCCAGAGCGAAGAAGAGATCGAGGCACAGAAGGAAAAGCTCGACTTCTTCAGCGGACGGCTTGGTGCAGGTGTCGACGAGATCCTCGCGCTGCGCAGTCAACGTGTCGGCGAGGCTACCAAGAGTGCCGGACCCGCGGACCGGCCGCACGAAGTGGAAGAGCACGTCGATGCGCTGGATCACTTCGAGATCGCGCTGCACGACTTGATGAAAAGTTATGACGTAGAACTCAAGCACGCGGCCGACTTCAAGGCGAAGTACCAGCAGCAGAAGAAACTGGCCAAGCGCTACGCCAAGAAGAGCAATCAAATGGTTCTCCGCGTGCAAGCGCTGCGGACAGAGTTGGAGGAGTCCCGCCAGCAGTTGCAGACCGTCCTGCGTTCCCGTTCCTGGAAGGTAACCCGGCCACTGCGGGGTCTTGCTCGGCTGGCGAAGGGGGACGTCGCATCGGTCAAGCAGGCGTTGAAGGCCTATATGCGCGGGTCTCGGAATATCGGGCCGCAACGAAGCGACCCTCAACTCAGCACGCAAGCCAAGCTTAAGAAATTACGGTTTGCGGAAAGCGCAGAACCACTGGTGAGCATTGTTATCCCGACATACGGCAAGCTCGACTACACGGTGGCTTGTCTGTATTCGATCATGCTCAATCAGCCATCCGTGCCGTATGAAGTGGTGGTGCTGGAAGACGCGTCCGGCGACACTGCAATGAAAGCACTAATGAGCGTACCGGGACTGCGCTACGAGGAAAATCAGGAAAACTTAGGTTTCGTGCGTTCCTGCAATCGGGCCGCGACGCTTATTCGTGGCAAGTACCTGTACCTTCTCAATAACGATACCGAGGTCACCGCGCGCTGGCTGGACGCGATGCTGGACGTGTTTGAGCGTTTTCCCGCCTGCGGCATGGTGGGCTCCAAGCTGGTCTATCCGGATGGCCGCTTGCAGGAAGCCGGTGGCATCATCTGGCAGGACGCGTCGGGCTGGAATTACGGCAGGCTGAAAAAGCCGGACGAACCCGAATACAACTACGTTCGCGAAGTGGATTACTGCTCAGGCGCCTCGTTGCTGCTTCCACTGGAACTGTTCAAACAGGTGGGTGGTTTCGATGAGTGCTATGCGCCGGCTTATTACGAAGACACCGACCTCGCATTCAAGGTACGGGAGGTGGGTAAGCGCGTGTTCTACACACCGTTCTCGGTGGTGATCCATCATGAAGGGGTGTCGCATGGCACGGACGAAAGTTCCGGCATCAAGGCCCATCAAGCGCGCAATCGCGAGCGTTTCTTGAAACGGTGGGCCGACACCCTCGCGAGCGAGCATTTTTCAAATGGTCAGGACGTACTGCGAGCGCGTGAGCGTGGCGGACGGGCCGGCACCATTCTCGTGATCGATCATTACATGCCGCAGCCGGATCGTGATGCGGGTTCTCGAGTCATGGTTGAGTTCATCCGTCAGTTCATCGACATGGGACTGAAGGTGGTCTTCTGGCCCGACAATCTTTGGTACGACGCCGCGTACGCTCAGCGATTGCAGGCGATGGGTGTGGAGACCATCTATGGAACGCGCTGGCTTGGAGCATTCGACCGGTTCCTGGTCGAGCGTGGCGAAGACATCAAATATGTGCTGCTTAGCCGCCCGCATGTCGCCATCAAGTACATTGAGGCGTTGCGGCAGCGTACGCATGCGCACATCAGCTACTTCGGCCATGATCTGCATTTCCAGCGCCTGCGGCGCGAAGCTGAAGTAAAAGGCGACGCTGAATGTCTGAAAAAGGCGGACACCTTCGAGCAGACCGAGCGGCGTGTGTGGGCGCTTAGCGACACAGTGCTTTATCCATCAGAAGAAGAGGCAGCTGATGTCCGCCGGTTGGCGCCGGAGGTCGACGCGTTGGCAGTGCCTTTGTGCTGCTACGGAAACGTCGTGGAGAATGCCGCTGCGAATCTCTCTGAACGCGAGGGTATTCTCTTTGTCGCAGGCTTCGGCCATCCACCGAATGTCGATGGTGCTGTGTGGTGGATGAAAGAGGTCATGCCACTCATACGACAGCGGTTCCCGGAGGTCATCGTGCGCCTCGTCGGTTCCAATCCCACTGACGAAATCAAAGCACTCGCCGGGCCGCGCGTGAAGGTATTGGGCTATGTGCAGGATGAGACCCTGGCGTCCCTGTATCGCCAATCCCGAGTGGCGATTGCGCCCTTGCGTTTCGGAGCGGGAGTCAAGCTCAAGGTGCTGGAGGCCATGCAGCAAGGCATTCCGCTGGTGACGACCTCCGTTGGCGCACAGGGGCTTTCCGGTCTTGAACAGTGCCTCCCGGTAACAGACGAAGCCGAGCATTTCGCCGCCCATGTCATTGACCTGCTGAGCAATGACAGCCAATGGCTCACGATTTCGCAGAGCGAAGGCGGTTTCATTCGCCGATTCTTCACCAGGGAGATCATGCTCAAGGCCCTGCGGCGGGCCTTGCGGATGGATGCGCCTGAGGTCGCTTTGCATACTCCCTGATCACGAACTTTCGTTTTCGCTCTCGGTTCATGTGGGGCTGGGGCGACTTGGGGTCTGGCTTTAGAGTACTCTTTCGCAAGTTGTTGCACACCGGGCGACCAAGGCGCCACCGTTCGCTGGCTAATCGGTGTGCACGGATGGATACGGGCCATAAGCTCCACTATCAGCGCTCAACGCAGATGGGCCGGATAGGGTCCTCCTTAGGCGGCGTCGAGAAGGGGCTCGATCAGACAGGTCATAATGGTGCGTCATGCTAAGAGGGGTTATCGCAAGTGATAGTTGGTAAAGGACTGCTGGCCCGAGCGTTCGAGCCGTACTTTGGCAAGGACCCGCATGTTGTCATCTTTGCCTCGGGCGTTTCCAACTCCCTGGAGACACGCCCCAGCGAGTTCGAGCGCGAGCAGTCGCTCCTGCGTGACCTACTGGATAAGGGTGCCCGGCGGTTCGTTTATTTCGGTAGCTGTGGAGTGACCGCTTCGGAGCCCGAATTGACCCCTTATATGCAGCACAAACAGGCGATGGAGACGCTGGTGCGCTCCGCTCCAGGTGGGCTCGTGCTGCGCCTGCCGCAGGTGGTCGGCAAGACGGATAATCCACATACACTGACCAATTTCCTCAAGGATCGCATTGCGTCGGGCCAGCATTTCACCGTCTGGTCACGCGCAGAACGCAACTTGGTGGACATTGACGATATCGTCAGGATTGGCTCCAAGATGGCCGTCGAATCGAATAACACGGTGACGATGATGTCCATTGCGGCGATGAACTCAATGCTGATGCCGGAGATCGTCAAAATATTCGAGTCGGTACTAGGCAAGCGGGCCAACTTTTCCGTCGTGGAAAAGGGTGAGCCGATGCACATCGATACCCTGCTGGCCAAGGAAATCTGCGCCGAGCTAGGTATCGATCTCGGCAAGGGCTACATCGAAAGCGTGATCCGTAAGTATTACGGTTCGGATTACCGCTTTGGGCAGGAGATGCCGGAACATCATTCACGTGTTCAACACTACTATGAGTCGAAATGACATGAATCCGCCGAACACCGACGCGATCCCTGCCGTATCGGTCGTGGTACCTGTCTACGGTGGCAGCGCCGGGCTGGGGGAACTGTGCGCGCGGCTGGCGGTTGCCATGGCGCCGACCGGGCTCGACTACGAAGTGATCCTGGTGGATGACCGCGGTCGCCCGGAGTCCTGGGGAAGGATATGCCAGGTCGCGGCGCAGCATCCTAATGTGCAAGGCCTTCGCCTGGGCAGGAATTTCGGGCAGCATGCGGCCACAATCTGCGGTATCGCGCACGCCCGGGGCGAATGGATCGTCACAATGGACGACGATCTGGAACATCCGCCCGAATCGGTGCCGGCCTTGCTGGCTAGCGGCGATGAGGACCATCCTCTGGTGTACGGTGTTTCCAAGAAACGCACGCATGCTGCTTATCGCAACCTCAGTTCGGAGCTGATGCGCCGCTTGCTCAAACGCGCGTTTCCGGACATCAACGAAGACTACTGTTCGTTCCGCGTGATCCATGCGCCGCTGGCGAAGCAGCTGACAAAGTTCGGCCTCAACCGCCCGTACATCGATGGCATGTTGTCATGGCTGACGTCGTCCACGCGCAGCGTGATCGTGCCGCACGAACAGCGCCATCATGGGGAGAGCGCGTACACCTTTTCCAAGCTGATGTCGCACGCGGCAAATATCTTCGTCACCTTCTCGCATCTACCGCTGCGCATCGCAACGTTCAGCGGCGCATCGCTGGCCGCCCTGAGCTTTCTCTACATTCTCTACGTGATCTACGGAAGGCTCACTGGCAGTATTACCAATCCGGGCTATGCGTCGCTGATGTCGGTGGTGCTCTTCGCCTGCGGCATACAATTGTTGATCCTTGGCGTAGTCGGGGAATACATCGGTCGGCTGATGGGGGCGACGTTTCGCAGGCCTATGTACGTGGTGGATAGTCAGACATCCAGGCATGCGGGTCCGAAGCGGCCACTCGTTTCCAAGGACGGCGCGACCGAAAACTGACCAGCCGATGTCCCGTGTATCTCTCAAAGCGATCATAGTAAGCATCCGCCACGCAAGGTTGATCTCGACGTTGGGCGGAGAGGTTTTCCGCTATCTGCTGGGAGCTCTGGTGAATGTGGTCGTTGGCTACGGCAGTTACCTGATCTTGCTGCACTGGTTCGGCTACGAAGTGTCGTACGCCGCGGCTTACGTCATCGGTATTGCTGTGTCTTACGTTTTCAACGCGCTGTACGTGTTTCGGCAGCCGTTACGACTACGCTCCGCCCTTAGCTACCCGCTCGTCTATCTCATGCAGTTCCTGCTTGGCCTGGCGTTGCTGAAGATACTAATCGCCGGTTTGCACGTTCCCACCAAGTTGGCGCCGCTATTGGTGGCCATGCTCACGATACCCGCCACGTTTTTGGCATCGCGCATCATCATGCGTGCAAGCTGAAGCACGAATTGATGCCAGGGAAAACATCCATGAATAAGTCAGACAAACCGGAATTCGATCAGTACGCGAACGATTACACCGAAATGCACAAGGCCAGTGTGCAGATGAGCGGAGAAGATCCGGCTTTCTTCGCGGCATACAAGGCAAAATTCATGGCGGCGCAGATCGGAAGCGATGCCAAGTCCAAGGCGTTGTCCATCCTGGATTTCGGCTGTGGCGTGGGAAACACCATTGCGCATCTGCGCGAGGCCTTTCCCGCTGCCGAGCTCTATGGGACGGATCTTTCGGGAGAGAGCATCAAGCTCGCGCTCGACACGCACGCATCCGAAGCAACTTTTCGCACCATCGAAAACGCGCGCATTCCCTATGTCGACCATAGCTTCGACATAGCGGTCGCCGCATGCGTGTTCCACCATATCCCGCCGAGCGAACGTAACCATTGGATCGCAGAACTTCGGCGCGTCCTCAAGCCAGGCGGTCAGGTTTTCATCTTCGAACACAACGTCCTGAATCCGCTGACGGTCAAGACGGTGCGGGATTGTCCCTTCGACAAGGACGCGATCCTGCTGCCGCGCTCGGAGCTGTTGAATCTCGCGCGCGCGGGCGACTTCGAAAGCATTCGCAGCCAATACATAGTGTTCTTCCCCAAACCGCTGGCCTATCTACGCCTGCTTGAACCGGTCATGGGCTGGATACCCTTCGGAGCACAATACGTTGTCCGCGGGCTTGCGGTGTGACGTCACCTTCAACGCGAGGCGCGCCGCCTTGTGGGGTCGAGGACGGCTGGTGCTGCTGAGCGACCGGCTTCGTCGTTTGCCTAGGGCTTTGCTTCGATGACGATCAGCGTATACGGGATGCGCAGCAGTCCAGTCAGGATGTAGGTGTCGAACCGTTCGAAGGTCTTGGAAACCAGGGCCTTCCATTCGGGTTCGCTACGGACATTTTGGCCGCGGTCCTGCTTGAGTATCCATTTGGCCAGAAACGATTGGCTGATCAGGAAGCTTGCTTCCAGGCATACCAGCCGTCCGCCCGTGGCCAATGACTTGTGCGCAAGCTTCAGCGCGGTCAGCGCTTCGTCGTCGTTCAAGTGGTGCAAAAGCCCGTTGATGATGACGAGGTCGGCATCTTGCATCTGCGGCGGAAGGTGATCGACGAAATCCTCTGCGACCCCCACTAGAAAGGTCTTGTCAGGGTCGGATGCGTATTTCGCTTTTGCGCTGGCGATGTATTTATCGCTTACATCGAAGCCGACGTATTTCACGCCGGGTGGCAAGAAGTGAACAGCCGTGGCAGGGCCGCATCCAAGGTCTATGACTTTTTGCCCCGGTTGTGCGCGCCAAAAATGTTCCGCAACCCATTTCCTTGAGTTGGTGGCCCCGACCAGTTCCTGGAAAAGATTGTAGGCCCAGGAGAGAGTAAAGATTCGCTTGAGCCCACGATCATCTTGCATAAATACCCTCGGTTCTGTGCATGTCAGGCTGTTCTCGTCCCGACTTACGATGCGTTGGACAGGCACCACTCCGTCAGCAAGTCTAAGCTATTTCCAGCTCCAAACACGACATCCGACTGGATTGCCATATATGAGCCACCGGCAATGCCAGGCTAGAAAACAGAATAGGATGGTGTATTGTCAACACTGCACGGAATTAATCTTCCTCACCCTTGAGGGACGAGATAGGGATGCCATTTCTGTACTTTGGGTGAGAAAACATTGAGTTTGTTTTCTTTTAGAAGCCCGGTGAGGGCCGCACGTGTGGTGGGAGGGGCGCCGCAGACCGGTTCAATTGTTGCGCAATCTTTAAAATGCGCCGGATCTTTGGCTAACGCCTGAATCTGGTGAGCCATTGCTGAGTAATACGCCCACTTATATGGACGAGTGTGCCAAGCATCCTGTGATTGTGGGATTTGAATGAGGAGAAGGATCAAGCTCCCTGCCACCGGTACCCACAGTTTCAGTGCGCGCTCAAAAGGCGCCGGTCTTTCGAGAGTCGTTGATGAACTGGCCCACATCAAAAGCAATGCAATCAAGTGACCGGAATAGTAGAGTACGTAGCGAGGCTGCTCCAGATAGTCATTACCGTCCGAGCTTACACGCCAGAGCAAAATTCCGGCTATCCATCCGTAAGTTAAAAGCATCAGGTTCACTGCCGCAAATGCTCTGATGTCATACTTTATACGCAGCGCTCTTCGCCAGAATGCAATATGCGCGGCAAGCAAAAGAGCTGCCATAATCGCCTGGGTGACGTGCCACATGGCAACATGCGCTTGGCCAAACGGGTTTTGGTAATACACCGGCAGCACTAGAGGAAAGAATATCCATTGCCACCAGCCGCCGTCCTTGAACTGCTCAAGCAGCAGGGGGACAACATTAGTTAATGAATGCTGGCTCTGGCTGGTGTATCCCATTGGAATACAGGCATAGCCAACACGCACTGCCGCGATACAGACACCAATGACGACAATTACCTTCCAGTCTGCGTAGTTTTTCCCCGCGATATTCGTTCTAAGCATAAGTACATAGGCGATCAAAGATGCCATTGCGGCGACCAGGGCGCTGTCATCGCTGGTGACGCCAAGAACGAGCGTTGCCACCACTAGCAAATACTGCTGTCGCGTCCGATATGCGTGCCACGTAGCCAGGATGAACGACAAGATGAACAGCTGCGTTAAGTTTTCGAGCGATACTAGGGGCCAGTCCCATACACCAATGCTATTCAATGAAAGCATTAATGCGCTAACCGCCATCCAGCACACAGATAAGACAAGCCTCTTGCGGGGTATTGACCCAGAAAAAATAATAATCCGGAAGATTAGGCAGCATCCGACGGCAGAAAGGCAGCCGACGACAGCATCTAGGACATAATCGACATCGAAATAGCGGTAGTTGACTAACAATAACAGTCGGAAAAGCGGTGCGGCGTGATCGTCGACATTTCTCTTGATGAAAAAATCGGAGAGATTAAGCGTATGGTCGATTGCGTGTTTTAAAAAGGATCCTAGATAGTACCAACCGTCAGCAATGATTACCGGGTTGGAGACCCGCAGCACAAAGTACATGGCGTTGATGGCGAGCAATGCCACGACCACCCATGGAAGCAAGGGTACGAGGCGATGCGGACGATAATTTTCGTCTCGATAAGGAATCATACGCTTATAACGTCCTTTACTTACGCCGAGGGGATTCAGAAGAATAACTTGGTTGTCTTGTTTACAGTTGATGTTACTGACCTTATCCTCGTATTTGTAGCGCCCTAGTAGAGTCATCGGTAGTTCGAGGGCCAGATTGCCTCGGCTGGCGTGCGGTTTGTCAGCGATGGGTAATCCCCCCGCTTTTAGCGGGCTCCAAAAGTGGAGTTAAGCGATCATTGCCAGTTTCTGCATGGGTGTGATCCCGCCAAGCGCCATGTTCAGGCGCTCATGGTTGTATGTCCATAGCCAACGGGTCGCCATGTCTTGCGCCTGTTCGATCGAATCAAACAAAGTTCGTGCGAGCCATGCATAGCGCACGGTCCGGTTGTAGCGTTCGACACAGGCGTTCTGTTGTGGTTTTCCCGGTTGAATGTGGTCTATCCGAATACCCTGCTGTTCCGCCCACGCCAGCAGCGCTCCACTGATGTATTCGGGACGTTGTCACAGCGAATGGCGCAGGGCTTGCCGCGCCATTGGATGATCTGCTCCAATGCACGGATCACTCGGGCTGAAGGCAATGACAGATCGATCTCGATCCGTAGCCCTTCGCGATTGAAATCGTCCAGCACATTGAATAGTCGAAAGCTGCGCTCGTCGCTAAGTTGGTCGTGCATGAAATCCATCGACCACACTTGGTTGATCGCGCTCGGCACGGCCAGCGGCTCCGGTCGGTCGCGCACCATCCGCTTCCTGGGCTTGATCCTCAGGTTCAACTCCAGCTCCCGGTAGATGCGGTAGACGCGCTTGTGGTTCCAGCCAAATCCTTTGACGTTGCGAAGATGCAGAAAGCACAGACCGAAGCCCCAGTCGCGATAGGCGCTGGTCAATCGGATCAACCAATCGGCGATCCGTGCGTTCTCCTCGCACGCCTTAGCCTGGTAACGGTATCCGGTCTCGCTCAATGCAAACGTCTGGCAGACATGCCGGATGTTCGTGCGCCCACCCTCTACGGCCCATCGGGCCATCTCCCTGCGTTGAGATGGCCTCACCATTTTTTTCCATCGCCTCCTTCAACAGATCCGCGCTGAGCTGGGCGTCGGCGTACATCTTCTTCAACCGCCGATTCTCGTTCTGCAGCTCCTTGAGCTGGGACATCAGCGAGGCGTCCATACCACCAAACTTGCTTCGCCACTTGTAGAACGTCGCCGAGTTGATGCCATGTTCCCGGCACAACTCCGGGACCGGCGCGCCGTCTTCCGCCTGCTTGAGCACCGCGATGATCTGGCTGTCGCTAAAACGAGACTTCTTCATGGAACCTCCTCGAGTCAGATTACGAGAAAATTCCACTTCTGGCGTCAGCTAATTGGCGGGCGGATTACCGTCTGGCGAATCCTTTAAAAAAGTGTAATCTTACGACAGGCTGACTAAATCGGAGCGCTAAAAATTACGGGGAGTTGGAACAGGCGGCCGAACTGAAGGGTTCCTTGCGAGGGCGGTGGAGGAATGACTAAATCAGAAGCGACGCATGCGAAGGGCCCGGTTTTCGTAGTGGGTTCGCCGCGTTCGGGCACAAGCATCCTGACATGGTGCCTGGGGCAACATCCGAACATTCTTCCGCTGGAGGAGTCCGGGTGGATGGGACGGCTTGCGATCGACCTGGGCGTCGGATATCGGGCGGGTAGCCAGTTCGGGCCACGCTCCCAGCTAAGCGCCCTGGGCGTGGATCGCGACGCCTATTTTGAGGCGTTCGGCAAAACCATTGATGCGATCATCCATCAACATCGTGGCCAGCTCGAACGCAATTGCAAGCGCTCTGCGGCACCCAATCTGGCCGCTGTGGAATCGCCATTCAGTATTTCACGTTCGAGTGCGGATCCGAAATCGCGCTGGGTGGACGGGACACCCGAGTATTCGTTCCATATTTGTGGACTCCGGAAGCTGTTTCCCAATGCGAAGTTCGTGCACATCGTGCGCGACGTTCGTTTGGTGGTGAATTCGATGCTGCATTTCAAGCAGCGTGGCGTGTCGGGCCTGTTCGAGACAGAGCAGCAGGCGTACGAATATTGGTCGAATACCGTCGAGGCATGTGTTCGTGCCGAGCACGCATTAGGGTCCGAAATCATTCATCGTCTTCGCTATGACGATCTCGTGCATCAGCCAGAGCAAGCGCTGCGCAACCTGCTTGCATTCCTGGATGAACCTTATGCTTCGGCGTGCGTGGAGCCGCTTGCTCAGCGCATCAATAGTTCGGACGTTCCGGCTGGTTTCCAGGCCCGTGATGCCAGCACCGATGCGCGCGTGGTGGAACGCGCCCTGCGCTTGAGCGACCAACTACAAGTGCCATGCGAATACTACCGGCCGACGCCATCGGCCCGCGTCGAGTTCGAAGCGGGTTTCAATAAACAAGTTGCGTTTGCGGCGGAGCTGGATACTGAGTATGCCTCAGCCCAGCGGAAGGTGACCGCGCTGGGCAAGCGGTTGAGCCTGTGCGGGATCATGGTCGTGGCCAACGTAGTGTTCGCTGCGGGTGCCACGTTGCTGGAAGAAGCGCATCGACCAGGGTGGTCGCGCCTCTGGCTGGCTCTATCGCTCGTTGGGCTGGGCATCTATGCGGTGATCCGTCGGGCTGGCCTGATGCAGCTGCTGGCCAGAGTTGGCAAAAGACTGAAGCTTAGATCCACCACACCGAACGTGGGTGATGGCTATCCTTACGACGCCCACCGCGTTTCCCGCAAGAGCGGTGCGGGCGTGTAGCTGCGCGTTGTGGGCCTCAGCTTGTTGCTCGGCGGTGTAAACCTGCAACGCCAAGTTGGGGTACTTACGTAGCATTTCGGCATGCGTCCTCGCCAAGACGGGCCGTGTGCGGCGTGATTTAGTGGTGAAGGTCACTGTAGGCCTGGGTCGCATGGCAAAATGTCGTTTCCTCGATAGCGAACGGACCGATGAATACTTTGTTCTCTCACCTGGATTCGCTCGAAGCCGAAAGTATTAACGTACTGCGAGAGGTTGCGGCGTGCTTCCAGCGCCCGGTCATGTTGTATTCCATTGGCAAGGATTCGTCGGTTCTGTTGCACCTGTTGCGCAAGGCCTTCCATCCGGCGCGTTCACCCATCCCGCTGCTGCATGTCGACACTACCTGGAAATTTCGGGAAATGATCGCTTTCCGCGATCAGATTGCGGCAGCCGCGGATCCGCCATTGATGGTTTACATCAATGAGGACGGTGTGCGTCGCGGTATTTCACCGTTCGTGCACGGCGCCGCAGTGCACACGGATGTGATGAAGACCGTTGCACTCAAGCAGGCACTGGACAAATATGGTTTCGACGCTGCCATCGGTGGCGCGCGTCGTGACGAGGAGAAGTCTCGTGCGAAGGAGCGCGTGTTTTCTTTCCGTAATACCCAGCATCGTTGGGATCCCAAGCGCCAACGCCCGGAATTGTGGAGCCTTTACAAC
The DNA here is from genome assembly GCF_003363155.1 of Dyella monticola. Taxonomy (GTDB): domain Bacteria; phylum Pseudomonadota; class Gammaproteobacteria; order Xanthomonadales; family Rhodanobacteraceae; genus Dyella_B; species Dyella_B monticola. The sequence continues at coordinate 44,234 of NZ_QRBE01000014.1, read as the reverse complement.
ACGCACGTGCACAAGGGGGAAAGCATGCGGGTGTTCCCTCTGTCCAATTGGACGGAAATGGACGTCTGGCAATATATCAAGCGGGAACACATTCCGTTGGTGTCGCTGTACTTTGCCAAATCGCGACCGGTGGTGGCGCGCGATGGCGCACTGATCATGGTGGATGACGACCGGTTTGTCTTGCGCGACGGTGAGCGTATCGAGCAGCGCATGGTTCGCTTCAGGACGCTGGGATGCTACCCGTTGACGGGGGCGGTGGAATCCACCGCGAGCAACATTGACGAGGTCATCGAGGAGATGACCCGTTCCAAGTCGTCCGAGCGTCAGGGGAGAGTCATCGACCAGGACGTCTCTGCCTCGATGGAACGGAAAAAGCAGGAAGGTTATTTCTGATGACACGTAACGAATCGTCGACGCACACGTTGCTGCGCTTCATCACCTGCGGGAGCGTGGACGACGGCAAGAGTACCTTGCTAGGCCGCCTCCTGTATGACGCCGGCATGTTGTCCGATGATCAGATCGAGGCTTTGCAACGCGATAGCCGCGTGGCGCATCCGGAAGGCGAGGCGCTGGATTTCTCGCTGCTGACGGACGGCCTGGATGCCGAGCGCCAGCAAGGCATCACCATCGACGTTGCGTACCGTTATTTCCATAGCAGTCGCCGCAGCTTTGTCGTTGCCGACTGTCCGGGCCACGAGCAATACACACGCAACATGGCGACGGGTGCCTCGCACGCCGATCTGGCGGTGGTGCTGGTCGATGCACGCAAAGGCCTCCTCGCGCAAACCCGCAGGCATACCTATATCTGCACGCTGCTGGGTATACGCAAAATCATCCTGGCCGTGAACAAGATGGACCTGGTCGATTATCGGCAGGACATCTACACCTCCATCTGCTCGGCTTATGAATCGCTGGCAGAGCAACTGGGCACGATGGAAGTGCATGCGTTGCCGGTGGCAGCATTGCGCGGCGACAACGTGGGTATGCGCTCGGAAAACATGCCCTGGTACAACGGCGCAGCCCTGCTTGAGTTGCTGGAAACGATTGACGTACCGCTGAGCCTAGGGGTCGATTTCCGCATGCCTGTGCAATGGGTCAATCGCCCCGATCCATCGTTCCGTGGCTATGCAGGAACTGTCTGCGGAGGAAGCGTTCGTGTCGGCGATGAAATCATGGTGCAGCCTGGCAACCAGCGGGCCTGCGTCGCACGTATCGTTACGGCGGACGGTGATCTCCAGCTGGCGAGCTTCGGTCAAGCCGTCACCTTGACGCTCGACAGGGAGATCGACGCCAGCCGTGGCGATCTGCTTGCCGACGCAGTGCGACCTGCGCCGGAGGCCGACCAGTTCGCCGCGCACATGATCTGGATGGGTGATGAGCCGTTGCTGCCCAACCGCGGTTACTGGATGAAGATCGGTACTCGGACGGTTAACGCTCGCATCACTCACATCAAGCACAAGGTGGATGTGAACACACAGGCCAAGCTGGCGGCGCTTCGGCTGGAGCTTAACGAGGTCGGTTATTGCAACCTCGACCTGGATCAGTCCATTGCGTTCGAAGTGTATGCGACCAACCCTACGCTGGGTGGCTTCATCCTGATTGATCGGTTGAGCCATGCCACGGTTGCTTGCGGCATGCTGGACTTCGCCCTGCGACGCGCCACCAACGTGCATTGGCAACACCTGGACGTCGATAAGCGCATGCGTGCGCAAAGCAAGGGGCAGCAACCGCACTGTCTGTGGTTCACGGGCCTTTCCGGTGCCGGCAAATCCACCGTGGCTAACCTGCTTGAACGGCGCCTGGGCTCGCTGGGCTGTCACACGTATTTGCTAGATGGTGACAACTTGCGCCATGGCCTGAACCGTGATCTTGGCTTTACGCCGGAAGCGCGCGTGGAGAACGTGCGTCGAGTCGCCGAGGTGGCGCACCTGATGGTGGATGCTGGGCTGGTCGTGCTGGTGTGCGTCATCTCTCCATATCGCAGTGAGCGGGAATTTGCGCGCAGTCTTTTTGCGGAAGGCGAATTCGTCGAAGTATTCGTGGATACCCCGCTGGAGGAGTGCGAGCGGCGCGATCCCAAGGGGCTGTATCGCAAGGCGCGAGCCGGCGAGATCGGCAATTTCACAGGCATTGATTCTCCCTATGAGCGTCCGGATTCGCCGGAGGTCCATCTGCAGACCCAGGCGATGTCCCCTGATGCGATGGTAGAGAAACTCGTCGCGCAGATATTGCCGGGCTCAAGGCAATAACCGATTGTATCGACAGTAGGCGTGGCGTGGCCGCACGCCTATCATGGCGTAATGTTCATCGAATGCTTGGCGTTGCGCTCATGGCCCACGATTCAGATTCGCTGCCTTTTCTCGTCTTTGGCGCGCCGCATATCGGCGAGGCGGAGATCGATGAGGCACTGGCATGCTTGCGTTCGGGTTGGCTAGGTACCGGGCCGCGGGTGGCGCAATTCGAGCAGGATTTCGCGGTTTTCCGTGGGGTGAAGGCAACGCAAGTGGCCGCCGTGAATTCCTGCACGGCAGCCTTGCACGTCAGCATGCTTGCTGCGGGCATCGAGGCTGGCTCAGAAGTCATTACGACGCCACTGACCTTCTGTGCCACCGTCAATGCCATCTTGCATGCGGGACTGGTGCCGGTACTTGCTGACGTGGATCCGCAAACCCAGAACATCGATCCGGACGCTATCGAGGCGGCCATCACGCCTCGCACGCGTGCCATCCTACCCGTGCATTTTGCCGGCCGGCCATGCGCCATGGATCGGATCATGGCTCTTGCCCGCAAGCATGACTTGGTGGTCATCGAAGATTGCGCACATGCCGTGGAAGCGCAATTCAACGGACTGCCTTTGGGCACGTTCGGTGATTTCGGCTGCTTCAGTTTCTACGTCACAAAGAACGTGGCAACCGGTGAGGGCGGCATGATCGTCGGTCGCAGCGACGAGCAGATCGCTCGGTCTAAAGTGCTGGCGCTGCATGGTATGAGCAAAGATGCCTGGCATCGCTTCGGCGACCAGGGTTACAAGCATTACCAGGTCGTGGAGTGCGGTTTCAAATACAACATGATGGATCTCCAGGCTGCAATCGGTTTGCACCAGTTGGCGCGCGTGGAAGAGAGCTGGTTGCGCCGCGACGCGATCTGGAAACGCTATGACGCGGGTTTCGCTCAGCTGCCGATCGGCCTGCCGTCACCGGCCGAAGCGGGCACACGCCATGGCCGGCATCTATACACAGTGATGATCGATAATGATCGGTGCGGCATCAGCCGGGACGGCTTTCTCGACGCGATGAACGCAGCCAAGATTGGAACCGGCGTGCATTACCTGTCCGTTCCGGAACATCCTTACTACCAGCAGCGTTTTGGTTGGCGCCCAGAGCAGTGGCCCCATGCAATGAAGCTAGGGCGTGAAACTGTCAGCTTGCCACTGTCGCCCGCGCTCTCCGACGCGGACGTGACGCGCGTGATCGATACGGTGCACGGCATTCTGGTTGGCAAATAGCCGAAAACGACAAAGGGCGACAACGCACGCCGCCCTTTCCGCAGCGATAGGAGGGCCCTCAGCCGATCGCCTGTTCCAGTTCCGGAATAAGCTTGAACAGATCACCCACCAGGCCAATATCAGCCACTTCGAAGATCGGTGCTTCGCCGTCCTTGTTGATGGCCACGATGGTCCCTGCATCCTTGATGCCGGTCAGGTGCTGGATGGCGCCGGAGATGCCGATGGCGATGTACAGTTCCGGCGCGATGATTTTGCCCGTCTGACCCACCTGCAGCTCGTTCGGCACATAGCCGGCATCAACGGCGGCGCGGGAGGCACCCACGGCAGCGCCAATTTTGTCGGCGAACGTGTAGATAATCTCGAAGTTCTCCTTCGAGCCTACGCCGCGACCACCGGAAACGACCTTGCTGGCGCTCTGCAGATCTGGACGGTCGCTCTTGCCCTGCTTGAGCTCGACGAAACGCGTATGCGTGGGTAGTACGGCATCCACGCTGAGCGCTTCGACCGGCGCGCCGTTGGAGCCACTAGACGCGGCTGCCCAGGAGGCGGTACGAATGGTCGCCACGACGGCATGCGCGGCATCGGCTTCCACCGTAATGATGGCGTTGCCGGCGTAGATGGGCCGCTTGAAGGTGTGGCTGCCTTCCACGCTCATCACGTCGCTCACCTGTGCCACGCCAAGCAGGGCGGCGACGCGTGGTGCAAGGTCCTTGCCGAACGTGGTGGAGGGCGCGAAGACGTGGCTGTAGCCCGCCGCGGCCTTGGCGATCTGCGGCGCCAGCACGGCAGCCAGAGGATGGGCGTTTTCCGCTCGTGCAACGGTGAGCACGCGGCTTACGCCCTGGAGTTTTGCGGCTTCGGCGGCAATGGCATCTACCTTGTCGCTCAGCACCAATACATCGATGGCCTCGGGTTTGACCGCTGCGGCAGCACTTACCGCACGCGCCGTAGAGGGGTTCAGCTTGCCGTCCAGGTGTTCGGCGATAACCAGGATCTTGCTCATGGATGTCTCCTTAAGTTCCGGCCGGCTGCTTAGAGCAGCCCCTTTTGCTTGAGGACCGACACCAATTCGGCGGCGTCCTTCACCATCACGCCCTTGCTGCGCTTTGCCGGCGCGGCGTAGTGGGTGGTCTTCAGCTGGTCGTGCGTATCGACGCCCAATGACGCGAATTCGATGGTATCGATGGGCTTGGATTTGGCTTTCATGATGTCCGGCAGCTTGATGAAGCGTGGTTCGTTCAAGCGCAGATCGGTGGTGATCACGGCCGGCAATTCCGCTTCGATCACTTCGAGGCCGGCGTCCACTTCACGTGTCACCGCGGCTTTGCCATCGGAAATATCCACCTTGCTGGCAAAGGTTGCCTGCGGGCGATCCCACAGCGCCGCCAGCATCTGGCCGGTTTGATTGGCGTCGTCATCGATGGCTTGCTTGCCCAGGATGATCAGGCCCGGTTGTTCCTTCTCCACCAGCTTCAGGAACGCGCGCGCTGCGGTAAGCGGCTGCACAGCGTCGGATGTCACCACATGGATGGCGCGATTGGCGCCCATCGCCAGCCCGTTGCGCAAGTGCGCGGTCAGGTCGGCCGGGCCGATACCCACGACGACGACTTCATCGGCCACGCCTTTTTCACGCAAGCGCAGCGCCTCTTCCAGGGCGATATCGTCGAAGGGATTGGCGGAGAGCTTTACGCCGTCAGTCACCACGCCGGTGCCATCGGGCTTGACCTGGATGCGGACGTTGTAGTCCACCACGCGCTTGTAGCCGACGAGAATCTTCATGTGGGTTCCTTCAACCATGCGCCTTGAGGGCGAGATCGGGATGATGCAAACGCTTATTGTAGCCGATGCCCCATCCGGGGGGCGAATGGACGGGGCGGGAGCGGCGCGCGTTTAAAGCGGGCCGGTCTCCGGCAGCGCCTTGCGCAACGCCTCACGCGCCGCGTCGAAAGAAAAGTATCGGCGTATGTTGTCCAGGCCGCCATCGGACAGGCGGATCCATAGGGCTTCATCGTCGTACAACCGAAGGATCGCGGCTACGAAACCAGCCGCATCGTCGGCGATGAGGACGCTTTCCCCGTCGCGAAGCTGCATCCCTTCGCTGGCAATGGTAGTGGCGACCACGGGCAGTCCGTAGCTCATGGCCATGTTGACCTTTCCTTTGACACCCGCGCCGTAGCGCAGCGGCGCCAAGGCGATCCTGCATTCGTCCATCCACGGTGCGAGATCGTCCACTCTCCCGTGTATGTGAATGCCAGGTCCTGACAATCGGGTGCGGGCCGGTTCTGGTATGTCGCCGATGAGATGCAAGGCAATCTCCGGACGCGCCGCATACAGAGGAGGAAAAATGCCTTGGGTTAGCCAGTCTACGGCGTCGACGTTCGGAGGGTGACCGAAGCCGCCGACAAAGACGATGCCTTTGCGTGGCGCGAAATCGGCGCGACGTCCAAATACTTCATGCACATTTGAAACAAGCGCAACGTTTGCGTCGGGCGCTTCCTTTGACAAGAGTTCCTGCTCGATAGGGCTCACGACCAGCGTGACATCGCATGCGCGTATAAGCGACATTTCACGCCGCCGGGATGATTGCGCCTGGCGCATCATGGTGTGATTGCCCGTGTGCTGCGCCTCGCGCAATTCGCGTACGAAATGCAGATCGACCGTATCAAAAATGATCTTGGCACTGGGAGCGGCCCGCCGCACCAAGTCGAAGTTCGGGGCCGCAACGTAATGTCGCGATAGCAAGACCGCCTGCAACGTATGCTTTTCGCGCGCAAGCCAGCTCGCCAGCGAAGGCGACCAGGGCTTGCACAAGGTTTCCACGCCGATTCGTCCCAGTTGGGCAATTTCCTTGTCGCTCGCCATGCGGTTGTCGGCCATGAAGGTGACGCGCCAACCCAATTCACGCAGCAGCCGCATGATGTTGATCATGCGCAAAGAGCCGGAGTCGCGTGAAGCGTCCGGTGTCAACGCGTCGACGATCAAAATGTGGGGCCGCTCGCCATGAATCGCTTGCTCGATAAGTGATCCCGCCGAGGGTTGGCGTACCAGAACGTGCGCCCATTTTTCCGCGAACTTTGCCTTGTTGACGACTTGATATTGCTTTACGCCGGCATGCAGATCGGTACCTGAACTGATGCCTTCGAAGTGGATGACGACGCTTTCGGGTTGATAAATAACGCGCCTTCCGACCGACCGAACGGAAAACGCCAGATCCGTATCTTCGTAATAGGCGGGCGTATAACGGGTGTCAAAGCCCTGTAGCCGATTGAACAACGAGGACTCGATCATCAATGCGGCGCCGGATACATAATCCACATCGCGGCGATAGCGGAAGCGCGCATCATCGGGCGATTCGAAACGGCCATAATTCCAGCCGTCCGCATTGGAGAAGATAATCCCCCCTGCTTCCTGCAAACGTCCATCGGGATAAATCAGGCGGCTGCCGGCAATGCCGCAATCCGGCTCGTCCTTGAAGCAATCCAGCAAATAGTCGAGCCAGCCGGGGGTGACTTGGGTGTCGTTGTTGAGGAATAGCAAATAACTTCCGCGTGCAGCAGCGGCACCCGCATTGCAACTACCGATGAAGCCAAGATTGCGCGGATTGCGAAGGAGCCGCAGGCCAGCCACGCCGCTCAAGACCGAATGGGTGGCATCCTGCGAGGCATCGTCCACCACGATAACTTCGAACGGCGCTTTGGCCCCGTGATGGGCGATAGACCGGAGGCATGCCAAGGTGTAATCGAGTTTTCCATGCACCGGGATGATCACCGACACCTGCGGGGCATCGCTGGTTGGCAATGCGGGGGGCGCCGTCGCGTCATCCAGGGATTCCATAGCCCATGTCGGCGATGACTTGGCATGATGCCGAAATTCCTGCGCGATGCGCGTCACCGTGCCTCGCAAACCGCGCCGCACCATGCTCCCGGTCACGCGCTGCATAAGGTAATACAGACGCCTCGCGCGCCAGGTCAACGAATTGCTCAAAGCCATTTCCCAGTGGCGCCTACTGGCGGATTACAGATTCTGGTAATTGGGCCCGGACCCACCTTCCGGCGGAACCCAGTTGATGATTTCGTACGGATCTTTGATGTCGCACGTCTTGCAATGTACGCAGTTGGCGGCGTTGATCTGCAGGCGTTTGCCCGCGCTTCCATCCGGCATGGTGTCGTTGACGATTTCGTACACGTTCGCAGGGCAGAAGCGCGTGCATGGATTGCCGTATTCCTCCGCGCACTGGCTAACACATATTGACGTGTCGGCAACATGCAGGTGAACCGGCTGATCCTCATCGTGTTCGGTGGCGGCGAAATAGACGCCGGCCAGGCGGTCGCGTGGAGGAAGATCGCGCGGCACGTAATTGCGTTGGGGTTCTTCGTACTGCCCGAGCTTGTGCAGCGAGCTCCAGTCGGGTTTGTTTTTCAGTGTCCAGGGCGACTTGCCGCCGGTGACGGTTTCCCACGCGGCGTTGAGCATGCCCAGCCACAGCCCTTTCTTGAAGCCAGGCTTGATGTTGCGCACTTTCTTCAGCTCAGCCATGACCTCTGAACCGCGCAGTTTGGCGTCGAAACCGGCGGGTTTCAGATCGTTCGCGGCCAGATGTTCGGCGGCGAGCATGCCGCTCTTGATCGCCTGGTGCGTGCCCTTGATCTTGGGCACGTTGAGCAGGCCGGCGCTATCGCCGATCAACAAGGCACCGGGCATTTCCACGGTCGGTAGCGATTGGTAACCGCCAGTAACGATGGCGCGTGCGCCGGCGGAAAGAATGGTGCCGCCTTCCAGCAACGGTTTGACCAAGGGGTGATTCTTCCATTGCTGAAAGGCTTCCCATGGCTGGTAGTTGGGATCTTTGTAATCCAGCCCGCTGACGTAGCCCAACGCGATGCGATCTTTATCCAAATGATAGAGGAAGGCGCCGCCGTAGGTCTGGTTGTCGGCGGGCCAGCCGAAGCTGTGGAAAATCTTGCCGGGCGTGACGCGGCCGGCCGGCACCTGCCAGAGCTCCTTGATGCCAATGGAATAACCCTGCGGATCGCGGTCTTTGTCCAGCGTGAAGCGCTTGATGAGCTGCTTGGTCAGGCTGCCGCGCGCGCCTTCGGCGAGCACGGTGATTTTGGCTTTGATGTCGATGCCTTGCGTGTAACCGGGTTTGTGCGAACCATCCTTCGCCACGCCCATGTCGCCGATGCGCACGCCTGCCACGGAGCCATCGTCGTTATAGATGGTGTCAGCGGCGGCGAAGCCGGGGAACACGTCCACGCCCAGCGCTTCGGCTTGCGGCGCGAGCCATGCGCACATGGCGCCAAGGGAGACGATGAAATTGCCGTGATTGTTCATCGTCGAGGGCACCGGCAGCTTGCGACCACCGGTCTTGGTGAGCAGCCAGAATTCATCTTCCGCCGCGGGCACGCAGATCGGTGGCGGATTATCGCGCCAACCGGGCAGGAGGGCGTCCAGCGGCTGTGGTTCGATCACGGCGCCGGAAAGAATCTGCGCGCCGATGGTGGAGGCCTTTTCGATCACGCACACGGTCACGTCCGGCTTGAGCTGCTTGAGGCGGATCGCGAACGAAAGCCCGGCCGGCCCGGCACCGACGACGATCACGTCGTATTCCATCGTCTCGCGTTCGGTCATAGGGCTCTCCGTCGTGTGTGGCTGAAGGCTGCTGAGGGGTCCGTGATGTTACCGGAGTGGCCGGGCGGTTATTCTCCGGGTTCGCCGTCTGCGCGGCAAACCGGTCTCTTCTAGCGGCCGGTGGTCGCGAGGGATCCAACCTGCGCCGGAGCGTGCATGAGTTCTCTACCGCCCATCACCGATATCGACCTTCGTCGCGCCACGTTGTGCCAGCTCCTGCACTGGCTGGCCGCCGGGCGAACACACCCGGTGAAGCTGACGGAGGTCTATCTGGATGCCATCAAGCGCATCAATCCTGAGCTCAATGCCTGCATCGGGCAGCACCCGTCGGGGCTCGTGCTCGAACAGGCGCAAAGCGCGGAGCATCGCCGTCGCGATGGCGTGATCGGGCGGCTGGATGGTATCCCCGTAGCGCTCAAGGACAACTTTGATGTGGCCGGTTGGCCTACGCGCTCCGGGTTGCCTGGTTCAGTTCCGCCCGCCGTGCACGATGCGCATGTGGTGGCCAGGCTGCGTGCGTCGGGCGCGGTGCTGTTGGGGAAAACCAATATGGATGAGGGTGCGCTTGGCGCGGTCACCCACAATCCGCACTTCGGTCCCACGCACAACCCGCATCGCCGTGGCTATACCGCAGGCGGTTCGTCCGGCGGGGCGGCTGCGGCGGTCGCGGCGGGGCTGGCGGTGGCGGCAATCGGTTCGGATAGCTTGGGCTCGATCCGCATCCCCGCCAGCTATTGCGGCGTGTTCGCCCTGAAGCCGACCCAAGGGGAAATTTCCGCCCGAGGCATGACACCGGCTGCGCGACGTCTGGATACGGTGGGCTTGCTCGCGCGCAGCGTGGATGACCTGACCGTACTGCTGCAGGTACTCGCCGGCTACGACGCCGACGATCCACGTTCGCGCCGCCGTCGCGTGGCGTTGTCGCCGCCCGATTGGGAGCCGGGAAAATTGCGCTGCGGCCTTTTACCCAACCTGGCTGCGTGGGGCGTCCAGCCGGATGTTGCAGACGTGTTCGAAGCAGCGCTTGCCAAGCTCGAGCATGAACGGGGCGACTGCCGCACGGTGGATTTCGATGACTGGCATTTCGCGCGCGCCCGTCGCGCCGGATTGCTGCTGATGGAAGCGGAAATGCTCGGCACGTTTGCCACGCAGCTTGCCGATACGGAGCATCCCGTATCGCCACAATTTCGCCGCATGCTCGATTACGCGGCGCGCAAGACCGCCGCCGATTACGCGGACGCCGATCGCGTACTGGATGCCGCAACACTGAAGATGCGCAGGCTCTTTGCGCAGATCGATGTGCTGGTCATGCCCACCACGCCGCAGGGCGCGTTCCCGCTCGATGCGCCCGTGCCCGACACGCAAGCTGACCTCACCAGTTTTGCCAGCCTGGCAGGTTGTCCGGCAGTGAGCATTCCCATGGGCACGCTGCCCAATGGATTGCCGATTGGCATGCAACTGGTGGGCGCGCGCGGTTCGGATTTACGTTTGCTCGAGCTGGCGCAGGTGTGGTCCGCGACCCTCGATGCGGCGCCTGCGTATCCGGTCTGGCATGAGCATGTTGCCGCTTGAATCGGCCGTTGCATGGCAACGACTGCCGTTGCCGGACGCGGACGTGCGCTACGCGCAAGCGTGGCTTGCCGGTGACGAGGCCGACCTTCTGTGCCAGCGTTTGCTGGATGAAATCCCCTGGGAGCGACATCGTCTGCGCATGTTCGGGCGCGAGGTGGATGCGCCGCGTCTGAGTTGCTGGATCGGTGATCCCGGCGCCGCGTACGTGTATTCACGCAGTCGCTTTGAACCCAGGCCGTGGACACCTGCGCTGGCGGCGTTGCGCGAACGCGTGATGATTTCGTGCGGAGCGCGTTTCAACAGTGTGCTCGCCAATCTCTACCGCGATGGACACGATTCCATGGGGTGGCACAGCGACGACGAGCCGGAACTTGGCCCGCAACCCGCCATTGCATCGGTGAGTCTCGGTGCCGAACGGCGCTTCCGCTTCCGCCGCAAAGCCGCCACCGGTGCGCATCCTTCTTCACCGGTCGGCCTCACGCTCCTGCATGGCAGCCTGTTGTGCATGGCGGGCGATACCCAGCGCCTGTATCGGCATGATTTGCCCAAACAGGCCGGCGCGTGCGGTGCACGGATCAACCTGACGTTCCGCTTGATCGACACCTGCGCGCAGCGTTCATGACGCCCTGCAGCTTGGAATGGTGGGCAACGGTGGGATAATGCGTGATCCCCTCATCCTTGCAGGCCCGCAATGACCCAGAAGACCGCACTCAACGCCACCCATCGCGAACTCGGTGCGCGCATGGTCGATTTCGGCGGCTGGGACATGCCGATCAGCTACGGCTCGCAGATCGAAGAGCACCACGCGGTGCGTCGTGATGCGGGCATGTTCGATGTTTCACATATGACAGTGGTGGACCTGCATGGCGCGCGCGTACGCGACTTCTTGCGTCACCTGGTGGCCAACAGCGTCGACAAGCTGAAGGTGCAGGGGAAGGCACTGTATACATGCATGCTCAACGAGCAGGGCGGGGTGATCGACGATCTCATCGTCTATTTTCTGGGCGATGAGTTCTTCCGCCTGGTGGTCAATGCCGCCACGCGCGACAAGGATCTGGCCTGGATCGAGAAGCAGGCCAAAGCATTCGATGTGACCGCGCAGGAACGTCCGGACTTCGCGATGATCGCGGTGCAAGGGCCGCATGCGCGCGCCAAAGTGATCGGCCTGTTGCATGAGGTGGATCGCGCACGCATCGAAAAGCTCGGCCGCTTCGCCGCCGCCGCGGCGCAGGGTCCGCACGGCGTGCCGCTGTTCATCGCGCGCACTGGTTACACGGGCGAAGACGGTTTCGAAATCATCGTGCCGGACGATCAGGCCGTCGCCTTGTGGAAAGAACTGGCCGCTGCCGGCGTTGCACCATGTGGCCTCGGCGCGCGCGACACGCTGCGCCTGGAGGCGGGTATGAATCTGTACGGCCAGGACATGGACGAAACCGTCACGCCGTGGGAAGCAGGCCTTGCCTGGACGATTTCGCTGGACGAGGGGCGCAACTTCATCGGTCGCAAGGCGCTGGAGGCGCAGAAGGCGGCGGGTGTGACGCGCGCACTCGTCGGTCTGGTGCTGGATGACAAAGGCGTACTTCGGCATGGCCAGAAGGTGCTAACGCCCAGCGGCGAAGGCGAGATTCTTTCCGGCGGCTTCGCACCGACGCTGAATAAATCGGTGGCCTTTGCGCGCGTACCAGCGGACGCGACGGGCAATGTGCGGGTGGACATCCGTGGCCGCGAGGTACCGGTGCGCGTGGTGAAGTTTCCGTTTGTACGCGACGGCAAGCCGTGCGAGGGCATCTGAGCCCGGGCGCGGATCAACAGATGGATGCCCCATTCCCGCAACATCAGCAGTTAGAATTTGCACTTCCAACCCCCTGATCGAACTGATCCAAACCAACGACTGGACCCGACCATGAGCGCGAGCGAGATTCCCGGCGATCTGAAATTCCTCAAATCCCACGAGTGGGCCCGTGTCGAAGACAACGGGTTGATCCGCGTGGGCATCTCCAACCATGCACAAGAACAGCTCGGCGACCTGGTCTATGTCGAGCTGCCGGAGATCGGCGCCTCCGTACAGGCTGGCACCGGCGCGGCGACGGTGGAGTCGGTCAAGGCGGCCTCCGACATCTATTCGCCGGTGTCGGGGGAGGTGGTCGAGGTCAACGAAAACCTGGCCGACAAGCCCGAGACGATCAACGAAGACGCCTACGGCGAAGGCTGGCTGTTCGTCGTCAAGGCAAGCGATCGCTCCGAACTGGACGAACTGCTCGATGCCGACGCCTACGCCGAATTGATCGAGAACGACGACCACTGACGGTGGCCTGATCGCGTTTCAGCAACGGCCGCTTAGGCGGCCGTTGTCGTGTCGGCACACGGCATGACGTTGCCGATGACGTGCTTCGGCATGTCATGCGTGGTGTGAAAGCGGTGCATCAAAACGGTCGAGTGATGCCGTCGACGTCGTCTATCGCATGCATGCGGCGGTGAGTCGACCGGGTGCGCATCGAGGGTGTTCGGGATGTTTCGGACCGTTTCCGACACCCTTGCGGGTACCTTCCGGTCTAACTTCGTTCATGCTCCAAATCGCCCCCTCGGACCGGTTGGATCGGCGCGATGCAACCGTTGCTCGCAGTGTTCCAATGCATGCCACGCCTGTATCAGGGGTGATGAGAAAAATCACATTTTTTAGCTTGTTTTTGGCGCTTTTTGAAAAGCGGCAAAGCTAATGCTTTGGATGTTTGGATGGCTGTCTGCACACGATGGCGCCATCGAAAAACCTTCCTTCAGACCACCGTCGCAAACCGGTCGCCGGGGCGAAGGGATTGATTTCATGGCAAAAATCAATTGACAGTTGAAATGTTCAGGAATAGCTTTCGCACCATATAACGGGGAACGGTAACAATGGTGGCATCGAAATTCATCAAGCCATACATACAGCACGGTGAAAAATCCGGCGCGGTGAGAAAGATCACTGTTTCGATTCCAATGCACGTATTGCGACTGCTGTCGGATCTTCGCACTTACCGACAGGTCAACAATTTGAGGCACGCCACGAACAGCGACTTGCTGGTTGAGGCGTTCCTCCACGCTTTTACTGGGCAACCACTGCCAACTGATGAGGAGCTAAGACGAACTATGGCCACTGCCAAGAAAACTGCTAGGAAATCGGCTAAGAAAGCCGCCAAGAAATCCACCCGTAAAGCCGCCGCCAAGCGGCCGGTCGCCAAGAAGGCCACCGCTAAGAAGCGCACCGCACGCAAGACCGCCAAGAAGGCTGGTGCAAAGCGCGTAGGCGCGAAGAAGGCCACCGCTAAGCGCGTTGGCGCCAAGAAGACCGCCAAGAAGGCATCCCGCAAGCGCACTGCCAAGAAGGCAGCCGCTGCCAAAGTTGTGAAGGCCACCAAGGCCTCCAAAGCAACCAAGAAGTAAGCACAACAACTACACGCTTCATCCGATTTATCTCCCTGCGGTGCCCAGCGCAGGGAGGTGCCTCAAAAGCGTTTCGTCCCGGCCTTGCGCCGGGACGCTTCATTTTGGAGGCTCATAAATAGAGAGGGGAAATAAGGAGGCACGTGGCAAGGAGCGTGCCTGCGCCACCTTTCTAATGCGTCTTGATGCGCGCGGGGCCGTTCTGGCCGCCCATCTGTGGCCCTCCATCGGCCATCTGCCGCTCCCCGTCGTTCCGTGAAGCGCCCCACATTTGCTGTGTGGACTTAATCGCGTTACCTTTCATCCATCCGCGCCGCGGCGAACCTGGGGGGAGCCGCTCCTGGATAACAGGGGGGAAGCGCGGGTATCTGATGCCACTGCAGTAGTGAATGATCATGGATACCCGAAAAAGCCGTCATGGGCGCTCGCGTGCGCGCGGGGCCATTAAGCCCATTACCATTGCCGTCCTTGCCATCGTGGCATGTCTGGCCGTTGCGTCATGGTTCCTCATCATCAAGCCGCATGAGGACATGCTCAGCACCGATGCCGGAGGCCACCCGTCCACGCCGGTCAACCTCAGTCAGCAGCAGACTGCGGCGCCCGTCAATGTGGAGGCGATGAGCCTGAACGACCTCTTGGCCGAAGCGCGCAAGGCAATGAACGAGCAGCGCATCATCGCGCCGGCCGGCAACAATGCCTTCGAGTTCTATCTCAAGGTGTTGCAGAAGCAGCCCGGCAATCAGGTGGCTGCGGATGCCTTGCGCGAAACGTTCCCCTTTGCCGCCAGCAACGTGGAGCAGGTGATCAACCAGCGTGAGTTCACCGAAGCCGACCGCGAGATCGATCTGCTGGCAAAGGTCGACCCCACCAATTACACGCTGACGATTTTGCGTTCCAAGCTCGACGCCCAGCGCAAGACGCTCGACGAAGAACAGCAAAAGCAGCTCGACCAGCAGCATCAGGCCGAACTCGCTGCGCAAAAAGCGAACGTCGACAAGGCTGCTGCGCAAAAGGCGCTCGCCGACAAGGCCGCCGCGGATAAGGCTGCGCAACAGCAGGCCGCGTTGGCCGCGCAGCAAGAAAAGGCCAAGCAGGAAGAAGAAACCAAGAAGGCGGCGGACACGACCAACGAAGTGGCTGCCGGCAACACCTCTTCCGGTGGCGGTCAGACGCGTGACGCCATTCCGATCTCCACCATCCGTCCGCGCTATCCGACCTCGGCGCTGCGCAACAATCAGGAAGGCTGGGTGGATGTGCAGTACACGGTCAATGCCGATGGCAGCGTCAGCAATGTCCAGGTCCTTGGTGCGGAGCCCAGGCACGTATTCGATAATGCGGCGGTCGACGCACTGCGCCGCGCCAAGTTCTCGCCAGCCATGCGTGACGGCGTAGCGACCGCTTCGCAACAGCAGAAGCGCATCGAGTTCAAGCTCAGCGCAGCGCAATGATGCATGCAAGCCACCGCCCCTCATGAGGGCGGTGGCGATGCCTGCCTGTGTCGGGTAGTCAACTGCTGTGATGGCGGTATGTGTGGCGGCCCTTCGTCGCGGGACGATCAGAGGGCGGATCGCCCTCCACGCCGGCCCAGTCCACGTGCGGCAGGCCGAGCATCGTATCGAACACCATTGGCATCAGGTCGGTACCGATCGCGCCTGGCGAGTTCCACATCGATACCATGCCGATCTGATATTTCGGGAAGAACGCGATCATCGTGCGATAGCCTTCCACCGCGCCGGCGTGGTAGATCATCGTTTCGCCTGCATAGGTGAACACACGCCAGCCCAGCGCATAGCTGGCGGCAGTCAAGCGTGCGCGACGCCATGGCGCGGCGCGCAATTCGGTAGGCGTGGGAATACCGGGCGTATGCAGCGCATCCAAGAGTGCCGGTGACAGCACATCCGGACGGCCACCCATCTGCGCGATCAGCCATTTTTCCATGTCGCGCAAGCTTGCGTTGACACCCGCGGCGGGTGCCACGCGGTAATACGCTTCTTTCGGATCGAACGGCTCCCAGGTATGCACACCGTGCGGACGATGCGGACGCGCCCAGCTCTTGCTGTTCTCCAGCCCTTCGCGGCCATAGCTGGCGGTGGTCATATCCAGCGGGAAGAACAGACGCCGGTCGACCTGGTGGTAGAAGAAGTCGCCGGTTTCGGCATAGATCAGATCGCCAATCAAGCTGAAGGCCACGTTCTGATAGCCATAACACTGGCCGACATTGCAGGTGAGGTTCACTTCGTCGAGTTTGCGCACCAGTTCTTCGTACGGAACGTTGTCTTCCAGCATTTGATCGTAGGTGTTGTGCGGCAACCCCAGACGCTGCCCGAGAATGTCTCGCACCGTCACTTCACTGGAGGCCTGCGCATCTTTCAATTGGAAGAACGGCAGCGCATCGGTCAACTTGGTGTCCCAGTTGAAGCGGCCCTCTTCGATCAACAAGCCGGTGACGGCCGTAGCGAAGGCCTTGGACAGCGAGGCGAGGCGAAACACGGTAGTAGGTGTTACCGGCTCCTGCGTTGCTGCGTCGGCGTAGCCGAGCGTGCGCTCGAAGGCCACTTTGTTGTCCACCACCACGGCGGTGGCCATGCCGGCCACTTCATTGCGTTGCGCTACCACGTCCAGCCAATGCGAATAAGCATCGAGTGCCACCTTGATGCGTTCGGAAGGGAGGCTGACGCTGGCGTCGAGGTCGGTGGCGCCATGGCGCGCCGGAACGCCGAGCGCCGCTGGTGCGTGGGTGGAAACGGTTTGCGACGCAAAGCAGGGGATCAGCGTTGCGCAGGTGACGAGCACGCCGGCGGTTAACAGGGGAAGCTTACGGAACATGCTACTCCGCGTATCAAGGCGCGCTGGCACCCGGGGTCATGGTGGGTCGTCCATGGAGGTGAAGCGGGATTGTGCTGCACTTCGGACAAGGTCACAACGATGTGATGGCACGGACGGGATAGCGTTCAGCCACGGCCTGGATCATTCCGTGCGGCAGCTTTGGATGGATGGATGAGTTGAAAGCGTGGCTAGCGCATTCAGCGCTGCGCACTATGGACTACTCCCTTCCGCGCACAAGGGCGTCACCGACGCATGGTAGGCTTGCGCCGCCTCCAACGGGACACCATCCGGTGCGTTTGTCATCTGACGTTTCTCCTCATCGCGACGCCACGCCGGTTACCTCTGCGCTCGCGTTCTTCTTCCTGCTGACCGCGTACTACATCATTCGACCGGTGCGCGACCAGCTTGGCGGCGCGGTGGGCTCCACGCAGTTGCCGCTGTTCTATGCGGCCACCTTTCTGGCCATGGTGTTGTTGACGCCGGTGTTCGGTGCGCTGGTGGCGCGTTTTCCGCGACGGCGTCTGCTGGGTTGGAGTTACAGCTTCTTCATCGTGTGCCTGTTGCTCTTTATTCCTGCGTTCGTGGCGCAGGATCGCATCGGCGCGCGTGCGCTCGGCGTGGTGTTCTTCATCTGGGTCAGCGTGTTCAACCTGTTCGTGGTGTCGCTGTTCTGGAGCTTCATGGCGGATGTCTTCGACAGTCGACGTGCGCGCGAAGTGTTTTCATTGATCGCGCTCGGCGGCATGGCTGGCGCCCTGTTTGGCCCGATGGTGACCAGCCTGCTGGTGGGCTGGCTCGGCGTGGCACCGCTGCTGCTGATATCGGCGGTGATGCTTGGGATGTCCTTGTTGCTGTTGTTGCGCATATCCGTGCAGCACTCAAACGACCACGCGGCGGAACAGCCCGTGGGCGGCTCGCTGTGGGCAGGTGTCTGCGAGCTGTGGTCGCGGCCTTTCCTGCGCTGGATGGCCATCCTGATGCTGCTGGGCGATGGCGTGGGTACGCTGGGCTACGCCCTGGTGGCCGACTATGCCAAGGCGCATCTGACCTCTGCCGGCGTGCGCACGGCGTTCTACGCACATATCGATCTGGCGGCGAACTTGCTCGGTGTGCTGCTGCAGCTTACGTTCTCGCGCTGGTTGCTCATGTATCGCGGTGCGTTGTGGACGCTTGTACTGCCGCAACTGGTGAATCTGCTGTTGCTGGTGATGGTGGCAATCGGCGGTCACGCGCAGTGGAGCCTACTGGGCTATGGCGTGCCGCTGTTGGCGATCATGATGGCCGGCACGCGCGGCTTCATGTATGGCATGACCAAGCCTGCCAGCGATGCGCTCTATACCCGCGTGCCGCGTGAGACGCGTTACAAGGGCAAGAATTTCGTCGAGACGGCCGTGTGGCGTTTTGGCGATGTCGCCATCACCACCGGCATCAGTGGCCTGGTCAAGCTAGGCGTCGCCGTGGGGGGTATTGCGCTCATTGGCGTGGGGGCGTCGTCGGTGGCCGCCTGGGTGGCGCGCAAAGCCGCCATGTCGCCGGATCTGGCGCCTGAGCCAGGGAGCAGGGAACAGCCGACGGGAAACGAAAACCTCGCTTGAGGTTTCACGTTCCCCGCAGCCTGCGCTGCTTTTTCAGCTGGTGATGTAACGCTGCAACTGCTCGATCTGTTCGGCCTGCGCGCTGATCACTTCTTTCACCAGGTCGCCGATGGAAATTACACCCATCACGCGATGACCCTGGACCACCGGCAAATGACGCACTCGGTTGTCGGTGCAAAGGCGCATGCAATCGAACACATCCGTATCGGCGGTGACGGTGAGTACCGGATTGCTCATGATTTCCGAAACCGGCGTCTGCGCCGACGAGCGACCCTGCAAAATGATTTTGCGCGCGTAGTCGCGTTCGGAAACGATGCCTACCAGTTGTTCGCCGCGCATCACCAGCAGCGCGCCGACCCCTCGCTCGGCCATGTGCTTGATGGCTTCCAACACCGGCGCTTCCGGCGCGATGGCGAAGATGTCGTTGCCTTTCCTGTCCAGCAAATGCCTGACCTGACGCATCCAGACCTCCCCAGCGGCCGCAGCATGGCCGCGTGAGCACAGTTTAGCGCCGTGGCGTTGCCTGGGTGTGAAACGAAGTGCGCGATACGGGAGCCTGTTCTTCCTCGATGAAATACAACGGCCGCTGCTTGCTCTCGTTGTAGTTGCGGCCCAGGTATTCGCCAATCACGCCCAGCGCAAGCAACTGAATGCCGCCGAGGAACAGGATCACCACCATCAGGCTCGGATAACCGTGCACCGGATCGCCATGGAACAGTGCTTTGAGCAGCACTTTGAGCCCGAAAAGGAAGGCCACCACGGACGCGGCCAAGCCTGTCCAGGTCGCAAGCTTGAGCGGCGCGCTGGAGAACGAGGTAATACCTTCGATGGCGAACTGGGTCAGTCGCCAGTAATTCCATTTGGTTTTCCCCGCCAGCCGCGGATCGCGCAGATATTTCACTGAGGTCTGGCGATAACCGATCCACGCGAACAGGCCTTTCATGAAGCGCTGCCGTTCTCGCAATTGTGACAACGCGGCAAGCGCGCGCCGGGAGAGCAAACGGAAATCACCCGTGTCGCGCGGCACGGCGACATCGGACATGACTTCCATGGCACGATAAAACGCCGCTGCGGTAAAGCGTTTCAAGCCGGTCTCCCCAGCGCGTGCGCTGCGTGTGGCGTACACCACGTCATAGCCGCTCTGCCATTGTTCCACCAGCTGGGCAATGAGCTCGGGTGGATCCTGCAGATCGGCGTCGATGACGACGGCAGCATCGGCGTCCACATGGTCGAGCCCCGCCGTCAGCGCAGCCTCCTTGCCGAAATTGCGCGACAGCTTCAAGCCGCCCGCGCGGGCATCGGCGCCAGCCAGGGATTGAATGATCGCCCATGTATCGTCGCGACTGCCGTCATCCACATACAGCACGTCGCATGACAGTGGCAGCGCGTCCAGGACTTTGGACAGCCGCGCGTGAAAGGCGGCGAGCACGGCCGATTCATTGTAGGCAGGGACGACAACCGTGAGGCGCTGCATGCGAGGTTCCATAAAGCGGCAGGTGGAGAAAGTGTAAACGCGCTTCAGCGCCGACGGATGGGATGCACATCGCGCGGCGGTTGCCGGCTCGTGAGATAGGCCGGGCCGCCAAGCTGATCGATCTGCTGCTCGATCCATCGGCTGCGCTCCAGCACGTAGGCGCTGGGGCGATCGACGTGGAACCGGTCCGGATTGGGCAGCACCGCCGCCAGCTTCGCTGCCTGCGCGGGACCAAGCTGCGCGGGTGAGGCGTGGAAGAACACTTCACTGGCCGCGCCCACGCCATAAACGCCGTCACCGAACTGGGCGATGTTCATGTACACCTCCAGGATGCGTTGCTTGGGCCACGTCAGCTCCAGCAGCACCGTGAAATACGCCTCCAGGCCCTTGCGCACAAAACTGCGACCGTTCCATAGAAACAGGTTCTTCGCCGTCTGCTGGCTGATGGTGCTGGCACCGCGCAGGCGCTTGCCATCGTCGGC
The DNA here is from genome assembly GCF_003363155.1 of Dyella monticola. Taxonomy (GTDB): domain Bacteria; phylum Pseudomonadota; class Gammaproteobacteria; order Xanthomonadales; family Rhodanobacteraceae; genus Dyella_B; species Dyella_B monticola. The sequence continues at coordinate 23,729 of NZ_QRBE01000014.1, read as the reverse complement.
TGCATCGATGGCGTTTTCGATGGAACCGAAGTCGAAGCCGTGGTGAAACGGGAATTTCTGATCTTCGCCCGCCACCATCGCGATAGGTGCCCATGGCGAGATGCGCGACCAGGGCACCCAGTGATGCCGGAATTGGAAATGCTTGTCGCCGTGAATAACGGCGTCCAGACGCTGCTCCATCATCACCGCCGAGGTCCACGGCGGCACGAAACGCAGCACCAGCACCACGAACCAACTCAGGCCGACCCATGACAGGATCACGATACCGGCATAACGCAACAGGCGGCGAAAGGGCGGAAGATGCGGCATGGTCCAGGCGGTGTGGAAAGGAGCGCCTCGCAGTATAAGTGCCGCCAATAAAAGGGCTATTGCTCTTGCGTGCGAGAGCCCCCATTTTTGGGGGCTTGCCGCCATGAGCGGTGTATTTCCCGATCTGTCGCCGTGAGGTTGTTCTGGTGAAAACCGTGCTTGCCGAAGATGTGCTCCATCGCTTTCTGTTGGAACGCGCCGGCGTTCGAGGCGTCATCGTGCGCCTGGGTGCCGCTTGGCGCGAGGTCGCCGGGCGCGCCGAGTATCCGGCGCCCCTGCTGGACCTCCTGGGTCAGACGCTCACCGCCAGCGCTCTGCTGACGGGCAACATCAAGTTCGATGGCGCATTGTCGATCGAACTCAAAAGCGCCAGCGCGCTGCGGCTGCTGTTTGCCGAGTGCTCCGATGCAGGCCGTCTGCGCGGCTTGGCGCGTTGGAACGGCGCTTTGCCCGAAGCGCTATCGCTGGATGAACTGTCGCAGGCCGTCATGGCCATCACCATTGGCCAGGCCGACCGTGGGCAGCGTTACCAGGGTTTGGTCGATCTGCGGCATCCCACGCTGGCAGAGGCGCTGGAGAGCTATTTCAAGCAATCCGAGCAATTGCCCGCGCGTTTCGTGCTAGCGGCCGACGGCGAACACGCGGTAGGGCTCATGTTGCAGAAGCTGCCGGGTGAAGGCGGCCATGACGCCGTGCAGGACAACGATGCGTGGTCGCGCGTGGAGCATCTGACCGCGACGCTCGGACGCGAGGAGTTGCTCACCACGTCGCCCGAAGAGCTGCTCTATCGCCTCTACCACGAAGAAACCGTGCGCCTGTTCGAGCCGCGTCCGCTCGCCTTCGGCTGCAGCTGCTCGCGCGAGCGCGTGGAAGCCATGCTGCGGTCGCTGGGACGGGAGGAGATCGAGGCCACGCTGGAAGCGCAGGACGGCATGATTGAGGTCACCTGCGAATTCTGTGCGCGCGCCTATACCTTCGATCGCGTCGATGCCGAGCATCTGTTGAGCGGTGGTGCGGCGGCGAGTTCGACGGTGCAGTGACCGCCAGGGGATAAAGCAACGCTACTTGCCCAGCCACACTTCGGCAGGCTGCGGATGCGCAAACAGGAAACCCTGTCCGTAGCGGCAGCCGATATGCCGCAATGCCTGCCGTTGCGCATCATCCTCGATGCCCTCGGCGATCACCTGCATTTGCAGTGAATCGGCCAGTACCTGGATGGCGCGCACCACCGGTACGCTGGCGCTGTTGGCACTGCCCAGTTCCGTGATGAAGCTGCGATCGATCTTGAGCGTTTCGATCGGATATTGATGCAGATAACTCAGCGACGAATAACCCGTGCCGAAATCATCCAGCGCAATGCTCACGCCATGCTGGCGCAAGTTGTCGAGCATGCGTTTGACCTGCGCGGGGTTTTCCAACAGGGTTCGCTCGGTGACTTCGATGCGCAGTGCGCGTGGATCGACCTGATGCGAGCGCATCAAGTCGAGCAAGCGATCGTCCAGGTCGGATTGGCGGAAATGCCGACCGGAAACGTTGAGGCTGACAAAACCGCCGTTCGCGGACAGCATGCTCGCCTGCATGGCAATCTGCTCGAAAATCTGCCAGTCGATGCTTTCGGCGCTGCCATTTTCTTCAGCTACGGCGAGGAAGTCGCCCGGGGACAACAATCCACGCATCGGATGCCGCCAGCGCAGCAGTGCTTCGTAGCCAACCGTGCGTCCGTCTTCCAACGCCACGATCGGTTGATAGAACGGCACGAATTCGTTGCGGCTTAGCGCACGGCGCAAGTCGCCTTCCATTTCCAGCAGTGACAGCACTTCGCGGCGCAGGCGATCGTCGAACACTGCGGCGCGATGGCGGCCTTCATCCTTGGCGCGATACATGGCGGCATCGGCGTCGCGCAGCAGTTCTTCCGGTTGCTGATAGTGCGGGCCGGGCAGGGCGATGCCGATCGAGGCCGACGTGAAGATTTCCTTGATGCCCAAGCGGAATGGCACGTGCAGTTCCGCAATGATGCGCTCGGCCACCAGCCGGGCCTTGCCGGCATCGCTGATGTTTTCCAGCAACACGGCGAATTCGTCACCACCCAGGCGTGCAACCAGGTCGCGCGTTTTAAGGCAGGCGCGAATGCGGCTGCCGGCCTGGAACAGCAAATCATCACCGATCAGGTGTCCGACCGAATCGTTGATCACCTTGAAGCGATCCAGATCGATAAACAGCACCGCGAACAATTTGTTTGGATCGGCGTGATAGGCCTGCAGTGCTTGTCCGAGCCGCTGCAACAGCAGGGTGCGGTTGGGTAGGCCGGTAAGCGAGTCGTGCAAGGTTTCATACATCAGCCGGCGTTCGACGCGTTCGCGTTCGGCAATCTGCTCGCGCAGATCGCGGTTGGCCAGGGCCAGTGCGCGTGTGCGTTCGGTAACGCGTCGTTCTAGATTGATGTAGGCCTGTTTCAACGATTCGCTGGTTTGCTTGCGTTGCAACGCGTTGGAAATGTGGTAGCTCACGAAGGTGAGCAGCTCCTGGTCGCGCGTGTCGTAGATGTGCTTGGGCGAATAGCTTTGCACGGCCAGCACGCCTTTCACGCGGTCGTCCCATACCAGCGGCACACCCAGCCAGCAGACGGACTTCGCGCCCATTCCCACGCAATCGCCGGTGGAGGCCAGCCGCTCGAAACTCAAGCGGTCGGCCAATAGCGGCTTGCCATGCTTGAGCACGTATTCGGTGGCGCCGTTGCCGACCGGGCGCGGTACGCGTGGGGGTTCGATCTCATCAACCGAATAGGGGAACGTGATGTTCTCGCCGTTTTCGTCGAGCAGTGCAATGTAGAAGTTGCGCGCATACAGCAAACCGCCAACCACGCGGTGTACAGCGGCATAGAAATTCTGCTGGCTTTCCGGTGCACTGGCGAGCTCGGCAATGCGGAACAGCGCCGATTGCAATCGCTCGCCACGCTGTCGTTGCAGTACTTGCTGGCGCAGCACGCGGTTGGTAGCACGCAGCGCAGCCGTGCGGTCAGCGACACGCCGTTCCAGTTCGGCATGCGCTTCGCGTCGTTCCAGCGCGGTCTGCATATGCTGGGCGACGTAGTTGAGCAGGTCGCGGTCGTGATGGGTGTAATGCGTGTCGGGCCGATAGCTTTGCACGACGATGCCGCCGACCGCCTGGTTGCCGTGCAAAAGCGGCACACCCAGCCAGTGTTCGCAGGCCGGCCCGACCAGCACGAAGCGACCTTCAAGCTGGTGCGCCAATTCCTCCACCGACCCCATGATGGGTTGGCCGCTTTGCAGCAGGTTCCAGGTGAGGCTGTAGCGCATCTCCTGCAGCGGATAATGTTCGTCCGGCGCGGGCGGCTTTTGATCGACCGTGTCCACGTAATAGGGGAAGCGCACGCTGTCGCTCACCGGGTCGTACAGGAAGATGTAGAAGTTCTCCGCATACATCAGCATGCCGGCGATCGAATGCAGCGACTGCATCATCTCGGTGATGTTGTGGGCGGTGCCGGCCAGTTCGGCGATGGCGTATAAGGCGCGCTGCAGGCGCTCGGCCATAGCCAGGCGGGAGATGGATTCGTACAGGCGCCCGGTTTCGCTGAGCTGGCGCAAGCGGATACCGGCCAGCCGTCCCAGCCAGGCCACCTCGGCGAGCGTCGACTCATCCAGCAAGGTGGCATCGGTTTGCAGCGCCAGGGTCTGCAGACTTTGCGGGTCGACGGCGAGGTTCACCACGCCCGGTTCGGGTGCTTCGTCTCTATCGGGCGGAAGCCAGCGCAGCGTGCCACGGACGCCGATCTGGGCAAGCGCCGTCTCACAGATAGCCAAGACACCGGCCGGGTCCGCCGCCCGGAACAGCTTTTCCAATATCTCGCACAGGGCCAACGGGAGGGTCCCGTCGGTCTCTAGCGCGAAATTGCGGCTGTCTGGCATTGAACTCATGACCGATGAGCGGGTCCATGCGCGATATGTCGCTTGACTATATATCGTGAAGATACCGTCATGTGGCCATTGCCCGGTGGGCTTGCCTGTGCGAGGAGAAAGATGCTTCCTCTATGCATCCCTCGTGCCAGAAAGGGATGGCGCGAAAGGCCATTTCGGTTGACCTCACCACATAAAACGCAAGCTGTCCGGGGTGTTAGTAAAAAGTAAAGTAAGGTATACTTAACTCCGGGAGTCCGTACTCCAATTGAGGGTGCGGGCGGGGCTTATCGCACGTGTTTTCGAATTTTCATGCGCCGATTGCTGCTCACATTGCCGTTGCTCTGCGTGCCGCTTATCGCGGCAGGGCAGACGCTGTCCGGCGATCAGTCCAGCAATACCAACGCCGCATGGTGGCAACAGCAGTCGCTGTTGAAGAATGGCGCGCAGCAGCCTCAGCAAGGCTCGTGGCTGGTGCAATCGCAGAGCACCACGACGGCGGCGACGCAAAACAATGCGGCGCTGTCGTTCAATCCGCTCGCTGGTGGCAATGCCAATAGCAGTACCGTGCAATATGGCGTAACGCCGAATGTCACGGCACAGGCAGGTGTCACACAGCGCTCATGGGTGACGCAGCCGCGCATTATCAGCAGTGAAGTGGGCGCGACCTATAGCGCCGGACGCTACAGCCTCGGCGTCAGCGTGGCGCAAGACCAGGTGCCCAGCCCCACGCCGCTGCCGCGTGTGCTGCCTGGCGCGGTACCTGGCGTCAACGGGCTCACGGATTTTGATAGCAGCACGCAGGTCAATGCGCGCGGGCGCTTCTCATTGAACAACAATAACGGCGTGCTGCTTGGCGCGAGCATGGGCCGCATCCGCCTGCTGCCGGGCAATCAGCTTGGCCTCAGCACGCTCGATCAGAAAGCATTGAGCTTTGGCATCGAGCACGGCTCGGTGAGCACGAGCATTGTCGGTCGCACCATGCAGCCGGAAACGGGCACGGGTGTGCCGGGCATGCTCAACACGGATCGCCGCTGGAACAGCATCGACCTGGGCGTTACCTGGCATCTGCCGTGGCAGGGCTCGCTGAGTTTCGGCGCGCAGAATCTGTGGTCTTCCGGTAACGCGAACAATACGCCGGCCGGTCCGCCGGAGCCTGATCAGTCGCGCACTCCCTACGTGCAGTACCACCAGGATCTTTGAGCCGTTCCTGATCGGTTTGCGCACGTCAACGTCAAAACGCCCCCATCAATGGGGGCGTTGGCATTTTGGGCGACTGCATATGCGTGAGTGATAACGGTAACGTGCCGTTGCGCGCGCCTATGGGCCCTTTCTGATCTTCACGTCGCCACTAAATGTCTCGATGTGGATCTTGCCGTTGCCACTACCGGCCACCGTATCGAGCGTGCTGCCCGGGCCGTGTTCCGGTCGCGTGGGCGTGCCGAAGTCGGTGCGCAGATCGCCGCTGAAGGTGCTGACGTGCAAGTGGCTACTGAGCGAGTCGGGCAGTTGCACTTGCACATCGCCGCTCATGCTGTCGACACTCATGTTGCCCGCGGCTGCAAGCGCACCGGTGAGCTGGACGTCACCGGAAACGGTGCTGAGATTGAATTGCTGCCAAGGGCCGCCGCCGACCTGGATGCGGCCTGAAACCGTCTGCAGGTCGACCGTGCTGCCTAGCGACGGCGCGAGGATGTCGCCGCTCACTGTCTGCAGTTTTGCCTGTTTGGCGCGACCGGAGAAGGCGACGTTACCGCTCACTGAAACGGCGCTGATCATGGGTGTCTGCGCGTTGATGCGCACGCGACCGCTTACCGAATTCACATTGATGTCGCCGCCGTCGATGCCATCCACGCTCAGCGGCGCGCTGACCACGTTCACCTTCAGCGACGCGCCGCGTGGCACGCTGATGTCCAGCCTGGTCTCGCCCATGGCGTTTTCGCCGTTCCAGTTGAGCCAGCCGCCATGTCCCTTGGCCTGCACGTTGATGGTGAGGTTGTTGTCGCTGCCTTCGATGGTAAGCGGTTGCGCGCCGTCGCCGAGTTGACCGCCGACATGCACTTCGTTGCGATCCCAGGCGTTGATGGTGACTTCGCCTTTAACGTTGGTGATATCGATGTGCGCGGTGGGTGCGGCAGGATGGGTCAGGTCCAGCGGCGTGTCCGCAAAGGCGTAGCCCCATGGGAGCAGGCAGATCAACAGCGGCAGATAGCGGGCAGTTTTCATAGTTGTTATGTCCTTGAGGCTCAGCCGGCTTGTTTCTCGAGTTCGCGCAGATAATTCTGCTGTGCATGGGTGCGTTCCAGCAGGCGCTGCAACGCAGGTGAATCGGGGGCTTGCTGCATGGCCTGCTGCAACTCCATGCGTGCCGCATCCAGTTCCAGCGCGGCGCCAGCCAGGCGCGGATCGCTTGGTTTCCAAGGGGCGTTCTCGTGCGGGGAGATCGACGTGGCAACCGCCGGTGCCTGCTGTGGAAGGGCATGCATATGCCACGCGATACCACAGGCAAGCACGACCACCGCAGCGATACTGGCTGCGGCCGCCCACACCTGGCGATACCGTGCGCGCGGTGTCGGGAGCGAGCTGACGTTCTGCGATGCGTTGTCATCGAGCGCGGCATCAACGCGCGCCCAAAGGTCGTTGCGCGGAGCGGCCGGCTGGTTTAAATCGCGCATCTGGCGCAGCCATTCGAATTCGTTCATCGCTGTTCTCCAAGTACCTTGCGCAACAACCCACGTGCACGATGCAGTTGCGCTTTGGACGAGCCTACTGCCATCTCCAATTCGCTGGCGATCTCTTCGTGGCGCCAGCCTTCCACGTCGTGCAATACCAGCACCGCGCGCGCCCGCGGGGGCAGCTTGCCGATCGCGCGTTCGAGCTCCTCGCGCTCGGCGGCGCAAAACGGCGTTTCGCCATGTTCCGGAACGCTTTCCTCGTCCACATAGCCGACCGGATCGGAACCCCGCGCGCGAATATCCATCAGCGCCACGTTGACCGCCAGCCGGTAAAGCCACGTACCGAACGAGCTTTGCTCGCGGAAGCTATCGAGCTTCTGCCAGGCCCGCACGAACGCATCCTGCGTGAGATCCTCGGCGCGCGCGTGGTCGTATCCGGCCAAGCGCAGCATGGCGCCGTGGATGCGACCCACATGCTGGCGGTACAGCCGCTGGAATGCCTGCCGGTCACCCGCAGCGGCCGCGCGCACGTCATCCATATCGTTGTTTCCCGCAGCGAGCGCAGGTGGGGGCATGGCGCTTCCGTTGGCGATGCAAGCGGCGATCATCATGCCAGCTTGGATGCGGCCGGGGGCCTGGGGGTTTAGAGGCAATGCCTGCTCTGGTGCAGGATTGGCCCTCCTCCCCGGCTGGGAGAGGAGGGGCGTGGTTTCACGCGTTGGCTGCCTTGAGCGGGGTGTGCAGCGCCTGATGCACGCGTAGCTGTTCCTGACGCAACCGAGAGGGCAGGCGATTGCCGAAACTGTCGAGGTATTCACCGATGGCGTGCAGTTCCGTCTGCCAGCCGGACGTATCCAGATCGAGCAGTTCGGCCATCGTATCGCGCGAGAGCGCCAGACCGTCGAGCTTGAGCTCGCCGGCAGCCGGCAGGGTGCCGATGGGAGTCTCCACACCGCGCGCCTTGCCGTCGACGCGGTCGATCATCCATTCGATCACACGCAGGTTTTCGCCGAAGCCAGGCCACAGGAACTTGCCGTCCTTGCCTTTGCGGAACCAGTTCACGTGGAAAATCTTGGGAAGCTTCGCGCCAGGCTTGTCGAACGACAGCCAGTGCGTGAAGTAGTCGCCGTAGTGATAGCCGCAGAACGGCTTCATCGCCATCGAATCACGACGCAGCACGCCGACCGCACCGGTGGCCGCGGCGGTGGTTTCCGAGCCCATCGCGGCGCCCATCAGTACACCGTGCGCCCAGTCGCGCGCTTCCATCACCAGTGGCAGCAGCGACGGGCGGCGGCCGCCAAAGACGATGGCGCTGATCGGCACGCCTTGCGCTTCCTCGGCCTTGGGTGACCAGGTCGGGCATTGCTTGGCGCTTACGGTGAAGCGCGAATTGGGGTGCGCCGCCGGACCGTTGGCCGGATCGTAGGGGCGCCCTTGCCAGTCGGTTACCGGCGTGCCGGGCAGGCCTTCCCACCAGGGCTGATTGTCGGCGGTGACCGCCACGTTGGTAAAAATGGTGTCGTGCGAAATCGAAGTCAGCGCATTGGGATTGCTCTTTTCGCTGGTGCCCGGCGCCACGCCGAAGAAGCCGGCCTCGGGGTTGATGGCATACAGACGCCCATCTTCACCCGGATGCATCCAGCAGATGTCATCGCCCACCGTCCATACACGCCAGCCGTTCTGGCGATAACCTTCCGGCGGAATCAGCATCGCAAGATTGGTTTTGCCGCAGGCCGAGGGAAACGCAGCGGCGACGTAATGCGTTTTGCCCTGCGGATTCTCGATGCCGACGATCAGCATATGCTCGGCCAGCCAGCCTTCGCGGCGGGCCTGGAAACTGGCGATGCGCAACGCATGGCATTTCTTGCCCAGCAATGCATTGCCGCCATAGCCGGAGCCGTACGATTTAATCGTGAGCTCTTCGGGGAAATGCATGATGAAGCGGCGTTCCGGATCGAGCTCGCCGGTGGAATGCAGGCCTTTTACGAAACGCCCTTCGCGTTCGATGCGCGTGAGCGAGGCAGCGCCCATGCGCGTCATGGTGCGCATGTTGGCGACCACGTAAGGGCTGTCGGTAATTTCCACGCCGCAGCGCGACAGCGGTGAATCGATCGGCCCCATGCAATAGGGAATCACGTACATGGTACGGCCTTCCATGCAGCCCTCGAACAGCGCATCGATCTTCGCGTGCGCATCGGCCGGTGCCATCCAATGATTGTTCGGGCCGGCATCTTCTTCGTGCTCGGTGCACACGAAGGTGAGGTGCTCCACGCGCGCCACGTCCGATGGGTTGGAGCGATGCAGATAGCAGCCTGGATGCGTCTGCTGATTGAGTTCGATCAGATCCCCTGTTTGCAGCATCTGCTGCACCAACGCCTGATATTCGGTGTCCGAACCATCGCACCAGTGGATCGTTGCGGGGCGGGTCGTGGCCGCCACGTCGTTGACCCATCGATCAAGCGCCGCGAGCTTGCTCGTCATGCTTTCCTCACTTTGGTATACCCATAAAAGAGAGCTGTGACGCTAAGTTACGCGCACTGGCATTTCAAGGTGGGGTGCAGCATAAGTACGACTAAAGCGAGCTTCGCGCAGCATCTATCGTCGGTGCGACGCGGTCGCTCCGACGTTCCACTTTTTCATTGAGCGAGACCCTTCCGCTTACGCCGGGATCAGTGTCGCAATCATATGTTCGACGTAGGCGTCGAATTCTTCGTGGTTCAACCTTGGCAGGCCAAGTGTGAAATTGAGCTGCAGAAAACCCACGTACGCGGCGTAGGTGAGCCGGGCACGGTTGAGCGCTTGGGCAGGCTCCATGCCCGCTTCCGTGTAAGCGGTGTGAAGAAATTCCGTGCGGCGCTTGGAGACGCGTGCCATCACCGGCACGACCAGCGGGTGATCCAGGGCTTTGAGCAGCGCCGCGTATACGCGGTGCGGATGCAGCTCGTGCGCGACACGGCGGAACAATTCCGGCAGGCGTTCGCGCGGATCGGGGATGGCCTCGATCTGAGCGATGATTTCGCGTTCGCCGTATTGCTCCCAGCGTTCCAGCGCCGCTTGCAGCAGTGCTTCGCGCGTACGGAAATGCCAGTAGAAACTGCCCTTGGTTACGCCCAGCTGACGCGCCAGTGCTTCGACGGCGAGCGCTCCGACGCCTTGTTCGGCAATCAAATTGAGAGCGGCGTCTTCCCAGTCTTCGGCGGAAAGGCGCGTACGTTCGGGTTTCTGGCGGACATTCATTTCCGTATGGTAGCCCATGCCGGCGCCGAACTGGGGCTGCCTCAAGCGGGGAAAAGCTGATGGAAGGGCGGGTTGACGGCGCGTACGCACGCCATCCATACTCATGCGTATGGATCAATATCAAGCCCATCGCACCTCTTTCTCCACCGCCGACGGCCTTTCGCTGGCGATGGATGTGCGCCATGCGACAGGCACGCCCACCCTCCTGTTTGCGCACGGCTTCGGCCAGACCCGTGGCGCCTGGAGCGCTGCTGCCGCCACGCTGGCCGAGCGCGGTTGCCGATGCGTCAGCTTCGATAGCCGCGGCCACGGCGAGAGCGACCGGATGCTCGGCGGCGACTACCACATGCAGCACTTTGCGGATGACCTCGGCGCACTCGCACAGGCCCAACCGGCGCCCCCCATTCTGGTGGGCGCGTCGATGGGTGGATTGCTTGGCTTGGTCGTGGCCGGCGAGGCGCAGCCGTCACTGTTCCGTGCGCTGGTGCTCGTCGACATTACGCCGCGCTGGGAAACCGCTGGGGTTGAGCGCATTCTGGCGTTCATGCAGGCGCATCCGGATGGTTTCGCCGGTTATGCCGAGGCGGCCGATCAGATCGCCGCCTATCTTCCCCAGCGCCGCGAGCGCAAGAGCGAGCAGCAATTGCGTCCCTTGTTGCGCGAAGGCGCTGACGGCCGCTTGCGCTGGCATTGGGATCCGGCTTTGCTCGCCGGCGGCCTGGTGAGCGAAAGCGAACGCTATCAACCGCGCCTGCTGGTCGCCGCAGCGAATGTCCAGGTACCAGTGCTGTTGCTTTCTGGCGAACGCAGCGATGTGGTGTCACATCGCACCGTGGACGAATTTCTCGCGCTGGTGCCGCATGCCCGGCATGCGCAAGTGCCTGGCGCCACGCACATGCTGGCCGGCGATGCGAACGATGCGTTCACCGCCGCCATCGCAGGTTTCATCGAAAGCCTGGAATTGGTCGACGTCAATGCAGGCGCGACCCCGTCATCTGCCATGAGGTGTTGAGATGTACGTACTATTGACCGTGTTGGCGGCGATCATTGCAACCGGCGCGTGCGCCTACCACCGCAGCAGTCTGCGCACGTGGGCGATCGTCACGATAATCACCACCTTGGTCGTCGGGCTGCTGGTCCATACGCCGATCACGATGGTGATTCTCTTGGCCATCGAACTGGCGGTCGCCGTGCCGCTGTTGAACATCGCTTTCCGTCGCAAGCAGATCACCGCGCCGCTGCTGAAGGTGTTCGCCAAGGTGACGCCCAAGCTTTCCGACACCGAGCAAACCGCGTTGGAAGCGGGCACAGTCGGTTTCGAAGGCGAACTGTTTTCCGGCAAGCCCCAGTGGCATGAATTGCTCAAGCAGCCGAAACCCGAATTGAGCGTGGAGGAGAAGACCTTCCTCGCCGGTCCCGTGGAGCAACTATGCAGCATGCTCGACGATTGGCAGATCACGCACGAGCTGGCCGACTTGCCACCGGAGGTGTGGGACTTCATCAAGAAGCACCAATTCTTCGGCATGATCATTCCCAAGCACTATGGCGGCCTGGGTTTTTCCGCGCTGGCGCATTCGGCGGTGCTGCAGAAGCTCGCGACAATGTCGGCCACGGTCGCCTCGACGGTCGCCGTACCCAATTCGCTCGGTCCGGCCGAATTGCTGCTGCATTACGGCAGCGATGAGCAGAAGAACTACTACCTGCCGCGCCTGGCGGTAGGTGAGGAGATTCCCTGCTTCGCACTCACCGGTCCGTATGCCGGCTCCGATGCCACCTCGATTCCCGATTACGGCGTGGTGTGCAAGCACGTGGTCGATGGTGTCGAAACCATCGGCATGCGATTGAACTTCGACAAGCGCTACATCACGCTGGCGCCGATCGCTACCGTGGTGGGTCTGGCCTTCCGTCTGTACGACCCTGAGCATCTGCTCGGAGACAAGGACGATCTGGGTATCACGCTCGCGTTGTTGCCGCGTAACACGCCCGGCCTGGAGATCGGCCGCCGTCATTTCCCGCTCAATATTCCCTTCCAGAATGGTCCGGTGCGCGGCAAGGACGTGTTCGCGCCGATGTCCACGCTGATCGGCGGCCCGCACATGGCCGGCCACGGCTGGCGCATGCTGGTTGAATGCCTGTCGGTAGGCCGCGCCATTTCGCTGCCTTCCAATGCAACCGGCGGCGTACGGATGGCGGTCGCCGCAACCGGGGCTTATGCACGCATGCGCAAGCAGTTCGGTCTGGCCGTCGCGCGTTTCGAAGGCGTGGAAGAAGCGCTGGCGCGCATCGGCGGTCTCACCTATGCCACGGCGGCGTTGTCGCGCGCGACGGCTGCTGCGGTGGATCGTGGTGAAAAGCCGGCCGTGCCTTCCGCCATTGCCAAATATCACGCCACCGAATGGGGTCGCACCATCGCCGGGGACGCGATGGACGTGCACGGCGGCAAGGCCGTGCAACTGGGTCCGAAGAATTACGCCGGTCGTGCATGGCAGGGTGTGCCCATCGCGATCACGGTGGAAGGCGCCAACATCATGACGCGCAGCCTGATGATCTTCGGCCAGGGTGCGATCCGCTGCCATCCTTATGTACTGAAGGAAATGCAGGCACTACAGATCGAAGATTACAGCGAGCGCCTGAAGACGTTCGACCGCGCACTGTTCGGCCATCTTGGTTTCGGCATTTCCAACGCCGTGCGCAGCTTTGTGCTTGGCCTCACTGGTGCACGTATCGGTGATGCGGCAGGTGATGCTTATGTGCGCCGTTATTACCGCAAACTCAATCGCTATTCCGCAGCGTTGGCGTTGTGCGCCGATACGTTCATGGGCGTGCTCGGCGGAAAGCTGAAGTTCAAGGAAAAACTCTCCGCGCGCCTGGGTGATGTATTGAGCTACCTGTACATCGCCAGTGCGATGTTGAAGCGCTATGAAGATACGGGGCGCCCGGAAGCGGATCGCCCGCTGCTGGCATGGGCCTTCCACGAGTGCATGTGGCGCACGCAGATGGCGCTGGATGGCGCCATCCGAAACTTCCCTGTGCGGCCTGTTTCATGGCTGTTGCGCGTGCTGGTGTTTCCGTTCGGCCGTCGCGAAGTGCCGCCGTCGGATCGGCTTGGCCGGCGTGTCGCCGCCATCATCACCGCGCCGGGCGAAGCACGTGATCGGCTGTTGGAATGGGCGTACCTCACGCCTACACCTAACAACACGGTGGGTCGCATGAATCAGTTGCTGCCTGAGGTGATCGCCGCCGAACCGGTGGAACGCAAGTTCGGCAAGGCACAGAAAGCGGGACAGTTCACATCGCACGACTATCTGGAGCAGCTCGATGAAGCGGTTCGGGCGGGTGTGATCGACGCCAGCGAGGCCGCGTTGCTCAAGCGCGTACGCGAAGGGGTGTTCGAGTTCATTTCCGTGGATGACTTTGATCCGGCGGAGCTGCAGTCGGCAATGACGCGCAAGGATCGAAAGAAACTGGCGGATGCCGCTTGATCCTCGCGCGGTGCGCTTCGCACAAGGCGGAGATTTGAAGGTATGAGCGCGTCGCTGCTGACGCTTTATCAGCGCATCACCCGCTGGCCCTGCGGCCACTGGCTGTTCGCCCGCGCGGTGTGCCTGCGCGCGCCTTACTTCGCCACGATTGCGCCACGCTTCGTTGCGCTCGAGCCCGGGCGCTGCGAAGTCCATATGCGCGACCGTCGACGCGTGCACAACCATATCGGTACGGTGCATGCGATCGCGCTCTGCAACCTCGCCGAGCTGAGTGCCGGCGTGATGGCCGAGGCCACACTTCCGCCTGATGCGCGCTGGATTCCCAAAGGCATGCGCGTGGACTATTTAACCCGTGCAAAAGGCACCATGCATGCCGTCGCCACGCCACACCTCCCGCTTGGCGCGGTCGAAAATGGCAGGGAATGGCCGGTGCTCGTCGAGGTTACGGATCCGACCGGGACGCCGGTATTGCGTGCGCACATTACGCTGTGGGTGTCGCCGCGTAAGAAGCGCTGACACGGCGCGACCAGCTCGGTCGCACGATGCTGTTGCGCCGTAGTGCGATCATCAGCAACACCACCGATACCGACGTGCAGACAAGCAGGGCGATCACCGATGCCTCTGCGCCAAAGGCACCGCCGCTTAGCCAATCCGGCCCGGTGCGCGACGACAGCAGCCAGCCTTTTTCGCTGCCGCCGGAGACGGGAATGCCGTAGATCGTTCCTTGCGTAATGTTCCAGGCGGCATGCAGGCCGATGCACGCCCACAGCGTGCGCGTCACATGGAACACCATCGCCAGAAGAATGCCTGCCTCGATCGCGATAGCCAGCGAACTCCACAGCGTGGCAGCCGGATTGAAAATATGCGCGCCACCGAAGAAAACGGCCGAAATGCCCAGCGCCCACCACGTGCCCATGCCTTCCTCAACGATGCGGAACAGCACGCCGCGCGTAATGATTTCCTCGCCGACGCCCGCGCCGACACCGGCGATCAGCACCTCCGGCAGCCAGTTCACATGATTGTTGATGCCCAACACGTGATAGCTACCCAGTACCCACAGCAAACCCACCACTGTGCTGAAGAGCAGGAAGCCACCCACAAAGGCGGCGAGGCCATAGGTCGGCACCTGCCGCCACGACAGCTCACGCATGCGCCTTCGTTCGATCACCATCACCAGCACGATGTAGCTGACCACCGTGGACACCAGCTCGATCGATAGTCCGGCGACGGCATGCTGCAGGGGCGTCGCGGTTTTGCTCATCCATCCCAGCGCAGCCATTGCGCCGTGAACCGCAAAGCCGACGGCGAACGCGAGCGCAGCGAAGATCACGATGCGCGCAACGGGTGAATAGATCAGCCAGCGCTGCCATGCGCGTGCCTGGGCGGGTGTGTGGAAGACGATGGTTTGCGACATGGTGGCTTCCCCCGGAGCAAGTGACTTCAGGTTAGGTGCGCATCACGAAGGCGAGCAGTGCCACACGTCACACGTGCCACGGGATGCCGGGCATGTCAGGAAGAGGCCAGCACGCAGCCGTTTTTGCCACCCTCTTTGACTTGGTAGAGCGCACGGTCGGCGGCCTGGATCAGTGCTTCATCCGAGTCGACGCTGGCGTTCCATAGTGCGATGCCAATACTGGCACTCACGCGCGCCAGCAACGCGCCATGTTCGCCTTGGAGCGGATAGGGTTGGGCCAGTACGTTGCAGATGCCCTGGCAGCGCTGGAGCAACGGCGGCACTTCGTCGGCATCGGTGAAAATGATGGCGAATTCGTCGCCACCCAGGCGTGCGACGGTGTCATCGCTACGAACCTGATGCACCAGCCGTGCGGAAATCGCCTGCAGCAACGCATCGCCCGCGGGGTGGCCATAGGTATCGTTCACGGCTTTGAAGCCATCGATATCGACCAGCGCCAATGCGAACGGCGCATGCTGCAGAATGCCGCGTTGAACCGCCGCGCGCAGCCGATCATGAAACAGCACGCGATTGGGCAACCCCGTCAACATGTCGTGTGTGGCCTGATGGCGTACCTGGGCCTCGATGCGTTGACGTTCGGCAATTTCCGTCTGTAGCTGCTGGTTGCGTGCGGAAAGTTCTTCCAGTGCGTGCTGCAACTGCATCCGTGCGCTGTGGAGTTCAAGAAATACGCGCACTTTCGAGCGCAGGATGACATCGTTGATGGGCTTGGCAATGTAGTCGACGGCGCCGGAGCGATAGCCCTTGAGCCGGTTGATGTCATCGGAATAGGCGGCGGTGACGAAAATGACCGGCGTGTCGTGCAACCGTTCGGCTTCGCCCAGTAGCGCCGCTACTTCGAAGCCGTCCATGTCGGGCATGTTCACGTCGAGCAGGATAAGCGCGAAATCCTGATCGATACACAGCGACAACGCTTGATTGCCGCCGGTGGCCTCCACCAGTTCGGCGCCGCAATCGGCCAGCAGGTGGCGCATGGCCACAAGATTGGCGTGTGTATCGTCGACCACCAGAATCTTGGGCATGGAGCCGGTCATGGCAGACAAAGCCTGTTGAGCAAGGGAGCGATGTCCAGCAGCGGTACGCAATAATCGGCACCGGCAACATCCAGGGCTGCCTGCGGCATGGCGGCAGCTTCGGCATCGGCGGGAGACTGCACCACGGCGGTGCCGCCAAACTGGCGAATGCGTCGCAGGCCGGCGGCGCCATCGGCATTGGCGCCAGTGAGGACGACCCCGATGAGTCGGTCGCCCCACGCTTCGGCCGCTGAATTGAACAACACGTCGATGGACGGCCGCGCATAGTTCACGCGCGGATCGGCGGACAGGGCGAAATGCAGATCGCTTTCCACCAGCAAATGGTAGCCCGAAGGGGCGACATGCACGACGCCCGGATGCGCAACATCCCGCTCGACAGCCTCGGCGATCGGCAGAGCGGACACGCGTTCCAACACTCTGCGGAATATCTCCGTGGTTTCCGAGCGGCTGTGGCAACACACCAGGACGGCTTGCCGCAGGCCGGGCGCGAGGCCGCCCAGAAGCACCTGGAGCGCATCCACGCCGCCGGCCGAGCAACCGATCGCGATGGCCGCCGGCGTCATCATGCCGACAACGTCTCTACGTGGCTGGCCACGCGATAGATGCGCATCGGTTCGATAAACGGGGCGAAATCACGGGCGGTTGAGGCCAGCTCGAGATTCTCCCGCAAACCCAGACACAGAAAGCCGCTACGCACCAGACTGTCGCGAAACAGTGATAGCGCACGATCCTGCAGTGAATTTGAAAAATAGATCAGCACGTTGCGGCAGAGAATCAGGTGTGCCTCGCAAAATACGCCATCGGTGGCCAGGTTGTGCATGGCGAAGGTCACGTTACGGCGCAAGCGCTGATTGAGCTTGATCAGGTTGTAGCCTGCGCTGCAGTAATCGGCCAGCGATTGGCCGCCGCCCGACGCCTGGTAATTGCGCGACCATTGCTGCGCATCTTTCACGGGGTAGATACCTTCGCTCGCATGCTGCAATGCGCGATCGCTCAGATCGGTGGCGAAGATCTGCGTGCGTTCGTAAAGGCCGGCTTCCTCCAGCAGAATGGCCAGGGAATAGACCTCCTGGCCATGCGCACATCCGGCCTGCCATATGTTGATGTGTGGATAGGAAGCCAGCAGGGGCAAGATGTTTTCACGCAGCGTGCGAAAGACCGCCGGGTCACGGAACATGTCCGAAGCGGGCACCGTGAGGCCCTCGAGCACCCGCGGCAACAGCTCCGGCTCGTGCAACATGCGCTCGGTCAGATGGCTGATGGTTTTGCATTGGAACTGACTGGCAAGCTGGCGCACACGGCGCTTCAAGGAAGCGGGCGCATATTGGCTGAAATCGTAGCCATGACGTTTTTGCAGTGCCTGCACGAACACGTCCACTTCGATGCCTTCGAGTTCCGGTGCGTCCATGGGCATTTCCATTCCAGTATCAGTCGCGCAACCACATGCGCATCAATGAGGCCAGCTTGTCCAGATCGATCGGCTTGGACAGGTAATCGTTGGCACCTGCTTCCAGGCAGCGCTCGCGATCGCCACGCATGGCCTTTGCAGTGAGCGCGATGATGGGAAGCTGTTCAAGCCCTTGTTGGGCGCGTATCGCTCGGGTGGCTTCATAGCCATCCATGCCGGGCATCATCACGTCCATCAACACCAGCTCAACTTGCGGGTGATCGCTCAGCACCTGCAGCGCTTTCTGCCCGTCCTGCGCCATGGCAACGTGCATGCCCCAGTCGCGGAGTACTTTTGATAGCGCGAACAGATTGCGCATGTCATCGTCCACCAGCAGCACGTGACGATCGCGTAAACCATCGTGCCCGCTGGCACGGGGGCTGGCCCCTGGCCGGGTGCCGCGAACGCTGTGCAGGAACAGGCTGACTTCATCCATCAGGCGCTCAGGCGAGCGCGCGCCCTTGATCACGATGCTGTCGGTGTACTGGCGAATCCGCAGGTTTTCTTCGCGGCTCAATTCGCGTCCCGAATACACCACCACTGGCGGATTGCTGCCGCTTTGAGCGAGCTTTTCGAGCAATTCCATGCCCGACATGCCGGGCAGACCAAGATCGAGCACGATACAGTCATAGGGCGTCGTGGCCAGCTTCTGCAAGGCTTCTTCGCCCGAGGCTGCTTCGTCCACGTTCACACCGTCCTGGCCGAGCAGCGTGTACACCGCACTGCGCGCATGGGCATCATCATCCACGACCAGCAGATGGCGCGTGCGGCCTTTGGCGAAGTGCAGCAGCCGATCGAACGCTTCGTTGATACCTTCGCGCGTGACGGGTTTGGTGAGTACGCCGACCGCGCCAAGCTCACGTCCGCGGCCTGTATCGTCGGTGGCGGTAAGGAAGTGCACGGGAATGTGGCGCGTGGCCGGATCGGCTTTCAATCGTTCGATAACCGTCCAGCCGTCCATGCCCGGAAGCATGACATCGAGCAGAATGCCGGCAGGATGATAACGGCGCGCCAGCTCAAGGCCTGCTTCACCGTTGGGTGCGTGCAGCATACGGTGGCCTTTCTGGCGCACCATCTCGGCCAGGATGTGCGCGAAAGCCAGATCGTCCTCGACGACAAGGATCACGCTGTCCCCGGCACAGATGCTTTGACGATCATCGTTGAGACCCTGTGCAGGCAGCATGGCGCGCGTCGTCTGGCGCGGTGCCGGCGTGGGGATGGTGGTCGTGCCGGCAGCTGCATTAGCGTTGGCGTCTTTGCTCTGTTCGGGCAGCAGCAGCACGAATTGACTGCCTTGTCCGACTTCGCTGCGTAGAACGATGTCTCCGCCAAGCAGCGCAGCCATGCGTCGTGAAATGCTCAAGCCTAATCCGGTGCCGCCGAACTGGCGACTCGTGCTGTTGTCGGCTTGCTCGAACGCATTGAATACGCGTTCCAGTTTATCGGCGGATATGCCGATGCCTGTGTCCTTCACGCTGATCGCGAGCAGCGACTGACCACGTAGCGATTCTGGCGTGAGCAGATCACCGGCCGGCCGGCCAATGTCGACGCGAATACCGCCTTTTGCGGTGAATTTAAAGGCATTCGAAAGCAGGTTGTTGATGATCTGCTCAAGTCGATTAGGGTCCGTGTGGATGGTTGCAGGCAACGCATCGGCGAGCATGACTTCGTAGTGGAGCGCTTTGTCGCGCGCAACATGATCGAAGTTGCGCCGCAGACTGCGGGCAAGGTCTTGCAGCGAATAATCCGACAGCGAGAGTTCCATCTTGCCGGCCTCGATCTTGGACAGGTCGAGAATGTCATTGATCAGGCGCAGCAGGCTGGAGCCCGCATCGTGAATGATGCGAGCCGATTCCACTTGTTCGGCATCCAGATTTTCGCCGCGGTTATCGGCCAGGCTGCGCGAAAGAATCAGCAGGCTGTTCAAGGGCGTACGCAGTTCGTGCGACATGTTGGCGAGGAACTCGCTCTTGTACTGGCTGGCGCGTGCCAGTTCGTCGGCCTTCTGTTCGGTCTCTTGCTGCAGGGTTTCCACTTGCTGCTTTTGCAGCTGCAGCGTTTCGGTCATCAGGCGCAGTTCTTCATTGGACGCCTGCAATTCGTCGGCCTGCACCCGCAGCTCTTCTTCGGAAGCCTGCAGTCGCTGGGATTGATCTTCCAGCTCGATGGTCTTGGTTTGCAGGGTGTCATTGGCAGCGCGTAGTGCCTCTTGCTGCTGGCGCATGGTGACGGCCGATACCCGTAGCTCGTCCGCCTGCTCGCGTGTCTGTTCCAACAGCTGCTCGGTATTCACTGCGCGGTTGAGGTTTTCCAACGTCAGGGCGGCCAGTGGTAATAATTCGCCCAGCAATTCCTGGTGATGAGGGGTCGGTGCACCGAAGCTGGCCAATTCCAATATGCCGACCAGTTGTTCGCGCACGAGCAACGGCAGAATGGTGAGGTGGCGCGGTAACGCCGAGCCACTGCCGGAATCGATGCGCAGGTAATTCTCCGGCACCTCGTCCAGCATGATGGGTCGATGTGACGCGGCACATTCGCCCACCAGCCCTTCGCCGGGCATGTACGCATCGGGACTGCTTTGCATGCGCAAGCCGTAACTGCCCAGAAGATCCAGGCGCCCGCGCGATGCGTCATAGCCGTAAAATAACGCAACGCCGGCCTGGATCAGCGGTGACAACTGGCTCACCAGCTGATGCGCAAAGTCGCGATGATTGGTAGCTGCCTGCAGGCTTGCGGAAATCGAGGTCGCATCGCTCTTGAGCTTGGTCTGCGCGCGCGACTCGATCACCATCTGCTTGAACACTTGCAGGGCGCGCGAGATTTCGCCGATTTCGTCGCGCCGCTCCACGCCGCGGATCTCGATGGAATGGTCGTGATTGGCGAGCCGAGTCATCATGTTGCCGATACGCCGGATCGGGCGTGTGACCATGCGCGAGGTAAGCGAGAGCACCATGCTGCCGAGCAGGAGCGCAATGAGTGCGCTGGCAACGTTGATGTACAAGGTTTCGTGGAGCAGGCGTGTCGTGTCGTTGCTGCGCACGGCGAGCAATTGCCGCTCGGTCGCGGTCATGGTGTCGAGCACCTCGGTGAAGTCTTCCACGCGGACCGAACGATGGGCCAGATAGTTGGCCTGGATACTGGTCCACTGCGCGCCAAACTGCGGATCGTCGGGCTTGATGCCCGCCAGCGGTGCGGTCAGAAAGTTTTGTACATCGCGGTTCCACTGCAAGACCAATGCCTGGATATGATCGATGCGCATTTGCTGGAGCGGGTTGTCGCTCGTCAGCTGGCGCAATTGCGCCAATTGAACCAGCAGCGTCGTGCTGGCTTCCGTGCTTCGCGCCAGCTGCTGTGCATCGTGGGTAAGCACGAATCCGCGCAAACCCACCTGGCTTGACAGTGCCGTGCGCTGAACAGCTTCGATCTTCAGCAGCACTTCGTAGGTATGGTCGGACCAGCGGCGCGTTTCGGACTGTCGATGCTGGGCGGCGAGGTTGAAGGCGCTATCGAGCAGGAGCAATGCGAGCATCAAGCCAATCGCGAGCAGGATTTTGTAGCGAATGGGCAGATGGGCCAGCCATGAATACTTCCTTGACGTGGAGGCGACGGTAGCACTGGCCATGCGAATTCCCGCTGAGGTGGCAAAGGGGCGCGTCGTCCCCATTGAGACCGGGCGGTGCGCGTGGCAGCCAGATTAGCGAGATGCCATGCCGGGCGGTACTGCCCGGCATGCGTCAGAAATATGTGAAGACGGCAACGCCGCCGCGTCAGACCTCGACGGATGCGGCGTGCTCGCGGGTGGCCGAGAAGCGCACGGCGGGGGAGCGTTCCTGGGTCAGTTGCAGGTTCACGCGCGTCGGGGCGAGATAGACCAGTTCGCCGGCGCCATCGATGGCGAGATTCATGATGTTCTTCTCGCGGAATTCTTCCAGCTTTTTGGTGTCCTCGCACTGTATCCAGCGAGCCGTCACCACACCCACCGGCTCGAACGTGGCGTCCACGCCGTATTCGTCCTTCAGGCGATAGGCCACCACGTCGAACTGCAGCACGCCGACCGCGCCCAGGATCAGATCGTTGCTCATCAGCGGACGGAAGAACTGGGTGGCGCCTTCCTCGGAAAGCTGCGCCAGGCCTTTCTGCAACGCCTTCATTTTCAGTGGATCGCGCAGGCGTGCCCGACGAAACAGTTCCGGCGCGAAGTTGGGAATGCCGGTGAAGCTCACCGCTTCGCCTTCGGTAAAGGTGTCACCAATGCTGATGGTGCCGTGGTTGTGCAGGCCGATGACGTCGCCCGGGTAGGCGCTTTCTACAATCTCACGATCGCTCGCCATGAAGGTAAGCGCATTGGCGATGCGCATGTCCTTGTTGGTACGCGTCTGCACCATTTTCATGCCCGCGGTGTAAGTGCCCGAACATACGCGCATGAAGGCCACGCGATCGCGGTGCGCCGGATCCATATTCGCCTGGATTTTGAACACGAAGCCGGTGAGCTTTTCTTCTGCCGGTTTCACTTCGCGCGAAAGCGTTGCGCGCGGACGCGGCGAAGGCGCGTGCTCCACGAAGAAATCCAGCAGCAATTGCACGCCGAAGTTGTTCACGGCCGAACCGAAGAACACCGGCGTGAGCTTGCCGACGAGGTATTTGTCGAGCTCGAACGGATGCGAAGCGCCTTGCACCAATTCCAGTTCTTCGCGCAATTCGTTCAGCGCCTCGGTGCCGATCGCTTGTTCCAATCCAGGCGCATCCAGACCCTTGAAGATGGTCGAATCCTGGCGCGTGAAATTCTTTCCCGGCTCGAACACATGCACTTCATCCAGCAGCATGTGATACACGCCCTTGAGGCGCTTGCCCATGCCGATGGGCCAGGTCAGCGGCGCGCACGCGATGCCGAGCACGGATTCCACTTCGTCCAGCAATTCGATCGGCGAACGGCCTTCGCGGTCGAGCTTGTTGATGAAGGTCATGATGGGCGTATCGCGCAGGCGGCACACATCCATCAGCTTGATGGTGCGCTCCTCCACGCCCTTGGCGCAGTCGATCACCATCAGCGCCGAGTCCACGGCGGTGAGCACGCGGTAGGTGTCTTCGGAGAAGTCCGCGTGGCCGGGGGTATCGAGCAGATTGACGATCTTGCCCTCGTACGGAAACTGCATCACCGAGGAGGTGACCGAAATGCCGCGCTCCTTTTCCAGTGCCATCCAGTCTGACGTGGCGTGGCGCGCGGCCTTGCGGCCCTTCACCGAACCGGCCATCTGGATGGCGCCGCCGAACAGCAGCAGCTTTTCCGTCAGCGTGGTCTTGCCCGCGTCGGGGTGGCTGATGATGGCAAAGGTGCGGCGGCGCTGGGTTTCTTGGAGGTGGGCGGACATGGGCGGATCGGCTGGCATGCGAGCCGCGTATTGTAGCTGGGATGGCCGGCAGGAGCTGGTTCGCGCCCTGGTTATGTGGCAGTGCGGGGGGTGGAAATCGCATTTCACGAATAGCACGTCGATGCCGATGCCCAGCGTTTGAGTGGCCGATGAGTGAACGGATTGGGCGTTAGCTGAAGTCGCGCGATACCACCAGGCATCCCCGCCATCTCACCAAGATCAGCCGCTCATTCCCATCAGTAGCTAGATCTATGCGTATACCGGATCCCAATAACGGCCCTATTTCAGACACACGCGCCAGCACACCCGCACAAACAAGCGAATCAGTCTCGCAGGGGGTGCCTCCGGAGCCACATGCGATCGAGTCTGGTCGTACCGCGTTTTCCTCACTACCCAGCTCCCCTGCGTCCGCTTCCCGGTCAAAAGGCCAAGCCCACATACCGGTGTCCCACGCGGACGTGACGGATCCCCCCGCATCGGACGCATCGACGACGATATCCAGCACGGTACCCGCTTCCGAGAATCCCTTCGAAGGCGTGCCCCAAGCGGCCATCGTTGATCCCGCGGCCGAGGGGTTGCCCGATGTCGAGCAGCTCTCCAAGCTCAGCGAGGGCCCAAACGCACTGCAGGAACTCGAACAAAAAGCCAAGGATTTTTGGGACCCCTATCCGCCACCTGAGCCCGGCCTCACGCCGCGCCAATGCCAGTATCAAAGGGCATCTTCGTCATTGACCACCGAAGCGGATGTTCGAACCCGCGCCGGTCTGTTGTCACCGCAAGGGAATCAG
>NZ_QRBE01000013.1 GCF_003363155.1 Dyella monticola | reverse complement strand
TCGATACGCCATCACGGTCGACCATTTATCCGGGGTATCCATCAGGATTGGGTAGTGCCCGCTATTGATGAGTCGGATCGACACGAGGAATTTGCTTCTCATCCTTTCGACGTTCACTACCTCGACATCAAGCCGGACTACGGTACGGCTCTCCCGCAGATAAGCACTCCTTGTCCGCCAAAAAAAATCCACTAGCGTGTCGGCCAGTGCACTCGGCAATTGATATATGGGACCCTGGTAGTGCACGTGCTTACCTTGTCGTAGGCAGTCAACGTCATACAGACGAGGGGGATCGATTCTAGGTAGCTCGTCCCTGGGTCCTGCTTCAACCGCCTCGCAAAGCTGATGATGAATATCATGCGCTAGCTTGAGATCGTCAGGCGAAAGCCTAGCGTCGAAGATACCCACGCCATGTAGATTCATATCCTCGATCGTATCGAACCGTCCGATACGAAGTTTCCCGGGAAGCCGCACGCTTACGGTATTCATACCGTAGTTCATGCCACCCAATCCGTAGACGCCAAAACCCTCGCCTGTGCCACCAACATTGAGCTCGTTGTCCGCTGCATTAACCCGAACATTCGACATCGTCACTACTCCAAAGAACATAAGCACAATGGCCACGAAACGCGCGGATAGACTGCGCGCCTTGCGTGCCGATTTATTCCGATGCATAACCAATTCTCCATTTCTTGTGCGTCAACGTGCAGAAGTGCCGCCGGACATATTCGAGGTAGTACGGTTGCACCAGCGCGTTCGGTGCGGCGTCGCTCTGCATGGAGAGACGTTTATTCGCGCCATATCCCATCACATTGTCCGCAGAGCGCATCTGCCAGACCGGTTGCCCTGTTAAACGCTCGCCGGCCACAAAATCCAGCTGACCCTCTTTGACATACCGCTTGTGCACCGACCCGCCAACCTCCCAATACTCGTCCGGGAAATTGAACAGGTGCCCGCATTCGTGGGCCATAACATTCGATGCCAGCAACGGTACGAACTGACCGGGATGGTCGTTACCGGCTGATACGACATTTTGCTCCCCCCACGCACCCGCATCCGCTCGTTCCGTTTGCGGGAATAGGAAAATCGTCTTATGAATCTTTTTGCCGTCGCCTACGTTGGCGTCGCCCATTGCGAGCAAAAACTCGACGCGGAAGTGCACGGTCACACGGCAACCGCAGGCCGCCTCCTTCGAGCAGCCATCCAAAATGAGTACGCTACGGTGCGCATTGAGGACGTTTTCCACCTGCTGCTTCCGCTGTTCCGCATCGAATGCGGGTCCCGTGGCGTCGCGATACCGCATCACATAGCCTCCCTCAATCGGCGCACCGACAGTCAAACCATTTTTGTAATGCACGTCACTGCTATAAGGAACCGACTCCTTCTGACCGTCCGGCCCCGACAATTCTTTGCCGCCAGAATCCGTCTTGAGCAGCTCCACCGGAACGATCTTGATCCGTACCGTTACCTGCAGTGTCTTGAATCGTTCGTCGTAGGCGAGCTCGAACGCTGTGGGATTGGGATAACCCGCGAGAATGGGGTTACCGCTGCTTTTGTCAGTCATCGGCGATTTATCGGCTTTCAGTGCCTGATACGCCTGCGTCTCCAATAGATCGCTACATTCGTGCGTAAAGCCCCGCAAGCGCCAATTGCAATAAACCGGTTTGTTGAGCAGCAGCGGCACACTGAGGTCAGCCGCGGGCGGAAGCTTAGGCTCATGCTTGGCATCGTGATCGGCGTTGGGTGAATCGGGCGAATCGTTGGGCGCGAAGGTATCCGTCGAGGCGGATGCATCGTTGGACGCAACATCGGAGCCTGATGTCAATGCGCTGGCGCCGTCGGGCGCGGCAGGTTGCGGCGAGGTGCTACGTCCCAGTCGGGTATTTTCCCGAAAGGCCTCGCAGCTGACCTCGAACGGAACCAGCGTGGGTGCGAAAGCGGGCGCACCCAGGTGCATCTGCGCGGCGTTTTTACGCTGGAACCGGGCAATATCCCAGTACAAGTCGAACGGCGCACCCAGCGTGATGCAGCCGTTCGCCAGCTTGATGAACGCACCCTGGCACTCGATGATGAATTCCTTTTGCGCACGCATCATGATCGAGCCGTTGACACTCGATACGGTGACATCCTGCGCGGCGGTCAGCGCCAGCGGCCCGTTTTGGGCTTGAACCTGGACCGGCCCCTCGGCTGAAAAAATGTCGATGGCCTTTTGCGCGAACAGCGACAGCTTTTCGCCGGCGGCGGCGGTAAAGCGCTTGAGTGCATTCACGTGGAAGCCGCACCCGCTGGCCACGCTCACGTCTTTGCCTGCCGACACCATGATCCGATCCGGCGTCACCATGCCGATGCCCTTGGGCGCCGACAGCGCGATGACCGATTGCTTAAGCCCCGTCAGCTCGTTTTTCAGCCATGCGTTTTCCGCCTGCAGATCGGCGATTTCCGCCTTCGACGCCTCTGCGGAGGCCGCGAGCGTCTGTACACGTGCCTGCATCGCATCGAACTGCTGGATCACCGCGTCGGTGTCTTGCTGCAGGCCACTTGCCTTCGCTTGCGCGTCGGCCGATAGCAGCAGGCCGCCACCGGCACGTACCGCGCCATGGGCGTCCGTGCGCAATTCGAACCCCTCACCGCGTTTTTGCCTCTCGGGATCGACGATGTGGCCGAGCGTCAATTGGCTGATGCCCGAGTGCGGTGTGGACAGACGAAGGTGCTCTTCGTCTTTCCAATCCTCGATCTCCATCTCGCTGCCGCCCTGCGTGGCGATGCGGTTGAGCGACATGCGGCGGTCCTGGTTGGTGATCAGGTCCGTGTATGTCGAGGTGTGATGGAAGGCGGCGATGTAGGGTTTGTTCGGATCGCCATCGCGAAACTCGATCACGGCGTAATCGCCGTCCTGCGCAGGGAAGTGCATGCCGGTCTGCCGCTTGCCGGCGAAAGGTTTGGCCAACGGCAGGGGCACGCATTCGCCGCCGGGGTTCCATGGGTCGAAGTCCAGGTCCAGGCGCACTACATAGTGGCCCTGGTTCGTAAGGTACGCATACGGGTAATCGCCCGGTGAGGTGATGCGAGCGCTCAGGGTGCCGACCACCCGTGGCCAACTCGCTTCATCGATGGGCAGCCTGAAACGGCGCTCGCACGGGATCGCCTTGAACGCATTTTGATACGCCTTGTTGCGGCCGCCGGTGTGCGTGACTTCCGTAACGACCAGGCCGTTGGGCGCTTCGGGAAGGGTCGCATCGGTGCGCACGACGCGCCCCGGCCGCACGGCTGGGGCGTGGCTGCGTCCGGTGATGGCGAGTTGCTGGGTGAGCGCGGCTTCGTGGCGCAGTTGCGCCTCCCACGTCGCCTGTGCCTGATCCAGATGACCGGTGCCGTAGCTGTAGGAAGTGCCGTACGTGGTCGGATCGCTCCCGGCCACATTGGCTTCGCCGGTAATACGTTCCCATGCCGACGCCGGATTGAAATCGGCGACTTTGAACGCGCGTTGCACCGTTTGGCTGCGCACCTGAAGATCGGTGATGGCGTCCTCGTCGGCGCTCAGGCCGGAGGCCTCGCGGCAGGGCAACGCAAGAGTCGGCACGTAGACATAGTGATCGATGTCATCGGCCACGACCAACACATCGCCGTGCTCACCTTGCTCGATGTAGCAATACATGCCTTCCTGTTCGAGCAGTTGCCGCATGTACACCCAATCGGAAACGCCATATTGCAGGCGAAACGCATGCACGGGATAGCTGCGGCGAAGCTTGAAGAGGAACTGTTGGCCACGCAGTCCGTGCTTGCGCAACAGCCCTTCGATAATCGTCGGCGCGTCCTGCTGCTGGAAGGTGCGAAAGGCGCGGGTCAAGCGCATGCGTGCCACATGCGGCTCGATCACCAGCTCATAGGTGTACTGGTCGTTGCTGCGACCGACGCGATCGAAGTGCGTGATGCAACCGGCCCATTGCCGTATGCCGTCGCTGTCGTCGTGCGCGATCTTGAAGGTGGCGTCCTTGCCTCCGACGTCTTCGCAGGTCAGCAACGCTGGATGCGTGGCGGTGACGGTGATGCGGTAGGGATCGCCGATAGCGTCGTGTAAGTGAAAGGACTGAACATCGAGCGGTTCGACAAGCGGCGCGCCCGTGACGTGGACGTTGTAGTGCTGATGCAGGCGGTGCGCGATGGCGGAGGAAAGATGATCGGAGTCCGGCATGACTAGGTCCCTGAATACCGCGACGTGGAACGGCGACAGTACGCAGAGGCATGCTTGCAGCGATATCAGGGGTATCCGATAAGGGTATCGGATAAGTGCGCGTCACCTGTCCTCTTACAGGTCTACTCCACAGGCTCTTGTCGTTGCCCTCTACGATCGCCAGTGAGGATTGCGCGTACCCGCTGAGGCGGGTTCCGCTACATTCACACCACGCCGTGCGAATGCTCCCGTGCGGCCATCGGCGCTTCTTGTTCGCGGCCATGCACGATGCTGAAGATCACCGGCACGAACAGTAGCGTGGCGCAGGTGGCAAACAACAGGCCACCGATCACGGCGCGGCCCAGCGGCGAATTCTGCTCCTGCGTCAACGCCATCGGCAGCATGCCGATGATCATCGCCAGCGCGGTCATGCACACCGGGCGAAAACGCGTGAAGCCTGCTTCCAGCGCAGCCTTCATCGCATCGCCGTGTTCGGCCAGGCGTTCGCGCGCAAAGCTCACCACCAGAATCGAGTTGGCGGTTGCCACGCCCATGCACATGATCGCCCCCGTCAACGCCGGCACCGACAGTGTGGTGTGCGTGATGAACAGTATCCACACGATGCCGGCCAGGGCGGCGGGCAACGCGGTGATGATCACGAATGGATCCAGCCACGATTGGAAGTTCACCACGATCAACATGTAGATCAGCACGATCGCGCCCAGCAGACCGAACAACAGACCGGCGAACGCCGCGTTCATCGCCGTCACCTGACCGAGCAGCCGTACGACCGTACCGCGCGGCCGCTCTTTTGCAGCGCGTTGCAGCACGGCCTGGATGTCGTCGGACACCGCACCCAGATCGCGCCCCTGCACCGCGGCGTAGATATCGAACGACGGCGCGATGTTGTAATGCGACACCACAGCGGGACTGGCGGTACGCTGAATCGTCGCGATGGCGCCAAGCACCTGCTTGGCACCGGTCGTTGAAGATGTGATCGGCAGGCTCTGCAATGCCGCCCATGTGTCCATGCGATATTGCGGCGTTTCCGCCACCACCGCATAAGACACACCATTGGCGTGGTTGAGCCAGAATGTCGGGGCTACCTGCAGACTACCGGCCAGCGAAGCGACCATGCTGTTGGTGACGTCGTGCTCGGTAATGCCCAATTCCCCTGCGCGTACGCGATCCACGTCGACATTCAATTGCGGTGTGCCCGTTGACTGTTGCAGACGTGCGTCCGCAATGCCCGGTATCTCTTGTATCGCACGTAGCAGGCGAACGGCATACGCCTGGTTGGCGGCCTTATTTTCGCCCGACACTTTTACATCCAGCGGCGCGGGCGCACCGAAATTGAGAATCTGGCTGACCATGTCCGCAGGAAGGAACGCAAAGGTGGTGCCGGGGAATTCGCGCGGCAACGCGGCGCGCAGCTTCTTGACGAAACTCGCGCTTGGATCGTGATCGGGCGTCAGCAGAACCATGATGTCCCCATCCTGCGGACCGATCGTGCCGGTATTGCTGTACACCATGTTGGTGCCGCTCAACGGCAGACCGATGTTGTCGATGATACCGTCGATCTGGCTCGGCGGAATAACGCGACGCACTGCGTTTTCGACGCGGTCGAATTCGGCGGCGGTGTCCTCAATGCGCGTACCCACCGGCGCACGCACGTGAATGGCAATCGTGCCGGCGTCCGTCGTCGGGAAGAAATCGCGGCCCAGGAACGGCACCAGCACAAACGAGCCGACTACGACACCGAGAAAGCCGAGCACGAATTTCTTTCGCGATCCCAGTGCGAGCGCCAATGCGCCGTAATAGGTATCGCGCACGGCGGCAAAGCGATGCTCGAAACGTTGCTGGAACGCCACCAGCGATCGCCGTAGCAACCCGCGGCGCATCGGCGGGTGCTGATCGCCCTCGTGATAGTTGATGTAAGGATCTTCGGGGTGATCCCCCGGGCCACGCTCCGTCACATGTGGCTTGAGCAGATACTGCGCCATGGTCGGCACCAAGGTGCGCGACAGCACGAACGAGGAGATCATCGCGAAGATTACCGCCATCGCCATTGGCCTGAACAGAAAGCCCGGAATGCCCTTGAGCATGAACATCGGCACGAACACGATACAGATGCACAGCAGCGATACGAAGGCGGGCGTGACGATCTGCCTGGCGCCATCCATGATCGCCGTCTCTACATCCTTACCATGCTCCAAGTGCCAATTGATGTTCTCGATCGTCACCGTGGCATCGTCGACGAGGATACCCACGGCGAGCGCCAGGCCACCCAGCGTCATCACGTTGAGCGTCTGCCCGAAGGCGGATAGCAGTGCGATTGCCGAAAGCACCGCCAGCGGAATCGAAATGGCGATGATCACCGTCGAGCGCCAACTGCCCAAGAACACCAAAATCATCAGCGACGTGAGCACAGCCGCGATGATGCCTTCCCGCGCCACCGAGGAAATCGCGCCACGCACAAAAATGGATTGATCGCCCATCAGCTTCACATGCAAGCTGGGCGGCAAGGTTTCCTTGGCCAAGGGCAAGAGCTTTTTGATGCCAGCCACCACGTCGAGCGTGGAGACCTTGCCACCTTTGAGGAACGACATCAGCACGGCGCGGTGACCATCGACACGCACGACGTTTTCTTGCGGTGGCGAACCATCGCGAACATGCGCGACTTCGCCCATGGTGATGGTGGCGCCATCGACGGTCTTGATGGGCAGCTTGTTCAGTTCCTCGATGGCGAGCGGGCTATCGTTGAGATTGACGGTATATTCGTACTGACCGATCTTGATCGTACCCACCGGCACGATCTGATTTTGCGCAGCCAGCGCATTGCCCACGTCCTGCGCCGAAAGGCCTTTCGCAGCCAGCGCCTGCGGATCCAGATCGAGCATGATCTGGCGCTGCTTGCCACCATAAGGCGCAGGAATGGCCACACCCGCCACGGATACCAAGGTCGGACGCAGAAAGTTCTGCGCAACGTCGCGAATCTTCTGTTCCGACAACTGCGTGCTCGACAGCGCCATCTGCAGAATCGGCACGGTGGAGGCGTTGTAGTTGATGATCTGCGGCGGCGTGATGCCCGGCGGCATCTGTTTGAGCACGGTCTGCGAAATCGAAGTGACCTGCGCCGTGGCTGTGCGGACATCCACACCGGGCTGGAAGAAAATCTTCACCACGCCAATGCCGGGCAGCGACTGCGATTCAATGTGTTCGATGTCGCTCACGGTCGAGGTGAGCGAGCGTTCGTAGTAGTAGATCACGCGACCGGACATCGCGTCGGGCGACAGGCCGTTGTAGGTCCACACCACGCTGATCACCGGAATGCCGATGTTCGGAAAGATATCGGTCGGCGTGCGCAGCGCCGCCAGCGGCCCCACGATCAGGATGAAGAGCGCCAGCACCACGAAGGTGTAAGGGCGCGCGAGTGCAATGCGTACTAGAGCCAGCATGAGCACGGATCCAGCGACACGATGGGATTAAATAGTGCGCGCTCACTGTCACGAAGACATGTAGCGGCGCAACACTTTTGTCATCAAACGTAGTGATGCGCACACAGCGCTACATTCGGGCGTGATGAAGATCATGCACGCACTCAAAAAGAGGCCCTCCCCCGTTGGGGCAGGGGAGGGAAAATGCAGTTGCTACGTGAGGAAGGGCAACTGCAAGCCGGAGGGATCAACGTTGTGCTTAGCGCACCTGCGTTGTATCCGTTGTCGTGTTTTTGGCGGTCGCGCCGCTATCGAGTCCTGATGCCTCCCGAGTCCAGCCGCCACCGAGTGCGCGAATCAAATCCACGCTGGCCTGCAAACGGCGCGTGCGAATGGTTTGCGCATCGCGCTGCGCCGACAATGCGGCGGTCTGCGCGGTCACCACTTCCAGATAGTTCACGATGCCTTCGCGATAACGGTTGGTGGCGATATTCAAGGTTTGCTGCGCGGCCCCATAGGCCTGATCTTCCTGCTTCGCCTCGACACCCAGTTGCTGCAGCAGTGCCAGGTCATCTTCCACTTCGCGAAACGCCGTGAGCACGGTTTGCCGATAGTCGGCAGACTCTTCAGCAAACGTCGCTTGCGCCTGACGCAACTCGGCACGACGCAGGCCGGCATCGAAGATGTCGAGCGTGGCCAACGGCCCCAACGCCCAGTAGCGGTTGCCGACAGAGAGCAGACTGCCCATCCCGGTATCCTGAAACCCGAAATTGCCCGACAAGCTCAAATCAGGGAAGAACGCCGCACGTGCCACACCGATACCTGCATTGGCGGCGAACACCTTTCGTTCCGCCGAGGCAATATCGGGGCGTCGCTCCAGCAAGGTGGAAGGCACACCGACCGGCGTTACCGGCACCTTGAGCTGTTCCTGCTCGGGAGCGATCGAGAAACTCGACGCCGGCTCGCCGACCAATGCGGCAATGGCGTGCTCGCTAAGCGCGCGCTGCGCCAGCACATCGGTAATCTGCGCTTGCGCATCGTAGAGCTGCGTCTGTGCGCGCGACACATCCATGCCTGACGCCACACCACCGTTATGGCGATTCTCGGTGAGCTGCAGCGCGTGCTGATAGGCGCTCAACGCATCACGCAGGATGCCTAGCTGGATGTCATAGCCGCGCAAGCGCACATAGTTATCCGCAAGTTGCGCTTCCAGACTGAGCTTCGCCGAAGCCAGATCGGCCTGCGCAGCCTGCGCCAACGCACGGCCAGCGCTCACCTCATTACGAATGCGACCCCACAGGTCCAGATCGAAATCGGCCTCGATGCCCACGGTATCGCTGTCGTATTCGTTGGGCTGACCGCCACCGCGCAGCGGTCGGTTGTTCGACTGACGCGCACGCCCCGGATTGGCCAGCGCACCGATTTGTGGAAACAGGCCAGCGCTGAGCTGGCTTTCATACGCATTGGCCTGATCGTATCGCGCCAGCGCAGCGGCCAGGCTGGGATTTTGCGCATCGAGCCTGGATTCCAGACCGCTCAAGCTGCCATCGGCGTAGACCGTCCACCAGTCACCGCGCGATTGCTGATCGGAAGGCGCGGCGACTTTCCATGCCGTGTCGCCTTCCTTGAAGCTCGAAGGCATCGGCGGCAGCTGTGGCGTGTGGTAAGTGGGTGCAAGCGAGCAGCCGCCCAACACGGCGACGGCCAGCGATGTAGCGAGCAGTCGATTAACGAGCCGACGCACCGGTTTTCTCCGTGTCTTGGGCGGCAAGATTCTGGTTCGTGTCCGTTTCGACGCGCACTTTGTCGCCGTCCATCAGCGAATCGGGTGGGTTCTCGATCACGCGGTCCGTGGCGCTCAAGCCCTGGTCGATCTGCAAGGTCGTGCCCATGTCCATGGCAATGTGCACGTCGTGCAGATGAGCGCGTTGATCGGGCCCGAGGACGGCGACCTGCGGACCTTGATCGCGGAAAATCAGTGCGCTGGCCGGCACACTGACCATGTGCTGATCCAACGGCAGGTCGAATCGTACGTCTGCGTAATCACCGGGCTTGAGTGCACCGTCGGAATTGTCGACGACGAACTGCGCAAGCATGCTGCCGGAATTCTGGTTGATCGCATTGGAGTTTCCGATCAGCGTGGCCTCGAACCTGCGCCCGGGCAGTTCGGGAATGCTGAGCGCCACTTTCATGCCCGGCTTGATGTTGTCTGTATTCACTTCAGGTACCGGCACATACAGGCGCATGCGCGAGATGTCGGCCACGGAGAACAGCTCCGGGCCGCTTTCATTGTTGGCCGTGATGAGATCACCCACGTCGGTGCGACGCGCCGTCACCACGCCATCGAAGGGCGCCACGATTTTCTTGAACGTTTCCAGCGCATTCAGACGATCGACATCCGCTTTAGCCGCCAGGACGGTCGCCTGCGCAGCCGCCGCCTCACCACTCTTCTCATCAGCCTCTTGCTTGGACACCGAATCGGACGTCAGCAGATGCTGCCAACGCCTCGAGGTAATCGTGGCGAGGTTGGCATCGGCTTGCGCCTTGACGAGCACCGCCTTGGCTTGCTCAAGTTGCTGATCCAGTTCGGGCGTATCGATGATGGCGAGCACGTCGCCGGCTTTCACTTTGTCGCCGATATCCTTGTACCAGGCCTTCAGATAGCCACCCACGCGCGCGTGGATCGGGGCGCTGTCCCAGGCTTGCAGATGGCCAGGCAAGGTGATCAGATGTTCCTTCGAAGGATCGAGCGCTGGAGCGAGTCGAACACTGGGAATGAGTTGTGCGTCCGTCCATTGCACCAGTTCCTGATGCTGGTGGTAGCGCAAACCCAGACCCAGCGCGATCACGATCACGGCAACCACGGCGGCGCCAATGCCGACAGCTTTCAGGTGCGGCGGTTTTTGTGCCACTTGTACGGGAGCGTGATTATGCGACATGGGGAAGTCCTGGAATGGAATCCAAATCAGAGGTACGTTGCTCGCGACCATGCACGATGCTGAAGATCACCGGCACGAACAGCAGCGTGGCGCAGGTGGCGAACATCAGGCCGCCGATCACGGCGCGACCCAGCGGTGAATTCTGCTCGTGCGTCATGGCCATCGGCAGCATGCCGATGATCATTGCCAGCGCCGTCATGCACACCGGGCGGAAGCGCGTGAAGCCCGCTTCCAGCGCAGCCTTCATCGCATCGCCGTGTTCGGCCAGGCGTTCTCGCGCAAAGCTCACCACCAGAATCGAGTTGGCGGTTGCCACGCCCATGCACATGATCGCCCCCGTCAACGCCGGCACCGACAGCGTGGTGTGCGTGATGAACAGTATCCACACAATGCCGGACAGAGCGGCAGGCAGCGCGGTGATGATCACGAACGGATCCAGCCACGATTGGAAGTTCACCACGATCAGCATATAGATCAGCACGATCGCGCCCAGCAGACCAAACAGCAATCCAGAGAACGCGATGTTCATCGCGGTGACCTGACCAAACAGACCCACGGTCGTACCTTTTGGACGATCCTTGGCCGCTTGCTTGAGCACATGTTGGATGTCGCTGGCGACCGAACCGAGATCGCGGCCTTGCGTCGAAGCGTAGATGTCGAACGATGGTGCAATGTTGTAGTGCGTGACCACCGCAGGCGTCGCCGTGCGCTTGACCGACGCCAGCGCGCCGAGAATCTGCTGCGCCCCATTGCCCGACGAGGTGATCGGCATGCTGTGCAGATCGGCCATCGAATCCACGCGGTACTGTGGCGTCTGCGCCACGATCGGATACGACACGCCGTTGGATGGATTGAGCCAGAAAGTCGGCGCCACCTGCGAACTGCCGGCCAGGGTGCTGACCATGCTGTCGGTGACATCGCGCTCAGTAACGCCCAGTTCGTTCGCGCGCACGCGGTCCACATTCACGTTCAACTGCGGCGCGCTGTCAGATTGCTGCAGGCGGACGTCGGCTATGCCCGGAATGCTGCGCATGGCACGCATCAGGCGCAACGCATACGCTTCGTTGGCCGTGGCATTACGTCCGGATACCTTCACATCCAGCGGCGCCGGCGCGCCGAAGTTGAGAATCTGGCTTGCCATGTCCGCCGGCAGGAACGCGAACGTGGTGCCCGCGAACTCCTGCGGCAGTAGTTCGCGCAGCTTCTTCACGTACTCGTCGGCAGGGGCATGATCGGGCTTCAGCAGCACCTGGATGTCGCCATCCTGCGGGCCGATGGTGCCGGTGTTGCTGTACACCATGTTGGTGCCGCTGAGCGGCAGGCCGATATTGTCGATGATGTTGTCCAGATCCGCGGGCGGCACGACGCGCCGAATCGCCGCTTCGATGTGATCGAACTCCGCGGAGGTATCTTCGATGCGCGTGCCCACGGGTGCACGCACGTGGATCGCAATGGCTCCGGCATCGACGGACGGGAAGAAATCACGCCCGAGGAAAGGCACCAGGACGAACGAGGCAAGCACCACGCCGAGAAAGCCCAACACGAACCGGCGACGGTGGTCCAACGCGAGCGAGAGTGCGCCGTAGTAAATATCGCGCACCTTGGAAAACCGATGCTCGAAGCCTTGCTGGAACGACACCAGTGCCTGGCGCAGCCGATTGCGCCGCATCGGTGGATGCTGGTCGCCTTCGTGATGATTGATATAGGGATCTTCAGGATGATCGCCAGGCGGCTTTTCCAGCACGTGCGGCTTTAGCAGGTACATCGCCATGGTCGGCACGAGTGTGCGCGAGAGCAGGAACGAGGAGGCCATCGCAAAAATCACCGCCAGCGCCATCGGCCGGAACAGGAAGCCGGCGATGCCTTGCAGCAGGAACATCGGCACGAACACGATGCAGATGCACAGCAGCGAGACGAACGCGGGCGTCACGATTTGTTTGGCGCCGTCCATGATCGCCGTATGCACATCCTTGCCCTGTTCCAGATGCCAATTGACGTTTTCGATGGTCACGGTGGCGTCGTCCACCAGGATGCCCACCGCGAGCGCGAGGCCACCCAGCGTCATCACATTGAGGGTTTGCCCAAACGCCGCAAGCAGTGCGATCGCCGAAAGCACCGCCAGTGGAATCGACACCGCGATGATTACGGTAGACCGCCAGCTGCCGAGGAATACCAGGATCATTACCGACGTAAGCAACGCGGCAATGATGCCTTCGCGTGCCACCGATGTGATCGCGGCGCGCACGAAGACGGATTGATCGTCCATCAGCTTCAGTTTCAACGACGGCGGTAGCGTCTCCTCCGCCAGCGGCAGCAGCTTCTTGATGCCGGCCACCACATCCAGCGTCGATACGTTGCCGCCCTTCAAGAACGACATCAACACCGCGCGATGACCATCCACGCGCACCACGTTCTGCTGCGGCGGCGAACCGTCGCGCACGTGCGCCACCTGGCCGATGGTGATGGTGGCACCGTTCACGGTCTTGATCGGCAGGTTGTTCAACTGCGCGATGGCGGAGGGGCTGTCATTGAGATTGACGGTGTATTCGTACTGACCGATCTTGATGGTTCCCACCGGCACAATCTGATTTTGCGCAGCCAACGCATTGGACACATCTTGCGCGGAAAGGCCTTTCGCGGCGAGCGCCTGCGGATCGAGATCGAGCATCACCTCACGATTCTTGCCGCCGTACGGCGTGGGAATCGCCACACCTGCGACGGATACCAGCATCGGGCGCAGAAAGTTCTGCGCAACGTCGAGGATCTTCTGCTCGGACAGCTTGCTGCTCGACAGCGCCATCTGCAGGATAGGCACGGTGGAGGCGTTGTAATTGATGATCTGCGGCGGCGTGATGCCCGGCGGCATCTGCTTGAGCACGGTCTGCGAGATCGAGGTGACCTGTGCGGTGGCTGTGCGTATATCCACGCCCGGCTGGAAGAAGATCTTTACCACGCCGATACCGGGCAGCGACTGCGATTCAATGTGTTCGATGTCGCTCACGGTCGAGGTGAGCGAGCGTTCGTAGTAGTAGATCACGCGACCGGACATCGCGTCGGGCGACAGGCCGTTGTAGGTCCACACCACGCTGATCACCGGAATGCCGATGTTCGGAAAGATATCGGTTGGCGTACGCAGTGCCGCCAGCGGGCCGGCAATCAGGATAAATAGCGCCAGGACGACAAAGGTATAAGGACGCGCGAGTGCGATGCGAACCAGACCCAGCATGCGATAGCTTCCAGCGTGCTTTGATGATGGTCGCTATTATCGGGATCGCTGCGCTGCAACACCTTTCGTGGGAGTGAAGATTCTTTCATTCATGAAATTTTTTTCATGAATGAAGCCGGCAGTTGCGCGTAGCTTCGGCCTGATCAGAGCAGCGGGCAGATCATGACCATGCGCGTGCCTTTTTGATCGCCCTCGATGCGCAGGTCGAAATCGTGCAACTTGGCAATCGCGGCGACGATGCTCAGCCCCAGGCCGTGTCCGGTGGCCGCATCGCGACCACCCTCCCCGCGATAGAAACGCTGCCAGACGGCCTGCCGCTGCTGCTCGGGAATGCCTGGCCCGCTGTCGGCTACTTCGACGTGCGCGACGTGGGGATCCGTCCGCTTCGCACTCAGCGTCACGCTCCCGCCCGGCGGCGTGAACTTGATGGCATTGCCGACCAGGTTTCCGATGGCTTCGAACAACAGGTCCGGATCGGCTTGCGCACGCAGATCCGGATCGACATTCAGCACAAATTGCAGGTGCTGATCTTCGGCCAGCGGCGCATAGAGCTCGTGCACGTGCTGCAAGGTCTGTCCCAGGTCGACGGCGATGAAGCCTTCGCGCCGCCGACGATCCTCCAGTTCTGAAATACGCAGCAGCGCGCGGAACCGCCCCAGCACTTCATCGATATCGCTGACGCATTGTTCGATCAGCACGACATGCGGATCGTCTTCATGCATTTGCTGCTGCACGCGATACAGCTGCGAACGCAGGCGCGTGAGCGGCGTGCGCAGGTCGTGGGCGATGTTGTCGCAGACGCCTTTCACTTCGCCCATCAAGCGCTCGATCTGATCGAGCATGTCGTTCACGATGGCAGCGAGGCGATCCAGTTCGTCGCCGCGATTACTGACCGGCAGGCGTCGTTGCAAATTGCCTTGCACGATCTCACGCGTTGCCGATTCGACCTGCCGGATGCGCCGGCGCGGCGCACGGTTGAGGATAAGGCCGCCGATCAGGCCCGGTACCAAGGTGAACGAGAGTCCCCACCACAGTGCATGCCAGATGATGCTGCTCACTTGCGCAGCAATGCGCGTGGTGTGCGCCAGCACCAGGATGTGGCCGTTGCTCAGGCGCGAGGCAATCACCGAAAGCATGTGTGTCTGGGGGGCGAAGGGACCGCTGATGACGTCCCCCGTAGGCAAGCGCAGCGTCACCGAATCGTCCGTCAGGCCCGGCGGCATCTGCAGAATGTCGCCGTACAACCACTTGCCGTGCGCGTCGAACAAACCCCAGGCGTTGTAGTTGGTTTCTTCGAGCACCTCATAGTCGTTCAGTGCGACCAGCAGGTGATCTTCATTGAGGCTGCGCAAATAGCTGATCTGCTGCTGGAGCTGCCGATCGGTGCGATTTTCCAGGTAATGCAGGGTTTCCCAATAGATCACACCCAGCAGCACCGTGCCCCAGATGACGAAGAACACGCCGTAGGCGAGTAGCAGGCGCGATGTCGTTGCACGCCAGTGGATGGACAAGTTTGTGGTGCTGTTAGCCAATGCGATACCCCGAGCCGCGCACGGTGCGGATCAATGGTGCTTCACCTTCGTTATCGACCTTGCGACGCAGGCGCGCGATATGCACGTCGATAAGGTTGGTGCCCGGATCGAAGCGCAGGCCCCACACGCTTTCGAAAATCATCGCGCGCGTCAGCACCTGGCCGGGATAGCGCATCAGGAATTCGAGCAAGCGGTATTCGGTGGGCAATAACGTGAGTTCGCGCGTGCCGCGCCGGGCGGTACGCGAGATCATGTCCAGGTCCAGATCGGCCACCCGCAGCTTGGTTTGCGCGGGCTGCTCTTGCCGATGCCGGCGCAACAGCACTTCGATGCGGGCGGCCATTTCATCGGGCGCGAAGGGCTTGGTGAGGTAATCATCGCCACCCGCGCGCAGCCCACGCACGCGTTCGTCCACGTCACCGAGCGCACTGATCATCAACACTGGCGTGGTGATACCGCGTTCACGCAATTGCGTTACCAGCGTGAGGCCATCCATGCCCGGCAGCATCAGGTCCAGCGTGATGGCGTCGTAGTGCGGCTCCTGCGCGCGCTGGAGACCTTGTTGCCCATCGTGCACGCGTTCGGCGCTGATGCCATGCGCGGCCAGCTCCAGCACGATTTCGCGCGCAGTGATTTCGTCGTCTTCGATGACCAGGATATGGGGCATGTACCGTCCAGCCGGGAAATCCACGCGGGACTTAAACACAAAACGGCCTCCGCGAGGGAGGCCGTGAGGTGCTGCGTATCAGTTTTGCTTCAGGCGGCGAACAGGCCGCGCATTTTCTTCATCGCGTTGGCTTCGACCTGGCGGATGCGTTCGGCCGAAACGCCGTATTCATCGGCAAGATCCTGCAGCGTGGCCTTGTCTTCGTTGAGCCAGCGGCGCTGGATGATGTCGCGCGAGCGCTCGTCCAGTTTCTGCAGCGCGGAGGAAAGGGTTTCAAGCTGATTGTCAGCCTGGTCGGCCTCGGCTACGTTGTCGTAGGGGTCGGCGCCTTCATCGACCAGGAACGCTTCCGGTGCCGGCTTGGCTTCGTCTTCGGCGTCCGCCGGCGCTTCAAAACCGATGTCGCGACCGGACAGGCGCGATTCCATCTCGCGCACAGTGGCCTCGGGCACGCCCAGATCCTTCGCGACCATGCGCACTTCCTCGGCGTTCATCCAGCCCAGGCGCTTCTTGCTCTTGCGCAGGTTGAAGAACAGCTTGCGCTGCGCCTTGGTGGTAGCCACCTTCACGATGCGCCAGTTGCGCAGTATGAATTCGTGCATTTCCGCGCGGATCCAGTGCACGGCGA
Organism: Dyella monticola; assembly: GCF_003363155.1. Classification (GTDB taxonomy): domain Bacteria; phylum Pseudomonadota; class Gammaproteobacteria; order Xanthomonadales; family Rhodanobacteraceae; genus Dyella_B; species Dyella_B monticola. The sequence continues at coordinate 125,357 of NZ_QRBE01000013.1, read as the reverse complement.
AGCTGACCAGACGCACGCCCTGGTCGGGGTCGAAACGCTTGACCGCCTTCATCAGGCCGATGTTGCCTTCCTGGATGAGGTCGGACAGTTGCAGGCCATAGCCGTTGTAGCCGCGCGCCACGTGGACGACGAAGCGCAGGTGCGACATCACAAGCTTGCGGGCGGAGGCCAGATCACTGGCCTCCTGGTATCGGCGAGACAGCTCCTGCTCTTCTTCCTGGCTCAGCACCGGGATGCGATGCACGGCCGAGATGTAGGCGTCCAGGCTGCCAACGAGGCTGGGAACCGGCAGATTGGCCGTCACCAAGGCTTGGGACATTTGGAACCTCCTCAAAGATGGGGTTGAGCTTAGCACTCTGGTACTTGGAGTGCTAAAGGCGCCTACGAGTTCCAGGCACCTTTTATGTACTGCATAGTACACGAATCCCCGAAGCTTGTCCATGAGGGGTGGATGCCGGGGATTGGGGTTTCAAGCATGACTTGTGGGCAGTGAATGCAGGGTCGCCGAAAGCCCGCCCAGCGCCACATGTTCAGCCTTCGGCTAGCTGTGCCCTCGCCGGCAGAGACCAGTCGATAGGCGCCTGCCCGTTTGCCTCCAGGTACTGGTTGGCGGCCGAAAAATGGCCACAGCCGAGGAAGCCGCGATGCGCCGACAAGGGCGATGGATGAACCGACTTCAATACCGCATGCCGCCGCGTATCGATGAGCTGGCCTTTGCGCTGGGCATAGGAGCCCCACAACATGAATACGATCCCCTCGCGTTCCCGGTTCAGGGCATCGATGGCGGCGTCGGTAAACCCTTCCCAGCCCTTACCCTGATGCGATGCCGCCAGGCTTTGCTCTACCGTGAGGACTGCATTGAGCAACAGCACGCCGCGATCCGCCCACGGCGTAAGGCAGCCGTGGTCAGGGAAAGGAATCCCAAGGTCGCGCTGGATTTCCTTGAAGATGTTCACCAGCGACGGCGGCGAAGGCACGCCCGGACGCACCGAGAAACACAGGCCATGCGCCTGCCCGGGGCCGTGATAGGGATCCTGGCCCAGGATTACCACCCGCACCGCATCGAACGGTGTGTGCCTGAAGGCGTTGAAGATCTCCGGACCGGGCGGGTAGATCACCTTGCCGGCGCGCTTTTCCGCACGCAGAAATTCCGACAGCGCGCGCATGTCCGGTCGTTGCAGGTAATCGCCAACGCGGCTTTTCCAGGAGGGATCGAGCTTGATCCGTTCTTCGTCGCTTGGCGCAGCAGCGTGTGGTTCGGTAATCATCTATGCATCATAGCGATTAGGGCTCGGCGCCTTATACCGTCACTCTGCGACTTTGAGGCAAAAGACACCAGGCTCCGGTGTTCGCCCGGGCGACGGGCAAAACCTTCAAACAGTCCCGGCGGCCTCCCGCGCACGCAGGTGTTGGGCCACGCGCAGCTGGAACAGCAGCTTGGTCACCAGCAATTTTTCCTCGACCGGCTTTTCCACCAGGTCGTTGGCACCGGCACGGATCAGCGCGGCCTGGTTGTCCGGATTTTCATCACCCGTCATCACCAACACCGGCAGCTTGCCTTTGCCATAGCCGAAGTACGTGCGAATGCGATGCAGCAGATCGCCGCCGGTCAAATCGCCTTTGAGGCTGACGTCGGTGAGCACCAGGTCAGCGCCCACCTGCCCTTGCGCGCGCTCGGTTTCCAGCAGCGCCAACGCGTCTTCCACGCTGACCACGTGACGCACGGTAAGCCCGATTTTTTCCAGCATGCGGCGCGTGGCCAGGGCCACTACGCGGCTGTCTTCCACGTACAGCACCACGCCATCGGCGGCGCTTTCCGGGCGCACGTAGCCACGGATGAATTCGGCCAACGCCTGGAAACCGAGCGACTTGTCAAAGTAATCGGTAACGTGTTCGCCCAGCGCGCGGCGGTGCAGGCGATCGTCCACATCGCCGGAAACCACGACGATGGGCACGTAGATCTGCGGCGCGGATTCGCGCACGTAGCGCGCCAGTTCCAGGCCATCCATGTCGGGCAGGCGCAGTGCCACGGTGATGAAATCGAACACGCCGCTCTCAAGCAACCGGTGCGCCTCGGCACCGCTGCCGCAATCGACCACTTCCGCCTGCGGCAGCTCTTTCTGCAGCACGCGCGTGATCAGCTGGCGAACCACCTTGGAGCCGTCCACCACCAGCACGCGCGGTGCGGCGCTGAGGTCACGACTACTGATGCTTGAACTCATCAAAAACCCCACCGTCCCGGTTTTGCATGGCTTCCATGCATCTGCGTCGGCAGGCGCCCCCTGCGCCTGTAGGCCCATTATCTATCCAGCAGGCCCCGCGTGGGGTGCGAACGATTTCACTTGCCGAGCGATGACAGTGACGTGACGCGTGAGATGTGAAGCCTATACGGCCCTGCGTAGCTGCCAGGCGCTGACCAGCCGCGCGCCAAGCCAGCCCAGGAAGGCCGCGACCACTGGCACCGCCAGCAGCAGCCATTGGGGCAAGCCGGCGACCTGCAGCTTGCCTTCATAAACCTGACTGAGCCTCGCCACCGGTTCGACCAGCGCGAATTCGATCCCCAGTGCGAGCGCTACCGCCACGATGCCGGCGAACAAACCGTACCAGATGCCCGCATAGAGATAGGGGCGACGCACAAAGGCGCGGCTGGCGCCGATCAGCTTGAGCACACCGATTTCTTCGGCACGGCTGGTGATATCCACGCGCACGGTGTTGCCGACCACCAATAGCACTGCCAGCGCAAACATCGCAGCAAGAATCAGTACAAGGCGGTTGCCGACCCGCAGCAATGCATCCAGACGCTGCCGCCACGTGCCGCTATCCTGCACCATGTCCACGCCTTGCATGCCGCGCAGATCATCCACCAGGCGACCGGCCGCATCGGCGGAAATGTCATCCTGCGGCTGTACCTGCAGCACGTAGGGCAGCGGATTGTCGTCCAGTGCATGTAAGGCATCGCCAAAGCCTTGCATCTTGCTCAATTCATCCATGCCCTGCTGCGGTGATTTCAACGTGACGTTAGCGACACCATCGTGCTGCTTGATCTGTTTGGCCAGCATCTGCGCGTTGGCCTGCACCTGATCGGTCTTGAGGAACACGTTGATGACCTGATTGCGCCCGAGCGCTGTGCCCAGCGATTGCACGTTCGAGAGCATCAGATAGAACGCGAGCGGCAACGCAAGCGCCAAACCCATCACTGCGATGGTGAGCAGGCTTCCCACCGGCTTGGAGGCAAGGCGACGCAAGCTCGCGCCAGCGCTCCAGCCATGATGCTCACGCCAACTGGAAAACGGTCGGCGATGGCTGTGCGTGCTGCGCGCGCGGGCCTGCGGCTGGGTTTCGGTCGATGGGCTCATAACACCTCCTCCGCCGACACGTCCGCAACCAGCCGCCCGTGATCGAGCACGACCACGCGCTTGCGCATGCGCTTGATCAAAGGCAGATCGTGGGTGGCCACCAGCACGGTCGTGCCGACCTGCTGGAATTCGGCAAACAGGCCCATGATTTCGAACGCGAGCTGAGGATCGAGATTACCGGTAGGTTCGTCGGCGATCAGCACCGTGGGCTTGGCGACGATGGCGCGCGCAATACCCACGCGCTGCTGCTCGCCGGTGGAAAGCGAGGCCGGCAGTTGGCGCTCGTAATCGAGCAGGCCGACCTTCTCCAGCGCCGCGCGCACACGGCGGCCGCGCTCCAGCGGCGCGATGCCGCCGATGACCAGCGGTAGCTCGACATTCGCGAACACGCTGCGATCCATCAGCAGGCGATGATCCTGAAATACCATGCCGAGGCTGCGGCGCAACTTGGGAATGCCACCGTGGCCGATCTTGGCGAGATTTTGTCCATCGAGCATGACATGCCCGTGCGACGGGCGCTCGATCAAGGCCAGCAGCTTGAGCAAGGTGCTCTTGCCTGCGCCCGAATGCCCGGTAACGAACGCCATCTCGCCCTTGGCGACTTCGAACGTTAGCTGCGAGAGGGCCTCATGTCCCCCTTCATAACGCTTGGTGACTTGATCGAAGCGGATCACCGCGTTCCCCGTCCTTGCCCGATGTGGATGTGGGCAAGGATAAGGGAAGCACTCGCGTTATGCGCATGTTTGTCGCGCGCATCGCCCGGACGCGATGCGCGTGTGATTCAGCGACCGGTAAACAGACGCGTGAGTCGTCGCAAGAAACCGACTTTCGGCGGGATGGCAAGTTCGCCGGAGGGCGATTGCGCCACCACCTGTCGCGACGGACGGCTACTGCTCATCGTGGATGGGTTGACTGCGGCTTCCGTAGCGGGCGACGCGCCCCCCTGACGACGGCCACGTCCGCCACGACGACGACGCTTGCCGCCACCGATGGCGTCTTCCCGTGCAACTGGTGCGGATGATGGTGCGCTCGATTGCGCGGGGCTCTGCGACGTGGCGGATCTTGGTTCGCGCGGTTTGCGTGACTGTGGCGAGCGCGACTGCCCGGACGCTGCCGGGCGTTCGCCACCGCGTCCGCCGCGGCGGCCCGAACCGCCGGATTTTCCACCTTCGGCACGCGGGGTGACCTTATCGCCGAACGCCTCGCTGTCCGCGGCGGCATCGGCCGCGAACTGCGCATCGATCTGCTTGGGCTTGGGCATCACCAACAGTTCCGCATCCAGGTTGGCGACGGGAATCTTCTGGCCGATGTAGGTTTCGATATCCGGCAAGGACATCGCATACAGATCGCACGCGAAGCTGATGGCATCGCCTTCCGCACCAAGCCGCGCGGTACGGCCGATGCGGTGCACGTAATCTTCGGCGTCCTGCGGCAGGTCGTAATTGAATACATGGCTGACCGCGGGAATATGCAAGCCACGCGCCGCCACGTCGGTGCACACAAGAACATCCAGCTGTGCATCCTGGAAACGTTGCAACAGCTTCTGGCGCTTGAGCTGCGGTACGTCGCCGGACAGCGCACCCACGCGGTAACCCTGTCGTTTCACACGCTCGGTGATACGTTCGGCCGCCGCCTTGGTATTGACGAAGATGATGCTGCGCTCGGCCTTGGTGCGCTCAAGCAGGTTGAGCAGCAGCGGCATCTTTTCTTCCTTGGCGGGGAAGTACACCACCTGCCGCACGCGATCGGCGGTGACGTTGTCGGTTTCCACCACCAGTTTTTCCGCGTTATGCATGTGCTCGTAGGCGAGCTCCAGCACACGATGGGACAGCGTGGCCGAGAACATCAGCACCTGGCGCTGTTCGCGTGCCGGCAGGCGGCGGAAGATGAAACGCACGTCCTTGATGAAGCCCAGGTCGAACATGCGGTCAGCTTCGTCGACGACCATCACTTCCACGCCGTTGAAGCCGAACACGTTCTGCTTGTAGTAGTCGAGCAGGCGGCCGGGCGTGGCGATGATGATGTCGCAGCCGTCCTTGAGCAGCTGACGCTGCTTGTCGTAGTCGACGCCGCCGTAGATCAACGCAGTGCGCAGGCCGGTGTAGCGGCCGACGTTCTTGGCGTCTTTCTCGATCTGAATAGCCAGCTCGCGCGTGGGCGCAATGACCAGCGCCCGCGGGTCGGCATCCTTGCGCTCGGCCACGGCCGGCTGCGTGAGCAACCGGTTCATCAGGGCCACCAGGAAGGCGCAGGTCTTGCCGGTGCCGGTCTGAGCCTGGCCGGCCACATCGCGGCCGCCCAGTGCCATCGGCAGGGTCAGCGCCTGAATCGGCGTGCATCGTGCAAAGCCGGCCTCGTCGAGGCCCTTTTGCAGCAGCGGATGCAAATCAAATTGGGTAAAAAAGGTATCGGTAAGTACGGTTTGGGACATGAATAGGGAATCTGATGCGGGCCGGCGCTCAGGCGCTTGGGCCCAGTCCCGCAGTTCAGTCAGGCAACCTTGGGACGGGTGGATGGGTGCGACGCGCGGAAGACTTCGGCGTCAAGAGGTAGCGACGCCCCGCCGGCATAGGTGAAACGACTCGTGAAGCGGCTTCACCTATACCAGCCGGGCCGTTGCAGGGACGTTTTGATTCATTCAGCGCGGGTGAGGCCTACCCTCTCTGCTTTGCAGCTCACAGGGGCAGCGACGAGGCAGACTGGTCGTCTGTCGAGCCGATGGACCGAGGAGATGCGGACAAACAGGGCTGGTGACATCCGCGCGCCATGCATCAGCGCATCCCGCGTGCCCTTGAATCGCTTGAATCGCGTCCCGACTTAGGCTGGAATGGAACGTATGCCGCAACGGCACCCTTCCTTTTCCGGATCGACCCGCGCCTCATGGGCACTTGACTAGTGTAACTGATGATCAGCACGCGGTCTTAACCCCTACCTACCTCGCCTATTTCGGAGACACTTCGGTGAGCGAATTGATTACCCACGTGAGCGACGACGCCTTCGACCAGGAAGTGCTGAAGTCCGACACCCCCGTACTACTCGATTTCTGGGCGGAATGGTGTGGCCCCTGCAAGGCCATCGCCCCGGCGCTGGATGAGCTGGCCAAGGAATACCAGGGCAAGCTGCGAGTGGTGAAACTGAACATCGACCACAACCAGAAAACCCCCCGCACCTATGGCGTGCGCGGCATTCCCACGCTGATGGTGTTCAAGAACGGCAAGGTGGAAGCCACCCAGATCGGGGCCGTCAGCAAGGGGCAGCTCAAGCAGATCATCGACAAGACGATCTGATTCGGTTTGATAATCGTTGTATAATCCGTCGCTGCAGCGGCCCTTTACGTCGCTGCGCGGCGGGTGCTAGATTCCTTCCAGTGGGGCTGTCCTGCCCTCTCGCGCGTTTCCGCGCAACGCTCGTCCTCCCTCCTGTCATCAACGGCGCCCCGTGAGGTTTGCCCGTGTCCGATATCGAAAGCAAAGATTCTTCCGACGCTGTCCGCGCCGACTCCAAACCTGTGACTGATACCCCTACCCGCACTCGTTCCCCGCGTCGATCTGCCGCGGCCGCCGCCGAGGCGAATGCCTCCGGTGAACGACCCGCCCAAACGCCGCCACCCGTGCCCGAGCGACCGGCGCCGCCCCCCGAAACGCGCGCCGACGCACCGGCTTCGACGCCGGCGCAGGAACCGCTTCGCTACGGCCAGGGTGGCGACGCGTCGGAGCAACCGCGTGAGAATGTGCCCTACGGCAACGGCGGCCAGCCGCAAAATCAGGGCAACAATCAAGGCCAGGGCGGCAATGACCGTCGCAATGATCGCAACGACCGCAACGACCGCAACCGGCGCCGCCGCCACGAGCGCGGCCAGCCGCGCCCACCGGGCCAGGGTGGACCGCCGCGCAATCCGCACGGCCTGCCGGTGGATGACGAAAACGCCGATATCGGCAGCAACGACCGCGTCATCAACCTCACCGAACTGAAGCGCAAGAATCCGGTTCAACTGCTGGAATTCGCCGAATCGCTCGGTATCCAGGAAGGCGTCGCCCGTCAGCGTCGCCAGGATGTGATCTTCAACATCCTCAAGGCCCACGCCCGTTCGGGCGGCGGCATCTGGGCCGAAGGTGTGCTGGAAATCCTGCAGGACGGCTTTGGCTTTCTGCGCTCGGCCGACGAGTCCTACCTAGCCGGCCCCGACGATATCTACGTCTCGCCCAGCCAGATCCGCCGCTTCAACCTGCGCACCGGCGACTACATCACCGGACGCGTGCGCCATCCGAAGGAAGGCGAACGCTACTTCGCGCTGCTGAAGGTGGACGACATCAACGGCGATCCGCCGGAAGCATCCAAGAACAAGATGCTGTTCGAAAACCTCACGCCATTGTTCCCGCGCAAGGCGTTCCACCTGGAACGTGGCAACGGTTCGACCGAAGACATCACCGCCCGCATTCTCGACCTGGTCGCGCCGATCGGTCGCGGTCAACGCGGCTTGATCGTCTCGCAGCCGAAATCCGGTAAAACGATGATGCTGCAGAACATCGCGCACGCGATCCAGTACAACCATCCCGACGTGCATCTGATCATTCTGCTGGTCGACGAGCGTCCGGAAGAAGTGACGGAAATCGCCCGCACAGTGCGTGCCGAAGTGATCAGCTCCACCTTCGACGAACCGGCCGTGCGCCACGTGCAGGTTGCCGAAATGGTGATCGAGCGCGCCAAGCGCCTGGTCGAGCACAAGAAGGATGTCGTCATCCTGCTGGACTCCATCACCCGCCTGGCCCGCGCGTACAACACCGTGGTACCGAGCTCGGGCAAGGTGCTCACCGGTGGTGTGGACGCCAATGCGCTGCAGCGTCCGAAGCGCTTCTTTGGCGCCGCGCGCAATGTCGAAGAAGGCGGCTCGCTCACCATCATCGCCACCGCGCTGATCGACACCGGCAGCAAGATGGACGAGGTGATCTACGAAGAGTTCAAGGGCACCGGCAACATGGAAGTGCACCTGTCTCGCCGCATCTCCGAGAAGCGCGTGTATCCGGCCATCGACATCAATCGCTCCGGCACCCGCCGCGAAGATCTGCTGATCGAGCCGGACCTGCTCGCCAAGATCTGGATTCTGCGCAAACTGCTTCATCCCATGGATGAACTGGCCGCGATGGAATTCATGCTCGACAAGATGAAGAACACCAAGTCCAACGACGAGTTCTTCAATTCGATGAAGCGTTGAGCGACATAAAAAGTGCGTAAAGAAAAGCCGCCGAAAGGCGGCTTTTTCTTGGCTACGTTTTCAAGGCGCGCCGATACCTTACGGGAAGTTGTCGTTGCTCCCGAATTAGCCCTGCAAAGGGATTTAAGCGGCCATTAGCTGATACGATTTTGTAACCCCCACATGTCAAGTCGTATGCGCATCCTGCTAGTTGAAGACGATCCCCTGGTTTCCGATGCCATCGTCCGTGGCCTGGCTACCGCCGGTTACGTGGTCGACGCGGTGACGGATGCCGAATCGGTGCAATCGCGCCTGGATACCACCCACTACGACTTGGCCATCGTGGATCTTGGCCTGCCCGGCGAAGACGGTTTCACCCTGGTCCGGCGCCTGCGCCGCGAAGGCAGCTCGCTGCCGCTATTGATCGTGACGGCCCGCGATGGCCTGGACGATCGTGTCAACGCGCTCGACCTCGGCGCCGACGATTACCTGGTCAAGCCGTTCGCCCTGCCGGAACTGGCCGCACGCTGCCGCGCGCTGATCCGTCGCGCCACCGCCGCCACCGCCAACGAAATGGTGGTGGGGCGCCTGCGCATCGATCTGGCCGGTCGCCGCGCCATCGACGACAGCGGCCGGGTGCTTGAGCTCACCCGCCGCGAGTGGTCGATCCTGGAGTGCCTGGCCCATCACAGCGGCCGCGTAGTGAGCAAGGAACGCTTGATCCAGGCGATCGTGAGCTGGGACGAGGAAATCTCCGGCAACGCCATCGAAGTACATGTCTCCCGGTTGCGCGCAAAACTCGGCGATGCGGCCACGGTCCGCGGCATCCGAGGCCTGGGATATCGTCTCGAAGACGCCTAGCCGAGCCATGTCCATCGCGGCCCAACGCAAGCGCGCGCCCAGTATCCGCGGGCGGCTGGTCATCTATCTGCTGTTGCCCCTGGTGACGCTGATGGTGGCCAGCATCTGGGCCGATCACCGCACGTTTGTTACACCCATGTACGACGCCTTCGATCGCGCGCTGGCGCGAGGGGCGATTGCCATTGCGGCGCATGTGCAACCTGCGGCCGATGGCGTGCTCTACCTCGAAATGCCCGAGGGGACGCCGGCCATGCATCCACCGGGTGCGCCGCCGCCCGGGCCTGGCGGTCAGTTCCAACCGCATCGCCCACCCCCGATGCATTTCGAACCTGCCGGCCAGCCCATGGCCTGGATGCGGCTGTACCCAGAGTCCCGCGACAGCTTCATCTATCGGGTCAGCCTGCCCAGCGGCCAGACGCTCGCGGGCGATGAAGGTTTGCCGATGGCGCAAGGCGGTGAAGTGGACAGCCTGCGCTACAGCGATGCGACGTACAAACACCTGGCCTTGCGCATCGTCAGCTATCGCACCAAGGTCAATAATCAAGCTGTGATCGTCACGGTGGGCGAGACCGTGCACCGGCGTGACCACGTGGTGCATCGATTGGATACCGTCATCGGCTTGAGCGATGGCATTCAATTGGCGCTGGTGCTTGGCCTATGCCTGTTCGGCATCACCATGGCCTTGCGGCCGATCAACCGCTTGCGCGAACGCATCACACAGCGGCAGCCTCAATCGCTGCAGCCGCTGCCGCTGGAGTCGGTGCCAAGCGAAGTGCACTCGCTGGTGCAATCGCTCAACACGCTGCTGCTTACCGTGCGCGACGCCGCGCTCGCGCAGCAGCACTTTCTTACCAATGCCGCACATCAGTTACGTACACCGCTCACCGGGCTGAAATCGCAACTGGAAGTGCTGGCGAGCGAGAGCGGCGACCAGGCGCAGCAAGAGCGCATCGCCCGCCTGCAGGGCAGCGTGGATCGTCTGGCACATACCGCCAATCAATTGCTTGCCCTTGCGCGTGCGGAGCCTTCCACCCACAGCCCTGGCGACTTCGTCATCGTGCCGCTCGAACCGCTGATCGGAACCGTCGCCGATTCGATGCTCGATCGCGCCATCGCCCGCGACATCGACCTTGGCGCCGAATGCGCGCCTGCCCAAGTGCGCGGCGTGCACTGGCTATTGCACGAACTACTGATCAATCTGCTCGACAACGCCATCCGCCACACACCCGACGGCGGTCGCATCACCTTACGGTGCGGGCTGCACGACCACATTCCCTATCTGGAAGTGGAAGACAGCGGCCCCGGCATTGCTCCGGCCGAGCGTGAGCGCGTGCGCGAACGCTTCTACCGCGCCGCCGGCAGCGACGGACAGAGCAGCGGCCTGGGGCTGGCCATCGTCGAGGAAATCGCGCGCAGCCACCATGCCCGCTTTGAGATATTGGATGCGCTGGAAGGTAGTGGCGCGCGGATGAGAGTAGTGTTTCCGGGCGCATAGCGCGCGGCCTCGCACCTCCATAACCTTACGTCACGCTTCCGCATCGGCCGTCGCTGTAGCTGTACTGTCACGTACAATTTTTTTGACCGCCCCCCTTTTCGCGGCGGCACGATGCCTCCATAGTCGGGGGCTATCCCCGTGAGGCTTGCCCCGTGTCCATACCCAGTGCCGTCAAAAGCACCCCGATCTACGGCCGCCAGCAACTGCTCGACTACCTCGCCGCCGGGGAAAAGCCGCGCGAAGCATGGCGCATCGGCACCGAACACGAGAAATTCGGGTTCCGCGACGACGATTTGCGCCCGCCCACATTCGAAGGCGACCGCGGTATCCGCGCGCTGCTGGAAGGCATCGCGGCGCGCTACGGTTGGGAGATCGTGCGCGAGGGCGAGACACCTGTCGCGCTGGTCCAGGGCAACGCCAACATCACGCTGGAACCGGCCGGGCAACTGGAACTATCCGGCGCGCCACTGGAAACCATCCACCAGACCTGTTGCGAAGTGAACAGCCATCTGGAGGAAGTGCGTGCCGTGGCGGACGGGCTGGGCCTGGGCTTTTTGGGCATGGGCTTCCAGCCTAAGTGGCAGCGCGACGAGATGCCATGGATGCCCAAAGGTCGCTACAAGATCATGCGCGACTATATGCCCAAGGTCGGCTCGCTCGGCCTGGACATGATGAAACGTACCTGCACCGTGCAGGTGAACCTGGATTTCGAAAGCGAACCGGACATGGTGCGCAAGTTCCGCACCAGCCTCGCTCTGCAGCCGATTGCCACGGCCTTGTTCGCCGACTCCCCGTTTACCGACGGCAAACCCAACGGGTATCTGTCGTACCGCTCGCACGTATGGACCGATACCGACGCCGATCGCACCGGCATGCTCGACTTCGTGTTCGAGGACAGCTTCGGCTACGAACGCTATGTCGATTACATGCTCGACGTGCCGATGTACTTCAGCTACCAGGACGGTCGCTACATCGATCTGGCCGGCAAGGACTTCAAGCGTTTCATGAGTGGCACGCTCGAGGAGCTACCCGGCACGCACGCATCCCTGAAAGACTGGGCCGATCACCTCACCACCGCATTTCCGGAAGTGCGCCTGAAGCAATACCTGGAAATGCGCGGTGCCGATGGTGGTCCATGGAATCGTCTGTGCGCGCTGCCCGCACTTTGGGTCGGGCTGCTCTACGACGACGAAGCACTGCAAGCGGCGTGGGATCTGGTGAAAGATTTCACGCGCCAAGAACGCCATGCCTTGCGCGATGGTGTACCGAAGCATGCACTCAAGCTGCCGTTCCGCAACGGCACCGTGCGTGACCTTGCGCGCGAGACGCTGCACATTGCCGCGCACGGCCTGAAGCGTCGCAACCGCCTCAACCGCAATGGCGCCAACGAAAGCATTTTCCTTGAACCCTTGATCGAAATCGTCGAGGCCAACCAGACCCCGGCCGAGCGCAAGCTCGAATTGTTCAACGGTGAGTGGAACGGCAGCGTGGATCCGGTCTTCAAGGAATTTGCATATTGATTGCGGCAACGTCGTCGCACGCACCCTTTCTTGCCGGATTACTGCTCGGCGCTTCGCTGATCATCGCGATCGGTGCACAGAATGCCTTCGTGTTGCGACAAGGTCTGTTGCAGCGGCACCGTTTTTCTGTCGCACTGTTCTGCGCGCTATCCGACGCCGCGCTCATCGCGGCAGGCGTAAGCGGGCTTGGCGCTGCGATCGGCCAGCATCCACGCGCACTGGCCGTGGTGGCGTGCGCGGGCGCGCTGCTGTTGATCTGGTACGGCATCCAGGCGCTGCGCCGCGCCATTCATCCGCGCGTACTGGCGGCTGACGCCCATGCCGACACCGGCACGGTGTGGCAGGTACTGGCCACGTGCGCCGCTTTCACCTGGCTCAATCCGCACGTCTATCTCGATACCGTGTTGCTGATCGGCAGCCTCGCCTCCGCGTGGCCGTTGCTGGAGCCACGCATGCTGTTCGCCGTGGGTGCGGCAACGGCATCGTTCATCTGGTTCTTCAGTCTCTCTTATGGCGCGCGCCTGCTTGCGCCGCTGTTTCGCAAGCCCATGGCGTGGCGCGTGCTCGATGTGCTTATTGCAATAGTGATGTGGAGCATTGCAGGGAAGTTGTTGCTCTCTTTTCTCACGCGCTAGCGTTCGTCATCGCCCTAGTCGCGCGTGTGGATGCGCAACGCACGTGCAACCAGCGTGTCCAGGCTGATCTTTCCCGGCCCTGCGATCAGGAACCAGACGAAGATCAGCGTGTAGACCACTTCGTCGGCCTCGACGTAATCGTCCAATCCCATCAGGTTGGTGGATACCACCAAGGTCACCGCCACGATCATGTTGATGATCATCGGAATCGTCACCAGGCGTGTGAAAAGCCCAAGCATCAGCAACAAGCCGCCAAGCAACTCCGTCCAGGCCGACAGCGCGGCACTAAACGACGGATACGGTATGCCCCACCCCACAAAGCGCTGGGTGAATCCATCCAGGTTGTGCACCTTGGCGATGCCGGTTTCCAGCCAGAAGTAGCCAAACACCAACCGCACCACCAAGGGTCCGAGCCAACGCACGCTGTCCAGCACAGCCAGCGCGCGCGACGCCGTGGTCGCTATGAAATGACGCATTGCACATATTCCTTTGAAATAAGTAGGTGCATGATGCGTGGGCTCACCCACGCCCTCCATGTCCGGGCGTCCAGGCTTTCTTGCCGAAGGTCCTGCATGGCAAATCGCCACAGCAGCCGGACGAATGGGCATAAATGCGGGATGCACGGGCGCAGCAACCCATGGACCGGAGCAGCACAATGGCTTAGTCCGAATGTGCAGACTTGTCGCTCGGACACGTCATTCCCCGTGCCGCCATGCGGCGATCACATACTTCTTGGAGCCAGAGATATGAACATCAAGACAGTCAATGCCGGCGCGATGGCCGTGATGGTGGCCGGCTTATTTGCCGCCGCTACGGTATCGGCCGCGCCCATCGGCTCGCCCGCAGGCGACCAGGCCATGGTCAAGTGCCTGAACTCCTCGTCCTGCAAAGGCCAGGGCGCATGCAAGCAGGCCAGCAATTCCTGCAAGGGACAAAACTCCTGCAAAGGCCAGGGCTTCACCATGCAGAAGACGCAGGCCGACTGCACCGCCGCACAGGCCGCTGTGAAGAAGTAATGCATCGATCGTCCAGTACCTCTCCCCTCGGGAGAGGTACCGGCTCACCCACAAATCGCCCCATGACCGCCATGCGTCCTGATGCACTTCCTTATCTGGGCTACGGCCTTGGCCTGCGCGTGGAGTATTACGAGGCGCTGCTCGCGTCACCTCCGCAAGTCCAGTGGCTGGAAGTGGTCTCGGAAAACTACATGGTGGATGGTGGCCTGCCATTGACCTGGCTCGAGCGATTCCGCGAGCGTTTTCCGCTGGTGATGCACGGTGTGTCGATGTCGATCGGCAGCACCGATCCGCTCGATCAGGATTACCTCGCACGCCTCGCTGCCCTCGCACAACGCATCGAACCGGCGTGGGTTTCGGACCACCTGTGCTGGACGGGCGTGCAAGGCGTGAATCTGCACGACCTGATGCCGCTGCCCTACACCGAAGAAGCGCTCGATCACGTGGTGAGCCGCGTGAAGCATGTGCAGGACGTACTAAAGCGTCGCATTCTGCTTGAAAATGTATCCAGCTACGTAAGCTTTGCGCAGTCGCAACTGACCGAGTGGGAATTCATCGCCGAAGTGGCCGAGCGCTCGGACTGCCTCATTCTGCTCGACATCAACAATGTGCATGTCAGCGCGACGAACCACGGTTTCTCGTCATCCGACTACCTGCGCGGCATTCCTGTTTCGCGGGTACAGCAGTTTCATCTGGCCGGCTACGAACAAGGTGAACGCCTGATCATCGATACGCACGACGCACCCGTGTCGAACGCGGTGTGGGCGCTTTACGTCGAAGCTGTTCGCCGCTTCGGCCGCGTATCAACCATGATCGAGCGCGACGACCATTTTCCGCCCTGGGCCGATCTTCTTGCCGAACTCGACCACGCACGCGCCCTGGCCGAACCATTGCTGCGGGATGCGGCATGAGCGCGCTGCAGCAGCTACAACAGCAGATGCTCCAGGCCGTGATGGGTGGCGCAACGCAGGCGCACATGATCGAGGTACGCGGCGATGTTGTCGCCGACGCACAAAGCCGCCTGGACATCTATCGTCATGGCTATCGCGTCCGCCTGCGCGACGCGCTGGCGAACGAGTTCGTGGGTTTGCAGAGCATAGCCGGACGGCGTTTTCGCGCACTGCTTGATGCGTATATCGATACGCATCCGTCGGAGCACTACAACATCCGTTGGTACGGCAGTCGGCTCGCCACTTTTCTGGACAACACACACCGCCAGACGCCGCAGCTTGCCGAGATGGCGCGCCTGGATTGGGCGATCTCGACCGCGTTCGACGCAGCGAACGAAACACACCTGAGCGCCGGCGAATTGGCCGCTGTGCCACCGCATGCATGGGCGGATCTGCGGCTTTCCTTGCTGCGTGATCTGCAAGTACTCCCCTGCACCTGTAACGTGGACGCCTTTCGCCGCGCCGCCGATAACGGTAGCGAACGACCCCATCTGC
This sequence comes from Dyella monticola, assembly GCF_003363155.1. Lineage (GTDB taxonomy): Bacteria > Pseudomonadota > Gammaproteobacteria > Xanthomonadales > Rhodanobacteraceae > Dyella_B > Dyella_B monticola. Next base: position 109,838 of record NZ_QRBE01000013.1, on the reverse strand, counting down.
GCCGCTACGCCGCGCCGCGGCACATGCTGGTGTGGCGTCTGGATACGCAGGTCCACTACCGCCGACTGGAGGAAGACGAATGGCAGGTGCTGTCCGCCGCCCAGCACGGGGCTCCCTTCGCCCAGCTTTGCGCGACGCTTGCCGCACGCCATGGCGAGACGGTCGCGCTGCCGCGCATGGTCGCCCTCCTGCAGGCATGGCTCAGCGCGGGTCTCGTCCATGGCCTTGGCACGGCTGCTTGAGCAATAACCGGGCAGGCACGGCCGCCCTGTAACTCCAACGGCACGCAGTCCGAATAACTGGCATAGAGCCCAGCCAAGGACGCGTTGCCCATGTACATCGAGCACCCTTCCGCCCTCGCCGGTGACTCCGCCCCGCTGCGGGTGGAGCCCGCGCTGGAGTCGTTGCTCAACCAGTCGATGCTCAAGGTCGAGGTAGTGGATGAGCTGCACTACTGCGGCGGCTGGTTCATGGACGAACCGCACCACCCATGCGGTTTATTTCACCTGGTCGGCGCGGGCCAATGCCAAGTGCAAAGCGCGGTGCTGGATGGGGCGCTGGAGCTCGAAATGGGCGATCTGGTGGTATTTCCGCATGGCGACCCGCATCGCCTCAACGCATCACCAGCCAGTGACACCGGCATTGCCGATCTGATTTGCGGCGAGCTGCATTTTTCCAGCCACGCCTATCATCCGCTCAAGCATGCGTTACCTGCGTGTTTCGTGGTTCGCGCCGCGCAGGCGGACCCGCTCTTTGCACGTCTGGCGGGAATGATGGGCCAGATGGTGCGCGCGGGCCTGCCCGGCCGCCAGGTGCTGATGAACAAGCTGGCCGATGCGCTGTTCACGCTGGCGTTGTGCGATTACGCCCAGCGGCATGCCGACCGCCGCGGACTGTTCAGTGCGCTGACCGATGCGCGCATCTGCAAGGTGCTGCAGGCCGTGCATGAGAACCCGGGCCATCCATGGACGATGCAGGCCATGGCCGCGCTCGCATGCATGTCGCGCTCTGCCTTTGCCGAACGCTTTGCGCAACTCATGAAAGTGCCGCCCATGCAATACGTTACACAATGGCGCGTCAGCATGGCCGAGCAATGGCTGCACGATCGGCAGCTTTCGGTAGCCTCGATTGCCGAACGGCTAGGCTACAGCAGTGAAGCGGCATTCCGTCGACTGTTCAAGCGCGTCAGCGGTGTCTGCCCTGGCCGAATTCGCGCCCATGGCAAACAGCCCGGCGTGCCTCAGGAAATCGCCCGATACCCGCTTTCGCCGTGACCGACGCCACGCGTCAGCGTAACGCTCCCCAACTGTGCCTGTGGCCACCTCGCTGAAACGTGGCATCATTCCTCGCAGTGCGTTGGAAACCCGCGCCAGAATGACGGGGCCGCCGCGATATGTGAATGATCGGGTCTGCCTGTCCAGGGTTTGCTTACATGGTGGCTAAGGAGATCGGCTGAATGGCATCTTTTCGAAGCGGCAGAGATGGCGGCGCCATGAGCCCCGTGCGTCCCACGCTGTCGCGACGTGTCCGCAACGGCGCCGGCCCCATGACAGCGCGCAATCTGCATGGGCACGTGGTGCAAATGCTCGGTCAGCGTATCGTCAGCGGTGCGATCAAGCAGGGCGAGGTGTTGCCGCCGGAAGCCACCATGGCCGAGGAGATGGATGTAAGTCGCACGTCCTTGCGCGAGGCGATGAAAGTGCTCTCCGCCAAGGGTCTGGTGGAAGCGCGCCCCAAAGTCGGCACCCGCGTGCGCGATGCGCGCTTCTGGAACCAGCTCGACGCCGATGTACTGGCATGGCGCTGCAATTCCATGCCCACAGCGGACTTCGTGCAAAAACTTTCGGAAATGCGCGAGATCATCGAGCCGGCCGCCGCGGCAAGCGCTGCGCGCCACCGTACCGTCACGCAGCTCAAGCGCATGCAAACGGCCCTGGAGGCGATGGAGGCCGCACCCGATCCGGAAGCCTGGACCAGCGCCGACATCGATTTCCATGAAGCGATTCTTGCCGCCACCGGCAACGAATTGCTCATCTCGCTGTTTTCGGTGATTGAAACGGCGCTCAGCAGCTACTTCACGATGTCCGCGCTCACGGCGGTGAATTTCAAATACTCGCTACCGCAACACCGCGCGGTGTTCCACGCGATCCGTGACAAGGAACCGGAGGTCGCGCAAAAGGCGATGCTCAAGGTGATTTCGGATACGCGGGAGAACTTGAGCAATAAGCGGCGTAAAGCCTGATTCGAGTCCGCTCTCGTGGCCATTGCCACCCCATGGCCGTCATGCCCGCGAAAGCGGGCATCCATCTTGCTCCGATGCAACATTGAAAATAGATGCCCGCTTTCGCGGGCATGACGCCGTTGCATATGCGCATCAATGCGCTGGGTCAAACTCGATGTAATCCACATCGTAAGCATGCTCAGCACCACTGAGCACGATGGTGTTATCGCCGTTTTTCAACGTGACGTGCACATCCATCATGCTCCATCCACTGTCACCGTCAGGCTTGCCGCTGCCCACGGCAATCACATTGCCATTTACGCTGATACGTGGCGTCGCCGCGAACCCGATATCCTCATAACGCACGCGCAATACGTGCGCGCCACCCTGATCGCGGTGGATGTCAAATTGCAGCTTGCCGTAAGGCGCCGCGGCGATGCGCGCCATGCGTCGGTTCGATGCATGCGGATTGTCGATCACCACTGCGTTGGTGCGCGCGGCATCTTCCGCTTCGTACCGATTGAAGTTGAGGGGCGCATTCGCATAGAGCATCACGTTATAGGTGGCCTTCCACGCCTGGTCCAGATTTGCCGAGGACGAGGACGTGACGTGCAGAAAACTGCCGTCCTTCTGCATCAGCAAGGCCTGCGTCCAACCCGCATGAATGTTGCCCGTGATTTTTTGCACGGGCGCGGGTACTTCCCACCACGGGCCGCGACCGCCGTCGTTGTTCCAATACAGGCTACGGCCGGCTGGATCGCCATTGCCGCCAGCGCGTTCGGCGGAAACGACGATCACGCCTTGCGCGCCACCGACAGGAAACCAGCTCGTCACCGGACAGGCCGCAGGCCATGCGCCGCCTTCGGTCTCCACCGGCGTGCCGCGATCGGCGGGATCGCCGAAATGGAGACCGTCAGGGCTGAATTTCAGATGGACCTTGCCGTTCTGCGGACCGTCGATGTCTTCGAAATTCATCACGTATCGCTTATCGGGCAGACGCGTCACCACCGCCATGCCGGGGCGCTCCACGCCGCCGGGCACCGCAACATCCGTCACTTCCTTGCCCCAGGTTTTGCCGCCATCGCTGGAAAGCTTGTGCGCGAGAAGTTGATTGAAACCTTCATCCTTGTGCTGTTCGCTGGAGTAGTAGGCGATCATCCGGCCATCGTCGAGGATATGGATGTCCGGCTCCCACACGCCATGGTTGTCCTTGTCTTCCGGATGGCCGCCACCACGCACGATCGAACCGCGGTAGTGCCAGGTTTTCCCTTCATCGGTGGATGCGTAAAGTTGAAGATCTTCCTCCACCACATGCCCTTTTTCGTCGTTGCGCGTGGCGTTGGCCGCCAGCAACAAGGTGCCGCGCTTGAGGTCGCCGCTGTCACGCGTCATTTCGGAGATGTTCGGTTGCCAGCGCAGTTGCCATGGCGACTGGCCAACGTGCTCCTGGTCGGCAATGTCCTGCATGAAGTGCCAGCTTTTGCCACGGTCATTGCTGACGTAGAGCGGAATCCCCGCCATGCCGTTCTGTTCGAAAACCAGCAGCAAACGGCCATCGGCGTGCGGATCGCCCGATTGCGTCAAGCGCACCACGGAGGCGTAACCGGTGCCCTTGGCCAAAAGCTGGCCGCTTGCCACGTCCGGCGCACGGTCCTGTGCATGCGCGACCTGCGCGCTTGCCATGGCAAGCACCAGGCAACTGGCATGCAGGGCCAGATCGCGTGTCAGTCTGCGCATGATTGAGTCCTCTTGCTTTCCATCAAGAAGCGGTCGCACGTGGCAACCGCCAGGAATAAAAAAAGGAGCACCGCGAACGATGCTCCGAGGGGGAATCAAAGCTTGAAACGGAAACCCAGGCTGACGGTGCGATCCTGGAAGCGAATATCGCGCGGACGCGTGGTGCCGTCGCCCCAATATTCGTGCAGGTCTGCGCCAAGCAGATTGGTCATTTGCAGCACGACGGTGCTATGCGTACCGATGTTGTAGCCGATCGACAGGTCCACCTGGTTCGCCGGCACGATCTCGTCGTTCACGCTCGCTACGTTCTGCGCGTTGAAGCCATCGATGTATCGGCTGCGGAAGTCATACGCCAGACGCACCGACCAGTTGTACTTTTCGTACATCAGCACCGCGTTGTAGTTGTCCTTGGACACGTTCTGCAGCGGCGTGGTAACCATCGGGCCGCCGATGTATTCGGGCGACTTGGTCGAACCGTCGATGTAGGTGAAGTTCAACTGCGTACCCAGACCGTTCCAGATGCCCGGCAGGAAGTCGAAGAATTGCTGATAAGCCAATTCCACGCCCTGCAGATAACCGCTGCCGGCGCTCTGCGGCGAGCTGATCTGATACAGCTGGCCGCCGATCGTTTCGTTGGTCACGTAGCTCTGGATGTAACCGTTGATGTTGCGATAGAACGCGCCCGCGCTCGCATAACTGCCCGGCGAGAAATACCACTCCAGCGACAGGTCGTAATTCGTGGAACGGATCGGGTTGAGGTACGCGTTACCGCTGCTGCCGTTGCCCAGGCGATTGACCGTACCCGGGTTGAGCGAGATCGACGGATTCAGATCGCCGAAGTCAGGATAGGTCACCGTCTTGGCAGCATTGAAGCGCGCCTGCAGCGTATCGGTGAAATGCAGCACCGCGCTGACGTTCGGCAAATAGACCGGTGCATGAGTGGACAATTGCAGCGGCGTGTAGATGCCGGTCGCCGTGTTGAACGAATACGCATCCAGATCGCGATGTACCTGCTCCACGCGTGCACCGATCAGGCCATCCAACGGCAGGCCGAACAGCGTCGCGGAGTACGCGCTTTGCAGGTACGCGGCGTAGGTCTTCTCGTCGATGTTGTAGTAGCGACCCGGATCGACCGGCGCCAGGCCTTGGTTGGTACCGTACAGCGCGCGAATCGCATTGGCATTGCCGACCAGATAGTTGTAGCAGCCGGTCAGCCAGCCGCCTGCCAATGCCGGACTGCCAGGCATCGCGCAGAAATAATTGGCCGGGAAGCGCGCCAGTACCTGGTTGGCCGGGTTCGGATTGAGGCTGAGTTCACCGGTGCCGCCGGGCGGTGCGATCGAGTTCTGCACGCTGCCGATATAGCTGGATGTGCGATCCGCCGTACGCACGCCGAACTGCAGGTTCTGGAAGAAGCCCGATTCGAAGGTGTATACGCCATCGGCGCGCCACGCCAGTTCATTGCCGCGTTCGTCGAACCAGGTCTGGTACAGGCCGTTGAGATAGTAGTTCTGCGCGTTGTTTTGCGGATTGCCGGCAAGCGACCAGTTCTGCTGGTTACCGGCGGTGCCGTTCCACACGGTGGTGATCGGGCCTTTCAGGAACGTATCGACGATCAGCGTATCTTCGGTGTATGAGGATGCGGTCTCGGACAGGTCGGTCGAGAGGCTCCACGCATCGTTATGCCATTTCGCGCCGATCGAGCTCTGGATGTCGTGGCCATGCTCCTGATGCGTCTGCGTGCTAGTGGCGGCGTAGCTGTTGCCGCTCCAGGTTGCGCTGGTGGCGTCGCACACGCGCTGACCGTAGTAGGCGCCCGGCAGCGCGTCCGCGTAGCAATTGTTACCGACGGTGTAGGACGTCGGCGTCGCCGTGCCGTTCGGATAGGTGAAGAAGAACGGCTGGTTATAGCTGTCGTAGTCGTAATCCATCATGCCTTCGGCGTAGATTTCGGTCTGCTCGTTCGGCTTCCATTGCAAGGCGTAGTTCACTTCCGGCCGGCGGCGGTAACCGATGTTGTAGTCCGCGCCGAAACCGTTGGGCACTTCGATGAGGCTACCAGTGGAGCTGCGGATCGGCGTGCCGCTGGTTGTTTCCAGCAGGGTCGGGAAATCGCCCCACACAGCCTTGTAGTCGTAATGCTGGGTGTTGATGCTCGCATTGAGCAAAGCACCAAAATCACCGGCATCGGTATGCCAGCGATCGCTCAGCAGCAAGCTGGCATTGCCGTCGGTGCGCGCCGCTTCCGCGCTGTTGGTACCTGTAATGGTGCCGGCAACCTCAGGACCCTGGAAATCGAGCGGGCGGAACAATTGCATGTTGACCAGGCCCGCGATGCCGCCATCAGGCTGGCTGGCATCGCTGGTCTTGTAGACCTGCACCGACTTCACCGCGGTGGCGGGCAGATCCTGGAACGCGAAGGAGCGACCGGTGCTGCTGAAGATCTCGCGACCGTTCAAGGTCGTTTCCACGTTCGGCAGGCCGCGTACCACCACGGTATCGGTCTCACCTTGGAAACCCTGCGCGATCTGCACGCCGGTAATGCGCTGCATGGCATCGGCAACGCTGTTGTCCGGCATCTTGCCGATGTCCTCGGATACGATCGAGTCGACGATATTGTCCGAATCCTGCTTCATCTCGGCCGCCGAACCCAAGCTCGCATGCAGCGGCGTCACCACCACGGTGGAAAGTGTGGAAGCATCGGCCTCCTGCTTCTTTTTCTTATCCTTGCTGTTGGTGGTGGCATTGCTGGGCTGCGCGTCGCTGGTCTGTGCATTGCTCGTGCCATTGGCCGGCTGACTGATGTCGGACGGCTGGGATGCCGTCGTCGCCGCATGCACTGGGACCAACGACGATGCGATGGCTACGGCAAGCAACGTCATGGTGCAGGTGATGGTGTTGCGCTTCATGGTTCCTCCCCTTCCCGGCTTAGACTGCCCGCGTTTTGGCAATCGGCCGACCGGTGCTGTGAATGTTGGTTTTCTAAGCAGGTTTCTATATTAATACTACTATATGATCACCGGCATCCAGCCAGAAAAAAAGCCGCGACCCTGCGGCCTTCTATCGCAGTGAACCGTCAGTGCACCGTGTTCATGGCATGGGTGTCGTCCGTTAACGGCAGCAGTGCACTCGCCGGCACCACGCCACGCGGTGCACTGGTCAGCGCTTTGAAAATGTCCGCTTCGCGCTGGCGATAAGGCGTTCCGTCCTGCCGGAGCAGATCATGGAACCAGATCACCGGCGGTTGCAGCGTGTACGGACGTTGCCACGAATCCCACGGGAAAATCGTCTGCGTCTTGCCCGACACAAAACCCCAATTGACCATGCCCACATCGAGCTTCTTGCCCAGCGGAAGCACCCCGTCGATCGTCGAACCCGCACTGCGCGCCATGTATTCGGTGCAAATCACCGGGCGCCCGTACCCGCGCAATTGCTGCACGCGCTTGAGGAACGCCTCAGGGAAATCGTAGTTGTGGAACGTGATGATGTCCGACTCGGTGAGCTGCGTCCGTTCTACCGCGTTGAGTGCGTGCAAGTTGGACCAGTCCGGGTCATGCCACACGCCGCTGGTCAGCGGCTGACTCGGATGTTGGCTGCGCGCCCAGGCAAACACTTCCGGCAGCAAGTGCGCCACGCGCTGGAACTTGTCCTTCGGTTCTTCGGCCGCGTAGTTGCCACCGCCATCGTTGTCCGGTTCGTTCCATACATCCCAGGCAAGCACGCGATCGTCATGCGCAAAGCTGCCAACGATATCCTTCACATAGGCTTCCAGCTGCGGGTAGCGTGAAGGGTCGTCGAGTATCTTCGTGCCCGGTGCCTGCACCCACCCGGAGTTGTGTACGCCGGGAATCGGCGGATGTTGCGGACCCAGTGCGGGATCGGGATCCCAGCACGAATCGAACAGCACGAAAATCGGCTTGATATGATGCTTGGCGGCGATGCTCAGGAAGGTATCGATGCGCTTCTTGAAACCATCGCGATCCTGATCCCACAACAAGTTGTGCAGAAACACGCGCATGGTGGTCATGCCGAGCCCTTGCGCCCAGCCGAGCTCCTGATCGATACGCGCCGGATCGAAACTTGACGCCTGCCACATTTCCAACTGATTGATTGCATCGGAAGGAATGTAGTTGCTGCCCACCGGCCAGGGCTGCTTTGCATACCAGGCTTGCGCCTGAACCGCGCTCCATCGCTGCGCATCTGCAGCATGCGATGTCGAGACACCGATCACCGCCATTGCAAGACATCCTGCCCACCACACTCGCTTCATTGCTACATCCACCTTTGATCTTTGATACGGACTTGTTTGCAGGAGAAGGCTTTTCCAGATGCAAAACGACGCTCCGTCGCAGTACCGCTCCCTGAGCGCATCAGCGTGTTCTATTTATTCGCCGCAGCATCGATGCCGAAGCGATATACGATGATGTTCCGATAGGTTTCACCCGGGGCCAGGCGTGCCGATCCGAAATCGGGATGATTGGGTGTATCGGGAAACAATTGCGGCTCCAGTACGAACGCATCACCCTGCCGATAAATATGGTGATCCTTGCCCACCGTCGTGCCGTCCAGGAAATTACCGGAATAGAACTGCAACCCGGGCTTGCCGGACCAGAGCTTCATCACACGACCCGATTGCGGATCTTCTACGCGCGCAACCACGCGCGGCTCGACTTCCTTGCGACTGAGCACCCAGTTCATGTCGTAGCCGTGACCGAACAGCAACTGCTGCGATCGACCATCGCGGATGTCCCGCCCGATCGGCTTGGCCTTGCGAAAATCGTAAGGCGTGCCGGCGACCGGTGCGAATGATCCGGTGGGAATGGCGGCGGCGTCGCTCACCGGCGTGATGGCATCGCCGGGAATCATCAACTCCTGATCCATCACCGAACCGGAGCCTTCGCCGGCAAGATTCCAATACGTATGATTGGAAATATTGACGATCGTGGGCTTGTCCGTCGTCGCTGAGTAGCCGATTTTCAGCTGGTTGTCGTCACTCAGCGAATAAGTTGCCTTGACGGTGAGCGTACCCGGATAACCCTGGTCGCCGTCGGGGCTGACGTACTCCATCGTGACACTGGGTGTGGCGCCGGCTTTCACATCGAGAATCTTCCACGCCTGCATGTCGAAACCTTTGGCGCCGCCATGCAGGGAGTTCGCGCCGTCATTCAAGGTGAGGTTATAGGTCTTGCCATCCAGCGTGAATTTCCCATGCGCGATACGGTTGGCGTAGCGACCCACCGTGGCGCCGAAATATTGCCGGCGATCCAGATAACCCTGCAGCGTGTCGTAACCAATCACCACGTCGGCGAGCTTGCCGTTGCGATCGGGCACCAGCAGCGATTGCAACGCCGCGCCATATGTCATGACGCGCGCACGCATGCCATGACTATTGGTCAAGGTAACGATCTCTACATTCTGACCATCTGCCGTGTGTCCAAACGACGCGCGGGTGGCCTGCCCGGCCGCTGCGGCGAGCGGCAGCATGGCCGCTACCGTGTAGATGGAACCGAGCAGAACAGCACGTTTCATCAAGCGGATCCCCTTCCCGAATGGAGTGGTGACATGCCCTGTCGCTTCTGAGCATATTGTATGATTATATACACGCAGGGCCGGCTGGGCTTTACGCGCTGCAGCATGAGCATCGAACGATTCAAGTGGGGGCAGAGCGAGTGATGTTTGCATGAGTGGGGATTGACGCAACGCGTGGCGGAAAAACCAGGTGTTATAAGCAGGCAACATGACAAACACACCATGCGGGCTGCAACCTGCGAACAGTTACCGGCCGTAACCATCCGATACGAATACTTTTGCGCAATGCAGCACGACCTTCTCTTTTCCATCACCGAACATGAGCACCGATGAGAGTTGCAACCACCCGTAATTTGCACGGCCATGTCACCCACGAGCTGGGAGAGCGCATCGTGAGCGGGGCATTGCGGCCCGGCGAGGTGCTGCCGCGCGAGGAAGCGCTGGCCGAACAGATGGCCGTAAGCCGCACGGCGCTGCGTGAAGCATTGCGCGTGCTATCCGCCAAGGGCCTGGTCGAAGCGCGTCCGAAGGTTGGCACGCGCGTGCGCGAAGAACGTTACTGGCAGCAACTCGATGGCGACGTGCTGGCGTGGCGCTGCGCATCCATGCCGCCCGCCGCGTTCGTGGAGAAGCTGGTGGAAATGCGCGAGATTTTCGAACCGGCGGCCGCGGCGTTCGCTGCGCGTCGCCGCGATGAGGCGCAGCTCAACGAGCTCCAAACGGCCTATCTCGCGATGGAGGCAGCACGCACCAGTGATGAGTGGGTCGAGGCGGATATGCAGTTTCACGAGGCCGTATTGGTCGCCACGAACAATGAATTGATGATCTCCTTGTTCTCCGTGGTGGAGACCGCGCTCGGCGCGTTCTTCGTGCTCTCCGCGCACAGGAGCAACGATTTCAAATATTCGTTGCCTTATCACCGCCAGGTCTTCGAGGCGATACGTCGCCGGCAACCCGAGGTCGCGCGTCGCGCCATGCAGCAGATGATTCTGGACGCACGCGCCAACATCACCGGTAAGCGCCGTGCGAGGAAATCCGCATGACGGATGTACGGCTCATTGGACTGGATTGGGGCACCAGCAGCCTGCGCGCCTATCTTTATGATGCTGATGGCAACGTGGTAGCCACGCGTCAGCGCGCATGGGGCATTCGCCACTTGCCCGAAGGCGGCTTCGCGGCGGCATTGCAGGCCATCACCGTCGACTGGCCTGCCTGCGTAGCCGTGGCAGCAGGCATGGTCGGCAGCCGCCAGGGCTGGCGCGAAGTGCCATACACCAACGTCCCGGCGGACGCGGCGAGCATCGCGCGCGGTATGCAACGCGCGGATGCCTGTGACAGCCACGCGCTCTGGATCGCACCCGGCCTGTGTCAACGCACGCCCGCCGATGTGATGCGCGGCGAGGAAACACAAATCATCGGCGCGCTGGCGCAACAACCGCTTTATCACGCGAGTGCGCGGTTTGTGCTGCCTGGAACGCACAGCAAATGGGCAACCGTGGCCGATGGTCGCATCGTCGCCTTCGACACCGTGATGACGGGCGAAGTGTATGCGTTGCTGATGCAGCACTCCATCCTGAGTGCGGGCGTTCCGGTGGGCGCAATGCCGCACAACATGGAAGCCTTCACGCGCGGTGTGTGCGTTGCGCGCGATAGCGGCGCGGAAGGCGCTTTCAGCCGGCTTTTTTCCACACGCGCGCAGATGTTGGCGGGCGATCTCGATGCGGCCGACGTACCCGATTTCGTGTCCGGTCTCCTGATCGGCGAAGAATTCCGTATTGCGCGCATGCGCAACGACGGCGACATTGCACCGCTTTGCCTGATCGGCGAATCGGCGCTCTGTGATCGTTACATCGTGGCGGCCGGGCACTTCGGTTATGGATCGCCGCACGTCATTGCCGATGCGTCGGCGCAGGGACTTTGGCAACTTGCTTCTGCCGCCGGCTTGCTCGCTAAGGCAACGCTTCATTCTTTTTCCGGAGTAGCAACATGATTCGCGCATGGCTCGATCCCCTTCCCCTTGTGGCCATCCTTCGTGGCCTGCGTCCAGAAGAAGCGCTGGATATCGGCCGTGCGCTTGCGGAAGAAGCGTTTCGCGTCATTGAAGTACCAATGAATTCGCCCGAGCCGCTCGACAGCATTCGTTTGCTGTCATCGGAGCTGGGGGATCGATGCCTGATCGGTGCGGGCACCGTGTTGCGACCCGAACAGGTGGCGCACATTGCTGCTGCGGGAGGACGGGTGATCGTCATGCCACACGCCGATACCGCGGTGATCGCCGCCGCCAAGCGTTCGGGCATGTATTGCATACCCGGTGTCGCCACGCCCACCGAAGCGTTCGCCGCCATGCAGGCCGGCGCTGATGCGATCAAGCTCTTTCCCGCCGAGCTGCTGACGCCGGCCGTGCTCAAGGCGTGGCGCGCGGTGATGCCGCGCGACTGGGCGATGCTGCCGGTCGGCGGCATCACGCCCGATACGATGGCTCCTTATATCGCCGCTGGCGCCGGTGGCTTTGGCCTCGGCTCCGCGCTTTACACACCCGGCCGCGAGGCGAGCGATGTCGGCCGTCGTGCTCGTGCCTTCGCCCAAGCCTGGAAAACACATTCTCAAGGACATACTGCATGAAGATCACCCGTCTCACGACGTTCCTCGTTCCGCCCCGCTGGCTGTTCGTACGCATCGATACCGACGAAGGTGTCAGCGGTTGGGGCGAACCGGTGGTGGAAGGCCGCGCACACACGGTTGCGGCGGCGGTCGAGGAGCTTTCCGACTACTTGGTCGGCAAAGATCCGCGCCATATCGAAGATCACTGGAATGTGATGTACCGCGGCGGTTTCTATCGCGGCGGCCCGATTCTGATGAGCGCGATCGCAGGCATCGACCAGGCGCTTTGGGATATCAAAGGCAAGCATCTTGGCGTACCCGTGCATGCGCTGCTGGGTGGCCCGGTGCGCGATCGTATCCGCGTGTACTCGTGGATCGGTGGCGATCGCCCTTCGGACACGGCGAAGGCGGCAAAGGATGCAGTAGCGCGTGGGTTCACCGCGGTGAAGATGAATGCCACCGAGGAAATGCATTTTGTCGACACGCACGCCAAAGTGGAGCGCGTACTGGAAAACGTACAGGCCGTGCGCGATGCGGTCGGACCGGAGATCGGCCTTGGCCTGGATTTCCACGGTCGCGTGCACAAGCCGATGGCAAAGGTGCTGATGCGCGAGCTGGCACCGTTCAAGTTGATGTTTATCGAGGAGCCGGTGCTTTCCGATCATCTGGAATGCATACCGGAACTGGCCACCATTTCACCTGCGCCGATCGCACTGGGCGAGCGTCTGTATTCGCGCTATGACTTCAAGCGGGTGTTCGCCACTGGTGGCGTGGATATTATCCAGCCCGATCCCTCGCACGCAGGCGGCATCACCGAAACACACAAGATTGCGATGATGGCCGAAGCCTACGATGTGGCGTTGGCGCTGCATTGCCCGCTCGGCCCGATCGCACTGGCGGCTAACCTGCAGCTTGATGCGATCTGCCACAACGCCTTCATCCAGGAGCAGAGCCTGGGCATTCACTACAACGCTACCAATGACTTGCTCGACTACGTCACCGATCGCAACGTTTTCTCCTACGAGAATGGCTACGTGACCATGCCGGGTGGGCCTGGACTGGGCATCGAAGTGAACGAAGCCTATGTCGCCGAGCGCGCCGCAGTGGGTCATCGCTGGCGCAATCCGATCTGGCGTCACAGCGATGGCAGCGTCGCCGAATGGTAATGCTTTCCACGGAATCCAACATGCCCATGTTTGCTACGTATCCCAGCCTGGTCGACCGCGCGGTGCTCATCACCGGGGGCGCGACCGGTATCGGCGCATCCTTCGTGGCGCACTTTGCGCAGCAAGGCGCGCGGGTTGCTTTTCTCGATATCGACCAGGCCGGTGCGGCGGCGTTGTGCGATGCGTTGCCGGAGGTTCGTCATGCACCGCTGTTCTTGCGTTGCGATGTCACCGATCTTTCCGCGCTGCGCGGCGCGATCGCCACGGCGAGTCAGTCGATCGGAACCATCGGCGTATTGATCAATAACGCGGCCAATGATCGGCGCCATCGCCTGCAGGACACGACGCCTGAGGAATTCGAGCAAAGCATCGCCGTCAACCTGCGCCATCAGTATTTCGCCACCCAAGCGGTCGTGCCCGGCATGCGCGAACGGGGTGGCGGCTCCATCCTGTGCCTGGGTTCCACCGGCTGGATGATCAAGAACGCCGGCTATCCAATGTATGCGATGGCGAAGTCGGCCGTGCGCGGGCTGGTCAATGGACTGGCGCGCGAGCTGGGCAAGGATCACATTCGCATCAACGCGCTGGTGCCCGGCTGGGTGATCACCGACAAGCAACGCGAGCTATGGCTGGATGAAGCCGGCGAAGAAGAAATCCGCCGCAAGCAATGCATGCCCGGTTATCTGGGTGGCGACGACCTTGCACGCGCCGCGCTGTTCCTGGCCGCCGATGACAGCTGCATGTGCACCGGGCACGATTTCATTGTCGATGGCGGCTGGGCATGAGCGTGCAGGCCTCATTGGTGCTGGATGCACGCAATACGCTGGGCGAAGGTGTGACGTGGTGCACACGCAACCAATCGCTCTATTGGACGGACATCCATGCGTCGATGTTGTGGCGCTATCGACCCGCCGATGGCAACACGCGCCGCTGGCCCATGCCCGAACGGCTCGCCTCGTTTGCCTTGTGCGAGAACGATGGCTGGTTGTTGCTTGGCCTGGCCAGCGGGCTGGCGTTCTTCCACGAAGACAGTGGCGAAATGATCCGCGTCACCGACGTCGAGCGCGGTTTGCCGACGCGCTTGAACGATGGTGCGTGCGATCGCCAGGGCCGCTTCGTGTTCGGTACGCTGCACGAACCCGTCGGCGACGAAGCGCGACGCGCCGCAGGTCATTTCTACCGCCTGCATACCAACCTCGTCCTGGAGCAATTACCCCTAGGGGAGGTTGCGATCAGCAACAGCATCGCGTTCAGTCCCGACGGTGGCACGATGTATTACTGCGACTCAATAACGCGCATCGTGCACAGCTGCCGATACGGCGACAGCGTGGCGGATGTGCGCGTGCACATCGACCTGTCGCAGCAGCAGAGCGAGCCGGATGGCTCGGCGGTGGACAGCGAGGGTGGACTGTGGAATGCCGAGTGGGGTGCGGGCCGCGTGGTTCGTTACGATCCCCATGGCAAGCCAGACCGTGTTATCACCGTGCCTACGCAACAACCCACGCGCGTTGCCTTTGGCGGCGAGCGGCTCAACATGCTTTACATCACCAGCGCTCGCGACGGATTGTCCGACGACGCACTGGCGAACGATCCGCATGCCGGCGGCCTGTTTGCCGTCGAAGTGCCTTTCACCGGCATGCCCGAACCATGTTTTGCCGGCCGGCCTGCATGAGCCGGCTTTTTTTATGCGTTACGAAGAAGATGAAAACATCCGCACGACGCGACCGACCGGGGAGTCATTCATGAGTGCAGTTTCAACACCTATAGCCACACCCGCGCACGCCAGGGCCACTGCGATTTTCACCTGCATATTGGCTGCGTTGGCCGGGCTGATGTTCGGCCTGGACATTGGCGTGATCGCCGGCGCACAGCAATTCATCCAGAAAGACTTCGGGATCAGCGATAACACCCTGGAGTGGATTGTCTCGATCATGATGGCTGGCGCCGCAGTGGGCGCGCTGAGCGCCGGCTGGCTGTCCGCCCACCTCGGACGCAAGCGCTCGCTGATTCTTGGCGCAGTGTTGTTCGTAGCTGGATCCGTGCTGTGCGGTGTGGCGTGGACGCCCGGTGTATTGATCGCGGGCCGCTTTGTGCTCGGTCTGGCGATCGGCATCGCCAGTTTCACCGCACCGCTGTATTTGGCTGAGATCGCACCGGAATCGATTCGCGGCGCCATGATTTCGCTCTATCAGCTAATGATCACCATCGGCATCCTCGTCGCGGCGCTCTCCAACGCAGCCCTAAGCTACACCGGCAGTTGGCGCTGGATGCTGGGCATCATCGCGATCCCTGGTGCACTGTTCCTGCTCGGGGTGGCCTTCCTGCCGGAAAGCCCGCGCTGGCTGATGATGCGCAACCGCCAGTCCGAGGCCGAGCAAGTGCTGCACCGGTTGCTCGGCAGCAACGACGCCATCGAGCGCGAGATCGGTGAGATCCGCGAGCAGCTGAAGACGCCGCAGCGCGGTGTGCATATGTTCTTCCAGAACGCGAACTTCCGCCGGTCGGTGGGCCTGGGCGTGCTATTGCAGATCATGCAGCAGCTCACCGGCATGAACGTGGTGATGTACTACGCCCCGCGCATCTTCCAGGGCATGGGCTATGCCACCGAAGCGCAGATGTGGTTCACGGTCATCGTCGACCTGGTCAACGTACTGGCCACCTTCATCGCGATCGGCCTGGTGGACAAACTGGGCCGCAAGCCGATCCTGCACATCGGCTTTATTCTGATGGCGTTGGGCCTCGGCGTGGTCGGCACGATGATGCACCTGGGCATCCACTCGCACGGCGAGCAGATCTTCACCGTGGGCATGCTGCTGATCTTTATCGTGGGCTTCGCGATGTCCGCCGGCCCACTCATCTGGACGCTGTGCTCGGAGATCCAACCGCTCAAGGGTCGCGACTTCGGCATCGGCTGTTCCACCTTCACCAACTGGGCGGCCAATTGGCTGGTGGGCGTGTCCTTCCTGAGCTTGCTCAACGGCATTGGCAATGCGGCAACGTTCTGGCTCTACGCCGCCTTCAACGTGGTGTTCATCGCGTTGACGATCTGGCTGGTGCCGGAAACAAAGGGCATCACGCTGGAACAGATCGAACGCAATCTCATGAGTGGCAAGCGGCTGCGCGACATCGGCCGCTGATCCATCGCAGTTTGCAAGAGGGGAACACCCGGCCGGAGCACACATCCGGCCGGTTACATACAACAAGAACGACTATTCGGCTTTGTCTTCAACATCACATGTCGCCACTTGCGGCAGAGGAGATGCTTTATGAAACACCCGAGATTTTGGTCGACTTGGCGTTCCCTTGGCTTGCTGTTGTTGGTCGTCTCGCTTGCCATCGGCACGCGACCAGCGCACGCCGCCACCGGTACGCTGCTTAGCGGAAGCACGCTTTATCCGCGCGTGGTTCGCCTGGAGCATGGCCCAGCATCCGTCAACGGCATGCTGGTGGCGAGCACGAACGGCATCATCTTTCAAAGCACGAACAATGGCGCGAGTTGGAATTTGATCGGGCCTGTACCGACGATCAGCGGTAGTACCGAATACTGTTGTGCGACGCTCTACGAGCTACCTCAACAAGTTGGCGCACTGGCAGCAGGAACACTGATATTCGCGGCGACCTACAACAACACCACCACACCGGCCATTGAGGTCTATACCAGTACCAACCAAGGTGTCTCGTGGTCGTACCACAGTACGCCCGTGCAAGGCGGAGATAGCTCACACGGTTTGTGGGAACCGGAGTTTGAAGTCGCCAATGATGGTGGACTGGTGATGTTCTGGTCCGACGAGACGGATGCGTGTTGCAGCCAGAAACTCGCACAGATCCGCACCTACGATGGATTGACCTGGCAGGACAAAACCAACACCGTCGCCAGTACCGTCCAGGCGGATCGCCCGGGCATGGCCACGGTGAGCAAGCTGCCGGACGGCCATTTCTTCATGAGCTATGAACTGTGCGGTCCTGCCGCGTGCACCGTGTTCTATCGCACGTCCACGGATGGCTGGAATTTCGGTGACCCGACCAACACTGGCACAAAAGTGGCCACCGCCACGGGGCAATATCTGGAACACGCGCCGGTGAATGTGTGGAGCCCATCCGTCATTTCCAGCAACGGCGCGATCGTGCTGGTCGGACAGGTGATGTACGAGTCGAGCGGTGCAGTGTCCAATTCCAACGGCGAAGTATTGTTCGTGAACACCAACGTCGATGGCAGCGGCAACTGGTACACGATCAATGCGCCCGTGCAGGTACCTACGGCGTACAACAATTATTGCCCGAACTATTCGTCCGCCCTGCTGCCCGCTACGGATGGCTCGAACATTCTCGAGCTCGCCTCCGATTACAACAATGGCGGCTGCATTACCTACTTCGGCAGCGAATCGTGGAACAACCTGCCGACGGATGGTTCGGTGCACGCGTTCCACAACATGCAAAATACCTCGCTGTGCCTGGACGACACGGGCTGGGGCACGACCAACGACACCAGTGCCGAACTGTGGGATTGCAACGGACTGGCCGTACAAAACTGGGTGGTGCACGCCGAGGGCGGTGGTTGGTACAGCATCCAGAACCAGTACTCAGGGCTGTGCGTGGACAACACAGGCGGCAGCACTACGCCTGGCAATCTGGTCACCCTATGGGGTTGCGTAGGCAATGCGAATCAGTCGTGGTTGTTCATGGATCTGGGTAACGGCACGTACAAGTTGATGAACCAGGCGTCTGGATCGCTGAATTTGGACGACACCGGCGGCTCGACGACGGAGGGCACGCAACTGCAGATCTGGACCGATAACGGGTTGGCGCCACAGCAGTGGTTGCTTGACTGACATCAAGGTCGCACTCCATCGTAGAACAAGAAAGGCCGGCAGAATGCCGGCCTTTCTCTTATGCCATGAAAGTGACGCTTACTTGGTGGGTGTCTGCTGCTTGAGTCCGCGATCGATCAGCATGGGCTCGAGGCTCGGATCGCTGCCACGCCAGTCCTTGTACAGCTTGGCGAGCTCTTCGGTGTTGCCGCGCGAGAGGATCATGGCGCGGAAGTGGTCGCCGTTTTCGCGCGTCAGTCCACCGTGGTCCTTGAAGTTCTCGAAGGCGTCGTCGGCGAGCATTTGCGTCCACAGGTACGCGTAGTAGCCGGCCGCATAGCCATTGCTCCAGATGTGCAGAAAATAGCTTGAGCGATAGCGCGGCGGTACATAGGAAAGGTCGGTGCCATCTTTCTTCAGCGCAGCCGCTTCGAACGCATCGACGTCCTGCTTGGACTGATCCGCCGACAACGTATGCCAGTTCATGTCGAGCATCGCCGCGGAAACCAGTTCGGTCATGTCGTAGCCCTTGTTGAACAACTGGGCTTTCTTGAGCTTGTCCACCAGCTCCTGCGGCATCGGTTCGCCGGTCTTGTAGTTCTTGGCGTAGTGGGCAAAGACCTTCGGATCAAACGCCCAATGCTCGTTGAACTGCGAGGGGAATTCCACGAAGTCGCGCGCAGTCTGCGTACCCGATAAGGTGGGGTATTGCTCGTCCGCGAAGATGCCATGCAGGCCGTGGCCGAATTCGTGGAACATGGTAACCACGTCATCGGTCGACAGCAGCGCCGGCTGGCCCGGTGCAGGCTTGGTGAAGTTCGCAACGTTGTAGATCACCGGCTTGGTGCCCAGCAGCTTGGACTGCTGCACGAAGTTATCCATCCACGCGCCGCCGTTCTTGTTGTCGCGTTTGAAGTAATCGAAATAGGCCAGCGCGATCGACTTGCCGTCTTTGTCGAACACTTCGAACACGCGTACATCCGGGTTGTAGACGGGGATGTCTTTGCGTTCCTTGAAGGTAAGGCCGTAAAGCTGGTTGGCGGCGTAGAACACGCCGTTCTGCAGCACGTTGTCCAGTTCGAAGTACGGCTTGATCTGTGACTCATCCAGATCATATTTGGCCTTGCGCACTTCTTCGGCGTAATGCTCCCAATCCCACGGTTCGAGCTTGAAGGTGGGTTGCTTGAGCGCAGCCTGATCGTTGTCGATCTGCTTCTGGATGTCGGCCGCTTCCAGCTTGGCGCGCGCGACGGCGGCGGGCGCGAGCTTGCCCATGAAGCTCATCACCGTTTCCGGCGTTTTGGCCATCTGATCTTGCAGCGTCCACGCGGCGTAATTGGGAAAGCCGAGCAGCTTGGCTTCCTGTGCGCGCAACTGAGCGATGCGCGAGATGGTGTCGCGCGTGTCATTGGCATCGCCTTTTTCCGCGCGCATCCACGATGCTTCGAATAACGCCTTGCGCGTGTCGCGATCGGTCAGATCCTGCAGTTCGGGTTGCTGCGTCGTGTTCTGCAGCGTGAGTACCCATTTGCCATCGAGGTGTCGATCCTTGGCGGCCTGGGCGGCGGCGGCGATGTCTTCATCGGAAAGACCGGCAAGCTTGCTCTTGTCGTCGACAACCAGCGCGCCGTCTTTGGCGGCGGCAAGCAACTTGTTGTTGAACTGCGCTTCGAGGCTCGCCTCTTCCTTGTTGTAGTCCTTGAGCTTGGCCTTGTCGGTGTCCGAAAGCTTGGCACCGGCCATGACGAACTGGCGATACACCACATCGATCAGGCGCTGCGATTCCGGGTCGAGCTTGAGCGAGTCGCGCTGATCGTAGACAGCCTGGATGCGTGCGAAAAGCTTGCTGTTGAGATGGATGGCATCTTCGTGCGCAGCAAGCTTGGGAGCTTCGTCTTCCTGCACTTTCTGCAGCGCGTCGTCGGTGTTGGCGCTGGTAACGGCGTTGAAGACGGCCATCACGCGATTAAGCAACACGCCGGTTTTTTCCAGCGCCACATAGGTGTTCTCGAAGGTCGCCGGCTCGGGATTGTTGGCGATCTTGTCGACCTCGTCCAACTGCTGCTTCATGCCTTCTTCGATAGCCGGCTGATAGTCGCCGTCCTTGATCTTGTCGAACGGCGGCGCCTGATAGGGCAGCGTGCTGGCGGTGAAGAACGGATTGCTCATCGGCGCCTCGGCGGTAGCGGTGGTCGCTGCTTTGGCCGGCGCGCTGGCAGAAGCGGCCGGCGCGCTGGCGTTTTCATTATGGGATTGCGAACAGGCGGCGAGCGCGACGGACAAGCCGATCGCGAGAACACGAAGACGAAGCATGGAAGCTCCCCGGGAAAGTGGCTGCCGACGGGCAGGAAGGTGAAAGACTAGCGCCCGACTCTAGCCAGAGCCATCCCCCCCTTCCAAGCCTGCCGGATGACCTACCGGGCGGGATTCCCTTCAGGTGCTATAGGTACGGTCTTTCCACTTGGAGCGCACGCCGCGCCAGTAGCGGATCGCCGAGCTCCAGGTCATGCCCAGATAAAGCACCGCACCCAGCGGCAGCAGGAGAGCCCAGGCCAGCCGCATGTGGTAGTAGCGCAGCATGGGCACATAGCTCAGCATCATCGCCGCCAGCGCCAGCAAGCCCAGGCGCCAGGCCGGCGAGCCGAGCATGGCGAAGGGCAGCCCGTAGGCGATGGCGAACAGCACCGTCACCACCAGCAAAAGCAGCGTGGAATAGCCCAGTTGGGTGAAGGCCGAGCGCGCCACCATATCGTGAATGGAGCGCAGATTGCCGTAAGGGCGCAGGCTGACCACCCCGCGGCTCAAGCCCAGCCAGGTGCGGTAGCCGGCGTTCTTTATCTGCCGGGCCAGGGTGCAGTCGTCGATCAGCGCATTGCGCAGGCTGGCGAAGGCGCCGGCCTGTTGCAGCGCCTGGGTATCGACCAGGATGCAGCCGCCTGCCGCCGCCGCGACCAAACGCGAGGATGAGTTGGAAATCGAAAAGGGGTACAGCAGCTTGAAGTAATACACGAACGCCGGCAGCAGCAGGCGATCCCAAAAGCTGGTACGGCGGAGGTCGGCCATCAGCGAAACGAATTGGCGATTGTCGTGCTGCTTGTGCGCGAGCAACGCCGGCAACAGGCCGGGCTGCAATTGGATGTCAGCATCCAGCAGCAAGGTCATCGGTGTGTGCACGTGCGCGTTGCCCTGCTCCAGCGCCCATAGCTTGCCTGCCCAGCCTTGCGGCAAAGGCTGCCCGCCAATCACACGCACATTGGGGAAGGCGGCGGCGATGTTCCCCGTGTCATCGGTGGATTGATCGTCCACCACAATGATCTGCAAGCCACTGCCTTGAGCCTGCAGGCCAGACAGCGTGAGGCCGATGACATCGGCCTCGTTGCGTGCGGGGATCAGTACCGTGATCTGACTGAGATCGACCGACGCGGCGTGCGGGTCGGCCTCGATCCGTTCACGGGTACTCCAGGGCCGCCACGGTGTCAGCAGCAGCCCTACCCACATCAATGCCGGCAGCGACGCGGCAATCCATTCCAAGAGCCCCATCGTCGGCCGTTTTCAGATCAATGGTTCGCGTCGGTCGTGGTGGACGTGCGGCGCTGGATCGAGCTGATCGGAATGTGGATGGCCGTCGCATCGGCACGGTTGCCGTACTTCACCGGCAAATCCGGCGCCATCGGGCCATCGGTGCGCGGACCGAACATCGACACCTTCAGCGCCTTCAACGGATGGGCGAACATGTCGTTCACGGCAGTGCCTTCGAAGCCGCAATGCGCCATGCAGTTGTCGCACTTCGGATTGATGCCGACACCGTACTTCTCCCACTCGGTCTCTTCCATCAGTTCCTTGTAGGTCTTGGCGTAGCCTTCGTCGACCAGCAAGTAGCACGGCTTCTGCCAGCCGAAGATGTTATACGTGGGGTTGGACCACGGCGTGCACTGGTACGCCTGGTTGCCCGCGATGAAGTCCATGAACATCGCCGACTGATTGAACGCCCACTTGCGCTTGCGTTCCTTGCCGACCTTGAAGATGTCGCGGAACAGTTGCTTGCTCTCGGTACGGCCCAGGAACACATCCTGGCGCGGTGCATGCTGGTAGCTGTAGCCCGGCGACACGGTGATGCCTTCCACGCCCAGTTCCATCGCGTAGTCGAAGAAGTCGGCGACTTCTTCCGGCGGCTCGCTGTTGAACAGCGTGCAGTTCACCGTTACGCGGAAACCTTTGGACAGCGCCAGCTTGATCGCCGTGACAGCCTTTTCGAACACGCCATCCATGCAGACGGATTTGTCGTGCTGCTTCTCCAGTCCATCAAGATGCACGGACCAGGTGAAGTACGGTGAAGGCTTGTATTCATCGATATGCTTGGGCATCAGGATGGCGTTCGTGCACAGGTACACGAATTTCTTGCGCTCGATAAGACCTTCAACGATCTTCGGCAGATCCTTGTGAATGAGCGGCTCACCCCCGGGAATGGACACCACGGGCGCATCGCACTCGTCCACCGCAGCCAAGGCTTGCTCCACGCTCATGCGCTTTTGCAGGATTTCCTTGGGCTGATCGATCTTGCCGCAACCGGCGCACGCCAGGTTGCATTGGAACAATGGCTCCAACATCATCGCCAACGGGTAGCGCTTCTGACCACTCAGCTTCTTCTTGAGAATGTATTGAGCGATCGTGGTTTGTTGAATAAGAGGGATACCCAAGGGATTCTCCGGAATGTCTGTGCAGCGCTGCGTGCTTGGTGCAGCCGCTAGCAGGGAAATCTTACCTAGCCAGTACAGTATAAGCCACACGAACCATGCTCGTACGGCCGCCCTGCCCGATCGTTAATCTTTGATGCGTGGCTCGAATACGTGGGGATAGTTGCGGCGAATCCGCTCCCACTCGATCTTGAACCAGGGTGTGAACGACTCAGGCTTGGCCGCGATTTCCGCATCCAGTGCATCCGGCACGATGTAGCGCAGGCCTGAAATCTCGTTCACATTCACCGTGGGCGCATCGTCGCTGCAACCGGCATACACCCAGCATAACTCGTGCTCGGCACCATCCGCGTCGAACTGCGCCTGGTATTCGAACTTGAACAGGTAGTCCAGCGGACAGGCCATGCCGAGCTCTTCCTTCAGGCGGCGATGGGTGGCGGTGTCCACCGTCTCGCCGCGGCGCGGATGGCTGCAGCAGGTGTTGGACCAGAAGCCCGGCCAAAGGCGCTTGCCCGGTGCGCGCTGCTGCAACAGCAACTCGCCTTTCGTGTTGAACACGAACAGCGAAAAGGCACGATGCAAGGTGCCGCTGCCGACATGCGCGGAGGCCTTGTCCATGAAACCGACATCGCGATCGTCATGGTCGACCAGGATCAGCGGCTCGTCGTCGAACGACACCACTTCGTTGGAATCGCGCCAGTCCTGGCGTTCGTGTTCTGCGTTATCCAATGTCGACCTCCATCGCCTGGTAACCGGCGTCGCGTATCGAAGCGGCCACCTTGTCGCGATTTTGCGGGCACAGCGCGACGATCGAACCACCACCGCCGCCGCCCGTGAGTTTTGCGCCGAGCGCACCGTGTTCGCGCGCGATCTGCACCAGTTCTTCCACTTCCCAGCTCGACACGCGCAGCGCGTTGAGCAGGCCGTGGCAGATGTTCATCAGATCGCCGAGACGTTCCAGATCATACTGCTGCATCGCTTCCACGCCTTGCAGCGTGAGCGCGTCGATCTGCTGGAAGATGCCATCGTACAGCGCCGGACTGCGCTGCCATGCCGTGCGCACCTTACCGACTGTCACGGCGGTGAGGCTTTCCTTGCCACTGATGCCGATCACCAGCGGAATGCGCTTGGGCAGATGCAGCTCGCGCACCATCGGCGCGTCGCCCTTCTTGCCGGCGCGCTTGTACAACAACGGCTTGCCATAGGTAGCGACCGTATTGTCGATGCCCGAAGCCGAACCGTGCGCCACTTCTTCGCAACGGAAGGCCAGCGCGTTGATCTCTTCGTCGCTCAAACCCAACTTGTAGTGTTGATCGAGCGCGCGAATCACCGACACCGCCATCGCGGCGGACCCACCGAGGCCCATCGCGCGCGGTACGTTCGGGAACACTTCGATGCGCATCGAGCGATCGGTCAACTGCAGCTCATCGAAGATGATGCCGAGCGAACGCTGGAACGAATCGCGATGCGCCGGATCACGATGCAAGCGATATTCCACGCCCCAGCGGGGAATGAACATATCCACGCCGCCAGATTTGGTATCTTGCGCCACCGCGCGCACTGCCAACGGCACCGGCGCGGCAATCGCGTGACTGCCGTACACCACGGCGTGCTCACCCAGCAGAATGATCTTGCCGTGACCGCAGGCGCGATGGTCCACCGACGGCTGTTCGATGGTGGTCGCCGGCACGCCGCGCGACTCCTTGCGCACCTGGTCGACGATCTCCTGTGCCTTCCAGATCTTGATCTCGCCGCTTTCCACGAGGCGCTCCACCACGGTGTCGAAGATTTCCGGTGTGGCGCCTGCCGCCACGGCAACGCTGCGTGCGTGCAACGTCATGTGGCCTTGCTGGATGCCTTCGGTCACCAGCGCGCGCAAGGCAGAGAAATTCTGTGCAAGGCCGACCGCACCCATGATTTCGGCCAGTTCGCGCGCCGTCTTCACACCGAGCAGGCGCAAGTTGAGCGCCACCGTGGCGTTCGACTGCAGCGGACCGCCGACGGTGCCGACCTTCATCGGTATATCCAGCTCGCCGATCAGCTCGCCCTTTTCGCCCTTGTACCAGCGCGTGAGCGAGGTGTAGCGCCCACCGCGCGCGGCATACGCATGCGCTGCCGCTTCGATGGCGCGCCAGTCGTTGCCGGTGGCGAGCGCGACGGCGTCGACGCCGTTCATGATGCCCTTGTTGTGTGTAGCTGCGCGATACGGATCGATGCTGGCGAATTCGTTCGCGAGCAGGATGCCATCTCGCACTTCTTCACCCTCGAAACCCTTGCCGGTGAGCTGGTCGGCCGGAATCACGCAGCGTGCGCGCACCATCGAGCGATCGGTGAGGTTGGAAAGAATGCGCAGAAACACGCGCCCGCCCGTCATCGTCTCCACTAGCGAGGCGATGCCTTCGCACATGGTGTTGACGAGGTTGGCGCCCATCGCGTCGCGCGTATCGACGAGCAGGTGCAGCACCAGCATGTCGCCGCCTTCGGGGCGCGGATGCACGTGCACTTCCAGATCCTGCGCACCGCCGCCGCGCGCCACCATCTGCGGATGCAGGCTGTTGGCGAGGTTGAGGATCTCGTCCTTACGCTGCAGCAGCGTGGCCTTCGCGTGCGCCAGATGCGGTACGTCCACCACCTGCACCTGGCCGATCAATACCGGCTCGGTGCTTTCTACCGTGAAACCGCCGGTGCCGCGCACGAGTTTGGCAGCGGACGACAGCGCCGCGACGATCGACGGTTCTTCCACCACCAGCGGCACGATGTAGTCGCGACCGTTGACCAGGAAGTTCAAACCCAAACCGACCGGCAAGCCCATCACGCCGACGACGTTTTCGATCATCTTGTCGGCTTTGTGGATCTTCAGCGTGTGATCGCCAGACACGAGCGCCTGATAATCCTCGGCCGACAACCAGCCGCGCTCATGAATAATACGCACACGGTCCGATACCGAAAGTTTGTAGAAAGCTGGAAAGCGGGACCGTTCGGCACTCGAAGAATCGGCGCTCATGACTTAAGCACTCCGTGATGGGTCATTTGTCGCATACCTGACGCCACGACCGGCATGTGGCGCGTGAGCCATGACGTCCTAACAGTTGCGATCACGTCAAAATCCTTGAAGGGGCAGATTTGGCGTCCGGGCGCATATGGCAACTCAACCCGTGGGTATCAAGTCCTAGGGGAACGACCTGCATACCGGCCGAAACAATGGCGCGTTCAAATGTCGCCAACCTTTCCGCGCTCGGAGCGAACACGACGCCAAAGTCGCCGCCAGCGCCGCAAGGCTTATAGCTGACATCGGTACCGGATGCCATATTGGCAAGCTGTTTTTGTGCGGGAGAGTAGATTTCCAGACCGCACGCGGCGCCAAAACGCTGCAAACCCAACGCGTATTCGTTCGTAAGGCCAATGAAAGATTGCATGCGCTGTTGCCGTAGCGCATCGATCGCGGCAGTGGAAATAGCGCTGAGCTCGTTCATGTGCGCGGCATAATCGGCCGCATGGCTTTCACGCCAGCGCGCAAGGCGCTCAAGCGAATCACCCGTGGACACGGACTGCCCCGACCATACGAACAGGCAATGCAAGCCGTGCATCGACACCTGTTCATAGGTGGGTTCGCGCGCAGCGCCGACGAGTTGGTAGCAGATCAAGCCGCCCGCTACGCTGGCGGCGATATCCACGCCGCTGCCGCGACCGCCTTGCCACGCGCCATGCATGCGCAGCAGTCGCCGCATCCACTGCGTGCGATCGGCGGTTGCCTCGGCGTGCCCCGCGTACGTGGCCCATGCGCAGGCAAGTGCCACGGTCAATGCCGCGCTGGAACCGAGCCCGAGCTTGGCGCGTGTCGGTCCATCCGCATGAAAGAAACCGGAGGTATCCAGATGCACGTCCATGCCTTCCCCGGCAACCGGCGCAAGGCCTTCGCCAAGCAGACCGTGCCACACATGATCCACTAGTGTGAGCTTGGTTCGAATGGCGTCATCGCATTGCCACTGCAAGCGGCCATCGCTGCCGATGATCGCGCGGGCTTCGTCGATACCAAGGTCCGGCGCATGGACATGGCACGCACGGTCGGCGCGCGACACCAAGCGCACCTGGGCGCGCCGATCCACCGCCAGCACCAGGGCGCGCGCACCTTCCAGCACGGCGTAGTCGCCCAGCAGGACCAGCTTGGCAGGTGCGCTGGCGGTGAGCTCCATCACGCCTCCACGGCTTCCGGCACAATGGCACGCGCGCCTTCACCGAGGGCGGTATCGAGCACATCCAGCACACCGGCAACATCCCGCAGGGCAGCCTTCACTTGCTCGATGGCCGAGGGGGCGCAAACGGCTTTCACCTGCGGACCCGCATCGACCGTGAAGAACACCGGCACGCCTTGCTGGCGCAACGCACGCACGCGATGCATGCACTCGACCGTTGCGCCGTTCCAATAAAGCAGGCCCGGCTGCGCGGCGAGCGCCAGCGCGTGCATCTTCAGGCAACTGTATTCGGCGATGCGCGCCAGCGCGTCGAAGTCGCGCTCGCGAATGGCGTCGCGGGCCACGCCCAGATCCGTTTCCTGGGTATCGATCCACGCCGATTGATAGGGCGAGGTCTCCGCCGTACGCCGCATGCCTTCGGTAGAGCCGACCTGCTTGGCCGCGGTAGAGGTGATCGCTACCGCCACGCGCAGCGGCCATGCTTCGGCATCCAGCAACGGCCGCGCCACCGAATCGGTGCCGTCGGCCAACGTGCCGTGCGCCCATTCGACATAACCGCCGAAGAGGGAGCGCGCCGCCGAACCCGAGCAACGGCGTGCAAGTACCGATTGTTCGGCCAGGCTCAGATCGAGCCCCAGCGCACGCGCGCCGGCATGCACCAGCGCCGCAAAACCGGATGCAGAAGAGGCGAGCCCTGCCGCGGTGGGGAAGTTGTTGCGGCTCGCCACCTCGGCGCCGTAGTCCACACCCGCGCGCTCACGCAGCAGATTCAAACACGCCTTGATGCGTTTGCCTTCGGCTTCATCGCTGCGGCCATTGAGGCTGACGCGGTCCTCTTTATGCCCCGGCACGAAACGCACATCAGTGCGCGTCCACAGGCTCTCCAGCGTGATCGAAATGGAGCCTACGACCGGCAGGTTCAGCGCCGCGTCGCGCTTGCCCCAGTATTTGACCAGGGCGATGTTGGGCTGAGCCTGGGAAGCCGCGCGCAGTTCACCGGATGCATCGGTGCGTGATTCGCGATTCATGATGTCTCGTAAGGGGGAGAGGGTCTTGTACGGATATCGCCGGGACAGCCGGACCGGTTACTTCCCGGGCGCCTCCACGAACGGCCGTTGCCCGGGCGCCGCGGTCGTTTTCATGGTGACCCGGGTCCACACGGTACTGCCGCCGAACAGGCTGATGCCAAGGTAGCCATGCAGCTTCAGCCGGTCCGGGCCAAGCATCCGAACCCAGCAATTATAGGTGCGGCCATCGTCCGAATTGTAGACGTGGCCGTCCCGCCACTTCTTGTCGCCCGGGTCGAACGTCAGCCCCCATAGGAGCCTGAGGCCGGTCAACGGCCTGGAACGAAGGGCCGGATCGGGGTTTTTGCGATCGGTGACCCGCTTGCCGGCGAGCTCGGGGCCGTCTTCGGGCCCATAGGTATCGTGCAGCTGCCACAGAATGCGGCCCTGGTACTGGTCGCCCGCCTGCTCGATGTGGATCACGGCATCGTGGCTTTCCACCAGCCAGTCGCCCGCGATCGACGAGGGTGTGGGCACATAACCGTCGGCATCATCCGCTATGGCATAGCCGGCCCAGCACAACACGAACAGCAACGCGCACCACCCTGTGCCGCGCCAGCGTCTGATATGCGTCATGGCATGCCCTCTTGCACGAGCGCACTCAAGGCCATACATCCGCGCACTTCGTGTCGGCGATTTGTCGGTAGCATAAACATCTATGTTCTCAAGCTGGCTGATCGACACGCTTATCCACGTACTGGGCATCGCGCTTGCATTTGGCGCGACAGGCTATGCCTGCGCAGCCGTGTGGGCCGTGATGAAAGCGCCCCGAACATCCCAAATCACCGGCGCAGCCGATCGGCCGTGCCCGGCGAGCATACTCAAGCCGCTGCATGGTGCCGAGCCCAGGCTTTATGAGAACCTGCGCAGCTTCTGCATGCAGACGCACCCTGACTACCAGTTGGTATTTGGTGTGCGCGACCCGGACGACCCGGCCATTGCCGTGGTCGAACGATTGCGTGAAGCCTTCCCGCAGCGCGCGATCGCACTGGCCGTCGATCCGCGCGTGCACGGCGCGAACTTCAAAGTCAGCAACCTCATGAACATGCTGCCGCATGCGCGGCACGATCTGCTGGTACTGGCCGATGCCGACATCCATGTGGGGCCGGATTATCTCACGCGCGTGACGGCGCCGCTGGCCGATCCCTCGGTGGGTATCGTCACCTGCCTGTACTATGGCATGGCCGGGCCTTCGATCTGGTCGCGGCTTGGACGTCTATTCATCGACGACTGGTTCGCACCTTCCGTGAAGCTTTCACATGCCTTCGGCTCCACTCGCTTCGCCTTCGGCTCGACCATTGCCCTGCGTCGCGATGCGCTCGAAACGATCGGCGGGTTCGCAGCCTTGCGCGACACACTGGCCGACGATTTCTGGCTCGGCGAGCTGACGCGTCGCGCCGGCTTGCGCACGGTGCTGTCGGATGTCGTGGTCGGCACGGATGTCGGCGAAAGCCATCTGAAAGATTTGTGGTCGCACGAACTGCGCTGGCTACGCACCATACGCTCGATCGCCCAGGCCGGTTTTGCCCTTACTTTTGTGTGTTTTACCTCGCCTTTGCTATTACTGGGCCTGCTTCTGGCCCCCGGGCCGGTCAGCGCGGGCCTGGCCCTGCTCGGTGGCGCCGCGCGGGTTTTGCTACACTTTTTGCAGCGGCGCATCAGCGATCAAGCCTTCGCCTGGCATGAAGTCCTGTTGATTCCCCTCCGCGACGTCTTATTGCTGATGGAATGGGCAACTGCCCTGGCCGGTTGGCAGGTAAAATGGCGCGGACAGGTACTGCATGCACGAGGCGACGGTTCAGCGCCGTAGACCTAACTTGGCGGCTCGTACTCTTTGAACGATCTGCTACCCCGGGCACATTGAACGCCCCGCAGGAGTCATTCGTAATGAAAACGCTTTTTCTGCAAGCTCCTTCCTTCGATGGCTTTGATGGCGGCGCGGGTTCGCGCTATCAGGCCAAGCGCGAGATCAAGAGCTTCTGGTATCCGACCTGGCTGGCGCAGCCGGCCGCAATGGTGCCCGACTCGCGCGTACTCGACGCACCGGCCGACGAGATCTCCGTCGAAGAAAGCTTGAAGATCGCCGCGGAATACGACCTGGTGATCATCCACACCAGCACGCCGTCGTTCCCGACCGATGCCAAGTTCGCCGAGCTGCTCAAGCAGCGCAAACCCGAGGTGATGGTTGGCCTGGTGGGCGCGAAAGTAGCGGTCGATCCGACCGGCTCGCTCACCGCATCGACGGCCATCGATTTCGTCGCGCGCGAAGAATTCGACTACACCTGCAAGGAAGTGGCCGAAGGCCGCCCGTTCGAAAGCATCACCGGCATCAGCTACAAGCTGGCCGATGGCACCGTGCAGCACAATCCGCCGCGCGCGATGATCGAGAACATGGACGACTTGCCGTTCGTCGCGCCGATTTATAAGCGCGACCTGACGATCAACAATTACTTCATCGGTTACCTGAAGCACCCGTACGTTTCCATCTACACCGGTCGCGGCTGCCGCTCCAAGTGCACGTTCTGCCTGTGGCCGCAGACGGTCGGCGGTCATCGCTATCGCACGCGTTCGGCGGCGAACGTACTGGCCGAGGCGAAGTGGATCAAAGAGAACATGCCCGAAGTGCGGGAGCTGATGTTCGACGACGACACCTTCACCGACAGCTCCAACATGGAGCGCGTGCATGACATCGCACGCGGCCTTGGCGCAATGGGCTGGACGTGGTCGTGCAACGCGAAGGCGAACGTGCCGCACGAGTCGCTGAAGATCATGAAGGAAAACGGCCTGCGCTTGCTGCTGGTCGGTTATGAATCAGGCGACGACCAGATTCTGCACAACATCAAGAAGGGCCTGCGCACCGACATCGCGCGCCGCTTCACCGAGGACTGCCGCAAGCTGGGTATCCAGATCCATGGCACCTTCATCCTCGGCCTGCCGGGTGAAACGAAGGAAACCATCGAAAGGACAATCCAGTACGCGAAAGAAATCAACCCGCATACTGTCCAGGTCTCCTTGGCAGCGCCCTATCCGGGCACCTCGCTGTATAAGCAAGCGGTTGAGAACGGCTGGCTGAAAGAGAACGAAGCGGTCAACCTCGTCAACGACAAGGGTGTGCAGCTGGCACTCATCGAGTATCCGCATCTTTCCAAACAGGAAATTTTCCACGGCGTGGAAAGGTTCTACCGGGCCTTCTACTTCCGCCCGTCGAAGATCTGGGAAATCGTCAAGGAAATGCTGACGAGCTGGGAGATGATGAAGCGCCGTCTGCGCGAGGGCGTGGAGTTCTTCCGCTTCCTGCGCGCGCACGAGGCCTGATCCCCTTCCCGTTTTGGGCATGGGTGTCTCCATGACATTCGCAATGCCCGATTTTTCCTCGTCGTCGCTCCCGCGAAAGCGGGAATGACGGCCAGGCAAGATTGAGCATTGCACCGACACCTATGAATGCCTCGATAAAACCAAACCCCGAACACGCTGCAGCGTCGCATCGTCCACGGCTGATCGTCACCGCCGACGACTTCGGCTTGCATGAGGCTGTCAACGATGCCGTCGAACGCGGTTATCGCGATGGCGTGCTGCGTGCTGCGAGCTTGATGGTGGCCGCGCCAGCCGTGGCCGATGCGGTGGCGCGCGCGAAACAGCATCCTGGCCTTGCCGTGGGCTTGCACCTGGTGTTGGCCGATGGACGGGCGATGCTGCCGCGTACGCGCATTCCCGACCTCGTCGATGCTAACGGCATGTTCGATTCGAACATGGTGAACAACGGTTTTCGCTTCTTCTTTCTGCCGCACGTGCGCCGTCAGCTCGCTGATGAAATTCGCGCGCAGTTTGAAGCCTTTGCGGCTACCCGGCTCAAGCTTGATCACGTCAACGCGCACAAGCATTTCCATCTGCATCCCACCATCCTCACGCTCATGCTGACCATCGGCCGGGAGTACGGCATGCGCGCGATCCGCCTGCCATCGGAACCTGGCATGGGCCCGTGGTTGCGTCCGTGGCTGGGATTGATGCGCTGGCGCCTGGATCGCGCGGGCGTCGCCTATAACGATCACGTGTTCGGGCTTCGCCACAGCGGCGGCATGGATGAGACGGTGATGCTGGATATTTTGCAGGCGCTGCCGGATGGTCTTTCCGAGGTCTATCTGCATCCTGCCTCGCACGGGCACATCACTGAAAGCATGGCTCAATACCGGCATGCCGAGGAACTGGCCGCGTTGCTGTCGCCGCGCGTACGCGCCTTGATCGCCGAGCGCTATCAGCTCTGCGACGGCTTCTCCGACGCGGTGGCTCAGGCATGAACATGAAAGTGCTCAGCTATGTCGCCGGCCTGCTTGGCCTGGGTGCCGCCATTGCACTGGTAGCGCATCAGGGCTGGGGTGAAATCGCTGCCGCGATCGATCACGCCGGCTGGCCGCTGTTGTGGTTGCTGCCATTCCACGTATTGCCGCTGCTCCTGGACGTGCTCGGTTGGCGCGCACTGATCGCGCCACGCGATCCGGACAGGCAGGCCACCGTGCCATTCCTGTTCTGGGTGGCCGCAATTCGCGAAGCGAGCAATCGTCTGCT
The DNA here is from genome assembly GCF_003363155.1 of Dyella monticola. Lineage (GTDB taxonomy): Bacteria > Pseudomonadota > Gammaproteobacteria > Xanthomonadales > Rhodanobacteraceae > Dyella_B > Dyella_B monticola. The sequence goes on along the minus strand of NZ_QRBE01000013.1, from coordinate 77,259 downwards.
GCCGGTGGCCAACATCGGCGGCGAGATCATCGGCATTCGCCTGGTGAAATGGCGTGGCATCGGCGGTGCCGCCGTGGCGGCGAGCATCATCATGGAGGTGTTGCTCACACTGGTGAATCAATACCTGTTCACGGCGCTGGGCATCATTCTGCTGATCGAGCTCACCAGCAGCATCAGCGCGTTCAGCACGGTGATTTCGGCACTCGCCGCGAGCGTGCCGCTGCCGATCTTCCTGATCATCATCCTGCGCCATGGCAAGGTTTTTTCGCGATTGGAAGGCTTTGCCGAAAAGCTGCTCGGCGGGCGTTCCACGCTCACCGAACTGATCGACGGCGCGAACCTGGATCAGGAGATTCGCGAACAGTATTCGCGCCCGCTGCGCCTGATGGTTGCGACGGGCTGGCAGTTCGTCGGCTATGTAGTGGGTAGCTTCGAAACGTGGCTCGCGCTGCATCTGCTGGGTTATCCCATCAGCGTATGGGATGCGATCGCCATCGAAGCCGTGACGCAAGCCTTGCGCCATATCATTTTCATCGTCCCGGCCGGCCTCGGTGTCCAAGAAGGCGGCCTGGTGTTGTTCGGCAACATGATCGGGCTGCCACCGGAGGCCAGCGTCGCGCTGTCGCTGGTCAAGCGCATGCGCGAGGTGGGTTTCGGTGTGCCCGCCTTGATTTCCTGGCAATGGGCCGAAGCGCGCAGGCTGTATGCGGGCTCGTCCGCGCGCGCCAATTCAGAGCATCCTTAAGAGAATCCGATTGATGACGTTCGAACACGAGGCTTTTGACCCCGAAGCACTGGTCCCCGGTTATCGGGAACCGGTGTTGCCGACTGGCGAACCGGACGCGGCCACGATCGCCGCCTCCGAAGCGCGTACGCGGCATTGGTCGAGCACGCAAGCCGGACGTATCAAATACGGCTCGGACGTGCATAAGCAGATGATGTGCCGGATGTTCGAGGAGACGTTCAATCCCTATCGCCCATCGGTACTGCAATGGCCGACGCTGGATGAGGCGGCGCTCCATCGCATCACCTCGCTGCCGATCTGGGACATCGCCGTGCAGACCGAGGGCAAGGCGCGCCTGCGCATGGCAGCCTATGCGCGCACGATCGCCGATCCGCTCATGCGAAACGCCCTCGCGCAGAACGCGTGGGAAGAAAATCGGCATAAGGAAGTGCTTTCCAAGATGGTCCAGCACTACAGCATTCCGCTGGTACCGGAACCGCTGTACGAATATCCGAAAGATCCCGAATGGGCCTATCTGGTCACCGGCTACAGCGAGTGCATCGATAGCTTCTTCGCCTTCGGCTTGTTCAAGGTGGCTTACGATTCGGGCCTGTTTCCGCCCGAACTGATCGAGACGTTCGAACCGGTAATGCAGGAGGAGTGCCGCCACATCCTGTTGTTCGCCAACTGGGTGGCGTGGCATCGGCGCAATCTCAATCTGTTCCAGCGCATCGCCTTCGAATGGAAGGTGTTCCGCGTGTGGTGCTTTCTGGGCATGGAGCGCATGGATCTGGCCAAAAGCCTCGATGCCGACGGCAACGAGCACGCGCAGGACAACAACTTCACCGTCAACGGTGCGCAATCGGTGACCGAGAAGGAACTAAGCGTTGCGGAGCTGATGGCCACGTGCGTGAGCGAAAACGATCGGCGCTTCGCCGGCTACGATGAGCGTTTGTTGCGTCCGACCACGATGCCGTTCATGGTGAAATGCGCGCTGCCTGTGCTACGGTTTTTCGAGCGGCGCAAACGCAAGTAATCCCGCATGCCCCGTCATGCCCGCGAAAGCGGGCATCCATTTCTACTTTTTGCATTAGAGCAAATGGATGCCCGCTTTCGCGGGCATGACTGCTATAAGGCAACCAAGAATTCAAACGTCAGCGCTTTTGCTGAAACCACCTCACCGCATCTTCCAGCGCCAACCGCGCCGGACGCGCCGTATAGCCCAGCTCTCGCTCAGCCTTTGCGCTGGTAAAAAACATGCGCTTTTTCGACATGCGCACTTCTTCCACCGTGGCGATGGGATTCATACCGGTAAGCCGCGCCCACGCTTCGGCGACGTAGGCCACCGGCATCACCGCCGCGTGCGGCAGGCGTACTTTGGGTGGTGAGCGTCCGGCGATCTGGGCGATCTCGGTCAGCACATCGCGCAGGCTCATGTTGTAGCCGCCCAGGATGTACTTTTCACCCACCACGCCACGTTCGTACGCCAGCACATGGCCCGCCGCGACATCCTCCACATGCACAATGTTGAGACCCGTATCCACGTAGGCGGGCAACCGCCCGGCCATCGCATCACGCACGATGCGGCCGGTCGGCGTGGGCTTGATGTCGTGGGGGCCAATCGGCGTGGACGGGTTGACGATCACCACCGGCACGTCTTCGCTCGCATACTGCCGAGCCACTTCCTCGGCGAGGAACTTGGAGCGCTTGTAGTGGCCGATCATGTCGTCCACGGTGACCGGCGTGATCTCGCTGCCAGGCGCGCCATCTTTGGGAATGCCCAGCGTCGCCACGCTGCTGGTGTAGACGACGCGTTGCACACCTGCGCGCTTGGCCGCTTCGAGAATCGCGCGCGTGCCTTCGACATTGGCCTGGTACAGCACGGCCGGATCGGGCGCCCACAGTCGATAATCGGCCGCGACGTGAAACAGCACCTCGCACCCGTCACAGGCGGGCAGCAGGCTGGCCGGCCGGGTGAGGTCACCTTCCACTACCTCCACATCCAGGCCCTGCAGATTGCGGCGATCCGACCCGGCACGTGCCAGCACGCGAACCGCATGCCCATCCCGCAGCAATCGACGCGCGACAGCCGAACCGACGAAGCCGGTGGCGCCGGTAACCAGTGCCCTCACGATGCAATCATCCTGATGAGGAGAGGCCTGACGACAACGGGCGCGACGACTCGCGCATGCAAGAAACGAGGAAAAGTCATCGGCCGATTATGGACGAAAACCGCCCGGCGATGCGCCGATGACCGCGTACCAGACATGTGCCCCGCCCCCCCCTTCACCATCATCCTTTCGTCTGCATTTCAATCGCGATATTGCGGCCCATGCACCACGCAGGCTTGTTCAAGCACCCCGCGTGCTTCAGCATATTGCGATGCCCGCCCCCACCCGCCAGCCCCACGCCAGCCGTACAGTGCGCATGCCGTCCAAACCAGCCCCCAGGGAAACCTCGCACCAGACCGCCGTTCCGGATTCGTACCCGCATGGGTGTGTCATAATTCCGGCGGTCGAGGCATGCCAATGATTGAATTACACAATGCCACCGCCGGACGCGGGAAGGCCGACGCCTACCAGGATGCCATCCTGCCGAAGGTGTCCAGGACTTTTGCGCTAACCATCCCGCAGCTCCCGCCGGAACTGCGGCGCGCCGTCGCGAACGCATATCTGCTTTGCCGCATCGCGGACACCATCGAAGACGAGCCGGCGCTGTCGGTCGAGGAAAAGCGCGCGTTCGAAAACGCGTTCGTCGATGCCGTGATGGGCGATGCCGATCCGGAAGAAGTGGCCCAGGACATCGCGCCCAAACTTTCCAACAGCACGCTGGACGCCGAGCGCGACCTGATGCGGCAGCTGCCGCTGGTGCTGGAGGTCACGCGCAGCCTCAATCCATCGCAGCAGGCATCGATCGTAAAGTGCCTGCGCATCATGTCGCACGGCATGCACGAATTTCAGCGCAAGGCCGGCCTGCATGGGCTGCCCACGCTGCACGACCTGGATCGCTACTGCTACTGCGTGGCGGGCGTGGTCGGTGAGATGTTGACGGAGCTGTTTGTCGATTTCGAACCGCTGCTGGCGCCGCATCGCAACGCGATGCTGCGCATGGCGGTGTCGTTCGGCCAGGGCCTGCAGATGGTCAACATCCTCAAGGATCAGTGGGAAGACCGCACGCGCGGCGCCTGCTGGCTGCCGCAGGACATGTTCGCGCATCACGGCGTGAAGCTGGCAACGCTGCAAACCGGCAAGCAGAACGAAGCCTACGCCGCCACGATGTCCGAACTGGTCGGCATCGCGCATGCGCATCTGCGCCAGGCGTTGGATTACACGTTGCTGATCCCTACTAAGCATGCCGGTATCCGGCGTTTCTGCCTATGGGCGATCGGCATGGCGGTGCTCACGCTGCGCAACCTGCAAAATAATCTCGATTTCTCCGCCGGCACGCAGATCAAGATCTCGCGCAAGGCGGTGGCGCGCACCATTCTCATGACGCGCCTCCTGGGCAAGTCCAACACCGGATTGCGCTGGTTGTTCGCGAGCACCGCGCGCGGCCTGCCGCTCACCCCGCTGACCGCCGAATGGAGCGAGCCTTCCACGCCCGCACGCACATGGCCCAAGCGTTCCATCCCGCACATCGCCGACGCCGATTGGCGTGAGCCGGCCGATGTACAGGAAGTACGACACCGATGAACCCCTTCACGCCTACCACCGCAACCGCCGCTACTGCCGAGCTTTTCCAGTCCACTCAACCAGGTTCGCTGGACGAAGCGATCGAGCGTGGCCGCGTTGCCTTGCTGGCGCAGCAGCATCGGGATGGACACTGGTGTTTTGAACTGGAGTCCGACTGCACCATCACCGCCGAATACATCCTGATGATGCATTACATGGATGAAATCGACGATGTACTGCAGGCGAAACTGGCGCGCTACCTGCGCGCCACGCAGGTGAAGGACGGGCACGGCGGCTGGCCCCAATATCACGGTGGCGACATCGATCTGTCGTGCACCATCAAAGGTTATTACGCACTGAAGGCTGCTGGTGAGGATCCCGAGGCCGAGCACATGCGTATTGCCCGCAAGGCGGTGCTTGCACATGGCGGCGCGGCCAAGGCGAATGTCTTCACGCGCATCCTGCTGGCGCTGTTCGAACAGGTGCCGTGGCGCGCCACGCCGTATGTACCGGTTGAAATCATGCTGCTGCCGCGCTGGTTTCCGTTCCACATCGACAAGATTTCCTACTGGGCCCGCACCACGCTGGTGCCGCTCACCATCCTTTGCTCGCTGAAGGCCAAGGCTGCCAATCCGCGCAAGGTGCATATCCGCGAACTGTTCGTCACGCCGCCGGAGCAGGAGCGCCATTATTTCCGCCGTGGCGGCCTGCTTAATCGGACGTTCCTGGTGCTGGACAAAATCGGCCGCGTGGCCGATCGCTTCATACCAAAAGCGGTGCGCCAACGCGCGGTCAAGCGAGCGGTGGATTGGTTCGTGCCGCGCCTCAACGGCGAGGATGGCATCGGTGCGATTTTTCCGCCGATGGTCAACAGCCTCGAGGCGATGACCTTGCTCGGTTATCCAAAGGATCACCCGGCGCGCCAGACCTGCCTGCGCTCGATCCAGAAACTGGTCGTACATCGCGCGGACGGTTCGGCCTATTGCCAGCCCTGCGTGTCGCCGATCTGGGACACCGTGTGGAGCGCGCTGACGCTGATGCACACCAGCGACGATGCGCACACGCAAAGCGCCATCGATAAATCCATCGACTGGCTGACATCCAAGCAAGAGCTGGAACTGCAGGGCGACTGGGCCGTGCGCGCGCCGGATCTGAAGCCGGGCGGCTGGGCGTTCCAGTACAACAATGCCTACTATCCGGACATCGACGACACGGCCGTCGTTGCCGCTCTGCTGCACATTCAGGATCGCCGTCGTGGCGAATCCGGGCGCCATCGCCTCAACACTGATCGCGCCATGGACTGGATGATCGGTCTGCAATCGAAAAATGGCGGCTTCGCCGCGTTCGATGCGGACAACACGTACTACTACCTCAACGCCATTCCCTTCGCCGACCATGGCGCCCTGCTCGATCCACCCACCGAGGATGTTTCCGGCCGCGTGGTTGCCGCGCTCGGTGTGCTGGGCCGCCCGCAGGATCGCGAAGCCTTGCGCCGTTGCGTCGACTACCTGCGCAGCACGCAGCTGGAAGACGGTAGCTGGTGGGGCCGCTGGGGCAGCAACTACATCTACGGCACCTGGAGCGTCCTGGCTGGCCTGGCGCTGGCTGGCGAAGACCCGCAGCAGCCGTATATCCGCAAATCCGTTGACTGGCTGCGCGCGCGCCAGCACGCCGATGGTGGCTGGGGCGAAACCTGCGACAGCTACATCGATCCGGAACTGCGCGGGCGCAACCAGGGTATCAGTACGCCGCAATCCACCGCATGGGCGCTGCTGGCGCAGATGGCGGTGGGCGAAGTACGTTCGGAGTCGGTGCGTCGCGGTGTCGCGTTCCTGCTCGCCAAGCAGCAGGCCGAAGGGTTGTGGTTCCATCCTTCGCATAATGCGCCCGGCTTCCCGCGTGTGTATTACCTGAAGTATCACGGCTACACCGCGTACTTCCCGCTATGGGCGTTGTCGCGGTATCGCCAATTGCTGCCCTTGGCCAAGGCTTGAACGTCGGCACCCCCATCCATACGACCGGCATCGTCGTGGCGCTGGCGGCGGAAGCGCATACGCTGGTGACGCGCAACGTGAAGTCTGGACGCGTCATCCCCATGGCCGAAGGCGCCGCGCTGTACCTCAGCGGTATGGGTCCGGTTGCGGCGCGGCAAGCGGCGCAGCAACTGGCCGAGTCTGGGGCAGTCGCACTGAGCGTGTTCGGCGTCGCCGGGGCACTTAGCGAGCAGCTACGTAATGGCGTGCTGTTTTGTCCGGAGTGCGTGCTCGACGAAGAGGGACGTTCATATCCCACGGATGACAGGTGGCGAGCCAGCTTGCAGCAACAACTGTCCAGGACAGCATTTCCCCTTCGCATGGATGGCACGCTGCTGACTGCTGCCGCGCCACTGCTCACCGCCGCAGCCAAAGTCACCGCCCATCAGCGTTATGGGACGCTGGCGGTGGACATGGAAAGCGCCGCCGTCGCCGCCGTTGCGCGGGAGCGTGATCTGCCGTTCATCGTGTTGCGGGCAATCGTCGACGAAGCGCAGGATGCGATCCCGCCAGCGCTGAACGGCAGCGTGGATGCATGGGGACGCGCACGCCTGCTGCGCCTGATGGCCGCCATGTGTGGCCACCCACTGCTTCTGGGCGAATTACCGCGACTATACTCACGCATGCAACGAGCCACGCAGGCGCTACGCGCCGCCGCCCAAGCAACAGGGCCGACATTGGGCTGGCATCGCTGATCCGTTTCGAATCGCCGTCGCCCCCGGCTATGTTTATGGAGAACTCTGTCATGTCCCTGCGTCACCGTTTCGCAAGCACCGTGGTTGGCGTCGCCTGCGCATTGGCCAGTGTCGCCGCCTCGGCCCATGCCATCCTCATCGACAGCACACCCAAGCCGAACGGCACGCTCAGCGCCGGACACGTGCAGATGATGTTCAAGTACAACAGCAAGATCGATCAGCACCGTTCACGCATCACGCTTATCGGTCCAGACAAGCGTGAGAAAGTGCTGGCTATCGCGACCGACAGCAAAAGCAACGAGCTGGATACCACCGCTGACCTGACGCCAGGCACGTACACGCTGCGCTGGCAGGCGCTGGCGCTCGATGGTCACATCACGCGTGGTGATCTGCCGTTTACGGTAGTGGGTAAGTAACTACTCGCACGCTAAACGCTCAAAGCATTCCGCTTTACAGCCGTCAGCCCCGCGAAAGGGAGGCGTTTGTGTGGGCGTAGCGGCAAAATAAGCGGGTGTATTCCATCAAAGTCCTCCTGAGTATTTCCAGTGGAACTTCTCGTCGATATCTTCGGTTACCTCAGCATCATCCTGCACGGCATCACCATCGTCGCGCAGTCGATGACGCTGGGTGGCATCTTGTTCCTGGTGTTCCTGGTTCGCCCGTTCATGCACATGCTGCCGCAAAGCGGCGACCTTGAACGACGCATCGCGCGGCTGACCATCTGGAGCGCCATCGGTCTCATCGTGGCCGAAGTGGCGGGCGTCGGATTGCAGGTGGCGGTGGTGTCATCCACTGTGGACTTGAGTTTCTTCGACGTGATGCAGGCGCCATTCGCGATCGCCGGCACGGTAAAGACGTTTTGCGCGCTATGCCTGATTCCCTGCTTGAGCCGGCGCATGTCCATCGGCTTGCCCGGTGCGCTGTTACCGCTGCTGCTTGGTGTGATAGAGCTGACCGCCGCGACCTTCACCACGCATGCGTATGCGCGTCTTGATCACAACATGCTGCTGTTGTTCGTCGAAGGCCTGCATCAGTTCGGCGCGGCCATCTGGATCGGCGCCATTCCTTGTTTCGTCGTGGCGCTGAGCAAATTGCAGGATGTCAATGGCTGGCGCATGGTCGGCGCACGCTTCTCACGCATGTCGATGGTGGGTGTGGCGAGCATCGTCGTTTCCGGCGCGGTCATGAGCGTGTTCTATATCGGTAGCCTGCAAGGTTTTTACGGCACCGCCTATGGCGTGATGGTAGGCGCGAAGATCGCGATGTTCCTTGCATTGCTTGCACTGGGACTCGGCAACCTGATGGTCACCGAGCGGCTGCGCAAGAACCAGGATGCATCGGTGATCCGCTTGCGCCGCTTTGCCGAAGTGGAAATCGGCGTCGGCTTCACGATTTTCTTCGCGGCTGCATCGTTGACCTCGGTGCCGCCGGCGGTGGATCTCACCGCCGATCGCGTCACCTTGCATGAAATCGCCGTGCGCAATGCGCCAGCGTGGCCGCGACTGACGTCGCCCGATCACGACGAACTGGCCATCTCGCAAGCGCAGGCGCAATTGGATCACGAAGCCGCACAGCGGCATCAGGACGCCGCGCTGGCGGTAGTGCCCGGCTCCGGGGTGTTGCCGCCGCGCAATGCCGAGGACATCGCCTGGTCCGAATACAATCATCACTGGGCCGGCATTTTCGTGCTGGTGATCGGCCTGCTCGCCTTGCTCAATCGAGCAGGCATTCGATGGCTCAAGCACTGGCCTTTGCTGTTCCTGCTGATGGCGGGATTTCTGCTGGTGCGTTCCGATCCGGAAGTGTGGCCACTCGGGCAGGAAGGTTTCTGGGCGGCGTGGCGCGATGTGGAAGTGGCACAGCATCGCTTCTTCGTGGCGCTGATCGTCCTGTTCGGCCTGTTCGAATGGGCGGTGCGCACCGAACGCCTGCGCAGTCCGAAAGCGGCGCTGGTGTTCCCGTTGCTGGTGTCGGTCGGCGGCGCGATGTTGCTGACACACAGCCATCAAATTTCGAATGTAAAGGACCAGCTCCTAATCGAACTGACCCATACCCCGCTCGCGTTGGCGGGCGTGGCCGCCGGCTGGGCGCGTTGGCTGGAATTGCGCCTGCCGGGCCGGGGCGGGCGTATCGCGGGTTGGGTATGGCCGATCTGTTTCATGCTAGTGGGCGTGATCCTGCTCTGGTATCGCGAAGCCTGAGCCGCCGAAGCCCCGGCGGCCAATGTTAAAATTGCGACCTGCCTGCCCCGTGGCTGGGCGGGCTTCCCCTTCTGCCCGGATTTCCAATGAGCCTGACGTCCCCCGAGGTTTCTGCGTTCGCCGACCGCGTACCGGCCTATCTGACACGCCTGGAGCGCACCACGGACACTCTCCTGCCGCCTGCCTCCATCGACCCCGAGCGGCTGCATCAGGCCATGCGCTATGCCTGCGAAGGTGGCAAGCATTTGCGCGCGTTGATGGTGTATGCCGCCGGTGAAGCGCTGGGCGTGAAGGCAGAAAAACTCGACGCGGCCGCTTGCGCGGTGGAACTGATCCATGCCTATTCGCTGGTGCACGATGATCTGCCCGCGATGGACGACGATGATCTGCGCCGTGGCCGCCCCACCGTGCACAAGGCCTATGACGAAGCCATCGGCATCCTCGTCGGCGATGCGCTGCAGACGAGCGCCTTCGAAGCGCTCGTCACCACCGACGCGCTCGATGCGGAGCAAAAAGTACGCATGATCCGCGCGCTCGCGCATGCCTCCGGTTCACTAGGCATGGTTGGCGGCCAAGCCGTAGACATGGCTTCGGAAAACCTCACCCTGACGCTGGCACAACTGGAATCGCTGCATGCGCGCAAAACTGGCGCGCTGATCCTGGTCACCTGCCAGCTCGCTGGCATCGCGGCGAACGCATCAGCTGCCGTGCAGCACGCGCTGGAAACGTACGGCAAATGCATCGGCCTGGCCTTCCAGATCCAAGACGACGTACTCGACGTGACCACTGACACCGCCACGCTCGGCAAGACCGCCGGCAAGGATGTGGCGCAAAACAAGTCCACTTTCCCCTCCCTGCTGGGGCTGGATCCGGCCCGGCAGCGCGCCGACGCCCTGTTCGACGAGGCGCGCGCCGCGGCCCGCAGCGTCTCCGGCCGTGCCGAACCGCTGCTGTGGCTGGCCGATTACATTCAACAGCGCGATCATTGAAGGTGAGAGTACTGACCGCGCCGGCCTGACGGCTGCGCACTCGTTTTGCTGGCGGCTCTTAGGTACAGGGAGGTGCCGTTCTGGCTGAATGCATGGCCAGGGCTACAACGAACAACGACAGGAAGGACGTTGATCGATGTTTACATCCATCGCCGAGTTCTGGCGCAAATGGCGGGATGCGCTGCACACGGGGCGGCAGATCGATGCATTGCTCGCGCATGCCGATCCGCGCGCTGACCTGGCCGCGCGCAACGAATGGCTGGTGGAGGTTTCGCACTGGTTGCATCGTGGCGGCATCGTCACCGGCGACACGGCGCAACCCGATCAACCGCCGAAATATCCGCCGCATGTGCGGTTGCGCTATCTGCTGCAATTGCTCGATCGCAATCCGGAGTGGAAAGCGCCCGTTACCTTGACGTTGCAAGGCATCGTGCGCGACATGGATGCCATGGCGCTGCTGTGCGATGCAGGCATGCCGTCGCACTCGGGTTTCATCGGTGCGTTGCTTGAGCGTCTGCGCGACTCGTTGATTCCGGCGGCGCCAAACAGCCGCGATCTGTCGACCTTGTTCACGCTCATGTTTCCCTCCGCCGAGGACGCGAAATGGGTAGCGGCGCTGCCGCGCGAGCTGCTGGAAAAACTCGGCGAATTGTTCGCCTATAGCGACATCACGCAGGACGACACGGTATCCACGCAAGCCAGCCCATCCAAGCCGTACAACCAACTGTCGGTCGAACTGCTGGCTGCCTTGCATAACCTGATCGGACAAATCGGCTCGACCGGCCTATCCAAGGCCATTCGCACGCGCCTGAGCGAGCAGCGTGTGGATGCGCTGCCGTTCTACAAACTTCCACGCGCGATGCTCGCCATCGAAACGGACGCCCAGGAAACGGACGATCCGGACGACCACCCCCATGGCATCGGCAAGACGTTATTGCAGGACGTCAATTACCTGCGCGCGTTATTGGATGAATGCCATCGCTCCCTGCACGAAGTACATGCCCATCTGAATGAGAATGGCGTCAACGTGGACATCGTTTTCCAGCTCGAACGGATGCATGCGCGCATGGCGCGTGCCGAGCGCCTGCTGGAAGCGTGGCTGGCGATACGACAGCACGACGAATCGATCGAACCTATTGCCAGCCTGTTTGCCGATCTCATTGCCGCCAATCATGCCAGCCACAGCGTGGGCAGCCTGGTACGCAGCAATTTTTCGTTGCTATCGCGCAAGGTGGTCGATCGCAGTGCGGAGGATGGCGAGCATTACATCACCTACGACCGCAAAGATTATCTGCATATGGTGGGGATGGCCGCAGGCGGCGGCCTGATTACGGCGGGCACGGTGTACGTGAAGTTCTTCATCGTAGCCATGCATATGCATCCGATGATCGAAGGTTTCTTTGCGGGACTTAACTATGCATTCTCCTTCCTGCTGATGCATTTTCTGCATTTCACGCTGGCTACCAAGCAGCCGGCAATGACGGCACCCCTGCTGGCGCAGAAGCTGGAAGGCATCGGCACACCGCAGGGCATGGATGACTTCGTACAGGCAGTGGTGGCGCTGATCCGTACGCAGGCCGCCGCCATTTTTGGAAATCTCGCGGCCGTGTTCCCGGTGTGTCTGGCGATCCAGCTTGCGGTGCATTATCTGTTTGGCGTCAACCTGATCTCGCCCGAGAAAGCACAGGCAACGTTGCACTCATTCTCATTGCTTGGCGTAACGCCGCTTTATGCGGCCGCAACGGGCGTGCTGTTGTGGGCGTCAAGTTTGCTGGCGGGATGGGCGGACAATTGGTTCGTGCTGCATCGCCTGCGCGATGTGCTTTCCTACAATCGCCGGTTGCGGTTTGTACTGGGCGAACGGGGCGCAACGCGCCTGGCCAACTTCTGGCGTCGCAATATCGCCGGCGTCACCGGTAATTTTTCGCTAGGCATGATGCTCGGCCTGGTGCCATCCATTCTTACCGCGTTCGCGTTGCCGTTCGAAGTGCGTCACGTCACCCTGTCGACCGGTTCCATCGGCGTTTCGCTTGGCGTACTTGGGCGTAGCGCTTTTGATGCCAGTGAAATCGGATGGGCCGTGGCGGGTACCGCTTGCATGGCGGTGCTCAATGTGGCGGTAAGCTTTACGCTCGCGTTCCGGATGGCCTTGCGTGCACGGTCGATGCAGCGGCGGGCGCGCCAGGAAATCAACCGGGCGATCTGGCGTTATGTGCTCGCCCATCCGTTGCAACTGCTGTTTCCCATCAAGCGCAAAGCCGTTGCGGACGCTGCGTAGCCGACGGGATGCACAAAACCTCAGGCGGGGCGGACATCATGCAACTGCCATTCACTGCCGATCAGCCAACTCAAGCGCTGGCGCAGAATGTTCATCGGAAGGTTGCTGATCACGTCCACTTCGGTATGCAGGTCCACCGTTTTCGCACTGACCGTGGCGAGCTGATCGGTGATGCCCAGGCGCTCGTCCACGCTGTCCGGATCGGGTTGCATGGCGCGCCAGCGCTGGAACAATAAGGGGCTGCGCAAGGCCTCCTGCAGCGCGGCAGCAAAATCGTTCGGGCCGGCGCCTTCGTAGCGCAGCGTCGGCTCCGGGCCGCGTGCATGCAGCAGATCCTTGATCTGCAGGTAGTAGTGAGTGCGGTTGGTCATGCTTTTCTCCTTTTCTGGTGACCGTTCCTGTGAATCCCCTTAACGCTGCGGCACCGCCTGGGCCAGCAAGCCCGATGCCCGTTCCGGCGACACGCCGTGGGGCAGAATCCCTAAACACGGCGCCGGCAATATGGCGCGCAGCGTCGCGATATTTTCCTCGAACGCGGCCATGTCGGGGTCGATGCAGTTCCCAATCCAGCCTGCCAGCATGCATCCGTCGGCGACAATGGCTTCGGCGCTCAGCGCGGCATGGTTGAGACAACCCAGCCGCAAGCCCACTACCAACACCACCGGTAGTCCCCACGCCTTGGGAATATCCGATGCCAGCACGCCCGGCGCCAACGGCACGCGCCAACCACCCACGCCTTCGACCACGACGTTGTCGTAGCGTGCGCACAACGCACGGAACGCCGCGTGCAGGGGTGGCAGGGCGATCGTCACGCCGTCGTGAGCGGCCGCCAGATGCGGTGACAAGGGGTCGCGCAAGGCAATGGGGTTGATGTCTCCATAGGCGGGTGTCGGTGTGCTGGCCGCCTGCAGCGACAACGCATCGTCATTGCGCAAACCTTGCGCAGTATCGACGCAACCGCTGGCCACCGGCTTCATGCCGCAGACGCTCTGCCCGGTGCTGCGCAAGGCATGGATCAACGTGCAGGCGGCGTGCGTCTTGCCGATGCCGGTATCGGTGCCGGCGATGAAGAGGGCGCGGGTCATGCCAAAGGCCCGTCAAGCCCGTACCGGGCGCGCAAGAGACACCGTTCGCTCATAATGATTGTCTTCCCCACTTGTCCTGGGCACTAAGCGGCCCATTTTAGAGTGTCATGTTCGAGATCAAAGCCAGTCATACCACCAGCAAGCGCGAGCAGTACGCAGACCTCGTGCAACAGGTTCGCGGCATGCTCGCCGGCGAGCAGGACTTCATCGCCAACGCGGCCAATTTTTCCGCACTGGTTTTTCACAGCCTGCCCGATTTCAACTGGGCGGGTTTTTATCTGTACGACGGCACCGAGCTGGTGGTCGGCCCCTTCCAGGGCAAGCCGGCCTGCGTGCGCATTGCCATGGGCAAGGGTGTATGCGGTACCGCGGCGCAAACCCGCCAGACGCAGCTGGTGCGCAACGTCAACGACTTCGATGGCCACATCGCCTGTGACGCCGCCTCGCAATCGGAAATCGTCGTGCCGCTGGTGAAAGCTGATGGCACGCTGCTTGGCGTGTGGGATGTGGACAGTCCCTCGGTCGGCCGTTTCGACGAGGAAGATCGCGCCGGGATGGAAGCCTTGTGTGCGGTGTTCATGGAAAGCGTGTGCTAGCTTAGCGGCCGTCATGCCCGCTTTGGCGCGCATGACAGCAGTAAAAAGTGAGGCGATGTTTCTCCGACTGCTTCAATTCACCTGGCGCATATCGCGCTCCAGGAATCGCATCACCGCCGCGCGCGCCTCCTCCACGCCGGTGCCGGCCTGGGCCGAAAACACCTGCACCGTCACCGGGGCGTTCTCACCGATGTCCTTGCGCAGGGCGGCCAGCGCCTGGCTCGCCTGATTGCGCGACAGCTTGTCCGCCTTGGTCAGCAATACGTGGCAGGGCAGCAGGGTGGCGAGGCAGAAATCCAGCATCATCCGGTCGAACTCCTTGATCGGATGACGAATGTCCACGATCAGCACCACGCCGCGCAGGCTGCGACGCACGTGCAGATAGTTGTCGATTTCGCGGCGCCAATGTTCGCGCAGATCCTCTGGAACCTTGGCGTAGCCGTAGCCGGGCAGATCGATCAGACGCGTCGCCATGGCCTGCGACGTTTCACCGCGCACCACTGTAGGCAGTGAAAAGGCCACCATCTGCTGTGTGCGGCCCGGTGTTTTGGAGGTGCGCGCAAGGCCCTTGTGGCCGGTCAATGCATTCAATGCGCTGGACTTGCCTGCATTGGAGCGCCCGGCGAATGCCACTTCGGCACCTTCGTCGGCAGGCAATTGCTGGATGCGATGGGCGGCAAGCACGAATTGTGCGCCCTGCAGCGGATTGGTAGGCATAGATCTTTGTTTGACCGGCTAGGATGGGGAAAGGATAATTTCAGGATGCCCTGAAGCATTCTGCGGTTCTGCCAGTCACGGTGCGCGGAGGGTGCGCCCCGTACATCCAACAGTATTTTCTGGAGGCAAGTGTATGAGTTTTCGGCTCGCCGGTTGCCGGCCCGCTGTTGTCAATGCAGTAGCCCTGGTTCTTGCTCTGTCCACCGGCGCCGTACTTGCGCAGAACAACCAGGCTCCGGCCGCGTCGAAGGCGACTGCCGCAGCCGCCGCCGCCATCGCGAAGCCCGCGCCGGCGGCCAGCTCGCCGGCCGCCGTGGTGCCCACCGCCGCACCGCAAGATGAGACCGCGATGCTCGCCACCAAGCCGGGCGACGCGACCGCCGGACAGGCCAAGGCCGCCGCTTGCGGCGCCTGCCATGGCATGGATGGTAATTCCAGCGATGCGCAGTATCCCAAGCTCGCCGGCCAGCACGAGGCGTACATCGCGCACCAGCTGGAGAACTTCAAATCCGGCACGCGCCAGAACGCGATCATGCTTGGTATGGCCACCCCACTGTCCAATCAGGACATGCGCGACATCGGCGCCTACTTCGCCAGCAAGCAGCCGCTGCCGGGCGTGGCCGACCAGGCGCTGGTCGAACTGGGCCAGAAACTCTACCGCCAGGGCGACACCGATCGCGGCATTCCGGCCTGCATGGCCTGTCACGGCATGGACGGTCGCGGCAATCCTGGCGCCATGTATCCGGAGCTCACCAGCCAGCATGCGCAGTACGTGGAAGCCAAGCTGAAGGATTTCCACGACGGCGTGAGCTGGGGCAAAGATGCGCACGCGCAGATCATGCCGCTCATCGCCAAGAATCTTGACCCGCAGGACATCGCGGCCCTGGCCAGCTATGTCGAAGGCCTGCACGTGGCCGACCATAGTGCGGCTGCGGCATCCCCGTAACTTCCGGCCGGCCGTGTTGTCCAAGGCGTTTCCGTTTCATCCCACTCGAGGCCAGCCATGCTGAAGCGTTTGTCTTTTCTCTGTGCGGCGCTGATTGCGCTGTCCGCCTGCAGCCATAACGGCTCCGATACCACGGCCCCGCAGCCCGCACCGGCCCAGACATCCGCCCCTGCGGCCCCGGCCTCGGCCGCCAGTCCGGCTGCCGCCTCCACTGCGCAAGCGCCGGCAGCCGCCTCCACGGCCACCGCTGCGGCCGCTGCCGGTGCCGCCGCCGCGTCCAGCACGACCCAGAAACCCTCCGCCCCGGCCGAACCCTTCGTCGACAATGGCAAGTGGGTCGAAGGCAAGAACTACTTCACCATCGAACCGCAGCAACCCACCAGCAACCCCGACAAGATCGTGGTGACCGAGGCGTTCTCCTACGCCTGCCCGGCCTGCAACGCCTTCCACACCACGATGGACCAGATCGAAAAGAGCCTGCCGTCGAATGCGGAGGTGACCTATCTCCCCGTGGCGTTCCGCCCAGACGAAAACTTCCCGCTGTTCCAGCGCGCGTACTACACCGCCAAGGCGCTGGGTGTAGCCGAGAAGGCGCATGACGCGATGTTCGACGCCGTGTGGAAGTCCGGTGAGCTGGCCTCCGACGACCTCACCACCGGCCGCCCTAAGCCGCAATCAGCATGGCCCACCATTGATGACGTGGCCAAGTTCTATGCCAAGTACGGTGTCGACCCCAAGCAGTTCGTCGCCGTGGCCAACTCCTTCAGCATCAACACGCAGATGAAGCGCGCTGTTGACCTGGTCAAGGCCTACGGCGTGGACGCGACACCCACCATCATCGTCAACGGCAAGTACCGTTTCACGCCGGGCGATGCCGGCGGATACGCCCAGTCGGTCGAGCTGACCAAGTGGCTCGTCGCCAAAGAAGCCGCCGGAAAGTAACTATCCCCACCTAAGCGCCCGGTCCGCCGGGCGCTTTTGTTTGACCCCAAAAAGCCACGGCCCCACCCGTGATGACGCAGGTACCACCATGTTCAAGACCACCCGAATCCATCTCATCGCTGCGCTTTGCGGTTTATTGCTGACCACCGCCTGCAGCGCCGCAAGCCCGAATGCGCCCTACACCGAGGGCAATCAGTACATCACCCTGCCGGCGCCCTATCACCGCGTCAGCCCGAGCGGCAAGGTCGAAGTGGTGGAAGTGTTCTCCTACGCCTGCATCCATTGCGCCGAGTTCGCGCCCTACGCCGACGAATTGCGCAAATCGTTGCCGCCAGGCGTGGAATTCAAGCTGGTGCCGGCGCCGTTCAATGATGCCTGGGTGCCGTTTGCCCGCGCCTATTACGCCGCCAAGAAAATGGGCGTGCTCGAACAGACGCACGATGTTTTGTTCGAAGCCAAGTTCAAGGATCAATTCCCGATCAATTCCAATGATGAAATCGCCGATTTCTATGCCCAGCACGGCGCCAACCGCGCCGAGTTCATAAAGATCGCGCAGTCGCCGGAAGTCAGCGCACACATCAAGAATGACCTCGCCCTGCTGCAGGACTGGGGCGTGGACGGCACGCCGACCATCGTCGTCGACGGCAAATACCGCACGGCCAACGTCCGCACCTTTACCCAACTGGTGGCGCTGACGAAATGGCTGGTGCAGCAGGAACTGGCCGCCCAGCCGAAGTGATCGTGAGGATGCTCCGGTTCCATCTCGGAGCATCCTAGCCGTGCGGTTTTTTTCACAATAACCGCACCTGGAACCTTTAGGATGCTGCGTCCTTTTGGCATCCTTGACGTTGGACCATGACCCGCGCCCCCGCCAAGCATCAACGGCTGCGCCTCCTGAGCTGCAACATTCTGGCGGGAGCCAGCGTGCAACGTTACCGGCAGTACGTCACGCGCAGCATCAACGCGGTGCTGCCGGGGCGTAACAAGCTTGAGAACCTCGATCAACTGGCTGAGCTGCTGCCGCAGTTCGATGTGGTCGGATTGCAGGAAGCCGACGCCGGCAGCCTGCGTTCAGGCTTTCTCAACCAGACGCGCTATCTGGCCGAAACTTCCGGCATGCCGTTCTGGAGCCACCAGCCCAATCGCCCGCTGGCCCAGCTTTCGCACACCGCCAACGGCCTGATCTGCCGCTTGGAACCGCGCACGGTGATCGACTATCCGCTGCCCAGCCGCATTCCCGGTCGAGGCGCGTTGCTGGCCAGCTTTGGCGACGATGCCAACGGTCTGGCCGTGGTGATCGCCCACCTTTCGCTAAGTGCGCAGGCGCGTGCAAAACAGCTGGCGTTTATTGCCGAAGTTTTGCAGGATCACCCGCACGCCGTGCTGATGGGCGATCTCAATACCGACCCACACAGCCCAGAAATGCGTCACTTGTTCGCGCATTCGAGCCTGCAGCCACCGGGACAAGCCGTGCCGACCTTTCCAAGCTGGAAACCGCGACGCGCACTGGATCACATCCTGGTTTCTTCGGACATCCGCGTCGAAAAAATGTGGACGCTGCCGCAGGCGTTCTCCGATCATCTGGCCCTGGCCGCGGAAATCCAGCTGCCTTCTGCCACGCTCCACTCAACTCCCGCCAAGACCCATCGATGACCACGCGACGACTTGTTCCGCTTGTTTTGCCCTGGCTGCTGATCATTGCAATCGGCGTGTTGTCGGCGTGGCTGCGCTACGGTTTCATCGAACCGCCTGCGCTGGCGCATCGTTGCGATGACGGCAACGCACCGCTGTGGTGCGGCGCGCGTCAATTCATCGTGATCGGCTTCAACACCTATGGCTTCGGGATCGCGGCCCTTATCGTGACCGTGCTTTCGCTGCTGCTGAAAAAACCGTGGATTGCGTGGCTCGCCGCCGCGCTCGGTGTGCTTGCACTGACGCTCTACTGCTACTACGCCGGCGCGGTGGCGCTACTGGTTGGCTGCCTGCGCCTGCTTCGGTTGCAAGCGAACGCTGCGATGACAACGCCAGGCCACCCACACGGGCACGGCGATGGCAAGGTTCAAACCCAGCCATAGCCACGTCACCTTGTTCATGCCCACTTCCTGCACGACCGGCGCGATCGCAAGCAATGGGCCGACGCTGGCGAGAAAGCGTTGTTCCGCAGAGGGCATCGACCATTCGTGCGTGAGCAGCCCGAAAACACCGTAGGCCACGCACGGCAAAGCGAACAGGCCCATCGGGAAATCCAGATAGCGTCCGTCGAATGCGATCAGGATGTCGTACAGCACCAAGCCGAAGAGCGCGCTGAAGCGCCACCAGGACGAAGGCTCTGTGTGATCGTGGCGATCGGCAAGATGCGCCGCGATACGCCGGGCAAGCGCAGCAGCAATCGCCAGCGCACCGACCAGGCACACCGATGAGAGCAGCCACTCCCACCACGCAGCACACGCGAACGTCATCTGCCGTACCTGCCATGCAGCCGCCGTACCGGCCGCAAATCCGGCCAGCGACAACGCAAGCCATCCTTTCACGCTATGCCATGCGCGACGCGAACCGCCCACCCGCATAAATGCCGCAGCACCTGCGACACCGGCCAGCCAACCCAGCCACCAGTGCGGATCTTCGACCACCGGGCCCAGCATGGGAAATTTCGGCTGCGCATCCGAATTGAAGATGCCCCAATAGCCGCCGACCGTGCCTTCCAGCGCGCGCTTCCACGGCTGATCGAAGGTTTCGATCACGTTGTAGGGCATGTGCACTTGCGCGGCATAACGCAGAAAGCTGCGTATATACATCGCCTCATCGACCAGGCTAGGTTCGGCGGAGCGACGCAGGCGCCCCGCGCTGGGCCAGCCGGTTTCACCGATCATGATCTGCTTGCCGGGGAACTCGTGCTGCATGCGCGTATACACGTCTTCGACGTGACGCACGGCATCGGGCGCTGCCACCGGCTTGTTTTCCCAATACGGCAGAATGTGGATGGTGACGAAATCCACCACGCTGGCCATTTGCGGATAGCGCAGCCAATTCTCCCACACGTCGGCATAGGTCACCGGAATGGTCGGCGGCGCCTCGGCGCGCACGCGCTTGATGTATTCGGCCAGGCGTTTGGGCGAAAGATCGCCGCGCAACAACACTTCGTTGCCAACGATGATGCCGCGGATGACTCCAGGATTGGCCTTGGCGGTGGCGATGCCCTGCGCGATTTCCTGCTCGTTGATCTTCGGCACGTTGCCCAGCCAGATGCCCATCAGCACCTGCATGTGATAGCGGGCGGCGATAGCCGGTACCGCCGCCAGACCATTGCTTTGCGAATAGGTACGCACGCAATCGAAGCGTTGCGACAGCGCGCGCAAGTCTTCGTCGATGCGTGCGGGGGTCATGATGAACTTGCGGTTGGTCGGCGATTCGCCCGGCTTGCGAAAGGGCGCATAGGACACACACGCAATGCGCGAAGAGGGCGCGTCCGGCAAGTCGACCGCGCGACCGATCTGCCACCACCACACCACACCGGCCACGGTGGCCAGCACCAACGCCAGCCAGGCGAGTCCGTAATGAGCTACGTTCTTGGACAGATAGGACATGCGGGCCTTGTCGGCGTCATGCGGTAGAAACGGGCAAGGATAAGGGCGGAATGAAAAATAGGAAACGTGAAAATCGCCGCAAGAAATAGCCCGCGCGACAATGCAGGGGAGCTCCGTCTCCCTTCGCATGTGAAGCATCGTTCAGGACGCTTCAGACCCATCCGCTACACTTTGCCTGGATTATCCGCAGGATCCGGAGTTTGCATGGCCTCGCTAGCCATATCGCGTCTCGGTCGTGGTTTGTTGACCGTCGTCGCCGGCGGGATGCTGGCGAGCATGGTCGCCGCCGCCCAGACCGATAACACCGCGCTGGACGCGCAACGCGCGGCCTTCAGGCAGGCTTATGCCGCCGCTGCCGGACAGGGTGGCGATGGCTGGCGTGCGCTGGCCTCAGGCTTGCAGGATTACCCGCTCTACCCATACCTGCAGGCCGCCTCGCTGGAACACGATCTGCACCAGGTGGACCGTGCTGACGTAGAAGCCTATTTGCATCGCTACCCGGACCTCATCCCGGCCAGCGACCTCAAGCGCGATTTCCTGCAGGAATTGGCACGCCGTCAGGACTGGACCGATTTCGTGGCGATGTACCAACCCGGCTTGGGCGACACGCTGAGCTGCGATGCGCTGCAGGCGCAATTGGCCGGCGGCGCCAAGCTGGATTTCGAACGCGACCTCGCCTCGCTCTGGGCGCAACCGTCGCTGCCCTCTGAATGCGATCCCGTGCTGCAGGCCGCCTACGACCAAGGGCTGTTGACGCCCGCACGCATCTGGTCGCGCATCGACGCGGCGGTCGAGGCGGGCAAGGCAGGCACCGTCTCCGGCCTGGCGCCATGGCTATCGCCGGATGATGCCCAGACGGCGCGCAACCTCGCCCTCGCGCTCAACGATCCCGCCGCCGCCGCAACGGCCGCCAACGCATGGCCCGATGCGCCACGCATGCGCCAGGCCGTCACATTGGCGCTGGTGCGCCTTTCCCGGCGCCAATCGGACATGGCCGACCAGGCGTGGCAGACCCTGCAAAGCCATTTTCAGTTCACCCCCGAACAACGCGACCAGGTACTCAACGCGCTAGCGGTTTTCCACGCCACCGACTACGACAGCAACGCACTGACGCGGCTCATCAACCTGCCGCCTTCCGCACAAACACCGGCCAGCCGTGAATGGCGCGCGCGCGTGGCGCTCGCGGCAAAGAATTGGCCGGCCGTGCTCGATGCCATCAACGCCATGCCGGTCACACAGC
Source organism: Dyella monticola (assembly GCF_003363155.1). GTDB lineage: Bacteria > Pseudomonadota > Gammaproteobacteria > Xanthomonadales > Rhodanobacteraceae > Dyella_B > Dyella_B monticola. Next base: position 55,558 of record NZ_QRBE01000013.1, on the reverse strand, counting down.
AGCAGGATGACGAATGGCAGTACTTCCGCGCACGCGCGCTGAGCGAGCTGGGCCGCACCGCCGACGCACAGCAGGCGTACGCAAGCGTGGCGCACCAATCGAGCTACTTCGGTTATCTGGCCGCCGATCATCAGGGTTCGCCCTATGCACTGTGCAGCATGGAGCCCGCACCCGACGAACAAGTACAGCAAAGCGTACTGGTGATTCCCGGTATTCGCCGCGCGTTCGAACTCTTCGCCGTTGGCATGATCAAACCGGCGCGGCGCGAGTGGAACCAGGCGCTTGCCAGCGCGGACGCGCAAACGATTCGTCAGGCAGTGATTCTGGCCAACCAGCGCGGCTGGTATGACCGCGCCGTTTTTGCGTTCAACAAGGGCGACGCGCTGCACTATTACCCGCTGCGCTTTCCGCTCGCCAGCCAGGACGGCCTGGTGACGCAAGCCGAGCAGGCCGGCATCGATCCCTCCTGGGCTTATGGCATCCTGCGCCAGGAAAGCGCCTGGATGAGCGATGCGCAATCGGGCGCCGATGCACGCGGGCTCATGCAACTCGTACCTAGCACTGGCGCCGAAGTGGCGCGCCGCAATGGCCTGCCCTGGAGCGGCGGCAACAGCCTGTACAACCCGGTCGTCAACATTGCCCTGGGCACACGCTATCTCGCTCAAATGGCCGGGCGTTTCGATGACTCGCCCTGGCTCGCCAGCGCAGCCTACAACGCTGGCGCCGCGCGTGTGAATCAATGGGTCGGTGCGCGCGGCGCGCTGCCACCCGATCTCTTCGTCGCCACCATGCCGTTCAAGGAAACTCGCGAATACGTGGCACGCGTGATGTATTACAGCGTGATCTACGATTGGCGACTGCATGGAAACGCCGCACCGATGTCCACGCGCATGGTGCCGATCGGACAGCCGTATAGCCGTCTGGATCCGCCAAGCACACGCAAGAACCTGACCTGCCCTGCGCCGGCCGTGCCCGCTGCCACCTCGTCATCGCCGGCACCTGCCGCGGGGGCGACAACCGGCATGGTGCCACGCAACGCAACGACGCACTGATCCATAGACTCCTCGCCCCGGTGCACGCCGGGCCCCGGCGTCTTTCCATTCACTTGCGCACACGACGGCGCGGCTCAAAAAAATAGCTTTTTTGTCGACCTCACCCGCGTATATTTGCGAGTGAATGCCCACCCTCGTGGGCGCAACGGTTGAGCAAGCGTCAGCGCCGGTATCGCCGAAAACCTGATGGAAAAGGGATGCTCCGCAGACCGCGTCACCGGCCCCGCAGGAGGCTACGCCATGACCACGCAACGCATCGTCATTCTCGGTGGAACCGGCTTTGTCGGGAGCTATCTGGTGCCACGGCTCGCCGCTGACGGACATCACATCGTCGTACTCTCGCGCAACAGGGAACGTAACCGTGCGCTGACGGTACTCCCGAGCGTCGCCATCCGCAGCGCCGATGTTTACGACGATGCCGTGCTGCGCCGCCACTGCCAAGGCGCTGACGCGGTCATCAACCTCATCGGCATTCTCAACGCGAACGGGCCGCATACGTTCCAACGCGTGCATGTGGACCTGACACGCCAGCTGATCGATGCATGCAAAACAGCGGGCGTCAAGCGCTTGCACCAGATGAGCGCGCTGAACGCCGGCCAGGGCCAATCGCAGTATCTAAAGACGCGCGGCGAGGCGCTGACCCTGGTCAACGCATCGGGTCTGAATTGGACGGTCTATCAACCCAGCGTCATTTTCGGACCCGGCGACGGCCTCATTACACGCTTTGCGACCTTGCTTCGAAGAATGCCCGTGTTGCCGCTGGCACGGGCAACGTCGCGCATGGCGCCCACCTACGTGGGTGACGTGGTCGAAGCGATCGCACGCTGCGTTGCGGACGATGCGCTTTCTTCACGACGCCGCTTCGAACTGTACGGTCCAGAAGTGCTGACGCTGGGCCAGATCGTACACGCCATCCGCGACGCCACCGGCTTGCATACACGTATCGTCGCGTTGCCGGATACGCTTGGCCGCATGCAAGCGCGCATCGCCGGCATGCTGCCCGGCAAGCCCTTCTCGATGGATAATTTTCTTTCCCTCGGCACGGATTCGGTTGGCAGTGTGAACGGCTATGCCTCGCTTGGCATCGCGCCGCAGCCGTTTACCGCCTTGCTAAAGCACGTGCTCGCAGGAATGCCCAGGCAGCCGCGGCTCGACCTGGCCCGGCAGCGCTTCCGCCACCATGGGACATGAGCATCGCCATGGCACAATAAGGCATGCGTACCTATCTGGTCGGCGGCGCGGTCCGTGACAAATTGCTGGGACGAGCCGTGATCGACCACGACCACGTCGTCGTCGGCGCTCGACCCGAGGACATGCTGGCGCTGGGCTATAAACCGGTCGGCAAGGATTTCCCGGTCTTCCTGCATCCCCACACCAGCGAGGAATATGCGCTGGCGCGCACCGAGCGCAAAACCGGTCGCGGCTACCACGGCTTCGCCATCCATGCCGATCCGGGTGTCACGCTGGAACAGGATCTGGCGCGCCGCGATCTCACCATCAACGCCATCGCCGAAGACGAAGCAGGCAACCTGGTCGACCCTTACGGTGGCGCGCGCGATCTGGAACAGCGCCTGTTGCGCCATGTCTCGCCAGCCTTCGTGGAAGATCCGGTACGCCTGTTGCGCGTGGCACGCTTCGCCGCACGTTTCGCGCCGTTGGGCTTCCGCGTGGCCGATGAAACCATGCAATTGTTGGGGCAGATGGTGCGCGATGGTGAAGTCGACCATCTCGTGCCTGAGCGTGTATGGGCCGAAACGCGCAAAGCGCTCAGCGAAGCGCAACCCTCCGCATTCCTGCGCGTGCTGCGCGAATCGGGCGCACTCGCCGTGCTGTTTCCGGAAATCGATGCCTTGTACGGCGTGCCCCAACGCGCCGAATTCCATCCCGAAATCGACACCGGCATTCATGTGGAAATGGTGCTGGATGCCGCTGCAAAACTGGCACCCGGCAACGATCTCGTCGGTTTCTGCGCACTTACGCACGACCTGGGCAAAGCGCTCACGCCCAAAGACGAACTGCCGCGCCACGTGGGCCACGAGCACCGCGGCGTAAAACCGCTGCGCGCACTCGCTTTACGCCTGAAAGTCCCCACCGAGTATGCCGAGCTTGCCGAACGGGTATGCAGCGAGCATCTCAATGTCCACCGCGCCTTCGAGCTGAAACCCGCCACGGTGTTGAAATTGCTTACCGCGCTCGATGCCTTCAGGCGCCCCGAACGTCTGCAGATATTCCTCACCGCCTGCGCCGCCGACAAGCGAGGTCGACTCGGCCACGAGCAGGATGATTATCCGCAAGCGGCATACTTGTGTCATGCGCGCGATGCCGCCGCATCGATAACGTCGACGGCGTTCGTCGCACAAGGGCTGCAAGGACCTGCTGTCGGAAAAGCCATCGAAAAGGCGCGCACGCAAGCGATTGCCGACATAAAATTCGGCTCCTGATCCAGGCATGTCATGACGCGCATAAAAAGTCTGCCAAGCGCGATCATGTCTCTCAACACCATGGCGCACAGGTACGAGGCCACCTCGCGATGATCCGCATAGCGGTACTGATCCCCTGCTTCAACGAAGCCATCGCCATTGCAAAGGTGGTTCGCGATTTCGCGGACGCGCTTCCCACCGCCTGCATCTATGTCTACGACAATAATTCCACGGACAATACGGTCCAGGTCGCTCAGGCTGCGGGAGCTGTCGTCCGCAAGCAGGATCTGCAAGGCAAGGGACACGTCGTACGGCGCATGTTTGCTGACGTGGACGCGGATGTGTACGTCATGGTGGACGGCGATGCAACCTACAGCGCATCGGATGCGCCGAGCATGATCCAGAAGCTTCTGGACGAACATCTCGACATGATCGTAGGAGCGCGAAACAGCGACGAACTTGATGCCTACCGTCACGGACACCGCTTCGGCAACTGGTTGCTGACCGATCTCACCGGGCGCATTTTTGGGCGAACCTTCAGCGACATGTTGTCCGGTTACCGCGTGTTTTCGCGCCGCTTCGTCAAATCGTATCCCGCGCATTCGGGCGGCTTTGAAGTGGAGACGGAGCTGGCGGTGCACGCGTTGGAGTTGCGCATGCCGGTGGCCGAATATACCACCCGCTACAGCAGTCGCATGGATGGCTCTCACAGCAAGCTCAGCACCTGGCGCGACGGCTGGCGAATTCTCATGACCATTTTGAAGCTGACCAAGAACGGCAAGCCGCTGCTCTTCTTTGGCGTAGGGGCCGCCATCTGTTCCGTGGTTGCGGTTCTGCTGGCCATCCCTCTGCTGGATACCTACATGCACACTGGCCTCGTGCCGCGTTTTCCAACGGCCATTCTTTGCTCCGCGCTCATGGTCCTGGCCGGCATCTTCGTGGCATGCGGCTTGATATTGGATACCGTCACGCTGGGCCGGCGCGAACAAAAGCACCTGGCTTATCTGACTTATCAGCCGCCGTCCGTGAATTAGCCCTGCTCTGCGCAGAGCACCCGCAAGCTGGAAACGAAAACACCATTGATGCATGCGACGGAATTGGATGATGCACTTACGGATTAATGCTATTTCCCGGTATTTATGGACGCTGCCCGTCATCGTCTTCATGATTGCCGTGGCCGTCCACATCGATTTACCCGGCTTGTACATGGATGCGGTGAACCCGGATTTTCTTGCCGCACAAAAGCTTCATCATCATTTGCATAACCCCACCGCCGGCCTTCCCTCCAAGCTTTTTCCGATCCTTGGCAACCTTTATCACGGCGTGCAGAATTTTTACGTCGACCTTCCTGTGCTGACGATCTTCGGTTTCGACGTCGGGCCGTTGCGCATTGCTCAAGCGTTGTTTGGCGCAGGCCTGCTCGCCGCCTTTTTTGTAGCCGCACAACGGCTGAGCAAATCGACGGCGTTGGCAATGGCCGCCGCATTGGGGCTTGCCACCGAAATTGCATTTACGGCCTCCTTCCGTACGCAGTTTTACATCGTCATGGGCGGGGCGACGTGGCTGGCGGTTTCCTTGATGCTCGCGCTGCCACTGCAATCAGACACACCACTTTCGCGGCATCGCCTGTTCTGGTCAGGCTTCTTCTCGGGGCTCGCAGGCTACGGCTATTTCGTGCTGCTGTTCTTTGTGCCTGGCATGTTTGCGTTGATCGCGCTGAGGCCAAAATCCAATCTGCGCGATACGGTGCGCTGGGCCATCGGCCTGGCCGTCGGCTTTGCGCCCTTTGCGGTGGGATACGTGTCGCTGGCGCTCAAGCTGCACGGCATCGGGGCAACCGTAGCCTTCATCCGCGGCCTTCTCGGCGCGCTGCACCCGTTCGAAAGCGGTGGCACGAATGGAGGAAATCTCCTGTATGCATGGCGTATGGCGATGCTGGCCATTACGAATAATGGCAACGACGCCATGGTATTCGGCCACGCACTTCCCTCCGCCTGGGGCGTGGTGAAGTTCTATGTGTTTGCGGCATGCCTGTTGGTGCTGTCTGTCTGGTGCCTGGGGTCGCTTGTACTTCGGCGCCAGGCACCGCCAGCGACGCTGCTTGGTCTGCTACCGCTGTCGTATCTGTTGGTTGCCTCGTTGTTTGGGCATCGCCTATGGGCACATCATTTTTGCGTACTCGTGCCGTTTGTCTACTTGCTGCCGCTCGCGTTGCTGACAAGCGTCTTGAAGATGCAGACGCGCAAACCTTTTGAGACCGCCCTGATGGGCCTCGCCAGCATCGCCTGGTTGATCGGGAATCTCACTCAGCAAGTGGCCTTTCATGAAAGCCTTGCACACAGCGGCGGCGAAGGTTTGAGCACCAGCGCGCTGACGCAATTGGCGGTGGAGGCGCGCAATGCTCCATCGACGTCCGCTTACATTTTCCCGGAATGGGGCTTCTTCACCTCGTTCTGCCTGCTGACGGAAAACAAAGTGCGCTACGTCATCGATGCATCGCCCGAAACGCTGCTGGACTTGAAGCGCGATGGCTACAGCGACTTGCGCCTGGTTTATTGGCAGCCGACCGAACGCGCGCACTACATGCAGGTGCTACAACAGGCAGGGACTAAGACGATTACTGAGCGAACATTCACCACACTCGATGGCCGCGCCGTGTTTTATTGGCTGGAAGGCCGCACGACGCAACCATCACTGCCACACTGACGCGGCTCGTTCACAGCCGCCCGCTCTGGTCCGCCGCCAGCACATCCGCGGGCAACGGCAATGCGGCAAGTCCCCGCGCAAACAGCATCACCTGAAAACGTTCGCCCATCTGATCTGGCAGGGTGAGTTTTTTTACCTGTTGCGCGAGTTGGTAGCGTGCGGCGTCATTGGCCGCTTGTTCATAGACATGTTCGAAAACCTGCTGCAGGCCAGCGGCGATCAGAAAATGTGCTTGGGGCAAATAGCCTGCCACGCCGAAACCTGCGCTGTTGCCGGCTTCGGCCAGGGCGGTGAAATCCACCGAAGCGGTGAGGTCGTTGAGGCCCGGCAGGTAAAGCGGATCGTTGTGGGCGCGATGGCGATAGTGCGCCATCAGCGTACCGTCCTGGCGTTCGGGTAAATAGAACTCGCGACGCACGTAGCCGTAGTCGATGAACAACATGAGACCCGCTTGCAGCGAGCCCGCGATGGCCTGCATCCAGTACGGCAATTGCGGCAGGATTTCCGAGCGATAACCGTCTTCGAAGTTCCGCCCCAGATCGCGCTCGACGTGGCGCACCGAACCGGCAACCAGCGCATCAGCCGGGCGATCGACACGCAGCAGGCGTGCCTCGCCATCAAGGGCAACATGTTCTTCGTAGACCTCGCCATGACGGATCACGAAGCGGGTGGTAGGCAGCGCATCGATGACTTCATTGGCGAAGAGGATGCCGCGCCAGTTTTCTTCCGGCGGGCGCTCGATCCATGTCACACGCTGCATGATCTCTGCAGGCAAGGATGCAGCGAGCCGGGCGCGCTGTCGATCGCGCAGATCGGCACTGGGCTCGAGCATCAGATAGCGGTGCGGCAGCATGTTTTTTTCGGCGAGCGCCCGCAGCGCGGCTTCGGCGAATGCACCGCTGCCGCCGCCAAGCTCGAGGACATCCGCGTCACTGCCCAACATGGCGAGCACGGGTTGCACGGCCTGAACGACACAACGCGCAAACAGCTCACCGAGTTCCGGTGCCGTGATGAAATCGCCCGCTTCGCCGAACTTGGTTTTACCCGCGCTGTAATACCCAAGGCCTGGCGCGTAAAGGCAACGCTCCATGTATTGCGAGAAGGGTATCGGCCCGTGCGAAGCGATCGTTTCGCGCAGATGCTGTAACAGACGTTCGGAATGGGCGAGCTCGTCGGGTGCCGGCTCGGGCAGGCGTGAGGTCTTGGATGAATTCATCATGGATGCGACGGTGCATCGGCCGCCTGCGGCTTCAGCAACCAGCGTACGGCGAGAACGCCCAGTTCGTAGAGCAGGCACATCGGAATGGCCAGCATGATCATCGAGGTGATGTCCGGCGGCGTGACGACCGCGGCGATCGCAAACGCACCGACCACGGCGTAACGTCGCCCCTTGCGCAACTTGTCCAGGTCGACAATGCCCACCGCCGCGAGCACCACCACGGCGACCGGCACCTCGAAACACAGGCCGAAGGCGAAGAACATCAGCATCACGAAATCCAGGTAATGCGTGATATCCGTCATCATCTCCACACCTTGCGGCGTCACCGCCGTGAGGAAGCGGAACGCCGCCGGCAACACCAGAAAATAGGCAAACGCGCAGCCGGTGTAGAACAGGATCAGCGCGGCGACCAGCAACGGACGCGCCAGCCGCTTTTCATGCTTGTACAAACCAGGGCTCACGAACGCCCAAAGCTGATAGAGAATCACCGGCATGCTGATGAACAGCGCCGTGTAGAAAGCCAGCTTCAGCGGCGTGATGAAGGGGCTGGCGACCTCGGTGGCAATCAGATGCGCACCCTGAGGCAGGCGCGATACCAGCGGCGCGGCCAGCCAGGAGTAAAGCCGGTTCGCAAACGGAACCAACGCCACCAACACAATCACCAGCGCGAATATCGCCTTGATCAACCGCGACCGCAGTTCGATCAAATGGGAAAACAGGCCTTCCTGCAGATTGAGTTCAGGCTCAGACGGTGCCATGCGGTGCTTCCTTGGATGCAACCGCTTCGGCGACATCGTTCCGTGTCTCGGCGATGCTGCTGTGCACGTCCGCAGCCGTGGTGGCCACGTGCTCGCGCGTCTCGCGTGCCGCCTTGTTCATTTCGGCCTGCATGGCTTCGGCGCGCGCCGCCGCCTCGCGTGCGGTGCGCTTGAGATCCTCGATTTCCAGTTCGCGCTCCACTTCGGCGCGCACGCTGTCCCACCCGGCGCGCAGGCGGCGCACCAGAGCACCGGCCGTGCGGGCGGCGTGCGGGAGCTTTTCCGGGCCGAGCACGATCAGCGCGATCAGCGCCAGCAACACCAGCTTGCCGAGGCTGATCTCGATCATGTCGCTGTACCTTAGATGCTTATTTCGATTCGCTGGAATCGCGCTGCTGGCTGGCCGTGCTGCTGGCGTCCGGCACTGGGTCGGCCTGCAGCTTCTCCTGCGCCTTGCGCTTCTCTTCGTCCTCGTCGCCCTGCATGGCTTTCTTGAAGCCACGCACGGCGTTACCGAGATCGGAGCCAACCCGCGTCAATTTGCCGGTGCCGAACACCAGCAGGATGATGACGAGCAGGATCGCCCAGTGCCAAATGCTGTCCAAACCCATGAAAAACCTCGCTGCGGAATCACGCCGTCCGCGCCTGCGGGGAGCAGGCGCCGGCTTTCCGTATCACCGTGCAGTGTACTCCTCCAGGGCGTCGCGGAAGTGGACGACCGCCGCCGGGACGTTGCTGACCCCGCCCTCGAAGATGCGGCGCGGGGTTATTCCGGCGCCGTAAACCTGCGCATTGGCGTCGTAATCGATCTTCAGCACCGAACCGTCCAGCGCCACGCCCGCGAAAAGCCCCCGGGCGCGTGAATAGGAATAGATCTCCGCCTTAAGCTGCTGGTCAGTTGCGGCGGACGCCGTGCGCCCCACGGGGCCGGCCGCTGCCGAGGCATCCGCGCCGAGCGTGAACTTGCCGTTGACGATGGAATCCACGCCCCGCTGCGTGCGGAATACCAGGATCACGTCGGTCTTGGAGACGCCGATCTGGAAACCCACGCTGCCGCCACCAAAGGAGATGAAGCTGGGATTGGACCAGGTGCCGTCGGGATTCTTTACCGAAATCAGGCCTTCGCCGCGACGACCACCGAACACGAAGCCGACCTTGAGCACATCGGGAATCACCGCGATCGCCCTGGCATCGCGCAGCAGGTCGGTGGGAATGGATTTGTCCGGCGCCTGCTCGATTTCATTGAGCACGCGCACGGCATTTTGGGCGCGCTGTGCAGGGGTATCGTCGTCGGCGTGCACGGCCGCGACCGGCAACAGCAGCGCAAGGGCGAGCAGCGAGAGACGTTGCAATGCTTTGAACATAGGCAGCTCCGTGGTTCTGAATCTGAAAAATGCGCGGAATCGCGAGCATGATACCGGCGGCGCGCGAAGCGCTTGTGGCAGACTTGATCCGCTATCCCGCCGCCATCCGTCACGATGCCACGCAGTCACTATACCGGCCTAGCCCGCCCATCCTACGACCATCCCGCTCAGGCTGGCGTATTACTCGTGAACCTCGGCACACCGGACGCACCGACGGCGCGTTCAGTGCGGCCGTATCTGGCCGAGTTTCTGGGCGACCCTCGCGTGATCGAGTACCCGCGCTGGCTGTGGTGGCTGATCCTGCATGGGGTGATCCTGCGCATACGTCCGGCACGCTCGGCGCATGCCTATGCACGCATCTGGACGCCCGAAGGTTCGCCGCTGCGGGTGGAGTCCGAGAAGCTTGCCGCGGCGCTGCAGACCGCGCTGGGCACGGCCGTGCGGGGATCGGTTCGCGTGGCGCTGGCCATGCGCTACGGGGCGCCGTCGGTGCGCACGCAGATCGAGCAGATGCAGCGCGAGGGCGTGCGCCGCCTGCTGGTGCTGCCCCTGTATCCACAGTATTCGGGCACATCGACCGGTTCGGTGATCGACGCCGTCGCCGACACGTTCAAGCAACTGCGCTGGCCGCCGGAACTGCGCATCGTCAACGACTACCACGCGGATGCCGGCCACATCGATGCCCTGGCGCGCTCCATCGAGCGCTGGTGGTCGGCGCACGGCCGGGGCGACAAGCTGCTGCTGTCCTTCCACGGCATTCCACAACGTTATGTCGACGCCGGCGATCCCTACCTGCATCACTGCCAGGGCACGGCGCAACGGCTTCGCGAGCGGCTGGGCCTGAATGCAACGCAGCTTGAAGTGAGCTTTCAATCACGCGTCGGGCGCGAAGCCTGGCTGCAGCCTTACACCGACGCCACGGTGAGGCGCCTTGCGGGCGAAGGCATCCGTCGCCTGGATGTCGCCTGCCCCGGTTTTGCGGTGGATTGCTTGGAAACGCTGGAAGAAATCGCCATGCAGAACCACGACATGTTCGTCGCCGCGGGCGGCGAGTCACTGCGCTACATTCCCGCACTCAACGATAGCGAAGAACAGATCGCAAGCCTCGGCGCATTGATCCGGCGCCACGCTCATGACTGGCCTGAATTTTTATCGGACGAGGCGACATGAGCCCTACCTCGCGCGAAAACGAGGCGAACGAACAGCGCATCACACTATCGCATCATCTCTCGCTCAGCGCTCAGGTATGGGGTCATGCAGATGCGCCGCCGCTGCTGGCCTTGCACGGCTGGCTGGATAACGCCGGAAGTTTTGCGTTGATCGCGCCGAAGCTGGCCGCCCGTTTTCGCGTGATCGCGCTGGAATTACCGGGACACGGACATTCCAGTCATCTGCCCGCCGGCATCAGTTATCACTACGTCGATTACGTAAGCGCGGTGTCGAGCGCGGCGTCCTTACTGGGGTTGGAACGCTACACCTTGCTTGGCCATTCACTCGGCGCGGGTATCGCCGCCCTGGTAGCGGCCGCGACACCGCAGCGGATCGATCGCCTGTATCTGATCGAAGGACTCGGCCCGCTGGGAGACGATGGCACGAACACGTTGAAGCGTTTTCGCGACGCGTTTGTCGTGCCAACGGAAAGTGGCAAGTCGATGCGTGTATTCCAGCACGTGGAGCAAGCCATCAGCGCGCGCACCATGGCAAGCGGGCTGCGTGCGGACCTGGCGCGCCCGATCGTCGAGCGCGGCCTGATCGCGGTGGAAGGCGGTTATCGCTGGCGCAGCGATCCGCGTCTTACGCGGCCCAGTGCGATTCGTTTGGCCGAAAGCCAAATCCACGCATTGCTTGCCGGCATCGAAGCACCCACCGCGCTGTTGTTGGCCAAACCCGCCACGTCTTATCTGCCAAGCGCGATGATGCAAGCACGCGGCGCGTGTGTGCGAGACATTGCGGTCACGCAGATGGACGGTGGGCATCATTTGCACCTGGAACATCCGGATGCGGTGACTGCGTGGCTTATGCAGGTGCACACACCATAGCCGAACTCGCCTCACCGTCATTCCGGCGCAGGCCGGAATGACGAGTAGGCAGACTGATGCCCGTGGCAAAGACACGTCTCGCGCGGTGCAAGTCTTCCTCAAATGGCCGCCCCTGCCCGGTGACAGCTCTTCGTTGCACAGGGCAGAAGCCAAAGCATTACGCAGAAATAGCCAATCGCTCCGACCGATATACCCATGCCGTCACCAGCGTCGCCAGTAACGCCACCACCAGGCCGGACACGATGCACTGAGCAATCTCCATCATCGTCAGCGATTCACCGCGCAACAATTGCGTGATGCCAACCTGCTGCCCAAGCAACGGCACGTCATACATCCAGTTAGCCACTTTCACCGGCATGGCGCTCAGCATGACCGACGGCAATGCAGGCACCAGCATCAGGATGGACAGATACGTCTGCGCCTCGCGATAGCTCTTGGCGAATGCCGCCACCAGCGTTTGCAGCGCAGCCAGCAACATTACCAGTGGCACCATGATCAGCAGCACCTGCCCGGCAAAGGCCGGCCCCAGATCGATCAGCATCCCCAAGCGTTCGGCCGGAATGAACGTGCCGCACACACCAAACGCCGTCACGCAGATAAGCAAGCTCGCCAACGAGAACACATAGATCGCACCGAGCTTGCCGAGCAGTATTTTCCAGCGCGGCACGGGGTTGGCGAACAACGGCTCCAGCGACTGTCGTTCGCGCTCACCGGCGGTGAGGTCAATCGCCAGATACATGCCACCCATGAAGATCGTCAAAATGAAGAAGTACGGCATGATGGCGAATAATTGCCCGGCACGCGATTGCGGCGTGGATTGATCTCGATCGTCCACTGATACCGGCACCATCATCGTCGGCGAAAGCCCGCGCGCCACCAATCGCATTGCACCTTGGTGACGGCTGTAGCCCTCGAGCATGCGCTTCAAACGATCCACTGAACCACCGGTATCGCTTTGCGAAGAGTCGTAGATCAGCTCTACTTGCGCGCTCTCGCCTTTATGCCAGGACTTATCGAAGTCCTTGGGAATGCGCAGCACCACCTCAGCCGTGCGATCGCGCACCGCCGTTTCGGGGTCAGCCATTGCCCGCTGCGGTACCAGGCCTTGCTGCTTGAGTGCGGCGATCATGTTGGGCGCGTATTGCGCACCGATCACCGGCACCTTGATGGGCTGGTCGGCCTTGTTCAACTCGCGCGTGAGCACCACATTCATGATCATCACGAACAACAGCGGGCCGATCAGCGGACCGAAGATCAGCGCACTCATGATGGTGCGCCGGTCGCGCAGGTTTTCCTTCACTTCTTTGAGGAATACCGTCAGCGTGGTTTTCATGCGGCCAGCCCCTCTTCGCTACCGATGATTTTCACAAAGGCATCCTCAAGGTTTGCCTCGCCGGTTTGCGCGCGCAGCGCTTCGGGCGATTCATCCGCCACCACGCGGCCGTGTGCGATCACCACGATGCGATCGCACAGCGCCGCCACCTCCTGCATGATGTGACTGGAAAACAGCACGCAGCGGCCTTCTTCCTTCAGCTGCCGCATGAACCGGCGCATGCTGCGTGTGGCCATCACGTCGAGGCCGTTGGTGGGTTCATCCAGGATCACGTTGTTAGGATCGTGCACCAGCGCTCGCGCGATCGCGGTCTTGACACGCTGGCCCTGCGAGAACCCTTCGGTACGGCGGTTTGCGATGTCGGCCATGTCCAGCGCCGCGATCAGTTGATCGCGGCGAGCGCGGATGCGCGCCTCATCCATGCCCTGCAGTCGCGCGAAGTATTCGATGTTCTCGCGCGCGGTGAGGCGTTTGTATAAACCACGAGCATCGGGCAGGACACCCAGACGCCGACGCACCGCTTCGGCATCGCGTGCGACGTCAATAGTATCGACCAGCACCTGTCCTTGATCGGGCCGCATCAGCGTATAGAGCATGCGCAACGTGGTGGTTTTGCCAGCGCCATTTGGGCCAAGCAGCCCCGTGATTTCGCCATCGTGCGCGATGAAGCTCACACCATCCACCGCTTTGACGTTGCCAAAATGTTTGTGCAAATCCCTTACTTCGATCATGGCGCGGCTCCATTGAAATCGATGAATGCGGGCGTATCGCCGAGCTTGTCCAGGCAACTTGCATCGAGCTGTTTCGGATCGGGTTTATCGATGAATTTGCCCAGCAATTGCGGCATGCAGCCACGACCAAGCACCGAGTGGCCCTGCCCTTTGAAGATCAGCTGCCGTGCATGCGAAAGACCCGGCAAGATCTGCTCGCCATAGCTTGGCGGCGTCACTGGATCGAGCTCGCCGGACAGAATCAGGATCGGTTTGTCGCTTTTGATGGCGGCGTGGAAATCATCCGGGCGCGTGCCGTGCGGCCACACGTCGCACTGCGCCTTGATGGCGTCGATCAGGTGATTGCCCAGGATCGTGTCCTGGTCTTGCGGACGCGGCTGCAGCAGATCGGCGTCCTCACTGCAGATCACGCTCATCGACATGCCGTTGTTCATGTCGCCGCTGAGGTCACCGGTTAAAAGCTTTGCTTGCCCGAGCAACGGACCCACATCGCCGTGCGCCGCCGAGTTGATGGATAGCGGCAGCAACGCCGCCGTTTCAGGCTCGTACGCAAACATGCGCACCACGCTGGCCAGCGAGAACTCGGTCAGCGGGCGCTCCACCGTCTCGTATGTTTCCGGATCGCGGAAGCTGACCTTGTGCGGGTTCGCGCGCAGCGCATCGCGCAATTGATCCAATGTCTGCATGGAGTCGCCAAAACGCTGCTTGCATGCCGCAATCGCCGTGCATTTGGCAAAATCTTTTTTCAGCGCGCTATCGAGATTGGCAGCAAAATCCTCGCCGAGTATCACCTGGTTGGGCACGGCCGAATCGAGCACAACGCTGCGTACGCTGGCGGGATAGCGCATGACGTATTGCTGCGCCACGCGGGTGCCGTAGGACACGCCCACCAGATCCAGCGCGGGCGAACCTAGCGCTTTGCGCACGTCTTCCAGATCCTGGAGCGCTACCGTGGTGGTATAGAAGCGTGGATCGGCTGTCTGGCGCACTTCGTCCAAGCAGGAGGCGACGTTCTTGCGCACTTTGTCCAGGTCCACGGTGAACGTCTCTTGCTCGGAGGCGTCTTCGGCCTTCTTGCAGCTGAGCGGATTGGAGCCACCGGTGCCGCGCTGATCGATCAACAGCACGTCGTGATGTTTACGTACCTCGCCAAATGCAGGCGCTTCCAGCACCCACGCTTCGGTGGCGGCCTCGCCGGGTCCGCCGGCCAGCAGCACTGCCATGTCCGCCTGCGGTACCTGCGCATCGCTGCGTGCGATGGCCACCTTCAGGCCAATGCGGCGACTGTGTGGATCATCGCGATTTTCCGGCACCTCGAACGTGGTGCACCACGCCTGCGCCGTCGCGCCGCTGCCGGGGCGCCCCAGCTCGCATGGCTTGAACGTCAGCGATCCGCGTTGCCAGGTACGCACAGGCCGCGACGGCTCTTTGCTGTCGGCCGGTGCGGTGAGGGGCGCGCTGTCGGCCTCGTCGGCGGTTGCCGGTTTATCGACGCGATGCCAATGCTGATACCCCAACACGCCCAGCACGACCACAGCAGCCGCAATGCGTAGAACGGTTCTTGCCTTCAAGGCCATGTCTCCCTCACTCCTCTTCGGGCTCAACGACGCGTGGCGCGTCCGTGAAAATCATTTCGATCGACCTACCGAACAGGCGCGCGATCTTGAATGCCAGCGGCAGACTCGGATCGTACTTGCCGGTCTCGATGGCGTTGACGGTTTGCCGCGATACATCCAGTTTCTGCGCGAGCTCAGCTTGCGACCAGCCACGCTCGCCGCGCAATTCGCGTACTTGGTTATTCATGGTGTTCGATCGTTGCGCAAAGGGTGCCTGCGCTCATTGACTGCGGAACTTGCGTCTGCGCCATTGCACCAAGGCCACCACCAGTCCCATGCCCATCATCCCCGCGCCGGTGCCGTAGATGAAACCGAGCCGGTAATCGTCCAGGTCCTTCGGATGCATCATTGCCATCGCCAGCACAATGGCGCCGATCAAGACAAAGCGCAGCCAAAGCCAGACCTTGGCCTCCTCGTCACACATCACTCCGCCGTACCTGCGCAATAACCACCAGCGCGTGGCGCCGTAGCTGAACATGATCACCGGAAATACCCAGATCAGGATCGAGCCATCGAGCTTCAGCACGTGCGCGATGCACAGAAATCCACCCACCAGACTGAGTGCGCCGACCACGCCCACCGCGACGCCTAGCGCGATCAGATGCGTGCGTTGCTCCAATTCATCGCTCGCGCGAATACGTCGCGCCATTTGCGCGAGCACATAGATCACAGGCAAGGCCGGCGCCAGGGCCAGCAGCAACTTCAGCGGGTAACTCCCCGTGGTACCCACCAGCGGCCAGACATACAGCAAGAACCCGGCATAGATGGCCATTGCGGCCAGCACCCGCCATTCGTATTGCCGTTGTGTAAAGCGCGGCATATCCCCTCCCCCAGGTCATGTAAAGCGTGCTTGACACGGAGAGTAGGTAACGGCGACCCGTTGTGTCAAGTGTGCTTTACAAGACCATCGATCCCAGGAAGGCAGTCCATGGACCCTACGCGTCACTTTTTGACTGTGAATCCGGGGTTTCTTGCGAACCAGTTCTCACTTTTTCCCGGCGCAAAGCAGGTTGCGGACTGTAAACGTGTAGGCGCCGTGTATGAAATTGGCCCGATTTTCCCGACAATGTGATGGGGATCACGCTTTGGCCTGAATGTTGCTCATAAGTCCCTGCAAGGCGTGGGCCTGCCCGTGAGGGGGCGGGAAAACGCCCGGCCCACCGCAAGCGAATTACTGAACGCTGCACCCTTACCAAGACGCTAATCAAGGAAAAACCAATGAAGAAGACCCTACTCACTGCCGCCCTGCTGACCGTGTTCGGCATTGCGGCCGTTGTGCCGCAGGCCCGCGCTGCCGGCGGCACTTCCGCCTCGGGCACGATCACGTTCACCGGCTCGCTCACCGCGTCCACCTGCGTCGTGTCCGTCAACAGCGGCGCATCCACCAACACGGTCACGCTGCCGACCACTGCGCTCGTCAATGGCACGCTGAACGCCTCGGGCACATCCACCGGCTGGACGGCCTTCACGCTTGCCCTGAGCGGCTGCACCACGGTCACCGGCTTTACCAAGGTTCTGCCGTACTTCTCGGGCACGGGCATCGACACGACCACCGGCTACCTGAGCAATACCGGCACGGCCAGCAACGTCGAAGTTGCATTGTCCAACACCAACGCCCTGACCGGCGCACTGACGTTGCAAGGCGCCAGCGGCGCCCAGAATGTGGCCGCGCAAGCTTATGCGGGCAACCCGAC
The DNA here is from genome assembly GCF_003363155.1 of Dyella monticola. Taxonomy (GTDB): domain Bacteria; phylum Pseudomonadota; class Gammaproteobacteria; order Xanthomonadales; family Rhodanobacteraceae; genus Dyella_B; species Dyella_B monticola. Next base: position 38,626 of record NZ_QRBE01000013.1, on the reverse strand, counting down.
CTTCAACTTGTACGCGGGCTATGTGGCTACCGGCGCTGCCGTGGCCGGTAGCGTGAGCTCCACCGTGCAGTACACGCTGAACTATCAGTAATAACCAGCAAAACCCGCTGCTGCGGCCGGTGCTCCGGCCGCAGCGTACTCGCCAACTGGTTCTGAGATTCCCATGAATAAACCGATCCGCGCCCTGGCTGCGGCGCTGCTGATGAGCGGCGGCTTGCTATCAAGTGCCTACGCCAATGTCATCGTCGGCGGCACGCGAGTGATCTTTCCGGCGAAAGACGGCGAGGTCACTGTGCGGCTGACCAACCAGAACGCCACACCGGCACTGGTGGAAGCGTGGATCGACAGCGGCGATGCGAAGTCCACGCCTGACAAGGTGAACACGCCGTTCCTGATCACGCCACCACTGTTTCGCATGGAACCGAACCGCGATCAAAGCCTGCGCATCCTGTTTACACATAGCGAGCAGCCCCTGCCGACCGATCGCGAGTCGGTGTTCTATCTCAACGTTTTGGAAGTTCCGCCCAAGCCCAGCGGTCCGCAGTTCCAGGGCAAGAATTACATCCAGCTGGCGCTCCGTTCGCGGCTGAAGCTGTTCTATCGTCCCGCCGGCCTGGCGGGCGATCCGCAGAAAGCACCGAGCGCCCTCAGCTTCAAGGCGTCCAGTGACGCCGGAGCGGCCGCGCTGGTGGTGCATAACCCCACTCCGTACTACGTCACCATCGGCAGCATCACGGTGGACGTGGGCGGTACCTCGCACAGCGTGGACACCGGCATGGTGGCTCCGCTCTCCGATCTGCGTCTGGCGATCAAGGATATGACGCAGGCGCCGAGTGCCGGCAGCCAAATCAAGTACGACTGCATCAATGACTACGGCGCCGACGTCATCCTCAAAGGTAGCGTCTCGCCGTGAAGGCCCAGCGCGCCATGCGTCAACATCGCCAAACCTGGCATGTGGCGTGCCGGCGTGCGTTGTTGTGCGCGGGTATTGCCGCTGCACTGATCAGTTGGGCCAGTGCGTCGAATGCCGCTGCAGCCAATGGTGCCGATGCATCGGCCAACCCCGTGGCGACCAGCGGCGCAGATGCGAGTGCCAATGGCGGTTACGCCGATTTCGATCGCAATCTGTTGTCCGGTGCTGGTCAGAACACCACCGACCTGTCCCGCTTCGAGCACGGCAACCCGATATTGCCGGGCAGCTACAACACGGACATCTACCTCAATAATGGGTGGGTCGGCCGTGGCGATGTGCGCTTTGTCGCAGCATCCAAGAACGCCAGCGCGACCCCATGCGTGGATAGCAGGCTGCTCGATGTGCTGAAGTTGCACCCCGCCAAGCTGTCCGATGCAACTACCGCTCAACTGCAAGACCCTAGCGCATGCGTGAGCATCGGCAGCCTGATTCCGGGCGCGACCATGGTGTTCGACATGGGAGAGCTGCGGCTGGACGTGAGCGTGCCGCAGGCCTATATGAACCAGATGCCGCGCGGCTATGTCAGCCCGGAGTACTGGGACGCTGGCGTGCCGGCCGCGATGTTGAACTACGACTTCAACAGCTATCGCAGCGACAGCGGCGGCCAGGCGCAGACCACGTCCTATCTTGGCCTGAACGGGGGCTTCAATCTTGGCCCCTGGCATTTTCGTGAAGACGGCACCATGAACTGGCAGTCGGCCACGTCCAGCAGTCCGGCACGCCATCAGTGGCAAAACATCCAGACCTATGTGCAGCGCGATCTTCCTTCCATGCGTGCACTGCTGACCATTGGCGACAGCTACACCGACGGCGCGGTGTTCGACAGCTACGGCATTCGCGGCGTGCAGCTGAGCACCGACGATCGCATGCTGCCGCAATCGCTGCAGGGCTATGCGCCGGTCATTCGCGGCGTGGCCAACACCAATGCCAGAGTCACCGTGCGCCAGAATGGCGTGCAGATCTATCAGACGACGGTGGCACCCGGTCCCTTCACGATCAACGATCTGTATCCGACCGGCTACGGCGGCACGCTGGATGTCACGGTGACCGAAGCGGATGGCCACGTCACGACGTTCTCGGTGCCCTATGCCTCGGTGGCGCAATTGCTGCGTCCGGGCATCACGCGTTTCGACATCGCCGCAGGCCAATTGCGCGATGCGACAGTTTCGAGCAAACCCGGTGTGCTGCAGGCCACGGTGCAGCATGGTTTCAACAACCTGCTGACCGGTTATGCCGGCCTCGTGGGCTCGCAGGGCTACGCGGCCGTGCTGGTTGGCGCGGCGATCGACACGCGCTACGGTGCGCTCGCGCTGGATCTCACCCAGGCGAACGCGCATATCCCTGGATATTCGACGCAATCCGGGCAGAGCATGCGGGTGACCTACAGCAAGATCATTCCTTCGACGCAAACGACGCTGTCGGTCGCCGCCTACCGCTACTCGACCGGTGGCTTCCTCACTCTCACGCAGGCTGCAGAAGCCCGCGAGTATGCGCACGAGGGCATCAACGCTTTCACCTATGTGCCGCCATCAAACCTGCCGACGATCGACGGCGTGCCGGAACAAAGCGTACTGACGCCGGCCCAGCAGGCAGTGCTCAACGGGACCGCGTTCACCACCAATCCGATTCTGTCGGCGACCGGCGTGGAACGCCAACGCAGCAATTTCACCCTGTCGCTGAGCCAGCGCCTGGGCCAGAACGGCGGCTCGATCTACGCCAACGTCAGCGCCAACGACTATTGGAACGCCAGCGGCACCTCCACGCAGTTCCAGGTGGGCTACAACAATCATTTCCACCGCTTGAACTTTGGCGTTTCCGCCACGCGTTCGGTCGACCCGACCGGTCGCTACGACAACGAATTCTTCGTGAACTTCAGCCTGCCGCTGGGCGAGAGCCCGCATGCGCCAACCTTCATGCTGAATCTGACGCATGACCAGATCGGCGGCTCGCAGGATCAGGCGATCGTCAACGGCACACTCGGTTCGGAAAGCCAGTTCAATTACAGCGCCACCGGATCGCACAGCAGCGACGGCGGCGGCAACTCGGGCAGCGTGAATGTCGGCTACCGCAACCCCTACGCTGTGTTCGACGCCAGCTACGGCGATGGCAGCGGCTACTCGCAGGCATCCGTGGGCGTGACCGGCGTCATCGTCGCGCATCCGGGCGGCGTTACTTTCGGCCAGCCGTCTGGCGACACGATCGGCATCGTCTACGTGCCGGGCGCCGCGGGCGCGAACGTGGAGAGTGCGCCTGGCGAACACATCGATCACTTCGGCTATGCCGTGGTGCCTTACCTGACACCTTACAACCTCAACACGGTGCAGATCGATCCGAAAGGATTGCCGCTGGATGTGCAGCTCGATGCGACCAGCGCACAGGTCGCACCGTATGAAGGCGCAGTGGTGATGTTGAAGTTCAAGACCGAAAATGGTCGCGCACTGCTGGTGCACGCCACCTTGGAAAACGGCGAGGCGTTGCCGTTCGGCGCAGAAGTGCTCAACGAAAAGGGAACCTCGCTGGGCGTGGTGGGTCAGGGTGGACAGATCCTGGTGCGCGGCGTGAATCAGTCGGGTCGACTGAGCGTGCAATGGCAGGACGATAATGGCGAGGCGCAGTCGTGCTCGTTCACCTACCAGCTTGCCCCGCATGCCAAAGGCAAGAAGGCGAAAGCCTATGAAGAGATCCAGGCAACGTGCACGCGTGCGAACGCGCTCGCGCAGGTCACGAGGAGTGGTACATGATGCATCGTTTCTTCAACCATGCCGCGCGGTGCGTCCAGTTCTTTGCCTGCATGTTGCTGGTAATCGTTGCGATCGGCTGGGCGCCACGTGCTGCGGCCACCAACTGCACGGCGGCGTCGGCAACGCTTAACTTCCCCGCCACCGTCGCCATCCCGACCAATGCAGCCGTCGGGGCGCAGTTGGCCAGCGGCTCGGCCACGATGACTTTCTCGTGTACCGCCGTATCCAAGAACAATACGCCAGCCACCATTCAAGCAGGCGACCTTCTGGCTCCGCTGGACAGCTCCAATAACCCCAACGGCCCAGGCATTACTTTCGCCAGCGGCGTGTCCGGGCTTGTGGTAGTGGTCAATAGCGCCAAGGGGGACGTTCCCACCTCGAGTAACAGCGGCGATCCTGGCACGGACGGCCCCGACAGCGATCCCGGTTACGTCCCTGGGGCTGTCACGTGCACCGGCAACAATTGCAGCGGTTCGGTGACGGTCACTTACAACGCCACGCTGATCAAGACCGGCCCGATCGCCGCCGGCAACATTGCTTCGATCAACCTGATTCCGTTCTGGTGGTATATCCCGGCAAACAAGAACGGCTATGCCGACAGCATGAGCTTGAATGCTGATCTCATTCTTCCTGCAATAACCTTGACCGCACCTAGCTGCACCCTGACCACCGACTCCCAGGCCATCGCGGTAAAGCTCCCGGGTGTACCCGCTGCATCGTTGGCGGCGTCAGGGCAGGTGGGTGGCAGAACCGGTTTCAACATCGCCGTGACAGGCTGTCCCTCGAACGTGAGCTCGATCACGACCTATTTCTACGGCGGTAACGTCGATACTGCTACCGGCAATTTGAAGAACACCGGTTCGGCTGCGAATGTCGAAGTGCAGTTATTGAACGGTTCTGGCGGTAGTGCGGCGGCACTCTCGGCGATCGATACGTCTCAATCCCAGGCAACGGCGCAGAATTCTTCCGTCTACAGTGTCAGCGGTGGAAATGCGACGCTCAATTACTACGCGCAATACTATGCCACTGGGGCTACGACGGCCGGCAGCGTGACGACCAGCGTAACGTTCATGATTGCCTATCCATGACCCGATAGAGATCCGTCTTCTTATCGGCGACGCAGAGACTCAAGTAACTCGCCCCGTTTGCCGATAACTTTCAGACATTACTCGTAAGTCTGAGTAACGAGCACGGGATCGGCATTGTTGGGCTGGGCAGCGCGCACATAACTGGCAAAGTATCTGAGCACTTGGTCGGACTCGGAACTGGACAAGTGCACAACACTGCTGGTGTATGTCCCCGATGCATTGGCAGACGCAGAGCTGGTACCGGAACAGTTTCGCTGACGCGACTGCTGCGCCATGGTGCTCACTACATCCGGAACGACAGAAAGATTGCAGGTCGGCGCGACGAGTGCACCGACGAACGTAATGGTTCCACCTTCGAACGTTCCGCCACCGCCCGCTCTCGCGGCGGACGCGCCCAAAGCGGAAACGACGAAGCAACCTAAGACCAACCAGCGACGACCATGCATAGTGCTGCCCTCCACCGGCGCCCGCCCAAATCGCGGGTACCTGAAGGCACCATCGGCTGCGATGCACGGGCCTTAAGAGCCTGTGCCCGTGCTTGTTACGGAAATGCCAAATCCATCACATAAATAGTGCGAATGGATCGGCGGGAACATCCGTTTTGGGGCGCTCGTGCAGACCCCGTGAATTCTCGGTGAAACAAATGCTTAGATTCGCTTTCACCCATTAGGCCGGTGTCGGCTTACCGTCGCGAATGAAACGTCCAATCGATGGGTCACTCGGCTTTGCCATCCAAGGGCAGTTGGATGATTGGCACTGAGCAACTTCTCGGATTGGAGGTGTCATAACTTTGACGTTTGCGTGGCACCGTGGCCATCGCAAAAAAGTTATCGGCGACTATCCGCCATACTTGAGCGGCGATTTATCGGTTGTGTGTTTGCCATCAGCGCGAAGAAATGTATTTCTCGCGACGAATCTGCGGTATCGGCAAACCCGCTTCCTTCAGCGTGTTGAACGCGGCGTCGACCATGTTGGGATTGCCGCACAGATAGGCAATATCCCTGCCGGCCGAGGGCAGCAATTCCGGCAGCACGGCTTGCACGTGTCCCGGGCGATCGTTGGCGCGCTGCACTACGCGCGCCTGGCGGCTCAGGCAGCCGAAAAAGCTGAAACCTGGATGCGTTTGCGCGAAGACCTCGAACTCTTCGCCATACAGCAATTCGGTCTCGTTGCGTGCACCGTAGAGCAACACCACTTCGCGATCGCCCTTGGCCAGCAACGTCTCGAACAATGGCAGCATGGCGCGATACGGCGTCACCCCCGTACCGGTGGCCAGCAGCAGATAGCGCGGGTGCGTATCGGTCTCTTGCAGGCAGAAGCGCCCATAGGGACCGCTCGCTTCGATGGTATCGCCGATGTTCAAGCCGCTCAGCAGTTTGGTGGCGGCGCCGCCGTCGACATAGCTCACGGCAATCTCGATGCGCTGCACCGGCGCATGCCCGTTGCCCACCGTGGCGATGGAGTAGCTGCGCTTGGTAGCCGTGCCGTCGTCGTAATGGAAATGGATCTGCAGGAACTGGCCAGGAATGAACGCCAGCGGCTGTCCATCCGCCCGCTCAAAGGCCAGATGGCGCACGCTGGGCGCAAGCATGCGGCTGTCGGCGAGGCGTAGGGTGAAGTGGTCGGCCATGCGTTGGTATTCCGGGGAGAAACAGTGAGTACGCCCGGCCGCACAGGTCGTCGGGACAAGGCCCGCTATAATAAAGGGCTTAGACCCTACGGTGCAGCCATGTCCCCCACTCCAGCGCTAGTCGTCGAAAACCTGCGCAAAACCTACGGCAACGGTGTCCAGGCCCTCAAAGGCATCAACCTCACGGTGAATCCGGGCGATTTCTTCGCCCTGCTGGGCCCGAACGGAGCCGGTAAATCCACGCTGATCGGCATTCTTTCCTCGCTGGTGAACGCCAGCGAAGGCGATGCGCGCGTCTTCGGCGTCTCGGTGAACAAACAGCGTAATGAAGCCATGAAGCTGATCGGCCTGGTGCCCCAGGAGCTCAACTTCAATCAGTTCGAGAAGCCGTTCGACATTTGCGTCAACGAAGCGGGCTTCTACGGCATCCCGCGCAAGATCGCCTCCGAACGCGCCGAGAAGTACCTGAAGGAGCTGCGCCTGTGGGACAAGGCGCAAGATCAGGCGCGCATGCTCTCCGGCGGCATGAAGCGTCGCCTGATGATCGCCCGCGCCATGATGAACGAGCCACGCCTGCTGATTCTGGACGAACCCACCGCGGGCGTGGATATCGAAATCCGCCGCTCGATGTGGCAGTTCATCAGCGGCATCAATGCGGCCGGCACCACGGTGATCCTCACCACGCACTACCTGGAAGAAGCCGAACAGCTCTGCCGCAACATCGCGATCATCGACCACGGCACCATCGTGGAAAACACCAGCATGAAGCTGCTGCTGTCCAAGCTGGATGTGGAAACTTTCGTGTTCGACGTAGGCAATCTGCCCGAACAGCTTCCCAGCCTGCCCGGCATCATCTTGCGCCGCATCGACGAGCACACATTGGAGGCGGAAATGCCGCGCACGCAGGCGATGAACGCGCTGTTCGAAGCGCTTACCTCGCACGGCATCACCGTGATTTCGATGCGCAACAAAACCAATCGACTGGAAGAACTGTTCGTCCGCCTGGTGGAGAACGGCCGTCAAGAACCGAAGGAGAAGGCGGCATGACCAGCAACATGGCCGGCAACCTCGTCGCGCTGCACACCATCGTGCGCCGGGAAATCGTGCGCATCATGCGCATCTGGACGCAGACCCTGATTCCGCCCGCGATCACGATGACCTTGTATTTCGTGATCTTCGGCAAGCTGATCGGCAGCCGCATTGGCAGCATCCAAGGCGGATTCAGCTACATGCAGTACATCGCACCGGGCATGGTGATGATGAGCATCATCACCAATAGCTACGGCAATATATCCAGCTCGTTCTTCGGCGCGAAATTCCAGCGCTCGATCGAGGAAATGCTGGTTTCGCCGATGTCGAACTGGGTGATTCTGCTCGGCTACGTGACGGGCGCCGTCGCACGCGGGCTGGTCGTGGGCATTCTTGTGCTGCTGATCGCATTGGGCTTCACCTCGCTGCATATCGCCCATCCGCTGATCGCGCTGGGATCGGTGCTGTGCGGTGCCACCATCTTTTCGCTGGCCGGCTTCGTCAACGCGGTTTATGCGAAGAAGTTCGACGATATCGCGCTCGTGCCCACCTTTGTACTGACGCCGCTGACGTATCTGGGCGGATCGTTCTATTCGGTGAAGATGCTGAGCGAGCCTTGGCAGGCCATTTCACGCGTCAATCCGATCCTCTACATCATCAACTCGTTCCGCTTCGGCTTGCTGGGCATCAGTGACGTGGATATCGGCGTGGCCTTCGGCGTGATGCTGCTGTTCGTGATCGGGCTGTCGTGGCTCGCGCTGAGCCTGCTCAAGCGCGGCGTGGGGTTGCGTTCCTGAGAACGCACCCGGCGCCCACCATACTTTCGAGCAGTAAAAAACTCGCGTTGCCGTCATTCCGGCGAAGGCCGGAATGACGGCGCGCTACAAACCAACATCAGCGCAAGTCAAACCTGTGTCAGAAAAAACACCGCCTGCTGGCTTAGCGCATGCATGCACTCAATGCCGCTTGCGTAACGGCACATCCCGCAACAGCCACGCCAGCGCAAACGCGCCCACGATGACGCAGGCCGCCGACGCATTCACCGTATGCAACGCGCCGCCGAACGCGTGCAGATAAACATTGCGCACGTCATCAGGCAGATGATGCACCCCATCGGGCCCTAACGAATGCGGCAGTTCGGCGCCGCGCGGCAGCGTGGCTTCCAGCCGTGCGTGCAATACGTTGGTGAACACGGCACCGAAGGCAGCGACACCGATGGAGCCGCCGATCGAGCGGAACAGCGTGGCCCCGGACGTCGCCACACCAATGTGCTTGAACGGCACACTGTTCTGCACTGCCAGGATCAGCACCTGCATCACCATGCCAAGCCCCAGGCCGAGCAGGGCGATGTACAGATAGAGATAGCCGATCCCCGTTTCATTCTTGAGCGTACCCAACAGTGCCATGGCGACGCATGCCAGCAGCGTGCCCAGGATGGGAAAAACGCGGTAGCGCCCAATGCTGCTGATGATGCGGCCGCTCACGATGGAGCTGACGGTGACACCCACCATCATCGGCAACAACTGCATGCCCGCCTGGGTTGGCGTGGAATTCTTCACCACCTGCAGATAGAGCGGCAGAAACGTCATCGAGCCGAACATCGACATGCCCACGATAAGGCCGATCAGGCAGCTCAGCAGAAACGTTCGGTCCTTGAACAGGTCCAGCGGAATGATCGGCTCAGCCGCCTGCCGCTCTTCGTAGATGAAGCCGACCAGCGCCACCAGCCCGAACACCAACGTGAACCATAGCTGCCCCGACGACCATGGCAGCATCACACCGCCCTGCGTGGTGAACAACACGATGCACGTGAGCGCGGCGGCCAGGAAGGCCGCGCCCATATAGTCGATCTGATGCTTCACGTGCGCCGTATGCGGCTTGAATACGGCACCGATCACCGCGAGCGCCACCATGCCCAGCGGCAGGTTGATGTAGAAAATCCAGCGCCACGACAACTGCTGCACCAGGAAGCCGCCGATCAGCGGCCCCACCACCGTGGCCAGCCCGAACACGCCGCCGAAGAGGCCCTGATAACGCCCGCGATCGGCCGGTGGAATGACATCGCCGATCACCGCCATCGTTACCACCATCAGGCCACCACCGCCTACGCCCTGCAGCGCACGCATCAGGATCAGCTCGGTCATGTTCTGTGCCAGACCGCACAGTGCGGAACCGGCGAGAAAGACACCGATGGCGGCCTGCAGGACGATCTTGCGTCCGTACAGATCGCCCAGCTTTCCATACAGCGGCAGCACGATCGTGGAGGACAGCAGATACGCGGTCACCACCCAGGCCAGGTTTTCCAGGCCGCCCAACTCGCCCACGATGGTGGGTAACGCGGTGGACACGATGGTCTGATCCAGCGCGGCCAGCAGCATTACCAGCAGCAGCGCACCGAACAACAGCCGCACGGGCGGATGCTCAGGCATCGGTGCGTGAGGCGGCGTGGGCTCGGGTTCACGGGCAGGCTCGATACGGACGGAGGTGGCAACGCTCATGGCGCTCGTTGAAATTAATTAATGATTTGATTAATATATAGTGTACCTGACAGTTCAGTCAAGCAACGAGCTCATCGATGGTCGCTCGCCGCGCTACAAAATCGTCCATGCACACGCTTAAAGCGTCTTCACGGCAAAAAGAAAAGGCCGCACCGCGCCGTCCCGGACGTCCAGCCGGCTCGGTCAACAAGCAGGAGCAACGCGACCGTCTGCTCGAGGCGGCCATGGTGCTGTTTTCACAGCAAGGCATCGGCGAAACCACGCTTTCGGCCATCGCGCGCGAAGCCGGCGTTACTCCGGCCATGGTGCACTACTACTTCAAGTCGCGCGATCAACTGCTCGATGCGGTGATCGATGAACGCATCCAGCCGCGCCGCGTGGCACTGAGCCAGGTGTTCGAAAACGATGCCGACGACCCGGTCGTCGTGATCACTCAACTCGCGCATCGGTTGATGCAAACAGCCACTGACCAACCGTGGTTCCCTGCGCTATGGATGCGCGAGGTGATCAGCGATAACGGCACACTCAAGCAGCGCGTCATCGAGCGGCACGGTCACGCGCATCTGCAGATCGCGATCGATCGTATTGCGCAGTGGCAGGCCGAGGGCAAGCTCAATCCCGCGATGGAGCCCTCGCTGTTGTTCATCTCGCTGTTCGGCCTGCTCGTGTTGCCGTTGATTGCGAGCAAATACTGGAATAACGACGTGAAAAAACACGCATTAACGCCGCAGGACATCGTGCGTAATGCAGTAGCCATTCTTTCGCATGGCATTGGTCCGCAGCTACCGGGCAAAACCCATGAGAAACCAGGATAGAGCGGTAGTGGCCTGGATGCCACTCTGCGCATTGCACCACCCATGCCATGACGCCATTCTTGCGAAAGCGGTAATCCATTTTCCCCTTCTGGCGCAACGCTAAGATGGATTCCCGCTTTCGCGGGAATGACGGCCTTGAGGACTAATGAGGCTCAAGGCAACACAAGCCTATGCGGCAAAAAGCGCTCTAACCGGGCAGCTCTACCCCAAGCTCGGCGAGGCGACGCAAGCCATCGGGTGTTGGCAACAGCGCGCGATTGCGTTGCGCGCGGCGCAGCCAGCCTGCATCGAGCAAGGCACTGGTGATCGCCACACCGAGCGGGCCGCCCACATGAAGACGCCGTTCGGTCCAATCCAGGCAACCACGTCCATGCAGGGTCAGCAACGATCGCGTTGTGCTCGTCTGCCATCCGGCGCGTACCAATGCATCGGCGCCAGCAGACATCATGACGATGCCATCGCTTTCGGCACGCAGCCAACTACGTTGCAGCCACGCATCGCACAATGCGACACCAAGTTGCCCGGCAAGATGGCGATAGCACGTGCGCGCCCGGCATAGCGTTAGATCGCGCGCCGCCGGCTTGGGCGTGATACGTGATGCATGAGGTAGCGCCATGGCTTCCAGCCACGCCGCTACCTCGTCGCTCGCCAGTCGGTAATAGCGATGCCGTCCCTGCTCGTGCAGGGTCAGCAGGCCTCCATCGAGCAGGCGCTTCAAGTGTGCGCTGGCGGTGGCGGCGCTCACGCCCGCAATCGACGCCAGTTCACCTGCAGGACGCATGGTGCCGTCCATCAGCGCAAGCAGCATGGCGGCGCGTGAAGGCTCGGCGAGCAACGCGCCCAGTTCGGCCAGTTGATAGCGATTGAGCGGGCTGGCTTCGGTCATGCCTACAGTCTAATCGCCCGCTACGATCGACGTTTCGCTGGCGCCCGAAGTGTCGAGGGACGGACAGGCTTGGCGCTCGATGACGCCGTATAGTCGATCAGCGCGGTGGCGAGATGGTCGTAGAGCGCTCGCATCAGGGCGCTACGGCGCAGGTCCTCGTGCATGACGACCCACGTATCCATGTACAACTCGAAGCTGTCGGCCATCAGCCGAATCAACGCCGCATCGCGCTGCGCGATACCGCATTGGCAAATCGCCACACCATAGCCAGCGCGCAACGCTGCAATAGCCGCCAGATCGTTATCCGTACGCAGCGCGAAGTGCTCACGCGCATACGGCACGCCGGCTGGACGCATCGCGCGGATATACGGCGTTTCGCGATCGAATCCGATCAAGGCATGCGTGACCAGATCCGCCATGCTCGATGGTCGGCCGTTCGCTTTGAGGTAACGCTTGTGCGCATAGATGCCCAATGCGATTTTGCCGACATGCCGCGCAACCAGCGCATCCTGCGTGGGACGTGCCATGCGGATGGCGATATCGGCATCGCGTCGCAGCAGGTTCTCGGTCTGATTCGAGAGGGACAACTCGATGACCACGCCCGCGTGTTTCTGCCGGAACGCGGCCAGTATTGGCGGCAACACTTCGACACCGATCACGTCGCTGGCGGTAATACGTGCTACACCGGACACGGCGCCATCGCGCGTCGTCGCGGCACGGCGCAAGGCGGCCGAAGCGGACGCCATGGCTTGCGCATGCGGCAGCAAGGCTTGCGCCATATCGGTAGGCGACAAGCCTTGCGGCGAACGCGCGAACAGAGACACGCCCAAGGTTTCTTCCAGCTCGCGCATATGCCGTCCCAGGCTGGGCTGGGTCATGCCGAGCATGCGCGCCGCCGCGGACAGGCTTCCTTCGCGCATCACGGCGAGAAAGGATCGATAAAGCTCCCAGCCGGGTTCGTGGTCAGCCATGCATATTTGTATAGCAGATCTACAGCAATAGGCAATTTTCTTTTAGCCATGCCGGGACCAGACTGCAATCCTCTTCACGGAGGGCATCCTCATGAACACAGCTCCTGTTGCATTGGTGATCGGCGCAAACGGCGGCATCGGCCGCGAAGCGTGCATGGCATTGAAACGGCACGGTTGGCAGGTGCGCGCCCTCGTGCGCAGCGTGCCGAGCGAACGCCACGGCATCGAGTGGATACAAGGCGACGCCATGCAGCGCGCCGACGTGCTCGCCGCCGCCCGCAGCGCGGACGTGATCGTGCACGCGGTGAACCCGCCGGGTTATCGCAACTGGGACGCGCTGGTGCTGCCGATGCTGGACAACACTATCGAGGCCGGCAAGGCGACGGGCGCACGCATTGTTTTGCCCGGCACGATCTACAATTTCGGGCCCGATGCCTTCCCCTTGCTGCGCGAAGATTCACCGCAGCATCCGCGCACGCGCAAAGGCGAAATCCGCGCCGAGATGGAGCGCCGCCTCGCTGCCGCCACCCATGCCGGCGTGCGCTCGCTCGTTCTGCGCTGCGGCGATTTCTTCGGACCGCACGCCGGCAACAATTGGTTTTCGCAAGGGATGCTAAGCACCGGCAAACCGGTCACCACCCTGCGTTATCCGGCCGACTATGCGCATCAACACGCATGGGCCTATCTTCCGGACGTCGCCGAAACGATGGTGCGCCTGCTCGAACGCGACGATGCCTTGCAGGACGTCGAGGTTTTCAACTTCGGCGGTTATTGGCTGGATGGCCATGCGATGGCGGACGCAGTCCGCCGCGCAACCGGCAACCCACATATCGCACTGCGCCGCTTCCCATGGTGGCTGACCGCGCTGGCCGCACCGTTCAACGAAACGGTGCGCGAGATGCGCAAGATGCGTTATTTGTGGAAAACACCCATCCGCCTGGATGACGCAAAGCTCATCGCGTTTCTCGGCGGCAAGCCGTATGTGAGCCTGGACGAAGCGGTACGCACGACGCTGCTTGGACTCGGCTGCATGCAAACAGAACCTGCACACAGGCAACAAGCAGCCCTCTAGGTGATGCACAGCTCCCTCCCCTGCTTGCAGGGGAGGGTTGCCCGCGCTTGCCGCACAATAAAAGTTCATCGCGAGATGGCTTCACCCCACCCCGGCCCTCCCCTACTGCACGTAGGGGAGGGAGCTGAGCATCTCGAGAACAAAAACGATCACGTCCCCCGCGGCTTCGCCCGATGCGTCGGCGTCGCCGTCCATGGATCATCCGGCCATGGATGCTTCGGATAACGCCCCTTGAGTTCCTTCTTCACTTCCGGATAGGTACGCTCCCAGAAGCCTTTCAAGTCCTGCGTCACCTGGATCGGACGACCCGCGGGTGACAGCAGATGCAAGGTGACCGGTACGCGCCCGCCGGCGACACAAGGCGTATCGGCCAAGCCGAACAACTCCTGCAGTTTCACCGCCAGCACAGGCGGTTCGCCGGGCGTGTATTCCAGGCGGCGTAGCTGCCCGCTAGGCACCGTGAGGCTGTCGGGTGCCTGCGCATCGAGCTGCTTGCGTTGCTCGTAGTCGAACAGCGCAATCAACGCCTGCGAAAGCTCATCCTCCGACAACGCATCGAGCTTGCGCTTGCTTTGCAGATACGGAGCGAGCCACGCTTCGAGCGTGGCAAGCAACTGCGCATCGGAAACATCCGGCACGCCTAGTTCCGGCATCCACGCGCGCAGCGACTGCATGCGCAGCCGCAGACGACGCGCGTGCTCGCTCCATGGCAGCGCATCGAGGCCACGCTGGCGAATGGCGGCAAGCAGCGCCGGCACGGCATCCTCCGGTTGCACGGGGACGCTGCGACGCTCCAGCACGATGGCACCGAAGCGACGCTCCTCGAAGGCTTCCACCGCGCCGCGCTCCTCGTTCCAGCGCACGTTGCGCATGCGCTGGAATTGTGCGGGATAGTCGTGTTCGAGCATGCGCGGATCGAGCGGCGCCGCACCCAGCACCAGGCTGTCGCGTGCTTCGTGCCGCAGATCGAGCACCACCAGCCAGGGCTCACCCATCAGCGCGGTCTGTTCGTGCAGCCGCGCATCGCGTCCGTTGGCCAGGGTGTAACGCAGTGGATTGTTTTCATCCTGGCGCGCAATGCGATCGGGAAACGCATGCGCCAGCAAGTCACCGACCGCATGGCTGTCTGGCACGCCACTGGCCGCGCTGCGCAGATTCAGCCGCTGACGCCAGCCCTTGCTCGCTTGTTCGATCGCCGCCAGCGCGCCCGCATCGGCACCATGACTGGACCCGGTCGCACTGCGTCGGTCGCGCCACGCGTGCAAAGCGGCGACGCGCGCACGAAAGTCATCGCTGCGCGACGACTCGCCACGCAACGGCGAGCGCGCCTCCATCAGTGCGAGCAGATCGGCGACCAAGGCATGCAGCGTTTCCGGCGCGCGCAAGGCGGCTGCACCGAGACGCGGTGTCGCGCCAAGTTCCAGCATGCGCCGACCGAGCACGGTGATGCGCTGCTGCGGATCGAGCGCACCGAGGCGAGCGAGCAACTCGCGTGCCTGGGAAAGCGCGCCGCTCGGCGGCGGATCGAGCCACGGCAATTGCGCGCTGCCCCAGGCCGCCAGTTCCAGCGCCAGCCCGGACAGTTCCGTCTGCATGATTTCCGCCGTGCGCGAAACATCCAGACGCCGGCTCTGCGGCCACAAGCGATACGCCGAGCCTTCGGCCACACGCCCGGCGCGGCCCGCGCGCTGATCGGCCGAGGCCTGCGAAATGTTGACGGTCTCCAGCCGGGTGAAGCCCGAGTTCGGATCGAAGCGCGGCTCGCGCGCAAGACCCGTATCGATCACCACGTGGATGCCCGGCAGCGTGATGCTCGATTCGGCCACGTTGGTAGCGAGCACGACGCGACGCATGCCCGCGTCCGCCGGCGCCAAAGCCAGTTGCTGTTCGGCCAGCGAGAGTTCGCCGTGCAGGGGCACGACCTCCACATCGTCTGGCAGGCTCTGCATCAGCATGCCTTGCACGCGCGCGATGTCGCGGCGCCCCGGAAGGAAGGCAAGCACGTCGCCTTCGCTGCTCTGCAACGCATGGCGCGTAACGCGCACCAGGTGCTGCTCCACGTTTTCCTGCGTGCGCGCGGGCGGATACTCGATGCGCACGGGAAAACTACGACCCGGACTGCTCAGCCGCGGCGCATCCAGCCACTGCGCAATGCGTTCGCCATCGAGCGTGGCGGACATCACCACGATGCGCAGATCCAGACGCAGTGTGTGCTGAATATCCAACGCCAGCGCGGCGCCCAGATCGCCAGCCAGATGCCGCTCGTGGAATTCGTCGAACAGAATCGCGCCGATGCCGGCGAGTTCTGGATCGTCTTGAATCAGGCGCGTGAGAATGCCTTCCGTCACCACTTCGATACGCGTGGCAGCACTCACGCGCGATTCGAAGCGGATGCGATAACCCACCGTCTGCCCGACCTGCTCACCCAGTTGCTGCGCCATAAACTGCGCCGCTGCGCGCGCGGCAATCCGGCGCGGCTCGAGCATCACGATCTTCTTGCCTTCGAGCCATGGCTCGTTGCGCAATGCCAGTGGTACTTGCGTGGTTTTGCCGGCGCCGGGCGGCGCTTCCAGCACGAGGCGCGACTGTGCCGCCAGCGAGGCGCGAATCTCCGGCAACAAGGGGGTGATGGGGAATGAAGGTGCGTTCATACGCGGCTAGTTACACGACAGGCGTCAAGTGTAATAGCGAAAGCAAAAACCCCTCTCCGGACGGGAGAGGGGTATGCGGGCAAGCTTACTTCGTATCGGACCCGGGCTTTGCGTGCAGTGGCGCGAGCGATTCGAATTTTTCCTGGTATTCGTCGGTGACCTGCTTGGCTTCCTCGCTGTTGGTGATCACACGCGGGGTAATCAGCACGATCAGTTCGGTGCGGGTTTTGTTCTTGGACGTCGAACCGAACAATTTGCCCAGGATGGGAATGTCGCTGAGCCAGGGCACGCCACTGGTGGAATTGGTGTTCTGCTGTTGGATCAGGCCACCGAGCAGCACGGTCTGGCCATTCTGCACGCCCAGTTGCGTGGCGATCTGGCGCTGCGAAATGGTGTAGTTGCCCGAGCTGTTGGCGTTGCCGGCGACTTCGCTGACCTGCTGGTCGATGTTGAGGTAGATGAAGCCACCCGGATTCACGCGCGGCTGCACATCGAGAATGATGCCGGTGGGGAGGTATTGCACTTCACCCACCGTCGAGCCCGTGGTCGTACCGCCCAGGCCGGTGTAATAGGTCTGGTTGACCGGTATCTGATCGCCCACCTGGATGTGCGCCACCTGGTTGTTGAGCACCACCAGCGACGGCGCGGACAGCGTCTTGGTATTGCCGCTGCTTTCCAGCGCATTCAGCGCAACCTGGAATTTGCCGTTCGAACTCAGGAAGGAATAGAAGAACGGCTGTCCACTGTAGGTATTGGTGGAATTGGTGCCCGCGCCGCCGCCCAAGCCGATCATGCGATGCGAATAGGGATTGCCAGGGGTGTAGGTAGCAGCTCCGCTGCTGTTGGTCGTCTGCTGCGTACCCGCCAAACCTTGCAAATACCACTGCACGCCATATTCGAGATCGCCGGTGAGATCCACCTCAAACACGCGCGTTTCGATTTGCACCTGCAGCGGCGGCACATCGAGCTGCCGGATCACGCCGAGCATTTCCTGCCACTGCGCCGCGCGCGCGCGCACCAGCAGCTGGTTGTTGGCGCTCACCGAACCGATGCGGATGCTGCCGTCTTTGGAGCTGTAGCCCTGATCCTGGTTTTGCGTATTGGCCAGGCCGCCGTTCATGCCGACACCGCTGATCCCCGTGCTGCCGCCGGTGCCACCGATCGATGAGCCGAAGCCGCCGCTGGTGCCGCCATACGACGAACTGGTGCCGGTGCTTCCAAGCCCGCTGCTGAGGCCACCGCTGGTACCGGTGGTGGAACTGCCGAAGCTGCCGGCCGTGCTGCCCATGCCGGTGGAGTTGCCGCTGGAGTTGTTGCCCACGCCCAGCGTGGTGGCGCCGCCGGCGCCGGGTGCGACCGCGCCGCCGCGGTCGGAGGAGCCATTGGCGTTGTCGGTGTAGAGCTGCGCCAGGTAATGCGCCAGATCCGCCGCCGCCACGTTGCGCACGTCATACACATACAGCTGCGGCTCGTTGCCGCCGCCCAGATCGATCTTGGAGATCCAGTTGCCCACCTCGTTGAGGTAGTTCGGCTGCGTGCTGATCACTACCAGCGCATTGGTGCGCTTGATCGGAATGAAACGCAGCATGCCGGCCAACGGCGTATCGCCCTTGGGTCCGAACATTGCATCGAGTTGCGGCATCAGGTCATCGACCGATGCATGCTGCAGGTTGAACACGCCCACCGACATGCCGCGCAGCCAATCCACGTCGAAGGTGCGGATGGTGCGATCGTAGTTGGCCAGTTCGTCCGGTGTGCCCGACACCACGATCACGTTGCGCGCATTGTCCACCAGCAAGATGGAATCGGGCCGCGCGAACGGCTTGAGCAGCTTCTGCATCTGATCGGCGGCGATGTAGTGCAGCGGGAACAAGCGCGCCTGCGTGCCGCCAGATGGCGCCAAAGCGCCCAGGCTCGGCGCCACGTTGCCGGCGACGGCGTCTTTCTCCGGCATCACCACGTAGCGGCCGTCGGTTTTCACCAGCGCGTTGTGCGTCCACGACAGCAGCGTTTCCAGGATCGGCATCGCCTGGCTGCTGTCGACCGGCTCGGAGGTGGAGAAGGAAATATTGCCCTGCACGCCCGGCACGATGGTGTAGTTCTCGTGCAGCAGATCGCCCAGGATGGCTTTCACCACCGCCTGCACCGGCTGGTTCTCGAAGTTGAAGGTGACCGCGCCCGCGCCCGTGGCTTGCCGATGCGGCGTGGCCAGTGCGGTCGGCCGCACGAACTGGCCGCTTCCTTGCACGATGCTCGCGGTGGACGGCGCAACCTGGCCGTTGTTGAGATTCTGGTTGAGCGGCTGCGGCTGCGGCGCGGGCTTCTCGCTACCCGCCACCGCTTCGCGTTCCAGTTCGTGATTATCCGGGTGCAGCATCGGCTTGTTGGTGCAGCCGACCAGGAAGACCACCAGGGCCATGACGCCGATGCGCAAAGCGTGGCGTGAGTAAGAGTGCATGCGCGAGTGTGACATGGATCAGTGATCTCCCTGGGCATTCCCGTTTTGCTGCTGCTGGGAACGCTGCTTAAGAATGGCGGCCCTGAGTTTTTGCAATCGTTGCGCTTGCGCGTTGTTCGGCGGCGGAGGCGGTGGCTCTGGCTCCATCGAGCGTTCGCGGCCCGGCGGAGGCGTCACCGGCCGCGGCGCGTTCATCGGTGGCGCGCCATTGTTCGGCGGCACCATCTGGTCTATGGGAGCACCGGCGGGCAGCTTCAGTTCCGTGCGGCCGGTGGGCGAGGCAAAAATGGCCGAGCGCGGCAACACCTGGATCAGCTTCCAATTGCTGTCCGGCAGCATGGCGCCCTCGCGCACGCTGACCTGCTTGTCCTCATCGCCCCCCTTGCCATTGACGGGGCCGAGCAGGGCCATGTGCAAGTTCGTGGTCAGGATGACGCCGGTGAGCTGCAGATCGTTCAGGCTGACCCCTTCAGTACCCCCGCTGGTAACGATGGGCTTGCGGTCGGCGCTGAACAGCGGATGCAACCACACCGGCGCATAGCTTTGCAGCGGCGGCGGCGCAGGCAGTGTGACGGCACGGGCCGTCGGGAGCGGCTTGGGCGGACGCGGCGGATCCCAGCTCACCCGGTGTCCCAGGCCGAACAGCAGCGACAGCAGCACGATGCCGAGCACCGCCACGACGGTGCCGACAACAGGGGTGAGACGGCGCTGGGCAGCGGCGTTCATTCGTTGTCCCCTCCCTGCGCGTCGGTCGCCCCGCCTTGCGCGTTGGCGGCCGGCGAAGCAGCCGTGCGCGTGTAGCCGGCGAGCGTGAATTGCACTTCCAGCGGCGCGACGTTTTTCTGCGTGTTCACCAGTGGATTGCGATACACGCTGAAATCCTGCACGAACAGATATGGCTTGCCCTTCTCCAGCGTGTAGAGCAATCCCACCAGAGGTTGCATGTCGCAATGCAGGCTGATGCTGACGACGACTTTCTGGTACGGCTCGTTCGATGCGGTGCCGGGGTTGTTCACCGGCATTTTCTGGCTGACTTCGCAACTGCCTTCCTGCGCGTGCGCCGCGGCGTCATCCACCACGCGCTGCATCAGCGCGGCGGATGCGGCGTTCGGATCGGTCTCGGGCAGAAAAGTGCTGCTGTCGGTTTGGTTGTGACCGAGCTCAGCGATGCGGTTGAGCAGTTGCGGCTTTTCGGCAATCGCGGCGGCGTAGCGGCTCTGCGTGTCGCGCAAATCATCCATCTGGCTGTCGATACCGCGCAGCGGCGCCACGAACCACCAATGCAGCAACACGAAGTACGCCAGCACCAACGCGAGCACCAGCAAGGTGATGGCAGCGATGCGGCTCTCCAGGGGCTTCATGGTCCTGAGCTTCATTGCGCCCCTCCCGCGCTGCTGCTTGCGGCAGGCTTGCCGGTGGCGGGGTTGCGCAATTGCGCATCCATGTAGAAGCGTTCCTTGTTGGTGGCCGGATCGCGCTGGATGACGCCTTGGAAATTCGCGCCGGTGATCAACTTGCTGCCTTGCAGTACATCGATCAAGGACGCGGCTTTCGCGCTCTGTCCTTGAATACCGATGCGGCCACCGGAGCTCTCCACCGTGAAGCGTTCCAGCCAGGTGTCGTCCGGCATGCGTGCGGTGAGATCCTGCAGTACATCGACGATAGCGACGGAATTGGCCTTGCGCCGGGCGAGGAATCCCGAGGCGCCGGTGCTTTCCTCCAGTTGCTTACGCAATAGCGCGATCTTCTGCGCATCGGTGCGCATGTCATCGACTTGCGCTTGCATCGTCGCCAGCGCTTCCTGGCGGTTGTGCAGGTATTGGCCCAGGCACAGCACCAGGAGCAGCAGCGCACCGATCGCCAGCACGAGATTGAGCCGGCGGCGCGGATCGCGGTGCGCGCGCGCCATTTCCGGCGGAAGCAGGTTCACTCCCAAGCGCGCGTCGTCCTTGCACAAATCCACCGCATCGATGGCGATACCGGCGTTGCGCAGATGCTGCAGTTGGGCGTCCACGGCTGCGCGGGGCGCCACCACGAGTTCGGCCGCGATGCGGCCGGCCGGCGCGGGGCCGGGGAGTTCACGCAAGTCGTAATACACCTGATCGATGCGGAACGGCGTCTGCCGGTCCATCTCGAACGCGCCGATCTGGCGCAGGTTGTCGCGCGCGGCTTCCGGCAACACCAGCCGACGGCTCAAGACCGCTTCCTGCGGCAGACACAAAGCGAGGCGAAGATCCTGCCGATCGATATCGGCCACGGCCGCGTTCACCATCGCTTGTTGCGCGGGCGCATCGAGCGCGTCGCTCCACGGCGCGGAGGTTTGCGGCTGGCCGCTGCGGCGCACCGACCATTGACCATCCTGGTGATGCAATAGGCACCACACGTTGCCACCGCCGAAAAGCATCTGCCAGCGGGCCGGCAGCAGGGCGCGCAATTCAGCGCCCCACCAGGCAAAAAAGCCAGGCAATGGCGAGCCGCGCCATGCGCGGCGTGCGCGCTCAAACTGCGGTCGCAGTGTCTGCGTAGCGGTATTCACTCCCCATCTCCCTCCTGCCAGCGCAACACCGCAAAAGCTTGCGAGCCGGGCCGATATCCCTGTAAGCGTACCGTGGCGCGCAATACCGCGCGCGTACCATCGGCGAGCTCGGCCTCGGAACGGATACTATGCGTGATGCCATTGTTGGCGACCAGTCCTGCACCGGCATTGGCTGCCGCGGAGGAGGTCGGACGCGCGGCGATGATCGCAGCGGCGTGTTGCAAGTCCATGCCAGGTACGGAGGCCAAGGCGAGCAACGGCGCCGTGGCCGGATCGGGACTGGAACGCCCCGACCAGATCGTGACGTACGGCGCCACTTTTTCGTATAGGTCGGGTGTGACGCCCAGCACCATCTGCAACTCCTCCACGCTGGCGAAGGGCGCGTTACGCGGACCGTAATCGCGACCGGCGGCGGCATACGCGGCTTTGCGCTGCTCCACCTGTTGCGGTGAGATGGGGAAGCTTCGCCAATCCACGATCGCTTGCGCGATCGCGCTCGCATGCGCCGGATCGACGCCGACGTTGTGGAACAGATTGCTCAGCACGTCGGGCGATGAAGCATTGAGATCCACCTTGCCGCCTTCGGCCGTGATCGATACACCGACCTTCGCCTGATCGAACAGCATCGGATACGTGCGCCCATCGGCAATCCAGCGATCGTTGACGTTCGGCGCCTGCAGCGCATAGATCGCACGCATCACCCCCGCTTCGGCCGCGTAGTGCGCGCGCGCCTGCTCGAACTGATAACTCGATTGCATGCCTTCGGTATGCGCCAGCGCCGCATAGCCGCCGAGCAGAATGGCGAGCAGGGTACACGCCCACATGACCAGTAACAGAGCGATGCCGCGCTGCTTACGTCCAAGCGCGCGCATCATGGCCCCACTCCCGGACCGCGCAAGCCGCGCAGCAGATTGCCCGGCCCCTGCATGGCCGCCGCATTCACGCGCAGGGGCACGCTCAATATCGGCCACGTGCGACCTTGGTCGAGCGCCAATTTGATGGTGACCAGATTGGGCATCGTTGCGGGGGAGTTCCAATCATCCTGCCAATCCATCGGCCGACCTTGCTGATCCACGCCGCGGTAGCTGAAGCTGCCATCGATGACACCATCGACCAGCACCTGCGGATCACCCAGCGGTTTGGGTGCACTGCCGTCCGGCGGTAGCACGGCGAGGCTGGCCACCAGTTGTTTGCCGTGATCACTCTTGACCAGTTTCACTTCAATCAATTGCGGCCCCATGCGTCCCAGATAACCGGGCAGCGGTGCAACAAAACGCATGGTATCGCCGCTACCGGTGAAGAAGATGCCGTTGCCGTTGTCGTCATGCGCCATCGGTTGCGCCATGGCCTGCGCCAACTCGCGGCGCAGGAACTGTTGCGCGGAACGCATTTCATCCAACTGCTCGATCTTCACCCCGCCCGCTTGCACCGTATGCGTGGCCGAACGCACGCCCGAATACACGCCCAACAGCAGCAGCGCCAGCAATGCCAGTGCAGCGAGTACTTCGAGCAGGGTGAAGCCAGCGGCCGGATGCGAAGCACACCGTCTCTTGCGTCGTGCGTGGCTGAGCTGATGTCTCATGACCCGGCACCGCCGCCAATGCGCAAGGTGCTGAAGTGCGCCGCATGTTCGAACGGCGCCGAACCCCACATCACATCCAGATCAAGCCGGTATAACTGGAATGCATACGGCGTACTGGGTGGCGTAACGCCCGGTGCGGCCCATGGCGTGACCTGCATGCGCCAGCGAAAACGATCGTCGAAATTGCCCTCGGTCGTGCCAGGTTTCAAGGGTTCCAACACAAAGCGTGAATCGAGCGCCGAGCGTGCCCATAAGGCAGCCTGCGTGTAATCGGATGCTTTCTGCGAAAGCCGAATCGAACCGCCCGCCACTTCCATCAGTGCGCCAAACGCAATCGCCAGCAACATGATGGCGGCGATGACCTCCAGCAAGCTGAAGCCTCGTGCATGGCGCATCGATGCGTTCACGCGTGCTTGCCTGTGTCGAAGATGCTGATCGCACCCGTCAGCCACGACACGTTGACATGCCATTCACGCTGCCCGCTGCGCAAGGTGATGCGCCCGCCAGTGGAGCTGCCGTCGGGAAAGAAGCGAATGCGTGCGATCTCGCCGCTCGATTGATCGGACGCGGCGCTGGTCACCGAGAGTTCCAACCCCTTGGGTAAGCGCACCTCGCGCTTGTCGGCGCCGCGATAGAGCTCGCTCTGTGTATCCAGTTCGAAGACGCGCTGCTCGCCGTGCACGATCGCTTGCGTGCGCGTGGCGCGCAACGACGCGGCCAGTTCACCGGCGGCGGCATTGATGCGTGCGCTGGCCAGACCATGGGTCACCGAGATTGCCACGGCTGACGCCGCGATGCCGATCAGCAGGATGACGGCAAGCATTTCCAGCAAGGTGAAGCCGCGCACGCGGTTTTCCCTTCCCCAAAGGGAGAGAGCGAGAACACTCCGCGCGCGCAGCCGTTTTGTCACTGCCAATTTCCAACATCGGCGTCGTAGCCATCGCCTCCGGGCCTGCCGTCGCGACCGTAGAAAATCAGGTCATAGCTGCCGTGTTCGCCGGGATATTTGTAACCAAAATCATGACCCCACGGATCCTTGAGCTGCGAGGGCTTCACGTATGGCCCCTGCCAGTTGCTGGCGTTGGCCGGCTTGTTGACCAGATCCTGAAGTTGCGCCGGTGGCGAACCGTTATCCAGCGCATAGGCGTCGACGGCCTGGCTCAAGGTGGTGAGCTGCGCTTTGCCAGCACCGTATTTGCCCTTATCCACGCTGCTGCCGACCTGGCGCACCACGATGGCACCGACGATGCCGATCAGCACGATCACGGCGAGCATTTCCAGCAATGTGAAACCGGCGCTGCGATGCGGGTTGCGCAGACGCCGGGTTCGCGGATATGTGTACTGCATAGGTTGTGTTCTCCGTTTCGAAGCGTGAATAAAAAGCGATAGCTCGGACGCGATGCCTGTTACTGGATATTGCTGGTAAGGCTGAGCAAGGGCAGCAGAATAGCGGCCATGATGATGGCCACGAATACCGTCATGACAATGGTAAGCGCCGGCACCAGAGCGGCCAGCAGGCGGTCGATGGAACGCCGGCTTTCCAGCTCGAACGTGTCGGCCACTTTCAGCAGCATGGTGTCCAGTTGCCCGGCTTCCTCGCCCACCTGCACCATCTGGATGGCCAGGCGCGGAAAGCGTTGCGATTGTCCGAGTGCAAGGCTCAGGCCGTTACCGCCCTTGACCATCTCGGTCGCTTGCACGAGTGATTCGTCCAGTGCGCGATTGGAGGTGACCATGCGCGCAATGCCCAGTGCCGATAGCAGCGGCACGCCGTTCTTGACCAGCGTACCAAGGGTGCGCGCAAGACGCGCGGTTTCCACTTTCAGCATCAGCGGGCCGACCAGGCGCAGCTTCAACAGGCGCTCATGCCAGGCCAGGCGCATGGCCGGATCGCGCATGCGTGCGCGCCATACCATGACGCCACCGACCACGATCACGATGATCAGCCACCACCCGCTCTGCAGCGTCGTACCCAGCGCGAGCACCGCGCGCGTGATCCAGGGAATGGGCACCTGCATGTCCTGGAAAATCGGCACGAACTGCGGCACTACGTAGGTAAGCAGCAGCAACAGCGAGCCCAATACGCCCACCATCAGGAACGCCGGATAGATCAGCGCATTGATGATGCTGCCGCGCAGTTGCTGCGTGCGTTCCAGATAGTCGGCCAGGCGACGCAAGGTATCTTCCAGCGAACCGCCCACTTCGCCGGCGCGCACCAGCGCGATATAAAGCTTGGGAAACACGCCGTGTTCTTCATCCATCGCCTGCGACAAGGGCGTACCGCCACGCACGCGATCGCGAACGCGCTCGATCAATTTCTTCGCGTGTTCGCCTTCGGGCAGATCCATCAGGATGCCCAGCGCGCGATCGAGCGGCTGTCCCGCACCCAATAGCGTCGCGAGCTGGTGCGTGAATTGCGCCAACTGATCGCCGCTGAAAGGGCCGCGCTTGAACAGGCCGGCAAAACCGCTGCTGGCACCGCCGGTATCGGCCGGCTTGGCTTCAAGTGGCGTGTGGCCTTGGTCCTGCAGGCGCACGATTACTTCGTCGAGGCTGCTCGCCTCCATCTGTCCCTGCACGATTTCGCCGGAGACGCTGACGGCGCGGTAGCTGAACTGGCTCATAGTGCAACGAGCTCTTTGCGTTCGCCTCCTCTCCCCGTCGGGGAGAGGATAGAGGCGAAGGGCCAATCTTGCCTCGTTACCGCAACAAAGCGCGCTGCAATAATGAGCGGACGCGAGTGTGTCCCCTCACCCCGACGTTCTCCCTGAAGGGGAGAGGGAGTGAGCTCGCCAACATCACCCTTCCTGCGTAACACGCAACACCTCCTCGATGGTGGTGATGCCGGCGACCGCTTTGGCGATGCCGTCTTCATACATGGTGCGCATGCCTTCGGCGCGCGCCTGACGCTCGATCTCGCTGGCATCGGCGCGTTGCATCACCAGGCGCCTCAAGGCGTCGCTCATCACCAGAAATTCCATGATGGCGCGACGGCCACGGTAGCCGGTGGGGTTGGCCGTGCTGCTGCCTGGTTTCCACAAGCGGATCGGTCGCTCGCTGGTGTATTTCTCGAGCTCGAATTCTGCGATGACTTCCGGTGGTGCTTCGTACGCAATGGCGGTTTCCGGATCGAGGCGCCGTACCAGGCGCTGCGCGAGAATGCCATTGACGGTGGAGCCCAGCAGATAATCTTCCACGCCCATGTCGAGCAGACGCGTCACGCCGCCCGAAGCGCTGTTGGTGTGCAGCGTCGACAACACCAGGTGACCGGTGAGCGCGGACTGGATCGCGATGCGGCACGTTTCCAGATCGCGCATTTCGCCGATCATGATCACGTCCGGGTCCTGACGCATGATCGAGCGCAGCGCGTTGGCGAAATCCAGCCCGATCTGCGGCTTCACCTGAATCTGGTTGATACCCTCGAGCTGGTATTCCACCGGATCTTCCACAGTGATGATTTTCACGCCCGGTGTGTTGATCTTCGACAGCGCGGTGTAAAGCGTGGTGGTTTTACCCGAGCCGGTGGGGCCGGTAACCAGCAGAATGCCGTGCGGGCGCTCCAGCACATCGATGAAACGCTGCTGGAAGCTGTCGGTAAAGCCTAGCGATGCGAAATCGAACACCACCGTTTCGCGATCGAGAATACGCATCACCACCGACTCGCCGAAGCTGGTAGGTACGGTGGAAACGCGCAGATCCAGTTCCTTGCCTTGCACGCGCAATTGAATGCGTCCGTCTTGCGGCAGGCGACGCTCGGCGATGTTGAGCTTGGCCATGATCTTGACGCGGCTGATCACGGCAGCGGTAGAACTGGATGGCGGCGCTTCCACTTCGTGCAGCACGCCGTCGATGCGGTAACGCACCTTCAGTCGATTCTCGAACGGCTCGATGTGCACGTCGGACGCGCGCTGCTCGACGGCGCGCTGCAGGATGAGGTTTACCAGGCGGATCACTGGTGCTTCGGACGCCAGATCGCGCAGATGTTCCACGTCGTCTTCTTCGGCCGCGCTACCGTCGAGGTTTTCCACGATGGTGCCCATCGCGGAACGGCCTTGCCCGTAGTAGCGCTCGATCAAATCGTCGATTTCCGAGCGGATGCCGATGCACATCGACACCGGCTTGCCCGAGGCGAGTTGCACGGCGTGCAGCGGATAGGAGTCGGCCGGATCGGCCACCGCCAGGGCGACGGTGTCTTCACCCAGGCGCACCGGCACCACGTGCTGCTGCTTGAGAAAACGGATTGAAACGTCGAGCTCGGCCGGCGGCAGCTCCGGAGCGTCGCGCACCACCAGCAGCGGCACATGCAGCCGTTCGGCCCAGGCTTCGGCCAGATCGCGCTCGGAGACCAGTCCCAAGCGGGCGAGCAGCGCGGTCAACGTGCCCTCCGGCGCCTCCTCATGCAGACGCCTGGCGCGCGCCAAGTCGTTGTCTTTCAGGCGACCGCGCCCCACCAGCAGCGCGCATACCGCCGCTTCGTGGTCTTCCGTGTGTTGTATCGTCCCAGTGGACGCCGGCTTCAATGCTGCCGACATACATGCACCCCGTTGGTCGCTAATGGATCGTTACGCCCGCCCGGCGTTCCAAGCGTCGAATGGGCGAACCCCATTGGTAACACATTCACAAAGCGGCTGGCGAGCGTTGCCTCGAAGCTGTGACTACGTAGTGATCACCCGTTCATGGGCGATCGCCCTTTTGCAAGCGTAATGCGCAGGCAACATGGATCAGCCTGTTAACAACTGAGACAATAAAAGCTTTACAAGGGTTCGCCATGCAGCTGATTGACATCGGGGCCAATCTCACCCACGAGTCCTTTCGACACGATTTCGATGCCGTGCTGCAGCGCGCGGCCGATCAGGGCGTGGTTCAAATGATCGTCACGGGGGCGTCACACGCCGGCAGTGATCACGCGCTTGAGCTGGCCCATGCCCACCCTGGAGTGCTTTACGCCACGGCCGGTGTGCATCCGCACCATGCGGTCGATTACAGCGATTTAACCGATACCCGGCTACGCGAACTGGCGCGGCTGCCGGAAGTCCGTGCCATCGGCGAGACGGGGCTCGATTATCACCGCAACTACTCGCCGCGTGATGTGCAACTGGACGTGTTCGAGCGTCAGATGCGGATTGCGGCGGAGGTGAGCAAGCCGCTGTTCTTGCATCAGCGCGATGCGCATCACGATTTTCTGCCATTGCTCAAGCGTTATCGTGACAAGGTGCCCGCCGTGGTCGTGCATTGCTTCACAGATACGCGTGAAGCATTGCTCGACTACCTCGCACTGGATTGCCACATCGGCATCACCGGATGGATCTGCGACGAACGACGCGGCACGCATCTGCGCCAATTCGTGCGCGAGATTCCGGCCAATCGCTTGTTGATCGAGACCGATGCACCGTATCTGCTGCCGCGCACGGTGCGACCACAGCCCAGTCATCGACGCAATGAGCCGATGTTTCTCAAGCATATCTGCGAGGAAATTGCGCGCGATCGCGGGGAGTCGGTCGAGATGACAGCGGCGAACAGTACGGCAGCGGCGCGGGTGTTTTTTGGGCTGTAGCGTTTCCACAGGTTTCGGCGATGCACATCTCTCGCCTGATGTCATTCCGGCGCACGAAGGCCGGAATGACGACGAGATTGTTTACCGCAAGAGAAGGCGTGTTACTCCTGGCAACAACCCCTCCAACGCATAATCGCCAATCCGCACCCGTATCAACCGCAACGTCGGAAACCCGACCGCCGCCGTCATCCTGCGCACTTGACGATTACGTCCCTCGCGCAAGGTGATCGACAACCAGCTGGTGGGAATGCTCTTGCGAAAACGCACCGGCGGGTCGCGCGGCCATAACCACGCGGGCTCCTGTGCATGTTCGGCGATGGATGGCAACGTCGGCCCGTCATTCAACGTCACACCGCGACTCAACGCCTGCACCGCTTCATCGGTGAGCGCGCCATCCACTTGCACCAGATAGGTTTTCGGTTGCTTGTGTTTGGGATCGGTGAGGCGATGGGCCAACCCACCATCGTCAGTGAGCAGCAACAGCCCTTCGCTGTCGTGATCCAGGCGACCGGCGGGATAGACATCCTTCTGGCGAACGTAATCGGCCAGCGTAGGACGTCCATCACTCGCGGTGAACTGGCACAGCACACCGAACGGCTTGTTCAGCGCGATGAGCATGTGCCTGCAGTGGCCGGAAAATCAGTGCGCGGTCGGCGCGACCGTGGTCGCCGGCCCGGGCACGTTCGGCGCCTTGTTTACACCGGTTTTGACAAAACGCAGCGTCATGCGATCGGACTCACCGATCGCCT
This sequence comes from Dyella monticola, assembly GCF_003363155.1. Lineage (GTDB taxonomy): Bacteria > Pseudomonadota > Gammaproteobacteria > Xanthomonadales > Rhodanobacteraceae > Dyella_B > Dyella_B monticola. Next base: position 9,393 of record NZ_QRBE01000013.1, on the reverse strand, counting down.
GATACTTGGCGCGATCCTGATCGCCCAAGGCATACGTGGGTGGCAGCGTCCACACGCCCTTGGGGTGATTGCGGTCGTCCTTCGGATTGGCGTTGATCTCGCTTTGGCCATCAAGCTTGAAACCGGCATCGGTGGCGAGCTTGATCACGTAATCGGTCGGCAGGTAGCCGCTGCTCTTGACGGCATCGAGCGTCACGCCCGGTGCGGCGCGGTGATCCACCACGCCCAGCGTGCCACCGGTCTTGAGCACGGCGTAGAACGCCTTGAACATCGCCTCCGCCGTGCCGGACATGGCCCAGTTATGCACATTGCGGAAGGTGAGCACCATGTCCGCCGAACCGGGCGGCCCGAATACTGGCGCCTTGGGATTGAAGACCGCGATGGCGGCGTTGCCATATTGAGCCGGGGCGGCCTTGAACTTGGCGCGCAGCGCATCGGCGTCCTGGCGCTCTTCACCGCCGTTGCCACCCGGTACCGCGGCGATGTAGTGGCCGTTGTCGCGCAGCAGCGGCGCGAGAATCTCGGTGTACCAGCCACCACCGGGGGTGATTTCAATCACCGTCTTGTCCGGCTGCAGGCCGAAGAACTGCAGCGTGGCCTTGGGATGACGGTAGACGTCGCGCGCCTTGTCGTGTTCCGAGCGCCAGGAGCCCGCCAATACCGCATCGAGCTGGCCGGCGGTGAAGTCGCTGGCGCTGGTCGGCGGCACCAGTTCGCCCCCCGGCTGATCCTGCGCCGCTTGCTGCGCATGGGCCACACCGGCGAGCAAGAGGACGGCGGACAATCCGAAGGCGAGCCTGATCTTCATGACTATTCCTTATTAGTAAGTACCCGGGTGGGTAACTCGGGGCAGCGTGCCGCCGAAGCCGTACAGCCGATGTGGACATTTTATGATTAATTTACAAATGCCGCACAGTGCCCTTCGTAGCACCACAAGCCCTTCGGCGGACGCCAAGGGCTGGTTACTTCAAGCGAGAGCCAAGCCACTGAGCCCCGGCGCTCGCCCGGGCGACGAGTGATCAGGCCCTTCGACAAGGCGGCCGCTAACGGTATGGCTGATCAAAACGGCCGCGGGCACACCGACTGCAAACCATCGATGTGTTCGTGCAGATCCGGCGCGATACCCTGCCACATCGGGTCGAGTATGAAGTCAATGCCTTCGTAGCGCGCCAGCTTGGCCGCGGGAATGAAGTCTGCATCGCCCGCCACCAGCACGATTTGATCCACCTGCTGCTTGTAGGCCAACGCGGCGATGTCGATGCCGATTTTCATGTCGACCTGCGTCTGGCGCATGTCGGGCTCGAAGTGTTCGTCGGTGAGCTCGTCCCAGTACAGCGATTCGTCGCGCAGTTGCTGATAAGCCTGATGCTTGAGTTTCCATTCGCCCCGATCGGCGAGCCGCCCGAGACGTAGCGCCATTTTGCGCTGGCGACGCAGTTGGTCATGAAGATCACGGCGGAAGGCTGCCGCGCCCGTGCGTGAATAATCGATGCTTTCACCGCTGACCGGCTTGATCAGCACTTTCTCGAGCGGCGGGCAGTCGTAGAAAAAAATGCGGTAAAGCGCTTCGCGCGGACGATCCAGCGCCTTCAGATGCTCCAGCGCCATGCCGAACAGCGTCTTGGCAACGGTGCGCGCATCGGTAGCGTCGCGATCACCCCATACTTTGCGGTAGCGCGCAAGAAAGAAAGCGCCGTCGACGAGGATGGCGGTATTTGACATAAAAATCCTTATGAACTGTCACGAAAACGAGATGACGTTGCCGATTGGATAATGTTCGGCGATCAACAGTTTACGATATGTGGAAGCCAACCGTAACCGCGTCGACGTCGATGGAAGATGTCGACATCGAGTTGCGTTTTGGCCGGCTATACTCGCCCCATCATTGCAAGGGGATGGCACATGAAACGTTGGATGGGATGGGTGGTGTTCGCGCTGTTAGCATGGACGGCCTGCGCCGGCGCCACTGACGTACGCAAGACCGCTGAGGCCAGCATGCTGGTGACAGGCTGGATCGACGTGGCACCCAACGGTTCGGTGCACGACTACACCATCGACCGCGTCGAGAACGTTCCGTCGGCGGTCACCGATCTCATCAAGAAAAGCGTGGTCGGCTGGAAATTCCACTTCGATGAACCCGTCGATGCGATGCAGCGCACGAAGATGTATCTACGCATCAAGGCAACGCCTGTCGACGACCAGCACGAATCGATCGCCATCAGTGGTGCGACGTTCGGCGATGGCGGTGACGCAGCCACCGATCACGTGCGCTACAAAGATCGCCAGCCACCCAGTTATCCGCACGATGCGGTCGAATCGCGGGTGAGCGGAACGGTGTACCTGGTCGTGCGCGTGAACCGGCAAGGCACGGTCGAGAACGTTGCGGCGGAACAGGTGAACCTGAATTCTTACGGTCGCGAATCGCAAATGCGCCACTTCCGCGACATGCTTGCCGATGCGTCCATTGAAGCGGCGAAGAAGTGGACGTTCAAACTACCCACGACCGGCAAGCACACCGCCGATCCCTATTGGGACGTGAGGGTGCCGGTGGCCTACAACCTCAACGTGATGGGCGCGCCGAAACAAGACACGTACGGCAAGTGGCAGGTCTACATTCCCGGCCCACGCGAATTGGTGCCATGGCTGAAAGCCGAGGCATCGATGACCTCATCACCGGACACCATTCCCGCCGGGAGCATTTCCCAAGCCAATACATCGCTGCATTTGACGACCGCACTCGACGGCGCATGACTCCTATGCCGCAGCCTCGTCACGCAAGGGCTGCGGCATTTCACGGCAATACGCTACAGCTTCTTCATGCAGCCAGGTGCGAAACGTGGCCATGCCGCGATGGCCTTCCGAGCGCGGCGGATAGACGAGGTGATACGCCTCGGGCACCGGCAGATAGCGATTGCCCAGCACCACCAGCCTGCCTGCATCGATCCACGATTTGGATGTCACCATGCGGCCGAGCGCCACGCCCAGCCCTTCCAGCGCGGCCTGACGAAGGGCGTCGATGGTATCCACGTGCGCCACGTAACGATGCGGTGTTTCACCACCGTAATGCGCAAACCATTCGTTCCACCGGTTGTTGCGGTTGGGATCGCCGATCAACGGCCATTGCGCGAGATCCAGCGGATCGGCGCCGGCCATGCGCGCCACCAGCGAGGGCGCGGCCACCGGCGCGATCCATTCGCCGAACAGGTATTCGCTGCGCAAACCCTCCCACTCGCCTTTGCCATAGCGCACGCCGGCATCCACCGCCTCGCGCTCGAAGTTCACCAGCGTATTGGTGGATTGCAGATTCAGCTCCAGCTCCGGATGCGTGGCCAGCAGGCGTGGCAGACGCGGCATCAGCCAGCTTGAAATAATGCCGGGACTGGCAGTCACCGTGAGCGAATCATGCCGCCGCACGCGATAACGCGTCAGTGCATGCTCGATGCCGTCGAAGTGATCGCCCACCGCTTCCAGCAGGCTGCATCCCTCTGCCGTAAGCGTGACGCCGCGCGGGCCGCGCTCAAACAGACGATGCTCCAGACGCTCCTCCAACTGCCGCATCTGATGGCTCAACGCACTCACGGTGAGGTTGGCCTGCTCGGCCGCGCGCGAGAGGTTGCCCAAGCGCGCCACTTGCACAAACTGCTGGAGAAGACTCAGCGGCACCCGACTCATGTTGAATATCCGTCAAATCTGGCTTGTGAATATATCGCTTTTTCCTGCGTGACCCTGCCATTACCTTGGAGCTACCCCACCCCGACCAGGAACCCCCGCCATGCGTTCGCCATGGGTCGACCTGCTGTTCCTTCACCACCATGTCACGCCTGGCCCGCTTTCGTGGCGGCCTGATGCAGCCGCATGCGGCTGCACGAACACGCCGGCATTGGTCGATGTGGACGTCTCGGAGCTACCGTTGCGCGCCACACCCGGATGTGATCGATCGACCTGCTGCGCTTGATTACAGCCTGGGCGCACCCACCTCGGCAGACATCAGCCGCTCTGTGGCGGTTCGCTCGTGTCTGCCGAGGATATGTCCATGCAACAGCGCAAACTGGGTCGCTCCACGCTTTCTGTCGCACCGCTCGCCTTCGGTGGCAACGTTTTCGGCTGGAGCGCGGATGACCAGCGCTCTTTTGCGCTGCTGGATGCGTTCGTCGACTCAGGCTTCAACCTGGTCGACACGGCGGACGTCTATTCGGCATGGGTGCCGGGCAACCGCGGCGGTGAATCGGAGACGATCATCGGCAAGTGGCTCAAGCGAAGCGGCAAGCGCGATCGCGTCGTGATCGCCACCAAGGTGGGCAAGTGGAACGAACACCTTGGCCTGTCGCCCATCAATATCCGCAAGGCGGTCGAAGGTTCGCTCACGCGCCTGCAAACCGACTACATCGACCTCTACCAGGCCCACGCCGACGACGCCACCATTCCGTTGCACGAAACGCTGGGTGCATTCGGAACATTGATCGAGGAAGGCAAGCTGCGCGTTATCGGTGCGTCCAACTACACCGCCGATCGCTTTGCCGAAGCATTGAAGGTATCCAAGGAACACAACCTGCCGCGCTACGAAAGCCTGCAACCGGAATACAATCTGGTCAGCCGCGCCGGTTATGAGCGGGAACTGGAACCGCTGGTGGTCGAGGAGCACGTCGGCGTCATCAATTACTACGCTCTGGCCAGCGGATTTCTTAGCGGTAAATACCGTAGCGAAGCGGATCTGGTCAAAAGCAGCGCACGCAGTGGCGCAGTGAAGAAATATCTCAACGCGCAAGGATTGAACGTGCTTGCCGCGCTCGATGAAGTGGCCGCGGCACACCGGGCCACGCCCGCGCAAGTCGCGCTGGCGTGGCAGCTCGCGCGTCCGGGCATTGTCGCACCCATCGTGAGTGCCACCACCGTCGAGCAATGGCGTGAATTGAGCGGCGCGGCCATGCTTTCGCTGACGCAGAATGAGATTGCGTTGTTGAGCGACGCCAGCGCGACGTTCTGATTACTGCTGGGCCACACTCGACAAAACGCGCGCAATTCCTGCACACGCAGTTAGTGCGACCGATCCAGCTCATCAGGCGATTGCACGATGTAACCCTTCGCCCGCAACTGTGCCAGCAGCCCGTCCGGCGACAACACCTGATCCATCGGCAACACGGCAAAGGTTTGCGTATTGCGGCTCAACGCTGACCGTGCGGCGTCGAGCCACGCTTGGGCTATGCGTTGCGGAAGATCATGCAGGCCAAGTTGCTGCGCGAAGTCGGCGTTGACCACGGCGATGACACACGATTCATGCCGACCGTTTAGGGCAAAACTGCGTAGGGTTTGAATGTCGCCGGTCGACCAGGCATTGGCGCGCTCAGTAAGCTCGCCCATGTCGTTCTGCACTGTGTCCAGCGTCTGATTGAAACAGCTGATGTCGTGCAGATTGGTCTGCTTGATGGTATCGATCGCCGCACGCGGGTGTTCCACGACCAATGTGTATTTGACGGGCAGGCGCTTCACATCATGCCGGTCGGCCATTTTGAGCACGGCCTTGTTGATGTCGTTCGCGCTGGTGAGGCCGGCCTTGTCCAACGCTTTCTGATAGAGCTTCAATGCCACCAGGATCGGGCGCCAATACTCGATGCCGTGATCGTTGCCGAAATACTGCTGCTTGAGTATTTCCCAGTGCGCATAGATCTCTGGCGGCAGAATCTGCTGCAAGCTCGCACCGCCGGGGTTCTTGCGCGCACCATAGACCGAAGGCAGCAGCGCCAATTTGGTGAAGAAACCTGCTTCCACTTTGAGTTCGGCGGTGGGCGCCTCCAGCAGCTCTTGCGAGCGCGCCAATGTCTGCTCCACCTCCGAGGAACGCCATTGCATGCGCCTGGGCAGTGGCGTCAAGGTGCCGAGCACCCACATCACATGATCGCCCTTACTCACTTTCCACAACCCAGGTCCAGGCTGTACGCCGGTGACGGTGACAGTCTGCAGCAACGGTGCATGGATAGGATTCGACGCTGGCGCGCTGGAAGATGGCGCCGGTACTGATTGAGGCCGCGCCGGCCCTGTAATCAGGAGAGCCACGATAGCTATCGCCAAGGAAACGCGCATCGAGATGAGTTCCTGGATCAGCGGACGAATCGTCGAACCATTCTAGAACGTGGTGCAAAAAGCCGTTCTCTTACTTACGACACCCCTCGCACCGGCTCAAACGCCGTCACCCTGGCGAAGCCTGGATCCCGCTACGTTCATGCAAGAGAGCAAAGCGGCTGGACCAGCTTCCGCCCGGGCGACGCAGCGGTCCAGTCGCTGCTACAAAAAAACGGAGCCCTGAGGCTCCGTTTTTTATGCTCGCAACAGCGACCGCTCACAACGCCGCCAGCGCCTTGTTGAACGTCTCGCTCGGCCGCATCGCCTTACTCACGACTGCGAGGTCGGGATGGTAGTACCCATGGATATCCACCGACTTGCCCTGCGCGCCATTGAGTTCGCCGATGATCTTCGCCTCATTTTCCGCGAGCACCTTCGCCAGCGGCGCAAACTTCGCTTTCAGCGCGGCGTCGTCGCTCTGCTCAGCCAGGGCCTGAGCCCAGTACAGGGCGAGATAGAAATGGCTGCCGCGATTGTCCAGTTCGCCGACTTTACGCGCAGGTGATTTATTGTTGTCGAGGATCTTGCCATTGGCCTGATCCAGCGTCTTGGCCAGCACGCCGGCCGCCTTGTTGTGGTAGCGGTTGCTCAGGTGTTCGAGCGATGCGGCCATGGCAAGGAATTCGCCGAGCGAATCCCAGCGCAAGTAATCCTCTTCCAGGAACTGCTGCACGTGCTTGGGAGCGGAACCGCCCGCACCCGTTTCGAACAGACCGCCGCCGGCCATCAGTGGGACGATGGAAAGCATCTTCGCACTGGTGCCCAGTTCCATGATCGGGAACAGATCGGTGAGGTAGTCGCGCAGCACGTTGCCGGTCACGGAGATGGTGTCCAGACCCTTGCGGATGCGTTCCAGTGAGAACGAGGTGGCATCGACCGGCGACAGCGTGCGGATGTCCAAACCGTTGTGGTCGTGATCTTTCAGGTAACGTTCGACCTTCTTGATGATCTGCGCGTCATGCGCACGGTTCTTGTCCAACCAGAACACGGCCGGCGTATTGCTCAGGCGCGCGCGCGTCACGGCCAGCTTCACCCAATCCTGCACCGGCGCATCCTTGGTCTGGCACATGCGCCAGATGTCGCCGACTTCCACAGGGTGTTCCAGCAGCACGTTGCCGTTCGCATCGGTGACGCGCACCACGCCATCACCGGCGATGTGGAAGGTCTTGTCGTGCGAGCCGTATTCCTCCGCTGCCTGCGCCATCAGGCCGACGTTAGGTACGCTGCCCATGGTGGTGGGGTCGTAGGCGCCGTGCGCTTTGCAGTCTTCGATCACGGCCTGGTACACGCCGGCATAGCTGCGATCCGGGATGACCGCCTTGGTGTCCTGCAGCTTGCCCTCGGCGTTCCACATCTTGCCCGAGTCGCGAATCATCGCCGGCATCGAAGCGTCGATGATCACGTCGCTGGGCACGTGCAGGTTGGTGATGCCCTTGTCGGAGTTCACCATCGCCAGCGCCGGGCGCTTGGCGTATTCGGCGTTCACGTCGGCCTTGATCTGGGCTTGCTGGTCTTCCGGCAGTGCGCCAATGCGCGCGTACAAGTCACCGATACCGTTGTTCGGATTGAAGCCGATGCGCTTGAGCGTATCGGCGTGCCTGGCGAGCACATCCTTGTAGAACTCGATCACGACCTGCCCGAACATGATGGGGTCGGAGACCTTCATCATCGTGGCCTTCAGGTGCAGCGAAAAAAGCACGCCCTGGCGTTTGGCTTCCTCGATTTGCGCATCGATGAAACTGGCCAGTGCCTTTTTGCTCATCACGGCGGCGTCGATGATTTCGCCAGCGCTGATGGTGGTTTTTTCCTTCAGCACGTTGCTGCTGCCGTCCTTGCCAAGCCATTCGATCTTGGCGACAGTGGCTTGCTCGACGGTGACGGATTTTTCGCTACCGTAGAAATCGCCACCGCTCATGTGCGCCACGTGCGTTTTCGAATCCTTGCTCCAGGCACCCATCTTGTGCGGATGCTTGCGTGCATAGTTCTTCACCGAAAGCGGTGCGCGGCGATCGGAGTTGCCTTCGCGCAGCACCGGGTTCACCGCGCTGCCCTTGACCTTGTCGTAGCGCGCGCGGACATTCCAATCGCCCACATCCTTGGGTTCTTCCGGATAGTCCGGCAACGCGTAGCCCTGGGATTGCAGTTCCTTGATCGCCGCCTTGAGCTGCGGCATCGAGGCGCTGATGTTGGGCAGTTTGATGATGTTGGCATCCGGCGTGGTGGCGAGCTGCCCCAGTTCGGTCAGGTCGTCGGAAATTTTCTGGCCGTCTTTGAGGATGTCGGAAAATTGCGCCAGGATGCGCCCTGCCAGCGAGATGTCGCGCGTCTCCACGTCGATACCCGCGGTGGCGGTATAGGCTTTGATGATGGGCAGCAGGGACTGGGTGGCGAGGTACGGGGCTTCATCCGTCAGCGTGTAGATGATCTTCGGCGTCTGGGACATAGTCTGGATGGGCCTTTGGTTGCTACGAGATAGTCGATTGGGAACGCGGACACCACGGTGACATCAGCACGCTGCACGATGCAGGCTGTGTGCCAATCGCATCGGACGCCTGATCAGGCACCATGGGTTCTGCGAGGGACCGTCATTGTCGCGCTTTTACCTAGGGGACGAAAGCGCGCCGTGCATGTGTAACGCAAAACAGTTCCGGATGCCAGAAATGTCCCGGCTTGACAGCCCAAACGGATGGACGCGGGCTGATATCGCGCTGTACCACCGCCGACATCCCCCTTTCAAAAACACTGGCCTTCGCTCCCAATGAAGGTACTCAGTGCATGCGCATCAGTGATTCCACGATCCGTCCAGACACGCCATCCCGGACACCGTCCCCCATCACCGAAAAAAAATCTCCGCGCGCGCTGACGACCGAACCACACGCCATCCGCCCCGATCACGCCACGTTTTCCTCATCATTCCCCTATCCCGCCATCGCCTCGCAATCAAAACGCGAAGCTGACGCAACGGTGTCCGATCGCTTCGCACCGAGCGGCGCGCCTTCCCAGGCAGCGTCCTCCAAGGATCCCTTCCAGGGCGTACCCCAAGCGGCCATCGAGGATTCGGGAGTGCCCGACCTCTACCAGCTTCCCAAGCTTAACGAAGGCCCAAACGCACTGCAGGAACTCGAACAAAAAGCCAAGGATTTTTGGGACCCCTATCCGCCACCTGAGTCCGGCCTCACACCGCGCCAATGCCAGTATCAAAGGGCATCTTCGTCATTGACCACCGAAGCGGATGTTCGAACCCGCGCCGGTCTGTTGTCACCGCAAGGGAATCAG
>NZ_QRBE01000012.1 GCF_003363155.1 Dyella monticola | reverse complement strand
TTCCCGATAACGGCTTTGCCCAAAGCCGCTTAAACCACGCAGGCAATCCACTTATCCAACCGGGCTTCGCTGTTCAAACCACTGGGGCCAGCTCTGACGTCCTGCAATGGTTGTCATTGAACCAATATCACCACCCGGCGGGCGTACCGTCCATTGCAGTCGCTGTTTATCCCCCAGCCGCAATTGCGTTAGCCGAAAGCTCTCTTTCGGATGAGAAACTGTCATTAGCTATCGACGTAATGCCGACAGTTGAGAGTTCAACCATTAGCGTTGCCGTGATTGGCCAACCGCCCAAAGGCATTACTTTGCGAAAGCAAGTTAGTGAGACCTTGGAGTGGGACGCGTACGGAAAAGGTGAGCGCATTCGAGGCATGGGTACTGTCGGGCTGCCTGGCGCCCACAGCGCGCTTATAGCGTTGTCTATCGGAAATATAAATGTTCAGCGACAATGGTTCATTGATCCAACGCTTTCGCAAAACATCCGATACACAATGTCGCATGTATTTGACAACGGGCTGGTAAAGATAAGAGAGCGCTTGAAGACCTCTGATAGCCGAGCCTTTGAGAAGGCGGTCGCTGCGCTGTTATTCATTAGCGGATTTGCACCGCAGCTACCAATAGCTGATGATGGCCCTGATATCGTTGGGGTAACTCCCGGCGGCCAAGTGCTTCTCGTTGAATGCACGTTGAAAACGACTGACGTCATGTCGAAAATTGGCAACTTGGTTTCGCGCCGAGAGGCGCTGCGAAGTGTATTTGTGCGCGAAAAGAGAGCTAACAAAATTCTAACCGTGCTGGTATGTCAATCCCCGAGATCTCATATCCCTCAGAGCGATATCGATCTCGCTAAGCACGGTGTGCTGCTCTTAACGAAGGAAAACATCGAAAATCACTTGGTGACCGTACAGAACCCGCTCGATGCGGACGAGATTTGTGGTCGCATCGATACCAGACTCCGGGAGTTACAAACAGGATAGATCTACCCGTGACTGTTTCTCGGGAATGTGCGCAACCTGCCCATCGATTTCTCATCGCTGGAAACGACCGATTAGCTCGACCGCATGCCTGACCCCGTATGCGCGAAGTAGTCCAGTGTTCAACTCGACGTAGTCACCTGTCGGTTCGCCTTTTTTTCCAATTATTGGTTCCCGGTGTGTCTTGAACCCCGAAATTACACCTGCGATACGAACTTCTTTCGGAGCATCAGGCGCAACGAAGACCACTGGACCTCCTGAAAACCCCTCATTTGACAAGGTGTCTACGAACAACACTTGCGGATTACGAGTGCCAAGGTTAGCTGCGGTTCCTCGCTTAATAAGAGGGCACGGATTGCCGCCGAGTGATTGCCCCACGTCTTCGTGCATCAAGTATGGAAAACCTAGGATATATACATTCTGCCCCAGAACTAGGCCTCCTACGGTTGCCGTAACTGGTAGGTCGGGTGGAGTGAGCTGCTCATGCAGACGCAAAACGGCAATGTCTACTTCGCTCCTGCAAAATGTGATGGCGCTGGATTTGTATTGCGTCCATCGGTTGTTGCGAAACAGCTCTATAGCTTTGTTATCAGCATCCTGATCGAACAAATGCTTCGCAGTGACGAGATATTCGATGCCGTGCACTTCGATGGTGAACGCCGTTCCATATCGTGCGGCCTTGATGAAGAAGAATCTATTTAAGATATTCGATTGAATCGGAATCATAGAACGCCCAGAGTGAGTGCCACTTCAATTTCAGGTTCAACGCATCAATTGCGCGTACCATCGACAGAGTACTCTTCGATCCAAAGCTGATGCTTGCCTTCGTGGATGCGGTGTCTCTCCCTTGATGTCGCTCCGTCCAAAGATCGATAGCTTTTCGTCCACTCATGGACGGAGGCATCGACCTTGCACCATTTATCGAAAAACTGGGGTGTGCTGAAAACAGGGTCCAGGCATCTAAAGGCAAGACGCATCTCTTCGCCCGTGCCAGAATCAAACTGAAAAACGAAGATCGCAGGGCAACTGATCAGCGGAAAACGTCCGTTGTTCAAATAATCGCGATCGCAACTAAGCAAGATGGTCCTATGTTTTAGTGCATAGGCTGCATGGGCCTCGTCAGGCAGGCCAAGCATATTCGCTTCTACGGCTGTTCTGACCGATGCACCCTTTGATCGGAGCAGTTCTGTGGCGGCAGATGGAAAGTTTTCGTCAGCGTAGAAGCGCGCCTTGGCGCCGCGCTTAAGGTATTCGATAACCTCCAGCGCCTGTTTAGGCGGGCATGGGTCTTTTCTCACTATTTCTAGGAGGTCTTTCCACATAGCTGCCCTTTATCCTATCAGCATCATAGTTTCGTCTAGACGAGAAGCCATCCCTATTCATTGACACTACGATGCCTTTGGGTTGGCCAAAAAGAATAGGGAATTAAAACGATGCTTTTGCCGCAACACCTCAGAAAGCGCCCACGGGGGCAAAAGCATATCGGACAACCATCGCACGCTACCCATTGAGGGCGCGTCTTGCCGAGGGTGTGCAAAAAATGTCGAAGTTTTTTCTTCGAAAAGACCCAGGCCTTCTGGATACAACCGAAGTGCAAAGCGCGGCGCCGTCACATCGAGCAGTCGTTCGTGTTGTTGATATGGACTTGAACTGTCCCAGACGTATTCCGCTAGCCAATCGAGCGCGCGAGTTAAATGCATCATGATCTTGGCCGTCTTCATTGGTGTGCCGGCAGCTGAATATCCGCCCCCTGGTCCGATGTAAGCATGCCCATTGTGGACGTAGGCCGGGTTTCCTCCTCTCATGCGCATCTCATGGATTTCATCCTGAGTTGGCGCACGCCCGGGAAGTACACCTTTCATTCGATGAGGTTCGACGTAATCAGGCCAGTTCCGTGCGAGCGCCTCAAAGATCGCGGGGTCTGAAAAGCCCTTGATGGCTGGATGACGAACCACATCGATCAGTCCCAATTGCTCATTCGTCACCACACAGAATGCCAGCCAATCCGCTGGCTTGGAAAAGTATCGCTCTCGCGGGATCGGTTGATTGCTGAGATGAAAATGCAACACGTTCCACGATGCATAGAGGAAATCAGTCCGGGCGGTTCGATCAGCGCCACTCGTATCGTGCCGTAGCTTCAATCCGCGCCCCTGATACGGATTGATGTCTTCGCCGCGGCACACCCGTCGCAGAAAGTGCTTCAACCCCCGCTTGGCGTCGGAGGGAAGCTGCTTGGGAAATTGATCAGAGAAAATAACCTGTCGTGGCAATGGCGGGACGAAGCGACAGGCGAAGTCGAACCAACGTTCCAGAGGGTCGCTCAGGTGTTCCACTTCCTTCTTGAAGCGAAGACCAAACACTTCGATCAACACACCTGCGATGGCGTCAACGTCCTGCTTGAACGCGTTCCGCATCGATGACTGCGACCGATCAATGTCATTGGTTTGGCTCACACCAACTACCCCTCGCCTCAGTAAACCGCCGACCATCGTAATGTCTGATTTGGGTCGGAAGCAGACATTGCGTTCCAGCCGTTTGTATCCTCAGGAAGTGCCGTTGCCAAGCCACGACTCAAGCTCCACAAAGCTGCATCCAGAAAGGAGACCCTTGGGCGTCGTGCAGACATCCGGCATATGCATCACAAACACTGGAAGCGGTGTGCAGACCACGCCTTCGATAAGGTCGAAGTTCGAGAAATCATAGTTATCACCAACGGGGTTGCGTTGAAGAAAGGTAACCTTCTTCTCCCAATCCCGGATGGCGCCGAGCAACAGTGATTCACGGTTGCGAATTACTCGGAAATCGCCTGCATCGTATTGTGGCGAATAGATCGTGCTCTTACAGGAGACGAGCAGAAGTTGATTGTCCTTGCAGCCAATGGCATCAATGTCTGTCAGGTGCTTTCCGCCAAGCCGCAAAGTTAGTCCACGCATATTTCGAACGGTGGTGGGCGCTTGCCACGGCGACTCATCCAAGAGCCCTTGAACACGGAGCTCGAAAAGGTTGGATCGGGTATTCGCAGCCTCGCCATCCCGTGCGAAGTCACTGATCAACGTGTTGAGCCGCACCGATGCCGAATACAGATCGAGCAAAACCTCGTCGTCGTCGATCCTCAAGACCGGACCTGCTACGAGTGGCCAACTCATGCCTCGCATACCTTTGATGATGTCTATCCACTCTACAGCGGACACTATTCCGGACCACGCAACAAGTTTCTTGAATCGAGCCGGAAGCCGAGTGTAAGCGTCTTCGAAGACTTGCTCGAGCTTCTCACGCCTCCAGCGCAGGTACCCGCGCTGGAGCGCGCCGGAGATTTGGCGGTGATTCCAGAGGAACTCGTAGAGTGCTGATAGAAGGCATCCCAGGGCCGCGACTTCTTTCGCAATGGACGGATCACGCGGCGTTGGTTCGTGAAGAATGACTTTGATGTACGGCCCAAAATCAACCGTGTGTGGCACGTAGCGAGTGACTGTCTCGGCTTTCAGTGCAGGCGGACCTGGTAAATCAGGTACGCGCATGATGAACGGTTCTGACTGGATAAATGCCGTAATCGCGGCGTCGCCTCCCGAATCGGGGATCGCTATATTGCCCGAGTGAGCCAAGTAAGAGGAGCTGGCGTCCATGCGCTGATCGTACGCGTAGGCGGCTTGCCGCAATTCATCCGATGGCTCTGCTTGTGGTGGCCCCCGTTTGGCAAATCGGACGGGGGCTCCTTTATTCGCCCAACGGTAGGTTTGGTGAAGGTTGGACAGATAGCGCACACCTGCGCAGAAGCGCCAAACTCGCGCTGCATCTGATTCCGCAAGCACGTAAGCGAGTTGATTCGAGGCGATGCGCGCGCCGCCCCGGGCGGTAGAGTGTCCCGAAATTGTCTCCGCCAAAGCCAGGTCGTATCCGAATGTCGTCGAAAGATCACCTTTGAACACACTGGGATCGACGCGTCGAAGGGTCCACAGCCATTGCACCGGACTGTAAATGGAAGCCCAGCGGGTGAGTGCCTGCTCGACAATGGAAATCAACTCAGTGAGTAACTCCGCTACGTCATCCCCGCTAAGCACGATGGCGCGGACATCTTTAGAACGTTTAACATGCTGGTTGACGAGGGCTTGGAGTTCAACAACGGCGGTCCCCGCAGCTCGCTTCGTCATGGACCTTGCCATGAGCGCCGTTAAGCAGCCCTCGGATGCGTCAACTAGGAGAGGCAAACCCTTGCTCCAAACGTATTCACTAAATTCTCAACAACCACGACGGCGCTTCCGCCTTCACACTGAGTCGTATAGCGCCTATACGCCTTCTGAAACCCCATTCAAGTCTGACCCAAATAATGTCCGCTTGGGGTCGATAGTGGACATGACCCTACTTAACTTTGCTTTCGGTGATCATGAGGGACCTTTCTAAGCACTCCGCTGGAAATGGGTAGCGCGTCCGGCGGTAGGTAATATGCAAAAAACGGAGCTGTCTCGGTGCAGGACCGCAGCGCCTGAAGGTTATTAAGTTGGACGTGACACGCTGTGCTTACCACCATGACGTCACGAACTGTGCAAGTGTGTGTCTCCTTGCTCAGCTTGTCCTTCCTTCCGTGAATGTCCACGAATACGAATTCACCAGACCTTTCTTGTGATCTGTACCAGTACGCATGGATGTACCGGTTACGTTCTTCAAGGATTACTTCAAACCTATCGCAAAGTGCTGAATAGAGCTTTGAGACTTCATCCGTCTTCCCTGCGGATTTCAGCCTCAACCGCTTGAGCTTCTCTGATGGTGAGAGCGTTAGCACCTCCTTGTAGAGGATTTCCTTATCCAAGTTTTCCGCGAACCCTACAAGATGAGCGAACACGAACTCATAGTTCGCGAAGCTAATGGCGATACTACCAAGCGCTTCAGCGAGCTCATACGGCCATAGTGGATTTCTCTGCATGCCCATCTCCGCGAGGTGGTTTACTCAGATTGTCGGGCGTATCAGCGTCATCGAAAACGAAATGTCCGCGCTCGGCGGGAAGTGGACCTTTTCAAAATATAGCCGGTGGTGCCTGACAGCAGTAGGCCCTCCATCCTTGTTCAGCGCCGGCAGGTTGTTCAGGATTCGCTGGAATAATTGCTCACTGTGACCGGAATCCGCAGAACCACATGCGTCGGCGCGCATGCGATCGTATCACTTGGGTTATGCGGTTCGCTTGAACTGATGCAACTTGTCCGCTTCAGCCATTGGCTTGCCGGTCCGCAGCGAGTCGAGATAGTCGGCCCACGTCTGCATCATGGCCGTGCGTTCTGTCAGAAACTTCGTGCGGTTGTACGCGGTGCCATGAACGTCTTTCACCGCATGCGCGAGCTGCATCTCCAGCCACTCGACGCGCAGACCCAGCACCTCATCACCAAGCGTGCGGAAGATGGCACGCACCCCGTGGCCGGTCATTTGATCGCTGGTGTAATCCATCCTGCGCAACGCGGACAGGATGGCGTTATCGGACATTGCACGCGATCCGTTCGGCGTGCGCGCGGACGGGAAGACGTACTTGCCGCGACCGGTGATCGCATACACCTCGCGCAGGATATCGATAGCCTGGACGCTGAGCGGAACAAGGTGATCAGCGCCGCCCTTCATCTTGTCACCGGGTATCATCCATCGCGCAGCGTCGAGGTCTATCTCTGACCATTCCGCATGGCGCAGCTCACCAGGCCGCACGGCCGTCAACATCGCGAGCTGCAGCGCGTACCTCACGACACCCGAACCGGTGTATGCGTGGATCGCGCGCATTAGTGCCACGACTTCATCCGGTGACGTGAGCGCGGCGTGGCTCGATTTCTTGACCGGAGATATGCCGATATCTACAGACGCGAACGGCACGCGCTCGATGCGCAGTGTTTTGGAAGCGTAGGCGAGCACCTGTAGGAGGTTGGACAGAACGCGGCGCTCAGTCTCCGGCTTGTTGCGCTTCGCTATGCGGTTGACGATATCCATCGCGTGGGCCTTGCCAACATCAGCCACGGGTAGCTTGCCGATGAAAGGGAATACGTTGTACTCCAGGCGACCCATCACAGTCTTCGCCTGCGAGGGCTTCCATGTCGCGCACATCTTTGCGTGCCACTCGCGAGCGACCAGCTCGAATGTGGAGCCGGCGGCTTCGATCCGTGCGTTTTGATCCGTTCGTTTCTGCTGCACCGGATCGATACCCTTCGCGATCAGTGTGCGCTTCTTATCAGCTTCAGCGCGCGCAGTGGCAAGTGACACGGCGGGGTAGGCGCCGAGACCCATGCGACGCTCGACCTTGTCCAGCGTGTACTTCATCCGCCAGAACTTCGCGCCCTGCGGACTTATCTCTAGGTACAAACCATTGCCGTCATACAGGCGCGTCGGAGTCTTTCCAGTGCCAGGCTTGGCGTTGGCTACCTGCGTGGAGGTGAGAGGTTTGACGGTTCGCGCCATAGTGATATGAGTCTGGGGTGGATGCGGTTCATATCCTAATCCGTATCACTAAAAAATCGCTATGGGTCGCGACACATCAAGACAGCTTTGACACTTCGCGGGCAACAAAAAAGGCCGGAACCGTTGATGTTGCTGGGTTTCCGACCTTTTGAGTTTTACATTCGCGACACATCAAAACTGGTCGCTACAGGTTTTTGGTGGAGGTGGCGGGAGTCGAACCCGCGTCCGAAGGCGCTTGACGCCCGGTACTACATGCTTAGCTCACTGTTGAATCTCATCCCGCGACAGCACAGCGTGCGAGGCGCATCGAAGGACCAGCCTGCTTGATTTAACCCTGGCCGACAGGCGGCGGCTTTGGGCGATCCCGTGATAATGACCCTACATCCACTAGCACAGGCACACGTGGGTTCGGGGCTAGGCCTTAAGCGGCCAGAGCGTAGTTGTCGTCGTTGGCAACTATAAGTTTGCTGCTGGATTAACGAGGAAAGCTGCCCCCTCGGCATGCACCAAGCTATCTCACTACCCCCGTCGAAGCCAGAACACCCCCGGGGAAAAACAGATCGCTGGATCGACTAGTATGGGCGTTGATGGGTGCTACATCAAGTTATGCGGGTGTTCGGGTAGCCCCCCTGCGAGTCACTGCGCTGCATGCGCGAAAACACGAGGTTTTAACGTGAGCGCCAATACCTTCTTGATGGGCTTGGTCGCTTTGCGGTCAAGGTGCCTGAAGCTGGGTAGTCACGGCTTGGCATAAGGGGGAATTCCATGTCTATGTGGGAAACGCTCGGTTGGGCGATGAAGCGGGTCGGCAAGGCCACGGGCAGTCAGAAGCTGATCGAGAAAGGGCGGCAGTGGCAATACGGACATCTGTCGCCGGAGCAGTTGATGCGGCAGCATCCATCGGCGTTCTTGCGCACTTATGCGGTGCAGTCGCATTTGGAAGCGCCGGACCGGGTGGGCGCTCTGGCGAATACCCAGCGAACCTTTCAATTGCGGCATGACCTGGGAAACGCCACGGCTTTCCCGCACAGCATGACGCACATTCACGGCAATGATGGCGTAACGCGCACGCCCAAGGCGCATCTGCATTTGATCTTTGACACGGACGCGGCCGCGCATCATGGGGCGCATCAGTCGCCGCAGGCTGGCGCCAATTTCCAGGCGGCGTTTTTGCCGATGCGACAGGTGGCGCACGACAAGTTTGGCGGCGGTCTGCGCTTGACCGATCAGCAGATTCCGCAATGGCAGACTGGAACGATCAGCCGCTCTGCGCTCCACCGGCAGCACGAGGATCTCACGCTGACGACGCAGTTGAGTGGCTGCACTATCGCCAAGCGCCGGGACAATATGCTGCATTTACGCCCGGCTGAAGACGGCGCGACAATGCATGGAACCCTGCCGCGCGCAAGCACGTTTGGTCGATTGGATTATCCAGGGCAGGGCGATCAGGCGTTTGTGATGATGAAGCAGAAGAACGGTCGCACGCGGGTTTATTTCCAGCGCCACGACCCGAATACGGGTCACATGCATAGCGGGAAGAAAGACTTGTAGTGCGGCTTGCGCAGGACAAAGCGGAAAGGGGTGAGCCGTAACCGAAAAGCCCCGACTGCGGCGCTTTTCTTTTACTCATCAACCCTCTTCACGCTTTCGCTTTATCTCTCACGCTTCGCGATTGTGCGAGCGCATGGTGCGCTGCTTTTCGCGCTG
The DNA here is from genome assembly GCF_003363155.1 of Dyella monticola. GTDB lineage: Bacteria > Pseudomonadota > Gammaproteobacteria > Xanthomonadales > Rhodanobacteraceae > Dyella_B > Dyella_B monticola. The sequence continues at coordinate 145,032 of NZ_QRBE01000012.1, read as the reverse complement.
CCAGTCGCGCTCTTTTTCGGTGTTGCGTTTGTCGTGTTCCTGCTTGCCGCGCGCGAGGCCAATTTCCACTTTGACCTTGTTGCCTTTCCAGTACATGGCGATCGGCACAAGGGTGTAGCCCTTGCGTTCCACCGCACCGATGAGCTGGTCGATTTCCTGACGATGCAACAGCAGCTTGCGCGTGCGGCGGTCGACCGGCACCACGTGAGTAGAGGCGCTGATCAGCGGCGGAATGGAAGTGCCGATGAGGAAGATCTCGCCTTTGAGTACCACGGCATAGCCGTCGCCGAAGTTGATGCGGCCGGCACGCAGCGCCTTCAGCTCCCAGCCTTGCAGGGCAACGCCCGCCTCGAAGCGCTGGTCGATGTGATACTCGTGGCGGGCGCGCTTGTTGAGCGCGATAGTGCCGCCGGCATCTTTCTTGTCTTTGTCCTTTGCTTTTGCCATGTCCGCTAAACTTTGCGCCGTCGCCCCCGCACAGGCTATCTGTCTACGGGCTCGACCTTAGATTCCAATGAGGGTGCCGTGATCCAAATCCGCCGCAGTGCCTTGGTGAAGTATTCGCCGGCGCAGATGTTCGATCTGGTCAATGAGGTCGAAGCATACCCAAAGCGCTTCGCTTGGTGTGCCACCGCCGAGGTGATCGAGCGGGGGGATAACATGCTGGTGGCACGGCTGGATCTCAAGTTCGCCGGCTTTCACCACAGCTTTACCACCCGCAATACGATCCATCGGCCGCAGCGCCTGCAGGTGAGCCTGGTGAACGGGCCGTTCCGCAGCCTGGAAGGTTTCTGGGATTTCATTCCGCTCGGCACGGACGGTTGCAAGGTCGCGCTGGAGCTGGATTTCGATTATGCCGGCCGCCTGGGTGGCGCGGCCTTGAAGCTGGGTTTCCAGGGTTTGGCCAACCGCATGGTGGATGATTTCTGCCACGAGGCGGAAAAGGTCTATGGCTGAGCGCATCACCGTGGAGGTTGCTTGTGCCACACCGGAGCGCCAGCTCGTACGTCGCGTGGATTTGCCTGCCGGCAGTACGGCGATACAGGCGGTGGAGCAATCGGGCATCTTGCAGGATATGCCGCAGATGCCGTTCGACCCGTCGCGATTGGGCATTTTCTCGCGCCGCGTGCCACCGCAGGAACCGCTGCACGATGGCGACCGGGTAGAAATCTACCGGCCGCTCACGCTTGATCCGAAGGACGCCAGGCGCCGCCGCGCGGGTTGAAGCGGGCGGACAGGTCCGGCTTAGTTGCCGCCACCACCGTTGTCGCCGCCGCCATTATCGCCGCCGTTGCTGCCACCGCTATCACCGCCGGCGTCCGGGTTCTTGTCACCCGAGTTGTCGTTGACGTTGTAGTTGGTCTTGTATTTGTTGCTCTGCTGGACGAGCTTCTGCGCATCCTGGAAGTAGAGCGTGCCTTCGGTACGCACCAGCACATCATTGTTGAAGTACAGGCTCATGGCATTGAGCTTCATCTTCTCTCCACGATGCGAATACGTGGAGACGTAATCCCAGCGGTTCTGGTTGAACGGCGTGGCGACGGAAGGCGTGCCCAACAGCACCAGTACCTGGCGTTTGGTCAGACCCGGCTTGAGCTGGTCGGCAAGATTCTTGTCGATGGTTTTATCGAAAAGATTGCCCTGGGCCACGTCGGGGGTATACACGATATGGCAGCCGGCCAGGGAAAGTGCCAGCGTGGCGAAGCCCAGTGTGCGAATCAGCTTTTGCATCAGTAGTGCGTCCGGATCGTGAAGGTGTGGATGATACACTATGGCTCGATTTGGCCGTGTATCGGGAGCTTGCAATGGAGCAGGAAACTCAAGAACTCCGTAAAGCCGGGTTGAAGGTGACCCACCCCCGGATGCGCATTCTCCAGATCTTCGAAGAAGATGGCGTTCGCCATCTCACCGCCGAAGATGTCTACAAGAAGCTGCTGGCCCATCAGGAAGATATCGGCCTGGCTACGGTCTACCGGGTGCTGACCCAATTCGAGGCCGCCGGCATCCTCAGCAAGCACAACTTCGAGGGCGGGCAGGCAGTCTACGAGCTGGATCGTGGCCAGCACCACGATCACATGATCGATGTGGACACCGGAAAAGTAATCGAGTTCGTCAGTGAAGAGATCGAGCGGCTGCAGCGCGATATTGCGGCCAAGCACGGCTATGAGATTCAGGATCACAGCCTGGTGCTGTATGTGAAGCCGATGGGTGGTAAGAGGCGGTAGGGCTTTCGACCCCTTACCTCCCGGCAAGCTTGAGCGACCCCACCCCAGCCCTCCCATGCGAGGAGGGGAGGGAGCGCATTTGGTTTCACGGAGATTTGGCGCGGCCTTGAGCCCACAACAGGCAAGGTGGAAAGACGGGCATAAAAAAAGCCGCGGGAGGACTCCTGTCCGCCCTACGGCTTACCGTTGTCTCTTGACGTGCGACGTATCCGAATTGCTCGTGCTACGCGCAAATTGTCCAGACTCCGGCGGAATGGCGTCCTGCCATTCTTCGAGCCCGCCGTCCCCACGGCTGACTCGTGCTCGCCGTCTTGCGACGGCGGCTCCCCCACATCGATGGGACTGATCCTAACGAAGCCTTTACGAAGTCGGTATTGGAAAATTTCCTAGTTACAGTGTCACAAGTCACTGGTTTCGCCACGAGAAATGCTGCTTCGCAGCAAAATACGCAGGTGTACGCCCTGGTGGTCGGGGCGCAGCCGGAACAGTCCGCCCAGTGATGTAACGCGGTCGCGCATGCCTTGGAGGCCCCGCCCGCCGCGTGGTACGCGCTCGGGCAGACCCACCCCGTTGTCGCGAATATCCAGCAGCGCCAATGCCGCGCCGGCACGTTCGCCAATGCGCAGGCGCAATCGAAATTCCGTCGCTTGGGCGTGTTTTACCGCGTTGGTGGCGCTTTCTTGTGCGAGCCGGTAGATCGCGGTGCGGATGTCTTCCTCGAGCAGTCGAGGGTCGCCATGCAGTTCCGTGTGATACGCCATGTCGGCGGTGGCGAGCAGATCGCGAATGGGGCCTTCATCCAGTGCGCGCATCAAACCGAATTCATCGAGCACCGCAGGGCGAAGGTCATCCAGCACGCGATGCAGTGCGCGGCGCATGTGGCCGAGGATGCCATTGATCGCGGCACCGATGTCTTCCATGCCGCCTTGTTTCAGACGGTTCTGCGCGAGTTTTACATGCGTCTGGATGGCGGTGAGGTTCTGACCCAATTCATCGTGCAATTCCGCAGCCATGTGCCGCCGCTGATTTTCTTCGGCCTGCATGTTGCCGCGCGCAGCATCGCGCAGTTGTCGGGCCAGGTGATCCAGTCGCCGATTTACCGCGGCGAGATACACGTTCTGCTCCGCCACGCGCGCGCTGCTGCGGCGGAGCGCGTCGGTGGCCGAGCCGAGCATCAATGCACCGGTGCCGGCCACCGCAAGGAACATATGCGAGGACGCCGTCGGGATGACATGCGTGAACACGCGATCGACCAGCGCCATGCCCAGACTCGATACCAACATCGACAGACTCGCCCCGCGCCATCCATGCCGGAAGGCGAAGAAGAGCACGGGTGCGAGCGACAGGATTCGTGCGAATTCGCGCTGCGGTGCTGCCTGCTCAGTGAGGATCAACAAGATCACCAAGGCCGGCAGCATCACCAGCAGACCATCCATCAGCAGTTCCGACATCTCTTGTTTCGATGGAGGCGCGCGCCACAGCATGATCAGTGGGGGCACCAGCAGCAGCAGGCCCACGTAATTGCCAAGCATCTCATCGCCGAGTGCCTGCAACAATCCCGTTGGCGGCATGGGATGGGCAAGGGTCATCATCACCGCATCAGTCGCGGTGGCCGCCACACCGGTGAAGCCAGCGGAGAGCAATAGCCGCGAAACTTCCTCCGGATCTCGCATGCTCGGCCGCAGGTTGGCGCGACGCAGCAATCCCAGGCACAGCGCCACGACCAGCGGCTGCGGCAAATCGCCAAAGGCGAAGACGCGCCAGCCGAGGGTGTAACCGTGAAGGTAGTCGATCAAGCCCGCACCAATCAGTTCGGCGCCGATCAGCCATGCCCAGTAGCGCAGCGGCGATAGCAGCAATACGCCAAAGCGCAGGCCGAACTGCAGGGTCCAGTCAGGCTGCGTGGTGGGCCATAGCAAGGCCCATAACAGGCCATAGCCGAGGCCAACGAGGGGACCGGAGGTGAGGAAGGACGTTTTCAGGCGCATGCACGGATGTTAGCGAGCGGCTGGCAATCTGTGATCGTTCCAGCCTTCCGGAGCGAGCAAAAAGATTTGCTACAGTGCAGCCATGCACAGCATTGTTCTGGTCGACGACCACGCTATTGTCCGCGAAGGGTTCAAACGGCTCATCGAAATGGAGCCGGATCTGGAGGTTGTGGCCGAGTGCCGCAACGCGGACGACGCGGTAGAGGCCATCAGCCAATACCGGCCGGATCTGGTGGCGCTCGACCTTTCGCTGCCCGATGGCAGTGGTCTTCCGTTGATTGAGCATCTGCGCAGCATGGCGACGGGTACCCGCATCGTGGTGCTGAGCATGCACGATGGCGAGCCTTATGTATCGGAAGCCTTGCGGCGTGGCGCGAGCGGTTACGTCACCAAGGGTGTTGCACCGGAAGAATTAGTGGCGGGGTTGCGCGCAGTGATGCGCGGTGAGCAATTTTTGAGCTCCGACTTGCGCCAGCGGCGCGCGGAGCGGCCCAACGATACGCTCGACCCCATTGACCGGCTCACCGCTCGCGAGCATGAAGTGTTTTTGCTGCTCGCTGCCGGGCGTGCGCCCAAGCAGGTGGCGGCAGAGTTGGGGATCGGACAGAAAACCGTCTACATTCATCGCGCCAGCTTGATGGGGAAGCTGGGGGCGGGATCGGAACTGGATCTTTATCGCATCGCCAGCGAGCGTGGGTTGTTGCAGATTCGGACTTGAGGGTGTGCGATGGTTCTCGCCGAGCCATCGCATTTGGGATAAATGGCCGTTTTACCTCACCGTCATTCCGGCGAAGGCACCAGAATGACGGTGAGACGAGTTGAAATTACAGGCGAATACAGACGTACTAAGCCGTCTGCGCCTGCTCCAACATCTTCTTCGCATGCGCCCGCGTTTCGCGGGTGATTTCGACACCGCCCAGCATACGCGCCAGTTCATCGCGTCGGCCTTCGGTGTTCAGCACTTCAATATGCGTATGCGTGGAACCGCCAGCACTTTGCTTGCTTACGCGCAGATGTGCATGACCTTGTGCGGCGACCTGCGGCAAATGCGTCACGCACAACACCTGACAGCGCGAACCCAGTGCACGCAATTTCTGCCCGACGACTTCGGCCACTGCGCCGCCGATGCCGGTATCGACTTCGTCGAAAACCATGCAACCGATGGTGTCCTTGCCCAAGGTCGCCACTTCGATCGCCAGGCTGATGCGCGCCAATTCGCCGCCGGAGGCGACTTTGCGCAAGGGACGTGGCGGTTGGCCCGGGTTGGCACTGACCAGTAGTTCGCAGCGCTCGCGACCTTGTGCATCGGGATCGGTGCTTTCAGAAGGTTCCAACGTCACTTGCAGCACGCCGCCGGCCATGCCCAGTTCGCCCATCAAGGCGCTGACTTCCTTGCCCAATCGCTTGGCGGCGGTTTGCCGTGCTTTGCTCAAGGTCTCGGCAGCCTTGTCGTAGTCACGCTGCACTTGCGTGCGTTGCGCCTGCAGTTTTTCAACGGCTTCGCCGGCGTGTTCCAATTCGGTCAGTTCATTGTGCAGCGCGATCCGTTTGGCATCGAGTTCGGCGACGGGGAGGCGGTGCTTGCGCGAAAGTTCGTGCAGCCGTGTGAGATGGGTATCCACGTCGGCGTACCGTTCCGGATCGAGGTCGACATCTTGTGCATAGCGGCCCAGGCCGTCGACGGCTTCGTTGAGCTGGATCTGCGCGTTGTCGAGCAGTTCGAGCATCGGTGCGAGGCGGTCATCCAGCGCGGCGAGCCGGCCCAGTTCCGCTTGGGCACGGTGCAGTGACGTGCGCAGCGCCAATTCGCTATCGCTGTCGAGCAGATCGACCACGCCGGTGATGCCTTCGGTGAGCTTGCTGGCATTGGCCAGGCGCTTGTGACTGCTTTCCAGCTCCGCCAGTTCCGCCGCTGGGAGCGCCCACTTCTCCAACTCCGAGAGTTCGTGCCGCAGCAGTTCGAGGCGATGCTCGCGATCGTCGCCACCGGCGAGTTTGCGGATGCGCGCACCCAGTTCGCGCCATTGCACGGCCAGGTCACGCACGTGGCCCACGCGCGTTTCGTTTTCAGCGTAGGCGTCGAGCAGGTTCAATTGATGCGGGCGCTCCAACAGCGCCTGATGTTCGTGCTGGCCATGGATTTCCACCAATAGTGCCGCCAGCTCGCCCATCTGGCCGATGGTGGCGGGGCGGCCGTTGATCCAGGCCCGTGAGCTGCCTTCGGCACGGATCACGCGACGCAGCTGGCAGGTGCCGTCTTCGTCCAGTTCTTCGCGCTTGAGCCAGTCGCGTGCCTGGGGAAGATCGGCCAGGTCGAACGCCGCAGCAAGCTCCGCTCGATCGCTGCCGGCGCGCACGATGCCGCTGTCGGCACGTGCGCCGGCCAGCAGCATCAGGGCATCCACCAGCAGGGATTTGCCCGCGCCGGTCTCTCCACTGACCACGGTCAGGCCGGGGCCAAAGACAATGTCGGCTTCTTCGACGACGGCGAGCTGGCGGACGTAGAGGGAGGTGAGCATGGGGTGGCGTTTAGGTGATCGGCGCGATTGTAGAGGGGAGCAGGGAGCGGGACCAGGGAACGTGTTATTTGATCTGCCGGGACGATGTTGGCCGCCCCTATGATCTATCGTTACGGCTTTCTTGCATTCTTTTCCCTCAAACCTTATTTCTTAGCCGTCTCACGGATTGCCACAGCGCATGCCTTCTCACCCAGGTCACGAACTCGATATCCGCGCACGGCGGCTGCTGCGCACGCTGATCGCGCAGTACCTGGCGGACGGCGAGCCGGTGGGGTCGCGTACGTTGTCGCGTTCGTCCGGCCTGGACGTAAGCCCGGCGACCATCCGCAACGTGATGGCCGATCTGGAAGAGGCCGGCCTGATCGCTTCGCCGCATACCTCGGCAGGACGCATTCCCACGCCGCGCGGTTTGCGCCTGTTCGTCGACAGCCTGATCGAGCTGCAACCGTTGCCCCTCGATGAGGTGGTGCGCTTGCAGCGGGAACTGCCGCCCGGTCCGGCGACCGTGCGAGACCTGGTCGGCAACGCCTCAGCACTGCTGTCGGCGATGACGCATTTCGCCGGTGTCGTTACTGTGCCGCGGCAGACCGATTTTCCACTGCGCCATATCGATTTCGTAGCGCTTCCCGATGCGCGCGTGCTGGTTATCCTGGTGTTTTCCGACAATCAGGTGCAAAACCGGGTGATCCAGCTCTTCAAGCCCCTGGACGTGCGGGATCTGGAACAGGCCGCCAACTACATCAACCAACATTTCGTGGGCTTGCGCGTCGACGATATCCGCGCGCACCTGTTGCGCGAATTGCGCGAGGCCAGCAGCGAGCTACATCAGCTTCTGTCCAGTGCGGTGGAGCTGGCGGCGTCGTCCTTCGCGCCGCAGGGCGAGGACGTGCTGGTCAGCGGCCAGACCAATTTGATGGGTTACGCCGAGCTGGCCAATCTGGACCGCCTGCGCGAATTGTTCGAGGCGTTCCACAAGAAAAATGAACTGCTGCAGCTCATGGAAACCTGCGCCAAGGCGCCAGGCGTGCGGCTGTTCATCGGCGAGGAATCGGGCTTTGCTGCGCTGGACGGCTGCAGCGTCGTCACCGCCAGCTATGGTGCGCAGGGAAGGTTGTTGGGCGCCGTGGGTGTGATCGGGCCCACCCGCATGGCTTATGAGCGGGTGATCCCGGTAGTGCAGGCCACGGCCAGTTTACTTAGCGATGCCTTGAATCGCGCCGCCACGGCCTTATAACGGCCGGCTGGGAGGCGGGTTTGCCCGCAAATTTTTGATGGTCGGCAGTGCCTGCCGGCTAAGGACGATGTTTGGAGTCATTCATGCAAAACAGCGATTCGCAGTCGCCCAATCAGGCCCCCGAGGCGGAAGTGTCGGCCGACCAGGTTGCCGCGCTCAAGACCAGGCTGGCCGAATTGGAGGCCAGTAACAATGAGCTGCGCGAAACCGTGCTGCGCGAGAAGGCTGAACTGGAAAACCAGCGTCGCCGCCTGCATCGCGACCTGGAACAGGCGCGGCGCTTCGCCAACGAGAAGCTCCTCAATGATCTGCTGCCCGTCTATGACGGCCTCGAGCGTGGTCTGTCGGTGGAAAGCGCTGATATCGCCGCCATGCGCGAGGGCCTGAACCTCACCCTGAAGGAGCTGCTGCGCATCGCCAGCAACAACGGGTTGGTGCAAGTCGATCCCGTCGACCAGCCGCTCGATCCGGAGCGTCATCACGCGGTGAGCATGGTTGAGGCGCCGGGAAAGGCACCGGGCACCGTCGTGACGGTGCTGCAAAAAGGCTATGTATTGAACGAGCGGTTGCTGCGCCCAGCATTGGTGGCGGTGGCCAAGGACGACTGACTGAACGCTACCCGCAATTCCAGTACTGCAGGGTTTAGCTGACATTGAACCACTTTCACCAAAACCCCATTTGAAAACCATTCGCGGCCCAGGGGCCGCCTACGGATTTCCGGAGCATAGACATCATGGGCAAGATCATCGGTATCGACCTGGGCACGACCAACTCGTGCGTGGCCATCATGGATGGCAGCACCGCAAAGGTGATTGAGAATTCGGAGGGCGATCGCACCACGCCGTCCATCGTCGCCTTCACCAAGGACAGCGAAGTGCTGGTCGGTGCCCCTGCCAAGCGCCAGGGCGTCACCAACCCCAAGAACACCTTCTACGCGGTCAAACGCCTCATCGGCCGCAAGTTCACCGATGCCGAAGTGCAGAAAGATATCCATATCGTGCCGTACGGCATCGTGGCGCATGAAAACGGCGATGCCTGGGTGCAGACGTCCGACGGCAAGAAGATGGCGCCGCCGGAAGTCTCCGCGAAGGTGCTGATGAAGATGAAGAAGACCGCCGAGGATTACCTCGGTGAGCCGGTCACCGAAGCGGTGATCACCGTGCCGGCCTACTTCAACGACAGCCAGCGCCAGGCCACCAAGGACGCCGGCCGCATCGCCGGCCTGGATGTGAAGCGCATCATCAACGAGCCGACTGCGGCCGCGCTCGCTTACGGCTTGGACAAGAAGGGTGCCGATCGCAAGATCGCGGTCTACGACCTTGGTGGCGGCACGTTCGACGTGTCGATCATCGAGATCGCTGAAGTCGACGGCGAGAAGCAGTTCGAAGTGTTGGCCACCAATGGCGACACCTTCCTCGGCGGCGAAGACTTCGACAAACGCGTCATCGATTACCTCATCGAAGAATTCAAGAAGGATCAGGGCATCGATCTCAGCAAGGATCCGCTCGCGCTGCAGCGCCTGAAGGATGCCGCCGAGCGTGCCAAGATCGAGCTGTCTTCTTCGCATCAGACCGAAGTGAATCTGCCGTACGTCACGGCGGATGCCTCCGGTCCGAAGCATCTGAACATCAAACTCACCCGCGCCAAGCTCGAAGCGTTGGTGGAAGACCTGGTTCGTCGCACCATCGAACCCTGCCGCACCGCGCTGAACGATGCCGGCCTGCGCGTGTCCGACATCAGCGAAGTGATCCTGGTGGGTGGTCAGACGCGCATGCCCAAAGTGCAGGAGTCGGTGAAGGACTTCTTCGGCAAGGAGCCGCGCAAGGACGTGAACCCCGATGAAGCCGTCGCCGTGGGTGCGGCCATCCAGGGTGGCGTGCTCGGCGGCTCGGTGAAGGACGTGCTGCTGCTCGACGTGACACCGTTGTCGCTGGGTATCGAAACCATGGGCGGCGTGATGACCAAGCTGATCGAGAAGAACACCACCGTGCCGACCAAGGCCTCGCAGGTGTTCTCCACCGCCGATGACAACCAGACGGCCGTAACCGTGCACGTGCTGCAGGGCGAGCGCGACCGCGCCAGCGCGAACAAGTCGCTGGGCAAGTTCGACCTCGCCGGCATCGACGCGGCCCCGCGCGGCATGCCGCAGATCGAAGTCACCTTCGACATCGACGCCAACGGCATCTTGCACGTGTCGGCCAAGGACAAGAAAACCGGCAAGGAACAGCGCATCGAGATCAAGGCCGGTTCGGGTTTGTCGGATGAAGAAATCCAGCGCATGGTGGCCGACGCCGAAACCCATCGCGAGGAAGACAAGAAGTTCCAGGAGCTCGTGGGCACGCGCAACAAGGCCGACCAACTTGTGCACGCTACGCGTAGCGCGTTGAAGGAGCACGGCGGCAAGGTGCCAGGTGCGCAGCTCAGCGAAATCGAGGGTGCGCTGTCGGATCTGGAAAAGGCGAAGGATAGCGACGACAAGGCCGCCATCGAAGCCAAGATCCAGAAGCTGGAGCAGGTAGCCCAATCGCTGTACGCCGCGGCTCAGGCCGGTCATGCCGATGCCGGTGCGGGCGCGCAACACGGCCCGGGTCCGGGCGGCTCTGCCCAGCCGGACGACGTGGTCGATGCCGAATTCACCGAAGTGAAGAACGACGGCAAATCGTCCTGATCGCAGGGCGGTTGCATAACGGGCGCCCTCCGGGGCGCTCGTTCGCGTTTGGAGGGGAGCGATGGACAAGGGGCGGCTAGAAGCCTTCAGCGATGGCGTGCTCGCCATCATCATCACCATCATGGTGCTGGAACTGAAGGTGCCGGAGGGCGACGGTTGGGATGTCTTGTTCCAGCAATGGCCGATCTTCCTGAGCTACGTACTGAGCTTCATCTACGTAGGCATCTACTGGAACAACCACCATCATTTCCTGCATGCTTCGGAAAAGGTAAACGGCGGCGTGCTTTGGGCCAACCTGCATCTGTTGTTCTGGCTGTCGCTGATGCCGGTGACCACTGGGTGGATGGGCCAAAACCACTTCTCGCAGCGTCCCGTGGCGGTTTACGGTTTTGCGCTGCTGATGTGCGCCATTGCCTGGAGGCCGTTTCAGCGCAGTCTGATCCTGGCCAATGGTGGCGACAGCTCTTTGCTGGCCCAGGCGGTGGGTAGTGACTGGAAAGGCAAGGTCGCCGTCGCCATGTATGTATGCGGCATCCTGCTGGCGTTCGTGGCGCCGTGGGTGTCGTGTGTTCTTTATGCCACGGTGGCTGCGATCTGGTTCATTCCCGATCGGCGCATCGAATCGCGGATCATGAAATGAGCAAGCGTGACTACTATGAAATTCTGGGTGTCGACCGCACAGCGGACGAAGCGGAGCTGAAAAAGGCTTTCCGCCGCCTGGCAATGAAATATCACCCCGATCGCTGCCCGGACGACCCGCAAGCGCAAGAGAAATTCAAAGAGGCCAAGGAGGCCTACGAGATCCTTTGCGACGCGCAAAAACGCGCGATGTACGACCAGTACGGCCACGCCGCCTTCGAGGGTGGCATGGGCGGTCGCGGTGGTGGCGCCGGTTTCGGCGACATGGGCGACATTTTTGGCGATATTTTCGGCGACATTTTCGGTACCGGACGTTCCTCGCGTCCGCGTCGCGGTGCAGATCTGCGCTACATCATGGAGTTGGATCTGGAAGAAGCCGTCTTCGGCATCGAGAAAAAGTTCGACATTCCCACGCAAGTCAACTGCCAGCACTGCAATGGCACCGGATCGGAAGACGGCAAGACCGTCACTTGCCGAACCTGTAATGGCCACGGTCGCGTGCGCATGCAGAACGGCATATTTTCGATCCAGCAAGCATGCCCGCATTGCAGCGGCACTGGTCGCGCGATCGAAAAAGCCTGCAAAAAGTGCCATGGCGAGGGTCGCCTGGAAGAGACGCGCACGCTATCCGTGCGCATTCCGGCGGGTGTCGACAATGGCGATCGCATCCGCTTGGCCGGGCAGGGCGAAGCGGGGCCCGTTGGCGTCGAAGCCGGTGATCTTTACGTCGAAGTGCGCATGCGCGAGCACGCTATCTTTCAGCGTGATGGCAATAATCTTTACTGCGAAGTGCCCATTCGATTTTCGCAAGCAGCATTGGGTGCGGAGTTGCAAGTGCCCACGCTGGATGGTGAGGTCGGCATCACGATCCCTCCGGAAACGCAAACCGGTCAGCAGTTTGTGTTGCGCGGGCGCGGTGTGAAATCCGTGCGTGGTGGCCGCACCGGTGATCTGGTCTGCCGCGTCATGGTGGAAACACCGGTGCGACTGACCCGCGAGCAGCGCGAACTGCTGGAAAAACTGGAAGCCACCTTCACCGACGACGATGAGCATACGCCGCGCGCCAAGGGCTGGATGGATGGCGTGAAGCAATTCTGGTCGCGAGTGACGTCCTGATTCAGATTACTATCTGTTCGCGATCTCGCAGCCGTCATTCCCGCGAAAGCGGGAATCCATAGTGCTCTGATGCAAAGTCGAGCGTGGATTGACCAGCTTCGCTGTTGAAAAGCGCATCCGCTTTCGCGGGAATGATGGCAAGAACAATGAAGCTTTCCGTTGTTGATGATGAGCCGTTGAAACAAAGCCTCCGAAGGAATGAAGCATGACATCACCCATCCGCCTAGCTATCAATGGCGCCTCAGGTCGCATGGGTCGCGCATTGCTTTCATTACTGCGCGAAGACAAGCGCTTTGAGCTAGTCAGTGCGTTGGTGTCCGCCGATTCGGTGCACAACGGCAAGCCAGTATTCGTAGATATTTCTGCTTCACTTCGCCAATCAACTGATTGGAGTGCAATCGCCGCCGATGTCGTCATCGACTTCAGCGGACCGGATGGATTGGCGGCTGCACTTATGCATTGCAAGGCAAATAAGATCGCCTTGGTGACGGGCACGACCGGCATCGACGCATCGCTGCAAACAAAGCTCGATGAAGCCGCGCAACACATCCCACTGTTGCACGCCGCCAATTTTAGCCTCGGCGTCGCCGTATTGAAGCGTTTGCTGAGCGAGGCGGCAGCGGCGTTGCCCGATTGGGATCTGGAAATCATCGAGGCGCATCACAGCCGCAAGGAAGACGCGCCGTCCGGCACCGCGCTCGCCTTGGGACATGCCGCCGCCCAGGCGCGTGGCACAAGCTTGGCCAAGGATGCGGTGTATGTGCGGGAGGGCCGTCCGGGTGCACGTCGTAGCGGCAGCATCGGTTTTGCCGTGGTACGCGGGGGAGATGTCGTGGGCGAACACACTGCGTTGCTGCTTGGTCAGGGCGAGCGTGTCGAATTGAGCCATCGCGCTACCGATCGCTCCATTTTTGCGCGCGGCGCACTCGAAGCTGCAGCATGGCTTGCAGGTAAAGAGCCGGGAACCTACCACATCGACGACCTGCTTCAGGCGCGCATGCCCGTTTAGGGCTCAGCGAGGGATCGCTCTTTGGGCCGGTTTGGCCCACCTATGAGCGTTGTGAGCCCCCAACAAAGCCTGTACTATGCGCGCCACTCACTGTCATTGGGGAGTAGCCATCCTCGTTGCACCGAGCCGCCAGGCTGTCGTGCAAGGAGGAATCCGCGTCAACATACTTGAAGCCTTGAGCTTCATGGCGCGGATGGTTATCGCAGGCCTCCTGCTTGCGATGGTCCGGCGAGACCTTTGGCCACGACGCGTTCACCCCGGCCGGGCGAGCAGCGTGCGTGTGCCATTGGTTTGCGCTCGCCCGGCCCGGAATCGTTCATGGCGCTCACCGCATTCCTGTTTCTGTTGTCCGCCGTAGTCATCTACGCGGCCTGCGAGTATTTCGTCAACGGCATCGAGTGGCTGGGGAAAAAGCTCAATCTTGGCGCGACCGCTACCGGTACCGTGCTGGCCGCGTTCGGAACGGCTTTGCCGGAAAGCGCTGTGACGTTCGTAGCAGTGATAATGGGTCGTACCGCCGAAGTGCGCGACATCGGGGTGGGTGCGGCGATGGGTGGCCCACTGGTGCTGGCAACGATCGCCTACGCCGTGGTGGGTGGCGCGCTGTGGAGCAACCGTCGACATCTGGGACGCATAGATACCTGCGTGCAAGCGAAGGAAGCGCGGCTTGCGCGCGATCAATCGTGGTTCTTGTCGATTTTCGTTGTGAAGTGCGCGCTCGGCTTGATCGCTTTCGCTTTCAAGCCGTGGCTGGGCGTGATGTTTCTGCTCGCTTACGCGGTGTACGTATGGCGTGAATTGAAAAACGAGGACGACGTTGCCGACCACGACGAGCTGCTTGAACCGCTGAAATTCCAGCCACGCGCGTCAACGCCTTCGGTGCTGGCAGTGCTATCGCAAACGGGGCTGGCGTTGCTGGTGATTGCTCTGGCCTCCCACGTTTTCGTATCGCAGATCGAAGCGATCGGCATGGCGATGCATCTGCCGCCACACATGGTGGCGTTGGTGTTGAGTCCTGTAGCGACTGAGCTGCCAGAGACAATGAATGCGTTGATATGGGTGCGCCAGGGCAAGGAGCGGCTGGCGCTAGCCAATATTTCCGGCGCGATGATGATCCAGGCCACCGTACCCAGCGCACTGGCGATCTTTGCCACGCCCTGGATGTTCGACACGCCGTTGCTGGTCTCGGGTGTGGTAACCGCCGTGGCCATCATCTACCTGTGGCAGCTCTTCCGCCGTGGACGTGTGGACGGGCGACGGCTGGTGCCAGTGGGCCTGCTTTATCTGCTGTTTGTGGCGTTCGTGGTGTGGTGCGTCGCCTGAGGGACGCTTACATGCGCGGTATCAGTTCTTGTGCGCGGCGCTGCGGTCGCGCCCCGCGCCAAGCTTGCGATCGAGTACGCCAAACAATTTCTTGAACGCGCGTGAGAATTTGCCGCGCTTGGTCTTGCGCAGCTTTTCCTCTTCGCTGGTGAGCCACGCCACCTGAATCACGCGTCGCTCGCCTTCATACGGCAAATGACCGTGGAAGGAATTTTCGCAGCGCTTGAACACGGCGAACTCGCCATACAGCGGCTTGAGTTCCGGCGCGACGAGATCATCGATATTGTCGACGACATTGAGAAAACGCAGGCAACCGTCACTTGTATCCGGCCACTGCGTGTTGAGGTAGAGCAGGGCGGTGGCCACCTTGGAACGACTGTCGGTGTGGATGGTGCCGTGGCGCTTGTTGAGGGCGCGGCACAGCGTGATCAGTGTGGGGTATTGCCCCAGATTCTCGATGCCCAGATAGCGGCCGACCGCGCTGGCGAATTGCGGCGTGGTCATCTGATTCACGAGCGCATTGACCGAGGGCCCGCAATCGATCGGGTCGTAAGGAAAAAAGCCCGCGCTGGCGTACTTGGGAAAATCCCGCTCCAGGTCGCCGCGCGCCTCATCCGGCAGCTGGCCGTGCGCAATCATGAATGGAAAGGGGTGCTGGCGCACATCCGTATCCGGGCGATCGAGGCGAGAAGGATCCAGCAGTACGGTGGCGTTCATCAAGTTTCGCAGCTTTCCTAGCTAAGTGGCCGTCAGTCTAGCGCGAGCACGCTGCCGGCGTGCGAGACGTCGTTGTGCTTTCGATGGCTAGCTCGGGTGGACAGAAAGCCCCTCGCAGCCTATCATTTCAACCCGCCCGAGACTTTCCTTCACTTAAGGTCCACAAGCCTGCTTTGATGCGGCTTGCGGACCTTGCTGCACCTAAAGGCGGCCCTTCATGCCTCATTCCGCTCTGCTTGCCCTCGAAGACGGCAGCGTATTCCACGGCCACTCCGTAGGTGCGACTGGCGATACCGTTGGCGAGGTGGTTTTCAACACCGCGATGACCGGCTACCAGGAGATCCTTACCGATCCCTCCTACGCTCGCCAGATCGTCACCCTCACATACCCTCATATCGGCAACACCGGCTGCAACGAAGTGGATGCCGAATCCACCCGCGTGCACACGGCAGGCCTGATCGTGCGCGATGTGCCACGCCGGGCCAGCAACTGGCGTAGTACCGAGAGCCTGCCCGATTACCTTAAGCGCCACGGCATCGTCGCCATCGCCGGTATCGATACGCGCCGCCTCACGCGCATCCTGCGCGACAAGGGCGCACTGAACGGGTGCATCGTCGCCGGTGAATCCATCGATCTCGATGCCGCGCTCGCCAAGGCCCGCGCCTTCCCTGGCTTGAACGGCATGGACCTGGCCAAGGTAGTCAGCGTCGACAAGGCCTACAACTGGAACGAGGGAGTGTATGACCTCGACCGCACGGCCTTCCACGAAACGGACAAGCGCTTCAACGTGGTCGCCTACGATTACGGCGTCAAGCGCAACATTCTTCGCCTGCTGGCCGAGCGTGGTTGCGAAATCACCGTCGTCCCCGCGCAGACACCCGCTGCGGACGTGTTGGCGATGGAACCGGATGGCGTGTTTCTTTCCAACGGCCCCGGCGATCCGGCCGCATGCGATTACGCCATTGCCGCCACGCGCGAATTTCTTGCCGCGGAAATCCCGCTGTTTGGCATCTGCCTGGGTCACCAGATCATGGGGGCTGCGGTGGGCGCGAAAACGATGAAGATGAAATTCGGCCATCACGGTGCGAATCATCCGGTGAAAGATCACGACGACGGCCGTGTGCTGATCACTTCGCAGAACCACGGCTTCTCGGTAGATGCATCGACGCTGCCTTCCAATGTGCGTGTCACTCACACCTCGCTGTTCGATGGTTCGCTGCAGGGCTTTACGCTCACCGATCGCCCGGCTTTCTGCTTCCAGGGACACCCGGAAGCGAGCCCAGGCCCGCTGGATATAGGTTATCTGTTCGATCGTTTTGCCAAGCTGATGCAGGAGGCTCGCTGAAATGCCCAAGCGCAATGACATCAAGAGCATCCTGATCATCGGCGCCGGCCCGATCG
This sequence comes from Dyella monticola, assembly GCF_003363155.1. Taxonomy (GTDB): domain Bacteria; phylum Pseudomonadota; class Gammaproteobacteria; order Xanthomonadales; family Rhodanobacteraceae; genus Dyella_B; species Dyella_B monticola. The sequence continues at coordinate 128,193 of NZ_QRBE01000012.1, read as the reverse complement.
TGATCGGTCAGGCCTGCGAGTTCGACTACTCCGGCGCACAGGCGTGCAAGGCGCTGAAGGAGGAGGGTTACCGGGTGATCCTGGTGAACTCCAACCCCGCCACGATCATGACCGATCCAGAGATGGCCGATGCGGTGTACATCGAGCCAATCAACTGGCAGACGGTGGAGCGCATCATCGCCAAGGAGCGCCCGGACGCCGTGCTGCCGACGATGGGCGGCCAGACGGGCCTCAACTGCGCGCTCGACCTGGCCGATAACGGTGTGCTCGACAAATACCGCGTTGAGCTGATTGGCGCCTCCCGCGAAGCCATTCGCATGGCTGAAGATCGAGAGCTGTTCCGCGTGGCCATGGGCGAGATCGGCCTGGAATGCCCGCGGGCGGCAGTGGCCAGATCGTTCGAGCAGGCAGTGGAGATTCAAACCACCGTCGGCTACCCCACGATCATTCGCCCGAGCTTTACGCTCGGCGGTTCCGGTGGCGGCATTGCGTACAACCGCGAAGAATTCGAAGATATCGTCAAGCGCGGTCTCGAACTTTCACCGGTGCACGAAGTGCTGGTGGAAGAATCCGTGCTCGGCTGGAAAGAGTTCGAAATGGAAGTGGTCCGCGACAAAGCGGACAACTGCATCATCGTGTGCTCGATCGAAAACCTCGATCCGATGGGTGTACACACCGGTGACTCCATCACCGTGGCGCCTGCACAGACGCTCACCGATAAGGAATACCAGCGCTTGCGCGATGCCTCCATCGCCGTACTGCGCAAGATCGGCGTCGATACCGGGGGTTCCAACGTGCAGTTCGGCGTGAATGCCGAAACCGGTCGCGTGGTGGTGATCGAAATGAATCCGCGCGTATCGCGTTCGTCCGCGCTCGCCTCCAAGGCCACTGGTTTTCCGATCGCCAAGGTCGCGGCGAAGCTCGCCGTGGGCTATACGCTGGATGAACTGAAGAACGACATCACCGGCGGGCTGACGCCGGCTTCGTTCGAACCGACCATCGATTACGTGGTCACCAAGATTCCGCGCTTTGCGTTCGAGAAATTCCCGCAGGCCGATGCACGCCTCACCACGCAGATGAAGTCGGTGGGCGAAGTCATGGCGATCGGCCGCAGTTTCCACGAATCGCTACAGAAGGCGCTGCGTGGTTTGGAAATCGGCAAGTCCGGTCTGAACCCTACCACCCTCGATATCGCTAGCGAAGAAGGCCTCGCAACGCTCAAGCGCGAGTTGCGTGAGCCGCGGCCCGATCGCGTGTTCCATCTGGCCGATGCCTTCCGTGCGGGTTTGTCGCTGGAAGAAGTGCACAACTTGAGTCGTGTCGATCCGTGGTTCCTTACCGCGTTCGAAGATATCGTGCTGACGGAGAACGAAGTGCGCGAGCAGGGTCTCAGCGCGCTCAATGCTGCGCGCATGCGCGAACTCAAGCGCCTGGGTTTTGCCGATGCGCGCCTGGCCGAACTCACAAACACCGATGAGGCGGCGATCCGCCATCTGCGTCGCACGATGGGCGTGCGCCCGGTTTACAAGCGCGTGGATTCCTGCGCGGCCGAATTCGCCACGACGACGGCCTACATGTACTCGACCTATGAGGAAGAGTGCGAGGCCAATCCCACCACGCGCGACAAGATCATGGTGCTGGGTGGTGGTCCGAATCGCATCGGGCAGGGCATTGAGTTCGACTACTGCTGCGTGCATGCCGCGCTTGCGCTGCGCGAAGACGGGTTCGAGACCATCATGGTCAACTGCAACCCCGAAACCGTCTCCACGGACTACGACACCTCCGACCGTCTGTATTTCGAGCCGCTCACGCTGGAAGATGTGCTGGAAATCGTCGACCTGGAAAAGCCCAAGGGCGTGATCGTGCAGTACGGCGGTCAGACGCCGCTGAAACTTGCACGCGCGCTTGAAGCTGCCGGCGCTCCTATCATCGGCACCAATCCGGATTCGATCGATCTGGCCGAAGACCGCGAGCGCTTCCAGCAGATGATCACCAAGCTGGGCCTGACCCAGCCGCCGAACCGCACCGCGCGCAATGCAGACGAAGCCTTGGCGCTGGCACGCGAGATCGGCTATCCGTTGGTAGTGCGCCCCAGTTACGTGCTGGGCGGCCGTGCGATGGAAGTGGTGTATGACGACGCCGATCTTTCGCGCTATATCCGCGAAGCCGTACAGGTATCGAACGATTCGCCGGTGTTACTCGATCGTTTCCTGGATCACGCCGTGGAAGTGGACGTAGACGTCATTGCCGACTGCGACGGTAACGTACTGGTTGGCGGCATCATGGAGCACATTGAAGAGGCTGGCGTGCACTCGGGCGATTCATCCTGCTCACTGCCGCCGTACTCGCTGTCGCCCGCCATCCAGAATGAGCTACGCCGACAGGTCGGCCTGATGGCGAAGGAGCTCAAGGTCGTTGGCCTGATGAACACCCAATTCGCCATTCAAGGCGAGACGGTGTTCATCTTGGAAGTGAATCCGCGCGCATCGCGCACGGTGCCGTTCGTATCCAAAGCCACCGGTGTGCCACTTGCCAAGATTGCTGCACGCTGCATGGCGGGCCGCACGCTGGATGAGCAAGGTGCCACGCGTGAAGTGATTCCGAGCTACTACTCGGTGAAGGAAGCGATCTTCCCATTCCTGAAATTCCAGAACGTCGATCCGATTCTCGGTCCGGAAATGCGCTCCACCGGTGAAGTGATGGGTGTGGGCCGCAGCTTCGGCGCGGCGTTCGCGCGCGGTCACGACGCGGCCGGCATCAAGACCCCGCCCAAAGGCAAGGTGTTCGTGTCGGTGCGCGATGCCGATAAGGATCGCCTGTTGCCGATTGCTGCCGACATTGCCTCGCGCGGCTTTACGCTGGTCGCGACGTCCGGCACGGCAAGCTATCTCACCGCGCACGGCGTGATCTGCGAGCGCATCAACAAAGTGCTTGAGGGGCGCCCGCATATCGTCGACCTGATCAAGAACGGCGAGATTGTCTATATCGTCAACACGACTGAAGGCAAGCAGGCGATTGCCGACTCGTTCTCGATCCGACGTGAAGCGCTGCAGCATCGTGTTACGTATTCCACTACGGTTGCGGGCGCGCGTGCGCTCGTGCATTCGCTGGATTTCCACGACAGTGGCGAAGTGCACAGTCTGCAAGAACTGCATAAGGAGCTGAGCGCATGAGTCGCGCACCCATCACCAAAATTGGTTCGGAACGTCTGCGTGGCGAATTGGATCGCCTCAAGTCGGTCCAGCGTCCGAAGATCATCGCGGCCATCGCTGAAGCGCGGGCTCACGGCGATCTGAAGGAAAACGCCGAATATCACGCTGCACGCGAGCAGCAGAGCTTTATTGAAGGCCGCATCGCCGAGCTGGAAGCGGCATTGTCGACAGCCGAAGTCATCGATGTTTCGCGCCTTTCCGCTGGCAGCAAAGTGGTGTTCGGCGCCACAGTGGAATTGGAAGACGAGGACAGCGGTGAGTCGGTCACATACCAGATCGTGGGCGACCTGGAGGCGGACATCAAACAGCGTTTGATCGCCGTGTCCTCACCCATTGCGCGTGCCCTGATCGGCAAGAGTGCCGGGGACAGCTTCGAATTCAAGGCACCCAACGGCACCAAGCGCTACGAGATTACGGGCGTCAGTTACGAATGAACGAGCGCCGCTGGCTGACGAGGCCAGACTGCGAAAACGACACTCCCGGGCTCCCTTTGAGCCCGGTTTTTTTTCGCCATACAACCTGAGCGGTTCTAGCGAACGCTCGGATCGAAACCGCTGACCAGAACATTCGCCATCTTCGGCGCATCCTGCTAAGCGGGGTGGCAAATCCGGTGCATATCCATTGAAAGCTCTTGGATGTAAATGTAAATTTGCATTTACATATAGGATCATTCCTGTCCAGAGCCTGTGTTATGTCCAAAGCCAGGACGCATCGAGAACCCAAGCAACAGCGTAGTCGCGACACCCTGCAGCGCCTGCTTGCTGCGACGGTCATGGTACTGGAAGAGCAGGGGCTGGACGCCACGGTGCCGCGTATCGCCAAGGCCGCCAAAGTGGCGCCTGCCAGTATCTATCGCCGGTTCGTGGACAAGGATGCATTGCTGCGGGCAGCATTTCTGGAAGTCCTCCGCCAAAGCAATGCGATGAACCAGGACACGCTGGCCAAGGCCATGCAGTGCCAGACCTTGGAAGAGACCGTGGCGCGGGTAATCAGCGCTTTGTTCGAGCAATACCGGCGGCATCCGCGCCTGCTAAAGGCGTTGACGCGATTTATGGAAAGCGACACGGATGAGGTGTTCGGGCGAAACGCCAGGCTGCATATCGCCGAGAACTTCAATCTGATCGTCGATGCGTTGCTGCCCTTCCGGGCGGGCATTCACCACCCGTTGCCACGCCAGGCTCTGCAATTTGCTTTGCTCTGGGCGGGAAGCGCGATGGAGGCGTATGCGCTGGATAGCGCGTCGTTATGGCATACGGTATTGCCGCTGTCGGAAAAAGAGTTCAAGGCTGAGCTGACACGCGGCTTCGTAGCGTACCTACGTCACTCTGGCTAATTTACGTCGAGCCGGCTTGCGATGATTTTGCATAATCATCCTTACATGACGTGAGGAGTTTTGTATGCCTAAGGTGGTTTTGATTACGGGCGCAAGCCGGGGCATTGGTCGTGCCACGGCAAAGCTTTTGGGCGCGCAAGGCTGGTCGATCGGCATCAACTTTATGCAGAACGAAGCGGCGGCGCACGAAGCCGTTGCAGAAGTGCGGCAGGCCGGCGGTGATGCCTTCCCCATTCGTGGCGATGCCGCCGACGAATCAGATGTCCTGGCGATGTTCGACGCGGTGGAATCGACCTTTGGCCGAGTCGATGCGTTGGTGAACAATGCAGGCATCGTCGCGCCTTCCATGCCGTTGGCCGATATGAGCATCGCACGACTCAAGAAGATATTCGACGTGAACATCCTGGGCGCGTACTTATGCGCACGCGAAGCCGCGCGGCGCATGTCCAAAGGGCGTGGCGGCCATGGTGGTGTGATCGTCAATGTGTCTTCCATCGCCTCAAGGCTGGGTTCGCCTCACGAATACGTGGATTACGCGGGCTCCAAAGGTGCCATCGATACGATGACGATCGGGCTTGCCAAGGAGCTCGGCCAGGAAGGCGTGCGAGTAAACGCCGTTCGCCCAGGGCTTATCGATACCGAGATTCATGCGAGCGGAGGCCGTCCGGATCGCGCTGCGATGCTTGGCGCGCAATCACCGCTCGGTCGACCGGGTACCGCGGATGAAGTGGCCGAAACGATTGTATGGTTGCTCAGTGACGCCGCTTCGTACGTAACGGGCGCCTTGCTTGATGTCGGCGGTGGCCGTTAGTGATGCATGCCGAGCGCGGGCATAAAAAAAGCCGCTTCGCAGCGGCTTTTTTTACGGGTTCGCAATGCAGCTCAACGCTGGCGCGCCTTGAAGCGCGGGTTGCTCTTGCAGATCACGAACACTTTGCCGCGACGGCGCACAACCTTGCAGTCACGGTGCCGCTGCTTGGCGGACTTCAAAGAGGAAAGCACCTTCACGGCAGGCTCCTAAGGACGAAATGGATCAACGTAAGCAAGCAAGTATAACGATTTGAACCACTTATCACAAGCCTAGCGCCGCTTTGGCGTCAGCGACGATTTCCAGGAACTGTTGCACCACCGGCGAAGGGTTTTGAGCCCTGCTGGCAACAGCCAAGAGCAGGTAGGCGTCCGGATCGGCCAATGGCACATAGCTTACGCCGGGTAACTTCACTGCCCGCATGCTGGCGGGCACGAGGGCGAGGCCGATGCGGGCGGCCACCAGGGCGATCAGGCCGTTGATCTGCTGGGCTTGTTGACGGATGACGGGGTTGAAGCCTGCCTTGGCGGCCAGACGCGTCAGCCGATCATAGAGTGTGGCGGCCAACTCGCGTGGCTGAACCACAAACGGATCGCCGGCAATCTCCGACATGTCCACACTTTGCCGGCCAGCCAGGCGGTGGCCCTCGGGCAGGGCGAGCAATAAGGGTTCGCGATCGATGACATCAAACCTCAGGGCGCGGGCATCGTCCTCGTGGCTGGCCACGTCACGCACGAAGCCCACGTCGATCTGACCGTTGCGGATGGCCGAGAACTGCGGTTCTGTATACATCTCGCTTAGCCACACCCGCACGTTCGGCGCGTTCTGCCCAAGTTTGATCAGTGTCTGGGGCAGGGCAGGATGGAAAGACACCGAAACGGTGTAGGCGAGCTTCAAATGACCGCTGAAGCCGGCGGCTGCTTCAGCCACCTGGGTGCGGGCTTCGTCGGCCATGACCAGGATCCGTCGCGCCTGCTCAAGAAACAGGCGGCCTGGCGGGGTGAGCATGACGTTGCGCTTATCGCGCTCCAGCAGGCGTACGCCCAACTCCTGTTCCAGTGCCTGGATCTGTTGGGACAGAGGCGGCTGCGAAAGATGGAGTCGCTGAGCGGCGCGCGTGAAGCTCAATTCTTCCGCGACGGCGATGAAATAGCGCAGCTGGCGAAAATCAAACATATATGACTTTCGAATAAATGGTGGTCTAAATATATATTTGATTCTGTATCGCGTCGATCATAATATGATCTCCGTCGCGGCACTGACCCCCTCCCCCCGAGTGCCGTTGACCCTCGCCCCGCAGCGACGCTACCCCCGCGGTATTTCGGCATCCCTCCCCAGAGCCAATACCGACGCGTCGCTAGCGGGGCGCTTCCTTTCTCTCCCCGATGAATCACTTAGCGAGCTTTGTTAAAGCTCCGCGGCAAGTCGTGTGCCTTGGGCGATCGCCCGTTTGGCATCCAGCTCGGCAGCAACATCCGCGCCGCCAATGACATGTACCCGCCCATGCCCGCGCGCGGCCAGCGCGTCCGCCAGAGTGCGGTTGGGTTCCTGGCCCGCGCAGACGATGACGTGGTCGACCGGCAGCGTCTGGGGTTCACTGCCCACGGTAATGTGCAGGCCTTCGTCGTCAAAGCGGTCGTAGCTGACGCTGCCGAGCATGGTCACCTGCTTGTTCTTCAGCGTGGCTCGATGAACCCAGCCCGTGGTTTTATTGAGACGCGCGCCAGGACGCCCTTCGCTACGTTGCAGCAGCCACACCTTTCGGGCCGCTGATTCCGGTTGAGGCTGTAGCAGGCCTCCGGGGTGTTCCAGTTGCATGTCCACGCCCCATTCGCGTGTCCAGCGCGTGATATCGGTGGTGGGCGAGGGCGCGTGTTCGACCAGAAATTCAGCAACGTCGAAACCGATGCCGCCTGCGCCAATGATCGCGACGCGCTGACCCACTGGATGGTTTCGCGCCAGCACATCGAGATAGCTGAGGACGCGCGGATCATCGCTACCCGGAAAACTCACGCGACGCGGCGTAATGCCGGTGGCGATCACGATGTCGTCGTAGCTCGCCGTGCCGAGCGAAGCCAACTCTGCGATCTGCCCCAATTGCACCCGCACGCCCGCATCGTTCAAGCGATGCGTGAAGTAGCGCAGCGTTTCGTGGAATTCTTCCTTCCCGGGAATGCGCTTGGCGTAATTGAACTGGCCGCCGATCTCGCTGGCGCCATCGATCAACGTGACATCGTGGCCACGCTCCGCCAGGGTAGCGGCGCATGCCATGCCGGCGGGACCTGCGCCGACTACGGCAATGCGCTTGCGTGTGTTGGCCGAAGCAATGCGTAGTTCGGTCTCATGACAGGCGCGTGGATTCACCATGCAGCTCGCACGCTGATTCAAGAACACATGATCAAGGCAGGCCTGGTTGCATGCGATGCAGGTGTTGATGCGTTCGCTACGTCCCGCTTTTGCTTTTACTGCCCATTGCGCATCGGCAAGCAGTGGCCTTGCCATCGACACCATATCCGCTTCGCCGCCAGCGAGAATGCGCTCCGCCACATCCGGCATGTTGATGCGGTTGGTGGTGATCAACGGAATCGACACTTCGCTCTTGAGCTTCTTTGTCACCCAGCTGAAGCCCGCACGCGGCACGCTGGTAACGATCGTCGGCACGCGTGCTTCGTGCCAGCCGATGCCGGTGTTGATGAGGCTGGCACCCGCCGCTTCAATACCCTTGGCAAGCGTGACGATGTCTTGCCAAGGTTGTCCGCCTTCAACCAGATCGAGCATCGAGAGACGGTAAATGATGATGAAATTGGGCCCAACCGCCTCGCGCATGCGACGTACGATTTCCAATGGAAAGCGCATGCGCCGCGTGGCGTCGCCGCCCCATGCATCGTTGCGTTGATTCGTGCGCTCAGCGATGAATTGGTTGATCAAATAGCCTTCCGAGCCCATCACCTCCACGCCGTCGTAGCCGGCATCGCGTGCCAGCTGTGCGCAGCGGACAAAATCTTTGATGGTGCGTTCCACGCCGCGCGCGCTGAGTGCGCGTGGTTTGAAGGGCGTGATCGGTGATTGAATCGGCGATGGCGCCACCGACAGCGGGTGATAACCGTAACGGCCGGCGTGCAAGATTTGCATGCAGATGCGTCCGCCTTCCGCATGCACAGCCGCGGTGATTTTGCGATGTCGTGGTGTGTGCCAGGGAAAGGTCATGCGCCCGCCGAAGGGTTTGAGCCAGCCTTCGATGCTCGGCGCGATACCTCCCGTAACCATCAGCCCAACGCCGCCGCGTGCGCGTTCGGCGAAGTAAGCCGCGAGCTTGTCGAAGTCGGCCGCCTTGTCCTCTAGCCCGGTATGCATCGATCCCATCAGGATGCGATTGGGCAGGGTGACGTGACCCAGGTTGAGAGGGGCGAACAGATGGGGGTAGCTCATGCGGCGGCCGTCATTCAAACGATCGTATGAATGTGCCGTCTCTTCGCGAGGGGCGCAAGTGGCCCCGCTAGGGCAGGTGCCGAATCAGTCGAGCAATTGTCGTACCAGCGCTATGTACTGACGCATGGCTTCCTCTTGCGGTACGCCTTTGAGGCGTGCCCAGGCTTCCTGTTTGGCGGTGCCGATGAAATCGAAAAAGCTGGTGGGCTCGCAGTCGTGCACGTCGCCTTCGAGGGCCTGCTTGTAGAGCCCATAAAGCGCAAGCAGCGTGTCGTTGTCGGGTCGTTCCTTGCGCTGCCTCACGTCGTTGGCGGCTTGGTGGAATTGGCTGTGGAGCTCGTTCATGGACGACGGCTGATAGCCTGATACGGTCGAGGTAGTGCCGGTAAACATGGGTGGGTGACCCCCTTAAACACGTTAAGCTAAGCACTTCCCGTGCCATAAGGTCCCTCCATGACTTCACGCCCGTCCGTCCCCGTACTGACCATCGACGGACCCTCCGGATCGGGCAAAGGCACGATTAGCCGTCTGGTCGCAGAGCGTCTGGGCTGGCGGCTGCTGGACTCCGGGGCGCTATATCGGGCAGTGGGCTACGCCGCCGGTATGGCCGGACTTGACCTGTCCGATGCCGAAGCGGTGACTCGCTGCGCGGAAACGACCAAGATCCAGTTTCGTGCGGTGCCACATGATGGCGAAACGCGCGTCATCGTCAATGGACACGATGCCACGGACGAACTGCGCACCGAGACCGCGGGCGCCGCCGCCTCGGCCATTGCCGCGATTCCCTCGGTGCGCAAGGCGCTGGTCGATCTACAGCTCGGTTTCCGTAAAGCCCCTGGCCTGGTAGCGGACGGGCGCGACATGGGTACGGTGATCTTTCCCGATGCGCCCTACAAGGTTTTCCTGACCGCCAGCGCCGCCGAAAGGGCCAAAAGACGCTATAAGCAGTTGAAGGAAAAGGGGCTGAGCGTTACACTTACATCTCTTCAGAGCGAAATTGAGGCGCGTGACGCCCGCGATGCATCGCGAGCCGTAGCGCCGCTCAAACCCGCCCGCGATGCGGTGTTGGTGGATACCACCGGCATGGGGATCGAGGATGTGGTCGCTAAGGTATTGGCCGTCGTGATTCCGTAAAGGGTTGCGGCGGTATTGGCGCTTCATGTCGCGGCATGAAGTTTTGGGTCAACGGTGTGAAGGAGCGATCCCGACCACCCACAACCGGTGGGCCTGTCCATCTGCGCAATTACTCCGACGGCGCGCAGTGGGTCGAGGGCCTTTCTTATTTTTGGAATCAACATGACTGAAAGTTTTGCCGAGCTGTTTGAACAGAGCCAACAGGCCATTTCTAAGCTGAAGCCGGGTGCCATCGTCACCGGTATCGTGGTGGAAATCCGCAACGATGTCGTCGTGATCAACGCTGGCCTCAAGAGCGAAGGCATCGTTCCGATCGAGCAGTTCAAGAACGAAGGCGGCGAGTTGGAAGTGCGCGTTGGCGACGAGGTGAAGGTAGCCCTCGACGCACTGGAAGACGGCTTCGGCGAAACGAAGCTCTCCCGTGAGAAGGCCAAGCGTTCCATGGTATGGGACGACCTTGAGCAGGCCTTCGATAAGGAAGAGACCATCGTCGGCAAGATTTCCGGCAAGGTCAAAGGCGGTTTCACCGTCGACATCAAGGATGTTCGCGCGTTCCTCCCCGGCTCGCTGGTGGACGTGCGTCCGGTACGCGATCCGGTGTACCTGGAAGGCAAGGATCTTGAGTTCAAGATCATCAAGCTGGACCGCAAGCGCAACAACGTCGTTGTCAGCCGCCGCGCCGTCGTCGAGACCGAGTTCTCCGAGGAGCGCGAGAAGCTGCTTGAGCGCCTGACCGAAGGCGCAGTGGTGAAGGGCACCGTCAAGAACCTTACCGACTACGGCGCGTTCGTGGATCTGGGCGGTATCGACGGTCTGCTGCACATTACCGACATGGCATGGAAGCGCGTGCGCCACCCGTCCGAAGTGGTCAACGTCGGCGACGAGCTGGATGTGCGCGTGCTCAAGTACGACCGCGAGCGCAACCGCGTCTCGCTGGGCCTGAAGCAGCTGGGCGACGATCCGTGGGTCGCCATTGCGCGTCGTTACCCGGTTGGCAGCCGTCTGTTCGGCAAGGTCTCCAACGTCACCGATTACGGTTGCTTCGTCGAGATCGAACCGGGTGTGGAAGGCTTGGTCCACGTTTCCGAAATGGATTGGACCAACAAGAACGTCAACCCGGCCAAGGTGGTGCAGGTCGGTGATGAAACCGAAGTGATGGTGTTGGACGTGGATGAAGAGCGTCGCCGCATCTCGCTGGGTATCAAGCAGACGCGTTCCAATCCGTGGGAGGCGTTCGCCGCCACACACAAGAAGAACGACAAAGTGTCCGGCCAGATCAAGTCGATCACCGACTTCGGCATCTTCATCGGCCTGGATGGCGGTATCGATGGCCTCGTGCACCTGTCCGACATCTCCTGGCAGGCTTCCGGCGAAGACCTCGTGCGCAATTTCAAGAAGGGCGACGAGATTGAAGCCGTGGTGCTGGCGGTGGATCCGGAGCGCGAGCGCATCTCCCTCGGCATCAAGCAGATGGAGCAGGATCCGTTCGGTCACTTCATGGCCGTCCATCCGCGTGGCGCGGTTGTCACCGGTACGGTGAAGGAAGTGGACGCCAAGGGTGCCGTAATCGATCTGGGTGATGGCGTCGAGGGTTACCTGCGCGCCAGCGACATCGCCAAGGAGCGCATCGACGATGCCACGCAGCATCTGAAGGTGGGCGAGAAGGTGGAAGCCAAGTTCACCGGTATGGATCGCAAGGGCCGTCAGTTGTCGCTCTCGATCCGCGCCAAGGATGAGGAAGAGCTGCAAGACGCCATGGCCGAATATTCGTCCGCGTCGGGTGGTACGACCAAGCTTGGTGCGCTGCTCAAGGAGCAGCTCAACAAAGCTGAGTAATGTAGTGCCTGCATCGGGGCGGTGTTGCGCCGCCCCGATTCGTTCCACCGTCACGGACATTGGGGACCCATGACCAAATCCGAGCTGATTGAGGCGCTCTCAAGGCGTCAGACCCATCTTGCGTTTAGCGACGTCGAGCTGGCCGTCAAGAACGTCATCGAGCAGATGAGTCAGGCGTTGGCCACCGGTGAGCGCATCGAAATACGTGGCTTCGGCAGTTTTGCTCTGCATTACCGGCCCCCGCGCATGGGCCGCAACCCGAAAACGGGCGACGCGGTCGCGTTGCCGGGTAAGCATGTTCCGCATTTCAAGCCGGGCAAGGAGTTGCGCGAGCGCGTCAACATGCATCTGGAACAGCAGGCTGGCTGAGTCCTTCTTCCTTACGCTTATCCCGACAGGCAGGCGGCCTTGGGCCGATCCTGCCTTTTCTTTTTGGGCAACGAGTTATTGTCCAAAAAAATGACGAATGTGTCTGAATCCCGCCTTCACATTCCTCTGTGAGCTGTTAAGCCAATCAGGTAAAGTCGCATGATGCGATTGATCGTCCTGTTGCTATTGCTACTGTTCATCGCCGGGGGAGTGATCCTGGGGGCGCTCAATGCGGACCTCGTTGGGTACGACCTCGCGTTCGTACGCATCCAAGTACCGAAGGGCGCCGCTCTCTTGGCCGTGCTGGCGCTGGGGTGGATCCTTGGCGGCCTCACGGCATGGCTCGGCGTTACGACGCGGCATCGTCGCGAACGACGGCGTGCGGTAAAAACGCGCGATGCCAAGGCACCCAAAGCACCATGAGCATCTTCTATTCGCTGCTGGCACTGCTCATACCGGCGGCTTTCCTAAGCGGCTGGTGGACGGCTCGGCGCGCCGGTGTGCGTCGCTCTGGCGCGCAAGTCAGTGAATTGTCTTCCGACTATTTCCGTGGCCTGAACTACCTGCTCAACGAAGAGCAGGACAAGGCGATCGAGGTCTTCCTTAAACTGGCCGAATACAACCGGGACACCGTCGAAACGCACTTAGCATTAGGCAACCTTTTTCGGCGTCGTGGCGAAGTGGATCGTGCTATCCGTCTACATCAGCACCTGGTGTCCAGGCCGGGCCTTTCCGAAGGCATGAAGACCGTGGCGCTGCTCGAGCTCGGCGAGGACTATATGCGCGCCGGTCTGCTCGACCGTGCCGAAGCCTTGTTCTCCGATCTGGTGGCGATGAATGCGCATGCTCCGTCCGCCTTGCGCCATCTCATTGCGATCTATCAGCACGAGCGCGACTGGCATAAAGCGATCGAACATGCCCGGCGCCTGGAAACGATGACGGGCGAAGAAGAAGCCACCACCATTGCTCAGTTCTATTGCGAGCTCGCTGAGCAGTCACGCCAACATGGTGCACGCGCCGACGCACGCGAGTACTTGCAACAGGCATTTACGTCCCAGCCTGATTGCGTGCGCGCTTTCATGCTCATCGGACGGTTGCATGCCGAAGAGGGGCAACATGCCGAAGCCGTCGATGCGTACGAGCGCGCGGTAGAAGCGGATATTGCGTTTGTGCCGGAAATTCTTCCACCCTTGCTCGACAGTTATGCGCGTTCCGGACAGATGGAGCGTGCTGAGCGCTTCCTGCGCGATATTCTCGCCCGCTATCACGGCGTTTCACCCGTGCTCGCGTTGACGCATCTGTACCAACAGCGCGACGGTGAAAAACCTGCCATCGACTTCCTCACTTCGCAATTGCGCCAGCGTCCCTCGGTACGTGGGCTGATGGCCTTGATCGATGCCACCATGGACAAGATCGAAGGTGAGGCGAGGGAAAATTTTCTGATTCTGCGCGATCTCACCCGCAAATTGCTGGAGGGCCAGGCGATGTATCGCTGCAGCCACTGCGGCTTCGGCACCAAGGCCCATCACTGGCAATGCCCGAGCTGTAAGGGTTGGAGCACGATCAGGCCGATTCATGGGGTGGCCAATGAGTGAGGTGGTCGTGGCTCATCTCGCCTTGATCACCTGTACCGTGCTCTGTGCTTTTGTGATTGCGCTGGGAGTTGTGCGCGCGGCCATCGCCTATGCACATCGCCGTGGCATGCTCGATCAACCAGGTCAGCGGCGCTCGCACACGATTGCGACCCCACGCGGTGGCGGAATCGGCATCGTTGTGGCCGTGTTGCTGACCATGCCCATATGTCTGCTTAAGGCACCGTCGATATGGCCGCTTCACACCGTGATCACGCTGCTTATCGCGGTGGCGATGATTGCTTTGATCGGCTGGTGGGACGATCACAATTCCTTGCCGGTGCTTCCACGCTTGGGAGTGCAAATACTGGCAGTCGCCTTATTTGCTCTGGCGTTGTTCTACGGCGGTATGAGTTGGCTTTGGCTGCCGCTGTGGATAGTGGGCGGAGCGTGGAGCGTCAACTTGCACAATTTCATGGATGGCATCGACGGCTTGCTCGCGCAGCAGGGTCTTTTCGTCGCCTGCGGCGTTGCCGTGCTTGGATGGGCAGCCGGCCAGCCGGCCTTCGCCGCTGCGTCCGCGTGCGTGGCGGCCGCATGCCTGGGCTTTTGGTGCTACAACCGCTCGCCGGCCCGCATTTTCATGGGCGATGTGGGCAGTGGCAGCATCGGTCTACTGCTTTTTGCGCTTACCGCGATGCTGTGGCGCCTGGACTGGCCGCTGGTATGGCCGGCCCTGATCCTCAGTTCAGCTTTCGTGACGGATGCCAGCCTTACCCTGCTGGTCCGTATCCTGGGAGGGCGGCGCTGGTACACTGCGCATCGCGAACATCTGTATCAATGGATCGTGCGCAGGGGCCATACGCATGCGGTGAGTGCAGCGTGTTATCTGGGGTGGAATCTGCTGATTGCGGCGCCACTGGCTGCGTGGGCATTCGAAAAACCAGGGATGGGGCTCCTGGCCTGCATCGTCACTTATGCCGTTGCGGCGGCCGTCTGGCTTGGGGCCAAGCGCCGCTTGATTGAGCGAGATCGATACAAGGTTCGCTATGACCATACGTAAATGGGTCGGCACAGTACATCCACGGGCGGCAGTGGTCGCACACGATCTGTTGATCACGGCGCTCGCCTGGTGGGTGGCCAAAGAATTGCGTTATGCCTTGGATCCGAAGCTGGTCATCAGCTTCGAGTCCTATGAGTTTCCGATTGTGCTGCTGGTACAAGGCCTGGTCTACGCATGGACCGGTTTGTACAAGGGCGTATGGCGTTTCGCCAGCTTGCCTGATCTGTGGAATATCCTGCGCGCCGCCATTGTCGGCACGGTGGCGATTGGCGTGGCTCTGTTCCTGTACGGGCGCCTCGATGGTGTACCGCGTTCGATCCTGCTGCTCTATCCCTTTGTGCTCGCCTTATTCCTGGGCGCGCCGCGGCTTGCTTACCGGTTCTGGAAGGACAGCCGCATCGATCTTTTCATGAACGCCAAGACGCAGCGCGTGCTGGTCGTAGGCGCCGATAGCGCGGGCGAGGCACTGGCGCGCGATCTGCATCGCGATAGTCGCTTCATGGTCGTTGGCTTTGTCGACGATCGACGCTCACTGCGTGGTGCGCGCATCAATGGCAAACCGGTGCTCGGTACGCTGGAGCAACTTCCGGATGTCGCCAAGGAAGCGGCCGTGCAGATGCTGCTGATCGCGCTGCCAGGAGCCACCGCACGGCAGATGCGGCAGGTCGTGGAATTATGCGATCGAACCGGACTGCCGTATCGCACTGTGCCCAAGCTTGAAGACGTGGTCGCAGGGCGCGCGCAGTTCAATCAGATCAAGGAAGTATCCATTGAGGATCTTCTCGGTCGCGATGCGATCGAACTGGACTGGACTAAGATCCGCGAAACACTCACTGGGCGCCGTGTACTGGTTACCGGCGGCGGCGGTTCGATCGGCTCTGAATTGTGCAGACAGGTAGCGCGACTGGGCGTGCATGCGCTCACGATCGTCGAGTCGTGCGAATACAATCTGTACCAAATCTCGCAGGAATTGCGCGCGACGTATCCGGAGCTGTTGCTCAACAGCGTGCTTGCCGACTGCGGTGATCGCGTCGCTATGCGCCGCGTGTTCACTGAAGTCAGGCCGCAAGTCGTATTCCACGCGGCGGCCTATAAGCACGTGCCCTTGTTGCAAGGACAGTTGCGCACCGCGGTGCGCAACAACGTGTTGGCTACGCGCACCGTGGCGGATATTTCCAACGAAGTCGGTGTGGAATGCTTCGTACTCATTTCCACTGACAAGGCCGTCAACCCCACCAGCGTGATGGGTGCATGCAAGCGCATTGCGGAAATCTGGTGCCAGAATCTCAACGCGCATTCGAGCACGCACTTCATCACGGTGCGATTTGGCAACGTGCTGGATTCGGCCGGTTCCGTGGTGCCGTTGTTCCGTCAGCAGATTCAGGCGGGAGGTCCGCTGACCGTGACGCATCCTGAAATCTCGCGTTACTTCATGACCATTCCAGAGGCCACCCAGCTCATCTTGCAGGCGGCCGCGCTTGGCCACGGTGGGGAAATTTTCGCCCTGGACATGGGTGAGCCCGTAAAAATTCGCGATCTGGCCGAACAAATGATCCGGCTTGCCGGCAAGAAGCCCGGCACCGAGATACCCATCGTGTATACCGGCCTGCGCTCAGGCGAGAAGTTGTTCGAGGAATTGTTCCATCCACTGGAAAACTACAGCGCCACGACACACAACAAGATATTTCTTGCACAGCATCGACCGATGCCGTGGGAATTGCTGCAGGCGCAGATGGCCAAGGTCGCCGAAGCGGCGGGCAATTTCGACGAGGATGGGCTGCGTCAATGTGTATCCAGTCTGCTCCCGTCCTTCAGCTGGAGCGACGTGACCCAGCCCAGCAACGTGATTCCGCTCCGCCGTAACGACATTGGAGAGAAGTGAGTGAGTAAGCCATTGCGCAAGGTAGTGTTCCCCGTAGCTGGTCTTGGTACCCGTTTTCTGCCGGCCACCAAGGTAGTTGCCAAGGAAATGCTGCCGGTTCTGGACAAGCCCTTGATTCAATATGCGGTCGACGAGGCCGTGGACGCAGGGGCCGATACGCTCGTATTCGTCACTAACCGCTACAAACACGCCATTGCCGATTACTTCGACAAGGCCTATGAGCTGGAAGCCAAGCTGGAGGAGAAAGGCAAGGACGATCTGCTCGCCCTGGTCCAAGGCACGCTGCCGCGCCATGTGCGGGCCATCTTCGTGACTCAGCCTGAGGCATTGGGCCTTGGCCATGCCGTCCTTTGCGCCAAGCCAGTGGTGGGCGATGAGCCTTTTGGCGTGGTGCTGCCCGATGACCTGATCTGGAATAACGGCAAAGGCGCCTTGCGCCAGATGGCCGAATTGGCCGAGGCCGAGCATGCTGGCGTGATCGCGGTGGAGGAAGTGCCGCACGATCAAACCGACAAATATGGCATCGTCGACGCTGAACCCGTCGATGAGCGGAGTGCGCGCATCCGCTTCATGGTGGAAAAACCCAAGCCGGCGGACGCTCCCTCCAATCTGGCTGTCGTCGGGCGCTATGTGCTGCCAGCGCGCGTCTTCGAACTGCTCGAACAAACCACGCCGGGTGCGGGGGGGGAAATTCAGCTTACCGACGCCATCGAGGCGTTGCTGATGGAGCAGGGCAAGGTGCTTGCCTATCGCTTTGAGGGCACCCGCTTCGATTGCGGCAATAAGGCCGGCCTGGTTCGCGCCACCATGCATATGGCAATGCAAGATCCCGCGCTGGCCAAAGTGGTTCGCGACGTCGCCAGCAAGCTATAGGCGTCTCTTGCCCGCACCCCTGAGTCGGGGTGCGGTCTGCTACATCCAAGCGTTCGTGCGTGGTACGCGCTATCCTCGGCCGTCCAACCGCCCTGGATCGTCCACGTATTAGGCATGAAGCAACCGCCGGTTCCTTCCTATTACCGCGCTACGGCCATACCCTATGAGCCGTGTATGCCGCTTGAGGGGCGTCACGACGCGCGCGTGGCGATCATCGGCGGGGGATTTGCCGGCCTCAATACGGCGTTAGGGCTTGCCGAGCGCGGCGTGCGCGATGTCGTGGTGTTGGAGCGCGAGCAGATCGGCTTCGGTGCCTCCGGCCGCAACGGTGGCTTTGTGTTCGGTGGGTACTCGCTCGGTGAGGAGGCGCTGCATCACCAGTTAGGCGCTGCACCTGCCAGGCACATCTTCGACCTCACCACTGCAGCCGTTCAGCGCATACGTGAGCGCGTGTCGCACTACGACATTGCTTGCGACATGGTCGACGAAGGCGTGATATGGGCCAACTGGTTCCGCGATCCCAACGTATTGCGCAAACGCCAGCAACTGCTCGCCAAGCATTATGGTGTGCAATGGGATTGGCTGACGCAGGCGCAATTGCGTGAGCGGGTTCGTAGCGAGCGGTACCATGATGGCCTTTACGAACGCAACGCGCTGCACTTGCATCCATTGAATTACGCCATTGGGCTTGCGGCAGCCGCGCAAGCGCAGGGCGTGCGCATCCATGAAGGCAGCGATGTGTGGCGTCTTCGTCGAGAAGGGCAGCAATGGTGCATCCACACGCCCCAGGGCGAGCTGCGTGCCGAACATGTGGTGCTTGCCTGCGGTGGTTATCTGGCTGGCTTGCGCAGGCAAATTGATCGCGCGGTCATGCCGATTGCCACGTATGTGATGGTAACGGAGCCGCTTGGCGAGCGACTTGATCAATGCCTCCAAACACGCGCCGCTATTTACGATACGCGTTTTGCGTTCGATTACTACCGGCCATTGCCCGACAATCGGCTGTTGTGGGGTGGACGTATATCCGTTCGAAATCGTTCCGCCTCGGCTGTTCGGCGCGTTTTGATGCGCGATTTGCTGCGTGTTTTTCCTTCTCTGCGCGAGATCCGCATCGATTACGCCTGGTCTGGATTGATGAGTTACGCACGCCATCAGATGCCGCAGATCGGAACCAGCAGCGATGGGCTTTGGTGGGCGCAGGCATTCGGCGGTCATGGCATGGCACCTACGTGTGTCGCCGGCGAGCTGTTGGCCGCGGCCATCGCCGAAGGCGACGATGGCTGGAAGCAATTTGCTGGCTACGGCCTTGCCGGTGCTTACAAACCCGTGGGCTTGCTCGCAGCGCAAGCCAGCTATTGGTGGCAAGAATTCAACGACTGGTTCAAGACGAGTCTGGAAGGATGAACACACAACCAGCAACGATTGAAACAATTACCTGGGCGGATTTCGAGAAAGTATTGCTCGTCGCAGGTACGATCACGCGTGTGGAAGCGTTTCCAGAAGCACGCAAGCCGGCATGGAAGGTGTGGGCAGACTTCGGCCCTTATGGCGAGCGCAAAACAAGCGCGCAAATTGCAGCGCTATACAGTCCAAAGTCGCTAGTCGGCAAGCAGATCGTGGGCGTCATTAATTTTCCTGAAAAGCAGATCGGGCCGTTCCGATCACAATTCCTGCTCACCGGATTTCATACCGACGAAGGTGTCGTGATCACCACCATAGAGCGTCCCGTACCTAACGGCGCGAGGCTTGCGTGAGATGGCAGGCGCAGTGACTGTGCGCGTGGCGCGCCTCGATGACGCTGCCGAGATCGCGCGGCTCGCAGGGCAGTTGGGTTATGCCACGAACACTGAGGAAATGCACCGACGATTGGGCGTGCTGATCTCTCATTCGGACCATCGCATCAGCGTGGCTGAAGACGCCGCGGCATTGCTAGGCTGGGTTGCCGTAGAACGTCGCCGTACCCTTGAATCGGGCGAGCGAATCGAAATCGTAGGCCTCGTCGTCGATGAACGCGCTCGCGGTACCGGCGTGGGACGCATGCTGGTGGTAGATGCTGAACAGTGGGCTCGGGAGTGCGGTTTCGATACGTTATGTGTGCGGTCCAATATTGCTCGCGAGGATTCCCATCCGTTCTACCAGCACTTGGGTTACGTGCGCCGGAAAACGCAGCACTACTACATCAAACGGCTCTAGCGGTTGTCACGATCGAGCCAAACGCCAAGGCCCTGCGCGTTGAGCTCGATATCCATGCTGAGCCAGTGCCATAGCGCATCACGGTCGCCTTGCCATCCATGTTCCGCCAGATGCCTGGCATAGAGCTCGGTCAATGCACGTACGAGTTGTTCGTGCCGATCGGCCACATCGCTCAGGCTGCGGGCAAGGGCGACCATGGCATCGATCAATGTGTGAAGCATGCCGGCGAGCCGTTGAGGTCGATCAATGCGGCCGAAGTGGGTGAGGTACATCGCCTCGGGCTTGAGTTCAAGCAGCCGCTCGATCGACGCATGCAGCGCTATGGGATCGAATTGCACCGGGGTGGTAGTCGGCAGAATGAAAGGGCCTTGCTCGGTATCGAATGAGCGATAGGACAGGCCGAAGGTATCGCCCGTGAAGCACACATTGGCCTGCTCATCGTAGATGGCGATGTGGTGCTTGGCGTGACCCGGCGTGTCCAGGCAGCGCAGGCGACGGCCACGGAGGTCGACGGTATGACCGTCCGGTGCCTCCACGATCCGCTCGGCTGGCACGGGCCGAAGGCGACCATACGCTTTTTCCATGACGTCTTCGCCATACACCGCCAACGCGCCGGCCCACAGTTGCGAGGGGTCGGCCATGTGCCGCGCGCCACGTGGGTGTACGACCAGCCGCGCATTAGGCAAGTGCGCCAGGAGCTCGCCCGCACCACCTGCATGGTCGAGATGAACATGGGTCAGGATCAGCCAGTCCACCTGGGAGGTGGCCATCCTGGCGTTCGCCAGGGCTTCCAGCAGGCGTGGCACCGAGTGGTTGGTGCCGCAGTCGATAAAAGCGCCGTGCCCTTCATGGGTCAGCAAATAGGCGGCGTCGAATTGGGGTCGCACAAAGCCAGTGTCGATGGTGTGGATGCCATGAGAAGTCATTGATTTACCTGTAATCAGCATTAATGCTCGGCCACAGATGCAGTTGCCGGCGGCAGCTCGTGTTCCTATCAATCGGCATTTTTAAGATAAGTCCGATATTCGTCAGGTGAGTTAGTCCCTACGATTCTCACGCCCATGTGATCCCCCTTTCGCGGTTTACTCAACCTGCATCCACCGGGGGCTTTTCTGACACTAAAAAGGGGATTCCCTACAGCCAATCCCCGTGCTCTTCGCCTTGTGTCATGAAAGGGAGTCATGTGCTTAGAATGTACCGGAGTCGATTTTTCCGCCTCCTTCATCGGATTTTTCTGTCGCGCGTCAAGCTTGTCGGCTCTCCAAATTTACCGGATGAGATGACGATGCCGGAGCCTGTACATCACGACGCTCTTACAGGCCAGCAAGACATTGCCTCGTTAGAGCGGCATCAGCAGCGGCTGCTTTATGGCGGCGGCGTCGTGCTGTCGTTGATCATTCTGCTGATTCTTGGCGTGGCCATCATTCTGAATGTCAACAATTACCGGTCAGACCAGGTCGACGATTTCCGCAACGCCAAGCTGGCACTGGATGCTGTCTTCATTCAAAGGGATGCCGGCTACATCCGTACCTTGAACATGATCGAATACGCATGGCGCAACAAGCCCGAGGAGCTCGTTGCGCAAGGCGCCGATGCGTTTGCCGAATTTACGGCGCATGATGATCAGGCCATCATTCAGGCCAGCGCGCAGGCTACGCCATTCCTGGTCCTCGGCAGCGGTGTCCAGGCGTGGCCCAAGGACAAGGTCGAACGGTACCTCGGGCTCGCGCGTGAGTTATCCATCATCACGGGCACCACCCTTTCCGGACGCGGCAAGCAAGTCGGGACGATGGGGTATTTCTACGAGCCAAGCGAGACGCTGTTTGCATTCGGTAGCCGGCTTGGGAGCAATGATCTGAAGCTCGCCGAAGAAACGCCAGACCGAGCGGCGCTGTTTTCCAAGTTGACCGCTCCCAACATCCGTTTTGACGACATCGAAGCTTTGCGCGAGTTGCATAAGGGCAACAAGACGCTTCCCTTCTACGGCTCGGCGTTGCCGAAGGTACTGTCCTCGATCGGGAAAGATCCTTCCACGGGTGCGCCGGCGGTTATCGGAGCCTTCGTGCCGATGGATGGCGACACACCTATCGGCGCCTTCGTCATCTATGAGCCGGTGTCGCGCTTCGTCAATCAATTGCGCAATGTCACTCCCAATGAGCTGACGGTCCTGACCGAACAGGGACAGGTGGTCTTCGGAACGGCTACCGACGTAGACAGTAACCGGGTCGCCCAGGCATTCCGGCCTTTGATGGCTCTTCAAACCGATCGAGGCTTGGCGCGCTACAAAAAGGGTAGGCATTTTTTTGTGGCCGAACGCATAGCCGGCACGAATTGGACGTTGGTGCGTGCCTATACGTGGTTAGACATACTGCGGCATCAAAGCTTGCCGATGCTCATAGAAATGCTGCTTACCGCCGTACTGCTGGCGGTCCTCTGGGCGTTGCTCATCCGTCAGGACAAGGTCGTTTTCTCTCCGATGCTGGCACGCGCAAAGCGCGTTTATCATAGCGAAGTGCTCAATCGCACCATGATTGAAACCTCGCCGGTCGGGCTTTGCGTCATCGAACGAAGCAATGCGATGCCGTTGCTGCAGAACGATTTGGTGCGCCGCTACGCGGACAGTGACTCGGATGTGGGCGCGTTCTATCGTCGGTTGTTGGAGAGCTACACCCAAGCAGGCTCCACCATGCAGGGCTTGCCGGATGCGCGAGAGTTTGCAATCACCGCAGCCGATGCGAATGAAGGTGCGGTAACGCATCTGCTGGTAGCAGCAAAGCCGATCATTTACCTGGACCGCGATGCGCTTTTCTGCGTGCTGCGCGATCTGACCGCACGCGTAGAAATCGAGGAAAACCTGCGTCGCGCCCGTTACGATTCAGAACAAGCCAAGCTTGCTGCTGAATCAGCCAGCCGGGCCAAATCCACGTTCGTGGCGACCATGAGCCACGAAATTCGCACGCCGCTCAATGGCATCCTGGGCCATCTGGAATTGCTGGGTCATTCGAAACTGGAACCTTCGCAACGGGAACGCCTGGACCGCATCCGACTGTCTGCCGATACGTTGTTGGCGATCATTAGCGATGTGCTCGACTTTTCGCGAATCGAATCCGGTCAACTCGATATCGACCCGATCAGTTTCGATTTAAGGTCCCTCATCGAGCAGACGGTGCTGCTTTATGCACCTACAGCGCAACGCAAGGGATTGAAGCTGTATTTCAGTATCGAGCAAGCTTTGGCACGCGAGTACGTGGCCGATGCACACCGTATTCGACAGGTGCTCAACAATCTGGTCAGCAATGCGGTGAAGTTCACCGAATCGGGCCGCATCGTGTTGCGCGTAAGTAGCGCACCCGCATCGGAAGCCGAGGCGGCGTGGCTTCGCTTCGAAGTGATCGATTCGGGTATAGGGATGTCGGAATCGCAATTGCGGCAAGTGTTTCAGCCGTTTTCACAGGCCGATGCAAGCATCGCCCGACGCTTTGGTGGCAGTGGTCTAGGCTTGACGCTCTGTCATCAACTCGCTGAGTTGATGGGAGGGAGGATGGAAGCGCGCAGCACACCCGGCGTAGGCAGTGTCTTCGCCTTCGACCTGCCGGTGGCGCTGAGTACGAAGACGCCAGGGAATGAGCCGCTGCCATTCGTCGCACAGAAGTTCGTGCTCCTTTCGGCCGTGGCCGAATGGCGCATGGAGATCGCGGCGCTGCTCTGCGCGTGGGGCGCGGACGTAACCGTCGCATCGCAACCATCCGAGCTGGACATCGATACCATCGAACGGGCTGACGCGTTGGTGATATTTGGGGCAGAGCGCGCGTGGGAAAGTGCTGCCGAGTCGACGTTGCGCGCGGATGCGGGATATGTCATACGCGCAACGACCGATGGTCCACTGCTGCCCGAGCAGCGCGATGGCACAACGGCCATTTCGTGTTATTCCAGCGCTGCCTTGCAATCGGCACTTCGTCACCGTTTCCGAGGCGAGGGCGCTCGTGCGGAGGGTGTCGGGCAGACACTTCCAGATCCTGGCCATAAAGACTCCCGTGGCAGGGTTTTGCTTGTAGACGACAACCCCGTCAACCGCGAGCTGATTCAACAGCAACTCGAGATATTGGGCTATGGCGCTGATACCGCCGAGGACGGAGAGGCGGCGTTGCGCCTGTGGCAAGAGGAGCAATACATCGCCGTGCTTACTGATATCAATATGCCCACCATGAGTGGCTACGAGTTGGCGGAGGCATTACGCGCGCGTGGTGTAACGAAACCCATCCTCGCTGTAACCGCCTCGGCACTCGCCAGCGAGAAGGTGCGCTGCAAGCAGGCGGGCATTACTGATCTATTACTCAAGCCACTGTCGCTGGAGAAACTCAAAGCAGCGCTCTTACAGCACCTTGGGCCGATAGAGCGAACGCGTGCGGCCGGACCCGCCTGGGTCAATAAATATCCCGAAAAGGTGCGGCGTGTATTCGTCGAATCCGGCACGCGAGATCTGGATGTGGTTCTGCAGGCGCGGCGCGCTATGGATACGGAAGGTTTGCTTTCCCGCCTGCATTCCATGAAAGGGGCGCTGATGATGATGGGCGAAAAGGTGTTGGCCGAACTTTGCTCCGCTCTGGAAAAGCAGGTCGAGGAGGATGGTATCGAGGCTGCGTCGGATCGTCTGGATCAGCTCGAATCATCCATGCGCGCATTGCTGGAGCGTTTCTCATCCAGTTGCTGAGACAAAGCGCCGCCGCCTACCGAATGCAGTTTGCGTTGTTGCCGGCTACCCCGATTTCAACTCATGTGAACATTGGCCTGCGCATAATGTTGATGCAATCGTTATGAGGAGGCGGCCATGCGCGAAAGCTTGGTGGGTCGTTTTTTATGCGTGCTGGGCACGTTAAGCCTTGGGGCCACGTTTGTGGCTTTGGCGCAGGATCAGACGCCTCCTGGGTCCCTTCCGAGTGCAGGTCAGGCGGCAGACGTGCACATGCCTCATGCACCACGAACGCAGGCAATGGTCAACATGCATGGCATGCATGCACTGCCCGCAACGGTAACCGATGCCGACCCCAGGACGGGCGTCGTGGATGTCGTTGCCCAAGGCATGGCGTTGCGGGTGCATTTTCCTCCGGCCTCGATGCTCAACTTGAAGCCGGGCGACAAAATCGGCTTGTATATGGGCTATAGCCAGGCCAACGTCGTGCAGTAGCGGTCTCTGCATGCCGCTCAATGTGCTTCGTGGTTGCGCCGCCGTTTTCTGCGCCGCCAAAAGCACCAGATCGCTGCGACGATCGCGGCCAATACCAATACAACAATGCCAAGCTCGGCACCCAGCACGCGAAATTGATTGAACATCACGAACATACCGTCTTGCGTGTAAAAGCCATTGAACTTGGCCACGCGCGCCGGGAACGCCAGCAAATCGTCCTTACTCAACGGCAATACGTGCTCGTTGGGGTGATACGTTGAGCCGAAATCGAAAGTGTTACCCTGTGCGTCCAGTTCGATGTGACCGCCCAGCACAGCGCTAACCGGGCGATTCTTTACAAAATCTGCGACGCGTTGTGCGCTGGCCAGATCAGCGGCTGTATTGTCGATGATGAGTCGCCCCGGCATCAGGAAATCGCCGGAAAAGAACAAGCCCGTGTTGCGATCGTAGAAGGAAATATGCGACGGATAGTGGCCCGGGGTGGGGAGTACATCCACGGTTCTGTCGCCAAGTTCGATATGCGCGATTCCGTTGGGCCAGTCGGCGAAACCGAAGAATGCTTTGACGTGCGCGAGATCCGTCGGTACCACCTGCACGTTGGGCAATGACTTAAATTGCCCGTCGCCGCGGCGGTGATCCAGATGGCCGTGGGTATGCAGCACCAGCAGCGGCAAGGTCGAGCTGCCGTTGGTCGGCAAAAGATGTATCACGGTTTGCGCAAGCGGCACTTTTTTCGGGTCCGCGACATCGCCCGTGTCGATCAGCAACGCGCGCTTGGACCCTATCAGCAGGTACATGAAGGGCGCTTCGAATGTTGCGCAGGGATTTTCGCGCAAGATATAGGTGCGCGCGTCGTAGCGGTGTACCTCCAGCGGCGGTTGCGTCGATGTTGCGCAATCGGCTGCCCCTTCATTCCAGGACATATCCGCCCATCCCATCGCCGGAACGGCGTTTGCCTGCATGCAGGCCAGCATGGTGATCAGCAGAAAAAAGCGCGTGGACAGCGATTTCATCGGTTCCGCCTCAGCGTTATGGTCCGAGATAGGATGCGATGCCAGGGATTAGGGTTTAATGGGCGCGATCCGAAGGCTTTGCGAGGTGCTCGTTTGTTTTCCTTGCACGATGTAGTGACTGTGCTGTGCGGTTCACTCGTTGGATTTTCGCTTGCGCTGACTGGCGGTGGCGGTTCGATTCTTGCCGTGCCCTTGCTGCTGTATGTCGTTGGTCTGCACGATCCGCACCAAGCCATTGGCACCAGTGCCCTGGCGGTGGCAGTCAATGCCGTCGCCAATCTGATCCCCCATGCCAGGGCAGGGCATGTGCGTTGGTCGGTCGCTGTTACCTTTGCTGCGGCTGGCGTGGTCGGTGCGTACCTTGGGTCGAGTTTGGGCAAGATGATCGATGGCCGCCACTTGCTGGTGCTGTTTGCATTGCTGATGCTGCTGATCGCTGCATGGATGGTGCGCGGAAGGCATCGCCATGACGGTACGGGTTACCCGCGCAAGGGCACCTTTCCTCGCCTGAGCGTGGTAGGGCTGGGTGCGGGCGGCCTTGCGGGATTCTTCGGTATTGGGGGCGGTTTTTTGATCGTGCCCGGCCTGGTCTTTGCGAGCGGCATGGCCATCGTCGAGGCGGTTGGCACATCTTTGTTCTGCGTGGGGGCCTTCGGTTTTACCGCGGCTCTCAACTATGCCGTGTCGGGATGGGTGGTGTGGCCGATCGCGTGGGAGTTCGTTGCAGGTGGGATCGCAGGAGGCTGGCTGGGAGCATGGGGTGCTCGCAAGCTATCTGGCGTGCGTGGTGCGCTCAGTGTGCTGTTTGCCACCGTGATCGCGCTGACAGCCCTTTTCATGTTGGCAAAAAGCTTGCTTCCATAGCCCTTTTTAGGTTGAAGGCAGGCCTGAATGCAACTTTACGGGCTTTTTTTGCGTTTGCTAGTTGGCGAACGCGCAAATTTCCCCTACATTTCGCTCGCCGAAAGGCGTATTTCAACAATCCATAGAACGATGGGGTAGTCCATGGCAAAGACGAAGGCAGCAAAAGGCAAGACGGCTTCCAAAGCCGCCGCAGCTCCGAAGCCGATCAAGGAAGCACTGAGCAAGTCCGGTCTGGTTGCGCACCTGGCGGAAACCACGGGTCTTGCATCCAAGGATGTGCGTGGTGTTTTGTCCGCACTGGAAGGCGTGGTGCATGCCTCGGTACATAAGAAGGGCGCCGGCACGTTCACCCTGCCTGGTCTGCTGAAGATCACCGCTGTCAATGTGCCGGCCAAGCCGAAGCGCAAGGGCATCAACCCCTTCACGAAGGAAGAGCAGTGGTTCGCTGCTAAGCCCGCCACCGTGAAGGTCAAGATCCGTCCGCTGAAGAAGCTCAAGGACGCGGCGGTTTGATCCTCGCCTAAGGCCGATACGTACGTATCGGCCTTGCAAACCATACGGGATGCGTCACCGCGAGGCGGCGCATCCCGTTTTTATGTCTGCCTGTACTGACGCGTTCCATTTGGCAACGCAAGCCGAGCCATGGCTCGTGCGTGTATCGATGACACTCAGGCCATCGATCCGCTGACAGCTTTCGATAAGGCCCCTGGCTAATCTGCCGCGCAAGGCGCTGGTTACGGCTTTCTCATGCTGCACCGCTTTTCCGTTCCCTCCCTGCGTTGCTTGGCCGGTGGTAAAGCGCACGGATAAAAGCCGCACCGCAGTACTGCGAGCAAACACTTTCTTCAGGGCAAAAGGCGTGGTATTACCCGCTTAGCCATGGCTCGCAGGCACGTGCTCCATGGCGCAAGGGGACGTAAGGCGTCGCAAGAAAGAAAGACGTAGCGGTTTCGCTAATCATTTCATTGATTGGAGACGATTATGTTCAAACGACTTTGTGCAGAATTTTTCGGAACGTTCTGGCTGGTACTCGGTGGATGCGGCAGTGCCGTGTTGGCGGCGGCGTTTCCGGGACTTGGCATCGGCTTTGTAGGCGTGGCGCTGGCATTCGGGCTTACCGTTGTCACCATGGCATACGCATGTGCAGGGATTTCCGGCGCGCATTTCAATCCGGCGGTCACCGTGGGGCTCTTTGCGGGTGGGCGCTTCAGCGGCAAGGACGTCATCCCATACATCGTTGCGCAAGTGATCGGGGCGATTGTGGCAGCCGCGGTTATCTACGTGATCGCCAGCGGCAAACCGGGCTTTGATGCGACCACCAGCGGCTTTGCCTCCAACGGCTACGGCGAGCATTCGCCGGGCGGCTATTCGCTGCGGGCCTGTATCGTGAGCGAGTTCGTGCTTTCCGCGATGTTCGTCATGGTGATTCATGGCGCCACCGATCGGCGTGCACCTGCCGGGTTTGGCCCGCTGGCCATTGGTTTGGCGCTCACGCTGATCCACCTCATCAGCATTCCGGTCGATAACACCTCGGTCAATCCGGCGCGCAGCACCGGTGTGGCGTTGTTCCAGGGTACCTGGGCATTGCAGCAATTGTGGATGTTCTGGGTGGTACCGCTGATCGGCGGTGCAGCGGGCGGCCTGATCTTTCGTCACCTGCTGGGCGAGGACGTGGCCAAGCCCAGTTTGACCACGGATGTGCAGCCGGGCGTCAGCAGCGCCTGATCGTTCTGCGCATACGGTTTTGCACGGGGCGAGGCGGCTTTTTGGCCGCAACGCCCCCTGTGCAAGCTTGCAATCGGAGCCGTTAGCCCCAAGGATGCAGCCGTCCCGATCGAGGTTTGTCCGTGACGCATGCGATCGTCGCGCTGATTGCCGAATACGGCCTGCTGCTCGTCTTCATCAACGTCCTGGTGGAGCAGGCGGGTGTGCCTTTGCCGGCCGTGCCGACCCTAGTTGTTGCAGGGGCACTCGCTTCCGTCGGCAAACTGCCGCTGGCTGCAGTGATCGCGGTGGCGTTGGCCGCTTGTCTCATCAGCGATTTCGCCTGGTACTGGGCAGGTCGCCAGTACGGTGCCGTGGTAATGCGTACGCTTTGCCGCATTTCGCTTTCACCCGACTCCTGTGTCAAGCAATCGGAACTGCGTTTCCAGCGCTGGCGTGGGCAGATTCTGCTCATTGCCAAATTCGTGCCCGGTCTTTCCACCATTGCGCCGCCGCTGATGGGTGCGATGAAGCTCAGGCCGCAGGTATTCGTGCTGCTCGATGGTCTCGGTTCGCTGATCTGGATCGGCTTGGTCGTGGGCCTGGGGTATGCCTTTTCCCAGCAAATCGATCGCGTGCTGTTCGTGCTGGCCAGCGCTGGCACGATTACCGTGGAATGCCTGGCGGCGTTGCTGATCGCCTACATCCTGGTGAAGTGGTGGCAGCGCAAGCGGCTGTTGTTGTCACTGCGGCTGGCGCGCATCACGGTGGACGAGCTGCATCAATTGATCGAGGAGGGCAGAGCGCCCATCCTCGTGGATGTGCGCTCGCAGGCGGCGCGTCTGGTCGATGGGCGCATCATTCCCGGCGCGCTCATGGCAGACCTGCGCGGCATCGACCAGGAACTCAACCATGTCCCCATCGATCAGGAAGTGGTGATTTACTGCAGTTGCCCGAACGAAGTCTCTGCGGCGAAGGCGGCGAAGGGACTGCTGATGCAGGGATACCGCAAGGTGCGTCCTCTGCTGGGTGGGCTGGATGCATGGGCCGATGCAGGCTACGCCATCGATCAGGTCGCATCATCCGAGCAGGTTGCGCTAGAGGTGGTCATCGTGCCAACCCAGGCACCTTGATTTGGGCTCTTCCGATGGCGGGAAGGTGCCATCAGAAAGCCGTGCCAACCGTCATGTTGTTATGGTGTAACAGGCCGCCCATACTCGGTTTATCCGGCGCGCTGCGCCCCCTTGGGGAATGACCATGAAGCGAATGTTCGTGATGGCATTGACCGGTTTGTTCTTCACCGCCGCAGGCGCGGCCATGGCAGACGAAGGCATGTGGACGTTGGACCACTTGCCGGTGAAGCAGATGCAACAGCGCTACGGCTTTACGCCTAGCCCGCAGTGGATCGACCTGGTGCAACACGCGGCGCTGCGCCTGGCCGAAGGATGTTCGGGCTCGTTCGTATCGGCCAACGGACTGGTGATGACCAATCACCATTGCGCCAATGCCTGCCTTTCGCAGCTTTCCAAGGGTCATGAAGATTACATGTCCAATGGTTATGTCGCGCTCAAGCAGGAAGACGAACCAAAGTGTCCCGATGTCGAACTCAATCAACTCCAGTCGATTACCGATGTCACTGCGCAAGTAAACGCAGCGACCGCAGGCAAGACCGGTGCGGACCGCGTGAAGGCCGAGCGCGCTATCGACAGCAAGCTGGAACAGACCTGCGTCAACGGCGATGCCAAAACCTGGCGCTGCGATGTGATTACGCTGTACAACGGCGGCCGCTATGCGCTGTACAAATACCGCCGCTATCAGGACGTGCGTCTGGTCTTTGCGCCTGAGCAAAGCATTGCGTTCTTCGGCGGCGATCCGGATAACTTCAATTTCCCGCGCTACGATCTGGATGTCGCGTTCTTCCGCGCGTATGTCGATGACAAGCCGGCAAGCACGCCGCAGTTCTTCAAATTCTCCATGCAAGGGCCCAAGGCGGGCGAGCTCACGTTCGTGGTTGGCAATCCCGGCCAGACTCAGCGAGGCGTTCCATGGATTCAGTTGGCTGCCATGCGTGACTATCGTCTGGTGCCGTTCTTCGGTTTTCTGACGGAACTGCGCGGCGTGCTATGGCAATACGGCCGCGCCGGCGCCCAACAGACGAAAGAAGCACAGGATCTACGCTTCGGCTTGGAAAATACCATCAAGGTGTTCAACGGTTGGCTGCAGACGTTGGCCGATGAGAATGTCGTAGAACAAAAGCAAAAGCAGGATGCCGCGCTGCGTGAGTGGATGGCGGCCACGCCCGAGCGGCGTGCAAAATATGGCGATCCCTGGGCGGATCTGGCGCGTGCACAGGAGCGCAGCAAGGATCTGCGAGCACGCTATGACATGCTCGAAGGTGGCGATGGCTTCGCCGATCGCTTCGGTCAGCTCTTCGGCTACGCGCGCACGCTGGTGCGTGCGGCGGCCGAGCGTAACAAGCCCGATGGCGAACGCCTGCCGGATTACCGCCAGGCCAATCTTCCTGCCGTGCAGCAAGCGGTGGAGTCGGATGTACCGGTCTATCCACAATACGAACAGACGTTGCTCTCCTGGTCGTTGGAGAAGCTTCGTCAAGTGCTCGGCGCGGATGATCCCACCGTGCACGAAGTACTCGGCAAGCAATCGCCGGATGAACTGGCCCAACATTTGGTCAGCGGTACCCATCTGAGCGAAACCGCCGTGCGCAAGCAGCTTTGGGACGGGGGCGAGAAAGCCATCGAGGCATCGAACGATCCGCTGATCCAATTGGCGCGCCAAATCGATCCGGAATCGCGCACGATCCGCAAGCAATACGAAGACGAGGTCACCGCGCCTACCGATAAGGCGGATGAAACCATCGCCAAGGCACGCTTCGATCGCGATGGCATGTCGAGCTATCCGGATGCCACCTTCACGCTGCGCCTGTCCTACGGCAAAGTGGTGGGCTGGAACGAGAATGGCGCGCCGGTACCGCCGTTCACGTATTTCGGCGGGCTTTACAAACGCGCGACCGGTGCGGATCCCTTCAAGTTGCCTGACAGTTGGATCAAGGCGCAGGGTAGTCTCGATCCTGCCACGCCCATGGACTTCGTTACCGACAACGACATCATCGGCGGCAATTCCGGTAGTCCGGTCATTGATCGTGAAGGTCACGCCGTGGGTCTTATCTTCGACGGCAACATTCATTCGCTCGGTGGAGATTTCATTTACGACGGCAGCAACAACCGTGCCGTGGCGGTGGATACTGCCGCATTGGTCGAAGCCGTGCGCAAGGTCTACAACCTGCCGCGGCTCGCAGACGAATTAACGCAAGGCCATCTCTGACAAACCGGTCGCAGTCGCCATCCAGGTGACTGCGACCTCGCGCTTCCCGCCGTACCGGCGTGTTGCCAACGCGCGCGCCCATCCGCGTACCTCAATTTCACGCTTCGCCAGCTATTTTCTTTACTTTCCAGCGCCGCGACACATGCCTGCCGGCGCGCGGACCACGCCAGGACATCGCCTCGTTCTGGTCGAAAGCCATGTGTGAGCCGGACCGGGAGCGATGTTCAGGACCGACAAGTCAGTGCTTTTGCAAGCGGCGCTGCATCCCCAGGCGGCGCGTTATGGCGATGCGGCGACGGGCCAGACGTCCATGGAGCCGACGCTGCGTGCCGAACTGTTCAGCGCCGAGCAGATGGAACAGCATGGCGTCGCCTTGGCCAAGCAGCACAAGCTCAGCCCTCGTTCGGCGTCAGATGGGCTATTGAAGCGGCTGGACGAAAACGCAACGCTGCTATTGCAGGCCTGTGAGGCGCTTACCGCTGCGGCCAAGAGCAACCGGCGCATTTCACCCGCCGGCGAATGGCTGCTGGACAACTACTACCTCATCGAAGACCAGATCCGAATCGCCCGGCGTCATTTGCCGCGGCGCTACAACCGCGAACTGCCGCGGCTCGTGGGTGACGGTACCGATGGCGATGCGCTCCCGCGTGTCTACGTGCTGGCGTTGGAAACCATTTCGCACGGCGATGGCCGTGTGGATGACGAGAGCCTGGGGCGCTTCATCTCCGCCTATCAGAGCGTGCAGCCGTTGGCGTTGGGCGAGTTGTGGGCCATTCCGATCATGCTGCGCCTGGCTCTGATCGAGAATCTGCGTCGTGCGGCGGTGCGCGTGATGTCGGACTGGCGTTATCGCGACCAGGCCAGCCAGTGGGCGGACGTGCTCACTGAAATCGCCGAACACGATCCGAAGAGCGTCGTCATCGGCGTCGCCGACATGGCACGCTCCGACCCACCGATGACCAGTGCATTCGTAGCCGAACTCGCGCGACGCCTGCAGGGGCAGAGCCCCGTGCTTGCCATGCCGTTGACGTGGGTGGAGCAACGCCTCGCCGAAGCGGGCTCGAGCATCGAACATCAGTTGCAACTCGAAGCGCAGGAGCAGGCAGCCAATCAGGTATCAGTCGGCAACAGCATCGGCAGCCTGCGTCATCTGTCGGCGATCGATTGGCACGCGTTCGTGGAGCGCTTGAGCATCGTCGAACAGACGCTGCGCAAGGATCCGGCCGGCACGTATCCGCAGATGGATTTCGCCACGCGCGACCACTATCGGCACGTGGTGGAAAGGCTCGCACGCTCAAGCCCGCATGCAGAAGGCGAGGTGGCTCAGGCGGCGATTGAATTGGCGCAAACCCACGCTGAAGAGCGCGCGGTGGCTGGCCTCGGCTCCCACGTGGGCTGGTACCTGGTCGATGAAGGATTGGCCGCACTGGAACAGAAGGCCGGCTACCGTTACCACCGCTTGATGAACCTGCGGCGCGCATTGCTGCGCAGGTCGCTCGTGCTGTACATCAGCATCCTCACGCTGCTGACGCTCGCCTTCACGGCGCCGATCGTCCACGCGGCAAGCATCAGCCGTTATCCAGGCTGGGCGTTGGCGCTGATTGCCATCCCAGCACTGCTCGCAACCAGCCAGTTCGCCCTGGGGCTGATGAACTGGATCGTCACCGTGACGATATCGCCAAGTCTGTTGCCGCGTCTGGATTTCACGCGTGGCGTACCGCCGACCGCGCGCACCTTGGTAGTGGTGCCGGCATTGCTCGGCAATGTGCAGGACGTCGAGGACATGGTCGAGGCGCTGGAAGTGCACTTCCTGGCCAATCGCGACCAGAACATTCACTTCGCCCTGTTGAGCGATTTCAAGGATGCAAGCGAAGAATGGCTGGAAAACGATCCGACGATTCTCAGGCTTGCGCGACAGCATATCGACGCGCTTAACGCGAAATATGCGCCAGGCTCAGGCGATCGCTTCTATTTGCTGCACCGGCCGCGACGCTTCAATCGTGCCGACAACATGTGGATGGGTTACGAGCGAAAGCGTGGCAAGCTCGCCGACCTCAACCATTTGCTGTGTGCCGGCAAAACCAATGCGTTCTCGCTGATCGTGGGGCCCGTGGAAGCGCTGCGCGGCATCCATTATGTCGTTACGCTCGACTCCGATACCCAGCTTCCACGCGACGCAGCGCAGGCTTTCGCAAGCGTCATGGCGCATCCGCTCAATCGCCCGGTCTACGATGAGTCCCGGGGGCGCCTGCTGCGTGGTCACGGCATTCTGCAACCGCGGTTGGGTATCAGTCTGCCCAGCACGGCGCGTTCGCGCTACGCCACCCTGTTTGGCAGTGAAGTAGGTATTGATCCGTACACACGCATGGTGTCGGATGTCTATCAAGATCTATTTGGTGAGGGTTCGTTTATCGGCAAGGGCATCTATGACGTGGATGCCATCGCGCGATCGTTGAATGGACGCTTCCCCGAAAACACCGTTCTCAGCCACGACCTCATCGAAGGTTGCTATGCGCGCTCGGGCCTGCTGAGCGATGTGCCGCTGTACGAGGAGTATCCGTCCAGCTATGTCGGCGATTGTCAGCGTCGCCATCGTTGGATACGTGGCGACTGGCAGTTGCTGCCATGGATATTTCCACGTGTGCGCGACGCGGAGGGAAAGCGGGTCACGAATACGCTGGATGCCCTGTCGCGATGGAAGCTTTGGGACAACCTTCGGCGCAGTCTGGCCGCGCCATCGTTCGTGGCGCTATTCCTGATCAGTTGGCTGTGCTTTGCGGAGCCGATCACCTGGACCGTGGCAGTGCTGGCGCTGCTGTTCGCACTGCCGTTGCTCTCGTCGTTGTTGGCGTTCGCCCAGAAGCAGGTGGACATTTCCCTGAAATCCCACATGAAATCCGCGGCGGCACCGGCTGGTCAGCATATTGCGCGCGCGCTTTTCAGTCTGTCGACATTGCCGCACGAAGCGTGGTACAGCCTGGACGCCATTGGGCGCACACTCTGGCGCATGGCGGTCAGCCGGCGCAATCTTTTGCAGTGGCGGACATCGCGAGATGTTGAGCAGGAAGGTATGCAGTCGGTCGCGCGTACCTATCGCATGATGTGGATCAATCCGATTTTCGCCGTGTTGGCGGGTATTGCGATCTGGTCGCGGCGGCCGGAAACACTGGCGGTGGCGTTGCCGATTCTGCTGTTATGGCTGGTGGGTCCTGCGGTGATTCGCTGGTCGAGCGAGCAGCGCAAGGAGGACACGTTTGTACCTACGCGACGTCAGCGGCGTTTCCTGCGCGCGCTGTCCCGTCGCATCTGGGCTTTTTTTGAAACGTATGTCGGGCCGGAAGACAACTGGTTGCCACCCGACAACATGCAGGAAGTGCCTGCCAAGGTGGTCGCCCATCGTACTTCGCCCACCAATATTGGCCTGGCACTGCTTTCCTGTCTGGCAGCGTATGACTTTGGTTTCATCACCGCCGGGCGCCTGCTGGATCGTATTGCAAAGACGCTGCACACACTCGAAGGCATGGCGCGGTATCGCGGGCATCTGTACAACTGGTACGACACCGTCACCTTGCAGCCGCTTACACCGCACTATGTATCATCGGTGGATAGCGGCAATCTCGCGGCCCACCTGCTGACCTTGCGACCGGGATTATTGTCGTTGCTCGATGAGCCGCTGTTTCACGTGCGTGTGCTGGATGGCTTGCGCGACACGCTGACGTTACTGCGCGACACGTTGCCCGAAGGCAGCCACACCGCGGCTATCACAAGCCTGCGCCAGCTTCTGCAAGACATTGTGCAAGCACCGCCGCCGCCGCTGGATCGCATCGCGCTCATCGTGGCCGATCTGCAGGCGAAGATCGATGATTTGCGCACCATCGTTCCGGACGATGCTTCGTCGGAAGCGTTTTTCTGGTATCAGCGCCTGCGTGATCAGATCGGCGATCTCCGGCAGGAGATGGAATTGATATCGTCATGGGCGTCCGATTGGCCGGAGCAGGAAGATATCCCCACGCTGCGGCACGTTGTGCACGCTGTGGGTGCTGGCGGGGAACACGATGCATCAGGCCCGAAAGGGCGCCGTGACGAAATCTTGCGTCTGACCGTCGTGGTATCCGAACTGGCGACGATGGATTTTCGCTTTCTGTTCGATCCGCGCAAGAAGCTGCTCTCCATCGGCTACAACGTCGACGAGCGTCGCTTGGACGCGAGTTGCTACGACCTGCTCGCATCCGAGGCGCGCCTGGCCAGCTACCTCGCCATTGCGCAAGGGCAACTGCCGCAGGAAAGCTGGTTTGCATTGGGGCGTTTACTGACCACCGCCGACGGCAAGCCGGTATTGCTGTCCTGGTCCGGCTCGATGTTCGAATACCTGATGCCGATGCTGGTCATGCCCAGCTATGCCGGCACGCTGCTGGCGCAGACATGCCATGCCGCGGTCGAGCGACAGATCGAGTACGGTCAGCAAATGCGCGTGCCGTGGGGTGTTTCCGAATCGGGCTACAACACCGTCGACGTGCATTTGAACTATCAATACCGCGCGTTTGGCGTGCCTGGCCTGGGCCTGAAACGTGGCCTGGGCGATGACGTGGTTATCGCACCCTATGCCAGTGTAATGGCCTTGATGGTGGCGCCTGGGGATGCCTACGCAAACCTTGAGCGCCTTGCCGCCGAGGGCAGGCGAGGGCGCTTGGGCTTCTACGAAGCGATCGACTACACGCCGGCACGCGTGCCGCACGGGCAGACGTCCGTGCTGGTGGCGTCGTATATGGCGCACCACCAAGGCATGAGCCTGCTTTCGCTGGCGTACCTGCTGCTGGATCAACCCATGCAGAAACGCTTCGACAACGATCCTCAGTTCCGTGCCATTGCGTTATTGTTGCAGGAACGCGTACCTAAAAACGCGACGGAATATCTGCATGCGATCGGGCTGGAGACACTGCAAAGCGGCATCGCCATTGCCGATAACCCGTTGCGCGTGTTCAGCGATCCGAATATGCCGCGGCCGGCCGTGCAATTGCTGTCCAATGGGCGTTACCACGTGATGGTGAGCAGTGCCGGCGGCGGTTACAGCCGTTGCCGCGATCTGGCCGTGCACCGTTGGCATGAAGACATCACCAGCGACAATTGGGGGCAGTTCTGTTACCTGCGCGATGTGGAGAGCGGCGATTTCTGGTCGACCACGTATCAGCCAACGTTGACCAAGCCTGATCATTACGAAGCCATCTTTTCGGATGCGCGTGCGGAATTTCGCCTGCGCAAACACCATCTCGATGCGCATACCGAGATCGTGGTTTCCCCCGAGGACGATATCGAATTGCGACGTGTACGTTTGACGCATCGTGGTCGACGTCCGCGCACCGTCGAAATCACCACCTTTGCAGAGCTCGTGATCGCGCCGGCGGCCGCCGATGCCGCGCATCCGGCCTTCAGCAATCTGTTTGTGGAAACCGAGTGGGTGGAGTCTGCCCAGGCGCTGATCGGCACGCGTCGCCCGCGCGCCAACGATGAACGGGTGCCATGGATGTGTCACGTGATGGCTGTTCACGACGCCACCATTGACGATATTTCCTATGAGACGGATCGCGCGAAATTCATCGGGCGCGGACGCAGTAGCGTTCGGCCACTCGCGCTGAGCCGGTTACAGTCGCACGCACAGCTTTCCAATACGGTGGGGGCGGTGCTTGATCCGGTCGTTGCGATTCGTGTGCGCATTACCTTGCAGCCGGAACAATCGGCGACCATCGATATCGTCACGGGGGTGACGGACAGTCGCGACACGTGTCTGCATCTGGCGGAGAAATATCGCGACCGCCATCTCGCCGACCGCGTTTTCGATCTTGCCTGGACACACAGCCAGGTGTCGCTGACGCAGCTCAATGCCACGCACCTGGACGCCCGTTTGTACGAACGCATGGCTGCGTCCATTCTTTATGCCAACACCTTGCTGCGTGCCGAAGCGAGTGTGCTGCAAGCCAATCGACGTGGCCAATCGGGCTTGTGGGGGCAGGCCATCTCGGGCGATCTGCCGATCGTGCTGCTGCGCATCGGCGACATTGCCAACATTGAACTCGTGCGGCAGCTGGTACAGGCGCACGCGTATTGGCGCATGAAAGGTCTTGCTGTGGACCTGGTGATCTGGAATGAGGACCAGGCCGGTTATCGACAGGAATTGCAGGACCTCATCCTGGGCTTGATTGCTTCCGGCACAGAGGCGAATCTGATCGACCGCCCCGGTGGCATTTTCGTGCGGCCGTCGCAGCAGTTGTCGGCCGAAGACCGTGTGCTGGTGCAGTCGGTGGCGCGTATTGTGCTGTACGACAGCCGCGGCACGCTGGCCGAACAGATCGAGCGCCGGCGCGTGGAATCGCAACTGCCGGCGTTGGCGATCAACCAGTTGGCAGCACTTGAGCAAACAACGGCCGTGGATACGACCCAAGCGTTGCTCGATACGCTGCAGCTGACCAATCGCTATGGTGGTTTCTCGCGTGATCTGAGCGAATACGTCATCCTCCTGCGCGCTGGGCGGCCGACACCGGCACCATGGGCCAACGTACTGGCAAACCCTGATTTCGGTTGTGTGGTTTCCGAGTCCGGCAGCGCCTATACGTGGAGCGAAAACTCGCACGAATTCCGCTTGACGCCGTGGCACAACGACCCGATCAGCGACAGTTGCGGCGAAGCGATCTATCTGCGTGACGAGGAAAGC
The DNA here is from genome assembly GCF_003363155.1 of Dyella monticola. Lineage (GTDB taxonomy): Bacteria > Pseudomonadota > Gammaproteobacteria > Xanthomonadales > Rhodanobacteraceae > Dyella_B > Dyella_B monticola. The sequence goes on along the minus strand of NZ_QRBE01000012.1, from coordinate 89,676 downwards.
GGGCGCTATTGGTCGCCCACACCGCTGCCGCATCGTGGCAAGGGTGCCTATGTCACACGCCATGGCTTTGGCTATTCGGTGTTCGAACATGTCGAAGACGGCATCCGCACAGAACTGTGGATGTATGTGGCTTTGCATGTGCCGATCAAATTCTGGGTGTTGCGCGTGCATAACCGTTCAGGCCGGGCGCGTCGTCTATCTGCCACCGGTTATGTGGAATGGGTGCTTGGTGATATGCGTAACAAGTACGCGATGCATATCGTGTCCGAGTCGGACCCTGTGACCGGCGCCTTGCTGGCGCGCAATGCCTACAACACGGAATTTCCAGGCCGCGTGGCTTTCTTCGATACCGATGCCACTACCCGCAGCGTGACGTGTGACCGCATGGAGTTCCTTGGGCGCAACGGCAGTCCACGCACGCCCGCCGCGATGGGGCGCACGGGTCTTTCCGGACGCATCGGGGCGGGGCTCGATCCATGCGCCGCCATCCAGGTGCCGTTCGAGCTTGGCAGGGATGAAACGCGCGAAGTGGTGTTCCGTCTGGGTGCGGCGCGTGATGCCAAGGGTGCCAGCGATCTGGCGCAACGCATGCGCGGATCGAACGCCGCCACGGCGGCGCTGGAAGAAGTGCGCATGCACTGGCGCTGGACGCTTGGCAAAGTGCAGGTGACTACGCCGGACCCTCAAGTGAACGCGCTGGCGAATGGCTGGCTGATGTATCAGGTGATTGCGGCACGCTTCTGGGGGCGCAGCGGTTATTACCAATCCGGCGGCGCTTTTGGTTTTCGTGATCAACTGCAGGATTCAATGGCGATGGTGCACGCCAGCCCCTACAGCGCGCGCCAGCATTTGCTGTTGTCCGCTGCGCACCAGTTCGTGGAGGGCGATGTGCAGCACTGGTGGCATCCACCATCCGACCGCGGTGTGCGTACGCATTGTTCCGATGATTACCTGTGGCTACCGCTGGCACTGAGCCGCTATGTGCATACCACGCACGACACGGGCGTGATGGACGAACGCATGGGCTTTATCGAGGGCCGTCCGCTTCGATCCGATGAGGAGTCTTATTACGATTTACCCGTGCGTTCACAACAGAGCGCCACGCTCTACGAACATTGCGTGCGTGCGATCGAACGCGGCATTGCTGCGCGCGGTCCGCACGGATTGCCCTTGATCGGCACCGGCGACTGGAACGACGGCATGAACAAGGTTGGCGAAAAGGGTACCGGAGAAAGTGTCTGGCTGGGCTTCTTCCTGTACGAAGTGCTGACCTCGTTTGCGCTGACCGCGCGTCGCCATCAGGACGAAGCCTTCGCCGCACGTTGCGAAGACGAAGCGGGCAAGCTGGCCGCTAACCTTCAGGAGCATGCGTGGGACGGTGCATGGTACCGGCGCGCGTATTTCGACGATGGTACGCCCCTGGGCTCCACGCAGAACGAAGAATGCCGCATCGATTCCATCGCGCAGAGCTGGTCGGTGTTGTCAGGAGGGGCCCCGCAAGAGCGTTACCACCAGGCCATGGAATCGCTGGACAAGCACTTGGTGAAGCGCGACGCGGGCATCATCCAATTGCTCGATCCACCGTTTGATCATGCGTCAATGGATCCTGGCTATATCAAAGGCTATGTTCCGGGTGTGCGTGAAAACGGCGGCCAATACACCCACGCTGCGATATGGGCAACGATGGCCTTTGCCGCCATGGGCGATGCGCGACGGGCATGGGAACTGCTGCACATGATCAGCCCGATCAACCACGGTGCTGGCGAGCGCATCGACACGTACAAAGTTGAGCCCTACGTGGTTGCCGCCGACATTTACTACGGCGGCGCGCATCAGGGGCGCGGCGGATGGACGTGGTACACCGGCTCGGCGGGCTGGATGTATCGGCTCATCCTGGAATCGCTGCTCGGGCTGCGCGTGGAAGGCGAAAGCCTGTACATCCAGCCTGTGCTTCCGCCAGACTGGACGGACTACCGCCTCAGCTACCGGCATCGCGAGACCGATTACCAGATCGTGGTGCATGCGCCGGCCGCTCAAGCAGGATCGCGTCGCATCCTGTTGAACGGCAAGCCGGTGGACGGCGACCGATTGCCGCTGATCGACGATGGCGGCGAGCACCACGTGGATGTTTATCTGTGAGCCAGAACAAAACAAACGCTTCTTACATTTTTTTGCTGGATGTCGACAACACCTTGCTCGACAACGACCGTTTCGGCGACGACCTGCGCGCGCACCTGGTGCGTGAGTTTGGGCAGCAGGAGTGCGACCGCTACTGGGCTATCTATGAGGAACTCAGGACCTCCGAAGGCTACGCCGATTACCTCGGTGCGCTGCAGCGCTTTCGTCAGGAGAACGACACGCGTCCCGGTGTTTTCACGATGGCGTACTGGCTGCTCGATTATCCCTTCGAGCATTGGCTGTACCCCGGGGCGCTGCAGGCGATCGAGCAGCTCAATGAACTTGGGCGCGCCGTGATCCTTTCCGATGGTGACAGCGTGTTTCAGCCGCACAAAATCGAACGTGCCGGTATCCGTGCCGCCGTGCGCGGCGAAGTGCTGATCTTCGTTCACAAAGAACTCGCGCTGGAAGCGATGCAGGCCCGGTACCCGGCTTCGCACTATGTGATGGTCGATGACAAGCCCAACCTGCTGGCCAAGGCCAAACTCAAGCTTGGCGACCGGCTGACCACCGTGTTCGTGCGCCAGGGGCACTATGCCGCGCGGGCCGATATGAGCCAGATCCAGCCCGCGCCGGACTGCACCATTGAAACCATTGGCGAGCTGCCGGCCCTGGCGGCTGGCCTGGTGCAGGCCGCGGCCTGAATCCCCGGCGACCGGCACGGCGCGTGCCCACAAAGGGTTGATATGCCATCGCCGATAATTCGTTGCTGCCAGCAGGCAGGGTGGAGTGTTGCCGTGCCACCTCCTGCGCTCACTACAAGGACCTTTGCACGTGAACCCGAACGTTGATCCGCGCGCTGGAAAGCCTGCTCCTGAAACCATGCTGGTGGATGTGCCCAAGCTGCTGGACGCCTACACCGCGCTCCGCCCGGACCCGGCCGAATCCACGCAACGCGTAGGCTTTGGTACGTCCGGACATCGTGGCTCTTCGTTCGATCGCAGCTTCAACGAATGGCATGTACTGGCCATCACGCAGGCCATCTGCGACTACCGTCGCCAGAAGGGTATCAGCGGTCCGCTGTTTATCGGCATCGACACGCATGCATTGTCCAAGCCCGCCTTCGAAAGCGCACTGGAGGTGCTGGTCGCCAATGAGGTCACCGTGGCGATTTCCGCCGGTGACGAATACACGCCCACACCGGCCGTTTCGCACGCCATCCTGGTCTACAACCGTCGCCGGCTGGATGGACGCGCCGATGGCATCGTGGTCACGCCCTCGCACAATCCGCCGAGCGACGGCGGTTTCAAATACAACCCGCCGAACGGCGGCCCCGCCGAAACCGATGTGACGAGCTGGATCCAGCAGCGCGCCAATGCCTTGCTCGAAAGCAAGCTCGATGGCGTCAAGCGCCTGAGCTACCGGCAAGCCAGGCGCTCCAGCCTGGTGCAGGAGCATGATTACCTTACGCGCTACGTCGATGATCTGAAAAACATCATCGATTTCGACGTGATTCGCAACGCTGGCGTACGCATGGCGGTCGATCCGCTCGGCGGCGCGGGTGTGCACTACTGGAAGCCGATTGCTCAGCGCTACGGCATAGACCTTGCGGTCGTCAGCGATACGGTCGACCCCACCTTCCGTTTCATGACGGTGGATTGGGACGGCAAGATCCGCATGGATCCATCCTCGCCGTACGCCATGCAGCGGCTGATCGGCCTGAAGGATCGCTACGACGTCGCGTTCGCCTGCGATACCGATCACGATCGTCATGGCGTGGTCTCACGCAGTGCGGGTCTGATGCCAGCCAATCATTATCTGTCGGTGATGGTGGATTACCTGTTCCGTCATCGTCCGCAATGGGGCGACAAGGCCAGCGTCGGCAAGACCGTGGTAAGCAGTTCGATGATCGATCGCGTAACCGAGCGCCTTGGCCGCCGGCTTTACGAAGTGCCGGTCGGTTTCAAATGGTTTGCCGATGGCTTGTTCGATGGCTCGCTGGGTTTCGGCTGCGAGGAAAGCGCGGGCGCGTCCATGCTTCGCCACGATGGGCAGGTGTGGACCACCGACAAGGACGGTATTGTGCCCTCGCTGCTTGCCGCGGAGATGACCGCTCGCATGGGCAAAGATCCAGGCGAGCTCTACGTTGAGCTGACCGAGGCACTCGGCAAGCCGTATACCAGCCGTGTGGACGCGGTGGCGAACGCGCAACAGAAAGCCAAACTGGCCAAGCTTTCGCCGCAGCAATTGCAGAGCAGCGAGCTTGCCGGCGAGAAAATCGAACAGGTGCTGGACCGCGCGCCCGGTAACAACGCGCCGATCGGAGGCATCAAGGTGATGGCGCAAAGCGGTTGGTTTGCCGCGCGTCCGTCGGGCACCGAGGAGATCTACAAGATTTACGGTGAAAGCTTCCGTAGCGATGCGCATTTGAAAGAAATCCTGCGCGAAGCGCAAAGCATCGTGGATGCGGCGTTGGCGGAGTGATACCTGACGGGCGCATGGGCGTGCTCATGCTGGATGACCGTCGCCCCGGTGAACGCCCGGGCCCAGTGCCTTCTGCGGCGGAGGGCATGATGGTTTTCCCCTGGACGTAAACGATGCTGGAAAACCACTTTTTTACGGGTGGGGTCGATGACCTGTCAACGGGGTGACAGGTGCAGTACAGATGCCTGGAAAACCGCAGTTGCCAACGTTGTCATTTCGGCGACACAATCGGCGTTATCGCCCAGGCGGCTGCGCTAGGCTCGCTGCCGATACCGCTGCCGGGCAACGCGCGAGGGGATGTCATGGCGAACGTCGAGTTACGGCCGGTGGTCCATGTCGACAACGAGTGGCGCCGCTGGATTGCAGAAAACCTTTTATTGGAAGCTGCACCGCAAAGCATCTACATGCAGATGCTGCAGGCGGGCATTCCGCACGAGGAATCCGTGGCGGAGCTGCAGCAGGCCATGACCAGCCCTTATCTTCTGGGCGCGCAGCGTCTGCGCAATCGAATCGCCAAGCACGATTGGGTGCTGGAAACGCAGCGACACATGAACCGGCTGCGCGACGCGAACGTTCCGCGTCGGCACATGTTGTCACGCGAAGAATTTCTCGATGCGTATTACACCGCGGGCCGGCCGGTGATCATCACCGGCATGATGGACGATTGGCCCGCCATGAACAAATGGGGCTTCGATTACTTCAAGCAGCGCTGCGGCGATCGCGAAGTGGAAATTCAATTCGGACGCGACACCGATGCGCAGTATGAATTGCGTAAGACCGCGCATCGTAAAACGATGCTATTCGGTGATTACGTGGACATGGTGCGCAGCGCCGGTTGTAGCAACGATTTCTACATGACGGCGTACAACGAGGGAAAGAACTGCACGGCCTTGGCCGAACTGTGGCAGGACATCGTGCAGCTTCCCGCGTATTTGAATGGCAACGGGCCCACACAAGGTTTTCTGTGGTTTGGCCCGGCCGGCACCATTACGCCGTTCCACCACGATCTCACCAACAATTTCATGGCGCAGGTGATGGGTCGCAAGCGCATCCTGCTGATGCAGGCCTGCGAAATCGCGCATGTCTACAACCATGAGCATTGCTTTACGCACGTGGATGGGCGGCAGATCGACCTGCAGCGCTACCCTCACATGACCGATGTGCAGGTGCTTTCCTGTACGTTGAATCCAGGCGAAGTGCTGTTTTTGCCAGTCGGTTGCTGGCACTTCGTGGAAGGCCTGGAGGTGTCGGCCACGGTGTCGTTCACCAACTTCCTGTGGGATAACGATTTCACCGCAGAGTATCCGCAGCAGCAGGCTTTCTGAGTATCGCGCGGCGCTCTGGCTTTACGCTCAACGACCCCCACATTTAGGGCTTCGTTATCGAGGTCCTCCCATGATTCCGTTTTCCGTACTTGATCTGGCGCCCGTCACCGAAGGCAGCACCCCTGTACAGGCTTTCGCCAACACGCTGGATCTGGCGCGCTGGGCCGAGCAGCTAGGCTACACGCGCTACTGGCTGGCCGAGCACCACAACATGCCAGGGATCGCCAGCGCTGCGACGGCCGTGCTGATCGGGCATGTGGCCGGTGGCACGTCGCGCATCAGGGTAGGGGCAGGCGGCATCATGTTACCCAACCATGCGCCGCTGCAGGTGGCCGAGCAGTTCGGCACGCTCGCATCGCTGTATCCAGGGCGTATCGACTTGGGACTGGGCCGCGCGCCGGGCACCGATCAAGCCACTGCACGTGCGTTGCGCCGCTACTACGAGGCGGCCGAGACGTTCCCGAATGATGTGCAGGAGCTGCTTGCCTTCTTCGAGCCTGCCGTGCCGGGACAGGTGGTCCGTGCAGTGCCGGGCGCGGGTGTGGATGTGCCGGTGTGGTTGCTGGGCTCGAGCCTTTTCAGTGCCCAGCTTGCCGCTGCGTTCGGCCTTCCGTTCGCCTTTGCCTCGCACTTCGCGCCGGATGCGATGGATGAAGCCCTTGCTCTTTATCGGCGCGATTTCAGGCCGTCCGCGCGCCTGGACAAGCCGCATGCCATGCTCGGCGTCAACGTGGTTGCCGGTCAGACCGATGACGACGCGCGGCGGCTGTTCACCACGCAGCAGCAGAGCTTCGTCAATCTGCGACGCGGGCGCCCGGGCCTGATCCCGCCGCCGATCGAGGACATCGAAAGCTGGTGGACGCCCGCCGAAAAGGCCATGGTGGATCGCGCCTTGGCCTGCGCCGTCGTGGGTGCGCCCGACACCGTGCGCCATGGCCTGGCCGCCTTCATCGATCGTCATCATCCGGATGAGCTGATGATTACCTCGAACGTTTTTGATCACGCGGCCCGCAAACGTGCGTTCGAGGTAGCTATGCAGGCGCGGGAGCCGTCCACCGCGTAAGCCCGAACGGGTTGGCGACTCCAAATCTGGCTAGAGTGCTTGCAGAGCTGGCGGGCCGTGGCTTTGCGGCTGCTGCGCGTTTGCAAAAATAGTACATTTATATAATATATATAAATGTATGATACGCGCGGGCCCCACCGATGAGCGATTTCGCCTCGACCGAGCAACGTCTGGCGGTCACATGCCGCCGTTATCCTGATTTTCCTCGCCGTCCAGCCACCCTCGTGCGGCTGATCAAGCACATCCACAAGCTGCTACACGACGATGCAAACCTTACGCTCAAGCCTTACGGCCTCAATCATCCGCAATACAACCTGCTGATGATGCTCTACGGCTCAGCGAGCGGTACGATGTCGCCGTCGGAGCTGGCCGATGCGGCGGGCGAGAAATCGGCCAACATCACCAGACTGACCAACGAGCTGTGCGAAAAAGGTCTGATCGCCCGCAGCGGTAGCGCGGACGATCGTCGCAAGATCGAATTGAGCTTGACGTCGCAAGGACAAGCGTTGCTCGAAAGTCTTCTTCCGGATATCTGTACGTTGCTGGCCAAGCAGGGGCGTCACCTGACGGTTTCCGAGCAAAGCCAGCTCGAAAAGCTGTTGAAGAAGTTCTTGAGCGGATTGGCAGACTAAGCTGGGGTCGTCATGTCCGTAACTGAAGTGCAGGCAGCGACACCCGCAACGCGCGATGTCATCGCGGCAAGCCTGCGTGAGGAAACCGCCACCTGGCTATTCGTAGTCAAGTCGTTGCTCGCCTTCTACATCACCGGCTGGCTGGCCATGCGCTTGGAGCTACCTCAGCCTTCGACGGCGATGCTCACCACGGTCATCGTTGCCAACCGCCAAACCGGCATGGTGCTGGCCAAGAGTTTTTATCGCGCTATCGGCACGATCATCGGTGCGGTGGCGGGGTTCATGATCGTCGCCCTGTTTCCGCAGCAGCGCGTGTTGTTCTTGTCTGCGCTTTCGCTGTGGATCGGTGCGTGCGCTGGCGGCGCCACGCTGTATCGCAACTTCAAGTCCTATGCGTTCGTGCTGTCCGGTTATACAGCGGCGATCGTGGCGTTGCCGGCGATCAATAGTCCGGTGGACGTATTCAATACCGCGGTATGGCGCCTGAGCGAGGTATTGCTGGGCCTGGCCGTTTCGGCCGCAGTGAGCGACGTGGTGTTTCCCAGCCGCATTCGCGACGATCTGCGCCGCCTCTGCCGCGCGCAGTTCACCAATTTCATCCAGTTCGTACAACGTGCGATGTGCGGCAAGGTGGCTCGTGCCGATATCGAAAATGCGCACCTGCGTTTCGTCCGCGATGCGGTGGCCGTAGAGGATCTGCGTAGCTCGGTGGTGTTTGAAGACCCGGAGGCGCGTGCGCGCAGCGGCCACATGCTGCTGCTCAACCAGCGTTTCATGTCGACCTCGACGACGCTGCAGACCTTGCACCATCTGATCAACCGCCTCAAGCGCCTGGGGCATGAGATGGCGGCTAACGCGCTGATCGAACTGTACCGTCCGCTCGCCGGCGCCCTCGATGCGCCCTTTGAAGCAGGCGCCCCCGCGCGCGCGCTGTTGCCGCGGATAGACAACGCACGGCAGGCGATCAAACAATGCAGGGCGGTGCTGCGCGCGAAAATGATCTCCGCCTACGACATGCTTGATTTCGATACCGGTGCCACGCTAATCGATCGCTTCGTCGATGAACTTTATGCATACGTGGAAACGGCATCCGCGCTGCAGGCACCCAGGCTTTTCGGTGCGGTAACCGAGCGCGTGCACTTCGAGCGCGGCAATGATTTCCTCGGTGCAGGGCTGGCGATGCTGCGCACCTCGCTCGTGATGGGCGCATTGAGCCTGTTCTGGATCCTTTCGGCGTGGCCGTCGGGCGCATCGGCGATGCTGCTGGCAACGGTATTTGCAGGGTTGTTTGCCGCCACGCCCAATCCCTCGCAGTGGGTACAGCACACCTCGTTCGGTTTTCTGCTTGGCATGTGCGCAAGCTTCCTCTGCCAGTTCTTCGTATTGCCGCTGATGGACGGTTTCGGGTTGCTGGTGGCGGGTTCCGTGCCGTTCCTGATGATCGGCATGGCGATGATGGCGTGGCCTATCACCGCGCGTATCGGCGTGGGTTATGGCCTTGGCTTTACGTTGACTATCGCGTTGCGCAACCTGATGAGCTATGACGTCTTGTTTTTCTGGAACGAGGCGCTGGCCGAGCTCGTTGGACTGGCAACGGCGGGCGTAGCCTTTGTGCTCGTGCCGCCGGCCATCGGCAGTTTGTGGCTGCGCCGCCGTCAATTGGATCGTTTGCGCCGTCAGGTGCGTCTTGCCGCTGACGCGCCATTGCCTGGATTGCGTGCGCGCTTCGAAAGCGTCAACCATGATCTATTCGGCCAGATCATTGCGTATACCGAACGCGGCAGTCAGGCGTCGCGCAACCTGGTGGGCTGGACGCTGTCCGTGCATGAAGTAGGACGCACTTTGATCGAGCTGCGTGATGAGATGGCTGGCCATCCGCTACCCGAAGACGTGCGCGAAGCGATCGAACGAACCATCGATGCGATCGCTCAGCTTTACGAGCATCCCGATACCGCTACCTACGCCTATGCGCGCGATGCTCTCGCCGCCACCATCGCCCTGATCGACGGCGATGAGGCCATGTGGTCGTTGCTCAATCATCTGCACGTCCTGCGCCTGGCGCTGCTGGACGATCAATCCGTGCTTGCCGCGTACATGCAAGTACCTGCCCGTGCACAAGGAGTTGCCCATGCCACGTGAAATCGCCATCGGTGGCGCGCTGGTTCCTGGACTGTTGGTCTGGTTCGTGCTGGCCATTGCGCTGTTGCTGCTCTTCGACCGCGTAGTAGGCCGCTATGGCCTGTACCGCTATGTGTGGCATCCGGCGCTGGTACGCCTGGCCTTCCTTGTATGCGTATTCGGCGGCTTGGCGCTGCTGACCTTTTAACGGCGAATGACTCGTACCTGATTCCATGAAAAATACTCTCTACATCCGCGTCGCCATCACCGTCATCCTCGTGGTGCTTGCTGTCCTTATCGGCTATGGATTGTGGCGGCATTACATGTATTCGCCCTGGACCCGCGACGGACGCATCCGCGCCAATGTAGTGCGCATCGCGCCGGACGTTTCCGGCCTGGTCACTGCCGTGAACGTGGTCGATAACCAGCAAGTGAAGAAGGGCGACGTGCTGTTTGTCATCGACCGCCCGCGCTATGAGGATGCCGCCGAGCAGGCCAAGGCCAACCTTGCTGCCGCGCAGGCCTTAGTGGCTGCGGCGCAGGCAAATCTCGATGCCGCCAAAGCCAGTACCACGCAGAGCAAGGCGAATTTCGTCATGTACGAGGCGCAGTCCAGGCGCCGGCAGAATCTCAAGGATGTGGTATCCAGCGAAGACATTGCCAACGCCAGCGCGACCGCAGATGCCGCGCGTGCGACCTGGGACAAGGCACGGGCCGGCATCGAACAGGCGGCGGCTGCGCAACAGCAGGCGCAGGCTTCGGTCAAGCAGGCGCAGGCGGCGTTGGCCACCGCGCAACTCAACTTGGAACGCACCCAGGTGCGTGCGCCAGCGGATGGTTACGTCACGAACCTCCTGGTACGTGTGGGCGATTACGCCAGCGCCGGCGCACCACGGCTTGCGGTGATCGATAGCCACTCGTTCTGGGTGGATGGCTATTTCGAAGAAACCAAGCTTCCGCACCTGCATGTGGGTGATCCGGTCGATATTCGCCTGATGAGCGGCGGTGTGCATTTGCGCGGTACCGTGGAAGGCGTGGCACGCGGTATTGCGGGTGCGGTCGATCCTACGGGCGCCGATCTGCTTGCCAACATCAATCCCACCTTCAACTGGGTGCGTCTGGCGCAGCGCGTGCCGGTGCGCGTGCGCATCGATACCGACCATATGCCGGCGGGAACCGTGCTGGTGGCGGGGCAGACGGCGACGTTGATCGTTCATCCCAGCGAAAACACCCACGCGCCCGCGGTATCGCAGTGAGGCAATCATGTCCAGAATGATGAACATGTCTTTGCCCCAAGCTGCGATCGTGCTGCTTGCTGCGTGCATCGCACTTGCCGGTTGCGCTGCGACAGGTGGCTTGCATACCAACGGCAAGACGATCGATGCAAGCAGCCTCAGGAGCGATCAGAGCTTCGCCAACGTGCCGCTCAGCCCCACTGCGTGGCCCGCGCAGGATTGGTGGGTGGGCTTCGGCGATCCCCAACTCACCGCGCTGATCGAGGAGGCGCTGCAGCACAATCCCACCTTGGATGAAGCACAGGCGCGTGCGCGACAGGCGCAGGCCGTGGCGGATGTCGCCAACGCAGCGCGGCTCCCGCAAGCTGATCTCGAAGCAGGCGCCAGCGGCGTGCGGCTATCCAACAAGGATCCGGTCTATCCCGAATATGTGCTGGGCCATTTCGCCTGGGGCAAGGCGGTCACGGCCAATTTCTCGTGGGATATGGATGTGTGGGGCGGTAAGCGCGCCGCGTGGGAAGCAGCGCTTGGGCGCAGTCGTGCAGCAGAAATCGACGCCCGTGCCGCGCGTATCCAGCTTTCCGTCAACGTTGCGCGCGCGTACGTGGCGCTGGGCTATGCCTTTGCAGAACGGGATGTGGCCGAGGATGAAGTCAAACGCACCACGCAGACGCTCACGCTCACACGTCGCCTGCTTGAGGGCGGTCTGAGCACGCCGCAGCAGGAAGCCTTTGCCGATTCGCAGGCAGCGAGCGCGGAGCAGGAAAAAACGCAGGCAGAGCGCGCCATCGACGCTGCACGCAGCAGCCTTTCCGTGCTGTTGGGGCAGGGGCCGGATCGTGGCTTGAGCATCGTCCGTCCGCATCTGCTCGATCCCGGCCTGATCGCCGTGCCTGACCAATTGCAGGTGAATCTGATCGGCCGGCGCGCCGACCTGGTGGCCGCGCGTTGGCAGGTCGAGGCGGCATCGCATGACATCAAGGCCGCCAAGACCCAGTTTTTGCCCAACATCAGTTTGAGCGCCATGGCTGGCGTCGTCGCCGTGGGCGGTAGCGTGAATGTGTTCCAGCTTCCCGCGCGCACGTATTCGGTGGGGCCGGCACTGACGCTGCCTATTTTCGAAGGCGGTCGATTGCGCGCCAATCTCGCCGGTGCCGACGCGCAGTACGACGAGGCCGTGGCACACTACAACAGCCTGCTGATCAGTGCGGTGAACGAGGTGGCGGACCTGGTGTCCGCGCTGTCCTCAGTGCGCACGCAAATCGCACTGGAACAACGCGCCAAGCAGGATGCCGAAAAGAGTTGGCGCGATGCATTCTCCGCCTACAAGGGCGGCGTAAGCGGTCCGCTCACACCACTGGCCAGTCGCCAGCAACTGCTGCTTGCCGATCAGCAGCTGGCTGCGCTGCAAAGCCGGCAGGCCGACCTTTCCATCCGGCTGATCGATGCGCTGGGCGGTGGCTATATGTCGGAGCCTTCTTCGGCCGAGGCTCGTTAAATCGCCCTCGTGCCTCACCGTCATTCCGGCCTTTCGCCGGAATGACGGTGAGGCGATGAGATGGCTATAGCGAGAAACGTTACCCGCTTCGATGCTCTGGAAATAGTGGCTGACAGCCGCGTAGCGTTGACCTTTCCCCTGTGTACAGAGGAAAGGCCATGAAGCCATCAGAACTTATACATCGCACTCACATTGAGCTGATTGCCACTGGTCATGGTGCGCGTAGCGCCGGTCTTGGTGGAATCGATAATCGCGTGGATCCATTCCAGGGCAAAGGAATAGTCACCGACGCTGTATTGAAGATTGGCAGCGGCCTGGCGACTTTTGAGCAGACCGGTCGAGCCGCTGTTCAACCATAAGACAACATCGTTCGCGTTGGGCTTGCTGATCGCATAGAACAGATTGGCGCTCCAGTTCGGTGTGAACTTGTAGCCGCCCATGACATAGCCACCGGTGTCCTTGATGTCCCCGAATTGCGAAAGGTCGCCGAAGATCTCACCGATACCCCTGCCGGTGTACACCACACTCTTGAGTACCCATGGACCCGGCGTCCACAGACCGCCCAGTTCGACGGCTTCGCTGGAGAACTGGCGCTTGATCGGCGTAGGCTCCGTGTTGCCCACGCCGGCCAGGTCGATCTGGCTCCAATGGGCGGCAAGGAACAACATCCATTCCTTTTCCTCTTCCACATGCAGCTTGGCTTCGATCTGCGGACGGAAACCCGCGTTGCCTGCACTGGTGTAATTGGTCGGGGTACCCGGACTGGCCCAGGTGCCCTCGAACGCCCCGACATCCAGCCGCCATTGCGGTCCGCTCGAACCGTGATTGAGATCCTGCGAATAAATAGCACCCGGGAAACGCCAGCCGATCACACCGGCACCATAACCGAGCGGGAAGGCGATATGGCTGAGCGAATCGGGCAGGTCGTCCAGGGGGAACATGAGGTCCCACATCTGCCCGATCTTGATCGTGCTGCCGGTGACGGGATTGGTGAGCAGCAAATAAGCCTGGCGCAACCGAGGCAGCGGTTGCTGCTGCGAGTACGCCGTAGTGCCGTTGAAACCGCCGAAGAAATCCATCTCCAGATGCGCGCCGCCGGTCCAGTCGCCTGCAACCTTCGCGCCGGTCAGATCGAACCAGAAACGCGTATTGCGAACGTCCACGCCGCTCAGAGTACCGGTCGATCCCGGAATGGGGTATTCGGCGTTCTGCCCATTGCCGTACGTATAGCTCTTGCTCTGCGAGAACGCGGTCGCATCGATGAAACCATGAAACGCCACCGACACACCGGGTGCGCTGGTGAAGGTCGGCGCGGACGCTGCTGGCGCAGGTGCGGCGGCCACTGTTTGCGCCTGCTGTGCCTGCGCTTGCTGGGTTTGTTGGATCTGCGTCTGCTGTTGCGTTTGCTGGGTCTGCAATTGCGTCAATGCATTGTGCAATTGCTGCAGATCCTGCTGCTGTTGATTGAGTTGCTGTTGTTGTTTTTCCACCAACGCCTTGAGCGCCTTGATCTCGTCATCACGATTGTCCGATTGCGCATAGGCGGGAGCGGTTGCGGCCAGGCCCAGTGCGGCCATGGCCAGATACAGGGCATGTCGTTTCATGGAGTGCTCCTTGTCGTTATCGCGGTGCGCTGAGTGGCGCGGTCGATACCTCGTGCAATGTCGGCGTGCCAATGGGCAGCACCGCCCGCTGGTGTGCACCATTGATGATTTCGGCGGCCGACAGGTAAAACGCAAACAGTGCCGTGAGGAGACCCACGTATCCTCCGGCCACATGCAAGCTGCTCATGCCGGTCCATTCACCCGCAGCCAGCAGGAAGAACGTTATCCACAAGGCGAGAAAGATAAGTTGCAACGCAAACGCCGCGCGCAGCGTGCCGATCCACATGTAAAACGTGAATACGCCCCACATGAAGAGATACCAGCCCACAAATGCACCGGGCACCTTTTCGTGCGGCAACAACAAAAACAGCACGAACGACCACCAGAATGCGTCGTAACTTATGAAGGCGGTGGCGCCGAACGTATTGTTTCGCGGCAATTCCATCACGCCGGCGATCATCTGCGCGGTGCCGCCATAGGCCATCGCCACCGCAAGTACCATGTTCATCGCATCGCCGGTAAACCAGCCGGCATTGATCATGCTCAGCAACCACGTCGTCAAAGCGAAACCCGCCAGACCGAGTGGTGCAGGGTTCGAGAATCGCGCAACAGCCTGTTCGTTGCTCATTGCAGGAACCTCCCCAGGATGGAAGAGATGGAGTGCGTACTCCGCGCTACCCGCAGCGTGTAGCTCCCAGATTCGTTGGACAGTGCATGCGTGCATCCCGCCGGACGGGGCGAGTGTTTAGACGGAAAGACGGATAGGCGTGGTCACGGCGACCGTCGCCGGCAAGGGTGCTGTACGTAAGGGCGTGTGCCCGTTTCGACATAAGCCCCTCCCTTCAGAACAGCTTGGCTGTATTCCAAGCGACTGATCCGCGCGGGCGGCGGGCCTGCTGCACGGCAGCAATGCAGGCTGCGACGTCAGGCGGATAGCGAGACTTTACAGAATTGCGACAGAAAAAATAGATGGCTGAACGTCAAAACCGTGTATCGCACGGACGCTACGGAGCGGGGGCGACAGCTATTCGCAAGAATCCGCGCTTCGCTTAATGGTCATCGGAGCGAGCATGCGCAGTTGCCAGCCATGCCTGCACGTACTGAAGGTCGCCGGGTGTATCGACGTCAGCACACGCCTCCCAGGCAAAGGGCTCTACACGCGCAACCTCTTGCTTCAGTATGTCGTGTGCACCTCGCGGGCCGGAAAGTGACACCAGTGCACCGAAGCAATCGCGGGGAAACAATGCGGGTGGTCCGAGAATGCCTCGCTGCGCAGTCGCGAGAATGCGGTCGGGCGCCTTCGCGTGACGTTCGAGCATGTTGCGCAGAAGATCATCATGGATGAGCGGTTGATCGGCAAGGCACACAAGTGCAGCGGACGCCTGAGAAAAATTACGCATCAGTTCGAGCATGCCAGTGGCCAACGACTGGCCCATGCCAAGCTGCCATTGCTCGCAGCGGACTATATTGAGCGGTAAATCGCCGATCACCGTTTCGACGGCATCGGCGTAGGCACCAGTCACGACGATGACAGGCACATCGATACGCAGCAGCATACGCGCCACCCGTCTTAGCATCGGCTCGCCGGCAATCGTTGCGAGTTGCTTGGCGCTTCCAAAGCGGCTGCCTTCGCCGGCGGCAAGCAACACGATCACCGGAAGATTGTGATCGTATGCGGCCATCAGTGGATGGCGCCGTCGTTGTCGCGCAGCGGAGTGCCACTGCGATGGTTGATGACTGCCATGATCTCTGCCGCGATCGCCAGAGCGATTTCTTCCGGCGTTTCCGAGCCGATATCCAGCCCTGCCGGCGCGTGTACGTTCAAGCCGTTCAAGGTAGGCGTGGCGCGCATCCGCGCCACGCGTTCGCGCGATCCCAATGCGCCGAGGTAGGCGACTGGTGCATGGCGCAATGCATGGAGATAGGCCATGTCGTACTCGAGGTTGTGCGTCATGACCACAACCGAACTGTGTGCATCCAGCGGCACGGCGCGCAGGAGTTGCTGCGGCGAAGCGCATATCGTGTTCAACCCGTTGGGCAGATCGGCGATGCGCAGGCGGGCAGGGTCGCTGTCCACCAGTGTGGTTGGCCAGCCTAATGCGTTGGCCAAGGGCAGCAGGGCGCGCGCGGCGGCGCTGCTGCCGATCACGACGAGCGCGTGGGGTGGCGCGATGATTTCAAGTAACACATCAGTGGTGCCTTGCGCGAAGGGGAGGCGCAACGAGCTGGCGCGCCGTGAAGTCAATGAGGACGCGTGCACCCGAATGTTCTGCACGAGCGATGCGTCATCGATCGTATCGTGCAGCACATCGGCTCCGTTCCATACGAGACGCCGGGGCGTGGTCACCGTGTCGTCGATCGCGAACAGCGTCGCCATGTGGATGGTGCGTCGTTCGTGCAGGCAGCGCGACAGCGTATCGATGAAATCCGTATCGCAGATGGCGAGCAGGGGCTCTATCAGCACTTCCAGCTCGCCACCGCAACCCATTTCAATCAACACGTCCAGGCCGGATTCGGCGTTGTAGCGAACCAGGCTTGGTTTGCCATCGGCCATGACGTTCAGCGCGCGCGCCACGATGTCGCGTTGCGGGCAACCACCGGATAACTCGCACACCACCTGGCCATCGCCAAGCACCAGCATGCGTGTGCCGGGGCGACGGAAGGTGGAACCTCGCGTGCGGGTAAGCGTCGCCAGCGCCGCCTTGGACGAAGCGTCACGGTGCAATTGCCGCAACGCACCGATCAAAATGCCTAGCTCGTGGGCTGAATTCATCTTTGCCGTTGTCGAATAAAAGGCGCAAAATTCATGGGCGTCATGGTGTTATGTATATAGCGTCCGATGCCATCATGCGATGCGTTTCACGTTGAAACAATCGGCCAGCGGCTTTCCTGGGAACTGGTCGTTATGCCGGGTCCAATGTGATGATTTCGTTGCATGCGTGAAAGCGCCGGGCGTTTCGGCCAAGTGGCTGCAGTATTGGGCAATGGGCGTCGATCTCAGGTCGTACGGAGGCTTACATGTTGTCGTTGTCCGTCAACGGTCAGTCCTACCCGGTCGATGTACCCGATGACATGCCACTGCTATGGGTATTGCGCGATGTCATCGGTCTGACCGGCACCAAGTTCGGCTGCGGCATTGCCCAGTGCGGCGCGTGCACCGTGCATCTGGATGGCCAGGCGGTGCGTTCATGCGTGCTGCCGGTAGGCGCCATCGGTCAACGTGCCATCACCACCATCGAAGTGATTGGCAACACGCCCGCCGGGCAGAAAATCCAGCAAGCATGGCTGGATGTCGATGTGGTGCAATGCGGTTATTGCCAGTCTGGCCAGATCATGTCGGCGGCGGCATTACTGGCGCGCACGCCCAATCCCACGGATGCCGATATCGACACGGCGATGTCCGGCAACATCTGTCGCTGCGCCACCTATGTGCGCATTCGCGCCGCGATCAAGCAGGCGGCCACCGGCAAGGCACAGGTTCCGCAAACCATGGTCAGCGCGCCGGAAGGGGCTGCATCATGAACGCGGAGCTTCAAATGCAAGCGGCAGCGAACGAACAGGACGCTGTCGATCTGCGCCGTCGCCATGCGCTTCAGGCAGGCGGCCTGGCGATTGCTTTTTTATGGCTGGGTGGCACGGGCGCCGCATCGGCCATGATGAGCGCAAGACGGCAGCCTGCGGATACGGCCGCCGCGCTTGCCGACGGTAATCCGCCGTTTGCGCCCAACGCCTTTATTCGCATCGATAGTAGTGGCCCGGTGCGACTGGTGATGCCCAGCGTGGAAATGGGCCAGGGCATCTATACGGGCTGCTGCATGCTGTTGGCTGAGGAACTGGGTGTGGGGTTGGACCAAATCACGGTCGAGCATTCGCCGCCTAGCGATGATCTTTACGGCATTCCCCTCCTCGGTGGGCAGATAACAGGTGGCTCGACCAGTACGCGCGGCACCTGGCCGGTCTTGCGCGAGGCCGGCGCCGTCGCGCGCAGCATGCTGGTGAGTGCGGCGGCAGTGAAATGGCATGTCGATCCATCCACCTGCACGGTGGAGCGTGGCGTTGTGCATCATCAGGCATCAGGTCGCAGTGCAACGTTCAATCAATTGGCCGATGTTGCGGGCAGGCTGCCGATGCCCGACAAGGTATCGCTTACCGATCCCAAGGATTTCAAGCTGATCGGCAAGCCAATGCGGCGCGTGGATTCGCCGGACAAAGTGAAGGGCGCGACACAGTTCGGCATCGATGTGCGCGTACCCGGCATGAAGATCGCCACCGTTATGGCATGCCCCACGTTCAACGGCACGCTTGCTTCGGTGGACGACAAAGCCGCGCGCAAGATGCCTGGCGTGGTAGATGTGCTACGCCTGGATAACGCCGTGGCCGTGGTAGGGGAACATTTTTGGGCGGCGCTGCAGGGTTTGAATGCGCTGGTCATCGAGTGGAATCGCGGTGTAAACGCGCATCTCACCACCCAGCAGTTGCGCGATGCGCTTGCCGATAGCGCGCGCCATGGCCAAGGCATCATGGCGCGCAACGGCGGCGAGCGGCCGCAGGGCACGGTCATCCAATCGGAATATCAGTCGCCGATGCTCGCGCACGCGACCATGGAGCCGATGAATTGCACCGTGCACGTCACCGCCGATCAGTGCGAAGTCTGGAGCGGCACGCAGGTGCCGATGCGGGCGGCGGAAGTCGCTGCAAAAATCACCGGTTTGCCAGAAACAAAAATCGTATTTCACAACCAGTATTTGGGCGGTGGTTTCGGACGCCGCCTGGAAACGGATTGGGTTGAACAGGCGGTGGCATTGGGCAAGCAGGTTTCCTATCCGCTGAAAGTGGTGTGGACGCGCGAAGAAGACATCCGTCACGACCGTATGCGGCCGATGTATCACGATGTCGTCAGCGCCGTGCTCGATGCTGATGGCCGTCCTCTCTGGTATGGCTATCGCACCAGCGGCGGCTCGGTGCTGGCACGCTTTGCACCCGGCGCCATGGGCAAGGACGGCATGGACAGCGATGCGGTGGAGTGCGTGGCCGAACTGCCGTACGACATTCCCAGGGGCAGCGTGGAGTGGATCCGGCACGATATGCCGCCCGGCATCGTGGTCGGGTGGTGGCGCGGCGTAGGCCCTACGCACAATTTGTTCGTGGTCGAAAGCTTTATCGACGAACTGGCGCATCACGCCGGCAAAGACCCGTTCGAATACCGCCGCGCATTGCTGCAGAAAAATCCACGCGCGCTCGGCGTGCTAAATCTCGCGGCCGAGAAGATCGGCTGGGGCGGCCAGTCGTTGCCGCCGCGCGTGGGGCGCGGCGTTGCGCTGGGCGAGCCGTTCGGCAGTCACGTGTGCGCCATCGTCGAAGCCGAAGTCACGCCGCAGGGCGAGGTGCGTCTGCGCAAGGCGGTGGTGGCGATCGACTGCGGCATTACGGTCAATCCGGGGTCGGTCGAAGCGCAATTGCAGGGCGGCCTGTTGTTTGGACTCAGCGCGGCGCTGTACAACGGCCTCACCATCAAGGATGGCGCGGTCGAGCAGAGCAACTTCAACAACTATCGCAGCCTGCGTATCAATGAGGCACCGAATGTCCAGGTGTACCGCGTCATCAACGCGGAGGCACCTGGTGGTATCGGCGAAGTGGGCACGGCGATCGCTGCCCCCGCGCTTGCGAATGCGATTTTCGCTGCGACGGGCGTGCGGTTGTACCAATTGCCGGTGGATCGCGATCGGTTGGTGCAGAACCCCGATGCGCTCAAATCGGTGGTATCGACCGCGAGGCATGAAGGGAGGGACATCGCATGATCCGCTTCCTGATTGTCGTTGTAGTGATCGTGTTGCTTGGCGTGGGCGCTTACCTGTATCTCAATCGCGCTGATCATTCCGACGGTACGTCGCCAGCGCTTGCTGGCGCGCCCGCGTCGGCCGCGGTGCTGGCGCGTGGCGAATACCTCACCCGAGCGGCCGATTGCGCGGCGTGTCATACCGTACCCGGATCAGGCAAGAACTACGCAGGCGGCGTGGCGTTTCGCCTGCCATTCGGCACCATTTATTCTTCCAACATTACGGCGGACGAAACAAACGGTATCGGAAGCTGGACGGATGACGAGTTCGTGCATGCCTTGCACGATGGCATCGGTAAGCATGGCGAGCATCTGTATCCCGCATTCCCCTATACCTCCTACACCGCGCTTAGCCGCGCTGATGTGCTGGCGATCAAGGCGTATCTTTTCAGCCTGCCGAAGATCTCGCAGCCCAATCGCAGGAATGATCTTTCGTTCCCCTACAACCAGAGGTGGACCCTCGGTTTCTGGAATGCCGCCTTCTTCAAAAACCGGCGTTTTCAGCCCGATGCGTCGCAATCATCGCAATGGAACAGCGGCAAGTATCTCGCCACCGCGCTAGGGCATTGCGACGAATGCCACACACCAAGGAACGTCGCATTTGCCATGGATCACGCGCAAGAGCTCAGCGGCGAAATGCTGCAAGGCTGGCACGCATACAACATCACGTCAGACCCTGTGCACGGCATCGGCGCGTGGAGCGACAGCGACATTGCAAGCTACCTCACGACCGGACATGCCAACGGTCGCGGTTCCGCATCAGGGCCGATGGCCGAAGCCGTGGAAAACAGCCTGCGCTTTCTCCAGCCAGCCGATACCGGTGCACTCATTACCTACTTGCGCAGTGTACCGGCGCGCGCGGGTAAAGATCCCATCACGGTCGACACCAAGCCCGCGCCGACGTTGGCATCAAGCGCTACCGCGCCTGCCGGCGATGCGCACGCAGATACAGCAGGCTTCAAGTTGTTCGAAGGCGCTTGCGCAAGCTGCCATCAGTGGAACGGCAAAGGCCAGCAAACGCCGTACGCATCGTTGCTGGGTACGCGTGGCGTGAACGATGTGCACGGCATCAATGTGACGCAAATTCTGCTGCAAGGCTCAAGCTTGCGCGGTGAGAATGCCGACGTCTTCATGCCGCGTTTCGGCGACGCCTATTCCAACACGGAAATTGCAGCGCTCGCCAATTATGTGATTGCGCATTTTGGTAACAAGCAAGGTACCGTTACGCCGGATGACGTCGCGGAGCGACGCAAGCAGCTGTAGTGCGGCGCTCCAGCGAGAGGCATGGGTTACCCCTTGGCGACCGCTTTCTGCCCCGGCTTATTCGCATCCGCCGCCATTTCAGGCTGCGCCGGCACCTTCTTGCCCGTACCGGGTTTGGTCCACACGGCGACGTAGTCGACGATCATCGGATGACCCGGTTCCGTGTCGGGCGTCGGTGTGGGTTTCCAGCCGGACATCACGAACGAGAAGCCGCCACCCATCGCCACGTCCAGCAGCAGGAAGTAGCCGCGCTGTTGGGTCAGCTCGCGCCATGTTTCGGCGGAAAGCTGGTTTTCGGCAACCTGGTTGACGAGCTGCCCATCCACGAACCAGCGCATCTGCTCGGGCGTGACGCTGCGGTTCCATTCGAACGTGAAGGTGTGCGGGCCAGCCGTGCATGCTTCGTGCGGGCAGGGTAGGCGGCTGCCGATGCCGATGGGTTCGCCGCACGGGCCACCTGGATTCACGCCGCAGTGGAGAATGCCCCACACGGCATCCAGGCCGTTGACGCTTTCCATAATGTCGAATTCGCCCGAGCCAGGCCAAACCATGCTGGTGCGATAGTTGCTGCCGAGTGCCCAGAACGCGGGCCAGTAACCGAGTGCGCGCGGGCCGGTCACGTCCGGCATCTGGATGCGGGCTTCCATGCGCAGCATGCCGCCATCGGGCGGGCTGAAATCGTCACGCACGGTTTCCACGCGTCCGGATGTCCACTGGCCGTTCGCATCACGCTGCGGCGTGATCAGCAAATGGCCCTGGCCATCCAGGCGGATGTTGGCCGGATCGGTGGTGTAGTTCTCGATTTCCGAGGTGCCCCAGTTGACCGGGCCGTTGGGGTAGGAGTGTCCCGTATCGATGTGCCAGTTGGTGCTGGAGGGCAGCGAGCCGGCGGGACCTGCGAACGTGTCGCCCCATTGCAGCTGCCAGCCCGGAGGGGAGGGAAGCTCAATGGCTCGTGCAGGAGGGGCAAAGCCGGAAAGGCCTGCGCCCAGGGCACATGTGACGGTGATGATGGCAGCGCGGAAGGAGAAGGAATTTTTGATCTGCATAGACGACCGATGTGGGGTCGCGCACCGACCGCGGCACGCTCCCTGGCACGTCGACCCCGTATAGGCAGGGTCAACGGATGAAAACACGGGGAGAATACGTCCCCTCCATCTGTTTTTAATGTGTTCGGCTTCAATAATCAAATCTGTAGCGCTGTTTTCACTGCAAAATCTCAGCCAAAGGCGCCTGTGTGGCTGCGGGCAGGGAAACGCCCAGGATCGTCGCAATCGTGGGCGCAATTTGGCGATTGGTGATGGCACCCAGGTGCACACCGTGCCGTATATGCGCACCTGCGGCGACGAAAAGTGCCTGCATATCCGGATCGGTATTGAGATAGCCATGAGCCCCGCGTGCGGGCTGAACGTCAGTCACCCATGGGCCGTCGGTGCCGTCCGTGAAGGAATAGCCGGGCTTGGCGATCAGATACAGATCCAGCGCCTGACCCGTTGTACCGGGTGCGGGCAGGCCCAGTTGCCGTGCCTCGTCGCCCGTATAGACATGCCCAACGCCTGGCTGCGTGGCGAAATAAGCCTTCAGCTGCGAAGTAAGCGCTGCGCGCTTGGCGTCGTTGCGAATGTAGAGTGAGGCTTCGCCACCCTCGGGCTGGATCCACACATCGCCGACATAAGCGCCTTTTTCCCGATGCAGCAAACCTTGTTGCACGAGCGCGACATTCGGATGGATGGCGTGCGTGTAATCGGTGAAGCCATGATCGGATGCGATGACAAAGGTGATGCGATCGAGCAAGCCTGCTTTGCGCGCAGCATCGATCAAGCGAGCGATAGACGCGTCCGCATACGCGTACGCTGCATACGCGGCAGGCGAAAGCGCACCGTATTCGTGCTGCAACGTATCGGTTTGCAGCAGATGAAACAGCAGCAGGTTGGGCGTGTGTCGCGTGAGAATGTCGATGGCCGCGTCCGTCCAGATCTGGTCGCGCCAGGCCGGGCTGCTGTCGTCGAAGGTTTGCAGCGCATCGGAAGAGACCAGGCCCTGCGCAATCAGATCCTGCGCGATGGTGCCTTTCACATCGGGCTGTTCGGCGAAGGCCCAGCGCACATTTTTGGCATCGTAAATGGCCACCCAATCCACCTGGCCAGTGCTCAGGCCTTTTTCCGCGAGTGCGTCATAAAGCGTGGTGGCGTGGACGAGTTCGTCCTTGGGTGTCCAGGGCTTTACGCGCACCATGCTGCCGTCGGGCGGAAACGTGATAAGGCCGTTGGCCATCACGTGATGCACGCTGGCATTCACGCCGGTGATGAGCGTGGTGTGGTTGGGCCAGGTAACGGACGGATTGATGGGTTGCATCGCGTCCGCGTAAGCACCGTCTTCCTGCAGCTTGCGCAACGTTGGCATGGGCAGGCGGGGATCTTTCAAGGCGCGCGCGGGAAAGCCGTCAATGGTGATGAGCACGACGATGGGCCCGTGCGTCGCGGCCGTGCCATCGTCGGTCGCCGGTGATGTCTGGCCGTGCGCAATGCCGGCCAGCATGGCCGCCAGAACAAAGCAGGAAACTCGACGTTTTCGCATGAATCACCGATGACAAGGCAAACGATGGATTCTAGCGGACGTCGGCGG
This sequence comes from Dyella monticola, assembly GCF_003363155.1. Taxonomy (GTDB): domain Bacteria; phylum Pseudomonadota; class Gammaproteobacteria; order Xanthomonadales; family Rhodanobacteraceae; genus Dyella_B; species Dyella_B monticola. The sequence continues at coordinate 65,875 of NZ_QRBE01000012.1, read as the reverse complement.
CGGTATTGCCAGCGCAGACGCGTGACGAAGGTCACGGCGTTGGCACGACGAGGGTTTCCCTGTGAAGTACCTTGTCCGGGCCGACCGAGAAACTCAACTGATAACGGCCCGGGCGCAAATACAAATCGCTGGAAGGCACGCCTTGCGCACTGGTGTACAACGTGACGTGTGCGCCGGAGATCGGCATCGGCGGGAGGTCAAGCAACATGCGATCGGCTGGAATCGCGTCCGGACTTTCGTTGCTATAGCGTGCCTCGACCAGGCACGGATAATTACCGCGGCAATCCTCCGCGCTCACCAGGTGCGCCTGGCGCAAACCCCATAAGCTCAGCCATGTGGGGCGGCCACGTTCCAGCTTCTCTCGCGGGAAAAACACCGTCACGTCGTAGGCGGGACGAAGCGACCACGGCTTGCCGTCAGCGGCGACGAAAACAATGGGTACGTCCGGATGCAGGTGCTGCATCACCGCTGCGTAATACGGATGATCGTCGTTGCCGTCAGGGTGTGGGTACATCATTGTCTGTTCGACGGCGAGCATGGGCAAGCCGGTGAGTGCGTGAAGATGCTCGGCCATCGATCTGCCGCCCAGATAGGGGCCGGATTTCACGATGTGATCGTAGCCGGCATTGATCACCAGGCGTGCGCGCGGATCCTTCGCGAACACGTTCTCGTAAAGATGGCGCGCTTGTTCGGCTTCACGTGCATCCGCGCTGGGGGTGTCCGATGTCGCTTCGTAGGCGATGACCTTGAAGCCGAGTTTCAAAGCGGTGCGCACCATTTCCCCATAGACGGGCTCCTCGGTGTAGAAGCCGCTGTCATGCGTGGGATAACCGCGCGCCTGCAGGCCGGTATCGGTTTGCACCAGCGTTTCTGCTGCGAAATAGCGAAAGCCTTCGGCATACAGGCGGCTGAGCAGCGGCACGGTGAGGCTGCGTGTGAGTGCGACGTTGTGCGCTTCGTTGAGCAGCACGATGGGATAGTGCTTGGCAAGCTCGGGAATGGCATCCAGCGCAGGGCGCGCCACATAGTCGCCTGCAGTCAGTGGCGAGGCGTTATCGTCTGCCTGAGGCGGCTGCGCGATCGAAAAACACTTTACCGCGAGCGGGTAGTCACCGAGAAAGCTCAGGTACCAGGCGACGTATTGCCCAAATAGCATGCGGAACGCCGGCGAGCCGTCGCTCACGTAAGCCTGGCGCATGACCTCGTATCGCTCCAGCAAGCCCTTTCGACGAGTTGCTTCGGCCATGATCCGATCGACCTTGGCCCCCGCGGCGGCCTGTTGCGCCTGCCATGCTGACGCCGATTGCGCACGCACTACCGGTGCTGTGCAGGCCAGACACAACACATATCCAGCTGCAGTGGCGATGCGGCGTATCGTCATCACTTTTTTTAGGGCATCACCATGGCGTGTACATGGATGATGCGCTTATCCAGGCGCGGCCCCAATAGCCATTTTGGTGCAATGCGATATAGCCATTTTGTGGTCACGCCATGTCGACGATCTTTGCACGTTCCCGGCGGCTCGGCCGACGCATGCTCTGGGTCGGAGTGTCTGAGCGATGCCAGATGAACCACGATCCGACCGTCCTGGTGCTGATGTACGTTGTCCTGCCGCTGTGGCTTGCCGCGGGATTTCTCGACTGGCTTTGCCACCGCGCGACCCACATCGAAGCGACCAGTGGCGCCAAGGAATCGCTGATCCATTTTCTGATGTTTGCCGAGGTGGGCATTCCGCTCTTGGCCGCGCTCTTTCTGCAAGTGAATGCCGGGATCATTTCCCTGATGATCATCGCGTTCTTCATCCACGATCTGACCGCCTTATGGGATGTAAGCTATGCCGTCAGCGCGCGCTGGGTAAGCCCGATCGAGCAGCACATTCACAGCTTTCTGGAAATGGTTCCGTTGATAACCGTGCTATTAGTGATTTCACGGCACTGGGGGCAATTTCTGGCGCTGTTCGGGTTTGGCGAAGAAGTGCCCTCGTTCAATGTGACGTGGAAGCGTGAACCGTTGCCGGTTGCGTACATCATCATTCTGGCCTTGATTTTCGTGTTTGGGCTTGTGCCCTACGCGGAGGAGTTGTGGCGTTGCATAAAGAGGCCGTCAGACGAACACACCAACTTCTATTGAGCGCGTTCGGGTACCGCTGTACCGCGCATGGAGTTTTATGTATTCCGATCACCGCCACGCATGATCGATAATCCCGGACCTTCGTCGTGCAGGAGCAAACATCATGAAATCTCGCGCCGCTGTAGCCTTCGCTCCAGGGAAGCCGTTGGAAATCGTCGAGATCGACGTGGCACCGCCAAAAGCCGGCGAAGTGCTGGTGAAGATCACGCATAGCGGCGTCTGCCATACGGATGCCTTCACGTTATCGGGGGATGATCCCGAAGGCCTGTTTCCCGCGGTGCTGGGTCACGAAGGCGGCGGTATCGTGATGGAAGTAGGTGAGGGCGTGACCACCTTGAAGCCCGGCGATCACGTGATTCCGCTCTACACGGCCGAGTGTGGCAAGTGCAAGTTCTGCCTGTCCGGCAAAACCAACCTGTGCCAGGCCGTGCGCGCCACGCAAGGCAAAGGCGTCATGCCCGATGGCACCACACGCTTCTCCTATCAGGGCAAGCCGATCTATCACTACATGGGCACCAGCACCTTCAGCGAATACACGGTGGTACCGGACATTTCACTGGCCAAGATCGACACCCATGCACCGTTGGACAAAGTGTGTCTGCTTGGTTGCGGTGTGACCACAGGCATCGGTGCCGTGCACAACACCGCGAAGGTGGAGCCAGGGGCTACCGTGGCGGTATTCGGGCTCGGCGGCATTGGCCTGGCAGTGATCCAGGGCGCGGTGCAGGCCAAGGCTGCACGCATCATCGGCGTGGACGTCAATCCTGACAAATTCGCGCTCGCGCGCGAGATGGGCGCAACCGATTGCGTCAATCCCAAGGAGCATGAAAACCCGATCCAGGAGGTGATTGTGGCAATGACCGATGGTGGCGTGGACTACAGTTTCGAATGCATCGGCAACGTGGACGTCATGCGCGCTGCGCTGGAGTGCTGCCACAAAGGCTGGGGCGAAAGCATCATCATCGGCGTGGCGGGTGCCGGCAAGGAAATTCATACACGTCCATTCCAGCTCGTCACCGGCCGTGTGTGGCGCGGTAGCGCGTTTGGTGGGGTAAAAGGCCGAACCCAATTGCCGGGCATGGTGCAACAGGCCATGCGCGGGGAAATCAAGCTCGATCCATTCATTACCCATCGACTGCCGTTGGAGCGCATCAACGAGGCCTTTGACCTGATGCATGAAGGCAAGTCCATCCGCACGGTGATTCACTTCCAGGAGGCATGACACATGGACCTGGAGCGCATCGAACATCGGGTCTGTTTTGGCGGTTGGCAGAATGTGTACAGCCATCGATCGCATGCGGTCGATGGTGCGATGCGGTTGGCCGTCTATTTGCCACCACAAGCTGATACGCAGAAGGTTCCGGTGTTGTATTGGCTATCGGGCCTTACGTGTACCGAACAGAATTTCATCACAAAAGCAGGTGCGCAGCGCTACGCCGCCGAGCATGGCATGGCCATCGTGGCGTGCGATACCAGTCCGCGCGGCGGAAATGTCGCGGATGATTCGACGTATGACTTAGGGCAGGGCGCCGGGTTTTACGTCGATGCCACGGTGGCGCCATGGTCACGGCATTACCGCATGTACGATTACGTCGCACATGAATTGCCTGCGCTGATCGAGAAGAATTTTCCCGTCACGAACCGCCGCGCCATCAGCGGTCATTCCATGGGCGGCCACGGTGCGTTGACCATTGCGCTGAAGAATCCGGGCCGTTATTGCAGCGTTTCCGCCTTTGCACCCATTGTCGCGCCTTCACGCGTACCATGGGGCGAGAGGGCGTTATCCGCGTATCTGGGGCGGGATCGCGAGCTATGGCGTGCCTACGACGCCACCGAACTGGTGCAGACGGCCAACGAAAAAATTCCGCTGCTGATCGATCAGGGCGATGCGGACGAATTCCTGCAGACGCAGCTACGGCCAGAGCTGCTTGTCACTGCCGCTGAAGCGGTCGGGCACCCGGTGCGCCTGCGCATGCGGCATGGGTACGACCACAGCTATTATTTCATCGCAAGCTTCATCGGCGAGCACATCGCCTATCACGCGAAGGAGCTGCGGAACGCACGCTAGCGATAAGCGTGCTCGCGGACGACCTGGCATCTCGCGGGCTGTGTATACGCGGTCTTCACATCGTGTGCGCGGGTGTCTTCGCATGTGACAGACCTAATATTTTAGGTGGCAAGCGTAGTTGTATGCTGGCGCCCACCCCTTCTGCGGGGGTGCACACGTGTGATGGATCGCAGTTTTTGAGCGTTCGGATGGACATACCGCCCCACCACCTGTCCCGCTCCTATGAAAACAAACAACCCGATCGTTTTGCCGACGAGTCAGTCTGATGCCGTGCTCTTGCAGCGATTTTCGCTGTTGCAAACCCTCTGCGTGGCGGTGTCGGCGCTGATCGCCGTGGCGATACTCTTCGCATGGTTTATCAAGGGTGCGCGCGTGTGGTATCCCCAGGGGTGGTATCTGATGAAATTCGATACTGCATCGGGCATGTTCCTGAGTGCCCTGAGCCTGGCATGGCTATCGGCGCGACCCACACCGCTGCGCGTCTGGGCGGGACGTGCAACGGCGCTGCTTGTACTGCTGCTTGCTACCGTAGCGCTCTATGAGCACATCAGCGGCAGACCTACCGGGCTGGATACGCTGATCGTAGGCGATACCACCAGCGATCAGCCGGGCTTGATGTCGGTGCAGACGGCGGTTTTTCTTCTGCTGATGGGGCTTAGCCTTTTGCTTTCTACGACGTCGCAAAAGGTGTCAGGTATCGCCGTTTTGACATTGACCGCGTTGCTTGCCTTGCACACGCTGATTATCGTTTCCGGTTATTGCTTCAATGCGGCAAAGCTTTTTGGTCAAAGCATGTCCACGCGCACGTCGCCGCACACCCTGACGTGCATGGTTTTGCTGGCCATTGGCCTGATAGGTTGGCGCACGCAACATGGTTATTTCTCTTTGCTGGTCGGGCGAGGGCTTGGCAGCCAGCTTGCGCGCAAGGTACTTCCCGTCGCTTTGCTGCTGCCATTTCTGCTGATGCTGTGCGGTACCGCGATGACGAGTCTCGGCTGGCTGTCGGCGCCCGTAGCAGTGGGTTTGACCATCGCCATCATGGCGGCCGCCCTGGCAGCGCTTGTTTCGCTGCTCGGAAGACGCATCGACGCATTGGAACGGGCGCTACGCGAGCTATCGCTCACGGATGAACTCACCGGCGTGCTCAATTACCGCGGGTTTGTGCTGCTTGGAGAGCAGTCGTTCCTGGAGGCGCGGCGCAGTGGTGCTTCGCTGACATTGCTCGTCTTCAGCGTTGAAGGTGTCCGGGCGATCAGCGATGAATTCGGGCACGAAGCGAGCGCGCATCTGATGAAGGATATGGCGCGGGTTCTTCGCACCAGTTTCGAGCCCGCGGATGTGGTTGCGCGTACCGAGAGCGACGAATTCGTCGTCATCACCCAAGATGAGCACACCGGCGGTGTTATCGCACTGATGCGCATCGGCGAAGCGGTGGAGGCATTGAACGGCGCGGGGCGACCTTATCCCTTGCGGTTCAGCGTCGGCGAGGCAACCAGTGATCCTTCCTCCGACGAGTCGTTTCACGATGTGATCGAGCGCGCCGGGCTCGTGCGACGCGAGCGCAGGCGTGTGGAACGCGTGTTTGGTGCCGAAGGCGTCACCGGGGCGCAGCACGCTTCAGCCCTATGACGCTGCGGCTTTGCGGCTCAGGTGAATCCGGGTAGCCGCGCGTAAGGCCTCGCACGCGGCCATGGGCCAAAGGTCAGCTTACGGGTGCGCGGCCCATTCGCTACCATGATCGGGTTATGGGGCGAGCGGGGAATGCAGCGATGCGAGAGAGTGGCGCCAGGGGCTTCGGACGGGGATTTCTCCACGCAAAACACCTACCTCTATCGCGTTCCGCCGTCGTGGCGGCGATAGGGTTTGCACTTGGCGTCGCCAGCGCCGCGCAGGCGACTACGCCGGAACAAGCGCGTTGGCGCAGCGAAGCGCAGGCCGTGACGATCACGCGCGATGACTGGGGCATTGCCCACGTGCATGGCAAGACCGATGCTGATGCCGTATTCGGTATGGCCTACGCGCAGGCCGAAGACGACTTCAACCGTGTCGAGACCAATTATCTCAACTCGCTAGGGTGGCTCGCCAAGGCGGACGGCGATTCAGCCATCTGGAGCGATCTGCGCCAGAGGCTGTTTATTGATCCAGCCGAACTGCGGCGGCAATACACGCGAAGCCCCGCCTGGCTGCAAGCGCTGATGAATGCGTGGGCCGATGGTTTGAACGACTATCTGGCTACGCACCCCGACGCGCATCCGCGCGCGATCACGCATTTCGAGCCCTGGATGGCGCTAAGTTTTAGCGAAGGCAGTATCGGCGGGGACATCGAGCGCGTATCGCTGTCTAAATTGGAGGCGTTCTACGGACATCCTGGGGAGTCTGTCGCGAGTATCGAAACACCTTCGAGCTGGGCGGAGCCGTCGGGTTCGAACGGCATTGCCATCGCGCCGAAACTTACTGTCGATGGGCATGCGCTGCTGTGGATCAATCCGCACACCTCGTTCTATTTCCGCTCGGAACTGCAGATGAGCAGCGACGCGGGGCTCGATGCCTATGGCGCCGTGACGTGGGGGCAGTTCTTCATCTATCAGGGTTTCAACAAGCACATCGGGTGGATGCACACGTCCACCACGGCCGACGCGGTGGATGAGTTCGCCGAAACGATCGTGCACAAGGACGGAAAGCTTTTCTATCGCTATGGTAGCGAGCTTCGTCCCGTGACGGTAAGGCAGATCAGTGTGCCTTATCGCAACAGCGACGGCAGCATGGCCGAGCGCAGCTTTACCGTGTACGCCACACATCACGGCCCGATCGTGCGCGTGCAGGATGGCAAGTGGATCGCCATCGCTCTGATGAATAAACCGATGGAAGCATTGGAGCAAAGCTGGCTACGCACTAAAGCGAGCGATTACGCCAGCTATATGAAGGTTGCGGAGCTGAAGGCCAATTCATCCAATAACACCATCTTTGCCGACGACAAGGGCGAGATCGCCTATCTGCATCCGCAGTTCATTCCAAAGCGCGACGATCGTTTCGATTACACCAAGCCCGTGGATGGCAGCAATCCGGCTACCGATTGGAAGGGCCTGACTGACCTCAACGATCTGCCGCACGTGCTCGATCCGCCCAATGGCTGGGTAATGAACACCAACGACTGGCCTTATTCGGCCGCGGGCTCCTACAGCCCCAAGCGCGAGGATTATCCGCGCTATATGGATACCGTCGGCGAAAACCCGCGCGGCGTTCACGCGACCATGCTGCTGACCGGCCAGAAAAATTTCACCATGGCGTCGCTGATCACGCTCGCGTTTGATTCCTACCTGCCGGAATTCGCGCGCCAGATTCCCATTCTCGTGCACGACTACGACACGTTGCCGGCCAGCGACCCGCTCAAGAAAAAACTGGCGGGGCAGATCGCCATGCTGCGCAACTGGGACTATCGCTGGGGGATCGCTTCCATGCCGACTACGCTCGCCGTGTTCTGGGGCGACACGCTATGGGACAGCTTGGACAAAGCCGACAACGCCGAGGGCTTGTCGATGTATGACCGGATGGCCGAAAAAGCGGGTGCGAAAGCGCGACTGCAAGCGCTGGCAACGGCCTCCGATCGCCTGGAGAAGGATTTCGGAAGCTGGGGCGTGCCGTGGGGCGAGGTCAATCGCTTCCAACGACTCACCAGCGACATCGTGCAGCCCTTCAATGATGCCAAGCCGAGCATCCCAGTACCGTTCACCTCATCGCGCTGGGGCTCGCTCGCGTCGTTCGGTGCGCACCGTTGGCCTGGCACCAAACGCTATTACGGCACCAGCGGCAACAGCTTCGTGGCGGTGGTGGACTTTGGTGACAAGGTGCATGCGCGCGCGATCACCGCAGGTGGCGAAAGTGGCCACGTCGATTCACCGCACTTCGAGGACGAAGCCGAGCGCTATACCACTGGGAATCTGCGGCAGGTGTATTTCTGGCCGGAGGAACTGAAAGGGCATGTGGAGAAGGTGTATCACCCGGATATATGAACGTCGGTCCGGCACGTTACGCAGACGCTCCTCTTGCGCCACCGTCATTCCGGCGAAGGCCGGAATCCAGTTTAATGACGTCGTGCGAAGCACTCACGATAAAAAATGCTGTGTCCTTCAGACCCATATTTAACTGGATTCCGGCCTTCGCCGGAATGACGGTGAGGCAAGTGTAACGAGAAGGGTCGACTGGTCGACTCAGGCTTCCACCAACTCACCATGCACAATCACACGATTGCGCCCAGTGCGCTTGGCGCGATAGAGCGCGGCGTCCGCTTCCCTGCACAAGCGCTGCAATTCGTAGCCAGAGGTATCGGTAGAGGCCAATCCCACGCTAACAGAAAACGTAATGATACTTCCCTCGGCATCCACCGGTGTCGCTTCAATGGCAAGCCGGATGCGGTCGGCGATAGCTATGGCCTGATCGCGCGAGCATTCGAGCAGAAGAATGCCAAATTCCTCACCGCCCAGGCGACCGAACAAATCGGTGGGGCGCAGATGCTGCTTGCAAATGGTGATGGTGTGCTTGAGTACGGTGTCGCCGATGGCGTGACCGTGCGTGTCGTTGACCTGCTTGAAATGATCCAGGTCGATGAAGATCAGACAGGCGCTGCCGGTTTTTTTCTGCAGCAGGCGGAGGGCGTGATCGGCCTCGCTGATGAAGTGTTGATGATTGAAGATGCCGGTGAGCCCATCCAGGTAAGACAGCTCCTTGAACCGAAGCTGCGAGCGCTTGAGCTTCAGCAACCAGAACACCACGAATCCCAGGCACAACAGCAATAGGATGATGTACAGGCGGCTGGTTTCCATGGCTTTGGTAGACAGCGCCTGCTGCAAGCGAAGAATGCTATTTTGCTTGTTTAGCTTCTCCGTCTCCAATTGTTGCGCAAGCACGTGTTGTTGGGCCATTTCATAGGCCATGGTCCTGGCACTGATGTCGTTGTAATAACTCTTGTCCTGGCTTGCATAGTGCTCGTAATAATCGAGTGCAGCCGCGGCATTGCCGTGCTGTTTCTCGATCTTGTACAACACGTCATAGGCCACCATCAGCCATTCGCTGATTTCGCCTGGGTGACCCAACGCCACGGCGGCGAGGGCGGCTTTCTTTGCATCCGCGTCATCGCCGAGCTTGGCATAGGCCTCCGCGCGTTGTACCAGCGACGAAAGCATATGGGGATAGTAGTGATTGAGCTGGATACTTGGTTCAACCTGGTCGAGTAAGGCAATCGTCTTGGCTGGTTGGTTTTCATCTAAATAGAGATTGCTCAACACCAGCCGCGCGCTGTTGGTGATAACAGGTTGATGGTCGCCTACGCAGGCGTCGATGCCTTGCTGGAGGATCGAGCTAGCCGAGGTCAGGCGCTTCCCGTTGTAAAGCGCTGCAATCTGCATGGAATAGGGCAGGCACGGCGATTCGCCGGGCGGCATGGCATCCTGCATCATCTGGGCGTAGTGGATGGCAAGGTCGATCTGGCCCGCGAAATCCAGTATCTGCGAGAGGTTCATCAGCACCGAGTAGCGCGCTACCGGATCATTGATCGTCGGCAGTTCACTTGTCAGGTGGTTGGCGAGTGCGAAGGCCTCCTCGTAGCGCTGATTGACGCCCAAGTTACTAAGAAGCAATGCCGAGGCCTTTGCGATGAGCACGGCGTCGCCGGAGTGATCAATCACATTGCGCAGCTGTGCTTCGGACTTGATGTAATTCCCCTCGAACATGGTTTCCCATGCATCGAGATAGCGCAGGCGCCATTGTTCTTGTGCGGTGAGGGGCGGTGCCTCGCTATGAATCTGCGCCAGCATCTGCACGAAGCGGGGGTGATCTTTCCTGTGCAGCGCTTCGGCTTGGGAAAGGAACGCCGCAGGGTCGGTGATGGACGATTTGGTCGTACCGTGGCAAGGCTGTACGAGCGCGCCCAAGGCCATGGCCATAAATGCAGGCCATAACCAAAGGCGGCTCGCCAGGTTAGACATACCTTTTCATCTACCGCTTGGTCGACGACGGGTCGCGATCGGGCGCTGGCGACCTCTGCGGAGTGTCATCGCCATCTTCTTGATCCGGCTCTTCCTCATGGCCAGGGCCTTGGCTGACCTGGGGCGGATCACATTGGCGATGCCCCAGCTCAACGGCAAGTTGTTCCTTATCTCCGGTTGCGGCGGCGGTTATCAGGGCCTCGGAAGCCTGCGCTTCGCCAAGCGCAGCGGCCAGTTCATCGGCCGATGCGTGACGCAGCGATGCATCCTTGCCAATGGCTTCCAACAATTCGATCGTATCAGGCATGGAAATCCCCCTTTTCCTGGGTTGTCATAAAACAGTGCGAAGGTGCAGCAAAGCCGGACGATCGTCAGCGCGATAGCTGTCCGACGGCCGGCATCGGTATCTGGTGCAGCGTGCTCGCCCTGCGAGCCTGTTTTTTCCCCGTGGCGCATCGCATGAAGATCCTTCCCCTCATGGTGTCTCCCCGCCTCACGCTAAGGTACTTGTCCCGTAGAGCTTGTCCAGTGCATTCAATCGATCTCGAATGACCGAATTGGGCTTCAAGGGCGTGGCCGGAGGAAGCACCACGGTTTCCTCGGCGGTAAGGGGGACATGTGGCAGGTCGCGCAGGGCAATGCGACGCACGCACGGCTTCTCGATCGGCAGTGTGGCCCCCCGGTAGATAATTAACTCGTGGTCGAGTGGATAGTCCCTGTTCAACAACTCCACCAATACCTGGCGGTAGGCTGGGCCAGTTTCCAGACGTCCCAGGGACCAGTCGCCGGTCAGGGCAACCTGCCAGAGCACGAGGTAGCCGGCCGGGTCGATGCGCCGTTCGTAGAACAGGAGCTGGCTGGCTTCGAAATGCTGGCATCCGAAGCGGCCCGGATCGATGCCCAAATCGGCATAAAGGCAATCCTCGGCGGAAATACCCGGTTCCATGTGGGCCTCGAAGCCTTCGGCGCGCGCCACCTCAATGACCTTGTGCGGCGACCACGCGAAAATGCCCGGATGACCGTAGAAAACCCCGCAGACGCGCTTGCCCGCGCGCACCTCGGTCATCATCACCTGGACCCATTCCCGGTAGGTTTTCATGCGTGATTTGCCGGGCTTGTAATAAGGCTGAAGGCTGCGCACATCCGGATGCATGCGTTCCAGCCACATTTCCACGACACCATTGGAAAGCGCGGCGAATACCACATCCGCCTGTTCGATATGGCTGCGTGCCAGTGGCGTGAGATGCGAACCCAGGGTCATGCCCATGCCTACACAGGCAAGGCTGCCACGGCAGGTATCGTTTTTTGAGGTAGCTAGGTGTGGTGTATTCATTGGCGGATGCTAAGGCAAGTTCCGGGCCAGCGCTTTATATCCGCCGATGGAGTGTCTACGCACCGGCATGGATGGGGACGCCGCCACGCCATAGGTGACGAACAATGTCCGTTTCCGACCTAATAAAGACCTGGCGGGGGCGTCGACGATTTGGACATCCATCTCTCGTGTTGATGCATGCGGGAACGCTGGCGTGTTGTGCGCTGCGATGCAGAGGATGAATCTCCCCGCCGGTTCCCAGTGGTGGTAATTTGCGCGATCTTCCACAGCGGCACCGGAGTTTTTCATGTTGCATGTTTCCCGCGCGGGTTCGGCGCATCGTAGGTTTTCACGCCTGGCCTTGGCCCTCTCCATGACGTTTGTCGCGGCGGCTGCTGGGGCGCAGTCATCGCGCACGGACAGCGTGCCACCCCCGCAGGATCTGCCTTACGTTGGGACGGTGACGCTGCATGTCGATGCAAGCGATACCGCACAGGGCATCTTTCGTGCCCACGAAACGATCCCGGTAAAGGCCGGTCCCCTCACGCTGCTGTACCCGCAATGGATTCCGGGTGACCACTCGCCGACCGGCCCTATCGCCATGCTGGCCGGCATCAAGCTCAGTGCCAATGGCAAGCCCCTACCGTGGAAGCGTGACGAGTACAACGTCTATGCGTTTCATGTCGACGTGCCGGAGGGCGTTTCCAGCATCGATGCGTCGTTCCAGTATTTGTCGGGGCGCACCGATAACGAAGGTTTCGAAATTACTGACCGCATGATGGACATGGAATGGAGCAAGGTGGTGCTCTATCCGGCCGGCTATTATTCGCGGGATATTACGTTCTCGCCCAGCGTCACCGTTGCCCATGGCTGGCAGCTCGGCACGGCGCTGGAGACGGCTTCGCAGTCCGGCGATACCGTCAGCTTTAAGCCGGTGACGCTCAACAACCTGGTCGATTCGCCGATTTATGCCGGCCGCTATTTCAAGCGCGTCGATCTAAACCCGGGTGGCGATGCGCCGGTACACCTGGATATCGTTGCGGACGAGCCGAAGTATCTGGCGATGACGCCAGAGCAAGTGAACGTGCATCGTGCGCTGGTGACGCAGGCAACGAAGTTGTTTGGCTCGCATCATTACAGCCACTACGACTTCCTGTTCTCGCTTTCCGATCAGTTATCCGGCAACGGCACCGAGCATCATCAGTCCAGCGAAAACGGCCTGGACGCCGACTACTTCACGGCGTGGGATGAGGCCGCTCCCGGGCGCGATTTGCTGCCGCACGAATACACGCACTCGTGGAACGGCAAGTTCCGCCGTCCGGCTGATTTGTGGACGCCCAACTTCAATGTCCCGATGGGTGATTCACTGCTGTGGGTGTACGAAGGGCAGACGCAATATTGGGGCTACGTGCTGACCGCGCGCGCAGGCATGTGGACGCCGGAACAGTTTCGCGATGCGCTTGCCATGGAAGCGGCCAATTACGATCTCAACCGCGTCGGTTTCCAGTGGCGCACCATGGAAGACACCACCAACGATGCCACGGCCGCTCGTCGTTCAAGCCTGCCTTACCGCAGCTGGCAGATGAGCGAGGAGTACTACAGCGCCGGTCAGATGATGTGGCTGGAAGTGGATGCCAAGTTGCGTGCGCTCACGCATGATCACAAGTCGCTGGATGATTTCGCGCGCACGTTCTTCGGCGCCGACAATGGCAGCTACGTCACCAAGACCTATACCTTCGACGATGTGGTCGCCGCGCTCAACAGTGTGGCCCCCTACGACTGGGCGAGCTTCCTGCATGCGCACGTGAATGTGCTTAATCCACCCTTGGAAGACGGTATCGCTGGAACGGGCTGGAAACTCGTCTACACCGATAAAGAGAGCGATTACGAGAAGCAGTACAACAGCCGGCCGGAATCCTCACGTCATTTGTACAACTTTGCCTGGTCGATCGGTCTGACCATGGGCGGCAAGGGCCAGATCAACGACGTCCGCTGGGACGGCCCGGCGTTCAAGGCAGGCGTAAGCACGGGTGCCACGTTGGTGGCGGTGAATGGCAAAAACTATTCCGACGACGTGCTGAAGAACGCGATTGCCGACGCCAAGAACAGCGCGGCGCCGATCCAGTTGCTGCTGAAGTACCAGGGCGGCTATCGCACTGTCGCAGTCGATTACCACGATGGTTTGAAATATCCGCATCTTGTGCGCGTCGCTGGCACGCCCGATTACCTGAGCGAGATCATCGCGCCACGTAAGTAAGCTCATCACGACCCCCTCCCCTGCATGCCGTAGGGGAGGGAGGCGACGTGGCGTTGCACGGGACGTCTCTCAAAAGGCAGCTTAGTCCGCGTTGCCTTGCAACACACCTTGCAGATATTTCAGCGCGGGTAGCAAGGTTTCCGGTTCCTTCACAGCCTTGCGTGCTGTACCAATGGCTCTGCGTACCTCGCCGGGCGCAACGCCTTGCGTAATTAGACCGCGCGCCGGTGTCCGGCATGCATGCAATGCGTCGATCCAGTCGGCGGGTTGTAAGGCGTGTATCCGTCGCGTCAGTAGACGCGTCGCCCGGAAAGGTGGTGCCATCTGATCGAGCTGACTCAACGCATCGTCGAAGCGCGCGATGCTGCGTGTGGACACCTGCGGATCGAAGGCTTCGGAAAGCGCGGCCAATGCATGCGCCATACGTAGCCTGAGCACATCGGTGGAACGCACTGGCACTACAAGCCATGCCGCAGTGATGCCAATGATCGCACCGATGAGGATTTCCTCCAGGCGTAGCAAAAGAATGGCCGATGGCTGATGGCCGTCAAATCCCTGCAGCAGTGCGAGCGCGATGGTGATGAACAGCGCCCACCACGCGTAGTTGAAGGGGCGCAGCCATATGCCGAGAAAAACGGCGACAAGGATCAGGGTGCCGCTGTGCGTGCCGACGAAACCGGTTTGCAGGCTGAACATCAAGGCGAACACGGTGCCCACGGCTGCGCCGAGTACGCGCAGTCCGCTTTTGTAAACCACGTCCAGGCGACCGCGATTGCCGCTGTTTACGACAAATGCCGTGAGCACGATCCAGGCCCAGCGTTCGCTAAAAAACACGTAGCCGGCCACAAAAGAGGCCGCCAACGCGATCGCCATCTGTACCGCCATGCGTGTGCTGGCCTGCAACCCCGAACGGTTTTGACGGACGGGGGTGCTCGCGGCCGGTTCGGCATCTTCTGCGGACGTGCGCCACGGCATACGACGCACCAGCAGATGGCACACCGCCACCCAAAACAGCGCAAGCAAGGCCACAATGATGGGAACGAGTACCGCCGGTAATTTGCCGCCCTGGGTGACATGGACATGCGGCACGGTGAGCAATGTAACGAACGGAAGCGCAATGAGGCTGCCGGCGCGCCGCGCCATCGGTCCGAAGCGGCGCAGCCAGATGGAGACGAACATGCCTGCCACGAATGCTGCCGCACCGAACCATGGTGCGAAGCGAAGCAGCATGGCCACGCCCAAGGCGGCAAGGCCGACCAGCGGAAGCACGAAGGCTGCTTCCAGCCGTCCGCGCACATTGCGATCGAGTTGGCTGCGCGAGAGCGAAACGGTCAGCACCACCGCGAGCACCGCCGAGCCCGGGCCGGGCGCAATGATCCACGTGCACACCAGTGTCGCCAGCGCCGCCAGCATGGTCGCCGCCGCCTCCCGCAACGCTTGCAGGAGCGTTGGCATATCCGAGAGGGTGGAGCGCGCGCGGGCGGGAAATACAGAGGTCATGGGCATGTCCACTAGGCTGTGCCGCAGAATGCGGCATTCTGCGATAGGCGGCCTGCGCTTGTCTCGTCCGGCTCGACAGGGAAATCACTCCACCTGGATCACAACAAAAAACGCACCGGTGTTTCGCCGGTGCGTTTTTTGTTGCATGGCCGCGCGTTATCAGTGTCCGAGGAAGCTGCGCCCCTGATTGAGCACGACACCGCAAGCCTTGGTGGTGATCTTGGATTTCAGATCGCTGTTGCCGCCACCTACGTTGGCGAGGTTGGTGGTGCGACCGTCTTTGCCTTTGAGAATACCGCTCAGGCCGCTTTGATAGTCTGCATTGCTGGAACCGCCCTGCGTTTTGCCGAGTAACTTGCCGGCAATGCCGGATGCACCGGAAGCGCCGCCGAGGTAGTTGTTCTTCACGCAGTACTGCAGTATTCCGGCAACGTTACCCATGTTGCCGGAGCTCAGCGAGCCGCTGTTGCCCAGCGCACCGCCGAGTTTTCCACCCAGACTGCCAAGCCCCTGAGCCGCCGCGGCGTTGCACGCCAGGCTCGCTACAAGCGCAGTGGCGATGATCGCCATGGTGATGCGTCGTGTGTTCATACCATCCCTCCTTCTGGTGTACGCAATGAAGATCGAAGACGTGTCGCGATCGACCCGGTCTTTCGATAACCCCGCAAGAGCCAACAGATAGTTCGGGAATCGATGCTTCCCTGCGCCCTTGCGGGCGTTGCCGCCCATACTTATACCGTGCCGCCAAGGCGCGGGAGTCCTAGCTTCATGCGATGACGTCGCAGCGCGTCGATGGTGGCACTCGGGGCGATGTGCGGCAAGCGTTGGGGTGACAGCTCACGCTTCAGCCCCCTCCGCGTTGGGGAGGGATACGAGGATGGGTCGTTGGGTGTGTTTGCGCCTGATACCGGGAACGGTTGCCGTTCCCGGACTATTCGTCACTCCACGGCTTGCGCGACTGCGGTGCGGAAAGATGCAACCGATTGTTGATGTCCTTCACGCCGTCGACGCCATCCACGCATTCTTCGATGCGATGTCGGACGATGGCATCGCTTACTTCGCCTTCGATCGTGACGACACCGCGGCGTACGTGCAGCGAAATGTTCGGCGCATCGATATCCGCGCGGCAATCGAGCGCTTGATAGACCTCTTCGCGAATCAGCTCGTCCGCATGTTGGTCGTGCGAGGGGGCGTGATGGCCAAAGCCTGGCGATTTTTCCGGCGCATCGTTGAAGTAGTCACCGCGGTCGGGCGATGTTTCGAGGTCTTCGGCGGTGAGACGAAATCCCAGGTCGGGATCATCGGGTTCATACGCGGGGCTTGGGTTGCTGGGCGGCAGTTCGTCCAGCAATTCGCTCGCCTTGGAGTCCATGTATTGGGGGTTTTGCCACACACCTGCGAAATCGGGGCCGTGACTCCCCGGCATACCTTCCTCATCGCGGTACGAGCTGTATTCGTCCGCGTATTCGTTGTAGCCGCCTTCGGGCAGCGTGAGTCGCTCCACGCTGTAGTTGGTTTCGTCCAGGCGCAAGGGCCCTTGCCATGACTCTTCCGGGTCGCGATAGCTCAGGCGTTCTGTACGTCGGTCGTGGTCCAGGCTGCGCGGCCCGAAACCCAGCGTGGTGTCGTCAGGATCGTTCAGGCTGGTCAAGGTCGTGGTGGTGGCCACATTGCGCTCCAGCGCCGTCATGCGGCGCTTGAGCAGCCGTGCGGGCGCTTTTGTTACTGCGTGGGATTTCTTGGTCATGAGCCGCTCGCTCCGTTCATCATCGTCCCGGAAAAAGCTACTGCGCGACCCAGTGGCGGAAGGGTGAATCGGACGCTAGCCCGATGTAATGATCGTGCCGCCATTCATATGCATGACAGGGTTCCCGCGCGCAAGCACAAGCACACTCACTAGCGCTTGCTGCGATGTGACGTAGCGCAAATTCCGCTGTTTTTTTGTATGGGAAGTACGAAAGCATCACACAACCGATGGCATGTTGGCTGCACGCACAGTCGCTTAGATCAGCGCGATGAACTTTGTACGCACTGCAGAGGTTGAAAGGCATGAGCAGGAGACAGCGTGACCCACATAAGGGCGCCATGACCGTGAGCGAAGCTGGCCGCAAAGGTGGTGAAGCACGCAAAGAACAACTCGGCCCGGAAGGTTATTCGGCGCTCGGAAAAAAAGGCGGGGCCGCACGCAAGGAGGAATTGGGCTCGGAAGGCTATTCCGCACTCGGCAAGCAGGGCGGCGAGGCGCGCAGGCAGGAACTGGGGCGCGAAGGGTATGCGGAACTGGGCAAGAAAGGTGGTCAGCGCAGTCGCGCATCGGCCGAACGCACAAAGGGTTCCCACCCACAACGGTAACTGCGCTTCACCGCCCTCGCTCGCGCGGCGTACCTTGAACCGCTTATGGACGTGATTCTTGACTGAATCTGCACACCATTTCGATAAGCCGCATCGGAAGCTTCGCCCTGGCGATGTGAAGATGAACCAGATGCTTCACACACGATCGGCGTGGGAGTCCCCGCTGGCACGGCCCTCGACCTTGCCACCGCCGTCAGGGTCGTTGGGAGAGCTGCGCGATCTGGCCGGTCGCTGTCACGACTGCCCGCTCTGGAAACACGCCACGCAGACCGTATTCGGCAAGGGGCCGGTGCACGCCAGCATGATGCTGATCGGTGAGCAGCCGGGTTTGCAGGAGGATGCGATAGGCGAACCGTTCGTGGGGCCTGCCGGCGCACTGCTGGACCGCGCGCTGGACGAAAGCGGCCTGCAGCGTCGCGAGATGTATCTCACCAATGCGGTCAAGCATTTCAAATATGAGTTGCGCGGCAAGCGGCGCCTGCATAAGCGTGCCAACGCCGCGGAGCAGGCGATCTGCCGTGAATGGCTGGCGGCAGAACTTCGCGAAGTGCATCCGCAGCGCATCCTGGCTCTGGGAGCGATGGCGGCACAGGCCTTTCTTGGCACGACTTTTCAGCTCACCAAGAGTCACGGGCGCTGGTTCAAGCTAGCGGGCGGGATCGATGCGATGGCCACCTGGCACCCATCGTCCGTGCTGCGCTCGATCAACCGCGATACGCACGATCACCGCTATCAGCAACTGGTGGACGATCTGCGTGCATTCGCGGCAGGGCCGCCGACCTACTGAGACGCCCTGTTGATTTCGCCGTGTGGTTTGCTTGCCAGGGCAGGGGGCACGCAACCTGCCACATGCAGGGTCAATGGGCGGCCTGCAGCAGCAATTGCGCTTTGGCCAGGAGGTCGCCCATATCGAACGGCTTGATCAGCGCTTCGGTGGGGCCATCCAGTTCGCTGACGTCCAACCGTTCGGAGTCGGCGTAGCCGGTCATCAAGATGACACGCAGTTCAGGGAATTGCTTGCGTGCCTGACAGCACAGATCGTAGCCATCCATCGTAGGTAGGTCGATGTCCGACAACAGCAAATCCCATGACGGGCGCGCGGCGAGTACAGCGAGCGCTTCATCGCCGGAAGCGGCCTCGGAAACGTGGCAGCCAAGTTGTCGCAACCGCGCGGCCACGGAATGGCGAATGGTTTCGTTGTCTTCCACCACCAGGATGTGGCAGCCGCGCAGATCCGGCGCTGTCGGTTGACCTTTCGGCGTGGGGTTTTCCAGCTTGGCCTGATCGCATGGCAGATAAAGCAGCACAGACGTGCCGGCACCGGGCATGCTGTGAATGTCCACGGCGCCGCCGTGCTGCGTAACGAACCCATAGACCATCGACAAGCCCAGACCCGTGCCGCGTCCTTCGGGTTTGGTGGTGAAAAACGGCTCGAAGGCGCGACGCCGTGTTTCCTCGCACATGCCCGGGCCGTCGTCGGCGACGCTGATCTCGATATATGTCTCGTGAGAGCGATCCAACTGAACCTGCACGCTGTTATCGTCGGCGCTGCACAAACGGCACGTCATGCTCAGGTGCCCGTGGCCAGTCATTGCATCGCGCGCGTTCACCGCCAGATTGACCAGCGCGCTTTCCAATTGGCCGCTGTCGCACGCAACCCAGGGAAGCTCGTCAGGATGAGTGACATCCAATGTGATGTCATCACCCAGCGTGCGTTCCAGGAGTTCACGCATGGAGAGCAGTACCTTGGCGACATTCGTACGATGCGTGGATGTGGTCTGCCGACGTGCCAGCGAAAGCAGCCGCTGCGTCAGCCGGCCGGCGCGCAGGGCGGCATCGAGCGAAACCATCACGTGTCGCTTGGCTTGTGTGGTGTGGCGGTGATCAAGGCATAGCGAAGCAAGCTCCAGCGAGCTGATGATGCCCTGCAACGCGTTGTTGAAGTCATGGGCGATGCCGCCGGTGAGATGACCGATGGCCTCGATCTTCTGGGCATGGACGATTTGCTCGCGCGCCTCATGCAGGCGCCGTTCGGTCACCTGCTTATGCGTGCAGTCGCGCGTGATCTGTGCAAAGCCGAGCAATGAACCATCGCTTTCGTGAATGGCCTCGATGATGACTTCGGCCGGAAAGCGTTCGCCATTGGCGCGCAGCAACTCGCATTCGGTATTCGCGCGACCGTTCTGCATGGCCGTGCGTAGAAGCTGCGAGGGAAGGCCGCCGACGCGCCGATGCTCCTCGAACAGCATGGAAAACGGCTGACCGATAATATCGCTGGCCGAGTAACCGGCCATGCTCTGCGCACCGAAATTCCAGTCCAGCACGATTCCCTGCGGGTCGAGCATGCAGATGGCGTAATCGGCAACGTTACGCGCGAACAGGCGAAAGCGTCGTTCGCATTCGCGCAGATGATCGTGCACTTTTCGGTCCGGTTGCAGGTCGCGCACGATCATGGCGAAGCTGCGCGGGCCTTCACCTGAGCCTTTCATCACATGGATGGCCACTTCCACACGGGCGCGTCGACCTTTCTTTCGTGCCAGCCATGCTTCGGTGCGTGCCGGGCGTCCCGTGCTGTGTGCGTGAAGGGCGGCATCCAGCAACGCTTCGATGTGATCACCGGCATACAAACTGGCGTAGTGCCTGCCCAGTAGCTCGCGTGGTTCGAACGTACTGAACAGTGCGCCGCCTTCATGGCAGGCGGTGATGTGACCGCGGTGATCCAAGACAAAAATGGCGCAATCAGAGGACGACGAATGAAATCGACTGTTGTGAAGCGAAGCAGGCGGCATGGCGTGACTCGAAGCATGTAAAGCCGGGCGGTCAATGCAGCGTCTGATCTCGGTTCAGTCGAGCACAGCACTGCGCCTTTTATGCATGCACGGGTAAGCAAACAAATCCTGCAAAAATCGTTTTAAGTCAGAACCGCATGCGGTTTCAAGATCGGGCCGAGCAATATCGCCTTTACGTTTCCCTGAACGATCTGTCAGATCGCTGGCCGTTTCCTCCGGCGCCCCGTTTTCTTTGATGCCGACGGTTCAAGATGATGGCGAACGCGTAATGGCAGCGTGAAAATTGTGATGATTCAGGCCGCTGCCGGCCAAAGCGGAGAGGCTTCTTCACATGTGGGCTGGAAACCCCGGCCTGAGGCCAATTGTGGATGAGTCCGTTGATGTTTCCTGCGCAAGTTTTTTTCCCACTGTCACGCATGCTGGCGCATCCCCGACGCTTAAATGCCTGCTTTCCCGGGCAAGTGCTTGCGCATCCACGCCTTACAAAAAGGGCATGTTCCCGCGTATGAATGCAATGATCGAAACGTTGCCTGTTTTTCCGATTTTCGTCCAACCGCAGCCGGCGCCTCCGCCGGATCCAGTGAAGCCACCGAGCCCGGCACCGCCGCTGCCGGATACGGGCGCGCCCATTCCGCAGCCTGGCCGTCCGCCTTGTGTCGATCCAACGCCAGAGCCGGCACCCATTGACGATCCGGCCCCACCGCCAAGTTGGCGCCCGGTTGCCTGGTGCATGCCCGCGACAGAAGAGGGTGTCCTTGCATGTCACCTGATCAGTGGCTTCGTAGTGTCTGCTCGGCTTTGCGATAACGCAGCAGCTTGTTATAGATAGTCTTGACGCTGACACCCAGCACTCTGGCGGCGCGCGTCTTGTCGTTTCCACAGTGACGCAAGGCCTGTTCGATGGCCTTGCGTTCGATTTCATCCAGCGTTTGCCCATCCCAAAGGCCGATCGCGCGTTCCTCTTGCGAGGCCAGGCGCGCGCGGATTTCCGATGTGACGTCCACGTGGTCATTCTCTGCTGTCAGGTACGCGCGCTGCACCACATGTTGGAGTTCGCGCACGTTGCCAGGCCACGGGTAAGCTTGTATGCAGTCGAGCGACGCATCGGTCAACACGCATTGCGTATCGTATTTGGCGTTGAGCCGGTCAAGAAAGCGCATGGCCAGCAGTACCGCATCGTTATCGCGTTCGCGCAGCGGTGGCATGGCGATGGGGAAGTCGCACAAGCGGTAATACACGTCGTGACGAAGCTGGCCATTGCGAACGGCGAGCCACGGGTCGCGATTGCATGCGGCGATCACGCGCACATCGAGTTCGTGCTGGCTCTGCGCACCCAGGCGCGTCACCATGCGTGTTTCGAGCACGCGAAGCAGATAGGTTTGCAACGGTGGCGGCATCTCGATGAATTCATCCAGAAATAAGGTGCCACGCTGGGCTTGCTCGAAAAAACCCGCGTGGTCGTGGGATGCGCCGGTAAAGCTGCCACGCTCGTGGCCGAACAACAGGCTGCCGAGCAAATCCGGCGGGATGGCGCCGCAATTGACCGCGACAAAATGGCCGCGTCGTCCGCTCAGCGTATGCAGCGCTTGTGCCGCAAGTTCCTTGCCCGTACCGCTTTCGCCGTGCAGCAGCACGGTGTTATCCAGCGGCGCGATGCGGTGGATCGCCTTGAATAGCCGATGCATGCTGCATGACGCGCCGATCATTTCACCGCATTGATCCAACTCGCGATCGTGGCCGTTGCGCAGGCCTGCGCGCAGCGATGCATGATCGAACCAGGCGTCCAGACGGCCACCATCGACCGGTTTGACGATGTAATCGTCGACATGCAATCGAATGGCCTGCATGGCAGTGTTCACGTCGGGACAGCCGGTCACCACCACTACATCGGCGCTGCGATACGGATCGAGATGCGCAATGACCTCCAGCCCGTTGCCGTCGGGCAGGGTCAGTTCGATCAGCATCAGATCCGGAGAATGACCTTGTGCGATCACTGAGGAGGCATCCCTCACGGTGGAGGCGGTCATGACATCGAAGCCGCGCGATTGGGCATGCGCGCCCGCGGCATGCAGGAATGCACGATCGTCGTCGACAAGCAGCACGGACGGTGCAGGTTCGCGCATAAATACCTCCGATCATGCCGATGCGCAGAGGCGATTCAGCATGCCCGTTTCGAAGTGGACGGGTCGTGGATGACCACGCTCAATTACATCGGCGGAAGTGGCGTCGCTGCCGGATGGGGATCGAGCTCCTCCGCTAATTTCAGATGCAGATCGAGTGTGGGCAGTGTCGTTTCGGCAAGGTGGCGAATGTCCGCATTGCTGCTGGCGATGGCCGCCGTAAACAAATGAATGGCTTTGCGATGATCTTCCACGATCGCCTCATCATAGGCCTGGTCGAACGCGCTGCCGCGCAGCGCGCGCAACTGTTTGGCTTGCTGACGTACGTCCGGCCCGGGCTCCGCCGAAACATGCACGTTGTAGCGCCACGCCAGGTTTGCCAGTTTGCGGTTGACTCGCGTCTGATCATCGACAATGCGCTTGGCCATGTATTGCACGGGCGCGGCGCTGGAGGTCTTAAGCGCAACCTGGCTCAGTGTTACCTCCGTGGCGGACACGCTCACGGCCTGGCGCAAGAAGCGCCGGTCTTCCTTACTGATATCGCCGTGAATGCGTGAGGGGTGACTGGCGTTGGCTTTCAGTTGATAAAGAATCACCAACACCGCAAGAGCAAGGATGCTGATCAGTAACGTAGTTTGCGTCAGGTCCATGCTTCTTCGACAGTTTCGACGACCTCTTCGCGCGGGCTGTGCCGGCCAAGCTCAGCCATATGCTTGCGGTTGCGGCTGATCTGGCTGCCGCCTTTCTGGCCGGCCTTGCGTGCCTCCTCGGGGGTAAAGCGGTGCGCACGCCCTCTTGCGTGAGCGGTACGGCCGCCAAGGCTGGCTACTTCACGGCGTCTGCGCTCATCCATGGCCGCAAAACCCCGGAGAGAAACGTTGGCTTCGTCGTGATCGGACATAGAGGCACTCGCTACGCGTATCTCAGGGAGTAATCAGTGTTGAACCTGCCGCCTGCGAAGGGCGTGAATGTATGGCAAAGAGGAAGTGAACGCTTCTGCCTGTTCGCTCGCCATTATTCTTGCCGCCTGCGGTTTCGCATGAACACGCGAGGGCGCTACGAATGGCGAGCATCGACAGAAAACACACCCGCACGACCTACTATCGTGCTTTGCAGCGGGCGCTTGAACTTCATCGTCAAATGATTGCGCCGCACCAAGCCAAGGGCGGCAACTTCATACGATTGCTGAACAGCCACGTGATGCTCGTGGTGACGGGCGCATGCGCGTTGGAAAGGCGTGACGAAGCGCTGGAGCTCCGCATCTTTCATCAGTGCCAGCAACAATCCCCAAGCCACTTCGTTGATTTGCTCAACGCAAAGTAGCGCCTGTAGCGAGGGCAACACTTTCACCTGTGGATCGCACGCCTGTGCCCGGGCCGCTTTGGCGATAAGCAGGAAATGTTCATGCTCCTCTTCCAGCCGGTTGGTGGTGGTGCTGTCGCCGAGCACGTCCAGCGCCTGAGTAAGAAGGTGAGTGTGTTCGATGAGTATGCCAAGGAATAGCTCCAGGCCGGAGAGGTCCATGGCGCGGATGACGGGGTCTTTGCTCTGGCGGCATTTGTCGACAAGGCACTCGTGCATCTCCAGAGTGATGCGCTCATAGGAAAGGCGTATGGCAAGCATGTCTGTGAGCGTGAGTCGTTCCTGATCGGGCTTGTTCGACGAGGCGGGGGCGTGTTCTTCGAACATGTTGATAGACCTGGTGGGAAGAAAATCAAATGTGGTTCGCTTGAACAACATAGGTTGTCATATGGCTTGGCAAGCGTACTTGAACATACGCCTCGCATCCGTTCATTCCATCTTAAAATAAGCTGTAAAGACGCCCGGGAGCGTCGAATTGCAACCAGGCAGGCGTATGCACGTGCTGTTATGCACGGCAATTTTTCTCTATGTGCGACATGCCTATCACCGACGCGAAAGGCCTTTCACGACGGTCTCAAATCGCTTTGACTTCAGGGCTTATAGAGTGCGAACCGTTCGCCCAACGGCGGACATTTTTGTTCTTCACTGGAGTAGTTCCATGACTAACGAGAAAAGCAACCGCGGATTCGCATCGATGGACGAATCCAAGCAGCGCAAGATCGCCAGCAAAGGTGGCAAAGCTGGCGGCGGTGATCATGCCTCCCACGAGCAGCATGTGGCCGCAGGAAGGCAAAGCAGTGGGGGAACCCACGAGCAACACGTGAAAGCCGGCCAGCAGAGCCATAAAAACACATGATGCAGCAGGAGAAGGAATGCCTGCTTTTACGAAGGAGATGTTGCAACAAGAAAAACCCGGCACATGGAAAGTGCCGGGTTCTCTATATGCGCTCAGATATCGCGCAATGGCGAATTTCCGCCTTGGTCTTGGTCTTGATCTTCGTTCCAGGCATCGCGGCTCACACGTAGTCGGTTTTCGACGTCCTTGACGCCGCTGATATGTTCGGCGCAATCCTCGGCGCGGTGCTTCATCTGGCGCTCGCCGACCTGGCCTTGCAGCGTGACTACGCCATTTTCCACCGTCACCTGGATGGCGCTGGCGTCCACATAGGGGTTCTCCGTCAATCGATCGCAGACGTCTTCACGAATGCGCTCGTCCGAGCGGGTATAGCCGCTGGGGCCTTTGCCGAAATGGGAGCTGCCATGTGGCCGTGAGGAAAGCACATCGCCTTCGCTGGCCCAGCTTCGTGGTGATGGGCCGCCGTAATCGCCGCGATAATTCTCATAGCCTTCTTCAGGGCGACGATAGGTGGATCCATAGGTCGGCGCATAGCCCCGTTCGCCCGGCTGAAAATTCAACGTGCCCTGATCGTCGTCTTCGCCGCGCCAACCGTACCTGCCATGTTGGGCCGGCCAGATGCGCTCGGCGCCGTGCTGCCGCCATGGTTCTTCCGGCGCATAACCTTCCCAGGTTTCCTGGGCGCGTTGCCCGTAACGGGGCATTTCCCGCTCCCGGCGATTGCCATAAGCCTGTTCGTATTCGGAACGGTCCTGGTTTGCGCGCGTACCGTAATCGCGTTGTTCGCCGCGCTGTGTGGTGCCACCGTAATGAGACAGCCAGCGTGCGGTCTGGGCGTCGTTCCACTGGGAGGCATCGTCGTAGCGTGATGGGTCGTCGTAGTGCGAGGGCCGGTTCATCGCGTAGCGGTCCGGGTCGCTGAAACGTGAGGTATCGCGGAAGGGTTGATGCTGGGGATAATTTCGGTTCATGACGTGCTCCTGTAAAGAAAACAGCGGCGCTTTCGCCTCCAGATGTTTCGCAACATCCGTGCCACTGGTCCGCCCGCGTTATGGGCGGAAATGAGTTGCTTGGTGGAAATATTTACCGAACCACGTGCAGAAAAATTTTCTCAGGTAGCGCATGGCATAAGCCTGCCATTGGGTACCAGTGCCCTGATGCGCATCGGGTATGTGCAAGCAATTAATGGGGTGAAGCGCCTTTCTCTGGCACGAAGGCACCGTCATGCGAATGCACAAAAAAGCTGCGCGCACGGTCGGCGTACTACAGACACTTGCTTCACCTGAAAAAGTGGATAGTCATTTTCATCTGCAATGGAGGCGAAGCCATGACATCTTCACCCGATCAACGCCTGCAACATCTGGAGCGTCTTTGCGGTCAGCTACTGGCACAGAATCACCGGCTCATCGAACGCAACGCCAAATTGGTGCTGGAGATACAAGCGTTGGATCGTGAAGGTCGCGTGACGCTTCCCATGAGCAACGTGGCGCGCATCCCGATGCCGCCAAGGCTTCATCCGGTTCGCTGAGCCACGCGCCCGCGCCTATGAAGACATCGTTGCTTCAGCTCGCCCCCCTTTGCCGCTCAATACGGCCGATGGCAAGATTACCGATCCGCAAATACTGCAAGAAAGCGCTTCGCCACGGATCGTTGCGGCGGACTACGCCAGCATGGCCGTGGGCACGTGATACCGAGATCGCCTATGTCAAGCAATAACGATGACATCGCCATTCTCAATCGCCTTATCGAGGTGACCATCGACAGCGCCGAAGGGTATGGCGAGGCCGCCAAAGATGCGCGGAATCCCGAACTCAAGGCGATTTTTCAACGCCGGGTAGACGAACGGATGGCGGCGTTCCATTCGCTGCAGTCGCAGGTTACGGCGCTTGGCGGACAACCCGAGGACGAAGGTACCTTGCTTGCGTCCATGCATCGTGCATTCGTGAATCTGCGCGCCACCGTGCAGTCGGGTGATTTGTCGGTGGTCGACGAAGTGGAGCGGGGCGAGGATCGGATCAAAGCAAAGTATGACGATGCGATCCGCAGCGGTGAGCTTTCCGCCTCATCGCTGGCGGCGGTCGAGCAAGCGTACGAATCCGTGCGATCAGGCCATGACGAGATGAGTCAGCTCAAACATTCGCTGCACCGTCTGCATGGCTGATCGCATGAGCCGTCGCCGCAGGCGCCAAATCGGGGGCGCCTGCGGCGGGAAAGCGGGTTTGATTACTTGCTGACCAGCAAGTCGAGACAACCGAACAACTCACGCAGATGCACCGGCTTCTGCAGACGCTGCAGATGCGCATAGTCGCGTGGGATGGCATCTTCATCGTAGCCGGTGGTGAGTACGATCGGCACGTTATCGGCCATCAGGCGATCGGCGAGAGGAAACACGCGTTCGCCGTTCAAATTGACATCGAGTACGGCTGCGTCCGCTTGCGCGCCCTGGTCGAGCGCTTCCATGGCGCTGGCGACGTTGGGGAAGGGGCCCACTACACGCATGTCTTCCATTTCGAAGGCGGAGCACAGCGCGTCCGCGATGAGGAATTCGTCTTCCACCATAAGAACCGATTTGCCGCTCAATCTATAAGAAGCCATGTGCAGTCTGTCCCCTGCCTGAAGGCGTCTATGTCCTTAAGGCGTCGATGTATGAAAGATGTCTATGTGTACTCGCCACTTTGCCTACATGGCGTGTACAGACACGCTCGGAGCAAGCCCGTAAGCAGGGTTGTTATCGCCTGATCCAGCCTGGGCACACCCGACGATTCATGTCGGGCATGTGAGGATCGGCACGGCAATGGAGCAGCATACGCCGTCAGGCGTCAGCTCGTAATGCGTTTTTGCCTTGAGCTGGTACACCAGGGCATGCTCGATCAGCTCGCGGCCATAACCGGGCTGCGAGGTATCGCTCAAGCTGGGCAGTGTCACGCCGGTTTCCTGCCAATGCACGTGCAGCATGGGCGACGGGTCGTCGGTGTGTTCCACGTTCCAGCGCACGGTAAGATGCGCGGTGGAGCAGGAGAGTGCGCCGTATTTCACAGCATTGACGGCCAGCTCGTGAATGGCCAGTGCAAAGGTCTGAAGCGTGCTGGAGCGCA
Source organism: Dyella monticola (assembly GCF_003363155.1). GTDB lineage: Bacteria > Pseudomonadota > Gammaproteobacteria > Xanthomonadales > Rhodanobacteraceae > Dyella_B > Dyella_B monticola. The sequence continues at coordinate 38,053 of NZ_QRBE01000012.1, read as the reverse complement.
GGCGCACGCCATCGGGGCCGTCCAGCGTAATCTGCTGATGGGATACGGCATGTGCCGCCAATTCCGCGCGCAGCAGTCCGTCGAAGGTGACTTTGTCGCCGCGCACCAGGCGCGACAAATGCGTTTGCACGCGGCTGATGGCATGCAGGCGCGAAGCGAATATGTCGGCGAAATCGTCCAGCACTGTGTGCTTGGAACGTGTGCGTTCGAAAATGACCTGGATGACACTGAGCAAGTTGCGCGTGCGGTGCTGCAGTTCCGTATTGAGCACCTGAAGCTGGCCGGTAAGCGTTTCGCGCAACGCATCGCCCGTATGCAACCACTCTGCATCGGCCGTATCGAGCAGCACGCGCGCCAGGTCCTGGCGCTGCGCCATGAGCTTGATCATGTCCGTTTCGTAGGTGAGATCCGGGTGTGTCTCGGTCCAGTAATGCGCGGTCCGTATGAAGGCAAGCAAGGCCGACATGTATTCGAAATGTCCGTCGCCTACGGCGCGTCGCACGGCAGCGCGCGCCTGCGCGGATCGGGCAGGGACCAGGAATATGATCGTCAGCGCGTCGAACAGATCTTCTTCATCCGAGGTGCCCGGTGCGGGAATCGGTACGGGTTTCATGTGCGCTTCCAACCGCGCGAGCGACACCTCCAGCCGCGCTGCATTGGGCACCGGGCGATTCACCAGCGCGATGACCTGCTCGACGGTGTGCGTCACCGCGGATGCATCGCCGGCGGGATAGCCTTTGCCGAGCAGAAAACCGGCATGCCGGACGATGCAATAGCGCACTTCGCAAAAGCGCGACAGGTGCACGAACAGACGTTCCTTGAACAACGTCGGCAAGGGGTTGTCCAGATAGGCACCGCGGGTGTGTTGCCATAGTTGCTCGGTGAGCCCTGGCGCAGCTGCAATCGTGTCGAAGAAATGGGGAAGCACGCCCATGCGCGCGCGCACCGCGTGTTGAAAGCGATTTTCGCGTTGGCTGGCGGAGCTGAGTATCAGGCGCTGGGGCGTCAATGCCGTGCGCAAGCGTTCGCGCAGCAGGAGGGGCTTTTCGGTGGCTGCATCGACTGGCAGCGAGCCTGCATGCCGCGGTGTGCCCGGCATCAATACACGTACCGTTCTGTGCAGCGCGGCTGCGATCGAGCGCCGGTGTAATGCCATGAGATCATCGGGTCGACGCATGAGCTTCAGTGCCGGTGGTGATGTCTTCCGCATGATGCTGTTCGAAGATGCCGCGTGCCGCCTTGCGTTGATTGGCGCTCTCCACATGCACGGAAATGAGCATGCCGCCTTGCCGGATCTTGCCGTCGAAGCGCCGCGCTTCGAATTCGGGCATGCCAGCACCGACTAGTGCACCGGCAATGCCACCGGCCGTGGTGCCCAATGCGGCGCCGCTCAAGGCGCTCATCACGGGACCTGCGGCGATGAACGAACCCATGCCGGGAATGGCGAGCGCGCCGATGCCGGCCAACCATCCTAGCGCAGCGCCAGCACCGAGCCCGGCCACGCCACCGGCGGTAGCGCCTTCCGGAGCCTTGGTATCGTGTTCGTAGGCGAAATCGCGGGTGCCGCGCAGGTCCGGCAGCAGGGCCGAAACATCCTGACGGCCGAAACCAGCGCGCTTCAGATCGGCGACGATGGCTTCGGTTTGCTCGAGGGTATGGGTCATGCAGTAGACGGAAGCTTTCATTGTTCTAATTCTTGTCCGTTACACAAAGGGCTCCGTCCAGGCAGCCATTGCCTCAAAGAATGCCAAGCAACAACAAAACGATAACGATTACCACCACCAGGCCCACGCCACCAAACGGGTAGTAACCCCAGCTTCGACTGTACGGCCAGGTAGGCAGTGCGCCGAACAGGATGATCAGCAAGATGATGATCAGTATCAGCGACATGCCTTACCTTGACCCGAGGCCGCGTGGTGGAAACGAGGAATGCGGGCGACTATGGCACTGTCCATCTCAACGCAGTGCACACGTAATGTCAGGATAGGCTTCACGTCCAGGGCTTGAGGCAGCGGCGCTGCGCCAAGAATGCGAGGAGACCATCACGTCGCGCGGGGCTTGCGCGGCGCTTGCTGCCGAGCTGTGGCCAAACCATGCGTAAGTTCGGCGCCCAGCAGCACCACGAACGACGCGTAATACACCCACGTCAGCATCACCACCAGTGCGCCAGCAGGGCCATAGGCGCCGCCGATACTCACGTATCCGATGTACGTCTCGATGGCGAACTTGCCCAGGATGAACAGCACGGTGGTGAGCAAGGCGCCGCGCGTTGCGTCCGACCAGGTGATATCCGTATCCGGCAGGACGCGATACATCGCACCGAAGGCCACCACGAACAACGCCAGCGACACCACGTACTCCACTATCGACCACGCCACCGAGCCGTAGGGAATCATCAGGTGGATCAGCGCGCTGACCGCGAAGGAGATGATCATCAGAAAGGCGATGCCGATCACCAGGCCGAACGCACGCGCGCGCGCCTTGAGCCAAAGGCCGATGACGTTACGCGAGGAGTCTTCCACATGCCAGATGCGGTTGAGCGTTCCTTGCAGCTGCGCAAAGACGGCCGATGCGCTGAACAGCGTGACGACCAGGCCGAGGACCCCCGCAATATTGCCGAGCTTGGGCCGCGATTTTGCGTTGTTGACAATGAGGATGACTGCCTGCGCGGCTTTATCGCCCATCATGGCGGTGAGCGTCTGGTCGAGCTGAGCCTGCCACTGGGCACGCAGCAAAGAGAGTATCCAGAGCGTGAGCACGATGATCGGCGCCATCGACAACGCTGAGTAATAGGCGATCGCGGCGGCGTGCGTGAAGAGTTCGTCTTCATTAAAGCCGGTCATCGCGCGATGGAAGGCGGCGCGCAGGGAATTGAGCATAAATCGCCAGGAGGGTCTCGTTCTCGCCTCGGTGTCATTGCGGCCTTCGCCGGAATGACACCCGGCAGGTGCCATGAGTCTGCGACATGCAGGTCATTGGCACCCATCATCGCTGTTTCATAGGCCGCGCCCGATAAAGCGCAAGCGAACGCGCACGCAAGGTGACGTGCTTTTCGCCGATCACTGGCGCTTCGCGTGCCGTATTGACCAGCAGCCGCCATTCGGGCTTGCCGGCCGCATCCGGCAATACGAATTCAACATCTTCGAATTGACCGTTGATGAGCAGAAGCAAGGTGTTGTCGACGCCGGGGCGCTTGATGCCGGTGGGTTTCGCGCGGCCATCGAGCAGCATGCCCAGACAGCGTTCATGTGGGTTTTGCCATTGCTCCTCAGTGAATTCGTGGCCATCGCAGGTCAGCCAGGTGACTTCGCGCACGCCCGATTCTTCATCCACCAGGCCACGCAGAAAACGGCTGCGACGCAACAGCGGATAGTCGCGGCGCAGGCGCGTGAGGCGACGCACGAAATCGGTGAGTTGGCGTTGCTCGCCGGCAGCCGGCCAATCCAGCCACGTGACGTTGTTGTCCTGGCAGTAGGCGTTGTTGTTACCGCCTTGCGTGCGGGCAAACTCATCGCCGGCCAGCAACATCGGCGTGCCTTGCGAAAGCAGCAGTGTGGCGAGCATGTTGCGCATCTGCCGTTGGCGTAGGGCGAGGATCTCCGGGTTGTCCGTGTAGCCTTCCTCGCCGTGATTCCAGCTCAGGTTGTTGTCGGTGCCGTCGCGATTGTTCTCGCGATTGGCTTCGTTGTGCTTGTTGTTGTAGCTCACCAGATCGTGCAAGGTGAAACCGTCGTGTGCGGTGACAAAGTTGATCGATGCATTCGGCCTTCGCCCGCGCTGGTCGAACAAATCGGCCGAGCCGGTGAGACGCGTGGCGAAGTCAGGCAAGCGACCTTCGTCGCCGCGCCAGAATGCGCGCGTGGCATCGCGGAATCGATCGTTCCATTCGGCCCAGCCTGGCGAGAACTTGCCGGCCTGATACCCGCCGGGGCCGATATCCCACGGTTCGGCAATCAGCTTGACGCGGCCGAGCACAGGGTCTTGCCGGCAGGCATCGAGAAATCCGCCGCCTTGATCGAAGCCGTGCGATTCGCGCCCGAGAATGGTGGCCAGGTCGAAGCGAAAGCCATCCACGCGCATTTCAGTGGCCCAATAGCGCAGTGAATCCATCACCATTTGCAGCACGCGCGAGTGGCTCAGATCGAGCGTATTGCCGGTGCCGGTGTCGTTGATGTAAAGCCGGCGGTCGTCGGCAAGACGGTAATACGTGGCGTTGTCGATGCCACGCAGCGACAACGTCGGGCCCAGATGATTGCCCTCGGCCGTGTGGTTGTAGACAACATCCAGAATCACCTCCAGGCCTGCATCGTGCAGATGCGCGACCATTTCCTTGAGCTCGGCCACCGTGTGGGTGGCCATGTAGCGCGGATGCGGTGCGAAGAAGCCTATGGTGTTGTAGCCCCAGTAATTGCGCAGTCCCACGCTGAGCAGGTGCTTGTCGTCGATAAATGCGTGAATGGGCATCAGCTCCACCGAGGTGACGCCAAGCGAGCGGATATAGTCGACCACCGGTTGTTGCGCCAGACCTGCAAAGGTGCCGCGCAAGGATTCGGGCACCTGCGGATGCAACATGGTGTAGCCGCGCACATGCGCTTCGTAGATGACGGTGCGGTCCCATGCCACGCCAGGCCAATAGTGGTTACCCCACGTGAACGCAGGATCGATCACGCGCGACTTGGGCATGTAGGGCGCGCTGTCGCGCTCATCGAAACTGAGGTCGCAATCGGGATGGCCAATCGTGTAACCAAATAGTGCATCGTGCCAAATAAGCTCGCCGATAATCTGTTTGGCGTACGGATCGAGCAGCAGTTTGTTCGGGTTGAAGCGGTGGCCCGCTTTGGGATCGTAAGGGCCATGCACGCGATAACCATAGAGCTGGCCCGGTCTCACGTCAGGCAAATATCCATGCCAGATTTCATCGGTGTATTCGGGCAGCGTAATGCGTTCGGTTTCGCGCCCTTCTTCATCAAACAGGCAAAGCTCCACCGATGTGGCGTGCGCGGAAAAAAGCGCAAAGTTGACGCCCAGCCCGTCCCAGGTGGCGCCGAGGGGAAAGGGCAATCCTTCGCGCAGGCTTGCGCTGTGGGTGGTTGCTTCCGCGCCGCGATGCAGTCGGAACGGTTCGCTCGCGACGTTCATCGCTGGCGACCACTGGGTACCTGATAAAAGCATCGTGCGCGGCCGGCATCGTTTTGCCAGCGAGCGCGGTCTACGCTTTTTTGCGAGCATCCGGGTGGCATTCTCACTCCTTGCTCCCCATCATTCGGTCGACTTCTTGCCTGCATGCTGTTTTTCGTTGCGCTGGGCGGCGTGTCTCTCTTCGGCCAATACCAGTTTTTCCGCCATACACCAATGACGAAGCGATTGGCCGGAAGGGCGCCCTTCCGATTCCCAGATGCTGTGGGCAATTTCGCTGATGCGAGCGTGCCGTTCAGCGGGGGAGCGTGTTTTCATGGGCTGGACTCGGAAATCAGTACGGCGACGGGCCATTCGGAAAAAAGCGCTCGCGCGGACAGGCCCTGGGCGCTGGCCTGATGCGTACGATGGGTAAATAAATCAGTGAAAGTGCAGACGCCGTCATCGTAGGCGCAGGTGACAGCGGTATCGCCCCAGAAATCCTTGTTTGCCAACGGAATGTCTTCCGTGATGCCCGTCGCGCACAGGCGCGGTACAGCCACCAGCAGCTGATGGGACTGGAAGCGTCGCACGAAGGCGATGATGTTGTCCGCGCGCGGACCCATGGTGTCCTGCGGATCATAACTGCCATGCACGAACATCTCCGGCCAGCGCCGGCGCGCGCGCAGCAGGCGGTGAATGAGATGTTGTTTGATCACTCCGCTGCGATAGTCCGAAAGAAGCTGCGCGGGCAACAAATTGCCATCGTAGGTGGCTTTGCGGGCTTGGTAATCCACCGGGCGGCGATTGTCCGGGTCCACCAGCGACTGATCCCAATAGTCCGTGCCTTGGTAGAGATCAGGCACGCCTGGCACGGTCAGGCGAAGCGTTACCGCAGCAAGGCCGTTGAGTGCACCGGGTGCATCGAGGCTGCGCGCGGCGTGCTGGATGTTGCGGTGAAGTGTTTGGTATTGGGGAGAAAGCAGTACATCGCGGGCGGCCGCTTTGCAGGCGTCCTCGTAAGCGGGATGCGGCGTGGTCCAGCGTGTTTGCAGCTTGGCTTCGCGTTCGGCTTTCAACAGCCACTGCTCCACGCGTTCGGCGAACGCACTCATCGCTTGGGTATCGCCGCTGTCCAAGCCAAGCGGCCACGCCGCTAGCACGGTCTGAAACAACATCCACAGCGCGCGCCTCGATGGCCTGCTGGGGCCTTCGAGTTCGGTCACCCACTGGCTGGCTTGATCCACGAACCAGGGTGCGCGTTCGCTGAGCACCGCGAGCCTTGCGCGAATGTCTTCGCCGCGCTTGTGGTCGTGCGTGGCGGTGGCCAGCAGCGAGCGCGGCCATGTTTCCGCACGCTGCTGCATGATCGCGTGAAAGCGTCGCGGACTGAGTGAAAACACGCGCGGATCGCTTCCTACTTCGTTGCGCGACAGCAGCACGCCGTAGCGATAGAAGGCGGTATCTTCCACAGCCTTCGCGTTCAAGGTGGTGGATAGCTGCTCGAACAGGCGTCGCGCGGTTTGCAAATGTCGCCGCTGCGAGAGCGTATTGAGCCACCGCGCCTTGGTCTCCAGCAGGTAGCGACGAAGATAGGCGCGATAAGCGGCATGATCGGGGTTGCCGTCTTTCATCGCGCGTTCGAACGCATGCTCCAGTGTGTGCCGGTCCTGATCGCTCGCGCTCCCTGTGCCTAGATACGTTCGATATACCGGCATGCGCTCAAGGATTTCCTGCAATGAGCGCTGCAATGCCAACGGCGTGATGTCGCCGCGTTCGGGGGTATCGCTGACATAACGCTCGAACGCACGTACGCAACGGGCCAGATCGGTGGCAAGGCTTGAGGCCAGGAGGCTTCGCCGCGCTTCGCGTTCTTCGTCATCGAATTGCCTGGAGCGTCCGGTCAATGCGGTCCACGCCTTGGCCAGTTCGGCATGGCCTTGCGGGTCGTGTTGCAGGGCGCCGACCTGGTTCATGAAGTCATAGCCGGTGGTGCCCTCTACCGGCCAATCGTGGTGCAGCGTTTCATCGTGCGCGAGGATCTTTTCCACGTGCAGCGTGATGCGCCTGGCGATCTGGCGCGGATCGATGCGTGCTGCACGGTCCGCGCGAAGGCGCAGCTTGCGCAGATACTCGCGTGGCTGGGTGAGGCCATCGATGTGATCGATGCGCAAACCGTCGATCATGCCTTCGCGGATCAGTCGCAACGGCAGCGCATGCACGGCATCGAAAACATCGTCCCGCTCCATCGCCAGGGCGACCAGCGAATCGATATCGAAGAACCGGCGATAGTTGACCACCTGGCCGCTGCTTCGCCACCATGCGAGACGGTAGTGTTGCAGGTCGAGAAAGCGGCGCATCAACGCTTTGTCGACATGCAGTTGCGCGATTACGCGATCGATATGCTCGCGACCGGCTTCGTTCTGCATCGCGAGCCGCACGGCGTCGATGGCATCGGCGGCCGCTTTGAAGCGCGGCAACGCCTGGCCGGCAAGGTCGAATAGCAAGCGCAGGCTGTGCTCGGAGGTTGGCAGTTTGGTGCCCGCGACATTCAACGCGATGGTGGTGCCGCCGACGTGCCGCTCCACTTTCATGTCGCCGCGCGCCAGGGCTTGTTCCAGCGGCACGGCGAGCATCGGCAGCCACAATTTGCCTTCCGTATCCGGCGCGTTCCACTCGATATCGAAGTAATGCGAAAAGCGGCTCGCGCGGCCCATCGCCAGCACGTCGTTCCACCACGGATTGGCGACATCGGCTGCCATGTGGTTGGGCACGATATCCACAATCGCGCCCATGCCGTGCGTGTGAAGGGTTTGCACCAAGGTGGCGAGCGCAGGCTCGCCGCCCAGTTCAGGATTCACGATCATGGGGTCGAGCACGTCGTAACCATGCATCGAACCTGGGCGCGCCATGGCGATCGGCGAAAGATAGACATGACTGAGCCCGAGCGCGGCGAAATAGGGCACCTGTTCGGCCGCGGCAAGAAAATCAAAAGCGCGGTTGAGTTGCAGGCGGACCGTGGCGCGCAGCTCCGTCATGCGGGCGCGGCCTCTTTCATGGCGGTGTCGATGGATTTCATCACCGGTTGCAGCGTTTGGACGATGTTCTCGGGCAGCCGATGCCGCCAGTTCGGATACGTATCCACGGTGCCGGGCAGGTTGGGCTGCTCGTTGCGATGAAGGGCGTCTTCGAGCGGTATCAGTATCAGTGGCGAAGGTGTCTTTGCCAGATAGGGAAGGGCGGGCGAGAGCGTATCGACCGGCGACCGTGCACCGGGTGAAGCCTGTGATGCGGACAGCGCCCGGTCCAGCTGCACTACGTCGTTGCGGCGCGCCTGCATGCGTTCGAGCAGTGTTTGTTCATCCCATGCCTGCGCCTTGGCAAGCTGCGTGAGATCCGTCCCTTCACGCCAGCCCGCCAGCGGTGGCAGATCATGCGTGGTGGTGGTGGCCACCGCATTCGCTCGCCATTGCGGCGCTGGCAGGAAATCGCCTTTTTCGTCCCGTGTGAACAGCAGTACGTCGATGCCGAGTACACCACGCGCGGCGAGCACGTTGCGCAATCCTTCGGGCACCGTACCCAAGTCTTCGCCGATTACGATGCAGCGATGGCGCCACGATTCCAGCGCGGTCAGGCGCAGCAGATCCATCAGTGGCAGCTCGATATATGCCCCTTGCGTGGAGGATTGCCCGTGCGGCAACACCCATAGACGGCGAAAGCCGATGATGTGGTCGATGCGAATGCCGCCGCCGCGCGCCATGTTGGCACGCAATAGTTCGATGAAGGGGCGAAAGCCGCTGGCCTTGAGCCCCCACGGCGAATACGAGGTAATGCCCCAGCTCTGCCCGGTAGGGTTGAACGCATCCGGTGGTGCGCCCAATTCCAGGCCTTCCAGCACGCCATCACGCCAGCGCCATGCTTCGCTGCCGCCGTGTTCGAAGCCGACGGCAATATCCCAGATCAGGCCAATGCGTTGCCCGGCATCGCACGCGGACCTGCTGGTGGCGTCCCAGCAACGTGCGGCCAGCCATTGCAGGAACATCTCAAAATCTGCATCGGCGACATGCTCTTGCGCGAATTGCGTTGCCGTGGATGTCTGGTGCCAGTCGTGCTCCCATCGCGTCCACGATGTCGATTCGTCATTGCGTGCCGCCAGCGATTGCCGCGCCGCCACCCACGCGTGCTGCTTCAATGCGTCGCCGCCATGGGCGACAAAGCGTTGAAAGTCATTGCGCAAATGCTGGGGTGCGTGCGTGAAGTGTTCATGGAGCACGCGCAGCACTTTGCGTCGCAACGCATAGGTCGCTGGCCATTCGACCAGGTCGTTCGCCTGTGCCTGCTGCCATGCCGAGGTCGCGCCGCTGCGATGAATGGCGGCGTGCAGCACGGACTCGCCAAACACCTGTGCGGGGTCGGCATGCAACCAGTTGAGAAAGCCGCGATCAGATGGCGAATACGGGCTGTAGTGCCGTGCGATGGGACTCATCGCATGCAGCGGACTGAGCGCCAGGGCATCGCCGCCCGCATGTCCCACCGCATCGGCGAGCTCAGCCACGCCACGACTGTCGCCCAGGCCACCGTCGTCAGGATGGCGCACGGCATAGACCTGCGCGCCCAATCCCCATGCGCGACGCTTTTCCGACCCCAGGCTGTCGCCCACGCCGAAGCAGCGTTTGGGGGCAACGGCCAACGTCAACCGAGTATCGCCACAAGTGAGCGTGTAGTAGCCATGGCGGATTGGCGCCTGGCACACGCCTTCGCCGGTGAATGCCAGCGCGTGCGTCGTCCCGCTTTCATCCTCGAGCACGGCCGTGCGCGCCTCGCGTAGGGAAAATGGCAGCGTAAACATCTCCCCCGTATCCGCCGTGATGAGCGCGGGAAGTGTGTTTTCACGTTCCTGGAGCTGTTCTAGGGCACCCTGGCGGCACGCCACATCGTGCGAGGGCAGGCGCATGGCGTGGAGCAATCCGTGCAGCACGTCCTCGGGCACGTTTTTGTGCTGGCCGAACGCATCGGTCCAATGCAGGGCGATGCCGGCGGCATGCGCAAGACGATCAAGCGAGGAGTCGCTCACCTTCCAGTTCCCTCTCTAAAACGACAGCGGTATGCGACTGCAGGACGCCGCGATCGAGGGCGTCAAGCGCATCCTGCGGCTCGATCCAGATCACGCGGGTGGCCGAATCGCGCGGCAGCGATACGTCCTGGCCCGACACGTTCAAGGCGATTTCCCAGTAGTGGCCGTCGCTCAATCGCCAGCGCGCATACAGGGCTTTGTCGCCGAGCACCTCGCAGCCCAGCGCGCAGCTGCTCTCCAGGCGCGGGCAAAGGTATCGCTGCCGCAGTTGCAGCAGGCCGGCGAACCAGTGTTTCCACTCCACGCCTTGTTCGTCGTCTTGCATACGCGGAATGGAGGCCGCGTATGTGTCCAACGCATTGGGATCGGGGATGCGGGCGCGCCGTTGCGGATCGGTGAAACCGGCGAAGTGCGAGAACTCTTCGCGTCGCCCGTTGCGCACTTTTTCGGCGAGCTCGCCGTCGTAAGCGGTGAAGTAATAGAACGGCGTGCGGCAACCCCATTCCTCGCCCATGAAAAACAGCGGGATCATCGGGCTGAGCGTGACCACCACCATCGCCGCGCGCAGATCGGCATCATCCACCAGGCAGGTAAGCCGCTCGCCCATCGGGCGGTTGCCGACCTGATCGTGGTTTTGTAAAAACAGCACGAACGAGGTGGGGCGCAGATGGCTGCTCGGTTCGCCACGCGGATGTCCGCGACGGTCGGGTTGACCCTGGAATACGAAGCCCTCCGCCAGCGCCTTGGCCACGTCAGCGGTCGGGTTCTTGGCGAAGTCGGCGTAATAGCCTTCGTGCTCACCTGTCAGCATCACGTGCAGCGCATTGTGCGCGTCGTCGTTCCACTGCGCGTTGTAGTCGCCGCTCAGCAGGCTTGCGGTGTTGTTTTCGTTTTCCAGGATCAGCCACACCTGCCGTCCGTGTGGAAGGCAGGTGCGGCGCACGGCGGCGGCAAGCTCTTCCAGAAACGCCTGCGGCTCAATCGTATGAACGGCATCCAGGCGCAGGCCATCGAAACGGTATTCGTTGATCCACATCAGCGCGTTGTCGATAAAGTAGCGCGCCACTTGCGGCCGGCGAAAATCGATGGCTGCGCCCCATGGGGTGTGCACGTCGGCGCGGAAGAACTCTGGCGCGTAGTGGGGCAGTTCGTTGCCGACCGGGCCGAAATGGTTGTAGACCACATCGAGAATCACCGACAGGCCGAGCCGGTGTGCTTCATCGATCATATGCTTGAGCGTGGCGACGCTGCCGTAAGAGGCATCCGGCGCATAGGGCTGCACGCCGTCATAGCCCCAGTTGCGATCGCCCTGGAACGAGGCGATCGGCATCAACTCGATGGCGGTATAACCCGCGGCGGCAAGGCGCGGTAGCGACTTGCACAAGGTATCGAAGCCACCCATCGTACCGACATGCACTTCGCAGATGACTGCGGTGTGCCATGGCGCACCGTTCCATTCGTTGCGTTGCCAACGGTAGTCACGCGGGTCCACCACCATGCTCGCGCCGAGCACGCCGCCAGGCTGCGCGCGCGAAGCCGGATCGGGAACCTGGCGATGGCCAATGCGGTAGACGTAGCGCGTGTCCGGGTCGACCTCCAGCGCAAGCGTGTGATTGCCTTGCGCATCGCGCGCCATCGGAAAGGCGAGCTCGTCGATGATCAGGTCGACCTGGCTGGCATCCGGCGCCCATACGCGGAAGCGCGTGGTGCCGTCGTCGAGTACCTGTGCGCCATACATGCAGTCATGGCATGACGTCGCGGGCGTTTGGGTGGACATCGGCTTTGTGGACATACAGCTCGCACCGCGAAGTTCATGGATATGAAGAACGACGTGTTCTCCTACGGGAGAGGGGGCGGATCCGCGCTGGCATGCGTGCCTCCTGCTTGCGCATTCACGTCTCGCTCCGGTCGGGCCGAAGGATCAGCGTCGCCAGTGGCGGTAGCACCAACGCCAGCGAAAACGGCTGTCCGCGGCAGCCCAGTTCGTCGGCATGTACCTGGCCGCCATTGCCCTGATTCGATCCGCCGTAGTGCGCGCTATCGGTGTTGCACAGCTCGCGCCATAAACCGCCTTCGGGTACGCCCACGCGATAACCAACGTGCATTTCCGGCGTGAAATTGCAGATCACCAGGATGGGTGCGACACCTTCGCCGCCGTGGCGCAAATACGCGTAGACGGAGGCATGCGTGTCGTCGCCCACCACCCATTGAAAGCCGGCTGGATCGTGGTCGAGGCGATGCAATGCAGCTTCATGCACGAGCAGGCGGTTGAGGTCGCAGATCAAATGTTGCACGCCGCGATGCATGGGGTCGTTCAGCAAGTGCCAATCCAGCGAACGGTCGTGGTGCCATTCGCGGTGTTGCGCAAACTCGCCCCCCATGAACAGCAACTTCTTACCTGGGTGCGTCCACATAAAGCCGTAATACGCACGCAGGTTGGCGAACTGACGCCAGTGATCGCCCGGCATGCGCGCGATCAGTGACCCTTTGCCGTGCACCACCTCGTCGTGCGACAGCGGCAGCACGAATTTTTCCGAATACGCATACACCATGCCGAACGTAAGATCGTGATGATGATAACGGCGATAAAGTGGATCGCGCTGCATATAACTCAGGCTGTCGTGCATCCAGCCCATGTTCCATTTGTAGCTGAAGCCGAGGCCGCCTTCGGCGGCGCTACGCGTGACGCCCGGCCAGGCGGTGGATTCCTCCGCCATGATCAGCACGCCTGCTTGTTCGCGTGCCATCGCGCTATTGAGCGCTTGCAGAAAGGTGATCGCCTCGAGATTTTCGCGTCCGCCATGCTTGTTGGGAATCCATTCGCCCTCGGGGCGGCTGTAATCGCGATACAGCATGCTTGCCACGGCGTCTACGCGCAGGCCATCCACGTGGAAATTGCGCACCCAGTGCGCCGCACTGCCGAGCAGGTACTGGCGTACTTCGTGGCGACCGTAGTTGTAGATCAGCGTATCCCAATCCTGATGCACGCCTTCGCGCGGATCGCTGTGTTCGTAGAGTTTGGTGCCGTCGAAATCGCGCAGGCCATGCTCGTCGGAGGGAAAGTGGGCACTGACCCAGTCGAGGATCACACCGATGCCCGCCACGTGACAGGAATCCACGAAGCGCGCAAACGCATCTGGGTTGCCCAGGCGTGCGGTGGGTGCATACATCGCGATCGGCTGATAGCCCCACGAACCACCGAACGGGTATTCGCTGATCGGCAGCAGTTCAATGTGCGTGAAACCAAGTTCCTGCACATAGGGAATCAGTCGCCTGGCGAGTGCATCCCAGGTAAGCGGCTGGCCGTATTCATCCCATTGCCATGAGCTGGGATGGACTTCGTAGATGGATATGGGCAGGTGATCGTGATCCACCGAGCCGCGATGCCCCATCCACGACGCGTCGTGCCAGTTCACCGATAACGGAGCGGCCACCATGGAGGCGGTGGCGGGAGGCGCTTCGGTCTGTCGCGCGAACGGATCGGCCTTCAGTGGCAACAGATGTCCATGTTGATCGAGCAGTTCGAATTTATAGAACGCGCCCGCTTTCACGCCGGGAATGAAGATTTCCCACAGACCCTCGTGATCGTGCCGGCGCATCGCATGGCGGCGGCCGTCCCATCGATTGAAATTGCCGACCACGGAAACGCGCCGCGCATTCGGTGCCCACACGGAAAAGTGCACGCCGCTGACGTCGTTGGTGTGCACAACGTGCGCGCCGAGGATATCGCCTGGATGATTCAGCTCGCCGGCATGGAACGCGCGCAGCGTGCCTTCGGTGAGCAGCGGCTCGAACGCGTAAGGATCTGCGATCACTTCCTTGCCCTCGGGCCAATGGATGCGCAGGCGATAGGCGTCGGGGCGGTGTGCCAGGTACACCGCGAACACCCCTTCGCCAATGCGTTGCGCCGAACATGCTTCGCCGTCAGGTAAAAGCACGATATCCACTGCCGCAGCGCCGTGTACCACGGTCGCGACATACCAGTGATCATTGTGCTGGTGCAGGCCCAGCCACTCGAACGGATCACCGCAGCGACCCTGCTCCAATGCATGCAGAACGTCCTTGGGAATGCACGCGTCGAGGCGTGTCGGCGGCACCGCGGCGGTGCCTGAATTGGCCCTCACGCCGCCGCCTTCTGCGGCAACATCCGGCGGTACAGGGCCACGTATTGCCGGCCCGGACCATCCCAGCCGCGTTTTTCGAGCATCGCCGCGCCGCGCATGGCATTGAGCAGCAGCCGTTCGGCAAAAATTCGGAAGGCGCGCTGCAGGCAGCCGCGCAGCTCCGATACGTTTGCGTTGCGGAACAGCAGGCCGGTAACGCCATCTTCGATGGTGTCGATCAGGCCACCGGTTGCGTGTGCAACCGGCAGGCAGCCATACGCTTGTGCGTACATCTGGCTGAGACCGCACGGTTCGTAGCGCGAAGGCATGAGCAGGAAGTCCGCGCCGGCGAACATGCGCCGCGCCAGGCCTTCCTCGAAACCAATGTGTGCCGCCACGCGGCCATGAAAGCGCCGCGCCAGGCGCGCGATGGTGCGCTCGATCGCTGGATCGCCGCGCCCGATCAACGCAAGCTGGCCACCGGCAGCGATGATCTGCGGCGCCGCCTCGCAAATCAGGTCGACACCTTTTTGCTGCACCATGCGCGAAATCACGGCAAACAGCGGGCCGTTTTGTTCGCGCAGGCCAAGTTCCTTGCGCAGCTCGTGCGTATTGATCTGCCGCTTGTCCCACTCGCCGATGGCGAAGGGCGAAACCAAGGCAGGATCGCTCTGCGGGTCCCAGCTCTGGTCGATGCCGTTGACGATGCCGACCAGGCGTCCCTCCAGCGAACGCTTGCGCAACAGCGCCTCCAGACCGCAACCGTACAAGGGTTCGGTGATCTGCTGTGCGTAGCTCTCGCTGACGGTGGTGAGGCAGGTGGCCTTGGCGATGCCCTCGTGCAGGAACGACACGCGTCCGCGATGATCGTGATCAATGCGCCTGCGGGTCGACATGCCGATGCCACTGGCCGATGAAGCGGAAAACACGCCTTGATAGGCCAGGTTGTGAATTGTGAGCACGGTCGGCACTGCGCTGTGCTCGCCATCCAGGTAATGCGCGGCCATGGCGCACGGCCAGTCATTCAAGTGCAAAAGATCAGGACGCCAGTCGAGTTGGGCATGCTTGAGCGCAATGTCGGCGGCGACGTGGGAAAGCGTGGCGAAGCGGATATCGTTGTCCGGCCACTCGTGCCCGTGTGCGTCCGTATAGGGCGAGCCTTCGCGCTCGTACAAATCGGCATTGCACACGACCAGCACGGACAGGCCATCATCCAGACGCAGTTCACCAATCTCGCACGCGGGAAGCCTGTGATGGCTGCGTGTTCTTCCGACGATGCGCATCGACTTGCCCGCCTTGAGTACGCTCGGGTAGCCCGGCAACAGCACGCGCACGTCGTGGTGCCTGGCGAGCGCACGGGGCAGGGCGGCAGAGACATCGCCGAGTCCGCCCGCTTTCACGAAGTCGGTCATTTCCGTGGTGACGAACAGTATTTTCTCGTTCTCTCCACGGTCGATGCGCACGCCGCTGGGAGGCAGGTCCGGCCGCCGACGATGTGCTACGGAAGCGGTAGCGCGGTTCTGCTGCCGGCGTGGCGGATAAGTCCTGTGTGCGGGTTTTACGATGGCCATCCAGTCAGCCTCATGAATTTTCTGCAAGGCGACGATTCGCCAATCATTGCAGTCGTTATGCTTGAGGTTAGGGCGCGGATGATCAAACTTGCGTACAGCCAGCAGCGTGGGAAAGTGAAGATCGCGAGACGAGTCGCCGCGCAATTGCCACCACAATTTGCACCGATGTCACCGGCATAAAGGCGTGAACAACTTCCTCTGCACACAACGTTTACGGACGACAGTGCACGGTTGTTAAGTACCTTTACGCGGAGATGCACTGCATTGATGGCGCTTGGAATGCGCGTGCAACGTGCGATTGAATGGATGGCGTCATCGTCGCGCACTGCTGCTGCAAACGTTGCATTGCGCTCGAAACATCGTGGTCCATCATTTTCTTCCGCAACGTCGCGTGCGTCCACGAACGTACGCATGCATCACGCGGCAGTGACTGCAACGCGCTTTATCGTAACGATGTGCCGGAACGTCGCGCTGACCTTCCTGATCAGTGCAGGCATCTTTGCTGTGGCGTCTTTTTCGGCCACCGCCGCCGAACCGGCCTCGGCATCGAGCAGCACCAACCCGGCCTGCGTGCAAAGCGGCGCGACGCAACCACCCGCCACGGCAGGCAAGGCCGCATCCTCAACCGCCAAGCTTGCGGCCACGACACCCACAGCGAAGCCCATTGTGCCGCTGCAAGCCAATGGACTGATTGCCCGCAGCTTGCGCCAGATCGGATTGTGGGCCGCCGGGCTGGGGCTTCAGGTCGATGAAGCAGGTAAATCGCTGGTTGCGTTGATCAAGCTGTTCGAACGTTCGGGCGGCCATATCGCCAATGCGTCCGATCGCCAACTGTTACTGCATGCGGCTGGTGCGCTGGCGGGTGTGTTTGCCGCGGGTCTGGTGCTGGAGTGGCTGTTGCATTTCGCGTTGAGGCGGCCGTTGTGCGCCCTGGTTGCCAAAGCCGATGCCGTGGAGGGGCGCGACCGCGCGCGTGAAGCGCGCGAACGCGCGGTGGCCGCACACCATGCGGAAGCATCGCGCGCCGCGGAGAAGAAGGGCGCGGAGCAGGCGAAAACCGAGGCCGGCGTGCAACCGCCTACGGACGATGTAGCCCTGGTACACACGAGCGAACACGGCGTGGATAAGGTGGAGCCAGTGCGCGTAGGAGTGCAGAACAGCGCGGCCGGTTCGCAGGCGGACCATGTGCGGCAGGAGAGATCATCGTCACGGGCGTCATACAAGCATGCCGACCATGCCATGCCAGCCCGCTACGTGAACGCGCTGCACCATCTGCTGTTCGCTGCCGTCGTGTTGCTGATCAACCTGTTTCCGTTGCTGGTGTTCTTCATTGTCTCCGGTCTTGTGCTGCGCGCACTGGGTGGCGACGACGATCGCATCCACGCCATTGTCAGCAGCTTCATCGATGCGTATATCAGCATGCGCATCACCATGGCCATCTTGCGATTGCTGGTGTCGCCCCAAGGGCCAGGACTGTGCGTGTTGCGCGTCAGCCATCGGACAACCAGGACCGTGCTCGGTTGGATGCGCGGCATTGTTTTCCTGGCAGCCTTCGGCATGGCTTTTGGCGATGCATTGCAGACACTCGGTGGCGGCGCCGCGAGCCGCATGGCCTTCATCAAGCTGATTTCGCTGTTTGTGCATGTCGCCGCTGTGATTCTCATCCTGCAGTTGCGCCATCCGGTGGGCCGCGCTATCGCCGCAGCGCCGGACGCGCGGGGCCTGATCGCCGGAGCGCGCAATTGGCTGGCGCGCGTATGGGCTTTGTTTGCCGCGGTCTTCGTCCTGGGCGTGTGGGTGGTATGGGCACTCGGCGTCGAAGATGGCTTTCCGAAACTCATCCATTTCATCGGGATTTCGGCCGGCATCCTGATCGTGGCGAGGGTCCTGACGATACTTGTACAAGGTGCGTTGGGGCGTCTTTTCCATCACGATGACGATGCCGGCACCAATGCCCACGATGCACGCAGCCGGCTCGCTCATCGCTATTACCCGATCATCAACGGGCTGGTGTCATTCTTCATTGCCGTATTCACCCTCATCGCACTGTGTCAGGCGTGGGGCTTGGATTCGATCGGCTGGTTTGCGCACAGCGCCGTGGGCCACAGCCTCGCTTCGGCATCACTGACCATTCTGGTTGCGACGATTATCGCCATCGTCGTGTGGGAGGCGGCCAGCTTGAGCATCGAACGGCGCATTGCGCTGTGGACCGAGCATGGCGACCTGATGCGTGCCGCACGACTGCGCACGCTGTTGCCGATGATGCGCACCAGTCTGCTTATCGTTGTGGTGCTGGTCGTCGGGCTCACGGCTCTGAACGAAATCGGCATCAACACCACGCCGCTGCTTGCCAGTGCGAGCATCGTCGGTGTGGCGCTGGGCTTTGGTTCGCAGAAGCTGGTGCAGGATTTCATTACCGGTATCTTCCTGTTGATGGAAAACGCCATGCAGGTGGGGGACTGGGTCACTGTCGCCGGCGTATCCGGCACGGTGGAATATCTCTCGGTGCGCACGGTGCGATTGCGCGGCGGAGACGGTTCGCTTTACACCGTCCCCTTCAGCTCCGTTACCACGGTGAACAACATCAACCGTGGCATCGGCAATGCGTCGATGAGCGTGAGCGTGGCCTACGGTGAGGACGTGGAACGCGCGATAGAGGAATTGAAAAAAATCGGCAGAGAGCTGCGTGCCGAACCGGCCTTCCAGAAGTCCATTCTCAAGGATCTGGAAATATGGGGCGTAGATTCGGTGGATGGCTCGAAGGTCACCATCGTCGGCCAGATGCAATGCAATGACTCGGGTCGCTGGGGAGTTCAGCGTGAACTCAATCGGCGCATCATGCAGAACTTCCGCGATATCGGCATTGAAATCGCCAACCCGCGCATCAGCTATCTGTTTATGGAGCAGGAAGCCAAACCATCCAACCAGGGTTCGGTGAAGTGAATCTGCCGTGCAATAAATGTTGCACGATCCTTTGCGGTGACATCCCCTTCATTACCGCGACGTTAGGTTTCGTTGGAAGATAGGAGACTCCCATGAGCATGCTTCAGGTAGAAACCGACAGCCTGGGCCGTCCGATCGAGCTGTTTTACGAGGATATCGGCTATGGACCGCCCATCGTGTTGTTGCATGGATGGCCTTTCGATCATGCGATGTGGGAGGAACAGGTTTACGCACTTGCCGGCAGCGGATGCCGCGTCGTCGCGTATGATCGGCGTGGTTTCGGTAAATCGTCCAAGCCTTTCGATGGCTACAACTACAATCGCCTCGTGGATGACCTGAAAGCGTTGCTCGAT
The DNA here is from genome assembly GCF_003363155.1 of Dyella monticola. Taxonomy (GTDB): domain Bacteria; phylum Pseudomonadota; class Gammaproteobacteria; order Xanthomonadales; family Rhodanobacteraceae; genus Dyella_B; species Dyella_B monticola. Next base: position 18,894 of record NZ_QRBE01000012.1, on the reverse strand, counting down.
GCTTTGGACCTGCATGATGTGACGTTGGTGGGTTTCTCCATGGGGGCGGGTGAAGTGGTGCGCTATATGAGTCGCCACCTTGGCCAGCGAGTCGCGCGTTTGGCGTTGGTAAGTACGGTTACGCCATCGGTCACTAAAAGCAAAGACAATCCCGACGGCGCGGACGACGCCAAGTTCGATGACGTATGCACGCACATACGCGCTGATCGTTTCACGTTCATGGACCAGTTCGTTGACCGGTTGTTTGAAGGTGCGGATGTGAAGCGCCCGATGGTGGACTGGATCAAGTCATTGGCCGAGCCGGCATCGCGTATCGCCATGCTTTCGTGTGTGCGTGCCTTCGCGGAAACGGATTTCACCGGTGACATGGCCGCTGCGATCAATCTGCCATCGCTGGTGATCCATGGCACGCAGGATCGTATTGCACCGTTTGCGGCGAATGGACGGCGGACGGCGGATTTATTGCCGGGGTGTATTTTTCGGCCGTATGAGGGTGCAGCGCATGGATTGTTTGCGACGCATGCTTCGATGTTGAGCGAGGATTTGCTGGGGCTGGTGCGGTCGCCGCCGTCACAGACGTTGCCGCCGACGGTATTTTAGGTACAGCCGGTTTGTTCCCCCCTGTTTCCGCTGGGTGAGCTCGCTATGAGCGGGTAGCCGTGCGTTTCATAGCGGGTGATCTTTTACATTAATGACATGCGGCGCTACAGCTCTCCCCGCGCCGCCAATACCCCGATGCGATCCGCGGTCCGGCACGCAATCGCCTGAATCGTCAACGACGGATTCACTCCGCCTACGGTCGGAAACACCGACCCATCGCAGATCCACAAATTAGGGATATCCCAACTGCGGCCATCGGCATTCACTACGCTCGTACGCGGATCGCTGCCCATGCGTGCGCTGCCATTGAGGTGGCAGGTGTCGTCGGTTTCGCGCCAGATGTCCTTGGCGCCGCCGGCGTCGAGCGCCTTGCCCATGAAGTCGAGTGCGTGTTCGATCAGGCGGCGGTCGTTGTCGCAGTACGCATGCGTGACGCGCGCGATGGGCAGGCCGTACGCGTCTTTTTCATCGGCGAGGGTGATGCAGTTGCGTTCTTGCGGCAAGGTTTCGCCGACCATCTTCAGGCCCACCTGGTGGTTGTAGTGTTGCATCTCCTTGAGCAATGCCTCGCCCCATAGGCCACGTTTTGTTTGGGTAAGTGTCCACACCACGGGCAATGGCCCCTGGCTCATGTAGGCATAGCCGCCGAAGAAATCTTTGCCTTTGTCGGCGTAGTTCCAGTGTTCGGTGATGGCAAGCGAAGGTGGACCTTTGTAGGCGCGGATTTCTTCATCCATCAGGCCCCACACGGCTTGATTGCTTTGCACCATGAAATTCTTGCCGACGAGCCCGGAGCTGTTGGCCAGGCCCTCGGGAAAGCGACCATTGGCCGAAAGCAACAGCAGGCGAGGGGTTTCGATCGCGTAACCGGCGACGACCACGTGCTTGGCACGCTGGAATTGCCAACGTCCTTCGCGAAAATAGTCCACGCCGGTGCACAGTCCGGCCTCGTTGACGGCAACACGGCCGACCATGGCCAGGTCACGGATTTCCGCGCCCGCCTTGACGGCCCGCGGAATCCATACATTGAGCGTGCTTTGCTTGGCGTTGGTGGAGCAGCCGGAAACGCAAAAGCCGCGATACGCGCAAGGGTGCGCCAGTCCGCGTGGTGCCGAGAGCGTGGAGAGCGGGGTGGGCGACCACGCGATGCCCATCTCTTCGGCGCCGCGCGCAAGCACCATCGCGGCAGCGTTCAACTCGTGCGCGCGATAGGGGTAGCGTCCGCGTTTGGGTCCCCATGGATAGGTCACCGGTCCGGAAATCTTCAGTGCGTTTTCTACGATGCGGTAGTAACGCCACATCTCGCGCCAGTCGATCGGCCAGTCGGCGCCATAGCCCAATATCGAGCGGGACTTGAACCATTCGGGCCGAAAGCGCAACGAGACCATGGCGAAGTGCACCATGCTTCCGCCGACGGCCTTGCCGCTGTTATTGTTGCCGAGCTTGATTGGATCTTCACCGTCGCACAGGCGTTCGTCAGTCCAGAACAACTTCTTCTGATGCGATTCGTCGGATGCGAATTCCTCCAGCGGCCGCCACCACGCGCCGGCGTCGAAGGCGATAACTTTGAACCCCTTTTCGGCGAGGCGGCAGGCGAGGGTGCCGCCGCCTGCACCGGTGCCGACGATGGCGAAATCCACCGCCTCGTTTTGGGGATATTCGCGCATGGGCATCCAGCCTCCCACGCGAAGCACATCCGGTGCGCGACCGTTCTTGCCGCGCGGCTCGTGTTGCGGATCACCGGACACGGCGGTTTTCCTTTAGCGCCTGACGTTCCTTGCCTGGTTTTGCCTCCACAGCTTCCCATGGATCGCGCCGGTCATAGTACATGCGCACATAGCCGCGCGGATTGGCCGGACCGCCGAAGCCGATATCGTTCCAGGCAAGCGGATGGGAGTAATACGCACCGCAGATATCGGGCAACACGCGGTGTGTGAAAAACAGCTGCGGATCCATGCCTTGCCACGCACCACTGGCGAGTTCGCCATGTTGCATGTGCTTGAGCAGCGCGTTTTGCGCGGCAGGTTCGATGCTGGCGAAGGGAAGCTCGTGGCGGCCTTTGCTTTCTTCATCGAGCGCAGCCAGGCCGATGCGCCACGCCTCGCGTAACGGTGGAAGGCGCGCATAACGGAAGCCGTCGCCAGCGTTGGCGTGCAGGCGCATATCGATCATCCCGGCCAGGGGCACGCGCGGACGATCGATCGGTTGCGGCACGATGCATGCGCACAGCGCTTCCAGCGCGCGCCATTGCACGGCATCCAGAAAGCGCGGATCGGACGGTGTGGCGAGACGCTCCTTGATGACCTTGCGGGTGGGCTCGTCCCATGACGGTGTATCGCGTTTGCGCAAGACGTCGTAACCGGGATAGCGCGAGGTATGCATGCTCATCGTGGTTCCCTCTCCCTTAGTCGCAAGGCGGCAAGGCCGGCGAGCGCCATCGCGGCGAAACTCGGCGGCGCAGGTACCGGCGGCCCGTTGAACAGATTCTGGCTCCAGTTGCGCCATCCGCCATGGTGACGCGCTACGCCGCGCACGTGGAATGCAAGGCCCAGCCAGCCCACCAGCCACGTCATGCGCAACATCACGCGTGCAAGCCAGCGTGGCTGCGGCGAGGTCAGGGCGGCGTGCAACAGTAACGCGCTGGCCGCCGGTGGAATGCTGACCGGCGCATACATCGCCTTGTGCTGGAAGGAGCCGCGAAAATGCAGCAGCCATGCTTCGGCCGCCGTGCCCGCAAGGCCGATGCCACTCAATAAGCCCAAGGCTCTGCCCGCGGGCATGCCCAACAAGCGCGGTGCCCTGGCAGGCTGATTGCGCAGGCGTTCGGCCGCTGCCCCCAAGGCGCCGGACAACAACAGCGCGGTGGGTGCACCCATCGGAGCGGCATAGAAAAGGTTATTCCAGTTCCAGCCGCCCGGACGTTTCATGACGTTGTAAACGTGAAAGCCGGTTCCAGCCAGGCCGGTGAGGGCCGCGCCCCAGTAGATGGCGTGGCGCACCGTATGTGTCTGTGCGTGGCGATCGGCGCCGCCATGCAATCCGGCCAGTATTGAAAAGGTGGCGACCAGCGGCGGCACATACATCACCGGATTGGAAAACGAACCGCGGTAATGCTCCATCGCACTATCGGCAAGCACGGAGCCCGCGAGCAGGGCGGAGCTGCGATTGAACGCGCGCGAGGTTTCGATATGCACCTGCCGCGCCCGCTTGCACAGACGTCGCTGCTGCGGCCGCTCCATCACCGCCGCGGTAGCCGCAACGCCCGCGAGTATGCAGGCGATGCCAGCCCACCGCATGCGGTTGTTCGTCATCGGCCTGCTCCTGAAATCCATGCGTACCTCTGGCGCGGGGCAACCCTGCGCGCGGATGTGCCCACGCTGCGCGTTCTACTTGTCTTTGCTCTTTTGCCCCGGCAACACCGCGCTCAACACTTGTCGCGCGGTATCGCGCACCATGTGTCCTTGCTCGGGATCGCCGGCCATCAAGGTGGATGCAAACGCCTTGGCCTGCTGCAGCGTGATGTGCGGCGGAAGCGGCGGTATCTCCGGATCGGCTTTCACTTCGATCAATACCGGACGATCGCTGTGCAGCGCATCTTCCCAGGCGGCGCCGAGGCGTTCGGGATTGTCCACGTAGATGCCGCGCAGGCCGATCATTTCCGCAAAGCGGTGATACGGCACGGAAGGAATGTCCTGCGATGCCTCGAACTTGGGATCGCCTTCCATCACGCGCTGTTCCCAGGTGACCTGGTTGAGGTCGGCATTGTTCAGCACCATGCAGATCCAGCATGGATTGACCCATTCCTTCCAGTACTTGGCCACGGTGATCAGTTCGGCCATGTTGTTCATCTGCATGGCGCCATCGCCGACCAGTGCGATCACCGGCCGTTGTGGATAAGCGAATTTCGCCGCGATCGCATAAGGCACGGCAGCGCCCATCGAAGCGAGTCCACCGGAAAGCGAACACAGCATGCCGCGTTGCACTTTCAGATCGCGCGCGTACCAATTGGCAACCGAGCCCGAGTCACTGGTGACGATGGCGTTGGCGGGAATGCGCGACGACAGTTCCCATACGGTGCGCTGGGGATTGACGCCGTTGTCAGCCTTGGCCAGCGCGCGCGCTTCGAGTTTCTTCCACCAGTCCTTCATCCACCCTTCGATGTCCTCACGCCAGGAATGATCCTCCTTGCTCTCCAGCAGCGGCAGCAGCGCGCGTAACGTTTCCGCGCTATCGCCGACGAGATTCACTTCCATGGGATAACGCAGGCTCAACATGTCGGCCTTGATGTCGATCTGCACGCCGCGCGCGTGGCCTTCTTTAGGCAGGAATTCGGAATAGGGGAAGCCCGAACCGATCATCAGCAACGTGTCGCATTCGGTCATCAGTTTCCAGCTTGGCTCCGTGCCGAGCAGGCCGATGGAGCCGGTGACCCAGGGCAAGTCGTCGGGCAAAACCGCTTTGCCTAGCAGTGCCTTGGCGGCTCCCGCGCCGAGTTTGTCGGCGATCGCGATCACTTCGTCGGTCGCGTGCATGGCGCCGGCACCCACCAGGAGGGCAACTTTCTTGCCCGCATTAAGCACCTCGGCCGCGCGCCGCAGATCATCGTCGTACGGCACGACTTTCGGCTTTCGATAACCGACGCCCGAATGCACCGTGCCGTGTTTGCGCGCAGGCGGCTCATAGGGAAGATCCTGCAAGTCATTGGGCAGGACCATCACAGTGACGGCATGTTCACCCACCGCGATACGCACGGCGCGGTCGACGATGTGACGCACTTGCGCCGGCACGATAGCCTGTTGAACGAATGACGCGGCGACATCCTTGAACATCGACACCAAATCCACCTCTTGCTGATAGTGGCCGCCCAATGCAGCGCGCGCCTGCTGACCGGTAATGCCGAGCACCGGCATGTGATCCAGTCGTGCGTCGTAAAGACCGGTGATCAAATGCGCCGCGCCAGGGCCTGAGGTAGCGATGCACACGCCCAGCTCGCCGGTGAACTTGGCATGTGCCGATGCCATGAAAGCGGCCATCTCTTCATGGCGCACCTGGATGAACTGGATCTTTCCCTTCGCGCGGTTCAACGCGCCGAGCACGCCGTTGATGCCGTCGCCGGGATAACCATAAATACGGCGAATACCCCATTCGTGCAGTCGTTCGACGATGAAATCTCCGACGGTTGGCTTGCTCATGCACGTGGACTCCGATGAGTGCTGCTTGCACAGCGGGTGTGACTGATGAGATTTACTCAAAGGAACCTAGGAAGAACGGCGTGCAGGGGCTGTGCAGCTTTTGTGGCGGGTGCATGATTGGCAACGAAGCTCGTCAGCTAGCGTTTGCTGTTGTCGGAAAATCAGGCCGACGATGTAACGAGCAAAGCATTGTCCGGCCATCCACGCGCCATGACGGAGCCGCCCGGTATGCATAATTTGAGACCCGTGAAAAACAACGAAACGACCAGCAGGCCTTCGCTGATGATCATCAGCTCATCAACATGCCGCACCAGCCAGTGGATTCACTCCTATGGCCGCTAGGGTTCAGTGATGGCGCTTGTTGATGTCGTTGCGCTCATGGCTCGCTTCGGAAGGCGGCGCATGTTGCGTATCACGTGGCACCGTTTCGTCTGCAGGTGGTGCGTTGGCGTGCTGCGGTTGTGCTTGTTCGCGCGCGCCAGGCCACGATGGTGTCTGCCTGCTTTGTTCCTGCTTGGCATGGGCCAATTCGTGCAACTTCTCGGCGGGCGTGGCGTGGTGATGGTGTGATTTTTTCTTGTGCGTGGTCATCTCTGCGCTCCTGCGTTGCCTATACGCTAGGCTCCCCTACGACATGTTGCGCACGCGTCAAGTTTGTCTGTGCATCGCGGTGCCGAAACATCGACATGCCGATGAGGCGCAGGCAAGCACGCTATGTTCCTGCAATGCATTCGGTGAGCCGCATGACGACCATGCCGCCGTTTTCGGAATCGCAGAAATAGAAACGGGCTGCCTTGACGGCAGCCCGGTCGGGCATCGGTCATCCATGTTGAGGAGGGGCCCCCCCTCGGCGCCTGACTTCCCGGCGCGCCATTTATCGCATATCGGAGGCTTTACTGTCAGGTACAGGAGCCAAAATTGGCTCTTTCACGACAATTTCACCGTTTGCCGCGCGCGTCTTGAATACAGGCCCACAGCTCGGCCGAGGCCGCGCCCGGGTCGTCCGTTCCGCAGATGGCCGATACCACCGCCACGCCTTGCGCCCCTGCTGCAAGCACATGTTCGATGTGCTCCGCCTTCAGGCCGCCGATGGCGACCGCCGGCAAGGGGCAGAGGCTGACGATACGCGCGAGCCCGTCCAGGCCGATCGGCTTGGCGTGATCGGGCTTGGTCGACGTCGCGAAGACCGGCCCCACACCCACGTAGTCGATCAGCGAGGGATCGATCATGCGCGCCGCATGGTCGGAGTTCACCGACAAGCCCAGGATCATGTGCGGGCCGATGCGCGCGCGCGCCAAAGTGGGCTCGGTATCGCGCTGCCCGATATGGACCGCGTCCACGCCCGCTTCGATGGCGGCATCGATGTCGTCGTTCATGACGATCAATGCGTGCGTGCCGCGCAAGGCGTCCTTTACCTCACGCGCAAGCGCAATGCGTTCGCGGGTCGAGGCGTGCTTGTGACGCACTTGCACGACGGTGACGCCACCGGCGACGGCTTCGCGCGCGGTTTCCACCAAAGAATGTCGCCGGCATAGATCGGGATCGAGCACCAGATACAGGGAAAGATCGAACGGTGACCTCATGCGTGCGTGACCTGCGCGTGTGCTTTAAGCGCGGTGCCATCCAGGGCGGCGAGCGCATCGATGAATTGCCACGCAAACGAACCGGGGCCCTGTGCGGTCTGCGCTGCCTGCGATCCGGCCACACCGAAACATGCCAGCGCGCAAACCGTTGCCATCAGCGGCGCTGCCGGCGCTACGGCAACGCATGCGCCCACCAGGCCGGTAAGCGCGCAACCCATGGCGGTGATCTTGGGCATAAGCGCGGAGCCACCCGCGATGCGTACGCTGTCGCGTCCATCGGTGACGAAATCGACGGCGCCGGTGACGGCAACCACCGCGTGCGCGCGCCGCGCCAGCACCATGGCCGAGACTTCGGCACGTTCGACACTGTCGCCGCTATCCACACCGCGCCCGGAACTTGCATCACCGGCAAGTGCCATGATTTCCGATGCGTTGCCACGAATCACCGTGGGGCGCAGCACAAGCAGTGCTTCCGTGGCCTTGCGTCGAAACGCCGTGGCGAAATGGGCGACTGGGTCAAGCACCCACGGCTTGCCGCTTTCGTGCGCGGCTTTTGCGGCCTCGCACATGCCTTCCAGCCAAAGCGTGGAAAGCGTGCCGATGTTGATCGTGACTGCACCGGAAAGCCTGGCAAATTCACCGGCCTCTGCCGGCGCATGCACCATCGCCGGCGATGCGCCTGCTGCCAGCAGCACGTTGGCGGCGAGATTCATCGCAACGTAGTTGGTGATGCATTGCACGAGCGGCGATTGGCGACGTACCTCATCCAGAAGATCGCCGCACGAAGAGAGCAATGGTGTGGTCATGATGGCGTTTATCCGGGCAAGACGCGAGATGGTACCTCGATATGCCCGATTTCGCCGCGTTACAGGCGGTCCTCTGCTCGGCAAACGGGCCGCTTGGCATGCTTTACCATGCCGTCATGGCTACACCCCGGAAACAAGCATTACCGCGTCCGATCGATCGTTCGTTTTATGCTCGCGATCCGCTGCGGGTGGCGCCTCAGCTGTTGAACAAGGTGTTGATGTGCCGCGACGGGCGCGCAGGGCGCATCGTGGAAGTGGAGGCCTATCGCGGGGCGGATGATCCTGCCGCGCATTCCTACCGCGGTAAAACGGCGCGCACCGAAGTGATGTTCGGGCCTCCGGGTCACATGTATGTGTACTTCACCTATGGCATGCACTGGTGCTGCAATGCCGTGTGCGGGCCCGGCAATGCCGTGCTCATTCGTGCGCTGCAACCGATTGCCGGTCTGGAACGGATGTACGCCGCGCGGCCCCTGGCCAAGAACGATCGACAACTTTGTAATGGCCCTGCATGCCTTACGCAAGCGATGAGCATCACCAAACTGCAGAATGGCATCGATCTCACGCAAGGCGAAAGCTACACCATCGTCGACGACGGTACGCCACCACCAAGACGGCCGGTGCGAACCACGCGCATCGGCCTCACCAAGGCGGTGGATTATCCATGGCGCTGGTATGTTGCCGAAAACGCGTATGTGTCGAAGAAATAACCACCGACGCAGCATGTTAACGTGTGCATACGCTGGCGTATCGCAGATCGGCAATGATCATCCCGTCGACTAGAAGGCACGTTCCGCCAAGTTGCACATGGACTTTTACAAGTTCCCGGTCGTAACCTCCCGCGAATATGCGGTCTGGGACAGCCGACGCGGCGGGGCCGCCAAAACCAGCCCTGGAGACGAGTCAGGAGCGGGGATAAGGCATGGTTGAGGGTGTGAAGGGCAACGTGCTCATCGTGGAAGACGATGCACAGTTGCGAGATGAGGTTCTGGTGCCCGGGTTGAAGGCATGCGGTTTCAATGCATGGGGCGTTGGCAGCGCAACAGAACTTTACCGTTCCATCGTGGTGGAGCGTTTTCGCCTGGTGGTGTTGGATATCACGCTGCCGGACGAAGACGGCTTCGAGCTCGTGGGCCATCTCCGTGCGCTGTCGGATATCGGCATCGTGGTGCTGTCGGAAATCGATTCCACCGCGCACCGTGTGCGTGGATTGATCGAAGGGGCCGACGTCTACCTCACCAAACCGGTCGACGTGGACGTGCTGGCCGCTTCCCTGCATAGCTTGAGCCGCCGCGTTGGCAATGCCGCAGCCATGGAGTTGGCATCCACCGGTTGGCGCCTGGAGGCGAGCGGGTGGCGGCTGGTCGCGCCCGGCGGCGTAGCCATTGCACTGTCGCTGCCTGAGCGATTGCTGCTCAACCGGCTGACCGCATCGATGCCCGAGCCCACCACACGCAGTGTGCTGCTGGAGGAGCTTTCCACCGTAGTGCCAGGCTTTGATCCGGCGCGGCTTGAAATGCTGATCCACCGTTTGCGGCAGAAGGTCGCAAGGAAGGCAAAAGCGACATTGCCGCTGATTGCCGTGCGAGGGGTCGGTTATACCTTGGCCCTCGACTGACGGGGACAAGATCGCGCACGCCTTCACATCTGCAAGGAAGTGCAAGTATCGGCATGTGTTGGAGATTGTGGGGTACGCGCCGAAAACTTAAAGTTCGCGTGCCGCGAGACGGCGCGTACGCCACGGAAGGCGGGAGTGCAATGGTTGCACTTTGTGATCGTGAAAGTTGGGTACGGCGTCTCGTTTTGGCTGCAGTCTTCATTGAATTCAGAGGGAACAGGGGGCGATCCCGTCACGTTTGCCGATGCGCGGTTAGGCCGCAAACGTTGAGGGGGGCAGGGCGCGTCAAGTATTCGGCGCCCGTCGATAGACACGCGTAGGTATCACTGGCCAGGCAGCCAGCGTCTTGTTGCGGTCGTTTCCGCGACGTGGACGCGGTTTGGGCCGGTAGAGCCGTGTGCGTGGCATTCGATGTCCGCGTGGGCAAGCTGCACGGTCCGCGTCACGGAAGAGGGGCTGTCACTCCTACAACTTGACATGGGTGTCATACCAATGAGCTCTATGCGTCGCTCGTACCGCAGCCGCCCCGATGGGCGTGACGTCGTCGTGTGTGTCGATTCGCGCAAGCACGCACTGGGAAGGCGCTTTGCCGTGTTGTCGATGCTGGCCACGGCGCTTGGGATGACCAGCCTCGCCTATGCGAGCGGAGGTCCCGTCGGCGGCCAGATCGTTGCAGGCTCAGGACAGATCCAGCAGAACGGCACGACGACCACGATCCGCCAGACCAGCCCGACGCTGTCGCTGAACTGGCAAAGCTTCAACATCGCGCCGAACCAGACGGTCGACTTCGTGCAGCCGGGCAGCGATGCCATCGCGGTCAACCGTATTTTCAGCAGCACACCCAGCGCGATCTACGGACACCTCAATGCCAACGGGCAAGTGTGGCTGATCAATCCCAATGGCATTTTGTTCGGGCCCGATGCGCAAGTAAATGTCGGCGGCCTGGTCGCCTCGACGCTGGATCTTCAGGACGATACGCTCGACTCCAGCAATCGGCTTTTCAGTGGTTCAGGCAAAGGCGGCATCGTCAATCGCGGCAGGTTGACGGCGGCCAACGGCGGCTACATCGCATTGCTTGGCAACCGGGTTTCCAACCAGGGCACGATCACGGCGCAGTTGGGCACGGTGGCGCTTGCTGGCGGCAGCGCCGTCACGCTCACCTTTGCGGGCAATCAGCTCGTGCATCTGCAGGTAGATCAGAGCACGCTTGATAACCTCGCGGAAAATCGCCAGTTGATCGTCGCCGACGGCGGTCGCGTCATCATGACCGCCGGCGCGAAGGACGCCTTGCTCGCCAGCGTGGTGAACAACACCGGCGTGGTGCAGGCGCAGACGGTGCAGAACCACAACGGCACGATCACCCTGGTCGGCGGCATGGACGCGGGCCAGGTGAATGTGGGCGGTACGCTCGATGCCAGCGCGCCGAACGGTGGCAACGGTGGTTCCATTGAAACCTCCGCGGCGAATTTCAATCTGGCGAGCGGCGCGCACATCACTGCCGCAGCGCCACGCGGACAGGCGGGTACCTGGCTGGTCGATCCGACCGACCTGAGCATCGACAGCACCGCTGCCGCCACTATTTCCAGCACGCTCAATGGCGGTACCAATGTCACCGAGCAGACCACTTCCAGCGGTGCGTCCGGCGCGGGCGTACAGGCTTCGGGTTCCAGCGATCCGGGCAACATCAACGTCAACAGCGCCATCAGCTGGAATAACGCGGCCGCCACGCTGACCTTGCAGGCTTACAACGGCATCAACGTCAACGCGGTCATCAGCGGTGGCAATGAGGGCAAGGTGGTGATGCAGGCCACCGGCACCAGCGGTGGCGGTATCACCATCGCCTCGGGCGCCTCGATCCAGGGTGGCGGTGGCGTCACGCTGGTGACGGCCACCAACTTCGTCAACGACGCCGGCGGCACCGCGGTGAGTACCGGTACGTCCGCGCCGTGGTTGATCTATTCGACCAATCCCGCGTCCGATACCACCGGCGGCCTTACGCCGAATTTCATCCAGTACAACGCGACGTCGTCGACCACGCCGGTGACGACGGGCAACGGTCTGCTTTATAGCGTGGCGCCCACGCTGACGGTTTCGGGCGTTGCCGGCAGCGTGTCCAAAACCTATGACGGCTCGACCAGTGCGCCGCTGACAACCGCCAATCTCACGACGAGTGGATTGATCAACGGCGACAAGATTGCCTCGGCCACCGGCACGTATGCAACATCCAATGCCGGGTCGAACATCGCCATCACCACGCCGTCGGCGATCTCCGGTTTCGATATCACCAATGCGGCCGGCATTACGATTTATGGCTATGGTTTATCCGGCTTGGCGACGGCGAACATCGGCACGATCCTCCAGGCGCAGCTGACGGCCAGCATCATCGGCGACCCGACCAAGGTGTACGACGGGACGACGACCGCCACGCTGAGTTCTTCGAACTATCAGCTCACCGGTTTTGTGGCGGGACAGGGCGCGACGGTGAACCAGCCCAGCTCCGTGGCCTATGCCGGTGCAGATGCGGGCAGCCAGCAGGTCAGCGCGGCCTTCGCCATCACCAACTTTGTCGCCAACAGCGGTACCAATCTTTCCAATTACATCTTGCCGACATCGGCCACGGGCGCGGGCACGATCACGCCGGCACCGGTGTTGCTCAGCGGTTTGCTGGCGAACAGCAAGGTCTATGACGGCACCACGACGGATACGCTCAATCTCAGCAACGCCAGCATATACGGTGTGATCTCGCAGGATTCGGGCAACGTTTCGCTGGTGAGCACGGGCGGCACCGGTACGTTCGCCAGTGCCAATGCCGGCAACAATATTGGGGTCACGATCAGTGGCTTTACGCTCGGCGGCTCGAAGGCCGGCGATTATCAGTTGATCGCGCCCACCAATCTCACCGCGGACATCACGGCCAAAGCGCTCACGCTGACCGGCGTCACGGCGAACAACAAGGTGTACGACGGCACCACCGCCGATACCTTGAACACCGGCGGCGTCACGCTCAACGGCGTAGTGGGCAGCGATGATGTTTCGTTAACCGGCACGGCTGCCGGCACGTTCAGCCAATCGGACGTTGGCAGTAATCTGGCGGTGTCGGCAAGCGGCTTGAGCCTTACCGGTTCGGCGGCCGGCAATTACACCTTGGTGGAACCGACGGGACTGACGGCCAACATCACGCCGGCGCTGCTGACGGTTGCGTTCTCCGGCAGCCCCACCAAGATCTATGACGGCACCGATGCGGCAACGTTGACCAGCGGTGATTTCACCATTACCGGCTTCGTGAACGGCCAGAGTGCGGTGGTGTCGCAAAGTCCGGCGATTTACGCATCATCCAACGCCGGCTCCAACATTAGCGTGACAGCTACCTTGCAGCCGTCGGATTTTACGCCCGGCTCGGGTACGTCGCTTTCGAACTACACCTTCATCAACACGGTCACCGGCTTGGGCACGATCGATCCGGCGCCGCTGGTGGTGTCGATCGTCAACAATCCGACCAAGGTGTACGACGCCACGACGGCGGCCACGCTTGGCTCCAGCAATTTCACCTTATCCGGCCTGATCGGCGGCGACAGCATTACGCTGAATGCACCGACCGGTGGTCTATATGCATCGGCCAATGCCGGCATCGAAGGCGTCAGCGCAACGCTTACCGGCGCCAACTATACGGCCGGATCCGGCACCTTGCTGTCGAACTATGTATTGCCGACCATCGCCAACGGCTTCGGCACCATTACCCCTGCGCCGGTCGGGGTAAGCATCAATGCCAGCCTCAATCAGCCGGTGAGCAAGGTGTATGACGGCACCAACACGTATCTGCTCAACGCCGAAAGTGGTGGCACCTATACGCAAGACTTCACGCTGACCGGCTTTCAGAATGGCGACAGCGCATCCGTCAATGCCAACATCACCGGCTTTTTCGCGAGCAAGAATGTCGGCAACAACCAGCCGTTCCAGGTCACGCTGAATGCTTCAGATTTCACCTTTGCCTGTGGCAGCGGCAGCAGCTGTGCCGGCAACTACAGCTTTCCGACGTACGTGTTCACCACGGGCGACATTACGCCGGCGCCGCTGACGGTCAGCCTGATCGGCAATCTCAACAAGGTGTATGACGGCAGTGCAATCGCGCAGCTGGGCTCATCCAATTTTCAGATCAACGGTTTTGTCAGTGGCGAAGGCGCGACGATCACGCCCACCGCCTCGTTCAACTACGCCACGGCCAATGCCGGCAACAACATCAGCATCAACGGCACGCTCACTGCCAACAATTATGCGGCCGACAGCGGCACGCTGCTGTCCAACTACACGTTGCAGACGGCGGTTTCCGGCCTGGGCAATATTTCCCAGGCACCGCTCTACATCACCGGCGTCTATGCCACCAACAAGGTCTATGACACCACCACCAATGACACGCTGAATATCGGCGCGGCGGGATTGGCCGGCCTGGTCGCTACGGACGCGGGCAACGTTACGCTCAACACGTCTACGTCCGGCACGTTTGCGCAAGTGAACGTCGGTAATGGTATCGCGGTGACGGCCAATGGCTTCACCCTTTCCGGAAGCGCCGCTTCCAACTACGCGCTGCAACCCATCTCTGGTCTGACCGCGAATATTACGCCGGCAACGCTCACCATCAGCGGGGTCACGGCTGCGAACAAGGTCTACGACGGCACCAACAGCGATACCCTCGACGTTGGCGGCGGCCTCACGCTCAATGGCGTGTTGGGCAGCGATAACGTCGGGCTGTCCACCACAGGTGCACACGGTACCTTCATCACGACCAACGTGGGTGACAACCTGGCCGTCGCTGCCAGCGGTTTTACGTTGAGTGGCGCGCAGGCCGGCAACTACACGTTGACGCAACCGGGTGGCCTCTCGGCAGACATCACGCCGGCACAACTGACGGCGGTGATCACCGGCAGTCCCACCAAGGTCTACGACGGCACCGATTCGGCCACGCTTACCGCGTCGGACTACACCTTGACTGGTTTTGTGAGCGGGCAGGGGGCCAGCATTCCGCAGTCCGCCACAGCCAGCTACACCACGACCAATGCAGGCACGGGCCTGGGCGTGCAATCCACGCTGGTGGTGTCGGATTTCGTGGCCAACAGCGGCACGCTGCTTTCCAATTACATTCTGCCCGCCAGCGCTGCGGGCAATAACGGCGTGATCACGCCCTACGTGCTCAACCTCAGTGGCACGCGCATCTACGATGCCAGCACGGATGCGATGGGCGGTTTGTTCGGCACGATCACCGGTCTCAACGGCGATACGTTTAGCTTGAGTGGCCAAGGCTCGGTGTCCAGCAAGAACGTAGGCACCTACAGCGGCACCGGCTCAAGCACGGGCTCGCAGCCGTTCAATCTCGATTCGCTGGCTCTGGTTGCCGCCGGCAAGACCGGCTCGGGTCCGGATCTGGCCAGCAACTACACGCTGATCGGTGGCGCCGATACGTTGGTAATCACGCCGGCCGTACTGACCATCACTGGCACCACGGTGAACACCAAGACCTATGATGGCACCACGAGTGCGACCTTGGGCGGCACGCAAGCGCTGCAAGGCGTGTTGAGCGGCGATAACGTCACCGTTGCCACCGACGTCGGCAATTTTGCCTCGCCGAATGCGGGCGCGAATATCGCCGTCGCCTCCAACATCACGCTGGGTGGTACCGATGGTGGCAACTATGTGCTTACGCAGCCCACCGGGCTTACCGGCACCATCACCCAGGCGGTGATCACGCTCGCCGGCACGCGTCAGTACAACGCCAGCACCGCTGCCGACGCCAATGCGTTCGGCAGCAGCGGCGTGATCAATACCGGCGTGGATGGTGAAACACTCACCGTGACCGGTGTCGGTTCCGTGTCGAGCGCGAATGTAAATACCTACGCGCAAACAGGCGGAACATTCAACCTTGGCACGCTGGCGTTGGCCAATGGCACGGGCCAGGCCAGCAACTTCACCCTGGGCAGCAGCAACACCTTTGCCATCACGCCCTACGTGCTCAACCTCACCGGCACGCGTACGTACGACACGACCACCACAGTCGATTCAACGGTATTCGGAAGCAGTGGCACGCTCACTGGCGTGAATGGCGAAACGCTTACCCTGAGCGGCTCCGGTACGGTATCGAACAAGCAGGTCGGCACCTATACAGGTACCGGTTCGGCCACTGGTTCGCAGGGATTCAATCTCAGCACGCTGACGTTGACCAGCGGTACCGGCCAGGCGACCAACTACACGTTGATCGGCGGCAGTGACACACTGACGATCACCAAGGCCCCGTTGACCATCACGGGTACGACGGTGGACACCAAGACATACGACGGCACCACCAACGCGACCTTGGGCGGTACTCAACAACTGCAAGGCGTGCTGGGTAGCGACAACGTTACGATTGCCACCGATGTCGGCAGTTTTGCTTCGCCGAATGCGGGCACGAACATTTCCGTCACGTCCGCCATTACGCTCAGCGGCTCCGATGCGGGCAACTATGCGCTCACGCAGCCTACCGGCCTCACCGGTACCATCGAGCAGGCGCTGATCAACCTTGCCGGTACGCGCCAGTACGATGCCGGCACCGATGCCAATGCCAGTGCGTTTGGCGTCAATGGCGTGATCAGCACTGGCGTGAATGGCCAAACACTCACCGTAACCGGTGCAGGTTCGGTGTCGAGCGCGAATGTGAATGGCTACACGCAGGTTGGCGGAACGTTCAACCTTGGCACGCTTGCGCTGAGCAATGGCACCGGCTCGGCCAGCAATTACGCGCTGGGCACCAGCAACACCTTTGCCATCACGCCCTACGTGCTCAATCTCAGCGGCACGCGCGTGTACGACGGCGTCACCGATGCCAACGCAAGCCTGTTCGGCGGCGGCGTGCTGACCGGCGTCGCCGGTGAAACGGTGAACGTCAGCGGTTCGGGCGTGCTCAGCAGCAAGAACGTCGGTACGCAATCGTTCGCCAACCTGGGCACGCTGTCGCTGACCAGCGGCACGGGTCAGGCCACCAACTACACCCTGGTCGGCGGCACGGATCAGGTGACGGTCACGCCCTATGTGATCAACCTCAGTGGTTCGCGCGCTTACAACGGCACCAATTCGGCCAATGCAGCCCTGTTCGGCAGCAGCGGTGTGCTTACGGGCGTGAACGGCGAAACGCTCACGCTGAGTGGTTCGGGTGCCGTGACGGGCACGAATGTAGGTAGCTATACGGGTGCGAACTTCAGCCTCAATACGCTGGCGTTGGGCAATGACACGGGCTCGGCGAGCAACTACACACTGATCGGTGGCGTCGATGCGCTGACGATCAACCCGGCCGTGATCAACCTCGCCGGCACGCGCCAATACGATGCCAACATCGATGCCAATGCCAGCGCGTTCGGCGTTGGTGGCGTGATCAGCACTGGCGTGAATGGCGAGACACTCACCGTGACCGGTGTGGGTTCGGTGTCGAGCCAGAATGTGAATGGCTACACACAGGTTGGCGGAACGTTCAACCTCGGCACGCTCGCGCTGAGCAATGGCACCGGCTCGGCCAGCAATTACACGCTGGGCACCAGCAACACCTTTGCCATCACACCCTACGTGCTCAATCTCAGCGGCACGCGCATGTACGACGGCCTCACCGATGCCAATGCAAGCCTGTTCGCCGGCGGTGTGCTGACCGGCGTCAACGGTGAAACGGTGAATGTCAGCGGTTCGGGCGTGCTCAGCAGCAAGAACGTCGGTACGCAATCGTTCGCCAACCTGGGCACGCTGGCGTTGACCAGTGACACGGGTCTGGCGACCAACTACACGCTGGTCGGCGGCACGGATCAGGTGACGGTCACACCCTATGTGATCAACCTCAGTGCTTCGCGCGCCTACGACAGCACCGCGGCTGCCAATGCAGCCCTGTTTGGCACCAGTGGCGTGCTTACCGGCGTGAACGGCGAAACGCTCGGGCTAAATGGTTCGGGCACGGTGACGGGTGCGAACGTAGGTAGCTATACGGGCGCGAACTTCAGCCTCAATACGCTGACGTTGAGCAGTGGCACGGGTTCGGCGAGCAACTACACACTGATCGGCGGCGCCGATGCGCTGACGATCAACCCGGCCGTGGTCAACCTCAGTGGCGCGCGCGTGTACGACGCCAATACCGATGCCAATGCCAGCATCTTCGGCAGCAATGGCGTGATCAATACCGGCGTGAATGGCCAAACGCTGACATTGACGGGTCTGGGTGCGGTTTCGAATAAGGATGTGGGTGGCTACACGGGCGCTGACTTCAACCTCGGCACCCTGGGGCTCAGCGACGGCACGGGCTCGGCGAGCAACTACACCTTGGTGGGCGGTACCGACAATGTGTCGATCACGCCGGCCACGCTCACCGTGGTAGGAACCCTCGTCGGTACCCGGGTCTACAACGGCACCACCTCGGCATCGCTCAGCGGTGCCACCCTCAGCGGCATCTTTACCGGCGACAGCGTTACGCTGGGTAACGACAGCATCGGCACCTTTGCGTCGGGGAATGCGGGTGGCAACATTCCCGTCAGCACCGGCATGACCATCGGTGGCGGCGATGCCGGCAACTACGTGCTGCAGCAGCCAGGAGGGCTCACCGGCACCATCACGCCGTACGTACTCGATCTGAGTGGCACGCGCGTCTACGATGCCAACACCGATGCCAATGCGACGCTATTCGGCAGCAATGGCGTGCTCACCGGTATCAACGGTGACACGCTGACGCTGAGCGGTTCGGGCTTCGTGTCCAGCAAGAACGTGGGCAGTTACACGGGCGCGGATTTCAATCTCAACAATCTGGCGCTGACCGGCAACGGTTCGGCGCTGGCCGGCAATTACACGCTGGCCGGCGGCACCGACACGCTGGGTATCACGCCAGCTACGCTCACCGTGACGGGCACCCTCGTCAACACCAAGACCTACGATGGCGGCACAGCGGCGACGCTGACGGGCGCCACACTCAACGGCGTGTTTGGCGGCGACGATGTCACGCTGACCAATGACACCGCCGGTACCTTCGCGTCGCCGAATGCGGGCAGCAACATTGCTGTCAGCAACAACATCGGCATCACCGGTGGCGATGCGGGCAACTA
>NZ_QRBE01000011.1 GCF_003363155.1 Dyella monticola | reverse complement strand
GCCGCGCATTGCGCGCGGCGTGTAGGGCTACAGGAAAAAACCTGCTCGTTTTGTCGGAATCAGCTGCTTCCGTTTTGACGAATGCCCACTTTGGCTCGACGCCGCGCCGTCAGCGCGGTGGTGAAGTAGGTGAAATGCACCGCTGCGGGAGCACGAGGACGTGCGGGTGCCGTATGATCGAGAACAACCATCATTAACTCCGAATCAGTTGGTGGTGGCCAGCGGGTCGCTTGAGGTCGTAACTCGGGCGATCCGCGATACTTCACATCATGTCGGGCGTGTCGCGGTCATCACTCGGATGGGCACGCCCGACTACCGCACCTTCGCATAAAGCGCTGCGGAAAATCTGTCGGTGCTGGGTGCTTCGACACGTTGGCGAACGCCTACGCGTCCTACGCGAAGCACGCGCGGATCGGGTTATCCCATCGTGGTGCGAACGCGTAGCGGTTGACGCCACCACCCACCCATCGCTTACGCGCGCAACAACTCCGGATGATTGCGCTGCACATCCACGATCAACTCGCCAAACAAGCTGTTGGCCCAGGCAAACCAACTGCGCGTGAAATGCGAGGGATCGTCCTGGTCGAAGGATTCGTGCATGAAACCGGTGCCTGCATCGGTGTTGCGCAGCCAGGTGAGGCACTGACGGATTTCTGCGACGCTGTTGCTGGTTTGCGCATAGATCATGATCGACATCGGCCAGATCATGCGCAGGCCTTCGTGCGGGCCGCCGATGCCTTCGGCGGCCTTGCCGCGGAAGAAGTAGGGGTTGCGGAAGCTCCATGCATGATCGCGCGTGCGTTGGTAGACGGCGTCGTTGCGTTCGCAGCAGCCGAGGTAGGGGAGTGCGAGCAGGCTGGGGACGTTGGTGTCGTCCATGAAAATCTGGTTGCCGAAGCCGTCGATTTCGTAGGCCCAGAAGGCTTGTCCATCGGCGTCGTGCATGTGGCCGTCTTTCTGCACGGCCTGTTCCACTTCGTTGGCGAGTGCTTCGCAGTCCGATGCGAACGCGGCGTCGTGGTGAATGGTGCGGCTCATGCGCGCAAGTTGCCGCAGTACGTGCACCGCAAACAGATTGGATGGCACGGAGAGCGGATACACGCACGCATCGTCGGAAGGGCGAAACATGGAGTGGATCATGCCGTTCGGGTGCGTGGGGTTGCCGTAGCCGCCGAGCATCAGCGTTTCGGTGGGAATGGGCGAGGTGCGTTGGAAGTGATACGGGCCGTGATCGTGTTTGCGCTGCTGTTCGCGGAAGGTTTTCAGCACGAGATGCATCGCTTCGCGCCAATCGTCGTCGAACGGCTCGGTATCGCCGGTGGCTTGCCAGTAGCTGTGTGCAACTCGGATGGGGTAGCACAGCGAATCCACTTCCCACTTGCGTTCGCCGACGCCCGGTTTCATGTCCGTATCGTCATGGCGCGCCCACGACAGCGGCGGAGCGTGCGGATCGGGCAGGAACGCGTTGGCGTAGGGATCGATGCGAATGCAGCGCGCCTGGCGGCGAATCAAGCCGCGAAACAGGCGTTGCAGTGATGTATCGCCTTTGGCGAGGGGGATATACGGCACCACCTGTGCCGAGGAATCGCGCAGCCACATCGCGTCGATGTCGCCGGTGATCACGAAGGTATCCGCCTTGCCGTCGAGCGTGCCCAGTTCCACGGTGGTATCGAGCGTGTTGGGGTAGCAGTTCTCGAACATCCAGGCGAGCTTGGGATCTCCGATGGCTGCTTTCACGCGCGCAAGCTCGTGTTCGACGGCCTGGCTGACGAATTTGCGTTTGTTGAGGGGCGGGCGGTGGCTGGTGTAGCTCACCGACTTTTGCGCCAGCGCGGGTAGCGCGACGCCCGCCATGCCGGTTGCTGTAGCGGCGCCTAAGAGTTTGAGGAAGTCGCGGCGTGTAGGCATGGCGTGGTGATCTCTGCGCTAACGTGGGAGGCCAGATGTTTTAGCGTTGCCCGCACATCCAGAAGCTGCCGTTCCATCGCTTCGGCGAACGCGGGGGCAAGCGTCTCTACGAGGTTTTCAAGTCGCTGGGTCCCGGCTTTCGCCGGGACGACGGGCTAGGGGTCTGCGTGCTTTCCAGAAACATGGCGGCAAGCACGATTGTCATTAATGAGCGGCATGCATCACGTTCGCCAGATCCTGCACTTGCAAGGCGTGCTTCAACGCATCCAGCCCACGCTTGCTGTGCACCGTCAGCGTCACGCTCTGTCCCGGCAAGAGGTCGAACGCGTTGTCCGATACGTCCGCATCAAGATCGCCGAAGGACACCCACACATCACGCGCCAGCACATCGCTCGACAGCATCAGGGTGTAGCCGGCGCCAGCTGCTTGAAGCGTGGTGTGGATATGCGGCAACGGCAACGTCAGTGCCTTGGCTTCGTCGAAGAACACCAGGTTGCTGGAAATCACCTTGTCGCCATCGAGCCAGTCGAACACGGCAAAGCTCGCGTGCGGATCGGCGCCGTTGAGCAGTTGTGCATCGCTGTAGGTCGCTATCTTGGTACTGCTTAGCGCCGGCGCGGTGACGGCCTCTTCGTGTTCGCGCAGCACCTTGCCGGCGAAATCCATCACACGCATGCGCCAATGCGCGCTTACCGGCGTGGTCTGATCGGACACCAGCGACACCGTGGTCTGCCCGTTGTTGCGCAACGCCGCGATCATCAGCGGCGCATAGAAACGCCGCGCGTGGAATTGCAGGGCTTTCCAGCGGCCGAAGTAGTCGATGCTGGCCCACGACGCACCCGGCCACACATCGTTGAGCTGCCAGTACAGCGAGCCCATCGCCTGCGGGCGCGAGGCGCGCAAATGTTCGGCGGCGAGTTGGATGCCGTTGGCTTGCATCACCTGGCTCAGATACACGAAGGACGCGAAATCCTTCGGATCGCCAAAACTGCGCGTGATGTAGAGCAGCAGGCGTTTGTTGCCGTTGCCGCTGTCGAACTTCTGGTGCGCGCGCATCACCGGTGATTCCGGCTGCAGATCGCCGGGCTGGGTGAACGCGCGGATCGTGCGCATCTGCGGGAACGATTGCAGGCCGTATTCGGATTGGAAGCGCGGCGTGACGTTCAAGTATTCGGTCACCGGCTTGGCGTCGCCCGACCACACGTTCCAGTAGTGGTAATCACCGTCATACAGCACGTTGGCGGGGCCTTCGTAATCGGTGCTGGGCGTGCTGGCCCAATACGGTACGGTGGGGTCGTATTCGGTGACCACGTTGCGCAGCGTGTTGCTGAAAAGATTCACCATGCCGATGACGATGTTTTCGCGCTCCTCCGGCGAGATGGTGGCTTTGAGCTTCAGCCGATCGCCCCAGGAATCCCAGCCAGTCTGCACTTCGTTATTGCCGCACCAGAGCACGATGCTGGGATGATCGCGCAAGCGCTTCACTTGCTCGATCGCTTCCTCGCGTGTGTTCTCCACGAACGGCACGTCGCGCGGCGGAATGGCGCCGCCGAACATGAAATCCTGCCATACCATCAGGCCGAGCCGGTCGGTCATTTCGTAGAACGCGTCGGGCAGGTAATAACCGCCGCCCCAGATGCGCACCATGTTCATGTTGGCGTCGCGCGCCGACTGCAGCACACGTTCCATCTGCGCGTTGGTGGCGCGCGGCGGGAAGCTGTCGAACGGAATCATGTCCGCGCCCTTGGCGAACACCGGAATGCCATTGACCACGAATGCGAAGCTCTTGCCCCAGGCATCCTTCTGGCGCAGCAGGCTGACGCTGCGCAGGCCGGTCGCATGCTCGGCGCTATACACCTCGTTATGGGCGTCGCGGATGCTGGCCTTGAAGGTGTACATGTCCTGCGCGCCGTAACCGGCCGGATACCAGCGCCTGGGGTGCGCGATGCGCAACGGCAAGCTGATGGTGTTGCTGCCCGAATCCACCGTGACATCCTGCTCGACGTGCGCGGCTACCTGTCCATCCGGCCCGATGGCATCCACGCTCACATGCAGCGGCGTGCTGCCATCGGCATCGATGCCGAACTGCGCGGAAACATGCGCCGCATCGGCATTCACGTAATCCTGCGCGATATGGAAATCGTCCACGCGCAGCGCGTTCCAGCTATCCAGGTGCACCGGCTGCCAGATGCCCTCGGTGACGATACGCGGGCCCCAATCCCAACCGTACTGATAGGCGGCCTTGCGCACATAGTTGGCCGTCTGCTTGCCCTTGGGCTCGTCGCTGAAGGCGGAATCGAATTCGCCGGGCAGCGCATAGGGTTGCTTGAGCAACCAGGGCAACAGCCGCTTGATCGGCGAATACAGCCGCACTTCCAGCGTGTTCTTGCCTTCGTGCAGCGCAGTTTTCACCGGCACGCGCCAGCGCCGGAACATGTTGTCGGCGGAGGTGAGCTTGCTGCCGTTGAGGTACACATCGGCGAATGTATCCAAGCCATCGAACACCAGCTCGACGTGATCGCGCGCGAGGGTCGCCTTGTCGACGGTAAAGGTGGTTTCGTACTGCCAATCGGCCAGGCCCACCCACTGCACGCGCGCTTCGTTGTCGCGATAGTACGGATCGGGCAGCAGCTTGGCCGCCATCAGGTCGGTCTGCACCGTGCCCGGCACGGCGGCGGCATGCCAATGCGTGGCGTCATGGTGGGTGGCGGCCTGCGCGTCGGCGTCCACCAGGCGGAACCGCCAGCCGTCGTCCAAGGATTGCGACGTGGTTTGCGCCAGCGCGGCACAGGTCGCAAGCGGCCACAGCAGCAGGGCGAGCAAGGCAAGCATCGAACGGCGGCGCGGGGTCTCTGCGGCGGACAGGCAAATAGGTTCAGGCATGCGGCTCAGCCCTGTAGTGGGGTGGATCCCCGGTTGCACGATGGGGCGGCACGTCCCCGGCGCGCCTCATTTCAATCGATCTATATCAGGCAACACTAGCAGTTGCCTAGAGGGCGGCGCATGCCGCAGTGCAATAGTTCGGGATGCTGGTGGAGGTCGCCGTGGACAGGTCAGGCGGCCATGAGGCAGGCGGGTTCACAGCGCCTGTCGCACCCGAGCAAGGGCCTGCCTGGCCACATCGCGACAGGCCCGCTGAGGAGGCTTGTCGTCCCTGCAATGGGAAATAGACGTCTAAACGCACCAACGCGCTGGCGCAACCCAATGTTAATAGTGTGATATCGCTCGCAGAATCACGCATGCATCGCCGTGGTCTGCACGGCCATGCGCGGCGTCGGGAGTGTGTTGCTGCACGCACGGGTCGAGCGTTAGCGCGCTCCCACAGCCCTTTCGCGCCATGGGCCGCGCGAACGGTAACGAAAACGTGCACGGCCTGTCACTGATCAGTGTGACCGATCTTCACGCGTTTCCGATGGTTTCAGTAGTAGAAGTCGGCACAACAGGAGGGTGCTCTATGACTGAGCGCGCAAGTCTCCAAAGCGGCGAGCCGGCAACGGCGCCGATGTCGATGTCGACGGTGGACACGGCCACGCTTGCCAAAGCGATCGAAGCCAGCAGCGTGGGCATGATCGTGACCGATGCCGCGGGCGATCGGCCGATTCTGTATGCGAACGACGCCTTCCTGCGTATGACCGGCTACCCGCGCGAAGAAGTGCTGGGGCGCAGCTGCCGTTTTCTGCAAGGGAGCGACACCAGCAAGGAGGCCCTGCAGGAGATCGCCGACGCGTTGCGACAGGAACGCGAGGTCTTCACCGAGCTCGTCAACTACCGCAAAGATGGCAGCACGTTCTGGAATCTGCTGCACATCTGCCCGATCCATGATGAGTCCGGCCGCGTCACGTTTTACTTCGGCTACCAGCGGGATATCACCCAACGCAAGGAAACCGAGGAAGCGCTGCAGCAGGCCTTGCGTCTGGAAGCGCTGGGCAAACTCACCGGCGGTGTCGCGCACGACTACAACAACCTGCTGCAGGTGATCCAGACCTCGCTGGAGGTGATCGAGCTTGGTGTTTCCGCCAACGAAGATATCGCGCGCCGCACCAGTACCACCATGGCCGCGTGCCATCGCGCCATCGAACGCGCGACCTTGCTCACCAAGCAATTGATGGTCTTCGCGAAGCGGCAAACCTTCACCTCGCAACCGATCGACGCCAACGTGTTGCTCGAGCGGCTGCACGGCGTGTTGACGCGCGCGCTGGGCGAAGAGATCAGGGTGAAGCTTTATCTGGAGCCGGAGTTGTGGCACTGCGTCGCCGATCCGGCCCAGGCCGAACCGATCATCATCAATATCGCCATCAACGCGCGCGATGCCATGAAAGGCCGCGCGGATCAGCGTCTGGATATCAGCACCTTCAATCGCGAGCTGTCCGCGAAGGACGCCAGGCGCTTCAACATCGTGCCAGCGCGTTATGTGGAGCTGGTGCTTTCGGACAATGGCCCGGGCATTCCGCAAGGCATTCTCGGCCGCGTACTCGATCCCTTCTTCACCACCAAGACCGAGGGCAAGGGCGCGGGGCTCGGTTTATCGGTGGCCTACGGCTTCGCCCGCCAGTCGGGTGGCACGCTGTATATCGACAGCAAGGAGGGTGTCGGCACCGCGATCCATATCTTGTTGCCTTATACCGAAGCACCGGTGAACGCGGACCAGAAAAAGGCCGATCGACAGGGTACGGCGCCACAGCCGCGCATTCTGCTGGTGGAAGATCGCAGTGACGTTGCCACCATCACCAAGCAGATGCTCGACCTGCTCGGTTACCGCACGGCCATCGCAAACGATGCCGATTCCGCCTTGCAGATGCTCGCGCCCAGCGGTGCGTACGACCTCATCCTCTCCGATGTCGTCATGCCCGGCTCCATGAATGGCGTGATGCTGGCGCGCACGGCCATGCAACGCTATCCGCATCTGAAGGTGCTGCTGGTGACCGGCTACGCACAGGGCAACGATAGCGAAGACCTGGAATTTCCCGTGCTCGGCAAGCCCTATCGGCATGCGGATCTGGCGCGCAAACTCAGAGAACTGCTGTATACCCAGACGGCCGTGGCGCACTGATCGCACGTGCGCTGTACGCGAATCGTCATAGTTCATGACTAAGGTGCGCAAGATCACCGGCACCGGACTCGAACATGAATTGGACCTACAGCGCAGCGCAGAGCGCGAGGCCCGCAAAACTGGCGCCGGCGCATGCCTTTGAACTGTTCCCCACCCGCATCTGGCAGGTGCCGCTCACCCATCTGGCGGCGCACTTTCCGGAATGGGTGCGTGCCATCGAAGCGCTGCGGGCGGCAGCGCCGATACCTGCCGGGCGAACCAACCGGGGCGGCTGGAACAGCGTCGACAACGCGGTCTTGCATCAGCCGGCGTTCGCCGAGCTGTACAAGATCGTGCGCCTGTATTGCATGCAGGCCTTCACCGACATGGGGCTGAGTTCGCCCGCGTTCGACCTGCAATCGTGGATCAACATCCACGATCGCGGCGGTTTCAACTTCCAGCACATGCACGAGGGCGCGCTGCTCTGCGGCACGTTCTACCTGCAGGTGCCGGAAGGGTCGGGCGCGCTCGTGTTCAAGGATCCGCGCCCGGGCGTGCTCAATGCCTACGCCAAAGGCAATGGCTCCAATGCCTATAAAGATGTGCAGCTGCGACCTTCGGCGGGCCTGCTGGTGCTGTTTCCGCACTGGCTGGAACACTACGTGGAGCCGCACGACAACGATACGCCGCGTATCTGTATTCCGTTCAACGCGTTGCGTCCTTGAGCTACATCCACCGCGGACATTTCATAAAACCGTCATGGCGACAACCTAGGCTGTTTAGCCGTCTGAATGCCGTAGCCTGCTTCGGCGAATGGGGTCGGAGGGGCTTTGGTGCGTGAAAAGCATGGGGCATGGTCGGCGTTGTTCGCGGAAAAAAGCGCGATGCTGAGCAATTATTTTCTGCGGCGCGTGGCGCATCGCTGGGATGCGCAGGACCTGGTGCAGGAGGTCTACCTGCGACTGCTGCGCATCGAGCCTGCCGATGCGGCCAATATCCGCAGCCCCGAGGCGTATTTGTTCACGGTGGCGGCCAATCTGGTCAAGGAACACGCGGTGCTGCGCCAACAGCAACCGCTGGGCAGCGACGAACTGGACCAGGTAGTCGAACAGCTGGTGGCGCCGACCAACCTCGAAGCGGACATGGACAGTCAGTCGCGCCAGCAACGGCTGGGCGCGCTGATCGATCGGCTGTCGCCCAAATGCAAGGCCGTGCTGATCATGCATTATCGCGATGAGATGTCGTATCGCGAAATCGCCGAGCGCATGTCCATTTCCACGCACATGGTCAAAAAATACATCGTGAAGGGCCTGGCGGCGTGCCGGCAAAGGATGGCCGATTATGAGTGAAGCGACCCATTTCGACGCAGCGCGTCAGGCGCGGCGCATCACCGAGCAGGCGGCGGCCTGGTATCTCGAACAGCAGGAGCCGCTGACCGAGCGCCAGCGCGTGGCCTTTCTGGAATGGCTGCGCGCCTCGCCGCAGCATGTGGCCGAGTATTTCGCGATTGCGCAGATGCATGGCGACCTGAAAGCCGCCGCCGCACTGCAGACGCAGTCCGTCGCTGCGTTGACGGAGCGCGCACGTCGCGACAATCCGGTGGTGTTGTTTCCGCACATGGAAAACGTCTTGCCGCGTGAGCGTGGCGCGCATCCGCCGCGCCGCAGGCGCGCGCTGGCCGCATGGGCCGCGACGGCCGTCGTGCTCGCCGCGATCGGTCTGGGTGTCGTGCGCTTGCCGGGACATAGCGAGAAAACCGTACAGGCGACGATGCACGGCGCCGTCGGCAACGACGCTGCCGTGCATACGATGAAACTCGCCGACGGGACGCTGGTGCAACTGGATCGCAACAGCGTCATCGACGTGCACTTCGATCAACACTACCGGCGCATCAACGTGGTTCGCGGCAATGTGCTGTTCGATATCGGCAAGGACCCCGCACGGCCCATGCTGGTGAACGTGGGTGGCCATGTGCTGCAGGACATCGGCACCGTCTTCGACGTCAAGCGCGATGCACAGGGCGATACGCTCACCGTTATCAGTGGCCGCGTGCGGGTTCTGAAGGCGCCCGATCCATCGGTCAACGCGGGCGACGTGGTGCTGGCCAAGGATGCGGTGGCCGATCTCACCGCCGGGCAACAGATCGAGCTGAATGCGGCCGGTGCCAGTGCCGTGCACGCGGTGAAGATCGCCCGGGCGACCGCATGGCTGCCTGCCGATATCCGCTTTCAGCGTGAAACCGTCAGCGACGTCGCGCGCCGTTTCAATGCCTACACTAGCAAGCCGCTGCTGATCCAAAGCGCGTCCATCGGGGACAAGCGCATCAGCGGCATTTTCCACGCGAACAACCCGCAGGCCTTTGTGGCGTATCTGGCGACATTGCCCGGTGTGACGGTGATCAATGACACCGATTGCATTCGCATCGTGGCGTCCGCGGCGCAGGCCGACACAAAAGCCGGACACCTGTAAGAAAAAATTCATCGAACGAGCGGTACCCGATGGCGCGCCGCGAGACTCTTGAAAGATATGGGCAGACGCAAAACGCGTAATGCGATAAGCGTCCGCGACACGATCATCCTCTCAAGGTCTCTTCCCACATGCGCAATGGTTTAGCACTTCATATCGCCCTGGTGCTGGGCACCAGTCTGCCGTTGGTGGCGTTCGCGCAAGCAAATACGCAGGCATTGCACACGACCGCCATCGCGCCGATGTCGCTGGCCAAGGCGTTGGAAAACTTCTCTCACGAAGCTGGCCTGCAGATCGTCTACGGCTCAGAGATCGCCGACAGCGTTCGCAGCCCGGGTGCTGCCGCGGGCCTCACGCCGGAGCAGCAGTTGCGGCAGTTGTTGGCGGGCACGGGTCTCACCTACCGCTTCGTAACGCCGAACACGGTGACGATTGTCCCGGGAAACGTGGCAGCCAATGCGGGCAATCCGGCCTCCGCTGCGGTAGTGACGGCCGGTAGTGCAGGTTCGAATGCGTCAACGGCGGCTTCGTCGAATGTCGACAAGAGCACCAAGGATCTGGATAGCGTGGTGGTGACGGCGCGTTCGGGTGTGGATGTGCGCACGCGCGCGCAGACCAGCTACTCCATCACCACCATCGACGAAGATCGCCTGCGCATGCAGGCTCCGACCAGCGTCGCCGACGCGGTGAAATCCGTGCCGGGTTTCTGGGTGGAAGATTCCGGCGGCGAGGCGAGCGGCAACATTCGCGCGCGCGGTATTCCGGTCGATGGCTTCGGCTCGGTGAACCTGCTCGAAGACGGCATTCCCGTGCAACACGATCCGGCGCTGGGCTATCTCAACGCCGACCAGGCGTTTCGCCTGGATGAAACCATCGAACGCGTCGAAGTGGTGCGCGGTGGACCTTCGTCGATCTTCTATTCGAACGCGCCGGCCGGTGCCATCAACTTCATCCCGCGCCAGGTCGACGACATGCCGGAAGGCTTGATCAAATACACCGCCGGCAACTACGGCCTGGGCCGGCTGGATTTCTGGTTCGGCACGCCACTGGGCGACGGTTGGAAGTTCAGTACCGGTGGTTTTTTCCGTGTCGATCACAATATCCGCGACCCCGGTTTCAATGGCGACAATGGCGGGCAGCTGCGCGCCACCTTGTCCAAGCAGTTCGAGAATGGCGACTTGAGTTTCGACGTGAAGCGTCTGGATGACCGCGTCTATTTCGATCTCGGCATCCCGATGTACCGCAATCCGGATGGCGATCTCGTCTCCGTGCCCGGCTTCAACGGCAACTACGGCACCGTGGCCGGTCCCGATACCGAGCACGTGGCGCTGCAGCAGGGCAACGGCAGTAACTACAACTTCGACAATTCCCTCGGTACGGATGTGCAGCGCACGCAGCTCACGCTGAAGTTCGATTACAACCTGTGGGACAACTGGAAGCTCGCCGAAGACCTGCGCTACAGCGATACCGACACGATCCGCAATGGCGTTTATCCGAATGCGATCGAAACGTCCTCGGCGTTCTATGCCTCGGCCGAATCGCGCCTGGCGCAGTACTACCCCAATGCGGCCGGCATGCAGCTGCGCTATGCCGATACCGGCGCGGTGTTCAACAACGCCAATCAGAACGGCAACGGCCTGGTGATACTGGGTGGTCTGCGCGGCATCACCATGCCGATGACCGAGCTCACCTCCAACACGCGCCTGATGCGCAAGTTCGAGTTCGGCGACCAGACGCACGATGTGACGCTCGGCTATTACCACGCCTATTTCAATCAGAGTTTCGACCGCTATTCGTCCACCGTGCTGCTGGATACGTCGGACAATGCCAAGCTGCTGAACCTGGTGGCCGTCAACGCGGCCGGACAACCGATCGGCATGCTTACCAACAATGGCATCTACGCCAACGGTTACGAATGGGCGCATGCGCACGGCACCTCCGACACCGACGCGTTCTACTTCTCCGACGAGTGGCAGGTGACCGACAAGCTGCGCATCGACGGCGGTGCGCGCTGGGAACGCGTGGAAACCAGCGGCTGGACGGAACTCCCCGCCACGGTGAATCTGGGTACGCCGTGGAGTTCGGACATCCTCACCGGCAGCGGACAATACGCCGGTTACGATCACGCTTTCCACAAGCTGGGCTGGACGGTGGGTGCGAACTATCAGTTCACCGATCACCAGGGTGTCTTCGCGCGCTACACCTCCACCTTCCGCTTGCCCAACTTGAGCACGTACATCACCACGCCGACGGCGCTGCCGCTGATGCAAACGATGGTGCTGCCGGAAGTGGGCTACAAGTTCGCCAACCGCTACATCGAGATGTACGAAACGTTCTTCTACACCAAGTACAACGACGTCAGCTTCAGCAACTACGTGTTCAACGCGAACACGGGCGTGTCTACCCCGGAGACCGGTTACGCGGATACCGAAACCTACGGGCTGGAGCTGGAAGGTACGGTCTATCCTTCCTCGGTTTTCGATGTGCAGTACGACGCCACGCTGCAGGACCCGCGCTACAAAGGCCTCAACTACACCACGGTGGTGTCCGGCGCGCCGGTGTTGCTCGATTACGATGACGACCAGCTCATCCGCGTGCCGCGCAAGAGCTTTCGTGTGGTGCCCGGCGTGAATCTGCTGAACAACAAGCTGCGCCTGCAGATGGCCTACGAGTACGAGGGCAAGCGCTTTTCCGATACCGCCAATTCGGTGGTGCTGCCGCAGTACAACACCATCAGCTTCAGCGCGCGCTACCAGCTGACGCCGGATCTGTCGGTGTTTGTGTACGCCGACAACATCACCAACTCGCTGGGCCTGACCGAAGGCAATCCGCGTTCGGGCGAGCTCAAGAGCAGCGACGCGGGCGCGACGGTGTTCATTGCGCGGCCGTTGCTGGGGCGCTCGTTCCGCGCCTCGGTGATGTATCGGTTTTGACCCGCTTCAACGTCGTGGCCGGTTCGATAGCGCTATGTTTTCAGCCACGCGACGTAGTGTCCCCTCCCCTGCGCGCCGGGGAGGGGCACATTCAGGCACGATGACTCGTTCGGAATATGTGATGTCATGACTACTTCAAGCTTGGCTATGCTTCAGTCGAATCGGGCGCGGCAAAAACCATCGCGCGGTAGGTCGTACGCGTGGGTGATGGCATGGCTGCTATGCCTCTGCTTCAGCGTGCATGCAGACGGCAACGCACCGGACCTCGTTCTCAAAGGCCAGCTCAGCGGTGCGGACAACCACACCTATCGCTCCGTACCGTTCACCGTACCGGCCAACGTGAATCGCATCACCGTGCAGTTCGATTACACCGGGCGCGATCAACACACCACCGTTGATCTGGGTGTGCTTGGTCCGGATGGTTTTCATGGTCAGGATGGTTTTCGCGGCTGGAGTGGCGGCAGCAAGAAGATCTTCACCATCGGCCAGACCGATGCGACGCCATCCTTCCTGCCTGGGCCGATTCGCGCCGGCCGCTGGACGCTGCTGCTTGGCGTGCCCAACATCCGCTCTGGAGTGACGGCGCAGTACACCGCCAGGATCTGGTTTGGCCATCCGGGCGATCCGGCGTGGTTGCCCGAAGTGCTCAATCCACCGTTGCGCAGTGAAGCGGGGTGGTATCGCGGCGACTTGCATATGCACGGTGCGCATAGCGACGGCAGTTGCGTCAGCCAGAGTGGGCGCCAACGCGTTCCGTGCCCGCTGTTTCTGACGATTGAAGCGGCGCTGCATCGCGGACTCGATTTCATTGCGCTCAGCGATCACAACACGGTGTCGCAAGCGAACGATCTGCGCGAACTGCAACCGTATTTCGATAACCTGCTGTTGATACCCGCGCGCGAAATCACCACCTTCACCGGCCACGCGAATGTGTTCGGTACGGACGAACCGATCGATTTTCGCGTGGGCAGCGCCGCGGTGCCGGATTGGAACGCACTGCTGCACGAGGTCGGCAGGCTGCATGCGCTGATTTCCATCAATCATCCGATTCGTCCCGATGACGAAACCTGCATGGGTTGCGGTTGGGCGCCGTCCAATCCGGTCGACATGCATGAAGTGCAGGCGATCGAAGCGGTCAACGGAATGGATGCGATGCTGCCCGATTCAGGCGTGCCGTTCTGGCAGAAGCTGTTGGATCAGGGGTATCGGCTTACGGGCGTAGGCGGCAGCGACAATCACGATGCGGAAAAGTCGCTCACGCTTCCAGGCGGCGTGCGGGTCGGTACACCGACGACCGTGGTGCATGCCAGTGCGCTGTCCATGCCGGCAATTCTTGACGGCATTCGTGCCGGGCACGTTTTCATTGATACGGAAGGTACGCCGGACCGCTTCCTCGATCTCACCGCCACGGCCGGCAGCCAGAACGCGCAGATGGGCGATGCGCTGAGCGCGCCGCGGGGTGAGATCGTGCACTTCAGCCTGCAGGCCATCGCACCGGCGGGCGCCCATGCCGAGGTGATCGTCGATGGCAAAAGCTGGCAGCCGAAGGCCGATCTGGTCGTACACGGCCCGCTGAAACAATCGTTCGACTGGCCCAGCGACGGCAAGCGTCACTGGATCCGGGCCAATGTGCGGGGGGCCGGCGGGGAGCTGCTGTTGGTGGGCAATCCTATCTATATCAATGAAGGGACCGGACAGGGGCAGGGTTAGCGTCCTTTCAAACCGGCGCCACATAGCGCCGAATTCTGGCGGCCGGCCGCGATTGCCGCGGCCCGATGGCGTTGCCATGCATGCTGGGCCGGGTGGTCCTGGCCCCTCAAAATCGGGCACAGCCAGGTGCCCTTTCCGCGTTCGCCGAGGCGACGGGACGCCGGGCGGGTGGCGTGTTCTTCACAGTTTGGCAAGCGTCTTGCTTCTCACGGCCATGGGGGTTTATACCCGCAACCGTGTAGGACCCAGGCAATAAATGGTGCTCGCCCAGCGCTTCCCGCAAGGCCTATGGCCACTTTTTGCAGCGTTCGCCTGCTCGGGCGGCCTTACGCTGTATGCGCTTGCGCTGGCGCACACCAATCACACCCCGGTGTTGTGGCTGGCCAATGGCGCGCTGATCGGTTGGATGGTGCAGCGTCCGTTGCGTGAGACCTGGCCGGTGCTGGTGGCGGGCTTCCTCGGTTACTTCCTGGCCAAGCTATGCCTGGCTGAACCGCTTGTTCCCACCTTGCTGGCCGGCCCATGCCACGCGCTGGAGACAGTGATCGTCAGTGAATCGATCCGCCGGCGCTTTCCACAACTGTCCGCGCGCACCCGCTTCATCGACCTGGGGCGCGTGGGGATCGTCGCGGCATTGGCCAGTAGCGCGCTGTGCACGCTCATCCTCATGACCATCCTGCAGAGGTGGTCGCAGCCGGGTCTGCTGATGGGCCTCAACACGGTCTTCCGCGCGCACCTGGTGGGCATGGTGATCGCGGGCAGCACGTCGCTGTTGCTGGTGAACCGCACGTTCCGCCAGATCACCCCCTACCAGCGCTGGCCGCTGGTGCGCGATCTGTCGCTGCTCACCATCGTGACGGTAGGCGCCTTCGTGGAGGCGCGCGTACCGATCGCGTTCATGATCTATCCGCCGCTGCTATGGCTGGTCTTTCGTCATCGCTTCGTGGGCATGGTGATCGGTATGGCGATCGTCGCGCTGGTGATCACGCTCGTTACCACCTTGAGCATCGGTCCGTTCAATCTCGTCGCCGGCGTTACGCCGGCTTTTCGCGTGGCGATGGCGCAGGTGTTCATCGGGGTGTCGTGTTTCGTGGCGCTGCCGGTGGCGCTGGCGCTGTCCGAACAAGATCGCCTGCGTAATCGTATCCGCGAAAGCGAACTGCGCTATCGCATGCTGGCCGATCACAGCGGCGATCTGGTCATGCGCATTCGCGTCGACGGCCACCGCATGTACGTATCGCCATCGGTCAAGGAGCTGCTCGGCTGGGAAGTGGATGATTTCCAGGACCCGCGCCCTGACCTCATCCACCCCGACGATCGTGATCGTATCGCCGCCGAAGTGGTGAAACTGCGCAGCCACGGCGGTACCACCACCACGTATCGCCTGCGTCACAAGGATGGCCACTATCTGTGGATCGAAGCGTTTGCGCGACTGGTCCCCAGCCCCGATAACGACGGCACGATGGACATCATCTACACCGGCCGTGACGTGACCGAACGCGTACACTTCGAACAGGCCTTGTTGGAAAGCCAGGCGCAATTGCGCACGGTGACCGACAACGTACCGGCGGTGATCGCGCGTATCGATTTGTCGGAGCGCTATACCTACATCAATCGTTTCGTCGAACAGGTCTCCGGCGAAGATCCCGCGGCGATGATCGGCAAAACGATGCGCGAAGTGCGCGGCGCCGCACTCTACGAACACCTGAAGCAGTATCTGGAACGCGCCTACGCCGGCGAATCGGTACTATTCGAATACGAGGCGACCTATGGCGGAAAACTGCTGCACTTCCAGGCGCACTATGTGCCGGACCGCGGCGCCGAAGGCCGCATCAATGGCATCTACGCGCTCACCACCGACATCACGCACATCAAGCATACGGAGCGCGAGCTGCTGCGCCTGGCGCATCAGGACGCGTTGACGGATCTGGCCAACCGCCGTTATTTCAGCGAACGCATGCCGATCGTGCTCAAGCATGCGCAGCAACGCAATATGCCTGTCCTGCTGGCGGTGGTGGACATTGATCACT
This sequence comes from Dyella monticola, assembly GCF_003363155.1. Classification (GTDB taxonomy): domain Bacteria; phylum Pseudomonadota; class Gammaproteobacteria; order Xanthomonadales; family Rhodanobacteraceae; genus Dyella_B; species Dyella_B monticola. The sequence continues at coordinate 164,046 of NZ_QRBE01000011.1, read as the reverse complement.
TCAAAACCATCAACGACACTTACGGTCACGCCATTGGCGATGCCGTACTGGCCGAAGCCGGGCATTGCCTGCAACGGCTGGTGCGCGAAGGCGAGGTCGTCGCGCGCATCGGCGGCGACGAATTCGTGGTGCTGTGCAACGACATCGACAACGCCAAGCAGGCGAAGGCGTTCATCCATTCGCTATGGGAGCGCCTGCACATGACCATCGATGCCGGCGGCACGCCCGTGAACGTAAAAATGAGCATCGGCGCGGCGTTGTGCAAGCATGAATCCTCGGCTGACACGCTGATGAAGCACGCCGACGATGCTTTGTATATGGCCAAAGAGGCGGGCAGGGATACCTATCGTTTCGTGGTTCACGGGTTCGATGACGATGAGGCGCCCCATCTGCAGCGTGCCTGATGTTTTTTGTTCAACGCTTGCGCGGGCTTGCCGTTCTGTTTCACACGTAGCGTGATCGCCGACAGCGGCATTTATCGTGAGAATGGCATCGTCGAAACGTTCAGTCACTGTCATCAGTGAACTGCACAACGGCACTTCATGGCGTACTCAGCAATATCGTTACGCTCTTCACCCGCTTTGCACCGAACCGTGCCGCTGGCTTGCGCATGATGTCTCCACCGCAATCAAACAGGTCAGGAGGCAAATCACGTCATGGATAAAAATCGCATTGAAGGTACGAAGCACGAAGTCAAAGGTGCTACGAAAGAGGCGGCCGGCAAGGTCACCGGCAATCATGCGCGCGAGCTGTCGGGCAACATCGAAAAAAATGCCGGCAAGATCCAGAAGGAAGTTGGCAAGGCCAACGACGAAGTGCGCAAGCAACAACATAAAGACCATTGAGCCATTCAACGGAGCGACGAATGAAGTCGAGGCGACTTCCCGGATGGAGCCGAAAAGAGGGCGCATGGCGCCCTCTTTGTTTTTGGTGGTGTACCGCGGCGTGATCGAATGTTGCCGCATGACTCACATCGCTGCCGCTAGTGTCATTGCACCAGCATGTTTAGGAGATGACCTCATGCGCATGTACATGCTTATATCGGCGTTCGCATTTTGCAGCGCGCTTGCAAGCGGAACGGCGCTTGCGCAGGCTACTGGAAGCACCGGTACGGCGATAACGCCACAAATCAGCGGTGTGCCGGCCGGTATCGCACCGCGCGCGTCGGCGCAGACCACGCAACCTGGCTCGCAACGACAACAAGGCACCTCGCAACAAGCAACGCCACAAAGCGGCCATACCATGTCCAATGGCACCCTGTCCGGCGGTGACACTGGCAACACCAACAGTATCGGTACCTACAGCAATGGACGCGGGCGGACGACCACGCTCCGCGCGAACAGTACAACCAACACGGGCAGCGGTTCCTCGTCAGGTCACTGAACTGATATAACTTACCGCCCTTTCCCGCTCCTCATGGAAAGGGCGTGCGGATGGCGGTCTACATCGACCGACGCATGCGTACATACGTGAATGCCTGCCGCGCGCCCCACGGCGTCACATGCATATCGCGCGCGGTCGCCAACGGTTCGAACCCATCGCCGACGCACGCGAACAGTGCATCGGCATCGTAGCGGGCAACGTCCAGCCCGCTGCACCGCATAGGTCCATCCGCAGCGAAGGTCGCGATGATGGCGGTGCCACCGGCAACGAGGCTGCGCCGCAAGGTGGCTAGATAGGCATCGCGCGCCGTCGCGTGCGTGAGGAAGTGAAACACCGCGCGATCGTGCCAAAGCGCATAGGTGCGGGAGGGCGCAAACTGCGTGACATCGGCCGTGATCCATCGCACCTGCCGCGCCTTCGCCGGCCCCAGCCGGGTTTGCGCATGCGTCAATGCCTGTGCGGCAATGTCCAAAACGGTGACATCGCGATAGCCCGCGTCGAGCAGATGATCGACCAGGGTCGACGCGCCTGCGCCGATATCGATCAGCGGTGCATCAGCATCGAGCCGGCTGTCGGCGATCAAGGCGAGCGATGTCTCAGGATGCGGCTGGTACCAGCTCACCGCGTCCACGGCTTTGCTTGCGTAGACCTGGTCCCAGTGGCGTTGGAGATCGGTCATCGGCGGTGTCCGGGTGGCGCTTCTGTGCATTGTCCGTCGGCGCACCGGTTCAGGCTACTAAGGTTCACGAAAGGTAGCGAGCGGTGTCTGGCGCTTACAATGGACGGTTGGAGCGTGCGCTGGCATCGCCAGGCGCAGGTACATAACGATTGCATATCGCTGTCCGACACTGCGTGTACGCGTGGATGGCGCGACGCTTTTCCACGGAAAAACCGATGCCGAACGACGCCATGATGGAACCTCGCCTGCCACGCAACCCGGCGCCGGCCATGCGGTGGTCCATGATCGCCCTGACCTGCCTGGCGCTGCTGTTGGGGTTTGCGTTCCAGGGTACCCGTGGCCTGTGGAGCCCGGACGAGGGACGCTACACGGTCGCCGCGCTGCAGATGCTCGACACCGGCAATTACCTGGCGCCAGCCTATAGCCCGGACGAAATCAATTTCTCCAAGCCACCCACCACCTATTGGGTGATTGCCGCATCGATGAAGGTATTCGGCCGCAACACCTGGGCGGTGCGCGTGCCGTACGCGTTGGCCTTTTTGTGCACGGTGTGGCTGATGCTTGCCGCCGGACGTGTACTGATTTCTGAAAAACCCTGGTTGCCTGGACTGGTGTACGCCTGCGCGGCGGCGCCATCCCTGATGAGCAACATCGTCAGCACGGATGCGTTTTTGACGTTGTGCGAAACACTGGCCATGGTGGGTTTTCTCCACGCGGCGTTCGATGAAAACGAGCGCGGGCGCAAGCGTTACGTATTGCTGATGTGGCTGGGGTGGGGCCTGGCCTTTCTCACCAAAGGGCCGCCGGGGTTGTTGCCGCTGCTGGCGGTGATTCCGTTCATCGCACGCCGCGACGGCTGGCGCGGGCTCGGGCGGTTCTTCCCGCTCGCCGGCATCGTGTTGTTTCTGGTGATCGGCTTGTCCTGGTACGTGGTGGTGGTGGTGCGTCATGCCGGCTTGCTGGACTACTTCCTGCGCCAGGAGGTCTACAACCGCGTATTCACGGCCGCGCATCGCCGCAATGCCGGCTGGTTCGGCTGGATCAAGGTCTATGTGCCGGTGCTGGTGCTAGGCATGCTGCCATGGTGGCCCGCCACCATCCGCGAGGCACGGCGTTGGTTCAGCGCCAAGCGCTGGAGCGGCAAACCCACGGCGGAAATGTTCGTGGTGCTGTGGTTTTTCCTGCCGTTCCTGGTGTTCTGCCTGGTGCAGTCGCGCTTGCCACTGTATGTGTTGCCGTTGTTCGCGCCCCTGGCCTTGTTGCTGGCACTGGCCTTGCGCGATCGCATCGATCTGCGCCAAACCCGCCAGAAACTGCTGCTGGGTGCATGGATCGTGGTGCTGCTGGCGGTGAAGGCCACGGTCGCTTACGGCTGGCATTCCTCGCTGGATAACCGCAAGGCCGCCCAGGAGCTCAGTGCCATGACAGCGACCAGCCACTACAACGCGGTGATCGTGGTCGAGAACACCACCCTGGGCTACGACATCGAAGAACAAACCCCATGGGGGCTTCGCCTGTATATGGAAAAGCCGGTGTATGGCATTGCCTATCACGCCCCCGATGGCGCGCAGACGCTGTGCCACGCGCTGCACAACGCCGGCAAGGCCCTGGTGGTGATCAATCCCGACCTGGGGCCCGGCGCACTGGGGCCGGTGCTGGCGCAGTGTCCCGCCCATGTCACGCCGCTGGGCACGTGGCGGCGCAATGCGCTGGCGCTGGTGGAGCTGTGAGGCCTCGCGCGTGGGCTCGGCCGCTGCGATCGGCTGAACAACCGGCGTCGCGAACACCACGTTCACGTTCAGCATGGCAAGTCATCTGCGGTGCGCCACGCAATGGGATGGAAAGGGCGACGGCGACGGGTGTCGCTGCCGGCTCGCTGATCCCCCATCCATTACAATCCGCCGATTGGGGCCGGTAACGCCCCGCGTATCGAACAGAGCCTTCGTCCATGTGTGGAATTTGCGGAATCGTGAGTCGGGATGCAGGCCATCCGCGCCCACACCTTGAACAAAAAGCGCGCGCGATGCTTGCAGCGCTTGCGCACCGTGGTCCGCATGGCGATGCGTTCGTGTCACGCGCCAACCTTGCCATGGCGACCAATCGCCTGGCCATCCGTGGCGTGGATCAGCACCAGCCGCCGCTGCTCGAATACGAAGGTGGGGTGATCGTTGCCTGCAATGGCGAAATCGATAATCACCGCGAACTGCGCCAGACGCTGGCCGATGCCGGGCATGCCGTCACGCTCAGCACCGACGTGGCCGTGCTGGCGCCGTTATACCTGGAAAAAGGGCTTTCGTTCCTGGAGCACGTGCATGGCGTTTTTGCGCTGGCACTGTGGGACAACCGCCATCAGCGGCTGATCCTGGCGCGCGATCGCGCGGGCGAACGGCACCTGTATTACGCGGTGTTCGGCCAGACGGTGTATTACGCCTCCGAACTGGCTGCGCTGGTCAAAGCGTGCAAGCCGGAGCTGCAGATCGATGCAACGGGCCTCGCGCAGTATGTGCGCTCCGGTTATTGCCCTGCGCCATCCAGCCCGCTCAAGCACATTCACAAAGTGAAACCGGGCGAGATGGTGGTGATCGAACCCACTGGCGTGCGTCATCTGCGCTACTGGGATTTTCCCGCGCAAAAGGCCACCAGCGCGCCGTCGCCGCGTGCGTTCGATCCGATCTTTCGCGAGGCCGTGCGCCGGCAAAGCGATATCGACGTGGATTACGGCGTACTGCTGAGCGGCGGCATCGATTCGGCCTTGATGACCGCGGTGGCGCGCAGCGTGCGCCCTGAGAAAAACATCAACGCGTACTGCATCCGTTTTTCGGAATCATCGTTCGACGAAGGCCATCACGCCGCGCAGCTTGCGCGCGACCTGGGCTGCAACTTCGTGCCGGTGAACGTTGGTGCGCAAGACGTGCCGCGCATGCTGCGCGAACTGGTGCGCGCGACCGGTGAGCCGCTGGCCGACCCTGCCTGGATTCCGCTTTCGCTGGTCACGCGCCGTGCATCGCAGGATGTGCGTCTGTTGTTGGCCGGCGAAGGTGCGGATGAACTGTTCGGCGGTTATCCCACCTATCTTGGCGCGCGCTGGGCCAGTCATTACGCCAACCTGCCGCCACCGATCAAAGCACTGGCGCAACGGACGATCGATGCACTGCCCACCAGTGATAAAAAAGTCACGTTGTCGTTCCTGCTCAAGCGCTTCATTCTCGGCCACGAGCTGGATGGCCTGGCACGCCATCTTTTGTGGACGGCCAATGTGCAACCCGCCTGGCAGCGGCGGTTGGGGCTGGAGCCGCCCACGGACGATACGCAGCACGACGCGTCGCGGCTGATCGACACCATCCAACAGTACGACTTCGGACACTCGCTGCCGGATGCGTTGATGGCCAAAGCCGATCGCGGCGCCATGCTGCATGGCGTGGAAATCCGCGCGCCGTTTCTCGATCAATCCGTGATCGAATTTGCCGCCACCTTGCCGCGCGAAGCGCGCGTGCGCGGCCTCACCACCAAGGTGTTTCTGAAACGCTACGCGTTGGATTACTTGCCCAAGGCGGTGGTTACGCGACGCAAGCGCGGTTTGTCGGTGCCGCTGGCGTCATGGCTGCGCGGACCGCTGCGTGACTGGGCTCACGCGCATCTCGCCAGTGGCGAACTGGCCGCTGCAGGCATCGACACGCGCGCGGCGCAGGCCTTGTTCGCCGAACACCAGGCGCGCGTGAGCGATCACGCGCGCGCGATCTGGACCCTGGTGGTGCTGAGCGAATGGCTGCAGTGGCTGGACAGCGAACGCGTGGCGCAGGCGGTCGAGGAAGAGCAGGCGCTGGCGCGGCAGTCCTGAGGCAGGCTTGCTGATCTGCGGGTGCGAGCCGCTCTGTCGCTTCTCGTGAAAGGAAGGCTACTGTCGCCGCTTTTTTTTTTTGGAAAAGTCCAACTCGCTGACTATCCGCGTCTCCAGCCCTGGAGAATCGACGCCATCAGGTACACCCTGTCACTCGCGCAAGGCGAACGGGAAGGCAGCCAAAAGTACGCCCCTAATCAACCGTGAGGTAAATCCGACTTTGGCGGACCGCCCGCTTTGCTATACGTGTTGAGACATACGCGTAAGTTCGAGGCATGCAATGGGCTGCGGCAATTCAAAGTGTCCTATCTGTTATCCCGAGGGGTGCGCGACACCCCCAGCAGCACAGCCACCAAAGACACACCCCTTTGACGAGCAGTTATGCCTTGCGGACTACAAAGGCACGCCGGCCTGCCATGTTCCCTATCAGGTTCGCCTCGAAACCGGAGAAATATTTGTAGGCATCACGGATGCAAATGGTCGTACCCAGCGGATGGGCACGGACGAGCCATGGACCATTAGTCGTGTGGAGCTTACGCCAGCAGGCGCAGCGCGAGGTTGGGCATGCTGTGGCGCGCGTGATCACGACATCGAGCGCGAGCGCGTGGTAATTCAAGCAAGCGGCAACTCAATCGGCTTAACGAATGACAGGGATGTTGGCTCGTCAGTTAAAACAGTTTATGTATCAGAAGGCGGTAAACGCTCGCTTACGCGAGGCGAAGTCGAGGAAGCGCAGACTGTTTTTGGTTCCGGTATAAATTACGCGACGGCGAAAGTGCATCATGGCGGCTGGTGGTTGTTCATGGGAAAGCAAGATCCCAACACGGCGGTGACGCCGAATGGAGAAATGTACTTTCCCGATGCGATCTATAAGAACGATTATTCATCGTCCACGATAAGTCCAAAATGGATTGCACTCTTCATGCATGAAATGGTTCATGTGTGGCAGTACCAAATGGGTTATGCCGTCAAGCGTCACGGACTCACGGTTACGAGTAAAGGTGAGTCGGCCTACATAATATCGGCTGACGCCGGATAGTCAGCTGAGGGATTTCAATATGGAACAACAAGGCGACCTTATCTCGGATTACTACATGATCTGTGTAAGGAAAGATAACTTCAATGCACTCAACCCTGGCAAAGACCCGGGTTTGCTCCGAAAAGTCATGGAGCCTTTCTTGAAAAATCCTCGCGATAAAATCCATCTTCCCGGTTAGCTGGGCTCCCCCGTTATGCGCTGCTCCTTGGTTGCGATCCCGTCATGCCTGCTCATCTGTCTTTACGGCGGAGCCAATGCCGCCTCTTCGCTTCCCAATCGTCTTGATCTTCGACAGATCGACGGGCTTCCGGCTGGTTGCCTGCCGAAAGACTACGGCGACGTAATCAAGCTTGATCGTGCCTACATCGTGCCGCAGATACCGGTGGGAAAAGGGACGGACTTCCGTTGGTCCCTGGAGCGTGAACAGGATGCAATGCCTGTCCGCTTGCGTCCTGGGAACTGTGTCGTGTTTGGCAGGCCGTTGAAGGGTTATGAATACGAACGGCACGGCGGTACGCAATGGGTCCTAGGGCAAACTTATGTCTTGGTTGTAGAACGCATCGACGAGCCTGGCATACGCGGACGGCTGAATTACGTCGGGGCGTTCTGCGTGATGCATCAGCCCGATAAAGAACTTGCGTTTGTACCCTATATCGATCACGCAGATGGCACGACGACGTACCCGGCGTGCGGCCGCCGCATTGGCGGCCCGCCTGCACCCGACGGCTTTAGACCATCGGACGACCATTGATCGGTCTCGCACAGGGGACGCGACAAAAGCAGTGTCCGCCGAAATCCAGCGCCACGATCAGTTCGACAGTCGACTAGCCACGCCCGGGCTGAGGGTGCGCATGAAGGCTTCGATATGGGCGGTGTAACCACCGGCCGTGCCAACCTGCTCGTTGATCTGTTCGTGCGTGAGATCTTCCGGCAGCACCTTCGCCGATGAGCCCAGCGACACCGCCTTGTCGACAAAGCGCTGCGCCTGCGAACAGGACTGATTGCGCCGGGTGGAACACACCGCCAGGAACGGCACGATGCGATCGTGCATTTGCTGCAAGGGCGAGGCAGCCATCCAGTTGGCGGTGTCGCTGCCGAAGGCGCGGTCGTACAGCGGCAAGTGACGCCGCTGCATGAGCGCGACGACATCCAGCGCGGCACTATCCAGCGACACCGTGCCCAACCAGGCCTGCGCGCCCGCTTGTCGTGCGATAGCAGGGTTAGCGGTGATCAGCGACACCAGGTGGGCGCCGGCGGAGTGTCCCATCAGAATGAACTGCGCCGGATCCCCGCCCCACTCGCTGGCGTGATGCTGTGCGAATGCCAAGGCACGTGCGACATCCTCGGCCTGCGCACGCGGCGCTGCATCAGGCAGCATGCGATAGTCCACGGAAATCAGCATGAATCCACGCGGTACCCATCGCGCCACTTTGTTCTCCACCACGCCGCGCGCAGTCTTGGTGCCGAAGGCCCACGCGCCGCCGTGCACCATGAAAATCACCGGCGCAGCATGCGCCTGCGGCGGCGCGTAGACGTCCAGGCGCTGACGTGGATCGTCGCCATAACGCATATTGCTGATGACACGCGTGCCTGCCGGTACTGCGGTTTGCGTTTGCGCCTGCATGCGCCGTGCCCATAACCCAACGCGCGCCGTTTGTGCCGGCGCGCTTGCCGCCACCAACACAACGAGTGCGCTGCTCGCTACGAGCGTAATGATGCGTTTCATCAAGCGTCTCCCCGGCCTCGCTACGCTGCTGAAAAGGGTATCTGGGTTTGTCATTGACCACAGGAAACCGTGGCGCCGCTCGCATTGGTGCACGAACCGCTATGCGTGATGCCCTGGCCCTTGGTGTAGGTCGTCTGACCGTTATACGTGATACCGGTGGCGGCATTGGTCGCGGTCGTGGCATGCGTGGTGACGCCATTGGCCGTTTGGGTGCTGGCATCGTAGGAACCGCGCGGACCGCTTGCGGTGGTTTGCGAGCTGCCGGTCACGCTGCCGCTGGCACTGCGCGAATAGGCGCCGCTACTGCCGAAACTACCGCCTGCGGCGGTGGTGCCATTGAAGGTGTGGCTGCTCGACGCCGAACCGTTGGCATTGCGCGTAAAGCGGTTGTGACCGGTGTAGCTCGCGCCGTTGGCGCCCCGGGCGTAATGCGCGCCTTGATGCGTGATGGTGCCGCCGCTGGCGGTGGTGTAGCCGCCACCCACGGCGGTGCCGCGCGGGCCGCTGCCGGCATGCATGTGGAAACGGGTCTGGGCGCTTGCCGTACCCACCATGCACAGAGCAGGCAGGCAGACCAGAGCGAGCGAGGCACGGCGTAACGTCGACGAGATGGACATGATGCGCTCCCGAAAGATGGCTGGCATGGATCGCAGGCCGGGTGGCTGCGTGGGGCCATCGTCCACGCGCCTGTGCGGCGAGGTGTTTCCGTGTGCGGGTAAATGTGAGCGTTTGTTACCAGGCCGTGGGACAGAAACATTTGCTTACACATCGCCAAAAGGGGCGCTTGTCCCGGCCCCGGCGCCCGGTAGATAGTCCGCCCATGGAAACCATCCACATTCTTGTCGTCGACGACGACCTGCGCCTGCGCGACCTGCTCGAGCGCTATCTCACCCAGCAGGGTTTTCAGGTGCATGGTGCGCCGCACGCGGCAGCGATGCGCAGGGAGCTGGCCGCGCATCATGTCGACCTGATCGTGCTCGACTTGATGCTGCCCGATGCGGATGGTTTGCAGTTATGCCGAACCCTGCGCGCCGAAGGCGTGGATATTCCCATCATCATGCTGACGGCCAAGGGCGACGACGTCGATCGCATCGTGGGCCTGGAAATCGGTGCCGACGATTACCTGGGCAAACCCTGCAACCCGCGCGAACTGGTGGCGCGCATCCGGGCCGTGTTGCGCCGTCGGCCGCATGTGTCGGTCGGCGCCCCGCTACGCGAGCAGGCACCGATCACGTTTGGACGCTTCACGTTCGATCTTGCCACGCGCCAGCTATTGGACGACGGCGCGACGATCAAACTCACCAGTGGAGAATTCGCCGTGCTCGCCGCGCTGGTCACGCACCCGTTTCAGACCTTGAGCCGCGAACGATTGATCGCCATCGCACGCGGTCGCGATCACGAGGCTTTCGATCGCAGCATCGACGTCATGGTCTCGCGCCTGCGCCGCTACATCGAAGACGATCCCCGCCAGCCGCGTTGGCTGCAGACCGTATGGGGCGAGGGCTACGTGTTCGTGCTGCAGGGAGCGCAGGCATGAAGCGAAACCCGACCACGTTTTCGTTGATTCTCGGCTTGCTGATGCTGGCGTTGTTGCTGGCGCTTTCGCTTGCGTCGATGCTTTCCACGCGCATCACGCTGAAAGCAGGCAGCGACACGTATGGCCATCTCGCCGTGGTTGCCGCACTCGCTGCCGATGAGTTGGCGACGCACAAAGATGTGGATGCTTCCGCGACACTCGGCGAACTAAGCGGCGTCGGGCTGCGCTTCTCCCGCACATCGCCACCACCGGCAACGGTGCGCCTATCGCCGATGCTCAGGGACATCCGCAGCAAAGTGGCGAACATTCTGGGCGATCCATCGCGCGTGGCCGTCACGCAAACCCCCGATCCACAGATATGGATACGCAGCGCCCACGACCCACAACGCTGGATCGTGCTGCGCGCGTTGAGTTATCGCCGGCAAGTGGTTGTCTCCACCTTTCTCGTTACGCTCATGGCCGGTGTGATCGCCATGCTGGTGGCCGCATTCGCTGCACGCATCCTTACGCAACCGCTCGAGCGCCTTGCCGCCCACGCGCAGGCGCTACTGGCCGGCGAACCGGTCGCACAGACCCAGCTGACGGGAAGCCCCAAGGAAGTGCAGCAGCTCGCGCTGGCAGTCGGCCAGGCCGGCGAACGCCTGCGCTCCGCGGCGCGCGAACGCGAGCTGATGCTTGCCGGTATCTCGCACGACCTTCGCACACCGCTGGCGCGGCTGCGACTGGCCTTGGAATTGGGCGACGCCAACGATGTACAGCGCCGCCAGGCCATGGTCACCGACCTGGAAGAACTCGACAGCGCCATCGGGCAGTGTCTGGCGTTTGTTCGCGATGGACGCGATGAAGCGCAGCGCGAAATCGATCTGATCACACTCATGGGCCAGCTGCTGGCGCTGCGCGCGCAACCCGATGACTGGCATCTGCGTGGTCCGGCGATGTTTTCGGCCAGAGTGCGGCCGAGCCTTCTTCGTCGCGCCATCGGCAATTTGATGGATAACGCCGAGCGCTATGGTGCTGCGCCTTTTGAAGTGGTACTCGATACCGACGAGACGGGTTGGTCGGTCAGCATCATCGACCACGGACCGGGCGTTCCGAGCGAACAGCTCAAAGCGTTGGGGCGGCCGTTTGAACGCGGTGATCCGGCGCGGGGCGGTGGGGGGACAGGGCTTGGCTTGAGCATCGTGGCGCGGGCGGCAGAGCTGCATCGTGGGACGCTGAGTTGGCGCAACGGGGTATCCGGCGGGTTTGTTGCGTGTATTCGGATTCCGGCGATGGTGTGAGTGTTTTTTTGGTGCGCATTGCCGCCACTGACATTTGCCGTTCGGATCTGCACCAAAGCGCATTGCATAACAGCGAGCAAACGCTGCGAGCATGCTGCTTCTGCAAGCCCCCAGATGCGTCCACGACGCGATAGATATCTCCTACACGCTCTCGGGAGCGACCTCCCTACGGCCGAGCACACCGCTTTGTTACCGTGTAATCGTCATAGGGCGCATAGACCGTCAACCAGACGAGGAGGCTCACAGCCATGCGTACCCATTCATTATTTGGCCTTACTTCACTGCCACGAACATCCACGGCAGGCTTTCTGATCTTCGCCCTGATGCTTGTCAGCACTACTTTGTACGCGGCAACGACATTGCGCGTCGGTAATAAAGTGCTGTCGGTTGGCGACAGTGCGGTGCGGGTACAGCAAGTAATGGGCAACCCCGCCGTGCGCGCTTTTACGAGCCCGCAAACCGGCCGCATGCCAACGAATCAACTGGCGGCGGGTGAGCAATGGCAATACGCGCAGGATGGAAAGACCATCGTCATAACCATTATCGGCGGGAGGGTATCCAACATAGAAACACTTTATGAGTAGTTCGTCAGGCGTGCCACCTCACGAAACCATTACATCTTAAGATGCACTTGGATACCGGCCCATGCGCCCATATGGCTTGGTTGAATCCATCGTGAGGAGACACGACCATGACACCGTCCTCGTCAGCCGCTGCGCGTCCCGTCAGGCAACCAGGCCCGGATCATCCCATCAGCATTACGCGCAATAGCAGCCATATCGTGGTGAGAGCCGGTGGACGCGTGGTCGCCGACACGCGACATGCGCTCACGCTGCAAGAGGCCAACTATCCGCCCGTCCACTACATTCCACGTGCCGATGCCGATATGTCGTTGCTGGAACGCACGGACCATGCGACCTACTGCCCGTACAAAGGCGATTGCTCCTATTACAGCATTCCCTCAGCGGGCGAGCGCGCAAAGAACGCCGTGTGGACCTATGAACATCCGCACGACGCGATGATCGAGATCAAAGACTACTTAGCCTTTTATCCGGATCGTGTCGATGCGATCGACATAGATTGATCGCTTCGCGGAATTCCTAGGTATCTGCCGCACGCGCCGCATCGGGGCGCGACCAATGCATCGCTCAACGCGCGATTGAGACTGGTTGCCATCGCATCAATGGCCGGCCATCCGCTTTCGATGCGCCGCCTGCTTTGCGCGGTTGCCGCATAGCGACATGCTGCACCACTTGCGGGCGTGTCCGCGCGTGTGGTCGGCGAACAGCAAAGTGCAGGCGGGTCCTTCGCACGCTTTCACAAACGAGAAGTCTTCCTGGGTGATCACCTGCGCGAGTGATTCGGCAATCGGGAGCAACAACGCCTCCGGCGAATTCCAGCGCCGCATGCGCACCAGGCGCAGCGTGGGCGGCTCCTCGGCGTTGTCAGCGACGATTTCGCTGTAACCCTCATCGCGCTTCAACAGCTGATTGAGCGGACCGAGCTCGCTCAGATCCGCAGCGTGCAGCGGATGTCCCATGCGTGCGCGCACAAAGCCACGAAACCATTCCCTGAGCGTGCGTGCCTGATCGGCAAGGCGATCGATTTCGCCCGGGAGGGCGTGCGTACGGATGGAACGGATCGTGTCGTCCGGTACCAGCTGCGCCTGCTGAAGCCAGCTCAGCAGGCCTTCGCCGTCGTCGAGCCAATCGACAGGCGTATCCACGGGAGTGGCCACCGAATTGAGGAAATCCAATCCGGGCGAGTCGGCCAGGAAGAGGGCGGGAACGGGCTGGGTCATGATTTATCTCCTTCGTTCAAAGTAACCTCCTAAAAGGCAGTTGACAAGTTACTATGGCCACACTAACCTCCTTAGCAACATTAAGGCGGTTACGGCTTCGCACAAGCGTCGCCCGCGAACCGATACACCATCCAAATCGCATGGGAGAGCGCTTCAATGACGACGCACACCGCAACCGCAGTCCTGGTACACGGCGCATGGGCGGACGAGGCGAGCTGGGACAAGGTCGTCCGTCTGCTCCATGCCAGGGGCATTAAGACAGTTACGCCGCGCTTGCCGCTTTCATCGCTGGCTGACGATACGGCCACCCTGAACAGGGCGCTGGAGCCGATCGAAGGACCCATCGTGCTGGTGGGGCATGCCTATGCGGGCGCGGTGATCGCCACGGTCCAAAGCCCGAAGGTGAAAGCATTGGTGTACGTCACCGCACTGGCGCCTGATCAGGGCGAAACGGTGGCCGATGTGTTTTACCGCAACGAGCACGACGACAAGGCGCCGAAACTGGCGCCGGACGCCGATGGCTGGATCTGGTTGCCGACCGAAGCGTTTGGCATCGCCTTCGCGCAACACGCCACCCATGCAGAGCAGCAGGCGCTAGCCGCTGCGCAACTGCCGATTTCACCTGCCTGCATCACGGTTGCCGTAGAACAACCGCTGTGGAAGAGCCTGCCCGCTTGGTATCTGGTGGCCGAGCACGATCATATGATTCCCGAGAAAACACAGCGCTTCATGGCCGAGCGTATGCACGCACACATCAGCGCGTATCCGATGGATCACCTGCCAAGTGTGACCGCGCCCGAGCGCGTCGAAGCCATCATCGTCGAGGCCATTGAGCACAGCAAAGCGTGAGCAGGTGGCGTAAGCCCGCCTGCGATGAAACGCGATTCCATCCTTTATCTCTTCCAACAGGAGAACGTGTCATGAGCGCCATTCACTACCGTCATGCCGACGTCGACGGCTTCAACATCTTCTACCGCCAGGCAGGTTCGCCTGACAAACCCAAGTTGCTGCTGTTGCATGGTTTTCCGACGTCCAGTCACATGTTCCGCGATTTGATTCCGCTCCTGAGCGATCACTTCCATATCGTGGCACCCGATCTGCCGGGGTTCGGCCTGTCGGACATGCCAGCGCGCGATGCGTTCACGTACACGTTCGACAACCTCGCCAACATCATCGACCGTTTCACCGAAGTGGTGGGTTTCGACCGTTTTATCGTCTACGTTTTCGACTACGGTGCGCCGACCGGTTTTCGTCTCGCCGTAAAGCATCCGGAACGCATCGCGGGCATCGTTTCCCAAAACGGTAACGCGTACGTGGAAGGATTGAGCGATGGCTGGGACCCGATTCGCACCTATTGGCAAAACCCGGTGGAGAAAAACCGCGAGGCGTTGCGTCAGTTCTTGGCGCCGCAAACCACGCGCTGGCAATATACGCACGGCGTGTCGGATGAATCGCTGATCTCGCCCGACGGCATCGCGCTGGACAACTATTACCTTGCGCGCAAGGGTGCGGACGACGTGCAGTTGGATCTGTTTCTCAGCTATCAGAGCAACGTTGCGCTTTACCCCGCTTTCCAGGCGTATTTCCGTACCCATCAGCCGCGCTTCCTGGCGATCTGGGGCAAGCACGATCCGTTCTTTCTGCCGCCGGGTGCCGAAGCTTTCAAGCGTGATATGCCCGATGCGCGGGTGCAGTTCCTGGAGACCGGACATTTCGCCGTGGAAACCCATGCCAAGGACATTGCCCAAGCCATCCGCGAGCATTTCGCGGCCTGAAACCCTTTCAATCGAACGCGGAGACGCTCATGTCTAATGCAACGGCGATAGTGACCGGCGCAAGCCAAGGTATCGGGAAAGCCACGGCGATTCGCTTGGCCAAGGATTTCGGCGCGCTGGTGTTGGTAGCAAGAAACCGTGAGCATCTGACGGAAACGGCACAGGAGGTTGAGGCCCAGGGCGCGAAGGCGCTGATTCTGGACCTGGACCTGGCGGACAAAGCCGCGGCAAAAACCGTCGTGGAGAAGACGCTTGCAACGTTTGGCCGCATCGACGCGCTCGTCAATATCGCCGGCGCCGTGCCGCAGATCGATCTGTTCGAGATGACCGATGAGCAGTGGGACAACGGCATGGCGTTGAAGCTGCATGGCGCGCGGCGCTTGACCATCGAAGCGTGGCCGGCGCTCAAAGCAGCCAATGGCTCGGTGGTGTTTACGTCAGGCAACTCGGCGATCTTCCCCAAGGCACCTTACGCCGCCGTCGGCACCATCAACGCGGCGATCGCAGCGCTCGCCAAAGCCTTTTCCGATCGCGGCATTACTGACGGCGTGCAGGTCAACAGTGTGCTGCCGGGCCCGGTGATGACCGGTCGCCGTCGCTCGTATCTGGAGCATTGGGCGCCGTTGCATAACATGAGTGTCGCCGAAGCGACTGAGCACTTTCCGCGCGAAGCCGGCATTGCCCGTTACGGCAAACCTGAGGAAATCGCCGAGTTAATGGCGTTTCTGGTTTCACCCGGCGCACGCTGGATGACGGGCGCCACGCTGCGCATGGATGGTGGCGAGGTGAAATCGGTCTAGCGCAGGACGATCAGTTGGGTTTGGCTGCGCTCGCCATCTTTCACAAAAAAAGCTACGTCAGGCTGACCGCCAATGCAAACGTAATCGACCAGAGCATCAATTGAATGGCCAGCGTGGGCAGCATGCGAGAAACATGGTGCCGCCGCGACAGCACAAACCAGAACATGATCGGCACCTGTCCAAACATGAGCATGATGGCGATGTGATCGGCGGTGCCTTCATCATGATGTGGTGCATGCAGACCTTGCTTGCAAAGCTCGACAGCGACCATCAGCAGCACCACGAGAGACATGATGATCGGCATGGCGCCATCCCATTGCCACAGGGGTGCATCGCCACCGGGATGTGTGCTGGAAGGTGGTTTGGCAGGCATGGACGTGTCCTCTGGCCGACGCGAGAAGACACTGCCGGTTATTTGTGGCAAAGCGATGGCAACACTGGTCAGAACCCGATTACGTTCCATCGCGCTGCCGATTTGATCTGGCGTGTCGCTGCGTTGATGACTGCGTAGGCTGCACGAGCTTGCCCGCCCGGAGCTGCGTTTGCCATGCGATTGGGGGCGGGTGTGCCGAGGTCAATCACTCAAAACGTTTCGCCCACCATGGCTTCGCTCTTGGCCCAAAGCGCCTTGGCGCGTCCCGCATCGAGCGCATAAGGGCGAACGCCTTCGCTCACCGCGACAAGTTCAGGGTTGGTGACGACTTCGCCGACATGACAATCTTCGCAGTATGTGCCGCCGACGTCGTTTGCATCGGCGACCACCGCCGCCCACACCGAGGTCGCCGCACCTTGCGGTACCGACTTCATCCTGAAGGGTGGCTTGCCCGCAGCCTTGTGCAGCTCGTTGATCTCCTCGATGCGTTGTTGCAGCAACGCGTCGTCGGGATAGATATGACGCCCCAGCTCGGTCCTGATGCCGCCCGGATGCACAGCGGCGGCACGCACGCCGCGGTGTTTATGGCGTCGGTCGAATTCCACGGCGAACAGGATATTGGCGGTCTTGGAGCGGCCGTAGGCGACGAACTCCGCATACTCGGTATGCTCGAAATTGGGATCGTCCAGATTCACATCCGCATAGCGATGCCCGGTCGAGGTGAGGTTTATCAATCGGCCGCCGTCCTGGATGAGCGATGCAATGCGATTGACGAACACGAAATGGCCCAGGTGATTGGTGCCAAATTGTGTTTCGAAACCGTCCTCGGTCAGGCCGAACGGGCAGGCCATGACGCCGGCATTGGCGATCACCGCATCCAGGTGCTCGCCGCGCGCCAGCAGCCGATCGGCGCAGCGGCGCACACTGGCCAGGGAGGCCAGATCCAGCTCGATCAGCTCCAGACCGCCTTGCCCGCGAGTATCGGCGCGCACGCTTTCTGTCGCGGTTTGGGCTTTGACCAGATCGCGCGCCGCGCCAATCACATGCGCGCCACGGGCGGCCAACGCCCGGGCCGTTTCCACACCCAGGCCGGCCGAAACACCCGTTACCAGAATGCGTTTGCCGCTGAGGTCGATGCCGGCCAGCACCTCGTCCGTCGTGGATGTCGCTCCGAATGGCTTGTTCATAAACGCCTCGCTGTACGTCAAAAATCGCAGGGAAAAAGTCGTCGCCGATGCCCTTGGGGGCTCAGCGTTCGCTATGATGGCGACTAACCGGAGGTTAGCTCCGTTTAGTTATATGGAGGCATCCTCCGTTTTACAAGGGGTACCCGTGGCCACTGCGAAAAAAAAGTCGACCGCGCCGCGCAAGCCGCGCGCGGACGCCGAACGCAATCGTCTCCATCTGACGGATGTGGCGAAAAAGGCGTTCGCCGAACGCGGCGCCGATGTCACGTTGGACGAAATTGCCAAGCGTGCAGGTGTGGGCATCGGCACCTTGTACCGGCACTTCCCCACGCGCGATGCGATGCTTCAGGCGGTCTATCGCCACGAAGTGGAACAACTCGCCGGCGCTGCCGATGCCCTGCTGGAGAGGATGAAGCCACTCGATGCGCTGCGCGCGTGGCTGCGCCTGTTCGTCGATTACCTCGGCACGAAAAAAATCATTCTGCCGGTGCTCAACGCGGCCACGAGCGACAACTCGGCGCTGTTCGACTATTCCGCGACGCAGATCAGAGCGGCGGCCGAGCGCCTGATCACCCGCGCCATCGAGCACGGCGACGTGCACCAAGACGTCCGCCCGATGGACCTGCTCTACGCCGTGTTCGGATTTTCCACCAGCAACGACCCCGCCGATTGGATGCCGCGCGCGTATCGGCTCATCGATATCCTGATTGCCGGACTTGCGAGTGCGGATGGCCCTGAGGGAACTTCAAAACGCGGAAAGGGTGCGCGCGGCGCTGCCTGATCCGGCGGTGATGGCCGCCAGCAACGTCACCGCGTCCGTTTGCGCGCCTTCGATCGCTGCTTGGTCGATTGGTTGTCCGACGCGATCCGTGCAGCCACTTCACGCAGGCCGACACGGATGCGCTCCATGACGCCTTTATCGGCCTTGGCCGAGTGCACGGCGTATGCCGAGTAGGAAAATTCGGGGCTGTCCGGCACCAGGCTAAGGCGTCCGTCGTCCAGATAGCGGCGCACGAAGCCTTTGCGGAAATAGCCGCTGCCACCCATGGCGAGGATGTAGTCGAGCGCCAGTGGCCCGTAGCTGATCGACACCACCGGATTGGGATGATCGGGAAAAGCCGCCTGATAGCCGGCGGCGAACGCATCGCCCCAGTCGATGCGCACGTGATCTTCCGCTCGTTCCGGATGTTTGCGGTGAGTCGGCTTGGTGCTGACCATCACCAATTTTTCTTCGAACAGGAGTTCGGCGATGACGCCTGGACGCTGGGGCGCCGCGTAGACGATCGCGACGTCCAGCAGACCGGCTTGCACGCGGTCCACCAAGCGGTCGGCGTCATCGATCTGCGCGCTCACGGCGAATTCGGGGCATGCCTGGCGGACCCAGAAAAGCCAATCGCGCAGCAAGGGATCCCACAGACTGAGTTCGGCGCCGACCGTTACCACCATCTCGCGTCCGGGCGGCAGCGCGACGGCCTTACGCGCGCGCTCCCATACCTGGACCATGGTGGTGGCGAAGCGCAGGAATTGTTCGCCGGCCGCAGTCAGCCGTGCGCCGGCTTTGTTGCGCACGAACAAAGGGCGATCCAGCTGCTCTTCCAATACGCGGATTCGGGCACTGACGGCCGTCTGCGTCAGATTGAGGTTGGTCGCAGCGCTGATAAAACTGCCGGTCTTGACGATTTCCAGGAACGTGCGTGCAGCGTTGATGTCCATCCAGCAAAATTTTGTTATTGAACGACCGCACAATTCTAATATTTTTGTGAGCTCCGCTACATGCTCAGGCGGCATATGGACAGGCGTGGCGCGCGCTTAAGCGCAGTTTTATTGCTGATATCCAGCAATATTTTGATCTCAGCTTTGCTCCGTTTATGAGGCAGAATGCACGCGCCCACCGCGCCAGCGCTCTCCCCACTTTTGCGGTGGCGACGGTTTGTCCTCGCGTTTTCGTTTTGCCCATCCCATGTCCACTACCGTCCAGTCGGCACCCCTGCCGTGGTCTTTGCTGCTGTTCGAACCGCAGAAACTGCTGTTTTCGCTGAGCAGTTTCATTGCCGCCGCGATCACGCTGACCATCGCCTTCGAGTTCAGTCTGCCGCGTCCGTGGTGGGCCCTGCTCACTGTCTACGTGACGGCGCAGCCGATGGCCGGCGCGTTTCGACCGAAGGTGCTCTACCGCCTGGGCGGCATCCTGACCGGTGCGCTGGTTTCCATTCTGGTGGTGCCCAATTTGCAGCACGCGCCGGAACTGCTGGTGCTGTGCATGGCCGCCTGGACCGGCGTATGCATTTATCTTGCCGTGCTGGATCGGACACCACGCGCCTTCTTGTTCCAGATGGCGGCATTCAGCTCGGCAGTGATCAGCTTTCCCTATCTGGATGATCCGGCCGATGTTTTCACCACCACCATTTCCCGCGTGGAAGAGATGGCGGTGGCGATCGTCAGTGTCACGCTCGTGCACAGCTTGCTCCAACCGTGGAGTGCGAGGCCGATCATTCATGGCCGCGCCAGCGCGTTTCTCGCGCATGCGTCGCGTTGGACACGCGAGGCGCTCGGTCAGCGTCACACGCGTCTTGAATACGAGCACCGGCGCATGTTGGCCGCGGATGTCGCCGAGCTCGGCATGATGGCCATCCATCTGCCGACCACCGCCGGCCGCCGCACGGTGCTGGGCGTGCAGAAACAGTTGGCCACCGTACTGCCGTTGGCGTCGGCGGCGGCCAATCGTCTGGACATGCTCAGCGCGCTGGCGCCGCTCGATGCGCAACTGGCGCGCTTGGTCGAAGACACGCGCGCCTGGCTGGCCACGCCGGCACCGCTGCAGTTCACGACCGGCCCCGAGCTGGCGATGCGCTGCCGTGCGCTGGCCGAGCGCGCCGAACAGTCGCTGTCATGGCGCACTCTGCTGCGCGCGAGCCTGTGTGTGCGCATGGCCGAATTCATCGAAGCGCAGGTCGAGGCGTGCCGGCTGGCGCAACAACTCGATGGCGCACCGCAGTCGCAAGAGAAGAGGGAACCCACGCACGAGCGCGACAGATCGTTTCCGCTGGCGCGCGACCACGGCCTGGCGATGTTGGCCGGTTTGGCAACGGCGACGGCCATCATGCTGTATTGCGCGGTGTGGATCCTGCTGGCGTGGCCCAGCGGTTCGGCCACGGCGGCCTTTGCGGCGCTGATCACCTGCTCCTTCGCCATGCAGGACGACCCGGCGCCGGTGCTTGGCCGTTACCTCGGCGCAACCCTGCTGACCTTTCCGCTCGCCGCGTTCTATCTGTTTGCCGTGCTGCCGCGCGTCGACGGTTGCGCCATGTTGATCGTGACTCTGGCGCCGGCGCTGCTGGCGATCGGTTATATCCAGGCCACGCCGTCGTTGTCGGCGCGAGCACTGCCGATGTTTTCGTGCCTGATCGTTGCACTGGGTTTCCTCGATCGCTTCATCGCCGACTTCGCGACCTTCATCAATGTCGGTCTCGCGCAGGTCGGCGGCATCATTGCGACGATCGCCGTCGCCAAGTTGTTTCGCTCGGTCAGCGTGAGATGGACGGCCAAACGCATGCTCCGCGACAACTGGAGCGAGATCGGCCAGATGGCTTCGACCGCACGCCCCTTCCGGCCCGTGCACTGGACCGGCAAGGCGGTGGATCGCCTCGGCCAGATCGCTGCGCGCATGGCCGTGGCCGAAGGCAGCGACGCGCTGCATGCGGCCGATGGATTGGCCGATTTGCGCATCGGGCGCAACGTGATTGCGATCCGGCGCGCGTTGCCGACCTTGTCCGGGCCGATCCAGGTTTCGCTGCGCGAGGTCTTGGAAGGTATCGCGGCGCTGTTCCAAGCGCGCGGGCGCAAAGGCGAACTGCTGCCGCCTCCCTCGTCCTTGCTCGCGAGCATCGACATGGCCATTGCCACCCTATGCGTCCGCGCTCACGGCGCGTCTGCGCATCCAGCCTTGCTCGCGCTGGTCGGCATGCGCTGCAACCTGTTTCCCACCGCAGCGGTTCCAAGGATGGTCTGCG
This sequence comes from Dyella monticola, assembly GCF_003363155.1. GTDB lineage: Bacteria > Pseudomonadota > Gammaproteobacteria > Xanthomonadales > Rhodanobacteraceae > Dyella_B > Dyella_B monticola. The sequence continues at coordinate 142,618 of NZ_QRBE01000011.1, read as the reverse complement.
ATGCTTGAAGAGCTGCATGTATGGGGCGTGTATCTACCTGCCGCACTGGCGTGGGCGGTGCTCGCCGGCATCCTCGCGCACCTGCTGCGCGGCTTGTGGCAGCGCGTGTCGTGGTCCGCTGCACTCGGGCATGCGGGTGTATGGGAGCTCACCCTGTTCGCGCTGTTGTGGTGGGGCATGACCACCTTTGCCGACGGCTATTTTCACTATGGATAAGGCCTTGCTAAAAATCTGGAGCATGAAAATTCTGCGTGCGCTGTGCACGCTACTGGCGATTGCCTTGCTGCTGCTTGCGGTGCGTGCGCTGTGGATTCGCTATCAAGTGGAGCCAGTCACGCGCGATGGCAAAGTCCTTGCCGATATCGTGCCGATTGCGCCCGATGTCGCCGGGCTGATCACCGACGTGCGCGTGCATGACAACCAGATGGTGCGCCAGGGCCAGGTGTTGCTGGTGATCGACCCGTCGCGCTACACGCTGGCGCTGCAACAGGCGCAGGCGAGCCTTGGCAGTCAACGCGCCGCGCTCGGCGAAGCCATGCGCGAAGATCGGCGCAACCGCTCGATGGCCAATGTCGTGGCCAGCGAAGTGATCGAACAGGGACAGACCAAGGTCGAGCAACTGCGCATGGCGGTGGCGCAAGCGGTGGCGGCGCGCGATCTGGCGCAGCTCAATCTGGATCGCACCCAGGTCAAGGCGCCGGTAAGCGGCGAGGTCACCAATGTCACCTTGCAGCCCGGCATCTATCTTACGGTGGGCAAGCCGGCCCTCGCGCTGGTGGATACGCCCTCGTTGCGCGTGGAAGGCTATTTCGAAGAGACCAAGCTGCAGCGCATCCATGTGGGCGACCGCGTCAGCGTTCACTTGATGGGTGTGCCCGGCGAGATTCGCGGTCACGTCGATAGCATTGCGTCGGCGATCGAGGATCGCGAACGTAGCGGCGACATGTCCAAGCCCGCCGACGTCAATCCCGCCTTCACCTGGGTGAGACTGGCGCAGCGCATACCGGTGCGCATCGCGATCGATGACGTGCCCAAGGGCACTCGCCTGGTTCCAGGCCAGACCGCCACGGTGGTCGTGCACTCACCCGATAAGTCGCCGGGCCTGCTGCCATGGTGAGACCGCGCATTGTTCTGGCAGCGTTGGCCTGTGCTGCCTTGATCGGCTGTGCCGAAGTCGGGCCCGACTATCGCGTGCCGGCGCAGGCTGCGGTGAACGCGCCGGCAGCTCAAGGCGACTTTGTCTCCGGCTCCGCGGTAACCCGCACGATGGTATTGCCGGACACATGGTGGAAGCTGTACGACGATCCCGTATTGGATCGCCTTATCGCGCAAACCCTGGCAGCGAATACGCACTTGCGTTTTGCCGAGGCCAATCTCGAACACAGCGATGCATTGCTTGCCGACGCCGATTCGCAACGGTTCGCCGGCAGCGTGGATGCGGCCACGGCCTGGACGCATCCTTCCGAAGAAGCGGTGCTCAAACGTGTCGGTGTAACGCCTTACCAGAACTACAACGGCGGCGTGTCGGTCAGCTACGACCTGGACTTGTTCGGCGCCATTCGCCGTGGCGTGGAAGCGGCCCGTGACGACGACGAAGCCGCGGCAGCGGCGCGCGATCTGGTGCGCATCAATGTCGTTGCGCAAACCGTGCTCGCGTACGCCGATGCCTGCAACGCGGGGCACGAGATTGCACTGGCGCAAAAGCGCATCGGCATCGAGCAAGACGATGCGCAGATGACGGAACTGCTGGTGTCACACGGACGCGCATCGCCGCTGGATGGCACGCGGCAGCAAGATGCACTGGCGACCATCAAGGCACAGTTGCCACCGTTGCAGGCGGCGCAACGCAATGCCTTGTTCCGTCTGGCCACACTCGCCGGACAGCCACCGGCGAACTTCGATCGCACGCTGCTCGCCTGCAACACACCGTTGCATCTCGAGCAACCGCTTCCGACCGGTGACGGCCGCGACCTGCTCAGGCGCCGTCCGGATGTGCGCGCGGCCGAACGGCGTCTGGCCGCGGCAACGGCCCGCATCGGCATGGCCACCGCCGCGCTGTATCCGGATATCAAATTCGGTGCTTCCGTGGGATCGACCGGTAAAGCGGTCGATGCATTGACGGGGTACACCAATCGTTTCGCCATCGGGCCGCTGGTGACTTGGAATCTGAATCGCAACGCGGTGCGCGCGCGTATCGAACAGGCCAATGCGCAAAGCTATGCGAGCCTGGCGGCGTTCGATGGCACGGTACTCAATGCGCTGCGCGAGGTGGAGACGTCGCTCACTACCTATGCGGCGGACCTTGACCGGCAGCTGCAATGGCAAGCCGCCCGCGACAGCGCCGCGCACCGCGCCGAGCAGGCCGAAGAACTGCAGCGGGGCGGCCGCATCGACCGCATGGCAAGGCTGGCTGCCGAACGGGATCGCTGGACCGCCGAACAGGCAATCGCCGTTGGACAATCCACCCTCAATCGCGACCAGATCACCATCTTCCTCGCGCTGGGAGGCGGTTGGCAGTAAAACGCAGTGTGCGATCGGTCGCGGTCGAGGGGGCATCGACGATCATGCAGGCCGCGCCGCACGTGCGTCGCTATCAGCAGATCGGGTGGTATCCCAATGAGCGAGCCTTCAGGCGCGACCTGCAAAGCGCTTAGGCGTGTGTGCGAAGTTCAAGACCTGGCAAGCGCTAGGAAGGTCGCCGTAAAGTAGCATCGTTGCGCATCGGGTAAATCGCGCCTGGTGCTGTGGCAGGCGATTTTAGCCGTGGACTTTCAATTGGCCTTACACCCTTTCGACGAGGATGCTGTCATGCCAATTTCACGCAATCTCTTTTCCGACCCGTGGCCGCCGCTTGCCTATCCGGACTTTGCGGCCACGCAATATCTGCTCCAGATGAGCCTGCAAGCGCTTGGCAAGTTAAAGCTGAAAGAGGCCTTTCAGCCGCAATGGTCCGGGGTGCTTCTGTGGATCAGCGCGCAAGGCCTTACCACCGGTCCCATCGCGTATGCCGGCGGTGCTTATGAAGTTCGTGTCGACCTGATCGCACACGAGGTGGAATGCGTCACCAGTGCGGGTTTCTCGAAGCGCTTCGGGCTGGCATCGATGTCGGTCGCGGCGTTCGTGGAGTCGCTTTTTGATCTGCTCCGCGCCGGTGGCGTCAATGTGTCGATCAATCAGAACCCGCAAGAGGTATCCCATCCCATTCCTTTTAATGAGGACAAAGCGCGACGCGACTACGCGCCGACATTGGCCAACCATTGGTGGCGAATCCTGCTGAGCACGCAACGCGTGTTGCACGTCTTTCAAGGACGATTCTGCGGTAAAACGCAGCCGATTGGCCTGATGTGGGGGACGCTGGACATCCGCAGTGCGCTCTATAACGGCAAGTCCGCCTCGCCCGGCGCCAACGCCGACTACATCCGGCGTAATGCGATGAATGCGGAGCTCATCGAAATGGGCTGGTGGTCGGGCACCGCGGATTATCCCAGGGCCGCGTTTTATTCCTTCACGCATCCGCAACCTGCGGCAATCGAAAACGCGCCGATCAGGCCCGCAAAGGCGCAATGGAGCGCGACCATGAGGGAGTTCGTGTTTGATTATGACGACCTGCGTAAGTCGAAAGACCCTGATGGTGATCTGCTGTCGTTTTTCCAGTCCACCTATGCAGCGGGTGCGGCATGTGCGGGTTGGGATCCAAATCTCATGGGGACGGGACGGCCTGATTAGCCTGTTTTGGTGACAGACGCATCCACCCGTTCATCAAGATTTAGCTGATGCTGGCGTCTCAAGAACATTCATCCCCTTGATGACGCTGGGGCGCTCGCCAAGTTTCGTCATCCATCGGTCCATCGCGGGACGTCTGGCGCGCGCGTCGCCAAGCAAGGTCCGATTGCTGGCGATCGCGGCAACGACCCAGGGATAGATGGCTATATCGGCAATGCTGTAGTCATCGCTGCCGGCGTAGGCGGATTGCGACAGGCGCTGTTCCAGTACATCGAGAAGGCGGTTGGATTCGGTGAGATATCGATTCACGGCGAGTGGGATGTGCTCCTTGGCGCGGTTCGCGAAAAACCCCAGTTGCCCGAACATCGGGCCCACGCCACCTATTTGCCAATTCAGCCACTGCAGCGTGGTGTAGCGCGCTGCGCCGGCGGTGGGCAGCAATCTTCCCGTTTTGTCCGCCAGGTATTGAAGAATGGCGCCGCTCTCGAACAGCGTCATGTTGTTTTCCTGGTCAACGATGGCCGGGATCTTGCTGTTGGGCGAGAGCGCCACGAAGTTCGGCAGAAACTGCTCGTCGCGGCCGATATCCACCGGATGCACCACGTAGTCCACGTGCATTTCTTCCAGCGCGATGGCGGGCTTTCGCCCGTTGGGTGTTTTCCAGGTGTAGAGATCGATCATGGTGTCATCGGCGAACCGCTATGACTGGCGGCGTCATCGTAGTTACTGCTATGCCGTGCATAAATCGAGTGTAGGCACTCCTCGAAATAGGTGCGGCCGACGTCGGTCAGACGGATGTGCCGTGTGATTCGAGCGAACAGGCGAACGCCCATGCGTTCCTCCAGGCGCGCTACCGAACGGCTGACCGCCGCGGGCGTCACGCCGGCTGCCGTGGCCGCCGCGGTGAAACTGCCGGGCTCGCCGGCCAGGTAAAAGAGTTCGATGCTCCCAAGCAGCACATCGTCAAATTGGTGCCGCATGATTCGTTACGCCACGTATCAACTGAAGTGCATTGAAGCATATTTATCGCGCCAGAACGCAGGAATACAGTCTGCATCCAGTTCGTGATGTGCGCTGATGGCGAATGAGGTTTCGTCCGCCAGCGGGCGGGATTGCGCGATGCCGGCGCGTTTGACGTGTGGTGTGTCGCCCCCATCGCTCACTTCATTGAAAGACCGTGTCGATGGCTTCTGCGAATACAGACTCGTTGAATGATCGAACGGCCAGTCTATAGCCACCCGTTTAAGCCCAGGCAAACGAATCGTTTCATCCCCGTTAGCTCCGCTCACCAACGGGATAAAGCGGGCAGATGAGGTAATTTCGGGTAACCCCGCCATCGAGTCGGCCATCGCACCGGTGCTTCGTGCGGATGCGCGCAACGTTTGCGCGGAGTGGGTCGACGAGGGCGGAAAGCCAGGAAGTGTCCAACATCCAATTGTCACAAAGTAAATACTAAGCAAAGGCCGCTAGCCTTGCCTGGGCATCAGGCACAAGGCCGGAGGCATTTGGGTGCGGTTGTTGATGGTTGAGTCACATGAAAAAGCAATACGCGTTTCGCGTGTGGCGCGGGCAGCTTTTTTAGCAGGCGTGTTGGCGCTGGCCAGCTGCGCGACGTATTCCCCGTTACCGCTGGGCGACGGTGAGGGCATCAAGGATGTCGCACATCTCACGGTAAATGTTGCTGAAATGCCTCTGCCCGTATTGCGCACTCATGCATTCGATCCTGCTCATGGCCTGGACGTGACGGATGTGGCCATGCTCGCCGTCGCCAACAATCCGGATTTGCGTCTCTTGCGCGATCAGCTGGGTATAGCGCGTGCTCAGGCATTTCAGGCGGGGCTGTTGCCAGACCCGCAAATTTCCATCAACCAGGAATACCTCGATCACGTCGTACCCGGGTACACCACCTCGTACGCCTATGGCATCAGCGAAGACATTACCAGCCTGTTGTTGCGCTCTACGCGCAAAGCCGCCGCCCATAGCCAAGCCGATCAGGTCAATCTGCAATTGCTGTGGAGCGAGTGGCAGACGATTGCCCAAGCGCGAATCGCGTTCGATCTAGTGGTGTCCTTGCGCGCGCAGCAGCAGCAGCTTGCGGGTGAGCAAGCGGCACTGGCTCCCATCGATGCCTATGTGCGCAAGGCACTCACGGACGGCAATTTGACTCACGATACCGCCAGCCCCGCCATCAACGCCTATGCGGACGCCAGCAAGCGGTTGTCCGATTGCACGCTGCAATTGCATCAGGCCGAGCACGATCTGCGCCTGTTGCTCGGCCTTGCGCCGAGCGCTCCGCTCGATCTGATCGGTAAGCCCTTTGACGCATCGCCCTCGGCCGAACAGGTGCAGACCGCACTGGCCGACCTGCCACGAAGACGCCCGGATCTGCTGGCCCTGCAGGCCGGTTACGAGGCACAGCAAGCCACCTTGCGTGGTGCGATCCGTGCACAGTTTCCGGCACTGACCTTTGGCGTCGATCGTCAGAGCGACAACAGCGGCGTGTTGTCTCATGGCATCAATATCGGCATCACGCTGCCCGTGTTCGACCGCAATCGCGGTGCTATCCGCATCGAAACCGCCACGAGGCAACAGCTCAAGGATGACTACGAAGGTCGCGTGCTCACCACGCGCAACGATATTGCACAGCTGACGGCCGACCTGAAAACGCTGAACGGGCAACGCGAGCAATTGCAGCTGCACTGTGCGCGGTTGGATGAGGCTCGGCGTGCTGCACAGGCAGCGTGGCAAAAAGGGCTGCTCGACTGGCCAACGTATCTGTCCATTCGTGCCAATGCACTGAGTGCCGACATGGATTACATCGCTGTGCGCGATCAGCAGTCGCAGCAAGCGATCGCGCTGGAAGCGCTGCTGGGCGATACCGACTTACAACCGTCTTCCTCATCTTCGCCCAAATCATGAAGCGACTTTTCCTTACGCTTGCCGCGCTGACGGCGATACTTATGTTGCTTGGTGGTTGCAAGGGCGGCGACGCTGCGGATGGCGATGACGCCGACGTAGCGGGCCAGGTACTGGTAACGACCACCGTGCCGGTGAGCCAGACCTTCCACGACACCATGGATGCATGGGGCAATGCGGTTGCCGACCCTCATCACGCCAGTGTGATGAGCCTCGGGCATGGTGGCCTGGTCACGGCGCTGAACGTGATCGCCGGGGAACACGTGCATGGCGGCGAGGCGATGTTACGTGTCGCGCCTGATCCTGCCGCACGCAATGCTTATCGACAGGCACAGAGCACCCTGGCTTTGGCGAGTGGTGAATTGAAACGCACCGAGCAGATGGTGACGCAGCATCTGGCGACACAATCACAGCTCGCTGCTGCGCACAAGGCGCTGGACGATGCGCAGGCGGGGCTTGACGCGCAGCGCGCGCTCGGCGGCGGGGTTGCCGAAGAGATCGTCAGCGCACCGGCCGACGGTATGGTGACTGCGCTCAACGTCAATCTCGGCGACCGCTTCCAGGCCGGTGCGCCGCTGTTGTCAGTCGCGCCCGCGCAGGGGTTGATCGCACGACTCGGCGTGCAGCCGGACGAAGTGCTGCGCCTGAAGCCGGGCATGCCCGCACAAGTGCAAGCGGCGTTCGGTGCGGCGAGCGGGCTGAAAGGGCAGGTCAGCATGGTCGGTCAATCGGTCGATACCCAGACACATCTGGTGCCGGTGCAAGTGACCTTGCCATCTGAAGCAAGTGCCACGCTGGTAGCCGGTGCCGCCGTGCGCGCGACCATCGATACGCTGGGTTACACGGCGTGGGCTCTTCCACGCAATGCGGTGCTGCAAGACGATCAGGGCGCCTACGTGTTCGCCGTGGAGCACGACAAGGCCAAGCGCATCAACGTCGCCTTGAAGCATCCCCAGGGCGATACCGTCGGTGTGCAAGGGCCGTTGGATGCCAAGACACGCATCATCGTATCGGGCAACTACGAGTTGAACGATGGCGACGCCGTGCGCGAACAACAGGGTTCACCCAAGTGAGCATCGCCGCATGGATGCAACGCCATCGGCGCTCGTTGTTCTTCCTGGTGCTGATGTTGGCGATCGGTGGTATCGCCAGCGCGGTGTACATGCCGGTCGCGCTGTTTCCAAACGTGGCGTTCCCCCGCGTGCAACTTTCGCTCGATGCGGGCGATCGCCCTGCGGACCAGATGGCGATCGAGGTCACGACGCCGATTGAGGATGCCTTGCGACGTGTGCCGGGCGTACGTGATGTGCGTTCGACCACCAGCCGTGGCAGCGCCGACATTGCGGTGACCTTCGACTGGGGCACGGACATGAGTCGCGCCTTGAGCGACGTGAATGGAGCCGCCAGCCAAGTGCTGCCCGAATTGCCGGCGGGCACGCTACTTACTAGTCGGCGCATGGACCCCACGGCATTTCCAATGCTGGCCTATAGCCTGCGTTCCCACACGGTGTCGCCGAGCGCGCTTTACGACATCGCGCAGTACCAATTGCGCCCGCTGCTCAGCAGTGTGCAAGGCGTTGCGCATGTAAGCGTGCAGGGTGGCGAGGTGGCGGAGTTCCACGCGGATGTGGATCCGGAGAAGTTGCGCGCGCTGGATCTCAGCCTGCCCGACGTTGCGACCGCCGTCACCCGCGCGGCGACCATCCAGGCGATGGGTCACGTCTCCGATCACTACAAGTTATATCTGCTGCTCGCCGACAATCAGCCCGGCACCGTAGCCGCCTTGCGCGACATCGTCGTACGTGCGGATAACCATGGCATCGTACGCCTGGGCGACATTGCGGACGTTACGCTCAGTCACGTCCCGCAATGGATTCGTGTTACGGCCGATGGCCAGGATGCGGTGTTGCTGCAGATCTTCCAGCAGGCCGACGGCAACAGCGTGCAGATCGCGCGCGACGTGAAGCAGCGCTTGCACGATTACGCGCCGCAAATGCCGACGGGCGTCCAGATCGCCAACTGGTACGACCAGTCGCAACTGGTGACCGGCGCGGCGGCCAGCGTGCGCGATGCCATTCTGATCGGCATCGCTCTGGCCGGCGTGGTGCTGTTCGTTTTTCTACGCAATACGCGGGTGATTTTCGTCGCCATGCTCGTGGTGCCGGCTGTCCTGACCATCACGGTGCTGCTGCTGCGCATGCTCGGGATGAGCTTCAACATGATGACCTTGGGTGGCATGGCCGCTGCGGTGGGTCTGATCATCGATGACGTGATCGTCATGCTCGAGCACATCATGCGACGCCTGCGCGATACCTCGGGCGAGGTGCGCGAACGCATTGCGCACGCCGCCTGGGAATTCACACGGCCACTCAGCGGTTCCAGCGCTGCCACGGTGGTGATCTTCCTGCCCTTGGCGTTTCTCACCGGGATTACTGGCGCGTTCTTCAAAGCCTTGTCGCTCACCATGGCCAGCGCGCTGGTCATCTCGTATCTGCTGACATGGATTGTCGTGCCGTTGCTGTCGGAGCAATGGCTCGACCGCAAACACATCGCCGATCACGCGCCAAGTCGCGCGTCGCAGCGACTCATCCATGCTTATGAAAAGGTCTTGCAGCGCTGGCTGAAACGTCCGCTCTGGGTGCTTGTGCTGGTGTTGCCACTGCTTGGTTTGGGCGCGCTGGCCTACAGCCGCGTGGGCACCGGTTTCATGCCCGCCATGGACGAGGGCGGCTTTACCCTGGATTACGTCTCCAAACCTGGCACATCGCTCGAAGAAACCGGGCGCCTTCTCAATCAGGTCGAGAGCATCATCCGCGCCAATCCCTATGTGGATACCTATTCCCGCCGTACCGGGTTGCAGTTGGGCGATTGGTTGACGGAAGCGAACACGGGCGACATTTTCGTTCGCCTCAAACAGGGGTCGCGTCCGTCGACCGACACGGTGATGAATGGCATTCGCACGCAGGTCGAGGAAAACGTGCCGGGTCTGGACGTCGACGTGGCGCAGCTGATGGAAGACATGATCGGCGACCTGATCGCCGTGCCCGAACCCATCGAAATCCAGCTTTATAGCGACAATGCCAACGAACTCAACGACACCGCCGCACGTGTCGCCGACGCGCTGGGCAAGATCAAGGGCGTGAACGGTGTGCTCAATGGCATCAATCCCGCGGGCGACGCGCTGACCATGACGGTGGACCCGGCCAAGGCTGCGCTAGAGGGTCTTGATCCACAGGCTGTCACCGATCAGGTCGCGGCCGCGATCGATGGCACGGTTGCGGCCCAATTGCCCGCTGCAGGCAAAGTGGTGGGTGTGCGAGTGCGTTTGCCGGTCACGGCTTATCGCCATCTGGAACAGGTGTCGGCGTTGTCCATCCGCGCAGCGGATGGCCATCTGTTCCCGCTGTCGCAGATCGCCACGTTGCACGTCGTGCAGGGCCAGCCGGAAATCACGCGCAACAATCTCAAGCGCATGGTGGCGGTCACCGGGCGTATCGCTGGGCGGAGCATGGGCGCGACGGTGGCGGACGTCAAAACCATGCTGGCCGAACCGGGCTTGTTGCCCCGGGGCATGTATTACCAGTTGGGCGGTTTGTATCAGCAGCAGCAGGAAGCCTTTCGTGGCCTCACCATCGTGCTGCTCGCCGCCATCGCGCTGGTGTTCACGTTACTGTTGTTCTTGTACGAGAGCTTCCGTGTTGCCGCATCGATCCTGGTCATGCCCATGCTGGCCATTGGCGCGGTATTTGTCGGCTTGTGGGTCACCGGTATCGAGCTCAACATTTCCGCCATGATGGGCATGACGATGATCGTCGGCATCGTCACCGAAGTGGCGATTTTCTATTTCTCGGAAGTGGAAAATGTCGCCTCCGAAGTGCCGTTGCATGAAGCGCTGCTTGCAGCGGCTCAGCACCGGACTCGCCCGATCTTGATGTCCACGCTGGCGGCCATTTTGACCTTGCTTCCGCTGGCCTTGGCCTTGGGTGCAGGCTCCCAGATGCAGCAACCGCTCGCGGTCGCGATCATTGCGGGGATGCTGGTGCAGGTGCCGCTGGTCCTGCTGGTGATGCCCGTGCTCTACGCTGCCCTGAAGGGGCGCACCGCGCGAACGTAGCTTCGCGTTCGTCTTGAACTCGATCGGTGCTGGTTGGTTTCTGTCGCAAGCCACAGCATTGAAATGAGATAGCCCGCATCGTACCGTCCCCGCGTCACTCACTGGGGATGTACCGATGTCAAAGGATTTCACCAAGACCGATGCCAAGGCGTACGCCTGTTCATACATCCTGCTGAGCCTTTTGCAGCGCATGGATCAGAAAGAACCGGGCCTGATTGACGATCTCCTGCTTGGCGCCAAAGGCGACTTCGAGGCCTTCAAACGGCAAGCTGATCTACCGTCCTCGGTACCACAGATATTCGAAGAGACGATCGCGTTCCTGGAGCGTGCTGGCGCGTATACGTTGAACGCGCAACGACAAACCGGCGACGAGTAGAGCAGGCCAGGTTTGCAGGATTATTGCGCGACGCCATGGACCGCCGTGCGATCCGCTTGCATCAGTGCTTCCCATTGCTCGCCTTGCTCACGAGCGTGTTGAACGCCGCAATGGTCTGCACGTCGGTGAAGTTGCAGTGTCCGCTACCGACCGGTGGGAGCACCGTCAGCCATTTGCCACGACCGGCCGCACGCACCTGCTCGGGATAGATGGAATGAAATCGCTCGGGGATGGTTGGATCGGAGTTATTCCACTGCATGACCAGCGGCACGTCGATGCGGCCGGTCAAGGTGCCGTTGCGCCGGACATAGGCCATGGCGACGGGCGAGCCGGCATAGCGATGCACGCGGCGGTTGAAGGCCACGTCGTCGCCGAATCCGTGATAGACGGTGTTGCGGTTATCGACCGGCATGCCACCTGCGCGCCGCTCCAGCTCGCGCAGCGCCATGTAATAGAGCGACAGCGGTAGCGTGCCTGGTTCCTGCAGGCGCTTTTCCAGTAGAGCAGCCTCCTGCGGGTGCACTTGCAAGGCCTTGGCGAACACCTTCGGCGGAATGAATGGTGGCGAGTCCGGCGCCGCCAGATCCGGCAGCACGCCGGGAATCAGCGCATCGAAGGCCACCAGTGGGGTGACGACGGCGCGCGCGATGAACTCGGGTGTCGAGACGGCGACGGCGCACTTGGCCAACGCGCCGGTGTAGGCATGCGGATAGCGCTCGATGCTTGCCAGCGTCTCCAGGCTGCCCAGCGAGAAGCCGTAGAGGTAGGTGTGGGCAGGGCGGCCGTACGTGTGAATGAAATACTGCCGCAGCCGTTCATTGTCGGCGATGGCATCGCCTACCGCCCAGCCTTGCGACGCATATTGGCTTTGCGCGACGGCATAGCCCAGCTTGAGAAAATCGGACGTGGTATCGGCGGCCGTCATCGGCGTGGTGATGCGCGCGCCCACAGGCTGATAGCCATGCATCAGCATCACCAGGTCGCCGTTCCAGTGCGCGGGGACATCGATGCGATAGAGCGCGCCCTGCAGCGTACCGGCGTGAGTGCCGGGCGTGAGCTCGGCCGCGCACGCCGGCCGCGAGCCGATGCATGCTGCCCATGCCAGACAGCCAAGCAGCGCGAAGGTTGCGTAGCGTGCCGCGGTACGTTTCATGTCATCAATCCTCGTAAGGAAAACAGGCGCAGGATCCCTGTTGCGGCGATCCGGAAATCGCGGCAAGTGAATCGGATGCGTGCAACGCAGTCAGCATGACCAAGGAAGCCATCGCTGCAGACCGGCAGTGACGTGATTCAGCGGTGCCGGAACGCGCTTACCAAGGTTCCTTTATCGTCGAGCACCAGCAGCACCGTTTCCGTACCGTGCTGGCGCTTGACGAGATAGGTATCCGAGCCGAATTTGCTGACGCCGATGAACGTATAAGACTCGACCTGTCCCAGGTCGGCGAGATATTTCTCCCTCGACGCCCTTTGTTCAGTACGTATCCGGGCCAGGTCGTCACTCATGCCGGCGCCGCTCACCGGATCGCTAAGCAATAGTCGCAACGCCTGCTCGCTGCCCGGGAACGGTTTCTGCGCTTTGATGCGGGCTGCGAGCGCAGCATTGATTCGGTCGGCAGCGGCCTCGTCGACGCGCGGTTGGTCCAGCACATCGCGTCCGTTCTGGGTGGCGATCAGTCGCGAGGCGTTGCCATGGGCGTCCGTGATGAAGTGCACGGTGGCGGTACTCATTCCCTCGATGGCGAACCGGGTCTTATCGAGGGGAACGATATGCAGCGGCTGCGGCGCCGCGATCTGCCCGCTGATGCTGACGGTAAGACCGTTGCCGGCACGCGTCACGGTGATGAGAGAAATAGGGCTGATCTGGTAGAAGCCCGTGTAGCGATCGAGCGTGACGTCGCTCAGCACGACCGTGGCGCCAGCGTTCTGCTGGCCGGCGCCGGGTGGCGTTACCTGTGCCGCAAAGGCCGCGATGCCCAGCGAAACGCATATCAGTGCTGCTGCCGATGCGCGCGCCCACTTTTTCGGCTTGCGCAGCATGTGCCGGATGCGCCATTCCAGAAACGATGCCGAATCGGACATCGCCGGTACCACACCGATATGATGGGACTGGCGCTGGCCCACCTGGATCAGCGTTTCGCAATACGCGCCGATATCACGCCCGCTGCGCAGAACGCGGGCATCGCAATCCACCTCGATCGCGCGACGCAGGCGGCGAAACTGCCACCACAGCGGCGCGTTCCAGGGCATCAGCGCCAGCAGCAGCAAAGCAAGCGCAACAAGCTGCGGGTCGCGTGCATGCAAATGCGAGCGCTCATGGGCGATCGTGCATTGTTGCTGCTCCTCGCCCGCCTGCAGCAACCACACAGGTACAACGATGCGCGAGCGCACTAGGCCGACCACGGCCGGACCCGCGTCGGGCGCGACCAGGACACGCTCGCCGCATAGTTGTCCCTGGCGCCAGCCGCGCTTGCGTCGATGCAGCAGCGTGGCGCCCAGCAGGAGGACCAGCGACATCAGCACCGATGCCGCCAGCCACATATCGCGCACCAGCGTATCGATCCGGGCGGATGTCGCATAGGGCTGGGTAATTTCAAAATCCAGCAGCGCCAGCGGCATCGGTATCGATGTCGCGTCGCGCAGAACGATCGACGTCGACGTCGCTCTGGACGTGAGCGCAGCCGGGAGTGGAATCGACGCGGTGGGAATCACCGTCGGCAGCACCAACGAGCCCGCCAACGCGGCCACCCACACCCAGCGTGTCGTCGCACGACGCACTTTCGCCGCACGCTCGGCCGCAAGCGCTGCAGCGCTCAGCGTAAGCGTGACCAGAACGACATACATCATCCAGGCAATCATCGCGGCTCCTTCTTGTCGGAACGTTCGGCCAGCAGTTGCCGCATGCGGCGGATCTGCTCGGGGCTGAGCTTTTGCTCGGACACCAGGTGTGAAAAAAGCAACTCCGTCGATCCCTTGAACAGCTTGTCGGTCAGGTGTTGCACCGCGTTCTTCCGCGCCGCCTGCTGCTTGACGCTGGCAAAGTAGCGATGTCCGCGGCCCTCTTCTTCGTGTCCTACATATCCTTTGCCTTCGAGCGTGCGCAGCACGGTGAGCACCGTCGTATAGGCGAGCGGGTCGCTCAGTTGTTCGCGCACTTCGGCGACCAGCGAGGGTCCGTGATCCCACAGCGCCTGCATGACATCCGCTTCGCGATCGGTGAGGGAAATCTTCATGGGCCACCCGCTCATCAACTATGGATATAGTAGATACTCGAAACTTTCCGCTTGTCAACTATGGAAATAGTTGATCGATCGCCTGCCGGGCGGATGGCATGAGGGCGGGCGTGATAAAAGGTCGCGTGGTTGAGCAAGGCACGGGAATGAGGGTCCTCCTGGCCATGTCGATTTTCGAAACTCCCGTTCGTCTCTCCGATTGGGGGTCGATAAGGCCGAAGCAAAGAAGGATGACGAACGATGATGACCGTCTTTGGCGAAGGAAGAGGTTTCCGGGTTGTCTGGCTGTTGGAGGAAATGGGGCTGGCATACCGGCTGAGGCCGGTGGATCTTCTGGCTGGCGTCGAGAACGACCCGGAATTCCTGGCGATCAATCCCGCCGGTTTCATTCCGGTGATTCAGGATGGCGACGTCACGATGGTCGAGTCCATTGCGATCATGGAATACCTGATGGCGCGTTATGGCCCGACGCCGCTCGCGCCCGACCCGCAGGATCGGGCTTTCCCCGCCTACCAGCAGTTCCTGCACCTGGGTGAAGCGGGCCTCGCGGCTTCGGTTTATTTCGTCGTTGGTGCCCGCAATTTTGCGCCGGAGTCCGAGCGGGAGAATTGGAGTGCGGGCCAGGCGCTAAGCGTTTTCGAAAGCCGCCTGACCCTGGTAACCCGGCAGCTTGCACGCACGCCCTATCTTGCCGGTGAGACCTTCACAGCCGCGGACATCTCGGTGACCTACGCGCTGGAGTTGGCGCGAAGAGGCGGCCGTGTCCCGCTCGGTGAGGCGGAGCGCGCGTATATCGCCCGCACCAGCGCGCGCGAAGGCTATCGGCGCGCCCTGGAAATATGTCAGTCGACGAAGGCGTGGTTCGCCAGAACACCCATGTCGTGAGTGCCATGGATGCGTAGCTGGTGACGAACCATCCACGTATGACACCTGCCGAACCCATTCCGTGCTTCACAAAGCATGGGGTAGGTCGTCAAGCTACGTGTATCGGTACCTCGTCACCTCGGAATCACCATGGACATTCGAACGCTCCATCCCACTGATCTGGATCTTGTCTGCAGGCACCGCGAAGAAATGTTTCGGGATGCGGGCAGAAGTGATGAGGTGTTGCTACCCATGACCGCGCATTTCCGCGCATGGGTCGAGCCCCGTCTGGTGGATGGTTCCTATTTTGGTTTCGTGCTGATGGACGATAGCGTACCGGTGGCGGGGATCGGGCTGATGCTGATCGACTGGCCGCCGCATCCAGAGCATCCGACGCAGGATAAACGTGGATACGTTCTGAATGTCTTTGTCGAGCCGGAGTACAGAAACCGCGGATTGGCGCGCGAGCTGATGAAGCTGGCGGAAGCGGAGTTTGTCAGGCGCGGTGTTCACTACGCCGTCTTGCATGCCACCCAGAAAGGCACGCCGCTGTATCAGGGACTGTGCTGGAGCGGCACCACCGAAATGGCGAAAACGCTGGATGGTTCGCCATGCGCAGCGGCAGGCCCATAGAACCGTCAGTGCGAAGCGGCGAACCTGCGCTATCCTTCATCGTCAACAGTCACCCCAGCGCAGAGTTCATCGGAAGGCGGCCAGGACGATGAAAATCACAGTCGGCAGAATGGTCAGATGGGCTGGTAAGGCTGTGCTGTTTGTCCTGGTTGCCGTGGGGGTGGTCTTTCTGATTGCGGAACGTTTTCAGGAAACGTCCTTCGTGAATTTTGTACGCTCTTTGATGTGAGCAACTATCGCACGTAGTCGATCGGGCCGGCGTATCAAGGCGATCACCACCGCCGGGACATGTGAAGTTTGATGACTTCCCAAGGAAACCCACGCCATGCTTGGTGTTATCGGAGTCGGGGCGATCGGTGCCGCCATCGTTGCTGGCTTGAGTGAAGGGTGCGACGCGCCGGCCATCCTGCTTTCGCCCCGTAACGCGAAAACGGTGGCGGAACTTGATGCCACGTATCCAAACGTTCGCGTCGCCGATAGCAATCAGGCGCTCGTGGACCAATCCGATGTCGTGCTTTTGTGCGTGCGGCCCGTCGATGCGCGACGTGTCATGTCCGATCTCACGTTCAGGGATCAAAGCCTGATAAGCGTGCTGGCCGGTGTTCCCATCAAAGCGTTGCGGGAACTCGCACCACCCGTGCGGGACATTGTTCGAGCGATCCCGCTGCCAGCCGTTTCGGCGCGGCGCGGCATCACGCCGCTGTATCCGGCGACGGAGCCCGCACGCAGCCTGTTCAACCGGCTCGGTCGTGTGATCGAGGTGGCGGATGAAACGGTGTTCGACCGCTATTCGGCGGCAACAGCAACCCTCGCCGCGCATTTCCTGTACATGCATCAGATAAGCAACTGGCTGGCCGCGCATGGGATCGCGCACACCCAGGCACAACACTATGTTGCAGCGATGTTTGCGGAGCTCGCTTCATCACTCAAAGGACGTGATCCTGATTTCCAGGAGTTGATGCACGAGCACGCCACGCCCGGTGGCATCAATGAACTTTTTTGTCAGGTGATGGGTGAAGAGGGTGCCTGGAAAACCGTCGATGCGGGCCTGGACCGTGTCTGGCAGGCCCTTATGGATCGACAAAACGGTGGATGATCTCGCCGTGGGTTGATGTCAATGGCTTTCGCTCAGCCCTTTGCTGCCGACATCGATGCGATAGACATAGGCATGCAAGCCCGCAGGACGAGCGGGCAACGTCAGATGCAAACCATCTGCCGCCTGCTGGAAGGTGACCGGTTTGCCCGTGGCAAGCAGCGTTACGTGGCGAACATCCATGGCTGGTGTGATGGAATGAATCAGCACCTGACCGCTGGCAGGCCACTCCATGTCGATCGCATAAAGATGGCCGCGGTTTGTGGTAAAGCGAAAATCTTCGGGCTGATACGGTTTTGTTTTGGTGTCCTGCATGGTGCCGGCAACCACCTGGGTAGGACCTTCACCGAAACGCTGCCAGGGCCGTGAGCCATAAATGGCTTCGCCATTGGTCTTCAGCCATTGGCCCATCGCCAGCAGGATGTCTTTGGCTTGATCGGGAATGGTGCCATCGGCCTTGGGGCCGATGTTCAACAGCAGGTTGCCATTCTTGCTGACCACGTCGACGAGCAAATGCACGATGTCATCGGGCGATTTGTACGTGTCGCCTTCGGCGTAACCCCACGAATCGGGGCTCACCGACGTTTCGGTCTGCCACGGCTGTGCACGGATATCGGCCGCCTGTCCGCGCTCAATGTTCATCGTGCCGGTGCCCGGCATCATGTCGTCGAGCTTGTAATTGAGCACGACGCCCTGATCCCGCGCGGCTGCCTGGTTGTAGTAAAAGGCGGCAAAGTCGGCCAGCACGCCGCGAAAACGTGGCTGGCCCACCCACCAATCGAAATACATCAGATCGGGGTGATAGTCCTGGACGATTTCGGACGATCGCGCGAGCCAATCGTTGAGATACGCATCCGACACGAAGGTCCAGTCCACCTCTTTGCCATCCTCGCCCTTGGCCGATTCGGACGGATGCGCTGGCCCATACAGCGCGGCATAGCGCGGATCGTTCACGTCGGAATCGAACGTGCGCCCGTATTCGTAGAACCAGTCGTGCTCTGCACGATGGGACGACAAGCCCAGCTTCATCCCTTGCGCACGGATCGCCTTTGCGAGCTCGCCAATCACGTCGCGATGCGGCCCCATTTTCACCGCCGTCCAATCGGACAGCCTGGAGTTGTACATGGCGAAGCCATCATGGTGCTCGGCCACCGGCACCACGTAACGCGCGCCCGCTTCACGGAACAGCGTTGCCCACGCTTGCGGATCGAAATGCTCGGCCTTGAACAGCGGGATCAGATCTTTGTAGCCGACTTTCGGCATCGGCCCATACGTGGCGACCTGATGCTGGTAGTAATTGGCGTACTCGCCCGTGCGCTCATACATATGGCGCGGATACCACTCGCCCTTGTACGCGGCGACCGAATACACGCCCCAGTGAATGAAGATGCCGAACTTCGCATCGCGATACCACTCCGGCGTGCGATAAGCGGCAAGCGTCTTCCAGTCCGGCGACATCGGACCTTGCCAGGCCACTTTCTGTGTCTGCGCAAGAATGGCCTGGCGTGCGCCATCAAAAGGATGATTCGCTGCCACCCACTGCTGCTCGATCGTGGCCGCGTTCGGTGGCGTAAAACCCTGCGGCGGGTCCTTTGCCCATGCAGCCGTACAACACAGTGCGCACAGCATCGCCAGCCAGCGACGGGCGCGGTACGCGGCGGGCGAATACGCGGTGACGCGCAGAGGCGCTTCGGAAGAAGCCGTTTTTTGCACGCAATCTGTTCCAAACCCCATATAAACCGCCCCTTTTCTGCGTCGTACGACCGGGCGGATCTCGCCGAGGCCGTTTCATTGGCAAACAATCATTTCATATATGTTGTAAAGCGACTGCGCGCCAATTGCAACGCCCGCGGACGGTATAAGCCGCCTTGATGAGCTGCCCGTGATTCCCTAGGGTGGCCTTATTTCATCATCGGGTCGGTTCACGCGCCGGCCTGCCACGCGAAAAAGGGTGTCGCGCGCTACCGGCTCAAGGTGAGACCAGCACGCTCGACTGGTGCAACCATAGGCCGGGCATGCTTGCTCGACAGGGCGTGCATGGCCGATCCTATGAACTCACGCAGCAACCGTTTGCGGACTCCGATGCGTTACCTGTCTCTTCTGTTGCTTGGCCCGTGGCTGGTGCTTCTGGCCTGGGTCTATTGGTCGGTGTGGAAGCGCTCGCGCATAAGCTGGCGGTACAAGGTGTATGACGTCGCGATCATCCTCATTGCCCTGGCTGCCGCAGGCGCGCTTTCCCTGATGGCCTATGACGACGTCGCCATCCAAACGGTCAGCGACGTAGGGCGCGAAAGCGGCGGCATCTGGAAGCAGGTCATGCCCGCGCTGTATGGCTACGGCGCCTTCGCAGCTGTGATGATCCCTGCAGTCGTGGCACGTTTGCTCTTTCGAAAGCCGCGCTAGCAGCACGCCTGCATCGGCTCGTTGTGTGGCTGGAAAAACGTGGCGATGCCACGCATGGCGAGACAGCGCGGACCGCCCGGATTTAGCCGTCCAAACGATCCGCGCCGATGAGCGGCCCGGAAAGGCCAGTCGCTTAATCGTTTTTGCCGAAAAGGCCGCCGAGCACTGAACCGATCACACCGCCGGCAATCGCCCCGCCGATACCCGCGCCGGAATCGCCGCTGATGACTGACGTGTTGCCACCCTCACGCGCAAGATACGGCTCCAGCGCGTGCGCCAGGTTCGGCATGGTGAGGGTTTGCAGCCATACCTGGCCCGGACCGGTGAGGTTCGCCACGAACAGGCCATCGCCGCCGAAAAGTTTGTTCTTCAAGCCGGGAAGCAATGCGATGTCGAAGTTCACCGTGCCTTCGAACATGCCGATGTGCCCGGGATGCACCTGCAGCGTTTCGCCGGGAGCCAGCGTGTAGGTGACGACTTCGCCCCCCAGTTCCACCCAGGCACGCGCATTGCCGCTGAGCTTTTCCAGCACAAAGCCATCGCCGCCAAAAATGCCCGCGCCCAGAGAACGCTGAAAGCCGATGGTCAGCTCGACGCCTTCGGTGCCGCACAGAAAACCGTGGCGATGAATGAAGTACGTCTGTCCCGCGTTTACTTGGACTTCGACGATCGACCCCGGCACTTTTGCCGCGAATGCGACCATGCCCTGCGGGCCTGAGGTCTGGTACTCGTTCATGAATATGCCGCCGCCGGAAAGCGCGCGCCCGATGACGCCCAGGAAGCTCGATACACCCGCCGTGCGCGCCGTCGTCTGCAGCGTGATATTGCGTGTCATCCAGGAAAACCGGCCCGGCTCTGAGATAATCCGGTCGCCCTGTTCCAGGCCGATCTCCAGAACCGGCAAGGTCGTTCCAACCAAACGCGTCTTCATTGCTTTGCTCCCCAGTGTTGGTGTGCGTCTGCCAGGTTCCCTCCCATGGCAGACAGGCCATAGTGTCGCTCATCAAGCTTACGAGAACAGGTCGACAGGCATGCGGCGGTGCTATTTCACGTTGCGGAAGAAGCGCTCGCGAATCCCTTCTTCCTCGTGATGATGGGTATAGGGCTTCAGCAGGTCGTAGCGAGTCACCATGCCCAATAGCAATTGCCGATCGGCGCTGACCACCGGCATGCGATCGAGCTTTTCCACCGCCGCGCGGATCGCCACGCTCTTGCAGCTCTCGTCGGGATAGGAAACGACCGGGTCCTTGCCGAGTATGTCGGCCAGTCGGCAGTTACCTTCCGGATCCTCCTGCCACAAACGCGCCAGCTCGCTGCGGTTGATGACATTGAGCAACCGGCCTTCCGTATCGACCACCGGATAGGCACGGTATTTCTGATCGGCGCCGAAATAGGTCTGCGTCGCTTCGCGCACGCTGATGTCGCCCGGAATGGTCATGACGTCCGTGCTCATCACGTCCTTCACCGCCATGTGTTCGAGCCGGTCCACCGTGTATTCGCGAAAAATATCGTAGCCGCGGCGCGCGACTTTCTCGGTGAGAATGGAGCGCTTCATCAGGAACACGCTCACGCCATACGCCGTCGTGCATGCCACCAGCAGCGCCGGCAACGCGCTGGCGTTGCGCGTGAGCTCCAATGCGAACAGGATCGACGTAAACGGCAGGCGCATCACGCCGGCCAGCATCGCGCCCATGCCCAGCAGCGGCCACAGCAACGGCTGGTGGCCGGGAAAGACGAACGATTCCAGTGCACCCAGGCCTGCGCCCAGCGCCAACAAGGGCGCCAATACACCGCCGGACGTGCCGGAGCCCAGATAGATCACCCACATCAGCGATTTGACGATCATGAACAGCACAATGGCGCTGCCGACAAGCTTGCCGGTCAACAACTGGTCGATCACGCCGTAGCCCACGCCCAATGCCTGCGGCTCGATCAAGCCGCCGATACTTACCGCGACGGCGCCCATGGCCGGCCACCACATCCAATGCATCGGCAATTTGGTGAAACCATCCTCGACCCGGTAGATGGCCGCGGTGAGTGCCGTCGCCAGCAGGCCGGCGAGAAACCCGCACACCACGGCCAGACATAAATCCGTCAGTTGCAGATGAAATTCCACCGGCAACGGGAACAGCGGACCGGCACCCAGCAAAAAGGGTCGCAGCGCGTCCGCCACGAAGCAGGCGATCGCCACCGGAATGATGCTGCGCGGGCGCCATTCGAACAGTAGCAGCTCCACCGCCAGCAAGGTGGCGGCAATCGGCGTGCTGAACGTGGCGGCCATGCCGGCGCAGGCGCCGGCGACCAGCAACGTGCGTCGTTCGATCGAGGTGAGATAGAACATCTGGCCGAACAACGAACCGACCGCGCCGCCGGTCATGATGATCGGCCCCTCGGCACCGAACGGCCCACCGGTGCCGATTGCGATCGCCGCCGACAACGGCTTCAGGATTGCCACCTTCAGCATCATCTTGCTCTTGCGAAACAGAATCGCTTCCAGCGCCTCAGGAATCCCGTGGCCACGGATGCGATCGGAACCGAAACGCGCCATCAGCCCGACGATCAGACCACCCACGATGGGCGCGATCAGGATCGCCCAGGTCGAATGGCTGAGTGAAGGCGATATGAAGTCGAACGAAAACCGTTGCAGAAACGCCAGGTTGGTCACCAGGCCGATCATGCGATACAGCACGAACGCCACCAGCGCCGCGGCGATGCCGACGAACACCGCCATCAGGGAAAGTTTCAGGATGCTGACGCTGGGGCGAAAATCGCTCTGACTGAGCGTCTCGCGCTTCCACTTCTCGTAGACATTGCGAACGAAGTGCGTGATGCGGGTCATGGGAATCCCGGATGACTGTCAACCACGGTCCGACCGGTGTCGCATAATCCGCTCGGTTTCAACGCATGCCTACGCGGGCCGAGCGGGCGGGTGTGGATGCGGCCGGATCAGGATAGCGTATTGGCGCCTGGACATCAGGTGCGCCGCGGCGTGGCCAGATAGCTACGAAAGAGATGACAGCGAGACGTTCCTGGAAGAGACAACCGCCTCCGTGTCGGCGCGCGTCGCCCGGGCATTACGCGATTTCACGCGGCTGGAGCACGCATGGGCTGACGCTGCGCGTCATGCCTTTCGCCCTTCGATCGACGAGCAGCACGCCGACTCAAACTGCAATACCACGTGCGTCACCGCGCAATGAAGCATCCAACATAGTTGCCGCCGCCACGAAAACGGCAATTGTTTACACATCACACTTCAACAGTGTCGGCTGCTTCGCAAACAGGCGTTCCCGATTGCATTGTCATATAGTCGGACCAAACAAACGGTGCTTACCGCGGTGAGCACACCTCGTTGCATGTGCAATCGGAAAAACAAAGACACGCTTTATGGCAAGTGGAAAACGTAGTGCGCGTCGTCATCGCGGATAATCACGAAGTGGTACGCATCGGTTTGCGTTCGGTCTTGCAGCGCGACGGTGAAAGCTACGAGGTGGTTGGCGAGGCATCCAATGGAAGCGAACTGCTGGCGGTGCTCGCCTATATTCCTTGCGATGCCGCGATCGTGGACTTTCAAATGCCTGAGGATACGGCCGGCCTGGATGGCATGGTGCTGCTGCGCGAAGTGCGCCGGCGTCATCCGCGCTTGCGCGTGGTCGTGCTGACGGTGCTGCGCAATGCCGCCTTTCTGCGAGCGATGTACCAGGAAGGCGCGGATGCCGTGGTGGAAAAAGTCGCCGCGGTACAGGAACTGCTGTTCGCGCTGCGCACCGTCCGCGCCGGACGCACTTATGTGAGCAAGCAGATTCGCGAGCAGCTGATGCCGCCCAGCATGTCCGCCAGCGACGCATCGCGGGCCGAGCGCAAACCGGTGCAAACGCTGTCCGGGCGCGAAGTGGAGGTCATGCGCCTGCTGGCGCAGGGCCTGACCGTTTCCGAAGTGGCGCGCACCACCCATCGCAGCGTCAAGACCATCAGCCTGCAAAAACACAGCGCGATGGCGAAACTGGGCATTGCCAATGATCAACAGCTGTTCGACTACGTGCGCACCAGCGGGCTGTCATAGCCCAGAGGGGTTCTATACATTTCCTTGACGAACATTAAGAAGATTCTTATTCAGCCCGCTCCCCCTTCTCAATACGCTCGCCCCGAAATGCGTCATCGGATTTGCGCTTCATCCGCCACGCCCACTCGTTCGTGGCGGATGTTTCCAATGCAGGGGGAAAACGTGTGAGCAGCAGTCGTCCAACTCATCGTCGCGGCGTGTGTGCGGGCCTGGCAGACGCCCGGCAAAAGATCCGCTAAACGCTTCATTTTGCGTAAGGCGCGGATTGCGATTTCGCACCGAACGCACCTGGCTGCCTCCGGCAGCACCATCCACGCACGCGACGCAAACCTTGCATCGCGCTGTCGTGTGCAGCGCCACGGAATGACCAAAGCACGCCCCATGTTTTCGAAGCCGAACGGATCGTTCATGCCATGGCCCGGCCTGGGTGCCATGAATCAGTTATTCGATGCCTGCAAATTGGAGGCTGTTGCCCTCCGGGAAGGGGGCCTGCGTGGCCGGTTCGGCAGCCGCGCGCAGGCCGAGGCAACGCTGTGCGGTTTCGTCTTCGATTTTCCCTGTCATGGGCGCTTTCCGGTGCCCAACGGTCACTATCTGCTGTGTCACATCCATCAGGCCGGAGCGGGAAGCTGGTGCGCGGGCATGCCGCTGCGCTCGGGCACAAGCTTGATCATGTTGCGCGGCAATGCCTGCGAGATGATGCTGGGTCCGCATTCGCAAGTCAGCGTGCTGATGGCCCCGCTGTACGACAGCGTCGCGCGGACGCTGGAACGAAGCCCCGCGTCGTTTGGCCTGGCGGCGCGCAAGTTCGTCTTGTTCGAATCGGAATATCTTGACGGCACGGCATGGCGGTTTCGCTGCGAATCGGCCTTTCACGCGCTGGTCGGCACGCGCGAACCGCAAAGCATGACGCTCGAGGACGACGTGTTCGCGGCCCTGCTCGATCCGCGTCTGCTGGAAGACCTGGTCGCGCTCCAGCATGGTCAGCCGCCTTATCCGCAAGGCTATCAGGTGCAGTACGCTCCGTTCCGGCGCGCGGTCGATTTCATGCGCACCCATTTGCATCGCGATATCTACCTGGATGAATTGGCGCGTGCCGCCAGGGTCAGCGACCGTGGCCTGCGCTATGCGTTCGCCGACTTGCTCGGCGTATCGCCCACGCGTTACCTCGCCTTGCTTCGGTTGCATGAAGCCAGCCGCAGGCTTTCTGCCGCAGGCGCGGGCCGCGTTTCGGTGAAGTCGGTGGCGATGAGCTGCGGCTGGTGGGATCTCTCGCGCTTCGCCGCCAACTATCGGCGCGCCTTCGGCGAGCATCCCAGCGACACGCTGTCGCGCGCATGCAGCGTCGCCAACTGATGCGCTAAGCGCGTCCCTCTTCGTCATTGCACAAAGATTGGTTGGCCACAGCGGCGAAACACATGCCGGCGAAGCAGGCGCACGCGCAACCCGCACCAGCCCACTGAACCGCGATGTGCGCTGCATCTCACTTTGCCGAATTTGCATAGCCATTGCCAAGTTCGCATGGCTTGCTTGCCGAATTCGCGCATTACGCCGCGCGCACATCCGCTTCAATGCCAACACATGCCGGACAAGCTTCGCGAAGCGTTGTCACCGCGCAGGCACAGGGAAAGAAGAGGCCATCATGAGCGATATCCATCGTGTCGACGCCCGTGCGGGTGCGCAGGTTGCGTGTCCTGGCGCCGGCATCGCTCTCACGCGTCAGGGCGAGCAACGGCATGCATGCGTGGCCAGCGTCGATGCGATCACGCACCGCATGGGGATAGAGCGCCCGCGCCTGCGCGGCGTGTACTCGTAAGTCATCGCATTCGTCGCTGCCGGGCCAGCGCAGGGATCAACCACCGTCTTCCGCCACCGGGCCGGTCAGGCTTCGGAGAAAACCATGAACAGGATTTACAGCAAAGTCTGGAATGCATCGTTGAAGCAGCTGGTGGCGGTCTCCGAACTGGCCACACGCCGTCGCGGCGGCGCGCAAGCACACCGTGCGGCACGCGTTCTGCCGGCAGAACGCCTCAGCGCAGGCATCCTTGCCGTACTGATGGCATGCGGATGGACCGGCGTCGCGCGGGCCCAATCGGTGAATTGCACCGCGGCGCCCTATAACGCCTACAACAGCACCGCCTCATGCATGGGCTATGGGTCCAATGCCAGTGGCACGGGTGCTACCGCCATCGGCGCGACGGCCACGGCGCCGGTGCTGGGTGCGCTTGCAGTGGGTTACGCCGCCAGCAGCCAGAATGAAAATTCGGTCGCCGTCGGTTTTCAGGCGTACGTGACGGGCGCCAATTCCATCTACCTGGGCGCGCGTTCCGCGCCCGGCTCGGGCACCCTGGCCGACAACGCGATCGGCATCGGCACCGATGTAACGGTGTCGGGCACTTCGGCCATCGCCATCGGTGGGCAGAGCACGGCCAGCGGTAATGAAGCGGTGGTTCTGGGCCTGCAGGGACAGGCCACGATCGGTGCCACCGCCTTGGGCGCGCAGACGATCGCCAACGGCAACGGTGCGGTGGCGGCGGGGCTTTCGGCCCAAGCCACGAACACACACACGACAGCGATTGGCTGGCAGGCGTATGCCACTGCGCTCAACGCGATTTACCTGGGGCCGCGCTCCGTCGGCACGGGTGCTTCGGCGCAATCGGCCATTGCCATCGGCACGGATGTGCAATCGTCAGGCACCTATGCCATTGGCATGGGCTTGCAGGCCAATGCGAGTCAGTCACAAGCGATCGCCATCGGTTACACCACGCAGGCCACGGGCGCCGGTTCCATTGCGATCGGCGGCGACTCCACCGGAGACGCCAGTGCATCGGGTACCGAAGCGATCGCGTTCGGCGCTCGCTCCAGCGCCACCGATGAAAGTGCCTTGGCCGTCGGCACCGGTGCGGCGGCGGCCGGCTCCGATTCGATCGGACTGGGCAACAGCGCGAGCGCGCAGACCGTCAATGACATCGCTGTCGGTACGCAAGCCAGTGCAAGCGGCGGCAGCTCCATTGCCATCGGCCCGCAAGCCAATGCCACCGGCGCGGGTGCCATCGTGCTGGGCGACATTTCCGGCGCCTCCAGCACCAATGCCATCGCGCTGGGCAACAACACCTTTGCCAGCGGCGCCAACGCGTTGGCGATGGGCGTCAATGCGAATGCTGCGGGTGCCAGCGCCGTGGCCATTGCCAATAACGCCAGTGCGTCGCAGACCAATGCCGTGGCGATCGGTGCGAATGCGAGCGCGCTTGCCGCGTCGACCATTGCCTTGGGCGACAGCAGCTCGGTAGCGGCGGCGGCAGGAACCGGTTCGATTGCCGCTGGCGACAGTTCGAAAGTGCTCGGCGGTACCGGTGCCGTAGCGCTGGGTCAGCAACAAATCGCAAATGGCAACGGTGCTGTAGCGATCGGCGATCCCAATTCGGCCACCGGCAACGGCGCCGTCGCGATGGGCGCGGACAATACGGCGAACGGTCAAGGTGCGGTGGCCATCGGCGACACCAACAGCGCGACCGGACAAGGCGCGGTGGCGCTCGGCAATGGCTCCACAGCCAGCGCGGCCAGCGCGCTGGCATTGGGCGACACGGCCACCGCCAGCCGGGCGAATGCCATTGCGCTAGGTGCCGGCGCGAGTGCAGGCGCGCAAGCGGGTGATGTTGCGCTCGGCGCAGCTTCGACCACGGCGACGGTGGTGGCGACCACCAGCGCTACCGTCAATGGCCTCACCTATGCGGGCTTTGCCGGCACCACGCCGACGTCCACCGTGAGCGTGGGCACGGTGGGTGGCGAACGCACGCTCACCAACGTGGCGGCAGGCCGCATCAGCACGACCAGCACCGATGCGATCAACGGCTCGCAGCTGTACAGCGTGGCCAATACGCTGACCGGCGATATCACCGCTGCCACCACGCACGACTACAGCGTCAACAGCACCGCCACCGGTACCGACACCAATTACGGCAATGCCGGTGCAACCGGTGCGAATGCGGTGGCGGCGGGCGTGGATGCCAACGCGTCGCAAACCGATGCGTCCGCATTGGGCGATGGCGCCAACGCGAGCGGTACCGGCAGCGTCGCGCTGGGCGCGGCTTCCGCGGCAAGCATCAGCAATGCTGTAGCGATCGGTAATGGTGCCAGCGCGGGTGCCAACCCGGGCGATGTGGCACTGGGTGCGGGCTCGGTCACCGCGACCGTCGTGCCTACCGCAGGCGCGACCATCGCCGGCATCCACTACACGTTTGCCGGCAGCAATCCAACCAGCACGGTGAGCGTGGGCAGTACGGGCAACGATCGCACCATCACCAACGTGGCGGCCGGCGAGATCGGCGCCACCAGCACGGATGCGATCAACGGCTCGGAGTTGTACGCGACCAACCAGGCGATCGACAGCCTCAGCACCGCCGTCAGCAATGGATTGACGCATTACTACAGCAGCAATGACGGTGGCACGCAGCAAGCCAACTACAACAACAGTGGTGCGACGGCGACGGATGCGCTCGCCGCGGGCGTGGCGGCCTCGTCCACGGCGACCGATGCCACCGCGATTGGCTTCAATTCGCAAGCCAGCGTTACCGACAGCGTGGCGCTGGGTTCGCAGTCAGTCTCCAATCGCGCGTTGACGCCGGCCAGCGGCACCATCGGCGGCACGATCATTCCCTACAACACGACCGATCGCACGCTGCTCGGCGCCGTATCGGTCGGCAGCGCAACCACGTATCGGCAGATCACCAACGTGGCCGACGGCACCCAGTCGAACGATGCGGTCACGGTGCGTCAGCTCACCGGTGCGCTGACGTCGTTCGCCACCACGACCACCAAGTATTTTCACGCCAACTCCACCGATCCCGATTCGCTGGCGGTCGGCAACAACGCCATTGCGGTTGGCCCCAACACCGTGGTCAATGGCGACAACGGCGTGGGCATGGGCAATGGCGCGCTGGTGGCGCAAAACGCGCCGGGCGGCGTGGCCATCGGCGAGAACGCCACGTCGAATCTGCAGGACTCGATCGCCATGGGCACGAACGCCACGGCCAATGGCATTCAAGCGGTTTCGATCGGTGCGGGCGCGACGACGTCCGATCCCACCAACGTGGCGTTGGGCGCTGGCGCAACCGCTGCCGCGCAAGCGGGTGATGTCGCACTGGGCGCCAATTCGAAAACATCGGCCGTGGTGGCGACCCGCAGCGTGACGGTGGGTGGCAACACCTATGCCGTAGCGGGCACCGCACCCACCAGCACGGTGAGCGTGGGCGCCGCAGGTAGCGAACGCACCGTTACCAATGTGGCGGCAGGCCAGGTGACCGCCACCAGCACGGACGCGGTGAACGGCTCCGAGCTGTACGCCACCAACCAGCAGGTGAACGCCAACACCAGCGCGATCAGCAATCTGGACAACACCGTCACCAATATCACCAGCGGTTCCAGCAGCAAGTATTACTCGGTGGATTCATCCGGCAACGCGTCGTCCGCCACCGGCACCAATGCCGTATCGGAAGGCCCGTCGTCATCCGCCTCGGGCAACAACAGCGTCGCGGTCGGCAATGGCGCATCGTCGAGCGGCAACAACTCCGTAGCTTTGGGTGCCGGGTCCACCGATGACGGCCAATCGAACGTGGTGTCGGTCGGTTCGGCCACGCAGCAGCGGCAGATCACCAATGTGGCGGCGGGCACGGCCGCCACCGATGCGGCGAACGTGGGGCAGGTGGATGCCGGTGTGCAGACCGCGGAGAACTGGGCGCAGAACTACACCGATCAGCAGTTGAACAGCATCAACCGCAACCTCAACACCGTTGCCGCGCGCGCCAACGCTGGCGTGGCCTCGGCGATGGCGATGGCGGGCTTGCCCCAGGCCTATCAGCCCAATCAAAACGGTGCGGCGGTCGCGCTCGGTTCGTTCCACGGCCAGGCGGGTATCGCCGTGGGTTTGTCCACGGTGACCGAAAGCGGGCGCTGGGTCTACAAACTCAATTTCAGCGACAACACGCGCGGTGATGCGGGCGTGGCAGTCGGCGCGGCAGTGATGTGGTGAGGAAGGAGCGAACCATGATGACCAAACATTTCAAACCTGCCGTGCCGTGCCGGCATGCCATGCTGCCCTGGATGCTCCTGCTCGCCGGCCTGCTATCGCTGGCCGGATGCGGCAATGTCAGCCATGGCGTGGCCAAGGACGGTTCCGGAGCGCAACAACTGGTATGGCCAGCGCCCGATGCCGTGACGCCCATGCATCATGGCGGCACCTTCCCGGCACCTGCCGCCGTGCGCGCCGTGCAGGGCGGCATGAACAAGCAGCAGATCGCGCAACTGATCGGCTATCCGCACTTCGAAGAAGGTGTTTGGGGCGTGCGTGAGTGGAACTACGTCTTCAACTTCCGCGATGCCGGATCCGGTCAGGTCACCGTGTGCCAGTTCAAGATCCTGTTCGACGACAAGAAGCTGGCGCGCAGCGTCTACTGGAAGCCCGACGACTGCGCGCGTTTCGTCACGCCGCCCGAGTCCGCGCACACGCCAGCCGTTGTGCCGCACGATCAGATTACCACGCTTTCAACCGACGCGCTGTTCAAGTTCGACCGCTACGCGCGCGCGGACATTACCGATGGCGGCCATGCGCAGCTCGATCATCTGGCGGCTTCATTGCTCGCCGAACAACCGCGCATCGTGCATGTGCAGGTGGTCGGTTACACCGACCGACTCGGCAGCGATGCCTACAACCAGACGCTATCGCAGCGGCGCGCCGATACGGTGGTGGCCTATCTGATAGCGAAGCACGTGCCATCGGATCTGCTCCATGCGGAAGGCCGCGGCAACGCCGACCCGGTGGTGCAATGCCCCGACGGCTCCTCACGCCACGCACTGATCGCCTGCCTCGCACCCAACCGGCGCGTGGTGGTGCGCGTGACGTTGCGCGGCAACCCGTGATCGACAGGTGACACCATGTTGAAAAGAAACCTCCCGTTCGCTGCACTCCTGCTTGTCGCATGTGCCGCCGGCGCGCAGTCGCCCGCGCCCTCGGCGCCAACGCCAACACCCGAACAGCAGCGCCAGAACCTCAAGATGGAGCAGGCCGCTTTGCAGGTGGCGCAGATGGTCGACCGCCATCAGGTCGCCCAGATATGGGACGGCGCTTCCAGTGTGATCAAGCCGATCGTCAGCCGCGATGCGTTTGTGCGCGGCGTGGACACCGATCGCAAGACCGTGGGCACGCCCACGGCACGCGACCTGGCCGGCCTCAGCTACACCCAGTCCGACGGGAGAACGCTTCCGCCCGGCATTTTCGCCAATGTGGTGTTTGCCACGCGTTTTGCGAATGAAAAGCAGCCGGTACGCGAACTGATCTCGTTCCACCTGGATAACGATCACGTGTGGCGTGTCAGCGGCTACACGCTGCGATGAAACGCCAAGCAAGCACCGAAAGCGACGCATCGAAACTCAAGCACGCGCCGTCGCGGCACCGTAAAGATTGGCGATGGCGTCGCGGTGCGCCGGTCTGACTGGCTGAACGGAAAAAGGGATAAGAAATTCGCAAAGTGCGTGGAGGACTGCGACATTCATCAAAATTTGCGCTACCGTCTCTGAGCGACTCAGTCTTCGATGACAAACCGAATCAGTTTCGGAGGGATTCGATCATGGCACTGGCGAATGCAGCGGCGCCAACGTTTGAAAAGAGACGCAGCCGGTTGGCGTTCCTTGACGAATGCTTTCGCTGGACGATGATCCAGCTGCTTCGCCGGCAATCGGCCAAGCACATTTCCGAACAACGAAAGCAGCTTGTGGTGTACTCCTTCGATTTTATCGCGCATAACATTAATCTTAATGGTGTATACGAAAAGGACGATCTGGATATATTTTTCGAGTGGATCACGTCACTCGGCATCGATTTCAAGGACGCCACGGCGCTTGATATCGGGGCGAATATCGGCAATCACAGTCTTTATTTTTCCGATTATTTCAAGCGCGTCATAAGCTTTGAACCGCATCCGCGGACATTCAAAGTTCTCTCCCTGAACTCTGAGCTAAGCAATAACGTTATTTGCCACAATGTCGGCCTGTCCGATGAGGACGGGATCGCCATTTTGTCCGGCCCTGCGAACAATTTTGGCAAATCCACCATAAGCACCGCGAGAGGGCCTAAGTCGGTCGACATCAAGCTGGTAAGGCTCGATACGTTTGGCGAATTCGAAAACGTCAGGTTATTAAAGATAGACGTTGAGGGGCATGAATATAAAGCGTTATCGGGCGCAAAGAAGGTCATTCAACAACACAAGCCGATTATCCTGTTCGAGCATCACATCGATGACTTCAAAAATGGCATATCGCCGGTCTTGTCGCTGTTGAAGGAATTCGGATACAAAGATTTTGCGATTATTCGAAGGTATCCCAGGCCACTGCCTTCGTTTCTCAAATTTGTCGTTACGCCGTTGCTCCGCATTGTCTTCGGTGAACAAACAAGGATCGTGGTGACCGATACGATTACGCCAGACTTTTATAGCTTCATCATCGCGCTTCCCGATGGGTTCAAAGGGACGCCTGCTACGGATGTATGGAGCGGCGAGCAAGAGGTTGAAGAAACCCACTGACGGCGCTTGTCACGCGGACGGTACGCGGATTTCACGCGACGGTGACGATCTGCAGCAATCCAGCATGCTCTTCGCGGGTCTCACGAGTGATGCAAGGCGTGCGCAATCGCCTCGCTATGTGCTCTTGCCGATCCGCCAGCAGGCTTCGAGGAAAAGCCGCCGCTCCTGCTCGCCGTCGAGCTCCGATGCAAGACGCCGCGCAAGGGCATCCAGGTCGCCGCCGCATTGCGCGGCTCGACGCACCAGGTGTCCGGCCACCGGCCCGATGCGCCTGGCCAGTTCCACCTCCAGCAGGCGCAAGTGCGCCGCATCGACGGCGACGGTCGTGTGGACCGCATCGCTCGGCGCAGTGCTCCACGATGGCCGGTGCTCGGTATGGAGATCGTTTGCGGGATGCCCGCCGAGGGCTGTCTCGAGGTAGTCGCACAGGCGATCGATGTGCGCTTCGAGCGGTGGCGGAAAGGCATCCATCCAGTGCTGCGCGCTGAGAAAATATTCCAGGCTCTTTGATGGCAGCACATCCTCGAGCCGAAACGGAAGAATCGGCAACTGCTTGTGCACGGCCCGTTCCACTTCGCGCCGCACCTGGCTCGAATCGTTGCTGCTGGCGGAGAACACCAGAATCATGAGCCGCGCATGGGAAATCGCGTCGATGATTTCGGCGGCCCAATCGGCGGCGGGCGATACGTCGCGCGGCGCGATCCATACGCGGATGCCGTGCGCCTCCAGGCGCCGCACCAGCGCGAACGCCGCCTCGCGGTCCGGCTGCGAATAGCTGACGAACAGGTCGTGTGCCATGACTTAGCCGCCCAGCATCTGCAGCGCCTTGTCCAAGCTCTTGCGCATGCGGTTGAAGGCGGCCGACAGCGCCGCAACTTCCGGCCCTCCGCCATGTGGGAAGGCCTCTGCGGCGGTATTGCCCAGACTGACCTGGTCGGCGATCCGCGCAATGCGGCGCACCGGTCGGATGACCAGCAGATAGAGCGAGACATTGACCACCAGCCATACGCTGACAAGCACCGCGGCGATGGCGATCAGCACGTCGCGACGCACGCGTCCGGCGCTTGCCTCGGCACTGGAGAAGGGCACCGACACAATTTGCGCACCGACGACTTCGTTGGGCTGCCAGCCAAATCCATTGTCACTGCCGTAGCGTGCGAGCATCGTCGCGGGTGCCGCCGACGGCAGGCTGTGACAACTCAAACAGCCGGCATCGACGTGGATCGGGCGTGCCAGGTAAAGGGTCCTGCCCATCGGGGTGTCGCGCGTTCCACTCACTTCCTTGACGCTGCTGTCATTGCGAAAGCGCTGCACGATGTCCGCTTCCCAGTCCGTCGCGCGGTCGCGTGGATTGGTTGGATTGAGTGTGGCTTCTTTATAGGCGTAGTCGGGATGCTCTTTATGCAGCGTGAGAAAGTTCTGCGTCGCGGCATAGAACGGCACGCTTTGCGGGCGGAATGCGCTGGCCATCTTGTCTTCGAGCAACGGCCCGATCTCGGTTTCGGTGTAGGAGCGGATCGCCGCGGCGCTGTCCATCATCAAACCGGCCTGGGCGAGCACTTCGCGCGTCGCGTTCTGCTGCAGCGTCGATGTCACGACCACGGAAAGCGCGACCATGCCGAGCGCGAATGCGACAAGCAGTATCAGGTTGATCCGCAGCAGCACGCTCGGCTCCCCTCGCCGAAGCCGCAGGTCGACCGACCCGGCCCCGACTGTGTTCGACGGCACCCGCTCCATGACCCCATCTGGTGGCGGCGGCAGCCACCCTCTGCCACCGGGACATCCTACCTACATGCGTTATGTATCACATAGTAGTGCTAGCCCGACGGTGGTTTCGCGTGAAGGCGGCTCCAAGGGAAAGCCAGCAGGAGCGACCGGCACCGCTTCCGCTACCGCTGAATAGGCGGATTGAGGAATTCGTCGATCCTGCGGTGAACGCAGCAAGTTCCAGGCGCGCCGCTAACGTGCATCGCCCGGCCTGGCAGTCATTGCGCGGCTTTCTTTGCGTCAGAACAAAGCCAGAAACGTGACCTAAATTAGGCGGCCGCGATCGCTTGGCACGGTAGCGTGTCGGACGCGTGTCGCAGGTGCATGCACGGGCCACCAGTCTGTTCAACAGGGGAAATCATGGAACGAAAGCCGGGGCTGGACCTGCTGCGGGCGATTGCCATCCTGTGGGTGATGCCATTTCATTCCTATATCGCCGGATACATGGGCGGCGGCGTATTGCGCTGGAGCGGCTGGATGGGTGTGGATTTGTTCTTTGCCTTGTCCGGATTCCTGATCGGCTCGCAGGTTTTCAATACGCTCGCGTCCCGCGGTGGCCTGGACTTTGTCGACTTTTATCTGCGGCGGAGCTTTAGAACCTTACCCGCCTACGTTGTGGTTTTGGCCGTCTATCTCGCATGGCCTTCCCTGCGCGAAGAGCCACGCATGATGCCGCTGTGGCAGTTCCTCACCTACACGCTGAATCTGTTCATCGATCCCAACCGCGGCGCCTTTTCGCATGCATGGTCGCTGTGTGTGGAAGAACAGTTCTACCTGCTATTTCCGCTACTGGCGCTCCTGTTGGTACGCACAGGACGGCTTGGGCGCGGTGTGGCCGTTATTGCTGCGCTGGTCGTGGGCGGAATGGCGCTTCGTGCGTGGCTCTGGATCCACGTTGTTGGACCCATGGAGGCCAACGGCGGTGATGGGGATACGACGTACCTGGAGCGCCTTTACTACCCCACCTATGCGCGGCTGGACGATTTGCTCGGCGGTGTCGCCTTGGCCGCCGCACGCAGTTATCGCACACGAGCTTGGGCCTGGATCGAACGCAACGCCAACGCGGCGTGGGTGGCGGGTGTGTTGCTCACGGGCCTGTGCATGTGGATGTTCAACGGACAGCAACGCTTTGCATTGAGCGCCAACGTATTCGGTTATCCCGTGCTCGCCTTGGCCATGACCGCACTCGTGGCCGGAGCGGCGAGTCAACGCAGTGTTCTGGCCAGCATGTCGATCCCGGGCGCGCCATGGCTTGCAGCCAGCTCCTACAGTTTCTATCTGACTCACAAGATGGTTTACGGACAACTGCACGGGCGTTTCGCGCCGTGGGTCGATGGGCGCGGCCTTTGGACTGTATGGATCTATATGGCGGCCGTACTCGTTGCCGGCGCAGCGCTCCATTATCTGGTGGAGCGTCCATGCCTGCGACTGCGCGAACCTGTGCGAAGGAGGTGGGCGCGGCGCGAGCGTCGTTATATGGCTGCGCCGATAGCCTGATTGCTTCAGTCA
Source organism: Dyella monticola (assembly GCF_003363155.1). Classification (GTDB taxonomy): domain Bacteria; phylum Pseudomonadota; class Gammaproteobacteria; order Xanthomonadales; family Rhodanobacteraceae; genus Dyella_B; species Dyella_B monticola. The sequence goes on along the minus strand of NZ_QRBE01000011.1, from coordinate 107,357 downwards.
CCATCGACGTTCGAAATCGCCGCGTGCGAACCGGCGCGGTCCACCTTCGGTGTCCTGGCGCGTTGTCTTGTTATCGTCCGACCATCGGATGATGTCACCCCAACCCGGAGGAAGACTGTCATGAATCGACGAATCGTCCTGCACGCCCTGCTCGCCACCCTGGCCCTGCTCCAGCTGCCGGCCATGGCCACGACCGCACCGCCGCCGAATGTCTCGGTCAGCTATGACCACCCGGAGCAATTCACCGAGACCCGCAAGGTTCTCGCCTTGGCACCCAGCCTCGCCCACGACGATTACCTGCAAACGCTCAAGCGCTACATTGATGATCGTGCCAGCAAGATCGTGCCCGCGGGTGATCACCTGGACATCGTGGTGACCGACGTCGAGCGCGCCGGTACCTTCGAACCGTGGCGCGGGCCCGAACTGCGCAACGTGCGTGTGATCAAGAGCATGTATCCACCGCACATCGACCTGCGTTTCCGTCTGCTCGACACCCATGGCCAGGTCATCCGCGAGGGTGCGCGCAAGCTGCGCGATCCGTTCTTCCGCGCCGATGCTGCCTCCGAGTGGGATATCGACAGCCTGCGCTACGAAAAACTGCTCATCGACCGCTGGTTGAAAAAGGGCCCCGAGCAACTCTGACAGCTACCTGGGCGAATGGGCGGCCAGCGCGACGCGGCCGCCCCGGACCCGTTCCTTGACTCGGCAAATCGCAAGGCGTAAGAAGCTGACTGCCGAACTGTCACAAGGAGATGGGCATGCGAGCAGTACTGCTTTCCACCCTGATCGTTGCGTTGCTGAGCAGTACCAGCGGCATGGCCGGCGAGCCGGCGACTACCGACCAAACCAAGGGCAATATCGAACCGGTGCTGGTGCGCGTGGATACCCAGGGCAAGGTTACCGATGTCTCACCCGCCTATCCGCTTTCGCACTCGCTCATGCGCGTGCTGCGCGCGAATCTCGACCAGATGATCCATAAGCCTGCGACCGACAAGCAGGGCAAGCCGATCCCCAGTCAGTTCATTATCGAAGTGGCCTTGAAGTCCGAGCAGACCACCTCGGGCGAGTACGCGGCTCATTTCGCCTATGTCTCGGCCAGACCGGTTCCGGCCGGCTCGTGGTATTGGGCGCATGACCCTAACGGCCAGTTGGTGCTGTCCAGCCAGGACAATTTGAGCACCATGCGGCCCTTCAACGCTGGCTCCAACATGATCAACGGCGGGACGACCAGCACCCCTATCTCGTCCGGTGGCGGGGGCCGCGGGCGCTAATATCGGCGATGCGCGGTCAGCCCTGGCGCCCAGGTTTGCTACCTGGGCGCGCGGCGATACGCGTCGCCCGACTCACCGTATCGGTTGCGTGATATCCAACGGCGGCTTGCGCAGTCGAAGCACTTGCACGATCACCCACAACAATACGGCCAAGGTGATCCACGCAAACCAGTTGCCGAGCAGCTGATAGAGCGTCATCGCGTGCGCGACGGGCACCTCCGCGACGAGCGTGACGAACGGTGCTGTGTTGGTGCGCACTTCCGCGAGAATGCGCCCACGGCTGTCGCTCACATACAGGCTGCCGTTTTTCGCAGCGCGAACCATGCTGAAGCCATTCTCGACGCCGCGCATCAGCGCGATATGACCGTGGAACAACCAGTCCACGTTGAAATCCCACGCCGGTACAAGCATGAGCCCCGCGCCCGCTTTGCCATAACGGCGCGACAAACCGGTGAAATCCATATCCTTGCAGATCGCCACACCCCATATCCCGGTGGGCTGCGACATCACGGTGATGGCCTTGCCGGAGGTGAACTTCAGTTCGAACGGCGGGAGCATGTGCTCCTTGTGGTATTCCATCGGCGCCGCATGCGGGATGTACACGCGAGCGGCGTTGTATTCGGCGTTTGTTGCCATGCGATCCAGGCCCGCAACCACTATCACGTTGCTGCGATCGGCGGTGGTCTGCAGCACGGCATCCGAGGCGGGTGATTCGCCATCTGCCACGCTGCCGATCTTCTCCGGCATCACCACCACCGTGGCACCGCGTGCCGCGAGCGCGGCCGCTTCATCCGCATACGCCTGCAGCAGGTGCTGCGTCGGTAAGCCTTTGTGCGCCACATCATCGTTACCCGGCGCATCGGACGCCACTAATCCCACTTTCAACGACGGGGCATCAATGGGCAGCATCAAGCGCACGGCACCAAAAATCAGTACGGCTGCAATCACCACGACGCCCGGGGCCAGCACGCGCAGCGCCTGCTTGGGCGCGTCGCGATACAGATAGACGCCGACCGCCACCAGCGCCGGAAACAGCAACAGCACAAAGCTCATGCCCCAGGGACCGGTCAGCGATGCCAACTGCAGAAAAGAGAGAAAGCGCAGCTGGGAATACGCAAGACTGATGGCGGTGCCCGAGGAACTCGACAGATTGACGATGAATTCGAACGACACCCATGTCGCGGGCAATGCCAACAGCGCACTGGCATAGGCGCCACGGCGCAACAAGGCCCGGAAAAGCAGCACGGCCACGACAAACACCAGCGCCATGATGCTGAAATTCACCAGCAAACCTGGGATGGGTAGTTCGATAAGCCCGTGCAGGTAACTCAAGAGATTACACATGCCGATGAACCATGCAGCGAAAGCCACGATCGCAGACCGCCATGCCGACGCGCGCATGGCGACCAGCAGCACCGGCAAAGGCGCCAGCCACATCAACGGCCATAGCGGCTCCATGCCGGTTCCAAACCAGAGAAGCAGCGCCGTGAGGACGATAGCGGTTGCGCTAGTGCCAACGCGCTTGAGGTCAAGCGAGGATGCCATGGATATATCTCCGGAACGATCGTTGGTAGAAAGCACGGAATTGATCGGGTGACAGCGCCACGCGGCCGCCAAGGTAAAGCATGATGAGCCCATGCGACATGGCGCCCATCTCGAAGACGATTTCCCACAGGTCGTCCTGACGCAGTTCACCGCACGCCATGCCTTCCTCGACAAGGTCGGCCATCTGATTGGCGGTAGGCGACAGGCGTGACTTGAAATCCTGCGGATAGACGCGCGCGCCTTCGCGCTTTCGCAGAAACATCAATTCAAAAAGCCGTGGATTTTCCAGCGCGTGGTCGAGGTATACGTTCGCCATATGAACCAGGCGTGTTTCCAGCGTGCCGCGGAAGCGCCGGCGCTTCAGCGACCGGGTCAACTCTTCGAAACCCGTATTCGCCACGGCGTTCAATAGCGCTTCGCGGTCGGGATAGTGGCGATAGATCGCCATTGGTGTCATGCCGATCATGCCGGCCACACGACGCATGCTTACCGCCTCCGCACCTTCCTTTTCCAGCAGCTCGCGGGCGGCGCAGGCGATTTTGTCGGCGGTGGTGGATAACGGCATGTATACACTGTATACATGCCGTTATCGCCGCGGCAAGTGGACAAAAGTCATGACCATACACGATGCATCTTTGCGCTGCCTATGGCAGAGCGTGCGCCGATATGTCCCTTCGGGTCGAATGCGAGCCTTGTCGTTAGTGAAGCTCGGCCGTATTTGCTTTAGGCCAAAATCGCTCCGCAAAGCACCAGACACGCAACTGAACACCTAACCAAACGCCGATGCCAGCGGGAACGGGGTGAGTACGCATTTTTTGGATCGATCACACTGAAAAGCCCCGATTTTCCAGCTACGACGAAACTTCCTGTGCCGGTCGCGATAGCGCCTGCGGCGTGCTCGCGTGATATCGCCTCACAAAGGTCGCTTTCACGCGCTGAGATCGAAGCAGATAGACTGACCAGAGAGCCGAACCGATCAAGTTCGACACGGCTCGAGTCGACGCTTGTGGATCGGCCTTGATGTTAGGAATCAGGCCTTCTAAGCCCAAGACCACCATGTATGCAGCCGCGCCGCTTATTAGTATCCATACGGCGATGCGGGGGAAATTGCTGCGGTGCTTAAATAACAGCAGAAGCAGCAACAGGGAGAATACAAATTGCGCCGAGTCGTTGATCAGCTCAAGCAAAAGCAAAGGTGCCCACATGGCGTTATAGGCGTGATGACCATAGGTGGTCAGCTGAGACCAACGGTCAATGTCCATAATAACGGCCAGATTTGCCAGATTTTTTCCGTACAACAGCGGCCTGAGCGCAAACGCCAAGGTCGGCAGCAATAACCAGCCACCAATACCGACCCAGCGTTTGTCGCAGTCACTGCTCGGCGCGGGGTCGTACCTGTAGGTGGTGATGGCCAGCCAGGTCCAGAAACCAAATGATGCCAATGCCAGCAATACCAGCGGCCAGTTCATGCGGTCGAACCCGGAAGGCGCGACAGTGGTGGCCCTGCTGGCCGCTGCCTGATTGCTCCATGCCAATTCATAACCGACGATAGCTCGTGCCCGCGCCAGATTGCCTACGTAGCGGGACATGTCCTGTGCGGACACCTCGTCGGTCAATGCTTGAAAATGATCGAGTATGACCAAGCGCGAGCCATCGATGATCGTCGATTGTTCGAAATGGAATGCAGGGTCGTCGATTACGGTGGAGCGCGGCTTGAGGGGCCAGTTGGCCGGCAGCAGAACTTCGGTGCGTTGGCTCACGTCGTGCGGATAAATCAACCGCAACGGCGATTTACGTATCGTATCCGGCGGCTCGCGCAGTACCTGCGAAATGTCAGGCAGAAGGAAGTCCGCCACGCGTTGTTTAGCATCGCTCGAGGGCTGCAACATATCGGGAATGGTGTAGGTTTCCTTCGTGATGATATGGTTTGCCGCTTCGTCATCTCTTACCTGCAACGGTGCCGCCAACTTGATATGGGCATAATGCGTGGCGCGGAAGTTCAAGTAGCTCTTTTCGACATCCGTGATATTTGTCGACGACAACCTGGCGCGTATCGCCTCAGCGTACATACCTGTTGTTGTGGTCTCCAATGTGTAGCGAACGGGCTTATCGAAACCAGCACGCGCATCGAACAGAACGTCCAGATGGCGCGCTGAAGACCCTGCGGCGGCCCGTGGCATGGCGGTCAGCCCTTGTGTATGCGGGTCTACGATGAGTGCCAGGCCATAATCTGGCTGGTAAAGGTCCGCCAGATTCGCCTTCTGGAGGTACCGTGCCGGATCGATCCACCACACCCGGCCATCGATCTGCGCCTGGACAAGCACGTGGTCGAACACACCTGGAGAGGGTAGTACGTCCGCCAAGCCGCGCTGCAAGACGGTATTGACCAACGCCGCGTGCGCGTCGATCCCAAGGTGTTCAAGCAACGTCAACAGAAGCAGCGTTTTGTCCTTGCAGTCGCCGAAGCGACGCGCATACACCAAGGCCGGCGGATTAGGTGCGTGCGAGTTCTGGCCGATCTCCACGCCTAGGTAGCGCACGTCGCCCTGGACCAGCCGCAGTGCCGCAAGCATGCGTCCAACGGATGTCTGCTCGGTCTTTGCGATGCGGTCGACCTGCGCTTGCAGCTCAGGACTTAGGGCCTCTGGCACCTGATAAAGCGGCTGAGCCCAACGCGCCACGGTCTGCCAGTCGGCAAACTCGCTCCACGTAACCTCTGCATACGGCATATACCAAAAGGGCGCATCGTTCTCGACCTTCAGCACAGGCGGGTTGACCACGTCCCATACGTAGTCGAGCAGTCCGTTGTGGTGGCTTATCGCGGGCTTTAGAGACGTATTTCGCGCGGCGAAACTGATGTGCTTGCTGCTGGACACAAGCAGCCGTGAATAAACGCGTGCCACAGGGCTGGAAAACTGCAAAAGCGCCGCCCCAAAGTCTAAGCCCTTGAACACCGGGTTGCGCCCACTCGTACTGTAGGAGTAGTCAACCGTATCGCCTTCGCGCACATCGTCCAAAAAGACGTTGACAGTCTTGGTGCCGTCATAGATCTGCGCCTCCAGCTCGGCTTCTCGCTGCAGCACCTGAATCCGAGCCGTGGCCAGCTTGGGGATGATATGACCATTGCGCACGATGTCGATCGAATGCAACACGAGAGACTGATAGGACGGGTCGAACCGTATTTGAATATTCGCAACCGAATTAACGCCACTGGCGTTGACTGCGTTAATGACCAGCCGACGATACGTTACGTGTTGCTGATCCCTGGCCAGAACCTGCGTATCCACCAGCAAGTACACTTCGCCAAAGCTGTCCTGGCTGGCTGCGGCCGAACTGGCGGCGCCGGGCGTAATAGGAATGACCCAGGCCGGAGCTGGGCCGATGGTGTATTCGGCGGCATGCCCCGTGAGCGGCGTCAACGCAGCGAACACCCCTAGCATCAAGAATGCCCACCAGTCGGCTTTAAGGCGTGCACCCAGTACGCCCCAACGGAGGCGCAATTCGTCCCTTGTCATTGCCCGGCCCCGGATTCCCCTTATGCTTTGAATGCTACCGGATTCCTGAGAGCGACCGCCAGCTGCGCTAATCAAGCTCCTATCTGGGTTCGGACATGGTGAGGAGAAGAGTGGTCCGAAGAATCATGCGATTCATGACGTCAACACGATTGCCAACTACGATCTGAGCATTATTCACTCTTGGATTCGCCTGTTGGGAGTGCGTTTGAAAAACATCTGAATCTGAGTAACTCATACCAGTTGAAGACTGGTCATCACCGGACGGTTGAATAACGAATTATCTTCATTGAATAGATCAGACTAAGATGAGTGGTGGTCACGAGGCGATGCCGAAATGCCTGCTTCCGACCCACGTCGGCTTTCGACTCGTAGCGGACGGCTTTAGGTAGCGAGTAAATTCATTCACAATCAGCTCAATCCCGACAGGGGTGGATATGGGGACCGTTTGTCACGCATGTGGCTACGAAAGAAAACCAACGGATCAAGCACCCGATTGGGAATGCCCCTCTTGTGGCAAAGCGTACGTAAAGACCTTGCATGATCCACACGGTTTACTTTCGGATGTCACTTCAAGTTTCCCCTATGAGTCAGGTAACAGATTGAACGAAGGGCCTGCCTACCAGCAGGAGCCAAGCGGCCTTGCGTTCAACAAGCCAGGGAAGCCAAATATTAAATATGGCTGGGTATTTGGCGCCATTTTGGGAATCTTATTTGTTTGGGGTATCCCAATCCTCAGCAATCCCTCGTCAGCCTTCGCAATTCTGTTACACGGCGACGCTGTAAAGACGTGCATTGTTCTTCTTGCGCTCTTGGGGATAGTTGTCGTCGCGAGACGTTTAAGCGCGAATATCGGCGCTAATAATCCGTCGTCCCGATTTGCTTTTTTTGTCAAACTTTTTGCGCTATTTTGTGGGACTTTTTTTCCTCTCGGCAATTTGGCTACGAAGCCAAGAACATGCCGAGGCAAAAATCCAGACCAATGGTCAGCGAGTGATGGCGGATGTCGTTCGCATTTATACGGGGGCATGCGGGAAACGCTCTTGCAGCATAAACGTGGAATATGCGTTTACGCCGACGTCTGAAGCGGGAGGATCGCAACCTATACATGGCTATGCTGAGCTCGGGACAAGCGATCGTCCAAATGACCCCAACCTCGTTTACGCCCGCACAAATCAGCGTGTCCCAATCGCCTATGAAGTTGACCATCCACAAATGTCGGCGCTGAACTTCAACGACGACATTTTTTGAATCGATCATTCTCAAAGCTATCATAGAACTCTCGGCCTACCGGGAATGATTTTCCCAGGAATCTTTTTGCTAGGCGTTTTGATGGGGCTTAGTGTTCGGTCGAATTCGGGCAGTCAACCAAATTCGGATTGGGGTGAATTCGACAGACAACGGTCAAGTCGTCCGCCGAAGCGGGATCAAGTCCAATTGTCGGGTGGTCGAACCTAATGTCCGCATCCAACCTAAAATGGATCGGCCCGGTGTCTGCATGCAGCGCGCGACGGCAACATGTCCTGGCCATTTGCAGGCTCGCGCTGGTCATTGCCGCTTAGGTCAACCCATACCCAATGCGAAAAAGCGCCAACTTTTTTCGGGCAGGCTGTCGAATTCCAATCGGGCCGTTCGTCGCTAAAGTAATGGCGGGCAACTGGCCCGGCTGATGACCCTATCCGGAGGCGACAATGCCGCAATATCTCATCTCGACCTACATTCCCGAGGACTTCGACCCGTCGCTCGTAACCGAAGAGACCGTCGAAGCCATCCACGCGCTCAATCGGGAACTGGTCGCTGCCGGTGTAAGGAAGTTCGCGTGTGGCCTGAGCCCGAAGGCGGTGACGATGCGGGCGCAGCCTAACGGTGAGCTGGTTGTTACCGACGGGCCGTATCAGGAAGCGAAAGAGTATGTGGGTGGTCTTTCGATACTGGAAACCGAGAATATGGATGAGCTGATGGCGTGGGTGCGCAAAGGTGCCAAGGTGTTTCCGGGCGTGGTCGAGGTGCGGGAGATTTTCTTCAACCCGGCCCCTGCCGAAGACTGAGCAACACGGCAACAGCGAGTGGATGCCGCATCACGGCGTTGTCGCAACGCCACCGCGGCAGCCCCGAAAAAAACCATGAACAGTGACGACAGGCGCACCGCACGCTTGGGCGGTTTTGCGTAAAACGACGGATGCTTCAGGAGAGGATCATGCGTAAAAACACGATTGGCGCAATCGCCATCACCAGCTTCGTATGGCTTGTCGGGCTCGGCACAACGCAACAAGCAATAGCACAGGATGCCCCGACACCGTATCCGAGGATGGCACCGGTCGACCAATACCTCATGACCGATCGCGCAGCGGAAATAGCCCTGGCGCGCAGTGCGGCGCCGGCCTCCATTTCCAGTGATGCGACCGTCCTGGTGTTGGGACGCAAGGGCTACGAGACCGCGGTCGAAGGCAAGAACGGGTTTGTCTGCATCGTGGCCAGAGGCTGGTCGGGACCGTTTGACTGGCCCGAATTCTGGAACCCGAAGGTGAGGGCCGCCGATTGTCTGAACCCCCAGGCGGCGCGTGCGATGGTACCCATCATGGAACTGCGCGCCAAGATGGTGATGGCCGGTCGTTCCAAAGAACAGATGGTGTCGGCACTCAAAGCGGCGTACGAACATAAACAATTGCCCGAGCTCGAAAACGGCGCCATGGATTACATGATGTCGAAATCGTCGTACCTCACCGACCAGGGGAGCCACGACATGCCGCATCTCATGTTCTACACGCAACTCACAGACGCTAAAGATTGGGGTTCTGGCGCTGCGGGCTCGCCGGTTATGTCCAGTCCCTATTGGTTCTTCTCGCCGACGGCACCATCCCAAACCAAAGGACTGCCACCCATACTCGTGTTCTTGATTCCGGCACCCACGTGGTCCGACGGAACGCCGATGGACATGCACGATCACTGATACAGCGCTCAACGTTTCGCGCGAAATTATCCCATCCATACAAATCGGCTGCTGCGGCCGTGTGTCGAGCGAGTCGACGTATCGCAATCTGCTTTGGTTCGTGGACGTGACGCTGACCGGTTGCACGTCCACGTCGGCCAGATCCAAAGAGCCGGCGTACGTTCGCCCTGCAACGCGCTGAATCCAATCCGTGGAGTTGTTGCATCGAAGGGATCACTACCGCCATCTCGGCCGGTGACCCAGAGAGCATCCTCCATGATCAACCGCAGCTCTATCGTCAGGACCACGATTCACACGCGCCGGCTCGCCCCGTTATGTGCAGCCATCACGCTGCTTTGTATCGCATCGCGGTCAATGGCCGCTGCACCGATGCATTCGCAGCTACCCGATACACCGGTGGGCAGGATCGCTGGCGCGCTGATCCGCCATATCAACAGGGACGACGCCACAAGGATGCAGCAATGGGTGCCTACCATCATGGCGGCGTCCATCGCCCCCGACGACAAGGCGGATTTCATGGCTAGCCTGATGTCGGCCGTGCGCGACGAAGGTGGCGTGGACGTGTTCGACGTGCGTACCGACCCGCACCAGCCGGGGCTGCTCGAAGTCGCCGTCAAGGGACGACGCAACGCGCAAGCCGCCCTGTTCTGGCTGGCTGCCGATCCGGTGCATCCCAACCAGCTCGCGGATGCGCACCTGGTCGGGATGGACAATCCGCTTTATGCCGACTGGCCCACGGGGCCGGTGTCGCATGCAGAGCTGGGAAAACGGATACGCACCGTACTGGACAAACTGGTGAGCCTGTCCGACTTCTCCGGTTGCGTGACCGTTTTCGATGGCCGCGAAACCGTGTTCGACGAGTGCCGTGGCCTTGCCGAACGTAGCTTCAATGTACCGATCGATCACCAGACGAAATTCCACGTCGGCTCGGTCGGCAAGATGTTCACCGCCGTCGCCATCGCGCAACTGGTCGAGGCCGGCAAGCTGTCGTGGAACGACACGCTGGCGAAGCTCGTTCCAGACTATCCCGACCCGGCGATGGCGAAGAAGATCACTGTATGGGAACTCCTGCACCACACGGCGGGCCTGGGTGATTTCATGGTGCCCGACTATTTCGAGCATGCCGAACGCTACGTCAACCCGGCGGACTATCTGGAGCTGATCGCCCGCCAGCCCAAAGTGGGCGAGCCGGGTAAGGGGGCGAGCTACAGCAACGCCGGCTACATTCTGCTCGGCCGCATCATCGAGAACGTCTCCGGCGAAAGCTACTTCGACTATATCCAGCATCACGTCTTCGAACCCGCGCAGATGACATCCAGCGGCTTCGACAGCGAAGACGAAATCGTGCCCGGGCTTGCGGTCGGCTACTACCACGATGACGGCGTGTTCTCCCGCACGTGGAAGGCAAACTGGGTGCAGGGCATCTACAAGGGCAGTCCCGCTGGTGGCGGTTATTCCACCAATGCCGATCTGCTGCGATTCGCTAACGCCTTGCACGCAGGCAAGCTGCTCAAGTCAGCAACGCTGACGAGGATGTTCGGTGGCGAAGTGCCTGCCGGCCCTGGTGCCATGGGAGCCGGCATCGACGAACGGCTCTCGCATGGCCGCCACATCCGCGGCCATCAAGGCGGCATCGAAGGCACCACGGCAAACCTGGAGATGGTTTGGGAAACCGGTGCGGCGGTGGCGCTGACCAGCAACGAAGGGCCGTCGCAACACTGGTTGCTGGCCGAGCAGATTGCCGATGTGCTTGCTGCCGAAGGCGCGAAAAACTGAGTTCCGCATATCCGCGCTCGAAGCGGACACTATGAAACCCGTCCAAGCCTGCAGCCAGCGTGTCTACAAAAAATGCCAAATGACGATCGCACCAAGATAATCCACGGGAGAACACCCGAATCGGCGCAGATGGTGGCCAATGTCAAACGCGCGGGCACGATCATGGCTGCACTCAATCGCTTGACGTTCAACGACGCGGATGAAATCCGCGCGTTATTTAGCGCGTTGATCGGTCAACCGGTGGACCCTAGCTTTATGCTGATCCCGCCGTTCTATACCTCCGGCGGCGACGAAATCCGCGTAGGGCGCAATGTCTTCATCAACCAGAACTGCACCTTCTATGATCTTGGCGGCCTGCATATAGCGGACGATGTGATGATCGGGCCGAACGTGAGCATCATCACCTCGGGCCACCCGCTGGATCCGTCGCAGCGCCGATCCGTCACCATCGGAAAGCGCATCGTCATCGAGCGAAACGTCTGGATTGCCGCTGGTGCCACCGTCATAGGCGGCGTGACGGTGGGAGAGAATGCCGTTGTCGCTGCCGGCGCAGTGGTCACAAAGGATGTTCCACCCCATAGCCTCGTCGGAGGCAATCCGGCACGGTTCATTCGTCCAGTGGTTGGCTGAACACCTCGACAGAAAAAGGCCCGCATGCATCGTGCCAGCGGCTGTAGCGCTGTTTGAGGCACATCACCTGCAACCGATAGCAGCCTGAGCGTATCAGTGAGAACATCTGATAGCGGCTTGCCGAGACCATGGAGATAGAAATGAAGGGGATTAGCTTGTTAACGAGCCTTGCCGTTGCCCTGCTTGCATCGAACGCGGGCGCTGCAACACCTGCAACCACCAACCCGCAACCGTCCACCCAGAATGACGCCTTGGTCAGCACCATAACAAAGCTGGATAATGCGTTCTTCGACGCATTCAATCACTGCAGCGCGCCCGACCAGCTCAAAAAGCATGCAAGCTTTTTGGATCCAAACGTCGAGTTCTACCACGACAAAGGCGGCGTCACCTGGACGCGAAAAGACTATATCGACAAGACGCGCGAAAACGTATGCGGTCACTTCCGCCGCGTACTTACCGCGGGCAGCTTGGAGGTTTTTCCGATCGAGGGATATGGCGCGCTGGAAGAGGGACATCACACATTCTGCGATCTCACATCCGGCAAATGCTTCGGGCAGGCGAAGTTTTTAGTTGTCTGGCATCAAACGGCCGATGGCTGGAAAATCACCCGGATCTTCAGTTACGGGCATGAAGCCATCAAGTAAGCCGTCCGCCTATTCCGTTAGATCAGGATAAGCCAACGTGTGTGTGGCTGCATACGCACACCAGGCCATCGTTTCAGTCGCGGCGTTGACAGAACGCTCACGCCGCGGCAATCGCCTTTTGCGCAACGATGTAAACCCAAATGCCTTTGCATGGTACGTACAAAGAGGTACCAGGCGAGGAAGAAGGACATGCGCACGAAGCGAGCGGATTGGGCAGGCACCGATATCGCTGTGCAGGCGTCCATCCTCGAGCGGAGTGGGAACACATTCGCATTGGCCGCCGCAGGGGTTTGTCCGGCTGCATACGAATGCCACGCGCAATGCCAGGTTCTGAAGTATTCCGCATGCGTGGCGATGGGCGATGCCATGAGGCTTACGTTTCGCTGACCTGAACGCGCTGCACATGCGGCACGCACTTCCCATGAGCTTCGTGGGGAGCGGAGGCCTTTGCGCCTTCGACTTGCATCGTTACATCCCTTGAAGGAGGGATTTGCTATGACACACAGTCCGCTCAAGAGGAAGCTCGTTCATGCCATGGCGGTTGCCGTGGCCGTTGGTGGCACGGCGATCGGCAGTTTATATGCGCAGGCAGCCATTGCGCAGGATGATAACGGTCACATCCTGATCGCCGATCAATTCAACAATCGTGTGATCGAAGTGGATCGCGCCACGCACAAAGTGATTTGGCATTTCGGCAACGGCTCGGATCTGCCCGGCCCGCACAGCGTGGTGGGCGTCAATGATGCGGAACGCTTCGGGCCGTTCACGCTGATTTCCGGCACCGGCACGCCGCCGGGTTTTCCCGGCTGCTCCGATACCGTCAACGGTTGCCCGGACAACCGCGTGTTCATCGTCGACCCGCACGGCAACATCATCTGGCAATACGGCCAGGCCGGCGTGACGGGGGCAGGCCCCAATCAATTGAATACGCCCGTGCAAGCGCTGTTTCTCATCAGCTTTCCGCACCATCCCGGGCCGCATGTACTGATTGCCGACCAAGGCAACCAGCGCGTGATACTGGTGGGCGCCCATCACCACATCGACTGGCAATATGGCACCACCGGCGTGAGTGGCAACGGACCGAACCAGCTCAACAGCCCCAACAGTGGGGAGGTGCTCGCTAACGGACACATTCTCATTGCCGATGAAAGCAACAACCGCGTGATCGAGGTCACCACGGACCACAAGCTCGTCAAGCAATTTACCGCTGGCGGAACGATCAGCGGCGCGGCCTTTGCAAGCCGCCTTCCCAATGGCGACACCTTGATCAGCGACGCCAACAACAACCGCATCGTAGAGGTCAATGGCAACGACCATATCGTCTGGCAGTACGCCACCAACACGCAGCCAGGCAGCAATCCGTCACCGGCACCGACGCGCGCGGTACGCCTGCGCAACGGCGACACCTTGATCAGCGATCAATTCAACAATCGCGTCATCCAGATCACCAAAGCAAAGAAGATTGTTTTCCAGCAAGGCGAGCTCAACGTGGCAGGCGATGGCTTCAACCAGCTCAACGGCCCGTACGATGCCAAGCAGATCGGCGACTTCACTGGTTTAACGCCACCGTTTTGAGGTGTTTTGATTCGTTCTACGTTGCGTAGTGCATCAAGCCCCGTCCCATGCGGCGGGGCTTTTACGTCGCATCATCAATCTGGCAACCAGGCATCTCGCCATGCCAGCGCCTTATCGTCCGTCAGCAGCCAATCCTTCACGACGGCATCGCGCAGTGCGTCGCCCGCGTTGCCGGAGGCAGCCGGATCATCCAGATGCATGCGAATGGCCTCCAGCCAGTTGCTGTCGCGGTTGGTGACGCGTGTGACGGGCAACGGTCCCTGGTAGCTGACGATGTCGGTGCACACGACGGGAATCGCGCATGCGCCGTATTCGAGCAGGGGCGTGCTGCCCTTGCATTCGTTGAATAGCGTTTCGTCCAGTGGCGCGAGCGCAAGGTCGAGGTTGAGCGAGGCCAGTTTCTTTGGATGGCTTGCAGCCGAAACACCTTCGTGGAATTCGTGGATATACGGACGAAGCGCGTCGGGACAGGCGCCGAGGAACACCCACTCCACCTCATCGGCAAGATCGCGCACGACATCGGCGATCACTTCCAGGTTGCGTCGATCGCCTGCGTCGCCGCTCCAGCCGACACGCGGCTTTTTACCGACGCGCCGCTCGCTGCGAACACCTTCCCACCAATGCACCGGTAGTCGCGTAGGCACCACGCGAATGTCGGTGTGCAGATCGCCGAACTGTTCGGCCAGCCGATCGGTGGAAACGACCAGGCGATCGGTCAGTGCCACGGCTTTGTGCAAGGCCCTGCGCATGTCTTCGGGCGTGGCATCGTCGAGGCCATCGAGCGGCGCCTGCGCGACGTATTCGTCAAGCTCATAGACCTTGAAGGCGCGACTGAACGCCGTGTAGCTGCGCATACTATCGAGCTGCGCATCACTCAGTTGTCGCTGTAGCACGATGGTGTCCGCACCGAACCGCTCCATCGTGATCGGTGTGAGTGGCTTATCCGCGATGGCGCCTTCGGCGATGCTCGCGCGCTGCATGGAAAGAAACGGTTGGCGCACGCGATAGTGCCCGCGATGATGGGCATCCGCCGCCACGCAATACATACGTGGGCTGATCGGCTTGGCAAAAGGCTGCCATGCGACGATGCGGCGCCGATCGAGATCGAAGCCCTGATCATCCAGATCGAGGTTGTGGTTATACGCCGGATCATTCGCGAGCAAAGGCAGCCATTTGCGATACATCGCTTCCTGCGGGCCCGGCTGTTCAAGCGCATCGCCATGGGACCGGCTGGCGCCCCCCACATGCATGAGACGCGCATAAGGCGTCCACACCGTGAGATAGCCCGCCTGGCGTACCTTCAGGCATAGGTCAATGTCGTTGTAAGCCAGCTTGAAGTCGTGCTCATCCAGCCCGCCGACCTGGTCGTAGATCGACTTGCGGATCATCAAGCACGCCGCGCTGACGGCACTGTAATTCTGATCCACCTGGAGTCGCTGCATGTAGCCGTGCGCTTCCATCGGCTGACCGATGAACGGGTGATCGGCCGCGCCACGCAGCCCCAGCACAACACCGCCATGCTGAATGCGACCATCGGGAAAATGCAGTTTCGCCCCGACGATGCCCACTTCCGGCCGCTGCGCGTGATTGAGCAACGCATCGATCCAGTCGCTGTGCAGCACCGCCGCATCGTTGTTGAGCAGGATCAAATATTCGCCGCGCGCCTGCGCAGCGGCGAAATTGTTGATGGCCGAATAGTTGAACGGATGCGGATAGCGCAGCACCCGCAACTGCGGGCTATTGAGCCGTTCAATGCCATCCAGGAACGCGCGCGCCGCAGGATCGCGGCTGTCGTTATCGACGATCAGCAGTTCGTAGTTGGCATAGCCGGTCTTGTTCAACAGGCTATCGATCAGGCCATTCAAAAGGGGCAGTTGATCGCGCGTCGGTATGATGATCGACACCGGCGGCGTTCGATGATGCAGATAGCGCACGCGATTGAAGCCTGGCAACACACCCGGCTGCATCGCGTGGGCGATGCCAAGGCGTTGAAGATGTGCGGACACGACCGTGGCCGCATGCGCGGTGACGGCAGGGCTGCCCAGCCATGCGGCGTAGGAAAGCCGCGCATGCACCGTTACCTCCGCCAGATGCCCGACCGCTTCAAGCCCACACTGCTCGATGACACGGAGGACGAAATCGTAATGACTCAGCGCAGGGTGCGCTGTGGCTAGGCCGCCCAGCAAAAGCAGCGCCGTGCCCCGAACGGCCAGTGCACGTCCGATGTACGGATAGCTGCGCAGCAGATCGAGGTTGAGGTCAGGTTTGAAGACCGGATGAAAGAGGCCATCCTCGACGTGAGCATCCTCATCCATGTAGCAACACGCGATGGAAGGCTGCTCCATAAACCGCATGGCCAGCAACAGCAATGCATCAGCACTCAACGTGTCGCCTGCGCGCAACGTAAGCAGAACCTCCGCGCGGCTGGCGCTTGCCAGCACGTTGAAAGGTGTAATCCAGTCAGGTTCGGTGCCCTCGTGCACCGGCGCACAATCACCGCGCTTCAGCACGTGTATATCGCAGGCTGCGAGCGACTGTTCGCCAAGACTGCGCGAGGTCTCGGCCAGCGCCGCTGTATCGTCGTCGAGGTCCAGTACAACGACGTGCACCCGATCGTGTTCGCGTAGCGTCGGCTGCAACAGCTTGATTTGCGATGCGTGCAGGCGCTGCATGGCCAGCCAATTGGTGTATCGCTCCTGCGGTGTCGAAGCGCGCATCGTGCTAAATAACGCCAATGCTTCGTTTTTTGGCTCCTCGGCGTTCTTCGCCATCTTGAGCAGAAGCGTATCGAGCAGTTCCGTGCGTTGCGCGCAGGCCGCGGCGTCGAGCGTGATGCGCGGCAAGTGCGTCGCGCATGCGTAGGCCGCTTCGAGCGTCGACAGGAACATCGCATCACCGTGGCACGCGCGCACCGATGCGCGTGCGAAGTGCCCGCGCACCACGCGTTGCTCGGGATGATCGATCAGATACAGCAGGTCTTGGCGATAACCCTCCTTGTCCGACCATATGTAGGCAGGCGCGGGTACCGCATCGATATCCACCGCAAAACTGCAGCGACGCCATTGGGCAGGAGAAAACTTCAGGATGGGTCGACCCACCGCTGCCGCTTCCGCCAACGCAGTGCCGGAGGGGAAGGGTGCCGACTCCAAATAAATGTCGCAGGCGTTATAGCAATCCGTCAGCGCGGCTTCGTTGAGAAAGCCGACCATGTGCACGCGCTGCGGATAGCGTTGGGCAAGATGCGTGTTGGCCGGATCGGCGTCTGGACCGACCACCAGAAGATGCACGTCTGGCCGCGCCGTCAGGATAGGTTCCAGCAGATCCGATAGCGATATGTCGTCGATGGGAATGAATTTATAGGGCGCGCCCGAGGACATCAGCAGCACGGCGTCATGCGGGATGCCACGACGCGCGCGAACATCATTCGAACCGGCGCGATCCAGCTTGGCGTAGTCCAGCGGCATCGGCACCCAGTTGATATGCGCGCGCGGCACGCCGCGTCGATCGGTGGCGACCCGGATGCCGGATTCGTGTAGCGAGACCACGACATTGGCGACGCTTGCACCGATCCAGAAACAATGATTGGCGTGATCCTCCAAAAGCACCGGCGGCGGCTCCGCCATGCCCGCAAGCGCGGCGACCGCAATCGCGTCATTCGGGCGGATGTGCAACACCGCGTAGTCGCTTTGCGCAAGCAGTTTTCGCAGATGCAGTACGCGATCGACGTAGGAATCGTCGTCGAGCACCACCAGCTCGACCGTGCCCTCGGCGACCAGATCGGTCACCAGGGAGGGCAGCTCAATCCCATCCTGCAGGATCAACACCAGCGTATGACGTGACGCTTTATCCAATGCCATCCAGCGCGTTGCCAAACGCGTATGGCCACCGGAATCATGCGCACTGCTCATCACCGTGACGACATGGCGCTTGCCTTCGCCACGACGGCACGCGTCATGATCGGGCAGCGCGCTGCCAATGCGTGTCAGCAGTGCTTCCAGTTCCGGCGATGCGAAGATGCCGCAACTGTTGAGCCATGCCCATCGCGCGGCCACGCCGGACAGATAGATCGCTTGATTCCAGTCAGCGCACGCAATGGCCGCTTCCACATCGGCGACCATTTGCCGAAAGGTGGCGTGATTTTTTTCGATGGACGTGTCGTCAATCATTGCGGTATTCCGTGTCCATAGGGACCGCCGCGCACGCGTGCGCAAACAAGGGAGACATCAGCGTCACCACGCACAGCATTCACGCCACGCACTGAAAGGGATGCGCAGCCTGCAATAAAGCTTCCTGCGCCAGGATCGGCTCGCTCGGCCGCTCGCGAATCCGCCGCGCCGGGCTGCCGATATAGATTCCCCATGGTGCAAGATCGCGGTTGACCAGGCTGCCGGCGCCAATCGCTGCGCCCTCGCCGATGCGCGTGCCGGGTAGCACTACTGTATTGGTACCGACCATGCTGTGTCGGCCAATATGCACGAACGAGCGCGACACATGCCGAAACTCAGCCGGAATGGTCGAATTAGTCAAACCACCGCCGTGAAAATCATCCGAGCCGGTGAGCACGCGCACGCCCGATGACAACGAACAGAAATCACCCACGCGTAATTCGCCGCCACCGACCAGCGAACAAAACGAGGCGATGTGCACGTGGCTTCCGATGACCGTCGGCCCGCTTGCATAGATAAAAACAAAATCATCGATGATGATGTTGTCGCCCAGCGTGATGAATTCCGCACCGATGATCCTGGCGCCGGCATAAATGCGCACATTGCGGCCGCGCTGCCGAAAGCCGAGCTGTCCCGCATCGAGCAGGCTCATGCGTGCACCTGATGGGTGAGTTCGGCCATCGCCTGGCAGACGCGATGCATCTGCAGCTCATCGATATCCACGAAAAACGGCAAACCGAGCAGGCGTTCGGCCAGATCATGCGCCACCGGCAACGGACCGCCGACATAGGCGGAAAACGCCGGGTGCTGGTCGAGCGTAGGGCAGTACCACTGGCGTGTTTCGATGCCGCGCCAAAGCAATTCCGGTTGCAGATCGCGTGCGTGCAAACCTTCTGGGAGCAGCACCACCAGAATCGGGTAGATGCCATCCGCCGCCCGGCGCTGCAAACGCAGATCGGGGCAGTGCAGATTCAACAGATGCTGATAGCGCGCCTGCACCGCACGTCGCCGCGCGGCAACCACCGGCCATTGATCCAGTGCGGCATGCGCAACGGCCGCATGGTATTCGCTGAGCTTGCCGTTTTCGCCCGCCACGAACACCTGGCTGCCTTGTTCCAGGTCGATGCCGAAATTGCTGAGCCGGCGCACGCGCTTGGCCAGCGCATGGTCATAACTCACCACCACGCCACCTTCCCCGGCCGCCAGCGCCTTGGTCGCGTGGAGGCTGAAAACCACATGGCAGCGACGCCCCACGCGTTGATTGCCGTAGGCGCCTGCAGCGTCGATCACCACCGGTATGCCGGTGTCGGCGACAAACGCATCCCACGCTTCCACATCCTGCGGATTGCCGAACGTGGCCACCGGCATCACCGCATCCACGCGATGGCGCGCGGCATACTCGCGCGCGGTCTCCGGCGTGAGTAACCAGCTCGATGCATCCACATCACCGATCAACGGGCGATAGCCCGAGCGGATCACCGCCGTGGCCGTCGCGACGAAAGTCAGTGCGGGCAGCAACACCTTCGCATCGGTCGGCAGTTCCAACGCGCCGAGCACCAGCTCCAGCCCGGCGGTGCCGCTGGCGGCTGTAATGGCGGAGGGCGCGCCGGGCGGCGGCGCAAAGCTGGCCGCAAAACGCTGCTCCAGCCGTGTGACCAGTGGGCCAAAATTGGTGTACCAGCGATTGGCGTCGATCTCCCGCAGATACGGCAGCAACGCGTCGGTGTCGGGCAGCTGCGCCACCAGCAACGGAATGCGGCTGATCGCGTTCATGCGCGGCCGTCCACAGGCACGAGCATGGCCGGCATGGCCAAACCGATGCGGCGGGCACGTTGTTGCATGGCGGTCGATGACATCATCGCACTCCTCATGGCGGGTGGTACCGCGTCAAAAAGACGTGGCTGGCGACGGTTTTCCGTCGCGTGAGCATCCCAATGAGGTAAATAAGCAAGCTTGGTGCCATGCGTGCGTGCACGAAAATCCGTGCCAGCGCATGCGCGCTTATGCGGCGCAGCGACCCAAACGCTGCCGCGCTCAGGCGATAAGCCATGCGAAGCTTTGTTCGCGGCTTTACCATCTGCCACGTCAGCTACCTTCAAGGCCAAGGCACTCATGTTAGATACGCAGCCGGTCACACCAACAAGCCAGCGCGCCTTGAACGTGGTCGCCATCGGCGTGGTGCTCGCCTTGTTGTATTTCGGCAAAGACGTGCTGGTGCCGGTCATCCTGGCCTTGATCCTGGGCCTGCTGATGGCGCCGTTCGTGCGCCTGCTGCAGAAATTGCGGATAGGGCATGCCTACGCCGTACTCGTTGCCGTGCTGCTGCTGGCTACCGTCGCCGCCGGGCTCATGACGGTGATCGGCTCGCAGATCGTGCATCTGGCCGAAAGCCTTCCCCAGTACGAACGCACCGTACAAGCCAAGCTGCAGTTCTTGCATGACGTCACCGTGGCGCACGTGCAGGCGATGCGCGGGGAAGCGGGCAGAGTGATCAACGCGCTGAGTGCAAGCAGCGCCGGGCAAGCGCAGGAGACAGCCGTGCCGGCCTATGTCCCCTCCACGCCGGTGCTGTCCAGCCCGTGGGACGCGGTAAAGCGGGTGCTGTCCTCGTTGTGGAGCCCGCTGGAGACCGCCGGCATCGTGCTGGTGGTGCTGGTCTTCGTGCTGCTCGAATACGAATCGTTGCGCGATCGCTTTATCCGCGTCATTGGCGGCGCGGATCTGCGCGCCACCACCGTGGCGATCAACGACGGCGGCGAGCGTCTTTCGCGCTTCTTCGTCTCGCAGTTTGCGGTGAATGTGGGCGTGGGCTTGCTGATATGGCTGGGCCTGGCCGCCATTGGGCTTCCCAACGCCTTGCTATGGGGCGCGCTCACCGCGGTGCTGCGCTTTGTGCCGTATGTGGGCGTGTGGCTCGCCGCGCTGCTGGCCGGCTTGCTTGCGGCGGCCGTGACGCCGGGGTGGTCGCTGCTGTTCATGACGCTCGCACTCTTCGCCGTGGTCGAAGTGGTGGTGAGCCAATGGGTGGAGCCGCAGCTCTATGGCCACGCGACCGGCCTGTCACCGCTTGCCGTGGTGATTGCGGCGATTTTCTGGAGCTGGCTGTGGGGGCCGATGGGCCTGGTGCTGTCCACGCCGTTGACACTCTGCCTGGTGGTGATGGGGCGACATGTCAAAGCGTTCAACGTGCTCGGCATTCTGCTCGGCGATGCACCCGCATTGACGCTGCCGCAGCGCTTCTACCAACGCGCATTGTCCGGCGATGCCGACGAAATCATCGCGTCCGCCCGCATCTTTTTGAGACAACGCTCGTTTGCCCGCTATTGCGACGCCGTACTGCTGCCCGCGTTGCAACTGGCGCAGATGGATCTGGCGCAAAAAGCCATCGGCCCGCAACAGTTGCTTAAAGCACGGACCGCCGTCGTGCGCGTGATCGAAACGCTGGGCAGGGAATCATCCTCACAACCGCGCTGGCGCCGTTCCACCTCCGTGTTGGATGAAGACAACCTCGGCCGTTACCTGCGCCAGCAGCGCGAGCACTCCGCCGGCCGTTGGCAGGGGCCGCTCGCCGTGGCTCCGGGTTCCATCGTGCTATGCCTGGGCAGCGGCAGCAGCTACGACGATGTCGCCACCGAAATACTTGTGCGCATCCTGCGCCATCTCAGCATCGACGCGCGCCACATCTCCATGAAAGATGTTGAAGACTTCGCCGCGGAAAGCCATCCGGAAGCCACGCCCAATGCAGTGTCCATGCTCCACATCGTCAACGCGCCAGGACCCAAAGGGCGCGAATCGTCAGAGGCCATGGCGCAGGAAATGCGGCGGCGCTTTACCGACGTGACCCTTATCGCCGTACTGCTTCCGCACATCCTGGAGATTCAAGAGCCAGCCGAAGCCGGCCCGGATGTGGACCGCGTCGCTCAATCATTTGAGCAGGCAGCGCAACTCACGCTCGAAAAATTCATGCATTGATGCCACGCGGTTGGCGGTGTCTTCCACGTAACAACCAAACATCGTCAGCGATACCGTCAACACCAGTCTGCTTGCACTGACAGATAAGCATGTCGCAAATGTGCGATGGTGCGAAAGTCGGGCGTGTCCATCCGCGTGGATGACACCGACACGCCCGACATGAGTGAAGTGCGCGGATCGCCTGAGCAGCAACTCAAACGACCCGCTGGCCACAACCAACTAGAGAGCAGTCGATAATGGTTACTCCCGATCATACGGCACGCACGCACCCGCGTGCTCCCACCACGCCGAGATTTACACCACTTCACCGCCCTGCATGCTGCGCGGCGTCGGGCCACTCAGGGTTTTCGTAGAAACGGAATCGGATCCTTCCGCGCCTACATGCAGGATTTTTCCTGCAAACCCTTCACGCCACGCGCAATACGTGGCGTGACTTAACGCAATGGAGTACGCCCATGACCAGCACCCTGCACGACGTGCTAAACCCCAAAACCTACGCGCTATCCCAAGACCACTTCGACGACCTCTGCGTCATCTGCGACAAGCTTCTGCTGATGGCCCAACTGGCCGGCACCGCGCCAACCGTCGACGAGGACAGCGCCATGCTGCTTATCCGCCGTGTGTTGCTAGGGCAGCTTTTTGGAGAGATGAGCTTCCAGCTTCGCGGTGTGCTGGAGGAGGTTTGTCGAAGCAAGAGGGGTGCGGATGTTTCATCGAAGCATTGAGAGGGCCGCCGCGTTCACTCCCTATCTTCGCGTCGACGATTCCGTTCGAAATCGCTCAAACACCTTCTAAGATCGATCAAGCACGGGCACTACCATGGCCGCCATCCGACCATTGGGGCAAGCCGCAATGCACGCATTTCCGTGAAAACCCGCTATAAGCGAGAAAGTTGGGCTTAAAAAAAGGATTTCCGCACCGAGGGCATCGGAATGATGCCGCGACCGAGCTCGCGCCGGCGAAGGCTACAAACCAGCACAGAAAAAAATAGCCGTCGAATGCTTTAAGAAGAGGAGAACTAAAGAGAAAGGCGACTGGAATGCCGAGAATAAAGATTGCCCTCGATACATAAGTCCATGCCCGTAAACGGCGCCATTTGTCCTCGTACATTCAAATACCTCTGAAGTCGTTACGCTTTGTTTAAAAGTCGTTCTGGGTGGGAAGCAGACAACGATCGATGCGGCAGTCACGCGACAGTCGACTTGAACACCCAATATTAGGCGCCAAGCAACGTAACGCCCGACGGATTGAGCACCTTGGCCTCTCCGGCCGAAATTCACGATTGACCACGGCCAGCCGAAACCGCGATGGCGCGGGCTGGCACAAATAAACAAAACCCTTCGGCGTGTTGCAGGGTTTTGTTTATTTGTTTCGTCTGCATGCAGGTGCGAGCAAAGGATCAGGTCATGTGCTTGCCGGGCACGCTGTCCGGTTGAGATGGAGATAACCAATCCTGCCTCAGTGCCTGCCGATAGGCCAGCAGGTCAGGATGCTCGCCATACATGGTTTCGATATACACGGTTCGCTCGACCCAAAAAACCTCCATGTCGTATAAGCAGAACGAATAGCGCTCGGGCCGCTCTACCCACCCCTTGCCGACACGCACGGATACGGAAGTAAATAGCTCGTTGTCGTTGCCCCACCAACACAGCACGCAGTAAGGAAACGCAATGCCCTGGTGGAAGATTGCGAAATGAGCGGTTCCAGCCCAATCAATGTCGCGATCGGCCTTGACGACCACCAGGCGGTCGAGGAACGGCCCCATGTCGACGGGCGCGTTCATCACTGAAATGGTGTACAGCTTGGCGCCCTGCTCATCGTTCCACAAAGGCGAGCATCGAATGAAGCGCGGTGTATACATAATGGTGAATCTCCAGGCACCGACGACTCTCTGCGAGCTCCTTGCACATGTCGGTGTGTGCTCTCGCGTTCATGGCTTTCACGGGCGTCTCCGGCGAATAGCTCACGCCCGTGCGCGCAAGAGGTTCTCGAAGACTTTTCAAGTGAGCGATGGATAAAGAAAGCGGCGCCTAGAGAAAGTACGAGATTCGAACCCCTCAGCTGCACAGGCACTTCAGCCGTGGACCTCGCTCACGTGGAGGTCAGCAGGCGAAGACTTCAGCTACGCCGTCATACATGCCATGAAATAATCGCATGTACGTCGTACCGCATCCAGCGCCTCCTGTGGCATCTTAAAGCTATCGCAGATGTCGGCAACGAGGTTAATACCCTCGACATAGCCAGTCACAGTGACGAGGGATCCACTTATGAAGCTTACGCGCATTGGGACGGATGAATCGGCTTTGCCCGCGGGCGCAGACGCGCTACTCCAGCAATGGTATCGGCAGATTGATGCGGCGATAGACGCATGTAGTAGCTCCGTGGCGATGGCCGTGCGCGTGATGCCAGGGCAGCGAATCGAGGGCTTTGGCACGGCTTTCTTCTATTCCCGGCACGGATGGCCGTTCCTTGTTACGGCGGGGCATGTGCTTGAGGATGTCATTGACAGCATTCAACGGGGTCGTGGTGCCGGTCTTTTGACGCGTGGACGCAAGGCGATGATCCATCTATCCAAATTGGAATTCTTCCACCAAAAGGAGTTGGATATCGCGGTTGCGCCACTGTGGAAACAACCCTCGCAGACCTACGCGCACGTTACTTTCTTCGATGAAAAGCAGGTGTGCCCGAATTTTCCGGAAGACAGGCTCTATGCATTCACCGGATTTCCATGGACTAAAAACAAGACCTATACGGGGCGCGAAATACGCCCTCACCAGCGGATAGCCACCTTTGCGAAACATTCGCTGGAATCAATAGACGATGCGAGTCCCTTTGTGTACTTTCCGGTCGAACCGGACAGATTGCATACCTCTGACCTGAAACCGACCCAATGGGCACTTCCTGACGGTGCGCGTGGCATGAGCGGTGGTCCCGTGTTTGCGGTAAGAGGCACACCGTTCAAGCCGATCCTCGATGTCTGCGGTATCGGAACGGCGTGGGTACCGCAGTCCAATCACGTGAAGGCCTTGCGCTTTGAACTCTTCGACGCCTGGTTGAGCCAACACCTGCATTGGTAGTGCGCGCGTTGGTGAAAAACGCGCTTGCCTTGGGGTGGCCCTCATCGGCGTTCGACAAACGATAGTGCTATCGTGATTGCAGGCATCGGATCGGCGAACGAGGCACGGCTCGTTTGAGAAATCGCAGAAGTGGGGCTACAACGTTGCCTGCGTCATCCCGCCCTCGTAGTTCTCTGGCGCACCTGATGGAATAACGTCCGGCATGACTACCGCAATCGTGTTGTTTCGCCGCGATTTGCGGTTGAACGATAATCCCGCGCTTTCCGCAGCGTACGCATCCCATTCGCGTGTTCTGCCCTTGTATATTCATACGGAGAATGAGGATGCACCCTGGCAACTGGGCGGTGCCAGTCGATGGTGGCTGCATCATTCTCTTCGCGCGTTGCATGAGCAGTTGCGCGAGCGCGGCGGTCAACTGCATCTTTGCAAGGGCAACACACTGCCATCCTTGCGCGATGTCATCGAGCACAGCGGTACCAGGGCGGTTTACTGGAATCGCCGTTACGAACCGGCCGCCATCGCGCGCGATACGCATGTCAAGCAAGCGCTGCGGGAGCAGGGTATCGAGGTGCACAGCTATTCGGCCACGCTGTGGCGCGAACCCTGGCAAGTGCAAACCAAACAAGATGCACCCTATCGGGTCTTTACGCCGTATTGGCGCAGCGTCCGTCCCACGCTCAGCGTTGTAGAGCCTTTGCCGGAACCGACGGGCGTGGAATGGGCGGACATTCCCGGAAGCGCGCCATTGGAAGCCTTCGAACTTCTGCCGCGCATCCCTTGGTACAAAGCCTTCGGCGAATCCTGGTGTCCGGGTGAACGGGGCGCCTGGGACATGCTGGAGCTGTTCTGCGACGACGCCTTGCGCGATTACGCGGCAGCGCGAGATCGTCCCGCCCGGCATGGCACGTCCCGACTATCTCCACATCTGCATTTTGGAGAGATTTCACCGCAGCAGATTTTTCATGCGCTGCATCGTCACGCGCAACGCATCGATACGCGTCGACGTCCCGACATCGAGCCCTACTTGCGCGAGCTGGGATGGCGCGAGTTTGCCTACCATCTGCTCTATCACTTCCCCCGCACACCCGTGGAGAGCTTCAACCCGCGCTTTGCCGACTTCCCCTGGGCGCCCGATGATGACGCGCTATTGCGTCGATGGCAGCAAGGACGCACGGGCATTCCGCTGGTGGATGCCGGCATGCGCGAGCTCTGGCAGACGGGTTGGATGCACAACCGGGTGCGCATGGTGGTCGCGAGCCTGCTCACCAAGAATCTGCGGCAGCACTGGCTGCATGGCGCGCGCTGGTTCTGGGATACCTTGGTGGATGCGGATCTGGCCAACAATACGTTGGGGTGGCAATGGGTGGCCGGGTGCGGCGCCGATGCCGCGCCTTACTTTCGCATCTTCAATCCGGTCAGCCAGGCGCAGAAGTTCGACCCGGACGGTACCTATCTGCGCCGCTGGCTGCCGGAGTTGGCGCAACTGCCGAACGATCTCCTGCACGAACCCTGGAAGGATGCGTCTGTCGCCCAGCGCACCGGTTATCTACCGCCCATGCTCAATCTGCAAGCGTCGCGCGCGGCAGCGCTGGGTGCATACGCGTCATGGCACGCGTAGCGGTGCGGCTCGTATCCGCTCACGGCCACATTTAGACGTCTAAATCGTTGCGGCACAAGGAAATTCGAAATAGGGACGCGTTTTGGTCTCGCTCTGCCCGTCAGGCACGTTCCGTGCCTTGCGTCTCAGCGCCAAGCCATGGCCATCGCTTGATGGTGATGCTGGAGTAGTATGCCGGCGTGGCGGAAGGGGGCCGCATTACCTGTTGGTTGTTCATGCCGGTGATGGGTCGGGGCGATAAGTGATGTCACACAGCGCAGTGGTGGGTGCGGGGCGCGGTCTGTTGAAGCGCGCGTTGGCGTGGTTGGCGAAGGTGCCGGTCGACGATCCGGTCGATCGCAGCAACGCCTTTTTCATGCAGTTCTTTTTCGCGTTTTACGGCTGCATGCAGCCGTTGAACAAGCTGTACATTCTTTCGCACGCGAATCTGCATCTGCTTATCACCGCTCACAGCCATGAGCTCCGAGGCACGAGCATTCCCTTCATTGTCGACCTGGCGACGGATGTGGCCATGTCCGCGTCGGCATGGGTCGGCGTTTATCTCATTCGTCGCGGTTTGTTTCGGCGGGCGGTAAAACAATTTCTCAGCGTCATCATTGTTTCGGCCGTGGTCTTTTTCGGGGTGACCGGCATTACCGATACGCGCGACGATTCGATTTTCTTTGTCGCCATGATCATTGCGGGCCTGATGCTGGGCAGGTCCGCGCTGTGGTACGTGTATGGGGGCACCTTGCTTGCCTACTTTGCCGGCATGACGGTGGAGACGCTCTTTCCGCCAGCGCTGCCGCAAGTCCTGGTGGGTTTGTATGCCGGATTGCCGGGAACGATGTGGGCGTACCTTGCGGTAGCGATCGTGCTGGATCGGAGCGTGCAGTCGTTGCGCAAAAGCTACGAGCAGGTCCATCGCCAGCACCAGCAACTGCAGCAGGAAATCACCGAGCGAGAGCACGCCAGGGAACAGCTGCTGCATGCGCAGAAGATGGATGCCGTGGGCAAGCTTGCCAGCGGCATCGCGCACGATATTCACAACGTGCTCGGCATCGTGCTGGGTTTTGCCCGCACACGGCAACGGTTGGACGAGCCGCACGAGGATATGGCACCGGTCGCCCGCGAGCTGGCGGACGCGCTCGAAGGTACCGAGCTTGCCGCGCGCCGTGGCGCGGCGGTGTGCAGGAAACTGCTGAACTTCAGCCGTCGAAGCGTCACCCTGACGGAGACGTTCGATGTCGCTCAGGCACTGCGCGAACTGCGTCCCCTGCTGCAGCAATTGTTGCCGCCGGACATCAAGCTGGAGATCGCCACACCGGCGTTGCCGCTGTTGATCCATTTTGATCGAAACCAATTCGAGCTCGCCTTGCTCAACCTGGTCACCAACGCACGCGACGCGATGCAGGAACACGGTGGCGTATGCGTGGTCAGCGCGGCGGATGACGGCGATGGGCAGATCGCCATCACGATCCGCGATACCGGTGCCGGTATGTCCGCCGAGGCCGTGCAGCACGCGTTCGAACCGTTCTTTACCACCAAGCCGGTCGGCCTCGGCACGGGGCTGGGGTTGAGCGTGGTGTATGACCTCATCCATCGTGCTGGTGGAACCGTCGCAATCGACAGTACGCCAGGTATCGGCACCGCGATCAGGATGCGCCTACCCCGAACGGATACGCTGTCGGCGCGCATACCGGAACCCGATCTCGCGTCGCTGCGTGTATGGTTGATTGACGATGATGACGATCTGCGCACATTGCTGAGTTCCGCGTTGACGCAAGGCGGTTGTGTGGTGGACGAAGCGGCCAATGGTGCTGAGGCGATGCGGCATTTGGCCGAATCGTCATCGGCGCCGCAGGTGCTGATCTGCGATCACCGCATGCCGGACATCGACGGTTCGACGTTGCTGGCGCGTATCCGCGAGCGGTATCCGTCCGTGCCGGCGATTTTGATTTCCGCTTACCTGGAGCGAGACGCGGATGCAGGTGAGGGCAGTCACGCGCTCAATGAAAGATTGCCCAAACCGTTTGCACCCGAAACGTTATTGACCCGTGTGCAGCAGGTCGCGCGTCGCCATCCTGCACGACAGCGCGATGAGACGATCCGGCTTCAGTGAAAGACCAGCACATAACCCTGGCCCGGCACCGCGTTCAGCGGAAAGGGCGTGCCCAGCACGCGCATCACTTTCTTGCGGATGCGATGCACCAGCGTATCCAGGCGATGCGGATCGTACGCGTGGATGTTGGTCGTCACCGCCTGGATCAATGCTTCACGCGAGATGACGCGATTGGGGTTCTCGATCAACGGCGCCAGCAGGCGGCTTTCGAGCTGGCTGAGCGCCACCGGTTGCCCTTCGGGAGACAGTAAACACCAGCCCTCGGCGCCCAGGCGCCAGCTGTGATCGATGGACGCGGGCGATGCCGGGTGCAGTCGTCGGGCGAGACTGTAAAGCGTTGCCGCCAGCACATCGATATCCACCGGCTTGGCCAGATAGGCATCGGCGCCTTCCGACAAACCGCGCACCTGATAATGCGGTTCGGCGCGCGCAGTAAGCATGACGATGCCGATTTCGGCGACCTTCGCGCGCAACATGCGTGCGACTTCGAAGCCATCCAGGTCGGGCAGGCCGATGTCCAGCACCACGATATCCGGCAGTGGCTGATGCAGCCTGGCGTCAAGCTCCGACGCGCGGCCGATCGCTTCCACATGAAAACCAAACTGCCGCAAGTGCGGGACGAGCACGCGATCGCGCAGCAGATCGTCGTCCTCAAGAATCAGCACATGGAGCGGAGATTGCGAACTCACTTGGGTATCGGTATCGCCAGTGCTACGGTGAAACCACGCGGCCGGCCTTAGAGCGCCAACGCAAACCATCATAAGGTAGGCATTAACCGGTCTCCAATCTGTGATGCAGCATAAAAAAGCCGGGCATTGCTGCCCGGCTTCAAGGGTGTGACCCATTGTTTTGTTACAAGGGCCGCCTTAGTGGCTGGCCAGCGCCGGCGGGTTGGCGACACCGCCCGTGGCTGAACCCTGCAGCCAGTTCGGCTGAATGCTCGAGCCGGCCGGTACCTTGAACGGCGTGCCGTCAGGCGTTGCGACCTGCAGCTTCTGGAAGCCGCCGCTGCCGTCGCTCTGCCAATCGAACACGGCACCCTTGGCGTTGACGAACAGCAGGTCGGCCAGGCCGTCGCCGTCATAGTCGGCAATCGCCGCCAGCGTATAGCCCGCGTTGTAGCTGACCGTCGTCTTCTTGGTGACGGTGAAGCCATTCATCGTCCAGATCTGCAGATCGTGCTTGGCGGTATTCATCCACACCAGATCGGTAATGCCGTTGCCGGTGAAGTCGCCCGCGCCCACCAGCGTATAGCCGTCTGGACGGTTGGCGATGGTGTGCGTGGCATAGCCGCCCTGCAGGTTGTTGATCCAGGCGGTGACGGTGTCGTTGGCGGGGTTGGTCCACACCAGGTCGCCGTAACCGTCGCCGTTGAGGTCGGCCATGGTCGGCACATCGCCCTTGTTCGTTGCAGAGAGCGGACCGGAGTTGGAGGCCAGCGTGGGCGCAGCCGTGCTCGGGTCCGTACCCAGCGTCCACCACTCGTATTGCGACGTGCTGGCGTCGTACCACAGCAGTTGCGGCGCGCCGCTGCTGTCGATCACTTCCGAACCCAGCAGCTTCCATCCGGCCGCAAACGGCGCAACGTCGTATTTGAAGAAATCGCCGATGTCATCGGAGATCCACACGTAAAGCTGGCCGTCCGGACCGGTCCATGCCAGGTGCGCCGAATCCAGGCCCAGGGCATCCAGCGCGGGGAAGTAATCCGCCGCGTTGGCGACGGTTTCACCCGGGGTGGACGCCTGCGTGACTTGACCGCGGATTACGCTGCCTTTCATCGCGAGCGTGGTGATGCTGCCCTTGACCGGATCGACCACGGCGATATCGCTGAAGCCGTCATTGCTGAACCAATCGGTGTTGGTGACGTTCGACGACATGAAGTCGTAGGGCGCCGCATACTTGTTGGTGCGATTGAACGGTTTCTCGAAGTCGACCACCGCGTTGACGAGGTTGGTCACGTTGACCGAACCCAGACCCGTGGCCATGTTGTAGCCGGAGCCGGCCGACCATGCAGGCACGAGCGTGAGCGAGCTTTGGCTCGGCGTCGCATACACCACCCCGAACGACTGCAGCGAATTGTTGCTCGGGCCGAGATAGCAATTGGCCGTACCGGCCCAGCATGGCACGTCGATGTTGCCGACGGTGATGTTGTTGAACACGCAGGTGCTGCCGATCGAGGCGCCATTGGATGCATCGCAGCGGGTTACCGTGGCTTTGTTCGGCGATGCGTTGGTGCCGTATTCCTTGGTGCCGATGTTGTACAGGGCCGGCAGGATGTTTCCGCTGGTATCGCCGGTGGCTTGGTTGATCAACGCCTGCACGCCGGCCATCGCCGGTGCGGCGAACGAGGTACCGCCGGCGCTGTTGTAGTACACATCGTCGGAGTCGGTGTAGTTGCACGCCGTGCCGTTTTCGTTGGCGTCGGACATGCAATACACCAGCGCATGGCCGTACAGGCCGTTAGCGGCGAACAGCGACACATCGGGCAAGGTGCGCGAGCTGAAATTGGTTTGTCCGTAGACGCCCGTCTGCCATGCCGGTTGCGGGAAAACGATGCTGGCGCCGCCGCCACCGCCGGCGGTGTTCAAGTAATTGCTGCCGGGGCCAGTGCCGTCATTGCACGCATCGAGGCCGTTCTTGTAGCCCATCAATGTATCGAGCTCGCTGCTGGCGCAGGAATCGTTCCAGGTTTGTTCCGGCACGTAGCTGATGGCCGATCCGTTCAACGCCAGGTTGGTGGAGGTCCAATACGCGGCGTAATTGTTGAGGTCGTTGAAATCCGTGCCGCCCACGGCAACGTTATAAGGTGTGGACGCCATGATGTTGACCTGCGCGCCACCCGATGCCGCGCCAATGGCGTTCTGATCGCACGCGGCCGAACCGGCATCGCCGGTCGACACGAACACGGTGACGCCTTCGGCTTCCGCATCCGACCACAACAGTGATGCCGTCGTGTCGCCGCCAGCGGCCGATTCGCATTCGCCGTAGCTCAAGCTCCATACATTGCCCGGCGAGGCGGTGGCGGAGCTGTCGGCCATGCCGAAGCCGGCCTGGAATGCGCCGAAGTCGCTGCTGGTGTCCGCGCACGACGCAAATACGATGTTCGCATCGGGCGCAGCGGCACCGGCCCATTCGGCATCGAGCGCCGCTTCGCTCTCATCGCCGTTGATGCCCGGATCCGTGCAGTTGTTGGGATGTACGTAGGTGATCGTGCCCTTGGCATTGGCCGGCAAAAAGGCCTTGCGGAAGGTCTGGATGTCGGCCGGATTCACGTCGGTGCGTTCAAGCACCACGATGGTCTGCCCGGCGCCGCGCGTCCCCTCGTTCCATAGCGGAGTGACGTTGTAGATCGTGTTGAAATCCGCGGGAGCGACGTCGTACGTGGTCTGCGTATCCACGTTGCCGCCCGGTACGGTGAATTGTGCGACAGGCTTGCCGTTTGCCGTCGCACTGGCTTTTGCCAGCATTTTCCAGTGACCGTTCGCCTTGTCCTTGCTCACCACGCCCACGTCCACGTGCTGCGGTTTGGGGAAGAAGTTGTGCAGGCGGACATATTGGACGATCGATGACAACGCGGTTGGAATTTGCGCGGCGTTCGCGTTGGCGAAATGCTTTTCGCCATTGATCTGGTAGTTGTGCATCGACGCGTTGAACGCACTGTTCAACTCGGCCGCGTTGCCCGAGAAATGGATGATCAGGCCGTCCGGGCTCACGTACGTGACCTTCAGTCCATGCGATTTCATCCACTGCGTCACTTTGGCCACGTCCGATGGATTGGGCGCGAACAGGCCGATTTGTGCTGCAGTCAACCAATGATGGAAGTAGGGCGAGCTCGGATTGGCCTGCGCGTTGAGCAGGTTGTCGAACTCTTGCTGCTTGGTCGGACTGCGCTTCAGCACCAGCGAAAGATCCGAGAACGTTTGCGTAGCGGGGAGCGCGCCTTTGTCGTAGGCGGCCACGGCATAAGAGGAGTGTGTGTTGGTAAGAGCGACCTTCTGGTTATCGTCGACGGAACCTTGAATGCGCGCCTGATCTTGCGTAATGGGCGGCAGGTAACCAGGGCTTTGGGTCGAGTTGCTTGCGCTTGCTGCGGCCGGCACCCCGATGACCAGGGCCAAACCCGCGACCGCAAGCCACGGCCGATGTTTGTCATTCAACATGTGAAGTCCCCGCGTTCAAACGAATGCCACGCGCCGAAAGCAGCGCCGGGACCTTGATCCAAAGGTCTCCTCCCCGTGACATGCATGGCTGTGCGCTCCTACAGCCCGCTCCGAAATATAGGAGTCGACTCTGCGCTTGGCACGCAACCGAAATCGCCGTGTCTCGCGTATAAATCACCCGTTCTCACGCGATCTCTCCATGCGGCACGCGCGGATGTGCGCGGCGGCGGCATAAGTCCGACGCAGGTGCAGCAATCGGCCGGTGTCTAACGCGGATTTTTCATATGCGAGCTGTCGCGCGTCATGGCATAGGTCATCGCGCCATGCATGTTGCGTGCGGCATTCACCCGTGGGCCGTACCCGCTGCACGCGGTCTTCAACATCGAGGCATGGCCAAGCGGCCGCGTGCGTCACTCGATGCCGCGCGATGTCTCATTCATCGTTCAAGGCCGCTCGCAGCGCCTCGGCCAGGTCACGCATCGTGAATGGTTTGGCCAATAGGCGTGTGCGATCGTCATGGGGTTGTGCGCGATCGACAATGTCGCGCGGATAGCCGCTCATCAGAAGCGCGCGAAGTTCCGGATAGCGTCGAGTCATTTCGCGGGCCAGCGATACGCCGCTGGGACCTGGCATCACGACATCGGTCAGCAGGATCGAAATTTCCGGATGCTCGCTCAATAGCGCCTCGGCCGCTTCCGCACCATCGGCCAGAAGAGCGGTGTAGCCCAGCTCTTCCAGCGCACCCTTGGCCAACTCGCGCACATCCGGGTCGTCTTCCACGACGAGCACGACGTGCGGGAGCGCCGATACCTGGGTTTGATGTTGCTCGTTGCGCGCGCTCAGCCGTGGTGCGCGCGGCAAATAGAGCCGGATGGTGGTACCAAGGCCCGGGGTACTGTCGATTTTGATGTGACCGTTGGATTGCAGCACGAAGCCGTGGATTTGGCTCAATCCCAAGCCCGTGCCGCGGCCGACCGCCTTGGTGGTAAAGAAGGGTTCGAAGGCGCGTTGCATGACCTCGGGCGTCATGCCGTGGCCTGTATCGGACACCGCCATCATCACGTAGTCGCCCGACAGCGTGTCTTCGTTTTGATCGCAAGGGTGCTCATCGAAGTTTGCGTTGGCGGTCAATATGGTGAGTTGACCGCCGCTCTCCATGGCGTCGCGACTGTTCACCGCCAGATTGAGCAGCGTGCTTTCAAGCTGAGGCCGATCGACATACGCAGGCCAAAGCGCATCATCAAGGCTGAGCCTGATGGCAATGTTTTCGCCCAGGGTACGGGCGAGAATGGCCGACATCTCATGCACGCACGCGTTGACGTCGACGGCAATCGGGCGAAGTGCCTGCCGCCGTGAAAACGCGAGCAGGCGCTTGGTCAGGCCGCTTGCCTTGCCTGCGCCCAGAAGTGCGTTCTGCATGAACTTTTCCACGTCGCCGCTGCCTCGTTCTAAGCGCAGTTGCGCAATTTCCAGGTTACCGACGATCACCGCCAGCATGTTGTTGAAGTCATGCGCTATGCCGCCCGTCAGTTGCCCGAGGGTGTCCATCTTCTGCACATGCCGCAGCTGCGCTTCGGTACCTGCCTGTTGGTGCATTTGCTCTCTGAGCGCGGCGTTCTTCAAGGCGAGCTCGGTTTGTTGCCGTTCTCCCTGGCGCAGTACGAGCAGGGCCAGGACGAATGCAACCAGCGTGGCGGCAATGATGGCTCCCAGCAGCACTTGCTGTTGAAGCCGGAACTGATGCAAGCGAGCCTGTTGCTGATCGCTCTGTTCATTATCCAATTGACGGGTAAGCGTGCGGATTTGTCCCATCAGGGTCAGGCCACGATCGTCATTGACGATGGCCAGAGCACTGGCGGGACCGGAGGTGTCGTAGAGCTGGATCGTATGTTCCAGCTCCGCCATCTTCTGGTCGATGGCGGTATCCAGCTGGTTCACCAGCCGACGTTGAGCGGCCGCCCAGACCAAGGTTCGCAGTGCCGAACGGGTCTGGTCCAGTTCGTTGCGTGCCTCATGGTAAGGAGCGAGGTAATCCGATTTTCCGGTCAGCAGATAACCACGCTGGCCCGTCTCGGCATCTTTGATTTCGCCGAAGAGCTGGTCGATGTCGTGGCGGGCTCTAAGCGACTGGCTTGCAAGATCAAAGGCGTGAGCACTGTTGAATGCGGCAAGGATCGCCAGCACGCCGGCGATCAATAGCAGCACGAAGCCCGTCAGGATCTCAATGCGAACAATCGTGTTTCGTCCACCGGTCATAGTTGCGCGTCAAGGGCTTTGATTGGATGGGTTATCGGCTGCTGGCCGTCATGGCCTTAAATTCGCGAACGACGGTCGCGACAGAGACAGCGCCAAGGTGCCTTGAATGGTTACCGCCCGTTACACATCGTCATGCGGATGCCCATTCGTAAGCCAGGTACTGCGGTGGATGGATCCGTCGAGAAATGATGACCGGCCGGCACGCCGATTTTCGGTCGACCCCCAACGCACGACGCGCGGTTCGAGCCAAAAAGCGCACGGCAGGTAATCTGGAGAGGGAAGTTAGACGGCTATCCATGCGTCCGAGGTGGCGGCGAAAAACCGTAGCGCATGCATCGACGGCGGCCAGCGGTATACACCGCTGCTGCCTGAGTTACATGATCCGATCGCCGACGGTTCCACCCGGCCATCACCCTGTTCAGCACGGCACGATAGAAGATCGGCATGGGCACATCAAGCGGCCTGGCACGGCAGTGGCCGAATGCTGCAGTAGCGGTACTCTCCGGTGCTTGTTTTGCGCAGACGCAGATAGCGGACCCGTCAATTTGTCCCAGCATTTATCGGAACATTTCCGCCGACGTTGCCGGATGATCGCCTTTGGGAAGCGTACTTTTCCTTGGGCAACGTGGGATGCCTGCCTTCCCTGCCAGATGGTGGAGCAGGGCCATTTCTTTAGTTAGTCGCAGATCACTCATGCCAGGGCTGCATGACGGTGTCGATCATATGAATGACGCCATTGCTGGACACCATATCCACCCCGATCAGATTCGAACCATCGATCCTGATCCTGTCTCCTTCCTTGGTGATGAAGGTGGCTTGACCCTGCAACATTTTAGGGTGTGACATGGTGCCAACGTCCGCGGAAGAGGCGAGGCCGGGAAAGATGTGATATTTGAGTACGGAAAGTAAGTCGCTCCTGTTTTCCGCTCTTAGCCAATGCTCAACGGTTCCCTTTGGCAGCTTGGCGAATGCTCTGTCGTTCGGAGCAAATAATGTGTAGGGGCCGGAGGCACTCAGCATTACGCTAAGCCCTGCGATATCCAGCGCCCTTCTCAATATGGTGAATGGGCCGCTTGAGTCAATCAGATCAACAAGGGTGTAATGCGATTTGTGGTTGTTCACCTGGGTAATCATGACCTCTCCTGCGAAAATAGTCCGCTTGAGGCCCCGAGGCAGCCGACGTTGACCAGTGTCTCAAACTGAAGTTTACCGAACCGTGTCCAACACGTAATCCGCATGGCGGATTTTTAGCGCGCAAAACCGCAGCCCCAAAGTAGAAATCGGGGCAGCACTCAGTTGGCGTTAGGGGAGAGAACCGCTCGGCTGAGACGCCTGCCAAGGAGAAGGTCTACTTTCCCGGCGCTTTGCCAGCATGCGCTTACAGTTGTTAGCTCGGCGTAACGTGATGGCGTGATTTTTAGGAAGAACTGCGCACGTCAATGCAAGTCGAACCTTAGATCGCTTGCCAGCATCCCTTTGGTCTCGATAAAGGAATAAGCTGATTGGTGAGCTAACTGAGGGCAACACAATGGCCGTCGTTTCTGGGAAGACAAAGAATGGGTTTACGTATGAAGGCGACTACCAACATGCAAACCCCGATCGGGTCACATGGACGGCCACCTACAGGCTCGGCGGTCATTTCTACGGGATGCGGCATGGCCGCATTGACGAACTTAAAGGTATCCCCGTGACGGACATTGACGAAGCCGTAAAGGACGATATTGAATCGACGTGGGTCAAGCCGAGCTAAACATGGCGTCGTTTGTGTTGCTCTTTACCTAGGGCTTCACGAACTGCAGCGCGACCAGCTTCACGCAATAATTTAGCGCCTGCAGTTGCCTCGCGCAGTGGCGGGCACCACCATACCGCTCCATGCCGATCTCGCAACTCGGCTCGGCCTACTTGCACCGAGCTTCCCGAAGCAGCCGGCGACACCCTACCCCACGTTCATGGATCCTTGCCATCGCGGACTTCAACGCTGCCGCATCTATATTGTGAAGCAGGACAATTGATCCGACAGCCCAAGTAAGCGACCGGAATCCATCGAAAGTCGACACCAGTGATATCAGGGACGTATCGACCGATGTTCTTAATCACTTCCGCAGTCGATATCGGGCAACCACTGATGCCAGGAGAACGAGTGACGGTGGAATCAAGAAGGCATGTGGCAATGGTGGGTAGACGCTATTGGGTCATCGAGCGATAAGCACGCGTCTATAAACGTAGAGAGCCCGCTCTTGGCGGCGACTTCAGCCGAACGACTTCAACAAGGTGTTGCATCGACCGCATGGAGTCGCAACCCAAAGTGAACATCGCTTTCGGTCTGTGGCAGATACCGCATCCGAACGGGCCTGCGAGATGCCTCGACAGGGACTTTAAATTGCTATATTTGAAGCGCCTAATGGATGGCGGCATATATTCGGATTTGGCGACATACATCATTTTCATGATGTAGCGCTGTCGGCGAGGGCAGCGCTCAAGGGGAAAACTTTGAACGGTTACGTGTCCTCAAGGACGAGCAGCGTGTGGCGTGGTGCCGTCCTTTTGTTGTTTTTGGCCTGGTGTTCCGGCGCGTGTGCGGCATCGAAAAAGCCGTATCTGCCGGAAGGCTTTTTACGATATCCGCCCTACAATGGGTTTGATTTTGAAGCGATAAACCTTCTGCCAGCTCCCCGCGATGGGCTGGTTGATGTCGAACTTCA
This sequence comes from Dyella monticola, assembly GCF_003363155.1. GTDB lineage: Bacteria > Pseudomonadota > Gammaproteobacteria > Xanthomonadales > Rhodanobacteraceae > Dyella_B > Dyella_B monticola. The sequence goes on along the minus strand of NZ_QRBE01000011.1, from coordinate 69,402 downwards.
AGACGGCGACATGAGGAATGCCAGTCAATTTTTCCCTGGGGTGTCCTATCCCGACTTTGAGAAAAAGACGGCTGAAGCGGATTACGACGGCGTTCCGTCCAACCTGCGTTCGGAAGTCCAAGCCATGCGATCTGCTCCAGACGGGGATGCGGCGTATGCGGCAGGAAAAGATTTGCCAATCGCGATTCGTACGTACATCGCCGGTGCGATGGATTTTCGCCTCGCGCATCCCAATGTGGTCGATCCATATAAAGGCCCTGTACCCGGCTCGTCGGTTCCGGCCGGCGATGCCACGCCTGCTGAAAAGAAGGTGGCGCTCGATCGCGCTATCTCCCGTTTTGAAGCCCTGTTGAAGTTGCCCGACGACCCGAAGCGTTTTAGAGGCGTCGATGCGGCCTATATGCTGGGTAGGTCTTTGGCGCTTCGTGGGGCGACTGGAGACGAAGCCAAGGCGGAAGACGCGTTTGTGTTGACGCGTACCTTGGCCAAAGAAGGCATGCCTGATCCGCAGGGGCTGGCCGTGTCGAGTTTCGGTGAGCAGGCTCGTCTGGTGCGGGCACGTGGCGACGTTCCAGGAGCTGTCGAGCTTTATGCCGAACAAGCGAGCCACGGATCGACGCAAGCCGTGGCATCGCTGAAGTGGGTTGCACAGGCGCTCTACGGCGAAGCGAATTCCATGTCCAATGCCGAGCATCAACCCCTGGTGCAGAAGCTCCTTGTGGACTACGCACTCGCCATCAATGACAACGGCGACATCAGTCAGCTGGTCTATACCAATTACACGGACGCCGCTACGAATCGGCCATCGTCTCCAGCGCTCTACAGCATATCGGGCATCAAGCCGATTCTGGACACCGCCAGGACTTGGCCCGCCAACGAGATCGCAGCTCCCGATCATCTGGCTGCCTTGGCTTATCGGGTCAACGATCTCGCTTTTGCGCGTAAACTGCTGGCCGGACAAATGAGCGCATTGGCCTGGCGGCTCCGCGCAAAACTTGATCTCGCTGACGGCAAATTGGAGTCCGCAGAACAAGCGCTGGTGAACGCACGCAAGCTGACCGGCACCGACACCTGGAAGGCTGCTCCCAGCGGGCTGTCGGAGTTCAACGTCGAAGGTGTTTGCAAGGAGCTGACACAACTGGAACGAGCGCGAGGCGAGTTTGAGTTGGCGATGAGTAATATCCTTGCGTGCGAACGGCAAGGTCTTTTCGTAGACAACCAAGGCGAGCTCGACTATATCGCCGATGGCATTTTGACAACGCCGGAGTTGATTGCTTTTGTCGATTCACATGCCACGGGCAAAACCAACGACGCGTACGGCAACGATTTAAGGTCGACGTTAGCCAGACGACTTATTCGCGAAGGGCGTATTCATTTGGCACTTCGGTATGCCAACCCGAAAGGTGGCGATTACGTGGAAGACCTTTCGCAAGACGGTCCCGAAAAATCGCGTACCCAATTGCAGTTAATGCAAGCGTATGTAAGTGCGAAAGACGAGATCGCGAACAGCACCTCGCGCGTCGCACGCGCGCAGGCGTGGTATACGATTGCGTTGTTGACGCGCGTCCATTACTACGGCATTTTCGGCGGCGATCCGGACCTGACCCATCGAGGCGAACCGACGTATCAGTTTCCCGGCGTGTCGCCCGCGGAGGCTGCACGCGTGACGGCACTGAGCCATGTGCAATATCTGCGCGATCGGCATTGGTACGCGGCTTATAACGAAGCACTCAAGGCGTCACAGCTCGTTCCGCCCAGATCGCAAGCCTATGCCGCCATTCTCTGCCACGCTGCTCACTGGATGCATCAGGCGCCGGCGGTCGACGATCATGATCCCACTGCGGCGTTTGCCTATACGTATCGCCTCTATATCAAGCATGGCGCGTACGTGCCATGGGCCAACAAGTTCGGGCAAATTTGTCCTCAGCCGGATTTTCCGCGTGCGGCGCGTCTTGGCTGGAAGAAGTACGCGTCACGGTAACTTGCCGACCCGAAACTGTCGGTGAGCGATGAATACATTTTTAGAGTGGACAGGGGGTTGGTTTGAATCGTCATACTATCGATGGTTGGCGTCACTTTCTTGGTGGTCTTGTTGCGTGCGCTGCCTTCGCGCTTGGTACTGCGCCTCCCGCGCATGCGCACGAGAATTATCAGACTTCGGGCGTGTGCGGCGGCTATCCACGCGTGAACCTTCAGAGCGCCCCGGGAACCTGCGTTGGCCTGGTGGCGCAACATCTCGGGTTCCCACGCGGCGTGGCGACGCTTGGTAGCGATATTTACGTCGTCGACAATGGGGATTGGGTGGCCGGCAAAGGTCGTCTTTTTAGGTTACGTGGTAACCAGCGTCCTCAGGTAATACTCACCGGACTCGACCGGCCCAACGCGATTATCGCGATGCCAAACAAGCGGCTGTTAATTGGCGTGGCCGGTAGCATTGTCAGCGTCGACCCCAATGCAGACGACCCGGCTGCAACGTCGCGGGATGTGGTGGTGAACCTTCCCACTACCGGCCGCCACCCGCTTCCCGCGATGGCGCTAGCGCTCGACGGTTCGCTATATATCAATGTGGGAAGTGCCAGCGACAATTGTGACCAGGACATCGGACATCCATCGCGGCCAACGATATGCCCCGAAACGCAGGAAACACCGCCACGCGGGTCAGTGCTTCGCGCCAAGTTAGGACCGGATAAGCCACTTGATGCAACGCAGCTGCCGGTATTTGCGCGGGGCCTTCGAAACAGCATGGCACTGGTGGTGAGTCCGGGCAATCAGGTCATCGATGCCGTCAACGCACGCGATGCGATCAATGCAATAGATCCCAAGCTTTCCGATGACGATCTTCCACACGATACGCTTGACTATCTGGTTGCCGGCGCCGATTACGGTTGGCCCTATTGTTTCGACAACAATCGGCCTAGCCCCGAAAACCCCCAATACGATTGCAGTAAGAAAACGGCACCAACACGCCTATTGCCGCCTCATGCTGCACCGCTTGGCATGCTCATCTACCGCGGTCGTGCCTTGCCGGGGCAGCATCACCATCTGATCATCGGCTACCACGGCTATCGCGATCTAGGGCACCGTATAGTTAGCCTGGACCTCGACGAGAAGTTTCACCCGCGCGGCGAACCGCAGGATCTGGTATGGGGCTGGAACAATGCACCGGGCGATCATCCGATGGGGGCGCCTGTGGCAGTGGCGGAAATGCAGGATGGCAGCGTGTTGGTAACCGAAGACCGCAACGGTACCTTGTTGAAGATCGCACCGGTCACTCCATAGGTGACAGCTCTATAACTTACGCGGTCGCAGTTGGCTCTTCCCGGTCATATACGAAGTACCCATGGGGATTCCTTGCGCAGATGACAAGCACCGGTCTCGCATCGCACTTGGCTAAGATAGCCGCGCGCGTCATAAGACGAAGGTATTTGCTCGCCGGTGCCCTATGAACTTTTGGATATTCGTTTACATTGCCGGAGCCGTTCAGGCTGCCTTATTGGCGATGACTTTGTGGCGGCGGCCGGCGAATCGCCCTGCCAATCGCCTGTTGGCGGTCTGGTTGGGTTTGACGGGACTGGATTTGGCGGTGAAGGCGGTTTACTGGCATTTGCTTTCGTCGGAATGGTTTCGCGCATACCGTTTCGTCGCGTTGTTTCCGTTTCTTTATGGAAGCTTGTTCTATCTCTACGTGCGAGCCATGGTCGAGGGCCAGGGATTTCGCGCACGCGATGTCGTTCACCTGGCCGGCTTCATCGTCATGCTTGTACTCAATGGCTACGTTTTTGTCGCCACTGACGCGCAAGTGCAAGCGTTATCACAACGTTGGATTGCCGGTGAACGCGCCATCGGTGCCTGGTTCGATGTGCCATTGTTCCTCTACAGCCTTTCCTACGTTGTCGCCGCACTGTGGCTGATGCGCGGATATCGACACCGGTTGCGCGAGCGCCGATCGGATGCCGATCGCCTGTCGTTGCGTTGGATCGATGCCATGGGCGGTTTCCAGATAGCGATCTGGAGCGTGGCCATCGTGCAGGCCGTGACCTATCTGCCGGTGTTCAACTACGGCTTGTTGTTCGGGCTGGTTGCAGCATGGGTATGCATGGTTGGCTGGTTCAGTCTGGAGCAACCGCCCGTGCCCGCAGAACCATTGATGCGTTCGGCGCGCGAGGAAGCTGAAACGGATACCACAGCGGACACCACGCGTTATAAGGACGTGGAAGCTCGCCTGACGCAACTGATGAGCGGCGACATGGCGCTTTATCGTGAGCCGGCGCTGACCATCGGCCGGGTTGCCAAGAGCAGTGGCTATCCGGAATATCTGGTGTCGACGGTGATCAATCGACGCCTGGGTGGCAGCTTCTGCGATTACATCAATCGATTGCGCGTCGAGGCCGTGCGCGAACGGCTGGCTGATGCAGCAGAACCGCGCACGATCCTCGACCTTGCCTATGCGTGCGGCTTTACATCGAAGTCAACCTTCAATGCCGCATTCAAACGTCATGTCGGCGACACGCCCAGCAACTACCGCCGCTATCACGCTAGTGCCGGGCCGATTGACTGATGGCCAAAGCGCTCGGTGCTTCGTGATGCAGCGCGGCGATGATTGCAGCGGTGGCATCGCCGATGCCGGTACCTTTGTTGTATACGCTAAGCCCCATGCGCACGACGACCAAATGTTCGGACGGCACGATGATGATGTATTGGCCGAACGCACCGCGTGCGTAGAACATGTCTTTGGGTAACTGCGGTATACCCCATGGCGCATTCCATATCGGTACGCTGCCCGTATTGACCAGATTGGTCCAAAAGCCCGCGCCGTAGCCGGTGTCCAATGTCTGGGAATGGGCGTATGCAGACCAGCCTTCGGGAAGAATGCGCTTGCCGTCCACGACACCTTCATCCAGATAGAGCTGGCCGAAGCGGGCAAGATCACGCGCGGACGCATACATAAAGCCCGAACCGAGCAACGTTCCATGCGCATCCGTTTCGATCACGGTGTGATTCATCCCCACTGGCGCGAACAATTCTCTGCGCGCGAAGTTCTCTGCGCCTGCCGCCGTATGGCCCGTGGCATCGCCAATCAATTTCGATAGCAACGCATAGCTAAGATTGCTGTAGCCCCATACAGTACCCGGTGCGTGGGTGAGTGCCGCATGTGAGGCAAAGGCGGCTGTGTCCGGCTCCAGAAACCACATATGCGTGGCAAGGTTCACCGGCCCATCGGTTTCGTCAAAAGGCAGGCCGCTATCCATGCGTAGCAGTTGATCGACCGTAATCGCGTGATGCGGGTCGGCGGCCGAGGCCCACGCCGCGAGCGGCGCTGGCTGATTCACCTGCAAGCGGCCCTGACGCACGAGAATGCCAATGAGCGCTTGCGTGATCGACTTGGTGATCGAATGCGCCCAGATCGGCGTTTCCGGCCCGTAACCCGGCGCGTAGCGTTCGGCGATCAGCTGGCCATCGTGCAGCACCACGACCGCCTTGGTCGAACGTGGATGGGAGGGATCCGGTTCGGCAAACGCGAGCGTCAGCGCCGCCTCCAGGGCCGGATCAGCCGGCGCGACCACGCGCGGGCCAAACGCATCCGGCGTCGGGTCCTGCGTGAGTTCTTCCGCTTGTGCGGCCAGATCGTCACCCAGCAAGAGCACACAGCCCAAGCCTTCGCGGTATCTTGATAGGCCACCGAATAAGCCCAGCACGCTGCTTCGCACCTCATCGTGGGAACGGTCTACGGTGTAGCGCACCGCCCAGGCGATGCCACCCATAAGCGGCCGTTGTTCCTCCGCGTAGACGCGGTCCGGATCGACATGTGACACGAATGCCGCCGCGCACAACGACTGGCTGACCGAGCCGGCCGCGACATGTAAGGCCTCTCGGTAATGCCACACAAGAACGCAACCGGCGAGGGCGAGCACACACAGTCCAGACAGGATGTATCGAACGAGCTTCACAGGGCGACCTCCAGTACAAAGATGGCCGCAGAATGCCGGTCCGAAGCGATCCGGTCGTCCGATCCGGCCGATCCGTACCGCTGTACGGCTTTCCAGGACGCGTTGGTAGGGCGGTTACCCGTTTTTGGGGCCCTGCAGAAATGCCGGGATATCCACCTGGGGCAGCCAGCGCCAGGCACTTCACTAAGTGCAGGCAGGCTCCATGGGCGAAATGGAGTTTGATGCCCTTGGGGCCTGGGCTTGGGACCTGGGTCGAAGCGACAGCACGGGTGAACGCCCGCAGCCCGGCGCGGAGATAATGGTCATACCGACAGGCGGGACTTTTCACGCCAAAGGAAAGGGGACTATGTCCGTAAGCTTGAAGCGTGCAAACGCCCTGGTACTGGGTTGCTTTCTCGCGGGCGCCCCCGCCATGGGTCATGCGCACGCCGCTTCGCCAGGCGAGGTGCCCACCTCAGCCTACGAGCATCCGCAGACCTTGGTGACGCTTGCTGATGGTCGTCGCCTGAACCTGTTCTGCCTGGGCAGCGGCTCGCCAACGGTGGTCATGGAGGCGGGTGGGGGTGATGACAGCCTCAGTTTTCAGGCGGTGCAGGCGCGCGTTGCCAACGTTACCCGTGTTTGCAGTTACGACCGGGCGGGCATGGGCTTTAGCGATCCTTCGCCTTATCCAACGACCCTCATGCATGTGATCGCTGACCTGCACGGCCTGCTTGATCGCGCGCATATCGGCCGACCGATCGTGCTGGTCGGACATTCGGATGGCGGGCTCTACGCGGCTTTTTATGCCGCCACCTATGGCCAACAAGTCGGCGGCATGGTGTTGATCGATCCGGACAGCCCCGGCTTGGACCAATCAGCGCTGAGCGTGCTCGACCAACCCTGGTTGACTACATGGCGCAGCGATGAGCAGCGCGATATTGCGCAAGCACGCGACTGCCTTACCCTGGCCCGGCGTGGCGCGCTTATCGCCAAACCGTCGCAGTACGCAACGTGCCTGGATGACCCGCCCCATCACGATGCAGCACTGCATCACTTGCTCGATACCCAACTATCTCGTCCAACCGAGCAGTCGGCCATTTACACGCAAGATGTCGATACCACGCCAGCGGCCAACAACACGCTGTCTCCGGCGGAAAAGGTCTTTCAGGCAACGCATTTCGATTTTGGCGACAAGCCATTCGTGATACTAAGCGGTACCAACGAGCAATCAGGCCTGCCACTGGCGGAGCGCACCAAGGTCAACCAGGCCATGCTGGCCAATCAGGCGGAACTAGCCGCGCGTTCCAGCGAAGGTCGGCAGATTTTGATCGACAGCTCTACCGAATATCTCCAGCTGGCGAAGCCGGATGTGGTCGTGCAGGCCATTACTGAAGTGGTAGAAAAGGTAAGGAAGCGGTCGGCGTCGTGATGGATAGTTGAGGTAACGAAAGTCGCGGCTACTGCTGAGCGGATACAGTGCGCATGACGTTACGTGCTTACTAAGCTCACGCAAGGAACGCACGTCACGATGCAACGCCGTCAAACGCTGTTCAACTGCGCGTTATGAGATACACACCATGATTCCGCGTTTCACTGACCACGCTGCGAATGAGCGCACCTATCTGGCCTGGGTTCGTACGGCCATCACCGTCATGGCGTTTGGATTCCTGCTGGAGCGATTCGATATCTTCCTCTCCTACGCCAGTCGTGCGGGCGGCCAGCCCATTTCCAACCTGCACACCCGCGCATCCGAATGGCTAGGCCTGATGCTTCTGCTCTTTGGCGCCCTGATCGTTTTGTTCGCCACCTTTCGGTTCTATCGAAACAGGAAGCTCATCAGCAGTGATGAAACCTTTGCCTACGGCGGAAGGCTATTCGAGCGCCTGATGGCTGCCGCGCTGATCGCGATGGCGCTATTTCTCATCGTCTACGTGGCGCATCAGATCATGGCGCTGAGTTGATCGTCAGTCACCCAGCCTATCGCAGCACCGGACATGCTCAATACGCTAGCCATCGCCAACTACCGCTCACTCAGATCCATCACCCTTCCTCTGGGTCAATTGAATCTGATTACAGGTGCCAACGGTAGCGGTAAATCGAACCTCTATCGCGCTCTGCGATTGCTGGCGGAAACGGCACATGGCGGCGTGGTGAATGCGCTGGCACGCGAAGGGGGCTTGCCGTCAACGCTATGGGCCGGGCCGGAACACATCACACGGCGAATGCGGCAAGGCGAGGTGCCGATACAGGGCGGCCCGCGACAAGAACCGGTGGCGCTCAAGCTGGGGTTTGCCGGCGAAGACTTTGGTTACGCGATCGATCTGGGGTTTCCATCACCCCCGGGTGGCGCCTTCGCGCTCGATCCGGAGATCAAGTGCGAAGCGATCTGGTCCGGTCCGTTCCTGCGCGCGTCCAATGTTTTGGTGGATCGCCGCGGCGCCATGGCCCGCATCAAGGTCGGGCGAAGCTGGCGCGTCGTGGCCGAGCATCTCAACGCGTTCGAAAGCGTCTTCACGCAGATGGCGGACCCGGAACGTGCGCCGGAAGTGATGACGATGCGCGAGTCGATACGCGCCTGGCGCTTCTACGACCACTTCCGCTCAGATGCGGCGGCACCGGCACGCTTGACGCAGCTTGGCACGCGCACGCCAGTCCTCAATCATGACGGCGGCGATCTCGCGGCAGCCTGGCAGACCATTTGCGAGATTGGCGATCGCCAGGCGCTCGATGCCGCGGTCCAGGATGCCTTTCCGGGTGCGTCCGTCGATGTGGCCGTAAGTGATGGTCGCTTCAGCGTGATGTTCACGCAGCATGGCCTGTTGCGCTCGCTGTCGGCCGCCGAACTCTCGGACGGAACGCTGCGCTATCTGCTATGGATCGCTGCCTTGCATACACCGCGGCCACCACCGCTGATGGTGCTGAATGAGCCCGAGACCAGCCTGCACCCCGACCTTCTGCCGGCCTTGGCGCGATTGATCGCGCATGCGGCTTTGCGAAGCCAGGTGTGGGTGGTGTCGCATGCTGCACGCCTTATCGCGGCACTCGAAGACATTCCATTGTGCAACGTCATTTCTCTGGAAAAAGAACTCAGCCAAACGCGTATTGCAGGATTGCGCGAGCTGGATGAGCCGGCATGGTACTGGCCCGATCGGTAAATTGGGCGTCTATCTACGAACTAGGCGCGTAGCGGTGAGCGCTACGCGCGATTTTCGAAGGCTTCGATCAATGCCACGACTTTGCCAAGCTGCTCGATATGGGGGAAATGTCCTGCCTGCGGCACAAGCTCCAAGCGCGAATAGGGCATGGCGCCTGCAAATCGTTGCCCGTACGCGACATCGACAATACCGTCGCTCTCCCCCCAAGCCACTAGCGAAGGAACGGGCATGCGCGACAGGCGGCCGTACAAGGAAGGGTCGTGCATAAAGTGTTCGCCGGAATAGACGCGCAGGGTGCCCTGATTCTCGGCCATCTGCGCCAACGCCGCGGGAGAGGTCGGAGCGATGGCGTAACGAGCCGGATCGTGAAAAGCGAGCGCTGCGCGATCGGCCGGAGAGAGCTTCATCGGGTCAACGATTTGCTTGGCCGAAGAACCGGTATCAATGCCGCACGCATTGAGCAACACGATTCCCGCGATACGTGGCGAATTGCGCAAAGCCATCTCGGCAGCGATCCAACCACCGATGGAATTGCCAACGATCACCACGTCTTGCAAGGCCAGGCGCTCCAACAGAGCCAAGTAGGCGAGCGCCAGATCGTTGATACGGCCGAACCAGTCGGGCCGCGGTTTGCCGTCGAAGCCGGGGTGGGTGGGAGCGATGCTGCGATGGCTCGTTTGCAAGGCCGCAGCCAGACCGTTCATCGACTGCGGGCCGGCTCCGCCGTGTAACAAGAGGTAGGGGCGACCGCTGCCGTGGTCGAAAAAGGAGAGTTCCAACGTTTCAGCGAACAGCAGCTGGGGCGAGGAGATATCCACTTTTGGCTCCGAAGGGGTTAGTATATAACGATGTTTATATAAACACATTTATATGTCAAACAAGCCAACCGAATCCGCAGTGGCCATGACGCCCCTCGAAAACTTGGGCTTATCGATTAAACGCCTGCAGGATCAACATCACAGAACCCTGGATACCAGGTTGACGGCGCTTGGTGTCAGCCTGGTGCAATGGCATGCCTTACGCGAAATCGCGCGCCACCCGGAAAGCTCCCAATTAAGATTGGCCGAGCTCACGTTCAACTCCGCTCAAGCATTTGGAGCATTGGTGACACGGATGGAGCGGGCGTCACTTGTTCGCCGCACACCAACAGTAGGGCGTGCCTTCGCGCTAAGTCTCACCCCCAAAGGCGAGCGGCTTCTTAAGGAAGGCAGGCAAGTCGTGCTGGATGTCCTTGCCGATTCATTTGGCGGATTGAGCGATAACGAATGCCTCGCGTTGCAAAAACTTGTCGCCAAGGCACTTCATCACAGCAAGACTTCGGATTAGATTTTGTGTGTGGTTGTCGCCTCTTGACCCGGAGCTGACTTCGTCGGAGCTTCCACGGGCGTGCGAACGGTAGATGTCCATGTCCACTCTGCCGGAGATCCATGGCTGACATCAGGTCAGGTGAAATGCAGAGTAAATTCGGCTATTTGCAGTAACCGCATAGCATTACAGGGAGGGAAGAAAAATGCGTCGTTCGCTTTTAGTCTTGTGCATTTTTTTCGAATGCCTGGTTGCAAACGTTTGCCTCTTTAGCCCCGTGTCTGCAGGTGATCCCCAAACTCTGCTCACGCACGATGAGTGTGTGCGGCTGGTTCGTCGCGAGTTCTTCAATTTCCCGTTCTCAGAGAGCTCGCCGATGGATGCTTCCTTTATAGCGTCTTGCGTGCAGGGGAAAAACTTTTACAACCGCAGTTTTTACAATTGCATGTTCTCAGCCAAATACATCGACCCATTGGATTGCCAGTATGAGGCGCGAGGAATCGACAGAACGAAACAATCCCCTGGGTTGGCCGCGCGCGAGGTTACCGGGGACGATGCCGGCTACGAGGCGTATGTAAACGGAATCACGAAGTCGGTCTATCAAGGCCAAGATCCGCACAGCACGGTTGATCCTCAATTGCTGAAGCGGTATCTCACTGAGCGAGATCAAGTGACAAAGAGTTTGGGTGAAGCGCCTCTTGGCGATGATGCGGTTCCATCGAAGGTGTCTGCCTCGCACATCGATAGTGGTGGGAAAACCTATTGGATAGTTCGCGAAGATTTCACGGACCTGCAACTGCTTAAAATTATTCGTGAAAGCGACGCTGCAACCGAAACCGTCTTTTGTGCACGTTTTGGTTCGCCCAAGAGGTTGCGGACGGATGATGGCTTGTGCGCCTTTGTCATCAACGAACATTGGAATACGGTTTTACCGGATTGAGCGACAATCCGTCACCGCGGATGGCCTCATAAAGAACTGCCGAGAACACTCAATCGCATGATGTCCGCCCGCGATCCGGACTTGGATCCGGCGGCGGTCCTTTTACGCAGCGTCCTTCGTGCCTTTGTGGTCCGCACGTTGCCAGTGGGATATGGTCGTCTGTAAAGTCACGTCACATCGAACTCGGGGGAGAGGGAATGCGCCGGTATCTATGCGTGATGCTGAGCCTGTTGACGTTCACGGCTCACGGGCAAGCGATTTATAAATGCGTTCAGAAGGACGGGACTCCAGCCTTTCAGGACAGCCCATGCCCTGGCGCGCCTAATATTCAGCCCATGTCGACAGCCAGTCCAGACACCGCCACGCCACCTGCTCGCTCATACGGGAGTAAGCCATCCGCTAGTACAGCTAGTGGTCGGCTAAGTCCGGAACAGGTCAAGGCTTTAGTCGATCAATTAATTCGAACACATCATTTGGACTCCGCGATAGCGCTTGCCAGGAGATATGGGCAGCTGGACGATTTATCACAACGCGATATCCAAGGCTCATCTACTCCGTTGCCGCCCAAGTCACAGGACACACCGCAGCCACAAAGTGGTGGCTTATCGCCTCAGCAGCGCGAGAAGTTGAAACTAGAGTTCGAGGCACTGGCGCAACTCTCCACGAAGAACGCAGCGGTGCCGGCACCACCTGGCGTGTCGTCCGATGCGCATGAGCTGCCCTGGGCAATGGTGTTCACAACCAATGCCGATGGGTCATTGTCACCGCGCGGTCCGATTCGTTATAACGGCGTCTCGTATAGCGGCCCCACTGCGAAGTTCACGCACCAGGCGTTGTTTGCCGGAGTCGACCTCACTTCGGTGCAAGGCCACGGTGTGTGGGCGCATTTTGACGGTCACACACTCGTCGTCGACAAATTTCAATAACGTTTCCAGATGAATGGCACAAAGGCCCCGATGATCTCGGGGCCTTTGTCATTGCAGTTGGCCGCCCTACTTGGCCGAGGGGCCGTCACTGGATGTAGTACTGTCGAATCGAGTTGACAAAGGTGGTGTCGGCGAAATTCGGCCAATGGTCCTTATCGAAACCGGGCGCATCCTTGAGCCGATCTTTTTCGACGTTGAGGACAAGTTCGTGCTTGGCGCTATCGACGCGCAGGGCTTCCCATGGCACCGCGAAAAGCTTTTCGCCCATACCCAGGACCCCGCCAAATGAAAGCACTCCGTAGGCAATGCTTCCGCTGTCCGTATCGATCATGATGTCTTTCAGATCGCCCAGCGACTCGCCCTTGAGGTTCGTGACCTTGTCGCCCGTTAACGTTGAGGCGGTGAGAAAGTGGGATGAATGGGCCATGACGTTCTCCGACAGAAGATGAGTGATGCTTGTGAGGTACTGGAGATAGTGCGTACAGGCCTGTGATACCCATGGAAGCAACGAGTGAGGGTTTGATCAATAACACTTCGCTTCCATCGCGACCTCGCTGCAATGGCGAGGAGAATCGGAGGGACGACGGTAAGCGGCACCGTGTGGCAGCTGCTTGCGTGCGATGTTCCCCATGCGGCTGCGGATCGGCAGCCGCGAACGAAAACCTGATGACACCGTTTGCACCATCGCTCATCTATTTTCGAAAGTGAACGCAGCAACACATTTGCATTGTGAATGTCATGGCCGACCGCGGCACGACGAAATCCAAGCAGCAGCGATCACTGCCGGCACTCGCACTGGCCGCCACCGGCGTCGTGTTTGGCGATATTGCAACCAGCCCGCTGTATTCGCTGCAACAGGCTTTCGGCGAACAAGGCGTCCAACCCAGCCACGACAATGTGTTGGGTGTGCTGTCGCTGTGCTTGTATGCGCTGTTGATGGTCGTAACGGGCAAGTACGTGCTGATCGTAATGCGCGCAGACAATCACGGAGAAGGCGGCATGATGGCACTCGGTGCTCTCGCGCGCGGTGCCATGCGCGGGCGCGGGCGCCTTACCGGATTGACGATCCTGCTGGGGCTTTGCGGTGCTGCCTTGTTCTTCGGCGACAGCGTGATCACGCCGTCCATTTCGGTACTCTCTGCGGTGGAAGGCTTGCAGTTGGCCACGCCCGCATTCAAGGCCTGGGTGCTACCGATCGCGATAATGATCCTGGCTGGACTCTTTCTCCTGCAGCGAAGCGGCAGCTCGCTGATCGGACGCGTGTTCGGCCCATTGATGATGGTATGGCTGCTGTCCATCGCGGCACTGGGCGTCAGTGCAATCGTGCAGCATCCGGGCGTATTCCGCGCGGCCAATCCACAGTATGCGGTGCTGTACATGGCTCATAACGGCTTCAAGGGATTCGCATCGCTCGGCGCCATCGTGCTGGTGCTGACCGGCGCGGAAGCGCTCTACGCCGATATCGGCCATTTCGGTACCAAGCCGATTCGACTGTCCTGGCTGTGTCTGGCGCTGCCGGCCTTGTTGCTGAATTACTTCGGCCAAGGCGCCTTGTTGCTGGCGCAACCGGGCAACAGCGGCACGCCGTTCTATCGCATGGTTCCGCACGCGCTGCTCTATCCGATGGTGGCACTGGCGACCTGCGCGACCGTCATCGCCTCGCAGGCGGTCGTCTCCGGCACCTTTTCCATGGTCCGTCAGGGCATACAGCTGGGTTACCTGCCGCGCGCCCGCATCCTGCATACCTCCAAAGACATGGAAGGCCAGATCTATCTGCCCGCGGTAAACATGTTGCTGTGTGCGGCCGTGATGGCGAGTGTGCTCATCTTTCGTTCCTCGCAGCGGCTCGCCGGGGCTTACGGCATTGCAGTCAGCGGCACCATGTTGATCACGACGATCCTGCTGCTGCTCGTGGCCACGCGGCGGTGGCGGTGGGGTGTGCTCAAGCTCGTGGGCTTCGGGGTTCTGTTCGGCGTCATCGATGGCGCATTCTTTATCGCCAATTTGCTCAAGCTGCCTGAGGGCGGCTGGTTTCCGCTGCTGCTCGCCGCAGCCACCATGGTCATCATGACCACATGGCGCCGCGGACGAATGATGGTGCTGCAACGACTCCATGCCAAGGGCGAAAAGCTCGATGAACTGATCCGCGAAACGATCAAACGCTGCCCTCTGCGCGCCGAAGGCACTGCGGTGTTCCTTACCCGCAGCGCCCGGTGGGCGCCGCAAGCGTTACTGCAAAACCTGCGGCATAACCAGGTCTTGCATGGCCGCAACATACTGCTGCATGTCGATGACGACGGTGACGCGCCACGCGTGAAGAGCGATCGACGCAGCGAAGTGAAAGACCTCGGCGAAGGGTTCTATTGGATTCGCTTGCGCTTCGGTTTCAATGAACGTATCGACGTGCCTGCAGGTCTTGAGGCATTGGATTTCGAGCCGGCGCTCAATGGCGAAGAACTCACCTATTTCATAGGCAACGACAAGATTACTGCCGAACGCAAGGATCGCATCTGGCGTTGGCGGAAGTCCCTGTTCATCTACCTCTACAGGAACGCCCAGCCAGCCGTGCTGTACTACGGCATACCCGCACCGCGTCTGGTCGAGATCGGCACCAAGATCGATCTTTGATACGCAAACAATAGCCGTATCGCCGAATTGTCAACGCACTTCGAACGCGCCGCGCGCCCGCGTGTGCGATGCGTCATCCAAATTCAGGTCCATGCGCCCAAAGCACACTCAGTGGCTTGCGCGTCGGGCCGCATACAAAGATATCGGGGTGAGACGTGCTTTCCTCATTGGCCACGCCCCAGGCGTTGGTCAAGTGGCCGGCGAGACGGCAGCCGGTGAAAAGTTCATCGGCGCGTTCGTGCGAACTTCCCAACACGATGAAGGTAGTGGGCGGTGTGTGCGGATAACCGCGCAGCCACCCGGAATTGACGGCAGTGATCGGCGTGGGCAGGTGATATGCCTGCCCGAGTATGGCGATGGCACCGTATTCGCCATAGTTCCCGACCACGATGCCCAGATGGGCTTGCTGTTCGGCCGGCAGTGCATCGCGGATGACTGCGACTTCGGTGACGAGTTCATTCCAGCCGATTTCTTCACGCAGATCGCTGCTCTTGCCAAGTGCGAAGTCGCGCAGTGGGCCGCTTGATGCGAGCGGCACGAGGCACAGCGTCGCATATAGGCCGATGGCGAAAACACCCGTAAACAGCAGGGTTGCAACGCTGACCCGCCATGCGGGACGCAGGGTGTGCAACCACCGTTCTCCGACCACCGATCCCATGGCCAGAAGCATGGGGTATGTCGCAGCGGTGTAATAGAAGCGTCCCTGCGCAAACAGGAACAACAGCAGCGGCACCGCATACATCCAGGCGAGCATGCGATAGCGGCGATCGCGCACGTACGCGAACAGGCCCGCAAGCCAAACCGGCGCGGCGAAGAGATTGGCATTCAGCAGGAACTGATCAAGCAGGAAACCGTCCGCGCGTCCGTCGGCTACGTCACGCGCGTGGATACCTTGCAGGAAATGGTAGGAAATGAAGTCGTGGCGGACGAGCCACGCGAGGTTGGGCGCAAACAGCAGCAGCGCGATGGCACCGCCAGCCCAGAACCAACTGCTGGCGACATAGCGCCGCGCATCGGTAAGCAGCACGCCCACCAGCACACCCATAAGCTCGAAGGCGATCGAATACTTGGTCTGCAGGCCAAGGCCCGCAAACAGGCCAATCGCCAGCCACCAGCGCGGTTCGTTGTCGCGCAGCAAACGAATCGCACTCCAGGCGATAAGCACCCACCACAACATATCGAAAGAGGTGTACTGAAATTCCGTCGCCTCGAAGATCGGCAACGGCGACAGCGCCACCGCGATGGCCGTAAAGACTTGCGCCAGCCGGCCACCGCCGAGGTCGCGGGCCATAAGGCCGCTGACCACTATCACCAGAACCTGTGCCAGCACCGAAAACAGCCGCAGGCCCACCAGCGACAGGCCAAACATCGTCAGGCTGAGATGTTCCAGTGCAGCAGTCAGTGGCGGATAAGGCACGAAGCCCCAATCCATATGCTGCGCATCGCTCAGGAATTGCAATTCATCCCGGTGAAAGCCGTACTGCCCGTTGGTCAGCATGTGGGCTGCACCAAAGACCAGCGCAATGACGAGCACTGGCATGAAGCTCCTCTGCGAGCGAGCAGCAGCTATGGGAGCGTTGGGCAGATCGCGTCCAGGCACGGTGACGTTCCTTAGGAGGGTTGAACCAAAATAGTCGCTTATCAGGCGTCATTGAGCCAGATGAATGGGGATGGAGTGACAGGGCTCAGGGACGAATGGAGGCGGATAGGGATCAGCGGAGGCGTCTCGGGCGTGACCATTCTCTGGACTGTTGGGTGAGACCGACGCCGAGATTGGGCATCGTCATCGTGCGCTGCCCGACAACGCCAAACCGTCATCGCCAGGATGGCCCGGCGCAATAAGTTACCGGTCGCCATGCGCTGCATCGTTCCTGAAGCAAGATCCTTTCACCATGAACTGCAAGTGCCTTAATCTCGGGCAGTCCACACGTGGACACGATCATGGTTGCAGGGTATTGGAAAGATGACGTCATTGAAGAAGCAGCGCGCGGGCGGCAATGAAGGTGTGAAGCAGCGGACGTCTCGGCGGCGCCTGAATCCGGTAGAAGAAAAACCCAGGCCAGCTCACCCTGTACGCAGCGGCCCCGTGTGCGTGGCAGCGAGCGTATTGTCATGGCTGGCTGCGCTGGGCGCGGCCGCCGCGGCACCGACGATGGCCGAGGCCGGGCCTTCAAAAGCTAATGCCGCTCCTCTCGTCGTGCCAACCCTGCAGACATGGCAAGGAGGCGCAGGTAGCTGGCGCTTGAATCACCGTTCGCGCCTGCTCATCGATCCCGCCGGCGCCACCGTGCTGGAACCCATCGCCGTGCGGTTGTCGGATGATATTCACGCGGTCTCAGGACTGAAGGTGATTGTGCAGCGAGGCACCCGCGCAGAACCACGCGATATCGTCGTGCGGCTGGCACATTGTGGAGCGCCGGCGTCGGTCATCGGGCAGGAGGGGTACACGCTCGATATCGGTGCTCACGTTACCGTGTGTGCGAATACGCGCGATGGCGTGTTCTACGCCGGTCGCACACTGCTCCAAATGCTGGTACTGGATGGTCACCAAGATGGAAAACATGACGCGCTTCCGCGCGGCCGTGCCGTGGATTACCCACGCTATCGCGAGCGAGCGGTCATGTTTGACGTTGGCAGAAAGTTTGCCGATGTCACGTTTCTAAAGGACTACATCCGCTTCATGGGGTGGTACAAGCTCAATACCTTGCACCTTCATCTCAACGATCAGGTGCTGAGCGACGACAAGAAGTCATGGTTGAGCCGCTCCTTCCGCTTGAAGAGTGACAACCCCGCCTTCGCCGGGCTCGTACCCGCGGACGGCCACTACTACACGCGCCGGGACTGGGATGCGCTGGAGCAGGTCGCCGCAGCCAATGGCGTAACGATCGTGCCGGAGATCGATACGCCGGGACACGCGGGAGCCTTTGTGCTGGCGCGCCCGGATCTGGCCTATGCGGGCGACTCGCCAGCCGGCGGCACGCTTGATCCGGCCAATCCTCGTACGCTGGACTACGTGGAGTCCGTTTTCACTGAATTCCTGCCGTGGTTTCGTTCCAAGGACATCCACATCGGTGGCGACGAAGTCAACGTCAATGGCGGCAAAGTCAGCATCGCCGCGCAGATCAACTACCTCAACAAGCTGGGCAGGTTCTTGCAGCAACACGGCAAACAGGTCGAAATATGGGGTAGCGCCGATATGGCAACAGGGCTGGATAAATCGTTCGTGATCCAGCGCTGGATCAACTGGGGTGACGAAGCGAAGATCAACTGGAGCGATCGCGGGTTCACATGGATCGAATCGTTCGGCGACTGGTATGTCGTTCCCTTTGGCCCCGTCTACGACAACCCCAACGGTCTGCGCGGCGACGCGTTGTACGAGGGCTGGAGCAAACGCTTGCCCGCCGATTGCAGCACACAACAGGGACCTGTCGGTGGACAGATTGCCGTATGGAATGACAAAGGGACGCTGGATTACAGCTACGAGACAACCGTCAACGGCCTTCTAAAAGACGCCATTCCCGCCGCAGGCCAATTATTCTGGCGTGGTGAGGCAAAGGATGACGCCGGCAAGCGCGTGGCATATCCGGTGCTTCGCAAGAGTGTCGAGCAACTTCAATACGGTCCCGACGCGTCCTTGTTCAAGGGCGTGTCGCTTTGAAAAACGCCACGGATGGTCGAAACACACACCAACAACCATAGGCAACACAAGCCCGCGCCGTCAGGAGGACGTATGTTTGACCACGTCGTGGTCGGAGTCAGCGATTATGCAACGAGTAAAGCGTTCTTCCTCATGGCGCTCGAACCGCTAGGCATAGCGGTCGTCCATGAAAGGCCGGGCGGTATTGAGCTCAGCTCGGACGGTAAAACCTCCTTGTGCTTGCTGCATACCGAGGAGAAACCGGCGCATCTTCACCTGGCATTCGTGGCCAGGAATCGCGGGCAAGTCGACGCGTTCTATCGCGCGGCACTGGATGCCGGTGGTAGCGACCACGGTGCGCCCGGCCTGCGACCAAACTACCACGCGAACTACTATGCTGCCTTCGTCATAGGTCCGGACGGGCACAACATCGAAGTGGTTTGCCACGAGCCCGAGGCGTAGCCCTTCCGTAAAGGCAAAATACGCAAGCGAGTTTCGACCTCTTGCGCGCTGCGCTCATATCAAACGGTGTGGATGTCACATGCAGTGAGCGAGGGCATCTTGAAGCCGAACTTCAAGGATTGCTTGCTGCGTGAAGTAAAGTGACCGCAAGGGTGATTTTCAAGAGGTCTGCTTTCGACTGCGACTTCAGTCGAACGGTTTTAACCATGTGTTGCATCGACCGGCTGAAGTTGTAGCTCAAAGCGAACATCCCAAATAGGCACGTGCTTTATTGCATGGTGACCTCTGGCACTCGCCGGTCCAGGGCCGGGTGTTAGCTTTGTCCAGTCGAGTGTGATTCAAGTTCGTGCACCAGGTCATCTAACTATCGATGCCGCGCCAACCTATGGCGTGGTGGGGGAGTGACGTGGCGAGTACCGCGATCGATCGATCTCAGCGCGTGGCCGCAAGGGTGGCAGGTGCTCTGTTTCTGCTGCTGATGGTGTGCGGTGTGTTTGGTGAATTCAGCGGTCGCGGCGGATTGATCGCCGACAACGATCCAGCGAAGACAGCGACAGCCATCCTTAATCACCTGCTTCTTTTTCGTGTCGGTATTGTCAGCGACCTGGTGGCTTTTACCGGTGATATTGGCATCGCGGTGGCACTGTACGTCGTGCTTCGGCCGGTCGCCAGAAATCTGGCATTGCTCGCCGCGTTCTGGCGCGTAGCGGAAGCCGCGGTACTGGGTGTCATTACACTCAACAGTCTGACCATGTTGTCGCTACTGACCGATGCTCGATATGCCGCGGTGTTTTCACGTCAGCAAATACAGAGTCTCGTCTGGTTGTTCAATGACACGCACGATGCGGGCTACAACATTGGTTTGATCTTCTTATCGCTGGGCTGCGTTGTTTTCAGTTGGCTATTTCTCAAATCCCGTTATACCCCCCGATTGTTAGCCGGATTCGGTTTGTTGAGCTATGCAGTCATGCTGGCAGGCACGATGGTGACTATTGTCTGGCCTACTAACCCGGTGGGCGTGAATTTCGATACTCCGGCAGGCCTGTATGAAATGGTTGTCGGCCTATGGTTGCTGCTACGTGGCATCAAAGAGCCCCGGAGTTCCTGATTCGATACGGACCGGATTCATTTGCTGGCTGAATCTGCAGCCCGAAGCAGGCATGCCATAGCCCATAAACAGGTATGTCAGCGTTGAGGAAGTCGTAAACGTAATATCTGACGTAAGTGCCGCCCATTACGAGCAACCATCGAATTTCACGTTGATTGAATCAAGGAGGAATGCCATGTCGATGACATTAACGCTGTCGCCGATGCGTAAATCAAATGTGAAACTTGCGCTGTTTCTCAGTGCGATGGCGGTCATCGCGACGCTTGCATTGCAGCCCTATCTTGTCATGACGATGCCGGGAGTCATGTCGAAGTTACATGTACCTTTTTTCGTCATAGCTCTGGTGCAAGCGGGTCTTCAATGCTTCTTGCTGGGATGGATCGGGTTGAGCTTGGGTACGCAGTACGGGTTGGATGCGCCATGGCTGCGCGCTTTCGTCGATCGCTCCCGGCGCGAACCAGTCGTTCGCACCCATTGGCGTTTGGCAGTGCTTGTCGGCGTGATAACCGGTGCACTCGTGGCGGTGCTGGCGCTACTAGGCCCGAAAATAACGCCGCCAGTCGAGGGCATTTCACGCCTTGGACAATCTTGGCGCGGCGCTTTGGCATCGCTATATGGCGGCACGGGCGAAGAAATAATGTTGCGCTTGTTTCTCGTGAGCCTGTTTGTATGGCTGTTTGCTTTATTCAACCGACGGCAAGCACGACCCTGGATGTTTGTGCTCGCGATCATTCTGGCTGCGGTTCTATTTGGTGTAGGTCATTTACCCTACGCGTTCGGAGCAGGCATGAGCCATACGCCGATGTTGATCGGCGAAATCGTATTGCTCAATGCGATCGTCGGCCTGGTGACGGGCACGCTATTCTGGAAGTGCGGATTGGAACACGCCATGCTGGCTCACTTCAGCGCGGACCTGGTGTTGCATGTCGTTGTGCCCCTCTCGGGTCATTGAGCGGCAAGCAGTCGCCAAACATAGCCAGTCGGGCTGACTGACGGCACGCAAGACTCCATTTTAAAAAAATCCAATTCGGCTTCCGACCCGTAATAGCCTCTTGCGATGTTGGATCTTGCGGAGGCCGCCGTGTCGAAACGCGCTTCCCCCGTTCGTCGTGTTCCATGAAGGCGCCAAGATCGACATTGGCGTTACAGCGCTGCGAATAAGACGAAGGAGGAATGATGGCTACCGCAACGGCAACAAAACGAAAGCTGGTCTTGAAGATGTCCGTCTCCCTGGACGGCTTTGTCGCCGGACCGAACGGCGAGCTCGATTGGATATTCCGGTCATCGAGCGCCGATTCCAGAGAGCGGCTGGTCGATACGCTTCGCGAAGCGGGCGTGCACATCATGGGGAGTTGCAGCTATTACGACATGGCCGCCTTCTGGCCCTTTTCGGACACGCCGTTCACGGCGTCGATGAACGACATCCCCAAGATCGTTTTTTCGAAGACAGGGATCAAGGACGGCACGCGAGTGGATCGGACCGCCGAGGCGGAAGCGGGCCTCACCAAGGGGCGCCCCAGCGTTACGCCGACAGCGGCGGTGCTGAAGTCGTGGGCCGAACCCACGGTGGCACGCGGTGATCTCGCAGAGGAAATTCTTCGACTGAAAGAACAGCCGGGCGATTTCATCCTTGCACATGGCGGTGTCCGGTTCGCCCAAAGCCTCATTGCCTCCGGCCTCATTGACGAATATCGATTAGCGATTCATCCGGTTTTACTGGGCCAAGGCCAACGACTGTTCGGCGGACGTTACAGCACTGCTGATTTGCACCTGGTCAGCGCAACGCCCTACAGCGGTGGCATCGTGGGGGTCGTCTACCGTCCGGCATGAGCCGTTGCACTCGCAAGTTTCCTTAGCTAAAACGTGTCATGTGAGGGCAGCACCTCGGGTGCAGCCTCAATCAGAAGCTTTCGCCTCCGAACCGAAGTGCACGTAAGCGAGCCAGGTAAAAGGCATCAGTAAATGTGGCAACCATAGATCGGCAACAGCGCTGAGTACTGGGGAGTAGTGACACTCCCCAGCACGGAAAAGTTGATTTACCTCAGTAATTGAAGTTGTCGTCGCTTCGAATGATGGCTACACCATTTGTGGCAGCATTACCAATCGTAACGGCGCTTTTGAGGTTGAAATCACCGTCACCATCAACATTGAAAATGGAGACATGCGACACCGAGCCATTCGCGTCAATGACGGCGGCCAGGCCATCGCGATAGGTAATGTCGCTTGGATTGCCGGAAAATTTGGCGACAACCGCGTCGTCCTGAATAATTTTCTGTCCATAAACCGCGTAACGCGATACCGATTGGCTCGGTGAGTTGGCGGAGAACAGGAACGGCCCATCGAGCGTGACCCAGCATGGGGCCATCTGCGTACCGGAGCCGGTAACGGTCAGCACGGCATCATTGCGCACCAGGCTGATCTCGTTAGCGTGAGCGATCGTCACATAAGCGTCATTCCCGCGCGTGGCCAATCCAAATGGCGCATTGACGTTGGAAGGAATGTTGGCTACTCGCTGGGTGGAACCGGTCACGGCACCTTGCGCGGTGAGGTTGACCGTTTCGATCACGTTGCTTTTTTCAGTGATGACAAGCTGGCCCCGCAACACGCCTACCTGCGCGGCCGAACCATCGGCCACTACCAATTGGGCTTCGCCATCGGCAGTAGAACTTACGCCGAAGCGGTCGATCGGATGGGATTCGATATGCGTGGCAGTGAGGATATACAGATGATCACGGCCAAAGGCGACACTCACGGGGTTGGTGATCGCCGGAACGACTTTTTCCAACTGCAGCAAACCGTGATCGTGGGGTTTTCTGAAGACCGATACATTTCCCGATCCGAAGTTGACCACCGCGAGAAGGTCATGGTTCTGTGCGATACCTCCCGCATTGCCCGTGACACCGCCGGCGCCTTGGGTCTTAATCTGTTCAACCAATGCACCATGTGTGTTGTAAACCAGTAGCGCGTTACTGGCCGTGTTGGAGGCCGTCACGATGAGATCCCCGTCGTTCCAGCCAGCATTTGACTGCGCGTTGGCAGCACCTGCCACCATCAGCGCCAGAAGCGCTGATCCGTAGATTACTTTTTTCATGATCCTTCCTCGATTAGAGCGTGGGTAATTGCAGCAACCTGCGTTGCTGCGACTGGTGACTCCCGATAGTCGTGCGCATCGACGTCTCTTTACTTCGGGGAAGAAGCGTTTTGGTTACATTGAAAATGCCACATCGCGCGAACTACGATTCGTTTCTTACCATCACAAAATGATCACATTGCACACCGAATGTGACGGGCGACTGTCCAGCCAGGGCGGGTGTAACAACCGGCAGTCGTCAAACGAACCCCTGGTAAGGCAGCGCGACGATGCCGCACACCCTTCCTTGCGTAGACCTGTGGGACGTTATGGTGAATAGGATGTTTTATTTCTGCGTAGTGGCAGCGACGTATGCGCTGCTGTTACTGCAACCTGCAGTGCAGGCTGAAGATCATTCGGCCGCTGCGCAGCAAAGCCCTGTTGTCGTGGAGCTTTTTCAAAGCCAGGGATGCTCCTCCTGCCCGCCAGCAGAGGCCAATCTCAATGCGATCGCCACCGCACCGGGCGTACTCGCCCTGTCGTTTGGTGTGACCTATTGGGATCAACTTGGCTGGAAAGACACCTTCGCTACCGATGCTTACACACAACGTCAATGGGACTATGCGCATCACCGACGGCGAAATACGGTTTGGACACCGCAGGTCTACATAAACGGACGGACCGACCTGGTGGGTACGGATCGTAGTCAATTGCTGGAAGCGATTGGCAACGCCCAAAGGAGCGGGCCTGCGATCGATTGGTCCGGTCAAAGCATAACGATTGAGGCTTCGACAAAATCGAGCGGCGCAGCGGATGTATGGCTGGTGCGATACGACCCGCGTACGTTACAGGTGCCTATTGGTGGAGGCGAGAATAGCGGTCGTACATTGGCGCAACGTAATGTCGTTCGCGAACTTATCCATTTGGGAACATGGAACGGTGACAGCGTGACTTTTTCGCTTCCGGCATCTTCGTCACATGAACTGAAGACCGCCGCCCTCGTTCAGGAGCAAGAGGGCGGGCCGATTTTGGGTGCGTCTGTGGAAAGCACGCCTTATTAGGTTCAAAATCGGGTTTGCTCTGGATTGTTAGCCGGACGCGGGGCGCGTAAAGTCCCCGCTATCGGCGCTTTGGGGGCTGCATCCGGCAAGTGAGCGCAGATGCATAACCGGACATGGACGTGTGTCTATCAGGTAGTCAGGTTTCACTAGCGCCACATCCCCGCGATTCGATCCCGAACTTCTTTCTCTCGTCTTCGGCGCCATCGTTCTCGGATAGTTTTACGTATTCAGATAGGAAGTCACATGACCATCGAAACCGAAGACGATGTCGCCGCACTCAAACGCATCGGCAAGATCGTTTCCTATGTGCTTCACCAGATGCTCGACGCCGCCGAACCTGGCATGACGACGCGTGGGCTGGATTCATTGGGCGAGCAGTTGCTTGAACGACACGGCGCACGATCCGCACCTAGGCTCACCTACGACTTCCCGGGCTCGACCTGCATCAGCATCAATGAGGAGGCCGCACACGGCGTCCCCGGTGATCGGGTGATTCGTGCTGGCGACGTATTGAACGTCGATGTTTCTGCTGAGTTGGGAGGCTATTTCGCTGATACCGGAGGAACGCGAATCGTGCCCCCGACCAATCCCCAGAAGACGCGTTTGTGCCACGCCACCCGCATGGCTCTTGAGCAAGCCATGAAGCAGGCCCGCGCCGGCCAGCCCATCAATGGCATCGGCGCGGCCATCCAGCGAACCGCGAAAACCTACGGCTTCAAGATCATCGAGAACCTCGGCAGCCACGGGGTAGGTCGTGCGCTGCATGAATCACCCGAACACATTCCCGGGTACTTTGATCCGACGGACAAGCGCATCTTGACCGATGGCATGGTAATTACCATCGAACCCTTCCTCTCAACCAAGAGCCGGGTGGTGACCGAGACATCCGATGGATGGACCCTTGTTGGCGCGCATGGCAACTTGTCAGCGCAATACGAGCACACGATGATCATTACCAAGGGCGAACCCATCGTCGTCACGCAACACTGAGTGACCATCGATAAAAGCCAGCCGCTCCATCGAGCAGGCTGGCCTTCATCAGTGACCAGGGGCGCGTTGCCTGTCGGTTTTACTGTTTATGGAATGACGTCGAACGCAATTCGCCCCGCGGGCAGAAAAGTGAGCGAGACGACGGCACCTCCCTTCACTTCCGGAAAATGGTGGCTGCCCGGCGCAGGCGCAGTCCAACCGCCATAACACCAGCCGTTCGGGCCTGCGAGCGCGGCGCCCTCATTGAGCGGTACCACCAGATTGATCTCGCCATACGGGTGCACATGGTGATCGGCGCGGAAGCTGCCTTCCGGGTTGTTCTGCGTGTTATCCGTGCTGTCCAACAGCACCGCCGTGGCGCTGAAGAAAAAAAGTCTCCGCGCTGGGCATGACGAGGCGCGAACGGCGGTAACGCGGGCCGGCGACTTCGATGTCCGCCGCCCAACCCTCCTTTACGCCCAGAGTGATCAGTCGCGATAGGTCTTTGTACAACTCACCTTCAACGCCGTACTTCGCATTCAGCCATTGCTCGACCTCGATGCTCGTGGTCATGTCCTTGACCTCCTGCAGAAAGGGAATGAAACGGGCGACGAGTTCGCCTTTGCTGGGTGTGGATGGGGTCTGAGACATGATGAATAGAGCACCTGCGAGCGTCGGCGAAACCCGATGGAGTAGCGCGCAAAACGTCGCTCTGGATCGACGACGGGCGGAAACGGATGGGCGGCCTTGGGTTACGCGCGGCCGCGCAGCAATGGCTGCGAGCGCCTATTTTTGATCATGGCTTCCGTTCGATCCATAATCAATTAATCAAATTTCCTACGGGCGATGAAAACACGCCTCAGACTCAACGTGTGGTCTCTGAAATCACGAACCTGGGTAGCGGACACATACCGGTCCACTACGGCGATCTTTGCCAGGCATTTCTGAAAGGGTTGGTTAGGTTTGCACAGGACCTGGATGCAAACTGCCGTAAGGACGCCGCATACGAGAAGCGTCTGCGCGACGTGTTACAGATTTTCCTGCTGCCAGATGAGACAGACGAAGGCGTCCAGGTCGCGTAGCCGGAAAGTCCCAACACATGGCACTCAAGGATGCGCAGCTTCGCGCGGCGAAACCGCGCGCGAAGCTCTATAAGCTCAACCTCCAGCATCTCGAGCGGAACCTGCATGAGATCGAAGTCTCGTTGCCCCCGCTTGGCAGTGCGCTATCGCCTCAAGAACCAAGTGCGGCGCCCCGTCCCCTTCGACCGTCAATCGAGCGGAGAATGGCGTTACTGCCCTCGTGCACAGCGCCTCTCCACCGCGAATCCATCGGACAAATGAGCGTGCAGGTCACAGGTTGCCCGGAGAACACACCACTCATGCCGGGTCTCCCTCGGTGGCCATCCTCGTTGCTTTCAAGGAGGCCCGGCGTGCCTCTCGCCGTTTCGCTTTAATGGCGCCCAAGAGTGAGCCCACCAATCCTGCGGCGTAGCGCTGGGCGGTGATGCGTTCATCTTCGCTCGCGTTCTTGTAATGAAATTCGCCGTACCACTGTGGACCGCCCATTTCCCAGTTCTCTCGTCGGCCGCGACTCACGAACATTTCATCCATGGCTTCTAGGCCATCGATGAGTGCCTGTTCGTGTTGACCGCTTAAGAATTTCTCGACAAAGAGGTTGGCGACGTGGTCTATGTCGCCCGCGTTTTCCAACACGTAGATGAGGTCCGCGGAATCCTTGGGCTGCATCCGGCTTTTTACCGCCAGCGCCTTGAGGATGAGAAATCCCACGGCGTCGATAACGCGAATCTTCGTGCGGACGTTACCTCCAAAGATGTGGTCAGCCTCGATGACATGCTCGATAAACCATTCGTGGGCTATACCGGCGTGCGGTATGGGCATCGCGGTCACGTTCTCGCCGTCGATTGGGACAGCTTTCGTTAGCTTGGCGCCGGCAGCATCACGGAGGAACTCCACCGTGATCGGCAGATTGTCCACCTGCAAAGTCCACTTCCAGCGCGCGAGTGACGACTTGTCCATTGTGCTACGGAAGCCCACCGCCTCAAGCTGGGTGGCAAGGTCGGCGTAGTTTTCGCCTTCTGTAATAACGGCGAGGTTCAGCACGACGTCGACGTCAGACGTGCCGGCATGCTCGGGAACCTCAGGTGGCTCGCCTCCAATGATGTATCGCGGAGCAAGGCCGCCTACGAGCCGGATCGTATCGCTCAGCGTTCCGAATGCGCCCATGAGCGTTACGAGGGCTCGTTCGCAGGCGGCGGTGACTTCGGAGCTGTAGCCAGCCGAGGTACGTGGTTTGACGTCAGACATCGGTGGCTAGCTCCAGTTGTTGCCGTAGATTTGCGGCCAGTTCTTTGTTTCGACCCGGGCCATGCATCAGGTCGAGATAGAGGATGTACGGGCTCGCCGACCAAGTGCCATCTCCGTGTGCCTCACGAAACAGTAGGCTCGCGCTGTCACGCTCGACGATCGTCAGGTTGTAGCCCTTCGTCGCGGCATCGACACCGAGAGCACCTGCGACCAGGTCCGTCTGTCCTGGCGGGATGATGATCTCGGCGTCGGTGACCGCCGTGAGTAGGGGGGTGATCATGTTCGCTGGCGCTGCGCCCGAATAGGCCCAGGTGATCATGTCAGGGATGCTGGCCACGAGCGAGCGCAGCTTCTGCTGAAGCGCGCCCGCTTTGGGTGGCACGAAGCAGTACCAGTGGGTGCGCTTCTCCTTATTCGGCGGCCACGCTTCACACCAGGCATCGAGGAGCGCATTGGGTTGGACCAGACGCCGGCGCCTCGCGGGCCCGGTTCCTTCGGCTTCGCACCACTCGCGCTTTTCCAACTCTTGGAGGACCTTGGAACAGGTGAAGTCGGACGTTCCCGCCATCTGGGCAATTTCCTGGACACCCAGCCACGGGTTCGCATGGTGGCGTGTGGCATGAAGGATTGCATGCACAACACAGGCACGCGCATCCGTGAACAGGTCGAGGCCAGCCTTGCTGGCCGCACTCTTTCTGGACGACGTCTTGACGTTCTGCGTGCGGACGTCGATAAGCCAGCGCCGCCAGCGGATGTATAGATTGCCCTGTAGATCGAAGTATCCGATCCCGTTCTCTCGCAGCAGGTCGCGGGCGCCTTTGCTTAACGTGTTGGCTGCCACCATATGGATGACAGGGACTCTGTCCTTAGGGGCAAAGCTCTGGACGTGAGCGATCGCGCTGGCAACGTCACGGGGGTAGGCGTCCCGGACAAGTTCGATGGCGAAATCGACGTGTTGTCCGTCCACTTTCAGGCGTAGGAAGAGGTCGAGGCGCCGCCCTGGACTCAGGAGGAAGTCCTCATGCCGTACATCGACCCTGCCCTCAGTGGCGCTAACGAGCGCCCCGATGACGGCGTTGGCGAGCTCGTTCTGAGCTACTTCGTCGAAGCCTGGGTCTTGGTCCCCATGATGTGGCTTTGTATACCGAATCATTTTTGGTGATTGGGCCTTTTTAGCTGGGCAGAAAATATGCCATATAAAACGTACATTAGCTATTTCTGCTATTTTTGCTGTACAGCAAAAGATACACAAATCGCTAAAGTAAATGGGCGACTTCGCTATGAAATGGGACCAGATAAGCGTTCAGCCCGCTAGCGCGGCCATTGTGCCCCATGGAACCTCTCATGCTCTCAATGCCTGCGAGAACGCTGGATGATGACACCACTTCGCCGATCCGGGCCTCCCGCACCAGACGATCCTTGATGGACCAGCGAAAGACGGCGCTCTCACGGACCGCTTTCAGGGTCCCGGCGTCCAGGGCTGCCTCCTCCCGGGGTGTGAATCGATCTGTCGAAGGCCGTGGAATGCAGGAGCATGGTCAGGACTACTAGGAGGTGTGAGCGATGACACCTCATGGAATTCTCGCGTAACCGGCTTGGCAATCGGGTTCATCGCCAGAATCACCGGTGCCAGCCACCAAGTTACGTTTTATTAATGAACTTATGGGTATAGTTATTACGTGTCGTGAGACTCCAATCCCGCCGCTTAGCCGGCTTCCCCTCCTGGCTAAGCAAAGTAAAGATGGATGACCCAAAGCCCGCAGGCTTCCCCTTGCGGGTTTTTTATTGCAAGAACTTGGCTTCGCTACCTTGGGACAGTCGCTTAGCGACAGGGTTACCTAGTCGCGACACGGTTAAGCGTTTTGCGACAAGGTAAGGCGTTCCCGACAACAATCGGTGGACAGAACCCCATAGTCTGTGCGTTTTAGCACCCCATAGTTTGTGCATCCGGAAAGCCATCAACACAGACTATGCGCGCAGCTCGGACCCATAGTTTGTACACTGACTTTCAGATCAATAACTTACCGCGCGAGTGACGTCGCGAAGTTGGCCAGATTTAGTACCATAGTTTGTGCAATCAGTCGCCGGCGGGCAGCGAGGCACTCAGATGCGGATCGAGGGGGAAGAAGATACCCAGTAGGTGGGACTTCGCCTTTCACGCCTCAGTTATCCGATAACCCATGGCGCGATATCCGCGTTGACGCTTGTCCCACATCCGCAACAGTGCCGGGTGACCTGTATCTACAAAGTCGACGATCCGCACATCGGTTTTGGTAGCGTGCTCGCGATGTAGCCGGCCCGCGTATTGCTGCAGAGTTCCCTTCCAAGATACCGGCATCGCGAGTACCAGCATGTCGAGCGGGGGATGGTCGAAACCTTCACCAACGAGTTTTCCTGTGGCGAGCAGTACGCGGGCCGCGGTCGGAGGCAAATCATCAAGTTCTTTAATCGACTTGGTCCGCTGCTTCTTTGACATTCGCCCATGAAGAATACAGAAACTGGGTACTTTGCCCACCAACGCACTCGCGACGGCTTCGAGATGTTCGGTACGCTCCGTCAACACCAGTATCTTTCGACCTTGATCGAATGCGACCTTGATCGTATCGACGATTGCGTCCGTCCGCGCAGAATCATTGGCCAGATGACGGAAGACGTCTTGAATGCCGGCTTGTTCAGAGAGATCGATCGGTCGATCTATTGAGTGTGGCATCACTTCGAGATCATGAGGTGCGCTGGCGGATTGGGCAGCGGTGTAGCGTGTTGGTCCGCATTGCATAAAGACGATCGGTTGCTGGCCATCGCGACGGATCGGCGTAGCCGTAAGCCCGAGCACATATTTAGCTTTGACTCGCCGGAGAATTGCGTCGAAGGAAACGGCGCCAACGTGATGACATTCGTCGACAATCACATGTCCGTAGCTTTCAACCAACGAACTGACTTCCCCGCGCCGCGATAACGACTGAGTTACCGCGACGTCGATTTTGCCCGTCGGTTTGGCCTTGCCGCCGCCGATGACGCCAATCACACCTTTGCCAACACCCAGAAAGGATTGCAGGCGCTCTTGCCACTGCTTGAGCAGTTCACTGCGATGAACCAATATCAGTGTGTTGACACTGCGACGAGCGATCAAGGCCGCGGCAGTCACGGTTTTACCAAATGCGGTCGGTGCACATAACACACCGGCATCATGACGTAACATCGCGGAAGCAGCTGCTTCCTGATCGATGCGAAGTGTTCCAGAAAATGTTACGTCGATGGCCTGCCCTTCGTACCGTTCATCGCGCACATCACGCTTGATGTTGTTGGTTAGCAACAATTCGTCGACTGCATCGAGACACCCTCTTGGCAGTGCGATATGGTTGGGGTAATTCTCGGCGCAGCCGATCACGCGGGGCTTGTCCCATACAGCGAAGCGCATGGCCTGTGCTTTGTAAAACTCTGGATTTTGGAAAGCAGCCAAGCGTATCAACCGGTTGGCAAGGGACTGCGGAAGTTGCGCTTTTTCAAAATAGATAAGATTCGCCAGCGTCACCGTGAGCGACTTCGGCATCGGCCCAGTCAGCTTCTGGGTCGAATGCGAAGGTCGCTTCCAAGGCTCCTTGTGATCTTCCTCGTCGATAAAGGTCACATCCAAGGGGTGTACGCCCCCAGTAGCGCGAAGGATGGTGGGCTCTATGTCGTGCGTAGCCATCGGCTGTAAGGAGGCGAGAAACGCCCATTGGTCTGGATGTGGGCGCAAGGTCAAATCAACAAACACGCTATGGCCGTTTTCACGAGGTTCTTTCTGCAAGGGCAGTGCGATTAAATTGCCAAAACCACCCTTCGGCATCGTGTCCTGATTGGGAAAAAGGCGATCATAGGAATTGAGCTTCAGCTGTCTTGTGCGAGAGCAGGTATGGCTAATAAGCGCTGAGCCCAGTCGTCTGGCATCGCGGGCAGGAACGCTACCAGCAAAGAAAATCCAAACGTGCGCGCCGTCGCCTGAACGCGAGATCTCAAGTGCCACGGGGACGCCTAAGTCGTGACAGGATTGCACGAAAGCTAAAGCATCCGCCTTCCATTCATCCTCATCGAAATCTACGGCGAGGAAATGGCAGGTATCGTCGGGCAATAAGGGGTAAACGCCGATCGTGTGCTTGCCAGCGAGGTGATCGTAGATCACCTTGTCCGACAGAGGGATTAGCAGACGGTGACCGCAATCGGAGCATTTGATACGCGGCTTCTCGCAGATACCTGCTAGCCACTCGTTAGCACAGGCCGGCGAATATCCTGACTTCCCTGTGGATTTACTGGCCCACCGGACGGGATAAACGTCAGTACGGCCTTGGAACAGCTGGCGAAAAAGTGCCACCTTTTCGGCTGTGCTGAGTTTCGTGGATTCAGCTTCTCCAAGGGTGCCTGATGACGGCTCGGGCATCGGCGGCAAACGCCACTCGATGCCGTGCGCTTCCAGCAAAGCAATAAGCCGAGCGTTCTCTGCCTGGAGGGTGGTGAGAGATATGTTGTCAGACATGCAAAGGACTTTTCTACACGCGCAACTCGGCACGCGAAGTCTACCGGCTAAGGCTAGAAAGATTGCCTCGGTTATACATAAAGTCGCGCCCTGGGGTATCAGTCAATGGATACATGTGCTGCGGACCTTAAGGCTAGGATCTTCACATGACTTTCACATTCCCGGGCAGGAATCGAGTTGATTTCAGGTGGAGGTCTCGGACTCATAGGGGTGATCTAGGGGCAAGCATGAAGCGCGAAGTAAAAGCCAGACTACAGCCAAAAGCTAACTTCGTAGGCTTTCCAGGTGCTGTCAAAGACCCTTAACCTGTTCTTGAGTGGGCAGAGGCTCTTCGGGGAGTTCGACCTGTATGTAATCAATATCTAGATTAAAATCGGCACGTAACCGAGCAAGAAATTGCTCAGTGAGTTCGTCTAATCGGGTGTTCCTTATCTAAAGCGCAAGGGCTACGTCGGCATTGGCAGGGTCCTGGCTCGTGCCGTGCGCTATCTTGACTTCCGCCATGAAGGACGCCTACTTGAAGACTTCAATCTCGCCGCGCCGGACATGTCGGAAAACTCCGATGACCTGGCCAACTCTGAATATATCTTGAGGGTGGAGTATGACTCACTCAAAGAACGGACATATACACTTTCGAATAAAGACCATTTCAATAGTTGACTGCGCCGGATCGAGCTACGCGATGGTATTTTCTAACTAATCATTCAAGCGGACGCCTCCGGCGCCGCTTAACTCAGGCGTTAGACAACAGAAGAGGGATTATGGGAGGGCGACCGAAGTTAATCGCGATTGATCACGACGACTATCACGCAGAGCACATAGGTTGTACTCGCGATGGACGCCGGTTCATCCTGACCAATCCCTTCGATCCAGCAATTGGCAATAATCCTGGCTGCGAGTTCGTTGCGCTTTATATATTCGACAAGGCCGGTCAGCTTATCGATGCGAAGATCGACAGTTTTGGCCCACGTTCTGGGCTTGATGAAGATGCACGGAGTTCTTTGTACGAGGAAAGACTTACGAGTCTTGGTGACGTCTCGATCGAGCGTATAGAGGTTGCACCATTCGCTGTGGAGCGTTTTGACCTTGAGTTCGGCTTGATCGCCCGGCCGCCTCAAGAGGACGATGATGCATGGGCAGTGGAAATGCAGCCGGGCAACTACATGGCTTTCTTTGAGCCGTGGGATAGCGGCGAGTACGACACGTGACGTGCCTGGTGTCTAACAATTCATTCAAGGCGGACGCCTCTGGCGCCGCTTAACTCAGGCGTTAGGCAGCGATGAGCATCCACTGGGAAAATATGGCGAGCTTCTCAAGTCGAAGCGCGGGTAAGTCAGCTGGCTGGTACACCCGGCGTGTCGGAGAATGGCGGTGTGCAAAAGGTTATGTACTGGGTGCCGCGGGTTGGTGCCTAACAATTCGTCCAAGCGGACGCGCTATCCGCGCGCCGCTTAACTCAGGCGTTAGGGTTTATATGACGGTTGATCGCGAGAACATGCAAAGAGCCCTCAAGCACTTTGTCGTTCCCCAAATTCGTGCTCTTGGGTTCAAAGGAAGCTTTCCGCACTTCAAACGTCGAGCCAACGAGGAGCATCAGATGCTGATGATCTTCTTCAACAAGTACGGCGGCAGCTTTTACGTTGAGGCCGGCCGCATTTCCGATCAACATATTCGTGAGTTACAGCAGCTCTGGGCGAATGCCGGCAACTCTCTCGATGAGTCTTCATTAACAGTGGGTCATTGCCAGCCCGATCACCGGGGCAGGCTCGGCCCTGACGGATTTTCTAGGAAAGACCATTGGTTTGTTTTTGGCCCAGACAACGCCAATTCCGGCAGCTATCCTAAGCAGCAAAGCAGCGCGTATGACAAGATTGCATCACAGGTTGCACTATGGGTTAGTGAGCACACAGCCACATTCTTTGGCAACGCGCCCTAACTACTCGTTCAAGGCGGACGCCTTCGGCGCCGCTTAACTCAGGCGTTAGCCCCTATGACCGACTTCTGGGATTC
Source organism: Dyella monticola (assembly GCF_003363155.1). Taxonomy (GTDB): domain Bacteria; phylum Pseudomonadota; class Gammaproteobacteria; order Xanthomonadales; family Rhodanobacteraceae; genus Dyella_B; species Dyella_B monticola. The sequence continues at coordinate 35,361 of NZ_QRBE01000011.1, read as the reverse complement.
CGATATCGCGGCTATGAACCTCTCGGACGGAGAGAAGAACGGACTTCAGGTTTTTCGTAACTATTCCGCAGCTTTCGAGGCTCATCAGGCGCGTGAGTTGGTGAATGAAATGAATGCTTTGAACTCACCAATTGAAGAGCTCAAAAAGCTCTTGTCTTTGCTTGTCAGTGAGAGCCCGCTGTCCCTGGCTGTCATCGCATGTGCCTATGCGGATGACCAACTCAAAGAAATGTTCAAGCGCGAAATGCCCGAGGGTATACCGGGAGGGCGCAACGAGCTGCTCAACGGCTTCGGGCCGCTCTCGCGCCTCTCGCAGCGGATACAAGTCGCATACGCCTTCAGCTGGCTGAGCGCCGACCTTCTGACTGAGCTCGATCGCCTGCGACGAATTCGCAACGACATCTCCCATAAATGGGACATGCCTCAGCTCCAGTCGCGTCTTGCTCAGCTCATCGAGCAAGGGCAAGATCCCATCGAGCGGCACCTTGGTGATGGCATTCGACTACCGGAGAATTTCTTCGAGAGCTTGCAGCCCACACAGAAATTTCGGGTCCGATTGATCTGGCTAATTGGTCGCATCCACTACGAATGTCTGTTGTTCGTACCAGTTGTTAAGCGCCGTCTCGTTCCAACCAAAGTGTTGTATTCGCAAGAGGCGCCCGAGCTCTTGTCGCGTATTGCAGGAGCATGCGTTGAACACACGCGCTCCGTGATCGCTGAGGCTCAGGGCTAACAGTTCGTTCAAGGCGGACGGCTTCGCCGCCGCTTAACTCCAGCGTTAGGCAGTTATGAGCTTCGATGTTTACCTTCAAACTTTCGAACTCGGCCAGCCTTCGGGCCTGCCACGCGCGTGTATTCGTAACACCTTCTCGCCATATCTATCCGAGCTTGAGCAAAATCTTTGGTGCCTGGTGTTTGGACCTAACGATTCCTGCGACTTGTTTCTCTCCGCAGTCGATGTTTTATCTGACCAAATCCACAACATAACCGTCGAACGCCCTTGCAAAGACCCAAGGCTCTGGGACGGCCTTGCCCATCTACTCACCCTGGGTAACACCGTCCTATATTTTCCAGGTTGCAATGGTCCACTTATGCATAAAATCAGTGCAGCAAGTCACCTACCTTCTGATATGTTGGACGCTCTAGGCAAGCCAACTATCGTCACTAAAGGCTCAAAAATTGTTGACGTTATCCGGTCTGCCTAACAATTCATTCAAGCGGACGCGCTAACCGCGAGCCGCTTAACTCAGGCGTTAGTGTGTTGCATCGACCGGTTGAGGCCACCACCCACACTGCGTCCAAGCCTGCTGCTAAGCAATACAGAATGACCAGCGTACTGAAATACACGAAGTAATATTCTTTGGGTGCGGCGAAATATTTGATGGCAGCTGGAAATGCAACAGCATAGATGCCGCCTGCTACAACGAATTTTGTCATTCGTGTTTGGTAGGGAGAGCGATCCATGGCTGTGCTCCTTGTTGTCTCTAACGCCTGAGTTAAGCGGCGCCGTAGGCGTCCGCCTTGAATGAGTAGTTAGGTAATGCTGCCACGGAACTTCTTCAGCGCGACAAATTCGCCAATTAAAAAACCAAGCAGCATGGCTGCCAGTAACCACACACACATCACACCCTGTGAGTTGACATGCGGCAACGTAATCAATGATCCAAGAACATAGCCACCGAGCAACAAATTACCCGTGCGAAGGCATTGCAAGGGGTCGGTCCGCCAGCTGATAGAGGGTGCCCTCGAAAAAGAGGCGCGAGGAAGACGACTTCTTGTTCGCAAGCGCGCTGATGAGATCATCCACGACGGGAAGACTAGGGCTATGACAAATACTACCGACACTAAGATCCAGTCAACGTTGGTATTACCGTAATCCTTGCCCAACACGCCCGCGCCGAGCAGAAAAAAGATTACAAACAGTACTAAATATATGCATGGCCATATGCGATTCATTGCACTACCTAACTACCTAATAGACGGACGACGACGTCCGGTTATACATCCTTGCCGCCTTTCTGAACGCGGCCGATAAACGACTGATTCCGCACAACTCTATCGACTCGACGTCCGGCTAACAATCTGCCGCAAAGACGGCGTGGCCACGACTGCTTTCCAGCTAGTGTCTAGGTCTTTGACCCCACTGGAGCGACCGTCATGGGGACTAGTGTCCGAATCCGCCAACGCCCCTCAAGATAGCCGTTCCGGCAAACGAGCTTTGGGGTGTAGATGTACTGCGAATCAAACCGGGATGACATGCACTCCATCAAAGCGGATCCATGCGACGATCTTGCTGTTCCAAATGGTCGCCTTTGCCCCATCGGGCGCAATTGCTAGGACAAATGTCTCGCTGCGCAACAGCTCCCGGCAAAGCGCCGGTCGTAAGCCAACTTCTCCAGCTGCGTCCCTAAGCACCCTTTCGAGCCGATCTGACTGTGTCATGTCGGTCTCGAAATAAACGCCGCAGGGAATCTGAAGGGATGGCGTGGAAAAGGCCTGTCCAGTTGCGTCGGTATCGATATCCGATGGGGTCTGCTGCTCCTGGCCACAGTTCCAAGAAAAACAGCAAAGTATGTGTTTGACGCTCGGACTGTGAGAACCAGGTACCAAGCAAACCCCAGTAGTTTTAGGAATATCAATAAATTCATAAGCATACGCGTTCGGCAGCCCTATCCGTTGAGATCGAACAGCAAAGTTTGTGAATCGGTGGTTTTCCAAAGTTTGTATAGGCACATACAAACTTTGGTGTTCTGTCCATCGGTATCTAGGGGTTCGTTGACGGGCATGCCGCCATTTGCACCAACCGGGCGCATTGTCCATTATTGGTGCAATGAGCGAGCACCCTCCCCAGCGCTGGGCTGAGCAGTTGTCGACCGGATTGGCGGTGGTCGATGCGCAGTTGCGGGTGCAATGGATCAATCCGGCGCTGGCGGAATGGCTGGGGCTGGGCTTGCGGCATGCGCAGGGGCAGCCGCTGATGGGTTTGCTACAGGATGCGGGGGTGGCGGAGCAGGCCGCGCGCAGTTTGGTCGAGCAACGGTCGGTGCAATGCCGTGGTGTGATGGTGCCGGGCGGACAGGGCAGTGCGCGCGTGGACGTCTCGCTGCAGCCGATCGACTCGGGCAATCTGTTGGTGGAAGTGCATGTGCTCGCTGAAGCGACGTCGACGGTGTCGCCGCTGTCTGCCACGTTGCGCGGCTTTGCGCACGAAGTGAAGAACCCGCTGGCCGGCTTGCGTGGTGCCGCGCAGTTATTGCAGCGTCGACTGGACGATCCGCACATGCAGGCACTGGCGGGCATGGTGATCGCCGAAGCGGATCGGCTCGCTGCGTTGGCCAATCGCCTGCTGCATCATGATGGCGCGCCGCGATTGGGTGCAGTGAATCTTCACCTGTTGCTCGAACGGCTGAGCGAATTGATCGAGGCGGAACCTTCGCCGCCGCGCATACGTCATGATTACGATCCGAGCTTGCCAGATGTGCACGGCGATGCCGATCGCTTGCAGCAAGTGATGCTCAACCTCGTGCGCAACGCGATCGAAGCCGGTGCCAAAACACTCACGTTGCGCAGCCGTGTGGAACACGGTGTGCGTCTGGGTGAGCGCATGTTCCGTAGCGCCCTGCGGCTGGACGTGATTGATGACGGCCCGGGCGTAGCGGTGAATGTGCGCGACACCTTATTCGAACCGCTGGTATCGGGGCGCGTGGACGGCACCGGTCTGGGCCTGGCGTTATCGCGCGAAATCGCGCACGAGCACGGCGGTGAGCTGCGTTATGCAAGCCGGCCTGGCGAAACAGTGTTCTCACTCTATCTACCGCTGCCGCCGCGCGCAGGCGTGGCCGCACCGACGGGGCGCCTGCATGGCTAAGTCCGATGACCGATCGGGTATCTGGATCGTCGATGACGACCGCGGCGTGCGGTTCGTGCTTGCCGAAGCGCTGCGCGATGCCGGGCTGGAGGTGCGCGAATTTGAAGATGCGGCAGGCATGCGCAAAGCACTTGGCGAAGCAACACCGGCACTGGTGATCACCGATGTGCGCATGCCTGGCGAAGGCGGGCTTGCGCTGCTGGATGCACTACGCGCGCAATCGATCGGGCCGGTCATCGTGATGAGTGCGTACACGGATGTGGCGACAACGGCGGCGGCCTATCGTGCGGGTGCCGTGGATTACCTCGCCAAACCGTTCGATTTGGACCAAGCGCTTGCGGCGGTACAGCGTGCGCTGGCCGACGTGCCTCATATGGAGGTTGCGCCTGTCACGGCGGTACCCGCGCATGCATTGCTCGGTGAAAGCCCGGCCATGCGCGAAGTGTTCCGTCTCATCGGTCGCGTTGCTGCCAGCGATCTGAACGTGCTGGTGACGGGTGAGACGGGCACCGGCAAAGAACTGGTGGCGCGCGCGCTGCATGAAGAAAGCGCGCGCCATAGCAAGCCGTTCGTCGCGTTGAACACCGCGGCCATTCCCAGCGAATTGCTGGAGAGCGAATTATTCGGCCACGAAGCCGGCGCGTTCACGGGCGCGACACGGCGCGTGGCGGGACGTTTCGAGCAGGCTGAAGGCGGTACGCTATTTTTGGATGAAATCGGTGATATGCCGTTGATCCTGCAGACGCGGCTGTTGCGCGTGCTGGCCGGCGGCGAGTTTTATCGGGTGGGCGGACGCGAATTGATTCGCTGCAATGTGCGCATCGTCGCTGCCACGCATCAGGATCTGGATGCGCGTGTCGCGGCCGGCCAATTCCGCGCCGATCTCAAACATCGCCTGGATGTGGTGCGCATCGAGCTGCCACCGCTGCGCCAGCGTCGCAGTGATATTCCACTGCTGGCGCAGCATTTTCTGGCCACCGCTGCGCGCGAACTCAAGCTTGCGCCAAAGCGTTTTTCCAAGGCGGCCTTGAAGGCGGTCGCGCAGCGGGAATTTCCCGGTAACGTGCGCGAGCTGGAAAATCTTTGCCGACGCATGGCGGTGATTGCCGCGGGCACGGAAATTCTGCCGGCGGACCTGGGCAAATCGACCGACATGCAGCGTGGCGATTGGACCGATGGACTGCGTGACTGGGCCGAGCGTGCGCTGGAGCGTGGCCAAGCGGATATCCACACACGTGCGCGCGAAGCACTCGACCGTGTGTTGATGGAGGCGGCGTTGGCCGCCAACGAAGGGCATCGCCAGCACGCAGCGACGGCGCTGGGTGTGGGCCGCAATACGCTCACGCGCAAACTGGGCGCCTCGCGCGAGCGACGTAAATAACGGAGTCAGATGTGTCGACCTTGATCATTCGTGCTGCCGAGCGCAGCGATATCACAGCCGTTGCCGAATGGAACGCCGCCATGGCGTGGGAAACCGAGCACAAGCGGCTCGATCCCGATCTATTGCGGCGCGGCGTGGCAGCCGTGTTCGACGAACCGCGGCGCGGCTTTTATCTAGTCGCCGAGCGTGATGGACAGCCGGTGGGTTGCTTATTGGTGACCTACGAATGGAGCGATTGGCGCAATGGTGATTTCTGGTGGATCCAGAGCGTGTACGTGGCGCCGGATGCACGCAGGGGTGGTGTGTTCCGCACCATGTATGGCGATGTGGCGTCGCGGGCGAAGCAGGCGGGTGCCGTGGGCTTGCGTTTGTATGTGGAAACGGAGAACTCGCGGGCGCAGCGGACGTATCGGGAGCTCGGCATGGAGGAATGCCGCTACTTGATGTATGAGCAGATGCTTTGAGCCGTGTCTTCTCTGTAAGTCTGTTTTACCTTGTTGTTATTCTGGCGAAGGCCGGAATGGCGGTGAGACCTGAGTGACGATGACGGGTGATAGCGCGGCTCTAAAAGCGCGATGACTACAGCACGCCCTTCACGCCCGCACCAAACGCCGTAATAAGCCGCGTGTAGATCAACTTGGGCGAAATGGCTACATCCGGAAAATCACCCACAGCGGTATAGCAGTGAGTGAAGTCGGCATTGCTCGGTAGCATCGGCGGACAATTCGCTCCGGGCGTTAAGTCGTAACTGGTGGCGTAGCGAAATGGCCAAATATCGAAGATGGGCAGTTTCGCCGATAGATCGCCGATGCCCTGGCTGATTTGCCCAAGCACGGGAATGGTTGGTTTGCGTTGCGCGATCACCCATGCATTCTGCGGCTCGGTCGCCTGCAGGATGTCGGCGCGCAGTTGGGCGGCAAAACGAGGGTCGTAAACGATCACGCCGGCTTCGGTGTTGTAGTGGTCCGAGCGTGGATCGAAGTTGTGCGAGCCGACCAGTCCGATGTCGTCGTCAATCACCAGCGACTTGGCGTGCAGGCCGAAGCGACGCCCCGGGCTGGTCAGTGGTGCAGGACGATTGCGCCTGCCCACGCTTCCAAACAGGCCCGGACGCCGTTCAGTGCCGGGGAAGCGTCGGTGCTTGACGCCTGCCGCGTCGGTGATGGAACCGCCGCCGTCGTCCTCGTCTTCGTCCTCGACGTTCGCTTGCAGGTAGGCATCGGTCGCAATGCTTGCGCGCGGTTTCAGCTCGTAAATGTTGAAGCCGTACTCGGTGAGATAGCTCTTGCCGTGCTTGTACGTGAGCGCGTATACCGCGAATGCATCCGTGGATGCGAGTGAATTGGTTGAGACAATGATTCGCGCTGGCGGATTGTTATGGTGCAGCGTCTTGAAAATCTTTTCGGCGCGTCGGCTCATCACCAAGTAAGGTGTCTGCAACACCACCTCCTTGCGCGCATCACTGACCACGTGCATCAGGTGTGCGGTGAATTCGCGTGCTCCGCGTCGCGTGGGCTGTTCGGTCTTGGCGGGGAAGTCGCTGAAAAACTCCACCTTGCTGGTGTAGAGGCTGTGGCTGGAGATGTGTTTGGCCAGCCAATCCTGATCCTCCGCCTCCTCCTGCGCGGCTTCCACCCGGGCAGGATAAACGTACTGCGGCGCAGGCCACGGCGGTGGCGTGGGGCTGCTGAGAATCAGGCGGTTCACATCGCGCAGATGCGTGAGCGGCACCGCTCGCTTGTGATTCCAGAACAGGTTGAAACTCTTGGCCATGTCCTCGGCAGCGGGGCCGCCGACCATCACGTCGCGGTCCAAATAATCGAAATCGTTGTCCCAGTTGAAATAGCGATCCTGATAATTGCGTCCGCCGGTAATGCCGATGACATCGTCCACCACCATCACTTTGTTGTGCATGCGCTGGTTGAACTTCATGAAGCAGCAGAGAATGCCGGCTGCAAATTCCAACGGTGGCGTGTGCGCGGCATGAAACGTGGGGTTGTAGAGCCGTAGCTGAAGATTGGGGCTGGCCCGGGATACTGCTGCCAGCACGGCGGGGTCTTCGAACGAGAAAAGCTGATCGGCGAGTATGCGCACCTGCACACCGCGCCGTGCGGCGGCGATTAACTCATTGAGCGCAAGTTGACCCAGGTCATCCTGATCCCAAATGTAGCTTTGCACGTCGATCGAACGCTTCGCGGCGCGGATCAGATTGATGCGCGCGGCCAGCGATGCTTCGCTGTCGTCCAGCAGGGTGACGACGTGCTCGGGCTTGTCGGGTGTCGAATCGGATAACGCTTGGATGGCGGCATCGAGCAAGGGCGAAGGTGTCGCGCAATGATCGCTGCGATCGCAGGTTGTCTGGCGATCGATGCTGGCGGCTACGACGGCGTCGGCACGTTGAATCCGTGCACGGCTCAGCGCGCAACCCTGCAGCAGGGCTGCGAGCAGAACGATCGCACATAGGCCGCTACGCATATGCATGCAGTGAACTCGGTCACCGCACCTGCTGCATGCGCGCGAAGGTTGCCATCGGACCGGGTGTCTGAATAGCCGTCCGCCGATAATTCCACATATCGTTCACACTCCTGATTGCATGCAAACGGAACCTGCGGCCTGCAGGTCATCGAGCGGGCACATCATAACCTTCGTTTAGCGAGTTTCGCGTTGAAGTGTGATGCTGAGATTCAGCTGGACGCTATCGGAAAGTGCCACGCGATCGCTGGTCATGCCAAAGGTGCTGCGATGCAGGTCGCCATGCAGGACGATCGTGCACGGTGCGCTGACGGATTGCTCACAATGCATCGGTTCCACGGCGAAGCGAATCGGTGCGGTAATGCCGCGCAGGGTCAGATAGCCGGTGAGCGTACCGCCGTCATCCAACGCGCTTTGCGCGATCGGGTCGGAAACGAAGTGGATGGTCGGATGATCTTTGGCATCGAAGAAGGAGCGATCGAGCACCCATTGGCGCAGGTGCGTCGATGACATGGCAACGCTATCGACGGGAATGGTGGCATTTACCACCCAGCTTGCTGGATGCGGGCCGGGCAGCATGTCGCCATCGACGTGCGTGAAATGGCCGTTGACGCTGTCCACCCAGAACACGCGCAGGTGGAACGCCGCCTGCGATGCGCCCGGGTCGATGCGATAGTCGGTGTCACTGTTTGCCGCCAGAAGCGGCAGCGGCAACCATAAAAGCAAGGGAACGATGCGCCGCCAGGGTCGTTTACGCGGCGCGTTGCAAAACCTCATGGGGACCAGAACGCATCCAGTCGTGCGTTGCCCGGTTCCAGCGAGCCATCGAAGTGAAGCACGGCCAATCCGGCCGGTGGCATGCCGCGAAATTCATCCGAACGGCCTTCCACCAGCAGCGCCACCAGGCGCTCGATGCCGGGGTTGTGGCCGACCAGCATGACGGTGTTGGCATCTTCATGCTGGTCCAGCAGCGCGAGCAGCTCGCCGGGCGTGGCGTTGTAGATTTCCGGCGCCATCTGCATCGTCGGCATGCGATCGAGCTCACCGAGCGCGAGCGAGGCCGTGGCGCAGGTGCGTTCGGAGGGTGAGCACAGCACGCGATCGGGTTGCTTTTGATGCTTCCTGAGCCATGTACCTGCCGCGCGCGCTTCCTGTTCGCCGCGGCCGCTCAGACGACGCACATCGTCGTCACCGCCGGGTGGGGCGGGTTGGGCCTCGGCGTGTCGCAACAGGATCAGTTCATGCATGACGGTGTGTTCTCCTCGAGGCCGGTTCGGTTGTACCGGAACGGCCATCAGTGTTGTCGTTTGATCCATCGCAGTAGCGGCGTCCAATCCTGCTGATGGCCGCGTACCTGTTCGGATCCGTAATCGAAAATGCCTTTGCCCAGCGAGGTAAGCAGCACATAGGCCTGGGTGTCACGCAGTTGCGCCACCACGGGAAAGGGTGCTTCCTCGGCCAGTTGCGCGATGGCCTCCTGGCTTGCATGGGTCCATGGTTTGAGTCGATTGCCGACCAGGGCGACCGGCAGCTTGCCACGCTTGACGCGGCTGATGCTGCGCAGGTGCCGCAGAAAATTCAGCGTGGCATGCATGTCGAAGGAGGAGGGCAACACCGGCACCAGCACCATGTCGGCCTGTTCCAGATAAGGCTCCAATTCCCGTTCGTGCGAGCCGGCGGCGGTGTCTACCAGCACGCGATCGGTATCTTCGGGAAGTTTTTCCAGAGAGCGGCGGCCACCCTCCATGGCCAGTACGCCCGGGACGTTGTCCGGTCGGAGGCTGGCCCAGCGATAGCTGGAGCCTTGCGGGTCGCCATCGACAATGGCGGTGCGCTTGCCGTCCTGGGCCCAGTGCGAAGCGAGCTGGGTGACCAGCGTGCTCTTGCCGCAACCGCCCTTGCTGCTTGCTACCAGCACCGTAAGCATCGGTTACCCCTAATGGAGTGAGGTGGGGTCAAGGTTAGCGGGGGGACGGGGTTTTAGGAACAGGGGCGAGGGCGTAAGTACCGACCGCTCGCCCCATGGGCATCGTCATTGCGCTTTGTGCGGCTGCCAGCCCGCGGGTGCGTCGGTGGGAATGCCATCGTCGTGCAGGGCGGCCAGCACCATGCTCATCTGGGTGCCGCCACTGCGCGCCAGCGCCAGCAGATGCTGCGCGCGTGCCTTGTCGTTCTGCGCGCGCAGCGACAGTTCGGCAAAGTTCTGCACCTGCCAGACCAGGTTGAGGCGGGCGTTCTGCGCATCCTGCTGCTGCGCCGGATCGGTGTTGAGCACCTCGCGCAGATGCAGGCCGAGCGAGCGCGCAAGTGGGCTGGAACCCCATTCCAGGATCTTGCCCAGTTTCAGGCAATCATCCTTGACCGAAGCATCCTTGGGCGCCTGCTCGGCGCAATAGGCGGCGGTATCGCGCAGGGCCGGCTGCGGCATGCCGGCGGCGGTGCTGAACACGATCAGCGCCTGCACGCCGTTGGCGCCGGCGGCGGAATTGGGGTCCAGCGTGGCGCTCGGCGGCGGCAGCAGGGTGGCTCCGTTGGCCAGCACCTTCAGGGCGACACCGCTGTAGTCGTCATACAACTGGGCGGACGCGGCCTTGGCCAGATCCTGCCGGGCATCGTCTTTTTTCAGCGTATTGACGTCCTGGCTCAATTTCACCAACCACACGGCAGCGTTGTCCGGTGCCTGCTGCACGAGTTGGGTCAGGGCAGTGCTGTTGGGGCAGGCGTGGGCGCCGGGGTCGCAATCGGCGAGGCGTGCCCAATTCACGGCGGGGCCGGCGTCGTCAGCGTGCGCGGCGCGTTCGATCAGGCTGTGGAAGTTGCTCAATTTGCCGGGGTTGGGCAGCGGGCGGGCCAACAGGGCGGCGGCGAGCAGGCGGTCAGCATCGCCACTGGGGGCGAGCACGCTGACCAGGTCGCTCTGGAAGGCGAGCAGGGCTTTTTGGCGGCCCTGCGAGGTTTTGGCGGCATCGGGTGTCGCTTGCGGGCCTGCGGCGGTGGCGGTAGCGCCGAACGTGCAAACCGCAGTAATAAGGGCAAGAGTGCGCCATCCGCGCATGGGGGCTGCTCCAACGGTCATAAAAGCGGTCAGCATAGCTGGACCGGTTTGAGGTGGTTCTGAACGGAAATTCCGCAGTTTTTTTTCGGGAACGGGAACATGGGCATGCCGCACAAAGCTCCTGTAGCATGCATGACCGCTCGCCCGTGAGGTACACAGGAGAAAGCTGTGGAGTCGTTTTCGATGCTGACCCAAGCGAATGCTGCCCCGTGGTTCGTCGGGTGGGGCACGTTAGCCTTGATCAATGCCGGCCTGGCGCAGGGCAAGAACCGAAACGGCCTGCTGTGGTTCCTGCTGTCGCTGGTGTTCGGTCCGCTCGCCACCCTCGTTATCGTGTTGCTGCCGAAAGTGCGCAGCCGGATTTTCTGAGGGCTTGGGAACGGCGATGATCCGCCCGTTCCCCGCGCTTTAGTCCCCGAGCGCTTCGCGCATGAATTCCGGTACGGCCAGCGCGCCTTTGTGCACTTCGGCGTTGTAGTAGCGCGTGGCGAAGTTCTTGCTGAGCGCACCGCGCTCGCGGAACCCGGCCAGATCGCCGCCTTTGCGCGCCATCGTGCAGCTCCACCAGCCGGTGGGGTAGCACGGCTGCGGGAACGGCAGCGTTTTGACCGCGCTGAAACCGGCCGTGCGCATCGCGGCGCGCATCGATTTGATCAGTTCGACGTGCGCCAGCGGCGATTCGCTCTGCTGCACCAGGATGCCGCCGTGACGCAGCGCCTTGTAGCAGCTGGTGTAGAAGGCCGCGTTGAACAGGCCTTCGGCCGGCCCTACTGGGTCGGTGGAATCGACGATGATCAGATCCAGCGATTCGGGCTCCGCCTCGGCCATGTACTTGATGCCGTCGATGAACAGCAGCTCCGCGCGCGGATCGTGGTTGGATTCGCACAATTCCGGGAAATACTGCTCGGCCAGGCGCGTGACGCGTTCGTCGATCTCCACCTGCGCGGCGTGCTCCACTTCCTCATGCTTGAGCACTTCGCGCAGCGTGCCGCAGTCGCCGCCGCCGATGATCACCACGCGCTTGGCGCGCGCATGGGTGAACAGCGCCGGGTGGGTCATCATCTCGTGATAGAGGAAGTTGTCGCGGCTGGTCAGCATCACGCAGCCGTCGATCACCATCAGGTTGCCCCAGTCGGTGGTCTGGTAGATCTCGATGGTCTGGAACGGGGTTTTCTCGGCATGCAGCAGCTTTTCAACGCGATAACCGATGGAGGAACCGGACGCCTGGTGGGCTTCGGTGAACCAGGTGGGCTGCGACATGAGAGAGGGATCCTAAAGAGCGTCGATAAAGAGGGGCAATTGTAGCGGCAAGTCAGGGTCGAGCCGTAATTGGCCGCCAATCCATGTCATCGCATCCCCGTTGCCCCGGCGAAAGCCGGGGCCCAGTTATGAACGTCGCTGGACCCCGGCTTTCGCCGGGGCGACCGGGATGCAAGCACGCATGACCTCAAATTGTCGCAGCGGGCCGTTACACTACGCGTTCGGGTTGCCAGCTCCGGCCGCCCGTCAAGCTCTTCCGGCCCCGCGGCGTGCGAGGCTTCCGGCCGGCTGAGTCGTTCGTCAAGGCTCCGCCGCTGCGACGACGTCGTCCCCTACAAGGAGATTCCGTCACATGGCGAATGCCTGGAACATCGATGCCGCCCGCCACACCTATGCCGTGCCTCACTGGGGCGACGGCTATGTGGATGTGAACGAGGGCGGCCATATCGTGATCCGCCCTCAAGGGCCGAACGGCCCTGCTTTTTCACTTCCCGATATCGTCGAACGCGCGCGTGCCGATGGCCTGCGTCTGCCGCTGCTGGTGCGCTTTCCGGACATCCTCGCCAACCGTCTTGCGCGCTTGCAGGGCGCATTCGCCAAGGCCATCGGCGAATGGCATTACGCGGGCGGCTATACGGCCGTCTATCCGATCAAGGTGAACCAGCAGCGTGGCGTGGTGGCCGAATTGGTGGCCGCCGGCGCGCACGGTTTCGGATTGGAGGCAGGCTCCAAGCCCGAGCTGATGGCCGTGCTGGCGATGGCGCGGCCCGGTTCCATCGTGATCTGCAACGGCTACAAGGATCGCCAATACATCCGCCTTGCATTGATTGGCCGCAAGCTCGGCCTGCGCATCCATATCGTGATCGAGAAGCTGTCCGAACTCGATCATGTAATCGCCGAAGCCAACGCCTTGAACGTGGAGCCGCTGCTCGGCGTGCGCGTGCGCCTGGCATCCATTGGCGCGGGCAAATGGCAGAACACCGGCGGCGACAAAGGCAAATTCGGGCTCTCGCCGGCACAGGTGCTGAATCTGGTGACACGCCTGGAACAGGCCGGCTTGAAGCACACGTTGAAGTTGCAGCATTTCCATATGGGGTCGCAGATTTCCAATGTGCGCGACATCGCCAACGGCATGCGCGAGGCCACGCGCTATTTCGTGGAACTCAGGCGCATGGGCGTGCCGCTGGATATCGTCGATGTGGGGGGCGGCCTGGGCGTGGATTACGAAGGTTCGCGCTCGCGCAGCCATAACTCGATCAATTATTCGCTGGAGCAGTACGCCGCCACGATCGTGCAATCACTGGCTGAAGCGGTGGAAGCCGAAGGGCTGAAGGCGCCGCACATCATTACCGAAGCCGGTCGCGCGATGACCGCGCATCACGCCGTGATGGTGGTGAACGTGAGCGAAGTGGAATCGGTGCCTGTCGGCAGTCTTGCGCCCATCGAGAATAATGAGCCGGCGGTGCTGCGTCATTTGCGCGAAGTGCACGATGAACTGGATTCGCGCCCGCCGCTGGAACTGTTCCACGAAGCGCAGCATCACCTGCTCGAAGGCCAGACGTTGTACGCGCTGGGGCAGTTGTCGCTGGCTGCGCGCGCGCGGCTGGACGATCTCTATTACGCCATTGCCGACGCGGTACGTGCGCGCCTGTTGCCGGCCGAGCGTGCGCATCGCCAAGCGCTGGACGAACTCGACGAAAAACTGGTCGACAAGTATTTCGTCAACTTCTCCGTGTTCGAATCGGTGCCGGATGTGTGGGCGATCGATCAGATCTTCCCCATTGCACCCATCGCACGTTTGCACGAGCGCCCTTCGCGGCGTGGTGTGCTGGTCGATCTCACCTGCGATTCGGATGGACGCATTGATCATTACGTCGATGCTGAAGGTGTTGACGTAAGCCTGCCTCTACATGCGTTGGAGGATGGCGAGTCGTATCGGCTGGGCATCTTCATGGTCGGCGCGTATCAGGAAACGTTGGGCGATATCCACAACCTGTTTGGCGATACCGACGCTGTAAACGTGCGCGTGCAAGGCGACAGCTATGTGTTTGCCCACCAGCGTCGCGGCGATACCACCGACCTGATGCTCGATTACGTCGGCTACGACCTGGAGGCGCTTCGCCGCAGCTATCGTGAACGCATTGCTGCAGCGGGTATGACTGGCGAACAGGCGGAAAGCCTGTTTGTAACATTGAATGAAGGCTTGACCGGCTATACCTACCTCTCTGAGGGCGTGCGTTAGCGACATTGCCTGGGAAAGTTTCGACAGCGTGTCGAAACTTTCCACGGCAACCAATGTGCCGCCCTTGCATCTTTCCCTCACCCGAAGGAGTGGCACATGGCAAGTCTCGACGGCAAGGTTGCATTGATCACAGGCGCAGCTAGCGGCCTGGGCAAAGCGATCGCCGAACTTTACGCAAAGAACGGTGCGGCAGTGGCGATCGCTGACATCAATCAGCAAGCAGCGGATGCCGCGGCGGCGGAAATCAAGGCAGTCGGCGGAAAGGCCATCGGCATTGCCATGGATGTCACCAACGAAGAGGCGGTAAACGCGGGCACGGACAAAACCGTGCAAACCTTCGGCAGTCTGGACGTGCTTATTTCCAATGCTGGCGTGCAGATCATCAATCCGATCGACCAGTTCGCTTTCGCCGATTGGAAAAAAATGCTGGCAATCCATCTCGATGGCGGCTTCCTCACCACCAAGGCCGCGCTCAAGCACATGTACAAAGACGACGGTGCCGGCAAGAGCCGGGGCGGCACCGTGATCTACATGGGTTCGGTGCATTCGCACGAAGCGTCCAAGCTGAAGTCCGCCTACGTCACTGCCAAGCACGGCCTGCTGGGTCTTGCGCGCACGCTGGCCAAAGAGGGTGCGGCGCATAACGTTCGCTCGCATGTGATCTGCCCGGGTTTCGTGCGCACGCCTCTGGTGGAAAAGCAGATTCCCGAGCAAGCCAAGGAACTGGGCATCAGCGAAGACGATGTGATCAAGAATGTGATGTTGAAAGACACTGTGGATGGCGTGTTCACCACGGTCGAGGACATCGCGCAGACGGCGCTGTTCCTGGCGGCATTCCCGAGCGCGGCGTTGACGGGTCAAAGCATTGTGGTGAGCCACGGCTGGTACATGCAGTAAGGCTTTCTTTGTCGCTCTTAAGCGCTGCCCCTTACATTGCCGTCATTCCCGCGAAAGCGGGAATCCATCTTGCTCTGGTGCAAACGCTAAGATGGATTCCCGCTTTCGCGGGAATGACGGCAATGTAAGGAAGCTGCAGAAAGGGCCAATACCAGAAAAGGATCCGAAAGTGAAAATCGCCGACGTCAAAGCGAACGCCTTCGCCATGCCTCTGACGAGCCCCGCCTTTCCCAAGGGCCCGTATCGTTTCATCAATCGCGAATTTCTCGTCATCACCTATCGCACCGACATGGATGCGCTGCGCGAAGTCGTGCCCGAGCCGCTGGAAGTCACCGAGCCGCTGGTGAAGTACGAATTCATCCGCATGCCCGATTCCACCGGCTTCGGCGACTACACCGAATCGGGGCAAGTGATTCCGGTGAGTTTCCGCGGCCAGCGTGGCGGCTACGTGCATGCGATGTATCTCAACGATCATCCGCCGATCGCCGGTGGTCGTGAATTGTGGGGTTTTCCGAAAAAGCTCGCCACGCCCGTGCTGGAAACCGAGATCGACACATTGGTCGGCACGCTCGATTACGGCAAGGTGCGTGTGGCCAAGGCGACCATGGGCTTCAAGCATCGTGCGGCCGATGCCGATGCGATCCTCGCTGGCCTGGCCGCGCCGAGTTTTCTGTTGAAGATCATCCCGCACGTGGATGGTACGCCGCGTATCTGCGAGCTGGTGCGCTATTACACGACCAACGTCACCCTCAGGGGCGCCTGGACGGGCCCCTCTTCGCTGGAGCTGCATCCGCATGCGCTGGCGCCGGTGGCCGATTTGCCAGTGCTCAAGGTGGAATCGGCGGTGCATTACATTACCGATCTCACGCTCGACCTGGGTACGGTCGTTTACGACTACCTCGACGAGAAGAATGCTTAGGAGCCTGTATGGCCGCCACCAAGACATCATCCACCGCTGTCGCGCATCACCCGATGCAGGATAAATACAAGGTCACTGCACTGGTGCTGCAGGGCGGGGGTGCGCTGGGTGCTTACCAGGCCGGCGTTTACCAGGCGCTGGCCGAATCGGGTTTGCATCCGAACTGGATCGCCGGCATTTCGATCGGCGCCTTGAACGCAGCCATCATCGCAGGCAATGCGCCGGAGCATCGTGTCGAGCGCCTTACGGAATTCTGGGACACCATCTGCAAGTCCGCTTTATGGCCCGGCCGTCCTGCGTTTCCATGGCCGGACGGCTTGATGATGCCGCAGATCTTTCGCGACAGCGTGAACACTCTTTCGGCGTGGCGCACGATGACGGAAGGGCAATCGGGGTTCTTCCAGCCGCGCGTGCCGCCGCCGATACTGCAATGGCACGGCACGCCGGCCACTGCAAGCTGGTACGACACCGCGCCGTTGCGCGAAACACTCGAACGACTGGTCGATTTCGACCGCATCAACGATGCACGCACGGTGCGCGTGTCAGTCGGGGCGGTCAACGTGCGCACGGGCAACTTCGCCTATTTTGACAACAAGCAAGGAAAACTTCGCCCGGAACATTTCATGGCGTCGGGTGCGTTGCCGCCGGGTTTTCCCGCCGTGGAAATCGATGGCGAGTATTACTGGGATGGTGGCATGGTCTCCAATACGCCGCTCTATAAAGTGCTGACCGAGCGGCCGCATCGCGATGCGCTGATTTTTCAAGTCGATCTGTGGAGCTCGGTTGGAGCGCTGCCGCGCGACATGGGCAGCGTGACCGAGCGTGCGAAGGACATCCAGTATTCCAGCCGTACGCGCCTGGTCACCGAATACATGCATCAAAGTCGCGAGCAACAGCGTCTATTGCACGATCTGATGGAGCTGGTGCCGCAGGACAAGCGCGACAACCCCGCCTTTCATCGCGCGCAGCGTTATGCCAACGGCGCCCTTACCAATCTCATCCATCTGATCTATCGTGATAAACCCTACGAAGGGCACTACAAGGATTACGAATTCAGTGCCGCGACGATGCACGAGCATTGGCAAAGCGGGTTGTCCGACATGCGCCACACCTTGAGTCGTCCGCATTGGCTGGAACCGCCCTCGCCGGAGAACCCGTTCGTGACGCATGACGTGCATCGCGTACTCGATACGGATCATTGAATTTTTGAAGGAACACGCATGAGCTTGAAGGTAGCTTTCATCGGATTGGGTGCCATGGGCGAACCCATGGCAGGACATCTCAAGCAGCACGCGTTGCTGCACGCGGTAGCCAACCGCACCCATGCCAAGGCGCAGGCGCTGGCACATACCTTGGGCGTCAGTGCACCTTCGCTTGCCGAGCTCGCCGCGCAGTGTGACGTGATTGCGCTATGTGTGACGGCCGATGCGGATGTGCTCGGCACCGTCGATGCGCTTGCGCAGCATGTAAAGCCAGGCACCATCGTGATCGATCATTCCACTGTGGCGCCCGATACGGCAAAACAAGCGGCGGTGCGATTGAAAGCCGTCGGCGCGCATTTTCTGGATGCCCCGGTTTCCGGCGGCGTGGAAGGCGCGAAGAACGGCAAGCTTTCGATCATGGTCGGTGGCGAGGCGGCCGTGCTCGAACGTGCACGGCCCGTGCTCGAAGCCTACGCGCTGCGCATCACGCATCTTGGCGATGTCGGTGCAGGGCAGGCGACCAAGGCGGTCAATCAGGTGCTGGTGGCCGGCATTGCGCAGGCAGTGTGCGAAGGTCTCGCCTTAGGCGAAGCGCTGGGCTTGGATCCGGAGCGCCTGATTCCCACGCTGGGAGCCGGCGCCGCGGGCAATTGGTTCCTGGAAAAGCGCGGCGCGACCATGTTGAACAATCAGTTCAGCGTCGGCTTCAAGCTTGGTTTGCTGCATAAGGATCTGGGCATCGTGCGTGGTATCGCCGAAGGTGTTGGTACGGATCGCACGGTGATTGAGCGTTCGCTGGTCGATTACGCCGAGCTGATGCGCCAGGGGTACGGCGATGATGACATCTCCGCGCTGATCCGCCTCAAACGCAAACATTGAAAAAAATGAAACAGGCGGCCACGACAGGCCGCCTGTTTTCACTGCGACCGTCACTGGCCGGATGCGGTGTAGGTCAGATCCGCGTTGTAACTGTCGACGTGCGATGAGACATCTTTGATGGCATCGTTGATCGCCTTGCGCATGGCTGCCGCATCGGCCTTGCCATACACGCTTTCGGCCATCTTCCATACGTCGGGATCGGGATCGGCCCCGAGTTCTGCCCAGCTCTTGGACGGCGACACCAGGATGAAGTCCGGGGCTCCGTCGCCCGCATCGATGAGGCGCGAGAACTGGTAGTAGTACGGCCATTTTGACTTCTCGGCGGCTGCGGCAATCTTTTTCACGTTGGCCATGAACGCCTCCGAAGACTCGTGGCTAGGCTTGAGCGTGAACAGCGTGACCTCGATGAGCTTGGGTGCCGGATCGACGGCCTTGGGCATGTGGCTCAGTTCGGGCAAGACCTGCATGAACGCACTGGTTTCGCTCTTCAAGTGCGGATTGACGCTAGACCTCATCGCCGTGTCGCAGGCTTTGCCGGCGGCATCCATCTCGTCGAAAGTGCTCCATGGAACAGGCGCCGACGTATACGAATAGCTGTACGTATCACCGGTCTCGTGCACCCATGCTGTCCAGGTGTATTTGAAACCATGCTGATGCAGGCACTGGTTGAAGCTTTTCATGCCAGCTTCGTACGCCTGCTGATCGGCCGGAGCGACGATATCCGTGTAATCGCGTACGACGGTGACGGCTGGTTTTTCTGCCGCTTGTACGGCTGCGCCCGAGAGCAGGGCCAGCGCGAGCCATGCCGTGATCTGCTTCATAAGAACCTCTCTTCAGGGTGATGCCCTGTAAACGATGAGTTAGGTTCCCCTGGTTCTTTACGACACGGGCGGCCGGTCCATTATGCGCGCTATGGACACGATGGGGTTTTCACCTTGACATGGCGCACTGCGCCATCGGGCGCGGACCGGTGGGCTGAGCGGTGCGTCGCGCATGCTTGAGCGCTTTCAGCAAGCAAGCGCGACGCATAAAAAAGGGCGCCTCTGGCGCCCTTCGTTTTTGCTTACATACCCGCTTTCAGTGCGATCGCGGGAAAGCCGGCCGAGGCGAGTCGCTGTTTGGCCGACTCCAGGTCCGTGGCCGAATGGAATGGCCCCAGGCGCACGCGATGGTAGGTCTGGCCACCCACGTTGACCGATTGCACATTGGCCACAAAGCCCTGCAAGGCAAGCTTGGCCTTGAGCGTTTCCGCATCCGAGGCGCTGGGGAATGCGCCGACCTGCAACAGATACCCGCTCTGCGCCGGGCCGGCTGCGGGCGGTGGCGCCACCGCCGACTGCGGCGCGGCGGTGATGTTCTGCGTCTCGGCGCGAGGTGCATTGGGCGGCAACGGCGGAGCGCTCGGCGCGGCATTCTGCGCCTGCGGCTTCTGTTGCGTGGCCAGTTGCTGTTGCTGCTCTGCCTTGGCCTGCGCGCTGATCTCCGAATCCGGAATGCGCACTTCCTTTTCCGACAATACGGAATAGAAGTCGTACTGCGGCTTCTTGGGCGCGGTGGTGGTGGGAGCGATGCCTTCATCGCTGCCCGGTTGCGCGGTGGCTTCGGGATTGGGCTGCGGACCCTTCGGGCCCATCGGCACCAGCGAGTGGCGCATCAGCACCACCACGACCAGCGCACCGATCAGGATGCCGATAAGAATGCCGGCCCAGGCTGGAAACCCGCCGCTGTTATTGCGAACGGCCTGCCGCCCTTTGCCCTTGCGTGGTGCCATTTACATCTTCTCCGGGGCGCTGAGGCCCAGCAAATCCAAACCGTTGCGAATCACCTGGCGGGTGGCGAGGGCGAGCGTGATGCGCGCATGGCGCAACGCGGCGTCGTCCACGATCCATTTGTGTTCGTGATAGTAACTGTGAAGCGCACCGGCGAGTTCGCGCAGGTATTGCGCGATCAGGTGCGGTTCCAGATTGTTGGCGGCGGTCTCGACCACCTCTGGATAGCGTGAAAGCTCCGTCAGCAGAATCTGCTCCGGCTCGCTGTCCAGCCGCGCCATCTGGGCGATGCCGGCCTGCGTATCGACCGGCGGCAGGCCGCGCTCGGCAAGCTCTTCCAGTACGCGGCACACGCGAGCGTGGGCGTACTGGATGTAGTAAACGGGGTTGTCGTTGCTCTGCGAGCGGGCGAGGTCGATGTCGAACACGAGCTGCGAGTCGCCCTTGCGTGCGATCAAGAAGTAGCGCGTAGCGTCCCGACCGACCTCGTCGATCAGATCGCGCAGGGTGACGTAGCTGCCGGCGCGCTTGGATATCTTCACCTCTTCGCCGCCACGCATCACCGTCACCATCTGGTGCAGAACATATTCCGGCCATCCGTTGGGAATGCCGCAATCCAGCGCCTGCAGCCCCGCCTTCACGCGAGCCAGGCTGCCGTGATGATCCGAACCCAATTCCGTGATGGCCCGTTCGTAACCGCGCAGCCACTTGCTGCGATGGTAGGCCACGTCCGGCACGAAATAGGTGTAGGTGCCGTCGGACTTGCGCATGACGCGGTCTTTGTCGTCACCGAAATCGGTGGTGCGCAGCCAGAGTGCACCGCCTTCTTCGTAGGTGTGCCCGTGCGCGATCAATTCGCGCACGGTTTCTTCCACCTTGCCGTCGGTGTAGAGCGAGGATTCAAGGAAGTACACATCGAAACCGACGCCGAAGGCTTGCAGATCCAGATCCTGCTCGCGGCGCAGACAGGCCACGGCGAAATGGCGGATCGCTTCGAGGTCGTCTGGGTTTTTCGCGCCGGTGATCGCCTGGCCGTCGGCGATCACCGTATCACCGGTCAGATAGGCGCGTGCGA
This sequence comes from Dyella monticola, assembly GCF_003363155.1. Lineage (GTDB taxonomy): Bacteria > Pseudomonadota > Gammaproteobacteria > Xanthomonadales > Rhodanobacteraceae > Dyella_B > Dyella_B monticola. The sequence continues at coordinate 14,342 of NZ_QRBE01000011.1, read as the reverse complement.
CATCGGCAATGTAGTCGCCGCGATAACCGTCTTCCGGCCATCCCGCGTCGCCGGGCGCGACGCCGCGCGCGCGCGCCTGGGTCGAGATTGCCAGGTTCTGAATCTGTACGCCGGCATCGTTGTAGTAGAACTCGCGCTTTACGTTCCAGCCGCTGGCCTCAAGCAAGCGGGCGATACAGTCGCCTATCGCCGCGGCGCGACCATGGCCTACATGCAGGGGCCCGGTCGGGTTGGCGGATACGAATTCCACGCCCACGGTATGGCCCGCACCGCTCCGATTGCGGCCATAGGTGGTGCCTTCGGCCAAGATGCGCGCCGTCTCCGTGTGATACGCCGTGGGCGCAAGGAAAAAGTTGATGAAGCCTGGCCCGGCAATGTCCACCTTGGCCACGGCGGCGTTGACCGGCAGGGCGGCGACCAGTTTCTCGGCCACGTCGCGCGGTTTTGCGCGCGCCGGTTTGGCCAGCAGCATGGCCGCATTGGTGGCGAAATCGCCGTGGTCGCGGTTTCGTGCGCGCTCGATCACGAAGTTGGGCAGGTCAAGATCGGCGGGCAGGACGGCCTCAGCCTGAAGGGTCCGGATAGCCGTTAAGACCAGTTCGCGCAGCGCTTCTTTCACGGGAGGGGATCGATCGGGAATGGAACCGCGCATCGTAACAGACAGCCGCGCTGCAGCCCGCCCGACTCAGGCCCTTTCGTTGCGCTGTGCACGGTTTGGCCCGTTCAGCTAAATAAAGTGCCTAGCGTTTTGGGCATCTGAGCGGGTGAATAACCCTCGCCATGAGTGCCGCTGGCCTGCTGCAGCGCGGTGGATCGAGCTGTGGATAAGTCTGTGGGGAAAGTGAAGGCGCCATAGGAATAAAAGCGATAAATCCGCTTGGAAACCACACTGTCATGCAATTAGTTGTTAAAAATCATAACGTTAAATTGTGTACTTGATGTGCTTTTCAGTGATGTGTCCCTAAGTGGCTTCCAGCGCGCTATGTGCATAAGTTTTGCCAGCGGGCACCGGCTGCGCGCGTGTGCGCTTGTCATCGTGCAATGTCATACGGCGGTCATGACGCATCGCGACAATGACCGGGTATCACCGACGTCTCCCCCGTCGGCACGATACGGGGCCGCCGCACCCCTTCATACCCTCCCCTCATGCGGCTCCCGGCGCGAACCTTCCCGGTCGCGCCGTTTTTTTGCGCTTGGGCTAAAGCAATCCGCGTGCGGCCATGGATACGGGCTCGGCGTGGCCGATCACCAGATGATCCAGCACACGCACGCCAATCAACCGCAGCGCTTGGCTCAATTCGCGGGTAATGGCCTGGTCGGCCGAGCTCGGTTCTGCCACGCCGCTGGGATGGTTGTGGGCGAAGATCACGGCGGCGGCATTGTGCTTGAGGCAGGCGCGCACGACCTCACGCGGATGCACGCTCGCGCCGTCCAAGGTGCCTCGAAACAGCTCTTCGAAGGCCAGCACGCGGTTTCGGTTATCCAGATAAAGGCAGGCGAATACTTCGTACTGCAGGTGCCGCAATTGTGCGCGAAGGTAGTCGCCACTCTCGCGCGGATTGCTCAGAGAAGGCTGCTTGGTGAGCTGTTCGGCCAGGCTGCGGCGGGCCAGTTCCAACGCAGCCGTAATGCGAGCGCGCTTGGCCGGCCCTAATCCGGGGACACGAATGTCGCGCTCCGCACGACCCAGCAACGCGTCGAGGCTGCCGGCCTGCATCAGCAATTCGCGTCCAAGTGCGATGGCGTCCTTGCCGCGTACGCCGCTGCCCAGCAGCACGGCGAGTAGTTCGGCGTCTGATAGTGCGGTGCTGCCGCGTGCCAGCAATTTCTCACGGGGTCGTTCGCCTTCCGGCCATTGTCGAATGCTCATGTGACCAGCATCCCGTTTGAGGGGGCTGTCCGGGCAGCAGGTGGTCGATGTGATTCCGGTAAGCTAGCCGTCTATTCGTACGTCGGGCCTCGCTTACATCATGAGTCTTGCTGAACGCCGCATCGTCCTGGGAGTGTCCGGTGGCATCGCCGCCTACAAGTCCTGCGAGCTGGTCCGCCGCCTGCGTGACCTCGACGCGCACGTGCGTGTCGTGATGACCGAGAACGCCACGCGTTTTGTCACGCCCACCACCTTCCAGGCGCTGTCCGGCGAACCAGTGCGCGTGAGCTTGTGGGATGAGTCGGCCGAGGCGGCGATGGGACATATCGAGCTGGCGCGCTGGGCCGAGCGCGTGCTGATCGCCCCGGCCAGCGCCGACCTGATCGCCCGCCTCGCGCACGGCCATGCGAACGATCTGCTTACCACGCTGTGCCTGGCGACCGCAGCGCCCGTCTACGTGGCACCGGCGATGAATCAGCAGATGTGGGCGCACGCGGCGGTGCAGGCCAACATTGCCATCCTGCGCACGCGCGGCGTGCAGATGCTGGGGCCGGCGGCAGGCGATCAAGCCTGCGGCGAAGTGGGGTCGGGCCGCATGCTGGAACCGCACGAGTTGCGCGCGGCCATGGTCGCTTCATTTGGCGATCCGGTGCTGCGCGGTAAGAACATCGTCGTCAGCGCGGGCCCGACTTACGAAGACATCGACCCCGTGCGTTTCATCGGCAACCGCAGCTCCGGACGCATGGGGTTCGCGGTGGCCGAGGCGGCGGCACAGGCAGGCGCGCACGTTACGCTGGTGGCAGGCCCGGTAAGCCTGCCGACACCGGCGGGCATCGTCAGGCGCATCGACGTGCGCAGCGCTGCGCAGATGCATGCCGCCGTGACAGAAGCTGCAGGCGGTGCAGACATCTACATCGGTTCGGCCGCCGTCGGCGATTACCGTCCCAACAGCGTGGCCGCGCACAAGTTGAAAAAACACGATGGCGCCGATCTCACGCTGCAACTGGCGGAAAACCCAGACATCCTTGCCAGCCTGTCGGCGCAGAAAGCGCATCCCTTCCTGGTCGGTTTTGCCGCCGAAACGCAGAACGTGGAGATCTATGCGCGTGACAAACTGCAACGCAAAGGCCTGGACATGATCGCCGCCAATCAAGTCGGCGAGGGTCTGGGCTTCGAAACGGCGGACAACGCGATCACGCTGTACTGGGCCGATGGCTCACTCGCGTTGCCGCGCACCGACAAGGCTGCGCTCGCGCGCCAGCTCATCGAATGCATTGCCAGCCGCTACAAGGCGGTGCGCGGATGATCGATATCGAGGTGAAGCTGCTCGATCCGCGTCTAGGCGATAGCATCCCACTGCCGCAAGCGGCCACGCTCGGTAGCGCAGGCATGGATCTGCGCGCCGCGCTGGTCGAACCGCTTACGCTTGCACCTGGCCAAAGCGCCCTGGTGCCTAGCGGCATGGCCATCCACATCGGCGACCCGGGCTGGTGCGCCCTGATCGTGCCGCGTTCGGGACTGGGGCATAAACACGGCCTGGTGATGGGCAACCTGGTAGGGGTGATCGATGCCGATTACCAGGGGCCGCTGATGATCTCCTGCTGGAATCGCGGCACGCAGCCCTACACCATTGCGGTGGGCGAGCGGGTTGCGCAACTGTTGCTGGTGCCGGTGGGGCAGGCACGGCTGCGGCTGGTTGACGAATTTGTGCCTTCGGAGCGTGGAGAGGGCGGTTTCGGTTCCACGGGAAAACACTGAAAATCGCGGGGAATGGGGCATGGCGATGAGCGGCGCACAAGCGCGTTTGCCGAGTTTGCACATCCAATGGGGGCGACTGCTGACGCTGGCTGGGGGCACCTTGCTGCTGGCCGTTGCCGCCTTCTGCGCCTGGCAGACATGGCTCATCGCCGGTCAAGGCAGCGCCGTGGATCACGTGCATGCCGCGCAGGACCGGGCCATCCAAGTGCTCGCCGCCGAGATCGTCCAGGAACGCAACGGCGTGGACGAGGCGGTCGCTGGTGTTGATGCGAGCGGATTACCCGATAGCGCGCCGCAAGTGCTCGCCGCACTGAAGCAGCACCTGCCGCAAGCGTTGAACGTAGAGCTCTACAGCGCTGGCCTGGATGAGGTGCTGCATGCCAACTATCACCAATTCGGTTACGCCAAAGCCGCGCAATTGATGTCGGCGCCCGATGCCGAAGGCGCACCGCCGGTGGAAACGGAAGTGCATGGCGCCGGCGATCGTCGCCTGACCATGGTGGTGCCGCTGGGGCCATCGCAGAAGCCGCTTGGGTGGGCGTGGATCGAGCTGCCGTTTGCGCCGATTGCGCAGCGCTTCAACGCGGTGTCGGTGGAAAGTGGACGATTGCAGCTCGTGCAGAGCACCGATCATGGCGAAAACCTGCGGTTGCTGGCGCGTGGTGCCGCCGGGGCCTCGGATGTGGAGCCGGTCGGCAAGCCCATTGCCGGCAGCAATTTCTTTATCGTGGCGGTGTTGCCGGGTGCCTACATTGTGCTGCCGCCTTCATGGCCGTTCGCGGCACTGATCACCCTGGTATGCCTGATGGGCGGCGTTGGTTTATTCTGGTTGTTTGCGCATCCGCGCTCTGCGCGCAATGCGGCTGTCGAAGAAGAACCCTTGTCGGACGTACAGATGCCCTCCCAGCCCGAAGCGGTCAAACCCGTGGCTCCCGTGGTCGCCAAGCCGGCCCCTGCGCCGGCACCAGCCTCCATCAGCGTCGATCCCACCATCTTCCGCGCGTATGACGTACGCGGCGTGGTGGGTAAAAGTCTGACCGCCACCGTCGCCAAGCTGCTTGGTCAATCCATCGGCACCGTGATGCGCGAGCAAGGCCTGCACGAAATCGTGGTGGGTCGTGATGGGCGGTTGTCGGGTCCGGAGCTGGCGGGCGCGTTGTCCGAGGGCCTGTGCCTGGCCGGCGTGGATGTGATCGACATTGGTGCCGCGCCGACGCCAGTGGTCTACTACGCGGCCTATCGCTTCAACACCGGTTGCGGTGTCGCGGTGACGGGCAGCCACAATCCGCCCGATTACAATGGCTTCAAGATCGTCGTCGGCGGTCAGACGCTTTCGGAAGGTGCCATCCAGGATCTTTATCAGCGCATTGCCACAGGCGCGCTCGAAGCGGGCGGCGGCGGCAATGTGCGCGAGGTCGATGTGGTGCCCGACTACATCGAGCGCATCACGTCGGATGTCCAAACCGAGCGCCGCCTGAAAATCGTGGTCGATTGCGGCAACGGTATTCCCGGTGCAGTGGCGCCGCAGGTGCTCGAAGGCATCGGTTGCGATGTGATTCCGCTGTATTGCGATGTGGATGGTAATTTCCCGAACCATCATCCCGATCCGTCCGATCCGCACAATCTTCAAGACCTGATTCTGTCGGTGAAGCAGACCGGTGCAGATCTGGGCGTGGCGTTCGACGGTGATGGCGACCGCTTGGGGGTGGTAACCCGCAGCGGCGAAATCATCTTCCCCGATCGCACGCTGATGCTGTTCGCACGCGACGTGCTTTCACGCCAGCCCGGCGCGACGATCATCTACGACGTCAAATGCACGGGCCATCTGAAAGGTCAGATTCTCGATGCCGGCGGCAGCCCGCTGATGTGGCGTACCGGCCATTCGCTGATCAAGGCGAAGATGCGCGAAACGGGGGCGGAGTTGGCCGGTGAAATGAGCGGTCATTTTTTCTTCCAGGAGCGCTGGTATGGCTTCGACGACGGCATCTATGCCGGCGCGCGCCTGCTGGAAATCCTGGCAGGTGACATCGAAGGGCGTACACCGGAAGACATCTTCGCCACGTGTCCGAAAGGCGTTTCCACGCCCGAACTGAAAGTGGAAATGGCCGAAGGCGAGCACTATCGTTTCATGGAGAAATTCCGCGAGAAAGCGCACTTCGAAGACGCCACGCTAGTGACCATCGATGGCGTACGTGCCGATTGGTCGGATGGCTGGGGACTGGTGCGTCCCTCCAATACCACGCCGGTCCTGGTGTTGCGCTTCGACGCCGACAACGCGCCGGCGCTCAAGCGGATCCAGGATACGTTCCGCGCGCAGTTGCTGGCGGTGGATCCATCGCTGAAGTTGCCGTTCTAGGTGCCGCTGTTCCCAAGCAAACGGGAATAGGGCTAGATCCAAGCGGCATGGATTTCCGCTTGCGCGGGCATGGCGACCACGAGAAGACGGGTTTCTGCGCCCTGTGCGGCGAGCATGAAACGGTCAATAGCCGCGGTTGGCCTTTTCCGACGCCTTCAACGAGCGGAAATGCTCCAGCTCCTGCGCCTGCTGTTGCAGCATGGTTTCGCGCGTGGTTTTCTGGCGTTCGAGCAGCGCACGTTCGTTGGCGACCACGGTGCGTTGATCGTTGATCTGATCGGTCAGCATTTTCGGCACAGGTTTCTTAGCGCGCTCATCGTCGGCGGCGCGGTTGAGCAGATCATCCAGCGCGGCATCCTGGCTGTGCAGGTTCAGGCGCGTGGTGTTCATCTGCTCATCGAGATTGTCGAGCACCTGTTGCTGCTCGGATCTGAGCGCGTCTTCGTCTGGGTAGGTGTTTAGAAGCTGCAGATCCTGCTGCTTCTGTTCGTTGATGGCGCGTTGCCGCGCCGCGTCCTCGGCGGCCTGCTTTTCGGCGGCAGCGCGCTCGGTTGGCGTGAGTTCCCGCTGCACGTGCCGCAGCACCATGCCGTTACTGCTGATGACATCGTAGCCATATTTGATGGCATCCTGGGTAAGGCTGTCACTGAAGTGCGACAGGCCGCTGCCGTCCACCCAGCGGTAGTGAACGCTACTGTTGGAAGCGCCCTGGGCTGCCGCCAGGCCGGCAATGCTCAACGACAAAACAAGTAACGCAAATCGACGCATGACCCCCTCCTCGAGGCCCAGTATAGCCATGGGCTTCTGGCATCTGGGTGACGGCAACGCTCCGGCGTGATTGGAATCACTGCGGCGAACGGGTTCCTCAGCTTTTCACGCCGTAGTGCTCGCGGTAGGCGAGCATGCGCTGATGTTCCGCGGAGAGGTCCGGCCGCTCGCCCGCATAGGTGAGCACGTCGCTGAAGCTGGTGATGGCGACGACCGGAATGCCGTAGTCGCGCTGCACTTCCTGCGCCGCGGAAAGCTCACCCTGGCCGCGTTCCTGCCGATCCAACGCAATCAATACGCCCGCGGGCGTGGCGCCCTGCGCGCGAATCAGCGCTAGGGATTCACGCACGGCGGTGCCGGCAGTCATCACGTCATCCACGATCAGCACGCGACCTTGGAGTGGCGCGCCGACGAGCATGCCGCCTTCACCATGATCCTTCGCCTCCTTCCGGTTATAGGCCCAGGGCACGTCGCGGCGATGCTGGTCGGCCAGCGCGATGGCAGTAGCCGCGGCCAGGGCAATGCCCTTGTAGGCGGGGCCGAACAGCATGTCCACCTGAAGTCCGGAATTAACCACGGCTGCCGCGTAGGCACGGCCCAGGCGGCCCAGCGCCGCGCCTGAATCGATGCGGCCCATGTTGAAGAAATAGGGGCTGACGCGACCGGACTTGAGCGTGAATTCGCCGAAGCGCAATACGTCGCGTTGCAGGGTGAGTTCGATGAAGTCGCGCTGGTAATCGTGCATGGCAGTCGCTTGCGAAAGGTGAAGATGCACCATGGTAACGCGTCCCTCGCTTCGCGCCCGCGGTTGCTATCATGGCCCATCCCACGAGGAGCCCCCATGCGCATCATCAGCCTCAACGCCAACGGCATCCGCTCCGCCGCCACCAAGGGCGTCTTCGAGTGGCTACGCAAGCAGCGCGCCGATGTGGTCTGCCTGCAGGAAACCAAATCGCAAGAAGATCAGCTCGCCGACCCCATGTTCCGGCCCGATGGGCATCACTGCTTCTATCGCGATGCCAGCAGCAAGAAGGGCTACAGCGGTGTGGCGATCTACGCCAAGCGCGAGCCGGACAAGGTGCTCACCCAACTTGGCTGGGATGAATTCGATAACGAAGGGCGTTACATCGAAGCGCGTTTTGGCAATCTGAGCGTGGTATCGCTGTATGTGCCCTCGGGTTCGTCCGGCGAGGAGCGTCAGCAATTCAAGTTCAAGGCCATGAATTGGCTCACGCCGATCTTCGACAAGTGGCTCAAGAGTGGTCGCGATTACGTGCTTTGCGGCGACTGGAACATCGTGCGCAGCGAACTGGATATCAAGAACTGGCGCTCCAACCAGAAAAACTCCGGTTGCCTGCCGGAAGAACGCACATGGCTCAATGATCTGATCGACAAGCACGGCTGGGTGGATAGCTTTCGCACGATCAAGCCGCAGGCGGTCGAATATACGTGGTGGTCCAACCGTGGCCGTGCGCGCGAGAACAATGTGGGATGGCGTATCGACTATCAGATCGTGACGCCGTCGCTGCAAAAGCGTCTCAAACATTGTTCGGTCTATCGCGACGAACGCTTCTCCGATCACGCGCCCTATACAGTCGACTATGCCGACTGAGGTGGCCGCGCCGGCAGCGCGTAGGCTGTCCATCTGGCAAGCGTTCTCGCAGCCCTCCGCGTGGACGTTGTGTCTGCTCGGATTTTCTTCCGGCCTGCCGTTTCTGCTGGTGTCTTACACGTTGTCGTTCTGGCTGAAACAGAATGGCATCCTGCTGAAGGACATCACGATGATCGCCAGCGCCGGCATGACCTACGCATTCAAGTTCATGTGGGCGCCGCTGCTGGATCACTGGCGCCTGCCGTTGTTCACGCGCCTGGGGCAGCGCCGTGGATGGTTGCTGTTTGCGCAGCTGGGGGTGTTCGTCGGCCTGTTAGGGATGGCTGCGCTGACGCCGCACCAGCTGACGGCGTTTGTGACCGTCACGGTGATCGTCGCGTTCCTGGGCGCCACCCAAGACATCGCGATTGACGCGTACCGCATCGAAATTGCGCCGCCCTCGGCACAAGGCGCCTTGGTCGCAACGTACGTGCTGGGCTATCGACTCGGCATGCTCGTGTCCGGTGCGCTGGCACTCATTCTGGCCGATCACATCCGCTGGGCGCAGATCTATGTGCTGATGGCGATAACCATGGCGATACCGGTCATCACGACGCTGACGATGCGCGAGCCCGACGTGTTGCGCCTCAGGCCGTCGTCGTGGCGGCAGGCCATGCGCGAAAGCGTGATCGATCCATTTGCCGACTTCTTCCGCCGCTACGGCTGGATGCTTGCGCTGCTGACCTTATTGTTCATCTTGCTGTTCAAGATTCCCGAGCAAGCGATCATTGGCGGTGTGATGGGACCGTTTTATCGCGACATGGGTTTTTCCAATACGGAGATCGGCGCTGTTACCAAGATCTATGGCATCTGGGTCGGAATCGTGGGTGCGTTCGCCGGCGGTGCGGCGGTGGCACGCTGGGGTGCGTGGCGATCCCTCGGCGTATGCATCGTGCTCGGTGCGGTCAGCAATTTGCTGTACGTGTTGCTGATTCACCATCAGGGTCATCTTTCGATCCTGACCTTGGCCATTTCCGGCCAGAATTTCTTCGAGGGCATGCTCGGTCCACCCACTGTTGCTTTCCTTTCCTTGCTAGTGAATCGCCAACATACGGCCACGCAATACGCCTTGCTCAGTTCACTGGTGAATCTGCCGGGCAAAATGCTTGGCTTTTTTGCTGGCAGCATCGTGGCGGCTTCGGGCTATGGCGGCTATTTCGTGATTACCGTCGGTTCGGCGTTGCCGGCGATGTTGCTTTTCGCCTGGCTGTGGCGGCGTTTCGATCCGGTTGCAGCACCTTCCGCCAACGGGAGCTGAAAGCGCTCACAAAGCCATTGCGAACTGATCCACGAATCGCCGCACTGACGATTGTCAGCCGCCGCGCAGTTGGAGAGGATCGCCACACAGGGCTGTGTGGCAACGGAGCAACTGTCCTATGCCGGATCTAATGATTCGTCACATCGACCGATTGATGGCCGATCGCATCAAACTACTGGCCAAAGAGCGTCATTGGTCGATTAACGACGTCGTGTTGCAGGCGCTACGGCAAGGTTTGGGCGTGTCCGAAGGCGGTGGCTTGCTGGCGGAAAACCTGCTGGAATCGAGCGATCTTTCCATCGCCAGCGGCCATTGGGATGCGAATGAGCGCGCGGCGTTTCAGGAAGCGATGCAAGCGCTTGCCACGGCTCGCGCCGAGCAGCTTGCACCCAGTCATGTGAGTGAATTACTGGAATGATCAGCGCGTAGCGGGTGCCGGATAGACCGCACCCAGCACGCGCGGTCCTTTTGCGCCCGTAACGGCCGGCAGGTTGCCCGGCAATCCAAGTAGCCGCTGCCGTGCAAGCCACGCGAAAGCCGTGGCTTCCAGGTAATCCGGATCGACGCCGTGTTCGGCGGTGCTTCGCAGCTCGCGCGGTTGCAACAACTCGCGCAAGCGCTGCACCAACGCGGAGTTATGCACGCCCCCGCCACAGAGCAGAACATCCTTGGCATCGTTTGCATGCGCATCGATCGCCATGGCAATGCTGCGCGCCGTGAGCTCCAGCAACGTGGCCTGCACGTCAGCGGGCGACAACGCTCTTGCCTGCGCACGTGCATCCAGCCAGCTGAGATGGAAATGTTCACGTCCGGTGCTCTTGGGCGGCGGCAACGCAAAGTAGGGATCGCGCAACAAGGTGGCGAGAAGGGCTTCATCCACGCTTCCACTCGCCGCAAAGGCACCATTGCGGTCGAAGGCTTCGCCACGATGGCGAAGACACCAGGCATCCATCAGTCCATTCGCCGGCCCGGTATCGAACCCGAAAACGTGTCCGTTCGCTGTAAGCACGGTGATGTTTGCAATGCCGCCGAGGTTAAGCACGACACGCGTATGGCCGAATGCACTGAGCAGCATGGCATGCACGGCAGGAAGCAAGGGTGCGCCCTGACCACCGGCGGCAACATCCGCACTGCGAAAATCCGCCACGACATCGATGCCGCATCGTTCGGCGATCACACTGGCGTGGCCGATCTGCAAAGTAAAGGGAAATTCGCCGGAAGGGCGATGGCGGATCGTCTGTCCGTGCGAACCAATGGCTCGCACCGATGATGCTGGCGTGCCGCCATGCGCAAGCAACGTCTCGACTGCGTCGGCGAATGCATGGCCGACCGCGATGTCCAGGCGCCCGAATGCATCCAGATCAAGCGTGGCTTCCCCCTGCGCTACGCCAAGGATCTGCTGGCGCAGCGCAGCGGGCCATGCATGCGCGATGGCATCAATCAGTCGGGGCTGGCCCTTCTCGAAACGCACGAGCGCGGCGTCGATGCCGTCCGCGCTGGTGCCGGAAATCAAACCGATGTAGAGCGCCGAAGCGTCATCCGGCTTAGCCATTGCCATGAGCGGCAGATTCGGCGCTTGCAAGCTTGTAGTGATTGTCGATGTCCATCAGGCGCGCCAATTGCGGCTTCACCACGGTGCTCTTGAACTGCGCAAGCTGCACGGCGGGGAGCGGTTCGGGTTTGGGCAGCGTGACTGTCTGCGGATTGCGCTGTACACCATCGACGCGGAATTCGTAATGCAAATGCGGGCCGGTAGCTAACCCCGTCATGCCCACGTAGCCGATCACATCACCCTGTCGCACATGCTGTCCCACGTGTTCGGTCGCAAAGCGCGACATATGACCGTAGGCCGTGCTGATGTGCGCGTTGTGCTGGATGATGACGAAATTACCGTAACCATTCATCCAGCCGCGGAATTTGATCACGCCATCGCCGGCAGCGTGAATCGGCGTGCCGGTGGGTGCGGCGTAATCCACACCCTTGTGCGCGCGCATCAGGCCAAGGATCGGATGCATGCGTGCGGCACTGAACGGCGAGGAGATGCGTGTGAAATCCACCGGAATGCGCAGGAAGGATTTCTGCAACGGACGACCATCTTCACTGAACCAGCCGAAGCTGCCGTCCGGGCGCTTGAAACGATATGCCGTATAGCGCTGGCCCTGGTTGATGAATTCGGCAGCGACGATATCGCCTTCGTGCAAGTAAGTGCCATCGCGATAGACGGTGTCGTAGATCACGGTGAAGCTGTCGCCGACGCGCAGATCCTGCACGAAGTCGATGTCGTACTTGAACAGGTCGGCAAGTTTGATCACCATCGCGTTGCTGAGGCCAGCCTTGTTGGCGGCGGCGAACAGCGAATCGTCAATCACGCCATGCGCGATCTGCTCGCGCGTTTCCACGGCGCGCGCGACGGTGGTCATACTCGGCGTGGCGCTATCGAGACGGATGATTGCGCGTGTGGATTCGTCCTTGTCGAAACGAATGCCTTCGAGATTACCGTGGCTGCCGATCAGGAAATCGAATTCCTGGCCCGGGCGGATGTGATGCAACGCTGACTTTGCATCGCCTGCGTTGTCCACGACGCGCTGCAAATCAGCCAGGCTCAAACCTTGGCTCTGGAAAATATCGGCAAGCGTTTGACCGGGGTGTACCGCGACCACACGCCAATCTTCCGTGGTCGCCGCCTTCAAGGCGGGCGCTTCGATCTTCGGCAACGCGAGCGGCAACAGGGTGTGCGCCACAGGTTGTGTGGCGACGGGTTTCATCGCCGTGGCCCATGCAGGGATCAGGAAACCGGAGAGCACGGTGATCAACAGCGCCGTCGCCGCAAGCATCCAGCGTTCGCGATGCCAGTGAATGGGCGGCTGAGTACCGTCCGGCTGGCGATTGAACGACCAATGCGCGCAGTGCTGATAGAAGTGGGAGTGTCGGCGTTGTGCCTTGCGGCGGATGGCCAGTTTGCGTGCGGTACGCGGATCGGGCTTGCTCTGGGCCATCGCTAATCGACCTTATTATTCTTATTCATCGCCAACACCGCCCCCCAGCGGTTACAAAGTATCAATTCCGCGTACCATAACGAGCTTGTGCAAAGGGCGTCAATGCCTTTCGCATCAAGGGTTTGCGCAAGCTTTCCGGTTAACGCACAATTAACGTTATTGACGGCGACCATCACCTTTTTGGCTGCCTAGGCATCTACTTTCGAAGAGGATCACATGAACGAGCTTGAGCAGGCGCTGGCCACTATTGCGCGCGGCGCCGACGAGATCATCAAGCAGGAGGAGTTGGCGGCACGCCTCAAGCTCGGGCGCCCATTGCGCATCAAGGCCGGCTTCGATCCCACTGCGCCGGATCTGCATCTGGGCCACACCGTTCTGCTCAACAAGATGCGCCAGTTCCAGGATCTGGGGCACACCGTGATCTTCCTGATCGGCGATTTCACCGGCATGATCGGGGATCCCACCGGCAAAAACATCACGCGCAAGCCGCTCAGCCGTGAAGACGTGCTGGCGAATGCGCAGACGTACGCCGAGCAGGTCTACAAAGTGCTGGACCGCGAGAAAACCGAGCTGCGTTTCAACTCCGAATGGTTCGGCAAGATGAACGCGGCCGACATGATCAAACTCGCCGCACAGCACACGGTTGCGCGCATGCTTGAGCGCGATGATTTCGCCAAGCGCTATGCCGCGCAGCAGCCGATCGCCATCCACGAATTTCTCTATCCGCTGGTGCAGGGTTACGACTCCGTCGCGTTGAAGTGCGACGTCGAGCTCGGCGGTACCGATCAGAAGTTCAATCTGCTGATGGGTCGCGCGCTGCAAGAGCATCACGGTCAGCCGCCGCAGATCGTGCTCACCATGCCCCTGCTCGAAGGGCTGGATGGCGTCAACAAGATGTCCAAGTCGCTGGGCAATTACATCGGCATCAATGAGCCGGCGATCGATATCGTCACCAAGACCTTGAAGATCGGCGATGAGCTGATGTGGCGTTGGTTCGAGTTGCTGAGCTTCGATGTTTCGCTCGACGAACTGGCCAAGATGAAGCATGACGTAGCCAGCGGTGTGCTCAATCCGCGCGATGCCAAGCTTCGTCTCGCGCGCGAACTGGCAGCGCGATTCCACAGCGCGCAAGCTGCCGAGCAGGCGATTGCAGGCTGGCACGCGGTGGTGCGCGGTGAGGGCGATACGAGCTTGCTGCCGCTCACGGAAATCGCTGTGCCGGTGGAGGGGTTACGCTTGCCTGCGTTGCTCACCGCCGCGGGCCTTACCACTAGCAACTCCGAAGCGAACCGCAAGCTCAAAGAGCGCGCCGTGCGCATCGATGCGGAAGTTGTCGAAGACGCGCAGCGCGTGTTTGCGCCGGGATTCGAAGCCGTGTTGCAAGTCGGCAAGCGCAACTTCGCGCGCGTGTTGCTCACTCAGGCGTGAGTTTTCTTCCGCTTGACATGTAGCGCGAGCACGCGCCGCGCTACATGCAAAAAAATTTGCAGAAATCGCTTGCCAGATCGGCATGCAATCCCTAATATTCGCCACCCCGCCAACGCACCTCTCGCGTACGGCAACTCCCCTAGCAAGAAGTTCATCGCAAAGGGTGTTGACGGACCAACAAAGGGATGTAGAATGGGCGGCTCACCCGGGACGAAATGCTTCGGGGCAATCTTGAAAAGAAGGTTGCAAGTGATTGA
>NZ_QRBE01000010.1 GCF_003363155.1 Dyella monticola | reverse complement strand
TCTTGCCATCGATCTGCTCCTTCTACGGCGATTATCATCGCCTCATTGAGCAGGAAATCCACCTATCGGGCTGTTCAGTTTTCCGGGGCCAGCTCTAGAGCGCCTTCAGGCGCGGTTTCTCGAACTTCGCAATCCACCGCTCATAGATTTGCTGCAGTGGTACCGGATTGAGGAAGTGCAGTTTTTCGCGACCTTGCCGAACCGTGGCCACCAGATTCGCCGCTTCCAGCAGGTCGATGTGTTGCGTTACGGCCTGGCGGGTCATGTCCAGGTGTTCGCACAACTCATTCAAGGTTTGGCCGTCGTGTGCGTGCAACACATCAAGCAGCTTCCGCCGGCTGGGGTCGGCAAGCGCCTTGAAGAGTAGGTCTGCGTCTGGAATTTTTGCCATGGAATAACATGCAGGTATGTGCTTGCCTAAATAATAGGCAAGTATTTACTTGCATGTCAAGCAGGCAGGGGATGCTTTGTCGGTTCCACCTGCGTTCGTTGCACGGGGCGGTTTTATTGCAGTTCTTTTACGTCTTAAACGGTAATTAGACCGATCTAAGGTGGACAGAATCGGGCCTTACCCGATACCTTAGCCGGGTGGCTGGAACACCTACAGGGGGTGAGCCGGTGTCATTACAGGGTCTCGGCTTGAACGCCGACTCGGTGTGTGGTCGTGATCTGACGACTTTCATCGGTGGCAGGTGCGCATGGAGGGTGTTTTCTTGCACGGACGTAATCGCAGTAATCGGGCGCAGCACGCGTTGCGGATGGTGCTGCTGACCACGACACCCGTTTGGGCACAAACGGCACCTCTCCAAGTCAATCCACTCTCGCAGCAGGCGCAGGATCTTCAGAAGCAGCAACAGGCGCCGCGCGTCAGCGCGGGGTCGTTGCAGCCTTCCGTCACGTCGTGGCGCGTCAGCACGCTGCCATCGGAAAAACCGTGCTTCGTAGTGCAGAAATTGGTGCTGGAAGGGCCGCACGTCGCATCGTTCCACTTTGCGCAACGGTATTTGAATCGCTATGCCGGCCGCTGCGTGGGCGAGCAGGGCCTGCGCCAGATCGTGGCGCGCGTTTCCGATCGCATCCTTGCCGAGGGCTACATCACCACCGAAGTGAAACTGCCGCAGCAGAATCTTTCTTCGGGCACGTTAAAGCTGGTGGTCATACCGGGTATTTTGCAAGGTTTCAAACTCGCTCCCGATTCGGCCCCGCTCGATTGGCGCAGCGCTTTTCCATTGCGCCCGGGCGATGTGCTGAATCTGCGCGCGCTGGAACAGGGCCTGGAGCAGATCAAGCAGATTGCCTCGCAGGATGTGCACATGAACATCGAGCCGGGCGATCAGCCGGGAACCTCGGTGGTGGTATTGACGGCAGCGCGCACGAAACCGTGGCGCGTCACCGTCGGTGCCAATAATGAAGGCTTCAAGAGCACCGGCCGCGATCAAGGAAGTATCAGTCTTGCGATCGATCAACCCTTGCGCATGAACGATGCGCTGACGTTGAGCGTCAGTCACAGCTTGCCCTTGAGCAATGACGAGGTCGGCTCGCGCAACTGGTCGCTGGATGAGCGCATTCCGTGGGGATGGTGGAATGTGGATGCGTATGCCAGCAGCTACGGTTTCTTTCAGCAGTTGCTAGGCGGCACGCAGACGTTTCGTAGCAGCGGCACCGCGCAGACTTTCGGTATCCGTGTCAGTCGCGTGGTGCACCGGACCAAAAACGGGCGCACGACGGTTCAAGCCAGCATCGATGGGCGGGAAGCGGACAACTATATCGATGGCACGGCTATCGCCATTCAACATCGGCACACGCGCAGTGTCAGCTTAGGTATTGCCCAGCGGCAATACATGGGCGCGGCGCAGTTGGATGCAAGCATTACCTATCAGCACGGTGTGCCGTGGTTCAACGGGCAATGGGACCCTTCCACGCCGAACGCGCAGATTCCACGCTTCGATTATCAGCTGATGCTTTCGGATGTGGCGCTGCAATGGCCGCTTCATTGGGGTACGCAGACGCTCTCGTTGAGCAGTGCGCTGCATTGGCAGTATTCGCCGGACCGCTTATATGCCGAGGACTATATCGGCATCGGCGGCCCGTTCACCGTGCGCGGCTTCGAAGGCGATGACGTGCTTTCCGCCGAAGACGGTTATTACTCTCGCAACCAGCTCACGCTGCCGCTCTCGCGCAGCGGTGTTTCGCTCTACACCGGTTGGGATTACGGCAGGGTGTGGGGGCCGGATTTTGCATACCCGCGCGGACATGTCGTCAGCGGTGTATTCGTGGGTACGCAAGGCGCAGTCACGTCACACATTCAATGGGATGTATCGCTGGGCTGGCCGTTGATCGCGCCAGCCTGGTTGCCGACGTCAGAGGCATTGGTGAAAGCGTCGGTGCAGGTGTCGTTCTGACAGGGGGCGCGGCCAGGAGGTCGCGCTGACGGTGCAGGGGGCAGGCGAAGGCCTGCATAGACCGTAGTGGTCAAGGAGTACAACATGGCGAAGCTGGGCAACAAGACGTTGAGTCGTCGAGAGCGCGTGGCCGTATCCGGACATGCGCCGCAACGCCTTTCCATCGTGCGTTTGCGGCTCGCGCCGCTCGCCGCCGCATTGAGCCTATGCCTGTGTGCGCTCCCCAGCATGGCGCAGCAGGTTCCATCGGGTGCGACCAACACCACAACGGGCGTGGCAGGCAACGGTGTTCCCATCGTCAACATCGCTGCGCCCAACAGCAGCGGCGTCTCGCTCAATCGGTACAACCAGTTCAATGTGAGTCAGCAGGGCGTGATCCTCAACAACAGCGCCACGACGGTCACGACGCAGCTGAGCGGCTACATCCTGGGCAATTCGCATCTCGTCGGCAGCGGTTCGGCGAATGTGATCGTCAACGAAGTCACCTCGACTTCGCCCAGTTCGCTCAATGGTTATATCGAAGTGGCCGGACCATCGGCCGCGGTGGTGGTGGCCAATCCGAATGGACTGAATTGCAACGGCTGCGGTTTCATCAACACCACGCGCGCCACGCTGACGACCGGTACGCCGGTGTTTGGCGGTTCGGGAAGTCTGGCGGCTTTTCGCGTTACCGGCGGCGCCATCGGTATCAGTGGCAGCGGTTTTAATGCAAGCAATGTCGCGCAGGTTGATGTGCTGGCGCGTGCGGTGCAGGTCGATGCGGCGATCTATGCGCATCAGCTCAACGTCGTTACCGGTGTCAACCTGATCAACTACAACGGTCTTGGCATGCAGGTGCTGCAAGTGCAGGGCGCCAAGCCGCAATTGGCGCTGGACGTGAGTGCGCTGGGCGGCATGTATGCCGACAAGATCACCTTGATCGGCACGGAAGCGGGCGTTGGCGTCAACAGCCAGGGTGTGCTGCAAGCCCAGCAGGGCGATTTCACGTTGAGTAGCCAGGGGCAGGTGGTGCTCGGTGGTGCGACGACGGCGACCGGCCAGTTGAGCATTGCCGGTGCGCAAGGCGTGCAAAGCGGCGGCACGCTTTACGCACCCGGTACGGTGCAGATTGCGGGCGGCCCGATCACGCTTTCCGGCGTTGTCGGCTCCGGCAGTGGGCTGACCATTCAAGGCAGCAGCGTGCAATCCAGTGCGCTGCTTGCCGCAGGCATGCAGACCGATGGCACCTTGAGTGGCAGCAGTGCGTTGCAGATCAGCAGCACAGGTGCGATCACCGCAACCGGTACGAATGCGGCAGCGGGAGGCATGAATCTCGCGGGCAGTTCGCTCAATCTGAGTGGTTCCACGTTGCTGGCAGGCGGCGCCGTGGCGCTTGGGGCGGCGGCGGGTGATCTCAATGCATCAGGCAGCTCGTTGCAAGCGCAGGGTGCGGTCACCCTAACGACCGCAGGCACGTTCACCACGGGGCAGGCTTCCTGGAATGCCGCGCAATGGAACATCGTCGCCAATACATGGAACAACGCTGGCGGCCAGGTGGCGCAGACCGGTGGGGCTGCCGCAGCGGTCAACGTCGCCGGCGCGATGAGCAACGTCGGCGGCAGCTTGATCAGCAATGGCAGCTGGCAGATACAGGCAGGCAGCCTGGATAACAGCCAAGGCCACATCACCGGTGCCGGTAGCGCCGGTATGACCGTTTCTGCATCCAGTGGCGTGACCAACACCGGCGGACAACTGGTGAGCAATGGCGCGCTTGCACTGGCTACATCGGGCGCAGTGAGCAGTGCAGGCGGAACGATCGGTGGCCTGGGTAATGTCACGCTCAATGCGGCCAGCGTTGACGTTAGTCAGGGCGGTCAGCTGATCAGCGGAAACGGTGCGCTGACCGTAACGACACCCGGCGCGGTCAACGACAACACCGGCCTGATTCAAGCGGCAAATGCACTGGCGCTCAATGCCAACAGCCTGGATACCACCGGTGGCGCCGTGAAGGCGTTGGGCAGCGGTACGCTCGGCCTGACGATCACGCAGTCGCTGACTAATGGCGACAATGGCGTGATCGGAGGCAACGGCGCGGTCAACGTGCAAGCGGGCACGCTGACCACCGGCACCGGCAGCACGCTGACCGGTAACGCACTCACGGTATCGGTCGTGGGTGCGACCACCAACGCGGGTGCGTTGGAAAGTAACGGCGTGTTGAGCGTCACCACCGCAGGCCTCAGCAATAGCGGCAACCTGCTTGGCACCAGCGGTTTGGATCTCGCCAGCACGGGTGGGGTCACCAACACCGGCGTCGTTCAATCGGGCGGCGCATTGACCATTACCGCTGCGAATCAGGCCATCGGCAATAGCGGTGCCATCGCCGCGAACGGCACGACGCTGCTCACCGCAGCGAGCTTGACCAACACCAAAGGCAGCCTGGTCAATGGCGACACATCGGGCAGCACCATCACGGTGACGCTCAGCGGAGCACTGGGCAACGAGGGTGGCACCGTCGGTGGCCTGGGCGATGTGAGCCTTACGGCGGCCAGTGTCGATAACAGTGCGGGCGGTCAGTTGATCAGCCAGAACGGTGCGCTGAACCTGAGCGCATCCGGCGCGATCAACAGCAATGCGGGATTGGTCCAATCGGCGAATGCACTGACGATTCAGGCGCAGACCCTGGATAGCACGGGCGGAGCGATAAAGGCCATTGGCAGCGATGCCTTGACGTTGAACATCAGCCAATCGTTTACCAACGGCGCCAATGGCGTGGTGGGCGGTAACGGCGCGGTCAATGTGCAGGCCGGCAGTTTGACCACTGGTGCAAGCAGCACGTTGAGCGGCAATGCGCTGACTGTCAATGTGACAGGCCTCACTACGAACGCCGGTGCGATACAGAGCAACGGTGTGCTGAATGTCACCACGGCAGGTCTCAACAGCAGCGGTGACGTGCTCGGCACCACGGGTGTGAACCTCACCAGCAGCGGCGCCGTGACGAATACCGGTAGCCTGCAATCGGGCGGTGCGCTGACGATCGATGCAACCCATCAGTCGCTCATCAACAGCGGTGCGATGGCATCGAACGGCACCACGACAGTTACGGCAGCAAGCTTCACCAACGACAAAGGCAGCCTGGTCAACGGTGACACATCGGGTAGCGCCACTAACGTCAATGTGACTGGCGCTTTGAGTAACGAAGGCGGCACGATCGGCGGTTTGGGCGATGTCACGATCAATGCGACCGGCATCGACAACAGCGTCGGTGGTCAGCTGATCAGCCAGAACGGCGGCTTGGCGCTGACGACATCCGGTGCGTTGAACAACGCGGGAGGGCTGATTCAATCGACCACGGCGCTGAGTGTCACAGCGGCAAGCGCCGATAACACCGGCGGCAATATCAAATTGTTGGACCCGGCTACACTCGATCTGACCGTATCGGGCTTGCTCAATAACGGCGCGGGTGGCTTGATCGGCAGCAACGGTGGCTTAAATCTCCAGTTTGGGCAGCTCGATAACCAAGGCACGCTTTCGAGCACGAGTGATTTGTCGCTGGCGACATCCCAAACCTTTACCAACGCGGGTACGCTGCAAACGGGTGGGCACCTTACGCTCAGTGCGGCGGGTATCAGCAATCAAGGTACGTTGATTGGCGTCGAGGGCGTTGCGCTCACCAGTACGGGCACCGTGACCAATAGCGGCAGCGTGGAGTCCGGCGCGGCACTCAGTGTGATTGCGCAAGGCCAGGCCGTCAGCAACGCGGGCGGCACGTTGAGCGCCGCAGGCACGACCACGCTGACTGCAGCCAGCCTGGACAATACCAAAGGCAGCGTGATCGACAACGATGCATCCGGCAGTGCAACTTCGATCACGGTGGATGGCAGCCTCGTCAATCAGGGCGGAACGATCGGTGGGCTGGGCGACGTATCGCTCAACGCATCCAGCATCGATACCAGCGCGGGCGGACAACTCATCAGCCAGAACGGTGCGTTGAGTCTTGGTGCTTCGGGTGCGATCAACGATGGCACCGGTTTGATCCAAGCGACCAACGCGCTGACGATCAACGCTGGCAGTCTCGACACCACGGGCGGTTCGGTCAAGGCACTGGGCAGCGACACGCTGACGCTCAATCTCACCCAAGCGTTGACCAATGGCGCAAACGGCGTGATTGGCGGCAACGGTGCGGTCAATGTGCAAGCCGGCAGCCTGACGATGGGCACAGGCAGCACGCTGACTGGCAGCGCACTTACCGCGACCATCAACGGCACTACCACCAATGCGGGCACGATCCAGAGCAACAGTGCGTTGAATCTGACCACGGCGGGTTTGAACAATGGCGGCACGCTGCTGGGCACCAACGGCATCGATCTCACCAGCACGGGCGCCGTGGGTAACACCGGCAATGTGCTCTCGGGTGGCACGCTGACGATCAAGGCGACCAATCAGTCCGTGAGCAACAGCGGCACGATGTCGTCCAATGGAGCGACGTTGCTTACCGCGGCAAGCTTGACTAACACCAAGGGCAATGTGATCAACGGCGATAGCGCAAACAGCGCGACCACCGTGACCTTGACGGGCGCACTTGCCAATGAAGGCGGCACGGTAGGTGGCTTGGGCGATGTAACGCTCAGCGCTGCAAGCATCGACAACAGCGCCGGCGGCCAGCTCATGAGCCAGAACGGCGCAGTGAGTCTCACGGCTACCGCAGCGTTCAACAACGCGGGTGGTTTGCTGCAAGCGACCACAGCATTGGGTGTGAGCGCGGGATCGGTCGACAACGAAGGCGGCAAGGTGCAGCTGACCGGTACCGGTCTGCTCACGGCGAATGTGTCCGGTCTTTACGACAACAGTGCAGGCGGTTTGACTGGCGGTAACGGAAGCGTGACGCTCGGTGCGGGAAGCCTCAACAACACACGTGGCGAGCTGCAAGCGACGAGCAGCCTCGCCGTCACCAGCCAGGGCGCATTGACGAACAGCAGCGGTTCGGTGATCTCCAACGGCACGTTGTCATTAAGTGGCACCATCGTAAGCAATGCCAGCGGCGAAGTGGTGAGCGATGGCACGCTGGGCGTGACGGCGGCAAGTTTCGACAACACCAGCGGCACCGTCATCAACCGGAGCACGCAGGCGACAACCGCGAACGTCAGCGGCCTGTTGACCAACACCAATGGCGCTCTCGGCGGTGACGGTACGTTGACGGCCACATTGGGCGGATTGACCAATGCCGGCGGCAGCGTGATCGGTGCGCTGGGATTGAACGTCACCAGCACGAGTACCCTCAGCAACGACAGCGGTCAGTTGTTGAGCGGCGCTGCATTGACGCTCAACGCGAATGGGCAGTCGCTCAGCAATCGGCAAGGCGCCATCCAAAGCCATGGCGCAACGACGATTACCGCGGCATCGCTGGACAACACCGGCGGTTCGCTGGTTGATCTGACGTCGAGCCAGCTCACGGTCAATGTCGCGCAGACGTTGACCAACGCAAGCGGCACCTTGGGCACGCAGGGCAATGCGAATGTGAGCGCGGGTGCGCTTAATAACGCCAGCGGTCAATTGATTGCCGGCGGCAATGTCACGCTCAATCCCGGCAGCACACTCACCAATACAGCGGGAACCGTGCTCGCCGGCAGCGTATTGACAATCCAGGGCTCGTCGGCGGTCGACAATACGAATGGCGGCCGCCTGGTTGGCGGTGAAGGCATCAATGCCAGCATGGCGAGCCTGACCAATACGGGCGGCTCATTGGAAAGCGGTGGCGAACTCTCGCTCACTACGAGCGGATGGAGCGGCGATGGCACGCTGGCATCCAGCGGCAATCTGATTCTTACGCTGCCTGGCAATTTGACCATTGCCAGCGGTAGCAATCCGTTTGCGGGCAATGGCTCGCTGACCCTCACCTTAGGTGGCAGCCTCACCAACGACGGCACGCTGGAAGCACCCGATGGCGTGTCGGTGACTGCCGCGAACATCACCAATGCAAGCGGTGCAACGATTGCATCGGGCAATGCAAGCACCAGCGGTGTTACATCGTTGAACACCGGTGGCACGTTGACCAATGCCGGTATTATCGAGGGCACCACGGTCAACGTGAATGCCGGAACGCTCAACAACACCGGCACGGTGTTGGGTCAATCCGTCACGATCAATGCGGGCACGCTCGTCAACGGGCTGGATCCCGGCAGCTCGAACCTGACGGACGGTTACGACCAAGGCACGCTGGCGGCGAGCAATCAGCTAAACATATATTCCAACAGCCTCACCAATATCGATGCCACGATCCTGAGCCTGGGTAGCCTGACCATTGCGGGAAATGCCAGCGGCGGACTCGCGAGCGTCGTCGACAACCGCTCAGGACTCATCACCACCCAAAACATCAATGGCACGCAAGACAACACGCTGACCATCGACGCGAGCACGATCACCAATGAGCGACGCGTGCTCGATGTCACCGGCGGCGGTGCGCCGACCACGAGCTCGACCAACGGCAATCTATCGTGCACGTTTGGCAGTGGCGAAGCGGTCTCGTGCACCTACAGCGGTGCTCTGCCGGGCAACGTGTTCAGCCTTGGCACGTTCACGCAGAGCTCGCAAACGACATTGAGTGGTGCGAGCGGTGCGTCGGAGATCGTGTCGGGTGGCAATCTGCTGTTGAACGGCAGCGCCATCACCAATAACGCGTCCACCATTGCCGCGGGAAACAATCTCGCCATCAATGGCAGCAGCAATACCTCCAGCGTCAACAACGAAAGCTGGGAACCGGGCTCGCTGTCCCAGAGCGTTACCGTGTGGTGGCAGAACGCAACGCCGCTGCCCAACGGCTGGACGCAAGTCGGCAAATGCGAGGCGGGATATCCCGGCGAGGAAGGCACGACGTTCTGCATGGCTACGCAGGGTGTCACGGTGCAGTCCACGACTTCACCAGGGAGCGGGCTGAACGCGACGATCGAGGCCAACCAGAACATCACCATCTCGACCGGCTCGATCACCAACCAGGTGACCGTCAACGGGAGTTCCGTCAACACCAGTGGCGGCGGGCTGGGTTCAGGACGGGGCACCACCGTTGAAGCTGCCGGTGGCAACGGCGTCAATGCGAGCGGTACGTTGTCCGGCAGCAGTGCCGGAACGGTGAATAGCGTTACCGGGTCGAGCGGTTGGAATGGCAGTGGCGGCTTCAGTCCGCTGGGCAGTCTCGATCCTACCGGTGCGCTGGAAACCGGCACGCCAGTCGGTTCGCCCGTGGGTGTGCAAGGGCAGGGCATCTTCGGTGGCATTCCCAGTTACGTGCCGCCTGGCGCCGTGGGCCCGACGACGCAGGTACGCCAGATTGTCGGTACGCCCGGCAATCCGCTGCCTGGTCTCGCACTGCCTACGAGTGGCCTGTTCACCATCAATACCGCGCCGGGTCAGCCGTATCTGATCGAAACCAATCCGCTGCTGACGAATTACCAGAACTTCATCACCGGCAGTTATCTGCTCGGTCAGCTGAACTGGAATGGCGCAGGCACGCTGCGACAGATCGGCGATGGTTACTACGAGCTGCAGTTGGTTGATCAGCAGATTGTCGATCTCACCGGCAAGCCGTACCTGGCCGATAACACGAACAGCGAAGATCAGTTCGAGCAACTCATGAACAACGCGGTGTCCGTGGCCGGTCAGTTCAACCTCACGCCCGGCATTGCACTGACGGCGTCGCAGATGGCTGACCTTACGCAAAACATCGTGTGGCTCGTCAACGAAACCGTGGACGGCCAAACCGTGTTGGTACCGGTGGTGTATCTGGCTAACGGCGGCTCCGGTCAACCCGACGGTGCGTTGATCAGCGGTGCCAATGTCAGCTTGAGCGCGAGCGGTACACTTGCCAACAGTGGCTCGATCCTGGCTAGCGGCAACGCCACACTTACCGCCGATAATCTGCTCAACGCGGCAGGCACGATCAGTGCGGGCCAAAACCTCAATCTGGCGACCACCGGCAATCTCAGCAATCTTGGCGGCACGCTGAGCGCTGGCCAGGATCTCACCGCGATCGTGGGCGGCACGCTGCGCAACGACACCTTGCTCAATGGCCTGGGTAACGATGCGACGGCGACACTGAGCGCGGGTGGCAATCTCGCCGCTGTCGCCGGTCAAGATCTGCAACTGGACGGTGCAACAATCACCGGCTCCACGGTGTCGCTCGGTGCCGGCCAGAATCTGGTCATGGGGGCAGGGCCCCAATTGCAATCCTCATCCTTCACGTCGATCGCCGGCGGCCTGAGTTGGGGAACGCAAACGACCACGACGCTGACGTCGATCAGCGGTACCAACATCAACCTCACGGCGGGGAACGACCTCACCGGTCAGGGTGCCCAAGTGAGTGCGACGGGCACGCTGAACGCCATCGCCGGTCACGACATCGATTTGGGCAACGTCACCAACACGGCCACGAGCGGGTTCTATCAGGTTTTCCATAACGGTTCGAGCAATGGTTCTGCCATGGATCAACAGGTGGTTGGAAGCCTGTTGAGTGCGGGCAACAACGTGAACCTGGTTGCGGGCAACGACCTCACGCTGACGGCATCGACGGTTGAGAGCACGAACGGTGCCGTCAACTTGATGGCGGGCAACAACCTGAACCTGAACACGGCGCAGGAACAGCACAACAGCCTGGTCTTCACCTATGGGCATTCAGGTGGAGGGCTTTCTGCCACCGACAGCGTGGGCGTGCAGTACGACCAGAGCAGCGTGGCGATCGGAAGCGTGTTGAGCGGCAATACCGTCAATCTTCTCTCGGGCGCAAACACGACCTTGACCGCCGCGCAGATCGTCGGCACGAACGGCGTTACCGCACAAGCCGGCGGTAATCTTGTGCTCAACACCGGCACCACGACATCGCGCGATGAAACCGCAAGCGACAGCGACCACGCCGGTTTCATGGGGGGCGGCGGTTTCAGCGTAATGATGGGTGAGCGCGACACCAGCAGCGACACGGTTGTCCAGCAAAGTACGCCCGTTGGCACGGTGCTCGGGAGCACCAATGGCGCGGTGATGTTGTCAGCCAATCAGAACGTACACCTGACCGATGCAACGGTATTGAGCCAGACCGGTACAACCATCGTCGGCAAGAATGTCACCATCGACGCTGCGCTCGGTACCACGACGGTCAATCAACAAGAACAGCAAGGCGTGGGCGGCATCATTGCCGGCGTGGGTGGTGGTGTCGCGAACGTCGCCAATCAGTTGGTGCTTGATGGACAAGGCGCGAGCAAAACCAGCGATTCGCGCTTGCAGGCACTGTATGCCATGCAAGGAGCCCAAACGCTGTTCTCACAGGGCGCGGGCAACGGCATGAACCTGGGCGGGCAGACGGGTATGCAAGCGCTGTCCAGTGCGCCGGGCAAAATCGCCAGCGGTTACGAAAGCGGCGGGACGCAAGGCGCGCTGAGCAATTCGGGCATGAGTTTGCGCATTGGCGCGACCCAAAGCGAATCGCGCAGCAGCACCACGCAAACCGAACAAACCGCTTACGGCAGCAGCATCGGCAGTACCAATGGCGACGTCACCATCGCCGCCACCGGTGGCGACCTCAACATCATCGGTAGTCAGATCAGCGGACAGAACGTGACGCTGGCCGCCGCGCAGAATCTGAACGTGATGAGTCAGGCGCAGCAATCCACGCTGCAGCAGAGCACCCACTCCGGCAGCGGCTCGATGGGCGTCAGCATCGGCCAGACCAACGGTATTTTCGCCAGCGGCTCGATGGCCGAAAGCTCGGCGCAGGGTAATGGCACCACCTACGCGGATAGCACCGTCAACGCAGCCAAAACGTTGACGTTGGCCAGTGGTGGCAACACCACCATCGAAGGCGCGCAGCTCAGTGGTCAAACGATTCAGGCGGTAGTCGGCGGTAATCTCGATCTGGTCAGCCAGCAGAACACGAACAGCTACAGCAGCCATCAATCACAGGCCAGTGGAAGCTTCAGCTACGGCGGTGGCGGTGGTAGCGGCGGTGGAAGTTATAACCAAGGCCAGATGCAGTCGAGTTATTCCAGCGTCGGGGAGGTTACGGGTCTCAGTGCGGGCAGTGGCGGCTTCCAGATCAGTGTGGGTGGCAATACCAATCTCACGGGCGCCGTCATTGCCAGCACCGCCGATCCGAGCAAGAACATTCTTAATACCGGATCGCTCACGTACAGCAACCTGCAGAACAGCGCCAATTACAGCGCCAGCAGCGCGGGTATTGCTGGCGGCTACAGCGGCAACGGCGGAGGCATCGGCAACAGCGGAGCCAGCGTCACACCGAGCGGCATGGCGATCCCGCAAACCGGTAGCGAAAGCAGCACGACACAAGCGGCGATTGCGCCGGGCACGATCACGATCGGCAATAACCCGAATCAAGACCTCAGTGGGCTGAGTCGCAACGCAAGCCTTGGCGACCAGAGCCTCGGTACGATCTTCAATGCGCAGCAGATTCAGAACAACCAACAGGCGGGTGTGTTGGCGGGGCAGGTGGGGATGACGGCGGCCGGCGATCTCGAGCAAACCATGCAGTGGGGCAACGGCAGCGCGCAGGCCATCGCGTTGCATACGGTAGTTGGTGCAGCCACGGCTGCGCTAGGTGGAGGCAATATCCTGCAAGGCGCGGTCGGTGCAGGTGCGAGCGAATCGGCAATCCCGTATTTGCAGCAGTACGGCTCAACGGGTGTATTGGCCGGTACGACACTGATCGGTGGCTTGGTCGGCGGTGGCGCCGGCGCAGCGACGGCGTTTGCGGGCACGCAATACAACTATCTGTCGCATCCGCAATTGGTGGCGCTACAAAACCAAATCAAGCAATGCAACGGTGACGAGGTCTGTATCCAAACCGCCGAAAGCAATGCGGAAATCTTGTCGGACAAGCAGGAGCAACAGCTTGTTAGTGGTTGTAATTCGAGCGGCGTTGATTGCGCGGACAATTATCAGAACGATATCACTACAGCGATCAATTACGTCAATGACCCGCTGGCGGCCAAGTTAGGATTGGTAGTGGACCAGACCATTACTGCTCAGAACTATGTGAATAACCAATCCCAATGGGGATTGGTCAAGGCGGATAATGCGGTTAGCAGCGATGGCAACATGATGATTGGCATTGCTGCGACGGGGGCGACAGCAGGATTAGGGGCGGGTCCAGGGATGCTTGTAGCCGAAGGCTCCGGTGCTTTCCAAACAGGTTCGCTGTTGCAGATTGTATTGGCATCGCGCGGGGGAGTGGCCGCCACGACCGGAGCAGTCAATCTAGGAGCACAATTGATTCAGAATGGAGGTAATTTCAGTCAGGTGAACTACATAAACGTAGGAACGAGTGCGCTTGGCGGTTACCTTGGCTATGGTGGCAATATGGCATGGAATGGGTTGGTTGGAACAGGTGTGGGAATGGTCCAGACCGAGGCCAACAATCTGTATTACAACCAAAACAGTAACGTATTGCTTAGCGGACTGACGAACGGTGCGGCAACCATGGTAGGTTTTAAACTGGGAGATGTTGTTGGTAGTACGTCCAACTCGCAACCGTTTACGTCACTATCACCGGTGCTTTGGGGGAACCTCATAGGAAATGGAGCTACGGAATTTCTCAATTCCACTGTTGATAAAATTAATGAGTCCAGTCAAAACCAAGAGGGCGGATCTAAATGAAGCGGCTTTTTTTTGCTTTGCGCTCTGGCCTAATCGCATTTTTTGCGGTTGCGTTGATAGTTGTCATATTCTCTTATGTCGAATGCTTTCTAAAAGCAATACCTTATAAATTGGGCATTGCGCTACATGGAGGCGTAGAAGGTGGGGCGGTTATCGGTGGTGCGATCGCGATACTGGAATTGATAATGAAACCACGTTCTAATTCCTAAAAGATAGGACCATGGCAAATCATCCATGAAAAGTGCGGATAGCGAGCTGAGCCATGCATTGATTTTGTATGCCGGCTGGCGTACCACCGAAGCTCCTCATGCTGATGCTTCGAAGGTGTTAGAACGGTTCGAACCTTCCAAGTGCAGACTGCTTGAGCGCTGGTATTGATGCGCTTTTTCTTCTACTCGGTGCTGCGAATGAGCGCTGTGGTACATACGTAACGCGCAACGCGTTGACGGGTTGAGTACGATCTGTGCTGATGTTGAAAGCCAGCACGAAAAAAGTCACCGACCTACGAAATCATCCAATGAAGCGAACGGAAAAGCAGCGTACTCCGGGTGCGAAACGATGGCATCGGAGCGATGCCATATGGATCGATACGCTATGAAGTAACCACCGAAGTGTTCGCATGACGATGCAGGGTGCGCAGCTCGGAGGCAAACACAGCGTGATTAGTTTGGCGTAGGCATCGTCCGAGCAATGTGTGGGTGTGTGGTTGCTATGCGACGCCCCCGGTGAGCGGTCCATGGCGCGCTGACGGTGGGTGCCCATGTCGGTGCCACATTGAACGAACCGATTGCGGTCGGCTGCCACTGCATGGGCCATCTGATCCAAGGCTTCCCCAGCGTCGCCTCGACTTTGCAGTGAGTCGACCACTGATCGCGCAGGGTTGTGACCTTGGTGGGGTCAGGGTCATGGGTGACCCGAGGCGGGCGTTCTGAGCGCGTTGATTAAGCCCTTCGCCGTCATCCAGGTGGTGGCATTCGCACATGGATATGGGTGATTGCCTACGCAGGCATCGGCCTGTGCACGTTCCTCGGCAAGACAAATTTTTCTAACAATGCGCGCCCCTCAGCACGACAAATGTTTCTGACAATTCAACCAAGGAATGGAAGTTGTACGTATGAATACTATTTACCGAATCGTTTTCAACGCCGCCACGGGTACGTGGGTGGTGGCGTCCGAATTGGCCAAGGGCCCTAAGAAGAAAGCTAGCAAGACCGCACTCGCTGCCACGTTCGCCGCCTTGTGGGCGACAGCGGGTGGCTTGCATGCACAAGGTTATGCGGCGGGTACCAGCGCCAATGCTTCGCCGGTTGGAAACCTTAATAACGGCAACTGTTACTTGATCACCAATGCCATTTTTAACTGCAAGAATAACGTCTACGGCGCTGCAGTTGGTTCCAATGCCGTCGCCGGCAACGGAAGTGTAGCGTTCGGCGATCACGCACAAACCGATGGAAATTTTTTTGCCACCGCTGTTGGTGGCTATAGCCACGCTCTCCCTTGGGCCACGGCGGTGGGCGCGTCAGCCATGGCAGAGGGTCAAGCCTCAGTAGCTATTGGACTCAATAGCAAAACGGCCTTAAACGCTTTTTATACCGTGGCTATCGGCAGTAGTGCCCTGGCGTCCGGGACCACTCAAGGTGCCGTAGCTCTCGGTGCCAACTCCAACTCTACAAACGGTTCTGTGGCGCTCGGTTCGGGCGCTACGGCATCTAACGGCGGTGGCGCCTGGTCGGCGCTGGCAGCAGGTCAAAACAGTAAAGCGACCGGCGACGGTGCAGCGGCCGTGGGCTCGTCAGCGAGTGCAGCGGGTGTCGGCGCGCTAGCCATGGGCCGCGGCGCGACGACCGCCTACAACTATGGGACGGCTATTGGTTCCGGTGCAAA
This sequence comes from Dyella monticola, assembly GCF_003363155.1. Taxonomy (GTDB): domain Bacteria; phylum Pseudomonadota; class Gammaproteobacteria; order Xanthomonadales; family Rhodanobacteraceae; genus Dyella_B; species Dyella_B monticola. Next base: position 188,226 of record NZ_QRBE01000010.1, on the reverse strand, counting down.
CGCCGGCCAAAGTTGGGGAATAGCCTTAGGCCAAGGTGCGCGAACGCTTCTTAACGGCAGCGGAGCCGGTTATGGCTCCATGGCGATAGGAACCAACGCGCTGGCGACCGGTATTTACAATATTGCCTTGGGGCAGAGTGCCGTCACCGACGGAGCATCGGTAAATTCAATTGCGATGGGTACCTCTGCGCATTCAAGTAACGCGTATGCCATCGCTATCGAAGGCGCTGCAAGCGGTGACCACGCGACGGCGATTGGTAGTGGCGCGAATGCTGCTGCGACATATAGCTTGGCCATCGGGCAGCAGGCGGTTGCGAGTGCAACGGCTAACAACTCCGTGGGGCTTGGTTACTTTGCCAACGTATCAGCGGCGAATGCTGTTGCCTTGGGTTCGAACTCTGTCGCCAATGTTGATAACACGGTCTCGGTCGGTAGCAGCACTAATCAACGCAAAATCGTAAACGTGGCCGCCGGTACACAAGCCAACGATGCGGTAAACGTGAGCCAGCTCAATCCGCTGGTTTCGGCGCTGGGAGGCAACGCGTCGATCAACCCAACCACGGGCGCGGTAACCGGTCCGACGTACACGCTGGACGGCAACAACTACACGAACGTGGGCGCCGCATTGCTGGCGATCAATGCCAAGTCGGGTGCAGGCAACCCGCTGAACGTGGCCTATGACGACGAGGCCAAGGACGTGGTGACACTGCTCGGCAAAAACGGCACGCAGATCAAAAACGTGGCCGACGCGCAGGTCGACAGCGATGCGGTGAACCTGGGCCAACTCAAGAGCGGTTTGACCGGGGCAACGCGTTACTTCAAAGCCAATGGCCTGAATGACGGAACCGATGACGCGTCGGCGACCGGTGCTCGCTCCGTAGCCGTTGGGGCCGGTGCCGCCGCAACCGGTAGCGATGCCATTGCGATGGGTTCCGGTGCTTCGGCAAGCGGCACGGGTTCCTTGGCTATCGGCCAAGGCGCCTCGGCGACGGGTCCAGACGGTATCACAGAGGTCATTGCGATCGGCGCCCGCTCCTCGGTCTCGGGTACGAACAGCAATGCATTTGGCGCGGGTGCGAATGTTGAGGGTGTCGCCTCCGATGCGTTCGGCAGCGGTGCCACCGTCAGCGCGAGTGGATCGGTGGCCGTGGGTTACCAGGCCACTGCAACCGGTGCGAACAGCGTCGCGCTGGGAGCCTTTTCGTTGGCCGACCGGGACAACGTGGTATCCGTGGGCGACAGCACGCTGAGGCGAAAAATCGTGAATCTTGACGCGGGTATCGCCGCGACCGACGCGGTGAACGTGAGCCAGCTTCAAGGCATCACGAACGCGCTGGGCGGTGGCGCGACCGTGAATCCGATATCCGGCGAGATTGTGCCGCCCGACTATACGGTGCAGCAGACCCTCTATCGCGACGTGGGTGGAGCCGTTGTTGCGATCGACGATAACCTGACCGCGATCCATGGCACGTTGGCCGATACGGTGGTGTACGACGATGGCGTGCACAATAGCCTCACCTTGGGTGGTGTCTCAGGGCAGCCACCGGTGGCGCTGCGAAACGTGGCCGATGGCGCGGTGCACCTGACGAGTACCGACGCTATCAACGGTTCGCAGCTGTTCGGTGTGTCCAATTCGTTGGCCAATGCGTTGGGCGGAAACGCCGGTGTCGATGGTCGCGGCTATGTCACGGCGCCCTCGTATACGTTTGACGGCACTAACTACAGCACCGTTGGTTTGGCCTTGGATGCGATCAATAACTTTGCCGCGCAGAGCACCAGCAACACGGCGTCCACGCTGAGTGCGATGAATGCCCAGATCAGCACGTTCGACGCAAAGATCACAGACGTCAACAATCAGCTGACGCAGGTGCAGTCCAGGCAGAGTAAGGTCGCAACGGCGATGACCGCCACCGATCCCGTGAACGATGGCCAGAGCTTGGTGCAACAGGCGACTGCGGGCGAAAACGTGACAGTAGGCAAGGATACCGACGGTGCGGCGATTGATTTCGCCGATAAGGATGGCAACACCCGTACATTGAGCAACGTGAGTGCAGGTGTCGCCGACACGGACGCGGTGAACATGGGGCAGCTGAAGTCGGCCGGCCTGGTCGACAGCGATGGCACGATGCTGGATGCGATGGTCTACGATCCGGGTTCCAATCGTGGTTCGGTGACGCTGGGCGGTGTCGGTGCAGCAGCGCCGGTGGTGCTTACGAATGTGGCCGATGGCAAGAATCAGTACGATGCGGTGAACGTGGGTCAGTTGACGGGTGTGCAGAGCGATCTGCAAAACCAGATCAACAGCGTGAACAACCAGGTCACGAGCATCGACGGTCGTGTTACTCACTTGGAAAGCAACGGTGCACGGAGCGATGCAAGTGATGCAGCTGCGCCGGTTCCGGCCGATGCCGCTACGGTTGCCGCTGCAGCCAATGGTGCTGGTGTGACGCTTGGTACCAACGCCCAGTCGACAGCTGAAAGCGGTACCGCGGTGGGGCAAAGCGCTCAAGCCTCAGGTAACCATGCCACGGCGGTGGCGGCCAATGCTTCGGCAACCGGCGCTAACGCCACGGCCATCGGCGCGGGTGCGAATGCATCGGCCGACAACTCGGTAGCGCTCGGTGCGAATTCGGTGGCGACGCAAGCCAATAGCGTGTCGGTGGGTTCGGCGGGTAACGAACGTACTGTCACTAACGTGGCAGCTGGCGTGGCGCGCACGGATGCGGCCAATTGGGGCCAGGTGCAGGATGCCGTCAATGGTGTACAGGATTGGGCGAAGCAGCGGTTCACACAGTTGGACAAGCGCATCAACAGCATGGGTGCGATGAGTGCGGCCTACGGGCAGATGGCTTTCAGTGCACAAGGCATCGATCAGCCTAACAAGGTTGGCGTGGGTGTCGGCACGCAGAACGGCCAGTCCGCGATTGCGGTGGGCTATTCCCGCCAGATCAAGCCAAACTTCAACGTCTCCTTTGGTGGTTCGGCGTCCGCCAACGATGTGTCGGTGGGTGTGGGTATGGCAGTTGGCTGGTAAGGTAAAAGAAGAAACGTTTTGAAAGGATGTTGGCCGGCCCATCAGGCGCCGGCTTTTTTTATGGTGCGCCAGGCATCGGAGCAGTGGGGCACCAATGAGGCCAGTACCCCACGTGTCAGATCAGGCGACTACCGCCACCCGTTGGCGCATGATGTGTGCCGCTTCAACCAAGGCTTGTAATGCATCGTACGTTTCAGGCCAGCCGCGCGTTTTCAGACCACAATCGGGATTCACCCATAACTGCTCCGGGCCAAGCACGGCGGTGGCTTTTTCGAGCAACGTGACCATTTCCTCGATACCGGGAACACGCGGTGAGTGGATGTCGTAGACGCCGGGCCCGATTTCGTTCGGATAGTGGAAGCGTACAAAGGCATCCAGCAATGCCATGCGTGAGCGGGAGGTCTCGATGGAGATGACGTCCGCGTCCATCGCGGCGACGGCTTCGATGATGTCGTTGAATTCCGAGTAGCACATATGCGTGTGGATCTGAGTGTCATCCGCCACGCCGGACGCGGTGACTCGGAAGCATTCGACAGCCCAGTCCAGATACGAGGCCCATTCTTTTCGACGCAAGGGCAGGCCCTCGCGCAAGGCCGGTTCGTCGATCTGGATGATGCCGATGCCGGCGGCTTGCAGGTCGAGCACTTCATCGCGAAGCGCCAGCGCGAGTTGGCAGCAGGTGGCGGAACGCGGTTGGTCGTCGCGCACGAACGACCATTGCAGTACGGTCACCGGGCCGGTGAGCATGCCTTTCATGGGGCGTGACGTGAGCGATTGAGCATAAGCCGACCAGCGTACGGTCATGGGCGCCGGGCGTTGCACGTCGCCGTAGATGATGGGCGGCTTGACGCAACGCGAGCCATAGCTTTGCACCCAGCCATGTTTGGTGAAGGCAAAACCATCGAGCTGTTCGCCGAAGTATTCGACCATATCGTTACGTTCAAACTCGCCGTGAACGAGCACGTCCAAACCGATCTCTTCCTGGAACCGGATGCACTGCTGCGTCTGCTCTTGCAGAAATGCTTCGTAATCGGCGTGCTGCAATTTACCCGATTTGTATTTGGCACGCGCTTCGCGCACGTCCTTGGTTTGTGGGAACGAGCCAATGGTGGTGGTGGGAAACAGCGGCAAGGTGAATCGCTTGCGTTGTGCATCGCGACGAGTGAGGTAGGGTGAGGCGCGCTGCGCATCCTTGGCGTTGAGGGCGTCGACGCGTGCGATCACGTCCGGACGATGCACGTCGGATGATTGCCGACGCGACACCTGTCGTTGGCGCGCGTCCTCCAGTGCGGCCAATGCGTTGGCGGATTTGAGCGCGTCGCGCAAGGTGCGCAATTCCTCGATTTTTTGTCGACCGAATGACAGCCAGCTGCGCAGCTCAGATGAAAGTTCCGTTTCCAGCGACACATCGATGGGAATGTGCAGCAACGAACATGACGGCGCCAACTGCAGGCGCTCTCCACCGATGCGCGCATGGGCGCGCTTGATGAGCGGAAGCACATGATCCAGATCGGTGCGCCAGATGTTGCGTCCATCCACGACGCCAAGCGAAAGCACATGCTGGCGCGGCAAGGCATCGAGCACGTCATCGAGTTGGTTCGGCGCGCGAACGAGGTCGACATGGAGCCCGTCGACCAGCAATTGGCTGGCGAGAGCGAGGTTGTCATCCAGCGCGCCGAAGTAGGTGGTAAGCAGCAACTTCGGACGCGGAATCTGGGCAAGGACCCGATAAGCCGTGCGGTAGGCCACGTGATCGTCCATATCCTGATCGAGTACTAGGCATGGCTCATCGATCTGCACCCAATTCGCGCCAGCGTCTTTGAGCTTGCCCAGTAACTCTGCATAAACCGGCAACAACCGATCCAGCAGCGCCAGACGGTCGCTGCCGTCGATGGTCTTGGACAGAAGCAGAAAACTCACCGGGCCCAGCAATACCGGTCGCGCATCGATGCCTTGCGCCTTGGCTTCGAGAAATTCCTCAACCGGTTTGTGGGTACGCAAACGGAAGGTCTGGGCCGCGTGCAGCTCCGGCACGATGTAGTGGTAGTTGGTGTCGAACCACTTGGTCATTTCCAATGCGTGCAGATCCACGTCGTCGCGCTGGGCGCCACGCGCGAGTGCGAAATAGCCGGCTAGCGGGTCGGCGTCGGCCAGCGCGCGATACCGTTCGGGAATGGCGTCGAGCATGTAGGCGGTGTCAAGCACATGGTCGTACAGCGAAAAATCATTGCAGGGTACGACCTGTGCGCCCGCTTCGCGTTGCAACGTCCAGTGGCGCCGGCGCAGTTGCTTTGCCGTGTCCAGCAACGATGCGCATTTCGTATCGTCATGCCAGTAGGCTTCGAGTGCCGGTTTCAGCTCTCGTCTAGTACCCATGCGTGGGAAGCCAAGGTTGGTAACGGTAGTCATGGATTGCATTTCCTCGATTCGTGTGAATGAGGAACGAAGGAACCGCGCGCCGAGGGATAGACCCATGCCCGCCCGCGAGCGACCTTCGCCCCCGCGGGCGAACCGGGCTGGCGAGAGGATGTGCGGGAGCGATCGGCCATCGCAGGTGCGTGGCGCGCAGCCCCAGCGGCCTCCCCTCGGAAGCTCCAGGTCAGGCAGGAAACTCGCGCTTCCTGGCTGGGGCAGGTCTTCGGGCTCGTGGACGTGAGGCTTTGCGCCTCGCCTACTGTTCGTCGCTTCCCAGCTTCAAGGGCCAGTGCTCGTTACGAAGGTCGTTTCCACATACCGCTGCGGGGCAGCGCCGGAATTGACCCTAAGGTCGTACCGGCTTCCCATTTAATTGCATCCTTTTATCGCGATAGAAGGATGTAAACCTCCAGCGGCAAGAAAATTAGTCGCCTTGGGGGTGGTTCGTCAAGCGTCGGGTATGGCGCGGGTGAACAGCGTGGATTCACTGCGTGAGCTGGACCCAATCAGGATGATGAATCCAGAAATCCTCGCGTGAGCGCAGCCAGCCGGAGGCTTGTTGGTAAGTGAGCCAGGCATTGATGACGTCGAGCAGATCATCATCATCGCGGCGCACGGCGAAGGCATGTGCGGTCTTGCCGTAGGTTTGCACGTCGAGCGTGCGCAATTGCTTGGGATAGGTAGTGGCCAACGCGGAAGGTACGGGTTCTTCGGCCATCAAACCGTCGAGCTTCCCGCTGCGCAGATCCTTGATGGCCTGGTTTTCATCGAGCAGGTCAACAATGTGGCTTTGCCCGAGGTATTCCTTCGCGGTGGCCGCGGTGATCGTTCCCGAGAGCACACCAATTGTGTGTTGGCTGCCGCGTTGCAAGGCCGTTACATCGTCGGTGCCGATGGTTTTCCGGTTGACGACTAAACCGAGCGCGTAGTCGCCGTAAGGATGGCTGAACTTTACCGCCAAGGCGCGTTGTGGGGTGATGCTCAAACCTGAAACGAGAATGTCGAAACGATGTGCGTGCAAGTCGTCGAAGCTATGCGCCCATGTTGTAGGAACAAGCTGCACCTGCCATTTCATATCTTGGGCGAGCTGCCTTACCAGGTCGATTTCCAGGCCGTTCCACTGCCCGTTGCTATCGCGAAATACCCAGGGCGCATTCATCGCAACGCCTACTTTCAAAATGCGCTGTTTCTGGATTGTGGCCAAGCTGCCGCTGGTAGTAACCGATGGTGGCGCGGCGATGGAAACCCACGGTAATTGAAGAAGGCCGGCGGCAAGAACCAGAAGCATCGAACGCCGTATTGCATCCACAATATTCATAAGCAACCTCGCAGTCGCAGCTATGGGGATGGATGGCTTGGTGCGAGGGGATGATTAATCGCGGGGATGTTGAAAGCAAGTCTTAATGGCGGAGTGGGAGGCGGATTTCGTGAGCTGCTCCGGATAGAGCTCAAATTAAATGAAGCTCCCTTTCCCTCAGCGTCATTCCGGCGAAGGCCGGACAGGGCTCGAAGCGCGGAGAACGTCCAGGGCGGCCCCAGGGGGTGAGCGAAGCGCATCATCCATCGTCACTACGAAGCGTGAATTGACTAGCTTCGCTGTTGAGAAGTGCCTGGGCTTTCACCGGAATGACGTGATGTATGTATGCGGAGGCATGCAGTTTTCCGCAGTTCAACGTAAAAAACGGGCATCCCCAAAAAAACACTCGACCATATAAAAAAAACTGGCCAACACAGGGTCGGCCAGTCGTAAATCGGATAGTGCCTGGAATCAACCCCGACGGGTTTTCCTGCGGGTTGCCTTCTTGGCAGCTTTCTTCGATACGCCTTTACCTTTGGCGGCGCCTTCGATGAGCAGGCTATCAGCGGTAACGCCGCGACGCTTGAGTGCAGCGACAAACCACAGCGGCCGCTTGCCACGCCCGGACCACGTTTGCGAGGGATCTTCCGGGTTGCGGTATTTCGGGGCAACAACGGCGCGCTTGCCGCCCTTGCCAGCCTTGCCGCCACCACGTGTGGGATAGACATCCGCCAGCGTCAGGCCGGCATTGCCGAGCAAGGTGTCAATTTTTTTGCGGACTTCCTGGATCTGATGGGATTTTGCGTCGTGCATCTGTGACTGCGCGTTTGCGATGAGGGATTGAAGTTCTTTCGGTGAAAGGGATTTCAGATCAATGGCCATGAGTGGTCCTTATAGTGAGTTTTACGTACGGCTCGGGTTATTAAATTAGTGAAGATGAACGGATTTTGCAAACCATCTGAACCGACGCGAGTAATCGAATCTGTACGATTGGATTTCGACGTTTGGCCGATTTTATCGGCTGAAATAAACAATCAGGTGCCGCGCGCTCATTAAAAGGAGAGCGGTGTCACCGTTATTTATTTAATAGGGAACGTCTTGAGGATGCAGATAGTAGAGCATCCTGCACGTTTTATACACATCCCGGTGCTACATTCGAGCCGCGAATAGGCGCTGTAACAGGTAGGGGATTACCATGTTCCGCAAATCATCGCATTGTGCCGCGCGTACAGTTGTCGTGGCGTTGCTCGTGGCGCTCCTCTCCACATCGGTTCTTGCGTATCAGCCGCCTGCGACGGGGCTCGGGCAGTCATGGCCCAATGCTATGGATGTCAGTGTCAGCCCGCACTATCACGTGTACGTATTCGTTCGCGATGGCATTCGCTACATTCAGGTCAACGATCTGAATGGTACGGTACGTGCAGGGGTGGCCGTGGCGGATAACGTGATCCTGGTATTGCCGATAGGCGTGGATCAGCAGTACGTGTCCACGCAACATAATGCCGGCCAATCAGATGCAACGGAAAATGCGGGTGTAACGGAGACCGTATATAGCGATGGCACGACGCACATGACTGCCACACCGACCAGCACGGGTGCGTTAATTGTCAGTGTAACCACTACGCCGTCGGCCCTCGCCAACCCGCCGTGCACGGATCCCTTCAACTGCGCTGGAAATGTGGTGAGTGGCGGTGCCGGTAAATAATGTCCGGTTGAGTTGACGCACTGTCAGCGTAGGTACAGTTCCAGTGGGGCAGGTGTCGTGGCGTGTGACCCCTGAACCTGTTGGCTTACGTCGTGCATCAACGCCGTGATACGGAATGTATGGGGTTCGTTGTAGGTGTGCAGCTCGCCGTTGTAGAGGCGGGCGTAGTCACGCATGGCCATCACGCTCAGGCTGTTGGCGCCGAGCTTTGCTGCAAGATATTGGCTCTCTTCCTTTCGATGCATCGGTAGGGCCGCTTCTGCACGACCGTAACCCTGGATCCGCAACGTCACCCAACGTTGCCCGTGCGTAAAGCCACCACGCAGCGATACGGTGATGGTCGACCATGCCTGCCATGCGAATACATACACCACCACTTCGCAGGCAAGGCGATAGATCGCCGCATGCAAACCTCTCGAAAGTCGGCTCAGCCCACGTCCCTTCAATTCAAACCGGTAAGCCACGCCGGCTTCTTCAAGGGCGAGCCCGATGGTTTCGCGCAGGGCAGCGGGCAGGCCGCCTTCACGCCACGCCGTTGGGTGCATGGATTCCACGGCCTGGTGAACCTGGATCTGCGTGGCTGCCATCTGCTTGTAATAGCTTTGATCTTCCGTGAAGAGAAGTACGTTTTTGAAGCGGTTGAGCAACCGTGCTTGCGTCAATTGCAAGGTGCCGCTGACTTGCTCGAGCGTTTGCGAAGCCTGGCGCATGCGTAGTTCGCAAAAATACATGCCTTGCTGGGCGAGCTTTATGGCGGTCTTGGCATCCATGTGTTCCTGTTCGCCAGCCGTGTCTTCGGCGGTTGAGCGCGAACCGAGCGCGAACAGGCATGTGACCGAGAACGCGATGAATGCCTGCATGCCCAGTACGTCCAGATTATCGGCGCGCGAAGCCATGTCACTGACGATGCAGATCAACGTGGCCGTGGTTCCGAGCGCCGCTGCACGCCATCCATGGCGGGTGGTGAGCCACGCTGTGGGAAGAAACATGGCCATGCGGATCACAGGTCTTATATCCGCGGATGCTTGCAGATTGAGCCAGTAAAGCAGAATAAGAGCGGGCAGTAGCAGAGCCAGAAACTCTAGTGTCAACGAGCTTTTTACCACGGCAAGCATGTGCGCATGCCCGTGTTGCGGCTTCCTTAGTTTGAAGACCAACGCCATGGGCAGAATGGTCAGGATGCCGGTGTAGCGGCCCAGGAAAAGCTGCAAGATCTGCATGCTATGGAAGTGATAGGGATGCGGCGTTCCCGGTGGCTGCACCACAACAAGCAGCAAAGGCACGGTGGTTACCGTCCAGACAACTGCAGATACCACCACGCATATCAGCAAGGCCTTGGCCCTGATGACGTGCCTGGCGGGGAACAACGCCAATCCGCGCCGGCACCAGGCGACAACAGGCATCGCATAGAGAATCGGCGGAATGCAATTGCCGATCACCCATGTCAGCCCGAGCTGCGCCTGATCGGCATGGTTGTAATAAATCAGCGGGCCGATTTCGGCGAGTGCGAGCGTCGGCCAATAGCGATAGGGCAGTAACAGCAAAGCACTCAGCCGCAGGCCGTCGGTCAGGCCCCAGATGCCGTTGGACCAGGGCCGCAAAACCATATATGCCGCGCAATACGCCGCAAAAACGGCGACCTGTCGCAGCCACTTGTCACCTACGATCGATTTCAGCATCGATGCACCCTGCGCCTTCGTTACCGCGCCCCGGCTCTCCGTAGCGCTGTGACATCCGACGGTGCAGGAAGCTCAAGCTTAGACCGTGCCATGAAGCCAGTTCAGCGTCGGTTTGAAGCCGGCTTGCAAACGTGCGCGCGATAGCGTGCCAAGCGGTCATGATACGGAGCGGGTTGCTTTAAAACGTGAAAGAAGGGGCCAGAAACTGAAGCGGCTTCACGCGTTCGCGTTTTTCAGATGCAGCATTATCGAACGCGGGATATGCCCCCCAGACCTTGCCTACCAGCAGCCATGGGCTGGCCTGACGCCCATGCAGCCGTTTTCAAGGCGGCGGGATGCCCCTGTCATATGAGATAATCATCGGTCCTGTAACACACTGCGTTGCTATGACCCTCCCGAAAGACGCCTTTCGCCGCTTCCAGGAAGAACTCGCGGCCCTCGATAAGGAGATTGAACAACGCCCCGTCAAGCCTAAAAAGCAGACGGCCAGGCAAGCTGCGTTATCGGCCATGGATCGGGCGAAACAGGAATTTCTGGCCTTGCGCGAGCGCCACAATCTGACTCTGGCGGACGTAGTGTCCTTTTTTCCGGAAGAAGAGGGCATCGCGTACCTGCAAAGCCTGATCGCGCAATCCTCGGCCAAGCCGCGGCGCGGCCGAAAACCCAAGAGCACTACGAGCGGCTGAGCTCGCACGCTGGGACGCGCGCGCCCGCTTTTTGGTTTTTTGGAAAACCAGCACCCTTCAGGGGGTAATCACAACCCGCCCTGGCGTGCCCTGCGCCACAGCCTCATAGGCTTCCCGGCCCTGGGCCAACGCATAGCGGTGCGCGATCACCGGGGCATCGAATTTGCCGTGGTCGAAACCGCGCGCAATACCCTGCATCAGTCGAGCCGATTCCACCACGCCCAGTTTCGCGCTGTCGGCGCCTAGCAACTGCGTTTCATTGTGATAGAAATCGATCAGGTCCATGTCCACCCGGCGACGACCGGTAGCGCTGATTTCCACCACGCGCCCGCGGCGCCGCACCAGGCCGAGCGCCGCTTCGAAGGCGATGCCGCCTACACTGTCGAACACCACATCCACGCCGTCGGCGAGGCCGTCCAGGCCGCGCAGATGTTCTACCGTATGTTCGTCGAAGGGCACGAAATCATGGATGCGCTTGCCGGCGGGTGAGCTGGCATCCACCGGATGCCGGTCGATGCCGATGATGCGGCAATCCAACGATTTGGCGATTTGCGTTACCGCGCCACCCACACCCCCACCCGCGCCAATGACGGCGATCGTTTCGCCCTCGCGCAGCTGCGCATAATCCACCACGCCCAACCAGGCCACCACGAAGTTGACACCGATTGCAGACGCCTGCGCATGATCGAGTGCGGCCGGTTTGCGCACCAGTGCGCTAACCGGCACGCGCACGTATTGGGCATGCGTGCCATCACGGGTGAAGCCGATATCGCCGCCGGTGCCCCAGACATCCGCACCGCGCCAGGCCAGCGGCCCTTGCTCTACCACGCCACTGAAATCCCGGCCTGGAATCCGCGGCAGCGTGGTCTGCGAAAAATGGCCAGCGACATTTTTTACATCGCTCGGATTGACCGATGCCCCGTGCACCCGCACCAGGGCGGAATCCTCATCGATGTCGGGCGTGGCGATGTCCACGTATTCCAGTACGTCCGGTGCACCGTGGCGGGTGAATCGCAAGGCTTTCATACGTGATCGTCCTGCAAGCAGATGACGGCAGTGCCTGGTTCGCGGCGGTAAGCGTCCGACCATACTCCCGGAGCGGTGGGATGAAGGTCAACAGGGCATCGACAGCGTTTGAAGCCTCAACGTGGCGCTGGTGCGCTCGGTACGCGGCGTAACCGGGTGGGAATGAAGCAGAAACGGGCGGCCAATCAGTAAAGCGTGCTGAACCGATGCGACAGGCGAGAGGCATGACTGTATCGAGAGAGTGCAGACTGCGTTGTATTTGGAAAGGCGCGGCATTCGTGACGCACCCACCCATCATGCACCCACCCATCATGCACTGGTACTTATGCCAGTCGTACTTACAATTGCACCGCTGGCCGGAGCCAGTCATAACGGAGCAAAAAGATGACCCACAAGGAGCTCGCGGATAGAGCTGCCATCATTTTGGCGCCATCGCTCGCAGCAGCGATGAAGCAGGCGCAGGATCTCAAGGTAGCCGTCGATGCCGCCTGGATCGACCGGCTTGTCGAACTCAGTCTTACGCTTGCCAGGTCGCTGGAAGATAAAGCGGCCAGCCATCTGGAAAAGTAAGGGCAACTTTTTGTTGTCTTGAAAAACCGCTGGCGGCTGCGCGGTATGGGGAATGCAGGTTTATTATTCGTCGTCCGGCGTCTGCCAGGGCGGCGAATACCCAGTGCCATCCAACACGCGAGCGCGCTTGGCTTACACATTCCCTTTTTTCGGCGGAGTGTCGTGTCTGCCAGGCTCCGGGCTCGGCGAGCGGGATGGGCGACGGCGGTAGCTCACTGTCTTGGTCTCGCCGCTGCCATCCTTGTTCACGCGCACGCCGGTCAAGTGAGAGTGCGTAGGTGTATCCCGGCGAAACATGAAAGCATTTTCGCGCCCTTCGATGTAGCGTTCGATGTTGGTGTCGGCAACTTGATTGGCCTGAGTGGGTGCGTGCACGGTCGTACCGGGCAGACCGGTAAAGCGGAACGGTGACTGATGCGTGTGCTCGTAGCGCCCATCGGTCGTGAGGCCTTGCTTGGGCGGGGGGCTGCGTGGCCTGGGCGTATCATTGCCAGTGCGCCCGCCGCCACTGCTGCCGGATGACGTAAACGTCAAATCCTCACCGCTCCGGTAACGGTCTCCCGGACCGCGCGTAGTGAGCTGAAGTGTCGTCTTGCCCTGGTTGTTCGCCTCCTTGCGCATTTCCAGCGCCTCCGGCGGAATGTTCGACTTTTCCAGGCTGGGAAATGGCTTCGCCGTGCTCTCCATATGCCGTTCAATCTCGCGGCGCGTTTCCGTTGATACATAACCGCGATCGTCTTTGCCTGGATCGAGCGGCTTCATCAGAAGCGGAGTGATGTCCGTGGCCGGGTCGATGCTGGTCTTGCCCAGGGCATTGGCCCTCTTTTGCAGTTCACCCATCTTCTTCTGTTTGATGACTTGCGCACGCTCAGAGCGCGGACGGGAAGGTGGTGTGTGCGTGCTGCCCAAGGAACTGGGTGGCTCGGGCCCCTTGGCGCGCTTGGGCGGCGGCGCATGCTTTTCTTCATCCTTTTTTGAAGACGATGTGCTCTTCGGGGATGTCTTCGTGCCCAGCGGCTGGAAATGGCTGGCTGACCGCTTGCGCGAACCCTCACCGTCAGAATTGGCCATATCTGTATCCCCTTTGCTCAATAACCCGATTGCGGGTAACACGACTCAGCGCGCCATGCTTCTCGTCCGTTGAGCAGGCCTGCTTCTTTATATCGCTTGCGGAATTGCCGTAGGTGATTGGAATCCCAAAAACTAAAAAACCAAGGCTTTTTTATGCCTTGGTCCTGTGTTTGGTGCCCGGAGCCGGGATCGAACCGGCATGACCTTGCGGTCGAGAGATTTTAAGTCTCTTGCGTCTACCTGTTTCGCCATCCGGGCTAGGAGGCTGTGGCCGGAGGGAGGTTGGCCGCAGGCGCGGGATCGTAACATGCGCCTGGACGTAAGCGGGGCGTGAACGCTGCTATTAGGCCACGGCGCTTTCAATCGGCAGATCGGGGCGCGCGTATTGCGCCAGCCGAATGGTGGAAGTCGGACCCGGCATTTCAACGCAGGTGCTGCGGCCCGAGCGGGTGTGCTCGTCGCGGGCGGCTTCGCGCGCCAGTTGGATGGCAGGGCCAAGCCGTAGCTGGCTGAAAAGCGTTGCCGTTTCCCGGCGGATGCTCCAGTCCCCTTCGGGCGACTGCCTGAGCGAGTAGATCACCATCGGTACGCTCCATTGGGTTAGTGCTAGCTAGCCTTGCTGGGGTGTGCGGGACGCGTGACTTACAACTGCAATTCGCTCAATGATGACACCAAAATTAGGACAAGTATGTAGGTAATCTCCTACCACATTTGTGGGATTTGGAGTTATATGAAAAGTCCTTTCAAAACGAGGGGTTATGTGCTTGCAATGTGTCAGCCACCCGCCTACTTTGCGGAAGCACAGTTCCTAATCAGGGAGGGCGAAAGATGATCGACGCTGTACTCGTGGATGACCACGAGCTTGTAAGAACCGGCTTCAGGATGATTTTGCAGCAGCCGGATATTCGTATTTGCGGCGAAGCGGGAACTGCCGAGGAGGGGCTGCGCCTGATTCGCGCCACCAAGCCGCATATCGCGTTGGTCGATGTGCACATGCCAGGCATGAGCGGTATCGAGCTGACCGAGCGCATCGTACGAGCGAATTTGCCTACGTATGTCATCGTGGTAACGGTGGTGGAGGACGCACGTTTCCCTAAACGCCTGCTAGATGCTGGCGCACACGGCTATCTCACCAAGAGCTGCGCGGCCGAAGAATTGCTCAATGCCGTGCGCCAAGTGTCCAGTGGTCGCCGCTACTTGGCTCCGGCCGTGGCGCAGCAGTTGGCATTGGCCACGCTCGACGGCGAAGGTTCGCCGTTCGATGCGCTTTCCAGCCGCGAACTGGAAGTGGCGATGATGCTGGTGCGCGGCAAGGCGCTCACTGCCATCGGTGAGCAACTTAATCTGAGCCCTAAGACGGTATCCACCTACAAGCAAAGGTTGATGGAAAAGTTGCAGGTGGATCATGTGATCAGCCTGGCCCATTTGATGACGGTGCATGGGTTGCTGGATACCCATAACAACCAGGTCAGAAACTGAGCAAAACGCTTCCACGGGTATGGAAACAGAAAGGCCGGACATTCTGTCCGGCCTTTCTGTTTTGATGCATCAGGCAATACGTGTATCAGGAAAGCCGATGATCGCGCGGATGGCCGATGTCCAGATCATCTTCTTCAGAGGAGGGCTTTGGCGCTTCCTCGTTGGTGTCTTGATCGTGCGTCGGCATGGTTGCTACATGCTGATGGTGATGTAACGGCGTGGAGAGCAGGTCACCCTGCTCGGGCTGATGGATGATCGGTGCGGGTGTCACGACGACCGGCTCCGGTTCGGACGTGGCACCGGGTTCAACGAGCACGGGTTTATCGGCATGCTCCATCTCCACTGCGGTGATCAGCTCGACCACGCCTTCGTTCGCGGCGCTTTCCACTTCGTGCGGCACCGTCACAGTGACTACTTCGGACACCACCGCGGGCGCTTCGGGTTGGGGCTGCTCAACCGCTTCTGCAACATGCTCAACCGTTTCTGCTTGCGCTTCACGCGCAGGAATGGGCGGAAGCACCGGCAGATTGAACGACGTCGCCACCGGCGCCGGCGCAACGACGAGCGGTGCAGCAACGTGATGGTCTTCCGCCGCATAGGGTGCGGTTTCAGGTTCGACGGATACCTTGATGGGTTCCGCCTGAACCACCGCAGGCTCCACGAGTGCGGGTTGCTGCGTTTGGAGCACAGGTGCGACCGGTGCCGAGACTGCTTCGACATGCTTGGGCGCAATCACTTCGGATGCGACCGGCACCTCTGCTTTCACCTCGACGGTAGCCGTTTCGGCGTCGGAGATATCGTCACGATCCTCATCGTCCAGATCCTGCGCATCGATCTGCCCGTCTTGAATCGCGCCGACCACTGCACCCTCGTGACGACGACGGCGACGACCGCCGCGCCGGCCACGACGGCGACGTGACTGACCGGTACCTTCCGCGGTAGCGGCGGCCTCGGCAGCATGGTCAGCGATTTCCTTGACGGTGACAGGTGCTGCAGTTTCGGCCGCAGGCTTGGGTGCTTCGATCGGTTGAGGCTTGGCGACGGGTGCATTCGCCGCTTGCTGTTGCTGACGCTCGGCTTGTGGCTGGCGTTGCTGGCGTTCCTGCTGCACGTGTTGCTTGGCGGGCTCGGCGGCAACCTGAGGCTTACGCTGCTCAGTCGGCTCGTTGGTTTGCGCAGGCTTGGGCGGGCGCTGTTGATCCTGCTTGCCACTTTGTTGCTGACGGGGCTGCTGCTGTTGGCGCTGACCCTTGCCTTGTTGCTGCGATTGCGCGTTGCGCTGTGCGTTCTGCCGCGGCTGACCTTCGCCACGCGCGCGTTGCTCGTTGCGACGCGGGTCTTGCTTGCCGCGGGGGGATTCCTGGCGTGTTGCCACCGGGGCAGGAGCCGGCACTGGTGCGGGCGCTTCGGCACCGCGGAACAAACCGCCGAACAAGCGTGAGAAAAAGCCAGTTTGCTGTGTCTTTGCAGCAACGGGAGCGGCAACAGGCTGCCGTTTCGTGGCGAGGGCCGGCGCGGCGGCCGGTTCTTCTTCGCGCACCGGCGCCGGGCTGGCGGGAACGATACCGGTGACAGCAGGCTGTTCGCTGCTGCCGAGCATTTGCCCCATCTTGCGCACGACGTTGGCTTCTTCCGCGGTGAGGCGCTCATAGCTGGGCTTGCTGTGCTCGCCCATGTCGGCTTCGCGGATGCGCTGGATCTCGATGTGCGGCGTATCGAGCTTCTCGTCGGCCACGATCACTACGTGCACTTTGTTGCGAAGCTCGATCTCCACCACGCTGGCGCGCTTTTCGTTGAGCATGTAGTTGGCCACGCTCGGCGGCGCCTGTATCAACACCTGGCCGGTGTTGTCCTTCATGGCGTGCTCTTCGATCAGGCGCAGCGTGGACAGCGAGAGCGATTCCACGCCGCGGATGTGGCCGTGGCCTTCGCAACGCGGGCATACGATCTGCGTGGCTTCGCCCAGCGACGGGCGCAGGCGCTGGCGCGACATCTCCAACAGACCAAAGCGCGAGATGCGGCCGATCTGGATGCGCGCACGGTCGAGCTTGGCCGCATCCTTCAGGCGCTCTTCCACTTCGCGCTGGTGCTTGGGGCTGTCCATGTCGATGAAGTCGATGACGATCAGGCCACCCGCGTCGCGGATGCGCAACTGGCGGGCGATCTCCGCCGCCGCTTCCAGGTTGGTGTTGAACGCCGTCTCCTCGATATCGCCACCTTTGGTGGCCTTGGAGGAGTTGATGTCGATGGCGGTCAGCGCTTCGGTCTGGTCGATCACGATCGAGCCGCCTGAGGGCAGGCGCACGCTGCGGTCGAACGCGCTCTCGATCTGCGTTTCGATTTGGTAGCGCGAGAACAGCGGGGTGTCGTCTTTGTAGAGCTTGAGCTTGCGCAGGGCGTTGGGCATCACCTGCTGCATGAAGTCGCGGGCGTCCTGATACAGCGATTCTTCGTCGATCAGGATCTCGCCGATATCGTTGCGCAGGTAATCGCGCAGTGCGCGGATGAAAAGCTTCGATTCCTGATAGATCAGGAACGGCGCCTTTTGTGCCTGGGCAGCCTGGGAAATCGCTTTCCAGAGCTGGAGCAGGTAGTCCAGGTCCCACTGGAGCTCTTCGGCGTCGCGACCCATGCCAGCGGTGCGCACGATCAGTCCCATGTCGTCAGGGACGTTCAGATGCTCCAGCGCTTCCTTCAGGGCTTGGCGATCTTCGCCCTCGATGCGACGCGAAACACCACCCGCTTTCGGACTGTTCGGCATCAGCACCATGTAGCGGCCGGCCAGGCTGATGAACGTGGTTAGCGCCGCGCCCTTGTTGCCACGCTCTTCCTTCTCGACCTGTACGACCAGTTCCTGGCCTTCTTTGAGCAGCTCGCGGATGTTGGATTTGTAAGGGTCCAGGCCCGCGGTGAAATATTCGCGGGCGATTTCCTTGAGGGGTAGGAAGCCGTGGCGTTCGGCGCCATAGTCGACAAAACAGGCTTCGAGGGAGGGTTCGACGCGAGTGATGCGGCCTTTGTAAATGTTGGCTTTTTTCTGCTCGCGAGACGGTATTTCGATATCAAGGTCGTAAAGGGTCTGGCCATCCACGATAGCCACACGCAACTCTTCACGCTGAGTTGCGTTGATCAACATTCTTTTCATTGTAATTCCTCGGCTTGGCCGCGCGTCGCGCGCCGCGGTGGCGCCTGGTGTGGCGGCCTCTCCGGGGATCGCGCCGCTGCGGTAAAGCAGCTCATAAAACGGTAACGTTCCCGATACCGGGAGTGATTCTCGGCACGCACGCCGCGTTGTCTGGCAAAAACAAGACCGGACAAGTGGCTACCCGAACCGTTACGATGAAAGGGTGCTTGCAACCGGCTGCCAATGCGCGACCGGCGCAAACCTCGCCGGCGTAACGGGCGGGCGCCTGGTCCTTTAACTAATGTCAGTGGACCGGGCTGAGCGCTGTGCGAGTATCCTCTCAACCCAGGTTTTTTTCAATGCAGACGGCAACTTCCCCCGATGTACCTCAAGGGGTGCGTCAACTCGAGATTGGTCCAGAGCGCGACGGTCAGCGCATCGACAACGCCTTGATGACCCTGCTCAAAGGCGTGCCCAAGAGCATGATTTACCGGCTCTTGCGCACCGGCCAGGTGCGCGTGAACGGCAAGCGCGCCAAGCCCGATACCCGTCTCACCCAGGGCGATACCCTGCGCATTCCACCTGTGCGGGTCGCCGAGCGATCGAAAGAAGAGGGTGCGTCCCAGGCGGCGATTGCGGCGGCGGCCGAAGCCGTCATCTTCGAGGACAAGCACTTCCTGGTCATCGACAAGCCATCGGGCATGGCCAGTCATGGGGGCAGCGGGGTGAGCTTCGGCGCCGTCGAACTGTTGCGGCAGGCCCGGCCCAAGGAGCACCTGGAGCTCGTGCATCGCCTCGACCGCGATACCAGCGGCGTGCTGGTGTTCGCCCGTACCCGCGCCGGGTTGACCGGACTGCAGGCGGCGATCCGGGCCGGTGAGGTCACCAAGCAATATCTGTGTCTGATGGTCGGCCATCCGCAAAAGGCCAAGTTCGATGTGAACGTGCCACTGAAAAAGTCCATTCTGCAGGGCGGCGAACGGATGGTACGGGTAGCGGACGATGGCAAACCCTCGCTCACCTTCTTTCGTGAGATGGAGCAGTACTCCGGGGCGCGCCTGATGCAGGCCACTCTTGGCACCGGTCGCACGCATCAGATTCGCGTGCATGCGGCGCATATTGGCCACCCGCTGGCCGGAGATGCCAAGTACGGCGACAAGGATGCGAACAAGCGCTTTCGCGCACTGGGGCTGGACCGGCTGTTCCTACATGCCGCGCACATGGGTTTCGAGCTGGACGGGCGCTCTTACGGGTTTTCCGCGCCATTGCCTGACGACTTGAAAAATTTCCTGGATACCCTTGCTGCTAAAAGAAAAAGCGCGCGCTGACCTCAAGCGAACGCAGCAGCGTCCCACCCGCGAGGCCCGACTCCACCAGCAGTGCACAGATCGCGTGCGCCAGCGCAATCGGCAGCACGCTACGCCCGCGCAGGAAGCACCACGCCCACCCTAGTTCGCCGACGAAGCACAGCTGCATCAGCATGCCGTTAGGCGTATGCAGCAAGGCGAACACCACCGCCACGGCAACGATGGCCCAGTTCGCCCGATGCACGATCCGTTCGAACCGATGCAGCAGCACGACCAGCATCAGCCACTGCTGCAACCAGGCCCACCCAAAGTAGACGAACACGTGCGACAGCGGCAACGGATGGAGCGCATGTCCGCATGCCAGGATCAACGCAATAGTGACGAGGGCTGTCGCCAGCGGCCACATCCAGTCCCGTCCGCTCGCTGGCCACCGCCATAGGCGGGGCACATGCCTGCGTTCGATCGCCAGGGCGTAGACGAGTCCGCCGCCGAAGGCCGCCAGGCCAAGCGCCGTTGGGCGCAAACCCCAGTGAAGTCCCGCAATTAGCCATAAGGGACCGAGCAAGCAGCCGATCAACTCGACCCACGGACCAAGCGAGCCACCTACCGGTCGCCAAACCAGGCAGGCGAGCACAAGCAGATAGATGATGCAGGCCGCCCAGGCTACGGCCGGATGATTGATCGCGGGTGGCTCGGCATGCGGCGTGGTGTCGGCGGGCGCGATCAAGGCCGCTGGCCAGCGCGCGCGCAGTTGGTCGCGCAGTGCCAGCATCGTTTCGGCGCTGCTGTCACCGGGCAGGCGAAACAGTGGCATGGGTTCGTTTTGCACGCGTGTGGCGAGCGCTGCGAGGTCGAGTTTCATGCTGTCGCCGGGCAGGTCGATCACGGCTTCCTGGCGTTGCATCGGTTCGGTGGTAAGCAGCTGCACCGACGCAAGCGTTACGCTCGCTTGCGCGGGAATCTGGATGCGCAGGCGCAACATTTGTGCGCTGCCGAGTGTGGAGCAATCTCCGATGTCGCTGCCTTGCCACGCCATATCGCGCAAATCGATGCGTAGGCTGCGCGTATCCGGAGTGAGGCGATCAGGTGTTTTCGACAGGCAGCCAGGCGGATTGCCGCTCTGCCATACCACGCCCAGCGTGCCGGGAGCGCTGCTGCGCAGTGCTATTTCGAGGATCGGCCAATGGTGCAGGTCGAGTGACCAGGCAACCGGCAGGCCCAGTTCGAACGGCTCGCCATCGCTGCTGGTGATGCGCAATGCATCGTCTTCTCGCGCGAGCTGTGCATGGCCGAACGCGTGGCCGGCAACCAGATCGTGCGGTTTGTGCAGGTGCCACGCCCACAATGGCTCGTGTGCCTGCACGCGCGCAAGTTGCTGTTGCGCTTGGTCCAGCAGGTGCGCTGCGGTGATGCGCGATGCCAGACGGCTTAACAGCAGACACACAACCACCGCCACCAGCACGTAGCCGGCGAAGGCGCAGGCTGTGCGGAGGCGGCTGGCCGGGTTCAATGCTCGAGCAGAGCGTCTACGCGCGCGGCGCAGATGAAATCGTTCAATGACAATCCGCCCACGTCATGCGTGGACCAGCGCAGCTTGCAATGCCCGTATCCGGCCTCGATGTCCGGGTGATGGTCCTCATGGTTGGCCATGAAGCCCACCGCATTGATAAAGGCCAGCGTGTGATGAAAGTTTTCGAAGCGAAAATCCTTCACCAGGGCATCCCCTTGTGCGGCGAGTTTCCAGCCGGGCACCAGCGGCAGCAACGCGGCGATGGCTGCCTCGTCCAGCGCATGCTCCTTGCCTTTGCGGGGCTGGCAATGCTGAGCGGAAAGCGGAAGGGCAGTCATGGAAATCTCCATCATTGTCGCTGAAGCGCCGAAACTGTACGCGAAAAACCCGGTTTCGAACATTCATGGCGAAACAGGACTAAAATGGTGCGGTATAAAAGCCCGGTGCAGCCGGGCACGAATGATGGTTCCGGAGCAGGCATGATCGAGATTTCCGAGCGCGCGCAACAGCATTTTCTGCATCTTCTGTCACAGCAAGGTATCGAGGGGCTGGGCATTCGCGTGCGCGTCACCTCGCCGGGTACGCCGGCCGCCGATTGCGAACTGGAGTTCTGCGAACCCCAGGAACTCACCGGCGGTGAATGGACGGTGGAGTGCAGCGGCTTCAACTTCTACATCGACGGTGAAAGCGCAACCTGGCTGGAAGGCGCCACGGTCGATTTCGAACCCAATCAGACGGGTGGGCAGTTGAATATCCGTGCGCCAAAGATCAAGGGCGAGCTGCCGGGTGCGGAGGCAGGCCTGGTTGAGCGTGTGCGTTATGTGCTGGAGGCCGAAGTCAATCCGCGCATCGCCGCGCATGGCGGTCGTATCAGTCTGCTGGAAGTGGACGCCGATGGCGTGGTGGTGCTGCAATTCGGCGGTGGTTGCCACGGTTGCGGGATGGTCGATGTCACCCTCAAGCACGGCGTCGAGAAGACGCTGCGCGAACGCGTGCCGGAAATTACCGCGGTGCGTGATGCGACCGATCACAAGGGTGGCAGCAATCCGTATTACAGCAAGAAGGAAGGGCAGTCTGCGATGGGCTGAACCGTTGCCCTTTGCCACCGTCATGTCCGCTCTTTTGGAAAATTTTGTCGGCGGCTCCCTTTTTCCTCAGCGTCATTCCGGCCTTCGTCGGAATGCCGCCAAGGCACTCTGAGGTGTTCGCAGTCATTACCGCCTGCCGCGCACCAGCCAGATAAACACAGCGGCCGATACCAGCCCCAGCACGAATCCAATTCCCGAGCCCCACAGCATCCCGATATCCCCACCGAAGAGGTGGCCAATAAGCGCACCGAGCAGAAACAACAAGGGAAGCGGCAGACAACCCACAACGGTTACTCCTGAAAACACGTGCCGCGATAGTTGCCCAAAAACGCAAAAGCCCGCAACGATATGCGGGCTTTTGGCTGTCATGTGTGTTTTAGCAGCAGGCATCAATCGCCTTGCACATGTCCCTTCAACGAATCGAGCTTGGTAGGCAGCGCGGAGTAATACGCTGCGATGTCCTCGATATCCTGATCGGAAAGCGTCGCCGCAAACCCTTTCATGATGGGATTGTTGCGGCGTCCATCCTTGTATTCGTGCAGCACTTCCTGGATGTATTCGTTGTACTGCCCGGCCAGGCGCGGATATTGCGGGTCCACGCCATTACCGTCGGCGCCGTGGCACGCAAAGCAGGCGGCTGCCTTGGTCTTGCCGTTATCGGCGTTGCCGGAGGCCAGCAGCGGCGCCGAGGCCAGCGCAAGAGCCATACCGAACGAGAGCAACGTAAGCGCACGTTTCATGCAGGTGGGATCCTCGGCTGATTACTTCGGTTTGATGCTGGACAGATACGCGGCGATGTCTTCGATCTCCTGATCGGACAGGCTCTGGGCCTGCGCCATCATGGTCGGATGCGTGCGATCGCCTGTTTTGTACTCATGCAGAGCACTGATGATGTATTGCTCGTTCTGTCCGGCGATCTTGGGAACCGGATACTGCGGGTAGGAATTGTTGGTGCCGGGAATGCCGTGGCAGCCATTGCAGGTGTAGACGAGGATACGGCCGTTGGCTTTATCACCCGTGGCGTGCACAGGGTTGGAGCAGATGAGGATCGCGGTAGCAGCAGCGGCCAAGCCAAACAATTGCAATCGAAACATCAAGAGGATCCCCTTAGGTTCCAGCGGATGCGTGCAACATGAAGGATGCTCCCACGCATGTCTTCCCCGACATGAACTGTGCATCCTCACTCGAGTATAGAGGTTGCCCCTGAGGCGTCACAATGGGAGGGCGCGGCATGGGGGAGTGACAAAAAGCCGCGCTGCCAATTCCTGCGACGGGTCAGAACAGGCTCTTGAGAATGTGGATGCCGGCGGCGTACTCGCCGATGATGGTGCCAAGGCAAACCAGAAAGAAATTGAGCAGCGTGCGCGCCACCCGGTTGGTCCACCAGCCGCTCCAGTGCACGATGTCGTCGCGCAGGCTTTCGAAATCCGCCACGCGTGGGCGGCGCACCCATACCTCGACCATGGCGCTGATGCCGCCGGCGGGAATGCCGGGTCGAAATGGCTTGATGGGGGCGGCGATGAAAGCGGCGAGGACGCTCAAGGGATGCGCGCGCGCCACCAATGCGCCGAGCGCGGCAAAACCACCCGTGAACAACACCCAGTCGCGCAAAGCCTCTGCGCCGAGCGCCGTATTGCGATGAAACGCGTACCCAATCGCCGCGAACACCAATAGCACCAAGCCGACCGCCACCCATTTGGGCCACCGCGCCTTTGGCGGCGACTGGGCCAACTCGGCAACCGTGGCACCCGGATCGGCCTGCTGGATGCGCAAATGCTCGCACAAACCTTTGAGATGTCCTGCACCAATCACCACCAACACCTTGCACGGGTTCGCGGTGACGGAGCGGCCTGCTTCTTCACGCAAGCGCGCCGCCATGTAGGCATCGCGCTCGGCGATCAGGCTGCGATACAGGGGTGCCGACTCGCTGGCGAATTCGCTGAAGGCGCTTTCGAGCATGTCGCCTTGCTTGAGTTTTTCGATTTCCTTCTCGTCGATGGTCTGGCGTTCGAACACGCTCGCCAGCAAACCGCCGAGCAGGCTGAAACGCTGCCAGAAACTCACGCTATGCCAGGCGCGCTTGAGCGTGGTGCCCACTTCGCGATCGACCAGCCACAGCGGCACGTTCAGCTCCGCGGCACCATCCATCGCTGCCTTCATTTCCGCGCCGGGCTGGATGCCGTATTGATCGGCCAGTCGTTTCTGAAAGGTGGATAGCACCAGACTGGCCGCCACCATGCCGGCTTTGCCTTCGCGAATCACGCGGAACAGATCCATCTGCTTGAATGCTTCCGGATCGCGCATGCCCTGCGCGCGGCTTTCGCACAGCTCTACGGCAATGGCGTCGAAGGATTCGTTTGCCAGCAGCGTCTGCACCGCTTCCACGCTGCTGCGCGATACATGCGCGGTGCCCAGAATCACGTATTCCACGCCGTCGCGATGTACGCGCTCGATCGGCTGGCCGCGTAGGTCAGGCGTAGCGTGAAGATCGGTACCGGAAACGCTCATGCAGTAGAGGTGCAGTTAGGGAGGGGAACGCCCAGCATGGAGACTCGCGGTCAGTAGTGCAAGCCGGGGTGTGTGTCTTGCTCTCTCGGTGAGAGAGCAAGACGCGTCAGTCGCGGAAACGCCGCAGCAAATCGCCGTAGGCGTCGATCCGGCGATCGCGTAGGAACGGCCAGATGCGGCGTACGTGTTCGCTGCGTGCCATGTCGATCTCGGCCACAAGCAATTGGCGCTTGTCGTCACCTGCCTGGACCAGGAATTCACCCTGGGGCCCGGCAACGAAACTGCTGCCCCAAAACTGAATGCCCGCGCCGACATTCGCCGGGTCGGCCTCGAAACCGGTGCGGTTGCACGCCAGCAAGGGCAGGCCGTTGGCCACGGCGTGACCACGCTGCACGGTGATCCAGGCTTCGCGCTGGCGATCCTTCTCCGGCTGCGCGTCATTCGGGTCCCAACCGATGGCGGTGGGGTAAAGCAGCAGTTCCGCACCGGCCAGCGCCATCAGGCGCGCCGCTTCGGGGTACCACTGATCCCAGCACACCAGCACGCCCAGGCGGCCTACTGAGGTGTCGATCGGCTCGAAGCCCAGGTCGCCGGGTGTGAAGTAAAACTTTTCGTAAAACGCTGGATCGTCCGGGATGTGCATCTTGCGGTATTTGCCGGCGATCGTGGCAGAACGGTCGAACACCACGGCGGTGTTGTGATACAGCCCCGCGGCGCGTTTTTCAAATAGCGAGGCCACCACCACCAGTTTGAGTTCTTCAGCCAGTTTGCCAATGCGCGCGGTGCTGTGACCCGGGATCGTCTCAGCCGTGTCGAACTCGTTCACCGACTCCTGTTGACAGAAATACGGGCCATTGTGCAGCTCCTGCAGCAGCACGAGCTCGGCGCCCACCGCGGCGGCTTCGCGCAGGCCGGCTTCGATGGCATCGAGGTTGGCGTCGCGACTGCCGCGGTGAGTTTCCTGCAGCAGCGCGACCTTGAGTGTCTTGCGGGTCATGCCGGATCCTGTCCGCCAGAGTGGCGAGGTGGGCTACATAGTGTAGCGGCACCCGGCCTGGGATCGGTCGAATGCCAGCACGGTAAGTCAGCGTCCGCTGGGCTTTGCGCGGGGCGACGGCGGCGGCCTCAACCCAGCAGGCCGGCGGGCAATTGCATGGTGATGCAATGCAGGCTGCCGTTCTGCCAGATCAGCGGACGGCAGGGCACCTGCACCACGGTGCGACCAGGATGGGCTTCACCGATGATCCGCGCGGCTTCGTCGTCGGCGACATCGCCATAAGCGGGCACCAGCACGGCGTCATTGACGATCAGATAATTTGCATACGACGCCGCGAGCCGTCGGCCTTCGTCGATGACCGGCTTGGCCCAGGGCAGCGGATAAAGCGCGTAAGGCTTTCCGCTTGGCGTGCGCAGTGCGGCCAGCTCTTCGCTCATACGTTGCAGCTCGGCGTGGTGCACGTCGCGGGTGTCGGCGCAGGCCTGATACACGATGCGATCGCCCGGCGCGAAGCGCGCCAGGGTGTCGATGTGCGCATCGGTGTCATCGCCTTCCAGATAACCGTAATCGAGCCAGAGCACACGCTGCGCATGCAGGCTGTCGCGCAGGATCGTGCTCATCTCTTCGCGCGATTGCTCCGGATGACGCTGCACCAGGCAGCGCCATGTCGTGAGCACGGTGCCTGCGCCATCGCTTTCGATGCCGCCGCCCTCCAGCGCCCAATCGATGCGCTTGTGTTGCGCCGAACCGAAAACGCCGGCCTGCACCAGGCCGGCGATCAGCGCATCGTCTTGCTCCGCGCCGAACTTGCCACCCCAGCCAGTGAAATGAAAATCGGTGAGCTGGAAACGATGGTCTTCGCCGCGCAGCGTGATGGGGCCCGAATCGCGCAGCCAGGTGTCGTCATACGGCAGTTCCACGAAGCGGATGCGCGATAGGTCGGCATTCGTGCCTTGCAGTGTTGTCTCGACGTGCGCGCGCAGCGACGCATCGGCCACCACAATGATCAGTGGCTGAAAATGCGTCACCGCAGCGGCGAGCGCTGCATAGGTGGATTGAACCTGTTCGAGCCGGTCGGCCCAATCGGTGCCGGCGTGCGGCCACGCAATCAACACGGCGGCCTGCGGCTCCCATTCGGCCGGCAGGCGCAAGCTGGAATCGGTCATGGGGACGACACTCGCGCAGGGGAATGCCCGGACGTTGGCCGGGCATGGAAGTGCGGGAGTTTACGACGACTGTCGGCGGTTGCGCGAGGCGGTCAATGTACGGTGATGCCCGATCTTGCCCGGGCGTCATCCCGGCGAAGGCCCGGATCATGCGCGTGATATCGCGCCTCGTTCGTGCCCTCTGTCAGCACAGGGGGCCGAAAAATCAGTTCACCGCGCCGGGGTTCCGATTGTTCCCTGCCGGCGTATTCAACACCGAGTGGATCACCCGGCTTTTTTCGAAATACACGATGAAGCTAGGGTATTCCCAACGATTGAT
This sequence comes from Dyella monticola, assembly GCF_003363155.1. GTDB lineage: Bacteria > Pseudomonadota > Gammaproteobacteria > Xanthomonadales > Rhodanobacteraceae > Dyella_B > Dyella_B monticola. The sequence goes on along the minus strand of NZ_QRBE01000010.1, from coordinate 161,245 downwards.
CGTCGGATGGTGGGCCGAGTCGCCGCCGCGCGGGGAAAGCTTGTGCAAGGGAGCGCCGTACCGCTTTTCCACCTGCGCCATGGTCAGTCCACGCGCCGGCAGGTTCATGCTTTTTTCGTCCTGCACACGCTGGGTCAGCGTTTCCTGGGCGTAAGCGGCCTGCGCCGAGGCCAGCCCGGCGCCAAGGGCCAAGACTGCCAGCAAGGGCAGGGTATGACGGTGCTTGAACATGATTCCCCTCTCCGCATAAAGCGCTGCTGCGCCGTTGTAGCAGAACTGCCTGGGGTGCGCTACGAGCAAGAACGGAAGATGTGATCCAGGGATATTCCGGATCAATCTGCACAGGCGTCACGGCCTCCGTCTGTCCGCATCTTTTCGTTCGATTGTCTTGACAGACGGCCAGTCTGCCCTCCTCGCTCCTCAAAGCAGCGGCCATCCATGGCCGCTCCCCGCGTGCGTCGATGGCCCTGTGACCTGCGAACAGACAGAGGCCGCGCCACCTGCGCAGATTGATCCAGAATGTCCAGTTATCATGGGCGGCTTCGGGCGTCCCCGCCTGGTCTCGATCCTACGATTTCACATGATTGCGTTCCGCCATTTCTCCCTGCGCCGCGGCAGCCGCCTGCTGCTTTCCGATATCGACCTGGTCATCCAGAGTGGCTGGCGCCTTGGCGTCGTGGGCCGCAATGGCTGTGGCAAATCCAGCCTGTTCGCCGCGCTACAGGGGCAACTGGAGGCCGATGCAGGCGAACTGGACATACCGACCAAGTTGCGGCTTGCCTCGGTCGCCCAGGAAACACCAGCCCTGCCGGACCCAGCCATCGAGTACGTCATGGGCGGCGATGTGGAGCTCGCCACGGCGCTACGCGATGAACTGGATGCACAGGCGCGCGGTGACACCGAAGCAATGGCGCGCGCCCATCACCGCATTGAGGAGCTTCACGGCTACGATGCGCGCGCGCGCGCTGGGCGCCTGCTGCACGGGCTGGGTTTCAGCGCCGATACGCATGAGCGCGCCGTGCAGGAATTTTCAGGCGGCTGGCGCGTGCGTCTGAACCTTGCGCGCGCGCTGATGGCGCCTTCGGACTTGCTGCTGCTGGACGAGCCCACCAACCATCTGGACCTGGACGCCGTGCTATGGCTGGAAGAGTGGCTGCGCCGTTACCAGGGTACGTTGCTGGTGATTTCGCACGACCGCGAATTTCTCGACGGCGTCATCACCCACACCCTCCATCTCAACGAAGGCAGGGCCAAGCTCTACGCAGGCAATTACAGCGCGTTCGAGCGGCAACGTTCCGAACAATTGCGCCTGCAGCAGATTGCGCACGAGCGCGAGCAGGCCGAACGCGCGCATCTGCAATCGTTCATCGACCGCTTCAAGGCCAAGGCCAGCAAAGCCAAGCAAGCGCAATCGCGCATGAAGCGCCTGGAAAAGATGGCCGGTACCGAAGCGGTACGTGCGGAGCGGGCGTTCCACTTTCAATTCGCCGTGCCCGAGCGTGTGCCCGACTCGATGCTGCAATTGGAAGATGTGGAGGCCGGTTATGCTGCTGAGGCAGGGCAACCAGCAGCGGTCATTCTTCGCGATGTGTGCTTCCGGCTCGAAGCAGGCGAACGCGTGGGCCTGCTCGGGCCGAACGGTGCCGGTAAATCCACGCTGGTAAAAACGCTGGTCGGCGAACTGGCCCCGCTGCATGGCGAACGCAAGGCGCACAAGGATCTGAAGATCGGCTACTTTGCCCAGCACACCGTGGAAAGCCTGCGCGAAGGCGCCAGCCCGTTCGATCACCTGCAGGACAAAGCACCCGGCATCGCCGCGCAAGCGCTGCGTGATTTTCTGGGCAACTGGAATTTCGCGGGCGATCGCGCGTTTGAATCCGTCGACGGCTTTTCCGGCGGCGAACGCGCACGCCTTGCGCTCGCGTTGATCGCATGGGACAAACCCAACCTGTTGCTGCTGGACGAACCGACCAACCATCTCGATCTGGACATGCGCGAAGCCTTGGCCGACGCGCTGGCCGATTTCGATGGTGCACTGGTGCTCGTATCGCACGATCGCCATCTGCTCGGCATGGTGTGCGACAGCTTCTGGCGCGTCGCCGATCACAAGGTCGAACCCTTTGACGGCGATCTGGACGATTACGCACGCTGGCTGCGCGCACGTAGCTCGGCGCCCAAGAAAGCCGAGGTCGAAGCCAAGGCGACGGAATCGGCAGCCGATCGTCGCCGCGCCGCTGCCGCGCAGCGTGAAAGCGAAAAAGCCTCGCGCCAGCGCGTGAAGAAAATCGAAACGCGCGTGGCGGCCCTCGACGAGGAGTTGGTCAAGCTGGACCAGAAACTCGCCGATCCGGAGACCTACAACGGCTCGACGGCGGAACTGATGAAGCTCGGCCAGCGCCAGTCGGAGCTGCGCAAAGAGAAAGAAGCGCTTGAAGCCGAATGGCTTGCGCTGTACGAATTGCTCGAAGCCTGATCGATGGCGAGCACCGAATCTCGACCTTTGGAATGTTGGCTGCCGGCGTTACAGCGCTTCGATGCATCGCACCCGCTGCGCATGCTGCTGCAGAGTGCCGACTCGCTTCCGCATGGCAGCGCCGGCTATCTCGGTGGTCTGGCAAGCTATTTTCATTGTCATGAACCGCTGCCGGCCGCCGCGCTCATCCGCGACTACTTGTGCGGCGATGCGGGCGATGCATGCTGGCTGAGCGCCGACCCTGCCTGGGTGCAACCGGACATGAGCGGCGCGCGGCTGCTCGCCTGCGGACAATTGCCGTTGAGCATGGACGAGGCGCAGGCTCTGGCTGAGCCGTTGCAGCCGGTATTCGACGAAGCGGGCATGGCGCTCGAGGTTTCTTCGCCGCAGCACTGGCACCTGCGCGTACCGATACAAACGCCGTTGCCTGACTTTGCCGCACCAGAACAGGCGCTTGGTGGAGATCTTTACGAGCATCTGCCGCAGGGTGCGGAAGGTCGCCGCTGGCGTGTACTGTTTAATGAAGTGCAAGTTTTGTTGCATCAGCACCCGCTGAATGCGCAACGGCGCGAGCGTAACGTTCCGCCCATCAACAGTCTGTGGTTTTGGGGCGGCGGTGTGCGCCCGTTGCGCATCGATACCACGTTGCGAGGCGTCATTGGCGAAGACATGTTGCTGCGTGCCTTGGCACAGCGTGCCGGTATTTCCATACAACAACGCGACGGAGCGTCGATCGGTGCGGCGCAAGCAGGCTGGTTGATCGACCTGCAAGATCAGCCTGCCGAGACCATTGCTTCCGAATGGTGGTCGCGCCTGCAATCACTGAGTCGACGCCAGCCGTTGTTGCTCGCCTTCGACAGCGGCGAACGCTGGCTGCATCGACCCTTGCATCGCTTGCGCTTCTGGCGGCAGCGCGCGCGATGACGCGGCAATTGCTGAAGCGGCGTCCGTTGCTGGGTGAGCCGGCAGGATGGGGTGCTGGCGTTCCTGATATCGTGCAGCGCATCTACGCCTCACGCGGTGTGCTAAGCCCGGAACATGCCGAGCACCGCTTGAATCGACTGTTGGCACCCCAGCAATTGAGCGGCATGCAGCAAGCCGTCACCTTGCTTGCCGAGGCCGTCCGCACCGGCATGTCGATCGTCATTGCCGGCGACTACGATTGCGACGGCGCCACCGGCACAGCGGTAGCCGTGCGCGGTTTACGCATGCTTGGCGCACAACGCGTGGATTACGTGGTACCGAATCGCTTTGTGCACGGCTATGGGCTCACGCCGGCGCTTGTCGCAGCATTGCCGTCGCATGCGCAACTCATCGTCACGGTCGACAACGGCATCGCCAGCGTGAGCGGTGTCGCCGCCGCGCGTGCACGCGGCATGCGTGTCATCGTCACTGATCATCATCTGCCCGGCGATCATTTGCCGGAGGCGGATGCCATCGTCAATCCCAATGTGCATGGCGATGATTTTCCCAGCAAGGCGCTGGCCGGCGTGGGCGTAATGTTTTACGTACTGCTAGCGTTGCGCGCGCATCTGCGCGAGCACGGTGGGTTCGCGACCACGCCGGAGCCGGATCTTTCCGTATTGCTGGATCTGGTTGCGCTCGGTACCGTGGCCGATCTGGTGCCGCTGGATTTCAACAACCGCGTACTGGTGGAAGCGGGCATGAAACGCCTGCGTAGTGGCCGTGGTTGCGCAGGCATCCTCGCGTTGGTGGAGGCCAGTCAGCGCAGCATCTACGCGCTATGCACCAGCGATCTCGCCTATGCAGTGGGTCCGCGCTTGAATGCCGCCGGCCGGCTCGAAGACATGCGCCTTGGGGTGGAATGCCTGCTTACCGACGATCTACCGCAGGCGCGCCGGTATGCCGAACACTTGAGCTCCATCAATCAGGAGCGCCGCGATCTGCAAGCGGCCATGGTGGCCGAAGCGGAAGTGATGGTCTCCAGCGCTGCGCATGTCGATGCGCAGACCGTCGGCGTCACACTGTTCGAGCCAAGCTGGCACGCAGGCGTTGTGGGGCTGGTGGCGTCCAAGCTGAAAGAACGCCTGCATCGCCCGGTAATCGCTTTCGCCCCGGCGGGCGAGGATGACCCTGATCATCTACGCGGCTCGGCCCGTTCCATCGCAGGCTTTCATATTCGCGATGCGCTGGCGGTGATCGATGCGCGCCATCCGGGCTTGATCGAACGCTTCGGCGGTCACGCCATGGCCGCGGGCCTGAGTTTGCGCACACAGCACTATCCGCGTTTCGCCGAAGCATTCGATGCGGTGGCGCGCGAATACTTGAACGAAGAACACCTGCAATCCGTGCTCTACACGGATGGCGAAATGCCTGCCGGCCTGTTCACCTTGGAGATGGCGCGCATGCTGCGTTTTGCCGGTCCGTGGGGACAGGGGTTTCCCGAGCCGGTCTTCGACAATCGCTTCGAGTGCTTCAGTTGGCGACCGATGGGCGAGCGGCATCTGCGTTTGAGTCTGCGCGATCCGCGCGACGATGCGCTCTACGACGCCGTCATGTTCAACGCCTACGATGGCACGCCACCGCCCCCCATGTTGCGGGCCGCTTACGAACTCACCATCAACGACTGGCAAGGCAGAGAATCGCCGCGGTTATTGCTGAGATACATCGAACCCGCGTAACGCGGCGTGTTATTTTTTCCGCGCATCATGCGGCGGCCAGTCGGGCAGCCCTACATCGATGACGATCGTCGCCTGCACCACCTGTTCGGCCGCTCGCCTGGACGCTGGCGGTGGGCTGGGGCCGCCTTGCAGTTCCGTGCTGAGTGCAGGATCGACGCGATAGGACAGCACCGTCTGCACCCGCGCCGGCAGTGGCGTATCGATCGTGGCCTGGGGTTGTTGACGCGGAGCGGGATGACCTGCGCCCGATTGCGCCGCGGCGCGTGCGCGTCGATCATCCTCGATGGGTTCGGACTGGCCGAGCACGGGGCGCCCCTGGCCGGGCATTTTTAGTACGCTGATGCGCTCGTAGGGACGGCGTCCGGACGGCTTGTTCGTATCGCTCATGCGCGTAGCTCCCTAGTCTGTAACGCGACCGTAACGTGCTTCCTGGAGATGGTGATCCGCATGGCGCGAATTTATCAAGTGCAAACCATGGGGGAGGCCGACGTACGGGTTGCGCTGGTCGGTGATCGTGGACAGGCCGACCTATGGGTGCACCGCGTCGGCAGTTGGGGGCTTGCCCAAGGCGATGCGCGTTGGTTCATTACACGCGATCGTAACGATGCGACGTGCTGGGTTTATTTCTGCAGCATCGGCATGGCCGAGTTGCTGGTTTGTTTCGTGGATAGCTACGGCGAGGCGGGCTGGCGAGATCCGTCGCGCGCAAAAAAAGGATGCTTCGCTTCACGACGCGGGTTTGGCTGAAGGCGGCATCTGGATCACCGGCGTACTTTGGATTTTGAATGCCAGTTGCACGCGCGCCGCCATCTGCTGCGCGGCGGCGGCGCTGATGAACTGACCGATCGCTACCAGCGTCCACGGTTGCTGCTGCGAATCGACCACCGACAATGTCGTCAAAGGCAGGTTCAACCCGTCCGCTGCGGGCTGCCATCGCTGTTGTGCGGCGATGGCTTCGTCTTCTGTCACGAACTGTCCCAATTTCAGGGCATACGCGGGTTGTCCCGTGGCGGGCGCCGGCGCTTCAACGGTCGTTTTCACCAGCAAGTCGCTCAAACTGGGCGGCGATGCCTTCGAAGATGCTGACGCCGCCGGCGATGCCGGCGCTGGCAACGCGAGGGTGGCACTGGCCTTCGTTGCGCTGGCGATCGCGCTATCGCTGCGTGCCGTCGCAACCAGGGACGAGAGCGCATGGGACAGCCGTTCGCCGACGTTCTGCGCCGATTGGCGCCATGTGGCGGGCGCCATCATGCCGCCTGCAAACGCGAACGCGCCGAACAACACGATCAGCACAACGAATCCGAATTTGGTCAGCATGTTTTGCGCCCCTTAGCACAGTAAATGTGCACGCCATGTAGACATAACGGATGATTTCACTTGCCTATGCATCGGCTGCCTGCCCGCAAGATCGTACATGCACTTGGCATATTGCGAGCGTTGCGTGAAGAGGGCTACATTCGGGGGACAGGGGGAGTGGATGATGTCGTAGGTATGCGGCAATTCCATCAATAAAGTCATGCGATGTAACTTCACGGCGTGACTCGTCCCCCGTACTCAGCGGGGTTACTCATGGTCGATGTTCTGGAGTCGAGTTTACTTGGCTCCTCCCCACAGTTCGCACACGTCCTTGCACAGATACGGCGTATTGCGAAGTTCGATGTCACCGTTCTGATCGGGGGGGAAACCGGTACAGGCAAGGAGCTCGGTGCGCGTGCCGTGCATTATCTGAGCGCGCGCGCGGCGCAGCCCTTCGTTCCCGTCAATTGCGGCGCCCTGGCCGATTCGCTGGTAGAAAGCGAATTGTTCGGTCATGAGCGTGGCGCGTTCACCGATGCGCGGCATGCCGCGCCCGGTCTGATCAGCGAAGCCGAAGGCGGCACCTTGTTCCTGGACGAGGTCGATACCTTGTCATTGAAAGCGCAGGCGGCGCTGCTGCGCTTTCTGCAGGATCGAACCTATCGGCGCGTGGGTGGCACGCAAACGCGCCACACCAATGTGCGACTCATTGCCGCAAGCAACGCCAATCTGGAAGAGCTGGTCAAGACCAGGCACTTCCGCCGCGATCTGCTTTATCGTCTGAAGGTGATGCCGCTGGTGATGCCGCCTCTGCGCGAGCGTGGCGGCGACGTGATCCAGCTTGCGCAGATTTTTCTCGAACGCCTCAACCGCGATTACCAAGGCCACACGCCAGTCAAGCAATTTCATCCCGACTTGCTGGCCGCGCTCAAACGCTATAGCTGGCCGGGCAATATCCGTGAGCTGGAACACTTCATCCAGCGCGAATACCTGATGTGCGAAGGCGCGGTATTGAACGCCGAACTGCCTCAGGACAGGTCGGCCCCGCCGGACGGGGAAGAGCGTTACAACACGGTCTTCAAACAGGCCAAGGCGCGGGTGATTGCCGACTTCGAGCGCAGTTACGTCGCTTCGCTGATGACCCGTGCGCGCGGCAATATCTCGCGTGCCGCGCGGCTGGCCGGCCAGGATCGCAGCGCCTTCAGCAAACTGGTGCATAAGTACCGGCTCGCTTCGGAGCCCGAGCAGGAGCAAGATTCCGCGGACCATTGACTGCGAGGCTGTCGTGACCGGCTACTCTGTGCGTGCTGTTGCCGATGCGATTGCGTGTTTTCTTGCTGAGCATCCCGCTTGCGCCGACACCATCGAGGGTGTCGAGCTATGGTGGCTCAATCCGCGTGGCATCACGCCGCCGCGCGAGGTGATCGCGCGCGCGCTGGAGCTGTTGGAAGTGGAGCGGGTGATCGAGCATCGCCTCATCGGACCGCGCAAATTGTGGCGTTTGCGTCGCGCAAAAGACTGAATTTTCCCAACGCCGATTCGCAATGCGGCGCAATAATTTTTTTTCAAAACCTTCCGTGCGCACATGGGAGCGTGCACGGCTGTCTTGGTAACCGTGTGCGTTTTCACTCAGCGAGAACATTTCCACACGGTGGGAAAAAATAAATCTCTCGCTCAAATGCCGACGCAGACACCGATGCGCATCAGCATGTTGCGGCGACATGTGCAACCGGCTTGATCACTGCAACGGCGTGCACGGGTGTGTAAAAAATCCCCCATTTTTCTCGCGCAAATTTCCCGGATGCGACGCAATGGCAGGCAATTCAGCGCGTTACGCGCTTGGCACGACTTTTGTTTGGTGTGGATGCGAGGAAACGCATGCGGCAGCGCGTCTGCATCCGCCCACATCAACGAGGCCCGTACATGACCGTCGAGAGCATTCAACAAAAGCTATTGCGTGTGCGGCCGCCACGCGTGCGCATCACCTACGATGTCGAAACGGGTGGCTCCAGCGAGAAGGTGGAGCTTCCTTTCATCGTCGGCATGTTTGCCAATCTGTCGGGCGAGCTTGATAGCAGCCAGCTCCCGGCGCTGAAAGATCGCCGCATGCGCGACATCGACAGCGAATCGTTCGACAAGATTCTCGCCGAGTGTTCCCCGACGATCACGCTAAACAGCATCCCGGACACCATTACCGGTGGCGGCAAGAAGCTGCTGAACACCTTGACCTTTGGCTGTCTGGCGGACTTCGAGCCGTTGGCGGTGGTCAACAACATTCCAACGCTCAAGAGTCGTTTCGATGCGCGCGGCGACCTGCGCGCACTGCAGGCGATGGCCGAGTGCAACGACGCGCTGGCCGCCACGCTCGATGGCGCACTCGAAAGCGGCCAGGCGATGACGGCGTTGACAGGCGCTTTTTCAGGCACCGATCCATCCACCTGGGTGACATCCACTCTTGTCCCTTATGCGCCTTTGAGCAGCATGCCAGCCACCCCTGACGGAACGGCCATTCCGCAGGTGCTGGTCACCATGCTTGCTGGGCAGATGGCTGCCAATGCCGACGCGGCCACGGCAGCACAAAACGCCGCGACCGCAGCGCAGACCGCTGCGACCAATGCCAAGACCGACAGCGATACCGCGAACGCTGCGCTGAAGACCGCGCAAGACGCCGTCACGACAGCAACCAAAGCCGTCGCCGATGCGGCGACAGCAGTGAAAGCTGCCAAGGATGCCGACTCGACAGCCGCTGCGGCCAAGGCGTCAATCACTGCAAAGCAACAGCTGGATGACGCCAACAACGGTTTGTTGCTCGCGCAGGCGCAAGCGGGCGCGGCTCAGCAAAAGTTAACGTCGGCCACAAAGACCGCCGCGGACCTGCAGACTGCGTTTCTCGACATCGATCCACTATCCAAGGCGCGCCGCCTGGTTGGCCGTTTCGCCAATGAAATCATCGTGCCGCTCAACCACCAGGCGCTTACCCAGGTTGCGCTGGGTGCCAACGGATTGATCGACGAGCAGGTCGGCGGCATCGATACGCAGATCGGCGTGCAACTCGATGCGGTGATGCATGCGCCGAATTTTCAGGAGTTGGAAGCCACCTGGCGCGGCCTTTTCTACGTGGTATCGCGCGCAGAGACCGGCACGATGCTCAAGTTGCGCGTGTTCAACGTCACCAAGGACGACTTGCGCAAGGAACTGGAAAAGGCGGCCGATTTCGATCAGAGCTGCATCTTCAAGATGATCTATGAGGCCGAATTCGGCACCTATGGTGGCCTGCCTTACAGCTTGCTGCTGGGTGGTTACGAATTCGACCACTCGCCCAACGATATGTCGCTGCTCACCAACATCACCAAGGTGGCCGCTTCCTCGCATGCGCCTTTCATCGCGGCCGCGGCGCCGGGTCTGTTCGGACTGGATGGTTTCGACAAGCTGGCCAAGCCCAGGGACCTCGCCCAACTGTTCGAATCGCCCGAGACGGCGCAATGGACGGAATTTCGCAACAGCGAGGACTCGCGCTACGTGGCGTTGGCACTGCCGCATGTGCTGCTGCGTCTTCCTTACGGCAAGGATTCGCGCCCCGCAGACGGCGTGAAGTACGAGGAAACGGTCGCCGGCGACAACGGTCCGAATCACGATGCCTTCCTGTGGGGCAATGCCGCCTACGCGCTGGCCGAGCGCATCACCAACGCCTTCGCACTCTATCGCTGGACCGCGGCGATCCGTGGCGTGGAAGGCGGTGGGCTCGTGGATGGCTTGCCGATCTATACCTATCGCGACGACGCCGACCTGGTGAACATGATTTGCCCCACCGAGGTGGCGATCACCGATCGACGCGAAAAGGAACTCAATGATCTGGGTTTCATCGCGCTGTGCAACTGCAAGGGCACGGGGCAGGCGGCCTTCTTCGGCGGACAGACCGCCAACCTGCCGCGCCAGTACATCAGCGACGAGGCCAATGCAAACGCCAAGCTGTCCGGCATGCTGCCCTACATCCTGGCGGCGTCACGCTTTGCGCATTACATCAAAGTGATCATGCGCAAGAAGATCGGCGCCTTCCTCACGCGCGGCAACGTCGAGGCTTATCTCAATACGTGGATCGCTCAGTACGTGCTGCTGGACGACAACGCGGCGCAGGAAGTGAAAGCAAGCTATCCGCTGCGCGCTGCGCTGATCAACGTGACCGACGTGCCCGGTTCGCCCGGTTCGTATAAGGCCACGGTGTTCATCAAGCCGCATTTCCAGCTCGAAGAGCTCACCACTTCGATTCGCCTGGTGGCGGATCTACCCAAGGGCTGAGCGCATCACGCGCGCAGATTCCGCATCTCATATCAGGAGCGACCATGGATCTCATTCTCTTGCAGCCCGGCGACCCAGCGGTCTTTGGCGGCGCGAACGGCTGGAAAGGCGGCGGCAGCCTGATCGACGATACGTGGCGCGATGAGGTGCTCAAGCTTGGGCAGTGTCTGGAACTGGTGTCCGTGCATCAGGGTATGAAGCAACAGATCACCACCGACGTGAGCAATTCCGCGCGTACGTCCGGTCGCCCGATCATCACCGAGTTCACCTGCGTCAAATACGTCGACAAGACCTCGGTGAAGTTCTACGAATATTGCCTGCGTGCGCAGCCCCTGGGTGTGGGCACGGACAAGCCGACCAAGATCTATATCGCGCGCAACTCCGGCGACAAAACCGCCAACATTCTCACCATCGAACTGCGTGACGCGATCATCAGCGAGATCCAGTTCCAGTCCAATCCGGACGACATGCCGACCGAGCAATTCAAGCTCAATTTCACCGAAGTGCTGTGGACGTACACCGTGCAGCAGGCGGACATGGTCACGGCCGGCAACATGGCGGCGGGCTGGAGTATTGCGCGCAACCGGCCGATCGGCCAGTTCACTTCGTGATGATGGGCAGCTCCGGATGGAAGGAGGTTTTGCGTGCAATTCCTGATGGAGCGCCTGGTCAATCGCACTGATCCCGGCATGGGGCAGGCGCCGCCATTCGATTTGGCAGGGGCTGTCGCCGCGCAGATCCAGCGCATTGTGGAATGCCGCCCGTTCGCAGGTGGCCGCGACATGCATGTGTGCGATTTTGGCATGCCGACCATCGTGGACTTCAGTATCGGCATCCACGATCACGAACGCTATGGCGCGCGGCTGGCCGAAGCGATTGCGCGCTACGAGCCACGCTTGCGCGCGGTTCGATTGGAATGGCTGTCCAAGGGGCGCCCATTGCGTCCGTATGCGCTGATCGTGCATGGCCAGTTGCAGGTGGACGATGAGCCGAGCGTGTTTCGCTTCGAAATGCCTTGTCCGGACGACGTGCGATGAATGACAGCGCGCCACGCCTGAAAATGTGGTTCGAGCAGGAGCTCGCCTCCCTGCGCGACGAGGCCGCGGAATTTGGCGCCTCGTTCCCGGCCATTGCCAAGACGCTGGAGCTCAGCGCCGGGCGCAGCGGCGATCCGCATGTGGAAATGCTCATGCAGTCGTTCGCCTGGATGGCCGGGCGCCTGCGCTATCAGCTGGAAACCGATCAGGCCGTGCTGCCCAATGCCTTGCTTGGGCTGCTTTATCCGCATCTGGAAGCACCGCTGCCATCGATGCTGATTGGCGAAGTGGAAGTGCGGCCCGATGGCGCCAATTTCATGCACGGCTCCACGCTCGATCGCGGCCGCTATGTGTATGCCGTGGCGACCGACGACGTCGGGCAGAAAGTGCGCTGCCGTTTTCGTACGTGCTACTCGACGCCATTGTGGCCGTTGAAGATCAAGGACCTTGCGACGGTGGCGGCCAACGCCTATGCGCTGGATGCCGGCGACACGCGCACGCTTTCGATCGTGCGCGCGACCGTGCAATGCCTTGGCAAGGACCCGATCCACGCGCTGAACATGCCATTCTTGCGCTTTTGCATCAATGCCGAGCACAAGCAGGCGTACGCGCTGTACGACGCACTGGCCACGCATCTGGTGCGTATCGCGGTACGCATGCCGGGCAATGGGCCGCTGCGTTACCTGGATCCGGACAAGCTCACCTGGTGCGGTTTCAAGCCGGAGGAGTCGCTGCTGGGCTTCAACAAACTTACGCATCCGGGTTACCGCCTGTTGCAGGAGTATTTTGCGTTCCCGCAGAAATTCCTGTTTTTCGAAGTGGCGGGCATGGACCTGACCGGCATCGACAAGGAATTCGAACTGCTTTTTCTGCTGGACATCCCGCCGTCCAAGCACAACACCCCGGATAGCGAACTGCTGCGGCTCAACTGCCTGCCGATGATCAACCTCTATCCGCAGCGCATTGAGCCGTTCGTGCTCGACCAGCATCACTATGAATACCGCATCATCGGTGACGAACAACTTCACCGCTTCTGCGAAATCTACCGCCTGCAGGAACTCGTCTCGATCCGGCCGGACCGCAGTCCGCGGCCGATTGCGCCGTATTTTTCGCTGGATGATTTCCAGGAGATGGACAAGCTCGATTATTTCTACGCGACGCGGCGCGAAGTCAATCAGACCGGCGCCGTGCACGGCACCGAAACCTATGTGTCTTTCCTCGATCCGGATTTTGACGTCACCTTGCCGCCGGAAGAAATGATCGGCGGCATGGCGTTATGCACCAATCGCCGCCTGCCTTCGCAGTTGCTGGTCGGCAGTGTGCTGTATCTGGAGGGCGCGGGGCCGGTGACCAAGCTCAGGGTGTGCAGCAAGCCCACGCCGCACACACCGCCGCAGATGCTGGGCGATAAACCATGGGCGCTGGTGTCGCAGCTTTGCCTCAACCATTTGTCGCTGGTCGATGGGCAACAGGGGCCACCGATTCTGAAGAACATGCTGCGCCTGCATGTGGGGCCGGCCAGTCTTACCGGCGCCCGGCAGATCGATGGCTTGCGCGAGCTTACGACTCGCCGCATCCAGAAGCGTGTGCCGCGTCGTGAGGCTTGGCGGGGTTTCGTCGATTGCCTGCAGGTGCGCGTCAAAGTCGATACCGGACATTTCGAAGGCGGCAGCGCGGTGCTGTTCGGCAGCGTGCTGCACCGTTTTCTGTCCTTGTATGCAGAGGTCAATACCGTCGTCGAACTGATTCTTGAACCGTCCGATCGCGTGGGAGAGCTGAAGACATGGGAGCCGCTGACTGGCGCACAGGTGAATCTCTAGCCAGCCGCTTGCGTGGACGGCCGGCGAGTTTTGATTTTTTTCAGTGGATACGGCTGAACTCGTGGCCGTTGCGTGATGCTTCGCCTGCGGTCATCGAACGCGGTGCGCGGCAGGTCAATACACATCTGCGCTTTCGCGCCGAAATGTCGTCGGCGTTTCCTGGCAGCGAGATTTCCGCGGGCCGCCAGCGCCGTGTCGTGCGCAACAAGATCGACGAGCGACGGGTGGAATTGTTCGTCACCAATTTTGTTCTTTCCGGCGTATTGGGGCCGCTGCCGGATAGTTTTGCCGATTGGATCCGTCAGCGCCTGGCCGAACGCGACCCGGTGATGGCGGAATTTCTCGATATTTTCAATCACCGCATCAGCGCGATCCGCTATGAATTGAAGGCTGCCAGCGTGGCCGCGTTCGATGCGTGCCGACCGGAGAACACCCATTACGCGGACATGGTCGGTGCCTTGATGGGCCTGTCTGCATTCGAAGGCGAGGGCGCGGAGATCTTGAAGCGACGCGTGCCTATTCCCAAGCGCGCGTTGCTCGCTTTGTGCGGATTGGTTGGCAATGGACGCAAAAGCGCGGCGGGGTTTGGTGTCGTGATGGGGGTCTATCTGCAAGCGCCGGTGCATGTGGACGAATTGCTCGGCGCCTGGCGCGCGATCGAGACGCGCGACCAAACGCGTCTTGGGCACCGCCGGATCGCCGATACGGCGCCGCTGGGAAGGCGCGTGTGGGTCAATCAGGCAGCGGTCGGTTTGACCGTCGGGCCCATCGCGTACAAGCGGCTTTGCGCGCTGTTGCGCGACTGTGTGCAGGGAGAGGACGGTGATCAGGACAAAGCGTTCGGCGGGGGCTACACCGGCCTCGCCGCCATGGTGCATTTTCTGCTCGACCGCCACGTGGATGTCGTCATTACCGTCATGGTCGAAGCGTCCAGCATTCCGCGGTCTTTGTTGTGGCGCCCGCAGCGCATCGCCGGATTCGGCAGCAGCCATGGCCTACGGCTCGGGCAGACGGCCTGGTTGAACGGAAAGCCGGATAAACCGCGCGCCGTGCGATTCACCATTCGACGCGATGCCGTGCAGGAGGCCGCTTGAGCGCCATCCCGAGCGATACCGCGGGGCGTACCGCGATCAAGCCGATCGGCTCGCTTGGCGGTGCCGATTCGCCGCTGCTGTTCCTGCATTGCGGCATCGAATTGGCCGGCCGCCAGTGGCTGGGGGATGAAACCTTCCGCCTGCTTTCCTTTGAAGGGCAGGAGAGCGTGTCCGAGCCGTTCGACTATCAGTTGCAATTGCGCGGCAATACATCGCCCAGGCATGGGCGTCCGCTCAGTTTCGACGCTGTCATCGGGCGGCCGGTGACGGTTGGTATCAGCGATCCCACGCTCAGCGATCGTCCCGATGCGACAGCACGTTTCGCGCAGGCGTTGAGTTCGGGGACGGGCAAGGATCTCACGCTCTACAACGGCCTGGTTACATCCTTCGCGATGGATGAGCCGGGCGTCTATCGGCTCGGCATGAAGCCTGCGCTTTGGAAGCTCACGCTGACCAACGGCTACTGCGTGCATGCGCAGATGAGCGTGCGTGACGTGATCGCCACGCTGATGCGCAAGCACTATGTCGATTATTCGCTGGACGCGGTCTCCGGCGGCGGCAACATCGCTATCGATCGTGTGCAGGACTGGCTGCAGGCTGGCGAGAGCGATTATGAATTCCTGCGCCGCATGATGGCCAAGGCGCACATTTACTACTACTTCAAGCACAACGGGAACAGCCACACGGTGGTATTCGCCAACCGGCCTGCGTACCCCAAAGCATTCGGTGGTCGCGCGCTGCGCTACACCCACACCATGCTGGACGAGCTGGGCATGCAGCAGAACGATGTGGTGTTCCAGTACAGCTATCAGCAATCGTTGACCAGCACCGGCATCAACGGCGTGTTCGTGCACGAGGAAAGTGCATCGCAGCAGGATCCGGTGGCGACCTATCAGACGTTTGCTTCCACGATGCCCACCGATTCGGGCCGGTTGCCGTTCAACCAGTACCGCACGTATCAATACGGATCGAGCAGCGGTTCGGTGCGCCAGTATGTCAAGCGCACGGCGTCATGCATGGCGGCATCGGCACAACAATTGTCAGGCAGCAGCACCTGCACGGATTTTCGCGTGGGCTATCAGTTCACGCTCAGCGGCGACATGGCCCAGGGCACGCATCCCTCGCCGGTGCGGCCTTCGCTGGAAGGCAAGCCGTTCGTACTGAATAAAGTGCAGCACAAGGCGAGCGCCGACGGCGGCTATACCAACACTTTCGAAGCCACCGGTGCGGACGGCATGCTTACTCCGTTCTCGGTGCAGGACACGCAGCAAGGCGCGATCCTCGCCAAGGTGGTCGACAAATCCGGGCAGGGGCCCAAAGACTGGCGTTACTACGAGCCCAACAATTTCGACCCGGAGTCGAGCCGCCTGCGCGACAGCGATGCCTCGCCACAGGATTTGATGGCCAAGGGCGTCTACGTGCAGTTTTCCAGCCCTGGTTCACCCACTACGCCGGTGTGGGTGAAGCTCGCCGCGCACATGCAAACCGTGCCGGAAATTGGCGTGACCGTACAGGTGGCGCGCGCGAACGATGAATCGGAGCTACCGGAAATCCAGAGCATCGTGCAAGCCAATGGCAGCCTGGTGGTCACGCCTTCGGGCTGGACCGCGAACACGCACGTCGGCAGCAGTTATTCCACTAGCTACGGCGATGGCCAAAGCATCCGCTACGGCAGCAAATCGGCTTACAACCTGGATCAGGCGATCCAGATCGTGTCGTCCAAGTACGCCACCGGGCAATACCGCGACACCAGCTTTTCGCAAGGTGCCAGTTACAGCTATGCCACCTCGGAGAACGGCGCCGAGGGGTTGCTCAGTTCATCGGATTCATTTGGCTGTACGTACAGCACGCATGAAGGCAAGGAAGTGTGGAGCAAGAGCACGCTGGGCAGCAGCACCAGCTACTCCACCGTCACCGGCAATACCTATAGCGAAGATACGGTAAGCGGCACCAGTACGCGCCTGTCCACGCAGAACATTGTCCAGAGCACCAGCACGATTACATCGAGCACGTCCACCGACACCATCGGCACGACTGATACAACATCGTTCATCGGCCTGAGCAGTGGCGTGTCGATGATCGGGCTGGCCTCCCAGATCGGCATGACGGGTGTGCGTGCTGACACCTCCGTGACTGGCGCCTCGACCAGCACGTCGGTCACCGGCATCACGCAGGCGATCTCCGCCACCGGCAGCAGCACGGTCATGTCGGTCACCGGCAGCAACGAGCAGACCAATCTCACCGGTTCCAACCTCGGCACATCGCTCACCGGCAGCTCGATACAAACCAACATCACCGGTGCCAGTGTGGATACCGGCATCGTCGGCAGCAGCACGCGGCTGAACGTGACCGGCACCAGTACCGGCATTTCCGTCACCGGCGATTCGACCGAGATCAGCGTCACCGGCAGCGAAACCCGCGTCGGCGTGCATGGCCAATCCACTACGGTGGACATCACCGGCTCTGGTGCGTCGGTCACGATCGCCGGTGCGCGGGCGACGCTGGAAATCGTGGGTGTGAGCTTGTCGATTCCAACCATCTACATTTACGTATGAGGCGCGCATGAAGATCATCAAACCCATGACGCTGGGGCTGATGCATCGCCCTTACCTCTGGCAGGGACGTCATCGGCTGCTGGTGGCGACGTTGGGATTCTTCTCGCTCGGAGGGCGTGCCGACACCTTGCTGCGCGACAACCTGCAATGGCGCAAGGTGATGGCTGCGCTGCCGCCCGGCCGGCCGCTGGACGAACTGATGCCCAAGGCGCGCGGCGAAGTGCTGATGGCCGGTAGCGCCTATGCAGCGCGTGGTCTTGCCACTACTGAGCAAACAGTGCGCTTGCAGGTAGGCACGATCGACAAGCGCCTGCGCGTGGTGGGCGATCGCGAATGGAAATACGGGCTGCTGCCGCTGCTGCAAATCACACCGCCGGTGCCCTTTACCAGCATGCCGCTGGCGTGGAATCGCGCGTTCGGGGGTGCGCGCCATCCGGCCAATCCGGAAGGTTGTGGTTATCTGACCAACCCCTTCGCGGCGTTTGTTGGCCGCAACGAAGGGCGCATGCCGAATGTGGAAGATCCCCAACAACCGGTGCGCTATCCCCATCGGCGTTATGCGCCGGTGGGTTTCGGCGCTATCGACGTGGGCTGGTTGCCGCGCCGGCGCTGGATCGGCACCTACGGTCGACGCTGGCAGGCCGAAGCGTTTCCAGGCCTGGCCGATGACACACACACGGAGTTCTTCAACACCGCGCCGCTGGACCAGCGCATGGCCGGACATTTTCAGGGCGGCGAGGCCTATCGACTGGAAGGGCTGCATCCGCAGTTACCGGTGATCGAAGGCTGGTTGCCGGAATTTCGTCCGCGCGCGTTCGTGCATCGCAAAGGCGCGCCGTCTGATGCGCTGGACGAACTGCAACTGGCTTTCGACACCGTGTGGTTTTTCCCGGATGCGGAGCTGGGTGTCGCCATTCATCGCGGCGAGATCGACGTGGACGACAGCCTGGCCTTGGACGTCGAAGCGGTGATGGTTGCCTACGAGCACGCGGCCGATGTGCCGCGCGCGTTGTCGCATTACGGTCAGGTGCTGGCTTTGCGTTTGAATCGTGACACCGCCGCGCGGCATGTATTCAACGAGTCGCAGCTCACGCCCGAACCGGACGCGGTGCTTCGTGCAGCGCGCAGTCTGGAGGACCAGCAGGAACACGATCAGCGCAAGGCATCGCGCGATCTGCGCGAGGCCACATTGGCCGCCGAATTCGAAGCAGCCAGCGGCATGGCGCCGCCGCCATCGCCCGCGCCGGCAGGGCCGGCGTTGGCCGTTCCTTCCAAGGCCGCCATGCTGCGTGGCGATTTCGATCTCGGCCCATTGCTCGACAGCGCCGAGCAGTTGGCCAAGCAGGCGAGCGAGCACGCACAGGTATTGCGCGAGCAAGCCGCCGCGCAAATGGCCCAATTGCCAAAGGTGCCGGCGGCGCCCACCGCAACCGTGGAAGCGGCACTGGCACGCGCCGATGGCTCCAGCAGTTCGCTTGGCACGCTTGCCCAATTCAGCGTGTCCTTGTCGTTGCCAGCGGTATCCATCGCTCCATTGCAGGATCTGCAGCGCCGCGCGCGATTAGCTGCACCCACCGTCACCGCATCGGGCTTGCCCTTGACACCGGAAGCGGCGGCGGCCATTGGCCAATGGGTGTTGTTGCGTGTGCGCGAAGGCGCATCGTTGCAAGGCTGCGATCTGGCCGGTGCGAATCTACGTGGTGCAGTGTTATCGGGTGCCGATCTGCGCGGCGCGTTGTTGGAAGCGTCCGATCTCAGTGGTGCGCAGCTCGATGGCGCCGATCTGAGCGAAGTGGCCTTGACCGGCGCCACCCTGGACAAGGCCAACTGTTCCGCGGCACGTTTCGACGGCGCCAACCTGGCCAAGACACGCGCGCACGATGCGATATTCCATGGCGCCAGCTTTTCTGGCGTGCAGGCGTCAGATGCGGACTGGCAACGCGCCGACCTGGCCGGCGCGCGATTCGATCAATGGATTGCCCCCAATGTCGTGCTCACCGGCGCCAATCTGGAGCACACCACGCTCAACGATTGCGTGTTGCTGCACGCCAAGGCCGATGCGAGCCGCTGGTCGCATACGTCCTGGCAACGCACTGTGGCGCTGGGTTCGAGCTTATGCGACAGCGAGTGGAGCGACGCAAGCCTGAGCCGCTGTGTGCTGATGGAATGCAAGCTTGCCGATAGCCGCTGGACCGGCGCGGCGCTCACGCGCGTGCAGGCTGGCGGTGGCGCCGACTGGAGCCGTGCCGATCTGCAGCGCGTGGCGGCTGACCACAGTAGCTGGCGCGATGGAACGCTTGCCGATGCAAACCTGATGAACGGCGAGTTTCGCGAATGCGACTTCAGCGGCACACGCCTGCAGGGTGCCGTGCTCGAACACGGGTTGTTCTATCGCTCGTTGTTCATGGGGGGCGTGCTCACTGCATGTCACGCCGAGTCGGCCGATTTCTTCCAGGCCATGTGCCGGCGTGCCGATTTTCGTGCCGCAGATCTGCAAGGCGCGAATTTCGTGCAGGCCGAATGCACTGAGGCGCGCTTCGACGACGCACGGCTGGAAGGTATCCGCATCGAACCCGGACGGAGGCTGCGCGGATGATGCAGTGGAGCGACATCCTGCATTTGCAGCAACTGGGCCGTCCCGTGCACAACGTGGACCTCGGGTCGCTGGATGCGAGTGCAAAACGCATCGAGAACCTGGTGTTCAGCGGCGTCACCTGGCGTGGCGCGGCGTTGCGCCACAGCAATATGAGCGGCGCTACCTTCGTCGATTGCGATCTGCGCGGCGCGGATCTGCGCGGCATGACGATGCAGGCATGCAGTTTCACCCGCTGCAACCTGAGTCAATCTCGCTGGGCTGGCGTGAACGCCTCGCAGGTGGCGCTGACCGGTTGCGATCTGTCGCATAGTGACTGGCAAGGCAGCGCGCTGGCGTTGAGTGCGTTCAATCAATGCGACTTGAAGGCGATCACGCTTGCCACATCGAATTGGCAGCGTACGGTGGTGGCGCAATCGCAGCTGGCGGGGGCGAACCTCACGCATGTCGTGCTGGATCAGTGCGTGCTTACCGATGTAGATTTTCGCGGCATCACCCTCGACGGTTTACGGGCATCGGCGTCGGTGCTGCGCAAGGCGTGTTTTGACGGAATGGACTTGCGCACGGTCAAGCTGTCGCGCTGCATGCTCGAAGAAACAAGTTTCGTCGAGGCCAACCTCGAGGGCGTCGATTTGCGCCAGGCCAATTGCCGGCAGGCGACGTTGTTGCGTACACACTTGCACGGTGCAGATGTTTCCGGCGCGTTGATGTTGCAGACCGTGTTCGAGGACGTCGATGCCACCGCATTGGTGTGCGAGGGCACGATCCTGCAAAGTGCAACGCTGCGCCGCGTTTGTCTGGATCGGGCGCGCGCCACGGGCAGTGTGTGGGATCACGCTCAATTGACCGACGTCAGGCTCGCAGGTGCCGATCTCAGCTACGCGCGCTTCGACCACGCCAGCGGTGGCCCCATCGACCTCAGTCGGGCCAACCTGGCCCACAGCAGTTGGCATAACACCCAGTTTTCCGACCTGGACATGCGCGGAGCGAAGCGTACCCGCATGCGCGGTACTTCCCCTGCGCGCCTGACCGCCGAGGCGCGATCCCTTTCTTTGGAGACACGATGATGTTCGCCACCAGCCGACGCAGTTTTACCCGCAACACACCGCAGTTGTCCGAGGCGGTCATTCACGAAGCACTCGATGGCCACGTCTGGCGGCTGGAAGACGGTCGCGCCGCGCGTCAAGCCACCTCGTGCGTGGTGATGCCCGAGCCGGGCGACCGCGTGCTGCTGGTGAGCATGGCCGACGACAGCCGCTATGTGCTGCACATACTGTCGCGCCAGGATCGCCGCGGCGCCACCTTGAACGTACCTGGCGCGGAGCGTTTGTCGATCCGTCAGGAGAACATCGACGTGGCCTCGCAGACGATCGCCCTGCGTGCAGTCGACAGTGTGGAACTGACGGCGGTACAAGGTCCGTTGTCGCTGAACGCGCGCAACATTTTCGCCAGCGCCACCGAGTCGCTCGTGCACACCGCATGCACTTACGTAGGGCAGGTCGAGCAATTCCTGCTGCACGCACGCCAGCTTCTGCGCCTGCATGGCGAGCAGACGCTGGTGACTGCGCGGCAGGATGCCAAGATCGACGCCGAACGCATCAGCCTGGGTTGAAGGCAATGTTCGTCAACACCAATCTTGGCGTACTCGATCTGGCTTTTCCGGACGTATGTTTCGTGCCGGTACTGGGCGTGCCGGTGCCCATACCGTTTCCAAACATCGCCTTGTCGTTCACGGATATTCCCGCGCAGTTCCAGGTCATCGTCGGCGGTGGCCTGGCCGAGAATCTTGTAACGATCGGCGCGATCAGCAATGGTGATCAGGCCGGTGCGGAGGGTGGCGTCGTCTCGCATCTGATCATGGGTCAGTTTCGTTCGCTGCTGGGCAGCTTCAAGGTTTTCATGGGCTGCATTCCATGCACGCACATGCTCGGTATCGTGGGCCAGAACGGTTTGTTGCCCAATACGGTCGGCATTTCACTGACGCCTGCGCAGGTGACTGTGATGGTGTTCGGCTGATGCGCGCGCGGATTGCCACCTCGAGGATCGCCGTGCTGGCCGTCGCCTGCTGGGTGTTGGCAGCATGCAGCACGCTCTCCAATCTGCTGCCCTGGCACACCAAGACCACTAGCGTAACGAGTGTGCGCGTGGCCGCCCCACCGGGCGCCAATCTCAACTCCGCGACCATGCTGGATCTGGTGTTTGTCTATGACACGACCAGCGCCGCCATGCTGCCAAAAACCGGGCCCGACTGGTTTGCGCAGAAGACATCGCTGCAAAACGGGCTAGGCCCAGCGATCGACGTGGTTTCGCTGCAGGTGCCACCCGCCACGGTGATCGATACGGTGAGCTTGCCCAAGCGCGCTGGCAAAGCGCTCACTGTGTACGGCTTTGCCAACTACCAAAGCCCGGACGGACAGGCACGCATTGATCTCACGCAATTTCGTCATCCAGTGATCTGGCTGGCGCCCACCCAAATTTCCGTCACCGAACAGTAGAGGCCGTCATGAGCGCGACCGTCGAGAACCTGCCCATGTTGCCCGAAGCCGTTTCATGGTCGGAGGGCATGCTGCTTTCGCCGCAACATTTCCAGCAGAACGACATCTACTGGAACGCCTTGTTGCGTCACCAGATGTCGGTGCTGCAACCCTATTACTGGGGAGTGCTTTCACTGAGCGTGAAACGCGAGGCACTGGGCCGCAAGTCGGTGGAGATAGAGAGCCTGCGTTGCGTCATGCACGACGGACTGGTGATCGAATATCCAGGCCACTTCGGTTCGCAGGAACTGAAAGTGCAGATCAATGAAGACGATTTCGATGCGCAGGGCAAGGCCGTCGTGCAGTTGAGCGTCCCCATCCGCGGCAAGGGCGCGGCCAGCGACATTGGCGACATGCAGCGCTACGTCACCGTCACGGGCAGTCTGGAAACGGATGAAAACACCGGTACGGACGAAATCCCTGTGGAGCGCATGTGCCCGAAAATCAGCTTGATCAAAGGCAAGTCGGTGGCTGCCTGCTATTGCGCGCTACCGTTGCTGGAAGTCAGCGGCGGATCGGGCGGCTTGCGCGTGACCGCGTACCACCCACCCATGTTGCGCTTGAGCGCCTGCGTCTTCCAGGGCGATGCCTCGCTCCGGCAGATGCTCAAGCTGCTGTCGGGCGAGCTTTGGCGTAAATACCGCGAATTGCTCGGCGTGCGCATCGACGATCGCGGCGAGCCGCGTTACGACGGCGAATTCAATCTGCAGATACTGACCGCGCGCTATCTGGTGATGGGGCTGCCGCGCTTCGATGTCATGCTGCAAAGCGATGCGTCGCATCCGTATGAGCTCTATGTCGCGCTGTCGGAGCTGGTCGGCTTCGTCGCGGCCACGCCAGGCGCGCCGCAGCCGCCATCCATGAAGGGCTACGATCACAGCGATTGCATGCCGCAATTCCAGCTCGCGATCGACTACGTGCGGGCGCAACTGGCGCGCATGAATGCGGACTATCAGATCCTGGAATTCGAAAAAGTCGGTGCGTCAGGTTTCCGCTGCGCATTGCCTGCCAGCACCGACACCAGCAGCCTTTTGATTGAGTTGCGCCCGCGCGCAGGCCAGGATGCGGCGACACTCGGACGCTGGCTCGACAACGCTCACGTGGCCAGCGAAGAGTTGATTCTTCTGCTGGTGCGTCGTCGTTTCCCAGGCGCCACGGTAAGCCCCTCCAGCGACGCCACGGTGGCCGCGCTGAACCTGAAACCGGGTGCCTTCGTGTACGAAATCACCAATGGCCACATTCATCCTGATGATGGTGTGCCGCGCGCGCTGATCAGCCCAGGGCACACACTGATGATCATGGGCGAGCGGGACGACAATGTTCCGGCCGCGATCTACCTGTACTTGCCGCGTCGCGCAGCGCGATCCGGTTCCACGAGTGCAGGGTAGGCGCGCCCATGGCCAATCCTTCGCGCAGTTTTCTGCTGAGCTGCTTCGCCGGTTTCTACGAGGAAGTGGCCAGGATAAAACTTGCCGCGCATAGCGGTGGACTGGTGCGTCTGCTGCAGCCGGAGGCGCCGCATGAACAGCTGGCCGCGCATGACCTTGCCGAGCGCGTGGCCAAGCACCTGATCGACGTACTGGAGAGCCAGACGCGCCTGGTCGCCGCGGCCACGCCGGCGGAACAAAAGGCCTACAAGGACACGCGCTACGTCATGGTTGCGCTGGCCGATGAGATTTTCATTCTCAACCTGCAATGGCCGGTCGCCGAACATTGGCCTGAGCATCTGCTGGAATACACGTTTTACCGCACGCGTATCGCCGGCCGCCAATTTTTTTCATATGTGCAGAGCCTGATCGATAGCCGCGATCGCTCCCCGCTGGATGCCGATTTCGCCGCGGTGCTGCTGTTGTCCATGCAGCTTGGCTTCCAGGGCATGTATCGCGGTGGCGAGGACGGGCGCGATGCGCTGCATGCATTGCGCGGCAAGCTCTATCCGATCGCCACCCAGGCGCAGGGCAGCGGCAACGCCTACATGTTCCCGCAGGCCTATGAATACACCGTGGTCTCCAATCACGACAATACACGCATCGCGCTGGCGCCGTGGCTGCGCGCGCTGGCGTATGGGGCGCTGGTCTATCTGCTCGTATCGTCGGTCGTGTGGTGGGCGCTCACCCGGTCGTTGTTGAACGTGATCAAGGAGGCCGCATGAGCGCGCTGGCATCGGCGCCCATCGGCAGTCCACGCCGTGCTGACGCGCCTGCATATGGTGCACGCATTTTTTCCATGTTGCGGGGGGCACGGCGAAGACCATGAGCGCGTTCGTCGCATGCCTGCTGCTGGCCGCGGTCGCCTTCGTGCTGATCGTTTGGCTGCTATGGCGTGCGCGCACATCCAAGGTAGCCGCAGCGCCGGCCAAGGCCGCGACCACCGCGCGCGCATGGCGCTGGATCGATGTGCGCGATCGATTGCGTCGCGCCTATCAGAGCATCGACCGCGCCGTGCGCTACGTGGCAGCACGCAAGGATTGGCGTTACCGCAGCTCGTGGCTGTTGCTGATGGGTTTTCAAGGCGACGGGAAAAGCAGCATCGCCGCGTCGGTTCCCGCCGACCTGCGCCGCCTGTCGCGACAGGGCGATCGGTCGCATGAAGACTTTCTGCGCAAGGCCGTTCCCCATTCCGATTGGCTGTTCCTTGAAAAAGGCATGCTGATCGATCCGGTCGGCGTGCTCGGTGATCCGGCTTCGAAAACGAATGGGCAGGCGAACGATTCGCTGTGGCGCGACATGCTCGCCAATTTCGACAGCCTGCGACCGGATCGCGCGCTCGACGGCGTGGTATGGGTGATTTCCGCATCGCGCCTGCTGGGCGCAGACGCGGCTGGACGCGCGGCGCTGGGCCGTTACGCGTTTGCGCGCATCAACGACTTGCAAGCCGCATTCGGCTTTGCGTTGCCGGTGTACGTCGTCATCAGCCAATGCGATACCGTGCAGGGCTTCACGGCATTCTGGTCCGCCCAGAAGAGCGCATTGCGCAGCCAGGTTGCCGGATGGTCCAGCCCGACCATCGACGATAACGGCTTGCCGTCCGAATGGGTGGCCAAGGTGTTCGACAAGCTGATCGTCGGCCTGCGTGGGTTGGTCTTGCAGGCAGCGACCGCGCGCGACGAAATCCAGGACGTCGACGACTTTTTCCTCTTTCCGCAATTTATGAGCGTGCTCCAGACGCCGGTGCGGGAGTTCCTGGAGATCGTGTTCAAACCCAATGTGTACGAAGCGCGCGCCTTCTGCCGTGGGGTGTATTTCACCGGTGTGGTGGGCGGGGACAAGCCGCAGAATGTCCGCGATGGCGCGCGCGACGATGTGGCGTTCATCGAAGGCCTGGTGCGCGACAAGTTTTTTGCCGAGCGCAATCTCGCGCAGCGCACGCAGAAAGGTTTGCTGGCGCGCAATCGCATCATCCGCCAGTTGCAGGTAGGCCTGCTCGCCGCCATGGTGGCGTTGATGGTGGGCCTGCCATGGAGTTCGGCGCAGGTCAGCAAACAAGTGCATGACTTGCGCCAGACGGTGATAAACATTTCAGTCAGCAGCAAAGCGCTGACGCAGAGCGAATGCCTGGATGAAGAACGGCTATCCAAACTGCTCATGGAGGTCGGCTCGCTGGATCAGCGCACGCGCTATGTCGCCATACCGTTGTCCTGGCTGGATTCGCGCATCAATAGCCGTATCACCGGTGTCTCGCGCAAAGCGCTGGAAACCGTCGTGTTCCCGTCACTCGCCTGCAAGCTCCAGCAGAAGATCAGTGCCTTGTCGGACACCACGCTGGCCGATCCCAAGTCCAAATCGGTGCAGGGAGCCGGCCCTGCCGTCGCATTTCAACGAGACAAGGTTCAACTGCAACAGCAACTGGCCGACCTGAGTGCGCTGGAAGACAACCTGGACCGCTTCGCGGATATCGCCCAGCAAGGCGTGCAGACCGACAAGCATAAGCTCCTGCTCGAATTTGGCGTGCTGTGGCAATACGTGTATCAAACCCCGTTGCCGCCCGGCACGATGAAGGAGAACAGCGACCTGGCCGATGCATTGGTGCAGTCGACGTATCCTGATCCACCGTCTATTACACCCGATGTGCGGACGCGGCTGGCGGAGCAGTTCCAGAAAATGGCCAGCGATGCCAGGATTTATCTGCTGCAACGGGTGCGGCTGGGCACGCAGAGACTTGCCGTACTCAACGATGCAAAACCTCCTTTTCTGCAGAAGCTGCGCGCTTTCAACACTTGGTTGGGCTGGATCCGCAGCGACTGGCTACTCACCACGCCGAGCGACAATCCCTGCACCAAGCTCAGCGATGCCATTGCTCCAGGTATCAAAAACCTGATCGACCATCATCGCTATAGCTCAAGCTTGCAGGGTACGTTGCAGGATTTCAGCACCGCGCAGTGCTATCAGCCGGCCATCGACAGCTTGAGTTCGGAAACGCTGCCATCCCATGGATTGTTGTTCCAGTTCGATGCGGCGGCTCAGCAGCTCAATGGTCTGAGTCCGGAGATGTCCAATGAAGCGGCAGGGCTCAAGGCCTTGGCAAGTGTTGGTTTCATGCAGTTGGAATCCTCGCAGCAATACAGTTGCAACCCCTATACGGGCGGCTGGGACGGCGAGGTGTTCGGCGAACTCATGTCCTACATGCGCCAATATCAAGTTTTCCTGAGCGAACAAAAGATCGCCGATCAAGCATCCGCCGCCGCGGGTGCGCCTGTGCAAGCCCCTACAGACGCCGATGCGAGGGCGGATGACGAGCCTCTCTACGAGGTCCTCGCGCGCGAGCAATTGGACATGGTGATCAAGGACTCCCTGGCGCGCAATCAACGTGGGCAGCCCGGCCAATCGCCAGATACCGGCCTGGATGCGACCTCGCAACTGGATCGTCAGTTGTCATCCCAAAGCACGGATATGTCCGCCACGCTGCAGCCGATGACGCAGTGGCTCAACCAAATGCAGAACCTGAAATTCAAGACATTGGCCGATGACGTGGGTCAGTGCGAGCAGAACTACGCTTCCACGATGTTGAACGATGCGTCGTTGCTGGTCTCGTCCAGTCAACTGTACAACCCGCCCGCACAGGACGGTACGGACGACAGCACGCCGCTGTTTGACCTCGGCAGCACGCCGGTGCTGCAGGATTATCTGGACAGACAGCTCGCGCGTGTGCAGGTGCTTGCGGGCTATGCGGCACCGTTCGTCACGTTGTTGAAGGGCGTTACTGGCGTCAATAACAGTCAACGCGTCAATACGCATACCGATACATACTGGGGGAACACGATCAGCGAGCTCAATCGCGCCGTGCAATTTGCCGATCCGGCAGGGCAGGTCGCGCAGCTCAACGATTTCTTCCTCAAGCAATTGGCCACGTTGACCTACGCCAACTGCACGAGCGTGCTCAATGGCTACGCGTCGCCGGCTGTGGGTAACGACCTGTTCTCCGAGCAACGCAAGGCGATTTTCCAAATCGCGCAAGCCAAATGCACTGGTCGCGGTGGTGATAACTCCGATCTGCATTTCATGCGCATTGGCATGTTGTTCAACAACCAGCTCGCAGGGCGCTATCCGTTTGGTCCGCCGGATGCGCAGGAAGTGACGCCTGCCATCGTCAAGGCGTTCTTCGTGTACTACGCCAAGGAAAAGCCGGAGCTCGAAACCTGGCTCGCCACGGCGACCGGCGCGAAGGCTGAGCGCATGAAGACCTTCATCGGTCAATTGGACGCCGTGCAAGCATTTTTCGCGGGCAATCTGCTGGCTCAGCCGCAGAGCCAGCCCATCACGGTCAATGCCGGCTTCCGCGCGTTGCCGGCCAATTCACCGCTTAGCAATCAGCTGATCGCCTGGACGTTGCATGTGGGTGGCAACACCGCCAAGTGGCCCGGCAACGTAGCCGGCGTGGCGTGGAACATCGGCGATCCTGTTTCACTGGATCTGCAATGGGCGGATCGTTCGCGCTTTACGCCCGTGCCCGATCCCTCGCAGTCGGATCTCAACGTGAGCGGCTACGACGCCGTGTTCCAGTCAGGCGGATCGTGGGCCTTGCTGCATTTGCTCGACACACACAAGTCCCCATCTCCAGGCGATGCACTCGACCCAAGCCTGCAGATGCTGCGCTTCCAGTTGCCGGTGTTGGCGGCGGCCGATGCGAGCGCGAATAAACGCAGCACGCAAAACGCCGAGTTCTATCTGACGATGAAGTTCAGCGCGCCCGATCCCACCACCAAGGCGATCGTGCCGCTGACCATGCCGACCTTCCCGCAGGAGGCGCCGGTGCTGTGGAAATGATTCCCTTCCGCAAGGAGTTCCTACGATGAGCCTGCCTGCGTCCGCGATCGAGCACGAAGGGATGCCGTCGTGCGAAACGCCATCCAAGCCATTGACCGATCATGGCTACTTCGAGCGCCACCTTGGCGTCTCGCTGCACCAGATGCTGGCGCCGCTGGAAGGCGCATGCCCGGCGGGGCTGGCGGTGCGCGGCACCATGATGTATCGCATGGTCGAGCAAGCGCGGCGCAGCGATGACACCACGCTGCCCATGGGCTCGTGGGCCGTCGAACCCAAACGGGCGAACTGGGCCAAGGTGTCCTCGCTGATCGCCAACATACTCAGTGGCAGCGCCAAGGATCTGCAGCTGGCGGCCTGGTTGCTGGAGTCGGAAATCCATCAGCGCGAGTTTGCCGCGCTGGCGCCATGCATCGAATTGTTGCGGGGGCTATGCGAATGCTGGTGGGACGATCTGCACCCGCAAGGCGACGGGGGCGACTTTGAGGCGCGCATCAATATCGTGCGATGGATTAACGAGAAGTTACCAAGATCGTTGTCATTGATCCCGCTGATTGCCAACGACGAGGAAGCCGCCTGCTGGTCGCACTGGGAAGTGGCGCATCATTACGAACGCCTGCGTTCAGCGCACGGCAAATTGCCGGAAGAAGCAAAGGAAGCCGCTACGCTCGACGACTTGCACCGCCTGCTGGAGGTGGTTTCGCTGGATGGGTTGCGCGAACGCCACGCACAGCTCGTCTGTGCGCGCAAGGCCATCGAAGCGATGGAGCATAGCTTGCGCGCACGCCTGGCGTCCGAGGCCCCATCGTTGGGTCGGCTTGAGGAACTGCTTGCATGCATGCAGACCTTGCTGCGCGGCGAGATGGCGCGACGCGGCGTAGGAATGGAGCCCGTTGTGGAATCGTCGCCGGTCATTGACCAGGCCGATGTCGTCAGCCCAGCCGAGGATGCGCATGGACATCAGGACGAAGCGGCCTTCACTGACCGCGATCGGGCCTATCAAGCGTTGGCAGACATCGCCGAATTCCTGCTGCGAATCGAGCCGCATAGCCCCGTGCCGTATCTGATCCGCCGCGCCGTGGAATGGGGCGGGCTCAATGCAGCAGAGCTGTATTACGAGGTGTTTCACAAGTGCGCAGGGCGAATCGACGTGCTGGAGCTACTCGGCATGCAGACGCAGGAAAAAGCGTAATCGTGAAGTCACCGTCGTAACTGTTTTGCGCGAGACAGCGGTATGAGCGCAGCCATGCGCGTCATCCCATTCAACCTCTGCGAGGTAGGCATCATGGCTGTAGCAGATATCCAAGTTGTGGAGCAGCGTAAGGTACCTTTGCCTGCCGATGATGATAGCGGCGTCGCCTATGAAACGTTCCTTGCGCAACAAGGGCTCAGTGACGTATCGACGATGTCGGCATCGCCCTTGCTGGCTGCGGGGTGGGCGCACGTCATTGCACGCTGTTGCGACGCATGGCGGTCTATGGGCGCCATCGATTCCGATCACCCCGTAGTGATCGTGGACTTGGTGGGCGACGATGGCCATTTTTCTCATTTGATGTGGCAGGCGCTTGAGCGCATCTGGAACGCATCATCCGCGCGCGATTATCGCCTGCGCTATGTTGCCTGCGTTTCGCCCGGCACCGATGTCGACGCATGGCGTGGGGATGCGGGGTTGAGTGTCACCCAGAATCTGACCGTGGTCACGCTCGATCCAATCGATGGGGAGGCGTGGCGGGTGCAGGCCGGACTGGATACCACCAACCCTGTTGTGGTGCTTGCGCACGATTATCTGCATCGCCTTTCATGCAGTTTGCGTGGCGTCCACTACGGACAGTGGATGGAAGGCCGCGTGCGTGTTTGCCCCGAGGACGAAACGCAAGCGGTCGAATATCGGTGGACGATACTGGATAAGGATCGATCCTTGTCCCAGACGCTCAGGCGGCGTTACCTGCGGGTCATCCAGAGCGCATGCGTGCAAGTACCATCGGCGGCGCTGCGCTTGCTTGGGAGTGTGGCAACGCTTAGCCGCAACCGATTCCTGTGGCTTGCCGCCGACCACGGCGTAGTGGACGAAAGTCGCATCCGGTTGGGTGCATTGGCGCCCTCGCATCAGGGGAGTGAGGGCGGTCAACCGCAGCCTGTGAACTTTCATGCCTTGTCCTGGGAGCCATCCGTTCACGGCGCATGGGTGCATCACCACCAACTAAATGAGCGAGGCGTCGTCACACAAGCTATTTGGCGCCACGGCGATAGGCACCTTTGCGACTCAACGACGCGCGTGCTGCGCGACGTCTTGAACGCAGCCCATCCGGAGTTGGCTCAGACATGTGCGCAACTCGCGCACGCGTTACCGGCAGATACGGAGCCATCGCCATACCTCGCATTGCTGCACACCAGCGCTTACGACATGGCGGTGCTGGAGGCGGTGTTGGGCCGATGGTGCGAATCGCCGCCATCGCTAGGTGTGTTGGAACGCGGAAATTGGCGAGAAGCCTTGCAGCGTGCATGGGTGCATTGTCCGCGCACTTCGTCGCAGGGGGTATTGCGGCATGCGCTTGGTTTGCTCGCCACGCACTGGGGATTCTTCGACCTCGCCAGGCGCATTTTTGAGGCGGATGCGAATAACGCCTGTGTCGCCTATTGCAACGCATGCAGTGGTTACGCAACGTTGGCGCGCCAGCAACTGGATGAGCTTGATCCGGATGATGCGGGGGCTATTGCGTTACGTGAAGAACTGGATACGCGCCTGAACCGTTGGCGCACGCTTGCATGGTATCGACCGGACCTTGCGCGCGATGGCGATCTTTCCATCGAGCCGCTCGGCTATGAGCATGCCGAGAGTTTTCTACGGCAATACCACGATCCGCAGATCGCCATGCTCACGCGCCTGCCGGAACTGGGCTCGGTGGAAGAAGTGTGCGACTGGATGGCCGAGCAAAGCGGCGATCCACGTCGATCCACTTTTGCGGTGATGTCCGCCAGTCACGGATTCGTGGGCGTGGTAAGCCTGCATGCGGGTCGTAACGGCGGCTATTTCTACTTTTGGATCGGCAACGAGCATCAGGGTCACGGCTATGGGCAGCGTGTGGCCCGATTAGTGTTTCGCCAAGCGCAGGCGCAAGGTGTCGAGTCGTTGTTTACTTCCGTCTACGCCGACAACGCGCGCTCCATCGATGCGTTGTCCGCGGTCGGCTTTTGGCGCCTGCATGTTCATGCGCAGCCACCTGACGAGGATCTGGTGTTCTTCGCGCGCATACCTGAGGAACAGCGCGGGAAAAGCATTCCCGCGTTTTCATCACGTCTGGCTGCGTTACTGACTGAGCTCGATTCTTCAATCGCGTTGATGGGTTGCTCCTCATGATGGCTACGGCAGTTCTGAGCAGGCGGTAACGTTACCGTTGCGCGTGTTATCCCAACTTTTCAAGCGGGAAGGAATATGGCCAACGGCGCAGGAAAGAGAACTGGCAAGAGGACCGGCGCAGCCGTTCCCCTGTTCGTGCCGCGCGGCCAAGCGACCACATCCGCGGCGCCGGCTCAAGGTATAAAAACACCTGCTCCAAGTACCGATTCAAGTTTCATCAAGAAGCAGCAACCGGCGCAGAAGAAAGCCAAGGTCGATCCACAGGCTGTTTCCGCCCCGGGTTTGAGCCATGCCCAGGCGCCGCAATTGCACTCGCCTCCCTTGCCGGTACCTCCCCCGCAAGCGCCTCAGTTGCCCTTGCCTGCATCCGGGTTGACGGCGCTAACGAAGCCCTCCTTGACGTTTTCGCATGAGAGTTTCCAGCCGCGGAAGATCGACTCCGGATCGACTCTCCAGTACCACGCATTCTCCAACATATCGCCCAAAACGACCTCTGAAGTAGTGCAGTACATCAAGAGCACCGGGCTTGAACCGATCGAGACTATTCAGGACTGGGGAACAGGTGCAGCGACGCGCATGTATCGATCGAGGCGTGGCTCGGTAGCTGGACTTTCGGAGATGAAGGGCGCGATAAGCGGCTGGCGCCTGCATTCTCTGCCGACGTCAGAAGCCCTTGCGGTTACGCCGGCGGGCAAAGGCGACAAAAAAGCCTTTATCGAGAAATACGAGGAGAGTGGAGGGCGGCTTATCCAGCCCGCCGTCAACACCAGGGGTACGCCGCAATCGGTCAATACCGTGCTCTCCGATTTCATGAAAGTACGCTATGACTCTACCAAAGGCGAATTCGAAGCTACTGGAGCAACCCACGCCATGGGTGTCTCCGGCGCGGGGTTGGACAAAACGCATAGCAGCGCATCGCAGGCCTTATATGGGCCGAGCATCGAGGTGGCAAAGGCGCGTGGCAAAAGTGGCAGTCCGGCGCAGGCCTTCCACTCCGAGCCGATGGCCATGACATTTCACAATCTTGACCGGAGTACCAAGCTGGAGCATGACACCGGCACGGTCGGGATATTTGCAAGTATTCCCAACCAGGTGTGCTTCCATTGTGGCGATATGTTTGGGGAAAAAATCGGCGAACATTCCGTTGTCAGCGGAGCTCCGGGTGTGCCCTTCGGTGGTCAGCATGAAGGCGCGGTGCATGACCGGAAAAAAGACACGACTGTCATTCGTGCGACCCCCTTCATAACGCTTCAGGGTAACAAGGCCAATCAAGACCAAGTCGGATCTATTTATGATCATCACAAGCGCTGATTGCGTTCTCCCCGCATGTGAATGATGAAGATCAATGTAACGCCTGAACGTTTGCAATCTCGGGGATTTGACGCATGACCATTCGGCTAATCACGAACGACGGTAAACGAATAATCGGGGTCGGGCACGATTGTCCAAAGACCCGCCAGGGTGGCGCTTCGGTTTGCATGAGGCAGCGACGCGTATGGATTACCTTGGCACTGGGAGATCGCAGCGATGGAAGATAAGAAACGCGCCCATAGCGGATCGCCGAGCAAGTACGAGCGACCCAAAAAGCTTCAGCCGCAAGTGCAGCCATCTCTGCCGGTGG
The DNA here is from genome assembly GCF_003363155.1 of Dyella monticola. Lineage (GTDB taxonomy): Bacteria > Pseudomonadota > Gammaproteobacteria > Xanthomonadales > Rhodanobacteraceae > Dyella_B > Dyella_B monticola. The sequence goes on along the minus strand of NZ_QRBE01000010.1, from coordinate 127,666 downwards.
CGCCTCTGGTCACACGGGGAAGGGCGTTTACGGGAGGTATCGAGGCGCTGGCAAGAGGCGGCAGCAATACCTCGGTGTTTACCAAGCTGGATATTCCTTACAAGAAATCCAACGACGATCCGGCAAGCATAAAAAGATACGGCACGTTTTCCACTCGGGAATGGATATCCGAGGGCCGTCTTCCATGGACTCAGGGGCTTTTCAGCGGCAATCCAGGCGCCACCTATACCACGGCGTATTACGGCGACTCCAAGACCCACATCAATAAATTGGTTCCCAGCGCTATATCGCTCAGGCGTGCCACGGTGGAAAGTCAGGCCATCAAGTACCTTGCCGACGATACCTACGCAGTCAAGGAAGGAAAGCGGGTAAAGGCGGGCAGTCCCAGCGAGAACACGGAGCATTGGGGCGGCCTGGCCCTCGGTTCGTTTCTGGAAGACGTCACCGGCAGTCGCGCGCTCAACATTCATCACGTCGGCTCCGCGCTGCGCGCCAGTGTCATGGCGGCCAAATGGAAAATGAAAAGCGGAGGTGTGGACCCGCAGCCGAATTTCGGCAAAGACTTGCTCGAATCGTTTCCTCAGCTCGGTAAAGCCGAGTGGTCCAATAATGAAAAGTATGGCGCAAGCAAACTGCGGGAAAAATTGGATCGTCTGTCCGACGTCGACAATACGCCAGGAAAGCAGGAGGCCGTTAATATTTTCAACAGTCACGTAGGTCTGGCCGGAAGTATTCCCACGGCGCATGTCCAGGCGCGTAAACAGGCCAAAGCACGCTTCGAAGCAAAATTCAAAGAGTTGGAAGGCAAGGATGCCAGTGCACTGGGCGAATGGTGGAAAGGCAAGACCGGTGAACTGGAAGCGGCGAAGAATCCGGACAACCTTTCCGTTCGCCTGAATCTTCGCGACGAATACCTGCAAAGGAAAATGGATAGGCACGCCATCGTCAATTATCCCGGCCCACGCGGTATCGCCAAGCACATGTTCAAGGCGCAGGGAGTGGACAAGTCTGACCCTGATGCATACAGGGCGGCAAAACGCACGTTTGTCGATAAGACATTAAGAGATGCAGGGCTGGCAGCCCAGGCGGACAAGGCGCAAAGAAAATGGGCGCACAAAGACAAATTTGCGCAAAAGTTAGGTGCGATACACGACATCGCGAGGAATGAGCATTTGCCCCTCGATCAACGCCAACAAGCGTTGAGTAAATTGGGCTCATGGTGGGAGAAGAAAGCGACAACTACCGATCTCACCAAGCTGGACGCATCGCAGCACAAGGCATTGCGACGGGAATACGTGGCAAAAAGGAACCTCAAAGGCAACGGCGCATAAGCGGCGTTCCGTGGTTTAAGAGCGCTCTTGAACGGTTGTAGGCAGCGGTTGGTGGACGGTATGGGGGAGGGACGCTCATTTCATCGTGAAGAGCGTCAAGCGAATAGATAAGCGAGGTGTTCCATGGAAAGCGGCAAAAAGCCCCCTTCTACGAAATTCACGCGTCTGGAAAATGTATCCGCCGCCACGCGCGGGAGCATTGTGGCTGAGAAAGACACCGGAGAGTCTCCTGAGCAAGGATGAGCGCGCGGATCATCTCAAACGCGCGGCGGACATGCGGGTACTGCGCACAACCGGAGCATTTCCGGAATTATCGTCGCCCTCATCCAGTTCGCCGCTCTCCTCCTCATCCTCCAGTTCGTCGTCGTCTGCGGCGTTGCCGACATCTGCCGCACAGCTTTCGCGATCTGCAGGGAAGAAGGGCGTTAAACGCGAGCGTGAAGCGGGTGGACCCGGTGGGGCGGGCGAGGCGCGCAAGAGCGCAGCAGTGTCCTTCTCCGCGTTGTCGGCGGCTTCACACTTGACGTCGTCGCCATCCGCGACGACAGCAGGCAGCAAGCGCGAACGAGAGCTGCCGATCAGCGCGCGCAGACGTGCTCAATCGGCCTCGTCGTCGAGTATGCCTCCGGTGGCATCTACTGAAGAACGGCGACCGGCCAAGCAGCAGCGAAACCGCAGGAGCGACACGACGATAAACGCTTCATGGAGTCGCTCCTCCAGCGGGAGGCTCAAGCGCGATAAATAGCTTGCAATAGACGGATGATGGAGGTTGGATATAACGGTCCCTGCAGGCAGGAGGTGCGTGTCGTGATCGAGCAACTGGCCAGTCTTCCGAATGGTGTCCTGGGCTTTCGCATGAGCGGCCTGGTGACCGCACAGGATTACGAGAACGTCATGGTGCCCGACATCGAGGCCGCGTTTGCGTTGAACCCTAAACTGCGCCTGGTCGTGCACGTCGGTGAGGATTTCCTGGGGTTCGCGCCCGGTGCGATGTGGGATGACGTCAAGCTCGGGTTCCGCCATATCAGCGGCTGGGAGCGGACCGCGCTGGTGACCGATGTGGGCTGGATCCGCGCCATGTCCGGCGTATTCGGTTTTGCCATGCCGACACACTTCAAGCTGTTTTCCAACCTCGAGCTAGCCGAAGCCGTGCGCTGGGCGGGTTCGATATAGGCGCATTCCTCAATGAAGCGCTAGAAGACAGGTGAATCGAAAACGTTACAGTTGTGACAGTTGCGCCCTGTTGCGCGTTATGGTTTAGTCGAGTTCATGCATAGTCACGTCGCCAACCACATGGACATCGTCGCCGCCTTCATGGCCGGCGCTGTCGTGGCTGCGCTGAATAACAACGCCAATACCAATAACCGCAACCGCGGGCGGGCCGGCGTGTAGATGTAAGCAGCAAAGCGAACACACGCAAAAGGGCCCGCCAACGTGCGGGCCCTTTTGTTTTTCTACGCTTCAAATAACGAACCGCAAAAGGAAATCCACCATGTGCGCCATCCTGGGAATGTTCGACCTTCAACCTGGCGACGATTTCGCCGCCTTGCGACTGCTGGCCCTGGAACTGTCCCAGCGACAGCGTCATCGAGGACCGGATTGGAGCGGCGTGTTCGTGGATGCCGGCGCGATCCTGGTGCATGAGCGCCTGGCGATTGTCGACCCGGCCAGCGGCGCGCAGCCGCTGCGCTCCCGCGACGGTCACCTGGCGCTGGCCGTGAACGGCGAGATCTATAACCATCGCGAGCTGCGTGCGCACAGCCATTACGATTTCACGACCGGTTCGGATTGCGAAGTGATTAACGCGCTCTACCGGGAACATGGCACGGATTTCCTCAACAAGCTCAACGGCATTTTTGCGTTCGCGCTGTGGGATGGCGACGCCAAGCGTTATGTGATCGCGCGTGATCCTTTCGGCGTATGCCCGCTGTATTGGGGGCATGACGCCCATGGACGATTGTGCGTGGCCTCGGAAATGAAGGCGCTGACGGGCGTGTGTGCGGATGTTGCACCGTTTCCCCCGGGGCACGTGTATGACAGCGAGACCGGCACACTGCAGCGTTACTACGAGCGCCCATGGCGAGACTACGCAGCCACCCAAGGCCGTTCGCCGGGCGAATTGCGCAAGGCGTTCGAGCAGGCCGTGCATCGCCAGTTGATGACGGACGTGCCTTACGGTGTGTTGCTCTCAGGTGGTTTGGATTCGTCCCTGGTCGCCGCCTGCGCCGCCCGTTTTGCGCGTGAGCGCGTGGAAGATGACGATCACAGCGAAGCCTGGTGGCCGCGCCTGCATTCCTTCGCCATCGGCCTGGAAGGCTCACCTGATCTGGCAGCCGCCAAAGTGGTAGCCGATGCACTGGGGACCGTGCATCACGGTTTCGTCTACACCTTTGCCGAAGGGTTGGATGCAGTGCCTGAAGTGATCCGCCATGTCGAGACCTACGACGTCACCACCATCCGCGCTTCGACACCGATGTATCTGCTGGCGCGCCGCATCAAGGCCATGGGTGTAAAGATGGTGCTGTCCGGTGAAGGCTCGGATGAAATTTTCGGCGGTTATCTGTACTTCCACAAAGCGCCTTCGGCCGATGCCTTCCACGAGGAGACCGTGCGCAAGCTCGATGCACTGCACAGCTACGACTGCCTGCGCGCGAACAAGTCGATGATGGCCTGGGGTGTGGAAGCACGCGTACCGTTCCTCGATCTTCAATTCATGGAGACCGCCATGAGCATGGATGCGGCACACAAGATGGCCGGCAAGGGCCGCATCGAAAAGGCGGTGTTGCGTGAAGCCTTTGCCGGCGCGTTGCCTGAATCCATTTTGTGGCGGCAGAAGGAGCAGTTCAGCGATGGCGTGGGCTATGGCTGGATCGATGGTCTGAAGGCGCATGCCGAGCAGGCGGTCAGCGATCGCGAATTTGCCGCGGCCGCCTCGCGTTATCCGTTCAACACGCCGGCGACGAAAGAGGCGTATCTGTATCGCCGCATCTTCGAGAAATTCTTTCCGGGCGAAGCCTGCGCGGCGACGGTGCCGGGCGGCAAATCCATCGCCTGCTCGTCACCGGCCGCGTTGGCGTGGGATCCGGCGTTCGCGGCGATGGCCGATCCCTCGGGGCGTGCCGTTCGAGATGTGCATGCGCATGCGTTGGAAACGACGGCGTAATCGTGCCGCCCTTCTTGCCGCCTCGCCCAAAAGGGGAGGCGGTAGGACGAGGGGCGGTCGTCTGGCTCGCTATGACTAGCGAATATCGCTGCGCGGAATAAAAGCCAGGCGTCGTGCTACCGGTGTGGTGAAGGGCTAGCGGTACTGATCAAAGGCAATCGTTTTCGCCGTTGATCGATAGCGATGCCACCAGACGCATGGGGGCGTTGATATCACTGCCGATCACTATCGAATCGCGAGTGGCGGGGCGCTCTGTCCGCCGGCGGCACCCCGCTGTGGATAGGGACGCCAGCGCGGCCATCCGCTAGGCCCTATACAGCGGATTTGCTACCATAATCGTTTGATTCGCGTCCATTGGGCGCACCCACTCAGGTTCTTCATCACATGATCGAAACCAATCCGATCCTCGCGCAGATCGCGGACCTCAAGGGCCGCATCGAATCGCTTAGGGGGTATCTTTGACTACGCCACCAAGCGTGAGCGTCTGGAAGAAGTAAGCCGCGAACTGGAAAGCCCCAACGTCTGGGACAATCCCCCCCGCGCGCAGGAACTGGGCCGTGAACGCGCCCGCCTCGAGACCATCGTCAGCGGCATCGACCGCATTACCGCAGGCCTGGCCGATGCCGGCGAACTGCTGGAAATGGCCGCCGCCGACGGCGACGAGGCCACCGTGCAATCCGTGCAGGTCGACGTAGCGGCCCTTGATGCCAATGTCAGCAAGCTGGAATTCCAGCGCATGTTTTCCGGCAAGATGGACTCGGCCAACGCCTTCGTGGACATCCAGGCCGGCGCCGGTGGCACCGAGGCGCAGGACTGGGCTGAAATGCTGCTGCGCATGTACCTGCGCTGGTGCGAATCGCGCGGCTGGAAAACCGAGCTGATGGAAGTGAGCGCGGGCGACGTGGCCGGCATCAAATCGGCCACCTTCCGCGTCGAAGGCGATTACGCGTACGGCTGGCTGAAAACCGAAATCGGCGTGCATCGCCTGGTGCGTAAAAGCCCGTTCGATTCGGACAACCGCCGCCACACCAGCTTCACGTCCGTGTTCGTATCGCCGGAAGTCGACGACGACATCGACATCGAGATCAACCCGGCCGACCTCAAGACCGACGTGTACCGTTCGTCCGGTGCTGGCGGTCAGCACGTCAATAAAACCGAATCGGCCGTGCGTATCACGCACGTTCCCACCGGGGTGGTGGTGGCCTGCCAGACCGAGCGCAGCCAGCACGCCAACCGCGACCGCGCCATGAAGATGCTGGCCGCTAAGCTGTACGAACTGGAGATACAGAAGCGCAATGCCGAGAAGGATGCGCTGGAGGCGACCAAGTCCGACATCGGCTGGGGCAGCCAGATCCGCAACTACGTGCTGGACCAGAGCCGCATCAAGGACCTGCGCACCAGTATCGAGCGCACCGACACGCAGAAAGTGCTGGATGGCGACCTGGACGAATTCGTTGAAGCCAGCCTTAAAGCCGGCCTGGACGCCGGCGCCAAGCGCGTCGATGCCTAATCTGAGGCTGATCTAACCTGCGAGCACGGAGTCATGCCATGAACCCAAAGCAGATCTGCGTAATCCTGCTAATGTGCTGCGTGTTCGCATGCGTTCCGGCCGTGGGGCAGACCGTCAAGCAGGATGCCAAGGATGCCGGGCATGCGATTGGCAACGGCGCTCGCGACGTGGGTCACGGCACTGCGCATGTCGCTCGCACGGTCGGGCATGGCACGGCCAATGCTGCCAGGACGGTGGGGCACGGCGCCGCGCATGTCGGCCGCGATATCGGGCATGGCGCGAAAGAGGGCTGGCACGCCACCACGCATGCGGTCAAACAGGTGTTCCACAAGGGCGATTGACGGGTGCTGTTCTTAAAGAATTGCCACCGGCATTGTTTTCACAATCAAGCGATACATAACGAGGCGTTTGGCAGCCAGCGCGAGCGTCGGCTGCATTGGAATCTTCATGACTGAATCCACCGACAACCTGCCCATTGACGAAAACAAGCTGATCGCCGAGCGCCGCGAAAAACTGAAGGCGCTGCGTGAACAGGGCATCGCGTTTCCGAACGACTTCACGGTCGATGCCTTCGCCGGCGATCTGCAGACGGAATTCGCCGATAAGGATGCGCACACCGCCGAAGTGATCGAGGCCGCCGCACGTCGCGTTAGCGTGGCCGGCCGCATCGTGCTCAAGCGCGTGCAGGGCAAGGTCAGTTTCGTGCAGATGCAGGATTTCACCGGCCGCATTCAGCTCTTCGTGCATCAGGGCACGGTGGGCGAGGGCACCTACGAAGCCTTCAAGGGCTGGGACGTGGGCGATATCGTCGGCGCGCAGGGCCAGCTCATGCGCACCAAGACCGGCGAGTTGTCGATCAAGGTGAATCAGCTGCGCCTGTTGACCAAGAGCCTGCGCCCATTGCCCGACAAATGGCACGGTCTGGCCGACGTCGAACAACGTTATCGCCAGCGCTATGTCGACCTGATCGTCACCGAGGAAGCGCGCCGCACCTTCATGCTGCGCTCGAAGATCATCGGCTACATGCGCAAGTGGCTGGAAGCCGATCCACGCCGCTTCATGGAAGTGGAAACGCCAATGATGCACATCATCCCTGGCGGAGCCACTGCGCGTCCGTTCATTACGCATCACAACGCGCTGGATATCGATCTGTTCCTGCGCGTGGCGCCGGAGCTCTATCTCAAGCGTCTGGTGGTGGGTGGTTTCGACCGCGTCTACGAGATCAACCGCAACTTCCGTAACGAGGGCGTGTCCACGCGGCACAACCCCGAGTTCACCATGCTGGAGCTGTATCAGGCGTACGCCACGTACCACGAGATCATGGATCTGACCGAGGCCGTGATTCGCGACACCGCCAAAGACGTGCTGGGTACCACGCAGCTCAGTTGGGAAGGCGCTTCCATCGACGTCGGTCCTGCCTTCCGGCGCTGGCGCATGGAAGATGCCGTGCTGGAACTCAACCCCGAGATCAAGCGCGAAGAACTGCGCAACCGTGACGCCATGGCTGCGCACGCCAAGCGCCTGGGCCTGCAGGTAAAGCCGGGTTACGGCTGGGGCAAGCTCTTGCTGGAAATCTTCGAGAAGACGGTGGAGCACACGCTGGTGCAGCCGACCTTCATCATCGATCATCCGGTGGAAGTATCACCGCTGGCGCGCGAGAACGACGTCGACAAGGGCATCACCGATCGCTTCGAGCTCTTCATCAACGGTAAGGAACTGGCCAACGGCTTCTCTGAGTTGAACGATTCGGAAGACCAGGCGGCACGCTTCCAGGCGCAGGTGGATGCGAAGGAGTCGGGCGATGATGAAGCGATGCATTTCGACGCCGATTACATCAGGGCGCTGGAAGTCGGTTTGCCGCCCACCGGTGGTTTGGGCATCGGTATCGATCGGTTGGTGATGCTGCTCACCAACTCATCGTCGATCCGCGATGTGTTGTTGTTCCCGTATATGCGGCCTGAGGCGTAAGGAGCCTTTCGCTCCCATCTTAGCTTTACCCGCAAGACTTCAACTTGCCCTGACGTCATTCCGGCGAAGGCCGGAATCCATGCTTCGCATTGACAATGGATTCCACTTTCGCCGGAATGACCTTGAGGTAAAGTGGAAAATTGGCGAAAAAAAGTGCCTCTCTACACTATTATCAGCAAAGAGGTAAGCGGCACCAAGGTGGCGGCCACTAAAACTCCAGCTCCCTCGCCGCACACAAATAATCAATCATCGGCGCCAACCGCTTATAGCCTGCCACCATAAACGGCAGCAATTCCGACGAACACGCCAGCGCCTCGTCGAACTGCTCACCCGCTGCAAAACTTTTGCGTTTAAGGTCGTCGATCAGCTCATGCGCCGGATCAAATCCGCGCGGTGGGCGCGAAAGCGATTCACCCCAGAATGCAAAGTGATCGCTGAATGCCTTGCTTTGCGTCGCGCGTTTCCACGCGGTTGGATTGTCCGCGAGAAACGCGCGAATCTGCTTGAGCGCATCCGGTTCCGGATGCCACATGCCGCCGCCAATAAAGCAGTCACCCGGCTTGATGTGTAGGTAGAACGAGGGCGCGGCGATTTCATGCCGGCGCTCATGGAAAAAACGCGCGCTGGCCCAGGGCTTGTACGGTTCCTTGTCATTGGAAAACCGCGTGTCGCGATAAATGCGAAACATCGAGCCACCGTTCTTGCGCGGATCGGCGCGGAAATGCGGGCTGATCTTGGCGAGAGGTGCCTGTATATCGGTGATCAGCTCAACGAACGGATCGCGTACATCACGTTCGTATTCGGCTTTATGCGCGAGGAACCACTCGCGCTTGTTGTTGCGCGCCAGGGCCTTGAGAAAGCGGAATGTCGCGGATGAAAAATAAGCGCGTGGCATCGATGGGGGGTTCCTTGTCAGGCCGGCACACCAGCCTCGGTGGCGAGTTGTTCGCCCCAGGCTTGCAGTTGGTCGAGCAGGGCGAGCTTGTTCTGCGCCTGTGGATCGTTACGCAACATGGCGAGTTTGGAGAAATAGTCCGGCAGTGTAAGCGTCGTCAATGGCGTGGGACGCGTAAGACGCTGGACGCGGAAGGTATCCCAGCGCTGGTGCTCTTCGGGCGTCAGCGTGTGGGGCCAATTGCGGGCGCGATAGCGAAACAGAAGTTCGGGATAGCGCGCGTCGCGGAAATTGAAATGGCGTTGTCCCAGTTGCTCGGGTGGCGTCGAACGCACATCGCGCAGAAGGCGCTTGTCCGAATCGGGCAGAAAACCCCCATACAGCGCCAACTCCGGATCTTCCGGCGGCGGCAGTGCGGCCGATTGCTGGAAAATGCGCTGCAATTTCTCGCTCAAACCGGTGGCGGCGCGCAGCTTGTCGGCGTGCGCAAGGCAGCGATCCACATCCAGTTGCAACCGTGTCGGGTCTACGCCTTTCAAGGCCGATAGTGGCGCCAACGCCGGCGAGCGATTGGCATGCACAGTGCGTAATGGAATGCGCTCGACACCTTCAGGCAGATCCGCGCGCGCGGTGAACATGCGGTCGATTACATCCTCAGCATCGAGCGTGAGCAGATCGGCAGGGTCCTGCGCGAGGTCGTACACGATGATTTCCCCGGAGCGACTGGGGTGCACCGCCAACGGTACGATGATGGCCAGGCAGCGACGGCTGGCCGGGTAGCGCGAGGACACATGCAGCAGCGGCGTCATCGTGGCGATATCCAGCAGTTCGAACACGCGTTGCTTGCGTCGCAGTGCGAAATGCCATTCCCACAGTCGCGGTTGGCGCACGCGAATCAGGCGCGCCAGATCGATCAAGGCATGCACGTCCGAAAGCGCATCGTGCGCGCGCTCCTGCTTGAGATGGTTGGATGCAGCCAGATGTTCCAGCTTGAAACTGGGTGTGCCGTCCTCATGCGTGGGCCACGCAATGCCTTCCGGGCGCAGCGCCGCGCACATGCGTACCAGGTCGATCAGGTCCCAGCGCGAATTGCCGTTTTCCCACTCGCGCGCATAGGGTTCGAAAAAATTGCGATAGAGCAATTGGCGCGTAAATTCATCGTCGAAGCGCAACGAGTTGTAGCCCACGCCGCAGGTGCCTGGGGCGGCCAGTTGCTCGTGCACCCGTGCGGCGAAATCGGCTTCCCGCAGTCCATCGCGGTCGGCGTGTTGGGGCACGATGCCGGTGATCAGGCATGATTCCGGGCTGGGTGGCATGTCGCGCGGAGGCTTGCCGTAGAACATGACCGGCTCGTCCACGATTTCCAGCTCCAGGCTGGTGCGGATACCGGCAAATTGCACCGGCCGGTCCCGCCGCGTATCCGTGCCGAAGGTTTCGTAATCGTGCCAAAGAAGGGTCTGCATGCGTCAATCATCGCATAGGGCAGGGCGCGGTCCATGCGCAGATGGCGGGGAAAAGCACTGGCCTGAAGTGGGAATGCCTTTGAGGGGATGGGTCTTTAAGGGATGCCTTAATTTCGGCCCCTGCTTTGCTAGACTTCCGGGCCAGGAGGGCTCATGAGCCAAGCGAACGAAGACAATCTCATCTGGATCGACCTGGAAATGACCGGTTTGGATACCGACAATGATTCGATCCTCGAAATCGCTACCATCGTCACGGACAAGGAACTGACCGTTCTGGCCGAGGGCCCCGTGTTCGCCATCCACCACGAGGTGGCGAGACTTGAGGCCATGGACACGTGGAACCGCAATCAGCACCGTCGCTCCGGGCTATGGGATCAGGTGCTGATGTCCACCGTCACGCATGCCGACGCCGAACAGGCCACGCTGGATTTCCTCCGGCAATGGTTGCAGTCAGGTAAATCGCCGATGTGCGGTAATTCGATCTGCCAGGATCGTCGTTTCATGCATCGGCAGATGCCTCAGCTTGAGCGCTTCTTCCATTACCGCAATCTCGATGTGTCCACGCTGAAAGAGTTGGCGCGACGCTGGTCGCCGGCCATCGGTCGCGGTTTCAATAAGGAATCGGCGCACACCGCGCTTTCGGATATTCGCGATTCCATCGATGAGCTGCGTTATTACCGCCAGTTCATGGGAGCGCTGGGTGGTCTGGAGCTTGGGCCCTGATGACCGACATGTTCGCCACCGTGCTCGATTGCAATGGACGCCCGCTGACGCTGGATCGTCCGCGCGTGGTAGGCATCATCAACGTGACCCCCGATTCGTTTTCCGATGGCGGCCAATTCAAGCGCCTTGACGATGCCGTGGCGCACGGCGTGCGTCTGGCCGAAGAGGGCGCGGACATGCTCGATGTGGGCGGGGAATCCACGCGACCGGGCGCGGCCGATGTATCGGCCGGCGAAGAACTCAAACGAGTCATCCCCGTTATCGAGCAGTTGGTCGCACGCACCTCCCTGCCGATCGCCGTGGATACGTCCAAGCCGGACGTAATGCGTGCGGCCGTCGCCGCCGGCGCCGGCATGATCAACGATGTCTATGCGCTGCGCCGCGAAGGCGCGCTGGATGCCGCGGCCCAATTGCGCGTGCCGATCTGCCTGATGCACATGAAAGGCGAACCGCGCAGCATGCAGGATGACCCGCAATACGACGATGTCGTCGGTGAAGTGCATCGCTTTCTCACCGACCGCCTGTTCGCGTGCGAGATGGCCGGTATCGACCGTCGCAAGGTGATGGTCGACCCCGGTTTCGGCTTCGGCAAAACGCTGGAACACAACCTCGCATTGCTGCGCAAACTGGAACGCTTCGCCGACCTCGGCAGCGGCGTCTATGTGGGGCTGTCGCGCAAAGCGATGATCGGCACGCTCACTGGTCGCCAGCAGGCGGCCGACCGCGCCGCCGGTTCCGCCGCCGCCGCCCTGATTGCCGTGCAGCGCGGTGCGCGCATGGTGCGCGTGCATGACGTGGCCATCACAGTGGACGCGCTGAATGTGTGGCACGCCGTAAAAGCCGGCGATGTGCCCGAACGGCGCGATACGCCCACGATGCCACGCTGGCCGGATGATGAGTGAAGGGAACGCGAGGGCGTATCCTTCACGCCCAGCTGACGCGATGCTGCCTATTTCCTCGTACACGTTTCCCAAAGACCCGACGCCATGAACGAACGCAAATACTTCGGTACCGACGGCATCCGTGGCCGTGTGGGCGAGTGGCCCATCAGCGCCGATTTCATGCTGCGCCTGGGCCGCGCGCTCGGCGTCGTGCTGGGGCGGGAAAAGACCTCGCGCAGCCGCCCGCTGGTGCTGATCGGCAAAGACACACGCGCATCCGGCTACATGTTCGAATCCGCGCTGGAAGCGGGCCTCTCCGCGGCAGGGGCGGATGTGCGCTTGTTCGGTCCGATGCCCACGCCGGCGGTGGCCTACCTGACGCGCAGTTTGCGTGCGGATGCGGGCATTGTGATCAGCGCTTCGCACAATCCGCATTACGACAACGGCATCAAGTTTTTCTCCACGCATGGCGAAAAGCTGTCAGACGACATCGAAGCGGCCATCGAGCGCGAAACCGAAGCGCCATTTACCACGGTCGATTCAAGGCACCTCGGCAAAGTGGTGCGTGTAACCGATGCGGTGACGCGTTACGCCGAATTCTGCAAAGCCACCGTGCCGGATGATTTCAGCCTTGCCGGCATGAAGATCGTGCTCGACTGCGCGCACGGCGCCACGTATCAGGTTGCACCGAAAGTGTTCGCCGAGTTGGGCGCTGAGCTGTTCGTGCTCGGCGACAAGCCCGATGGCTTCAACATCAACCATGATGTCGGTTCCATGCATCCGGACGCATTGCAGCGCGCGGTGGTAGAGCACCACGCCGATATCGGCTTTGCTTTCGACGGTGATGGCGACCGCGTGCAAGTGGTGGATCGCCATGGTGCCCTGGGCGATGGCGACGACATGCTCTATGTACTTGCGCAAAGCTGGCAAGCGCGCGGCATGCTCAAAGGCCCCGTGGTCGGCACGCTGATGAGCAACTACGGCTTGCAGCAGGCGCTCGCCGGGCTGGGCGTGGAGCTCATTCGCGCTAACGTCGGCGACCGTTTCGTGCTGCAGAAGCTGAAGGAGCACGGCGGCGTGCTGGGCGGCGAAACCTCCGGTCATCTGCTATGCCTGGATCGCGCCACCACCGGCGACGGCATCGTCGCGGCGCTGGCCGTGCTCGAAGCGCTGAAACTGGCCGGGCAAGATCTGGCCGCCGCGCGCCAGGGCCTGAAGAAAATGCCCCAGGTCATGATCAACGTACGCGCTGCCGGCGCACGCGAGGCCCTCAACACGGACGCCGTGCGCAAGGCATTGGCCGATACCGAACAAGCCTTGCTGGGCCGTGGCCGCGTGGTGCTGCGCGCCTCGGGCACCGAACCGCTGGTGCGGGTGACGGTGGAGGCCGCCGACGAAGCCGAGGTGAGGCAGATGGCCGAACGCCTCGCGGACGTCGTAAAATCCGTAACAGAACGCTCGTGAACCAGTGGCGCATTCCTTGCGCCATGAACAGACCCAGGTCGCCATGGAGTGGAGCCTGTCTAGCGCAAACGCAGACAGCTCCGAGGCCCGACGTGCACCGCCCCTGCGGTGGCGGAACACAAATCGACCGCACGCCTAACCTGGATGCCTTTATGGACACATCGTCACGTTCGTCGACCAAGCACGTTCCCACCCTCGACATCCGCCGTTACGACACCGATCGCGCCGCCTTCGTAGCGGAGCTTGGTGCGGCGTATCGCGAATTCGGCTTCTGCTGCATCAGCGGCCACGGTATCACCTCGCAACTGATCGACGGCGCCTACGATGCGTTCGAGCGTTTCTTTGCGCTCCCCATCGAGACGAAGATGAAGTACCACGTGCCCGGCACCGGTGGCGCACGCGGCTACACGCCCTTCAAGATCGAAACCGCCAAGGACAGCCGCTATCCGGATCTGAAGGAGTTCTGGCATATCGGCCGCGAGATCGACCGCAACTCGCGCTTTGCCGAGCTGATGCCGCCGAACATCTGGCCCGCCGAAGTACCGGGTTTTCGCGAATATGCCTACGAGCTGTTCCAGTCGCTCGATCTGCTCGGTGGCCGCGTGCTGCGCGCGCTGGCGCTGCACATCGATCTCCCCGAGAACTACTTCGAGGACAAGATCGACCAGGGCAATTCCATCCTGCGCCCAATCCATTACCCGCCCATCACCGAGGAAAACATTCCCAATGTGCGTGCGGGCGCACATGAAGACATCAACTTCATCACCCTGTTGGTGGGCGCGAGCGCCGAAGGCCTGGAAGTGCTCACCCGCGAAGGCGCGTGGCTGCCCATCACCACCGAAGGCGATGCCATCGTGGTGAACATCGGCGACATGCTGCAGCGCTTGACCAATCACGTGTATCCGTCAACCACGCATCGCGTGGTGAATCCGCAGAACGAAAACGCGCGTAAGCCGCGTTATTCGGTGCCGTACTTCCTGCATCCCAATCCGGACGTGGTGCTCGATCCCCTGCCGGAATGTGTGACGCCGGATAACCCTCGGCGTTACGACACCTCCATTAACTCGCATGAGTACCTCATGCAGCGCTTGCGTGAGATCAAGCTGATTTAAACGAGAACAACTCCCTCCCCTGCAGGGGAGGGCCGGGGTGGGGTCGCTCCGCGCTCGCGCGAAGGCAGACGCATGCAGGGAGCAGCACTATGGCGTTGTTGCAGGCAACGGAGCGGACGCGTTTGAGGGCTTCACTGCAAAAGCCAATGCGTGTAAGTCTCATTATTCCGCCGAAAACGCACACCCGCTAAAGTCTCTGCGTTTATTCGGGAACCATCACATGTCCGTCACCCACTGCCACACGCACAAAGAGCGGCACTTCGCCGCCTCCGACACCGTTCGCGATCTCGTGCTGGGCATGGCCGATGGCCTCACCGTACCGTTCGCGCTCGCCGCCGGCCTTTCCGCAGCCAATGTGGCCAGCAGGGTCGTGGTAGTGGCGGGCGTGGCGGAAATCGCCGCCGGCGCCATCGCCATGGGCCTTGGTGGCTACCTCGCCGCGCGGGGCGAGATCGATCACTATCATTCCGAACGCAGCCGTGAATTTCGCGAGATCCGCGATCTGCAGCGCGAGGAAGAGCGCGAGATCGTGGATATCTTCAAAGGGTACGGCCTGGATCGCACCGCATGCGAGCCGATCCTTGCACATTTCCGCAAGGATCACGAAGCCTGGGTGGATTTCATGATGCGCTTCGAACTGGGGCTGGAAACGCCTCAGCCGGGTCGTGCCTTGCGCAGTGCGCTCACCATTGGCGGTGCGTACATCGTCGGAGGTTTGGTACCGCTTGCGCCCTACATGTTGATTGACCGACTGCAACCTGCATTGTCGGTATCGATGGTCTGCACGGGCCTTGCATTGGCCTTGTTCGGTGCGGCGAAAGGGCGCTTTACCGGGGTGAGTGCGTGGCGCAATGCGGTGCAGACGGTGTTGATTGGTGGCCTCGCGTCGGCGACTGCATTCTTGCTTGCGCATTGGATCAGTGCGGCCTGATCACGGGTACCTGATGAACGTGTAATGTCTCACCATGCGATGACGTGGTCTCCGCGAAGCGGTTCATCTTGCCTTACCGTCATTCCGGCGAAGGACAATGGGGCTGTTGAAGGTGGCTGTCTTTTCCGCAAAGTTCGAGAAGTCCCTGGACAGCGACACATAAAAGATGGACCAACAACTCGAAGCCACCGCCACTCACTCATGTGCCCGATACCGCTTCGACTGCTTCGCCGACACCTTCAACGCAAGCCGATCCGGCATCAGCTTGAACAAACCCTTCACCGCGCGATTAAAGCGCCCCGTTACATGTACCGCGTCACCGCGCTCCACCGCTTCGATACCTTCCTGCACCACCGCACTCGCGTCCTGCCACATGAAATCCGGCATCTTGCTCACCAGCGGTCGCGTACCGGTGACATCGTGAAACTCAGAGCGCGTAAATCCCGGGCAAAGCGCGCATGCATGCACACCCAGGTGCTGGTTCTCCAACGCAAGCGATTGTGAAAACTTGATCATGTACGCCTTGCTCGCCGCATACAGCGTATGACCCGCCGTGCCCGGCACATGGCCTGCCAGCGACGCGACATTGACGATGCGTCCATAGCGCCGTTCCCGCATACCGCCAATCAATCGCCACGCCAGCTCCGTGGGCGCGGTCACCAGCACACGCAGAAAATCCGCGTGCACCTGCCAATCGTTTTGATCGAACCGGCCGGGTACGCCGTAGCCTGCGTTGTTGATCAACCAGTCCACGTGCAAACCACGCGCTGCCAGCGTCGCGCAGAGTTGTTCCGCACCGTCTGGGTCGGCCAGGTCGCAGGTGATCGCCGTCGCGTGAATACCGTGTTGATGGCTCAGTTCCTGCGCCAGGGCGTCCAGGCGATCCGTGCGCCGCGCCGTAAGCACCAGATCATGTCCACGTGTGGCAAGCGCATGGGCGAAAGCGGCACCAATGCCGGCGGAGGCGCCGGTGATCAGGCTGAGCGGGCGGGCTTGCGTCATGTGTTCTTCCTACCTAGATCGATATAAATAAAAATGCGTTCAGCAGGCGCGTTGCTGCGCCTTTTGACCATAGCTAAGCTTGCCAGCTTTATTGCAACGGATGCTTCACGCCATGCGCAAAAAGCTTGTCGCTGGGAATTGGAAAATGCACGGCAGCCGCTCCATGGCAGAAGCCCTGGTGGACGAAATCGCCCGCGCCAAGCCTGAAGGCATCGACGTGCTGGTGATTCCGCCGTATCCCTATCTCGCCCCGCTGGTGGATAAGTTCGGCGCCACAAGCATTGGCTTCGGTGCGCAGGACGTAAGCGAGCATCAGGGGCAGGGCGCCTATACCGGCGAAGTATCGGCATCGATGGTGGCCGACGTGGGCTGCCGATGGGGGCTGGTTGGTCATTCCGAGCGCCGCCACTACCACAGCGAAAGTAACGAGCAAGTGGCGCGCAAATTCGCGGCCGTCCGTGCCGCTGGTCTCACCCCCATTCTGTGCGTGGGCGAGAGCCTGGAGCAGCGCGAGGCCGGGGAGAATATGGAGGTCGTCAAACGCCAGCTTGCGGCCGTGCTTGCGCTCAATGGCATCGCCAGTTTCGACACCGCCGTGATCTCCTACGAACCGGTCTGGGCCATTGGCACAGGCCGCACCGCCACCCCCCAGCAAGCCCAGGAAATGCATGCGTTCATCCGTAGCCAATTGGCGCAGGAGGATGCTATGATTGCCCGTCTGACCCGGCTGCTTTATGGCGGCAGCGTCAAGGCGGCCAACGCTGCGGAGCTTTTCGCGCAGCCGGATGTGGACGGCGGTTTGATCGGGGGCGCGTCCCTCGTAGCGTCCGAATTCCTCGCCATCTGCAACGCCGCTCGTTGAGCGACACCGAACCTTACGCGAGACCTCATGTTCGTCATCTTCAGCGTGTTCTACATCCTGATCGCTGCAGCGATGATCGTGCTGATCCTCATGCAGCGCGGCGCTGGCGCCGACGCGGGCTCCGGTTTCGGTGCCGGCGCATCCGCCACGGTGTTCGGTGCCCGCGGCTCAGCCAACTTCCTGTCGCGCTCCACCGCCGTGCTCGCGGCGCTGTTCTTCGTGATCAGCCTCGGCATGGGCATCTACTTGAAGGCCAACGGCAGCGCCATCCATCAGCAGCAGGCCAACAACGACCTCGGGGTGATGGCGGCCCTTGGCAACAAGCCCGCGACAACGCAAAATGCGCAGCCCGCCGCGCCGGCCAAACCTCAGGCGGCTGTGCCAGCGCCCACTGCTCCGGCCAACAACGGCGAAGTACCCGCCGCCCAGCCGGCACCGGCCAAGGCGCAGCAGGGTGAAGTCCCGGCCCCCACGGCCCCGGCAGCAGCAACGAGCAAGCACTAAAATCGAAAGACACCAGCCCAGGTGGCGGAATTGGTAGACGCACTACCTTGAGGTGGTAGCGACGTAAGTCGTGGGGGTTCGAGTCCCCCCTTGGGCACCATTAAGCAGTCTGATACGGTCCAGACCAGACCAAAAAGACGATAAAAACCCGCTACTTAGGCGGGTTTTTTATTGCCCGCTGTCCGAATCAATCCGGGGGCATCCATTGCAATCCACCCCTCTGTGGGGGCAGACTTGGGGGCAGTGCAAGAAATTGCGTTAGTCCTGTGCAAGGAATGCCCCCATGCCCCTGACCGTTCTCGACATCAAGCAGGCTAAGCCTGCGGACAAGCCATATCGGCTGTACGACGAAAAGGGGATGTATCTGGAAGTGTCCCCATCAGGCGGGAAGCTGTTCCGCCTCAAGTACCGGGTGGATGGCAGGGAAAAGCGGCTGGCGCTAGGTGGCTACCCTGATACCAGCCTTAGTGAAGCTCGCGAGAGGCGGGACGAAGCCAGGAAGCTCATTGCACAGGGCATAGACCCTAGTGCCGAAAGGCAGGAAGCCAAGCGCCAGCGAGCCGAAGCCAATCAAGCCGCCGCTGACACCTTCGAAGCCGTCACCCGAGAATGGATGACTCGTGAGCACGAACGAGTCGCTGAAGTAACCGCGAACAAAAATCGTTGGTTGTTCGAGACGTTTTTATTTCCTGAAATCGGCTGCTTGCCATTGGCTGCAATCACGCCACGCGTGCTGCTAGATGCCCTACGTAAGATAGAAGCTGCGGGCAAACAGGAAACTGCGCGCCGTGCCAAGATCAAAGCAGGGCAGGTTTTCCGGTTCGCCATTCTGGAAGGCAAGGTTGATAACGATCCAACCGCTGCGCTGCGAGGCGCTATCAAGCGGGTGAAACACAAGCACCATGCCGCCATCACTGATCCAGCGAAAATCGGTCAGCTGTTGCGCGATATCGACGGCTTTACCGGTCAGCCCGTTACCCACGCTGCGCTGAAGCTGGCACCGCTGGTGTTCGTACGCCCAGGCGAGCTGCGCGGTGCGGACTGGTCGGAAATCGACTTCGACGACGCAATGTGGCGTATTCCCGCCGCGCGCATGAAGATGAAAGCAGATCACCTTGTGCCGCTATCCGCGCAAGCCATTGCGATCCTGCGCGACCTGCATCCGCTCACCGGGCATGGGCGCTATGTATTCCCAAGCTTGCGCGGCGCTAGCCGCCAAATGAGCGAGAACACAGTAAACATGGCCTTGCGCGGTCTTGGTTATGACGGCGACACGATGACCGGTCACGGCTTTCGTGCGATGGCATCCAGTCGTTTGAACGAAATGGGTTGGGATGAACGCGCTATCGAGCGCCAACTAGCGCACGCCGAGTCTAATGAGGTCAAAGGCGCTTACAACTACGCCGCGAAATATCTAGAGGATCGCAAACGGATGATGCAGGCGTGGGCCGATTATTTAGACGGCCTGCGCACGGGTGGCCAAGTCGTTGCATTCAAAAGCAAGGCTGGCTGATTGCCAGGAACGAAGGAAGGGAACAAACATGCAGATGCAAACGATAGAACCAGCGGACCTTACACAACAGCTGCATGCGCTGAGATTGGCGGCGCGATCGCTGTTAACTGACATTGAGCTGCGCGTGGCAGCACAACACGATGCCGCCGTAGAAGCATTTGATCGTAATGAGATTGAACGATTGGCGGAAGCTGATGCGTTGACTTGGTTGGATGAGGCCGAGCGCGCTTTGCGACGAGGATTGATGTTTGCTGAGCGTGCAATCCTCCAGCCTGCTACGTTCTAGTCGTCTAGTACTAAATCAGAATCAATCCATTAGGGCTGCCGCGAGGTGGCCCGTCATTTTTTGGCGATCAGGTTCGCTACGTGGGTACGTTACTCCCAATGAGCGCATTAGCTAACTACTTCATTGGGCTGTCGAAAAAGCGAACATCTCCGCAATGGAGGGCATCTAAGCTATCCGCGATCCTAACTTCGTCCTAACCGATGAAGTCCAGCAACGCACCGATGCAGACATTTCCGCAATGGGAACGCCGACTGCGTGGCTGGATGATTCACTTGGAAACTTTCTGCAATGACGCTGCGGTTACCGATCTCTGATTATGGGGTCGCTGTCGGACTATGCAGGTTCACGCGGGACGACAAAGTGCTCAATAACAACCCACCGAGGAAACGCTCATGAGAGATCACCATAAAGAAAGCGCCAGCAATGTGCCGGCCGGTGTGTCTCTGTAGGAATATCAACAGCATGAAACAGATGAACGATCACGGCGGGTCATACTGCAAGCTCAAGGATGCGGCCACTTATATAAGTGTTCGCCCACTGAAGCTGTGCGACATGATCCGCAATGGGGAGATAGAGGCACATCAAGCGCCACACGGCGAGACATTCATTTTGTGGAGTGAGATTCACTGCTACATGACAAAGCGAGCAGGGGGCACGGTATGACGCTACCCGTTTACGTTCGTGCTGCCGACATTTACACCAATCGTAAGGCGAACAAGATTGGTTTGTTACCCATCTCCCGCTCTACTTGGTGGGAATGGGTGAGTGCTGGTAAAGCTCCCAAGCCGATCAAACTATCCAGTCGCGTGACGGCGTGGCGAACTGCCGAAGTGCTGGCGTTTGCTGAGTCGCAGTCAGGGGTTGGCGCATGAGCGCCGCCCTATTGCTGGCTCGGCTCAACGGGGTGCGAAAACAAGGCAGTGGCTGGCGGGCAGACTGCCCCAACGGTCACAACAAAGCGCGTGGGTCTCTCTCTGTCGTTGAAGCCGATGATGGGCGTGTAATGCTCCATTGCTTCGCATGCAACGACACCCCAGGCATCCTTCATGCGCTAGGTTTACAGATGGCAGATCTGTTCCCCGGACGGATCAAAGACACCAGCCCTGAAGGCCGCAAAGGGACGACCGAAGCATTCAAGCATAACGGGTGGGGCGCAGCCTTAGGTGTGCTGGATCGTGAGGCCACGGTGGTTTTGATCGCCGCGAATGACATGCAGGCAGGTAACCCGTTACCCGGGAATGATGTAATGCGTGTTAGGTTGGCCGCCCGGCGCATTACCCAGGCACGGGAGGCGTTGCGATGAATGGTATGGAGACGCTTTCTCGACACGTCCGTGAGATAGATAAGCAGGCTATTGCCGATCTGGACTTGTTGGATCGGCTAGCTCCGGTGCAGACCCTTGCAAAAAATGCCCGGGACAGCCGGGACACTCGGGACACATTGCGCACCAAGGCTTCGGACCGTCCCGGTTCTAAATCAGCCGAGCGGGACAAGCGGGACAACGGTGAGCTAAGGCCGCACTTTGAACTGGTGGAATGCGACGATGCTACTCGTGCGGCGGGCGTCTATTGGATTGATGTAGCCCGCGACGGTAGCGGGGAGATCACGGGTTATGCGCCGTCTCGCTGGATTTGCTCGCCGTTGCGCGTGGCCGCCGATACTCGTGACATGCAGGGTGGTGAATGGGGGCGCTTGCTCGTGTTCCCTGATCGCGACGGGCGCGAACATCGCTGGTGCATGCCAATGCAGATGCTGGCGGGCGGTGGCGAGGAATTGCGTGGCGAACTGCTGCGCGAAGGGCTGACGATTACTTCAAATACGAAGGATCGGGGCAAACTCGCGGATTACATCCAGACCGAAAAACCGAAAGCGGCAGCGCGTTGTGTAACCCGTACCGGCTGGCATGGTGACGTGTTTGTGTTGCCACGCGAGACCTTTGGCGAGGCCGACGGCGAGTCGGTGCTATTCCAGTCTGCGAGCCTGGATGGTGTTGCGCTGGGGCAGGGTGGCACGCTTGAGGGGTGGCGGGAGCAGGTGGCGGCGCGCTGCGTTGGACATTCAAGATTAGTTCTTTCTATTTGCGCTGGCTTTGCGGGGCCGTGTCTTGGCTTGCTAGGCATGGATGGCGGCGGCTTCCATCTGCGTGGTGCAAGCAGTACCGGTAAGAGCACGGCGCTGTCTGTAGCTACATCTCTATACGGGTCTCCGAGCTTTCTACGAACTTGGCGAAACACTGACAATGCCCTTGAGGGCATCGCCGCGATGCACTCTGACTTGCTGCTGGTTCTGGACGAGATCGGTCAGCTTGAGCCTAAGCATGCGGGTGCGGTGGCTTATCTGCTGGCAAACGGGCAAGGCAAGGGGCGAGCCGCACGCGATGGCTCACCGCGAGCGCTAACAACGTGGCGCGTTTTGTTCCTTTCCGCTGGTGAGATCGGTTTAGGCGATTTGGTTACACAGTCGGGTGGCAAGGTGCGTGCAGGGCAAGAGGTGCGTGTAATCGATTTACCCGCCGATGCTGGCGCAGGGTGCGGTATTTTCAATGCGCTGTCCGACGACGTGGCACCGGGTTTACTCGCGGACGAATTGAAGGCCGCCAGCGCCACGCACTACGGGCACGCGCTGCCTGCATTCCTGCGGGCTTTGGTGGCCGATCAAGGGAAAGTTCGCAAGACGTTGGCGGAGTCGCAAAAAGTAATTTTTGCCAATCTTGTTGGTCCGAATACCACTGGACAGGTTCGGCGTGTTGCCGAGCGTTTCGCGCTGCTGGGTGTAGCCGGTGAATTGGCAACCTACTATCAGCTCACCGGCTGGCGCACGGGCGAAGCAACACGGGCGGCTCAAGCGTGTTTCTCCGCATGGCTGGCAGCACGCGGCACGGATGGCGCTTCGGAGCCAACCGCCATGCTGGAGCAGGTGCGGGCATTCCTATCAGCGCACGGTGAATCCCGGTTTACTGACTGGAGCGTGATGGATGACGCTCCCCGCACTATCAATCGCGCCGGCTTCCGTAAGCGTACCGATGCCGGTCCTGTGTTCTACATTGAGCGCGAAGCTTTTCGACGTGAGGTGTGCACCGGCTTTGATCCTGCTGCTGTCGCTAAGACATTAATGGAGGCAGGTGCGTTGTTACCCGGTAGCAATGGCGAGGCAACGCGCAAGGAGCGCCTACCCGACGGGCGTAGCGTGCGCGTTTACGTGGTCACTTCGACACTGTGGGCCGGAGCTTAAGCGCCATAACGGTGTTTGGAGATCGCTATTTGTCCCGGCTGTCCCGAGAGCTTGTCGGGCTACCGGGACAGGCTAGCTCTTGGGCCTCAACGTGTCCCGGTTGTCCCGGCTGTCCCGGCAAGAAAAAGGAAGGGCTAGACCAGTGCGATAAATGGAAAGAAGTTGGTTCTTAAGCATGAGGCATTATCCCTCTTAGGATGGCGCTTCAACCAACACACGCGACGTTGCAGCGCTACCTTCTAAGCACGCCTCATTATTGTTATCGCTAATGACATGACCCGGCGTCGCGAAGGATGCCGGGTCATGAGTGCCGCTAACGCTTACTTACCGCTTGAACGCCATTTATCAGGGTGGCCCACGGATGTGTGGCGTACCCGTTCGACTAAGGGATGTTTCGCCCCATGTTCAGTTGCCCATGCGATGGCTTTCGCCTGGGTTGGCTCAACGGTACTTGCCCGTGAGGCTCCCGGGCGCCGGACCGCATAGTCGCCTTGCTCGCGACGTTCAACATACATCTCATGCTTTTTAGCCATACAAACTGCTCCACACGTGAGATTGAAGGTCCACGGCGGCCAGGCCTGGCGAGCAGTTCGATTTGACACTCCGTCGAACGTACGGATATCGTGCAGTTGACCCCGCTCGATTCCCATACGCGCTCTGCGCCGTGGGTTTTGTGGGCACCGACCACTTGTCCGGCTGCAACCGGCAAGTGGTTATTTTTTGCCCACACCCCCAACATATCGGGGTCAAAAGGCCCGGTCAACCCAATAATTTGTGGATAAGCCGGTGGATAAGTGGTGTGAGGTCGCCTGGCGACTATGCTGGAAGCCTATCCACTGACTTCAAAAATCCATACTGCCGCGAAACAAGTAGCGCCGCGATTTAGCCCTTTTTCGCCGGGTCCTTCCCGAGGGGGTATGCAGGGCGGGGTCCTCGACACCCCAGAATTCGCGTTGTGCGTGGCCTTAGAAATTCCATTTGTTGTTTATACCTGCTTGAATCTATCTTATTGAAATAAATGAAATTTCATGCGTAACCGGCATAAAAAAGCGCCACCCGACAGAAGATTGGCCGCCCCGTTGACCTATGCAAAACCCGCCAGCCCCGGCGGATTTTTTGCGTCTATGCTGGTGGGTAAGCCGTCCGACGAAGTAATCACATTGGAATGACGATGACTGATTTCTCTGATGCTTGTAGGACCGAACTGTGGCGAGACTTCGACGAGTCGACCGCCTACCCGAAACTTCGCCCGTTATTGGCTCACTACACCACGTTGCCGGTGCTCGAAAAGATCGTCATGAACAACGAAATGTGGTTTTCGCACCCGCTTCTAATGAACGACAGCGAGGAAATGCGCTGGGGCCTTGAGCAGGGACAACGATTGTTCCTCAGCAATGAGAACATCATGGCTGCATGTGGGTCCGATGCGAGGCGCGCAAAATTGATAGAAGATTTCAATTCGCGCTACATCCAGTACACGCATATGGAAGCAGCAAGTACATACGTTGCGTGCTTTTGTCGTCACGACGATGCGAATGAAAGGGACGGCATATTGTCGATGTGGCGCGGGTATGGCGGGAACGGAAGCGGTGTCGCCCTGATTTTTGATACGCAATACATCAATGCTCGCGAAGACACGCCGTTCGTATTAGCTCCCATTGTTTACCTGTCTCAGGCTGAGCGAACGGCTCACATCACGGCACAGGTAAATTCACTCGCAGAGATAATTCGCGCGCATAACCCGCCGGACGATCAGGTGTACTTAGCTAGCGGCTGGTTCATGGAAAGGCTAAAGCTGTTTTCGTTGTTCACAAAGCACAACGGGTTCAGTGAAGAAAGAGAGTGGCGACTCGCATACATGGGGGACCGTGACAAAGACGGGCTTTTTCACGACATGATCGGATATTTCATTACCGATCGCGGCGCGCAACCAAAGTTAAAGCTAAAAATCGGCCCGCATCCCGGATTCAAAGATCCCGAGTTGACTTTGGAAAAACTGGCGCACTCCGTCTTGCTTGGGCCATCTTTGGCTGGAAGGCTCAATCAATTGGCCATCGAAAGAATGCTGATGTTGGCCAATAAGCCAAAGCTTCGAATGGCTGTGCGTGTTTCAGGTATTCCATATCGCGCGTGAGCACAGCTAGTTGCTAGTAAGCTCATGCTGATAATAGGCGCCTACAGGATCATCAAGTATCGCCTTCATGTCTGCCAGCTTGTGTGCACGCGGGTCTAGCCATGCGTCTAGGTTGTAGGGCTTGATCGCGATCACACAGCGATCGTGCCAGGCCGCAGCAACTTAGAGCGGCGGTTCGTGTGTGACGATCGCAAAGGAAAAGAATGCGGCTTCGCCGTCAGTTGCTTCGACATGTCGCCAGAGGCACGCGAGTAGTAGTTCTTGTTGCGGTTCCGGTTCAAATTGTATTCCGACGCTGGCCTAGCTTTGTTGGGCGTCGGCGTTCATCGAGAACGATTGCCAATAGTCAAATTACTGTGGAGCAAGCGGAATTTCGGCCATACAGTGTTTGCTGAGTTCAGAGAGCGTCATTGCGTCGGCTAACATTTGCGGGTGAAATTTGATCGGCGCCGCCTCGCCAAAGGCATGTATTGCGAAAAACGCAGGAGTACCAATACTGTCCTTTTCCCGTTCAAATCGTTCAACTTCGTTGAAGTCATGCCGTTTTATGGCGTCCCACAGCTTCCGATCGGCATCGTTGAATGCCTGCTGTTCTTCTGCTGTCATTTGAGCGGGTGGAACGTAGAGCGGAATTCGATGGGCCAAAGAATCGCGATAGTCCTTTGCGTATTGCTTGTGCCATTCGGAAATCTTCGAGTCTCGCAGGTAAGCAGCAAGCCTTTCGGGAAGTAATTTCTTAGTGGCTTCTTTAAATAAGCCGACAGACTCCGGTTTGACGTTGGCACCTGTTTCGGCGCAAAAAACGTGCGCCCAGTTGTCGAGAACGCCAGTTACGTTCATTGTGTGGGCCTGAATGTTTATCTTGACGTCTTCTATAGTCTCGCTAGCTAGCGGACGCGTCGTATTGGTCGGGAAAAGCGTAAAGACGTTTTCAATGCAACGTTCAATCGTCGAGATGCGTCGCGCAACGCCAAATTTAAGGTATTCCTTCGCCTTTTCGATCCGCAATGATGGTTCGGTTTCCATCAGCAAGCGCATTCGCACTTCTAGGAGCATTCGGACGCAGGCGTGCGCCTGCTCTTCCAACTTTGCCGCATTGTCTGCTGAATACGCCACGCCATTTTCTCCTTGTCTGGTTTTCCCGCGCTTTGACTCGCGAATTGCCTGCAATTGTTCGAGCGCGGCGAATAGCCCGTCCTCGCTTTGCATGGGCGACGCCGCAATGAGGGCACCTATCGAGATTCAGAACTTGGCCGTCTTTCATGGATTCCCCTTAATTCCCTGAAGAGGTCAGTTTACAAAAAGCTGTCACTGGCGCTGGCCGAAGTTCTGGTCGATAACGTTCGGGTCTTCATGGAAGACCCGAACGTGACTATCGGTTGGGCTACTGAGGAGGACCAAGCGCGCAACATTTGGGGGCATGACTGGGGGCAGGATGAAAAACCGAAAAGTCATAACCTTTTCTTATCAGTATCTTATACGCGCTATGCGGCGCCCCCCTTGGCACCAACACCATGCTTCAGGACGTGTCAGAACGTCTCAGAAGCCTAAAGAAACCCGCTACTTAACGGTTTTTTTTGTGTCAGCTCGTTTCACGGAAGCCCACGATTTTTCCGCACCTATATTCAAAATCATGAGTGAACTCGATCAAGCCAAGCGAGCGTCGGATCGTGCCAACAAGTTGGTTGAAGAACTCGAACGCAGAAGAGACTACTTCCGATGACGGAGTCACTGTGCGTTATAAGGTGTCCTGGTCGCATCATGGACACCTGATCAGCCGCAACGCTTCGCTGGGTTGGATCACGCCCACTTAACCTGTATACGCGCATGCTGCATACGCAGCGGTCGGAACGCATCCGCTACCTCAGCTTGCGAACCTAAACCCTCGCCTCTGTGCCATGGTCCTGCTCTACGCAAGGCCCGTTTATCACCTCTCGTGTGATAGCTCATTTACAGAGGCCATCCCTTATGCCTATGTCGCGTATGCCACCGCACCTGTCGCTGGCGCAGATCCACAGTATTTATGCGCCCGATTTCGATACACAGGACAACACCAGGCATGACGTTGATATTGTCTACTCACGGACCTCGTTTGGTGGGCGCGAACCTGGTCATCCTGGACATCCGCCACTGGCACCTCAGTCAAAATGGAAAAAGAGCCGGCGCTAACGGTTTAAAGACGGACGCTGGATTTGTCGTGTGTGGCTCTCTTTTTCGAGTCCGCGAGGCTCATCTGAATCTTGGCCATTCCCAACGTACATCTATCGCCTTCAGAGTGCCGGATCATGCGCGCACTCATGGGGCGATTTTGCATCAGTTGGGATCGTGAACTCATGACGGCAGAGCGGATGCTCCACTTGCAACAAAAAG
Organism: Dyella monticola; assembly: GCF_003363155.1. GTDB lineage: Bacteria > Pseudomonadota > Gammaproteobacteria > Xanthomonadales > Rhodanobacteraceae > Dyella_B > Dyella_B monticola. The sequence goes on along the minus strand of NZ_QRBE01000010.1, from coordinate 100,323 downwards.
GCATGGTTGTACGTGATGACGGGCGATGGAAAATCACCGCATTGGGCGTCATGTATGCCTCAATGGTGCTTTAAGACGTGGCGCGTAGGCGACCTCTGTCGGTCACTCAAAGATGGCTAGCGCAGCTGCGAGAAACACCCATATGAGGATGACATTCGTATGAACTTGAACGCCTATTTTGACCTTGTTATGCAAAGCATGCGAAAGCATGCAATCTATTCGGAACCTCGTAGCGCGCGAGTTATTTCGCGCGTACGTGCTCAACTCATCCTTCTCGATCATATGGATCAATTGGACTCGCCCCGCGCATCACCTCCTGAACTTCTGGAGGAAGGTGCCCGTCGCGAGCTATGGGAGATGGATATTGAGGCGGAGCGAAAGATGCCTGTCCTGGTGATGAAATAGCGTCGTGGGCTGTTCTGTGGCGACATGACAGAACACGGGGAAGCTGTGTGCATGTGGTGCTCGATAGCCTCATGGCGCAGCATTCGCGCAACCGTGACTTGGCTTCACTACGGCCGATCCGGATGGCCACCTCTTCCAGCGTCTCCTTCCTCGAAAGGATCGGCTCGCCTCGTGAGAAAGGCTGCGGCGGGTAACAACGCCGCGAGGGTGGCCGGTAGCGAGAGCAAGGAAGATTTGAAATAGCGTCATTTTCATTGTGCCTGTGGCACTTATCGCCATGCTGAGCGATTCCGCTCGACGAACTCGGCTACCGATTCTGGTTTGCGTCCCGTGATTCGCTCGATCACATTGTTGGTTCCCGCCATCTCGCCATCCTGCTGCTGCTGTGCGACGCCATTGATGTGCTGGGCAAGGAAGGGGATTTCAACATCCGCATCACGGATGTTCTTGATCCATTGCTCGCCGGAGACGCGTGTGTATTGGACGGATTTACCGAGCGTCCGGCCGACGATTTCCGCGATCTGAAGCGCAGGCAGCTCTTCCGGACCAAAAAGTTCGTAGGTTTGTCCGGCGTGACCTTCGGGATGGGTGAGAATGGCCGCGATTACCCGACCAAGGTCCAGGCCTGACACCGATGCGAACTTGCCGGTGGTGCCGAATGGAACAGCGTAGTGGCCGTTGCTGATCCCTTTTCGCATGTAGAGCAACCATTCATCGAAGATGGTCGGATGTAGGTGGACGACAGGAACGCCGAAGTGATCGAAGATGCGCTCCGCGAGCCAGTGCTCCAGCGCCGAGTTGCTACGGGCGTCAGCCCGAGCTGTACGCTGAGACATGTTGACGATGAACTCAGCGCCGGCTTCCGACGCGGCCTGCGCGTAAATCGCGGTGGCCTCGGTTAGACCGGGCCGCATTGGGTAAACGAAGTAGGCTCGCTTTATCCCCACGAACGCGCGTCGGATCGCCCGGAAATCGAGGAGATCGGCGGTGACGATTTCGGCGCCGAGCGTTTTGAGCTTCTGAGCGCGTTCATCGTCGCTCCGCACGAGTGCGCGAACCGGAAGGCCGTTTTCCAAAAGGAGTTTGGCCGCGATGCCGCCGGTAGTACCCGTGGCACCGGCAATGAGGATAGGGGTGGTCATATCGGCGGTGACTCCTGCGTTCGAATGCCCTGAAGCAGATCGCTCAGGGCGCGTTGTGATGGGGCTAGTGGCGCCAGCGATCAGGGTGGTGGAAGACCTGACGGCGCCGACGCCACACGCCGAAGGCTCAAAGGTGGAATGAGCCGGATTTAAACGGTTTACTGCCCTTGAATCAGACGGCCGAGCGGGATCAGTGGGCCGACCGGCATCAGTTCGTACGTCATGAGCTTTTCGGCCACCAGGGTCAGCGAATCCAGCGTGGCTTTGGCTTGCTCGACTGAGTCGACGTTCATCAAGAAGATCGGTCCGACCTTCTCACGGAACCAGAATTGTTCGACTTTACCGTCGAGGTAGAGCTTCAGCGTAGCGGGCACTTCGTGGGGCATGTGCTTCTGGAGCTGTTCGGGGGTCAGGGCGGCGCTGGCTGTGCCAATGGCGAAGACTTTCATGGGTGACTCCTTGTTGAATGTGGACAGGTGCGACGGACACAAATCTAGTCTTCGAAGCCATCAGGCGGTATAGTCGTAAATGACAACTTTAGGGTCATTTACGCCATGCGCATTTCCATCCTGGCTCTGGATGGGCTCTTCGATACGGGCCTTACCGTGACTTTGGACGCCTTGGCGATCGCCAACCGATTTGCCCAGCGCAGGAGCAAGACGGCGCTGTTCGAGGTTTCCATCGTTGGCGTGCGCAAACGCGTCCGCACGGGGCAGGGGTTTCTCATACCGGCACAAGAGGCCGCGTCCGTTGCAAAGCCGGATTGGATAATCGTTCCGGCCTTGACGACATCAACACCGGAATCGCTCATCCCGGCGCTTGAGCGAAAAGACGTCAAGCAGGCGGTCAAACACCTTCTGGCATGGCACGGCAAAGGCGCGCATATCGCCAGTTCTTGCATCGGTTCGTTTCTTTTGGCGGAAACCGGCCTGCTTGACGGGCACGAAGCCACCACAACCTGGTGGCTCGCTCCGCTGTTTCGTCAACGCTATCCGAACGTTTCGCTCGATGAGTCGCGCATGCTCGTGTCATCGGGAAGGTTGGTGACTACGGGTGCGGCCATGGGACATCTCGACCTTGCTCTCTGGCTGATCCGCAAGGCCAGCCCGGACCTCTCCCAGATGGTCTCGCGCTACCTGCTCGCCGATATTCGATCTTCGCAGGCGCCCTACATCATTCCCAACCATTTGGCTCAGGCCGATCCGCTCATCGTGCGTTTCGAGCGGTGGGCAAGAGAACACCTCAAGGAAGGTTTTTCACTGCAGCAGGCGGCCAGTGCCTTGGCCGTCAGCGCACGCACGTTGCAGCGTCGCTGTCAGAGCGTTCTTGGCAAATCACCCTTGGATTATTTTCAGGACTTACGCGTCGAGCATGCGCGGTCACTCGTTCAAGGAGGCGTCGATCTCGAAGAGATTGCCGCCGAAGTAGGTTATGCCGATGGTGCAACGTTACGGTCTTTGCTGCGTCAACGATTGGGGCGAGGGGTCAGGGAACTTCGCGCGGACTTGCGTTGAGCGCAACACGCGGGCAATGCGTTCTGCATGAGTCATGCCTGATTACAGGGCGAAGGTAATTCGACCGTGTACCTTCGACACTGCGGAAGGTACGCGGCCGTTTGAACTGAAAACTACTCTAACGAGTCATAAGGACGCCCCGCCAATACCTCGGTCGTATATTGCACCGTGTAGGCATTGTCCATCGCGTTTGGGGCCGTATAGGACGCCTGCTCTTTGCCGGGCGCCGCCGCTCGATCGAATTTGGGTGGAGCAGTGCTTGAGAACATGCTCTTGAAGGATTCCCACTTTGACGGCGTATGCGGAGCGACCACCCAGTTGTCGTCCGTATTGGCGTACGCATGCGACGCTTCGTGGACGAGGGTGGCGGCGAGGCTTCCATCGCTTGCGTCAGATAGGTATTCGCTTGAGATATGCATCTGGCCGGTTTTCCGGTTGGTCAGGGCGTTGTAGCCAGGCATCTCTGCCGAGCTACCCACGTTCGATGCTTGCCGGTCGAGCATCGTCTGCATGCCATCCAGGGTGTGGCTCAACTGGTTTTCGAGCATCTTCCGATCGGACGGATTCTCAAGGCTGCCAGGGATGAGTTCAGACACGAGCTCCTTCGTCTCTTTCGAAAAGGGTTTGGACAGGGCAGCAATGGCTTGCTTGACCCACGCAATCCCCGTTTTGAGCGCTGTCACGACGCGACCGCGTTCCGCTGTGGACAACGGTTGAACGGATTCGTCCTTGAAGAACGCATGAAGTGGCGTGCCGTGCTCGATGCTGGCCGGCTGTATCGGTGTCGCTGTCGACGTGTCAGCTAACGACGTGTTGTTGTTTGGAGGATGGGCGATCTGCGTCGTCACGAGCGATGAGGACGAGAGTGTGCGCGTGTCCATGAGGTCTGCCTAGGTATGTGGAAGACCCAACAGTAGCGGACAGCACGGACAGGTCAGGTGGTATTCGTTTGTGGATATTCAGCACGTCGAGCGCATCTTCGACGCCAGGTTTGCCTGGTCCAGATCGCGTGGGCATGGCGGAGTGCACGTTTCATCCGGTGAGCGTGCACGCCGCTTTCTTTTTGAATCCAAATACGCGCAGCGTTCGGGTCAAAGCTGCGAATGGCCGTCCAAATGGTTGGCCTGATTCGGGCAACCGTGGCCCGACTCGACGGCGACGACAGCCTGGTCGCGTGTTTCCACCTGCTGCGCGTAGCAACTGCCAAGCGAATCGCTGAAGCGGTACGACTGTTGACCGTGTTGTCCGCGCGAACCGGTGATGCCCGTGCCGCCGGCGTTGAAGTCGGTATTGCTGTGGCTGACGAGATGGTTGTCGAGCGTGGACCAGAAGCTTACGTGGCCGTTCTCCGTGCGCTGGCGTTTGCTCAGGTAGCCCTGCTGCAGGGTGATGTCCGCGGTGAAGTCGCCGTTTGCGTGAACCTGTTTGCGGATGTCGATGAGCAGCGGGTATTCGAGGTGATGCGTGTGCTGGGTGGTACCGGCATCGGTGGTGGTGCGTACGTCGTCGGTCACTTGCGTGTGCATGGCAATGCGCTGGCTGTAGGTATCTTTCGACGGATGATCGAAGCTTTGGCGGTTATCAAAATCCGCGTGTTGTTCGACGCGGGTGACGATTTTTCCGTGCGAGGTTTGCAGTTCGCCGGTGATGATGTAATGGCTTTTTTGCAGCGTATCGACTTCGCCCTGCAACGTGCCGCCGGTACCGTGTTTGAAGTGGCGCTGCACCTGTGGTGGCGGGTCAGTCTGCTGCGTGGCAAGCGTGTTTTGGGTGAGCTTGCCAGTGAGCACGTCGCGTTGTTGGTCGCGCCAAACGAGCAGGTTGGCGGCGAGGCTGAAGAAGTCGTGTGCATCCAGCACACGCACCGCCACAGTGTGTGGCTTGCCATCGTCCAGCAGCGCGGCAAAGGGCGTAAGGTTCACGCGATACGGCGTGAAGTTGAGCGTCTGGATGTCCGTGGTGGGCCGCCATAGATTGGGGTCCACGCCACCGGTGTAGGTCCACGGATAAACCGGCGCGTGGCCTGCCGGCTGGCCGTCGATGCTTACGGCCACCTCGCGGAAGTTACCGCCGGGGCACTGTTCCAGTGGATCGCCCGCATTTGGTGGTCCGAGCGAAAATTCGCGCGTGGGTTGCATGTCGGCATCGTCGATGCACATGTACCATTGCTCGTCCACGGCTTGGCTTTGCGCAATCAAATCCAGCGCCACGCGCTCGACATTGCGCGGCAGGGTGAGCGTGCGCGAGAGCGTTTCATTCCCGTTCTGCACGTCTACTGGATGCCCGTTGTTGTCACCGACCAGACCGATGGCCAGATCGGCAGGCAACGCAGCGTTGCTGTCCGCTGTGGCCGGATAAAACACCAATTGCGCACTGCCGTGGATCACGCCGGCACGGGTGGCATCAATCCAGTTGTTGAGGATGGTCTGGCCGTGTCCGCCGTCATGAAACAAGCCGGCGTAATCGGTCACGTCGCGCTCGACGTGCCAGTGCGGGCTGACCTTGGCACTGGGTTCCTGCGTAGTGCCGTAGAAAAGATTCACACCCTTGAGCCATAGACTGACCGTGCGGTCGTATTGCCGCCCGGCGGTCACCGAGAAATCCGCTTCCAGCACCACTTTCGACCACGGCCCGGCGCATTGCGCAGGTGGCGTGTAGGTCCACTCGCGGGGTTTCGCCGCGCGCGAGGTGGCATCGCCATGATCGTCGAACGCGACATCGGAATACAGCGTGGCAATGCAAGCTGTACCGGCAGGGCGCGGTATCGGCGCATCGGCAATGGCAACGCCGCGGCCGCCCACGGCAGGCGATGTCTGCGCGGCGATGAGCGCACTGGGCAGCGCGAGTGCAAGGGTAAGGGTAAAGCCTGGGCGAACCAGATGGTGCATGTCGATCATCCTGCGATGGCTTGGAACGGTAGCCGCAAGCATGCACTGGATGGGGTCTTCTGGCGAGCGGAAGAGCAGCACATAGGCTGAGGTTTCGCCCGTTTTTACTCGTTATTCTGGCGCAGGCCGGAATGACGAGCAAAGGCGACAAGTTCTCCCGTACGCGCAACGCTTCGCGGTAACACGTTCTTACATTTGCCCTCGTTTCCTACATAACTCATTTAAATCCGCCATCCAGAATCGCTCCTCGTCGGGACCTGTCATGTCGACGTCCCTTTTTTGGCAGGAGAATATGAGATGCGAGTATTACCAACCTTGAAATTGTTAGCAGGGGCCGTGTTGGTCGCTGCCCTGGCCGTGGCCACCAGCGCACCGGCACAAACGCGCTTCCACGGCGCGGGTGGTTATGGTCCGCGCGGCAGTGCGGGCGGCGGTGGCTACACGACTTGGTCAGGCAATGCCACGACCCATCAAGGCCGCCATTGGGCAAATGGTGTGAATGGTGGCAGTTACAGCGGCCACAACAGCTATAGCAGCAACCCCAATGGTTCGGCCCAAGCCAATTTTTCCAATTCCGGCCATACTTCCTCCGGCGGTAATTTTTCGAGCAATGGCGCGTATTCGCGTGGCACCAACGGCACCTGGTCCGGCAGTAGCCAGTCCAGCGGCAGCGGGCAGCGTGGTAGCTATGAAACCTCCACCAGCACGTCCAACGGCGTGACCACGCACACCGCCACGGCGACCAATGCAGACGGGCAGACGTACAGCCATAGCGGCACGTATACGCAAGGCCAGGGTTACAGTCGCAACGGCAGTGGGCCGAACGGCAGCTACAACACCGCGGTGAGCAGCAACAATGGTGCGACGACGCGTAACACCAGCGCGACCAATGCCAGTGGCGGATCCTACAATGGCAGCACTGTTTCCACGCCAGGGCAAGGCATCACGCACACCGCGAGCTGCACCAACGCCAGCGGTTCAGCGGTCAGCTGCAACTGAGGAAAAGCGAGGAGGCCCCGGTCCGCCAATAGCGTGGACCGGGGCTTTGCTGTGTAACCGGTATTGTCATTGGCGAATCGCTTGATCGAGCAGCGCATCAGTCGCTATCGCGGTGACATGTTATTGATGAGGTCGTCCGGATTACCAAAGGCTGATTTGATGCCGAGGAGTCCTTACGTTTCTCAAGGTGTCATTCCCTGCATCACCGTTGTACAGGCGAATGCCGGGGTGACGGTGAAGAACCAGCGCACGCTCAGGCGGTCGTTAACGACATGCTTTTTGAAATCCCTCCCGTTACAGGGCGTAGCAGCTCGGAAAACGCCGAGATAGTGGATGCCTTGCAGGCTTAACTCATCCATTGAAACCCCGTCATCGAGTGTGCCGTTACGCAAAAGCGCCAGATAATCCTGCGGCTGTTTTTCGCATGCAGACTTTTATCTCGCTGCACAAAAAAACACCCGCATCGTGTGCGGGTGGTTATAAAAGGGGGCAAGACGGCACCGGGTGCGGGGGAGGGGAGGTGTTGATGCCGTCTTGCCAAAAAGCGTGCACTAACCGTCGTGCATGAGCTCAGCCGCCGGCGCGGCTGGCCATAAAAAGCTTGATCTGATCGAGCGTGATGTAACCCTGATGATTCGTGTCGATATCGGCAAAATGCTGCGCTACGCGCGGCATGCCTGCTTGCGCCTCGGCCAGGGTCAGTTTGCCGTCGTGATTGGTATCGGCGGCAGCGAACCGCTGCTCCAGCATCCGCATCATCTGCTGCGCGCGCGGAGAATCGGGGGACGTTTGCGGCGCGGCCGTCGCGATGACGGGCAGCAGCAGCGCAACCAGGAAAACGGAATGGATCTTGCGCATAAATAAGTACCTATAAAGTGGGGAAAGCGACCGCGAATGGGGCCGCGCCGGCGAGGAAGCTCGGCCGACGAAAGACATGCTACGCATGAGATGTTGGGTGAATATTGCCCGCGCGGGCGAAAATGTTTCAGGTTGTTACAGCGCTGCGGAGGAGGTGGCAGCCGTCGATGCGACGGGTGAAAACACCACCCGAGCCTCCATGCCCCTGGGTTGGCGGCGACGCAACTGCAGCCGGGCTCCGTGCAGGCGCGCAACGCGATCGACAATGGCCAGCCCGAGCCCCGAACCGCTGGTGTTGGAGCGCCCGATGTCGCCTCGCGTGAACGGCTGAAGCAAGCGTGTTTCATCGCCTTCCACCAGGCCGGGACCCGCGTCGAGCACGGCCAGCACCAGGCTGTCGCGCTCCATATAGGTGTGTACTTCCAGGCCGACCCCGGCGTACTTCACTGCGTTTTCCATCAGATTCTGCACCAGGCGCATCATGGCGACCGGCCGCAATGGCCATGCCGGCAGCGGTTCGAGCTTCAATGCGAAAACATGGCCTCGTTTGGCAAACCCGGCGGCCAACTCTTCGACCAGTACATTCAAATCGTCCTCGACGATGCGCTCATCGCTACCCACGCGACCGAAGTCGATGAATTGACCGATGATGGCATCGATCTGGTCGATGTACTGGCCCACGGGCAGTTCGCTGGCGTGCTTGTCCATCGCCAAGGTGAGCCGCAGCTTGGCCAGCGGCGAGCGGATGTCGTGCGAGATGCCGGCGAGCATGACGGTGCGGCTCGACTCCATCTCTTCCAGGTTATCCAGCATGGCATTGAACTGTTTCGCCAATACGGCCAGTTCGCTTGCACCATAGATAGGCAAGCGTGCAGGTCGCCCGCCGGCGCCGACATTCTGTGCAGCATCGGCGATGTCGCGCAGTGGACGATTGATGCGCCGCTGAATCAACAGCGCGCCAAGCGCGGCCGACAGCGCCAGAGAAAACCACAAGGCCAGCGCGGAAGTCAGCCAGCGATAAGGAACCAACGCGTTGATAGGAAACCGTATCCAGTAACGCTCACCACTGATGTTCAGGTGTACCCAGATACTCAAGCGCGGAACGCTGGTCATGCGCAGGGTGATGCCCTTGGACAAGTTTCGCCGCACTTCGCGAATGAACAGCTTCGCCAGCGGAGTGCGGTATGCAAAATCTTCCGGTGGCGGTTCGGCAAGCTGGGCGCTGAGCACGCCGAGGCGGTTCAGGCGCGCCACGTAGGCGTCACGATCCGTCGCGTGCACCTGCGATAGCGCAGCATCGAGCATGTTCACCTGGGTGGCGACCAACTGCGCCACCTCCATCACGCGAGGGCGCTGCAGCAATACATAAAGGACGATCGTGGACATCTGCGCGATCGCAATAAGCCCCAACAGCAGCAGCAGGTTGCGGCCGAACAGCGAACGCGGCCACCAGCGCAACTTACGCATTGCCGCCGTCCGGCGTGAACATATAGCCGACGCCCCACACTGTGCGTATATAACGCGGCGCGGCGGGATCGTCTTCGATCTTGCGGCGCAGACGCGAGATCTGCACATCCAGCGCGCGGTCCATCGCCTCGTAATCTTTCCCCTTGACCTTGTCCTGCAGGTGATCACGGCTCATCGGCCGGCGCGGATTGGCGGCAAACACACGCAGCAATTGGAATTCCATATTGGTGAGCGGAATCGATTGGCCATCACGTTGCAGCTCCATGCGTGAAATGTTGAGTGTGAACGGGCCGAATTGGGTGACTTCGTCGTTACCCCAAACTTCCGTGCTGTGCAGCATCTGCTGGCGTCGCCGCATTGCATTCAACCGGGCGACCAGCTCGCGTGGTTCGGACGTCTTGGGCAGGTAATCGTCCGCGCCCATTTCCAGGCCGATAATGCGATCGACCGAATCGCCGCGCGCGGTCAGCATAAGAATGGGAATGGTCTGCCCGCTCGCGCGCAAGCGGCGACAGATCGAAAGCCCGTCCTCGCCCGGCATCATCAAATCCAGCACCAGAGCGTCGAACGGTTCGCGCTGCAATAGACGATCAAGCTGCTCGGCGCTATCGATGGCCTGCACCTGGAAGCCGTTATCGGTCAGGTAGCGGCGCAGCATGCTGCGTAATTCAGCATCATCGTCCAGCACGATGACGCGCGGGGGGCGCTCGTTCACGGACATGGCTCCTCGCCAGTGGTACGGCGCGGCCATTATGCACCCGCGTGCCGCGGCCCAGGCTGCGAGCGTGCGCGTGAATACGATCGTCATGCCGGGGGGTGCCGCCATCGACCTGGCTACCGTCTTCGCCGTCGCATGGGCGCCTATTTTCCACGTAAAAACAAATACCTGTGTGCTGTAACAGGTTGTTACAAAGTCGACGCGGGCAGACATCGCCAGGTTACGAGTCGGGACCAAGCTTTCGACCCAAGCGCAGGATCTCCAGCGCACCATCATCCCCACTCAGAGTTTCGTCATGCAGCCCATCCTTCATCATTTCCGAACGGTCCATATACCCGGGTTTCTGCCACTTGCCTTGATCACCGTGGTGGTCGAAATGCTGTGGCGTCTATTCGTGATCGGCAAGGGTTACAACTTTCGTAGCTCGGGAAGCACGTTGCTCATTGCCATGGGCCACACACTGACCGATGCCCTGACCGCGCTGATTCTCGCCCCCGTGTTTGCGCTGGCCTGGCATTTCGCGCCGTGGCATTTCTCGATGCACGACTGGCGAGTGTGGGTCATCGGCTTCTTCGTCGTGGAATTCGCCTATTACTGGTACCACCGCCTGAGCCATGAAGTGCGCTGGCTATGGGCCAGTCATGCCGTGCATCACACGCCCGAAGAGATGACGTTGCTCTCGGCCGTTCGCCTGGGATGGACGAACCTGATCTCCGCCGGTTGGCTGGTGTATTTGCCGGTGATGATGCTGGGCTTCGATCCGCGCATGGTCATCATCCTGCTGGCGCTGGATCTTCGCTTCCAGTTCTTCCTGCACACCGAGGCGCGAATCAACTTAGGTCCGCTCGAATGGATTCTCAATACGCCTGCGCATCACCGCGTTCATCACGCGTCCAATGCGCCTTACATCGACAAGAACTATGGCGGCGCGTTGATTATTTTCGATCGGATGTTCGGCACCTTCGCCGCCGAACGCAAAGACGAACCCTTGCGCTATGGCCTTGACCACCCGCTTGGCACGAACAACCCGCTTGGGCTGCTGTTCGGCGAATGGCGTCGCCTGCTGATCGACCTGCGACGTGCACCTAACTGGTACGCGGCCGCACGCATCGCGCTAGGCCGTCCGTAAGCCTGCTTATCCATCGCGGTGTTACCGCGCGATTTTTCCCCTACCTACGAGAACTCCTCATCATGAACAAGACACCTTACGTATTGGCAATGTTATTGGCCGTTGGAATCGGCACCTGTTTTTCTTCCGCTCACGCCGCCGCTGTCGTAGTTACCCATTCGGCCGCACCGAGCTACAGCGTCACCACGGTGCGTACCACCGGGCCTTATGTCATCTACCCCGCATCCTGTTGCTACACCAGTGTGGTGGTGCGAAGCGTCCCTTCGACGGCAACCGTTAAAGTGATCGCCCCACCGCCGCCGCCGACGGTACGAGTGGTGTATGCAACACCCGTGGTCACCACCTATCCCACGACGAGGGTGGTCTATGCGCCCGCTACCGTCTATATGCCCGCCACGTATTACTACGTGCATTAAGCAGGGATGGAATCGTCAATGATTACGTCAATGATGAAAAGAAATGTGCTGCGGTGCGTGTTTCCTGTGCTTTGCATGATTGGCATGGCTGGCTGTGTGGGCACCACGCCGGTTCACTATCAAAGCCTGGATTCCACCGCACAGCTGGCCCCGAACATGCATAGCCAAGACAAACACGTCCCGCTCTATTACTCGGCGCCGGATGCGCAGTTGGCCAGGTATACGCAAGTCATGCTCGATACGGTAACGGTGTACAACGGCGACGATCAGCAGTTCGGCACGTTGAGCGCCACCGAGCGCCAGCAGCTTGCCGATTACATGCAGACGCAATTCGGTCAAACACTCGGTCAGAGGTATGTGCTGACATCGATGGCCGGTCCTGCCACCCTAAGGATCCATCTCACCTTGACCGGCGCTTCAACCAGCGTGCCGGTGCTGAGCACGGTCAAGCAAATCCTGCCGGTGGGTGCGGTACTGGGCACGTTGAAGAGCGCCGCCGATAAACCTTCCAAGTCGCTCGGATCCGTAACGTATGCGGTGGAAATCTATGACAGTCAAAGCAACCGATTGCTGCGGGCGTTTGTCGCAAAGCAATACCCGGCGGCAGAAAATATCCCCGCCAGCCTGGGCAGCTTGAGCGCCGCGGAAACGGGCATCAAAAAGGGTGCCGAGGCATTGTTGACGCAGCTTGAGTAAAGGCGGGAGATCGTCGGCGGATGGGTTATGGAATGTATCGATTCCGCCATCGCTAAAAGAAAATCAATGGTTTTTTGCAGCAACCGTTGCCGTTACCAGTTGTACTGCTTGTTCGTGCTCAATCCGGCAACGGATGGCCCATAGCTCATGTGTCTGTCAAACGCGAAACCGGAAATGTCCATGTCCGCCTGCGACTTCCACGAGTGAAGGTGTCTCTGTTTTGGTTTTTTATGTTTTTTTACTGTCTCAGATCGCCACCGCATATCGCAGTTTTTGCGAGTCGAAAATTTGTCTTTGATAGAATATGAATTCCCCAAGGCGCCGTTTGTTTTTGCGAAATAGAAAAACAAACACCCCATTGCACGGCGAAATATGAGTAAATCCTCATTTACTTGACAGTCCCGATTTTTAAGGAGTAAACAGGCAACGCACCATTCCCCAATTCATTTGCCAGGAGTTAAGGACATGTACCGCGCAAATGTAGTTTTGTTGAGCATGGCTGTATCTCTGCTGCTTGGAACCAATGCTGCCGCGGACGGCGCTTCATTGGGACATCCTTCCGGCACGCCGCAGTCGATGGAAAGCAGCACGGCCGCCCCAAATCAGTCCGATATGACCATGAATGTGCCTTTGGTGGTTTTGGTGGATACCAGAGGGCAAGTGCGTGATATCCAGCATTGGCAGCGGTTGCCACCTGCCGTCAATAACCTGCTTTGGCAAAGCGTCAAGAGTTGGACCAAATCACCCGCCGTGGTCAACGGAAAGCCTGAAGCCGCGCAGGTTTTCATGAATGTCACCCTTCATACGAAAACGCAGGCTGACGGCCACGCAAACGTCTATTTCACGCTGGCTTCCGAAGGACCGGTCTTGCGTGGCTATTGGCGACTGACGGGCAATAACCTAGTGGGTCACTGCGCGCTTGGCACGTCCGATCCGAGCGCGGGCACGGGCGGAAAAGTACAACCGTGTGCGTTCCAACTCACGGCAGGAGTCATGCCTGCGGAGTCTTCGCCTGAAGGCAAGTAATTACGACAACCGTGCGGTCCGCGCCACCCGCCCGAGCCGCAACCAGCCAAGGCCATTGAGGTTCGCGAAAGAGCGGGCCTCAGGCCAGCCGATCTCGACGAGATGGTAGGGCCGCATCGAGTTCACTGCGCGCAAAGTAGTCGAGCATTGAATCCCGCGCGAGAACGCCATGGCGATGATCGAGATCAACAAGGCAGGGCTTTCTCGACGGCTGCCGTCGCAGCGGCGCATGTTGGCACCGTCAACCGACATGGCTGCCTCTGCCACTACTCCTTTTCAGCGTGCCCCTTTTGCTTGGCGTTCGAGCTGATCAGCTCGGCGATGCAAGCGAATAACTCTTTGTAGTGCACTGGTTTGCTTAAGCGCGGAAGGTCTGCGAAGCGCTCGGGGAAGGTCTCGCTCCCATAGCCCGTAACGAAGATCGCTGGAATCCCTTCATCAACCAGGCGATCGGCCAGTGGAAATACGCGTTCGTTGTTCAGATGCACATCCAGTAGCGCCGCATCGATCCGTTCCTCGTTATCCAGCGCGCGGGTGGCACTGGAGATACTGGGGTAGGGACCTGCCACCTGCATACCTTCCTCTTCGAGTGCCGCTCGCAGGGCATCGGCCACCAAGTAGTCGTCTTCCACCAGGAGGACAACTTTACCTGTGAGCTTCTTTGTAGCCATGCTTACCTCTACAGTTCGCAGCGGGCGCACTACATTGCCGACAACAGGCGTGACGGCGATGTAATAACCTTGTGAGTTAATGGGCTGTGCGGGCCTGATGAACGTGCAGTCTTACCCTCTGTTCCGATTTGTATTGCATGTATGAAGGGAGCGGCGATGGACCTGGTATTGAACAGCGTGCTGACCTGTCCGGAATGCGGGCATCAGGCGGCCGAAACCATGCCGACCAATGCGTGTCAGTTCTTCTACGAATGTTTGGCATGCCATACCTTGCTTCGACCCAAGCCGGGCGATTGCTGTGTGTTTTGTTCCTATGGCAGCGTTCCGTGTCCGCCGGTCCAGCAGCAGCGGTCCTGCTGCGGTGGATAGCTAAGCCAGAGCGCTCCTTCTGTATTCACCATAGCGCGAAGTAGCCCCATTCGTTGATGTGGGTGAGACGGTGAATAACGAGCTTGGGATAGCTCCGTGAGCGCAATTCGGTTCGGGTTACTTCGATCCCTGCGTGTCAGCGCGTTCCAACGCAAACAAAGCAAGGTTGAGCTGAAAGCTGAGATTGCCAAGCATTTCGCCGAGCAGTGCGCGGCGGATGTAGAGCATGGCGTGGGGGTCGTTCAAGGACGTGCTACTGCCGGCGAGTTGGGCCATCAGCAAGAGTTTGTCGCGGATGTCGCACAGTTCGAGGTAGTGGTCATGGGATAGCAGGTGGTTGCCTTCGTAGAAAAGGTCGCGAGGGGTGTTCATGGGGCACTCCATGTCGTTAAGTCACGCCACGTATTGCACGTGGCGTGAGGGGCTTGCAGGAAAAACCCTGCATGTAAAAGCGGAAGGATCCGATTCCGTTTCTACGAAAGCCCTGAGTGGCCCGACACCACGCAGCATGCGTGGCGGTGAAGCGTTAGTAAAAATCGGCGTGGCGGGGGCACGCGGGTGCGTGCTTGCCGTATGATCGGGAGAACCATGGTCAACTCTCTATTCAGTTGGTTGTGGCCAGCGGATCGTCTGAGCTGTAACTCCGGCGATCCGCGCTTCACTCATGTCGGGTGTGCCGTGTTCATCAAAGACGGATGGGCACACCCGACGACAGGACCATCGCACAAATCGCGCCGCTGATCTGTCAGGGGACGCGGATTCTGCGTTGCCGATAAGGCTGACGAGCGTGGTCACCCACCCAACGCATCGCGCTATCAAAGATGCGCGTTCGGTTTGAACGCTTGCATAAACTCATAACGCGCCGCGTTGTTCTCGACGAGCGTGTGCGTATCCACCGATCGCATGGCGCAATAAGCCGCCATCCTCGCCGAATCAGCGACGTCTTCTCGTGCTGCTTTACGCGGGATCTGTATGGCAACCATTCGTCGTCCAAACTTCACACTGATACAAGATTTCTCCTATCGAAAGCATGCATAAAGATATAAGTAGTGAATTTATTATCTATTGCAAATATACATACGGCATTGTTGATGACGATAAAAAATCCATGGATGCTTGTAGAAAGCGTGCCATAGACGATGTTGAGTCGCTGTCGTCGGGAACTGAATGTACACAGCTGGGTCTGGGGCGGTGGCGCGTGATCACTGCCTCATTACTCTGCAGGAAGACGCGCCGCGCTATCAAAGGTGCGCATCAGGTTTAATCTTTTGCAGAAATTCATAACGCGCCGCGTTGTGATCGACGCGCGTGTGCGTGTCCGCGCCGATCACCTGACGCAATAAACCGCCATCCTTGCTTTCGGCCGCGGGCCACTGCGGTAGGTTTGCACCGTTCGGGTTGCCGGTCTTGATGAAGTGTTCCCAGTAGCCTTCCATCACGGAGGAGACGCGGTAGTCGGCGTCGGTCCACGCATAGACGTGGTTGCCGGGCAAGTTGCCCAGCGCAAATTCGATGTCGCTGCTGTGCACGGCGCCGGCATCCGGGCCGGCGCTGCCGTCGCGTTTGGCGGGGCGGGCCTGGATGAAATAGTAGTAATACACCGGCGCGTGGCCGGTCTGGCGATGCAGGTTCATCCAGCGCCAGGTGGAGAAGGCGATGAAGTGATCGCTGGCTAAGGCGGTGGCGGATGCCTTGATGTCGGCTTCGTTCGTGCCGGGGTAGCGTTTCAGCGCTTCGCTTGCATGCGCGCCAAAGCGTTGTTGCAAGGCGGCGCGATAGTTGGCGGGCGTGGCTGCTTTGTCGCCGAGGATATCGGTATAACCGGCCTCCCACGAATTGGAGCCGACCAGTAGCGGAATATGTGCTTGCTTGCCGGCTTTATAGATGGCTTCGGGTGATTGCGGCAGGAAATAGCCGTCGATGGTGGGGCGGGAAACATGCACGCCGTTTTCGCCGCTGGCTTTGAGCAGTGTGTTCGCGTCCATCGCACGCAACTGCTGCAGCGAGTGCGCACCGGCGTGTTGCTCAAATACCTCTCCGTTATGTTCCGCTTCGGCCAGCGGTTTTGGCTTGAGATTGCCGAGCATGCCGCCGCTTTCGCCAATCGCACGCTGCATCAAATCTTTGGACAAGGGCGACGCCATGAGTGCAGACACCGACATGGAGCCGGCCGATTCGCCGCCGATGGTGACCTGGCCCGGATCGCCGCCGAATGCAGCGATGTTGCGCTGGACCCAACGCAATGCGGCGGTCTGGTCGAGCAGGCCGTAATTGCCGGTGGCGTGGTGGGGCGATTCGGCGGCAAGGGCGGGCAACGCCAGGAAGCCGAACACATCCAGCCGGTAGTTCACCGTAACCGTCACGATGCCGCGTTGCGCGAGGCTGGCGCCGTCATAGCGCAGCTCGGAACCGTCGCCACCGTTAAAACCGCCGCCGTAGAAATACACCAGCACTGGCAGCTTTTCGTTGGCGCTGTGCGCGGGCGTCCACACGTTGAGGTACAGGCAGTCCTCACTCATACCGTCGGAACGAAACACCATGTCGCTATAAAGACCGCGCTGCATGCAACGCGGGCCGAAATGATCGGCCTTGCGCACGGCGGTCCAGTGTGCGACGGATTGCGGCGGTTTCCAGCGCAGCGGACCGAGCGGTGGCGTGGCGTAGGGAATACCCTGGAATTCGTTGAGGCCGGTGGTGGCATCGTGAATACCCGAGAGGTGGCCGGCATCGACGGTTGCGACGGGAGCGGTGTTGTCGGCAAGTGCGGGTGCAGTAGCGAGCGTGGCGGCCAACGCAAGAAGGAGACTGCGCGGCCGGGTTAAAGCTGTAAGCATGATGATCACCATGTGGGCGGTGAGACGGCGCTGGCCATGCGTACGATCAGCGGCCAGCGGAATAACGTGTTCGATCCTGATGCGCATCCCCATGATGCGCCGAATGCCAGACGTAGGACTCATTTGCTGCCGGTTCTCAGTGATGGAAGCCCACAAAGAGCTGGTCCATGAGCGGGTCGATTTTCGCCTTCGTGCCGCTCCATTGGTCTATTCGGGGGAACATGAATGGGTTGACCTTATATACCGCCGAAGCAATCAACTGCCCGTGTTCGGTAATACGGATCTCGGCGTGTGAAAGATAGGGCGGGTGATGGTCCCACGAGCGTTCGGCGGTGTAATCGACGATGAAATTGCACGTGTCTGGAGGTGTGTCGTACACATGGGATGCGACACCGTGGCGCTTGAACCCATCCTGCATCACTGCGACGAAGTCGTCGACCCTTACGTCCGGATTGGTGTGAATGCAGACCCGCTTCATCACCTCGTTTGAGCCTTTTGGCTTCAAGGGTGGGCTCGCGCATGCGCAGAGCAGCACTACTGTCGAAGTGCCTGCTAACCGTATCAGCATTTTCAGCATGTGACTTTCCCTGTTTGATGAGTCGGTGAGCGATAGTGGCTATTTGCTCGTTCCATTCATTCGCGAATTACGTATTTGCTGATCGTCTGTCGAATCGAGTTTTTGCTTCGTCGCGACACAACGGTAAAGACGCACCATGACTTCCCTGCTAAGTACGGGTGGCCTATAAGAACCAGCTTGCGATGCTTATGCAAGTATTTGGGGTAACGATTGACTTCCACCTTGGCGATGTCAACGCGTAAGTTATCGGGATTGCCGCGGCGCAGCGGTGCGCAGCCGCCATTTCCCGGGCCTTCACGGAGGGGTACAAGCGGGGCCTGTCCTGGGGTTCTCTGTGACGGTGGCCGGCCGCCGCCTGCCTCTCAAGCCTTCCAGGCTTGCTGCCGATAGCCACGTGGGGGCCAATCGGGCTACAGGGAGAGGATATGAATATCGACCACTTCAAACGCGAGCATGCGGATTTGATGGTCGCAGTTACCGAACTGCGCGACCTGGTGCATGCCGGCGTGCAAGACCATGCGCAGACCATTCTGCAACAGCTGGTTGCGATGAGCGCGGCGATCAAGTTGCATCTGGCTGCGGAAGATCGCGTGTTGTATCCGGCACTGGTCCACGCCACAGACCCGCACATCGCCCAAACCGGCAAGCAGTTCCAAGAGGAGATGGGCGATCTGGCGCAGGTCTACATGGCTTTTACAGCGCGCTGGAACCTGGCGGCCAAAATCAGCAAGGACCCGGACGGTTTTCGCTCCGATGCGAATAATGTGTTCAAGGCACTGCACTTGCGCGTGCAGCGTGAAAACAAGGAACTGTATCCGTTGGCCGAACAGGTTTAGGTCAGGTTTGCCATGCAAAAGAAAAGGCGGTCACGGTATTTATGCCTTGACCGCTTTTTCAGGGCTTTATTTGGTGACGTACAGCCTGTGAAAGGGCGAAGCTAGTTCACGCCATTCGTGGCATCAGCAGCCGGCACATTCATTGAGAACAGCGCGGAGGCGATTTTCCATCCGTCGTTGGTATGCACCACCGACCAGACGACTTGGCCATGACCCACTTTGGCCGAGTAATCCCACGTAATGGTCCCAATTTCGCCATCGGTTTCAATGCGAAGATTTTTCGTTTGATCCGGTGGCAGCTTGATTTCTCCTACCACGTCATCCTTTGCAGTGGAGGGAAATGTACGCGGTATGGGTTGTTTGTTCGCTGCTTTTATCACTGCATACGATTGACTGGCGAGGGCGCTGAGCACGGGAGCGTCAGGGCTGGCGTACATGTCGAGCATCGCCTTGGCATCCTTTCTCGCCACGGCTTGTTGATAGCTATTCCATAGGTGGTGGAGCGCGGATACGTCACGATCGTTCGTGGCGGGCGTGGCCACATCAGCTGCATTGACCTGAAAGGCAATGAGGCCGCCGACGATGACGGCAAATACCTTGCATGGACGTACCCTCATGGATTTCCCCTGTTGACGCTGCCTGGACTCAGGCGCACGTCATGGAGACCCGGTTCGGGATGTGAAGTTCCCGAGCCATGCGGGCAAAAGGATGTCTCAGCTCCCCACAATGCCGATAGTACGAAGCCACGTATCGACCAGTTGAGGCCATGCAGTAATGGGAAGCGCCGTTGGTCGCAATCCGAATGCGTGGCCGCCATGCGCGTAAAGATGCATCTCCACCGGCACGTCCGCGTTTTTCAGCGCGACGTAGTAAGCCAGCGATTGGTTCACGCCATCGGTAGTGTCGTCTTCTGCCTGCACTAAAAAGGTGGGCGGCGTTTGGCGGGACACCGGAAGGTTGGCATTGAACGTGCCATCGTCATGCACCAGGTGCCCGGGATAAACCGCGACCGCAAAATCAGGGCGGCTGCTTTCTTTATCGGCGGCATCTACCGGCGAATATAAGTTGCGCTTAAAATTTGTACTTGTCTCGGCTACCAGATATCCGCCTGCGGAGAAGCCGAGCACGCCAACTTTGTGCGGATCAATATGCCATTGCGCGGCGTGAAAGCGCACCAGCCGCAGTGCTCGTTGAGCATCCTCCAACGAAGGTACCGACAGCTCGAGATTGTGGGGACGGCAATCGCATCGCCATAGGTAGGGTTTGCTCGGGACGCGATATTTCAACAGCACGCACGTGATGCCCTTGGAGTTGAGCCAGTCGCATGCCTCGGTGCCTTCGAGGTCGATGGCCAGTATCTGGAAACCGCCGCCGGGAAATACCACGACTGCGGCGCCGGTGTTCTTGCCCTTGGGCGTGTACACCGTGATCGTGGGCCGAGTGACATTGGTCACCGCTGTCGCCGGTTTGCCTGCCAGGAGGCGAGCTGACACCGTCATGCTCTCCGGTCCTGGCATGGGTTGCGCGTCAGGAGGTGTGCCGGGCCATATCGGCATCTGCGTGTGCCCGACCGAAGGCTGCCAAGCGTCGGTTTTCGCATGCAAGGTTCCAGATGCAATCAGCAAACACAAAACAATGGCCCACCGTTTCATGACGCCCCTCCGGTTTGGTGCACGCTAAGATGGCTTGCGCGATCAATGCAATAAATGAGAGATAACCCCTCTATCTATCCTGCACACCCGATCTGGCCGGCAACGGGCTGTCAGGTGGATTTTTTTGGGCAAGCAGGTTGCACGTGTCTGAAAGCGGAGTAAGACGAATGCTCTAGAGCAGTGCTAACATCGATTAGATGAAAAATGATGAGGTGCATGACGTTGAAGCAGCCAAGCCAATTACTCACCGCTGTTGATATTGAAGCCATGAGCGCCAGCATCTCGGTGCATGACCTCAACCCCAACGCTGTGCGGCATAAGAAGTCCCTGGGCGATAGTGTCGGATTGACGCAACTGGGTGTTTATATCATCACGATCATGCCTGGCCACGAGTCGTCGGAATATCACCGGCATCTTTACGAAGAAGAGTTTGCTTATGTGCTTTCCGGCCGCGGCGAAGCGCAGATCGGGGAGCAGGTATGCAGCATTGGGCCTGGGGATTTTCTCGGTTTCGCGCGAAGGGGGCCGGCGCACGTCATGGTCAACACAGGGAGCGAGCCGCTGGTATGCCTCGTGTCAGGGCAGCGGTTGGAACATGATGTGTGCGATTACCCACGCAAAGGGCTACGGCTTTATATCGCCGGCGAAAACGAAGTGCATGTGAAACTGTAAAGTTGCGGCGCGGTGGCGACTCGTTCGCCATCAGCCAGGTTGGGATCGGTACGCCGCGTATCTTTCTGGATGCATTGCCATGTTGAGCTTGCGACGCAGGCGCGATAGCACCCCGACCGCGAGCGAAAACAGGTATTCGGGCGGGCTGATGAAGCCTTCTTGCATAAGTCGGCGTCGCATGATGCGTCGTGCATTGTGGACCGCCAGAACATTATCGCTGAGCCCTCGCTCACCCTCGATGCGCTTGGTCCACAGCGCCAGAACCTGATTGACTTTGGCGCAGCGATGGCCGGCAAAGCGGATCTGCGACCACAGGAAATAATCTTCGGAATACCAGATATTTTCGTCGAAGCGGAATGGCAGGTCCCGACGCACCATCACCGATGTGGTGGGGAAGGGGTTGTGGAACAGCAGGCGACCACGTCCGATGATCTCTGTCTGTATAGGTTCCTGCAGCTCGGAGAAGGGGGTGTTACGCGGGCGCACAAGCATTTTATGCGCAATCAATGCGATGGTAGGGTCCGCATCCAGCGCAGCCATTTGCAACTCCAGCTTGCGCGGCGCCCATCTGTCGTCGGAGTCGAGAAAGGCGATGTAGGGCTGTTTGGCATGCCCCCAGCCGGTATTGCGCGCGCGTGAGGGGCCACCGTTGTCAGGCATGGCGATCACTTTGATCCAACCGCTCTTGTAAGTGGCGGCGATGCGATGCAGGGCATCCAGCGTTCCGTCACCGCTGCCGTCTTCGATCAGCAGCACTTCGGCAGGCGGTAATGTCTGGTTTGCGACAGACGCGATGGCCGCGTCGATAGTTTTCATGCAACGAAAGCATGGAACTACAACGCTCACCGCAGCGCGCTTTATAGCAGCGCCGTTGTCGTTGGATTTATTCAGCTCGCTTGGTGCGGTTATGGTTTCATGCATGGCGTGGAATCCGTGGGCGGTGCCGTTAGCTCCACGAGTGCGGCCTGTCTTTAGCGGCGTGTGCGCGGTTGTTGTGATAATTGTGTGGCCAGCGCTTGCTCGGGTGCCGAAGTTTTGTACGCCAGGATTAGTGAGATCGAAATGAAGAGCGCATCTAGATGATGTGTTGTGAATGAATACGGATGCGCGCTGTGCGCGATCTGTTCATTTAGATGTACGCAGTGACAGTGTGCATGCGCGCGCGACTGCTCGTTACGGTGTGTTGTCATTTTTATGCAATGGTGTTTGTGAAGCTCAATGGGTGGTTGGGTTTCGCTATAGGTCGTCATTTCGCACAATCTGGGTGACGCTGGAGCAATACGCGTCTAAGGAGGCGCACTTTCGCGCGCCACGGGAATAACGGTGGGGCATAATGAGAAATCTTGGGATGCGCGACAGCTAAACCATCACGCATCAACGGCCGGCGCTTTCGCGCGCGACCGCTGCAATGAAACAGGCACCGACTTGTACGTAGGCGTTCCCGATTCAGGATCGAAGCTGTCGAGCCCCACCAGGCAATTGCCTTCAGGAAAGTAAATCGCGACCGTGCCGGCGGCTATCGGATAACTGACGGCCACAAAGCCGCGCACGCTTCGCGTATTACCTTGATGGTCGACAGCATTGGGTCCGACCACTTCTACATCGATGCGGTCGCCATGCTGCAGTCCATTCGCTTTCAGGTCGTCTGGGTTGACGAAGACGATGTCGCGTCGACCGGTTACACCGCGATAGCGATCGTTCAAGCTATAGATGGTGGTGTTGTACTGATCGTGCGAGCGGACCGTGGTGAGGGTGAGGTGTTGGGAGGGAAGGTTCGGGTCTTCACTGACACCGCGTGCGAGAAGAAAATGCGCTTTGCCATCTGCTGTCGCCCACTTGCGCTCGGATGCGGCAATGTAAAGCCTGAACCCGCCGGGCTCGCGGATGCGCTGGTTGTAGTCGAAGAAATCGGGATACACGATCTCGATCTTGTCGCGGATGCGATCGTAGTTCGCCACCAGCGCATCCCAATCGACACGCGTGGCGGGAAGGGTGGCCTTGGCGATGTGCGCGATGATCCACGGCTCGGAGCGCAGGTGTTCGGACGCAGGCGGTAGTTGGCCCGCGGAGGCGTGCACCATCGACATGGAATCTTCCACGGTGATCGACTGTTGCCCTTCGGCTTGAATGTCCAGCTCGGTTCTGCCCAGGCAAGGCAGGATGATGGATTGCTTGCCGATGATCAGTTGCGAGCGATTGAGCTTGGTGGTGATGTGCACGGCAAGATCGAGGGTGCGCATGGC
This sequence comes from Dyella monticola, assembly GCF_003363155.1. Taxonomy (GTDB): domain Bacteria; phylum Pseudomonadota; class Gammaproteobacteria; order Xanthomonadales; family Rhodanobacteraceae; genus Dyella_B; species Dyella_B monticola. Next base: position 77,211 of record NZ_QRBE01000010.1, on the reverse strand, counting down.
GGCGAACGTGGCCTGTGGATCGGACATTGCCACGGCAAGGTTGCCGCCAAGGCTGATCAGCGCTTTGGAGTGACCCTCGCCAATGGCCTGGATGGCGCGCACGGCATCATGGCCGTGTTCCTTCGGCGCGGTGAAGCCGAACGCGCGCTCGATGCCGAGAATCAGCGCGTCGTTCGGTTTTTCAGTAATGCCGACCGTGCGATTGCCTTGCACGTTCGAGTGTCCGCGTAGCGGGCAAATGCCGGCGCCTTCGCGGCCAATATTGCCGCGTAGCAATAGCAGATTGGCGATTTGCTGCACGTTCTCCGTGCCATGCGCATGCTGGGTGATGCCCATGCCGTAGCAGACGATGACGCGCTTGGCCTGGCTGTATGTCTTGGCGACGGCTTCGATCTCCTCGCGCGACAAGCCTGTTTTGGCGACGATGACATCCCACGTCGTGCTTTCCACATCGGCTTTCAGTGCGTCGATGCCGGTGGTGTGTTCGCGGATGAAATCATGGTCGAGGACGCCGGCATGGCCATGATCGATGGCGTTCCGATCTTCCTCGAATAGCCATTTCATCATGCCTTTCAAAAGCGCCAGGTCACCGCCGGATTTGATCTGGTAATAGGTGGACGCGATAGGCGTGGCAAGGTTCGCCACCATCTCGATGGGTACTTGTGGATCGGTGAAACGCTCGAGTCCGCGCTCGGGCAGGGGGTTGATCGCGATGATCGGCACATTACGCTTGGACACCTCGCGCAAGGTGGCGAGCATGCGTGGATGATTCGTGCCCGGGTTATGACCGATGCAGAACACCGCATCGCAGTGATCGAAATCCTCGAGCAACACCGTGCCCTTGCCGACACCGATCGATTGTGGCAAGCCCACGCTGGTGGCTTCATGGCACATGTTCGAGCAATCGGGGAAATTGCTCGAACCGTATTCGCGCACGAAAATCTGATAGAGAAACGCCGCTTCGTTGGAGGCGCGTCCGGAGGTGTAGAACTCGGCCATGCGCGGATCAGGCAGCGCGCGCAATGCCTGGCCGATGCGGTCCATTGCCTCGCTCCATGTGATTGCGACATAGGTGTCGGTTGTGGCGTCGTACGCCATGGGATGCGTGATGCGGCCGAGGCTTTCCAGCGCGTAATCGCTCAGGCCCCATAGCGAGGTCACCGTATTGGCCGCAAAGAATTCCGGCCGCACGCGCTTGGATGTCGCTTCCCACGAAACGGCCTTGGCGCCGTTTTCGCAAAATTCGAAAGAGCTGGTGGACTTCGGGTCCGGCCACGCGCAGCCCGGGCAGTCGAACCCTGTGGGTTGATTGACGCGCAGCAGCGCGGAGGTGTCGCGACCGACGGCCATCTGTCCACGGATGGCTTTGGCCACGGCGCGCAGTGCGCCCCAGCCGCCAGCGGGGCCGTTATAGGTGCTTACGCCAGGGACTTTGTTTTTTTCGCTCATGACGGCGCTCCCGCAGTGAAAAGGTGGATCGATGGCTTCCGTGCCTGCCCCTGCATGACTATGGTCATATGTTGCGTACCAGGGAAAGGTATTACTGTTCAGGTCGAACGGGTGCAAGACCGAAGTGAATAGGCGTCCCAACATGGAACGCCTTTTTTTGGGGCGTAGTTTAGATCGATCTAAAACTCATGGCCATGAGGTAGCAAGCAATGCTTCACAAGCAAAAGGCACAAGGTGCCGTGGCTGTCGCCGGACTGCTGTTGTGTGGTCTGGTTCATGCTCAGCAGCACAACACGCTTAGCGCACAGGAAAAATCCCAGGGCTGGCAGTTGCTGTTCGATGGCAGCAGCCTCAACGGATGGCATTCCTACCTGCAAAAGGGGCCCGGAAAGGATTGGAGCGTGCGTGATGGCGCCATCCTGCTGGAAAAGCGCCCGAACGATCCGGCCGCCGATTTCCAGGATCTGGTCACCAACGCCGAGTACGGCAACTTCGATCTGAAACTGTCGTGGAAAATGAGCCCGTGCGCCGATAGCGGCGTCATGTTTTACGTGCACGAGTCACCCAAGTACGCCAACACCTATGAAACCGGCCCGGAAATGCAGATCGCCGATCTGGCCTGCACCAAGCCGGACAGCCGCGTTTTGAACGAACGCTCCGGCGATCTGTTCGACATTATTTCTTCCGATGTGGAATGGGTAAACGAAGCAGGGCAGTGGAACCAGTTCGAAATCATCGCCGATCATGGCCACGTGCAATTCTTCCAGAACGGGCACAAGGTGATCGACACCCATCTGTGGACCGACGACTGGAAGCGCCTGGTCGCGCATACCAAATTCACCGCGTGGCCGGACTTTGCAACCTTCCATCAGGGGCATATCTCGCTGCAGGGCACCGAAGACAAGGGCGAGGTGCCGATCCACCTGTGGTTCAGGGATATCAAGATCAAGCAGCTCTGATTGCCGGTCGGTGCAGGTGGCGATGACGGAGCGCCACTGGGAAGTGTTGTATGGTTCGGCCGTCCAAATGGGTGGCGAGGAGATCTGAAAACATGTCGATCAAGGCTTCACTTTCTCTTGTCGCAGGCATGGTGCTGGCAAGTGGCGTGGTCATGGCGCAGATGGCGCCGACGTCCTCTTTCCATGCCGATGTGCCGGCCGAACCCGTGGGCGTGGTGAAAGACCCTTGCGCGGTGTTGATGCCGCCGCCGCTGGCGCCAGGGCCTGCTGCCCGGCGCGATGCGAAAACCGCGCTGGCCGCAGCGTCCAAAGCCTGGGCGCAGCAGCGCATGGAGCAGGATTTTGGCGGTCTTTGCCATTACGCCCATCCCAATACCACGCTTGCGCCGGCCACGAACCACAGGGTGATCTTTTTCGGCGATTCCATCACCGAAAGCTGGGGCTCGGGCGATCCGTCGCTTTTTACCAACGATGTGATCGACCGTGGCGTCAGCGGGCAAACCACGTCGCAGATGCTGCTGCGTTTTCGTGCGGATGTGATCAATCTGCATCCCGCGGTGGTGCACATTCTCGCGGGTACCAACGACATTGCCGGCAATACCGGACCTGTCACGCTCGAAACGATCGAGAACAACATTCAAAGCATGGTGGACATGGCGCGTGCGAATCACATTCGCGTGATTCTTGCCGCGCTTACGCCTGCCGCGAAATATCCCTGGCGGCCGACGATCGAAGCCGTCGAAAACATTCGTGCGCTTAATGCATGGATCAAGGGTTATGCGCAGAAGGAAGACTTGGTGTACGTGGATTACTTCACGCCGCTGGATGATGGCCATCGCGGCTTCAAAGCGAACCTGTCAGTGGACGGCGTGCATCCTAACGCGGCCGGTTACGCCATCATGAGCCGATTGGCGAAGCAGGCAATTGCCAAGGCGGAATAATCGTCTGCGCCTGATGAGCGCCTATCTGCTCCCTCCCCTGTGTGCAGGGGGGGGCTGTATGTCGTGGGGTTGGAGCACGCGCTAATGCTTTAGCGGCGCGGATAATCGGCGAATCGTGTACGTAGCTTCCGGTGCAGCCGATGGATTGAAACTGACCAGCAACCGCTCACCGAGCGAATGCGCGCGATCCACGGCGGTTCCCATCGGCAACGATGCAGGTGTGGCGAGCACAGCCGGCGTCGCACGCAAAAACACGAATGCATTCGGCTCCGGTTTCCATCGCAACCAACCCAACTGATAAGCCAGGAACGTTTGCACCACCACCTGATGGCTGGCGAATCCAGGCTGGCTTGCAAGCTGCTTGGCCAGTTCCAACGCGCGCGCCTCGGTAGACATGTCATGCAAACCCCAGCCGATCACCGGGCACCCGTTGCTTTCTGCTTGCGACGATTGGATAGCGTGATGGATCCATTCATCCGGCAAGTAGGCATAAGGGTGATAGGAGGCGGGCAGGTAATAGCCGTAATAGTTGTGCTCGACCATGGTATGCACCCCCGACGTCATGCCCAAGCCGTACGTGCCCGGAAAGGTGATGACCGGCAACGTGACACCTTGGCAGCCTGGCAACCCCTGCACATAGGCTGCGGAAGCCCGCCACGGTTCATTGGATGGCAATAGCCGTCCCCGCATGAGCAGGAGCGCCGGCCAACTCAGCAGCAGGACGATGATGGCCGCTGCCATCGTGCCCGCACGCGTACCGACGCGGGGGCCTGCTGCATCGTAGAGTCTGGCGAGCAGAAACCAGCCGAATGGCGCACAAACCAGCACATTGCGATACGAGAACGATGGCGCGATCAGCAACGACACGGCAATGCCGCTGACGATAACGCCCACGCACACCACGCCGCAAAGTCGGGTGGTCCATTCGCCGATGGCTGCGTCGACATCGGCATGTGCGTCAGAAGAACGCCGCTGCCGCCACCTCACCAGCAACATGACAACCACAACCAGCAGCATCTGCCGGCTCATGAAATGGAAGATCGCTCGACGCAGATGCGATGCGAAGAACGACGGCTTGTTGCTGTACCACGTGTCGTGGAAATCATGCTTGGCGGTATGCGTCATCAGCCATAGCAGGCCGATGTAAAGCCCCAGCACCAGCGCACCGGATACGCATATCGCCACACGCTGTGGCCATGTCGGGGATGTCGCCAGCAGATAGAGCAGCAATACACCCACCGTAAGCAGCATGTACGGATGCACCTGGCTGGCCGCGATGCCAAAAAGGGTGAGCCACGCCCATGTGCCTGCGGGAAACCGCCGTTCCGATGCGTACTGTCGAAACTGCATGGCCGTGCCAAGCAGCAACGATGAAAGGAATATTGCCAGCCCGTAATTGCGTGCGTTCTGCGCCTGCTCGTACCAGAAAGTGGACGTGGCCGCGACGGCGCAGGCAAAAGCGATGGCTGTCGCGCTGAGCCGGCGTCGCGTACTCAACGCGAATACAGCCACGCTCAGCACCGCCAACAGTGCGCTGGGCAGGCGTACCACCCATTCACGCGTACCGGCCAGTTCAATCCAGGCGTAGAGAAAAAAGTCGTACAGCGGAGGATGAACATCGGCCAGCACGCGCCGGAACACTTCGCCCAAGCCCAGATGATGATCCACCACCTGCATCGTATACAGCTCATCCGCCCAGAAACTGCTGCTGGACAGGCCGATGAAGGCGAATACGCAGCTGGTCAGTGCGATGAGTGCGTACAGTGCGCCGGGCCAGCCGAAGCGGGCGCTGCTGCGGTTGGCTGTGGTGGTGTCAGCGGCTTGGAGCGGTGTCACTGCATGAGCCCGTGGGTGCATAGATCGGGTGAGCGTACGCGAAGCCCGATAGGAATTGCACGAGGGGACTCTCGATTGTCTGCCCCCTCCCCTGCGTGCAGGAGAGGGGGAATGGCGCGTCGTGGAAACGGGACGCTATTTAAGGAGTTCAGGTTGGCCGATCGCCCAGCTTCACCGGCTCGGGATTGGAGGTGAGGTCGCGCTTGTCGCGCTGGACATTGAGCGGTTCGCCCTTGACCAGGAACCACACGTTCTCGGCGATGTTGGTGGCGTGGTCGCCGATGCGCTCGATGTTCTTGGCCATGAACAGCAGATGGGTGCACGGCGTGATCACGCGCGGGTCTTCCATCATGTAGGTGAGCAACTCGCGGAAGTAGCCGGTATAGGCTTCATCCAATTCCACGTCTTCGTGCCACACCTTCATGGCCAGATCCGCATCGCGGTCGCGGTAAGCACGCAACACGTCGCGCACTTCACCGGCGGCCAGCTCGGCCAGGTGCGCAAGGCCGCCGGTAGGCGTCAGTGGTGCGGCCATCGAAAGCGGGATGGAGCGTTTGGCGACGTTGGCGGCGTAGTCGCCGATGCGCTCGATGTCCGCCGCAATGCGCAGTGCCGCGAAGACGTTGCGCAGGTCGCCTGCGATGGGTGCGCGCAGGGCCAGCAGGCGCACGACGTCGTGGCTGATTTCCTGCTCCAGTTGGTCGATGGCGTCGTCGTTGTTGACGACATGCTGGGCGGCGCGCTCGTCGCGGCGATCCACCACGTCGATGGCTGCCTCCAATTGGCTCACCGCCAGCTCGCCCATGCGCACCAGTTCGCCGGTGAGGCGCACCAGTTCGTCGTCGTAGCTCTTGATGATGTGTTCCTTGCTGCTGCCGCTCATGGGATGGCCTCTTGCATTTCGGTAATGGGGGAGGAGATATCGTGCGAGGTTGGCCCCTCACCCCAACCCTCTCCCCGCAGGGGAGAAGGAGCTATTGGGGGATCAACCAAACCTGCCGGTGATGTAATCCTCGGTCTGCTTCTTGCCGGGCTTGGTGAAGATCTTTTCCGTATTGTCGAACTCGATCAGTTCGCCCAGGTACATGAAGGCCGTGCGGTCGGAAACGCGCGCAGCCTGCTGCATGTTGTGGGTGACAATGACGATGGTGTACTCGTGTTTGAGTTCTTCCACAAGCTGTTCGATGCGGCCGGTGGCGATCGGGTCCAGCGCGGAAGTGGGTTCGTCCAGCAGTAGCACTTCCGGACGCAGCGCAATGCCGCGCGCGATGCACAAGCGCTGCTGCTGACCGCCGGAGAGACCGAGCGCGCTCTGCTTTAGCTTGTCCTTCACTTCATCCCACAAGGCGGCGCTGCGCAGGGCCTGCTCGACGCGCATGTCCATGTCCGCACGCGACAGTTTTTCATGGTGGCGAATGCCATAGGCCACGTTTTCGAAAATGGTCATCGGAAACGGCACCGGCTTCTGAAACACCATGCCCACCTTGGTGCGCAGGCGGTTCATCGAATAGCTCGGATCAAGAATGTTCTCGCCGTCCAGTTCGATCGAACCCTTGGCTTCCAGCTTCGGATAGATCGCGTAGATGCGATTGAAGATACGCAGCAAGGTCGACTTGCCGCAGCCGGAGGGGCCGATGATCGCGGTGACCTGCTTCTCCGGGATATCCATGTTGATGCCTTTGAGCGCATGGTATCCGTGGTAGTAGAAGTGCACGTCGCGCACCTTCAGCTTGGCGGGCGAGGCGTCGGTCAATGCGGCCGCAGAAGCGGCGGCGAGGTCATTCATAACTCACCTTCTTGCGCGAAAACATGATGCGGGTCAGCAGGCTCAGCGCCAGCACGAACAGAGTGATCAGCAGCGCACCCGCCCAGGCGATCGCATGCAGCGCCGGATTGGGATCGTTGGTGTACTGATAGATGGTGACCGGCATGCTGGCCATCTTGTCCAGCGGATGCACCGTCATGAAGTTGTTGCCGAACGCGGTGAACAGCAACGGCGCGGTTTCACCGGCCAGGCGCGCCAGCGCCAGCAGCACACCGGTGAGAATGCCCGAGAACGCCGCGCGCATCAGCACCTGCAGCGTGAGCTTCCACTGCGGTATGCCGAGGGACAACGCCGCTTCGCGCAGCGTGCCTGGCACGAGCTGCAGCATTTCGTCGGTGGTGCGCACGATCACCGGCAGGCCGATCAATGCCAACGCCACGCTGCCGGCAAAACCGGAGAAGCTGATGCGCCCGCCGGTAAGTTCGGTCGTGGGAATCACGATGATCACATACACGAACAAGCCCAATACGATGGACGGTGCCGACAACAGAATGTCGTTGAGAAAGCGAATCGATGCACCCAGCCGGGTGGAGCTGGCGTACTCGGCCAGGTACGTACCGGCCAGCACACCAATCGGGGCGCAGATCAAAAGCGCCATCAGATCCATGATCAAGCTGCCGACCATCGCATTGGCCAGGCCGCCGGTGTCGGCATAGGCGGTGATCTTGGTGAACAGCGTCAGCTTCAATGCGGGAAGGCCGTTCTGCAAGGTGATCCAGAGAATCCACACGAGAAAAAACAGGCCGATGAGCGTGGCGAACCCGCTCAGCGTCAATGCGATGATGTTGACGATACGGCGGCGTGCATACACGGCGGACATCAGCGACCCTCCTTGCGCGCCAACTGACGCAGCATGAAGCGCGCGATCAGCAGCACGATGAAGGTCACCACGAACAGCAGGAAGCCCAGCGCGATCAGCGCGGAACGATGCAGGCCCACCGCTTCGTTGAATTCATTGGCGATGCTTGAGGAAATCGAGGTGCCCGGCATCAGCAGCGACGCGGTGAGGTTGTAGGAATTACCCAGCACGAAGGTGACCGCCATGGTCTCGCCAAGCGCACGCCCGAGCCCCAGGAAAATGCCACCGATCACCGCCGAGCGGGTGTATGGCAGCACGATGTTCCACACCACTTCCCAGGTGGTGGAACCCAGTGCATAGGAGGATTCTTTCAACCGCGCCGGCACCGTGCGGAACACTTCGCGCATGACGGACGATATGAACGGAAGAATCATCACCGCCAGCACAATGCCGGCCGTGAGCAAGCCGAGCCCGAGCGGCGGCCCCTGGAACAACGCGCCGATAAGCGGAATGTTGCCGAGTGTGTCGCTGAGCGTCGGCTCGATGCTGGCCATGAAGGGTACGAATATAAACAGGCCCCACATGCCGTAGATGATCGAAGGAATCGCAGCCAGGAGTTCGATCGCCGAGCTGACCGGTCCGCGCATCCAGTTGGGCGCGATCTCGGTGAGGAAGAGGGCGATGCCGAAGCTTACCGGTACAGCCAGAAGCAACGCGATGAGTGAAGTGACCAGCGTGCCGACGATGGGGGCAAGCGCACCATATTGATCATTGACCGGATTCCAGTCGGAACTGAACAGAAAGTGCAGCCCGTCCTTGAACAACACCTCGCGGCCACCCCACAGGGTGGAGAGTGCAGCGCCCAGTAACGCTGCCAGCACCAGCAGGGCGCAGAAGCGAAGCAGAAGTCGAAACACGAAATCGTGACGGGCATCGGTGCGCGAACGTTGTTCGGTATCGCGGGGGAGCGGTTCGGCACTTAGGGCAGACATGCGTGATGTTTTCCGCAATCGGTTTCAATCAGCACGACGCGCGCAACGAGACGTTGCGCGCGTCGCAGGTCACTGCTGCTGTCTTTGCGACAGCACGCAGCTTACATCTTGTATTCGCTGGACCAGTAGGTCTCGATCTGCTGCACCAGCGCATCGGGCAGCGGTACGTAGTCGAGCGCGCGGGCCGCATCCTGGCCGTGCTCATAGGCATACTTGAAGAAGTCGAAGGTTACCTTGGCGTTGGCCGCGTTCTTCGGTGTCTTGTACATGATCACCCACGAAGTGGCGGTGATCGGCCACGCCTGGGCGCCCGGCGCATTGGTCATCAGCAGGTTGAAATCCTTGGCGCTCTTCCAGTCGGCCGTGTTGGCGGCGGCCTGGAAGCTGGCGATGGTCGGCTCGACCACATTGCCGGCGGCGTTCTTCATCTTGGCGTAGCCAAGATGGTTCTGCACCGCGTAGGCATATTCCACATAGCCGATCGAGTTCGGGATCTGCTTGATATAAGCGGATACACCCTCGTTGCCCTTACCGCCGATACCGGTCGGCCATTGCACGGCGGTACCTTCACCCACCTTCGACTTCCATGTCGGGCTCACCTTGGACAGGTAATCGGTAAAGTTGAAGCTGGTGCCCGAACCATCCGAACGATGCACCACGAAAATCTTCGAAGACGGCAGATGTGCACCGGGGTTCAGCTTAGCGATGGCCGGATCATTCCAGGTGGTGATGGTACCCAGATAGATGGCCGCCAGCGTGGGGCCATCCAGCACCAGCGAGCCCGGCGCAACGCCGGCCACGTTGAAGGCCGGAACGATGCCGCCGATCACGTCAGGGAACTGGCCCAGGCCGAACTTGGCCAGGTCTTCGGGCTTGAGCGGCATGTCCGAAGCACCGAAATCCACCGTGCCGGCCTTGATCTGCGCGATGCCACCGCCGGAGCCGATCGACTGATAGTTGACGTGATTGCCGGTCTTTTCAGCGTAGGCCGCCGACCACTTGGAAATGACCGGATACACGAAGCTGGAGCCCGCACCGGTGATATCGGTGGCTTGAACCGTCGTGCCGAACAGGGCGGCGGCGATCACAACGGCGAGCGTGCCGAGGCGAGACGGAAGTTTGAATGAGGTCAACACAGTGGCTCCTTTGGACGGGATGTGGCTAGCAAATGCCTGCGACCCGTGTATTGCAGAGGTTATGTGTTGCAATGAGATGAGATGAATGTGTCATCTTGATGACAATCGCAAAAACTTGTGGAAAAAGGCTGCTTTCAGGGCAGCGCAGCACCCACGCGCTCCAGTTCCAGCACTTCCAGCGAACGCAGGCGATTGACGATGCGGCAGAACAGCAGCGCGGTGCGCTCGGCGTCATACACCGCCGAATGCGCCTCGCGCGAATCGAAGGTGTAGCCCGCGGCGAGCACTGCCTTGCTGAGCACCGTCTGCCCGTAGAGCAGGCCGCTCAGGCTTGCCGTGTCAAAGCAACTGAAGGGGTGAAAAGGGTTGCGCTTATGCGCCACGCGGCGCACCGCGGCATTGATAAAGCCTAAGTCGAAGGCCGCGTTGTGGCCGACGAGGACGGCGCGCTGGCATTCATCGGCACGCACGGCAAGGCGCACCGCCTGGAAAATGTGGTCAAGCGCCGCGCGCTCGTTCAATGCGCCGCGCAGCGGGCTATCGGGATCGATACCGGTGATTTCCAGCGCGCGCGGATCGATGTTCGCACCGGAAAATGGCTCCACGTGCGTGGAGACCACCGGATGAGGATAGAGGTTGCCTTCCTGATCCATGCCGATGGTGACGGCCGCGATTTCCAGCAGTGCATCTTTATCGGCATCGAACCCACCGGTCTCCACGTCAACGATCACCGGCAGAAAGCCGCGAAAACGGTCGGCCATGCGCGTCGCGAGGCTGTTATTCAGTTGCTCCATCTGACAAGCATATCAGCCGATACCTGCGTGACGAACCGTATGGTGTGTCTTCGTTCTGTCACATAACATCCATCTAACGGTAAAGCTCCGCTTCGATCATTCGCACAACCCGCAGGACGCTCCAGGGGAAGCACTGGGATGCCGCGCGGTTCCTTTTGATCAAGCGGAGACAACTACATGCGTTCCAAGATGCTCACGGTGGCGATCGCTGCCGGTTTGGGCCTGACCAGCGTTACAGCAACTGTGTCAGCTCAGACATCGTCCAACAAAAAAGTGACCGTAAGCGCGGCCGAGTTGCAGCAAATGCAGCAGGAGATCGCCGCGCTGGAGCAGAAGGTCCAGGATCTGGAGTCGCAGCAGCAGGCCCAGCAACAGGCGCAACAGCAGACCGTGCAGTCCGTGCAGGCCACGCAGGCACAAGTGCAGGCCACGCAAGCACAGGTCGCTCAGGCGCAGCAGCAGGCTGCCACCCATCTGGGCGATACCCTGGGCGGCACCGGTGGCGTGAAGTGGACCTTCGGCGGCTTCCTGGCGGCTGAAACGGCGTACCGTTCGCGCGACACCGCCGATGACGTGGCCACCAAGTTCACCGCCATTCCGTTCGAAGGTGGTACGAGCACCGCGCCGATCAACACGGGCACCGGAGCGACCACCTCCTACCCGGTCACCAATGCGAGAAACGACCAGTTCCTCTACAGCGCGCGCCAGAGCCGCCTGAGCATCAAGGCAGAAGGCGACATCAACGATTCGACCCATGTGACCGGCTACTACGAGACGGATTTCCTCGGTGGCGCCCAGACGGCGAACATGAACGAGAGCAACTCGTTCAACATGCGCATCCGTCAGTTGTGGACCAACATCGATTGGAACGACTACGGCCTGCATCTGCTGGGTGGTCAGGCGTGGTCGCTGCTGACGCTCGATAGCGTCGGTATCACCCCGACCAAGGAAGTGTTGCCGCCGACCATCGACGCACAGTACGCCGTGGGCTTCACCTGGGCTCGCCAGACCCAGCTGCGCATCGTCAAGGACTGGGACAAGAAGTGGTGGTTGGGCGTCTCGGTGGAAAATCCGCAGACGGCAGGTATCGGCTCTGTGGCCGGTGCAGGCAGCAAGGGCTATTCGTCGACGACGGCTACGGTCCAGGCTGGCAGCCTCTACGACACGCTCAACTCCGTGTCGCTTAACGAAATTCCGGACGTCATCGTGAAGTTCGCAGCGGATCCAGGTTGGGGCCACTACGAACTGTTCGGCATCTCGCGTCAGTTCACCACCCGCGTCACGCCGACGGCTGCCGATGGTGGCCCCGCAGCGACGAGCAACCAAACCGCGCATGGTGGTGGTTTCGGTTTCGGCATGGTGCTGCCGCTGGTTCCCAAGGTGCTCGACCTGCAGCTTTCGGGTATGGATGGCAAGGGCATCGGCCGTTACGGTACGGCTGGCTTGAACGACATCACCTACACCTCGTCGGGCGCTCCGCGGCCGCTGAAGGAAAACATGGCGCTCGCCACGTTGACCTGGCATGCGTCGGACTCCCTGGATGTGTACGCTGCGGGCGGCCGCGAGCAGGAAGACAGCTACCTTGGCACCGGTGCGAACGGCTTGCCGTTCGGCTATGGCGCCGCGGCGCTCGGCTACAACAACAGCCAATGCTTGGTCTACGGTGCAGCCAGCGATTGTACGGGCCAGACCCGTCAGGTCGCCGAGCAGACCATCGGTTTCTGGTGGAAGTTCTACCAGGGCAAGTTCGGCCGCGTGCAGTTCGGTACGCAGTTCTCGCATGTCACGCGTCAGCTGTTCACGGATGCCAAGGGCAATGCACCGACCGCTCCGGACAACATGTTCTTCACCAGCTTCCGCTACTACCCGTTCTGATCCGCGGGAAAGAGTTGGTTGCGACTTTTATCGTAAGGGAGTTGTACCCAGGGATGGAAAAACGGCGGGCTTTGCCCGCCGTTTACTTTTTTGGGTTATTGGAAAGAAACGAATCACCCATACGACTCGCCGCAAGCGTTCAACTCACCTCACTGTCATTCCACCTTCGCCGGAATGACGAGCGCAGGATTCGGCTCGATGACACGATCTGTAGATCGCTGTGCGAAGAGACAGGCAAACATCACCTCGCCGGTGTCTTGTCCTTGTACCGACACAGATCGCGAATCACGCACTGCGGGCAATCCGGCTTGCGTGCCTTGCAAACGTAACGTCCATGCAGGATCAGCCAATGATGCGCATCCTGCTTGAATTCAGGCGGCACAATTTTTTCGAGCTTATCCTCGACCGCCCGCACATCTTTGCCAGGTGCAAGGCCAGTGCGATTGGCAACGCGGAAGATATGCGTATCGACGGCAATGGTGGCGTGGCCGAACGCTGTATTAAGCACCACATTGGCGGTTTTTCGTCCGACACCCGGTAGCGCCTCGAGCGCTTCGCGATGATCCGGCACTTCACCATCGTAGTGTTCGACGAGGATGCGGCACAGCGCGATGACGTTCTTCGCCTTGGCGTTGAACAAGCCGATGGTGCTGATATAACGCTTAAGCTTTTCCTCACCCATGTCGAGGATCGCCTGTGGCGTGTTGGCGACGGGATACAGCTTGCGCGTGGCCTTGTTCACGCCGACATCGGTGGCTTGTGCGGAAAGCACGACTGCAACCAACAGTTCGAAAGGTGTGCTGTAGACCAGCTCGGTCGTGGGATGCGGATTGAGTTCGCGCAGCCGTGTGAACAGTTCGACTACATCCGCTTTTTTCACTGACCGGGCTCCTGTTTTTTTTCTTTGATGCGGGCGAGGGCATCGAGCACGCTTTGGCTCGGGCTGTGCACCTGCGCTTTGCGTGCTGCCAACTCTGCCGCGCGTTGCACCTGCTGAGCAGCAACGCGTGTTTCGCGGCGCTGGAAGTGATGGCGTGCGGCATCGGCGTGAGCGGGATCGTCGGCCTGCGCGAGCGGCATCGGTTCAAGCACGATGCAATCGACGGGGCAGGCAGGTACGCACCGTTCGCAACCGGTGCAATCATCGGCGATGACGGTATGCATCAGCTTGTTCGCACCGACGATGGCGTCGACGGGACACACCTGGATGCATTTGGTGCAGCCGATGCAATCGGCTTCCACGATGCGCGCCAGCGTGCGGGGTTTTTCAACGCCGTTTTCGGGATTCAACGGCAGCGGCGCACAACCGAGCAGGGCGGCGAGCTGGACGATACCTTCGCTGCCGCCGGGCGGGCATTGGTTGATCGGCGCGTCACCCTTGGCGATCGCTTCCGCATAGGGGCGGCAGCCGTGGTAGCCGCATTGTTCGCATTGCGTTTGCGGCAGCAGGGCGTCGATGCGGTCGGCGAGGGTGTTCATGGTTTAGGGAATGTTCGATCTCGCCTCACCGTCATTCCGGCGCAGGCCGGAATCCAATACAAACAGGCCCTACGCAGCACTCAAGAAAAAAAGTGTGTCCTTCGGACGCATGTTGAAACTGGATTCCGGCCTGCGCCGGAATGACGTTCGGCGAAGTTAAGCATGACAGTGCGTGCTGGCTCAACGTACCGTCGCGCCTGGTTTGGCGCCCTGATCCGCATCCAGGAGAAACAGATCGCTCCCGCCATCGCCAGCCGAAAGAATCATGCCTTCTGATATACCAAAGCGCATCTTGCGCGGCGCAAGGTTGGCAATGAACACCACATTGCGGCCCACCAGCTTTTCCGGCTCGCCATAAGCGGCGCGAATGCCGGAGAAGATCTGTCGCTTGCCGAGCGGACCGGCATCCAGCTCAAAGCGCAGCAGCTTGTCCGAGCCTTCCACGAATTGGCACACCAGGACCTCGCCGATGCGCAGGTCGAGCTTGGCGAATTCGTCCATGCCGATGGTGGCGGCGGCTTCAGTGGAGGGTGATGCGGCGTCAGTCATGGGCGTGCTGTCTTTCTTCTTGGGGGCAGGTTTGGTTTCGGGTTCCGGCGCGGAACCGAGCGATTCCTTCGACGCTTCGATCATCGCTTCGATACGCTTGGGATCGATGCGTGACAGCAGCGGTTCGAAGGCTCGGATGGTATGGTTGTGCAGGGTGGCGCACGCGGCATCGAAATCGGCGATGGGTGCGTCCAGGAATGTTTCCGCCGCTTCCACGGTGGCTGGCAACACCGGCTTGAGCAGTCCGCCGAGCAGGCGGAATGCAGCGAGCGAGAACGAGCACACGCGATGCAATTCGTCGCGCTGCGCCTCATCCTTTGCCATCACCCATGGCGCCTTGGTGGCGATGTGGCCATTGACCAGATCGGCCATGAGCACGAACCGGCGCATCACTTCGGCAAATTCGCCGCTCTCATACAACGCCGGGATGTCGTCGTAGTGCGAGATCAGCACGCGCCACAATTCGCCTTGTTCGGGCGAGAAATTCGCAGCCAGACGACCATCGAAGAATTTGTGCACGAAGCCGGCCGTGCGGCTGGCGATGTTGACCCATTTGCCAATCAGATGCGAGTTGACGCGTTCTTCGAACGCCTTCAAATCAAGGTCCACATCCACCGGCGCGTCGCTCAGCATCGTGGCGAAGTAATAGCGCAGGAACTCAGGATTCAGCCCGACATCCAGATACGTGCGCGCCTGGATGAAGGTGCCGCGCGACTTGGACATCTTCGCGCCGTTGACGGTGAGGTAACCGTTCACGTGCAGCGCGGTCGGTGTACGAAGCTTTGCACCGTGCAGCATCGCCGGCCAGAACAGGCCGTGAAAATTGATGATGTCCTTGCCGATGAAGTGATGCATTTCCGCGTTGCTGTCCGGCTTCAGGAAATCATCGAACTTCACGCCCGTGCGATCGCACAGGTTCTTGAAGCTGGCCAGATAGCCCACCGGTGCATCCAGCCAGACGTAGAAGAACTTGCCTGGCGCATCGGGAATCGGGAAGCCGAAGTACGGTGCATCGCGCGAGATGTCCCAATCCTTCAGGCCGCCGTCCAGCCATTCCTTGAGCTTGGCGACGACACCAGGGTTGGCGACGGGTTTGCCATGGGTGAGGTTGCCGGCGAACCAGTCGCGCAGCAGCGCTTCGAACTTGCCCAGTTCGAAGAAGTAATGTTCCGAATCGCGCAGCACGGGCGTGGCACCGGAGACCACCGAATAGGGATGGATCAGATCCGTCGGTGCGTAGGTGGCGCCGCAGTTTTCACAGTTGTCGCCGTACTGATCCGGCGTACCGCACTTGGGACACGTACCCTTGATGTAGCGGTCCGGCAGAAACATCAGTTTTTCGGGGTCGAACAACTGCTGGATGCTGCGTTTGGCGATATAGCCGCCGTCGCGCAGGCGCGTGTAGATCTGCGACGCCAGCTCGTGGTTCTCGTGCGAATGCGTGGTGTAGTAGTTGTCGTAACTGAAATGGAAGCCGGCGAAGTCGGCTTCATGGCTGGCGCGAATGCCGTCGATAAACGCTTCCGGCGACATGGCCGCCTTTTCGGCAGCAAGCATGATCGGTGTGCCGTGGGCATCGTCGGCCGCTACGAAATACACCTCGTTGCCCATCATTCGCTGCGCGCGGACCCAGATGTCGGTCTGGATGTAGCCCAGCATATGGCCCAAGTGCAGCGGGCCATTGGCGTAGGGCAGGGCGTGGGTAACGAGTAGTCGGCGGGGCATGATGGCTACGCTGGCTGGAGAGCCATGCATTATGGCATGCCCGATGTGTTGGGCCGAGAAACCGCAGCCTTGGGCGCCATGGAGGTGTACGCGCGCGGCACTTCGGTGCGAATCGACATGACGAAGTGCTGCGTTTGGACCCGATCAAATCAAAGCCAGCGCGTTGCCGCGCCTCCTGCTATGGCATGCGCTCCCACACTTGGCTGCGACCCAGCAACGAAAAGCCGATGTAGCCGTGCACATCAAGCTTCTGCCCGCCATCGGCCATGGTGAGTTTGACGCTGTAGATCTTGCCGTTCTTCGGATCGAGGATCTTGCCGCCATCCCACACGTCGCCGTCCTTGCTGACGCCCCACATGATGACCATGCCTTCGATCGGCTGATCTTTGCGCGCGCCGCTGCATTCCTTGCAGGTCGGATGCGGACCGTCGTCGGAGAGCAGCACTTGCAGCACTTTGCCCTGGAGCTGGCCGTTGTTTTCGGTGATCTGGATGACGGATTTGGGCTTGCCGGTCACGTCGTCCACCTGCCGCCATGTGCCCACCGGCGTGTCGTTGGCGGCCCAGGCAACGGCCGAACCCAGCAACAGACAGGCGAAGACGGCAAACTGCGACAGACGGTTCATGGCAATGCTCCCTACGTTGGCGTATGGATCAGCGTGCCGAGCGGCAACGGGGGCGGTCAAGCTGCAATGCGCAAACATGCTTGCCACGGTGGCTCATCGCCCCTGCTGGCATAATGGCTGTTCCGACCACAGCCCCTTTTCCCATGACGCAGGTGAACGAAACCCTGGTGCGCCAGATTCTCGGCGACCTTATCGACCCTCATACCGGTGCCCCTTTGGTCGAGTCGATTCGCGCCATAGGCGTGGACGGCGGCCGGGTGTCGGTGGATATCCAGCTCGGCTATCCGGCAGCCGATGCCGGCAACATGCTGGCCGAGCAGGCGAAGCGTGCGTTGGAGACCGATGCGGCGATCGAATCGGCGGTCGTTTCCTTGTCCAGCCGTATCCATGCGCACAAGGTGCAGGGCACGCTGGCGCCACTGCCCAATGTGAAGAACATCATTGCGGTCGCCTCTGGCAAAGGGGGCGTGGGCAAATCCACGGTGGCGGTCAATCTCGCGCTGGCCTTGGCCGCGGAAGGGGCCAAGGTCGGCATTCTGGATGCGGATATTTACGGCCCCAGCCAGCCCCGCATGCTCGGCATTCACGGCCGTCCGGAATCGCCCGATGGCAAGACCATCATCCCGATGACCGCCCATGGCCTGCAGGCGATGTCGATCGGTTTCCTGGTCGATGAAGAAACGCCGATGATCTGGCGCGGCCCCATGGTCACCCAGGCCATGATGCAGCTGCTGGGCGACACGCGCTGGGACGTACTCGATTACCTGATCATCGATCTGCCGCCAGGCACCGGCGATATCCAGCTCACGCTGTCGCAGAAGGTGCCGGTGGCGGGCGCGGTGATCGTGACCACACCGCAGGACATCGCGCTGCTGGATGCGCGCAAGGCGCTCAAGATGTTCGAGAAGGTGGACGTGCCGGTGCTCGGTATTATCGAGAATATGGCCACGCACGTGTGCACGCACTGCGGCCATGAGGAGCACATCTTTGGCGAAGGTGGCGGCGGCCGCATGGCGGCGCAGTATCAGGTGCCTTACCTGGGTTCGCTGCCGCTGGATATCCGCATCCGCGAACAGGCCGATGGCGGCAACCCCACGGTGGCGGCCATGCCCGATTCCGATCTTGCCGCCCGTTACCGCGAGATCGCGCGCAACACGGCCGGTCGGCTCGCGCGCCAGCCGCGCAATAAATCGCTGGGCCTGGGCAAGATCATTGTGCAGGGTCAGCCGGCGGCATGAGCACCGCCGTAAGGCGCGTGCTGTGTTTTTCCGGAAGCCTGCGTCGTATTTCGTCCAACACCGCCGTGCTGATGGCGGCGCGGGTGATGGCACCGGCCGATCTTTCGCTGGCGCTTTACACGGGCCTGGGTGCGTTGCCGCTGTTCAATCCGGACGATGACGCCGTCGGGCTGCCGGGCGGCGTGCAGGCATTGCGTGCTGCGGTCGGACACAGCGATGCGTTGCTGATCGCTTGTCCGGAATACGCCCATGGCGTGCCCGGCGCGTTCAAGAATCTGCTCGACTGGCTGGTCGGTAGCCTGGAATTTCCCGACAAACCGGTGCTCCTGATCAATGCGTCTGCGCGCGGTTCGTACCATGCACAGGACGCCTTGTGCGAAATCTTGCGCACCATGTCGGCACGCTTGCTGGCGCCCGAACCGATGCCCGTGGCGTTGCCCGGGGCAGGCTGCACACCGGAGCAGATTCTTGCCGATCCGGCGCGCCGGGTAGAACTTGAGACGGTGCTGAGCTGTCTGCAGGCGGCATTGGCCGGAGCGGCTTGAGCGGCACTCTGGCGAATACACCCGCCAACCATGTATTTTTGTCGCTTTGCGCCTGGACCCACCGGGCGCGGCTGGGAGCACCGGAGTCCGCGTGAGCATCAAATCCGACAAGTGGATCCGCCGCATGGCGGAACAGCACGGCATGATCGAGCCGTTCGAGGCCGGGCAGGTCAAGTTGCGCGACGGCAACAGGCTGATTTCGTACGGTACTTCCAGCTATGGCTACGACGTGCGCTGCGCACGCGAGTTCAAGATCTTCACCAACATCAACTCCACCATCGTCGATCCGAAGGCTTTCGATCCGACCAGCTTCGTCGATGTGCAAGCGGATGTGTGCATCATCCCGCCCAATTCCTTTGCACTCGCCCGGACCGTGGAATATTTTCGTATTCCACGGCAGGTTCTTACCGTGTGCCTGGGCAAGAGCACCTACGCCCGTTGCGGCATCATCGTGAACGTGACGCCGCTGGAGCCGGAATGGGAAGGCCACGTGACGCTGGAGTTCTCCAACACCACGCCGCTGCCCGCCAAGATTTATGCCAATGAAGGCGTGGCCCAGATGCTGTTTTTCGAGTCCGACGAAGAGTGCGAAACCAGCTACAAGGACCGCGGCGGCAAGTACCAGGGCCAGCAAGGCGTCACCTTGCCGCGGACCTGAATGCGCCATGTACTACACGTATTGATGTCATCCACCTTTTCCCGGCGGCGCTACACTTCGCCTGGCTACACTGATATTTGCAGGAGATCCGCATGATCCGTCTTTCCACACTGTCGACCCGCGGCGCGGCCGTACTTCTGCTCGGCAGCTTGCTGGTGCTTGGCGGTTGCCATCGCAATGCGACCAAGGACACGGTGGGAACCACGCAGGTACAAAACCAGTTCGACATGACCATGAAGGCTTACAAGAGTGGTCAGTTCCTGATTGATGGTGCCGTGGTTTCCGCGCTTGATGCGGGCAGCCACTTCTCTTACCTGAAGGACACGGGCAAGCTTCCCAAGACCGTGCTGCTGCTGCCCAGCGATGATTCGAAGATCCGCAAGCAGCACCTGCAGTACATGGCGCGCCTGGAACTCGATTACGGCTTTGTCGCCTATTACGACGACGGCGGCAAGCTCGCGCGCATCAACCCGGTCGAGACCAAGGCGCGCGCGCTGGAGGATTACCATGCCCCAGCCTCTGCACCGAGCAGCGACACCAACAAGGACGCGGCCGGCAAGTCGTATGGCGATCAGTCTTCGGATGATTCGTCCCAGGGTGGCGGCGGCCACTGATTGTTTTGATGCGTCGAAACAAAAGCGCCCGCGGTTCGCGGGCGCTTTTGTTTTATCTGCTTGCGGCGTGAGTTCAACCTGATACGTCCATAGCACGTTTGAGGCGCTCCGCGAGCGAGTGCAGATCATCAGCACCATAGGGTTGCGCGCGACCGCTGCCCCACACGGGCCCAGGCCACGCCGCATCGCCTTCCTTGCGCGCGACGATGTGTATGTGAAGCTGCCGCACGATATTGCCGAGCGCGCCGATATTGATCTTGTCGCACGGCACGATCTCGCGCAGTACGGCGGCGATATGGCGGATTTCCTTCCACAGGGTCGCACTCGCCTCATCTGACAGATCCAGCAGTTCGACCAGTTGCGGTTGACGTGGCACCAACACCAGCCACGGAAAACGTGCGTCGTTCATGAGCCGCACGTCGCACAAGGGTAGGGAGGTGAGATGTCGCGTATCCGCTTCCAGTCGAGAGTCGAGCACGAAGCCGCCGCTCATGTGCCGGCCAGGTATTTATCGAAGAAGGCTATCGTGCGTTTCAGTGCCAACTCCGCGCTCGCCTGATGATAGTGACTTGGGTCGACGTCGCGATTGAACGCATGGCCCGCGCCAGAATACGTATAGACGTCCATCTGTGGAAGCATCTGGCGATGCTTGGCAACCATGTCAGGCGGAATGGATGTGTCGTCCTCGCCGAAATGGAACATCACCGGGGCTTTGAGCTTCTCCTCCAGAAACGGCACATTGCGCCCACCGTAGTAACTCACCGAAGGCAGCCCGAGCCGGATGGCTGACAGAAACGCCACCGTTCCGCCCCAGCAATAACCCACCGTGCCGATTTTGCCGGCCGATGCGATCGCCTCGGCGGCGCTGGCGACATCTTCCACGGCGCGATCAAGCCCCAATTCACCCACCAGTTGGCGACCTTTGGTCATGCCGCCATCCGAATAATCCAACTGCACATCGCTTTCCAGGTGATCGAAAAACGCTGGAGCGATAGCGGTATAGCCCATGGCGGCGAAACGATCGGCGACGCTGCGGATGTGTGGCGTGACACCGAAGATCTCCTGGATTACCACCACACCGCCCTTCGGTTTGCCTTCGGCTTCGGCCACGTAGGCCCCGATGCATTGCGTGCCTGCGGTAGGGATATTGATCTGCTTGCCCATCATGTTTTTCCTCGAACGCGATTGGAAATCAAGTTTACGCAAGGACGATAGTATGCAGCGTGCGTGGTGAGCGCTGGTGTAGTGTGCAGCCCAGATGAAATGGGCACTTTTCCGCTGACTGTCTTTCCGCGCTCTGATGCTTGAAGGTGTTTGCGCAAACATATTGGCTCGGCAGGAGATCGTGACTTCGCCTTGGTGCAAAAGAACGCAGGCAAGGAACCTCCCCGGTTGGACGAGTGGTTGAGTAAAAAGTCCTTTGAAGTCAAATGCTAAGCGGTCGATACCACGGCCGAAGCCCCAGGATGGGATTTGTATCGCTGAGGCGGCCTAGTGCGCTGGATATATGCTCGATCGATTGCGGGTCTGGCTGATGTAATAGAGGAATGCAAATCAAAGCGTCGGGTAGGGGGCTGCATTCAACAACATGATGCGCCGCTCGGTGGCTTCGAACGTTTTTCCATTCTTCGCTCGCAATACGTCTTTACGAGTCACAAGCAGTTCATCGCTAAAAACAACGCCTTTCACAAAGGTGGTGTAACCCTTCCAATGAGAACGGCCTGGCATGACATCGAATGTTTCCATGTTGCCATCATGACTCAGCTGGATGGTTGAAGGATCGCTTTCCGCATAGAAGCCCGTAGCGTCGCCTTCGCGCATCAGGGTCACACTTCCGCGCTGATTGTCGACGCGTATCACCGTCACGGTTTCAACTCCATCCTTGCCGCCCAACTCCCAGGCTTGGTTTAGCTTGACGTTCCACGTCATGCCATCGACGATGCGCGAAGGCGGTACGCCCCAGATGGCTGGGTTATAAAGCAGTCCGCTTGCCTCGAGATAAGGTTTGCAAGTGTCGACAGCGCCTAACTTGATGGAACAATAAGTGCGGCCATTATCGCGAAGAGCTTCCTGATCCTGGCCTCCCTGCAGACCGTCATAGCGCCACGTTGAGCTGAAGCGCCATTCTGATGGCGACGAAGAAAGTACCGCATAGTCGGCTGAGCCACCGTTGCGGCCAACATGTTCATCAAAGCCTGGCGCCTTTATCCAGCGCAAGATGGAAAATACATTGCTATATGTCTGGCCTGCGATGAGCTGAGGATTCAGGTAAGTATTATCTACGCTCTCTTTTGCGAGGATTGATCCAGAAATGGCCAAAGATAGGAGAAAAGCACCGAGCGTGTAGGGCTTCATAGAGGCATCCTGTTTACGAGGGCGCACATCGCCGGCCGAGCGTATTGCTCGAAGTTCTTCCAAACACGTGAAGGAAGTCATTGATGAGTAGTGGCGGCAACTGGGGTACTCGCACCCTGCGCAAAGCAAGCGCGACCATCCGAAGACCGTTCCACGCTGACTTCTTCAACACCGGCAAACCTGAAGTCGTTTTTACGGGCCGTCTTGCGGCGCATTCCGGTGCGAGACCTGGAGGAGCCATAGCACATTAAACGAGGCCTGGTGCCATTAAGGGGGAATGGTTAAAGACTCTGTCAGAGTATCAGCCCCGATTACCGCTATAATTGGCGGTTTGGCAATACCTTAACGGTTCCCAGATCATGTCCAAGGCCACCCCGAAAATCGGCTTCGTCAGCCTCGGCTGCCCCAAGGCCCTGGTCGATTCCGAGCGCATCCTCACTCAGCTGAAGGTCGAGGGTTACGAGATCGTGCCCAGCTACGACGCGGCTGACGCGGTGGTGGTCAACACCTGCGGGTTTATCGATGCCGCCGTGCAGGAATCCCTGGATGCCATCGGCGAGGCTTTGCATGAGAACGGCAAGGTGATCGTCACGGGATGCCTGGGCAAGCGTTCGGAGCTGATTCGCGACGCGTATCCGGATGTGCTCGCGATTACCGGTCCGCAGGATTATGCGAGCGTGATGCATGCCGTCCACACGGCATTGCCGCCCAAGCGCAATCGGCTGTTGGATATCATTCCGGATACCGGCATCAAGCTGACGCCGAAACACTATGCCTATTTGAAGATTTCCGAAGGCTGCAATCACCGCTGCAGCTTCTGCATCATTCCCTCGATGCGCGGGGACCTGGTGTCGCGACCGGTGGATGAAGTGCTCGTCGAAGCCGAGCGATTGGTGAAAGGCGGCGTGAAGGAATTGCTGGTGATCTCGCAGGACACCAGTGCGTACGGCGTGGACATCAAATACGCCGAGCGCAGTTGGCGGGAGAGGGCCTACCGCACGCGCATGACCGACCTTTGCACGGGTTTGGCGGAACTGGGCGCCTGGACGCGTTTGCATTACGTCTATCCGTATCCGCACGTGGACGAAGTAATGCCCCTGATGGCGGAAGGCAAATTGTTGCCTTACCTGGACATTCCGTTCCAGCACGCCAGTCCGCGCATCCTCAAGCTGATGAAGCGCCCGGGTAACATCGACAAAACGTTGGAGCGCATCCAGGACTGGCGCAAGCAGGTACCGGATCTCACCTTGCGCAGCACGTTTATCGTCGGCTTTCCGGGCGAGACCGATGCGGAGTTCGAGGAATTGCTGGATTTTCTGCGCGAAGCCGAGCTGGATCGCGTGGGTGCATTTACCTATTCGCCGGTGGAAGGCGCCAAAGCCAACGAGCTGCCGGATCCCGTTTCGGACGAGCTGAAAGAAGATCGCCTGGAGCAATTCATGGCGGTGCAGGCGGAGATTTCTGCTGCCAAGCTCAAGCGCAAGATCGGTCGTACGATTAAGGTTCTGGTCGACGAAGCCGGTCCACACGGCGCCATCGCACGTTCGTCCGCCGATGCACCGGAAATCGATGGCGTCGTGCGCATTGCCAACGGCCAAGCGCTGAAGCCGGGGCAGTTCGTTGACGTGGCGGTCGACGCGGCAGACGAGCACGACTTGTACGCGTCCGTCATTCACTGATCTGCATGCGGCCATGCGTTATGTCGCGCCAACGCGAGCAGCGATCGATCCGATCGTCTTCACGCATGCGCCGCTGAGTCATTGGAACGAATACGCCCCCTGGCTTGAGGGCCTGCAGTGGCCATCCATCGACGAACTCAATGCACGGTGGCTACAGCATGCCGGTGAGCGTTTCATCGCACAGACGCGTGAGGTGCTTGAGGACGGCCTGCATTACGAAGAACGCATTGCGACGCAGGCGCTGATCGCCACGCGTCAAGCCAACTGGCACGACCTCTTCAACGCGATGGTCTGGCTGCGCTATCCCGCGCTCAAGCGTGCGCTCAACCAGCAGCAGGTGATGGAGATTGCCCGCGTCGGGCGACGCGAACGTTCACGTCCGCAATGCGCGCAAACGCATTTCGATGAAGCGGGCGTCATCGTCTTGGTGAGAGATCAGCGGTTGCTGGAACTGTGGGACCGGCACGATTGGTACGGATTGTTCTGGCGCCATCGCACGGCATGGCTGGATGGTTCCATCGCCGTGGAGGTGTTTGGGCACGCATTACTCGAACATGCTTTGACGCCCGGCAAGCTGTTGGTGGGCAAGGCGCTGGCCGTATGGGTGGAAGACAGCGCGGATCGCTCCACTGCCGTGGCGCGCTGTGCGGATGCGATTGGGCAGGCGCGTCTGCTGCGTGATCCGCTGGAATTGCGTCCATTGCCGTTGTCAGGGATTCCAGGCTGGGATCCGGCCAATGAAGAGGAGGCGTTTCATCGCGAGGCGCCGTGTTATCAGCCGTTGCGTGAGGGGCGGCGTTATCCCGCGCCGCTACCGTTGGCGGTGAGCCATTTGCAGTGATGTATGCGGATGCCTAACCGTCATTCCTGCCAATATGCCGGAATGACGCCTGGGCAGGATTCGCACCCTTAGATGGTGCCGAATCGTCTATGCAGCCAGGTACTCCACCGCAATCACTGCAAACCGCGTCCGGCCGCCCGGCAATTCAGCCTCGAATTCGTCGTCCACCTTCTTCTTCAACACTGCACGCGCCATGGGCGAGTCCACGCTGATCCATCCACGCTTGGCATCGGTCTCGTCCGGACCCACGATGCGATAGCGCGCCGTCTCGCCACTCTCAACGTTCTCCAGCTCGATCACCGCCCCGAAGAACACCGTCTGCTGATCGACCGGAGCACCCTCAGCCACCTTTAGCGAAGGAATCCGTTTGCTGAGATAGCGCACGCGGCGATCGATCTCGCCGAGCTGCTTCTTGCGGTAGGTGTATTCAGCATTTTCTGAACGGTCCCCCTCGGCCGCCGCAGCGGCCAATGCCTTGACGACCTCGGGGCGGAGGGTGTGCCACAGGTGATCGAGCTCGGCTTTGAGCTTTTCGAAGCCGCCGCGGGTGATGATCGCGGTGGAGCGCGGGGCAGGAGGGCGCCAGCGAGTCATGTCGATGCCGCCGCGTCGAGCAGGCATGGGTTGCGTTGGCCGCGTGTACAGGCGATCGAGCGATCGGCGCTGTCGACGATTACCGTTTTGTGCAACCAATGGTTGCGTTTGATGACAATGTCTGGCATGAAAGCGTCCAAAGACTGGGGCTCGATTTTAACGGTGTAGTTGCGCGGTATCGAACAAAAACCGCACGACATCGACAAGAACGTGTTTTGAGTCTGCCCGCGCAGCCGGGCTAAGGCTGCGCCCTTCAGTACCGGTGTAACCCGACATGCCTTATCGTGCCCTTGTTCGTTCGTTCCGTCTGGTTGCATGCGTTGCGGCTTTGGTGCAACTGACCGCCTGTGCGTCCACCCAGAGCAATGCAACCAAGCCGCCGCCGCCAGCCTCCGTCGTTGCTCTTTACGGGCAGCTCGATCAGGCCAGCCGCAGCTATGAAACCGCGCTCCAGCAGACGCGCGCCGGGGATATGGAGGGCGCGCAGAAAACGCTGGATGCCTCCCTCGATCAGCTGCGCGACGCCGCCGCGCACTGCGGCGCCACGCCCGGATGCGATCCGCAGCGCTTTTTCTCGGTTTTCGACCATCTGCTGCGCCTGAAGGATGGCAGCTTCATTGGCGACCAGACGCCCGATGATGAGGACACCAGCACCAGCCCGCCGTTGGCGCCATTGACCGGCCAAGCCGGTGCCGGCAGCCTGCCGGAAGCGCAGCGCAGCGTGACGCTGCTGCGCGGCCACCAGCTTTCCGAGCTGATTGCGATGAACGGGCCGGTGAAGGCTGCGCTGGAGATGTGGCTCACACAGTGGCGCGGCAACCTGATGGAGGCCTACGTCAATTATCAGTTCCTGCGCCAGGAAATGTGGCCGCAGTATCAGCAGCAAGGGCTGCCGGAAGCCTTGTTGTTCGGCATCATGGCCAAGGAATCGGGCGGCAAGGTGCACGCCGTATCGCGCTCGGGCGCGGCAGGGCCATTGCAATTCATGTATGCCACGGGGCTGCGTTTTGGGCTCACCGATCAGGATGGCTTCGACACCCGTTTTGATCCGGCTGACTCCGCGCGTGCGAATGCCGAATACATCAACGAGCAGTTGAAGTCCTTCAACGACAATCTCGAACTCACCTTGGCCGCTTACAACGGCGGCGAAGGGCGTATGCATCGCCTGGTGGGCGAGGACACCTCGGTGAGTTTCTACGACCCCCGCATCTACGCACAGCTTTCGCAGGAGACGCGCGACTATGTACCTGAGGTGCTGGCGGCTGCCTGGCTGTTCCTGCATCCGGATAGCTACAACCTGCGCTTTCCACGTGTGGATGGCCAGACTGCGAACATCACGCTCAAGCGTTCGGCTTCGCTTTCAGAACTCACTGTCTGCCTGGGCTCCCCCAACGACATGCCGGACGGCTGGTTCCGTACCTTGCGTAATCTGAACCCGCGCCTGGACCCGCAGCAGGAGCAGCCGCTGGGCGCCGAACTGCAGATTCCCAAATCATTGGAAAAGGTCTACGACGCGCGTTGCGTGGATGGTCCGTGGCCGATCCTCGCCAGTGACCTGCACAATGCGGTGGTGCCAGTGTTTCCGGAACCGGCGCCAGCCGCTGCGGATCCCGTCGTTCGCTACACCGTTCGTCGTGGCGACACGCTGGCGACCATCGTGCGCAGGCATGGCAGCTGTGCCAGCGAAGCGCAGGTTGCGCGCATGAACAATCTCAAGTTCAGCCACATCAAAGCGGGGCAGGTGCTGAAGTTGCCCAGTTGTCGTTAGGGCGTCGCCCCGACGAACCTTTGAGTGATTTTAGGGGGAGCTATGCCGCTGCACCCGAGCGCATCCACCGCGCCGTGGCATCCGGCTGCTCACCGCCCACGTCACGCAGTTCGCGCAACACCCGCAGCAGTTGGCGGTGTTGCGGCTGCAAGCTGGGATGCGGGGAGTCTTTGGTTTCGTGGTAGGCCACGGCCAACCATAACGCGATGCCGCGCAACGCGACCTCCGGGTTGTCCGATTGCGCGCGACCGAAGCCGATCGCCGTACCCTGACCCCACGGTACATAACGCTGCTCGGGTGAGGTGCTGTACAGATGCGGGAACTCGCATCGGGATGCTTGTCCGATTTCCCGCAGGGCCATGATCCCCAAGCGCGCACGCGTGCGTACCGGCAAAGCGGCAATGCTGCGTTCGATTTGCCGGAATTGACGCTGCAACTGCCGGGCGCGATTCATCGCGATTAAGCGGGTGACAATCTGCATGTGACCCCTCGTAGGACAAGCCGCACGGGCGTGCGGATTGGACACGCAGGATAACGGCGTGTCTCACCACGATGCGCCGAAAACGTCACAAAATGACGACAAATGTCAAAGTGCGGCGAAGAAGGCGTGCAATGATCGTCGATTTGATGCCTTAAATGTGATGCAGTTCACCTAATCGCTCGCCAACCTTGATCGCCTGCTGCGAGGTGAGCGTGTCCAGTTCGGCCACGCCTTCGGGCAGCAGCACGATCACGGTGGAGCCCATGTTGAAGCGCGCCATCTCGCCGAAGCGATCCAGCGTGATGTTCTGGCCGACAAACGACTTGCGCCGAATCGACGGCGCATACGGCGGAATCACCAGTCCATCCCACACGGTGGCGACGGACGACACCAGGATCGCGCCGACCATCACGACGGCGAAGGGACCTTGGGCGCCTTCGAAGTGGCAGACCAGTCGTTCATTGCGTGCGAACAGGCGGGGGATGGCGTTCACCGCG
The DNA here is from genome assembly GCF_003363155.1 of Dyella monticola. Lineage (GTDB taxonomy): Bacteria > Pseudomonadota > Gammaproteobacteria > Xanthomonadales > Rhodanobacteraceae > Dyella_B > Dyella_B monticola. Next base: position 48,957 of record NZ_QRBE01000010.1, on the reverse strand, counting down.
AACGGCGCCACGCTGAAAATTCGACCGGGAATATGCACTGTTTCCTTCAACACGCCACGCAGTGGCATGTGCACACGGTGATAGTCGCGCGGTGACAAGTAGATGGTGACGAAGCGCCCGTTTCGGTAAGGCGCTGCCGCGGCCTCGTCGCCAAGCAATTCGGCGGCGGTGTAGTCCTGGCCTTTGGCCTGGAAAATGCGTCCATCGACAATGGGGCCCGCCTGGCTGATGCGGCCGTCGGCCGGCGAAATCAGGGCGCCGGGCGTCGCATCTGCCCGGCGGGCATCGGGGCGCAGTTTGCGCGTAAAGAACGCATTGAAGTGGGGATAGGCGAACGGATCCGATTGCGCGGCCTGCGTCATATCGACCTGATAACTGCGCACGACCTTGCCGATCAGAAAATTCTTCCATGGCGCGAATGTCCATCGCGTAGCCCAATAGACCACGCGCGACAATGCCCGATGGGGGAGGATGTATTGCAGGAGTACGTTGAAAGTCATCCCGCCAGTATAAGTGCCAGTGCAGGCCGAGAAACCGTAGACGGGCTCTAACGCATCGGCGCGACGCCTGACGAAGGCGGAGGGTGCCATGAACCATCAGCTACGCGACCCGCAATCGCTATACTTCACAACCCCCAAGTCGGACCTGCCTCCCGTGACCGCCGAACTCGCCTCCATCATCGATTTCATTCGCTACGGTGCCAGCCGCTTTTCCGCGGCCGGGCTCACCTTCGGCCATAGCCATGACAATCCGATCGATGAAGCCACCCATCTGGTGTTGGCGAGCCTGCATCTGCCGCCGGACATTCCGCCGGCTTACGGCGCTGGCAAACTCACCGCCGAAGAGCGCGTGCGGGTGCTCAACCTGATCGAGCGGCGCATCAACGAGCGTCTGCCGGTGGCTTACCTCGTCGGTGAAACCTGGTTCGCCGGCATGAAGTTCAAGAGCGACCGCCGCGCCCTGGTGCCGCGTTCGCCCATTGCCGAACTGATCGAAGCGGGGTTCACGCCCTGGCTGGATGGCCGCCACTTGGAACGCGCGCTGGACCTGTGCACCGGCTCGGGTTGCATCGGCATCGCCATGGCTTCCTACAACCCTCACTGGCAGGTCGATATCGTCGACATCAGTGAGGATGCACTGTCGCTGGCGCGCGAGAATGTGGCCTTTCAGCACGTGGGAGACCGCGTGGACGTGGTGCGGTCCGATCTCTTTTCGGCGCTGAAGGGCCGCAAGTACGACTTGATCGTATCCAACCCGCCTTACGTCACCGAGGACGAATACGCCGCGCTGCCTGGTGAATACAGCCACGAGCCCAAGCTCGGCCTTACCTCGGGCGAGGATGGATTGGACATCTGCCTGCGCATCCTGGATGAAGCGGCTGATCTGCTTACCGAAGAAGGGTTGTTGATCGTGGAGGTGGGCGAAAGCGAGCATGCGCTGAGCGCTTTGTTGCCCGACGTACCGTTTGTATGGATCGAGTTCAAGGTCGGCCCGATGGGCGTGTTCGTGCTGGAACGGCGTGAGCTGATCGATCATGCCGACGCCATTCACGCGGCTGCGGCCGCGCGCCGTCGCGGTTGATCGTTCTGTCAGGTGGAGCTGACCACGGCAAGGCTGTGCCTGGTCGCGCTGCACGAAAGCGATGCGGAGGCCTTATTTGCCTACCGCTCCGATCCCGTGGTGGCGCGATACCAAGGCTGGTATCCGGCTACGTGCGAGGAAGCGCTGGCGTTTATCAGGGCGCAGCAACAGGTTTCGTTGGATTCACGCGATAGCTGGTTGCAACGGGCCATCCGTCGGACCACCGATGACCGGCTGATCGGCGATGTCGGCCTGCACATCCCAGCCGATTCAGGGGATTCCTACGAGTTCGGCATCAGCATTGCGCCCGCTTGCCAGAGCCAGGGTTACTCCCGCGAGGCGCTGTGCGCATGGCTTGGTTGGGTGTTCGGTCAGCTGCGTGCCCATCGCGTGCACGCATCGATCGATCCGCGCAATCTTGCTAGCGTAGCCCTGTTGCGCTCGTTGGGCATGCGGCAGGAGGCGTATTTTCGTGAAAGCCTGAGGTTGCACGGCGAGTGGGTGGATGAGGTGATTTATGCCTTGCTTGCGAGAGAATGGCGGTAATGGAATAAGACGACCGCTGGGTTCGGCAAGCGCGAGGCATCCAAGCATGGCAAGATGCAAGGTCAATCCAGCCTGATCATTCGCGCCTTTGGTTACCCCGTGTCCAGCAATTCCACCGGCAAGCTGTTTACCGTTACCACTTTTGGCGAGAGCCACGGGCCGGCCATCGGCTGCGTGATCGACGGCTGTCCGCCTGGATTGCCGATCTCCGCGGAGGAATTCCGCACGGATCTCGATCGCCGCGCTACCGGCCGCAGCCGCCATACCTCGCAGCGGCGCGAGGCGGACGAGGTGGAGATTCTGTCCGGCGTATTCGAAGGCTGTACTACTGGCACGCCGATCGCGCTGCTGATCCGCAATACGGATCAGCGCAGCAAGGATTACAGCGACATCGCCCAGACATTCCGTCCCGGACATGCCGATTACACCTACTGGCAGAAATACGGCATCCGCGATCCGCGCGGCGGCGGGCGGTCATCCGCGCGGGAAACCACCATGCGTGTGGCGGCGGCGGTGGTCGCCAAGAAGTGGCTGGCCGAGCGGTATGGCGTGCGTGTGCGTGGTTACCTTGCGCAACTGGGCGGCGTCGTTCCCGCCGGTTTCGACTGGGATGCGGTGGAAGAAAACCCGTTCTTCTGGCCCCATGCGCCCCAGGTGCCCGAACTTGAGAAATACATGGACGCGCTGCGCAAGTCCGGCGACTCGGTCGGCGCACGCGTCAATGTAGATGCCGATGGCGTGCCGCCCGGCTGGGGTGAACCCATCTATGGCAAGCTGGATGGCGATCTGGCCGCCGCGTTGATGTCGATCAATGCCGTCAAGGGTGTGGAGATCGGCGATGGCTTCGCCGCGGTCACGCAGCGAGGCAGTCAGCACCGCGACGAAATGCATATGGACGGCTTTACGTCCAATCATGCCGGTGGCATTCTGGGAGGCATCAGTACGGGGCAGGTGGTACGTGCCTCGATCGCGCTCAAGCCCACCTCGAGCATCCTGATTCCCGGCCGCAGCGTGAACCTGGCCGGTGAACCGGTCGAAGTGGTGACTAAGGGGCGCCATGACCCCTGCGTCGGCATCCGCGCCACGCCCATCGCCGAGGCGATGGTGGCGCTGGTGCTAATGGATCACGCCTTGCGTCATCGCGGGCAGTGTGGCGACGTGGGTGACATAAAACCGCGCATTCCTTAATGGAAGAGGAACCTGCACGCCTTTCGAGGGATGCAGGCGGTAAGCGCCCCAAGGTAGTTGATCGAGATGAGCAAGTCACACAGCGTCTGGGTTTCCCGCCCGCTTTTTCCGGAAGTACTGGCCCACCTGGCGCAGTACGTCCATGTGCATGCGGAAACCGAAGACCGCAAGCACAGTTCTGCGGAGCTGCGTGAAAAGCTTGCCGCCGTCGACGGCGCCATCGTGGCGTTGAGTGACCGCATCGACGGCAATGTCATCGCTGGCAACCAGCGATTGCGCGTGGTGTCCAATCTTGCGGTGGGCTACAACAATTTCGATGTGCCTGCGCTAACCGCTGCGGGCATCCTCGCGACCAATACGCCGGACGTGCTCAACGAAACCACGGCAGATTACGCCTGGGCGTTGCTGTTGGCGGCGGCTCGGCGCGTTAGCAGTGCCGAGCGCTGGCTGCGCGCAGGCCATTGGCGCGGGGGTATGCGCTTCGATGATTGGCTGGGCGTGGATGTGCACGGCAAGACGCTGGGTATTCTCGGCATGGGGCGCATCGGTCAGGCGATCGCTCGCCGTGCCTGCGGCTTCGGTATGCCGGTGCTCTATCACAACCGCTCGCGTCTGCCGCAAACCGTGGAACACGATTGCTGCGCGACCTGGGTCGAGAAATCGGAATTGCTCAAACGCGCCGATCACCTGATGCTGGTGTTGCCGTACAGCGCGCAAAACCATCACGCTATCGGCGCTGCCGAACTGGCCCTGATGAAGTCCACCGCCGTGCTGGTAAACATCGCGCGCGGCGGCATCGTCGACGATGCCGCACTTGCCGTGGCCCTGCGTGAAGGTCGCGTGGCCGCCGCGGGCCTCGACGTGTTCGAGGGCGAGCCGGCCGTGCATCCGGCCCTGCGCGAACTCGACAACGCCGTGCTCAGCCCGCACATCGCCAGCGCCAGCGCCGATACGCGCCGCGCGATGGCACAACTGGCGGCGGACAATCTGCTGGCGGCGCTGGGTTACGGGCCCGATGCCGGACATCCCCGTTCGCCACTCAATCCGGAGGCGTGGGGAAAGCATGCGGCGGAAACGTGATACGCCTCACGTTGACGAGGCTGTGCCGTGTTGTTTGCGTGCCACGCAGGCTAGATTCCCCGGTTTGGGCGCGGCGATCATCCATCCCAGACAAGTGACCTAAGAGATGAGCAAGAAGAGTAGTTACAAGGTAGCCATGGTAGGCGCGACCGGTGCCGTGGGTGAAACGCTGCTGAGCATCCTGGCGCAGCGCGACTTCCCGGTCAGCGAGCTGGTGCCGCTGGCGAGCGAGCGCTCGGCCGGCAGCAAGGTGGAGTTCGCCGGCAAACAGGTCACAGTGCGGAACCTGGACGACTACGACTTCAATGGCGTGGACATCGCCTTCTTCTCCGCAGGTGGTTCCGTAAGCCGTGTGCATGCACCGCGCGCTGCGGCGGCGGGCGCGGTGGTGATCGACAACACCTCTGAATTCCGCTACCAGGATGACATTCCGCTGGTGGTGAGCGAAGTGAATCCGCATGCCATCGCGCAGTACACCACCCGCGGCATCATCGCCAACCCCAATTGCTCCACCATGCAGATGCTGGTGGCGTTGGCGCCGATCCATCGGGCGGTGGGCATCGAGCGTATCAACGTGGCCACGTATCAATCGGTCTCCGGCGCCGGTCGTTCGGGCATGGAGGAACTTGGCAAGCAGACTGCCGCGTTGCTCAATTTCCAGGATGTGGAGAAGTCGAAGTTTCCCAAGCAGATCGCGTTCAACGTGATTCCGCACATCGACGACTTCCAGGCCAACGGCTACACCAAGGAAGAAATGAAGATGGTGTGGGAAACGCGCAAGATCCTGGAGGACGAATCCATCCAGGTGAATCCCACCGCCGTGCGCGTGCCCGTGTTCTACGGACACTCCGAAGCCGTGCACATCGAAACGCGCGACAAGATCACCGCCGAACAGGCGCGCGAGCTGCTGGAACAAGCGCCCGGCATCGTCGTGCAGGACGAGCGCAAGGCGGGTGGTTATCCCACGCCGGTGGGTGATGCCGCCGGGCAGGATCCTGTCTACGTGGGCCGCATTCGCGAGGACATCTCGCACGATCGCGGGCTCGACATGTGGGTGGTATCCGACAACATTCGCAAAGGCGCCGCGCTCAATGCGGTGCAGATCGCGGAATTGCTGATCGAGGATTATCTGTAATGCAACGCTTCGGACTGGTTTTGCTGGGCTGCCTGCTGGCTTCCAACCTCTTTGCCCAATCGTCCGCCGAGACGGCCCATCAGGCGGCAACGGTGAGCCAGCAGGTGGCCCAGCACCAGGCCGAAGTGCAGCACCTGCAGAAGGATGTCAGCCAGCAGGAGTCGGCCAGTGAGCAGGCCGCGGAACAACTGCAACAGCAAGACCGTACCATCGCGGAGCTGCGTAAACAGCTCAAGGCGGCCCAGGATGCTCCCAGCCGCCAGCCCGCCGGGCATTGATGCCGATCACGGCTCGCGAAAAAAACGCTCTGAAAGGGGCCTGCCAGGCGAATCTGGTATTGTTGATTGACGTTTATCTAACTAAAGTGACGACCTTCAGGAGAAAGTCGCCGCAAGCTGCGGTGGCTTTTCACTAAATAGCGTCCGGGTTGTCTCGGGGGAGCACGCGATGAATCGTTCGTTGAAGCTGTCGATACTGTTGGCGCTTGCGTTGGGCAGCACCCAGGCGGCAGCCGTTGAGCTGGGGCAGGCGCACGTCAAATCGGCCCTGGGACAGCCCCTGCTGGTCGACATTCCCGTGACCCAGGCCACGGCGGCCGAGCTCCAGAGCCTGAGCGCCCAGCTGGCGTCCAACGATGCCTTCGCCAAGGTCGGCGGACAGCGCCCCACCATACCCCTGCAGTTCAATCTGGTGAACGAGAACGGCCATAGGGTCATCCGCGTCACCAGTAGCGCCAGCGTGGACGATCCTTATCTGGATCTGCTGGTGGAAGTGCACAGCAACGCCGGCAGCACCGTACGCGAATTCGCCATACTGCTCGATCCGGCCAACAAGGTCGGGCAAGCGGCAAGCAGCAGCGCGCCGGCTCATCATCCGGCCCCCGCCGCGACGGCTTCAGCGCAGAGTGAAGCGGCGCCCGCTCCGCGTCGCGCGCCTGCGCACAGTGCAACCGCTGAAGTGAAGAACGGTCAGTTCGGGCCGGTGGAGAAAGGGCAGACGCTCTCCCACATCGCGACCGAAGTGGCACCTTCGGGTGTGAACACCGATCAGATGATGCTTGCCTTGAAGGCTGCCAATCCAGACGCCTTCTATCGCGACAACATCAACGCACTAAAGGCCGGCGCCATCCTGCGTGTGCCTTCGCGCGATGACGCGCTGACGACGGCCATTGCCCAGGCCGCCGCGGCCGTACGCGAGCAGAACAGTGACTGGCGCAATGGTGCGGTCAGCGCGCCGGTTGCGGTGGCGGCGGGTGCTACGCGTGAAAACTCGTCCGTGGCACCCACGGCCAATAGCAATACCGACCGTCTCGCGCTGGTACCTCCGGGCAGCGAAGGTCAGACTGCAGGCGACACGAATGGAAAGGGCAGTGCTGCCGTTCGGCAGCAATTGCAGCGCAGCCAGGAAATGCTTGCCTCCTTGCAGCAGCAAAGCAACGACCTCAAGTCGCGCCTGAAAGACCTCGAAGACATCAACACCAAGAATCAGCGTCTGTTGTCGCTCAAAGACGACGAAATCGCCGATCTACAGAAAAAACTCGCTCAAGCGCGCAAGACTGCCGGCATGCCGCCGGCAGCGGCCGTTGCCAATGCACCCGCTGCCGCTGCCGCTGCAGCGCCAGCCAAGGTTACGCCCGAAGCTACCGCGCCCACACCTGCTGCCGCTCCTGCGCCGGAGCTCGCCAACGCTTCAACCGCACCGACCAAGCCTTTAACGGCGCCGGCCAGCGCTTCCACTGCTTTGCATGCCGCGGTCACCACGCCATTGAATGGTCCCGCCAAGCCAGTCGCTCACCCTGTGCACCATGCGCCTGCTGGCGCGCCGGAAGAGCAACCTTGGTACATGCAGTCCTGGGCCTGGGCTGCGGGCGGTGGCGTGATCGTTCTGCTCGCACTGGGCCTGTTGGCGCGTCGCGGCAAATCAAGTGGTAAGCCCACCAAAGTGATGCCGCCGATCAAGGGTTCGCTTGCTGATCGCTTCGGCACGGTGGATACCGATGAGGACGGGCACCCTGCTTCGGGTTCCGACCCGGATCAGGACGAACTGCTCGATCAGCTCGCCGAACAGCCCGACGACATCGGCCTGCATCTGGAACTGGTCAGCCTGTATTACACCCGTCGCGATGTGGAGCACTTCGAGGCGGCTGCCGAAGCCATGCACGCGCACATCGCCGATCCGAATGAGCCGGAATGGCAGGATGTGGTGCACATGGGGCGCGATCTCGCGCCGGGCCATCCGTTGTTCGTCGAGTCGACCACGGCGTCCGGGCAGGACGATCATCCGGCGCCGCACCACTTCGATCTGGATAGCTACGCCAGCCGCTCCGAGGCTGAGCCGATGGCACCGGCCAAGAACCCGTCAACGCAACCGGCCAAGGTCAGCGAGTACCATTTCGATTTCGATCTGACGCCGCACCATCCTGACGCGCTTGTGCGTACCGATGCCGCCACTACGGCGACGCAGGCGGAAGAGCCGGAACCGGTTTCCACCTGGAAATTCGACGATGCGGCCGAAGCCGCACCCGCGGCGCATACCGATCACGGTGCATTCGAGGAACTGCACGACGATCCGGTCGATACCAAGCTCGATCTTGCGCGTGCGTATCTGGACATGGGCGACCCCGATGGCGCTCGCGCCATGCTCGAGGAAGTCCTGCACGAAGGTACCCAGATGCAGAAGGACGTAGCCAGGCAGTTAATGGAAAAAATCCACTGACGCCGAGCGGTCTGCGCCTCTCCGATCGGGCCGGCATTGCCGGCCCGATGTATTTTAGGGTTTGCTGGTTCGAAAGCGGCACCTGCTACCCTTATCCACTTCGCCGTTTTCAGATCACGCATGCGCATCGCCTTAGGCATTGAATACGACGGCACCGATTTCTTTGGCTGGCAGCGGCTCAGTCATGGCGCCAGCGTGCAAGCCAGCCTGGAGCACGCGCTTTCGTTCGTGGCCGCTCAATCCATTGCGGTGACTTGCGCAGGACGCACCGACGCCGGTGTTCACGGTCGCTGCCAAGTAGTGCATTTCGATACCGACGTGCAGCGCGATAGGCGCAGTTGGGTGCTTGGCGCCTGCTCCAATCTTCCGTCCACGGTTGCCGTGCTGTGGGCGCAGCCAGTGCCGGATGATTTCCATGCGCGTTTCTCCGCGCGCAGTCGCCGGTATCGCTACACCATTCTCAATCGCGCCATCCGTCCTGCCCTGGATGCCCGCTACGTAGCCTGGGAACGTCTGCCCCTGGATGCCGAGCGCATGCATGCCGCGGCGCAGAGCTTGATCGGCGAGCACGACTTTTCCGCATTCCGCGCGATATCGTGCCAAGCTGCGCATGCACGCCGCGAAGTGAAATACCTGAGCGTGCAGCGCGAAGGCGAGCATGTTGTCGTGGATATCGAGGCGAATGCCTTTTTGCATCACATGGTGCGTAACATCGTAGGCTCGCTGTTGCCCGTAGGACGTGGCGAGCAACCGGTGGAATGGGTGGCGGGCCTGCTTGCAGGACGCGACCGCGAGGTGGCCGGGCCGACCGCGGCGGCATCGGGCCTTACGTTCATCGGTCCGCGCTACGAGAAGCGTTGGGGCTTGCCTGAGGAGGTCAGCGAATGACTCGCATCAAATGTTGTGGCATGACCCGCGTCGAGGATGCCTTGTTCGCCGCCGAACTGGGCGCCGATGCCATCGGCGTCGTACTCACCGCGCACAGCAAGCGGCAGGTGTCGCTCGCTCAGGCGCGGGCCATCGTCCAGGCAATGCCGCCATTCGTGACGACTGTGGCGTTATGCATGGATGACGAAGCAAGCTTCGTCCAGGAAATCGTCGACGTTGTTCGACCCTCGATGTTGCAATTCCACGGCGATGAAAGCGATGAGTGGTGCGCGCAATTCGGCCAGCCTTATCTGAAGGCCATTGCGATGGGCGACGGTGCCGCAGCGCTCTATCAACTGCGCGACCATCCGCATGCTGCGGCGCTTTTGCTCGATGGCCATGGCCTTGGTGAGGCCGGTGGCAGTGGCAAATCCTTCGACTGGTCGTTGATGCCGCGCCAGCTTACCCAGCCACTGATTCTTGCCGGCGGCTTGACGCCCACCAACGTTGCGACCGCCATCAGCATCGCGCGTCCTTGGGCGGTGGATGTGTCCAGCGGTATCGAATCGGCGCCGGGCATTAAAGATCCAGCCAAAATGCGCAGCTTCATTGCGGCGGTTCGACAGGGCAGTCCGGCCACCCAGTGACGGGGGCTCTGGAACGAGGAGATAGTCCGGTCCGCTGCTAACCGCCGGAAAGCCCATCGTTCTCCTGCAACGCGTTGCGCATCCACGATGCCACCGCGTCGATGCAGCTGTCGTTGCGCCGGTGCGTCGCCAGGATCCAGCTGGCATCCGTCTGCCGAAATCCCCAGGGCGCAACCAGGCGGCCTGCGCTGATGTCGTCCTGCACCAGCTGGGCTGGCGCGATCGCCACGCCAAGCCCTGCCACGGCCGCTTCCAGCAGATAGAACAACCGCGTAAAGCCTTGCCCGTAATGCAGCGATTCGACCGACAGGCCGCTGGCCTGCGCCCATGCCGGCCACGCTTGCGGGCGAGAGCTGGTATGGAGCAAAGCTTCCTCGCTCAAGGCTGCCGGCCCACCGTCCAGCAAGCGTGGGAGCGCGGCGTGGCGTGGGCTTACCACCGGACCGATGCGTTCTGGCGCCAGCACATGCACGTGCCAGCCCAGCGGCCACGGAGGCGTTGCGACGGCGAGCGCGGCGTCGGGTTCGGCGTGCTTGGGGGCAAGGGGATCCTCTTCGGGCGACAGGTGCAGCCTGAGCGTCGGGAGGTCGCGTTCCAGCCGCTCCAGGCGCGGAATCACCCAGCGGGCGAGCAGGCTGCCCGCGCAGCCGAGCACGAACGGGGCGTTTTCGCTACCGCGCTGCAAGTGAGCCCAGCCTTCCCGCAATTGCTCAAAGGCGCTGCTCACGCGATCGCGAAGCTCCTCCCCGATCACGGTAAGGGCCACGCCGCGCCCGTGACGGGCGAACAGCGCCTGCCCAAGTGCCTCCTCAAGCACGCGCAGTTGCCGGCTGATCGCACCGTGCGTGACATGCAGCTCTTCAGCCGCACGGCTGACGCTCCCCAGACGGGCGGTGGCCTCAAAGGCTCGCAAGGCGTTGAGGGAGGGCAGGTCACGCACGAATAGTGTGAGTTTTTCTAACGGGTTGTGGCCATGATATCGCTTTTGCGCCGCAACGATACGCGCTATTTTGCGTGTCTGCCCATCATGTTTTCGCAGGATTTTTAACCAATGCCCAGCATTCAGGATTTCCGCCAATGGCCCGATGCCCGCGGGCGTTTCGGCAGCTTCGGCGGCCAGTACGTGGCCGAGACCTTGATGGCCCCGCTGGCCGAACTCACCGAGGCCTACCTGCGCTTGCGTGAGGATCCCCAGTTCCTTGCCGAGCTGGACCGCGACCTCACCCATTATGTGGGGCGGCCCAGCCCGATCTATCACGCCGAGCGCTTGTCCCAGCACGTGGGCGGCGCACGCATCCTGCTCAAGCGCGAGGATCTCAATCACACCGGCGCCCACAAGATCAACAACACCATCGGCCAGGCCCTGGTGGCCAAGCGCATGGGCAAGCCGCGCGTCATCGCCGAGACCGGTGCGGGCCAGCACGGCGTGGCGACAGCGACGGTGGCTGCGCGTTTTGGTTTGAAGTGCGTGGTGTACATGGGGGCCGTCGACATCGAGCGGCAGAAGATCAACGTCTATCGCATGAAGCTGCTGGGCGCCGAAGTGGTGCCGGTGACATCAGGTTCCAAAACACTGAAGGATGCGCTGAACGAGGCGATGCGTGACTGGGTCACCCATGTGGCCGACACCTTCTACATCATCGGCACCGTAGCCGGCCCGCATCCGTATCCGATGATGGTGCGCGACTTCAATGCCATCGTAGGGCGCGAAGCGCGCGCGCAGATGCTCGAGCAATATGGCCGTTTGCCGGACGTGCTTACCGCATGCGTGGGCGGTGGTTCCAACGCCATCGGCCTGTTTCATGAGTTTCTCAATGATGAGGGCGTGCGCATGGTCGGTGCCGAAGCCGCAGGCGAGGGTATTGCCACCGGTCATCATGCGGCGTCGCTGGCGGCCGGTCGCCCCGGCGTGCTGCACGGCAATCGCACCTATGTGCTGTGTGACGAACACGGCCAGATCATCGAAACGCATTCGGTTTCCGCAGGCCTGGATTACCCTGGCGTTGGCCCCGAGCACGCGTTTCTCAAAGACGCCGGTCGCGCCGAATATGTCGGTGTCACCGACGAGGAGGCCTTGGAAGCCTTCCATCTGCTTGCGCGTACCGAAGGTATCCTCGCCGCGCTCGAATCCAGCCATGCCGTAGCGCAGGCGATAAAACTGGCGCGCGAATTGCCGAAAGACGGCATCGTGCTATGCAACCTTTCCGGCCGCGGTGACAAGGACGTGCATACGATTGCTGCACGCGAAGGAGTGCAGGTATGAACCGTATCGATCGCCGTTTCAACGCCCTGAAGGTTGCCGGCCGCACAGGTCTGATTCCTTTCGTGACCGCAGGTGATCCTGCGCCGGAGCGCGCCGTGGACTTGATGCACGCACTCGTCGATGCGGGTGCGGACATCATCGAACTGGGCGTGCCGTTTTCTGATCCGATGGCCGATGGCCCGGTCATCCAGCACGCCAGCGAACGAGCCATTGCCAAAGGCGTCGGTCTTGTGGACGTGCTCGCGTGGGTCACTGCGTTCCGCGAACGGGACAAAGACACGCCCGTCGTTCTGATGGGGTACCTCAACCCGGTGGAAATCCATGGTTATCAGCGCTTCGCAGCGGCAGCGGTGACAGCGGGTGTCGATGGTGTGCTGCTGGTGGATTGCCCGCTGGAAGAAGCCGCCGTGCTGGCGCCTTTGCGCAAGGCAGGACTGAAGCAGATCCTGCTCGCCGCGCCCACCACCGCACCCGCGCGTATGGCGCAGTTGTGCGAAGCCGCAGAAGGTTTCCTGTACTATGTATCCTTCGCCGGCATCACGGGGGCGGGGCGCTTGAGCACGCAAGACATCGCCACACGCGTGGCCGAGTTGCGTTCGCGTGCAAAAGCACCGGTGGCCGTGGGGTTTGGCGTCAAGGATGCGCAGAGTGCAAAAGCCATCAGTGAATTCGCCGATGCGGTGGTCATTGGTAGTGCTTTGGTGGAGCGCCTGGATGGCGCGAAAACCGCACAGGATATCGCCGCACGAGTGGATGATTTTCTGCGCCCGATTCGCACGGCATTGGATGCGTCATGATGATTTGCCTCCCCATGGAACGGCGAGGCATCGGGACTGGCAAAAAACATGGAACGCTTCCGGGCTCTTCGTGGTCTAGGAACCGGTACGAGGCCGGGTCATCCTCGCCCTTTTATCTCCGTGGAAACGTCTCCATAGAGAAAAAGGGGCCGCGCGGTAGCCGCGTGACCCAAGCGCGCCGATAAGGCCGCGCTTGTTTCCAGATTGAGGCACAAGCAATGAATTGGCTACAAAAAATCATGACACCCCGCGCGCGGACGCAAGGTCCTGCGGCAGGCAAGGGCAAGGTACCCGAAGGTGTATGGGAGAAATGCGGCGGCTGTGGCGCTGTGCTGTACAGGCCGGAGCTGGAACGCAACCTGATGGTGTGCCCCAAGTGCGCGCATCATCACGCCATCGGTGCGCGCGAGCGTCTGCTGTCATTCCTGGACGAAGGCAGTGCACAGGAATGGTGGGCGAGCATGGAGGCCAACGATCCGCTCAAGTTCCGCGATTCCAAGAAATACCGCGATCGCATCACCGCTGCACAGAAGTCGACCGGTGAAAAGGACGCGCTAGTCGCGATGAGCGGCACGCTCAAGGACCAGCCGCTGATGGCCGTGGCGTTCGAGTTCTCCTACATGGGCGGATCCATGGGCTCGGTCGTCGGCGAGAAGTTCACCCGCGCCGCGGAGCGCGCGCTGGCCGAACGCAGCGGACTGGTGTGTTTCTCCGCCACGGGCGGCGCGCGCATGCAAGAAGCGCTGTTCTCGCTCATGCAAATGGCCAAGACCTCCGCCGCGTTGGCTCGCTTGCGCGAAGCGGGTGTGCCCTACATCAGCGTGCTCACGCATCCGACCACGGGCGGCGTTTCCGCCAGCTTGGGCATGCTCGGTGATATCAACGTGGGCGAACCCAAAGCGCTGATCGGCTTCGCTGGCCCGCGCGTGATCGAGCAGACAGTGCGCGAGACCTTGCCGGAAGGCTTCCAGCGTTCGGAGTTTTTGCTGGAGCACGGCGCGATCGACATGATCGTGGATCGTCGCCAGATGCGCGACAAGCTGGCGGATGTGTTGAACATTCTGCGCAAGGTGCCGCGCGCGGCATAAGCTACACGCATCGAACGCAACGAAATGCCGCCTTCGGGGCGGCTTTTTTGTGCGGGCAATTCAGGTCTTGCGGCAGGTCGAATCCTGAGGTACGGGAGAATTTTCTGGCGAAAGCACGTTCCCGCTGCGCGACTCGTCAAAACCTCGACGTCGCGATGAAGCAACCGCGCTGCACCTTGTCCACAGCAAATGTGGATGCCTTCTTGAAAACCCTGTGGAAAACTCACACTCGCTACTTTGCGATCAACCACTTGGCACACCGTGCTGAAAGTTTGCGCAGCAACTGCGCGTACTTTTCCACAATGATTGTGGAAAGTTTCCGGTAGAGCCTGTGGATAGATGCGCTATCTCGTTGAGTGCAAAGCGTGTGAGTACAACGTGGCGAGCAATTGCTCAGCGCAAAAAATAATCACATGAGCAATTGCGGTGCACTGTGCACCAACCACAGCGACAACGCACCAAGGCCGCTGCCGACAAACATCGCGGCAAGCACGTCGCTCGGATAATGCAAGCCAAGAATCACGCGTGATGCGGCCACCAGTGCGGTGAAGGTCAACAGCAACGGTGCGAGCATCGGATACCACGCCAGCGCCACGATGGTGAAGCCCACCGCTTGCAGCGTGTGTCCCGAGGGGAAGCTGAATTCATCCAGCGGCGGCACGTGGGCGATCACGCCGGGGCACGTGCGAAATGGGCGCGGACGGCGTGTCCAGCGCTTGAGAAGGCGGTAAAGCAGCAGTGCGACCAGCCCCGTCACCGCCATGTGCGCGGCGGCTTCAAGGCCGCGCCGGCCGTCAATTAGCGCCAGCGCAAGCATCAGTGCATACCAGAACACGCCATCGCCCAGGCGACTGATGATTCCGAAGAACAAACCAACGGCGTGACGTGCGCCCCACCGATTGGCGGCAATGCACATGCGCCGATCCAGCGCATGGCGTGGGAGCGCGACCGATTCAGGCAGGTGCGATGGTGACATGGCGGTCATGCATGTTCTCCTCGACCAGTTCGCGCAGCAGGTTTTCGAATTCGCGGATCACCGCATCGGGCGAAAGCCGCTCCACGCTCGCCGCCGCGGCGCGCCCCATATGGCGGACCAGTTCGATGTCGCCGGCCAGCGTCACCGCTGCCGCGGTGAAGGCGTGCGCATGGCCCGAAGCGATGCGGAACCCATTGATCCCATCGATCAGATGTTCGCGTGCGGCGCCTTCGGCGTAGGCCACGACCGGCAAGCCGGCGGCGAACGCTTCCAAAATCACGTTGCCGAAGGTTTCGCTGAGGCTGGGAAATGGGAATAGATCCGCACTGGCATAATGGGCGGCCAGTGTTTCGTCACGCTTCATGCCGACGAAGATGAAATCCGGATGGGCTGCCTGCAGTGCCGCGCGGGCAGGACCATCACCCACCCACACGTAGCGCGATTTCGGCGATGCCTGCTGCATGGCGCGGAACGTTTCCACCGCCAGTTCAAGATTCTTTTCCGGTGCAATGCGCCCCACGTAGAGCACCACCGGCGTATCCGCATCCACGCCCCAGCTTTCCCGCAGGGCGATATCGCGCTTGGAAGGATGGAACAGCTTGGTATCCACCGCGCGGCGCAGCAGCCGCGCGTGCTCCACGCCCATGCTTGTCAGCTCTGCGGCAAGCGCGTCGGTGGGAACCAGGGTAATGTTCGCGCGCTGATGAAAGCGGCGCAGGTAACCGTGCACCACCGGTGTCAAAAAGCCCACGCCGTAGTGGTTGGCATAGGTGTCAAAGCGCGTGTGGAAACCGGTCGCGACCGGAATGCCCAGGCGCACCGCTGCACGCACCGCCGAGCGCCCAAGCGGACCCTCGGTGGCAACGTAGATCGCATCGGGGCGCCGTTGCGTCCAGCGCTGACGTAACGTGCGCGGTGCCGGTAATCCGAAGCGCAGGCCCGGGTAGCGCGGCACGGCCGCCCCACGTGTTTCCAGTGCATCGATGCCGGGTTCGTCGACGTGGCCGATCGCCTGGCGAGGGCGGATGAGATCGATCTCGTGGCCCTTTGCGGCCAGACCGGTCGCCAGACCATGCACGGTGAGCGCGACACCGTTGATCTCAGGCGGATACGTCTCGCTGATGATGCCGATACGCATGGCGCATCCTCGTCTTGTACGGCGGCAGCTTGAACGTGCGGCGTTTCGCCAGGATGGCGCCCACGTGACAAGGCCATTACGTGTGTTACCGAACGGGGAAAGCCGTGTCGTGGAACCTCGAACTGGGCTAGATTGCGTGAACGGATCGTCCGGACAGGAGAGCGTGCTCATGAAACATCTGCTGCTTGCCGTTGTGTTAGCTGCCGTGGCCGGTACCGTTGTCGCCGCCGACACGCCTGGCTTACCCGTGACCAAAGCGCCGGCCGGCGCCGAGGTCTACATCATCTCGCCGCAAAATGGCGCCACCGTTGCGCAGACCTTTACTGTGCGCTTTGGACTCAGAGGCATGGGTGTGGCGCCTGCGGGCGTCGCCCACGAAAACACCGGCCATCACCATCTGCTGGTGGATGTGAAGGTATTGCCCGCGGCCGGCCAGCCCATTCCCAAAGATGAGCAGCACATGCACTTTGGCGGCGGCCAGACCGAGGCCACCATCAAACTGCCGCCTGGCACGCATACGCTGCAATTGGAGCTGGGCGATTCGAACCATATTCCGTTCGACCCGCCGCTGGTGTCCAAACCGATCACGGTGCACGTCAAATAGCCAGATGCGTTGGTCAATGCCCTCTCCCTTCGGGGAGAGGGAGCAAAAGCGTGGGGATCGGTTAAAATTTACCGTTCCATCTGCCGTCGCGCCCCGATCATGACCGTCCGCACCCGCTTCGCCCCCAGCCCCACCGGCTTCCTGCACATTGGCGGCGCGCGCACCGCGCTGTATTGCTGGCTGGAGGCGCGTCGCCGCGGCGGTGAATTCCTGTTGCGCATCGAAGACACTGATCGCGAGCGCTCTACGGACGCGGCCGTGAAGGCCATTCTCGAAGCCATGCAATGGCTGGATCTGAACGCCGATGAGGCGCCGATCTATCAAACCCATCGCCTGGAGCGCTACAAGCAGGTTGCGCTCGACCTGGTGGCAGCAGGCAAGGCGTATTACGCCTATGAATCCAAGGATCAGATCGAGGCCATGCGTGAGGCCGCCATGGCGCGCGGCGAAAAGCCCCGCTACAACGGTTATTACCGCGATCGCAACGAACCCTATCGCGATGATCCAAACCGGGTGATCCGTTTCAAGAACCCGCTGGAAGGCTCGGTGGTATTCGACGACAAGGTGAAGGGCACGGTGGAATGGTCGAACGCGGAACTGGATGATCTTGTGATTTTCCGTTCCGATGGCTGGCCTACCTACAACTTCGCCGTGGTGGTCGACGACATCGACATGGGCATCACCGAAGTGATTCGTGGCGACGACCATGTCAACAACACGCCGCGCCAGATCAACATCTATCACGCGCTCGGCGGCAAGGTGCCGGAGTTCGCGCACTTGCCGATGATCCTGGACAAGGAAGGCAAGAAACTTTCCAAGCGCACTAACTCGGTCAGCGTGATGGAGTATCGCGAAAACGGTTTTCTGCCGCACGCGATCCTCAACTACCTGGTGCGTCTGGGCTGGTCACACGGCGATCAGGAAATCTTCTCGCGCGAGGAAATGATCGCGCTGTTCGACGTGGCCGACGTCAACAAGGCCGCTTCGCGTTTCGACACCGAAAAGTTGCTGTGGCTTAACCAGCATTATTTGAAAACGGACGATCCGCACACGCTGGCGCCAGAATTCGAATGGCATCTCGCGCGCGCCGGCGTGGACATCAGCAAGGGGCCCGCACCCGCCGATGTGATCGTTGCCTTGCGCGATCGCGTGCAAACGCTCAAGGACATGGCCGAGCGTGCGAAGATCTGGTACGGCCCGATCATCGAATGGGACGACAAGGCCGTTGCCAAGCATCTGAAAAACGAGAGTGCCGTGCAGGTACTGCAGTTGGCGCGCGAGCTCCTGGCCGCGTGTGAGTGGAAGCCTGAGCCCATCCATCACGTGATCGAGCAGATTGCGGCCACGCTTGAACTGGGCATGGGCAAGATTGCGCAACCTTTGCGTGTAGCGATGACCGGAACGCAGGTGTCGCCATCCATCGATCACACGGTCTTTCTTGCCGGGCGCGATGTTTCACTCAAGCGAATTGATGATGCGGTAGCACTGGCGAGGGGTTGACGTGCCGTCATTCTCGCTCAAGCGCACTGTTGTACTTTTTTGGTAGTTCCATTTCTCAGGGGAGCTTCATCTCGCCAGTCGTCATTCCGCTCTTCGCCGGAATGACGACTGGTAAGAGTGACGCTTATAACGGTGGGGCGAGACTGGATGCTGGCAAGATAGGTCACCCCGCAACGTACAGCCTCCTCCCATGGAAGAACTGATCGCCAAAGCCACCCAGGGCGTCGACATGAGCGCCCCCGATGCCTACCTGCACATCTTCATCAATCTGATGGCGATGATCCCGTGGATGGCGCTGTTCTGGTGGAACGTCGTGTTCGTAGTAGTGGGCGCCTTGCTCGGCTGGTGGCGTGGGCGGTTGCTTGCCGGCGTGATCTGGGCGCTGGTGCTGGGGCCGATAGGCTGGATTGTCGTGCTGTTCACCCCCAAATCAGCGAGGCCGCCGCCTTTGCCGCATTAGCGGTATGATCATTAGCGAGGTGAACCTGTTGAACAGCACATCGGCCAAACATGCACATCACCATCACGAAAGTCCTAGTGATTTCGTGGCGGCGGTGGAGCATGCCAGCGAAGAGCGTGGCCTGCGGCTGACGCCGCTGCGCAAGGAAGTGCTGGAACTGATCGCCGCCGCCGGCAAGCCGGTAAAGGCGTACGATCTGCTCGATCACCTGCGCGAGCGCCACGGTAATGCCGCGCCGCCTACCGTTTATCGTGCGCTCGATTTCCTGCTGGAGCACGGTTTCATTCATAAGCTCGAATCGATCAACGCCTTCGTGTCCTGCCACCATCCGGCGGAGGCGCATCAGGTGCCGTTTCTGATCTGCGATGTCTGCTCCAGCGCGCAGGAAGTATGCGATGAACGTGTTGCGGAGCTGATTGAGGCCCAGGCCAAGGCGTTCGGCTTCCGTCCGCAGGCGCAAACGCTGGAAGTGCACGGCGTTTGCAAGGAGTGCCGCAAGGCCTGACCGTCACTGTTGCCCGATAAAGTGCCCCCGTCCTGGGGTTGCGAGGCTGCTTGCGTGTGCTCAGTGAATGTTATAATGTATCAAAACCGTACCGATTCCCCTCGGTTCATCTCGTAGGGTGTCATCCCCCATGGATTCCACGCCGCCGCTCCAGCATGCCCGCTGGTGGAACCTCGCCGACCGGCTCGGTGCAACCGCCTCGTTCCTGTGCGCCATCCACTGCGCTGCGTTGCCCTTTGTGCTGGCGATCCTGCCATTGCTCGGCTTGAGCTTCCTTGCCGGGCATACGTTCGAGCGGGTGTTCGTGCTGTGTGCCAGCGCACTGGCGATGTTTGCCCTGGTCAACGGTTACCGTCGCCACCATCGTCCGCTGCCGCTGCGGCTGGCGCTTCCGGGGCTGGCACTGCTCATCGTGGGCGTCACCTTTGCGGAAAGCTATTCGATCATCGTGCATAGCCTGATGGTGACGTGTGGAGGTCTGCTGGTGGCTAGCGCTCACTTCGTAAATCTTCGCTTCGATCGCCAATTCGGCCACGTGCATGGCCCGCATTGCGCGCATGGCTGATTCGCGGCCACGCGGTAATTGTGTAACGGCCGCACCACTTTCTAGCATGGCGGGCATGCATCACGCGCATAGCCACGCTCACGCTGATCACGAACACGCTCATGCCGCGGGCGCGGGCACCCGTGAGCGCAAATTGTTTGTCGCCTTCGCGCTGACCGCAGGCATGATGGTTGCTGAGGCCGCAGGTGGCTGGTGGTCGGGCTCGTTGGCATTGATGGCCGATGCCGGCCATATGTTTGTCGATGCGGGTGCGTTGCTGCTGGCATTGTTTGCTGCACGCATGGCGCAGCGTCCGGCAGATACGCGCCGTACGTTTGGCTATGGGCGCATGGAAGTGCTGGCCGGGTTCGTCAATGCGCTTACGCAGTTCGTGCTAGTGGGGTTTATCGCCTATGAAGCCATCACACGCTTCTTTAAGCCGGTAGAGATCCTGTCGGGCGTCATGCTCGGCGTGGCAATCGTCGGTCTGTTGGTGAATCTGATTGTGTTGCGCAGCCTGCACGATCATGCGCACGATGACGTCAACCTCAGTGCGGCAAGCCTGCATGTGCTGGGTGATCTGCTGGGTTCGGTTGGCGCGGTGCTGGCGGCACTTCTGGTGCGTTGGCTGAGTTGGAACTGGGCCGATCCGGCGCTATCGCTGCTGGTATCACTGCTGATCTTGCGCAGCGCATGGCAATTGCTGAGACGTTCCACGCACATTCTGCTGGAAGGTGTGCCCGAGGGCATGGATCCGCATGAGGTGGAAGCGGCGTTGCGTATCGCCGATACCTCGATTCGCGACGTGCATCATTTGCACGTGTGGCAGCTTGCATCGGGCTCGCGCATGGCCACTTTGCATCTGGAATTGCATGATCGGGACGCCGGCGCACGCGCACTGGCGGCAGTGAACAGCACGCTGCTGGAACGCTTTGGCATTCGTCATGCCACCGTGCAGATCGATCCGGGGCACTGCCCGGATGAAAGCCCCGGCTGCAATGGGCACCACCATCACTAGGGCCGCTTGCGCTTTGGCCTGCCGCTGTTACGATGGACCGTCAACAGTATTGCGAATCAAGGAGTTTCCTATGGGCAAGGGCGACCGCAAAACCCGCCGTGGCAAGACCTATCGTGGTAGTTACGGCAACACGCGCGCGCACACCGTAAAACCTGCGGTGGCTGGCACCAAGTCGGCCGTGACCAAGCCGGCAGCCGTGAAGAAGGCCGTCGCTCCGAAGAAGAAATCGGCCTGAGTCTTTTCGCGCTCAGGCACGAGTGACGCCTGACTAACCCCCAGCGGTTGGACATCGGTCCAGCTTCTGGGGGTTTTTCATGTCCGGATTTCGCCTTACGGCCTAACTGCCATGGCGCCTACCCAGACCTGCCGCACAAGCTGGCCACCCATCCAGTAGCAAAGCTCGGCCGGCTGCTTCGCGTTCCACGCCACCAGGTCCGCACACATGCCGACCGCAAGCGTGCCACGATCCGGCAAACCCAGTGCCCGCGCGGCGTTCACCGTGATGCCACGCAAGGCCTCTTCCGGCGTCAGGCGGAACAAGGTGCACGCCATGTTGGCCGCCAATCGCAAGGAAAGCAGGGGCGACGTGCCAGGGTTGCAATCCGTGGCAATGGCGATGGGTACATCGTGCGCGCGCAAGGCAGCTACTGGCGGCAGTTTGCTTTCGCGCAGGGCGTAAAACGCGCCTGGCAGCAGTACGGCTACCGTTCCTGCGCGCGCCATGGCCTCGATGCCTGACACGCTCAAATATTCGAGATGGTCCGCCGACAGGCCATCGAACTCGGCCACCAGTGCTGCACCGCTCAGATCGGACAACTGCTCGGCATGCAATTTCACGCGCAGATCGAGCTGACGTGCATGCTCGAACACGCATTGCGTTTCGGCACGCGTGAAACCGATGCCTTCGCAAAAGGCATCGACCGCATCCACAAGCCCTTCGTTGGCGAGCGCCGGAAGCAGTTCGTTGCAGACCAGGGCAACGTAGTCGTCGCGACGATCCTTGTATTCGGGCGGCAGCGCGTGCAAGCCCAGAAAGCTGGTTTGCACATGTACGCCCAACGTCTGACCGATACGGCGCGCTACGCGCAGCATGCGCCGTTCCGCTTCCAGCTCCAGACCATAGCCCGATTTGATTTCCAGCGTCGTGACGCCATCGGCCAGCAAGGCGCGAGCGCGCGGCAGCGATTGCGCGAACAGCTCATCTTCGCTCGCCTCGCGCGTGGCGCGTACGGTGGAAACGATACCGCCGCCTGCGCGTGAGATGTCTTCATAAGTCGCGCCATTGAGCCGCAGATCGAATTCCTGCGCACGATCACCACCGAATACCAAATGCGTGTGGCAGTCGATCAGCCCCGGCGTCACCAGTGCGCCACCCAGATCGTGCATCTCGCGTGCGGTGGATGCCTGGTGCGCAGGCAAATCGCGCATCGAGCCGATCCACGCGATGCGTCCATCCTCACAGGCCACCGCAGCATCGGGCTGCCAACCGTAGGGTGCATCGCCGGTAAAGGTGGCCAGCGATGCATGCGTGAGCAGCAGGTCCCAACTCATTGTTCGGATTCCCCGGTATCTGCAACGTTCGGTGCCACGGGTTCCCCGTAAGTACTGGTAGGCCCGATCTCTTCGGCGGCCGAAGGTGCCGCGGTTTGTCTTTCTGCTTCGACGCGCGCGGCCTGTTGCCGTTCGAAATCCTGGATCATGCGTTCGGCGAAATCCTTGTACACCGGCGTGGGCGAAAAAATGGACGCTGCTGCGCGTGCCAGCAGGCAGACGGCCATGATAGGGATCACCATATCCTGATTGTTGGTGAGTTCCATGGCGATCACCGCAGAGGTCAGCGGAGCGCCGGTGACACCCGACAGATAGGCGCTCATGCCCAGCAGTACCACCGCTGCTGCCGGCGCGTTGGGCAGGAAGTAGGCGATGTTATGGCCAAGGCCCGCACCTACTGCCAACGCCGGCGAAAAAATGCCACCCGGAATGCCTGCCCAATACGAGACCACGTTGGCCAGCAGTTTGAGAATGCCGAAGCTCTCCCCGGGCGTGCTGGCAGACTCTTGCACGAATGCACGTGCCTGCGCATAGCCGGTGCCATACACCGTGTCATGCGACACCACGCCGATGACCGCCAACGCCAACCCGCAGCCGACAGCGAACAACACCGGGTTGCGCTCACGTAGCCGCCCAATCATCGCCAGCGGACCGCGCCGGCTCAGCAGAATCAGTCGCGCGAACAATCCGCCCAGCAAGCCGCACACGAGGCCGCACAGAAGAACTGCCAGCCATGCATGCCCCAGCGGCAGACTGGTCTGTACGGTGCCGAAGTAGGCGTAGTTACCCAGAATGCCCATGGAAACCACGCCGCCCACGAATACCGCCGTCAACAGCAAGCCGCTGAAACGGTGCTCGAACGTGCCGGCCAATTCTTCGATGGCAAACACCACGCCTGCCAATGGCGTGTTGAACGCTGCCGCAATGCCTGCGGCACCGCCGGCAAGAATGAAGCGCGACAACGACTTGGGATCGGAAAAGCCGAAGCGCTTACCCAGCCAGTGCATCAAGCCCGCGCCGACGTGCACGGTGGGCCCTTCGCGGCCGATGGATGCGCCGACGGTCAACGCCAGCAAGGTGAGTAGCATCTTGCTGGCTGCAATCGGCAGGGAGAGCATGCGCGACCGGAAGCTGACGTCATCGACATGGATGGTGGCGATAACCTGCGGAATGCCGCTGCCCCGTGCAGCGCGCAATCGCCCCGAGGTCACCCACGACAGTAGTCCAAAGACCACCGGCGTAATGATCAACGGCAGCCAGAAACCATGCGTGAGCATTTTTTCGAAGAGCCTGTACGCGAAGTCGCTTGCCTTCGCGAACAGGATGGCCGCCAGTGCAACCAGCACCGCGCCACTCCACAGCGCAATACGGCGTTTCCACTGATAAGGCGCAAAGAACTCATGCCCCAGGACGGAACGCAGGCGTGGGTTGGAGGCCCGGAATGAGAAAGCGGATGGTCTGGACATGGGTCAATTATGGCAGACCCGCCTGGTCGTTCCTTCTCCCCGTGGGAAAAAGGAATCCACCACTCATCGCGATTGCCTCAGCCAGCGCGTCTCATAAAGGTCGTACCGCCGGTCTTTCAAGTTTTGCACTGACCCGGCATTGCGCGCACGAGCCAGGCCGTCCAGCCGCAAGTCGGCGAACAGCACGGTTTCAATGTTGGGCGTGGAATCGGCCGCGACCCCATCGCGCGCGAAAAGAAAATCGCTGGGTGTAAGAATGCAACTTTGCCCATACTGGATATCGAAGTTGTTCACGCCGGGCAGGTTGCCTACGTTACCGGAAAGAATCACATAGCACTGGTTTTCGATCGCGCGCGCCTGCGCGCAATAACGCACCCGCAGGTAACCCTCGCGCACATCGGTGCAGAATGGAACAAACAGCATCAGCGCGCCCTGGTCGGCTAAATGTCTCGCCACTTCCGGGAACTCCGAGTCATAACAGATCATCACGCCGATCGGGCCGCAATCGGTTTGAATCGTCGCGGCACTGTCGCCACCGGTGATGTTCCACACGACACGTTCGCTCGGAGTGGGATGCAGTTTCTCGCGCTCATGGACCGAACCATCGCGCAGGCATACATAACAGACGTTGTGGATATCGCCATTGGCCTGTTCCGTAGGATGCGAGCCGGCCACGATGTTGATGTTGTAATGCATGGCGAGCCTGCTGAAGAGCGCTTTCACCTCTGGCGTGTAATGGCTCAGCTTGCGGATGGATTCTACCGGCGAAAGTTCGGCGTTCTCGATGGACAACAACTGCAGCGTGATCAACTCGGGGAAGGTGACGAAATCGGCGCTGTAATCGGCGGCGATATCGGTGAAGTATTCCACCTGCGTCGCAAAATCATCGAAGGAGCTGATGCGTCGCTGCAGATATTGCACAGTGGCCACGCGCACCGAATCAGGCAGGTGCCGCGGCGATGGCACGGCGGGGATGTCCGGCTGATCGAGCAGGGCAGGATTGCGCCATACCAGGTGCGCGGCGTAGCCGAGCGATTCGTAATCCGAGGGCACGTAGCCGCGCAGCAAACCGACGATCTCGAAATCGTTCGCCAGTTGAAAACTCAACGTAGGATCACGCCGGTGACCTTCCACCACGGCCTGCACGTAGGCTTCAGCGTTGCCATAACGCTGGATGTTGCGCGCCAGCCCGGGAATGCGTCCGCCGAAGGTAATGCCGCGCAACTTCAAATCCATGCAAAGACGCTTGCGTGCCTGATACAGGCGCTGACCGATGCGCATGCCGCGGTAATCCGGATGCACCACCACTTCCATGCCGTAGAGCCAGTTGCCATTTGGATTGTGGCGCGAAGCCATGCCGCCGCCGGTGATCTGCATCCATGTATGCGGCGCCAGTGCCAGCGATTCATCGAGGCGAAACGTCGCGCAATAGCCGACGATGTTGCCTTCGTACTCCACCACGAACTGACCTTCGGGGAAGTGTGTCTGCTGGGAGCGGAGCATTTCCGCCGAATGGCCCCACTCGGCGGTGTAGATGCGGGCGGTGAGGTCAACCAGCGCCGGCACGTCTGCGGGAGCGGCCTGGCGCAAACGTAGAAGGGGCGCGTTTTCATTCTTCTTAGCCATGGTCTTCATCCTTTCCTACGGAAGGTGAAGCAGATGCGAGTATTGCCGCTGTGGCCGGTTACACTTGGCGCGTTATACGGAGATTGTTCATGAGCGATACGGCTGCGGTCTACCAGTTCGAGGCAGGTCATCTTTGGAACGGTGCGCAATGGCATGCGGATGCCACCTTTGGCGTGGACAGCACCGGCAACGTCATTGCGGCGGCCGGAGACTCCCCGGAATACCTCGATGGCTGGGTGCTCCCGGGTATGCCGAACCTGCATTCGCACGCCTTCCAGCGGGCGATGGTCGGTCTCGCCGAACGGCGCGGTCCTGGCGATGACTCCTTCTGGACCTGGCGCGAAACCATGTATGGCTTCGCTGAGCGCATCGACCCGGATACGTTGCAAGCTATTGCCGCGCAGCTCTACGTGGAAATGCTCAAGGCCGGGTACACCCAGGTATGTGAATTCCATTACCTGCATCATCAGCCCGATGGCACACCTTATGCGCAGCCGGAAGCCATGTCGCTGGCATTGATCGAAGCGGCGCGCGAGGCGGGCATCGCGCTCACCCTGCTGCCCGTGTTGTACATGAGCGGAGGGTTCGACGGTCGCCCGCTCTCACCGCGCCAGCGTCGTTTTGGTAACAGCGTGGATAGCTATCTGCAATTGCTCGGCAACTTGCGCAAGCATGAAAGCAAGGACGTACGCGTCGGCGTGGCGCTGCATTCGCTGCGCGCCATTCCCGAAAGCGCGTGGCGCAGTGTGATCGAGCAAGACGCCTTGAAGAGCGGCCCGATCCATATCCATATCGCCGAGCAGATCGGTGAAGTGCAAGATTGTCTGGCTACACGCGGTGCACGCCCAGTGGAGTGGCTGTTCGATCATGCGCCAGTCGATCATCGCTGGTGTCTGGTGCATGCCACCCATCTCACCGAAACGGAAACACTTCGTCTTGCAAAAAGTGGTGCCGTCGCAGGGCTATGTCCGACGACTGAGGCCAATCTGGGGGATGGTCTGTTTCCACTGGCGCGTTATCTCCATGCCGGTGGCAGGCTCGGCATCGGCTCTGATTCGCATATTTCCGTGTCACCTGTCGAAGAACTGCGGTGGCTCGAGTACGGCCAGCGCTTGAGTACACGTCATCGCAATGTCGCCGCGGCGCATGCCGGTGACAGTGTGGGCGAAACGTTGTGGCGCGCCGCACTGAAGGGTGGCACGCAGGCGGCGGACTTGCCGGTGGGTGCGCTTGATGCGGGCATGCGTGCGGACTTCATCATGCTCGACCACGCATCGCCAGCATTGACGGCACGTAATGCGCGCTCGGTGATGGATGGTTTTCTATTTGCCGGAAACGTATCGCCTGTTCGTGATGTCATGACAGGCGGCAAGTGGATGGTGCGCGATGGCAGGCATCGTGATGAGATGCGCATTACTTCCCGTTACCGGCTTGCAATGGAGCGACTGGCCCAAGCATGACGCGATTTGCGCGTATGCACCTGCGCCATGTCCAGCAGGTTTGCAGCCGGAGCCGGATCATCGGAAGGCTGCTGCCCGCTACCTTGCGTGGCGGCCTCCGGCTGCAAGCCTGCTGGACATTGGCGCGCTGCGCATCATGGTGGAAGTGATATAGAAAGCGGGTAAAGCGCGCGGCGCGGCGCGTAGAGAAATCGTAATTTTCGAAAAGTGGCGTACAACCGTGTCATGCAGACACCTTGCTCGGCGTCATTCCGGCGAAGACCGGAGCGGGATTTCGGCTTCATGACATGCCATTGAGGCCACGACACAAGGCTTTCGCTCGCCTTACGCCATGCCTGAACCCTCGGCATCAGTTCAGCTTTGCGAAGTCATCGCGGTGATGAGAACTTGCGTTTTCCGACGTGAGTTTTCACTCACTGGGAGAGTCACCATGCGTCGTTACCTTTCTCGTGCTTTTATCGCGCTTGCGCTGCTGGGCGGTGTCGTTGCACAAACGGGATGCGTTGTAGTCGCACCGCGTCCGGCGCGCGTATGGGTGCCGGGTTATTGGGGTGCTGGGCACGTTTGGGTAGGTGGGTATTGGCGTTACCGCTGAGTGTGACGCTGTTTGATGTTGGCTTCGCGCGCACCCCATTCGCGCAGAAAGTCGACGAACACGCGCAACTTGGGAGGGACCTGGAAGCGGCTCGGGTAATACAGGTACATGCCATCGAAGGGTGGCAGCCAAGGCTCGAGTACGCTTTCCAGGCGCCCTGCATCCAATGCTGCACGCGCGGAGATATCCAGCACGCATGCCAGACCAATGCCGTCTTCAGCGGCGCGCAGGGCTAACGGAACGTCGTTGACGGTAAGGTTCCCGTCGACGGCGATCTCATACCAACGGCCTTTGTGCGCACCATGGCGATGCGCGAATTCCCAGCGATAGATGGCACCGCTACTGGCGAGGCGGTGCTTGATGCAATGGTGGCGTTGCAGATCTTTGGGATCTTTCGGATAACCGTGACGTTTGAAATAGCTTGGTGCGCCGACGACGACTGCGCGCATCGGTCCACTGATGGGAACGGCCACCATATCACGCTGCAGACGTTCCCCAAGTCGAATGCCGGCATCGAGGCCTTCGGCTACCAAATCCGTGAGGCCGTCTTCTACGCGAATATCCAGGCGCACGTCAGGCCAGCGCGCCATGAATTCGGCGAGCATGGGCTGAATCACGGTTTGCGCCACGACCGCCGGCACGGTTACGTGCAAGGTGCCACGCGGCCGGTCACCATGCTGGCGGATGGCATCCATGGCCAGTTCCAGTTCGTCCAGCGCCGGCGCAATGCGCTGCAGCATTTCCTGTCCCGCCTCGGTAAGCCCTACGCGGCGCGTGGTGCGCTGGAGCAATCGCGTACCCAGCTCATTTTCCAGTTGCCGCATGGCCTGGCTGAGCGCCGATGGCGTGACGTCCAGCGTCGCGGCGGCACGCGTAAAGCTGCCGTGCTCGGCGATGCTGCGAAAGGCACGCAGGGTGTACTGGTCGCGCATGGACGGCTCCCATTCGTTAGCTTGGCTAAATAATGCATCAAGTGGGGGCTGGTTTTTCAACGGGATCGACTGGTGCAGACTGCACTCCTCCTTACCCATCACGGAGTTCAGCCATGTCGCTCGATCACTACTTCACACTCGGTCGTTCCGGTTTGCGCGTAAGCCGTCTCGCCCTTGGTGCCATGACGTTCGGCGAAAACTGGGGCTGGGGTGCGGCAGAAGACACCGCACGTGCCATGTTCGATCGTTATCTGGATGCCGGCGGCAATGTCATCGACACCGCTGACATGTACACCGAAGGCGCCAGCGAAAGCATGCTGGGCAAGTTCATCCAGGAAAGCGGCACGCGCGATCGCGTGGTGTTGAGCACCAAGTTCACTTACAACGCTGAACCGGGCAATCCGAATGCGGGCGGCAACGGGCGCAAGAACATCATGCGTGCGGTGGAGGGTTCGCTGCGTCGCCTGCGAACGGATTACATCGACCTTTATCTGCTGCACACCTGGGATCGCATCACACCGGCCGAAGAAGTGGTACGCACGTTTGATGATCTGGTACGTGCCGGCAAAATCCGTTATGCAGGCCTTTCGGACATTCCTGCCTGGTACGCGGCTCGCGCGCAGACCCTTGCTGAGGCACATGGGTTGACGCCACTGGTCAACATGCAACTCGAATATTCGCTGGCCGAGCGCAACATCGAGCATGAATACGTACCGCTGGCACAAACTCTCGGTTTGGGCATTACGGTGTGGAGCCCGCTCGCGATGGGCATGTTGTCGGGTAAATACAAAGCCAGTCAGCAGGGTGGTGAGGGTGACGGACGGTTGGCCAAGGTCACCCGCGCACCGGGGTTCGAACGCTTCACCAAGCGGAACTGGGACATCGTGGCGGAGCTGGAAAAGGTCGCAAAGGAAGCCGGTCACAGCATGGCGGCAGTCGCCTTAAATTGGGTCGCCACGCAGCCGGGGGTTGCCTCCGTGATTATCGGCGCCACCAAGCTGGAACAGCTCGAGGCCAATCTTGCGGCGCTTTCGTTCGAGCTGTCGACGGAACTGCGCGCGCGGCTCGATGCGGTGAGCGCTCCGGAAAAGCCATTCCCTTATTACATGTTCGCGGACATCCAGCAGACACGTATCCACGGTGGCGTGGCCGTGGGGGACAAGCCCGCCGGTTATGCGGCGCCGGTATTCGTGCCCAAGCTTGAGGCACGTGAGATCAAGGCACGCTGATTTTTCTTTGCTTAGCCTGAAGGGAAATACCATGACCAACCCATCAACATCACACTGGGTCGAAGTTGAACACGCTCGCCTGCATGTGGAAGAAGCAGGCGAGGGCGAGCCGATCACGATGTTGCACGGCTTCCTGGTGGACAGCGGACAGTGGAACAATGAATTTGCCGCGCTGGCCGATAGCCATCATGTCATCCGTTACGACGCGCGTGGTTTTGGCCGCTCCACGATCGAACCTGGCCGCTACGCGCATCATGAAGACCTCGCCGCTGTGCTGGATGCGTGCAACGTACAGCGCACCGCCTTGCTCGCTTGTTCCGGTGGTGCGGCAACCGCGTTGGATTTCTCGCTGGCACATCCAGAACGGGTGAGTGCGCTGATTTTCGTTGGCGCTGGTTACTGGGGTCGATTCGCCAATAGCACGCCAGCAGCGCGTGCGTTTGGGCAGGCATTAGCAAGTTTCGATGTGAATGGCTTGATCGACAGCTCATTGCGCGCTTTTACCGACGGTCCGCGTCGTGCGCAAAGTGATGTGGACGTTGCGGTACGCAACCATGTGGAGGCGATGACGACGCATCTGTTTAAACGCAATATCAGCTATTGGACGTTTGCGACACGCGATCAACGCACGCCAAAACCCGCAGCGCTCGATCGCCTGCATGAGGTCGACGCACCGACCGTTCTGATCGTTGGCCGCGAAGACCAGATCGAAGTGCATCACCTAGCGAAAGAACTGCGGGACGGTATGCCGCGCGCACGCATGATCGTGGCGCAGGGGGCTGGGCATCACGCCAATCTGGAAGCGCCTGCCCAGGTGCTCGGCATCGTGCGCGATGCTTTATCGGAGGCTGCCTTGCGGGATTGATATATGCCGGCTATCGAGCCGTACCTGCCGCATTATCGACCGTCTACCAGCATGGCCTTATGCTCTGAAGCATTCGATATGCCATTCCAGGCCCCCTAGCCAGTATGAGCAACCCTGATTCACCGGATGATCTGATTCGCCACGGTACGCCAGCTTTCAAGCGTACCAACCTTGCCTTGTTCGCGGCGGGCTTGGCCACGTTCGGCCTGCTTTATTGCGTGCAACCGCTGATGCCGCAATTCAGTCGGCACTACGGAATAAGTGCAGCTACCAGTGCTTTGTCGCTTTCATTGACGACGGGTGTGCTGGCGTTTGCGATGTTGTTTGCGGGTGGTCTATCCGATGCGCTGGGGCGCAAGACCGTCATGGTGGCGTCGCTGCTCTCGTCGGCAGTGCTGGTGCTGCTGACGGCAGCCATGCCGAACTGGTATGCCTTGCTCACGCTACGCACACTGCTGGGCATCGCGCTCAGCGGCTTGCCCGCGGTGGCGATGACGTATCTCACCGAAGAAATGCATGCCGACTCGATCGGCCTCGGCATGGGGCTGTACATCAGCGGCAGTGCGGTAGGTGGCATGAGCGGACGCCTGATTGCCGGCGTGGTGGCGGATTTCGCCGGCTGGCGGGCGGGCGTGGGTGTGGTTGGCGTGATCGGGCTGGTGTCCGGCCTGGTGTTTTGGAAGGCGTTGCCGTCTTCGCGTCACTTTCATCCGCAGGCGTTGCAATGGCGCGCGTTGCTTGGGCGGTTCGCCGGCATGTTTCGCGACCCGGGTTTGCCGTGGTTGTTCACGGAAGGGTTCTTGCTGCTCGGCGCGTTCGTCACTGTCTACAACTATCTGGGCTATCGCTTGATGGCGGCGCCGTACAACCTCAGTCAGAGCGTGGTGGGCCTGATTTTCGGTATCTATCTGGTGGGTACGTTCAGTTCCGCATGGATGGGGCATCTGGCAGGCAAGCTCGGTCGACGCAAAGTCCTGTGGACGGCGTTCGTGCTGATGCTGGTGGGTGTGGCGTGCACGGCGATGTCGTCGTTGTGGCTGATCATTCTCGGCATCACTGCCATCACCTTCGGCTTCTTCGGTGGGCACTCGATCGTGAGCAGTTGGGTAGGGCGGCGCGGCGGTGTCGCCAAGGCGCAGGCATCGTCCATGTACCTGTTCAGTTACTACATGGGATCGAGCATTGCAGGGTGGAGCGGAGGCTTGTTCTATGCAGCGGATGGATGGTACGGCGTCGCGCTGTTCGTCGGCGTGTTGGTGCTGATGGGTTTGTTGATCGCGCTGCGTTTGTATCGCCTGCCGCCGCTGCCGCTGCTCGTTACGCCACCCACGCCGATGAGCAAGGGTGCAATGCCGTGAGCAAAGCACTAGCTTTTGCTGGCGGTGAGCAATTGAACAAAGCGTGGCACAAGCGGCGAGCGCTCATCGTCGCGATACACCACATGGATTTCCGACATCGCATTGGCTTCCATCAGCGGCACGTAGCTGACCCCTTCCACGTTAATGTGGCTACACGATGCCGGCAGAATGGCAACGCCGAAACCTGCCGCGACCAGGCCGATGATGGTGGATGCCTCGCGCGCTTCTTGCGAAATACGCGGCGCGAAACCCGCTTCGCGGCACAACGTGAGTACGTGTTCATGTACGCCCGCGCCAGCGTTGCGCGCGAACACCACGAACGGTTCCTGCGCCAGCGCCTTGGTAGGCAGTTTTCCGCGCGCCCCCACGCGCTTTAGTGCGGGATGATCCGAGCGCATGACGGCCACCAGCGGATCGCGGAACAACCGCTTGGAAACCAGCGTTGTCGGCAACGTGCCAGGTCGCAGAATGCCGATGTGCAATCGGCGTTCGAGCAGCGCATCGATCTGCTGCAAGGAGTTCATTTCCTCCAGTTGCAGATGCACGGCGGGAAAGCGCTGGCGAAAGGCAAAGATGGCGCCGGGAATATCCTGCGAAAGCGGAGTGGTGCGCGTGAAGCCAATGTGCAGTTCACCGAGCTCACCGCGCTGCGCGCGCTGGGCAAGATCCACGGCGTGATCCACGCGCGCCAGAATATCGCGCGCCTCCTGCAGAAACACCCGGCCCGGCTCGGTGAGGGCCACGCGGCGGTTGGTGCGCATAAGCAGGCGCGCGCCAACGGTTTCTTCCAATTGACGAATCTGCTGGCTGAGCGGCGGCTGCGACATGCCCAGCCGTTCCGCCGCCTTGCCGAAATGCAGGGTGTCGGCAACGGCGACGAAATAGCGCAGGTGACGAAGTTCGATGTTCATGTCGCTACTGTCGCGGCATGCGCGGCGCAGCTCAAGTGCTCCCTCTTGCCGGCAGGCAGAGGGAGCACACGGTGTTACGGCGCTGCCGTGGTGGCAGGCACCGGCTTCAACATCCCCTGCACATCTTCAAGCTTCCCATCGCTGAAGTTCGGCGTGACGCCGAGCAAGTGCGCCATCAGCGGATAGACGTCCACGTTGGGAAAGCTATGAAACCGGATGCCGCTCTGGAACGCGGGTCCGTGAGCCACGAACAGCGCCTGCATGCGCGGATCGGCATTGTCATAGCCATGTTCTCCGATGCTGACGTGCGGATGCTTGGCCAGATACTTGGTGGTGGTGATGCGCCAGCCCACATCGGCCAGGCACACCAATTGCGGCACGCGCGCATTGGCGCCGTAGTTGAAGCGCTTGGGTATGCGCGTCTTGTCCCAGCACTGCATGTGCTGCTGCGGCTGCTCCATCTTCTCCTCGATGGCGTTGAAATCATGGCCGCGCTTGGGGTTGAAGCCGGCCACCACGCCCAGGCTGACTTCCTGCACGTCATCCATCGGCATCAGCGTGTCGATCAGAACGCTGTTTTCTTTCGGGACGCTGGCCATGCCATGGTCTGCCACCACGATGATGTTGATCGCGTCCAGCAGGTTACGTTGGCGAAGTCCCTCCACAAGGCGCGTCATCGCTTCATCGGTTTCACGAAGCGCCTGGTTCACCTCGGGCGAATCCGGCCCATACGAATGGCCGGCATGGTCGACCGCATCGAAGTACAGGGTGATGAAGCCCGGCCGCTGGTCTTGCGGCAGATCCAGCCATTTGAGCACCTGATCCACGCGCTGATCGGGCGTTACCTTGCCGTCATAGGGTTTCCAATAATCCGGGTGCTTACCCTGGATATCCGCTTCCGAACCCGGCCAGAACATGGTGGCCGTACGCAGCCCGTTTTCATCGGCCGTCACCCATAGCGGCGTGGCCTCGTCCCACCACAGGCCATTACTCACCGCCTTGCGATCACTCAGCGAGAACTTGCCCAATTCAGGATCGACCATCGTGTTGTTCACGATGCCGTTGTGATCGGGAACCATGCCCGTGACGATGGCGTAGTGGTTGGGAAAGGTGAGCGAAGGAAACGAAGGCTGCATCGAGTCGGCATGCACGCCTGTTGCCGCCAGTTGCGCGAGAGTGGGGCTGAAGCCGCGATGGATGTAGTCGGCTCGGTAGGCGTCAATGGAAATGAGCAGCAGTGGCGCGGTGCTTGCCACCTTCGCCTGCTGCGCCGGGCTCGGTGCGGATGGTGCCGCTGGATGCGTGGCACAGGCGGCGCCGAACACGACGAACGAACAGAGCAACAGGCGGGGCAGGCATTTCATGGGCAACGCGATCCGTTTTTTCGAATGACCAGTTGCGAATGATGACGTACTTATATGACTAATTCAGCAGGTCACCGTCGATCGCAGGAATTCGCGCCCGTTGCCACCCTCCGAGACAGGCGCGCCATGCCGTACCGGCATGGCGCGCGGTCTTCATGCGGGTTGTCGCATCAGCACCTTGCCGGTGGCCAGTTGATAGACCCCGCCCACCACCTTCACGCTGCCCTCGCTTACCGCTTTGGATATCACCGGCTGTGCCGATGCGATGCGCGATACGTTGTAATCGACATTCGCGCCGATGGCATTGACCAGGACATCGTTGCCGCCGGCTTCCACCGCTTTGGTGATGCCCGGCCGCACGGCGTCCACGATATCCCAGATATGTCCCGGCAGCGGTGCAGGTTGTTTGATCTCGCTGATGGTGGCCTTGACCGCACCGCACTCGGTGTGGCCAAGCACCACGATCAACGGCACCTTGAGCACTCCCACCGCGTATTCGAGGCTCGCCAGGCTGTCGCCACTCAGATAGTTGCCGGCCACGCGCACCACGAACAGATCGCCCGGCCCTTGGTCGAACACCAGCTCCGGCGCTACGCGTGAGTCGGCGCAGCCAAGGATCGCGGCGATCGGGTATTGCGCTTTTGCACGTGCGGCGCGGCCGACGGAGAAATCCTTGGCATCAAGCTTGTTGGCCGCGTACAGCGCGTTACCTGCGAGCAGGCGCCGTAACGCGGCATCCGGCGAAATGGCGTTTTGCGGTGGCGCCTTATCCGCGAACGCCAGCGTGGGAGCGAGCGCCGTAACGGCGAGCCATCCCAGGCTCATACCCAGGAACTGTCTGCGTGATTGCAGCGAATGCAAAGCATGATCACATGAAGCACGGTCGCACATGGTTCGCCTCCTTCGAGTTGCCAGAACATGAAAGATCTTCAACGAGAGGTGACGCACCTCGATCGCGGAGTGCCGATCGGGGAAATACTGCGCTGATGCTGCGTGCGTTTTAGTCGCAAAACCCGTGACTTTGCAAGGGTTTTCCGCTGCCGGCTCGGTGTTTTAGCGAGGCTGGCGGGCGGACTGCTCAAGCCACGCCGCGGCGGCGCGGCCCGCGCGGTAGCCACTGGCGAAGCACGCCGTCAAAAGATAGCCGCCGGTGGGTGCTTCCCAGTCCAGCATTTCGCCCGCACAAAACACACCGGGCAGGGCTGTCAGCATGAGCGAGCGGTCCGTGGCGTCGAACCGCACGCCACCGGCACTGCTGATGGCCTCGGCCAGCGGGCGCGCCTGGGTGAGGCGTAGCGGCAGGCTCTTGATGGTACGGGCCAGGACGTCGGGATCGTGGCGTTGCGCCGGATCCAGCACTTCATGCAGCAACGCGACCTTCACGCCGGTCAATCCCGTCTGGCGACGCAGATGTTCGGCTAAGCTGCGGCGCCCGTGGGGCTTGGCCAGATCGTGAGCGAGGCGCTCCACGGTACGATCCGGTGCGAGATCCAGTTCGAGCACGGCGTGACCGTGCCGGGCGATGCTTTTGCGCAGGTCGGCCGAGAGCGCATAGATCAGGCTGCCTTCGATACCGGTTTGTGTCATCACGCATTCACCACGGCGTTGCTGCAACGTTCCGGACGTGTCGTACCAGCGTGCAACCACGGACTTGAGCGGCGCACCGGCGTGATGTGTCGCCATATACGTGCTCCATGCGATGTCGAACCCGCAATTGGATGCCTGCAACGGTGCTACCTCAACGCCACGCTGCGTCAACCACGATTGCCATGCACCATCCGAACCAAGCTGTGGCCAGCTACCGCCGCCCAATGCGAGCACGACGGCGTCCGTGCGTACAAAGCATTCGCCATCCGACGTAGCGAACCGTAACGCGCCATCATCGCGCCAGCCAAGCCAGCGATGATGCACGTGAAAGCGCACACCACTCTCGCGTAGGCGATGCACCCAGCTGCGCAATAACGGCGCGGCCTTCAAGTCGTTCGGAAAAACGCGGCCGGAGCTCCCCACGAAGGTTTCCACGCCCAGCTCACGTGCCCACGCGCGCAGTGCATCGGCATCGAAATCGTCCAGCCATGCGGCGACCTCATGGACACGCTCGCCATAGCGCTGCTCGAAGCCGGGTCGTGCTTCGCTGTGCGTAAGGTTCATGCCGCCTTTGCCGGCGATCAGAAATTTGCGCCCGACGGAACCTTTGGCTTCATACACATCCACCTCCGCACCGTGCGCACGTGCGGTTTCGGCCGCCATCAGCCCCGCAGGGCCACCGCCGATGATCGCCAGACTGGGAAGATGTTGTGCGCGAGACATGCCATGCAACGCCGGGAAAGAGGCACATTGTAAACACGGCATCCCCAGGTTGCTTAACGTATGGGGATCATTCGGTGCCCCAACGTCCGCTGGAGCGGGAATACATCACGCCAATGGAAGCGCATTGCAATCGCCGAACAGATCGCCACGTGCCACACGGTCTTCCATCGCCAGCAAAAAGCGCTTCGTCGGCAAACCGCCGCCGAAACCAGTCAGACTGCCATTGCTGCCGATCACGCGATGGCAAGGCAGCACAATCGGCAGAGGGTTGCGTCCATTGGCGGCACCCACAGCACGCATCGCCTGCGGCTGGCCGATGCGGCGTGCGAGTTCGCCGTAGCTGATGGTGGTGCCGTAGGGAATCTTTGCCAGTGCTTGCCATACCGTCACCTGGAAGCTCGTTCCCAGCGGATGCAGCGGCAGTTTGAAGTGTTTGCGCGTGCCGGCGAAGTACTCATCCAGTTGCGTGCGCGCGAACGTGAGCTTGGATGGATCGTGCTTCCATGCAGGGTCGGGCGCTCTACGGTGCTTGCCGGTTTCAAACCACACTTCACGCAGACCGCTGGCATCGGCCGCCAGCAACAGGCTGCCGATTGGCGTGGACATGTGGTCGTACCAGATGATGTCGTTCGATGTCGTCATGCCGTTACTCTCGCTCGAGGTGCTGCTGGCTTGCTGGATGAGCTGGCGCTACGCCACAGATGGATCACCGCATAGGCACGCCACGGGCGCCAGGCTTGGGCGCGTTGCGTCAAGGCTTTGGTGGTGAGCATGTCCGCACCTTGCGAAGCGGCGCGGCGCAGAATCAGATCGGCCGCGGGAAATGCATCCGGGTGACTCAATGCGCGCATCGCCATGTAATGCGCGGTCCACTCGCCGATGCCCGGCAACGCTACCCAGCGCTGGACGAATTCGTCCAGTGATTGCTCCACGCGAAAATCTACGCGGCCATCCAAAACGGCACGCGCTACGCCACGGATGCTTTGTGCGCGGGCCGTGGTAATGCCCAGAGCGCCCAGATCCGCATCAACCAACGCATCCGGTGTAGGGAATAGGCACTCAAGGCCAGGTGCGATTGCCGTCGGCAATGGCTCGCCATAGCGGTGCACGATCCGCGACGCCAGCGTGCGCGCCGCCGCCACACTGACTTGTTGACCGAGAATGGCGCGTACCGCTACTTCGAAACCATCCCAGCTTCCAGGCAGGCGAAGGCCTGGGTGCTTGCGCAATAACGCACGCATCGGTCGATCGGGATGCAGCGCATCGGCGATGGCTTGCGGATCGGCATCCAGGTCGAACATGCGGCGGATGCGCGTCACCACATTCAGCATCTGCGCCGGTTGCGGGCAATGCAGTTGGAGGCGCAGCGCATTTTCTTGGCCGGTCCATGCGCTCAGGCGCAACCAGCCCGGCGATTGCGTGGGGCCGAATACGCGCGAATAACTTTCTTCGTCGACGACTTCGATGCCGGGCAGCGCACGGCCGCGTAGAAACGCCAGCATCGATGCAAAATCGTAAGGTGGCCGATAGTTCAGCCGCAGCGTCAACCAGTCTGCGCTGCCTGCATGCGGTTGACGACGTAGATCGCGCGGTGGCATGCGATTGGCTTGCGCAAACGCCGCATTGAAGCGGCGCAGGCTGCCGAACCCCGACGCAAGCGCGACTTCCGTGACGGGCATGCGCGTTTCAGTCAGCAGTTGCTTGGCGAACAACAGGCGGCGCGTGGTGTGCACATCGATCGGCGGCGCGCCCAGTCGTTCCACGAACAGCCGGCGTAATTGACGTGCGCCGAGGCCCACGCGTCGTGCCAGCTCGTCCACGGGGTGGTCCTGCAGTAATCCGCCTTCGATCAGCTTCAAGGCCCGTGTTATCACATGATCGCCGCGTTGCCATGCATCGTTGCCAGGCGCCAGTTCCGGCCTGCAGCGCAGGCACGGACGGAAACCTGCCGTTTCGGCGGCCGCGGCGGTGGTGTAGTAACGAATGTTTTCACGCTTAGGCGACGGTGCAGGGCACACCGGCCTGCAATAAATGCCGGTGCTGCGCACGGCAATGAAGAACAATCCATCGAAGCGTGCGTCGCGGCTCAACCGAGCCCGTTCGCAGGTCTGCGGGTCCAGCGCGGGGAGGGCGGGAGGATTTGGCATGTACGCAGGCTAACATCATCGCCAGCGCAAAACTCGCCGTTTTCGGACATCAATGCCAATCGCCTTTAAACCTCCCCGCGATGCGGGGGAGGGTCGTTCTATTCCTGCGGCAGCGAAGGCGGCGGCTCTGCCACGTTCCCCTCAGGTTTGCGGCCAAAACCGGTCATGCTCGAAAGCACGCCATCGCGCCGAATCAATCCGTGATACAGCGCGGCACCCAGGTGTGCGAGGAAGGTGAGGAACAACAACATCGCCAGCCACGCATGCGTATGACGCAGGATCGCGAAGGCTGTCGCGCTCACAGGGAAAATCGGCGGAAGCCGCAGCGAATGACTCAGCATCACCGGATAGCCGCCCGCCGACAGCATGGCCCAGCCAACGAGCGGGATGACCAGCATCAGTGCATAGAGCAAGTAGTGCGATGCGTACGCAGCGATTTTTTGGATAGCAGGCAGATCATCAGGCAAGGGCGGCGGCGGATTGCGCAGACGTACGATCAATCGCACGATGGCAAGAAGGAGGATGGCGATGCCAAGCGGCTTGTGAATGGCGATCAACCACGCGTGGCGTTCGGAGACGGATGCCACCATGCCCACGCCGATGAACAGCATCGACACAATCAGTATCGCCATCAACCAGTGCAGCGCACGGGCGGCCCATACAAAGGATGCAGGAGCGCGAGTCATCAGTTGGCCTCCGGTGAGGTTTTCGGTGTGGCGGTACCTGGCAAATGCGCTTCTTCGCTGGTGCGGCGTAAATAGGACGTGGCATACGCTGCCGAGCGCGCGGGAAGCAGGGGGTCATCCGATATCTCGATGCCGTGCGGCAGCACGGTCGGGTCATAGTTGATATCGCGACAGGCACCGCTTTCCTGCGGCGTGGTGCTGGTGAGTACCAGCGTGCCCGCATCGACCTCACGACGATCGGATGGCCATTCTTTGGTCGCATCATTGGTGGGATCGCCAGGATTGGCCAGGGTAATCACCAGATGCCAGCGCTGCGGGCCTTGTGCCAGCCGTTGCGCGAGATCGGCATCGAGATAATTCGGATCGCTGCCGCCGGTTGATGCATCGCTCGCTTCCGGCACCATCCGCCAGCGCACCGCATGGTGTACGCCGTTTGCATCGACGAAGACAAACGCATTCAAGCTCCAATAGCTTTCGGTCACGTAGCTGGCAGATGGTTTCGCTGTTTTCACCCACGCGCCAAACGCGGCGGTTTCCGGATGGGCGGCAAAGAACGCAGCGAGTTTTGCCGGATCGGGTTTATGCGTGGAAGGATCGGGCTGCTGCGCTTGCAATAGTTCGAAGAATGCCTGCGGTGTGGTAACGGGAAACACCGGCATGCTGTTCATGCCGGTGCGCCACTGTTGGCCATTGGCTTGAGTAAAACGCAATGCCATGCTTCGAATCGGCGAACTGCTGTCGGGTGCATAGGGGTTGCCGACAGGAACCGCAAAGCGACCCACCACGGGCGTTCGGCCGGGCGCGAATACTTGTGCAAGCGAATACGCCTGCGCCTGTCCATTGCTGTCGAAGTAACCCGCCACGCAAACACCCTTGGCATGATTGCGCCGGTAACCGGAAAACACTCCCGCATTGGTCTGCAACTGATCGACCATGCGTTGCGCCGTCACTCGGTGCGGCGCGAACCATCCGCCAACGTAGACGAATGTGAGAACGATAAGGATCAGCACAATGGCTATGAGCGCAAATCGCAGCATCAGGCTTGGAGCGGAGAGCGATTGTTGGGTTCGCATGGGTATGTTTCCGGGAATAACGCCGGTTACTTCGAAGGCCACCGGCAGAGGGTTACATCGTTGGCGTAGAACGACCTGCCAGGCATGTGAGTACCTGTTGCGCTACGCGGGTCATGCGCCACGCGCGTGAATGCCGGAACGGTTGGGCGACAGTTCCTTCGGATACCGGTTATTTCACCGGCGCCATCAAATGCTCGTACGGCGTGCCCGCCCACATCACATAAGGCATGCTTGTGTCCGGGTTCGGGCTCTTCGGGTACATGTCGTAGAAAGCAGGGTCGGCACCCACGATCATGAAATGCGGTCCGGTCTTGATCCAATGATTGTTCGGCAGCGGTTTGGGTGCGTAGGGATCGGTGTTGCTGGCATCCGTGCCGCCTTCGAGCATGTACATCACCCCCATCTTGCCGGTTGGTGGCGGTTTGTGAGCCATATAGGCCTGGGCCCATGCCAATGCATTTTTATCCATGCACATGGAATCGGGGCCGGGCGTGGCCGGGTTGTCCGGCATGCAGGTATAACCGTTGGTGCCCTGGCGCAGCGTGCGCAGGGTGCCGTCGGCATTCATGGCGATGATGGTGGCCCCTTTTCCAACGGTTGCTGGCGCCGCACGCATCGCGCTGGCAATGAGCTCGGCGTCGCTGGGGGTATTTCTGTCGGCTGCCAATCCTCCGCTCGTAGCGACGAGCAGCGCAGCGATGACGGCGGTCCGGTACATCGAGCCTGTCGCTCTCATAAGGCCTCCCGCGTCGATGGAGCGACCATCCCAGATTCCGCGAGTGAGTCTGGGCGCGGCGTTCGTGCCTGTCAATCGCGGCTGAGCGCCGCATTTGGCGCCCGCGCTTTTGCCGCACTGCAGTTGGCGGCCTTGAAACGGGACGACCATAATGACGGTTTCCCATGGCAGTCGCAGGCACCCCGATGAACGCCCCCACCCGCATCGACACCACTCGCATCATTCACGCCCCACGCGGCACGGAGCTCACCTGCAAGAGCTGGCTTACCGAGGCGCCGTATCGCATGATCCAGAACAACCTGGATCCGGCCGTGGCGGAAAACCCGGCAGAACTCGTAGTTTACGGTGGTATTGGTCGCGCCGCGCGCAACTGGGAATGCTTCGACGCCATCCTGCGCGCACTGCGCGATCTCAACGATGATGAAACCTTGCTCGTGCAATCGGGTAAGCCGGTGGGCGTGTTTCCCACCCACCCCGACGCACCGCGCGTGCTGATCGCCAACTCCAATCTCGTGCCGGCCTGGTCGAACTGGGAGCACTTCAACGAGCTGGATAAGAAGGGCTTGATGATGTACGGCCAGATGACGGCCGGTTCATGGATCTACATCGGCTCGCAAGGCATCGTGCAAGGCACTTACGAAACCTTCGTTGAAATGGGTCGTCAACACTATGGCGGCAGCCTCAAGGGTAAATGGATTCTCACCGCCGGGCTCGGTGGCATGGGCGGTGCGCAACCGTTGGCCGCGTCGTTGGCCGGCGCCTGCAGCCTGAATATCGAATGCCAGCAAAGCCGCATCGATTTCCGCCTCAAGACGCGGTATGTCGATGAGCAAGCGAGCGATCTCGACGATGCATTGGCACGCATCGAGAAATACACCAAGGCCGGCGAAGCGAAATCCATCGCCTTGCTCGGCAATGCTGCCGACGTGCTACCCGAACTCGTGCGCCGTGGCGTGAAGCCTGAAGCCGTTACCGATCAAACCAGCGCACACGATCCGGTCAACGGTTATCTGCCGCAAGGCTGGACGGTGGAGCAGTGGTTCGAGCGCCGCAAGAGCGATCCGAACGGCACGCGCGATGCCGCCAAGAAATCGATGAAGAAACACGTGGAAGCGATGCTCGCTTTCCACGCGCAAGGCATTCCCACGTTCGACTACGGCAACAACATCCGCCAGATGGCGAAGGACGAGGGCTGTGCCAATGCGTTCGATTTCCCGGGCTTCGTACCGGCCTTCGTGCGCCCGCTGTTCTGCCGTGGTGTGGGGCCGTTCCGTTGGGTCGCGCTTTCCGGCGATCCGGAAGACATCATCAAAACCGATGCCAAGGTGAAGGAGCTGATCCCCGACGATCCGCACCTGCACAACTGGCTCGACATGGCGCAAAAGCGCATCAGCTTCCAGGGTTTGCCGGCGCGCATCTGCTGGGTGGGTTTGGGGCAACGCCACAAACTCGGTCTCGCCTTCAACGAAATGGTGCGCAAGGGCGAGTTGAAAGCCCCCGTCGTGATCGGCCGTGATCATTTGGATTCCGGTTCCGTCGCCAGCCCCAACCGCGAAACCGAAGCCATGAAAGATGGCAGCGATGCCGTTTCCGATTGGCCGCTGTTGAACGCTTTGCTCAACACCGCCGGCGGTGCGACCTGGGTAAGCTTCCACCACGGTGGTGGCGTCGGCATGGGTTACAGCCAGCATTCGGGTGTGGTGATTGTGTGCGATGGTAGCGAAGCGGCTGACAAGCGCATCGCGCGCGTGCTGTGGAACGATCCAGGCACCGGTGTGATGCGGCATGCGGATGCGGGATATGAAATCGCCGTTCAGTGCGCCAAGGAGCAGGGGCTGAAATTGCCCATGTTGTGACGGGTAATTGCCTCATCTATGCTACGTGTGCATTACGCCCTCGTGAGAGGGCGTAATGGTATTCGGGTTTAGGGGATCTATTTATAAAAACAGCCACGCAATCCAATTGCGCGGCCAGCTGCTGGTGCGCGTGTGGCTGGCGTCCTCAATCCCGATCGAATCCACGTTGAAGGACTTGAG
Source organism: Dyella monticola (assembly GCF_003363155.1). Lineage (GTDB taxonomy): Bacteria > Pseudomonadota > Gammaproteobacteria > Xanthomonadales > Rhodanobacteraceae > Dyella_B > Dyella_B monticola. The sequence continues at coordinate 5,960 of NZ_QRBE01000010.1, read as the reverse complement.
GAACACGTATGGATAACTTGAATGTAGATGACAGCCGACGTTCGGAAATCGCCTTGCGCAATCAGCGTCGTGACCTGGGCGAGCGCGATCACAAGCTCATGATGTTCATGTTCGGCGTTCTGGCGTATTCCGCTTTTGCCAATTCAGTCGTCGGCGTGGTGCGGTTCTTTACAAGTTCGCCTTCACTGATGTCGACGATCAGCTCATTGGTGCTGGGAGTTATTTATGCAGTTGCCGCACATCACGTTTGGACCAGCAAATCGCCGCGCTGGTGGCTTATCGCGTTGCCGGCAGTGTTAACCATCGGCATTATCGCGGCTACGCTGCTATTTTCCCCGATTGCCTTAGCGTTAAATATAGCGCTGCTGGCGGTTATTCCATTTCGCGTGAAGGTACAGAGGCAGTTGGCGTCCTTGCCAACCTGATGCCGATACGATCTACACGCAGCTTCACTGCGGCTGCTTGTAGATCGCACCGCCTTTCATCACAAACGGTACGTGCTCGATGGCGCTGATATCCTGGGTAGGATCGCCTTGCACAGCGATGACGTCCGCATCCAGCCCGGCCTTGAGCTGCCCGAAGTTATCCTGCTGCCGCAAAATCTTCGCATCCACGGCCGTTGCGGCCAGCAGGGCGCGAGCGGGTGACATGCCGTCGCGCACCATCCATTCGAGTTCTTTGTAGTTGGTGCCGTGGGTGAATACGCCCACGTCGCTGCCGCAGCCGATGGTGACGCCGGCTTGCATGGCGAACTTGAATGCATTAGCGGCTTGTTGCATTTCCGCGGTCGGCGCGTCACCGGGTTTCCAGCCTTGGAAGTATTCGGCGTATGCGGCGACCGCTTCCAACGTGGGCAGATAGGCAACGTCGTGCTGCTTCATCAGCCTGAATACGTCGGGCGTCCCGCCGAAGCCATGTTCGATGGTGTTGACGCCGGCAAGCACTGAACGGCGCATGCCTTCTGCCGTGGTGGAGTGCACGGAAACGGGCAGGCCCAGCGAGTGGGCGGCTTCGACGCCGGCGTTCAATTCTTCCTGTGTGAAGGTGGGTACGGAGCCCTTGCTTTTGCCGCAGTGGTAATCGGCATAGATCTTGATCCAGTCCGCGCCATGGCCGGCCTGGTCGCGCACCGCGTCGATCATCTCGGGAACACCGCTGACCGGGATGCCGCCCTGCGGAATCGTCATGTCGGTGCGAAAACCCATCGGTCCCGGGCCATAACAATGGGCGGCAATCGTCGCGCGCGTGGCCACGAACAGGTGCGGACCAGGGATCAGGCCATCATTGATGGCATGTTGCACGTCCACGTCGGAATAGCCTGCGCCTTCCGTGCCCAGATCGCGCAGCGCGGTGAAGCCGGCCATCAAGGTGTCGTGCACATGTTTGACGGCTTCGATGGTGCGATAGGAGAGCGTCTCTTTCAGAACCTGATCGTTCCACAACGTTTCGTTGTAAGGATGCAGGAAAATGTGCGAGTGCGCATCGATCAGACCAGGCAGCAGTGTGGTGCCGGGCAGGTCGATGGTTTGTGTGCCGGGCGGCGCATGCACATCCGACGCGGACCCCACGGCGGCGATTTTGCCGCCTTGCACCAGCACGACCCAGCCCGCATGAGCCTGTTCGCTACGTGCATCAAACACGCGATCGGCCTTGAGCAGCCAAGGATGATCAACGGGTTTGGGAACGGTAGTCGTGTCGGCGGCGAGCGCGGACGCGCCCATCACGCAAGCGATCGCCATGCTGCCAAACAGCGCAGCAATGCGCTGGAACCGATGCTTCGACATGTCTTTCCCCCCATGCTTGTCTTCGGCCGGATCGCCCATTTATAGCAAGAACGGACCAGTTCCGATAAGCAGGCCTTTCTTCACAGACGGCTGAAGAAGCTAGACAGCCGGGTAGTACTGGGGCGCCTCGCGGCGATCGCGCAGCCGGTAATCGCGAATCACTCGAATCGCATAGACGCGTGCGCCGGCATCGTCGCGGCGGATGGCTTCACGAGCGATATCATCCGCTTGCGCCTGGGTGTTCCATGCGGCCAGAAGCGCTACGCGGCCAGCTCCATCGAGGTGATCGAACACATCGCTGTCGACGACACCCGGGTTCGCCGCATGAGCCGATTCCCAAAGCGAAGAACGTGATGAAAGCAGGCCATCGATGAGGGTGAGGGCGGTGGCTTGCCCCGTTTGCGTCGAATCCTGCCGAACCCAACCTACATCGCGATCCGAAAAAGGGCCGGCAACACGCGTAACCTCACCGACGCGAATGCGATAATCGTCGAGCACACCTTGCCGTCCGCGCACTTGCGCCGCATGGTGTTGCTCCAGCGTTCGCCAATGCACGATCGCTTTCTCGTTATCCCACAAGGACAAGGAAAGCAGGTAGCCATCGCGGGAGCGACTGCGAAACCGTTCGTTCTCCAGAAAGCCGGGTATCTTCTCCAGCTCCGGGCGCAGGCTGCGAGCCATCTGCAAATAGTCGTCCGCGTGTGAAGGATTGGGCTTCACCTCGAAAACGACGGCGAACAGTGAGCGGATGGGCATAGTGGTAACCATCAGGGCGCCATGTCTTCGGCGGCATGGATGAAAGCGTTCACGCTTTCGTAGAGCGAATACCTGTTTCGTTCCAAGTGCATGACGTGTGTGCCATCGTCGATGCGCAGGCGCCACTTTAGCGGGCTGGCAGTGAACCTCTGAAGAAAAGACGTTGCACCCGCATCGTTCACCACGTCATCGTAGTTGCCGTACACCACAAAAACAGGAACGATCACGTCCCGAGCGTCATAGGGATACTGTCCCGCAGAAACCGCATCGATATCAGCAAGCGGACCGTAGGGAATGCGCAATGTTTCCGGCTTGTCGCCCGCAACATGGGGCACGGAAGCGGCGAAGGAGGGCGCCCAGGTGTTGTCCACGGCGGGCTCGAGCAAATGCTGGTCGGGCGGAAGGACGTCCTTGAAGCGCAGCTGCTCCAAGCGTTGCTGTGCGGTAAGGGGCCACCAGGCGGCTTGAGGCGTAGTGTCGGCAGTGGCCTTCACCGGAACGATCGGGCCGAACAACGTCAGCGACGAAAGCGCATCAGGATGACGGGCCGCGAAAGCTGCGGCCGCTACCGTTCCCCAGGAATGCGCCACGATGTGGACCGCCGTCATGCCTTGTTTTTTGCGCAACGCATCCACAGCAAGGGCGATTTCGTTTGCGGCTTCGTTTGCATCAGTCACCGGTGCCGCGGCATGCGCCGGCCCCATCATTGCCGGCGGCCGGCTGGACGCACCAAAGCCGAGAAAATCCAGGCCGCACGCAACATAGCCTTTTCGTGCCATGTATTCGAGCCAGGAATCGCCCGGTGCAAATTCGAAGCCGGAAGCCAGCATCGTGGGGAAGCTCGCCCCATGAATAAACAGCACACTCGTGCGGGAAGCTTGAGCAGGGCGTGCGCAGTGCAGGGCGAGATGTTGCTTGGGCGCACCTGGCATGTCGATATAGATCGTGTTGACGGGAATAGCGTGCAGTGCAACCGATGAAGCCAGCGCCAGCATGAGCGATGCGAGCATGTGTGATCCTGAAGTAGGCTGTTGGCGTGAAGCTAGTCCGCTGGGATGGGGGATGTTTCGGTCTTCACCAAAACATGCACGCAAATCGGATGCTCCGGGCTCGCTGGCAGCCCATGTCCGCCGGCTCGCCGCCGCCTCTAGGCAGCGTGTACCATCCGGGCACTGAGGTGTCTTGGCAGGAGCTGGCGTGAAAGCGACGATGTTGAGGCAAACATGGGTATTTATCGCTATCTGCGCACCGGGTGGGGTCGTGGGGCAAAACACGCTTGCACCCGTGCAAGTCACTGCCCCGGCGTACACATCACATCACGGCGGTTATCTCATCTCCGGCGATTTCAGGACGGATCCGCATCTACCCTCCGTGGTGTTTCCATCGCAGGCCCTGGTGACCGATGACATACTCAGCGTGCAGCCCACTTACCTCGCCGATGACGACTACCTCGTGGTGCAGGAATGCGCGTCGGTCGATTGCAGTCGCGCCAGCATCGTGCGCGTGTGGAATCCCAGCGGTGCGGCCACGGCCTCGCAGAACAGCGAAAATCGCATCCTGATTCAACATGAAAACAAGTATTGGATCTGGTTGAAGCATTTTCCCGAACCGCTCGCTTGCGCGGACTGCCAAAGTCACTACTACACGAGCTTCGAGCCGTTCAGCCCACCCATGGTGCTTATGCCGAGTGGGGAACTGGCTGCCTTCAACAAAGATGCCATTCTGGAGGCGCGCGCCGAGAACCCGGTGCCGGTGACATCGCAATCACACGAAGGTTCGACCTTTGTGGTTACGTATGAAGATGGCACGACGGTCAGGATCCGGCGCATGCATGCCGACCACTGATGAGGTGATGCACAATGACTCGTTCAACCGAAAGCTCCGGCGTTCTGCGTTTTGCAAGCAACTTTTCATTCGACGTTACCGTGCAGCGGTTGCATGCGGCATTCGCAGCGCACGGTATCAAGGTATTTGCCACCATCGATCAGCAAGCGGAGGCCGTGGCGGTGGGATTGTCGATGCCACCCACCACGCTCATCGTCTTCGGCAGCCCCAAAGCCGGTACGCCGCTGATGCTTGCCAACCCGGCTGCGGGTATCGATCTTCCATTGAAGGTGCTGATCGTTGAGTCCGGGGCCGGAAACGTGGAAGCCTTTATGAATACGGCCAAATACGTGATCGAACGGCACGCACTGTCGCCAGCGTTCGAAGCAAATCTTTCACCGGTCGAGCGGCTTGTTGCGAACACGCTGACGGCAGCAAAGCTTTGATCATGCCGAGTTAGCCTCAGGTGGATGATGTTCGATGAAATCATGGCCTTGGACTGCGGCAGAGCGCTCAGTACTGCACGCGACCGCGCGGAGGCACCGCCTGAAAACAAACGGTGAACTCATGGTGCTGTCAGTTCTGTCGGCAGCGGTAGGGTGGATGGCCCAGCATTGTTGCAAGCGACACGCGAAGGCTCCTGTGACATGAAGATACGCTCGGGCAATGTGAAGCCGCGCAGCTTTAACAGAGCAAGCGGCCCGGCGCCGACCTGTGTACGCAGCACATAACGCAGCGCTTCGGTATCCGGCGGCGATCAGGTCAGTTCATAGCGCGTGCTATCGAGCGGCTTCACCTTGGCGAGCAGGGGCAGGAACGCCCAATCACCTGTGCGATCAAAACCTGCCGCACACCGGCATCCAGCGTTTGCCACGTTAGCGCGGTGTGGCCATTGAGCCCATCGCCCGGCCACGCGATGAGCGAGCATGCCTCTTGTTGGCTGAAGTACACCACCTGCTGCTTGTCGATGGTCAGCTCAGAGTGCGTCACGTTCGGCGTGGGTTGCGGCATGATTTCGAAGCGATAGCCGGCGTCGCCTTGTGCATATAAATGGGCGCCGAGCACCGGCCAGCTCCACGGCAAGGAGTCGTGTGATCAATACCGTGAAGGGTTTGACGTACTGGCCCAATTCGGCGAATGACGCATCGGCGTTTGTGTCGTAGAACGGATAGCGCCCATCGAAAGCACTGTTGAACGGCATCGCCAGGCTCGCGCGCCACAGCACGTTCAAACTGGCAGCGGTCGGTTGCAGAATCGTTTGCCATGCGCCATCGAGTGGCCGCGCAAACAAGGCATCGCCTAACGCCTGCGTGCCGGACGGGTATTTCACCGGAATTTGGCCGCTACTGTCGATGACGCCTTGCATGCGTGGCCTTTCACGATGCGTGATCGGCATGACGCACCAACTCCCAAGTAACCTCGATGTCCTGGTAGCGCATGCCGAAGATATCGTCCAGCAGGCTAAGCCAGCGGGGTTGGTAGCGGCGATACGTGGGCAGTACATCGCCCTTGCGGAAGCGTCGTTTGTGCAGCACCAGGCCCTCTTCGATGCGGATGCACCATTGCCCGCTTTCCGGGCAACGCAGGCCGGTTTTT
>NZ_QRBE01000001.1 GCF_003363155.1 Dyella monticola | reverse complement strand
GGCCGCCGTATTGTCCTGCGCGTGAACGGCACCTACGCCGCCCAGGGCAAGAGCGATCAGAAAATATAAGCCCTTACGTTTCATCAGGTGTCTCCTTCTTTCTTTAATGAGTAGGGCAATCGTCCCGCCAAGCGAAATTCGCCTTGGTCACGCAATCCAGACTGCGGCCTAATTCCTTCGACGGCCCACACCCGGCGCGCCCGAGTTTAACAAATTCTAAACGACTTGCAAAATCTCCGGTAACAGACTGTCACACCCTAGTCTGCCTGCCTCATAAATACGCGGAACCCGGATCGGTTCTCACCCATCCGGGCTCTGCCCCTTTACGACCTGAGATTCTCTGCCCCGAACGTCATCACAGCGTGAAGAGGCTCAGGAAATCCTGTACCGGCATGGCATCGAGCGTGGCTGGGCTGGCCGTGGCGTCCAGGATAGCTTTTACTTTATGGGACGGCAGGTGGCCACGCATGGCCGCCTCGAACTTCTTGAGCAGCACCGGAATGCCCTCGGCGCGACGCTTGCGGTGACCGATCGGGTAATCGATGGAAACTTTCTCGGTGCTGGAACCATCCTGGAAGAAGACCTGCACCGCGTTGCCGATGTAGCGCTTCTCCGGATCGAAGTAGTCCTTGGTGAATTGCGGGTTTTCGGTGACAACCATCTTTTCGCGCAAGGCGTCGATGCGCGGATCGGCGGCCACATCGTCGTTGTAATCCTCGGCGGTGAGGCGGCCAAAGATCAGCGGCACCGCCACCATGTACTGGATGCAGTGATCGCGGTCGGCGTAGTTGGCCAACGGGCCGGTCTTGTCGATGATGCGGCAGCCGGCTTCCTGGGTTTCGATCACCACCTTGTCGATCTGGTCGAGCTTGCCGGCGACCTGTGCGTGCAGCTTCATGGCGCACTCCACCGCCGTCTGCGCGTGGAATTCCGCGGGGAAACTGATCTTGAACAGCACGTTCTCCATCACATAGCTGCCAAACGGGCGCTCGAATTCGAACGCCTTGCTCTTGAACGCCACGTCGTAATAGCCCCACGTCTTGGCGGTGAGCGCAGATGGATAACCCACCGCGCCACGGTAAACCGCGTTGATGGCATGCGTAACGGCGCGACGGCAGGCATCGCCCGCAGCCCAGCTCTTGCGCGGCCCGGTGTTCGGCGCATGGCGATACGTGCGCAGCGCGCCGTTGTCGATCCAGCTGTGCGAAACGGCGGTGATGATCTGCTCCTTGGTGCCACCTAGCATCGCCGTGGCCACGGCGGTGGAGGCCAGGCGGACCAGGATCACGTGATCCTGCCCCACGCGGTTGAAGCTGTTGAGCAGCGCGTAGCAGCCCTGAATTTCATGGGCCTTGATCGCATGGGTGAGCACATCGCGCACGCTCAGCGCCTTGCCGCCTTCACGCTCGGCCTTGCGGCTGAGGTAATCGGCGACCGCCAGGATCGCGCCCAGGTTATCGGAAGGATGGCCCCACTCTGCCGCCAGCCAGGTGTCGTTGAAATCCAGCCAGCGGATCTGCGTGCCGATCGCGAAGGCCGCCTGTACCGGATCCAGCTCATGGCTGGTACCCGGCACGCGCGCACCGCCCGGCAGCGTGGCACCCGGAACCACAGGCCCCAGGTGCTTCACGCATTCGGGGAATTTCATCGCCATCATCGCCGTGGCCAGCGAATCGAGCAGCATGTAACGCGCGGTGTCGTACGCCTCGGTGGAATCGATCCGGTAATCGGCCACGTAATTGGCAATGTCGACCATCGGCTGGTCGGGATCGGGACGCTTGGCAGAACGGATATCGTGCGCGCTCATGGGGAGTCTCGCGGTAAGGGAAAACGGAAATTGTAGCGGGGAACGGGATATCGGACATGCTGCAGGCGCGCGCGTCCCTTGACCGCCCCCTCTCCCACGCCGAAAATCCGGACAAACACCCCAAAGGGGAGTAGTTCCGGATGCGGTTCATCGCATCCGCGCGGCGATCGTCATCACGAGCGACACATCGCTCCGGGCGCCGCGGTGGCATCCGCCTGGAACGAGACTTTTGCGGTGATGACAGGTCCGCGCGCGCCTGTCGTCGCCGCATGAGTCCAGCGCGCCAAGGAACCCGGCATGACCTTCCCTACCCACTTGCTCTCCGACTTGCTGACCATCGTGCTGATGGATCTGGTGCTGGCCGGCGACAACGCCATCGTGATCGCGTTGGCTGCGCGCAATCTACCGCGCATTGTGCAGAAGAAGGCTGTGCTGTGGGGCACGTTCGGTGCGATCGTCGTGCGCATCGCACTCACCGTCGCGGTGGTGTATCTGCTGGAACTGCCAGGCCTGATGGTGATCGGCGGACTGCTCTTGCTGCCGATCGCGTGGAAACTGCTCAAGCCCGAACACGACGAACACCAAACCCTTGCTCCGGCCGCAAACTTCTGGGCTGCGCTGCGCACCATCGTGGTGGCGGATGTATTGATGGGTTTGGACAACGTACTGGCGATTGCCGGCGCTGCGAAAGGTCACATGGGACTCGTCATTGTGGGCCTTCTGATCAGCATTCCGCTGGTGGTATGGGGTTCGACATTGATCCTGAAAGTGATCGAACGCTTCCCGGCCATTGTTTATGCGGGGGCAGCGGCCATCGCCTGGACGGCCGGTCGCATGGTCAGTCACGAAGCGCTATGGCGCGCATGGTTCGACGCACACGGGTGGATGAAACACGTGCTGGAAGTGGGCTTGATCATCGTCATCTGCGGGGGACGCTACCTCTTCAATCGTCGAAGGATGACTTGAGACTATCCGCACAGCGCGCGACACTGCGCGGCTCATTACGTCCGATGGAGTTTTCATGAAGCTTTATTACCTGCCTGGCGCCTGCTCGATGGCCGATCACATCGTGCTCGAATGGATCGGCAAGCCTTACGAAGCACACCAGGTCCCGCGCGATGCCCTGCGCTCGGCGGAATACCTCAAGCTCAACCCGTCCGGACAAGTACCCGCCTTTGTAGACGATGATGGTTGGACGCTCACCCAGAACGTCGCGATCCTCAATTATTTGATGGATAAATTCCCGGAAGCAAAACTCGATGGCAACGGCACATCGCGCGAACGCGCCGAAGTGAATCGCTGGCTGTGCTACCTCAATGCCGACGTGCATGCGGCATTCAAGCCGCTGTTCGGCCCGCAGCGTTTCATCGCGGATGAATCGCAGCACACAGCCGTGCAGGCATTGGCCCGCCAGCAGCTGCGCGCCCACTACGAGCGCTTGAATGCGCAACTGGCCGATCGCGAGTGGCTTACCGGTCACCGCTCGGCGGCTGACGCGTATTTGTTTGTCACGCTACGTTGGGCGAAGGGCAAGCAGGTCGATCTCAACGGCCTGGATCACCTGGAAACCTTCGCCGCGCGTATGCACGCCGATGCCGGCGTAAAAGCCGCGATGCAGTCCGAAGGGTTTTGACGAACCGCCCGCCCGGGGCCGGCCTTTTCTTTTGCTTGCCGTCGGCTCCGGGGGTTCACTTAGAAACGTAAGCGCAGAAATACCGACGGGCCATTCATTCGCATCGCCAGCGTATCGTTGTAAGCGGGGTGCCCCTGATGCACGTCGATACGCGTGTAATCGTATTCCGCTGCGAAACCAAGATTCTGCCAGGGGAACCATTCCAGGCCGAGCGCGCCGTTATAGATGTGGCCGCCCAAGTGATTGCCGTTCTTCTTCACACCTGACGCATTGATATACATGCGCAGGTTGTTGCTGAACGCGTGCCGCCAACCGAGCTGCAGTTCCGGCGCCCAGGCGCTGGCGGTGGTGTGTGTAGCGGCATAAGCCGTCGATGAAAATCCCACCGTGGGGATACTCACTGAAGCTTGCCCACTGATGCCCGCGTACACGCGGTAGTACGCCGCCCCGATACCGACGCCGAACACGTCGTTGCTGTGACCGAACCACCACCGGTAGGCCGCATCTCCGAATTGGAAATTGACGCGTCCAGTCACGGAGGCGGCCGCATTGAACGTATCACCGTTAAAACCGATGGCCGTGTCCAGCGACTTGGTTCGCGCCTGGTCGATCCGATAATAGTCGAACGAAAAGCCCTGGCTCTCGCCGAGCAGAAAATCGAAACGCGCATGCGGCACGGTCTGGCTGGAAGGAAAGCCGAGATCGTGTTGAAGGTTGAGTTTCCCTTTGACGTCCGGATTGTTGAGCCCCGCGCTTACCGTGGTGCTAGTGTCGGCAGCGTACGCGCCAAGCCACAGACTCACGCGATCGAGCGCAGGAGAAACATTCATATCGGTGTTATCGGCGAACGCCGCGGTGCTCGTCAAGACAAGCGCGGCGAGCAAACATCGGCGGCAACCACGATGCAGGGCGGTATGGCGCATGGAGACAACTCCCTTGGCTTCTGGCACTAACGTGCCTGGAACGATAGGAGTGCCCGATACTAGATATCTGCAGTGTGCAAGGGTCGTGCAAAACGCGGGATTTTTTTGCGCACGCCGCACTAACGTGCGCATCGCATTCAGCGATGTGAGGCCCACTCACTCATGCCGCGCTCAAAACATCATCGGCATGCGCACGATGACCGTCGCATCCGGCGTGTCGCGCGTCACGCCCACGCCCAACGTAAAGTTCAAGGTGCGCTTGTCGTTGAAGCGATACGAGCCACCGATCAGCAACGAACCCAGCCATACCTTGGTCGAGCCCGGTAGCTTTTGTCCGGATTCAGACGTAGGCCCCAGATACGTCTGATCATAGCCGATGCTGAGGGATGCTTTGTCGTTCAACGCCATGCCCATGCCGATACTGATGTCGCCCTCATTGCCCATCTTCACATTGCCCAGATATTGCGTGCCGCCCAGCAAGATGTGCTCGTAAACATTGTGACGCTCGACGTTGTACAGATAACTGAAGTTGCCGAAGAAGACGACGGGATCCGATGGAAGCAACCACGTCATGCCCGGTTGCAAGGTATAGAAACCCGTACCCGTCGGCTGTTGGATGGGCAGGCCCGTACCGGTGAGATTCTCCACGCAGCGTGTTACGCAATCCGTCGTCACCTGGAACGGATCGGTGCCAGTGTGTGATTTGAATCGGAACCAGCCAATGTAATAGGCGTTGTCGGCGCCACCATTGTTAAGTTGGTAGCGGAGGGTTGCTTCGATGTCACCCAGCCCTTTGCCGCTGGAACCGAACACATTGTCCTCGGCCGAACCGGTGAGCACTTCGCGACTTACTGTATCGGTATGCGTATCCACATACGGCACGCGCACTTCCAATTCCATGCGATTGGTAAGGCCGTAGCGTGCAGTGAGAATCGCTGTCTGCGTGGTACTACGCACCTCGCGCACGTCGATCAGGCCGATCAGAATCGCAGGAATGATGGTGTAACCCACCAGCGCGACGCGGTCCGCGGTGGAATAGCCAAACTGATAGGTTGGCTCGACCACTATCTTATGCTTCGGGGTCAGCACACCCGGCTGCTGGAAAATCGGCGCCACTTCGGGAGGGCGTGAATTTTCCGCTGGCGCCTGTCCAACCGGCGTCGCTGGCGAAGACTGACTTTGCTGAGCGGCCTGCATGTCCGCGGACGGCATCGGCAATGCGTTAGCTCCTGCTCCGCCTGCCGCGATGTTACCGCCACGCTGTTGATTCAGCACATCCATACCCACGGCATGCCGCAGCGCTTTGTAATCGGCCTCCTGTTGCGTGAGCTGGCGCTGGAGTGCGTCGATCTGGCTGCGCATGGCCTCGATACGCTGCCCTTGCTCCAGCAAGCGCTGCTTGATCGCAGGTGATGATGCAGCGCTCGTGTCCGTAGCGGCCGCCGATGCATCCTGCGCGACAACGCCCCCGCAGGATGCCATCAGCCCCACGCATCCGGTCACCCACAGCCACGGTCTGCCTATCGCGTTACGCTTCCCGTACCGATCCATCTTCTTCATGGTGTTGTCCCCGTGAAGCATTGAGACCGAGGTCTCCGTATCAATGCGATAAAGCCTGCAACTGCTGAGCGTTCTGCAGGCTCTGCTGTAAAGCCTGGCTACGCATTGCGTTGAGCGCGCTGATCGCGACATTCAACGTGGTCAGGCTGCTGATGACCTGATTGTTGACCGTGTTTTGGATCACCGTCGCCGCACTCGCCTGCGACGCGGAAGCTGGCGTGATGGTGCTGCTGACGATGGGACTGGTCAGTGCGTTCTGCGCCACGCTTGCCGCATTCGCCTGCGTAGAGGGCGACATGACACCAGCGCTGGATGCACCATTGATGGCGCCACTCACTGCGCTTTGCACCGTCGAGTTCACGAAAGACGTCACGGACGATGGTGCGTACGTATTGCCCTTACCCACTTGCACATCCACCGTGCCGAGCGCTTCGGCCAGCGATGTCGCTTGTTGCGCAGTGATGTGCGCAAGATCGGGAATAGTTACATTGACGTATGCAACCAGGTTGCCATCAACGTACACCGCACGCTGGATTCCAAATGACACCTGCAACCCATTGCCAAGATCAAAGCCGCCGCGTACGGCATCCAATTTGTCCTTCGAAACGGGCACACCGAAGCCAGCGACCGGCCGCAACATCGAGAAGCGGTCCTGCGCGTGCGCCATCGAGACACAGCCCAGAGATCCGAACATTCCCATCACACATAGCGAAAGAGCGTAGCGTTTCATGGCTAACCTCATATGTCGCCGGGCCCATACTTGGGCATCGTGATCGTGTCCAGACCGCGCCGATCGATACCCACCCCCAGCGGCGCTATCGGCGCACTACGCCAGTCGCTATCGGCATTGAAGTGCGCCAGCTCGCGTCGGTTGTGAATAACGAACACCAGTCCGTTCTTCCACAACTGATCGAAACGGTCCAATGGAATCGCCCGCGTTCCACGTGCAGGGTCACCGACCAGGACACGCCCATAGCGCACGCCCTTGATCACCACGAAATGGTGATAGCCGCGATCCTGGATAAGCACGATGGCGGGGAGATTCGCCTGCTGCAATTGTGCAAGGCTGGCGTGGAAGCCATCCGCATCGAACCCGATGCTTTGCAGATAGAGCTTGATATCCAGCAGGGAAAAACCTTCTTTGTTGATCTTCTTGCGATCGCCATGGGCATACATCTGCTCAAACACGACTTGCTCGTTGACCGGATAGTCGTATTGATAGGTAAGCAGCGTTGCCACCGCCGCCGAGCCGCAACTGAAATCGTACTTTTGATGGATCGTGTTGCGGTATTTCACTTCCTTCAGCGTGGTGATGTGCAACGTATAGGTCTGCCCGGCGTTGTCGTTCAACGACATGGTCGACGCCTGCGCACCGTGCGCGGCCGTCGCACCGACCAAAAGCGTGAGCAACGCCGGCATGATGTGCTTCATGGTTTCAGCTGCACATTGACGATCACGCCGGTTTGAATAAGCACATTGTTGCCGGTGTTTTGCACCACCGACGGCAAGCCCGCCGCATTGGAAAATGCATCACCCGTGAGCGTATTGTCACCGGTGGTCACGTGGCTTGTGGTGTCGTTGCTTACCGTGCCGGTAATGTTCATGTTGTTCTGCACGAGGCCACCACCGCTGTAATGCTGCAGCGTGTTCGCGCTCACCGGCGAACCCAAGCCGTTCACCGCCACCGATGGCGTAGGCGACTGCTTGTCGCTGTGCCGGACGGCCACTGCGCTGTCGGGAGCGTTTGCTGCGAGCGCCCCTGCAGCCACGCAAAACAACGCCAGCCCTATGAGGGATTTCGAACGAGCCATGGCATCACTCCGATCGTATGGGGCGCATTGCATGCGAATCCGTCCCGGCTGGCGGCGTACGCCGCCAGCCGGTCCACGCAACCTGGCGGAGCGATGTGCACTCCGCCAGATCGATCAATCGCCCATCAATGGCCGCCCACGTTCAGATTGGCCTGGACTGTTACGCCTTGTTGGATCAACGCTGCCGCACCGCTGTTCTGCGCGATGGTGGTAATGCCGGCCGCTGCAGACGCCGCGCCATCCATCGTGTTGGACATATCGAACGAACCGGCGTCGGCCATCGTGGTACCACCGTTGCCGCCGCTGCCGCCAGATGCGCCGCTGCCAGCACCGCCTGAGCCTGAGCCACCATCACCGGCTGATCCACCGTTGCCGCCAGCACTGGCCACCATGCCGCTGGTGCCACCGGTTGACGTACTGTCGCCGCTGGTGGATGTGGCCGAACCTGAGGTTACGGTGCCACCCGTGGAGGTAGCGCTGCCGTTGGTGGCGGTACCACCCGTGCCATGCTTTCCTGCATTGGCTGATGCATCGCCGTTGCTACTCCATGCACCCGCACCCTTCGCACCGCTGCCCGACAACGCATCGCCGCTGCTCGCGCCGGAACCGCCAGCATGGCCGCTGTGTGCATAGGAGTCACCACCGGAACCGCCATCACCGCCGCTACCGCCGCGGCCGTTTCCGCCGTATCCGCCACCGCCCTTGCCGCCTCTTCCGCCATTGGCGTTGCCGTTATCCGTAGCGGTGTTGCCCAGACCTGATACACCAACATTGGAAACCGATCCGTCCAAGGTGGTGTTGGCAATGGCTTCGCTAGTGTTGAAGGCATCACTCACCGACGAATAGGCTGTTCCGCCATTGTTGGCGGCGGACGTCCCCATGCCGTCACTGTAGACATCGCCACTATTGCTGCGGTCGTCACCGCTGTTGGTGCTGGTGTGCGTATTCGTATGCGTACTGGAATTGGTGTGTGTACTGGAGTTGTTACCCTGGTTGGAGTTGTTGTTGTACGAGTTGTGGTTGTTCTGAGCCATAGCCGGGAGGGCAAGTCCCAAGCCGAGCGTCAATGCTGTAAAAAGAAGAGTCTTGCGCATAAGGATTCCTCCCGGAACGGATGCGGTAACCCCCTGTTTTTTTCGCTTCGACAGCTTCTAAATGTGGCAAACCGCGTGCCACCCCGAGACGGTTATAGCGAAGCTCATCACCCCTATAAAAATCAATCGATTACGCGCACCGCTCTTTGCACGCGCCCACGACGAATCGTTAGCAATTGCAACGCGCATGCAACAGTGTGGACTCAAGCATTCGCGCCTTACTACAGCGCAGCTCGTTATATATTGCAGAAACAGCGCGTTACATCCGGCGCTGCCGTGACGCGCACGTGTATCGCCGATGCAACATTTTTATGTCGCGCGAAGCACCATAAAAGCCAAGCACAAGCAATAAAAAAAGGGGCACGAGGCCCCTTTTTTATAGGTCATGACAGTCAAATCATCAGCGCTTTTCGATCGGCGCATAGGCGCGATCTTCCGGCCCCACGTAGTTCGCGCTCGGACGAATGATTTTTCCATCCTGGCGTTGTTCGATCACATGCGCACTCCAACCCGAGGTGCGTGCAATCACGAACAGGGGCGTGAACATCGCCGTCGGCACACCCATCATGTGATAAGCACTAGCCGAATACCAATCGAGATTCGGGAACATCTTCTTCAGTTCCCACATCAGCTTTTCGATACGTTCGGACACTTCGAACAAGGTGGGGTTGCCCCCGTCCGTGCACAGCTTGCGCGAGATCTCCTTGATGATCTCGTTGCGCGGATCGGACACCGTGTACACCGGATGGCCGAAGCCGATGATGATCTCTTTACGTTCCACACGCGCACGGATATCGGCTTCGGCATCGGCTGCACTGCGGTAACGCGCGATAATGTCCATCGCCACTTCATTCGCGCCACCGTGCTTGGGACCACGCAGCGCGCCAATGGCGCCGGTAATGGCCGAATACATGTCCGAACCTGTGCCGGCAATCACTCGCGCCGCGAACGTTGAAGCATTGAATTCATGCTCGGCGTACAGCACCAGCGAGCGATCGAGCGATTGCGCATGCAGATCGCTGGGCTTCTTGCCATGCAGCAGGTGCAGGAAGTGCGCAGCAATCGTTTCGTCTTCAGTTTCCGTTTCGATGCGTTTGCCGTTGTGGCTGAAGTGATACCAGTACAGCAGCATGGAGCCGAAGCTCGCCATCAGGCGATCTGCGATGTCGCATGCGCCGGTAAGGTTGTGATCGTCCTTTTCTGGCAGCACGGTACCAAGCACGGAACAGCCGGTGCGCATCACATCCATCGGATGCGTGGCCGCCGGCAGCAATTCGAGGGCACTTTTCACCGGGGCGGGAAGCCCGCGCAAGCGCTTGAGCTTTGCCTTGTATGCATTGAGTTCGGCCCAGTTCGGCAATACGCCATGCACCAGCAGGTAAGCCACTTCTTCGAAGCAGCCTTTCGCAGCCAGATCGTGGATGTCGTAACCACGGTAGTGCAGGTCATTGCCGCTGCGGCCAACCGTGCACAGCGCAGTGTTGCCCGCCGCCACGCCCGACAGGGCAACGGATTTCTTCGGCTTGGGGGCGGTTGGGGATTGCTCGCTCATTGGTAGTGCTCCAGGGTGCGATTCATCGATCGTGACCGTTGGGGAAACGGTCACGGGAAAAGTGTTATTTCTTGCTGGAAAACAGCGCGTCGAGTTTGTTCTCGAAATCGTGATAGCCAATGCGGTCGTAGAGTTCCTCGCGCGTCTGCATCATGTCCACAACGTTGCGCTGATGCCCATCACGGCGGATAGCCTCATAGACAGCCTCGGCGGCCTTGTTCATCGCGCGGAATGCGGAGAGCGGATACAACACGATACCCACACCAGTGGTACGCAGCTCATCGACGCTGAACAAGGGCGTCTTGCCAAATTCGGTGATGTTGGCGAGCACCGGCACTTTCACCGCGTCAACGAAACGACGATACGTAGGAAGATCGTTGGCCGCTTCGGCAAAGATACCGTCCGCGCCTGCTTCGACGCAGGCCAGTGCACGCTCGATGGCCGCATCGACGCCTTCCACGGCAATGGCATCGGTGCGCGCAATCAAAAAGAAGTTCGAATCGGTCTTGGCATCCGCCGCTGCTTTGACGCGATCGGCCATTTCGCCCGCTGAGACAATTTCCTTGCCGGGACGATGTCCACAGCGTTTGGCGCCCACTTGATCCTCGATGTGGCACGCCGCGGCGCCGAACTTGATCAGGCTTTTCACCGTTCGCGCAATATTGAACGCGCTGGGACCGAAGCCGGTATCGATATCCACCATCAGCGGCAGATCGCACACGTCGGTGATGCGGCGGACGTCGGTGAGTACGTCATCCAGCGTATTGATGCCCAAATCCGGCATGCCCAGCGAACCCGCTGCCACGCCGCCGCCGGAGAGATAGATCGCGCGATAACCGGCACGCTTGGCGAGCAAGGCGTGATTGGCATTGATGGCCCCGATCACCTGCAAGGGCTTTTCGGCGGCAAGCGCGGCGCGGAAACGGCCGCCGGCGGAATCGAGCTGAGTCATTGCGGTTCTCCGAAACGGAAAATTGTAAGCGATGTGTCAGTGCGGCCATGTCGCGGCGCAGTAAGCGCGAGCGCGCAACGCGTTAAAAAATCGCTAGCCATGCGAGCGATCACCACATACGCAATACAGGGACGAACACCCATGGGCACCACTCTGTCACGAAGAAATATATTGATCAATCTTGATTGAAAAGATCAATATATCGGCATGCAGACCGACTACCTTTGCGCCCAGGATGCCGCAACACGGCTAGGTGTGAGCCTCGCCACGCTCTATGCCTATGTCAGCCGCGGGCGTATCGATTCCCGCCCAGGACCGGACGGGCGCACGCGCGAATACAGCGCCAGCGATATCGAACAGCTTATCGAACGCCGTCAAGCTGGACGTGGCGCTGCGCAAGGCGCAGCGCACAGCCTGGCGTGGGGTCTGCCCGTGATGGAGACGCGCATCTCGCTGATTCGTCCGCACGGCCACTACTACCGCGGCGAGTCAGCCATCGCGTTGGCAAAAGCGGGCGCAACGCTGGAAGAAACGGCGCGGCTGTTATGGGATTGCGGCGAACACGATCCGTTTGTCGACGAACCGCAGCATTCATGGCCTCCGACGATCGCGCCATTGCTTCGGCCGGACTTGCCGCCACTAGAGCGAACCATCGCCGCATTGCCTTTATTGGCGCTCGATGCAACCCATGCACACAGCGCCGATCCCATGCACCGCCGCATTGAGGCAGCGCTGCTTTTACGACAAACCGCAGCATTGCTCTGCATCGCACCGCCAAGCACGCAACCCATCCACCATGTGATGGTGACGAGCTGGCGCAACGATGACGCGGGCCTGTCCGAACTCGTTCGTTGTGCGCTGGTGTTGTGCGCAGAGCACGAGCTCAACGCATCCGCGTTCGCCACGCGTGTCGCCGCATCGACCGGCGCCAGTCTGCATGCTGCTGTCTGCGCAGGCCTTGTAACGTTATCTGGCCCCCATCATGGCGGCGCAGCCGCGCGCGCGCATGCGTTCATCCAGGACATGCTGCGCGAACGCAAACCTGCCGATCGGGTGCGCGAGCGCATGCGTCGTGGTGACACCCTGCCCGGCTTCGGACATCCGCTGTATCCGGAAAGCGATCCGCGCGCCACGGTACTGTTGGACGCCTTACACGCCACGCGTCCGCGCCCTGCAAAACTTGCTTCGATCGAGCGGTTGATCGAAAACGTCCAGACGCAATGCGGCCGCCGCCCCAATCTGGATTTCGCCTTGGCCGCGATTGCCTCGGCGTATGAACTGAGCGCTGACGTTGCGCTGGCCATTTTTGCCGCCGGTCGCATGGCAGGCTGGTTGGCGCATGCGCTGGAGCAGCAGGAAAACGGAAGCCTGATTCGCCCGCGTGCCGGTTATGTGGGGCATATGCCGCGGTGATTGGGCTTGTGCGTTCACCCATGGCGCTGGGGAGTACGCGCCAAAAAAAACGCCCGTGTGGGCGCTTTTTATGGGTGGCGGGAGAGAGGCATCCATATCGTGCTGCAAGCTATTGATCTATAAATGTTTACGAGATATATAGAAAATTTATACCAACAAATGTACCAACGCGAGCCCATTCGACCATAAGCGCTCGCAGGCGTGAACCCCGGCGGCAGCCTAGGACGTAGCAAAGGAAGGCATCGCGTCACGGCCTAGAATTGCGGGGCATCGCACCGTCTACATCATCGACGCGATTGGCGTGCGCAGTCTGCCTGGCACGCACATTATCAGCCGACGCCAATGGGGGCTTGCGAATGGCTCTACTTCGATCCGTACGCTCGCTCCTGGGTCACGCTCGCGGGCCGCAAGCGGCGCTGTCGCCTCTCCAGCCCGCTTGCACCGAAGCCCATTAAAGTCTTCGGCAGGCAATCCCTTCCCCACGGTCGGCCTCCGAATGAGACGGCCCAGCACCACGAGCCTCTACCGAACGCGTATCCGCGCCCCTGGTCGGGTCGCCAGGACGCAGCCTTGAGCTGACCTGTGCCGAGCGCCGGTTTCCAGGCCGCGCGGGGTACGCTGCCCCACGCTGCCCTGAGCCTCGATGTCACAGCGCAGCACATATTCCCCCCAGGCTCACTAGGCGCGCATGCCCCCAATTTGAATGCACTCCCCTCGCCGCAATGCGCGGCGAGAAGACAGCGTTGCTTGAAAAGCGGATAACGTTAGTAGCTGTCCGAAAACTGAAGTTTAGATGCACACTGAACGCGAGCACGAACGTGATCTATTATCTTTTTGACTTACATGAACCCACGGAGTCAACGCGCATAATTAAAGGATTTATGTCCATCCCAATTACCACTCCATACAGCCCACCTTTCACGATTACACATTTCCCAATGTAAGGAGATAACGTCGTGTTCGACCTGAGCTGCACCACACTTTGATCTGTTAATGCGTCAAAGATCTCATTTGCGCTAACAGATATAGGCCTCTCTAATGTCAAAAAATATGCATCAAATTGCATGGACGGGTCGTCAAACTTGACGTGTCTAACGCTTAACTTACCTTCCAAAGTCGATATGCAAGGCGAAAAGCAATAGGGCGATTTTTTTGCTGCCTCAGTAAACGCCATGACTGAGGTGCTTAAGATTAGGAAACTAACAAGCCCCAGAATTATTTTCATTTTCATTTGCACCTACGGATTCGAAAATGGACCGCGCCCCATATCATGAATTGCAGAGGTCGGCGCTCTATATCCTTCTTCGGTTGCCACTGCATGAACTAGCCTAACGATTTCATCGCTATTCAACGACTGTATGGTGCGGGTCTCATCTATACCTGCCATGCGCGCAATATCAGATGCATATTTGCGGGATTATTATGGTCAGATGATGGCGCATATTGGGAGATCGCCCGAGAAATATCGAGATCTCCGTAGCCTTTTTGCAAGGTCTTTACGTCAGCTGCAAAGCCTACAGAAGGGCTCGAAAACATCGCAAAAGGTTGCCTTCGAGTGACTGTATCCGTCGCAGATGTCGGAGAATAATCCCAGCCAGATGCCATCGTTGTGCTTGAAGCCCTAGCACTCCCCAGCCTTAAGTTTCCTGGATTATTATCCCTGCCATTTCTTGCCCCCGTCTGAACTATAACTGTCCCATCGGCGTATACATAATAAGCTTGTGTTGAAACGTTTAGCGCCCTGACGACAGTCACCGACGCGATCCCCACGATCTGAGCGTTGTAAACCGAATCTCCATCTCCTGCTGGGTCCCCGGGAAACTTACCGGTTGGGTCGACATTGAGAAGAGGATTGTTATTCGCATAGCCATAGCGATTGAAATTAAATTCGTTGGCTGCAGCCGGCGCAATAGGATCGACGCTAAGAAACTGTCCCGTTACTGGATCGTAATACCGCGCCTGCATGTAGACGAGAATGGTCTCCGGATCATTCACATGTCCAGTATACCCAGGGCCATTCGGATCCGGCCCGGGGTTGGTCGTTCCGGTCGGCGCAAACGTCCCATATGGCGTGTACTCAAAGGTCGCCGTGATGTTTCCATGGGCATCGGTTTCCGCCAGCGGCGTGCCTTGCGGGTCGGTGTACACGTAGGTCACCGTGCCGACGCCCTGCGCCAGCGCATGCACGCTGACGAACAGCATCAGCGATGCCATCCATCGGAGCACGGTCCTCACCCCTTTCACCGGCGGCTGGGTTGCGTTGGCACTCATGGCGTCCTGCCCCTTCCTGTTTACCGTTGATATCTGCATATCAGTCCGCGCTTACCGTCGCATCAACCGCCCGGCACGATGCCGTTGGCCACTGGCACCTTACCGACAAATTCGAAGTTGATTGGATTTTATGACCGATGAAAGCGAATCAAATCTCGTTGAAACAAAGTCATGATACTCAGCTGAAATTTCGAAGCACTTTGCGGTAATGCCATACGATTTCCTAATTTCCGAAATAGAAAATGCGCGACCAAAAACCTCGTAAGGCTTAAGTGTCAGGTAGTCAGATGACGTCGGCAACTCCTCATTTGGTGCAGATTTAAATCCGACACCATGTCCATTCTCCAACACATTAAACCTAATCAGGCCAAAGGCAGGATTCTGCGTAAATTTTGTACTCACCTTGATATCTTGGGCGGAGAGATTTTCGATGGAAACAATCATGAAATTGTCGTGGTCATGCAAATCAAGACGGAAGTCTCCGGCTATGCAATGTACCGCAACGATCATGAGACCCAATCCAATAATTATTTTACGCATAGCTCAGATTCCATTAGGTGCAGGTTTATAGCCAATCCGCTCGAAAGGCAGATCGCCTATCGCACATTATTCAAAAGTGCGATCAGCGATAACCAACTCATCAGCGTGGCTTCGTAGCCACCGCCGAGTGCGATCATGGTGCTGCGTGGCCCAAACGCGCCGAAGCCGTAGGGCGTGAACCCGTTGCCGGCGCTATCCCAAATATCCAAATCCTACGCGCTACTGGTCGAGATCACGGAGACGCGGTTGTAAGGGGGTGTAGTAACTTATGAAGATCGGGTAATAGCCGCAGGTGACGCTGGCGGTGTTCGTTTCGACGTACTCCGTTGCGGATCGGCCAATCGCTGAATTGGCAGGTGCTTGAGTTGAACCAGAGCAGGTCCTGTCGCTTAACTACACCCCGTCTTGCGCGCATCGCGATACTAG
Source organism: Dyella monticola (assembly GCF_003363155.1). GTDB lineage: Bacteria > Pseudomonadota > Gammaproteobacteria > Xanthomonadales > Rhodanobacteraceae > Dyella_B > Dyella_B monticola. Next base: position 867,219 of record NZ_QRBE01000001.1, on the reverse strand, counting down.
GTAAGATTTTTCGGGGCTCTCTCAACAACCTGAGGTGCTTGCGATCAACTTTACTCTAGAAACCTTTTTTGATGACAGCGAGTCCACAAAATTAGCAATAGTCTCATAGTCAATATAACCACCACCACCCTCTTCCACCGTCCAATGCAACCCTTGCTTAGATAATAAATATCCATTTGGAATAATTTTTAAATGCATCTCATCGGAAGCGTCAACCATTAGCAATGCAGATTTTGTTCGGGCCGCCGAAAACAGGACAACATTGTACGTTTTTTCTCGATGAGTAGGGTTTATCAAGGCACCTTGATGAAACGATACGGACGCGACGCCATTCATGCTTAATCCAACGTACTTCAATACATGCGAACGAATGTAACCGTCACTAAGCAAACAATGTATTGAACGATACATCGGCGCTTTATCATCAGCGGCTCTTCCACACAAAGGGATGGCGACCATACACAAGAACAAGACCGCTCGGCACTTAAAATTATTTTCCATAAGTGAATATATATGTGTAAGGAGTGGGAGAAACGTAGGGACCGGACATCGTGTGCACAGCTTGCCCCCAGAATGGATGATTACCCGCGGACTGCTCTTGAGTGCGCATGTTATAGCCAATAGCACCGTCTGTAGGATCTACGTTATTTAAGGCCTCCCCAACAGCCTGTCTGACAGTAACGAGAACCTTGTCAAAGCCAGCGACGTGCCCAGGCCCTGGGCCAGCGCATGCACACTGACGAACAGCATCAGCGATGCCATCCATCGGAGCACGGTCCTCACGCCTTTCACCGGCGGCTGGGTTGCGCTGGCACTCATGGCGTCGTCTGCTTTTCGTCTACGCGAGCCATTCTTGCAATGTCCGCTGCATATATCGCCTATCGCACATTATTCAAAAGTGCGATCAGCGATAACCAACTCATGTGCACACGCCTTCAGCAGCAACCCGCACCCCGCGCATCACATTTTCGCACTGCCATCGAAGCCAAACTACGGCAAGCCAAGGCTCAACATCAACCAAAAGCGACCTGACTCCTGGTCGAATTTCACAGATTGATATCCGACACGAAGTTGCCGACGACGTAAACCCAGTCCGTGCAAGCTCAATGGACCGATGTAGTTAGCGCTTCTTTTTCGTTACATGAGCATTTATGGCTTTGGTTTGCTGGAGGACTTTCCGCCCTCCTTAAAGCATAAAGTCATGGAGTTTGAAGTGATTTTCTTATCGTATGCATTAAATTGCGAAGCGACTCCATCGTCGTACGATGCACTTATCGCATAACACCCAATTGTCATCCCATATAGAGCTTTAATAAACGAGATGTCGTATTCAGCACCCACCATTTGATACGGATATAGGGTGATATAAAGCCCTTCATTTGGCGCTTCGGTGCTTCCTTCCGCGCGCAGATCCAATACACTCCCATTGTGCTCCACCCTGAAGCGTATCGGTCCGATCAGTGAGCTTATCGAAAATAAATGACTTACTTTTACGTTATGGTCGCTAGAATTCTTGATAACCAGCATTAGGTTTGTTTTATCCTTTTGCAGTATCAAACTCACATCCTTCGCCAATGACGTGCGGGGCACCAATGAGCTCACGAGGACAACTATTAAAACACTTTTTAATGCTCTCATAATCCTCACCATGGCTTGTAGATACCGCTATCAACGTTTTTCTTGTTGGTTGGAGTGAGACCGTTATAGTAACGCATTAGATTACTTCTCTCTTGATCAATTTCACCCTGCGTTAATCCGTATGGCAAAAACCTCGCGATGTTGGACGGCTTAAGTTCGTATCTATACGCCTGAACCTCCCTCATCCAGCTTGGTTGATCTCTATAATCGACGGTATAGGCACCCTTAAGCTGCAAATCCCAGTGACCTTCCACTTCATGCGACAGGATTAGCCCGATACCGCCAAATGATCGGTTCGAAAATAAGTTAGGGCCAACGATCAGCTGAGCTTGCTGCAGTGTGTCAGCATTATCTTGAATGGCAGGGTTGTAAAATACGGTTAGTCCACTGTAGTCAATGTTGAAGAAGCTCATAGTTTGCATTGCCGCTATAGCTCTTGAACAATTTCTGCAAAAATATTTTTTCATCGATTTTGGCGTACCGTTAGGAGCATTATTATTTGCCTTGGTTACTGCCAAATTTCCCGTGCCGCTTACAGAGCCGCTTAGTTGTGCGTTGTAGGCTGAATCGCCGGCGTCACCCCCGGGATCTCCGGGGAACTTCCCGTTGGGATCAATGTTCGCGATTGGGTTATTGTCGCCGTAGTCGTATCGATTAAAGGAGAACTCGTTACCAACACCGGGCGTCACCGGGTCCACACTTAAAAAACGCCCCGTTACCGAATCGTAATACCTCGCCTGCATATAAACGAGATTGCTCTCCGGGTCATTCACGTGCCCGGTATAGCTCGGACCCGTCGGATCCGGCCCCGGGTTAGTCGTTCCCGTCGGCGCATAGGTCCCATACGGCGTGTACTCAAACGTCGCCGTGATGTTTCCATGGGCGTCGGTTTCCGCCAAGGGCGTACCCTGCGGGTCGGTGTACACATAGGTCACCGTGCCCAGGCCCTGGGCCAACGCATGCATACTGACGAACAGCATCAGCGATGCCATCCATCGGAGCACGGTCTTGATCCCTTTCATCTGCGGCCCGCTTGCGTTGGCACTCATGGCGTCCTGTCCTTTCCTGGTTACCGTTGATATCCGCCCATCCATCGATCTGCGCTCTGCGCTTTAACCGCCCGGCACGATGCCGTTGGCCATGGCTCCAATCACCTTCCACCCGGATGGAATCGAGAAGCTCGGGCAGGTGTAAGGCAACGGGGCCGGCGTGCTTTCGTAGCCGCTGCCGCCCATCGGCGGGCAGGCCTCGATTTGCGTGGCGCCGTGCTGGTAGATCACGCCGGTCATGTTGGTGCCGCGGCCTTCGATGAGAAAGCCGGCGGAACTCCACGGCAGGCGGTAGTTGTTGTCGAGCCACCACTCGGTGGTTTGCCAGAGCGTTTGTTGGCCGACGGCGTTGAAGCTGCGGTCCAGTTCGAGGCCGTACGCGGTGGCGTTGGAGCCGATGTAGATCAGACTCATCAGCGTGCCTTCGTAGCCACCGCCGAGTGCGACCATGGTGCTGCCTGGCCCAAACGCACCGAAGCCGTAGGGCGTGAACCCGTTGCCGGCGCTGTCCCAGATCTCCAGATCCTGCGCGCTGCTGGTCCAGATCACGGAAATGCGGTTGGAGGGTGTGTAGTAGCCGATGGAGATCGGGTAATAACCACAGGTGACGCTGGTGGTGTCGGTCTCGACGTGCACGCCGTTGCGCATCAGCCAATAGCTGAATTGGCAGGTCGTGGCGTTGAACCAGAGCAGGTCGTCCTGGCCATCACCATCGACATCGCCTGCGCCCACCAACAGCCAACCGGCGTCGTAGGTGCCGAGCGAGGAGGTGGTGAAGCCGCCGCTGCCGTTATTGGTCCACAGGACCAGGTCGTGGGCGCTGCTGGTCAGCACCATGTCCGCCAAGCCATCGCCGTTGAAATCGCCGATGGCGCCGACGAAGTAGCCGGGTGTCACGTTGAAGGTTTGTGAGCTCAGCTTGGTGACGGTGCCGTTCGCATCGTTGGTGTTCATCAGCCAATAGCCGACCTGGCTGGTGGCGGTGTCGAACAGGAAGATGTCCGACACGCCGTTGCCGTCGACGTCGCCGGGGACGTGCAGGCCTGAAGGTACAGGCGTGCTTACGCGAAGTGCAGGCAACGTACCGAAGGAAACATCCTGCGCGTTCAGGGATGTTGCACCAAAGACAAGCGCAAGCATGCTCATCACACTTAACCATCGTCTGCTACGCATACCTTTCTCTCCAAATGATGAGCATTACCAATGCCTGGCCTTATTTGGCGATCCGGCCATCCATAGCCTTCGCATCCTATTACCGCCCCTCATGGGACAAAGATGCCACTCCACTCGCTCCACGCGGAACATCCCGTGCTGTTGCAGGCTTGCACTTGGAAGTCATAGGTCACTTCGTTGTTGCCGATCTCTGAGAATGTCGTCGCACTGCCGGTGTAGACCGGCTCTGGACTTGTAACGGTGCCATTTTCTGCCGTTGACTTCATTTCAAGTTTGTAGCTGGTTGCATTGGCCATGGCTGACCACGACACGTGCATTGTGTATTTGCTGGTTGATCCCGTCAGAGTGATTGATGGCAATGGTGTGCCCGGGATAAGCGTCACGGTCTCGGTGACGACATTGCTCCACGGTCCGCAACCCCCGCCGTTACAGGCCTGCACGCGATACTGATACGTACCGTTGCCACGACCGCTCGTACTCCAGCTCGTCGCACCGCTCGACTGCACGGTGGCATATGCACCGCTATTGACGCTTTCCTGCAAGGTGTAACTGGTCGCCGTGGCCACCGCGCTCCAACTCACACCGTAGCTGCCCGTGTTGCTCGTACCGCCGCCACTCAAGGACGATGCACCGGGCGGCAATAAGACTGTGGTGGTGACGGTGTTGCTCCATCCGCTGCAACCGGCCACATTGCAAGCCTCCACGCGGTAGGCGTACGTCGCATCCGTTTGGCCCGTGGCGTCATAGGCCGTGCCGGTACTGGTCTGCACGGTGGTCCAGGCACCGCCGTTGACTTGCATCTGTACGGTGTAACTGGTGGCTTCGTTATTGCCCGACCAGTCGACGATGTAGATGCCGCTATTGCTGTTGACGGTTTGCACCGAGGCCGTTGGCGCAGGCGACGGCGGCAGCGTCACCACCATTGGTCCGCCCGCGACCCAACTCGTGCACGCATTGCCACCGCCAGCGGTGTTGCAGGCTTGCAGCTGATACACGTAGCTGCCCGCTGCCAAGCCCGTGACGTTCGCGCTGGTGGTCCCTGTGAGGGGCACCGTCGCCCAGGTGCTGCCGCCGTTGGCGCTTTGCTGCAGCGTGTAACTGGTGACCGGTGATGCGGCGGTCCAGCTGATCGTGGCACTGCCGCTATAGCTGGTGCCGGGCACGCTGAGCGTAGGCGTCGGGGTAGGTGTCACGCCATAGCTGGTGTTGACCGTCACCACCGGCGAGACCGCCCAGCCGGCCGTGCCCGTCACCTGCCGGTTATGTGCCTGCACGCGATAGGTGTAACTACCGGTCACGTTCCCCGGCTGCGCGATTGAATTGCTGGTGGTGCCGGTGGCAAGGGCCGTCCAGGTGGTGCCACCATCGGTGGAGACCCCCACGTCATAGGTGTCGGCGCCTGGCGGTGCGCTCCAGCTGACGGTGTAACCGCCGTTGTCCGTTCCGGTCGGCAACGGGCCGAAGGTCGGGATGCCCGGCCATACAGCCACCTGCACGGCTGCCCACCCACTGCAGCCGGCGCTGCTGCACGCATTCAACTGATACCACTGCGCGCCACCGGTGGTGAGCGTCTGCGTGGTCGAGGTGGCGCTGCCGTTGTACACCGTGGTGGTGCCGCTCAAGCCGTTGGTGGTTTGCAGCGTGTAGCTGGTCGCATCGGGCACGGCGTTCCAGCTCACCGTGAAGGGCGTGCCGGCGGTCGGATTGGCGGGGCTGGTCGTGACGCCGGTCGGTATCTCCACCTGTTGCATCACGTCTTTGGCGATCAGTTTGGTGCCCAGATAGACGTAGTTCGTGCCCGTGGCGGTGGCCGGATCGAACTCGTACATCAGCTGGCCGGCCTGGTCATACATGTAATACGCCGACACCGCGCCGCTGGTATTGGTCTTGGTGACACGGCGGCCGGCGGCATCGTAGAAATAGCTTTCCACACCCGACACATTCAGCAGCTGATTCTCGACATCGAAATTATACGTAGTGGTCGCACCACCGCTGCTGAGGCTGTTGCGGTTGCCCTGGTTGTCATAGCCGTAGACGGTGGTGGTCGTGGCGCCTTCGGACACGCTCGCCAATTGATTGCTGGCGTTGTAATTGAGCGTCAGCGTGTTGCCGCCGGTGACGCGGCTGCGCAGGTTGTTGAGTGCATCGTAGGTGTAGCTTTCCACGCCATAGAGGCCGCTGGCCGTCGCACTGGTGAGCCGGTTGAGGGCGTCATAGGTGAAGGTCTTGCCGCGCGTGCCGTTCGGCACGTCGTCGGCGACGTTGGTGATGTTGCCGTTGGCATCGTAGGTGTAGCCCTCGTTGATGGCTGCGCTGCCGCCCATGCCATCGCTGAAATTGCTCAGCAATTGGCGCGTGTTCTGCTGCGCGGTATAGCTGGCGCCACTGCCGTAGGTGAAGCCGGCCACCTGGTTGTTGGGGAAATAGCTGATGCCCGTGGCATAGCTGCTGACTTGGGTCGCACGACCCAGCGCATCCGGGCTGTACACCACCGTCTCGATCGCGTTGTTGTAGGACGGATAGGCAACGGCACTGGCGTGGCCATAGGCGTCATACGCATAGCCCATCGCCCAGGTGTAGCCCGCGCCTGGCAACCCCAGCGCCTCGGTGGTCAGCAGGTTGCGCGTGTCGTAGGTGAACGCCTGTTGCGTGCCGCCGGTACCGTTCGTCTGTGAGCTGACGAACACGATGTTGCCGACGGCGTCGTATTGGTAGTTGGTGACCTGCGTCCCAGCCGGCGGCTGGATGGTCAGCACCCGGTTCATGGGATCGTACGAGCGGGTCGTCGCATTGGCCGGCTGCGTACTGACACAGGCCGAGCCGGGCGGTTGACCTTGAATGCTCCAGGCCAGGTTGTTGGCAGGGTCATAGCCCATCAACGTGGTGCCGCTTTCCGGTTCGCTGATGGCGCACAGGCGATGGACGCTGTCATACGCCAGCGTCTTGGTGACGCTGTCGTTTTCGCTGCCGTAGGCGCCCGATTGCGTGATCGAGGTGGGGTTGCCGTAGATGTCGCGCGCGATCAGCTGAGTGACGCCGCCCGGCGCGCTGACGGAGACGGGGTCTTTGTAGTCCGGTTCGTCGAACACCTGGTAGTAGGTGGTGGTGACGTTGCCCTTCGGGTCGGTCACCTGCTTGCCGGCGCCGGAGAGATACGCGGTGGTGGTGGACAGCGAACCCAGCTCGCTGTCCTCTTGCGTGAGGGTTTCGCGCTCCAGCGCATCGTAGGTGTGATGGGTACCGGTGCTGAGGCCGGTGATGGCCGGCTGGCCGTACACCGGATAGGAGGCGAAGGTGGTGGCGCCGGTCCAGTCGTAGCTGGTGGCGGTGGTTATGTCCTGGCTGCCGTTGGAGGTATCGCTCAGGATCGGGCGCAGTTTGGTATCGAAGTACGTGGTGGTGACGGCGTTGCCGACCGTGGTCACGCGATCCCAATGGCCGGCCGCAATGCCTCGCTCGGCGCTGTTGACGAAGGTGTAGCTGAAGGTCTTCGGATACCACGACACCTTATCGTTGGTGGGATAGGTGATTTGCTGGATGCGCCCGATCGGATCGTAGCTGTATTGGGTGGTGTTGTTGTTCTGGTCGGTGATGGAGGTGATCTGGCGAAGATCATCAACGGTCAGCAATTCCGTGCCACCATCGGGATAATCGATTTCCTGCGGCACACCGAGCTTATAATTGCCTAACGCGGTGACGTTACTGTCACCATCCATGAACGTCAGCAATTGACCTGAATTGTCGTAGCTGTAGGTCATCATCAGCTCGCCGAAGCGGTAACGTTTAATCAGCAGATCGGTGCCCGTGTCGTACTTATTGAATAGCTCGGTTTCGCCGGTGGTGTTGTTCAGCACGCTCACGACCGGATCGAGCACCCACAGGTTCGGGTCGTCCAGGTAGGTGGTGGTTTCTTCGATCGGCTGTTGGCCGCCGATCGAATTGGAGCGCGTGACATCGATGGGATGGGCGTAGTTGTCGTACTTCGCCGCTGACCAGGTGTAGGTGTCGCCTTCTTCCTGGGTTTGACGTATCTGCAGCGGCGCCAATTCCGTGGTTTGCTGGATGTTATTGCGGTCTTGCAGGTCTTCGCCGTATTGCGTAGGCCAGGGGCCACCGGTCGGGTTGGCATAGGTATTGGTTTCGGTGCGCAGCACATTATTCCCAGCGGCGGCACCGCTGTAATAAGTGGTGCTCAGCAATTGTCCTTCGGTGTAACCCCACTTGTTACTGTAGCTGTAGACAACATCGTTGCCATTGGGATCGGTGACATCCGTCCAGACGGTCGATGCACACGTGCCACTCGCGGCACAGGCGTCAGCGGTAGAGCTCGCATTGGCTGCGGAATAGTTGTAGCTCCAGGTCTCGGCGGGAACGCCCGCACCGGAAAAACTTTTGCTGGTGATAGTGGGCTGATAATACTGCTCCGGATACTGGTAATACGGCGAATCCGTGCCGGACCCCGTTGGTCCCCAGCATATATGTTGGACATAGGATCGACCGTGCGGCAGCACTTGTAGCGTGAAGGTTCCGGTTAGCCCAGACGGGTGAGTGATGGTTCCTGTGACGGTGGCTTCGGCGACGGTGCCCAGGTTGTTGGCGCTGCAATCACCACTCGCTATCGTAGTCATGGGCGTCGTTTGAAAAGCGCCCAGGTTGTAGGACCACGCGCTCCCATCCGGCAAGCTCACGCTTGTAAGCGTGGGAAGATCCGGATTGCTCGTGTTGTACGCATACGTCCAGGTGCGCGGGGCAACATTGGTGCCGGAGGTGTTCGCCGTGATGGAAGTGATCAGGAAACCCGTGGAATCGTAATTGATCGTGACCGAGCGACCATCGCTGGCGGTGATGCTGGTGAGATTGCCGTTAGTGTTGTTGTAGCTGTACGTCAGCGAATTACCGAAACGGTCCACCACTTGCGTCACGTACATGAAGGCGTCGTTGCGCTGCAAGGGATTCAGACCGCCCACCCCCGTTCCTCCGGAGTCCAACGTCGTCATCGAGCGGAGCACTAGATGCGTAAAGGTGTATTGCGTGCCGTCGGGCGCCAGCGCGATAAAACCTTGACCGCCATCGTCCGCCGCATTGGACGCCGTACAGGCGATCATCCAGTTCTGCTTGGTAATGATGCTGTAGGTCGATGTACCTGCTGCGGGCGCCAATGCGTTGGCGGGCGCGCGTGTCATCAAGTCCTGACTGCCCTCACCGGGCACAATCAAGTGATAGCCATACCACCATTGATCCGGATACCACTCATCTCCGTTCTTGGTCGGCGACGGCTGCGCCGGTGGGCTGAAGTTGGAGCAACGACTGCCGATTGTCAGGCCACTGGTGATCCAACCTGTATTACCGCCTTGGATTTTGGCGACAACGACCGTCTCAATGCGAGGAATGTCGAGATCCCAGTCAGCAAAAGGCCGGTCTGCATCGAAGGAATAGCTCAGTGGATTGGTCGTGGACAACGAGCGCGCTATCACTATCGCGGGTCCATTACCGGCAAGACTCACATCTGTTTCCTCAAAGGAAAGCTCGCCGTTATACGGGCTGATGTTTTCGCCAAAGGGATTCGCGCCCAATGGCTGAATGTCTTGATTGACCTTGATCAGTTGCTGGTATTCCTGGTCGGGCGTAACGGTCGATTGCGACCTCGCCAGACCCGACGTCCCAAGTGCCCATGCCAAGCACAGGCACACTCCAATCCTGCCCCAATCCCGGGCTTCCCTATGCATCGACTTCCCCTTTTCCCTAAGCCTGCGCTACGTAGGCTCTGGCGGATTTAAATCAACGGTACGTGAAGACATTGTGAAGACGACTTCACGATGTCAAGCCACAGTCCTTCGCAAAATTTGCAGGACACAAGTAATTCGCATTTCGATTAAAAGGGATGACGCTTTCGTAATTTCTATCGGATGACCTACTACGGAAACGCGCGATATAAATGCGAAAGGGTCTCAGACGGCCAATTTCCACCACCGACAGATCGAATTAGCGATCTGCACTTCAGGCACTTCGATGATGCGGGACAGCGACCTCTACATCAGCGTCTTCCACCACGCGCCAATCTCGGTGCGCCTTGTGCCAGCGCTCAAGCGTTCCCGTGGTGATATAGCTTGTGACGCCCTCTCCCTCCACGGTCGGCGTGCCGCTAATTCGAGCAGCAGCCGGCGTGGGAAACGACGACGCGCCCGTGTCGAGCAGCATGTCTAATGGCTGGCCATCGACACGAATCGTGATGCGCACGAATCACGAGGCCTGGGTGCCGTCAGCGTCGCGCGGGAAGCCTAACGGAGTCCGCTGCGCCACCGCGTCAGGCTTCCACACGTCACTTTCGAACGTCAGGCGACGCTTGGGGTAATCAAAGGTCCAAGTGCGGCCCGTCAGATAGCCCGCACTGAGCTGCCCATCGTAGTTGCTGTCCGCCGGCTGGGGGAAAACCAGCAGCGCCGCGCCGCATGGTGCCTCACCCGGTGGTGGCAGGCCAAGCCCGACTTGGTAGTCGGGCAGGCGGACAACTGGTGGATGCCGACCATCTGCTGTGCATGCGATAGACTTCAGGTGCAATCGTTGCGCCGTGAACTTGCCGATCCAATACATGCCGCCACTACCACCGCCACCGGTATCGACCAGCAATTTCAGCCGCTGACCGGCGCGGTGCGGGTCTCTGGCACGGCGAAGAGGTGTCCTGCCTCATAGCCAGTCGGCACAACCTGCGGCTTTACAGCTCGCGTTGAGTCGCTGACAAGCCACAGAGCAGCGGAAATTACTACAACCATAGGTCAATACATCCCTGATATCACTGGTATCGACTTTTCATGCAGGCCGGAGCACATCACTCAACCCTGCCTTTCAGCATTGGCCGGGCCTTTTGACGTAACCCAGCCTGTAATTAAGTTGGCGCCGATAGCTGCGACAACACCAGGAAAAACGAACGCCCACACACCGGCAATGCTCTTGGCCCTGTCGTGCATCGTCTGGTCAATCTTTTTAGACTGCGCCAACAGGTCGAAAAGAGTCCCCATGTCGACAAAAAGACCGAACGCGAACGATGCAAGCAGAACAAGGGCGATACCGACCAATAAGTTGCCGTAGCGCCACGGTTCCTTGCCTTTTATAAACTTCAAAAGCACAACGCCAAGGATACAAAGTCCAAAGCCTATCCAGTTTTCAAAGGCCGTCATATTTCCCCCTGCGTCTTGAGTTTTAGGTCGATGACCAGCTTAAATCAATGACAGTTGTGAGTGCTATGCTTCGCTCATCTAAGCGCAATCGTCTAATTGCCCACCTACGCCAACCGCGTGGTGATCAGACTGCACGTGTAGCCGGAAGCGGCGCTGTTACTCGGGTCGATGTTGCACGGGCGCCGTTGACCGGCACACTTACGGATTAGGAACGCAGAGATGGAGGAGCTGCGACCACTACGCGTTCGTTATCGCTCAGCACGAAGAAGTATCTGCCGTGGCTGGAAAGATGCGCAGAGTGCGTGGGCTAAGCCTCGATTGATCGTCCATGGACACATCAGTGGAGAGCCCGCGCCCCTCGTCGGTGGAGCGAACGATTTTTGGGGGGCAGCGTCGGGCGCAGTATCGTCTGACACGTCCGCACGTATACCGTGACGGCCGGCGGCAAAGCCTCGAATACCTCCGACGGTTAAACTTATTGCAAATAGGATCCTCCTTCCATTTATCTATCTCCCTGTAGCGATTGCGCTGTACTAGCATGCATCCGGGCTCCACGGTGTTACCCAGGTTGGAGAAGGTCGATGCAAACTGCACAAAAGCTTGTAGGGATAATAGCCCTGGTAGCCTGGTTGATTATTTCAGCCTTCTCCATCTATGGCTTGGTGAATACAGAACATATATCTCAGGCTGCTGGGCCATTGGTGACCCGTCTCGGCTATGCGTGGGACGCCGACAGTTGGAAGGACCATTGGATGTTCCACAACTTATACACGCTTACCTGTGGTCTTCTCGGCTTTTTAGGGGCAGCACTGGTATTCCGAACGAAGCCTACCGGCTTTTTGATCGAGGCCGCGGCTGCATTACTGTGGTTTCTTCTCCCCTACAGCATGCAACTACTTGGCCTTCGCAGGTTTGGATACGAATTCGTAAGCTTAAGCAGCAATCTACAGTTACTAGCGTTCTTCTTTGTCTTCGTTGTCGGATACATTTTATTCAAACAGAAGGAACAGTCGCCGGGTACCTGATGATTCCCGTGTGAAGCTGATAAAAGAAGCGCTACACAGCGGTCATGTCCAGTAGATCAGGGCGGCGCTCGTCGTCATCAATGCATGCGGCCCCAATTTGACCATCGAGGAACAACTCTGGGCGTGAGAGTCGATATCGTTCCATGGCCGTCCAGAGTGTCGAAGGGTCGCGCCCAAGGCGCTCGGCAATCTCGGTCAAAGTCGCGATGCCGTTTTGCATCGCCTTCCACGTGATTAATGCCCTGGCCAATACGTGCTCCCGCCGTCGAGAGCGAGAAAGCACCAATCGAAGTGATACTCCCTGTCTTCGCACAACGCACGCGATGATGTCGTCGAGCACCATCTGTGGGCGCATGGGCCCGGTGTACCCCTTAGCCGCGGCGATAAATACATCATCGCCGACGGCGCGTGGTTCCTCCTTGCTTCCGTGTTCGAACAGCCACGCTATTTCTGGATCGTCCTCATCCGCGGTCCAATCGCGATATTTGATCGGCCCCGACCCACGCGCATGGGTAAGCATTTCCACCGTAACGTGCGTGGACAGCCATGGAATCCGTTCCTCGTGCAGGTAGCCGCGTTCTCCGCTCCATGCGTAATCACCCGGCGACGCAACTAAGCCGGCACGGACGGGCGCCCGATGGATATATCGAACCAGATGCAAGAGATAGGGCGAGCGCTGCACAAGCAATGCGTGGTGGTGATGCTCGAACAGGTGGCCGGTTCGCTTCTGCTTGCCATGCAGATACTTGGCGTATTGGCCGGCCAGGTGTTGCACGAAACGACCGATGCGCACATCCGTGATCTCGACCGCCAGGAGCGCTCGGTTTTCCAACCAGCAGAATGCATGCATGTGGCAGCGATTACGTCGTAACGACGTCGCTGCGCAAAGCCCTAACTCGCTGTAGTCTTCCACGTCGTTAACGATTGCGTTACCGCCATTACCCTTCAACGCAACGTAGTAGAGTCCGCGTGGAACGTGCAGTCTCGCCAGACGCGTCATTGCCTCTGACTCCCTAGATTCCTACACCCCTAGATCCCTTACATCCTCTGGCTCGTATACGCTGTCACCTCCGACATTTCTGACGCCTACGTCTCTCTTTTGAGGTTCTGCTTAGGCCGTCGGATCACGCCCCGGGCTGGATCGGTGATGTGATACGAGCCCGCGCTACTTCGGACCTCCCGTAATTGCAACTTTCCATGCTCGGACACGACGGCTCGCGGGCTACGGTCATGTCCTGTTTCCAATAATCCAATGTAAGACACCATACAGTCGCCGAGGCCTGCAAGCCAGCCATGCCGCCGGCTGCGGCCGATTCCGGTGATCGCTGAAAACTCCGATGAGCAGCACGTATTGACATGGCATCGCTAGCCCTCGTAGATGGACTCGCCAGACGATTGCGAAGCTGGCATTCATCCACCGAGCAACACGTCGCAAGACTGGAGGTAACACCATGAATGCGAACCATGAAGAACTACTGGAATTGGGCACCGTGTCCCAGGACACCCATGGCAGTACGACGCCGCCCAACAATGATGGCGGCGTTCTCTTCAAGCCTCAACCCGGAACGGCCGCCTGATCAAACTAGTCTCACGTCAGAACGGGTGTGCGGCGTTGCCGCACACCCCTGCGAAGGAGACCACTCCTGTGGCGCGCTACTCCTTATCCGCACACGCCTATGTCTGCACGATCGAGGATCATGCCATCGTCCTCGACCTTAATCGTGACACCTATTTTGCCGTCACGAACGCACAAGCAAGTGCGCTCGTTGGACTCGTCGAAGGCTGGCCGCGACCGGCTGGATGGCGTGTTCCATTGGGCACAGATGATCAAGAGATCCGTGAATCCGCGATTCGGGCGCTGAGCAAAAGGGGCGTGCTCGCTGTTGAGCCTTCGTCGGGCAAAAACGCGGCGCCGGTTCGGGTCCCGTCTCCCCAAGCCGCGTTGCTCGGCACGTCGTTACTTCACACGCTTCTAGATGACCCCGCCGTTCGCCCCCCTCGTGTGCGCCTTATGGATATCGCTATGTTTATTCTCGCCTATGTGCGCGCTTCCTATCGCCTGAGTCACACAAAGCTTACGGAGGTCGTTGAAAGAGTGCGGCTGCGTCGCGCTCTGATGATTGAGGCGCCCGACAATGATGTCCTGCGGAAGCTTGTGCACCGGTTTCGCCTGATCCGGCCCTTTGTCTACACTGCTTCGAACCGATGCCTCTTTGACTCTTTGGTACTCATCGAGTACCTCGCGTGCTACGGCATTTATCCCTTGTGGATATTCGGCGTCACAGCACGACCATTCTCGGCCCATTCCTGGGTACAGAACGGCCACGTTGTATTGAACGACACTCCGGAACACGTGGGGCGGTTCACGCCCATCATGGTTGCTTAGCCCCATGTTCCGATTCATCGCATTCGCCTGGGACGCGGCCGATCAAGAGCAAGCGACAGGAGCCCATCGGCTGTCTCGACAGGTTCGGGATCAGTACGGCTCAGGTAGCTACATCCTGAACTGCGACGGGCTCGTCGTTCATTGGGTGGATGCCCGAGAAAGGTCCAGCGAGCATTATCTGCTGGCTGATCACCGGGGAGTCGTGCTCGGAAAGCTCTTTAAGCGAGAGTCAGGAGGTGACTTCCAGTCGCCAGAATGCAGACTCAATGCCGCCGCAACTCAAAGCATCCTCGCCAACGGCGGCCGCGGCATCATCACCAACTACTGGGGTCGCTATGTTGCATTTCTAAGAGACTCCAGTGGGAACGTGGTGCAGGTAATTCGTGACCCCACGGGATCGCTCCCATGCTTCATGACCACCATCGCGGGGATCCGTGTGTTCTTTTCATACATCCACGATTGTGTGCGTCTCGGGGCTCAATTTACCGTGAATTGGGACTATGTGCGGGTACAACTGGCAGCGAACGTAAACGAGAGACTCAACGGCACGGGCCTCAATGAAGTGGTCCCCATCCACTGCGGCGAATGCGTGAAACTCGGACCCCACGGCCTCCAACGCCAGTTTTACTGGAACCCGTTTGACGTTGCCGGAACGCAACGGTGCACCGACCCGATGCAAGCGTCGGCTGAGCTACGTCAGGTCGTCCGCACATGCGTTCACGCCTGGGCTTCGTGCTACGACACAATCTTGCACCGCCTCTCAGGCGGCATCGATTCTTCGATCATCGCGATGTGTCTGGCGAGCGCACCCACACGCCCTCAGGTTACGTGCTTCACGCACTTTTCCCCGGGCCCCGATTCCGACGAGCGCGAATATGCGCGTCTCGTCGCCAGACGCGCAGGTTTCGAGCTCGTTGAACATCCTCGTCGGATTGAGACGTGCCTGGATCTACTCGCAGAGCTGGTGCCCCACCCTCATCCGTTTCACGCACGCTATGCCATTGACTATAGTCGTTATGAGTCGCACCTCGCGCGGGAGCGAAGCGCCACGGCGATATTGTCAGGCGAATGGGGGGATCCCCTATTTTATTCGGAGCCGGCCCACATGCTCGCCGCGATCGACTGCGCTCAGCAAAAAGGGATCGGTCGAGCGCTTATCCGTGCCTCGCTGGATACGGCACGGATCGAGGGCCTTTCGATGTGGCGCGTGCTTAGGCATGCCATTGCTGCCCGGTCAGACACACCCGCGGCATTCGATCCTCGGCAGCAGCTTCCTGCCGGGCACGGATGTTTGACCGAAGAGACCGCACTCGCCGCGGCTCGCGATGATCGCTTTGTGCATCCATGGCTCAGAACAGCCGCGCGTACAACACCAGGTAAGATGGCGCAGGTCTATGCGTCCACGATGGTTGACTTTCACCCGTTCTATGATCCTCTGGGGCGAGAGGACGATCCCGAGCAATTTGCGCCACTCAACTCCCAACCGATTGTCGAACTCTGTCTCAGAATACCAACCTTCGTTCTCATTGATGGCGGCTGGGACAGAGCGGTGGCGCGCCGGGCGTTCCTAAACGATCTGCCGCTGCAGGTCGCCACGCGACGCACGAAAGGGGGTGTCGAGGAGTACCAAAAGGCGTCGCTTACACACAACGCGGCCCTGGCGCGCGCATACCTACTTGACGGGGCGCTCGCTTCACGCGGCCTGCTGAACCGTACTGCCCTCGAAGAAATGCTTTCCGGTGAACCGACACGGACTCGCACACCTGTCGGGCTCCTTTACTGGTACTTGTGCACAGAAGCTTGGCTTTCGCAGTGGGACCACGCTTGATTCCCAGAGTGCCCGACAGCACCGCTTGAGTTGACTCCGGCTTCATACTGCCTGCGAAGCTCCTGCCAGCGCTCGTACTGTGCGGCCTTCGCCGGATCAGGATCGACCTCATTCTCTAGCCAAAAGGCGAACCAATCGACGTCACCTTGCTCAGACATATACCGATACAACGGGTGCACCAACTGGTGCGCCCCGAGAGGAAGGTGAATCATTTCCACGGGTCGCTGATGCCGCTTCAGCAATACATACATGTCCCAGAATTCGGGCACATGGGTTCCATTAAGCTCAAGGCGTAACGGCGTGCACACCTTGTCCAAATGAAATGCAGGGGATCGCTTGATCCACTTCTGGATTCCGTCGCCCCAAAGCTCAGCACCGATCATCTGTTGCTCGAAATCCGCCATCCCTGCCGGATACGGGATCCCGAAGTCAAGGACATAAGCGAAAGGCGTCGCTTGTACTGAATCCGCAATTGTAGCGGCAGCGATCGGGTATTTTGAGAAGGTGAGCGCATACTGGACATTCATCCCTGCCCTGCTGAACCCAATGAGACCCACGCGGGTACGGTCAATGAAGCCGCGGTCACTTAGCTCATCAATCGCGCCTTCCATTTTGGCGACGAACTTCGGATTCTCTGCGTCACGATCATAACGCCACGTCAGGTCTTTCGAGTCAGCCTGACTCGGCGAAAGTGTATGTGGCGGCATTTGCAGAACAACCATACCCTTGTTTGCCAGAGCACGCGCGGCATAGGCAGTTGGTATACCTCCCGGACCATCCACCAGGAATTCGTGCGGATAGAAGAATTCGGTTTGCAGCACCAACGGGTAATGGCGGCCCGGGCGGAAACCCGGCGGCAGGATCAAGGCACCGCGATACCGCCTACCCATTCGGTCTTGCCATTCGAAGATCTCGCCGTGGCCCAGTGTCAACCCTCGAAGCTGTGGGTTGAGGTCGGTAATGACGCCCTTTCGGCTAGTCTCCCGGTCCGACGCCATGATTTCAGGAGGCGTATTGAGGTCCTCTTCAATTTGCAGCGCCAACCGAGGCGGCGCCCAACGCACCAACGAAGCGGATATCTCCACCCACCGGTGCCCTCGTTCTCGATAGTACTTGACTTGCGGCGAAGCCGTAGCTTTGTCCAGCCACTCGATTCGTACATCGCCTCCCGCCAACCAACGCACGCTACTTATCGAGGACTCCCGATCGCCAATACGGGCATACGTGCCAGACGGGACGTCCACTTCTACCACCGCCGGCGCGGCCTTGCGCCGCGCGAGCTCGCTTCCTTTGGGTACATCCAGCGGTAGATATGATGTACCCAGGATCACCTCCTTACTGTCCGCAGACCACCGTATCTGGGTTCCCCACCCCAAGTCACCGGGCGCATTGAGGAGTGGTCTGATCGTGGCATGGGCCATATCAAGAAGGAGAAACTCTTTAGCCCAAAACGCACGCGGCGCTAACGCCGTCGTTGGCGCCAATGCGTCGAGTGCCGCGCGGAGCTGCTGGGTAGGTGGCCACGGCTCGGTTGCCATATGACACCAGTGGTCCTCGCTGCAAAGATTGTCCTGCACGAAGGTGTAGTTAGCCCACGACAATGGAATGGACCGCGCAGTTGCAAGCAGGATCGCCCAGCGGCCATCCGGCGAGATCGAGATTTCGTTGGGCAGAGGAAGTGTCCCAAATGCGGTCGCTACCCAATTAAGGCCGGTGTCGAGCCGCACAGGCACGCTGGAGTTGCTTTTCCTCAGGAAGAACGCGAGGTCGCGGATATCGCCGTTTCGCGGATTGGTGATCGTCAGATTCTTAATGGTCGTCGGGCCGACGACGTAGCCCCTGCGGTTTCTCTCCGTCCAGTCGGGAAAGACAGGTGCGGAATACACCAGCGCGCCTTGTCGGTCGAGATCAAAGGTGAACACTCCGGCGGGCGTATCCGTCAGTTTGTTCAATGCATGTGTGCGCAGATTCAACGAATAGAGCTGACCGGCTTCTTGCTTGCCGGTCCTTCCGATGAAGGCGAGTGTGGCATTACCCTGCCATCGGACGCTCTCGATCGGCGCCTTTCCCGAGGACGAGCGAAATACTGCCAGTATTTCGCCCGGGGGCCGCTTTTGGGGCCGCTTTGCATTTAAGAAGGTGAGGATGTCCTTCGTCTTGAAGAGCACGAGATCGTCTTCAACTTCGTCGGTGGCCAGATGGCCTCGGCGCAGGACCACCACAAACTTCTGGCCATCGGGAGACCGGTTGAATTCCTGCTGCCCCCCATCGGTGTAGGAGGGAGCCGGGTCCACGATTTTCGTCATGTCGATGGAATCGATCACGGTAAATGGCCGCTTGTGCGTGGATGCAGCTGCTACCCGACTACTTATCAGGCCCACCACGACAATGAACGCACTGGCGGCCGCCAATACCCGACCGACGCTTCCCCTGCTTGCGGTCTCGGCTCCCGGCTTGAAACACGCTGTGCTTGAAGCATTTAGCACGACCGCCACGATGGTCGTGAAAAGCCTGGGTAGCTCACGCATTACAGAAACTGCTTCCTGATAGTAATGCCCAAAAAGCGACCGACAGAGGAATAGTTCACAGAATCATACGGGGGAAGGTATGGAACCGTATTACGGATACCGTCAGGCGCCTTATTCAAGATATTCAGCGCGGACAGTCCAATGTCGAAGTCCCGAAAAAATCCGTCGCTTGCGGTCGAACGGATCTGTGCGACGGCATCGAACGTCACGAAAGAACCCACCCATTCGAGGGGCGCGTAGCGGTTATCCCACTCCCCGCCAATATAGTTAACAGTACCCGTCAGCGTCAGGTTGGATCGCTCCCATGTCGTGCTCGCCCGTGCGTGCCAGTGCGGCGGGTAGAAGATAAAGCCCGCCTCCTGCGCTATAGGCTGGCCGGCGCTAAGCTGGTGGTCGCTCTCCAAGTAGCTGGCAGAGCCTGCAAAGCTTAAGTGGCTCCTCGCACCGGCATCCATGTCGTAGTTCCCGGTTAGATCCACTCCCTGAGCATGACTGCTAGCGACGTTGCGCAGTGTGGAATCAATAATGGCGGAAACGTTGGATGGATCAAATGCCACCGTCGTCCCAGTTTCGTTGTCAAGACCGGCCGGAACTTTCGCGATGGTGTCGAGCACCTGCTGCGCCGTCGGATTGTAGATGATGAATTGGTTGAAAATCGGGTTGCCAAACCCCGAGTTGGCACTTACGGCGAAAGGAGTGTCAACTTGGTCAACGTACCGGACACCGAAATAGGTTGCTTCCAGACTCAGCCCTTCAACGGCGCGTGGGTGAAAGGCGAGGGAGGTCGTCCACGTCGTCGCGCGCTCCGGCTGAAGCGGGGTTAAGCTGTGGCCGCTAATGGAGAGTACCGGTCCACCGCCAGGCGGCGGAGGGTCGTAGTCTGTTGCTGGACTGAGCAGCGCAAGCAGTGCCTCATCGTCTTGGTAGAGCGTAGCGGCTTTGAATGACTTGCCCCATGTCGCCCGAACGGTGACATCGGTGGTCGGCGCGAAGATCAACCCGAGCTTCGGCGTGGCGACGCTCCATAACCCGCTGTATTTCTCATAACGAGCCGCCGCATTGAAGGTCAGAGAGTGGAGGAGGTGGAGATTCTCGTCGGGACTTACGAACGGGACCGACAGCTCTGTGTACCCGAAATAGACGTTTTGGGAGTCGGCAGCGTCCAACGGCGTGGTAGTGGTGCTAGCGATCGTCTCGACCTCAACTTGAGTAAGCCCGGGTGAACGATAGCCGCCGCCCACGGCAAGCCGTGCATCGCCTCCGGGCGCTGAGAACAGCGGGCCCTCCGCATCGAGTTCGGCAGAGTTCAACGTATTGTCATAGGTGATTAGGGCCCGAAGGTACTGGGCGCCTTGCACAAAAAACTGAGAGTTATACGTCATTTTGTTGCGCGCGTACGTCCCACTCAGCGAAGCCTCCCATCCACCAGGGAGTTGGTAACGCAGACTCGGCGTCACCTCATAGGACTCAACCCGCGGCTGACTGTATAGACCATAAAAAAATACATTGGCGGTGGTGCTAAAGGCACTTTGCTGTACTGAGGTGCGGTCATTGATGAAAGCATCGAGATCCAATTCAAGCCCGTCGGTCAGGTTCTGATGACCCGCCAGGACCACGCTGTGCTGCTCCTGTCCCGGCACGAGGGAATCCGTACCATTCAACATCTGAGTGTAGGACCGATCGCTCGCGTTGATGGCGGTATACCGGCTGTAATTCAACGCCACGATCATTCCCCCGGATGCCCATCTATCGCCGGTTGTCACGCCATATTGCTGTTGCTGATTGCCGCCATCGGTCGACCCGCCGTACTTCGCTGTCGCCTCGATCCCTTGAAAGTCTCGTCGCAGAATGACGTTCGCGACACCAGCAACGGCGTCCGATCCATAGACCGCTGAGGCCCCGTCGGTTACGACTTCGATCCGGTCGACGGCCGCTATCGGGATCGCTGAGATATCCACTCCTGAATCGATCGCATCGTAGGCGACTCGATGGCCGTTGATTAGCGTCAGGGTTGCGTCTGGCCCGAGACCTCTCAAATCCAGGGCCGAGGAATTATCCAAGTTGTTAAATCCGCCTTGGTCACCACCCCCCGAAACGCCGGGATTGTCACCGCCGCTGAAGTTTTGAGGGAGGCTTCTGATTGCATCACCGAGGTCAGCATAGCCGCCGCGTGCCATGTCCTCTTGAGTCAGAGTAGTCACCGGAGACGCCGGCGGTGCGCCGCGAATTCGTGATCCTGTGACCGATATTTCTTCGAGTTGAACAGACTTCTCACTTTGCTCTTTCAATTTCTGCGGCCCCTGCTGCGACTCTTCCGCAGCAGCATTTTGCGTCTGGTTACCACTCGACGTGCCCGCATCGGACGTCGGCGAACCGGGCTGACGAGCCGGATTGTCTTTCGTTCTACTGATGACCACGCGTGATCCAGTTACTGTGAACTCAAGACCAGACCCACGCAGGAGCGTTTTCAGCCCCTCGTCGATCGTGAAGGTTCCCTGGAGCGCAGGACTTGTCTTCCCGGCCACCAAGTCGGGGGAAAACAGCAGATCAACGCCACTGGCAAGCGAGAAATCGCGTAGCGCCTGATCCAACGGCTCCGGGGCGATTCGATACGCGTGCGTCGCCGATTGGGCTGTCGCAACGTCAACAAATAATATGCCGCTACATGCCAGGATCGCGGCAAAACGAATGATCAGCGAAATCGTGCGCTTCATCGGTTCTCCCCCACCGGCTCCATCGAGCCCGTGCTTGTGGTTCTGTCGAGAAGGAAGAACGCGTGTGGCGAAAAACACCCCCAGAGAAAAACCAAAAAATATATTTGCCGTGTCTACCGTTGTCCGTCGTCTGTCCGGCGCACCAGCCCCAGCCTCCCGTCGGCGTGCCTGACCGCCTGTACTGGGAAAGACGACTCCAGCGTCGCAACGAAGCTCGCCACGTTACCGGCGCGAACCACACCGCTCACGCGGATGTCCCGCACAGAGGGATCATCGATCGCGATGGGTGCGGGCAGGTATCGATTCGCCTCCTCGACCGCCACCGCGAGGGGCGTGGCATCGAAGATGAGTTGCCGATGGATCCAGGCGCTGGCGCGTGCGAGGTTCACCGGCTCGACACGATGCTCGCCCCCGACGGTATCCAGGGAAAAGCGTTCGCCTGCGGTGAGCAGCGTCGGCGCAGGCACTTTGCCGAGTAAAGGCGCAGAAGTGATCTGCACCTTTCCTTCAACGAGGGTGACGGCGATGTGCCGCTCGGCGACCCGCACATCGAATACCGTTCCTACGGCGCGTACTTGTGCGGAGTCCGCATCGACAATGAAAGGGCGCGTGGCATCTTTGGCGACCTGAAAGCGGGCTTCTCCGCGGGTCAAGCGGATCAAGCGTAGGTGCCGAGCCAGCTTCACCGTCACTTCGGAGCGCGTATTCAAGGTGATGATTGATCCGTCGGCCAGGCTCAGTGTTCTCAGCTGCCCCGACGATGTTGTGAATGTGCCAGTGCGGATGCCGTCCATATCGCTGACCAAGTAGGCACTCACGGTCAAGAGCACGAGGGCAGCGGCCAGACTCATGCGCCACCGGGTCCACAGACGCTTGTTCTTGCCCCATCGTCGCTCGCCGACCAGGGGGCGCGCTGTGATGTCCGGGCCGGCCGCGCGCCACGCTTTCTCGACGCGCGCGTACGCCTCGGCATGACGCGCATCCTGCTTCAGCCACTGCGCGAAACGATCCTCGTCAGCCAGCGTGCGCTGATCCGAATGGGTACGCACAAACCAGGCAATGGCCTCTTCGTTAGCTGTATAGGTCGGTTCCTGACTCATGGCCCCTATCCTTCGATCTCATCGAGATGTTGCACGAGGAATCGCAGCGCGGTGGACATGTGCTTTTCCACCGTGCCCATCGTGATGCCGAGGGCTTGGGCAATCTCCGTATAGGTCAGTCCATCGATCCGCTGCATGGTGAACACCTGCTTCGCCCGCGGTGTCAGCCGCTCCATCAGTTGCGAGACCCGCTGCACGCGTTCCTGGGCATCGCAGATGCGCTCCGCGGACGGCGCCTCCCTCGCCGCCTCATCCTCCTGGGGCTGATCGCCCCGCATCCGTATGCGGTTCCGGCGCAGTTGATCGAGCAGCACGCTTCGTGCGGTCAGGAAGATATAAGCGGGGCGAGTTTGGGGAATGAGCAGGCGCTGGCGGGCCAATCGCACCAGCACGTCCTGGGCCAGATCCTCTGCATCCGCGCGGCTGCGCAAGCGACGTTCAAAGAAGCGTCTGAGCGGTTCGCGGTAGCGCCCGACGAGCACGTCCGCTTCCGACTGGCCCGCTACCTCGATGACGGCCGAAACGTCTGCCGCCCCGTTCTTATTTCCCACTGCGCCCTCACGAACTGCCCGTGCGCCCGCCGCTCGCCCATCGGCCAGGGGCGGAACAACCGCTCATCGTTATAAACGACCCACGCCGGAATTTCCCCCAGAGAGATTGGGATGAAGGGCGATGATCGGGCGTCGGCCCCTTTGGCATCCTGGCGGGTGCCTCAGCCGCTGTCACTACCTACCGAGCTTACGCTTAGGCTCGGCCTAATGCCGCGCGAGCACCGCGCGCGATAGCACGATTTCGCCGTTTTGGCGCATGGCCCGCAGCGACCAGCCGTGTTCGAGGACCAAGACCAGCCCGTCCTGATCGCCGGTGCGGAAGGTGCCGCTGATCCGGATATTCGCCAGCGTCGGGTCTGCAAGGCGCACCGGCGTGGTCGAATAGCGATTCATTTCGGCAACCAGCCGCCCCAGCGGCCAGTCGCTCACCTGCAGACTGCCCTGAGTCCAGGCGCTCGCCGACGCCAGGTCCACAGGGGTGACCGACCATTCCTGCCCGGTGCGGTCAAAGCGCAATTGCTGCCCCGGCGATAGGGTGATGGGCGGATGCGGCTGCGTGGCGGCAGCGGCCCCCTGGACGATCACAGAGCCTTCCAGCAGCGTGACGGTCGCCATGGCGTCCTCTACCCTCACATCGAACTGTGTCCCCGTGGCGGTCACCGTACCGCCAGCGGCATGCACGATGAATGGCCGCTGCGCATCGTGCGCCACTCGGAATTGCGCCTGGCCCTGCGACAGGTCGATAAGCCGCCGCCGCGCGGCGAAGCGAGCCACCAGCTCGGTGTGGGTGTCGAGCACGACCACCGTCCCATCCGGCAGCGCGATACGCTCCCGCTCACCCACCCGGGTCTGATAGTGCATCGCCGGTGAAACCGGCGCCGATACCATCCGAAACGCCAGGAACACCAGGGCCGCGGCGCCCACCAGAAAGGAAAGGGCCCAGCGCCAGACCGGGCTGCCTCGCGATGCCTTGTCGCGCTCGGCCTCGTACAGCGCGGCGGCAATGTAAAGGTCGTCGCTCAGCTCGGCGCTGCGCTCCCAGATACTCTCTACCTCCCGGAACGCGGCCTCGTGCGCCGGATCGGCCGCGCGCCAGCGGGCGCAGGCTGCCCGTTCTTCGTCCGTGCAGTCCGGCTCCCGCAGCCGCACGAACCAGCGTTCGGCTTGGATGGCCATCTCGGGGACCTCGGGGTGACTCATGCCTCATCTTCCTGATACGTGCCCGGCGAGCCCGCTCCGAACCTGCGGCGAATGTGTACGAGCGCATTGGCCAGGTGCTTCTCGACCATCCGCACCGAGATCCCGCAATGCGTGGCCACTTGCCTGCTGGTCATACCGCGCAGGCGCGTCAGCAGATAGACCTGCCGGCACTTAGGGGGCAGCGCCAGGATTGCCTCGCGCAATAACACGCGCTGCTGTGCGGCCGCGGCCGCCTCTTCGGCGCTTGGCTCGTCGGATTCAATGCTTACATCATCCAGCGAAACGTGCTGCGGCACGCAGCGCGTGCGTGCCCTGCGTGATTGATCGTTCACCACGTTGATGGCGATGCGATACAGCATGGCTTTCCATGCCAACAGGGGATATGTGTCGCGATAGCGCGTCAAGCGCGTAAAGCTTTCCTGCGCTGCATCCTCCGCATCTTCATTCGTGCGGCTGCGTCGACGCAGGAAGCTCACCAGTGCATCGTACTGCGTGCGAAAGAACGCATCGTACGCATCGAGCCGACCGCCCCCCTCGACCGCGGTAACAACCGCCGGTTCAGGGGGCGCATCATGCAAAGCAGTGTCACGCCGGTTATCCATGAACTGTCTGCCCGCCCGCAGAAACTAAGCCGTGTCTGCATTCACGTGTGTCGTTTCAGACAGGTTACATGTTACTGCACGATCGCGCCGTCAGAGCAACCGAAACCTGCTGTCTTTTAGCGTTTCGTGAACAACCACGAAAGGAGGTTCGGTATGGGGCGAGCGCACGCGTATCAGGGGAGTTTGGGGATGGCCGCCAGCACACCCCAGAAGTTCTGGCCGCCCATTTCAAAACACACGTTCGGGTTTCGCCCATCAATAACGTAACAGGGAGATGACAACCGCGCTCATCCGGTGAACGACAGCAATCGCGCGGGTCCATGCCACGGGAGGGGAACCCAATGCACGCTAACGAAAACTATCAGAACCGAAATCAGAAGATCATCTCTTGTACGCGAACAATTCCCAAGACACTTCTGGCGAGCGCCATGTCTGGCGGTCTTCTCCTTCTGGTCCAACCGCTCATCGCCACGGCACAGGCAAGCCCTCAGCCATCTAGTTGGAACTTACCGGCAGGCCCGTTGGATCAGGCCCTGAACCGGCTCGCGGAACAAAGCAAACTGACGATTTCCTATTCGCCGGGTTTAGTAAAAGGCAAAACGACGCGCGGCTTGTCTGGCGCGCATACGCCGATCGAAGCGCTGCGCCTCCTCCTTACCGGCACTGGATTGACCTTCGATGCACTGAACGCCACAACGTTCGTGTTGCGCCCGGCACCTAGGCCGACACCGACTAATACCAAAGAGCAGACCTCTCAGGCTGAATCCGCCTCGCGACAGACCCCTGTTAACTTGGCGCAGGTAGCCGTCACGGGCACGCGGATCAGGGGCGCGCAGCCCTCGTCGCCGCTCGTGATGATCACCCAGGACGACATGCGGTTGGCGGGCGATAACGATCTCGGCGACGTGATCCGATCGCTGCCACAGAATTTCAGCGGCGGACAGAATCCCGGCGTACTTCCGGGCACCGGTGGAGATATAGCGAATCAGAACATCACGGGTGGCTCCAGCCTGAACCTCAGAGGGCTTGGGCCAGATGCGACACTGACTTTGCTCAATGGCGCACGGCTACCTTACGATGGCTTCAGCCAGGCCACGGACGTCGCGGTGATCCCCATCGCCGCGATCGACCGCATGGACGTGCTGCTAGACGGCGCGAGCGCAATTTACGGGTCAGACGCCGTGGGAGGCGTCGCTAACATTGTCCTGAAGCGCGATTATAACGGTGCGGAACTCACCGCCCGGACTGGCGGTGCGACCGATGGAGGCTATGGCCAAACCCAGGTCTCCCTAGTCGCAGGCAACACGTGGTCATCAGGCGGGCTACTCCTTGCGGCGGAAACAACCAGCGATGGTGCGGTGCGCGCGTCGCAGCGCGACTACCTCGGTTACATACCCAATTCTGATCAGCTGACGATCTATCCGAAGATGTCACAGAATGGAGTGCTGTTCAGCGGACACCAGGAGTTTGGTTCCAACGCCGAGTTTACACTCGATGCTTTCTTGACGAAGCGATCAATGACCGAGACCAGTTTGTACGCTGCTTCGGGCTTACAAAACTCCGATACGGACGGAACGATCTACGGCATCTCGCCATCGCTACGGATCACGTTACCGCACGACTGGTCAGTACGGATCAACGCCTTTGACGGCGAAGACAATACTGTATCGCAAGCCACCGGATTCTCGCTCACTACGGACACTCAGGCGTTTGTAACGAGCACAAGGTACAGCAATCAAACGCAATCCGCGGATGTGGACTTCGAGGGAGCACTCTTTGGCCTACCCGGAGGGGATGCGCGGATGTCAGTCGGCGGAGGTTGGCGCAAATCCGAATACAATCAGTTCGACCTTATCGAGCAGACTCCCTCGATCGAAGGATCACAGTCCGTCCGTTATGCTTACGATGAGGTTTATTTTCCGCTCATCACCGAGAGCCAGGAAATCCCTTTCGTCGATAGCCTCTCCTTCAACGCCGCAGCTCGCTATGACGATTACAACAGCTTCGGAGGCACCACCACACCCAAACTCGGCATGCTCTGGAGTCTCACGCCCAGTGTCGATGTCAGGGCAAGTTGGGGAAAGAGCTTCAAGGCCCCCACACTCACTCAGCTATATCAAGCGCAAAGCGCGACACTCTTTACCGCTTCCGCGGTCGGAGCATCCGGCGCTCCCAGCAACGCAACCGTATTGCTCAGGTCTGGCGGAAACCCAAATCTTGGCCCTGAGCGAGCTGATGTTGCGACCGCGGGAGTAGTGATTCGACCTTCATTCTTACCGGATGCCACGATCGATCTAGGGGCGTTCGACATCGACTACCGCCAACGTGTCGTTAATCCCTTTAGCTCATTCGTCCAGCTTGCTCAAGCGTTGAATGATCCTGCCTACACGACTTTCGTTACCCCCAATCCCACCCCAAACCAGCAGGCCGGAATCCTTCAGCCAGCGATCTTCACCAATGACACGGGGGCGGCTTACAACCCGAGAGACGTTATCGCCGTAATTGACGACCGCTATTTGAACGCTCAATCACAACACGTCAGGGGCTTGGATTTCGACGCGGATTATTCGCTCCAAGAACTAGACGCGTCATGGAACTTCAACATAAAAGGAAGTTTCATTACCAAGGGTGACCGTCAACTCATTGGCGTTCCGGCCACCGAAGACACTGTGGGGGTGGTGTCGTTTCCGCCAAAATTCAAAGGTCAACTTGCGGCGCGCTGGTCGCGCTCGGACTTCAGCGTGTCTAGCATCGTCAATTACCTGCGCGGCATACGCAACACGCTGCTGACACCCAGCCCGATGGGCAGCTCCATGACAACGGTTGATCTGGTATTTGACTATGCGGCCAGCCCAAACGTCCTTGACGGCTTCGGCTTCAACCTGTCGCTGACGAATGTGTTCAATCGACGTCCGCCGTTTCTAGCACCGATTGAACCTTATTACGTGAACTACGACTCGACAAACTACTCAGCATTAGGTCGCGTCGTCAGTTTCTCGATCACGAAGCACTTCTGAACGGCGAGCCCCGCACATGAGAACGATATTCCGCAAGAAGCGGGGGGCGCCGCGCTTCGAATACCAGCGCAGCGTGCATCATTTTATGTACACGCTCATCGTCGCTTCTTTTCTCAGCTGTGGCGCCGCGAATGTCGCAATGGCGACGGACAAGCAGCCGTTTACTGTCCGAGACGCTCTTCAGACGACTCGATTCATGGTTGCTGATCAACATGCCAAGAGTATTGCGCTCTCCCCTGACGACGAGCACTACGCTGCAATGCTGATACGAGGAAGCGTGGCTCGCGGCGGCGTTGAAGCCGAAATTATTGCGGGCGGCCTGGGCTCACTGGAGGCAGCCAAGCCGTACACCGTGGCTCGGCTGTTTACGCGCGGGCTAGGCGCAACAATCCTCGGGAATGGAGCGGCGCCCGATCTTCTGCTCCCTACGCTGAACTTTCCGGTGTGGATTGACAACGAACGCGTTGCCTTTCTTTGGGAAGACGACAAAGGCGTCCACCAGGTGGCCTATGCGAACATCAAAACGAAGAGATGGGGCTTTCTTACGGCATCAGACAATGATGTCACCTGGTTTGCCGCAGGTCCGCGATCCACTCTGGTCTACGAGACGAAGCGCAAATACTCGCTGGGCCGATCCAACCAGATGTTTCAACACGGCTTCACCGTTACGAACCAAGAGGCGTACTCGCTACTAATTGGCGCAGTAGACGGAGCAACCGCGCAGGAAATCGCATGGGGCGCTCGTGAATGGTTCGTACAACGCAGTGCTTCGACACCCTTCCACGCTACAGAAGTCAGTGCGGCCGATCGAGGCGTCAACTATTACCCGTATGCTTGGCTTGAACGACCAGTCGTATCACCCGATGGCCGCATGGCGGTCGTCTCGGGGACAGTGCGAGCGATCCCGCAGCCGTGGAATCGATATGAGGGAAGGTTGTTGAGACAGTACGTTCAAAGCTCAGCGCATAAAAGTATCTCTAGCGAGCCATCACCGATCCAGGAGTTTTTTCTCGTTTCGATCGACAAAGCAACAGCGCGCCCTCTGTGGAATGCGCCTTTGCCGTTCGGCACGGCGATCAGTTGGTCGCCGGACAGTCATTCGATCATCGCATGGCCTGTGTATTTGCCTCTTGATTCGCATGACAAGGATGGAATGGCGGGTAACGCTGTCGCGCAGATCGACGTTTCCACAGGCAAGTACCAGAAACTACCGATCCCTGGAGTGGATGCGAAAGAGATCGAGGGCGTGCTGTGGCCGGATGCCAATACTATCGAGATCGAGCTTGACGACGAACATGTCAAGCGGATGATGCTACAGAAGCACGCGGGGCAGTGGGTGCAAATAGATGGGGCCCACCTGGTTCACCCCGAAACGCGTATTCGCGTGGACCTGCACCAGGATGCGAACACCCCTCCCGCACTCTATGCGGTAGATGCTCGTACGGGCCAGGAAGAAATGGTATTCGATCCCAACCCTGATCTAAGAACGAACTTTACTCTAGGGAAGGTAAAGTTCATCCAGTGGAAAGACGATCTGGGATACACCCGAGAGGGGCGGCTTTTTCTACCCGTGCATTATCAACCCAATCATCGGTATCCGCTGGTCATTCAAAGCGCCAGTGGGGATCGGCACGAGGACTTTTCGCTGTACGGACGAGGCGCGCCAGGCGCAACGCTCGGTCCTGGTGGACCTGTATATTTGGCGCAGCCACTGGCAAACCAAGGCATTGTCGTCTTGGAGATCGGAACACCGCCGGCGGGATACCCGTCATCCGAGGCGGACGCACGGATGCGTGGATACACGTCGGCAATCAAGTATCTTTACTCTATTGGTCTGATCGACTGTGCCCGCGTCGGTATTGTGGGCTTTAGCCGTAACGGCTGGCACGTCGAATACGCCTTGGCCTTTTCAGGGTTCCCGTTTGCCGCCGCCATCGCCGATGACAACATTGACTCGGGGTACTTCGAGGCAGCCATGATGGGCTGGGCGGATAGAGAGCGACGTGATGGCTCGGAACCCTTTGGAGCAGGCTTAAAGGACTGGCTTGAGCACGCGCCGACCTTCAACGTCGAGCACATTCGTGCTCCGTTGCTCCTGATGGTGACAGACTCATTTGCAGGAAAGGCGGCACCGCTAGCGATGCAGTGGGAGATGTTCAGCCGCCTGAGACACTTGAATAAACCTGTCGAGCTTTACGTCATCCCGAATATCGAGCGAGGCGATCATCATCCGCAAAATCCTACCCAGCTCTTGGCGCTGCAGGAGCGTACGATGGACTGGTGGCTCTACTGGCTGAAAGATGAGCGCGACCCGGACAAGTTGAAGCGGCAGCAATATGCTGCATGGGACCGGTTACGCATCTTGAGAGACCAAGACGCAAAGCTCCCTGCGCCTCCGTACCTTCAATGGACCGCAGCGCCCAAGCGATGTACAGGTGGCAAGTCCTGCTAATTCACTATCAAGCCGCCGCGCTTGCCGCGCAGTTAGACCATTTGCGAACCCACAGCTCGATAGCCAAGTCGTGCAGGATTACTGGCAACTCCGCGGCGGCCTTTGTCGGCGTATTGGATAGCGCGCGTTCGATCGCAATGCGATCCAGGATACCCTCTCGGACAAGCACGCCGTCCAACAAAACACTGCGTAGGAATACGAGGTTCTTTGCGACGAGTTCTTCGTTAACGTTCGCCCCCCGATCCTTCCATTGACGTTGCAGGATTTCTTTCGGAACTTCCGCGGTGAACGCATTACGCGCCAGCCCGCGATCACGTCCGTTCAAGAAGTGCACATAAAGGGGAATGCGCAGGCAAAGCTCCACCACAGGCTGCGAATACAGGGGGTGCACAAGATTGGCTTGGTGTCCGCCCGACGCCGGAAATGGATCGTAAAACTCGGGCGCCGTCAGCAGCATTCCCAAGCGATATACGAGCCCCCAGGGCACGCCGGCTTCCTCTCGAAACCAAGGATGGGGATAGTGATCATAAGCAAGAGCTGTTCGTCGTGTGTCATAGGATGCCATTTGACCGAGCTTGTCAAACAGTCGCGCATTGTCTCGGAGACGGGTTCCGAAGGCGCGTCTTCGCAGTGCGTCAGCGAGTACGCGCAGAGTAGTCGTATCTCGGATGGCCGCAATTTGTGCGGCCAGTTGGATCGTACGGAAGATGAATCCATGGTTCCGAATCATTTCATCAATGGCCCTGCCAATCGATAAACTCCCGAAGCCGGGATCGCCCCCCTCGCCAGTGAGTATCGCGGTCACAGCACGATCACGCACTACTTCTCGCTCAATCCTGTTCGCCAGATAGTACGAGACAAGCGGTGCTGGCACGGGCGTCGGGGCAGCGTTAAGCAATGGCTCCAGCCCGACATGCCGAGCGTCCACCGGAACCTCAATGAGTTCCGTTCTGACGTGGTGCGCCGCCAACCGCGCCCAGCGGCGAGGATCAGCGCCCACGTTGCTACCGTAGTAGGCCAAGCAGGTCACTCTGCCACTTGCGACGGATCCTTGTCCGCCCAGGCAGCCGAGAACAATGGATGAGTCCAGGCCACCTGACAGTCGCACGAGAAGACTCTCGTAACAGCCAGCCCAGGTGCGCACACAATGCCGCACTGTACGTCGGAGCAATGTAGCCGCGACTCGTGTGTCCTCTAGAAGATGAGGCCCGAGCGCAAATGTAGACGGTTTCCAATAGAACTGCCGACGCGTCAACCGGTTTGATGTCGTATCGATCTCGATGCACTCGCCGCGCGTGACCTGGTCAAGCTCGTTTAACGAGCGGCTCTCGCCATTGGTCCACCCGCCGAGAACGTAGTCGGCAACGTAAGGCCAGTTGACCGTGAAACGTACGAGGTTAAATGCCAGGCAATCCTCAATGCATGAAAATATGACATGCACACCGTGATGTACTACACGCATACATGGCAACGATCCCGTAGGGTCCTTGAGAATCCATATTCGGCCGCGTGCTTCATCGATCAGAAAGGCGACATAATTCCCCCAATAAGCCTCTATCAGTCGTCGGCCTTGCGTTTTCACAATGCATCGAGACTCGACTTCATCAAAGCTCGCGTGGGTCGCGGCTCCATCCTCGCCGCTGTCGATGCACCGCTTAAACAGGGCGCCAAGGACAACGCCGCTTTCGCGTCCAAGTGAGTGCGCGTCCAGCGAACCATGCGATGTGTCTGCGCAGAATACGGACACTCCGTCGGATTGATGTATTTGCCGCCAGCTCTTGGGCGCCGTAGTCATTCGACCCGCCAGTGTTCGGGCTATGCCAACTTGCGCTTGGCTTCGGATATCCCAAACGAGTGCGAGATAGCGAAACATTCCGTTCACACCGCGAGAATCGGGGTAAAGTCGCAGACCTTTTCAGGCGTCGAATCGAGTACACGTTCCTGCATCTGGATCCAGCTATGAGCCCTCCACGGGCGAAGCCTCACGCCGATGATCCACGTCGGAAACACGCCGTACCGAGCCAAAAACCTGAGTAGGGCGAGCGAATGGGTCAGGCATTCCCCATTCGCTGTCATTGCAAGAGGCCGAAGGATTCGGAAAGCTGAGACTAGAGGCACTACGTCACTTTCGCTTGGCATTGACCCGGGACGCTCGGCCGAAGTCCGCGTCATCGTTACGGCGCGGGATATCGTGTCGAGCGAACTGTGGCGCACGTGGTTTCGTGCCCACCGATAGGCCCGGAAAAAAGTGACGACCTGCGCCACGCTCGGGCGGCCTATTCCGACGATCTCTTCGCCTATCGAAGACAGCGGCGTGGCGACCTGGGCTGAGGGCACACGTCGCAAGGGTTCAATCGCACACAGTAGACCGGAATTTAGGAGCGCAGCGATGTATCTGTTGACAGCGTTACCTGCCGTTTGACTATTGTGGGATATTGGGCTGCCAGCCGTAGCTGGCCAATTGGCAACAAAGATAGAAAGCGCTATCGACTCCGCACGACCCAGTCCGTAATAGCGGTTCTTCTGGAGATCCAGCAGAACGGCTCCTTCAAGCCTGGTGCAGACAACCACATGCTCCGGGAGCCAATATCTACGCGGGTGCTCCTCCGGATCGGCCGACGCACTGCTTCTTTGCGCGGCTATAACTTCGGAATGAAAGGATTGCGCCACGAATGCTGGTTTCGCGCTGCCTGGTATGTGGGCAGGAACTTCATAGCCTGATCGCCGCCGAGATGCGCGGCGGAAGCCGCGCATCTCGGACAGCTCTCCGGGACTTCTTAGAGTGCGTCCCTTCCCTGAACGATGGGATTGTCGTCGCCTCCGGTACCGACATCTCTCGTTTCGGTTGCGGCGTCGCCGAGGTCAACGAGTTGCAGGTCTTCTTCGCGTTCCATAATGAACTCCTTCTGCCGTGGATTTAGTGGACACTCTCACCGGTGACGTTGATACCGTGCGACGGCGTATAAACGTCGTCAAGGGCACAGATGCCGAGGAAATAGGAAAAACCTCAGTTTTCGAGCTCGTATCTGTGTCATCTCAGTTCGATTCATGCCAAGCGAAGCAAGCGTATACTTAAGCGGTGCCTGATGGTTGGGAACGATCTGGCGAGCATTATGGTCAGCGCAACGCGCCACTATCGCTTTGGGCTAACGGGGATACCGTTTTGCGGTGACAGACTTGAGACGTTCGCACGATGCGCATCAAAGATGCGAGGTTGCCGTTGGTTCGCGGTCACCACTCGCGTATTGTGTACTTGCACAGGGGTCGCAGTGTGCCGGGCAAGGCAATTCCGGATCATGCCGGGCATATCGGCAACGACCCAAATGAGGGCTGACGCTACAGCGGAGTACCGTGGGAAGGTTTGAGGGAAAGGAGGACTGAGATGTCGCGCATGGGTCGCGTACATATTCCTCAAAGTATTAATTTTGTTGTTCTTCAGGCCGAGACGGGACAGACCATCTACGCGAACGATGCCGAGTTCCGGCATTTGCTCCATCTCATTGGAAGAAGTGCGCAGCGCTCTCGTGCTCATGTCCACGCGTTCTGCTGTTGCCCGCAGCAAATCAGGCTGGCGATCGCCATTACCGATGTGCCCTTGGCACTGTGCATCCAGCGGATCGCAACCGGACAGTCTCGCTATGTGCATCGACAACGTGGCGAGTCGGGTCACCTTTTTCGCGAGCGTTATCGCGCCGTGGTACTGCGTTCGCGCGCATGGCTGCCTGCCCTCGTGCGCAGCATCCATCGCAGCCCCTGCGAGTGGGCACTGACGCAAGACTGGGCGACTTATCCCTGGAGCAGTCATCGCGCTTACGCGACCGGACGCCGGATGAACGGATTGCGGACCGGCGTCATGCTTCGGATGTTGTCGACCGTATGCTCCAAGCAGCGGGAGATGTACCGCCGTTTCACCGAAGTCGATGACGGCGACGCGGTCGTGCCCGAGAGACTGCGCTCGCCATTCGGCAGCAATGCCACCGCGGACCAGTGGCTCGCCGGATGCATCGCGCAGCAGGTTAAGCATCAACGCATGACCTTGGACGATGCGATCAAGGCTGTCGCGCAGGTGCTGGACATCAGTCGCGCGGTACTGCTCTCGCGCGCTCGAGCATCACGCCTGACGCTCGCCCGCGCCGTGGTCACACGCTATGCCATACGTACCGGCGTTGCGCCGCTTGCCGAGGTAGAGCGCGCGCTCGGACGCCGACGCTCTGCGCTATACCACGCGATTACGCGCTATGAACAAACCAACCCGAAGCTGTTCTGCAAAACGTTGGACGAAGTAAATGTCGCAGCCCTTGAGGAGGCGTGTCATCGCGACGTGCCGCCGTCGCAGCATGGCTGTCAGCGACCAACACGCCGCGAACGGCTGCGCCGTCGCGTGGCGTCCATCGGACGGGTTTG
Organism: Dyella monticola; assembly: GCF_003363155.1. Classification (GTDB taxonomy): domain Bacteria; phylum Pseudomonadota; class Gammaproteobacteria; order Xanthomonadales; family Rhodanobacteraceae; genus Dyella_B; species Dyella_B monticola. Next base: position 832,377 of record NZ_QRBE01000001.1, on the reverse strand, counting down.
TTCTGCCACTAGCGCAAAGGCTTCGCTTCAGGGCGCTCCCCGTGGTCGAGCGACGCGATGATCCCTTTGGCGTGCGGGACGACTCGCACACGGGCGCGCCGAAGGCCACTGCTGGGCAGGTATTGCGCGAAACAGTGCAGTTGCTGCGGGAGATGGACGCGTATGCCAAGCGCCGGCTGTGTCTTGCTCTAGTCCTCGTGGGTGTGGCCGCTGTACTCAATGGCCTAGCGCCAGTCGTACTGAAAAGCGTCGTCGACGACCTAAATCCTTCGGCGCACGATGCCCCGCTGCCACTGTTCGCAGTGGTGGGGATCTACGCCCTTGCCACGTGGTTGACGCGGATTGCCTCCCAACTGCGCGAGTTCGTGTTCGGCGGTGCCCAGCGGCGCATGTACCGCAGCCTGAGCGAGCGGTTGTTCGCCCACGTCATCCGCCTGCCCATGCGGTTTCATCTGCAGATGAAGGTCGGCGCGGTGAGCGAAGCGCTCACGACAGGTCTGCAGGGCGTGGAATACATCCTGCAGTACACGCTGTACACGATCCTGCCGGTGCTGCTGGAGTTGGCTACCGTCATTGGGGTGCTGCTGCACCTGGGGCAGCCGGTGTTCACAGCGCTGTTCGTGCTGGCGCTCCTCGGCTACGCAGCGGTGTTCGCCTGGGGCGTTGTACGCATCGCGGGTCCTGCGCGCGCGGCGGCGGCGGCGCAGACCGAGGCCCACGGCGTGATGCTCGACTACGTGGCCAACTTTGAGTTGGTAAAGTATTTCGGCGCCGAGTCGATCGCCGGGAAACGGTTCGATGCCGTGCTTGCGCGTGGCGAAGCGCACTGGCGCACCTATTATGCACGCCGCCTGTCCAACGGCATGCTGGTCGGGACGATCTTCGCGGGCTTCCTGGGGCTCACCTTGGCGTATGCGTGCCGACAGGTACGGGCCGGGGCCATGACGCTTGGGGTTTTCGTGATGGTCAGCGCGTACCTGCTTCAACTGGTGCGGCCCGTGGAAATGTTGGGCGTGGCCTTGCAGCAGCTCGCGCGCGGCCTGGCCTTCGTCGAGCGCATGCTGGATTTGCAGCGGCAAGCGCCGGAGTCAGTGCAAGGCAGGGCAACACCGGCGGTCGATGGGTACGGCGAACTCGTGTTCGACCGTGTGCATCTCAGCTACGGCACGGGACAACCGGTGCTCCAAGACATAAGTTTTCGCGTGCGCGCCGGCCGGACCCTGGGGGTCGTGGGTGCCAGCGGTGCTGGCAAGTCCACCCTGCTGCGCCTCGCAGTCCGACTGGTCGAGCCTGATAGTGGCAGGATTCTGCTCGATGGCTGTCCGGTCTGCGACCTGGCGCTGGCATCGCTGCGCGCCGCGGTCGCCGTGGTCCCGCAGGATACCCTGTTGCTCAACGACACGATCGCCAACAACATTCGCCTGGGCAATCCCGAATGCACACGCGTGGAGATAGAGCAAGCGGCCCGCCTGGCACAGTTGCACGCCTTCATCATGCGACAGCCAGAAGGGTATGAGACGCGCGTAGGGGAGCATGGTCTTCGTCTATCCGGCGGCGAACGCCAGCGCGTGTCGATTGCCCGGGCGATGTTGCGCCGTCCGCGGTTGTTCTGGTTCGACGAAGCGACGTCCTCGCTGGATGCGTTGACCGAGCAGCATATCGTGCGCAATCTGCGCCAGATCGCCCAGCATCACACGACCGTAGTCGTCTCGCACCGACTCTCGTCCGTGGCCCACGCCGAGGAGATCATCGTGCTGCAGCAGGGACGCATCGCCGAACGCGGCACGCACGCGGCGTTGCTGGCATCCGATAGCCTTTACGCGCGCCTATGGCACCAGCAGCAATGTGCCGATACCGCCCCCTACGAGCGCGTGTATCCCTCGTAAGCCCAGGCCGCCCCCGTGACGCAGAGACGACATCCCCACGCAAAGGGGAGTATCTACGGCGTAACACTGACGACGAACGTGGGGCGTCCGTTGTTTCCGGAGCCGTCCTCCGATCAGCCGCTCTTTGAGGTCATGCTCGCCCAAGCGCTCGAACGCGCTCGGGCCCGGTTACACGCCTACGCCTGGCTGACGCAGCAGGCGCATCTGGTGATTCAGGTGCATGAGGTGCCGATTGGCCGCATCGTGCAGCAAGCGATGGGCCCCTACTCGCGTGCGGTCAGCCGCCGCTACCGCCGGCCGGGACATCACTTCGGCCGGGCGTACCGGGCCATCCTGCTCAAGCGAACCGAGCATCTGCCGGAGCTTGTCCGGTACATCCACCTGGCGCCGCTGATGGCCGGCAAGGTCGAAGACCTGCGCGACTACGTGGCGAATAGCCATCGCGCTTACCTCGGTTTGTGCGAGACGCGCTGGCTCACGACCTTACTCGTCTATACGCAACTGGCCCAGCGAGGCTTCGCCGGAACGGAGGGTTACGGCCGCTTCATGGCGCAGGGCGAGGCCCCGGCTATCGCCGAGGCGCGTTTGGGCGGTCGTGGGATGCCCCTCGCCGCCTTCTGCCGCTGGCTGCACCAAGTCGAATCGGGACGCCCCCCGCTGGAGCAGATCATTGAGGCCGTGTGCCAGCGCCTGGGTCTGGCGCCAGAGGACCTGCAGTCGTCAGGGAGGCCGGTCCTGCCCCTGGCCCGAGCCCTGATTGCCTGGCACGCGACGCAGGGCGGTGGCTTTTCGCTGGCGACTGTGGCCCGGCGTCTGGACCGCAGCCCCTCGACGCTGCATGCGGCGATGCGCCGCCATCGTGCGGTACGACCGCGATTCTTTCAGGTGCCGCTTGTACAGCTGATCGAAGACTCGCCGCACGGGGATACCGAGCGCGAAGAGTAAGGACGGCCGGCCGGGCCGCAACCGGCGCGGTCGTGTGCCCTGCGAGGAGAATGCCCTACTCTCAGCGGGACGCCACCGGTGCGCCATCGGCAAGCCGCGAGCCCTGTCGCTTTGACCGCCGGAACCCGCGATCGGCGGTCATGAACGCTTCCAGCATGAGCGGGATCAGCATCGCCGCATCGACCGCTTCGCCGTAGCTTTGTGCATGCATGGCGGCGTACCGATCAAGATCGGCTTTGAGCTGGGCCGGGCACGGAAACGTCAACTTGACTGTTCGCGTGTCGGGTAGCGGCCCGAGCCGCAGTTTTTTTGGGGACGCACTCATGGCATCGGCCCTCGCTGGATAAAGAGCGGCTGGTACGGCCGTAGCACCAGATCCTTGTTCACCATCACGTCCACCGGAAAGCCCGGCCGCACAGTCAGCGTCGGCTGGACGCTGAGGTTGCGACGGGTGATCTCCTGGCCGACCTGGTTGGCGGTGTCCTGCGCGCTGTCGCGCAACGCAAGCACAGTGTTGCCATTAATGTCACCTTCGTTGGAGACGGCCAGTTCGGAGCTGACGCCCAGCATCGTGGACAGGGCCGCCCCGGACAAGATGCGACCCCAATGCCAATCCACCCCATCTTCGACGCCGGCATAGCCGGCCGGGTCGATGCCGGGCAGCTTGTCCAGCGCGATCGACGAGGTATCCGGCAACACCAGCCGCAACCACACCAGCAGCACGCGCCGCTGCCCGAACGCGACCTGGCTGTCGTAGCGGCCAATCAGGCGCGAGCCCTGCGGGATGAGTAGGTATTGCCCCGTCGCGGTGTCGTACACCGGTTGTGTCACCTCGGCGATGATCTCTCCCGGTAGGTCGGAATTGATGCCCGTCACCAGAGCGGCCGGAATGATGGTGCCCGCCATCACCGTGTACGGCGAAGCCGGCGCCTGCAAGCCACCGGTGTTCCGAGTAGCCGCCTCAGCGCCATTGACCAAGAACGCTTCCTTCTGATCCTGCCGGTTCTGGATGGCGGTCGGATCATTGGGTTGCGCCGCCGAGGATGCCGGGCCGGCACCCATCGGGTTGAAGGATCCAGCGGCAGCGTTGGCCACCGGTGAGGTGTTCGCGCCCGTCGAAGCGGCATCGGGCTTTCCGTTGTTGGTGGTGGTACGGAAGAACACCGCCGACCGCGCGATTTCTTCGGCCCGACGCTGCCGATCGATGCTCTCGGCCGATGGTCCTGTCGTGGGATTGCCCGTCGGCAACGGCGTGACCGATGAAGCGCCCCAATCGCCCGGTAAGGGCGGTCCGAGCTGCGGCACACCGGCCGCCGGCGATGGTGCGGGCTCTGGCTTCGCCGGCAGCTTCGAGTAGTCAGCCGGCAACTGATCTAAGTCGTCAGCCTTGGCGATCCGATCGACGTTGTAGAGATTCGTTTGGCTGCCTGAACCCCGCCGGCCTTTCGATTGCAGTGCCCACATCGACGCGCCGGCAACGGCCACCGCCAGCAGCGTGGCGGAGACGGCCAGCGTACGGCGGTTGAGCCGCGTCACTGGACGCGGCGCGGCGCGCAACGCGACGCGCTCAGGTGGCACCTTCGGTGCGGGCGGCGCTCCGTGGTCAGTCGCGGCCATGACTGGCTCCCGCAGGAACGCCGTCGGTGCGCTCGATGCGTACCACGGCGGCTTTCTCCCCGCCCAAACGCAACTCGGCCGCGCCGAACAGGCGATCCACGATGTCGTAAGGGGCGTGGAACCGATAGTTCACCAGTTCGCCTTTACCGTCCGGGCCCACCACGAACAACGGTGGCAATTCGCCCTGCGCAATGCCGGACGGAAACTGGATGTAGACATGCTGCCCGTCGTCGAACGCCCGTACCGGCTTCCACGGCGGGCTATCCCCTGTGATCGCGTAACGGAAGTGCAATTGATCCAACGACAAGCCTGCGGCGACGGGCGCTGCGGCAGCCGCCGCCTTCGCCTGAGCCTGCAGCGCTAGCATCTGATCCTTCGGATACTCCCACGACACCGCCGCCATCCATGCCTGCGGGGTGGAAGTGAGTTCCAGCAGGTAGGTACGCCTGCTCGTCGTGATGACCAGGTTCGTCTTGATGCCCACGCGCACCGGCTTGACCATCACGTCCACACGCCGGCTCGCACCGCTTCCGCTTGCCGTATCACCCACGATCCATTGCACGGTGTCGCCGGCGGCCACCGTCACCAGTTCCTCACCCGGCTGCAAGGCGATGACCGTTACTCGGCCCGGACTCGTATAGACCTGATACAGCGCGCCGTCTGAGAACGGCCAGACCTGAATCGCATTGATGTAGCCGTCGCGCGCGGGCGCCACGCTCGCCTCGACATTGGCCTGCTCGACCCGCGCCTTCGCGTCCGCGGGTTCCGGCGCCGGCGTGGCATCCGTGCGACCCGGCAGTGGCTTCATCTGGTCCGGCAATGGGAGGGGCTTCGGGACTTCCACCACCGCAACGGGTTTCGGGGGCTCGAACAACGGTTCGGCCATCACGGATTCATCGAGCGAGATGGACGGCGGCGGCTTGCCGGTGGATGCGCAACCACTCGCGGCGGCGGCGAGCGTCAGCAGGCAGATAGTGCGGAGCGTGCGCGCATCCAGCGCAAGGCGTGACGAGAACAACGGCCATATCTGCCACAACTCTTCGCTGAGACGACGTTGATAAGCTTGCCGCGCAACGCGGTCGCGCGCGCCGCGACCGCGGCCGCTTTGTCGTGATGAAACGGGAAACGGCGATGTGCTCATGGTTTCGTTCCTTCCGATGCGTTGAGATCACGGCTCCACGACAGGCCGTTGATGTAGATGCCCAGTGGATTGCGGCGCACTTGCTGTTCGGTGCGCGGTGTCTGCATGACCAGCGTCAGGATCGCGGTCCAATGCTCAGTGCCGGTCGGCGTGCCATCGTTGAAGTGCTGTTCGGTCCAGCGCACCTGGAACGAGGCATCGCTGACGCGCACCACGCTGATCACCTCGACCGATGTGGAATCCTGACCGACATGGGCGAACGGATCGTGCGCGCGGGCGTAATCGTTCAACGTGGCCGCGCCCCGATCAGTGGTGTAGCCGTAGGCTTCGAGCCAGTTCTGCCGCACCACGATCGGGTCGATCGACAGTGAGCGCACGTCGGTAATAAAGCGCGCCAGGTGATAGGCGATCTGTGCGTCGGTCGGCGTATACGGCGTCACTGCCGCCCCTACGGCGCGGACCTGCCCTGCGTGATCGACTTCGACCACATAAGGCGTGACACGCGACTGGCTGGATTGCGATACCAGGCCGACCGCCATCAGCAGCGCGAGTCCCAGGCAGCTGAAAGCCATCAACCGCCAGTTCTTCGCCTGCACGCGGACGCTGCCAATGCGTTCATCCCAGACCTGCACGGCGGCTTGATAAGGCGTGGCCGGTATAGGGGACTCGCTGTAGCGCACACCGGGTCGTTTGAAGCGCATGACTTGCCTCCCCTACTCGTTCGAGGGATCGCGTAGCTCGGGCGCGGCCCCGCCACCGCCGTGATCGGCCGAGCGTGCAACGTGGGCGGCGGTTGAGGCGCCATGCACGACGCGCTGGCGGCGGTGCAGGCGCTGCGCCCAGCCGGGCGCTTTGTCGTCGATGGCGGGTGATGCGGCACCACTGGAGACCGCAGTGCCGGATGCTGCGCCTGCAGGCGCAGTGCCAACAGCCGACGCCGCGCGATCTCGCATGGCACGCGCACCGGCTGCGACCCGTGCCCCGGCCGCCTGCGCGCCGCTGCGCGCGACGTTGGCCATGCCGGCGCCGAAGGCGCGTGCGCCGGTCGTGCCCGATGCAGCGGCCCCGGCGCGATACGCTGTCGCAGCGCCGCTGGCTGCACGCGCAGTACCGATCGCGCCGCGCGCGGCGAGACGTGTGCCGGCGGCGATCGCCGCGCCGCCGCCCGCTGCGGCGGCTCCTCCGGCAAAGGCCAAGCCCGCCGCGCCGAGCGCCGTGCCGGCCGCGGCTCCGGCACCGAGCTGCGGCGCACCGGACACAAGGCCCGTGGCGATGCCCGGCCCAAAGAGGCCGAGTCCGAGCATCGTGAGCGAGGCGAGCATGATCGCGAGTGCGTGGTTGAGCGACGGATCGGCACCGGCCGGCGCCTGGAACTGCCCGAAGATCGTCGAGCCGATGCCGACGATCACGGCCAGCACCAGCACCTTGACGCCCGAGGACACCACATTGCCCAGCACCTTCTCGGCAAGGAACGCGGTCTTGTTCCACAGCGCGAAGGGCACCAGCACGAAACCGGCGAGCGTGGTCAGCTTGAATTCCACCAGCGTCACGAAAAGCTGCACGGCCAGAATGAAGAAGCTGAGGACCACCACGATCCAGGCCAGCAGCAGCACCACGATCATGTCGAGGTTGCTGAAGACCGTCGTGAAACCGTGCGACATCGTGCCGACCTGTTGCAGGATCGGCTGGCCAGCCGTGACACCCACCTGAGCCAGTCGCCCTGGTTGCAGGAAGCTGCCGATGCTCAGTGCCGAGCCCGTCGCGAGTAGGCCGAGGCCCGCAAAGGAGCGGAACACGATGCCCGCGAGGGTGTTGAAGTTGCCGATGATGTAAGCGAACGCGCCGACGTAGAGCGTCTTGCGGATCAGCTTCGCCAGCACTTCCTCGCCGCCCATCGCCCAGAACAAACCCGCGAGCGTCATGTCGATGACGATCAGCGTGGCGGAGAGATACGCGACTTCGCCGTGCAGCAGCCCGAACCCGGAGTCGATGTACTGCGAGAAGACAGCCAGGAATTGATCGATGACGGAAAGATCGTTCATGGCCGATCCTCTTGCGCCGCCTCGAAGCTCGCCGGGATCGGTGGCAACGATCGTAGCGTCTGGTATTCGCCGCCGTCGCCAAGCCCGAGGAAGAAACGCCGGCTGTACGCTTCGTCCGCGATACGGCACGCGGCGCGGCTCACCTGCGCGCGCGGCGTCACGCAACGAATCCGCAGCGCATACAGCCGTTGGGGATCGTGGGCCAAGGCGTCCACCGTCAACGGTGGGACGTGGCGGCTGCACGAAACCCACAACGCCATGATGGACAGGACGAGTGCGCGGCCCATCGCCGTCAATTCCCGTAGAAGCTCACCGGCTGCGGCGTGTATTGCGGGCCGCTACCGATGAAGCGCGAACGCACCTGTTCGGCTTGCGCTTCATCGGCCGCGGCGCGCGCTTCGTCCAGCGCTGTCGCGCGACTCTGCGACACGGTGAGCTGCTGTGCCTGGATGGCTTGGCGAGCGATCAACGCGAGCAGCTGGTTCGTCGCCTGGTTCGCCTGCAGGGCACCGACCGCACCCTGACTCTGCGTGACCAGATGGCTTAGCACACCTTGATCCGACAGCAGGTTTTGCGCCGCCTGCGACTGCATCTGCGTCGCGGTCTGCAAGGTCTGCACCGACATTTGCCAGCGCGTTTGCGCGTCCTGCACCATCTGCGCGTTCGATGTGCCGGCGCCGTAGGCACTGGGGTACAACCGATTAAAGGTCGCCTGCGACTGCGCGACGTTGAAGGTCAGTCCCTGCGCCTGCGTGATCAACTGGTTGGTGCTCGCCAGCGTGGTCAACAACTGCGACAGCGCGCTGTAGTTAAGGCTGGTGAGATTGCGACCCTGATTGGTCAGCATCTGCGCCTCGTTCTGCAACTGCTGAATCTGGTTGTCGATCTGTTGCAGCTCGCGTGCCGCCGTGAGCAGGTTCTGCGAGAAGTTCGCCGCGTCGAATACCGCCCACTGCGCGAAGCTCGCCGACGAATACGCGAACAACACGGCCGCGGTGGCGGCCAGCCCGATCTTCTTCATGGCCGAATCTCCGAGTGCGAGGAAAACGAGGGGATGAGGTCGGCTGCCCAATCAAGGCCGCCATGACGCAACCAGGCGTCGGTGAAGCCCGGCACACCGGCATCGAGCACTACACGGTCGATGTCACGCTGGTCCTGCGGCGTGGATGCACCGGCGAAGGCGAGCGCGATGGGACCCAAGTCCAAATCGAACAGGCGGTTGCCGAGCCGCGACTGGTAGTAGTAGTCGCGCTTGGGCTCGGCGGTGGCGATGATCTCGATCTGACGGCTGTTGAGGCCAAAACCTTCGTAGATCGTGCGAATCTGCGGCTCGGTGGCCTGCGGGTTCGGCAGGAAGATGCGGCTCGCGCAGCTTTCGATGATGGCGGGCGCGATGGTCGAGTCTTTGATGTCGGCGAGCGATTGCGTGGCAAAAATCACGCTGACGTTCTTCTTGCGCAGCACCTTGAGCCACTGACGGATGCGCGCGGCGAACACCGGGTCGTCGAGGAACAGCCAAGACTCATCGAGCATCAGCAAGGTCGGTGCGCCGTCGAACCGTTCGTTAAAGCGTGCGAACAGATACCCGAGCACCGCCTGGACAGCGGCGTGGCTCGCCATCAGCTCCTCCATCTCGAAGCCCTGCACGTCGGCCACACCGAGCCGATCGTGGTCGGCGTCGAGCAGGCGACCGTGGGCGCCGCCGAGCACATAGGGCGCGAGCGCCTGACGCAGTGCATTGGATTGAAGCAGCACGGACAGACCCGTCAGCGTGCGCTGTTCGACGGGTGCCCCGGCGAGACTGCCGAGCGCGGACCAGATGGCTGCCTTCTCGTCAGGACCCACCGCGACACCTTCGCGCGCCAGCCGGCTTTCGACCCATTCAGCTGCCCACGTGCGATAGCCGTGCCGGTCGATGCGCGCGAGCGGCTGGAACGCGATAGCACCATCGGTGCCGAGGTCGTAGTGCTCACCACCGAGGCCGAGGATGGTGGCGCGCATCGAGCGGCCCATGTCGAACGCGAAGATGCGTGAGCGTCGATAGCGCCGGAACTGCATCGCCAGCATTGCAAGCAGCACCGACTTGCCCATGCCCGTTGGGCCGACCACCAGCGTGTGTCCCACATCGCCGATATGCGTCACCAGTCGGAACGGCGTGGCGCCGTCGGTACGTGTGACGATCAGCGGCGGCCCGTCCAGATGCGCATTGCGCTCCTGACCCGCCCACAACGCCGACACCGGCATGATGTGCGCGAGATTGAGCGTGGAGATGATCGGCTGGCGCACGTTCGCGTAGGCATGACCTGGGATCGAGGACAGCCACGCTTCCACCGCGTTGAGGGTTTCGTGGATCGTGACAAAGCCGCGTCCTTGAATGGCGCGTTCGATCTGCCGCCGCTTTTCATCGGCCGCCGTCGCATCGACATCCATGACGGTCACCGCCGTCGTGACGTAGCCGAAGGCCACTTGGTCGCTACCCAGTTCCTGCAAGGCGGCGTCGGCATCGCTTGCCTTGTTGGCCGCATCGCTATCGACCAGGGGCGACTCCTGCTGGAAGATGGTTTCGCGCAGCAGCGCCACGACGTTCTTGCGCTTGGCAAACCATTGCCGACGCAGGCGCGTCAGTTCCTTCTCGGCCTCTGCCTTGTCCAGACAGAGAAAGCGCGTGGACCAGCGATAAGCAAAACCCAGGCGGTTGAGGTCATCGAGCAGTCCCGGCCAGGTCGACGTCGGAAAACCGCGCACCGTCACCACGCACACATGCTGGTCACCCAGCATCGGTGCTAAGCCGCCGACCAGCGGTACATCGGGCAACAGCGCGTCCAGGTGAAACGGCACTTCCGGCACGCCGATGCGATAACGCCGCGTGGAAATGCAACCGTGCAGATAGGTCAGCGTCTCGCTGTCATCCAGCCACGCGATCTCAGGCATAACACCATCGAGGAGATCGAACACCCGATCGGTTTCGGCGACGAACGCGGTGAGCCGTTCGCGCCAGTCCACGCCCGACGTCGGCGTGTTTTCATAGAGCAGCTTTGCTGCCCGCGCGCGCGATTCCTCCGGCGGCAGATACACCAGCGTCAGGTGGTAACCGCTCTCGTAATGGCTACCGGCTTCCTCGAAGGCGGCGCGCCGTTCCTCGTCCACCAGCCAGGACAGCGGGTCGGGGAACTCCGAGTGCGGATACCCTGCTGCGGCTCGCCGTTCCGCCTCGATAAAGAGCGCCCAGCCCGAGCCGAGTCGACGCAGCGCATTGTTGAGCCGGGCGGTCGTAGCGACCAGCTCGCTCTGTGTTGCGCTGTCCAAATCCGGCCCGCGAAACCGCGCCGTGCGCTGGAAGCTACCGTCCTTGTTGAGCACCACGCCACGCGCGACGAGTCCCGCCCACGGCAGCCAGTCGGCAAGTTGTGCGGGCCGCGGGCGGTATTCGGCGAGGTTCAGCATGGCCGCCTCACACGTCCAGCAGCGGTCGGTGCTTCAAGTGCCGCGCGAAAACCTGCATGAATTGCGGATCGACTTTCGCGCCCCACACGGCCAGCGAATGACCGATCAGCCACAACGCGATGCCGGGAATCCACAGTTGCAGACCCAGTCCCACCGCCGCGGCGAGCGTGCCGTTGGCGATTGCCACGGTGCGCGGCGCACCGCCCATCAGGATCGGTTCGGTCAGCGACCGATGCAGCGGCACTTCAAAACCCGCGACAAGGGTGGCGGTCTCGTTCATGTCACCACCGCGCCGCCGGAGAAACTGAAGAACGACAGGAAGAACGAGGACGCGGCGAAGGCGATGGAGAGCCCGAACACGATCTGGATCAGGCGACGGAAGCCGCCGCTGGTGTCACCGAAGGCGAGCGTGAGGCCCGTCACGATGATGATGATGACGGCGATGATCTTGGCGACCGGTCCCTGGATAGAATCGAGAATGGATTGCAGCGGCGCTTCCCACGGCATGTTCGAGCCGGCCGCGTGCGCCGCTGTCGCTGCCAGGCACATCAGCAACAGGAGCAGCCACGGCAACGCGTTACGGAAAAGCGGATCGTCGTAAAGGCGGGTTCGTGTCATGACGGAACTCCTGAAGTGACAGGCGAGAAAGACGACGGAGCAGGCACGGGATCGAGTCGATAGCCGCGTTCGTCGAAGCCGACGACGCGGGCGATGTCCTGGACGTGGCGGGCACGCCCGCGCCCGGCGATGAAGACGACGACGTTGACCGCCTCGGCAATCAGCGCGCGCGGCGGCGTCACGGCGACTTCGAGAATCAGTTGTTCCAAGCGCAGCAGCGCGCCGTGCGCGGAGCCGGCATGGATGGTGGCAATGCCGCCGGGATGACCCGTGCCCCAGACCTTGACCAGATCGAGTGCTTCGACACCGCGTACTTCGCCCACGATCACGCGGTCGGGACGCAACCGCATCGTGGCGCGCACGAGCTCGGTCATCGACACGACACCGGGTAACGTGCGCAACGGCACGTGGTCGCGTGCGACGCATTGCAATTCCACCGTGTCTTCGAGCACCAGCACGCGATCGCCGGTGTCGGCCACTTCGGCGAGCAAGGCGTTGGCGAGTGTGGTCTTGCCGCTGCTGGTGCCCCCGGCGATCAGGATGTTCTGAGGCTCGCGCACAGCCTGGCGCAAGAACGCCGCTTGCTCGGCGCTCAGGATGCCGTCCGCGATGTAGCGATCCAATCCGATGACGCCGACGGCGCGCTTGCGCAGCGCGAAGGCTGGGCCGGATACCGCCGGTGGCAATACGCCCTCGAAACGCTCGCCCGTCTCCGGCAGCTCCGCCGAGAGCAGCGGCTTGCCCGCATGGACTTCGGCGCGCACGTGTGCGGCGACCAGCCGGATGATGCGTTCGCCGTCAGCCGCCGACAGCGAGGCACCCATCGGCGCACGTCCCGAGGAAAGCCGGTCGATCCACAGCGTCCCGTCCGGGTTCAGCAGCACTTCCACTACATCGGGATCGTCCAGTGCCGCGGCGATCAGCGGCCCCATCGCGGTGCGCAACATGCGCACGCGGCGGTCGAGCGAGCGCGCCGCCGGACTCACGTCGTGCGGCTGCGCGCTCACGTCGCTTCTCCATCGGCCTGCCTCACCGACGCAGCGGCATCGGCCTCGCGCCGAACGGTGTCGGGCTGGATCTCTTCCACCAAGTCGCGCAACAAGCTATGGCCGCGTAGGAGATGTCGGCCGAGCTGTTCGACGAACTGTGTGAAACGCGCCTTGCCTTGCGCGCGTACAGCGTCCTGATGTGCTTCCGGTACGGGTGTCGTGACCGTCAGGTAATAGCGCACGTAGAGCGCGACGGTTTCGATCAGGATGGCCTGGTCGCGCTCCAGGCGCTCATACTGGCGCGTGAGCCGATCCAGTCGGCGCGCGATTGCGGCCTCGCGCTGGTCGCCCGCATCGGGCGAGAGCCACGAGGCGAGCGCCGCCGCGACGATGGACGACTTGGACACGCCCTTCTTCACGGCGAGCTCGTCGAGCCGCCGGGCGTGGTCGGGCGGGATGAACAGGTTGAGACGGTATTGGCTCATAGCGCCATCCCGTCACCGGGGTCGAGAGCGGCCAACCGCGCATTGCGTTGCAAGCGCGGATCGAGTTGCGCGGGCATCGGCAACAGCAGGTCGTCGTCATCGAGTAACGCTAGGTCGCTGGCTGGCGGTTCGCGTTCGGCGGCGTGATGGGAGACGTCGGCCAGTTCAGGCTGGCGGCGCGGGGCGCCATCGTCGGCTGTACTGCCATCAACAACGGTCGGCGCCATCACCCCTGCGCTGGGCACGGCGGGCATCGCCAGGCGGCTCCAGTCATCCGGCCGCGAGGGCGGCACATCGGCATAGCACCCGACGGATAACGCGGGCGGTGGCTGCACACGCCGGCGGAAATTGACGTCGGTGTAATAGCGCAGCTTCTTCGCCTTGATGGGCGGCAGGCTGGACACCATCACCACCGCCTCGTCGGACGGAAGCTGCATGACCTCACCGGGGGTGAGCAGCGGGCGCGCCGTTTCCTGGCGCGACACCATCAAGTGCCCAAGCCACGGCGCAAGCCGATGACCGGCGTAGTTACGCTGTGCGCGCAGTTCGGTTGCGGTGCCGAGTGTTTCCGAGATGCGCTTGGCCGTGCGTTCGTCATTGGTAGCGAACGTCACGCGCACATGGCAGTTGTCGAGGATCGAATGGTTCTGCCCGTAGGCTTTGTCAATCTGGTTGAGCGACTGCGCGATGAGGAAGCTGCGGATGCCGTAGCCCGCCATGAAAGCCAGTGCCGACTCGAAGAAGTCCAGGCGACCCAGCGCGGGAAACTCGTCGAGCATCAACAGCAGCGTGTGGCGACGTGCAATGCCATCGCTGCCATCGAGCGATTCGGTGAGGCGGCGGCCGATCTGGTTGAGGATCAGACGGATCAGCGGCTTGGTACGGCTGATGTCCGACGGCGGCACGACGAGGTACAGCGAGACGGGATGCTCAGACGCAATCAGGTCGGCGATGCGCCAATCGCAGCGCGACGTGACGTCGGCCACGGTGGGATCGCGGTACAGGCCGAGGAAGGACATGGCCGTGGACAGCACGCCCGACCGCTCGTTATCACTCTTGTTGAGGACTTCGCGGGCGGCGGAAGCGACGACGGGATGCGGGGCATCGCCCAGATGCTTCGTCGTCATCATCCGATGCAGCGTCAGCTCGAACGGGCACGCCGGATCGGACAGGAAGTTGGCGACGCCGCGCAGCGTCTTGTCCTCGCTCGCGTAGAGCACGTGCAGGATCGCGCCGACCAGGAGCGCGTGCGAGGTCTTCTCCCAATGGTTACGGCGTTCGAGCGCGCCTTCGGGATCGACCAGGATGTCGGCGATGTTCTGCACGTCGCGCACTTCCTGCGCGCCGCGCCGGACTTCGAGCAGCGGGTTGTACGCGGCCGACCTCGGATCGGTGGGATTGAACAGCAGGCAATGCGAGAAGCGCGCGCGCCAGCCGGCCGTGATCTGCCAGTTCTCGCCTTTGATGTCATGGATGACGGCCGAGCCAGACCACGTCAGCAAGGTGGGAATCACCAGGCCCACGCCCTTGCCCGAGCGCGTGGGCGCAAAGGTCAGGACGTGTTCCGGCCCGTCGTGACGCAGGTACTGGTAGTCATGAAGACCAAGGAATACGCCCGCGGGCTTAACGAGCCCCGCCTTTCGGACATCGCGGGCATCGGCCCAGCGCGCCGAACCGTAGGTCGTAATCAGACGCGACTGCCGCGCGCGCCATACCGACATGCTGATGGCAACGGCCGCAGCCATAACCCCACTGGCTGCGGCGATGGCACCGCCCTTGAGGAACAGGCGCGGCGCATAGGCGTCGTACCAGTACCACCATGGGAGCAATTGCCAAGGGTGATAGACCGGAATGCCAAGGCAATCGAACCAGGGCAAACCAAGGCGTAGCTGGTAGCCCAAGTGTGCGGCGGTCCATTGGGTAGCAGCCCAAACTCCCGCGACCACGATGCCGAACACCGTCAGCACCTGGCCGAACAGCACACTGGTCCCGTTCATGCCAGACTCCGATTTCCACGTCCGTTATGCAGCCCTTCCGCGCTGCATAGCCGTGAGAATCAGTGCCGCAATCAGTGCCGGTCAAAGACCGTTATGGCGATGGTGAAGATCGAAAACGCAACATTTCAAGCAGGAACAAAGCGCCGCGCATTGCAGCGCACTCGGGCGCGTGCAGACGTATCACGCAACAAATGACATCGCGCGTTGCTCGACTGACGATTCAGAACGTCGGTGGTTTTTTGGGCGGCGTGTACTGCGGGCCGTTGCCCATAAATAACCGATGGCGTGCTTCAGATGCCGCATTGCATTCCGCGGCACCCATCTTCGCGTAGTCGTCCGCACACCGCTTTTCGACCTCGCGCAAGTGATCGGGATGGGCTACCAACGAATCCACCGTATCGGTAGGCGGAGCCTTGCTGCACGCCACCAACAGCATGCAAGCCATCATGACGGAAGCGGACTTTTTCATGACCTTTCCTCCTGCAACAGCGCGCCCTTCGATGGGCGAAATCTCAAGGCTTGTCGCCTTGTGTCGTTTCCAGTTCGGGCTTGACTCGCTCGATGAAATGCCGCAACGGCTCTGACGGCTCACTGTCGAGCCGCAGCAAGTACGTCGTCAACATCACCGCACGACCCGCCAGCGGCCGCGTGACGACATCGGGGTGCCGAAAATCCTCGATCCGCGTCGCGTTGATCAGACCGATGCCATAGCCCGCCGCCACCAGCGCCAGCAGCATGTCGGGCGAACTCGCGTGGTCGGCCACGATCGGTTCCACGTCCACCTTCCGCAACACGCTTTCGATCTGGCGCGCACACCCCTCACACGCTTGCGGGTGGCATAGCACCAGCGGATAGCGCAGCACTTCTGCCAGCGGAACGCGCTTGTAGGTCAGCAGCGGATGACGCGCAGGTATCGCTGCCACCAGTGGATCGTGCCATACGGGTTCGGTAAGAAGGCCATCCCCCACATCCGCCGACTGGGCAAAGCCGACGTCATACAAATCACTGCGCAGCCCTTTAACCTGTTGCGCGAGGGGTATCTGGAACAAGCGGATTTCCACCTCCGGTTCCTCGGCGCGGCATTGCGCGAGCAACGCCGCGAGACGCGAGGGTACGATCCCGTCAGAAACGGCAATACGCAGCGTCCCGCGATAGCCGTTGGCCGCCGCCTTGACATTGACTTTGGCCTGATCGAGAGCTGCGAATATGCGTCGCGTGTCTTCCAGCAAGACTTGCCCGGCCCAGGTCAGCCGTGTGCTACGGGTGGTGCGTTCGAACAGCCGTACACCGAGACTTTCTTCCAATTCCTTGATCGCTCGCGAGAGGGGCGATTGCTCGATATGCAACCGCTCGGCCGCGCGCGCGAAGTGCAACTCTTCGGCAACGGCGAGGAAGCATCGAAGGTGGCGGATGTCCATCATCGTCCTCTCAGACGGCGCACTTATCCGTGAAATCCAAAAGGGTTAGCCGACTCGATTTGCAGGCGTTCAATCTCGATAGTGCAGGGCTTTCTGACACAGGGCGGTCGGCCGCCCGGCGCGATTACCGAGCGTTTAATCCATTACGTCTGCACATCCCTCGGCGGTGACTCGGTTGAAGAGGTCCATGCAGTCAACGTCCTCGCACCGGAGTTTTTCGCGAAGTGCTCGTCCGCGACGCAGGACATATCCTCTGGAACGGATCACTACCTCGCCAAGCTTAAGCAGCCTCGTCAACGCAGGCCCCTTGCCTTGATCATCGATCCGCGCGATACCTGCATCCCAATGGCGAGGCATTGGCAGCCGTCATCTTCGCGAGCCCAAGGCTGCAGCGAGGATCGCAGTGCGTGCAGCAGTGTGCGTTCGCGGCGTGCGGCAGGCGTACGTTGCTTCGAGGCGACAACCACCCCTGTGCCGACGGCATCGATCCTTCCCTTGAACGAGCCCGGCTTCATTGTTCTCATGCCGCGGGCGCGCGGCCGTGGCGAACCGGCTTCGGCTCTTCGACAAAAATGGCGGGAACACCAAGGCGATGACAGCACCGACCAGCGGGCAGTCCGACCCTCTTTCCATCCGCGATCCCGACTGGGGGGGCAACGTCAGAGGCAGGCATTGGAGTCACTATCCGGGCAACTCTATCACTGCTAGTTTTATCTATCGCCGATAGAAAATCAATTATGACGAAGATACGACGTGACCAAGTGGTCAGCGCCGCCCTCGAACTACTCGACGAGTTGGGGCTGGATGCGCTTTCGACCCGACGCTTGGCACAGAAACTGGGGATCGAATCGGCCTCGCTGTACTGGCATTTCCGAGACAAGGCGGCACTGCTGGCAGAAATGGCCACCACCATGCTGGCAGCGCATCAGGCACTGGTGGTTCCGGCAGATCCATCGCGCTGGTCGACTTGGTTTGCCGACAACGCGCGCAGCTTGCGTTGCGCTTTGCTGGCTCATCGGGACGGTGCACGCCTGCACGCCGGCGCCCCGGAGGGCTCCAAGGACCCCACGCGCAGTCGCCCCAAAATCGACTATCTGGTGCGTGCCGGCATGACGCCCGGCGAGGCTGGCATGGCTTTATTTGCCGCCCATCAATTTACGATCGGATGCGTCCTGGACGAGCAGGCCCATGACCAGAAGGCTGGTTCTGCCCCTAAGCGCGAATCGGCCACACCGAAGCACATCGACCGTCCTGGCGCGAGCGAACGGGTCGATCCCGAGGCCGCTTTCGAGTTCGGACTCGCGCTAATGGTCGATGGTCTGCGCCACTGGGTGGTGCTCCGCAGTCGGCGGTAAATTAAGCTAGCGCGAAGCCCGATGGTCGGTGCACGCTGGTAGTTATCGGCGCCAACACTGAGCCTTAAGACATTCACGCCATTGGTTTCTTTAGGGCTGAGCTCGCGGATCCTGGCTCTGGACTGATTGGCGGGCACTTCGATGCTTCGGCCATTCTTCAGTGACAACACATACAAGATATTGGTTGCATCAGAGCTTCTTTTGGGACTCCTGAGGTTCTCCTAGTTATAGGATTTGGCTACTTTGTAAAGTAACTATCAAATCTGTTCTTTTTCTCCTCTCCCAGTTTCATTGAATAGACAAATTGACACTTGTCAATTGCGATTTTGCAAGTAATTTTCTAAGTTTGGTCGTAATAGATGGCATCGAGCAATGCGGTACGGCAATGCCAAATTTTTCGCTCCAGCGGGTCCCTGGGCTCCTTTTTGAGATACCAAGGCGTAATGCGCACTTTCTCGATGATACGTTCCCAATAGTTTTTAAGCGTCATCGTTGAATACGGCGCACCCAGATAGCCACAGACGCCTTGTTTATTCTTTCGTGTGAGACAGACAAACTCATCGGGCCTCTTCATCGCAAGCAAACGCGTGGCAAGTCCTATCCATCCATCCGATGCTTGGGGAATCAACGAAAAGCAGGTCCAAAAATCGTCGTAGTGACTCCACTTCACGGGCTCATACAAAGGTATTTTGTCGAGTGCCATGGAAATGATATTGGTATGGTCATCGAGCACATCGTAAAATCCACCGTTGGCCGTCATCTGCCCGAACAGACCCCAGTCAATGTTCTTGGGTTTAGATGGAAAGATGATGCCCGTCACGCGTTTTCTTTCACCAAGTGTAAACTCCTGAAAGCTTCGCCCTGAGGCAAACCACTTGTGAATACGCCCCAGCATGTCCAAGCGCATATCAAACGCGCCGACTGTGTCATTCTTGACCTTGGTGACAAATTCCTTCCACCGCAAGTCTTGCGCGTGGGTGGTGGTGAAGGAATTCTTGGCACGCCTAGCGGGCGCGATTCGCGTGAACTTCTTCAATTCATCTTCGGCGTCCTTCACCCGTTTCTTGTTGGCTTTGTAAGCGGTGATGAAGTCGGCATCTAACACCGACGCTTCATCAAATCTCTCGTCGATGTAATTCAGAAATTGTTGGAGCTTTGAATGCGTCGATTCCGCGCGGATGAAAATCCCGCACTCGTGATTTTTCGACAGGCCCGCACCCGTGAGATTGGAGCTCCCAACGTAGACCTCCACTTCGGCTTCCAATTCGAACGCGTAGACCTTGGGATGAAATAGGACATCCTCACCTGGCGGGTAAATCTTGACCTGGTCTAACCCCAAGCACGCGTCCAGGACCTATGGAGATGTGATGTAGCGGTCAGTCCCGATAACCAGTCGCGCCATTTTGTGATGCTGGCTTAGCGCTTCTGTGATGACCTCATTGCTGGTCACCCAGGCCGATACCCAAGAATAGGTCTCACAATCAGCTAGGAGCTCCAGGAGACGCTTCTTGACCTTCCCTGGCTCTGTGACGACTTGAATCCGCATTTCCCCACCCCTGTGGCATAGCCCGCCGCACCATGTCGATCATGGCACTGTCGGCTTGGCCTCGACACTCTCGGGATGCAAACCCCAACGGGCTGGTGCGGCTTTTCCCAGAGATCGCATTCGCTTCGGCGTTGGTGTACTACGTCATCTATCGTGCCGAGTGTTCCAGCTTGCCGCGACTGGTCACCTCCCGCGCTGGGCTACTCAAGGAAGCAATCCCATAACGCAACCGCCGCGTTACATGGATGGCCCGCGTTGCCGCCCAATCTCCCACGATACACCGCTGCCGCGCACCGTCGCGGCGAGCTGCTGCCCCAGCCGCTGTTCGATCACGGGCTTCCACGGCACCAGACTGAACCCCATGCCATGATCGAGCACCGCGTAGCGCCCGCTGGCGAGCAGGACGGAACGCCGATAGATGCCGGCCACGCGCTGCCCGTCGGCCACGGGCCGATGTTCCAGGCCGGTTTCGGTCGCGATGTCTTGTCCGGCCTTCGCCAGCTCTCGCCCGCGCAACGTCGCCAGCAGGTTGCGTGCAAGGATGATGCGCTGCCCGCGATGCTCGGCTAGGCCCTGTTCGGCCAGGAAGTCGGTGCGTTGCCGTAACGCGTCCTTGACCTCGGCCCCAAAGCCCAGCTCGCCCAACCCCTTGCCGCCGCCGATCAACTGCTGGTCGAGCCAGGTGGCACCGATCACGCGGGCCTGCCGCTCGATGGGCAGGTGCGATTTCAGTTCCACCGCCACGCCACCGCCGAGACGCTGCGCATCATACTGACGCCCTCGTTCGGCCAAGTCGCCGGGGACACGCCAAACGCCATCGGCTTCGCGCTCCACGATGCCGGCGCGGCGCAGGGCTTCCAGCCGGCGCACATGGGCGGCTATTACCTCGTGCGGATCGCGGTCGGGCGTGGCTTGCCCCAGTGCGACGGCCAGATGATGATCGGTGCGGTACACGCCATCGACGGCCAGCGCGGCGACAGTCTTGTCGGCAGCGCGCGCGTCGGCCGAATCTTTTACCTCTACGATAGCGCCGGTCGGGAACTGCTCCAGTTCCGCATGCGGCGGCAGCGCAACGTAGTGCGCCTTGCCGTCCGTGCCATCGACGATCAGATAGCCTTTGTCGTACAGCTCGTCGGCCAATCCCTTGCCGGCCACGCGGCCCACGAAAGCGCGGCCGTCGTGGCCGGGCTGGAACACAGTCAGTTCGCGCTGCGTGCCGCTCATGACCCGCTGCATCGTGCGGATGATGTCGCCGCCCTCGCCCATCGCCCGCAGGGTCGCCTCGGTGTCGGCACGGACGGCCCACGCGCCGGGCTGCGGCTCGATCGCCAGACCCATGCGCTGCAAGCGTTGCAGGCGGCCGATCAACATGTGCCGCTGGCGTTGCAACCGGGGTTCGGCGAAGCGTTCGATGCGCACCAGGCCATCGTCGCCGGCCTCACGCTGCAAGGTGCGATCCAGGCCCGTCCACCGTTCTTGATCGACTTCGCGCTGCAAGGCGCGTTGCATTTCCCGTTCAGTGCGCGGCCCCAGCCATTCGGTCGCCAGTTCCGATGCCCGCCGACGCATCCCCTCGGCGATGTAGTCGCGGGCGATGATGAGGTCCTTGCCGGTGTCGTCCTTGCCGCGCAGAACGACGTGCGTGTGCGGGTTGTCGGTGTTCCAGTGATCGACCGCGACCCACTTAAGTCGCGTGCCCAGGTCCGCCTCCATGCGCGCCATCAAGTGCCGCGTATAGGTGCGCAGATCGTCGAGCTGTTCGGCATCTTCCGGCGAAACAATAAAGCGGAATTGGTGGCGGTCGTCGGCTCCGCGTTCCTTGAACGCTTCAAGGTCGGCGTCGTCGGTCGTTGGCCCGTAAGCGTGGCCCGGCCCGCCCTGGCGATCGACACCGTCACGCTCGATGTAGCGCAGGTGCGTCTCGGTCGAGCGTCGGCCGGCCTGTTTTAGGTTGACGAGCCGCGTTTTGATGGCGACACGCCGGGCATTCGGTCCGAGTCCCCGGCCCGCGAAACGTGCCGCGACATGACCGCGTCCCAGTCGGGCACCGGGACGCTGGCCGGTCGTGCGGAAGGTCTTGCTGGCCTTCGAGCCGGCCTTGCTGGTCTGCCGCAGCACCCGGTTGATGAAGGTGTCGCCGCGATGTTTGGGTACCCCGGGCCGGATGCGGAAACGGTCATCGTCGTGGCGGCTCATGCTGCGGCTCCCTCCAAGTCCAGCGCAGCCCGGCGCGCGAAGCACGGGATTTCGCGAGCGCCAATACGGCCTTGCGCACCTTCGCGACACGCGGCTACCCCCTGGTGCGTGCCGCGCCACCCCCACGTGCAGACGGCCTTTTCGCGCCACGCAGTGCCGCGACCTTTTATCTTGCCCTGCGCCTTTGACCTGCGCTGTCGCTCCGGTCTTCGGCGCACCGGCGGCGCAGCGCAACGCGCTGCACGACCGCCGGCGAGCGTCCGCCATGCCCTTGGCATGGCGCGCTCGGGACAAGCCGTCTGCACGGGGGAAGACACCGCCGGATGTCGCGGGCCGTGGGGTGCGAAGGCACCCGCACGATCCGCGCGACGACACGGCGGGAACCACCGCCACGACAGGTCGATGGATACGACGCAGCGCGGCGCGTCGGCGGCCATCATCGGCGTGTCTCCAGCCAGATCGGATGCGCGATGCCGAGCACGGCGGATACGCGTACCGGACCGAAGTAGCGGCTGTCGAACGACGCTGGATTCGTCGTACCGAGCAGGAACAGTTCGCCCGGACGCAGGCGCCGACAGTGCGGCCACGCATGCAACGGGCGTCCCCTACCATCGATGCGCAACACGGCGGCCACCGGCACGCCATCGATGCGCACGATACCGTCGGCCACGCACACGCGTTGCGGCGCGACGGCGGCCACCGGCTTGAGCAGTGGAATGCCCCGCGGCAGGTAGCCGCGCCACGCGGCCAGCTCCGCGGCGTAGGCTGGCAGCGGTACCAGCACAAGGCTACCGACGGGTGGCGCAGCCGCACCAAATTCGCGCGGATCAATGTGGTACCAGCCGACCGCCACGCTCTCGGACGGGTTGTAGATCAAGCGCGGCCTGGGCGACATGAAGGACGCCCAGGCCAGCGCAATGACGCCGCAGGCGGATAAGGCTGCCCACATGAAGCGCCGACGATGGGTCACGCGAGGACGCGGCACGGTGTCGGTGCGCGAAACAGTCCTCATGACAGTGCCCTCCCCGCCAACCACGCCGCGTGTCGTTCGGTCGTGTACAGCGGCAGGGGTCCCTGCACGGCGAGTCGGTTGCCCAGCGTGCGCCAGTACGCAGGCGACGTGTCGGCCGGCGCGATGTTCAGTGCATCGATGGCATCAATGCACGATAGCGTGGCCCGCACTTGCCGTTCGCCTTCGGCGTGCAGCAGCAGGCGCGCGCCCGGATGCACGCCAGGGATGCGCTGCGCGACATCCAGCGAGGTACATGCCTGCATGACCATGACTTGCCAACGCACGGTGCCGTAGTCGTTGGCTTCCCAGCGGATGCGGCAGAACATCGCCGCCGGTCGGAACGCCGCCATGCGTCGCCAGCGATCGTGTTGCACGTAATAGGCAGGCTCACCGAAACGCAGATAGAGGTTGAGACGATGCGCGACGTAAGCCAGCGAGACGCGCGTCAGTCCCTCGTGATCGACGAGCGATGCAAAGGGTGGCGGCGCCATCGCTGCCACGCGAGAAGACGTGTTCACGGCATGTCCTCCGGAAAGGCTTGTTCCAGCAATGCGCGCAGCAGCTCCGCCACCGTCACGCCTTGCGTGAACGCAGCGACCTTGATGCGCGCGCGCAGCGCGGGCGTGATGTCGAGGGTCAGGCGTGCGGTGTAGAGATCGCCTTTCTGGAGCACATCGCCGTCGCCCTGGCGAATCCATGCCTCGGCGTGCGGATTCGCCGGTGGACGCGCGCCGATGGCGATGCGCTTGGCACGTGCGTCGGTCATAGCGGCCACCGCAGCACTTCATCCGTCAGCGCCGCGATCTCACGCGCAGCAGCACTGTCCGGCACCGTTTCGCAGGCGAGCCGACCCGCGGCCACGCTGTCGGCGAAGATGATGCGTTGACGCACCTCCGCTCGCAGTGCCGGCAGTGGCTGTTCGGCGAGCGCACCGCGTGCTTCACGGCCGATGATCGTTGTGCTGACACGCCGGTTGATGACGAAGGCCGCGCGCAGCGCAGGCCGAAATACCTGTGCCTCGCGCACCAGCGCCACCATCTCGGCCGACGCCCACAGGTCGTAGGGGCTGGGTTGCACCGGGATCAGGACACGATCGGCTGCGAGGAGCGCCGAGCGCGCCAGCGCGGCGATGCGTGGTGGGCCATCAATGACGATGTGATCACTGCGCCGCGCGAGTTCGGGCGCCTCCCGATGCAGCGTCTCGCGCGCGAGGCCCACGGCACCGAATAAGCGTGGAAGACCCTGCTGACTTCGGCGCTGCGTCCAGTCCAGCGCGGAGCCTTGGGGATCGGCGTCCAGCAGAATGACCGATTGACCACGCATCGCCAGCTCGCCGGCGATGTGCGTGGCGAGCGTGGTCTTGCCCGCGCCGCCTTTCTGGTTGAGCAAGGCCACGATCATGGCGCGGCCTTCCCGACTGGAAAGCCGGCCTTTCTCTGACGCGCAAAACCACGTTGCCATTGCCTGTCGACAGTGGTTGTCCACCGCGACAGCGTGGCTCTACTAACAGTTACTGTTTTTACGTTAGAGAAGTTAGCGGGTGCGAAAACGCGCGCCGTTATAGGGATTGCGGCGGATGCGTACTCCTGATAGCACGAGTGGCGTACTCCCGATAGCACGATAGCGGATACGCCTGATAGCACGAGGCTATGCACCGCTTGTCCACGCGTTATCCCCGTGCCGCCTACGGCACGGGCCGGAACGTCAGCCACTCCGTGCCATCGTCCGGCACGCGTTCGATGCGCAGCACATAACCCGGCAGCGACTGCCGCGTCACCAGGGCGCGCAGGTCGTAGGCAAAATCCGAGTAGCGCGTCGCGCTGCCGGACTTGCGATACAGGTGCCGGAAGTCGAACCGCCAACCGGCGGACTGACGTCCGCCGTGCTTGCGTACCAGACGATAGAGCCAGCGTTCGAGGCCGCCGGTGAGCCGGAAATACGCCGGGTCGATGGTCAGCACCCACGCTGCATCGAGCACGCCTGCGTAGAACCAATCCGGGAGGATCAGTTCGATGCCCAGCGGTGTGCCGCGCGCATCGGCGCGTTCCTTCCACTCGTTGATCCAGGAGAAGCGATGCAGGCGTCGCCCGGTCATCTCCCGGATCGACGTCGCCACCGTGGTCGATTGCAGGCGATCCAGCGCCGCCTTTAGGCGCTGGTAGTCGTGCAGCGACGTACCGCGCCCGATGAAGCGCAGAATCTCGTACGGCGTGGCCTGCATCAGCCGCGAGGTCGGAATGCCCGCATCGCGGGCTTCGACGATTTGACTCGCGGCCCAAATCAAAATGTCCGCATCCCAAATGGTGGCGATGCCATGCTCGGCTGTCCCTTCCACACGGATCGTCACGCCACCGGTGCGAAAGTCGATCGGCGTCATGCGCCGTGACTTCGCCAGCGAGAAGAACGGGAACGCCATCAAGTCCTGGCTGTCGCGCGGCGCCATGTCGCCGGGCAGCGCGCGGAACAGCGCAAGCTGCTCGTCCGCGGGCGAGGATCGCTGCCCGGATGGCTGCGACGAACGGGACATGGTGAGGGCCGCCCGCGCACCGCCGCTCAGCGTGCACGGCTGTCCGCCGAGTGGTGCTCGGCGTACTCCGGATCGGACGTGGCCTCGAAACTGCGCTGATCGGCCCAGGCGTCCAGGTCGGCGGCCGCGTACATGACGCGGCGGCCGAACTTGCGAAAGCGTGGGCCGCCACCCAGCACGCGCTGCTTCTCCAGCGTGCGCGGCGACAGCCGCAGGTAGTGGGCGGCCTCGTCGTTGGTCAGGTAGCGTGGTGGTTGGGCGGTTACAGCAGGTTGTGGGGTAACGGTGTCGACGGCAGAGGGCCGTGCGGGAGCGGGTCGCATAGGGGGAATCTCCATCGGTTAAGAGCGCCGGCAGTGACAGCGCCGCCGGATGGAAGCAGTCTTGGGGAAGAACGGCGGCTTGCTCAGGGACGTTTTGCAGGGTCGTGGAAACGTCCCTGTGCGGCCCGCGCGTGCTGGAGCAGACGGCGATAGCCGCCACGCATCAGCACGGTGCCGCGTTGCGTTAGCCGGCGCACGCGGGCACGCAATGCGCTGTCGGCATGCCAGTCGGTCGCGACGATGGCCGGCCCCACCAGCGCCTCGGCGAGGTCGCGCAACGTAGCGCCCGCCAGCGTCGCGTCCAGCGCCTGCAGGGTGTGCACTTCCAGCCACGCCGCGCGACCGGGCCGCGTGCTGCTGCACGCCCACGCGGCCCGCGACGCCGCCTCTCGGGCCGGGGGCGGATACCTGGAATCGCCGTCGTGAACGGCGCGGACGTAGGGCATGCCGTGCGCCAGCGCTGGGGCGAGCGCAAAGCGCCGCCAGTGTCCCGGCCACCAAGCGCTGAACGCCAAATGCCGGCCGCCGTGGAATACGTGTTTGTGACCCGCAATGGCCCAAAGGTCGAACAGCGGGGTATCGTCGGTCGGCGCCAGATCGAGATGGAGCTGCACGACGCCCGCCGGCTCAAGGCGCCAGGCCGGATGCGCGTCGCGCGCATCCAGGCCCGGGTTCTCCAACCCGTACAAGCCCCATCGCTGCGCGACGGCGCGGGTACGAGCATGGTGGCGCAGCCAGTCGCGCCGGTAGTCAGGGTTACGGCGCAAGTATTCCCAAGCGAGCGCCGGCGCATCCAGGTGCAGCACGTAGAGATAGGCGGCGCTGGGACGCCAGGGGACATGGTAGGAAACGGTCATGACGCGAACTCCTGCGACAACACAGAGCATCGCTGTGTCCACGAACCGGCGCGGACGATCGCCAAAGCGTCACGGCGATCGGTGAAACGCCGCGAACATCAAGACCGTTTGGCTCCGGCCTCTTGCGTGAGGCGTCCGAGTGCGATTGTCGCGCGCACGGCTCTTCGCGCGGTACACGCTAGCGTGCAGACAGCCGACGAAGCGATCGTGGCGCTTTGGGTCTGGCCGCGCCGTCACCGTGCAGCAATCCTGATTGATGCCCAACCGGTCTCATATCAGACCCAAATAGACACAGTGCGACGGGCTTGCCGGTGGCCGGATGGGCCCATCCCGGGCAACGGTTAATCGAGGATCGAGCCATGGCGCTTCGCCAGTCGGGTGTATGCCGAAAGGGGCTGTATCGCCCGGAAATAGCGGTCACGCAGGACCGGCTGGTTCCGTGGGCCGACGATGGACGCCAGACCAGACAGCCGCACCGTATTCAATTCAGGCATGCCGATGCCCACATCACATAAACCCCAAGCCGTGTCGCCATCGATCGGATCGAGCGCGGCCAGCAGCCAGATGGCGTGCGCGTCCGGGGTGAACAGCTTGACGACCGGCATCGGATCGAAGTCCGGTGCGGTGGCGCGGGCGCGGCCGTTGGCGCGCAGTTGCGCACGCTCATCGTCAGTAATGACGAAAGGCATGGTCACGGCTTCCCCCCAGCAAGGATCGCTTCCCTGAGTATCCGCTTCGTCTGTGTCAATGCAGGTACGCACGCAATCGTCGACGCGTGCACGCGCGTCTGGACAAATACGCGCATCCATCCATCCGGCTTCGTGCGTTCGTGCAGAAATACGAATGCGCATCACCACACATCCAGCAAAACGTAAAAATGCCGATGCGGATGAGCTCATATCAGCCCTCTCACGATTACGCATGCACGCAAATTTTCAAACTGACAAAGGCGCGCCAGTCCGTTTCTACATGTCGCCACCGACCGGCGACGACCGAGGCCGCGCCGTCCAAGGCAACTCATACGGCCCATCCTCTCAATGAGAAAATAGGTCAATCTCGGCGCGAGCTTGTAACGCCAATCTGACTAACGATGGATGTCCGTCCTTATCGACCCGTTGCTGCCGATGACGAGAAGCCCGTATTGGGGCTAATCACCCGCGCCTAAGTTAGCCACCCTCAATAGGCCGTATCATCCTCATTTTCTGCAATGAAGTTCTCCACACTTGCAAGCGCATTGAGGCTGCTTGCAAGAAGATTGAAGTTGTCTCGGTGCGGAAAATTCGAAAAGGCGGAAGGGTTGCTCGTCAGATCAAGCGAATCGACGAAAGACAATAGCTCCGTCGCGCATGATCTATCTATGCAGCAATCGTTGTACTTGAAGATGACCTTCAAATTATTGATCTGTCTTGCCAAAAGTTTCATGCCCTTCAAAGAAGCAACATTTACGTTGAGCTGGCCATGTGACACGGCATCGAGCTGGCTCGAGAGGTGGAGATAGCTCTCGCAGAACTCTACTGTTTCCTCGATCAGACGCGGTCTCGAAGCAATTTTTTCAATCTTTTTCAGCCCTGAAACAATCTCGTTGTGCGGCGGTATGTCCAGGGAGAACGACTCTTGCGCTTCGGTTCTCCACGCAGGTCTCTCTAACTCGAGCACATCCTTAACATAGCGTTGAATCCATAAGAAATACGATTTTGCGCTACTTGAGGAAACATCCACTCGGAATAACATGAATGGAGTGGAGAACCGCTCTGCATAGAGCAGCGCGCCCTTGTCAAGTTGAAAACTGAAATTGCCATCCTTCTTCGGTTCGAGCGCTGACGCCGTCCCCTTTACTTGAGCGTGAAACACAGCGCCTGTTGAATCAAACACGTCATGGCCGTGCTTATTTGTCCCAATCTTTTCGAAGATTTCGACAATTAGGTCAATGCCGTAGTCACGCTCGGTGAGCTCACGGATCACCCAGTAGTCCGGGAGCAGACTTAGAACGTGTTTGATTGAACGGGTATCTATTACGTCCTGATAGGTGCGCATGGGTACCTGCAGGAGAAACCAACGCCGGAATTTGGCGGCGCCGAACGGCGTTCGCCTTGAATGAATTCTTAGGTTTTTCTAGTCCACCGTACTGAAGAGTATTTACGGCAGATCTCTTCTTCGCTTTTTCTTATCCCTAGATCTCTCACAACCATCATTAGTGGCTCAAAAAAACCGGAAGAATTAAAATTAAAGTTCTCAAAATACCACCCAAGGTCGTTATCAGCTACCAATTTTGCATCATCATCGAGCACACTGGTGCTGGCTCGATATATGACCTTAGTCGGTAACTTTGTATCCACATCCATGCCGAGAAAGACAGGGTTTGCAGAAAGTTCCCGGTTTAATGGAATGGATATAGCCGAATCTATCGGCTTGGATTGAACCTCAATCCAAGAATGGTCGAAATATGCTGGACCAATAACCGCCTCGCCTAAGACGAGAACATTGTCGACTCCTAGCTCTTGGAGGGCTATATGCGTAATTGCTGACGACGCATGACAAGCACCACACCAACCTGATTCATGAAGCATGCGGAGAACCACACTAAAAACCTTGTGTGAATTTCGAAACGCACGTTTGTGACCCGCAATATCCTGTGAGTTCTTGATCCATTCTTCCCGCATCGATAGAGGTTCCTTGAATAATCTAATTGCTGCATAGGCGGATCCAAAGGTCCGCCATATATCCCCGCTCTATCCGGACTGAGTCGACGAGCGAGTTCGGCGATCAGCAATTGGCTACCCAAAAAAGCGAGCGTATACGCACTTTAGCAAACACCAAGCGCAGCGAAGATGGACCATCACGGAACGAGGCATCTGCGGCTCTACAACCGAATACAAAGCAGTCGTAGAACGCAAGAGCAGCATCGTGACCGCCTGGCGGCAGCGGCTCCTCACCGGAAAGCGCCCCGCCACGAGGGCGGGGCGCGGTGGGCGATGGTTAGTCCGCCTGCGGCTTGCTGCGCGACCAGATCAGGTCATGCGTGCCATCGTCCTCGTTCTCGATCAAGCGGGCATACACCGTTGCCGGGAACGAAGGATCATCGAGGGTCACGGACACGTAGGGCCGATCGGCCTTGCTGATTTTCTTCCACGCTGCGCCGATGTCATGACCCGCCGCCTGCACGCGGAAGTCGGGGGCGTTCTCGCTGTCGCCTTTATCGTTGGGAACCAGCTTAAGCTTGACGTTGAGCGTCAGGGTGCGCAGCGTGCCGGTGAAGCCGTCTTTCTCTGCGGTGAAGGTGCCGATGTTAGCCATGATGCTTTCTCCTTTCGGTGAACCAAGGTCGCGCCAGTGCGTCCTTGTTGTGATCCGGCCGGCGGGGGATGGGCGGGATGCACCGCTTGCGGTCGTAACGCAGTGGAGAACCGGAAGGCGAAAAGAATTTGTCCCGCGAGGAAGCCGTGCAGCGGCGGGGAAATTGTTTTCGCCGCACGGTTGCAGCCATGAAGCCCAAGGCGCAGCCGCGCCCCCACCAGGATTCACAACAAACAAGGACGCACGGGCCGCCTGTCCCGAAAGGAGACATGACTAACTCGGCATCGCTGCGAGACGGCTGCACCGGCTTGCGTCCTGACGCGGGCAAGGTCAACACCCCAACGACAGGCGAGAACGCCCCTGCCGTAACCTGCGGTCTGCTGCTTGAGGCGTGGCGTGGAAGCTCCATAAGCAAGGCCGGGCGGCGTGTCGGTGAACCGTCCTTCGTGACGTGCGGGCGACGAATTGTCAGCGTCGAGGACGGCACGCTTTCGCACAACCTGTCGCAGCAAGCCGGGGCGTAGCCCCGCACAAGCCCCGCCCGTTGCGGCGAGGCGCCGTCGAAACCTTGCCCGCGCCAGCGGGCACCGATGGCCGTGTCGCAGGGCTGTTGCGCGCGCGCCCCATCGCCGCCTGGTCAAAGGCGGCGATGGGGCGATTTTGCTGCACGTTGAAACCGGGCGCGGCAGACCTGCCGTGCCCGGTTTGAGGAAAGCCCCGGCGCATATCGCGCCGGGGCCATGCTTCATCATCACGCGGCCAGCACGTGGGTTTCCGCCGCGTCGTCGTCGCTCGCCGCATCCTGTACGCCTTCTGGCTCCGTGTGGTGCTCGGTCTGGAACACGGCGGGCATCCAGCTCGTGCCCTCGACCAGCCGTTCGGCTTCGCTGGCAATGTCGGCCTTCTTGAGCTTGGACAGCCGGGCAACGTGCGAGGGCGCGAACTGCTCCACCGCCGCCAGAATCACCGCCTTCGAAACGTGGCGGAAATAACCTTCCGCTGTCGGTTTCCACCATGCGGCCATGTCCAGCCGCACGGCCTGCGCCAGTTCCGCGCCGGGCTGGTACGGCGCAGCGCGTGGCGTCACCACGTCCACCGTGGCCGCAACGCACACGGCCAGCAACCGCACCAGCGCGTCTTGCGATTTCGCCAGCAGCACGGCGAACAGTTCGGCGCTGTTATGCGGCAACGCTTCGCCCGCGACTTCCTGCAACGTGTGCAATGCCACGGCGGCAAGCGATTCCGGCCAGTCCGGTGCCATGACTTCCAGCCGATCTTGCACGTTCACTCGCACGCCGAGCGGCAGGCTGTCACCGCCATAGGTGTGGGGCTGCAAGACGGTCTGCACCATGCCATGCACCAATGCGGCCAGCGCGACGTGCGGATGCTGCGCCACTTCGATTTGCAGCGCCGCCGTGCGGTGGGCGCTCAACCGCTGCGCCAGCCGGTCGGAGACGTTCGCGGCCTTGGGCGTTTCGCCGGGATCGCCTTCGTCCTCGCTCGCGGTCCCGCCCTCTGCAAAACCCTGCCGCAGCCGGTGTAACGTGCGCAGCGCCTTGGCCTCGGCCTCGCGCAGCAGCCCGCGATGGATGACCGCTTCGCCTTCGCGGTCGAGCGTGACGATAGCACCAGCCACCGCGCGCACGTCCAGGGCATAATCTTGCAAGACGCCCTCGATGGCTTGCAGTTCCCTGGCCACCTGCTCGCGCCGTCCTTCCAGCGTGCCCACCTTGTCGGCATCCTCGGTGTCGTAGGCTGCTTCCAGCGTCCTGTCGATCTTGTCGAGACGGCCTTGCAGCGACGCGATGCGGCGCGCTTCGCGTGCGCTCGGCTCACGGCGCTGGCGCGGTGCGTTCTGGAACGTCTGCCGCTCGGCATGGCTCAGATGCGGTACGGCGTCCACCCATGCCCAACCTTCCGCGCGCACCTCCTCGGCCAGCACACCCAACTTGCCGCGCACCAGCGTTTCCAGCAGCGCGGAGTCGGTCAGGTACGTGCCGCTGTCATCCTCTGCGAACAGGTCGCGGCGCGTGCCACCGCCCGCCGCCGTATAGGCATCCAGTCCGACGAAGCGCACCAGCGCATGCGTGGCGTCGATGTCGCGCTCGGTCAGACGTTCGCGCAGCGCGGACGGGGTGCGCTGCCATTCCGGCGCACCGTAGTACACCGCCTCTTGCGCGGCATGGTCGTCGGTAACGGTCAGGGCCATCAACTGCTCCAACGTCACTGCCTCCGGATGGCCGCTGCGGAAGTCGGCCAGCAGGCGCGGCGATACGTTGGCGAGTTTGAGACGGCGCTGCACTACTAGTGGGGACACGCCAAAGTCGGCGGCAATGTCCTCGATGGGGCGGCCTTCCTTGACCAGCGCGGCAAACGCCACGAACTGCTCGCCAGGGTGCATCTGCTCGCGCTGCACGTTCTCGGCGAGGCTGACGGTACGCGCCGACGCATCGGCTACCCGCAGGCACGGCACCTCACAATCGGCGGCGATGCGCTTCCTTTTCGCCAGCAGCTTCAACGCGGTCAGGCGGCGGTCGCCGGCAACGACTTCGTACCGCTCGCCATCGGCGGCGAGGATGACGATAAGGTTTTGCAAAAGGCCGACGCGGGCAATGCTCGCGGCCAGCTCGTGGATGGACTGGCGCGGGCTCGTGCGCACGTTGCGTTTGGAACGGCGCGGCAACAACTGCGACAGCGGCACTAGGATGAGGTTCTTGGTCGGGTCGGCGACGTCCAGCGGCGCGGTGGTTTCGAGGGCATGGGTTTCGGTTTTGGTCACGGCATGCATGGTGATAACTCCAATCGGTTGAGGGATGCAGCAGCGAGAGAAGCGGCAAGGGCTGCTTGCCCGCCCCTGCCGTGTGGGGTTCAGGCTTTCAACTGGCGCAGGCCATCGGCGAGCAGCCACAAGGCACGATTGAGACGGATGCCGTTGTCGATGCCCTGCACGGCGCGCGTGGTCTGGCGGCGACCGTTGCTGGCGCGCGCAGACAGGCCCCCCTTGATGAGGTTTTCCTGCGTGCGGTTGAACACGCTCCACAGATCGCGTCCGCCGTCGTTGTGACGGCGCGGCATCAGAATTTGCGACTCGGTGATCGGTGCGGGTTTGTCCTCGTCGTACTTCAACGCGAGCGCGGCGCGCGCGAACACTTCCGATTCCCCGGCGTCCAGCGTGATCGCCTGCATGGCATCGCGGGATGCCTGCGCCCGCTCAAAGCCGTGCAAGACTTCGTACGCGCCCTCGATGACATGCCCGGCGACGTCGCCCTTGTGGGGTACGCGCACGTCCGTCACGGTGTCGCCACACACAAGGCCGTTCTGGCATACGAACCGGAACATGCCGGCCAACATCTGATAGCTGCTCGTACCGTCGTGCGAGTTCAGCAGAATGATTTCGTTGGCCTCGCGGCCGTTGATCTGGCTGGCATGGCGCAGCCGGATCATGTGCTTGGTGTACGCGCGGCGGTCGTCGTGACGCACGCGGGTCTGGCACACCATGAACGGCTCGAAACCTTCCCCGCGCAGTTCGTGCAGCACGGTGGCGGTGGGGATGTAGCTGTACCGCTCGGAACGGCTTTGATGCGGGGCGTCCGCGAAGATGGACGGGGCCACGGCGCGGATTTGGTCATCCGACAAGGGATGGTCCGAACGCAGCACCGGCGAACGGGAAGCGAAACGGGATGCGAGTTGCATAGTCGTTCTCCTGACAAGGGTTTGCTGGTGAACCCCACCGGATTCCTAGATTCGGAGCCCGCTTTGGACTTCCGGTGGGGTCGGCGCAGAGACCTGGGCTGGCCTCGTTGCCACCGTCTTTCCTGAGTTCATCGCCCGCGACGGTCAGGAGCGCGCGGACGGGTGCCGTCAAGGAGGAAAGCGCCGGGGTGGTGCGGCCCGCAGGCGCAGCCGAGGACACGGCCCGGCGCGCCTTGACGGCGCACGGCCGCGGGCTACAGTCGCGGACAAGGTGATGAAGTCAGGAAAGACGGATCACACGGCAACGGCCGCAGTGAACGCCGATCCCATGCAAGCGGAGCGCGCAGGCCCGGAGCGCAGAGCCGGGCCGAAGGCGTCAGCCGAGCGCAGCGAGGGAACGATGGAAGCCCGCATGGGGCGAGATGCCGCAGGCGGCTCGATGCGCAGCACGACAGCGCGCCCGGTCACGTCATCGTGACCGGGGACGCTCAAAGCGAGGCAGGATTTGTAGAAACGCCCCTGCCCCATGCAGGGACTCCCATGCTGGGCGACCCCTGTCTTCGCCAACACAGCGATACCGTTGTGCGCTAACCGTCGGCCATAGCTTGTGATCGGATGAGACAACGCGGCGGCCGTGCCTGGGTGCATCGCAGGGGTGGCCCATGAGCTGCCGTTTACCTAACAGCATCCAAAACCGCCGACGCACGCGACGTTGTGCTTCGCGTCGGCCCGAGGCAATATGCTACGCGGTAGATTGCGGTCAAACGTCGTAGCGATTTGCTTAGGGCCAACGCCCTGAGGCACGCCACTACCTATTTAGCTCCGCCTCTCGTTCCTGCCTCCGCCAACTCCAGAACAGCGGGCCACCAGGTGAGGAACATCAGGCCCCTCTTCCCGGGGCCTTTTTTTTCGGCTACTCGGGCTCTTCAGCGGCGGGTTTATCAAACTGTGATTTACCGCGAACTACCAGCGCTAACGATCAACCACGATTCGTGGGGACGCATCCAATGGCGCTGCCCTCGGCCGGGTTGCCTTGGCATGATGTATTCGACGGGCGAGGTACTGCTTACGGCGGGCGGCCCGATCGTGCATTGCTGTGACGTGTGCGGGCAAAAACTCGCCATCTGCGGCGCTGAATTCACCGCGGAACCTGACTGTGAATGACGCCATGCGTAGAGGCAGGGACGCCACGCGTGACGCGATGATGACAAGATGGCGGCTGACGCATTTGGCGTATCCATATACAACCCGACCCGCACGTGGGGCAGCGGATACGACGTCCGAATCGTGTGCGCTTGCGAGACCGGTTACACACTGAATTCACATTTCAGATTCAATCATTATGTGTATAAGCCGATATTAGGTGGGCTTGCTTTTTGGGGAACCATAACGCGACACCACGTTCAGCCTTTGGGGGATAGGGAGCATGGAGAAAGGAACACGGTTTCGAGGGCGTGACTGGATCATCCAGATCGCCGTCGCCTTCGGTTACGCACTGGCGTACTGTGCAATCCGACCTTTCTCTGATGCCCACTGGTCGCTGACGTCCGGTCTGCGCTTCGCTTGCCTGTTATTGATTCCCTATCGCTATTGGGCCGCCCTGGCGGTCGGTGAGGCCGCCCCTCTGGCCTATTCGGTATTCAAGTGCGTCGGCCTCTTTGGCGTCACGACCGCGACCATCTGGTCGATTCCGCCCATTGCGATTGCCATGCCCGTGGTGTGGTTCTGCCGCAGCCAGCTAAGGCTATTCCCTGCTAAGCGCGTGGTGGATATGAAGGCGCTCTTGATTGGGGCATTCGGGACGTCCTTAGCCTGGGCGATGGTGACTTATGCGGGCTACGTCACCGCCACGGACCCGACGATGCATGCCAGCCCGGTCATGCTTGCCGGCGTTTTCGTGGGGAGCTACATCGCCATCCTGACTGTGACGACGTGGCCGCTGTTCTTCAAATTGACCCGCAACGGGCGGGGGCTACGCCAACTGGCCATTGAGGCGTCGAGAAGCCCGCTGGCATTCGATACGGCGGTCGTGGCGCTACCGATCCTGGTTGCCATTGCCTTCATCAGCAGCTACATGGACGCCAGCACGGCGGCGGTCCTGCAGATGTCGCTGTTCGTGCCGGTGGCGTGGCTGACCATGAAATACGGATGGCGGGGCACCGCGGCGTCCGGTCCGCTTGCCGTTGCTTGCGTTTGCTTGCTGACCCTTTCCGTCCCTGACCCGGTGGTCATCCAGACGCAGTTCTTCGTCGCGTTCGCCGTGACCTTTCTGTTCGTTATGGGGGCTCGGATTGCTTCCCAGATCCACGCGCAGGAACAGGAGCGTCAGACGGTCGGTAAGGCGCTCAGCACCGCCCGGAAGCTGATGCACCAAAGCGACCTTCGCATGCGTCAGGCGTCAACCCAACTGGAGCTCGTCGGAGGATCGATGTCCTTGGCTAATGGACGCGTGCTTCAGAAGGCACTGCATTTCCTGACGCCAGACGAACGCGCGACGTTCCAGAGACACACGGTCGAGGCTAAACACCGAATCTATACTCTTGCCGAAGCATTTCACCCGACGGCATGGCGCGAGCGCGGCCTACCTGCCGCACTCAGGGAGACAATTGGTCGTGTGCTTGATGAAGCGGGGGTGGCTTATCGCTTCAATCTAGAGGGCCGCGGGGTATCTCAGCTTGCCCCGGCCGTGCATCAAGCGATCTATCGCGCTGCCTGCGAGGCTATCGCTCAGGTGTGTAGCCAGCTCACGTGCACCCAGGTGATCCTGACGCTCCGCGGTGGTGAGCTGTATGGCCGGCGTTTGGCTGTACTGCACGCTATCGGAGTTAATGACGAGAGGGACGTTAGCCACTTGGCCCGCCGCATCGCCATGTCGAGCAATATCCCGGCGAAGCTGGGTGTAACGCTGGATCAGGGACCGTCGCTCACTGCGCAAGCGGAGCTGTTTGATGGCATCGTCCACACGAAGCGGACGGCGCAGCAGGCAATGATTTCCGTGCTGCTGTATGACGCCCAGCCGAGGCGCGTAGACGAGCGAGTCGAAGCTCGCCATTTGCGCCTTTGGGTGCGTTGAGGTTATCGCAGCACCCACGGTCTTTCGGCCGACTTAACTGCCCCGGCCACCGCCACAGTTATAAGTGTTGCAATCAGCCGACACCGCATTGAAAGTCGTCGTCCCGTTGCTTTGCGGCGTTGCCGTGACCGTCGTCGTAGCATCGCTGTAAATGGTCTGCGCGGTGGACGAAGCGCTAGCCGCGGTGGTTTGGACGTTCTGCGAATCAACGCCTACCGGCAGCACGATGGTCGTGCCACCAGCCGTGGCAACAGCGGCATGCACCGTGCCATTCAGATCGTTGATCTGGACATACTCAATCCCGTTGAGCACGAACACATAAACGTGCCAGTTCGGGTTCGCACTGAGATCTGCCGCGTTCGGCCAGGATTGACCCAAACCCGAGGCTGGCGTGGCGGTCTGCGCGAAAGCAGCGGATGTGAGACCGATGGCCACAAGGCCGGCGAGTACAGCTTTGCGAACTCCTTGGAGGCGCTGCATCAGATTTCCCCTTAGCGAAGTCCGGTAGACCGCCTACCGGACGAATACGAAATCTATCAGCTAAATGTATATCTGAGGATGAAGGGAATACCGCTCTACCCACAGCAGGTGAAGGATTCGTCAATTTTGCCGGAGTACACAAGACACGACCGATCTTTCATCGTCAGGCCATCTCCGTAAGAGAATGGCATGCTCATCCTCCGGAGGGATCAAACCGGCTCCGTCAAAATCCACGTTTTCCGAAGCGGCGTTACCTTCGATTGGCACAGACAGTCGCCACCTTTGGTGGCGGACCGCACTAACCGCATGCGGTTGACCAGGGTGGCGAACAGCAAAAGAAGCGAGGCTGCGGCGCAGGGGCACGACAGCCTCGGAGGGGTCAAATTAGCCCGGAAGTTCTCGCACGTTCGACGCCAGCGAGGCGCCGGCGCGCGTGATCAACATATTTAGCATCAAGCTCAATTCCAAGGTAGTGGCGACCTGATAGAGCAGCGGCGACAAGCGTCGATCCGGAGCCTGCAAACGGATCGAGTGTAACGTCGCCAGCACACGAGAAGGACTGAATCACCGGTTTTAGTACGCTGACGGCCTTCTCTGTCGGATGCACGAGGTTGCCGCTGTATTCCCAAGGCTGAACGTCATCGATCGGATGCATGGGCTTTGCCGGCCGTCCCTTGGCAAGCACATAAGCCTGTTCGTGGCGTGCGTTTAGGAAACCGCGTCGCGATGTGTAGCCCTTGTACCAAACGATGTGACCGACGGCGCGGAAACCTGCTTGCTGCCAGGCGGCAAAGAACGCGGCGATGGAATTCCAGCCGTAGAACGAAATGCAGAAGGTGTCTGGTTTGAGGATGCGGTAAAGATCGTGAAATGCACCGAGGACGCTTCCAGGGTCATCGTCGTTCGCAATGGAGCGACCGCTTCGGTCTTTGTAGCGGACGAAATATGGAGGATCGGTTACGACGAGATCGATGCTCTCGCTCGGCAGCGTGGGAAGCACCTGGGTGCAGTCGCCATGTATGAGCTGATCGGTTTGCGTCAACATGATTTGTCTCTCCGAGTGGTTGTTCAAGACGCGGAGAGGCAAAGCCGTGCGATGAAGGCGAATTCGTCACCGTAGGCTACGGGCCACACGGGAGCGCAGCGAAGGAGCGGGCAGACCGTTGACGAATCGCCGCGCGCGGCTATCGAAGCGGAGAGGCTTGATCAATCCAAGAGGAGAGATGCGTCATTGGCGCTATCGAAGCGCATTGCTACGGCGAGCGTAGCGACACAAGTTTCAACACGAGCCCAGCGAAGGAGCGGCCGCGCCCTTATCGGGTCGGCACACGAGCCCATTGAAGCGCGGCGGTTACAACGATCTAACGGGAGAGACGCGGAGCATTGGCCCGGGTGCACACGTATGACGCCGATGCACACTACGGTGCCGCCATAGCGGGGTCGAGCACCGCGCATGTCGTCCGGATGAGGGCGAAGGTCTGTAGAGACGCTGGCAACAATCGCTTCCCCGGCGCACGTTCAGCCCGACGCTTGGAAATCTCTGATCCAAGAGCGCAACTACGCCCATGCTTGCTCCAGCATGTTTTGCACGTTCGCTATCTCAGGCAGTCTTAGGCTGTCTCCGGTTGAAGTCATCCGAGCGGAGGATCTTCGCTCTCCTGCATGACGGGACGGATCGAACCGTTCGACGAAGGTAACTGATATGAGTGACCGCAAGCACGATGGAAAGCCATGGCGCGAGGCCGAACGCGAAAATCATCGTGCGGTTCCGGCGCCTGCGTTCTACCGCATTCGCGATGTGCTGCGTATCACTGCCTTGACGCGCCCTACCCTCTATCGACGGATGGCCGCGGGGAGATTTCCCCTGCCCGTCCACCTAGGGGGGCGCGCTTGCGCTTGGGCAACGGATGCGCTCCAAGCATGGATCAGCGATCCGGAAGGCTATCGGGAATCACCCAAGGCTGACCCTCTGGTGCGGCGCCGGCCAGGTCGTCCCCGCAAATATATGGCCGACTGAGACAGCCTTACGCCGCTAGTTGCTGCGGACGTTGGCGTACGGTGTCCAAATGATCCGCCCACGCCTGCATCATGGTGGACCGTGGTTTGAGGTAGAGGGCATGATTGTAGGCTGCGCTCGTATCGTCCCGCTCCTGATGAGCGAGTTGTAGCTCGATATGCTCATGCGGCCAACCCTGTTCATGCAGCAGGGTCGAGGCCACGCCACGAAAGCCGTGCCCGGTCATGCGTCCCCGATAGCCCATGCGATACAAGGCATAAAGGAGGGTGTTGTTGCTCATCGGCTGGGTCGGTCGCACATCGCCTGGGAACACCAGCTCGTTCCCAAAGGAAATGGCCTTGAGCTTATTCAGGACCGCTTTGGCCTGCTGACTCAATGGCACGATATGCGGCGTCTTCATTTTCATCCGCTCGGCCGGAATGTCCCAGCGCGACGCCTGCAGGTCGAACTCCGACCAACGCGCACCGATCAGCTCGGAGGTACGGACGAAGGTCAACACCATCAATTGGAGCGCCAAGCACGTATGCTCACTGCCCACATAGGCGTCGATGTCCTGCAGAAGACCCGGCAACTCCTTGGCGCCCACGCGCGGATAGTTGCGTCGCTTGTGCGGCTTTAGCACATCGGC
Source organism: Dyella monticola (assembly GCF_003363155.1). Taxonomy (GTDB): domain Bacteria; phylum Pseudomonadota; class Gammaproteobacteria; order Xanthomonadales; family Rhodanobacteraceae; genus Dyella_B; species Dyella_B monticola. The sequence continues at coordinate 792,794 of NZ_QRBE01000001.1, read as the reverse complement.
AGGTTTAACTTCAGCGACCGGATTGTGAGATGCCAAATCGTTGGCTACTGCATAGCGCATAATTTGGCCACAGGTTTGCAGCACGCGCTTGGCAATGTCCAATGCACCGCGGGCCTCGATCTTCTTGACCGCGCGACGAAACGCAGAGGTCGGGATTTCCGACAACGGCAACGCGCCGATCTCCGGGAAAACATCGGCCTCCAATCGGCTCAGTACGTAGTGCGCGTGTCGCTCATTCCGGTCTATTTTCCAGTGGGCGTGCCATTGACGCGCCACCATCTCGAAGGTCAGCGCGGAAGCCTGCTTCTTGGCCGAGGGATCGATGCCATCGGCCACTTGGCGCCTGGCTTCCTGATGACAAGCCCTCGCTTGTGCTAGCCGCACATCGGGATAAACCCCGAGCGCCAAGGTCTTTTGCTTTCCGGCAACGCGATAGTTGTAGCGCCAATAGCGGCCGCCCGTGGGGGTGACGAGCAAGTGCAAACCGCCACCGTCCGAGAGCTTCTGCGGTCGAGCGGAGGGCTTCACGCTACGCACGAAGGCATCGGTCAGCATTTTGTTGGTATCTCCTGCCAGCGGCAAGTCGATACCAGCAAATATACCAACAAATTATCGAGCCACCAAGAAAATGCCTGAGATAGCTTGAGGCATAAAAAATCCCGGAATCCTGCGGTAAATAAGGAATTCCAGGACCTTATGAGACTTGCTGGGACAGCTTGGAAAAACAAACTTGGCGGAGAGAGAGGGATTCGAACCCTCGATAAGGCTTTTGACCCTATACTCCCTTAGCAGGGGAGCCCCTTCGGCCTCTCGGGCATCTCTCCGAATTTTGTTCCCGCAGCATCAACACGAGGTCACGGGAGCCGGAAAGGATACCGGCCGCTGCCCGGAAGGTAAAGGGGGCATCAATGCCCGCCCGATTCCCCGGTGGCGCCGCCGTCGTTCTCGCTCTCGCCCTTGATGCGCTGGTAGATTTCTTCGCGGTGCACAGCAACGTTCTTGGGCGCATTGATGCCAATGCGAACCTGGTTGCCTTTTACGCCAAGAACGGTAACGGTCACCTCGTCGCCGATCATCAGGGTTTCACCGACCCTGCGGGTCAGAATCAACATAGCTGCTACTCCATTTATGCTTGTGGTCACAGGCCATCTGCATGCTGTTGCCTCACCCCTGAGCACAGCCACATGCAGTTCTGACGTTCGCGTCCGTCAAAGGCCTACCGCCTTCCCCGGCTCCAAACAACCAAGTTGCCCCGAAAGACAACTCGCCACTTACGACGCCGCCGCAACGGGCAACGCCAATATCTGACCGATACTAGCCGAGCCCCCGCGTAGGGTGCAATCTATACAAATTCTTGACACTTGGTCCATATGCAGCGCGTCAACTCGCCAACTGTTTACCGATCCAGGCCACTGTACCCGTCAAGACGTCAGACAATTGTGGTTTGTCCACACCACCGCCTTGCGCCATATCCGGTCGGCCACCGCCTTTTCCGTCGATCTGATTGGCAACGTGCGCAACCACGTCGCCCGCCTTGATACGTCCGCTCGCTTTGCCATTCACGCCAGCAACCAGCGAAACACGCCCATCGATGGCGCCCGCCAGCACCACCACGCAATCGGCGAGTTGTTGCTTGAGTTGATCCACGCCATCGCGAAGCGCTTTCGCATCGAGCCCTTCCAGGCGCGCGGCAACAACTTTGATGCCGCCAACGTCCTGCGCAGTTTGCGCGAGGTCGCCCGTCATGGAACCGGCCGCTTTGGCGCGCAGCGAATCGAGTTCGCGTTCGAGCTTCTTCTGACGATCAAGCAATTGCCGCAGTTTCTCGGCGACGTCGTCGCCGCTGGTGGAAAGCAGTTGTGACAACTCGCCTAGACGACGCTCTTCATTGGCGACATACGCTAGCGCACCCGCACCGGTAACCGCCTCGATACGACGCACGCCGGAAGCCACGCCTGCTTCGCTGACGATCTTGAACAGGCCGATGTCACCGGTACGACCGACGTGTGTGCCGCCGCACAGTTCGGTGGAGAAATCGCCCATTTTCAGCACGCGTACCTCATCGCCGTATTTTTCGCCGAACAAGGCCATGGCTCCGAACGCGATCGCGTCGTCGTATGCCATGTGGCGCACTTCGGCTTCGACGTTATGGCGCACTTCGTCATTCACCAATGTTTCGATCGTCGCCAGTTCCTCGCGCGTGACGGGCTTGAAGTGCGCGAAATCGAAGCGCAGGCGGTCGGGAGCCACCAGCGAGCCTTTCTGCGTAACGTGGGTACCGAGCACCTGGCGCAGTGCGGCGTGCAGCAGATGCGTGGCAGAGTGATTGAGCACAGTGGCCTGGCGGCGCGAGGTGTCCACATCACTATCCACGACGTCGCCCGTGCGCAGCGGCTGTGCGCCGTGCCAGCGGCCGGCATGACCAAAAAATACGCCGCCCATCTTGATGGTGTCGCTGACATCGAAACGACCGGCGCCGTTCAAAAGCACGCCAGTATCGCCTACCTGTCCGCCGGATTCGGCGTAGAACGGTGTGCGATCGAGCATGACCAGACCTTCCTCGCCTTCGGCGAGTTGATCGACTTGTTTGCCGGCGCGCACGATACCGACCACCTTGTTCGCGCGGCTGGACAAGGCTTCATAGCCCAGGAACGTCGTGGGCGCGAGCTGGCTGGCCAGCTCCGCCGGCATCTGGCCTTTGGCCGTAAAACGACTACCCTCGCGACTGCGCTCTTGCTGTTCTTTCATGGCCCGCTCGAAACCGGCCATGTCCACATTCAAACCACGTTCACGCGCGATATCCGCCGTGAGATCGACCGGGAAACCATACGTATCGTACAAACGAAATGCATCGTCGCCGGCGATCGTCTTGCCGGATTTGGCAGCGATCTCGTCGAACAGGCGCATGCCGTGCTCCAACGTTTCACCGAAGCGCTGTTCCTCGTTGCGCAGGGCTTCTTCCACGAAGGATTGCTTGGCAGCAAGTTCGGCGTAAGCCGCGCCCATTTCCTCCACCAGCGGGTGCACCATCTTCCAGAAGAAATCGCCGCGCACACCCAGCATCCAGCCATGACGCAAGGCCCGGCGGATGATCCGGCGCAGGACGTAGCCGCGGCCTTCGTTGGAAGGCAACACGCCGTCCACGATGAGGAAAGAACACGCACGAATGTGATCGGCGATCACCCGCAGCGACTGATTGGAGAGATCGGGCGTTTTCGTAAGCGCCGCAGCCACTTTGATCAAGTGCTGGAACAAATCGATCTCGTAGTTGGAATGCACGTGCTGCAACACGGCCGCGAGGCGTTCCAGGCCCATGCCGGTATCCACGCACGGCGCCGGTAGTGGCGAGAGCGTGCCGTCCGGCGCGCGATCGAACTGCATGAACACCAGGTTCCAGATCTCGATGTAGCGATCACCGTCTTCATCGGGCGAGCCGGGCGGCCCGCCCGCTACGCCAGGGCCGTGGTCGTAGAAGATTTCCGAACACGGACCGCACGGGCCGGTATCGGCCATCTGCCAGAAGTTGTCGGAGGCGTATGGCGCACCTTTGTTGTCGCCGATGCGTACGATACGCTCGGCCGGCACGCCCATTTCCTTGGACCAGATGCCGTAAGCCTCGTCATCCGTGTGATAGACGGTGACCCACAGCTTTTCTGCCGGCAGCTTGAAGACACCGGTGAGCAATTCCCACGCGTAACGAATCGCGTCGCGCTTGAAGTAATCGCCGAACGACCAATTGCCCAGCATCTCGAAGAAGGTGTGATGGCGTGCGGTGTAACCCACCGAATCCAGATCGTTGTGCTTGCCGCCGGCGCGCAGGCAACGCTGCACATCGGCGACGCGCACGTAGGGCAGCTTCTCGCTCCCGAGGAACACATTCTTGAATTGCACCATGCCCGAATTGGTGAACAGCAAGGTCGGGTCGTTGGCCGGCACCAGCGAGCTGGAGGGCACGATGGTGTGATCCTTGGAGCGGAAGTACTCGAGAAAAGCAGAACGGATGTCAGCGGTTTTCATTGAAGTCAGGGCATAGGGAAGGAGGACGCCAAACGGCGACGCGACCGCCCCTTGCACGGCCCGCAAAGGCCTCAGGGGTTATTCGTCGGTAGCGTCATCCACGTCGGCGTGGGTTACATCCCGTACTGTGGCGGCGGGGAAGCCTCGGCGCAAGAGGAATTGCGCCCGGCGCGCGCGTTCGGCTGGGTCTGCGCTGCCCGCAGCACCGTAGCGGCGGCGCAATTGGGTGGCGGCCAACTGCGCCCAATCGATGTCGGCGGCATCGAGCAGGCTGCGGATGCGCGCATCCGACAGTCCGTGGCTTTTCAGCTCCGCACGCAGGCGCATGGGGCCGTAGCCCTGGGAGGAACGATTGCGCATCAGGGTTTCGGCAAAGCGTTCGTCGTCCTGATAATGCTGTTCGCCGAGGCGGTCCAGCGCTTCGCTGGCTTCATCGCGAGCGTAGCCGCCGCGATCCAGTTTCTGGCGCAGCTCCTTGCGGGAATGTTCACGGCGCGCGAGCAGGCCCAGCGCCTTGTTGTAGGCACTGGCTTTGGGCTTGGCGTTGGGATCGTCGGGGCGTTTCTTCATCGCGGTGAGCGATCAGTTTTCACTTCCAAGGCGAGCACGCGAAAGCAACCTCAGAAAACCTTGTAGACCTGCCCGGTCTGCGCCCCTTCCACGCTACGACTGAACGCCAGCGCCGCACGCGCAGCGCTCACTGGCTCGAAACCGCGGAAGAACGGCGCATAGGCCGGCATCGCCTCGGTCAGCACGTTGGGGCTCACTACGTTGATGCGTAACCTACGCGGAAGCTCGATGGCCGCGGCGCGTACGAATGCCTCCACCGCACCGTTGACCAGGCTGGCGGAACTGCCCGCCACAATCGGCTGCTCGGACAGGATGCCGGTGGTGAGCGTGATCGAACCGCCGTCGCGCAGATGATCGCGTGCTGCCAGGGCAAGATTTACCTGCCCAAGCAGCTTGTCGGTGATCCCCAGCGTATGCAGTGATTCACCGAAGGCCGCGGGTTTGAAATCCGCCAGCGGCGCAAAGGTGACGTTGCCGGTGGCACCGACCACCGCATCGAGTTCACCGGCCTGTTTCAGCGCGCGCTGGATGCTCGCGACATCCGTGAGATCGATGCGGATGTTGCCGGAGTTGCGGCCGGCAGCAATGACGTCGTGGCGCTGGCTCAGCTCGGCTTCCACCGCCCGACCCAGCGTGCCCGATGCGCCAACGAGAAGAATCCGCAACCGCCGCTCGCTCATCGTCAGGCTTCTTCCACCGCCTCTTCGGAAGTGGCCCGCGCGCCGCCGGCACTCACCAGCAGGCGAGCACGCAATTCACGATCGATCTCATCGGCAATGGCGGGGTTGTCCCGGAGGAACTGACGCACGTTTTCCTTGCCCTGCCCAATGCGGTCGCCCTTGTAGCTGTACCACGCACCGGATTTCTCCACGAGGCTCTGCGCCACGCCCAGCTCGATGATTTCGCCTTCGCGCGAGGAACCCTCGCCGTAGAGGATCTCGAACTCGGCCTGACGGAACGGCGGCGCCACCTTGTTCTTTACTACCTTCACGCGGGTTTCCGAACCGATCACCTCCTCGCCCTTCTTCACCGCGCCGATGCGGCGGATGTCCAGGCGCACGGAAGCGTAGAACTTCAGGGCGTTACCGCCGGTGGTGGTTTCGGGGTTGCCGAACATCACGCCGATCTTCATGCGGATCTGGTTGATGAAGATCACCAGGCAGTTGGATTTCTTGATATTGGCAGTGAGCTTGCGCAGCGCCTGGCTCATCAGGCGGGCGTGCAGACCCACGTGGGAGTCGCCCATTTCGCCTTCGATTTCAGCCTTGGGCGTGAGCGCGGCGACGGAGTCGACCACCACCACGTCCACCGCGCCGGAACGCACCAGCATGTCGGCAATTTCCAGCGCCTGTTCGCCCGTATCGGGCTGCGAGACCAGCAGGTCTTCGATCTTCACACCCAGCTTCTGCGCATAGATGGGATCGAGCGCGTGCTCGGCATCGACGAAGGCTGCGGTGCCACCATTCTTCTGGCAATTGGCGATCACCTGCAGGGTGAGCGTGGTTTTACCGGACGATTCCGGACCGTAGATCTCGACCACCCGGCCGCGCGGCAGGCCGCCGACGCCCAGCGCGATATCCAGGCCCAGCGAACCGGTGGAAATGGTTTCGATGGTGTCGTCGGTGCGGTCGCCCATGCGCATCACCGCGCCCTTGCCGAATTGCTTTTCGATTTGGCCTAGGGCCGAAGCGAGCGCTTTGCGCTTGTTGTCATCCATCGTCTTAGGTTCCGCTGTTCGTTGTGGTCGTGGCGAGCATGATGCCGCGTGGTTGTCTCACGGGCTGGGATGCAGGGTTTTAAGTATCCCACACCGGTCAAGCTGGGGCTGTTGATTAATTTCTGATCAGTTCGTCAGCATTTCCAGTACGCCGTCGAGGGCCGCCGCCACGGTCTGCCGGCGGACGGCTTCACGGTCGCCGGGAAAATGGAACAACCTGGCGCGCGGCCGGTCGCCTCGCCGCTGCCAACCGATCCACACCGTGCCCACCGGTTTTTCCGGTGTCCCGCCCGTTGGCCCGGCGATGCCGGTGACCGCGACCGCGACGCCGGCCTGGAAGCGCTCCAGCGCGCCGGAGGCCATCTCCAGTGCGGTTTCCTCGCTTACTGCGCCGGTGCGCTCAAGCGTTTGCGGCTTCACGTCCAGCAATGCGATTTTGGCCGTGTTGCTGTAGCTCACGACACCCGCCTCGAACCAGGCGGAGCTGCCGGAAAGATCGGTCAGCGCTTTGGCAATCCAGCCGCCCGTGCAGGATTCAGCACAGACCAGCATCAGCCCGTGCTGCAGCATTGCCGTGGCAACGCGCTGGGCCCACGAGCCTAGCTCGGCATCAGTAGGAACCGGCGACAACTCCATGCGAAACTCCGCGTCTTGCAAATTCTCTGTTGTACTCGCTCCGCCCCATAACGCCAAGACGACCGCATGAATCAGGACGAACTCTCGCTGCACACCCCGCTGATGCGTCAATACCTCGCCGCCAAGGCCGCGCATCCGGACGTGCTGCTGTTCTTCCGCATGGGCGATTTCTATGAGCTGTTCTACGAAGACGCGCGCAAAGCGGCACGCTTGCTGGACATCACGCTCACGCAGCGCGGGCAATCGGCGGGACAGCCGATTCCGATGGCCGGCGTGCCCTATCACGCGGTCGAAAATTACTTGGCCAAGTTGGTGCGGTTGGGCGAGTCGGTGGCGATCTGCGAACAGATCGGTGACCCGGCACTTGCCAAAGGACCGGTGGAGCGCAAGGTGGTACGCATCGTCACGCCGGGAACGGTCACCGATGCCGCGCTGTTGGAAGAACGCCGCGACAATCTGTTGCTGGCGATCGCCGCCGGCCCGCACAACAGCTATGGCCTGGCATGGGCCGATCTGTCCAGTGGCCGCTTTTTGCTGAGCGAAGTACCGAATGCCGAAACGCTCGCCGCGGAACTGGCACGCCTACAACCGGCCGAAACCCTGGTTGGCGAAGACGTTGCGTGGCCGAAGCTGGTCAGCACCCTGCCCGGTGTGCGCAAGCGGCCGCCGTGGCATTTCGATGGCGATGCGGCGCGGCGCGAACTCAATCGCTTTTTCGGTACGCGCGACCTTTCAGGCTTCGGTGTCGACAACCTGCCACTGGCCATTGCCGCGGCGGGTTGTTTGCTCGGCTACGTAGAAGAGACGCAGAAAAGCGCGTTGCCGCACCTTTCGGGCATGGCGGTGGAAAGCGCGAGTGAAACGATTGCGCTCGATGCCGCCACCCGTCGCAATCTGGAATTGGATACCCATCCGAGCGGACGCATCGAGCACACATTGCTTGGCGTGCTCGATGAAACCGTTACGCCGATGGGCGCGCGCCTGATGCGTCGCTGGCTGAATCGTCCGCTGCGTTCACGCGACACATTGCGCCGCAGACACCAGGCAATCGGCGCACTGATCGAAACGCGCCGCTACGATACGTTGCGCGAGCAATTGCGTGGCATCGGCGATCTGGAACGCATTCTTGCGCGCGTCGCCTTGCGTTCGGCACGGCCACGCGATCTTTCCACGTTGAGAGATGGGCTTGCGGCCGCGCCACGTTTGCGCGAATCGATCGCCAGCATGGATAGTCCGCTGCTGCACGACCTGGTCAACGGCATCGGTGATCACGCGGTCACGGCCGCCTTGCTCAAGCAAGCCATCATCGAACAGCCGCCCGTGCTGTTACGCGATGGCGGCATCATGGCCGATGGCTACGACGCAGAACTCGATGAACTGCGCCGCCTGGCCACACACGCCGATCAATACCTCGTCGAGCTGGAAGAACGCGAGAAAGCCGCCAGTGGCATCTCCACGCTAAAAGTGGGTTACAACCGCGTGCACGGCTATTACATCGAGATCAGCAAAGCACAGTCGGAAAAGGCGCCCACGCACTACACCCGCAGGCAGACCACCAAGAATGCCGAACGCTATATCACCGAAGAACTGAAAGCCTTCGAAGATAAAGTGCTTTCCGCCAAGGAGCGCTCGCTGATGCGCGAGCGCGCTTTGTATGAAGCCTTGCTCGATACGCTTATCGAACAGTTGGAACCACTCAAGCATGCCGCCGCGTCCATGGCGGAACTCGATGTGCTGTGCACGCTCGCCGAGCGCGCCGAAGCGCTGGATTGGAACGCAGCGGAACTCACCGACGAGCCCGGCCTTCTGATCGAACGCGGCCGTCATCCTGTCGTAGAAAAAGTACGCGAGGAACCGTTCGAGCCGAACGATCTGATGCTGGACGAAAACCGTCGTATGCTGGTGATCACCGGCCCGAACATGGGCGGTAAATCGACCTACATGCGCCAGAACGCGCTGATCGTGCTCCTGGCGCATATCGGCAGCTACGTGCCGGCGTCGCGCGTCGTGATCGGCCCGATCGATCGCATCTTTACACGCATCGGCGCGGGCGACGATCTTTCGCGTGGCCAATCTACCTTCATGGTGGAAATGAGTGAAACGGCCAATATTTTGCACAACGCCACGCCGCACAGCCTGGTGTTGATGGATGAAGTGGGCCGCGGCACCAGCACCTACGATGGTCTTGCTCTGGCACGCGCAGCTGCGGTGCATCTGGCTGCAAGCAGCAAGGCGTATACGTTGTTTGCTACGCACTATTTCGAGCTGACAGAACTTGCCTCCGAATACACCAGTATCGCCAACGTGCATCTGGATGCCGTCGAATATGGCGACCAGCTCGTCTTCATGCATGCGGTGAAGGAAGGCCCTGCCAATCGCAGTTTCGGCCTGCAGGTGGCCGCGTTGGCCGGCTTGCCGAAATCGGTCATTACCGATGCACGCAAGACGCTGGCCGCGCTGGAAAACGGCATGTACACGCACGCGGCAAAGCCGCAACACGAGCCTTCACCGCAAATGGGCCTGTTCGTCTCGCCACCGTCGGTGGTGGAACGCGCATTGCAGGATATCGATCCGGATGCGCTTGCACCGCGCGAGGCGCTTGAAGCGCTCTATCGACTCAAAGCGTTGCTTTAAAGCGACGCTTTAATTTTCTTTTAATTGCGCATTGCCAATCCATCACCCCGTCGAAAGCTGGCGTCCGGCGACCCTGCTTGGCGCACGTGCGAAAGACACTGAGTTCGGACTTCGCCACTGCGACAGCCTCTTGATCCATAGCTCATACCTATGGAAAGGATCGAGACAATTCAATTCACGGCAGAAACATGCGGGCGTACATTGACCAGACGGCCAGCCGACGCCAGCCATTTGTTCCTCCGTTCCGAGAAGGAGTTCTGCCATGAGCCAAGACCTCAATACAGTGACACCCACTTCCGAGACACCCGGCTCCGACGCGCCAAGCGCGTCCAAGTGCCCCTTCAAGCACGCCACCAGCGGTACGACCAATCGCGATTGGTGGCCCAATCAGCTGAACCTGAAAATCCTGCACCAGCACTCCTCCCTGTCCGACCCCATGGACAAGGATTTCAACTACGCCGAGGCATTCAAGACCCTCGACCTCAACGCGCTCAAGCGGGACCTGCATGACCTGATGACCGACTCACAAGACTGGTGGCCGGCAGACTTCGGCCACTACGGCCCCTTGTTCATACGCATGGCATGGCATAGCGCAGGTACGTATCGCACAGGCGACGGTCGTGGAGGCGCGGGTGCCGGCCAGCAGCGCTTTGCACCCCTGAACAGTTGGCCGGATAACGGCAATCTGGATAAGGCGCGCCGGCTGCTCTGGCCGATCAAACAAAAATATGGGCGTGCGATTTCCTGGGCCGACTTGATGATTCTTGCCGGCAATGTCGCGCTGGAATCGATGGGCTTCAAGACCTTCGGCTTCGGCGGCGGACGCGAAGACGTGTGGGAGCCGGAAGAAGATGTTTCCTGGGGCGCGGAAACAACATGGCTGGCCGGCGACAAGCGCTATACCGGTCAGCGCGATCTCGCCAATCCACTCGCAGCCGTGCAGATGGGACTTATCTACGTGAATCCGGAAGGCCCGGAGGGCAAGCCTGACCCACTCGCTGCGGCCAACGATATCCGCGAGACGTTCGCACGCATGGCCATGAACGACGAGGAGACTGTCGCGCTTATCGCCGGCGGCCACACGTTCGGCAAAACCCATGGCGCCGGTCCCGCATCCCACGTCGGCCCCGAACCGGAAGGCGCGGGCATCGAGGAACAAGGCCTGGGTTGGCGAAGCAGCTTCGGCACCGGCAGAGGCGGCGATGCCATCACCAGCGGCCTGGAAGTGACATGGACCAGCACGCCGACGAAGTGGAGCAACAACTTCTTCTGGAACCTGTTCGGCTACGAGTGGGAGCTGACCAAGAGCCCGGCTGGCGCGCATCAATGGACACCTAAGGGCGGAGCCGGCGCCGGTACCGTGCCGGATGCACACGACCGCTCCAAGCGCCATGCGCCCTCGATGTTGACGACCGATCTTGCGTTGCGCGTCGATCCGGCCTACGAAAAAATTTCGCGTCACTTCTTCGAAAATCCCGACGCGTTCGCCAATGCATTTGCCCGCGCATGGTTCAAGTTGACACATCGCGACATGGGTCCGCGCGCACGCTACCTCGGCCCGGACGTGCCGACCGAAACGCTGATCTGGCAAGACCCTATTCCAGCAGTCGATCACACGCTCATCGATGCGCAGGACATCGCTTCACTAAAGAACACGATCCTGGCATCAGGCTTGCCCATCTCCGCATTGGTCTCGACCGCCTGGGCATCGGCATCCACCTTCCGTGGCTCAGACAAGCGTGGTGGTGCGAATGGTGCGCGCATCCGCCTCGCGCCGCAGAAAGATTGGGCGGTCAATCAGCCTGAGCAGCTGGCCAAGGTGCTCAAGACACTCCAACGCGTGCAAGAGGCATTCAACCATGCGCAGCCCGGCGGCAAGAGCGTTTCGCTTGCTGACCTGATCGTGCTCGGCGGCTGCGCCGGGGTCGACCAAGCCGCGAAGAACGCCGGCATCGACGTAACCGTGCCCTTCACGCCCGGCCGCACGGACGCCTCGCAGGAACAAACCGATGTGGAATCGTTCGACGTGCTCGAACCGGTTGCGGATGGCTTCCGTAATTACCTCAAAGGTGCGTTCAGCGTACCGGCCGAAGTCTTGCTGGTGGACAAGGCACAATTGCTGTCACTAACTGCGCCAGAGATGACCGTACTGATAGGGGGCTTGCGCGTTCTTGGCGCCAACGTCGGGCACAGTACGCAAGGCGTCTTCACCAAACGACCGGGCGTGTTGAGCAACGATTTCTTCGTCAACCTGCTCGACATGGGCACCGTGTGGAAAGCGGTTTCCAAAGCCGAAGATGTATTCGAAGGGCGCGATCGCAAAACGGGTGAAGTGACGTGGACCGGCACCCGTGTCGATCTGGTTTTTGGTTCCAACTCCCAGCTTCGCGCATTAGCGGAAGTCTATGGAAGTGCAGATGCGCAGGAGAAATTCGTCAATGACTTCGTCGCCGCGTGGAACAAGGTGATGAACCTGGACCGCTTCGACCTTGCGTAAACTCTGCGCAGAAGACAACAAAATAAACGCCGCAGTGCCCCCACACTGCGGCGTTTCCGTTTGAAGCCGTAACGCGTTCTGGAAAATGCGGATCAGGCAGCCATGCCGGAGAGCGTGCTGCGGATTTCCTCGTACGGTGTAACCACCACCTCAGGTGCAGCCACGACGGGTGCAGGCACACGCGCGGGCAAGCGTCCGGCCCGAACCAATTGATCGATCGCGCGCTGTACATCGCGTTGACCAAACGGCTTCTTGATGAAATCGTCCGCACCAAAACGTTGCACGTAAAATTGCTCGGTGGCCTGCTGGTTGCCGCTGATCATCACGATCGGAATGTGTTGGGTCAGCGGATCGTGGCGTAGCGTGCGTAGCACATGAAAGCCATTGACGCCCGGTAGCACGATGTCGAGAAAAATCAGCTCAGGCTGTTCGGCCTTGGCAAGCTCCAGCGCGCTTTCGCCATCGGCCGCCTTCTGCACCACATAGCCTTCCTGCCCGAGCATCTTGCCGAGCACAGCGCGAATGGTCGGGGAATCGTCGACCACCAGCGTTCGCATACTGGATGCCGCCTGCAGCAGGCGACCGTGTTGATCAGCGCCCGATGCAGGGCTGCCAAGCAGCCGTTTGAAGAAATCGATCCCGTTCATCCTCACCCCCGTGAATCCTGGTAAGCGGCAACCTCTTTCGGGTTGCCTGCTTTGGGAGAATAGTCACGCAGATATGCACGGATTTCTGAGATGTGCTGCTCAGGGAAAGTCTTTAAGCCGTCGCAATTCCCGACGTTCATGCTTGTTTGGACGGGTGGGCGGACGATTAAGCCCTGAGCCGCTCAACCGGCGCTGCTCACGCGCCTGCTCGCGGGCGAGCCGGCTCGACTCGGTTTCCCGATAAAGCGCCTGCGCCAGGCTCGCCGGCCCGCGCTGCTCGGAAAGTGCCAGGATTTCCAGTTCCAACCGCTCCTCGCCACGGGTCAGGCGCACCCTGTCACCGATGTGCACAGCCTTGGACGGTTTGCAGCCACCACCGTTCACATCCACCTTGCCACCATCGATGGCCTGCTTGGCGAGGCTGCGCGTTTTGTACATGCGCGCGGCCCATAGCCAGACATCGGCGCGTACTTCGGTGGGTGCTTCGTGAGGTGGATGTTTCATCGTGGCATGATCGGGCCAAACCCAAGGGGAAACAGTTTAGGTGGGAACGCTGGCTTGCTGACACAAGCCTGATCAGGATCGTCCAGGAGGAGTATCCATGCTGCTTTATTTATTGGATTTGATCGGGGTCGCCGTATTTGCCATCAGCGGCGTGCTGGTGGCCGCGAGCGCAGGCATGGATCTGCTCGGCGGCTTGGCGCTGGCAGCAGTGACCGCCATCGGCGGCGGAACGCTACGCGACGTGCTGCTCAATCGCCATCCCATCTTCTGGATACGCGATGCGCGTTATTTACTGGTGATCATTGTCGCCGCCGCGTTGACCATGCTCTATCTCGCATTCTTCCCACCGCCCGGCAACAGCTTGCTGATTGCCGACGCCCTGGGCCTCGCACTGTTTGCGATCAGCGGCGCGCAGATTGCCGAAGCCGCGGGCTTGTCTTGGTTGATCGTGGTGCTGATGGGAACGATGACCGGCACCGCCGGCGGCATGCTGCGCGATGTGATGAGTGCGCGCATACCGCTGATCTTGCGCCAGGATCTTTATGCGACAGCCGCGATGGTGGGCATCGTGGTGTATGTGGTGTTACAGAAGCTTGGTCTGCCGCGGAACGCAGCGGTGAGTGCAGGCGTGATGGCGGTACTTTTGATGCGTTTACTGGCAGTGGTGTGGGGCGTGCATCTGCCGCATCTTCGCTTTATTACCACCCAACCATAATGCCCCCCTCTCCCGCTGGAGAGAGGGGGTGGATCGTCATCAACCCAACAACACGCGGTTCAGGCGCTGAACGAATGCAGCCGGGTCCAGCAACGGCGCGCCAGCGGCGATTTCCGCCTGCTCGAGCAGCAAATTGGCGAGATCCCTGGACTTGGCCTCGTCGGTCTGCGCTTCCACGCGCTTGAGCAGCGCGTGCTGCGGGTTGATCTCCAGCGTGGGCTTGCTTGTGGGCATCTCATGGCCGGCTTCACGCATCAGGCGCGCGAGGTGCGGGGCCATCTCGTAATCGGATAGCGCCAGGCATGACGGTGAATCGGTCAGGCGCGCGGATACCTTCACATCGCTCACGCGATCGCCGAGCAAATCCTTGAGCTTTTTCAACAACGGCTCGGCCGCCTTGCTCGCTTCTTCCTGCTGCTTCTTGGCTTCCTCGTCCAGCGGGAACTCGCCTTTGGCGACGTTGCGCAGCTTCTTGCCTGCGTATTCGTTCAAGCTGCCGAGCATCCATTCGTCGATGCGATCGGACATCAGCAGCACTTCAATGCCCTTGGCTTTGAAAGCTTCCAATTGCGGACTGCCTGCGGCCGCCGCGTGGCTATCGGCCGTGATGTACCAGACGGTGTCCTGGCTTACCGGCATGCGGCTAATGTAATCGTCCAGCGACACGGCCTGCGCATTGCCCTCGCCCTTGGTGGAGGCGAAGCGCAGCAGCTTGGCGATGCGCTCACGGTTGGCGTGATCTTCCACGATGCCTTCCTTGAGCGTATTGCCGAAGGCCTTGTAGAAGGTCTGGAATTTCTCGGGCTCATCCTTGGCGAGCTTTTCGATCAGATCCAGCACGCGCTTGACGCACGCCGCGCGGATACGCTCAAGCTGGCGGTTCTGCTGCAGGATTTCACGGCTCACATTGAGCGGCAGATCGTCCGCATCCACCACGCCGCGCACGAAGCGCAGGTAGTTGGGCAACAGTTCCTCGGCCGCATCCATGATGAAGACGCGCTTGATGTAAAGCCTGAGCCCCTTGCGCTCGTCGCGCCCGCCCATCATCAACTCGAACGGCGGTTGCGCAGGAAGGTACAGCAGTGTGATGTAGCTTTGATTGCCTTCGACGCGATTGTGCGTCCAGGCAAGCGCATCGTTGAAATCGTGGCCGAGGGATTTGTAAAAGCTCTGGTATTCCTCGTCGCTGATTTCACTCTTGGGCTTGGTCCACAGCGCGGAGGCCGCGTTGACGGTTTCCCATTCGTCGGAGGGCTTGTCATCCTTCTCCACCGGCATGCGGATAGGAAAGGCGACATGATCGGAATAGCGTGTAATCAGTGAACGCAGCTCCCAACGCTTGAGGAAATCGCCCTCATCGGCTTTCAGGTGCAGCACGATCGCGGTGCCGCGCTCGGGAAGTTCCACCTGCTCAAGCGAGTATTCGCCCTTGCCATCGCTCTCCCACTTCACGCCCTCGCTGGCCGGCAGGCCCGCACGACGGCTGAATACAGTGACTTTGTCGGCAACCACGAAGGCGGAGTAGAAACCCACGCCGAACTGACCAATCAGCCGTGCATCGCTCTTCTGTTCGCTGCTCATCGCCTCCAGGAAACGGCGCGTACCGGAGCTGGCGATGGTGCCGATGTTGGCGACGACTTCATCGCGGCTCATGCCGACGCCGTTGTCGCGCACGGTGATGGTGCGCTGTTCGGTATTCCAGCTCACATCGATGTGCAGCTCGGCATCGCCGGCAAGCAGGTCAGGCTCGGCGATGGATTCGAAACGCAGCTTGTCGCACGCGTCCGATGCGTTGGAGATCAGTTCGCGCAGGAAGATTTCCTTGTGCGAATACAGGGAGTGCGTCACCAGGTGCAGCACCTGGGCGACTTCGGCTTCGAATTTGCGGGTTTCGGCGGTCGTGGTCATGGTGTCGTCGAAAAAAGTCCGTTGGATAGAAAAAACCAACCCCTCCCCGGCAGGAGAGGGGACATGTCAAAGCATCACACCTGCTTCTGCAGCGCGGCAATGCGCTCGTCCAGCGGCGGATGGCTCATGAAGAGGCGTTGCAGACCATTGGCCAGCGGGCCGGAAATGCCGAAGGCAGCCATGGCCTTGGGCAAGGTGCTTTCGCCATGGTTGAGCTGCAGGCGCTGCAGGGCGGAAATCATCGAACCGCGGCCGGCCAATTTTGCGCCCGCAGCGTCGGCGCGGAATTCACGCCAGCGCGAAAACGCCATCACGATCATCGACGCGAACAGGCCGAACACGAGCTGCAGCACCATCACCGATACGAAATACCCGATGCCGTAACCTTGACGATCGCGTCCGCCGGACAGCCAGCTATCCAGCAGACGGCCCACGATGCGCGCGGCGAGAATCACCAGCGTGTTGAGCACACCCTGGATCAACGTGAGCGTCACCATGTCGCCGTTGGCAACGTGGCCGATCTCGTGCCCGAGCACGGCGGCAACCTGCTCGCGATCCATCTGCTGCAGCAAACCCGTGCTCACGGCCACCATCGAGCTGTTTTTGGTCATGCCGGTGGCGAAGGCATTCATTTCCGGAGCGTCGTAGATCGCAACCTCCGGCATGCCGATGCCGGCGTTCTGCGCATGGCGGCGCACGGTATCCATCAGCCAGCGCTCGCCTTCGTTCGTCGGCTGCTCGATCACTCGCGCGCCGGTGGACATCTTGGCCATCCACTTGGACATGGCCAGCGAGATGAAGGCACCACCCATGCCGAAGACCGCCGCATAGACGAGCAGGCCGGTCATGCCGCCATAGCCGCGCATCGCCGCCCACTGGTCGATGCCGAACAGGTGGCACACGATGCTCAGCAGAAACAGGACGGCAATATTGGTGAGAAGAAAAAGGGCAATGCGGCGCATAGTCGTCCTTAGCTTGTGACTCCGAAAGAAAACAATGGTAATCGAGGAGGGAGATTCGGGTGAAATGCCCGTTTTTCAAGGGTTAAGCGCTGCCCTCTCCGCTATCGGCCAGCTTCCGTAAAATGGGCGCGATGAGCTATCGCGGACGCTTCGCCCCCTCCCCCACGGGCCTCCTTCACCCCGGTTCGCTGGTTGCCGCCGTGGGCAGCTGGCTGTGCGCACGGCACGCTGGTGGCCAATGGTTGCTACGGATGGAAGACATCGATCCGCCCCGTGAAGTGCCCGGCTCCGCCGCGGCCATTCTCGGCGCGTTGCCCGCCTTGGGCCTGATCGCAGACGAACCCGTGGTGCAGCAGTCATCACGCATCGCTGCCTACGACGCGGCCTTCGAACAGTTGCGGGACGCGGACCGGGTGTTCCCGTGCTGGTGTAGCCGCAGCGACTTGGTGGCGTCAGGCGGCATGCATCATGGCGGACAGTGCATCGCGCCGCGAGATGCGAGCCGCGAGCCTGCTTGGCGCATCCGGGTTCCCACTGAAACCATCGCCTTCGTGGATGAGCTTCAGGGACCCCAGCAGCAGGATTTGCGTGACGCTGTGGGTGATTTCGTCATCCGCCGCGTGGAAGGCTTCTACTCCTACCAGCTCGCCTGCGTGGTGGATGATGCCTGGCAAGGCATCACCCAGGTCGTGCGAGGCAGCGACCTGCTGGATTCCACCCCTCGGCAGATCTGGCTGCAGCGCTGCCTCGGTTTGCCGACGCCACGTTATCTACATCTGCCATTGGTGCTCGACAGCGAAGGCCGCAAATTATCGAAGTCCGAGGGCTCACGCGAGATAAATCCGCACGACCCGATGCCCAGCCTTCGCCACGCGCTGACGTTCCTCGGCATCACGCCGGATGAAATGGCCATCCATCCATCCGAGTTGCTCGACGCCGCCCTGGCCTCCTTCGATCCCCATCGTTTGACGCATTGCAGCGACACAGTACCGCTTAACCTTGTATAACGAACCGGTGCGCAGTCGTACCGTGATGCTCAGAACTGCTATGCCTTCATGATGTCTGCGTATAACCTCATCAAGCTCGCGTGCACCGCACGGGACTTACCACGTAGACAAGGAGACAGGCATGACACAGCGTACGGCATTGGTTACGGGCGGCACCGGTGGCATTGGTACTGCAATCGTGCGCTACCTGGCCAAGCAGGGACACAAAGTTGTCACAAATTATCGTGACGAGGCGAAGGCTGACGCATGGCGCAAGGCCATGGAACAGGACGGCCTCGCGATCACCCTGGTGCACGGAGATGTTGCCGACCCCACCTCCTGCCAAAACATGATTCACGCGGTCCATCAAAAAGTCGGTCCGGTGGATATCCTCGTCAACAACGCCGGCATCACTCGCGACACCACGTTCCACAAGATGACCTATCAGCAGTGGATGGATGTGGTGAACACCAACCTCAACGCCTGCTTCAATGTGACTCGTCCGGTGATCGAAGACATGCGTACCCGTAAGTGGGGCCGCATCGTGCAGATCAGCTCGATCAATGGCCAGAAGGGTCAGTACGGACAAGCCAACTACGCCGCGGCGAAGGCCGGCATGCATGGCTTCACCATTTCGCTGGCGCAGGAAAACGCGCGCTTCGGCATCACGGTGAACACCGTCTCGCCCGGCTATGTGGCCACCGACATGGTGATGGCCGTACCCGAGGAAGTGCGCGAGAAGATCGTCGCGCAGATCCCGGTGGGACGTCTGGGCAAGCCGGAGGAAATCGCGCACGCCGTTGCGTTCTTTACCACGGAAGATGCCAGCTGGATCACCGGCGCCAACCTGGCGATCAATGGCGGTCACTACATGGGTTGGTAAAGACAGGGGTTGGTTGGTAATGGCATGGGATGGTAACGGCCCGCGGGCGTTCTCTTTCTGCGTGGAGAGAACGCACGAGCGTTAGCGCTCCAGGAGTTTCTCCATCACCTTCCCCACCGCCGCAAACGCAAACGCACCGGTGACGTGCGTGGCGGCGCCCAAGCCGCCGCCGCAAGCAAGATTCAGCGAATCCCCGCCGGGCGGCCGCGTGCCACACACAGTGCCGTCCGGCTGCGGGTACTGCACGTTCTGCAGCGAATACACCGCCGAGACGCCAAAGTAGCGATCAGGGTTGCGCGGAAAACCGAAGTCCTGACGGAGCTTCTTGCGGATCAGACTAAACATCGCGTCGTGCTCGGTGCGCGACAGATCACGGACCCGCACCTGCGTGGGATCGGTGCGCCCACCCGCCGAGCCGACCGTCACCATCGGCAACTTGCGCCTGCGGCACCAGGCGATGGCCTCCAGCTTCACGCGAAAGGCATCGCAGGCATCCAGCACCACGTCGTAACCGCGGTCGAGCAGTTCGTCCAGCGTGGCCGGTGTGAGGAAACGCTCGACCGCCTCCAGGCGAATGGCGGGATTGATCGCATGCGCGCGCGCTGCGATGACACCTACCTTGGGCTTGCCGTATTCGCCATCCAATGCGTGCAGCTGCCGGTTGGTATTGGATACGCACACTTCATCGGCATCGATCAGCGTCAGTCGACCCACACCACTGCGTGCCAGCGCCTCGGCCGCCCAGGAGCCGACGCCGCCGATGCCGATCACGCAAACGTGTTTCTGTGCCAATTGCGCAACGCTACCGGCGCCGTACAGTCGTTCGACGCCCTCGAAGCGCTCGCTGGGATAGGCAATGCCGCTCATCGACGACCACCGGCCGTCTTGTCGGAGAGGTAAAGATTCACGCGAATACCTGACTTTAAGATGCTCCGCGTAATTTTACGCGGAGGCTACCCTGGCTGTCTGTCCAATGACCGCCGACAGGAGGCGGTCGGAACCTTCGTAATCGGCTTGCCAGACGCATTACGGTATGCTCGGCAGCCATCCCCCGAAGGAAAAGGTAGAGCAATGCGCGCGGCACTCCTGATCGTGTTGGGTCTGGCCATCGGCATCATCGGCACCGTGTTTGCCATGCGGGCGCTGAGCGAACGTAACCCGGTTCCGCAGGCCTTGATGGTCACCATGAGCTTTCATCGCCATCAATTACAGCAAGCGGTGAAAGG
This sequence comes from Dyella monticola, assembly GCF_003363155.1. Lineage (GTDB taxonomy): Bacteria > Pseudomonadota > Gammaproteobacteria > Xanthomonadales > Rhodanobacteraceae > Dyella_B > Dyella_B monticola. Next base: position 772,892 of record NZ_QRBE01000001.1, on the reverse strand, counting down.
GCAGCATTGCGACGCCGCGGCCAATCTTGACCAGCTTCAGCATATGCAGATGATCGCGGCGGATATTCCGGCTGTATTTCGGGATGCGCCACAGCCCTTCAACGATTTGGCCACTCGTTTGCGTACGGAGCTTAAGACGGCAGCCCAGTCGGCACCGGTCGATTGCCCTGCGCTGACCGCTGCGCTCAAGCCTGTGGACCAGGTTTGTCAGCAATGCCACCAGCAATACCGCTGAACAGGAAAGCGAGCTGATCAGTTCGCCTCGGTTTCGTCGGCTTCATCCGGCGCAGGGAACATCAGGATGGTGATTTCCTTGCCCTGCGGAATCTCCACCACCGGCGTACCCAGTGCGCCGATGCGGTTTTTGAAGTCGGCCAGGTCTTCGCGCTGACCGAGTGCGGAACGTCCATTCACCGCCCATACCCGGCTACCCTGCCGCCATCGCGCCAGCGCCTCATCGAGCTGTGAGGTGACCATGGCCGAGGCCTCGATCGGCAACCCGTCTTTGGGTTGCAGCACCGACAACATGGTTGGCGCATTGGGGTCAGCAGTGAACACGGTGTCGCCCGGGCGCACCTTGGCGGCCAGCGTCGCCGCCGCCATGTCCCAGCGCGGCTTGGTTTCGATGCGATACACCGGCCCAAGGTTCACCACGCCAAGCACAAGCCACAGCGCAGCCACGGTAGCCAGCATCCGGCGCGGCAGCACATCCACGCCAAGCCCGGCCATGACAAAGAACGGCGCCGCACTCCACAATACGTAGCGCGGCAGCAACATCGACTTGAAAAGCGACATCACCAGCACGAGCAGCGGAAGAACCAGCACGCTCAACAGTAAAACGCGCCCTTCCAGTTTCCCACGCATGCGCAATAAACCCGACAGGGCTGCAAGCGCGATCAGCATGCTCAACAAGGGCACTGCGGTGTGCATCAAGTCGAACTTGACCACCGCCAACATGCGCATCAGGTAAACACTGCCAACCACCACCCACATATGCTGCCAGCTCAGCTCGGGAATCCAATCGAACTTCTGCAGCATGTGCCCGTCACTGGCGGCGATGATGGCGCAGTAGAAGGGAACCGTGCACGCCACTATCAGCGCTGCGCTCCATGTCCAATTACGCGCGAGCGCACCTTGTGTTTGAGGCACCGCGCGCAGGCTGCGCCAGATCAGCAGCAAGGACAGGTTGGATGCGATCAGCCACGGCACCGCGTCGCCCAGGACATCCAGCGCGGCGATGGTACCCAAGACGTAAGCGCCCCATCCCAACCGATCGGACTCGACACTGCGGATATCCATAGATGCGCGTGACGGATTACCCGCAAGCCTCAGCAAGCCCCACAAGGCCACGGCAATAAGCAACGTGACCAACGTGTAAGAACGCGCCTCCTGACCATACTGCACTTGCAAGGGCGAGAGCGCCATCAACAGACCGGCCACAATGCTCGCGGTACGGCTGCCGAGACGGCGCGCAATAATGAATACCATCCCTGCCGACATCGCGCCGAACAGCGCCGAAGGAATGCGCAACCACGCATCACCGGGCCCTAAAAACCGCGAGGCAAGACGCAACAGCAGAAAATACGTCGGCATGTGCCGATTGGTAAAACTATCGGCCATCAAGCCACCCAGGCCCATATGAATGCGCTTGAGCGTCAACGCTTCGTCAAGCCACAGTGGTTGGTGATCGATGCGGATCAACCGCGCCGCCAGGCTCAACGCGACGATCAACCACATCCACACGCTATCGCCCAGCGCGAATCGAACCTGCGCCGCAGCCCGTAGCTTTTCGCGCGCAAACGCAAGCGCACCAAGGGAAGCACCGTTATCCAGCGCATGACGGCGATACGAGGCATGCTTGCGTATCGCAGAGGTGACGAACTCATTCATGCGCTGACAATCCTGCAATCGATCTTGGCAGAGGCCAGGAATGTAACGCGCGCCTCATAGATCGGTTGTCTGATATTTATGACGGGTTAGTGCATATTCAGTCGAAAAAGTTTGCGTCCTGATATGTGACACAACGATTAAACAGGCTTACGCCAAACCTTCGATCAAATTTTCACTTTCCCGCGCCACACATCCCAATACATCACCCAATCGCCCATCAAACTATAGAGCGGATGACGAAACGTGGCCGGTCTATTTTTCTCGAACGCAAAATGGCCGATCCAGGCAAATCCATAGCCGACCACCGGGACCAGCCATAACCAGACCAGCCTGCCTGATGACAACGCCAGCAGCACGATGAGCAGCACCAGTGTGCTGCCAACGAAATGCAGGCGGCGACAACGGCGATCGCGGTGCTCGCTCAAATAGTACGGATAGAAATCGCGAAAGCTGGCAAAGGCGGACATGGCAGAAACTCTCCCGGCGCTACCTCAAGCAGCCTAGCGCTGGTGTTGCCGCGCTGCACGCTGCTGTGAAGCATCACGCCGGCAACGGAATGAACTCTTCTTCATCACCCGTCACTTTGCCGAAACGTTGTTCCGCCCAGTCCGCCTTGGCCCGCTCGATACGTTCGCGCGAACTGGACACGAAGTTCCACCACAAGTGGCGATCACCATCCAGCGGGGCGCCGCCGAATAACATCAGGCGGCAAGCTGTTTTCGCGCGCACGGGCGGCGCCGATGCGCCGGCCTGTACCGCCATCTGCGTTGATGCCAAGGAAAGATCGCCCCACTCAGCCTCGCCTTCAACAACATGCACACCGCGTTCGTCATGTTCTTCCGGAAGCGAAACCTCCGCACCGGCTCGCAGGTGCGCCTCGATAAAAAACATCGGCGCGAACACCTTGACCGGCGATGCGCTGCCATACGCCGTTCCGGCAATCAGAACCAATTCCGCGCCGGGCTTGCGGATACGCGGCAGGCTTTCGGCATCATGATGATGGAACTCCGGTGCCACCTCTTCATCGGCGCGCGGGAGCGCGACCCACACTTGGATGCCATGCATGCGCTGACCGGTGCGACGTGCGTCCGGTGGCGTGCGTTCCGAATGCGCAATACCGCGACCGGCCGTCATCCAGTTCACCGCGCCCGGCGTGATATCGGCCACGCTACCGACGCTGTCGCGATGACGAATACTGCCCTCGAACAACCACGTGACCGTGGCAAGACCGATATGCGGATGCGGCCGAACGTCCATGCCCTTGCCTGGCGCGAAGTCAGCCGGCCCCATGTGGTCGTAGAACACAAACGGGCCAACGTGGCGCGCCATGAGCACCGGCAGCATGCGCCGCACGACAAAACCATCGCCAAGATCGTGCAGACGGCTGTTTTCGATGAGAGTCGGATTCGATTGCATGCTCAACCCCATTACCAGGCTCGCTGATATTGCTCCGGTGCTGTAATCGTTGCACCCAATTCCTGTGCGGCCCTGCGCGGAAAATAAGGATCGCGCAGGCTGGCGCGCGCAATCAGCACCAGGTCCGCCGCACCGCCGGCAATGATGCCCTCCGCCTGCGCAGGTTCGGTGATCAGGCCAACCGCGCCAGTCGCCATCCCGGATTCCTGCCGGATACGGGCCGCAAAAGGTACCTGGTAGCCCGGCCCGACGGGGATTTTCACATGGGGTACCAGGCCGCCACTGGAAACATCCACCAGGTCCACACCCAGCCCGGAAAGCTGGCCTGCCAGACGCACGCTGTCATCGATCGTCCAGCCATGGTCAGCCCAATCGGTGGCCGAAATACGCAGCCATAGCGGCAGCTCTTGCGGCCATACCTCACGCACGGCGGCAAGTACTTCGCGCACCAGGCGCGTACGGTTTTCAAAACTGCCGCCGTAGTTGTCGTCGCGGCGATTGCTCAGCGGGGACATGAACTGATGCAGCAAGTAGCCATGCGCACCATGCACCTCGACCAGCTTGAAGCCGGCGTCCTTCGCGCGCCGCGCCGCCGCGCGGAAATCCGCCACGACCCTGCGTATGCCATCGATGTCCAATGCCTGCGGGACATGCCAGTCGGCATCGAATGCAATCGCCGAGGGCGCTACGGTTTGCCATGCACCCTGCTCTGCGGGTAGCGGGCCACCACCTTCCCACGGACGCCACACGCTGGCCTTGCGTCCCGCGTGGGCCAGTTGTACGCCAGGCACTGCGCCGTGTTCGGCGAGAAAGGCGGCGATGGGTCGCCATGCCTCACGCTGGGCATCGTTCCAGATGCCGGTGTCGTGTGCCGAAATACGGCCTTCGGGCGAAACCGCCGTGGCCTCCGCGATCACCGCGCCCGCCCCACCCACCGCGCGACTTCCAAGGTGCACCAGATGCCATTGGTCAGGTACGCCCGCTTGCGCGGAATACTGGCACATCGGTGATACCACGATGCGATTGCGCAAGGTCAGACTGCGCTGCGTGTAAGGCTCGAACAGTTTCATAGAGGCACCGCCAAGGCAAACGAACTCACACACATGGCGGCAATTGCGACCCGATCAAGTGTTCGCGCCAGCCATCCACGTCCCCAGCAACCTGGCAACGCCACCAGGCACTTTCATCCAACTGAAATGATCTGCACGCCGTCCATCCAGTTGATCGGGAGCGATGACCGCGGTGCGCCGCGGTGCCGCAGGCATTTTGTCCAGCAACCAGTTCAGCGAGGCCGGTGGTGCAAGCCAGTCGTCGCGAAGGGACAACGCCAATACCGGTACGTGTATCTGGGCCAGTCGTTGTTCGAAATCCACCGACAGACCACTCGCGCCATAACGTCCTGTACGTCCACTGCGCGACCAGTCGGCAATCAGGCCGCGGGCTTCATTGCCGCCAAACCCGATACGCCGCCCCGGTAAATAGCCCAGTAGACGCGACAAGGGGTTGACGAGCGCATAAGCGGCATAAATCCCCGCGCCATAGGCAAAGCATCGCCAGTAAGGTGATCCGCTCGCCACCAGCGCAAGTCCGGATACCTCATCGCGATGCATGCTTGCATAGAGGCATGCAAGCTGACCGCCAAGGCTATGTCCACCCAGCCACCATTCCGCGCCCGGCCAACGGGCTCTGGCTTGCGCAATACCGGCAGGTAGATCCCACTGAAGGCATTGGCGATAACCCCAGTCTTCGCGACGGCTCGCACGACGATCACTCGACCCAATACCGCGCCATTCGTGCAAAGCGACAGCGATGCCCTGCGCTGCGAATGCTTCGGCCAAAGGAAGGTAATGCTTTGCCGGTACACCCATGGCTGACAGCCAATACAACGCGCGTAGTGGCGGCACGCGAGGCTCGACGCAGATCAATTCGCTGCGCGCACCGTCTGCGGTCACAACGGACATAGTGACAGCACAGTTGGACGAGGTGCAGGACAATGGGAGCGATGTCGACATCGGCGCGGCTTACACGGTGACTGGAAAACGCGAAGGCCGGCGCATGCGCCGGCCTTCGCATCAGGGAAAACTAACCACTACGCCCTGCTGACTTTATCCGCCTGCAATCCTTTCTGCCCTTGCACTACCTCAAAGATGACTTTGTCGCCTTCCTTGAGGCTCTTGAAGCCGTTGCCCTCGATCGCGCGAAAATGCACGAACACATCCGGACCATTGGCGCGACTGATAAAGCCGAAGCCCTTAGCGTCATTGAACCATTTGACTGTGCCAGTTTCACGTTGTTCCGACATAACTTCACTCCATTTCGAACCGTCCCAAACCTAAAAGACCAGACGGCTCGCCCGAGCCGCCGGCTTACTGGTATGCCAAGATCGGGTGGATGTGCGGAATTGAACCCCACACTGTGAGCGCCTAATCGAGCAGACACAGTCAATACAGAATAATGACTTTCGTGAAATGAAATGTGATGGAAATTTCACGCAATGAAGCCGTATCGGCAGATTTTAAAATCAAAAAAGCCAGGCAGGGAACCTGGCTTTTTCAATCGATCCAGATGCGCAGGCATCAGACCGCATCTACCTCCTCAGCCTGCAAACCTTTCGGTCCTTGTTTCACCAGGAACGTGACCTTCTGGCCTTCCTTGAGCGAACGAAAACCATTGCCCCGGATTGATTTGAAATGCACGAACAGGTCACCGCCCTTGTCGCTGCTGATAAACCCGTATCCCTTGGCGTCATTGAACCATTTGACTGTGCCCGTTGCCCGTTCTTCCGACATGACTTACCCCATCCATTCAAGCGCTGACTTCAAATAAAACCGCAGACCCACCCGAGTCTGCGACTACTCGAGCATGCCGGTTTTTAGTGCGGTGTCGCGCTTGAAACCGCTGGCGAACGTGCACTCGCAGGCAGGCTAAGTGAAATAAAGGATAATGATTTTCGTGAATCGATATGTGATGGAAAATTCACATACTGAATCACATTTGATAATTGCAATTTATTACAAGAAAAAAGGCCGGGCATTTACGCCCGGCCTTTTTAAATCGATCTATCCAGCCGATTAAGCCGGAATAACCTCATCAGCCTGCAGGCCCTTCTGGCCTTGCACGACCTTGAAGCTGACCTTCTGGCCTTCCTGAAGGCTCTTGAAGCCATTGCCCTGGATCGCGCGGAAATGCACGAAGACATCCGGGCCATTGTCGCGGCTGATGAAGCCGAAACCCTTGGCATCGTTGAACCATTTGACGGTACCGATCTGACGATCAGACATGTAACTCACTCCAAACTTGGTGTTTCAAAAAGAGACTGGACCGCCGCCAACGGGCGGGGCCGGCTTACTGGTGTGCAAAGGAAAACCCAAGGGGTGAGCGATGAGGCAGACCGTAAACGGCTGCATCGGGCCACGTGACTCTGGTGACCTAAGGCAAACACAGTGCACATATCATACCCGTAAATGACAACCCAAAGGGAATATGCTTCCGTTCAGGAAGAAGGGTTTCATTAAGGCGATATGCTTGGGGCAGTTTAAGGCGAATGGCGATCCATGAAACAAGCTAACGAAGCAGGCTTTTTCTTTCCGTGGGCTTACGTTGCGAGGGGGGTGGTTCTGGTATCGAGCTTGTTTCTTTTCGGCTGCAACCATGCGACCCGCAAACCGTTACCGGCGGTCGTTGCTCCTACTTCCAGCGTGACCGGCATCGCGGCCTGCGACAGCTACCTGGATACTTACCTGGCGTGCCATCGCGCCGCCGGTACCTATCCGGCCGATGCATTGCAGACGCACTATCAATCCATGCGGGACACCTTGTTGCAGGAGGCAAGTGATCCGGGCGTACGCCCCTATCTCGCCAACCGCTGCCTCGGCCTTGCGCAGCAGTTACGCGATAGCCTGCATGGTCATTCGTGCGCACCGCCCACTAGCACCACGACGCCGCACTGACCTCAGCGCCAGTGCGTGCGCAGCGTTGCCGCGCACGGCGATGGCCTGCACCGACCGAGTCGAACGACCGGCGCACCATGCCAGGCGGCAAAGGCGGCAATCGCCTGAGCCACGTCCTTGAGCATGCGCGCCGTCGGCGTCACGTCCTCTTCGAAGAACAATGCCTTCACCTCGAAAACGCCTTCCGCGCGATGCGCCTTGGCATCCAGCCGGCCAACCAGGCGCCCGCGATGCAGAATGGGCAGCGCGTAGTACCCATATCGCCGTTTGACCGCCGGCAGGTAACACTCGATGGTGTAGTCGAAATCGAACATGCCGCGCGCACGCGCGCGATCCCAGACCAACGGATCAAAGGGCGAAAGCAAAGCGGTGTGCGTTGCGCGCAAATGTCCTGCACGCGCCTTTTCCAGCAGCTCGGCATGCTCGCGATGCACATAGGCCGGGTTTTCCCAATCGGAGACCTGGACCGCCAACAGCTCGCCCGATGCCAGTAGCGGCGCAAGCTCATGTTCGCTTACGGCCGGCTTCAAGCGGAAATAGTCGGCGATCCAGCGGGCCTGCGTAATACCGAGCGCACGCACACTATCGAGAATGAAACGCCGACGAAGTTCCTCGCAAGACCAGGCAGGAATCGGCGCTTCAAACGGCGGATCCAGCTTCGCGAGCACGCGATCGGCCAAGTCGTAGACGCGCTGAAAGCGCTCGCGCCGCGTGACCATCAACTCACCCGAGGCAAACCATGCTTCCAGCCAACGCTTCTCAGGCTTCCACTCCCACCAGCCCGATGCGCCGCGATCGACACGTTCGAAATCCGAAGCACGCACCGGCCCCGACATGCGGATGCGCTCGAGCAACGCATGCATTTGCTCAAGATTGGCATCACGCGCCCGCGCTGCATGTTGGTCCGCCCAATGGCTGCTTTGCGCTTGGGCACGCCACGCCCGATGCGAGGCGATGTCAGCAGCGGTAACAAAACAGGCTTCGTGCGCCCAGCATTCGGCGACACGCCCGGCTTCCAACGCATCGTCCAGCCATGCCTGCGGATAATCGCCAAGCCGTGCATACAACACTGAGTAAGGGCTTCGCGCGACGACATGGATGCTATCGATCTGCAGCAGGCGCATGCGCTGGATTGCCGCCACAAGATCATCACGTCGTGCACGCCGCCGAGGCGGTTGCAGCAATCCTTGTGCAGCCAGATGCAAAGCGCGGGCCTGAGAAGTGCTTAGAGCCTTCGCGCGATGTGAAAGTTCGCTCAACACGGGTACGCCTTCACGCAATGGTTACGCCACTATTCTGCTGCGATTTACGCCGACATTGCTAACGTAGGCACCGAGCTTGACGGGCCGAGGACGTGCAACGTCGGAAAGTAATTGCACGGCGGCGACCTACGAGCGCTGCATGGAGCTACTGCAATGAATAATCGCATTCCCACTCTTGCTTCTCTACTCGGCGCAGGCCTGCTCTTCGCAGGTGTTGCATTGGCTCAAACCCAAAACCAGCCGATGCAGCAGCAGCCGGCACCACAAACACAAAACACGTCACCATCGCAAAACATGGCTAGCCCGCAACAAGGCACCATGCAACAAGGCAGCACGGGTGCGTCACCGTCGCAAGGGTCCGATAGCGCGACGTACAACACATCGCGTGGCCAGGTGACCGTCAATTCCACCATGGGTTCGGCACCTTCCACCGCATCGCCACCATCGTTTGAGCAACTTGCGGGTGGCAAGAAATACATCACCAAGGACGATGCCAATGCATACCCACCGCTAGCCAACGACTTCCTGTACGTTGCCCATAATGGAAATCGTATCTCCAAAACTCAATACGAGCATTGGGTGCAAAACCTTAACTGAGTACCTCGCATCACATACGCCGGCCATCCTCCGATGGCCGGCGCTTTTTATGATTGTCTTGGCCGGCGCGCAAACAGCTCCTGCTGTGGGCTACGCCCATCGTACGAACAAGCCCTAAACTTGGCCGGTCGCGCCCGGGGTGGCGTGCAAGGGAGCTGCCATGAAACCCAGGTTCTTCAAGTTTTTTTCATTAGCCGTGGGCGCGAGCCTGGCGGTACCACCGCTACACGCCCAGAACATGGCTCCTGCCGACATCAAGGCGTGCACCGGCATCGAAAGTGATGCGCAGCGCCTTGCCTGCTATGACCGTGCCGCAGGGCGCACTCGCATGCCCGCTGCCGAAAAACGCAGCTCGGTGACCACGACACCTGCGTCCACAGTTTTTTCGCATGAGCCGGTAGCGACCGCTAGCTCCACACCGCTATCGCTGCTGGACAGTCGATGGGAACTGTCCTCTAACAGCAAGCTGGGCACGTTCAATTTGCGCGGTTACAAACCGATCTACGTATTGCCAGCGTTTGCCACGACCAACCAGAACAACCTTCCCTCCAGTCCCAATTCCGTCAATACCGTCCACACACCGCTGGGCATGCAAGATGTCGAGGCGAAGTTTCAGCTCAGCTTGAAAACCAAACTCTGGCAAGGCGTATTCGGCGACCAGGGGGATTTATGGGTCGCCTATACGCAGGATTCGTATTGGCAGGTATACAACGCCAAACTCTCGCGTCCATTCCGCGAGACGGATTACGAACCCGAATTCATGCTCGTGTTCAACACCGACTATCACATGCTTGGCTGGGATGGACGACTGCTTGGCATCAGCCTGGACCATCAGTCCAACGGACAGTCCGATCCATTATCGCGCAGCTGGAATCGCGTGATGGGGCAAATCGGTTTCGAGCGCGCCGATTGGACGATCGTGTTTCGTCCATGGTGGCGCATTCCGGAACCCGCGAACGACGACAACAACCCGGACATCAGCAACTACATGGGGCGCGCCGATGTGGAAATCATCCACGAATGGCATGGCCAGGAATTCAGCCTGATGCTGCGTGATTCGCTGCACGGCGGCAGCCAGCAACACGGCGCGGGACGCTTCACCTGGAGTTTTCCTGTAGCTGGCAACCTGCGCGGCTACATGGAATTGTTCAAGGGTTATGGCGAGAACATTCTCGATTACAACCACAACGCAACCTATCTGGGCGTAGGTATTTCGTTGCTCGATTGGTATTGAGCACCAGAAGAGCCTGCCGGCCACGCCGGCAGGCTCGTTCGTTCCTCAATGATGATGACCACCCTCACCATGCACATGTCCATGCGCGAGCTCTTCTTCACTGGCATCACGCACGTCGGTGACGTGGATGTCGAAATGCAGGGTCTGGCCGGCGAGCGGGTGATTTCCGTCGATGTGCACGGTCTGACCGTCGACCTTGGTGACGGTGACGTGCATGACGCCTTGCGGGCCGTGCGCCTGAAACTGCATGCCGGGCTGGATATCGTCCACGCCCTGGAACGCCTCGCGCGGCACTGCCTGCATGAGTTCCGGATGATGCACGCCATAGCCTTCGGCCGGCGCCACCTCCACCTTGAATTGATCGCCGATCGCGCGGCCGATCATGGCCTTTTCCAGCCCCGGCACGATCTGGCCGGTGCCATGCAGATAGGTGAGCGGCTCACGGCCCTCTGAACTGTCGATCACCTGACCGCTGTCGTCGGTGAGCGTGTAATGGAACGAAGCAACAGAGTTGTCGGCAATTTGCATGACGGTCTCGCTGTGAATGGATGTGCGCCGACGTACGCCGACGATGGACCTACAAGGGTACCACTTCGCACTGGCGGACCGCTGGAAACCTGCCAAAATGCGGCCTTATCGCTGCCGCCTCCGCCACCATGACGACGCTGCTTGACGCCTGGCGCCACCGCCCGACTCACCAACTCGTGTGGTCGCTGGCCGCGCCCATGATCCTTTCCAACCTCACCGTGCCACTGGTGTCATTGGTGGATAGCATCGTGGCCGGCCACTTGCCTCACACGCAGGATCTAGGCGCCGTTACGGTGGGTAGTGCAGTGTACGCGCTGCCGGTGTGGAGCCTGGGGTTTCTGCGCATGGGCACGACCGGCTTCGCCGCGCAAGCCAAGGGTGCGGGCGACGCGTCGGCGCTGCGCACGGTGCAGATACAGGCGTTGCTGCTTGCGATGGTGCTCGGCGTGCTGACCGGTTTGTTGATGATGCCGTTGCTACCTTGGCTGGTGGCGCAAATGCATTCCACGCCGCTGATGACCGGGCGCACACTGGATTATCTGCATGTGCGTCTGCTTGGCCTGCCGGCTGCCCTGCTCAATTATGCGCTCGCTGGATGGTTCATCGGCACGCAGCGCGCACGCATTACATTGACGCTGCTATTGACGACGAACCTGGTCAATATCGCCTTGAACCTGCTGTTCGTGCCGGCGTTCGGATGGGGCGTTCCCGGCATCGCACTGGCTTCCGTGATTGGCGAGTGGTGCGGAGCCCTGTACGGATTGTGGCGCGCGGCACAGGCGCTGCGTGAGCTCGGTGGTCACATCGATTGGCCGGCCCTGCATGGCTGGCGACACTGGATGCCGCTGCTACGCGTGAATCGCGATATTTTTCTGCGCACACTGGCGCTGGAGGGGGTGTTTTTCAGTCTCTCGCTGTTGGGCGCACGCCTAGGCGACGCTACCGTCGCTGCCAACGCACTGCTCATGAATGGGCTGTTGTTGACGGCGTTTGGCCTGGATGGCCTGGCCAACGCAGTGGAAGCGCTGTGCGGTCATGCCATCGGTGCCCGCGATCCTCACGCGTTGCGCCGCGCCTTGGTGGTTGCGGGCGGATGGTCGCTCATCGGAAGCATCGCTTGTGCATCGTTTTTCGGCAGCGCCGGGCATCTTTTTGTCGACCTGCAAACCAATCTGCCCGAGGTGCGCAATGCCGCCTATCGCTATCTGCCTTGGCTGACGGCGCTGCCGATCGTGGCGGTATGGAGTTATCTGCTCGATGGCCTGTTCATTGGCGCAACACGCGCGCGGGAGATGCGCGATGGCATGCTGGTTTCGGTGCTGCTTTACGCACTGCTGGCATGGATCACGCGCGGGTTGGGCAATCAAGGCCTGTGGCTGGCGTTTCTCGTGTTCATGGCCATGCGCGGATTGAGCTTGGGATGGCTGGGCTGGCGTATCCGCCAGCGTGAGGCGTGGACAGCGTGAACTATCGCGCGCGGCGCCGCATCGGCAATACTTGATGCCATGAGAAAACCTTTTCTATTGCGCTACTGGTTGCGAATCGGAGCAACGTGCGCGCTGCTGAGCGCCATTGCCGGCATGCCGGTCTGCGCCGATGAAACACCAGTCACCCCGACAACCACGCTGGCGCAACTGGCTACCGCCATCGACGCGCAGATCGAGCAGCCGCGTTTTGCCTCGGCCAGTTGGGGTATTGCCGTGGTATCGCTCGATACCGGCCGCACCCTGTACGCGCACGATGCCGATCGCCTGCTGCAGCCGGCCTCCACCGCCAAGCTCTATACCGCTGCAGTCGTGCTCGACACCATCGGCACCGACTATCGCATTCCCACGCAATTGCTTGCCACGCGACCGATCCTGCAGGGCCATCTGGAAGGATCACTCATCCTGCGCGGCATGGGCGATCCGACACTTGGTGCATCCGATACCAATGCGGACTGGGCCGATCAGCTCGCGATGCAATTGGTTGCCAGCGGCGTACATGATGTGCGTGGTGATCTGATCGCGGATGACACCTACTTCGGCGGCCCCTCGGCAGGCTCCGGCTGGGAAGCACGTGATCTGCAAAACTGGTTTGCCGTGCCCGCATCGGCCCTCAGCGTGCAAGAGAATGTGGTCGGACTTACCGTGATGCCATCCAAAATCGTTGGTTATCCGGCCGCGTTGAACTTCGATCCGCCAGACGCCATGACTCACGTGGTCAATAACCTGGTGACCGGCGCACACAGCGACATCAATCTCTATCGCGCACCGGGCGACAGCACGCTTTACGCTTTTGGAAGCATTGCCGCACACAGTGAGCCGCAAACGTTCAAACTCGCCATTGCCGACCCAGCATGGTACGCGGGTACTCGACTGCGCGAGGCGCTGGAGCGGCATGGCATACACATCCACGGCGCGTTGCGCGTGCAACATTGGCCGGAACAGGACACCACGGAAGTGGACAAGGCGGTTGTGCTGGCACAAGTGCTCTCACCGCCGCTGATGAACATTCTCCAGAGCGGACTCAAACGCTCGCAGAATTTGTACCTGCAAAATCTGCTGCAAATTGCCGGCGTAAAGGCACAAGCCAGTGCCGAGCAGGCAGGCGGCCCTTCGCCGGGCTTCCTGAGCAGCGAAGCCTGGGGTATTCGCGCGCTGCATCAGTTGCTCGAGCGCATCGGTATTGCGCCAGACACTGCACAGATCGAAGATGGCGCCGGTCTCTCGCGGCAGGACCTGTCCACCGCCAATGCGATGGTGCAACTGCTGCGTTATCTTTCCAGCCAACCTTACGGCGAGCAGTTACGCGACGCGCTGCCTGACGCAGGCCTGGACGGCACGCTCGAATGGCGCATGCGCAACACCGCTGCAGCAGACAACGTACATGCCAAGACCGGCAGCATGACGAACGTACGCTGCCTCGTCGGGTACGTGACCACGGCATCGGGCGAACGACTGGCGTTCGCCATCATGCTCAACAATTACCTGCGCGATGCGGATGATCCAACCCCGAGCCGCAATCTGGATGCGATTGCGGAATTGCTGGCGGCGTTCGGGGGGCATAGTTGATGGCTGTTCTAGCCTCAGCCCGAGGCAATCGGTGGAGCAAAGCCTGAGGGGACCTAACCTGACAAACGATTGCAGTGAGAATAATTCGCTCGCTCTCAGATTAGTGACGACCATGGTCGTACGTAGAGAGGGCTCAACGCTTGCTCAGCTCCTTCTCGATCTTCTCCGGCGTATCGTTGGGTGCAAATCGCTTGACCACGTTGCCCTCCGCGTCGACCAGGAACTTGGTGAAATTCCATTTAATCGACTCGCTCCCCAGCAAGCCCTTGGCTTGCTTCTTCATCCATTGATAAAGCGGATGCGTTTTCTCACCGTTGACGTCGATCTTGGCGAACATCGGAAAAGTCACGTCGTAGGTGGTAGAGCAAAACTGTTTGATCTGTGCCTCGTCCCCCGGTTCCTGGTGGCCAAATTGGTCGCAGGGAAAGCCGAGCACGGTCACTCCCGCGTCGCCATGCTTGCGCCACAGCGCCTCCAGCCCTTCGTATTGGGGCGTAAAACCGCACTTGGACGCCACGTTGACGATCAGCAGGGTCTTGCCGCGCCATTCGCCGAGCGAGCGCTCGTTGCCGTCAATATCGCGCGCGTTGAAGTCGTAAACGGTAGTCATGTCGTCGCTCCGGTCATATCGATATGGCAGTCTACTTCAAACGGGAAGACCGCCGACTGGCATAGAATGGCCGTTCCGACCACTGATCAGGGTTTGTCGTGATCCGCTTTATTGATGTCCACAAGTCCTATCGCGTCGAAGGAAAGGACGTCCCTGCCCTGGAGCCTTTCAGCCTGGAGATCGCCGATGGCGAGGTGTTCGGCATCATCGGCCATTCGGGCGCCGGCAAATCCACGCTCGTCCGACTGATCAATCTGCTGGAGCGCCCCACCGGGGGGCGCATCCTGGTGGGCGACACCGACATCACCGCGTTGTCCGATGCTCCGCTGCGCGCCGCACGCCAGCGCATCGGCATGATCTTTCAGCATTTCAACCTGCTGGCTTCGCAAACCGTGGTCGAAAACGTTGCCTTTCCGCTGCGTCTGGCCGGCGATAAGGATACGAAAGCCATCCGCGCCCGCGCGGATGAGCTCTTGCAGCACGTCGGCCTGAGCGTTCATGCAAATAAATATCCGTCGCAACTGTCCGGCGGTCAAAAACAGCGCGTAGGGATTGCGCGTGCACTGGCCAATCATCCTTCGATCCTGTTATGCGATGAAGCAACCAGCGCGCTGGATCCGCAAACTACCGCGTCAGTGCTCGATCTGCTTGCCCAGATCAACCGCGAGTTGAAGCTCACCATCGTGTTGATCACGCATGAAATGGATGTCGTGCGGCGCGTGTGCGATCGCGTTGCCGTGCTGGATACGGGCCGCATCGTGGAACACGGGGCTGTGGCCGACGTTTTTCTGCATCCAAAGCATCCAACCACGCGTCGCTTCGTGAATGAAGCGTTGCCCGAGGAAGCCGCGGGCGAGCGGCTGCCGTATGAGCATGTGCCTGGCCGCATCATGCGTCTGTCGTTCCGCGGTGAAGCCACCTGGTCGCCGACGCTTGGGCGCGTGACGCGCGAGACCGGTGTCGATTTCAACATCCTTGCCGGGCGTATCGACCGCATCAAGGACCTGCCCTACGGCCAGCTTACGCTGGCGATGCAGGGCGCGAATGTGGATGCCGCGTTGCGCGCACTGCGCGAGGCGGGCATCGAAGTGGAGGAGCTTGCACGATGATCACCGCCCATCTTCCCTTGCTCCAAACGCTGTTTCCCAATATCGATGACTGGGGCGAACTGGGTCAGGCGTGCGTCGACACCTTGCTGATGCTTGGCGCGTCCTTGCTGCTGACCGTACTTATCGGCCTGCCCCTGGGCGTGCTGTTGTTTCTCACCGGCAAAGGGCAGTTGCATGCGATGCCCAAGCTTTATGGCGCGCTGTCCCTAGTGGTGAATGTACTGCGTTCGATTCCCTTCATTATCCTGATGATCGTACTGATGCCGCTGACCTATGTGCTGGTTGGCACCAAGCTCGGCATACGCGGCGCCATTCCGCCGCTGGTGATTGGCGCGGCACCATTCTTTGCGCGCCTGGTGGAAACAGCGTTGCGCGAAGTGGAACAGGGTGTGATCGAGGCGTCGCAGGCGATGGGCGCCAGCACGTGGCAGATCGTGCGTTATGTATTGCTGCCTGAAGCGCGCGCCAGTCTTTGGGCGGGCGTCACGGTGACGGCCATCGCGCTGGTGAGCTACACCGCCATGGGCGGCGCGATCGGCGCTGGCGGCCTGGGCGACCTGGCCTATCGGTATGGCTACCTCAGCTATAAATCCGACTACATGGTAGTAACCGTACTGCTTCTGATCGCGCTGGTGCAGATCCTGCAGATGGCGGGCGACCGCATCGTGGCGCATTACAGCCGCCGTTGACCACCGCCGAGAGAGTTTTACATCCAGCCGTATGGACGGCTATTCTGACTCGCCTCACCAGGATTAGGACCCATGAAAAAGCTGATGTTTTTCCTCGCTGGCGCCCTGCTCCTGGCCGGCTGTTCGTCAGGCTCCGGCAATGCGGACAAGCAGACGCTGACGATCGCCGCCACGGCGGTTCCGCATGCGGAAATCCTCAAGGAAGTCAAGCCGATCCTGGCCAAGGAAGGGGTGAACCTGGATATCAAGATATTCGCTGATTACGTGCAGCCCAATGCCCAGGTCGCCGAAAAGGACATCGACCTGAACTATTTCCAGACCAAGCCCTTCCTGGATACGTTCAATCGCGAACACAACACACACCTGGTGACCATCGTTGGCGTGCATATCGAGCCATTTGGCGCCTATTCGCGTAAATACAAATCGATCGACCAACTCCCCGGCGGTGCAACGGTCACCCTGCCGAACGACCCTGCCAATGAAGGCCGCGCGCTATTGCTGCTGGCCAGGAACGGGATCATCACCCTGAAGGATCCCAACAACGAATTGGCTACGCCCAAGGACATTACCGTCAATCCCAAGAACCTGGTGTTCAAGCCACTGGAAGCGGCCATGCTGCCACGCACGCTGGATGAGGTGGATCTGGCGTTGATCAACACCAACTATGCATTGGCTGCCGGGCTCAATCCTCAGAAGGACGCGCTGCTCATTGAAAGCAAGGATTCGCCCTATGTGAACTATCTGGTGGGCCGTCCGGACAACCAGAACGATCCGCGCGTGCACAAGCTGGTGCAGGCGCTGACCAGTCCGCAGATCAAGGCCTTCATCGAGCAGAAATACCATGGAGCGGTGTTACCGGCGTTCTAATTCCTAGAACGCCCGACTGTTTGCGAACGTCATACCGGCGACACTTCCCCGGCATGACATGCGGGCGGAGCAGACACTAGGTAGGCGACCCCACTTCCACCAAGACCGGTATGTCGAACACCTGCCTTAAATACGCGATATAAGCATCGTCCTCACACATGTTCTTGCCCGGTGAATCGCTGAGCTTGGCCACCGGCTGCCCGTTACAGCGAACCATTTTGATCACGATGTTCAGCGGCACCGGCCCCACGTCATTGGTGAGATTGGTCCCCACCCCAAACGCCAGTTGGCAGCGGCCGTGAAAGTGGTGGAACAGTTTCATCACTTTAGGCACATCCAGACCGTCACTGAAGACGAGAATCTTGCTGCGTGGGTCTACCCGATTCGCCTGATAGTGGGCCAGTACGCGCTCACCCCAAGCAAACGGGTCGCCCGAGTCATGGCGTGTGCCGTCGAATAGCTTGCAGAAGTACATGTCGAAATCGCGCAAGAACGCCGTCAAGCCATAGACATCCGACAGCGCAATACCGAGGTCGCCGCGGTATTCCTTCGCCCAGGCTTCCAGCGCGGCTACTTGCGAGTCGCGCAAGCGCGGCCCCAGCGCTTGGTGTGCCTGCAAATATTCATGAGCGAGGGTGCCAAGCGGGCGCAATCCCAATTGCCGGGCCAGCCATACATTGCTGGTACCTGCCAGCTGCGTGCCCAGTCCGTCATGCAATGCCGCGACCACTTCGCGATGCCACTCGCGCGAGAAACGCCTGCGCGTGCCGTAATCGGCGATGCGGCACTCCCCGTATCCTGGGGTGTCGCGCAACAAGGCGATTTTTTCACGCAGGCGGCGACGCCCTTCGCTCAGGTCCAGGCCGGGGTGCGTGTTGCGGAAATACACTTCGTTGACGATCGCCAGCAACGGTACTTCAAACAGAATCGTGTGCAACCAGGGTCCGCGAATGCAAATGTCGATTTCGCCGTTATTCAATGGCGAGGGCGTGATCTGGACGTATTTCGTGTTGAGCTGAAACAGGCCAAGGAAATCGATGAAATCGCTCCTGATGAAACGCCAGCTGCGCAGATACTCGAGCTCATGCTCGGTAAAACGCAAACTGCACAAACCATCCAGTTCGTTACGAATTTCATCGATATATGGCACCAGGTTGACGCCCGGATTCCGGCATTTGAAGCGGTATTCCACCTGCGCGGCCGGATATTGATGCAGCACAACCTGCATCATGGAAAATTTGTAAAGATCGGTATCGAGCAACGAGCTGACGATCATGGAGCGCCCATGTCGGGGGAAGGAACGCCGCGTGCACAGCGACGCCGGCAATTATCCCGCCGAAGTCGTTGCCGTGAATAGTCGGTGCAGCATGCAAAAGATAAAACCCCGGCAGCCAGGGGAATAACTGCCGGGGTTTGTTAGGTCGCGTTCCGGGGGGAGGGTAAACTGGGAACCGACCCCTGGATGCCACGGCGAACCGCACCATCCTCTCGTCGCCTCACGGCGATACGACTACTTAGTGTGGCCGGTGCGGACGAAGTTCAAGGCGGTGCTCGAATCGGTTCAGCTTTCCGATAGTTAGTGCAAGCAATGATCAAATTCTCCGCAAAGGTTTGGTGGGACGGTTTCACCTGTATCGATCCCAAGTACTTGTCATTCAAAGGACTGAGCATGCTACGTCATTATCTTGCCCTGCTTGTGCTGTGTTTCACCTTGCCGCTGCACGCAGCCGATCTGACCATCGATACTGGCCACGGCGCGCGCGTGTGGACCTCTGCACAACTACTGGCGCGCGCCGATGCACAGCCAGTTACGATCCCGGACGACGTCGCATTCCATCGCACCATGCGCTACCGGGCCGTTCCGCTCGCTGCGCTGCTGCCAGGGCTTGCCCCCGACGATCGTTTGCAATTTGTTGCCAGCGATGGGTTCGCGGTGGATATTCCTGCCGCCGTCATCCTCGATCAAGGCCACGCACAAGCATGGCTTGCCGTGGAAGACCCGCAGCAGCCATGGCCCCTGCTCCCCGGCAACAAGGGCCATGCCGGCCCCTTCTACGTGGTGTGGACGCACCCGGCGGTAGCGAAGATCAGCAGCGAGCAATGGCCTTACCAATTGGCGCGGATCCAACGTACGCAGGCGATTGCCGAGCGCTTCCCGGCTACGGCACCGCAGGCCAGCGTTCCTGCGAACAGCCCCGTTCGTCACGGCTATATGGTGTTCCAGCGCACGTGCTTCGCCTGCCATACCCTCAACGGTGAAGGCGATGCGCAGATGGGCCCGGACCTCAATATTCCGCATAGTCCTACCGAATACTTGAGTGCGGCCATGCTGCGCGCCTTTATCCGCAATCCGCAGTCCCTGCACCGCTGGCCGCAAGCGAAGATGACCGGCTTTCCCACGCAAGCGTCATTGTCGGATGCGGATTTGGACACGTTGCTTGCCTATCTCACCTATATGTCGCAGCACAAAGTGCAGCACTAGTGTGATGTAACGGCTTCAAGCGCCTCCCTTCTCAGACAAGGCGCACAGGGCGTTTGTCCGTCCGACCTTGGGCTCCCTGGCCAGCGCGCGCACGCGATCGAAGAACTGCGGCCACTGCCCACCGGCTTGTTTGAAGATCGCCGCGAATGCCGGTATCCACTGATCGTAGAGGCCAAATGGCAGCAACGTCGCATTATTGATCGGCTGGGCAACCCAGGTATCGTAACGGTGATCATTAGGCCAGCTTGTATCGCGCCACGCAGCATAGCGCACGCGAAAA
Source organism: Dyella monticola (assembly GCF_003363155.1). Classification (GTDB taxonomy): domain Bacteria; phylum Pseudomonadota; class Gammaproteobacteria; order Xanthomonadales; family Rhodanobacteraceae; genus Dyella_B; species Dyella_B monticola. The sequence goes on along the minus strand of NZ_QRBE01000001.1, from coordinate 752,925 downwards.
TCGGCAATCTCACGCTGCTTGCCAAGCTCCATGGCATGTTCGTCGACGCCACTAGCGTAAAGCTTTTCCAGTCGATCACGCAGATCGAGCACCAGTTTGGTAAATCCATCATCCATTGCCTGATCGCGATCGTCGCCCACCGGCTCGCCACGCGCGCGGTGCCATTCACGCAAACCCTCGTTTTCCACGAACATGGCGTAGCTTTCGTTGAAGGCGGTGTCGCCTTTCACGTAGATCTTTTGATGCGCCAGTTCGTGAAAGATCGTGCCGACCAGCTCATCGTCATCCCAGCGCATCATGCTGCTGAGAATGGGATCGGAAAACCAGCCCAGCGTGGAATAGGCAGAAACGCCGCCGATATAGACATCATTACCTCGCGCACGCATCTGCGCGGCGCTCTCCCTCGCCTTTTTTTCATCGAACCAGCCGCGATACGCCACGCAGCCTGCGATGGGAAAGCACTGCGGTACCGCATCCACCGAAAAACGCGGTGTGGCATAGACGTTCCACACCACATACGGTCGATGCAGTTGAACGTAATAGGTATAACTGCGGTTGCGTGGCAGATCGAGGCGATCGGAGGCAAACTGCCGCGCCTGCTGGGAGAGCGTGAGACGTGCGGCAAGCTTGCGGTCGGTCGCGGGATTGGCAACCACCTTGTACACGGAGCGACGCTGCAGCAGCAACGCACCTTCACCATGCGTGACGTGCACGTAGTAGCGAAGATCGGCGCAGGCACCAAGCACGACGGTCAGTACCATGCAGCAAACAATCCGGATTGGCGAAAGCCGAATGCGAGGGCGAATCATCCCCGCATTCTGACGCAAGCCGGCGGTTTAGTGTCCGCTGAAGTGGCCGCCGCCTCCGCCATGGCCACCGCTGACGTGGCCACCGCCGTGGTAGCTACCGTGGTAGCCACCATGCCCGCCGTAGTAGTGGCCGCCGTAGTAGTGGCCACGACCATACCAGCCGCCGTAGCAACAACCGTAGTAGCCGCCGTAGTAGCCGGGCCAATAGCCGCCGTAGTAACCGTAATAACCAGGGTAGTACCCATACGCCGGAGCGGTTCCGTAATAGGCGTCACCCGCGTAACCGCTGCCTCGCACGTAGCTGTAACCTGGCGCGACATAACAACCGGAAAGCAGGCTGAGCAGGCCCGCCAGCGTCAGGCCGGCAAGCACGCGTTTGATTGAGTTATTCATGGCGGGGACTCCATGCGATTACGGTGCTACGTTAGTCCCGCTGCGTTAAATGCGCCCTGAGCGGAAAAGACAAGCGGCCACAGGCCATGCGCAGCCGCCTTGTCGGGCCTACAGCAGTCAGGTTTTGTTGCCCTTGGATTGATCACCACGCGCATGCGCAAAATGGTGCGATGGGCCGTTGGCGTGATGGTCGCCCGTGTGTTGCGTGCTTTCGCCGCCAGCTTGCGGGCCCGAATGGGCGCCCGGCCAGGTCGGTCCTTGCTTGATACGGTCCTGCTTGGCGCGCAATAACGCCTGGATGTGCTCAACGGCTTCCTGCGGGCTGATATGCGCGGGTGCGGGCGTGGCGCCAGGTGCTGTCTTTGGCGCCACCGGCGCACGTTCCTTCACGGCTACGGGTTTAGGTGGCGTCCGCGGTGCCGCAACGGGTGGCGCGGATGCCGCCGGGGAACGGGCGGCCTTGCCTGCTGGCGCTTTCTTCGCAACGGATACCTTATCGGCTACTGCACCCTGCTTTGCCGTCGATGACGCGGGCTTGCGCGCCAAGGGTTTTTTAGCCGCCTTATTCGCAGCATTCGCAGCCGTCTTCGCGACCGTTTTGCCGGGTGTCTTCGACACACTCACCTTCTTCGCCGCCTGCTTGCCCGCAACGGCTTTCTTCGCCGTTTTGGCACTGGCTGGGCGCGATGTGCCGACAGGCTTCTTCTTGCTCGAACCGGCTGCGGGGGCTGCCTTGCGTGCCGCGGGCTTCTTCGCGGCAGACTTGCGAGTCGTTGCCATGCGTACATACTCCGGCGGTGAGAACTACCTCCATCATCACCAAGTACACGTGATCGGCAAGTGCCGGAGGTTTGTATCTACGTCCCCGGCTGCGATAGAGCACCCAGGAAATGTGGCAGCACGCCAGGGTTGGCCAATATCGTAAACAAGACGCCGTAACCGGCGCCCCACAAATGGGCGCTGTGGTTGACGTTGCCCTGCCCGCGCTGGTCCATGTAGATGGAATAACCCACGTATAGCACGGCGTAGATGATCGCCGGTACGGGAATGACAAACACCAGGATGCGCGTCCATGGCGCATACATCACGAAGCCGAACAATACCGCCGATACCGCGCCCGATGAACCCAGGCTGCGGTAATTCATGTTGCGGCGATTCTTCAGATAAGTGGGAAGGATCGAGACAATCAAACCGCCCAGATAGAACAAACCAAAGCCAAACGGGCCGAGTGTCGCGTTATAGAGCGGCTCCATGACACGGCCGAAGAAATACAGCGTAATCATGTTGAACAGCAGATGCATGGGATCGGCATGCAGCAGCCCGTACGTCACCAGCCGGTAGTATTCGTGCTTGCGCTCGATCGCCGGTGGCCACAGGATCAGATCGTCGAACATGCGCCGGTTATTGAAGGCCATGAACGAAACGATGCAGGTGGCAGCGAGAATGATGAGGAGCGTAATCGGCATATGACGAATCTGACAATGATCAGGAATTTGCGCATCTTGACGTTCACGCGCCAAGTTGTCGACAGCTAAAATGCCCGTTCGCTCCCGTTTTGTGCTTACTGCCGTATGAAACCGATTCGCTATATGCACCTGGACGTTTTTGCCGCCCGTCCTGGTGGCGGCAACCACCTGGGTGTGGTCACGGATGCGCGTGACTGGAGTGACGCCGATATGCAGCGCTACGCGCGCTGGACCAATCTGGTGGAAACCACCTTCCTGCTTCCGCCCACGGATCCCAAAGCCAGCTATCGCGTGCGTATCTTTACGCCGCAAAAGGAAATTGCCTTCGCCGGCCACCCTAGCGTCGGCAGCGCGCATGCGGTGCTCGAATGCGGTCTGGCCGAACCGCAAGGCGGCCTGCTGTGGCAGGAGTGCGGCGCCGGTGTGCTGCCCATTCGGGTGGAGGGCAGCGGCAATGAGCGGATATTGATGCTGCAATCGCCCGACGCGCGCGTGGTGAAAACCGGCCTGCACGCTCATCCGCTGCTGGCGGCCACACTCGACGGCATCGAACTGGGCAGGCTGCCGCCAGCGCTGGTGGATGGTGGTCGACGCTGGTGGCTGACCGAATGCGTGGACGAAGCAAGCCTGCGTGCATGGAGCCCCGATCACAGCGCGATCGGCGCGCTCGCCGTGGCAAGCGGCAGCATGGGTCTATGCGCGTTCGCGCGCAGCCATCATCCGGACTACCAACTAGTAGTGCGCGCGTTCCCGTCCGGCGTGGGCATCGTGGAAGATCCCGCTTCCGGTGCCGCGAACGGCCTGATTGCCGCATACCTCACGCATGCCGAACCCACCGGCCCGCTGGCGGGCGGCTACTCGGTGAGCCAGGGGCGTGAGATGGGGCACGATGCCTTGCTCATCGCACATATCGTCGATGGCACCATTTGGATCGGTGGACGCACCAACACTGTGATCGATGGCCATCTGCACTGGAATACGGGCTAAGCGTAGGGTTTATTGATCACCACCACGCCGCTCCAGGTTGGCGCGCCGCGCGGATACCCTCGCCAACGCGGACAAATCCATGTCTTGGGCACCGTCTGCGATGGCCTCCAGCAAGGCGTCACGCAGCACGCCGGCCAGCGGCATGGGCACCTGCTCGCCGTGTGCAGCCTCTTGCGCGAGCATCACATCCTTCAACCCCAGCGGCAGGGCAAAGCCCGGCGGTGTGAAGCGCTTTTCGGCGATCGCGTTGCCGTAGCCCTGGTAGACCGGACACGCGAACAAGGTGCTGGTCATCAGCTCGATGAAATCGGATTCATTCACCCCGTAGGCGCGCGCCAGCACTGAAGCCTCGGACAGGCTTTCTATGGCCGACACAATCATGAAATTGCCGGCCAGCTTCACGACGTTGGCGCGCTCGGGATTCTCTCCCATCGGCCAGAGCCTGGCCGCCATCTGCTCGAGCAGCGGTCGCGCTTTTTCGATCGCTGCGTTCGGCCCCGCCACCAGCATATTGAGCTTGCCCGACGCGGCCACATCAGGGCGACCGAACACGGGGGCTGCCACATAGCTCAGGCCACGCTTGGCGTGCTCTTCGCTCAACTGCCTGGCTAGCGCGACGGAAATCGTCGCATGATTGACGTGCACGGTGCCCGGATCCATGGCATCGAGCAGACCGCCCTCGAGAAACACCTCGCGCACCGCTTGGTCGTTCGCCAGCATGCTGTGCAGCACATCACCTTGTGCGGCACGGTCCGGCGTTCGCACGAACTTGGCGCCCAGTGACACCAGCTTCTCTGCGGCAGCTTCCGAGCGATTCCACACGGTGAGGTGATGGCCGGCGGCAACGAGATTGCTGGCCATGCTGCTACCCATCGCACCCAGGCCGATAAAGCCGACTTTCATGGACTTTCTCCTATTTGCAAACCCGTCTAGTGGATCACGCTGGATGTTCAGCCGAAGCGAAACATCACGCGACCGTACCGGCCGCATGACCCGATGCCCATGCCCACTGAAAGTTGTAACCACCCAGCCAACCGGTCACGTCGACCACCTCGCCGATGAAATAAAGCCCCGGCACATGCTTAGATTGCATGCTGCTGGAGGAAAGCCCGTCGGTATCCACGCCACCCAGGGTCACTTCCGCCGTGCGATAACCTTCGGTACCGCTGGCGACGATCGGCCAATCGTGCAATCGCCCGCCGATGTCGCGCAATTCCGCATCGGGGAATTGACGCATGGGCTTGCTTTGCAGCCAACGCTCACACAAGCGCTGCGCGAGCCGCCGCGGCAGCTTGTCGCCGAGCACATTGCGCAATTCGGCCGCCGGCCGCTCTGTACGTTGGGCGATCAACCATTCGCCCAGGTTCTGCTCGGGGGACAGATCGAGATGCAGCTCATCGCCAGGCTGCCAGTACGAAGAAATCTGCAAGACTGCAGGCCCGCTGATACCGCGATGCGTAAACAACAGGCCCGCACGGAAGTTGCGCTTGCCCACGCGCGTCTGTGCAACCGGCAACGCGACGCCGGCCAGGTCCTGGTAATGCTCCAGATGCTTGCCGCTCAAGGTGAGTGGCACTAAACCCGCGCGCGTAGGCAGCACGTTGTGCCCGAATTGTCGCGCGAGCTCATAACCCAATCCCGTTGCGCCCATGCTGGGTATCGAAAGACCACCCGACGCCACCACCAGTGATTGAGCGTGTACTTCGCCACGCGCCGTGAGCACGGAAAAACCTTCTTCGGTTTTTCGCACCGCCTGCACGGCACAAGGGGTTTCGACGCGAGCGCCGGCTGCCGCACACTCATCCAATAGCATACGCACGATCAGCTTGGACGACTCATCGCAAAAGAGTTGTCCCAGTTCCTTCTCGTGATACGCAATACGGTGTTTTTCTACCAGTGCAATGAAATCGTAGGGTGTATAGCGCGCCAGGGCGGATTTGCAGAAATGCGGGTTGGCCGAAAGGAACTGCGCAGGCGTCACGCCCAGATTGGTGAAATTGCAGCGTCCCCCGCCGGACATGAGGATCTTTTTGCCGGGCCTGTTCGCATGATCGACCACCAGCACGTGCCGCCCGCGCTGGCCGGCGGTCATGGCGCACATCAGCCCCGCGGCCCCTGCACCGATGATCAGGACATCCACTTTCACGCGATCACCGCCATAGCCACTGCCAGCTTGAACATCCAGCCATTATCCAACACCTGCATGCCTTAAACTTGCCATCTGCCCTACTACGGACCCAGCCATGCCTTCCTTTGACGTGATTTCCGAAGTCGACAAGCACGAACTGACTAACGGGGTGGACCAGGCCAATCGGGAGCTTTCCAATCGCTTCGATTTCAAAGGCACCGACGCCAAGTTCGAACTGGACAAGCTCGTGATCACCCAAAGCGCGCCAAGCGAATTCCAACTGCAGCAGATGCTAGACATCCTGCGTGGCCGTCTCGCCGCACGCAAGATCGATCTTCGCGCGCTGGACGTGGCGGATCCGGAGGTGAGTCTGGGCGCTGCACGGCAGAAGATCACCGTGAAACAAGGCATCGAGCAACCCATCGCCAAGAAGCTGATCGCCACGCTGAAGGAAGCCAAGCTCAAGGTGGAAGCGCAAATCAACGGTGACAAACTGCGCGTGACCGGCAAGAAGCGTGATGACTTGCAACTGGCAATGGCGGTGTTGCGTAAGGCGGACGTCGAGCTGCCGTTGCAGTTCGATAATTTCCGGGATTGATGGCGGAAGGTTTGTTTGCGCCGAGGGCTCGGCCTGCCTCATCGTCATTCCGGCGCAGGTGTTCAGGCCGGAATGACGGCAATGCATTTATGGAGCATTCCCGAAGAAAGTGCACTTCGCGGCACCAACCTCCTAGGCAAGCCCTGCGGCAATGTTCACGCTAATGGCGATAATGAAGACGTTGAAGAAAAACGCCACCACGCTGTGTAACAACGCCGTGCGCCGCAGCACATGGCTGGTGATCTGCACGTCGGACACTTGAAAGCACATACCGATGACGAAGGCGAAATACACGAAATCCCAATAATCGGGTTGCTTTGTGCCGGGAAATTGCAAACCTTCATGCTGCGCACCGAAATCGCCGTAGTAGCCGTGCGCGTAATGCAATGCATACATCGTGTTCATGAATAGCCACGACAGCACGATGCTCAGCGCCGCCATGCCCATCGCTGAAGCGCCGCCGCTTTTGGCAGCGTGCATTTCCGTGGACAACGCCACAAGCACCACCACCGATAACATCACCGCGATCGACAATGTGGTGCGGCGCCCGGTGTCTTGCATACACGCATGACGCGCCATGTGCTTCGCGGTGGCACGGCCAAACATGCGCACAAGCATGCACAGATAAAGCAGCACGCCAGTATCGAAACCGAGCAACAGTGCGGAAGCAAGCTTTACCCCGGCAACGGCAAGCAGTACCGCGATCAGGATGAAGACCATGCCCGACACGATCAGCCACGGGCGGGCGCGCACGAAACGTACGGGTGCCCAACGTCGCCGCGACGAATGCACCGCCGACCGGTTGCCATACGATGCATCCATGCCCTTGTCGTCCTCATCGCGAGGCTGCTCTGGCGTACTCATGCGCGAAGATCGGCAAATTCCGGATGGCGTTCCATCCAAGCGCGCGCGTAGCTGCACGCCGGTATCACCTTCCATCCTTCGCGGCGCGCTGTTTCCAGCGCCGTACGCACTAGCTCGCTCGCAATACCGCGACCGCCCACTTCGTCAGGTACGCCCGTATGCGTCATGGTCATCACGCCCGCGTGCAGGCTGTAGTCGAGTTCGCAAAGAAACCCATCGACCGTGGTCTCGAAGCGATGCGCGGCGGCGAGGTGCCGGATGTCCAGAGCCATGAAGTTATTCCGCGTGAAGTGACTCCCTAAGCATAGAACGCCACTGACTCATGGTGGAGAGGCGAGGCCTCATGCCGCCGCCTGCTCCGCTGCACGCTCGCGCCGTACGCGTACGGCTTTGGCTAGGCGTTCCAGCACTTCGACGCTGGTGTCCCAGTCGATGCAGCCGTCGGTGATGCTTTGCCCGTAGACCAGCGCCTGCCCCGGTACGAGGTCCTGACGGCCCGCAACCAGATGGCTTTCCACCATCACGCCATGAATGCGCGTCTGGCCAGCCTCCAACTGTGCGGCAATATCGGCGACTACGCGTGGCTGGTTCTGCGGCTGTTTGGCGCTGTTGGCGTGGCTGGCGTCGATCATCAGACGCTCGGCCAGCTCGGCCTTGGCCAGTGCAGCGCAGGCACCCGCAACGCTGGCGGCGTCGTAGTTGGGCAATTTGCCACCGCGCAGAATCACATGACAGTCCTCATTGCCAAGCGTGGTCGCGATGGCCGTGCGCCCGTGTTTGGTCACGGCCATGAAGTGATGCGTTCGCGCCGCGGCGAGCACGGCATCGACGGCGATTTTCACGTTGCCGTCGGTGCCGTTTTTGAACCCCACCGGGCAGGACAGCCCAGAGGCGAGTTCGCGATGGGATTGGCTTTCGGTAGTGCGCGCTCCAATGGCGCCCCAGGCCACCAGATCGGCAATGTATTGCGGAGTGATCAGATCGAGGAATTCGCATCCGGCCGGCAGTCCCAGCGCATTGATGTCGCACAACAGACGGCGCGCCAGATGCAGGCCTTTGTCGATGTGGTAGCTCTCATCCAGATCGGGATCGTTGATGAGCCCCTTCCAACCCACCGTGGTGCGTGGTTTTTCAAAATACACGCGCATCACTATCTCCAGCGTGTCGGCATGTCGCTCGCGTTCGGCGACAAGCCGCCTGGCATAGTCCATGGCGGCGGAGGGATCGTGGATGGAGCAAGGCCCGATCACCACGGCGAGGCGGTCGTCCTCACCTTGCAGGATGCGATGCAAGGCCTGGCGCGAGGCGGCCACGGTGGCAATGGCCTGTTCAGTGGGTTGGCACGCCTGCATCACCTCGGCGGGCGTGGGTACTTCCTTGATCTGGCGGATGCGAAGATCGTCTGTTCGGCTGGTCATTTCAGGCACTCCTTGGATTCGATATCCCGACGGCCCAAGAAAAAAGCCGCCAGGGTGGCTGGCGGCTTTTTGAGAAAGTGGGTGATCGTTTTGCTAGTTAAGATCGCGCACCATGCTCCGCCGCCGGCATCGGATAGCCATAAAACCAAAAGTAATAGCGGCTGGAGGTGAGGATCATGGGGCAAGTGATACCACATCGCAGCCATGGTGCAAACTGAGAGAATGGACTATGGCCGTCCATCGCGACGCCCTACTGTCCCGCCCTTCATTCATTTTCGGAGCTTTCCCATGCCACGCCCGTTTGCCCTGTTTGCCTCTGTCCTGCTTATTGTAGGCGCCACCATGGCCGCACCGGCCCGGGCTGCCGACGTGCCCAGCATGGTGATCAAGGACGTGGTGGTGGGCACCGGCGACACGGCGCGCGATGACTCGCAGGTGCGCATCCAGTACACCGGCTGGCTCTACGACGCCAAGGCGCCGGATCACCACGGTGCCAAGTTCGACAGTTCCTACGACAGCGGCCAGCCGCTCGTCTTTACCGTAGGCGCCCAAGAAGTCATACCCGGCATGGACAGCGGCGTAAAAGGCATGAAGGTGGGCGGCAAGCGCACGCTCATCATTCCCTCGAACCTGGGCTACGGCCGGCACGGCGCCAGCCCGGACATTCCCCCCAACACGGCCCTGGTGTTCGACATCGAACTGCTCAAGGTGCAGTAAGGCAACAGGGGTCACGTGTCGCCATCGTTGGGCCTTTCACGCAACCATGCGCCTGGCTGCGTTAAGAGGCATAGTCAGGAAGCATTGACGTCGTATGTCCGCCCACCCGCGTTGGAGGATCGACCGATGAAACGAATAATGTGGTCACTGGTGACCCTTCTGCTGATGATCATTCCCGCCGCAGCTTTCGCGGTGGACGGCTACACCGTAGCGACCGTCAACATGTTTGCCGGCCCCGACCCGCAATATCCGCAACTACTCACCCTGGACCCGGGCACGCCCGTGGATGTGCAAGGGTGCACCGCAGGATGGGAATGGTGCGATGTGATTGCCGCGGGCAATCGCGGCTGGGTGGCCGGTCCGTATATCGAGTACATGTATGACAACCAGCCGGTCATCGTGACTGACTACGGCCCCCGCATCGGCATCCCGATCGTCACCTTTGCGATCGGCACCTACTGGGGTCGCTACTACGGCAACCGTCCGTTCTATCGCGATCGTGCGCGGTGGGTTGCACGGCCACTGCCCGTTCGGCCATTCCCCGGTCCACGGCCGCCCGTCCGGCCTTACCCACCGGGTGGTCAACGACCGCAGCCAGGGCCTGGGCCTCGCCCGATGCCTCCGGGTGGCAACCGGCCGCAGCCACCGGGGTACCGGCCACCGCCCAGCGAGGGAAATCGTCCGCCACCCCCTGCTGGAAACCGGCCGCAGCCACCTGCCGGCAATCGCCCGCAGCCACACGGCAATGAACAGCGCCCCGCGCCGAAGAAGCCCGCGCCGCGACCCCATCCTGAGCAAGGCAATAATCCGCCCAATAACGGCGGTGGCTGAACGCTTACCTCATCGCCGAGGTGCACGCCTCGGCGATGTCAGGAACTGCAGGAAAGCATGGAACAACCGGCGCGATATCTCGCCCACTCCGGTCTCTTCTGCATGAAATGTTCGCGTCCCGGCTGCTCGTCGTACGGATGCCGCAACACATCGAGCAAGGTGTGGATGGCTTCGTAGTCACCCTCGGTGGCGCGGTCGATCGCTTCCTGAGCCAGGTAATTGCGCAGCACGTAAAGGGGATTGGCAGCGTTCATCGCCTGCGTGCGCTGTTCAGACGACCACGGGTCTTGCCGCAGACGCGCTGCGTAATCGTCCAGCCAGCGCTGGAAATCCGCGTGCGCGGTTTCACGTTTGGCATCGTCGTAAAACGCGTGCAGCAGCGGCTCCATGGTCGGCGCGTGCGGATCCACGCGGCTCAACGCGCGGAAGAACAAGGTCATGTCCACCTCGGCCTGCTGCAGCAGTTGCTGCAAGGCTTCCATCCGCGGCGGGTCGTCGTCACGGCACTCGGACAGGCCAAGCTTGGCGGCTATATCAAGGCGCGTCTGCGCGGTGTACTGCGCTACATAACGGTCCAGTCCCGCTTGCAACGGTGCAATATCATCGAACAGCGGCGCAATGGCGGCGGCGAGCCGGCTGAGGTTCCACCAAGCAACGTTCGGCTGCTGGCCGAATCGATAGCGTCGGCGCGCGGCGTCGGTGGTGTTCGGTGTCCAGTCGAGATCGAAATTGTCGATCCAGCCGTATGGGCCGTAGTCGATGGTGAGACCGAGGATCGACATGTTGTCGGTATTCATCACGCCGTGCACGAAACCCACCCGCATCCAGTGGGCGATCATCGTTGCGGTACGTGCGCAAATGTCGGCAAACCAATCACCGTACCGGTGTTCGTCGCTGCCACCCCATGAAGAAAAATCGCGACGCAGCGTGAAGTCGACCAACTGGCTCAGCAAGGGCGTCTCACCGCGCGAGGCCGGCAGTTCGAAATGTCCGAAACGCATAAACGACGGTGACACACGGCAGACGATCGCGCCGGGCTCATCGTGTGGATGTCCGTCATAAAACATGTCGCGCTCGACCATCTCGCCCGTCACGACAAGGCTTAGTGCGCGTGTCGTGGGCACGCCCAGGTGATGCATGGCTTCGCTGCAAAGAAATTCGCGAATCGACGAGCGCAATACAGCGCGACCATCCGCTGTGCGCGAATACGGCGTAGCGCCTGCGCCCTTCAGCTGCAATTCCAGGCGCTCACCTTGTTCGGTGAGCGTTTCACCCAACGAAATGGCGCGCCCGTCGCCGAGTTGTCCGGCCCATACACCAAACTGATGTCCGCCGTAATTGGACGCCCACGGCTGCATGCCCTCCACCACGCCGTTTCCACCAAAGACCTGCGCAAAGATCGGGCTGCAAATGTCAGCTTCGCTTAAGCCAAGTTTCTGCGCCATCTCAAGCGACCAGGCAACCGTGCGCGGCGCTGCTACCGGCGTTGGATCCACGCGCGAATACATCGCGCCCTGCACGAGCCGCGCACCACGGCCGTGATCCGGATCGCCCGGTAATTCTCGGATGAACGCGTTATCGAAATGAAGTGAACTCAGAGGCATACCGAACACTATTTGGACACTGTTGAGTTGGCGCAAGGCAGCAAATTTGTGACAAGGTATACATGCTTCACGGCACCTATACATTCACGGTTAAAGCTTGGTACAGTTTGTCCGCGACTACGCAGGGGTAGTCGGTGGAGTAAAAAAACATGCACATGCTTCTCGCTCGTTCCGCCTTGGTGCGCGGAATGCAGTTGGTAGCAGGGATGCTCGCAATCACCCATACGCAGGATGCCGAAGTAGTCAAAGACTCTCTCTCAGAGTTGAAACTGGTTTCCTGGACGTCAAGCGCGCGCTCCCGCCGTGAAGACGAACTGGCACGATCCCACCAGGTACACGCCGAGCCCTGAGCATTTCCGATTCACACAACACCGGCGGCTCATCCCACGGCCGGCGTGAAGATGCGCGCGATCTCATCCGCATCAAGCATGCGCCACTGCCCCATCGGCAGATCATCCAATTGCAAACCTCCCATAGCGGCACGATGCAACGCATCGACACGATTGCTGGTGGCGGCGAACATTCTGCGCACTTGATGGTAGCGGCCTTCCGTGATGGACAGGCGCACGCTGCGTGGTGCAAGCACCTCCAACGTGGCCGGCAGCAGCGGCGTGGTTTCCGATTCCAGCATCAGCGTACCGCTGGCGAAGAGCGCCTGTTCGTCACCGCGCAGATCCTGCGCCAGCGTTGCTTCGTAGATCTTGGCGATGTTCGCGCGTGGCGAGATGATCCGATGCAGCAGCGCGCCATCGTCGGTCAGAAGCAACAGGCCGGATGTATCGCGATCCAACCGGCCGACGGTCGACAGCGCAGGATCACGCGAGCGATAGCGCGGCGGCAGCAAGTCGTAGACAACGCGCCCCTGATCCTTGCGCGAGCACGTCACACCCAGCGGCTTGTTCATCATCAGCACAATGCCAGTAGGCGGATCGAGCGGTTCGCCATCGATGCGTATCTGTGAGTGATCGACCTTGTCATCGGCGTATAGCACTTCGCCATCGGGGTCGGTGACGCGCCCTTCGCGAAACATCCATGCGACCTCTTTGCGGCTGCCGTAGCCAAGATTCGCAATCAACCTGACCAGCCTCATCCGCGTACACCTTTTGCTTCGATCACTTTGAAACCGTCCTGTGCAACCACTGTGCGTACGTGCTCGAAACGTTCGGCAAGCGTCGCTTCATAAGGCAGATGGCGATTGGCCACCAACCACAAGCAGCCTTGCGGCCTGAGCGCACCGGCCGCCTGTGCGATGAAAGCACGGCCAAGGTCGGGGAGATCTGCCCTGCCCTGGTGGAACGGCGGATTGCTGATAACCGCATCGTAGCGTCGCGCCACGCCGGTCGTGATGTCGTGCCAGTAAAACCCAGTCGCCACTTCGCGCGCATGCGTGCGTGCGGCCTGCTGCAGGTTGAGTCGTGCCGGTTCCAACGCGCGCGCTTCCGCTTCATACAGGTCGAGCGCGGTTACCTGCGGGCAGCGGGCGATGATTTGCGCCGCAAGATAACCATAACCCGCGCCGAAATCAGCGACTTCACCGTGCAGGTCGACGGGCAGATGCGCGGCGAGCAACGCGGACGCTGTATCAATGCGATCCCATGCGAACAGACCAGGCCGGCTCATATAGCCGGCGCCATTCATTTGCGGGCGATCGAGCGCCAGCCACGACTCGAACAAGCCCTGGTCGCGTGTCGATGCCTGCGAGACACCCCAGAATACGCGGCATTTGTGCTTGGAACGATGACTGACGGATCCGAGCAGCGCTGTCAGATCGTCCTGGGCGGATTTCGCGCCTTCCGCGTTGGGTACACACGCCATCACGACGCCGCCGTCCTCGGCATGTCGCGCGGCCCTGGCGAACCACGCGCGGGCTTCATCGCGCTGGCGCGGCGGCAGTAGTAGCACCCGTTTGAAGCGCGCGTGGGGATCGACGTCATCGGTCTTAAAACCGCTGCGTGATAACGCGTCGGCGAACGGTTTGAAACTCTGCTCGCATAGCCAGCCCGGTTGCGCGACTTCGCGCAGGCGAAACCCATCACGCGCACGCAAGAACAGCACGCTGCCATCGACAGGCAGGCGCAGCGCGTCGTCCGCTAAAGGCAGGAAGAGCGCATCCAATACCGCTTCGGGCGTAGATGTTTGGAAGCCGGCGGGAGGCAAACGGGGCATCCGTTAAAAAGGGGTGCTCATTTTACGCACGATCGGCCGCCCTACTGAGGGTGCGGAAACACCTGAGCCGTCGCCCCGGCGAAAGCGGGGCCTGGTGCCTTGGAGTCGCCGAGTCCCTTTCGCCGGAACGACGGGCCAAGGCAGCCCGCTGCACATCAAGCGCAGTGATCGGCCTCGCAAGGATCAGCTATTGCGGCCCATCCGCGCGATCCAGCGATACATCGCATAAGTCACCAGCACGAACGCAATGCTGCCGATCCACACCGAAGGCTGTTCGAAACTGTCACCCACCACTGCCAGCGGCGACGCCTTGCCGGAGAACACCACGATGGCCGCCACCACCACACCGATGATGCTCTCGCCCACGATCAAGCCCGAGGCGAGCAGCACGCCCAACTGCTTGATGGCCTCGGCTTTGGGCTGGCGCTCGGCGCGCTTGTCGAAATACCAGCCCACGATGGCGCCGGCCACGATCATCAACGTGGTCGACGTCGGCAGATAGATGCCCAAGCCAACGGCCAGCGGCGGCAGGCGCACGGACTTGGTCGTGGCCGCCAGGATCCCGTCCAGGATGATGATGCCAACGCCAACCGCCGCACCGATACCGATCAGGCTCCAGTCGATGTTGTGCTGGATGACACCTTGCGCCAGCGCGGAAATCAAACCGGCCTGCGGTGCCGGCAGCGCGTGCGCGGGGTTCACGCCCGGCGCGCCGAGAAAACCATAGGCCTTGTTGAGCAGACCGAGCACCGGCGGAATCACGATCGCGCCCGCGATCACACCGATCACTAGCGCAGCCTGCTGGCGCCACGGCGTGGCATCGACCAGCTGACCGGTTTTCAGGTCTTGCAGATTGTTGTTGGCGATGGCCGCCACGGCGAACACTATCGAGGTGATGAACAGCGCAAAGGCCACCAGCGCCTTGCCCGAATCGGCGGGCAGTTCGGACTTGACGCCAGCGACCAACAACAATGCGGCGATGATCACCACAAGGATGCCGATGCCCGATAGCGGACTGTTGGACGAACCGATCAGGCCCGCCATGTAACCGCATACCGTCGACACCAGGAAGCTGAGAATGAGCACAAAAATCACGCCACCCACCACCAGCAGCGTGGTATGCGAAGCCAGGCCGCTGACCACGCTGAAATGTCCCAGCAGGTAGGCGATCGGCAGCATGCAGATCAGCACGATCAGGCCGACGATGCCGATCGGCATGTCCTGCTCGGTGCGCGGCAGCGTGCTGCCCTTCCCGGCCTTGCGCACGCGCGAGGCCGCCATGGCGGAGGACAAGCCGCTCACCACCGGTTTCACCAGTTTGGCCAGCGTCCAGATCGCCGCCACGCCGATCGCACCTGCGCCGACAAAGCGCACGTAATGGCTCCACGCCGCTTGCGCCACGTCCGAGGGATCGCCCGCCGCCGGATGCAGCAGGGTGAAGTGCGGCACCGCCCAGCCCCAGCCGATGATCGCGCCGAACAGCATCGCGAGGCCCACCCACAAGCCGACCAGGTGCCCCACGGCGAACAGTGCAAAAGAGAGCGAGAAATCGTAGCCGCTCGCGGCGCCGCGATCGCCGATGCGGAAATACTGCGCCAGATCGCTGGCGAACAATTTGGTCTGCACGACAATGTAGAACAGCGCCGACACCACCGAGCCCACGAGCACCGCCTTGAGACCGGCGCTACCACCTTCCACGGCCGCCGAGTCGGACGCCTCCACCACTTCGCCCGAGCCCACTTTGAGCACTTCGGCGCAGGCCACGCCCTCCGGATAGGGTAAGTCCGAGTCGGTCACCAGCGCGCGGCGCAGCGGGATGGTGTACATCACGCCGAGAATGCCGCCGGCAGCGCAGATACCGAATGACACCCAGAACGGAAACCCGGTCCACCATCCCACGATGATCAGGCCCGGCAGCACGAAGATGATGGACGAGAGCGTACCGGCCGCCGAGGCGACCGTCTGTACGATGTTGTTCTCCTGGATCGTCGCGTTCTTCATCGCGCGCAGAATGGCCATGGAGATCACCGCCGCCGGAATCGATGTAGCGAAGGTCAGGCCGGCTTTGAGGCCGAAGAACACGTTGGCGGCCGTGAACAACAGCGTGATCACAATGCCTATGATCAGGCCGCGCAGGGTGAGTTCGGCGCGTGGCGCGTCGGGTCCAGGTACTGCATTCACGGGTGTGTCTCCCCAAACTGTCAAGCTAACAAGATAGCGTGGATCGCCGAAGGGGTATTGCCGCGCTGCAGTGTGCTACATCGAAGGTGCCGTGCTACGCCCCGTGTGAGCGAGACGGCAGATCCGCGTTTTGGCTCGATCTAACGGGAGGCGATGGTGCCGATATCGCCTCGCAGCTGACTGGCAATATCGCTGGAGCTGTCGGCCACGAGTTTTGACAGGGCCTGCGCATAGGCCTGGTCTTCCGTACTGCTTGCCACCGCGGTGGAAACCTGTGTCTTGTAATCATGGTTGGCGTCATAGCCGTGCGCCCAGATCGCACAGTGCAGCCCCAGATCCATCGCCACCGTGCTGGGCGATTTGTCCTGATCGACACGCAGGCTGATGGTCGGCGCGCCGCACGTTACCACCAGGTCCGGCACATAACTCGGTTGCAGCAATGAGCCAAGCTGCGACTGCACGGCAGCCGACAAATCCGGCGACGGTTGCAGCGTGAGCTTGTGATCCAGGCCGCGCACTTCGAGCTTGTCCGCACCGGTGGCCACGGTGAGCCACGGTGCCGTACCGGGTTTGACCAGATCGCCGAGCGACGCCGACTCATGCACGTTCTGCCCGCCGCACGCACAAAGCAGCGCCGTGGCGCCGATCACCAGAAAGCGTTTCATGACTTCATTCCCCTTGTTCCGACCGCCGAATTTAATGCAGCGCAGCAACTCCTTTCAACACCCATTGGCCCAAGTTGCGACATCGTTCCACCCAGCGACGCCCCGGCGTCTAGCCATGCGAGGCCGGATCCACGCCGGGATGGCGCTCGCGCCAGGCGGCCAGCGCATCGCGATAGTGCTGCCGCGCTTCCTCGTACAGATCGAAAATGCACGGGTCGCAACCGTTGCCGCAGCAATCGCCCGGATCAGGCTCCACCGGTGGGCGCGGCGGCGGATCGTCAGCTAAAACGTTATTGTGGGCGGATGCTTCGTTCATGCGCAGAAAAGGATCGGATACCCGCTACATGATATCCGGTCATATCGACATCAAGGTCGCCGTCCATCGTGCCGTATAGCACTGCGAGGCGCTTGAATCTTTTGCAAAGATCGCCGGGTCTACCAAGGGAGTGCAGTAATGCTTCGTCGTTTAAAGGTTTGTTCTGGCCGCGTGCTGGCCGCTTCAGTAATGCTGCTTGCGCTAAGCGATGCCAGTGCGGCTGCGGCATCGCCGTATCGCATCGTCGGCTATGCCACCGGATGGGTTCCCTCACAGACCAAGGATGTGGACAAGATCGACACGTTGATCTTCGCGTTCGCCCAGCTCAAGAACGGCAGCGTCGTGCTCGACGACAAAGGTGCGCAGCGCTTACAGACGCTGCTCGCGCTCAAAAAGATCAACCCAAAACTGAAAGTGGATGTTTCGGTGGGCGGCTGGACCGTGGGCGGTTTTTCCGAAGCCGCCAGCACGGCAACCGGGCGCCAGCAATTTGCCGATAGCGCGGCAAAACTCCTTTCCACGCAGCATGCCGATGGCCTGGATGTCGATTGGGAATATCCCGGGCATCATGAATCGGGCATTCACTCCAGCCCGCAGGATAAAACCAACTTCACGCTGCTGCTCAAAGCGATTCGCAGCAGCCTCGACCATGCCGGTGCAAAGGATGGCAAACATTACACGTTGAGCGCGGCGCTTGCCGATGGTCCGTTTGTCAGCGGCGTCGATATTGCGGCCGTCAGCCCGTTGCTGGATTGGTTCAACATGATGACGTACGACTTCGTCAACAGCGCGACGCCCACGACAGGTCACCACACCGGCTTGCATGCGTCCGCGCTGATAACCGGCGATGGCCGCACCACCGACCGCGCCGTGCAGCAATTTCTCGCCGCGGGCGTTCCACCGGATAAGCTGGTCATCGGCGCCGCCCTTTACGGGCGCGAGTTCGCCGATGTCAAACCTGATCACAAGGGTCTTTATCAGACCTACGGCCACTACCAAGGTGGACACAACTGGCCGGAGCTGAAACAGGATTACATCAACAAGCAAGGCTACGTGCGTTATTGGGACGATGCCGCGCAGGCGCCCTGGCTATGGAACGCGCAAACGCATCGCTTCATCACCTATGACGA
This sequence comes from Dyella monticola, assembly GCF_003363155.1. Classification (GTDB taxonomy): domain Bacteria; phylum Pseudomonadota; class Gammaproteobacteria; order Xanthomonadales; family Rhodanobacteraceae; genus Dyella_B; species Dyella_B monticola. Next base: position 734,652 of record NZ_QRBE01000001.1, on the reverse strand, counting down.
TCCGCAATCGATCGCCGCGAAAGACGCCTACATCAAGGCAAATCATCTGGGCGGCATCATGTATTGGGAGCAGACGTCCGATCCCACCGATGAATTGCTGGACGCCATGTGGCAAGGACTGCGCACCAAGTAAAACGCCGACGCCCTTCTCCCGTGCAGGGTGAAGGGCGTCGCATGTCGATCGAACTCAACCGGGCTTGCGGAACCGGTACATGAACTGATCCGTGTGGCCACGGATGGATTTATCGAACACCTTGTTGGTGTGCGGGTCATTCCGATTGCGCAGCACGTTGCTTTCGCCGTCGAAAACGAAACCCGCTGATTCCACCTGCTGTTTCACGATGGCCGGGTCGATGCGATGCAGCGTATCGGTATCGGCCATGCCCGACCCGGCCGGCGCCACGTGGTCGATCACCACGAACAGACCACCCGGCTTCAACGCCGCAAAGACTTGTTTGTCGAACGCAACCGGATCGACCTTGCCCATGAACTTGTCCGGATAATCGTGATAGTTCTGCGAGGTGAAGACGAGATCCACCGATTCGGGCACGCTCAATTGCGCTGCCGGCTGCTTAAGCACGCTGACATTCGCGTAATGCGGACTGGCGACCATCTTTTCGAAGGGTGCCACTTCATCACCATCCACCTTGACGTACTCGTCGGGCCATAGCGCGTAGACGTGTCCGCTCGAACCGACGATGTCGCTAAATACCTGCGTGAAGTAGCCGCTGCCTGGAATCAATTCCAGTACTTTCTGACCGGGCTTCACTTGGCTGAAAATCATGATGTCGGTGATTTTGCGGCGCGCGTCGTTAGTGGCGTTCTGGCCGCGCGCCGGATCCTTGACTGCGGCACTTACATACGAGGGCACGGTTTTTAAAGCGTGCATGTGATTGGGCTGCGATGTCTGCGCAACCAGGGTCGTCCCTGGAAGTGCCAATGCCGCAAGCAGAACGATGGATGTCGAACGCATGACGAACTCCTGGCTTGGGGAAACGGCTGGATTGTGCGCTTCTTGCCAGGGCACGCCTAGCTGACTTCCGGCCCATGCTTACGATTCGCCAGACAGCTTCCAGTTGCCCAATACCTGATAATTCCCCTTGCCCACTACGTTATGGATGAGCACAAACCGGTCGACCGGCCAGACGATCGGCGGTGCCACCGCAATGGCCTCAGCCAGCTCACACCGAGCATAGGCCAGCGTGACATGCGGCGTGAACTGGCGCTCTCTGCGCAGATGCAGGCCCGACTGCGTGAGCGATTCTTGCAGCGTGCGCCACAGCAATATCAGTGCCTCGGCCACCTGGGCACTACGCAGGACGCACGGCGGTTCGCGGCCGCGAAAGCTGGCGACGTAATCCAGCGTCCACGCAAACGGCGCCGCGCTGACATAGCCCGCGGCTGCCATCGCGTTTTCGACCAGCTCGTCAGGTACGGCCGGGTAATCACCGAGGAAAATCAACGTTGCGTGAAACCGTTCGGGTCTGACCCAGCGCGCACGCAACCCCGATTGTTGCTGTTGTACGTGTGTCGCGGCATGCTCCATCGCGCGGCGCGTATCCGTATCGGGCATCAGCGCGAAAAAAAGACGATGCGTTTCGGCAGGTGCCAAGAGCCGATGGCCGCAACGTTCGGCCTGAGCTGAAGTCGGGCGACTTGAGTTCATGCTGCAAGCGTACTGCAATCATCACGTCGGTATGCACTAGGCTTTGCCTTTCCTCTCGTTACAGCCGGACATGCCTGTCATGCCTAAGACTCCCGCCATCACCGCGTACGATCATCAACCCTTGCGCAAGCGCGTCGTGCTGATCACGGGCGGCGCCCAAGGTGTCGGCCGTGGCATTGCGCAAGCCGTGCTTGGTGCGGGTGGTTCGGTGATGATCGGCGATCTGGATGTGCAAGCGGGACATGCCTGCCTTGAGGAGTGGAAGGTCGGCGAGCGCGCTGCGTTTGGCCAGCTTGATGTCTCGCGCGAACCGAGCGTGCGTCGCTGGATCAAGGCAGCGCTCGATCAGTTCGGCGCCATCCATGGATTGGTCAACAATGCCGGCATCGCCGATCCCAACCGAGGTCCGCTGGAGGAACTCTCGCTGGAAAGCTGGAATCGCTATATCGGCACCAACCTCACGGGCGCCTTTCTGTGCAGCAAACACGCCATGCCGTCGCTGAAGGCATCGGGCGGCGCGGTCATCCATATCGCGTCTACCCGCGCCTTGCAGTCCGAGCCGGATACTGAGGCCTATGCGGCGAGCAAAGGTGGTCTCGTCGCGCTGACACACGCCATGGCCGTAAGCGCGGGTCCAGTCGTGCGCGTGAACGCCATCCTGCCCGGATGGATCAGCACAGATGCGTGGAAGAAACCGCAGGAACGTCACCAGCCCAAACTGAGTCGCAAAGACCATGCGCAACATCCCGCTGGACGCGTGGGCACACCCGACGATATCGGCTCGCTTGCGGTTTATCTGCTGAGCGATGCGTCCGGCTTCGTGACAGGCCAGCGTTTTGTCGTCGACGGCGGCATGACCATCAAGATGCAATACGCATAGGGTTCAACCGATCTCGCGCAGAAATACGGGCAGATCGGTCGTCGGCGGTGGCACCGACAAGCCGTACATCATCATTGCCACGTGCCCGCGATGATAGGTTGCATGATTGACCACGTGCAGCACGATGTCCCCGCGTCGCATCTCTCCAGCGCCGCCACCGATAAAGGTGAAGCGGATCGTTTCTTCGCAGCGCTCCTCGTTCAATGTTTCGGTGTAGTGGATGTACCACTCGTCGATCTCCGTTTGCGCTGTGTGCAACACGTCGAACGCAGGGCAGCCCTCCGGATTGCGCGAAGTGAACCCATGCGGCACACCTTGCAGATGAGCCTTCCATACCAGGTCCATGCAATAGGCATGATTGAGCGTGCGCAATAGATTGCCGAACACGATCGGCTGTGTGACCGCCAATGACGATGCCGGCAGGGGAGCCAATGACCGATAAAGCAACCGATCCGCCCATGCGCGGTAGCGCGTGAGCATTTGCAGATGGCGTAGCTGAGACATAGGGGGTCCTGTTGGGGGCAAGCCTGGAAAAACTTGACGGCAGTCACATGGAGTCGTGCATGAAGCAAATACTACCTTTCTCATTCACCTGCGATTTGGAAAGCCGAAAGACTTTGCCGCACAACGCGTTGCAGGCGGTATGCGGCAAGGCGCGCAGGTTGGCTGCTGAACCGTCGCAAACTTATGACGCGTCGTGAAGGCAACGTTACCCACTTTCCTGCGTTTTCTCTTGTACGGTGCAGGCCCCAGGAGGAAACACCATGAAAGCCATCAGCATGACCCACACACAAGATGTCTCCGGACGCACATGGCTGGTGCGTGCGCTGGCCGGCCTGCTTGGCGCAGCGGCCGTCCTGGCCGCCTTTCCGCAAAAAGCGGACGCAGGCGTATTCATTGGCGTCGGTGTTTCGGTCGGCGTTCCCCCGCCGCCGCTGCCGATCTACGCGCAGCCACCTATTCCCGGCGCGGGTTACATCTGGACGCCCGGCTACTGGGCGTGGGATGGCTATGAGTATTACTGGGTGCCGGGCACATGGGTCATGGCACCGTTCTATGGTGCACTGTGGACGCCCGGCTACTGGGGTTGGGATGGCGCAGTGTTCTTGTTCCATCGCGGTTACTGGGGCTACCACGTAGGCTTTTACGGCGGCGTCAACTATGGCTTCGGTTACACCGGTGTGGGCTATGCCGGCGGATACTGGGGCCACGGTGGCTTTTACTACAACCATGCTGTCAACCGCTTCGGTAATGTGCACATCGCCAACGTCTACAACCGGACGGTGATCAATAACGTCACGCGGGTGAGCTACAACGGTGGCCGGGGCGGCATGACGGCACGTGCAACCGCGCAGGACATGGCCTATGCACACCAGGCGCGCATGGGACCGATTGCAGCGCAACAGCAGCAAGCCGCGCTGGCCAGTCACAACCCCGCCATGCGCATGTCGGTCAATCATGGTGCTCCGACGATTGCCGCAACCGCGCGCCCTGGTGCGTTCACGGGCGCGGGCGTGGTGTCGGCACACGGGGCTGTTGCGGGTCGCTTCACAACGGCCGCTGCAAGCGTGCACAGTGCGAGCGTCGTGCACGCACCTGCCTCGATGCAGCACAGCAACACGGCGCTGCGCTCGGCAGGCTTTGCACCGCATACCGGTGCAGGTACGTATCATCCTGGTAGTGTCAACGGCGCCATGCATCCCACGAACGCCTATAGGCCTCCTTCAAATGCCTATCGTTCAAATGCCTATCGTGCGGCACCGGCGTATCGGGCGGCGCAACCGCAATCCCATGCTTATCACCCTGCCTCGGCGCCACGTTCGGGTGGTGCGCCACACGGTGGTGGCGGCGGCCACGAGCCGTCGCACCACGGATGATCGGCATGGATTGATAATAAAAAGGCCCGCCAGGAACGGCGGGCCTTTTTTTGCGCATCCGAATCGAGGGTCAATGCGCGACCTGACCACCCGCCAGCAATTGGCGAATCATGCGCAGTTTCGCCTTGAACTGCTGCTCATTGGCAGGCCCAAGACGCACCATCAGCTTTTGACCGTTTGACAGCGATTGGAGCTGCGGATCGACGAACACGTAATGCGGGCCGGACTTTGTCACCGCAACCGGGTCGTGGATATCGGGCGCAGCAAGCATGTCGTCGATCGCCACGATCAGGCGGTCATTGAAATAGCCGCGTGGATAGCCAAGTTCGCGATACGCCTGCTGGAACAATGGATAGTTGTGCTTGTACCAGGCAACCAGCGCATGCGGATCGACCACCGTAAGCACGGTCATGTAAGCACGATAACGCTCGGTATTGTCGGCGGCGATCGTCGTGATGCCATTGGCTTGTGCCGTCCGCATCGCGCCACGGGGCGTGCGCAGCGGAAGAATGTTGGTACTACCGAAACCCTGGCGTGGAAGCGCATCGATTGTCGCTACCGCACGCGAGATGATTTGATTCGTCACCAGCACGGAGTTGAGGTCGCTGCCGTCGGTCATGCCGGCCAGTGCGTCCCGTACGCCTGCATCGCTGTCGACCAGCGCGGGTAGCGCAGCGGTGGAAGCCGGCGCGGGCCCGGAGGATGCCTGGGTAATGGGATGCTGGATCGTCGAGGCGGCGCTGGCCGGTGCGCTGGCAGGCGCCGCCGGCGCGACCACAGTGGTCGACTGCGCAGCCGGATGCATGCCCCGCTGCACCAGATAGACACCTGCCGCCACCACGCCGATTACAACAATGATGGCGATGGCCCAGCCCACGACGGAGCTCTGATTGTTGCGGACTCTTCGATTCACGATACTGCCTGTTTCACGATGGATGAGTACCCATTGTGACAGGCACGCGCGTCATTTGTTCGATTCGCGACCGATTCCGTCAAGCCGGGCCAGGAGGCATTGCAACGTCATGCATTGCCGCCGGTACGCGTGCGCCTTCGATGACAGCTCAGGCGACGCGGATATGCCCCTCGACCGAAACCTCCACGAGCGCATCCGCTTCAATGGTCTCCACGCGCCGCTTGGCTGGCGCAGCGGCGGGGTAGCCGAAATTATCGTCGCGATCGAACGACAGACTGCCGGCGGCATAGAGATCCTCATAGGAGCTGAGTTTTTCCCGCAGCCAATCGCGCAACTGTGGACCAAACAGGCCCTCCGCCTTGCTCACTGACTGGTGCGGCAAACCAGTAAGCGCCGCCTGTTTCCAGGGCTCCGCTTCGACATCGGCAATGAACTGATGACAAGCCTGATCGAGCTCGGCTTCGACAGGCAGCTCCAGGAATTGACACAAACGCAGCCATTCTTCCGCCGGTTGGCGTACGAGGTCTTCCAGAAAAACGAAATGATGGTTGCGCATGCCGATGCGCGAACGATGGATTTCCATCGCACGGTTCCAGCGTCGCGACCACAGCAACAATCCGCCATTGAACGAATTATTGTTGTAGCGCAAATGCGCATCCATGATGGAGGCGAGCACATCCATGCCCGGACGGATCACATGGATAAAACGCGCATTGGGCGAATAGCGCTCGATCTCAGGCAGATAAAGCAGATGATGCGGCGTCTTCTCGACCCACATCGAACGCTGCGCGCGCTTGGCGAGGTTGTCGAGCATGCCGATGAAACGCGTAACGCAGGTATCCAGAAACCATGGTGCACGTGTCGATACTTCACCGAGCAGCGAACGCTGCAATTCAAGAAACTGCTTGCGGCCGTAACGGCGAGTCAAACCAAGACGACGAGCCAGATTGCGGCGACGCGGTTGAGCACCTTCGTCGCCAAAACGATGATCGAGCCCGCCAAGCAGACGCGGAAAAAAACCGGTTTCGGGAAGCGTGAAAATCTGAGGATGCCGGGCCAGCATGGCCTGCACGATGGTGGTACCCGAACGCGGGCACCCTACGACAAACGTTCGTTGCATGAGCAGCTAGCGCCCCCTGCTTTTCTTGACTACTTGGAGTTCCAAAACACGCCTGGCGCCGCTCCATAGCACTACGCCAACCTGACGTGTCAGGCTGGCGACAGTTGACACAAATTACACAGACGTGGGCATTGTGTCCATAAAAAGTTTTTGAGTTGCAAAGTGTTAACTCCGCCCAAGCCTGTGGTGCGCGGCCATTGGCTGGCTTTTCCTTGTTCAGCCTCCCAGCGACATGGATGGTAAGGGGCGCCAAGACAGGCGGCTGTGCGCGTGCCGGGTCAGGCCACAACCCAGCCCGCTGTAGAAAAGCCACCGGCACCTTATGCCGGTGGCCGCCTGCCACATCCCGTTGCGGGCCGGGCATGCCTCCCGACCCGCGACGGCCTACTCCCCTGTTCCCGGGTTGCTACTTGCCGATGTCTTTCAAGATTTCATTGGTGTAACCAAGCACACCCACGCTCGGGTACGAATTACACGTGGGCGACGAACTGCCCGCCGCGCAGGGCGTGTCGCGATCCAGCGACCAGAAGTGCACGCCCGCCAGTCCGTTTGCGGTGGCGTAGTTGGTGATGGTGTCGATATCGGCCAGCGTGGTGATTTCACCTTGCGTATCGTTCTGGCCGATCATCGGCGTCAGCTCGATGTGGCTGGCCGGGACGCCGTAGTACTGCTTCAGGTTCGCCACCGCTTGCACGGCGGACTGGCCCATTTCGCACGCACCGTTCACCACCACGCAGTTCGAACTGCCGGCACTGCCGTAGTCCATCACCATCAGGTTGATGGTGTAGTTCTTGATCGCCGGGCTCGACGCCTGGATCGCCTGTACCACCCACTGGCCCAGCTCGTTGATCGTGCCCGTGCCGCTGCTGGTACCACCCAGCGAGGCGACAGTAAAGGAGAAGCGCATATTCGGATATTCGGATTGCGCAGCGGCAACATCCGCTACGAGCTGCTGTACCTCCGCCTGTGTCTGGCCTCCTTCGATGTCGAAGTCCACGCCCACCATCTGTGCCGTGTAGTACTTGGCGATGAAGCTCTCGAACGCCGATGCCGATCCGCATGTGAACACACCATCGGCACCACCTGTAGAGATGATGTAATTCAGGCCCGCACTGGCCAGCGAATTGGCAGCGCCTGGTGTGATGTTGGCGGAAATGAATTCCGACGGCGTCACACCTGCCCAGCTTTCGCTACCGCACTCGCCGGTGGCGAACGCAATGGAAACCGCCGGCAATTGCGGTACCTGGGTTTCATACAAACCACCGCTACCTACGACAGGAATCAACGTACCGGTTACCTCCGTCGACATGGCGTAGGTATTCCAGTTCATGTTGATGCTCATGTCCTTGTAAGGACTGAAGACGAAGCCGCTGGGCGTGGGGGTGGGCGTTGGTGTCGGGGTGGGGGTGGGTGTTGGTGTCGGGGTGGGTGTCGGCGTTGGAGTGGGCGTGGGTGTCGGCGAGCCGCCGCTGCAGGCACCCTCCGAAGTCCACGGCGCACCGCTGCCCGCAGCACCGTTGTCGGTCGCTGGGTTATTGCCTTGAGTCCAGAAATTCGCCTCGTAGTTGACGCCGCTCTCGCTTACCAGCGCACCGCCGTTGTAAGCAGTCGATGCGTTCCAGGCCGGATCGCACCCAGTGGGCGTAGGTGTGGGAGTTGGCGTCGGCGAGCCGCCGCACGAACCTTGTGACGTCCATGGTTCGCCGCTGCCCGCACCGCCATTGCTGCTGGCGGGGTTATTGCCTTGCGTCCAGTAGTTTGCGATGTAGTTGACGCCGCTCTCGCTGACTTCATTGCCAGCGACGTAAACATTCGTCGACACCCATGCTGCCGCACAGGTGGACTGCGCGTGCACGGTCTGCACAGGCGCGACCGTGAGCACAGTGGTGGAAAGCGCCGCGCACACTGCAGTGCTCAGCGAACTCAATGTCAGGGTGGACCACTTCGTCGATCTCTTCACGTGCATGGGACTGTCTCCACAGTTTGGATGAAACCGCAACAGGTGAGGAATACGGCGTGACCATGGCTGCATTCCAGCAAGCCACGTGGGGTTGGACGCCGTCACGCATCCGTGCACCGATACTGCGTGTAGTGGTTTTTGCGAGACCTGCCACGCGACGCATCCGCCAATTGCACGCCGCGCTGTTGCGCCGTGGCGATCCGGCATAGGCCGGACCGCCACGGATTCCCCTGCATTCCTTGCTTGCTCGTGTTATTTGCCGAGGTCTTTCAAGATTTCATTGGTGTAGCCAAGCGCTCCCACGCTTGGATAGGAATTGCACGTGGACGACGCCGAACCCGCCGCGCACGGCGTATCGCGATCGAGCGACCAGAAATGCACGCCCGCCAGTCCGTTTGCGGTGGCGTAGTTGGTGATGGTGTCGATATCGGCCAGTGTGGTGATTTCACCCTGCGTATCGTTCTGGCCGATCATCGGCGTCAGTTCGATGTGGCCGGCAGAAACGCCGTAGGTGTGCTCCAGGTTCGTTACGGCCTGAATCGCCGACTGACCCATTTCGCACGCACCGCTCACTACCACACAGTTGGCGGCCACCGCATTGCCGTAGTCCATCACCATCAGATTGACGGTGTAATTCTTCAGCGCCGGGCTCGATGCCGCAATCGCCTGCATCACCCACTGCCCCAACTGATTGACGCCGCCGTAGCTGCCGTCCGATGCCGCCAGCGTGGCCAGGGTGAAGGAGAAGCGCAGGTTCGGATACTGCGATTGCGCCGCCGCGACATCGGCGACGAGTTGCTGGATTTCCGCCTGCGTCTGACCACCTTCGATGTCGAAGTCCACACCGATCATGTGAGAGGTGTAGTAATTGGCGATGAAGCTTTCGAACGCAGACGCCGATCCGCAGGTAAACACGCCATCCGCGCCGCCGGTGGATACGATGTAATTGAGGCCTGCGCTGTTGAGCGCATCGATGCTGCCGGAAATGAATCCCGATGCCGACACACCGCCCCAGTTTTCGCTACCGCAGGTACCCGTGGCGAAGGCCAGCGAAATGGCGGGCAGATTAGGTTCGGCGGTGGAATAGAAACTGCCGCTGCCCACGAGCGGAAGCACCGTTCCGGTAACCGCCGTCTGCATGCTGTTGGTGTTCCAGTTGAGATTGATCGTGATGTCCTTGTAAGGACTGAACACGAATCCGCTCGGTGCAGGCGTTGGCGTGGGTGTCGGGGTAGGCGTGGGTGTTGGAGTGGGTGTTGGAGTGGGTGTCGGCGTAGGAGTGGGTGTCGGCGTAGGAGTGGGTGTCGGCGTAGGAGTGGGCGTCGGTGTGGGGCTCGACGTGCACCCGCCCTGCGATGTCCATGGCTGTCCACTGCCCGGCCCGCCATTGTTAGTGGCCGGATCGTTGCCCTGAGTCCACCAATTGGCTTCGTAGTTGGTGCCGTTTTCGCTGGCCGTGTCACCCGCGGTATAGATCGCGCTTGCACTCCACGCTGGCGCACATGTGCTTTCTGCGTGCACGACTTGCACCGGTGCAACGGTAAGCAACGCCGTAGATAGCGCTGCACCAACCGCGGTGCTCAACGCGCTTGCCGTAAGGGCGGACCACTTCTTCGACTTCTTCTGCATGACTATCTCCAGGAGGATGAAAACGCAACGGTTAAAAAACAACGTTGGCGATTTCACGGCCGCATTCCGGACAGCCGAGGGGGAGATTCGCCAGCCGCTTCCTAGCGGCGCACCACTTGTCATGAAGCTGCAAAGTGGCGCGAGTATCGACGTGCTATGACAACGTTGTCCAGTCCGTTTGGCCGATTTGCCCACGCTGGAACGTGATTCAGATCGCAAAGGAAAAAATGTCATGTGCGAGCGACTTATGCATTCACATCGCATGCACATGCTTTAGCTCCAAACCACTGAATACGCAGGTTTTTACCGTTGCAACGCAGCATGCATAAAGTGCTGGCAGGCAATCCCTGGACAGTGCCACTCGATCCCCTGATGCGACGCACGCGGCGTATGCAGTGCGATATGCAGCACATCACTTCGCTCGCTTTGCTGGGCATGCAAAACCAGACATGTGTGACAACGATGGCCAGCATTTGGCTTCCCAATTGCCGCCCTTTCCTGCGGCAAGGCATGGCACTGTCGATCCGTCAGCGCCGCATTCGTCGTAAAGGTAAAAAGCGCTTTCAACGTGATTGGAGAACCCACCATGAGCAGCCGGTTCCAACGCATTACGCCTTTCTTGTGGTTTAACGACGAAGCAGAAGAAGCAGCGCATTTCTACGTATCGCTGTTCGAGCATTCGCGCGTACTGTCCATTGCCCGCTATGACAAGAGCACTGCCAAAGCCGCCAACCGTCCCGAAGGCACTGCCATGACCGTTGCGTTTGAATTGGACGGCCAGCATTTCACCGCCCTCAACGGTGGACCGGTGTTCACGTTCAATCCATCCATATCGCTGGTGGTCAATTGCCACACTCAAGAGGAGGTGGACCACTTTTGGAACGCGCTCTCCCAAGACGGTGATCCTTCGGCGCAGCAATGCGGCTGGCTGAAAGATCGCTATGGCCTGTCATGGCAGATCGTGCCGGTGCAGTTGATGGAACTGCTAGGCAGCGGCGACCCGGCCAAGGCGCAACGCGTCATGCAGGCGGTGTTATCGATGAAGAAGCTAGACCTCACCGCGCTGGAGAGTGCAGCGGCTTAGGTATGTGCGGATCGGCAGCGAGGCATTCGTGAACGTCCATCAGGTGCGGCGATGACGCGCCGCACCATAACACCGTATAATGGGAACACCATCCGGCTCTCCCCCGCCAGATCTCCTATTCCATGGCCGATGCCTCCCGCTCCATCGCGACCGAAGAAGGTCGCCAGTCCGGCGTGCTGCTGTCGATACTCAGCACTGTCGCGTTCACCTTCATCACCTACCTGACCATTGGCTTGTCGCTGGCCGTGTTGCCAACGTTTGTGGACGCCAATCTGGGCTTTGGCGCCTTGCTCGCGGGCCTGGCGATCAGCGTGCAGTACGTCGCAACGCTGCTCAGTCGCCCGCAAGCAGGGCGTATGGCTGATCACCAGGGCCCCAAGCACACGGTGATATCCGGCCTTGTGATGTGTGCGGCCAGCGGCGCGTTTCTGTTGATGGCGGCATGGACCGGTCACCGGGCATGGCTGAGCCTGGGCCTGATCTTCCTCGCGCGACTGGCGCTCGGCTGCGCGGAGAGCTGCGTGGGCACCGGCGCCATCACCTGGGGCATGGGCCAGGTCGGACATCGCCATACGGCGCGGGTCATCTCATGGAACGGCGTGGCGACTTACGGCGCACTGGCTGCCGGCGCGCCGCTGGGCGTGGTGATCAATCATCACTTTGGTTTCGCTTCCATCGGCATCGTCACGCTGTTGCTTGCGCTGTGCGCGCTTCCGCTGGCGCGGTTGAAGCGCGCCACCACGGTTGTTTCCGATGAACGCTCCCCGTTCCGCACCGTCGCCTCCCGCGTGGTGCCTTATGGCATAGGGCTCGCGCTCGGTTCGATCGGCTTTGGCTGCATTGCCACCTTCATCACCTTGTTCTATGCCTCACACGGCTGGCCGAACGCCGCACTTGCATTGACCGTATTTGGCACCGTCTTCGTGGGTGTGCGTTTCATCTTCGCGCGCAGCATTCCCGTGCTGGGTGGTTATCGCGTGGCGATGGCGTCGCTTTCCATCGAGGCCATCGGCCTGATCGTGTTGTGCCTGGCCAGCACCGCCACCATGGCGGGCATCGGCGCCGCCATTGCCGGCTTCGGTTTTTCACTGGTGTTCCCCGCACTGGGCGTAGAAGCCGTGCAGCGCGTACCGGCGCACAGCAGCGGTTCGGCGCTTGGCGTGTATTCCGTGTTCATGGATGTGGCCATGGCCCTTACCGGCCCGCTCGGTGGTTGGGTGGCCAGCGGCATGGGTTACAACGCGATCTATGGCTTCGCGGCGTTCGCCGCGGTGGCGGCGATTGTGCTCGCGGTGGTGTTGCATGCGCAGGCCATGCGAGAGAAAACGCAGCCTTGTGCGGCAACGGAAAGTGCGTAGGCGAACGGCAGTTGCCATTGTTCTCAGCAATCCGCAACATCTTTGTCAAATTATTGAAATACAACGATTTTTAGTTTCATCAACGCTCAAGTTGGAGGCCCTCTCGCCGAAAAGCAGGCATCCCCTTCCCCTGGTGCACCATGCTTGGCCTCCCGTTCGGCTTGTTCCGTATCACGCTCCGCCGCCTGCTTTTGCTTCGTCTCGCAGGCATCCTCCTCATACTTATCGCCATGGCGGTCCTATGCGCCCTGAGCCTGACCAAGGCGGACTGGCGGATTCAGTCCGTAGTTGGCGACACGCTGGCGCCGATTTCCGATGTCGGCCGCGTCCAGAGCGATTTCAATAACGATTTCCAGGCACTGTCCCATGCGGTGCTGATGCGCCTGCCCTCCGCCGCCGACGATGCAGCCACGGCGATCAAAAGCAACAAAGTGGACATCGACCGCTACTGGCAGCCGCTGAGCCACAGTGGGTTGGGCGTGCAGCAGAAGACGTTGCTTACGCTAGCGGCGCAACATCGCAAAGATGCCGAACAGGCCATGGACGACACGCTTGCGTTGCTGCAGGCCGGACAATTCGACATTGCACAATTGAAGCTCGCCACCGACGTGCAGCCGGCGCTGGTGCCACTGCAAAGCGATTTCACCAACTTGTTCGAAAATGCCTTGGCTGCCGGCAAGAACGAAGCACAAACCCAGCACACTGCCGACCGACAAGGCTTATTCGTGATGCTGGCCGCCTTCACCGGTGCGTTGCTGCTTGCCGCACTCAGTGATGGCGTTCTGATTCGAGCGCTCGGCGCACGACTTCGACTCGCTTGCGCAGTGGCCCAGCGTATCGCGCGCGGCGAACTAGGCCAAAAAGTCGAGTGGGGTCGTGATGATGAAATCGGCCAACTGTTGCGCGCGTTGGCCGCTATGGATAACCAGCTTGCCGATGTCGTGCGCCAAGTTCGCGCGGACGCCGCTCATGTTCGCGACGATGCGCAACGGCTGGAGCGGAACACACAGGCACTGAGCCAACGCACGCAATCCCAAGCCGCCAACCTGGAAGAGAGCTCCGCATCCATGGAACAGATTGCAGCGAGCATCGCCGAAGCAGCTGCTACGGCCAGTCAGGCAAATTGTGTAGCCGTAGCCTCGCGTCAGCTCGCCGAACAAGGGCACCGCATCGTTGGCGACACCGTGACAGCGATGGATGCCATCGAGCGCTCCGGCCAGCGCATCGCCGAGTTCGTCAGTCTGATCAATGAAGTAGCGTTCCAGACCAACCTGCTTGCGCTGAACGCTGCAGTGGAAGCGGCGCGCGCCGGCGAGCACGGCCGAGGTTTCGCCGTAGTAGCGGCGGAAGTGCGCCAGCTCGCGCAGCGTTGTTCGGCCGCGGCGCGTGAAGTGAAACGATCCATCGAGGAAAGCAGCGACGCCGTGCAAGATGGCCGCCGCTTCGCGCAACGCTCCGGTGAAGCCTTGACGAGCATCGTCGCAAGCGCTGCAGAAGTTTCGGAGAAAGTAGCTGTCATGGCGTCATCCAGTAACGAGCAGAAAACGGGGATCGATCAGGTGAACCTCGCGATCGCAAGCATGGATGCCTCCACTCAGGAGAATGCCTCTCTCGTCGAGCGCAACGCGAGCATGAGCCATGCCATGCACCGCAGCGCCGAGGCGTTGTTGCAGCAAATGGATTTCTTTCGCATCGAGGCATCCAGGCAAGCAGACACCACGCAAACCTTCCATGCCGATGCAATGCTCACCCATACACAAATAGCACCAGCGTGGGATAAGGCCGCCTGATTTCCATGGTTTTCTCACGCGACCACAGCCGCTTCCACTCACTGCTCGACCGTGCGCAGAACGGCCTTGCGGCGGTATTCCAGCCGCTGGTCCGGCTGGACACGATGGATGTGGTCGCACACGAAGGTTTGATCCGCGCCACCAAGCAACTTGGCAACATCAGCACGCCGGAGTTGCTTAACTTGGCACGCGCTGAAGGGCGCCTGGGCGAATTCGAACTCACTGCCGCACGCATCGTATGCAATGCGTTCGCGGCGCAGAACCCACGCGGGCGACTGCTGGTGAATCTCAGCGCACAAGCCTTCATGCAAGGATCGATCAAGCCCGACGAGCTGCTTGCCGCACTCGGCACCGGCGGCGTTGATCTAAGTCGCATCACGGTGGAACTGACAGAACGCGATATCGTCGAGGAACCCGCGCGCCTTGCCCATGCACTGGGTTATCTGCGCGCGCATGGCGTGCGTTTTGCGCTGGACGATTTCGGCAATGGCCATTCCAACTTCGAGATGTGGAACGAAATCCACCCCGAAGTGGTGAAGATCGATCGTTATCTCATTCATGGATTGGCCAAGAGTGCCGAGCGCATGGCCATTGTGCGCGCACTGTGCCAAGTGGCGGAAACGCTGGGTGCAGACCTGGTTGGCGAAGGTGTGGAGGACGCAGACGATCTGCACATGCTGCGTGAATTGGGTATTCCCTATGCGCAGGGTTTTCTGCTTGGTCACCCTTCACCGTGGACGGTCGATAAGATCGACGACACCGTGTGCACCGGACTGGACGCCACTGTCATCGCGGTACCCCCACACCCACGTGGACCGGTGACACAGCGACCGATGCATCTGGGACATCTGGTTATAGAAGCACCCGCACTCACCGCGCGCAACACCAACAGCGATGTCATCTCGATCTTCTTACAGTTAGCTGACTTGCACGCATTAGCCGTGGTGGAAGAAGGCAGACCCATCGGCCTGGTCAACCGACGCGTCTTCAGCGAGCGCATGGCGCAACCCTACACGCGCGAACTTTACGGACGAAAAAGCTGCACGACTTTTATGCACGAGGCACCGTTGCTGTGCGATGTGCGCCAATCGCTGGAAAGCATGGCCGATATTCTGCGCGGACAGGATCAGCGTTATCTCAGCGATGGTTTTGTAATCACCCGCGAAGGCCAATATCTGGGCCTGGGTACCGGCGAATCGCTGGTTAGGCGCGTTACCGAGTTACGTATCGAAGCGGCGCGCTACGCCAATCCACTGACGTTTCTGCCTGGCAACATTCCGGTCACCGAACATGTCGCGCGCCTGCTGCGCGCCGAGCTTCCCTTTAGCGTCGCTTACGTAGATCTGAACCACTTCAAACCATTCAACGATCAATATGGGTATTTCCGGGGCGATGAAATGATCCGGCTGCTGGCCGGCATTCTCACCGCGCAATCGAACCCTCGCAGCGATTTCGTCGGCCATATCGGCGGCGACGATTTTCTGCTGGTGCTGCAAAGTGATGATTGGGAGACGCGCTGTCGCCACATGGTAGAACTGTTCAACCAGCGCGCACGCGAATTGTTCAACGAGGAAGACATTGCACGGCATGGCATTGTCGGTGAGGACCGTCACGGCAACACGCAGTTCTTCCCGCTCACGACCGTGGCCATCGGCGCAGTGCGCGTGCTGCCGCCATTCCCCGGACATCCCGAAACACTGGCCACGTTGGCAGCACGGGCGAAGCGGCATGCCAAGCGGGCGCAAGTCGGTTTTTATCTGCTAGCGGGGGAGCCGGCGTAATCCATGCAAAGGGAGGGCGCTTCGCAGTGCCCCCTTTATCAACCCATGTGCAACCAGTGCACATAGACGCCGTTCTGCCTGTCCTCTTCGCGAAACCCTTCGCGACCTTCCGCCACCGTGGCCCACATCGTACGCATGCCGTCACCGTACAGGCGGTCTACGCGCACGTGCTCGCCCTGCGGGATCAGGAAGCGAGTTTCCAGCACCATCACGCGCTCGGCTTCCCACACCAGCGTAGCCTTGCGCGGCGTGCTGGCACCCCAGCCGATTTGTACGTGCACGTCTTGCGCGGGGAAGGCGCCGCGATTGTCGAGCTTCCACTCCTCGCTCTTGCGCAAGAGCGCCTGCAGACGGGGATCGCTCCAGTCGACCTGGTTGTTCGATACCTTGGACGTGGTCTTGAAGTGGCTCATACGGACCTTTTTGTTTTTTCTATTGAATCGTCCAGCCCCGCTTCGCACCCGCGAAACGGGCGCGCTTACCGGAAATACGGCGCCCTTGAGGGCAATTATCGACTGCCGAAATGATTTCTTTAGCGGGGTCAGGGCTGGTTGTTCGACACCTGCAACCAGTACACATGAATGCCCTTCTGGCGATCCCCCTCGCGGAAGCCCTCACGCCCTTCCACGACCACGCCCCACAGCGTGCGGATGCGATTACCCAGGTGCTTATCGACGCGCACCTGTTCACCTTGGGCAATCGGGAACGTGGTTTCCAGCACGAGGGCGTTATCCCGCTCCCATACCAGCGTCGCCGGCCGGCCGACGGAGCCGCTCCAGCCTAGATAGACGTGCACGTCTTGCGGCGAAAAACCGCTGCGATTGTCGATACTCCATTGCTCGCTTCGGCGCAGCAGAGAAACCAACTGCGGATCGTCCCAATTGACGCTGACGTTGCTGACGCCGCTATGCACATGGCGATTCATAAGAGATTCCCGTCCAAAGTTCTGCGCTTTGGTGTGGCATGCGTGATGTGAAAACACCGTAGAACGCGGATCACGGGCCATAGTGCTCGGCCCACCAGAAATCGGCCATGAACGCAGGCCAGGAGCCGATTATCCGCGAGCCTTCATCGCCCATTGACGCCAAAACATCGCTGCAACGCACAAAACAACCCCCGCAGAAACCGTTTTGCCGCAACAGAATAGCGCTGCGGCCCAATGCCGCGCTGCACGCTGATCTGGCGAAACGTCCGCGCTAAGGTCGATCCACGGTTCGTAAGCAACGTTCACAGCTCGGGGGAGTTGATGGCGAAGCACGGAACACATCGCATCGAACGGTTCGTTTTGGTGCATTGGCCCGCCGGCATATTGCTCGGCGCGAGCACTTACCTGGGCGTCTATTACGGGCGCGGTGCGCATAGCGCTGTTTACATGGTGCTCTACTGGATGGCCCTGATCGCTTGCGCGAGCTGCGCCGCTGCCACCTGCGTGGGACACCGCAAGCGCATGCGTCGCCTGGTCATTGGCGATGAGCTGGCGCAACTGCGTCACATGCATTGGCGCTCGTTCGAGGGACGCGTTGCCCAAGCATTTCGCTTTCGCGGTTATGCCGTAGAACACGTCACCCAGCTCGACGCCGATGAAGGCCTGGATCTGATTCTGCGCAAGCATGGCGTTACGACGCTGGTGCAATGCCGCCACTGGCAGCACCGCAATGTCGAAGTCAAAGACGTGCGCGAGATGCATAGCTTGATGAAACTGCATCACGCCTCTGCGGTAAAAATCGTCGCTTGCGGCGATTACACCGACGATGCCTGGCGGTTCGTGTCCGGCAAACCGTTCGAGCTGATCTATGGCGAAACACTGCTGGCGATGCTGAGCGATGCGCAATTGCCGATCGATGCTGGCGTGGTGCCGTTCCGCGCGCCCTCCTCGCCGCCACCGATGCACCACCGTCCGCGCACGGCGGCCCATCCTTGAAGATGCCCCGAAAACCGCGCGCCATGCGCGGTTTTTCTTTCACTTCGCGTCGTGAAAGATAATGCCCACGCTGTACCTGCGCCCCGCGCGGATACGGCTCACGCCGTGCCGCATCGTCACTCGATGAACGCCGCGCGCCCCCTGCATGGGGCGATCGTGCACGGCAAAGATCACGGCGTCGCCTTGTTGCAGCGGCACTACGTGCGCGCGCGATTGCATGCGTGGACGTTGCTCAGTCAACACGAACTCCCCGCCTTCAAAATCCTTTCCCGGTTGCGACAGCAGGATCGTCATCTGCAGTGGGAATACATGCTCGCCGTAAAGATCCTGATGCAGACAGTTGTAATCACCTTCGTCGTAGTGGAGCAGCAGGGGTGTAGGACGTCGCTGTCCCGCCGCATGGCATCGCTGAAGGTAGTGCGCATGGGTGTGTGGATAGCGCACCGCGATATCCATGGCCTGGTTCCAGCGATTGGCCATATCGGCCAGCGGTGCGTAGAACGCCGTGCGCAACGCTTGTACAACGGCCGGAAGTGGATAGGCAAAGTATTTGTACTCGCCCTGCCCGAATCCATGCCGAGCCATCACGACACGGCTTCTGAACAGGTGATCATCGGCGTACAGCGCAGCCAGCGAACGGCATGCATCAACGTCCAACAATCCGGGCAGCCGTGCCGCGCCGAATTGATCGAGATCATGGGCAAGAGTCGTCCAGTCGATGCTGGGCAATATTCCTTCGCAAGCGTTGTCATGGATGTGCTGCATAAGCCGGGAAACATTTCGACGAGGCCCATCACGCTACGTCGCTTACGCAGGCGACGCACTCCGTTTATTGCGCTGACGCGTCATGCACGCAACGGCTAAGCGCTTTTCACACACCCCCGCCATTACCGTCAGCCGTGCGAAAGCGTGAGGCCGCGGTTTTTCTTCGTCATCGACGATTTAATTTCCAGATTGAACAAGTGTGACAGGCGCTTGCATGTCAATGGAACGTTTATCCGCGCTTGTTCGCTTAATTGAAGGCGAATGACGTCGGCGTCCCTCAGTTTTTCATCGCATGGCATGCGCTAGCTTGCCCGCACGATCCGCTACCTGAGGAACACCATGAAACACCACGTCCTGATGCGAAAGGCCGCAACGCGCTGTTGCGCATGGACGCTGAGCGCGTCCTTGCTGTCAGCCGCAGGGTTTGCGTTTATGACTGCACCGGTGCAAGCGCAGGTTGACGTCGGTGTTTCGATCTCCGTCAATTCAGCACCACCACCGCTACCGATGTATGACCAACCGCCAATTCCAGGCGACGGCTATATGTGGGCGCCAGGTTATTGGGCCTGGGATGGCGCGGAATACTACTGGGTGCCTGGAACCTGGGTGCTCGCTCCCTACACGGGCGCGTTATGGACGCCGCCCTATTGGGGCTGGAGCAACGGCGTGTACATCTTCCATGAAGGCTACTGGGGTCCGCGAGTAGGGTTTTATGGCGGTATCAACTATGGCTATGGCTACACCGGTGATGGCTATGCGGGGGGCCACTGGGGAGCAGGCGGCTTCTATTACAACCGCTCGGTGAACAACATCAGCAACGTGCGCGTCACCAATGTTTATAACCGGACGGTGGTCAACAACGTAACGGTCAATCACGTGAGCTACAACGGCGGTACGGGTGGCGTTCGCGCACAACCCACCGCGCAGGAGTCGGCATACGCTCAGCAGCACCACACACCGCCCGTCGCGGCACAGCAACAACATATGCAGATGGCGCGCCAGAACCCGGCATTGCGCGCGACGGTCAATCACGGCGCCCCACCGATTGCCGCCACCGCAAGGCCCAGCGCGTTTACCGGCGCGGGCATCGTTGCCGCGCATGGCGCTTCGGCGCACCCAGGACTCGCACCCGGTGGCGCGGAGCATCCCGCGCCGACGCAACGGCCAGGCTTGCCTTCGTCGCATTTTGCACCGCATCCGAATGCCACAACGCCTCATGCTGCACCGCCGACGGCGACACATCCGATGAACCGGCCCGAAGGCGCAAGGGTTGCTCCACATGCGCCGCACGCGACCCCGACACCTTTGCATCATGAAGCGGCACCCACGCAGTACCATCCGACGCATGCCGCGCCAGCGCATCCTGTCGAACCACGTGCTGCCGAACCGCGTCCTGAAGCCCCACGTCCTGTCGCCCCGCATCTCACGCCGGGCGCTCACGCGGCGCCTGCGCATCCCGAGGCGAAGCCGCATCCCGCACCCAAACGCGAGGAACAACATCCCGGCGGCGGTTGAGGTTCGCAATAACGAAAAGCCCTGGCAGCGCACGCTCGCCAGGGCCATTTTTTCATGGTGCAGCTTTCGTGGGCGCAGCCAGTCGATTACATCGCTTCGCGCGGCTTGGCCCATAGCGCCAGCATCGTCAGCACAGCTGCCGCCGAGAGGTAATACCCCACATAAGCCAACCCGTAGGTCTTGGCCAGCCAGGTGGCAAGATACGGCGCCAGCGATGCGCCAAAGATCCCGGCCAAGTTGAACGCAAGCGACGCGCCCGTGTACCGCAC
The DNA here is from genome assembly GCF_003363155.1 of Dyella monticola. Lineage (GTDB taxonomy): Bacteria > Pseudomonadota > Gammaproteobacteria > Xanthomonadales > Rhodanobacteraceae > Dyella_B > Dyella_B monticola. The sequence goes on along the minus strand of NZ_QRBE01000001.1, from coordinate 714,124 downwards.
CGCGGTGGGAAACATTTGGGCCAGCACCGTGCCCAGCGGGCCATAGGTGATACCGACGATGCACATGCCCACCACCATGAACAACATGCCGCTGTGCGCAAACAACGGCGCATAAGCGATGCCGAAAACAAAGATCAACACCGTGGCGACGATCATCGTGAAATGTCCGCCGCGCTTGTCCGCCAACCACGCCGAAGCGGGAATCAGCAACGCGAAGAACAACACGCCAACCATCTGCATGATCAAAAATGTTTCACGCGAGTAGTTCAATTTGGATGTGGCCCAACTCAGCGCGAACACAGTCATCAGATAGAAGATGACGAACGTCGCCAGCGCCGCGAAGGTGCCTGCAATCAGCGCGCGCGTATGCTGAGCGAACACGTTGAACATGGGCACCTTTACCCGTTCGTGCTTGGCCATGGCGCGCGCGAACGCCGGCGTTTCCGTAAGCCGCAGGCGCATCCACAGACCGATCAACACGAGCGCGGAACTCGCCAGGAACGGCACGCGCCATCCCCATGCAAAGAACGCGGCATCGCCCACCTTTTCTGTCAGCCACAGGAACAGGCTTGTTGCAGCGAGAAATCCCAACGGCGCACCGAGCTGCGGAAACATGCCGTACCAGGCGCGCTTGCCTGGCGGTGCGTTTTCGATCGCCAGCAACACCGCGCCTCCCCACTCACCGCCAAGGCCAAGACCTTGTCCCAAGCGGCACAGTGCCAGCAGCACCGGGGCGATCAGGCCGATCTGGTGATAAGTCGGCAGCAGGCCGATCACCACGGTGGAAATACCCATGGTGAGCAAGGCCGCCACCAGGGTCGCCTTGCGCCCGATGCGGTCGCCGAAGTGTCCGAACAATGCCGAGCCGATCGGCCGTGCGACAAAGGCCAATGCGAACGTTGCGAACGATTGCAGCGTTGCCGTAGCCGAATCGCTCGCGGGAAAAAACAACTTGGGAAACACCAGCACCGCCGCCGTGGCGTAAATATAGAAATCGAAAAACTCGATAGTGGTGCCGATCAGGCTGGCGAACAGAACCCGACTTGGCGAATGGGTCGGTGCGGCTACGGCATCACGCATAGACAGGCTACTTGAGGGGACGGGAGCCTCGATTCTGCCAGACAAGGGCGTATGCGTGCAGTCGGATCATTCCGCAAGCATGCTGCGTTGTCGCCGCTGCAAAAAGCGTCTCACCGCCGGGTCGCACGCAAGGCCTATCGCCATGTCATAGGCATGCAATGCTTCACGCCTATTGCCGGCACGCGCAAACAGCGACGCACGCGCCGCCCAATACGGTTGATAGTCCGCCAGTCGCTTGTCATCGGCCAGCGCCTGGAAGACGGCGATGGCCGCTGCGGGCCCTTCAAGCTCGGCCATCGCCAAGGCGCGATTGAGCGCGACCACGGGAGAACCGGTCAATGCATAGAGCGCATCGTAAAGCTGCACTTCCGGCGCGTAATCCGTACGCCCGCTACGGCGACGTTCGACGTGGGCCGATTGCAGCGCCGCTTCCAGTTGATAGCGGCCGATGCGGCCGAATGTGCACGCATGTCGCAACACGACTTCGGCCTGGTCGATCATGGTCGCATCCCACAAGTGCGTATCCTGCTCGGCCAGCGGCACATACTCGCCTTGTTGGTTGCGGCGCGCACGGCAGCGTGCCTGGGCATACAGCATGCCGGCAAGCAGCCCTAGCGTTTCCGGTTCCTGTGGCAGCAGTTCCGCCAACAGGCGCGCAAGGAAAATCGCCTCCTCGACCAGGTCGCGCCGGAGCAGGTCGGCGTCATCCATGTCGCTCCAGCCTAGCGAGTACGCGGCGTAGATGGCATCAAGCACGCCTTGCAATCGCTCGCTCCAGATGTCGCGCTCGGGGATGGTGAATGGAATACCCGCTTCGCGAATTTTCTGTTTCGCCCGGCCCAGCCGTTTGCACATGGCATCGGGTGAGACCAGAAAGGCCGATGCAATGGTTTTCGCATCCACGCCGAGCACGGTCTGCAGCATCAAGGGCGCGCGAATGGCCACCTCGATGGCCGGATGCGTGCATGCGAACAGCAACGCCAGTCGCCGATCGGGAATCGCCTCATCGTCGCCCGCTTCCCAGCATTCGGCCTCTGCGTCGGCCATTACTTTCAACTGATCGGCGACTGCTTCGCCGGTACGACGGCGACGTGTGCCATCAATCGCTTTGCGACGCGCCACCGTCATCAGCCATGCTTCGGGATTGTCCGGGCAGCCGTGCACCGACCAGTCTGCCAGCGCGGCGGCAAACGCTTCCGACAACGCATCCTCGGCTGCCGACACGTCACGCATGTCGGCAGCAAGGTACGCCAGCAGTTTGCCGTAGCTGCGACGCGCTACCGCGCTTATCGCCGCCTGTGTAGAGGCATCGTCACGCACGACGTGCTACTGCTCGGGGTAGGCCCATATCGGTCGCACCTCGATCGTGCCATGGCCCGCACCCGGACAGCGCGCGGCCCAGCCGAGCGCCGCGTCGAGGTCGGGGGCTTCGATCAGGTAATAGCCGCCGAGCTGCTCCTTGGAATCGACATACGGGCCGTCCAGCACCTGCGACTTGCCATCGACCAGCCGCACGGTGGTGGCGGTGCCCGTGTCTTGCAGTCGATTGACACCCACCAGGGCGCCAGCCTCTTTCAAGGCCTGCGTATAGGCGCGATAGGCCGCCACGCCCTGTTCCTGTTCCACACTGGACAAGCGCTGCCAGGCGGTCTCGTCTGAAAAGAGCATCAGCAGGTATTGCATCGGAATTCTCCTCGGTTCATGGCGGGCGATGGTGCCGCCTACCTTGATGACGCACGAACCCTCGCCCATCGGACATTCACCGGCGAGCATACCCAGTCCACTGCATGAAAAAACGCAATCAAATGGTTGCATGAAGGGCAGCACCGACCTAATATGCAACCAGGAGGTTGCCCATGAATAGCACTGATCGCATTGAACGACAGATCCACATCAAAGCCCCACGCTCGAAAGTGTGGCGCACCTTGGCAGATGCCGAAACCTTCGGCGACTGGTTTGGCGTGGCCTTGAAAGGAAAGCGTTTCGTCGCCGGCGAGCCGTGCGAGGGACCCATCACCTACCCCGGCTACGAGCACATTACGTGGAAAGTGGTGGTGGATCGTGTCGAACCCGAACACCTGTTGTCATTCCGCTGGCATCCGTATGCGATCGATCCCAACACAGACTATTCGCACGAGCCCACCACGCTGGTGACATTCGAACTGGAAGAGACGTCCGATGGCACCTTGCTGCGTCTGGTGGAATCGGGTTTCGATAAGATTCCCGCCCACCGCCGCGCGGAAGCGCTCCGCATGAACAGTGGCGGCTGGGATGCACAGATGACGAACATCGACACCTATGTTGCCTCGCACTAGCCCATCCGCACGCAATGCAGGTGCGAAATTCCCTGTGCTGCGAAAAGCCGTACCGGTTTTCGCAGCACTCGGCGATGAGACGCGCCTGCGCCTGATCGCATTGCTTTGCGCGGGCGGCGCCTTGTCCATTACGCAGCTTACGATCGGCACCGATATCACGCGGCAAGCCGTGACCAAGCATCTGCAGGTACTGGCCGATGCCGGATTAGTGCGCGATGTGCGGCAAGGGCGCGAACGCTTGTGGGAATTTGAACCTTCACGCCTGGACGAAGCGCGCCGTTCGCTGGATACGATCACCGAACAATGGGATCAGGCGCTACTGCGGTTGAAGGCATCGCTGGAAGCGTGACACCGCACTCGGCATCGCCGTGCTGCACCAATTCGACACCTCTACGCGGGCGATGCGCAGGCCGCGCCCCGGCATACCGGCCCACCACGGATGTCACCCACGCCTGGAACGCTGGCGACCCGAGCGCGCGCTGCTGCTGGATGTACATGCGGATATCCCGCATCACGCGCGGCTCGATATCCGCAGCGAACAATTGGCGATAGGCCCGCATGCGTTCCTCAGTGGAACGTCCCAGCGCTACATACCGTGCATGCGGCATGACAATCGCATCATCGATGCCAAGCCCATTGCAACCATAGCTTGACCATGGATAGCCGGAAGACTCGCCCGCTTTTCCGGCGCGCACCGGATTCAACTCGATATACCGCTGACAGGTCAGCAGATAATCCGCATCAACCAGGCAGGATTTGTAGCGTCCGTCCCACAACGCACCCATACGCTGGTATTTGGCATTGAAATAAGCGACATAGTTGCGACTGATCGCCTGCATCACGTTTCCCAGCGTACCAACGCGCGATGGCGTCACCAGTAGATGCACGTGATTTTCCATCAATACATAGGCATGCACGGCGCACTCCCAGCGCTGGGTGGCGTGCAATAAATGAGTGAGATAGCAACTGTAGTCGGCCGGCGCAAAAAAACATGCGCCGCCATGATGGCCGCGCTGAATCACATGCTGGGACACACACGCAAGATCGAACCGCGGAAACCGTGCCATGGCGTCTGCCTCCATGCGACGATGGTGATGCGGTCATAAACGATGCCGCTTGCTAATTCGAGACCGAACCACGCCCAACGTCGCGCAGTGTTCCGAATCTGCTGAGTGAAATCGACTTACCGGCGGTTCCGCCCGTACCCCATGGAACCCGCTATCACGAGACTTGCGCAAGGAAGCCTATCGCACATTTGGGCAAAATGTGTAACGAAAAATCAGGCGTCGTTCTCATATTAAAACGGGGATCGGTCAAGAAATAACGGGGACAGGTTGCGGATGCGCCAAAACGCTGAAAACCCGTATGCACCCCGCACATTTCTTTTGAACAATTATTTTCCATCAACGCTGATATCACTCCCAAACGTTATCGAACGTGATAGCGCTTCGACCTCTCTACACGAACGCAAAAGCCTCGCGCGATATGTGACAGCCCACGTGTCGACGTGTTGTGCGCCGCTCGATGGGCATCTTTCGTTGTCTAACAAGGGAGAGTGTTATGGACGATCGTGTCTTACCGCAAAAATCGCACCGCTCGGCCAAACCTAAACTAGCGCCCAGGCCGGGCGAACTGGATACCACTTTTGGCACCGACGGTTATCTCTATTTGGAGGAACCGGGAAACGCTGGCTACTATCCGCCGCTGTACGCATGCGCAACCGATATAAATAGCCAGATTTACGTGGTAATGGAAAACACCCCTTTTGATTGGGTGATCACGCGTTTAAACCGCGACGGGGAAGTCGACACGACGTTCGGCAACATGGACGGACACAAAGGGTACACAAGGTTGCCGAATCTCGATGATCCCCACTTCGCTTGCGCATGGTTTCGCATTGTTATTACCGGTGATGACAGTGTCATAGTGCTGGGAATACACCAGGCTTGGGAATACCCCGTTGCGTGCCGCGTGATGCGTGATGGCACAGTGGACCCTTCGTTCGGGAACTCGTCCGCGAATAAGGGCATTGGCTACTACCCGTTGCCATCGCCACCCTCTGGGCGTAGCGCGAAAGGATTCATGTCACATCCCAGTTCCGGCAAAAACGGGGCGCGTCACACGCAAGCGGCTCTGTCTGCCGACCCCATGCAAACATCAGTGTTGGCCGACGGCAGCTTGCTCTTTCTAGCCAGAATCCACGATTCGTCTTATCTGTTCAAGATCGATCGCCAAGGTCGTCTGGACCCTGCGTTCGCAGGTACCGGCTATGTGCTGGTGGGCGATTTCCTGCAACCGATATACACGTTTCAGGTGGAGAACACGCACAACGGCCATATCGTTGTTGCGGGCCAGCACGGTCCGAGCACAGGCATCGTGCGACGCTACGAGCCACGGGGTTACCTGGATGTCACCTTCGGTATCGGTGGAGGTGTGGAAATAACCGATCCGGCATGGAGTTGCACATGCCGCGACGTACGTACCACGGTCGATGGAAGGTTCATTGTTTTGGTAGCACTGTTTGGCGCAGGATTCCCCCTCCCCCATCAGGCGACCGGCCTCGTGGCACTGGATAGAAACGGAAGACGCGACCCCACCTTCAATGGCGGAAACCTGGCGGTTGTGGATCTGATGCAAGAGAGGTTCATCAGCACGGAATTGGCGGTCGATAGCGGCTCAAGAAGCTTGGTTGGCGGTAACGCACTGCGTCTTGAGGGCATCTCGTTACTGTTCTCCCCAATGATCGCGCGGTTCATGGGTAACGGCAGGCTGGACCCCTCCTTCGGGGACAATGGCATAAGCCGCGCAATAGGCGCCGACGACGGGACGGACCGGCTCAGTCACATTGCCGTTCAATATGATGAAGTCAGCACAATTCCACCCAGAGTGCTTGTCATGGTATCGGCGGAAATCAACTATCTCGCTCGGCTCTGGGCGTAAGCCGGCATGGCGGATGCATTGACCGGAGCTATTCCCAGCTTACTGGTGGCATGCATGTGAACGTCGCCCCGACTTGACCCGTTTCGCTGTTGAAATAGGTCTTGTCGGGGCGATGAAAAACATACGGGGCGAACCGCCAAACGGCCCGTGACGACTCGACTTCTTCGGCGTCGCACGACTCATCCATGGGCTGACCATGCGTCGTGAGCGCCCATGCCATCCTATTTGGCGCCCGTTGAATAAACCCCGTTATGATCTCCCTCCACGCAAGGAATGGACGAGGGTGATCATGCATAAGGCAATGGCCGCGGCACGGTCGTGTATCGGTTGGCTGACCGTGGCGCTATTCCTCCTGTCTGGGCCGCGCTGGCTGGAAGGCCTGCATAATCCGCTGCTGGCAGCGGTGCTGTTCGCCTGGTTGTTCATCGTCATTGTGTGGGTTGCCTTCGGCGTGGTGCACGAAGCGGAAATGCTGGCGGACATGCTGGGGGAACCGCTGGGCACGCTGGTGCTTACGCTATCGATCGTGGTGATCGAGGTCGTGTTGATTTCGGCCGTGATGCTGAGTTCGAACGGTAACGCTACGCTGGCACGCGACACCATGTATGCGGTATTGATGATCGTGCTCAACGGTGTGGTCGGGCTTGGCTTGCTGCTGGGTGGTTTCCGTCATCACGAGCAGGCGTACAACCTCAAAGGTGCGTCAGCGTATCTGTCGGTGATCATTCCGCTCACGATACTTGCGCTGATATTGCCTGACTTTACGACGTCTACCCCAGATGGTTCGCTCGCGCCGCCACAGGCGATCGCCTTTTCGCTGCTCACCATTGCGCTTTACGGGATTTTCCTCTGGTTGCAGACAGGCCGTCACCGCGGCTATTTCATCGCGGACGATGCGACACCGGCGGAGCCGAACGAAGTGCATCATCGCCCGCAACCCATCGACAAACGCAAACTGCTGCTGCATTTTGCGCTGCTGCTGGTGAACATCCTGCCCATCGTGATTCTTTCCAAGAGCATGGCAAAGATTCTCGACTATGGCATCGCAGCCACCGGCGCACCGGTGGCGCTTGGCGGCATCATCATCGCCCTGCTCGTGTTCGCGCCCGAAGGCATTTCCGCACTGATCGCCGCGCGCGCGGACAAGCTCACGCGCGCCATCAACCTGTGCCTGGGTGCGGTGACCTCCACCCTCGGGCTCACCGTGCCAGCCGTGCTTGCGATAAGCCTCTACACCGGGCACGCGGTGCTGCTTGGTTTGCCATCGTCAGGCATCGTGATGCTGGGCGCGACATTGGTATTGAGCTCGATCACGTTCTCCAACTCACGTACTACCATGCTGGAAGGTGCGGTGCATCTTTCGTTGTTCGTGGTGTTTATCGTGCTGGTGTTCAGCCCGTAAGTTCAGCCGCGAAAGAACGAATACACCGCGCTGTATGGCACGCGAATCTCCGCGCCCGCATGCTTTGCATCGCAACCGCTGGATGGCGCAAGGCCGCCTTCGGTGCGCGTACGCACGATGTACTGCACGCTCGTCATCACGCCCCTGCCCGAATGCGATGTAGCGCGCAGCACCAGCCACGCCACCGCGCCTGCGTCGGGTGACGGGGACGCATTCATCGACTCGCCCACCACTACGCTGCCATCGCTGGCCTGCCAGCTCGGCCCGGCGAAGTGTTTGCCGATGCGGTGGCCTTCGGCGTCACTCAGCGTGGCGTCCGGCGCCTTCAGCGACCACGCATAGTTGCCGCTGGATACTTTGCAGGCGTAGATCTGCACACCCTTGCCGAAGGCCTCGATCGCCTGAGGCCGCGAGGGTTGTTGTTGTGCGTGAACGGATCCGGCCAAAGCAGCCAGCGCGAAGAAAGCGTACGAAAGCGGTCGTTGCATGATGTTCTCCTTAGATTGAGAGCCGCTGTCACTGGCCCTGCTGTCACTGGCCTTGGATAAGCGGAAACCGCCGATCGCATCGACGCATTTGCCTTGCCTTCAGCTTCCGCCTCCTGCACATAGCATAAGCGCCTTTTGTTTTAGCTTTGCGTCACAAGATCGGCACGGCCTTGAATAAACCTGCACGGGATTTGTCATACACTCGGGCCTTAAGCAGTCCCTCGTGACGTGCCAGTACGACCGGTCATGGCGGATTTGTCCATCCTGCAGGCATTCGAAGCTGGCCCGATGCATGCGACCCACGCTGCACAGTGAGGAGGGTATGTTGATGACTCGCGCCTCTCGCGTTCCATTGCACCGGCAACTGGCCATGGCGATATTGGCCCTCGGAATGGTGGCTCCATCTCTACCGGCACAGGCCCAATACTATCGCCCCGGTTATCACCGGCCGCCGCCTCCGCACTACCGGCCTGCACCGCGTCGCGGTGGCGATGGTGGTGGCGCGCTCATTGCCGGCGCCCTGCTCGGTGTGGTCGCCGGTGCGGTGATCGCCAATTCCGCCGCCAATGCGGCCGCGCCGCCACCCGGCGCCGTGGTCTACACGCAGGCCCCGCCGCCCCCGCCACCACCCGGGGTGGTCTATTACGACAACGGCGCTCCGCCGCCTCCGCCCCCGCCGCCCGGCTACTGATGCCGGGCCTTCAGGCTGTCGTCGATCCGCACTCATGCATTGGAGTTTCCCGACATGAAAAACGCCTTTCGCAAGACCGCCGTACCGTTCGTGCTCTCCCTCGCCTTGGTGGCAGGCACCGCAGTTGCACAGAGCACTGCGCCTGCTTCGCCATCGTCCTCATCCAGCATGTCGTCCGCAGGAAAAACCCACGCGCAGCGTCGCGCCGATCGCGTGGAGGAGCAAATCAATGATCTGCACGAGAAACTGCAGATTACCGACGCGCAATCCAAACAGTGGAACGCCTACGCCGACGTGATGCGCGACAACGCACGCAAAGCATCCGATGCATTCCGGCAACGCGCACAAAAAATGTCCACGATGAGTGCGGACGAAGTGATGAAGTCCTACGCGCAGCTGGCGCAGATGCATGCCGATGACATGCAGCGGCTCTCCGCCGCCTTCAGCGATCTGTATTCGGCACTCTCGCCCGAGCAACGGCAGAGCGCCGACGCACTGTTCCAGAACAAGGCAGCGACAGCGCATCACGGCGCTGCGCACAAGAAGATGACCAGACCGGCCAGCGCTTCGTCAGCGGCATCGACACCCAGCACCTGATCGCCCGTGCTTGATCCCGGAGGCCAGCGGCATGCCCGCTGGCCTCTTTATTTTTCGGGCCATTGAATGGCCGGCTGTATAATGTCCTGATGCAAAACGAGCTCGATGCTAACCGTTCCATGCTGTTCGACGCCCTACGTCGTGACGGTTTCGCCTTCGTTACGGCAGACGTCATGCAGCCGCTGTTGCAGTCTTGCGGTGACTTGTCGGACTGGAAAGCATTTGCCGATAGCTGGAGCATGCTCGGCCCCGATCCGTATCTGGCCGCCACCGGACGCTTGCGTCGCCGCCGCCATGCCACCTACCGCGCGACGCCGCACGGGGATGTCCAGGCCGCGCCGCATCAGCCGCATTATCAGGCGCTGCGGTACAACACGTTGCAGGGTGATATCGAGCGCTGGTTCGAGCCGATCGATGCGGCCATCGCCAGCGGAACAAGCCTGCGAACCATCCTTGCGTTCTGTAACACGTTCTTCAGCTCGCTCGCGCCGGAGGTGCCGCAGTGGCATGTGGAAGTGCATCAGTTCCGCATCGAAGCCAGCATCGATGCAGCGGGCGAGCCAACGCCCGAAGGCAGCCATCGCGATGGCGTGGACTTCGTGCTGGTGCTGCTGATCGACCGGCACAACATTGCCAGCGGCACCACCACCATTCACACGCCGGGTGGAACACCACTCGGCGATTTCACGCTCACGCATCCGTTCGATGCGGCGTTGCTGCACGACCCGCGTGTTTTTCACGGCGTGACGGCGGTAACGCCACTGGTGCCCGGCGAGCCCGCGCACCGGGACGTCTTAGTGGTGACGTTTCGTGCAAATGCCGCTGGCGCCTAGCCGTCAGCGACGACTCGCCTTCCAGGCAGCCAGTCGTTCTTTGATGTAACGGTCGTAGTCGTAACCGGTTTCCAATTTGGGCGGCGAACGATGCGTGCCTTGCGCCGCATCGGGCACGGGCAGGCGCGAAACGAGGTCCGCATACACCTCCTGCAGGTGCGATGGCTTGTTGGCAGAAGGATTCGCACCGCTCGACGTTGGCACTGTCACACCTGCCAGCGGATCGTCGGTGCGTGGCGTAGCGAGGCTGAGCACTGCGCTCACGTCGGGGGCCGCCGCATCGCGCGCGGTGAGTGCGGGCACGTTCCAGCGCAACTGCACGGTCTTCAAGATCGACGTGTGATCGAAAGGCGTTGCGCCTGCTGTGCGAAATACGGTACCGGGCGGAATCAACGGCGATATCAGCAGCGTGGGAACGCGCGGACCGAAGCGTTTGAAATCGAAACCGTACTCGCCCGCTGAGTTGTCCGGCGGCACGGCATTGGTCGGCGGCGGCACGTGGTCGTAGCAGCCACCGTGTTCGTCGTAAGTGATGATCAACAGTGTCTGGCTCCAGGACGGACTGTTGCGCAGCGCGTAGTACACGTCATGGATGAATTGCTCGCCCAACGCAACATCGTAATTGGGGTGCTGACTGTTTCCCTTCGAACCCCAGCTCGGCTCGAGGAAGGTGTACGAAGGCAGGCTGCCGTTCGCCGCATCTGCCTGGAAATCGGCGAATTCGCCGAAATACGTATCGGCCAGATTGGTGATGTCGGTAAACGTCTGGCGCGTGAGTGGCTCGGCGTCGTAGCCGTAGATTTTCCAGCTAATGTTTTGGTTGCTGAGCGAGCTATAGATGGTTGGCGCGGTGAACGTCTTGGTCTTGTCGTCCATGTGCCCCTGCGACGTGGCGGCATGCAGGAAAGCGCGATTAGGCAAGGTTTCCGTGGGTGCCGAACCATACCAGTGATCGCACACCGCAAAGCCGCGCGCCAACGCGGACAGCACCGGCAATGTCTGCGGTGTGTGCATGCCCATGATGTCGTTGGCAACCGTACCGGCAACGATCGAATCGTTTTCTTTCGTTTCCCAACCCAGCGTATAGGCAAAATTACTCACGAAGCCCTGGTTGGCCGCCACCGGCGGCGTAGGCGCCGTATTGCTGGCGAACAATTGCGAGTTGGTGGCCGTGTAGCCCTCGCCAGGATCGGCGCCCGGCATGAAATACGTGCTGGTGGTCCCGGCCTGGATTTGAAATACGCTGACCGGCGCGCCACTGCTGCCCGGGTTTGATTCTTTGCCGGTCAAGCCTTCATAGGCCTGCCCTGCCGGGGAAACATTGTCCGCGTCGGCATACAGAAACCCGAGCATGTGATCGAACGAGCGATTCTCCAGCATCAGCACAACGATGTGGTTGATCGCGGACAACGCGTTGCCGGAAGTTGCCATGGCGTGCCGCCTCGTGCGTGAAGGAAATGTCGATGCGCGCACCACTGTTGTGCGAGCGCGATCCGCACTTTAGTCAATGGCGATGACAGTTTTCCACACCACCGAACAATGATTCATGCATGATCCAGATACGGCACGAGTACGCTCGTCAGCCATGCCATGAATACCTGCACGCGCGCCGAAATATTGCGTCGTTGCGCATAAAGCAACGAAACCGGCATCGGTTCGGCGTGGTATTGCGGCAGCACTTCCACCAGTTGCCCGGCCTTGATCAAGTGCAACACGCCAGCCCTCGGCGATTGAACGATGCCAAGGCCCGCCAGGCATCCGCTTTCGTACGCTTCGATGCTGTTGACGGTCAGCACGCCTTGCATGGTTACGTAACGGCAGGCCGAACCATCCATGTATTCAAACCCCGGAGGGCGCTGGCCGAGCGTAGAGACGTAATGGATCAAATGATGATGCGCGAGGTCTTCCAGTGTTTGCGGCACGCCATGTTGCTGCAGATAGGCAGGGCTGGCGCAATTGGCGATGCGGTAGTGCCCCAATGACCGCACGATCAGGCTTGAATCGGTGAGCGTGCCCACGCGCACCACGCAATCAAAACCCTCGGCAACCACATCCACGCGTCGATCCGTGCAACTGAGTTCCACCTGGATGTGCGGATGCTCGCGCAAAAAGTGCGGCAACTGCGCCAGGACGCGCCGGGCGACGCCGCTGTTCATGTCCACGCGCAAGCGGCCGCTCAGCGTTTGCGGTGCTTGCTGGAACATGCTGCCCAGCTCGTCCAGGTCCGCCAGCACATCCTTGCAGCGTTCGTAGTAACGCTGGCCGTCTTGCGTCAATTGCACTTTGCGTGTGGTTCGATGCAACAGTTGCGTACCCAGTTGCGCTTCCAGTTGCTGCACGGCGGTGGACGCGCTGGCCTTGGGCAGTCCCAGGCTGTCGGCGGCCTTGGTGAAACTGGTCAATTCCGCCACCCGCACGAAGGTGTGCATGGCTTCGATCCGGTTCATGCATGGCCTCGCAATTGTTCGAAAATTACGAACACAGCACTCATGATCGAACGATTTATGCGTCAAGTACAGATCAATATGCTGAGCGCCGTTGGTTCCCCTTCCTCTTCCAAGGAGACTCCCATGAGCACGACTTCCCCCATCGCCTTGATCACCGGCGGCAGCCGCGGACTGGGCCGCAGCATGGCGCTGAAGCTGGCTGAACACGGCACCGACGTGGTGTTGACCTATCGCTCAAACCAGGCGGAAGCCGAAGCGGCGGTGACGGCGATCACCCAGCTTGGCCGCCGCGCGGTCGCCCTGCCGCTGGACGTGGGCAAGGCCTCGACCTTTTCCACCTTCGCCGAGCAGCTCCGCGCCGCGCTCACGTCGCAATGGCAACGCGAGCAGTTCGATAACCTGGTGAACAACGCGGGCATCGGCGTCCATGCCAGCTTCGCCGAAACCACCGAAGCGCAGTTCGACGAACTGGTGAACGTCCATTTCAAAGGCACCTTTTTTCTCACGCAAACCTTGCTGCCGCTGATTGCCGACGGCGGTCGCATCCTGAACGTTTCCAGCGGACTGGCGCGCTTCGCCCTGCCCGGCTACTCGGCGTACGCATCGATGAAGGGTGCGATTGAAGTATTGACGCGTTATCTGGCCAAGGAACTTGGTGCGCGACGCATTGCCGTCAACACCTTGGCTCCGGGTGCGATCGAAACGGATTTCGGCGGTGGCGTGGTGCGTGACAACGCCGATGTCAATGCCTTCGTCGCCGCGCAGACAGCGTTGGGCCGTGTCGGCCTGCCTGATGACATTGGTGGTGCAGTAGCGATGCTGCTGGCCAAGGACAGTGGCTGGATCAATGCGCAACGTATTGAGGTATCGGGCGGGATGTTTGTGTGAGACATCGGCGGACGTCACTGCGCCCCGACCTTCGTCGGGGCGAGCAGTGATGAAAGATCGTCGCCAGCAAACATACGCTTACCGAACCCTCGCCCCGGCGAACGCGGGGGCTGGTGACGTTCACACGCAGACGCATGTCACCCCAATCGGTGTACCTTTCCCCTTCTGAGCATCCAGAGAGGGAAGCAGCCGTGGTCAGCTACAGTCCTCAGCATTCGGTTCCCAGCCGCGAACAGGCATTGCACGCGCTTTACGAAGCGGCAGAGCTGGAGCACTGCCTGATGTGCACGTATCTCTATGCGGCGTTCTCGCTGAAAACCTCGGTGGACGAAGGCTTGACCGCAGCGCAGGTCGAAATCGTAACGCGCTGGAAGCGCAGCATCCTGCAAGTGGCGATGGAAGAAATGGGCCACTTGATGTCGGTGTGGAACATCACCGTAGCGCTCGGTGGCGCACCGCGTGTAGGACGCGTGAATTTTCCGCTCGATCCGGGCTATTTACCGGCCGGTGTGGTGGTAAAACTCGCGCCATTCAACATGGCGACCTTGCAGCATTTCATCTATCTGGAGCGCCCTGCCGATTCCACCGAACCCGATGGCGAGGGCTTCGAGCCCGAGCGCCATTTCGTGCGCGGTGTGGGCGCACCACGCATCACGCCGATGGGCCTGGATTACGACACCGTCGGCGCGTTCTACCAGACGCTGGCCAATGGTCTGCGTCGCCTGGCGGAAATGCACGGCGAACAAGGCGCCATGTGTGGCAATCCCGCACTGCAATTGTCGAGCGAGGACGTGTCGCTGCCCGGCGCAAAGCGGGTGATCTGCCTGAAGACCGCACTGGCCGCGTTCGAAGCCATCATCACGCAAGGCGAAGGCGCGCAACACAACGCGGAGAATTCGCATTACCAGCGATTCTCGGCGATACGCACCGAATATCAGACGGTGCTCGCGGCGGATCCAACGTTCCGGCCTGCCTTTCCCGCAGCCACCAATCCCGTATTGCGCCGACCGCCACGGCCTGAAGGCCGCGTATGGTTGGAAGATCCCGATGCCATCGCCACGGTCGATCTAGCCAACAGCGCGTATGGGTTGATGCAACGCCTGTTGGCTTACACGTATTCGGTGCCGGCAAACGATCCGGACAAAATGCTCTCGCTCGATCTGGCCATCGGCCTGATGCGTGCCTTGACGCCGCTGGCCGAACGCGCGGCGCGATTGCCGGCCGGGCCGTCCAATCCAGAATGCCACGCGGGAGTGACGTTCATTACCTTGCGCGATCCGTCGCCCTTGCCGCCGGGCGCAAGCGCGCATCGCTTTTTCCGCGAACGCTTTCAGCAACTGGTGGAGGCGGCTGAACGCTTGTGCGTGTCGGGCGACCCGCGCACGGTGGTTGCCGCGTCGATTCTTTCCAAACTCTCGCAGAATGCCGAACAGGGCTTCGATCTTTCCACGCCGTGGCCGGGCACGTCGGCAAAGCCCGTTGCGCTGACGGTTGTGGCAACGCCCACTACGCCCGCGTCCGTGCAGGACGGCATCGAAACAGTGGAAGGCGAGAAGCTGACCCTGCTCTACGAAGCCAGGCGCTGCATCCACGCGCGCTTTTGCGTCACCGGCGCGCCCGATGTTTTTCTCGCCAATGTGCAGGGGCCATGGCTGTATCCGGATGCCATGGACGTGGAGCGATTGGTCGACATCGCACACGCGTGTCCGTCCGGCGCCATCCAATATCGTCGTCGTGATGGGCGTCCAGATGAGCCACCGCCACCGGTGAACCTCGCCGCCATGCGCGAGGCCGGGCCCTACGCATTTCGCGGCGATTTGCGCCTCAATGGCACGTCGATCGGGTTCCGCGCCACGCTGTGTCGTTGCGGCGCTTCGAAGAACAAGCCGTTCTGCGACGGCTCGCATCACGATGCGGGATTCACCGCCAGCGGCGAGCCGCCGACCGGCCCCTCCACCGAGGCACTGGCCGTACGCGACGGCCCGCTGCAGATCGATCCACAACGAGATGGACCGCTGCGCGTGCGCGGCAATCTCGAACTCATCAGCGGTACCGGCCGGATGGTGGCGCGCGTCACCAGCGCTTACTTGTGTCGTTGCGGCCAAAGCCAGAACAAGCCGTTTTGCGATGGCAGCCACGCCAAGGTGGGTTTCACTGCGGACGGTGCCTGATCACCGAGCCCCGGTCACCGCGGCGTTAGTCAATCCTCTTCTTTGCAGCGCTGGTTGTCTTCGCCGGTGTCGTTATATGCGTCCCCACTGGCGTTGGTATCTTCCAGCCGCTGCGGCGGCCCGCGCCTCTTGTGTGGGTCGTAGAGTTCGCCGGCTTCTTTAGGCGGGGCGCCGGTGGGTGGTTTGTGTTCGTCTGGGGTTGGCATGGCCGGACCTCGCGGTCGCTTGCGACGGGGCCACTATGCGTCACATGGCAGGAACGCCGGGTGCTCGGTGCGTTAAGAGAACGTGCCCTCCCTTGGGCTTTTCCCTGCGGGAGCGCATGGACCCCGGTGCCGTTTAGAATGGCGGCCTTATGTCTCACCGAGAGGGTTTTTCGTGGTCATCCATCCCAAGGTTCGCGGCTTCATCTGCATCACGGCGCATCCGGTCGGCTGCGAGAAAAATGTGGCCGAGCAGATCGGCATCACCAAGGCGCGAGTCACGCCGGTTGCCGGCCCCAAGCGGGTGCTGGTGATTGGTGCATCCACCGGCTATGGGCTGGCGTCGCGCGTCACGGCGGCTTTCGGCTACGGCGCGGCGACGCTGGGCGTGTTCTTCGAAAAACCCTCCAGCGAATCCAAGCCAGGCACAGCCGGTTGGTACAACTCGGCGGCGTTCGACAAGCTCGCCAAAGAGGCCGGGCTGTATTCGCGATCCATCAATGGCGATGCGTTCTCCAACGAAACGCGCGAGCGCGCCATCGAAGTGATCAAGAACGACATGGGCGGCCCGATTGATCTGGTGATCTATTCGCTGGCCTCGCCCCTGCGCAAGTTGCCTGATACCGGTGAGGTGGTGCGTTCATCGCTCAGGACCATCGGCAAGCCGTTCACGGCGTCGTCCGTGGATACCAACCGCGATACCGTGGTGCAAGTCACGGTGGAACCTGCGAGCGAAGAGGAAATCAAGGACACGGTTGCCGTGATGGGCGGCGACGACTGGGCGCTCTGGATCGACGCATTGAGCAAGGCCGGCGTGCTGGCCGAGCATGCCACCACCGTCGCCTACAGTTATGTCGGCACCGAAATCACCTGGCCCATCTATTGGCACGGCACCATCGGCCAGGCCAAGCAGCATCTGGATGACACCGCGCACCAGCTCAGCGCCCGCTACGCCGCGCAAGGTCTTCGCGCTTATGTGGGCGTGATGAAGTCCGTGGTGACGCAGGCCAGCTCCGCCATCCCGGTGATTCCGCTGTATGTCTCCATGGTGTTCCGCATCATGAAGGAGAAAGGCATACACGAAGGCACCATCGAGCAAGCCAACCGCTTGTTCAACGACGTGTTGTTCCGCGCCGATGGCGCCGCCCCGTCCACCGACGAGGAAGGCCGCCTGCGCCTGGACGACTGGGAATTGCGCGATGACGTGCAGCAGGCATGCAAGGCGTTGTGGCCGCAGGTCACCACGGAAAACGTGAGAGACGTCACGGACTACGCCGGCTACAAGCACGAATTCCTGCAGTTGTTCGGTTTCGATCGCAAGGACGTGGATTACGAGGCGGATGTGAATCCGGATGTGGGTTTTGATGTGATCCAGATGTGACGCCAGGAGTGCCTCATACACTCGCGTATCGCACGCACCTCAAGGCCGTCATTTCCGCTTTCGCGGGAATAACGACCTTGAGGATTTAAAGATCAAGCGCAGCATATGGAAAAGGCCGGCATTTTGCCGGCCTTTTTCTAATCAACGCATGATGCCCGTATGCCCCAGCGAATACCGCCCCGGCTGCGGCCATACCGCCAGACCATGCGGCTCCGCGCCGACCTTGATGATCTTTACCTTGCCAGTGGCGGTGTCGAACGCGTAGACCACGTCATCGAAACGGCCCGACAACCACAGCCACTTGCCATCGGCGGTGACGTTGCCCATGTCAGGGCTGCCGCCGCCCGGAATCGGCCAGTTGGCCACCACCTTGCGCGTGGCAAAATCGATCACCGATACGCTGCCCGGACCATTGCGAGGGCCGTGCACTTTGTTCGAACCGCGATTGGCGACATACAGCTTGGTACCATCGCGGCTCGGATACATGCCATGCGTACCGATGCCGGTCTTGAGGAAGCCGATCTGCTTGAAGCTGTCGCCATCGATCAGGTACACGCCATTGGCCATCATATCGGCCACGTAGAACACCTTGCCGTCAGGCGAAACGCGGATGTCCTGCGGCATGCCGTGTTTGCTCAGTTGCAGATAGCCCAACACCTTACGGTTGACCATGTCGACCTTCACCAGACGTCCGCCGAATTCGCAGGTGAAAATCGCGTACTTGCCGTCGATCGAAAAATCCGCGTGGTTGATGCCTTTGCACAGCGGCGCCTCCAGGCTCGACTTCAGCGCCATGGTGTGCGGATCGCGGAAATCCAGGCGCGCATGCGCTTCGGCCACGACGATGGCTTCTTTGCCATCCGGGGTGAAGTACATGTTGTACGGATCGTCCACCGGGATCGAACGGCCCGGCTTGCCAGTCTTCGGGTCGATCGGCGTGAGGCTGCCGTCCGAATGGCCTTCGGCGTTATTGGTGACCCATAGCGTTTTCAGATCCCACGACGGCACCACATGTTGCGGGCTGCGTCCGACCGGAAATTTGTACAGCACCTTGAAGGTGGACGGGTCGATCACATACACGTCATCCGAGCGCAGGTTAGGCACATAGATGCGCGGCAAGTCGCCAGCCACCGCCGGGCTGAACATGTTGTAGCCCGCGTCGCTGTACATGTCATGGGGATGGGTGACCGGCGGCATGCCGGGCACGGTCTGTACGGTCTGTGCCGCGGCGACGGCGGACACACACAATCCTGCCAGCACAACGCCGGCACGCAAGGCAAGACGCCCGAAACGATCAAATCTCACGGCAAATTCCCGTATTCGAAGAAAAAACGACGATCCATTCCATTACGACATCAACGCCCGGTGGTTTCCTTTCGAATGGCGTCGACAGTGCGCGAAACTATAGCATCCACACCCAGCTCGCCCAGTTCCGCCGTCGAACGCCGCGGATCGCCGCCATAGACCCCATCGGCGGCACCGGGCTTGGGCGCATTGCGCATCGCATTCACCCGCACCATCTGCGGGGCGACGGCCAGTTGCAGGGACGTGTCGGCCAGGCCTGCGTGTGTACCGATTTCGTCGTCGCGAAAACCGCGCTGACGCAAAAGCTGGTCATAACCGTCGGATGAAGTGTCGTAATAGGCCGGCGGGACAAACGCGCGGGCATTCGTGCTCGCCCAGGCTTTGTTCAGACGGGCGACCACTTGCTTGAGATCTTTCTGGTAGCCGCCGTGATCGCCAAGAAACACGACGTTGCGAAAACCGTGCACGGCGAAACTGTTGGCGGCCGATTCGAGCATTTTTTCGAATACGTCGTCCGGAATCGTAATGGTGCCGGGAAAGCGCATGTGCGACGTTGGTGGCGCATAACCGCCTTCCGGTACATACGCCACGACCGGCGCTACCAATGCATTACCGAGCTTCTGCGCGATTTTTTCCGCAAGGTATTGCGCGCGCACGTTGTGCTTGCCTACCGCGACGTACGGGCCGCTCTGCTCGGTGCCGCCAATCGGAATGATGACGGTGGTTTTACCAGCGCGAATCTGGTCGCGCAATTCCGTCCAGGTGAAATTTTGCAGCTGCACCGACTGCGGCGCCTGTGCGAACGCAGCCTGCACGACGAGAAGAAGAACCACAAACGCGACCAACCGTCGCAAGGAAGAATGCATCGTCATGACTCAACGCAATGGGGACGTGAAAAAGGCGGCGCCATATGGTTGCACGCCGCCTTGCAGCTTCGCATCCCCTCAGCATCCCTTCAGCGGAAATTGCCCGAGTTTTGCCTCATTCGCTCTCCTCGGGAATGGCCTTGCGGAACACCTCTTCCCAGTAGGCCATGCGCTCGGAATAGGCCTCGCGCACGGACTCCGGCTGGTCGTTCTGCAGGCTGCGCACGTGCGTAATCGGCAAGGTCGCCGATGCCATCTGCCGCCACGCGTCGGCGGCGGCTCTCAAATGGGAGTGGGACGACAGGAGCGCGGCGATGACCTGCTGATCCACCATCTGCTGCGCGCTCAGTGCCATCAATCCTTCCAGCGCCATGTCGGTACGCTCGGATAGGAACGCGATAGCCTCACCCCAGTTGTTGAAGCTGACTTCCATGGGCGCCTCCCTGGTTTGTGGGGACGACCAGCAGCCTAACACTAAGGCTCGCAGCGCACTGTCTTCGGAATGTTTACGCCAGGCAAAGCGCCGGGCCACATGTGGATGAGTTCGTTCACCGGCCTGTTCCAATGAGCGTGGAACACCCCGCTGCCTCTTGCCGTGAGGCATGCGATCGACGGACGGCGCCAGCAAAGGCATGGCGCGCGTCCGTACCGGCAAAAAGAATGGTGCCCGTTAAGCCACCGCCGCCTGGTCGAGCGGCTGCCACGTATGCCCGGGATAGTACTGGCGCATCAACGTATCCACATAAGCGATCAGATGGGATCTTGCGACGACGGCATCACGCAACGGTGTGTCGAAGAATGGCGTGAGGATGGACGCAAGCACACCCAACGCCATGGCATCCACCGCGCTGATCCGCTCGCCCATGAGATAGGGCTTGTCGCCCAGCAAGTTTGCGATGGCATCGATGGAGCGCACGCCCAGCGCGGCGATTTCCGCCGCCGAATGCCGCCCGATGCCGTGACCGCGCAGGTCCATGTCCTTGCGCGCCTGCATCTGCACGCGCAACGATTCGCGTTCTGCTTGCGGCGCGGAGTCCGCAAATCGTGCTGGCCCCTTGGCGAAATTCTCCGGGACGATCCAGCGAAACCACACCATGGCGAAATACAGATGATCTTCAAGCATGCGCTCGATCGCCCATGCTTGGGCACGTTGGTGCGCATCCAACCCTTCATCGAGATCGACACCATACCTGCGTTCGATGTGAGAACGAATGAAGGTGGAATCGCAGATCACTTCATCGCCATCCTTGAGATAAGGCAGCTTCCCTTTGGGTGCCTGCGGCGGAATGGCCGATTCCCTTGCATACGGCAACCCGGCGATCTTCAACTGTACTTCGGTTTTGATGACGAACGGGCTCGTATCCGGCATACCGAAACCGGGACGTGAAACGAAAAGCGTAATGGTCGACGTGGGCATATCCATAATTCCGCGCGGAGGGTACACATACAGTGCGTACCTGCTGCTGACAACGTCATGTCAGCAGCCGCGCTGGGCCGCGTACCACGCCTGCACGGCCGGCGCGAGCAACGCAGCAAGGTCCATGCCCACGGCGTTGCATGCATCCAAAGTATCGCCGAGCGCTTGCGCATAGCGCGGATCGCGCGCCTCGGGTAGCAGATTCGCGGCTTGCCACTCGATCATCGCCAGCATGCGCAGCGACCAGTCGTAGAGCGAGTCCGCGCGTTCCATGAAGCGTGCCCGCAACCACGCACTCAGTGGCGCATGCAGGGTGTAACCATAACGCTCAGTCGTACGGCGGACGAATGGCCCCACCTCCCCCGCGATGCCGCGAAACCATTCGGTGTGCCCGCCCGCCGCGTCCGAGACCAGCAAAGGCGGTGAAGCGCGATGCGCCGGCCAGCGCTCGATGAGCAGCCGCTCCAGCCGACGCGCCTCGCGCAATGGCCCGACCTCGGCCAGCATGCCCTGCTCCAGGTCGAACAGCGCGAAGAACCGGGGATGAAAGCTGCGAAATCGCTGAATGGGGTCTTGCGTGAACCCTACCTTGGTCAGGTCCTCGCTTAGGCTGGGCAGCACATAAACGAACGTTCGCCCGCGTGTGGACGTACGTGGCAAGTCCCAATCGGCCCCTTTTTCCCGTTCGCTCGAACTCATGTGTACTCCGCCATGACGGTGTAACTCGACGGCCATACGCCGGCACGCAATACTGCTACGACGCAGTAGGGGATCAAGAAGTGAATAAGACAACACCCAAAGGCCGTTTGGCCTGCGTCGGCATCGGTATAACGCTTGGATCGCACATCAGTCCGCTGGCACGCAGTCATATCGAAGAAGCCGACGTAGTGTTCGCCGGGATGTCCGATGGCATCGTCGAGCTCTGGCTCAAGGAGATGAACCAGGACGTGCGCAGCCTGCAGCCCTATTACCGGGAAGGCAAATCGCGGCTGAAAACCTATCGGGAGATGGTGGCCGCCATCATGGCCGAGGTGCGGGCCGGCAAGCGGGTGTGCGCCGTGTTCTATGGCCACCCGGGGGTGTTTGCCTGGGTTCCTCACAAGGCCATCGAAACCGCCCGCGGCGAGGGTTATTCCGCTCGTATGGAACCGGGCATTTCCTCTGAAGATTGCCTTTACGCCGACCTTGGCATCGACCCCGGTTCCCGTGGCTGCCAGCACTATGAGGCCAGCCAGTTCATGCTTTATCGGCGCTGTGTCGATCCAAGCGCCTGGCTGATCCTGTGGCAGATCGGTGTGGCGGGCGATAAATCGCTCAAGCGCTTTTCTACGGGAGAAGCACATCGGCAAATACTGGTGGATGTACTGGCCAGGCACTACCCCTTGAACCACGAAGTTGTCATTTATCGCGCCGCCACGCTGCCCATCCAATCCCCGCGCATTGAACGCCTGGTGCTTAAAACGCTGCCCCAAGCTGATATAGGCATGGCCGATACGCTGGCCATCCCGCCTGCCCGCCCGTTGGAGGCCGATCATGAGGTTCGCGCTCGCCTGGCGGCGTTGGCCTGATGACCGCGGTTCAATAAGCGGAACAGGCAATTTGAGGCCATTGACCGATTTTTCAGCTCGGCGGCGCGTCCGCGCTTTGCGCGATATGATGAGCCGCCTTCCGCGCCTGACGCCAAACACGAGGGCTCAGAAGGGGTACAACAAGCAGTTTATACAGGGGATTTTGATGTCGAATATCATTCGTTTCTTGGAAAGGATAGGTAGCCAAGCCCATTGGGGCGAGGCCTCGGAGGAAGAGATGGAACTGGCACTGGCGAATGCTGAAGTCGAAGGTCCGCTCCACTTAGCCGTCATGAATAAGGATGTTGCGCAGTTGCAGGTACTCCTGCAGCAGAAGCCGCTGGTCGGCTTCGTTATCCCAGGCGAAGAAGAGGAAGAAGAAGAAGGCGAAGAGGAGCCAGACGAAAAGGACGGGCCTAAGGACATGCAACGTGCATCTGTTCTTTCGGTAGCATCTCAACAGTAATGTCTATCCTCGGCCACAAGCAGCCGAAATATCGTGCAGTGATGTCTCTGCTCCTTGTGATGGTTGCGGGTGTGGCCATGGCCGCCACACCTGCGCCGGCATCCGGGGACATCCCACAACTCATGGCGCGTGCGGAAAGCCTGAAGACCTCCGATAACGCAGGCTTCGCCAAACTGCTTGAGACACTCGAAAGCCGCACGGCCGAGCTATCCGAGACGCAAAAATGGCACCTGCGCTTCATGGAAGGCTGGCAAGCCGATTACATCGGTCAAGACGAGAAAGCTAAGTCACTACTCGAAGAAGTGATTAAACAATCATCCGACAATAATTTGAGAACGCGTGCAACGGCCACGCTGATCAATGTTCTCGGCGCCGGTCATCATTACCAAGAAGCGTTCGAATACCTCGATCGCGGCTTGGACGATTTACCGCAAGTTACCGACAAACAGACGCGCTTCCCTCTCTTGGGTGAAGCCTCGCAGCTATTGGTCGAAGCCGGTCAATATGACCTCGCGAGCAAATACGCCAGCCAGATCGTCGAGGAATTTCCGACAGGCAGATATGGCTGTATCGGCCGCATGCTTAAATTGCACGCCGAACTTCATGACGAGCAGCCCAGAATATCCAACGAAACCTTTCAAAGCGCAATAAATCAGTGTCTGAATATCGGAGAAAGACTGGCGGCCGATACCATACGGCGCGACATGGTTTTTCTGGACATGCAGCAAAACAAGCTCGATGACGCGCTTTCCCTCTTGCAGGAAAACTATGGGGAGGTCAAGGGACTAGGTTATTCCGGGCTGACCGCGGAATACAACGTCCTGTTGGCGCAGGTCTACTGGAAAAAAAACAACATTCCCTTCGCCCAAAAATATGCAACAGCGGCGGTAGACATTGCATCCAAGAGCGATCTCACCGACCCCCTGCTCACCGCCTATCAATTGCTCTATGAAATTGAGCGGCAATACGGCGACCTACGCCAAGCGCTTGCTTACCACGAAAAATACGTGGCCGCCGACAAGGAACATCTGGACGACGTCCGCGAAAAAGCGCTCGCCTATCAAATCGTCAAGCAACAGGTCGAAGCCAAGAAGGTCGAGCTGGATACGGTAAACAAGCAAAACCAGATCCTTCAGTTGCAACAGGCGCTGGACCATAAAGCGGTGGAAACCGGTCGGCTCTATATTGCGCTGCTGCTTACGGTATTGGCTTCGATCGCCTTCTGGCTATTTCGTCTCAAGCGTTCCCAATTGCGTTTCATGCGTCTGGCGCGCCGAGACGGCCTCACCGGCATTTTCAACCGCCAGCATTTTATGGAAGAAGCGGAGCAGACATTGCGCTACGCAGCCAAGTCGCTACGTGGCGCCTGCCTTATTCTGATCGACCTCGATCACTTCAAGAACGTCAACGATACGTATGGGCATATTGTGGGCGACACCGTACTCAAGCGTGCCGTCACCACGTGCCAGAGGTACTTGCATTCCTGCGATGTGTTCGGCCGTATTGGCGGGGAGGAGTTTGGCATCCTTCTGCCCGAGTGCTCGTTGATCCAGGCGCTTGAGCGTGCCGAACAGATCCGCGCCGCCATCCAGGACGGGCGCGACGATGAATTTCAGCATGTCGCCATTTCCGCAAGCTTCGGCATTGCCTCCACCGCACACTATGGCTACGACTTTCGGCGCCTGCTTCTGGCGGCGGATGGCGCGTTGTATCGGGCCAAGCGCGATGGGCGCAATCGCGTGGTGGTCAGCATGAACGAGACCACGCCTGCGTCGAACACGCACAAACACGCCACCGGCCAAGGCAGCGCGCTCGACAGCACACCGTCCTGCGCCGAATAAGCGTTACGTTCATGCGGCACGCAGAAGCACCAGCCGCCGACGTGAATCGGTCCACAGGCATCGCCTCGGTCACGGCGGCATATCGCTTCCAAGCATCCGCCTGCAACCTCTGAAGACAGCGCGAACCGATCGCGAGATCGGTTCGCGCATGACTGATCACATCACTTGGTGGCTTCCTGGCCTTTGTTCAGATCAATCATGGGAATGGAGCCGGCACCCACGACCTGCGGAAGGATCCCGTTCCAATGCTGCAAACCATAGAAGCGCGTGTATTCGGGGTTGTTCTTGAGCGCGTCGCCGACGGTTTCGATGGCCTTGGCCTGCGCTTGCGCCTGCAATACCGTCGCCTGCGCTTCACCATTGGCGCGTTCCACAGCAGCGGTGGCCTCCGCGTGAGCGGTAACGGTTTTCTGCTCACCTTCGAAGCGTTTCTGCGCCACCGTGTTTTCAGCCTGCACCGCCAGGTTCTTCGCGCGCACGGCTTCTTCGATGGATTGATCGAAAACCGGCGAGTAATGAATCCCCACCAGCTGCACATCGATCACGTTGACGCCAAACAGGCGCTGCAATGCCTCGCTGATGTCCTTGCGCATCTGCGCCGTGATTTGCGCGCGCTGATCGGAAATGGTGAGCGTGTTGTATTGGGCGAACGCCGCCAGTGCACGATCGCGCACCACCGGCAGAATGGTGGACTCGACATCCACCGAGCCGGCGCGCCCCACGTGATAGAGCAGGTTCATCACCGCGGACGTGGGTATCTGATAGATCAGGCTGACGTCGATGGTGACCTTCTGGTTGTCGTTGGTATAGACATCCAGCCCGTTCAACGTATAAACCGACCGGCTCGTTTGCAGGCGATCGACCGTTTCGAAAAACGGCACCCTGAAGTGCACACCGGTGGTAAGCGGCGTAGAGGTCATCGGCGTGCCGCCCATCCATCGCGTGCCGGCCTCTTCGCTGGGCGATACGACAAAGATGCCGTTCAATAGAAAGATAACCACGATAAGCGCGATCAACAGCCCACCAAAACGAAAGTTGGCAAGAAACGCGCGCGGATCCTTAGGCGGCAGATTAAGCATGAACAACCCCCTTCCTGGTGAAGGCGGCATCTTGCCGCAACGCCGAACCGTTTACGAGTGCTGGGGCAACGCTGCGCACGTTGCGGAAAATTTACGCGCATGCGCGCTGACGCATATAGCCCCTTTACCCGGCCTGGCGCGAAGATGTGCCATCCGCGAAACGACGATATGGGTGCGTTACCGTGACTATCATGATCGTGCAGGGCCCTTGCGCTGAAGCCCCTTCGCTCAGCCGTGAACTGCTGGGCAGCCTGAAGCAGCTGGCCCTGGCGGCGGGGCGTACGGTGGAGATTTGCACATGCATGGGATTGCGTGAGTTTGTCGCGCGCGTGCGCACGGCGCGCGCACCCCGCACGGAGTTCATGTTGCTCGCCCCAGGCACGCTCGCACACCAATCACAGCTTCATCCGGAAGCGGGCCTCAACGATGCACTCGATGCATTGCATATGCCGTATATCGAAGTGCAAGATGGCGACGCCTCGATGGAAGCCGGCGGCGCGTCGCATCACGGGCCGCTGGCGACGGTTGTCATCAATGGGGATGTTCCCAGCAGCTATCGCATTGCGTTGGGTATTGCGCTCAAGCAACTCAGTGCCTGATCGCGCGTTGCGCCGAAGCGTGCCAGACTGGCCGCATGTTGCTCAGAGCCGCCGAACCCGAGGACGCCCTGGCCGTGGCGCGTGTGCACGTGCGCGCCTGGCAGGTGGGTTATCGCCATCTGCTTTCTGGCGAATATCTTGCGCAACTTCGCCCGGAAGAACGCGCCCTGCGCTACGACTTCGCGACCAACGATACGCGCCGCCCCATGACACTAGTGGCGGTGGAAAACGATGCCATTCGTGGGTTTGCCACCATCGCACCAGCGCGTGATAGCGATATCACTGATCACGGCGAACTGTGCGCACTCTACGTGGATCCCGATGCGTGGGGACGTGGCGTGGGTACAGCCTTGCTTGCCGCGGCACGTCAGCGTCTGGTCGAACTGGGTTTTCGACATGCCGTTTTATGGTTACTCAACGGCAATACCCGCGCCGCACGCCTGTATCGGGCCGATGGCTGGTCGCCCGATGGCCTTGCCCGAACGGATCGCATATGGGGCATCGATGTGGACGAAATTCGTTTTCGCCGGCCGCTTGCCGCATGAGCCCATCGCCGCGTTGTTACGCATTGCGTCAGGAGTGACGCTGGCAGTCACGTGACAACGTCGTCAAAGCCGCTCCCATGCGCAGCTTCAATCTCGAACGGAGTTTTAGGGCGCAAAGCAAAACAACCACTTCCGGGCACTATCGACATGCCTTCTCCGCTTGGGCCATCACGTCGCCTACACCTTCGCACGGGGGATTCGTTGGCTCAATTCCTGCTTTGGGTTCGATAGACCGCACCCGCGAGTCGTCTGGATCATTCCAATAAAAAGCAAGTGCTCGGGAGGGGGCGGTGGGAAGGCGCAAAGACAGCGGCATCGAAATGGTTTCCAAGCTGCCCTGGCAAGCCGGCATCGTCCTTGGCGCAACGGGCTACGTTGCCATGCGCTACGGCCTGGGCTGGTGCATGACCACCTTCGGTGGTCCGATCGGCCAGGCACTGGGAAACTCGCTGGACGACGGCGCTTACGCCCCTGTCGCCTGGCTGCTGTTGATCGCCTGCTGGCTCGCCGCGCTGGTTTCCTTTATGGATGGCCGCCGACGGCGACGCCTGCTGGCTTCCCAGACTGGGCTGCGCAGCCTGAGCGCCATGGACTGGCGCGAATTCGAAATGCTGGTGGGTGAAGCGTTTCGGCGCCAGGGTTACAAAGTGCGCGAGATTGGCTTGGGCGGCGCCGACGGCGGCGTCGACCTGATTCTGCATAGGGACGGCACCACCACGCTGGTGCAATGCAAACAATGGCGCACCAAGCTGGTCGATGTGCGGATCGTGCGCGAGATGTACGGCCTGCAGATGCATCATGGCGCCGATGCGGTAAAGATCGTCGCCATCGGCCACTTCACCGACGATGCGCAACGCTTCGTGCAAGGCAAGCAGATCGAGCTGGTCTCCGGGCCTACCTTGTTCAACATGGTGCGCGAGTGTCAGGCAATCACGCGCAAGTGATGCGCGTCCATCACGGCCTGTTGTCAGCGCTGTTGTAGTTACACCCATGGACTGCGACGGTTGATCGCACGCCCGGCCTGCGGCAGCCAATTAGCTCTTAGTCGGCCGCAATACCTGCGTTGCGCAACAGATCTTGCAGCGGCGCAAGCTCAGCGGCGTAGTGTTTCCAGCGACCAACAGCGCTTGCATTCACCGGTGAACGCACCTGCCACGCCAAAGGCGTATTGACCGGCGCGGCATTGCGTTCCGATTGCAGGCACGCATCGTTCCACGGCAACCCGCAGAAGGCGAGCAAACCGCGAACGGTCTCCTCTTGCGCGGTCACCAGTTTTTCGTACTGCACGTCGAAGATGCGGCCGGGAAACACGCGGCTCCAATGCGCCATCAGGCGTTCGAAACCGATGTAGTAGCGACCCGCATCCATGATGTCGAACGAATAGTCGTAATAAGAGGTTTCCTGCTCGAACAGATGCCGGAAATTGCCCAAGCAGGTATCCAGCGGATGGCGGCGCAGGCAGACGATTTTCGCGTTCGGCAGCGCGCTGGCGATAAAGCCCGCATAGAGAAAGTTATGCGGCATCTTGTCGATGAAATGCCGCGCATGCACGGCGTGCGGTTGGGTAACAGCGAGGTAATCCCCGCCCAGTTTGCGCCAGTCGAGCTGCGCTACGCGCGCAGGCAACTGCGGATCGAGCAACAACGGCGTGTTGCCGCCATAGACGCGTTGCAGCGTAGCGGGAAACTCAACCAGCTCGCCCGCCGAATACACGTCCGGATGACTTGAAAGAATGCGATCCAACAACGTGGTGCCCGTGCGCGGCATGCCGATGATAAAAATGGGTGCATCGCCCGGATCGCCCGACGCCACTGGCGCTTGCGAAAAACTGCTTATCAAGCGCTGAAAAATACCGTCATCACGCTCCATCGATCGAACGCGCCGCTCCTTGCCTACCGCCTTGCCACGGCGGAAATGTTCGAAGGCGGAGGCATATTGGCCAAGGTCGTCATACTCCTTGGCCAGCGCCATGTTCATATAGAGCTGCGCGCCGGGATGGTTCGCATAGCGAACGAGCAAGGCCTTCAGCCGCTCCACATGGTTGCGTTCCGCCGTCTGCTTGCGAAGTCCCGCCAGTTTCAAATGTGCCATGCCGTAGTTCGGATCGAGGCGAACGCATGCTTCCAGCTCCTTCTCGGCCGCATCCATGTCACCCATCGCGATCAGCGCAAACGCCAAGTAGAAATGCGCAGGCGGGTGATTGGGCACCATGGTGACCAGGCGGCGGAACATCTCCAGCGCACGGGCGTGCGCGTGTGACTGACTGAAAACGACACCCAGAATTTCGAACGTCATGGGATCGGCGGGCCCCAGCGCCAGCGCACGCTCCGCCGCCTGCTGCGCCTCCTGCATTTGCCGCGTGAGCGAAAGGGCCTTGGCATAGTTCGCGGCGAAATCGGCGCGGTTAGGTTCAAGCTGTGTGGCCGTGCGCAACATCGTTACCGCGTGCGGCAGTTGCCCAAGCTGCATGTGCGCCACGCCGGCCATGAATGGCGCCATGCTCTCCCGCGGCACCAAGAGCTGCACCTGTGCGGCCAATTGCAACACGCTCGGCCAATCGTTGCGGTTGAAGGCGTGGATCAATCTTGCTTGAAGATCAGGCAGGGAGCTCATGGTGACAGGCGTGGCACGTGAAGAGCCGATAGTAGCCAAAAATCCGTACCGGGCGCGATGTGGGAAGCGCCCTCGCCTGCTTGCTCAGTACCTGCGACGACCGGTCAAATGGCCTATACGCTGCCGCTACCGCTGCGCTTGGCCTCATACATCCGTTCGTCGGCAAGGATGCACAAATCATCCAGCGTCTGGGCATCGTCCGGAAACATGGCCAGCCCAATGCTCGCGCCAATCTGGATGTTCTGCCCCGACGCCGACAACGGCGTCTCCAGCAATTGCCTGAGCACACCAGCCACCCGCGTGGCCTCATGGCGCGTGATGGGCCCTTCGAGCACCACCGAGAACTCATCGCCACCCGTGCGGGCGAGCGTATCGATGCGTCGCAGGCGTGCGGTGAAAAGGCGCGCCACATGCCGCAGCACTTCATCGCCGGCATGGTGGCCCAAGGTATCGTTCACCTGTTTGAAGCCATCCAGATCGATGGCGAGCATCGCCATGCGCGCCTGTCGCTGGCGCGCACGCTCCAGCGCACCGTTGATGCGGTCCTGAAACAAGCGGCGATTAGGCAACCCCGTCAACGCATCATGATGCGCAAGGTGCTGGTTCCGTTTCAGCTGGCCTTCCAGCAGCAACAGGATCATGCCCACGGCAACCAGATACTTGGGCAGGTTCCATACCTCCGCACCCACTTGCACGGTCGGGAAAAACACATCGAACGTCAGGCCGAGCGGAAACACCAGCGACCATGCCAGCAAGCCCAGCAACGTCACCACGAAACCACCCGTCCGCCGCTGCTTCGAAAAGGCAAACTGCAGGCAGCAGGTGAAATAAACGACAAACAACGGCATGACCACCATCAGATCGGGGCCGTGCGCGGAAAACTGCCAGCGCAGCAACGCCGCCGCCAGCGCGACATTCAGCCCCACCGCAATCCACCGGCTTCCCGGCCGTTGCCTGTGCGGGGTTGCCATGACAATGGCAAGCGGCACACACGCAAAAAGGCTTGCCGCCATCACCATGACCCAGTGCGGCACGGACGTCAGCGACGCCAACGTGATGTACAGGGTATAGACCGCCGACATGGCCCAAAACAGCAGCCGGCTGCCCCAGCGCTGCGGCAGAGGGTCCATGGACCAACCGAACAGTTCCGCGCACCAGGTCAGCGCGGCCGTGCCGAAAATATCTGCGATCAGGCCACCGGTGCCGGACACGTCGAGAAACGAATAGGCCGCGAAATGCAGCTCAATACAAATCCAACCCGCCAACCATAAGCGAGTGGTCAAACCGCCAGCGGGCCGCGAAACCGACACAAACGCGTAGATCAGCAACCCTACGGCTAGCAGATCAGGGAACTCTTTCCAGGACATCGAATGGGACCACGCTCGCTGCCAACCCAAGATGGTTGATCGCAATTTATTGACGCAAGGGTTTACGCAACGTCCTTATTCGGCCGTGGGCGACCGTTTGCGAATCACACCGGCAAGCCATACGCCCCCTTCCTGGCTGCCCAGCGGCCTTTTGCTACCACTTTTTACATGCAAAGGCTGGACCAACGGTGCGCGAAAGATGCCCTCACGATGCCATCGCGGCCAACTATTTCGAATTTCCGGCTAAATCGGCCGGTGCAGGGATATCTTTAGGGCCTGGTGTGACAAACCAAATCGCATCGGTGGGCTGATTCCCGGACACCCACACCCTCGGCCGTGGCTACGGGGCCTGCCCACTACTGTTCACAATTGCCTGCGACGCCCCGGCTGATGGGCCTTCACATAGGCCACCGTGCAGGTCATGCCGTTGATGTCGACATTCACAGCGGAGCCCACGTTGACGCAAGCGCGATGAACGGCAGTCAGTGCGGCGGCACCCGATTTACATGCTCCGCGTAATACTCCACCGCATCCAAAACGCGGCTGAGCTGCACACTCAAATCGATAAAAAACTCGCCGATCAACACACGCGGCAACAGTAGAACGGCCTTGCTGTCACCCGGTGTCGATGCAGTACCCGCAAGCTGGCCCATAAGCTGAAGTTTGTCGCGGATCGTTTGCAGATCTTCATAGCCGTTCTGGGACAGCAGATAGCCTGGCGGGTTAATCAAGTCATGCACGTTATTCATGGGCTCACTCCATGTCGTTAAGTCACGCCACGTATTGCGCGTGGCGTGAAGGGCAATGCAGGAAAAACCCTGCACGTAAAAGCGGAAGGATCCGATTCCGTTTCTACGAAAGCCCTGAGTGGCCCGACGCCGCGCCGTAGGCGAGGCGGTGAAGCAGTACAAAAAACGGCGTGGCGGGGACACGCGACTGCGTGCGTACCGTATGATCGGGAATAACCATGATCAACTCTCTCTGTCTTTAGTTGGTTGTGGCCAGCGGATCGTTTGGGTGGCTGCCCAGGCGATCCGCGTTGCTTCACTCATGTCGGGTGTGCCGAACTCATCAAAGCCAGATGGGCACACCCGACACTAAGACCATCGCATAAAGACGAAGCGTTATCTGTCAGGGGACGCGGATTTTGTCGTGTCGGTAAAGCCGATGCGGATGATGGATTTGGTCGAACGCCCCCAGATCGACTACAAAACTACGCTATAGCCCTCGGAGCTGCGTAGTTATGCATTGATCATCGCAACGAATGCGTGGACTTCAAATTTCTTGTTTATCCCGGAGTCGTCACATTGAGTACCACACAGCCAACCCTAACCAATGAGCAACTACGTGGCGAAATCGAAGAGCTAAGGCGCCTACTTACGTTTGCTGGACTCAACCTTGAAGCTTGGCAGGCCCTGCAAACCACCCCGAATTGGAAAGTTCAGAACCGCTACGTTCCTTATTTTCAGACGGCCATTAGCGCCCACTTCACGTCGATGATCATCGCGTTTTACTGTCTGCACGAAACCAACCATGACAGCGTCAACATCCCCGGGGTTCTACGCCAGCTTCGATTGACGACGCGATTACCAAGTGAAAAGTTGGACGAGCTGGATAGGAAACGAGCTGAGATCAAGCATCTATGGGTGAAGGTAAGCGTGCTGCGCAATAAAGTCTTTGGTCATCGGGAACGTGGGATAACGTTCGGCGATGCATTCGCACAGGCGAACGTTCGACCCGCCGATTTCCAGGAATTATTCAATGGAACCGCTAGCGTCCTTAACGGGATGACCAAGGCGTTATTCAGAGAAACGCACGCCTTCAATCTAGGTGCCAAAGAAGCAGTACTGTCACTGCATGAAGATATCGAACGCGCATATCCAACCATCAAGGACAAGCACTAAAGTACCTCCGAAATCTCCAGATTCGCAAACCGCCTCTGCATTCCGGCATTGCGAGCGACCGCTCTTTTGACTCAGCGATCTCCCCCGAAATGGCGAAGGGACCATCGCCAGTACACCGTTTGCTTTAGGTACTCGCGGAATTTATAGGGCAGCGATAAGACCAGCGTCCTCGCACATGCGTCAAATAACCTTCTCAAACGCGAGATGCCATCAAAAAAAAGCCGAGGGATCCCTCCCCCGGCTCTTCTCAGCATCACGCAGCGAACTGCGTTAGCTTGGCTTAGTTGGACTCGGTGAACTTGATCGACGGGTTGGTGCCGCCCGAAGCAGTGCAGCTGCCGAGGTTCAAGTTGTTGCTTTCACCAGTGGTGCCCGAATCGGCCACGCAGGTCGGTGCAGCGGTGGAGCCATCGCTCACGGCCAGGTTCACGGTGATGGAGCTGCCGCTGTTGAATTCGGCTTCCGAACCGCCAGCATTGCCGACCACGTTGAACTCGCCGGTGTTCCACACCGACGCGATATCCAGCGTGCTGTCCTTCTGGCTGGTGCTGTAGGCTTCGCCGTCATAGGTGACGACAGCCGTGTCGTTACCACCGGTGGCGGCCGTACCGGTCAGCTTCAAGCTGGCCAGCGCGGTGGGCGAGATATCCGGCGGCAGCGCAGCGTTGCTGTTCTTGTAGCAATCGCCTTCGCCATCGCTACCGAAGCCGCTCGGGCAACGGCTGCTGCCGTAGCCGATCAGCCAGTCCTGCATGAAGATGGCGCCTTCGCCATTTTCTTCGTAGTCGGTCGCATACACCCACTGCTGCCACACGGTGCAACCGGAGTGGCCTTTGCATGCCGCACTGGTGGAGGTGAATTGCGTGTTGAGCTGCACGGAGTATTCGTTGGCGCCCAGGATGCCGCCATCGCCGTAGGCCGGCACGCCAACACTCTTTTCGGAGGTCACACCCGTGACCGTCGGGAACGTGCCGACAGCGCTGGTGATGTGATGCGAGCCGGTGTTGATGGTGTAGTCGTTGCCGTTACCGGCGGTCTGCGGTTCGGCGAAAAGATAATAACGGGGCATTGGGTGAAAAGCGGGATGCAGCGTCGAGCACCCGACCTGATGCCAAATGATGCTCGGATAGCTGGCATGGAAGCAGCCTTCCGAAGGCGTGGCGATCTGCGCCATGTTTTCGCGCCAAGCCGCGCGCGCGGCCTGCTCGATGGGACCGACCTGCTGAGCGGTGGACTGCCCGAAAACATCCGTGGACGGCGCTGCGAAAGCAGCAGGAACACACATGGCGCTGATAAGCGCGGCGGCGAGTGCGAACTTGAACGTTGCTTGCATTGATGTCTCCCCACTATGCAAATGGCTATCGGTTTAAAACTTCTGGACCATCCAGAAGCCTCGGTACTTCCAACAACAATTCGCCTCCGTGCAACAGCTCCCCCTGCCCACGAAGCTGAGGCTTCTTCACGCGCACATCACGTTTGCATGCGCGCAACGAGCAGCCATACCGATAAGACGCGATGCTGTAGCGCTTCCCTACCTGCAAAACATTGCGACACAAAAAAAGAGCCGAGGGATCGCTCCCTCGGCTCTTGCACGATTTCGAAACGCAGCGCGCTGCGATCCGATTTAGTTCGATTTAATTCGATTCGGTGAACTGGATCGACGGGTTCGAACCACCCGATGCCGTGCAGCTACCCAGGTTCAAGTTATTGCTCTCGC
This sequence comes from Dyella monticola, assembly GCF_003363155.1. GTDB lineage: Bacteria > Pseudomonadota > Gammaproteobacteria > Xanthomonadales > Rhodanobacteraceae > Dyella_B > Dyella_B monticola. The sequence goes on along the minus strand of NZ_QRBE01000001.1, from coordinate 679,401 downwards.
CGGTGGTGCCCGAATCGGCCACGCAGGTCGGGGCGCTGGTGGAACCATCGCTCACCGCCAGATTCACGGTGATGGACGAACCGCTGTTGAACTCGGCTTCCGAACCACCGGCATTGCCAACCACATTGAATTCACCGGTGTTCCACACCGACGCGATATCCAGCGTGCTGTCTGCCTGACTGGTGCTGTAGGCATCGCCGTCATACGTGACGACAGCGGTGTCATTGCCACCGGTGGCGGCCGTACCCGTCAGCTTCAGGCTGGCCAGCGCGGTAGGCGAGATATCCGGCGGGAGCGCGGCATTGCTGTTCTTGTAGCAATCGCCTTCGCCATCGCTACCAAACCCGCTCGGGCAACGGCTGCTGCCGTAGCCGATCAACCAATCCTGCATGAAGATGGCGCCTTCGCCATTTTCTTCGTAGTCGGTCGCATACACCCACTGCTGCCACACGGTGCAGCCGGAGTGGCTCTTGCACGCCGCCGTGGTGGAGGTGAACTGTGTATTGAGCTGCACCGAATATTCGTTGGAACCCAGGATGCCGCCGTCACCGTAGGCCGGCACGCCAACGCTCTGCTCGGACGTCACGCCCGTGACCGTCGGGAAGGTGCCGATCGCGCTGGTGATGTGATGCGAACCGGTATTGATGGTGTAGTCGTTACCGTTGCCGGCCGTCTGCGGTTCGCCGAAACGATAATAATGCGGCATCGGGTGCACGGCCGGACGCAGCGTCGAGCAGCCGATCTGATGCCAAATGATGCTCGGATAGCTGGCGTGGAAGCAGCCTTGCGACGGCGTGGCGACTTGCGTCATCGTCTCACGCCATGCCGCACGAGCAGCCTGCTCGATCGGCCCCACCTGCTGAGCGGCGGGTTGACCAAAAACATCGACCGACGGGGCGGCGAACGCAGCGGGAACGCATGCTGCGCTAATGAGACCAGCGAGTAACAGAAATTGCTTAGCTTGCATTGATAATCTCCCCAGGATGTTTCGATGAGAGCCCTTGGACCACCCAAGAGCCACCGTACTCACAACAGCGACTGCATCCATGCCACTCCCCTGTCACGTCTCTTTACCTAGAAACGCGATTCACAATTCATCGGCGTGAGCGCAGTCGCATCGAGCCATTCCCATCGACGCCACGGGACAAAACGACATCATCCGCCTGCGCAGACACGGTGTTTTTTCGCAAAGCCGAGCCCAGCACCGCGCCCGTCGGCGCAGTCTTTAATGAGCTGCTGGCTGGAGTGTTTTCCCCTGGAAAAACCTAAAGGCGCGTGACCATTGCGTCTCCTCACCACTTAATATCGAGCGTTTATATGTGCCGTTACTGCAATCGAATTGCTCGGTCGGCGAAATTCAGAATGGGGGCGATGGCGTGTAGAGAGTGTGATATGAATACGCATTCGGAGTGTTTGCTCGCATATAGATTGCGCACTACGTCACTATTTTTTTGCATGCAGTGCAACAGCAAAAAATAGCGGCGCGGTGACGCATTGCATCGCCCTATAAGTGAACCGCAAATGTCGTGAACCTTACTCAATCGTGAGCGGAACGATTCAGCGCCACACGCATGTCATCGCGCAGGACGCAGCGGAACGCATGGCCCGAAGCCGCACGCCATCACCTTCACAGGCTAGCGCACGGGCTGCTCCCGTACCGTTTGACGGCGGCGCCACGTGGCCGGCGCAATACCGTACTCACGATGAAATGCCCGGCTGAACGCCGTATCCGTCTGGTAGCCGACGTCCTCGGCAATGCGCGCAAGCGTGGCATTGCTCCGGCACAGCAAATTCGCAGCCAGCACCATGCGCCACTGTGTGAGGTATTGCATCGGCGTGCTTCCCACCAGGTGATGAAAGCGTTCGGCGAGTACGGAACGCGACGTGTTCGCCGTGCTTGCGAGTTCGTCCAACGTCCAGCCGTATGCCGGGCGTTGGTGCAGCGCATTGAGTGCCAGGCCCACCATGGGGTCGGCCAAGCCGGCAAGCCATCCGGTGTGGTCGTTGCATGGATCGTTCATGTGCAGACGCAACACCTCGATAAACAGCAATTCGGCCAACTTTGCCAACACGCCCGCACCACCGGGCCTGGGTGAGCGTGCTTCGTTCAGTGCGTAACGTACCGAAGCCTCCAACCATAGGCCGGCGTCGGATCCACGCACATTCACGCGCACAAGCGCTGGCAGTCCGCCGAGCAGCATATGCGCCAGGCGTGCATCACACGCCAGATAACCACAAACAATACGCGTGACCGGACCGCCGCCGCCATAGGCAAGCAGGCGCGGCCTGCGTGACAACACGTCCGTCAGGGGCGCACCTTTGCCGGGCACCAGGCCCGGCTGCGAACACATCAGGTGTGCGTCGCCATGCGGAAATATCACCACATCGCCGGCATGAAGGCAGGTCGGCGCACAACCCTCCAGCTCGACGAAACAGGTTCCCTCAGTAATCAAATGGAAAATAACGACGCGCTCGGCGCCCGGTTCCAGCAAATGCGCAACGGAGTCCGCGCGAGGCGATTGATAACACCAGGGTGCGGTGAATCTGGCCTGGATGAAGATGGCGCCCACCAAGCGCACGACGCGCAGGATTTCGGAGAAGGCATCCATCGCGGCCATCTCAATGCGCCGCCGTGTCGATCTGCATATGTACGCGAACCATGTTTTCCACCGCGCAGGAAATGGGCGAGCATCGACGGCTTCGCTCGACCAGATCGCACAGTCGCGCGGGCGACGCATCACGTGCATTGATGCGTACGCGCCATTGCATATCGCAAGGGCCCGCAAACACTTGTTCACCATCCTGGCCCTTCATGCCAAGAATGCCGCGTGCATCGGTACGGCTGGATACCGTGACTTCCAGCAAGGTCAGTTCCACGCCCTCGGCGGCCGCGTTCATTGCGATGGAGGTCGCAAGGCATGACGCCACGCCCGCTCTGAACAACCACCCCGGCGTAACCTGGTCGCCGCTCCCACCGAGTTCGCGGGGAATATCGGTCAGCACCTGCGTGCCATGGGCATCACCGGAGACGACGCGCGTGTCGTGCTGCCAATGCGAGATGGCGGGCATGTCATCGTGAAGCCCCCGCTGGGGATGATGTTGCAACACGTCTCTTGCACGCCGTACAGCTTCAGCAATGCGCTGCGCCATCGCAATGCCCTCTTCGCCCGTGCGTGTGAGGTTCATCGCCCGCAAGTGGCCGGACGATGGGACAGGTCGGGGCGACGCGCGGGTAGGACATCACCGGCCTGGCGACCCACAGTACTCCCATCTATTCAACCCGTCAGCGGCAGCCACCGGTTTCTTCACGTCCCGTCTTTCGATCGAGGTTTGGCCATACCGCTGGCACTGTCCGGGAGGGCTCGTCCATGATTCGCTTGCTGTGTTTTATTTATGGCTTAGTTTGCTATCTGGCTTTCTTCGCAACGTTCCTTTATCTGATCGGCTTCGTCGGTAACCTGCCCGTTCCCAAGACGATCGACGGCGGTACACCTGCATCTCTGGGCAAAACGATAAGCATCGACCTCGCCCTGGTTGCGCTGTTCGCCTTCCAACACAGCGTGATGGCGAGGCCGGGTTTCAAACGCTGGTGGACGCGTTTCATGCCGCAAGCCATCGAACGCAGCAGCTATGTGCTGCTGGCCAGCCTCATCCTGTGTTTGCTGTTCTGGCGCTGGGTGCCGATCACGCAAGAGGTGTGGCACCTGCATGCACCTTTCGTGACGACGGTGCTATGGGTGTTGTTTGCGCTGGGTTGGCTGGTGGTATTGACCAGCACGTATCTGATCAATCATTTCGACTTGTTCGGGCTGCGCCAGGTGTATTTGAACCTCAGAAACCGCAGCTACGCGCCGATTGGATTTCGCACACCCTTCCTTTATCGCATCGTGCGACATCCGCTCATGCTCGGCTTTCTGGTTTCGTTCTGGGCCGCACCGGTCATGACACGCGGACACCTGCTTTTTGCGGCCGCCATGACGATGTACGTCCTGATCGCGCTACAGCTGGAGGAACGCGACATGGCTACCTATTTCGGCGAGCCCTACCGCACCTATCGCCGTCGCGTTGCGATGCTTCTTCCTTGGCGTGTGCGGCGTGGGGTTTAAAAAACACACGACAGCGGACAGTCGTCCATCGCTGCCCGCTGTCCGCGTCCTGTCCGCATCACACGGACAACCGTCCGCGGACAGTTATCGATGCTTAGCGAAATACCGTGAAAACGGCTCTCCAATGCGGCTTTTCAGCACCCATGAGTGCTTGGCACGAGGCTTGCTCTATCTATCTCGAAAGCCTCACTCACCTCACTGGAGAACGATCATGAAATTCGAAACCCTGATGCTCAACAGCCTGTTCGCAGCCTGCCTGGTACTGTGCGTCAGCACGCTTGGCGCGATGCTGGTCTGATCGGTAGGAAAGCGTGATGTCGCTCGCTTTGTCACGCATCACTGCGCGATTCGCGTGTCATCCGCTATCCAGTTCGTTTCCCACGTTTTGCCTTCATCCGCGGAGAACGCTTGCTCGAAGTGGATGGCATCGGCACTGCGCGGGGTGATGACAAAGCGCACCACGATGGGTTTTCCATCCCAGGTCTCTTTGTCATAGAACACACCACGCCCATGGGCGAATCCACCTAAGGTGGGTGTACCGAGTGTGCCGCTGCGGCTGTTGACCACGTACAAACCCCACTGATGCGTGGCAGGGTTGTACAGCCTCAACGACGCCAGCATCAGATGGCTGGATGCGTTCTTCATATCCAGCTCCACCAGGTTGGCCACGCCATTCCATATTTTGTGATCTACGGTGATGCCGGTGTAGTCGACCCAGGTCTTGGAGCCCGTCAAGGGATGCGCCAGCATCGATACATGCGTGTTCCACTTTCCGAATTCGAAATCGAAATCGTGCTGTCCATCGCGGGGTGCCGGTGACACCGCATCAGCCGGCATCGGCGTTTTCGTGGACGATTGCGCGTTGCTATGCACGGTGCATAGCGCAGTGATTGCGCAAAAGCATAGACACAGACGCTTCGCAGTAGTCATGGCACGCACCTTGGGTCTATCGCATGGCTGTCGTTGCTTGCGTGGCGAGGCTGGAGTTATTGATCCAATTCACCTCCCAGGTCTTTCCCGCATCGCTTGAAAAAGCCTGCTCCTCGCTCGCCGCACCCTTCAATTGGGAGAAAATGAAACGGCAATCGATGGCATGACCGTTCAATTGGTCTTTGCTATAGAACTCGCCGCTGCCGTTCTTGAACACACCCACCATGGGTATGCCAAGTTCGCCGCCGCCGCGCTTGGCAAAATTCAAGCTCCATTGCTGCTTTTTTGGGTTGTACAAGCGTAACGAAAGAAACTGAAGATGGCCGGAAGGCCCTTGCGTGTCGATTACCGCCAGATTGGCGCGCCCACCCCACACCCTGTCCACCGCTACCGTTCCGTCCAACGGCGCCCACGTATGCGAGCCGGTCAACGGATCTTTCAGGCGCGACATGTGGATGCGCCATGTGCCTAACTGCCAGTCGAAATCGTGCTGCGCGGCCGGCTCAGCGCTGGCCGAAGACGCATCGTCTTGCGCAGCGCCGGGTGCTTTGCGGTTCAAATTCGCAATGAAGTGGGTTTCCCATGTCTTGCCGCCATCCGGCGAATAAGCCTCTTCGAAGTGGTAGGTGTTGGGCGTCGCCTCGGAATAGATGTCGCGAACCAGCACGGCACGGCCGTTGACGGTTTCCTTGTCGTAAAACGCACCGCGACCTTGCTTGAAGCTGCCGACCATGGCGTTACCCACGGTGCCGTCGTCACTATCGACCCAATACAGGCTCCACTGATGCGTCGCGGCGTTGTAGAGTCGCAGTGTCAATCCCTGGAAGTGACTGGCGCCGCTACCGGCCTCCAGTTCCTCCAGGTTTCCGCCGCCATCCCAGATCTTGCGAGTCTTCACCGTGCCGCTCAGTTCGGTCCAGTCGGTAGAACCGGTCAACGGATGGTTGAGCATCTTGATGTGCGTCGTGAAAGTGCCGATACCGAAATCGAAGTCGTGATCACCATCCGCCGGCTGCGCATGGAGCACCAGCGAGCTGACTCCAAGCATCAATCCAACCAGCACGTGGACGGAGCGTTTGCTGACCCCAGTCATGGATTTCTCCCAAGTCGCGCAGTAACACTGCATGGCAGAAACTAGACCTAAAAGTGGCTTGCAAAAATAGCCACTACGCTACAATTTCATATGACCACTTTGGATGTCTTGCCGCACTTAATGCTCGACGATGGCAGCGTCAAATGGAACGCGCCAGCGCGGCTCGATACGCGCATCCAGTGCGCGCCGCCCAACGGCAATGACCACCGGAATCACCGTGCCACGCGGTAGCTTCAATAGCCGCGCAAGCTTGCGTGCGCTGAAACCTTCCATCGGGCAACTGTCGAGGCCTTTGGCTGCTATCGCAAGCAAAAGCGTTTGCACCGCGTAGAGGCTATTGCGCGTCGCCCAGTGGCGCATACCCGATGGCCCCAATGGCACAAACATCAGTACAGGATCGATCCAGCTCGCCAAGGCCATTAAAGGTGTCCAAAGCGATATGCCCGCGATGCGGCCAAACAAGCGTTGAATCTTGAGTTGCTTGCGGTGATACGCCCGCGACGCCTCATCCAGCTCGGGACACACCTCCACCTGTTCGACCCAGCCGTCGAGCGTGCGCGCGCATAACGCGTTACTGACCGCTAAAACGATCAATGCCCAGGCCCCTGCAGCGGCGCGCTGATTGTGGCAGGCGGCAGCGCATTGAGCGCGCAGATGCGGGGCCCGTATCCAATGAAACTGATAGGGCTGAAGATTGTTGCTGGATGGCGCCAGCTGCGCTTCTGCCAGCACGGCACGCATATCCTCATCGGCCACCGCGCCGCCATCGAAGTCCCGCACTGCACGACGATGGGCGTTGATGGCACAAAACGCTGCCCATGTATCGGTCACGGGCTCGGCCATGACATCACGCTCGGCGGCAAGACAGGTATCCATGGCGAATATAATGTAAGCTAAAACTTGCTTTGCCAACTTGCATTGCAACCCATGCCAAAACCTCGGACACATCCGCGCAAACGCCCGCGGCAGGCCCGCTCCAACGCCACGGTGGAGGCCATCCTGCAAGCGGCTACTTACATTCTGGTCAAGGACGGTTGGGCTCGCTTCACCACCAACCGGATCGCCGAGCGCGCCGGCGTCAACATCGCCTCGCTCTACCAGTATTTTCCCAATAAGGAATCGATCGTTATCGAACTGCAGCGTCGGCATATGGAGAAGGCAACCCGCGCTGCGCCCGACGCCATCGCCACCTTGCAGGCCAAAGGCGATCTGCGTGCGTTGTTCAAGGCATTGGCGACGGCCAGCATGGAAGAACACCGCGCAGCACCGGCACTGCACCGCGTCTTTGCCGAAGAGCTGCCCCGCTCCGCGCGGCGCGCGAATCCCGCGCACGAGGCGCAGGTGCATGCGTTGCTGATGAGCCTGGTTCGCCCTCACGCGCGAAACGTGCCCGATCTGGACCTGGCCACCTTCATCGTACGTGCCGCAGGCCACGCGATTGTCCACGAAGCGGCCAACGAGCGTCCGGAATTACTGGAGCGGCCCGAATTCGCCGAGGAAATCGCCTTGCTGATGGAGCGCTACCTGTGTCGACCCGAGCCACCTGCGGCAAAACGCAGCAAGACACGCGCGCAAACAACGCGAAAATAACGCCGACGGTTTTACCAAGGAGAATTCATCGTGCCGCACTATTCCGGCCCCTTGCTCACACGATCCACTGCCCAAGCGCTGTCCGCCTCGCGCGATAGCGGCGCGAGCGAGTGGAACGGTTCGCTGGACTTGAACCGCACGAACGGCACGGCCTGCTTGCACGCCGATAGCTGGGAATGGAAAGGCCAGCACTACCCTTATCCGCCCAAAGTGAAAGAGCGCACCATCTATTACTGGGATGGCGAGGACTTCGCGCCGGTATCGCGCTTTTCCGGCTCGTTGATCAAATTGGTTCCCACTGAATGGGGCGCACCCACCTTCGAGATCGACGGCATCAAGATGCTGCCCACCGCGAAGGAATCGCCCCTCGACGATGCCCGCCGCAAAGTGGCGCTGGTCGAGCCGCGCGGCAAGGTACTGCTCGATACCTGCGGTGGGCTGGGTTATTTCGCCGCCTGTTGTCTGGAAGGCGGTGTGGCGCAGATCCATTCGTTCGAAAAGAATGCCGACGTACTGTGGTTGCGCACGCTCAATCCGTGGTCGCCCGATCCCCATGCTCCGGCCAGCGGTGACCGCTTGCGACTCACGCATGCCGACGTGTCGCATACCATCACGCACATTCCCGATGCGTCGATCGATGCGCTGCTGCATGATCCGCCCCGCTTCGGCATTGCCGGCGAGCTCTATTCGCAGGCGTTCTACGACCAGCTCGCCCGCGTGCTGCGCCGTGGCGGCCGGCTGTTCCACTACACCGGCAGCCCGAACAAACTCACCAGCGATCGCGATGTACCGCAAGAGGTTGCCAAGCGGCTGGACAAAGCGGGATTCAACGCACAACTCGCGCTGGACGGCGTCTTGGCGATACGGCGTTAGAGGGCATCCACTACCGCCATGAAGCGGCGATCACTTGCAGACCCGATCATCTGTAGCCGCCATAATCTCAAACATTTGGCGACGTCCACGGCGCCATCATTCCTTCGACCTGGATCACGACACCATGCCTACGCCCCGCACACGTGCCGCCACTGATTCCACAAGCGAGCCTTGGCCGATCCTCTTCGCCGCACCGCATCGCCTGTTGTTCTTCGGTGGCGCACTCGCGGTGATGACCAGCATGACGTGGTGGGCCTTGCAGTTGTCTGCGTGGCGCTTTGGCTGGCGCAACTGGCCCGCGCCGTCGATCCCGGCGGGTTGGGCGCACGCCGTGCTCACCCAGTACGGCATGCTTCCGCTCTTCATGTTCGGCTTTCTGCTGACGGTCTTCCCGCGCTGGCTGGAGCGACCGGCGTTGTCGCGCGCGCATTACGTCCCTGTTGCCGGCGCTATTTTTGCAGGGTATCTGCTGGCGCATCTGGGCCTACTCGGTTGGCGTTTGCTGCTATGCATTGGGTTGGAGCTGATGCTGCTGGGCTATGTCGCGGGCGTGAGGGTGCTGGCGGTGGCGCTAAAGGAATCGCGTAAACGCAATGCGCACGCGTGGTCCTGCCTTACCGCGCTGGTCGTTGGCACGGTAGGGCTTGGCTGCTTTCTTGCGTTCGTATTCGGCGCATCCACGACCACGGCATTGATTGCGATCAATCTGGGTACGTTCGGCCTGCTGCTGCCGGTCTACTTCACCGTATCGCACCGGATGATCCCCTTTTTCAGCGCAAACGTCGTGCCCGGTTATGCCAGTCGCCGCCCGGCGTGGAGCATACCTGTCGTGTGGATGTTGCTCGTCCTGCATATCGTGCTCAGCGCACTCCATCATGCGGCATGGCTGTGGATTCCCGACGCTGCATTGGCGGGCGTGTTTGCCTGGCACGCGCTGGCCTGGCAGCCGTGGAAAGCCATGCAGCCCGGTTTGCTGGCCGTGCTTCATCTTGCCTTCGCCTGGTTGCCGATTGCGTTTGTGCTCTACACCGTGCAGAGCGTGTGGCTGCTGCTCAACCATACGGCCATCCTTGGGCTTGCACCGCTGCATGTCATGACGATCGGTTATTTCGGATCGATGCTGGTTGCCATGGTCACTCGTGTGACGCATGGCCACTCCGGACGCCCGCTGCAGATGGGTTTCATTGCATGGACATGTTTCATTCTGCTGCAGGTCGTGGTGCTTCTACGCGTGCGCGCCGAACTGGGCGGCGATACGCTAACGTGGCTGGTGATTGCCGCATGTGGCTGGCTGGTAGCGTTCCTGCCGTGGGTGCTGCGCTCGTTGTGGATGTACCTGACACCGCGCGTTGATCAACGTCCGGGTTGAGGCGCATGAAGCCTGAAGATCTGCAGCGACTGGTCACTGTCACCATGCCCTACGGCAAATACCAAGACCGCCTGATCGCGGACTTGCCTGGCGCGTATCTGGCTTGGTTTGCTCGCAAAGGTTTTCCACCTGACGACCTGGGTAACTTGCTGGCACTGATGCTTGAGCTCGATCACAACGGACTGAAGCCTTTGCTGGAACCGCTACGGAAGCGCTGATGCGTTACGCGATCTCCCGTTGACCACGGTCGCTTCCGTTTTGTCTCGTAGCAATTAGGCAGCAAATGCCTAACACCTGTTTCACCCTGCAGGTGCAAGAGTGGCCGCCCGCATCGTACGCCGCCCCGCTGCGATTACATCGCTCGTTCTGGTTCTTCTCGAACCATCGCGGAGGGCATTGACATGAAATCCAAGAGCACCACGGTCGCTGTCATCGCTGCTGCTTCGTGTGCGGTCGTCGGAAGTATGGTCGGCATCGCGCTCGCACAGCAGGATAGAGACACGCTGAGCATACCCAATGGACTGGCCTTCTCCGACTTCAAAGGGTACGACACTTGGCAAGACGTCGCGGTGAGTGAAACCAAGACCAGCGTCAAAGCGATTCTCGCCAACGCGGTGATGATCGAAGCCTACAAGGAAGGTATACCCGGTAATGGCAAGCCTTTCCCTGAAGGCTCCAAGATCGTCAAGATCGAATGGCTGAAGAAGGTGAATACCAAGTCACCGTATTTTGTCGAGGTGCCGGACACTCTGAAGTCGCTCTCGTTTATCGAAAAAGACTCCACGCGGTTTCCGAAGACGCACGGCTGGGCCTATGCGCAATTTACCTACGACACCGCGTCACGGACCCTCAAGCCGTCGATGACTGGCGCCGAATGCGGTTATTCATGCCACACGCGCGTGGCCTCGCAAGATTATATTTTTACGGCTTATCCGCCGAGGTAAGCATCCATCAGGTGGGGTTGCTCGCGCCGCCCCCTTCCCTGGTGGACGAATACCCTCTTCCCTGGGGATAGCGTCAAGCGCTGATAGCTCCCCTGAAGAAGCACGGCAAACGTGCAGCAGATGTCGATTTTCTCGCCCCTCAATCGTCGTTTAAATGCAGAGACCTTGCCGGACGAGATGTACCGTGCGCCCGTAAGGGTTGACTGCGGCTTGAAGGCGCTCCGCGGAGGTGAAAAATCCGGGGCGTCAGGATTGAAACGTCGACATTTTCGCTGTTGAGTCACCCAGCTTTCGTTGACGCATAGGTCGCATGGTTACCTGCGACAACCTATCGAAGGCGGAGTGCTTAATGGCGCTTTGAATCATCGACACCACCACAAAAGTGGTGGGGTGCCGCCCTTCCTGGAAATCCGCCATGCACGGTACCGCTGTGCCGGTCACCGTGCTGAGGATTGCCGCCGGCATAGGGCCGGATGGCACCACGGCACCTGCGCACATGAACACCAACAACAACAGGAGTTAGCAGACATGTAATCACCCAGCGCAAGACGGGAGGATCTTTCATGAGCATGCGACATCAAACGATGGCCAATGCCATACGCATGGCATTAGCCCTAGGGAGCTGTGTGTTGACGACGGTAGCGGCGGGACAAACCGCAACCTCCGGACAACAATCCCCCACAGCAAACACCCAGACGGTTCCCCCAACCACTTCGACACCTTCGTCAAACGCGTCAACCCAACCGACGCAAGCGCAAACCGCGACCAACGCACCGTCCACCCAAAAAACGACCACCCTGCAAGGCATCACGGTTACCGGTTCGTTGATTCGCAGCGTTGACGTGGAAACGGCGCAACCAGTGACGGAACTGACGCACGAGGCACTGCAGCAACAGGGCTTTGTCAGTGTCGGTCAGATTCTGCAGAACGTTTCTTCGGTGGGCTCCTCCGGCACCAGCAATCAAAGTGCCTTGGGCAACATCGTCGGCCAGTACGTAAGCCTTCGCGGCCTGGGTGCGCCGCGCACCTTGGTGCTGGTCGATGGCCAGCGATGGACCACGGATATCTTCGGCGAAACCGACCTGAGCACGATACCGAGCTCGATCATCGATCACGTCGAAATTCTGCAGGATGGTGCATCGGCGATTTATGGCTCCGATGCCATTGCCGGCGTGGTCAACATCATTACCAAAAAGGATTTCGACGGTCTTCAGCTGGATACCTACAACAGCATGTATTCGCCAGGGAGCGACGGCAAAAACAGCCAATTCAGCCTCACTGGAGGTAAAAAGTTTTCCCGCGGCTCGTTCCTGATCAATGCAACCATCCAGAACACCGACGGGCTGATGGCAGATGATCGCGCTTACAGCAAGTATGGCTTTTTCAGCTTTGGGCCCAATTATCCCCAGAGCCAGACGGTGCCCTCGCCTTTCGGCACCATCACCGGCGCGCTCAATCCCGCAACAGGATTGCCGGTGAATCTGCCGCAACTGGCCAATGGCCCGCTCACCGTCAACATGGGTCAGAACGGGCTTGATATCGCGAACTATCACGTCAACACGTTTGGCTCGCAATACCCGTCGCCCTACTTCAACAACGACTATCAGAACTCGGCATTTCTTGAGAGCTTGATGCCCGACAATCGACAGCGGTCGTATTTAATGAAAGGTGATTACAAGCTGACGGATCACATCACGGCCAATGTCACCGGCACGTACAACACCAACAACTCCACCACGAGTATTGGCGGCTATCCGCTCAGTTCGCTGACGCCGGCCAACGGTGCGCATCTGGCCGAGGCGCTTGGCCTGCCCGCAAGCGCTTTCCCGGCGGTTTACTTTCCGTCGCTGTCGTCGCTGAGCTATTACAATCCGTTGCCGGGCAACAATCTCCAGTTCGAGTTGCCGCTGCAATATCCCAATCGCGTCGTTTACAACAAAATCAAACAATACGGCTGGCGCGCGGGCCTGGAAGGCGATTTCACGCTCGGCGAAAACGAGTTCGACTGGGACGCGGGCTACAGCGACTATCGCTATGAGCAATCGAGTTTCGGTCCGGGCAACCTCAATTTGGTTCACCTGGAACAGGCGGTCGGGCCATCCTTCATGGGTCCTGGCGGCGTCGTGGAATGCGGCACGCCCGGTCACGTGACCGCCGGTTGCGTACCGCTTAATCCGTTCTCCGGCTCAGGCGGCCTGACACCGGCCGAACTCAACTACCTCAACATCATTGCCGGCACGCGCTCGTTCAGCGAAATGAAAACCGTGTCCGCCAATCTGTCCGGTGACATGTTCACGCTTCCGCAATCCATGGGCAGCGGCGATGTGACCTTTGCCGTCGGCGCCGATCATCGCGACATTTCCGGTGGTGCCACGCCCGATACCTATACGCAGCTTGGCCTCAACACCAATCTGCAGCAGAACGCAGGCAGTGGTTCTTACGGGCTGAACGAGGCGTACGCCGAGGTGAACATTCCTGTTCTCAAGGAGCTGCCGGGTGCGCAACTGTTGGACATCGACCTCGCGCATCGTTTCTCGCGCTACACCAACTTCGGCAATACCAACAACAATCAGTTCAAATTGTCGTGGCAGCCGATTCAAGACCTGCTGGTTCGTGCCAGTTACGGCACGGGTTTCCGCGCACCGGCCATCGCCAATCTCTATGGCGGCACATTGCAAAGCTTCACGAACTACACCGATCCGTGCGACGTCAACTTCGGCCTGACAGGTAATGCCACCGTCAAGCAGCGCTGCTTGAACGGGTTTGCCGGATTGCCTGCAGTAGGCCCCGGTTATACGCAGCTCATTCCCAATGGCCAGCCGATCCCCGCACCGGATCAAACCAGCACGACGCCGTTTTTCACCGGGGCCAACGCCAGTCTGAAACCGGAAACCTCAAGGAGCTATACCGCGGGTTTCGTTTATAGCCCGCATTACCTCACCGGCTTTAATGCCACTATGGACTGGTACCGCATCCGCATCGCCAACGTCATCACGCTACCTACGGCGACCAGCATTCTCGACAATTGCTACCTGTTGGGAGAAACACAGCAATGCGGGCAATTTCAGCGTTCGGCCGTGGCAGGCCCGTTCCAGGGACAAGTGATCAACCTGCTGCAGGCGCTAGTGAACCAGGGTTTCGTGGAAGAGCGCGGCGAAGACCTGGACTTGAGCTACCTATTTCCTGATACACCGATTGGACGGTTCAAGTTCGACTCCACCAGCACCTATATCGATTCGGTGAAGGAGCAGACCACGCCGGGCGGCCCCGTCATTTCCAATACGCTTGGCGGTTACGATACGGTGCTGGGCCCGCTGTGGCGTTTTCGCTCCACGGTCAATCTGAATTGGAGTTACAAACAATTCGCAGCGACCTGGACGATCCGCTACTACTCCTCGCTGTCGGAGCCGTGCATAGCGCCCAACCCGGCGCTGAACGAATACTTCCCTTGCAACAATCCCACTAAGGACCTTGCCAACTCACCGAACGGTCTGAATCGGCAAGGAGGCCTTGCTTTCAATGATCTGCAAGTGAGTTGGGAGGCGCCGTGGAAGGGGCGCATTGCACTGGGCGCTACCGATCTCTTCAATCGCAAAGCGCCGCTCTCCTACTCTGGCGTTTATAGCGTGGCAGGCCCGCTCGGCCCGACGGGAACGGATGGTTACAGCAGTTATCCGTACAACCCGCAATACGATATTGGCCGTGTCATTTATCTCAAGTACGAGCAGAAGTTCTTCTAGCTGCATGCGTTGTTCTGCGCTGGCCGCTTGCCAGGGCGATATGCAAAAACAAAGGACGCGGTTCATCCGCGTCCTTTGTGGCCAGGGTAATGCAACAAGGTTTCTGTTCAGCCGGTCAAAGGATCACATGCGGTACAAAGCGGGATGTGTCGCGCGTAATAAGCGTGGCATCTTCGCGAATGCCCATGCCCGCCGGCGCATCCCCGACTACCCAGCTACCTATCAGCGGATAACCGCCGTCAAAACGCGGAAGTGGATAAAAAGCCTGGCGGATGACGGGGCATTGCGTATAACGGCCAGGCGACCTGATGTGCTCGCCATCAGGCAGTGCCATATGCACATTGGCGCCTTCGCGCGAAAACAGCGGCTTGCGAATCCATCCCGGCGACAACGTCGTGTCCACGCGATCCTCATAGAACGCGGGCAGGAGATTGGGATGACCGGGATAGCGTTCCCACAGCAATGGCAAGATACCTTTGTTGCTCAGCACCGCTTTCCATGGTGGCTCGATCAACTGAAGCTGCGCATGAGGAAGATAGGGTCCGTATTCATTCGTGAACATCATTTCGAGCGGATACAGCTTGAATAGCGAACCGAGCAACTTGTGCCGCAAATCCGTGAACTGGCCTTTGCTGGAAAGGCCAATATCCTCCAGTGCAATCACCTCGCTGGACACGCCCGCTTGCATGGCGCAGTCGCGCAGATACGCGATGGTGCCCTGGTCCTCGGCGCTATGGCGCACGGCGGTGAAATAAAAAGGCTTGCGCAGAGCCTTCGCCATCGCAGCGAAGGCGAGAATAAGCAATTCTTGAATCTGGTTGTATTGGTCGGCCGTTCGCGGGAGCGCACCGCGGTGCTGTTGCTCCTCCAGCCATATCCACTGGAAAAAGGCCGCCTCGTAGATCGAGGTGGGTGTGTCGTAATTGAGCTCGTATAACTTGGCAGGTCCCGCGCCGTCATAGGCCAGATCCATGCGTCCATATAGATGCGGCTGTCGTTGACGCCATGAATCGGCAATCCAGTCCCAGTAATGCACTGGAATCGCAAGCCGCCTCATCAATGCTTCGCTGCGAACAATATCGTCCATGAGGGAAAGCGCGAGCTGATGGATCTCACCGGTCGGCGCTTCGATATCGCGCTCTATCTGCTCGAGCGTAAACGCGTAGTACGCCGACTCATCCCAATAGGGCGCGCCATCGATGGTGTGAAACAGAAAACCGTAGCGTTCGGCGGTGGCCTGCCAATCGGGGCGAGGTGCAATGGCAATGCGTTTCACAAAACTCCCCTTCGCGCACCGACAGGCTTAGTTATTCCCCACCGCCTTCGCCACCCTCACCTTCACCGCCACCAAAACCGCCTCGGCTGACGGTATCGCCTTCGCCGGCCACCTCGTCGGAAGGAACATTATTCCATCCGCTGCTACCACCACTATAACCAGCGCCCGAGTTTCCACCCGAGCCTGAGCCCGAATGAACCGTGCCGTATTGCGGGGAATACTCTTTTGAATCGCGGTTGAGAAATACCGGACCCGCCGGAAAATACGATGTCCGGCTATCGCGAATTACACGTGCAATCAAAAACCCGTTCATGCTCGGGCGCCAATACACAACGCCGGAATTATCCGTCTGCTGCTCGCAGGTGTCGGCATCGTAGTTGGCACTGCATTGCGCATAGAGCGCGTAATGGGGCGCCTGTTTAGTTTCCTCAGCCTTCGCCTCGCTAAACGCGTTCTGGCAACTGGAGAGCGGCACCTTTGCCTGCGTACAAGCGTCTATCGAGGCAAATACGTGCTGACTCTTTTGAGTATCGTCGCAGGCGCTTATAAGCAGCGGTGTCAGGCCCATCAAAACGAGGGAGGCTTTTTTTGAACGTTTCATGCCGGCCCCTGACGACATTGCTGACGATGCTTCAAGCGCGCGCAGCACCAACACGGCGCGGCCATGTCGGCCGCGGCAAACAGGTTTTTCATTGCCCCCTGCTCCTTTCCTTAGAACTGGATTCCCCGGGCGATGCTATCACCGCCCGCCAGGGGCCGCAAAAATTTTCGCCCCAGCTCGACAAAGCGTCAGCGCGTACTCCGTTTCTTCGTCCTCTGGCTACGTTTTGCATCGGGTCTGATGGTTCCCAATAACTCCTGACACCCGTCTTTCAAAATCTCATCGGCGAGTGCGGAGTCAACCTCCAGGACAGCACGCGAAAGCATCAGCGCGCCGACCATCTGACTGAAAAGCGTGATGGCTTTTTTCCTTTTCTCTTGCGGATTCTCGCCATCGATCAGATTCGCGAGCTGATCGAAATTCCACGTGAGTCCACGCGCATAGGCCTGTCGCGCTTCCTTGCCGAGTCGCCGAATATCGCCGGCGTAGGCTGTCAACGGACAACCCGTTTCGATGTTGGCGCGATGATCGGCGGACAGGTACCACGCGATATACCGCTGCATGGGCGTGCTCGTATCTCCCTTCGCCGCGTTGACGCCGGCAACGAGCAGGGCCGCGCCATCTTCCATCGCCTTCTCCAGCACGGCGGCGACCAGGGCGTCCTTCGATTTGAAGTGGTTGTAAAAGCCGCCCTGGGTGAAGCCCGCGGCCTTGGTGAGCTCTGCCAGCCCCACGGCAGCCACCCCGCGCTCGCGGAAGAGCTTCTCCGCCGCCTCGACAATAGCTCTTTTGTTTTCAATGGCTTGCTGCTTCGAAACGCCCATTTGCCCACTCCCGATCATGCGACTGCCTACGGTTTCTTCAACAACACAATGGTGATCACCATTGACAATGGTCCGAGGGCAATTCATTCTACCCCATGTCGATGGTGATCACCATTGTGGCTCCAGGCCGGCATTAAACCGTTCGAAGAGGAAACGACCATGTCAACGACATCGCCCGAACAGAACAAGGCGCTTGTCCTCAAGGCATTCGACACGCTGTTCAACCAGCGCGACTACGAAGCTGCCGAGCGTTTCTGGTCCGACAGCTATATCCAGCACAGCGCGCACATCGAGCCGGGCCGCGATGGCCTGTTCAATCTGATCCGCAGCATCCCCAGCGGCTTGCATTATGAGCACGGGATGATTCTCGCCGAGGGCGATTACGTCATCGTGCACGGGCGCTTTACCGGCACCGGGCGTCCGTCCGCATGGATCGCCGCGGACGTTCTTCGCATCGAGAACGGCAAGCTCGCCGAGCACTGGGACGTACTGCAAGACGAAGCAACGCTAACCGAATCCAAGAGCGGATTGCCCATGTTCGGCAATCGCTTCCCCGCTTGAATCCATCCAAGGAGAACCCTCATGAAACTCACCGGCAACACTATCTTTATTACTGGCGGCGGCTCAGGCATTGGCCGCGGGCTTGCCGAATCGCTGCATAAGCTGGGCAACAAGGTCATCATTGCCGGACGGCGGCGCAGTCATCTCAACGCCGTTATCGCGGCCAATCCCGGCATGGAAGCGATTGAACTGGACATCGCCGATCCGCTCAGCATCGAGCATGTGGCGAAAACGTTGATCGCCAACTATCCAGAACTCAATGTTCTCATCAATAACGCCGGCATCATGCAAGCGGATACCGTTGCCGGAAAGGTCGACGATGCACTGTTGACGTCGACGATCACAACCAATCTCATCGGGCCGATCCGCATGACGTCGGCGCTGATCGAACACCTGAAAACCAGGAAAAATGCCGTCGTGGCATACACGAGTTCCGTGCTCGCCTTCGTGCCGCTGGCCGTTACCGGCATCTACTCATCGACCAAAGCGGCGCTGCATTCCTACGTCTTGTCGCAACGATTCATGCTGCGTAATACCGGCGTTCGTGTGCTTGAAATTGCGCCTCCGTGGGTGCGTACCGAACTGATGAACAGCCAGGAAGCCGAGCAAGCGATGCCGCTGGATCAGTTCATTGTCGAAACGATGAAAGTGCTTGGCACGGATGCGGATGAAATCCTGGTCGATGCAGCCAAGCAGTTTCGTTCCAATGTTGGGCCGAACGAGCATGGCTTCGTCAACGGTTTCAACGAGCAGGCGCTTGCGATCTTTGGCAGTGCTTGAAATCGCTCGTCGATATTGCGGGCTAAAAAAAGCGGAGTGCGTTCCCGTTAAAGGGCACTCCACCCCTGTTCGTCATTCCGGCGCACGAAGGCCGGAATGACGAACAGGGTCGGTATCAGAGCAACGCCTTGCTCGCCAAGCGGATATGCCGTGTCTTGCCCAACAAGCTATGAATAAGCAAGACCTCGTTTACCGCCCAAGTTATCGGCTCGATCTTCTCCAACGGCATCGTGGCTTTGCCATACGCCACGGTCATATGCGGCACATACGAACCATGCGTCCATTGACCTAAGGACGACGTGCGCAGATGCGTGGCCAGTTGCTTATGCAACGCATGCAGCCGTTCGTTACCATCGCTTGCAGCAAGCACCAACGGGCTTTTGGATTGGCGGTTACCGAAGCTGCCGATCTGATCGAAGCGAATGGTCAGCGATTCCGCCGTCAGGTGTGAAAGCGCCTCGCCAGCACTATCGACCAAGGCGGGCGGCAGGTCGGTGTAGTCGCCCAGATGAAACAGCGTAACGTGCAAGCGGCTAGTTTCTACTGCACCGGCTTCCAGATGATGGCTGGCGAGGTAGTCGTTGGCGATGGCGGCCAGTTGTGCAGCGTCGTGAGCGTTGGGAAAGGCCGCCAGGAACAGGCGATCAGTGGGAACCGCCGGTTCGAAGCCTGGCAAGGATGCTTGGCTGGGCATGATGGTTTTCTTCTGAGTTGCTTGCACTTGGGTCGGCTTATTTTACGACAAGCAGAGGCCGGACCCGATCGCACGTTGGCCTGCCCCCTCAGGTGTTACCCAATCCATATTTTTTAGCGCGCAGCAATACGGATATCGGGTTGTTCTGCAGGCTTTCCACATTATTCTTCAGATCGCTCCTGGTTTTTATCAAGCCGTAGACGCTTTCCGTTCCCAGTAGCACGCCAGCCAGCAAACTGGCGACCGCTAACGCAGTCACTTGCGGAAATACCAGCGATGCCAATCCTAGGCCCGCGCCTGCGCTTAGTGACAAACCGTGATTCGTCGTCTTGCGATGAAGCATCTGCAAGGACGAGGCGATCTTCAGCTCATGCTCCTGCAAGGCGTTGGCCACCTGTTGCTCGACATCGGCAGCGATCGTTTCCAGGTCATCCACCGAAGCGTGGCGAAGTTTGTCTTCGCTCACGGTGAAAAGCTTCCTCACGTCGCCAAAAAGAGGATCTTCCCTCAACATCATGCAATCACCAAGGGTCAAGCCCGACAGCCAAGGCATGTGATGCTGGAAGCTGCGGGCTACGACCTTGTCTTGCGTCAGCTCATGCAGACGGCTTTCACGCGCAAGCATCCGCTCCTTGATATGAAGCGCCGGTTGCAATGCTTGCGTGACAACGTCATCCGCACGCAGCAGGCTGCTGATGTATTGCCTCACCTCGGACATGTAGAGCTGCGTGCCGAAGAGGCTGAAGAGTTTGCTCAAATCCCCGCGTTTGAGGCCGTGTTCGGAAAGCCTTCGAAGCAGAGAGCTATTGATCCCGTTGGCCCGGGCGCGCGGCAGCGTCGCGCGCCCGAGCAACGGCTCGATCACGGGATGCAATTGCCGCAGAGAACCGTTCTTGTTGACCTTGGATACGTCGACACGTTGCAGGTAATCAAGAATCTGGTTTGGCGGTATATCGGAATCATCCAGCCTGAGCAGCTTAGGAAAGGCGTACGCGGCCAGCGTGCCCGCGGATCGCATAAGGCGGCCAACTTCTTCCGAGTTATCTTGCAAACCGAGACGCTGAGGGAAAAACAAAACCATCGGATGCCCCGGCGCGTCGGTTAGACCAGGCCTTATTGCATCGACGATGGAAAGCCATTTCAACGCTTCCACATCGTAGCCCGCAGGGAAATCCTTCGCGTCGGGATCAAGCGTATAGCTTCCCGCAAACGTATCCGGGATCAGCGCCACATCGAAATAAAGGCCCATGCGCGGGAGCAGCGCTTCAACGCCTGAGTCAGCCCACAGGCAAATCTTCGCCGCGTTGCCGGCGGTAAGCAAAGACTCCAGCGGCTGACACGCACCCGCCCAGAAATCACGGCAATCCCTCAGAAAATCTCTAAGCCTGCTGGTTCGTTCAACGGCGGAAAGCTCCTGCAAGACCGTGTCCGGCGTCTGCCTGGCCAATAACGCCTTGCGTTGCGCCTGATAGTGGCCATCCAGCATCTTCAGGTAGGACTGCTGGATCTTGATCACGTTTTGCCAATCCATCGGTCATCCCTTTAGCGCGTCTCACATCCAGACGGCGAGAGCAGAAAGAGCGGTACGCGGCGAAGCTTAATCTTTTTTGATCGAAGACAATCGTAACGGGAAAGGGAGCCGTTCTTCCGCCTTTATCACCCCGTTTTTGCAGTGCTCCAAGGGCGCGGCAACGTATAGTGCTGCTGGCGACTGAACACGATGGATGTTTCCACGCGCAGCACGACATCATGCTGGTTGAAGTGCTCTGAAATGATCATTTTCAAATGCTGCATATCACGCACGACGACATCGACAATCAGGTCAGAGCGGCCGGACACAAGAAATACACCCCGAACTTCCGCAATGGCGGCCGTTGTACTGACAAAGCTGTCGACCGCTTCGACTTCCAGTTTGCCAAGCTGCACGAACAACACGGCCTCCAGAGAAAACCCCACGGCCTGAAGATTCACTTCCGCATGCGCGCCCAGCAAGACGCCACGTGCCCGGAGCGATTTGATCCGCTCATGACAGCTCGACGGCGCAAGACCGACCGCTGCCGCGATCTGCTTATTGGATAACCAGGCGTCTTTCGCCAAAAGGCCAAGGATGGCGAAATCTATTCGGTCAAACTCGGCTTCGGCGGTCATGTTTCCGAAATCTATTCGATTGACGACGTTATAATCCTAATATCATTCTATATACATGACAAATAAACGAATATTACGCATCGCACTGACCAGCTTATTGCTATCGGGGACCGTCAACGCCGCACCACAGCCCCTTTGCGATGCCGCCGGCAGCACCGCCCCCACGTCCGCTACGGTGAACGACACCGTTGCACAACGACTGATTTCGGAAGAACGGGCCAGTTGGGATCTCGCCATCAAGCGGGATGCCGCCGCTTACAAGGCCTTTCATGCGCAGGACTTCATTACCGTTACCGGAAGCGGTGTGGTGGGAAAAGGATTGAGCGAAGCCTCTGCGATGGACGCCCATGTGCGCTTCGATCAATGCACGCTTTCCATGTTCGACGTTCGCTTTGTGGCGCAGAATGCCGCGCTCGTCACCTACCACGTAAAGGCGATGGGGCTCGATCATGACAAGCCCTTCCAGTTGGAGAGTTTTGCTTCATCCCTATGGGTGAAGCGCAGCGGCGCCTGGTTGAATGTGTTTTATCAGGCGACCCCTGCGTCGAATCACTAGCGTCCTGCTTCAAGCGTTTCCTTCGACTACCCAGCGCTTCCTGTGCCTATCGCTTCCCAGTGATAGGCCCTTCGGTGTTGATCGCCTCTACATCGCAGCCCCGCGCACATAGTCCAGACGGCCGCACGAGTACATGCGGTTGCGTCCAACGGGATACATCCCAAACGCACTCCACCCTCCTTTTTAATCCCCTCTTCCTGGCGCTAAACAAGCCATGGCACAGTCGTTGCGTATCTATGTGACGGTGATTTTTAGGCTCACCACTTAAGCCTCCCGTTTAAAGGGCGCCAATTCAATCTGAACACGCGTCAGGTTGGGTTATGCCCATTTACGGCAGTTTTACTACCTGCCTGAGAGTTAACTGACCAAAACGGCCTCCCCGACGATGCATCTGAACATCGATAACACCAACTAAAACGCCAGGACCCGGTTCACGTGCTGCTCTATGCCTAGTACCTATAACCCCGCGCTTGTCGTGGTTTCGCTGATGGTGGCCGTGCTGGCCTCCTATACAGCGCTCGACCTGACAAGTCGCATCTCCATGCTGAAAGCATCCGCCGTCCGCCATGCGTGGCTGGCCGGCGGGGCTGCGGCCATGGGGGTTGGAATATGGTCGATGCATTTTGTCGCCATGCTGGCGTTTTCACTACCGATTCCTCTCGGGTACGACCCGGCTATTACAGGCTATTCGCTACTTATCGCAATGTTCGTTTCGTGGTTTGCGCTTCATGTCGCAGCCAGAGAACACCTCAAGTTGCGTGGCATTGCGGTTGGTGGCGTCTTGATGGGTTTGGGCATTGCCGGCATGCATTACACAGGCATGGCCGCACTGCGCATGGAGCCGGGCATCGATTACAACCCGACACTTCTCGTCGCATCGATCACCATTGCCATCGTGGCATCCACGGCTGCGCTATGGATCGCGCGCACACTGAGCGATGTCCGCCAGCAGCACGTCATCATCAAGCGTGCGGGCGCCGCCCTGGTGATGGGCCTGGCCATCACCGGCATGCATTACACAGGCATGGCGGCCGCTGGCTTCATGCCGGGATCGATATGCGGCGCGGCCAACGATGTCGATGCACGATGGCTGGCGACGACCATTACGTTATTCACCTTTGCGATTCTGACCGTGACACTCATGCTGTCGCGTTTTGACGTAAGAACGGCCTTGCTTGCAGGCTCGGTCAACCATCTCAACGACCAGATCGTGCGCATGGTCAACCATGATGCGTTAACCGATCTGCCGAACCGCCGCGCGCTCGTCGAGCGCATCGAAACGGTCGTGCATAACGCGAAGCGTTCACAGGAAACCTTCGCGGTTCTATTCATGGACATCGATGGTTTCAAGACCATCAACGACTCATTGGGCCACTCAGCCGGCGATGAAGTGCTGAAGGCCTTCGCGCGACGGCTGCTGCATTGTGTGCGCGACGGTGACACGGTCGCGCGGCTGGGCGGTGACGAGTTCGTCGTATTGATGGAAGACCTCACGTCACCGGATGATGCTCAGGATATTGCGCAAAGCGTTCTCGACCGCATGGAGCGGGAACATTGGCGCGATGGTCAGCCGTTTCAGGCAGTGCCGAGCATAGGTATTGCGCTGTACCCACGCGACGGTGAAACCGCCGATACATTGTTGAAGAACGCAGACGCGGCGATGTATGAGGCCAAGCGCGCAGGCCGAGCGACGTGGCGGTTTTTCGAAGCAAGCATGAACGAAGCGGCCATGCGTACGTTGCACATCCAGAACGCGCTGCGCGCGGCGCTGGATCAAGGGCACTTTTCGCTACGCTTCCAACCCAAATACTGTGGCACCACCAATGAACTGGTGGGCGCCGAAGCGCTGCTGCGCCTGAACCATCCAGAGCTTGGCATGCTGACGCCCACGGAATTCATCCCCACTGCCGAGCGCTCGGGCCAGATCGTTCAAATTGGTCAGTGGGTCGTGCGCCAGACATGCCGGCAGATTCGGCATTGGCAGGCCATGGGGCTCCCGGCGATGCGCGTGGCCGTCAACCTTTCCCCGCGACAAATAGCCCAACCCGATCTCATCGACACCATGATCGACATCGTGCGCGCAGAGCGCGTCGATTGCGAACAGATCATCTTCGAGATCACCGAAGCCGTGGCGATGCATGACGCACCCAAGACGGTCGAAATGATCCAGGCGTTTCAACACGCCGGCTTCGAGATCGCCATCGATGACTTCGGCACCGGCTATTCCAGCCTGGCCTACCTTGAGCGCTTTCGCGTGAAGCAGTTGAAGATCGACCGCTTTTTCACCCATGGGCTGGATGGCGAGGATCGGGGAAGCCGCGCGATCGTTTCGGCCATCATCGCACTTGCCCATTCGCTCAATATGGAAGTTGTCGCTGAAGGCGTTGAAACCGCGTCGCAGCTTTCCGAACTCCAATTCATGGCGTGCGATCAGATGCAGGGTTACTTGCTCGGCAAACCGCTCACGGCCGATGCCTTCAGCGCACTGCTGGCGGAGCGGATGTCGGCAGGAGACGCCTGCCCTCAGGCAAGCTCATAAATATCTGCCCGCTGACCACAAGGTGCTAAAGCTGCCTGTGTGGCGGCACAGATCCCCGCAAGGCGCCCATCAGTAAGACAAAGACAATGAACTCATCCACGTCAAAGCCGGCGCCTGTTTCGGGCTTGGTATAGGGTTAACGGTGTAGCTGAGCTGATTGGAGAGATAAACGCCGCGCCCCAATCGGTAGACATAAGACAGCGCGTAGTTACGGCTGAAATCGACAGCGGTGTAGCCGCTTGCCTCTCGCATATGTTCGAAGGACCTGCTCAACTGATTGTATGTGTAGCCCAGCGCGAGCACATCGTACGGACGATCGAAAGGGCCTAACACGTAGAACGTTGCACCAATGTCGCCGGCAAAAACGTTTCGATCGGGCGGCGCATAGTCGGCCTTGGCGTTGATGTAAAACCCGCGGTACGGCTGTGTTGAATCGGTTTGAAACAACTGATAGTCACCGACCATGTAATAGGCATAGTTGCCATCCGCGTAGCCGCCGTTGAAACCAGTGAAGCGGCTTGCGTTGTAAATCACGCCCTGGCGCAGCCACATCATGTGCTGCTGAGGCTGCGCATCGAGCTGATAGCCAAGCTCATTGATATAGAGCGGCCCGGCGCCGGGAATATGCCATTTCAATCCCCAGAAATTATTGGCGTCCCAATCCGCTTGCGGCCCCTGCGGGTCCACGCTGCGAGTGACGCCGAAGCGGTCGTAAAAATGCGTGTCGTGCGAGGCCAGGCGCAGATTGATCTCTGGCGCGGACTTATTAAAGATGAACCCCACTTCGTAGGGAATGGAGCTACCCACACCCGCCGGCGATGTGGTCGAATTGGTGCCTAGCGAGAAGCCGTAGAACTGATTGCCCAGTTCGTCGAAACCGTATTGCACCTGCTCGCGCCCATCGTTGAAGCGCTGACTGATGTAAAGGCTGTTAATGGCGAAACCAGTGGGATTTTCCCCGGCGTACGAGAACGCCTGCACATTCGCGTTGAATACCAATTGCGATGCGCCGGCAAAACCGATTCGCGACAAATCATACGTGATGTAGACGTACGTGTTAGCGCGATAAGTAGGGTCCTGCCCGATATAGAGTTGAGGATGCGCGGCATGATTCAAAAGATCGAACGTGCCACCCAGGAACGTACCCCCTTCGATCCACCACCCATTGTCGGTCAAGCTTGCGCGAAACTTGCCAAGATCAGGCGACAGGGTTTCACAGGTGCTGATGGGTACGCTGGTTGTGCCCTGGGGCTGCAATCCATCATACCGATGACAGGCGGGCACATCGGCCGTGAGGTTTGCGTCGAGGGCATCCGTGGGAAGCATGAGCGTGGCATGCGCATTGTCGCAGATGGCCAATGAAGCCAACAGACAACTTGCAGCAAACGCGAGCGTGGCGCGGCACGTATTTTGAGGCATAAGAATCACCGGCACCTGCGTCATTGAACGGGTGCGAAAAGCACATGGCGTTGTGTGGGGAAAGCTGAGCCTCGCTTGCGACAGTAGCTATGCTCGCGCTGTATATACAGTGCCAGATGTCATACCTGGTTTAGTAAACAACCGCTGCCTTAGTTGCTGGCAGGAGGCGTTATCGTGGTTTATTCAAAAATGGCGGTGGTGCGCCAATCGGCTCCGAGTCGATAAAGCACTACCCTCTCAAGCCGTAAATCAGACGAATTCCAGCGATATATTCGGACGCGTCCTGTTGCTAAACGCTGATAACGTTATTTTCCAAAATGATGAGAACGTTAAAGCGTGCACACGGTATCGACTGCCAGATTTTTGAAACGCAAGCAAAGCAGGCAGCCATAAGACTCGCTGCGTCATAGGCAGCCGCTCGTGCACTGGCAAAAAAGTCCTGCACCTATACACAGACTCAGGATACGACACATGAAAATCCATTCAATCATTGGCTCAATTGCTGTCATGGCGCTTTACTCAGCGTCTTTTTCGGCAGCGGCACAAACTCGCTACTTTTCCTTCGTAACACCTGATGTGGGGCGCACGTCGCTGTCCCGTCATCCTGCCGAAGTCGGGCAAGTACTCAATGAGTTTGTGATTGCGGTCGACGACCCCGCCACGGTAAGGCATATTCTTGGCATTCTGGACGGCAGCTACATTGGCCGAGCCGTTCACATCAAGGGTCGCGTTGTCAAAGACCGCGCCGATTACAACAAAAACTGGTCTTACCACCTTGATCCGGCTTCCATCACACTCTTCGATTCGGAAGCCGAAGAATGTGATGCAACCGCATCCATGGTCGAACTGAATTTGGATCAGGTTGGCGGAAGTTTCTTACCCGCTGGCGTCTGGTGCCCCTGGAGCTCGAAATTAATGCGCGAACTTCCGATCGCACCCGATCAGGCTTGACGGTTCACGGGATGACTCGTTGCACGTCATTGCGGCAAAGGCCGGAATGACGTGCAAATCGCGGAAAAATCTTAGGCCCTGCTTGCTTTTTTTCCGAACGCAAACCAAGGTACGTTGCGGTAAGAATCTGCCACCACCCACGCGCTTGCCGTCAAGACCCAGGACACGACGCTTTCGCTCCGCTGATAAGCGGTGGCACCCACGATCAAAATGGGCACCCATACAAGTAGCGTGAACACCGCCATCTGCAATGTGCTGAGTGCAGCGGCCATGCGTGCATAAGCACCCACGAGCATCGCGATACCCGCAGCGATGTAGGCACAGCCTGTGAAACCTGCCCACGCTGCGTGCCACGGCAGCCACGCAGGCACGGCGTCGATGGTTCCTTTGAAATAGCGGAAATGCCCTATGCCGAAGTAAATCATCGCCAAGGCGTACAACACCCTGGCGATGCGAATGCCGCTGTCACCGGTAGCGAAGCGGAGAAAATGCGGCATGTTCCAGCCATTAGAAAACCACGCGAATAGCACCCACGCCGCCGCTACGTACACCGCGCACTCGGCGCTGCCATACCAAGGGTCCTGTGAGGCAGCAGAAAAAAAGTCCGGCGCCCTGTAGACCAGCAACCAGGCCAGAAAATACAGTAGCAAAACAAGCGCGGCTTCTACCCGCTGCCAAAGCAGGCCTATACCGCAACCTAATGTGATCAGTGCACACAGATAGGGCAGAAACGCACCGCTTGGAACGCTGAGGTCCAGCGGCTGCCAAAGTGAAGCGTAGTGTCCTGTGATCAAACACAGGACACCCAGAGCGATCATGGTTGCCGAGAAAACGGCATGACCCACGCTTGCGATGCGCATCGACCCGCCCTCCGATGATTTTGGTCAGTTTAGGGGTTTCAGTAAGGGACCGTCGGTAGCCAAATAATGGGGTTTGGGGAGGGCCAATTTGCGCGTGAACAATGCAGGGTGGTCTGAGGTTTTTCGGCTTTGCTTGTCATGCACTATTGCACGTATAGGCAAGAGCGCGGAAAAGCCCAAGCGGCAACCTTTTTAGCCACCTTCCCCTCAACCATGCCCCAACGCGTAATCCAACGCAGCACGCACTGCCGCGACCTGCGCCAGGATGCACTGCTCTGGCGTCGCACGCGGGCTATCGGGATAAACCTCCGTGGTGGTGGTGTAGCGGGCGCCGGTGATGCTGGCGCACAAACCCAGTTCCTTCAACGCATACTCGATCACGCCCGGCGCCACCAGCGGCGAGCCGATGATCTGGCCCTGTGCATCCGCCGGCGCGATATGCGTAACCTGCGACACCGCCGCCAGCACGGCCTGCTGAAACGCCGGCTGCGGATTCTGGGTATCGTCGACCAGATAGAAGCCATCGGGCACTTCACCCGGCTCGAACACTTTGCCATCGCGCGCAGCGAGCGCAGGGCGGAATTCGGATTCATCGCTATCGGTGGTTTCGTGCAGGTCGATATGCATCACGAAGCGGCCGCGTAACGGCGCAACCAGCCGCATCAACGCGGCCGACTCCCCCGATGGGCTGTTCTCGTAGAACGAACGGTTCGGATCGATGGCATCGGGATTCCAGCGCTGGATGCATTCGTAGGCCCACGGACTGACACATGGGGCGACAAGTAGGTTTGCCTGTCCGGCATAGTCGGCCAGATGCTGCTCGGCAAAACGAAGCGCGCCATGCACGCCACTGGTTTCGTAACCGTGCACGCCACCGGTGACCAGCATGACGGGAAGCTCACTCGCCCACTCCCGCGTACGCACGCAAAGCAGCGGAAAGCAGCCCTGGTCATAATCAAGCCGGCCATACTCCGACACGTCGAAGCGGGCGCGCAACCGATCAACCGCTTTGATCACATCCACGTCATAGCTGCGTTGACGAACCCGCTGCGAGAGCCACAGGTCTTTTTCTGCTTTACCCCAAGCGTTGCCCGCCTTACCAATGGGATAAGTCGCATGGATGTTGTTCATATATTCCGTCCTCTCAATGCGTCACAAAAAAGCCAAGTGTTTTAGATGGCGACAGGCACGCT
This sequence comes from Dyella monticola, assembly GCF_003363155.1. Lineage (GTDB taxonomy): Bacteria > Pseudomonadota > Gammaproteobacteria > Xanthomonadales > Rhodanobacteraceae > Dyella_B > Dyella_B monticola. Next base: position 650,354 of record NZ_QRBE01000001.1, on the reverse strand, counting down.
ATCGGTCTCTCTTTATGGTCAATCGCGACGATGGCGCCGCGGCGGCCCGATATGTCTGGAAATAAATAGTGCCGCTGCGTCCACCTTCGTCCGCCAAATATGCCGCATAGATAATGGGAATGTTAGCGTCTGCAGGAAGCATCCTCGCCCCATTCACATATAAATTGTTCCGTTGGCGTATGGCGTGCCTGGGCAGGACGTAGAAAGATCCCTCTCCCGACTTTGTCACCTTCAGATAGGTGATAGGCCCGCTTCTGCGGGGTCTCACCAATTCTTCTTCAACGACATAACCGGAATCCCTTAAAGCTTTTTCAGCGGCGTCGACCTTCGTGACGTTCCGCCTCGCCAAATTGGTAAGGCGATAGTGCATGGCAGCAGGGCCATCGATCTTCATCATCTTCAGTCGCGATAGCGACATCGGATCGCGCGCGCTTATCCTGAGGAGCGATATCTGGTCTGGGGCAATACTACGGTCCGCGCCCGCACCCGTGATGGAAGTGCCTCTCGTACCGGCGGTGGACGGCCCCGCTCCCGATGCGGATGATCCTCCTTGTGAAGATACGGCGGCCGAAGTACTTGGCTGTGATGGTGGGTCATCGGGCGCGCGCGCAGACGAACGGATGAACGCTTCCAGGTCCTGCACGGTGGTAGGCACGCCAGCAAGGCGGGTGAGTTCTTCGTCCATCGTGTCCGGCACTGCCGACGTAGCTGGCCGGGGCGGCGAGTAACGGGGAGACGAGGGCGGCGTCTGCGCCTCCGAGCTGATGAACGCTTCAAGGTCCTTCACGGTGGTGGGCACGCCGGTGAGGCGAGTGAGTTCTTCGTCCATCGTGCCCAACGCTGCCGACGTACCTGGCCGGGACGCTGAGTAACGGAAAGCCGAGGACGGCGTGTGCGCGGACGAGGCGATGAAATTCTCCAGGTCCTGCGATGTCGTAGGCACGCCGGTAAGGCGGGTCAGCTCCTCGTCGATGGTGGCGCGCGGATTGTGCTCAGGCGCGTGGTCAGCCGGATTCATGCCCCCTTTCGTTCCCACACGCTGCGCATCGGCATCGATATGCTTGCCCGTTCGCGTCAGATGGCCATCCGGGTCCCACGTGTACAGCTCGCGCGGGCGATTCGGATCGACCGTGCGATAGACATAGTAGGTCGCCGGATCATCAGGCAGCGTGATGCCCTCCATGCCATCGGGTGCCTGCGGGTGGTTAGCGGTGTCGTTCGGCAAGGACCTCTGCGAACGTGGCGCGGATGTCTCCGTACCTCCGTGTAGCTCGATGACCTTCAGCCCACCCATCAGGCCCAGTTGCATCATCCCATCGACGATCGAATCGGTACCTTCGGGCTTATGTCGGTCCTTCTGATCCATGCCGACGGCGATACTGGCCGCCCCTGTGCCCAGATTGGCTGCAGTGGCTATTTTTGCGAGTAGCCCCGCCCCCGTTCCCGCCAATGACAACGGCGTCAGCGCGGCCCCCAGCACGACACCGCCGATGCTCATCCACTTGAGCACATCCCGTTCCGTAACATCGCGGTCGGATGTCACCAGCGTTTGTGCATCAGCGTACGTGCGAGCCTTGACGTCTTCCGTCAACTGCTTGAAGGGGTCGCCGTGTTGAGGCGTCAGTCCAATATAGCGTTCGGGATCCCACTGCCCCTTGTGCAACAACAGGCTGGGCGGCGCGTAGGTATCAGGATAAACCGCGATACCGTTCAAGATGCCATGGACACCCGCCTTGCCAAAAACATTGTTGGAGCCATCGCGCTGATCGTAAACCTTGAAATGCCCCATCAAGGCTTCGCGCTTAACTGGGTCCTTCATCGCCTTGGCCAAACTGTTGCGCAAGTCGCTGAGCGAGTCGAAGCCCTGCAAAGGCGTTTTATCGCCCGGCGCATACAACAGGACGCGGCCGGTGCGCGTGTCCTGTGCGTACATCACATCGCTGGCGACATAATCACCCATATTAAGTCGGCCACTGTCGATACCTGCATTGCGCGGTTGCTGCAGCATGCATGCGGCCAAGGCACGATCTTCGGGTTTGAGATCGCCCGGCTCGTATGACGACGATGCGACCTTAGGAATGGCGGTATCGGCAGCAGCAAAGAAGGACACACGCGCTTGCTGCGCATAATTCCCTTCGTTCTCATTCCAGAACGTATCCAATTGGGACGTCACGACCTGGCTCGGGTCCTTGTCCCACACCATGGCACGAAAATCTTTCGGGTTGAGCGCGAGCTGGTTGGCGGCGCCGTAGTGCGCGCCGTCGCCTTCCTTGTAGATACCCTCGTAGGTGTAGGTGTAGTCGGCTTTTTCGTCGTGACCATGCGCCCAGTAGCGATAGGCCAGATCGGCCAATCCACCGGGAAGCTTGATCGGCAGCGTCGGTGTGACCTGGATGTTGGGACCACCGGGTCGGTAAGGCACCAGCGTATGGCCGGCAGCGCCGGTGTCAGCCTCTTGCGTGTTATGCAGGGCTGCATCGGTTAGCGACTCCCTGCGCACGACCTGACCTTGATACGGGCCTGGGCCCGGCTTGCCATCGGTGTTGTAGTTGAGGCTGACCAGGTAGGTATGGCTCGGATCGATGTCCTGACCGAGCCTGTCTTTGAGCGACTGATGCAACCAGTGCGAGAGTGTGGCGTGTGGCGTAGGAGGCGTAGGTGCATGACCCAGTACCTGCAGACGCTGCTGCACAGGGTCAGATACGGAAGGATGTGGGGGATCGGATGCATCCGCACACGTGTCATGCATCGTGGAGGACGCTGCCGGATTGCCAGGTTTTGGCGGCAAATCGCTTTTGTACACATGGGAGCGTTGCGAGTCGGTGCCGCGGGGTGTTGGGTTTGGGCTTACCAAAGGAACGATGCCTTTGGCGTTGTCCTTTGGCGCCGAGTGGGGAACAGCCGGATCAGTGGAAGGTTCGGCGCGGTTCGTATCGCGGGGAGGCTGCGTTTGAATACTCGTCATAGAGTGGCGTGGATAACTTCAACAGACGCGTAGTATGCGTGGGCGTCTCTTCGCAGCCGTGGTAATTAAATAGTGATGGCCTGGTTTGCCGAGGCCGCCATTGCGGTGGCTTTTAGATGGCTATATCGAATTCAAGTGCATCCGTCGACGAACGGATGGGCGCTGCGCTGGATTAAGTAAGAAGCGAAAAAAAGTATATGTGCTTCGCGCAGCGTATTTATACTGGACCCCGGCCTACGCCGGGTGACGTTGAGGTAGGAATGGACTTCATCGGTGACGACGGCGATCAATTTCGGCCGTTACCGTGATAAGACAACAACCTGTCAGTTAATTGCCCTTGTAGAGCAGAAAATTACCCTGGTGCTGTCTTTTTGGCTCCGTGACGATCGCGTTGGCCAGTTGCTTTGCCATGTCTTCCAACATGTCATCGGGCGAGGTGAAATGCGTTCTGGAATCTTCTTGATAGGTATAGGCCAATAACTCCAGCCCGTTGGATGTATTGAATACACGCACGGAGAGTCCTGCGCGATCCGAATGCAAGGCCACGTGCCCGGTGCGGTAATAATCCTGCACCTCGCCATTGATTACGTAGCGGTAGCCTTTTGCCTGGGCATAGGCGATCGCCGCATCGTCGGTGAGCGGCGCCTTGGGTCCAACGGGCCTTGGCAAGGAGACAGCGTGCAGGCCCGGCTTTTGCGAAAGTACGCGGACAACGGTGGCGCTGGCCTTCACCCCGGAACCGTCACAATCGGTCTGCTGGGCGATCGTGCAGTCCTCCAGCATCACCACGGCCACTGTGCTTCCATGTGGAAGGCGATGCTTCACCGTCATGTCGGGGTCGGAGGCACATCCTGCCAACAGCATCATCGTTGCCAACAGGGCGCATGTACGCATGGTCATGAGTGACTTTCTCCAACCTTAAAAATGTCATCGAAGCCGAAAGGATACCAAGCCGCCCTTTTGCAACGAAGCCTCGATAACGCCGCAAAACCGGATTATGACAATTTGGCTGACGCCTACCCTTCGGTAAGTTTCCCTGGCAAGCAAACCCGCTTTTTCAGCCGGGGCCACATCACTTGCGCGCTGGAAATATCCCGTGGTTTGCGCAAAACTCTACGAGCACAGGGGACAATTCGTTGCACGCCATTCTAGCTCCCATCGGGGGCGCATTCGCGCATGCCAGCGCTCCCCTATGTACGAAACCCTTGCGTCCAGGGCGCAAGAAAATATGGACATACACATAGCAGGGGACCCCATGAAGCGTTTTCTATTGATGGCACCGCTGAGTTTGGCTTTGACAGGCTGTGCAACAGTCACGGTCAACTATGCACCCAGCTCCACCATGACCCTTTCCGGCAGCGAGCAATTGGGCGCGTTCAAATATGCGCCTGGCGACACCGGCAAGGTAAAGGAAAACCAGATCCGTAACACGGCGATCGGAAATATCATGATCGACCGCAACGTGGGCGAATACTTCAAACAGGCGCTGTTTGACGAGTCGCGTTTCGTCGGCATAAAAATGGGCCAGGGCCCGGTCGTGCACGGCACCATCAACGACTTCCTCATTGACGATCTGGGCTACAGCGTGGATTGGACGCTCGATGTCACCTACGTGGTCGATTCAGTTGGCGGCGGCGCACCTTGTTACAACCAGCAAAAGGTTTTAAAGAAGCACACCGCCAAATTCGCCAATGCCTTCGGCACACTCAACGAGGTGGTGAAGGACAACATCGAAGAAGCCTTCAAAGACCCTGCGTTCGTAAGCTGCATTCAAACCACGCACGTGGCGGCAGCGACAGCACCCCCCGCCCCTGCCCCGGTCGCCGCGACGACCACCACCGCAACGCCGCCACCGCCGCAGCCTGAAAGCGAAGCCAAGCCAACCGCGGTAGCGTCATCGCCCGCGCCCGCCGCAGATCCTGCGCCGGTGCAGCAGGCGACCCCGGTAGCCACAGCCTCCACGCCCACCGTCGATGCAGATTTAGCGCTTGCCCAGACCGCTGCAAATCAGGTTGGCTGTGGTGCGGTTAAAGCCAATGGAAACTCGACCTACACCGCAGCGTGTGGCGACTACAGCGTATTGATCAGCTGCGATGGCGGTCAATGCCGACCGGAGCACACCATCAAGGGCAATAGCAACGATTAATCAGTCTGCACGGGCCTTGATTCCGGTCACCGTGCCTGTGCTTGATGCGATCGTCCTGGACGCTTCGGCGTTGTGAATAAGGCCGTGCGGCGTGCGCATCGCACGGCTTTTTCGTTTATATAAGGTGGCGTCCAAATACGATGCGGCTGCCCTCCGTTAGGGTAATCGCCATTCTTTAATACCGAGGCGTTCGCGTTGCCCACGCTCGCGGAGCGCCCCTTCGTTTTGAACCGACTAGCATGCACGCCCATCGCCCTTTTTGGCGGTCACCGCCGGGACTGCAGCCCAAAGAGCTTGCTATGCTCAACCCGCACGGCGCGGGGGCGCCGCACATCAGGGAAGTGACACTATGGCTATACGTTCCGTGGGGGCTTCGGCCGGCTTTGGCTGGCTGAGTCGTGGCATCAGCATGGGTTTTCGCCATCCCAAGCCACTGTTTGGTGGCGCAGTGATTGTGGCGCTGGCGGCGCTTATTCCCGTGCTCATCATGATGCCGATGCAATACCATCTGCTGCGTTCCGGTACACCACCGCCATCAACCGCGTTCGGTTGGATCATGGCGATACCGCTGTTGATCGGCCTGCTTCTCTTGCCGCTCTACGCAGGTTATCTGCAATTGGCCGATGCGGCAGAGCGTGGGCTCACCGCCCGCGCAGGCGATGTCATCAAACCCTACCGCGAGGGCAAGACACTGCGCCTGATCGGTTACGGCGTTGCGATGATGGTGATTTACGTCGCGATGCTCGCCATCGTCATCGCATTGGCAGGGGGCAGCACCATCGCCCATTGGTACATGCAAGTGCTCACCGCGCAGGCCAACCATCAACTGCCGCCCACCGCCCTGCCCGACGGTTTCGGGCTGACCATGCTGCTCCTCTCATTGGTCGCCATTTTCATGATGGGCTTCTATTCCATCGGTCTGGGCCAGGTGACACTGAGCAACCGCAGCGTATTTGGCGCCATCGGCGACGGTATCATCGGCACGCTGAAGAACGTACTGCCGCTGCTGATGCTTGTACTGGGCCTTATCCTTACCTGGATCGCCGTCGGCCTCTGCCTTGGGCTTGTGTTACTTGTGCTCGCCCTGATTGGCAAACTCATCGGCGTGCTGGTGTTCGTGCTGATCGTACCGCTCTATATCGCCTTGTTTCTCGTGGTGTATTCGGCGATGTTTGGCGTGATGTATCACTTGTGGCGTGATGTGTGCAGCGATGACAGCGAGACAGGAATGGCTGAAGCAATGGCCGCCTGAGAGATAAACAAACGGGCAGCTTCACCTACGCGTAAAATGTCGTGGAATAAGTGAAGCCGCCCGGTTCTCTGGCTTAACCAAAAAGCGTTTTGAGCCCCGTAACAGCAATCTGCAGCCCCACGCAAAAAATAAAAAACGCGATCAAGCGATTGAAAATCCGCTCCCCCTGGGAGCCGAGATAGCGTTCGATGCGCTGCGTATTGAGAAAAAACACGTACACCAGCACGCACATCACCACGATGGCCAGCAGGATCGCGGTCATGTTGTACACGGTCTTGCGCAGGTCGACATCCGCACCATGCGCGCTCAGCGTCAGCAATACCGAGATCGTTCCCGCGCCGGTGGTCAGCGGAAACGTCAATGGGTAAAACAACTGATCGTCGATGTTGCGCGCTTTTGCTTGACCGACATCATCGTTGCTGTCTGCAGTTGAATCTTTATCGGTCGTCAGGAATTCCCAGCCCATCCTGCAGATCATGATGCCGCCCGCGAGCTGCACCACGGGAATGGATAGCCCAAACAATTTCAATATCCATGCGCCGGCGATCAGGGTAACGGTGCAGACGCAAAACGCGTACAGCGTGATTTTGGCTACCGCCTGCTTTTTGCCGGCACTATCCAGGTGAGCGAAATACGGCATCACCACAAAGGCCGTACCGATGGGATTCACCACCGGGAACAACGCCACCACGCCGATAAAAAGCAGATGGATAAACTGTTGGAGTTCGGCTGCCATGTCCGCCACACCTTGGTTAGAGGAATGATCTGCCTGTATTGCCGGATGGATGATACGGCCTCCGGAACGGGTCGGGGGCCTGACTCGCCACGTTTTGCTCGTCATTCCGGCGAAGGCCGGAATGACGTCTCTCGGATGGAAGAATGGCCGCCGTAGGTGGGGGGGTGATTCCCACCCGCTTACCGCGTGATACGGCGGCAAAAAAAACGCCGCGGCACACCCCATCGTGGCGATCGAAAGACGACCGCTCCATTTCAAAGAGGCCAGCGTAAGCGTCGTTAAAAAGGAGAAAACGGAAGGGAGGCAGATAACCTCATTTAACCACTTCCGTCCCTGGAGCTTTCTTCGCGTAGGCGTTTGCCAACATGTCAAAGCACTCGCCACCGACAGATAACATGCCGCGCTTATGCGAAGGTTCGGTTGTCGGGCGTGCCCATCCTCTTTGATGACTGCGACACGCCTGACATGATGTGAAGTAACGCGGATCGCCCGAGTAGCAGCTCAGACGACCCGCTGGCCACCACCAACTAAGATGGAGTTAATGATGGTTACGCTCGATCATACGGCACCGGCACGTCTTCGTGCTCCCACCATGGTGCATTTCACCTACTTCACACCCGCGTCAGCGGCGCGACGTCGAGCCAAAGTGGGCATTCGTCAAAACGGAAGCAGCTGATTCCTACAAAACGAGCAGGATTTTTCCTGTAGCCCTTCACGCCGCGCGCAATACGCGGCGTGATCTAAACGTGTGGAGAACGCTCATGAAAGACACACCCGGCACCCGCATGGGGCCGCAACTGTACCTGTTATCCGAAGACAGTTATTTGGAGCTCAAAGAAATCCAAACGATGGTTCACCTCATGGCACGCATAGCCCGTGGAGATGCCGGTGATGCGCACGGCACTACCACCGTGACGATAAGCCGTGCCGAGCTCTATCGCGTTTTTATCCAGATCAGCGAGCAGATTGGCGAGGCGTTGGATCAACTGAGGAATGAAAATTGGTTTGCTGATCAACAGCGGGCGTGGCAGTGATGCGGCCAATGCGGAAGCTCAGTGCGCATCCTTTTCCCGTTCCTCACTTTCGCGTAGCGATGCTTCCGTCAGCACAACCTCGTATAGGTCGAGGCGGCTTTTGGTTCGAACCGCCCACCATGAAATTAGATAGGTGACCGTCAGCAGGGCCAGGAGAAAGCTGCTGAGCACGATCCAGCCTGGTGGTCACGGGTTCGTCATCGTCCTGCCTGTACTTGGCTACGCGCAACTCCAACCATTCAAAACTAAACGTCGCTGGCGCCGGCTCTACACTGGTTTCCAAAGCCGCGTCGGATATCGTGCTCGACATCTCTTCCATGACCGTCCCCCTGCGTTCTCTCACATCGTTTCAGCGTTAATTTGATAAGTCGTTTGATGGGCGAATTGAAGAAGGTCCGGCCACGATCCACCGCATTCGACGTTGACATACGTTGGTGTCGTCACAAAGCGCAGCAACATTCAACAGTCCGGACAAATCAGGAAAATTGCTCGCACTGGCGAACTTGCCACCTTTGCTCGTCGTTCCGGCGAAGGCCGGAATGACGAGCAAAACGTCGGGGAACCTCAGACTCTGATCCTCTTTAAATTATTCGACAGTAAACGAAGCAATCTTGGATTCATTGACGGACGCTGACGATTGCACATGTTCGGCAACGGTTATGCCGTAGTTTTCCAAATAGGCGAATTTCACGGTCGACTGAAGGACGTCGTTTTGATTGAAAAAATGGCAACTTATCGTCCACGCTTCGCCCGATAGTGTTGCGTTCAATTCCGAAGCCGGCTGTGCATCGCCACGCTCGCACGATGTGTGGCCATCGCGGTAGTTCATGATCTGCGCGGAGGTTCCGTACTTATATTTGTATTCGAGTCCGGACCTAAACGAAGAAATGGGGTCGAAGTGCTCGAAACTCTTCATTTCCATTTCCATGGGAGCGATGTTGGCCCCCAAATTCATCGATTGGCCTTTGATAGTGATCAGGTTTCGATAGCTGAGTTGGTAGTCTTGGGAGAACGGTACGCCATTGCGCGAATTCTCCGACATCACTTCGACGAGGCCATTACCGACATTGGTAAGCGTGTACGTTTCGCTTGTTTTGTAGGTTTTGTCTTTGTTTTCCACATCGTTGTCCCAGTTGAGCTGGTAGACGATACGCTTGAACTTCATCTGCCCGCTGTCAGCGTCAGTGATGGTTTTATACACCCCAGTCGATAAACTGCTCGGTGAAAAATGGCTAGCGAGAAAACCGGCCTTGTCTTGCTGGACGTCCTTGACTTGCACGTTGTTGATGCAGCCCGACAGAAGACTGGTGGCCGCAACACAAAGTGCGGCGCGCACGATCACTGGAAGCTTCATACCGATCCTTTACCGTTGGTCACGTCCCTGGGGGTAGCGCCATGCCGCCACGCTGGAACGTATCCAGTAAGGCATGCAATGTTCACTTCCCCGCCCCTGTAGCGCCTGGCGACGCTGACAAAATCATGCGTGATTCGGTGTTTGCTGAAAAGCCCTCGCTGCAGATGTCCGGGACGTTGTCCATCGCAGCGGGCGGCCGAATCGATTCGCATGTTTTTGCGATTGTTGCGTAGAGAAAGAGCCGGGTTACAGGACCCCAAATAAAAGGCCCGTCTATGGACGGCCCTGAACTGCCCCGAGATTAGGGCACTGGACGATACAACACTGATCCGTGGGTGATCACGCTGCTCGTGGCGTTAACCAATCAGGGCAGCCAGCACATGCTTTGGATCCCTCTCAATGGCACGCAGAAGCGCTCTAGCAGGACCCGTTGGATTGCGGCGCCCCTGCTCCCAGTGATGAATCTCGTTCATCTCGGTAACGCTTTGCATCAGCTCGTTGAATAGGTTCTTATCCATCATCACCTCCACTGCTCGATGATTTGCTTCAGCACTTTTTCTGTTCCGAAGTCAGGTCATCGACTTCATTTTTCGCATAGGCCAAAAAGCATTGCAATCTGCTCTCGGCCAGAAACAGGCGTTAAGGGTGCGGAGAAAAGCCGTACTCAATGATGCCGTAGTCGATACATGCCAGCGAACGTAATACCCATCCCACCACAGGCGTCGTTATCTGCCGCAACAAGGTAATCGCCCAAAAGTCGAATGGACACCTTACAGGGATCGGAATCGTCGTTCGACGTTACGACGCCATTTTTTGGTTTGCCCGTTATCGAGAAGTCTCCGTAAATTTCAACATCTCCTCCATCAGGACCTAAATCCCTAACCGCATGACCTTTGATATCGAGCTGACCATCAACCATAGATTGAACAGTTATTTTTGCCGTCTCGTTCTGCCATACACCAACCCATCGGACTACCGGCTGGGGTGAACTGTCAGTGCCATGCCATCGAGACGCCGGAATCCAGCCGAACATCGTCGCTAGCTTGCCCTTCTGAGGCACTCCGACGCAGACAGACGCGCCAACCTGGCGCACCTCCACGCCAGTGACTCCCCCGCGCGCAAAGCAAGGCGTTCCGCCACATTGCGGATCGGAGCTATCAAATGCCTCTCGTAACTGAGAGGGCATCCCTTCGGTGACTGCTCCTGCACTCCAAGTGGCAATACGCGTCGTCACCGCTGGGCCATTCCAATCTTCTGCACGGCAATAGCGGTCCTCTTCGGCTTGTGCGCACGTGATGGACGTGAGAAGAATGAATAGACAACTGACTCCTAGACGCGATAGGCCCATCGTGCATCCTCCCTGTTTTATCAGTCACTTTACTGATCTCGAATTGAAATTTTGCGTACCCAATCAAAAAAGCCGCCGCTCAGCGTCACCCAAGCTCACCAGGACTGGACCTATACATCTGCGTGGTCCCGCCTGAGGCGATACCGATATCGAAGCCGTAGGGGAGAGAAACGCTGACGACATCCTCCTGGGATAGATCGGGATCGTCTTCGGCCATGATGCGGGCAATGTTGCGGGCGTAATCAGGATCATCCGTAATAGGTGCATCTAAACGAATCGCCGCACCCAGGTAATGCACGGAGGCTCCGTTAGAGAAGAATGCCGAGCCACGATGGACCACGACCCGCATAACATGGGGCTTCGCTTTCACCGTTTGAGTCATCGGCGCGAGTCCAATGAGCAAACCCGTATTGTTGAAGTGCGTGATAGCCATCGGCGCACCCAGGGCGAGCATTGTGAACAGCGGTATGACTATCCAGTGTCCGCGCCATGGTCGCGGGAAATGGGCCTCGCTGCACTCGATTTCCACACGGATAACATACGACCCAACCACAAGATCGTGGAGGGATTGCCATGTGTTTCGGTTGAACACGTACAAGTAGATGGTGGCGAACCCGAGGCCAAAAACCGCCAGTACATGCAATGCGGGCGACAACGGTACAACTAGCGACAGAGGGTTTAGAAAATAAGGTGTGCCGAGTATTGCGCTTCGAGCCAAGGCTCGTCCCAAAGACAATGGTTCGCCCTGCGCATCTACCACGCAAATGCTGAGCAAGCGATTGCCTGGTGTTTGCCCTTCGCCGATGTGGCTATTGAAAACCCCGAAATATGCGAGCGCCACGGCAAAGCCGATAAGCCGTGCAGGCGCACCGACGTCCACGAGCGCATCGTAAAACAGCGTTCCAATCAGCTCTCCTATGATGAAGAGGATGAGCACATCGATGAGGAAAGCAAGGATGCGGCGCCAGAAACCTGCAATGACGAGTTTATCCTCGTTTTCGATAGGCATATCGACTCCACCGGTATGGGAGATATCTTGCAGGAAATTGGCGCGGGCTTACACCCAGGCAGGCGATTGCGCTCTGCTGTGGATGGGAGAGTTTGTAGCCAGATCGAGGATGGTGCTTCGAGTGAAGCTTTGCGCAGCAGGGCTTGGTTGTAGCGTTTTACGTTGCGGCTAACCTGAGCCTACGCCACCCCAGCCCTCCCCTGCCTGCTCAGGGGAGGGAGTGGTTATTGGCTTAAGCTGGGATCCGGCGCTGCATTGCCCTTCAACCCTCTCCCCGAAGGGAGAGGGAGTTTGGGTGGTGTGAGGTATGGGGTTGGGGGTTGTTTTACGTGTTGCAGAAAAGAGTTCAGCGTGCACCCTTTTCCGTTCCGGTTATACGTTGGCTTAAACGACCTGGGGAACCAACCGGCACCGCTTGCCTTCGGGCGCGGCACGCTTGCAATACACGTCAACGATGGCAACCGTGTTTTGGACGGAGTCGGTCAACAGAAACCGTTTCGCGACACCGGGCCCGTCCGAGTTGTCGATAGCCACAGTGACAAACGGCTGTGTGGCCATACCCTTCATCCGTAGGGCTTCGGACCCCTCAGCGGCCCGCGCCGCTTGTACGTACTGCCTGTGCGTGTTGCCAACAAAGGCCTGCAATCCGAAACCCATGGGCAGGGTGACGGCGTAGGTCTCGTATTGGGCCGCTGGCGCGGTGACCGAGAAATTTTGCAAATTGGTGGCTTGGGTCTGGTCTTGGGCGACACTGCTGCTGCCGACACAGGCAAGACCTAGCACGATGGTCGTGGCAATGATCGGGGGTTTCATAGTGGACTCCAAGCGGACGCCTATGTCCGCTGGAGAAGTGTCCGATGAAGCAGAGAAACAAAATGAGATAAAAGGCGAAACAAAACGGACGAACTTCGTTAAAGATATTTAAAAGATCTATCTCTCTTGCGAATTGTCGAAGTTTGTATGCGTCGTTCGTCGCACTTATATGCCATTCGTCATGGCGTTTTTTAAAGCGCTCGCCTCTATTCCGTTTTCGAGTTGTCGAATTTTGCACGCGTCATTCGTCGGGCTTATATGCCATTCGTCATGATACTTTTGAAGCGCCAATGATCCTTTTTTACAAGCGAACCCGACTCCGCTTTTGTCTGCTTTAAACCTGGGTTTCGGGCTCGCAGACTTTTATCGATTCAAACCTTGCGAAAAGGGGAACGTGATGCTGAGCTGGCAAATAGGCCGAGTGAAGGTCACTCGCATCGTTGAAATGGATTTGCCGGTACCGGTCAAATATCTACAGCAGGCCACGGCGGCCGAGCTGCGCAAGTTGACATGGCTCTATCCGCACTTCGTCAGCGAAGACGACAGTACGTTGAAGCTGAGCGTGCACGCGCTGCTAGTCGATGCGCCGGGGCTGAAGCTGGTTGTCGATACCTGCGTAGGCAACGACCGGCCGCGCGAGATCACCGGCGGCCTGCCGTTGGCGACGCCGTTTTTGCAGCATCTTGGCGAGGCCCGCTGGTCACGCGATGGCGTCGACGCCGTGGTATGCACACATCTGCACGTCGACCACGTCGGCTGGAACACGATGCTGGAGAACGGCAAATGGGTGCCGACCTTCCCGAAGGCGCGCTACCTCCTCGGTCGGCAGGAATACGAGTTCTGGCGCACCTATGATGACGAAGAGCAGCAGGCGATGCTTGGCGATAGCATCAAGCCGATCTTCGACGCCGGCCTCGTGCAACTGGTGGAGCTGGACCATGTGATCTCGCCGGAGATCCGACTCACACCTTCCATCGGCCACACGCCGGGCCACGTTAGCGTGATGATTGAATCGGAGGGGAAACGCGCGGTAATCACCGGCGACATGACCCACCACCCGAGCCAGCTAGCACACCTCCACTGGATGTTCGGCGACAGCGACCCCGAGGCCGCTACGCTCACCCGCAAGCGCCTCTTCGCCGAATGGGCCGATCAGCCGATTCTTGTTATCGGCACTCACTATGCCGCGCCTACTGCCGGCTACGTTGTTCGCGATGGTGCAGCGTTTAGATTCGTGGTGTAAAGGCGGTGGGAAAAGGGCTCTGATCCTGAGGTCTACCCGCCGTAGAGGGATGATCGTCGCCATCGCCACAATCAGCAAGGCAATTTACTTGCCACCGCCTACTTGTCGCCAGCCATCCCCCCACAAGTTCTATAGCACCATCGCTAATGTGAGCAAATGCACCGCTCTGCTAGCGTGAACCCCGCACGGGGGTTTCTATTCCTGCTCGCTAGCAAGGGAGGTTTACGATGTCGCGTGCTAATTCGCGATCTCGATTTACGCCTGCTCAACGTCTAGTTTCCGCATTTTTTCTTTTATTCGTCGCATTTGGAAATCTGCACGCATCGCCCTATTTGATGTGTATACCTTAGTACTGTAAGCAACATTGAGGAGGCGACTATGGCACGCTATCTGATACTGGTCCTTTTGCTTATCAGCGCTACTGCCTACGCAGAAAGCTCTCTACGCGTTGGCACCAAAGTGCTTACCATTGGTGACAGTGCAACAAGGGTGCAACAACTCATGGGGCAGCCCACTATCCGAACCTTTATAAGCACGCCATCCAGCAGTCTGCCGAACAATCAGCTAATGCCCGGTGAACAGTGGCAATATGCCCAAGACGGCAAGACAATTGTTATTACTATCGTTGACGGAAGAATTGTCAAATTCGAAACGCTTTACGAATAATGTAGCCAGCGAGAAATGGGCCAGAGGTAGTTAAAGAGATTTAATTACCCCCGGCCCCTTTATGAGAGTCTAGATATTTCTCCACGCACAGACCGAAAGGGAGCGAGCGCTAAGCTGCACCTAGCACCCCTGCAAGGACTTGAGATGCCTTTACGACATAATCCAATACATTATCCAGCTCATTTAGCTGATCAACGGCCTGCTGCGCTGCTTGAGTAACCTGATTCAACTGACCAGTCAAGCTGGCTATTTGTACGTCATTAACAGCGATCTGCTGCCTATGCAATTGGGTGAGCTTGTAGGTCAGATCGTCGGTATCATCCTTTAGTGCCTTCTGAGCAACAAGGTTTCCGGATTTCATTGCCGCAGTTTGTAAAGCGTATAGCGCATTAAGCGCGGCCTCTCCAGATGCGGTGCAATCGCTGATGCTCGCCATATATCGATTCTCCAATGCAATCGGTTGAGTTGCCTTTGGTTACTTCTTTACATGTGTCGCCGCAGTTGGCGCTTTTTTCGTCGGAGCAGGTGAGTTCTCTGCTGTCGTCGACGTAGTCGTCGATGCAGTCAGCCCACCGATAGCGGAATCGACCTGCTTAGCATCAGCGATAAATGCCTGCGCATCGCTTTCAACACTTTTCAAGTCCACGGCCGGGTTGGCCAAATCATCAGCCAAGTTTTGATGAAGCACAGCTAGCTTACTAACCAACGGACCAGGCGGAGTCGCTTGCGCAGCGTCTACAGCTTGAGTGAGTGATATGACCTTTGCTAGGTCCGAGGTGGACTTCGAACTGTTGTAACTAAACGTCGCGTCACCCAACTGGCGCATGTCGTCCTCAAGTACAGTCGAATACATATTCTGATCGTTCTGCTCGATGAGTGGTACCAACTTCTGTATTACAGGGTTTGCGTCTTTTGTAGCCGCGCGCAAAATGGCGAGCTGTTTCTTGTCTATGAAGAAGCAACCAAAAGTAGATGCGAGGCTTGCCAGTGGAGCGGCATCTCCTCCAATTAGTGGCTGCTTCGCTTCTTTAGCCATATCGCTAACGGATGAAGCTATGCTTGTGGCGTCTGATTGCAGAGCAGTGCATGTTTTGTCGGCCACTACCGACGACAGCAAGTTCGCATATTTCGTCAAACCACCCATGGACGAACTTTCCGTCGCCGGAGGGCTCTCCCCCTGGATTTGAGCGACGCAATCACCGGGTTTGTATGGACCGGGAACTCCATGGCACTTACTTAAGTCAACCACCACGCTCAGGCCGGCTGAATGCTGTATGTACTCGGCCAGTGCGACTTTCTGTTCTGCTGTGGCGAGCGTCTGTTCGCTCGCATTGGTTTGCGAGACGGCTTGGGAAAAGGAATTGATTCCTCCGGCATAATCGGCGGTGACGCACCCCGCAACTGCCAAAGACCCGCAAACCAAGAAACACAAACGGAGCAATTTGAATATCGAAACCATCAGTATTCACCTCCATTGACAATGGTCCAAGAAGTTACAGAATTGTCACTTACCTAGAGAATCACCAGCAATCCATAAATGACCACCTAGGGGGTATCACTCATGGTGGCGACAACCGAAGCGAGTTGGGCCCCACTTTTGCTGAGCTGAACAACTACGGTGCCAGATAGTGTTATTCAGCCAGGTTAAACGAACCTGCCCACGTCGGCGACATGTGTTCGCCGACCACTTATTACCGACTCTGCCTGACAAACTAAAAAGTGCGACGCTGGAACAAACACAAAGTAGAAATCGGCCATATTGGGGCGGAGTGAATCAGGAATCTGTATGCACTTGCGCTGGTCTTCGATGGTCACTCTCAGACTATCAACATCAAACCACGGCGCATCAACGTCCTAATTCAAGGAAAGTTGATAGCGAACCTCGCAGAACTTTTCTTCCACTGATCGTCAACTCCTGACTTCTCTCGACGCTCACCAACAATGCATGCCTATCCCCATGAACCGGAACAATCGAAAGCAAGTTGAAGGCAGCAGTAATCAAGCGCTCGTACACTCCCTCTGGATGATTAAGTACAACTATATTGGCCGCACAAACTGGAAATTTTTTCTCTCTCATTCCTTTCCCCTGTTATCCATGCAAGCACTCAGACTTAGCTATTGCGGTTTCCGATAAAACCCCTTGGCTCGCAGCTGCACCAAATCTACCTTCGTCTCTTACGATTATTTTGTAGCGAGAGTTAAAGCGGTCCGATTACATTGATGACCGTTAGCGATTGATCTTGTTGGTGGACGAATAAAGTTGACAGTCCTTTGAACGCCTTGATAGCGAAACCCATATTTACTAAGCGAGGCGAGATTGATATCGCGCCTAACAGGCATACTAGCCCACCAAGCAACGCAACTGACTTAAATAACCACGCTAGAATAGACATTACACCGATAGTGCCGAGCACCATGTACGCCACATTACAGGCATAGTATTCAATCATGGCCCACCTCCATCTTCCGCGCCATTTCCTTTTCCATTGCAAACTTGCTGTCTCAACATCATAAGTAAACCATGACCACGAAAGTGCCAGATTGGCTAACGCTGTTGGAGCGGCAGGTAGGTGCATCACACGTCGAACCAATGCGGCCGGGAGTGCTTCGCCAAAACAGTGGCGAATCATTAGTTCGAGCCAGAAATCGTCGTTCTTGTCGCCATTTTTCCAAAGCTCAAGAAATTCTTTGCGTGCCTGACTCCGACTACGCGTTAACGCAAAGAATCCCCGGATCGGTGCAGGCAGTGCGAACACAAGTAGGACGAGATAGGTCAACGGCCCACCCGTCTGAAGCATAGTTAGGGCGTCTTTCATATGCTCCGCCGCCAGCCGCTTAGGCAAGTTGCCGAATTAAGTCAGCCATCAATTTGCTATCGTCGTGGAAGCGCGGAACATCACGAATGCTCTGCTTACTTAGTTCGAAGAACGTAATGAGATCCCTCGAAGCTGTTACGCAGCCAATAGTTGGCGTGGCGGTTGCCGCCACGGCTAAAAACTTTGTCATTGTTTCCCCCTGCCCTTTTTTTAGATGCTTAATTCCCGCGGGAAATGCTAGCAAGGGTGCGGCGGGGGATTTGTAAAGGCAGCGTGATGAAAAGCGGCCACGTATTAACGGGCTTTGGAGGGATGGTGCTATTACAGGCGCTCGGTTAGGGCTCGATGCGCAAAATGTTGCGCTCCGAACAACCCCTCACCCAGCCCTCTCCCAAGGGGAGAAGGTTTTGCGTCGGCGCTTGTTACATATTGCGACGGTATTCACCGCCAACGTCGTACAGGGCATGGCTAATCTGCCCCAACGAGTTGTACTTCACCGCCTCCATCAACTGCTCGAATACATTCTTACGCTCACGCGCGGTGTTCTGTAGCGTCTTGAGGCTTTCCGGCGCCAGCTCGTTACGGGCTTTGCCGAACGCCTGCACGTTGTCGATCTGCTGGCCCTTCTCTTCTTCCGTGGAACGAATGAGTTCGATTTCGGTGGCGATTTCGCCGCCGTGGTCTTTGGGCAGGAAGGTGTTGACGCCGATGAGGGGCAGGCTGCCGTCGTGTTTTTTGTGCTCGTAGTACATGGATTCTTCTTGAATCTTGCCGCGCTGGTACATGGTGTCCATGGCGCCGAGCACGCCGCCGCGTTCGCTGATGGCTTCGAATTCTTTGTAGACCGCCTCTTCCACGATGTCGGTGAGGTCGTCGACGATGTGGCTGCCTTGCCACGGGTTTTCGTTGAAGTTGAGGCCGAGTTCTTTGTTGATGATCATCTGGATGGCGACGGCGCGGCGCACGCTTTCTTCCGTTGGCGTGGTGATGGCTTCGTCGTAGGCGTTGGTGTGCAGGCTGTTGCAGTTATCGAACAATGCGTACAGCGCTTGCAGGGTGGTGCGGATGTCGTTGAACTGGATTTCCTGCGCGTGCAGGGAGCGGCCGGAGGTTTGGATGTGGTACTTCATCATCTGGCTGCGTGCGCTGGCGCCGTAGCGCTCACGCATGGCGCGTGCCCAGATGCGGCGGGCGACGCGGCCGATAACGGTGTATTCCGGGTCCATGCCGTTGGAGAAGAAGAAGCTTAAGTTCGGCGCGAAGTCGTCGATGTTCATGCCGCGCGCGAGGTAGTACTCAACAATGGTGAAGCCGTTGCTGAGGGTGAAGGCGAGCTGGCTGATCGGGTTGGCGCCGGCTTCGGCGATGTGATAACCGGAGATGGAGACCGAATAGAAGTTGCGCACTTTGTGGTCGACGAAGTATTGCTGGATGTCGCCCATCATGCGCAGCGCGAATTCGGTGCTGAAGATGCAGGTGTTTTGCGCCTGGTCTTCTTTCAAGATGTCGGCCTGCACGGTGCCGCGCACGGTTTGCAGGGTTTCTTCTTTGATGCGGGCGTAGGTGTCGGCGTCGATGAGTTGATCGCCGGTGACGCCGAGCAGGCTCAGGCCCAAGCCTTCGTTGCCTTTGGGCAGGTCGCCGGAGTACGCGGGGCGCGTTTTGCTGGCGAAGAGTTGGTCCATGCGTTTTTGCGCGTCGGACCAGCGTGCAGGATCTTGCTTGAGGTATTTCTCCACGTTCTGATCGATCGCGGTGTTCATGAACATCGCGAGGATGATCGGCGCGGGGCCGTTGATGGTCATGGAGACGGAGCTGGTCGGCGCGCTGAGGTCGAAGCCGGAGTAGAGCTTCTTCATGTCGTCGAGCGTGGCGATGTTGACGCCGGAGTTGCCGATTTTGCCGTAGATGTCCGGGCGCGGCGCGGGGTCTTCACCGTATAGGGTGACGGAGTCGAACGCGGTGGACAGGCGCGTGGCGGCGCCGCCCTGGCTCAGGTAATGGAAGCGGCGGTTGGTGCGTTCGGGCGTGCCTTCGCCGGCGAACATGCGGGTGGGGTCTTCGCCGGTGCGGCGATAGGGGTACACGCCGCCGGTGTACGGGTAGTGGCCCGGCAGGTTTTCGCGCATGAGAAAGCGCAACTGGTCGCCCCAGTTTTTGGTTTTGGGCGGGGCGACTTTGGGGATTTTCTGGTGGCTGAGGGATTCGCGGTAGTTTTCTACGCGGATCACTTTGTCGCGCACTTTGTATTCGTTGACGTCGTCGGTGACGGATTTGTAGAGCTTGGGCCAGTCGCGCAGCAGGTGCAGGGCTTCGCTGCTGAGCTCGCGCAGGGCGGCGTTGTAGCGTTGGCGGAGCACGAGGAGGGAGCGCTCGGTTGCGGTGTCGTGCGTGGCGTCGTGATCGTAGCGTTCCAGCGGCTGCGGCAGCTTTTCATCGCCGAGTTCTTTCAGCGATTCGTAGTAGTGCTGGGCCTTGCTGGCGAATTCGGCTTCGCGTTCGATTTCGCTGTTGATGCCCCTGCCCTGCTCGGCGATTTCGGCGAGGTAGCGCACGCGTGCGCCAGGGATGAGGACGGTGGCGCGGGGTTCTTTGAGGGTGACGTCCAGCGTCGGCTGGAAATCGCAGTGGGTAGTTTCGATGGCGTGCTCGCCGCCCTTGGCGGTGAGCTTTTCGCGCAGCAGGCGGCACAGGTTGGTAAACATCCAGGTGACGCCTGGATCGTTGAACTGGCTGGCGATGGTGGGATACACCGGCACGTTTTCGTCTTTGAGCGTGAAGGCGTTGCGGTTGCGCTTCCACTGTTTGCGCACGTCGCGCAGGGCGTCTTCGGCGCCGCGCTTGTCGAATTTGTTGAGCACGACGAGTTCGGCGAAATCGATCATGTCGATTTTTTCGAGCTGGCTGGCGGCGCCGTAGTCGCTGGTCATCACGTAGACGGGGAAGTCGACGAGGTCGACGATTTCCGAATCGCTCTGGCCGATGCCGGCGGTTTCCACGATCACCAGGTCGTACGGCTGCGCTTTCAGGAAGTTGATGCAGTCGTGCAGCACTTCGTTGGTGGCGGCGTTCTGGCGACGCGTGGCCATGGAGCGCATGTAGACGCGATGGCTGCGCAGTGCATTCATGCGGATGCGATCGCCCAGCAGTGCGCCACCGCTGCGGCGGCGCGTGGGGTCCACGGCGAGCACGGCGATGCGCATGTGCGGGAAGGCGTGCAGGAAGCGCAGCAGCAGTTCATCCACCACGGAGGATTTACCCGCGCCGCCAGTGCCGGTCATGCCGAGCACGGGCGTGTGCTTGCCGGCAAGCGACCACTCTTTGCGCAGGCGCGCGAGTTCGGCGTCGCTCACCTTGCCTTCTTCGATGGCCGAGAGCATGTGGCCGATGCTGATTTCATCGTCGATGCTGATGGCAGGCGGGACGATGGCGTCACTCTGTTCGCGCTGGGCGGCGGCGCTGCCGGCGCGGTGCATGACGTCTTCGATCATTTCCACCAGGCCGAGCTTCATGCCGTCGTTGGGGTGGTAGATGCGCTCCACGCCGTAGGCTTGCAGCTCGCGGATTTCCTCCGGGGTGATGGTGCCGCCGCCGCCGCCGAATACGCGGACGTGGGCGGCGCCCTTCTCCTTGAGCATGTCCACCATGTACTTGAAGTACTCCACGTGGCCGCCCTGGTAGGAGGACAGCGCAATGGCGTCGGCGTCTTCTTGCAGTGCAGCACGCACGACGTCTTCCACTGAGCGGTTGTGGCCCAGGTGGATCACTTCCGCGCCCTGCGATTGAATGATGCGGCGCATGATATTGATGGCGGCATCGTGGCCATCGAACAGGCTGGCGGCGGTGACAAAACGCAGCGGACTGGTTTCGGCCTGCGCATCGGTGGCAGGAACGTGCTTGGCGGGGGAACTCATGGGGACTCCGAGAACGTATGTTCCAAACGCAACCATTCTAGTGGGGTTGCCTGTTAAACGGGTGATTGCAGGCTGGAAGCTGCGCCAGCGGGCGCTGTTTCCGCTGACCGGCGAGGATTACCATCGTTTTTGAACATGCGACAACGCTTCCCCTTCGGCTTGTTTCGGATGCAGCTTTCAGGAGGAACGTGTTATGCAGTCGACCGTGCTTGCGTCTTCCACACCGCGCCGCTTCCCGCGGCTGCCTATGTGGCAACAGATTCTACTCGCGATGATCCTTGGCCTTGCGGTGGGGCATTTTGTGGGCGAGCCCGCGAAAATGTTGGCACCGCTGGGCGACATGTTCATGTCACTGATTCGCATGTGCGTGATACCAGTGGTGTTTGTGTCGCTGGTGTGCGGCATTACATCGCTTTCGGATATGGCGACGATGCGGCGCATGGCGTGGAAGTCGCTGGTTATTTACGCGGTGACGATGGCGGTAATGGCAGCCATTGCGATGGGGCTGGCAATGGTGTTCAAGGTGGGCGCGGGCTTCGGGCTTAGCCTGAGCACCAGTCATGCACCTGCGGCGCCGACCGCCAGCATTAAAGATGCGCTGATCGGCGCCATTCCTTCCAACCCGTTCAAGGCGTTTGCGGAAGGTGCGTTGTTGCCGACGATTGTGTTTGCGATGTTCTTTGCGCTCTCGATTAATTTTGCCGGCGAAGCGGCCGCGCCGGTGCGCACGTTTTTCGAGAGCCTTGCCAGCGTGGTGTTCAAGCTGATTCACATCGTACTGGTGTTTGCGCCGATCGGTGTGTTTGGGTTGATGGCGTATGTCACGGCGGATCACGGCTTTACCGTGCTGGGGCATCTCGGCGCGCTGGTGGCGGTGACGTATGCGGCGTTGCTGATTTTTATGTTTGTGATCTGCAGCGTGTTGCTGATGCTGTTTCGGATCAATCCGCTGCCATTTTTGCGCAAGATGCTACCGGTGCAGTTGTTTGCGTATTCGTGTGCCAGTAGTGCGGCGACGTTACCGTTGAATCTGGAGAACACGCAGGATCGCATGGGTGTGGATACGCGCGTGGCGAGCTTTGTATTGCCGTTGGGCTGCACGGTGAATATGGCGGGGCTGGCGTGTTATCTGGGCACGGTGGCGATTTTTGCGAGCCATGCGTATGGGGTGCAGCTTTCCTTCGGCCAGTTGTTGACGGTGATGGTGATGATCACGCTGGCATCGATCGGCGCTGCGGGTATTCCCGGTGCGGCGCTGGTGGTGATGGGGCTGGTGCTGTCGTCGGTGGGTTTGCCGCTGGAGGTGATCGCGGTGATTGCGGCGGTGGATCGCTTGCTGGACATGTGCACGACGGCGGCGAATGTGACGGGGGATGCGGTGACGGCGGTGATAGTGGCGAAATCGGAGGGGGTGTTGGATTGGGAGAAGTATCGCGGCGAGTGAGTGGGCTGAAACTGTTCTTCGCCGCTTCGTTGTCGCCCGAACACGCCCCTCCCCCTGCTTGCAGGGGGAGGCTGGGAGGGGGTTGGGATACGTGCGTGAAACTATCCCGCAAGTGCTGCCTACACCACCCCAGCCCTCCCCTGCGCGCAGGGGAGGAAGCGGTTTTTGGCGATGATGAGATGACTTGCTACGCCAGCCCGAATGGCAAATTCGGCGATGCCACGACGCGATCACCCACACGTTCGCCGCGCGCAAACGCCAGCGTTGCATCGATCACTTCTGCCGCATCCAGAATGCGGTGATGGCCCAAGCCTTGCGTGGTGAGCAAGCGCGCACCCGGCCAGTAACGTGCGTAGCGCTCACCCTCTTCCCATGGCACTTCGCGATCATCCAGGTCGTGCACGATCAAGCCGGGCTGGCCGAGTGCGGGAACGTGACGATGTACATGCAGCTCGCGCGCATGCACGCCGGTGCGGCGTTCGTACCAGGAGAGGAACGGCTCGCGCAGATGTTGGCCGAGCCGCACGAAACGGATGAAACGATTGGCGGCGGCCTCGATGTCGGCGGCGGGGGCGATCAGCGCGAGACGTTGCGCATGCCAGTGTTCATCCTGCGCCAGCGCGAGTGCGGCACCGCCCATGGAGTGCCCAATCGCGAGCGCGGCCGTACCGAAATGCTTGCCCACGGCGCGGACGGTGGCGATGAAATCCGGCAAGGTGCACAGCTTGCCGGTGCTGGCACCGTGACCGGGTTGATCGAAGCTGACCACGGCCAGGCCCAGTGCGCGCAGTTTTGCCACCCACGGCAGATAACGCAGGCCGAAGCTGGACCAGCCATGCACCAGCAACGCATAAGGTTGCGTGGATGGATTGCCCCACACATAGGTCGCGATGGTTTCGCCGCCGATGTGGAGTTCGCCGCGCCGCATGGCCTCATCCGGCTGCGCGGCGCGTGCACGGCTGCGACTGCTGGCAAAAGGCGTGGCGAACAACCGCGCCGCGCGATCCACGGTGCGCGTGGGTGCAAGCCGGCTGCCCACGGCGAAACCCAGGCGCACCGCGCCAAGTTTCCATGTGTTGCGCGCGGTGTGATGACGCGAACCAGCGGATTGTTGGGTCATGGCGGCAACCTCCTACGGCTGATAACTGGCGAACAGGCGGTCGAGCGCCGCCCAGGTGTGGCGATGCGCATCGTCGAAACCGAACAGGCTGGCGTCGTGATGCAAGGCCAGCAGCAGCGCGTAGATTTCGAAGGCGAGCTGTTCGGCGTGGGTGTCGGCGCGCAGATCACCGACGTCGATCGACTGGCGCACGGCACGTATGAGCTCATCGCGCCAGCCCGATTGCTGCTGCTTTACGCGCGTGCGCAAGGCGCTGTTCTCGCGGCCGTCGTATTCCATGACCGCGCTGATCAATACGCAGCCGCTTTGATGGATACGCCCCCACTCGCACCACCGCTCCAGAATGGCGCGCAATCGCGTGAGCCCGCGCGGCAGCGTTACCGCGGGGCGCATGACGAAATCGACGAAGCGCCGGGTGGTGGCGTCCAGCAGCGCCAGTTGCAGTTCTTCGCGCGACCCGAAATGGGCGAACACACCGCTCTTGGACATGCCCACGCCGAGAGCCAGCGCACCGATGGAAAGACCTTCCAGGCCATCGTGCCGGGCCAGCTCGTAAGCGTGCTCGAGGATCAACTCGCGGGTGGTGGCGCCTTTGCCAGGGCTGGTGGAAGCGTTCATGCGACCAAAAATAGCACGACCGTTCGTTTTATTCCATAAGCCACGAAGCGCAATGGCCCATCCATGACCCATTGCCAAGCCGAAACATCTCCGCAAGATTGTCCCCTCACCCTAGCGGGTGGGGGACGGGTGGTTTCGCAAAATTCTGCTGCTAGCTGAACGACGCTGAGGCCGCACGTCAACACCAGCAAAGATGATCGCGTTCCCCGCACTGCCAGCCGCCTGTTGCGGCGGCCTAACTTTGGAGAGAGGACATCATGATGAGCATGACCCGCAAACTGGCGCTTGTTGCAGGCATTGCCCTCGCGTTTGCCAGCGTGAGCTATACCCCGCCTGCGTCTGCGCAGGTGAGTGTCGGCGTGGGTATCAACGTGGGTCCGCCGCCGCCGCGCTACGAAGCTGTTCCGCCGCCGCGTCGCGGCTATGTGTGGATGCCCGGTTACTGGCGCTGGGACCGCTACGCGCATCGCCATGTATGGGTGGGTGGCACGTGGGTGCGCGCGCGCCCGGGCTACTTCTGGCATCCCGGTGTATGGGAGCGCCGCGGTGGTGGCTGGTACTGGCGTGACGGTTATTGGGGCCGCCGCTGATCGCGCATCAGCGCAAATCCCTGCGCTCCATCGCCATGATGGAGCGCAGGTTCACGCAAGCAACACAGCCTAGACTCTTCGCACCTGACGGACCGGCAGCTTTCCGGTCCATTTTTGTGGGGAAATTTCATGTCATTGCGCTTTGCAGCCTTGCTTGCCCTTGCAGGTGTCACTGCTGTCACGGCCGGTTGCGTGGTGGAACCGGTACCGCCACCGCGTCCGCATCGAGTGGTGTATGTGGAACAACCCGCGCCGCCGCCGCCGGCTTATGTTGAAGTGGCGCCGCAGCCGCCGCCGGTCGAAGTGATCGAAGAGGTTCCGCCGCCGCGTCCGGGCTATATCTGGGCACGCGGTTACTGGCACTGGAATGGCGCCCGCTATGTCGCCGTGCGCGGTCATTGGGAAAGCGTTCGCCCGGGCTACCACTACGTGCATCCGCATTGGGAACGGGGCCCTGGCGGCTGGCATTTCCACGTGGGTGTGTGGGTGGCCGGTTAAGCCTATCGTTTGCAGAAACTCGAAAAATGCCCCGCTTCGGCGGGGCTTTTTTTGCTCGCGGGACACGTGCGTGAACGACCAGCGCCGGCTGCAGTGGCGCACACCCTTTGCTGCGGCGCGACAGGCCTTCTTCACGAGTCGTATTAAACTTACACGGCTAACTTTCGCCCCAGCCTTCTTGCTGGGGCTTTGAGTTTTCAGGCGTCAGGTCCTTGGCGGGGCCAACGCATTCCCTATCAGTGCCGTCCCCAGGCACCGTCATATGTGGAGTTCACGTTCCAATGATTTTCGAAACCATCGCTAAAACAGGCCACGAAGAAGTCGTCTTCTGCCACAACAAAGACGCGGGCCTGAAAGCCATCGTTGCGATCCATAACACGGTGCTGGGCCCGGCCCTGGGCGGCCTGCGCATGTGGCCGTACAAGACCGAGCAAGATGCAGTCAACGATGTGCTGCGCCTGTCGCGCGGCATGACCTACAAGAACGCCGTCGCCGGCCTCAACCTTGGCGGTGGCAAGGCGGTGATCATCGGCGATCCGTCGAAAGATAAGTCCGAAGCGCTGTTCCGCGCCTTCGGCCGTTTCGTCAACTCGCTCAACGGTCGCTACATCACGGCCGAGGACGTGGGTATCGACGTGAACGACATGGAATACGTGTTCCGCGAAACCGAATACGTCACCGGCGTGCATCAGGTGCATGGCGGTTCGGGCGATCCCTCCCCGTTTACCGCCTACGGCACGCTGCAGGGCCTGATGGCGGCGCTGAACTTCCGCCACGGCAATGAAGACGTGGGCAAGTACAGCTACGCCGTGCAGGGCGCGGGTCACGTGGGCAGCGAATTCATTAAGCTGCTGCGCGAACAGGGCGCCAAGGTGTTCGTCACCGACATCAACAAAGACGCCGTGCAGCGCTGCGTGGACGAACTGGGTTGCGAAGCCGTGGGCCTGGACGAAATCTACGACGTGGACGCCGACGTGTACTCGCCCTGCGCACTGGGCGGCACGGTGAACGAGCAGACCATCGATCGCATCAAGGCCAAGATCATCTGCGGCGCGGCCAACAATCAGCTCGCCAACGATGCCATCGGCGAAGAACTGCAGCGCCGCGGCGTGCTGTACGCGCCCGACTACGCCGTGAACGCCGGCGGCGTGATGAACGTCTCGCTGGAAATCGACGGCTACAACCGCGAACGCGCGATGCGCATGATGCGCACCATCTACTACAACCTGGGCCGCATCTTCGAAATCAGCAAGACGCAGAACGTGCCCACCTACAAGGCGGCCGACCGTCTGGCCGAAGAGCGCATCGAGGCCATTGGCAAGATCAAGCTGCCGCACATGGGCAACGGCGGCCAGCGCTTTGCCGGTCGCATGCGCGGGCAGTAAAAAACTGCACCATAGGGTACTGGGGACGCCGGTCGCATGACCGGCGTTTTCTTTTGCGTTCGACCCTGGCCCGGGCACGCTCGCACGGGGTAGTTCTGCTAGACTTTTTCGGCGCAAGAAAATGTGCGGTAAGGCATTGCCGGCATTGGGCAAAGTTTGAAATAAGGGGAACCCGCCCAGCGGGTTGGAAACAAACAATAGCTTTCACCGGCCAGGCCTTCGGCTGCGGCGCATTGGGCGCCTGCCGATAAAGGTACGGGGAAGGTCATGCAGGGTCGCAGAGCAGGTTGGGTTTATGAACGCAATGATGGAAACCGGGATCAGCGATGAAGACATCCTGCTCAGGCTCAAGGAGGTGCTGCATGACACCTTCGAGATCGACCCGTCGCGCGTGAACGCCCAAACCCACCTGTTCACCGACCTGGAACTGGACAGCATCGATGCCGTGGACCTGGCCATCCAGGTGCAGGACATGACCGGCATGCGCATCAAGCCCGAGGACTTCAAGAACGTGCGAACGGTCGGCGACGTGATCGCCACCGTGCGCGCGCTGCTGACCCGTTGAACGCAGGCGAGTGCGTCATGCCGCACGCTTTCCACCCCTGCGCGCTGATTCCCATCTACAACCATAAAGACACCATCGCCGCCACCGTCAAGGCGCTGCGCGCACATGGGCTGCCGGTGCTGATCGTCGATGACGGCAGCGATGAGGCTACGCGCGCCGTGCTCGCCACATTGGCGGCACCTGGCGTGCAGTTGTTGCGCCTGCCGCGAAACGGCGGCAAGGGGCGCGCCATCACCGCCGGCATGATTGCCGCGCGCGATACCGGTTACTCGCATGCGCTGCAGATCGATGCGGATGGTCAACACGATGTGACGGACGTGCCGCGCTTTCTTGCCGAAGGCCGTGCGCATCCTGCCACGCTGATCTGCGGCCAGCCGATCTACGACCACAGCGTACCGCGCGCGAGATTGTATGGGCGCTACGTGACGCATGTGTGCGTATGGCTGGAAACACTCTCGTTCATGCTGCGTGATTCGATGTGCGGCTACCGTCTGTATCCGCTGGATGTGACGTGTGCCGAGATCGATCGCGCGCCCTTGCCCGCGCGCATGGATTTCGATACCGAAGTGGCCGTGCGCCTGATGTGGCGCGGCGTGCCGGTACGCAACCTGCCCACCCGGGTGATTTATCCGCAAAACGGCCTGTCCCATTTCCATATGCTGCACGACAACCTGCGTATTTCCGCGATGCACACCCGGCTGCTGCTAGGCATGTTGCCGCGGGCGCCGATGTTGCTGTGGCGTAAGCACAAGAAGAGGGGTGCCGCATGGGCGGCATGAACGTTTCACGTGACTGCACTCCCGGCCGTCATTCCCGCGAAAGCGGAAATCCATTTTCACGCCTGCATCAGGGCAGGATGGATTCCCGCTTTCGCGGGAATGACGGCAGAAAACATACGGGGGGAGCCTGGTTTTTTGTACTGCTGTTCCTATGCGTCAGCGTGCATGCACAGGACACATCGTCCAACTTGCTTCATTCCATTCTGAGCGAGCTGAGCCAACACACGGCAGTGCGCGCCGGCTTCACGCAGCAACGCCAGAACCCCGCGCTCACCCAGCCGCAAACCAGCAGCGGCCAACTGCTGTTCGTCACCGGCCACGGCATGCTGTGGCAAGTGCAGCAGCCGTATCAGCAAACGCTGGCCCTTACTGGCACGCGCGGCGTAAGCATCGACAACAACGGCACCATGCATCCCGTGCGCAGCGAGCGCGGCGTCAGCCAGATTGCGCAGATGCTGCAAGGCATGCTGTCAGGCCGGCTCGATACTGTGACGCGCCAGTTCACGGTAAGTGTGGATGGCAGTGCCGCGCAGTGGACGCTCCACTTCACACCGAAACAGGCGCGCGTGGCGCAGGTGCTCAAAGGCATCGAGCTCGATGGCGGCGCGTTTCTACAACGTATTCGCATCACGATGCAGGACGGTACGCAAACCGATATCCGCATGACCGACACCCGCGATGCCGGCCCGCTAAGCGCGCTGGAAAAGCATGCGCTCGATCTGCCATGACAGAACGCAACCTGTGGCTGCGCGCGGGATGGTTTCTGGCGGCGATGCTGCTGGTCACCTTGCTCGGTGCATGGCTGCTGTTTGGACGGGGACGCTCGCCGATCCAGACCGATCTGCTGGCCATGCTGCCAGCCACCGAACGTAATCCGCTGGCTGAAATCGCCGCGCAGCGCCTGGCACATGCCAATGGCGATCGCGTGATCCTGCTGGTGCACAACGCCGATGACGATCACGCCAAAGCAGCCGCGCGCGAACTAGGCCGCATGCTTGGCAAGAACAATGTCTTTGCCTCGGTAACGGCCGAACTGCCGCCGTTTGATTTGCAGCAACTGGTCGCGCCCTATCTCGCGCATCGCTTCATGCTTTTAACCGATGCGGATCGGCGCGCGCTCGCCCAGCCCGGTTATAACCCGCAGCAGGCGCTTGCCCAACGCATCAACGAACCGTTCGTCACCGGGGTGGGCACGCGGCTGCAGGATGATCCGTTTGGCTGGCTGCAGCACTGGCTGGATCAACAGCCATGGAGTCGCTCGCCCCTGGTGCCGGAAGACAACCTGCTCACCGTACATCGCGACGATGGCAGCTATGTGATGGTCACCGCCACGCTCAAGGGCTCCTCCTACGACGATGTGGTTCAGCGCCGCGCGTTGGATGCGCTGGCGCAGGCCGAACAAGCGATCGAGCACGATGAACCCGGCACACAGGTGTTGCGCACGGGTGCGTTGTTCTACGCCGCTTCCGCGCGCGGGGGGGCGGAACGCGATGTGCATCGCGTTGGTTTGATTTCCACGCTCGGCATCGCGCTTTTATTGCTGGCCGTGTTCCGTTCGCCCGGACCGCTGCTGCTGGCGTTTCTTTCCACCGCCTTGGGCATCGTCGCGGCAACCGCGATAAGCGTGCTGGTGTTCGGGCAGATTTATCTGCTCACGCTGGTGTTTGGTGCGGCGTTGCTGGGCGAAGCGGTGGACTACTCCATCCAATACCTCACCGCGCGCGCCAATGCGGGTCAGGTGTGGGAGCCCCGCAAGGGCCTGCGTCAAGTTCGCCCTGCCCTGTTGCTGGCGCTGGGTACATCGCTGCTGGGTTATGCGTTGCTCGGGCTGGTACCGTTTTCCGCATTGCGGCAGATGGCGTGCTTCGCCATGACCGGCATGGCGGTGGCGTGCCTGAGCGTGTTTTGCCTGTTGCCTGCCCTGCTGCAACGCCCTGCCAAGCCGCTATCGACGCTTTCCGTGCGCAGCGCACTCGCGTTGCAGAGCGCATTCTCGCGCGTGACATCCGGGCGCCGCGGATGGGCGCTCGCCATCGTCGCGTTGCTGCTGGCGATACCCGGTTGGCGGCAGTTGCGCCATGACGATGACGTGCATCTGCTCATCTCGCCGCCCGCAACGTTGGTGACACAGGAAGCACGCATTCGGGATATCACCGGCCTTGGCAACAGCACGCAGTTCTATCTCGTGCAAGGTGCGAACGAGGAGCAGGTGCTGGAACGCGAAGAAGCGCTGGAGCAGCGGCTGCAAAGCATGGTGGATACCGGAACGCTGCAAGGCTGGCTGGGACTGGCGGGCATGGTGCCTTCCTTGCAGCGTCAGCGTGCCGATCACGCGCTGCTCGCCCCGCTCTTTGCGCAACCGGACCGCATGCGCCAGTGGCTGAGCACAGGGGGTTTTCGCGATGCCGACATCACGCGCTTTGTGGAAGCGTGGCCCGGCACGCCGCTCACCCTGCAAGCGTGGCTGCAAACTTCTCTCGCTGCGCCCTTCCACTATTTGTGGATGGGTGACGATACTCGCTACGGCGCAGCTTCACTGGTCGTGCCGCAAGGCGATGCGTCTAGCGCGCAGCTCGCGCAGGCCGCTGTGCATTTGCCCGGCGTCAGCCTGGTGGACAAGGCCGCTGGCGTCTCCGATCTGTTTGGTCGCTATCGTCGCTACGCCAGCGTCTGGCTGCTCGCCGCACTGTTGTTGATCGTGCCTGTATTCGCCTGGCGTTACGGCTTACGCCAAGTGCCGCGTGTGCTGGCGCCGCCGGTGTGGGGCATGGGCTTGACGCTGGCGTTGCTCGGTTACCTGCATCATCCACTTACGCTGTTTCATTGGATGGCCTTGATGCTGGTACTCGGCGTGGGCGCGAATTACGCCGTCTTTTTGCGCGAGGGCGAACCGCATATAACCCATCGCCCCGGCGCGATGTACGCGAGCGTGCTGCTTTCGGCTATCACTGCTTTATTGTCGTTCGGACTCTTGGCGTGGAGTTCGATGCCGGCGCTGCGCGACTTCGGGCTTACCCTGCTGTTGGGTATCGGTTTCACCGCCTTGTTGGTACCCATCAGCGTGGCACCACGGACACGTTCGCCATGACTTTCTTTTTCGCACGGAGCAGGACCCGATGAAGCGTGTCGTCATTACCGGCATGGGCGGCATCACACCACTGGGACACGACTGGACGACCATCCAGCCGCGTCTTCGGGTAGGACACAATGCCGTGCGCCGGATGCCGGAGTGGGATTTTTATGAATCGCTGAACAGCCGGCTCGGTTGCCCGGTCGATGATTTCCAGGTCCCCGACTGGCCGCGCAAACATCTGCGTTCGATGGGCCGCGTGGCGCAACTCGCCGTAGCCGCCAGCGAACGCGCGTTGCGCGATGCGGGTCTGCTCGATGACGCCTGCATCAGCGATGGACGCATGGGCGTGGCTTACGGTTCCTCCGGCGGCAGCATCGAACCGGTGCGCGTGATGGGACGCATGCTGGAAACCGGTTCTATGCAGGGCGTGACGGCGACCAGCTACGTACAGATGATGGCGCACACCACGGCGGTGAATGTCGGCATGTTTTTTGGTTTGAAAGGACGCATTCTGCCCACCTCGAGCGCTTGCACGTCGGGCAGCCAGGCGATCGGCTACGGCTACGAAACCATTCAACAAGGCAAGCAGGCGCTAATGGTGTGTGGTGGTGCGGAGGAACTCTCCGGCCCCGGCGTGGCGGTGTTCGACACCTTGTTCGCCACCAGCACGCGCAACGATGAAGCCACGCTCACGCCACGTCCCTTCGACCGCACGCGCGATGGCCTGGTGGTCGGCGAAGGCGCTGCCACGCTGGTACTGGAAGAGTACGAACACGCGCGTGCACGTGGCGCGCGCATCTATGCGGAAATCGTGGGCTTCGGTTGCAATTCCGATGGCAACCACATTACGCAGCCTACCAGCGAAACCATGGCAACCGCCATGCGACTCGCGCTCGATGATGCACAGGTTTCCCCCGAGGCGATCGCCTACGTCAGCGCGCACGGCACTGCGACCGACCGTGGCGATATCGCAGAAAGTCATGCCACCGCCCAAGTACTCGGCAAACGCATGGCAATCAGTTCGATGAAGAGCTTCGTGGGCCACACACTGGGCGCCTGCGGTGCACTGGAATCGTGGTGGGCGATACAGATGATGCGCGACGGCTGGTTCGCGCCCACGATCAATCTGGAGGAACCGGATCCGGCGTGCGCGGAGCTCGATTACATCGTGGGCGCAGGACGCGCGATGGGTGCGGAGTATGTAATGAACAACAACTTCGCGTTTGGCGGGATCAATACGTCGCTGATTTTCAAGGCGGTGGATTGATGCGTGCGACACTTTCCAGTCCCACGCACCGTCATTCCGACGAAGGCCGGAATAACGATGAGGTCATTTTGAGGGAACAGGTGGTCTGATGCAGTTTCGCATTGACCGACATTGTGCATGGGCTCCCACGCTCGACACCGATGCGTCCTGGCAAGCATGGACGCGTAAGCCTGTTACCGTGCCCGACAACAACGAGCAACCAAGCTGCGACTTCCTCCCCGCCATGCAGCGCCGCCGTCTCAGCCGCCTAGCGCGCATGACGATGCACGTTGCATGGCCCTTATGCAGCGAAGACGAACAACTGCCGTTTGTATTCGCCTCGCGCCACGGCGAAACACCGCGCACCTTTGCACTGCTGGGTGAAGTGGCCGAGGGGCAACCGCTTTCGCCCACGCAATTTGGATTATCGGTACACAACGCGATCGCCGGGCAATGGTCGATGCTGCGTGGTCAGCGCGGCGAATCGGTGGCGGTGGCGGGCGAAGCCGATACGTTCGAACATGCGATGGTGGAAGCCGCCGCGCTGCTCGGCGATGGCGCCAAAGCCGTATTGGTGGTGATCGCCGAGGAACGCCCACCCGTCGCCTATGACGACTGGATCGACGATGTGCCGTTTTCGTATGCTGTGGCACTGCGATTGAGAGGCATTGAACCGGAGCACGATGCGCAGACCGGCGAACGCTGGAAGCTGCGTCTGGAACCGAACCCGGGTACGTCCGCAACCGGAGCCTGGCCGCACGCTTTATCGTTTGTGCGCGCCTTGCATACGGGGGGCAGCACACTCGTACATGCGTGGAAGACACGTCGATGGATTTGGCAGCGAATCCCATAAGGCACTCCAGTGCCGGCAATCATCTGTGGCGCTTGTTCGCCACAGGGGCGAGCTTTGTGTTGTTCGGGGTGGGTGGACTCGCCCTACGCCTGATCGTGCTGCCCCTGCTCGGCTTGCTGCCCGGCGATACGCTTGTACGCCAGCGTCGCGCGCGCGCGGCGATCAGTAAAGCGTTCTATCTGCACGTGCAGTTCATGTATCGCAGCGGCGTGCTGGATTACGAATTCCAGGGCATCGACCGGCTTGGCCGTCCTGGCCAGATGATTATCGCCAACCATCCGTCGCTGATCGACGTGGTGTTTCTCATCGCGCACATCCGCGATGCCAACTGCATCGTCAAGCAAGGCTTGTGGCGCAATCCCTGCACGCGCGGCCCGGTTCAACGGGCGCGGTATATCAGTAACAACGGCAGCCCGGACATGCTCGAGCAAGCGGCCAGTGTCTTACGTGCGGGCGAAACGCTGATCGTCTTTCCCGAAGGCACGCGCACGACGCCAAACCAGGCGCCCGTATTCCACCGCGGTGCGTCCGCCATTGCGCTGCGCGGTGCCCGTGTGATCACGCCGGTATTCATCACCGTCGAGCCCACCACGCTCACCAAAGCCGAGCCCTGGTATCGCATCCCGGCGCGACGCGTGCGCGTCACGCTGCGCGTGGGCCACGACATTGCACCGGAAACCTTCAACGCCGCCGCGCCGCTGCCGATCGCATCGCGCCGGCTCAACGCCCATCTGCACACACTCTTTCTCAGGGAGCTTTTGCCATGAACGCGCTGCAGCAGGAAATTGCGCAACTGATCATCGACACCCTCAATCTGGAGGATGTCACCGTGGCGGATATTTCGCCGGACCTGCCGCTGTTCGGCGAAGGGCTCGGCCTGGACTCGGTGGATGCACTGGAACTGGCGCTGGCGCTGCAGAAGCGCTATGACATCCGCATCGCATCCGATTCGAAAGATGCCCGCCAGCATTTCACCACTGTGGCCAGTCTGGCCAGTTTCGTGCAGGCACAGCGGGACGCATGCGCAAACTGACCTCCATTCTGTTGCCATTGGCGGGGGTGCTCTACCCCTTCGTGGTGTATTTCGGCATGAATCGCGTGCCGCCGCCGATGTTCGCGTTGGTGCTCGGCGCGATCTGGCTGATCCGCGCGCCGAGTCTGCTGAAGGAACCGGGCGGTCGCTGGATGCTCATCGCCGCATTGACCTATTGCGCGTTACTGGCCTTGAGTGGCGAGGCGGTGTTGCTGCGCTGGTATCCCACGCTGATCAGCGCCCTGCTGTTGTGCGCGTTTGGCCTGAGCCTCCGGTTCGGGCCGCCGATCGTTGAACGCATCGCGCGCGTGCGCGAACCCGACCTGCCCGATGCGGCCATTCCCTACACACGCAAGGTCACGTGGGTGTGGGTAGGCTTTTTCGTCTTCAACGGCGTGATGTCCGCGGCACTGACGCTATGGGCGCCGCTGGCGTGGTGGACGCTCTATAACGGTCTGCTGGTGTATTTCATCATGGGCACGCTTTTCGTCGGCGAGTGGCTGTTGCGCCGCCGCCTGCGAGGTGTGGCGTGAACGCGAAGCCTCGCGATCCCGAAGTGCTGGCCGAGCATCAGCACGATGCCGTGTGGACGCTGGAACTTCGTGTCCCATCCGACCTGATCTATTTCGACGGTCATTTTCCAGTGGCGCCGGTGTTGCCCGGTGTCGTGCAGATTGGCTGGGCTCTCGCGCTCGCGTCGCCGCGATTGGGTATCTCCACGCGTTGCCAGGTGATGGATGCCTTGAAGTTCCAGCAATTGCTGCGACCTGGCGACCGTGTCGACCTGACGTTGCGTTATGACATCGAGCGCCGCACGCTGCATTTCGCCTATCGCTACGGTGAAAAAGCGTATTCTTCCGGCCGACTGGCATGGAGCGCCCAGACATGAACGAGCAGATCGCCCAGGAACGCCACTGGTCCGCGTATAAAGAGCGCGGCAGTCTGTTCTTGATGCGGCTGACCGCCTTCAGCGTGCGTGTGTTCGGACGCCGTTTACTGGCGCCGGTGCTGTACCTGATCGTGTTGTATTTCTTTGTGTCCGCGCGTAGCGCGCGGCGCAACATCGGGCAATATCAAACGTATCTGGCGGCATGGAGCGACCACGCGGCGTTGCGCCCTACGCCAGGCAGCGTGTTCGAGCAGTTCATGGCATTTGCCGACAACCTGCTCGACCGCCTGGATGTCTGGCGTGGCCGGCTGCGTTTCGAGCAAGTGCAATTGATCGACCCGACCGGCGTGCGTGCGCGACTCTTGCGCAGCCAGCACGGTGCGCGCGGTGAGATGCTGGTGGTGACGCATCTGGGTAATCCCGATGTCTGTCGCGCCATGGCTGAGCTCAGCGAACGCGTGCCGCTCAACGTGCTCGTGCACAATCGCCATGTTGCGCAATTCAATCGACTGCTGGGCGAAGCGGGGGACCGCAGCATGCGGCTGATCCAGGTGAGCGAACTGGATACGGCGATGATGATGGACCTGTCACAACGCATGGAGCGCGGCGAATGGCTGGCGATAGCCGGCGATCGCGTGCCGTTGCATGACGCGCGGCGCGTCACGGTCGATTTTCTCGGTCATCCGGCGGCGTTTCCGCAGGGTCCGTGGCTGATGGCGGGTCTGCTGCGCTGCCCGGTGAATCTGCTGTGCTGCCTGAAAGTGGAAGGCCACTATCGCATCTACCTGGACACGTTTCTCGCCAGCGCGCGATGGGAACGCGGCCAGCGCGACGAAGCCATCCGTGGCTGGGTGCAGCGCTACGCGGATCATCTGTCCGCGCAATGCTTGATCGCCCCACGGCAATGGTTCAACTTCTACGCCTACTGGCAACCGGTCGAGCCCCCTGCCAAAAAGGAGGCAACCCATGCGCACTAGCGGTGTTCTCCATAACGACGTGGACATTCTCGTGCCCTTCTACGACGTCGACTCCATGAACGTCGTCTGGCACGGGCATTACGTGAAGTATCTGGAAGTGGCGCGCTGCGCATTGCTCGACGACATCGGCTACAACTACGTGCAGATGAAGGAATCGGGCTATGCATGGCCCGTGATCGATCTGCAATTGCGTTATGTTCAAGCCGCACGCTTTGGACAACGGCTGCATGTACGCGCCGATCTGGTCGAATGGCAGAACCGTCTGTTGATCCATTATCTGATCAAGGACGCGGCCACCGGACAACGCCTCACGCGCGGGAGCAGTGTGCAGGTGGCCATAAACATCGCCAGCGGCGAGATGCAACTGGTGTCACCCAAGGTTCTCATCGATGCCGTTGAACGGCGACTCGCCAGCGGTTCGGCGCACTCCTCCTCTTCTGTCATGCCATGACTTACGCCAGCCCCCATTACGTCGAAGAAACCCGCATCGGGTTTCATTTCCTGAGCAGCTATACCTGGCAGCATCATGTGCTGCGCGTGGCGATCAACGATCTCAAGCGTCTGATCGGCGAACCGCCGCCGCAAGGCGGTACCTTGCTGGATGCGGGCTGCGGTCAAGGCAAATCGTTTCGGCTGTTGCGCGAGGCGTTTCAACCGACGCGTCTGCTGGGGCTGGACGCCGATCCGCACAGCCTCGCCCTTGCCGAAGCGGAAGGCGAACGGGAAGGCATTGTCATCGACCTGCACGCCGCGGACTGCGCGCAGATTCCGCTACCCGATGGCAGCGTCGACATTGTGTTCTGCCATCAGACCTTCCATCACCTGGTGGAGCAGGAACGCGCCCTGGATGAATTCTGGCGTGTGCTCAAGCCGGGCGGATGGCTGCTGTTTGCCGAATCGACCAAGGCGTATATCGACACGTGGGTGATCCGCTGGTTTTTCCGGCATCCGATGGATGTGCAAAAAAGCGCCGACGAATATCTGGAGATGCTGCGTCAGCGGGGCTTTGTCTTCGCCGCGTCGAATGTGTCTTTTCCGTATTTATGGTGGAGCCGCTCGAAGGACTTCGGCCTGCTCGAACGTTGGGGCCTATGCGCACCGCCACCGCCCGGGCAGCGTGAGGAAACCTTGGTGAACGTGGCGGCGAGGAAGCCGGTGGTATGACGCGGATCGTTGCATGCCTCACGTCTAGCCCCCTCCCCTGCAAGCAGGGGAGGGCCGGGGTGGGGTTGCGCGAACTTGACGTGCTATTGAAGTACACCGCGAGTTTGAGTGCCCCACCCCACCCCAACCCTCCCCTACTGCACGTAGGGGAGGGGGCCGTATATGGCGAGCTCGAAACACCAGGTTTCTGCGTATGAATATGTACCTCAACGCGCTTGGTGTCATCTGCAACCTCGGTGCAGGCAAAGCCGCCGTCGCTGAAGCGTTGTTCGCAGGCGACGACAGCGGGATTCGCAGCGAACACGGCTGGATTCCCCAACACGAACCACCGCTTGGCAGTGTAAAAGCCCAACTGCCGCCCATCCCGGCTACGCTGATCGAGCGCCGCAACAATCGCAACAATCGCCTGCTGCTTGCCGCCGCACTGGAAATCGAAGCCGATATCCGTGCTGCGATGGAACGCTATGGGCACGCACGCGTGGGCATCGTGCTTGGCACCAGCACCACGGGCATCGAAGAAGCCACGCACGGCATTGGCGCTTATCGCCGCGATGGCGCGTGGCCCGAGGACTATCGCTATGCGCATCAGGAGCTCGGTGCGCCGGCGGAATTTCTCGCCGAATGGCTGTCCGTCTCCGGCCCCTGTTACGGCATTTCCACTGCGTGCACTTCTGGTGCGCGCGCCTTGCTGAGTGCGCAACGCTTGCTGCGGCTTGGTGTATGTGATGCGGTGGTGTGTGGTGGCGTCGATACCTTGTGCAGGCTGGCGATCAATGGCTTTCATGCGCTGGAAGCCATCGACATGCAACGCTGCGATCCCTTTTCCAGGCATCGACGCGGCATCAACATTGGCGAGGCAGCCGCACTGTTCCTGATGACGCGCGAGCGAGGGCCGGTGCAATGGCTGGGTGGTGGCGCAAGTTCTGATGCGTATCACATGTCTTCGCCCGACCCCGAAGGCACGGGTGCGACGACCGCCATGCGCAACGCCTTGCAGAGCGCCGGCCTGGAGGCCACGCGCATCGATTACATCAATCTCCACGGTACCGCCACCGAACTCAACGACAGCATGGAAAGCCGCGCCGTGGCCGGTGTATTCGGCAGCGCGGTGCCCTGCTCGTCCACCAAATCACTCACCGGCCATACGCTGGCCGCGGCGGGCGCATTGGAAGCGGCCTTCTGCTGGCTCAGCCTCGCCGACAGCCGCAGCGAACGCCGTCTGCCACCGCACCTGTGGGATGGCGAAGCCGATTCGGCGTTGCCCGCCTTGAATTTCACGCACGTAGGCAGCCATCTGCCCACGGGGGGGCGGCGTTACATCATGAGCAATTCGTTCGCCTTCGGCGGCAACAATGCGTGCCTGATCTTTGGGGATCCTGCATGAGGGTATGCCCGATCGCCGATGTGCTTCCTCACGCAGGCGACATGATCCTGCTCGACGGTATCGAGCACGTGGAAGCCGAACGCATTGTTTGTACGCGCATCGTTCAACCGGGTGGTTTGTTCGTGGAAGTCGATGGCAGCCTGCCCTCCTGGGTGGGCGTGGAGCTGATGGCGCAGGCCATCGCCGCATGGGCCGGCTGTCGCGCGCATACGCGGCAGCGCGCTGTGCAGTTGGGTTTTCTGCTTGGCACACGCCACTACGAAGCCAATGTCGAGGCCTTCCCTGCCGGTACATGCTTGCGCATAGAGGCCATTCGCGCCTTTCATAATGAACAAGGCATGGGCGTGTTCCATTGCCGTATCGACGCCGAAGGCATCCACGCCGAGGCCCGCCTCAACGTATTCAGCCCACCCGATGCGGACGCATTTTTCAGAGCGCTCGGTGAAGGAAAATCCGCATGACTGAAACCATCCTGATCACCGGCTCCAGCCGCGGCATCGGCCGCGCTATTGCGTTGCGCCTCGCGCAGGCAGGCTACGACATTGCTTTGCATTGTCGCAGCAGGATTGATGAAGCAGAGCACGTTCGCACGGCCGTGCATGCGCTGGGACGCAACGCGCGCATCTTGCAATTCGACGTGGCCGAGCGCGCCGCGTGCGCCGCGGCGTTGCAGGCGGATGTCGATGCGCATGGTGCCTACTATGGCGTGGTGTGCAACGCCGGCCTCACTCGCGACGGCGCATTTCCCGCGCTGAGCGATGAGGACTGGGACCAAGTGCTTCGCACGAACCTCGATGGCTTCTACAACGTACTGCACCCGGTGATCATGCCGATGATCCGCCGCCGGCAAGCGGGACGCATTGTCTGCATCACGTCGGTTTCAGGCCTGATCGGTAATCGTGGGCAGGTGAACTACAGCGCCTCCAAAGCCGGTGTGATCGGTGCAGCCAAAGCACTTGCAGTGGAACTGGCCAAGCGCAAGATCACCGTGAACTGTGTGGCGCCAGGTTTGATCGATACCGATATGACCAGCGAGGACGCCCCGCTTGAGGACATCCTGAAAATGATTCCGATGCAGCGCACCGGCACGGCGGACGAAGTGGCCGCAGCGGTGCAATTTCTGATGAGTCCGGAGGCTGCCTACATCACGCGTCAGGTGCTGGCGGTGAATGGCGGGTTGTGCTGAAGACTGCGGCAAGAGCGTCCTTTGCCATTCTTCCCGCGAAGGCGCAGATGCTTTACAACAGCGAAGTAGGTCAATCCATCCTGTTCGCAATGAGAAGGGGCAGTGGATTCCCGCTTTCGCGGGAATGACGTCGTAAGGATGGGGAATGACGTCGTGGGAATAAGCGTTTGCGAAAGACCCGATACTCGATAAGGGAGCTCATGCGTATGAAAGCGAAGTCGCTATCCATTGTTGCGTTGTTGGCGATCGTGCCCGGCCTGGCGCTGGCGAAAGACAAGGTCGTCCATTTTCCGTTCGAAAATGCTGTCATTGCGGCCACCCAAAGCGGCAAGCTGGATGGCACCGTGAAGTTCTACCTGGCTGGCAGCACGCCGAGCGGCCACGTCGAGGTAGTGAGTGATTACCTCCTTGTCACGCGCAGGACCAACGCGTTTGGCAAGAACGATCAGAAAGCCTGCGATTGGGCGCTGCAATCGGCGCTGATCGCCATGCAGGAGGGCGCGAAAGAAGCAGGCGTCAACGCCCTGGTCGATATCGTCAGCGATTTTGGCAGTGAATACCGCGACAGCACGAATTACGAATGCCACGTAGGCACGTTAATGGCCGAGGTATCCCTCAAGATCAAACGCGCCAAGGTGCAACCCTGACTTTGCCAAGGCCCTGATGCGCCGCGTCAGGGTCTGAAAAACTGTCTGCGCTACAATTCCCCGGTCCAGCGCCCCTCCCCAGGAGTTTGTCATGCGTCCGTTTCCGCTCGGTGAAGAGATCGACCTGCTGCGCGACAGCGTTAACGCCTTCGCGGAAAAGGAGATCGCGCCGCGCGCCGCGCACATCGATCACGAAAACCTCTTTCCGCATGACTTGTGGCGAAAGATGGGTGAGATGGGGTTGCTCGGCATTACCGTGCCAGAGGAATACGGCGGCAGCGGCATGGGTTTTCTCGCGCACATGGTGGCGATGGAGGAGATTTCGCGCGCATCCGGTTCGGTGGGCCTTTCATACGGCGCGCACTCCAATTTGTGCGTGCAGAACATCTATCACAACGGCAACGAAGCCCAGCGCCGCAAATACCTTCCCAAATTGTGCACGGGTGAACACGTCGGCGCGCTGGCGATGAGCGAACCCGGTGCCGGTTCCGATGTGGTGGGCTCAATGATGTGTCACGCCGAACAGCACGGCGATGCGTGGGTCGCCAACGGTTCGAAAATGTGGATCACCAACGGCCCGGATGCGAACGTGCTGCTGGTCTACATGCGCACCGCCCCACGCAACACCGGCAGCCGCTGCATGACAGCCTTCATCGTTGAAAAAGGCATGAAGGGTTTTACGACCGCGCAGAAGCTGGACAAGCTCGGCATGCGCGGCTCCAACACCTGCGAGCTGGTGTTCGAAAACTGCGAGATTCCCGCCGAAAACATCGTGGGCGAGGTGAACGAAGGCGTACGCGTATTGATGAGCGGATTGGACACGGAGCGCCTGGTGCTCTCGGGTGGCCCGATCGGGCTGATGCAGGCCGCGCTGGATATCGCCCTGCCGTATGCGCGCGAACGCAAGCAGTTCAATGCACCGATCGGTACGTTTGGCGTGATGCAGGCGAAAATCGCCGACATGTACACCAAGCTGCAAAGCTCGCGTGGCTTTGCCTACATGGTAGCCACGCAATTTGACGCGGGCATCAAATCGCGCATCGATCCGGCCGCCTGCCTGCTCAATGCATCGGAAAGTGCGGTGCAAGTGGCGTTGGAAGCCATCCAGACGCTGGGCGGCAACGGCTACATCAACGAATACCCCA
Source organism: Dyella monticola (assembly GCF_003363155.1). GTDB lineage: Bacteria > Pseudomonadota > Gammaproteobacteria > Xanthomonadales > Rhodanobacteraceae > Dyella_B > Dyella_B monticola. The sequence continues at coordinate 608,462 of NZ_QRBE01000001.1, read as the reverse complement.
CCGGCCGATTGCTGCGCGATGCCAAGCTTTATGAAATCGGTGCGGGCACGAATGAAATCCGTCGCATGCTGATTGGTCGTGAGTTATTCCACGGACGTGGATAACGCCGCGCCCTCTCCGAACGCTCCGAACTGGAGGCTCGCCGCAAAGCGTACCGGCGTTTGCCGGAATGACGGTAAGGCGAAATGAAGCCTTCCGAGTAATCGGGACATCCTTGAGTTCAGAGCTTTTCCCCTCTCTCTTGAGGAAAGAGGGAACCTGGGGTGATTAGAACCTCACGCTGTAATTGAACGTGCCCATCGTTGCATGCGCACGTTGCGCGTCGTACTCGTTGACACCCATCGATAGATCCGAGCGCGACGAGAACTGCCAATCCAGCGAAAGGCCGGCAACGCTGCCGTAGCGCGACAACCCGATACCGTCGACGGGCGTGAATGCTTGCAGCGCCGTGAAACTGGCATTCGGCAACACCCCACGCATCGCGAAGGCGTCTTGCCATAGCAGGCGCGCCTGCAGACTCAGACGCGTGCCGTTGGCCAACAGCCACTGCCGCGAGCTACGCAAGCCAAAGCCTGCCTGCCAGCGCTGGATGGACTGCGAGCCGGACATCAGGCCAAAGCCGTCGCCACCCAGTTCATCGAAACCGTCGCGCTCGACGTTGGCATATTCCAGGTTGGCGTACGGCGTGAATTTCCAATCACCCGCGTTGAAGCGATAACCGCTTTCACTGTACGCAACGTCGTAACGGCCGTTGCTGATGCTTCCCACGCCAGCATATTGACTGCCGAGCAGCAATTCGCGTCGCGTGTCCTGCCAATCGGTGCCGGCACCGAAACGACCCATGGCATACCAGTTTCCCTGCACGAAGCCGCCATAGATCATCGCCTCCACGGCGCGGCTGAAACCTTCATCGGCGGTCTGCTGCAAATTGCCCAAGCCTTGGCTCTGGCTGAGTGCATAACCCAGGATGCCGCCGTTGCCGAACATACGGTCGCCGCCCACCATCGCACCGTTGAGCTGGAAGCCAAGGCTGTCGTAACCGCTGCGCGCGAAGCTCCCCTGGTAGCCGAGATTTTGGCTCCAGCTATGGAATGTGTTGAGGCTCAATGTCTGTGGATGATCGAGCAAGGTGTCGAAGCGATCGGACAGTGCGAGCGTATCGGCATCGATCGCTTCGAATGTCATCGCCGCACTCGCCGCGTACATCTGGCCGGAGAGACTGTCCAGGCTCTGCTTCATGGCGGCGGCGGTCTGTGTCTGCTGAATGCTCGCGGCACCGCTGACGAAACTGCTCGGCAACGCCTGCGCCGTTGAGCTGCTGCCCATCACGCTATTGATGGTGTTGAAAGCGTTTTGCACGCGCTCGGCCGCCGCAACCGTCGCCGACGAATACGCTATGCCCGTGATGTTGGTCAGAGTGACTTGCGTAACGTTGAGATAAGCATCGTCGGCGTCGTAGCCGATCGACGCCGTCAGTGTGAGCGATGACGGCTTGCCTATCGTGGAATTGAATGTGCCGCTGAGCCCCTGTGTCGCCGACAGCACGATGGTATGTGAATTCATGACATACCCCGCATCGGCGCCGTATACGTACAGCTGCGGGCTGCTGGCGAGCGTGGCGCTTCCGGTCACTTGCAAGGCCGATCCCAGCGGCACCGCAAGACGCCCGCCGGTCTGTGTATAGTTGCCCGTCATGGTGAGATTGCTGCTGCCGACCACCAGTGCGCCTTGGCTGGTGACATTGCCGGTGATCAGCGGTTGGGATGCGCCGACCGAACTTCCGTTGATCGCAAGTGTTCCCGTCGACGCAATGCTGATGCTCGATGCCAGGGAGCCAGCATTTAACGTACCACCATTGACTGCAGTGTTGACCGACGTTATCGACGTCGCGTTCAACGTACCTGCGTTGACCGTGGTATCAGCCGACTGCAACGAAACGGCGTTCAACGTACCGCCGTTGACGGTCGTGTCGCCGGTATAAGTGGACGGCTGGGTCAAGTTGAGCGTACCGGGCCCATCCATGATCAAGCCACCCGCGCCCGAGATGGGATTGTTCCAGCTCGATGCACCATTGAATCCAACCTCGACATTGCCCCAGTTCAATTGCTCCGGACCATTCACCGCGGCACCGACGTTGAGCGCACCGTAACCAAACGTAGGATTGGGCTGCGAACCGCCCAATGGCGTTGCCGTACCCAGCAAGGTCTGCTGAACCAGGTAATTGGAAAAATAGGGATAGGCCTGCCAGACCAGCGCGGCGGCGCCCGATATCTGCGGCGCCGCAAACGAGGTGCCTTCCACCAGGTAATAGGTAGGATTGGTGGTGCTGGCAAGGGTGTCCTTGTCCAGCACAACGACGTCGCCCGGTGCCGCCAGGCAATAATTCATCGCGATGCCGCACTTGTTCGAATAGCTTTCAAGTTGCGTTGGATTGTTGCTGTTGAGCGCCACGGCAACCAGCCATCCGTGCTCAAGGCCTGGGTCGGTACTGCCGATCACGCTCGGCAGCGATGCGATCGTGCTCGGGTTGGCCGTCGAATCGTTGCCCGCGGCGAATACCACCAAGCCGTTGTGCTGTTCGACGAACGGCGAATAGGCGTTATCGAACGCTAGTGTGGTGGCGGTGTCGCTGCTGCTCCAGGTAATGCCGCCCCATGAGTTGTTCATGATCTGCACACCGGCGTTGATCAGTTGCAGCGTGACCTGCCCCAGTGGCGTGGCGTCAGAGGGGGCGACCGGGGTCGCCGGAGTTGAACCGTTATCGTCGGGCGCGTTGTCGTCAATAATGCGTGCAGAGACCAGACTGGCACCCGGTGCAATGCCGCCTGCAAAGCCGGCGTACGACACGCCCGCCGCAATCTGCGAGACCCAGGTACCGTGGCCGACGACGTCGGGAATGTTGACGTTGTTGGTCGACGGATCGACGTCGACGAATTCCTGAAGCACACGTCCGGCGACGGCGGGGTTGTTGGGCATGATGCCGCTGTCGACAATGCCGATGGTGACGCCCGCACCGGTAAACCCTGCGTTGTGCGCGGCGGCGGCGTTGGTCTCCGCTATTTGTGCCGTGTGCTGTTGTGGCGTAACGGTGACGCCGGATGATTGGCTGGGCGACGGCGAAGGGGACTGGACATTGCCGTTGCCGCCGCCTCCTCCGCAACCGGTCAATCCCAAAGCCAGGGAAATCAATACGGCTACTTCACGGCGGCGTTGCGCCTGCATCCCCATTGCCATAAACCTCACCCAGTGAGCATGTTTATCGAGCACCCGTTGAACGCCATCGCTCCCACAACAGCGTTCCGTCTTAGCTTATTCGCATGCTTTGTAGGATTGCGAGAAAATTCCGTCCCCACAAACACGTGATTTCTCACGAAAAGTGCCATTTGCTGCTTTGCACCGTGGGCTGCGATAATTCGCAAATTCCTTCCCTGGCGCCCAGCGCCATACAGCTTCCCCGGAGATCCCCATGTCGGACGTCAGTGTTGTCATTGCCGGTGCCAAGCGCACCGCCATCGGCTCCTTTCTCGGTCAGTTCACCGGCGTGCCCTCACCCACGCTGGGTGCGACCGCCATTCGCGCGGCACTGGAGCAATCGGGCGTGGCTGCCAAGGACGTCGGCGAAGTGATCATGGGCTGCGTGCTGCCGGCCAACCTCGGCCAGGCGCCTGCCCGCCAGGCTGCCCTGGGCGCCGGCCTGCCAGCGGGTACGGGCTGCACCACCATCAACAAAGTGTGCGGCTCGGGCATGAAAGCCATCATGCTCGGCCATGACCTGATCAAGGCCGGCTCGGCCGCCATCGTCGTAGCCGGTGGCATGGAATCGATGACCAACGCACCGCACATGGTCAATGCCCGCAGCGGCATTCGCTATGGCGAAGGCAAGCTCGTCGACCACATGGCCTGGGACGGCCTTACCAATCCGTATGACGGCAAGGCCATGGGGGTGTTCGGCGAACTGTGCGCCGACAAGTACCACTTCAGCCGCGAAGAACAGGACGCATTCGCCATCGAATCGGTGAGGCGCTCCCAGGCTGCGCAGGCTTCCGGTGCATTCGCCAGCGAAATCGTGCCGGTGACCGTGGCCGGCAAGAAGGGGGACGTGCAGGTCGATACCGACGAACAACCCGGTCGTTCCGACATCGGCAAGATCCCTTCGCTCAAGCCCGCCTTCCGCAAGGAGAACGGCACCATTACCGCGGCGAGTTCGTCGAGCATTTCCGACGGCGCGGCAGCGGTGATCCTGCTTTCGGCCGATGACGCCAAGGCACGTGGCATCGAGCCGCTGGCGCGCATCGTGGCGCATGCCACCCATTCGCAGGAGCCGGAGTGGTTCACCACCGCACCGGTCAGCGCCATCAGCAAGGTGCTGGACAAGGCCGGCTGGAAGGTGAGCGATGTGGACCTGTTCGAGGTCAACGAAGCCTTCGCCGTGGTGGCCATGGCACCGATGCGCGAGCTGGGCATCGCGCATGACAAGCTCAACGTCAACGGTGGCGCCTGCGCACTGGGCCACCCGATCGGCGCCAGTGGCGCGCGCTTGGTGGTAACCTTGCTCAATGCATTGAAAACCCGTGGGTTGCGTCGCGGTGTTGCGTCCCTTTGCATTGGTGGCGGCGAAGCGACCGCCATTGCAGTGGAACGTTTGGACTAAGCGTTTTTTTCTGCACTGCACGACCGGCCGGGTGTCAGCCATCCGGCCCGGTTTAATGCGGCTTAAAGTTGTTTGCTCGACCCGGTGGCGCAGTTAACGTGAAAGCGCTATTAATAATCTGCCAATTGGCATTCCACGGCTTAAGGAGATCCATCATGAAGTTCACGCGTACCCTTCTCGCCTCCGCGCTTGTCGCGCTGCTGGCGGCTTGCAGCAACGGCGCGCAGGATTCCGCGCAGGACGCGCAGAAGTCGGCTGATCAGGCCCAGCAGGCAGCTTCTCAGGCTGCTGACCAGGCTCAGAAGGCCGCTGCTGCTTCCACCGCTGCCACCCCGGCCGCTGCTGCTCCGGCTTCCACCGCTGCTGCCCCGGCTTCCACGGCTGCCGCTCCGGCTGCTACGTCCACCGCCGCTGGCGATGCGATGAAGAGTGCCGCTGCCGATGCGTCGCAGGCTGCCAGCAAGGCTGCCGATGCCGCCAAGTCGTCCGCTACCGCAGCGAAGGATGCTTCGAAGGGCAACTAATCCTTCGGTGCACTGCCTTGAAACCGGCCGCCCTCGGGCGGCCGGTTTTTTATGGGTGCGCATTGACCCACATGCCGGTGCAGTTGGATGGCGCGGCCCGCTATCATCCATGGTTTGCCACTACGGCCGCACGACACCATGAGCGTCCTTACCTCGCAGATCGATGCCCGTTCCCCTGAGTTCCACGCCAGCAGCACGCAATTGAGTGCCCTCGTGGACGACCTGCACCGCCAACTGGCCCACAGCGCCGAAGGTGGCGGCGCCAAGGCGCGCGAAAAACACACTAAACGCGGGAAGCTGCTACCGCGCGAGCGCATCCGCGCGCTGCTCGATCCCGGCTCGCCCTTCCTGGAACTGTCGCCGCTCGCCGCGCACGGCATGTACGACGATGCCGCGCCAGCTGCCGGCATCATCACCGGCATCGGCCGCGTGCACGGCATGGAAGTGGTGGTGGTTGCCAACGACGCCACGGTCAAAGGCGGCACCTATTTCCCGATGACGGTGAAGAAACACCTGCGCGCACAAGAAGTAGCGCTGGAAAACCGCCTGCCATGCATCTACCTGGTTGATTCGGGCGGCGCCTTCCTGCCGATGCAGGATGAGGTCTTTCCGGACAAGGAACACTTCGGCCGCATCTTCTACAACCAGGCGCGCATGTCCGGTCTTGGCATTCCGCAGATCGCCGTGGTAATGGGTTCATGCACAGCCGGCGGTGCCTATGTGCCGGCGATGAGCGATGAAACCATCATCGTGCGCGAACAAGGCACGATCTTTCTCGGCGGCCCGCCATTGGTGAAAGCGGCGACGGGCGAAGTCGTGGATGCCGAAGCACTCGGCGGTGCGGATGTGCACACCTCCACCTCCGGTGTGGCCGATCACTTTGCGGAAAACGATGCGCATGCGCTGTCGATCGCACGCGATATCGTCGCCAGCCTCAATCGCACCAAGCCCATGCCGTTGGCGATACGGGCACCGGTGGAACCGCGTTATGCGGCGCAGGAACTCTACGGCGTGATACCGCAGGATACGCGTCGCCCGTTCGATATCCGCGAAGTGATCGCGCGTATTGTCGACGGCTCGGAGTTCCACGAATTCAAAGCGCGCTACGGCAAAACGCTGGTATGCGGCTTCGCGCATATCCATGGCTACCCCGTGGGCATCATCGCCAACAACGGCATCTTGTTTTCCGAATCCGCACTCAAGGGTGCGCACTTCATCGAACTGTGCAACCAGCGCAACGTGCCGCTGGTATTCCTGCAAAACATCACCGGCTTCATGGTCGGCAAGAAATACGAGAACGCCGGCATCGCCAAAGACGGCGCGAAGATGGTCACCGCCGTGGCCTGCTCGCACGTACCCAAATTCACCGTGGTGATCGGCGGCAGTTTCGGCGCCGGCAATTACGCCATGTGCGGCCGCGCGTACGGCGCGCGCTTCCTGTGGATGTGGCCCAACGCGCGCATCAGCGTGATGGGCGGCGAGCAGGCCGCCAGCGTGCTGGCCACGGTAAAACGCGATGGCCTGGAGGCATCCGGGCAACCGTGGAGCGCCGAAGACGAAGAAGCCTTCAAGGCGCCGATCCGCGACCAATACGAACGCCAGGGGCATCCCTATTACGCCACCGCGCGCTTGTGGGACGATGGCATCATCGATCCAGCCGACACACGCCGCGTGCTGGGGTTGGCGATTTCAGCGTCCATGAATGCGCCGATCGAAGCGCAGAGGTACGGCGTGTTCCGCATGTAGCACATTTTGGCTGGATGGCCACGGATGCAGGACAGGGGGACAACTCATGATCGTCGGTATTGACCTGGGCACGACGCACTCGCTGATCGGCTACTTCGGCGACGAGGGCCCTCAACTGTTTCCCAACGCATTGGGCGATCTACTCACGCCATCGATCGTCAGCATGGATGACGAGGGCCACATGATCGTTGGCGAGGCCGCGCGGGATCGTCTGATCAGTCATCCCAAAACCACCGTCGCCACCTTCAAGCGCTGGATGGGTACGTCGCGTGAAACACAGCTGGGCCACCGCATGTTCCGCCCCGAGGAACTGTCGGCGCTAGTGTTGCGCTCATTGCTTGCCGACGCCGAAGCCGCACTCGGCGAAAAAATAGAAGAAGCGGTGATCAGCGTGCCCGCCTATTTTTCCGATGCGCAACGCAAGGCCACGCGTGCCGCTGGTGAATTGGCCGGCATCAAGGTGGAACGTTTGATCAACGAACCCACTGCTGCCGCGCTCGCCTATGGCTTGCAGGCAAAGCCCGAAGGCAGTCGTTTCCTGGTATTCGATCTGGGGGGCGGTACGTTCGACGTATCGGTATTGGAAACCTTCGAAGGTGTGGTCGAAGTACACGCCAGCGCTGGCGACAACTACCTGGGCGGCGAAGATTTTCTCGATGTACTGGAAAACGCCTGCCTATCCGATCTCAAGTTGCGCCCCGAAAGTCTTTCGCCAGTCGAACGCAGCCTATTGCGCCGGCGCCTTGAGGTGCTCAAGCGCGCCTTGAGTCAACAGCCCGAACAGCGCATCGATTGCCTGGTTGGGGAGCATACCATTCACTGGGCCATCGACCAGGACCGCTTCATCCAACTGGCTGAACCGCTGATGCAGCGCATGCGCGCGCCGCTCGAACGCGCCCTGCGTGATGCGCGGCTGCAGCCGGAGCAGCTCAACGAAATCGTGTTGGTGGGGGGCGCCAGCCGCATGCCACTGGTGTCGCGCATGATTGCGCGCATGTTTGGCCGCCTGCCCTTGCGCCATATCAATCCAGACGAAGCCATCGCCATGGGCGCATGCGTGGCATCCGGCCTCAAGCGGCGCAACGTCAAACTGGATGAAATCATTCTCACCGACGTTTGCCCCTATACGCTTGGTGTGGAGGTCGGACAACGAGATGAACGTGGCAACACGCAGAACGGCTTGTTTTCGGCCATCATCCAGCGCAACAGTGTTGTGCCGATCAGCCGCGAATCCAACTATTACCCGCTGACTGAACGGCAGAAAGTGTTGGTGCTTAAGGTTTATCAAGGCGAAAGCCCATTGGTGGCCAAGAACATCAGGCTCGGGCAACTGGAAGTGCCGCTCAACCCTACCCTGTCGATCGCCGACAACAGCGTCAAGGTGCGGTTTACCTACGACATCAATGGCGTGTTGCAGGTAGAAGCGACGCCCACATCCAGCGGCACGCGTTACGAACTGGTGTTGGAACAGAATCCAGGCATTCTTAGCGAGAGCGAAATCCGCGCGCGACTGGATTCGCTGGCCGAATTGAAAATACACCCGCGTTCCAAGCAGGAAAACATTGCAGTGCTGGCGCGCGCCGAGCGCCTGTTCGAAGAACACATAGTCGCGCGCGACCATCTGCGGGAATGGATCGGACGATTCAACCAATCACTTGAATCGCAAGACGAACGACTAATCAGCGAACATCGCACACGCTTTAGCCAAGCGATGGACGAACTGGAGCGCCAGCTTTGAACTGGGCTTACACGTTACTGGGCATACCCGTCGATGCTGATGCCGTTACGATCAAGCGTGCCTATGCGCGCTTGCTGCGCACCACGCGCCCGGACGATGACGCCGCCGCGTTCCAACGCTTGAACACCGCGTATCAGCTCACGCTGTCACAGGCAAACAATCGCCCAACGGCATCGGGGATAGCATCAGCCACCACTCTGCATTCCACACGCGACCACGCTCTGGCATCCGAACCCGCTGCAGAACCACGCTCGCTCCATGCACCGCTGGAACTGGCTGAAGTGCCCAAGCCATTGACGCCTCCAGCGTCCACGTCCATGGAAGTGCTAAAGCTTTCACCATCGCCCGCGCCTGCGCCGGGTGCGCACACGGTGGAAACCTTGCATCCACCCAGCGTAGCCAAACCCATCTCGACACCTGCACCACTGGAAGTGCTCAAGCCCTCAGCACCAGCTGCAACGTCGCCGCCACCCGCGCTGGAAACGCTGCGTCCACCGGAGACCATCAGGCCTCCATTGGTCCCCGCACCGTTGGAAGTCTTGAAGCCAGCATCACCCGCGCCCACGCCCGCTGCGCGTCCGGTCGAAATACTGCGTCCGCCGGCAGCGAAACCTACGCCAGCGGTCAACACCAAGGAGCTTGTCGAACGGGTGATTCGCGAAGCGAGCGGCACCGACGGTCCACATGCTTTCTCGCGCTGGCTCAATCACTACCCAGAGTTCTGGTCGTTCCAGGTCAAGCAAGTCGTCGGGCAACTCACGCTGCAGCATTTATTGCAAGCGCCGCAGCCCATGGCGACAGCCAACCTCGAAGTACTGCTGCGCTTCTTCGATCTCGATCACGTGTTGTCTGGCGTAAATCCCATCGCGCTGGAGCAGCTTAAGAACAAGCAGACGCTGTATTGGGAAATGCAGCACGATCACTCATCGCTAGCCCGGCGACTAGGCATCGCGACCAAACAAGGTCGCCCGCACACTATACGTGTACGCGATTGCATCAATGAGTTGAAGCAGCCACGCAGCTGGCGCCAGACCTTCGTCACCGCGTTGACGCGCCATAAACCGCTTCATCTCGCGCGTATCGTATACGCACTCTGCAACGGTCATGTCGAACATCTGCCGTTCGCGCTCGACCGTGAACACGCACGATTCTGGTTTCGTGCAGCAGGCGTCAGCGGTTTCCATTGGCAACGTTTGACGATAAATGCCATCCGCGCCGTCGTCTTCGCGCTGGTTTGTTCGTTGGCCATTGCCATCCCGATGATTGCGCTGTCGCTGCAAAACGGCGACGCCCCAGCAGAAAGATGGGGACGCACCATCGGCGTTTTTTTTGCCTCGTTCGGCGTGATACTGCTCATCTGGGCCGCCTTGATGGGGGCTGCCTGGATCGACCAGTGGCAAGGTCAGGCTGAGGCGACGGCTTCACGCAAACCCTGGTTGCGCAGAATGTTCATCCCATTGCTCAGCGCGCTGGGGCTTGGCGTGGACTATCTGGGCGGCGCCCCTGTCGCTGCATCCATCATCGTAGGGGGCACCATGATTTTGGCCGTGCGCCGCTTCACCTATCGCCGTCCCAAACGCCCCAGCAAGCCGGCATTCAAGATCGGTCCGCGGCCGGGCATATATGTGTTGCTAATGAGTGCATACGCCATCGGCAATGCGCTCCATCAAGCTCCAGGCGGCGCATTCGACGATGTCCCTTTGCTCGGTATCGTATCCGCTGCAACGCTCCTCGTATGGGGCATCGATCTGTGGCGCCATCGTGCCTATCTGCATCCGAAGCTTGCGCGTGGCTGATCGCACACATCCATATGCCGTTGTGCGCTAGATGCACATTACATTCCATTTCGGCCTTCGCCGGAATGACGTCAGGGCGCCATGGAGATACCGAAGCGTTGTGGCAGCAGGCAAACGGCCTCAATGCCGACGCGGACGAAACTCCAACGGCATCGCATCACCACGCGCATTCACGGGCGGCTTGGGACCGCATGCACCGCAAGTGCTGCATCCATCGCTGCAACTACCTGTGGCTTGCTTGGGCTGCAAACGACGACCGAATGCCTGCACCCACATAGCATGGCCCGATTTGCTCAAACGGATGGACGCCGCCGCCAGCCAGCGATTGGTGAGCTGCGGCGCGAGCTTGCGGAAGGTGTAGAGCGCACTGGCCAGCACGACCAGGCCGATAACGATGTATTGAACGAGCAAACCCGTACTCACGAGAACAACCTCGCCACCTGGAAGGTGATGAACGATGCCGCATACGCCACGGCAAACATGTAGCTGAAAGAAATCACCACATTGCGCCACGAATTGGTTTCGCGCCGAATGACCGCCAGCGTGGACATGCATTGCGGCGCAAACGCGAACCACACCAGCAGCGACAGCGCCGTGGCCAGCGGAAAATTGCCGGCAAGCGCATGCGCAAGGCCGCCGTTTTGGGCATCACCGCTTACCGCGTAAACGGTTGCCAGCGTAGCCACCGCCGTTTCGCGCGCGGCGAACGCGGGAATCAGTGAAAGGGTGATCTGCCAGTTGAAACCCAACGGCGCAAAGATATGTTGCAAGAACCGTCCCAGATAACCGGCAAAGCTGTAGTTGATCGCGGGGCCAATGGCTCCTGCCGGCGGCTTCGGGAAGGTGGAGATGCACCACATCAACACCGTCAACGCCAGGATCACACCTGTCAGGCGCTTGAGGAACACTGTGCCACGTTCCCACAAACCGATGGCGACGTCGCGCACGCGCGGCAGGCGATACGAAGGCAGCTCCATCAGCAATGCGTGTTCGCTCTTGTCGCGACGGATGCGCTTGATCACCCAACCCACCGCCATCGCACCGACGATGCCCGCCACGTACAACGCAAACAACACCACACCCTGCAGATTGAATAGGCCGAACACGCGCCGCGCGGGGATGAAGGCACCGATCAGCAAGGCATACACCGGCAGTCGCGCCGAGCATGTCATGAGCGGCGCAACGAGAATGGTCGCCAGGCGATCGCGTGGATCGGTGATACTGCGCGTACCCATGATGCCAGGAATGGCGCATGCAAAGCTCGAGAGCAGCGGAATGAACGAACGCCCGGTCAATCCCACCGATACCATCAGGCGATCGAGCAGGAACGCAGCGCGCGGCAGGTAGCCGGATTCTTCCAGCATGAGAATGAAGAAGAACAGCACCAGGATCACCGGCAGAAAGCCGAGCACGGTGCCCAGACCACCGAACAAACCATTGATCACCAGGTCGCGGATCGGCCCATCCGGCAATACGGTGGCGCAATAGCCGCCGAGCCATGCGAAGCCATTGCCGATCAGATCGCTCATCGGCTTGCCGGAGGCATACACGGCCTGGAACACCAGGAACATCACCACGGCGAGCGTCAGCAGGCCGACTATCGGATGCAGCATCCAGCGGTCGAGTGCGTCATCGATCCGCGCGGTGGCGCGCGGCATCGTTACCGTGGCGGCCATCAGCGCGCGTACCTCGTCATGCAGGCTGGCGCGGCTGGCCGGATCGTCCGGCAGTGCAGGCGATGCTTCCGGAAGCTCGCCATCCACGCGCGTCACCAGCGCCCCGACACCGCCGCGCTTCACCGCGATGGTTTCCACCACCGGTACGCCAAGGCGATGCTGCAGTTCGGGCACATCGATGACGATGCCGCGATGGCGCGCGGCATCCATCATGTTCAACGCGAGCACCACGGGGCGACCCAGGCGCTTCACTTCGAGCACGAAGCGCAGGTGCAGGCGCAGATTGGTGGCATCGGCCACGCAGATGATCAGATCCGGCGCGGCCTCGCCGGGATAGTTGCCTTCCAGTACGTCGCGGGTGATCTGCTCGTCGGGGCTGGCGGCATCGAAGCTGTACGTACCGGGCAGATCCAGCACCTGCATCACACGGCCGGAAGGCGCGGTGAACCGCCCTTCCTTGCGCTCCACCGTGACGCCGGCGTAGTTGGCCACCTTCTGGCGACCGCCGGTGAGCTGATTGAACAGCGCGGTTTTGCCGCTATTGGGGTTGCCGACCAGAGCGATACGCAGGCTGTCGGCGCTCATGCGACGTCCTCCTGTACCGTCACCCTCGCCGCCTCGGCACGCCGCAACGCAAACCGCGTGGAGCCGATCTGAATCAGCAGGGGATCGGCGCCCACCGGGCCGCGCGCCACGAGCCTCACCCGCTCGCCCGCTACAAACCCCAGATCGCGCAGGCGTTGCGCAATCAGGTCATTGGCATGGGCATCTTCGACTCGTTCAACCACGGCACAAGCACCTTTCGGCAAATCGGACAGGCGCACAGTTGTTACGCTTCTAAATAAGAATGGTTCGCATTGTATCCTCTTTTCGCACTCGGTGCAGGTGGCCAGCCACACCGTTTGCCTCGTCGTCCCGACGTTCGGCGGGCGACGAGGCCAAAACAAGCGGTGCTACGCTTAAAAAATCTCCCCTCCACGGACGTTTTCATGCCCGCCTCCATCCAGGTTGCCACCCACGCCGGTATCCGCGAGTTGCGCCTAAATCGGCCGGATGTGCACAACGCGTTCGACGACCGGCTCATCGCCGAGCTCACCACCGAACTGCATGAGGCCGGCCGTGATCCCGCTGTGCGGGTAGTCGTGTTGACGGGCGTGGGCGCCAGCTTTTCCGCGGGCGCCGACCTTCATTGGATGCGCGGCATGGCCCAGGCGAGCGAGGCCGACAATCGCGAGGATTCACTGCGCCTGGCCGCCCTGATGCGCACGCTGCAATTTCTGCCCAAGCCCACCATCGCCCGCGTCAACGGGGCCGCCTATGGCGGTGGCGTGGGGTTGGTGGCGTGCTGCGACATCGCCATTGGCGTGGAAACCGCCAAGTTCGGACTTACCGAGGTGAAGCTCGGTTTGGTACCGGCCGTAATTTCTCCCTATGTCATCGCCGCCATCGGCTTGCGCCAGGCACGGCGACTGTTCATGACCGGCGAGGTGTTCGATGCGCAAACCGCCGCTTCCATCGGCCTACTGCACGAGGTCGTCTCCGCCGACTATCTGGATGACACCGTACACGCCGTCCTCAAGCAACTGGCCAAGGCGGGTCCCGGCGCACAGCGCGAAGCCAAGCAGTTGGCATTCGGCATGCACGGATTGACCGAGGCGGCCGCCGAGCGCATCGACCGCGAGAACGCAGCGTTGATCGCGCGCTTGCGAGTGTCGGAGGAAGGTCAGGAAGGGTTGGGCGCCTTTCTCGACAAGCGCGCCCCGGCGTGGACTCAAAACGGCTGACACCACGCCGGCAGCAGGCGCGGTTTAACCTGCCCAGGCTGATCCATGCATCGCGAGGTTCGTCATGAAACGCATCGTCAACATTGCCGATATCGAGCTGCAACCGTTTCCGCCGGGCTTTGCTCCGGAGGGCGACACCGCACAGCGCTTCGAAGCACGCATAGGCCGCGTGTCCATGCAGCTTGGCGCTCAGAAACTCGGCTACAACATCACCGCCGTGCCGCCGGGCAAACGTGCGTTTCCGCTGCATAACCACCGCGTCAACGAAGAAATGTTCTTCATCCTGGAAGGCGAGGGAGAAATCCGTGTCGGTGCGGAGCGCTATGCCGTTCGCACCGGCGACATCATCGCCTGCCCGCCCGGCGGCCGGGAAAACGCGCACCAGATCGTCAATACTGGATCGGTTGAAATGCGTTATCTCGCCGTGAGCAGCAAGCTCTCGCCGGAAATCTGTGAATATCCCGATTCCAACAAGTACGGCATCCTCGGCGAGTTTGGCCCGGATGCGCACGGCCAGCCGCAAATGATCCGCATCGTGATGCGGCAGGACGATACGGCGGACTATTGGGAAGGCGAGTAGTTACGGTTCTGCTCCCTCTCCCCAAAGAGGGGCGGAAATTTGAGCGTGCTGCGCCGCGCCTCGGCCATGTCACGCAATTCTGCTAGTTTTATGGGCTTTGCAGCTTCGGCGAACCCAGCATGTTCGAGCGCGTACTGATTGCCAATCGCGGTGAAATAGCCTGCCGCGTAATCCGCACCTGCCGCCGGCTGGGCATCCGCACCATTGCGGTGTACTCGGAAGCAGACCGGGACGCACAACATGTGCGCCTTGCCGATGAAGCGTGGCCGATTGGCGGTTCGCGTCCGGCCGAGTCGTATCTGCGTGGCGATGTCATTCTGGATGTCGCAAAAAAATCCGGTGCCCAGGCCATCCATCCCGGCTACGGTTTTCTTTCAGAAAACACCGCCTTTGCACGCGCCTGTGCAGATGCCGGCGTCACCTTCATCGGTCCGCGCCCGGAAAGCATCGACGCCATGGGCTCCAAGGCCGCAGCCAAGGCGCTGATGGAACACCACCAGGTACCGCTCGTGCCGGGCTATCACGGCGACAATCAGGACACCGGCTTCCTCACCGAACAAGCGCGCAAGACCGGCTTTCCGCTGATGATCAAGGCCGCTGCCGGCGGTGGCGGCAAAGGTATGCGTATCGTGCGCACCGAAAAGGAATTCGCCGACGCGCTGGCGTCCGCGCAACGCGAAGCGGCCAGTTCGTTCGGTGATACACGCGTGATTCTGGAACGCTACGTCGAGCATCCACGCCATATCGAATTCCAGGTATTCGGCGATACCCACGGCAACCTCATCCACCTGAACGAGCGCGAGTGCTCGGCGCAGCGCCGCTATCAAAAAGTCCTGGAAGAAACGCCTTCACCCTTTCTCAATGAAACGCGCCGCAACGCCATGGGCGAGGCGGCGGTGGCAGCGGCCAAGGCGGTCGATTACGTGGGCGCGGGCACGGTGGAATTCATCGTTGCGCAGGACGGCACGTTCTACTTCATGGAAATGAACACGCGCCTGCAGGTGGAGCATCCGGTGACGGAAGAAACGCTGGGCCTGGACCTGGTCGAATGGCAATTGCGCGTGGCGGCCGGCGAATCGCTGCCGCTGCGGCAGGATGAGATCCACGCGCGCGGCCATGCGATCGAGGTGCGCCTGTACGCCGAAGATCCCGATCAGAACTTCCTGCCTGGCTCAGGCACCTTGCGCTGCTTGCGTCTGCCCCGGCCATCCGACCACGTGCGCCTGGATGGGGGCGTTGTCGAAGGCGACACCGTAACGATTTTTTACGATCCGATGATCGCCAAGCTGATCGTGCATGACACTGACCGCACGCAAGCGCTGCAACGCCTGCGCGAGGCGCTCGCTGAATGCGACATCGTCGGGCCGAAATCCAATATTGCGTTCCTCGAGCGGTTGTCACGCCATCCGGTCGTGGTCGAGGGGTGTATCGACACCGGTTATCTCGACCGGCACCTTGATGAATTTCTAACCGGTGATGCGGCACCCTCTGCAGATGTCCTGTTTGCCGCTGCTACCGCTGCACTACTGCGTGATGAACGTGCGGTGCTTGAAAGCACCGCGTGCGTCAGCGATCCGCATTCGCCCTGGTCGCGCGCCGATGCGTGGCGCATTGGGCACGCCGGCAAGCGCATCGTTGCGCTCTCCTTGCGCGAGCAGCGTTATGAGGTGCAAGCGTATGGTCACGATGGTGACTATCGCCTGCAACACGATGCATCGCATTGTCAGGTGCACGGGGCGCGTTATGAGGCCGACGTGCTCAGCGCGCGTTTCGACGACCGCAGCATGCGCTTGCGCGTGCATGCCGATCAGGAACGCATTGCGTTGCACGATACCGATGGCCAGCGTTACACCTTCTCGCGGGCGGCTGCGTTTGCGTGGGAATCAAAAGGCGGCGCCGGCGGACATCAAGTTATTGCGCCGATGCCGGGCCGCATTGTGCTGGTGAAAGCCAAGGCGGGCGACAACGTCGAAGAAGGTCAGGAGTTGCTGGTGATGGAAGCGATGAAAATGGAACTCGCCTTGAAGGCACCACGCGCCGGCACCATTGAAGTCATAAGCGCAATGCAGGGCGAATTCGTGGAAGCCGACGCCGTACTTGTTCGCTTCACGTCATCGTCATAAGCATTTCGCCGGTTGCAGGAGTCTGCATGAACAAGCGCCTGTTTTCATACGTCACGTGGCACGCATCGTCGCTGAGCAGCCAGCCGACAGCGCGTGACGCAACGTTATGCCGGCTCGCAGTCACTCAAGCACAATGGGGGGTGCTTGTATGAATACAAACTCAGAAGTTCGCATCGTCGAAGTAAGCCCGCGGGATGGCTTGCAGAACGAAAAAACGTTGCTGCCGCCGGACATCAAGGTCGCGCTGATCGACCGGCTTTCCGCCACCGGCTTGAAAACCATCGAAACCACCAGCTTCGTCAGTTCGCGCTGGGTACCGCAACTGGCCGATGCGGCGGAGGTGTTCAACCGTATTCGCAAGGTTCCCGGCGTGGGCTATCCCGTGCTGGTCCCCAACGAGCAGGGTTATCGGATAGCGCGCACCGCCGGCGCAACTGAGGTTTCTGTATTCACTGCCGCTTCGGAAGCATTCAATCGCGCCAACATCAACGCGTCCATCGAGGAATCGCTGCAGCGTTTCGAACCGGTGCTGGAAGAAGCCAAAGCCGAAGGCGTGAAAGTGCGCGGCTACGTATCCACCGCATTGGGTTGCCCGTATCAGGGCGAAGTGCCCATTGCAGATGTGGTCAATGTCGCCAAGCGGCTTTACGACATGGGCTGCTATGAGATTTCGGTGGCCGATACCATCGGTGTAGGCACACCCGCGAAAGCGCGTGCGATGTTGCATGCCGTATCGCAGGAAATTCCCATGCACGCCCTGGCCGTGCATTTCCACGACACGTACGGGCAGGCACTGGCCAACATCCTTGCCTGCCTGGAAGAAGGGGTGCGCGTGGTGGACAGTGCCGTTTCCGGTACCGGCGGTTGCCCTTACGCAAAAGGCGCGTCCGGCAATGTCGCCAGCGAAGACGTGGTGTACATGCTGCATGGGCTCGGACTGACGACCGGTATCGATCTTGATCTGCTGGTGGCCACCGGTGCGTGGCTGTCTGCGCAGCTCAACAAGCCGACCGCGAGCCGGGTGACGAAGGCGCGTATCACAGCGGTGTAAGCGAAATGCCACGGGGAAAAGCATCGATTCGCCACCCCAACTTGTGGCCGGTGCCCTTCCCCGCCGAGAGCTGCTAATTTCGTTGGCATGACCAACGTCCTCATCCGCCCCATCGAGCCGCGCGACAACGCCCATGTTGCCGCCATCATCCGTACCGTCATGCCCGAGTTCGGCGCCGACGGCCCTGGCTTTGCGATCCACGATACCGAAGTGGATGACATGCATGGCGCCTATGCGCGACCACGCAGTGCCTATTTCGTACTGGAACGCGATGGCATGGTGATTGGCGGCGGCGGCGTCGCTCCGCTCGAAGGCGGCGATGCGGATGTCTGCGAGCTGCGCAAAATGTATTTTCTGCCCGAGGCGCGCGGCATCGGCGCCGGCACATCAATGATGCAACGCTGCCTTGAAGCGGCGCGAGATTTCGGCTTCAAACGTTGCTATCTCGAAACCCTCACCGGCATGGATGCCGCACAGGCGCTGTATCAGAAACAGGGTTTCACACCGTTGTGCGCTCCGATGGGCGGCACCGGGCATTTCAGCTGCGATCGATTTTTTATCCGCGATCTTTAGGGGCACGCCATGGTCAGCCGCGATCCTCGCATCGATGCCTACATCGCCAATGCGCCTGACTTCGCCCGCCCCATCCTCCAACATCTGCGTGCCGTGGTACATGCGGCGTGTCCCGACGCGGAAGAAAGCATCAAATGGCGTTGCCCGCATTTCCTCTACCAAGGCAAGCTGATGTGCTCGATGGCAGCATTCAAGCAGCACTGCAGTTTTCACTTCTGGCACGGCAAGGATGTGGTGGGCGAAACGCATACGAAAGGCATGGGTCAGTTCGGCAAGATCACCTCCATCAAGGAACTGCCAGGCAAGCGCGAACTGACAAGCTACGTTCGCAAAGCCATCGCATTGAGGGAAGCAGGCGTAACGCGGCGTGCCTCGGCAGCACCTAAGCCACCACCCGAAATCCCCCCTGATTTCACCGCGCTGCTGAATAAGCACGCCACCGCGCGAAAAAACTATGCAGCATTCAGTCCCAGTGCCCAGCGCGAATACGTGGAATGGATCATTGAAGCCAAGACCGACGCCACGCGCCGCAAACGCATGACCACCGCCGTGGAATGGCTGACCCTAGGCAAGCACCGCAACTGGAAATACCAGACATGATTCGCATCGCCCGCGCTGAAGACGCACAGGCCATCCACGCCATCTATGCACCCGCTATCACCGATACGGCCATTACCTTTGAAACCGAGCTTCCCGGTACGGAGGCGATGCGCCAGCGCATTCTCACTCGCCTGCACCACTATCCATGGCTGGTGTGGGAAGAGCACGGCGAGGTGTTGGCGTACGCCTATGCCACACGCTTTCGCGAGCGCGCCGCCTATGACTGGATTGCAGAAACGTCTATCTACGTGCATGCCCAAGCGCGGCGGCGCGGCATTGCGCGCACGCTCTATGGGACGCTGCTGGATGTGATGCATCTGCAGGGCATCAACCAGGCCGTCGGCGTGATCACCATGCCCGGCGAAGTGAGCGTGGCGCTGCATGAGGCGATGGATTTCACGCCCGCCGGGGTCTGGCGCAAGGCGGGTCATAAGCTCGGACAATGGTGGGATGTAGGCGTGTGGCAGAAGGAGCTTGCGTCGCCCGCAAATCCGCCGGAGCCGGTACGCGCGTTTTCATCCGTGGCTTCATCGGAGGCGCTGCAAGCATTGCTTGGGCGTTGACTCCGGTTAAATGCTGGGCCGTTCTTGCCGCAGAGAATCCGCAGCGAAGCTTTCGTTAGATTGACGATTTATCTCATCACGCGCGTCGTTGCACGCGTGATGTCGCGTCGTCGTGCGCGGCCAAACACTTCGTTAGAATATTCCACATCACAAACATCATCGCGTCCGTAGTGATGCGAAACGTGGAACTTATTTTCCGCCGCATCGTCGCACCGTTTGTGCGGTGCGTTTTTCAGGAATGGAACATGAAAACGAACGTCAAAGCCGGTTCCGATGAACATAAGGCGCTTTTCTGCAAGCAGTTCATGGATACCTACCAGGACTACGATCCGCAGACACTGCCGTGGCCGCAGTTGAGCGATGCCGATCTGGAGCGTCTGCGAGGCGTGCCGTTCTGGCAGGAGGTGTATCACACCGAACGCCGCGCGGGCGCCATCGTGGATGCATTCACGCCGCATGTTGCCGATCCGGTCGTGCGTGAAGCGATCGCGCTACAGGGTCTGGAGGAACGTCGGCATGCGGACCTGATCCGCGTGATGATCGAGCGCTATGGCATTGACGCCACCGCTCAGCCCTTGGAGGCGATGCCGGACGACCTGGAAAAAGCATTCATCGATTTTGGCTTCGGCGAATGCCTCGATTCATTCCTGGGTTTCGGTGCATTCAAGACGGCGCGTCAATCGGAATTTTTGCCGGATGCGCTGTTCGACATCTTCGACATGCTCATGTTCGAAGAAACGCGGCACATCGTGTTTTTCATCAATTACATGGCGTGGCGCGAAAAGCAACGTGGCCTTGGGCCGGTGCGGCGAACGATGAAATCACTGCGCTTCTACGGACGCGCCGGTGGCCGGTTGATGGGCATGGTCAAGCGTGGACAGGAGCCCAATGACGGCAAGGATTTCGCCGTCACGCAGGCCAACATGTTCCTGGAAGGTTTTTCGTTCCGCCGTTTCGTCGAAGACTGCTATCGCGAAAATGCGCGCAGGATGAGCGCGTTCGATCCGGATCTGATGCAGCCGCGTTTGTTGCCGGCCATCGCCGGCTTGGCCTTGCGCGGCATGAAGGCGTGGGATGCAGCGCGATCGCCATGGCGCAAGTCCGCCCACATCGACCGAAAAGCCGCCTGAGACAAAAAAAGCCCCTCTGCCTGGCGGAGGGGCTTTCACCGATGCGGCTATCAGTGGTTGGCCGCGATGATGCTCATGATGGCACCGGTGGTGATCGCCGCTAAAAGAAAATCACCGTTATCGCTGCGGATGTACTGATAACCACGCGGCGGTGGCTTCAGGCGGTAACGCTGCCAATCTCTCGAACTCACCACGTATCGGCTGCCGCGATAGGTGGGCGGAATGTATCCACCCCGCTTATACCAGCCTTCATGCTTACCCTGGTCGTACATGCCGTGGTAGCGATTCGACTGCGACTGCGGTGGCGGGGGGCCAGGGCGGTAGGCCTGGGCCATTGCGAATGGCGATGAAACGAGCATCGCGCCGCAGAAGGCGACGATTCCCAGTTGCTTGTTCATGGCGTACTCCTCGTCAAAGTGGAACGGCACAGGAATCGCTTGGACTCCAACTCCCTGTGGACCGTCGCGGCGATAGGGTCTCGCGGCGCGGCGTCAAGATTGCGTCAGCCTCCCGAATGTTTCGTGAATCTCGCATCTGGCCGATGCGCGGCGTTCAGGCTCGCGAGGCGTGTGGGGCGCGGGACCGGCTCCTGGCGGGTGCGCTACCATTGCGGTTTTAGCCTTTACGGAACCTGCCATGCAGCTCAATCAAGTCAAGGCCGTCGTAACCGGCGGCGCCTCCGGCCTCGGATACGCGGTCGCCCAGCACCTGGTGGCCAACGGTGGACGTGTGGTCCTGTTCGACGTCAACGAGGAAAAAGGCCAGGAGGCGGCCAAGGCATTAGGCACGCGGTTCATGCGCACCGACGTCACCGCCGAAGACGGCGTGGCCGCAAATGTGGCCGCGGCACGCGATGCCATGGGTGGCCTGAACACGGTGGTGAACTGTGCCGGCATCCTCGGCGCCGGCCGCATGCTGGGCAAGGAAGGCCCGATGGCGCTCAACACCTTCGCCACCACCGTGATGGTGAACCTGGTAGGCAGCTTCAACGTGGCCAAGGCGGGCGCCTCGCTGATGCAGGGCAATGAGGCCGGCGAAGACGGCGAGCGCGGGGTGATCATCAACACCGCCAGCGTGGCCGCCTACGAGGGCCAGATCGGCCAAGCCGCCTATTCGGCCTCCAAGGGCGGCGTGGTGGCGATGACCTTGCCGATGGCGCGCGAGCTTTCCCGCTTCGGCATCCGCGTGGCGACGATTGCACCGGGCATCTTCTGGACGCCGATGGTGGATGGCATGCCGCCGCAAGTGCAGGAGTCGCTGTCGGCCTCGATCCCCTTCCCCTCCCGTCTGGGCAAGCCGGATGAATTCGCCGCAACGGTAGCCTTCATTCTTGGCAACCGCTACATCAACGGCGAGACGATCCGCCTGGATGGCGCAGTGCGCCTGCAGCCGAAGTAATCCATCCTATCCATCACTCGCCCATTTCTCATCCCATGAAAGCTTCCGACGTCAAGAAAGGCAACGTGGTCGAACACGAAGGCACCGTTTATCAGGTGCGCGACATCGATCGCAGCGCACCAACCGCACGTGGCGGCAATGTCACGTTCCGCTTCACGCTGTATTCGATTCCCGGCGGGCGCAAGTTCGATCTCAGCTTGCGTGCCGACGACGACCTGAAGGAAATGGAACTGGTTCGTCGCGCCGCCAATTTTTCGTATATGGACGGCGACGCCTATGTGTTCATGGACAACGAAGATTACACGCAATACATCCTCGGTCCCGAATTGATCGGCGACAACGCCGGTTACATCGTGGAAAGCGTGGAAGGCTATTACGTGCAGGTGATCGATGATGCGCCGGTGGGCCTGCAGGTGCCGACCAGCGTGCTGCTCACCGTGACCGATACGGCACCGGAACTCAAAGGCGCCAGCGCCACCAAACGCACCAAGCCGGCCAAACTGAACACAGGTATCGAGATCCAGGTGCCGGAGTACATCACTACCGATGAAAAAGTCTGGGTGAACACACTTACCGGTGAATTCGCCGGACGCGGCTCAGAAAAAACATTCTGATCGCGGCAGCATGGCATTACCGCAAGAAACGGCGCCCATCGTGGCGCCGTTTTTCATCACGCAGGCGACACGGCCACGGCGGTAAGGCAGAATCGTTGCGTTCCGGCAGCCTCCCCGCCATGTCTACCCGAGCCTACTCGCTACGCGCCAGCGTGTTGCAAAGCCTGACCGCGACCAAGCGTCCGGACGTGCCGCCATGGGTAGTGATACGCAATACCGCCGCAGTGGTATTACCGCTCGCCATCGGCATGCTGACCGGACACCAGGAAGCGGGCCTGGCGATTGGCGCCGGTGCGCTCGACACGATGTTTTCCGATCAACCCGGACCGTATCGCCAGCGCGTGTGGCAGCTTTCGCTGGCCGCGCTGGCCGCGGGTCTCGCTTCGCTGTGTGGTTTCCTGGTCGGCGGCGAGGTGCCGTTGATTCTGCTGGCCACGATGGCGTTCGGATTTTTCGGCGGCTTGCTGGTGGTATTCGGCACGGACATCGCACGCGTGGGCATGACCAGCATGATTCTGCTGGTCATTACCGCAGCAACACCCACCACGCTCGACCACGCCTGGATCGGCGCCGCCCTCATCTTCGCGGGCGGCTTGCTGCTGGCCTTGTTCTCCATCGCGGCATGGCCGCTGCAGCGCTATGGCCCGGAGCGCCGAGCGCTGGCCATCGTCTATCGCGGGCTGGATTCACTGGCCAGAGCCAACAAGCAAAACCAGGAAGAGGTGCCCGCACTCACCGATGCGATGACCACGCTGCAGCAAACCTTGCTTGGTCGCCACCACGCGCGCGGTCGCGCGATGGAGGCGTTCGCGGTATTGCTTGAACTGGCCGAGCGCATTCGCCTGGAACTCATTGCGATGGCCGAACTGCACGCCGCTGCGGATGTTCTGGCCATGTTTCGCACCGACGCGGCGCGTGTACTGGCCGCGATCGCCGATGCACTGGACAGTGGCGACTCGCCCGAACAAGCCGCGCGCGCACTGCAAACCATGCAGGCCAGCGAACGTGCCTTGCTGGATGCGCACGCGCGCAATGACAGTGTCGCCACGCACCTCCATGCGCTCTCCGGCCAGCTTGCCGCGGCGGTGCGCAATGCCAATTGGGCCGGCTCGCTCGGTGAGCGTCGCGCGGCAGTGGCAGAAACGAGGCTGCCCGGTGCGCTGCGTGGCAGTTCCGCCCTCGCGACGTTGCGCGCCAACATGTCCGTGCATTCGGTCGCATTCCGCCATGCGATGCGTTGCGCGGTGTGCCTGAGCCTTGCGCTGCTGGTCTCACGCCTGTGGCAATTGCCGCACGGCTATTGGCTGCCGATGACCGCGGCGATCGTGCTGCGTCCTGACTTTGCCGCGACCTTCAACTTCGGCCTGCTGCGCGTGGTGGGAACCCTGCTCGGCCTTTTGCTGACCACCGCGCTGCTGCTCGTCACGCCACATGATCCGTGGGCGCACCTCGCCTTGATGGCAGTCCTATGCATGGCCTTCCGCTACCTGGCGACCGCGCATTACGGCATCGCGGTGGCGACACTCACCGGTACGGTGGTGATCTTCTTGTCGTTCGAGGGTGTGAATTCGGGCACGGCAGTGATGGATCGCGTGCTCAACACCGTGCTCGGTAGTGGCATGGCCCTGCTTGCCTATGTGATATGGCCAACCTGGGAACGTGGTCGCGCGCGCGCCGCGCTATCGAACATGCTGGATGCCTATGCGCAATACTTGCATGCGTTGGCGCATCCGCAACAGCGGCACGCTCACCGCGAAACACGCACGGCAGCGCGCATGGCGCGCACCAACGCACAGGCATCGCTCGACCGCATGCAGGCGGAACCGGCCACGCCGCTCGCCTTGTTGGAACTGGCCAACGCGCTGTTCCTCAATGGCAACCGGTTGGCCCGTACGGCGATGACGCTGGAGGCGCTATTGCACGATTGCGACAGTTTGCCCGAGCAAACCGAAGTCACGCAGTTCGTGCAACGGTCGGCCTCCCATCTGCACGCATTGGCTGTTGCGCTGCGCAACAACCAAATGCCGCCTCCCACCCCGGAATTGCGCCAGTTGCAGCGCAGCCTGGGTACGCTGCTGGCCATGGCGGACGATCGGGTGCGCGCCGAACAGCTCGAGCGCATCGGCGACCGGCTGGTCGACAACGTCAACACGTTGGCCTATGTGGTCGGTCGCGCGCCGCAGGAGTCGGCTGCAGCGCACAACAACCGGCGGGTGCACCCTTAGAGCCTGCCCGATCACAGCCGATAGCGCCGCCAAGCGCTACACTTGGGGCATGCTCAAAATCGATACCCACGCCCACGTCCTTCCGCGTGACTGGCCCAATCTGGCCGTCAAATACGGCAACGACGCCTTTCCGGTGATGACGCATAGCGATGGCCGCCATCGCATCTACAAGGACGGAAAATTCTTTCGCGAAGTGTGGGACTCCTCGTTCGATCCGCAATACCGCATTGATGATTACGCCCGCTTCGGCGTAA
Organism: Dyella monticola; assembly: GCF_003363155.1. Classification (GTDB taxonomy): domain Bacteria; phylum Pseudomonadota; class Gammaproteobacteria; order Xanthomonadales; family Rhodanobacteraceae; genus Dyella_B; species Dyella_B monticola. The sequence continues at coordinate 583,436 of NZ_QRBE01000001.1, read as the reverse complement.
ACGTGCAGGTGATCTCCACCGTGCCGGTACTGTTTTCGTATTGGGCACCCGGTTATCAGGCGCTGGAGCTGCATCGCCATCTCAACGATCACATGGGCGGCATTTGCAGGGATTACCCCCGGCATTACGCCGGCATCGGTACGGTGCCGCTGCAGGCGCCGGAGCTGGCCATTCGCGAACTGGAGCGCTGCATCGATGAGCTGGGTCTGTGCGGCGTGCAGATCGGTTCGCATTGCAATGACTGGAATCTGGATGCGCCGGAGTTGTTTCCATTCTTCGAAGCGGCCGCCGACCTGGGCGCGGCGGTCATGGTGCATCCGTGGGACATGATGGGCGCAACCACCATGCCCAAATACTGGATGCCATGGCTGGTGGGCATGCCCGCCGAACAATCGCGTGCCGCCTGCTGCCTGGCCTTTGGTGGCGTGCTGGAGCGGCTGCCCAAGCTGCGCGTCATGCTGGCCCACGGCGGCGGCAGCTTTCCCTGGACGATCGGCCGCATCGAACACGGTTTTCGCATGCGCCCAGATCTGGTCGCCACGGACAACCCGCGCAATCCGCGCGAATACCTCAAGCGGCTGTATTTCGACTCCTGCGTGCATGATCCCCAGGCCTTACGCTATTTGCTGGATGTGACCGGTGTCGACCGCGTGATGCTCGGTACCGATTATCCTTTCCCGCTGGGGGAACAGCAGCCGGGCAGCGGCATCGAGTCGCTGACGTTGGACGAACCCGAACGCGCACGTCTGTTTCACGGCACCGCGCTGGAATGGCTTGGGTTGCCGCTTCACCGCTTCGTTCAAAACATTCATCAGGAGCACGCATGACTGTCAGGCGCCACATGGTGGTAACCGCCCTCCTTGCACTGGCCAGCATCGCTGTTGCCCATGCAGATGATGTCAGCATGGCATCGGGCAGCGTGCACTTCAGCACGCCATCGAGCTGGGTAGGCATCATGCAAGTGGACGGCGATCCCGAAGTGCGCGTGTTCCAGGTGCCCGATCCCTCGCCGAGCGCGGCCAACACGCTGGCGCGCGTCAGCGTGACCGTCAAACAGGTCGCAAGCGTGCAAGACTTCAACGACTACGTCAGCAGCACTCTCGGCAAAGCCAAGAATCTGAAGAACTACCAGCCCGCCGAACAGGCCATGGGGGACCAAAACACGTTCGCCTATACCGCCGAAGAAAGCGGTACGCCCTATACCTATGTCGAGCGCTACTGGTTCCGCAACGGCCACGCCATTCAACTGCGTTGTGCGCGTCCGTCAGCCAGCCAGGCCGGACAATCGTGGGCGGCGACCTTCGATAAGGGCTGCAAAGATGTCGCTGCTACCTTGAATACCTGACGTACCTACTTCGCCCCCTCAACACCCCGCTGTCATGCACGCGAAACGTGCAATGACGGTGGGGCAAGAAACAGTCGCTTGGATGCAGTGATGTCCCCAGTCTACGAAGCCACCACCGAATGGGCGCAGGCCCATGACGCTGCCGATCCGCTCGGCGCCTTTCGCAGTGAATTTCTGATTCCGCCGCACGAGGGCCGCGATGGCCACTATTTCTGTGGCAATTCGCTGGGCCTGCAACCGCGCGCAGCGCGTGCGGCAGTGAACGCGGAACTGGACTACTGGGGCGAGCTCGGTGTGGAAGGCCACTTCAAAGGTCGCCTGCCATGGATGGATTATCACGAATTCGTGCGCGACCATCTCGCCGAACTGGTTGGTGCGCAGCCCAATGAAGTCGTGGCGATGAACACGCTGGGCGTGAACCTGCACCTGATGATGGTGAGTTTCTATCGTCCCACGCCGGATCGACACGCCATCCTGATCGAAGCGGGCGCGTTTCCCACTGATCGTTACGCGGTTGAATCGCAAATCCGTTATCACGGTTTCAGCCCGGCGCTTTCGTTGATCGAACTGGAAAGCGACGAACCGAACGGCACGATCTCGATGGGCGCGATCGAACGGGTGCTCACCGAACATGGTTCGCGCATCGCGCTCGTGATGCTACCTGGCGTGCAATACCGCAGCGGCCAGGCCTTCGATCTGCAAGCCATCACCGAACTGGCGCACAAGCAAGGCTGCACGGTGGGTTTCGATCTGGCGCATGCGGTGGGCAATGTGCCGTTGCAGTTGCACGACAGCGGCGCCGATTTCGCCATCTGGTGCAGCTATAAATACCTCAATGGTGGCCCCGGTGCAGTGGGCGGCGCCTTCGTGCATGATCGCCACGCGCGCGCCACGCTGCCGCGCTTCGCCGGCTGGTGGGGCCACGACAAGAGCACGCGCTTCCAAATGGGCCCGGAATTCGTGCCCACACCTGGCGCGGATGGCTGGCAGCTTTCCAATCCGCCGATCCTTTCGCTGGCGCCGCTGCAGGTATCGCTGGAGATTTTCCATCGCGCCGGCATGCAGCGCTTGCGCGAGAAATCACTCAAGCTCACCGGTTATCTTGAATGGCTGGTGCAAAGCCAATTGCCCGATGCACTGGAAATCGTCACGCCGCGCGAAACCGAGCGACGTGGCGCGCAGCTTTCCATCCGCGTGCTCGGCGGCCGTTCGCGTGGCCGCGAGCTGTTCGAATACCTCATCAATCGCGGCATCATCGGCGATTGGCGTGAACCGGATGTCATCCGCATTTCGCCTGTGCCGCTGTATAACCAGTTTGCCGATTGCCTTGCGTTTGCCAGTGCAGTGCGTGATTGGCAAATGTAATCGAACTCGCGCTGAGCTCTATCACGCTCGGACACTGCCGCGTTCTCGCTTGCCTTGGCGTTCGGTAACCATCGAATGGATGGGACTTTCGATACGCATGAAGGAGCTCCTGCATAAAGGAAGAATGCAGGCATTTAATAACAATCTTGCGCGCAAGACGCAGTCCATAATGCCACGCGGGATGAAGCCACCGCCCACCGCGTCGGCACCGTCGCTGACGTATTGCCAGCGGCACCGGATGCTGCGGGATGCGAAGGCATGTCCGCATCACCGGATTTATTCCAGTTATTCATTCTCTGCGTACGCACGCGAATCAGACACCGCGCAATAACGACGACGCCACACAGTTATAACACCACATCCAGTGCGACGTGACTGATGCTGTGCCCGCGGCTCGCATTCGCCATGAGATGAGGAAATTTCCATGTTTTTACACGTGACCGAGCGTCTACCCATACACCCCGATGATGCTGTCCGCCCGTCAGCAATGGGACCAAACGAGCATGGCAGCAACTCGCCCCGCCCCGCGTCGGCAACGTCCTCGATAGGATTTCCCACCACACCGTCAACCGGCAGACCCAGCGGACTGTTAAGTACGCTGCACAACCCATCCTTCGAACCCAAGGCGGTAAGGCTGCCCGGAGACGCCACGACCTATTACGTCAAGAATCCATCGAACACGAAGACACCTCAATCGCTGTACACGCGTGATCCTGATACGGGGGTGCTTAAGCAGACGTCCAAGCAGATCGTGGACGATGGCAAAGATGGATGGCAAATCGTTGACGGCTTGAAGGGAGGGGGCGACAAGGAGGACAAGCAACTCTTGCTGGAAGATGAGTCAAGCGGCTCTGAAGATGCTGATATTGCCGCCAATACCGCTCTCCCACCTTTGCCATCGAGAAGGACGCCTTCGACTTCTCAGAGTTCTTCGCAGGCGTCAAATAGTGGAGCGAGCGGATTGGGACCTGTTCCAGACAGCCGTTATCTGCACGAATCAGGAGATGGACAGAGCCAGCATTGGTTCATTTCGGATGACCAGGGAGGGAACAAGCAGGCTGATTCTTCGATTGACAAGTTTGCATGGCCCGCACGCCGGATGGCACAGGGCGAGTTCAAAGGGAAGCGCCAATGGCGCGGCCCAGATGCTTCTGCTTATTCGGGCGGCCCTTCGAGCGAGAGGAGCTCCCCATTTTTGCCGCCGGGAGATTCGGCGCGACATGGACCGGCACCAGATCCGCGCTATCTGACCAAATCAGGGGACGGGAAGAGTCGGCACTGGGTTATCTCGAACAGACATGGGGGATACAAGCCTGCGGATTCCTCGATCGATAAATATGGAACTCCCCTGTCTGTGTTTTTGAACGGCAAGTTCCAAGGAAAGGGTTTATGGAAGGGTCCGAGTAGCAGCGTTAAGCCACCGGCCCCGTGACCGCCGTGTTCTTGTCGAAGGGTAGCGGAGGTCGCTGTCCTTTGACTGAAGTGCTTTGTCGTACCGGCGGTGCACGGCCATTGCACGCCAGCCACCGAGGATGCTGTTTTTCGAATACGGCGGCATGTCCGCATCACCGGATTTAAATCAAGTTATTCAGGTCTCGCGGATGCAAGCGGATCAGACACAGGGAAATAACGACACCTCACAGTTATAACGCCACGTCCAGTGCGAAGTGATCGATGCTATGCGCATTCGCCATGAGATGAGGAAATTTTATGCTTTTCCATGTGACCGAGCGTCTACCCATACATCCCGATGATGCGGTTCACCCGTCGGCAGCAGGACCAAACGAGCACGGCGGCAATTCGCCTCGTCCCGCATCCACAACGTCCTCGACGGAATTCCCCAGTACGTCGTCGAGCGGCAGACCAAGCGGACTGTTAAGTACGCTGCACAACCCAGCCATCGAACCCAAGGCGGTAAGGCTGCCCGGAGACGCCACGACCTATTACGTCAAGAACCCATCGAACACCAACACGCCTCAACCGCTCTACACGCGCGCCCCGGAAACAGGGGTGCTTAAGCAGACGTCCAAACAGGTAGTGAGCGATGGCGCAGGATGGCGGTTGGAGAAGGGACTGCCGGGAGGAAACGGGCCCACCTATCCATCCCGCGCAGATGAACTTCGCGAAGCTCAAACAGTATATGACCGGGCGAAAGTCAGAGATGATGCCGCTCAGGTAGAAAAAACACACGCCGAGAGCCAACTTACGGATGCGATTACGGTTGAAGGAGCAACCCGCCAAAACTTTTCAAACGCATGGGTTGAGTGGCATGAAACTATGCTGATAGCCAACGATTACACCCAACCAGCGGAAGCGAGAGCTGGCGCCTTAGAAAAGTTGCCTGGACTCGAACGCGTACGGGATGACACCCGAAGCGCATATACCTCAGCCATCACTGCACGACAGACAGCTGACACGGCCCTTGAACGAGCCCGTACTCACGCAGCAACGACCACCGTAGCATTGCGCCGAGCCGATCAGAGCGTGAAGCAAATGGAGCAAAGGCACTAATTACGGGCACTCTGTGGATGACGCACTTGGCCGTGGCCGCGCACAACAAATCGCTCGACGGTCAATGCCTCGGCGCCCATCGGCCCGTAGGCGTGCAAGCGCGTGGTGGAAATGCCGATCTCGGCGCCAAGCCCCAATTCACCGCCATCGGAAAAGCGGGAGGAAGCATTCACCGCTACCACGGCAGATCGAATGGCTTGCACAAAACGTCGCGCGACATTTTCATCACGTGTCGCGATGACCTCCGTATGATCGGAACCGAAGCGCTGAATATGACCGATCGCCATCCCCAGGTCGTCGACGACGCGGACGGCGATGATGAGGTCTAGAAATTCGGCCGCATAATCCTCCTCGGTTGCCGGGCGCATACCGTCGACCAATGCGCGCGAACGCTCGCATCCGCGCAGTTCCACACCGCACTCCTGCAATGCGTTCGCGGCCTTTGGCAGAAAGGATGCAGCGATATCGCGATGCACCAGCAATGTCTCCAAGGCATTGCAGACGCCAGGACGCGAGATTTTTCCGTCAATCAGCAGATTCATGGCAAGCGTTTCGTCCGCCGACGCATCGACATACAAGTGGCACACGCCTTTGTAATGCTTGATCACCGGAACGCGGGCGTGTTCGGCGACGAAGTGAATCAACCCTTCGCCGCCACGGGGAATCGCCAGGTCGACGATATCGGTAAGTTGCAGCACTTCCACCATCGTTTCGCGGCGGAGATCTTCGATCAGTGTTATTGCAGCAACGGGAATATCGTGTTTCTCCAACGCAGCATGCAAGGCCACTGCAATCGCCATATTGGAATGCAAGGCTTCCGAGCCGCCGCGCAGGATGACGGTATTGCCCGCCATCAGACATAGTGCCGCAGCATCGGCCGTCACATTGGGCCGCGCCTCGTAGATCATCGCGATCACGCCGAGCGGAATGCGCACTCGCTCCACTTCCAAGCCATTCGGGCGCGTTTCGCGCCGCGTAACCAGGCCGACGGGATCGGGTAGCGCGGCGATTTCACGCACTGCCACTGCCATGCCCGTCAAGCGCGATGCATCCAGGCGCAGGCGATCAAGCATGGCGCCTTGTAGACCTTTGGCAGCGGCTTGCTGCAGGTCACGCGCATTGGCCGTCAGAATAGTCTCGCGCTGTGCTTCCAGCGCGTCTGCCATATCGTGCAGCAGTTTGCGCTTGGTCTGAGTATCGAGCCCAAACATGATTTGCGCAGCATCCTTGCATGCCAAAGCCAATGTGCGTATCTCGCTCATGCTTCCTGTTCTCCCGTGTGCGAATCGATCAGTGTGGCCAGATCGTCCCGATGCACGATCTCAGCGCCGTAGCTGTACCCGAGTACGGTCGCGATGTCACGGCTGTGGCGGCCGGCCACGCGCCGCACTTCGGCAGCACCGTATTGGCAGAGCCCGCGTGCAACGGGCCGATCGCCCGCGTCGAGAATGTCGACCAAATCGCCACGGTGGAACTCGCCGGTCACCTCGAGAATGCCGCCGGGCAGCAAGGATGCACGGCCGCCTGCGAGCGCGCGCACGGCGCCTGCATCGATCGTTACCCGCCCGCTGCCGGATGGTGCGTGGCGCAACCAATATTTGCGCGCCTGCATCCGGTTGCCGGAAACATCGATGAGCGTGCCACGCAGGCAGTCCGCCTCGAGCCGTTTTACCGTATCGGCGTTGCGGCCGCTGAAGATCGCAGTGGGAATGCCTGCGGCCGCTGCTTTTTCAGCCGCCTGCAACTTGGTGCGCATGCCACCTGTGCCGACGTGGGTGCCACTGCCGCCCGCCATGGCAATGATCTGCGGGGTAAGCTGCGGTACATGACCGATCGGCTGCGCACTCGCGTCGCGCCGGGGATCGGCGTTGTAGAGCGCGTCCACATCCGATGCGATGAGTAGCAAATCCGCATCGACCAACGCCGCGACAATCGCCGCGAGGTTATCGTTGTCGCCCAACTTGAGTTCGTCCACCGCCACGGTGTCGTTTTCGTTGACGACCGGCAACACGCCAAGTGTCAGCAACTCGCGCAGTGTGGCTCGTGCATTGAGATAACGACGTCGATTGCGCAGGTCGTCGTGCGTCAAAAGCACCTGCGCCACCGGACGTTCCGACAAGCGCTGCCACAAAGCGATCATCGGCGCCTGCCCGAGCGCGGCCAGCGCCTGCCGAGCGGCCAGTTCAGGCCCGACGGCCGTGCGTTCGCGCAACAATGCACGACCGGCGGCGACAGCCCCGGAAGAAACCAGCACCACTTCGCGGTTTGCGGCATGACTGGCCGTGATGAATGCGGCCAATGCTTCCGCGTACTGAGGCGTAAGGCCGCCGCCGTCTGCGGCAAGCAAGTTGCTGCCGACTTTCAGGACGGCGCGTCGCCAGGACGGTAATGCATGTTCGGGTAGCATACGGTTCGTCATACGCCCGCGTTCTCCAGCGGTGCAGCCGTGCGGTCACCGTGGCTCTTGGGCGAAGATACGACCATGATGCGCACATCGTCCGTGCTGTCATTGCGCACCTGATGCGCGCTGCACGGCGGCACATGCAAACCTTCGCCATGGTGCAGGTGATGCGCGACGCCTTCCAGTTCTACGGTCAGCTCGCCTTGCAGCACATAAAAAAATTGCCGCGCGCGCGCGTGACGATGCCGCTGCTCGAAGCTGCCCGGCGGCAGCCGTTCTTCAATGACGCTCAGCTCGTCCAGCGCCAGCAGATGCCATCCGTCGCACGCCTGCCCCCAGTGATAGTGTTCCGCGTTGCCCGTGCTGACGATGGTCATATCGGTTCCTAGGACGACAAGCCGTCCAAACGATGCTGCAGCACGTCCAGCCGCAGATCATGGCCGGCACCGGCCGACGTGCGCGCAGCGAGGCTCGATTCGGGCGTACGCCCCTGCCCGGCCTGCGCCGCGGCTTGCGCAGCCGCCTTATACGCGTCGCGGAATGGCACGCCCGCCGCAGCCTGCTCGATCGCGACATCGGTGGCATACATGGCAGGCTCGATGGCGGCGCGCATGGCCGATTCATTCCACTGCATGCCCGCGAGCAGATCCGGTAGCAACTCCAGCGCAGCCAGGCCGTGGGTGACGCCGTGGAATAGCGAGCCTTTGGAAAATTGCAGATCGCGCTGGTAGCCCGACGGCAGCGACAGCAGCTGTTCGATCTCGCAGCGCGACGCGGCTACGGTGGCGTAGGAAGCACGCAGCAATTCCACGACATCCGGGTTACGTTTGTTGGGCATGATCGAACTGCCGGTGGTGTATTGCGCCGGCAACGAAACGAAATTGAATTCCGCCGTGGTGAATAGCGACAGATCCCATGCGAGGCGACGCGTATCGAGCAACGCGCTGCTCAAGGCTTCCAGCACCGCCATTTCGAACTTGCCGCGAGAAAGCTGGGCGTAGATGGGCGAAACCTGCATGCGGCCAAAGCCGAGCGCCTGCGTGGTATGAGCGCGGTCCAGCGGCAGATTCACGCCATAACCGGCGGCGGTGCCCAGCGGATTGGCGTCGATCAACGCCATGGTTTGCCGTGCGCGCAGGGCGTTGTCGATAAAGCCTTCCGCAAATCCCGCGAACCACATCGCTGTAGACGACACCACCGCGCGCTGCAGATGGGTGTAACCGGGCAGCGGCAACGCGGGTTGTGCCGCGCGCTGCAGACAGACATGGGCAATCGCGCGGCAATGCGTCTCCAGCGACGCCAGTTTTTCCTTCAACCACAGACGTGTGGCGACCAGGATTTGGTCGTTACGACTGCGGCCGGTATGCACACGGCGGCCAGCATCGCCCAGGCGCTCGGTTAGGCGCGCCTCGATGGCGGAATGGCCGTCTTCATACCGCTCATCCAGCACGAAGCTGCCCGCGCGAAAGTCTTCGGCAAGTGCATCCAACTCGCGTTTGAGATCGCCCATCTCCTTTGCACTGACCACTCCAATGTTGGCCAACCCTTCCACATGTGCCTTGCTGGCGGCGATGTCGTGCAGGAAAAATTCGCGGTCGAGCAGCACATCATCGCCAGCGAGAAACTTCATGATCTTGGCGTTGGTTTCAACGCCAGCTTTTTGCCAAAGGAGGTCGGTCATGACGTGGGGTCTCTGTTTCTCGGTCCGTTCACGTTTACTTTGACGTCATTCCCGTGCAAGTGAAAATGACGCTCGGATTGGCTGGGCGCTTACAGCGGAATGGATGTGTATTCGTCCAGCCCTATCGCGCGATTGATATTCTGCATCGCCTGCGTCGCTGCGCCTTTGAGCAGATTGTCCAACGTAGCCACCACAACCACTCGCTTGCCATCGGCAGACATCGCAAACCCGCCGATCTCCGCATAGTGCTTGCCGGCGATCCTGCTGACCCACGGTGCTTCATCCTGCACGCGAACCAGCTTTTCACCGTCATAAGCCTGCTGGAAACGCGCCAGCACGTCCTCGCGCTTCAGTGCGCGCGAAAGATAAAGATTGGTAGTGACCGTGAGGCCGCGAAAATGCGGCGCCACGTGCGGCATGAATTCCACCGGGACACCCAGATGCCGGCTGGCTTCCTTCTCGTGCGTGTGCCCAGTGAGCGAATACGGCATCAGGTTGTCGCGCAGCTTCTGGGGATCATTCTTGTCGGAGGGCGTAGTGCCGGCACCGGAATAACCGGATACACCAAAGCACACAGGTGGTGCAGCAAGCACGTCCTTGAGCGGCGCAACCGAAAGCTGCATGGCCGTGGCGTAGCAGCCCGGATTGCTGATGCGCTTTTCACCACGCCAGTGGTCGCGGGTAAGCTCAGGCAAGCCGTAATACCAGCTGTTATCGAAGCGGTAGTCGGCGGAAAGATCGACGATGACCGGGTCCTTGCCGGCCGCATCGAACGCCTCTACACATACCGATGCCTTGCCGTTGGGCAACGCCAGCACCACCACGTCGGCATCAAGCGTGGGCAGTTGCGCGTGCTCGGGCGAGCTGTAGCGCAGTTCACCTTGATATCCCTCGACATGATCCTGCACACGCTCGCCGTTCAACTCGCGCGAGGAAACGTAAGCGAGTTCCAGCGCAGGATGCGCCGCCACCAGGCGGATCAGTTCCGCACCCGTATGGCCGCGGGCGCCAACGATGCCGATTGTTTTTGACGTTGCCATGGTCGATCAATCCATCAAGGTAGGTTGGCGTACGGCGCAATGGTCGACGCAGCGCGCGATAGTGTCGAAATCGTCCAGGCCATACCAGAACACTTTCCAGCGTTCCTGTTTGTAGCAGCCGTCGGACTCGGCGTAGTAGAAAGGATTGATCGGGTTGCCATGGCGCGAACGCCAGAACAGCCGTGGATTTTCCTCACGCATCACCAGCCATACGGCACGACCCAGGCCTTCGCCTTGCGCGTCGTCCAAGACGGCGAATTTATCAAGGTAGATCAAACCATCCTGATGGGTGAGGATCATCGCGGCACGATAGTTTTCGCTTACGTAAATGCGATAAGGCTTCGTCCGCGTAAAATAATCCCCCACCAGCTTGCGACCGAAGCTGGATTCGATCAGCGTGCGCATGCGGTCTTGATCGACCCCATCCCAGCTTTCGAAGCGAAACACTTTCTCGCCCCGGCGCACTAGCGTGCCCGAACCTTTGTGCGTGAACAGCTCTTTCGCCAATTCCGACGGACGCGTAATGGATACGGATGACGTCAACGGCAAGCTCTGCAGCAAATCGGCGATCTGCTCGATCTTCACGCGCATGCCGCCATTGATCCATGGCTGCTGGATCAGATGATCGTACTCGGTACTCAGGTTGATCGAATCGATGACGCGGCCTTGATCGTCGAGCAGGCCACCCGTCCCAGTGAGGAAGATGATCTTGTACGGCTGCAGCACGCGCACCAGCTCATTCGCCGCGAAATCGGCATTGATGTTGAGGAACTGACCTTCGTCCGTTTCGCCCAGGCTGGCGATCACGGGAATGGAACCGGCGCGCAGGCTCGCCTCGATAGGCGCGAGATTGATACTGTCGACCTTGCCCACCATGCCGTAGACGTCCCTATCCAGATAGCTGGACATGAACACCCCGGACGGCACGGAGGTGGCGCGCGTATCCATCGCCTGCAGGGCTTCCACCAGGCGCAGGTTCTCCTGCTGGAACACGCGGCGCACGATGCCAAGGGCTTTGGGTGAGGTAACCCGCAACCCATTGACGGTTTGCTTGGTAATGCCCGCGGCTTGCAGTTCCACATCGAGTTGCGGGCCCGCGCCATGCAACACGATGGGCGTCAAACCCACTTGCTGCAGGAACGTGAGCGAGGACGTGAGATCGTTGAGTTCGTCACGCAGCACCGCTCCGCCGACTTTCACCACAGCGAAGCGCTTGGCGTCGAGCTGCGAAAAACGCTTGAGGTATTGCTGAATTTCCTTGGCGCTGCCCATGGCGGAGAGCAGGCGCACGATGGTCTGACGAGTGTTTTTATGCGCTTCCACGATTCACGATCTCATAGATGGTCGTTGCGTACGTTTGCAGTTGGTCCAGTGCGACCCATTCATCGGCGGTGTGTGCCTGCGCGATATCACCGGGCCCATAGACAAAGGCGATGTAGCCTGCCTGGGAAAACAGCGCCGCTTCGGTCCAGAAATTCACCGCATTGCCGACGGGGACACCGAGCTCGTCGGCGATGTCGCGTGCGGCAAGCCGGCGTGTTTCGGCGGTGGCGATATCGCCCGCAGGCAGCGACATGCCGCGAAACAATTCCTCGTAGTCCACCGGCGTGGGCTCAACCAGCGTGCGGAAAGTTTCCAGCAATTGATCCGGGTCCATGCTGGGTAGCGGACGAAAACCGAACCTTACATCGGCAGTTGGCGCGATCATGTTGGCCTTGATGCCACCTTCCACGCGACCGATGTTGAAGCGCAGGCCGGTGAGGCCGCCGAAACGTTCGTGCGAGAGGTTGTCCACATGATCCAACGCGGCGGTGCCCCAGCGCATCACTTGGTGCACGGCGCTGTCCGTGGGCTTGATTTCGCCGGAGGCGTGACCGGCCTGCCCCGCGAAGCGCATCTGTACCGAGTGAATGCCACGATGCGCAAGCACCGCGTGGCCACGCGTGGGCTCGGCAACGATCACCGCATCGTAGGCGGGCTTTTCTTGCAGGAACGCAGCGATGCAGCGCGGATCGTTGGCCTCCTCGTCAGTGGAAAACAGCAACGCCAGATCACCGCTGCTCGCGTTTGCGACGGCGACCAATGCGGCCGCCGCGCCTTTGATGTCACAGGCGCCAAGGCCGATCGCGCGGTCCTCTGCTACGTCCAGCACGTGTGGATCGCGAGTCCAGTGCGGGGAATCCGGCACGGTGTCCAGGTGCACGTTGAACAGATACTTTGGCTTGCCGCGCACGGCGTAAAGCGTCACCGCGCCGGCACCGTGATCGGTTACCGTCACGGCAAATCCGGGCAACCGCTCACGCAGGTAGTCGAAGATGCCGCCCGTGCCGATCGCGCGCGGCGGATTGCGCGTATCGAATGAAACGAGCGCGCGCAGATGCTCCAGCGTTGCATGCAGCAACGCCTGGCCTTGCACACCCGGGCTCGCCGAGCCGGCGCTGCTGCTCATCGATTGACCTCGGCCCACAACGTACTGCTCATGCCGAACAGCTTGATGAAGCCTTCCGCTTCGGCCACGCCCCAGTCCGCCGCCTGCGCGTAGGTAGCGCCCTTGGCATTGAGGATGTGCTTGGATTCGACGGCAACGGCGGTAACGATACCGCCACTGGTTTCAAGCGTGACATCGCCATTCACCGTCGACTGACTGGACGCGAGGAACGCTTCCAGATCGGTCTTCAGCGGATCGTGGAAGAAACCTTCATACACCAGCTCCACCCACTTGCGCGCCACATCCGGCTTGAAGCGGTTCTGCTGCTTGGTGAGCACGGCTTCTTCCAGCGCACGATGGGCGGCGAGCAACGCGGCAAGGCCCGGCGCTTCAAAAATGATGCGGCCCTTGAGGCCAATCGTCGTATCACCGGTGTAGATGCCACGACCCACCCCGTACTGCGCAAGCAAGCCATTGAGCTTGGCGAGCAACGTGTGGCCAGCGATCGTTTCGCCATCCAGCGCGACCGCCTCGCCATTGACGAAAGTGAGTTTAAAGCGCAGCGGTTTGGACGGCCATTCCGAACGCGGCTTGCACCAGCCAATGGCGCCCTCGCCAGGTACGTGCCAGCGATCGATTTCACCACCGGACATGGTCACGCCCAGCAGGTTCTCATTGATGGTGTATGCCTTCTGCTTGGCGCGCACGCCGAAGCCCTTCGCTTCAAGATACTTCTGCTCGTAGGCGCGTACTTCGGTGTGTTCTTTCTGGATTTCGCGAATCGGCGCCACGATCTCGTAGTCGCCCTGCGCCTTCACGGCAAGGTCGAAACGCACCTGATCGTTGCCCATGCCGGTGCAGCCGTGCGCGATCACCTTGGTGCCCAACTCGGCGCAACGCTTGAGCGCGGCATCCACGATCAGATAGCGGTCCGACACGAGCAAGGGATACTGCCCCTGATAACCCTCCCCTGCCCATACGAACGGCTTGACGAAGCCGTTCCAGATCGCCGGGCCGCCATCGATGGTGACGTGGCTGGCCGCCTTCAATTCCCTCGCCCGCGCTTCGATATAGGCGCGTTCCTCGGCGTCTACGCCGCCGGTATCGGCAAACACGGTGTGCACGGCCCAGCCGCGTTCTTGCAGATAGGGGATGCAGAAGCTGGTGTCGAGACCACCGGAGAAGGCCAGAACGATGTCTTTGCTCATGATGCGAAATCCAAAAAAAAGTTGTTTACACGGATTCGATGACAATGCGCGGTTCGCAGCGCACCGGGAAATTCACAGAGTTGGCAATAAAACAGGCGTGATGCGCGTCCTCATGCACACGCTTGGCGAGGTCGGGATCGCTTTGCTTGCCGATGGTGACGCACGGGCGCAGCACGGCTTCAATAAAGCGTCCATCGTTGCCGCGCTCGGACAGCACACCGACCGCTTCGTCGACATAGCCGGTCACCACCACACCGGCAACGGCCGCCAGATGGAGGTACCAGAGCATGTGGCAGCTCGACAGCGCCGCCACCAGCATGTCTTCTGGATTGTGCTTACTGCCGTCGCCACGAAAGGCGGCATCGGAGGAGCCGGCAATGGCGGGTTTGCCGGCGACACGTATCTCATGCTCGCGGCCATAACCTTGATAGGTTTTCGTGCCGCTACCGTGGTTGCCGGTCCATACCACTTCAACGGGGTAGTGGTGCTGCTTATCCGTCACGTCGACGCTCCTCGGCTTGTTGCATCAGTTGGGCCAGTTCGGCATCGCGCCGACCGTTGCGCTCAGCCAAGCCTTTCAACACGCCCGCACGATTGGCGTCGGGGTGGTTCTGGCTCAGCTTGAATTTCCCTTCGATGCGCTCGATCGCGATATCGATGCCCACGATCATGCGCAGCATGTTTTCGATGTGGTCTTCCGGCGCATCGCCGACGTGCCACGGCTTGGGTTGCGACGCTTCGTGACGGTCGGTCAGACGCTCCAGCAACTGGCGCAACCAGGCTTTATCCTGCACCACGCGCAAGCGGCCATGCACATGCACGACGGCATAATTCCATGTCGGCACCTCGCGGCCGGTTTCGTGCTTGCTTGGGTACCAGTTCGGACTGATGTAGCCGTCCGCACCGTGGAAGATCACCAGCACTTGTGCGCCATCGGCCTGGGTCAGTTCATTGCCGCTCGCCACGTGGCCATGCAGCGATGCATCGCCGGTCAGTTCCAGTGGAAGGTGATTCGCTGTCAATCCGTCTGCACCATGCGTGACGATGGTGGCGAACGGATAGTCGCGCATCAACGCCTGCAGCACGTCGATGCGCGTTTCATGGAAAGCCCTGGGCAGATACACGGCGCGCGACCTTCGCCGCTCAGCGTTGCGCGATCAACGAGGCCATCACCGCCTTTTGCACGTGCAGGCGGTTTTCGGCTTCGTCGATGGCGATGCAGGCGGGCGAATCCATCACCGCGTCGGTGGCCTTGATGTTACGGCGCAGCGGCAGGCAATGGCTGAAGACGCCGTTGTGGGTGAGCGCCATCTTCGCTTCGTCGACGATGAAATGCTTGTGCGCGTCGCGGATCGGTTTTTCCGCTTCCCAGCGACCAAAGAACGGCAGCGCGCCCCAGCTCTTGGCATACACCACATCGGCGCCGCGATAGGCTTCTTCGATGTTGTGGCTGATCGTGAGCGAGCCACCGTTTTCCTTCGCGTTCTGCTCGCCGTAGACCATGTAACGCTCGTCCAGCACGTAATCGGGCGTCGGACACAGCAGCGTCACATTCATGCCCATCTTGGTGGCGATCAGTAGCGCCGAGTTGGCGACCGCGGTGTTCAAGGGCTTGGGATGATAGGTCCAGGTGAGCACGTACTTGCGGCCGGTGAGATCGCCGAAGCGCTCCTTTAGCGCCAACGCATGCGCCAGCTCCTGGCAGGGATGCGTGATGGTTTCCATGTTGATCACCGGCACCGTCGCGTGCTGCGCGAACGCCTTGATCACCGCGTCCTCGCGATCCACCGACCAATCCTGGAATTTTGGAAATGCGCGTACCGCAATGAGATCCACATAGCGGCTCAACACGCGCGCCACTTCGGCGATGTGCTCTTCCGCCTCGCCGTCCATCACCACGTTAGGGCGAAACTCGATCGGCCATGCGTCTTTGCCGGGCGAAAGCACGATGGCATGGCCACCAAGATGGAAGGCACCCAACTCGAAACTCGTGCGCGTGCGCATCGAAGGGTTGAAGAACAGCAACGCCACCGATTTACCGGCAAGTTGTTGGCCGCGCGGCGAACGCTTGAAGGCGGCGGCGTGTTCGAGCAGCGCATCGATTTCGGCGCGGCTGTAATCCTGGGTGGTGAGGAAATGACGAAGCGACATCGTTGACTCCAGTCAGAAAGCAAAAAACCCGGCACAGGGGCCGGGTTTCGTCGTCGTATTACATATGCAACGTGGCGACAGCCTACCCGGCCGAATGTCGGTTCAGCGGTCGACGCGCACGCGAGGTCATGCCAGCGGCCATGCGGGCGCTGGTAAGCACGGTAGCGGTATAGACGGCTGAAGACATGAGGGTTCCGGGTGGTTGAATCTTAATCATGACGGGATTTTCGTTGCTATGCAACAGGGCCGGACGGTAAATCATCGGGTCCGATACAAGGACCCAGGCCTGAAAACAGAAAAGCCCGCATCGCTGCAGGCCTTTCATCACTCCTTGAACCGCTTGGCTTGGCATCAATCGGCCGGGGATACGCTCACCCGCACCCGCAGGCGCTCGCCCGGGTCGTAGCTCAGGCGCGACATATAGACATCGCCGTGATAGCGGTATTCCACGTCGTAGCCGATGATCTGGCGCTGCTCGCTGACCTGGGTCACCGGCTGGCAAACCGTTTGATTGGTGGTGTAGGTCTGTCCACCGCTGGCGACGGAGTTGCCGACTGCACCGCCGACCACCGCGCCACCCACCGTAGCCGCCGTATTGCCGCGACCATGCCCGATGGTGCTGCCCAGCACGCCGCCGACCACCGCACCCAGCACGGTGCCGATGCCTTTGTTGCTCGGCGTTTGCTGGACGACTTGCTGGTCGTAGCACTGCTGGCTCGGGGCGGCCGTGCGCGCCACGCCGTAGACCGGGTCCACGCGCAACACATCCGCCCAGGCGTAGTGGGCGTTATCCGGACCGGTGCCTGGAGCCGGAGCACCCGGCGGAGGCGGCGGGGGTGGATAGGCCCCTTGTTGCGCCATCACGCCCGTGGACACCACGGCCAGCGCCAACGCGGGGATCAACAGCATTTTTTTATTCATGGACAGCCTCCACGAGAGGGATGGGTGCGCCTCGCGCACATAGTCGAATTCCAGCAAATTCACGCTGAATCAACCCTTATAACTGCCGCAACTTAGTGCAACTTTACAAGGTGGTTTCCGATCCCTTTAGGATCGTTCCGAGCGGATTGCCCGCAAGACCTTGATAAGATGGCGGGCTTATTGACCTGACTGCGCCAGCCGCGGAAACGCCCACCATGCCGATTTCGCTCTACAACAGCCTCAGCCGCCGTATCGAGCCCTTTTCGCCGCTCGATCCGAACCGGGTGACGGTCTACCTGTGCGGGCCCACGGTCTATAACTTCGTGCACATCGGCAACGCCCGCGGGCCGGTGGTGTTCGACGTGCTGGTGAAGCTGCTGCGCCGCCACTACCCGCAGGTGGTCTATGCCCGCAACATCACCGACGTGGACGACAAGATCAACGCCGCCGCCCTGGAGCAAGGCGTGCCCATCGGCCAGATCACGAGTCGCTTCACCCAGGCTTACCGTGAGGACATGGCTGAACTGGGCATCGCACCACCGGATGTGGAGCCGCACGCCACCGCGCATATCGGCCAGATCATCGAGATGATCCAACGCCTGATCCATGGCGGCCATGCTTATGAGGCGAAAGGCCACGTGCTGTTCAACGTGGCCTCCTACGCTTCCTATGGCGAGCTGTCCGGGCGCGATACCGACGAGCTGATCGCAGGCGCGCGTGTCGAAGTCGCCCCTTATAAGAAGAATCCCGCCGATTTCGTGCTCTGGAAGCCTTCCACGCCGGAACTGCCCGGCTGGGACAGCCCATGGGGTCGAGGACGGCCGGGCTGGCACATCGAGTGCTCGGCCATGAGCGCCGCCCATTTGGGCGAGACCATCGACATTCATGCCGGTGGCGTGGATTTGCTGTTCCCCCATCACGAGAACGAAATCGCGCAATCGACCTGCGCGCACGGCGGCAAGGTGTTCGCGCGCTGGTGGCTGCATAACGGCATGCTCACCTTTGGCGGCACCAAGATGAGCAAGTCACTGGGCAATATAGAAAAAGTTCATGACTTACTGAAACATCACCCGGCCGAAGCACTTCGCTACGCGTTATTGAGCGCCCACTACCGTCAGCCGCTGGATTGGAGTGACGCCCTGGTCGAGCAATCCGTGCGTACGCTCGATCGCCTATACGGCACGTTGCGCGACATGGCCGACGTTGAAGCGCAGGCGAACGATGAGCACATCCCTGCCTCCATAACCGAAGCGTTGGCCGAGGACCTGGGCACGCCCAGGGCGCTCGCCGAACTTTCCGCCTATGCCGATTCCGCCTCTGTGTTGAACCATCAGAGGACATGGATAGCCAGACACCTTGAAATCGCCCAAAAGTACGACTCACTGACTAGAGCCGATGCATTGGCAAACGTCGGTCTCTTGGTCAAGGAACGTGCAATCACTCAGGCGCACCGCGAGCTGTTCGAGGCAAAAATTAGCAGACTCGAAGCACCGCAAATCGCGCAAGAGCTAAGAGCTTGCTTGATGGCATGGCAACCGGCCCAGTCTGACCTAGCGTATGTAAAATCCAGACTCCTCAGCGGGGGGCTCGCCCTGGGTTTACTTCAAATGGAGCCCGAGGCCTGGTTCAAACACGCAGGCGGCAGTGTGGTGGATGCCGAACGGGTCGAGGCACTCTTGGAAGACCGTCGCGCGGCTCGCGCAGCGCGTGATTTCGCGCGCGCCGACGCCATCCGCAACGAATTGAGCGACATGGGCGTCGTGATCGAGGATGGTGCACAGGGCACGCGCTGGAGCGTAGTCAAACGCTGATAGCCTCCGTTCGGATTCGATCCACCGAACCGGGCGATAATAGGCCCATGAATACTCTTGCCAACGTCACCGCCGCCCAGGCCCAACAGGACATTGCCGACGAATTCGCCTTCTTCGGCGACTGGACCGAGCGCTACCAATACCTGATTGACCTCGGCAAGCAGCTGCCATCGTTTCCCGAAGCGATGAAGAGCGAGGACTACCGCGTGCACGGTTGCCAATCGATGGTGTGGCTGGTGCCCAGCGGCGACGCCTCGAACATGCACTTCGATGCCACCAGCGATTCGGCCATCGTCTCAGGGCTGATTGCGCTCGTGCTGCGCGTGTATTCGGATCGCCCGGCGGCGGAGATCGTTGCTACCGAGCCGGCTTTCATCCAGCAGATCGGGCTGGCCAAGCATTTGTCGCCCACGCGTTCGAATGGATTGGCCGCCATGCTGGCGAAATTGAAGGCCTACGCGGCAGCCGAATTGGAAAAGGCGGCTTAGACCCCGCGCCGGCGCCATCCGTCGAAGGCTGGAATCACGGCCACGCAAGAATGGGCGCTATGCCACGTTTTGCCGGACCGCAATGCGTTTCTTTTTCGGGCATGACAGTCGCTCGAAAAAGTTACCCAACAAAAAAGCCCCGCCCAGGCGGGGCTTTCTTCGTTCCGACCTATTGGCTAATCAATCGCCCATCTGCTTCTGCAGATGCTCGCGACGCTCCTGCGCATCCAGCGACAGCGTGGCGATCGGACGGGCATCGAGCCGTTCCAGGCCGATCTCCTCATCGGTCTCCTCGCAGTAGCCATAACGGCCTTCCTCGATGCGGCGCAAGGCCTTATCGATCTTGGAGATCAGCTTGCGGTAGCGGTCGCGCGTGCGCAGCTCCAGCGAGTTTTCCGTCTCGCGGGTGGCGCGTTCGGCCTCGTCGCCCACGTCGCGCACTTCATCGCGCAAGTTTTCCATGGTCTGACGGGATTCTTCCACGAGCTGATCGCGCCAGTGGCGAAGCTTGTTGCGGAAGTAGGCCAACTGACGAGGACTCATGTACTCCTCATCGGACGACGGGCGATAGCCGGGAGGCAAGTCGATGTTGGTGGTAATGGGCAGTGCGTAACGACCGTCTTCGCGGGTTACACCATTATCGAGCGTTGTAGCGGAGCTATTCATTGAGGACTGCGTGGTTTTCTGCTTTTTGCTGGTGGAGTTTTGCGCAGTGGCATTCGCTACGCGCTGTGCCGGACCGACGGCGCTGGCTACCTTGCCCGTTAAGGGTCTGGTGGCCGGTGATGATACGGGGCGGGATGTTGCAATTTGTGTGACTGCCGTGGATTCCTTGTTCTTGTGGACCGCGTTCTTGTGAGCCGCCGTTGCCGCGGCAGGTGCCGGGGTTGGCCGCGTTGGCGCCTTGCCAGGGGCTTTTTCGACCGGCATCTTGGCGGGTGCCGGCTTGGTGGCGGGTGCGGCGTGCTTGGGCTCTGGCTTTTTCGCTGCCGGCTTGGCGACCACCTTCTTGGCCGGCTCGGGCTTCTTCGGCTGCGGCTTGGGGGCCGGTTTGGCGGCAACCTTCTGCGCGGGCGCCTTTTTGGCGGCCACTTTGGGCGGCGGCTTCTTCACCACGGCCTGCTTGGCGGGCGCGGCTTTCTTCGCCGGCTTGGCGGCAGCAACCTTGACCTTGCTGGCCTTGGCTTCGTTGCTCTTACCCGTCGCCTTCCCTTTTGCAGCTTTTTTGGCAGCGGTCGGATTACGCGTGGTTTTCGCCATTTACCTTCACCATTTTGGCCTTGGCGGCCGGGTGTTATAGCCCAATACCTTCACACCGGCAACCGTCCTTCTGGAATACTTGGGTGTCACAAGCTGTTGCCGGCGATGGGAATGCCGTGAGTCGATTGATTATTTTCCTGCTCAACCTCTACAAACGCTTCGTCAGCCCTCTCTTGGGTCAACGTTGCCGCTTTTACCCCAGTTGCTCCGATTATGCACGGGTTGCGGTCGCCCGCTTCGGCCCATGGCGTGGCGGGCTGCTGGCCTGGTGGCGGATCCTGCGCTGCCAGCCGCTGTGCTCGGGCGGCAACGATCCGGTTCCCAAGCACTTCCATCTGCCTCGTTGCCATGCATCGACACGGGATGCGGTAAACAAGGAACATTAGCACCCTGCGGTGCGCCTTTGCCGATTTCTTTTCGTCAGGAGTTTCACATGTCTCATGATTGGCTGATCAAGAACGCCGAACTGGTCAACGAAGGGCGCCGTTTCCACGCCGATCTGCGCGTGAAGCACGGTCATATCGATACCATCGGTGGCAGCCTGAGCCCCCACCCTGGCGAGCAGGTGATCGACGCCACGGGGCTGTGGCTGCTCCCCGGCATGATCGATGACCAGGTGCACTTTCGCGAACCGGGCCTTACCCACAAGGCCGATATCGCGCACGAGTCGCGCGCCTGCGCCGCGGGCGGCATCACCAGCTTCATGGAGATGCCCAACACCAAGCCGCCGGCGCTGGATCGTGACTCGCTGGAGGCTAAGTATGCGCGCGCGGCCGAAACCTCGGCCGTGAACTACGCCTTCTACCTGGGCGCCAGCAACGACAATCTCGAGGCGATCCGCAAACTGGATCCGAAAGCCGCGCCAGGCATCAAGGTGTTCATGGGCGCTTCCACCGGCAACATGCTGGTGGACAACCCCGAAACGCTGGACGGCATCTTCCGCGAAGCGCCCACGCCGATCATCACCCACTGCGAAGACACGCCGATGATCGACGCGCTCCACGCCAAGGCGCGTGAGAAATACGGTGAAAACATCCCCGCGCGCGAGCACCCGCTCATCCGTTCGCGCGAAGCCTGCATCAAGTCCACCAGACTGGCGATTTCGCTGGCTCAGAAACACGGCACGCGCCTGCATGTGCTGCATATTTCGACAGCGGACGAGCTGGCGCTATTCCAACCCGGGCCGATCAAAGGCAAGAAAATCACCGCCGAAACCTGCGTGCATTTCTTGCATTTCAGCGATGAGGATTACGAACGGCTGGGCTTTCTCATCAAGTGCAATCCCGCCATCAAGACGGCCGCCGATCGCGAGGCCATTATCAAGGCGCTGGCGGAAAGCCGCCTCGATGTATTGGCGACCGATCACGCACCGCATTTGCTGGAAGAAAAAGCGCAACTCTACGACAAGGCGCCGTCCGGACTGCCGCTTGTGCAATTTGCGCTGCAGGCTGCATTGCAGCGTGTCACCGAAGGTAAGCTGACGTTGGAGCGTGTAGTGGAAGCGGTGTGCCATGCGCCCGCCACGCTGTTCAATGTGCACGAACGTGGCTTTTTGCGCGAAGGCTATGCTGCCGATTTGGTGCTTGTGGACCCCCGCAAGCCACATACGGTACGGCGCGAAGAGGTGTTGTCGAAGTGTGGGTGGTCGCCCTTCGAGGGCTATACCTTCAGCAGCTCGATCGTGAGCACGTTCGTCAACGGTCAGCGCGTGTGGGATGGTTCGCGCGTGGACGATAGCGTGCGGGGTGAGCGCTTGACGTTCGATCGTTAGGCGAAAGTGCTTTCACGCCCAGCCTGAAACACTTCAGGCTTTAGCATGCGTCATTCCGGCGACGACGGCCGGAATGACGGAGGCAGGCGGCGGATCGCGCCAGTTTGCGGCAGCTAATGCATTTCGGAAATGGTCACCAATACCGGACCATCATTGCCCGAATTTCCCAGCACTCTGGTCTGTGTATCGCTGGTCGCCAGTGTGCGGTCGCCCTGCTTTATCTTCGCCGACACCGTGAAGTCCGTACCGTTGCCTAACGCATCTGGCTCGTAACTCAATACGAACGACACCGGCGATGCCCCCATGGGAGCAATGCGATCGCTCGCAACCACGCGCGGCGCATTCGGCTTGCTGATATCGGAGAGCGTCACTTCCAGATAAGCGTCGGGTGGGAGATCGTGCGCGAGTTGATAGTCGACCTCGCCACTCAACGATTTCATCAGCGTCTGCTGCGTGGGCGCCTTTTGATGATGATGGACGAAAGGCATCCAGCTACAGCCACCCAGCACGAGCGCGCCGGCCAAAAGCAGTCCGTGGCGAATTTTCATGGCAACTCCGAGTAATAAACGCGGGCATGATAGCAACCGCGGTCCGCCCCGGAGCGAAACGGATCAAGCGCGTCCGTCGCCGTAACCACCCGCAACACCCTTGCTGGCATACGCCACGGCATCGTGCGGATGCAGGCTTTCCTGGTGTTCCAGGCGCACGTGGAAATCAGCGATGCTGTCGTCCGCGTCCAATGCACGCTGGATGCGGCGTGCGGCATCTTCGCAGAACATCAGGTTGCCGCCGTTGGCCAGCGCGAAGGCTTGTTCGTCTTCACGCTTCACAGCGGTTTGCACCGGTGTGCCCAGCGCGTGTTCGACGCGGTCGAGCAGACCGATCAGATTCAAAGGGGCATCATCGGTGAAACGAACCAGTAGACGCGCCACGCTGCGCTGCGCGTGCGGTGTGGCAATAATGCCCTTCTCGCTCCCTAGCCATGCCATGACGGCCGCATGGTCGAGAGGTTCACTGGCCTCAAAATCCTTGGCGAATTGCTCCTGAATCAATTGCCTGGACAGTGCCGCCGAAGCGGGACAGGTCGAGGAGTAGACCACTTCCGTACCCAGCTCCACGCGAAAGCCTTCTTTGCACAAGCTGGCCTCGATCGATACCGGGTAAGCACGCCAGCCGCTGTTGCTGCTGCGTAGGGCGGCACGACGCACCAGCTGATCGAAGCGGATGCTGATGCGTGCACGATCAGCCAAATCCTTGTGCGATTCCAGAAACGCCTGCAGCAGTGATTGCAACATCGCCGCGTCCACCGCTTTGGAACTGAGGTGTTCGTCGATCAATAGATAAAGGCGCGACATGTGGATGCCGCGCTTGTCTGGCCGCACGAGGTTGACGAACGCGCCGACCTGGGCGCTGGAGCGCTGCACCGTGCCGTCGCCGGCATCGAACAACGCCGGCACCTCGATACCATCCATGCCGACCCAGTCCAGCGCGCCGGCCAGATGCGGCTGCGCCTGGGCGGCAACGTCGGGCATCAGGCGAACAGTGTTTTCGTGGGTATGCATGGTGTTCCTTTGACCCTCCCGACCAAGCCGGGAGCGGGTTGCACAGACTGCCGCAGCGCGGCCACGGGGCTAATGTTGGGGCAGCTCGCCGCGTCGCAACAGGCCCATTGAGGAAACACTGCGTTTAGCCAGCGATCCGCCGCTGCCAGTGCTGGGCTGCCCGCCAGGCCCGCAGCGTCGTCAGAAAGCCGCGGTCCGGCGTGCCTTTTTGCAGGGCTTTCAAAGGTTCACCGGCGTGCAGTGCCCGGCGCGCCAAGCGCTCACCCTGGGTGGCCTCAAGTGCCCGAAATACGCTGAGGGGGCCGACAAGCCGGCCGGCCTCCTTCCATGCTGTGTGCAGGTCGTCCAATTGCGCTCTGATGGCTTGGTCGCGGGACTCACTCTGCTCGCGCAGACCGGCACGGCTCAAACTGAAGCGGGCCAAACGCGCCATGGGGAGCGGCAGGCGATCCCGCTCGGCATCCTCCTGCAGACGACGCAAGGCGAACAGCAGGTGGCTCAGCGTGGCCACGCGCGTCGCGCGTTCGGACGACGCCTGTTCGCCGTACCACCATGCTGTTTCCAGCGCGGCCAAGGCGCCATGCAGTGCCGAGGCGGCGTTGAGCTGGGCCGTGAAATCCACGGCCGTACCTTCTTCCAGTTGCGCCATGCCGGCCAGCACGGGTGCCAGCCAGCGCTCCGGCGAGATGGTGCGCGCACGCTCGTCATCGAACAGCACGCGAGTGAGCGGATGCCGTCCGCCGCTTGCCGCCGCGCCAGCGAGTTCCTCCGCCCACCAGTTGAGCTTGGTGACAGCGACGTGGGGTTCGCGAATGCCATAGGCGGCCGAGAGCAGTTCCTGCTCCAGTGCGGCAAGCGCTATGTGGCCCGGATACTTGTTCGGATCCACGAAGACCAGCGCCGTGCGCTGCTGAGGTTGCAGGGCAAGCCATTTATCGACGTAGCTTTGCAGCGCGCCGTGACGAGCACCCTCATCGCTCACGCGGGAACCTTCAGCCCTAGCAGCTCGATGAACTCGCGCGGATGCCGCACCACAACGTCGGCATCCCAGGCATGCGGATCGCCGCCATCGAGATAACCCCATTCCACGGCAACGGTGTACAGCCCGGCCGCATGTCCGGCTTGCACGTCGCGGCGATCGTCACCCACAAACAAGCATCGTGTCGGATCGAGACCGCCGCGTTCGCACGCAAGCAATACCGGCGCCGGATCGGGCTTGCGCACGGGCAGTGTGTCGCCCGACACCACCGCGCAAACACGCTCGCCCCAACCGATCTGCCTCACCAGATCGTCGGTGAGATAGCCAGGCTTGTTGGTGACGATGCCCCATGCGATACCGTTGCTTTCGAGCGCATCGAGCAATGGCTCGATACCTTCGAAAGGACGCGTATGGCGCGCCATCATGCTGTGATAAAGCTCCAGGTAACGCGGCATGCGCTCAAGCAATGCTTCGTCGCCTTCATCGAACGCGCAACGCAGGATAGCGCGCGAGCCACGCGATACGACGGTACGCACCGCCGCATAGACAGGCACCGCGGCACCAACTTCTTCGCAATAAACGGCGAGTGCGGCGTGCAGATCTGGCGCACTGTCCAGCAGCGTTCCATCCAGATCGAACAAGACGCCTTGAGGCGATTTGAGCAACGGTTTCATGCAGGTTTACGTGCGCAAAGGAGGTAATTGATAGCGGTGAACCGACTCAACCAGGCCTTGCGGCTGAGCGGGTTGTAGCCCAGGCCACTGATGTCTTCCACTTCCAGCCCTTCGTGTCGAAGCAAACGCGCAAGCTCCGAGGGCTTGAGGAACTGCGCGTAGTGATGTGTGCCGCGCGGTAGCAGACGCGCAATGTATTCCGCGCCGATGATGGCCGCACCGAAAGCCGCCGGCGTGCGGTTGAGCGTGGACATGAAAAGGCGCGCGCCAGGTTTGAGCATGACCGCCAGATCGTGCACCAGCGCGGCGGGGTCGGGCACATGCTCGATCATCTCCATGCAGCACACCGCATCGAAACTCGCCGGTTCCGCAGCAGCCAGTTCGGTCGATGACTGCTTGCGGTAATCCACCTGCAGATGGGTTTCGTGCAGATGCAGCCGGGCGATCTCGATAACCTTCAGGCCCAGATCGATGCCGACGACGTCGGCCCCCGCGCGCGCCAGCGCCTCGCTGAGCAATCCACCACCGCACCCTACATCCGCTACGCGCGCACCACGCAATGGCACACGTGCAGACACGTAATCCAGACGCACGGGATTGAGATCATGCAACGGACGCGATTCGCCGTCCGGATCCCACCAGCGCGAGGCCAGTTTGTCGAAGCGTGCGATTTCCTTGTGACTGACGTTTTCCGTGGTTTGCATCATGAGGTACTCCGCAGAATGGCCCAACTTTAATGCGAGTTCCATTCGTAAACCGTGACATCCCAGCCGCCGCTGGTATGGGCCGGATCGCTATGGGCAATGTCCAGCGCTTCTTCCAGCGACTCGGCGCGCAGTAGGTAGGCGCCACCCGACTGGTCGGCGAACGCGCCGGACATTTCGTTGCGCCCCTGCTCACGCAGCGTGGCCAGAAATTGCTTATGCAGCGGTATAGCATCCGGATCGATCTGCGGCCTCCGCATCAGCATGACCAGAAAGCGCTTCATGCCGGATCCAGTGCCGCGATGCGTTCGCGCCAGGCATGCGTGCGCGCCATGACACCAGGCAGATCCATATCCACCAGCTCGCGCGCGGCCAGCTTGCGTTTGCCCGCCACCCACACGTCCGTGACCTGATGCCTTCCCGTGGCGTATACCAGTTGCGACACCACGTGGAACAAAGGCTGGGTTTCCAGATCGCTGAGCCGCACTGCCGCGAGGTCCGCCTGCTTGCCGACCTCGATCGAGCCGACCTCGCCATCCAGGCCCAACGCCTTCGCTGCCTGGATGGTGGCCGCGCGCAATGCAAACCCTGCATCGAAAGCCGCGGCATCCTCGGCAACGGCTTTGGCCAGCAGCGCAGCGGTGCGCATCTCGCCGAACATGTCCAGATCATTGTTGGAGGCAGCGCCGTCCGTTCCCAGCGCCACGTTCACGCCGGCTTTGCGCAACTTTTCGGCCGGGCAGAAACCGGAGGCGAGCTTCAAGTTGGATTCCGGGCAATGCACAACGGACACGCCCGCTTCGGCGCAGGCGGCGATTTCGCCTTCGGTGAGTTGCGTCATGTGCACGGCGATCAGGCGGTCGTTAATCAGCCCGAGCTTCTGCAAGCGCTGGAACGGACGCAATCCGCTTTTTTTGCGCTCCTCATCCACTTCATGCGTGGTTTCATGCAGGTGCAGATGCACGGGAATATCGAGCTGATCGGCCAGCACGCGAATGCGTTCGAACGATTCGTCGGACACGGTATACGGCGCGTGCGGCGCGAACGCGGTGCGGATCAGCGCATCGTTGCGGAACGCGTCGTGGGTTTCGCCGGCGCGCTCGAAATATTCGTCCTGCGTGCGTGCCCAACCGGTGGGAAACTCGATCACCGGCAAACCGACTACGGCACGGAAGCCGTGCTTGCGATACGTCGCGCCGATCGCATCCGGGAAAAAATAATTTTCGTTGGCACACGTGGTGCCACCGCGCAGCATCTCGGCGATGGCCAGTTCCACGCCATCGCGCACGAACTCGGGGCCGATCACTTTCGCCTCGACCGGCCAGATGTGCTGTTGCAGCCATACCATCAGCGGCAGATCGTCCGCGAGGCCGCGCATCAGCGTCATTGGGTTGTGCGTGTGGGTGTTGATGAGCCCGGGCATCAGGGCATGTTCGCCCAGTTCGACGCGCTCACGCGGTGCGTAGGCGGCGCGTGCTTCGGCAATCGGCAGGATCGCGACGATGCGATCGGCATCGATCGCCACCGCATGCTGTTCCAGCACCGCGCCGTGCGGTTCGACCGGCACGACCCAGCGGGCTTCGATTAAGAGATCCACAGGCTGCGGCGCGGTCTGGCTCGTCATGTTTTTTTCTTGGGGAGTGATATGAAACGGGGCGGCACATCTTACGATGCCCGCCCCTCAGGTCTGCTCAATGTCCAATGGCTTCGTGTGCTTCGCACGCGTATTCCGCTGGATCCCGGCCTTCACCGGGGTGACGCATCGGCAAGCCGCGCTGAAGCGCCGGCCGATGCATCACTTCACACGGCTGACGTATTCACCCGAGCGGGTATCGACCTTGACGATTTCTTCCTGGTTGACGAACAGCGGCACGCGCACCACGGCACCGGTTTCCAGCTTGGCCGGCTTGCCACCACCACCGGAGGTATCGCCACGCAGACCCGGATCGGTTTCCACGATCTTGAGCTCCACGAAGTTCGGCGGCTGCACGGAGATAGGACGGCCGTTCCACAGCGTGACCACGCACTCTTCCTCACCCTTCAACCACTTGGAGGCGTCGGACATGGCGGTGGCGTCAGCCTGGTGCTGTTCGAACGATTCCTGGTGCATGAAATGCCAGAATTCGCCATCGTTGTAGAGGAACTGCATGTCCGTATCGACCACGTCCGCGCCTTCATAGGAGTCGCTGGACTTGAGCGTCTTTTCGGTAGTGCGGCCGTTCAACAGGTTGCGGATCTTGATGCGGGTGAAGGCCTGACCTTTGCCCGGCTTGACGAATTCTGCGTCGGTGATGATCCACGGGTCACCGTCGACGATGATCTTCAAACCGTTCTTGACATCGTTAAGACCATAACTGGCCATGTACTTCACTCCGATGAGGAAACCGCCGCCATCCGCGGCTAAAATAAGAGGTTCAAGGGCAACCGTGCCCGATAGAGCCCTCTATGATAACCGGAAGCCCCGGCGCCCGCATTACACCGCCCAGCACCCAGGATGACTGGCGCCAGCTTTGGCGCCAGTCGATTACCGATGGCCGCGAGTTGCTTAGTCTCCTTGACCTTGATCATCTGGCCGACCGCCTGCCTGCCGCGGACGCCGGTTTTGCGCTGCGCATTCCGCGGGGATTCGCGGCGCGCATGCGTCGCGGGGATGCGCGCGACCCGCTGCTGCTGCAGGTGCTGCCCCAGCTTGCCGAACTGGAGCATGCCCCGGGTTTCGCCACCGACGCGGTGGGCGACCTTGCGGCACGCGAAGCCCGGGGATTGCTGCACAAGTACCAGGGTCGTGCCTTGCTGATCGCCAGCGGAAGCTGCGCGATCAATTGCCGTTACTGCTTTCGTCGACACTTCCCCTATGGCGAGGAGATGGCCGCGGCAGGTCAGTGGCAGCAGGCGCTGGAGCATATTGCTCAGGACGCGTCGGTTAACGAGCTCATCCTTTCCGGTGGCGATCCGCTGGCATTGGCCACCAGCAAACTGGAAGAGCTCACGCGCGGGCTTGGCGGTATAGCGCATGTGACGCGGCTGCGTATTCACACGCGACTGCCTGTGGTACTGCCCGAACGCATCGATGCGTCGCTGGTGGAATGGCTGCAAGCATTGCCCTTGCAGACGGTAGTGGTGGTGCATGCCAATCATCCCAATGAGTTCGACAGCAGCGTGGATGCAGCCTGCGCGCGCTTGCGCGATGCGGGCGTAACCCTGCTCAATCAATCCGTGCTGCTGCGCGCAGTCAATGACGATGCCGATGTGCTCACGGCATTGTCAGAGCGCATGTTCGCAGCGGGGGTGCTGCCGTATTACTTGCATCAGCTCGACCGTGTGCAGGGGGCGGCGCATTTCGAGGTCACGGACGCCCGCGCGTTATCCCTGATCGAGGCCATGCGCAATCGCCTGCCCGGCTACCTCGTGCCCAAGCTCGTGCGTGAAGTAGGTGGCGATCCGTCCAAGCGGCCAATTTGAGCTGCCCTCCCCCTTCGCCGGGCGGGCGCGGCCGCGCCATGGATCACCAATGCGTCAATTGCCGCTGGCGGCCCTGCAAGGAATCCGTTAAAACAACAGGGACGCTGGCTAGCCCTCGGACACCTTCCGCGCGAGCAGCCTTCTCCAAGGAAAGCACGACGCGCCCATGAAGACAGACTCCGTCATCAAGATCCTCTTTGTCGAAAATTCGGTCGAGGACGCGGAACAGATCATCACCTTATTGCGCAACGCAGGCATCGCCGTGCGACCCGCCCGTGCGGCCACAGCGGAGCAGTTCGAGGCAGCGCTGAAAGAACTCGGTCCGGACCTGGTGCTGTTCAGCCCCGCCGTGAGCACCGTGCCCCTGCGCACCGTGGCGCAGCTGATCGATGCCACGGCCCGCGATATCGCCCTGCTCGCCTGCGTGCCGAAAATTGATGATCAGGCGGTAGCAGAAATGTTTCAGGAAGGTGTGCAGGGCGTCGGCTCGCGCAGCCAGCCCAAGCAGCTCATCACCGTCATCAAGCGTGAGTTCGAATCGCTTCACACCCGCCGCCAGGTTCGACGGCTGGAAGCGGCGCTGCGCGAATCGGAGCGACGCTGCGATGCCTTGCTCGATTCCTCCAACGATCCCATCGCCTACGTGCATGAAGGCATGCACGTGCGTGCCAATCGCTCCTATCTGGACACCTTCGGCTATGCCGAATACGACGACCTGCTCGGGTTGCCGGTGCTGGACCTGATCGGCCCCGCTGACGCGGACGCCTTCAAAGGCCTGCTACGCGCGCTGTCGCGCGGCGAGAAAGCCGAGTACCGGCTCGAATTGCATGCACGCCGCGCTGACGGCAGCACCTTTGCCGCCACAGCCGAATTCGCGCACGCCACGTTTGAAGGTGAGCCCTGCCTGCAGATCGTGTTCCGCCGTCAGCAAATCGACCCGGCCTTGGTGGAGCAACTGCAGCGCGACGCGGTCACCGGCTTGTTCAACCGTGCCCGTACGCTGGAACACATCGACAACGCCGTAGCGGCCGCGAGCGAAGGCCGCAAGGGCCAGACCTTGCTGCTGATCGAGCCGGACAACTGGGCGTTGATCGTCAACAACGTTGGCCTGGGCAAGGCGGACGAACTGCTGGCCGCCTTTGCCCGCCGCGTGAGCATGCAACTGGGCTCGCAAGACATTGCCGGGCTGCTCGCCGAACACACCATCGGCGTGGTACTGCACACCGAAACCGATGAGGCGATCCGCAGCTGGATCGATAGCCTGCAACAAGCCATATCACGCGAAATTTTCGATCTTGGGACGCAATCGATCACGCTGACCGCCAGCACCGGTGGCAGCCTGCTGGGCGAAAAGAACGCCAATGCCGACATGCTGCTCAACCAGGCAAGCCAGGCCTTGCGCAGTGCGCAGAGCCAGGGCGGCAATCGCAACGAACTGCACGATCCGGCAGCGAGAGAGAAAGCCGACGCCGAGCGCGAGCGCAACTGGCTGAGCCTCTTGCGCCAGGCGCTTACGCAGAACGAATTCATGTTGTATCACCAGCAGACCATCAGCCTGCAGGATGCCGAGGGGGATTACTCGGAAATCCTGCTGCGCATGAATGGCCCGCAAGGCGAAGTGTCGCCTGGCTTCTTCATGCCGATTGCCGAAAAGTATGGCCTCAACGCCGAGATCGATCGCTGGGTATTGAACCAGGCCATCAATGCGTTGAAGGCGCGCGACCGGCAAGGCATCGCCACGACATTCTTTGTAAAGCTCACGCCCGAATCCATGCAGTCGCAGGCCAACCTGCTGCCTTGGCTGGAGCGCGCGCTCAAGCAGGCCAGCCTCAAGCAGGGGCGGCTGGTGCTGGAAATGACGGAAAGCAAAGTTGTAACCATGCTCCGCCCCGCGCAGGAATTCATCACGAGCTGGAAAAAACTCGGTGGTTTCTTCGCGCTGGAACAATTCGGCTCCGGCCTCAATTCCTTCCAGTTGCTCAATCACATCGATGCCGACTATTTGAAGATCGACCGCAGCTTCATGGCCGATCTGCCGCAGCATCCGGAAAATCAGAAGAAGGTCACCGAGATCTGCCAGCAGGCGCACGAGATGAAGCGCCTGACCGTGGCCGAATGGGTGGAAGATGCCGCCAGCACTTCGCTGCTGTTCGCCTGCGGCGTGGATTTCGTACAAGGCAACTTCTTGCAGGAGCCGCAGCCCTTGGTGGTGGGCTGACGATTCGTCATTTCCGCGAAGCGTTTGCACCCGGTTTGCCCAGTCGCCATTCCGGCGAAGGCCAGAATGATGCAGAAGCGAGGCGGAGCTCCCTGAACAGGAGCGAAGATCGCGGCGCTAACGCACGAGAGAATGACTTCTCTCGATAATTGAAGCCGCCCCACGAATCAATCACGCAAAAAAGCCCTGCGAATCGCTCCGCAGGGCTTTTCGTATGACGCTGCAGCCGAAAATCAGTCGGCGGAGGTCGAA
The DNA here is from genome assembly GCF_003363155.1 of Dyella monticola. Lineage (GTDB taxonomy): Bacteria > Pseudomonadota > Gammaproteobacteria > Xanthomonadales > Rhodanobacteraceae > Dyella_B > Dyella_B monticola. The sequence continues at coordinate 551,204 of NZ_QRBE01000001.1, read as the reverse complement.
GCGCCGATATCTTCCTTGATGCGCGCTGCCTTGCCTTCCAGATTACGCAGGTAGTACAGCTTGGCGCCGCGCACCTTGCCCTTGCGCTTCACCTGCACCGATTCGATGCTCGGGCTGTGCGCCTGGAACACGCGCTCCACGCCGGTGCCGTGCGAAATCTTGCGCACGGTAAAGGCCGAATGCAGGCCGCGGCTGCGCTTGGCGATGACAACACCCTCGAACGCCTGCACGCGCTCACGGTTGCCTTCCTTCACCTTGACGTTGACCACCACGGTGTCGCCAGGGCCGAACTCCGGCAGCTGGCGGGTGATCTGCTCGGCTTCGAACTGTTCGATGATCTTGTTCATGACAACACCTGTCTTTGTTCAATGCTTGCGGTCTTCATCGGCCGCATCGTTTTGCCGTTGCTGCGTTTGAGCATGCTCACGGCGGAATTCATCCAACAGCGCGCGGGATTCAGCATCGAGCGCGCGCTGCGCCAATAAGTCGGGACGCCTCAACCAGGTTCGTCCCAGTGCTTGCTTCAAGCGCCAGCGGCGGATGGCCGCGTGATCGCCGGAAAGCAGCACCTCCGGTACGTCGCCCAGCGCATCGTGCACCGGTTTTGCGTAGTGCGGGCAATCGAGCAAGCCGTTCGAAAACGAATCCTGCTCGGCGGATTGCGCGTCGTTCAACGCACCTTCCTGCAAGCGGCCCACCGCGTCGAGGATCACCGCAGCGCCCAGCTCGCCGCCGGACAGCACATAATCGCCGATGGACAGCTCCTCGTCGACCTCGTGCGCCAGCAAACGCTCGTCCACACCTTCGTAACGACCGCAGAGCAAAGCGATGCGCGGCAACTTGGCCAGCGCTTCCACCCTGCCCTGCGTCAGCCGCGCTCCTTGCGGACTGAGGTAAATCACATGCACCGGTTCGGGTGCCGCCTGGCGCACTGCCATAAGGGCTTTGCGCAAGGGCTCGATCAGCATCACCATGCCAGGACCACCGCCGCAGGTGCGGCCATCCACAGTACGGTAATTGTCGGTGGCGTAATCGCGCGGGTTCCAGGTTTCCACCTGCAACAGCTCACGCTGCTGCGCGCGTCCTACGACGCCGACGGCGGCGCACTGGCGCATGAAGTCTGGAAACAACGTGACGACATCGATGCGCATTGGACCCTCAGAACTCGGGATCCCAGTCCACCACCATGCGCCCGCCGGACAGATCCACCGAACGCACGTACACACCCTGGACGAAAGGAACCAGCCGCTCGCGCTCGCCGTCCCTTACGACCACCACGTCATTGGCGCCGGTCGCGAACACATGACTCACGCGTCCCAACACTACGCCTTCGGTGGTGACGACCTCGAGGCCTTCGAGATCAACCCAGTAATACTCATCCTTACCGGGTGGTGGCAGCAGTTCGCGGGCGACATAAATGTCCTGCCCTACCAGTGCTGCGGCACCATCCCGATCGTCCACCCCGGGCAGTTGAGCGATGAGACCCTTGCCCTGGGGTCGACCTTTGACACCGTCGATCTCCATGTCCTGGCCCGGCGCGGTGAGCTGCCAGGGCTGGTACTTGAAGATCTGCGTGCGCGGCTCGGTCCAGGATTCCACCTTTACCCAGCCCTGCACGCCGTACAATCCGACGATGCGTCCGACCAGGACGCGCCGACCGGTTGCGGTCATGCTCAGGCAGCCTGCTTGGCGGCTTCCTTCAACAGGGAGGCAACCTTGTCGCTCAACTGAGCGCCCTTGCCCACCCACTCCTGCACGCGCGCCACGTTCAGCTCAAGGCGCTTGTCCTTGCCCGCAGCGACGGGGTTGTAGAAACCCACGTTCTCGATACTGCGGCCATCACGCGCACTGCGCGAGTCGGTCACAACGACGTGGTAGAACGGACGGCCCTTGGCGCCGCCGCGCGAAAGACGAATCTTGACCATAGTTAAAAGCTCCAGAGTTGCCGGCAGGCCCGGCAAGCACGCCCTATGCTGGGCGCGGTAAACGCGACATTTTAATGAAATTCGTGGAAAAAGGAAGGGGTTACGTTCCCGGGCTTTCCCCCGTGAGGGTCTGCCGGGAATTCAGCGCCCCATCGGCGGAAACCCGCCACCCATCCCGCCGATGCCCTTCATGGCTCCGCGCATCTGCCGCAGCAGGCCCTTGGTGCCGCCCTTGGAGAGCTTGGACATCATCTTTTCCATCTGCATGTACTGCTTTAGCAGGCGGTTGACATCCGCCGGCTGCGTGCCGGAGCCGCGCGCCACGCGGGCGCGGCGGGAACCGTTGAGCAGGTCCGGGTGACGCCGCTCCTTTTTGGTCATCGAGCAGATGATCGCGATCATGCGCTTGATCTCGCCGTCGTCGACCTTGGATTTCACGTTATCAGGCAACGCGGAGACGCCCGGCAGCTTGTCCATGAGACCGGCCAGGCCGCCCATGTTGTTCATCTGCTCAAGCTGGTCGCGCATGTCGTTGAGATCGAAGCGCTTGCCCTTGATCACCTTCTGGGCCAGCTTCTGCGCCTTTTCCTGGTCGACCTTGCGCTCTACTTCCTCGACCAGCGAGAGCACGTCGCCCATGCCGAGGATGCGCTGCGCCAGGCGATCCGGATAGAACGGTTCGAGCGCGTCGGTTTTCTCGCCGGCACCTAGAAACTTGATCGGGCGACCGGTGATATAGCGCACCGAAAGCGCCGCACCGCCGCGGGCGTCGCCGTCGGTCTTGGTGAGCACCACACCGGTGAGCGGCAGCGCCTCGGCGAAGGCCTTGGCGGTGTTGGCCGCGTCCTGGCCGGTCATCGAGTCGACGACAAACAGGGTTTCGATCGGCGTGATCGCGGCGTGCAACGCCTTGATCTCGGCCATCATTGCCTCGTCGATATGCAGGCGGCCGGCAGTGTCCACCAGCAGCACGTCCATCACTTCCTTGCGCGCGGCAACCATCGCCGCCCTCGCGATATCAACCGGGTTCTGGCCGGCTTGCGAGGGAAAGAAATTCACACCCACCTGCTCGGCCAACGTGCGCAACTGCTCGATGGCGGCGGGACGGTAGACGTCACAGCTCACGACCATCACGCGCTTCTTCTTGCGCTCGCTCAGAAAGCGCGCCAGCTTGGCCACGGTGGTCGTCTTACCTGCGCCCTGCAGGCCAGCCATCAGCACCACGGCAGGAGGTTGCTGCGCGAGGTTCAACTCGGCATTGGCCGTGCCCATGAGCGCAGTAAGCTCGTCGCTCACTACCTTCACCAGCGCCTGGCCAGGCGAGAGGCTCTTGAGCACCTCCTGACCGACCGCACGCACCTTCACGCGCTCGATCAACGCCTGCACCACCGGGAGCGCCACGTCGGCTTCCAGCAGCGCAATGCGCACTTCGCGCAGGGATTCGCGGATGTTTTCCTCGGTCAACCGGCCACGGCCGCGCAAGCGGTTGACGGTGGTTGAGAGGCGTTGGCTGAGCGACTCGAACATGATGATGAGACAAGAAAAAGCAGACGGATTGGCAAATATACCAGACCCGCCTGCCTTCCTCAGAGGAAAACCGGTAGCCGGTTGATCTACTCGCCAGTATGCGGTGCACGCCCCGGCTTGGCATGCACGTGCGCTTGCCGCGACGGTTCCGCCAACCCGCTTAGGCAATTTTGCCGCGTTCACCCTATTCCGGCCCTGTGCGACACTTGCACGCCATGCTCGCCGCCCTCGCCATCTTTGCGATCGCTTGTTACCTGCTTGCCAGTGGGTTGCTGGCGCAACCTCTTTTCAGCGGACCGTCCATTACGCCGGCCAAATGGACGCGCCCGGCGCTGGTCATCGCAAGTATCGCGGTCATTGTGCATGCCGCATGGTTGCTGGCGGCGCACAGGGGTGCGCTAGACCTGCACTTTTTCGCTGCGCTCTCGTTGGTGGCATGCGTCGTGTCGGCGCTCACGCTTGTGGTGAACCTTACCCGTCCGGTGGCGGCACTGGGGGTCATCGTGTTTCCGCTCAGCGCGGTGCTGCTGCTCGTCGACAGCTTCTTTGCGCCGCCGACCATACCGATGCCGATGGACTGGCACATCAAACTGCATGTGACGGTGGCGCTGCTGGCCTTCAGCGTGCTGTCCATTGCGGCGGCCATGGCCATTCTGCTCGCGATCCAGGAACAGGCCCTGCGTCATCGCCAGATCAGCCCATGGCTGAGCGCACTGCCTCCGCTGACGCTGACCGAATCGCTGTTGTTTCGCTTGATCGGCGCCGGTTTCGCACTGCTTACCGTGGCGCTGCTTACCGGCATCCTCTTCGTCAACAACCTGTTTGGTCAGCACCTGGTGCACAAGACGGTGCTATCGATCATCGCGTGGCTGGTATTTGGCGCACTACTTTATGGGCGCTGGAAACACGGCTGGCGCGGACGTAGCGCCGTGAACCTCACTCTGATCGGCATGGCCACGCTGCTGCTGGCCTTCTTTGGTTCGAAGTTCGTGCTGGAAGTGGTGTTGCATCGCGCGGTGGATTAACCACCCTTACCGACACGCGTCGATGGCCTGAGCCAATCGCTCCACACCGATCACCTCCATCTCGCCGACTTTGCCTTTCTTCGGCGCGTTGGCCTTGGGCACGATGGCGCGTTGGAAGCCATGATGCGCTGCTTCCTTCAACCGTTCCTCACCGTTGGGTACGGGGCGGATTTCGCCCGAAAGCCCCACTTCGCCAAATGTGATGGTTTTTTCAGGCAACGGACGATCGCGCAAAGAGGACAACACGGCCAACAACACAGGCAGATCAGCGGCGGTTTCCTGCACGCGGATACCGCCGACCACATTGACGAACACGTCTTGATCGTAAGCGGCCACACCGCCATGCCGATGCAGTACGGCCAGCAGCATCGCAAGGCGGTTTTGCTCAAGACCGAGCGCAACGCGCCTGGGGTTTCCCAGCGATGATTGATCCACCAGCGCCTGCACCTCCACCAACAATGGACGAGTGCCTTCGCGTGTGACCATGACTGCGCTACCGGGCGTCGGGCCGCTGTGTGCAGAAAGAAAAATCGCGGATGGATTGGGTACTTCGCGCAGGCCTTTTTCGGACATCGCGAAGACACCCAGTTCGTTGACGGCGCCGAATCGATTCTTGAAAGCGCGCAATACGCGGAATCGGCTGCCTGACTCCCCTTCGAAATACAGCACAGCGTCGACCATATGTTCCAACACGCGCGGACCGGCGATACCGCCTTCCTTCGTGACATGGCCGACGAGAAAGACGGATGTACCGGTTTCTTTCGCAAACCGTGTGAGCTTGGCGGCAGATTCGCGTACTTGGCTTACGGAGCCCGGCGCGGCGGTAAGGAAATCAGTCCAGATGGTTTGGATGGAGTCGATCACCAGCACGCGCGGGCGTGTTAGGGCGACCTGATCGAGTATGCGCTCGATACCGGTTTCAGCCAGTGCATGCAGAGGTTGCAGCGGTAGATCGAGGCGTTGTGCGCGCGCCGCGACTTGAGCCAACGATTCCTCACCCGTGACGTACAGGCTGGGTAGTTTTTCGCCGAGCTTGCCAAGCATCTGCAGCAGCAAGGTCGACTTGCCAATACCCGGATCACCACCGATCAACACCACCGAACCTTCGACCAGGCCGCCACCAAGCACGCGATCCAGTTCGCTGATGCCGGTAAGCGTGCGCGACTCGGCCGTCAGCAGCACTTCTGTAAGCGGTGTGACGCGCGCAACGCCATTGGCGACACCTGCATAGCCGGCCTGCCTTGCCGCTGCGATGGATTTTTGTGCCGGCTGCACGACGAATTCGGAAAGCGTGTTCCACGCGCCGCATTCGATGCATTGCCCTTGCCACTTGGTGTGTTCGGCACCGCAATCGGCGCAGACGTAGGTGGTTTTGGCTTTGGCCATGGTGTCGACGGCGTGGGTTCGATGAGGACAGCTTAGCCTGCATGGGTCGCAGGCGGCGAGACGTGCCAGTTACTGATCGTCCTCGACAAACAGTACGCGACGTGTCATGCCGCACGTCAGGTCATAGCTGATGGTGCCTGCTTGAGCGGCGACGATTTCCGCCGGCAGTTCGCAGCCCCATAGCACGACGCGGTCGCCCACCTTGGCTTCAAGCGCGTGGCGCAAATCCAATGTGACCAGGTCCATCGAGACACGACCGATCAACGGCACTTGGCGATGGCCCACCACGACGGGCGTACCGGCCACGGCGCTGCGCGGATAGCCATCGCCATAGCCGACCGCCGCCACGCCCACCGGCATGTCCTGCGGACACTCCCACAAACCGTTGTAACCAATGCGTTCGCCACGCTTGATGGTATTGATGGCGATCAAACGCGTGGACAGCGTCATCGCCGGGCGGAAACCGAAATCGGCGCCCGTTTTGCCTTCGACGACAGACAGGCCATATAGCAGACCGCCAGTGCGCACCCATTCACCGCGTGCATCAGGCCATCCCAGCACGGCTGCAGAATTGGACAGCGAACGGGGACCGGCCAGACCGCGCGTGGCCGTTTGGAAACGTTCGATCTGCTGACGCGTGCGTTCGCCATCGAATACCTCGGACTCGGCGAAATGCGTCATCAGGCCGATATCAGGATCGATGCCCGCCATGGCCGCTAGTAGTTCACGCACCGTCGCCGCGCGCTCCGGTGCGAAGCCCAGGCGATGCATACCGGTGTCCACTTTCAACCACACGCGCAGGCGGCCGCGTGAGGGCGATGCTTCCGATAGCCATTGCAACTGGCTTTCATGATGAATGGCCGCATCCAGGCCCAGCCGCTGCATTTCCGCGATGTCGCCGGCCTGGTCGGGCCCCGACAGCACCACGATGCGCTGCCGGTGACCGGCCGCGCGCAGACGAAGCCCATCGCCGAGCGACGCCACTGCAAACGCTTCAGCTGCACCATCCAGCGCGCGCGCGACGCGCTCCAGGCCATGACCGTAGGCATCGGCCTTGACCACGGCCATCACGTTCGCTGGCGCGGCAAGCTCCTTGAGGCGCGCGAGGTTGTGGCGCAAGGCGCCCAGGTGGATGGTGGCGACGGTGGTGCGGCTCATGGTGCTCGTGAAGAATAAAAAGCGATGTTCGACAAGGTTCGCATATCCCGACAGACCTAGCTGCTATCCATGGTTCTTCCTGGAGGTGATGCAAATACTCGCCTTGTGCCCATCGCCACGGCGAAAGCCGGAGCCCAGTGTCCTCGACCCGCCAACAACACCACTGGATCCCAGTATTCGCCGGGATGACGAGCCTGGGGTTTCTTCACACGCGCAGCAGGAAAAGGCGCGGACCGCACATAAGGTAGCGAACTACGGGCCCACGATCAGGGCGAAAACATGACGATACGCGGGCAGCTACTACCTAGAAGTGGCCCGTATACGCGTCAGGGCTGTAGTTCTCGAACTTCGTGTAGTGACCCAGGAAGGTCAGCTTCACCGTATCGGTGGGACCGTTACGCTGCTTGCCGATAATGATTTCGGCCAAGCCTTTGTCCGGCGATTCCTTGTTGTAGTACTCGTCGCGGTAGATGAACATGATGACGTCGGCATCCTGCTCGATAGCGCCCGATTCGCGCAAATCCGACATCATCGGCCGTTTGTCCGCGCGCTGTTCCAGCGAACGGTTCAACTGCGACAAGGCAATCACCGGCACGTTGAGTTCCTTCGCCAATCCTTTCAGCGAACGCGAAATTTCGGAGATTTCCGTGGCGCGGTTTTCCTTGTTGCCCGGCACCTGCATGAGCTGCAAGTAGTCAATCACGATCAGGCCAAGGCCACCGTGCTCGCGCGCCAGGCGTCGTGAGCGCGAACGCATTTCCACCGGCGAGAGGCCGGGCGTGTCATCGATGAAGATCTTCGCTTCGGACAACAATGCGATGGCATTGGTGACGCGCGGCCAGTCTTCTTCGGCCAGGTCGCCATTGCGCAGATGTTGCTGATGGATGCGACCGACCGAGGAAATAAGACGGAAGGCAAGCTGCGAGGCGGACATTTCCATCGAGAAGACCGCGACGGGCTTTTTGGCGCGCAAGGCAGCGGCTTCGGCAATGTTCAAGGAAAAGGCGGTCTTGCCCATGGATGGGCGCGCCGCGACGATGATCAGGTCCGACGGCTGCAAGCCCGAGGTGAGGTTGTCCAGATCCGTAAAGCCGGTGGAAATGCCGGTGAGCTGGCCGCGATTCTGATAACGCTCGTGCAACAAGCGGAAGGCGTCTTTGACGGCTTCGCGCATGGAGACGGTGTCCTTCTTGCCGCGCGCGCCGGATTCGGCGATGCGAAACACGCGCTGCTCGGCGTTTTCCAGCACTTCGTGTACGGTTTTGCCTTCGGGACGATAACCATCTTCGGTGATGGCAGTGCCGGCATCGATGAGCTGACGCAACACCGATTTCTCGCGCACGATTTCGGCATAGGCGATGATGTTTGCCGCGCTCGGCGTGGCATTCGCCAGCTCGACGAGATAGCTCGCGCCACCGACCATTTCCGCCAGGTCGTTTGCCTCGAACCAGTCGCCGAGCGTGATCGCATCGCAAGGCATGCCTTTGTTGGCAAGCTCGGTGATCGCACGCCAGATCAGGCGATGATCCTTGCGGTAGAAGTCTTGCTCGCTGAGTTTGTCGGCAACGCGGTCCAGCGCATCGGCAGCGAGCATCAACCCGCCCAATACGGCCTGCTCGGCGTCGATGGAGTGTGGTGGTACGCGCAGCGCTTCGATGCCGCTAGGAGAGGATTTGCGTTCGGGCACGAAGGACATGGACATTCCCTGCGGCAAGGAGGGTGCTCAACGCCATGTAGGCGGGCACGAGTTATGAGCTTACGTGGTCTCATCGGATGAGACGAGTCAATAAGTCTGTGGATATCCTGTGGGCGGCTGGGGATAAAGCAGACCCCGGAGAAAACAAAAGGCATCCGCGTTGTCGCGAATGCCTTTCGTCATTGCTGGGAAGCCTACGCGCGCGTTAACGCACGTACGCTTGCCACCGATGGCAGTGTTTACTGCTTTTCGGGGACCACGATCACCTTGACGGTGCCCTGCACGTCCGCGTGCAGGCTGATCACCACTTCGAATTCGCCGGTGTGGCGGATCGGGCCTTCGCCCTGGATCACTTCACCCTTGTGGATGTCGTGACCGGCCGCTTGCAGCGCATCGGCGATTTCGCGCGGGCCGACGGAGCCGTACAGCTTGCCTTCGGGACTGGCGTTGGCGCTGATGGTCACCGTTACGTCGGTCAGCTTGTTCTGGCGCGCCTGCGCGTCGGACAGCAGGTTGTTGGCCTTGGCTTCGTACTCGGCACGACGTGCTTCGAACGCAGCGAGGTTTTCAGCATTGACGCGCACGGCCTTGCCCTGCGGCAGCAGGTAGTTGCGGCCGTAGCCCGGCTTCACATTGACCTTGTCGCCGAGGTTGCCGAGGTTGCGCACTTTCTCGAGAAGAATGAGTTCCATGGGAATTTCCTCAATTCGTTAGCACCGGAGTGGCCCGATGCAGCCGTGGACGGCTGTCCGAAGGGAACTGCCGCCGTCCTTCCGGACCGCGGCAGATAAAGCATTAAACGTCGTGGTTGTCCGTATACGGCAGCAGCGCCAGGAAGCGCGCGCGCTTGATGGCCGTGGCCAACTGACGCTGATAGCGTGCCTTGGTGCCGGTAATGCGGCTGGGCACGATCTTGCCGTTTTCGGTGACGTACTGACGCAGCGTGTTGAGATCCTTGTAGTCGATCTCTTTGACGTTTTCAGCCGTGAAGCGGCAGAACTTGCGGCGACGGAAGAACTTGGACATGGTTCTGGGCTCCTGGATCAGTCTTCGGTATCGGCGTCGTCGCTGTCGGCGCGACCTACACGGCGGTCATCGCCATCCGCATCGTCGTCACGGCGGCGGGAGGACTTGGCGTCGTCCTTTTCCTTGCTCTTGAGGATGAAGGACTGGTCGGAATCGGCGCCATCGCGCTTGATCACCAGGTGGCGCAGCACGGCATCGTTGAAGCGGAAGCCGGACTCAAGCTCGTTCAGCACGTTCTGACTCACTTCGATGTTGAGCAGTACGTAGTGCGCCTTGGCCAGGTTTACGATCGGATAGGCCAGCTGACGACGGCCCCAGTCTTCCAGGCGGTGGATCTTGCCACCGTCAGACGTGATGAGCGACTTGTAGCGCTCGATCATCGCCGGAACCTGCTCGCTCTGGTCAGGATGGACCAGGAATACAACTTCGTAATGACGCAAGGTCATTGGGAAACTCCTTATGGATGGGACCCTCACGGGCCTCTCAGCCTCCCGCGGCATGCGGTGAGGCAAGGGCTGCCACGCGCCTGTTTGGCAAGGGCAGAAGCGGAATTGTAAGCGGGATGAGCGAAACGACGCAAGCCGCTGAATTAGCTAGGTTGCGGATATGGCTTCCCGTTACCTGCCCCGCTCACACCCCATCCTCTCGCCCCCGCCGGACCCGTCACCCCAGCAGGAAAGCGCGGCGTTCAGCCGACGGTGAAGCTCTCGCCGCAGCCACACTCACCCGTGGCGTTGGGGTTGCGGAAGACGAAGGTGGCGTTGAGCCCCTGGCGCTGAAAGTCAATCTCGGTACCTTCCACCAGCGGCAGGCTCTTGGCGTCCACGATCACGGGCACACCGTCGATCTGGAAGGTCTGGTCGCCGTCGCCCACCGTTTCGGCGAGATCCACCACGTAGGAGAACCCCGAGCAACCCGTGCGTTTCACACCAAAACGGACACCCGCGGCCGACGGTGCCTGGGCCAGGAACTGATGCATGCGTTGCTGAGCGGAGGGGGTAATGGAAATGATCATAGGGAAACGGCTCTGAATCGGGCGCCTAGGTGCACAGGGCGTGTCGCACTGCGGCACGACTACATTATCATGCTCGCTTGCCCCGAGATGGGCGCCTTCCCCAGGAGTTTCAATTCATGACGGTGGTCAGCGTCAAACAGGCCCTTTCCGGCAAGCTCGAGGCCGGCAGCACGGTGACGGTGCGCGGTTGGGTGCGCACGCGCCGCGATTCCAAGGCGGGCCTGTCGTTCGTGAGTATCAGCGATGGCTCCTGTTTCGACCCAATTCAGGCGGTGGTGCCGGCCAGTCTGGACAACTACGAAAGCGAAGTGAAGCACCTGACCGCGGGCGCGGGGGTGATCGTCAGCGGTACATTGATGCCCTCCCAAGGCAAGGGCCAGGCGTTCGAGTTGCAGGCCCAGAGCCTGCAAGTCACCGGCCTCGTGGACGACCCGGAAACCTACCCGATCCAACCCAAGCAGCACTCGATGGAATTCCTGCGCGAAGTGGCGCACCTGCGCCCGCGCACCAACCTGTTCGGCGCCGTGACACGCGTGCGCCATACGATGATGACGGCGATCCATCGCCACCTCACGGAACAGGGTTTCTTCTGGATCAACACGCCCATCATCACCACGTCCGACGCCGAAGGCGCGGGCGACATGTTCCGCCTGTCCACGCTGGACCTGGCCAACCTGCCGCGCGATGAGCAGGGCAAGATCGATTTCCGTAAGGACTTCTTCGGTCGCGAGGCGTTCCTTACCGTCTCCGGCCAGCTCAACGTCGAGGCGTATGCGCTGGCGATGAGCAAGGTCTATACCTTCGGCCCCACGTTTCGCGCGGAAAATTCCAATACTCCCCGCCACCTGGCCGAGTTCTGGATGGTGGAGCCCGAAATCGCCTTCGCCGACCTGCACGACAATGCCGATTGCGCCGAAGCCTTTCTCAAGGCCATTTTCAAGGCCGTACTGGAGGAGCGCGGCGACGACATGGCGTTCTTCGCCGAGCGCGTGCAGCCCGATGCCATCACGCGCCTGGAAACCTTCATCGAGCAGCCGTTCGAGCGCATCGACTACACCGATGCCGTGGAGATTCTCAAGAAGTCCGGCCAGGCGTTTGAATTTCCAGTGGCTTGGGGCGTGGACCTGCAAACCGAGCACGAACGTTACCTGGCCGAGAAACATATCGGCCGTCCTGTTGTCGTAATGAACTACCCCGAACAGATCAAGGCGTTCTACATGCGCTTGAACGACGACGGGAAAACCGTCGCTGCCATGGACGTGCTCGCCCCCGGCATCGGCGAAATCATCGGCGGCAGCCAGCGCGAGGAACGCCTGGACTACCTGGACCGCCGCATGGTCAAGTTCGGTCTCGATCCTGCCACGTATGGTTGGTACCGTGACCTGCGCCGCTACGGCACCGTCCCGCACGCGGGCTTCGGCCTGGGCTTCGAACGCCTGCTGGTGTACGTGTGCGGACTCTCCAACATCCGTGACGCCATCCCCTACCCACGTGCGGCAGGGAGCGCCGAATTCTGATTGATTGATAGACATGCGTTTCAGACTGCTACTTACCCTCATCCCCCTCGTGCTGCTTGCCGCCTGCCATAGCGTCAAGCTGCCCAAGATTCCCACGCCTGTCGATCTGCTGCCGCAAAGTCAGCCGATCCGCCCCCTGGCGGACGCCAAAAAGGCGCTGATCGATGCCACGCCGTGCTGCACGACGTTTGCGGATTTTTCATACGACACGCGCTTGCCGTGGCGGCCGCAACGCTTCGAGCTCGGCCCCGGCAGCCCGGTGGTGGCGATCAATGGCTCGCGCAGCTACTTCTTGAGTTTCCTGCTGCCGGTCGACGCCAAAGTGCCGTATGAGATCGGCGTGAAATCGGAACTGGTCGGCCACTCCCTCACCAGCAGCAGCTATCTGTTCGCACCCACCATCGTGCAGCTCGACGATGCGTTCCAGCCGATCAACTCCGAGGACGTGAAGCTGTGCGAGTACATGGGCTGGAGCAACAGCGACAGCGGCGCGTTCGGCAGCATAAAAATCATCGACAAGCGGGCGCGCTACCTGGTGGTGTACAGCTCCGCCAAGCAGCAGTCGGACGACACGTACTGGGAGCAGTCAGGCAGCACCTTCTCCACCGCCAGCACCACCACGCCCACCACCACGACAACGGGTGGAAGCTATAAGATCCACCATGGCCCCGAAGGCGTGGTCTGGGTTGGGATGATGGACAGGAGCTACTCCGAAGCGGTGAACAAGGCCGTGTGCGCCAAGGCCCCGCAAGGCAATGGCGTGCTGAACACGTTGCGCCAGGACGTCACCAAACTGACCTGGAGCGGTACTTGATCCCGCTCGTGGTCTACATCAGCCTGCTGCTGATGGGGCTTATCTGCTTTATCGCGCACGCGGTGCTGCCGTTTCGCATCGCCAAGCATCTGCGCGAAGACTATCCGCAACACTGGAAAGTGATCGTCGATACCGGCGGGGCGCAGGTCGCACGTGGCCCGCAACTGTGGTTGCGCATGCAGCATGTGCTGCGTTCGCCAGCGATTGCCGCCATCGACGATGCTTCGATCACGCGCCTGTGGCGCACCTGGCGCTACAGTCAGTGGGTGGCATGGGGGTGCTGGGTGGCCGCACTCGCCTTGCAATGGCGCAGCCGCTCCTGACCATCGGGACCACTGGGGAACATCGGATGGATTTGAATCTCAAGGGACGTCACGCATTGGTGTGTGGCGCCTCACAAGGCATTGGACGGGCAACGGCGATCGAGCTCGCCGAGCTAGGTGCCGACGTCACGCTGCTGGCGCGCTCGGCCGAACCGCTTGCCACGCTCGCCGATAGTCTGCCGCGGCTGCATCCGGCGCAGCGGCATGGCTGGCGCAGTGCCGACATGGCCAATACCACCCAATTGAACGCCATCGCCACGGACATCGTCGCGGCCACGCCGGTGCACATCCTGATCAACAACTCCGGCGGCCCACCGGGAGGCGCGATCCATACCGCGGACCCCGCCGCCTTCGAAACGACCTTCCGCCAGCACGTGCTGGCCGCGCATACGCTGCTGCAAAGCGTGCTGCCCGGCATGCGCGACAGCCGTTACGGACGCGTGGTGAACGTGATCTCCACGTCCGTGAAGGAACCCATTGCCGGACTCGGCGTATCCAACACCGTGCGCGCCGCGATGGCGGCGTGGGCCAAGACGCTGGCGGGCGAAGTGGCCGCCGACGGCATCACCGTCAACAATGTGCTGCCAGGCTATACGCGCACCGCGCGCATGGATGGCCTGCTCGCGGTGCAGGCGGAAAAGAGCGGGCGCGATGAGCAGGAACTGGCCAAGGAAATGGCTGCCGCCGTGCCCGCCCGACGCTTTGGCGAACCGGGCGAAATCGCTGCCGTCATCGCCTTTCTCTGCACGCCCGCGGCCGCTTACGTCAACGGCGTGAGCATTGCAGTGGATGGCGGGCGAACCAAGTCGTTGAGCTGATCGCGCGTTGATGCGCAAGTCGCCACATACGGCGACGTCCGGTGCATTCCAGGGCCGCAAGCTCTAAGCTTGCAGGGATGCCACGCACACGCCTCGCCAATCTCATCGATGGTCGCCTGCAAGGCCCGCTCGACGATCACTGGATCGACGTCCACGAACCGGCCACAGGCGCCGTGTTCGCGCAGTGCCCCGATTCCACTGCCGCCGATGTCCACGCCGCCGTGTACGCTGCGCAACGCGCGGCGCCGGGCTGGGGTGCCACGTCCACTGACGAACGCGCCAGACTGATAAATCGACTCGCCGACCTGCTCGAAGCGCGATTGGACGAATTCGCCGCCTTGGAGTCACGCGATAGCGGCAAGCCGGTGGCGCTTGCAAGACGACTGGATATTCCGCGCGCGGTCTCCAACCTGCGCTTCTTCGCGGCAGCCATCGTGGCGTGGGAGAGCCAATCGCACGCCATGGAAGCCGGGGCGATCAATTACACATTGCGCCACCCGCTCGGCGTGGTGGGTTGCATCAGCCCGTGGAATCTGCCGCTGTATTTGTTTACCTGGAAAATCGCCCCCGCGCTGGCCACTGGCAATGCCGTAGTGGCCAAACCTTCGGAAATCACGCCCTGTACGGCGGCGCTGCTTGGCGAACTGAGCATTGAAGCGGGCTTTCCGCCGGGCGTATTGAACATCGTGCAAGGCCGAGGCCCCACCACCGGTCAGGCCATTGTCGAACATCCCGTCATCAAAGCGATTTCCTTTACCGGCAGCACGCGCACCGGTGCGAGCATCGCGGCAACCGCTGCACCTCAGTTCAAGAAAATATCACTGGAGTTGGGTGGCAAGAACCCCGCCATCGTGTTTGCCGATGCCGATCTCACGGATGAGCACATGAATACCATCGTGCGCTCGGGGTTTTCCAATCAAGGCGAGATCTGCCTGTGCGGTTCGCGTCTGCTCGTCCAGCGCTCCATCTACGAAAACTTCCGCGAGTGCTACCTGGCAAAAGTGCAAGCATTGCGCGTCGGCGACCCGCAGGATACATCCAGTGATCTTGGCGCAGTGGTTTCCCGCGAGCATTTCGACAAGGTGATGCGTTGCATCGCGCAGGCACGCGAAGAAGGCGGCCGCATCCTTTGCGGTGGCGATGCGATAAAACTGGGCGGCCGTTGTGCCGACGGCTGGTTCATCGCACCCACTGTCATCGAAGGTCTGGCCAATGACGCGCTCACCAATCAACAGGAAATTTTCGGGCCGGTTGTCACGCTAATCCCCTTCGATGACGACGCCGAGGCGATCGCACTCGCCAACGGCACCGGCTATGGACTTGCCGCGTCGCTTTGGACGCGCGATCTGTCGCGGGCGCATCGATTGGGCGCACAACTGGAATTTGGCATCGTGTGGATCAACTGCTGGCTGCTGCGCGATCTGCGCACACCTTTCGGTGGCAGCAAGCAATCGGGCGTCGGCCGCGAAGGCGGCGTGGAGGCGCTGCGCTTTTTCACCGAGCCGCGCAACATTTGCATTCATTACGGAGAACCCTGACTTTGAGCAGTCCACTGCAGGATTTGATCGACAGCAACCGTCGTTGGTCGGCGTCCGTGACGCAAGCCGATCCGCACTTTTTCGAACGCCTCGCCAAGCAGCAATCGCCCAAGTATCTATGGATCGGCTGCTCCGACTCGCGCGTGCCCGCCACGCAGATCGTGGATTTACCGCCCGGCGAAATCTTCGTGCAGCGCAATGTCGCCAACGTGGTGTCGCATACCGATCTCAATTGCCTGAGCACCATTCAATTCGCGGTGGATGCGCTGAAGGTGGAACACATCATCGTTGTCGGTCATTACGGCTGCGGCGGTGTGCAGGCCGTGCTGGACGACCGCCGGCTCGGCTTGGTGGACAACTGGCTGCGACACGTGGGCGATGTGGCATACAAGCATGCAGGCATGCTTGCCACGCTCGATTCAATGTCCCTGCGCAACGTTCGCTTGTGCGAACTCAACGCCATCGAGCAGGTCGTCAACGTCTGTCAGACCACCATGGTGAGAGATGCCTGGGAGCGCGGCCAGCCGCTTTCCGTGCACGCGTGGTGTTACAGCCTCTCCAACGGCCACATGCATGATTTAGGCATGCATGTGTCTTCTCCCGATTCCTTGCGTTCGGCGTATGAACAGGCCTTGCAGCAATTGATGCACCGCGCCGGAGAACCGCGATGAGCGATGAGGTCGTTCGCACCGATACGGCGCCAGCGCCCGTTGGTGCGTACCCCCATGCGCGCCGCGTAGGCCAATTGCTGTTTCTGTCGGGTGTTGGGCCACGCGAGCCCATCACCAACCGTATTCCCGGGAACGTCTATGACGCCGACAACCGGCTAATCAGCTACGACATCGAACAGCAATGCCGACAGGTGTTCGCCAACGTGCGTGCCGTGCTGAAAGCCAGCGGTGCACGCTGGGAAGATCTGGTCGACGTGACCGTGTTTCTCACCGACATGAAACACGATTTTCCGGTTTACAACCGGCTCTATGCCGAATACTTCCAAGGTGTGGAAGCGTGCCGCACCACGCTGGGCATTACCGCGCTACCGACACCCATTGCGATCGAGCTCAAGTGCGTTGCAGCGTTGCCCGCCGCACAGGCATAGCAGGCGTTCCCGCAAATAAAAACCCCGGATGGCGAGGCCACCCGGGGTTCTCGGTATACCGAACCGTACTGCAGTAACGATTACTTCCCGGCCGAGCCGCTGGAAGCCGGAGCACTGCTCTTCTTGGTGTGCGACGACTTATGGCTGGTGCTGCTCGACTTCTTGGTGGTGTGATGCTTGGCAGGAGCCGCGGTCGACGACGACGAAGTCTGAGCCGCTGCCGAGGAGTCCTGGGCGAACACCGAGCCGGACAGAGCCACGCCTGCAACGAGCAGAGCAGCGATCGCAAGTTTACGCATCATGATCATGAGCCTCGAGATTTGGTAGCCACGG
Source organism: Dyella monticola (assembly GCF_003363155.1). Lineage (GTDB taxonomy): Bacteria > Pseudomonadota > Gammaproteobacteria > Xanthomonadales > Rhodanobacteraceae > Dyella_B > Dyella_B monticola. The sequence continues at coordinate 534,004 of NZ_QRBE01000001.1, read as the reverse complement.
ACCCGGCCGGAACCCGGCTATCGCGGGTGGCGTGACGGCCTTAACAATGCATCTGCTTCGGCATACGGGAACTGAACGGCAGTAGCAAAAACAGGTGGAAAATTACATAAAAACCAGGATCGACCCGCCGCCCTGACAGCCTCCCGGGAGGTCTGATTGGCGTCGAACCTCGGCGTTGGAGAAAGCGGGAGCGCCGCGGCTTAAGCGCGCCTTGCAAAGCCCTGTGCTCCGGCTTTCGCCGGAGCACAGGTTCAAGGCATAACGAAATACTTCAGATGTACAGCCGGTCAGGCAACGCAACATCGCAATAACTGGAGGATCGTGGCCTGGACGATCGGTGCCTTGCTGCCATCCCACGTAAAACGCTCTTCGTCCATGTATTGGCATTGCGACAATTCGAGCTGCACCGCCTCTACCCCTTCGGCCGGCCGACCGTACTGGCGGGTGATGTAGCCGCCCTTGAAGCGTCCGTTGAGCACGAAGTCGTAGCGGGTCTGGGCCTCCATGACACCCGTCAGGCTCCACTGCAGATCCGGGCCGCAACTTGCGCCATCGGCGGTGCCAAGATTGAAATCCGGCAGGCGTCCCTCGAAAAGCATGGGTACATGGCTGCGGATGGAATGGCCATCCCACAACACCACCCGTCCGTGCTGCGCTTTCAGCCGCGCGATTTCCGCCACGAGTGCCTGGTGATAGGGCTGCCACCAGGTGGTGATGCGCTGGCCGATCTCTTCGGCGTCCGGCTCCTGCCCCTCGAGGTAAAGCGGCTCGCCATTGAAACCGATGGTGGGAACCAGGCCCGTCTCGCGACGCCCCGGGTAAAGCGCATGCCCATCGGCAGGTCGGTTGAGGTCGACCACGTAGCGCGATGCAATCGGCTTGATCACGCTCGCACCTAGCTCCTGCGCCAGAGGCTCGTACAGCCTGGCGACGTGCCAGTCGGTATCAGGCACCTGCCGCGCACGCGGATGCAATCGTTTGCTCACGTCATCAGGGATGTGCGTGCCGTTATGCGGCAGGCTGATCAGCAAGGGCACGTGACCACGCGTAAGGGTGAAGGTATCCATTCCGTCAGTTTGACCCTACCGTGCTCAATGCAGCAACAGCAATTCCTCTGCGGCGGTGGGATGAATGGCAATGGCCGCCTTCAAATCATGCCAATCCAGGCCTTTTTGCATCGCCATCGCAAAACCTTGCAGCAGCTCATCACTGCCGGGACCCAGTACGTGGATGCCCACCACCTTGCGTACCTCGCCGACACAGACCAGCTTTACCACGCTCTGTTCCGAACGACCGGCCACCATCCACAGCAAAGGCGTGTAGCGACCGGTATGCACGTTCACTGCGTCGCCATAGCGAGCGCGCGCCTGCTGCTCGGTGAGGCCGACCGCACCCAAGGGCGGTTCGGAAAACACCACGCTGGGAATGGCGCTGTCGTCGAATTTCGCGTCCGCCATACCGCCGATAAGTCGTTCGGCCAGTGCACGTCCTGCTGCAACGGCCACCGGCGTGAGCGCTTTGCGATCGGTCACATCGCCCACGGCATAGACGCCCGGTACATTCGTGTTCTGTAGCGCATCCACCAGGATATGGCCGCGCTCGCCGCATGCCACGCCAAGCTTTTCCAAACCAAGCCCGTCGCTGTTTGGAACACGCCCCACGGCCCATAGCACGGCGTCGTAAACACCATACTCAGCGCGATCGGTGGCTTCCAGCGTGATGGCGCCATGCTGGCCGCGCGCCGCTTTGATCTGCGTGTTGCGCACGATGCGGATGCCATGCGCCTGCATCTGTACGGCAAGCGCCTCGACCAGTTCGAGGTCGAAATCCGTCAGCATGTTTTCACGCACCAACACATCCACTTGGCATCCCAGCGCGCGCATGACGCACGCGAACTCCACGGCGATATAACCGCCACCGACGACGGCGATGTGCTGCGGTGGCGCATCGAGCACAAAAATGTGGTCGGAATTCATGCCGAGCTCAACGCCGGGGATATCAAGTCGGCGCGGCCGAGCGCCGGTAGAAATCACGATATGCGGCGCACTCGCCTGCATGCCCTTGGCCGTCTCCACCGTATGGTTGGAGATAAGTTGCGCGGCCTCCTCGATCACGCGAATGCCAGCCATGTCCAGCCGCGTCGCATAACGATGGCGGATGCCTGCGATGTACTGATCACGCAGGGTGCGAAAGCGTGCCCAATCGAGTCGCAGCGGCGCCGCGTCGAAACCGATTTCCTGTCCCAGCCGATGCATGTCGGCAATCTGCGCGGCGAACCACATGGCTTTTTTCGGCACGCATCCGCGATTCACGCACGTGCCGCCGAGCGCATCCGGGTCGAACAGCGCCACGCGTGCGCCCAAGCGCGCCGCACGCTGCGCGACACTCAAGCCACCCGAACCGGCCCCCAGAACGATCAGATCGAAGTGTTCGGCCATGCATCCTCCGGTGGTTGCCGGCATCAGAGATGAAAACGTGACGGCGCGTAAGGCGCCGGATCAATAGATGGCTTGGTGCCATGCAGTTGCGCTGCGACCAACTCGCCTGTCGCCGCCGACATGCTGACGCCAAGCATGCCATGCGCGGTCGCCATATGCAGATTGGACCAGCGCGTGCTTGGGCCGATGATCGGCACTTCATCCACGCTCATCGGCCGCCAGCCCCACCATGCTTCTTGCAATTGCGGGCCTTCCGGTTCGCGCAGCCCTTCCGCCGCGCCGCGGCGGAGCGCATCGATGCGGGTTTGATTGAGACCTTCGGCGTAACCGGAAAACTCCATGGTGCTGCCCAGCCGAAAACCGCTCTCCCACGTGGTGACGCACACTTTCGGTTCGCGCAATACCATCGCGTGGCGCGGCGCCTGCGCAGGCCGCGTATAGGTGATCGAATAGCCCTTGCCTGGCTGCATCGGCAGACGCAAACCCAACTGCCGGCCAAGTAAGGGTGACCAGGCGCCGAGCGCCATCACCACGGTATCGCCGCTAAAGTCGCCGAGCGAGGTGGTCACACCGACGATGCGCTGCCCGCTGGTCTCCAGGCGCTCGATCTTCGCACCGGTCTCGATCATGCCGCCGTGTTCATGCACGAGCCTCGCAAGCTCGGCGACGTAGCGATCCGGCCGCAGGCGCGCATCATCCGGATGGAACAGCCCGCTGTGCACGCCGGGTTTCAGTGCGGGCTCCATCGCCTCCACGTCTTCGCCGCGCAGGCGTTGCACGGAGATGTGCAGGCGATCGAGCAACTGGGCGTGATGATGCTCGTCGTCCATCATCTGAGCGGCGCTGCGATACACGTACAGCAAGCCGTCTTCCACGTATTCGCAATCCAGGTTCTCGCTGCGGATCAGCTCGGCCATCGCGTGATACGAGCGTTGCAGAATGGCCGCCCGTGCCTGGGCTGCGCGCTCGAAGTCCTGCCAGGTGCAGCGCCGCGCAAAGCCTAGCAACCAGCGCAGGCGCGCACTATCGAGCCGGGGGTTGAGATACAGCGGTGCGTCGGCGCGGAATATCGAGCGCATGGCGATGCCCAGCGTGCCGGGCATGGTCAACGGCGCGGCATGACTGGGTGTGATGGTGCCGCAATTGCCATGCGAGCTGCCGCAACCCGGCGTGCCCTGTTCCAGCACGCGCACGCGGGTACCGCCCTTGAGCAGATGCAGCGCACAAGAAAGGCCGATGACGCCGCCGCCAAGGATCAATACATCACTACGGGAAGCATTCATCAGACCATTGTAGCGGTAGCGAATTGGTACTTGCGCGGTTCGTAACATCGTCGCAGGCTTGACTGGCGACCACTCCATCGCCGCCCACATGCGCCTGAAGACTGTGATGTGCCTCATCTGCACGACCGTGCTGTTGGCATCCACCAGCGCGCATGGGCAACCGTCTGCGCCTTCCACGCAGGAACTGCTGAGCCGGTTCGGCAACGCCCCCAATGGACTGGCACGCTACGACTACCTCATCGCGGTGATGCCCCTACTCAAAGGCGACGACAAATCGCTCGCGCAGCAATTGCTGGCCACCGTGGAGAGCGAGCTGGGTCTGTACAACGAAGCGGTCATGACTTTTCCGTTCGACAATCGCGTTACGCCGCCACGATCCACGCCCTTGCCGCAACCGGATGGCTGGCAAAACGTGGATGCGGCAGACGCGGTCACCGAACTGGCCGCCAAGCGCAACATCGTGATGGTCAACGAGGCGCATCATGATGCGCACACCCGCGAGCTGACCTTGGCCTTGTTGCCACGCCTGCGCGCGCTAGGTTTCCGATACCTTGCCGTCGAAGCACTCAGCCAGAAGGACACCGAGCTGATGCATCGCGGTTATGTGACCGAAAACTCCGGCAGCGAGTACCTGCTCGAACCGCTGTACGGCGAAATCGTGCGCCAGGCGATACGTCTTGGCTACATCATCGTGCCCTACGATGTGGATAACGCGGGCGAGGAGGATCGCGATACGGATCAGGCGCGCACAATCTACGAAAAGGTGTTCGCCAAAGATCCGCACGCGAAATTATTCGTGCACGCCGGCTATTCGCACATCGACAAGGCCGCAGGCAATTTAGGGGACGGCATCAAGACCATGGCCATGCAGCTCAAGCAGCTCACCGGCGAAGATCCGCTGTGTGTGGACCAGGTGCAATTTCGCGACGTCGCCGTCGGCGGTCTGGATTTCGGCTTCTACAACAGCGTTGCCAGCAAGTTCACCTCCCCGGTGCCCTACGTGCTACGTGAACGCAGCAGCGGAGCGATCTGGAGTTCGGACCCGCAACGACACGATGTCACGGTCGTGCTGCCACCTGCGTCGGAACAGGACCTGGATATCAACGGGGTGATGAAAAGCGATGTGCTGAGGCGTGAAGTGGTGCTCCCACGCGCACCGTTCGATGTCAGCCAGCGCCCGTCGTGGCTGACGCTCAACGGCAAGCGCGTGCCGGTTCGCATCAGTACCGACCTCTGCGGCGGCCAGATTCCGTGCGTGGTGGAAGCCCACTACCCCACCGAGCCGGACGCCGCGACGCCTGCCGATCGCTACACCTTCCTGCACAACCATTCGCACAACGTGCTGTACCTCTTCCCGGGCCATTACCGCCTGCGCGCCTGGGATGCCTCCGGCAAGACGCTGCAACAGCAGGATATCGACGTCCCCGCGCACTGAAACCAGCCAGACCTTGGCTCGCTGCGGCGCTTGCGCGCTTCAAATTACAAGCGTAATCTCCATTCAAGACTACATTTGTAATCCAATGAGGCCATGCACGTGCCCGATCCCACCGTTCCCATCAGCGAAGCCGAAAGCCACGTCATGGACGTGTTGTGGCAGCGCGCTCCGCTCACGTCCGAACAGATTGTGGCGGCCGTGCAATCGCATAGCGACTGGCATGAGAAAACCATCCGCACGCTACTCAATCGCTTGCTCGGCAAAGGCGCGGTAAACGCGGCGCGCGACGGTCGACGCTACCTCTACAGTCCCACGTTGACGCGCGCGCAATGGCAATCGCAGGAAAGCCGCAGCCTGCTCGACCGCGTGTTTGGTGGCCGAATGGCGCCGCTGCTCACGCATTTCAGCCAGCACGAAAAGCTCTCCGCCAAGGACGTCGCCGAACTGCGCAGGCTGCTCGACGCCATCGAACAGAAGGAGCGCTGAGATGATCGCGATGCTGTTACGGATGCTGCTGTCCATCTCCCTGGGCCTTGTGCTGGCGTTGGCACTGCGCAAACCGCTGCGCCGTGCGTTCGGCGCCGGCCCTGCGTTTACGGTGTGGTGCATGCCGCTGTTGCTGGCGGCCGTACCCTCGTTGCCGATGCCGGCCACGACATCGGCATTGCATCCGATCATCACAGCACTGCCCGTGCAGGCGTTCGTCACTGCGGACGACGCACCCACCGGTGCTTATACGTGGCTGATCGCGCTGTGGCTTCTGGGCGTGGTGTATGGGGCGACGAATCTGGCGCTGCGCTATGCACGCATGGCGAGTGGCCGCGCAAACGTGCCTGCGGCCATGCGACAGCGGCTGTTGAGCGAACATCCCGCGCTGCCGATCCAGCGCGTGCGGCTGCATGATGCCGGTCCAGCGGTGATGTGGGCGCCGCGCCCATGGTTGCTGTTGCCGGAGGATTTCTTCGAGCGCCACGACACCGAAGCGCGCGAGATGGTACTGCGCCACGAATGCAGCCATCTGCATCGTGGCGACGCCTGGTGGAGCCTGCTTGGCGAATGCCTGCTGGTGTTGCTGTGGTTCCACCCACTGGCCTGGCTTGCGCTGCCGCGCTTCCAGCTCGATCAGGAACTCGCCTGTGATGAAACCGTACTGCGCGCGTCGCCCCAGCACGAACTGCCTTACGCCCGAACCCTGATGCACAGCACCGGCGTGGATGCGCAACCGGCCATGATCCCCTGGCTCGCCGAGCCACAACTCAAGGAGCGCCTCACCATGATCAGTCGTCCTCCACACAGTGCACGGCGGCGCCGCATTGGCTACGCGACACTGGCCGTACTGCTCGCCAGTGGCGCCACCCTGGCCCAAACCGGTACTGCGCCGCCGCCCACGACTCACGCCTCCTTGGATGTGCGTGACGAAACGCCGCCCCCGCCCTACCCACCCGATGCCCTGACGAATCGCGACCATGGTCTGGTGCTGTTGAAAGTGCTTGTGGGTACCGATGGCACTGCACATAAGATCGACGTCGATCCGAAAACCAACGCATCGCCTGAACTGACCAAGGTCGCCAGCGACGCCGCCATGAAGTGGCACTTCGATCCCGGCGTCAAGAACGGCAAACCGGTGGAGGAATGGGTGCAAGTACCGGTGATGTTCAGCCTCATACCGCTGCCGCCGCATCCTCCGGGCCCGCCGCCCGCAAACATGCCACCTCCGCCGCCACCGCCGCCGCCCCTCTTGCCGCCACCGCCCGCTGCCCAACCCAGCTCGTCCAATTCCTAAGAACTTCCCGGCAAGCCATTGATTTGCTGTAACCTCGGCACAGGCACCCGCCGAGGTTTTTCTTTTATGAGCCTGGCTAGGACAGGGGACACGGACAAACACCGATCACTTATGCGCCTGTTGTGCACAGGCGTAATGGCCGGCGTATTGCTGCTGCTGACGGCTTGCACCAGCGCCCCGCGGCGAGAAGCCACCTTCAAACCCTCGCATTCCGAACTTGCCGACGAACCCGCACGCGCGCCGGAAAATGCCGTGGGCACCGCCAACGATGTGCTCTTTCGCGCCATGGCCCTGGTCGGCACACCGTATCGCTGGGGCGGCAATACCCCCACCGGCGGCTTCGATTGCAGCGGCCTGGTCGATTACATCTACCGCAATGCCGCCAACATCATGCTGCCGCACAGTTCGCGCGGCATGGCCTCGATCGATGGCCTCAAGGTCAAGCACATGGATGATCTGGTGAGCGGCGATCTGGTATTTTTTTCCATTGGCGGCGACATCAGCCACGTGGGCGTCTACGTGGGCAAGGGCCGATTCGTGCATGCCCCAAACAGCGGCGGCACCGTGCGCCTCGATGACATCGACGGCCCGTACTGGCGCAACCACTTCGCCTACGGCAAGCGCTTGCTGGATTGAGGCTTGCCCTCGCCTGCGGCCGCCTTCACAAAATTTATATTGTGCACAATTAAATTATGTGCGATGCTGGCTCCTATGAAGAAGCCCCTGGACGCATCTCTGCACCTCGACGAACAGCTTTGCTTCGCGCTGTATGCCGCCTCACGCCGCATGACCGCCACGTATCGCCCGCTACTGGAGGCCCTGGACCTCACCTATCCACAGTACCTGGTGATGTTGGTGCTGTGGGAGCGGGACGGCCTCACCGTGCGCGAGCTTGGCGAACGCCTGCAGTTGGATTCGGGCACGTTGACGCCCCTGCTCAAACGGCTGGAGCAGGCCGGCCTGCTCGGTCGCCGCCGTCGCCAGAGCGACGAGCGCGAAGTTGAAATCACGCTGACCGATGCCGGCCATACGCTGCGCGAAGGCGCCGCCGACATTCCGCGCTGCATGGCCGAAAAACTGTGCATGTCCATCGACGCGTTCACGCGACTGCGCGATGAATTGAAGACCCTGGCGACACAGCTCGCTCCCCCCACCGACCCACGAGAGTAAAAACCATGAGCAATCCCACCAAAGTTCTGTATACCGCCACGGCCACGGCCAAGGGCGGCCGCGAAGGCCACATTCACAGCAGCGATGGCGTGCTGGATTTCGATTTGAAGGTACCCAAGGAACTCGGCGGTCCCGGTGGCGCCGGCAGCAACCCCGAGCAGCTTTTCGCGGCCGGTTATTCGGCCTGCTTCGAAGGCGCGGTGCGTTACGTGGCGCACGAAAAGAAGATCACGCTCAAAGATGCTTCCGTGACCGGCCACGTCGGCATTGGCCCGCGCGACCCCGCTGGTTTTGCGATCGCGGTAAAGCTTGAAGTAAGCCTGCCGGGTATTGATCGCGCGGTGGCGCAGGAACTGATTGACGTCGCGCACCGCGATATCTGCCCGTATTCGCACGCCACGCGTGGCAATGTGGATGTACAGATCAGCTTGGTCTGATGCGATGGCTTAAACGAAAAACGGCGCCGCATTGGCGCCGTTTTTTTCATTCCAGCGAAGGCCGGAATGACGGTAATGCAGCGTTATGCTCGGACAGCACCCAACTCAGTGGGCTTCCGTACCCGGCGGATGCGCGTGGCCGTGCTGAATTTCTTCTTCCGTCGCATCGCGCACTTCCTGGACCGCTACGTCGAAGTTCAGCGTCTTGCCGGCCATCGGATGATTGAGATCCACATCGATCGTCGTCATGCCGACTTTTTGCACGGTGACCGCGCGCTGACCGCCCTGCTTGAGCGACAGCACCGTCACCATGCCGGGCTTGAGGCGATTGCCTTCGTGGAAATATTTTTTCGGCACGCGCTGAATCTGGTCTTCCTGGCGCTCGCCGTAACCGTCGGCCGGGGGGATTTCCACCTGCAGCGTATCGCCGGCGGCGTGCTCTTGGAGCGCGTTTTCCAGGCCAGGAATGAGCTGGCCGTGACCAAGCAGAATCCACAATGGCTGCCCGCTGTCGTGCGAGCTTTCCACCTTCTCGCCGTCCACGGTAAGCGTGTAGTGGAGCGCGATGACCTTGTCCTTCCCAGCCTTCATTGCCTGTCTCTCGTAGAACCGAAAAAAGCGATTCTATCAGCTACCGAAGCGTGCGCCGCGGGCCTCTGGGCCTAGCCACACAAGCACGGCGAGCAACACGGCCACGGCAGCTATCCATGCCGACATGACCAACGGCAAGCCGGCGCCCTGCTCGGCCAGTCGCGATTGCGCCCAGGCCGTACCCGCGGCCAGCAGGTTGCCCATCTGGTAAGCAAAGCCCGGCAAGGTGCCGCGTACCGCATCGGGCGAGAGTTCGTTCAGGTGCGTCGGCACCACGCCCCAGGCACCCTGCACCATCACCTGAATCAGAAACGCGCCGATGCCCAGCAACAGCAACGAACCCCCATAAGTCCACAGCGGGATCACCGGAATCGCCAGCAGCGCCGCGATGATCATGGCGCGGCGACGGCCGATTTTTTCCGACCATGCGCCAAAGAAAATGCCGCCGACCAAGGCGCCAAGATTGAGCAGCGCCACCAGCACAAACGCCGCGCCCGATCCCGTCGGCAAATGCAGATTCACCTCTTCGAAGGTGTGATACATGTCCTGCGAGCCATGGCTGAACATGTTGAACGCGGCCATCAGGCACATGAGATAAATCGCGAGTTTCCAATGCCCGCGCATCGCTTCACTCAAGCGTTTTTTGCCATGCGTGGCGTGGGTTGCTTGCCACGCCGGCGATTCGGGCACCTTGCGTCGAATGTAGAGCACCAGCAGCGCTGGCACGGTCCCGACGATGAACAGGCCGCGCCATCCGATAGCGTCGATCAGGAGCCAGTTCACCAGCGCGCCCAGGAAAAAACCGCACGGATAACCGCTCTGCAGCAGACCGGAGACCAGTCCCCGCGATTTCGGCGGAATCGATTCCATGGCCAACGACGCACCGATGCCCCATTCACCGCCCATCGCCACGCCGAACAGAAAGCGCAACGCCAGCAGCATCGTTATCGATGTAGAAAATGCGGTGAGCAGCTCGAACACCGAAAACAGCACCACATCGACCATCAACACCGGACGGCGACCGAAACGATCGGCCAGGCGACCGAACAGCAAGGCGCCCACGGGACGCGCCGCCAGGGTCAAAAACACGCCTATGGTGACTTCGGTACGGTCGACGTGAAATTCGTTGGCGATACCCACGATCACAAACGTGTAGAGGAAATAGTCGAATGCATCGAGCGTCCACCCCAGGAAACTCGCCAGCACGGTGTGCCGTTGTTCATGATTCAACTCGCGAAGGGCAGACAGAACGGACATGTATGGCTCCGGATATGGCTGCGCGAGGCTAGCACGATGGACAGGCGGCCCGAACCGCCTTCATGTGTGTATAATGTCCGACGAATCACATCCCTCACGGATCGTGGATTCCACCTAAATTCCCATATACGGCAACGCGGTTCTGCAAGAAAAGCTCCGAGTTGCACAGGAGCATTTCATGTCTTTCGAATCGCTGGGCCTCGCCCCTGCGTTGCTGCGCGCGCTTGCCGAACAGGGCTACGCCGAACCCACACCCATCCAGGCCGGCGCCATTCCCGTGGTGCTGGAAGGCGGCGACCTGCTGGCCGCCGCGCAAACCGGCACCGGCAAGACGGCGGCGTTTTCGCTGCCGCTGCTGCATCGGTTATCCACCACCACATCTACCGCCAGGGCGCGTCCACGTGCGCTTGTGCTCACGCCTACGCGCGAGCTGGCGGCCCAAGTCCACGAGAACATTCGCACCTATGGAAAACACCTGCGCGTGAGTAGCGCGGTGATTTTCGGAGGTGTCGGCATGGGGCCGCAGGTGCAGGCACTGCGCCGCGGCGTGGATATTGTCATCGCCACGCCGGGCCGCCTGATCGATCACATGCAGCAGCGCACCGTCGACCTTTCCGGCGTCGAAGTGCTGGTGCTGGACGAAGCCGATCGCATGCTCGACATGGGTTTTCTGCCCGCGCTCAAACGCATCATCGGCGTACTGCCCAGGCAGCGCCAGACGTTGCTTTTCTCGGCAACGTTCGCGCCCGAGATCAAGGCGCTGGCGATCCAGTTCATGCACGCGCCCAGCGAGGTGTCCGTGACGCCGCCCAACAGCGTGGCGACCACGGTGAGCCACGAAGTGCATCCGGTTGACAATGCGCGCAAGCGGGATTTGCTACTGCACGTGCTCAGCAAAGACAGCCGCCGCCAGACGCTGGTCTTCACCCGCACCAAGCATGGTGCCGACAAGCTGGTGCGCCACCTGGAGCAATCGGGCCTGCGCGCGGCAGCCATTCACGGCAACAAGAGCCAGAACGCTCGCACGCGCGCACTGGGCGATTTCAAGAGCGGGCGCATTACCGTACTGGTCGCCACGGATATCGCCGCGCGTGGCATCGATATCGATCAATTGCCCATCGTGATCAACTTCGATCTGCCCATGGTGGCCGAGGATTACGTGCACCGCATCGGCCGTACCGGCCGCGCCGGCGCCAGCGGTTTGGCGCTATCGCTGGTGAGCCATGAAGAATCCGGCTTGCTGCGCGATATCCGCAGGCTCTTGAAGCAGGACATCGCGATCAACGAAGTACCCGGTTTTGAGCTGTCCGAGCCATTGCGCCTGGACGCGCATGCACCACGTCCCAAGCAGGCTCAGCGTCAGCCACGTCAAGGCGGCAATGCGCGCCGCCCGCACGGACATGCGCAGCAGAACAATTCAAGCGGTGACCATGCGATGGGCAATCGCAAGCGCAGGCGGCCGCATGGGCGCAAGCCTGCCGCCATTTGAGCTACTCCTGGCCGACGGCATCCTTCAATCCCGGCACCCCGACATTCGTCGGGGTGCCGGGATACTAAACACTGACGTTCAACCGTCCGGACCAATCAACGCCGTAAGCACGTGATCTTCCCAAACGCCTGCAATCTGCAGATAGCGCTTGGCATAACCTTCACGCTCAAAACCCAGCGAGGCCAGCAGTTTCCCGCTGCGTTCATTGCTCGGCATGTGATTGGCCATGATCCGATGCAGTCTCAGTTCGTCAAAGGCCCAGGCAATACCCGTTTCCAGCGCTTCGCGCATGAAGCCCTGTCCTTGCAGGCGTGCGGCAACGCCATAACCGAGGTGACAGGCCTGAAACGCGCCACGCACGATATTGGCGAAATTCAAGGTGGCGAGAATCGTTTGCTCGTCGCGGTCAAAAGCCATCAATGGATACCCGCGATCCTGCCTGGCATGGTTGCGTCCATCGCCAATGCTTCGGATGCAATGCTCCAGCGTGTAGTACTCCGTATCGCGCAAGGGTTCCCACGGCGCGAGGTGTGCGCGGTTGTCGACGCGATAACGCAATAGTTTGGACGCATCCGTCACGTCCGGAAGGCGAATGCGCGCGCGCGACGTTTCCAATACCGGCCATGCCGTCACGGCTTCAACGCTCCTGATCCGTCGGACGCATCAGCACTTCGTTGATGCACACGTAATCCGGGCGCGTCACGCAGAAGAGAATGGCCTCGGCGATATCTTCCGACTGCAGCTGGCGCATGCCGCTCGCCACACCGTTGAGCGCGGTGCGAACACCTTCATGGCCAATGTGATCGCGCAGTTCCGTATCCACCAGGCCAGGCTCGATCACGCTGACGCGGATGTTGTCCTTGTACACCTCGCGCCGCAGCGATTCGGAAAAAGCCACCACGCCGAACTTGGTGGCCGCATAGGCGCCTGAATTGGGATTGGCCACACGCCCGGCCACTGACGAAATGTTCACGATATGCCCATCACGCCGCGCGCGCATGCCATGCAACGCTGCCTGTGTGGAGGCGATCAGGCTGAGCACGTTCAACTCCAGCATGCGGCGCCAGCGGCCAAGATCGGCCTCTGCAACCGGCTCCAGATACATCACGCCGGCGTTGTTGACCAGGATGTCCAGGTGGCCGTAATGCGCTTCGGTTTCCTTCACAATGCGCTGAGCTTCGACTTCCGAGGCTAGATCCGCCACCAGCACCAGGGGCTCTGCGCCCAGGCCGGCCAGGGTATGGGCCAGTTGCTCAAGCCGATCCTTGCGCCGGGCGGCAATCGCCACCTTGGCGCCCTGCTCGGCCAGTGCCAACGCGGTGGCTTCACCGATGCCCGAGGACGCTCCCGTAACCAACGCGATGCGATCTTTCAGACGGTTTTTCATGTCGATACCCGATGACTACCCAAGCTGCCAAGAGTATGGCGAGCGTACGCTGTTACAATAGTGTCCTTCTCCTGCATGCCGCCGCGCATGCCACGTCGAGGTTTTCCCATGTCGTCCCCGTCTCCTGATTCCAATCCGGCCGCCGCCGGCTTCTCTGCGCTCGCGCTCACGCCGGAAGTCCTGCGTGCGCTGGCCGACGTGGGTTACGAATCACCTTCGCCGATCCAGGCCGCCACCATTCCATCTTTGCTCGAAGGGCGCGATGTGCTCGGTCAGGCGCAAACCGGCACCGGCAAAACGGCGGCGTTCGCATTGCCGATCCTATCGCGCATCGAAATGCGTCCCGGCAAGCCGCAGTCATTGGTGTTGGCGCCCACGCGCGAACTCGCCATTCAGGTGGCCGAAGCATTTCAGCGTTACGCGGCGCACATGCCGGGTTTCCAGGTGCTGCCTATTTATGGCGGACAAAGCTATGGCCCACAGTTGCACGCGCTGCGGCGTGGTGTGCACGTCGTGGTTGGCACACCGGGGCGCGTGATCGATCACCTTGATCGCGGCACGCTCGATCTTTCGGAACTGCGCTTCATTGTGCTCGATGAAGCGGATGAAATGTTGCGCATGGGCTTTATCGACGACGTCGAAAAAGTGCTGCAGGCCACGCCGCCCCAGCGACAGGTTGCGCTGTTTTCCGCCACGATGCCGCCGCCGATCCGCAAGATCGCCCAGCGGCATCTGAAAGATCCGGTGGAAGTCACCATCAAGGCGGCCACCACCACCGCAGCGAACATCCGCCAGCGTTATTGGTGGGTAAGCGGCATGCACAAGCTGGATGCGATGACGCGCATCCTCGAAGCCGAGCCGTTCGACGCCATGATCATCTTCGCACGCACCAAGCAGGCGACCGAAGAACTGGCTGAAAAACTGCAAGCTCGCGGGCTCGCTGCTGCCGCCATCAATGGCGATATCGCACAGCCGCAACGCGAGCGCGTCATTCAGCAGCTCAAAGAAGGCAAGCTCGATATTCTTGTCGCCACCGACGTGGCTGCGCGCGGGCTGGATGTGGAGCGCATCAGCCACGTGCTCAATTACGACATACCCTACGACACGGAAAGTTACGTACACCGCATTGGCCGCACCGGTCGCGCCGGTCGCAGCGGCGAGGCGATTCTGTTCGTAACGCCGCGCGAAAAAGGCATGCTGCGCGCTATCGAACGCGCCACGCGCCAGCCGATCGAGGAAATGAAACTGCCCACGGTAGAAGCCGTGAACGATCGCCGCATCGCGCGCTTCAAGCAAAGCATCAGCGATACGCTCGCCATCGGTGGTTTGGAACAATTCCAGCAACTGATCGAGCAGTACGAACAGGAACACGACATCCCGGCCATTGAAATTGCCGCCGCCTTGGCACGCATCGCACAGGGCGATCGCCCACTCCTGCTGGAAGCGGCGCCCAAGCGCGAACGCACGCATGAGCGTGAAGCACGCCCTGCCCGTGCACACGACGGCGAACCGCGCCGTGCGCAGCGCGAGCCGCGTCAGCACGACGGCAATCCGCGCGATTTCGCCCCGCGCCAGCTTCGCCCGCACGCCACTGAAAGCGGCAAGCGCACATATCGCATCGAGGTGGGACACGAACACGGCGTGAAGCCCGGCAACATCATCGGTGCGATTGCCAATGAAGCCGGCCTGGAGAGCCAGCACATTGGACGTTTAAGCATTCGCGGCGATTACAGCCTGATCGACCTGCCTGATGGCATGCCTGGCGAAGTTTTCCAACACTTGAAGAAGGTGTGGGTGAACCAGCAGCAGTTGCGCATCGCCGAGTGGGATGGCAATGAGGAGGAAGGCAGCACAGGCGGCGCGCGTGCACCGCGCAAACCGGCTTTCAAGCCGACGCATGCGCGCGGAAACACGGGAAAACCGGCGAAGCATGGGGCGGGCCACGGGAAGCCCAAGCGCCATAAGTAAGGCTTTGTGCGTCATGCTTGCTTTATCGTCATTGCAGCTAAGGTCGCAATGACGATGAGCTAGTTCGCCCCGATCGTTTCGCCAAGCACGACAATGCGTTTCCTTGCGGCTCCCCTGTAAGCGCGCCGATGCGCCCATACTTGCAGGACCATGAACACGCTTCCAAGCCTCTATATTTCACACGGCTCGCCAATGACCGCGTTGCATCCCGGTCAGATGGGCGAACGGTTGGCTGAGCTTGCCACCCGCCTGCCGCGCCCGAACGCCATCGTGATCGCCAGCGCGCATTGGCTGGCGCGCGAGCCGAGCGTAGGCACTGCGGCTCGGCCTGAAACCATTCACGACTTCTTCGGCTTCCCGCGCGAGCTGTATGAGATCCAATATCCCGCGCCGGGCGCACCGGACGTTGCCGCGCAGGTTGCGCATCTGCTTGAGCAGGCGGATCTCTCGCCCCGACGTGATCCCGCGCAAGGATTGGATCATGGTGCGTGGGTGCCTTTGCGCCTGCTTTACCCGCAGGCCGATATTCCCGTGATGCCGCTATCGATCCAGCCACATCTTGGACCGGCGCATCAATACGCCGTGGGTCGTGCGCTCGCACCCCTGCGCGAACAAGGTGTCCTGGTGATTGGATCGGGCAGCATCACCCACAACTTGCATGATCTTCGCGCTGGCTACAGCGATGCTAATGAAGCGCCGTATGTGCGTCCTTTCATTGGCTGGATCGAACAGAAGATCAAAGCCGGCGACATCGGCGCTTTGCTCGACTATCGCCGGCAAGCGCCCGGCGCCGAACGCGCGCATCCCACCGACGAACATCTGCTGCCGCTTTATGTGGCGCTTGGCGCCGCCGGCGAGCACATCGCCGGGCAGCGTATCGATGCAGGTATCGACCTGGGCTTTCTCGCCATGGACATCTATCGTTTCGACAGCGCGCCGGCAACCGTCACTGCACAATGATGGTCCCCACCATCATCGGGTGGATTGAGCAGTAATAGGTGTAAGTACCTGGCTTGGAAAATGTCACGGTGTAGCTGTCGCCGGAATCCAACGCCTTCGATGAGGGGAACGTCGCGCCGGCGCTGGTCACCACGTGAGGCTCCTCATCGCGATTGGTCCACACCACGCGCGTGCCGATCGGCACAGTGAGTGTCTTGGGCACGAATGCGAAGTTCTGGATGCCCACAGCATAGCTCGTGTCTTTGGCCGGTGCCGCACCGGCAGCTGGACATGCGAACACTGCGCAGTACAACGCCATCCACATCGCGCGCACTATCGATCGGCTCATGCCATCACCTCGTCGGTCACCGCCAGCGCACCACCGACATGTACGTGCCGCACGTCGCGGATTCCCAGATAACGATGCAGCGCATCTGGCTTCACGCTCTGCAACGGCCCTGGCGCGGGTGCTGCGCCTGGCGCCGGTTGCGGATAGGCGGTGGAACGCGCGGTGTAAAACGTGATGTGGCCTTCCACCTTTTGCTGGATCTGATGGATATGCCCGTTGAGTACGGTTACCGAGCCGAAACGCCGCAGGTACGTCATCGCTTGCGCGCTGTCGTCCGTCCCCCAGCCCCACTGCGGATAAAGAGGCCATAGCGGCATATGTGCAAACACGACGATGGGTGTCTCGGCGGATAAGCCGGCAAGATCGTTCTTCAGCCATGCCAACTGATCTGCGCCCAGCAAACCCAATCCACCGGCTTTGAGGTTAAGCACATTGATGAGACCTACGAAATGCACGCCACCCTGGTCGAAGCTGTACCAGCCACCCGCATGCTGCTTCTCGCCGAAACGGCGGAAGAATTCGGCACCGTTGTCGCCGATGACATCGTGTTCGCCAGGCACGTAAAAGCTGCGGCCGAGGCGGGCTTCCTGCATCAGTCCGGCCAAGGTATCGAACTGTTCGGGTTTGGATAAATGGGTGAGATCGCCCGTATGCAGCACAAAGGCGGGCTGCGATGTCTGCGCCCGGATCATCGCCAGCGAGCGCCGCAAGGTGCCCACCACGTCCGGGTTGGGCGCTCGGTGAAAGCCGATGTGCGAATCGCTGATCTGCACAAAACTGAAAGCCGAGCCCTGCGCGGCGCCGTTGTCGTTGTCGCCCAACGGCTGTGCTTGCAGTACACCGCTTTTCATCAGCCATAAGGTGCCAGCCCCGGCCCAGGCCATGCATTTGAGGAATTGCCGCCGACCCTGTTCGTTGTCCTGTTCCATCACACGCTCCGCCAGTAGGGCCGCCCAGCGCCGCCCTCACCTGCCTTTACCGGGTCGCCGACCGGCCTATTCCGTGTTTTCCCGCGCGGGAATAAAGTCGCCGCAATGCCGGTATGAGGTTTTATGCCCTCCGACTTTCGTCCTCCCGCATCAACACCCCGACGCACACATTTCGAGGTGTGCGTACTGCCGTATCTGGATGCCGCCTACAACCTTGCGCGATGGCTGACGCGCGACGATGCGGATGCGCAAGACGTCGTGCAGGAGGCGATGCTGCGTGCATTCCGTTATTTTGACAGTTTCCGGGGTGGCGATGCGCGCGTATGGCTGCTCGCCATCGTGCGCAACACGTTTTATTCGTTGCGTGCAAAAGGCGCATCGGACGATGCACATGAATCCTTCGACGACGATACACATGGGCTCATTGACGAGCAGCTGTCGCCGGAAGCGCGCGTGTTGCTGGCGGTAGACGTGCGTGCGCTACACGCCGCACTGGGCCAACTTCCACACCCTTTGCGCGAAGCCATCGTGCTGCGCGAACTGGAAGAGTGTTCCTACAAGGAGATCGCCTCCATCACCGGGCAGAAAATCGGCACGGTGATGTCGCGATTGGCTCGCGCACGCGAACGGCTGAAAACCGAACTCTCTCGCTCTTCCACGGAGGCATGCCGTCATGATGTGTGATGACGCAAGGCTGCTTCTGCACGCCTATCTCGATAACGAACTGGACGCTTCGCAAAGCGTAGCCATGGAACACCATCTGCGCCACTGCTCCGCCTGTGCGGCACAGCATGCCGATTTCCTGCAGCTTCGCGCTGCGTTTACGCAGGCGTCGCTTTACCGCCGAGCACCGGATGCGTTACGCGTGCAATGGTCTTTCCCGGAGCCCACATCGGCCGCCAACGCAGCGCCGGCCAGAACGCGTCGCGCGCCCATTGCGCTGTCGATGGCCGCAGGCTTCGCCGCCGCACTGTTGATCACGCTGCCCGCGTTCTATGCGCTGCATCGTCACGACAATGCAAATCTGACCGTCGAGGAAGCCATCTCCGGCCATATCCGCTCGATGCAGCCGCAACATCTCATGGACGTTATTTCCACCGACCAGCACACCGTGAAACCGTGGTTCGCCGGCAAGCTGGATTTCTCACCCCGCGTCAAAGATCTGGCAAACGCGGGCTTCCCGCTGGTGGGTGGGCGGCTCGACGCACTCGATGGACACGATGTCGCCGCACTCATCTACCGGCGGCGCCTGCATGTGATCAATCTGTATCAGTGGCCCGTATCATCGGAAACCGCTGCGGTGAGTGTTTCGCAACAACGCGGTTATACGGTCATCCAATGGACGGACGAACACATGCGATTCGTCGCCATCTCCGACGTCGAGGAGAGCCAATTGCAGCAGTTCGTGCAGCTTTTTCGAAACGACGCCGTCTCGCCGCTCATGCGCTAACCGACCTGTTGGCGCGTAGGCGCTCGGCTGACCGCCTCGATTGAGAAGGCGAGCAGATTCTTGAAAAAATCCAACCCAGCACCGCCAGGATCAGCAGCCCGCCCAGGCCCAGGCGTCCACCGCCAAACCCGCCGAATCATCCGCCAGCGCGACTGCGATCGACGTCGACATTCTGACTTTCTTCACCCTTTTTGCCCGCCCATACAGCCCCGACACGTACTTGTCAGTGTGCCCGTTGGCACCCCCACAGCCGCGCACCAACCCGCTACAGTGTCAGCACCTTTTTGCAACGAGGCCACCATGATCCAGAACCTGCCCGCCCTGGTTGTACTGCTGACCGTTCTGCTGCAATTTGGAACGATGTATGCAGTGGGAAAAGCGCGTGGGAAGTATCGGGTCGAGGCGCCGGCCACCACTGGACACCCCGCGTTCGAACGCGCCTATCGCGTGCAGATGAATACGCTGGAAAGCTCCGTCATGTTTCTGCCTGCACTGTGGCTTGCCGTGCACTATGGCTACGCGTTGTGGGCCGGTGTAGCAGGCCTGGTATGGGTCATTGGACGCGTCTGGTACGCGCTGGCGTATCTGCGCGATGCAGGCAAGCGCGGTCCGGGCTACATGGTCTGCATGGCGGGGTGGGCAGCGTTGGTCGTGATGGGTGTCATGGGGCTGGCCCGCGCCTGGATCGCCGGCTGATAGTCGATGACTGCATTACCGTCCACCCATCCGCCGGTGACGCCGCCGCGGCAACAGGCACCCGGCGTACTGCAGGCATTGGGCGTCATTCTGCTGTATTTCCTGCTACAGGTCGCCGCGGGCGTGCTGATGGGTTTAGCGGTAGGTGCGCTGGAGAAGGTGCGTCATCCGGAACTCTCACTCGCCGATGCACGCAAGCATGCCATGGCCGTGCTGCAGCAGCCGGACAGCAATGCCATGCTGGTGGTCATTGCGCTGCCATTGATTGCATTGCTGTTGTTCTGGCTGGTGCATCGCATGTGGCCGCCACTTTGGGCGCGAGGCGATCAACCCGGCTTCGGTTTCACTGCACCGACCGCGTTTCGCTGGTACGGCACCGCACTGCTGGTTGGCGTGGTAATGCCACCGTTAGGTGCGCTGATCACGCAACTGCTCGCACACGGGCATGAGGTCACGCAAAACGTGCAGGAACTGAGCCAGCATGCGTCCCCTTCCCTGCGCCTGCCGCTTTCGATCGTGGCGGTCACGGTTGGCCCGATGATCGAAGAACTGATGTTTCGCGGTGTGCTGCTGTCGGCGTTGTTGCGGCGTCTGTCGGTCACCACGTCGATCATCTGCTGCGCGGTACTGTTCGCCTGCGTGCATCTGGATGGTCTGCAGTTTCAGTGGTACGCGCTGCCCAATCTCACCTTGCTTGCCGCTGCGCTGTGCTGGCTGCGGTTGAAATCCGGTTCGCTGTGGCCGGCGATTCTCGCGCACGGCTTGTACAACCTGTTTGCATTGGTGGCGCTGTTTGCCGCCGCATGAGTGGGCGCTCAGGCCGCCACACTGAAAGACTGCAGCAAGCGCGCGGTTTCGAACAAAGGCAAACCCATCACGCCGGAATAGCTGCCTTCCAGATGTTCAATCAAAGTGGCGCCTTTGCCCTGGATGGCATAGGCGCCCGCCTTGCCGAACGGCTCGCCGCTCGCCACGTAGGCGGCAATGGTCGCCTCGCTCAGGTCCGCAAAGCGCACGCGCGAGATGCAGATATCACCACGCTCGTGTTCAGCGGACATCATCCACACCGCTGACATCACTTCATGCGTGCGCGCCGCAAGCGTGTGCAGCATTCGGCTGGCGTCCCCGGCATCTTTTGGTTTGCCGAAGATCCGGTTGTCCAGTACCACCTCCGTATCCGACGCGATCACCACTGCATCAGCTTTCAGCTGTGGTGCGAGCGATTGCCATCCGGCGCGCGCTTTGTCGCGTGCCACGCGCTGCACGTAATCGACCGGTGCTTCGTCAGGAAGCGGGATTTCCGCCACATCCACATCAAGAACGGAAAAGCTGACACCAAGCTGTCCAAGCAATTCGCGGCGGCGCGGCGACTGGGAGGCCAGATAAAGCATGCATGCTCCTTGCGTGTTCATGAGTAGCTAAAGGCCAAGACCATACTCGCAAAAGACCTGATCGCGCTTCCATCCCAACGATTCGTACAGCGATTGCGCAGGCGCATTGATTAACTCTGTGGTGAGCGAAAGACTGGCCGCCCCCAGTGCACGCGCGTGATCGGCCGATGCCCTCAGCAAGGCTTTTGCAACGCCAAGGCGGCGCGCATGGGGCGCTACAAAAAGATCGTTGAGCAAATAGGTGCGCACCATGCGTACGGACGAGAACAACGGATAGAGCTGGCAAAAACCCAAACCTGGGTTCTCCTCGTCACCGGCAAGCAGAATCAGCGATTCGTGGTGAGCAAAACGCTCGGCAAGAAAATGGCGTGCCTGCGCAGGATCGGCAGGCTGTCGGTAAAACTGCCGGTATCCGTCAAATAACGGCACCAGCGTATCCAGATCGTAAATGCTCGCCTGGCGAACCTGAAAGCGCATGACAACCCCCAAAATAAACGACCAGGCCCGGACACATCGCGCGGGCCGTAGGGTCGATCACGCGCGATGGTACGGATGCCCAGCCAACAAAGTGGTGGCGCGATAAAGCTGTTCGACCAACACCAACCGCACCAGCATATGCGGGAGCGTGAGCGGGCCCAATGACCACTTTTGATCGGCGCGCGCTAACACTTCGGGTGCGTGACCGTCGGGGCCCCCAATGAGAAAAGCGATATCGCGGCCAGCCATGCGCCATTTTGCGAGTTGTTCGGCAAGTTCTTCGCTGGACCACGCCTTGCCACGACCGTCGAGAGCAATCACCTGGATGTCGCGTGGCAACGCGGCAAGCATGGCAACGCCTTCATCGTGGATGGCGCGCACATCGTCGCGCCCCTTGCCGCGCGCGCCGGGCTTCAATTCGATCAATTCGAGGGGCAAATCGTGGGAGAGCCGTTTACGGTATTCGGCAAACCCTTCTGCAACCCACGCGGGCATGCGTTCGCCGATGGCGATCAGGCGCGCACGCATGCCGGATTTTTTATCAACCCGTGGCCAGGGCGGCTTCGCCGCCGGCGTCGCGATCGCCTACGGTCCACAGGCGTTCCAGGCCGTAGAACTCGCGAATGCGCGGCAGCATGACGTGCACGATGACATCGCCCAGATCCACCAGCACCCACTCGGCCTCTCGCTCGCCTTCGACACCAAGCGGCATCACGCCCGCCTGTTTGGCGAACCTGACCACTTCGTCGGCGATGGATTTGACGTGGCGTGCCGAGGTGCCGGAAGCAATCACGAGCAGGTCGGCGATGGAAGTTTTGCCGCGTACATCGATTTCTCGAATGTCCTTGGCCTTAAGGTCTTCAAGGGCGGCTATGACAGTCTTGCGCAGAGTGGCCGCATTGGCGGCCTTGGCATGGCGAATGGTGGTCAAGAGGTGGGGCCTCGCAGCGTATCGGCGGCGCGGGATCGCGCGGGTGCAGTATATCCGCCTTGTCGTAACGGCACGTCAAGCCTTGCCAGGCCCCTGCGGGGAGATTTATGGGTGGAACCAGGGGCAGGCCCTGCCCCGCAGCTGACCCTATCCCCGGCGGGGAGCGGAAACAAAAGCCCGTGACAACAATCGCCCACCCATGAGTGAGTTGGCGCCTATCACGATCGCGATGGCAAGCAGGTGCATCAGCAGATCCGACGCGGAGGCGTCGAAGTTGTGGAAGATCTCCAGGAGACTGGCCGAAGCCGCCGCGCTGGCGAGGCCCACCATGATCGCCGTCAGTGCCGGGTGCAACGGGCAGGCGCGCCGCAACAGCCAGATCATCAGAGCGGACAGCGGCACCGAAAAACTGATGATGAAGATCAGGCAATCGTCGGCGCCATGGATGTTCATCACCGGCATGCCAGGAATGTGCGCGCGCAAGCAGCCCATGCCACTGGCGGCAATCCACACCAGCGCACTGGGCACCGGCAGCCAGGCCCACTTGAGCGTGCGTCCGGGCACCGCGAGCACGAATGAGGTGAGCGCCGCAGTGATCGCCGTGATCACCGCGCCGGCCGCGGCAACGCCCAGATCGGGAGCCACCTCCCAACGATGCATCATGGTGGTTGCACCATGACGCACCAACAGCACCGCCGCCGTGACCACCACGACCAGCAGCCAGCCAAGCGCGCGCCGCCACGGCGGCGGCAGACGCCGCACCGGCGTCAGCTCGGCGCCGAGCGCGTCGATCAGGGCTTCGTGGTGTGCTGCTTCGGACATGACGGTTCAGGATTCTCCATGCAAGCGATCGCGCAACGTTTTCAGCGCACGATGCAGATTAACTTTGAGCGCACCGGTATTTCGCCCGGTGTGTTGGGCAGCCTCGGCCAGGGATTGCTCCTTGAGGCCCAGCTGCTCCACCGCCTCACGCTGGCCCGGCGGAAGGGTTCGGATAGCGTCGCGCAGCCGCCGCGCCTCTTGCGCACGCTCCGCGCCGACGCTGGCGTCGTCGCGATCCGGATGGGTGTCGAAGGCCCATTCGTCGTGTACTTCGCGGTGTTCGCGGCGGCCATGGCTGCGCAGCACGTCGATGGCGCGACGCGCAGCGATCGCCGACAGCCACGCATCGTAGGAACGCGTGGGATCGAAGGTATGCCGCACGCGATGCACGGTCAGCAGGGTTTCCTGCACCACATCATCGAGCGTGTCCACCGGCACACCCTGGCGCCTTGCCACACTGCGGATCAGTGCCACCGAAGCGGTCAGCAGGCGCGCGTAGGCACGCTGATCGCCCGCTTGCGCGGCCGCCATCCATGCAGCCCGTTGTCGGTCTGCCTGTTCGCTGGCACTGAGTGTTTCGGTTGACACGGCCTTGTCGCTATCCCGCCTCCGTGGCGGAGGCTGGCGTAGTAGTACCCATGGACCGTCAAAGGTCAAGGATGAAAAGGCACGCATGGCTCGCCAAGGGGTCGGTTTCCATGAACTGATTCGCCTTCGCCGATGGTTTGGTTACCCCGTCGTAGCGCAAAACCTTAACGTAACCATTCGTCCGGCACAGCGAATACCCTGTCGGAACACGACCTGCGAGTCAGCCATGCTTTTGCTCACCCTCGCCTTCCTCGGCGGCATCCTCACCATTCTCAGCCCGTGCATTTTGCCGGTGCTGCCCTTCGTGTTCGCACGCGCCGACCGACCGTTCGCGCGCAACGGCTTGCCAATGCTGATAGGCATGGCGCTTACCTTCGCGCTGGTCGCCACGCTGGCGGCGGTGGGCGGCGGATGGGCGGTGCGCGCCAATCAGTTCGGCCGCTATGCGGCATTGCTGGTATTGGCGGTACTGGGTCTTACGTTGCTCTCCACACACGTCGCCGAATGGATCAGCCGGCCTTTCGTGAAACTGGGCAACCGGCTGACCGAAAAAGCACAAGCGCAAGAGGATTCACCATGGTCCGCCGCGGGGCTGGGCGTGGCTACGGGTCTGCTATGGGCGCCCTGTGCAGGGCCGATCCTGGGCCTGCTGCTGACGGGCGCCGCCCTGCAAGGCGCCAGCGTGGAAACCACCCTGCTCTTGCTTACCTATGCCGGCGGCGCGGCCGTGTCGCTCGCGTTGGCGTTGCTGGTTGGCGGTCGCGTATTTGCGCTGATGAAGCGGTCGCTGGGTGCTGGCGAATGGGTGCGTCGTGGCCTGGGCGTTCTGGTGCTGTGTGGTGTAGCCGCCATTGCGCTAGGCGCAGACACCGGTTTGTTGACGCGCGTTTCCCTGGCAAGCACCAGCGGCATCGAGCAAACGCTGATCAACGCCATACAACCTGCGCCGGTTCAGGCCGCGCCCGTGCCAAAGCGTGATCAACCGCTGCCGGTTGAAGGTGAGCTGCCTTCACTGGCTGGCGCAACGCAATGGTTCAACAGCGCACCTCTGTCGCCTGCATCCTTGCGCGGCAAAGTGGTGCTTGTGGATTTCTGGACCTATTCCTGCATCAATTGCATCCGCTCGCTGCCTTACGTCAACGCGTGGGCGCAGAAGTATCGCGATCACGGCCTGGTGGTGATCGGCGTGCATTCCCCGGAATTCGCGTTCGAGAAGGATCCCAGCAACGTCGCCAAGGCGATCAAGGATTTCCACATCGATTATCCCGTGGCGATGGATAACGACTACGCCATCTGGAAAGGTTTCAACAACGAATACTGGCCCGCGCACTATTTCATCGACGCGCAGGGTCGAATCCGCGCGCATCACTACGGTGAAGGCGACTACGCCGGCAGCGAAGATGTCATTCGCCGGCTATTGAGCGAAGCGGGCTACAAAAACTTGCCGATGGGTTATGTGCAACCCGGCGCATCGGGCGCAGAAGCGGCAGGCTCGGGTGACATGGATCGCTCGCCCGAGACGTATGTGGGCTATGCACGCAGCGAAGGTTTTGCCGGCGGACAAATCGCCCACGACGAGAACTGGCATTACCACGCACCCGGCACGCTTGCAGCCAATCAATGGGCATTGGACGGCAACTGGACCATCGGCCCGCAAAACGCCACGCTCGACACACCGACCGGTCGCATCACCTACCGCTTCCGCGGCCGCGACTTGCATCTGGTGCTTGGCCCCGGCGATCGCGGCAAGCCCGTGCGATTCCGCATTACGCTCGATGGCAAGGCACCCGGCGATGATCACGGCGCCGATGTCGATGCCGAAGGCAACGGCATCATCAACACGCAACGCCTCTATCAATTGGTGCGCCAGGCCCATGGCACCGGCGAGCGCGTGTTCGAAATTACATTTCTTGATCCGGACGTGCACGTTTACGCCTTCACGTTCGGTTGAATCACTACGAGCAACGGGAGATGGACATGACATCGGCACTCGACATCAAGGCAATGGACCGTCGTCGCTTTCTGTTTACCGCGCTTGGCGGCGGTGCGGCCCTGGTACTGGCCGGTGCATCGCTCATGCGATGGCGTGGCGGTAAAGGCGCAGGCGCCATTGCAGCCGCCACGCCAACGACGGCATCACCGCCCCAGATGCTCTTGCTCGAATGCTTTGCCGATAACGACGGCCATGATCTTGGCCCGTGCGATGTGCACAAGTTGGTGCTGAGCGACGCGCAATGGCACGAACGACTTTCCGACGCGGCTTTCAACGTGATGCGTCGCGCAGGCACGGAAATGGCTTTCAGTGGCCCGCACGAAAAACCGAACAGCAAGGGGCTTTATCGTTGCGCGGGTTGCGCTACGGCGTTGTTCGATGCGTCCACGCAATTCGATTCAGGCACGGGATGGCCGAGCTTCTGGCGGTCGATTTCCAAACGCAATGTGATCGAAAGCCGTGATGCGAGTTACGGAATGATTCGCACTGCGGTAAGTTGCGCGGGCTGCGATAGCCATCTCGGCCATGTGTTTGACGATGGACCGGCGCCCACCGGCTTGCGCTATTGCATGAATTCGGTGGCGATGCGCTTTGTGGCGTACAGGGTTAGTTGACGATGCTCGCACTATCGCACCGACCATGGCAGACCTAGCCAGCCGCGTGGCGGCAACACGATGTTTTTCCTTTTGGATCGTGTAAGAAATCCCTGATAGACGTCTAGTGCAATTTTTCCCAGCATAGCGGCACAAATATCGCGCGCGGGCATTGAAGGAAAAATGGCAGTTCCGGCACATCTTTGGATCACCGATGAAACCGGCTCACCCATTCGCGGTGCAAGCAACGTAAAAGTCTGATGAATGGGGCCGTTAAACATGGCGCCATCCTATAACGTCGATACATGGACTGGGCAACTGCCCAATCTGCGGCAAGCTCCCGCAATGTGGAGCTTCCGCCTTAACGGCTCTTATGTATCTTATTTACAATGTCATCCAGTCGGGCGGATTCCAGCATTTTCCGGCAGCGGCAGCGCCAGAAACGATTTCAAGTCAACCAACAAGGAAGGTGTGGGGCCGCTGCCATTGGGCATTTATTACATTGTCGACAGACAGTCCGGTGGCAAGCTGGGATGGTTAAAGGATACGACCTATCCCGCGTATTCCGGTGTTGATCGAACAAAGTGGTTCGCGCTATGGAATAGCGTAAGTGGTGACAGCGTAACCATCAAGGGAGTGAAACGCCAAAACTTTAGGCTGCATCCGGCAGGATTTTGGGGCATCAGCGAAGGCTGCATCACCATTACAAACGGTTATGACTTCGAGCAAATTGAGAGATATTTACGCTCAAGATCACCAGACCTTCCGGTGCCCGGGCAGGCCATGTTGGCTTACGGCTTTATAGAAGTTACATTGTGATGTCATTTACCCCGTACGTCACATCCGTGATGCTGGCGATTATTGGGACCGTGCTATTTACGTCCACGATGTTAGATTATCTTGGCCCAGCACCAGCCACCCTTCTACCATTTGCGACCATTCTTTATGGTTTTGCGTCACTGACCATATCTTCAATCCTGGCCTTCTTTTTAATGGGGTATAGAACCACCAGCCCTCCCAATCACAGCCACCGTCGGGACATCAGTCGCTTATGCGTATTCATATTGAACGTAATTACAGTGGCTGCGATGACGTTTGCGATCTTTTCCGCAACGATGTTTCTTACGCATGACGGCCATTTTCTTAAGTTGCAGATATTTAAAATTCTCGGGCGCCATGGCTTGATCGATACGATCGACCAAGCGTATGACGTTCTCTTCAATCTTGCCTTGTTTGCATCTCTACTTGCCTCAAGCTCCCTGGCATGGCTTGGTAACCTGATTGGCAAGTGGTGGACAGTGATTTACACAAGCACGTCTCAAAGGCCTTGAGGGGTGTCCTATTAGCGTGCAATGCGTTCTGCGAAAAGAAGATCCAAAAGCGTTCGAGTGAGAAAGCCCCCGCGGGCCTTGTAAAGCAATACAACTCAACCCACCGGCCCCAACCGATACGGCGCCAGCAACGCCGGATCCTCGAACAATCCCGCCGGCAACAAATACCGCGGATCCCTTCCTGCGGCGAGCAAGTCGCGAATCCGCGTGGCAGATACTTCCAGCGGCG
Organism: Dyella monticola; assembly: GCF_003363155.1. GTDB lineage: Bacteria > Pseudomonadota > Gammaproteobacteria > Xanthomonadales > Rhodanobacteraceae > Dyella_B > Dyella_B monticola. The sequence continues at coordinate 506,048 of NZ_QRBE01000001.1, read as the reverse complement.
TCACCGCCAATTCGATCACACGGCCCGCAGGCTGCGTGCGAATGACCTGCGGATCATCCGTCCGTCGCGACGCTACCGCGCGCTCCAATTCCACCGGAATGCACGCTTCGATACCAGGACGGTTGATCACGCCAAGATGCGCAACGTTGAACAATTCGCGCCAGCGATGCCAGCTGCGTAACCCTGCAAAGGCGTCGGCGCCCAACAGCAACATCAACGAACGATCGGGAAACTCGCGGCGAAATTCATCAAGCGTGTCGACGGTGTAGGAAGGGCCGCCGCGCTCGAGTTCGCGCGTGTCGAGCGTAAGCCGTGACTGCCAGCGCAACGCAGCACGCAGCATGTCCACGCGTTGCGTCGCGCTGGCCGTGGGCGGCGGGCGATGCGGCGGCACGTTTGCCGGCATCAAACGCACTTCCGCATCGAGCAGTTCGGAAGCTTCCCAGGCGACGCTGAGATGACCGATATGAATGGGATCGAAGGTGCCGCCGAAGAGGGCTAGCGGTTTCATGAGGTATGTGTCTCGTTTACACCAGCGCCTGTGCGGCACGGGGCTCGGCGATGACCGCGATCAATCGTTGCGTTTCCAGCCACGCATCGCCGCTTTCGCGCCCTTTGGCGATGCGATCAATACGCGCGGCGCGCGCCAGGCATTGCATCCAGTGCTCGCGCGGTGCACGGCGTAGTGCCTTGCGAAAGAGCTGCTCGCGTGCTGGCCACAAACGCTCGGCGCGCGCCTGCGCGGCGAAGTCGTGGGCATTGGCCAAGCGCAAGGCAAGCTGCAACTGATTGACCAGCCAGCCCATCAGCGCGATGAGTTCATCACCCTCATCGCGCAGGCCATCGAGAACGCGCAGCGCACGCGCGCCATCGCCACCAAGTGCGGCATCGGTAAGCTTGAAAGCGTCATAACGCGCGCTGTCGGCCACCAAGTGTTCCATTTCGGCGGCATCGATCTTGCCTTGCCCGTGCAGCACGACAAGCTTGTCGATCTCCTGCGCCGCGGCCAGCAGATTGCCTTCCACGCGCTCGGCCAGCAGCGCCATGGCGTCGGGAGTAGCGGTGAGTCCGCGCGAAGCCAGGCGCGCGCCGATCCACGCGCCCCATTCGTTCGGGCGTGGCGCATTGAAGACCACCATGCAGCCGGCACCGTCGAGTTGCTTGGTCCACGCGCCCTCGTGCTTGCTGCTCCATTCCACGGCGGTGATCAGCAAGCTCACATCCGGGGGCGGATTGGCGCAAAACTCGACGATGGCCTTGGCGCCTTCCGTACCGGGCCTGCCTGTCGGCAGGCGTAGATCGAGTAGACGGCGAGTGGCAAACAGCGACATGCCGGCGGCCGAGCGCGCCAGGTCATCCCAATCGAAATGCGCGCCGACATCCAGCACCTGGCGCTCGCTGTAGCCGAGTTTGCGCGCCTGGGCGCGCAAGGCATCGGCGGCTTCCAGCACCAGCAGTTCTTCGCCGGCCAGCAGATAGACGGGTTTCAGGCTATCTGCGACCAGCCCCTTCTGCCACTGTGCGTGGTTGAGCGGCATGGGCGGTCAATCATCGATCTGCGGCGAATACTGCGGCGGTGCCTGCACCGTGCTGGCGTTGGCCGGCAGCGGGCCGACCGCGTTCGCAGCCGCCTTTTCGCCGTTCTTGGCAATGGCCTGCAAGCGGAACAGCACGGCCTGGATGGCATCGTCGATCAGGCTGCCCTGGATTTGCTCCATCTGCGATTGCGTGCCCACCGGCTGGCTGGCGTCGTAGCTGTACTCACGCTGCAGATCGATGGACTGGCTCGGCGCGATGAGCTTGCCCGAAGGATCAGTAGCGGTAAACACCACATGGAAGCGCACGGCGAATTCCGTGACTTGCGCAGCACCGTTCACGGTAAGCATCTGCACGGTGAAGTTCTGCGCCGGTACGTGCAGTTCGGCGATGCCGGGGCCGCTCTTGTCTTCCAGCGTCACGTTGGACGCGAGCAAGGCGCGCGCCAGCTTGCGTTGGAAATCGCCGCCGCCGCCCACTGTGAGGTGCACGCGCTGCATGCCCTGTGGCAGCGCCGCGCTGCCGCGCAGGTGGAAGCCGCAGGCCGCAAGGGCGAGCACGGACAGCAGCACGAACGGTTTCAGCATGCGATTCATGAAGTTGAGAGCCTGTTTAGGGTTTCGGCGTAGCCCGCGTTGTCACGGTGCGTTCGCCAAGTAGCAGAGCGTGGCGCAGCGCTTGCCTGGCTGGCAAGCCAAGCCGCGCGCTGTCGCATGGCGAACGCACCGTGACAACCCGAAGGGCCAGGACTGTTTGCCCGCCGAGCTGCGTCCTCACTCAGTTGTGTATCGACATACACGCCTTCGTTCCTCCTTGCCCATCAGGCAAACAGTCCCGGCGCGGGCCACGCCGAAACCCAAAACAGGCTCTTAGCCTGCGACGATGTTGACGATCTTGCCAGGCACCACGATCACCTTGCGCACGGTCTGCCCTTCCAGAAAGGCTGCCACATTGGGTTGCACGCGCGCCAGCGCTTCGGCTTCTTCTTTGGAAGCGTTGGCCGACACCTCGATGGTACCGCGCAGTTTGCCGTTCACCTGAACGGCCAGGGTAAGCGTGTCGCGCACCAGCGCCGCCTGATCCACCTGTGGCCATGGCTGGTCGTCCAGCACGGTCTGCTTGTGGCCCAACGCCTGCCATAGCGTGTGGCTGACATGGGGCACCACGGGATTGAGCAGCAATACCATGGTTTCCAGCGCCTCGTGGCGCACGGCGCGCCCCTGGTCGCTCTGGTCATTGAACTTGCCGAGCGCGTTGAGCAGCTCCATTAGCGCGGCAATAGCCGTATTGAAGGCGTGGCGGCGGCCGAAGTCGTCGCTCACCTTTTGAATGGTTTCGTGCAACTGGCGACGCAGGGTTTTCTGTCCATCATCAAGCGCGGCCAGGTTCACTTCCGGATGATCCGGCTGATTGACGTGCGTGATCACCTCGCGCCAGAAACGGCGCAGGAAGCGCGCCATGCCTTCGACCCCCGCCTCGTTCCACTCCAACGATTGTTCCGGCGGCGCGGCAAACATGGAGAACAGGCGCACGGTGTCGGCGCCGAATTTTTCCACCATCGCTTGCGGATCGACGCCGTTGTTCTTGGACTTGGACATCTTCTCGATGCCGCCGATCTGCACCGGCTTGCCGTCGGCTTTGAGCACTGCGCCGATGACACGTGCTTTGTCGTCGCGCTGAATTTCAACCTCGGCCGGATTGATCCAATCCTTCGAACCATCCGCGTTGTCGCGATAAAACGTTTCGGCAATCACCATGCCTTGGCACAGCAGATTGGTGGTCGGTTCGTTCGAACTCACCAAACCGGCATCGCGCATCAGCTTGTGATAGAAGCGGAAGTACAGCAGATGCAGGATCGCATGCTCGATGCCGCCGATGTATTGATCCACCGGCAGCCAGTAGTTCGCGCGCGCGTCCACCAAGCCGTTTGCACCGGGACTGGTGTAGCGCGCGTAGTACCAGCTCGATTCCATGAAGGTATCGAAGGTGTCGGTTTCGCGCTCGGCCGGCCCGGCGCACTGCGGGCAGGTGGCCTTGCGCCATTGGGGGTCGGCCTTGATTGGCGATTGCACGCCGGAAAACGCCACGTTTTCCGGCAACACCACCGGCAGTTGATCTTCCGGCACCGGCAATGCGCCGCACTTGGCGCAGTAGATCACCGGAATCGGGCAGCCCCAGTAGCGTTGGCGGCTGACGCCCCAATCGCGCAGGCGCCAGTTCACCCGACGCTTGCCCTTGCCCGCCGTTTCCAGCTTACCCGCGATAAAGTCGAAAGCCTCGCGATAATTCTTGCCGTCGAGATCGCCCGAATGGATCACGCGCATGTCGGCGCGCGTTTTATCCGAATACCACTCTTTCCAGTGCTGCGGATCGTATTGGGCATCGTCACCGCTGACGGCGATCACTTGTTTGATCGGCAAGTTGTACTTGTGCGCGAATTCGAAGTCGCGCTCGTCATGACCGGGCACGGCCATTACCGCGCCGGTGCCGTACCCCATCAGCACAAAGTTCGCCACCCACACCGGTACCTGTTCGCCGGTGATCGGATGGATGGCGTTAAGGCCGGTGGACATGCCGCGTTTTACCTGCGTTTCCAGCTCGGCTTCGGAAACGCCGCCATGACGCAACTCTTCAAGGAACGCAGCCAGCCCGGGGTTGCCTTGGGCCGCTTTCAGCGCCAGCGGATGTTCACCGGCGATCGACACGAACGTGACGCCCAGCAAGGTATCCGGACGCGTGGTGAACACCGTCAGCGGTTCGACCTCGCCTTCCACAGCGAAATGGATGTCCACGCCTTCACTGCGACCAATCCAGTTGCGCTGCATGGTTTTGACCGCATCCGGCCAGCCGGGCAGCGTATCCAAACCATCGAGCAGTTCCTGCGCGTAATCGGTGATCTTGAGGAACCACTGCGGAATCTCGCGCTTTTCCACCAGCGCGCCGGAGCGCCAGCCGCGACCGTCGATGACCTGCTCGTTGGCGAGCACGGTTTGGTCGACCGGATCCCAGTTCACCACCGCGTTCTTGCGATAGGCCAGGCCCTTTTTCATCAGCCGGGTGAACATGAGCTGTTCCCAGCGGTAGTAGTCCGGCCGGCAGGTGGCGAATTCACGCGACCAATCGATGGCGTAACCCAGCGACTTGAGCTGGTCGCGCATGTGGTCGATGTTCTTGTACGTCCACGTGGCCGGGGCGGTGTTGTTCTTGATCGCGGCGTTTTCCGCCGGCAGGCCGAACGCGTCCCAGCCCATCGGCTGCAGCACGTTCTTCCCATTCATGCGCTGGTAGCGGCTGATCACGTCGCCGATGGTGTAGTTGCGTACGTGGCCCATGTGCAGCGCACCGGAGGGGTACGGCAGCATGGCCAGGCAATAGAACTTCGGGCGGGAGGGATCCTCCTTCACCTCGTAGGCGCGCTGCGCAGTCCAATACTGCTGCGCGGCGGATTCCACCGTCTGGGGGGTGTAATCGTGGGGAGAGCCTGGGTCTGTGATGTCCTGCATGGTCCGGCGCCGTTATGCGTATGCGGCAGCGCGGGCTTCCGTCGCCAATGCGCTGCATGGAACGCGGCAGACTAGCAGAAATGGGGTGTTTCTTGGATCGGCCGGGTGCGCATACTCCCGCGCCCGGTGCAGTGGGGATGGTCGAGATGAAGCCAACCCCGTCGCAAGCTCGGGCCACCCCGCGCCGCCCCTCCCCTGCAAGCAGGGGACGGAGTGATTTACGGAGCCGGGCAAGTCGCCGGTACGCTTCCTTCGGCCATGGCCGGCGCCACGCTGGCGATCTGCCCGGCTAACGTGTAGAGCGCCTGCTGGTGTCCGGCGACCACGTCCCCATATCCCTGCCCCACGCTTTCGCTGATGCGGCTGGTGCAGGTGAGCACGGCCTGGCTGCGGAGCTCGCGCACCGTCCAAGTGGCGTCGATCAGCGCGTAGTTGCCGGGCGAGGAGTCGAATCGGCGCAGGTCGACTTTGATGCGCAACACCGGTTTGCCTGTGGCAGGCACCCCGCTGCTGATATCGGGCGCATGCATGCGCCGCGCCAGCTCGACCGCCAGCGCACCCCGCACCTCGTCCGCCAAGGGCGCCACCCAGCGCTGCCCATTGAGCAAGGCGACCGATTGCCCGCCCTGACGCACCACCAACTGCGGCACGTCATCCTGCGCGGGCACGCCCACCGGCATCAGCTCGAATTGGAAATTCGCCGGTGGCGCAGCGTTTTCGGTTTGCGTGCTGTCAGGTGCGGGGATCAGCGTGTAGTACTGCACGGGCGCCGACGCGCAGGCCGCCAGCGCTGCTGCGCCCAGTGTCGCGATCAGGTGTCGCATGTGGATCATGGATGGCTGCTCCCTTGCTGCGGCTGAGGCGCGGGCGGCGTTACGGTTTGCGGCGGCGCGTCCTTGGCGCGCCCGCGAATCAATGCGCTGGGCTGCGTATTCAAGTAATCGGTGAGCGTACGCAACGAACGGGCCATGCGCTGCAGTTCCTCCAGCGTGCCGGCAAGGTTCTGCTGCAATGGCGAATCGGGCGACAGCGCGTTGTTCGCCACACCGAAGGTCTGATTAGCACCTTTGAGCGTATTGCGAAGGTCCGGCAACACGTTGCCATTGAGTTGCTTGATAGTGCCGTCCAGATCCACCAGCGTGTGATTGAGGTTGTTGCCGATAGCGTCGAACGGAATCTTCTGTATCTTGTCGACGATCTGCATGATCTGTTCCTGCAGCTTGTCGAAGTTGCCCGGCACAGTGGGAATATCCAGCGGACGCGCATCCGGGTTGAACGCCACCTTCGGCGCGCTGGGTACGATATCCAGCGAAATGTACAGCTGCCCGGTGAGCAAGTTGCCCACCTTGGCCTCGGCACGCAGGCCCCGCGCCACCAATTCACCCACCAGGTGGGACATGTCTGCGTTGTCGCCCTTGGACTTGGCGATCGCTTCCAGTTTTTCGTGCGCGTGGCCGAGGCGATCCGGATACACAATGGCGCCCACGTAGAGCGGGAATTTGCCGGTCTTCTCGTCGTAATCCATATGGATGGATACGACATTGCCGAAGTTGATGCCGCGGAACTCCACCGCCGCACCCACCGTCAGGCCGCGTAACGGTTGATCGAAGCGCATGCGGATGTAATGACCCTCACCATCCGGCGGCGCCATGGCATTGGCTTGCGTGTCGAACAGCGTGAAGTTGGTCTCCTCCGCAGCAGGTTTTTCGTCTTGATGCGGACCTGGTGCATCGAGGAACGCCACGCCGCCCGCCAGCACGGTGGCAAGTGATTGCGTATTGAGCTTGAGGCCGTCGGCAGTCAGCGATACATCCACGCCACTGGCGTTCCAGAAGCGCGATTCGTTAGTCACGAATTTGTCGTAGGGGCTGTCGACGAACACCTGCACCGAGACACCCTTGCCGTCGTCGTTGAGCTTGTACGATGCAACGCGCCCGACCTGCAAACGACGGAAATACACTGGCGAGCCGATATCCAGCGAGCCCAGATCGCCAGCGTGCAAGGTGAAACTCTTGCCGCGCGAATCATGCGTGACCGAAGGCGGACTCTCCAGCCCGACGAAATCCGTCTGCGGCTGCGAAGATTTGCCCACGTCCACACCGATGAACGAGCCCGACAGCAACGTATCGATACCCGACACTCCGCCTAGCCCGATACGCGGACGCACCACCCAGAAGCGCGAGTCCGCCACGGCGATATCTTCGGCACTCTTCTCCAGGTCCACCCTCACGATCACCTTGCTATGATCCTGGCTCAGACGAATGTTGGTGACCTTGCCGATCACGACATCCTTGTACTTCACCACGGTCTTGCCCGATTCCAGGCCTTGCGCCGTCTGAAAACTGAGGGTGAGCGTGGGCCCGCGTTGTATCCACGCGCTGACCACCAGCGACAGGCCCACCAGCGCCGCTACCGCCGGCACCAGCCAGATCCATGAGGCGCTGACGCGGCGATGCCGCACCACCGGCTCGGGCAGGTCGCCGCCCAGGTTGGGGTTGTTCTGGTCAGTCATCGTCGTCCTGGCAATCCCAAATCAAACGGGGGTCGAAACTCATCGAGGCCAGCATGGTAAGCACCACCGTGAGGCCGAAATACACCACGCCCGGCAGCGGCTCCACCTGGCTGAAGAAACCGAACTGCACCAGCGCCGTCAGCAATGACACCACGAAAACATCCAGCATGGACCAATAACCGACGAATTCCACCAGTCGATAGAGCATGGCCCGCTGCCGACGCGCCCAACTGGTACCACGATGCGCGCTAAGCAAGAGCGTACCGATCACCAGGAATTTCGTCATCGGCACCAGGATACTGGCCGTGAAGACGATCACTGCCAGATCCGGCGAACCCTTCACCCATAGCTCGATCACGCCACTGAGGATCGTGTTGTCATCCACATCGCCCAGGCTGACCGTGCGCATGATCGGCAGCACATTGGCGGGAATGTAGAAGATGAACGCGGCGATCAACAGCGCCCATGTGCGCGCGCAACTGTAAGGCTTGCGCCGATGCAGCGCGCTGCCACAGCGCGGGCAGGCGGCATGCTCCACCTGCGTATCGCGACACACCTGGCCACACACATGGCAGCTGATCAGCCCCAACTCGTGTGCCCGCGGCAACGCGCTCATGCAGAGCCTGCGGGAATCTTGTCCCACAACTGGCGCACGTCGATGCCCGCAAAAACGGTAATCAGCACCGCCAGCGCGGCATATGCGAACACGCCTGCATCGGCTGACACATCGAAATACATGTGCGCCTTCACGATCGACACCAGCACACCAAGCACGAACACCTCGCTCATCGTCCACGGCCCGATGTAATGCAGCACCACCATCAACCGCGCGAAGCCCGGCGCGCGACGTCCCTTGCGGCCAAAGATCAACAGCCAGCCGAGTATTCCCATCTTGCACAACGGAAAGAAAAACAGCGTGGCCGCCGCCAGTACCGCCACCAGCTGCGAATGCTCCTTCCACATCATGATGATGATGGCCCACAGCGTGGCGTGAATCTGCTGGCCATTGAGCGCCAGCGTGATGATGGGCCACACATTCGCCTGCAAGAACACCACCATCACCGTCACCACCAACGCGAACATCGCATTGAGGCTGATCGGCTGGTGCCGCTCCAGCACCGCATGGCAACGGGCGCAGCGCGCGACATCACCCCGCCTGAGCGGGCGGCGCCGGTATACGGTGTCGCAATGCTCGCAAATGAGCAGCGCCGGCGTGGGTGCCTTCTGCGTGTACTCGATGGCGGCTGGCGGTGTGGTGCTCATACTTGCGATTCTCGCAAATCCTTAAGGCTCATGCGCGTCCTTGATATGCTGCCGAAAGCCCCGATCTGCTTGGGATAATCCTGATGGAGCCTACTGTGAACGCCGCTGTCTCCCCGCACATTTTTGAGGTCGACCAGGAGAATTTCGAGACCGACGTACTGCAGGCCTCGCTCACCACGCCCGTGCTGGTAGATTTCTGGGCCACCTGGTGCGGCCCGTGCAAGTCGTTGGGCCCGCTGCTGGAAAAGCTTGCCACCGAGTACAACGGCGCGTTCCGGCTAGGCAAGGTCGACGTCGATAAAAACCAGGAGCTGGCCGGCGTCTTCGGCATCCGCAGCATTCCCACCGTTATCCTGGTGAAAGACGGTCAAATTCTCGACGGGTTTGCCGGTGCCCTGCCGGAAGGGCAGCTACGTCAGTTCCTGTCCCGCCATATTCAGCCGCTGGAAGGCGATGTCGATGAACAACTCGAAGACGAGCTCCCCCCCGAATCGCCCGAGCAGGCCATCAATCGCCTGCAGCAAGACATTGCCGCCGAACCGGATCGCCTGGAATTGAAGCTCGATCTGGCCGTTGCACTGGCACAAGCCGGACACGCGGCCGCCGCCGAAGCCGAACTCAACGCCCTGCCCGCCAACCTGTCCACCGATTCACGCGCTGTGCGCCTGCGCAGCCAACTCGACCTCGCCCGCTCGCTCGAAGGCACGCCGGCCATGGACGTGCTGCAACAGCGCATTCACGCCAATGCGCACGATTGGGAAGCGCACGATCTGCTGGGCGTACGCCTGCTGCTCGGCGATGACCCCGCCGCAGGCCTGGAGCACTGGTTGCTCATTCTGGAAAAAGCGCGTGACTGGAACGACGGCCAGGCAAAGAAGCGCCTGCTGGCCGCCTTCAATACCCTGGACGATGCAGAGCTGGTGGGGCGCTATCGCCGCCGCATGGCGTCGTTGCTGTTTTAAGTTCGCGCAAGCGGTCGGCCCCACCGACTCGCACTGGGGAACACGCTCCTATACATCTGACCCGATCCCTCTCCCTTGCGAAGAGGGTTCGGGGAGGCCGCGGACCAATATCCATGGTCCGCACCCGATCAGCTGGCTCGAAGCCGCCTGCAATAGGCGATGCGCCAAACGCCTTTTTCGGTCAGTGCACGGTGGTTGATACAGGTCCGGCTTGCTGAGTTGGATCTGGTGCAACCTGCGCCGACGTATCGGCCGTCTTCACACCAAGGTTGGCGTCCAGGAATCCCAGAAGGTGCGAATAGAAGTCAACGCGATGATCGACTGTGCCAAGTCCATGCCCTTCGTTGTCGTAGCGTAGATACTCAGGCGCGTTGCCTGCACTGTTGAGCGCGCCTCGCATTTCTTCGGCGTGATAGATCGGGGCTCGAACGTCGTAAACACCGTGCGCCAACAGCACCGGCACCTTGATATCGGCGCCGTGCTTAGCCGGTGAGCGGCTATCCAACTGCGCTTTGTCGCTGCCAAGTACCCGATGCAGATAGTAGACGCCAAGGTCGCTGCGGTGCGTGTCTCCCCACGAGTACATCTTGGACAGGTCGTACACACCTGACAGGCCGGCTGCGCAGCGATACAGACTGGGCTCGCGGACAACGCCCATCAACGCCGCGTAACCGCCGTAACTGGCACCATAAATGCAGATGCGCTTGGGATCGGCGATGCCTTGGTCGATCGCCCAGTGCGTTGCATCGGTCACGTCGTCTTGCATGGCCGCGCCCCATTGCCTGTAGCCGCGTTCGGCGAACGGCAGGCCAAATCCAGCCGACCCGCGAAAGTTGACGCGCACGACGGCATAACCGTGCTGGGCCAGCAATTGCACTTCCGGGTCGAACCCCCACTCGTCGTCTATGTCATAGGGGCCGCCATGCACGATCACGACGGCGGGTGCTGCGGTTCTGGCGCCGGCCGGTCGCGTCACGAAACCATAGAGCGGGAGGCCGTCCCGGGCTTTCATCGCGAACGGTTCGGTAGGCAGCCCTTTCTTGGGATCGATGCTGGGGTACTTGCGCGCCAGCAGCGTTGCTTTGTGGTGTGCCACGTCGAGCAGATAAAAGGCACCCGGATCGCGGTCGTTTTCTGTGGATACGATGACCAGGCTACCGTCCGCGTCGGCGCTTGGCACGCCGCAGGTGGAGTCGGGAAAGGCTTTGTTGATGGCTATGCGCCAGCGGGCGTCAAGGCTTGCCGGATCCCAGAATCGCGCTTGTGGCCGCCCTGGACCGAAGAACGCTCCGATCGGTTCACGATGATCCATCGAATAAATAATGCTCAAGGGATCGGATACGGCATCGCGCAACAGCACGGTGCGTGTGCCGGTCGCGAAATCATACCGCTCGATGCTATCGGGGCCATCCGTATGCTCTACCTGCAAATAGGCCGAGCGATTATCGCGAGAGATTCCTACTGGGGCGATGTCGACGTTGCTGATGCTCTCATCATTGAGCAGCGTCCAATCCTTGCCGTTATTGGTGACGTAGAGCTTGGATTGATCCTGATCGTTCACGGCCCACGCAAAGCGGATAGCTCCAGCATGATCAGCCGTGAAGCTCGCGTCCTCGACCGGTGCCACGGCGATGGTCTTGCGACTGCCTTCGCGCAGGTCGTTGACGTCCATCACCGCGGCTTCGTAAATGCAGCCGTGATGGTCTTCATGCTTGCACGCGCATCCCTCGCCGCGACTCTCGCAGGAGCTGACAAGTATGTGCTGGTCGTCGTTATCGATCTTGCCGATGAAATTGGCAGGAAACGACACGCCATGTTTGCTGCTCATCGTGAACAGTAAAAACCATGGATCCCAGATCGACCCACCGAAATCATTGCGCTTGCGATTCATATCCACGATCAGCTTGTCCGAGCCGAGCCAATCGATACTTCCGACCTCCGCGCCCGGACCCAAATCGAGGCTTTTCACCAAGGTCTGATCGGCGGCACTCAAGATCAGTACAAAGCTTCCGCCTTGTTCGTGCCTGGCAACGGCGATGTATCTGCCGTTGGGAGACAACTGCATGTCTTGGTGTTCAGCGTCCCCGATCAACGCGCGGCTGTTTGCATCAAGTACAACCGTTGTTTGTGGCGCGGCAGATAACGCCACGGCCAGCAGCAAGCTCCCCAGCATGTTCGTCCCCTCTGTCCCTGTTCGAACGCGCCTATTTAGCCGTGATTCCAGGGGTGCTGTAAACAGGAACAGGGGCGGTGATGCCGATGGATAAGATCGGCGCGATTCTGAGCGCAAAATCCAACCCATACGCACAAGTATGGTAAGTTGAGGGCTCCTCCTGGAGCTCCCCATGCGCGCTTCCACATTTCGCCGACTGCTGAATCTGTGGCCGCCGTTCTTCTTTAGCGGCATCCGCCTGCTGAGTCTGGATAACGACTACACCCAAGCACGCGTCGTGCTTCGATTGCGTCCTTGGAACCGGAACTACGTACGCACCCAATTCGGTGGCAGCCTTTTCGCGATGGCCGATCCATTCTGGATGCTGCTGGTCCTGCATCACCTGGGCAACGATCATTACGTGTGGGACAAGGCCGGCACCATCGATTTTGTTGCCCCTGGCCGCGAAGACGTCTACGCCCACTTCAAACTCGAACAACACGTGCTCGATGACTTGCGCGCCGCCGCGGCGAATGGTGAAAAAGTGCTGCAATGGTTCGACGTGCCCATCCGCACGGCCAGCGGTGAATTGGTCGCCCTGGTACGCAAGCAACTCTATGTGCGTCTGAAGCCACGGCATCGCTGATTGCGCTTCATTCGTGCATGAAGCGGGCAATGTCCTCAAGCATGGATTCGGCGCGCTGCACGCTGGTACCCGCCCAGTTGTTCTCCAACCAGCGCCGCTGGCCGAAGTAACGGATCAACCCGTACGCCAATAAAACCAGGCCAAGCGATACGACGCCCGAAATCACGAGATACGAGCCCAGTTCGGACGTGACACTATCTGGATTCAAGCCGTTACGAACCAACTCGATCATGATGAGGGGCACCCATACGACCGCGCCCAAAACGGCCGAAGCGGGCCCTTCCACCCGCGCGCGCCAAGCGCGTAACTGCGCGATGCGGCGCTGGATGTCGAGAATCGGCGCGGAATAATCGATACGTTGGAGCAAATACAGATTCCGCGCGCCCGCCACGATCATAAAGATGCCCAAAACATGCACGAGTACGCCCCACAGCAAAAGCGGCGTCATGGTCACTCGTGAAACCCAGAACGAAGCGGCCATTACGCTTATCAACGCGCCAAAAACGATTTGCAGGACTTGCCCCCAAAAAAGCGGCCGCAAACCATGTCGTACCTTATCCAGACGGCTCTCCAGAAATAATTGCGTGCTCAGCGTTTGCTGTCGCTCCAACTGACGATTGAGGGCCTGCCAGGCAAGCTTCATGTCATCCAGTTCCATCGTCATGCTCCCGCGGGCTCGACGCCCGTCATCTGGCTGCGAAGTTTCTGCTTGATGCGACTGATCTTGGTCGCCACATTGGTTTCGCTGATACCGAGGATGTCGGCGATCTGGCGATAACTGCGGTCCTCCAAATAAAGCAGGATCAGCGCACGATTAAGGTGATCGAGCTGGTCGATGAAGCCATATAACGCCTCGATGCGCTCGTCATAATCGGGCACACCTTGCGTGTCGCCGATCGTGTCCAAATGATGCTGTTGCAAGGGTTCGATCCGAGCGCCCTGCGATGGCTGCCGGCGAACCTGCGAAATCGCGACATTGAGCGCCACCCGGTACATCCAGGTGGAAAATTGTGCGCGCTTTTCATCGAACCTGGGGAATGAACGCCACAGCTGCACGCAAATTTCCTGCATCAGATCATTGCGATCGTCCGGATGGCGCGCATACACAGACACGACCTTGAACACGATCCGCTGGTGCTCGCGCAGCAGCTTTTCGAAAACCTGTTGGCGCTCCTGTCCGTGCATGGTCGGTTCCCTATCGTTATCCCTGTTATTCGCCATACCACGAAAAAAATCACAGCCAGACTTTGGGGCTCCTACAATAAGCAACCCCTCACCCGCCTTCCGAGCCCCTCCATGCACCCGTTGCGCCTGAAACGCTATCTCATCACCGGCCTGCTTACCTTCATGCCGTTATGGGTGACCTGGCTGGTCTTCAAATTTATCGTAGGGTTCCTGGCCAGCCTGGGCGCGCCGTTGGTGGCGGCGTTCATGGGTGCGCTGGGCTGGGTTTCACCCCAGGCGGTGGAGCAACTCAGTCACGGCTGGGTGACTTATGTACTGGCCTTGTTGCTTACCCTGATCGCCCTTTACCTGCTTGGCTTCCTGGCCAATCGCATGATCGGTCAGCGTCTGCTACACGCGTTCGACAGCCTGCTGCAGCGCATTCCGCTGGTGCAAACCATTTATGGCGGCACCAAGAAGCTGATGACGGTGCTGCAAAACAAACCCGGCGGCGTGCAGCGCGTGGTGCTGGTGGATTTCCCGCGCAAGGGCATGAAAGTGGTCGGCTTTGTGACGCGCGTGATGACCGAAGAAGGTACCGGCCGCGAAATGGCTGCCGTTTTCATTCCCACCACACCCAACCCGACCGGAGGCTATCTGGAAGTGGTTCCGCTGGACGAACTGACGCCCACCGATTGGACGATGGATCAAGCCATGGCTTTCATCATATCCGGCGGCGCCGTGGCGCCTGATACCCTGCCGGCGTCGCCCGCTGCGCTACCCACCAAGGATCACGCATGATCATCCGCCGAGCATGGCTTGCCGTTTTTCTTGCGGCAATGGTCATGAATACGCACGCCACCGAGCGGCACGACCATGACTGGGCGACGCCTGCCGAAACATCGCAGTTTCGCACCACGCCCAGTTATGCAGCCACGCTGGCTTACCTGCAGCGATTGCAGCAAGCCGCGCCAGACAAGATCAAGCTGGAAACCTTCGGCATAACGCCGCAAGGGCGCCCGATGACGGTCGTGATTGCCACCAGCGACGGCACGTTTACACCCGAGGCTGCACGCGCCGCACATAAGCCCATCGTGCTGTTGCAAGCGGGCATTCACCCCGGCGAGATCGAGGGCAAAGACGCCGGCTTGATGCTGTTGCGCGATATCACCGTGACCGGCAAATATCTGCATCTGCTCGATCATGCCGTGCTTGTCTACATTCCCGTGTTCAGCGTGGATGGACATGAGCAAAGCTCACCGTACAACCGCATCAACCAGAATGGCCCGGAAAGCATGGGCTTCAGGGGACAGTCGCAATACCTCAATCTCAATCGCGACTACATCAAGGCCGATGCGCCGGAGATGCTGGCGTGGCTGAGGTTGTGGCAGAAGTGGGTGCCGGATTTCCTGATCGATGTACACACCACCGACGGTGCGGACTATCAATACGACCTCACCTGGTACACCGAAGATCCACACAAGCTCGACCCGGTCATTGCCCAGTGGCAACACACCCTCATGGTGGACCAGGCGATACCCGCATACGAGAAACTTGGCCATCTGGCATCCATCTACCTTGAGTTCAAGGATGGCCGCGATCCGCGCAAAGGCATCGAGAATTTCGGTTCCGGACCGCGATTTTCCACGGGCTACGCCGCGCTGCAAAATCGTCCTGCCCTGCTGATCGAAACGCACATGCTCAAGCCTTACGCGGTGCGCGTGCATGCGGTGTATGACCTGGTGCGCGTAGTGCTGCAGGATATCGATCACGATCCGGCGGCACTGCTCGCAGCCACACAAAAGGCCGATGCCGACACGATCGCGCGCGCCAGCGATTCCCATGCGCAGGTACCGTTGACGTTCAAACCCGATCCCACCGCGACGCCGTTCGAACTGAAAGGCTACGCGTTCACACAGACGCACAGCGACATC
The DNA here is from genome assembly GCF_003363155.1 of Dyella monticola. Taxonomy (GTDB): domain Bacteria; phylum Pseudomonadota; class Gammaproteobacteria; order Xanthomonadales; family Rhodanobacteraceae; genus Dyella_B; species Dyella_B monticola. The sequence goes on along the minus strand of NZ_QRBE01000001.1, from coordinate 490,376 downwards.
TCCAACGACCTTTGGATTCACTACGATCCGAGCAAGCCGGTTACCTATCGCATCGACAATTACAACGGTCTTTTGCCCGATCTATCCATTACGCCACCTGCGGCGTATGTCGTGCCCGCCGAGTGGACAACGATTATCGAGAAGCTGGATGCGCACGGCATTGCCTATCGACGCATCGGCCGTCCGATGAAGCAAATCGATGCCACGGCTTACCAGCTCGGCCAGCCCCAATGGGCCGCCGAACCGTTTGAGAGCCACCTGATGCTGAAGAGCTTTAGCGTGCATGCCGAACCGGTCGAAGTAACGCTTCCGGCCGGATCGGTCATCGTGCCTTTGAATCAGCGCACTGCAAATGTCGCCATCGAACTACTGGAACCGCAAGCGCCCGATTCACTATTGCGCTGGGGCTATCTCAACGCCATTTTTGAACAGAAGGAATATGGCGAGCCGCGCGTGCTGGAAAAATTGGCGCGTGACATGATGGCGAAGGATCCGAAGCTGAAGGCCGAGTTCGAGCAGAAACTGCATGACGATCCAAGCTTCGCGGCAAGCAGCCGTGCGCGGTTGAATTTCTTCTACGAACGCTCGCCCTGGTACACGGTGCAACGCGTGGGGCTCTATCCGGTATTGCGGGTGGATGCGGCGCAGTTGGGAAATATTGCGACCAAGTGATTGCTTTTCACCGCTCACACGGCGTGACCGTCATTCTGGTGAAGGCCGGAATGACGACTAGGCGGGAACCACCTCGAACGGCCGCATCATTTCATTCGCCTCATGCTCCAGCAGATGGCAATGCCACACGTAGCGGCCCACGTAACCGTCGAATCGCACGATGATGCGCGTAATCATGCCCGGCCACGCCTGCGCCACATCTTTCCAGCCAGCTTCGCCTGACACCGGCGGCTGCGCCGCGCCGGTATAACGAATGGTTTTCGACTCCAGCCATTGCCCCTGATCGAACGGTCGGCGATCCAGAATCTGAAAGCGCACCATATGCAGATGGATCGGGTGCGTGTCGTCCGTCAGGTTGATGAGGCTCCATATCTCCGTACTGCCCAGCACCGGCTTTTCCGTAACGGGCTCATGCCAACGCTTGCCATTGAGCAGCATCAGCATCGGTTCGGCGACGCAATCGTCATATTGATCCAGCGTCATCAGGCGCGTGCGGGTGGCTGACGATTCGGGCATGCGCGGCACGTCGCGCAGCACTGCCGGCACCATACTGGTATCGCGAACACTGCCGCTGCCGACACGGAACTGCATGATCGCCAGCGCATCGTTGACCAGCTCTACTTGCTGCCCGGCCATCGAAGAAAAATCGACGATGAGGTCGACGCGCTCCGCCGGTGCGATCAGCACGCTTTTCAGGGACACGGGTGCGGCAAGCAAACCCTGGTCGCTGCCGATCTGCTGGAAGGGCTGCTCACCGGACAACTTCAGATGGAAGAAACGCGCATTGGCGGCATTGAGCACGCGAAAACGATAACGGCGAGGTTGTACATCGAGATAGGGCAGGATCGCGCCATTCACCAACATGGCGTTGCCAAACACTTCCGACACCCACGGCGCTTCACTATTGCCGGAAACGGGGTAATACAACTGCGCGTCCTCGGTCAGCAGGCGATCGCTCAGCGTGAGTGGAATCTCCTGCTCGCCCTGCGGTAATCCCAGTGCCAGCTCATGCTCATCGCGCACAATCAGGTTGCCGAACATGCCCGCATAAATGTTCAGACGGTTGATACCCATCGCATGGTCGTGATACCAGAGCGTCGCCGCGTCTTGCTTGTTGGGATAAGTGTCGAGGCGTGACTGCCCCGGCACATACCAATCATCCGGATACCCATCGCTGGCGGTGGGCACGCAGGCGCCATGCACATGCACGATGGCGCGTACTTCCGGTTTGTCTTTTTCAGCGCCGTGAATGCGGTGATCGATCGGCAGAAAGTGTCTGGTGGGCAGCGTGTTGCGCCATTCGATGCGCGCTGGCGTGCCGCTTCGCGCCTCAATCGTAGGTCCTGGCATGCAACCGCCGTACGTCCACACCCGTGTCGGCGGCAGATCGCGATGCAGACGCTGCGCGGCTTCCTTCATATCGACGCGCAACAACGCACCCTGGTCGGCGCGCAGCACGGGCGGCAGTGGCAAGGGATCGACGAACGGCGTGAGTTTGGCCGGATCGAGCAGCAAAGGCACTTTGCCTTGATCGGCCACCATGTGCTTGCACAAAACGCCACCGCCCATTTTTCGCTTGGGCATCGAGGACATGTCGTGCGCCAGCGTGCGCAGAGGCCATGCGCTCGCTCCAAGACCCCACATGGACCATTTCAGAAAATCGCGACGCGAAGACGACACTGGGTTGGCTTCCGTTGAAAAACAAAAAAGCATCGCCCCATGGGAATGGGGCGATGCGCACTACCGAATCACGCCATCGTCAGGCGCACATGCTTATCAGTGCCCAGATTCCGGCTCGCCCGTGCTTTCATTCAAGAACAGGCGGTTGTTCATCGCAAACGGCGCATTGAAATCAAACATGCCATTGATCGGACCGGACAGCGTGTCGTACGAACCACCACCCAGGCGCTCAGCATTGAGCCAGTTGTCTTCGATGAAGCGTGTGATCGAGGTCTGATCCGTGAGCGTGTGATCGACATAGTTGTGGCGTGCCCACGGCGAAATCACCAGCATCGGCAGGCGCGGACCGAAGCCGCAGCGACCCTGCACGGGTTTGCCGTTGCTGTTGATGCCTGACAACGTACCGCGCGCTTCGCACTGGCCCGTGCCGGTCAACGAATCGTCGCTGGTCTGCGAGCCATTGACATGCGGCGAAGCCTGGTGGTCGTACCAGCCGTCGGAGTCGTCATAGGCAATCACCACCGCGGTGTCGCGCCATTCCGGCTGCTTCTGGAGGAAGTTGATTACCGTGGTGACGAAGGTCTGCTCATCGAGCGGATCGGAGTAACCGGCGTGGCCATCCTCATAGCCTGGCGCTTTTAGGAAGCTCACGGCCGGCATATTGTGCGCCTGGACGGCGGCGTAGAAATCATTGATGTCGTACTGATGGTTCGCCGCATCGCCCTGATGGCCGATCATTGCTACCGAGGTCGGGCGCGTGTGGTTGGGGTTGGCGGTGCTGGTGTAGTACTGGAACGGCTGATGGTGCGGGATGTAGTCAGCCTTCACCGTGTTGGTCACGGTGGACAGCGTGCTGCGTGCGCAGCCGGTGGTGCCATTGGCGTTGACCGTGCTCAGGTCGAAACCGCCCTCGAAGAAGCCCCAGGTGATGCCCTTGGCATTGAGCAGGTCACCGATATTCTTGCCACCCATATGCACGCGCGCACCGCTGCTGGTGGAGCACACGTCATCGGTGGGGTCCGCATCGCTTATCAGCGTGTAGCCGCCCTGGCCGTCGGCCACTTCCACGCCGCCGGCGGCGATCGAATCGACGACACCGTTGGTCTGGCCCGAAATCAGATTGATGGCACCTTGCGTGGACGCGCCGAAGGTCGAGCCGTAGCTGTTGTCGCTCATCGCGAAGTGCTGCGCATAGTTCCACATGGCGGTCACGGTATTGCCGTCGAAGTACGCCATCACCTGACCGTTGCTGTCCTGCGCCGCGCTGGCGCCAGGCAGGGTTTCACCCGAACCGGTGAATTCGGGGAACAGGTCCATCTTGCCGTTATCGAAGGCCTGCTGTTCAGGCTGGTAATCGTGATCCTGGTCGGCGGTAGCGGCCTGCGAGGGCGACAGGCGGAACGGGTTGATGGCACCGACGCCATTGCCGGCGTTGGACGCATTCGGGTTGTTGGCCAGCAACGCCGGTGTCAGGCCGTTGACCTTGGGCGTGAACGGCGCCGGATAGAACCTCGGCTCGCCCCGCAGATTCTGGGCATACGGATAGGTGCCGAAATAATGATCAAACGAAACGTTTTCCTGAAAGATCACGACCAGATGCTTGATCGGCGTGGCCGTGCGTGCGTGGTCGCCGCCACGGTTGAAATCGGCGGAATGGGGATCTTGAGCAGACGAAGCAACGGACAGGGTAAGCAGACAAGCGGCGAGGCAGACAGCAAGACGGGTGCGCATGGCAGTCTCCGGATGACGGTCAATGGGCACGCTCCCCTAAGCGTGATATCCCCGACCATACGCAGCCGGCATGACACCCTCATAACAGCGATACGACGACGCACTGGACCTGGCGCTCGGCCAAAAACTTCCACGGGCATTCCCGTACAAACGGCCCAGTCGGACCCCTACCCCACCCCTGACCTTTGACACTGTGTACACCATGACTCATGGCCTAGCTTGAAGGGTTGTGGTCGCGAACCGCCCGTGCCGTCAGGAAACGGGAACGACCCACACACACCGGGGCCCGCCTGCGGGCGATTCGCCACATTCCATATAGAGGGACATACATGACCTACAAGCACTTGAAGCCCCTGCTGCTCGCCGCCAGCGTGACCTTTGCCCTGGCCGCCTGCGGCAAGCAGGAACAGGCCGCCGCGCCAGCACCGGCCAAGTCGTCCAGCGCCCCGGCCGCCGCGGCCACCACCGCCAGCACGGCCAAATCGGCCAGCGTGTTCGACGCCGGCGAGCTCGACAGCAGCATCAATGCCTGCCAGGACTTCAACGGCTTCGTCAACGCTAAATGGATTGGCGCCAACCCGATCCCGCAGGATCGCACCAGCTGGGGTGCGTTCAACCAGCTTGCCGAAAAGAGCCTGGACACCCAGCACGACATCGCCGACGCCGCCGCGAAAAACGCCGCACAGGCCAAGCCGGGCTCGATCGAGCAGAAGATCGGCTACCTGTATCAGGCCGGCATGGATGAAGACGCCATCAACAAGCTCGGCGACGACCCGATCAAGCCGAAGCTTGAGAAGATCGACACGCTGAAGACGCCGTCCGACGTGGCCAAGTACATCACCGACAGCTACGCCCAAGGCGACAAGCAGGTGTTCGACTTCGGCTCGGGCGCCGACTTCAAGGACGCCAAGATCCAGATCGGCTTCGCCAACCAGTCGGGCCTGGGCCTGCCCACGCCGGACTATTACACCGACGCCAAATACGCCGACCTGCGCGATGCCTACAAGGCCTACATCGCCAAGTCGCTGGCGTTGACCGGCGTCTCCGACGCCGATGCCAAGAAGCAGGCCGACGAAGTACTGGCGTTCGAAACCAAGCTTGCCCAGTCCTCGCTCTCGCCGACGCAATTGCGCAACCTGGACAACGAATACCACTTCGTGACCGTGGCCCAGGCCGACAAGATCACGCCGCACTTCAACTGGAATGACTTCTTCAAGGCCCAGGGCCTGACCATCGACAAGGGCTTCTCGCTGTCGCAGCCGAAGTTCTTCGCTGAATTCGACAAGCTGCTGGCCACCGCGCCGATTTCGCAGTGGCAGGCGTACCTGCGCTTCCACACCATCGACGATGCGTCGCCGTACCTGAGCACCGCCTTCCAGGACAACCGCTTCGACTTCTACGGCAAAACACTTTCCGGTCAGCCGGAGCAGAAGGCGCGTTGGAAGCGCGTGCTGGGTGCCGTCAACGGCTCGATGGGCGAAGCGTTGGGTCAGCTCTACGTCGCCAAGGAATTCACCCCCGAAGCCAAGCAGCGCGCGCAGGAACTGGTTACCAACGTGCGCGAGGCGCTGAAGAATCGCATCGAGCATCTGGACTGGATGAGCGACGCCACCAAGCAGAAGGCGATCGACAAGTGGAACAAATTCCTGCCCAAGATCGGCTATCCGGATCACTGGCGTAGCTGGGACGGCCTGGATGTGAAGCAAGGCGACTACTACGGCGACGTGATGGCCGCCGCCAAGTTCAACTACGACTGGGATATCGGCCACATCGGCAAACCCACCGATCGCACCGAGTGGGGCATGACGCCACAAACCGTCAACGCCTACTACGACCCCAGCACCAACACCATCAACTTCCCGGCAGCGATCCTGCAGCCGCCGTTCTTCTATGCCAACGGCGACGACGCGATCAACTACGGCGGCATCGGTGCGGTGATCGGCCACGAATCCAGCCATGGCTTCGACGATCAAGGTTCGCAGTTCGACGGCGACGGCAACAAGGCCGACTGGTGGACGGCGCAGGACACGACACAGTTCAAGGCACGCACCGGCAAGCTGGTCGATCAGTTCAACGGCTATGCGCCGCTCAAGGACAAGCCGGATCTGCACGTGAATGGCCAGCTGACCCTGGGCGAAAACATCGCCGATCTGGGTGGCCTGAACGTGTCGTACGACGCGCTGCAGGATGCGTTGAAGAAGAACCCCGCCGAAGCGCAGCAGAAGATCGACGGCTACACGCAGGATCAGCGCTTCTTCCTGAGCTGGGCACGTGTGTGGCGCGAAAACATCCGCGAGAAGCAGGCGGAGCTGTATCTCAATATCGATCCGCACGCCCCCGCTTCGCTGCGCGCGATCGGCGCACCGTCCAACATGCCCGCGTTCGCTGAAGCGTTCCAGTGCAAAGCCGGCGATGCGATGGTTCGCGACGGCGATAAGCAAGTGAAGATCTGGTAAGTCGCCCGCTCAGTAATGAGTGAAAAACGAAAGGCCCCGCATTTATGCGGGGCCTTTTTATTTAGCTTGATGCCCGTCGCCCCGGCGAAAGCCGGGGGACGAAACACTGCGTCCCTTTTCCTGCTGGGCACGACCGCTTCACAACTCCGTAACGGCGTGTGATAATAAAAACGATTCGCATTTACGAAGCGCTCGTGTGAGGCAGCAAGCGGAAGTGAATGACGCGCCCAGGGCCGTGCTCTGGTGGCGCATTCAGCAAGCCAATCACGCATTCGGGCGTCCCTCTCACCTTGCCACCCGACGACCTATGCCTGCCAACTTCCGCGTTTCTCCCCTGCACGCTGCCTTGCTGGTTGCCCTTAGCCTTCCGGCCACCACGCATGCGCAAACCAATACCGGCGCCTCCGACAGCGCCGGCAGCCCGACAAGCAGCGCGTCGCAAGGCGACACCAATACCAGCAAACCCCAGACGCTGAGCTCTGTGCACGTGACCGGCAGCATCGTCGGCAACGACTACGATTCCGATGTCTCCACCGTCGGCGCCAAGGTGCCCACATCGCTGCGCGATATCCCGCAGACGGTGGTCGTGGTGAATCGAGACCTGCTCGATGCGCAAGGCGCCACCTCGCTGCAAGATGCGCTGCGCAACGTGCCGGGCATCACCATCGGTGGCGCGGAGGGTGGCCAGATCGGCAACAACATCAACCTGCGCGGTTTCACGGCGCGTACCGATATTTATCTCGATGGCTTCCGCGATCCCGGCCAGTATTACCGCGACATTTTTGACCTGGACGCAGTGGAAGTGCTCAAAGGCCCGTCGTCCATGCTGTTTGGACGCGGCTCCACCGGCGGCGTGATCAACCAGGTGACCAAGGAGCCGCAACTGAATCCGTTCGGCCAGATCACCGCCACCGCCGGCACCAGTGACCGTTACCGCATGACGGCCGATTTCAACCAGCCGCTGTCCAACACCGCCGCGATGCGCGTGAATGTTTACGGCCAGGACATGCACACCACGCGCGACGTGCAGAAAAACCAGGATGCCGGCATTGCCCCATCGCTGCGCTTTGGCATCGGCACGCCGACGCAAATCACGCTTTCGGCATTGGTCCAACGCAATCACGACATGCCCGATTACGGCCTCCCGCCCATCAACGGTCACCCTGCGGATGTCAATTACAAAAACTGGTACGGACTGACCGACGACCGCACCAACCAGAGCGTCAACGAATTCAACGCGCGCCTGGAACATGCGTTCTCCGATCAGGTGAAGCTGCGTACGCAGTTGATGTACAGCCAGTACGACACCGACGCACGCGAAACCGCGGCCAACAGCGTGGTGACGAACACGGGTGTCACGCTCAACAAAACGCTGGGCAATCCCACTGATTTGCCGCTGCAAGACCTCTACGTGCAGTTGGCCAGTCACGATCGCGTCATTCACGACACCATTCTCGACAGCCAGACCGACCTGACCACGCAGTTCGACACGGGCAGCTTGCAGCACACGCTGGTCAGTGGCGTGGAACTGGCGCGGGAGACGTACAACAACCAAGGCTATACGCGTAACGGCTTGCCGTTGCTTTCGCTGCTCGATCCGGTGCAGGAAGCCACGCCCTCGAACGTCACCACCACCGTCGGCAATTACGCGCAATCGGTCGGCAAAACCGCGGCGGTCTATGCCAACGATACGATCAGGCTCAACGACCAGTGGATGGTGGTGGCCGGCGTGCGTCGCGATGAATTCGACGCGCACATCAGCAATACCGTTTCGCTGCCTGCCTACGCGCAACAGACCGTGTACTTCACCAGCGTGCGCGGCGGGGTGATTTATCAGCCGGACGAAAAGCAGTCCTACTACGTGTCGTACGGCACCTCGTTCGATCCCTCGCTGGAACAGCTCACGCTCACCAGTGGCACGCAGGATCTGGCGCCGGAGAAAAATCGCTCCTACGAAATCGGCGGCAAGTGGAATCTGATCGACGATGTACTCGCCATCAACGCCGCGCTCTATAACCTGGAGCAGACCAACGCACGCAGCGAAACCTCATCGGGCGAATACACGCTCGATGGCAACATCCGCGTGCGTGGTGCGGAGTTCGGCATGGTCGGCCATCTCACCAAGAACTGGCAGGTCTTCTCCGGCTACAGCTACATGGACGGCAGGATCGTCAAGGCGGTCGATGGCACGCAAGGCAACGTGCCCGCCAACACGCCACGCAACACCTTCACCACGTGGACCACCTACCGCTTTGCCGAACACTGGGAAGCCGGCGGCGGCCCCACCTATATGTCGCAACGCTACGCTGCCAATACGGATACAGTGGGCGTCGGCGGCTATACGCGCTGGGATGCCACCATGGCGTACCATCAATCCAGTTACGACATTCGCCTCAACGTGCTCAACCTGGCCAACAAGCGCTACTTCGACGCCTTGATTCAGTCCGATGGTGGACGTTCGGTGCCCGGTATCGGTCGTACGGAAATGGTCACCTTTACCTACAAGTTCTAACCTTGCCTCACTGTCGCTCCGGCGAATGCCGGGGCCCAGCGGCTTCACGCCCCACCGCCGCGCCTTCAGAGGTTCCATCCATGCTGGTGCACATCGCCAACGTGCTCAACCCCGAACAACTTGCGCATTTTCGCCAGCAACTGAACGCCGATCATGCGCCATGGGTGGACGGCCGCGTCACCGCGGGCCACCAGGGCGCGCACGTCAAGCAAAACCAGCAGATCGCCGAAAACTCCGAACTGGCACGCGAACTGGGCACCATCGTGCTCGCCGCACTGGAGCGCCATCCGCTATTTATCAGCGCAGCATTGCCGCATCGCGTCTATCCCCCCATGTTCAACCGCTACCAGGGCGGCATGCATTTCGGCAACCACGTGGACGGCGCGGTGCGCCTGTTGCCTGGCAGCGGCGAAAAAATCCGCACGGACCTCTCCGCTACCCTGTTCCTGGCTCCGCCCGACAGCTACGACGGCGGTGAACTGCTGGTGGAAGACACCTATGGCACCCAGACGGTAAAGCTGCCTGCCGGCGACATGATCCTCTACCCCGCCAGCAGCCTCCATCGCGTCAACCCTGTCACGCGCGGTACGCGCCTGGCGTGTTTTTTCTGGGTGCAGAGCATGATTCGCGATGATGGCCAGCGCACCGTGTTGTTCGACCTGGACAATGCCGTTCAGCGACTCACGGCGACAAGCGCCGACGAAGCCTCGCGGGTAAAACTCACGGGCTGTTACCACAATTTGCTACGGATGTGGTCGGAGGTTTAACCGCCTCGCCGTCAAGCCATGGGCAGCGCGGTCCTCGCCAATTCTTGATGGCCGTCAATATTTCGACGACAAACGGCGATGTTCTGCCGACAGGCGGTAATGTAAATGGGGTTTTTCTTACAAGATAATTCCCATGTACTTATGCGCCTTAGGGTTGATCTGCCAGCCAGGCGTAGGGGGCAAGAGATACCGGCATACCGGTAGTGCTGTGCAATGCGGCTTCAACGCCGCACGGGGGGAACATGGACACGATGCGCAAGCATCGCAGGGCGACAGCCGGCTTTACGCTGATCGAAATGATGGTCGTGGTGATCATCATGGCGGTCATTCTGGCGTATGCCGTTCCCGGCTATAAAAGCCTGGTAACGCAATATCGGATGTCCGACGAGCTCAACCAGATCGCCGCTGACGTTGCGCTTGCGCGCTCAGAAGCCATCAAGGAGGGCATGGACGTCACCATCTGCCCGTCGGCAGACCCCACCGCAGCCGTAACCACGACCACGCCCGCATGCAGTGCATCGTCGGAGTGGAACACCGGCTGGATCATCTTCACCGACAGTGCAAACAATCAGACGTTCGGCGCGGGTGATGTGATGCTGCGCGTCCATAACGGATTTTCCGGGACGGATACGCTGGTTTCCACGGTCAACGGCGGTACCACGCCCGCCCTCAATGCGATGACGTTCAACCGGATGGGCGGCACCGGGAGCTTCGGCACCGACGCCACGCAAACCAACCAGGGCGACCTCACGCTCAATGACGCGACCAACGACACCAGCATGATCCGCTGTCTGGTCCTTTTGGAATCCGGTCTCATCCAGGTTCACTCGCCGCAAACCAACTCAACCTATCCGACTTCCAGTTGCCCATGATGCGATCACCCTGCAAACGCGCCCATGGTTACAGCCTCATCGAAGTGCTGGTGGCCCTGGTGATTATCTCGATCGGTGTGCTCGGCATCGCTGCCATCCAGGCGACATCCCTGGCTGGCACGCATACCTCCCAAACGGAATCGATCGCGGCGGTGCAGGCCAGAAGCCTGGCCGATGCCATGTTGGCCAATCCGGGCTATTGGAACAACTCAAGCCTCGTACCTACGACGGCCATCACCTTGGCGCCGGCATCCGGCTCATCCAGTGGCGGCGTAAGCATCGGCGGTGTGACCACGCTCGGCACAGCCACCACCTGCGGGCTGCCAACAAGCTCCGGTTGCGGCAACGCCACGGATATGGCGGCTTTTGATTTGCAGACCTGGGGTAGTGAGTTCTTTTCACTGGTACCCAATGCCACCGGTGCCTCGATCCAATGCAATGCCACGCAGCCGGTGATCTGCACGATCACGCTCACCTGGCAGGAAAAGGCCAGCACCGCGATCAATGCCGGCACGCAAAGCAATACCAACGGCACGACTGTCACTTACACCCTGCTCAATGAGTTCTAGAGCATGAACACTATCCGAACCCGCCAACGTGGCCTGAGTATTATTTCGCTGCTGATTGCGCTGACCATCGGCGTGTTTCTGCTGGCTGGCCTGTTCAGCCTTTGGCTGCAAACCCGCAACACGTTCAATGCGCAAGGCTCGTTGGCGCAACTGCAGGACAACGAGCGCATCGCAACGACAACCATGGCCAACGCGCTGCAGAGTGCGGGCTATTACCCGCTCATCGACAACTACTCCACCAGTCCGCCCAGCCCGTTGCTCACGTTGAGCGGGGCGCTCCCTGTCGCCGGCGACTTCACCGCCGCCGGGCAATTTATCTACGGCACCCATGGCACCAATGACACGCTCGAGGTTCGCTTCATGTCCGACGGCAACGGGCTGGACTGTCAGGGTCAGCAACAGGCCGATAAGACATTGGTCGTGAATGAATACTCGATTGACACGAATGGCAATCTTGTATGCACGGTGACCACATCAACGTACGGAAGCACCACTACCAGCACAAGCAGTGCCCAAACCATTGTACCGGGCGTTTCCAACCTGCTTGTCCAGTACGGCGTGGATCCTGGCAACACGCAATCGGTGACGCAATACATGACCGCCGATCAAGTCACCTCTGGCACTGATTGGTCGCTGGTGCGCTCGGTCAATTTGCAGCTCACCTTCACCAATCCGCTGGCGGGAAGCGCAGCAAACGGCGCCGGCCAGAACACAACGGTGCCTATGATCAGCCGCGTTGTGGTGCTGCCGCAGCAATCGCCACTTTAACCACGCACGAACTCCTTTACTGTCGAGAAGCTTATGCGCAAGACCCTTCCCAATCGAGCCAGGAAAGAACGTGGGTTCGTGCTGATCGCCGCCATGTTCATGCTGATCATTCTGACGTTCATGGCGGTGGGCCTGTACCACAACTTCACCATGCAACAGAACATGGCGGGCAATACCAAGGAAAAAGGTCGCGCTTTTCAGTTGGCGCAAAGCACACTGCAATATGGTGAATATGAACTGGCAGAGAACCTCTCGGCCCTGCAGGTGAGCCAAAGTTGCACAACCACCGCTCCGCCTTCTAATACGCTCCTGATGATTTGCCAGGGCTCGGTAGGGCCCAATATCGCGCTTCCGAGCGCGTCCAATTCGGCTCTCACCATGCCCAATGGATGGACATACAACCCTAGCTCGTGGGCGGATGTGACTGTCTCTACCACAGGCGGCAACAGCACGTACTACGCCAATCCGCTGCTTTTCATCCGCTACCTGGGCCTCAACAGCACTGGTAACGGCAAGATCTATCAGGTGACGGCGCTCGGCTATGGCGCCACCAGCAACGCGACGGCCGTCGTGCAAAGCACCTACCAAGTTTCGTACAACACCACCAACCTGGGGAATCCCTGATGAAAACGCTTCGGCTACTGTCGATTGCCGCCGTATTGGGTTGCCTGGTGCTGAGCGTTCCTGCGACACAGGCGCAGACCGTCTCGGAGAACTTTACCGGGTCCACCTCGAACAACCAGTGGTACTCGTTCAATGGTGCGTGCCTTACTGCGGGCTCCAACGCGGTTGGCTCTCTGTACATCCCATCCTGCACCAACAATTCGTCCTATTTCACCGGCGTCGGCGCATCAGCTCCTACCGCAGACGCCGCGAACAATGGCGCTTTGCTGCTGACGTCCGGCGCCAACAGCGAAAACGGCGGCATCATCTCCGTTACACCGTTCAGCTCCAGCCAGGGCGTGCAGATCACGTTCACCACTTATACCTTTGGCGGTAACAGCGGCGGCACTTTTAGCGACGGCGCTGACGGCATTGGTTTTTACCTGATCGATGGCAGTTACTCGTCGCAAATCCAGCAAACGTATAACGATTTAACGACGCACAATACCAATTGCGGTGGTTCCCAATGCACTATTACCAGCACACAGTTGCCCTGGTACTTCGGTGCCTGGGGCGGCAGCTTGGGTTACAGCTGCTCGAATACAAACAACCCGTACAACGGCATGACGGGGGCCTACCTCGGCCTGGGCATTGATGAATTCGGCAACTTCCTCAATGGCGGTGCATCCACCCTCAACAGCAGCGGCGACATCACCTCCAGCTACGACAACACGAACACGGGCGATGCAAGCAATGGCACCGATGGCGGCAGCGGAAACTATCAGCCGGGACGCATTGGCCTGCGCGGTTATGGCGACGTAAACATCGGCAGGTTGCTGGCCGACGGGGGTACCAGCGCCATGGCCGATAGCAATTCCGGCAATACGCCGAACACAACCGACGTGCAAGCGGTGTGCGAAAGCGGTGGTACGTACAAGTACAACACCCCGACGGTCTACAGCTACTCCTACACCTACACGACGGGAAGCGGCCACTCAGCCACCACCAACAGTTATACCGGAAGCCTCTACCAGCGTTCGGGGTCGTCCAGGAATGGTTACACCTATTCCGCGAAGGGTTCTACGGTATCCGGAACCACTACATCAACTAGCAATGGCTACACCGGTAGCGGCACCCCATATGGCGCTGTTCAAAGTGGATCGGGAAGCAATGCCACCACCACTTACTACGCCATCACCGCCACGCAAAACGTGGCAACGGCATCCACCGTGGCAACCGACACCATTCCGGATTACGCGGTCATTCCCAGCGCTTATCACATTCTCCCCAGCAACACGCCTATCGCCAACGAAAGCGCGACGTCACGAGTGGGCACCACCGTGGCAACCAGTGCGGTACCGATTTCCTACGCGCTTACCATCACCCAAAACGGTCTTTTGACGCTCAAGTACAGCTACAACAGCGGCAACTACGTCACCGTACTCAATCAGCAAAACATCACCTCGTCCAACGGCACGATACCCTCCACGTTCCTATTCGGCTTCGGCGGTTCGACCGGCGGCAGCAATAACTACCACGAGATCACCTGCTTCCAGGCCACACCCGCGAACATCGCCGCATCCTCGGCCGGCATCAACGTGCAGCAAACCGCGCAGGTGGAATCGGGAACTCAGATCTACCTGGCCTACTATCACAGCGATAACTGGTGGGGACAGCTTGAAGCTCTCACCTTGAACGCCAATTCGGATGGTTCTGTGTCCATCGCCAGCACCGCAAACTGGGACGCTTCGTGCGTGCTGACGGGTGGCGCGTGCACATCTACAGGCGCGACTACCGGTACCGCGCAATCCTCGCGACTGCTGCTTACCTCCAGCGGCTCGGGTCTCGGCGGCGGTATCAATTTCTCCAATTCATCATTTCCCAGTGGCGATGCTGCTGCATTCGGCACGCTGACCACTGCCGAACAAAATGCGCTCAACAGCGGCGACAATCTTGGCTCGCTGCGTCTGGCCTACCTCAGTGGTGACCGTACCAACGAATACGTCAACAGTAGCGGGGACTTCAGGGCACGCACCAGCGTGCTGGGCGACATCATGGATTCCAGCCCGACCTGGGTGGGAGCACCATCGACCGATTACCCGGACACCTGGAAGGACTTGCTGAACTCTGGCGATTCCCTGCCGGAAAACAGCGGAACGCAGGTCTATTCAGGATTCGAAAGCCAGCAAGCCAGTCGATTGGACGTCGTATATGAAGGTTCGAACGACGGCTTCATGCATGGCTTTGAAGCGGGCTCGTACAACTCTAGCGGCGTGTATAGCAGCACCAACAACGATGGCAAGGAAGTCATCGCCTATATGCCCGCAGCGGCCATGCTCAATATCCACAACACCTCCGAAAACGGGGTCATGGATTTTTCAAACACGAGCTACGCCCATAATTTCTTTGTGGACGCAACGCCAGGAACCGGCGACTTGTTCTACAACAACGTTTGGCATACTTGGCTTGCAAGCGGGCTGGGGGCGGGGGGCAATGCCATCTTCATCCTAGACATCACCAATCCCAGCAGCTTCTCCACCAACGGTACAAGCAGCGTTATCGGCGAGTGGAATGCAAGCAACATAACCTGTGCCAATGTCACCAACTGCGGTAACAACCTGGGGCAGACCTACGGCACCCCGCAGATCCGGCGCTTTCACAATGGCGAATGGGGTGTGATTTTCGGTAATGGCTTGAACAGCTCCACCGGTGATGCCGGTATCTATGTCATGTTGTTCAGCTATGGCTCCAGCGGTCTGTCTGTCGACAAAACCGTTTATCTCGATACGGGCGTAGGCAGCGCCAGCGGTGTGGGCCACAACACCGGACCCAACGGCATTGCCTATGTGACACCGGTCGATCTGGATGGCGACCACGTCACCGACTATGTGTATGCCGGCGATCTTTACGGAAACGTCTGGCGTTTCGATTTGACCAACGCGGACCCCACCAAATGGGGGATCACCACCTATCCCAACACCACCAATGGGGCTTTGTTCACCACACCGCAGACCAGCTACACCAGCGGCAGCACCACCGCATACGACGTGCAACCGATCAGCACCCAGGTATCCGTGTTGGCAGTGGCTTCGACGTCGGGCTCGACGCCGCGTGTCATGGTTGAATTCGGCACGGGTCTGGTGACGCCGCAAACGGCGAGCTCCGGCATCCAGTACGCAACCGGGCAGCAAGCACTCTATGGCATCTGGGATTGGAAACAAGGCGTCAGTGGAACCGCCGGCGCGGCCTACGCAGGCCTGGCAACCAGTGCAGCACCTTCTGCAGCGATCACTACATCCACCTTGCAGTCACAAACGCTCACCACGTTGAGCACAGCGGGATCAGGTGTCATTCAAGGCTATCGTACCGTCACCAATAACACGGTCTGCTTTGCCGGCACTACATGCAACGACGGCAGCAGCGGAACCCAGTTTGGCTGGTACGAAAATCTGCCGGGCTATCTCGGTGTAACCAGCGTCGGCGGCGCCAACCAGACTGAGCAGGTCATCTACAATCCGGTTGAACTGGATGGCGCTTTCCTCGTCGACACGACCATTCCCGCCAACAATTCGCCACTCACCTGTTCCGCACTGAGCGTGTCAGGCTGGACCCTGGCGCTCAATCCCGCCAATGGCGGCCTTTTCACCAATTCATTCTTTGACGAGCCCGCTGGCACCAGCACACCCATCGCCGGCGTCGCACTCGGTGCAACCGGTAGCGCCTCGATCGTCTCCGTGAACCAGCAGGCCAATCTGGTCGCGCAGACCGTCAACGGCACGGGTGCGGCGGTACCGGTCAATCCGCCACCACCGGCTAACGGTGTTCGCTTGAATTGGATCCAGTTGCATTGATGGAATGGCGACCATGCTTACAATGACTTTCACACAAGGGGCCATTTCAGGGGGCTCGAAAAATATGCAGATTGACAGGAACAAAGCCAGTGGCTTTACCTTGATCGAAATGATGATCGTGGTGGTTGTGATTGCCGTGCTTGCAGCGATCGCCATACCGGCTTATCAGAAGTACGTCATGGAGTCGCGCCGGACAGCGGCCAAGACGGCGCTGTTCGACCTCGCCAGCCGTGAAGAGAAGTATTACTCGACGAACAATCAGTACACGAACACATTGTCCGAGCTGGGCTACAACACGACTGCCGCAACCATCACTGTACCCAACGGCAATGCAGCAACGGATTACTACACGATTTCTGTAGCGTTGACCGGAGCCACCACGGCCAACACCAACTTCAAAGCAACCGCGACTACACTCAATACACAGACCAGTGACACGTATTGCGGCAACTACTCGCTTACCGACCTTGGCGCTCAAGCCAACACCGGGTCACAAACGACGGGCTGCTGGTAATTTGCCGTCGTTGAGCCCCATGTTCCGAACCTAGTGTCTAAATCAGGTCATCGCTTCGGGCGAGGGCCAACTCTGTCCAGCCATAGCCAGCCTGTCGCATTGCGCGGATAATCGACACCCCTCGCAACCACGCAACGGCAGGCAATGTTCGTACCCGGTCAACGCTGGATCTCCACCGCCGAGCCTGAGCTCGGCCTCGGTACTGTGCTTCGCGTCGAAGGGCGCGGCGTGCAGGTGTTGTTTGCCAAATCGGGGGTGTTGCGCCCCTATGCGGCCGATTCCGCGCCGCTGGTACGCGCCGAATTCCGCGCAGGCCAACGGGTGGCCGGCAAAGGCATCGCCTTCCTGGTGGAGCGCATCGAGGAACGTGAAGGCCTGCTGGTCTATCGCGGCGAAGGCCGCGAATTGCATGAAGGGCAGCTCGACGACGAACAAAGCGTCAGCCAGGCGGACGACCGGTTGATCGGTGGGCGCACCGATCCGGTGCAGCATTTCGAACTGCGACTGGAAGGCCTTGAGCGCCGCGCTCAGGCGCGCCGTTCGGCAAGCTGGGGGCTGAGCTCCGCACGCATCGGCCTGGTGCCGCACCAGCTACGTGTGGCGGGTATTGCCGCCTCGCGCCGTCCGCCACGCGTGCTGCTGGCCGATGAAGTGGGCCTGGGCAAGACCATCGAGGCCGGCATGATCATCGCCCGGCAGATCGCGACCGGCCGCGCGGAGCGCGTGCTGGTGCTGCTGCCCGATACCCTGGTTTACCAGTGGTTCGTGGAGTTGTTGCGCCGTTTCAACCTGAGCTTCGCCATTTACGACGAAGAACGCTGTGAAGCGCTCGAACAAGCCGGCAACGCCACCAATCCCTTTGAAGACGAACAACTGGTCATCGCCGATTTCAGCTTTCTGGAACACAACCCCAAGCGTGCTGCACAGCTATTGGAGGCGCCTTGGGACTTGCTGGTGGTGGACGAAGCCCACCATCTGGCATGGACACCGGAAAGCGCCAGCCCGCGCTACACCCTGGTCGAGCAATTGGCCGCGATCACGCCTGGCGTGATCTTGCTCACGGCCACGCCCGAGCAGCTCGGGCGCAGCGGGCATTTCGCGCGCCTGCGTTTGCTCGATCCGCAGCGTTATCACGAACTGCAGGCCTACCTGGGCGAGTCGGAGCACTTCCAGGCGCTTTCACGCATCGCAGACAAATTGCTTGAGCGTGCAGCGCTGGATCGTGCCGAGCTGGAAGACCTGCGCAACGCCTTCGCAGGGGATGACTCACTGCAGGCCTGCCTTGCCGACACCACCAAACCCGACAACAGCCGCCCCTTGCTCGCAGCGCTGATCGATCGCCATGGCACGGGTCGTTCGATGTTTCGCAATCGTCGTGCCAGCATCGGCGGCTTTCCCAAGCGCGCGCCCGAGTGGGAGCTGGTTGACGCCGAGCAGCTGGATGAAAACACGCGGCAGGCGCTGCTATTGGAATTCCATGCGGATATTCAGCAGCCCGTGCCTGCGCTGGAACTCGACTACACCAGCGATCCGCGCATCGATACATTGGTGGCCTTGCTCGATCGCCATCCGCAAGACAAATTCCTGCTGATCTGCCGCAGCCACGCCAAGGTACTGGCACTGGAAGAAGCGCTGCGCACGCGCACCGGCGTGGGCATTGCGCGCTTTCACGAAGGGCTTGGCATCGTGCAGCGCGATCGCAACGCGGCCTATTTCGCGCAAGCAGATGGCGCACGCTTGCTGATCTGCTCGGAAATCGGTTCGGAAGGCCGCAATTTCCAGTTCGCGCATCGCCTGGTGCTATGGGACCTGCCGCTCGATCCGGATCTACTCGAACAGCGCATTGGGCGCCTGGACCGCATTGGGCAGAAACACGACATCAGCATCCACATCATCGCCGCCGCGGGGAGCGCGCAACATGTGCTCGCGCGCTGGTATCACGAGGGTGTGGATGCCTTCCGCGTCAGTCCCGCCGATGGTCGCGAACTGCTTCGCCGCTTTGGCGAAACACTGGCTCGGCTCGCCGAAGAGCACGCGCGCGGCACCGACCAGCGTGATCAGGAGCTCGACGTATTGCTTGCCGAAACGCGCGCAGCGCACGAGCAAATGGCCGAACTGATTCGCGCGGGGCGCGATCATCTGCTTGAACTTGCCGCTAGCCGCGATCAGCACGCCGACGAGCTGGCGCAAGCGTTCCGCCACGAAGACAACGATCCTGCGCGCGACGCATTCCAGCAACGCTTGATCGAATCGTTTGGCATTCACGTGGAAGAACTTGCACGCGACGTGCTGTTACTGGATCCGCAATACCTTTCCACGGATGCACTGCCAGGCTTTGCCGAAGGTCCGATATCCATCACCTTCTCTCGCGATGTGGCGCTCGCTCGTGAGGAGCTGCCGCTGCTAAGGCTGGATCACCCCATGATCGCCAGTGCCATCGACCTGGCGCTTTCCAGCGAACGTGGGAACGCCGCTTTCATGGTAGACGATGCCTTGCCGCCGCGTACGGCACTGCTGCAAGCAGTCTATGTGCTTGAGTGCGTAGCCGAACGCAGCCTGGATGCCGAGCGCTTCCTGCCTACTCAGCCGATCATGGCCACCATCGATACCAAGCTCACCGAACGGCAGAGCTTTCAACCGAGCGAAGCGTCCGTACGTAAATCGGGGGAACGCACCATCGAAGTGTCGCGTTATCGCAAATTCCTCAACAAGCTCGTGCCGCCGATGCTGGAGAAGGCCGAAGCCGTGGCTGCGTTGCGGGCGCAAGGCAGCATCGCTGCCGCCACCACGCAAGCGCGGGAAACACTGGATGCCGATGTGGCACGCCTGCACGCGCTGCGTGCTGTGAACCCGTCCATCAGCGAAGCGGAGATCGCGCGTGCGGAAGAAGAGCGCGCTGCCCTGCTGCGGGCATTGCCTCAAGCACGTTTGCGGCTGGATGCGGTGCGCTTCGTGGTGAGCCCGGATTTCCTCGCATTGCGATAACGCGGCCTGATCAGGCCGCGTTCGCGTCGGCCGCAGCGAGCGTCATGCGGCGTCCGACACCGAATGCAAAATAGCCAAGCGTCAATAGCACCACCCACGCCGCGCCCACGTAGAGGGCCACGCGCGTATCGGGGTTGTAGCCAAGCATCACCACGACGAACAGGAAAAACGCCAGACAGATGGCGCTGCTCAGCGGCCAAAGTCGTAGCGCAAAGCCGGTCTTGCCATGACGACGCCGAAAACTGTAGTGCGCCACCAGCACCATCGACCACGTCCACACCGTGTTGAACGAGAGAATCGACATCATCATCTCGAAGATGCGCTGGGGCAGCAGATAGTTCAGCACCACGCCTATCACCAGACATGCCAGCGTGACCAGCACGCCGCGAATCGGCACGCCGTGCGCGCTCACCTTCGCCAATACAGCCGGCGCCTGCCCCTTGTTGGCCAGGCTGTAAAGCATGCGGCTGCCGCTGAAGGTGGTGCTGTTGAAGCCGGACAGCGCTGCGGTGATCACCACGAAGTTGATCACCCCCGCCGCCTGTGAGATGCCCAGCTTCGCGAAGGTGGTCACAAACGGGCTGCCTTGCAGGCCAAGCTCGTTCCACGGATAAATCGCCATGATCACGAACAAGGCGCCCACGTAGAAAATCAAGATGCGCCACAACACCGAATTGACCGCACGCGGAATGGTGCGCTCGGGCTGCGAGGCTTCACCGGCCGCCATGCCGACAGTTTCGATACCGCCAAAGGCAAACACCACCACCGGCAATGACAGCACCATGCCCATGACGCCTTTGGGAAACCACCCGCCGTGGCCCCAGAGATTGGAAAGGCCGATCGCTTTTCCGCCATTGCCCCAGCCCAGCCAGATCATGCCGGCGCCGCCAAGGATCATCAGTACCACGGTCACCACCTTGATCATGGTGAACCAGAATTCCATTTCGCCGTACACCTTTACCGCCATCAGGTTCAGCGAGCCGATCATCACCACACTGCCGAACACCCAGATCCATTGCGGCAGGTCGGGAAACCACTGCTTCATGTAGATGCCCACGCCCGTGCTTTCGGCCATGCCAACTCCAACCATCAGCAGCCAGTAATTCCAGCCGGTCACATAACCGGCGAACGGGCCCAGGTAACGGTGCGCATAACTGCTGAAGGAGCCGGCTACGGGGTCGTGCACGGCCATTTCGCCCAGCGCGCGCATGACGATAAAGATCATCAGGCCGCCGAACATGTAGGCGAACAATACGGACGGGCCCGCCAGGTTGATGGCGCTGGCCGACCCTAGAAACAGCCCCGTGCCGATCGCCATGCCCAGCGCCATGAAGGTGATGTGGCGTGGCGTCAGCCGGCGCTGCAGGTGTTGCGTCATGGTTCTCGCCTTCGGGTGGAAAGATGGTCAGCGCATCAGGCGGCGCCGGGGTTTGATGGGAAACTTCCCACGCCAGTATTGGATCATCAAAAAGCCACCCAGCATACCGCCAAGGTGGGCGAAATGGGCAACATCCGGCTGCCAGCCAGACACGCCCAGCACCAGCTCCACGGCGCCGTAGCCGATCACAAACAACCACGCCGGTATCGGAATCGGCAAAAAGAGCAGCATCAGCTTCACCTGCGGATAGAGCACGCCAAAAGCCAGCAGCACGCCAAAGATGGCACCCGATGCACCTAGCGTCGGCTCGAACCCGTGCGTGAAATACTTCACCACCAGCAACTGCGCCAGCGCAGCGGTCACCAGGCAGACGAAGTAATAGAGCGTAAAGTTACGCGCGCCGAAGGTGTCCTCGATGGTGCCGCCGAACATGTACAGGGCGAACATGTTGAAGAAGATATGCATGTAGCCGCCATGGAGAAAGGCATACGTGACGAGCTGCCACAGCCGGAAACCCACCGCAATCACGCTGCCATTCGATGCCTGCGCCAGTTGGTCCGGCCCCCAAGGCCATAGCGCGAAGTGAGCGATCAGTGCATCACCCAGTACGCGCTGCAGCAAAAAGACCGTGATGTTGATGATCAGCAGAGCGAGTGTGACGGGTGGTATGCGGGTGGGCATGAGAGGTCCCGAAGCAGCGGAAAGCTGGAGCGATTTTGACGTAGATGCTGCTTACATTGCTTCATTGCGGCAACTGTTCCTCAGCCTCATGCCTGCGAAGCCCTGAATCCGTGTTCTGCATTCGCGATGGATTGACCAGCTTCGCTGCAGTGACGCGCCTCGGCCTTCGCCGGAATGACGATGAGGCAAAACCGGCGTGCGGAAACCAATCTAGCATCGGCCACCTTCGACCCAACAAAAAAAGGCCACCAAAGGTGGCCTTTGACAATCGTCGTTGCTGCGTCATCAACCGTTATGGGTGCCTGCGTCGATCTGTGCCATGGCGTCCGGGCGGCGAGCGCCCGCGAAGCGCTTGGCCCAGTAGCTGTCGTCGAGGTTGTCGACGCGCACAGATTCGCCACGACGCGGCGAGTGGATGAAGCGACCCTCACTGAGATAGATGCCGACGTGCGAGACGCGGCCATGACCACGGCGGCCGGCGGTGCGGAAGAACACCAGGTCGCCGGGCTGCATGTCGCTGCGATGAACAATGTGACCGATCAGGTACTGCGATGCGGAGTTGCTGGGAAGCTGCAGGCCAAGCGCGCGTTCGAACACATAGCGGACGAAGCCGCTGCAATCAAAACCGGTAGAAGGATCGCGACCACCGCGTACGTAGCGCACATGGCGCAACTGCATGGCCAGGCCGATCAGCATGTCGCGCAGATCCTGGTTGGTCTTGGCGTCGCTGAACTGGATGGCGTCGGCATCCGCGTCGGCGGCGTCATGGGCGACGGCGGTCTTGGCGGGCGCCGCCAGCGCGGCAATCGGCAGTTGGGTCGGAAGTGTGGCCTGCGCCATGGAGGGCGCGGGCGTGAAGGCAGCCAGCGGACTCAACAGCGCGGACGAGAATTTGGCGGAAATCTGGGCGGGAACGATGCTGTGCGTATCTGCGGCAAAGGCATTGGCTGAAAGGCACATAGCCGTGGCAAGCGCGGCGAGTACGAGTCGCGTGTTTGGCATTCGGTGTCTCTCTGGGCGGATACGAGCCCGACCGTCGCCCCCTGCGGCGGTCGTGACGAAGTGGTGAAAGTAACAAAGTAACCCAGGTGACTTGTTCGGATGGAGTTAACTGAACCCTGTCGTTTGGAAAGTCGGATTTTCGGGCGCGGACCACGTAATACGCTGATTAAAAAGGTTATTTTCGAAAAACGCGCGTTTACCCGTGGGCGGCTGGCAAAAAAATATTCAAAACCTTTACGCGCGTCACAGAAGTGACCTACACCGAAGTCTGAGTGCGGCTACCAAAAATGGCCGTACCGATGCGCACTTCGGTGGCGCCCTCGGCGATAGCCAGCGGAAAATCGCCGCTCATGCCCATGGAAAGCCTCGGCAGGTCATGTCCCTCGGCGACGCACCGGTCGCGCCATTGGCGCAGGAGCCGGAAGCAGGCGCGTACCTCGGCAGCATCGTCGGACAAAGTCGCCAGCGTCATGAGGCCCCGCACACGCAGCGTGGGATAAGCGCGCAAACGGGTCAGGAATGCCGGCAGTTCATCAGCCGGCAGCCCGCTTTTGGTCTCCTCGCGCGCCGTCTTCACCTGCACCAGCACATCCAGACATCGGCCTTCGGCCTCCAGGCGGCGATGCAGCGCCTCGGCCAAGTCCGGCCGATCCAGCGATTGCACTTCGCTGGCCAGCCGCGCCACGTCCTTGGCTTTGTTGGTCTGCAGGTGGCCGATCACCACCCACTCGATCGCCGCGCCCGCGAGCACGCTGGCCTTGTCGCGGATCTCCTGCACTTTGTTCTCGCCGAAACGATGCAGGCCCAAGGCCAGCGCCGCGCGCACGACCTCAGGCCCGAACGTCTTGCTGACCGGCAGCACGTTGACCTCGGCGGGGTCACGCCCCGCCGCCTGGCATGCCTCGTCCACCCGCTGGCGGACAGCGGCCCAGTTCGCGGCCAGTTGCGCCTCGGTGACCAAGGCTCAGCCTCGTGCGTGTTGCTCGAAGTGGCGCGCCACCACATCGGCCACCACCATCGAGACCTTCTTGCCCGTGGGGATATGCAGGAACTCGTTCGGGCCATGTGCGTTGGAGTGCGGTCCCAGCACCCCGGTGATGAGGAACTGCGCCTGCGGGAACTTGGCCCCCAGCATGCCCATGAATGGGATGGACCCACCCTCGCCCATATATGCTGCGGGGGCGCCGAAGTAATGCTGCGAGGCATCGGCCACGGCTTTTTCCAGCCACGGCGAAAGCGGCGGGGCGTTCCAGCCGCTGCCGTCCTTTTCGAGCTTGAAGGTGACCTTGGCGCCGTAAGGCGGATCGTCCTCCAGCAACTGCTTGACGAATTCGCCCGCCTTGGCGCCATCGAGCGTGGGAGGCACGCGCAGGCTGAGCTTGACGGATGTCTTCGGACGCAGCACGTTGCCCGCGCTTTCCAGCGGCGGCAAGCCTTCTGCGCCGGTAACGGCCAATTGCGGACGCCAGGTGCGGTTGAGCACCAGTTCGGCGAGGTCTTCTGTCGCCGGGTGCATGCCTTCGACAAAGGGAAATTTCTGGTAGATGGCGTTGCCCAGCACGCCCGCCGCAGCCTTCGCCTGATCGATCCGCTGCTGCGGGATGTCCGCGTAGAGCTCCTTGGGCCTGATGTGTCCGGTTTCGGAATCTTCCAGACGCGAAATCAGCTCGCGCAGAATGCGGAAGCTGGAAGGCACGACACCGGATGCATCACCCGAGTGCACACCCTCTTCCAGCACCTGCACGGTAAGCTCGCCGCCGGTCATGCCACGCAGCGAGGTGGTCAGCCACAACTGATCGTAGTTGCCGCAGCCGGAATCCAGGCACACCACCAGCGAAGGACTGCCGATGCGCGGCGCCAGATGATCCACGTAATGCGGCAGATCGTAGCTACCCGATTCTTCGCACGCCTCGATCAGGATGACGCAGCGCGCATGCGCAATGGACTGCTCCCTGAGTGCAAGCAACGCAGCGAGCGAGCCGAAGATGGCGTAGCCGTCGTCTGCGCCACCGCGGCCGTAGAGCTTGTCGCCCTTGAGGACAGGCGTCCACGGACCCAGACCCTCGGACCAGCCGGTCATTTCCGGCTGCTTGTCCAGGTGGCCGTAGAGCACCACGGTGTCGTCGCTCTGCCCCGGCACTTCGATATAGATGAGCGGCGTGCGCCCCTCCAGACGCACCACCTCCAGGGTTGCACCGGGCAGCGACGGCAGTTTGCTGCGCGCCCAGGTTTCCATCAGCGTCACGGCAGCATCCATGTAGCCGTGCGCAGCCCAATCCTTGTCGAACATCGGCGATTTATTGGGAATACGGATGTATTCCACCAGTTGCGGAACGATTTCGGCGTCCCACAAATCGCTGACGTATCGCGTGATGCGCGCGGTATCCATACGGACTCCATCGAAAAGAGAAAAGACGATTGTAACAGTGCGGGTTTGTCGCGCCGTGATGCGAGTTCGCGCCGCTAATAAAGCCCGCGGAGCCTTCATGCCTGCACTTGAGTTCGCACACCATCAACCTCCCTCCGCTGACATGGAAACTCGCACAAGGCATGCGCGCCTGCACGCACTTCACCGACTGGGCCGCTATAACGATCACGGCCAAAGTGGCGTGCGGCGCATCGACGCCGCTTTCGTAACCCAGGGAGACATTGCATGTTGAAAAAGCTCGCCGCCATCGCCGGCCTGACACTGGCGCTCGCCTTGCCCGCGTTCGCCGCCACGCCGGTCAACGTCAACACGGCGGACGCCGAGACCATCGCCAAATCGCTCGATGGCATCGGCCTGGCCAAGGCAAAAGCCATCGTGGCGTTCCGCGACGAACACGGCCCCTTCAAAAGCGTGGACGACCTTGCGCAGGTAAAGGGCGTCGGCCCGGCCACATTGCAGCGCAATCACGATGCCATCCTGCTCACCGGCGAAGGCGCCAAAGCCGCCGACGTGCCGGCCAAGCCCAAGCACGCCAAGTCGTCCAAGGCGACCAAGCCGGCCAAGGCCGAGGGCGAACAGGACTGATTGACGCAGCGCGCCGGTGCGGTCCCAGGCGGGCCGCATCGGCGCGCTTGGCTTGCGCTACACTCCGCGGCGCGAACCATTCCGACTTCACCCATCGACCTTCATGATCCTGCCGCGCTACCGTATCGACCACTCCACGATCAGCGGTGCCGGCAAGGGGCTGTTTCTGGAGGAGGCGGTGGACGCCGGGCGGATCATCGCCGCTCCCGACGCCATCGAGCGAACCTACCGGCTGGGCGAACTGCTCGGGAAACCTGACCAGCTGTACGCCAGCGCCCGCTGGTTCGAAGATCGCTACACGCTGTCCCCGGAATGGCCGGACGAATGCTTCATCAACCATAGCTTCAATCCGACTGGCCTTTGGCACCTGGGCTTCGTATTTGCCCTACGCAGCCTGCCCACCGGCACTGAAATCACCGTCGATTACCGGCATCTGCTGCCCCCGGGCCATGCCGAGGACTTTATTGATACCGCTACCGGTGAGAAAATCGTGGGTCTGCCATGGGACGAGAGCCTGATGACCACTACCCGTGCCCTGGCTAGCGTGTTGGCTAGCAGCTGATCGGCAATGATCGACATTCCCACCCTCCAAACCGAGCGTCTTCGCCTTACGGCGCTGACCGAACGCCACTTCAACGACTATGCCGCGATGCTGGCCGACCCGGAAAGCACGCGCTGGATCGGCGATGGCCTGCCCCTGGATCGCACCAACGCCTGGCGCTCTCTGGCCATGCTGATCGGTCACTGGCAACTGCGCGGTTACGGCATGTGGGCGCTGGAACTGAAAGCCACCGGCGAATTCATTGGCCGCGCAGGGCTGCTCCATCCCGAAGGCTGGCCCGATGTCGAAATGGGCTGGATGCTCAAGCCCGATCACCGTCACCACGGCTATGCCACTGAAGCGGGCATTACGATTCTGGATTTCGCCTGGAACCAATTGCACCTGCAGCGCGTCATCAGCCTGGTGCGCGTAGGTAACGAAGCCTCTGACCGAGTCGCCGAACGCCTGGGCGGCGAGCACATCGAAGACATTGATTTCTTCGGCAGCGACAACCACGTATTCGCCTACTACCCGCCGCATCGCGAGTCACGCCGCGCTTTCGCGTGAGCTGAAAAGGGCGCCGCACATTCAACGATCCATCGCCCCGGCTCTCACCGGGGCGACGGGTGCTTTATGCACAACCGACCCTTACGCCTGCGCTACTTTCGCCAGCGCAAACAAGCGCGCCGTGCGCACCCAACCGATGACCAACACCACTATCTGACTCAGCAGCAAGGCTACGGCAAAGCCGAAGAAGCCAACTGCCGTGACGCGGATGCGCAGCATGCCGAACAGCAGCACCAGCACCAGCCCGATCACCGTCACGATCAGATAGAACAACAATGTGCGCACCGGCTTGCGGAACAATTGCTTGATGCCGCGCCCCAATGCGCGCGTCGCCGAACGCAATGACGTATCCGCGATGAAGGCCGCACGCGCAGACTCCACGATCGCCTGCGCCAGCACGAACACAATTCCCAACACCCAATGGGCGATGCTCGTGTAACGATCCGCCTGCGATTCGAGCACGGCATGTTCCGAATGCTTATCCGCCAGATGCCCACCCAGCAGGCCCACCGCGATCACGATGCCATAGGGAATCAGCGACCACAGCAATAAGCGGAACATGCGCCCGTATTCCACCAGGCCACTCTGCAGCAAGGCGCCAAAACCCAAGGTGCGCCCTGCCCGTCCGCTGCCGACGATCATGCCTGTGAGGAAGGGCGACAGCAGCAAGGTAACGGCCTGCGCGATGGCCATGTCGGTAAGCAGCCATTGCGAATGTTGCGAAAGGGTCATGATGACATCGCTGAACATCATGTCATTGAAATGCTGCGCCCACTCGGACACGTGCACCGAGGTATCCAGCAAGCCACCCAGCATGCTTCGCAACGGCAACGCCACCAGCGAGGCCGGAATCAGCATGATCAGCAACCAAAGCAGCAGCAAGCGCCATTGCGCGGCGATGCGCATGCTCGACAACAACGCCCCAAAATTTGCGGTACGAGACATGGTATCGGCCCTCACATGGTTGCCAGCATGGCGTAAAAGGTTTGCAATACCGCTGCAACGTCGGCCGTCCACCGTCGTGACGCAGCACCGTCGGGTTGGGTGGTGAGACTGTTGTTGAGGCGATCGCGATCGAGCAAGTTATGCTGATCCGGATCGAGCTCAGCCGACACCACCTTGCTGGGTCTGGTGAACTCAAAGCGCGCCCAGCGACGATCATCGTTCCATGTGATGTCTTCGTGCGTGCCGTCTTCGAAGGTCACGCGCAGCAGCTCCGGTGCCGATACCCCATCGCGCTGCACAGTGACGATGCTGTGCCATGGGAACGGACCGGGCGCACCAGGCCTGGCATTGGGATGTGCCTTGCCCCAGTCCTTGCGCTGCTGGTCTATCTGCTTGTCCAGATCCGACGCCACCACTTCGGTCTCTTTGCCATCCTTCCAGGTGACACCGGACTGCGGCAGCACTTCATAGCTGTCGATGTCGCCCACTTTGTCATCGATGAAGTCCGTGCCATAGACGTATTCGTTGAAAATCGCGTCCACATCCTTGGCATCACCGGAACTGTCGATCAGTGCTGCACGGAAATCGGCCACCGAAGGATGGCGAAAGCGCCAGCGCTGGAAGTAGAGGTGGAACGCCTTTTCCATCGCCGGTCGGCCGAGGCGCTCTTCCAGGTCATGCATGGCCGTGGCCGTGCGTGAATACACCGTGCCGTAGCTGGTGCTGGAAAGACGATCCCAACTGTTCTGTGCGGTGGGATCGGCCGGGTGATACAAGGTGGCAGTCAAGCGCTCAAACGGAAAACCGTTGATGGCCGGCGTGATACCGAGCCACTTGGTGAAAGGCGTGGCAAGCACCAGCGGCTGCTTGCGCTCACGCAGCATACGGTTATCCCAATATTCGTTGAGACCTTCGTCCAACATCGGCTCTTCGAATTCGTTGGAAGCGATCATGCCGTAGAAATAGCCATGGCCGAATTCGTGGATGTTCACAAAGTCGCTTGCCGTCTGATACATCGTGTCCGGCTCGACCACTTTGTAACCTTCCGACGTAAAGAAGGTCGGGTATTCCATGCCACCGGCTTCTTGTGCGTTATAGGGCGGAACCACCGCTGTCACCGTTTCATACGGATACGGGCCGAGCGTGCGTGAGAAATAACCGAGCGCGTCGATGGTCGACTTCAACGTCGGCGCCGCACTCGCTTCGTATTCCGCGGGATAAATGACCCGCACCGCCACTTTCGGGCTGCCCGGACCTTCATAGGTACCATCCAGCGTTTTGTAGCCTTTGGCGGCCACCCATGCGAAATCGTGCACGTCACCTTGCACGAAGTGATAGGTCGTTTTGCCGCTCTTTTGTTCCGGCGTGCCCTGTAACTTGCCTACTGCGCCGACCGTGTAATCGCTGGGCACGGTCAGGTGCACATCGTACAGACCGAAATCGGCATAGAACTCGCTGTTGAAATGGAACTCGTGCACGTTCCAGCGTACCTGCGTGGCGCCACGTTCCCCGGGCAGCTCAAGCACGCCGATCTTGGGAAACCACTGCCCGATGAGATTGAAATCACCCCACCAGCCCGTGCGCTCCACCACGCGTGGCAATTGGCTGAGGAAATCGATATCCAACGCCATTGAGCCGCCCGCTGGTACGGGTTGCGCCAAATCGATGCGCACCACCGTTTCATCGGTTGCGGGGCCGCCGTCGGGGTGCACGAAGCTCCACTTCAACGCTGTACCGTTCTGCTGCACGCTCTGCAGCCGGACCCAGCCCCACTGCCCTTTTTCCAGTACCGCATTGCCGCGCGACTGGCCATGCGCGGTCAGCACTTTGCGCTCGGTGAAGAAGGTACTGCCTTCGTTCTGGAAGGCGTTGAGATAAAGATGGAAGTAAACACTGCGTACATCGCGATCGCTGCGATTGCGCCAGGTCATGTGTTCTTTGCCGGTTACCGCATGCTTGGCGGCATCCAGATCCGCATCGATGGTGTAACTCACCACCCGATCGGAAAGCGTGGGTTCACTACCCGTACGCTCGCCGCCCCATGCATTGGATGCGCTTTGCGTCGTGATGATGGTGTCATGCGCCGGAGCGAAAGGAATTTCTTGCGCGACTGCCGAAGCCGTACTTGCGGGTGCCGTTGTCGTTTGCGCCATCGCCTGACAGGACCAAAGCACGACGCATGCGGCGAGCCATCGCCCGCCCCTACCCGTTGCAAAGCTCATCATGGTCTCCCCTCGTGATGATTGCCGAGCCTGCGGCAAGCATAGCCAACTGGCATCAGCCAGACGTCATGTCATACGCACCATCTGTGCGAATCCGACCACACGCGCTAAGCTGCCTACCGTAGCGCATCACCAAGCGTAACCTGCTGGAAATCATGGACATACCGCAATACCCGCGGCCAGACGGAGCCCATTGACCATGCGTATCCTGATTGCCGAAGACGACCCCTCCATTGCCGCCGGCGTGAGCGCCGCGCTGCGCCAAGGCGGCCATGCGGTCGACCACGTCGCCGATGGCGTGCGCGCCGACGCTGCATTGAAAGACACCCCTTACGACCTGCTCGTGCTCGACCTGGGCCTGCCGAGCCTGGATGGCAGCGAAGTACTGCAGCGCGCCCGCAAACGCGGCAGCGGCCTGCCGGTGCTGGTGATTACCGCGCGCGAAGGTTTGCGCGAGCGCGTGCGCGTCTTGGATCTGGGCGCGGACGATTATCTGGTAAAGCCCTTTGCACTGGCCGAATTCGAAGCGCGCGTACGGGCACTGCTGCGCCGCTACACCACCCAGGGAGCGCCGGAAATAACCCTGGGCCGCTTGCGTTTGGATCTGCCCGGTCATCGCGCATGGGTTGGCGACAAACCATTGGAACTGACCGCGCGCGAATTTGGCTTGCTCGAAGCACTGGCCGCGCGTCCCGATCGCGTCACCAGCCGCGCGCAACTCATCGAAGCACTGTGCAGCTGGGATCAGGAGCTCACCGATAACGGCCTGGATATCGCCATTTATCGCCTGCGCCGCAAGCTCATCGATTCCGGCACGCAGGTGCGCACCATTCGCGGGCTCGGCTATTTGCTGGAAGAGGTCAAGGGCGCATGAGCCAGCCCCTGCGGTGGCACAACGGGCGCCAAAGCCTGCGCAGGCGCCTGTTGACGACACTGCTGGTGCCGCTGACAGCGTTGTTGCTGTTGAACAGCCTCATCACCTATATCGGTGCGCTGATCTACGCCAATCACGTGCACGACGTAAGTCTGGTGGACGATACGCTGACCTTGGTGCAGATGATGGCCACCAAGAGTCCCGACGGCCAGGTCGCCCCGCAAGCAAAGTTTCTGCTGGAGTACGAACCAGAAGGCCGCAATTACTTCAGCGTATTCAGCGCCAAACATGGACTGATTGCCGGGCACGCCGCATTGAAGCCACCGGGCGGCTTGTTCACCGACGGCATGGCGCCGCAGCTTTACGACATACAGATTGAAAACCACGCCATGCGTGCGGCCAGCATCCAGATGCCCAATCCGCGCGAGGCCGGCGATCAGCTCGAAGTCACCGTCGCCGAAACCCTGCGTGATCGACACCTTGAAGCGCGCCAGATTCTGCTGCTCAGCATTCCCGCGCAAGCGCTATTGATCATTGCCGCCTTTCTGCTGGTATGGCTTGGCGTGAACACCAGTCTGCGCCAATTGGAACCACTCACCAAGCAGCTTGCCAATCGCGAGCATGATCTGGCGCCCATCGGCGATGCCGATGTACCGGTGGAAATTCTTCCGCTCACACGCACCATCGACGGTTTGTTCGCGCGTTTGCGCGCCATGCTCGCGCTGCACGAGCGCTTCATCGCCGACGCCGCGCATCAATTGCGCACACCACTGGCGGGTTTGAGCGTGCATGCAGAACGCGCGCGCTCCACCTCCGATCAGGCCACGATCCAGGATGCGCTCGACCATATTCAGCGGTTGATCCTGCGCGCCAATCGCACGTCCAGCCAATTGCTCGCGCTCACGCGCGCGCAGACCGCGGGCCACGATGCCGGGGACACCCAACTACTCGACCTTGCCACGTTGATTCCCGAGCTCGTCGGCCAGCGCGTGCATGAAGCATTGGCGGCCGATATCGATCTAGGTTACGAGGGCCCGGCAGGTCCGCTACTTATCGAAGGTGATTGTCACCGCCTGCAGGAAATGCTCGACAACCTTATCGACAATGGTCTGCGCTATGCCGGTCGTGGCAGCCTGATGACCGTGTCGCTCGATCGCGAAGGGGACGGCATCTGCCTCGCCGTGGAAGACAATGGCCCCGGGGTACCGCCGGCGTGGATCGAACGTCTGGGCGAACGTTTCTTCCGCGTACCCGGTAGCGAAGAACAAGGCAGCGGCCTTGGATTGGCTATCGTGCAACGCATCGCCGAATGGCACAACGCGCGCGTGCGATACAAAAGCGCAAGCAACACAAGTGGCTTGCGCGTGGAAATTGTTTTTCCTCAATACACCCAATAAGGGCAATCACATCATGCCCGCATAAAAAAAGGCGGCGCTAAGCGCCGCCGTGTTTGTCAGCTTCCCCTGCATGGGAACATCGACAAAAAAATCGGTTTAACGCCCTCACCCGAAAGGGAGAAGACTTAAAAGCATTTACATCGCTTTCTTTGCCTTAGTCAGCAACTGATCGAGCAGCACAATGGCCAGATCGATTTCTTCGTACGTGATGTCCAAAGACGGGGCGAACGTGATCACATTCTTGTACCAGCCGCCGACGTCCAACACGAGGCCGATCTTCTTGCCGTTATGTTCGAGATCACCGGCCAAGCCGATGTCCACCATCTTGTCCAAGAGTGCTTTGTTCGGCGTGAAGCCATCGTCAGTGCAAATTTCAGCGCGCATGGCCAACCCTAGGCCATCGACATCACCGATTTCCTTATGGCGCTTCTGCAAATCCTTAAGCCCTTCGAGGAAGTACGCGCCCTTCTGCGGCACGGTCTTCTCGTAATCGAGCTCGTAACCCATCTTGATCACTTCCAGGCCAAGCGAGGTACCGAGCGGATTGGAATTGAACGTGGAATGCGTGGAGCCCGGTGGGAAGATGGTGGGATTGATCATCTCCTCGCGCGCCCACAGGCCGGAAAGCGGATTCAAACCATTGGTCAGCGCCTTGCCGAATACGATCACGTCCGGCGTCACGCCGAAGTGCTCGATCGACCACAGCTTGCCGGTGCGCCAAAAACCCATCTGGATTTCGTCGACCACCATCAAGATGCCGTATTTATCCAGCACCTTCTTCAGATCCTTGAAGAAATTGCGCGGCGGCACGACGTAGCCGCCGGTGCCCTGGATCGGTTCCACATAGAAGGCAGCGTATTCGGCCTGATTGACCTTTGGATCCCACACGCCGTTGTATTCGGTTTCGAACAGACGCTCGAACTGGCGCACGCACGCATCGGAATATTCTTCCGGTGTCATGCCTTTCGGGCGACGGAACGGATACGGGAACGGGATGAACATCGCGCGCTCGCCAAAATGGCCGAAGCGACGGCGATAGCGGTAGCTGGACGTAATCGACGAAGCACCCAGCGTGCGGCCGTGATACCCACCCTCGAAGGCAAACATCAGGCTCTTGCCGTTCTTGTAGTTGCGAACGAGCTTGAGCGAATCCTCCACTGCCTGCGCGCCACCCACGTTGAAGTGCACGCGGCCTTTGAGGCCGAACTTCTTCTGCGCGTCGACAGCAATGGTCTTGGCCAGTTCGATGCGTGTCTGATGCAGGTACTGGCTGGCCACTTGCGGCAACGTGTCGATCTGCTGCTTCAGCGTCTCGTTGAGGCGCTTGTTGCTGTAGCCGAAGTTGACCGCCGAGTACCACATCTGCAGGTCGAGGAACGGCACGTCGTTCGTGTCGTACATGTAGCTGCCTTCGCAGCGACGGAAGATTTTCGGCGGCTCGACATAATGCACGGTGTCGCCAAAGGAGCTGTATTGCGCTTCGTCGGCCAGCAATTGGTCGTCAGGGAGCACGCTGAGCGTTGCGTTTTTATCGAAAGCATTCATGGAGGGGAAACGTGGAATCGGCTGAGTGTGTTAGAGGGTGATGTCACTGCGTGCTGGAACGTCATTCCCGCTTTCACGGGACTGACGGCGAGGCGACATGGAACATCACAGCGCATGTACGAAGAAGCACAAGCAATGCTAAAAATTGGAAACCGCCGGCAAAACCCGCGGCGCATGCTCGGCCAACAAGCTGCCATCCAGCAAACGCGGCAGCAATTCCAGCGCGTCCTCGAAGCCGGTGATCGGCACATAGGGAATACCGGCAGCGCGGCAGTGCTCGATCAGGCGATGCTTGGCGAACACGAAATCCACCCGGTCGGCGGCGCAGAAATCCGATGCCCCATCACCGATCAACAAGGTCTTGCTACCACCCGAGCGCGCCTGCGCGACACATGCGCACTTGCACGTACCGCTGCGGCAGCCTTCGCTCTGGAACGGCGAGGTAAGCTGCCACTGCCGTGGCGGGGTTCCCGGCGCCAGGTGATTGGCAGCCAGCGGGAGAGAATCCAAACCGTACCGTCCAAGAATTCGATGGATGGCATAATCCAGGCCGTCGCTGACGATGCGGATCGGCGCATCCAGTTCCGCCGCGCGCGTGACGAAGGCGGGAAACGCGTGATCGATCCACAATGCGTTCAGATGCTCATCGAGTTCTTCGCCGCTCATGTCGAGCAAGGCCACCTGGCCGCTCATGCATTCGCGCGAACCGATGCGGCCGGCGCGCCAGTCCTGCTCCAGCGCTTCCCACCCGGGACGTCCGAAACGATCCAGCAGCGAGTCGATCACGTCCTCGACGGAAATGGTGCCGTCGAAGTCGCAGAGGATGTTCCAGGCAGTCACACGCACCACTCCCAACCCAAGGTATCGTGCATCTTGGCGATGAACCCCTTTCGGGCGGCTTTCCGTTGCCACTTGAGCCACCGCTCGAACACGAGAGTTGAGGGCCATAACAGGCTATGCTTAAGGCCTTGCACGCTTCCCTTCACGGCCCGCACCCTGTGCACGATTCCGCATTGCGTCACGCGTCCTTCGCATTTCGACTGATTCCCGCGCTGGCGCTGACGTTGCTGGCCGGTTGCGCCGCAGCACCGTTGCCCGAGCTGAAGCCGCCCACGCCCACGACCTGGCGCAATGCGACGGTCGCCAGCATCGCCCCGGCCCAGCCGGACCTGCAGCACTGGTGGTTGGCCTTCAACGATCCTGAGTTGAACGCTTTGGTGAAGCGCGCGCTGGACAATAACCTGGATGTGAAAGCGGCCGCCGAACGACTGCTCGCCGTGCGTACGCTTTACCGGCATACCAACGACAAGTTTCTGCCCAGCCTGAACCTCGACACCAACCAGGTGATCCAGCCTGATGCCAGCGCCTCGTATTTCATCGTCGGCTTCGATGCCCTGTGGGAGCTGCCGCTTTTCGGGTCGCTTAAGAGCGCGCACCGAGCCGCCGCAGGCGACCTCCAAGCCTCGCGCGCGCAACTGCAAGGCACCTATGTAACCCTCGTGGCAGAGGTGGTGCGCTGCTGGATCGCGCTGCGCAGTGCGCAAGAGCAGGCGCATCTGCTGACCGCAGTAGGCGATGCGGACCGCGAGAAATTACGCCTGCTGCAGGTGCGCGAAGGGCTGAATCTAGTCTCGCCCACCGATGTCGCCAGCGCGCAGGCTGAACTGGCGCATGCGCAGATGGCGCTGACCGATCCGCAGCGCGCGATCAACGCCAATGCTCAGCAGCTCGCCATGCTGCTGGGGCAGAGCGAGCCTGATCCGGCATGGCTCCAGGACAACGGTGCGCAACCGCAGTTGGGCGACTGGCAAATGACCCACGCCCCGGCCGAGCTGCTGCGCACGCGCCCGGAAATCGCCGCCGCCGAAGCCGACGTGTTGCGGGCGGCCGGCGAAGCAGGCATCAGCCATGCGGATGTCTATCCGCATATCGGGCTGGGCAGCTCGCTGGACTGGTCGGTGAATTTGCTCTCCCATCACCATTTGATCCGCTCGGGCGAGGGCATTTTCTCGGCCGGCCCTGTGATCGACATGCCGCTGTTCGACTGGGGCACGCGTGTGGCCAAGGCCCGTGCGCAAGATCATCAACTGCTCGCCGCGGTGTATGCCTATCGCCAAGCCGTACTGCAGGGCGTGGCCGAAACAGAAACGGCCATGGGTGATTTGCAAGCCACGCATCAACGCGAAATCGCCGCCGAACAGGCAACCCAGGCGCTCGACGGCAACGTCACGGCGCTGGACAAGCGTCAACGCCTCGGGCTTTCCAGCACACTGGACGTACAGGATGCCTTGATCGCCCAGCAGAACGCGCAACTGGAGTTGGTATCGGCTCGCGCCGACCGCGATCTGGCCTATGTATCGCTCTACAAAGCACTGGGTGGCGCACCGTTGCCGCCTACGGATGTCGCTGCCGATTACAAAGCGCTCGACACCCACAAAGGGGCGCAGTGATGGTCGCCCTGGCACGAAAGACGCTGATCCACGAATGGCGCCGCTTCGTGCCCGCCATTCTCGCCGTGGGTTTCGCCGGGCTGCTGCAACTGCTGCAGGCGGCACTGGTGCTGGGCATCTTCGGCAGCGCCAGCGTGTACATCACCGGTTCTTCCGCGGATCTATGGGCAGGCTATCCCGGCACGCAGAGCGTGAACCTGGGGCGCCCGATCAGCGAGGACGTAGCGATGCGCCTGCGCATGGATCCGGATGTGGTGAAAGTGGAACCATTCCGCTGGGTGGATGCCGACTGGCGCGGTCCACGCGATACCGGCGGGGTGTCGGTATTCGTCTCCGGCATCGATCCTCGCCCCGACGGCATGATGTTCTCGCGTGCCCTGCCCCAGGCACTACGCGCACGCTTGAACGAACCCGGTGCGGTGATCGTCGACAAAGCCGACCTGGATAGCCTCGGCGTGAACATTGGCGACACCGCCGCCATCAACGGCCAGCGTGTGCGTGTGGTCGGCGTAAGCAGCGGCCTGCGTGCGCTGGGTGGCGTGAACATCGTCGCTTCGCTGGAAACCGCACGCGTGCTCGATATCGACCCGGTCGATGCCGGCAGGATGACGTACTTCGTCGCCAAGTTGCGCCACGGGGTAAAACCCAAAGCGGTGGCCAATCGCATCAATGGCTCCAATGCCTTCGGGCCCTACACCGTTTGGACGGCTAAAGCGTTTGCACGCGAATCGAGTCTCTACTGGATGTTCGACACCGGCGCGGGTGCGGGCGTGCTGTTCCTGGCTGGCATCGTGTTCCTGGTCGGCGCGGTGATCACCAGCCAGACATTGATCGCTGCGGTGATCGGTTCGATTCGCGAGTACGCCACCTTGAACGCGCTTGGCGTCGGCCGCGGTTCGCTGCGCAAGGTCGTCATGGAGCAGGCGTTCTGGGTCGGTGCACTGGGCCTGATATGCAGCATTGTGATAGGGCTGATTCTGCTTGAGATCGCTCGTAACCGCAGTGTGCCGATGGAATTGCATCCGCTCACCGCCATTGTCTGCCTGGCGCTTAGCATGGCATTGGCGATCGTGTCAGGCCTTGCGTCCGTACGTAGCTTGCGTCGCGCCGATCCGGCAAGCTTGCTGAGATGAGCATGGCCACGGTTGCAGCGACACCTCCATCGAACACCCCAGCGCTCCAGGCCAAGGATGTGCGCAAATCATTCGTGTCCGGCCGCCTTCAGAGCACGGTGCTGCACGACCTCACGCTGGATGTCCATGCCGGCGAACTCACGTTGATCTCTGGCCCTTCCGGCTGCGGCAAGAGCACTTTGCTCGCCATCTTGAGTGGCCTGCAGCCTGCCGACACGGGGCAGGTGCGCGCGCTCGGTCAAGACCTGAGCGGCTTGAGCATGCGTGCGCTGGAAGCCTTCCGCTTGCAGCACACCGGCTTCGTGTTTCAAGGCTTCAATTTGTTTCCAGCGCTCACCGCGCTGGAACAGGTGGAACTGCCGCTGAGCTACATGGGGTTGGCCAAAGACGTCGTACGCAAACGCGCGATGGATTCGCTCGAGGAAGTCGGCCTCACTCCCCGCATGCGGTTGCTACCGGCCGAATTGTCCGGTGGTGAGAAGCAGCGCGTGGCCATCGCGCGCGCCCTTGCCAAGCAACCGGAGCTGCTGTTCGCCGACGAACCCACCAGCGCACTGGATGCCGCCAATGGGCAGATCGTGATCGACATCCTGCATCGCATTGCCCGCACGCACGGCACCACGGTGTTGTGCGTCAGCCACGACCCGCGCCTGGTCCATCACGCCGACCGCGTGCTGGCGATGGAAGACGGGCGCATTCTGAGCGACCATGTGCCGCCCACCGCATCAGTTCCTTCGCCTCTCCAGGCAGAGGGGTTGGGGTGAGGGGCCAAACGTGCCAGCAGCCTGCTTTATTTCCAGGAAACCCATGACGTTGCGTGATCTTCGCCTCCCGCTGGCCCTGTTTGCGATAGCGCTGGCCGGCTGCTCGCAAGACCAGCCCCCCGCATCGCCCAACGCGGCCGCCACGTCCACGTATGCCGCCGTGGCGCGTGGACGCATCGATATCGAGGGTGGCCTGCTCAAACTCACCATGCCGGTCGAAGGCGTCGTGGCGCAGGTCGATGTGCGTGAAGGCGAGCATGTGCACAAGGGACAGCTCCTCGCCCAGCTCGACCCGGAACCGGCAAAGCTGGCGCTGAACACCGCCATCGCCGAACAGCAGCAAGCCACGGCCCAGATCGGCGCGCTGCAAGAGCGGGTGAAATCCGCCACGCTGCGCGCATCGCGGCTTCAACAGGCGGCCCAAGCCGGCGCGGGCGACGTGCAGAGCGCGGACGATGCACAGGAAGCCGCGCGCCAGGCACGCGTCGATCTGGACAATGCGCGCGCTGCCGCATCACTAAGCACGCAGAAGGTGGCCGGTGCGCGTTACCAGCTCCAATTGCGCAGCCTGCAGGCACCGGTGGATGGCCAGGTCGTGCAGCGCATGGTGCAGCCGGGTGCGACGGTGTCGCCGGCGGCCGGCCCGATCTTCGTCATACTGCCCGATGCACCGCGCATCGTGCGGGCCGAGCTCAATGAATCATTCGTCGGCGTGGTGCACGAGGGCATGCCAGCGGAAGTGGACGACGACAGCGGCAGCGGCATGGCGCCGCTGAAGGCGCACGTGCTACGCATCGGCAATGTGTTCGGTGCCAGCACGCTGGAGGACGATCCTGAGGTGCGCGCCAATACACGTTCGGTGCAATGCGTGCTGACCTTCGATCAGCCACCGTCGACACCACTGCGCATCGGCCAGCGCGTGCTGGTGAAGTTTGCACCCAGGTAAGAAGCACAGGCTTCCCCTTTATCCTGGGCCCAATCAGCGTCGAATCTCGGTTGCGCGAGACCTCGCGATGGATCATCAAACATCATCGCGAGATTGGCTTCACCCCAACCCTCCCCTACTACATGTAGGGGAGGGAGGAACAGTCGCCACATACCGAGACAACCTAGTCACATCCCGAAGGGGACAGACTCCGGGTCTTACCGCGCCTCAACGATCGTCACGCGTCCAGATCAAGCCATCCGCCTCACGCACCGGAAAACGATGAATCGGCTCATATGCCGGCGGACAGGTGGGTTCGCCCGTACGCAGATCAAAGCGCGCACCATGACGCGGGCACTCCACTTCATGTCCGATGATCTCGCCACCGGCGAGCTCGCCACCGTCGTGCGTGCAAATATCCTCGACCGCATACAGGTCGCCATCAATATTGAACACCGCTATGGCGCTATCGCCATCCCATACGACCTTGAATTCACCGGGTAACAGGTCCGAGCGCGTGCCCACTTCCACCCATGTCTCGCTCATGCCCCCACTCCCGGCCACTCTTTGACCATCAATTCGAACCGCAGATCATTGCGGCGCGGAATGCCGACTCGCTCGTCGCCGGAAGGAAAAGGCGAATATTCGCCGGTACGACGGTAACCGCGCCGCTGATACCAATCGATCAGCTCGCTGCGTACGTCGATCACCTTCATGTGC
Organism: Dyella monticola; assembly: GCF_003363155.1. Classification (GTDB taxonomy): domain Bacteria; phylum Pseudomonadota; class Gammaproteobacteria; order Xanthomonadales; family Rhodanobacteraceae; genus Dyella_B; species Dyella_B monticola. The sequence goes on along the minus strand of NZ_QRBE01000001.1, from coordinate 450,239 downwards.
ATGGCCTTGCAGTGCCAGGTTTCGCGCGCGAAGCGTTCCGCCTCGGCCAGCATCAGTCGCCCCACTCCGCCGCCCTGCCGATGCGGGTCTACCGCAAACATGCCGAAATGCCCGACGTCGCCGTGGCGTTCGATGTGACAACACGCAAGCAGCCGATCATCGACCAGCGCCAGCAAGACGGTGCTGTCGGGCACGGCCAACAATTCGACCACGGCTTGCACATCGGTGCGGCGACCATCCAAAAGATGGGCTTCGGTGGTCCAGCCGCGACGACTGGATTCACCGCGATAGGCCGATTCGACCAAAGCGACGACGGCATCGGCATCGGCCTTCGCGGCCGCACGAAAAAGGGGCGTGATAGGGTTATTCATCTCCCTATGATAAACCGCACGCGCCGCGGCAGCAGGGCTGTCCTGGAGCCATTGTTACGGGAAGGCCGGCCCGGGCCGATAAACATGCCGATGACACGCGTCGAATTTGCGCACCCGTACATTGCGGCCATCCGACAACGTGGTACGCAAGTCGTAGAGGCAGTCGTCACCATTACCCTGCACCTCGACGAGCTTCGCGTCCCCGTATTCAAATAGCGGATCGTGAAAATCGATCGTGGTCCAGTTGCTGCTTCCAGCCAGCGCGACGGAAAACGATACAACCCGTGTCCGCGTGTCATTGACAAGCGTGAAGCTATGCACCGACGCGGCATCGACCAGCGTCGTCAAACACAAAAGGCCCATAGCGAAAAGACCAACACGCATGATGCTCTCCTTCAAAACCGGGCACAGCAAACCCTGTGTCGGCACGCACGGCATGCCAACGATGGCTGGGCGATCAGTTGAAGTGCTTCGCTGGCGGAGAACACCAGGCGATCAGCTCAGACGCCGTCCGAACACGGTAAACAGGAGGGAGCCCAACCCGAATGCGCCAAGCAGCACCGCCACCACGCCAGCGTTGATGACGGTCCACCCCACGACTTGAATAATCCCGAAAGCAACGGCTTCCAAAGCGGTCAGGATGCCCCAGCGCAGTGCCGCCAACCGATCACGTCGCGCATCGGCCTGCATGAAGGATTCAACCGTTTCCGCGGTGCAGACTTGCAGCATCTTTATGCGCAGCCGCGCCTGAATCATCAGCCGGACGATATAGGTAATACCCAGCGTCATGCAGATAAAAAGCGCTATGGGAACCGTTTCGTGGAATTCCATGCCTTGCTCCGGGCAACGAGGGAGGCGGATCAAGCGCCCATGAGTATAGAGATACGGCATGCCCCCGCTCGGTTGCACTCACATCGTTTGCAACCATCGGCCGCATACGTGCATCTATTAAAAGTATCACCGGACCCAGGGCCGCATGAGCCAGACGGATCGCCAGCTTGTTCATGCCGTACTGGCAAACGCACCCGGCGCGTTCGAACGGCTGGTACGCGAGCATCAGGCGCTGTGCTGGCACATCATTTATCGCATGGTGCGTCACCCCGAGGACGCGCGTGAACTATGCCAGGACACGTTCCTGCGCGTACATCAACATTTGCGCCAGTATCGCCATGAAAGCGCACTTAAATCCTGGATCGGTCGCGTCGCCTATACGGTGGCGCTACGTCATCTGGAACGTAAGCGCATAGCAGTCGTCAGCCCGCACGAGGAAGAAGAGGCGCTCGATCGGCTGGAGAACATGGGTGACGGGTTCGACCTCGAAGCGGCCCAAGCCAGCAACGAATTGGCCGCTTATTTGCATAAAGCCATCGACACATTGCCGCCCCTGCAACGCATGCTGCTCACGCTTTATCATCTGGACGAGTTATCCATCGATGAGATCGCCCAGATCACCGGCCTCGCTACCGGCACCATCAAGAGCCATTTATTCCGCAGCCGTCTTCGATTGCGCCAACAGCTCGAAACTGCATATGGAGAGTTGCCATGAACCATGAACCCCATGATGACGCCAAGGAACGCGAGTGGGCGCTGCAGGAGCAGGCTTTCAAAGCTGAGCGGCTAGTGCTTGGCGCTGCCGACAATACTAAGCTGGAACGCTATCGCACCGTCATGCGCGCGCTCCGGCAGCCGATGGATGACGAGCTGGCGCCCGATTTTGCACACAACGTTGCCGCCAGCGTTATGCAATGCGACGACATGAAGCTTGAGCTTTATGCGAGCTGGGCGTTGCTTGCCGTGCTGGCGATGATGTTGCTCGGTGTACTGGTGCGTTACAGCGCCGTGTGGATGCGCCTTGCGTCCAATCCCTGGCTCGTCGCTTTGGCTGCCTGCGTGGCTTTATCGGGCTTGCTTGGCAAATTGTGGCCCGAGCACGCTGCGTCCCGAGGATGATCTTTGCAGATCGAGGCTGAAACAATGTTGCTTTGATTTGTAATGCATGGTGCGAAACTTACTTCGTTTCACGCGCTTATCCGTGCCTCGACGTCATTCCGGCGAAGGCCGGAATCCGTGCTTCGCACTCGCCATGGATTTCGGCCTTCGCCGGAATAACGCTGAGAAACCATTGACGCAACAAGTGTAAGCGACGCTACATCAGCAACTTGCGCACTTTCACCAGCGCCGCAATAAACGCATCCACTTCCTCGCGCGTGTTGTAGAACGCCAACGACGCACGCAAGGTCGCCGGCACTCCGTAGAACTGCATCAGCGGATGCGCGCAGTGATGACCCGAGCGAACCGCCACGCCTTCCAGATCAAGTAGCGTGGCCATGTCGGTGGCCTGTGCGCCCTCGATCAGGAAGGATATGACAGGCTCCTTCTCCTTCGCTTCGCCAAAGATGCGCAAACCAGGAATCTCACGCAGGCGCTCGGTGGCGTACGTCAGCAAGGCACGCTCCCACGCACGAACGGCTTCAAAGCCCAGCGAATCGTAGTAGTCGATAGCCGCACCGACACCGGCGAAGCCAGCAATATTGGGCGTACCTGCCTCGAATTTGTGCGGCGGTTCGGCAAACGTCGTGCCTTCGAAACGCACTTCGCGAATCATCTCGCCACCGCCGAAGAACGGCGGCATGGCCTGCAAATGTTCGCGCCTGGCCCATAGCGCGCCAGTACCGGTGGGGGCCAGCATCTTGTGGCCGGTCAGCGCGTAGAAATCGCAACCAAGCGCCTGCACGTCCACCGGGCGATGCGGCAACGCCTGCGAACCGTCCACCATCAGCGGTATGCCACGCTTGCGACATTCGCGTGCGATCTCGCGCACCGGATTCACAGTGCCGAGCACGTTGGACACGTGCGCGACGCAGGCCAGTTTCACGTCCGGCGTAAGCAACTGGAAATATTTCTCAAGAATGAGCTCGCCGTTCTGATCGATCGGTGCAGCCTTCACCGTTGCGCCGGTGCGCGCAGCCATGAGCTGCCAAGGAACGATGTTGGCATGATGCTCCATCACCGTCGTGACGATCGCATCGCCCGGCTTCAACCGCGGCAACGCGTAGCTGTAGGCGACCAGATTCATCGATTGCGTAGTGCCGGATGTGAGCACCACATCGCTGCTCGAACCGGCATTGATAAACGCGGCCAGCTTCTCGCGCGCCTGCTCATAGGCGGCCGTCGCCTCCTCGCCCAACTGATGCACGGCCCGCGCTACGTTCGCGTTGTGCTCGCGATAGTGACGGTCCACCGCCTCGATGACTTGCCGTGGCTTCTGACTGGTGTTGGCGTTATCGAAATACACCAGTGGCTTACCGTGGACAGTGCGCGAAAGCAGCGGAAAATCCGCGCGCACGCGTTCCACGTCGAAATCGAGAGGAGGATGGTTGGGCTTGACGGTCATGGCAGCAATCAGGGCAGATGCGCGAGCAATGCGTCGGAGAAATGATCGCGCAGGGTTTCGTTGGGGAGCGCCGTGAATACCGCACGGCAGAAGGCCGCGGTAAGCAGCGCGCGCGCTTCGGCCCGCGGCAGCCCACGCGAACGCAGATAAAACAGAGCGCGCTCGTCGAGTTGGCCGACCGTGGCACCGTGTGCGGCTTTCACTTCATCGGCATAGATTTCCAGCTCGGGCTTGGTATCGATCTCGGCCAACGGCGACAGCAGCAGGTTCTTGTTATTGAGGCTGGCATCGCTTCCATCGGCACCCTCCGCCACCACGATGGCACCACGGAACACCCCGCGTGCACGCTCGTCGGCCACACCGCGCCAAATGGATTCGGATGCCGTATTGAGCGCCTGGTGGCGAATCGAAAGCTGGGTATCGATATGCTGGCGCCCACGCAGCACGAACACACCCCGCGTATCGAAGCGTGCCCCATCGCCACGCAGTTCGGCGTGCAGATCGTGACGCACCAGCGTGCCGCCGATCTCCAGCACATGCATCATCGCCTGCGCCTTCGCGCCCAGATGCACGCTGCCGCGGCGGATCAACGTGCTTTCCTCGCCCGCATTCTGCAGCAGCGCGTGGTGCAGCTTCGCCCCATCGTGTACCACGATATCGCTGACCAGCGTGCCAAGGTGCTTGTGCGACGCCGTAGCCAGATGGTGCTCAACCAGATTGAGCTCGGCGCCCTCGCCCACTTCGATGACATTGCGCACATGCCATGCGACGTCGCCTTGCGCGGGCGTTCCCACAAAGCACAGATGAACGGGCTTGCCGATCCGCGCACCCGGCGCGACACGCAGCACCACGCCATCGCCAGCCAACGCTGCGTTAAGCCGCGCGAATGCATCGCCGGCTTCACGATAGTGGCGGCTGAGCGCGAAGCGCAGCGGCTCGGGATCGTTTTGCAGCACCTTCGACAGCGGCTGCAGCGTCAAGCCTTGCGACAGTGTTTCCAGGCGCGACAGGTCGGCGCGGAACACGCCGTTGACGAATACAAGACGCGGGCCATCGATACCGGGCAGCGCCAGCGCATGAGGATCGACAAGATGCCCCGTCGCCTGCGCATCACCCAATGCGAAACGTCGCTGACCCAGCGCGCGCAATGCGGTGTATTTCCACGCTTCGGCGCGTGTGTCCGGCAATCCGGCAGCGATGAATGCTTCCAGATTTTCGCGCCGCGCCGCATCCAGCCAGGCCAGGCCGCTACCGGGCAGCCGCAAATCAGCCGCATCACGCAGCGCGTCGATAAAAGGCACGGGTGCTGGCGACTGACTCATGTACTCGCCTCGCCAGCCAAAGCTGGATCGCGCTCGGCCACCCAGGCGTAACCGTGTTCTTCCAGTTTCAGCGCCAGCGTCTTGTCGCCGCTTTCCACGATGCGACCATCGGCCAGCACATGCACGAAATCCGGTTCGATGTAGTCGAGCAGGCGCTGATAGTGCGTGATGACCAGGAAAGCGCGGTCGGGCGAGCGCAGCGCGTTCACGCCTTGCGCCACCTGCTTGAGCGCGTCGATGTCCAAGCCTGAGTCGGTCTCGTCGAGAATCGCCAGCTTCGGCTCAAGCACCGCCATCTGGAAAATCTCGTTGCGCTTCTTCTCGCCACCGGAAAAACCTTCGTTGACGGCGCGATGCAGCAGCTCATCGGAAATCTGCATGATTTTCAGCTTCTCGCGCACCAGCTTGAGAAACTGCATGGAATCGAGCTCCGCCTCACCGCGCCGCTTGCGCTGGGCGTTGAGCGCCGCGCGCAGAAAGTACGTGTTGTTCACGCCGGGAATTTCCACTGGATACTGGAACGCCAGGAACACACCGGCAGCGGCGCGATCTTCCGGCTCCTGCGCAAGCAGATCATGGCCTTCAAATAGCACGGAGCCTGCGGTGACTTCATAGCCATCGCGCCCGGACAACACATTGCCCAGCGTCGATTTGCCGGCCCCATTCGGGCCCATGATGGCGTGTACTTCGCCGGGATTCACGGTCAGCGTGAGCCCTTTGAGAATGTCCTTGCCCTCGACGCGGGCGTGCAGGTTTTCGATCTTCAGCATGGCTAAAAAGTCACATTAAGAGTAATGGAGAACGACGGCGGGTGAGCGCAGGGTATGCGCGGTGACGCAGTTGCAACGTAAGCACGGTTTCCTCACTGCACCACGCCCTCCGCGGTAAGGGCGCAGGCGCCCCTGGCTTTGATCGCGGCATAGAGCGCATCGGGTGCCAAGTCGATATCACCAGGCCACGTTAACGCACCGAATTCGACGTATGCGGCCTGGAACACGGAAGGGTCGCGCAAGAACGCAAACACGCCTGCCGAATCGCTGTTCACGAGAGCTGCCATGTCAACGATGCCGGACGTTCCATCACGGAATCGCACATCCAGCCGATAAGCCGGCATAACAGTGACCGCCACCAATCGCCATGGGGGGGCGGCGTTCAGTCCAGCGGCTCGATCGGATGTGGAGGCTTGCGTGTTGCGCATAGGTCCCAGTCCTCTTGCAGTTCCGCACGGTGCAGTGCGGCCCATTCCAATACAAATACCATTGCCCGACGTGGTAGCTGGCCCTCGATGACTTCCAATGTCCGTATATCGATCAGCGCTTCCGATTCACCGTATACCGCGTGAAAGTGTGGCGGAGCATGATCAGCGAAGTACATCCGTATCAAGATGCCGTAGAAACTGCTGATGATTGGCATCCTCAGCCCACCGCGCCTTCCAGCGAGATTTCCAGCAGCTTCTTCGCTTCCACGGCAAACTCCATCGGCAGCTCGCGAAACACCTGCTTGCAGAAACCGTCAACGATCATCGACACCGCATCCTCTTCACCGATACCGCGTGAGCGGCAGTAGAAGAGCTGGTCGTCGGAGATCTTCGAGGTGGTCGCTTCGTGTTCGACGATGGCGCTGGGATTTTTCACTTCCATGTACGGAAAGGTGTGCGCACCGCATTTCTTGCCGATCAGCAGCGAATCGCACTGCGTGTAATTGCGCGCACCCTCGGCACCTTTCTCCACCTTCACCTGGCCGCGATAGCTATTGGAGCTACGACCTGCGCTGATGCCCTTGGACACGATCTTCGACTTGGTGTCCTTGCCGATGTGGATCATCTTGGTACCGGTGTCGGCCTGCTGACGATGGTGCGTGAGCGCCACCGAGTAGAACTCGCCGACCGAACGATCGCCGCGCAGCACGCAACTGGGATACTTCCAGGTGATGGCCGAGCCGGTTTCCACCTGCGTCCAGGAAATCTTGGAATCGTCGCCACGGCAATCGCCGCGCTTGGTGACGAAGTTGTAGATACCGCCGCGACCTTCCTCGTCACCCGGATACCAGTTCTGCACGGTGGAATACTTGATCTGCGCCTTTTCCAGCGCGACCAGTTCCACCACCGCGGCATGCAGCTGGTTTTCGTCGCGCATCGGCGCCGTGCAACCTTCCAGATACGAAACGTAAGCACCCTCTTCGGCGATGATCAGCGTGCGCTCGAACTGACCGGTGTGACCGGCGTTGATGCGGAAATACGTGGACAACTCCATCGGGCAGCGAACGCCTTGGGGAATGAACACGAACGAGCCGTCGGAGAACACGGCCGAATTGAGCGCAGCGAAGTAGTTGTCACCGGTCGGCACTACGCCGCCGAGGTACTTCTGCACCAGCTCTGGATGTTCGCGGATCGCTTCGCTCATCGAGCAGAAGATCACGCCGGCTTCGGCCAGCTCCTTGCGGAACGTGGTGCCGACGGAGACCGAATCGAATACCGCGTCCACCGCCACACCTGCGAGCTTGGCGCGCTCATGCAGCGGCACGCCGAGCTTGTCGTAGGCTTCCAGCAGCTTGGGGTCGACCTCATCCAGCGATTTGGGTTTGTTCTTCGGCGAGGCGTAGTAGCTGATAGCCTGGAAATCGATCGGCGCGATGTTGAGCTTGGCCCAGTTCGGCATTGGCATGGTGAGCCAATGGCGATACGCCTTCAGGCGCCACTCGGTCATCCACTCAGGCTCGCCCTTCAACGCGGAAAGCTGGCGCACGATGTCTTCGGACAAGCCAGGCGGCAGGCTGTCCGTTTCGATGTCGGTAACGAAACCCGCCTCGTAGCGACGGCCGAGTGCGGCGGCGACTTCGGCATTGTCGCGCAGCACGACGGGGCTATCGTTTTCGATGGTCATGATGCAGTCCTGCCTTTCAAATCGGTAAACGCCACGGTGCTCACAGTCGGCGGCGCAGGGCGCAGCATGTCGGCCAGGCTCATGCTGCGCAGCGCGTTGTCCAGTACGTGGTTGATGCGTTGCCAGCTTCCGCGCACACCGCATTGGGATTGGCGATCGCACTGGCCTTCGCCAACGCTGCATTCGGTCATGCCGAGCGGGCCTTCGATCGCCTCCACGATAGCGGCCAGGCTGATCTGCTGCGCCGGCCGCGCGAGGCGATAACCGCCGTTCACGCCGCGAAAGGACTCCACCAGCCCGGCATGCCCCAGCGACTTCAGCAGCTTGCTGACGGTGGGGAGTTCCAGATGCGCTTCTTCCGCGATCTGGGCAGTGCTGAGGACGTCGCCCGGATGCGCGGCGATGCAAGTCATCACCACGGTGGCGTAGTCCGTCAGTCGGCTGACACGAAACATAAGGGGAGGAGGATGCCGCTCTAATTAGTACTGAAATGGTACTGATTTACCCCTTTCAGGTCAAACCAGCCTCACCGTCGCCCGGCGAAAGCAGAGAGTGGCGGATATTGCACCTTTTTGGCGCAATCACCGCACCAAACCGTGCGCGCCGAACCATCGCAAGAGCCGCGAAACGCCGACCTGACGCCATCCTCCGGCCTCTCGCCGCTTGGCACGTAATCTGCTGTACCGCAACAAATCAACCCGGAGCTGCCTCGCATGAAATGGGTCACCGCCATCATCAAACCTTTCACCCTGGATGACGTGCGGGAGGCGCTTGGCGAGGCCGGCGTCCAGGGCATGACCGTGACCGAGGTGAAAGGCTTCGGGCGCCAGCGTGGCCATACGGAGTTGTACCGCGGCGCAGAGTACGTGGTCGATTTCCTCCCCAAGCTGAAAATCGAGATCGCCGTGGCCGACGAGCAGGTGGAGCTGGCGATCGATGCCATCACGCGCGCCGCGCGCACCGGCAAGGTAGGCGACGGCAAGATTTTCGTGAGCGAACTGGAACAAGTCATTCGCATCCGCACGCAGGAGGTAGATGCCGATGCGCTGTGATGCACGCGCCTGGCTCTCGTTCCGCTTCGGTGCACGTTTTCGCGGCGCATCGCTCTTGGTTGTGTCGGCCGCTGTCACGTCGCCCGCTTTCGCGCAGGCCACGACTGCGTCAACACTCAACGCCGGCGATACCGCCTGGATGATCGTCGCCAGCGCGTTCGTGTTGATGATGACGATTCCCGGCGTAGCACTTTTCTACGGCGGCATGGTGCGTGCGAAGAACGTGCTGTCAGTGATGATGCAGTGCCTTGCCATTACCTCCTTGGTAACGGTGCTGTGGATGGTGTACGGCTATTCGCTCGCCTTCAGCACGCAAGGCATGCACGCGGGCGTGACCAACTGGCATTCGTTCCTGGGCGCGTTTGATCGTGTGATGCTGGCGGGGCTGACGCCTTCGTCGCTGTATCAGACGGTGCCCGAAAGCGTGTACGTGATGTTCCAACTCACCTTCGCAATCATCACGCCGGCGCTAATCATCGGCGCCTACGCCGAACGCATGAAATTCAGCGCCATGCTGTGGTTCAGCGGCTTGTGGCTCACGTTCGTCTATCTGCCGATCGCGCACATGGTGTGGAGCGGCCCAGGTTCGTTGTTGGGCGATCTGGGCGTGCTGGACTTCGCCGGCGGCACGGTGGTACACATCAATGCCGGCATCGCTGGCCTGGTCGCCTGCTTGGTCATCGGCAAGCGTCGTGGTTATCCGCATACGCATATGCCACCGCATAACCTTGGCTATACGGTGATTGGCGCCGCGCTGCTCTGGCTGGGCTGGTTCGGGTTCAACGCCGGTTCGGCCGTAGCGGCCAACGGCAATGCCGGCATGGCGATGCTGGTCACGCAAATTGCCACGGCTGCCGCGGTGATTGGCTGGGTCGCAGTGGAATGGGTTGTGCACAAACGCGCCAGTGTGCTGGGTGCGGCATCTGGCGCGGTGGCGGGCCTGGTCGCGATCACGCCTGCGGCCGGCACGGCGGGGCCTGCCGGCGCGCTGGTCATCGGTTTTGCCGCTGGCGCGGTGTCCTTCTTCACGGCCACGCGCCTGAAGCACATGATCGGTTACGACGACACTCTCGATGTGTTCGGCGTGCACGCCGTGGCCGGCATCATCGGCGCCCTGCTCACCGGCATTTTCGCGGCGCCCAAACTGGGCGGCTTCGGCACCGTTACCTCGCCGCTGGCGCAACTGTGGATTCAGGCAAAGGGCGTGGGCTTCACCATCGCATGGAGCGGCGTGCTGAGCTGGGTGATCCTCAAAGCGTTGGATCTGACGATCGGCCTGCGCATAGGCCCCGAGCAGGAGCAGGTGGGCCTGGATATCGCCGAGCACGAAGAGCGGGCGTACAACCTGTCTTGAGCGCCACGTATTCACTTTGCCCTCATTCCGGCCTGCGCCGGGATGAGGGCAACGCCAGAGTTGAGTGAATGGTGCGGACAGGCACTAAGCTATTCGCGTGCCCGCAATGAATCTCAGCATGGAAACCATCACCGACCGTGCCGCCGCCCGCCTCGCCTGGACGCGTGCAGCACTTGGCGACCACGCCCTCACCCTCGAATCGGCCTCCTCCGACGCGAGCTTCCGCAGCTACTGGCGCACGCATCACGCCGGTCGCAGCTGGATCGTGATGGATTCGCCGCCCGCACAGGAAGATCCGCGCCCGTGGCTGAAGATCGGTCAGCAACTCACCGACGCCGGCTTGCATGTGCCCACCGTGCACGCACACGATCTGGAACAAGGTTTTCTGCTGATCGAAGACCTCGGCACACGGCTTTACCTGTCCGAACTCAAGGACAGCAATGCCGATGCGCTTTATGGTGACGCGATGAACGCCTTGCTGCGCATGCAAACGCGCATGGCCTATCGCGATCTGCCACCGTTCGATCACCGCCTTTTGACGAGCGGGCTGGAGGTCATGCCGGAATGGTTTCTCACACGGCATCTTGGCCATACACCGACGTGCGACGAATGGGATGTACTGGAAGCGGCGTTCCGCGCCATCATCAGCAATGCGCAGGAGCAGCCTCGCTGTTTCGTGCACCGGGATTATCACAGCCGTAACCTGTTGGTCGTCGAGCACAACAATCCCGGCATCATCGACTTCCAGGGCGCGCTCGCCGGCCCGCTTACCTACGACCTGGCTTCGCTGCTGCGCGATGCGTATATTGTGTGGCCGCGCGCACGTATCGAGGCTTGGGTGGAAGCATACCGACAGCGCTTACTTCACACCGGCATGATCGGTACCGCGATCGACCGCGATCATTTTCTACGCTGGTTCGATCTGACTGGCCTGCACCGTCACGTGCGTGTGCTCGGGCAGTTTTATCGTTTGTGGTATCGGGATGGTAAACCCGGCTATCTCGCCGACGTACCTCGCGTGTATGCCTATGTGATATCGGTGGCGCGCAGCTATCCGGAGCTCGCGGACTTCGCCGCACTGATCGAACGCCATGCGGAAGGCCGCGATCTGACCAAGGTGTCCCACGCATGAGGCATGCGCTGATTTTTGCGGCCGGATTGGGCGAACGCATGCGCCCGTTGACCCACCACACGCCCAAACCATTGCTGACGGTGCATGGCAAACCGCTCATCGCATGGCATCTGGAAAAACTCGCCGCCATCGACGTGCGCTACGTGGTCATCAACACATCCCACCTCGCCGAGCAATTTCCGGAAGTGCTTGGCGACGGCTCACGCTGGGGTCTACGCATTCGCTACGCATACGAAGGCCCCACTCCGCTGGAAACCGGCGGTGGGATGCTCAACGCCCTGCCACTGCTGGGACCGGAACCGTTTATCGTGATCAATGGTGACGTGTGGACGGATGCCGATTTCGCAACACTCCCTTCCGACCCGAAAGGCCGTGCGCATCTGCTGATGGTGGACAATCCCCCGCATCATGCAAACGGTGACTTTGCGCTGGATGAGCAGGGGGCATTGCACGATGAAGGCGGCAGGCGTCTGACCTACAGCGGCATCGGCGTGTACCGGCGCGAGCTCTTGAACGACTGGCACGCTGTGACCGGCCAGGGCGACGGTCCAAGCCATACGCCACCGCGCTTCAAGCTTGCACCGTTGTTGCGTACAGCCATGCAACGCGGGGAAGTGAGCGGCAGCCATCATCGTGGCTTGTGGACGGACGTAGGTTCACCCGAACGGCTTGCAGCGCTAAACGCTGCGAATTAGCGCCAACTTTGCCTGAACGTCATTCCGGCGAAGGCCGCAATCCAGTTTTAATATGTTGTGCGCAGCACTCAACACTAAAAATGTTGTGTCCTTCGGACGCATATTTACACTGGATTGCGGCCTTCGCCGGAAAGACAGCGAGGCGGGTTCTAGGTAAATCCGGCACTCTCAAGCCGCTATACGGTCCTACGGCGCACTCGGCTTGATCGTCGCAGGCACGGGCAACGTCGGCGCCGAAGGCGGCGCGGCTTCTGCCTCCTCCTGCGAAAGCGCTGCATCCTGCGCCTGTTTGGTCATCATGATGATGCTGATGCGCCGGTTGATCGGATCGCTCGGATTGGCTTTGTCGAATGGTACCGAAGCCGCCAGGCCGACGACGCGCGCAACCTTTCCTACCTGCATGCCGCCATCGAGCAATGCGCGCCGCGCTGCGTTGGCGCGATCGGCGGAAAGCTCCCAGTTGCTGTAGCCGCTTGCGCCGCTATAAGGCGCGTCGTCGGTGTGACCGGAGATGCTCACCTCATTGGGCGCCTGATTGATGAACCCCGCCAGCTCATGCAGGATCGCCACGGTGTACGACTTGAGCGTGGCGCTGCCCGTGTCGAACATCGGCCGATTCTGTTTATCCACGATCTGAATGCGCAGCCCCTCGGGCGTGATGTCCAGCAAGAGCTGATCTTTGAAAGGTTCCAGCGCCTGACTCTTGTCGATTGCGGCGTGCAGTTGTTGCATCAGATTATCAAGCCGCTGCTTTTCCTGTTCGCGTGCAAGCTTTTCCGCCTGCTGCGCATTCACGCGCGAGGCGGAGCGCTGGTCTTTGCCCGGACCATGCGGCATGTTCATCGCGCCGCCGAGCTTGATCATGCTGTCGCTGGCACCGCCCGGGCCTACTTTGCCCGGTGGCGCCACCGTCGCGGTGCCCGGCGTCATGCTTGGGTTTTTGAAATATTCGGCGATGGCGGCGCGCTGTTGGCGCGAACCCATACCGAGCAGCCACATCACCAGAAAAAACGCCATCATGGCCGTAACGAAGTCGGCATAGGCCACTTTCCACGCGCCACCGTGATGACCATGCGCTTTGCGGCGCGAACGACGCACCACGATCAGCATGTCGCGATCCTGCTCGCTCACACCGATGCTCCTGCGCGTGCGGAATCCTTCAGATGGGCTTCAAAATCCTGGAAGTTGGGTCGCGCCTGCGGCGATAGCGTCTTGCGCGCGAATTCCACGGCAACCTTCGGGTTGTAGCCGCGCAGGCAGGCCAGCAACGCAACCTTGACGCACTCGAACGCCCGCCCGTCTTCCTGCACACGGTTTTCCATGGCCGCGCCCAGTGGGCCGACAAAACCATAGCAAAGCAGAATGCCAAGGAAGGTGCCCACCAAGGCACCGGCGATGTGCTCACCGATTTGCGAGGTGTCACCGCCAAGTTGCGACATCGTGGTCACGATACCGAGCACCGCCGCCACGATGCCAAAGCCAGGCAACGCATCGGCCAACTTCATCACCGCCAGCGCGGGCGCTTCCGCTTCGTGCTGGTGGGTTTCCAGTTCCACTTCCAGCAATTGCTCCAGCTCATGCGGATTCATGTTGCCGCCTACCATCAGGCGCAGGCAGTCGGTCGTGAATTCGATCAGATGGTGTTCTTTCACCAGGCGCGGATAAGCGCTGAATACCGGACTCGATTGCGGATCTTCGATATGCGACTCCAGACCCAGCAGGCCTTGTTTGCGCATGACGCCAAAGATGTCATACAGCAGCGCGAGCAGATCCACGTAATCCTGCTTGCGATACTTTGGACCTTTGAACAGCGCGACGATGTTGTGCAGTGCGCCCTTCACAATCTTGAGCGGATTGGCCGAAAGAAACGCACCCATCGCACCGCCACCGATGATCATCAGTTCGCTCGGCTGCCATAGCGCCAGGATGTGTCCGTGCGACAGCACATAACCACCCAGCACGCAGGAAAGCACCAGCAGGGAACCGACAAGGACAAGCATGGGGACTCCATTCGAGGACGGCGGGAGCGTCCTACCCTGCTTATCGACCGGTGCAGCGTGAAATTTAGATCGACATTTTTGTCACGATGTGACGCAGAAGGTCGCAAATTTTTGTCGCATTCGTGGTGCCACGATCATGCAAAAAACAAAACGGCCCGGATGATCCGGGCCGTTCATGTAAGCAAGGCACTGCCGATTACGGGCGGCGCGCCAACTCAGGATTCTCGCGCGTGACCGGCATCAAATCCTTCTTCGATACGCCCAGCCACAAGAGGATCGGGCTGGCCACGAAGATCGACGACAGCGTACCCACCACAATGCCGATCAGCATGGTGATCGCAAAACCGTGCACCGTCGGACCACCGAAGAAATACAACGCGGCCATCGCGATGCCCGTGAACAGCGAGGTGATGATGGTTCGCGACAGCGTACTGTTGATCGAGCGATTGAGGATTTCTTCCGGATCGGCCTTGCGCGCGGAACGGAACAGCTCGCGGATACGGTCGAACACCACCACTTTGTCGTTGATGGAGTAACCGATCACGGCCAGCACCGAGGCCAGCACGGTCATGTCGAATTCGCGCCGGAACAGCGAGATCACCCCCAACGTGACCAGCACGTCGTGCACTTCGGTCGCCAGCGCGGCGATAGCGAAGCGGCGTTCGAAGCGAATCCACAGATACACACCGATGCCGATGATGACGAAGATGGCCGCGGTGACGCCATCGCTGCGCAACTCCGCGCCCACTTGCGGACCGACGTAACTCTTGCTGGCAATCTTGGCGTCAGGACGTGCCGCCTGCAGCGCTTTGGCCACGTCATTGGTCATCAGGTCGAGGTTGGGCGACTTGCCTTCCTGCGCGACGTAGTGCTTGTCATCCTTGGGCTGGAAGCGGATCGCCACATGGCGCGTACCGCCCACGCTCTGCACGACGGCGTTATCTACGCCCCCCTTGTCCAGCGCATTGCGTACGTCTTCGACCGAGACCGGGTTGTCGTAGATGGCTTCCACGGCGACACCACCGGTGAAATCCAGCCCGTAGTTGAGGCTGCGCGTGGCGAGCAGCACGATCGAAGCGATGACCAGCAGCACGGCCACGCCGATGCTGATTTTGCGTAGTCCCAGGAAGTGGACGTTGGCGTTGTGATTGAAAATTTCCATGGGGGTCTCCGATTACACCGACAGCGTCTTGAGCTTGCGGCCGCCGTGGATCAGCGCGGTGATCGCGTGGGTAACCGTTACCGAGGTGAACATCGAGGTGAGGATACCGATGAGCAGCGTGACGCCGAAACCCTTGATCGGGCCCGAACCCATCGTGGTCAGCGCCAATGCCGCGATAAGGTGCGTCACGTTGGCGTCGAGAATCGTCGCCCATGCTTTCTCGTAACCGGCGCGAATGGCCGCCAGTGGCGTGGAACCGTTGCGCAATTCCTCACGCACGCGTTCGCAGATCAGCACGTTGGAGTCGATCGCCATACCCAACGTCAGCACGATGCCGGCAATGCCCGGCATGGTGAGCGTTACGCCGACCATCGACATCACCGCCACCAGGATCACCAGGTTGAAGAACAGCGCGACGTCCGCCACCAGGCCGAACAGCTTGTAGTAGATCGCCGCGGCCAGCAGAACCAAGGCCAGGCCCAACAACACCGCCTTGAAACCTTTGTCGATGTTGTCCTGCCCGAGGCTGGGGCCGATCACGCCTTCCTGCACGATGTCCATGCGCGCCGCGAGCGAGCCGCCCTTGAGCATGAGCGCCAGTTCCGACGCAGCCTTGGTGCTGGCCAGCCCAGTGGTCTGAAACTTGTTGCTGAAGACGCCCTGGATCGTGGCGTAGTTGATCACCGAATAGGTGGTCTTGGGCGTGTGCACTTCCTTGCCGTCGACGACTTTGGTGTCGGTGGTGGTTTCCACGTACACCACAGCCATCGGCTTGCCGACGTTGTCGCGGGTGAAATCCAGCATCTTGGCCGCGCCGGCCGAGTTCAGCGTCACATTTACGCTGGGCGAACCGCTCTGCGAATCATTGCCGGAGGACGCGTCCACCAGTTCGTCACCGCTGGCGATGATGTTCTTGCTCACCAGATAAGGTTCGCCCTGCCTGCCGTAATACAGGTGCGCATCCGGCGGGATGTTGCCGGTCCTCACGGCATCCTGCACGGCAGGGTCGCGCGCATCGCCGATACCGGCCACGTATTCCAGCGTGGCGGTGGCACCGATCACCTTCTTCGCTTCGGCCGGATCTTGCACACCTGCCAGCTCTACCGAAATGTGATCTTCGCCCTGCACCTGAATCACCGGCTCCGATACACCCAGTGCGTTGATGCGGTTGCTCAGCGTGGCAAGGTTCTGCCGGATAGCATTGGTTTGTATGTCGTGCAACTTATCGGGCTTGATCACCGCGTTGAGTACAAAACGGTCGCCCGTGCTGGCACCGTCGGTAACACCCAGATCGGTGTACTCGGTGGCGATCGCATCGCTGGCCGCCGAGCGATCGGCGGAGGAGCTCAACACCACGTTCACGCCCTGGCCCGCCGTAGCGGCGCGCGCCACGGAGATGAAGGGAATCTTCTTGTCCTTCAGCAGCGCGGCGATGTCCTGCGTATAGCGGTTTTCCTGCCGGTCGATGATGTCGCTCTGGTCGACCGCCATCAGGAAGCGCACGCCGCCTTGCAAATCCAGACCCAGCGGCATGGCACGGCCGCCGATGGCCGAGAGCCAGCGCGGCACGGTGGATTCGAGATTGAAGGCCACGGTGTATTTGTCGCCCAGCACCGGCTTGAGCGCATCGGCCGCACTCTTTTGCTGGTCGCCGTTGGCAAAGCCGATCACCATGTAGTCGCCACGGCTGGCGTCGTGCCTGACGCTCTCGTTGACGTAAGGGATCTTGGCCGACTGCAGCGCGGAAATGACCTTTTGCTGCACGGTCGGATCGAGCGGCTCACTCTGGCTGGACGACACCTGCACAGCCTGAAGCGGCGCGTACACGTTCGGCAAGGCGTACAGAATGCCCGCCACCAGTACGATGGCAACTAGAAAGTATCTCCAGCGTGGAAAATCACTCATGCCTTGCATCCGAATGAACCGCGACGCCTGCCGCGGGTAACGTGGAATAACGGTTGTGTCGAGAAAATCAGCCAATCAGGCGTGCGTGCATGATTGGCGGCAAGCGTCCTGCCTGCTCGTTCGAAAGGTGCTCAGGACGATTTCAGCGTGCCCTTGGGCAACACCTGCTGGACGGCCGACTTTTGCAGCTTGATCTTGACGTTCGTCGCGATCTCCACCGTGATGAACGTCTCGCCCACCTCTTCGACGCGGCCGGCAATGCCGCCATTGGTGACCACTTCGTCGCCCTTGGCCAGATTGGACACCAACTGGCGGTGTTCCTTCTGACGCTTCATCTGCGGGCGGATCATCATGAAATACATCAGGCCGAACAGCACGATCATCAGGAACAGCATGGACAGACCGCCATTGGCCGCCCCTGGCGCGGCCTGCGCCAGCACGAAAGTCGTCGGAAGAGTCATCTACTTATCCCGCAAGTTGTGGCTGCGACTGGAGTTTTCGCCGCGCGCCCAGAAAAAGACGTTGGATTATGCCATGAGTACGGCTTTTTGCGTTCGCCCCGGCTGCCTCCGGTGAAGGGGCGGACGAGGCCACGCGTCACCGCAAGTTTTGGGGGTTTGTCCCTGAAATGGCCTAAAAGTTCGCCAACAGGGTGAAACCTGCCCCCTTCTCCCTCCCGTGCTTGCGGGAGAGGGCCGGGGTGGGCTTACACGAGCTTGCCGCGTGATGCGGGTTCACCACGAGGGTGCTCTGACCCCTCCCTACACGCAGGGAGGGACCACCCAAATGATCATTCCGAACCCACCCGGCGCCGCGCATAGAACTCCGCCACGAACCCCTCCAGCGAGCCCGCCGCAATGGCACCGCGCAGCCCAGCCATCAGGCGCTGGTAATGATGCAGGTTATGCATGGTCGCAAGCTGGCTGCCGAGTATTTCATTGCAGCGGTCCAGGTGGCGCAGGTACGCGCGGCTGAATCCCTGGCTGCAGGCATAGCATTCGCAGCCCTCTTCGATCACGCGGGTGTCGGCGGCGTATTTGGCGTTGCGGATGCGCAGCGTGCCGTGCGAGGTGAACAGGAAGCCATTGCGCGCGTTGCGGGTAGGCATCACGCAATCGAACATGTCGATCCCGCGTCGAACGGCCTCGACGATGTCTTCCGGACGCCCCACACCCATCAGGTAGCGCGGCCGATCCTTGGGCAGCAACGGCACCGTCGCGTCCAGCGTGTGATTGCGCTCCGCTTCGGGCTCGCCCACCGCCAATCCGCCGACGGCGTAGCCATCGAAGCCGATCTGAATCAACCCTTCGGCCGAGCGCTTGCGCAGATTTTCGTACACACTGCCCTGCACGATGCCGAACAGCGCATTGGGGTTTTTCAATTCGTCGAACGCGCGACGCGAACGCTCCGCCCAGCGCAGGCTCAGTTCCATCGACTCCGCCGCCACGTTTTCCGTAGCAGGATAAGGCGTGCACTCATCGAAGATCATCGCGATATCCGAATCGAGCACGGTCTGGATGCGCATCGACTCTTCCGGCGAAAGAAACACCTTCGAGCCATCCACCGGCGAGGCAAACGCGACGCCCTCTTCGGTGATCTTGCGCTTGTGCGCCAGCGAGAACACCTGGAAGCCGCCGGAATCGGTGAGGATGGGCGCCTTCCAGCCGATGAAGCGATGCAGGCCGCCAAATTCACTGACGATGTCCAGGCCCGGCCGCAGGAACAGATGGAACGTGTTGCCAAGGATAATTTCGGCCCCGACCTCGACCAGGTCGCGCGGTGTCATGGCTTTTACCGAGCCATAGGTGCCCACCGGCATGAAGGCCGGCGTTTCCACGGTGCCGCGGTCGAACGTGAGGCGCCCGCGGCGGGCAGCGCCATCGGTGGCGAGGAGGTCGAAGTGCATGGAGGTCATCGGGGAATTATGGCATTTCAACGCACCCGTCGCCCTGGCGGACGCGGGGCGACGGGTGCAAGGTCACATGCCCCTGGGCAGGATCAACATCGCATCGCCATACGAGAAAAACCGATACCGATCTTCCACCGCATGCCGATACGCATCGAGCATGTACTCGCGCCCGACCAGTGCCGAGACCAGCATCAGCAAAGTCGATTGCGGTAAATGGAAGTTGGTGATCAGCGCGTCGATGCTGGTGATGCGATAGCCCGGGAAAATGAAGATCTGCGTTTCGCCCGCAAACGGGCGCAGTTCGCCATTCACTGTTGCGCTTTCCAATGCACGCACCACCGTCGTGCCCACGGCAACGACGCGCCCACCGGTGCGGCGCGTGCGCTCGATGTGCTCCACCAAGCCCGCGCCTACATTCAACCATTCGCGATGCATCTTGTGCTGCGAAAGGTCATCCGCACGTACCGGCTGAAACGTGCCGGCGCCAACGTGCAGGGTTACGTAACCAAAATCCACGCCCATGTCGCGCAACTGCGTCATCAGTGTTTCGTCGAAATGCAGGCCCGCCGTGGGCGCTGCCACCGCGCCGGGTTCGCGCGCATAGACCGTCTGGTAGCGCTCCATGTCGCTCGCATCGGCGTGACGCGAAATGTAAGGAGGTAACGGCATCTCGCCCAGCTTCAACAGCAGGCGCTCCAGCGGCTCGGGGGATTCAAAGCGCAGATGAAAAAAGCTTTCGTCACGCCCCAGCACTGTCGCGTGGCTGCCATCGGCCAGCACGATGACCGTGCCCTCGCGCGGCTTCTTGCTGACCCCCAGCTGCACGGTCGCTTCATGCGCGCCGGTCACGCGCTCGATCAGTATTTCTACCGCACCGCCGCTGGGCTTGTGTCCATAAAGGCGCGCCGGCAACACGCGCGTATCGTTGAACACCAGCAAGTCGCCCTTGTGCAGCAGCGAAGGCAACTCGCGAAACATGCGATCCTGCCAGGTGTGCGTGGGCGCATTGAGCACCAGCAGGCGGCTTGCGCTGCGTTCGACCAGCGGCGCCTGTGCGATCAGCTCAGGAGGCAGGTCGAAATGGAAATCAGACTTTTTCAAGGACATGACATCGTCAGACGTGAGGCACAATTATCGCCCAAACCGCCCGCCGCGCAGGAATCCGCTCTACCACCGCCGCCGACCATCCCGACCCGACCAACGGACGATCCTATGCCTCGCCACAGCCTCCTCCTTTCGCTGGCTCTCCTCATCGCCCTGCACGGCTCTGCCACCCTGGCACAAACCACCGAGGCCTATCCACACGAGCAGGCCAGCCTGCACGCGCTGGCCAACGCACCGGATGAAGCGCAACTTCGGCAAACGATCACCACGCTGGTCGGCTTTGGCACCCGCCACACCCTTTCCGACACCACCTCCCCGACACGCGGCATTGGCGCGGCGCGGCGCTGGGTGACATCGCGCTTCGAAAGCATTTCGCACGAGTGCGGCGGTTGCCTGGAGATCGTCACCCCCTCGCAGGCCGTCACCGGCAAACGCATTCCCAAGCCCACGGTGGTGATGGATGTAGTGGCGATCAAGCGCGGCAGCACGGATCCGCAACGCATGATCGTGATGACCGGCCATCTCGATTCGCGTGTCACCGACGTGATGAACGCGACCAGCGACGCCCCCGGCGCCAACGACGATGCCTCCGGCGTGGCGGCGTTGATCGAAGCCGCGCGACTGTTATCCAAGCAGGACAACCGCGCCACGCTGGTATTCGCCGCCGTTTCCGGTGAAGAACAAGGTTTGTACGGTGGCAAGGTGCTGGCCGATTACGCCAAGGCACAAGGCTGGCAGGTCGAAGTCGATCTCAACAACGACATCGTCGGCAGCGGCCGCGGTCAGAACGGTGTCGACGACAGCACCAGCGTGCGCGTCTTCAGCGAAGGCACGCGCAGCACCGAAACACCCGAGCAGGCAAAAATGCGCAACTACTTCGGCGGCGAGGTCGACTCGCCTTCGCGCAATGTCGCACGCTACATGGCCGCGCTCGCCGATCAGTACCTACCCGACTTGCGTGTGCACATGATCTACCGCACCGACCGCTATGGCCGCGGCGGCGACCAGGTACCGTTCCTCGAAGCGGGTTATCCGGCCATACGCGTCACCGAAAGCAAAGAAGACTACACCCGCCAGCATCAGGATCTGCGCGTGGAAAACGGCGTGACATACGGCGACACCATCAATGGTATCGACTTCGACTACCTCGCGCGCGTGACGGCCCTCAACACGCTTACCATGGCCGCCATGTCACGCGCGCCAGCACCGCCCGCGCACGTTTCCATCAGCGGCGCGGTCGCCACCGACACCACCGTGCGCTGGCAGAAAGTGCCTGGCGCAGCGGGCTATCGTATCCATTGGCGCGACACCACCGCGCCGCAATGGCAATACAGCCACGCCGTCGGCGACGTCGATCATGATGTTTTGAAAAATGTGGTGATCGACGACTGGTTCTTCGGCGTGTCGGCGGTCTCGGCCGACGGCTACGAAAGCCCGGTGGTGTTTCCTGGCGCCGCGGGCAGTTTCGAACAAACGCCGGCCAAATAAAAAAACTCTGCCGAACGAAAGCAGCGCAACGCGTGAACATCAGCCTTTGCCCACACGCGTAGCACCACTACGTGCACATCAAACCGAGCGCCTATTTCTTCGCAGCTTGATTAACATCAGAGGCTTGCCCACAAGGAAGTAAGCGCTCGATGACTTGCGGCGACCCCAACTGCTCCATTTGCTACCCCGCACGAAAAGCACAGCGAAAGCCGTCCGAAGAAAGCAAGCGCGACTGCATCGACTGCTGGCGCAACCTGCAGAAGCGTGCCGAACCCATCGCGTCAGCGTCAGACCCAGTCGCGCGAAACCGGCGCATCAATGCGGCCTATGCCAAGTTGTGGATCGATGACAGACGCTTCCAGTGGACGGGCCTGGCCGCGTTTGCCTCCAAGCAAGTGGGCTGTGGCTTGCTCAATGCCGCGCAAATGGTTCAACGCGCGGCGGCTGAGCGCCAGTTCGCAACGTGTCATCCAGTGCTGGCCTCGCAGCTCGCCATGAACTCTTCAAACGTGTCTCTCTGGGCGCAGGGCATCAACGATCAGGCGGCGGGTGCTGGCGCGGACAAGGTTTATCAGATGCTGGCCATGGGCAACGCTACGTTGTTCCTCGATATCTGGCCGATTCACATGTTCTATAAGGAATTTGGGCTGGCGAGGTTGAAGGAATGTCTGGGAGAGCGTGCGGCACTGGAAGGCTTTGTATGGTGGCCCCCAGGGAGCAAGGTCGGATTCGGCAGAGTAAGGGCCGAGATCATTGAAGGATTTGAGGCCATAGACGCAGGCAGAACTAATGTTGGTGTCGAACGCCTTGCGCACCATGAACAAATCAACATTCTGCAACCTGTCATCCACGATGACCCCATATTTAGCTCGCTGATGCGTGCCAACCAATTTGCCTGGGCCTTGCATTTTGCCTCGGGCTCACCTCAGGAAATTCAATTGGTGTTGTCCAACCAATGCACCGTCAATGGTCACTCCATCCCGCAAGAATCGTTCAGCAACAGCCCCCGGGCCAACTTGGCCGACCCCACGCAACGCATGGGATTTGTACTGCACGCGGCGGAGCGCTTCGACCGGTTGCTTCACGACCCGCTGGAACGGCATATGGTGGAAAACTCGCTCTACATCATCGCGGCGGGCGGGCAATGAAGCGCTATCGTTTAATTGTATGGAGCATGGCTGTTGTTCTTGGCGCTACAACAGCCTATGCCATCCATGCATGGCTTCGCCCTACCGATATCGTCATATTGAACGCCATCGGTGAGCCTTACGAGCAGGTCCGCGCACAGTCCCGCTCCACCCTTCCACCCATGACAGAATGGAATTTCATCAGTCTTTACGTCACGCGACCGGCAATATTCCGCTTCAATGACCCTATCTACGGATTCACTACCCCTGCGGCTAAATTCCTCACCCCTGGCGTTGAGCGCGAAGGTAATGTTTACGACGTAACGCTTTCGCCTCAGAAAGAAACCCTGCCCCTCGACGCATCCATGCGCGTCCTGATCGACCTCCAAAACCAGTTCCGCCGAGGGGGGTGGAGACCGATTTTGGTTTCGGATAGCCCCCCCCATTGAAGACACGCCTGCCACACGCGCGGGGATCCGGCGTTGCAAAAATCCGATCACGTACTGGCAAGCCGAAGACAAACTGCAAATTGTGCTGGATATCCGCTGCTTCTCACACGATAGCAACCCTGATAAAAACCGCTACCTGATTACACTCCAACTCGCAAAACCCTTCGTACCCGACAATTAAAACCCCACTACAAGCACTTTTCCGAAACACCTTTCGGCATACTTTGGCACCATCAGCGCATAGATTTCGTAGCGTGCCGCGCAACGCATTCGAGCAAACACCGAAGTACCCAAATCGCCAAGCGTTCATACTGCACACAATGGGGCATGCAATGACGGTGTTCGAGTCTGCCTGGTGCGTTGAGATAACACCGCAACGCGGACGGAACCCATATTCGAGACCGGCGGTGACAGTTACAACCACCCCTTCTGCCGCGCCAGGCGATAGGCCTCGATGCGATTGGCCGCACCCAATTTGCCGATCGCCTCGGAAAGATAGTTACGCACCGTGCCGTGTGAGAGGTTGAGCTTGGCGGCAATATCGGTTGCCGATTGCCCTTCTCCGGCCAAGCGCAGTACCTGCCGTTCGCGATCGTTCAATGGATCGGCTTCCGACCAGGCCTCCAACGCAAGCTGTGGATCGATCGAACGGCCGCCGCGATACACGGTGCGCAGCGCTTCGGCCAGGTTCTCAGCCGGCGCATCTTTCAGCAAATAGCCCGATACGCCTGCATCCAGTGCGCGCCGCAGAAAGCCGGGTCGCGCAAAGGTGGTGACGATCACGCATTTCACCGGCAGCTCATGGCGGTGCACGCGCTGCGCCAGTTCCAGCCCGGTTATGCCTGGCATTTCGATGTCGGTAACGAGCACGTCCGGCTTGAGTCGTTGCACCTCGCGCCACGCCGTTTCGCCGTCAGATACGGAGCCGAGCACTTCGATGTCCGATTCGAGGTTGAGCAGCGCCGATAAGGCACCGCGCACCATCGCCTGGTCCTCGGCGAGCAATACGCGGATCATGCGGCGCTTCCCGTGACATAGCCGGTCTGTGGGGAGGCCCCCATCACAGCGGTGGTTTTTTGCATCCGCAATGGCACGCTGATCATCAGGCGCGTACCGCGACGCGAGGGTGATTCGATCTGCAAGGTTCCGCCAATGGCGCGTATGCGCTCGCACATGCCGCTTACACCGTTACCGTGGGAGGCGAGCCCGCCTTTCCCGTTATCGCAAATCTGCATGTCCAGTTTTTCCGGTGTGCGGGTAAAGCGCACGCTGGCCTCGGTAGCGCCTGCGTGCCGATGAATATTGGTCGTGGCTTCGCGAATGACCAGGGCCAGCGTGCGCTCCACCTCTTGCGGCAATGAATCGGGCAGGTTGCCGTAATCCAGATGTACGGCCGAGGACTCCAGCAGCAGTCGCGCCGAGGCAAGTTCGGCGGCCAGATCGGTGGAACGGATGCCGGTAACCGCTGCGCGCACTTCCGCCAGAGCGTGGCGCGCGACGCGCTCGGCATCTTCAAGCTCGCGACGCGCGGCCTCGCTGTCGCGATCGAATAGTTTGCGTGAAAGCTCCAGCTTCAATGTGATCAGCGACAAGGTATGCCCCAGCAGATCGTGCAGATCGCGGCCGATGCGCTCGCGTTCGGCGGTGGCCGCAAGCCTGCGCACCTCGTCATGCGAAAGCTTGAGCTGGGCGGTTTTTTCATCGCTGATGCGTTCGGCCGCGTTGACCAGGCCGATGGTGAAACACACCACGGGAATGGACACCACAGCCTGCCACGCGTAGTGCAGCAACCATGTCTCCAACAGGCATGCCGCATTCATGACGGCGATGAATGCCAGGTATTTGTGGAAACTCGTCGAGCAACTGCGTGCCATCACGCAACCGAACACGAAATAGGTCAGACCGCTGGGATACCACGGCAACAAACCCAACGCCAACAGCAGCATGCCGGATGCGTAGATGCCCACATCCTTGCGGGGTGCAACCACGCTTTTGGCGAACAACGCCAAAAATACCGGATAGGACGCCAGCGTGAGCCATGCCCACAACCACGTGAAGTGGTCAAACATCGGCGTGATGAAAATCCACACCGACCACAATAAATGGACCGCGTCTATCCAGGGGGACTTGCCCTTGCGCACGCTGCCTGCAGCGTAGGAATCGGGTGCCGGCACGAACCAGGTGCGAATCGCTGCGATGATAGTCATGGTCACCTTCCCCGCGCCGCCGGCACGTTACGCCCCATCGTACTTCAACCGTAGCGCCGCAGCCTGCGCACTGCGGCAATGAAGAATACCGCGGCAAAACCCATCAATATCACGACATGTTTCGCCATGCCGCCATGCTGTAACCCCACCGCCGCGAGCCCGATCTGATCGAGGTGGTAGCTCGGCCAGATGGGCGCGAGCTGCTGCAAGACTTTCGGCAGCATGGTGATGGGAATCCACAAGCCGGAAAGGAACGACATCGGCAGATAGACCAGGTTGAGCATGCCCGGCGCGCCCTGCCCCTTGATCAGGGTACCCACCAGCATACCCAGCGCGCAGAACGGCAACACGCCAAGCGTGCCGGTCAATAACATCAGGCCCATCTGCTGCAGGGACAACGCAAGATGGCCCAATGCCAAGCCCATGCCGAGCAGCAACAGGATCACTACGGCCGCGGCGGCCATCGCCATCAGCATCTTGCCGAGCAGATACGCGCCGGGCGGCATGGGTAGCGCACGCTTATAGGTGAGCAGACCGCCATCGCGTTCCAGCGCCAGCGAGACACCGAAGCCGAACAAGCCGGGACTCATCACGCCAAACACCCCGTAGCTCACCAGCAGATATCGCGCGGCATCGGCCCCTTCGGACTTACCCATGACAATGCCGAAGAGCAAATAGAACATCGTTGGAAACAGCAAGATCGGCAACATGAACCCCGGCGCACGCATGTAGCGGATGCATTCGCTACGCGCCTCGGCGACGTACGCGCCGATCACGCGAGAAGCACTCATGCCGCTTGATTGCAATGTCGTGTGCGCGGCCGATATCGATCCACTGTTCATCACGCAGCCTCCTGTTCAACGGTTTCTTCGTTCGTCAATGCCGTGAATGCATCGGCGAGGCTCGCGCGCTGCACCTCCAGCTCACTGAGCGATGCGTCAGCGTCAAGCAGACGCCGCAGCACATGTTCGGCCGCGCTGGTGCTGATGCGCATACGTGTGCCGTCGCGTTCAGCGGATACCACCTGTGGCCAGTTGGCAATCACATCGGCATGGAGATCTGTCACGCAGCGTATGTGCGTGAGCGGTACGCGCGCGCGCAACGCATCGACACTGCCGTCGCTCAGCACGCGTCCTTTCGCCATCACGATGACGCGTTGCGCGAGCGCTTCGGCTTCTTCCAGATAGTGTGTAGTCAGGACGACCGAGCATCCTTCTGCAACCAGCGCACGCATCGCCGCCCACAGCTTGCGACGCGCATCGATATCCATGCCGACGGTGGGTTCATCCAGGAACAAGAGTTCCGGCCGCCCACACAACGCCAGCGCGAATTGCACGCGGCGCTGCTGGCCACCCGACAGCTTGCCGTAAGGGCGTTTGAGCAGGTCGCCGACACCCGCCAGGGCCGCGCTTTCTTCCAACGGGCGTGGATTGGGGTAGTAGCTGGACACCAGGCGAAGCAATTCACCCACCTGCAACGTGGCCGGCAGCATGGCCGATTGCAGCATCACGCCAATGCGGCGGCACGCATCAATCTGAACGGGGTCCATGCCAAACAGCTCGGCGCGCCCTTGGTCAGGCTCCATCAGACCGAGCAGCAGGCTGATGCTGGTACTTTTACCGGCACCGTTAGGGCCTAGCACTGCCAGCAGTTCGCCGCGCTGCAACACGAGATCCACGCCATCCAGGGCGGTAAGGGAACCGTAACGTTTGACCGCGCCACAAAGACGGGCCACGACATCAGTTTGCGTATGCATGATGAGCCTCCTTGCATTGCAGCGTAGACATGGCAAGCGTTTTTGCGCAGTTGCCGGCGTCAGCGATCCGATATGACAGCCGTCATCCTGGGGGTACCGCCGCCCTTTCCCACCAGTTATCCTTGCCTGGCGTCAGCGGTTTCCCCATACGCGACGCAGTGCGAACGGGCGCATCGGCCCCGGGGCCTTACGGGCCCTCCACGCACAAAGCACATCCTGCCGGCCTGCTTCGCGTTGGGCGCGAGGCGCTGTCAGATTCGAGGAGAGTAGTCATGGGTGTCATCGATCAGCTGCGCGAACTGCGCGAATTTGGCGGAAAGCCGCGGACCACGGGCCTTGACGACGCCACCATCGAGCGCATGGCCGCGCTGGATCCACACCTTGTCCAGGCGGTTGCCGACGCTGTCGCACGCCATCGCCAATTGCGCACGGACCTTGGCGATTTCCTCAAGCTGGATGAAGCCGAGCAACTGACCCAGTCACAGCATGAGCTCGTCAATTTCTATCCGGACGACGCGGTGAATCCATACATGCCGGCGGCAGCGCGCGGACCGTGGATCGTGACGCTCAAAGGTGCGGTGGTGCACGACAACGGCGGCTACGGCATGCTGGGTTTCGGTCACAATAACGCTGCCATCGATGCCGCGCTGGCGCGTCCGCAAGTGATGGCGAACGTGATGACCCCGAGCGTGTCGCAAATGCGTTTCGCGCGCGCGCTGGATCGCGAGCTGGGTCGCAACCGCGGCAGCAATCCGTATACGCGCTACCTGTGCCTGAATTCCGGTTCCGAGTCGGTGGGCCTGGCCTGCCGCATCGCTGACGTGAATGCCAAGCTGATGACCGATCCGGGCGCGCGTTACGCCGGACGCACCATCAAGCGCATTGCCGTGAAAGGCGCGTTCCATGGCCGCACCGATCGACCGGCGCTGTATTCGGATTCCTCGCGCCGCACGTATGTGCAGCATCTGGCGAGCTATCGCCATGAAGACACACTGCTGACTGTTGCGCCGTACGACACGGCACAACTGGAAGCCGTGTTTGCCGACGCGGACAAGCATGGCTGGTTCATCGAAGCGATGTTCCTTGAGCCGGTGATGGGCGAAGGCGACCCGGGCCGCTCCGTAACGCCGGCGTTCTATCAGGCGGCACGCGAGCTGACCGAATCGCACGGCTCCTTGCTGCTGGTCGACTCCATCCAAGCCGGCCTGCGTGCACACGGCGTGCTGTCGATCATCGATTACCCCGGTTTCGAAAAGCTGGCGCCGCCGGATATGGAGACCTTTTCCAAAGCGCTCAACGCAGGCCAATATCCGTTGTCGGTGCTTGCGGTGGGCGAACGCGTAGCGGGCCTTTATCGCAAGGGCATCTACGGCAATACCATGACCGCCAACCCGCGCGCGCTCGACGTGGCGTTGGCGACGTTGGAACAGCTTACCGACGAGGTGCGCAGCAACATCCGCATGCGCGGCAAGGAGTTTGTCGACAAGCTCAATGAACTGAAGGATGAACTGGGCGGCCTGATCACCAAGGTACAGGGCACTGGCCTTTTGTTCTCCTGCGAGCTGGCACCGCAGTTCAAGTGCTACGGCGCCGGTTCCACCGAGGAATACCTGCGCGAACGCGGCATTGGCGTGATCCACGGCGGCGTCAATTCGCTGCGTTTCACCCCGCACTTCACGATCACTGGGGCGGAAGTGGACATGGTGATCGATCGCGTGCGTCATGCCTTGCTTGAAGGGCCGCGCAAGAGCGAGGCGCAAGCAGCCTGATTCGAAAGGCCGCTGGCTGGGAATGAGGGTAAAGCGCTGCAAATGGGGCGCTCCTCGTTCCCCTGCTCTTTCGCTCGGCATAGACTGCGCTGGCCGGTACCACGGCCGGTCACCCTCCAGGAGGAAGCATCATGTCCATGCGTCTGAGCCTTCTCTTCGCCAGCGTCTCGCTGGTCTTCGCCACCGCCGCTTTCGGCGCCACACCGCAAAGCAAACCTCTTTCTTCATCGCAGCAGAAAATGGCCGATTGCAGCCACGCCGCCAAAGGCAAGACCGGCGCCGACTACAAGAGCGCCGTCAGCAGCTGCATGAAGGGAGATACCACCGCCGCCGCGCCTGCCAAAATGACGTCCCAGCAGCATATGGCGGCATGTGCCAAGGAAAACGCCGGCAAGAAAGGCGCCGATTACAAGAGTGCGGTCAGCGCCTGCATGAAAGCTCATTGAGGCGTTACTCTCCTCGACATTCCAGGCGCCGCTGAAAACGGCGCCTTTTTCGTTTCCGGCTATGCTTGTGCAAACCCCTTCATGTGCATGCCGGTATGAAGATCGTCGAAGTTCGCCATCCTTTGATTCAACACAAGCTTGGCCTGATGCGCCGCGCCGGCATCAGCACCAAGGAATTTCGTGAGCTGGCTTCGGAAGTCGCTTCTCTGCTGACGTATGAAGCCACCAAGGATCTGGAAACGGTCCAAGCACACATCGATGGTTGGGCAGGCCCTGTTCGCATCGAGCAGATCAAGGGCAAGAAAATCACCATCGTGCCGATTCTGCGTGCTGGCCTGGGCATGTTGCCCGGTGTGCTGGAGCTGATCCCATCGGCAAAAGTAGGGGTAGTGGGCCTGCAACGCGACGAACAGACGCTGCAACCCATGGCTTATTACGAAAAGCTCACCGGCCGCATGGATGAGCGCATCGCCCTGATCGTCGATCCGATGTTGGCCACCGCCGGCACCCTGGTGGCGACCGTAGACATGCTCAAAGCGGCTGGATGCAAGCGCATCAAGGGATTGTTCCTGGTGGCCGCGCCGGAAGGTTTGAAGCGCATCGAGGCCACGCATCCGGATATCGAAATCTACACCGCGGCGATCGATGAGCGGCTCAATGAGCACGGTTACATCTTGCCGGGGCTGGGTGATGCGGGCGACAAAATTTTTGGGACCAAGCAGTTGCCGACGGCGGAATGACGACACGCTAGCGATGCAAAATTACTGCTAACTACGCGCAAATCGATCCGTCGCTTCGATCAATGCATGCGTAATACCCGGCTCGAATGCCGAGTGCCCGGCATCCTGCACGACCCGCAGATCCGCTTGCGGCCACGCGCGATGCAGATCCCACGCGCTGCGCATCGGGCATACCACATCGTAACGCCCTTGCACGATGACCGCCGGAATACGGCGAATGCGCTCCACATTGCGCAACAGCTGATCGTCATGTTCGAAAAAGCCGCCATGCACGAAGTAGTGGCACTCGATGCGCGCAAACGCCAGCGCGAATTCATCCTCGCCACTGCTGTTGATATAGGCCTCGTCCTGATACAGATAACTGGTAGCGCCCTCCCATACCGACCAGGCACGTGCAGCATTCAATCGAACGTGCGGATCGGAGCTGGTCAGACGCCGGTGGTATGCGCTCATCAGATCGCCGCGCTCGGCTTCGGGAATGGCCGCCAGGTAAGCTTCCCACGCATCCGGATAGAGCGCATCACAACCCTTCTGGTAAAACCATTCCAGCTCCCAGCGACGCAACATGAAAATGCCGCGCAGCACGAGTTCCGTCACCTTGTCCGGATGTGTCTGTGCGTAGGCCAACGCCAGCGTGGAACCCCATGAACCGCCAAACACCTGCCAACGCTCGATAGCCAGACGCTCGCGCAAGCGCTCGATATCCGCGACCAGGTGCCAGGTGGTGTTGTCGGTCAACTCCGCATGCGGCGTGGACTTGCCGCAACCGCGCTGATCGAACAGCACGATGCGGTAGACCGCCGGATCAAAAAAGCGCCGGCATTTAGGATTGGTGCCGCCACCTGGTCCGCCGTGCAGGAAGACCACCGGCTTGCCGTTGGGATTGCCGCTTTGCTCGTAGTACAGCGTGTGCAGATCGGAGACCTTGAGCTGACCGACGTCGTAGGGTTCGATCTCCGGGTACAGGGTGCGGCGGTCGTGGGACATGGCGTGGCAGCGTTCGATGAAAGGAGAAGCCCATGGTAAAGGGGAGCGCCATGTAACCCAAGCTCCCTCATCACATTTGCAGCGAGCTTCAGCCTCGGCTTGCAGTTGCAATCGGAGGAGAGAGTAAACACCTCACCCCAGGCAATCCCTGGGTCCAGCGGAGGGATAACCTGAGGCTCAAGCGAACAACTTGCCGGGATTGAGAATCCCATTCGGATCGAACACCGTCTTCACCCCACGCATCAGCGCGATTTCCGCCGCACTGCGCGTGCTTTCCAGGTACGCCCGCTTCACTAAACCAATGCCGTGCTCAGCAGAAATGCTGCCTCCATGTCGGTGCAAGGTTTCCGCCAGTCGCTGGGTGACGTGTTCGCATTGCGCGATGAAGTCCGCATCGGAAAGCGATGCCGGCTTGAGCACGTTGATATGCAGATTGCCGTCGCCAATATGACCGAACCACACCACTTCCATATGCGGATACTCATGCGCAAGCAGCGCTTGTATGTCCTGCAGAAACACCGGTACGGCACCGATGCGTACGGAAATATCATTCTTGTAGGGCTTGTGGGGTGCGAGACTTTCCGTGATGCCTTCGCGCAACCGCCATAGCGCCGCAGCTTGCGCGTCGCTTTGCGCCATCACACCATCGGCGATCAAGCCTTGTTCCAGACCTTGCTCGAATACGGCCAGCGCCACTTCTTGCGCACGCTCGTCCGCTGCATCGAATTCCGTCACGACGTAGTACGGATAATCTCCCTCGATAGCGCGCTGCGCGCCATGTGCAAGCACATGCTTCAAGGCGACGTCGGTAAAGAACTCGAATGCCTGCAACGACAATCGCTCGCGGAACAACGCAAACACCTGCATCAACGCCTGCATGTCCGGCAGTGCAAGCAGCATCACGTGCGACGCCGGCGGCGGATCGGTGAGACGAAGCGTGGCTTCCACCACAATGCCCAGCGTGCCCTCCGAGCCGACCATCAGTTGGCGCAAATCGTAGCCGCTGGAGTTCTTGATCAACCCACGGTTCAGATGCAACAGCTCGCCCAGGCCCGTCACCACCTTCAATCCGGCGATCCACTCGCGGGTGTTGCCGTAACGGATCACGCGGATGCCGCCTGCATTGGTCGCGATATTACCGCCGATCGAGCACGAACCGCGCGCGGCGAAATCGACCGGATAGATCAGACCATGCTCACGCGCGGCTGTGTGCACGGCCTCCAGCGCAATGCCCGGCTGCACGGTCAGGGTACGGTCAACCGCATCGAAACCTAACACCCGGTTCATGCGCGCAAGACTCAGCACCAGCTCGCCGTTGGCCGCCACCGCGCCGCCCGAAAGGCCTGTACGACCACCGGAAGGCACGATGGCCACGCGATGATGGTTGGCCCAACGCACGATCTCCTGCACCTCCTCGATAGAGGCTGGCAGTGCGATCGCCAGCGGGGCCGGGGTCCAGCGCCGGGTCCAGTCGCGACCGTAGTGCTCCAGATCGCCGGGCTCGGTGAGCAGGCGAAGCTCGGGCAGGCGGCTGGACAGGTCGGCGAGGGCTTGCGGGTTCATGGCGGCTCCAGACAGGAAGCCCCAGCCTGACAGCGCTTGCCGGACACGTCTAGTGCTGCAACGCGCAAAAATCTGGCATAGTGTTTGGACTTCCAAATGCCAGGCCATCATGAAGACCTCCTTCCCCAAGCAAGACATCAAGGTGCTGTTGCTCGAAGGCGTAAGCCGCACGGCTGTGGAAACCTTCCAGCGCGCGGGTTATACCCAAATCGAATATCACGCCAAGTCCTTGCCGGAGGAGGAGCTCAAAGCGCGCATTGCCGATGCGCACATCGTCGGGATTCGATCACGCACGCACCTAACGGCTGACGTGCTCGACCATGCCAAGCGGCTTATCGCCGTAGGCTGCTACTGCATCGGCACCAACCAGGTGCAGCTGGATGCCGCCGCAAAGCTCGGCATTCCCGTGTTCAACGCGCCCTACTCCAACACGCGCAGCGTGGCGGAGCTGGTGATCGCCGAAACGATCATGCTGCTGCGTGGCATCCCGCAGAAGAACGCGCTGTGCCATCGCGGCGGCTGGACCAAATCCGCCACCGGCAGTTTCGAAGCACGCGACAAGGTGCTTGGCATCGTCGGTTACGGCCACATCGGCACGCAGGTGGGCGTGTTGGCCGAGAGCTTCGGCATGCGGGTGATCTTTCACGACATCGAAACCAAGCTATCCCTGGGCAACGCGCGCGCTGCCACGAGCCTGGAGGATCTGCTCGAGCGTTCCGATATCGTGACGCTGCACGTGCCGGAAACACCGGCCACCAAATGGATGATCGGTCATAACGAAATCGCGAAAATGCGCAAGGGCGCATTGTTGATCAATGCCTCGCGCGGCACGGTCGTGGATATCGATGCGCTGGCTGACGCCTTGCGCAGCGAGCATATCGGCGGCGCTGCCATCGACGTGTTCCCGGCCGAACCCAAGGGCAATGACGATCCATTCGTCTCGCCGCTGGTGGGCGTGGACAATGTGATCCTGACGCCGCACATCGGCGGCAGCACGCTGGAAGCGCAGGACAACATCGGCATCGAAGTCGCCAGCAAGCTGGTGCGTTACAGCGACAACGGCTCCACCTTGTCCGCGGTGAATTTCCCGGAAGTGACGCTCCCCGAACACCCACACAGCAGCCGCCTGTTGCACATCCACCGCAACGTGCCCGGCGTGCTGTCGCGCATCAACGAGCTGTTCTCCGCCGGCAACATGAACATCGATGCGCAGTTCCTGCAGACCAACCCGGATGTGGGCTATGTCGTGATCGACGTATCCGCCGATGAGCAGCAAGCCGCCGCCTTGAAGGAAAAGCTGAGCGCGATTCCGGGGACTTTGCGCACCCGCCTGCTCTACTGAAAGACAGGGGTCAGGCTGGGGGCCGCATCCAGCCTGAACGCCCTGTTCAAGCGAATCGGCGGTTTTGCCGATAACGCCTTTAACTCGGCAGCCTTTCCACGCGGATTCCTTATGCGTTTTCGATTTCGTGACCTACCTATCGCGGCCCGCCTGTGCCTGCTAGGTGTTCTATTGCTAGCGGCAACTGTCATCGTCGGGTTGGGTGGCTGGCGCGGCTTGGTCCGTACGCACGACCTCGAAGTACGCTCGACCCAGACCGCGGCAAACTTTGCCGCGGCCGTCGACACCGCGCGCGTGGCGCAGGTCGATTTCAAGAAGCAGGTGCAGGAATGGAAAGATCTGCTTCTACGCGGTGCGAATGCCGATGATTTCTCGAAACATCACAATGCCTTTGTCGCACAAGCTCATGCGGTCGATACCGATCTCGCTGCGCTCAAGCAGCAGATGAGCGCGCTTGGCTTAGATACGCACGGTGTGGACGCGGCGCTCAACACGCATGCCGACCTTGGCCTCACATATCTGGCCGCTCTTCAGCACTACGACGCGAAGGATGAGAAAAGCGTCCACATCGTGGATGGTTTAGTGGTGGGTATCGATCGCGCGCCCACCACGGCTATCGATGGGCTGGTCGCCGGCATGAAGAAAGAGGCACAGGTGGCGTCCCAGCGCATCGATGCACAAAGCCATGCGGCGTTCTCCCAGGCGTGCATGCTGCTGGCCTCGGTTGTGCTGAGCGCGGTGATCGCCAGCGTCGTGCTCGTGGGGCTGCTGGCCTATAGCATTACGGCGCCGCTGGGTCGCGCGGTGAAAGTGGCGGAGGCTGTCGCCGGTGGCGACCTTGCCATGGATGTGGTGGCGACCAGCCGTGATGAAACCGGCAAGCTGCTCTGCGCGCTTGCGGTGATGAATAAACAATTGCGCAACGTGGTAGGCGTCATTCGTGCTGGCTCCACCGAGATCTCCGCCTCGACGCGACAGATCGCGATGGGCAATCAGGACCTCTCACAGCGCACTAGCGAGCAAGCGGCTGCGCTGGAGGAAACCTCGACGTCCATGCAAGAACTTACCGACAGCGTCAACGCCAATGCGCGGCATGCGCATGAAGCAAGTTGCCTGGCGGGATCGGCGTCTGATATCGCGCGTCAAAGCGGCGCGGCAATGACCGAAGCGGTAGGCGCCATGGCGCACGTGCAGGACGCCGCCAACCGCATCACTGACATCACCGAGACGATGGAGCGCATTGCCACGCAGACGCATATCCTCGCGCTGAATGCATCGGTGGAAGCGGCGCGTGCAGGCGAAGCGGGCAAAGGCTTCACAATCGTCGCGGCGGAAGTGCAGGCGCTGGCGCGCAGCTCGCGCACAGCATCACGCGAAATCCGCGCGCTGATCGAAGAATCGGCCACCATCATCGGCAGCGGCACGCAGATTATCGGGCATGCCGAATCAATGGTCGGCAAGCTGCTCGACAGCGTCGAAACCGTCACCAAGACCGTGGATGCGATCGCCTCCATGAGCACGCAGCAGGCGAGCGGTATCCAGTTGATCAATCGCGCCGTGCGCCAGATGGACGAAGTCACCCAAAACAACGCAGCGCTGGTGGAGGAAGCCGCGGCCGCCGCCGATACCGTGCAGATGCGCGCACGCTCGCTGGTGGAGAGCGTGGAATTCTTCAAGCTGGAGGGAAAGCAGGCGCCCCCGGGTTCGCCGGCGCCGAAGACAGCATCCGTAAGCTCGCAAGCTTCAACACGCCCCCAGTTGCAAGCTGCCTGAGCCGGTCATCAAGGCCTGACCGCCCTCTTCTGGCCAAGGTGGAATCGGCTCACCCCAGTTTCGAAATAGGCGGCAATCAGCCAGCCACGCGCCAGCCTCCACGCCGCCATAAATGCGTGCGACACTTTTCCCATACTCAGGGAGAGTTCTATGACGCGCACGACGATCGGCCGCCGTTTCCACGGCGGGTGGTTGGTGGGGTTATGCATGGTGTCGATGGCTGGGCTGCTTACCGCCTGCCATCATCAAGAAGGGGGCAAGCCGGCCTTGCAGGGGGCGCCGGCAACAAGCCACTCCGCGGCAGCCCCCGCCAGTCAGCCCTTCGCGCTGCTATCAGCCGGTTCGCAAACCACCGATTCGCGCACGGCCATCAGCCTGCACTTCAGTGCGCCGCTGGCCTCCGCCCAGCCGTTCGACCAGCAGCTCGCCGTCACCGGCCCGAACGGTGAAGCGATCAACGGCAGCTGGGACTTGCAGCAAGACGGCAAGACCCTGAGCTTCCCCTTCGTCTCGCCGAATCAGCATTATGCCGTGGTGCTGCACGCTGGCCTCTTGGCCGCGGACGGACGCACGCTCGGACATGAGGTCAAGCGCGATGTCTACTCCGGCAATCTCACGCCGGCGATCGGCTTCGCCTCGATGGGCAGCGTATTGCCCGCGCGCGGTTCGCGGGGACTGCCGCTGGTTTCGGTCAACGTGGACGATGCGGATATCGAATTCTTCCGCGTGCATGACGACGCATTATCGGATCTGTTCTGCGCGTATCCAAACAACAAGCATCGCAACGATTACGAGCTGCAGCATGACCCATCCCCCTGGGATCGCTGCGAACACGGTGATCGCGCAAAACGCGCCATCACCGACATGGGCGATTCGGTCTACGCCAATCACTACACCCTAGGCGGCGAGCAGAACGAACGCACGATCACCTACATTCCTATCCAGAACATACCGCAGCTGGCGCAGCCGGGCGTTTACATGGCCGTGCTCAAGCAAGGCGGAACGTTTACCGGCGGCTACGATACGGCGATCTTCTTCGTCGGCGACCTGGGCCTGCATCTGCGTGTCTATCACGACAATGCGTTGCTTCACGTTGCTTCGCTGCATGATGGTTCGCCGATGAGCGGCGTGGATATCGAAGTCAACGATGCATCAGGCAATACCAAACTGAAAGCCACCACCGACGACAACGGCAACGCACTGATCGCGTACAAGGTAAACCCTGCCGATGTATTGATCGCACGCCACGGCAAGGATGTTTCCGTGCTGCCGTTCAATAAGCCCGCACTGGATGTTTCCAACTTCGATATCACGGGCCGCCCGGAGGCGCCCTTCGAAGTATTCGCCTGGTCCGGACGCGATTTGTATCGCCCTGGCGAAACCCTGCATGCCTCGGCACTTCTGCGCGACTACGACGGCAAACCAATGAAGCAGCAGGCGCTGTTCGTGCGCCTGAAACAACCCGATGGCCGCAGCCTGGTCGATACACGCCTTGATCCGCACGATCTCAATTACTTCGAACTGAGCCAGGTCATTCCCAGCGACGCACCGACCGGGCTATGGCAACTCGAATTCCGGCTCGATCCGGCCAGCAGAGAAGCCGTGCAGGCGTTCCCCTTCCATGTGGAGGAATTCCTGCCCGAGCGTCTGAAGGTGGACCTCAGCAGCCCGCAAGCGCGATTGGTGCCGAGCGAACCGCTGAAGCTTGCCGTCACCTCCAGTTATCTCTATGGCGCGCCGGCCGATGGCAATCGTTTCACCGCAACGTTGATGGTGAAGCCTGAAGTGCATCCGCTGCCGAACCTGCCGGATACGTTCTTTGGCAATCCGCTGGTCGACCTGCCCAAGGAAGCCAACAACATCCTTGACACCAAGCTCGATGCGCAGGGTCGTCTGGAACAGGACATCGCCCTACCCGATGACGTAAAACCGATAGCGCCGCTGGCCGCGACGCTCTCTGGCAGTGTGTTCGAAACGGGCGGCCGCGCGGTCACTCGCTTGTTGAATCGCGTGTACTGGCCGGCGCCGGAGTTGGTCGGCGTGCGCCCGCTGTTCGACCCCACACAGGGCGCGGAGAGCGAAGGCCGCGCATCGTTCGAAATCATGCGTGCCAATGTGGATGGCAAGCTCGTCGCCGGCTCGCATCTGAAAGTGCGCCTGCAGCGCGAAATCCGCGACTTCTATTGGCTGTACGAACATGGCGACGACTGGAAATCCAACGCCAACGTGCAGTTGCAGCAGGTCGACGAAAAGGATGTGGACGTTACCGCCGGGCAGCGCGTGCAGGTCGATTTCCCGGTCGAATGGGGCGGCTATCGCCTGGAGGTTTATGACCCGGCGACCCAGCTCACGACCGTGTTTCCCTTCTTCGCCGGCTATAGCTGGGACGACGAAAACATCGGCAAGGAAGCTCGCCCTGACAAAGTAAAGCTCGCCCTGGATAAAGCGCGCTATCGTGCCGGCGACACCATGAAAGTCACCGTCACGCCGCCGCACGAAGGCCCCGGCGTGTTGCTGGTGGAATCGGACCATCTGCTGTACACGCAAAATATCGAAGCCAAGGCCGGCGCTACGTTCGACATTCCGGTCACCAAGGATTGGGAGCGTCATGACGTGTACGTCGTCGCGCTCGTATTCCGCGGTGGCGATGCGACCGAACACACGACACCTGCGCGCGCCATCGGCATCGAGCATGTCACGATGGATCGCAATGATCGGCGCATACCACTGAACCTGAGTGCGCCGTCACTCATGCGTCCTGGTAATCCGCTGGATGTCAGCGTGCAGGCGAAGGGTCTTGCCGGCCAACACGCCTACGTCACGCTTTCGGCGGTCGACCAAGGTGTGTTGAATATCACCAATTACCCGGTGCCGGATGCGTGGACGTGGATGTTCGCCAAGCGTGCACTAGGTGTGGACGCCTACGATCTGTACAGCCGCGTGATCGAGGCGATGGACGGCGCAGAAGCAAAACTGCGCTACGGCGGCGACATGAGCGGCAAGGGTCTGCCGCATGCGGCACGCCTGAATCCGAAAGTGCAGATCGTGGATCTGTTCACCGGCCCGGTCGCGTTCGACGCGCAAGGCAAAGCCACGCTGCATGTGCAGGTGCCCGATTTCAACGGCAGCCTGCGCCTTGCCGCGCTGGCCTACAGCGATGATCGCTTCGGCAACGCCGATGGCAACGTCACCGTGCGCGCACCGCTGGTGGTCGAACCCAGCACGCCACGCGTGATGGCCAATGGCGATAAGGCGCAGATCAGCCTGGATCTTAGAAATCTTTCCGGCAAGGATGGCGTCGCCAAAATAAGCGTGAAGACCAACGACGTGATCAAGGTGGATAACGCCACGCGCAACGTACCGCTCAAGGATGGCGCAAACACCACGCTGCTGATGCCCGTCACAGCGCAAGGTGGCGTGGGCGTGGCCACCCTGGATATCCATGCCGAGCTCAACGATTACAGCGTCGACCGGCATTTCGAATTCGCCATGCGACCGGCATGGC
Source organism: Dyella monticola (assembly GCF_003363155.1). Lineage (GTDB taxonomy): Bacteria > Pseudomonadota > Gammaproteobacteria > Xanthomonadales > Rhodanobacteraceae > Dyella_B > Dyella_B monticola. The sequence goes on along the minus strand of NZ_QRBE01000001.1, from coordinate 410,805 downwards.
CCGAGCAGATCACCACCACACCCATGGCGTTGGAAGGCGCCAAGCCGACGCATCTGGATGGCTCGATGGCGGGTCTCATTCCACAGACCGTGCGCGCACAACTCACGTTGAGCACGCTGCCACCGCTGCCTTACAGCACGGCGCTGCGCAACTTGCTCGATTATCCGTATGGCTGCATCGAACAGACCACCAGCAAGGGCTATGCGGCCTTGTACATGGACGAGAAAACCGCCAAGGCGCTGGGCACCACAGGGCTTTCCGATAGTGCGCGACAGGCTGCAGTCGAAGGCGCCCTGGACCGCATCGCGTCATTCCAGGCCAGCAACGGTCACTTCAGCTTCTGGGGCGGCACCAGTCCCATCGAAACCTTCATCACGCCGTATGTGGTCGACTTCATGCTTGACGCGCGCGATGCAGGCTTCGCCGTGCCGCAGGATGTGCTGCAAAAGTCCCTGCAACGCCTTAGCGATGATCTGCTCGCCGGCGGTCATCCGTATTACGCCTACGAGCATCACGATCACATGCGCATCGCCGATGAAGCGTATTCCGGCTTTGTGCTGGCGCGTGTGAATCGCGCACCGCTCGGCACGCTGCGCGCGATCTTCGACAACGATCGCCAGAAGCTGGTGGCACCGCTGCCGCTGGTGCACTTAGGCATTGCGCTCAAGCTGATGGGTGACAACGCTCGTGCGCAAAAGGCCATCGACGAAGCATTCGCGTGGAACAAGGAACGGCCATGGTACGTCGGGGATTACGGTTCGGACCTGCGCGACCTGGCCACCATGGTCGCGCTCACTCACGCCTACGGGATGAACAAACCCGAATACGACGCGAAGCTCATCGACTGGGCCCGCAATGCCACCGCCAACGTGCGCGCCACGCAGGAGAAAATTCCGTATTACCACTGGTCATGGTCTTACCTGAGCACGCAGGAACAGGTGGCGATCGCGCGCGTGGCGCATACGTTCGATGCGGCGAATCACCCGCCGCTTTCCGCGACGTTGAATGTCAGTGGCAAAACGGAATCCGTACCGCCTAATACGTTCATGTGGACACGCGTACTCACATCGGCGGAAGTCGGCAGTGGCATTACGGTGCAACCGAACGACACATCCACCGTGTTCGCCACCTTCGACATTGCCGGCATCCCGACCAAGGCACCTTCCGCCGACCCGGATCAGGTTGACGTACGTCGCAGCTATTTCACCACCGACGGCAAGCCGTGGACGGGCGATACGCTGAAGGAAGGCGATAGTCTTATCGTCGAACTGACCATCGAAGCGCGTATGAACATGCCCGATGCGCTGGTCACCGACCTGTTGCCCGGCGGCCTGGAAGTGGAAAATCTCAACCTGGGTGGTGCGAAACAGTGGGAAGGTGTGGTGGTGGATGGCATCAATCTGGATCAACACACCGATGCGGCTGACATCGTGCACGAGGAATATCGCGACGATCGTTATGATGCCGCGCTGAAATTGCAGCGTGGTCAGGCGGCACATGTGTTCTATCTGGTGCGCGCGGTGACGCCTGGTACCTACACAGTGCCACCGCCGCTGGTGGAAGATATGTATCGGCCGGCGGTGCGTGGTATTGGCGGGGTCGCACTGACGCAATTGAAGGTGGTGGAGCCGTAATCCTCACACGCCCTCGACTTAAACGCTCCCCCTCCCCTCCGGGGAGAGGGTTGGGGTGAGGGACCAATCTTGCGAAGACATCGCGTTCCTTTGCGCAAAAAACCATGAAGCTTCCTGCAAGCGCGCCGCCTCACCCTAAACCTCTCCCCGAAGGGGAGAGGGGATCGTACGCGCGGCGCTCATATCGCTGGCTACGAGTGCTTCTCATCGCAGTCGTAGCGCTCGCGCTGATCGCAGTGCTGTTGGATCGCATCTTTCCCCTTCAACTTCCCGCCCCCGACACCGGCAGCACCGTTGTGCTCGCGCGCGATGGCACACCGTTGCGTGCGTTTGCCGACAGCGACGGTGTGTGGCGTTATCCGATCACCGCCAAGCAGGTTTCACCGCTCTATCTGCAGGCTCTGCTGACGTACGAGGACCAATGGTTCTATCGCCATCCCGGCGTCAATCCCTATGCACTGCTACGCGGTGTATTCGGTGCGCTACGCCACGGTCACGTAGTTTCAGGCGGATCCACGTTAACGATGCAGGTGGCACGCATCATTACGCCGATTCCGCACACCGTTCCCGGCAAACTGGTGCAGATCTTCCGCGCGTTGCAGTTGGAAGCACACCTGAGCAAGGCGCAGATTCTCGATCTCTATCTCAACCATGCTCCGTTCGGCGGCCCGATCCAGGGTGTCGAGGCCGCATCCTGGGCTTACCTGGGTAAACCGGCCAGCCGGCTGTCGCATGCCGAAGCGGCGTTGCTTGCGGTGTTACCGCAATCGCCCAGCCTCTTACGCCCCGATCGCCATCCGGATGCCGCGCGCCGCGCACGCGACAAGGTGCTCAAGCGCATGCGCGACAAAGGTTTATGGAGCGACGCGCAACTGCGCGATGCCGATATGGAGCCGGTCGTGGCGCGCTCGTTGCGCGCGCCGCTGGATGCCGCGCTCCTGGCTGAGCGGCTGCATCAACAGCAGCCGCAGGCGCGTCGCATCGTCACCACCATCGACGCCAACCTGCAACGCGCGGTGGAAGATCGCGTCAGCGATTACCTTTCGCGCCTGCCATCACGCACATCGGCCGCGGTGCTGGTGGTGGACAATGCCACGCTTGAAGCACGCGTGTATGTGGGTACGGCGGCGTTTGCCGATCCGTCGCGTCTGGGCCATGTGGATATGGTGCGCGCGCAACGTTCGCCCGGCTCCACGCTCAAACCGTTTTTGTATGGACTCGCGCTCGACGATGGGCTGATAACGTCGCAAAGTTTGCTGGTGGATGCACCGCAGGATTTCGGCGGCTACAAGCCTTCCAACTTTGACGATGCGTTCAATGGCCCGGTCAGCGTCGCTGACGCTTTGCAGCGGTCGCTCAACGTTCCCGCGGTGGATGTGCTCGATCACGTCGGCACCAATCGTTTCGTCGCGCGTCTTGCCAACGGAGGCGTCGATTTGAGCTTACCGCAAGGTGCACAACCTAATCTCTCCATCATTCTTGGCGGCGCATCCACGCGCCTGGAAAACCTGGTGGGTGCCTATACCGCGTTCGCCAATGGCGGGGTGGCGGGTGCACCTCGTTATCTGCCCGACGCACCCAGGCAGGCGCGTCGCCTGCTTTCTCCAGGGGCGGCCTGGATCATCCGTGACATACTTTCCACCAATCCCGCCGATGTCGAAGGCGCGCCGCTGGAAGGAACGATCAGTCAGCACGACACCGTTGCGTGGAAGACCGGCACCAGTTACGGCTACCGCGATGCGTGGGCGATCGGTGTCACGGACCGCTGGACGATTGGCGTGTGGATCGGCCGACCCGATGGCACGCCATCGCCAGGCCAATACGGTGCAGTGACATCGCTGCCATTGATGTTTGCCGTGGTCGATATGCTGCCCAACGGCGGCGACCATGTGCATGCCGCGCAGCCAGCCACTGTGCGCCAGGTGGATATCTGCTGGCCACTGGGCGGCTTGGCTGCCCATACGCCGCCCGTACTCTGTCGTAAGCAACGCAAAGCGTGGGCGCTCGATGGCGCCATACCGCCCACATTTGCCGAGCGTGATGTCACCGCGTGGTCATCCGGCCTCGTCATCGTGCGCGTAGATGCGAAAGGGCGGCGTCTGAGCGCTACATGTCATGGCAAGAGTGAGCACACGATGCAGATTGCACGTTGGCCCGCCCTGGCGACGCCATGGCTGAGCGTCGACGATGCGGCGCAAGCGGCGCTGCCGCCGCTTGCGCCAGGATGTGCGCCCGATTCGCTGGATGTCGCCAATCCAATTCGTATTGTGGGCCTGAGCCAGGGTACTCGCCTGCGGCAGGCGCCCAACAGTACGCAACCATTGCATGTGACCCTGCAGGCATTGGGCGCAAGCGGCGACGTGCAGTGGTTGCTGGATGGTCGCCTGCAGGGAAGCAGCCTTGGCGACGCGAAAATGCAGCTCAACCTGCCCCAGCCTGGCGATCACCGGATTACCGCATTGACCCGTAACGGCGCCTTCGCTCAGTTGGCGGTGTACGTGGAGAAATCATAGATTCCCTTCCGCGCACCTGCGGGCGCCGTCGCGGGTTTCATCGCTTGACGCGCTCGGCAGGTGCTCGTTTGGGCTTCGCTTTGGCAGAACGTGCAGCAGACGTTTTCTTTGAAACGACCTTACTGCGCCTGGCACTGTCTGCTGGCGCTGCATGCCGTTGCTGGTCACGCAGTTCTTCACGAAACGCCGCGGCATAGCTTTTCAATTCCGCCTTTTTGCTAGCGGCCAGCGTCTTGTCACGCGCCAGATGCTGCTGCATCCGGTGCAGCAAGTCGTAGTCGTGATAATCGCGATACGGCTTAAGGTCGAGATCCTCCGGCACCTTGGTCAGGCGCTCGTCGCCAATGCGCTTTACATACTTCTGCATGAAGCGGTCATAGGCTTTCCAAGTAATGCGCTGCGCATGTATGGCGGCTTCCTCTGCGCGCGTGGCGATCTGATGCGCATGCAGATAGTGCAGGCCGAGCTGATCGATGAGTGTCTTTTCCACTTCCTCATGCAGAATGAGGAAGCGATCCACCTCAATAGTGCGTCCACGAAAGACAAAGGACGTGGGCAGATGACGATCAATGTAGATCGTCTTGCCATCCTCGCTGTAACCGGCGAGATAGGGGATGTCGTGTTTGCGATCGAGCTTCTTCACCCGCCGCAGGATCGCGTCCAGCGCACGATCCATCATCAACGAAGAGATGTACCAGTCCGGCGCTTTCAGCTTTACGTGCGGTGCGTTGGGGTGACAGGTGTTCGACGGCATAGCGGCAGCTCCTTATCGCGCAAAGGTGTGCCGAGATTAGGGCCTATTTACGTTATTTGCGTAGCCCGAGCCGCGTCGAAAACAAAAACGGCGCTCGATGCGCCGTTTGCTTTTATCTGCGAATTGGTCGGGGCGGCCGGATTCGAACCGACGACCCTTTGCCCCCCAGGCAAATGCGCTACCAGGCTGCGCTACGCCCCGACTGATCCGGTAAAGAAAAGGAGTTTAGCAGTTGTCGCTGCAGAGCGGCTAGCCTGAGCGTTGGTGAGTGACAAGAAGACTACCGCAGGCTTGGCTACGCCCTTTTTCCTCTCCGCACGGGGGAGGAAAATACCGACTACGCTCAGCGACGCAGCAGTGCCAATACTTCTTCCAGTTCCATGCGCACCTGGCGCACGATCTGGTGCGACATGCTGGCCTCCATGCGGGCCTGTGGCCCTTCCAGGCGCGCACGCGCTCCCGTAATGGTGAAGCCTTCGTCGTAAAGCAGGGAACGGATCTGCCGGATCATCAGCACGTCGTGGCGCTGGTAATAGCGGCGGTTGCCACGGCGCTTGACGGGATTGAGCGCAGGGAACTCCTGCTCCCAATACCGCAGCACATGAGGCTTCACCCCGCACAACTCGCTTACTTCACCAATGGTGAAGTAGCGCTTGGCCGGGATGGCGGGCAGCTCGGTGTTATTCCCCTGATCCAGCATAGCCCTCGACTCTCACCTTGAGTTTCTGTCCTGGCCGGAACGTCACCACCCGGCGGGCGGAGATGGGGATCTCCTCGCCGGTTTTGGGGTTACGTCCCGGTCGCTGGTTCTTCTGCCGCAAATCGAAGTTGCCAAAACCCGACAGCTTGACCTGCTCGCCCCTCTCCAACGCCTCGCGGACGACCTCGAAATAGGCGTCCACGAACTCTTTGGCTTCACGTTTGTTAAGGCCCACCTCGAGGAAGAGGCGCTCTGCCATCTCCGCCTTTGTCAGCGCCGCCATCTTATCCTCGCAATTTCGCCTCGCATGCAGCCCCCAACGCCGATACCGCATTTTGAACACAGCGATCAGCGTCTTCGTCGGTAAGGGTGCGGGAAGCGTCCTGCAAAATCAAGCCCATAGCGAGACTCTTTCGGCCCGCTTCGACCCCCTTTCCGCTGTAACGATCAAACAGCCGTAGCTCTGCCAGGGTCACGCCCAGGCTGCCGCGAATGGCCTGCTCGATCTGTGACCAGCTTACCTGTTCGGGTACGTCCACGGCGATATCCCGGCGTACGGTCGGGAAACGCGACACCGGCTGCGCCTTTGGCAGGCGCCGCCCGAGCAGCGGTTCCAGGGCCAGCTCCAGCACGTGTACGTCGGGTCCCAGATCCAGTGCCTTGGCCAGACGCGGATGCAGGGCGCCCACATAGCCGACTGTCTCACCGTCACGTGTGACGCGCGCAGCTCGCCCTGGGTGCAGCCACGCCGGCAAGCTGTCACGGTGGACGGCCCAGCGCTGGGGCTCGCCGCCCCAGGTGACCAAGGCGTCGAGGTCGCCTTTGAGGTCGAAGAAATCCAAGGGGCGCGACGCTTCGCCCCACTGCTCGGCGCGCGCGTTGCCGCTGGCGACGATGGCCAGGCTGGGTGTCTCTACGGGTGGGTTGCCCGCCATAAATACGCGGCCCAGCTCGAACAGGCGTACCCGCTCCTGCTGGCGCGCGCGATTGTGCGACAGCGCCTCAATCAGACCGGGCAGCAGCGACGGACGCATCACCGCCAGGTCAGTGGAAAGTGGATTGGCGAGCGGCACGAGCTGTTCGGTGAACCCCCAGGTCTCCAGGGTGCCATGGCTTACGAAGGCGAGATTCACGGCTTCGTAGTACTCGCGCGCCGCGAGTTGCTCGCGCACAGCCAGCTCGTTGAGACGCGCCTCCGGCTCCGTCGCTAGCGCGAGCGCGCCTTCCGGCGTGTGCGTGGGGATGCGATCGTAGCCGTAGATGCGAGCGACTTCCTCGATCAGGTCTTCTTCCAGCTCGATATCGAAACGGCTGGTAGGGGCGGTGACGCGCCAGCCTTCGCTGGTGCCCTCCACCCGCATGCCGAGCGCGGTGAAGATGCGCGCGACCTCGGTATCGGCCACGTCGACGCCCAGCACGCGCTTCAGCCGTGCACGACGCAGGCACACCATTGCCGGCTTGGGCAGATCGGCGAGGTTTTCCGCCGCCAGCACCGGCCCGGCCTTGCCGCCCGCAATAGCGAGCAGCAGTTCGGTGGCGCGCTCCAGCGCACGACGCGGGAGTTCGGGATCGACGCCACGTTCGAAGCGGTGCGAAGCATCGGTGTGCATGCCAAGTTTGCGCGCGCGGCCCATGATCGCAGCCGGTGCGAAATGCGCGGACTCAAGGAAGATGTTATGCGTAGCGTCGGTGACGCGCGAGTCATAACCGCCCATCACGCCGGCAACGGCGAGCGCTTTGTTGTCATCGGCAATCAGCACGAAACCGCTGTCGAGCTTCGCCTCGGAACCATCGAGCAGCTTCAGCACTTCACCGTCGCGTGCATGGCGCACGACGATATCGCCCTCGAGCGTGCCGTTATCGAACGCATGCAGCGGCTGGCCGAGTTCCAGCATCACATAGTTGGTGACGTCGACCACGGCGCTGATCGGGCGAAGGCCGGCGCGACGCAGGCGCTCTGCCAGCCACAGTGGTGTGCGCGCAGCCGGGTCGATGCCTTCGATGATGCGCCCCAGATAGCGCGGCGCGTCCTTGCCGGCTTGGAGACGAATGCCACGCCGCGCGCTGCTCGTCACCGCCGCATCAACCTGCGCCGCGGCTTTCACATGGCTGCCGAACAATGCGGCGACATCATGTGCCAGGCCAACCAGACCCAGACAATCAGGACGGTTCGGTGTGAGCTTCAGTTCGATGCTCGCATCCGGCAGCGCCAGATAGGTGGCAAGCGGTTGGCCCACCGGCGCATCCAGCGGCAGTTCCAGCAAGCCGGACGCGTCGCTATCGATGCCCAGCTCCTTGGCCGAACAAAGCATGCCAAACGATTCCACACCACGCAGCTTGGCCGCCTTGATGGTGATGTCGCCCGGCAAGCTAGCGCCAACGGTGGCGAGCGGTACTTTGATGCCGATGCGTGCATTCGGTGCGCCACAAACGATCTGCAGCAGCTCGCCACTGCCGGCGTTCACTTTGCACACCTGCAGGCGATCGGCTTCCGGATGCTTTTCGGCGCCGACGATTTCGGCCACTACCACACCGCCAAGATTTTCACCCAGCGGAGTGAGCGCTTCCACTTCCAGCCCGGCCATGGTCAGCGCGTGCGCCAGCGCGGCACGGTCTGCCTTGATTTCGACCAGCTCGCGCAGCCAGTTTTCGGAGAATTTCATTGCTTAGTTCCTAAACGCGAATCAGGCGAATTGCTTGAGAAAACGCAGATCGTTCTCGAAGAACGCGCGCAGATCGGAAACGCCATAACGCAGCATGGCAAAACGCTCGACGCCCAGTCCGAAGGCGAAGCCGGTGTAGCGTTCCGGGTCGATGCCACAGTTCTTCAACACGTTCGGATGCACCATGCCGCAGCCGAGCACTTCCAACCAGCGCGTGCTGCCGTCTTCGGCATCCCAGCGGATATCCACCTCGGCTGACGGCTCGGTGAAGGGGAAATAGCTGGGACGGAAGCGCATTTCGAAATCGCGCTCGAAGAAGGCGCGAATGAATTCGGCCAGCGTGCCTTTGAGATCGGCGAAACTGGAGGTTTCGTCCACCAACAGACCTTCGATCTGGTGGAACATCGGCGAGTGCGTTTGATCCGAATCACTGCGATAGACCTTGCCGGGGGCGATGATGCGGATCGGTGGTTGACGATCTTTCATCGAACGGATCTGCACCGGCGAGGTATGCGTGCGCAGCAGGCGGCCATCGCCGAAATAGAACGTGTCGTGCATCGCGCGCGCAGGATGATGCGGCGGGAAGTTCAGCGCTTCGAAGTTGTGCCAGTCGTCCTCGATTTCCGGACCATCGGCGCGTTGATACCCCAGTCGCGCGAAGATCGCCGCGATGCGTTCGAGTGCACGCGTGATCGGATGAATGCCACCGCGCTCGCCATTGCGGCCTGGCATGCTGATGTCGAGCTTTTCGGAAGCAAGGCGTCGATCGAGTTCGGCTTGTTCCAACGCCTGCTTGCGCACGGTGAGTGCGTCGTTGAGGCGTTCCTTGAGGCGGTTCACTTCGGCGCCGCGCGCTTTGCGCTCGTCCGGCGACAGGGTGCCGAGCGTTTTGAGTGCGGCGGTGACGACGCCGCTCTTACCCAAGAGGCTTACGCGCAGCGCGTCGAGCGCGTCGAGCGTGTCGGTCTTGTCGATTTCAGCTAGCGCCTGGGTGGCGCGGCTATCGAGGTCTTCCATCGATGCGGTCCCGACTTGATTCATGTTGATTGGCCTCTTCTACACGTCGCATGAAGCTTTCTTGCCTTGACGTCATTCGCGCGAAAGCGGGGGTGACGTCGCATAAGAAGATCATGGAAATATGCAGATATCCACGTACCGTTTGGAACGAACAGAAACAAAAACGGGGAGAAGGCTTAAGGCCTTCTCCCCGCTTGATTCACATCATTTCGTCAGTGCTTGACGATCAAGCGGCCAGACTGGCCTTCGCCTTTTCCGCGATGGCCCCAAACGCCTTGATGTCGTGCACGGCGATGTCGGCCAGCACCTTGCGATCCACCGTGATACCGGCCTTGGCAAGGCCGTTGATCAGGCGGCTGTAGGACAAGCCGAACTGACGAGCCGCCGCATTGATACGCACGATCCACAGGGCACGGAACTGGCGCTTCTTCTGCTTGCGGCCGATATAAGCGTACTGACCGGCCTTGATGACGGCTTGGTTGGCAACGCGGAAGACCTTGCGACGGGCGTTGTAGTAACCCTTCGCACGGCCGATGACCTTCTTATGACGACGACGGGCGGTAACGCCACGCTTTACACGAGCCATGGTTTAGTCCTCCGCCTTAGAGATACGGCAACATGCGTGCTACACCCTTGGTGTCGCATGCCTTGACGTGGTTGGTGGCGCGCAGATTGCGCTTACGCTTGGTCGACTTCTTGGTCAGAATGTGCGACTTGAACGCATGGCCGGCCTTGAACTTGCCGGACGCGGTCTTGCGAAAACGCTTCGCCGCCGCGCGATTGGTCTTGATCTTGGGCATGGAATGCTCCTTGATGGGGATGGACCCCGGTTTCTGACTGATCTGGCGGCGACCCAGGGGGCTGCACTTTCCGTCCTGCCATGATCGGTTCACGACCCTTCCTTGCGGGTCGAACCGGCGATTATACGCAGACCAATGAGCCAAAGCCAGCATTCCCTCGGATGCCTGACCTTGGCCCTCCTCCTGCTTACATAGGTCGAGGTCGGGAGGGGTGAACACTCGCGGCAACATTCACGCAAGCACTCCCCCACTCCGGCCCTCCCGTGCAGGCGTGGGAGGGAGTGATCCGAAGCAATGGGGGAACATTGGGGCGAAGCTGGCCCCTCGCTCACCTTCTCCCTTAGGGGGAAGGCAGCCGCTGGGCTTACTTCTTCTTCGGCCCGATCATCATCACCATCTGGCGACCTTCCAGACGCGGGAAGGACTCGATCACGCCGCTCTCGCCCACATCTTCCTGGATGCGCTTGGCCAGGCCCTGACCGAGGTCCTGGTGGGACATTTCGCGGCCGCGGAAGCGGATGGTGACCTTGACCTTGTCGCCTTCCTCGAGGAATCGAAGCATGTTGCGCAGCTTGATCTGGTAGTCGCCCACGTCCGTAACCGGACGGAACTTCACTTCCTTGATCTCGACCTGCTTCTGCTTCTTCTTGGCGGCCTGAGCCTTCTTCTGGGTTTCGAACTTGAACTTGCCGTAATCCATGATGCGGCAGACGGGCGGATCACCGTTGGGCTGGATCTCGACCAGGTCGAGCCCTGCTTCTTCGGCCGCACGCAGTGCCTCGTCGCGGGTGAGGATGCCGAGCTGTTCGGAATCCGGTCCAATCACACGTACGCGAGGTACGCGGATCTCATGGTTGCGGCGGTTGCCCTTAGTTTCTGTGGTGGCGATACCACTATCCTCCAGAAGTTGTTTTCAATTTGGCCGGGCGGCATCAGTGCCGCGTCTCGGCCTCCAGGCGTTCGATGAAGCTGGCCAGCGGTATGCTGCCGAGATCTTCGCTCGAGCGCGTACGCACGGAAACAGTGCCCGACTCCTTTTCGCGATCACCAACCACAAGCAGGTAGGGCACTTTCTGTAGCGTATGTTCGCGGATTTTATAGCCGACCTTTTCGTTGCGCAAATCGGCCTTCACGCGGAAGCCTTTGTCGACAAGGGCTTGCGTTACCTCACGGACATAGTCTGACTGGGCATCGGTGATGCTGAAGACCTGCGCCTGCACTGGCGCCAGCCACGCGGGCAGATTGCCGGCGTGATGCTCGATCAGGATGCCAATGAAGCGCTCCATCGAGCCGACGATAGCCCGGTGCAGCATCACCGGATGGCGACGCTGGCTGTGTTCGTCCACATATTCGGCGCCCAGGCGCTCGGGCATCATGAAATCCACCTGCATGGTGCCGACCTGCCAGGCGCGGCCGATCGAATCCTTCATGTGGTACTCGATCTTCGGGCCGTAGAACGCCCCTTCGCCCGGCAACTCTTCCCACTGTACACCAGCCGAACGCAACGCGGCGCGTAGCGCGTCCTCGGCGCGATCCCACACATCGTCACCGCCGATGCGTTTGTCGGGGCGCAGGGCGATCTTCAGCGCGATGTCCTCGAAGCCGAAATCGGCGTACACCTTCATGGCCTGCTGGTGAAACGCGGTGACCTCCGATTCAATCTGCTGCTCCGTGCAGAAGACGTGACCGTCGTCCTGCGTGAAGGCACGCACGCGCATGATGCCGTGCAGCGCACCCGACGGCTCGTTGCGATGGCATCCGCCAAATTCGCCATAGCGCACAGGCAGGTCGCGATAGCTGTGCAGGGTGGTGTTGAAGATCTGCACGTGACCGGGGCAGTTCATCGGTTTCAGCGCATAGGTGCGCTTTTCCGATTCCGTGAAGAACATGTTTTCCTGGTAGTTGTCCCAGTGGCCGGATTTCTTCCACAGGCTCACATCCATGATCTGCGGGCCGCGCACTTCCTGGTAACCGCTGCTGCGATAGACGCCACGCACATACTGCTCCACGGCCTGCCAGATGGCCCAGCCATTGGGATGCCAGAACACCATGCCAGGCGCCTCTTCCTGCTGATGAAACAGGTCCAGCGCCTTGCCGATCTTGCGGTGATCGCGCTTCTCGGCCTCTTCGAGCTGATGCAAGTAGGCCTTGAGGTCCTTATCGTTCAACCACGCCGTGCCGTAGATGCGCGTGAGCATGGCGTTGTTGGAATCGCCGCGCCAATACGCACCGGCCACTTTCATCAGCTTGAACGCGCGCAGCTTGCCCGTGTTGGGCACGTGCGGACCACGGCAGAGATCGGTGAATTCGCCTTGCGAGTAGAGCGAGAGCTCCTCATTCTGCGGAATGCTCTGGATGATCTCGGCCTTGTAGTCCTCGCCGATGCCCCGGAAGAACGAGACCGCCTCATCGCGCGATTTCACACCGCGCGTGACGGGCAGCCCTTCCTTCACGATCCTTTCCATTTCCGCTTCGATCTTCACCAGATCGTCGGGCGTAAACGGGCGCTCATAGGCAAAGTCGTAATAAAAGCCGTTGTCGATCACTGGGCCGATCGTTACCTGCGCGCCCGGGTACAGACGCTGCACGGCCTGCGCCAGCAAATGTGCCGTGGAGTGACGCAGGATTTCCAGCGCGTCCGGGCTCTTCTCGGTGACGATTTCCAGGCTGGCGTTATGGTCGATCGTGAAACTGGCATCCACCAGTTTGCCGTTCACCTTGCCGGCAAGGGTGGCCTTGGCCAGGCCGGCGCCAATGGAGGCGGCCACGTCCTGCACCGTGACGGGATGGTCGAAGGGGCGCTTGCTACCGTCGGGGAGCGTTATTTCGATCATAAAGTTCGTATCTCTGGAAAACAAAAAGGGCGCCACGCGCCCTTTTGCATGAACACAAGGCGTGGCGAAAATCAGCGCTGGAGGCTCGTAGTTGTCATGTCGCACACTCGACCAGCGCTTGGGCGCGGGCCACCTTGGCTCACTAAAGTTGGGAAGCGAACGCTAGTTTAGCGCGGCCGCTGTGTCAATTCAGCCATCACCGGGCAGCCACTACAATCTGCCACCCCTCGACCCGCCGAAAGCCGGGACAACGAGCCCCCTAACCAGCAACCCAAGGATCTTGCGATGCGTGTACTCGTCACCGGCTCGGCCGGCTTCGTTGGCGCCGCCCTCACCGAACGTCTTTTGGCGCGTGGCGACCAAGTGCATGGCATCGACAATCACAACGACTACTACGATCCGGCACTGAAAGAGGCGCGCCTCGCACGCTTCGCCAAGCATCCAAACTACACCCACCTGCGCGGCGACCTTGCCGATGACGAGGCGGTGAACAGGGTGTTTCACGACTTCCAGCCACAACGCGTGGTGAACCTGGCCGCGCAGGCCGGTGTGCGCTATTCGCTGAAAAACCCTCACGTTTACGCGCAAAGCAACCTGATCGGTTTCGTGAACATCCTGGAAGCCTGTCGGCATCACAAGGTTGAGCACCTGGTCTACGCCTCGTCCAGCTCCGTCTATGGCGCAAACCGCAAATTGCCGTTCGCGGTGGAGGACGCCGTGGATCATCCGGTGAGCTTGTACGCTGCGACGAAAAAGGCCAACGAACTGATGGCGCACACTTACAGCCATCTCTATGGCCTGCCCACTACCGGCTTGCGCTTCTTCACCGTGTATGGGCCGTGGGGACGCCCGGACATGTCGCCGATGTTGTTCGCCGATCGCATCGTGCGCGGCGAGCCTCTGGATGTGTTCAACCATGGCAACCACAGTCGCGACTTCACGTTCATTGACGATATCGTGGAGGGTGTGATCCGCACGCTGGACCACATCGCCGAGCCCGACCTGACCTACGAGCCGACGCAACCGAACCCCGGCACGTCCCATGCTCCCTATCGCCTGTACAACATCGGCAACGATCAGCCGGTGCAGCTCATGCGCTTTATCGAGCTGATGGAACAAAACCTCGGGCGCACAGTGGAAAAACGCCTACTACCGATGCAACCGGGTGATGTGCCGGATACGTGGGCGGATGTCTCTGCACTGCGGCGCGATGTGGGTTATGCGCCGAACACCTCGATTGAAGAGGGCGTGGCGAAGTTCGTGAAGTGGTATCGCGACTACCACCATATCACCTGATTGCTTTTCTCTAGCCCGATAGTAAATATCGCCTTACCTTCATTCCGGCGAGGGCCGGAATGACGATTCGCTACTAAGAAGCTCCGCGAAAATGCGGCCTCTCAAAACGGCTTGGCGATCGCCAAAAAGATCACGCCAAGCAGCAGCAGTACCGGCAGCTCATTGAGCAAGCGCAACGTACGCGCCGGAGGCAACACGCCACCCTTCATGCTGCGCTTTATCAGGCGACCGCTCCATACGTAATAGATCAGCAGGAGCGCAACCAGACCGAGCTTTGCATGCAGCCACCCCAGTCTCCCCCACTGCGGCAACACGTTCGGAAAAACGTGCGACCCCAGCCAAAGCGTGAGGCCGAACAGAAAGGCGATGCCAAACATCATGTGGCCGAACCGATACAGGCGCAGGCCCATCAACTCGAGACGAGCCTTGACAGCCGGCTCACTGCCCGCCTCGGCGATATTCACCACGATCCTGGGCAGATAGAACACCGCGGCGATCCATGCCATCACAAACAGGACATGCAGGCTTTTGATCCACAGATAGGTCATGGGGGCTCCGCGCGATGGGATGACGTGCGTGATGGTACGTGGATTGGGCGTTTGCGTCAGTGATTGCGGCCATGGGCCGCATAGCGCAATTATTTGTATATCTTCCCGAAATGGATTTTCCTCATCGTCACTCCGGCCTTCGCCGAAATGACGTCTCGCCCTGATGACATCAACTACTCCATCACCCGAGGTGAACTATGCGAAAGATTGGCGAGCGGTTCCTGATCATCTATGCAACCGTGCTTACCGCCATCGTTGCAACGAGCACGATCTATGGCTTTGCACGTCCCACGCAAAAGCTCTCGGTGGAAGAGCTCGATGTACAACGCATCAACTTGCGTGAACCGGATGGCACGGTACGCCTCATCATTTCCGACGCGGCACGAGCCCCAGGCATCCTCATCAAGGGCAAGGAATACCCGCACCCCGACCGCAAATCCGCGGGGATGATTTTCTACAACGACGAAGGCACCGAAAACGGCGGCCTGATTTTCGGCGGCGAGAAAACCGGAGATGGCACCAAGCGTTCATCCGGCCATTTGTCCTTCGATGCCTACGAACAAGATCAGACGCTAGCCCTCGAGTCGACCCAGGACGGCAATGACAGATCGACGCAATTCAAAATCACCGATTATCCGGACTACTCCATTCTTGAGCTGATCCAACTGCTCGACTCGACCAAAGGCCTGCCTAAGGATCAGCAACAAAAAGCCCTCGACGCGTTTCTCGCCAAGCACGGACGGCCTGTTACGCGGCTCGTGCTCGGAAGAGGCCTGGACGGCAGCGGCGACAACAGCGTGATGCTCGGCCTGAACGACACCACCGGCAAACCGCGCATCCTCATGAAGGTGGCATCCGACGGAACCCCCTCGCTGGAAATGCTCGATGCCCATGGCAAGGTGATCAGCGCGCTGCAGCGCAAGCAATAGTGATACCAAAAACAAAAAAGCCACGCTTTGAAAGGCGTGGCTTTTCGTTTTTTTTGCATCGCCCCGCGTACTGCGGATCAATGCGCTGAATTGGTGGGCGGTACAAGGATCGAACTTGTGACCCCTTCCATGTCAAGGAAGTGCTCTACCGCTGAGCTAACCGCCCAAGAGCCGTGCAGTATACGGGAACGGATGGGGGCTGAAAAGGTTTGACTGTAAAGCACAGGGTTACGGCGAGCTCCGGCAATCCCTCCCCTGCCCCCCCTGCAGGCAGGGGAGGGAGACAAGTGCTGCCTAACGTGTGGCCCGCTCACGGAGCTGGTGGATTTTGTCGCGCAAGCGGGCGGCTTCTTCGAACTCCAGGTTTTCGGCATGCTTGCGCATATCGGCCTCCAGCCGCTTGATCAGCGTCGCGGCCTGATCGGCGTTCAGGTTCGCATAGTCGGCGGCCTGTTCGGCCACGGCGGTGGCGCGGCCACGTCCAGCCTTGCCGCGCGCCCTGCCCGGCACGTCGCTGCGCGCGCCTTCCATGATGTCGGCAATGCGGCGCACCACCGATTGTGGGGTGATGCCATGCGCCTGGTTCCACGCGACCTGCTTTTCGCGGCGGCGGTTGGTTTCCTCGATCGCCGCCTGCATGGAGCGTGTCACTTCGTCGCCATAGAGGATCGCCTTGCCACGCACATTGCGCGCCGCGCGCCCAACGGTCTGAATCAGCGAGCCGGTAGAACGCAGGAAGCCTTCCTTGTCGGCATCAAGAATCGCGACCAGCGACACCTCGGGCATGTCCAGACCCTCACGCAGCAGGTTGATACCCACCAATACGTCGAACTCGCCCAGGCGCAGGTCGCGGATGATCTCCACGCGCTCCACCGTTTCGATATCCGAGTGGAGATAGCGCACTTTGATATCGTGTTCGCTCAGGTATTCGGTGAGATTTTCTGCCATGCGCTTGGTGAGCGTGGTGACCAGTACGCGATCGCCCATGGCGATGCGCTTTTTTGCTTCGCCGAGCAAATCGTCCACCTGCGTGCGCACCGGCCGCACTTCCACCTCGGGATCGACCAGACCGGTGGGACGCACCACCAGTTCCACGACCGCATCAGCGGATTTTTCCAGCTCGTACGCCCTGGGTGTAGCGGAAACATAAATGGAGCGTGGCGCGCGACGCTCGAACTCCTCGAAACGTAGCGGGCGGTTGTCCATCGCCGAGGGTAGACGGAAACCGAATTCCACCAGCGTCTCTTTGCGTGAGCGGTCACCCTTGTACATGGCGCCGAGCTGCGGCACGGTGACGTGCGATTCGTCGATCACCAGCAACGCGTCCGGCGGCAGGTAATCGAACAAGGTCGGCGGCGGCTCGCCCGGTGCGCGACGCGTTAGATGGCGCGAATAGTTTTCGATGCCCTGGCAATAACCCACCTCGGCCATCATTTCGATATCGAAACGCGTGCGCTGATCCAGGCGCTGCGCTTCCACCAGCCGATTTTCCTTATAGAGCAGCTCCAGGCGTTCCTTCAGCTCGATCTTGATGGTCTCGATCGCGTTCAACACGCTTTCGCGCGTGCTGGCGTAGTGAGTACGCGGATATACGGTGTAACGCGGCACCTTGCGGATCGTCTCGCCAGTGAGCGGGTCGAACAGCGACAGATTTTCCACTTCGCCATCGAACAGTTCGATGCGCAGCGCCTCGGTCTCCGATTCGGCCGGAAACACGTCGACGATTTCGCCGCGCACGCGATACGTACCGCGACGCAGTTCCATCTCGTTGCGGGTGTATTGCAGTTCCGTGAGCTGGCGAATCAGGGCGCGCTGATCGATACGCTCGCCACGCGCGAGGATCAGGCGGAGCGAAAGATAATCCTCCGGATCACCCAAACCATAGATGGCCGAAACCGTTGCGACGATCAACGCATCTTTGCGCGAGAGCAGCGCCTTGGTGGCGGCCAGCCGCATCTGCTCGATGTGATCGTTGATCGAGGCATCCTTTTCGATATAGGTGTCCGACGCCACCACGTAGGCTTCGGGCTGGTAGTAGTCGTAATAGCTGACAAAGTATTCCACCGCGTTGTGCGGGAAGAATTCCTTGAATTCGCCATAGAGCTGCGCCGCCAGCGTCTTGTTCGGCGCGAGCACGATCGTAGGGCGCTGAACCTGTGCTACCACATTGGCAATGGTGAAGGTCTTGCCCGAACCCGTCACCCCCAGCAGCGTCTGCCCTGCCAGGCCGGATTCAAAGCCTTCCACCAGGCGCTTGATCGCGTCAGGCTGGTCGCCGGCGGGCTTGTAGTCGGAAACGAGTTCGAAACGGTCACGATCGGTCATGGGCATACTTTGCGGGCGTTTGGACGCATTTTAAATGCCATGTACTGACAGAGCCTGTCAGCAGTACCCGACGCCGCCCCGCCCTCAGACCGCTTGGCTCGCTGAATTTGAGGCCTAGCATGGGCTGGATGAAGCCAGATTACGTCAGCAAGGCCGCGTGGGGCAGCCACCAAGGGTTTGGGTTAGTGGAGCAGATCGCGACGCTCGCGGTGCTCGCCGTAGCAATGGCGATGGCGGTGCCAGCTTTCCACAGGTTGGCGCAGAGCCACGAACTGCGCGTGGCGCAATCCGATTACATTGCGGCACTTCAACATGCCCGCAGCGTGGCCGTGAACGAGCAAGCACGCATGATCTTTTGCGCAACCCGCGACGCGCACACCTGCAGCGGCGAGGACACATGGAATCAGGGCTGGCTGATCGGCCGTGCGGATCCGGCACGTGCCGGTCAGCTAGTTGGCCCGCCGCGCTATGCGGGCCGTGGATATCACGACAGGCTCGTCATCACCAGCAACAGCGGGAAGAAATATATTTGGTTTGGTCCAGATGGAACAGCCGTCAATACCTTTGCCACGCTGTCCTTTTGCGTGAAGGACGATCCGCAACGCGTGCTGCTCGTCGTCATTACCCGTGTAGGGCGCGTAAGAGGCGAGCAAGGGAAAAGCACTGACGCCCCTTGTGCCGCAGCGCTCGAATAACGACTTGCCCGCATCAACCGCGAGATGTAATCGCCTCCACTGCTTGCAGGGGAGGGTTAGGGTGAGATCGAGGCGAGCTTTGCTCGCATCCGGCTGCCCATCATGGCCAACGGAAAATTCAAATTAGTCCGCGGATGCGAAACTCAAAGCAACACCGGCCGATCCGGCAGCTCATCCGGCCGCGACCGCCCGTGGCTGGGAAAGTGTTTCGCCAACAATGCATGCACTTGCGTAATGCCATGCAGCACACCTGCGCGCCACTGGCCCGCCGTAAATTGTTCCCGCATACCGTTGCAGATCGACATCCACTCATGCACCTTCACACGCCGCGCGATGCCGCGATCGGCAACGATCTCGATGTGGTGTTCGGACATCAGCACGTAAATCAGCACGCCGCAGTTGTGTTCTGTATCCCACACGCCAAGCTGACCGAAAACCTGCCGCGCACGTGTGCTGGCATCCAGGCCCGCCCAGACGGCCGACAACGGAAGGCGCGATTCGATCGCAAAACGAACCTCGCCCAGATGCGTACGCTCGCCGTCCTCGATGGCAGCGGTCATGTCATCCAGCAGTTCGGGCGGGAACCGACGATGGAGTTGAAACCAGCCCTCCAACAGATTCGCGATGAGTCGTTGACTGCGTGAAGGCATATCACCAGCTCCCCGAAGCGCCGCCGCCACCAAAACTGCCGCCGCCGCCACTGAAGCCGCCGCCTCCACCACCGAAGCCGCCGCCGCCGAAACCGCCACCACCGCCCCAGCCGCCGAAGCCACCCCACCCGCCACCGCCGATCGAGCGGCCCGCGCCAGCGGGGAGCAGCATGAACAAGCCGCCGATCAGCGCTCCGAAAATGCCGATGCCGAGCGATGCCATCAGCCACAGCACACCGCCCACCACGAATCCGCCTAACGGCGCACGCACCAGTGCTGGCAAGCGCCCGAACACACCGCGCATCATGATCAGCACAAATATGCCGAGGAAAAAAACGCCCTGCAGGTCCGGGCCATGGCGCCCCACTTCATTACCGTGCACCGGCGGAGGCAAGGGCTCCCCGTTAACGAGTTGCGTAAGCGCACCGACGGCATCGCTGATACCGCCGAAGTAATCGTTGTTGCGGAATTTCGGCGCGATGTATTCGCGGATGATGCGCGCCGCGGCGGCGTCAGGAATGGCACCTTCCAGGCCATAACCGACCTCGATGCGAACTTGACGATCGTTCTTGGCGATGAACAGCAACACGCCGTCGTCCACGGCCTTGCGCCCGAGTTTGTTCGCTTCTGCCACGCGCAGCGAATAATCGTCGATGTCATCCGGCTGCGTGCTGCCGATCATCAGCACGACCAGTTGCGCGCCTTTCTGCTTCTCCAGATTGATCAGTTGCGTGTCGAGCTGATCGATCTGCTGCGCCGTCAACGTACCGGTAAGATCGGTAACGTGGCGCGTCAGCGTGGGCACAGCCGGTTGATCGTCGGCGTGCACCGTCCAAGGCGACAGCAACGCCATCGCCAGGATCATCCAAAGGCGCACCCAGCGCCGCGTCATATCAATGCGCCGACGAAGCGGGGGCCGGGGTGGGCGGCGCTTGTCCGGACGGCGTCGCGCCGCTGAAATCCACGGTCGGTGCCGCGGAAATCGCCTTCTCGTTCTCCACCGAGAAATTGGGCTTCACCTGGTAGCCGAACATCTTGGCGGTGAGATTGTTGGGGAAGGTGCGGATCATCGAGTTGTACTGCTGCACCGCCTGGATGTAGCGATTACGCGCGACCGCGATACGGTTCTCAGTACCTTCCAATTGCGCTTGAAGATTCTGAAACACGCCATCGGCTTTCAGGTTCGGATAGTTCTCGCTGACCGCCATCAATCGCGACAACGCGCCGGTAAGCTGCCCCTGTGCGGCCTGGAACTTGGCCAGCGCAGCGGGATCGTTCGCCAGCTCAGGCGTAATCTGGATGCTGCCTACGCGCGAACGCGCCTGCGCCACTTCGGTGAAAATCGTTTGCTCGTGCGCGGCATAGCCTTTCACCGTGTTGACCAGGTTGGGCACGAGATCGGCGCGACGCTGATACTGATTGAGCACCTCAGACCATTGCGCCTTGACCGCTTCATCCTGCTTCTGGATCGAGTTATAGCCGCAACCGCTAAGCGTGAAGACCAGCAGTAGCAACACCAGGGCGCGTAGGCTTTTCATGGTCGGGCTCCTTTCCTGTAGGCGTCTCATTGCAGCATCAGGCTTGCGCGGATGCAATTGGTTGCGCGGGGCTCACCTACTTTCATGGCCGTCATTCCCGCGCAAGCGAGCATGCTGGCAGGACAACGGTAACGCCTCAGAACCAGCGCGGCCCGAGAATCAGGCCCCAACACAGCAGCACCAGCACCAGCAGCAGGAATACCGCGGCCGAGCCCATATCCTTCGCGCGCCCGGCCAATTCGTGAAATTCAGGGCTGACCTTGTCCACCACGGCCTCGATCGCGGAGTTAAGCAGCTCCACCGACAGCACCAGAATCACCGGCGATACCAGGGCAATCTTCTCCAACGGCCCATTTCCCGCCCACAGCCCGACGGGAACAAGGATGACGGTAAGCATCGCTTCGAGCCGAAACGACGCTTCGTAGCGCCAGCCGGCGCGCAAACCGCTCATCGACCAGCGGAAGGCGCGCCAAAGCTGGCGGGGGTCGCCGCGAAACCCGTTACCCGGCATGGCAAAAAGCGCCTGCACGCACGGAAAAGACGGTGTTTTTCGGCATGGCGGGTGGCGCTCCAGATAAGGCGGCAACAGGCGCGCCATGATGCCACAAGCCGGCCGATGCACCGTTTCCCCGCAGGATTTTGCTTGCCGCAATGCAACTTAAAGCTAATGACGAATCGGTTACCCTTCGCCAAATTTGCCCGCTAAAGGCCTGCCAATAACAGGCCGATTACGGCCTTGTAGTACACGTTTTATGGAAGCATCCATGGCAACTTCGATTCGACCCGTTTCACAAACCCGCTCCTTCACCACGATCTTCCTGATCGAGATGTGGGAGCGCTTCGGCTTCTACGGCATGCAGGTGTTGATGGTCACCTTCATGATGAAGAAGCTGGGCTTCATCGATACCAAGGCCAACCTGGTCTGGGGCGCGGCGGCGGCACTGATCTACGCCACGCCGGCGATCGGCGGCTGGGTAGGCGACAAGTTGCTGGGGACACGGCGCACAATGGTGATGGGCGCGGTGATTCTCGCGCTCGGTTACGCGATGCTGTGGATTCCTTCGAATAACGCCTACGTAACGTATCTGTCCCTAGGCGTGATCGTCGTCGGCAACGGTTTCTTCAAACCCAACTCCGGCAACCTGGTGCGCAAGATCTACGAAGGCGATGAAACGCGTATCGACAGCGCCTTTACCATCTACTACATGGCCGTGAACATCGGCTCGATGATTTCGATGACGGCGACGCCCTGGATCCGCAATTACATCGGCGCGCGCTATGGCGACGATCTGGGTTGGCATACCGCGTTCGGCGTCTGCTCCATCGGCATGGTTCTTGGCCTGATCAATTTCACGCTGATGCGGCGCACGCTGGCGCACATCGGCTCGCCGAGCGATGACCGCCCGGTCGACGTAAAGCGACTTATCGCCGTGCTGGCGGTTGCACTGGTGATGGTTTTCATCGCCGCGTTCATCCTGCAAAGCGAAACGGTTGCGAAGTGGTGCGTGTATGCGGCGGGTATCGTGATCCTTGGCATCTTCGTCCACCTTATCCGCAGCAGCCATACCAGCGAACGTGCAGGACTCACCGCAGCGCTGGTGCTCACGATCCAGACCATCTTCTTCTTCATCTTCTATGCGCAGATGGCGACCTCGCTGAATCTGTTCGCGCAGCGCAATGTCGATCTGTCGTTCAGCGTGTTCGGCTTCCATCTGTTCACCTGGATTCCCGAGCAGTATCAGAACTTGAACTCCATCTGGATCGTGCTGCTGAGCCCGGTGCTGGTGTTCATCTACAACTCGCTGGGCGCGATCGGCAAAGATCCTTCCGTGGCGACGAAATTCGCCTGGGGTTTTGCGGCGGTGGCGTTGGGCTTTTTCATGTACGGCTTTGGTGCGAACTGGGCAGTCCATGGCCAAGTGTCTTCGTGGGTGATGGTTTGGGGTTATGGCCTGTACTCCCTGGGCGAGTTGCTGGTGAGCGGCCTGGGCCTGGCGATGATCGCGCGCTATGTGCCCGCGCGCATGGGCGGCTTCATGATGGGCGCTTACTACGTGGCCGTCGGTATTTCACAATACCTGGGCAGCGTGATGGCCAACATCGCGCACATTCCGGATAACATCACCGATCCGCTGCAGTCGCTGACGATTTACACGCACCTGTTCAACATCCTCGGCTTCGTCGGCGTGGGCTGCACGGCGGTAGCGGTTGCCATACTGCCGCTCATGAACAAGCTTTCTGCCACGCATTCAGATCCGGCCACCAATCATGAGCCGCTGCCCGCCGTGCGCAGCGAGGAATTCAACACACCTTGATACGTAGCCCCTCTCCCATTCTAGGAGAGGGGCCTGTTAGGCTGCGGCGATGCCGCAACACCCACTCAAACAACCCATTGGTCCCTTCGCACTGACGCGCGCGCTCGCATGGCTGCGCCTGTGCGCCATCGCCGGTCAGAGCACAGCGGTGATGATTTGCTCGTGGTGGATGCACATCGACATCCCCACCTTATCGCTGTTCCTTGGCATCGACCTGCTTGCCGTGTTCGCGGTGTTTGCCGCATGGCGTATCGGCCAGCCGTGGCCGGTGCGCGAATGGGAGACAGTGTGTCATATCGTCGCAGACACACTGGTACTGGTTTACCTGCTCTATTTCACCGGCGGCGCGAGCAATCCCTTTATCACCCTGCTGCTGGTGCCCATCGCACTTAGCGCGGCAGCCTTGTCGATACGCGCGGTACTCGCCGTAGCCGCCATTGCCGGCACGGCCTACTTCGTACTGTTGCGCTGGCATGTGCCGCTGCCCATTAACGAGCAGATGCGCAGCGACTATGGCTTCTCGCTGCATGTCGCGGGCATGGGCGTGAACTTCTGCATCACGGCACTGCTGCTCGGCTTCTTTATCAACCGGCTGGCCACCGCTGTGCGCGTGCAACAGCAAGAGGTGCAGCGCGTGCGCGAACGCGCGCTGCGCGATGAAGGCATCATGGCCATTGCCACGCAAGCGGCCGGCGCGGCGCACGAATTGAACACGCCGCTATCGACCATGCGCACATTGCTGCCTGAATTGCGGCGCGAACATGTCGCGGACATGAGGTTGAACGAAGACCTCACGCTGCTGGAAGATCAGGTGGAACGCTGCCGCATGATTCTTCGCGAGATGGTCGCGTTCGGCAAAGCGCAATTGTCGCAGGACTTCGAACGCCTCGCGCTTGCCGATTTCATCCGCGGATGCGTCGAACGCTTCCAGCTCTTGCGCCCCGAGGCAGAGTTGGAGCTGCATGTTGCGCCTCAGATCGAACAGCTCGTACTTCGATCACCGCCCGGATTGCGCCACGCCTTGCTCAACCTGCTCAACAACGCGGTGGACGCGTCAAACCTGCGCGACTCCAGCAGCGTGACGCTGGAAGTGCGTCGCGACAAGCAATGGCTGGAGTGGATCGTGCGCGATCGCGGCCCAGGCTTTGCCACCGCCGGCACGCGTACCGCGATTGGCGAAAGCGGCAAGCAGAGCGGCCTGGGTATCGGGCTGGCGCTGGCAGAAGCCACCGCCGAACGGCTGGATGGTGAATTGCTCGCCACCAATACCGAAAGTGGCGCGGAGGTGTGTCTGCGGCTGCCGCTCTGGGCCATCCACGATGAGTGAGCGCACAATCTCCATATCCGGCAAAATAGATAGGCTTATGGCTGGAAATCGCTCATGAATCACCCCAATCCCGTCCCCACCGCCCGTCCGCTACTCATCGTGGATGACGACGCAACCTTTGTACGTGTGCTCACCCGCGCCCTGACGTCGCGCAATTTCGAGGTAATCAACGCCAGCAGCACCGGCGAAGCACGCGCCCTCGCCCAGCGCCACCAGCCCCGTTACTGCGTGCTCGATCTGAAGCTCGGCGAGGAAAACGGCCTGCGCCTGATCCCCGAATTGCGCGAGCTGGTGCCCGACCTGCGCATTCTGCTGCTCACCGGCTACGCCTCCATCGCCACCGCCGTGGAAGCCATCAAGCGTGGTGCACACGATTACCTGGCCAAGCCGGTCGACGCCGACGCCGTGGTCCGCGCGTTGCTCGAGGGTAGCGATGCGGCACCACAAGCCGAAGACGAAGTGATCGACGCCCCCGAAGCACCGCTGGCCTTGCGCCGACTGGAGTGGGAACACATCCAACGCGTGCTCACCGAATGCGATGGCAATATTTCGGAAACGGCTCGGCGACTCGGCATGCATCGCCGTACCTTGCAGCGCAAACTGAGCAAACATCCGGTGCGTGAACGGCCGTAATGCCGGGCGACGGCTCAAATACCAGGAATATTTGAGCCGCCGCGTCGTACGTAATCGCTAAACGACGCCGCTTGTTCAACCTGCTACGGCGTTATGCGCGTAGCAATGCCGTTGCCTTGAGAAAAGGCACCCCCTGGACTGTTCTCGGAATTCGTAACGCCGGTGACGGCAGTGACCTCATTTCCGCCTGCGGCACACACAGGGCTGCCAAGCGTCATATTAAATGATGCGTGCGAGCCACTAATGGGGGCCGAAATTGAAAGCCCCCCAGGGGTAAGGAAATATCTAGCTTGCAGATCACCATACTCCACGGTGGAGATCGTCGCAGAAGAAGAACTACCCAGAACGAGAGAAACGATACCCTGGAGGCTCGAAGTATCAACCAGCCACTGCGTACTCCCACTGGACGAAATCCAGTCAGCCAACACCCCACCACATGTGCCTTGGGCGCGGACGCCGGGAGACGATGCGAGGGCGCCCATAACTCCCAGCAAGAGAACGGCCATGCCTCTAAAGCTCTTGATTCGATGCAGCATATAACCTCCTCAAATGGCAATGAGGCCTCGAAAGCAGGCCTATCAATCCCGACTGAGAAACGGATTAGCTTACAAAGACAAGAAACTTAGCTCGAATGCCAAGCGCTTGCGGCTTAGCGATGCGAGTATAAATGCGCACCGTTAAAGGCACGTCATCGGCGCGTTAATGCATGTAGTATTGCGCTATTGCACGACGACGCCGTCAAGCGCAATTCGTAGCTTTGCTTTGGGAGTATCGGGTCGCAGTTCGATCCTCCGGAAGTATTCGTCGTTGGCAGCGCTGGGAACATCGAATCTCCAGCTACTGCAACCGCTATTTGCCATGCTGCAACGGGCGATGCGCTTTCCTTCAAACCACGCCTCGAACCCCATCGCCATCGACTTGCCACGATTGGCGCGATGAAGATCGAGCTCAACATGCAGCGTTCGCTGCGCATCATCGCCACTCGGCACAAACACTGTCGCAGCATCGGAAAGGCTCATGAGACCTTCGCCCGTCGCGTTCCATCCCCGACCGAGCAACAGGCGTCCGGCACCGTCGGGTGCAAAATCGCTTTTGAATGGAAGCTCAAATGACAGCGCCGACGTAGTGCTTCGCATATCGATGGCCGGCGCAGGCAAGGGCGACGTCCAACCCGGGGCCAACACGTTTTTGCCATCCAATTGGAACAACGCGGCGCGCTGGGCCGGGATGGCTTTGCGCGCCACCGCCACCTCCCGGTCGTCGAGCACGTAAAGCGTTCGCTCGCTCAACTGATCGCTCAACAACGCTTGCTGCCCAGCGTTGTAGCGCACAAGGAACCCGTCCATATCGATACGCGCCAATTGCACGCCATCCATACCCATGCGGTGGCTGTTTGCATAGAAAGCGAGTTGCTCCCAGTCATTGCGCTTTGATAGCGGCAGCACGCTGAGCATGGTGTAGCGCTGGCCCGCTTCGTCCCAAAACGCGCCGCGAAGACCCCATGCCGCTTGATCATGAGCGCGTGCCGACAGCATCGCATGCAAGCTTGAAAGGCCCGAACCGATATCCACGCACTGCAAAATGGCGGCGCATACCAGCACCACCTTCTGCCAGCGTAGCGAACACACTTGCAGCAATACATACAGTGCCGCGAGCAAGGCGACGTAATAAGCGACCCAGAACAAACGCCCTGTCGACTGAAGGGGAATGCGAGAAAGCGCATCCCACCATTTCTGGGGCAATGGCATATGCCATTGCAGCGCGCCAATCCCGATATTGCAGGTGATGGCGGTTACGGCCAGCAGCACAGCCATCACTATCAGGGAAACCGGCAAGCGCAATGACCTGGGCGCAGACCTTCGCATCAACGAAATAACCGCCGCCGACAGCATGATGGCCAAGCCGCCCGCGCCGAAGTAATTGAATCCTTCGTACTCACCCGCCGCTTGCGGGAAGTTCAGGCCAAGCGTGGACCAACCATCCCCGTTGATAGGCGCCAGCACATTCATCTTGTAATAGCCGAAGCCTTCCGCCTGCGTGCCGTGGCCCGAAACCATGAACAGCCCGGCCAGCCACGCGGCGAGCAGTGCTACCACGATCACGGGCCAAATTTGCGATAGCACCGTTTTTAAACGCGATGCCCACACGCCAGGGGCCGCCAGCAACATCGTTCGATAACCATGCACGACATCCGCCACCCAGATTGCTGCTGCGATAGCGAAGAGATACGCATGAACCATCATCGCCACGGCCAGTAATACCGTCCACCCGATCGTTTGGCGTTTTCGATCGGTCCGAAGACATAGATAGATCGCAGCCAACACGACCCAGTGGCCAACCAGCGCCATGTGTCCAGCAAGCCGCACCAGCATCGGCGGCGCGAACACAAAAAACAGCACGCCCAATAGTTTTACCAGCGCATCGCAGGTCGCCAGTCCAAGCAATCGCCATGCAAACCAGGCTTGGAGCACGAAACACGCAAGCACCCACAAACCAAAATATTGGAAAGGCACCGGCAACCACGATGCCAGCGGCTTGAACACCATCGCCAGCAGCGGAATGGAGTCCGAGTAATAGATCGACGTATGTAACCCTGCGCCGTAAAGCGGGTTGGAGCCCAGTGGCCAGCTCCACGGTGCGTGACGATAAAATGCCCAACCCAGGTAGCTCTGCGCCAGATCACCATGCGTCAGCCAACGGACGTTGCCCGGCTGCAGCATGGCAACGCCTGTGATCCATACACACGCCACTACGCCGATGAGGACGGGCACCGGCCACGAATCAAGAATGCGGGATATCCGTCCTGTGCTTGCCACTGCTACGCGCACCGCTTTTTGAAAGGTGCATGAGCATTACACATTGGCCGACGCGGCAACACTTGCCGTTATCGAGCGCGCGTTGTTCTTCGCTCGAATCACAAAACGGTCCGTTCTCCAGGGAGGACTAGGGAGCACCCCGATGATCCGACGGATCTAGCTCATCGGCATAAATCGCCACATGCGGTATGCCATCGGCAGTGATCCAGCCCCGGTACATGCCATCGGTGTTGAAGGGCATGGCGATGGTGCCGCTCGCATCCAATGCAATGGCTCCGCCGCTCCCGCCCATGGCAGGAATGTCTCGATTGATCACGTCGGTGGCCGCGCGTTGCAGCGATTCATTCAGCGTCGATACCTTCATGCAGATTGTGTGGGCTGCCATGGCACGTATGTAGAACTCGCCCCACCCCGTGCCTGAGACTGCGCAATGCGCATCGGCATACGTGCCGGCCCCGATGATCGCCGAATCGCCGACGCGCCCCCAGCGCTTGTCGTTCATGCCGCCGGTGGAGGTACCCGCGGCGAGATACCCTCGCCGATCGAGCGCCACCGCGCCAACGGTGCCGAAGTGCTCGGTCGGGCCGGTGTCTTCCTTCAACGCCCGTTGCCGTTGCTGCCAACGCTCTTCGGTGCGGAAATAGGAAGGATCGACCGATGCGATGCCCCGCTCCTTCGCGAACGCTTCGGCGCCATCGCCGATCAGCATGACATGCGGCGAATACTCCATAACCGCACGTGCCAGCAGGATCGGATTTTTCACTTGCGCTACGCCCGCCACCGCCCCCGCACGCAGGCCGTCGCCTTCCATCACGGCGGCGTCCATTTCGTTCTTGCCATCGTGGGTGAAGACCGACCCTTTGCCGGCGTTGAAGTGCGGATCGTCCTCAAGCACCACGATAGCTGCCATTACGGCATCGATGGCCGGCCTGCCGAGCTTAAGCAGGGCATGCCCTTCCTGCAGCGCCCTGACCAAGGCCGCGTGCGCGGCTTTTTCCTTCGCCCGATTCATGTCGCGCTTGATCACCCCCGCGCCGCCATGAATGACCAATATCGGCGTGGCAGTTTGCATCATGGCGGCTACTCCCCAGCGCGCTGAGCACAGTCAGGAGACAGTAACTTCGCACGTCCAATGCGTGCCCTGCCGTAGCGTTTTGAAGCCATTGGACCCCGGCGTACGGCGGCTTGAGGCCTTACCGGTGCGCCCTTCGATGTTTGTACAGCATGTCCCGTCACCGATCCGTCGTATCCTAATGGACTACTGGTCCCCTGCAATAAAGGCATCCCTCATGGAAAAGGTCTACGCAAGCGCAAGCAAGGCTCTGGATGGTCTGCTGTTCGATGGCATGACCATCGCGGCCGGCGGTTTTGGTCTTTGCGGCATTCCCGAAAACCTGATCGGCGCCCTGCTCGCCGCCGGCACCAAGGGTTTGACGATCGTCGGCAACAACGCCGGCGTGGACGATTTCGGCATGGGGCCGTTGTTGAAGACGCGCCAGGTGAAACGCGTGTATGCCTCCTACGTGGGCGAGAACAAGGAATTCGAGCGCCAGGTGTTGGCCGGAGAACTGGAACTGCACCTGGTGCCGCAAGGCACGCTGGCGGAAAAGTTGCGCGCCGGCGGCGCGGGCATTCCGGGCTTCTACACGCGCACGGCATTCGGCACCAAGCTGGCCGAGGGTAAGGAAACCAAGCGCTTCGGTGAGAAGGAATACGTGCTGGAAGAAGCCATCCACGCCGACGTTGCCATCGTGAAGGCATGGAAGGGCGACCGCCTCGGCAACCTGGTTTTCCGCAAGACGGCGCGCAATTTCAACCCCATGATCGCCACCTGCGGCAAGGTTTGCGTGGCAGAAGTGGAAGAGCTCGTCGAGGTGGGTCAATTGGAGCCCGATCAGGTCCACGTGCCAGGCATCTACATCGACCGCATCGTCAAAGGCGAAAAATACGAAAAGCGCATCGAATTTCGCACGATCGCCGGCGCCAACACCGGCAAGGAAAGCCCGATCCGCATGTCAATGGCACAGCGCGCAGCAAAAGAGTTGCGGGATGGCTTCTACGTAAACCTCGGTATTGGCATTCCCACACTGGTGGCCAATTTCATTCCGCCAGGCATGGATGTGACACTGCAATCGGAAAATGGCCTGCTGGGCATCGGCCCGTTTCCGGACGACGCGCATATCGATCCGGATCTGATCAATGCCGGCAAACAGACGATTACCGCGCTGCCCGGTTCGAGCTATTTCTCCAGCGCGGAATCCTTCGCGATGATTCGCGGCGGCCACATCGACCTGTCGATTCTGGGCGGCCTGGAAGTGTCCTGCACCGGTGATCTCGCCAACTGGATGGTGCCGGGCAAGATGGTCAAAGGCCCCGGTGGTGCCATGGACTTGGTCAGCGGCGTGAAGCGCGTCGTGGTGCTGATGGAGCACACTGCAAAAGACGGGTCGCCGAAGATCAAAACACAATGCGACCTGCCACTCACCGGCAAGCAGGTCGTGGATTTGATCATTACCGATCTGTGCGTATTCGAAGTGGCGAAGGGCAAAGGTTTGACCTTGCTGGAGCTGCAGCCGGGCGCGACGGTGGATGACGTAAAGGCGAAGACGGGATGTCCGTTTGAGGTGCATGCGTCGTTGCGTTGACGTGTCTGGCGCTGGCCGCTAAAGAACCACCACCCCCACCCTAACCCTCCCCTGCACGCAGGGGAGGGAACCACGACATACTCCTCTCCTGCGACGCTTCATCACACGAGAGGGTTTACGCGGTAACCGGCAACGGCTTCGGAAACCGAATCTCCGCCACATAACGATTGCCGCCTTGGACGTGCAAACTCAGCGGCCACGCAAATCGCTCGCTGATGCGTTGCGCGATGGCGTATTCGAAACCGTGCTGCCCCGCTGCCGCGGAGCTGTTTTCCTCGCTGGCCAGGGCACTCACGCTCACCATGCCAGGTTGCACGGTGATCTGCACGGTACCTTGCCCGGTGTATTGGCTGGCGTGGCGAATCAGTTGCCAGCACAGCACTGCAAACACGCGCGGCGAGCCGTGCAAGGCGAACGCGGCCGGTTCCTCCAACTGCAATTCGATCGGGTGGCCGTGCAGCATTTCACGCGCGTTATCCAGTTCATCACGCAGCACCTCGTTCACCACGAAATCCTGTTCGCCCTGACCGTTGTCCGCTTCGCGCGCGAGGATCAGCAACGCCTCCACCAGCGCTTCCATTTCGCGCGTGGCGCGACGTATGCGCTGCACGGAACGCATGCCGAAATCGCTCAGCTCCGACTCGTCAGACAACATGTCGGTGGACATCTTGATGACGGTGAGCGGGCTGCGCAGTTCATGGCTGGCGTCGCGAGTGAAGTTGCGCTCGCGTTCGTTGTAGCCGGCGATGCGGCTGGCGAAATTGTGGAAGCCGCGCGCCAAGGTGGCGATGTCGCTATTGTCCTGGCGCAGGCGATCCGGTTGCAGGGCGTCCAGATCGGCCTGCCCCTCTTTCCAGTTGCCGACCCATTGCGCCAGCGTGCTGACCTGCCGCCATGTGCGTTCCGTCGCCAGCCAGGTGAGCGAGCTCACGATCACGATCAACAACAGCACGGCGGCGGCCGGTGCAACGTTGTAATACCCCATCAGACAAACCACAGCCACCGCCACGAGCTGCATGCCGAAAATCAGCAGCAGCCTGCGTTGAAAGCCGCCGCGCACGCGTGTGGCGCGCGGCACCGGGGCACCCGTTGTGGTCATATTGATGTCGGGCGGTTACGCGATGTGGCTGGCGGGCGTTGTCTCTGCCTCTAAGTCGGCCAGACGGTAGCCAGCCGAGTGGATGGTATGCAGCAAAGGCCGATCGAACGGCTTGTCGATCACTCGGCGCAGATTGTAAAGGTGCGAGCGCAAGGTATCGGAGTCGGGCAGCGTATCGCCCCAGATTTCGCGTTCGATATCGCGGCGGCTGACCACCCTCGGCGATTCCCGCATCAGAATAGCCAGCAGCTTCAGGCCGATCGGGGACACCGTCAGCTCCTGCCCGGCACGGGTGAGCCGAAGGGTGGCCGTGTCCAGGGTCATGTCGCCCACGGTCAGCACTTCGCTGGATACCTGCCGGCGGTCGCGCCGAATCAGGGCGCGCAGGCGCGCTTCCAGCTCTCGCACTTCGAAGGGCTTGACCAGGTAGTCGTCCGCGCCGGCCTCCAGGCCTACCAGCTTGTCCTCCAGGGTATCGCGCGCGGTGAGCATCAACACCGGGGTGGATTTCTTGGCGTCGCCGCGCAGCTTGCGGCAGACGTCCAGGCCGTCGATGCCCGGCAGCATCAGGTCCAGTACCACCACGTCGTAGCTATTGGACACCGCCAGGTGCAAGCCGCTGACACCATCTTGAGCAAAATCAACGGAGTAGCCACGCCGCTCCAGGAATTCGCCCACCATTTCCGCGATCTGACGGTTGTCTTCTACAAGAAGGATCAGCCCTGCATGCTCGTCACGTGAACTCATGGTCGCCTCGCCAACTAGGGGTCTTCACATTTGTGAAGGCTAACCGCTAGGGTGGTAAGAGCGATGTGAATTTCAGTGAATGAAAACGTCGTGGCCGCACAATTACAGCAACGGTTCAAGTTTTGGCCACACATTTCCCAGCACCAGCGGCTCGCCAGTGGCCACCGGATGCAGGCCGTCCTCCTGCATCAGCGCAGGCTTCAGGGCGATCCCTTCCAGCAAAAAGGGCACCAGCGCGGTGTGTTTTTGGCTGGCCAGGTCGGCGTACACCGCACGCAGCCCATCGCGATAGCGCGGCCCGTAATTCACCGGCATTTCAATGCCCAGCAGCAGCACCTTGGCGCCGGCGTGCTGGGCCATATCGATCATGGCGGCGAGGTTGCTGCGCAGGTCGGCCAGCGGCAGTCCGCGCAGCCCATCGTTGGCGCCCAATTCGATGATGACCACGCGCGGGTGGTATTGCGCCAGCAGGGCTGGGAGCCGGTTGCGTCCACTGACCGAGGTTTCGCCGCTGATACTGGCATTGATCACCGACCAGCCCGGCTCCATTTGCTTGAGACGTACTTCCAGCAGATGCACCCAGCCGGCTTCTACCGGAATGTTGTGTGCAGCGGACAGCGAGTCGCCCAGCACAAGTACGTTTTTCGCGGGTGCCGCCTGCACTGCACCGATAACGCAGCACAACAGCACGAACAGACAAAGGAAGCGACGCATGAGTGGTGGTTCTCGTCCAGTGGTTGCAAGACACGTGCTCGATGTTCGCGATGTTAGCAAGTCGGTGATCGGTCCCGAGGGAAGGCTGGATATCCTCAGCAACGTGGTGATGCAGGTGAGCGAGGGTGAGAGTTTCGCCATTGTCGGCGCGTCGGGCTCGGGCAAAACCACCCTGCTCGGCTTGCTTGCCGGCCTTGACACGCCCACGCACGGCAGCATTCAACTGGACGGGCACGCGCTGGAGACGCTCGATGAGGAGGCACGTGCGGATCTGCGACGCCGACTGGTGGGTTTCGTCTTCCAATCGTTCCACTTGCTGCCGGCGTTGACGGCCGAACAGAACGTGATGCTGCCGTTGGAACTGGAAGGCCAATCCGACGCGCGCGAAAAGGCGCATGCGGCGCTGGACGCCGTCGGCCTCGGCTCGCGCCGCAAGCATTACCCCGCGCAGCTTTCCGGTGGCGAGCAACAACGCGTGGCGATTGCGCGCGCGTTCGTACACAGCCCGCGTGTACTGTTTGCGGATGAGCCCACCGGCAATCTCGATCGACGTACGGGGCGGCACGTTTGCGACCTGCTGTTCGCGTTGAATCGCGATCATCAAACAACACTGGTGCTCGTGACGCACGACCTGCAATTGGCCGAACGCTGCGTGCGGAGCGTGGAATTGCAGGAAGGCCGCTTGGCGCCTTTGGAGCGACCTGCATGAAGATCCTGCTGCTGGCCTTGCGCACGCTGCGGCGCGAATGGCATCTGCCGGAACTGCGCACGCTGGCGGCGTCGCTGGTGCTGGCGGTGGTGGCGTTGGGCGTGGTGGCCACGCTCACAACGCGCATGGAGCGTGGTGTGCTCGCTAGCGCGGCCGAATTGATCGGTGGCGACGTGGGCGTGTCGGCGCCCGAAACCATTCCAGCCCCATTTGCGCAAATGGGCGAGCAGCGTGGTTTATCGGTGACCCGCACGGCGAGCTTTCCCAGCGTGGCCTTCGCGCAGCAGCAAAGCCAATTGCTGGACGTGCTGGCGACCGACACGGCTTATCCGCTGCGCGGCACACTGCTGATTGCCGATGCACGTGGACAGCAACGCGTGACGCACGGGCCAGCGCCGGGCACGGTGTATGTGGATCATCGCGCGCTGGTCGGTCTGCAGCGGCGCGTGGGCGATACGGTGCAATTGGGTGGCCGCGATCTGCGTATTGCCGGTGAACTGATGCAACAACCGGATGGTGGCGAGCTGGTGGCCATGGCGCCGCGTGCGCTGATGAATCTCGATGACGCAGACCGCGCCGGGCTGCTGGGTGTCGGCAGCCGCGCACGGCATTACGTGCTGCTGGCCGGTCAGCCTGCCGCCGTGCAGAGCTGGCGTAGCTGGGCCCAATCGGCCACGTTACCGCAGGGCGGTGAACTCATCACACCCGAGCAAACACAGGAGCGCATGCGCAACGCCTTCGATCGCTCGGATGCGTTTTTGCGCTTGACCGCGCTGCTGTCGGCGTTGCTTTCAGGTGTTGCCATCGCGTTGGCGTCGCAGCGTTATGCACGGCGCAAGACGGGCGAAGTCTCTTTATTGCGCGCACTGGGCACGTCGCGTGCGCGCGTTTTCGGTTTGTTGCTCGGCACGATGGGTGGCCTGGCGTTGCCTGCCGCCTTGATCGGCGTAGCGCTTGCGCTGCTGCTGGCGCAAGGCGCCTGGTACTTCGCCAGCCAGCTTTTTTCAGGTGTCCCCACCGTGTTGCCCGTGTTGCCGTCACTCGCCGCCGCAGGCATGGGCATCGCGGTGCTGGTCGGTTTCGCGTTGCCGCCGCTGGTGCGGCTGGCGGACGTGCCGCCGGTCGCGGTGTTTCGCGCCAGCATGGCGCGTCGTATTCGGCGCTTCGATGTGCTTTATCTCATCCCGGCCGTCGTAGCATTGGCATTGATCTGGAATCTCAGCGGTTCGGCCAAGCTTGCCGGTATTCTCGCCGCGAGCTTGCTGGGTGTGGCCGTGACGGCCGGCTTGCTTGCTGCGTTGTTGTTGTGGATCGCGCGGCGCATCGCACCTGGCGGCCATCCGGCATTGCGGCTGGGCATGGCTGCGCTGGCGCGTCGACGCGGACTGAGCATCGTGCAAGCCACGGCGCTGAGCATGGGCCTTACCGCATTGCTGTTGCTGGCGGTGGTCGCCCCGGCCTTGCTGGACGGTTGGCGCAAGGAGCTACCCAGCGATACGCCCAACTGGTTCGTGCTCAACCTGCAGGATGATCAACGCGCCGATTTCAGCAAGGCGCTGGCGCGCATCGGCGCCAATCAGCTCAACATGATGCCGCTGGCGGTCGGCAAGCTCACGGCCATCAACGGACATCCCATCGACAGCCTGCATTTCAAGGACGAACGCGCAAAAGATTGGAGCGATCGGCAGCTCCGCCTATCATGGTCCGATGAACTGCCGCCAGCCAATACAGTGATCGCAGGCCAGTGGTTCACACCGCATCCGGCGCAGGCCGAAGTGTCGGTGGATACGATGTGGCGTGACATGTATGCGCTCAAGCTTGGCGACACCATGCGCTTCGATGTCGGCGAAGGCCAGATCGATGCACGCGTAACCAGCTTTCGCCACGTGGACTGGACATCGTTTCGCGTGAATTTCTTCCTCATGCTGGATCCCACCCACGCCAGTGCACTGCCGCACACCTGGCTTGCCAGCTTTTACCTCCCACACGGACATACCGAGGCCTTGGCAGCACTCTCGCGCGATGATCCGAACCTCAGCCTGGTGGATGTGGATGCGCTGCTCGATCGCGTACGTGACATCGTGCAACGCGTGACCAGCGCCGTACGCTGGGTGCTGGGTTTCAGCCTGCTGGCCGGTGCTTTGGTGCTGGCTGCCGCACTGGCCACGAGCGGTCAGGAACGCCGCCATGAAGCCGCCTTGCTGCGCACGCTAGGTGCGCGACGTGGTTTGCTGCGCATCGCGGCCGCCTGCGAATTCGCCATGCTCGGCTTGATTGCCGGCATCACCGCCGCACTCGGCGCGATGATCGGCGGCTGGTGGCTGGGGCGCAGCGTGTTCCACATCAAAGACTTCATGCCGCAGCCGTTGCCGCTGGCATGGTCTGCCCTGGCTGCGGCGGTGCTGGTGATGCTGCTTGGATTGGCGGGCACGCGCAAAGTGACCCATACGCCGCCGATGCGATTGCTGCGGGCCGAGTGATCGTGCCCCCTGCGCGCAAGCAGGGATAGGGTGGGGTTGCGTGCGCTCGCTGCGTGGTTTGTACTCTGCGCAAGACGGCTTCACTCCACCCGGCCCTCCCCTCCTGCTCGGCGGGGAGGAGCAAATCGCGCAACGACAAGGATCCAGGCATGTACACCCTGTACTACTCCCCCGGCACCGCCAGCATGGTCGTGCACCTGGCGCTGCTCGAACTCGGCGTGGAGTACCGTCTTGAACTCGTCGATCTGAAGAACCGTGGCCAACATAGCGACGCGTACCTGAAGCTCAATCCGGGCGGCAAGGTACCAACCTTGTTGATCGATGATCGACCGGTGTACGAATCGGGCGCGCTGCTCATCATTCTGGCCGAGCGCCATCCGGAATCGGCATTGAGCCCACCTGCCGGCACGCCGGAACGCGATGCGTGGTTGCAATGGGTGGTGTTCCTGAGCAATACGCTGATGTCGACCTATCGGCTCTGGTTTTATCCAAACGAGTGGGCTCACGATGAGGAACCATCGGACATTCGCGCCGCGGTGCAGGCCAAGATCGAAAGCGTGTGGGACAGGTTGCAAGCACACCTTTCGGCACAGGGACCGTATCTGCTCGGCAGCACTTTTTCCGGTGTTGATCTCCTGCTGACGATGCTGATGCGATGGTCCCGCAACATGCCACGACCGGCGACGGATTGGCCTGCGTTGAAACGGCTGGCCGATGCGGTGCGTGCGCGGCCAAGCTGGAAAAAGCTGTATGCGCTGGAAGGTTTGACGGAGTGGTGAAAGCGATTATTCAAATCTTTCCCCTGTGCATCAGAGCCTGTGGATTCCCGCTATCGCGGGAATGACGGCACAGATAAAGATACGGATGATGGCCACTAACCTGTTCAATCGGCACCCATGGCTCAAGCGCATCAGGCACGAATGGCTGCTGCTGTTGTTCGCAGCCCTCGCCGTGCTGCTGGCTTGCGTCGATCCGCAACCCTGGTCACGCTACAAGACGTGGCTGCAAATACCGACGCTGTGCGGCCTGCTGGGTTTGCTGATCGCCATCCAGGGCATCCGTGACAGCGGGCTGGTGCAGCGCGTTGCCGGCATGCTGGTCATGCACGTGCATTCACTGCGCGGTGTCGCACTGCTGTTGGTAAGCATGACGGCGGTGCTGTCGATGGTGCTCACCAACGACGTAAGCCTGTTCCTGATGGTGCCACTGACATTGGCCATTGGCAGCATGTCGAACTTGCCGGTCCTGCGCATGGCTGTGCTCGAAGCGCTGGCGGTGAATGCCGGCTCCACGCTCAGCCCGATCGGCAATCCGCAGAATCTTTTGATCTGGCAGCATGCGCAGATACCGTTTCCATCGTTCATCATGCATCTGTTGCCGGCCGCTGCAGTGATGTTTTTGCTGGTCGCCGCACTCGCCTGGTTCTGGATGCCGAAAGAACGGGTCGCGTTGCATGCCGACCGGCTCGACGGCCATGGCGTTTCGAGGGCCATGGCAACGCTATCCATCCTTGCGCTCGCGTTGATGGTGCTGATGATGCAATACCATCAGGCCCCCCTGGGTGCACTGGTGCTGGTGATTGGCTTTGCGCTGTTTTCGCGCCGCACGCTCGCATGCATCGACTGGCTGCTGATGGCGACCTTCGCCGCGATTTTTCTCGGACTGGGCCATTTCGCGACGCTGCCGATCGTCGGCCACGCGCTCGACACGATCAACGTCCAGCAGCCGCTGGCGCTTTTTCTAAGCGGCATCGTCAGCTCGCAGCTGATCAGCAATGTACCGGCGACCGTACTGCTGCTCGATCGCGCCAAGGACGCCCTGGCGCTGGCCGTGGCGGTGAATGTGGGGGGCTTCGGCGTGGTGATCGGCTCGCTCGCGAACCTGATTGCGCTGCGCCTGGCAAAACAGCCGCATGGTATGCGGCTGTTTCATGAGGTATCGCTACCCTTCCTGCTGGTTTGCGCGCCGCTGGTGTATCTGGTGACGCGCCTGCTGGCTTGAGCGATCAGTCATCGTCGTCATCATGCGGCACGCTTACCTTGCCGCCAATATCACTGTGCGAGACGTCGCCGCTGCCTTTTGCGCCCACGACGAAATCGCCGCGCACGTCCCGCACCACCAGGTCGCCGGAACCGATCGTGCCGACATACACGTTGCCGCCCACGTGCTCCAGCGTGATATCGCCGGAGCCGACGCTACCGAAGTTCACGCCATTGCGGATATTTCGCGCCTTGACGTCACCCGACCCGACAGACCCCGCGCGCAGGCTGCCGACGTCGGAAATCTCCGCATCGCCCGATTCAACCGAAAGGGACACTTCGCCGGAGATATCGTTGATGTGCAGATCGCCCGAGTCGGAATGCACCTGCAGCTGCGTCAATCCGCTGAGGTAGGCATCGCCGGAATTGGTATCGACGCTGACGGCGACGTTCGCAGGCAATTGGGCTTGCAGGTCGAGGTAAGCGTAAGAGACACCGAATACGCGCACATTGAAACTGTGGTGTTCGCCGACTTCAATGATGAGCTGATCACCCTCGCGATGCGAGGTGACTTGCAGATTGTCCAGCTGCTCCTGCGAGGAGGCGCAGGCGCGCCCACTGAGCTGCAGCCCGGCCGCGCTGTTGCTGCCGGCCAAATGCAGGTCCTGGCTGTGCAGTTCGATTTCTACGCGGTGCACGCCGTTCAGATCGTCATGCAGGTCGCGGGGCGCGGAGTACCGGCATTCCGCCCCCATGGCGGATAGCGGCAAGAGGACCAACAAAGCAAGTAGGTAACGCATGCGAGATCTCCCGGAGTGTTCGATGACTTCAGATGCGTGGCGCGGATAAAAGGTTGAAGGCTCGCCCCACTGGACCGCCCTAACGATGTTCCTCGGCTTTGGCTTGCCGCCAGAGTGCTTCCTGTTCGTCCAGCGCCAGCGAGGAAAGCGAGCCACCCTTTCCGGCGGCCAATTGTTCCATACGGCGAAATCTGCGCTCGAACTTGGCGTTGGCGCCTTTGAGTGCCCGGGCAAAATCCACCCCGGCATGACGCGCCAGGTTGACCGCCACAAAGAGCACGTCGCCGATCTCGTCTTCCAGCCGGGCCGGGTCGGAACCGGCCTCGAACTCGACGGCGACTTCGGCCAGCTCTTCGTGCAGCTTGCCAATCACCGGCCGATGGTCGGGCCAATCGAAACCGAGCGTGGCGGCACGCTGTTGCAGCTTTAGCGCGCGCTGCCATTCGGGCTGGCCGCGCGAGACGCCGGCAAGCACGCTGTCGTCAGGGATTGCGCTTTTCGCGGCGCGTTCGGTCGCCTTGATCTCGTCCCAGGCGCGCTTCTGTTCCTCGACGTCGGCATACGTGACATCGCCGAATACGTGCGGATGACGACGCAGCATCTTGTCACTGATGGCGTGTGCCACGTCGTCGAAATCGAACAGACCTCGTTCTTTCGCCATCTGCGAGTGGAACACCACTTGCAGGAGCAAGTCGCCGAGTTCGGCGCGCAAATCATGCCAATCCTTGCGATCGATGGCCTCGGCGACTTCGTAGGCTTCTTCGATGGTGTAGGGCGCGATGGTGCTGAAATCCTGCTGCAGATCCCACGGACAGCCACTCTGCGGATCGCGCAAGCGCGCCATGATGGCAAGCAGGTCGGCGAGGCTGTGCCGTTTAGCGGAATCCATCCACGTTCCTCATGACCGTCGCACCGGCGACGAGGTGGGAAATGTCACGGCAATCCCGCTTCACGCAGGCGTGCGGCCCAGTCGATACCCGCGTCGCCCACGGCGAGGAATTCCGGATTGAGCAACGATTCGCCACGGTTGTAGTGCAGCGGTACACCGTTGAGATCGAGCACTGCGCCACCGGCCTCTTCCAGTACGCATTGCGCGGCGGCGGTGTCCCACTCGCTGGTAGGGCCGCGGCGCAGATAAACATCGGCCGAACCGCGTGCGATCAGGCAGAACTTCAGCGACGAACCCAGCGCATGCAACTGGAATTCCTCACCCAGCAAACGGCGCAGCGTGAGTTCTGACGAACCGCCATGCGAGCGACTGCCGGCAGCGACCGGCGGATTGGCAAGCTCGCGCGTGGAAATGCGCTCCCACTCTGCATCGCGTTGAACTTGCCACCACGCGCCGTATCCGCGCGCGGCTGCGAACAATTCCTCGGTGACAGGCGCGAGCACCACGCCCAGCACCGGCTTGCCGTTTTCAATAAGCGCGATGTTGACGGTGAATTCGCCATTGCGCTTGACGAATTCGCGCGTGCCATCCAGCGGATCGACCAGCCAGTAACGCGACCATGCGTGGCGCTCCTGCCACGGAAGCTGGCTTGCTTCCTCCGACACCACGGGCAGCACGGGATCGAGCTCCGCAAGGCCCGCGACGATAACCTTCTGCGCGGCCAGATCGGCGGCGGTCAGGGGTGAATGATCGGACTTCATTTCGACATCGAAGTCTTCGCGGTAAATGGCCATGATGGCGTCGCCCGCGCGGCGTGCCAGCAAGCCGATGTCGAGCAGGAGTGGATGATCAGGTGTGTGGGTCACGCAGGCGTCCGGCAAGGTATTCGCGCGCAAGGAAAAGCGCGGCAATGGAGCGGCCTTCGGTGACATCGTCCCGCGAGACCAGGTTGTGCAGTTCGGAAAGTTTCCAGGGCACCACTTCGAGCGGCTCGGGCTCATCACCCTCCAGGCGCTCGGGGTAGAGATCCTGCGCCAGCACCACGTGCGCCATGTGCGTCATGTAGGAAGGCGACAGCGAGAGGTTGTGCAGGATCTTGAGCTTGCGTGCGCCGTAGCCGACTTCTTCCTTCAGCTCGCGGTCGGCGCCCTGCTCCACGGTTTCATCCTTGTCGAGACGGCCCTTTGGCAGCCCCAGTTCGTAGCGATCCACGCCGGCGCCGTATTCGCGCACCAGCAACACGGTTTCGTCATCGAGCATCGGCACGATGATCACCGCGCCCAGGCCATGGCCCTTCAAGCGTTCGAAAGTGCGCCGCTGACCGTTGGAAAACTCCAGATCCACCTGCTCGGCGCGGAGAAACCGGCTGGAGTCGAGGTCGCGCGTCGCATGGATGATAGGGTAGCGAGGTGGCATATCGGAATTGTAAGGAGAACGGGGTACGGGGAACAGGGAACCGGGCTACGCGTTGGCCATCGCAAAACGCTGCAGCGCCTGCGCGTGGATGGCGGGCGTTCCGGCCAGCACGCTGCGTGTATCGAGATTCAACGACTTGCCCTCCAGATCCGTGAACACGCCGCCCGCTTCGCGCACTATCACCGCCAGCGCGGCCACGTCGAGGATGTTCACATCCGACTCGATCACCAGGTCCAGGGCGCCACGTGCAAGCAGGTGATAGTGACAAAAATCGCCATAACCGCGAATGCGGTTGCTGTCGCGGATCATCGCGCCCAACACCTGCCAGCGCGCATCGGCAGTAAGCGTCTTGACGTTGCCGATGGAAAGCGACGCCTGCGCCATATCGAACGTGGGTGCGACGCGAACACGCTCGCCGTTGAACCACGTACCACCACCGAGACTCGCCCACATCGTTTCGCCATAGATCGGCGCACTCGACACGCCCAACACCAGTTCGCCCTTGTGCATCAGCGCGATCTGGGTGGAGAAAAAAGGCGTGCGACGCACGAAGCTCTTGGTGCCGTCGAG
Organism: Dyella monticola; assembly: GCF_003363155.1. Lineage (GTDB taxonomy): Bacteria > Pseudomonadota > Gammaproteobacteria > Xanthomonadales > Rhodanobacteraceae > Dyella_B > Dyella_B monticola. The sequence continues at coordinate 368,770 of NZ_QRBE01000001.1, read as the reverse complement.
TGGATCGACCAGCCAGAGCCGTTCGGCATGATCGTCGTCCAGGCCAAATTCCTCGCCATAGATCGCCGCACCCGGCAGCGCCGAGGCGAGGATGTTACGTATCGCCTGCTCTGCTTCGCGGTCTGCCACCGTGACGGGCGTGGCGTCGGACTTGATTTCCACCTCCACGCCGCGACGCCAGTAATGCCGAATTACTTCACCGGCGGCTTCTGCAGCTTCGCGCGCGGCGTTCAGTGCCGCCTCCCATGGCTGGTCGTTCATGATGTTCGGGTCGTATTCCATTGCGCCAAACCGCCACGATAGCGGAGTTCGAGCGTGCCGTCCGCTGCGGGCTTGCCCAGGCTCTCGAGCCACGGCCGCACCACCGGATCATCGCGGCGCGGGACCAGGCGCAGGTCCAGATCCCAACCCAGCGGACTGAGAGATAGCCGTCCAGCCGTCTGTACGGCTCCGGTGCCGTCGTCGCTGAGCGTGGCGTGCAGCACCCCCGCCTGACCGGTCACCGCCAGCCGTAACGTGCCCAGCGGCACATGGCCCGCAGGCGTGCGCATCACGGCATGGGACCAGGTACCGGCCGCATCGAGCTGCATCGGCCAATAGCCTTGCAGTTGCACCTGCGGAGCCTGCAGATCGAGCTGACCTTGCGGCTGCCCGCGCAGCAAGGGTTGCGGGCCGAGCATGCTCATAGCCATCGTCAGGGTCACGTCACTGAGGTCGATCTGCGTGGACGAGGCACGCTCTAGCTGCCCCTGCAAGCGCAACTGCGGCTGGCGCAGGTCCACGTGAGCCCGGATCTGACCCAGCAGGGCGCGATGCGAGAGCGTCCATGCAAGGCTGCCGAGCTGCGGGCCGCCCGCGATGGACACCTGCTCCGCCCGCCCCTCCCATACCGTGCCGCTCACGCCTTCCACGCGCACGCCACGTAGCTGCGCTTGCAGCCAGGGCAAGGCCCACCGCGCCGGCATGAACCAAACCAGCGCGGCCAGGACCAATATCGCGATCACTAATGCGGCAAACCATCGTTTCACTACCCACTCCAACGGGATACAAAAAAGCGCCCAGGCGCGCGTTCGCGCCCTGCAAAACGCCTAGAAATGCGGCGCGGACACCGGTCTTCAGCGAAAAACCCGTGGTGTCAATGCTTGAGCAGCACCGCCGCTACCCCGATCATAGCCCGATGACCGATCAGCTCGATGCGAACGCCGCCCTCGCCCAGCGCGACCTGCGCCATATCTGGCACCCCTGCACGCAGATGCACGATCACCAGCACGTACCCATGGTGCCGATCGTGCGCGGCGAAGGTCCCTGGCTGATCGACGCGCAGGGGCGCCGCTACCTGGATGGGATCAGCTCCTGGTGGACCAATCTGTTCGGCCACGCCAACCCGCGCATCGCCGCCGCGCTGGCCGAGCAGGCCAGGACACTGGAACACGTGATCTTTGCCGGCTTCACGCATCCGGTGGCGATCGAGCTGGCCGAGCAGTTGGTCCAGATCACGCCGCCGGGCCTGGAGAAGGTCTTTTTTGCCGACAACGGCTCGGCAGCGGTCGAAGTGGCGCTCAAGATGAGCTTTCACTATTGGCTCAACCAGGGGCATGGTGAGAAGACTCGCTTTATCGCACTCACAGGCAGCTATCACGGCGAAACGCTCGGCGCGTTGTCGGTCAGCGATGTGGCGCTGTATCGCAAGACCTACGCACCACTGCTGCTCACGCCCATTCTCGCGCCCTCGCCGGATGCATATGAGGCCGAACCCGGTGAATCGCCGGAGCAGGTCGCCACGCGTCGCCTGGAAGCCATGCGCATTTTGCTGGAGCGCCATGCGCACGAAACGTGCGCGGTGATCGTGGAACCGCTGGTGCAATGCGCAGGCGGCATGCGCATGCATCACCCCAGCTATCTCACCGGGCTGCGCGCATTGTGCGATCACTACGGCGTACATTTCATCGCTGACGAAATCGCCGTGGGCTTTGGGCGCACCGGTACGCTGTTCGCGTGTGAGCAGGCGCACGTCGCACCGGATTTCATGTGCCTGTCCAAGGGACTGACGGGTGGTACGCTGCCCCTTTCGGCGGTGCTGACGACGCAACATGTCTATGATGCGTTTTACGCGGAATACAACGCGGGCAAGGCGTTCCTGCATTCGCACAGCTACACCGGCAACCCGCTGGCATGTCGCGCCGCGCTGGAAACGCTGGCGATTTTTCGTGATGAGCCAGTGCTCGAACGCAACCGCATGTTGTCGGCACATCTGGCTAAACGGCTTGCATCGCTACGCGACCATCCGAACGTTGCTGACGTGCGTCAACGAGGCATGATCGCCGCCGTTGAGCTGGTAGCCGACAAGGCCACGCGGCGCGATTTTCCTGCCGAAGAACGACGCGGCCTGCGCGTCTATCTGCACGGACTGGAACACGGCGCGCTGCTGCGTCCATTGGGCAACGTGATCTACGTCATGCCGCCTTACGTGGTGGGCGAAAGTGAGATCGACCATCTCGTGGATGTGGCCGTCACGGGCATAGCGCGCGCCGTCAAGGACGACTGACTGCTCAGCCCGTTCCTTTTCGCAGACCCGAAAACCGCACTAATTGCCGGCTTGGTTACCGTGCAAGGTAATCGCGGGATCAAGGTCTCTCAGCGCTGGACCTAAGGTCCGGGCCCCTGTGGCATCTATATCGCTCTTGCTATAGGAGCGCCCTGTCACTGGCAGACACTCGCCTTTCTTGGCAGGAATCAGGCTGCCCGTATCGCGTATGCAGTTGCGATCACCCGGCTTGATCGGCGAATGGTTGGCCGTGGGGGCGGTGGGCGATGTACCGCTCATGGGCGCATTCTGGTTCTGCGCCCATAGCGGTGTTGCAAACCCAAGCGTCAACAGGGCGGCGGAAAGAAGCAGTCTGGACATGGAAAACCTCCTCGCTCGCAGCGTGGGGAAACGGCGAGCCTTACGGGGTTAGACCATGCTGATACGCCACCCGCTCCATCGCAAGCCCCATGGACAACGCTTGTGTTCAGATGGCTGAATACACATCGGCGGTACCCTGAACAACCGGCTTCCTTCGAACGCTCATGCGCACGACCCGCATTCACATCGATCAACCCCTGGCGCTCGCTATGGACCTGGCGTTGCCTGCGCAAGCCGCCGAACATGTGGCGCGCGTGCTGCGCATGAATGCGGGCGACGCGCTCACGGTATTCAACGGCGACGGTTACGACTACCGCGCAACGCTTACGAGCGTGGGCAAGCGCGATGTGATCATCCGGATCGACAGCCGCGAGGAAATTGCGAACGAATCCCCGCTCCAGCTCACCCTGGCGCAAGCTGTTGCGCGCGGCGAAAAGATGGACCTGATCGTGCAGAAAGCCACCGAACTGGGCGTTGCGCGCATCGTGCCGCTCTTTACGGAACGCTCGGAGGTGAAACTGGATGCTGCGCGCGCGGAAAAACGCTTGCAGCATTGGCAGGCGGTGGCCGCCAGCGCGTGCGAACAAAGCGGCCGCGTGCGGATTGCGCACGTGATGCCCGCGCAACCGTTGCAGACCTGGCTGGATGGCCTGGCGGACAGCGATACGCAGCGCCTGGCCTTGCTCCCAGAAGGAACGTTACGGGCGCGCGATGTGCGCCTGGGTGCCACCGGCGCGTTGCTGGTGGTGGGGCCGGAAGGCGGCTTGGGTGAGCGTGATACCGCCTCGTTGCGTGAAGCTGGTTTTCAAGGGCTGCGCCTAGGCCCGCGGATTCTGCGTACGGAAACGGCGGGGCTGGCGGCGCTGGCGGCCCTGCAGGCGCTGCACGGCGATTTCTGACCCCATGGTCTTGGAGGGTGTTTGGGCGGATGGCACATCCCACCTCAACACGTGCCCCTACCTCGGTGTCATTCCGGCACCTTCGCCGGAATGACACTGGGTTACATTTCAGCTTGACGGTAGCCCGAAAGAGAAAAGCTCAGCTCGCCTGCCGCAGCAGCTCAGTCACTTCCATTTCGATGCCTTCCAGGTCCGGTATCACCGCGATGTCGTCGCGTACCAGCACCTGCGCTTTGACACCGCGCGGCAAAGGCTTGCCGTCGTGGGTGGGAATGATCAGCTCGGCATTGAGCGTGGTCAGGCGCGGGAAGCCCTGCGTAACGACCGCGACGAAAGGTACGTCCGGGTTATCGCCGAGCGCCTTGAGCACGGCCACGCGCACGCTCAGCTCCGCATCGCCCTCTTCGGCGCCGGCCAGCTTGGTGAACGACACCAAGGGCACGCGCCAGCCGCGCCAGGCAATACGGCCGAGCAACCACTCAGGCGCACCGGGGACGGGTTCGGGCGCGGAGAAGGTGATCACTTCGGCCACGGTGGCGTTGGGCAGCAGCATGCGCAGGTTGCCGACCGGCACCAGCACGCAGCGGATTTCGCGGGGTAATGGCTGCTCGCTCATGGAAATCCTCTAATCTTCAGGCGGAATGGAACAGCGTATCGGCCAGGTGCTCGGCGAGCTCCAGCGGCGACCCGGAAAAGCTCGCCAGATGTTCGGCCAGCACGCCATTGACCATATCGGTGTAGTGATCGCTGGATGAGGCTTCCACCCATACCTGCCCGCCACGATCATGAATGGCTTGCGCACCGGCCACCGCATCGGTGGCTTGGCCCGCAAATACGATCGCCAACGCATCGCGACCGAATACGCTCGCGGCCATGGTGAAACTGCTGTCGATGGAAGGCGACTGCCCGCTGGCATCGTCGGCAGCGACCTGCAATTCCACACGTCCATCGCGCGTAATGCGCACCTGCTGACCACGCGGTGCTACCACTACTTCGCCGTTGCGGGCGCGCAAGCCGGGGGCAGCGACTTTGATCGGCAATGCACAACGCGCCGTCAGCGATGCCGCCAATTGATCTGGCGAAAGCGGGCCATGATGCTGCGCCAGCAATATAGGCAGTTTGAAATCGTCGGGCAGCGCAGCGAGGAACGCGATGAGCGAGTCGCCGCCGTCACTTGCAGCGCCAAGCACAAGTATGCGCGTGAGCACGCTGCTCAGCTCGGTGAGGTGCGTCTCGTGCGGCTGATACTCTTCTCTGGGCGCGATGGCTTGCTCGATCGACTCCAGCTCCAAGCTCATGCCGGGCTCGATGAATGATTCAGCGCCTTCGAGATGTTCGACATCCGGTGCCAGGTAATCCGCGGCGCTCATCTTTTCCACGCCGAACGGCTCTTTGCTGCCAGGTGACTGGGAGACCGCGAGCGAGTCTTCTTCCACGAAGCCCCATTCCGGCGCAACGGGTGTGGGCGTCTGCTGCGCGAGCGTCGCCTTTTCCAGCACCGGAGGTGTCACTTCTTCTTCGAACGATGCGAGCGAGAGGTGATCCAGATTGATGTTGAACGGCGGCGGCTCGGCGCGCGATGGCGACGGTAACGTTGCTTCGACAAGCAGCTCGGCGTGCGACGGCGACGGTGGCGCTGCTTCGACGGGCGCCTCCTCGTGCGGTGCGGGCTCACTGTCGTGATCGTTCCAGCCGAAATTGCCGTCATGCAACGACGGCAGTTCATCGTGCGCGTTGTATTTGAGGCCCGAACCGAATTCGTTCTCCTGGACGTCCGATGGCTCGTCGGACGCCAGCAAGGCTTCCAGTTCGGCGGCCAGCGTTTCGGAGGTTTCCGCGGTGACGTGGGCCTCTTCGGTTTCCCGCGGCTCATCGGCAGACGGTGCTGCGATAGGTTCCGGCTGTTGTGCGGCTTCTTCGGGCTCGATCGGCACAAGCGGCGCATCCACCACTCGGGCGTTGTCGGGGCGCGGCGGATCGATGTCTTCCGTGCTGAGCGCCTTGGCGGCCAGGTGACGCGCCCAGCGCGCACGATCCCAGCCACCCAGGCCGCCACTGGCCTGCGCGTCGTTGAAGACCACCGGAATATCGCCCGAACCGGCCAGTTCGTAGATGCGGTCCAGCGCGGCATCGTCGACCGATTCATCCAGGTTCACGACCAGCACGTCGACGCCGGCTTGCCGCAGTTTGTCTGCATCGAAGCTGTTTACGGGACCTTCGTGCGCAATCCGGGCACCGTGCTCGGAGAGTGCGCTGCGCAAATGACCACCCAGCTCAACATCGTCGAACAGCAGCGCAACCGCGGTAACCTCTGAAGCTGCCTTCATATTGCCGACACCCTCGAAAGCCGGGCAGATCCACCCGACGCCGCATGCGTGACATAGGCGGACACGCGGTTACTCATTCACAGACTCCTGTGCGCGCTGCTCCATTACCTCGTTGATCTGCGCCAGCAATTCGGCCTCTTGATAAGGCTTACCCAGATACCGGTCCACACCGATATCGAACGCACGCTGGCGATGCTTTTCGCCGGTACGCGAGGTGATCATGATGATCGGTACCCGGCGCAGGCGCGGATCGGCTTTCATCTGCGTGGCGAGCTCGTAGCCATCCATGCGGGGCATTTCGATATCGAGCAGCACCAGGTCAGGCACACGCTCGTGCAGTTTTTCCAGCGCGTCCAAGCCATCCTTCGCGGTTTCCACTTCGTACTCGTGGCGTTCGAGGACGCGGCCGGTGACTTTGCGCATGGTGATGGAATCGTCCACCACCATGACCAGCGGACGCACGCGCAGCTCTTCGATCATCGGTGCAGTGGTGGCGTGATCGAGACCTTCGGCCAGACGTTGTTCGCGACGGGCCAGACCGTGGCGCACCAGCGGAGCGAGGTCGAGAATGACCAGCACCGAGCCGTCGCCCATGATGGTGGCGCCGAGAATGCCGGGCACCGAGCTCACTTGCGGGCCAACCGACTTCACCACGATTTCGCGCGAGCCGATCACCGCATCCACGCGGATGGCTGCACGCAACTCACCTGAGCGGGTGAGCAGCAGCGGCAACTGCTCGTCATCGCTGATACCCGGCACCAGGCCGAGCAACCCGGCCAGGTCGTGGATGGAGTAATCCTCGCCGTTGTAGTCGAACTGCGGATTGTCCTCGGCCAGACGCTGGGCCAGTTCATCCGGGCTGATACGCGCCACACCTTGCACCGAGGTCATCGGAATGGCGAAGCTGGATTCACCAATGCGCACCAGAATCGCCTGCGTGACCGCCAGGGTGAATGGCAGGCGCAGCACGAACGTGGTGCCTTCGCCCTGGCGCGATTCGATGGCAAGCGAGCCGCCCAACGACTTGATCTCGCTGGCCACCACGTCCATGCCCACGCCGCGACCGGCGAGCTGGGTGACGGTGCTGGCGGTGGAGAAGCCGGTTTGCGTGATCAGTGCGAGCAATTGGTCGTCGGACAAGCGCGTTTCCGAGCGCACCAAGCCGCGTTCGATCGCGCGCTTGCGGATCGCTTCGCGGTCCAGGCCGCGACCGTCGTCGCTGACGCGAACCACTACCTCGGTCGCTTCGCGCGTTACACGGATACGCACCGCGCCTTCGTCGGGCTTGCCCGCCTTATGACGTTCTTTCGGCGTTTCGATACCGTGCGCCACGGCATTGCGCAGCATGTGCTCGAACGGCGCCTTGATGCGGTCGAGCAGGTTGCGATCCATTTCGCCGTGCGCACCTTCCACGTACAGCTGCGCTTTTTTGTTTTCTTCCTGTGCGGCCTGACGCAGCGTGCGACGCAGGTTCGGCACCATGGTGTCGAACGGCAGCATGCGCGTGCGCAGCAAGCCTTCTTGCAGTTCCGAACTTACGCGCGACTGCTGGATCAGCAGCGTTTCGGCCTGACGGGTAAGTTCGTCCAGCATGCCCTGGATGGAGACCAAGTCCGACACCGATTCGGCCAGTGCGCGCGAGTACTGTTGCAATTGCGAGAAGCGGTCCAGTTCCAAGGGATCGAACACCGCGATGCCTGCTTCGCGGTGTTCGCGCTGGAAGCGCGCGATGATCTGCGCTTCGGTTTCGATTTCCAGCATGCGCAGCTGGCTGCGCAGACGCGCTACGGTCTGCTCCAGTTCCACCAGGTTGAAGCGGTAGGCCGATACCTGCTGCTCCAGGCGCGAGCGGTAGATAGCCACCTCGCCGGCGTGGTTCACCAGGCTATCGAGCAGTTCGGCGCGGACGCGGATCTGTTCCTGCGCGGTACGCGCTGCATCTTCATGCAGCAGTTCGTCTTCGATGGGTAGCAGCGAGGGCAGCTCGATGGGCGCGACGGGTATCGCGGGCGTGGCTTCGGCAATCGATGCCTGCGCCTCCTGCGTACCGCCCTGCAGCCGCTCGATCATGCTATGCGGATAGGCGATGGCCTTGCCTTGCGATACGCGCTGCACCAGGCCATGCAATTCGTCAAACGCAGCTTCGAGCGTGTCGATCAGCGGTGCGGTGCGGTGCGGATCGATGTTGTGCGAGCGTTCGAGCAAACTTTCAATCGCATGCGTAAGGTCGCCCACCGGCGCGACGCCAGCGATACGCGCACCACCCTTGAGGGTGTGCAACGCGCGGAGCAGACCGGCCATGTGCGAAACCTCGGTCGGTTCCGCATGCCACTGCGCCAGCGTGCTGTCGGCTTCGTCGAGAATTTCGCGCGCTTCTTCGCTGAAGATTTCCAGCAAGTCCTGATCGACGTGGCTAAAACTAAGCAGCTCGCCGGCCGGTACGCGTTCGACCGGCCGATGTTCGACCACTGGCTCAGCAACGACCGGTTCATCAGCAGGCTCATCAATCACCGGCTCGGGTTCCGGTGCGGCTTCGACTGGCGCAACCGGTTCTTCGTGATGCGGTATCTCGGCGGCCGGTGCTTGCACCAGCTCCTGGACTTGCGGGGCTTGTTCCGCCAAGGCGTCGTGCAGTTGCTCGATCAGCTCGTTGGCCGCTTCGTGGCCGATATCGAGATGGTGTTCGATCGATGCAGGGGTCTCGGTCGCTTCGACGATCGCCTGTTCGGGGTCGAGCGCTTCGAGGCTGGCCAGCAGTTCGGCGAATTCCTCGTCCTCGTCGCTGGGCTCAAGCACGTGATGATGAATCACCGGCTCGACGTTACCCAGTTCTTCGGCATCGAGGGCGTCAAGCAGTTCGGCGGTGTAATCGGCCGGCTCTTCCGTGGACACCTCCTCGCTCGCACGCGCTGGTTCCGCATGCTCGACGGCTGCGGGCTCGGCATGTGTCGTCGGTTCGATCGGCTCGAATGGGATCGGCTCGACGGTATGCGGCTCGAACACCACGTGCGCCATCTGCGGCTCGGGTTGGTGATCGCGCAATTCAGTAAGGCGCGCGATCAGTCCGGCTGCATCCGGCAGGTGCGGGTGCGGCGCATCGAACTGCGCCATCACTTCGTCCACGACATCCGCGCTTTGTTGCAGCAGGCGGATGCCTTCCAGCGAGAGCGGCTGGCCGCCTGCGCGCAGGCGCTTGAGCAAGCTTTCCAGCGGCGACAGCAGTTGGATCAGCAGCGGGATGTCGACCATCGCGATGGCACCGTGCAAGGTGTGCACGGCGCGCAGCAAGCCATCGTCGACCGGCAGTTCGCCTTCGGCGAAGGTGACGGTGTTGCGGATGGTCTGCAGGTATTGCGCCACTTCGCTGCGCAGGATTTCCAACAAGACCGGATCGACCGGCGGCAGCACCGGCGCATCGATCACCTCGACGACAGGTGCCGGTGGTTCGACAGGCTGCGCGGCAGCGACGGAATGCTCGGTATGGGTGGCTACCGGAATGGCATCGGCCAATATGCGCGGTACGCGGCGACGCACAACGCGGCGCACGGTCTGCGTGCCCATGGAAACGAACTGCTCCATAGCAGCCTGCTCGCCCGCAGCAAGCTGGTCGGCGGCGTGCATGATGGCGCTGAGTGGTGCGGTGGGAACGGTGCCGTCCAGCAGCATGGCGCGCAACTGCGGCAAGGCTTCAATGGCGTGGCCGACCAGCACCTGCACGCCGTCATGCGGCGGGACGGTGCCGTCCAGCACGCGATTGAGCATGTTCTCCACGCGCCAGGCAAATTCACCCAGCACGCTGGCGCCGACCAGACGGCCGGAACCCTTGAGTGTGTGGAACGAACGACGGATCGACATCAGCTCGCCGAGCTGCGTCGGATCGGTCATCCAGACCTGCTGTGCGTGGCGCAGGTTGCTGATCTCTTCCTGCATTTCCTCCAGGAAGATCTCGCGGATATCGTCGTCGATGCCTTCCGTGCTGGCCTGGAAGCCAGCCGTGGCGGCCAGTGGATCGATGCCGGAAACCTGTTCTTCGATTTCCTCGTCGATTTCCATCCAGTCGCCGTCTTCATCGGCAACGGCCGGCACATACACATGCGATTGGGTTTCGACCAGATGCAGGCCGGTGATGTCGTGCCCGATCGGCGCGGGTGTTTCGCTGCTGCCGATGAACAGCGCAGTGGCGTCTTCCCCTTCCGCAAGCGAAACCGGCTCGCTGAGCGACGGAGCGGGTGTCGCCACTGGTGCTGCTTCGCGCACGGTCTCCGGCGCGGCTTTGGCCAGCGGCGGCGGCCAGTAACCCAATCCGCCCAGGCTGTGTTCGGCGACATCCAATACGTGTTCGAGCCCACCGCGATGTTCGCGCGCGGCCTCCAGGTAATACTCCAGCGCGGCGAGCGCGTCGGCGAGCTGATCCATTTGCGCGCTGCTGGGAATGCGCTTGTCCACGCACAGCTCGTTGCCGATGAAACGGCCCACGCCTTCGGCGATCTGTGCCGCGCGTGGTGAAGAAAGCATGCGCAACGCGCCGGACACTTCGTCCATCTGCGCGGGCAGTCCATCGAGCTGTTCGTGTTGCCAGCCCGATTCGACGAAGGCGACGATGCCGTTCTTCACCTTGCCGGTGTTTCCCACGGCCTCGCTCATCAATGTGGCGAGGATGTGCCGCGCCTCGCTGCGCGGCATCATGCTGACTGATTGATCTTCGCTCGGCTGCTGTTCTGCGCCGAGGCTTTCGATGTGATCGTCCAGCGATGCTTCAACGTAAAGCAACGCGCCAGCCACGTCGAGCAGCGACTCCTCATCGGGGCTGCGCAGGCGGTTGGCCACCTCTTCCAATACACGCCTCTGTTCGTTCACAACGCGGCGTGGCACGTTCAGCGCGAGCATGCCCAGCGTATCGCCCACGCGCTCGAGCAGTTCGGCCTGCGCACCAAGCTGTGCCGGATCGGCATCGCTCTGGCGCAGGAACAGATCCAGCGCTTCCTTCACGCGCAGCAGATCGTCCTTCAGCGCGCGGGCCACCGAATCGAGCAATGCACGGTTGTGGCCGGCCATTGAGCCGCGTGCATGTTCCAGCTCGGTGGCATCGGGCATCAGGTTGTCGAGGTTGTACGTCTGCGCGAGCAGTGCCATCTGCGGGCTGCGCTGTTTGGATTGCGCCACGATGTACAGCAGCTTGCGCGCAAGATCGTCGGCGTCGCTGCCTTGCAGCGCGTCTTCACCTTGCTCGATCAACTGACGAATGCTGCGATCGACCTTACCGATCAACTGGCGCACGTCGGCGGCATGGCTCTTGAGCATGCCGTGATCGAGACCTTCAAGCACCGCGGCCGCGATCCACCACAGGCGCCGACCGGGAACGGTGGCGCAACGTGCTGCGATCGCGTTGAGCGTGCTGCGCATACCTGAAAGCTGCTGCGCGCTGCCTTGTCCGCGGAACCAGGCCAACAGCTGTTGTTGGAAACGCAGGCGCAATTCGCCGATCTCGGCCTTGCGTTGCTGCGCATCGCTGTCGGCGTTTGCGACCGGTGCCTGCGGCGGCAGTGAGGCTTCGAGGTTGGGTGTGAACAGCGCCGATTCGCTCAGCGCTTCTTGTTCGCGGCTGGCGCGCAGCTCATTGAGCAGCGGCAGCAATACCACCGGTACGTCGCGGTGACCGCTGGAAAGGCGTTCAAGATAATCGGGCAGTTGCATCAAGCCGCGCATCAGCGCGGCGTAAGCATCTTCGCGGTTGTGTACGTGGTCTTCGAGCAGGGAGATGGCGAGCGTTTCCATCTCTTCGGCAACCATGGCCGCGCCGTAGAGCTCCACCATGCGCAAAGTACCCTGCACCTGGTGCAGGTTGTCGGCGCACTGGCGCATGACGTCGCGTTCGCCGGGGTTGTCCACGTAGGACTCCAGCGCTTGTCGGGCGAGCGCAAGCGTTTCGTCAAGCTCAGGCTTGACCCACTGCAGCGTGGTGAAATCGATGTGGTCTTGAAGTCTCATGCGCCCCCCTCAGCGGCTGCGCTTTTGCGCATCGACACAACCGTCGAGGTTGCCCTCTTGTGAATGCCTGATAAAACCCGGTCCAGTGCCAACGTGGCTTACCCCGGCAACTTGAAGTGCGCCACCGAGCGGCGCAAGTCACTTGCCAGCTGTGCCAGGTAACCAATCGATTCGGCCGTCTGGCTTGCGCCTTGCGACGTCTGCGAAGTGATTTCCTGAATCGCGTTCATGGATTGCGAAATATCCGTTGCAGCGATCGACTGCTGACGCGCCGCGGCGGAGATGTTCTGAATCAGTGCGGACAAATCGTGCGATACGCGCTCGATGTCGCCCAGTGCGCTACCGGCGTCCTCGGCTTTGCGGGCACCGGCCACCACTTCGGCGGTGGTCTGCTCCATCGAGTTCACCGCTTCGTTGGTATCGGACTGAATCGTCTGCACCAGCGTTTCGATACGTTTCGTAGCACTCGCGGAGCGTTCCGCGAGGCGCTGCACTTCGTCCGCCACCACCGCAAAACCGCGGCCCGCTTCACCCGCCGACGCCGCCTGGATAGCGGCATTCAAGGCGAGGATGTTGGTCTGCTCGGCAATGTCGTTAATCAGTTCCACGATGGAGCCGATTTCCTGCGAGGATTCGCCCAGTCGCTTAATACGCTTGGACGTTTCCTGGATCTGGTCGCGGATCGAGTCCATGCCCGAGATCGTTTCACGCACCACTTCGGCACCTCGCGAGGCAATTTGCACCGAGCGCTCGGCCACATCGGCCGACTCGGCGGAGTTCTTGGACACGTCGTCCATCGAGCTGGCGATCTGGTTGATCGCGGTGGTCGCCGTACTGATGCGATGCGCCTGGGCTTTCGCGGCGTCGGCCAGGTGGCGTGCGGTGGTCTGCGTTTCCTGGGCGGAGGACGATACCTGCTCGGAGGTTTCGTTGATCGTCGTCACCAGGGTGCGCAATTCGTCGATAGCGTAGTTCACCGAGTCGGCGATCGCGCCCGTGATGTCTTCGGACACGGTGGTTTTTACCGTCAGGTCACCTTCGGCGAGCGAACCCATTTCGTCCAGCAGGCGCATGATCGCCTCCTGGTTGCGCTGGTTGAGCTCGGTACTCTCGCGGAAGCGGCGGCGCTGGTCGCCGACGAGTTGGATAACCAGCAAGATCGCAAAAGCCACGGCGCCGCCCGCGCCGATCACGCCCCACCAGACGTTCGGGAACAAACGACGCACGGGCAACAAGCCGATCTGCTCGGACAAGTCGTTCGCGCGCAGCAGCACGTTCTGCGAGTCCAGCGAGGCCTGGTTGCCGGCGCTCTTCACTTCGGCGAGGTTGTTGGCAGCAGCAACGAGCTTGGAAACCGGATCGCTCAGCTTTTGCCAGTCGCCCTGCATTTCCGAGAGGATCTTGCGCGCATTGGCATCACCCAACTGCTGCACGCCCATGCTCTGGTTACCTTGCAGCAGGCCTTGCAACACTTCGCCGTAGCTCTGCGCATCGCGCGACAGACCGTCGGCGGATGCTTGCGCCGAGTCGCCGCCCTGCAGCACCTCCTGCACGCGACGGATGATACGGTCGGCCAGCAGCATCTGACGGGAGGCGCCAAGCATTTCGTCGGCGCTACTGCCCTTGCGCTGCTGCAGGATGTTGACCACCTGCTCCATGTTGGAGTTGAGCAGCGGCAATTGCTTGGAAAGGTCGTCGGCGCGCTGCGAGGAATCGAGCACCACCGCCTTGTTGGACAGGATCTTGCCGATGTCGCCATCGAGCTGGCTCCAGGCATCGGCCAGCTTGCTGACGGAACGGCCGGTCGGCGTGACGTTCTTGTCGGCATAGGGCTTCATGCCGGTCTTGGCATCGCCTTTGACCAGGCGCTGCACCGACGAATCGATCGCGTCGCGCGCGTTTTCCAACTCAGCGAACGAATCGGAGTTACCGCCGGAGGCCTCCAGCGCGTACTTGGCCGTCTGCTGCGAAAGCACCTGAATCTGCGTGGTGAGCGCGCTCGCCTGACGGTCTTCACCGTTCTTGAGGTTGAGTAGAACGAAGTCGACCGCCGCGAAGCCGATCGATACCACCAGCAAGACGATAAGGATGGTATATCCCCGTTCCTTGCCGACGCCCCCTGTAGTGCTCATATCTTCACCTCATCCGTCTACTCACCACGACCCTGTCCCCCTGACCACTCTCAAGGAGGGTTTGGGCGAAGGACCGGGGCTTGCTATAACTTTCATAATTATCGTGAAGCAAATTTGTTGCCATTCATCGCGCCAATCACGCGGCTGCCTGGCGAAAATCCGGGGCACGCACCAACCTGCCCATGCTGAACAATGCCAGCCGCTGTCCGTCCACATCCACGCGATCCTCGACGAAACGGGCCAGGCGCGGATCGTCTTCGTGCTCGGCGTCACGACGTTGCTCTGAATCCACCGTGCGCTGACCGAACACTTCGTCCACCAGCAACGCCACGTTGCCGGCGCCCTGGCGCACCACCAGCAGGCGCGCGCGTTCGGAATGCTGCGTGCGCTCACTGAACAGGAAGCGCGCCATATCCACCACGGGCATCAGGTTGCCGCGCACGTTGGCCACGCCCAGCAGCCACGGCTTGGTACCGGGCACCGGCGTCAGCGGCGGGACCGCGAGCAGTTCATTGATTTCGTCGATAGCGCTCACGAACAATCGGCTGCCCGCGCGGTAGCCGATACCGCGCCACAGACCCGGTGCTTCGAAACGTTCCTGCGTGCCTGACGCGTGTGCGAGCGAAAGCCGCTCGTAACGGGCCAGGACTTCGAACGGCGAGTGGGCGGCGGTCGCGTTCATCAGGCTGCCTTCGGCAGCAGCTCGTCGATGCACGCCAACAGTTCCTTCTCGTTCACCGGTTTGGTGATGAAGGCCTTGGCGCCCTGACGCATGCCCCACACGCGATCGGTTTCCATCGACTTGGTGGTGATGATGACGATCGGAACGCCGGCGGTCGCTGGATCGCGCGTTAACGTGCGCGTCGCCTGGAAGCCATTCATGCCGGGCATGATGACGTCCATGATCACGAGATCCGGGCGCGTGGCACGCACGCGCTCGATCCCGTCTTCGGCGTTGTTGACAGCATCGACGCGATGACCGGCGCGTTCGAGCAGCGTGGTGAACACGCGCACGTCGGTCGGCGAATCGTCGATGATGAGGATATTAGCCACGGCTCCCCCTTTAGAGCTGATCTTCACGAGCCTCAAACCGTGCTGGCGACATGACGGTGGATGGCACCAAGCAGTTCATCACGCGTGAACGGTTTGGTGAGGTATTGCTCCGCGCCGACGATGCGGCCGCGCGCCTTGTCGAACAACCCGTCCTTCGAGCTCAGCATAATCACCGGCGTCGAACGGAACTGCGGATTATTCTTGATCAGCGCGCACGTCTGGTAGCCGTCCAGCCGCGGCATCATGATGTCCACGAAGATGATGGCCGGTTTCTGGTCGGAGATCTTGGCCAGCGCCTCGAAGCCGTCGACAGCAGTGAGCACCTCGCAGCCTTCTTTCTTCAGCAAGGTCTCTGCCGTGCGGCGGATGGTCTTTGAGTCATCGATAACCATGACCTTCAGACCCGCTAGGCCGTTCGTACCTACATTCAAGTTCACTTAACCCCCCTGCTGCCTGCCCCAGGCTCAGGTACAACATTTGGTGAACGGAAATCGCCGCCACCTAACGCGAATGAAAAATCCTGCTCAAACCATCTCAGGTGCCCGATTCTTCGTCAGGCACTCCGCCGTTGCTGTTTACTGCCTAAGATGGCCTTCCGTCAAGAAAAAATCGTTTGGGACGGGGTGCTTATCGCGAAATTGGCAATGACGAATGTGAAGGACTTGGGCTCCTGAGGCCCTGGACCAGGTGGCGACCACCCGGGTGTGTGCCTGCTTCTGTGCCTGCAGCCATCGCCGGCGTCCCCTGCCCCTTGTGCCTTCCGTGCCCCCTCAGCCAACATGCACGCCCCGCCACATCGCCTCTGCAGAACCGCCATGCCCCGTTCGGTCGCCGTGCTGATGGACCCCATCGGCAGTATCAAGATCGCCAAGGACACCACCTTCGCCCTGCTGCTGGAAGCCGCACGGCGAGGACATCAGCTCTACTACATGGAACAGGGCGACCTGGCCCTGCGCGACGGCGTGCCGTGGGCGCGGCTGCGCTCCCTCAGCGTGAAGGACGATCCGTCCGGCTGGTACACCCTGGGCGAGGCGCGCTGGACCGACTTGCGCGAGCTGGACGCGGTGCTCCTGCGCAAGGATCCACCGGTCGATGCGCAGTTTCTCTACGACACCCTGGTGATGGATGTAGCCCAGCGCGCTGGCGTGCAGGTGGTGAACGACCCGCGTGCCCTGCGCGATTGCAACGAAAAGGTGTTCGCCCTGCACTTCCCCCAATGCATGGCGCCGACCCTGGTGGCGCGCGATCCGGCCCAATTGCGCCACTTCGTCGCCGAACATGGCGATGCCGTGCTCAAGCCGCTGGACGGCATGGGTGGGCGCGGCATCTTCCGCGTGCAATCAGGCGACAAAAATCTCAATTCGATGCTGGAAACGCTGCTTGGCGGTGATGCGCACGGTCAAGGTCGTCAGTTCGCCATGGCGCAGAAGTTCATCCCCCAGATCAACGCGGGCGACAAGCGCATCCTGATGATCGACGGCGAGCCGGTGCCCTATGCGCTGGCCCGCATTCCGCAGGGTGACGAATTCCGCGGCAACCTCGCCGCTGGCGGACGCGGCGAAGGCGTGCCGCTGTCCGACCATGATCGCTGGATCGCCGCGGAAATCGGCCCGGAACTGCGCCGCCGCGGACTGCGTTTCGTCGGCCTGGATGTCATTGGCGACTACCTGACCGAGATCAACGTCACATCGCCGACGTGCGCACGCGAACTGGACAAGCAGTTCGGGCTTAATATCGCGGGAATGCTGTTTGACGCTCTTGAGAGTAGGTCAACCCTCGCGTGAATGCCGTAGTCCAACGCCCCGGCGACAACAAAATCGGGGCCACTTTCATTTTTTCCCTGCTGGTGCACGGCCTGCTGCTGTTCGGTATCGGCATCGGCTACGTCGCGACGCGCCCTGCGTTGCCCACGCTCGATGTCACCCTGGTGAATGTTGCCAACAGCGAAGCGCCGGACAAAGCCGATTTCCTGGCCCAGGCCAACAACAAGGGCGGCGGCGACAGCGACAAGTCGAGCCGTCCATCGCAACCCTTCTCAGGCCTTCTTCCCGTACCTAGCCAAGGTACGGCGCCGCAACCGGTCACGGCGGCAACACCAGCGCCGCAACAAGCTACCGACCAGCGCATGCTCACCACCACCGGGCAGGCCAGTTTCAGCGTGAACAGCGACACCGCCAAGGATGCGCGCGATACGCCGGACACCGCCAATGACAGCGAAGCGCGCATCGAACAACAGGCTGCACAGCTCGCTGCCGAGGTGCGCCAGCAAAGCCGGGCCTACGCCAAGCGTCCGCACAAGAAGTTCATTTCGGCAAGCACCAAGGAATATGCCTATGCCGCGTACATGCGCGGCTGGGTGGATCGCATCGAGCGCGTGGGCAATCTCAACTACCCGGAAATGGCGCGCGAGCAACACCTGCATGGCGATGTGATTCTCACCGTGGGTCTCGACCGCGACGGCGGCGTACACAGCATCGACGTTACGCAAAGCTCCGGCTACAGCGTGATCGATAAAGCAGCGATCGCAATCGTGAAACTTTGTGCACCGTTTCCGCCGCTGCCACCCGATAGCAAGGAAAAAGTCGACATCCTTTACATCACGCGCACCTGGCAGTTCCAGCCGGGCGACGTGTTGAAAACACGGTGAGCGGACGGGCGTACACTCTCGCCCGGCAACGCCGGTAAACGCCGATAAACGCCGTTAATTGTTGGCCAACGCCGTAGCGGATCGAGCTACGGTATCGGCATTGTTTACAGCGTTGTCAAACGTGAATGGATAAAGCTGCCCCCCGAGATTGGGGCGCCGATTGCCAGCCCGATCCAAATACCAACCATCGTTAGTGTGTGCTCCGGCATGCGTATGTTCGTGCACCATCGTCTCAGTGAGCGCCTGATCTGATTGGCCAGCCGAATTCGGAGCGAAGGCGATGATTCCATTGGACCGGGATTCTGCCGCCGCACCTGGCCTTAAATTCTCGATCGCAATATCTGCGCCTCCTGCGTCTTTGCTCTTCAGCAGTGCCTTCAATGTCGCAAGAAACTCCTGTTTGATGCGCGCCCTGCCTTCGGGTGTCGAAGCTTCGGGACCAAAAAGTTTGCTCATGATCTGGGCCGTTGCGCCAGACCACCCTTTATCAATCTGATCCAACGCCCTGCGGACCGTTTGTATGCCACTGTCGAGGGCATGCATCAGGCGGCCGTGAAAGCCCGCCGGTTCCTGCCCGTGCGTTTCACTCGCGCCAGGGTACTGAGACCCGACTCCTCCTGGTGCGCCGCCTCCTTGAGTGCCGGCTCCTCTCTGAGTACCGCCGCCTCCTTGAGCACCGCCCGGACCTGTCATTACCTCGGGCGGCACAGCACTTTGCACGCCCCACTTGGTACCGACATGGCCTGGACGCCCGAGTGTCCCCACCGCTTTGCCTGTCTGGGGATCCAGGACGCGCCACGTCGAGGTATGCGAATCAAAGTCGCCCACCTGATAGACGTTCCTATCGACATCGATGAAATGATCCTTGCTTCCGTCCTGGTTTACATGCGTGTACACGCCGTTACGATCGGGTCGCAATCCATCCAGGCGACTTCGGTCCACCCGGTATCGGGACAAATCCGGGCCACGTGGTTCGTGTGTACCGGCTGAAATATCCGGCACACGCGGGGGAAAACCTTCGGCTCGATTGACATGAGCCGGTAACAAATAACCTGCACCTGGTGCGCCGTGACCCGCATCATTTGTCGCTGTACGAGCCTGTCCCTCATAGCGCCCGGCCAGATAGCAAGGCGTAGATGTAGATATAGCGTTAATGGACATCGCGGTTCCTTCACTGTTTCCCTGGGCGAACCTTAGAAGTCGGCTGGCGCCATCTGGGGGTACGTATCAACCCCGGATCCACCCATACGTTGCTCATGAATCCGGTTCAGGGCAGACGCCGCCGCACCACCGGCCTACAATGCGGGCATGCACGCCAACTCGCCGCAGTCCCTCGCTGGTCAGTTCCTGATCGCCATGCCCAGCCTTACCGAGCCGCCGTTTTCGCGTGGTGTGGCCTTCGTTTGCCAGCACGATGAAGACGGTGCGGTAGGCCTCCTGGTCAACCAGCTTTCCGAATACCGCTTCGGCGACGTGTTGGCGCAGATGAAGCTCAACTGCAACGATCAGGAGTTGGCCGATGCGCCGGTGCTGATCGGTGGACCCGTGCAGCAGGAGCGCGGGTTTGTGCTCCATCGCGAACACGGTCATTGGGAATCGAGCTATCGCATCAACGGTGATTGGTCGGTCACCACCTCGCGCGACATCCTGGTGGCGATGGCGGCCGGCGAAGGCCCGCGCCAGGCGCTGATAGCGCTGGGGTATTCAGGCTGGGGCGCCGGCCAGCTCGAACAGGAATTGAAAGACAACACCTGGCTCACCGCCGATGCCAGCGAACGAGTGATCTTCCACACCCCGCTGGAAGAGCGCTGGAGTGCCGCCGCGGGCCTGGTTGGCATCGATCCGCTGCAACTTCCCGGCTACGCGGGCCACGCATGAGCTGCGTGTTCGGCTTCGACGTCGGCAGCAAATTTATCGGCGTCGCAGTCGGCAATCGCGTCACC
Source organism: Dyella monticola (assembly GCF_003363155.1). GTDB lineage: Bacteria > Pseudomonadota > Gammaproteobacteria > Xanthomonadales > Rhodanobacteraceae > Dyella_B > Dyella_B monticola. The sequence goes on along the minus strand of NZ_QRBE01000001.1, from coordinate 348,876 downwards.
GCCAGCGCCCGCGCCATCGCCACCCTCGCCATGCGTGACGATGCGCCCGATTGGGCCGTGCTCGATACCCTGCGCAACGAATGGTTGCCCGACAGCTTCGTGGTGGGTTTACCGCTTACGCTAGAGGGCGACGAACAAGCCGCAAGCAAACGCGCGCGCCGCTTCGCCGAGCGCCTGCGCGAACGCTACGGCGTGCCGGTGACCTTGGTGGACGAACGCCACAGCTCGCGCGAAGCCGCTGAGCGGTTTGCCCGGGCACGCGCTGCAGGATTGAAACGCCGCCGCGACGCCGCACAGTTGGATGCCGAAGCGGCGGCTGTGATTCTCGAACGCTGGCTGCACGAAGCCGCATAACAACACACAAAAGACTCCCGCCATGTTCCAACGCCTGCGCCACCTCACCACCCTGGAAAGCCTGTCGCGCGATTGCATAGAGCGATTGCTCGACCGCGCCATCACCATGCGCGACGCCTGCGCGCACGGTACGCGCAAGCTGGACCTGCTCAATGGGCGCACCATTCTCAACCTGTTTTTCGAGCCCTCCACGCGCACGCGCACATCCTTCGAACTGGCGGCGCGGCGCCTCGGTGCGGATGTCATCAATTTCGACATCGGCTTTTCTTCCACCGCCAAGGGCGAGGAGCTGTTCGATACCTTGCATACGCTGGAAGCGATGCATCTGGACGCCATCGTCGTGCGCCACAAAGTCTCCGGCACACCGGACGAACTTGTGCGTCACGCCATGAGCGGCGTGTCGGTGGTCAACGCCGGTGATGGCAATCGCGCACACCCCACGCAGGGTCTGCTCGATGCGCTCACGGTTCGCCAACACCGTCCTGATTTTCGCCAGCTCACCGTGGTGATCTGCGGCGACGTCAAGCACTCGCGCGTCGCGCGCTCGGACGTACACGCGTTCACCAAGCTCGGCGCCCGGGAAGTACGCTTGTGCGGCCCGACTGCGTTGATGCCCGATCAGCAGGAATTCCCTGGGTGCAAGTTCTATGACAACTTCGACCAGGCCATCGAAGGCGCGGATGTAGCGATCATGCTTCGCCTGCAGAAAGAGCGCATGGCCAGCACCGATCTCCCCGACGAGGCGGCTTATTTCCGCGAATATGGCCTGGACAGCCGGCGCCTTGCGCTGGCCGCGCGAGGCTGCATGGTGATGCACCCGGGTCCCATCAACCGCGGCATCGAAATCGCTTCGGAAGTGGCCGACGGCCCGCAATCACGCATTCTCGAACAGGTTGGCAACGGCGTATTCGTGCGCATGGCGGTGCTGTACGAAATGCTGGCGCGCTGATCGCCCCGACCACGTCGAACACAGGGCTACCACGCCGGCAACACGCCAAACAGGCATAATGTCGCGCTATATCACGACCTCCCGGGAATTGAATATGCGTAGAACCAAGCGCGTGCTGGCGCTGGCGTTATCCGGCTTGATGCTGGCCGCCTGCTCGCACAAGGACAAGGATGCCCCCCTGGCCTTCGTGCCGGCGGATACGCCCTACGTTTTGGCCAATCTCGACGTATTGGATGACACCACGCGCCAGGCTCTGTTGACCCAGCTCGACGCGGAGATGCCGGCGCAGGTCGCGCAACTGAAGACACAGGCCGACCAGCTCGCCAGTACCGATCCGGACATGGCCAAGTACCTGCGCACCCTGGCTGGCGAATTTGACGGCAAGACGGCCGAACAGATCATCCAGGAAACCGGCGTCAACCCCAAGGGTTATATGGCTTTTTATGGCATCGGCCTGTCGCCGGTGCTGCGCATGGAGCTGGCCGACGCGAACGCGTTCGACAGTTTCGTCGCCAAGCTTCAGAACGATTACGGCAAGAAGTTCGACGCAGTGACCCTGGGCACGCAGAGCTACCAGCGCTACGTCGCGCCTGCCTCCCACGTGCAGTTCATCGTGGCGGTGGTCGGCAAGCATGCGGTACTCGCGCTGCTGCCGCAGGATGCTCCCCAGCCATTGCTGCGTCAGGTACTGGGCCTGGATCGCCCCGCCAAGAGCGTGCAGGACACCGATCGCCTGACCGACCTGGCTAAATCCAAGGGCTACGCGAAATGGGCGGTCGGCGACATCAATGTCGCGCGCCTGCTGCCGCTGGCCATCGGCGGCAAGGATCCCCTGGCCCAGGCATTCCTGAAAACGCGTGCGGAAAACGAATCGACCAAGACGGGCGAACCGGTGACGAACCTCATGCAGGTTCCGGCCAGCTGCCCGGCCGAGGCGGCACGCATCGCGGCGCGCATACCGGAAATGAGCATGGGCTACACCACGCTCGACGAGAAACATCGGGATATGCGTTTCGACGTATCGCTGGCCAGCGATATCGCTAGCGCGTTCAGCGGTCTGAAAGTGGAGCTGCCCGGCCTCGGCAACGATCCCACCGCGCCCTTCGAGGTGAGCATTGCCTTGCCGATGCCGCAACTGCGCGCTTTCTGGAGCGCCCAGGCCGAAGCGGTGGCGGCCAAGCCGTTCGCCTGCCCCGTGCTGGATAACCTCAACGACACCTTCAGCAGCCTGGGTGACAGCATGCAGAAGGCCGCGGTGCCCCCGATCGGTGACCTGCTCGGCCTGCACATCGCGCTGGACAGCTATACCCCCAATCCGAATGGCGGCATGCCGAAATTCTCAGGTCGCCTGGTGATCGGCACGAACAACCCCGCCGGCTTGCTGGCGATGGCGCAGATAACCAGCCCTCTGCTCGCGGGTCTGAAGCTCACTCCCGACGGCAAACCGGTGGCGTTGCCGGCGCAGGTCACCAATGCATTGAGCGAATCGGGCTGGGCGGCGATGGGGCCCAAATCCCTCGGCGTTGCGGTGGGCAGCGATGAGGACAGCAAACTGGCCGACGTCATGCAACAGCCTGGCGGCGAGGCCGGTGAGCTGATGCGCGCGCACCTGGACGGCGGCATGTACGCCAACTGGATCGACCTGCTGGAGCAGCGCGCGGAAACCGCCGCGACCATGGCCGCTACCGCCAACCCGGATGACGCCGATCCGCAGAACGACCAGAAGAACACCACCGCGGCCATCGCCAGCACCAAGGCGCAGTTCGAGGCGATGAAGTCGGAAGCGGCGCGCATCAAGGCGATCGGCATGCAGGTGCAAATGAAGGATGCCGGGCTGGTAATCACCACGCACACTGAGCTGAAGTAACTGTCCGCCACTAAGCGCCATCAACAAAAGGCGGTCAACAAAAAAGGAGCCAAATGGCTCCTTTTTTTAGCAGGCTTACCGAAGTTGGGCTCCCTCTCCCCCTACGGGTAGGAGAGAAAGCAAAAGCATCAACGCCGCAAAAACCCGCTGCCCGCACCGTTCTGGTTGGAACGATCTTCTTCCAGTTCCACGCCTTCCAACCCCTGCGACAAGGTATGCGCATCGCCACCCTGCGACAGCTTGATGCGCAGGCGCACTTCGTTGGAGCTGTCAGCGTGGCGCAACGCATCTTCGTAGCTGATCTCGCCGGCCTGATAAAGCTGCACCAGGCTCTGGTCGAAGGTCATCATGCCGAGATTGGTCGACTCCTTCATCACTTCCTTGAGCTTGTGAATCTCGCCTTGGCGGATGTAGTCCTGCACCAGCGGCGTACCCAGCATCACTTCGATCGCCACGCGACGCGCCTTGCCATCGGGCGTAGGAATGAGCTGCTGCGCCACGATACCCTTGAGGTTCAAGGACAAGTCCATGAATAACTGCTCGCGCCGATCTTCCGCGAAGAAATGCAGGATGCGGTCGATCGCCTGGTTCGCGTTGTTGGCGTGCAGGGTGCACAGGCACAAGTGGCCGGTTTCGGCGAAGTTGATCGCGTATTCCATGGTTTCGCGCGTACGCACTTCGCCGATCAGGATCACGTCAGGGGCCTGGCGCAGCGTGTTCTTCAGTGCGTTTTCCCAGCTGTCCGTGTCGATACCCAGTTCGCGCTGGGTGATGATGCAGCCTTCATGCTTGTGCACGTATTCGATCGGATCTTCGATGGTGATGATGTGGCCGGTCGAATTCTGGTTGCGGTAGCCAACCATCGCCGCCAGCGAGGTCGACTTACCCGTACCGGTCGCACCTACGAAGATGATGATGCCGCGCTTGGTCATCGCCAGTTGTTTGATGACCGGCGGCAGGCTCAGTTCGTCGATGGTGGGAATCTTCGATTCGATCCGACGCAACACCATGCCGACACAATTGCGCTGATAGAAGCACGATACGCGGAAACGCCCCACGCCTTGCGCCGAAATCGCGAACTGGCATTCGTGTGTCTTTTCAAATTCCTCGCGCTGCGCAGGCGTCATGACGTTGATCACCATGTCGCGCGACTGCTGTGCCGACAGCGGGCTCTGCGTGATCGGCACGACACGTCCCTGCACCTTCATGGAAGGCGGCACGCCAGCGGTGATGAAAAGGTCCGACGCTTTCTTGTGGACCATCAATTTGAGGAACGAGGTAAAGTCGAATTCGCTCATGGCGTGCTCCTCTTAGGGCGTGCCCTTTTCACTTGAACACTTCCTTGTTCTTCGCATAGCCGACCGCCTGTTGCCGGGCGACCAAGCCGCGCTTCACCAGGTCGAGCAGGTTCTGATCCAGCGTCTGCATGCCGTACTGCTGGCCGGTCTGGATGGAGGAATACATTTGCGCCACCTTGTCCTCGCGGATCAGGTTGCGGATGGCGGGGATGCCCACCATGATCTCGTGCGCGGCGATACGCCCACCGCCCACTTTTTTCAGCAGCGATTGCGAGATCACTGCACGCAGCGATTCGGACAGCATCGAGCGCACCATCGGCTTTTCGCCGGCAGGGAACACGTCGATGATGCGGTCGATGGTCTTGGCCGCCGAACTGGTATGCAGCGTGCCGAACACCAAGTGGCCCGTTTCCGCGGCGGTGAGCGCCAGGCGGATGGTTTCCAGGTCGCGCAACTCGCCCACGAGGATGAAATCCGGGTCTTCGCGTAGCGCAGAACGCAAGGCTTCGTTGAAGCCGTGCGTGTCGCGGTGCACTTCACGCTGGTTGACCAGGCACTTTTGCGAGGTGTGCACGAATTCGATCGGATCCTCGATGGTGAGGAGATGACCGTATTCGTTCTTATTGATGTGATCGACCATCGCCGCCAGCGTGGTCGACTTGCCCGAACCGGTCGGGCCGGTGACCAGGATCAATCCCTGCGGCTGTTCGATCAGCTCGCGGAATACCTTCGGGCAACCCAGATCGTCCAGGGTCAGCACTTCGGAAGGAATGGTACGGAACACCGCACCCGCACCGCGGTTCTGGTTGAAGGCATTGACGCGGAAACGCGCGAGGCCGGGAATCTCGAACGAGAAGTCGGTCTCGTAGAATTCTTCATAGTCGCGCCGCTGCTTGTCCGACATGATGTCGTAGATCAGCGAGTGCACCTGCTTGTGGTCCAGCGCGGGAATGTTGATGCGGCGCACGTCGCCGTCTACACGGATCATCGGCGGCAGGCCCGCCGACAGATGCAAGTCGGACGCCTTGTTCTTCACCGAGAAGGCAAGCAGTTCGGCGATATCCATCGGATGTTTTCCCCTAAAGCCGATCGTCTGTATGAATACGTGCCACAACAGGACGACGGTTGTCATCCGGGCAGACGCACGGGCGCAGCACACCGGCCCCGCCTTCCCCCGTCCCTGCAGCCTGTGCCGATACTACTCGCGGCTTGGGTCGGGCAGCCAGTCTTGCTCTCGTTTAATTGCGGGCCTGAGCACAGAAAGACCTGGAGCGGGGAATGTAGGGATCACGGCGTGCGGCCTGCCTATGCTCGCTCGCGCTTTCCAGTATCCATCCTCGCTCCGACGAAAGCCTTGCCTTCCTGGTTTCCCCTTCCCTGTTCCCTATTCCCAGACCTCCATTAAGGTATAAACCCCGCACAACCTTCGAACTGTCCACATCCATGACCCACATCGCATTCATCGGCGGAGGCAACATGGCGCGAAGCCTGATCGGCGGCCTGCTCAAGACCGGCGTGGCCGCCACCACCCTGCGTGTCGCCGAACCGCTGGCGCAGGCACGCGAAAGCCTGGGGCGGGATTTCGGCGTCGTCACCTTCGCCGACAACCGCCAGGCCGCGGCGGATGCCGATGTGCTGGTGCTCGCCGTCAAGCCGCAGGTGATGCCTGCCATCTATGCGGAGCTGCGCGATACCCTGCAGCGCAACCGGCCGCTCATGATTTCAATTGCAGCCGGCGTGCGTATCAACCAACTGGAACGCTGGTTCGGTAACTTGTTGCCGATCGTGCGCTGCATGCCCAATACACCGGCCCTGATCGGCGCCGGCGCTACCGGCCTGTGCGCCAACCTGCGCGTGACGCCGGCGCAGCGGGAACAGGCGCAACATATTCTCGACGCCGTCGGCATCACCCGCTGGATCGATGACGAAGCGCTGATGGATACGGTGACCGCGATTTCCGGCTCCGGTCCCGCCTATTTCTTTGCCTTCGTCGAAGCGTTGGAAAACGCCGCCGTGGCACAAGGCATGCCGCGCGAGACGGCCCGCATCCTCGCCACGCAAACCTGCCTGGGCGCCGGTCGCATGCTGGCGGAAAGCAACGAAGCGCCGGCCACATTGCGCCAGCGCGTCACCTCGCCCAACGGCACCACGCAGGCGGCGCTGGAAAGCCTCGGCGCCGATCAGTTTCCGCGCATCGTCGCGCGTGCCGTGGCCGCTGCCACACGACGCGGTGAAGAGCTCGCCGCCGCCCTCGACAAGGACTGAGACCCGCCATGCTTTATGTGCTTCAAGCGCTGTCATTTTTAATCCAGATCGCTTTCGGCGCCCTCGCCACGCTGTTCCTGGTGCGTCTGCTGGCGGAAGCCAATCGCGCGGACTTCCATAATCCGCTCAGCCAGTTCGTCTACCGCTATACCAACCCGGTGCTGGCGCCCGTCCGGCGCGTGCTGCCGAACTGGCGGCGCATCAACCTGGCGGCGGTACTGGTGCTATGGCTTGTTTTTCTGATCGAGCGCGCGGTGCTCTTCGCGTTGGCGGGTGCGTTGCCGGCGTGGCTTGGCTTACTGGTGCTGTCCCTGGCTGATCTGCTCGATTTCATTTTGCTGTTCTATATCGTGGTGATATTCGGCTGGTCGCTGCTCAGCATGTTTTCCGTCGATCAGTACCATCCGGTTCTTCGTCTGGCCAGCGTTATCGTGCAGCCATTGCTGCGTCCGCTGCGCGGCAAACTGGTGGTCGCGAATCTGGATTTTGCACCGATGGCAGTGATGATCGTGCTGGTGCTGGCGCGCCTGCTGGTGACCGCCCCGTTGGCCGACTTCGGCATGCGGCTGGCACTCGGCGGCTAGCTTCATGAAGAAATACCCGCTCCTGCTGTGCCTGGTGCTTGCGTCCGGTGCAGCGGGTGCGGCGCCGTCCGAGCCACCGCAAGTGGTGCTGCATGGCACGGTGACAACCCAAAGCGGCCGATATCCAGCGTGGCTCACCTTGATCTGCACCCAAGGCCACGGCGGCGCGCTTTCCCTGCAGTTGGCGCTGGCCAACGACGTGGCACCCGGTTTTCCTTTCGATGCCTTCGAGGGGCCGCGTGCGCCGGCCTCGTTTCAGCCCAGCGCGCGGCTTGCAGCGGGAACGAAAAGCTTCGCACCGGTTCCCGTATCGGGCTGGTATGGCGATGCACATCTGTTTGTATTCGGCATCACGGTGAAGCCCAGGACGCATAATGACGTCACGGCGTTCGTCGCGGCGCTCGACAGCCCCGGCATGACCGCCACCTGGATTCAAGCGAGCAACGATATACAAACGCCGCCGCTGATGGCGCAATTCACGCTCGATGCGCAACACCGCGATGCGTTGAAGCGAATCGCCGCGCCATGCCTGCCTTTGCGATACCTCTAACTGGGCCTACCTCAGAGCGCCACCTTTCGACCGCATACCCACGTCCAGCCAGAGGCCTCACCTTGCCTCATCGTCATTCCGGCGAAGGCCGGAGTCTATGCTCCGCATTCGCGATGGATTCCGGCCTTCGCCGGAATGAATATGAGGCAACGGGATGGCATAGGGTTAGAACAAACCCGTGTGGCAACGCTCACTTTGGACCAGACAACGCGTCACCCATGACGAGCCACCCAGCCGGCGATCACTGCATGGATCGCGTCCAAACCATCGAACAAGGCCGCCGGCCCAGGCTGCAAAATGATCGGTGACTTGATTTCGTACAGATCGCCGTTACGCACGGCCGGAACCTCATCCCAACCCTCCCGCGCGGCCACACGCTCGGGACGAAAGCGCTTGCCGCACCAGGACCCGAGGATGATGTCCGGCGCACGCCGGGCGACCTCGCCGCCATCGGCGAGAATCCGATGCTTGGCAAGCGGCTCGCGCGCAAGTTCAGGGAAAAGATCCTCGCCACCGGCGATGTTGACCAGCTCCGCCACCCAGCGAATGCCGGTGATCAACGGCTCATCCCATTCTTCGAAGTAGACCTTGGGTCGGCGCGAGCAGGCCGACGCGGTGGCGCGCACCTGAGCAAGATGCGCTTCGGCGCGCTGCGCATACTGCTCGGCCTTTTCATGCGCGCCCACCATGGCGCCCAGGCGGCGGATATAAGCGAGGATGCCTTCCACGCTGCGATGATTGCTGATCCACACCTCGATGCCCGCACGAATCAATTCGCGCGCGATATCCGCCTGGATGTCGGAAAAACCGATCACCAGATCCGGTTGCAGCGCAAGGATTTCATCGAGCTTCGCACTGGTGAACGCCGATACCTTCGGCTTCTCCTTGCGCGCACGCGGCGGTCGCACGGTGAAGCCGGAAATGCCGACGATGCGATGCTCTTCACCTAGCGCATACAGCACTTCAGTGGGCTCTTCGGTAAGGCAGACGATGCGATGGGGAAAAGGGTCGTGCTTTGTCATGTGCTCACATCTAATGCCCGAACACCGTTACCGTGACTTTGCGCTGATGGGGATCGATCCGGTGTTCCCACAGATAAATCCCTTGCCACGTTCCCAGCTGCGGTTTACCGCCATGGACGGGAATCGTCAGGCTCACGCCAGTGAGAATGGCCCGCACATGGGAAGGCATGTCGTCCGGACCTTCGGTGTCGTGCTGGAAGATCGCATCGCCATCCGGCACGGCGCGGGCAAACCAGCGCTCCAGGTCTTCACGCACCGTCGGATCGGCGTTCTCGCTGATCAGCAGCGAACAACTCGTGTGTACGGTGAAGATATTGACCATACCGGTCTGCACGCCGCTAGCCGCCACCAGCTCGGCCACCTTCACGGTGATCTCGCTGAAGCCCCGGCCGCGGGTGTGAACAGTGAAGCCATTCTGCGCAACATGCTCGGCGGGTGTGGCTCGGCTCATGGCACGCATCCTTAGGGATAAAGCAGCCTGCTGGTCCACGTCTGGCCATGACGATCCCAGCGCACGCGTTCGTGCAGCCTGAAGTTGGCGCCATACCAGAACTCGATCATGTCCGGCTCAACCAAGTAGCCGCCCCAATGCGGCGGACGCGGTACGTCGCGGCCGGCAAACTGTTGTTCGTAATGCGCCACGCGTTGCTCGAATGTCTCGCGCGTTGGCAGCGTTTGCGACTGCAGCGACGCCCATGCACCGATCTGGCTGCCGCGCGCGCGGCTGGCGAAGTAGGCATCCGATTCTTCCTGCGCCATCTTGCGCGCGGCCCCCTCCACACGCACCTGCACACCCTCGCGCAGCCGCTTCCAGTGAAAGCACAGCGCCACTTGCGGATGGGCATCGAGCTGCACGCCCTTGTCGCTCTCGTAGTTGGTGAAGAAGCGAAACCCGCGTTGATCAACCCCTTTCAGCAGTACGATGCGAGCGCTGACGCGACCGGCCGCATCGACGCTGGACAGGTTCATGGCGGTGGGCTCAGGATCGCCACTGGCCACGGCCTGGTCCAGCAGAGTGTTGAAAGTGTCAAGGATCTCGGGCTTGAGCATGGGATGTGATCTAAGGTCTTGAATCGTAGCCAGCGCACGTCATGATTACGCGATGAAGGATGATGCTAGCACGCAGAACCATGCCCTAGCCGGCCACCTGCTGGATCACTACGCCGGTCGCATTGCACGCACCCAGGGGCCCTACGTCCTTGGCCTTTCCGGCCTGCAGGGAAGCGGCAAGAGCACGCTGGCGCGGGTCATCAAAGCCCAGGCCGAGCATCGTGGCTGGCCGACCGAGGTGCTATCGCTGGATGACTTCTACTACGCGCGCAGCGAACGCGAGGCGTTGGCCCAACAGGTGCATCCGCTGCTGCGCACGCGCGGTGTGCCCGGCACGCACGAGATCGAACTGCTGCTGTCCGTGCTTGCCGCGTTGCCCCACGCGTCGGAAAAATTCCCTGTGACGTGGCCGCGTTTCGACAAAGGTCGGGATACGCGCACGCCGCCTTCACGCTGGCCTCGCACCACACGCCCCCCGCGGCTGGTGGTGGTGGAGGGGTGGGCGCTGGGGTTGCGTCCGCAATTGGAAAGCGCGCTGGATGAGCCAATCAACGCGCTGGAGCGCACCGAAGACCCCGACGGCCGCTGGCGTCACTGGGTGAACAAGCAATTGCGCGCCTACCAGCCGCTTTGGCGCAAGCTCGATGCGTTGATCGTACTGCAGGCACCCAATTGGGAAGTCATTCGCGAGTGGCGCAGTGAGACCGAAAAAGAACTGCTGCGGCGCGGCGCCCCGCTGGCCATGGACAAGGAGGCCATGAAGCGCTTTCTCGCGCATTTTGAGCGCCTCAGCAGGCATGCTCTGGCCACCTTGCCATCATTGGCCGACACCTGTGTGGAATACGACACGCATCACCACGTGACAGCTCTCAATCACAGCTGACGCACGCGTACCGCATTTCTCCCGGACGCACCAAGGCATCCCATGCCATCGACGCCACTGGGATGGTGTCGCTTTTTAGGCAGATCGATGTGTTTTTAGGAAAAGTTCTATTGCCCGGCCGCGCCAGCCACCCATAATCGATACACAGCAAAGTCATAGAGGAATCCGTACTGATACCCAGACGGTTTCCCCACGTATTTTGTCGAACAACCAGAAGCCCACCATGGCACTACGTCAACACGTGTAGCGCGCTGTCTCGCCGGCAATCATGCATGGCGCAGCCGCTGCGTAACCATCGGCACGCATCGAGCTGCGCAAGTCCATGAATACCACCAACGAAAACGCTTCACTCAACGAGCGCACCATCCGGGTAGCGATCGCGGACGACCATCCGCTGCTATTGGCCGGCATCGTGCATGAACTTGGCACGCAGCCGGATATCCAGATCGTGGGGAGCGCCAGCAGTTCCACGCAACTGGTGGAATTGCTCACCAAGCACCCCGTCGACGTGCTGATTTCCGACTATGCCATGCCTGGCGGCAGCCACGGCGACGGCGTCACGCTCTTTACGTACCTCAATGAGCGCTTTCCCGACGTAGGCCTGATCGTACTGACGATGATGGGCAATGCCGATGTGATTCGTTCGCTGCTGGCGCAACACATCAATGGCATTCTGAGCAAGTCCGATCCGCTGGAATACCTCTCCACCGCGCTTTACGCCGCACTTGCCGGCAAGCGTTATCTTTCGCCGGGCATTGAAGCGGTCATGTACCAGCACGACATCCAGGGTTGCGGCGCTTCACGCACTCGACGTTTATCCCCACGGGAGCTGGAAGTGGTGCGCTTCTTCGTATCGGGCCTGACCATCAGCGAGATCGCCGCGCGCCTTGGCCGCAGCAAGCAGACGGTCAGCACCCAGAAAATGAGCGCGATGCGAAAACTGGGTATCACGCGCGATGTCGATCTCATCAAATACGGCATCAAGGAACATCTCACCTCGCAGAATGCCGAGGCACACACCAGCTAGGGCTCGCGCGCCACGTGCTCAGCGCGCGGCACCCAGTAAGTGCGCATAACCGTCGCGGGCGTCAGACCAATGAACCTGAAAGCCGCTGGCGCGAAGTCGCGCGTTGCTAAGGCGCTTGCTACCGACATTCGCCGGAGCAGGTCCATCGGCCACAGGCGGTGCGCCGACCATCCTTGCCAGATCGTCGTAGAGAACATTCAGCGGCAGCGGAGTGTCGTCCACACCCACGTATACGCTGTGCGGATTGGACAAAGCGAGCAGATGCGCAATCGCCGCCGCCGCGTCATCGACGTGGATACGATTGGCCCAATGCTGTTGTGTTCTCGGCGCACGAACCTGCCCTGCGCGCAGCCGGTCGATGAGCTGCAGATGACGCGGCCCATACAATCCGGCAAGACGCAACGCCACCGCCTGGAACGGTTTACCTGCCAGCCACTGCTCCGCTTCCCACATCACCTGTCCATTGAAATTCAGCGGCGCGGGCGGAGTGGTTTCATCCACCCATGCATCACCGTGCTCACCATAGACGGCGCTGGAGGATGCGAATACCAGGCGTCGCAGCGCCGTTTCATCCAGCACGTCGAGCAGATTGCGTAAGCCATCCACAAACACGGCGCGATAAGCCTCAGGCGCCCGCGCATCCGGCGTCGGCAGAAACGCGACACGAGCGATGCCGCCAGGCAATGCAGCCAACGTTTCCGGGCGCGTCAGATCCGCCTGCAGCCAGCGGATTGCATCCGTGCCTTCAGGCGGATGCCGGCGCATCGCGTACACCTCATAACCGCGCGCCAGCAACAGGCGCGCCACACGCTCACCTACGTCGCCGCAACCGGCGATCAAAATGCGTTCAGACATCCATACATCCAGCAATGCTTGTTACTATCCACGCATGAACCCTTCCTGCAACCTGTTCCTGATCGGCCCGACGGGTGCCGGCAAGACCTCGATCGGCCGGCAGCTCGCCGTGCGCTATAACCTGCTCTTTCTGGATCTCGACCAGGAAATCGAACGCACGACCGGCGTACTGGTCAGCACCATCTTCGACATCGAAGGCGAGGCCGGCTTCCGGCGACGCGAAAGCGCTCTACTGGAAGAGTGTAGCGGCCGGCGCGGCGTACTGCTGGCCTGCGGCGCCGGCGCGGTGCTCGACCCGGTCAATCGCCGCCATATGACCGAACGCGGCTACGTGGTGTGGCTGCAGGCCACGGTGCCGCTGCAACTGCACCGCCTTGCGCATGACACCTCGCGCCCGCTGCTGGCCGATGCCGACCGCAATAAAAAACTCGAGTCGATGGCCGCCGCGCGCACCGCGCTCTATGAAGAAATCGCCGATCTGATCATTCCCTCGGGACACGAAAACGAAGGCGTTGCGGCCGCGAGCGAGCGTTGTATCGCCATGATCGATCGGCACTGGAACCGACAAGCTGCATGAACACCACGCTTCCCCGACAAACCATCGACGTCCCCCTCGGCGCGCGCAGCTATCCGGTCTGGATCGGCCGCGGCCTGCTCGACGATCACGCACGCTGGCGCGCCATGCTTCGCGGCAAACATGCCATGGTGATCAGCAATCGCACCGTTGCGCCGCTCTATCTGGAACGCGTCGCACAAGGGCTCGATGGCCTGCACTGGTCCTCGTTCCTGCTCGACGACGGCGAAGCGCACAAGAGCTTTGCCAATGTCGGCTTGGCGCTGGATGCACTGGCCACCCTGGGTGCCACGCGCGACGCCTGCGTCATCGCCCTCGGCGGTGGCGTGGTGGGCGATCTGGCCGGCTATACCGCCGCGTGCTGGATGCGCGGCATCGACTTCATCCAGATGCCGACCACGCTGCTGTCGATGGTGGATTCTTCCGTCGGCGGCAAGACCGGCGTGAACCTTCCGGCCGGCAAGAACCTAGTCGGCGCCTTTCATCAGCCGCGTGCGGTGGTGGCCGATATCGGCACGCTCGACAGCCTGCCGGCGCGCGAATACCGCTGCGGCATGGCCGAGGTGATCAAGGGCGCGGCGATTGGCGACGCCGGCTTTTTTGCATGGCTGGAACAGCACGCCGATGCATTGGTCGCACGTGACGAAACGGCGCTGGTGCAGGCCATCGCCACCAAGGTGCGCTACAAGGCGGGTGTCGTTTCGCGCGATGAAACCGAGCAAGGCGAGCGCGCCCTGCTCAACCTCGGCCACACCTTCGGCCACGCGCTGGAAACCGCCGGCCACTACACCGCGCTGCTGCACGGCGAAGGCGTGTCGGTGGGCATGCTGTTGGCGGCACGGCTTTCCGAGCGGCTGGGCATGAGTGCGCACGCCGATACGCAGCGCCTGGAAAAACTGCTGAAAGCGATCGGCTTGCCCATCACCGTGCCATCCGGCTTCGAGCCTGAACACTTGCTCGCGCTGATGCGGCTGGATAAGAAAACCATCGCCGGTACGCTGCGGTTGATCCTGTGGCGCGGTATCGGCCATGCGGAAATCGTCTCGGGCGTGAATGAGGCCGATGTGCTGGCCGTATTGCGTGAAGCGACTGCCGCCCGCTGAGCCCTCTTATTTTGCCGTCCCGGCGAACGCCCGGGTCCAGTGACTTTCACGCCAACGACACGGGGCTCCGGCGTTCGTCGGGGCGGCGAGACAGCAAGCCACGGCACCTGCTCTCGCCCGCCAGCCTCCATCCCTCTAAAATGCCCTGTCTGCGGCGTGATAGCCGCACCTACCCGGGACGCCATGCGCCTCTATCTGCAAACCATGCCTGCCTCGGCCGAACCGCCGCGCTATGTCCAGATCGTGCTGGAGCAGGACCTGCTCGGCGGTTGGACGCTATACCGCGAAACCGGTACCCAAGGCGGCCGCGCCACGCTCAAGCGCGATCAATACCTGGAACGCGACGAAGCCATCGCCGCCTTCGAAAAAGTGCGTGACGCCCAGCTCAAGCGCGGCTATCGCGTGGTCTTCGCCCAAGGGGTCGATGGCCCCTACGGACGCCGATAAACATGTCAGCTCCCCTCAAGAACGATCGCCTGCTGCGCGCCCTTCGCCGCGAACCCGTCGACACCACGCCCGTGTGGGTGATGCGCCAGGCGGGCCGCTACCTGCCTGAATATCGCGCTACGCGCGCGAAAGCCGGCAGCTTCATGGCGCTGGCGCAGAATCCCGAACTGGCCTGCGAAGTCACGCTGCAGCCGCTGGAACGCTACGAACTGGATGCAGCCATCCTGTTCTCCGACATCCTCACTATTCCCGATGCGATGGGCCTGGGTCTTTCCTTCGCCCAGGGCGAAGGCCCGCAATTCGCGCATCCCGTGCGCACGCGCGCCGACGTGGAACGACTGGGCGTGCCGGACATGGAAAGCGAATTGCGTTACGTCATGGATGCCATGCGCGTGGTCCGCCGCGAACTCGCCGGTCGCGTGCCCCTGATCGGCTTTTCCGGCAGCCCGTGGACGCTCGCCTGCTACATGGTGGAGGGCCAAGGCTCGCGCGATTTCGCCACCGCCAAAGCGATGTGCTGGAGCGATCCGGCACTTGCGCACACGTTGCTCGAAACGCTCGCCCGCTCGGTGGCCGCCTATCTCAGCGCACAAGCCGCTGCGGGTGCCCAAGCGCTGATGATCTTCGACACCTGGGGCGGTTTGCTCGCACCGTCGGCATTTCGCGAATTCTCGCTGCGTTATCTCGCGCACGTGGTCACGGCGCTGAAATCGGATATGCGCGCGCGCGATATACCACTGATCCTCTTCTCCAAAGGCGCAAGTGCGCATCTTTACGAGATGGCCCAGACCGGCTGCGCCGCGCTTGGCGTGGATTGGACGATCGATCTTGCCGATGCGCGCAACGCGGTAAAAGGCAAGGTTGCCCTGCAAGGCAACCTCGATCCGGCCGTGCTACGCGCCAGCCCTGAGGTGATCCGTCGTGAAGTGCGTCGCGTGCTCGACAGCTACGGCAATCATCCAGGGCACGTCTTCAATCTCGGCCATGGCATCACGCCGGAGGTTGATCCCGAGCATGTGAAAGTGCTGATTGACGAGGTGCACGCCTACAGCCGCGTGCTTCGCGCCGCGTAGGGTACCCGCCCCCGCTTGCAGGGGCAGGGCAAAACTCAAGACGCGCTCATCTCTTCCAGCTCCATGCCGCGCGTTTCGCGCACGGCGCGCATCACGAACAGCAGCGACACGAACGCAAACAGCGCGTACAAGCCATAGGCGAAGCTGAGGCCTACCTGTGCGAGCCACGGAAACGTACTGGTGATGGCAAAGTTGGCCACCCACTGCGCGGCCGCCGCCACCGCCAATGCAATGGCACGAATGCTGTTGGGAAACATTTCACCCAGCAATACCCACACCATCGGACCCCAACTCAAGCCGAAGCACACGACGTAGAGGTTGGCGGCAACCAGCGCAACCATGCCCCACGGCGCCGGCAAGGTGAGTGCAGCACCGCTGCCGGCGGCTTGCGAAAAACACCACGCCATCAAGGCCAAGGTGACGGTCATGCCGGCCGAACCAATCAGCAGCAACGGTTTGCGGCCGATCCTGTCGACCAGGGCAATCGCAACCAGCGTTACCAGCACATTGACGATCGAGGTGAATACCGTGATCGAAAACGAATCCGCCTCACTGAAACCCACCGAATGCCACAACGTCGATGAGTAATAAAAAATCACGTTGATACCGACGAACTGCTGGAACACCGAAAGCAGAATGCCCACCCACACAATGGGCAGCAGGCCAGCGCACGGACCACGCAGATCTTTCAAGGTGGGCCGGTATTCCACCTTCAAGCTGTGCTGGATGTCGTTGATCTTTGCGTCCAGCGCCTGATCGCTGTGCAGATCCAGCACCTTGGCCAGCACCACGCGCGCTTCGGCCGGACGCCCACGCGCCACCAGATAGCGCGGCGACTCCGGCACCCCCGTCACCAGGACGCCGTAAATGACCGCAGGCAGCGCAGCGACCAGGAACATCCAGCGCCACGCCTCCAGTCCGAACCATAGCGTATGCGCTGCACCGCCCGCCGTACTCGCCAGCCACGCATCGCTGAGCAGCGCCACGAAAATACCCAGCACGATGGCCAACTGCTGCATCGAGCCCAACCGCCCGCGCACGTTTGCCGGCGACACCTCGGCGATATAGGCCGGCGCAATCACCGATGCCACGCCCACGCCGATGCCACCGATCACACGCCAGAACATCAGCTGCCACACACCATGTACCAAGCCCGAACCCAACGCGCTCAGCAGCAGAAACAACGCCGCCACCTGCATGGTGCGCACACGCCCCAGGCGATCGGCCAACGGCCCCGCATACCACGCACCCAGTGCCGAACCGAGCAACGCGCAGGACACCGCAATGCCGATGCGCCCCGCGCTGAGGCCAAAACCATGCCGCACCGCATCAACCGCACCGTTGATGACCGCCGTATCGAAGCCGAACAAAAAGCCGCCGATGGCTGCCGCCGCCGCGATCAGCACAACCCTAGCCGTGGTGCGCGCCTCTTCCCCCTGCGCTGCGCCCGTGTTGGTACTGGTATGTATGTGCATGAATCATGCTCCCCGCATGATGGCTAGACGAATGGCCGATTCTGCGTATGCCTTGTGCTCTTGTCCGCCTGAATACGTATGCAGCGGCAGGACTCTAGCAGCAGCGCCGAGCGCGTGGAGACACCTCGACACTCCGGCTTGCCGCAAACAGCCCCTCTCCCCTGCACGCAGAGGAGGCTGGGGTGGGGTTACACGCACTTGCCGGAAGAATTCCCCGCGGGCTTGCTTCACCACCACCCCGGCCCTCCCCTACTACACGTTAGGAAGAGAGCCGTCGTACCCGCTTCAACTCAGCCGTTGCTCTCGGTAACGGCGAGTTCAAAAAACCGCCGCACGTCTTCAACCTCACGCGTCCGCGGCATCGCCGCCAGACTCTTGAGAAATAGCTTCCCATATCCTTTGGTGGTCAAGCGCGGATCGCACAGCATCAGCACGCCACGGTCGTGCACATCGCGAATCAACCGTCCCGCGCCCTGCTTGAGCGCAATCACCGCCGAAGGCACCTGCCATCCCATGAACGGATTGATACCCGCCTGCTCCAGCGCTTCCAAACGCGCCTGCAATACGGGATCGTCCGGCGCGGCGAACGGCAGCTTGTCGATCATCACCACCGACAAGGCTTCGCCGGCTACATCCACGCCCTCCCAGAAACTGGCCGCACCCAGCAACACGCCATGGCCGCTGGCGCGAAATGCCTCCAGCAACTGATGCCGCGGCGCACTGCCCTGCACGAACAAGGGCCACGGCACGCGATCGACCAACAATTCCGCCGCACGGCGTAACGCGCGGTGCGAGGTGAACAGCAGAAATGCGCGACCGTTGGATGCTTCCAGCACAGGCATGGTCGCGTCGATCACGCGATCGGTGTAATCGCGCATCGCTGGATCGGGCAACCCTTCGGGCAGGTAACACAGCGCCTGGCGCGCGTAATCGAACGGACTTTCCAGACTCAACGTCTGGGGATCCTCCAAGCCGAGCTGACGCGCAAAATGATCAAACTGCCCGGCGACCGACAGCGTCGCCGAGGTATGAATCCACGCCGCGTGCGTGTGTTCGCGCATCGCGCGCAATGGCGCGGCAAGATCGAGCGGCGTGGCGTGCAAGGCGAACCCTCGGGGAAACAATTCGTACCAGCGTACATCCCGCTCGGAGGATGTTTCCGCGATGCGATCCAGCCGCTCGCTCAGATGTTCTGCGCGCTCGTGCACATTCATCAGGCCGCGCGAACGCTCGGCCTGCGAAGCGAGCGCATCGGTGAGCGCAGCCAGCACTTCACCGACCTGGTGCAATGTTTCGGGAACATCTTTGCCCTTCAACAACTCATGGAAAGGGCCACGCGTGGGTAGCGGGTCGAGTGCAAGCCGCAGCTTGCGCACGGCGTCCTGCAACGCTTCGACCGGTTCCAATATCAAGCCGATCGCGCCAGTGACGCCATTGCATTCGGCCAATGCATCCTGCGCCAATTCAGTGAGCTGACGCGCGCTGAGGCTTTGCGAAAAGAACTGCCCGGCAAGCTCCGGTATCTGATGCGCCTCGTCGAGAATGAACGCCTGCGCACCAGGCAGAATTTCGCCGAAGCCTTCTTGCTTCAACGCCAGGTCGGCGAACAGCAGATGATGATTCACCACCACCAGATCCGCCTCCTGTGCCTCGCGGCGCGCGGTGATCACATGGCAGTCGTCATAGAACGGACACTCCACGCCCAGGCAGTTTTCCGGCGTGGATGTCACGCGCGCCCACAAGGGCGAATCCTCTGGGATTTCCGCCAATTCCATGCGATCGCCGCGGCGCGTGCGCGCGGACCAGGCACGAATCGTCGCCAGCTGCGCCGCCTGATGGCGCTCCAGTGTGGAACCTTCGCGCACGGTCTGGTCCAGGCGATACAGGCATAAATAATTGGCGCGCCCTTTCAGCAAGGCGGTCTTCAGGCGGGCACCAAGCACTGAGCGGACTTTGGGAATGTCCCGGAAGAAAAGCTGATCCTGCAGCGCCTTGGTGCCGGTGGAAACGATCACCCGCTCGCCCGACAACATCGCCGGCACCAGGTACGCGTAGGTTTTGCCGGTGCCCGTACCGGCCTCGGCAATCAGCGTTTCGCATTCGGCCATTGCGTGCTGCACCGCGCGCGCCATCACCTGCTGCGCGGGGCGCGGGGCGAAATTCGGCAATTCGCGGGCAAAGGGGCCGTCGGCGCCGAGCAGTGCGCCGATGTCGTCGGTGTCGGTCATCACCACAGTATCGCGCAGCGGTGAGCTGCGCGATACCGGGCAGTGCCTTGCCTATTGAAATGCGGCGGAACTAAACGAAGCCACAGATCAAGCGTCCGCGATTGCGTTCGCTTGTGTGTCTTTCACTCGCATCGCTTGGTCGGCCCCATTGAAAACTATCTGCCTTCCGATCTACTCGAGGCTAACATTCAACGTCCTGTAAACCTCCTTTACCGGTACGTCGAATGTCCAGTCATCGTAATCCTTCAATTGAACATTCATCGTCTTCAAAGGAAGGCCAATGCACGTCAATGTGCCGCTCACGCTGAGCGGACTGAAGGTTATCGCTTCGGAATTTCCATGGTTCTGCAGCGATGTGTCGCCGACTGTGAGGCTTCCCGTAAAATCGGCCAGCCCATCGCAATAACCGGAAAGACTTACAGCAAAGTCCGACGCATAGAACGTTTGCTTCGAAGTGAAGTCACCCGTTATGTAACGACCTGCAAAGCTCACATTGGTGAAGGTGGCGGTATCTGAGCAATTAACAGTCTGCGCAGAGGACGCCGCACAAGCATCTGTCTCGGTCTTGCTGTCAGCAGTCAAAATACCGCCAAGCAGATAGAGTCCCTCCCACGTACTGCTGCCGCCGGCATCGTCCAACTCCACGGTATCCGATGCATTCGTTGTACTGTCCGCGCTGGACAGAGCATAGAGC
This sequence comes from Dyella monticola, assembly GCF_003363155.1. Taxonomy (GTDB): domain Bacteria; phylum Pseudomonadota; class Gammaproteobacteria; order Xanthomonadales; family Rhodanobacteraceae; genus Dyella_B; species Dyella_B monticola. The sequence continues at coordinate 328,578 of NZ_QRBE01000001.1, read as the reverse complement.
GGGAAACCGCACGCATTCGCGCTCAAGTTCGAACCCTGGTTGCCATTGCTGCCGCTCACATCCGTGATGGAGGGATCGACCAGTAAAGGGGGCGAATCTGGCCCTCCATTGCAAGCCGCAGACCAGGCCAGCGCGCTCTCTGTGACGTCGAAGGCCACCGGGCCGGTGCCTTGACCCATGGCCGAACTGGCCAACGCGCCGCTCAGCAGTACGGAAAGAAGCGTGGGAACAAGCAGTTTCGTGCGCATGACATATCTCCTGTCGATGAGGAAAGGCTGCCGCCGCGCCTTTGCGCCGAATGGCGGCAACGCGACAAACACGGTCATGAAAACGCTGAAACAAAGCCCTGCTGCGATCGACGAACGTACCGCAGATAACTTCAGGCAACACGGCAAAAACACTCACGCGCGCACCCAAAGCAACAAAGTTATGGACGCCGCTGCGTTATGCAGCGGTGTTTGTCTCGTAATGCCTTTGGATGGACCACGTGTCCCGCTTATCAGGGCGGATACGACTCACGGATTTACGGAAGACACGTCCACACCCGCCGCTTCCACCACGCGGCCAATACCATCGCGCTCGATAGCGAGCATCGCATCACGCAAAGCGTCCGCATCGCAATCTCTGCTCAGACCCATGCGAAACAACAACTCACCTTCCGCGCTGCGTGAGGAATGGATGGAATCGAGATTGACCCCGCGCTGTTCGAACGCGGACAACAGTGCGCGCAACGATCCGGGCCGATCCAGTGGCAGGAACACGCTGATGTAGCGTGGCTCGCGCAAATCGGCAAGCAGATAGCCGAGACGTTCGAACGCATAGCTGCCCTCGGCCAATGCCTGTTCACCAACATAGACCCGGCTTTTATCGAGCAATTTCTCGCGCAACTGCTGCCGGGCGGTGTCATGGCCGCTGCGCACGAGTTCGCACAGCGCACCCACATGCACCGCCAGGCGCTCCAGCATCGGCTCAACGTACGGATTTTCGAATTGGATGTCCTGATAGATGGCCGGATTGCTGGCAAGAATGCGCCGCGTTACCGCGCTATCCAGTTCGTAACCCACCGAGCTGAAAGGACGAATGCCCTCCAGGCCGCCCACCGCGGGCGCCAGCTCACGCAATACCGCACCTTGCGCCATGTGCGTGGCATGCACCATGCCTTGCACCAACGCCATGATGCGATCGTGCTGATCGGCATCGGCGTGCACACAGTCGGCTTCCGTTGCGGCAAGAAACTGCTCGAACCATGGACGCCACGTATCCAGACGCGCCTGGCACACCACCATGGCGCGGCCGCGCAACGTAGGCGACTTGGGTGCGGCACTCATCGGATGCAAGCCCACCACTTGTGCTTGCGAAGCAAGCATCGCCGCTACCGGCACCACTTTGATGGAAGTAATATCCATCCAGAGCTGTTTGCGTTCGATGCCAGCGGCATGTTTGACGTAGTGCTGGATGACGGCAGGCGTCTGGCGGATCGGTGCGCAGAAGATCAGCACGTCGACCGCTTCGATCAGTGCGCGTTCCGACAGCACCGTTTCGCCGCTTGGATCACGGCCGAAGACCTCCAGACCCATGCGTGCTTCAAAGAAATGACGCAGCCAGCGCCCGTAAGATCCCTGGCTGCCGACGAGACCGATCCTTGGCTTGGCGTAGTTCATCGATAACGATCAGAGACGCTGGATGCCCGCTTCATGGCATTCGCCGACCGATTTGCTCGCGCTAGCCGCGCCAGCCTGGTCGTTGGCGTGCAGGCGAATCTCCACCATGGTCTGCCAATTGCGCGCGCACAGCGGACCTTGCTTGGAACCGAGGTTCCACGATTGCTGCGAGAGTTTTTCGGCGAGCTGATAGTCACCCATATAGATGGCGACCTCGGCGCGCTCTTGCAGGACATCCGGCGCGTCGGGTACGCGCTTGAGTGCCATGTCCAACTTGTCGGCGGCAGCCTGATATTGGCCGTTGCGCTCATCCGCGCGCGCGGCGTCCTGCAAGGCAGTCACGCCCGGGTCGCTCAATGGGTGCACGTTGATCACCGATTTGTCGCGTTCACCGGCGGCGCGGATGGCATCTACCATCGCCACGTTGGTTTTTCCCGGCGCAGGCCTGGGCGCCTCGGGTGCGGGCTGCGCACAAGCGGCGAGCAGGATGCCCGCGAGCACGGCGGGCGCAAAAGGATGACGAAGACGAAATGCGCGATGCGGCATGGCTATGGTTGGCTGCTGGTGTTGGACGTGGTGCCCGAGGGCTGCGAAGCGCTCTGGCCGGATCCAAATAGATTACCGACCTTTTGCCAGAAACACCCTTCCGAATCGGTCGACACGGAACCGGCAATCACCGGCACCTGCTTGGCCCCGGCGCAGGCCGGGTCGCTACGGCGACCGTCGGCAGGATTGATCCAGGCCATTTCCAGCCCATCGCCCGGCGCTGCCGACAATGGCAACGTAGGCAATTTGCGGAACAGTTCCTGCCACCCGCGCAGGGCACCGGTGGCGCCGAACAGGTGGCTGGGCTTGTTGTCGTCGCGCCCCATCCAGAACACCGCCAGGCGATCGCCGGTGAAACCGGCAAACCAGCTGTCGCGCAAATCGTTGCTGGTGCCGGTCTTGCCGGCCGTATGCAGCCGCGCCAGGCTGGAATCGCCCAGCGCGTGCGCCGTGCCGTACGTGGTGACCTGCTGCATCGCCCAGGTCACCAGACGGACCGCGGGCTGGTACTCACCCTTGCCGGCTTCCACCTCATAACGCTTGATGGTGTGACCATTGCCATCGACCACGCCGCTTACCGCCAGTAGCGGCAAGGCGTGTCCATCGGAGGCGAGGTATTGGTAGAGCTGCGCCACCTGGATTGGCGCCAGATCAATGGCACCGATCAGCAGCGACGGACCGGGTTGCACGGTGGTCAGACCAAAGGAATCGAGAAACGCCTTGATGCGCGGCAGGCCCACCTCGAGCCCCATGTGAATGGTGGCGAGGTTCCACGAATTGGCCAGCGCATCCACCATCGGCACCATGCCGTGGCTCTGGTTGTCGTCGTTGTGCGGCGTCCACCAAGTACCGTCGGGCTGTTTCATGCTGACCGGCGAATCATCCAGTTGCGTGGCGAGATTCCAGCGCTCCGGATTGGTCAGGGCGACCAGATAGACGAACGGCTTGATGGTGGAACCGATCGGCCGCTGCGCATCCAACGCACGATTGAAGCCTTGATCGCCGGCGAACTTGCTGCCGACCACCGCCAGCACACTGCCGGTCTTGGAATCGGTGACGACGGCGGCGCCCTGGGTGGCATCGGCGCGTTTGCCAAGATTCTGGATCGCCGTGGCGACCGCCTGCTCGGTATAAAGCTGCGTGGCCGGATCGAGCGTGGTGAAGATGGAAAGATTGCCCTGCCTGAGGGTGTCCTCGTCGAAATCGTTGGTGATCTGCTGACGCACCAGCTCCATGAAGGCCGGGAAACGGTTATGCGGCAACTGGCCGTCTGCAATCACCCCCAGCGGCATGGCCTGCGCTGCACGCGCCTGCTCCGGTGTGATCAGGCCGGTCGTGGCGAATTGATCAAGCACCAGGTTGCGACGCGCCAGCGCACGATCAGGATAGCGACGCGGATCGAGCTGACTTGGTCCCTTGACCAGACCGACCAGCAACGCGATCTCTTGCGGGCGCAGATATTCCAGTCGACGCCCGAAATAAAACTGCGAGGCGGCGGCAAAACCGTGCACGGCCTGGCTGCCCTGCTGGCCGAGGAACACCTCGTTGATGTACGCCTCCAGGATGCGCGCTTTGCTGTAGTGCATTTCCAGCAAAATCGACATCAGCGCTTCATTCAACTTGCGGCCCATGGTCTGTTCGCGATTGAGGAACAGATTGCGCACCAGCTGCTGCGTGAGCGTGGAAGCACCCTGCACGGTGTGGCCGGCACGCAAGTCGGCAAGCGCCGCGCGAACAATGGCGGTGAAATCGACGCCGATGTGATGCTTGAAGTCGCGATCCTCCACCGCCTGCAGGCCCGAAATGAGCAGCGGCGGTACGTCGCTCAGCTGCACGTAACTGCGGTCTTCCTGCGTGGCGCCGTAGACTGTGGCGATGCGGCCTGGATCAAGATGCGTTTCCTTGAGCACCTTACCTGTTCCCAGGTCGGTCACCGATTGCACCACACCGTCGCCCACTGACACGCGAATACGCTTGGGCAGTTCCCCGCCATCCGGGCCGGCGTAGCCACGGGAGGAAATGAAATAAGCGCTGCCGTGCTTTGCCCAGCTTCCGGGTACATCGCCATGACCATCGCTGACGTAGCCGGAGAAGGTGAGCTCCACCTCCAGCGTCGCCGGATTCATCGGCACGCCTGGGGCCAGCCGCAATGGCTGGGAGTAGACGCGCGTGGGTACGGCGAAAACCAGGTCGTTGAAACGGTCCTGCACCCGCTTGTTGAGAATCAGCGAATACGGCAGCAGGAAGCCGAAAAACAGACCCGTGCAGATCCAGAACGGTATGCGTAGCCAGGGCCAGCACGCACTGGCGATCGATCGAATTCGGCTCAGGAAGTCCAACGTGGCGGGTGTCCAGTAGAAGGAAGGTCGGCTCAACAGGGGCCGATCATAGGGTGCGGCACCCCGCGGCGCGATGAATGCCACCCTGCCAGAGATGGCACGACACAGGCAGCGCGGAGCTTTTGCACGGGCAATTGACCAGGCGCACGCCGTGTCGCCTCACCGCGCCTCCTTCTCTGCAAGAGCGGGAGCATTAAGTCCCCAACATTCCGGATCCGGGCGGAACGGTCGCGGCTGCACGCCCAGAAGCTGGGTCAATTCGGTATTGTCGGCGATGAGATCGGTTTCCAGCCGGCTGAGCGGTCCACGCAACCGCCCCACGCTGCCACGCGCCAACCGTAGCAGCCACGCAGGCAACGGCAGCGGCAACGTCTCCACCGGCAAGCTGCGCCGCACGCGCGCGAACATCTCCCTGACCGGCAATCGCTCACCGCCTCCGATCGCCAGGATCTTTTCGGCCGACGCCGCGTTATCCAGCGCCGCCAGCGCGGCATGGGCGAGGTCTTGCGCATGCACCGGCTGGCGCAGGCCATGACCGGCCGGTAACGGAAAGACGTGCATCCGCATGGCGCGGCGTGCGATCGGCGTGAGGCTCTTATCCAGGCCGATGCCATAGATCAGTGTCGGCCGCAGGATCGTCCACGCACAACCATGTTTTGCGCAGGCGTCGATCACGGCCGCCTCGCCATCGCGCAGCTGTTGGGAAAGCTCCCGCTCCCACGCGACTTCCGAAGCGCGCTTGCTTTGCGCGCTCATCGAGCTGGTGACGATCACGCGCGGCGCGAGCGGCACATCGCACCGATGCAGCCAATCGGCGAACGGCTGCAATGGACCGAAGTTGAAAATGGCCGACACATCGTTAAGCGCAGGCACGTCATCGGGAAGACGCCCGGTCAGCCATGTGACCGAAGGATGCGACACACGTATGGTGCGACTTACCGCCACCACCGGCTCATCGCGTGTGGCCAATTGCGGCAGCAGGTAATGCCCGATCTGGCTGCTGCCGCCAAACACCACTACCGTCATCGAACGCCCTGCATGCGCGCGCTCAGTTCGCGTACACGCGGATCGTCAGGCAGCAGGTTGCGGCCCTGCTCCAGGGATGAGGCGGCATTGTTGCGATCGCCACTGTCCAATTGCTGCTCGGCCTGATCGAGCCATGCACCGGCCAGGCGCTGGCGCGAGATCGACAACGCCGCATCGCCCGGTGCGAGGTTGTCCAGCGCATCGAGCAGGCTGCCGGCCTTGTGCAAGTTGCCATCGCGCAGCGCCTGATTGAATTGCTGCTGCACCAGTCCGGGCAGGCCCTGCAAACCCGCCAGTGCTTCCTGATCGTTGCCGTCGATGGCGAGCGCACCGCGATAAAGGTCGTATGCACAGTTGCCGGGCGGCGACATGATGTCTCCACGTAGCGCTGCTTGCCGAGCACGACTGACCATGTCGGCGATCTGCACTTGCTGTTGTCCCGTCAGTTGCGTGGGTGGCGGCGCTGCGTTGTCGTCCTCGTTCGCATTGCTCGCCGCGGCATTGACGGGTGCTTGTGGCACCGTCGCCGGATGGATGCTTGCCGTCGCCTGGTTCTGCACGGGCGTCTGATTCTGGGCAGGTGGCTGATTCGGCGCGGGCGCCTGGTTCAAGCGTGCGCGCGCGGCGATCAAATCCGCCGATTGAGGCGCAAGCGGAGCGGCCTCGTCCAGCAATTGCCGCGCATGATCGGCATCGCCAGCGTCGATGGCTGCATTGGCCTGCACCACCAGCGCCTGCGCGACCTGTCCAAGGCCTGCCTTCGCTTGCGCATTGTTGGGATCGATGGCCAATGCCGCCTTGAAATGAGCGAGCGCGGTGTCATTGCCATCGCCGGCGATATTTCCGGCGCGCAGGGCGTCGTTGCCTTGGTTGATCGCGTCGTTCAATGTACTGCTCGCCTGCGCCTGCAACGCGGACAGCGATGCGCGCAGCGTGGGCAGTTGCGCGTAATTGGGCAGCAATGTCGCCAGCCGGTCGATAGCCGACGATGCTGCAACGACGTCATTGGCGTTCAAGGCTTTTTGAATCTGCGCGGCCATCGCGTCGCCCACCTGATCCATGCCATGGCGTGCAACGGCGTTATCCGGTTCGGCGGTCAGCACGCGCTGGTAGAGCGTCGCGGCACCATCGGGCCCATCCAGCCTGCCGGCAGTGAGCGCCTGCTGGGCCTGGGCGATCACCGTGTCGGTGTCGCCCGAGGATATCTGCGCCTTGGCGATGGCCTGGGTAAGGCGATCAATATCGCTACCGCCGCCAAGCAGTTCGCGCGCGTTGGTCAGCGCCTCCGTGGCGACGTCGATGTTGCCTGCCTGCAAGGCGGCATCCGCGCGCGCGACTTCGGCGCGGCCGACATCGTTAAGGCCTTGCCGTGCGGCATCGTTGTCCGGCTCGAGTGCGCGCGCCGCTTCGAACAATTCGCGTGCGCTGGTGCCGTCGGTGCCATCCAGATGCCCGGCTTGGAGTGCCACCTGCGCGCGATGCAGCACATCGTCGAAATCCGTGCGCGGCACCAAACTGCGCAGGCGGCCCTGGTTGAACCACAAGCCACCGATGGCCGCGAGCAGCACGACGATCAAGACCGGCATCAGCCAGCCGAACCGTTTGCCCGGCGGCCTGTTCATCGACGTGCCGCGCCGATAGGCTGGCTCTACCTGGATTTTCGGCAAGCCGTCGTCGGGCAGCGGCGCCTGCGGCCGATCCAGATGCTCCAGGTTACCCAGCCTGGGCTCGGTACGGCCGTTGCCGTTGTAACCCGGATCGTTAAGGTCGCGGTTTCCGCTCATGGCTCGTGAGCTAGCAGGTCAAGACAATCAGCTTAGCATTGCAGGGGAGACCCGGACGGAGGGTGAAAAGTTGCGTTCAGGATCGTGCGTTTGCTCCCACCGCCCTTTCGGGACGCGGGGAAGGCGCAAAAAGCAACGCTATCCTGCCCCCACCCTTCGCGCCTCCACCACATTCGGTAGCGCGGCCAACCGGTCAAGCAAGGTGGAAAGCTGTTCAAAATCGCGCACGCGCAGGGTGTAGCGCATCTCGACTTCGCCGGTGCGTGCAAACAACCGGCTGGAGGAGGCGATGATGCCGATCGTGGCGTTGCTGATGACGCTTACGACATCCTTTTGCAAGCCCTTGCGATCATAACCGTTGAGCTGAATGGTGACCTCGTACGCCTGCGCGGCGGCATGGCCCCAGGTGACTTCGATCACCCGATCCGGATCGCGACGCGCGAGCCGCTCCAGGCTCACGCAATTGGCGCGATGCACGGAAACCCCACGCGTGCGGGTGATGAAACCACGCACCGGGTCGCCCGGCAGTGGCTGGCAGCACTTGGCCAGGACCGTGAGCAGATTGCCAACGCCTTCGATCGTGATGGCGCTGTGATCGAACACCGTGGGCCGTGCGACGGTAGCGGGTACGTCTACGGGGTCAGCCGGTTGTTGCGACTCCTGCAGCACCCGCGCCACCTGCCCGACGCTGATTTCGCCCAGCGCAAGGCTGATCAGCAATTCATCCTGCGTTTGCAGATGCAACTGCGCCGGCAGCCGGCTCAGATCCACCTCCGGCAATGCCAGCCGCTTGAGTTCGCGTTCCAGCAACGCGCGACCGGCCGCGAGATTGGCTTCATGCGCACTGCGCCGAAACCATGCGCGCACTTTGTCACGCGCGCGGCTGGTATGCAGATAGCCGTGATGCGCCGAAAGCCAGTCGCGCCGAGGTTCGGCGAATTTAGTGGTGAGGATTTCCACGCGATCGCCGCTATGCGGCTGGTGGGTCAGCGGCACGATGCGTCCGTTGACCTTCGCCCCACGGCAGCGATGCCCCACCTCGGTGTGCACGTGATAGGCGAAGTCGAGCACGGTAGCGCCGTGCGGTAGGTCCACCACTTCGCCCTTGGGCGTAAGCACGTAGACACGATCCTCAAGCAGTTCGGTCTGCAGTTCCGCCGCCAGTTCGCCGTCGTCGTTGCGCGGCTCCAGCAGTTTGCGCATCCAGGCGATTTTCGCTTCGAAATCTGCGTCACCGCTGCCGCCCTCCTTGTAACGCCAATGCGCAGCCACGCCCAGTTCGTTGGCGCGATGCATCTCGTGCGTGCGGATCTGCACTTCCAGCGTTTTGCCGCGGGGGCCAATCACCGCCGTATGCAACGAGCGATAGCCATTGCTCTTGGGACGGGCCACGTAATCGTCGAACTCGCCGGGCAGATGCGGCCACAGCGCATGCACCATGCCGAGCGCGGCATAGCAGTCCGACACGGAATTCACCAGGATGCGCACGGCTCGGATGTCGTAGAGATCGGAAAACTCCACGGCCTTGCGCTGCATCTTCTTCCAGATGGAATAGATGTGCTTGGGACGCCCGGCCAGATCGGCCTGGATCTCGGCATTGCGTAATGCCTGGCCGAGTTCGGCCAGGGCTTCGCGGATGAAGCTCTCGCGGTCGGCGCGGCGCTCGTCCAGCAACGTGGCGATGCGCCGGTAGGTATCCGGTTGCAGGTAGCGGAAGGCAAGGTCTTCCAGCTCCCACTTCAGTTGCCAGATGCCGAGCCGATTGGCGAGCGGCGCGTGAATGTCACGTGTTAGCCGCGCCAGTTCCTGACGCTCATTCTCGGGCAAGGTGCCGGCGGCACGCATGCGCGCCAATTGACGTGACAGCAAGACGAACACCACGCGCACGTCGCGGATGATTGCCAGCAACAGCCGGCGCAACCCTTCCGAACCACCCTGCGGTGGTCGTTGCGCATGCAGCGCCCACACGCGCTCGGCGGCCATCTGGCCGGCCACCAGGCGTTGCAGTTCGTCGGGCAGCGACGCGGCGCGCTGTTCCCACACCAGTGGATGCACGCGCGCCATTTCGAACCACAGCGTGGCAGCCTGGGTCTGCGCATCGCAACCGAGCATGGCTAACAGATCCAGCACGTCGCCGCATTCGCGCTCGTTCACGCCATTTTGCGCGCACACCGTCAGCGCGTCGGCCAGTACCGGGGCCAGTGCGCCGGCCCGTGACTGCCACGCCGCCAGATGTCCTGCGGTGGTGGTGGCGTGAACCATGAAGTTTCGTCGTTATTGTGCCCTTTCAGGAGCATAGCTCAACCGCAAAGGCTGACAAGAATGGATGGCCCGTCGCGACGAGCGCGCTTTTCTCGAAATGCCAGACGACCTATTCGCCACCCCGCGAACGGGTTCTGGCGGGGTTGGCAATTTGTGAGTCACCGGGCCGACGAACCCAACAGCCGGTCGCAAGCTGACGTGACGGCCTGGAGCCTTTGCGATTTATCGCAAGGATTCCAGCGCCTTCGCCAACCGCTTTGCCGACACGGGCTCGGCCGTCTTCAACTCCTGCGCAAACAGCGATACGCGCCACTCCTCGATCAGCCAGCGCAATTCGTCCAGGTCTCCATCGCCGGCTGCACGGTGGTTGAGGTATTCGCGCCAATACGGCAATACCTGCAGCATGCGTTGCTGATCTTTGGTGGGATCCTGCTGCAGGCGTTCGGCGCGCAACCGCATGGCTTTGAGGTAACGCGGAAAATGCGCAAGGCGCGCCGTCGACAGGTCGCGTAAAAAGCCCGGTGCAAGCAAGGCGTCCAATTGTTCGCGCAAGTCGTCGTAGCTGGCACGCGCAAAGCCTATCAGTGGTGGTTGCAGCCAAGGCTTCATGTCGGCCTGTGCTTCGATGATCGGCTCGGCCAGCTTCAGCCGCTCCACCGCCGCACCGAACACGTCGCGCGTGAAGTGCCCGCGCAGCACTTCGAACGCGGCGGCGCTACGCACGTTGAGATCCCGGGCTTGAAGCAGGTCATTGAAGCCGCCTTCGACCAGATCCTCACGCAAGCCATCCACGCCGCCAAGCGGCGCGTACTTCAAGGAGATGGAATGGGAAATCGGCAGGCGCCGACGTGCTTGCTTGATATCCGTGGCAACGGCATTGCGCAGCAAGCGCTCCACGCCTTTGATGTGCGCAACCCGTGCTTCATCGCGACGCTCGAACACGCGCAGCGCAACGGCCTCACCAAGATCGACCAAGGCAGGGAACGCAAGCAATCCACCGTCGGAACGCACTTGCTCAGGGATTTCCTCAAAGTCCCAGCTTGTTACATCTTCACGCGTGAGCTCAATATCGGTCTTGCGGGAGAACGCTTCGCGCGCTTGTCCTTCCCATTGATTACGTAATTGCGCAAGATCACGCCCCGTCGCAAGCGTGCGGCCTTGTTCGTCATGCAGACGAAAACGCATCGAAAAATGCGCTGCCAATGCGACAGGAGCAAAGTCACCCACACCGATGTCCACGCCCGTCGTTCGCCCCAGGAACGAAGCAAGCGCCTTGTATAGAGGCTCATCGCGTGGCACCTCCGCCTCGACAAACGCACGCGCAAAATCGGGAGCAGGAACAAAGTTGCGACGCAGCGCTTTGGGCAGACCACGAATCAGCTCGGCCACCTTGTCGCCGAGCAGACCGGGCACGAGCCATTCGCAGCGCGCGGCGGGCAACGCATTGAGCATCGCCAACGGCAGGTGCAAGGTCACGCCGTCAGCGTCATCGCCCGGTACGAAACGGTATTCCAGGCGATAACGCTGCGGCGGAATATCGAGCGAGGCGGGAAACGCCTTGGGGTCTAGCCCCGAACCACCGACCATCACATCATCAATCGACCAACGCAAAGCAGCCTGTTCGGTGGGACGCGCATGCCGATACCACGCCTCCAAGGCACGGCTGCTGGCGATTTCTTCCGGCAATTTGCCGCGGAAGAAATCGACCAACTCGTCTTCGTGGCGGATCAACCCTTCGCGTCGCTGCCGCGCTTCGATGCCGTGCGCGTCTTCCAGCACGCGCTGGTTGGCGCGGATGAAATCCACGCGCGCCTCGATGTCACAGCGCGCGAGGGCTTCACGCAGAAAGATCTCGTGCGCGAGTGCGGGATCCTGTGTCTGAAACGTCACCGGCCGACGCTCGACCAGCACCAGCCCGAACAAACTCACTTGCTCGTACGCCACCACCATGCCGCGCTTACGCGACCAATGTGCATCGCGACAGGTGCTTCGCAGCAGATGCGCGGCCTGCTGTTCGATCCATACCGGCTCCACGCGCGCGCACATCATGCCCCACACGCGGCCACCGATATCGATGATTTGCGCGGCGAAAAGCCAGTTCGGTGCTGACTTGGCGAGTGCAGAACCGGGGAATACCTGGAAGCGGCGCTCGCGCGTACCGCGATAAATACTCTTTTCGTCCTTGTTACCGACCTGCGTGGGGAGTCCGGCCAGCAAGCTGCGATGGGTGGCTTCGTAAAGATGCTCGCCCTCGCCGCCGCCGCCTTCATTTCCTCTTCCCCCTGGAGAGGGTGAGCCGGACTTGGCCGAGTGCTTATGTGCAGGGGCATTGCCTGCTTTTGTCTTTCTACCCGCAACCGTGCGCGAGTTTTCATCGTTGCCCCGGATAGCAGAGGGCGCAGCGACTGCATCGAGCCTCCATCCCAATTCCTGCGCCACGAGCAACAACTGCCGATGCAATTCGCGCCATTCGCGCATGCGCAAGAAACTCAGGAAATGCCGCGAACACCAATCACGCAACTTGGACTGCGTCAATTCCTCATGCGCGGTGTCGTATGCGCGCCACAGATTCAGCACGCCGACAAAATCCGACTTTGGATCGGCAAACGCCGCGTGCGCCGCGTCCGCCTGCTGGCGCGCATCGGCCGGGCGCTCGCGCGGATCCTGGATGCTGAGGAACGCCACGATGATCAGCAGTTCGCGCAAACTTCCCAGCTTGTGCGCTTCGACCAGCATGCGCGCGAGCTGCACGTCGATGGGCAGCCGCGAGAGCGTGCGACCGATCTCGGTGAGCTGGCGCTTGTCGTCGATCGCGCTGATTTCGGCGAGCCGCCGATAGCCATCGGCCACCACGCGCGGATCGGGCGATTCGAGGAACGGGAATTCATCCACCTCGCCCAAACGCAGCGACAACATGCGCAGAATCACATTGGCGAGCGAGGAGCGCAGCAGTTCCGGATCGGTGTACGCAGCGCGCGAAGCGAAATCCGCCTCGTCGTACAGGCGATAGCAGATACCTGGGCCGACGCGTCCGCAGCGTCCCTTACGCTGATCGGCCGCCGCTTGCGAAACCGGCTCCACGTGCAGGCGTTCCAACTGGCTGCGTTGGCTGTAACGCTTCACGCGCGCGGTCCCGGTGTCGATCACATAACGGATGCGCGGCACGGTGAGCGAGGTTTCCGCCACGTTGGTAGCAAGTACCACGCGCCGCTTCGGGCCGGGCTTGAACACGCGATCCTGGTCGGTGGTGGAAAGGCGCGCGTACAGCGGCAGGATCTCGGTTTCGCGATATTGCCGCCGCGACAGCATCAAATGCGTATCGCGAATCTCGCGCTCGCCGGGCATGAACACCAGTACATCGCCGCGGGGATCCTCGTGTGTGATCTCATCCAGCACGGCGGCAATGTGCTCTGCGCTGCCCTGTTGCAACTCGCCGCTGCGCTGATTGCGGCGTGCGGCAACCTCATCCGCCGAACGCCACCGTACTTCTACCGGATAAGCACGCCCCTCCACCGAGACCACCGGTGCGTTGCCGAAATGATCGGCGAAGCGCGCGGTATCAATGGTGGCGGACGTGACGATGATTTTCAGCTCAGGACGCTTCACCGCCAGACGCTTGAGATAGCCCAGCAGGAAATCGATGTTGAGGCTGCGCTCGTGCGCCTCATCAATGATCAAGGTGTCGTACGTCGACAGCCATGGGTCGCCCTGCGTTTCGGCCAGGAGAATGCCGTCGGTCATGAACTTGATCAGGCTCTGTTCGGAGACCTGATCGGTAAAGCGCACCTGGAAGCCGACTTTGTCGCCCAGCTGCGTGCCTAATTCCTCAGCCACACGGCGCGCCACCGAACGCGCGGCCAGCCGACGCGGCTGCGTGCAACCGATGATGCCCGCCTCGCCACGGCCGGCGGCCAGGCACAGCTTCGGCAATTGGGTGGTTTTGCCGGAGCCGGTTTCTCCGGCGATCACCACCACCTGATGCTCGCCGATCAGCTTGACGATTTCGTCGGCACGCGCGGTGATCGGTAGCGATTCGTCCAGCCGGATGGGTGGCTTGCTCTGCGCACGCTGCTGCCTCCGCTCGACGGACGCGGCGATATCGGCGGCCAGCGCGTCCAGTCTTTTTTCGTCCGGACGGCGCGACAAGCCGCGCCAGCGACCCAGCAGACGGCCAAAATCGCGGCTGGAGACGGTATCCAGCAACGCGTGCATGGCGCGCAGGCGGGTTTCTGGGGGCGTGGAAGGAGTTTCAGGCTTAGAAGGCTTCATGCAGATGCCTATGATAGCCGGTGACTATCGCCGGAATCTGCACGTCAAGGTCGCCGGTGACGCGGGGACGAAGGCACGGCCAGCACGCTTACTGGCCGCCTGAAGGCGCACAAAAAGACCGCATGGATGTTGCAATCACCATTGAGGTGATCCCACGGCAAGCACGTCTGCTCCCTCCTCAGCGTAGAGCCTGGGAGGGAAAGGCGGCGCTCAGAATCTCTGCGTGTAACGCAGATAGACGAACCGTCCATAGTCATACGATGGGTCGTAGGCATACGACGTGTCGGTTTCGATCGGACCGCCTGAGGTAAAGCCACCATAGAAGTACGGTGCCAGGCGGTTGAATACGTCGTTCGCACCGAAGGCAATCGTGCCGTTCCAGGGTGTATTCCAATATACCTGCACATCGTTGAAGGTGACGGAGGGAATCTGCGTCATCGGCGTAATGCCCACGCCCGGCTGGAAGTAGTTCGGCAATGTGCATGGAAAGGCCGAATAGCCCGGGCTGTAGCAAGGATCCTTAAGCGGCCCGTAGTAACGCAACGTCCATTCCACGCCGTAGTTCCGGTATTGCCAGCCAATGGTGAAATTGGAGCGCACGCGCCAATAGGAGCCGAAGCCGTTGTTATACGAGACTGGTGCGCCCGCATATTGCTCGGTGTTGTTGTGCGAGTAGTAGGTGGATTTGGACTCAAGCGTGAACTGGCCGAAAGAGAATTTGGGCAGCTTGTACGACAGATCCACATCGTAGCCGGCCACATCCATCCAACCCTGGTTCTGCTCGCCCATGAACAGGCTGCTTACCTGATAGTCGTCCGCTGGCGTGCGTTGGAACAACTGACAATCGGCGACGATGCCAAGCGCGTAGCAGTTGTCTAGCACCTGATTGCCGTTAATGAACGAAATGACATTGCGCACGATGTAGTGGAAATAATCCACCGTGGCATTGGCGCCAGTCAGATAGCTGGGACTGTAGACGACGCCAATTTGGAAACTCTTGGACGTCTCCGGCTTGAGGTTGGGATTGCCGCCCTGCGTAAACGGTGCGTACACCGGATAACCGCCTGGCGCGGTGACCGTCGAGCCCGGCGCGGTTTCCTGCATGAAACCTGTCGGATATTCAGCACCCAGGCCTGCCGCGTTCAACGCCGCCTGATTCAACCCCGGCTGGCCACCGATGCCGTTAGTGCAGTTCCTGGCCACGGCCGTGTTATAGCGAGCAAGGCCGTAAACCACGTCGCAAGGATCGTTGTAGAACGGATAGGTCGTGGTGACACCGCCATAGAGATCGCCCACCGTCAGCGCGCGGAAGCCTGTGCCGTAACTGGCGCGCACCATCAGGTCGTCGATCGGCTTCCAGGTCACCTTGAATTGCCGGTTATTGGTGCCGCCGAAATTGCTGTAGTGGGAAAAGCGGTCGGCGACATCCAGGCTCAAGGATTGGATCAGCGGCAGATCCTTGAGCAGCGGCGCATTCATCTCAAGCCAGGTTTCGCTGACGTTGTATCCGCCGGCCGTCGGCGCACCGGCGAGATTGGTGGTCAACCCTTCCGCCGAAGGAATATCCGGCGTGTCGTAACCATAGAGATTACGGTGCGAGGCGCCCACCGCAAAGGTCAGATCACCGGCGGGCAACTCGACAATATCGCCACTGAAATCGATCTGCGGTCCTTTCTCCGAACTGCCGTAATGCTCGTAGCCATTGACGTCGATGTAATTGAGCATGGCCGAGGTATAACGCGGGCCGAGCACATTCAGCGGCACGCAACCGGCAATGACGGCGCCCGGCGTACCGCATTCGACGGTACCGTTGGAAGCCAGGAAGGAAGGTCCGAGCGCGTTGTAGAGATTCGGTAGGGAAAAATTGCCCGTATCCAGAATGGTGCCTTGGTAACGCGTCTCGTAGTAATAGACGTCCCAGTTGAACAAGTGTTCGCCGATGCTGAAATTACCTTCCAGGCCAAGGCTGAAGCGGAAGTTTTCGACCTTGTTGATGTTCCAGCGTGGCAGCTCCAGCACATTGCGCTGAAAGGACAGTGCGGTCGGCGTCTGGCCCGGGGCATTGGTCGGGTTGTAGTAGCTGTAGGGCGACAACTCCATGCCCGTGTACTGCGGATATTGCAGGGAATACAGACCTGAGCTGGATAACGGGAAGCCAGCCAGCAGCGCGGTATTGGCCTGCTGATTGGCGCTGGCCGTGAAATCCGCCGTGAGGTTATTGTTGATGTCGTAATGCCCTTGCGCGAACAGATTCTTCATGCTCGTCGCGCTCTGCAGGCTTTGATAGGGATTGATGTTGGCGTAATCACCGGGATTGGTTACCACACCGTTGGCCGACGAAACGGGCGTTTGCAGCAGGTGGTAGTCATTGATGTTGGTGGAGTTGCCGCCGTTATTGAGCACGTACACATTGTTGTCCAAGTAAAACTGGCCTTGCGTCCCGTACGGTGCCCAGCCATTCAAAGGAAAGTTACCCGTCAATGGGTAGTTGCTGAAAGAACGATCAGCCGCACTAATGGCATCTTGCTTTTGGTACTGCGCAGCGAGTTCCACCGAACCGTGTGAAAAGGTTTTGCCGAACAACACACTGTATTGGCCCTGATCGCCGTCACCGCCCGGCAGATATTTGCCGTTGTAGATATCGAGCTCAGCGCCGTTGAAGTTCTGCTTGGTGACAATATTCACCACGCCGGCAATCGCATCGGAGCCGTAGATGGCCGAAGCGCCGTCGGCCAGCACGTCGATGTGATCAACGATCGCGGTCGGTATCGTGTCCAGGTTGGTGAGGCCGTCGTAAGAGGTCCCCACGCGCTTGCCATCGATCAGCACCAAGGTGCGTTGCGTACCGATGTTGCGCAGGTCGATATAGGTACCGCCCACGTCCGGGCCACCCTCATACGGATCGGATTTGCTGATGTCGGGCGAGGACGCCGAGGTAAGGTTATTCAGCAGTTGGCCGACTGTTGCGAAGCCCTGGTGCTGAATATCTTCCGAGGTGATGGTAACCACCGGTTGTGCCAATTCCACATCGACACTGCGGATCAGCGAGCCGGTGACCGTGACGGTTTTTAGCGTCTTGGCTTGCGCCGTAGTGCTCGATGCCTGCGACTGATCCCCTGTCTGCGTAGCGGTCGTGGTTTGTGGCGAAGGTCCGGATGGTTGCGTCGAGGTCGTTATCATCGTGGACTGCGCCTGGGCAAGCTGGGTATAACCCAAGAGTCCCGCGAGGGCACTGCAAATCACGACGTACAACAGTTTCCGCTGCTGAGCCTTCATGATCTTCCCCGATTGTCAGGTCCGCGCAAGCTCCTTCATGGCTCGCGCTCATACGGCCGACTCCAAAAATCCATAAGAAATCGGCGCCTTCCCCTGTTTTTTTGAAGATAGCGACAACGCCTAAAGACGTGTAGTGCCTGTCTGCGCAAATGCGTTAATGCCAATGCACTACTTTTCATTGATGCGCGCGCAAACAAAACCGTTGCGCAATAGATTGCGAGATGCCCACGTAAATCGTTGCGAACAACTTCAACCGCCCTCTGCCTTGGTGACCATGCATTCACTTCAACAAACGACACAAGCATCGATACCTCATCCATAGTGACGAATGAGGCGAAGCAAGTTCGACATGGAACGACCGAACATGATCAGGCATACACGGTGCATTCGCCGGGTGAAGGGTAACGGCATCGAGCAAGACGTGGTCTAACACGCGGAGCGCCATCGTCAGACATCGCCGCCGGGGATCATCGACAGCGACGTCCCCATGCCGGCTTTCATACCAGGCTGCCGGACGGCAAAGGGCTACTTCCACATCCATGCCAAGTCAGCGCCCTGACCTCGCGCTGACCGCTCAAGGCGCAATTTATTGAGCCCACGGCCGTTAATTGGTTAAGCTCCGCGAGCTTCATGTGCCTCGAAAGAGGACCTTACGGGGATTTTCTTGAGCGCTAGAACCACCCAACCTAAAACCGGGCCGTCGATTTTCACCGCCATTCTGCTGGCTCTGGTGGTCGCCGCGTTGAACATCGGCCTGTGGTGGTGGGGTAACCAGCCGCGTGGTCCGCAGGACTGGCACGGTCAGATCAATGGCTTCGCCGTCTCGCTGTTCCAGCGCTACCAGGACCCCTTCAAGCAGAGCTTTCCCAGCGATGAAGAGGTCGACAGCGACCTGAAGCTCCTGCGCCAGTACACCGGCCGCATCAGCACCTACTCGACGCTGGTGAACCCGCAGGTTTACCGGCTTGCCCAGAAAGAGGGGCTGAAGGTCATGGCTGGCGCGCAGATCGACACGCGCCTGGATAACAACGAGAAGGAGCTGGATGCCCTGATCGCCCTGTCGCACCGCTATCCGGACACCATCGAGCGCGTCGTGGTGGGCAACGAAGTGCTGTTCCGCAACGACCTGCCCCTCGACAAAATGATCACGTATCTCGACCGGGCCCGCGCGCATATCCGCCAGCCGGTGTCGATCGCCGAGCCGGACTACATCTGGCTGAAGTATCCGGAACTGGCCGATCACGTGGATTTCATCACCATCCACCTGTTTCCCTTCTGGAATGGCTTGCCGGTGTCTGGCGATGAAAAGTATTCGGTCGCGCTGCAGGCGGCCGAAGGCGCATACATGTCGATCAAAGAGCGCTTCCCCCACAAGCATATTGTCGTGGGAGAAGTGGGCTGGCCGTCCAACGGCGATCGTCGCGAGCGTGCGTATCCGTCCGTCTCCAACGAGGCCATCTTCGATCGCCAATGGCTGATCTGGGCCAAGCAGCAGAACGTCGACTACTACCTGTTCGAAGCGTTCGACCAGCCCTGGAAGGAAGGTCTGGGCGAAGGCCGCACCGGCGCCTACTGGGGCGTGTTCAACGCCGACCGCCAGCTCAAGTTCCCGTTTACCGGCCCCGTCATCGAAGACACCGGCTGGCCGTGGAAGGCATTGGCGGCGAGTCTGCTGGCGATCATCCCGATGGTGTGGTTCGGCATCCGCTACCGCCGCTTCAAGCTGACCGGTCGATTGTTCTTCGATGTGCTGATCCAGTTGGCCTGCGGCTTGATCGTGTGGGTGGTCACGCTGCCGTTCAACTTCTACCTGAGCTGGGTGGACTGGAGCATGCTGGTGCTGCTGTTCCCGGCGCAGGTGGCGATCCTGGCCATTCTTCTGATCAACGGCTTCGAATTCACGGAAGTGTTATGGCGGCGTCAATGGATTCGCCACGCGGCGCTACTGCCGCCCGATCCACCGGAGAAGCAGCCATTCGTCTCCATCCATCTGGCCTGCTACAACGAGCCGCCGGAGATGGTGGCCATCACGCTCGATTCGCTCGCTGCGCTGGAGTACGAAAATTTCGAAGTGCTGGTGATCGACAACAATACCAAGGATCCGGCGATCTGGCAGCCGGTGCAGGCGTATTGCGAAAAGCTGGGATCGCGCTTCCGTTTCTTCCATCTGGAGCCCTGGCCCGGCTTCAAAGCAGGTGCACTGAACTTCGGCCTGAAGGAAACAGACCAACGCGCCGACGTGGTGGCGGTGATCGACGCGGACTACGTGGTACGCCAGGACTGGCTCAAAGCGCTTACCGGCTACTTCCACGATCCGAAGGTCGCCGTAGTGCAGTGCCCACAGGCGCATCGCGATTTCGAGCACAACCGGTTCCGCCGCATGACCGCATGGGAATACGACGGTTTCTTCCGCATCGGCATGCACCATCGCAACGAGCGCAACGCGATCATCCAGCACGGCACCATGACCATGGTGCGCCGCTCGGCACTGGAAGGTACCGGCGGCTGGTCCGAATGGACTATCTGCGAAGACGCCGAACTTGGCCTGCGCCTGATGCATGCAGGCTACGATCTGGTGTACGTCGACGAGCTGATGGGCAAGGGCCTCACGCCCGCCGATTTCAAGGCGTATAAGAGCCAGCGCTATCGTTGGGCCTTCGGCGCGATGCAGATCCTGAAGGGCCGCTGGGGTTGGATGACGAAAAGGGGCCCGCTCAGCGGTGGCCAACGCTTCCACTTTCTCACTGGCTGGTTCAGCTGGTTCGCCGATGCGTTGCATTTGATCTTCACGCTGATGGCGATCTTCTGGACCGCCGGGATGGTAGGCCTGCCGCAAATCTTCAGCCTGCCGATGCAGCTGTTCTTGATCCCGGTGATCGGCTTCTTCTTTGCCAAGGCGATTTTCGGCGTGGTGCTGTATCGCGCACGCGTGCCTTGCGGCTGGTACGACACCATCATGGCGTCGATCGCCAGCATGGGTCTGAGCCACGCCATTGCGCGCGGCATCCTGCATGGCCTCACACGCGAGAAAACCTCGTTCGTGGTCACCGCCAAGAGCCGGCGCCTGGGCGGCAGCAATTTCGCTGCGTTCACCCCCGTGCGCGAGGAAATGCTGATGTTCCTGGCGCTCGTGCTGTGCATCGCCGGCATGGCGATGAGCCGCGCCGCGCACTTCACGGAAGGCCAGTTGTGGATGTTCATCCTGGCCGCGCAGTCGATTCCCTATGCGTCCGCCGTAATGGGTGCGTGGATTGCGCACAGAGCCGGCGACAAGGCGGGTTAGGCACGCATTCACGCCAGATGCCCGATCAAACCAAGATGAAAAAGACTACAACTCAGTGGGAAATTAACTGAGTTTCGATGCGAGTACCCCGCGCGAATTATCTCCACTAGTCCTAAATGTGGAGGTTTACATCATGCGTCTTCGTACTTTACCGACTTCGCTCACCGCGATCGCGGCAGCCTGTGTGATCACCGCACCCGCATTCGCCAGTCAGCAGGATCAACCGGGTTACTACGTATCCGCCAGGACGGTGTACGCGCGACAACAAGCGAACAACATGGACCTGAGCCTTCGGCCCCGCATCGGTTCATTCGCTTCCGGCAAGGACAGCGCTGAGCGCTTCACGGGTGCCTTCGCCGCAGGCTATCAATTTGGAAACGGATGGCGTGCGGAAGGTGAATACGTCGCCAGAGCGACCTCGGCGTTCACCAGCGGCTCGACCGCTTTCCCCACCAGCTTCAATCACGATCGTATTTCCAGTCAGCGTTTCATGCTCAACGGATATCGGGATTTTGCGCTTGGTCACGGCTTTTCGGCTTACGCCTCGCTGGGTTTGGGCATCACCAACGCGCGATCCGGCGGGTGGCAAGGCAATCCGTCGCGCCAGTTCGATCGCACTACGCAAAACAATCTGACGTATGCCGTGGGCGTAGGCGTGAGTTATGCACTAGCAAAGCGGTGGACCGTGGATCTTGGCTATCGTTATGCAGACATGGGCCACGCTCAGAGCGGTTGGAACGCCTTCGCCAACGCCCCCGGATTACGCGACGAACAACTGAGGGCCAACCTCGTCGCCAATGAAATCTATCTGGGTGTACGGTTCCTTTTCGACTAATCCGTTTGGCGGTGAATCACCGTGTGACCACCATCAGGAGCTGATGGGCCAGCGCCTTGCAATTCATTGCAATGCGCTGGTCATGAGCTGGCTCTTTTGTACCGGGCTTGTCGCTCCGACTATCGACGACGCATATCGAAAAAATGAGAGCCCCCTCCTTAATGTGTGATGCACATACATCGCGCTAAGCTGCCACTTGCGATACTGAGTCTAGGATGGAACCCTAAGGCATGCGCCGGATTCGCCGCTATTTGAGCCTGCTCCCGCTGTTGCTCGTCCCTGCATTGAGCCATGCAGGGGTTCAGCTGGTGGTCGATGGTGTGAACGATCCGCTCAAGGCCGCGGTGATCGCGGGTGTGAGCCTCTCCCAATACGCATCGCGCGATGTGAGCGAAGCGCAAGTGCATCGTCTTTATGAGCGAAGCAAAACCGAAGCCGGCACTGCGCTGAGGCCGTACGGGTATTACGACGCGCATGCAACCGGCAAACTCGAACATGTCGGCAAAGATTGGCGCGTGACCTTGCACGTGGTTCCCGGCGTATCGGTCAACGTCACCTCAGTCGATATTCAACTCGATCCCACGGCAGCCGCATTGCGTCCGGTCCGTACCGCACGCCACGGCATCGACAAACTCAAAGGCCAGCGCCTGGATGATGCCGCCTACGATTCGGCACGCGACGCGTTGAACAATGCGTTGATCGCCGACGGCTATCTCGACGCCAAGCTCACGGTGCACCGTGTCGAGGTCAATCGCGGCGAACACAGCGCGGCTATTCATCTGGCCTGGCAGGTGGGCCAGCGCTATCGCTACGGGCAAGTCCGCTTTGAAGGTTCACAGTTTCAAACCGGCTTCCTGCAGCGTTATGTTCCTTTCAAGCCGGGCGATTATTTCGACCAGAATCAACTGCTCGCACTACAGCAGGCATTGAACGGCGCCGATTATTTCTCGGTCGTCAACGTGATTCCCGAGACCGACAAGAGCAAAAACGGTATTGTCGATATCGACGTGGAATTGGCACCGGCCAAGCGCACGATCTACACCAGTGGCCTGTTCGTAGGCACCGATACGGGCTTTGGCGTACGCGGCGGCGTGGAATATCGCTGGATCAATCGCTACGGGCACAAGTGGAAAAATGACATCGTGCTGGCACAGCGTCTGAAAACCGTGTCGAGCCAATACTCCATTCCCTTACCGGGCGATAACCAGCGCAGCCTCAATTTCGGCGCCAATTATCGCGATGCCAACACGGTTACGTCGCAATCGCGCACGCTGGAACTGGTCGCCAATGAAAGCGAACTCTGGCATGACTGGGTGCGCACGGTCGGCGTGCACGCACTCACCGGCACTTTCGACGTCGGCAAGCGACCGGATGAACCGGAAAGCACCCCGGGCGTGGAACATGGACGCAGCACGTTGATCTACGCGGAAGGCTCGCTCAGTCGCAAGGTAGCGGACAACCTCGACTTTGTTCGCCGCGGCTGGTCGCTGAGTTTCGACGCGCGCAGTACGGCGGGCGATCTGCTTTCCACCGCGCGCTTTAGCGAACTCACCGCGAGTGGCAAGTGGATTCGCGCCTTCTGGCGCAACAATCGCTTGATTCTACGTGGCGATATCGGCCACGTATGGACGGGTAATTTCGAGGCGCTCCCACCGCAATTACGCTTCTTCGCCGGTGGCGACCAGTCGATCCGCGGCTATCCCTACCAGGCCATCGGTCCGCAAAACAGTTACGGGCGCGTGATCGGCGGCAACAGCCTGATGATCGCCAGCGCCACGGTGGAACACTACTTCACCCCGCGCTGGGGCATCGCCACCTTCGTCGACGCCGGCAATGCCTTCGACGGCATCGCCGTGCATCCCAAAATCGGCACGGGCGTCGGCGTACGCTGGCGTTCGCCGGTGGGTCTTATCCGCCTGGATTTAGGTACGCCGGTAAACGATGCGCAACGCCATGGCCTTGAGTTGCATCTGGTGATCGGGCCTGATTTATGAGCAGCCTCGACATGAAACACCCTGAGCAATTTCCTGCTGGCGCTGCCTCCCCTGCTTGCACGGGAACGGGCCTGTCCGCTACGAGTGCACCTAAACGCGCTCGAACGCGCGGCCTGCAAAAATCCACCAGGCACGGCCTTTCATGATTACCGCAACGCCCCCTCTCCGTCGACGCCGACGCTGGCTCCTTGCCATCGGCATCGGCCTGCTGGTTTTATTCGCATTGATGACGGGTGGCCTCGGCTGGCTGCTGTGCACAGGTGCCGGCTTGCGCTTTGCGCTGGCACAAGCGCAGGGTTTCACGCATGGCGCGTTGCACGTCGAACAAGCGCGAGGTCGGCTGATCGGTCCCATCGATATGACGCAGCTGCGCTACGACGACGGCAAAGGTACCGACGTCGTCATCACCGGCGCGCATCTGGATTGGAATATCGCCTCGCTGCTCTACAAGCAGTTGCACGTCGTCGATCTGGATGTCGCGCGCGTGGATGTCGCGTTGCCCAAGTCGGAAGAAACGTCGTCCTCCTCAAGCACCTTTTCAGCGCAGCCGCCCATCGACATCGTGCTGGATCGCGCGCATGTCGGTCCGGTAACGGTTACCGAGCAAGGCAAGGCATTGTTCGCATCCGATCGTCTCGATCTGTCCGGCCGCTGGACTTCGTCCGGCATCGATGTGAACAAACTTTCCTTACGCGCCCCGGAGGGTCATGTCGACCTCGACGGCCAGCTTGGCATCGGGCGCCGCTACCGCGGCAAAGGCCGTGCCGATATCGTGTGGAAACTCGATGACGTCACCTACGCGGGCACGCTCAATGCACAGAGCGATGGCCGCCATGCGCATTTGCAGTTTGCGTTGACCGAACCCATGAGCGCGCAACTTCAGCTCACCATCGCGCAACGCAAGGACAACGCGTGGACGGGCGCGCTTGAGGTTCCCGCTTTCGATCCCAAACCGTTACTTGGAAACACCTCGATCACGCGTCTTGGCGTGGACCTAAAAGGCAGTGGCGAGCGCCTGAGCGGTACGCTTTCCGGTCAACTGGATCTCAACCAATACCGTCTATTGCTGCAACCGATGCAAGCGGGCCTCGACAAAGATGTAAAGACGCTTACGCTGCAACAACTGCAGCTCGCCTCGCCGCAAATCAAGGGCACGGTGCATGCGGTCGGTGCGGTCCAGCTCGATGCGCATCCGCTCGCTGCGGATCTCGCCATCAACTGGAGCAACGTCGAGCTGCCGGCAGACCTGGTCGGTCAGACACTCGCCAGCAACGGTCGCATGACCGTCAAAGGCAGCGCCGATGCCTACCATGCCGAAGGCGATGTCACCATCGGGCCACCGGGCAAACCGGCCAAACTCGCAATCAATCTGGACGGCACCCCTCGGCAGATTCAGCTGCACACGCTCAGCCTGCTGCAACCGCAAGGCCATTTCACTGCAGATGGCGCATTGACGTTGGAGCCGGAGCTCGCCTGGCAACTTCACGCCACGGCAAGCACGTTCGATCCGGGGCAATTGTTCGCTGGCTGGCAAGGCCTGCTGGATGCCGACCTCGCTACGCAGGGCAAACTTGCGGGCAACAGTCCCGATGTCACGCTCGATCTGCGCAAACTGGAAGGCCGCTTGCGTCAGCGACATATCCATGGCCTGGGTCGCCTGCACCTCGCACCTAACCATGTCGTGGATGGCACGCTCGAACTTGCATCCGGCAGCAGCACGGTCAAACTGCTGGCACGCCCCGGCAACAGCAACAATGCCAACGTCACCCTGGCGATTGCTTCGTTGAATGACTGGCTGCCGTCAGCCAGCGGCACACTCAATGGGCAATTTCACCTACGCGGCGCTTACCCCAAACTTGCCGTCAACGGATCATTGCAAGGTCGATCACTGACGTGGGAAAAGCAATCCGTCGCAAGTCTGCAATTGCAGGCAGATGTGCCTGACATCAGCAGCCCTGGAGGCAAGCTGGAGGTTGATGCCACCGATACCGATATTAGCGGCCTTGCGTTCAAACAGATTCGCCTCAGCGGCCAGGGCACTTCACTGCAACATCGCCTGACGCTCGATGCGCAAGGCCAACCGCTTTCCGTATCGCTGACGCTTAGCGGTTCGCTTAAAGCGCAAAACTGGAACGGCACCCTTTCCGCGCTCACGCTCGACGTGCAGGGATTGCCGCGGTGGCGTCTCCAGCAAGTCGCGCGTTTGGGTTGGAACAACGGCAATGCGAGCGTGGGTGTGCTCTGCCTCACCGCAGGCGAACCCCAGTTGTGCATCAACGCCACCATGGACAAGTCAGGCAATATCGACGCCGGCTACCGCCTGCACGAGGTACCGCTCGCCCTTGTCGCCAGCGCCATCGGCAGTACCGATATGCCGATGAGCGCCGATGGCGTGCTGGAGGGCAATGGCAAACTCCATCGCACCGCGGCCGGTGCGCTTACCGGCAATGCATCGATCACCTCGCAGCAGGGTCGCATCACGTACAACGAAAGCCCCGATCAGCCGCTGCTCACCTACGCGAATCTTGCGCTGAACGCCACGCTTGCACCCGGCAATCAACAGGCAACCCTGCATGCGATACTCAACAGAAACGGACGTCTGGACGGCCAGATAAACATCACCGGCGCCCAGCAAACGATGGCAGGCCAGGTCGGTGTTCACCTGGATGATCTGGGCTTCATCAGTCTCTTTACCGATGATCTTGCCAATGTGAAAGGCCGCATCGAGGGTGATTTCCGACTTGGCGGAACCGTGTCGACGCCAGCGATAAGCGGCCAGGCCAGCGTCAACGGCTTCGCCGCCGAAATTCCCGATGCGGGACTGAAGCTGACCGATGGCCGGCTTGTCGCGAGCACAACCGATGGACGGGAACTTCGTCTCGACGGCAGCGTGCAATCGGGCAAGGGCACGCTTGCCATCAACGGCACGGCGGCGCTCGATGCGCAGGCGCTCACTGCGCTCACGCTCAAGGGCAGCGCCATCACCGCCGTCGACATTCCGGCCGCCAAGGTCATCATCAGCCCCGATCTGCTCGTGCGTCACGATGCGCAAGGCCTGCAGGCCAGCGGCTCGGTCAAGCTGGACAGCGCTGACGTCAATCTCGACAAATTGCCCGGCAACGGTGTCAACAAGGCATCGTCCGATGTCGTTGTGGTCGATGAGCCGCAACCCGCCGCGGGTAGCGGCGCCACCGCGATCGTCGCCTCCATCAAGGTCGACCTTGGACAGCATGCGCATCTGGCCGGCATGGGGCTGGACGGCAAGCTGAGTGGCGTGCTGACCGTGGACGAGCGCCCCGGCCGCGCCACCACGGGGCAAGGTCAGGTCACCGTCAACGGCACTTACAAAGCCTACGGCCAGAACTTGCAGATCCAGCAAGGCCAGCTCTTGTTCGCCAGTACGCCGATCGACAATCCCGGCCTCAACATCAAGGCGATCCGCAGTCTGCAGCCCAATGCCACCATCAACGAAGGCCAGCAAGTGGGCCTTGCGATCACCGGCACGGCGCAGCGTCCGGTGCTCAACGTGTTCTCCAATCCGGCGATGGACCAATCCGATGCCCTGTCCTACCTCGTGACCGGCAAACCGCTGTCACAGGCAAGCAGCGGCGGCGATAGCAACAAGTTGAACGCCGCCGCACAGGCACTGGGCTCGGCCACCGGCAACCTGCTGGCCAAGAGCGTCGGCAGCAAGCTTGGCATCTCGGACATCGGCGTGAGCAGCAGCGACGCCTTGAACGGGAGCTCCGCATTCACCGTGGGCAAATACCTCTCCCCGCGCCTGTATATGAGCTATGGCATCGGCCTATTCGAACCCGGCCAGGTGATTACCTTGCGCTATCGCTTCAGCCGCCGCTGGAGTTTCGAAGCCCAGAACGCGACGGACTTCAATCGCGCGAGCATCAATTACCGCATCGAGAAATGAAGCACCATCGCCGCTAGTGTGCACTCACTGCTTGCTCACCGGCGGGTGCCCGCGCCGTGCGCAGAAGCACCGCACCAAGCAATGCACCCAGCGCCGCAAAACACGCGCCCACCAGAAACGCCCACTGATAACCGCCGGTAAGCGCCACTCCCTGCCCCGCGCCTGCCGCCAACAAGGTTTGCGTGCGCCACGATGCGAGGCTCGCCAGTGCGGCCAGCCCCAGCGAGCCGCCCATCATGAAAGCAGTATTGACGACACCCGACGCAAGCCCGGATTCGGACGGACCCACCTCGCTCATGGCCGCCAGCAAGACGGGATTGAACGCCACGCCCGCACCCACGCCGAGCAGGATCATGCTGGGAAGAATGTCGCGCATGAAGTGACCGTTCTCCGGCGCATGCGCAAACAACAGCAAACCGCACGCCGCAAACACCAGGCCCCCTACCAACGGGCGTCGAATGCCAAAGCGCATCACCAGTTTCGCCGAAAGCCCGAGCGAGAACAGCGCCATGATCACATTGGCCGGCAGGAAGGCGAGCCCCACTTCCATCGGGCCATAGCCGAGCACGAGCTGCATATACAGCGCCGAGAGAAAAAACCAGGCAAACATCGCCGCCGCCCACAGCACACCAACGATGTTGGAAACCACCAGATTACGCAGGCGAAACAGTCGCAGCGGCATCAAAGGCATGTGCACGCGTGCTTCCACCCAAAAGAAAACAATCAGCACGATCGCGGCTATCGCCAATTGCGATAATGTGCGTGACGACAACCAACCCGCTTCGTTGCCGTTGACGATGGCATACACCGCCAGCATCAAGGCGGCCGTTACGGTGACTGCGCCCCAGACATCCAGATGACGCGACGTCCATGCACCGGTGCCGGCGGGCAGCAACCGTAGCGAAGCGATGATCACACCGATGCCAATCGGCAGATTCACCAGAAATACCCAGTGCCAACTCAGGCTGCTGGTCAACACGCCACCCAGCATGGCGCCAATGCTGCCTCCACCGGCGCATACGAAGCCATAGACACCCATCGCCTTGGCGCGATCCTGCGGGTCGGTAAACAGATCCATGATCAGCGATAGCGCCACCGCAGTGACTACCGCGCCGCCAAGGCCCTGAATCGCACGCGCCACCACCAGCGCGATCTGCGTCATGGAGAGCCCGCAGGCGAGCGAGGCCAGCGTAAACACCGCAATGCCGATCAGAAACAGCCGGCGGTGTCCGTAAAGATCGCCCAACCTTCCGCCCAGTAGCAAAAAACCGCCGTACGTCAGCATATAGGCGTTCACCACCCAGGCCAGCTCGGTGTCGCCGAATTTCAGGTCCACCTTGATCGAAGGCAGGGCGACGTTAACGATCGTGGTATCGAGCACGATCATCAGCACACCCAGGCACAGCACGATCAAGGCGAGCCAGCGACGATCGGGATGCATGGAAACGTGAGCGGTGTGGTCCATCGGGCCGTCCTTGCGAATGAGGCGTAAGAGTTTGCTCTCTTACCTGTCGAATGAGGAAGGGTGAATTCGACAGCGCGCGTGACTGCTCGGCATCCAAAGCTTTGCTCCGCCTCCGCCCTGTACGTGCGGCCGAAACATGCTGCGGTGCGATTTGACACGCTCCATTTAGATCGATCAAATCCACGCTTTGGCGCGGATTCTCTTCCGCACGCCACGCCACCGGGGTCACCCAATGTCAGCCCTCACCACCCGCTTCTCTCGACAGCAATTGCTTGTCCTCGCGCTTGCCTGCTTCGCTACCGTTGCCAGCGCGACGGGGAACGCGACGTTCTACACCTCGTTCGAAACGGGCCAGCCTGCGCCCATTCCCGGCTCGACAACCTCGTCCTTCAGCGTCTCCATTGCCGGCGGCCCGTCAGCAGACGATGCCTACAGCGCCAAGCCCGGTGTCGGCTTCACCGGGCTGCATTCGCTGCATTACTCAGGGCAAGCTGGCGGCAAGCAAGACGCGCAGATGTTCAACGTGGACATCCCGGTCGAGGCGAACACGCAACTGTCGTACTTGCTGTTTCCCTGCATGACCGCCAACGACCTGGACAACCCCTCCACCTACGTGGCTGTCGATCTGATATTCGATGATGGATCGCGCCTTTCCACGCTCCCGGCGCGCGACCAGCATCGCATCGCCGCCAATGCCCATGCGCAAGGTGCGGGCCACATCCTTTATGTGAATCAGTGGAACAAGCTGGACATTGCCGTCGGCAGCGTTGCGGCCGGACGGCATATCCGCCACATCGTGCTGATGCATGACGGTCCGGCGGGCGCATTCGAAGGCTTCCTCGACGATCTGCGTATCGGCGCGGCGCCCGCGCGCGACGAACATGCACGCCCCAGCGATTATGTGAACATCCTGCGCGGCACCAATTCCGGCTACACCTTCTCGCGCGGCAACAACATTCCCGCCGTCACGCTGCCGCATGGCTTCAATTTCTGGGTACCGGTTACCGACGCGGGATCGGATTGGATGTATCAGTACCAGCAGCGCAATGATGCCGAAAATCGCCCGCGCATCGAAGCCTTCTCGCTGTCGCACGAACCCAGCCCCTGGATGGGCGATCGACAGACCTTTCAAATGATGCCAGCGGCCGTCGCCAACGGCGCGCCCGGCGCGAACAGGCAGGCGCGCGCCTTGAGCTTCAGCCACGCGAACGAAATCGCGCACGCGCATTACTACAAGGTCACTTTCGACAATGGCATCGTCGGTGAAATGACGCCAACCGACCATGCCGCGATGCTGCGCTTCACCTTCCCCGGCCAGCGCGGGCAGCTCGTGTTAGACAATCGCACGGATGAAGGTGGCATCACACTCGATCCGGCGCATCGCCGTTTCAGCGGCTACTCCGATGTAAAGAGCCGACTATCCACGGGCGCCACGCGCTTGTTCTTCTACGCCACCGTGGATCAGCCGATTGCGCAAAGCGGACGGCTTGCCGGTGAAGGTCGCGATCGCGTCACGGCATGGATCGGATTCGATACGTCGAAAACGAAAACGGTGAACGTGCGCATCGCCACATCGCTGATCAGCCTCGAGCAGGCCAAGCGCAACCTGGACATGGAAATCGCGCCGCACGAAGGTTTCGATGCCGTGCGCGAGCGCGCCCAGGACACCTGGGACAAGCAGCTCGACGCGGTGAAGGTGCAAGGCGCCAGTTACGGCGAACTGGTCACGCTGTATTCCAATATGTATCGCTGGCTGATGTATCCCAATTCGGCGTACGAGAACACCGGCACGGCAAGCCACCCGATCTATCGCTATGCCAGTCCGTTCTCCGCCGCCGTCGGCGAAAATACGCCGACGCATACCGGCGCGCGCATTGTCGATGGCCAGGTGTTCGTCAACAACGGTTTCTGGGATACCTATCGCACGGCGTGGCCGCTCTATGTGCTGCTGGCGCCGCAGGAAGCCGGTCATTTGATCGATGGTTTCGTGCAGGAATATCGCGACGCCGGCTGGATCGCACGCTGGTCCTCGCCGGGATACGCCGATCTGATGGTCGGCACCAGCGCCGATGTGGCCTTTTCGGATGCCTGGCTCAAAGGCGTGCACAATTTCGACGTGCAATCGTTCTACCAGGCAGCGCTGAAGGATGCCACCGTGGTAAGCCCATTGCGCGGTACCGGCCGCAAGGGTTTGCAACGTTCCATCTTCAATGGCTACACCGACGATGCGGTCACGGAAGGTTTCTCATGGTCGATGGACGGCTATATCGCCGACTTCGCCATCGGCAATCTCGCCAGCGCGCTTGGCGCGCGGCATGACGCACACGATCCCTATCAAGCGCAGTACGCCGATGATGCCGCGTATTTCCATGACCGCGCACTGGATTATGCGAACCTCTTCAATGCCGATATCGGTTTCTTCGTCGGTCGCGATGCGCAAGGTCATTGGCGCTATACCAAGCAAAACTTTGATCCGCTGCGCTGGGGCGACGACTACACCGAAACGGATGGCTGGAACATGGCCTTCCACGCACCACAGGACGGTGCCGGCCTTGCCGCACTCTATGGCGGTCGCGCCGCATTGGCCGCGAAACTGGATCGATTCTTCGCCACACCCGGCATTTATCACACCGGTGGCTACGGCGAAGTGATCCACGAAATGCGCGAGGCACAAGCCGTGCGCATGGGCCAGTACGGTCACAGCAACCAGCCATCGCATCACATCATCTATATGTACGACTATGCCGGCGAGCCATGGAAAACGCAGGACAAGGTGCGCGATGTGCTTTCGCGGCTCTATGTGGGCAGCCAGATCGGCCAGGGTTATCTCGGTGACGAAGACAACGGCGAAATGTCCGGTTGGTGGCTGTTCGGCGCCATGGGCTTTTATCCGTTGCGCATGGGCACGCCGGAGTACGTGATCGGTGCACCCTACTTTCCGCACATGGATATCACGTTGGAAAACGGCAAGCACATCCTCATCAATGCACCTAATGTCAGCGACACCAATCGCTACGTGCAAGGCTTGCGCGTGAATGGTCAGCCATGGAACAAACTCACGCTGCCGCATGCGCTGCTCGCGCAAGGCGCAACGCTGGATTTCACCATGGGACCTGCGCCGTCCACCTGGGGCAGCGATGAACACGCGTTGCCGCCGTCGCTGACGACCACCGGCAAACCCGCACCGATGCATGACTTGGCCGGTCCGGATCAAGGTGAGTCAGGCAGCGAGCCGGCGATCGAAAACCTGAGCGCTTTGTTCGATCACACCAGTGATACCGAAACTCAGCTGCCCGGTTCGACGTCCACGGTGAGTTGGCATTTCGCGCAGCCGCGTACGGTGTCGATGTATACGCTCACGTCAGCCAAACAGGCGGCCGCCCCTTCGACGTGGACGCTGGAGACGTCTGACGATGGGCAGCATTGGACGGCACTCGACGCCAGACAAGGCGAACGCTTCCCCTGGCCGTTGCAGACGCGTGCCTTTGCTATACGCCAGCCCGGGCAGCATGCGTACTACCGGATCCGATTCGATAACGATGCGCCGAAAACATTGGCCGAGATCGGCTTACTCGGACGTTGAGGCCTTTCGCTCCCCCGCCCTCTGCAACGAGGGCGGAGGTAACGCGTCAACGTCACCCATATATCCAAGCGAAAGCCGGGCATCCCTCCCCTACGAGGAATAGGGGAGGTTTGAGGCAGGTTGAAGCGAACCTGCGGTGAACGGACATGGCGCAGCGAACTCGCGCCCCCGAACCCGCCCCCTCCTCCGCATTGCAGCAAAGGGTGCCGAGCCATGGCCGCGGCCAACATCTAGGCCGAAAGTCATGCACACAAGGCCACTCCCCACGGCTAATGTGGAGAGCTGGTACCCACAAAAAAGGTGATCGCCATGCAGCGATTCAAATGGATTCTCGCCGCCGCGATGGTGAGTTGCGGCACCGCTCTGGCCGCAGCGCCCGCGACGACTAGTGCACCCCCAGCAAAAACCGATCTGGGCATCGACCTCAAAGGCATCGACCATGCCATCAAGCCGGGCGACGATTTCTTCGGCTACGCCAACGGCACTTGGGTCAAGAACACGCAGATTCCGGCGGATCGCTCCAGCACCGGCACCTTCCTGCAGGTGTATCAGCTGGCGGAAAAGCAAACCTCGCAGTTGATTCGCAATATCGCGCAGGGTCATGCAGCGCCCGGCTCCAACGAGCGCAAGATCGCCGATTACTACGCGGCTTATATGAATGAGGCGAACATTGAAAAGTTTGGCCTCGCTCCACTGAAGGACGCATTCACTCGCATCGACGCCATCAAGACGCGCGACGATCTCGCCAGCGTGCTTGGCAGCCAGATGCGCGCCGATGTCGACCCCGTCAACGCCACCAACTTCCACACCGAAAACCTGTTCGGCCTGTTCGTTACGCAGGGCCTGGAAGATCCCTCGCACGACATGGCCTATCTGCTGCAAGGCGGCATCGCCATGCCGAGCCGCGACTACTACCTGTCGCAGGACAAGGACATGGTCCAGGCGCGCGCCAAATACAAAACCTATGTCACGTCGCTGCTGAAGCTGGCCGGTACGAAAGATGCAGAAGCGCAAGCCAACGCCATCATCAATCTGGAAACCAAGATCGCGCAAGCGCAGGAATCCCTCGTCGACAGCCAGGACGTGCACAAAGCCAACAACGTCTGGAGCATGAGCGACTTCGCGCAGAAAGCACCGGGCCTGAACTGGAACGCGTACTTCAAAGCGGCCGGCCTGGACGGCCAAACGCATATCGATGTATGGCAACCTTCGGCCACCACCGGTATCGCCAAGCTCGTAGGCAGCGAGCCACTGGAAACATGGAAGCAACTGCTGCGCTATCACGCGCTGGATGATGCCGCGCCATTGCTGCCCAAGACCTACGCCGATCTCAGCTTCGATTTCTACGGCACCACGCTGCAAGGCACACCCAAGCAGCAGGATCGCTGGAAGCGCGCGGTCGCTGCAACCAATACCGACTTGGGCGATGCGGTCGGCCAGATCTACATCAAGCACTATTTCCCGGCCTCGGCGAAAGCCAAAGCACAAGACATGGTGAAGAACATCGTCGCCGCATTCGACGAGCGCCTCAACACGCTCGCATGGATGACGCCGGCCACGCGCGCCAAGGCCAAAGAAAAGATCGCCACCTTGCGCGTCGGCGTGGGCTATCCGGAAACATGGCGCAACTACGCCTCACTGGAAATCAACGCGAATGATCCGCTCGGCAACCATGAGCGGGCGGAGTTGCTGGAATATCATCACCAGCTCGCCAAGCTCAGCCAGCCGGTGGATCGCGGCGAATGGTGGATGACGCCGCAGACCGTCAACGCTGTGAACCTGCCGCTGCAGAACGCGCTCAACTTCCCCGCCGCCATTCTGCAGCCGCCGTTCTTTGATCCCAACGCGGACGCCGCTGCCAATTAC
This sequence comes from Dyella monticola, assembly GCF_003363155.1. Taxonomy (GTDB): domain Bacteria; phylum Pseudomonadota; class Gammaproteobacteria; order Xanthomonadales; family Rhodanobacteraceae; genus Dyella_B; species Dyella_B monticola. The sequence goes on along the minus strand of NZ_QRBE01000001.1, from coordinate 294,464 downwards.
GGTGCCATGGGTGCCATCATCGGCCACGAAATCAGCCACAGCTTCGACAACACCGGCGCCGATTTCGACGCGCAGGGCAAGATGGAGAACTGGTGGACGCCTGAAGATGCCGCGCACTTCCAAGCTGCTACGCAAAAGCTCGTCAAGCAATACGACCAATATGAAGCACTGCCGGGTCTGCATGTGAACGGCCAACAGACGCTGGGCGAAAACATAGCCGACGTCTCCGGCCTCACGGCCGCGTATGCCGCTTATCACAAGTCGCTGGGCGGCAAGCCCGCGCCGGTGATCGATGGATTGACGGGCGATCAACGCTTCTTCCTTGCCTTTGGTCAGGCATGGCGCAGCAAGATTCGTGATGCAGCGCTGCGTCAACGCCTTGCCACTGACGTGCACGCCCCCGCCAATTTCCGTGCACAAACCGTGCGCAACATTGATGGGTGGTATGACGCGTTCAACGTGAAGCCGGGCGAGAAGCTTTATCTTGCACCGGATAATCGCGTAAAGATCTGGTAACCCTTCACCGCTGAAAACGAAAGGCCGCATTGTTCTGCAGTGCGGCCTTTTTGTTTGTGCCGGTGCAGGTCAATGGTCGTGCGCCTCGGATCGACCCAGCCCCAAGCCGCCGATACCTGCCATGGTCTTGCTGTCAAAGCCGGCAAGCTCGGCAAAATGTTTGCCGCGGTCTGCGTAATCGTGGAATTGATCGAAACTGGGTGCGCCCGGTGAAAGCAGCACAACGCCGCCCTCAGGGGTGATGATTTGCGCCATGTCGACGGCATCGGCAAGTTTGTCGACATCGCCCAGTGGTATTTCAGACCTGGCCGACCGCAGTGCCGCCGCAATGCGCGGACCATTTCCGCCTTGCGTCACAATGCGCAACGCCGATCGCCCCGCCACCGCCTGCACGAAGGGTGACCAATCCAGACCACGGTCATGCCCACCCACGATGACCGTCACTTCACGACCGCGCAAACTGTCAAGCGCAGCAATCGTGGCCAGCGGCGTCGTGCTGATGGAATCGTTGATCCACTGCAGGCCATGACGCTCACCGAGTGGCTGAAGACGATGCGGAAGGGCCTGGAAATCCGATAGCGCAGGCGCCGCAGCCATGGCGTCCAGCCCCATGGCTTCCAGCGCGGCCAATGCGGCGCATGCATTCAAGGCATTATGCAAACCAGGCACGGGCAATTGATTCAAGGCAAATACAACCGTGTCGCCGCGGCAGATGAATTCATTCGCGACATGCCAGCCTTCCGCGCTGCCGAACACTATCCGGTTAGCATGCGTCGCGGTTTTCTCCAGCAGCGGCAATTGTTCGGCGTTGACCAATAACAGACGCGCCGCGTCGGCGAGCTTGAGTTTGTCCGCCACGTAGCGTTCGCGCGAGCCGTGCCAGTCGAGATGTTCCTCGTACAGGCTCGTGATGACACCGAGTTCGATAGGCCCTGCTTCGCCGGTCTGGAAACTCGATAGCTCGATCGCCCATAGGTCGGCCTGCTGATCGAGCAATTCGAGCAGCGGCAGCCCGATATTGCCAGCCAGTGCGGTGCGCACGTTCAATGCTCGCGCAAGATGCGCGATGAGTGCCGTGGTTGTGCTTTTACCTTTCGTCCCCGTGATGGCAACCACGCGCGCCTGTGGATTTTCCGCAAACCACAAGGCTGTCCCGGACGTAAAACGTGTGCCTTGCGCCTGCGCCGTAAGGATGGCCGGTTTGTACGCGGAAATACCGGGCGACTTCACCACCACATCGTAAGCGCTGAGGGCGACGGCGTCGGGTTCATGGGCAAATACCTGCAACGCGGCATCGAATGTTTGCGCATCGGCTCGCTCGGCTTCGCTGCAGTACAAAGCCAGCGTCATGCCGGGAAGGCGCTGGCGCAATGCACGGATCGCAGCGCGCCCTTCCCGCCCGAAGCCCCAGATGGCGACGCGCTTGCCTGCCAGCTCGGCGATGCCCATATCAGCCGATGGCCGCAAGTGCTGCGTGCAGACGTGCGGGGACGCGGTGCTCGCCCGCGGGTTGCAGCCACGGCTCCAGCGCGAGCCGTGAGGCATCGAGCTGCGGGAGGATTTCACTGCGGAAACGCGCCACGAGTGCGTCTTCCTGCCATTCCGGCCGCTGGCTCAGTGCATACATGGCAGCACGCGCTTCGGCACCCTCGCCCACGCATTCGAACGGCTTGTGATCGTGATATTCGAGCAGCGCGTCGAAGCCTGCCGCCTGCGATTCGTCATCGAGCACATTGCGGCCAAAGATAGCAAGCAAACGTGGCTTGGGGAGGAACGGCGCCAAGGCAAGAAACACGAAGTGGCACTTCGGACATTGGCCGCACCAACGATCGGCCGGCTTCGGGCCCAGGATCTTGAAGTTGCGGTTGCAGCTTGAGAAGACGCCGAAATACGGCGCGAGCTTTGAAAACGCGCGCGTAATGGCCAGCTCCGAATACGGGCGAAGCAAAGAGCAATAATCGAGATCCGCAGCGACATGCGTATGCAGCCAATCACTCAACAGGCGCTCGAACGTGAAGCCTTTGCTCCATTGGTGATTGACCTGCTGCCCTTCGTATTCCAACGTGGCCGCGGATGCGGAGCGTTCGTTGGCGAAGGCGATGCTGTCGTAACCGTAAAGCACGGCCGCGACGGCGAGAATGGCCGAGTTCACCGCAGTGACAGGAATATGGCCATTCCACGCACCCAGTCGATTCAACTCGAACAAGCCCGGCGCGAGTTCGCGCTGAATGTTCAGTGTGGGCAACCCGGTGCGTTCCGCACACGCTGCAATCAATGGTGAGTTGCCCACCCAAACGGCGGCGGCATCGGCGCCCATTTGCTTGATCGCTTCAGCAGCGACGAGCGAATCCTTGCCACCGCCAATGGGCACCAGGGTTCGTTTGGGCAAGTGGAGCACCGGTGCCTCCACTTTTCCGGACGGCTCACCGGAGCGCGGGAACGCAATGCGGCCGCGCAGATCCAGACCGTTGCGATAGGCGAATTCGGCCAGACCGTGCAGATACAACGCCTCAAGCAAGTCGGCGGTCGCATCGTCAAGCGGACCATCGGCCACTTCGAGCTTCGGCGGAACACCTGCTTTGTAATAACTGATGCCGGCAATCAGATGCAGCAGCTTGAGCGCTGCATCGAAAGCATGCTTGCGCTCCGGTGTCAGCGCCGGCGGTGCGGGAAAGCGCACGCGCTCGATCAGTTCCTCGCCGTGGTCGAACGCGTACACCAGCTCCGCCACGCCGTCGGCATAGCTATGACGGACGAAGTGGAAGACCTGGGTCAGGCGGGGTTGGATCGGTTGGGTCACTCAAAAAGCTCCAGTTTGCGCTTACGCCCTCTCCCCTTCGGGGAGAGGGCTGGGGTGAGGGGCCACGCTCGCCAGAGCGTCCGTGATGGCCGCCAACACTCCTTCACCATTCTGCACCCTCCCCCCGCAGGGAGAGGGGAAAAGCAGGAGCATCACTCGAGAATGATCTCTTGCGCCTCATCCCGCAGATTGTAAGGCGAAGACATCACTTTGCCGTAAGCGCCGGCCTGGGCGATCAGTACCACATCGCCCTCCTGCGCTTCGGGCAATCGGCGATCGGAGCCGATCACGTCACCGCTTTCGCAGATCGGGCCGACCACCTGATACAGCGCGGTCGCAGGCTCGTCCAGGCGGGTGAGGTTGACGATCTCGTGCCAGGCGTCATAGAGCGCGGGGCGAATCAGGCTGTTCATACCCGTATCCACGCCCAGATAGCGCCACGAACCCTTGCCTTTTTGCTGTGTGACGCGCGTAAGCAGCACGCCGGCGTCGGCCACGAGATAGCGGCCCGGTTCCATCCAAAGCTTGTAATGCGGATAGGCCGCCTTGACCTTGCGCAGCACATCGTCCAGCGCGGCGATGTCCAACCGCGCTTCGCCAGGATGCGAAGGCACGCCCAGGCCGCCGCCGATATCCAGGAACGTGACGCTGCCAATGCGTTCGGCGAGGCTGGCGAGCTGGCTGTACACCTCGCCCCAATGCTTGACGTCGAGGATGCCCGAACCCAAATGGGCGTGCAGGCCACGCACGGTAACGCCATGCGCATCGGCAAGCCGCAGGAATGCATCGATCTGATCCGCCGGCAGGCCGAACTTGCTGCCGCTGCCGCCCGTGCGCACTTTTTCGTGATGGCCAAGCCCGCGGCCGAGATCGACACGCAGCACGATCTCGCGACCACGGAATACGTCGCCCCAATGCTCGAGCGGATAGAGCGAATCCAGCGATACGGTGGCGCGAGTGGTGAACGCCCACGCATAGTCCTCTCGCGGCGCAAAGTTGGGCGTAAACAGCAGCGGTGCCGACTCAGGCACAGCGGCCATGACGGCTTTCAATTCGCCGGGCGAGACGCACTCAAAACCATACCCCTCTTCGGCCAGCGCGCGCAGGATGGCCGGATGCGTGTTGGCCTTCACCGCATAATGCAGGCGATCGACCGAGGTGAGCGATTTCAGCTCGCGCGCCTGCTTGCGCGTGGTCGGCAAGTGATACACGTAGCGCGGCGTCGCCTGCGCGCCTAGCGCGAGCAGATGATCGCGGCACTCGCTGCGCCACCACGCATCGGCGGCAACCACGGTTTCGCCGCTGCCGTAGAGGCTTTGCCAGCTCGACCCGAACAGCGCACTGTCGTCCGTACGTAGTGCGCCGGCGGCAATCAGCATTTCGTGCAGGCGAGGGATGAGCTCGTCGACGACGCTCTCATCCACCACGAAGGTGAGGTTGAGGTTGTTGGACGATTGCGAAATCAGGTGCACGCGCAATTGGCCAAACTCCGCCAATACGCCGGACAAGGTATGCAGCATCGACCGCATGCCACGGCCGACCATGGTGATGGCCGCGCACGGTGCGATCACTTTGACGCGACATACCTTTGCAAGATCGCTGGCGAGTGCGGCCACGGCATCGGAGTCGAGCAGGTTTTCGGTGGGATCGAGCGACACCGTCACGTTGGTTTCGGCCGAACTGATCAAATCCACCGACAGACCATGCTGCTTGAACTGCGCGAACACATCGGCAAGGAAGCCGACCTGCTGCCACATGCCGACCGACTCCATCGACACCAGCGTGAGGCCTTTGCGCGCACTGATCGCCTTGACGCTGGGCGCGTGCTCGCGCACTTCAGGGCCGATGACGGTGCCGTCCAGCTCGGGGCGGTTGGTATCTTTGATCAGCATCGGTACGCGCGGTTCGCGCAGCGGCGACAGACAACGCGGATGCAGCACTTTCGCGCCGGTGGAAGCGATTTCCTGGGCTTCCTCGTAGTCGAGTTTCTGCAATAGGCGCGCACCTGGCACCTGGCGCGGATTGGCCGTAAACATGCCGGCCACGTCGGTCCAGATTTCCACCCGTTGCGCTTTCAGCAATGCACCGAAATACGAGGCCGATGTATCCGAGCCGCCACGACCGAGCAGCACCGTGCGGCCCTGCGCTTCGCGTGCGATGAAACCCTGCGTGATGAACACCTCGCCCAGCTGCGCCAGGCGTGCATTCAGGGCCGCATCGGGTTTGGCCTCGACCATCGCCGAGAGCAGCTTGGTGCGCTCGTTCTGATTGGGCAGCGCGATCGCGGCAAGGCACTCGCGTGCATCCACCCATTGCGTGGTCAAGGCGCTGTGGGTGAGAAACGAAGCCCCCAGCGCGCTGGACATCAATTCACCGTGCGCTTGGATCAACGCGGCCCACGCCAGTTCGCCCAGCGCGGCCGGGCCATCTTCGGCAAGCGTGGAGAGATCACGCAACCGCGCGGCCAGCGTGTCGGGCACGGGCAGCTGCATGTGATCGAGCAGATCGTAGTGACGCTGCGCGATGGCTTTGTACGCCTCGATACGTTTGCCTTTGTCTTCCTGGCCGCACATGTGTTTGAGTGCGTCGGTGATGCCGGTGAGCGCGGACACGACCACCAGCACGCGCGCACCTTCGGTACGACGGCTGGCAACGAGTTCGCGGATGTTCTGCCAGCGCGGCAGGGTGGCGACACTGGTGCCGCCAAACTTCATCACGATCCAGGGAGCGCCGGCAGAAAGCGGCGCGGGGGCGTTCGAGGTCACGGTTTCTCTGTCTAGGGCTGCGGAAAAGTCAATTCCGCCAGTGTTGCGCTGCGTCAGCCGGAATGCAACCGGCGATTGGGCATATCGTTTGGATGGCTAAATGCGGGACGCCCTCCCCCGCTTGCCGGGAGGGCTTCGGTGGCGTGAGCTTGCCGCAAAGTTCGAGTTCGATGCGCATGGCTGCACCCCACCCCGGCCCTCCCCTACTGCACGTAGAGAAGGGAGCAGATGGTCGCATTCATTCAACCAATACAGGAATCTTGCCGATCTTCGCCTGCCACTCGCGCGGCCCCGTCTTGTGCACCGAGGTACCGGCCGAATCCACGGCCACCGTCACCGGCATGTCCTTGACCTCGAATTCGTAGATCGCCTCCATGCCCAAATCCTCGAATGCCAGCACGCGACTGGCCTTGATGGCCTTGGACACCAGATATGCCGCGCCGCCCACCGCCATCAGATACACCGACCGGTGCTTCTTGATCGCCTCGATGGCGGCCGGGCCGCGCTCGGCCTTGCCGACCATGCCCAGCAGGCCCGTCTGCGCCAGCACCTGTTCGGTGAATTTGTCCATGCGCGTGGCGGTGGTCGGGCCGGCCGGGCCGACGACTTCTTCGCGCACCGGATCGACCGGGCCCACGTAATAGATGAAGCGGCCATTGAAATCGACCGGCAGCGTCTCGCCCTTGTTCAGCATATCCACCATGCGCTTGTGCGCGGCGTCGCGGCCGGTGAGCAGCTTGCCGTTGAGCAGCAGCACTTCGCCGGGCTTCCAGGTCGCCACATCCTCGCGCGTGAGCGTGTCCAGATTCACGCGGCGGCCCTTGGAGGTGTCGTAGGTGAGCTTGGGCCAGTCTTCCAGCGACGGTGGATCGAGCATCACCGCGCCCGAACCATCCAGGGTGAAATGCGCGTGGCGCGTGGCCGCGCAATTGGGAATCATCGCCACCGGCAAGTTGGCGGCGTGAGTGGGGTAATCCTTGACCTTTACGTCGAGCACGGTGGTGAGGCCACCCAGCCCCTGCGCACCGATACCGAGCGCGTTGACCTTCTCGTACAGCTCGATGCGCAGTTCCTCGGCGCGATTGCGCGGGCCGCGCGCGATCAGATCCTGGATATCGATCTCTTCCATCAGTGCTTCCTTCGCCAGCAGCATCGCCTTCTCGGCCGTGCCGCCGATACCGATGCCCAGCATGCCCGGCGGGCACCAGCCGGCGCCCATGGTCGGTACGGTTTTGAGCACCCAATCGACGATGGAGTCGGAAGGGTTGAGCATGACGAACTTGGACTTGGCCTCCGAACCGCCACCTTTGGCCGCGACGATCACATCGACCGTATCACCCGGCACGATCGAAACATTGATCACTGCCGGCGTATTGTCTTTCGTGTTGCTGCGCTTGCCGGCCGGATCGGCCAGCACGCTGGCGCGCAGCTTGTTGTCCGGATCGTTATAAGCACGGCGCACGCCCTCGTTGACCATGTCCTCCAGGCTCATCGTCGCGTCCCAGCGCACATTCATGCCCACCTTCAAAAACACGGTGACGATGCCCGTGTCCTGGCACAGCGGGCGATGCCCTTCGGCGGCCATGCGCGAGTTGATCAGGATCTGTGCCATCGCATCCTTGGCGGCGGGCGATTCCTCGCGCTCATAGGCTTTGGCGAGGCTGGTGATGTAGTCGACGGGGTGGTAGTAACTGATGTACTGCAGAGCGTCGGCGACGGACTGGATCAGATCGTCTTGCTTGATGATGGTCATGGCGATGGCTTCGGCTGGGGAATGACGCCCGGCGAGCCTTGCACTCGTTGGGCATAACCACCTTATTGTGCCCCAAATACGCCCTGCATAAAAAAAGCGGCCGCACGAGGCGACCGCTTTGGATAGCAATAAACAGTTGAATCAGAAGCGATATTCAGCCTGCAGCGAGTACATGCCGATGCGGTTGCTGCCTTCGAACATGCTGCGGTCGCCACCGCCCTTGCTAACCGGCGCACGATACGTGTCATAGGCAAGACCGACGCTGAAGTGCTGGTTGACGTTGTAGCCGCCACCCACACCGAAGTATTCGCCGGTACCCACGGCTACTGCGCTAGCACCCATCTTGTAGTTGGCCGGGCTGGTGCCCAGGAAGCGACTTTCCATCAGAGTGCGCGCCCGGAACCAACCACCACGCGCATCCAGATACCAATGTTCGCTGATGTTGTAATTGAGGTTGCCGCCCAGCAGCCAGCCGCGCGTCTTCACCTGCACGCGTCCGGCACCCACGCCATCCGCGCTGGCACATGCATTGGCATTGCCAAGGAAGCCATAACCGGCTTCGACGCCGTAATCCACCACGCTGTTCCAGCGATAGCCCGCGCGCAGTGCGCCGGCCTTGCCGGTGTTGCTGAAGTGGTTGTTTGCCACGCCGGAAAACGGATTGCTGACGTTGTAATGGGAGGCACCCGCGTTGGCATTGACGAAGGCGTTGCCGCTGTCGGCCAGAGCCGCGGACGAAACCGTGCCCAGTGACAGCGCGATAGCGAGGGATGCGAGCGTGCGCATGAGTGAACTCCTTGTGGGGTTTTAGGGGATTCCATCGATCGAACCGCGCGATAGGGGGAAGCGGTTCGGGGCGTAAAAATTTTGCAAAAGGTACCCAATCGCACTGCGGATACCTAAAGAGACATCCGATGCAAAGGTAGGGATTCACCTACGCAAATCCGTTTAAGGCAATGCCTATGCAAACCTGGGCACGCGATTTGTTCTGCATGAACGACGCAGACAAGGTCAGTTTGCCGTTAAGTCGAGAAAAATTTCAGATATCACTGCCACATGAAATGTCTTCTCACCTACATGCATTTCAGAAACTTCCAGGTTCCGTTTCAGCGCTATAGGCTCATTTGTGCGACGCGATGCTGATCGCCAGGGGGACGGGCAACGTCGCAGGGAAGACCTTTATCAGCCACATGCGCAACGGCCTCCGTTCGTGCACGGCAAAGTGCGTGTCGTTTGCGCCTCTGCCGCCTGCGTGCGTGCCCTGCGCTCATCCGGGAGGAGCAACATGTTTGCAACGCTGCATCGCAAGTCGCTTTCGATGTCCCTTGGCGTACTACTGGCCGGCGCAAGTGCCTGCACCTGGGCTGCGTCCACCACGGCTGCAGTGGACGCAGGCGCGGCACCCGCCAATCAAACCGCGCAAGTCACCTTGATTTTGAAGTTGCACAATCAAGCAGCGCTGGAGGATTACATCCGCCAGACCGTCACGCCAGGCAGCGCGCACTATCAGCAATTCCTCAGCACCAGCCAATTCGCGCAGCAATATGGCGCAACCAATGCCGACATCGCGCGCGTGCAGTCTTACCTGCGCGCCCAGGGGCTGAGCGGCGAGGTATTGCCAAGCCATCTTGCGGTCCGCATCAGCGGCACGGTAGGGCAGTTCAACCAGCTGTTCCAGACCTCCGTTCACAACTATGTCTCGCATGAGAATGGTCGTGGTTTCCATAAGCCGGCTATCCATCCGCAGGTGCCTTCGGCCATCAGCGACGTCGTGGATGTGATCTCCGGCCTGAGCAACGAGAACCTCTATCGTGCTCATCATGTCTCCGCGCCGGCATTTGCAGCGCTCGGCGCAGCGAATGCGAAAACGAATGCGTTGTCGGCGAAGGGTTCCAGCGGCGCCAGCAGCAACCCCACTGCCTCTGGCATTCCGGGCGAGTACACCGTGGGTGACGTGGCCAACTTCTACGACATCAATCCGCTTTATAAACGCGGCGTAGTGGGTAAAGGTTCGACCGTGGCGATCGTGACGCTGTCGAATTTCTACCCGAGCGACGCCACCACGTATTGGTCGGATATCGGCCTTGCCACCAAGCCCAACCGCATCACCCAGGTGCATGTGGACGGCGGTGGCGCCATCGATGGCGGCAGCGGTGAAACCAGCATCGATGTGGAGCAGTCCGGCGGCATTGCGCCGTACGCCAACATCATGGTGTATGACGCGCCCAATACGCAGTCCGGCTATGTCGATGCGTTTGCGCAAGCGGTTTCCGATAACGTTGCCGACAGCATTTCAACGAGCTGGGGCGGTCCGGAAATCTTCGACTTCGCCGCGCTCAATGTGAATGGCGCCAGCGACACCGACACCACCGATGCAGGCGATCTGCGCGCGTTCCACGCCATCTTCCTGGAAGCGGCAGTGCAAGGGCAGTCGCTGTTCGCGGCAGCGGGCGATTCGGGCGCGTATGACACGGTGCGCGAACTGGGCACCGGCACCGGCGCAGGTGACTTCACCGCACCGCTTACTGTGGATGCGCCGGCTTCCGATCCGTACATCACCGCAGCCGGCGGCACCACCACGCCGTACAGCTATGCGTTCGGCAACGGTCCGGTCGCGTCGATAACGCAGGAAAGCGTATGGGGTTGGGATTACATCCAGAACTACTTCGACACCTACGTTCAGCCCATCAATCTGTTCTCATCGGGCGGCGGCGGCGGCGGCGTGAGCGTGTATTGGCATACGCCGTTCTATCAGTTGTTCACCAACGGCATCCGTCGCAGCGAACCGAACCAATCGCTGGTCTATAACGATCCCAGCGCCGGCCCCACCACGCTGCTGAAGCTGCCCAGCCATTTCGCTGGCCGCAACGTACCGGATATTTCGCTCAATGCCGATCCGGAGACTGGCTATCTGTATGTTTCCACCGTAGACGGCGGCCTCAACTCAGGTGAAGGTGGCACCAGCTTCGTGGCGCCGCAGCTCAACGGCATCAGCGCCTTGCTGCGGCAGAGCACGGGCCATCGCATCGGCTTGTGGAACCCGCAGGTATATGCGCTGCAGAACATCTTTGGCTACGGCTCGTTCTCCGCGTTCAGAAGCATTCGCGCCGGCGACAACTGGTTCTACCACGGTGCCCCGCACTACAATCCGGGTGCAGGTATCGGCGCGCTGGATGTGGCGAATCTGGATGTGTTCTTGCGTAGCGGGTTTTAAGTCACTGGACTCGCGAGTTCGCCGCAATGTATTTCCTCCCCTACGACGCAGGGGAGGGTCAGGGTGGGGTCAAACAACCTCGCGGTGAATTCAAATCGTGCGGTACGCAGGCGCCCTCTTCCCTCCCCGCGCAGGGGAGAGGGCATGAGCACGGATATCAATTGCTATGATGAGCACTCATCTCGCAACGTGGTGTATCCATGTCCAAACGCCGCTTCATGCAGCTCGATGTATTTTCCCGCCAACCGTTGAAAGGCAATCCGCTGGCGGTAGTGATCGATGGCAATGGCCTCGATGAAGACACGATGCGTGCGTTCGCCCGCTGGACCAATCTTTCGGAAACCGCCTTCCTGCTGCCGCCGACGACGCCGGAAGCGGATTACCGCGTGCGCATTTTCACACCGCACCAGGAGTTGCCGTTTGCCGGCCACCCCAGCGTCGGCAGCGCGTATGCGGCGATCGAAGCTGGGCTGGTTCCACGCACCAAGCATGCGTTGATCCAGGAATGCGCCGCGGGTCTGTTACCTATCCGCGTCGATGGCGATGATGCCGAGCGCAGCATTCATGTGCAGGCCCCACCTGCGCGCGTGCATCGCGTCGATGACCCATTACGTCGGCTCGTTGGCGATGCACTGCGTTGCACCTTGGACGAGGAGCAGTTGCGCCTCGTCGACAATGGACCGCATTGGCTGATCTGCGATCTGCGCGATGCATCGCACGTGCGCGGCCTTGAACCCGATTTGCCGGGCATCGCCGCTTTGTGCCGCAACTACCACGCCATCGGGGTGAGTGTCTTCGGCGCCGAGCGCGCAGGCGGTGTTGCCATGGCAGTGCGCGCGTTCTGTCCGGCCGACGATATTCCGGAGGATCCGGTCACCGGCAGCGCCAACGCCGCGATCATGGCATTGCTCACCGAGCGTGGCGCGCATCGCTACGGATCGCGCTACCGCGCCAGCCAAGGACGCGAAATTCAGCGTGACGGTTATGTGGATGTCGCACGCGATCCTGCCAGCGGCGCCATCACCATTGGCGGCGATTGCGTGATTACGATTCGCGGCGAGCTGGAACTTTGAACGACAAACATCGCAACGGCCGCGCGATGGCGGCCGTTGCAGAACATGTCACACGCGCTTAGAAACGGTATTCGAACGTGGCACCGTACATACCGGTGTTGAAACGGCGGCTGTAGATACCATCCGCATGGGTCTGATAGCTGTCGTAGTTGAACGCAATGCCGGCATGTTGAGTGAAGTCGTAGCCCAAGCCGATGCCCGCATACACACCGTCACCGCTGGCGCTGCTCGACGTGGTGCCGTAGGCATCGTTGACCGTAGCATGCACATTGGAGTGGTACCAACCCAGCCGACTGGAAACAAACCAATCACTCTGGCCGAAGTGCGCCTTGAAGTTGCCACCGAGCATGCTGCCGCGGTTGGTGACCGACGCGTGCAGGCTTGGCGAATAGCCGTAGGTGTAGGTGTAGTCGTTGTAGCTGCCGGTGACTTTGCCCAGATCCACGTAACCGGCTTCTACGCCCCAGGTCATCGGGCCACCGTTCCACAGGTAACCCAGGCGAACGGCGCCGGCCGTGCTGGTGGTGTTTTGAAGGTTGCTGATGTTGGCGTTGGAGCCGGCCACTTCACCGTTGACGAAGAAGTTGCCGTCCACCGCCATCGCACTGCTGGAAACGGCCGCGAGCGCGAACGCCACGGCGATCATCGAAATCCTTTTGTCCATTGAAGCCCTGCTTGCTAGTTTTTGTTGTCGATGCGATGCGCCGGTCACTTGACCGGCATCCCCTCCTTCACTTGCACGATCCTGATTGTGCAAGCTTTTACACCCAGCCACCGTGCAGGCGACCGGGGCCGCCATTGTAAAAATCGCCGGCAGCGGCGCAAGGGCCGCCCTTGGCAGCTTGCCGTGACGCGACCCGATTGCGATGCTCTGGCTTTCCGATCCCAAAGGCGCAGTCATGACATCACCGGTTACGGGTTACCAGCGCAGTCTTCGCTTGAGAGACGCCGCGCTGGTGGTCATTGGCGGCATCATTGGCGGCGGCATCTTTCTCAACCCGGGCATTGCCGCGCAGCGCACCGAATCGGGGCTGGCGCTGTTGCTGATGTGGGTAGGCGCCGGGGTGCTCACGCTGATCGGCGCGCTGTGCTATGCCGAGCTGGGCGCGCGCCGCCCGCATGCCGGCGGCAGCTATGTCTACCTGCGTGAAGCGTTCGGCCCGCTGGCCGGATTTCTGTTTGGCTGGACCATGCTGCTGGTGATCTATTCCGGCTCGAGCGCGGCGGTGGCGACCATTTTCGCCAGCTACGCCGCCGCGGTGTTCGGATTGCCCGCCGGCATGGCCACGCCGCTGGCGATTGGCGCGCTGGCCCTGGTGGCGCTCATCAATCTGTTTGGGCTGAAGTTCGGCGTGCACATGCAGAACCTCTTCACGCTGCTGAAGCTGCTGGCGGTAGCGGTGCTGGTAGTGTGCGGCCTGTTTCTCGCGGGGGTGGGCAGCACGCCGCTGCTGGCGGCCGATCCGGCGCACCGCGGCGTGGGTTTCATGAGCGCTTCGCTGCCGGTGCTGTTCGCCTACTCCGGCTTCACCTACCTCAACAACCTGGCTGGCGAAGTGAAGGAACCGCAACGCACGCTGCCCCGCGCGCTGCTGCTGGGCATGCTGGGTGTGATCGTCGCCTATGCACTGGTCAATGTGGCCTATCTGGCCGTGCTGGGCCACGGCGGACTGGCGCTCAGCCGTACGCCCGCCGCGGATGTGATGGGCAAAGTGTTCGGCTCGGCCGGGGCCAAGCTCATTGCCGTAGGCATCGCCATTTCCACCTTCGGCTTCTGCAACATCACGCTGGTGGCCGGCGCGCGTGTATTGCAGGTGATGGGTGAAGACGGCCTGTTCTTCGCCAGCGTGGGGCGTCTGCATCCGCGCCACCACACACCCAACCTGGCGCTGGTGCTGCTGGTGGGCTGGTCGATCGTGCTGGTGCTTTCAGGCAGTTATGGCCAGCTGCTTGACTATGCCACTTTCGGCGACTGGCTGGCCTGCGCGGTCGGCGTGAGCACGCTGTTCTGGTACCGCCATCGGCAGCGCAGCGAAGCGGTGGTTTTCCGCGTACCCGGCTATCCGCTGCTGCCGCTGACTTTCATTGCCACGATCGCGCTGGTGGTGGTTCAAAGCCTGCGTACAAGCCTGGTCAATACGGGGATCGGCCTGGTGATCATGGCGGCCGGCATTCCGGTGTACCTGGTCTGGCGACGATTGTTCAGCCCGGTGCACTAGGGATGCTCTGATCAAACCTACGTAGGCGGCATGCTGTTCAGAAGGCCCGCAGGATGTGTTGCGCGACGCAGGGCAGACTGGCCGCCTGTTTTAAGTCGCGCGGCGCAGCCTGCGGGCCTTCTGAACATCACCCTTCGGGCCAGCGCTGTCCCTCCGCATGCCTTCGGCCCATCATGTCGGCAGACAGCCAATCTGCCTTCCCCGGTGGTCCTGTGGCCTGCGAACGGAAAGCACTGGTGACGCCTGCGTAGATTTGACCAGAGCATCCCCAAAATTCTTGCGCCGATGCGACAATGCTCAGATAGGTACCAAGGAGACCCTACCTGATGGCGCAAGACCACGCCGCGCTCCCCACCAAAGCCACGGATATCACGCCGGTGCCGGTTCGTTCGGGCATCGATCTCACCATCAATGGCGAATCTTTCCGCCATACCGGCGATCCCGACATGCCGTTGCTGTGGTACTTGCGCGACGTGCTGCAGCTTAACGGCACCAAATACGGTGGCGAGCATGGGAAAGGCGGCGCGGACCTGGTGCTGGTGGACGGCAAGGCGACCTCCGCGATCGGCATACCGATGAGCAAGCTCGGCGGCAAACATATCGTTACGGTGGAAGGCTTGGCCGATACCAAGGGCAACCTCCATCCGCTGCAGCAGGCTTTCATCGATGAAGATGCGATCGGTTGCGGCTATTGCACGCCGGGTTGGCTGATGGCCTCGATGGACCTGCTCAACCGCATCAAGAACCCTTCCGACAACGACATCGACACGCTGCCCAATCTGTGTCGCTGCGGCTGCCAGACGCGCGTGCGCCAAGCCATCAAGCGTGCCGTGGCGGCCATGAAGCAGGGAGCGAAGGCATGAGCGGCACGGTCCGGTTGTCTCGCCGCCGCTTCTTGCAGGTGATGGCCGGCACTGCGGGCGCATTGATCGTGGGCATTGGCGCCGCCGATGCGAGCACGCCACCGGTGCCATCGGACATGCTGGGCGATGCATTGTCCGAATTGGGCGCATACGTGCGCGTCGACGCGGATGGCAGCGTACTGATCGGCGCGCGCGATCCGGAAACAGGCACCGGCGTGGCGACCTCGCTCACGCGGATCATCGCCGATGAAATGGATGCCGACTGGCAACGCGTGCGTGTGATTCCGCTGGGCCTCGGCGTCGCCGACGACAATGGCAAGCCGCGTTGGCTGTATGGCCAGCAAGTCGGTGGCACGGGCAATTCCATCCCGCGCGCATGGCGCGATTTGCGTTCCGCCGGCGCACTCGCACGCCGGCTGCTGCTGCAGGCCGCCGCGCAACAGCTCGGCGTAGCCGCCGAACGTTTGCGTACCGAAAAAGGCACCGTGATCGCGCCCGATGGCCGGCGCCTCAGCTACGGCTCGCTCGCGGCGGCCGCTGCGAAGATCACGCCAACGCCGCAGCCCATCGTGCTCAAGGCGCCGGATCATTACAGCTTGATCGGCCAGTCCGCCGGCGACGTCGACGCGCGTGAGATCGTCACGGGACAAACGCCCTACGCACTCGATCAGCATTTCGGTGACATGGTGGTCGCCGTGCTCTCGCATTGCCCATGGCCGGATGGAGAGCTCACCGGCCTGGACAGCAGCGCAGCGCTTGCCATCAAGGGCGTCATGAAAGTGGTGGAGCTCAAGCCCGATCCGAAGCTGCCGCCCGGTGAAACGGTGATTGCACCTGCCGTGGCGGTGATCGCAAAAACCACCTGGGCCGCGCTGCAAGGCCGTCGCGCGTTGAAACTCGCCTGGAAACCCGGCGCCAGTGGTACCGAAAGCAGCGCAGCACTGGAACAACAAGCCACGGGGCTGCTCAACAGCGACGCCGCCCCCACCACGCGCGTGCGCGATGATGGGGACATCGACAAAGCAAAACGCAAGGCTGCGCGCCGCGTCGAAGCGGTGTATTACCAGCCCTGGCTTGCGCACGCCACCGCCGAGCCGATGAATTGCCTGGTGCGCCTGGACAAGACCAGCGCCACACTTTATGTGCCCACGCAATCGCCACGACAAGCGTGGACGGTAGTGCAGCGCCTCACTGGCCTCGCACCCGATCAGATCGACATTCGCGTACCACGCGTGGGCGGCGGTTACGGCCGCCGCCTCGATCATGATTACGTCGCCGAAGCGGTGTTGCTGGCCAAGGAAGTGGACAAGCCGCTGCAACTGTTCTGGCCGCGCGACGAAGACCTCTCGCACGATTTCTATCGCTCCGGCTGCGTGCACAAACTCAACGCCATCGTCGATGCCAAGCGCAACATCATTGCCTGGAACCAGCGCATGGCCAGTGCATCGGCGCTCACCGGGCGTGGAGTGTCGAGCGATCATTTGTGGACCTCCGAAGTGGGCGCCAATCAATTGCCCGCTGGATTGGTACCCAATTACCGCAGTGACTGGTTCAGCGTTGCCTCCTCGCTGCCGCGCGGTCCGCATCGCGGCATGCCCGATGTCGCCAATGCGTTTGTCGTGGGCAGCTTCCTTGACGAGATCGCGCATGGGCTGAAGGAAGATCCACTCCTCACCCACCTGCGTTTGATCGGCGAACCGCGATTGATTCCCTTGCAGGGTGGTGGTGCCATCGACACCGCACGCCTGGCGAATGTCTTGAAGCTCGTCACCGATCGCATCAGTTGGAAGGATTGGCTGCACTCCGTAAATGGCTTGGGCATCGCCTGCTGGTACATGGACGGCGCGTACGTCGCACACGCGATTGAAGTGTCGATGCAGGGTGAAAAACTCACCATCGATCGCGTCGTATGCGCGGTGGACGTAGGCCGCGTGATCAACCCGATGGGGCTGGAAGGCCAGGTGGCCGGCGCCACGCTCGACGCACTTTCCACTGCGCTCAACCTTGCCATTACCGTCAAGGACGGCAAAGTGCAGCAGAGCAACTGGAAGGATTACCCCCTTGCCAGCATGGCGCAGTTGCCGCGCAGCGTTGAAGTGATCACCGTGCCGGGCGAAGGCGACCCTGCCGGCGCAAGTTTTCTGGCGATGCCCACCGCGGCACCGGCGCTTGCCAATGCCGTGTTCCGTGTCAGCGCGGTGCGCGTGCGCAGGTTGCCGTTGATGAAGGAACTTCTGCGGTTGCTGTGAAGCGCGATGCGCCCCCTGCCCTGCTTGCAGGGGAGGGCGCTGGCGACGGGAGTATGCAGCGCAATGCTTTCAGCTCGCCCTACCCACCTTTGCCAACAACGCGCGCCGCCGTTGGAGACTCGCCTGCGGCCAATACGTCTCCCGATCGTAATACGCATCCAGCACCGGCACGCCCGCTGGAATCATCACCCACGGCTGCTTGGATTGCGTGTAGATATGGATGTCCGGTGGGAAACGATCTGGATCGTCGAGCGTACCCACACGCACGAAACGGATCAGCTCACCCGCTCCCGCATAGGTGCTCCATAAAGCGAGGCGACACTCCGGACAACGCGAGATGTTCTGCCCTCGCCCGCTGCACGATGGTGTGTGCACCACGTCCACCTCGCCACAAAGCAGCTCCACCCGTTCGGCCTCAATCATCGCGTTGAGCGCGAACGCGCTGCCGGTTTCACGCTGACACCAGCGACAATGGCAGCAATGCACGAACAACGGGTTGTCGGTCATGCGATAACGCACCCGCCGGCAATCGCAACCGCCTTCGAAAGCGTAGGCACCTTCGTTCATGGCATCGCTACCTCGTCAGTGGAATTGATCGCTCGCCGGCACCCATGAACTCGACGCATGCGCCGGCGCGTTGAACGGCTTCGGCGACGGCAGTGACGTAACCGGCGCAGAAGATTCACAGCCCGGCGGTAGCGGGCCGCCACTGAGACGCGCCGCGGCGCACTCGGCGCTGTTGTCCAACACAACGGGTGACGCAGGCGCCGACGCACTTGCCGCGGGCGCCGGTGCGGTCTTGGGTATCGACGCATTCTGCGTCGGCAGGTTCAAGCGATCGTAGACCTTCTTATCCAACGGCTGCGCGGGTGGATCGGGATTGTGGCAGCCGAACAGCGCCGAGGGCAGCAGCGGCATAATCGCGCATTGGATACGCACGCCTTGCGGCAGGTTGAAGGTGTGTTTGATCGTGGTTTTTTCCACGGCATGTCGCAATGCCGTGTCGACGGAACTTTCCCCTTCCGGCGTCCAGTATTTATCGAACACGGTCGGGCGATACTTCGGAAGATTCGTGTTGTGCGACATGATCTCCGTGTCGCCACGCGGCTTGAGCTGGATATAGGTGCCGTTTGGCGTACCGGGCGTACCGCCACCCGTCTGGCCCGCCGTGTTGTTGCCAGTACCGATGGCCGGCGATGGTTGTGTGCCTTGGCTGCCGTTGTTTTCTGTTGCCGACTGGATCACCCCGTTAGGCTGCCCGGGATTGGCCGTTTCGCTGCCTTGAGGCGTGGCGTTGGGTGCCGTGCTGACGCTTTCTTTGCCTTCGTTCGCGGGCGCATTCGATGGCGAGGTGCTTGGTGCGGGAGTGCTGGTGGCCACCGTGGCCTTTTCGGTGCTGGGCGAGGTGGCAGGCTTGGTTTGTGTCTGCGGCGTGGCCGGTGTCGTGGACGGCGCCGGACTCATCTGCGGGCGCAGCGATACCTCCGGCACGGCAAGCTTCGGCGCTTCGATGCTGAGCGCCGGCGCCGCGGGTGTGACGCTTGGCGTCTGCGCAACCGTCGGCGTGACGGGAACCGGCGCAAGTTGCGGGGTTTCCTGGGGACGCACGACCGGACCCGCCTCCACCGGCGATACGCGCGACACGCTGGGCGTCACCAATGGCGTGGCCAGTGCTTGCAAGTTCACCGTCGGCGACACCTGCGCAGGCTGCGGAATCGGCTGCAGCGACGGCGATGGCGGCGCTGCCGCAGCCTGGCTGGATTGTACGGTTGCGACGCTGGGCATCTGCACCGGCGTCAACGATGGTTTTTCCGCCGCGATCGTGGGCGGTGCCGCCGTCAATGCCGATTGCGCAGGTTGCGTGGGAAGCGCCACCGACGGCAGCGGCGGCATCGGCTGCGTGCCTTCCGGTTGCGGTTTGCGCACGGGTTCGGGTTGAAATGGCGGCGGTATCGGCTGCGGAACCTGCACCGCCTGCAACGACGGCGCCGGAGGCGGCAACCCCACCGGCGTGGGCTGCACGATCGGCGGCGGCGAAGGTTTGGGTAGCGTGATCGGTGGCAATGGCGCGGCTGATTGCTGTTGCTTTTGCGCCGCCGGTGGCTGCTTCTGCGCGACGACCGGCTCCTGTTTGGGCGCTGGCGCAGGCGGTTGTGTCACGACAGCGACGGGGGCGGCGGTCGAGATTTCGTGGGTGGCGTGCGTTACCTGTGCCGTGTTGCCGCGATGCGTCGGGCCGTGTTCCTTCGGGGGCACACCGCGAATCGGCGGCGGCGGTGGCGGCGGCTGGGGTTTGTTCTCGATCAGGCGCACCAACAATGCATTGCCTTTCGGCTCAGGCGGCGGTGGCGGCAGCTCATAAGCGGGGCCGAGTATTACCCCGAGCAGCACCATCAGATGCACCAGCAGCGTGCCGATCAATCCCAACAGGTTCAGCAGCCGATCGCGCGGTTTGTCCCGCAAGCGGCGCCGATAGACCATCGCCCACGTCGCCGCATCGCGCGGCGACTTGATCACGACGACCTGTCTGGGCGAGGCGGGCTTATCGGGAGGCGGCTGCGACATGGCGCCAGTGTAATGGGCATGGCGCTTTTTCTATCCGCCTCCGCGGCAGTGCTGCTATGACTTGGGCTTCTTTTGCACATCCACCACACGCGCAGGCGTATCGACCGGACACCCGTAAGGCAGCGGTTTGCCGGCGCGGTAGTCCGCGATGCACGTGGCGAGGTCTGGCTTGGGCATGTTTGTACCTTTCACCAGCGGTGCGGGCGCCATGTTCAAGCGCTCATCGCCGTCGGTCGACGGTGGCGGCGGCGGCGGATCACCGCCGCATCCACCCGCCAATGCGGCCAACGAAACGCCGCAATGGATGCGAACACCGCCAGGCAATTGGATTGTTTTCGTCACCGTGGTTTTTTCGACCACTTTCTGCAGCATATCGTCGACGGCATCGGTGCTCTTGCGCCAATACGGGTTCAAGCCGGTGGGTTTGTACTTGATCACATCACGATTGCGCATGATCTGCGTGTCGCCCTGCGGAGCGCGTTGCACATAATCGGGCGCAGGTGCAGTGGGTGCGCTGGATGCATTGGCCGGCAGCACGATGCGGCCGGTGCGATCGAACAGCAGCGGAGGTGGCGCGGAGCTCGCCGGTGCGGGTGGTTGCGGTGCCGTCGAGATTTCGGTCGTATGCACCGCGTGCTTTGAAAAAACCGGTGCACGCGCTGGCGGCGGGGGAGGCATAAGCGGCGGCAACGAAACCTGCGCATGTGCTGGCTGACGCGTGATGAAATGCACCTGGATGCCTTGATCGAGTTCGACATTCACCACTTGCGGTCGTGGCGCGGCCGGCTTCATCTCGTACCACACCGCCGCCACGAAAAAGACGTGCAACACCAGCGCAATCGCCAGACCTACCCACAGGCGGCGGCGATCACGCGGCGGTTTGCGCCAGCGCATTTCGTGCAGCATGGCGCGCGTGGAGGCATCGAGTGGGGCCAATCCGTGGCGCCCGTCACTCGGCGGCGGAAACCAGCGATGGTGCTCGACCTGATCAGGGTGTTCGATAAGCCGTCCTCGGTTTGCAGCCAGGCCACGCCTTGCGGCCATCGTGCGGGCGGTGAATGGTCTTCCACAGACCATGCCGCGGCGGCACGGTTCCGGGGGCAGATCACACAGGATTAACGATTGTCGCCGAACTGTCTTCGCAGTGCAGCTTGACCATCCGTGTCAATGAGAGAAGGCTAACCGAACGACAGAGGACGCCCGGCGTCCCTGCCGCTCCCCGCCATGACCGCCCTACGTCCCGCACGCGAAGGACGACCATGACGGCCCGCCAGCATCAGCCGCTGCGCGCGGCCTCGTGCGGTGCCGTAGGTCTTCGCACGCGTCGCGCCTCACGCTTAAGGAGGGTCGCATCGTGTCCTACCACACGGAACATATCCGCAATATCGCGCTCGCCGGTCACGCCGGCGTGGGCAAGACCACGTTGTTCGAAGCGTTGCTTCACGCCGGTGGCGTGATTCAGAGCATGGGATCGGTAGAGCGCGGCAGCACGCAATCGGATACGGATCCACAGGAAAAGGCGCGCAGCCATTCCATCGACAGCTGCATCGCCAGCATCGACCGCGACACCTGCCACATCAATCTCATCGACACGGCCGGCTACCCGGATTTCCGTGGCGGCGCGCTCGCCGCATTCGCCGCGGTGGAAACCGTTGCCGTGGTCGTGAACGCGGCCAACGGCATTGAACACGGCACGCGCCGGATCATGGAGCACGCGCGCTTGCGCGGTCTGGCGCGCTTGCTGGTGGTCAACAAAATCGATGCCGAAGGCGTCAACCTGCAAGCGCTCGTGGACGCGCTACGCGAGGAGTTCGGCAGCGAATGCCTGCCGGTGAATCTGCCTGCCCAGCACGCCGGCACTGTGCTGGATTGTTTTTTCCATCGCGACGGCGGCACTGATTTTTCCTCGCTCGCACAAGCCCATCAGCACATTCTCGACCAGGTGGTGGAAATCAACGAATCCACCATGGGTGCGTACCTGGATGCGGGCGAAGATGCACTGACGCCGCAGCAATTGCACGACGCCTTCGAGCAATGCCTGCGCGAAGGGCACCTCGTGCCGATCTGCTTCGTGAGTGCGCGCACGGGCGCGGGCGTGAGCGAGCTGCTGGATATCTTCGATCGCTTGCTACCCAATCCCACCGAAGCCAATCCGCCACCGTTTCGCAACGCCCACAACCGCCAGCTCGCGGTAGAGCCGGACCCGGATGCGCATGTAATCGCCGATGTCTTCAAAGTGGTGAACGATCCGTTCGTGGGCAAGCTGAGCATTTTTCGCGTGTGGCAAGGCACCGTTCGGCGCGATAGCCAACTGTATATCGACGACAACCGCAAAGCGTTCAAGGTCGGCCACCTGTTCCGCCCGAACGCCAAGTCACATGTGGAAATCGATCAGGCCATACCCGGCGACATCGCCGCCGTGGCGAAGGTGGAGGACATTCATTTCGATGCGGTGCTGCACGATTCGCACGAGGAAGACAGCATCCACCTGGAGCCCCTGCATTTTCCGCAACCGATGTTCGGGCTGGCGCTCGAACCCAGGCACAAGGGCCAGGAACAGAAGCTCTCGCAAGCACTGTCGCGGCTGGCCGAAGAAGACCCCTGCTTTCGCGTCGAACACCACAAGGAATTGAACGAGACGGTGATTCGCGGACTTTCCGATCTGCATCTTAAAATCATGCTGGAACGCATGAGAGATCGCTACGGCGTGGAGGTCATCACGAAACCGCCACGCATTGCCTACCGTGAAACCATCTCCAACTCGGCCGAAGGACATCATCGTCACAAAAAGCAAACCGGTGGCGCAGGACAATTTGGCGAAGTGTTTCTGCGCGTCGATCCGCTTGAACGCGGTGCGGGCTTCGAGTTCGTCGACGCGGTCAAAGGCGGCGTGATCCCCGGGCAGTTTCTTCCTGCCATCGAGAAAGGTGTGCGCCAGGCGATGGAAATTGGTGCAGTGGCCGGCTATCCGCTGCAGGATCTGCGCGTGACGGTGTACGACGGTAAATATCATCCGGTCGACTCCAAAGAGGTGGCTTTCGTTGCCGCGGGCAAGAAGGCGTTTCTCGACGCGGTCGCCAAGGCGCGGCCGATCGTGCTCGAGCCGATCGTGGACGTGGAAGTGGCCATTCCCGAGCCCAGTGTGGGCGACGTCACCGGCGGCCTGGCCGGCAAGCGCGCGCGCATCATGGGCACCGACGCCAAGCGCGACGGCGAGCTGGTGATCAAAGCCCAGGCACCGTTGGCCGAGCTCACCGACTATCCCACTGAACTGAAGGCCATGACTGGCGGTCGCGGCCGGTACAGCCTCGACATCAGCCATTACGAACCGGTGCCGCCACCCGTCCAACGCCAACTTAGCGAGGCATGGAAGCCCAAACTGGACGAAGACTGACCCCGCCAGCCCCTGTCACGGAGCAAGCGGTCGGGCGATGTGGCAGGCGCCCGACCTGACGTTCGCGCCTTCGCAACGCAACGCCACCACCACTTCACACATAACCACAATAGGGAGTGCCGCATGAGCCGAGCCTTCGTAAAAGACGATGACGGCGATGCTCCAGATGCATTGCCGGAGCTGCCTATCAGCACGCATCCCAACTACGTCACCCCGCATGGTCTGACGCTGTTGCGCGAACGCCTGAACGCTGTCACCGCACGGCGCGACGCCTTGAACGCGAACCAGCAGGATACGCTGGCCCAGCGCAACGAACTGGCGGCGCTAGAGCGCGAATTGCGCTACGCCACTGCGCGTGTGGCCAGCGCGATTGAAGTGGATTTATCCAGGCAACCGCACGATCGCGTGGCGTTCGGCGCTACGGTTACGGTCGATAGCGATGAAGGTGAACGTCGCTGGCGGATCGTGGGCGAGGATGAGGCCGATGCCGAACATGGGCTGGTGAGTTACGTATCGCCGTTGGCGAAGGCGTTGCTGGGTGCGCGCGTGGGGGATCAGGTGCGCTGGCAGCGACCGGCGGGCGATATGACGATCGAGGTGTTGAGCATCGATTATGAGTGAGCTCACCTTCCCTTTCGCGCCATCGTGGTCCCGGTGAAAGCCGGGGCGACGAATCCATGCGTGGCCCCCTTCAAGCCGCCAGCAACGCGATAAACGCTTTGCCAAAGGCCGGAATATCATCCGGCTTGCGGCTCGTAATCAGGTTGCCATCGCGCACCACTTCGCGGTCTTCCCAGTGCGCGCCGGCGTTTTCCAGATCTTGTTTCACGCTCGGCCAGGACGTCATGGTGCGTCCTTTCACCTGGCCCGCGTTGATCAATGTCCATGGGCCATGGCAGATCGCCGCGATCGGCTTGTTGGCGTCGCCGAAGGCACGCACGAAGGACACCGCGTCTTCTTTCATGCGCAACTTGTCAGGATTGATGACGCCGCCGGGCAGCAGCAAGGCTTCGTAGTCATCAGGCCTGGCCTGTGCGAGCGAGCGGTCCACTTTGACCGTGCCGCTCCAATCGCTGATCTTCCAGCCCTTGATTTCCTTGGCATCGCCGGGCGCGATCACTTCGACGGCGGCACCGGCTTCTTCGAGCATCTTTTTCGGCTCGGTGAGTTCGGCGTATTCGAAACCGTCGGTGGCAAGTAGCGCAATCTTCTTGCCGGCCAGGGATTTGCTTGCGTTCATGTGTGGACTCCGGTTTGAAACTCGTGCCCGGAGTCTGCATACGCAACCATGGAGGTTGCGTATGACCACAGTGAGTGACGTGTGATCAGCTCTTCGCGGCGCGCTTGGGCTTGAGCAGCGTGCCGGTGCACTTGGGCGAACCGCACAGGCACTGCCATTTTTTCTTCAGGCGCGCGGTGTGTGGCACTTCCAGCACGATGCCGTAGTCGTAAGTAAGTTCTTCGCCCGCCTTGATGTTGCGCTTGGCTTCGATCACCACCCTGTCCTTGCGCGGATTGCCGGTGTCGTTTTCCAGCACGAAGGCCGCGCAGTTGGGCGCGCAGCTATGGTTGATCCAGCGCGCGATATTACCCTTGCGGTTGGCGTCGATGATGTAGTCGTCGTTGAGCGTGAACAGAAAGGTGTGGCCCGTTTCGCCGCCGTCGCCGTACATGTCGTCCGCTTCCGTGTGGGTCATCAACGTGCCCTTGTATTCGATGATTTCTTCACCCTTCTTGATGGGTGCGACTGCAAATACGCCATTGCCATGGATGGGGGAGCGACGAGCAACGATGCGAGAGGACATGAATGACCGTGTGATAAGAGAAGGAGTGCAACCACCAATGATGCCTGCTCTGTATGACGTTGGGAACCGCAAGGGCGTGTGACGGCTCCCTCCCTCCCCTGCTTGCAGGGGAGGGTTGGGGGTGGGGTTGTTCGAGCTTGCGGAGTAATGAGACTTCATCACGAAATTGAACACTGCACCCCCCAGCCTCCCCTACTGCACGTAGGGGAGGGAGCAACTGCCGACGAACGCGATGCGCCCCACCACCTCTTTTCTGTATAACTCTTTTTGTTTCAAACGTTTCGCGTATGGCGGAGCCCTGTTTCACCTGTCCCGTTCCCTGTTATATTCAAACAATCGTTTGAGGTGCTTTCCATGAAACGACTGCTCCACGGATTGGCCCTTGTGATGCTCGCCGCCCTGCTCGCGGCCTGCGGACCTCAACGGCAGAGCGTGTTCCCGCCCACGATCACGATTCAGCAGATGCATGTGCAGCCTGATGGCGCATGGCAGCTCACCCTGCGCATCCAGAACAACAGCTACACCGGCATGAAGTACCAATCGGTGGAAGGTCAGTTGCAGATCGCGCAAGGCATTCCGGTGCGCGTGCACAGCACGTTCGACCTGGACATCCCCTCCTTCGCCGGCGACGTGCTGCACGTGGACGTGCTTCCCACGCCCGCCATGAACCAGGCGTTGCAAGTGGTTGCCGCCAAAGGCAGTGCGGGCTCCCTGCCCTACACGCTCAGCGGCATCGTGCATTGCATGCCCAATCTGGAAGACCACCCGGACGACAAGAACCCGCGCGACTTCCCATTCAACAGCAGCTCTTTCCTCTCGCCCGTTCCAGGCATTGCCAACACGTTCCGTTGATACATCTGCCTCAAAGGATCCAGCCATGACGCTCTACAAGGCCCCGCTCGATGATCAGCGCTTTGCACTCTTCGATGTGCTCGGCGCCGAAGCCCTGCTCACTGCACTGCAAGGGGGCGAAGCTCACACACGCGACCTGCTCGATGCAGTGCTGGAAGAGGCCGGCCGGTTGAGCGAACAGGTACTGGCGCCCACCAACGGGCCGGGCGACGAGGAAGGCTGCCATTACGACAAGGCCACGCGCAGCGTCACCACGCCGAAAGGATTCAAAGAAGCCTTCAGGCAGTTTGCCGATGGCGGCTGGCCGGGCCTCACCCAAGCCGAAGCGTTCGGCGGCCAGGCGTTGCCTTCGGCGATGGGCATTGCCACCACCGAGCTGTTTCAGTCGGGCAATTTGTCATGGAGCCTGTATCCGCTGTTATCCGAAGGCGCCTGCCACGCGCTGGAATTGCACGGTACGGATGAACAGAAGCATGCGTATCTCAAGCCGATCGTCGCCGGTCAATGGACCGGCACTATGTGCCTCACCGAGCCGCAGGCCGGCTCCGATCTGGGCCTTTTGAAAACCCGCGCCGAACCCGGCGCGAACGGCAGCTACACGATCTCCGGCACCAAGATCTTCATCAGTGCCGGCGAGCATGATATGGCCGAAAACATCATCCACCTCGTGCTTGCCCGCCTGCCCGATGCGCCGGCCGGCAGCCGCGGTATTTCGATGTTCATCGTGCCAAAGTTCAAGCTGAAAGCGGATGGCTCGCCGGGTGAGCGCAACAACGTCTACGCGGGCGCGATCGAACACAAGATGGGTATTCGCGGCTCGGCGACCTGCGTGATGAATTTCGACGGCGCGGAAGGCTATTTGATCGGACAGCCGCACAAAGGCCTCGCTGCGATGTTCACCATGATGAATGCGGCGCGTCTTTCGGTTGGCGTGCAGGGGTTGGCGCTGGCCGAACGCGCGTGGCAGAACAGCGCCAACTATGCGCGCGAGCGCTTGCAATCACGTGCGCTTTCCGGCGCGAAATTCCCCGACAAACCCGCCGACAATCTGATGGCGCAACCGGACGTTCGCCGCATGCTGCTGACTCAACGCGCCTTCGTGGAAGGCTCGCGCATGTTGTTGCTGTATTCCGCACTGCAAACGGATATCGAAGCGCGCGGCGCCGATGAAACACAGCGCCAGCAAGCGGGTGAACTGCTCGCCTTCCTCATTCCGATTGCCAAGGGCATGGTCACCGAACTGGCGCAGGAATGCACCAAGGAAGCGTTGCAGGTGTATGGCGGTCACGGCTTCATCGTGGAAAACGGCGTGGAGCAATTCGTGCGCGACGCACGCATCATCACGCTGTACGAAGGCACCACCGGCATCCAGGCTGCCGACTTGCTCGGCCGCAAGATTCTCCAGCTCAAAGGCGTGGGCCTGCAGCATTTCCTCGCCGAGATCGGTGCGTTCTGCAAACAGCATGCGGCGAACGAAGCATTGAAGCCCTACATCGGCACACTCGGTGCGCTCGCCAAGGAATGGGGCGAACTCACCCTCAAGCTGGCCCAGCGTGTGCAGTCCAATCCGGAAGAACTCGGCGCCGCGGCCAACGATTATCTGTACTACAGCGGTTACATCACGCTTGCCTATTTCTGGGTGCGCGCGCTAGCGGCGCTTGACCAAAGCGCGCAGCAACCAGCGTTCAAGCAAGCCAAGCGCGATACGGCGGCCTTCTACTTTGCGCGGTTGCTGCCGCGTACGCATATGCATAGGGCGGCGATTGAGGCAGGGATCGAGAGCATTCCAGCGATAGCCTAAACCTCCAATAAGTGAAGCCATAAAACGCCCGGCCAGTCCGGGCGTTTTTATTTTTTACCCCAAGCATCCACTCTTGCACGGTGGCTCATACCTCCCTGACGTCATTCCGGCGAAGGCCGAAATCCATGGCGAGTGCGAAGCACGGATTCCGGCCTTCGCCGGAATGACGTCGAGGCAAGCATTCGGCACTGCGACATGCCAAGCTCCTTCGATTGACGCTAGGCTACCTCTGCTTATCCAAAGGGGAGTCACCATGAAGATCGCTGTAGGCGGGCTCAAGCCCGTATTGCTTGGCTTGCTGCTGTGCCTGAGCGGCGCAGCACTGTCCATGGACGACACTTCCAAACCGCAATACCCGAATTACCCTAGCGAGACACCCGCTCATTTCAAGCCGGTCACGGAAAGCTTCGACTACGTCGAGCGCGACGTGGATATCCCGATGCGCGACGGTGTGAAACTGCACACGGTGATCCTGATTCCCAAGGGCGCGCATCATGCAGGCATCGTGCTGACACGCACGCCTTATGACGCCAAGGAACTCACCCATCACGTGATGAGCGGCCACCTCGGCCCGATGCTGGAGGGTTACGACAACGCCACCGACGTGATCGTGGAAGACGGCTATATCCGCGTGATCCAGGATATCCGCGGCAAATACGGCTCCGAAGGCGATTACGTGATGAACCGGCCGGTGCACGGCCCGCTCAACCCCACGCCGGTGGATGACGCCACCGACACGTACGACACCATCGACTGGCTGGTGAAGAATATCCCTGAGTCGAACGGCAAGGTCGGCACCATCGGCATCTCCTACGACGGCTTCGAACCGCTGATGTCGCTGGTAAACCCGCACCCGGCACTGAAAGTCGCCGTGCCGATGAATCCGATGGTGGACGGCTGGATGGGCGATGACTGGTTCCATCATGGCGCGTTCCGTCAGCAAAACATGTCCTACATCTACGAGCAGTCGGCCAGTCGCGACAACAGTTACAAGTGGTGGACCGACTATCACGACGAATACGACCTGTTCATGCATTACGTCTCCGCTGGCGAACTCGGTCGCGCGTACGGCATGGAGCAGCTTGGTTTCTGGAACAAAATGACTGCACACCCGGCATACGACTCGTTCTGGAGCGAGCAAGCCGTCGACAAAGTGCTCGCCGCGCAGCCACTGAAAGTGCCGACGATGCTGGTGCACAGCCTGTGGGATCAGGAAGACATCTACGGCGCACTCGCCGTCTATCGCGCCATCAAGCCCAAAGACACGAGCGGGGACATGGTGAAGCTGGTGATGGGCCCGTGGCACCACGGCCAGGAAATCGACGAAGGCAGTTCACTGGGCGCGATTCAATTCGGCAGCGACACGGCCAAGTATTTTCGCGAACACATCCTGCGTCCGTTTCTGGCGCAATACCTGAAGGATGGCGCGCCCAAAGCGGATATCGCGCCGGTGACCGCCTTTCAGACGGGCACTAACCACTGGCAGCGCCTGAGCCATTGGCCGCTCGCCTGCGAGGATGGGTGCAACGTGAAGAGTCGTCCGCTGTACCTGGAGCCGGATAACAAACTCGGTTTCCAGGCACCCAACGGTGGCAACGCGTATGACCAATACATCTCCGATCCCGCGCATCCGGTGCCGTTCCGTGCGCGCCCGATCCAGCCGATCGGCTACGACAACGGCCTCACCTGGTCGCAGTGGCTGGTGGACGATCAGCGCGAAGCGTCCGGTCGCACCGACGTGGTCACCTATGTGTCGGATGTGCTCACGCAACCGCTGACCATCGCCGGCGCACCGGTGGTGCATCTGGTGGCGTCCACCAGCGGCACGGATAGTGACTGGGTGGTGAAGCTGATCGACGTATATCCCGATCAGGTGGCCGAGCAACCGGAGATGGGTGGCTATCAGCTGGCCGTATCGATGGACATTTTCCGTGGCCGTTACCGTGAAGGCTTCGACAATCCCAAGCCGCTCGCCGACAACCAGCCGCTCACCTTCCGTTTCGATCTGCCGGCCGCGAACCACGTGTTCCTGCCCGGCCACCGCGTGATGGTACAGGTGCAATCGAGCTGGTTCCCCCTGTACGACCGCAACCCCCAGACCTTCGTGCCGAACATCTTTTTCGCCAAGCCTGGCGACTATCAGAAGGCCACGCAACGGATCTACCACTCGGCCGATCAGGCCAGCTACATCGCGTTGCCGGTGATTGGTCAGTAATTTTCCGGATGTGCCCCCTCCCCTGCTTGCAGGGGAGGGGAGGGGAGGGTAGGGGTGGGGTCGTGTGAGCTTGTCGCACGACCAGCACTCAAGGCGAACTTGACTTCACCCCATCGCCTTCACCGCTCAAAGGGTCTTCCACCCACAACCCTGTTGGGTGTAGAACCGCCCTACCCGTTCTTTATCGACCGGCATGGCGCATGAGTGACAGCACTTTTCTGATTCGTCTGGCCGAGGATGACGACGACTTTATCCTCGGCCTGGTTTCCCGCTTCGTGGATTTCACCTTGCCTACCTGGCGCAAGCGACACGAATGTATCGAAGGCATCCGCAAGGACCTTAGCCGTCATCTGGATGATCAGCCCTCCAACAGCTACGTCTTCGTGGCGGAGAACGATGAGGGCGAGCGGGTGGGCTTCATTCACCTGCAGAAAACGCAGGATTACTTCACCGGGCGCCACAACTGCCATATCTCCGATCTTGCCGTCGTGCCGCGTCACGAGGGCCAGGGCGTGGGCAAGGCATTGATCGAGCACGCCGAGGCGTGGGCGCGCGAACATCAATGCCAGCTCGTGACGCTGGCGGTGTTTCCCGGCAACGAGCGGGCGCGGGCACTGTACGAGGCGGCGGGCTACAACCTCGATCTGCTGCGGATGGCCAAGCCCGTGCACTGATGCACCCTCCGAAGGGAGGTGGGTATGCCTTCTGTCACTGTCCCCGGCGCGCCGAATGCGTTGTGCTGACAGCTTGAACATGATGGGGCAAGCCATGCAAGGGGAACAGTCGCAGCTTTCGATGACGCGCCGCGATTTGCTGCGCCTGATCGGCCTCAGCGCGGGCGGCGCCATGATGTACCAGGCCATGAGCAGCCTGGGCGTCGCCGCCGATTCGCCGTACAAGGGCACGCCCGTATTGCAAGGCACGCCACGTGGTGCGTCCGTGCTGATTCTCGGCGCCGGTCTTGCCGGGATGGTGGCAGCCTACGAACTGCGCCAGGCCGGTTACAAGGTGCAGGTGCTGGAATACAACGCACGTCCCGGCGGCAGGAACTGGACACTACGCGGCGGCGACACGTACACCGAGCTGGGCGGCGACACGCAGCACTGCCAGTTCGATCGCGGTCTTTACATCAATCCCGGCCCGTGGCGTATTCCTTATCATCACCGCGGCTTGCTCGATTACTGCAAGAAACTCAATGTCCCGCTCGAGCCGTTCGTGCAGGTCAATCACAACGCGTATTTGCATAACAGCGACGCGTTCGGCGGCAAGCCGCAGCGCTATCGCGCCGTCAATGCCGATTACCGCGGCTATGTAGCCGAATTGCTAGCCAAGGTGACGCAGCAGAGCAAGCTCGATGCGCAACTCACCAAAGACGATCAGGCACAACTGCTGGAATCGCTGCAGCGCTGGGGCGCGCTGGACAATCACTACGCTTATGTGGCCGGTGGCCGCACGAGCAATCGTCGCGGTTATGACAAAGAACCCGGCGGCGGCCTCTCGGCCAAACCGATCGATTCGCAACCGCTGCAATTGCACGACTTGCTCACGTCGAAGCTGTGGTCCGGGCTCGCCGATGGCGAAAACTACGAATTCCAGACCACGCTGTTTCAGGCTGTAGGTGGCATGGGGCGCATCGGCGAAGCCTTCGGGCGACAGTTGCAAGGCGTGATCCACTACAACGCCAAAGTCACCGCCATCCATCAAGACGATCACGGCGTCGCCGTCAGTTACGAAGACGCGCGTCGTCCTGGGCACGTACAAACGGCGCGCGCAGACTGGTGCATCTGCACCATTCCGCTCTCCATTCTCAGTCAGATTCCCATGAACGTCAGCGCTGCGATGACCGATGCGATCAGCGCCGTACCGTATGCGGCGTCGGTGAAAATCGGGCTGCAATTCAAGCGGCGCTTCTGGGAAGAAGACGAAGACATCTACGGCGGCATTACCGCCACGAGTTTGCCGATCAACACCATCAGCTACCCGAGTAGCGACTTCAACAGCAAGGGCAAAGGTGTACTGCTGGGTGCCTACGCCTATGGTCTGGACGCCTATCAGTTCACCGCGATGTCGCCGGAAGAACGCGTACGGCAAGCCGTGGAAATGGGTAACCAGATCCATCCACAATACAAACAGGAATTCGAAAACGGTATCGCCGTGGCGTGGCATCGCGCACCGTTCACACTCGGCTGCTTCGCCGCATGGTCGGACGACTTGCGCGCCAAACACTACGACAATCTTTGCCAGATCGACGGCCGCATCGCGCTGGCTGGCGAACATGCTTCATATCTGCCCGCGTGGCAGGAAGGGGCGGTAACGTCGGCCTTGGATGTGATCGCTCGTCTTCACCAGCGCGTGCTTGCCAGAGGTGCCGCATGAAACGCTTCCTCCTCGCCGCCGCGCTGTTTTTTGCATGCGCAGGTCTGGCCGCTGCGCAATCCTCCGCCCCGTCTTTCTACACGTACACCTCGCTCAAAAGCGCCAATGGCGAGGAGATTTTTCACCACATCTGCCAGGGCTGCCATATGCCCGACGGCAAAGGTGCCATCGGCGCAGGAACCTACCCGGCGCTTGCCGGCAATCCAAAACTCGCTTCGCCGCAATATATGGCCGCGGTGATTCTGTTCGGTCGGCATGACATGCCGTCATTTGAGTCCAAGCCGCCGAGCCCGGGAAATTTTTTCCGGAACGCCAGCTTGACGGATGCGCAGATTGCCGACGTGATCAATTACGTGCGCTCGCATTTTGGCAATCACTACAGCAACACCATCACGGCGACCGAGGTGGCGGCTATGTATCCACAGCAGACGCGATAGAGCGACCTGATTTCATTACGTGACTTCATCGAGCCCTGTCGTCATTCCGGCGAAAGCCGGAATCCGTGCTTCGATTCGCGATGGCTTCCGGCCTTCGCCGGAATGACGCTGAGGCGTCATGCCATTTGACTAAACAAAAATCCCCTGCTGCAAGCAGCAGGGGATTTTTTATGCAACAAACTTGGAACGATCAGTTCTTGGTCGCGCGAGCGGCTTCCGTCTCTTCGATCTGCGCCAGACGCTGGCCGACGCGATCGATGTTCATCAGCGAAAGCAGGTGGGCGTAGATCCAGCCCAGCGTGCCGTCGGTGAGGAAGCGGTGCGTGGTTTCCGCGTCGAGCTTGCGCAGCTTTTCCTCGTTGACCACGTACAGGCCATTGAGATTGATGACGTTGCCGTTGCGCTCCATGCGAATGTTGCGCGGCTCCAGCAGGTCGTATTTGCGCAGGTCTTCCATGAATTGGCGGGTGCGGGCGACGTGTTGCTGGAATTCGCCGAGGAAGTTCACGGCATTCTTCAGCATGTCGCTTTCAGTACCGTCTTCCTTGAACAGGCGCTCGCCTTCGGCGCTGTTGAAGCCTTCGTAGGCTTCATCGAGGAACACGGTGAAATCGTCGCCTTCGGCGCCCACCGGCTTCTCGGCCAGCACGAACGGATAGCGGCGCACGAATGCCGGAATGTACACACCCTGTGCCCACAGGCCTTCGGCGTCGACGAACAGATTTTCGTTCTGACGCAGACCAAGCAGGGCCATCGGGCCGGCGCTGGCCGCGTCGGGACCGGCGAACAGGATCGGGATGTCGCGCGCGGTAACGGGGAACTCCGCGCACGTCACCGGCACCGAATGCACGTTGTGCGCGAACTTGAGGTTCTGCAGGCCCTTGATGCGCAGATCCTTATGTACGGTGCGGTTGAGCGGAACCGGGCGCTCATAGAAAAGTACGTCAGCCACTTTACTTACCTCTGCCCCGCCGTGCCGGGGTCGCCACGCGCGGCTCCCCCTCCCAAACCCGGCGTCGGGTCTACAGATGAACAAGCACTATATCAGCGCTTTGTGGCCGGGGCGAATCGGCCTGGACCATAGGTTTTTGGGACGCCGGTCCCCGGCTTGTGCATGCGTTTTGCAATGAATTTGTTCTATGCTGCGGAAAAACCGAGCACCATTGCATCGATGGGACGCTCTTTCGCTACAGGTGAAGGACGAAACAGCATGCTTATGGAAGTGCCACATCGGGCGGACCTCAATTCGACCCGGGTACTCTCACTGGACGCCGCCGGCCGCATCCTCGACTGGATCAGCTGGCAAGACGCCGTATGCCTCTACGTCCGGGACGCTGTGGCCTGGACGCTCGGTGACCCCTGTCTTACCGTGCACGGCGGCCATAACCGCCACCTGGGCGCGCAGAGCCGCATCCAGTTGCATCCCATCGTCGCCAGCCGCGGACACTGCCGGGACCACGCCATTGATCCGGCACCGGCGCTTACCAATGCCGCGTTGTTTGGCCGCGACCGCTATCTGTGCATGTACTGCGGCGGGCGTTTCGCCCGCAGCGAACTGACGCGCGACCACGTGTTGCCGCTGTCCAAGCGCGGCCGGGACGAATGGGAAAACGTGGTGAGCGCCTGCCTCGCCTGCAACCTGAAAAAGAGCAACCGCACGCCGCAGGAAGCGAACATGCCCTTGCTCGCAGTGCCATACCGGCCGAGCTGGGTGGAGCATCTGATTCTTTCCAACCGCAATATCCTGGCCGACCAGATGGAATTCCTGGTCAGTCATCTGCCGCGGCATCGACGTGAAGCGATGATGTAACACCTGCGGTTTGGCCGGGATTATCTGAAAAGCCACCATGCCCGCGAAAGCGGGCATCCATTTTTGGTCTTTTCCATCCGGGCACATGGATGCCTGCATTCGCGATACATGACGGCAATACGGCGGTGCGACCTTCTGGCGCCCCTCTCTCCAAAAGACAAGAGGGGGCACAATAGACGGATGATCGACCTCTCCCGCTATCCCCATCTCGCCGCCATCCAGACTCCTGACGACCTGCGCCGCTTCCCGGCCGACCGGCTCACCGCGATCGCCGATGAACTGCGTGGCTACCTGATCGAAGCCGTCGCCAGCTCCGGCGGCCATTTTGGTGCAGGCCTGGGCGTGGTGGAGCTGACCGTGGCGCTGCACTACGTCTTGGATACGCCACATGACCGCTTGATCTGGGACGTAGGTCATCAGTGCTATCCGCACAAAATCCTCACCGGACGTCGCGACCGCATCACCTCCATCAAAAAGAAAGGTGGCCTGGCGCCCTTTCCGCGTCGCGAGGAAAGCGAGTACGACGCCTTCGGTGTGGGCCATTCCTCCACCTCGATTTCCGCCGCGCTGGGCATGGCGATTGCCGCGCAGCGTAAAGGCGATGCGCGCAAATTCGTGGCCGTGATCGGCGATGGCGCGATGACCGCCGGCATGGCCTTCGAAGCACTGGATCACGCCGGCGACTTGAGCGCGAACCTGCTGGTGGTGCTCAACGACAACGGCATGTCGATCAGCGAAAACGTGGGCGGTCTTGCCAAGCGGCTGGAAAAACGCGGCGATGGTGTAGCGGTGCCAAGCACGATGTTCGAGGAACTGGGTTTCGATTACAGCGGCCCGATCGATGGCCACGACGTGCCCAAGCTGCTGGAAGTATTGCGCACGCTCAAAGACGCGCGCGGCCCGCAACTGCTGCACGTGATCACCACCAAGGGCAAGGGATACGCCCCAGCGGAACGGGCACAGATCGAATATCACGCCGTGAGCCCGTTCGACCCCAACGCGGGCGTGGTGAAGAAAGCCGGCACCGGCAAGCCAACTTATAGCGATGTGTTCGGCGACTGGCTATGCGATATGGCCGCGGCGGACGAGCGCCTGTTCGGCATCACGCCAGCCATGCGCGAAGGCTCGGGATTGGTGCGTTTTTCCCAGGAATATCCCGATCGCTACATCGACGTGGCCATCGCCGAACCACACGCGGTGACGCTCGCTGCCGGCATGGCCTGCGAAGGTGCCAAGCCGGTGGTCGCGATTTATTCCACTTTTTTGCAGCGCGCCTACGACCAGGCCATTCACGACGTCGCGCTGCAAAACCTCGATGTGACCTTCGCCATCGATCGCGCCGGCATTGTCGGCCCGGACGGCGCCACGCATGCCGGCAGTTTCGATCTGAGCTTTCTGCGCTGCCTGCCGAACATGCTGATCATGGCGCCCGCCGACGAGGACGAATGCCGCAGCATGCTCACCACCGGCTTCCTTCATCCCGGGCCGGCGGCGATCCGGTACCCGCGCGGCGGCGGCCCCGGTGCGGCCGTGCGCAGCACGCTCGATGCGCTACCCATCGGCCAAGCGGAAGTGCGCCGACGCGGGCATCGGCTGGCGCTCTTGAGCTTCGGCGCGATGCTCGCGACGGCCGAGGAAATCGCCGAGGAAATCGACGCAACCCTGGTCAACATGCGCTTCGTCAAACCGCTGGACGAGACGCTCTTGCTGGAACTGGCCACCCGCCACGACGCTTTCGTGACCCTTGAGGACAACGCGATCGCCGGTGGTGCGGGCTCCGCCGTGGCCGAATGCCTGGCGGCGCACGGGATGAGCGTACCGATGCTGCTTCTGGGCCTGCCCGATGTGTACCTGGAGCACGGCAGCCGTGACGAAGTATTGAGCGAGGCCGGCCTGGATCTGGCAGGTATCCGCAAGGCTATCGAGGCACGATTCCCCCAGGTCACGCATGCCTTTCGCGGGAAGGAGCCCGCACCCGACTCGATCGGGCGCTAAGGGGCAAGCTCAGCGGCCTCAGGGTTTTACGGAAAGTTCTTGCGAAAAATCTGATACTTACGATGCGGCCATCCGCTCACCCTCGTCTTTTCAGGCAACCCGTAGGGAGGTGTTGCGGGCAAGCGGGATCCCTACGCACAAGGGTAGTTACCCGCGCCTAAGGGAAAGCTGAGCGTTATGCATTATCCTTAACGTTTTTCATACATTGCTCGAGGAGCCATCGGGCCCGTGACTGAGTTCATCGTCCGCATTGTCCAATTCTGCCGACGCTATGCCGCGCTGGTCGCGCTGTGCTTCTTCGTCCTGGCCGGAATCAGCATTTGGCTCGCCGCGCAGCGGCTGAGCGTGGACACCAATACCGATAACCTTTTCGCCAAGACGCTCCCGTGGCGTCAGCATGCGGCGGCTTTTGACCGCGAATTCCCGCAGTTCAATGACGTACTTGCGGTGGTCGTGCGCGGCGATACGCCGGAGGAGTCCGATGAAACCGCCGCACAGCTCGCCAAGGCGCTTGCAGCGGACAAAAAGCATTTCATCGACGTAAGCCGGCCCGACGCCGATCCGTTTTTCCGCACGGAAGGCTTGCTGCTGCTCGGCCCGGATGACCTGAGCAAGATGCTCGATTCGCTGATGAACGCACAACCGCTGCTCGGCCCGCTGGCGGCCGATCCGTCGGCACGTGGTCTGCTGAACGGTGTGTCGCTGATGGCAGCGGGTGTGCGCATTCAGCATGCCGATCTTTCTCCGTATAAGCCTGCGCTGGATCAGCTGACACAGGTATTGAACAACGCCGCCGATGGCCACCCCACGCCGCTGTCGTGGCAAGGCTTGCTGGGTTCGGACATCACACAGCAGCCGCAAAACGTGCGCTTTGTCCTGACTCACCCCGTACTGGAGGAAGGCTCGCTGCAACCGGGTCTTGCCGCGACGAAGGCGCTGGAAAAGATCCGCGATACGTTGCCGGATGTGAAAGCCGGCCGCGCACGTGTCGATTACACCGGCTCGGTTGCACTGGCCGACGTGCAGTTCGGCGCACTCACCAAGGGCATCGTCGCCAGCACGCTGGTCAGCTTGTTCCTGCTGGCGCTATGGTTGTACCTGGCGATGCATTCGTTCCGTCGCATCATTCCGATCCTGCTTACGTTGCTGGTGGGCTTCGCACTGACCACCGGTTTTGCCGCGCTCGCCGTGGGCACCTTGAATGTGATTTCGGTGGCGTTCGCGGTGTTGTTCGTCGGCCTTGCGGTGGATTTCGGCATTCAATTTGCCGTGCGTCTGCGCGAGCAGCGCATGCTGCTTGATGACATCGACCTGGCGCTGGCCGAAGGCGCTCGCGTATCAGGCAGCCAGATCGCCGTGGCGGCCGCAGCCACCGCGTGCGGATTTCTCGCCTTCTCGCCGACCAATTTCGTGGGCGTGGCCGAGCTGGGCACCATCGCCGGCGTAGGCATGGGCATTGCGCTGGTGTGCACACTCACCTTGCTGCCCGCGCTGCTCAGCCTTGCCAAGCCCGTGCGCCAGAGCAAGGAGCTGTCGCTGCCGTTCGGCCCAAAGATGGATTCCTGGCTGCATCATCACTACAAGCCGGTGCTGATCGTGTTCGGACTGCTCGGCATCGCCGGCCTGGTCACGGGCGCGCGCATGCCGTTCGACGCAAACCCGCTCAATACGCAGGATCCGCATTCCGAGCCGATGCGCACGCTGCGCAGTCTGGCGGACAACCCGGTCACCAACCCGTTCAACATCAACATCATGGTGCCCAGCGTGGAGGCGGCGCGCACGCTGTCGGACAAGCTGTCCACGTTGCCGGAAGTTTCCTCCGTAATTTCCGGGGCGACGTTCGTGCCGCCCGACCAGCAGGCGTCGCTGGATCAGCTCAATCAAGCGCAGGTGTTGATGCTGCCGTCGCTGGATGTCGATCCTTCCGGGTCACCCGTCACGCCACAAGCGTTGCGTTCGGCCATCAGCGACACGCTCGACGCCATCAACGACGCGAAGCCGGAAATGACCCCGGGCTCCCCGTTGTTCGGCATCGAAGCGGCCCTGCAACGATTGGCCAAGGCACCGGACGATCGGTTGATGGCCATGAACGAAGCCGTAAGCCGCTTCCTGCCCGCGCAATTGAATAGCCTGCGCGATGCCTTGAACGCCAAGGCCGTTACGCTGCAAACCTTGCCCGAGTCGATCAAGCGCGACTGGGTCAGCCCGAACGGGCAAGTGCGCATCCAGGTCTCGCCCACCGTCAACGAGCAGGACACCTCCGGCCTGCGCCGCTTCGTCGAAGCCGTGCAACGCGTCGCACCCGACGCAGGCGGCCCGGCAGTAACCACGATTGCCTCGGCCGATACCATCATGCAGGCCTTCAAGCAGGCGGCGGTACTGGCGATCATCGCCATTGCGATCGTGCTGATGCTGGTGATCCGCCGCTTGAAAGATGCAGGCATCGTGCTGTTGACGTTGGGCATGTCGGCGCTGCTTACAGCCCTGCTTGCGCGCTCGCTGGGCATGGCGATCAATTACGCCAACATCATCTCCTTGCCGCTGCTGCTGGGTGTGGGTGTGTCCTTCAACGTGTACTTCGTGATGAACTGGCGTGCGGGCATGCGGCGCTTCGTAAGTTCTGCATCCGCACGTGCCGTGCTGTTCTCGGCGCTCACCACCGGTACCGCGTTTGGCTCGTTGGCGTTGTCGCATGATCTTGGCATGGCCAGCATGGGGCGCATGCTGCTGGTAAGTCTGGTGGCGGTGTTGCTGGCAACCTTCATCTTTCTGCCAGCGTTGCTGTATGCGATCAACCCGCCTTCGCAAGTCAGCGGAACTGGTCATTGATTGATGCTGGGCGTTGCCGCACCGGCAACGCCAGCGTCGGATCAAAATGGCACGTTGAAGGCGACGCCGACGGTTCGCGGTGTTGACATCTGCACCAGCATCGGCCCACCGACTGTTGCGAGAAAATCCACCGCCTCATCATTGAGCGTGCCGATTGGCACCTGGCGATTGAACGCATTGCGCACGTAGATATCCACATTCGTTCCGCCACGCAGGTTCACGCCCAGGTTGAAGTCGACGAACATGAAACCTGGTAGCTTGAAATTCGGATCGCTTACATCGCCATCAAAACCCGCGTTGCGGTGACTCGACGCACGCACGACCGCACCCACATAGGCATCCGTTCCGGCCACCATGAAATGGTATTTCCCATTGACTGTGCCAGCCCAACGCGCCGAATACGGTAACGGCGCATCC
The DNA here is from genome assembly GCF_003363155.1 of Dyella monticola. Taxonomy (GTDB): domain Bacteria; phylum Pseudomonadota; class Gammaproteobacteria; order Xanthomonadales; family Rhodanobacteraceae; genus Dyella_B; species Dyella_B monticola. Next base: position 254,516 of record NZ_QRBE01000001.1, on the reverse strand, counting down.
GGCTGAATGCCCAGCTGAGGCGCACCATTGTTGGTGAATGCATCCGTGTAGGCACTGGATGCGCCAAACTCCCATGCACCGTTTTTGTAATCGCCTTGCATCTCCAGACCCTTGATGCGCGCATCGCCCGCGTTCTGGATGATCGTGTTACCCAGCGTATAGGTATAAAGCTGCATGTGATGCCATTCGATGTCGTAGCCATCGATACCCACGTTCACATGATGCTCAAGATAACTGCCCTTGTAGCCCAGCTCGTAGCTATCCAGATTGTCCGAGGCGAACGTGTCGGTTGCATTGGGGTTCGGTCCTAGCAGCGTGCTCTGTATCGGTGCTTGCAGACCACCGGGGCGATAACCGGTGGACGCACGCATGTAATAGCTGCCCTTGTCCGTGGGCCGCCACGTCAAGGTGATCATCTTGGTGACGTCCTGGCTGTTCACGCGTTCTTGAAAACCACCCGGACTACCCGCGAACGGACCTTCCTCAAAATTGGAAAGATGCTGCGAGTTGCCACTCGCACGCGCACCGACCGTGAGATCGAGTGTCGGATTGATGTGCCAGGTGAGATCGCCATAACCGGCGTATTCCTTGAAACCCGCATTCACGCTCTGCAGGATCAATGGGGTCACGCCCGGTGGTGGAACGTTATCGCCCTCCAGCACGTATTGCTCCCACACATTTTCGCGATTGAGCCAAATGCCGAACAAGCCGTCGAGCGTTTCGTTCTTGCGCGACGTAAAGCGGATTTCCTGCGAGGTCTTGTGCACGGTGTACTGCGAATCGACATACAGCGAACTGAGCGGCTGATCCAGACCGAACAGCGGCCCGATCCCATTGAGCAGATCCAGGAAGGAATCGGGATAATCCTGCACGCTGTGATTGACGAAGTTCTGATAGGAACTGATCCAATCCAACGTCGCCCAATTGAAATCGTAACCTGCATGAAAGGAGTACAACTCCAGCGTCTGCGTAAACGGTTCGCGGTGATTGAGGCTGCGGTTGTAAGGGCCGCCAGAAATAGGTTGCCCTTGCAGATTGAAATCACCCATCGACAAACCATCGGCCATGATCTTTTGCGCCATGGCCGTAAGACCGAGCGTCAATTTATCGACCGGATCGACCTCCAATTGCACGCGCGCGCCCTTGGTGTGGGTACGATCGGCGCCGCCCGCCGGCGTTTCGCCTACCGCCTGGTACACACCGGTGATGTGCTGATCGACGGCAGATACGCGCAGCGCGGCTTTGTCCTTTATCAGCGGAATGTTGAGCGTGGCACGTTCGGTGTAGCTCATGCCTCCTCGCTGCGTGCCCGAGATATCGCCACCGACGCTGCCGGAAAAGCCACTCAAATCCGGCTGGACAGTGATGTACTTCACCAGGCCGCCCATCGAGCCTGCACCGTAGAGCGTGCCTTGGGGTCCATACAAGAACTCGATGTGATCGAGATCGAGCAACGCAGGATCAAACAAGAACGTCGCCGCGGCGGCGTAGACAGTGCTTCCACCCACTGGCACATCATCGATGTACAACGACACCGTTGGACTGGTTTGGTTGCCGGTGGAAACACCGCGCATCACCAATTCGCCTTGCCCTGTGCCGCCTGCGCTGGCAAAGAACACACCGGGCTCGTACGACACGTAATCGCTGAGATTCTTGGCCCCCAATTGCTGCAGCGATGCAGCCTGTATGGTGGCCACGTGCATGGGCACTTCACGCTCGGGTTCGCGACGACGGTTTGCGGTAACCATCACTTCGTTCAATGTCACCGCTTGTTTACGGTTCGACGATGACGGTGTGCCTGGGTTGGACGATGGCGATGCATTGGTTTGCGCCGCGGATGGCGACGCGAGCATGGACATCAGCAATAACCCGATCACCTGCGACAGACGATGCTGTACGAACCCAGGATGAGCGACAACACGATGCATATTCATAGCGGTGTGTCCGGGCGACGTTATTCGTTCGCACCCGGATGCACGGTCGTAATCCGGGCCCGTTTCGAGTCGCTAAAAAATGTAGTGAGCGGCCGTCAGCCAGGCGTGGGCGGCGCGCAGGAATCGGGGTGCACTCGGGCGACCATGAGGATTCCTCGCACCCGCTGCGTCCGCCTGGCGGCTGCGCAGACGTTTTATCAGCGGCTCTTAATAACGGCTGTAGTCTACGCCGCGGTTGATGGTGAACCACAATCCTCGCTGACTGGCTTTTGCCCCGCGCTGACGCGGTCACGTTGTTCGAGATCGCGCGTCGTGGAAAGCTCCACGAAACCTGCGTCGCGCAGCAGCGTGCGTACCGCATCGCCTTGGTTCCAGCCATGCTCGAACAGCAACCAGCCGCCGGGTACCAAATGATGCGTGGCCTGCGCCACAATGCGGCGAATGTCATCGAGTCCGTCGACGCCCGACGCAAGCGCGCGCATTGGCTCGAAACGCAGATCTCCTTGCTGCAAATGCGGATCACCGCTTTCGATATAAGGCGGATTGGAAACGATGACATCGAACCGCCGCTCACCCAACGGCGCAAACCACTCGCCAAGGCTGAAGCTAATGTTGTGCACGTGATGGTGCCGTGCATTGTGTTGCGCCACCGCAAGCGCATCGGCATTCACGTCCGTAGCAACGACATGCGCACGCGGGCGTTCACGCGCCATCGCCAAGGCGATGGCACCGGAACCCGTACCAAGGTCGAGCACGTGACATGCCTTGTCTGCAGGCACATGCTGCAAGGCACGCTCCACCAGCAGTTCTGTTTCTGGGCGCGGTATCAACGTATCGGACGTCACCTGAAGATCAAACGTCCAGAAGCCGCGCCGACCTGTGATATACGCCACCGGCTCACCCGCTTCACGCTGCTCGATCAGCAGCTTGTATGCCGACACGTGCTCCGGCGAAAGCGCATCGTCTGCATGCGCGATCAGCCAGCTACGCGGTTTGCTCAGGGCATAGGCAAGCAGCACTTCGGCATCGAGGCGATCGCCGAGTCGCTGGGTTGCCGTCGTGAGGAGTTGGCGAATGGTGGCGGTCATGCACGGATTCTATAACCGAGTTGCAGCATGCACATGCGCGCTTGATCCAACAAATAAAATCCAGGCATAAAAAAACCGGGTGGCGTGCCACCCGGTTTCTTGCAACAAACTGCGCTTTTTATCAGTGCAGGATCGCGTCAGGATCTTGCTTTGCCTTCAGCGCTGCGCACAGCAGTGTCTGCTCACGCGTCTGTGCCAGGCCGCGGTCGGCACCGGTGATGTCCTTCAAGCGCGGCTCGAAAAACGCCTGCAGACGATCCGCTTCGGCCGTGGAGCAACTGCCACCGCTCACCAGGCGCGGCAGCATGCCGCTGGCGAAGCTGCCGGTACGAGCCAGCACCTGGTCGTAGTGGCCGGTGAACCACTGCCACAGCGCATCGCGTGCCGCGGGCGTGTCATGACTACCACGCACAATGGCCGCCATTTCGCCGACCTTTACTTGCTTGGTCAGAGCGAAATTGCGCGCTTCATCGGCAAGTTCCGGCGTCTCGGCAGCGCTCAGGCCGGCCAGCATCGCATTACGCCACGCCGGATCGGTGGTTTGCGGGATTTCTGCGATCAATGCGTCGACCGCCGGCTTGCCACGTTCCTGCACGGCCACGGCTAGCGCGTCACCCAGCAGATCAGGATCAGCGGAGGTCAGGTTGAGATGGCCATCGGCCTTCTTGGCCAGTGCCGCATCGCCTTGCTTGAGCAGAGCCGTGCGTACCTCGGGAATCTTGAAGTCCAGCGCCAGCACGTCGGCCAGCGTGGAGCGCAGCAAGCTGTCGCCATCCGGCTCGCCTGCCTTGCGCTGGTAGCCCAGTTGCTCCATGCGCTGCAGGTAAGCGTCTTTCACCCAGCCCACGACTTTGGCGCGCTGGGCCTCCGTGCTTGCTTCGTTGCGATAGATCCACTCGACGGTGGGCAGCGGTGCAACGACCACCTCGCGCGTTTTCGCGCTGGCGAGCGGCTTGAGTGCATTCAAGGCATCGGCAGCATTCAACTCACCGTGACGGAAGCCTGCATCGATGCCATCGGCATAGGCGAGCTGTTCCGTATCACTCAAGGAGGCGACGTGCTGAGTCAGCTCCGCCCATTCCGACTTCGCCAGGCTGAAGCGGTAGTAGCCGCGGCCATACGCATTGGGCATCACCCAGGTGGCGTTGCTGGCGCCGGCGAGCGTCATGGTGCCGGTGGGCCTGTCGAACATTTCGCAACTCACCTTGCTGCCGTCGGCGGTGCCATAACGCACGCAAACCGGAATACCCCACACGCGCTTGGCGTCACCGGTGCTGCCTACCGGCAGATAACGGCTCTGGCTCAGATGCAGAACGGTTTTGCCATCTTTCTGTTCCAGCTTGGTCTGCACGTAAGGCACGCCGGATTGATCGAGGAAGCTGTTGAACGCGTGCTTGAACGCGTCGCCCTGATGGGCAGCGGTGGCGATGGCGCCGACCAGATCATCGGCCGTGGCATTGCCGAACTTGTGTGCTTGAATGTATGCGCGCATGCCTTTCTGGAAGACGTCTTCACCGACATAGCCTTCGAACATGCCGATCACGGCGGCGCCCTTCTGATAGGTAATGCCGTCGAACGCCGTTTCGATATCGCCATTGCCGGTGATCGGCTGACGAATCTTGCGCGCGCTGACCAGGCTATCGTTCTGCATGGCGCCTTCGGCACCGGTGATGCGGTCGAGATCGGCGCGGTATTCCGGATGCACCTTCATGGTGACTTTCTGCTGCATCCAGGTGGCGAAGGCTTCGTTGAGCCAGATGTCGTTCCACCATGCCAGCGTCACGGTATCGCCGGTCCACTGGTGCGCGAGTTCGTGCGCGGTGACGTTGAACGAACCACGCACATATTTGGCCGGGGAATCCGGATCGAGCAGCAGCAGCCAATCGCGGAAGGTGACCAGGCCCGGGTTCTCCATCGCGCCGGCAGAGAAATCCGGCGCAGCAAGCAGGTCGAGCTTGCCGAACGGATAGCCGAAGCCGTAGTAGTTTTCCAGCGTATGGATAATGCTCGGCGTTTCGCTCAGCACATGCTGCATGCGATGGCCTTCACCATGCGCAGCGATGCCGCGCAGCGGCAGCACGTCGCTGCGATACGCATCCGGAGAAATATCCGGTCCTTTCACGACATCCCACGGACCGATCGCAAAGGCGACCAGATATGTCGGCAGTGGCCGCGTCTGCTCGAAGGTGACCGTTTTCCACTTATCGCCAGCAGGCGTTTCGCTGATCTGTTTGGTGTTGGCCACAGCCACCTCATCAGACGGAACCGTGAGCGAGATGTCGTACGGTGTCTTGAAGCGCGGCTCATCGAAACCGGGGAAGGCGTAGCGTGCGCTGATCGGCTCCATCTGCGTCATCGCATACGGCACACCGGCGTGGCTCACCTTGTACAGACCCTGCAGTTGCTGATTGAGCGGCGCGGTGTAATCGATGGTCAGCGTGAGCGACTGCGGCTTGAGCGTGCTGCCGAAATCGATCCGCGACACGCCTTCGTTCGGCGCCACCGCCACGTACTTACCGTCGTGCGTTTTGCCGCCAGCGTCGGTGATCGTCACCTTGGAGACGTTCAAATCACGGCCGTCCAGCCACAGATGATCCGATGCCTGCTTCAGATCGACTTTGATGGTGGTGGTGCCCGAGTAGGACTGCTGCGAAGGATCAACTTTGAATGCCAGTCGATACGAGACGGGTACGGCCCACTTGGGCAGCTCTCCATGCGGCACGGAATCGGCGGACGTCGCGGCGAACGCGGCACTGCAACAAAGTGCCAACGCGGTCATGGCGAAGGGACGGATAAGACGATGCATGGATAACCCCACCTACGGTATCGAAAAGCATTCACGCTAGGCCAAGTAGGACCTTTGCCACAGTGCCAAACGGCATAGGCCGATAATCGGATTGATCTGAACTGCTTAAGCTAAATGACCGTTCCTTATGCAGGATCATCAGTCGATGGCGGATCGCCGATTGTTCGCCTACGCCAACCCCTCTCTTCGCGTGGCGGTGCTCGATCAGGATGCACCCTTGCGCGAATCGGTCCTATTGCCGACTTTGCGCGATGCCGGCTTTCAGGCGCATGGCCTGACGTCGGCCATGGAGCTCTATCGAAGCATGCTGGCGCAGTCGTTCGACATCGTGGTGCTGGATGCCGATCTCCCCGGCGAGAGCGGCTACGATATCGCCCAACATTTGCGCGCCACGTCCGACATCGGCATCGTGATGCTCACTGACGCGGATTGGCGACACGCGCCCATCCAGGCACTCACGAGTGGTGCGGATTTCTACCTTCACAAGCCGGTGGATGCCAATCTGCTCACCGCCATGTTACGCAGTCTTTCCCGCCGCCTGATACGCGCGCCATCGCACGGCGCAATAGCCGATCACGCGCGTGCACGCGGCTGGCAATTGGACGCCGACGGCTGGCGCTTGTCCTCCCCGCATGGCGGTGTCGTCGCGTTGACCACGTCCGAGCACAGTCTTGTCAATGTGCTCGCCAAAGAGAACGGTCGAATCATGACGCGCGAAGCGTTGATCGATGCGATTGCGCACGACGTGTACGACTTCGACCCGCATCGCCTGGAAATGACTATCCATCGTCTTCGCCGCAAAACCTACAACGTCACGGGCGAAACACTTCCACTTCGCACGGTACGCGGCAGGGGCTACCTGTTCAGTTGCGACGTAACGCCTGAAAAGCTGCCGAAGTAATCGCCTGGATGCATCGCCGCCTTCAACACCCTACATCGGCGATATAAGCCAAAACCGACATCTCATATCAGGGGATCGCGCCAAATGCCTACCGGGTTTGGCATCCCTCTGCGACGGCTCAGCAACCCTGACCCGTCATCCGTCGCTGCGCTTTGTCCATGGCGCAGCACGTATCCATCTCAGGAACACACGCCATCACGCCGTGAGCGCGTGTGAGGAAGAGTGATCTTCCGTGCATTTATGTGAGTGACGCCTCTGGCATGAGTCGAGATGCTCCAAGCACACACCACGTTCAAGCCTGACAAGAGGGTTGTCGCTGGACACACGGATGTAGGCCGGAGGGAAACATGGCTTCCCCCGCGCATCGCTGCCTGCATGCAGTGCATGGCCTGCGTCCTTTTCATTTGCACGGAGGAAACAACAAGCATGAACAGGATCTACAGCAAAGTCTGGAACGCGTCGCTGGGTGCCATGGTGGTGGCTTCGGAGCTGGCTCACTGCAAGGGTGCGTCGCAAAGCGGCACGCCGCCGCGTCGTGGCATTCGACTGCTTGGCATGTCGCTGGCCGTGATGATGGGCATCGCGTGGGCACCTCGGTCCGCCCATGCCGACGTTTGCAACGGATCGTTCACCATCGCCAACCAACCCGTTGCGGCAGACAATGCATTTGCCTGTGGCGTATTGGCCGATGCGTCGGGCAACTACGGCACGGCGCTGGGCAATCGCGCCACCGCAATGGGTGATTACGCGATGGCGTTGGGTTATATGTCGCTCGCACGCGGCGCGAACAGCGTGGCGATCGGTCATGACGCCACATCGACGGGCACCGGCAGCGTGGCGGTCGGCCAAGATAGTGCCGCCTCAGGCAACCGCAGTGTGGCATTGGGCGCAGGATCGGTTGCCGACGAGGATAACGTCGTATCGATCGGTATCATGGGGCAAGAGCGCCGCATCACACATGTCGCCGCTGGCGTGAACGCAACCGATGCGGTCAACGTATCGCAGCTGGATTCATTCGCTTCCAGCGTCAGCGATGCGCAGCATTACTTCAAAGCCGAAGGCAAGCACGATGGCAGCGACGATGCCAGGAGCAGCGGCGGCGACGCCACCGCGGCCGGCGCCAGCAGCGTTGCCAAAGGCTACGGCGCCACGGCACTTGGCAGCTATACCGTCGCCGGTGACGATTACGCATTGGCGGCAGGTACTCAAGCCCTCGCATTGGGTGCCGTTTCCACGGCGCTGGGCCCTCAGAGCGAAGCGTTCGGACGCGGCGCTGTCGCGCTCGGCGGCATGGCGGGTGCATATGGCGAACTGGCCACCGCGATTGGCGCCCAAGCGCACGCCTATGGCGACGGATCAATTGCCATGGGAGGGTTCAATCTCTGCTCGCCAGACGACAAGGCGTGTCTGTTCACCGAAGGCGCCGAAGCCTATGGACGCAACGCCATTGCGGTAGGCTCCGTGGCACTGGCCGACGGCGACAACGCGGTTGCGATCGGCAACTGGGCGCACGGTCAAAGCAACAACAGCGTTGCGCTGGGCGCCCACTCTCTTGCAGCGGGTGATAACAGTGTTGCTCTTGGCGCGAACACCATTGCGGACCGCGCCAACGCTGTGTCCGTGGGTAGCGCCGGTTCGGAGCGTCAAATCACCCATGTGGCCATCGGCACTTCAGCAACGGATGCGGTGAACAAATCGCAGCTCGATGCCGTCGCTGACAGCGTAGGTTCGGCCAGCCATTACTTCGCGGTGCAGGGTCAAGGTAATGACGATGCCGTGGCATCAGGTCACTACACAACCGCCGCGGGTTCCGGCAGTTTCGCCATGGGCACCGGCGCTTCGGCGTTCGGCAGCGGCGCTGACGCCATCGGCGATTACGGTCTTGCCGCCGGTTACGGCAGTGCTGCAGTGGCTGCCAACAGCACTGCGTTGGGTGTCAATGCCACTAGCGCGGGTGAAAGCAGCATCGCCATCGGTGCAAACAGCACCGCATCGGCCACGTACAGCATCGCCATCGGCAGCGGCGCCACGACCATGGGCACGGCCAGCTTCGTTGCCGGTTATGGTGCACAGGCGATGGAAGATCAGGCCACGGCCATCGGCGCGCTCAGCGAAGCCGGCCTGTCAGGCAGCGCCTTCGGCGTAGGTTCCTCAGCCTTGGGGGTTGGCTCGCTAGCCGTGGGTTTTGCTGCATCGACCGGTTGGGATGCCTACGGCTCCGTCGCTTTGGGCCTTTATTCAAGAGCGTTGGGTGTAACCGCGATCGGCATCGGTCCGGGCGCGTGGGCGGACGGCGATGGCAGCGTAGCAATAGGTCAGTCCTCGTGGGCCAGCAGCAGCAACGGCGTTGCCGTAGGCAACAATGCAGTGGCGACGGCCGCGGGAGCGATCGCCATCGGCGGCACTCAGGGTGAACAACTTACCCGCGCGGAGGGTGTCAACGCCGTCGCGATAGGTCTCGGGGCCGCCGTTGATTCGACAACGAACAACAGCATGGCCCTGGGTGCACACGCACAGGTCGATGAAGATGCCAACAATGCCGTGGCGTTAGGAGCCAATGCCTACAACGACCGCAGCAATACTGTTTCAGTAGGCCGTGCCGGTGCCGAACGCCAGATCACCAACGTTGCCGCCGGCACACAAGCCACCGACGCGGTGAACAAGTCGCAGTTGGATGCAGTGGCCAGCAGCGTCAGCTCTGCCAACCATTACTTCGCCGCCACCGGTCAAGGTAACGACGATGCAACGGTTGCCGGTCAATACAGCACGGCTGCAGGTTCGGGCGCGTTTGCGATGGGCGATGGTGCATCGGCATTCGGCAGCGGCGCCAATGCGATTGGCCAGTTCAGTAGCGCCGTGGGGTACGGCAGTACTGCGCTGGGCGATTCCAGCACCGCCATGGGTAACAACGCGCAGGCCAGCGGGCAAGCATCCATGGCGATCGGCGCCAACACCATGGCGAACGGCGTCGGTTCGCTGGCGTTGAACGGCGCCGCCGTGAAAGATGGCGCGGACTACAGCATCGCGATCGGCCCATTCGCATCGGTGAGCGCCCAAGCGCAAGGTGGCATCGCCATGGGCTTGGGCGCGGGCATTGGCGCGAATGCAAGCCAGGGAATTGCCTTGGGAACGGGTGCCGCCGTATTTGGCAATACCACCGATGCCATTGCCATCGGTACGGGGACGATTGCCAGTCAGAACTTTGCCACGGCCATGGGCGGTTTCGCTGTCTTCGATAACGGCGACGCGTTTGGCGTTTATGGTCAAACTATTGCGACGGGCGTGGGTGCCACCGCTGTGGGCGGCTTGGCTCAAGCAACCGGTGATGAGAGCGTTGCGTTCGGCATCGCCTCCCGTGCAACAGGCCAGCGTTCGATTGCCGTTGGTGCTGGCGCAGGCCTAAATGGCCTGACGGATTCAAGCATCGCTATCGGCACCATGAGTTCCGCCACGGGCAACAACGCGGTGGCCTTGGGTGCATCGTCCTTGGCCGATCGCGACCATTCCGTCTCGGTGGGTTCTGTGGGCAACGAGCGTCAGATCACTAACGTTGCAGCGGGCACGCAAGCTACCGACGTGGTGAACAAATCGCAGCTGGATGCGGTGGCCGCCAACGTCGGCGATGGAAAAACCCATCGTTACTTCCAGGCCGATGGCGCGAACGACGGCACGGACGATGCGGCTGCCAGCGGTCAGTTCTCAATCGCCAGCGGCGCGAACGCCAAGGCCCACGGCGACGGTGCCGTAGCGATGGGTGCCATGAGCAACGCGTCTGGCATGCAAAGCACGGCGCTTGGTTTCGCAGCGTCCGCCTCGGCCGGGGCTAGCCTCGCACTCGGTGCATATACCTCTGCATCGGCCTTCAACAGCGTGGCAGTGGGCAACGGCAGCCGCACCGACAACCGCGCGAACACGCTATCGGTGGGCAGCAGCGGAGCCGAACGTCAAATCACCAACGTTGCGGCCGGCACCCAGGACACCGATGCGGTGAACGTTTTGCAGCTCAAGCAGATGGGATTGCTGAGCCTGGATGGCAGCGGTGTTATTGGCATGCCGCCGTTCACCATCCAGAACAACCTTTACTCCACGGTGGGTGATGCGTTCGCCGCGTTGGACGGCAACCTGACCGGAGCGCTCAACAGCATCAATGCCTTGAATGGCCGCGTAGGCAATGTCGAAGCCCAGGTAAAAATCCTCGGCACAAGCGCTCCGGCAGCACCGCCTGCGCCCACACCGTCCACGCCCTTGGCGGCCAGTACGGTCGACACCAACACGGCGATCGGCAACAACACGCAAATCGCCGACAGCGCATCCAATGCTACGGCTGTCGGTACGGGTAGCCGTGTTACTGCATCGAACGCCGTCGCCATCGGTGCGGGCTCGGTAGCCGATCAGGCCAACACCGTGTCGGTGGGCAGCGTGGGTTCGGAACGCCAGATCACCCACGTTGCGGCCGGCGTGAATGCGACGGATGCAGCGAACGTGAGTCAAGTCGCAACGGCTCAGCAAAGCGCCATCGACGCAGCCAACACGTATACCGATCAAACCGCGGCGCAAACGCTGAGCTCGGCGAATGCATACACCGATCAAAAAACGGCTGGACTTGTCACGAATGACAATTTCAACGCCTTCCGCGATCAGGTGAACAGCCAGTTCCACACCGTCAACCTGCGCTTGAACCGCGTAGGCGCGATGGGCACGGCCATGGGTGGTATGGCGGCCGCGATTGCGGCAGCGCCAGGCACCGACAACCGCATCAGTGCGGCGGCGGGTACCTACTCAGGCCAAAGCGCGTTGGCCGTGGGTTACGCGCACCGTATTCCGGGCAATGGCGCCGTGCTGATCGGCGGCTCGATTGCCGGTGGTGGCGAATCCAGCGGCACCGTTGGCGTCAGCTTCGGCTGGTAACGATCCGCACTCTCTTCATGACGCGCAATGAAGAGGGTGCTTCGCCTTTCGCCTTGCCTCTGGCGGCATGGCGATAACCGGGCGATCGCGCGTCGCCCGTCCATTCCTTTCGGAGCGTGGACAGCTTCGAGCCTACTTCAAGGATCAATGCATGAAGTCGCTTCATTGTTTTCGTATCGGCGCACTCGCCGCTGCCATGCTGTTGGCCGTTCCGGCCATGCATGCAGCGAGCGCATCTGCATCGTCAGCCAAGTATCTTGGTGTAAAGCAAGCGGATCAAACGTATGACCGCTTTATCGTGACGTATAAAATCGGCACCACGCAGCGCAGCGATAACTCGGCCGCGCTGCAGAACGTAATGGCCGCGATCCAGCGCGCGGGGCTGAACATCGCCACCCTTTCGTCGAACGGCAGCTCGACACCCGCCGTTTCGGCGTCCTATCAGCGCAAGCTCGCCGTGGGTTCCGAGCTTGTTCGCACGTCACGCAAGCTCAGTCAGAGCGAAGCCAATGCCTTCTTGGCGCAGCTCGCATCCGATCCGGCCGTTGCCTACGCTCAGCCGGATCGCAAGATGTATCCGGTGAAAGACATCAAGGCATCCACCTCCTTGGCCAAAGCGACCGATACGCAAGATCCCTTCACGCCGAACGATACGCACTACCAGGACCTTCAGTGGAATTTCTTCAATGCCATCGGTGGGGCCAACGTCAACCATGCCTGGACCATTGCCGATGGCACCGGCGTGACGGTGGCAGTGATCGACACCGGCATCACCCGGCATCCCGATCTGGATACATCGCTCGGCGACGCAGGTTACGACTTCATCTCCGACCACACTGTTTCCGGCCGCGCAACTGATGGCCGCGTGCCGGGCGGCTGGGACACGGGCGATTGGACGACCAGGAACGAGTGCGGTCGAGGCACCTCTGCCGAAGACAGCAGTTGGCACGGCACCATCGTCGCCGGCGAGATCGGCGAACTGACCGATAACAATCTGGGCATGGCGGGCATCGCTTACCACGCCAACGTGTTGCCGCTTCGCGTGCTCGGTCACTGCGGCGGCTACGATTCGGATATCTCCGACGCCATCGAATGGGCATCGGGTGGGCACGTGGATGGCGTGCCAGACAATACGCACGTTGCACAGGTCATCAACATGAGCTTGGGCGGTGACGGTCAATGCACAGCTGCAGATCCGGAATACCAGGCGATTGAGCATGCACTCGGCCGCGGCACCACCGTGGTGGTGGCGGCAGGCAACGACGCTGAGGACGTGTCCAACGCTACGCCTGCCAGCTGCCCAGGCGTGATTGCCGTCGCCTCCAACGGCATCACCGGCAAGCGCGCGTTCTACTCCAACTACGGCAAGGGCATCACGCTCTCGGCGCCGGGCGGTGGCGTGTATGCCAATGATGCTTCGTCGGGTGATGAGGTGGCCGACGGTTTCGTCTGGCAGGCGATCAACCTGGGTACGACAACGCCCCTCTACCCTGCCGACCCCGAGGAAGCTTACGGCGGCATGGCCGGTACCTCGCAGGCCACTCCACATGTGACGGGTGTTGCCGCCATGATCATCGGTGCGGTGAAAGCGGCAGGTTTGTCGACGCTTACGCCGGCACAGATCACCGACGTGCTCGTGAAGTCCGCGCGCGCGTTCCCCGTGGTAGAAGACCAACCGATCGGCGCCGGCATCGTGGACGCCTATGCGGCTGTCAACCTGGCCTTAGGTAACGACAACGGCGGCGGCAATGATCAACCGGCCATCCCACTGGCCAAGGGCACACTGCTATCGGGCCAAAACGCGGTCAATGGCGGCACGCTTTACTCGATCACGGTACCCGCAGGCGCGACCACGTTGAACCTCCGAACCCTGGGCGGTTCGGGCAGCGTGGTGATGTATGTGAAGGCGGGCAGCGCACCGGCAGCCAATGGCAGCAATGCGGATTTCACCTCCGCCAAGCCGGGCACCAGTGAAGCCGTGGTGATCCCAGCCCCGCAGGCGACCACGTACTACATCCTGGTGACCGCGCCGCAAGGCGGCAGCTACGGCAACATTTCCGTGTTGGCGGACTACAACCTGTAATCGCGGTTTCGATGCCCAAACGCCTCGGCAGCTTTGCCGGGGCTTTTTATTGCGCCGATGCGCACTTGCATTGTTAAAATTGATCCTTACTATAGGAATTCATAGATATTATCTATCGAGCTGACTGATGAACCTGCGCGATCTCCAGTACCTGGTCTCCCTCGCCGAGCACCGCCATTTCGGCCACGCCGCGGACGCCTGCTTCGTCAGCCAGCCCACCCTCTCCACCCAGATCAAAAAACTGGAAGACGAACTGGGCGTGGCGCTGGTCGAGCGTACGCCGCGCAAAGTGCTGCTTACCGACGTAGGGCGCGAGATTGCCCATCGCGCACGCGAAGTACTCAACGAGATCGAGCAGATCAAAGGTATCGCCCGTCGCACGGTAGATCCCGAATCGGGCACGGTGCGCCTCGGCATCTTCCCCACGCTGGGTCCTTATCTTTTGCCACATGTCGTGCCAATGGTGCGCGAGCGCTTTCCGCGTCTGGAGCTGCTTTTGGTGGAGGAAAAAACCGAAGTCGTGCTGCATCGCCTGCGCGAAGGAAAGCTCGACGCCGGCATCCTCGCCCTGCCGATTCACGAGGACAGTCTGCATACCGAATTCCTGTTCGAGGAACCGTTCGTGCTGGCCGTTCCGCAATCGCATCCGCTGGCCAAGCGTGTGCAATTGAAACTCAACGATCTCTCCGATCAAACCTTGTTGCTGCTGGAAGACGGCCATTGCCTGCGCGATCAAGCACTGGAGGTCTGCCATCTGGCCGGCGCTGGCGAAAAAAGCGGCTTTCGCGCCACCAGCCTGGAAACCTTGCGCCAAATGGTGGCCGCCAATGTCGGCATCACGCTGCTGCCCACGCTTGCGGTGAAGCCGCCGGTCGCTCAAGCGCCCAACCTGCAACTGGTCGAATTCGGCGGCCATCCGCCGAGCCGGCGCATCGCCATGGTGTGGCGCAAGAGTTCGGCCATGGCCGGTTTTCTCAAGCAATTGGCCGATGTGTTCAAAAGCCTGCCAAGCGATCTGCTCGATCCCCACACCACGGTCGCTCCCCCGGCAAAGCGGCGTCGCATCGCGTGATTTGCTGCAACGCGCCATAGTTCAAGCCAATCGTCTTCATAAGAACAATCAATTTCATACGCAGCTTGCGTAGCGGTACGCTCGCCCGATGAGACCGATGAGGTCGTCTTGCATTGCCATCTCAAGCCCAACGCCACGAGGTGATGTCATGAGCAAGCTGAAAGGCTCCAAGACGGAGCAAAACCTGAAAGACGCCTTTGCCGGCGAATCCATGGCCAACCGCCGGTATTTGTACTTCGCATCGAAGGCCGACGTGGAAGGCTACAACGACGTATCGACCGTGTTCCGTTCCACCGCCGAAGGCGAAACGGGCCACGCTCACGGACATCTGGAATACCTGGAACAGTGCGGCGATCCCGCCACCGGTAAACCGTTCGGCCCCACCAAAGAAAACCTTCAAAGCGCTATCGCGGGCGAAACCCACGAGTACACTGACATGTATCCAGGCATGGCGAAAACCGCGCGCGACGAGGGCTTCGACGAAGTAGCCGACTGGTTCGAGACACTCGCCAAGGCCGAGCGCTCGCACGCAAACCGCTTCCAGAAAGCGTTGAACGAATTGGTTTGATGGGGTAATCGCCTTTCTCTTTTCGAGAGGCGCGAGGTATCGGCCGTCATTTCCGCGCAAGCGGGGATCCGTCTTGCTCTTCAACCAAGGGCGAAGATGGGCTCCCGTTTGCGTGGGAGCGCGTAGCGGGCATAGCGATGTATCCGGCGTTGAAGAGCAAGGGATGACGGCAGCTCAAGGCAGTGACGCGCTTGACCGCGCGATCAGACACACGCGCAAGCGACCCCTTCGATTGTTCGTGATGACCCACGCATAGCGCCCATCGGAGACGGCACCATGGCAGACCCCACCGGCACCACCCGCGAAGGCAACCTTGAAGCGCCTACCCGCCACGCGCTGGACTGGGAAAATCCTGAATTCTGGGACCGTCAGGCGCTCGATACAGAACTCGAGCGCGTATTCGATATCTGCCACGGCTGCCGCCGTTGCGTCAGTCTCTGCCACGCTTTTCCTACACTGTTCGACCTGATCGATTCATCGGCATCGATGGAGATCGACAGTGTCGCAAAAAGCGATTATGGCAAGGTCGTCGAGCAGTGCTATTTGTGCGACCTGTGCTATCTCACCAAGTGTCCTTACGTGCCGCCGCATCCGTGGAACGTGGATTTTCCGCACCTGATGCTGCGCGCCAAGGCGGTGGAATTTCGTGAGCACGGTGCGCCGCTGTCTGCAAAAATCCTTTCCAACACGCGCGCCGTCGGCAAAATCGCGTCGATCCCGGTCGTCGTGCAAACTATCAACGCGGCGAACAAGAACAAAACCGCGCGCACGTTGCTTGAAAAAACCATGGGCGTGGACGCCAAGGCACGCGTACCCACCTATCACGTGCCCACCGCACGCAAGCGATTGCGCAAGCTGGACGGTACAGGCGAGGTCAAACCGGCCGGACGCACGCACGGCAAAGTCGCCATCTTCGCCACCTGCTACTGCGATCACTCCGAACCCGGCGTCGTGGAAGACCTTGCCGCCGTATTCCAGCACAACGCTATTCCCGTACGCCTGGTGAAAAAGGAACGCTGCTGCGGTATGCCGAAACTCGAACTCGGCGATCTGGATACCGTGCGCAAGTACAAGGAACAAAACATTCCCGTACTTGCCAGGATGGCGCGTGACGGCTGGGATTTCACGGCAGCAATTCCATCATGTGTCTTGATGTTCAAACAGGAACTGCCACTGATGTTTCCGAACGACGATGACGTAGCGCTGGTGCGCGACCGTTTCTTCGACCCGTTCGAGTATCTGGCCGAGCGTCACAAAGCCGGCATATTGAAAACCGATTTCAAGCAATCGCTAGGCAAAGTGGCATGGCAAGTGCCCTGCCATCAGCGCGTACAAAAAATCGGACCGAAGACGAGTGACATTCTGCAACTGGTTCCCGACACGGAAATCACCACCATCGAACGGTGCTCCGGTCACGATGGCACCTACGGCGTGAAACACGCGACCTACGCGCTATCGCGCAAGCTTGCCAAACCAGTGGAAAACCGCGTTGCGCAAAGCGAAGCCACGCATTTCACCAGCGACTGCCCGATGGCCGGCGGCCACATCGCCCATGGCCTCGGTGACAAACCGGCGGCGGAACATCCGCTGACGCTTCTACGCAAGGCCTACGGCATTTGAGACCCGGCATGAACTCACAACCTTCATCCCACACCCATCACCCTATGAACAAACTGCAGCGCGACGATCTTCTTTCGCTCGAAGCCTACGCCACCCAGCGCACGGATTTTCGCACCCGCGTGATGGCGCACAAGCAACATCGCAAAGTGCACTTGGGCGACCATCTCACTCTCACCTTCGAAGATCGGCTGACCATTCAGTATCAGGTGCAGGAGATGCTGCGTATCGAGCGTATCTTCGAAGCAGAGGGCATCAACGACGAACTGGATGCCTACAACCCGCTCATCCCCGATGGGAAAAACCTCAAGGCCACGTTGTTCGTCGAATACCCCGACGTGGACCAGCGCAGACAAGAGCTGGCACGCCTGGTCGGGATCGAACATCACATCGTGCTGACCGTTGCCGGACACGCGCCGGTTACCGCCATCGCCGATGAAGACATGGAACGCAGCAATGAAGAAAAAACCGCGGCCGTGCATTTTCTTCGTTTCGAGCTGGACGATGGCATGATCGTGGATTGGAAAGCGGGCGCACGGGTGACGCTTGGGTCCACGCATGCAGGCATGCACGAGGATGTGACGTTATCGCATATGTTGCAGAAAACGTTGGCCGCGGATTTCGATTGAACCGAACATCGACCGCTGTTTCGTAAGCGCTATACGTACGTCGCCCCAGTGAAGGCCGGGGCGACGTACTGGCGCGTTTTCAGCGCTGTAAAAACCGCCTCAATAGTGCAGCACAGTGTGCAAAGGTACGTTCTGCGGCCACAGTGCGCGACCTTGCAAAGCCAGCAATTCAATCACCACCGATGCGCCAACCAGGTCGGCGCCGAGTTGCCCCAGCACATTGCGCGCCGCGCCGAGTGTTCCGCCCGTAGCAAGCACATCATCCACCAGCAGCACGCGCTCGCCCCTACGCACGGTGTCCACGCGCGCCTCGAGCCGGTCGGTGCCGTATTCGAGTTGATAGTCGGCATGCATGACCGGGGGCGGCAACTTGCCGGGTTTGCGCAACGGGATGAAGCCTGCGCCAAGTTTCTGCGCCATCGCCGCCGCAAAGATGAAGCCGCGCGACTCCACTCCGCAGACGGCTTGAACGCCATGGTTTTTCCATGGCTCGATCATCGCGTCGACGCAGCGCGCGAACGCGGGGCCATCGGCCAATAACGGCGTGATATCGCGAAACGTAATGCCGGGCTTTGGGAAATCCGGTACGGCACGAATCAAACGTTCAAAATCGGTCATGCAAACTCCATGATGAGCGCCGTGGACGCAGCGTGCGCAATAGCATACCCGCGAGTGCAACTCGTAGCGGACTTAGTGACGATGCGATCGGGCGACTGAGCCGCCAGCGGCCGCTCGGTGCGTCGAAAAAACGGGCAGGCGGTGGTTGCCATGCGGCTACGTGAGCCATACCGCGGTGCGAACGGACACTAACCAGGTTGCGGCATAACCTGATCCATATCGTCATCCCATTCCTGGATGACCGACCTGGCTTCGGCCAGCGCGTGATCGATCTCGCGCACGATCGACTCGGCCACATCGACGCTCGATTCGGGCACCAGCACGGCGACGTAATCCATCGCCGGCAGTTGCCCTACCCCTCCGGTGAGGTACTCGCCGGAGATGAAGGCGGGCACCTGGGCATGCTCCAGTGCATCCTTCACCAGATGGGCGTCGATCAGATTCTGGGCCCGGTAGACGATACGCATGGGTGCACGCTACTGCTGCATGCGCTGGGGGGCAAGCTTGCCGTCACCAGAAGGCGCCAATGCCCGCCACGCCCTGGCCGCCGTGCTGGCGCGCGTCATCCGTCAACGCAGGCGCCATCCCGCCCAATGCATAGACAGGCAACGCCGCCGCTTCCGTCAAGGCCTTGAACGAACCCCAGCCCAGGGCGGGGGTCCCGGGATGGCTGGCGGTGGGCGCAACCGGCGAGAGCGTTGCGAAATCGGCAAGCTGCACGCTTGCTGCCAGCTGGAGCGCATCGTGGCAGCTCGTGCCCACCAGTTGGGACCATGACAGCGGTCGCTCCCTCAACGTTGGCAGCTGGGCCGATCTCAGCTGCACACCGACGCCCGCCCCGAGCTGACGCGCCCCTTCGATGTCCCCGTTCAACAGCAGGCAGGCGCCATGTTGCACCGCCTGTGGCTGCAGTTCTGCAGCCAGCGCGCGAACCTGTTCGACCGACCACAGCGGAAAGCGGAGCTGGATCAGGCGAACCCCTCGCTCGAGCGCCGCGACCACGCGCGCATGCCAGATCCGGACATGATTCGACGCCGCATCAGCCGGCGTGATCGCATACAGCATGGGCAGGCGAAGCGCCTGCAAAATCGGGCGATCGGCCGGCGCCAGCATGGCAAGGTCCACCTCAGCGGGCAGACACCACTGCAACGCCTGGCCCTCCAGCGACGCCGGCGTGCCCCGCCAGCGAACGAATTGCCATGCGTCGAGCAGCAACGGGCGTTCGCTGTAGTGCCACGGGATGCGGATCAGCGGTGTGCCGTCGCCCGTGCTGACGTCAATATCCAATTCTTCGCGCAATTCACGCGCCAATGCGCATTGCGGAGACTCGCCCAGTTCGCACTTGCCGCCGGGAAACTCCCAGAAACCGGCCAGGTGTTTACCTTCCGGCCGCTGCGCCAGCAGCACCCTGCCGTGCGCATCGCGCAGCACGCCGGCCATGACGTGCAGCGGCGCGGGATGGTCGTTCACCGGGAAAAATCAGCGATTGCGAATGTACTCGACCATGTCGAAGTCGTAGGTGTGCTGCGCATCCCGCGTATGATGCGTGCGCTTGACTTCGATCCAGTCGCTGAAGTGGATGCCGGGGAAGAACGTATCGGCGCCATCCACCGCCGCGCTCACCCAGGTAAGATAAAGACGCTGCGCCATCGGCAGCGCATCGTGGAACACCTTGCCGCCACCGATCACCATCAGGCCGGTGCCATCGGCGCGCGCCTGTGCTTCCTCGATCGAACGTACCGTGACCTGCCCGGGGAACGGCGCCTCATGACGGTGCGACAGCACCATGTTCACGCGCTCCGGAAGCGTGCGGCCGATCGAGACGGCGGTGTTGTAGCCCATCAGCACATGCTTGCCGACGGTCAGTTCCTTGAACCACTTCAGATCATCCGGCAGATGCCAGGGGAGCTGGCCCTTACGACCGATAGCAAAATTCTCGTCGAGGGCAGCGATCAGCGAAATGGCCATGGAAGCTCCGGAGGGGCAGTCATTGTCATATTGGCCGGGTGGCCCGGCGGACCGCCCATTATAGCCTCTGGCGCGGCAAGCGATGCAGAAGACGGCGCCAAATCAGCCGCCCTCCGCGCAAAGTGAGAGGGGCGACGCTACACCGCCACCGGTGCCTTGATGGCCGGATGGGGGTGGTAGTCCTCGATCGCCACGTCCCCGAAGCGGAAATCGAAAATCGAGGTGACATCGGGATTGAGCTTCAGCCGCGGCAGCGGCTTGGGCTCGCGCGTCAATTGCAAGCGCGCCTGCTCCAGGTGATTGCTGTAAAGGTGCGCATCGCCCAGCGTATGCACGAAGTCGCCCACACCAAGCCCGCACACCTGCGCGATCATGTGCGTGAGCAAGGCATAACTTGCGATGTTGAACGGCACGCCCAGGAAGATATCGCCCGAACGCTGATAGAGTTGACAGCTCAATTTGCCGTTTGCCACATAAAACTGGAACAACGCATGGCAAGGCATCAGCGCCATTTTCGGCAGATCGCCCACGTTCCATGCACTCACGATCAAACGACGCGAATCGGGATTGCGCTTGATCTCCTCCACTACCCAGCGGATCTGATCCACTGCGTGCCCATCGGCGGCCTGCCATGCGCGCCACTGCTTGCCGTAGACGGGGCCAAGATCGCCGTGCTCATCGGCCCACTCGTCCCAGATGCTGACGCCGTGTTCCTTCAGATAGCCGATGTTGGTGTCGCCCTGCAGAAACCAGATCAGCTCATGCACGATCGATTTCAAATGCAGCTTCTTGGTGGTGACCAGCGGAAAGCCTTGGTTGAGATCAAAACGCATCTGCCAACCGAACACGCTACGCGTGCCGGTGCCGGTGCGGTCGGTTTTTTCCGCACCGTGCTCCAGCACGTATTTGAGCATTTCTAGATAGGGACGCATGCTCGCAAGTTTACGCCGACCGCTGCGGCTCTGTCGTAGCCAGCGGCAGCGTGGGCGCCTTGCGAGCGAGCCACAACAGCGCGAGGCCGATCAGGATCAACGGCAGCGACTGGATCTGGCCCATGGTCAGCCAGCCCCATGCCAGATAGCCCAGCTGAATATCCGGCACACGCACGAATTCCACCGCAAAGCGGAAGCAGCCGTACATCAGCGCGAACAAACCGGAAATGAGATAGCGCGGACGCGGCTTCATCGAGACCACCCACAGCACGGTGAACATCACCACGCCTTCCAGCGCCAGCTCATAGAGCTGCGAGGGATGTCGCGGCAAGCCGCCATACTGCTGCATGAGTTGCGCCAGATGCGGATCGCTCGCCGCCAGCGCGGCATCCTCGTCATGCGCGTTGGGAAAGATCATTGCCCACGGCACGCTGCCAGGTTTCCCCCACAACTCGCCATTGATGAAATTGCCCAGGCGTCCAAGGGTTAAACCCAATGGCACCAACGGCGCGACGAAATCCACCGTATCGAAAAAATGCAGTTTGTGCCGGTGCGACCACCAGAAACCGGCAACCAGCACGCCTACCAGGCCACCGTGGAAACTCATCCCGCCGTCCCACACGCGGAACAGCGCCAGTGGATCGGTCCACATCCAGCGATTGCCGCCAGCGTAATAAAACAGCATGTACCAGATGCGACCACCCACGATGACGCCCATCATCAGGTAGAACATCAAATCGCCCAGCGCATCGCGACTGACGGGCAAGCGCCCGCGCTTGCGGCGGTACTCCCCGAGCATCCAGCAGCCCAGGAACCCGAACAGATACATCAACCCATACCAATGCACCTGGATCGGACCCAGGTGCACTGCAACCGGGTTGAATTGCACGACAAAAGGCTGCGTCATGGCGTAACCGATAAAGCCCAAAGTCCAAAGTTTAGCTGGTAGGCGCCGGAACGAAAGGGTACTGCCCCGCCCCGGGTGACTTCGATACACTGCCTGGGCCGACGCTGGGGAGCCGAAGTCGGGCTGCGTACGGCATTGTCATCGTGCCACCAGGGGAAAGGGAAAATCATGAGAAATGGACGAGTGCGCGCCCTCGTGGTCGCGCTGTGCTTATGGATGCCGGTTATCGCCACGGCGGAAGATCGGGTACCGGTCGAAGCGTTTGCAACACACGCCAGTTACACGCTGCCGAAGCTTTCTCCCGATGGTAAATATCTTGCTTTGGCCGTCGAGCAAGGTGACCAGCACGCCGTGTTGATTTATCAGCTCGACGACATGGGCCACCCCAAGAGCGTATTGCGGCTTCCAAAATTCCAAGTCGCTGGCGACCTCCATTGGGTCGGGCAGGAACGGCTGGTGGTCGAACTGGCCAAATTTGTCGGCTCGCTGGACCGGCCTGAATGGCTGGGCGAAATCATCGCCACTGACGTCGATGGCAAGCGCATCACTCCGATATTCAATCGCAGCTGGTATGTCGCCGGGCGTAGCGGCGATGCACGCAGTGCCGATGAGGGTTATGCCTTTGTCGCAGGTGTTCCGGTTAAAACCAACGACCACTTCTACATGCAGACGTACATGTGGGATGACGAGAACGACACCTGGCTGTATGACGTCAACGCCAATAACGGTCTGCGCCATTTGATCGGCCAGATCAACATGAAGAACATGAAATTCATGGTGGACCCCGATGGCAACGTGCGTTACGCATACGGATTGAACAACGCCGACAGCTATGTGCTCTACCTCAGGCAAGGCAGCCAGTGGGCGCCGATCCACACCAGCTCGCAAGGCATTACGTTCGAACCCATCACGCTCTCGCAGGATGAGCAGCATCTCTACGTGTATTCGAATACGAAGCGCGGCCCTAACTCGCTGGTCGATATGTCTCCCGATGGCACCCACTCGACAGTTCTGGCCAAGGACGACGGTTTCAGCAGCGTCGACTACATCCAATGGGGCCCGGACGACAAGCCGATTGCCGTTGGCAACGCCGCGGGCATTCCCAACCCAGCCGTTCTGGATGCCAGTCAGCCACTCGCGCAGCTCTATCAAGGCCTAAGCAAAAAATTTCCCAACGACTTCATCGATTTTTCGAGTTTCAGCGAAGACGGCAGCAAACTCGTCTTTGAGGCAGAGAGCGATCGCAACCCCGGCGTTTACTACCTGTTCGACCGCAAGCAGATGAAAATCGAAAAACTCTTCTCGGAAAATCCAGCCATCGATCCGAACAAGATGGGCGCGCGCGTCCCCATGCACTTCAAGACCGATGACGGCCATACGTTGGAAGCCATCCTCACCGTGCCCGCCGGCGCCTCAATGAACAATCTGCCGATGGTGTTGATGCCCCATGGCGGCCCGTTCGAGATCAGCGACACCTGGTTTTACGATGACTACGCGCAATTCCTGGCGAGTCGCGGCTATCTGGTGCTGCAGATCAACTACCGCGGCTCAGGCGGCCGCGGACCGGGCTTCGTCAAGGCCGGTTACGGCAAATGGGGCACGCGTATCCAGCAGGATCTGATCGATGGCGTGAAATGGGCGGAAGACCAGCACTACGCCGATCCTGCTCGCGTCTGCGTATTCGGTGGCAGCTTTGGCGGCTACTCGGCCATGATGACGGTGATCCGCGCGCCGGACATGTTCAAGTGTGCGATCGGTTACGCCGGTGTTTACGACCTCGCCATGATGTACAACAAGGGCTCGATCAAAGACGGTGACTTCGGCAAAAACTATCTGAAAGATGCCATCGGTACCGATCCGGCCGTACTCGATGCCAACTCACCCGACAAACTCGCCGACAAGATCACCGTGCCCGTGTTTTTGATTCACGGCGAAGACGACGAACGCGTTCCGCTCGCGCAAGTCAAGGCCATGCGCGCTGCACTGGACGCCGCACATAAGCCGTATGAGTGGCTTACCAAACCCGGCGAAGGACATGGTTTCTACAACGAGCAGAATCTCGTTGAAATGTATAACCGGATACAGGCGTTCCTGGAAAAAAACATCGGGCCCGGTGTGCAGCCCAATTGAAGCGATAGACCTCGAAGCTCAGTGATTTCACCGTCGTCCCGGCGAAAGCCGGGGCGACGATACGACGGATACTCATCAAGCCCTTTCCGAAGAAGGGCGCGCGCCGATCTCAGCCACCTTCGTGCATAGAAGACGATTTCTCCGACTCCAACGCCACCGCATGCGACGGTGAGCGCCCCATCGCCGTCTTCAACTCGCGATACACACTCAACACCAGCTGACCATAACCGCGCGCCAATGTTTGATCGTGACTGTGGTAGTAACCCACGCGCAGCACCGGGTCGCTTGTTTCACTCATGGCCTTGCGCAGCAAGCGCGTTCCCACTTCGATATTGCGCACCGGGTTGAGCAGTGCAACCGGATCAGGCTCGATATCGCGATGCATGGGGTAGTACACCTGCATGATACCTACGTCCTGCACCGGCACAGCCATCAGGTTAGCCAGCTCGATCGCATGCTCCGTTTCCGCACGCGTGCCGCTATGCAGGTGTCCATTGATACGAACGATCCATGGGCTCGGCGCCACTGAACCATCCGGTTGCACACCGCGCGTTTCCACCAGCGCCACCGCGTAAATAAGCACAGGGTCGATGCGATAACGCGCACCCGCCTTCGCCCAGAGGCTGGCAGGCGAGGTGATATCCAGATTCAAACCATTCGCATGACTGCTCAACGGTTGGGCTACCACCACGATAGTGCCATCATCCGACAGTCCTAGCGCCGTGTTCTCCGTCTTCGGCACGGATGCCGTTGCACGCTGCACCGGCTTGCTCGCGACAGGAAGTGTCGGCAACGCAGGCGGCTGCTCGGCCGGATGCGCCATCGCAACCGCAGGCGCGCTAACCGCGTGCGCAACAACGTGCACCGCCGGCTGCGCATGCCATGCATGCACACCCGCCATCACGATCGCCGCACCTGCAAGCAGGCCTGCAGCCATCACAGGAGCACGAGGTGATTGCGCGCGCTGCGTCATCGCGCGCAGCAACGTCGAAGGATCAAACGGAAGTTTTATGTGCCACGACGCGCGCGCTTGCGGACCCACGACACCCGCAACATGAGGGATCGCACTGGAGACCCGATGCCGCTGCGTGATTCGCCGATGCCTGGCCCACCCACGCGGATCGACCAGCAACACCCTTTCCCCCGCGCCCCCCGCACGCCGTTCCCGGAATGCGGCCGGCGCACTCAGATAGACCCGTTGCGTCACTTCTGGCCGCTTCATACGCCCCGCCCACCCACCACCGTACCGCCCCAAAGCGCGGGAGGTCCTGAAATAGAGCCTGGCACGGCAAGCGTTTGCAGCAACAGCACCTGTCGTCACCCGTTCATCGCCGGTCGGCGGAGCCCGCTAGACAAGCATAAATTGGGCCGCGAGCCAAGCGGCGGGGCGCCTTCGGTCATCGGCGATTAGAAAAATCACCCTTCTCTTTGAGGTTGATCCCGCCCTCTCATGCAAGCGCGATGTCTAGCCGCCCGGAAGGTGGATGTATCAAGGAAGGTTCAGTCGCCTTCCAGGTCATTCGGGCAAGTGACCCGGATTTCGATGACTTCGTCGACATCAACGTCGTCAGGGCACATGGCGTTTATGTCATTCCATGAAACTTGGTGCCAATGATTCACATCACGCCCATTTCAAACGCATAGCCACTACTGCCACCATGGCAGACGTAAAACGGTCGAAATACTCCAAAAAGTAGACATGGAGGATGCCGGGTCATGAACGCATCGCAAATGCTGCTGCCACCGATTAGCTGCGTTATCGATTGGCCCGGGACTGTAAGCGTAATCAGAGATATTGTCGTTACGGTCGGAACCGTTGCCGCCGTCATTATCATTTGGCGCGGCTTCATGCGTTGGCGAAAAATAGAACAAGGTAAAGCCAATTCCGACCTGGGTCGCCGCGTGCTTACGGCAGCATTCAAAACGCGGGACTGGATAAAGGATGCCCGCCGCCCCTTCATCCTCTTTGGCGAACGCCCAGAAAGCTACGATACGGCCACACTGCGTCAAAAACGCATGGCTGAGCTACGGCGCTACGCGGCTCGATTCAAACCTGTCCGCGACTGTTGCATTGAACTCGAATCGCTTCGTTGTGAGTGCGAAGCCATTTGGGAAGAGGGCATTGTCGGCCTCATCAGCGAGCTTATGATTTGCTGCCGCAAACTCGAACACGCCATGGAAATGAGCGTCCGCGTCATGGGGATTCCCAGCCTTGGGCTGGAACAAACTGACGAAGCGTTTGCTTACATCGTTGTCGACAATGGCGCCCAATTGAAGGCAGACGGCACCCGCAGCGATGAAAACAGATTCACCGCGGAAGTCAGGGCCGTGGTCGACAAAATCGAAACGTATGTGCGGGAAAAATTACGGAAAGAAATCACTCCGCGCCCCTCTTCCGAAGCGCCAGCCAATGAAACGCACCGATAGCCAAATCGGGGACAGGCACGCTTACCTGCAACCCGGCAGGTAGCGTCCTTCCCTATTCCAGGGCCGGCCATTTTGACGCGCCACGTGGAGCGTAGGCGAGCCAACTGTCAGGCAGCAAAAAGGCCCTGCATCGCTGCAGAGCCTCGAAATTTGGCGCCCGAAGTTGGACTCGAACCAACGACCCCCTGATTAACAGTCAAGTGCTCTAACCGGCTGAGCTATTCGGGCGGGGAGCTGCATAGTGTGCGGAATGGCCCCTTGGCTGTCAAGCCAGCCGGGACCGAATTCCGCCCGCTATTCAGTTCGTTAGCACGCGATAACACGGCACATAAGCGCTGCCGCCAGGGAGTTTCATGCGGTGTTGTTGGACGAAGGCCTGCAGCAGGCGGTCGAGGGCGCGCATGATCTGCGGTTCGCCGTCGATTTCGAACGGGCCGTATTTCTCGATGGCGTGAACGCCTTCGTCCTTCACGTTGCCGGCAACGATGCCCGAGAAGGCGCGGCGCAGGTCGGCGGCCAGTTCGTGGCGCGGGCGGTCGCGGTGGATGGCCAGCGCGCGCATGGCTTGGTGGGTGGGAATGAACGGCTGCTGGAAGGTCAACGGAATACTCAGCGACCAGTTGAAGAAGAACGCATCCTTGTTGTCCAGGCGGTGGTTGCGCACTTTATCCACACCACGCACGGCGGCATGCGCCACGGCGATGGGGTCGTCCACGATGATCTTGTAGTGCTGGGCCACATCCTCGCCCAGCGCCAAGCGCAGGAAGGTATCGATCTGTTCGAAGTACGCGGCCGATTGTTTCGGTCCGGTGAAGATCAGCGGGAACGGGATGCCGGCATTGTCCGGATGCAGCAGGATACCGAGCAGATACAGAATCTCTTCGGCCGTGCCGACGCCGCCAGGGAACACCACGATGCCGTGACCCATGCGCACGAAGGCTTCCAGACGCTTTTCGATGTCCGGCATGATCACCAGCTGATTCACGATCGGATTCGGCGATTCGGCCGCTATGATGCCCGGCTCGGTAACGCCGATGTAGCGATTTTTGCGACGACGCTGCTTGGCATGCGCAATTGTCGCGCCCTTCATCGGGCCTTTCATGGCGCCTGGGCCGCATCCGGTGCAGATGTCCATGCTACGCAGGCCGAGTTGGTAGCCTACGGATTTGGTGTATTCGTATTCGTCGCGCGAGATCGAATGGCCGCCCCAGCACACGATGAGGTTGGGATCGATCTGCGGTTTGAGAATGCGCGCGTTGCGTAGAATTTCGAACACCGCATGCGTAATGCCCACCGTTCCATCCAGATCAAACGCACCCTGCTCCAACTGCGTGGACACGTAGACGATATCGCGCACCACGGCGACCAACAGTTCGTTGATACCGCGAATGATGTGGCCGTCGACGAAGGCTTTGGCCGGTGCATGGGAAAGTTCGATCTTGATGCCGCGATCCTGCTGCAGCACTTGGATGTCGAAATTCGGATACTGCTCGAACATGCCGCGCGGATCGTCACCGACATCGCCTGAGGTAAGCACCGCCAGTGCACAGCGGCGCAGCAGGCTATGCAGACCGGAGCCGCTGGCGTCGCGCAGGCGCGCTACTTCGTTGCGGGAAAGAATGTCCAGGCCTCCAGCGGGCGAAACGCGCGCGCTTACCGTGGCTGGCTTACCTGTCTTGTCGATCTGCGTGTCGTTCATTCCAATCATTCTCCTGGCCGCTACTGCATGGCGGCGAAACGCCTGTACCGCGCAGGCGGCCGCCTAGCATCTCGCTTCCGGGGGCGTGCGGTCAATGCGCGCGAAAAACACGGGCGCCCCATAAAAAAGCTCCCCGCAGCGGACCGCGAAGAGCTCTTGGAGGTTCATCCTATCTCGCACCACCAAAAGTGGTGCGAGATAGCCGATCCGCTTAGCGGAACGACACGCCGAACGTCACCATGTACGTACGCGGCTGCAGCAGGCCGTAGTACGCCGTGCTGTTGTACAAGTTCAGCGCCTTGCCGACTGCCGCGCTGGACAGGACCGGCGCGGAGCTCACGTACGTGAACGCGCGATGGTTGGCGAGGTTGTCGATGTTGAGCTTCAGGTACGGGCTGGTGAGGAAGCTGTTCCAATCGGAGAAGCGATAGCCCGCGCTGAAGTTGAACGTGGTGAAGCCGCCCACCGACTCGGTGTTCATGTAGTCGCCGTACAGCGAGCTGGTGGCACGCGCGTTGATCGTCGCCCAGTAGTGCGTGTTGTCGTAGCTCACGCTGAGGTTGCCGATGTTGCGCGCGGTGTCCGGCATGGTCTTGCCGTCGGTCGGGTAGATGCCCGGGCCATCGCCGGTGTTGCTGTCGTACGGACCGCCGTCCAGATCGCCGCGGATCTTCGCCTGGGTGTAGGTGTAGGAGGTGTACACGTTCCAGTCTTTGGCGAACTTCCAGCTCAACTCACCGTTGAAGCCGCGCATATCCATGTGCGGGATCGTGGTGTAGAGCTCATCGTTGTTAGTCGGGTTGTAGCCCACTTCCTGCTTGTTGAAGTAGTTGCTGTTGTACAGGTCGGCGCTGGCGGAGATCGCGTCTCCGTAGTAGCGCCAACCCAGGTCCGTGTTCCACGACATTTCCGGCGCGGAGTTGTTCACGCCAGCCAGCGCGTCGAGGATCGCCGCCGTGTTGGACGGTACGCGGAAGGTCTTGCCGGTGCCGAGGTAGAACTGGTTGCGCTCATCCAACTGGAACTTGATGCCGGCCATCGGCAGGAACTTGTGCCAGTTGTTGTTGAAGGTCGCAAACGTCTGCGTGGTGGAACCCGGATAGTCGTAGCTGAAACCCGTGCGCGTGGCATACAGGTAGCTCACGCCGCCGACGAAGGTCCAGTAGTCGTTCGGCGTCCAGTTGTCGGTGACGAAACCTTTCTTCAGGTCGGTCGTGGTGTATTCCTCGTAGAACTTCTGCGTGGCGCCACCGGTCGGGTAGACCAGGAACGAGGAATTGCCCCATACGTCGCCCGGGATGCCCGTGTTCGGATCCACCAGGCCGTACGATTCGTTCTGGCTCTTGCGCGAACGCTCGTACCAGAAGCCGTACTCCAAGCTGTTGTCCATGCCGAAGTCTTGATTGAACTTCACCAGCACACCGGGACGATAGGTATAGGCTTCGGAATAGGAGTACACCGTGCCGCCGGAGAAATCGGTCTTGGTGCTGTTGGTCACCGAGCCGTTGCCGTTCAGATCGATATTGGCATACAGATACTTGTTGATCGGCGAATCGCTTTCCTGCGCCAGCGCACCACCGCCGCCACCGCCGCTACCCCACCACAAGTACGGGATCACCGTCGCGTGGATGCTGTCGCTCAGCTTGAACTCGCCATCCATGCTGAACATGTAGCTGGAGTACGGGTTGGTGTGCAACGCGTAGAAATTCTCGTCATTGGTTGCCGCCGTCTTGAGCGCAGAACCCTTCAGGCCGCTGAGCGGAATCCACGTGCTGTTGTAGTTGTAGAAGTAGCCCAACTGCTGCGCCTGGGTCTTGGAGAGCGAATCGTATTCGAGATTGCTCTGACGGCTGTATTGCAGCGACGCGCTGATGGAGTTGTTGTCGTCGATGGTCCACACCGACTTGCCATCCACCTTGGTCACGCGCAGGTCGCCCGCGCCGCGCCACATGTTGGCGCTGTTGTCGGAGAACGACACCCACGAACGCACCGGGCCCATGTCGCCGCTGTTCAGACGCACGAAGGTGCGGCGATAGTCGTTGTTGCCGATGGTCTGCGTGAAGTCCACGCCGGCCTGGTGGGACGGATCGATCGTCGCCCAGCCGATGTGACCGCCGCTGGCGCCGGAATCGGGCATGTCGATGTCGGGGATGCCCTGCAACACCGTGATGTCGCCCATGTTTTCGGAATCGCCGTACTCGGTGGCGTACACCGTATAGCTACCCGTATCGGTAATCGGCGCACCGTTCACCGTCATGCCGATGTCCGAGGAGTCGTAACCGCGCATGCTGTAGTGGCCGTTGGCCAGGCCGGTGACGTCGTCCGTCGCGGCATTCACGCCCGGAATGGAGCCGATCATCTGCGTGAAGTTGCTGCCCGGGCTGGCCTTTTCGATGGCGTCGCGGGTAATGGTCGATACCGCCTTCGGCGCGGTCTGCACCGACATCAATCCGCCGCCCAGCGACAGCGACTGGCCTTGCACCGTCACCTGCGACATCTGCTTCACGTCACGCTGCGTGGCGTTGGACGTGGTGGTGTTGGAGGTGCTGGATGCGTTGACGCGCTGCTGAACGGTTGAAGTGCCTTGGCTTGCCTGGGTCTGATCGTTGCCACTGGTTTGCGCCATCGCAACACCCGTGGAAATACAACAGGCCATGGCGATGGCCGCGGAAAGATGCGTTCGTTTCATGAAGAGCCCCGTAGTCCGGTTATAGATTTTTGAAATTTCTCTGGTACCGCTTTTTATGGCCGCCCGAACCTCTGGCGACACACGACATCAGCCAGCCCTCCTGGCCGTTTGCGACGCGGCGATCCTTCGACACAAAAAAGGCTTGAGCTCAGGTACTGCGTGAGCTGCTTGGCCTTTCTGGGAACCCTAGTTTTTTTGACCTGCATTGAGGCGGAGCGAAGGCTTCGGCCTCTTCTGATACAGCCTGGACAAAACACATGCGAAGCGACTGGTCCTTACCCTCACCCTGGTCATTGGCCTACTTCAGGCAAGGGGAAAGTTGTCATGTATCCTTAGCGATACCTTAGCACAATCCCACATAAGCTTTACATAAATTTTACAAAAATATCTCATTTGTGGAGAGGAGCAAGCGCTCACTTTCCACACAATGTGGCCCCCTTCCTTGCTTGGCAGGGAAGGGGCGAAGGGGGAATCGGGCTCAGGCGCCTTTGCCGAGATAACGCGCCCGCTTGGCGGGTTTGAGGCGGGAAAGATCGAGCATTACCAAGCCATCGACGCATCCGGAGAAACCGGGGTCTTCGCCAAAATCCAGGAACTGCACGCCTTCGGGTTCGACCAGATCCACGTACTGGCGATAGAGCACCGGCAGGCTCACACCCAGCGCATCCAGATGATTGCGCAACTTGCCCAATCCGCTGGCCGGGTCCAGGCCTTCCAGCTCACGGCGCACCCCTTCGAGTACGTCTTGGGACACCTTGAACGGCTGCCGTGCACACGCCAGGCCCGGCGCGCCAAAGTAATGCTGATGCGCCGCGGCAATCCATTCGCGTGCCTGTCGCGGCAGATGCACCGACATGCTCACGGGGCCGAACAGATAGTGCAGTTCCGGGTGGCGCTGGAGATAAAGGCCAATGCCCTGCCATAGCTGGTCCAACGCGCGCGAGCGCCAGTACGCCGGCGCGATAAAGCTGCGCCCCAATTCCAAGCCTTCCGCCAGACGCGATTCCAATGCAGGTGAATAGGTGAACAGGCTGGCGGTATACAACCCGCGCATGCCGCGCTCTGCAATCAGACGTCCGCCGTGGCCCAGACGATAGGAGCCAACGATGCGTACGGCCTTCGGATCCCACAGCACGAGATGTTCGTAGTGCGCGTCATACGCATCCAGATCGCGACGGGTATTGGTGCCCTCGCCAACTTTGCGGAACGTGAGTTCGCGCAAGCGGCCAATCTCTCGCAACGCCGCGCCATCGGTTTGTCCGCGCAATACGATGATTTGCTTGCCGTCCGACAAATCGGCAAGTTTCTCGCTCTGTGCCAGCTCCATCGCCACACGATCGGCCGGCTCCGGATGCGCCAGCGCCACCTGTCCGCCGAAAATCAAGCCGCGACGACGGCTGATGCGATACACGTGCCGACGCATCAGATCCGCCGCGCGTTGCGCGTTGTTGCCGCTGCGCTTGGCCATTTCGTCCGCACTCACCAGCGCGCCAACACTGAAGCCAATACGGCTAACTTGCGTGGCGACTGCTTCGCGCGGCAACATCGCCGTACTGAGCGGCTTGGCCAACATGGACAGTCCGTAGAAGATGGCCGAATTGCGCGCCGCGACGTGAATGGGCAGCACCGGCACCTTGCTGCGCATCGCGAGCCGCGCGAAACCATCCGCCCAGCGACCGTCGCGCACTCCGACCGGGCCCATGCGGGAAACCTCGCCAGCCGGAAAAATAATCAGTGCCTCACCACGATCAAGCGCGCGATAAATATTGCGCATACGCGAAGCCGCGCCACCACCGAATACATCGACTGGCAGCAGCAAAGGACCGAGTTGCGGAACGGCCGCCAGCCAGTCATTGCCGAGAATGCGCACGTCCTTGCGTACCGAACCGACCAGGTCCAGCAAGGCCATTGCATCGAGCATACCCAGTGGATGATTGGCAGCGACCAGTACGCCACCTTCGACGGGAATATGTTCCCGCTCGCGCTGTACGACGTGATAGCTGCAGCCCAGCAGATCCAGGACCTGCTCGACGAAGTCGAACCCCTTGGTGTCGGCAAGCCGATCCAGAACCCGATTGAACCCTGCTTCATCCGCCAGCCGGCCTAACATGCCGGCAACGGGTCTACGAATCATTGGATGCTGCGCAAGCCATGGCAGACGTTCGGTAAGGGCCTGTTCTACGTGAAGCATGACCGCCTCCCTTGGTTTTGATCCGTGTCGCCGATCTTTCACGCATGTTGCCGATCAAGTGTGACAACTGCGAGAAATCACGCGATCAAACTCACCCGAAGCGCAAGAATACACGACGATGGAACGAGGAGGCTTAAGAGCGTGTTCAAAGCGAACCATGACTCCCTTCCCGTACACGGAAAAGGAATCACGCCGTGAGGTCATACGGCCAAATGCAAGTACGCCGCAATGCCACCGAGAAACATCTGCACCGACAGGGCGATCAGCAACATGCCCATCACCCGCTCCAGCGCGGTGAGTACGCTCTCGCCCAGCCAGCGAAACAGATATGTGGAGCTGAGCAGGATCACGGCCGTTGCCAGCCACGCACACAGCAGTGCAATGGCCCAGTCCGCTGTGCGGCCCGGTTGCGTATTGGTGAGCAGCAATAAGGCGGCCATCGCCGAAGGGCCCGCTACACCGGGAATGGCCATGGGTACGATGAAAGGCTCGCCTTCGCCAGATTGCCCGAAGATGCCGCCTTCGACCGGTGGAAACACCATGCGAATGCCGATCAGGAACAGCACGATGCCGCCAGCGATGCTGATGGATTCCTCGCGCAGTTGCAGCAGCTTCAAGATCAACTGACCGCCCATTAGGAAGATCAGCAACACGCCCAGCGCGATCAGCAACTCGCGCACCATCACGGCACGGCGGCGTTTGGGCGGCACACCTTTGAGCAAGCTGAGGAAGATGGGAATGTTGCCGAGCGGATCCATGATGAGAAACAGCAGGATCGCCGCCGACAAGGTGGTCATCTGCGTTTCCATCCGTTCCCCTTCTGGTTAGTCGCGCAGCGTACTGCGCAGGATCATGCCACGCGCAAATCGAGTACACCGCCGCGCGCAGCAGTGGCCTGGTTGCTCAATAGATACACCACCGCGTTGGCCGTGGCGTCGGGCAGCGGATGCTGCAAGGTGTCTTCGCCGAAATACGCGGTGCGGCGCAAGGTGGTGCGCATCGGTGCCGGCAGCAAGGCATGCACGCGCAGCGCATCGTCATCGTGTTCTTCATGAAGAATCGTCACGAAGCGTTCCAGCGCTGCTTTCGATACGCCGTAGGCGCCCCAGTGGGCGCGCTGCACGAGCTCGGGGTTGTCCAGCACGAATACCACCGCGCTGTCGGGCGCAGCGGTGAGCAACGGCAAGCAGGCCTGGGTCAGCGCGAACGGCGCGGACACATTGACATGCAGGCTGCGCAGCCATGCATCGGGTTTGTGGGTGGATACCGGCATCAGACCGGCAAAGCTCGCCGCGGTGTGCACAATGCCATCGAGCCGTCCGAGGTCGCGCTGCAGACCTTCGGCGAGGGATTCGTAATCGCGCGGCGTCGCCGTTTCCATATCGAGCGGATGGATCACCGGTTCCGGCAAACCTGCTTCGACCATCGCATCGTAAAGCTGCTCCAACTGCCGTTTGCGCTTGCCGGTAATGACCACCGTTGCGCCGGCGCACGCCGCGGCGCGCGCGGTTGCACTGCCCAACCCACCGTAGGCGCCGGTGACAAGTACCACGCGGCCTTCCAACTCATTGGTGGTGGGTGTCCAGCTCGTGGGCAGTCGGTGCAGCGGCAGGTTCAAGCTCATGCGTGGCTTTCTCCGGCCACATCATTGGCCATGCGCGCCAGCTCACCGGAGACTTTGAGATCTTCCACGATGTCGCAGCCACCGATCAGCTCGCCCTGGATGAAAAGCTGCGGGAACGTGGGCCAGTTGGCGTAGTGCGGCAGCGCGGCCCGCATTTCCGGATCGGCCAGCACGTTCACCGCATGGAAGGTCGCGCCGGCATCGTCCAGCGCCTGCGCCGCGCGCGCGGAGAAGCCGCACATCGGGAACTGTGGCGCGCCCTTCATGAAGAGCACCATGGGGTGCTGCGCCAGCACCGCCTTGATTCGTTCGTTGACGTCCATAACTTCGGTTTCATCACTACAATGCAGCCAGCTTAGTAGTGTACCAGCCGTCCCGGCGCCCGGCCGGGCTCCCGTCATCCTTAGCCAAACGCCCAGGAGTTACCCATGGCGATCGAACTTCCCCCGCTGCCCTATGAAAAGAACGCGCTGGAGCCGAACATTTCGGCCGAAACGCTGGAGTTTCATCACGATAAGCACCACCAGGCTTACGTGACCAATCTCAATAACCTCATCAAGGGCACCGAGTTCGAGAACGCCTCGCTGGAAGACATCGTCAAGAAGTCCTCCGGCGGCGTGTTCAACAATGCAGCGCAGACCTGGAACCACACGTTCTATTGGCACTCCATGCGCTCGCCGAAGAAGGACAACGTCCCCGCCGGCAAGCTGTCGGACGCCATCAACAAGGCGTTCGGTTCCTTCGACAAGTTCAAGGAAGAGTTCGGCAAGTCGGCCGTGAGCAATTTCGGCTCGGGCTGGACCTGGCTGGTACAGCGTCCGGATGGCTCGCTGGGCATCGTCAACACCTCCAACGCCGCCACCCCCATCACCGGCAGCGACAAGCCGCTGTTCACCATCGACGTGTGGGAGCACGCGTACTACATCGACTATCGCAATGCGCGTCCGAAGTACGTGGAATCGTTCTGGGATCTGGTGAACTGGGATTTCGCAGCGAAGAATCTGGGTTGATTGTTGCTCTTATGCCCTCTCCCCTTCGGGGAGAGGGTTAGGTGAGGGGTCAACCTCGCCGTGATCTGCCTTATGGATTTTTGAGTTAGCCCGATAGTGCGCCAATACCGGGCGCCGCCTGCTCTTCCCGCTTCAACGCACGCGCAATATCACCGACGCGCTCAGCCAACACGTTCGCATCCTGAGCACACACCGTCGCATGTCCCACCTTGCGCCCGGGACGCGATTGCTTGCCGTAGTCATGCCAATGACCATCCACGGTGCTCAATACCGGTGTCGCGTCCGGCAACTCGCCGATCCAGTTGAACATCGCCGAAAAGCCGCGCGCCGAGGTATCACCGAGCGGCAAACCAAGCACCGCGCGCACGTGGTTTTCGAATTGGCTGGTCACGGCACCTTCGATAGTCCAATGACCTGAGTTATGCACGCGCGGCGCCATCTCGTTACCAAGCAACTGACCATCCTTGACGAACAACTCCAGCGCGAACACGCCCACGTAATCCAGACGTTCGGCCAGCGTGCGCGCCAAGGCTTCGGCGCGCGATTGCAACGCACCCACGTCCGGCGCTGGCGCAAGGCTCAAGCTGAGCACGCCTTCGGTATGCCAATTCTGCGTGAGTGGCCATATGCGGAAATCGCCATCGCGTGTGCGTACCGCCAACACGGAAAGCTCGCGTTCGAACGGCACGAAAGCCTCAAGGATCAGGCCATGTGCATTGGCGCCCAGCGCATTCCATGCCGCATCCGCATCGGAAAGCTGCTTGATGCGAAATTGTCCTTTGCCGTCGTAGCCGAGGCGGCGCGTTTTCAGAATGGATGGCGCACCGATGGTGGCGAGTGCACGATCGAGACCTTCGCGCGTGTCGACCGGCTCGAACGCCGGCGTCTGCAAACCGCATTCGCGAAACAGTGTTTTTTCGGCGAGGCGATCCTGCGCCACCGCCAGCGCGCGCGGATTGGGAAACACGGCGGCGCGCTCGGCCAGCCAGTGCGCGGTATCGGCCGGGACGTTTTCGAAATCGAAGGTGACCACATCCACGTCAGCGGCGAATTTTTCCAGCGCGGCGAAATCGGTCCAGTCGGCGATGCGCAGCGGCGCCACCTGGCCAGCGCAAGCGTCGGCGGCCGTGTCCACCACCAACACCTTCACACCTAGCGGCGCGGCAGCCAACGCCAGCATGCGGGCCAACTGGCCGCCGCCGAGGATGCCCAGTACGGGTTGTTTCACGCGTGCGCTCACGAACGGGGGTCCGGGTTATCCAGCACGGTCTGGGTCTGGCGGCTGCGATAGGCATCCAGCGCCTTGGCCAACGCCGGATCGTGCAGCGCGAGCACGGCGGCGGCCAGTAAGCCGGCATTGACGGCGCCGGCTCGACCGATCGCCAACGTGCCTACCGGAATGCCAGCCGGCATCTGCGCGATGGAAAGCAGGGAATCCATACCGTTCAGCGCCTTGGATTGAACCGGTACGCCGAACACCGGCAGGCGCGTCTTGGCAGCCAGCATACCCGGCAGATGAGCGGCACCGCCGGCACCGGCGATGATCACCTGGATGCCTCGCCCGACGGCCTCTTCGGCGTACTGAAACAGGAGATCCGGCGTGCGGTGCGCGGAGACTACCCACACCTCGTGCGGCACACCCAGCTCCGCGAGCACATCGGCCGCGTGCGTCATGGTTTCCCAGTCAGAACGCGATCCCATCACCACACCTACTCGCGGTGCCGAAGCTGTATCCGTCATGGTCCGGTCGTCCAAAAGGGGATATTGTACGGGCTTCGCCGCATTGCAACGATACCCACGGTTTTTCTATGGATAAACGCCTGCTCGACATCCTCTGCTGCCCGGTAAGCAAGACGCCGGTCCGCCCGCTCAACAGCAGCGAACTGAGCGCACTGAACCGCGCGATCGATGGCGGCCAAGTGCTCAGTGTGTCCGGCGAAACCGTTCAAAACCGGCTGGCCGAAGGCCTCATCACCACCGACCGCAAGGTGATCTACCGGATCGATGACGGCATACCCGTGATGCTGCCCGAAGAGGGCATCGGCACCACCCAATTCACCGACTTCCCGGCTGCGGCCTAACAGGCATCCTGAACGGCCTCACAGGGCTTGCACAGGGACTACACAAAAGCATGACGCGGGGCATGGCGGTGAAGGCGATTTTCGCTTATGTTCCACGAACTGGCGGCATCCCTGTTGCAACCCTAGGCGGTTGCCAGAGGCGACCGGCTGCCTTCTTCGGCAGCAGTCAATAGCGGCCTAGCCAGCCAACCACAGGGGTGTGGCGATGAACGAAGCCAACGAGTCATCCAACATCGTCAATCTCAGCCAGCGGCTGGACCCTTCCAGTGGCCGCGGTGGTGACCTGTTGAACGCGGTGCGGAACATCGCCTCCCGCCGCCTGCAGCAATACGTCGGCAACATGTTCGAGCACGTCGACGACGCGCTGTTCGACCTCGCCGAGAAAGCCGAAAACAACGCCGCGCAGATGCATTACTTCGACGGCATGCGCGAGGTGCGCAAGCGCCGGCCGGTGATCGAACGCGGCTTCCTGGCGCAGGTGTCGCGCGAGCTCAATGATTTCGCCAGCGGCACCCGTTCTTCGGCAGGCTCAAGCGGCACATCCACGCCCGTGCCCGGCTCGGTCGAACTGTCACTGGTCGCCGATAACGAGTTGGAAGAATCGCTGGCCCTTACCAGCATGATCGGCAAAAACGAAACGCGCCTGTCGCGCGAGCTGTTCGCCGTCAACCAACGGCTGTCGGTCATCTGCGGCGGCACACGCATCGAAGACGCCACCAACCCGGTGGGCCCAGCCTTGCTTGCCCAGGCATTCCGCCAGGCGATGCGCGAGCTCAGCGCCGACATGCGCGTGAAGCTGATCATCTACAAGCTGTTCGATCGCTACGTGATGGCGTCACTGGAAGAGCTGTATCAGGAAACCAACGCCGAACTCATGCGCGCTGGCGTGTTGCCGCAACTTCGCCACGAAGTGGTGCGCAATACATCCGGTGGTACAGGCACCGCAGCCGGTAGCGCTGCCGCGTCCGCTGTCGACGTATCCGCGCCGCTGCCCACCGACGACAGCGAAGCCTCTGCCGAACTCCTGCAAACCTTGCGTACGCTGTTCAGTGCGCGTCGTGCGCATCCGACCGTGCCGCTCTCGGCGATGACGGCAGGCCCGCTGCCCACTGCCAACGAGTTGATTGGCGCGCTGAGCGTGCTGCAGAGTCAGGCTGCCATGGTGCCGATGGCGCCGGTACCGGCCGCGGCCACGATGAGCACGCTGGATATCGCCGAACAGGTGCTGCACCTGAAAGAACAGTTGTTCACGCAGCTCGGCTCTTTGCGCGGGCAGCGTCCGGGGCAGATCGCCACCATCGATGAAGACACCATCGACCTGGTTGGCATGCTGTTCGAGTTCATCCTCGAAGACCGCAACCTGCCGCCGCAGATGCAGGTGCTGCTCGCACGTCTGCAGATTCCTTATCTCAAAGCGGCCATCCTCGATCGCAAGCTGTTTGCACACCGTCAGCACCCGGCGCGCCGTCTGCTCGATGGTCTGGCAGATGCCGCCAAGAGCTGGTCGGAGGAATCGGACCGCGATGGCCGTCTGCATGACACGATCAAGGCCATCGTCGAACGCCTGCTGCAGGAATTTGACGATGACATGACGATCTTCGATCGTCTCTCCGCCGAGCTGCAGCAATTCCAGGAAACCAACCGCCGCCGTGCGGAACTGGCCGAGCAGCGCGTAGCCGAATCCACGCGCGGCCGGGAAAAACTGGAACAGGCGCGTCGTCGCGCCGCGCGCGAAATCCTCAACCGCCTCGGCGACCATTCCGTTCCGCCGCTGGTTCATGGGGTACTGTCGCGCGCTTGGGCCAATTACCTGGTGCTCACCATTCTTCGCAAGGGCGAGGAATCCAACGAGTTCCGCGAAGCGCTGCGGTTCGTCGACGCCTTCATCGCCAGCACCAAGCCAGCGCGCACGCCCGAAGCGCGGCGCGAGTTGTTGCAGTTGTTGCCCGGCATCGAGCGCGCACTGCGCAAGGGCTTGGCGAATGTCGCGTTCCAGGACGCCGACATCGAGAAGCTGCTGGCCCAGTTGCACATTTACTATCGCCAACAACTGGGCGAAGCCCCACCGGCACCCGAACAAGCGCAGCTCGTCGACGCCGCGCCGGCCCCGTTGCCCATTCCGGAAAGCATCCAGCCGCTCACCGAAACCATCGCCGACCTGGAAGACGAGGCGGCCCATGCGGAGCCGGCCGAGGAGGCCATGCCCGCCGATGTGCGCGACGAGTTGGAACGCGTGAAAGCGCTCCGGCCTGGCACCTGGCTGGAATTCAGCAGCGAGGAAGGCCATTTCGAACGCGCCAAGCTGTCGTGGGTCAGCCCGATGAGCGGCCGCTATTTGTTCGTCAATCGCCGCGGCCTGAAAGTGGCCGACTACTCACCCTACGAGCTGGCGGTGGTGATGGCGGAAGCCCGCGCACGCGTCCTCGCGTCGAACGCTTTGTTTGATCGCGCGATGGATGCCATTGTGGATCGGTTGAGTCATGAAGAGACTCGGCCGGGCGAGCCCTCGCCCTAATCCCCTGACGAAACACGGCGCAGCGCTACCCCTCCCCTGCCTGCAGGGGAGGGTCGAGGCGGGGTTGCACGCGCTTGCTACACAACATGCCCCCGGCGCAGCCCTACGACACGCAGGTAAAGCAGCCGGTCTGCGCGATGATTTAGCTTGAAGCTCCCAGCTGCGGAACCCATGCATGTAGCATCCGCGCACCGCCGCCCTCCACGGATCAATCATGTCCGCCCCCCAAGCCTTTCGCTTCGCCCCGCCCGACCCGCGCCTGATCGACGCCGATGTGACGCGCGCCTTCGCCGAAGATATCGGTCACGGCGATGCCACCGCCAGCTTGCTGCCAGCCGATGCGCAGGCTTTCGCCGCACTCACCTGCCGTGAAGAGGCGGTGATCGCCGGCATACCGTGGTTCGACGCGTGCGTGCGCAAACTCGACCCGCATGCGCAGATCACTTGGCGCGTGACCGATGGCGATCACGTCACGCCGGGTGCGGTCGTTTGCGAAATGCATGGCAACGCCCGCGCCCTTGTGACGGCCGAGCGTTCCGCCCTCAACTTTCTGCAAATGCTGTCCGGCACCGCCACCATCACGGCCACGTACGTGGCGGCCGTTGCCGGTACATCCACGCGCGTGCTCGATACACGCAAGACCGTGCCGGGGCTGCGCCTGGCACAGAAGTACGCCGTGCGTTGCGGTGGCGGCCACAATCATCGCATCGGCCTCTACGATGCGATCCTGATCAAGGAAAACCACATCATCGCCGCGGGCAGCATTCCCGCCGCCGTGCAGGCCGCGCGAAACCTTCATCCCACGCTCTTGTTGGAAGTGGAGGTGGAAAACCTCGACGAACTACAGCAGGCGCTGGATGCCGGCGTGGATCGCATCATGCTGGACAATTTCACCCTGCCTCTGATGCACCAAGCCGTTGCACAAGCCGACGGCCGCGTACCACTGGAAATTTCCGGCAATGTCGAGCTCCCCACTATTGCCGACTACGCCCGCACCGGCGTGGATTACATTTCGGTGGGCGCGCTGACCAAGAACACGCGGGCGATCGATCTTTCGCTACGGCTCAAGGTGCTCTGACCGGACTTGCGGCGTACCACGGTCGCCCACACACTGCAGACATGGGCGACCTCGCTACCCTTTTTCTGCTGATTGTCGTATTGGCCATAGTGGGTATCTGGCTGGTACTTAGCCGCGCCCGCGACCGCGCCATCCACGAAGCGCGCCAGCGTTGCCAGCAA
The DNA here is from genome assembly GCF_003363155.1 of Dyella monticola. GTDB lineage: Bacteria > Pseudomonadota > Gammaproteobacteria > Xanthomonadales > Rhodanobacteraceae > Dyella_B > Dyella_B monticola. The sequence continues at coordinate 212,880 of NZ_QRBE01000001.1, read as the reverse complement.
CATGGCTTGCAGTTGCTGGATGAAACCGTGGGTTTGAGTGGAGTGCGTCTGCGGCATTTTCGCGGCAGACGGGTGCTGGAGCGACGCTACAGTTTTGAAGTAAGCATCGACGGTGATGATCGCGAAGCCGGGCATCTGTGGATGATCGGCAACGTGTTAACCGCGTTGATTCTTCCGACGATCGAGTTGTATACGCCCGAATATCCCGAGGACGCTGCGACCTCTGCTGACGACAGCAATGTCGTGCCGTTTCGGCGCCAGTATCGCGATAGAGATATCAGGCACTGAGAATGCACTCCTTCCCCTGCTTGCGGGGGAGGGGCAGGGCGGGGTTGTTCGAGCTTGCCGCACAGAATGAATGCTTCGCGAGACTAAAGACTGCACCCCACCCCCTACTGCACGTAGGGGAGGGTGTCCAATATCGCGCTGTTACTTCACGACCCGCAAATGCGAACCGCCCCGCTTGGGTTTGTCGCCATCACCCGACGGCGGCTCCGGTTCGGGTGGAGCGGGCGGCGTATCGCTCGGCGGTTCGTCACCGTCTTCGTCGGCAGGAAACATCATGCCCTGCCCGTTTTCCTGTGCGTACAAGGCCAGCACGGCAGGCACCGGAATTTGAATGCTGTGGCTGACGCCGGAAAAACGTGCCTGGAAACTGATCCACTCGTTGCCCAAGTCCAGATTGGCCACGGCACGCATGGCCAGATTGAGCACCACCTGACCGTTCTTGATCACGTGCGGCGGCACGCGCACACCGCTGCGCGTGGCATCGACCAGCATGTACGGCGTGAGGTTGTTGTCGCTGATCCAATCGTAAATCGCCCGCAGCAAATACGGACGGTTGGAACTCATCGTGGGCTGTTGCTGCTGGGTCACCAGAAGGCGCTCTGACCGATGTTGCGTGGATGTCACCGGCCCTGTTCGCGAACTACCGGGGCGTCGGCGAAGGCAGGCTGGCTGTCACGACGATGACCCGAAGGTATGCGGACAGACAGGGCCGGCCCCCGCGTATTGAATGGGAAAGGACCGGGTATGTCCAGAAGGGTCTGGGCCACGCTCGGTCAGAGCGCTCTCAGCGCCCGTTCTTCCGAGGTCAGGCTGCGCGCATACCCTTGGCTGTGGAACAATCGCTCACCGTAATCCATGATCGGTTTACCTTCGCGCCCCAGGTCCACGCCCAGGGAAGGCAGGCGCCATATCACCGGTGCCACCAGGCAATCGGCTAGGCTCATTTCCGGGTTGAGGAAGAACTTGGAGGCTTTGAACAGCGGCAGCGCCGCCAGCAGATGCTCACGCAGATGCTTACGTGCCGCCTCCGCCGGACGGCCGCCGGCCTTGATATGTGCCACTTCCGCCAGCCAGTCATGCTCGATGCGCACGGCCGCCAGGCGCAACCGGGCGCGTGATAGTGGATCGATAGGCATCAAGGGAGGATGCGGGTAGCGCTCGTCCAGGTATTCGCACACGACCGAGGTGTCATAGAGCGTGAGCTCGCGGTCCACCAGGGTGGGAAGCGTGGCGTAAGGGTTCAGATCGAGCAGATCCTGCGGCGGCTTGGCCGGGTCGACCACGACCACGTCGTAGGTTACTCCTTTGGCTGCCAGCACCAGCCGTACGCGATGACATTGAATGTCATCGCCGGCGGTGTACAGGGCGAGTACTGTCCGGGAACGAGCGTTCTGGACCATGCACTTGGCTCCCCTTTTGGATGGCCGCAAGAATGGCGTTTACCACCTGCGGCCACAAGTCCTTTGTTTTAGCGCCGCCACCAAACGACTATGCGGCCGCCGGGCCGGGCGCGTTCGGTGCTCGGGATCCCCATGTACGCCTCAGTACACTGCGGTTCCTGCGGCGCCCCCCGCACCCGCTGGACGTCCGCTCGCTACGTTTTGCCCGCAGCGCTTAGTGGACGTCCTTCCAATACTCTTTCTTGAGCAAATAGGCCAGGAAGGTGAATCCCAAAAGGAACAGCACCACCCAGATGCCGTAACTGCGGCGCTGCAGGGCGGCAGGTTCGGAGACGTACTCAAGGAAGTTGGTAACGTCCCGGGCCGCCTGCTGATACTGCTCGGGCGTGAGCGTGCCCGGATGCAGCAAGCTCAGCTTTTCGATCTGCGGATCGTCGCCCGGCTTGGCCGGCGCCATCACCGGCACCTGCACGCCTTGCAGCTCCCACAGCGGGAACGGCATGGCCGCATTGGGCAGCACCGTGTTGTTCCACCCGATGGGGCTCTTGGGATCGAGGTAGAACGAGTTGAGGTAGGCGAATACCCAATCGGCACCCTTGGCTGACACTTCCAGCGAAAGATCCGGCGGTGCCTTGCCGAAGAACTTCTGGGCGTCATCCGCCGGCATGTGCGAAATCACTGGATCGCCGAACTTCGCGCCGGTGAAGTTGAGGTTGTTCATCACGTCGTCCTCGGTCAAACCGAGATCGTCCGCGATGCGCTCATAGCGCATGTACTTGAGCGAATGACAGCCCACGCAGTAGTTGAAGAAGATATGCGCACCGCGACGCAGCGATGCAACGTCGCGTAGATTGTTGCCGGCCGCGGGCAGTGCCGGGCTCTCCTGGGCGATGACCGCCGCGGCGCCGAGCATCAGCCCGAACGCCAGCGCAAACAAGGATATATAGCGCTTAATCATGCGTCGTCACCCGTTCCGGAACTGGCTTGGTCTTTTCCCAGCCAAGATGCGTGTACAGCCACAGGAATACGAAGAACCCGAAGTAGATCAGCACCATCACGCGGCCGAAGAGGTTCTCGATGGCGGTTACATCCACATTCGCGCCGAAGAACATCGGGATCAGTTCGGCGGTGGAATCGGTGCCGATCAGCATCAACCCGAAGAACGCCAGCACGAACAAAGTGAGCGCCACTTTAAAGCCGGTGCCGCGATAACGGATGGAACGCACCTTGCCGGCATCGATCCAAGGCATCAGGAACAACAACACGATCGCGCCGAACATGCCCAGCACACCCCACACGGCCGTGCCCAGGGCTGACGGAATCATGCGCACGATTGCGTAGAACGCGGTGAAGTACCACACCGGCTTGATCTGCGCGGGCGTCACCAGGTTGTTGGCGGGAATCGAGTTGTCGTGCTCGAGGAACCAGCCGCCGAACGTCGGCTGGAAGAAGATGATGAAAGCGGCGATGGCAAGGAACAGCCCCACGCCGACCAGGTCCTTCACCGTGTAGTACGGATGGAAGGGAATGCCATCGGCCGGTTTGGTGGGATCCCAGCGATTGCCCTTGGGACCATGCTTGACGTCCACGCCGTCCGGATTGTTCGAACCCACTTCGTGCAATGCAGCCAGATGCAGCACGACCAGCAGCAGCAGCACCAGCGGCAGCGCAATCACGTGCAGCGCAAAGAAGCGGTTGAGCGTGGCGTCGGCAGGCAGGAAATCACCCATGATCCACTCGACCAGATCCTTGCCGATCACCGGGATGGTGCCGAACAGCGACACGATCACCTTCGCCCCCCAGAACGACATGTTGCCCCAGGGCAACACGTAGCCCATGAACGCTTCGGCCATCAGCACCAGGAAGATCAGCATGCCCAGCAGCCACACCAGCTCGCGCGGCTTCTGATAGGAGCCGTAGATGATGCCGCGGAACATGTGCAGATAAATCACCACGAAGAACAGCGACGCACCCGTGGTATGCATGTAGCGGATCAGCCAACCCCACTCCACGTCACGCATGATGTACTGCACCGAGTCGAACGCACCGCTCGCGCTCGGGTCGTAGTTCATGGTGAGGAAGATGCCGGTGACGATCTGGTTGACCAGCACCAGCAATGCCAGCGAACCGAAGTAATACCAGATGTTGAAATTCTTCGGCGCGTAGTACTCGGTCATGTGCTTGCGATACACCGGCATGAGGCCGGGTGCGCGGTCAGTGACCCATTCGCCGATATTCGAGAAGACGTTCGCCATTACGCTGCCCCCTGCGGATCCACGCCGATCTGCACGGTCGTGTCGTCGACAAAGTGATACGGCGGAATCACCATATTCTTCGGTGCCGGCACGCCTTGATACACGCGCCCTGCCATGTCGTAGCGCGAGTGATGGCACGGGCAGTAGTAGCCGCCCTGCCAGTTCGGATCGAACGGCTCGGGCTTCATCTCGCCCACGTAGTTGGGCACACAACCCAGGTGCGTGCAGATGCCAACCATCACCAGCCACTCGGGCTTGATGGAGCGCGTCTGGTTCTGCGCGTACTTGGGCTGCTGATCGGCGGAGGCGCCGTTCGACCCCGGGTCCACCAAGCGGGAGTCCTGCTTGGGCAGCGCGTCGAGCTGCGACGGTGTGCGGTTGACGATGAAGACCGGAAGGCTACGCCAGGCCACGATCAGCTGCTGACCAGATTCGATCTTTTTCAGCGACTGCGTAACCGGAGCGCCGGCGGCCTTGGCTCTTGCACTGGGTTCCCACGACTTGATGAAAGGCACAACTGCCGCCACCACGCCCACTCCCCCCACCACCGAAGTTGTCGTGGTGAGAAAGCGGCGGCGGCCTAGATCGACGACTTCGTTCGCCATCAGGCTCTCCGGTACTTGCATGCCATTGACACTGCAGAAACCAGATTCTGCCGCTGCGGACGAGCTAAGGTTACGCTTCGCCGACCGCCCCAGGATCGTGCCCCTGCAAAATCGCGCTACCTACAAAAATCGCGTTAGTCTAGCCTCAGGTGAATAACCCTACAATAAAACGTTACAGGCGGTCACGTCGCTCCGCCACACTCACGCACTTCACTCGCACAGACTGCATTACGACATGAAGCATGCCGCCGGCATCGTCGCCTTTGTTGCCCGATTCGTGATACTCGGGTTGGCGATTGCGTTTGTAATCAGCCTGGTCTGGCCAGGTGTTGGCGATCGCCTGCGTACGCATTTGGGCGTCACGCAAGCAACGGCACCCGCATCAAGCGCTGCACCCTCGACACCGCCACCCGGCAACGCACCGATTTCCTATGCGGACGCAGTGGCCAAAGCGGCGCCATCGGTCGTCAACATCTACGCCAACAAGGTCATTACCGAACAAGCCGTGCGCATGTTCACCGATCCGCTGATGCAGCAATTGTTCGGCGGCACGCCCGTTGGCACGGTGAAGCGACGCGAACAAAATCTTGGCTCCGGCGTGATCGTCAGCGCAGACGGCTACGTACTCACCAACAATCACGTGATCGCCAACGCCGACGACATCCAGGTACTGCTCTATGACGGACGCGTAGCGAAAGCCAAGCTGGTTGGTGCGGACGAAGAAACCGATCTTGCGGTGCTGAAGATTGTCGACGCCGGCAACCTGCCGGTGATCCACATGGCCGATCCGAAAAAACTGCGCGTGGGCGACGTGGTTCTGGCCATCGGCAACCCGCTCAATCTCAATCAGACAGTGACCATGGGCATCATCAGCGCCATCGGCCGTCAGTTGAGCAACAGCAGTCCGGAAGATTTCATCCAGACCGATGCCGCGATCAACCTCGGCAACTCCGGTGGCGCACTGGTCAACAGCAACGGTGACCTGGTCGGTATTAACACCCTCCTCATCGGTAAGGCAGCTAATGCCGAGGGTATCGGTTTTGCCATTCCGGTCGATACGGCCACCAACGTACTGCGACAATTAATCGCAACCGGCCACGTGATCCGCGGCTGGCTGGGCGCCAATTACGGCTTCGTTCCGGTGGCGGCCGACAGCGGGCTGCCAGCCGCTGCTGCGCGCGGTGCGCAGGTGACCGATGTCTATGCCAGCGGCCCGGCCGCCGCGGCCGGCATCCAGCCGCACGACATTCTCTTGCGCCTGGGTGACGACGATATCCGCGACCCCGCCGATCTCAGCCGCCATGAGGCCGCACTCAAGCCAGGAAGCCACGTGGAAGTCTCAGGCCTGCGCAATGGCGTGCCGTTCCACGTGATGGTGAACGTGGTCCAGCGTCCGCCGCAGATCGCCGCGGCGACGTCGACGGCAAACACCGGCAGCGACGTCGAAGGCTGAGAAACCGCTGCGCACATCCTGCTTCACCGCCGCCCCGGCGAACGGACTGAGCGATTTTCGGGCAAGTGAGCAAAACTACTGGCCCCGGTGTTCATCGGATGATCAGCCGGCACATTGCCGCGCAGCTTAAAGACTTGCCGACAACGGCGGATGCAACGCCTTCGTATAGCGTTGCAGCAACTCACCCACGCGTTGCACGTACACCTGCGTTTCCGCGTACGGGGGTACGCCGTTATAGCGCTGCACGGCCGCGGGCCCGGCGTTGTACGCCGCAGCCGCCAGGCGGACGTTTCCGTTGAAGTTCCTCATCAACAGGGCAAGGTAGCGCGCGCCACCACGAATGTTCTGCGTTGGGTCGAAGGCATCCAGCACGCCCATGTTGTTGGCCGTGCCCGGCATCAACTGCATAAGGCCCTGTGCACCCTTGAGCGACATGGCGCGCGGATTGAACGCGCTTTCGGCGTGGATGATGGCGCGGATAAAGGCCTCGTCGACACCCGATTCAAGGCTCGCCTGATGGATCACGTCCTTGTACGCATCCAGGTTCAGCGCAACCGTGCCCCAGTTGATATTCGAATGCAGATTGCACGCCATGCACGTGGCGATGTAGCTGAAAAGCCGCGTGACATTGTCCGCGCGCCCCCCGGCTGGCGGGATATTGGTGTACTCCACGCTGCCGTCGTGATGAACGACCCGGTAGACCGCGCCGCGCAGTACACGGTCGCTCGGTGAGTCCTGCACGTCGCCAGCGGCCAGCGCCGACGGCCCGGCATTGCGCGACTCGTTGTAGGTCCACTGCCCGGGCTTGCCGGAAAAAGGCGATGGCGGCACATGCGCGGTGGTTTCCACGCCGGCTGTCACACGCGCGAGCGATATCACGATGGGTGCGATCGGCGTGGCCGTGGTGTCCGCCCATCCGCTGACCCAGGCCAGCGACGTCATGGCTTTCGACGTCACCCGCTTGCGCCCGGCTTGCGGCACGGGCGCCGAATAGGACGCCAGTTGCTGGCAATGCTGGTAACCCACCTGGGTGCCTGTGAACACCACCTCGCCCTGCGTGCCCGTGCAACGGTAAAGCGCACCCGCGCTCGCCGGCCGTGCCGCCAGCAACAGGGCGCATCCCAGCACCACCAGCAAAAGGGCGGAAAGAAACGAGGGGAGGCGCGTTGCCGAAGGGCCGTTGCCTCCCCTTTGGCGTACGGCAGCGAACATGGCGGCCAGTTTGCCCCCACCTGCCGCTGTCGCCAAGCCTGAGGCGGCAATTCCGTGCACCAGAACATACCTCTTGTCCTTGCGGCCCCTGACCGTCGGGTCCAGGAGATCAAAGAACATTGTCGGTCAGTGGGAGGACGAACGTCCCAGCCGCTCGATCAGCGCCTGCGTCAACGGCTTCAAGAAAAACCGACCTTCCGGCATGACCTGTGGCGTCACGCCATGCGCGCGCAGCGCATCGCCCACCACCGGCCCGATCGCCGCCACCAGCGTGCACGCCAGCGCCTGCTGCAAGCGACCGGCGCCGATCAGACGAGACAGCCGCTCCACCTGCTGCAGGCTGGTAAACGCTATGGCATCGATGCGTCCCTGCTGCATCGCCTCGATCAACCCCAACGCTTCGGCATCAGCGGCAGCATCGGCGTATACATAAGGCCACACGGGCAGCGCCTGTGCGCCAGCGCAAGCGAGAGCATCCATCAACGGCGCATTGGGCTCGCTGCCGTACAGTTGCACGCCAACGCAATGCCCCTTCAGATCCAGCGTCTGCAGCAACGCGACCACACCGGGTGTCGTGGCGGGGTCGGCGATCAACGCGGGTTTCAAGCCGAGTTCGCGCAACACGCGTCCGGGCTTCGGGCCCCGCGCGATGATGCGCACACTGGCAAGCTGCTTGACGAACGGTTCATGCAGATCGGGGGCGTGATGTTCGATCAGGCTGAGCAAGCGATGCAGGCCTTCGCCCGTAAATAGCAACAAATCGTCGCAGCCGCCTGTGCAGAACATGCGCAGCCATGCGAGCACGGGAACGGGGTCAGGCGCATCGCGAATATCAATCAGCGGACAACGCAGCACGACAGCTCCGCGGCGTTCAAGCAGTGTCGCGAACAGATCCAGCTCGCGCGACTCGGGGATCGCGATCCGGCGTCCCTGCAATGGGCGACCGGAATCCAAATCAGTCATGGATGGCTCCAAACCACGGCTGAGCCATGGCAGCCACTTCGCCAATGATCAACAATGCCGGCGACTGAACACCGCGTTCCTTCGCGCGCCGTGGCAACTCGTGCAGCACGCCGCGTAACACGCGCTGCTGCGGTAGTGTTCCATGCTCCACGATGGCGAACGGCGTATCGGCTCGCCGACCATGTCCGAGCAAACCGCGCATGAGTTCATCGAGCTTTGCCACGCTCATATAGACGGCCAACGTCTGGTGATCCTGTGCCAGCGCAGGCCAGTCCATCCCATCGAGCGACTCCTTGCAGTGACCGGTAAGCAGATGCACTGAGCGCGCCCGTTCGCGATGCGTCAGCGGGATACCCGCATACGCGGCGCACGCTAGCGCGGCAGTGATGCCGGGAACGATCTCGCATGAAATACCATGTTCGCGCAGAAATTCCATTTCCTCGCCACCGCGACCGAAGACGAACGGATCACCGCCTTTCAGGCGCACGACGCGGCGTCCGGCCCGCGCCTGTTCGAGCAACACCCGATGAATCAGTTCCTGCGGCGTATGGCGCCCGCCGCAACGCTTGCCGACGTCGATACGCTCCGCATCGCGGCGAGCCAACGCAAGCACGGCATCGCTGACCAACGAGTCATGCACGATCACATCGGCCTGGTTGAGTGCGCGCAACGCACGCAGGGTCAGCAGACCGGGATCGCCAGGACCTGCACCCACCAGCATCACGGCGCCACTGGACGACACCGCCTCGTTCGCGCCCAATGCATCCAGCAAAGCCCGTTCGGCATCATCCGGGCGGTCGCTGCGCAGCAGCGTCATGACTGATCCGTCATACAGTCTGTCGTAAAACGCGCGACGCTCTGCGAGATTTGGCCAGCGCTGCGCGATGCGTGACCGATACCGTTGAACGAGCGCCGTGAGCGGTCCCAGCGCGTGGTCGAGTTCGCTTTCCAGCGTTTCGCGCACGCGCCGCGCAATGACCGGCGCCGCGCCACCAGTGGAAATGGCAACAGTCAGCGGTGCGCGGTCTACCACCGCTGGAACCTGAAAGCGCGACAGCGCCGGATCGTCCACCACGTTTGCGAAAATACGACGCTCTTTCGCGAACGCCGCCACCTGGGCGTTGAGCGTGCGATCGCCGGTCGCGGCGATAACCAGCCACACATCATCCAGCCAGGCGGACCGGAAGGTGTCGCCAACATGCTGGATTTCCCCCTCTTCCACCTGGCGTGCCAGCGTGGCGGTGAGGAGCAGCGCGCCCACGCGCACCTGTGCGCCGGCGGCGAGCAGCGCGGTGACCTTGCGTTCGGCGACATGGCCACCGCCCACCACCAACACGGGCAGCGCAGTCAGGTCAGCGAACAGTGGATACAGGTCAGGCATCGGCCTGGCCCTGCACTTGCGCAATCAACTGCCGCAACTCCGGCACGCATGAGCCGCAGTTACCGCCGGCACGCAAATGCGCCGTGATCTGCGCAGGCGTTTCAAGGCCGTGCGCGCGAATCGCCTCGCAAAGAGTGTCGCGGCCGACACCAAAGCAGGAACACACCGTCGGACCGGTTGCAACGCCCGGTTCCGCCGGCTCGCCGATCAGCAAGGCCATGCGATCGGCTTCCTCCAACTGATCGCGCACGAACAGGCTGGCCAGCCAATGCCGCGACGGCAAATCCGCTCGCGATGAAAGAAACATACACGACTCGATACGGCCTTCGATCACATACGCCGCGCGGTACACGCCCGTGCTGCGATCCTCATATTCCAGCCAATCGGCCGCATCCGGATCGCTCACGCCAAGCCACGTACGCGCCCACGCACCGCATTCCGGAGGTCGTTCACGATGAGCCAATTCATAGCGCCGAAAACAATCACCCTGGATGGATGTCCAATAACTCAAACCCTCCGGCGCCAGTGCACGTCGACTCAGTGCGAAGCCGTACCAACGCACGGGAAACGGCTCAACCTGTACCGGTGTGTGCTTGAACTCCGGTTCGCCGGAAATGGGATCGACCACCGGATTGACCAAACTTCCCACGCGCGCATCGGAGGCAAATTGCCCACTCCAGTGAATCGGTACGAAGACGTTGCCCGCAAGCACACCACCACTTTGCTTTACCCGCGCCACCATCGCCCCCCAACGCGACTGCACCCGTGCCAGCTCGCCTTCGCGCACACCACAGCGCAACGCGTCATGGGGATGCATGTCGATAAACGGCTCAGCAATATGCCCGGTCAGACGCGGCGCCTTGCCGGTACGAGTCATGCTATGCCACTGGTCGCGCACGCGGCCCGTGTTGAGGATGAGCGGGTAGTGGCGATCCGCAGCATGCGCTGGCATGCGGGCAGGCGTCGGCACAAAGCGCGCGCGGCCATCTACATGCGAGAAGCGACCATCGGCAAAGAGGCGAGCAACTCCCTCGCCGTCCGACGTAACCGGCCATTGCACAGGTGACAGTGACGCGTAGGCCTGACGATCCACATGTGCCAAGCCTTGCAGATTCAATAACCGCCGCGTCGCAGGCAATCCATCGGCCTGTACGTCGTGATTGCGAAATGCCGTGAGCCGCGCGTGCTCGACAAACACCGCATGCACGTCTTCGAATTGGAAGCCCTGGGTAAAGCCAAGGCGTCTGGCGACTTCGCATACGATGTGCCAATCGGCTCGCGCTTCACCCGGCGCGGGCAGAAAGGCGCGCTGACGCGAGATACATCGCGCTGAATTGGTAACCGTGCCGTCCTTCTCACCCCAGCCTAGCGCAGGTAGCAACACGTGCGCGAAAGCGTTGGTATCGGTATGCGTGACGATGTCGGAACTCACCACGCATTCGCAACGCGCCAATGCCCTCTTCACCTGATCGGCATCGGGCAGGCTCACTACCGGGTTGGTGGCCATTATCCACAGCGCCTTGACCCTTCCCTCTTCAATCGCGCGGAACAAATCCACCGCTTTCAACCCAACCCGTTCGGCCATGCACGGCGACTGCCAGAACGATTGCACGATCTGGCGATGCATGGGGTTATCCAATTCCATGTGTGCGGCCAGCATGTTCGCCAGTCCGCCCACCTCGCGCCCGCCCATCGCATTGGGCTGTCCGGTCAGCGAGAACGGCCCCATACCCGGCTTGCCGATGCGCCCGGTCAGTAAATGGCAATTGATGATGGCGTTGACCTTGTCCGTTCCACTGGATGATTGGTTTACACCCTGCGAAAACAGCGAGACGGTACGTTCGCACCGCGCGAACCAGGCGTAGAACGCCAGCAGATCGACAAGCTTTACGCCGCAAATGCGCGCCACCTCGGCGGGATCACCCGCATCCGTCTGCGCCGCCGCCAACGCCGCTTCGAAACCTTGTGTATGCGTATCCACGAAGTGCGTGTCCATGGCACCGTGCTGGAACAAAAAGGCCACAAGCCCGTTGAACAGCCACACGTCCGTACCGGGTTTGATCGGCAGATGCAGATCGGCCGACTCACACGTGGCCGTATGACGCGGATCGATCACGACCACGCGCGGTGGCGCGCTGCGTTCCTTCGCCTTGGCGATACGTTGATAAACAATGGGATGACACCAGGCGGTATTCGAGCCGACCAGCACGATCAACTCGGCGAGTTCCAGATCGTCGTAACAGCCCGGAACGATGTCTTCACCGAACGCACGCTTGTGCCCTGCCACGGCGGATGACATGCACAGCCGCGAATTGGTGTCGATATTAGCCGTGCCGATGTAACCCTTCGCCAATTTGTTGACGACGTAGTAGTCCTCCGTAAGCAACTGTCCGGAAACATAGAACGCTACTGCATCCGGACCATGCTGCTCGATCACTTTGCCAAAGCCTTTGGCGACACGATCGAGCGCATCGTTCCAGCTCGTACGCCGCAAGCTGCCACCGGACGTACGCAGCAGCGGGTGCAGTAGCCGGCCGCGCAGATCGACCGTTTCTGCCAAGGCCGAACCCTTGACGCATAGACGCCCATGATTCGCCGGATGCCGGGCGTCGCCCTCCACCTGCACGGCGCCGCTGGCATCGATGCGCGCCAGCAGGCCACAACCCACACCGCAATAGGGACACGTCGTGGCGACATTCATCGCGCGCCCCCTGTTTGCTGGCAGTAATGCTTGCCAAACAGCAGGCGCTCGCGAATCGGCGAAATATCCGTACCGTTTTCGATCAACTCGAAGTACCAGCCACCATCATGCACATCGCCATACAGCACGGTGCCGACAACTTGGTTATCCTTGAGCACCAATCGCTTGTAGATGCCGCGACGAAGATCGCGGAGCACCAGATCCTCCGTGCCGGCGCCCCCCATGAAATCGCCAGCCGAATAAAGATCGATGCCGGTCACCTTCAGCTTGGTGGCCGTGCGGGTGAAGCGATAGCGACGATGTCCCACGCGCGCCAAATGCGAGGCGCAGACACGCGCCTGCTCCCACACCGGTGCCACCAGGCCAAAGGTCAGGCGGCGATGCTGCACGCATTCGCCGACCGCGTAGATGTGCGGGTCGTATGTCTGCAGGGTGTCGTCGACCACAATGCCGCGCTCGCAGTGCAGTCCGCAGGATTTCGCCAGTGCGACGTCCGGACGCACACCCACTGCCATCACCACCAGATCGGCCTTGATGCGACTGCCGTCGGCGAGCACGATACCTTCCACCCGCTCACGGCCGTACAGCTCCGACGTCTGGGCATTTAGCAGCACGTTCAAGCCGCGCCCCTTCAAATTGTGCCAGAGCAATCGCGATGCGTCGGCATTGAGTTGTTGCTCCATCAGCACGTCAGTACGATGCAGCAAGGTCACCTGCATGCCACGACGCAAAAGACCATTGGCGGCTTCGATGCCAAGCAGGCCTCCGCCGATCACTGCCGCATGCGGGTAGTTATCGGCGGCTTGCACCATCTGCTCTACATCGTCGACGCTGCGGAAGCCGATCACACCGGGAAGATCGCTGCCGGGCAGCGGCAAGATAAACGGTTGCGAGCCAGTGGCGATCAGCAAGCGATCGTAGGGCACGTCCACACCCTTGCGCGATCGCACACGCCGACGCCTCCGATCGATCGCCACGACAGGGTCGCCGGCATGCAAGGTGATGCCGTGCTCGGCATACCACTGCGGCGTGTTGAGCATGATCTGGTCGGCGCTCTTTTCACCACTCAACAGCATCGAAAGCATGATGCGGCTGTAATTGCCGTAAGGCTCCGCACCCAACACGGTGACGTCGTACAAGTCAGGTGCCAGTTGCAGCAATTCCTCCACCGTACGCATGCCGGCCATGCCGTTACCGATCACGACCAGGCTGGGTCGCGCACTCATTGCAGCGGTGGCCCTAGCAGAATGCACTCATCCTGCAGCTTGACCTGCCAGGCCCGCACGGAATGTTCAGGCGCTTGCAGACATTCGCCCGTGCGCAGATCGAAATGTTGCTTGTAGAGTGGCGATGCAACGACGAGGCGCCCACCCACCGTGCCGATGAGGCCACGCGACAGCACCGATGCGTTCGCATTCGGATCGTAATTGTCGAGCGCATACACCTCACGCTCACCCACGCGAAAGATCGCCACCTGCCCCTCGTCGATCAACGCGCACACGCCGGTGTTGGGCACGATGTCCTTCAACTCGCATACCAGAATCCAGCCTTGCGCGGTCACGGTATCCTCCATCGCTTACTCCGTCGTCACCCGTATCGGTATGGGTCGCACGCGTTTTTCGTCCAGCGTGGCCGGTCGTATTTGGCCGCGCTCGGGCACGAACATCACGTTGCTGTCGGGCGCATGGCTGTTGACGAAGTGCTGAAAGCGTTTGCGCGTGTGCGGATCGGTGACCGCCTTCTTCCACTCGCATTCATAGGTATTTACGACGTGCTGCATCTGCGCCTCCAGCTCCGCGGCAAGGCCCAAGCGATCATGGATGACGACGTCCTTGAGGTAATCCAGACCACCCTCCAGGTTGTCGCGCCACACGCTGGTGCGCTGCAGACGATCAGCAGTGCGGATGTAGAACATCAGGAAGCGATCGATGTAGCGGATGAGCGTGGGCGCATCCAGATCCACCGCCAGCAGCTCGGCGTGGCGCGGCTTCATGCCGCCGTTGCCGCATACGTACAGGTTCCAACCTTTATCGGTGGCGATCACACCGACGTCCTTGCCTTGCGCTTCCGCGCACTCGCGCGTGCAACCGGACACACCGAACTTCAGCTTATGCGGTGCGCGCAGGCCCTTGTAGCGATTCTCCAGATCGATCGCCAGGCCGACCGAATCCTGTACGCCATAGCGGCACCAGGTGGACCCCACACAGGATTTCACCGTGCGCACCGCTTTGCCGTAGGCATGGCCCGATTCAAACCCGGCAGCCATCAGCTCTTCCCAGATCAGCGGCAGTTGCTCCAGGCGTGCGCCGAACATATCCACGCGTTGACCGCCGGTGATCTTGGTATACAGACCGTATTTCTTCGCGACGGCGCCCACGGCCATCAAGCCATCCGGCGTCACCTCGCCGCCGGCCATGCGCGGCACGACAGAGTAGGTGCCGTCTTTCTGAATGTTGGCGAGGAAGTAATCGTTGGAATCCTGCAGCGATGCGTGCTCCTTCTGCAGCACGAATTCATTCCAGTGCGACGCGAGGATGCTGGCCACGGTCGGTTTGCAGATATCGCAGCCCAGCCCCTTCCCGTGGCGCGCGATGAGCTCTTCAAAGTGCCTGACGCGTTCGACGCTCACCAGGTGATAAAGCTCCTGGCGCGAATACGCGAAGTGCTCGCACAGGTGATTGTTCACCGCCAAGCCTTGCCGCTTCATGTGCGCTTTCATCACCTGCGTGATCAATGGCACGCAACCACCGCACGTCGTGCCAGCCTTGGTCATACTCTTGAGCGCGCCAATGGACGTGGCACCCGCGGCCACCGCGTCGCACAACTGACCATTGGATACGTTGTTGCATGAACAGATCTGCGCGGACGCTTGCAGCGCATCCACGCCAAGGCTCGGTTTGGCTTTGCCGTCGGCGGACGGCAGGATCAGGAACTCCGGTTCGTCCGGTAGTTCAATATCGTTGAGCAACATCTGCAGCAGCGTGCCGTATTCGCTGGCGTCGCCGATGAGCACGCCGCCCAACAGATGTTTGCCGTCTTCGGATACCACCAGTTTCTTGTAGATTTGCCTGCGCTCGTCACTGAATTGATAGCTGCGCGCACCCGGCGTGGCGCCGTGCGCATCACCAATGCTGGCCACGTCCACACCCATCAGCTTCAACTTGGTGGACATGTCGGCGCCGGCAAATTCCGGCAGTTGCAGTGCTGCCTTGCGTTCCAGCAGCGCGCTCAGATGGGCCGCCACGACGCGTGCCATATCGTAACCGGGCGCGACCAGACCAAACGTCTTGCCACCCCAATACGCGCATTCGCCGATCGCATAGACGTCCCAATCGCGCGTGCGGCAGTAGTTGTCCACGTGGATGCCACCGCGCTCGCCCACACCGAGCTCGCACTGGCGCGCCAGTTCGTCGCGCGGGCGAATGCCGGCGGAGAACACGATCATGTCCACATCCAGATGGCTGCCGTCCGCGAAGCTCATGCGATGGCACGTGGCGTGGCCATCGACGATGGCCTTGGTGCTCTTGCCGGTATGCACGGTCACGCCTAGCGCTTCGATCCTTCGCCGCAGCATCGAGCCGCCGATGTCGTCGACCTGCACAGCCATCAATCGCGGCGCAAATTCCACGACGTGTGTTTCCAGCCCCAGATCGCGCAGTGCCTTGGCGCATTCCAAGCCAAGCAAGCCGCCGCCCACCACGACGCCAACTTTGGAGCGGGCTCCCCACGCCTGGATGGCAAGCAGATCATCGATGGTGCGATAGACAAAGCAACCAGGACGCTCGTTACCTGGAATCGGCGGCACGAATGGTTTGGAGCCGGTGGCAAGCACCAGCTTGTCATAGGCGATGACTTCGCCGGCCACGGTGGTCACACGCTTGTGCTGGCGATCGATGTGCGCAGCCTGCGTGGCAAGACGCAGATGCAAACCTGGCCGTTCGAAAAAGCCGGGCGTGACGAGCGAAAGGTCGGCGGCGCTCTTTGTGCTGAAGAAATCGGATAAGTGCACGCGATCATAGGCAGGCCGGCTCTCCTCGCACAACACGGTAATGTCCAGGCCACGCGGCTGGCGCTCCTGCAGTGCTTCGAGCAGTTTGTGCCCGACCATGCCGTTGCCGATGATGAGCAGTTTCATTGTCATCGCTCTCACTCCCCCCTCATGCAGCCGGCTGTGGAGCCGCCTGGTTTTGGCCGATTGCTTCGCGATAAAGCTGTTCTTCGCGCGCCGTGTGCTCCGCACTGAACCGCACCGCCAGCGCACACAAGGAGCCAACGATCACGAAACCGCCGAGCAGCGCGAAGGTGTGTGGCACCGAGCCGGTGCCCTTGAGCAGAAATCCCGCCATCACCGCGCCGACATTGCCGCCCGCGCCAACGATGCCTGCCACACCACCCAGTGCCGTGCGATCGATGAACGGCACCAGCGCATACGTGGCGCCGCACGCCATATGGGTGAATACGCCGAACGCGAGCATGGCGACGATGGCAACGCTGGCCGTCTGCGTGCCGGAAAACCACAGCAAACCCATCCCTTCGCCGAGCAGCAACGCACTCAGCAACCCACCGCGTGCCGCCAGCCCGCGTCGAAACGCAAGTCGATCCGACGCGATGCCGCCCAACGCGCGCGCAAACAGCGCCAGCACGCCGAAGCTTCCGGCCGCCAATCCCGCGTGCCCGAGATCCATGCCGAAACGATCGACGTAATAGCTGGCCGCCACACCGTGGACGAACAACTCGATGCCAAAACTACCCGCGTAAGTGATGAACAGCATCCACACGCGGTAATTGCCGATTGCCGCACGTACGACTTGCCAGCCACCCGCGTTGCCAGCCTTAGGCAAAAAGCCCTGTGCACGCAGTTCGGAATAATTGCCCTGTGGACAATCCTGCGCGTAGCGCCAATACAAACGCGCAACTATCAGCATCAGCGCGCCAGGCACGAACATCGCCGCACGCCAGCCCAAAACCTGCGGCGCGCCCAATGCAACCGCTGCTGCAAGCACCCATGGCATCGCCGATTGCGCGATGCCGCCACCCGCATTGCCCCACCCCGCGACGGTCGCGTTGGCGGTGCCCACCACGTTCGGCGCGAACATCACCGACGTGTGGTATTGCGTGATGACGAAACCCGCACCCGCGATGCCGATGGCAAGTCGGAACCACAGGAACGATGCATAGCTATGCGCAAAAGCGATACCGAACACCGGCATGGCACCGATCACCAGCAGCCACGTATACGTGCGTCTGGGCCCGAAACGGTCGCACAGCGGCCCTACGAGCAGGCGCCCGAACACGGTCACCGCCACGGCGGCAATGCTGATGTTGGCGAGTTGATCGTTGCTCAGATGAAGTTCGCCCTTGATCAGCGGCATCAGCGGTGCCACCGCAAACCAGGCGAAGAAGCAGGCGAAAAACGCCAGCCAGCTCAAATGAAACGCACGCATCTGTGGCGTTCGCAGCCCGCCCAGTTCGATCCGCGTAGCTGTGCTCGACATGCCCTAACCCCGCGCTGAAGACGTGCCCTGCATGGCGGCCCGTCCGTCGCCCAAAGAGGCTAATCGGCAGGCCTTGTTATGTGATGCGGTGCATCATTTGTGCCACGGGCAAAAAGCCATGCCCAACAAGAGCTTGGCAATGAAGAAGCCTCATTGAGCATGTGTCAGCGCACCAGCGGGGGGCTAAGTAAGCGGGGTTTGCACCGCTGCAGTGCAGCACATTGATGCATCGCGATCACGCGTGGGGGAAATGGCTCGGCACCCTGGCTCAGCGCACCCAACCCGCTGCCGGCGCGTAGCCGTCCCCTTCGACCCCGACGCAAGTGCTTGATCCGGCTACACCCGTCAGTGGCGGCCGACTCTCCTGGCTAGTAAAATGCGCGGTTCGGCGCACGCGGCGCGCCACCTTTCGATTTCCACGGTACCCCACGCCATGAGCGGCAAGCTTTTCATCAAGACCCACGGCTGCCAGATGAACGAGTACGACTCGGCCAAAATGGCGGACGTGCTGAAGGCATCGCATGGTCTGGAGTTGACGCAGGACGAGTCAGAAGCGGACGTGATCCTGGTGAACACCTGCTCGATTCGCGAAAAGGCGCAGGAAAAAGTCTTCAGCCAACTCGGCCGGTGGAAGGAATACAAACAGGGCGGCAAGCCGGTGCTGATCGGCGTGGGCGGCTGCGTGGCGTCGCAGGAAGGCGAGGCGATCATCAAGCGCGCGCCGTACGTGGATCTGGTCTTTGGCCCGCAAACGCTGCATCGCCTGCCCGAGCTGATCGAGGCCAAGCGCGCCACCGGCAAGCCGCAGGTGGATATCAGCTTTCCCGAGATCGAAAAATTCGACCGCCTGCCCGAACCTCGCGCCGAGGGCCCGACAGCTTTCGTCTCGATCATGGAAGGCTGCTCCAAGTACTGCTCCTATTGCGTGGTGCCGTACACGCGCGGCGAGGAAATCAGCCGTCCATTCGACGATGTGATCGTGGAAGTGGCGCAGCTCGCCGAGCAAGGCGTGCGCGAAATCATTCTGCTGGGCCAGAACGTCAACGCGTATCGCGGGCCCACGCATGATGGCGGCACGGCGGACTTGGCCGTTTTGATCCACGCCATCGCGCAGATCGAGAGCATCGGTCGCATCCGCTTTACCACCTCCCACCCGCTGGAATTTTCCGACTCGCTGGTGGAGGCCTACGCCAACGTACCCAAGCTCGCCAACTTCCTGCATCTGCCGGTGCAGGCCGGTTCCGATCGCATCCTGACGGCGATGAAGCGCGGCTACACCGCGCTGGAGTTCAAGCAAAAGATCCGCAAGCTGCGCGCGGTGCGTCCGGATATCTGCATCTCCTCCGATTTCATCGTGGGTTTCCCCGGCGAGACGGATGCGGATTTCGAAAAGACCATGAAGTTGATCGACGACGTCGGCTTTGACCAGAGCTTCTCCTTCATCTTTTCCTCGCGCCCCGGCACGCCGGCTGCAAATCTTGCCGACGACACGCCGACTGCGGTGAAAAGCGAGCGTCTGGCACGCCTGCAGGCCGTCCTCAATGAGAACGCCCGCAAGATCAACGATGCCATGCTCGGCACCACGCAGCGCGTGCTGGTGGAAAAGCCCAGCAAGAAGAACCCCAACGAACTCACCGGCCGCACCGAAAACATGCGTTACGTGAACTTCCCGGGGCCATCGCGGCTGATCGGTCAATTCGTGGATGTGATCATTACCGAAGCGATGACCAATTCATTGCGCGGGCGTGTGGCAAGCATGGACAGTGAAGCGGCGTGATTGGCCGTTACCGCATTGGTATCACGAGCTTGCGCAAGGCCTGCATCCCTAGTCGCCGTTCCTGCGAAAGTGGCAACGACGACAAAGGGAAATGCCGTAGCAGGTACACCCCTCAATGAGCGCTTCGGCAACGTCGGCTGACCTATTGATCCGGGAAATCCGCGCTGATGAATTCCATCGTCTGTGGCCCCTCTTTCAAGCAGTCATCGCTCCAGGCGACACCTACAGCTACCCGCCCGACCTCACGATGGAACAGGCCTGCGAGTGGTGGACCACGCCACCTTCCCGCTGCTTTATCGCAGAAAGCAATGGCGAGATACTTGGTTGCTACATGCTGCGCCCCAATCAACCGGGGTTAGGTGATCACGTGGCCAACGCAGGCTATATGGTGTCGCCCGCAGCACGCGGGCAAGGCATCGCCGGCATCCTGTGCGAGCATTCCCTGCAACAGGCACGCGAGGCCGGCTTCACCGCCATGCAGTTCAACTTCGTGGTATCCACCAATAATTCCGCGGTGCGTGTGTGGCAGCGCCACGGTTTCACCATCGTCGGACAGGTGCCGGGAGCGTTTCGCCACGCGACACTGGGGCCCACCGACATTTACGTGATGCATCGTTACCTATGAACAATGGTTTGAACCAACGCGATTTTGCGCTCGATCCGGAAGACAACGCCCGGCTCGCCAACCTGTGCGGGCCGTTCGACGAACACCTGCGGCAGGTGGAGTTGCGCCTGGGCGTGGAGATCGATCACCGCGGCAATCTGTTTCAGGTGATCGGTGAAGAAGCCGCCGCGCGCGCCAGCGAAAAAGTGCTGCGTGCGCTTTACGCGGCCACCGAAAACGAATCGCTCACCGGCGCAAAGATCAACCTGCACCTGGGTGAATCGGGCATCGACGCCATCACCGAAGAAGCAGCCGAAAGCGCGCAAGAAGTGATGATCAAGGTCAAGCGCGGCGTGATCAAGGGCCGCGGACCGAATCAGGCGCGCTACCTGCATGCGATCACCACCCACGACATCAACTTCGGCGTTGGCCCTGCCGGCACCGGCAAAACCTATCTTGCCGTCGCCAGTGCGGTAGAAGCGCTGGAAGCCAACCGCGTGCAGCGCATTTTGCTGGTACGCCCGGCGGTGGAAGCAGGCGAAAAGCTGGGCTTTCTACCTGGCGATCTGTCGCAAAAAGTCGATCCGTATTTGCGCCCGCTGTACGACGCGCTGTACGAGATGCTCGGCTTCGAGAAAGTCGCCAAGCTGATCGAACGCAACGTGATCGAGATTGCACCACTTGCGTATATGCGCGGCCGCACGCTCAACGATTCGTATGTGATCCTGGATGAAGCGCAGAACACCACCGTCGAGCAGATGAAGATGTTCCTCACGCGCATCGGCTTTGGCTCGGTGGCGGTGATCACCGGCGATGTGAGCCAGATCGACCTGCCCCGCCACGTGCGTTCCGGTCTACGTCACGCGGTCGAAGTGTTGC
The DNA here is from genome assembly GCF_003363155.1 of Dyella monticola. GTDB lineage: Bacteria > Pseudomonadota > Gammaproteobacteria > Xanthomonadales > Rhodanobacteraceae > Dyella_B > Dyella_B monticola. Next base: position 191,867 of record NZ_QRBE01000001.1, on the reverse strand, counting down.
GCGGCGTGGATGGCATCAGCTTCACCTTCTTCACCTCGCGCGACGTGGTGCGCCATCCTCTGGTGGCCAAAATCGTGCGCGCCTACGAGGCGTTCGAGGAAGCTGGGAACGAGGACCCGCAAGCGGGCAGCGCGAACAAGCCAGGACGCGGGAGCTGAGCGCATGACCGAGTCCCTGGCGACCGTACATCTGAGCTATGGCCACTCCCGCGCCGGCCTGCCCGCGCCCGTGAGCTTCCGCCGCTGGGTGAATGCCGCGCTGGCCGGTGCACGCCACCGCCGGCCAGCGGAGCTATCGATACGCATCGTAGGCACGCGTGAAGGCCGTACGCTCAACCGCACCTATCGCGGGAAGGATTACGCCACCAACGTGCTCTCCTTCCCCACCGAGCTGCCACCGGGCATGCGCCTGCCGCTGCTTGGCGACATCGCCATCTGCGCGCCGGTGGTGCGCCGCGAAGCCTCCGAGCAGGGCAAGGAGGCCACCCATCATTGGGCCCACCTTACCGTGCACGGCGTGCTGCACCTGCTGGGCTACGACCACATCGTCGAAGCCGAGGCCGTGCGGATGGAGGTGCTGGAGACGCGCATCCTCAAGGGTTTGGGCATTGCCGATCCCTATCAGGCTTGACCCATAGCTCGTCGCCCCGGCGAAAGTCGGGGCCCAGTGACGTTCCGCTGTAAGCCGCTGGGTTCGCCCGGGACGACGGGCATTCGCAGCCGCGGCTTCCGTAGCGCGATTTCGTGCGGCAGCCCACTTTCCCTAAGCTCTGAATTGTCACGGTTTTTCCGCTAAACTGATTTTCCCGCCCACCGTGGGCTGTCTTTTCAAGAGTAATGAACGAGGACCCTGGCAGTACCAGCGGCCCGGTCCACCGAAAATGGTGGGATCGACTGGGCCATCTGTTTTCCGGCGAACCACGCAACCGCGAAGAACTGATCGACGAGTTGCGAACCGCCCAGGCCAATGGCCTGCTTAGCGCAGACACCCTTCCCATGCTGGAAGGCGCGCTGCGAGTCACCGAGCTCAACGTCGACGACGTGATGGTGCCCCGCGTACAGATCGTGATGATCGACGTGGATTCGCCGCTCCCGGACATCCTTGCCGCCGTGGTCGAATCGGGCCATTCCCGCTTCCCCGTGCACGGCGAAGACAAGGACGACATCCTGGGCATCCTGCTCGCCAAGGACCTGCTCAAGTACGTCGGCGACGGCAGCGGTTTCGACGTGCGCGCGATCTTGCGGCCCGCCGTGCTGATTCCCGAATCGATGCGCCTGAACGTGCTGCTGGCCGAATTTCGTCGCAGCCGCAATCACATGGCCTTGGTAGTGGACGAATACGGCGGCGTTGCCGGCCTCGTCACCATCGAGGACGTGCTGGAGGAAATCGTCGGCGAAATCGATGACGAACACGATGACGAGGAAGACCTCAACCTCGTGCGCGCCCAGGCCGACGGCGAGTGGATCGTCGACGCCCTCACGCCCATTGCCGACTTCAACGAAGAGATCGGCGCCGCCTTCTCCGACGAAGAATTCGACACCGTCGGCGGTATGGCTACTGCGGAGTTCGGCCACCTGCCCGAAGTCGGCGAAATCATCGCCATCGGCCACTTCGAGTTCCGCGTGACGCAGGCGGATGATCGTCGCGTGCAGCAATTTCGCGTAGTGCGGCAGTAGCACAACCATGAAATTCGAATAGCAATGCGCAATTAGGCTGCGTTTACCCCGCATAGTGGACCTGCGGCGAAGACAGTTGCGGCAGTTAGCAATTACGGTGAGGTGGAAAAATGAGTCGAGCACGAAACGCGCTTAAAGCCCTCCGACGTGAAGGATTGCCAGCTCTTATTGATCGTCTAGTGTTAGCAAAAGTACGCAAATACTTTGCTTTACAAGCTGCCCGCAAGGACGGCGCCACATTGAAATCCAATGTAGGCCCCTCACGGGGACTATTTCTCGATTGCGGCTCAAATCTTGGACAGGGCTTCTCAACTTTCAAGCAATTTTTTCCACCTGATAAATTCGATTATATCCTTATCGAACCAAATCCCCACTGCGAAGTCACGTTAAGGCAGATAATGTCTGTGGATAATAGCCATATTGAACTGATAATGGCCGCCGCGGCAACTGAAGAAGGCACCTGTCAACTCTTCGGACTTGTCGAAGATCAACGCGGCAACAAATCCGATGGCGCATCCATTTTGAAAGACCATAACAGCGCTTTTTACGCGCCAAATGTCGAACAGGCAATTACCGTCCCTAAATTTTCACTAGCGAACCTAATTCTCGCTAAAGCTCGCCAATATGCTGTCATCGTCATGAAACTTGATGTGGAAGGAGCAGAGTACGAGATATTGCCGGACCTTATGGAAAAGGGAGCGGCGGATTGCTTGAGCGCGATATACGTCGAATTTCATTCTCAGTACATGGTCGAGCCCAACAGACAAAAATATAAGAATATGGAAATTGAAATTACGAAGCACTATCGATCTCAAAAAATACCTCTCCGACTCTGGATCTAACTTCTTAAGCCAGATAATGAGTGACAGATGTCGCGAATTATACGACCATGCTCAAGCGACCATGAATCAGACCAGACGCACTATTCTTTTTTTTCTCCTTGTGCTGCTATGTAGCGCTGCGACTTCTACCATGGCGGGTGTCGCCGATACTGCAGGAGAGAATCTGGAGATATCCCTCATCACCTACGGTCCCGGCGATATCTATTGGGAACGCTTCGGCCACGACGCCATCGAACTGCGCGACACCGCCAGCGGCGAAGAAGTCAACTTCAATTACGGCGTCTTCAACTTCGACGAAAAAAACTTCATCTTCAACTTCGCCCGCGGCCGGATGCATTACCTCATCGATGCCGAGCCCACCACTGATGAAGAAAATTTCTACGTCCAAGCCGGCCGCTCCATCACCAAGCAGCGCTTAGCGCTCACCCCGCAACAGGCTGCCGCATTGCGCGATTTCCTGTTCTGGAACCTGCGCCCGGAAAACGCCGTCTACAACTATGACTACTACGTCGACAACTGCACCACTCGCGTGCGCGATGCACTCGATCGCGCGCTAGGTGGCGTCATTAAGGCACAGCTCACAAAGCTCCCCGGCGGCATGACCTACCGCCAACAAACCATCCGCTTAATGAGTGCACAGCCTTGGCTGATGCTGATCCTCGACCTCGGCCTGGGACCCTACGCCGATCAACCGCTCAACGCCTGGCAGGAAAGCTTCCTGCCCGATGAGCTGCAGAAAAATATCAGCGGCATCACCCTTTCCGATGGTCATGGCGGCACCCAGCCACTCGTGCAAAACGAAACCCTGCTCTCGCCCAATCGGCTCTCCGTACCACCCGTCACACCACCGGATTTGCGCATCCCGCTCGGCATCGCCGGCCTGGTGTTCGCAGCCTTGCTCATTGCAGCACGACGCTACGCGCCACTCGTCTATGCATTACTCGGCAGCCTGTTCCTGCTGCTGGCAGGCCTCGCCGGCGTGGCGATGCTGATGCTCTGGACGCTCACGACTCATCACTCTGCATGGGCCAACGCCAACCTGCTGCTCTTCAACCCGCTTGCGTTCTTGCTACTGCGCTCGGTTTGGCGTTCGCGTCATGTCGCTCCCACGCGCCTGAGCAACATCGTTCTGCTACTGCAGCTGATAGCCATACTGATCGCACTGCTCATGCATGTATTGCCTGGTGTCACACAACAGACCCAACCGTGGATACTGTTCGCGTTACCTTGCTGGTTGGCGCTGGCGTGGGCGTTACGGCAAACCGAGTCTATAAGTGCAGCATCACTTCCCTAGGCTGGCCTTTGCTGGATAAGGTTCTGCACTTATCTGCAACTGCGTAATGAGCACCGGCGCAAGGGATGCCGCAAAGGTGGCTGTCATATGTTGCGAATCTCGGAAAACAATGGTCCCATTCAACTCGGCGGCGCAAAGCTCGTTCGGGCAAATGTCGTCATTCATATCCAAAAGGTGCACGTTCTTGAGACCTTTTGAAGCCTCCTCAAGCGAGGTATAAACCGTATCAGCATGTTCATCCTTCGCTGATGAGGCACATGGCCTGCCGCGCAACAACCATCGTGGCAATGTGGATTGCCCTGCCAGACAATCCGGTCCGTCGAACGGTAGATGAGGCGTAGCGCGCAGCACGTAGACCGCGTCAGCCGCCTCGCTAAGCGGCTGGATGATGCGCCTGGAACTATTCGCCCATTGATTTTCGTCGACAGCAGAATTGACCACCGAACTCATCAAAACGACGTCCGGTCGCATCTGGACGATGCGTTGCACCACCGCTTTTCGCCATGTATCGCATTCTCTGTAAACACGCCCTATTCGCGCATAAAAAAAGGATTGATCCGCCATCGGACAAGAGGATTTGGTAAATACCACCAATCGCCAGTCGGGCCGATCGAACACCCTCCAGACAGCAGGAAACCACTGTCCCGCAATACTGTCGCCGAGAAGTACCGCCGTATGCGTCGCGTGGGCGTCGCCAAACACGCAAGGCCTGACTGTGGCGCTCCTGTACCAATCGTCACATCCCATCGCATAAATGACAGGCGCATCGCCATGCGAGGCCGCAATGCGCTGCTGCCCAGGACTGTGGCTGGCCGCAACGGCGCTCGCATACCAATGCAGCATCGTCACTGCGCTCAGGAGCATGACGGATAGAGCGGTATAAAACGCAAAGCGCTGATGGATCATCCACCAGCGTTGTTTGCGAATCGGTGACTCTACAAACCGATAGGAAACAATAGCCAGAATGAGGGAGGCCGCAATGCAAGCGATACGGCAGACAGGCGCATGGGAGCCAACCAATGCATAGCCCAACAAGAGCATTGGCCAATGCCACAAATACCAGGAATAAGAAATCCGGCCAATCGATTGCAGAGGCGAAACGGAAAGCAAGCGTTGCGCGCCGCCTGCCTGCCCAATGCTTCCCGTGGCAAGCACAAGCGCAGCCCCTGCTGTTGGAATCACAGCATAGAAACCTGGGTACGGCTTATTTGCGTTCAGCAGACACCCGGACCCCAGAATCATCAACAATCCAAGCCACCCGAGTGTGGCGCTTACTCCGGCGCTAGCGATCCGCGCAAACAGCCAGCCAGATCGTTCGCGAAATTCCAGCCACACGAGCGCTCCCATCGAAAATTGCCAAGCACGCAAAGGCATCATGTAAAACGCAAGCTGGGGATAGCCATAGGTAGCCACGATGCAAGCCGTCAAGCTGAGCACCGCCACCGCCAGCATCCATCCACGCAATCGCTCTAATCCCTCCCCGGCCGATTTACGCAAAACGACATAAATCAACACCGGCCAAACCAGGTAAAACTGCTCTTCCACGCCCAGCGACCAGGTATGGAGATAAATGTTGGTTTCTGTTCCGGGGGAAAAATAGTCCGCTTTCTGGAACGCGAAGTGCACATTGCTTAGCCAGGCCGTGGCACTCAGGCCAGACATCGCTTGGGATATTTGTGTATTGGGAACCAATACCAACGCCGCCAGAGCGCTGCACACCAGCAGCATGGCTATCAATGCCGGAAGCAACCTTCGCAGACGACGAATATAGAAGCTTGTAAAACTCAGGCTTCCGGTTTTCGTAAATTCCTGAATCAGCAGTCCCGTGATCAGGAAGCCAGATAGGACGAAAAACGCGTCGACCCCGACGAAGCCACCAGAAAAGCCAGGGACAGCCGCGTGAGCGCCGATAACCAGGAGAATGGCCAGCGCTCGAAGCCCTTCGATATCGCCTCGGTAGCCAAGGCGGTAGTCATCACATTGGACGCTCATCCCCGTCCCTTAACCCCTTAGCCCCACCCGCGGGACCCTTTTAACATGGTAATTGGAAGTTTGCGCCGCGTCCGTGATCGGCGGCATCATGTGACGATATTTCGCCACTTGTCCGGCAACAGCGATGTCAAATGCGTCACCCTCCATGATAGTGAATAGTGTGGCGTACCACACCGACGGCTCCCGCCTGCGCGACATCGACGTCGATGACATTAGCGAGATAGTGAAGCAGCCCGATACGTTCGTCTGGATCGGCTTGCATGAGCCCGATGCAGCGCTTTTGATAAAGCTGCAGGAAGAATTCGACCTACACGACCTTGCCGTCGAAGATGCGCAGCAGGCCCATCAACGCACCAAGGTCGAAGCCTATGGAGATTCACTGTTCATTGTGGTGCAAACAGCGCAGCTCATTGATGGCCACATCGCTTTTGGCGAGACGCACATCTTTTTGGGCAAACGCTATCTCATCACCATCCGCCACGGGGCATCGCTCTCTTACACCCCGGCCAGACACAGTTGTGAAAAAAACCCGGAGCTGTTGGCGCTCGGTCCCGCATATGGACTGTATGCCGTGCTCGATTTCGTCGTCGACAATCTGTTCCCTATTGTGCGCGATTTTCGGGAGGAGTTGCAGACGCTCGAGAAGGACATCTTCGCCGAAACGCGCAACCGCGATACTGTCCGCCGACTTTACGACATGCAGCGCGATCTGATGAGTCTTCGCCTCGCCGCCGCACCGATGCAGGACGTCATCAACCAGCTTGTGCGCCTGCATCCAGAGCTGATTCCGGATGAACTGCGCGCCTACTTCCGAGACGTTTACGACCACGTCTTCCGCGTCAACGAATCCATCAGCGCCATGCGCGAAATGCTTACCGCTGCGATCAACGTCAACCTTTCCCTGGTCACCTTCGGCCAAAATGAGGTAATGAAGAAGCTTGCCGGCTGGGCCGCGATGCTCGCCGCCCCTACGCTAGTGACGAGTTGGTATGGCATGAATTTCACACATATGCCGGAGCTCAACCAGCCGTGGGCGTACCCTATGATAATCGGCGTGGTGGCGGTCCTGGTGGGAAGTATTTACTTGGCGCTAAAACGCGCCAAATGGCTATAGCATCGACTTGCAAGAATGGCAAAAAGTACCTGCAACTGTCCGCCCAGGGCTCTGGCAAACCGTCGTTTCCACAATTGGGCGAGCACGACCAACTAATTATGAGAAGGCAGCATTCAGGGGAAAGCATGTCCAAAACTCTCGTCTATTTCCTTTCCGGCATTGTGCTACTTGTTGTAGCCGTAGTTTATTGGCCGATAGTCCACGCAAATTTTGTCTGGGACGATTGGCAGAGCTTTCGTGATTACCCCTGGCTGACTCAGGGCGATCAGTGGAAGCACGCCATCTTCCGCGGCTTTAACTTTTGGACGTACTATTTTCGCCCACTTGTGGTTGCTTTTTTTGCGCTTCAAGTACACCAGTTTGGAAGCACACCCGGCCCCATGCATGTGGTTTCGCTGGCGATACACGTTGTCAACACTGCGCTCGTTGGCACGCTTGCGTGGCAGCTCACTACGGACACTCCCTTACCTTTTAAAGGCCGGACATGGGTTGTCCCGCTTTGCATGGCGCTTTATGGCCTCCACCCAGCACTTATCGAGCCCGTAGCATGGATTGGGTGTCAATTCGATCTTATCTTGACCATGCTCATGCTTATAGGCTTGATTTCTAATATCAGTATTCGACAGCAGGTCATACGCGCCGTTAGCCTCACGATCTTTTTTTTTCTAGCAGCATGCGCAAAGGAATCGGCCATTTCATTTCCGCTCCTGGTTCTAGTGTGCGATTGGATACTTATCAAGCAAGCGGGCAAACAGCCCACCGCTTCGGCCCTACGAGTGCTCATTTATCGAAATGGGCTCGCGTATGCCGGCATGTTTCTTTCTGGGTGCGCATATGTCATTTTCCGGCACTGGGCGCTCGGCAGCATCGCTGGTGGCCTCAAGTTCGATTCAATTTCGCTTTTTTCTAGGCTGCAGGAAGCCTGCTTTGTCTACTTGCATTATTGGAAAATCATCCTTTGGCCGACTGCTGATCTGAGCCCCATTCATCCCGTCAGCATAGCAATCTTCGATACTTGGTCTTTGGTATCGTTTGCCATGGCGGGAGCTGCATTAGGCATTCCTGCGTTTGGAGTCTATGCAGGTATCAAGCACGCCTCACCACTTGGCTTGATTATCCTTGCGGTAACCGTCGCACTTTTGCCGGTAGTGCACATCATTCCTGGCCATTTTGAACTCAGCCTTTACCATGAACGTTACGCAACAATGGCCATCGCGGTGATGTGTGCCATGCTCCCTTTGCTGTATCGACCGCTTCGACTGCCTTCGTATCATGCCAAAAGCGCCGTCCTTTTAGGCTCGATGACTGCCGCGTCGCTGTGGCTTGCGCTTTCCATCGTAACCATTCGCTTAACACTTCCACTCTGGTCGAACGATGTAACCCTTTGGCGCTGGGCGCTAGCAAAAAACCCCGAAGCGTCTCAAGCCAAGAGCTCCTTGTTACTTGCTTACATCAAATATAGAGATTTCGACGCCGCGACTAAACTTGCCGATGCTGAGTTGTCAGATCCAACGCCCTGCTTCTCTTGTATGGTCGGCATCGCCCAGTTTGCAACGGCCAATGATGACATTTCACGTGCAACCCTGGCTTTACAGCGAATGAGAAGTTCTGCCTTCCTTGCAAAGGAAAAGGGCCAGCTTCAGGTTTATTACTTGCTAAGCGGCCGATTATTAATGCAGGAAAACAAGTTGGATGCCGCTGAACGGACGGTTCGCATGGGAATAGCTGTTGACCCTGCAAACCAAAAGGCGAAGGAATTACTCGAAGAAATTCTTGCGCGTAAAGGGCAACCTGGATCTCCCCAATGACGTGGCCCACCTTAAGCTCGACCAGCCAATCGCCTGATCGAGCTTGATTGGGGCTCTGCTCAATTAGATGGAGCAACTCCATCTTTGGCCGTCCACTTCTTTAGCCACGCATTGACCGTTTCATGCCATAGCACACTGTTTTGCGGCTTGAGTACCCAGTGATTTTCGTCCGGAAAGGTTAGGAATTCACTGGGAATACCTTGACGTTGCAGTGCCGTGAAAGCACCAAGGCCCTGCGTGATCGGGATGCGGAAATCATGGCCGGAATGCACAACCAGCATTGGCACACGCCAGTCCTTGACGTGATCGATTGGATTGAATTTTTCGTAGTTCTCTGGCGCATTGAACTGCGCACCGCCATTCTCGTGTTCTTCAAACCACAGTTCGTCAGTGGCGTAATACATCATGCGCGCATCGAATACGCCATCATGATCCACCAGACATTTCCAGGGTTTGTTCCACACACCGGCAATCCAGTAGGTCATATAGCCGCCATAGCTCGCGCCGAGTGCGCAAGCGCGATCACCATCCAGGAAATGATATTTATCCAACGCAGCTTGCCAGCCGAGCTTCAAATCCTGCAGCGGCTTGCCGCCCCAGTCACCTGAAATGGAATCGGTGAACGCTTGGCCGTAGCCGGTAGATCCGTGGAAGTTGATGGTGACTACTGCAAAACCTTGGCCCGCGTAGGTTTGCGGATTCCAGCGATAACTCCACTCGTTGCTCATGGCACCCTGCGGGCCACCGTGAATAATGAAAGCGACGGGATAAGTGCGGCCTGCCTTGTAATCGACCGGCTTCACCACATAACCCTGCACCGTTTCATTATTCCAGCCCTTGAAGGTGAAGAATTCCGCCTCACCCATCTTGGCGTTTTTCAGACGTTCCGCGTTGAAGTGCGTAACCTGTTTCAAATGCTTGCCTTCCGCCGTAACCGTGTAGAGGTCGGAAGGACGCTTGAGATCATCGCGTGCCAGCAAGATGCGCTTGCCGGCGATGGAATAGCTGCTTATAGCGCCATCGCTCACCAGGGTGTCGACCTTGCCGCTGGCAACGTCCACAGCAAAAAGCGGATGCTGACCTTCGTCGTCCGCCGTTACGAATAACGTCTTGCCATCGGCGCTGATCTGCATGCCGCCGGGCGAGCGATCCCAGGAGGGATCAACTTCATGCACGCTACCGGTTGCCAGATCCATCGCCATGATGGCGAAACGGTCTGCTTCGAAACCGGGTGTCTTCATCGCCAGGTAGTAAAGCGTTTTACCATCGGGTGACGGCACGGGATAAGCATCCCACGCCTTGTTCGACGCCGTGAGGTCCTGCGGCATGGAACTGCCGTCCGCCGGCACTTTATAGATGTCGAAGTTGGTCGACCACGGCTCGCTGTTGCCTGCGATGCGCACATCGAAATACACCGTATTCCCATCGGGTGAATAAGCGAATTCGCTCTCATCGCCGAACGGCTTGCTGGGAATGTCGCCGTCGATGCCACGGCTTAGCAATGTCGGCTCAGCCGGCAAATTGCCATCCGCACCGAATCGCGCGATGTAAAGCTGGTTGCGGCGCCCGTCGGCCCACGTATCCCAGTGGCGCACGAACAGCTTCTGATAAAGCGTGCCGGTTGCCTTGTTCTTGGCACGGCCATCGAGGCGCTCCTTCGTACAGGCAAGATCACTGCAATCGGCGAATACAGCGTAGGAAAGCAGAACGCTTTTGCCGTCCGCGGAGAGCTTGTAGGCCTCGATATCCAAGGGGCCATGGCTTACTTGCACGGGCTTGGCGGCATTGATATCCAATGCGCCTTGAACCGTGGCGAAGTCCAGGCGCCAAAGCTGACTCGTTTCTCCTGCTGCCGCCAGGTAATAAAGCGCATGACCGTCTGCAGACCAGCGCGGCGAGGAAGCGCCTTTTAGCGGGAGTTTCACCAGCTTACTGCCGGACTTGGCCAGGTCCTCTATGTAGAGTGCATTCACCCCTTTGTTGGCCGCGTAATCCGTGCTCCGCACACTGAAGGCCGCGTAGCGTCCGTCTGGCGAAAGCTGCGGATCGCTCACGCGATCCAGCATTACCAGGTCATGCACATCGAAAGGGTGGCCGGAGCCGGTTTCGATAGGTACGCCGGGCGAGGAATCCGTGGCCATCGCTGGCACCACCAGCGCCAACAGCAGGGCAGCGAGCAGAAGCTTCATGAAGAACTCCCAAGGATTGCGAAGCCCAGGACGGTAAGGGGGTATCCGGCTGCGTGCAAGTCAGGCATCGAAGTGGCCGCCCCAGTGGCCCGTCCAAAACAGCGGCACGCATCACAATCCAACCAAGAATTTGGCATAGAACGTGCCCCATCTGTCGTGAATATCCAGGGGACTACGCCATGCCAAGCCAGCGCGCATCTGCGGGCTTTACGTTGATTGAGCTGATGATCGTGGTGGCCATTGTTGCCATCTTGGCGGCTATTGCCACCCCGCTATACCAGGTCTACGTTGCCCGATCGCAGTTGACGGCGGCGCTGGCCGAGATAAGCCCGGGTCGAACCGCCTACGAATTGCTCTTTGATGAGGGGATACAAACAGGCACCTCTTACGCAAATGTCGACAACCTAGGCCTCCCGGCGAGCACTCCTCGTTGCAACATCTCAGCGCAGGCACCAACAAATGGTCAGGGGGTCATTCAATGCACCCTCGTAAATTCATCGACCCTCCTCAGCAATGGCACTATCAGCTGGCAACGGAGCACTAGTGGGGACTGGGATTGCGTAACCTCTAACATTCCCAGCGAGGTACTTCCCGCCGGTTGCATCGCAAACTGACCTAATGGGCGTGACCAAGAGCGTCACTCATTGCCCTAGCGCGTCATTGGCAAAATTCCTATCCGACGGAGTCCACATTTCCGGCTTTTCCATCCCATTGGGAGCTTGCTGGGTACTGAGACCCCATGCACAATCCCATAACCTTCGGTAATCCCCGAGGTATGGGGCGAAGGAATGGCACATTTAGTGCTGCTTTCATCGAGAGCTTCCTGATTGTTCCTGACCTCGTGTTGGGGCCGGTTCCGAAATAGGGAACCCGGGCGGGGCGCAGGGGGCGTGAGAAACGGTCATTTCGACCTAAACAGAGGAACCATCATGAAGAGCATGCAGAAGGGCTTTACCCTGATCGAACTGATGATCGTGGTTGCGATCATCGCCATCCTGGCGGCTATCGCCATTCCGCAATACCAGACCTACGTGATCCGTTCGCAGGTGACCCGCGCGATGGGTGAAGCCGGTGATCTGAAAACCGCAATTGAAGACTGCTTGAACAACGGCCTGAGCAACTTCGGCACCGCCAGCTGCGTAGATACCGCTTCCTCTTCGGACATTTTGAGCCCGGGCTTTCCGGTAGTTGCATGGACCGCCACTGGTGCCGGCACAACAATCACTGCCACGATGGGCGGTCATGCAAATGCCAAGATCCAGGGTGGCACGGTCATATGGACTCGCGGTACGTCGGGCGGTTGGACATGCGCGACGGACGGAACGAAGATCACCACCCAATACGCGCCAGCGAGCTGCCAATAAGCTTGCTTTCGCAACTTCGCTGTATTGCAATCAAGGCCGCCGCAAGGCGGCCTTTGATTATGTAAAGAGAAAAAAGCGTCGACTGCATGACAGACTCAAAAACACCAGTCCTGAGAACCACGTTACTCGCGCTGACGCTTTGCGTATTGACGGCCCTTATGTTCTGGCCCGCAGTGTCTGGCGGCTTCATCTTCGATGATTACCCTGTATTTGCTGAAAACCCCGCGGTGCATATCTCCCATTGGCACTGGGAAAAATGGCAGGCTTTATGGATTTGGTCACAAGCCAACATTCAGCGTCCCTTGGCGATGTCAAGTTATGCCTTGAACTACGCATTGGGTGGCAGCGAATTTAGCTTCAAAGTTACCAATCTCTGCATCCATCTCTTCAACGCATTCCTGGTATTTTTACTAGCACGCCATCTGCTAAGACGTTGCTGGAATATGCAAACGTCTTTGCCAAAGCGGCTGGACTACTGGTCCTTAGGAATTGCTACGGCATGGGCTGTACACCCATTACAGGTCTCAGCCGTGATGTACGTTGTTCAGCGCATGGAGCTTCTGGGCTTCACCTTTACACTACTCGCGCTGCTTGCGTACTCCCGAGCAAGGCAACGCCAGATGCGCAGAGAGCACGCGTGGCCATGGCTATTGCTCTGCATAACAGCTGTCATCATCGGCTATAACTGCAAGGAAACGGTGATCCTGGTCCCCGCTTACGCATTGTTACTGGAGTTGACCGTATTTCGATTTGAAGCACAACAGGCCGCAATTCATCGTGCCTGGAAACTTGGTTACACCGTTGGTACCGCGTTAGGTTTCGTCGTAGTAGTTGCATATCTGCTGCCTCATTACGCTTCGCCGGTCTACTACGTTGGGCGCCATTTTGATGCTACGCAGCGGGAATTCACGCAGTTGCGCGTGCTCTGCATGTACTTGGCATGGGCAGTGCTCCCACTTCCCAGGGAACTCCACTTCTATTACGACAACTACCCAGCCTCCACAGGACTTTTCGACCCCCTCAGCACCTTATGGAGTGGCTTGTTTTTAATTGGCTTGGCCGGATTAGCTATCACCTTGCACCGGCGCCGCCCCCTATTTGCGCTTGGTATTGGGTGGTTTTTCCTTGCCCATGCATTAACCAGCAGTACGCTGTCGTTAGAGCTTGTGTTCGAACATCGCAATTACCCAGCACTCTTTGGTGTCTCGCTGGCAATAGCCGACCTTTTTTGGATAGCTAGCCAACGTCTGCGTTCGAACGTACCCGCTGCTGTAGCGATCATGTTTATGCTAAATCTTTGCTTTTTGACGTTGCTGCGCGCAGCCACATGGGGCAGCCCATTTCAGTTGGCGCTTTCCTTAGTTCAAAGCAATCCGGGATCGGCCAGAGCGGCGGAAGACCTGGCACGCCGGTACGTAGCCATGTCGAACGACAACCCAACCAACCCGCTTTACGCAATGGGTATAAGAGAACTGGAACGGGCCACCCAGCTGAACTCCGCAACTGCGTTACCTGAAGAAGCCTTGCTCAGCCAGATCGCCCTTCATCCCGGCCCTAGTCCAACGCCCTGGTGGATAAGCTTGCAGCACAAGCTGCAAATTCAACCCATCAACGCAGAAAATTACCGCGTTCTTTATAACCTGATGGAGTTGCGGCTCAGTCCAAACCCGAGCCTTGACGCTTACCAGCTCGCTAAAGCCTATAAAATTGCCATTGCGCGCGATCCAAGCCGAATTAGCCTGCACGCGCAATACGCTGAGCTGGCCGCTCGCGCTCTAAACGCACCGGCAGTTGCGATCGAACAATGGCGCCAGGTCGTGTTGCTGGAAAAAGCCACCCCCGACTACGTTGAGCAGCTAACCGCTTATCTGGCCAATAACCATCGCATTCAGGAAGCGGCGGCTGTCCTTGACGAAGCCGAAAATATCCAGCCAAGCCTGCGGGGCACGCCAGCTATCACCATGTTGCAGGCGAAAGTGAATGCAGGCTTGGAAAGCGCTGGTCAACGACGTCCATCGAGCTGATCGACCCATCCGGGACTCTGCAGTCACGGCCGGTTATCATCCCTCCATGACCAGCAAATTGCCCATCCGATCAAATAGGCACTCCATTTCGCAAGAATTTTGCGGTGCCACCGCCTCATGAACTTCACGCGCCTGATCCGCAGCGGATATGTTGCCCTCTTTTTCGGCCTGATCATCACCGCTTTGGTGTATTGGCCCGGCCTTCATGGCGGCTGGCTCTTTGACGACTATCCCAACATCGTAGATAACCCTGGCGTGCAGCCCCATCACTTCGGGCTCGCCGCGATGATCCGCGCCGCGCTGTCTTCTCCCGCTAGCGACTTCAAGCGGCCTCTGGCTTCGCTCAGCTTCGCTGCAAATTATCTAATGTCTGGCTTGGATCCATTCGCGATGAAGCTGACCAATCTGGTCATTCATCTATGTAATGGCTGGTTGGTTTTTGTTTTGGCGCGTCTACTGCTGACGACTGCACGCTGGCGCAGTGACATACAGATGCGCGCAATAACTGCTGCGTTGGTCGCCACAGCATGGATGTTACTTCCCATCAACCTCACTTCCGTTCTGTATGTGGTACAGCGCATGGAAAGCCTGGCCAACTTGTTCGTCTTGTCTGGCTTGATAGGTTATGTATGGGTTCGCCAACACATGTCAGCCCGGCGCCCCGGCATCGCCATTGCTTTGTGCTCAGTCAGCCTGGTGTTACCAACAGCGTTAGGGATTCTGGCTAAAGAAACAGCTGTAATGCTGCCCTTGTATGCCTTTACGATTGAAGCATTGCTGTTCGGCTTTCGAACAACTTCGCGCGGGCGTGATAAGGCGCTCATCACGCTATTTTTCATAGTGCTCGCGTTGCCGGCAATACTAGGCACGGCTTGGTTGCTTCCAAACCTGTTGAACCCGGGAACGTGGGCTACTCGCGATTTCACCCTGGGAACCCGGCTACTCACCGAAACACGTGTAGTAGTTGATTATGTCATATGGACACTGCTGCCAACTCCGCACGCCTTATCGTTTTACCACGACAATTTCATTCCTTCTTCCAGCTTGGTTTCACCATGGACGACACTAGCCTCCATCTGTGTTCTGGTGGCATTGATGGCTGGAGCGTTAGCACTGCGAAAACGCGCCCCTCTCGTCGCTTTGGGCATATTGCTATCTCTAGGCTGCCAGCTGCTTACGGCGACCATTCTCCCTCTGGAGCTCGTATACGAACATCGAAATTACTTCGCGAGCTTCGGACTAATGCTCGCGATCGTGCCAGTGCTCGATTATTGTCAACCCGCTTTATTTACGTACGCCGGCCGCGTATTGCTCGGTGGTCTTATGCTGCTGTGGACTGCCGAAACGGCCGTGTCGGCGAATGCCTGGGGTGACCCGCTCAGACTCGCGCAAACGCTGGCCGAGCGCGCGCCGGATTCACCTCGCGCTGAATACGAGCTGGGGCGCACCTACATTATTTATTCACATTACGATCCGTTATCTCTCTATACAAGACTCGCCTATGCTCCCCTTGAGAGAGCTGCGGCATTGCCCGAATCATCTATCCTCCCCCAACAAGCTCTTATCTTCATGAATTCGCGCATGCGCCTCCCCCTCAAGGAGAGTTGGTGGGACAGCATGATTAGCAAACTCGCCATGCGCCAACCTGGCGTTCAGGATGAAAGCTCGCTAGCCGCGCTGTCGCAATGCGCGCGCGATGAACTATGCGAACTACCAAAGCAACGCATGGTAGCTGCTTTTGATGCAGCACTTTCTCATCCCAACCCAAGCGCACGCTTGCTTGCGACCTATAGCGACTATGCATGGAACGTGATGGGAGAACAAACCCTCGGCAGGCAGTTAATACAACGAGCGATCGGGGTCGCCCCAAATGAACCCGCTTATCGCATCACACTTATACGGATGCTGATTGCCAGCCGGCAATGGGACGAGTTACCTTCCCAAATGGAAGCGCTACAACGCATGAATATCGGCGGACGTCTCACCGATGGCATTCAATCGCTGCAAAGGCAGATAGACGCCGCCAACTCCCCCGCGAACTCTGATCGCGGATGAGTTTTATGCGCGCGCTGCTACGACATATCCCAGCCGGGAACCTCGCAAAAGACACTTTATATGTCGCTTTCTGGCAGGGCGTTCGCGTGGCCGGTCAGGCGCTATGGGTAATCGTGATTGCTCGCATATTGGGTGCCAAAGGCTATGGCACATTTACTGGCATGGTAGGACTCGCTACGGCCATCGGAGGTTTCACTGGCCTAGGGCTAGGCCTTTTAATGCTGCAGGATGCAGCCCGCGATCCATCGCTCTTCGCGGACCGATGGTATAAAGCTCTCATCGCCTGTCTTGCCAGCGGCACAATTCTAGGTGTCTTGTTCATTCCAATCAGTGGATGGTTGTTCAATAGTTACGCGGCATGGCATCTTGGAGTCCCGATCGCGCTTTCAGAGATAGCGCTGCTTCCAATTGTCTCGCTGGCGGCATTTGCGTTTTCAGCGCGTCAACTCATGAGTATTGCTGCTGCATTGTCGGCTCTGATGGCATCTTTTCGCGTCCTAGCCGCGCTAGCGTTCTGGTGCTTTGTAAATCAACGCACGCTAGAAACCTATGCCTGGCTCCACGCTTGCGCGAGCCTGATGTGTGCCGCCCTTTGTGTGCTGTGGGTAAAAATGCGGCTGCACCCTGGACGCACCTCCTTTACCTTGACCCGCAGGGATGTCACCGAAGGATTAGGCTTTTCGATGGTTTGGATGGTCAATAATGCATTGGCATCGCTCGATAAGACCCTGGTGCTACGGCTGGCAACATCTGAAGTGGCGGGTTTCTACGCAGCCTTCTATCGCTTTGCCACCGTTTTGGCGCTACCAGTGGAGGCGCTAACCATGGCGGCGGGACCACGTCTGTTCCGCCACGGTGGCGGTGTGGAAAAGCATCCCCTATTAATTGTCCATCTATTGACCAGCGCTCTGGTTTGCGGGCTCTTAATGGGAGCCTTCTTTTGGGCCTTTGCAGGTATTCTCCCATGGCTCCTGGGCCCTACTTTTGAGCCCGCCGTACCAGTTGCTCGCTGGATGGCTCTATTCGTACCCTGCTACGGATTACGCGTGCTGGGGAGCAACATTTTGATCACGCACGACAAAAAGCGGATTCGCGTACTAATCGAGGGCTGCGGACTAGTCACCTTAATTCTCACTGCCGTGCTTTGGATACCCCATTACGGTCTACGAGGTGCCGTAGCAATGATCACTACTACAGAGGCCGCGTTAGGCGTTGCGACCTGGCTAGTGGTTTGGGCCCTGCAAAAAAAGCAGTCGACTTAGCTTGGCTTTTTCACAATTGCGTTCAATTTCCAAGTGATTGGCCTTTAGACGGTAGGTCTATCAAATTTAACGTTTATGGCACCGTTATAATCCATTCACAACTACTGCTATGAAATCCCAAACCACCTATGTTCTCTAACGTCACAGATCCTCACGGCAATAAGGTCACTCACAAGGATAGCGTGCTGGTCTCATCTACCGGAGAGAGTTACCCCATCATCCGCGGGGTTCCGCGATTTGTTTCATCCGAAAATTACGCCAATGCCTTTGGAGACCAATGGAATCGATTTCCAAAAACACAACTGGATTCCTATAGCGGTCTTACTTTGTCAGAAGACCGCCTCGAGCGGTGCATGCAAGGACAACTGAAGAGCCTTGCGGGCAAACGTGTGCTTGAGGCGGGGTCCGGCTCCGGTCGATTTACTGAAATATTGCTCAAATATGGATCCATTGTGGATTCGTTCGACTATTCGTCTGCAGTAGATGCCAATGCGAATAACAATGGCTCTTGCGATCGACTGACGCTCGTACAAGCTGATATACGATACATCCCCTTTGTCAAAGCAAGTTATGACTATGTCGTATGCCTGGGTGTGCTCCAGCACACGCCAGATCCGGAGGAAAGCATTCGCTCGTTGTGGCAGATGGTGAAGCCTGGGGGGCGCCTGGTCATTGATCACTACCGCTGGAAGTTCCGCAATTTTCTCCCACCTCCACTTGGCGTAGCTGCGATAGCTTATCGACATTACTTTTTGAAGCTACCCAAAGAAAAACAGTTCGGCGCCGTAAAACGCATTTTCGATTTTTGGTTCCCTATGGTTTGGGCATTTCGCAAATCCAAAATCATCCAATTCGCTCTCAGCCGACTTACCCCGATCATGAATCACTACCCAAGCTTTGGGTTACGGGATCGCGACATGTACTACGAGTGGATGCTCCTGGACACACATGACGCCATGACTGACGTCTATAAACACCGACGCTCTCCAAAACAAATTCACAAAACCCTGAGCGACCTAGGTGCAATTAACATTGTCGTCGTCAAGGGAGGTAATGGCGTGGAGGCGTTTTGCGAGAAGCCAAAAGTAGATTTGGCGTCATGTGCGGTATAGCTGGGCTAGTCAGCGAACGTGCCGACGCTCAAACTGCGCTGGCGAGAATGCTTGGCAGCATACGGCATCGGGGCCCTGACGACATTGGTATGTGGTCAGGCGGAGGACTGCTGCTGGGGCATCTGCGACTCTCGATCGTCGACTTGACCGCGGCCGGTCATCAGCCAATGATTTCGAATAGCGGCAATCTTGTCCTGGTCTATAACGGAGAAATTTATAACTCCAATGAACTTCGAGAGGAGATCGGCCGGGTCGACCCCAGTTATCCTTGGCGGGGACATTCTGATACGGAAGTACTACTTGCATGTATAGAGAGATGGGGTGTTCAAGCTGCTCTCCAGCGCTGCAATGGAATGTTCGCACTCGCGCTGTGGGACAAAGCAAAAAGAACGCTGACTCTTGCTCGTGACCGCATGGGCGAAAAACCCCTTTATTTCGGTTGGCCAAAGGGTCGTTTTGCATTTGCATCAGAGCTCAAGGCGCTATGCACAATCCCGGACTGGTCCCCTCGCATGCATGCCGGAGCTATTTCGTGCGTCTTAAGTCTGGGCTATGTAAGAGGCGCCCAATCTGCTATCGATGGTATTTACCGCCTTCCACCTGCGTCAATGTTGACCCTCAACGCCGACGAGTTTAATAACACTCAAACGCTGGCGGATCTTTCGCACCGTATAGTTCAGTATTGGTCATTACAGAATTTTGCCGAAACAGGGCTCAATGAAAGCGACGTGGGAGATGAAGACGCCCTTCTCAGTACATTGAGCGATCTACTTCATGACGCCGTGGCAATGCGTATGACTGCAGACGTACCCATAGGGGCGTTTCTTTCTGGCGGCATCGACTCCAGTCTCGTTACTGCGATCATGCAGCAACATTCAACCCAAAAAATACAAACTTTCTGTATAGGGTTTGATGAAAGTAGCCACAACGAAGCAAATTATGCGCGCGTCGTGGCCGAACACATCGGTAGCGAACATACCGACCTCTATCTAAGCGCCACCCACGCGCTAGACCTTGTTCCTAGGCTAGCCACAATATTCGACGAACCTTTTGCGGATAGCTCACAGCTCCCTACCCTGCTTGTGTCCGAACTGGCTCGCAAAAAAGTCAAAGTCGTACTTTCTGGTGACGGCGGCGACGAATTATTTGCCGGTTACGGTAGATACGCTTCGATATTGCAGATATGGAAATGGCTCAATCAATCTAGCTTTTCCGCACGGCACGTTTTCAAGCCCGCGCTATCCGCCATGACCATGGCGTCACACCTTCTGACGCCATTTTATTCCAAATCTTCGCAGCGTCTTGAGCGACTTCGCGAACGCACGCAGTTCAGCGACATTGACGACTTACGGCTTTCCTTCATAGCAGGCGCTGGTTTTACGCACATTCAGTCATCTACCTTTGGACAAGCACAGAGCCAAACGCCACGTCCAATGAATATCCAAAGCCCCTTGCGAAAGGTGCTGTTTTCAGATCAGGCTGACTACCTACCCGACAACATATTGCACAAAGTTGATCGCGCCACAATGGCTTATAGCCTAGAAGCACGAGTCCCGTTACTAGATCACCGTATCGTCGAACTTTCTTGGCACATGCGAGATTCTGCACTCTTTTCGGACAATGTCGGCAAACGCCCACTCCGTAAGTTACTCAGACAGTACGTACCGGCCTCGTTGGTCGATCGGCCAAAACAAGGTTTTGCCCCTCCCATTACTCAATGGTTGCGAGGCCCCCTTCGAGACTGGGCAGAAACGCTGCTTTCGACTGAATCATTACGCGAGCTACCACTTGTAGATGTCGCGGAAGTGCAAAGACTCTGGCGCAATCATTTGCGCCTCAGAATTGACGCGGGGCAAGTGCTTTGGAACGTCCTCATGCTCTGTAGCTGGCGATCATATATGAAGATAGGGCGATCCCTGTGAGGATACTCGTCATATCGGACCTACCACAGTTCGTGACCGGCGGCGCTGAAATGCAAGCCATGCGGCTCATAGAAAAGTGGCATGAACAGGGTCATGAGATCATTTGCCTCGGTCGGCGCATGGGCAGCTCCCCCGTAAAAACGCCCTCTGGCGCCATCGAGACCCATTGCATCCACACATTTTCTGCACTCGGCCGAATAGGCCGGGTATTGACTTACACACTATCTCTTTCGTGGCTTTTGCTGAGACTTAGGCACCGCGTCGATGTTGTCTACACTCGTTTCCTCGGGGAAGGCGCAGCGACCGTCGCGTTGCTCAAACGTTGGGGACTATTGAGCACTCCATTGATCGCAACCCCGGCCAATACCGGTACTGGCGGAGATATAACGTTCATTCGATCTATTCCTATGTCGAATCGATTGATCCGCCTCCTCGACAAAGAATGCGACGCCATTAATCTTATTGCAGAGGGCATGATTGCCGAGCTGAAGGCCGAAGGCTTTTCCGGCCATAACTTCACTACCATTCCGAATGGTATCTACGTAAAACCAATTTGCATCCGAAAGCCGTCGCACATCTTGCGGTGCATTGCCGTGGGTCGACTTACTCCTCAAAAGGGTTATGACGTATTGCTTCAAGCCCTTGCACACATACGCGCTCACCTCTCCTCCTACGAATTCGTGATTGTGGGAGATGGTCCAGAGCGTGCGCGCTTGGAACGAATGACGGAGGAGCTCGGCCTTTCTTCTCAGGTCCTTTGGCTCGGCGAACTAGGCGCGCAGCGTGTGCTGGAGGAGTTGGAACTGGCCCAACTATACATATTGCCGTCCAGATATGAAGGTATGTCTAACGCCGGCCTTGAGGCTATGGAGCGCGCGCTACCCGTCATATTGACCTGCTGCGGCGGTCTTGACTGTTATATCAAACAAGACATGGGCTGGGTCGTGCAACCCGAAGATGACGGCGCCTTGGCAGAAGTCATCCTCACCGCGCTGAACGAACATCATGAGCTGTTGCGAGCTCGCGGGATTCATTGTCGCAAAGTCGTGGAAGACCTGTTTGATATTGAACATACCTCGCGCCGCTATATTTCGCTGTTCGAAGATTTGCAGCGTCGGCTTCGCTCAAGAGAAGTCGCCGTATGACAGAGTTTATTAGTGTTGTAATCCCTACATATAGAAATTGGACCGGGGCCTACACTCTTGCAGAGGCGCTAGGCAGACAAGTCCTCCCCGCTGAAACAGAGCTGGACGTAGTTATAGTTGACGACGGCTCAGGCGAGATTCCTCCAGAAACGGTGAAGGACCTGAAATATGTCCAACTGCTGCAACTTGAGAAGAATATCGGTCGTGCAGGCGCTCGAAATGCCGGTAGCCGTGCATCCAAGGGGCAATATCTGTTCTTTATCGACTGCGACTGCCTGCCCTCAGACAATAAATTTCTCGCTTCGCACATGCATGCACTCCGCCACAATGCGGTCGGCAGCACCGGACACGTTTTAGGCGTAGGGGGTGGATTCTGGGACAAATATCAACGCCTCGCATCTCTACGCAGGCAAAAGCAGCACCGGCAAGGCCACGTCTGGGTCGGGAGCACTCAAAATCTTGCTGTCGCACGCTCAGCGTTTGAGCAGGCGGGGGAATTCAATGCCAGCTATCGACACTATGGATTTGAAGATAGGGAGTTTCTTATTCGACTCTCGTCTATAGGTGCTATCGCGTGGCCTTTGGAAGCGTCCGTGCTCCATAACGACGCCGTGCACCTCACCAGTATTGTGGAAAAGATGATTCAAGCGGCCGCGCTTTCTGCAAGGACGTTCTCATCTCACCACATGAAGGAATATCGCACTCTGGGTTATGCGCGCATCGATGCGCGCCTTCATACTTGGCTATATCTGCCAGCACGTTTGCTGGCCCCTTTCATCAAACCAGCGGCGCGGATGCTTGACAATACGCTACCACGGCTGCCTTTTTTTCTTGCTTACTCTCTCGTTAAGCTAATTACTGCCGGCGCTTTTCTTTATGGAAGCACTCTCGAACAAACGGATAACGGCGACGAGCAGCAAGCGCGGCCCTAGCGACGATCAGTTGCACATTGTCGCAATGCGACAACTGGTCCAAGCAAATCTGCAGCCTTGCTTCCTAACTGAAAATTCTTCGGTAATAGTCTAAGAATAGGCCACGAAGGATTTCCCGACCTCGCTCCGCCTGCAGCTATTCACCGAGGACAAACGCAGCGTGCCTCTGCATCCAAAGCAAATCGGAGTGGCTGCCGCTCAAGTGGTAAAAACTTTTCAGTCGCACGGTGGAGAGTAGTTTGACTTTGCCAACCCGATTCTCTCGGGTTAAATTGCCCAAAGCGGCCCATTCACACCAATTGCACATATACATATGACCACCTCTTCGCCCAAGATCACGCATTTGGATTTCTTGCAGAAAGTTCGCTCAAAAGAGCTAAGCCAAGTCCTCACATATTTTCCCTCTGCCGAAAATAATGGAACTCGACGAGCAGTTCTTGAAATCGGCGCCGGCACAGGTCAGCAAGCAAAAACAATTAAGGACCTCGGATATGATGTGACCGCCATAGATATTCCGAGTAGCCATTATTATAACGACCGCATTTTTGACGTAATTGATTACGATGGCCGTGCTATACCGGTGGCAACCGGCTCGATTGACGTAGTTTTTAGCTCTACCGTACTTGAGCACGTGCGCGAGATTGATGATCTCCTCCAAGAGACCATTCGAATAATGGCAAAGGATGCCATTGCCGTGCATGTTTTACCTACCAGCGCGTGGCGCCTTTGGGGGATAGTTGGCCACTACCTTTGGCTGATCAGGCGAATGCTAGCGTATACGTTTTCCAAGGTGAAAAGGCGCGGCGAACGAGTTTTTTCCAATGCCTCTCCGCGTAAACCGACATCTTTGAGAGAATGGCTAGGAACTTTTTTCCCTCTTCGCCATGGCGAGCGGGGAGTTACGGTAACTGAGGCCTATTATTATTCGCGCTATTGGTGGAAGCGAAAATTTTCAGAGCATGGATTGAGGATCATCAAGATCGAAGGCAACCACATTTTTTATTCTTCAGCTAATGCTTTAGGCGTGAACCTTAACATCAAGATCAGGACGTGGCTGTCATACTTATTTGGTTCTGCATGTAACATTTACGTATTGAAGCGAGATCCAGAAATTTAGCTTTAAAACAGCAGCAGCGAGATACAAGCAATATCAGCCGTCCATGCAGGACTACACATTCACGCCGCGTATGTCACCACTCCCAAGCAGCTGGTGGCACTAGGACGCGACGCGATGAGCATAGAGAAATGTGCTGGTAAAGCCCGGCCATGCCTCGTTTTCGTGATGGCAGGCGAATCCGCGCTGCTCAAGGTCTTTCCGAACGACATCCAGGTCGTACATATGCAATTGCATAGCAGGCTCGAACACCGGTCGACCACGAAACAAGTTGCGTAGCCAGTTCACCGGCGGAAAGTTATAGCGGATTCGCACCAGTCCTCGGATGATCGGCGAAGCATCATGACCGCTTAGGATTTGTACGACCAAATGGCCACCCGGAGCAACGCGATCAGCTAGTGCCTGTAGGATTAGGCGCCCTCGACGCCAGGGAATGTGCTGCAACACAATGTAAGAGTGCACCAAGTCGAATGTGCCTTGCACGCGCGAAAGAGAATCATCGGATTCAACGAAAGTGACATCCGTAACGTAAGCTGCGGCGCAGTTTCGTTTTGCTTCGACTATCATGGATGGCGAGATGTCGACCCCGGTTACCCGACCAATGCGGCGCGCGAGAGGGATGACCAGGCGGCCAACGCCACAACCGAAGTCGAGCGCAGCACGGGGAACGAACGCTGCCTTCGTTACGTCCTCGATATTCTGAAAGATTCGGGCGACGTGAGCTTCACCTGACGAGAAGAATTCCTTTTTTGCTTCGCTCGTCATCGTACCAGTGCGAAATTGTTCGCTGCTGTACACTCCGAAATAAGGGTCGGTCGCTCCCCATTGTTCCCAGTCGCGGTCAGTTCCCATCTAGTAATCCCCTCGTCTTTTCAAGAAACGATCTTACCTAACGCCGCCGTTTCCGTGTCCGCTCACGCCGACACCCTAAATCTGCTGGACAATCTTACTTCGCTGCCTGTAGTCAGCCCGCGACGGCATCAGCAGTATTTGCCGTTTTTTTGGAATTTTCGACTGGCGTGAGAGGATATCCCAAGTAGGCATGTGATTGCCTCTCAATATTCATTATTACTCCAACATCCCGAACAGCGCTGTTGATATCTTCTTACCGAAGCAACTCCAGTCGAAATGATTTGCAAAATCCTGTATGCCTTCACCTGGTAACGGCCGGCTTAGCAGCGCCAACACTGCATCCGCAAAAGCGCGACCATCACCGGAAGGAACAAGGTGTCCCGATATGCCCTCGGCTACGGCATCGACGACCCCACCGGTGGCGTAGGCGACCGTCGGTAGGCCGTGTGCTGCAGCCTCGATCGCGACCATACCAAAGCCTTCGGGATCGTTCGGGATGTCACGAACTGGGAATACATGCACATCGGCCGCCTGATAAATACTCGCCAATCGAACTCGGTCGGTCACGACGCCCATAAACTCCAGATGATCGGCGACGCCAGCGCTCGCAGCTGCCGCTTGTATGCTTTCGACGGTCTGCGCTTTTGCATGCAATGAATTCATGGGCGCACCACCCACGATCACCAGCAAAGCATTAGGACAATGCTCAAGAATACTTGGCAGTACATTCACAACGAATTCGCGCAAGCCCTTGCGGTTCGTCAAGCGCCCAACCGACAGCAGCAATGGTCGGTCGTTCCATTTTTTTTCCGCGCGCAGGTTAACTCCCCTATCAACATCCTCCGATCGATGGTGGGAAATGGTCACTCCCGGATTCACTACTTTGATCTTTGCTGAATTAACGCCAGCAACTTTGGCGAGTTGAGCTGTAGCCCTGCTGTTGGCGACCACACAGTCCAATCGCCGCAATGCCGGTATCCACACCTTGCGATAAAGCATGCTATCGACAGCCACATCCAGCCCATGCACGTATGCGGCAGATTTCGCCCGGCTCGTTCGTGCTGCAAACTCAGCGATCGGCGCGGTCAGCCCACTGCCTGCCAGGACAATGTCGGGGTCCCAGCGACGCGCCAACTTCGTTGCTTTTGCCAAAGCATTGAGTAGAAACCAAGGCAATGGCTCCAACGCGACCTCTAACACATCGACACCGTCAGGAATACCTTGCCGTGAACCAACAGGACCTACCAAGCACACCGAAGCCCTTTTGCTGAGCTCATCCACCATATGCCAATTGAGTTGTTCCATGCCCCCCCATAATGGCGGCATGTTTCGCGTGACTAGAAGCACACGCGGCCGGGAGCCTTTAATCATGACGACGATAGGTGAGCGCGGTGATTTGCTCGGACACCAGACCAATGAGAAATACGATGACGGATGCACTCCACATCAGCGTACTCATGTTTGTGAGTCGCCCGTCATGCATAAAAGTCCATGCGTAATTGGCACAACCAAGCAGAAAGAAAATTGCGCTAGCAGGAACAAACAGCTTCAGCGGCGAATACAGCGTAGCGATCTTAAAAATAATCAGTAGGAAACGTAATCCATCGCGCAATGGTCGGATATGGCTTTTGCCAATACGCTGTGCTGCCTTGATCGGCACGTAGGCTACTGGATAGGCGCTGCGGAAAAACGCCATCGTACTTGTGGTGGGGTAGGAAAACCCATTTGGCAGCAAGTAGAGGAATTCACGAAACCGGTCTGCACGAACCGCGCGAAAACCTGACGTGAGATCGGCTACCTCATGGCCCGTCATGCGTGTGGCAAGCCAGTTGTAAAGTGTGTTGGCGAGGCCGCGCCCCACTCCGGCCTGGCTCCCCCAATCGCGAGCTCCCACGGCCATGTCGTAACCTTCTGCAAGCTTTTCAATCAATCTGGTGATGTCTGCCGGATCATGCTGTCCGTCTCCGTCCATGAACACGACGATTTCTCCAAGAGCGGCACGTGCTCCGCGCTTTATGGCAGCACCATTCCCCATCGAATAGGGAGAGCTTAAGCACTGAACACCGCTTGCCTCGCACACATTGCGCGTTTCATCGGTTGAACCGTCGTCCACAACGATGATTTCCGCCGCAGAGTGAACTGCACGCAGGCGAGGCAGCAGGTCGATTAGGGCTCGCGCCTCGTTTTTGGCCGGCAAAACGATGCTGACAGTCTTCAAGCTTGTGTTTCCAGGAAAAGTTAAGGCCCGATGATAGCGGGTGCCTCTGATGGATAGGACCTTCGACGCATTATCAGCCCGGCTTCAAGAGGTCGACCTCAACACCGTGCGCAGAAATCGCGCCAAATCGATAGCCGGTCACCAAAATGTGCGGTAAATTCAAAGCCCACAGGGGGTCAGGCAGGTTCCAGCATGTCATCGCAACCACAACCATCCGCCGTCGGGCTGTCGGGCATGGCCCGGCGCCTCGTGTCCGAGGGGCTGCTTCCTGAGGCTGATGCCCGCAAGGCCATCGCCGAGTGCAGCCAGAACAAGAAGACACTGACCGCGTGGCTACTGGAACAGAACCTGGTGGATAGCCAGAAACTGGCCCAGGTCGCCTCAGCGGAATTTGGCATGCCGATGATGGATGTCACGGCCTTGACGCCGGCCAACATGCCGTTAAACATCATCAGCCAGGAGTTGATTAGCAAGCATCAGGTGCTGCCCCTGCTCAAACGCGGCAAGCGGCTGTTCGTGGGCATTGCCGATCCGATGCAGCTTCACGCCCTAGATGACATTAAGTTCCACTCCAACTGTATGGTGGAACCGATTCTGGTAGAGCGCACGCAGCTCATCCGCGCGATCGATGGTGCCGTCAGTAGCATGAGCAGCGCCATGCCAGACCTGGGTGGCGGTGAACTGGACGAGCTCGCCCTGGAAACGGGCACTGATGAGGAAGGTGGTGGCGGCAGCGGCAGCGATATTGACGCCAACGCCGATGCGCCGGTGGTGAAGTTCGTGAACAAAATTCTGGTGGACGCGATCCGCCGCGGGGCCTCGGATATCCACTTCGAGCCATTCGAATCGAACTACCGGGTGCGCTTTCGCATGGACGGTATGTTGCGCGCCATGGCTTCGCCTCCGCAGAAGCTGGCCAGCCGCATTTCCGCACGCCTGAAGGTGATGGCCGGGCTGGACATCGCAGAGCGCCGCGTGCCGCAGGACGGGCGCATCAAGCTGAATCTGTCCAAGAGCCACGCAATGGACTTCCGCGTCAGCACGCTTCCAACGCTGTTCGGCGAAAAAGTGGTGCTGCGCTTGCTGGACAGCTCCTCTGCCAAGCTCGGCATCGAGAAGCTGGGCTATGAGGAAAGCCAGAAGCAGCTTTACCTCGATGCCATCCACAAGCCTTACGGCATGGTGTTAGTTACCGGCCCCACAGGTTCAGGTAAGACCGTGTCGCTGTACACCGCGCTGAATATCCTCAACACCGCCGAGCGCAACATTTCCACGGTAGAAGATCCTGTCGAAATCCGCGTGGAAGGCATCAATCAGGTGCAGCAGAACACTAAGCGGGGAATGACCTTCGCGGCGGCGCTGCGCTCCTTCCTGCGTCAGGACCCTGACGTGATCATGGTCGGCGAAATCCGCGACCTGGAAACGGCGGAAATCGGCATCAAGGCCGCCCAGACCGGCCACATGGTGCTGTCCACGCTGCACACCAATGACGCGCCGCAGACCGTGGCGCGCCTCATGAACATGGGCATCGCGCCGTACAACATCACCTCATCGGTGACATTGATCATCGCGCAACGTTTGGCCCGCCGCTTGCATAGCTGTAAGAAACCCCTGCAACTACCGGCACAGGTCCTATTGGAAGCAGGTTTCACACAGGAGGAGATCGACGCGGGCCTCACCACTTATCAGGCAGTCGGCTGTGAGGAATGTAACGAGGGCTACAAGGGGCGCGTAGGTATCTATCAAGTGATGCCCATGCTGGAAGACATCCAAAAGATCATCCTGCAGGGTGGCAATGCGCTGCAGATCGCCGAGACGGCTCGCAAGGCAGGCATCAACGATCTTCGCGCCTCTGCGCTGCAGAAGGTCAGGGATGGCGTTACCAGCCTGACGGAAATCGACCGTGTCACCAAGGATTGAGGAACCGGTCAAATTTCCGGGGCGCTCCCGTGGCGGACTTGCGCCAGGGGCCACGAAACGGACGCCTGAAGTAACGTAAGCTGGGTAATGCCCTGTTTGGCGTTGGATGCCTGACAGGGACCGAATCATTGGGGGAATCTGCATGGCCACCGTAACAGCCGCCAAAAACATCCGGAACCAGGCCGCTCAGCGCGCCCAGGTGACCCAGATGCCGACCTACGACTGGGTCGCTCTGGACAAGCGTGGCAAGCTCATGAAGGGCTCCATGCAATCCAAGAACGCCACCTTGGTGAAGGCGGAGCTGCGTCGCCAGGGCATGAACCCGCAGACGGTGAAAGAGCGTTCCAAGCCGCTGTTTGGTGCCAGCGGAAAATCCGTCAAACCGCGTGACGTCGCAATTTTCAGCCGCCAGATCGCCACCATGATGGCCTCGGGTGTGCCGATGGTGCAGGCTTTCGACATTATTGCCGATGGCCAGAAGAACCCTCGCTTCAAGAACATGTTGATCGATGTGAAACAAGGCATCGAAGGCGGCTCATCGCTACATGAAGCGTTCGGTCAATATCCGGTGCATTTCGACGAGCTCTATCGAAACCTGGTGCGCGCGGGCGAATCGGCGGGTGTGCTCGATACGGTGCTCGATACGGTCGCTACCTATAAAGAGCGCATGGAAAGCATCAAGAGCAAGATCAAAAAAGCCATGTTCTACCCGGTCATGGTGCTGGTCGTGGCCATGCTGGTGTGTATGATCATGCTGCTGTTCGTTGTGCCGGTGTTTGCAAAAACCTTCCAGGATGCCGGTGCGGCGCTGCCCGCTCCCACACAGGTGGTCGTGAGCGCATCGAAATTCATGCAGAGCTATTGGTGGGTGGTGGTTTTCGGTGCTGTCGGAGCCGTGATCGGTATCTCGCAAGGCAAACGCCGCTCGCAGAAGTTCTCGCACTTTCTCGATCGCGTGATGCTGCGTTTCCCGGTCATCGGCGCCATTTTGCGCAATTCGGCTATTGCACGCTTTGCCCGTACCTTAGGCGTCACCTTCCACGCCGGTGTCCCGCTGGTGGAGGCGCTCGATTCAGTGGCAGGCGCCACTGGCAGCGTGGTCTATGGTGACGCCATCAAGCTAATGCGCGACGACGTGGCGGTTGGCCATCAATTGCAGCTCGCCATGCGCCAAACCGGCCTGTTCCCTAACATGGTGGTGCAGATGACCGCCATCGGCGAGGAATCCGGTGCCCTG
Organism: Dyella monticola; assembly: GCF_003363155.1. GTDB lineage: Bacteria > Pseudomonadota > Gammaproteobacteria > Xanthomonadales > Rhodanobacteraceae > Dyella_B > Dyella_B monticola. Next base: position 161,795 of record NZ_QRBE01000001.1, on the reverse strand, counting down.
GACAGCATGTTGTTCAAGGTGGCGGAGTTCTACGAGGAAGAGGTCAATAACGCCGTCGATACCCTCTCAACGCTGCTCGAACCGCTGATCATGGTGATCCTGGGTACGCTGGTAGGCGGCATGGTGGTGTCCTTGTACCTGCCGATCTTCAAGCTGGCGGGCGCCGTCGCAGGCTAATATCGCGACCATCTTTTTCTTTGGAGCCGGGCATGCCCGACTTGCCGTTGGTTGCGTGGATCATTCTGGCCGGCGTCGTCGGCCTCATCGTTGGGAGCTTTCTCAACGTCGTCATTCTGAGGCTGCCGACGCGGCTGGAGGCGCTGTGGCGGCGCGAGGCCAATGACGTGTTGGGGCTGGATGCGCCTGAGGCCGCGCTGCCTCCGGGCATCGTCAAGGAACGCTCCCATTGCCCCCACTGCAAGCACCCCCTCGCCGCGCGCGACAACATCCCGCTGTTCGGCTGGCTGTTGCTGCGCGGTCGCTGCCGTTATTGCCAGGCGCCCATTTCCCTGCAATACCCCCTGATCGAACTGCTTGCCGCGATTCTCAGCGCGGTCATCATCTGGAAGTTCGGCCCGACGTGGGCCGGTCTGGCAGGACTGTTTTTTACCTGGGCACTGATGGCCCTCTCCGGCATCGACTTCCGCACACAGCTGCTACCGGATCAGATCACCCTGCCCCTGCTCTGGGCCGGCCTGCTCCTGAGCCTCGCACACCTGTACGTCGAACCACCAGCATCCATCCTTGGCGCGGCCATCGGCTATCTCAGCCTTTGGAGTGTGTACTGGGTCTTCAAGCTGCTTACCGGCAAGGAGGGCATGGGGTTTGGGGATTTCAAACTGCTGGCGGCGCTAGGCGCGTGGATGGGACCGATGTCGTTATTGCCGGTGATCCTGCTCTCCTCGCTGATCGGCGCACTGGTTGGCGGCACGCTGATCGCCCTGCGTAAACATGGGCGCGAGGTGCCGATGCCGTTCGGGCCGTTTATCGCCATGGCCGGCTGGGTGTGGTTCGTGGCCGGCGAGCAGTTATGGCACGCCTACATGAGCTTCGCTGGCGTGCAATGAACAAACGCGTGCCGCTCACGGTGGCGCTGACTGGCGGCATCGCTGCCGGCAAAAGCGCAGTGGAACAGCGCTTCAGAGCACTTGGCGCACCGGTGTACGACGCTGACCAGGCGTCTCGAGTGGTGGTGGAGCCGGGTGGCGAAGGGCTGGCAGCGATCGTCGATGCCTTCGGCAAAGAAGTATTGGATTCCCACGGCCGCCTCGACCGCCCGCGCATGCGCGAACGCGTCTTCACCGACCCCACCGCGCGCAGGACATTGGAAGCCATCGTGCACCCGCGTGTGCGACAGTGGATGCTGGATCGGGTGCAGGTCGACGAAAGCCCTTACGTGATGTTGGCCATTCCGCTACTGGCCGAGAACATCGGGCATTACCGCTGGGTGGACCGCATCGCGGTCGTGGATGTGCCGGAAACCACCCAACTCCAACGCCTGATGGCTCGCGATGGCATGGATGAGGATCTGGCCGCCCGCATTCTGGCCACCCAAGCCTCCCGCACTGCCCGCCTGGCGCTGGCGGACGATGTGATCGACAACAGCGGCGAGGAATCGGCCCTTGAGCCGCAGATTGCCGTATTGCATCAGCGTTACCTGACCCTGGCAGCCGAGCGCCGCTGACGCCTGACGCCGCCTGCGGTTACGTAAACCCCTCAAACGGTTAAACTCGGGGGTTCCCGCCCCTCGCGCGAAGTTTTGACCCGATGTCCACCGAATCCGCCGCCGCCAAGCCTGCCGCAACCCCCGAGACCGACGCGCCGCGTGATTTCATCCGCCAGATCATTCGCGAGGATTTGGCCAACGGCAAACACGCAGCCATCCGCACGCGCTTTCCGCCCGAACCCAACGGTTATCTGCACATCGGCCACGCCAAGGCCATCTGCCTGGATTTTGGCATCGCTCGCGAGTTTGCCGGCTGGTGCAACCTGCGCCTGGACGACACCAACCCCGGCAAGGAAGACCCCGAGTTCGTCGAAGGCATCAAGGACGACGTGCGCTGGCTCGGCTACGAGTGGCACGACCTGCGCCACGCCTCCGATTATTTCGAAGTGTTGTACTGCGCCGCGATCAAGCTGATCGAGGACGGCAACGCCTACGTGGACGACTTGAACCCCGAGGAGATGCGCGAATACCGCGGCACCCTCACCGAGCCCGGCCGCAACTCGCCCCATCGCGACCGCAGTGTCGAGGAAAACCTGGCCCTCTTCCGCCGCATGCGCGCGGGCGAGTTCGCCGACGGCAGCAAGACGCTGCGCGCGAAGATCGACATGGCCGCCGGCAACATGAACCTGCGCGACCCGGCCATTTACCGCATCCGCAAAGTCACCCACCAGAACACCGGCGATGCGTGGCCGATCTATCCGATGTACGACTACGCGCATTGCCTTTCCGATGCGCTGGAAGGCATCACCCACTCGCTGTGCACGCTGGAGTTCGAAGATCACCGTCCGCTCTACGACTGGTTCGTGGACAAGGTGGATCTGCCGAACCATCCCGAGCTGTGGCAGCACATGCGCGACGCCGGTTTTCGGACCGAACCGGCCAAGCCGCGCCAGATCGAGTTTTCCCGGCTCAACCTGAGCTACATGATTACCAGCAAGCGCAAGCTCGCCCAGCTCGTGAACGAAGGCCTGGTCGACGGCTGGGACGATCCGCGCATGAACACCCTGCGCGGCCTGCGCCGTCGTGGCTTCACGCCGGGTGGTATCCGCCTGTTGATCGAGCGCCTGGGCGTAAGCAAGCAGAACAGCGTGATCGACTATGCCATCCTGGAGAACTGCGTACGCGAGGATCTGGACGCCGCCGCGCCGCGTCGCATGGCCGTGATCGATCCGTTGAAGCTGGTGATCACCAACCTGCCGGAAGGTCACGAGGAGTCGCTCACCTTCGCCAACCATCCGAAGGACGAAAGCTTCGGCAGCCGCAAAGTACCGTTCGCGCGCGAGCTGTGGATCGAGCGCGAGGATTTCGCCGAAGTGCCCCCGAAAGGTTTCCACCGGCTCAAACCGGATGGCGAAGTACGCCTGCGCGGCGTGGGCATCGTGAAGTGCGAGAAGCTCATCAAGGCGACCGACGGCAGCGTCGCGGAACTGCATTGCACGCTGGACCTCGAATCCCGCTCCGGCATGCCCGGTGCCGACCGCAAGGTCAAAGGCACCATTCACTGGGTGAGCGCCAAGCACGCCGTGGCGGCCGACATCCGCCTGTACGACCGCCTGTTCAACGTCCCCACGCCGGACGACGAAAACGACGGCAAGACCTGGCTGGAACACATCAACCCAGATGCCAAGCGCATCGTGCGCGGCTGGCTGGAGCCTTCTGCCGCCGAGGCGTCCCCCGAGCAGCGCTACCAGTTCGAACGCCTTGGCTACTTCGTGGCGGACCGCCTGGACCATCTGCCGCAGTCCCCGGTGTTCAATCGCGCTGTTACCCTGCGCGACACATGGACGACCAAACAGAACGCATGATGCTGCCGCTGCAGATTCACCTCACCCTTCCGCCGTGGATCGAAGACGTCGCCGATACGCAGCGCCGCTATCTGACGGATGAAGAACGCGTGGGTCTGGCCATCGATTTATCGCAGCGCAACATTGAACACGGACAAGGCGGCCCGTTCGGCGCCGCGGTGTTCGATGAGCATGGCCGCCTGATCGCCGCGGGGGTCAATCGCGTGATTCCGCAGACCTGCTCCGTGGCGCATGCCGAGATGCTGGCCTACATGGCCGCGCAGCAACGCCTGGCCAGTTATCGCCTCAACGAACAAGGCGGCCACTACACGCTCGCCACCAGCGCGCAGCCGTGCTGCCAGTGCTACGGCGCCACCTTCTGGGCCGGCGTGGACACCCTGCTGATCGGCGCCCGTGGTGAAGACGTGGAAGAACTCACCAAGTTCGACGAAGGCCCGCTGCCCGCCGATTGGCAGGGCGAACTGGAGCGACGCGGCATTGCCGTACGGGGTGACATCCTGCGCGACAAGGCCCGCGCCGTGCTGGCTGCCTATGGCGACAAAGGGGAAAGCTATTGAGCCGGCTGCGCGCCGCGCTTCCGCTGCTGCTGCTCATCGCGGCCGGCATCGCGCTGATTTTCTCCGGCATTTTCGATCGCCTTCATCCCGAACATCTGGTCGCACACCAGCGTGAACTGCGCGCGCATCTGGCCGAGCATCCCTGGATCGCGCGGCTCATCTATACCGGCTTGCTGACCCTCGCCACCTGCACCGGCATACCCGTGACGATCGTGCTGATCCTCGCTGGTGGATTTGCCTTCGGAGTGGTCGAAGGCACGATCTATTCCTCGATCGGGCTCACATTGGGCTCGCTGGTGCTGTTCCTGGCCAGCCGCTATGCGTTCGGCGTGGGCAGCAAACATCCGCCGAAGATTGCCGACAAGCTGCATCACGGTTTCGAGCGTCATCCCACGGCCTATACGCTGTTTTTGCGGCTGGTTCCGGTAGCTCCGTTTGGTCTGGTCACCATGGCTCTGGCATGGTTCCGCTGCCCGCTGTGGTTGTTCCTCGGCGCCACCTGGTTCGGCGGTGCGGTGATGTTGGTGTTTGAAACCTCGGTCGGTGCAGGCCTTGGACAAGCGCTCAGTCATGGGCGACGCCTGGGCAGCGGCCTGCTGTTCGATCCGCACGTGATCCTCCCGCTCAGCGCGCTTGCTGTGCTCTCGCTGATCCCCCTATTGGTCGAGCGCCTGCGCAGCCGGCGTCACCCTGCATCCGCGCAGAGCGAACAGTCGCCGCGCGAGCAATGATCTGACTCACCGTCGTGCCATGGCGTGGCTGTGTCCGCCAGCTATCGCAATGCAACATGGCATTTCACGAAATCAGAAGTAGAGTCCGAACCCTCGTTTCCCATTTTTTTTACGGCAGAACGCCGCGCTGTACCTTGCCACGCAGGTGCTTCTCCGTTAGCGTAATGGTAGCGCTAACATTATATGGTCACAAAACACGTATGAGCCTTGTTGTCGGACTCGATGTAGGCACCCAAAGCGTCAAGCTCGTCGCCTACGATCCCGCAAACCATCAGGTGGTCGCCACGCATGGTCAATCACTCCAATTGATCGCGGGCAACGATGGAAGCCGTGAGCAAGAGGCTCATTGGTGGATCGATGCCATCCGCCACTGCTTTGCCAAACTGTCTCCTGCGCAGCGCGCGCAGATCGTCGCCATCGGCGTGTCCGGACAACAGCACGGTTTCGTGCCGGTGGATGCGGCCGGCACGGTGCTCGCGCCAGCCAAGCTCTGGTGCGACACCAGCACGCAACGCGAATGCGACGAAATCATGACTGCTGCCGGCGGCGAGCAACGCTGCGTCGAGCTGGCGGGCAACCCCATCCTGGTTGGCTACACTGCTTCGAAGTTGCCGTGGACACGCAAACATCGGCCCGATGCTTACCGTCAATTGGCCAGCATCATGCTGCCGCACGACTATGTGAACTTCTGGCTGACCGGCGAGCGCTGGATGGAATCGGGTGATGCCTCGGGCACGGGCTGGCTGGACGTACGCACGCGGCAATGGTCTTCCACCATGCTTGCCGCGACCGATACGCAACGCGATCTGGCCGCATGCCTGCCGCCCCTGGTTGCCGCCGACGCAAATTTTTCCATTGCGCCCCCTATCGCCGATGAACTGGGCCTGCCCCGCCACGTGCGCGTCTCGGCGGGCGGCGGCGACAACATGATGGCCGCCATCGGCACCGGCAATGTCGTGCCCGGCGTGCTGAGCATGAGCCTGGGCACGTCCGGCACGTTGTTCGCGTATGCGGATCATCCGGTGGTTGACGCCGACGCACGCTGGGCCGCGTTCTGCTCATCCACCGGCGGCTGGCTGCCATTGATCTGCACGATGAACTGCACCGTCGCTACTGAAAATGTTGCGCGGGCTTTCGGGTTCAGCACGCGCGATGGCGACGCCATCATGGCCGACACCCAACCCGGTGCAGACGGCCTCACGTTACTGCCTTTCTTCAACGGCGAACGTACACCGAACCTGCCTTACGCACGCGCAAGCCTGCATGGCGTGGATCTCAACAATCTCACGCGCGGCAATCTGTATCGCGCAGCGATGGAAGGCGCGACCTACGCGTTGCGCAACGGCTACGACGCGTGGTGCGATGCCGGCCTGCCCTTCAACGCCATTCGCCTGACTGGCGGTGGTAGCCACAGCCAAGCGTGGCGGCAAATGGTGGCCGATGTGTTCAACCTTCCTGTCGAAGTGCCCGCGCAGGTCGAAGGCGCCGCGTTCGGCGCTGCATTGCAAGCGTTGTGGGCCTATGAAAGCGCACATCAGTCGAACACCGACTTCGCAGCCATCGCGCGCGAACACGTTCTGCTCGACGAGCGCCTTTCAGCTCAACCGAATGCCTCCAACGTCGCCGCTTACGAAGGCCACTACCAACAGTTCCAGCGTCACCTGCAAAACGCCACCGTGTTCTACGCGAGTCACTCCACCGAGCGCGCCGTCTGATTCGCAACCGAGCCCACCCAAGCCTTACCTATTGATCAGGATTTGAACATCATGAGCACCCCATTTATCGGCAACCGCGAATATTTCCCTGGCATCGGCCGCATTCCCTTCGAAGGTCGCGACTCGGACAACCCGCTGGCGTTCAAGCACTACGATGCAAACAAGAAGATCGGCGACAAGACGATGGCCGAGCATCTGCGTTTCGCGGTGTGCTATTGGCATAGCTTCTGCAACACCGGGCATGATCCGTTCGGTCCTGGCACGCGCAATTACCCCTGGGATGCCAAGGCCACGCCAATCGCCCGCGCCGAAGCCAAAGTCGACGCGGCGTTCGAGTTCTTCACCAAGCTCGGCGTGCCGTACTACTGCTTCCACGACATCGATCTCGCGCCCGATGCCGATGATGTGAGCGAGTACGAACAGAACCTCAAGCACATGGTTGCGCTCGCCAAGGAGCGCCAGAAGGCCACCGGTATCAAACTGCTGTGGGGTACGGCCAACCTTTTCAGCCATCCGCGCTACATGAATGGCGCCGGCACCAATCCTGATTTCGCAGTGGTCGCACGCGCAGGGGCGCAGATCAAAGCCGCACTGGAAGCGACGGTGGAATTGGGCGGCGAAAACTATGTGTTCTGGGGCGGCCGTGAAGGGTATTCATCGCTGCATAACACCCAGATGAAGCGTGAACTCGATCATTTCGCCCGCTTCCTTACCATGGCGCGCGACTATGGCCGCAGCATCGGCTTCAAGGGCACGTATCTGATCGAGCCCAAGCCGATGGAGCCGATGAAGCATCAGTACGACTTCGATTCGGCCACTGTCGCAGGCTTCCTGAAAGAACACGGCCTGGAAAAAGATTTCAAGCTGAACATCGAAGCGAACCACGCCACGCTCGCTGGCCACACCTTCGAGCATGATCTGCAAGTCGCCTCCGATCATGGGCTGCTCGGCAGCATCGATGCCAACCGCGGTAACGCGCAAAACGGTTGGGACACTGACCAATTTCCGACCGATCTGTACGACACCGTCGGCGCGATGCTGGTGGTACTGCGTCAAGGTGGCCTGGCACCGGGTGGATTCAACTTCGATGCCAAGGTTCGCCGTGAATCTACCGACGCCGACGATCTGTTCATGGCCCACATCGGCGGCATGGATGCATTCGCGCGCGGACTGGAAGTGGCGCATGCGCTGCTCACTGCATCGCCGTGGGAAACGTGGCGCGCCGAGCGTTACGCCAGTTTCGACAGCGGCGCCGGCCGCGATTTCGCGCAAGGCAAACTGAACCTGGCCGATCTGCGCGAGCTGGCCGCCAAGAACAGTGAACCGGCAAAGCGTAGCGGCAAACAGGAGCGCTACGAAAATCTCATCAACCAATACCTCGTACGTTGAACCGCCACGTGGGCGCTTCTCCATCGCTGCATGCGAGAAGCGCCCGCACAATGAACCGCTGTAATGCGCCCATGGAAGGATCCGATGATGTCAACGAGGTATCTGCGGCATGAATGACGTTCTGCTCGAAAGCACGCTGCCCGCGCAGCGCGAAGAAAACACGCGGTTCATCGTGAAAATCAGTGGCGTGGCCACGCTTGGCGGTTTTCTTTTCGGGTTCGACAGCGGCGTCATCAATGGTACGGTCGAAGGCCTGAAGACGGCGTTTCAATCCAGCTCCAGCGGTGTCGGTTTCGAAGTGGCGTCGATGCTGCTGGGCTGCGCACTCGGTGCATTCTTCGCCGGACGTGTCTCCGATTACTGGGGGCGGCGCTCGGTTCTCATCATTTCCTCGGTCTTGTTCCTGCTCTCCGCACTGGGTGCCGGCGCGGCGCACGCGGCGTGGTTTTTTATCTTCGCGCGCGTGACCGGTGGCTTTGCGGTAGGCGCCGCCAGTGTGATCGCGCCGGCCTATATTGCTGAAGTGGCGCCTGCGCGCTATCGCGGACGCCTGGCGACGGTGCAGCAGATCGCCATTATCGGCGGCCTGTTCTGCGCCTTCCTCAGCAATTATCTGTTGGCGAAGGCCGCCGGCGCCTCCACCGGCTCGCTGTGGCTTGGCCAATCCGCATGGCGCTGGATGTTCTGGATGCAGGTACTGCCGTCCTCGCTATTTTTCACCTCCCTGCTGTTCATTCCCGAAAGCCCGCGCTATCTGGTGGTGCGAAAGCGCGAGCGCGAAGCGTCTGCGGTACTGAGCCGCTTGTATGGTCAGGGCGAGGCGCTGATCAAGCTCACCGAAATCAGCGCTTCACTTGCGCAAGATCGTCATCGTCCGCAATTGTCGGATCTTCTGGACAAAGTCAGCGGCAAGATTCGCCCCATCGTATGGGTTGGCATTGGCCTGGCTGCGTTCCAGCAATTGGTCGGCATCAATGTGGTGTTCTATTACGGCGCGGTGTTGTGGCAGGCCGTGGGTTTTTCCGAAAGCGATGCATTGCTGATCAATGTGCTTTCCGGTGCGTTGAGCATCGGCGCATGCCTGATCGCCGTCATGCTGATCGATCGCATCGGGCGCAAGCCCTTGTTGTGGGTCGGCTCGCTCGGCATGGCGATCACGCTTACCTTGGTCACCTTCGCCTTTGCGAACGGTGGCCTGGATGCCAGCGGCAAGCTTGCGCTGTCTCCTTCCATGGGCACGCTGGCGCTGGTCGCCGCCAACGCCTACGTGGTGTTTTTCAACATGTCGTGGGGGCCGGTGATGTGGGTGATGCTCGGGGAGATGTTCCCCAATCAGATCCGTGGCTCAGGGCTTGCGGTAGCCGGGGCTGCGCAGTGGACGTCGAACTTTGCCATCACGGTCACCTTCCCGATTCTGCTCACCGGCATCGGCCTGGCCGGCGCTTACGGCTTGTATGCGGCGGCCGCGATTATCTCCGTGTTCTTCGTACGCCGTTGCGTGCACGAAACGCGCGGTAAAGAGCTGGAAGAGATGGAGGGCTGACCGTGTACAGCCGTGCGCCCTTCCGTCGGCGTCATGCGCGGGTAACCCCGCACAACGCCTCAGGCGCGTGGCTTGCCGGCAGAAGCCGTGTAAGTGGCGACCGAATCGCGCACAATCAATTGATGCGCGACTACGTGATCGACCACCACCTTGGTGTTGTTGTCCTTGCGTCGAATCGCGCGCAGCAGAATGTCGATGGCCGAATCGGCCATGGTCGAGATCGGCTGGCGGATGGTGGTGAGTTCGGGCCACACGGTGGTCGCCGCGGAGGTGTCGTCGAAGCCCACGATGGACAGATCGCGCGGCACATCGAGCCCGCGGCGGTGCGCCACCGAAATGGCCGCCGCCGCCATGTCGTCGTTGCTGGCAAAGATGGCACTGGGCGGCTTGCGCAGTGTCAGGATCTTCTCCACTTCGGGCAGCGCGGATCGGTAGGTGAAATAACCCTGCTGAACCAGCGCGGGATCAAACGCCATGCCGGCCTCCTTCAGCGCAGCCTGGTATCCCTCGAAACGCCGCGTGCTGGCCGTCTGGTTGGGATGTCCCTTGATGAAGCCGATGCGCGTATGGCCCATCTTGATGAGGTACTCGGTGATCTCCTTGCTGGCCAGGAAATCGTCGATGCGCACGCTGGAAATATCGTGATTGAAGCGCCCGGATGCGATCGCCACCACGGGTACGCCGGCGCTGACCAGTTCTTCGATCACGACCTTGGATTCGCACAAGGGCGGCGGCAGGATCACGCCGGACACACCCCTGGCCAGCGCACGCGCCGCCTTGCGTTCGCCGCCGGCATCGAGTTCATCCCAGTCGGCGATCACCAGTTGCGCCGCCGCGCTGGCCGCGCCGTGCAAGGCGCCCAGCAGCAACTCGCGCAGGTAGGCCGCGCTGGGGTTGGTGTAGATCAGCGCGATGCGCGCGTCTTGCGCCGCCGCCAGCGAGCTCGCCGCCAGGTTGGGGATGTAACCCAACTCCTGCACCGCCTTCATGACCCGTTCGCGCGTGGAATCACGCACCTTGGTGTGACCGTTGATGACGCGCGAGACGGTCATCGAAGAAACTTTGGCCAAGGACGCCACTTCGTCGATCGTAACGGCGAGGCCCTTACGGCGAACCGATTTCTTACCTGTCTTTTTCAATGCTGTTTCCCTTCAACCGGATCTGCCGCACCGTCGGGTCGCAGTATGTCGCGGAAATCCATGCCAGTCGTCATGCCGGAACGAATATGAAAGCATTCTTGCACAGGTTAGCGATAACAGGCGCACGCTCCGATAAAGATATCCGGGCGCGGCCGATGCATCCGGCTCCACGCGTGCATGCATGGATGACCATGCTGGTTTTGGCGGTTATATGCGTGTGCATGGCACCGCTCCACGCCGAAGACGGGTATGAGCTGTGGCTGCGTTACCACCTGCTTGCGACACAACAGGCAGCGATCTACCGCAGCCATGCCACGCAGTTGATCGAAAGCGCGTCGACGCCCACGCAGACCGTCACCCGCGCGGAGCTGCTGCGGGGTCTCGGCGGATTGCTCGGGCAGGCACCCCCCTCATCCGATGCAGTGACGAGCAACGGCGCGATCATCGTCGGTACACCTGGTTCCTCGCCGGTGATCGCCGGCCTGCATCTGGATACGAAAAGCCTCGGACACGAGGGCTACATCATCCGCACCGTTGAGGTGAATGGCCATGCCGCCACCGCCATCGTCGCGCATGACGACATCGGCGCGCTGTATGGCACCTTTCACTTCCTGCGCCTGCTGCAGACCGAACAATCCATTGATCATCTCGACGTAACCCAAATCCCGCACGTGAAACTGCGTGTGCTCAATCACTGGGACAACCTCAACGGGCAGGTGGAGCGCGGCTACGCCGGCGCCTCGATCTGGGATTGGTGGAAGCTGCCCGATTGGCGCGCGCCGCGCTATACCGATTACGCACGCGCGAATGCATCGATTGGCATCAACGGCACGGTGTTGAATAACGTCAATGCCGGCGCCCAGATTCTTACGCCCACATATCTGCAAAAGGTTGCCGCGCTGGCAGACGTTTTTCGCCCTTACGGCATTCGCGTTTACTTGAGCGTGCGCTTCAGCGCGCCGATTGAAATCGGTCACCTGAAGACCGCCGATCCGCTCGATCCGCAAGTGCAACGCTGGTGGCGTGACAAAGCGGATGAGATCTACAAGCTCATTCCAGACTTTGGCGGCTTCCTGGTGAAGGCCAATTCGGAAGGCCAGCCTGGCCCGCAGGATTACCACCGCACGCATGCCGACGGTGCCAACATGCTGGCCGATGCGCTCGCGCCGCATGGCGGCGTGGTGATGTGGCGCGCCTTCGTCTACTCGGCTAACGGGGAAGATCGCGCCAAGCAGGCCTACGACGAATTCAAACCGCTGGATGGCCATTTCCGCGACAACGTGCTCATCCAGGTCAAGAACGGCCCGATCGACTTCCAGCCGCGCGAACCCTTCAGTCCATTGTTCGGCGCCATGCCGAAAACACCGCTGATGATGGAGTTCGAGATCACCAAGGAATACCTGGGTTTCGCCACGCATCTGGTGTATCTGGGCCCATTGTTCCAGGAAGTGCTTTCCTCCGACACGATGGTGCACGGCAAAGGCAGCACCGTCGCCAAAGTGATCGATGGTTCGCTCGACCATCACACGCTTACCGGCATGGCAGGTGTCGCCAACATCGGCACCGACCGCAACTGGAGCGGCTCGGATTTCAACCAGGCCAATTGGTACGTATTCGGTCGCCTTGCCTGGGATCCCACGCTGTCTTCGCGCACCATTGCCGAACAATGGGTGCGGATGACCTTCACCAACAACCCTGCTTTCGTCAAACCCGTGGTCGACATGATGATGGGTTCGCGCGAAGCGGCCGTTGATTACATGACACCGCTGGGGCTGCACCACATTATGGGGCCGAACCATCATTACGGACCCGCGCCGTGGGATGCCAGCGAAGCACGTGCCGATTGGCGGCCCGTTTATTACAACCGCGCGGATCACCAAGGCATCGGTTTTGATCGCACGCGCACTGGCAGCGATGCGGTCGATCAGTACGCGCCAGCCGTCGCTGACGAATTCAACGACATCACCAAAACACCTGAAACACTGCTGCTCTGGTTCCATCATGTGCCGTGGGATTACCGCATGCATTCCGGCCAGACGCTGTGGTACGAACTGGTCGCGCACTACACGCAGGGCGTCGATGACGTAAAGCGCATGCGTGAAACCTGGAGCCACATGAACGGCTACATCGACCCCGAGCGTTATCAGCAGGTGGCGACGTTCCTCGCGATCCAGCAAAAAGAAGCGCAATGGTGGCGCGATGCCTGCATTGCGTACTTCCAGAGCCAATCGGGCCTGCCGCTGCCGCCAGGCTTCGCACCGCCGCAGCATTCGCTCAAGTACTACCAATCTCTGACGTTCGACTTTGTCCCGGGCTACTCTTCATGGTGATCCGTGCTCGTGCGGGCGCGATGCTGTTGGCGCTGTCGTGTGCAACGACGTTCTGTGCGCACGCTGCCAGCACCAACGACGCGCTATTGAACCCCCTCTTCCAGGACAGCGCCGTCCTGCAGCGCGGCCATGCCAATCCGATCTGGGGGCATGCCACGCCCGGCACCGCGGTTACCCTCACGCTGGCCGATAAGCGCGTCAGCAGTCGCGCCGACACGCATGGCCATTGGGAAGCATCGCTGCCGCCGCTTCCGGCAGGCGGTCCGTACACGCTTACCGTCAGCACGCAAGACGGTGCGACACAAACCATCCACGACATCCTGATCGGCGATGTATATCTGTGTTCCGGGCAGTCCAACATGGTGTTGCCGGTCAGGCGCACGCTGGATGTGGATTCGGAAATCGCCAACGCATCGAACGATCGCATTCGCGTGCTGAGCGTGGACAACGTGAGCAGCGCCACGCCACTGGACAGCATCCCGGCCAACGATCATTGGCTGAAAACCACCCCGGCGAACGTGCCCCAATTCTCGGCCACCTGTTATTACTTCGCACGCGAATTGCAGAAAACCGTTGACGTGCCGATGGGCCTGATCGTGTCCGCCTGGAACGGCTCGCGCATCGAACCGTGGCTAAGCGCGCAGGCGTTGCGCAGCGTCGGCGGCTACGACGATAGTCTGAACCTGCTCGAACGTTACGCTACCGATCGCACGCAAGCGGACGCGCTCTGGGACCATCAATGGAAAACCTGGTGGCTATCGCGCCCGGGTGTCACCGCAGACAACGCACCGTGGAACCCTGCACATATCAGTAGCAAAGGCTGGTTGCCCGCACCGATCGACCGCGGCCCCTGGCAGCATTGGGGGGTGCCATCGCTGGCCAGCTTCACTGGCATGCTGTGGTATCGCACCACGCTCACGTTGACCAAGCAGCAGGCTGAGCACGGCGTCGCGCTGTCATTGGGCATCGCCAACGAGATCGATGAAACCTGGATCAACGGCCACTGGATCGGCACCGCTTACGGTGGCGTTGCGCGCGTGTATGCCGTGCCACCGGGCGTGCTGCACGAAGGCGACAACCTGATTACCGTCAACGTGCTCAACACTTATCGCGACGGTGGTGTCTATGGCCCGGCCGATCAACGCACGCTGCGTTTGAGCGATGGCTCCACCGTGCCGCTGGGCAACTGGCAATATCGGGTTGTACCCTCCGCCTTCGGCTCGCCGCCGCGTGTGCCCTGGCAATCGACATCGGGGCTCACCACGCTCTACAACGGCATGATCGCGCCGCTTGGCCACTACGGCATGCGCGGTGCGCTGTGGTATCAGGGCGAATCCAATACAGGCGATCCGGGCAATTATCGTGCGTTGCTGGAAGCACTGCGCAGCGAACTGCGCACGCGCTTCGGCGCTGATCTGCCGATGCTGATCGTGCAACTGTCCAGCTACGGCCCTTCGCCCACGCATCCAGGCGAAAGCGGCTGGGCCGATGTACGCGAAGCGCAGCGGGAAGTCGCCGCGGAAGATGCGCATTCCGGCCTCGCCGTTACCGTCGACATCGGCGAACGCTACGACATTCATCCGGCCAACAAACAAGAAGTCGGCCGGCGTCTGGCACGCGCTGCTCGTCACGTGGTGTACGGCGAAGCGTTGCCGCCCTCCGGCCCCGTTCCGGCCAAAGCGAAGCACGATGGCGATACAGTCACGCTCGCATTCAAAGATGTCACGGGACAACTGGTCGCCTATAGCGGCGATCATCCCATCGGCTTCGAACTGTGCGGCGCGACACAGGGCAGCTGCCACTACGCGCAAGCGGACATCCACAGCGATCAGATCGTTCTGCACGCTCCATCCGCGAACACCGTTACTCGCGTGCGCTATTGCTGGGCCGACAGCCCCATTTGCACGCTTTACGACAACGCCGGCTTGCCCGCCGGGCCGTTTGAGTTTTCCCTTTCATCCACGCACTCTCATTCGTGAATCCGATCATGAACACCGCATCTACTCCTGCAAGCAACACCCATAGCTCGGCGCGCGATCGCGAGATCGTGGACGCACGCGTCATCGTTACCTGCCCCGGGCGCAACTTCGTCACCTTGAAGATCGAAACGCGCTCCGGCATCACCGGCCTTGGCGACGCGACGCTCAACGGGCGTGAATTGGCCGTCGCTTCGTATTTGCAGGATCACCTCGCGCCCAATTTGATCGGCCGCGATGCCGGCCGCATCGAAGACATCTGGCAGTTCTTCCATCGCGGCGCCTATTGGCGACGCGGCCCGGTGACCATGACCGCCATTGCTGCGGTAGACGTGGCGCTGTGGGATATTCTGGGCAAGTTCGCCAATATGCCGATCTACCAGTTGCTGGGTGGACGCTCGCGCGAAGGCGCGCTGGTATACGGCCACGCCAACGGTCGCGACATCGAAGAAGCCAGCGATGCCGTCGGGCGCTTTATCGAGCAAGGTTTTCTCGCTGTGCGTGCGCAATGCGGCGTACCGGGCGTGAAGAAGGCGTATGGCATTTCCAGCGGCAAAGCCTACGAACCGGCAGAAAGCGAGCTTCCGCTCGAGACAGTCTGGTCGACGCCGCAATACCTGGACATCGCGCCGAAACTGTTCGAACGCCTGCGGCACGATCACGGCACCGATGTCCACTTGCTGCATGACGTCCATCACCGCCTGACACCGATCGAAGCCGCACGCCTCGCACGCAGCCTGGAACCGTATCGCCTGTTCTGGATGGAGGATGCAACGCCGGCGGAAAACCAGAAGTCCTTCGAGCTCATCCGCCAGCACTCGACTACGCCACTGGCCGTCGGAGAAGTATTCAACTCGATCTGGGATTGCAAACACCTGATCGAAAACCAGCTCATCGACTATATCCGCACCACGATCGTGCACGGCGGTGGCATTACGCACATGCGGCGACTGGCCGATTTCGCGGCGCTGCATCAAGTGCGCACGGGATTCCACGGCGCGACGGATCTGTCGCCGGTATGCATGGGCGCCGCACTCCATTTCGACACCTGGGTGCCCAATTTCGGAATTCAGGAATACATGTTCCATTCTGACGAAACCGACGAAGTATTTCCGCACGACTACGTGCTCCGCGACGGCCGCCTGCATTGCGGCGAAACAGCGGGGCATGGCGTCACGATCGACGAAAAGCTTGCGGCGCGCTTTCCCTACTCGCCCAAGCAACTGCCGATTGCGCGTCTTGAAGACGGCTCGATGTGGGACTGGTAACAACCAAGGATTCGCGCGTGAAAAAGCTCAATCTCAGAATGCTCCTCATCGTCGCCCTGCTTACGTCGAGCGCGCTTCCCGCGTGGTCGCAGACAGCCATCTATCAGGACCCCACTCGCAGCTTCCAGGATCGCGCTGCCGATCTGGTGTCGCGCATGACACTGGAAGAAAAGGTTTCGCAGATGCAGAACACCGCCCCGGCGATTCCTCGCTTAGGCATACCCGCCTACGATTGGTGGGATGAAGGCCTGCACGGCGTAGCACGTGCCGGACAGGCTACCGTCTTTCCGCAAGCGATCGGCCTTGCCGCCACCTTCGACACCACGCTGATGGGCCAGGTTGCCACCGCCATCAGCGATGAAGCCCGCGCCAAGTACAACGAGTTCGAACGGCGCGGCATGCACGGTCGCTACGAAGGCCTGACGTTCTGGTCGCCGAACATCAACATTTTCCGCGATCCGCGCTGGGGACGCGGGCAGGAGACCTATGGCGAAGACCCCTTCCTCACGTCGCGCATGGGTGTAGCGTTTGTGGAGGGCATGCAAGGCGATGATCCGAAGTACCGCAAGCTGGACGCCACCGCCAAGCATTTCGCGGTGCACAGTGGTCCGGAATCGGAACGTCATCACTTCGACGTGCATCCAAGCGACCGCGATCTCTACGAAACCTACCTGCCGGCGTTCCAGGCACTCGTGCAGGAAGCGCATGTCGACGCCGTCATGGGCGCATACAACCGGGTCAACGGCGAACCGGCCACAGCCAGCACGTTCTTGCTGCAGGATACGCTGCGCAAGCAATGGGGTTTCACCGGTTATGTCGTTTCCGATTGCGATGCCGTGCAAGACATCTATCTGCAGCACAAGGTCGTGCAAACGGCCGAACAAGCTGCCGCCCTTGCGGTAAAGCATGGCGACGATCTCAACTGCGGCACCACCTATGCCGCGCTGACCAAGGCCGTGCACGACGGATTGATCAGCGAAGCGGACATCGATAGATCACTCAAGCGCCTGATGTTCGCGCGCTTGCGCCTGGGCATGTTCGATCCGCCCAAGCGCGTGCCGTGGTCGAAGCTGCCCTATTCGGTCAACGATTCCCCGCAGCACGACGCGCTGGCGCGCCGCGCTGCGGACGAGTCGATCGTGTTGCTGAAAAACAACGGCATTCTGCCGCTCTCGCGCAGCACGCGTCGCATTGCCGTGATCGGGCCGACCGCTGACGACGTCACAGCATTGGTCGGCAATTACCATGGCACGCCGGCAGCACCGGTAACCATCCTTCAGGGCATTCGCGAGGCCGCCCCCAACGCGTCGATCACCTATACGCACGGCACTGAACTCGTCGAAGGATTCAACAGCTCCGGCTTGGCCACGCTGATCGAGCCGGCCTACTTACGCCCATCCGCGGATGCGACCGAGCATGGTCTCAAGGCCGAATATTTCCGGGGTGACAATTTCAGCACCGCACCGGTTCTGACCCGCGTCGATACCAAGATCAGCTTCAACTGGGATCACAGCACGCCCACCGATGATCTGGTGACGCGTGGCGAATTTCCCGCCGACAAGGCCCTCCAGGACAACGATTTCAGCGTGCGCTGGACGGGCAAGCTCATTCCGCCCGTATCCGGCCGTTATGAACTGAACGCTGCTGCCAAGGGTGGTTTCCGCCTGTATCTGGATAATCACCTGCTGATGGACGCATGGCGAGCGAATGGCGACTCGCGAAGTCATAACGCCTCCATCGAGCTTGAAGCCGGCAAGGCTTACGACATTCGCCTCGAATACGCCAAGACGAGCGATCAAAACCCCGACGTAAAGCTGGCGTGGCGCGTGCCGGGTGCCAAATCCCCGTTCGACCAAGCCTTGGATGACGCACGCCAGGCCGACGTAGTGATCTACGTCGGCGGCCTTACCAGCGAGCTCGAAGGCGAAGAGATGAAGGTCAACTATCCGGGTTTCTCCGGTGGCGACCGTACCGATCTGCGACTACCGGCCACACAGCAAACATTGCTGAAAGCTCTCAATGCCACCGGCAAACCTGTCGTCTTCGTGGTAACCACCGGCTCCGCGCTGGCGATCGACTGGGCCAAGCAGCACATTCCGGCAATTCTGGTGGCGTGGTATCCCGGGCAACGCGGCGGCAATGCCGTGGCGGATGTACTGTTCGGCAACACCGATCCCGCAGGACGCTTGCCGGTCACCTTCTACAAGGCCGACGAAAAGCTGCCGCCGTTCGATGACTACAGCATGATGGGCCGCACCTATCGCTACTTCAAAGGCGAGCCGCTTTATCCGTTCGGCTATGGCCTGTCATATACGACGTTTGCCTATTCCAATCTCCAGCTCGACCAGCAGACGGTCAATGACAAGGGCCACCTCCACGTCACGCTGAAGGTGAAGAACACCGGTTCACGTGCTGGCGACGAAGTGGTGCAGTTGTACATGCATCCGCTCACCGCGCCGCACGCGCGCGTGATCAAGGCATTGCACGGCTTCCAGCGTGTGCATCTGCAACCGGGCGAAGAACAGAGCGTTTCTTTCGAGATTTCGCCAGAACACGATCTGCGGTATTACGACGAGGTGCATCATGCCTACGCCGTCGATCCGGGCAGCTATCAAGTGCAGATCGGTGCGTCCAGCGACGATATACGCCTGACCCACGATTTCAGCGTTGACGATTGACGAGAACCGCGATGCCTAACGAACCACTATCCACCGCGCGCCGTATCGTGTGCTTCGGTGAACTGTTGATGCGGATGTCGCCGCCGGGAAACGAGCTGCCGCTGCAATCACCCCGCTTTGAGGTGCGTTTTGGTGGTGCGGAAGCCAATGTCGCCGCGTCGCTGGCTATTCTCGGTCACGACAGCGTCATGGTCAGCGCGCTACCGGACAACATGCTCGGGCACGCGTGCGCGGGCGAGCTGCGCCGCCACGGGGTGGATACCACGAGCCTGCATTACGCCGAAGGACGCATGGGGCTCTATTTTTTTTCGCCGGGCGCCATGCATCGGCCTTCCGAGGTGCTCTACGATCGGGCGGACTCGGTCTTCGCGCGCGTAGCGCCGGGTGCCTACGATTGGCCGAGCCTGCTTGCGGGCGCGCAGTGGCTGCACGTATCGGGCATCAACCTAGCCCTCGGCACATCCACGGCCCAAGCGACGCTCGATGCTGTCCGCGCGGCGCGCGAAGCCGGTCTGTCGATCTCCTTTGACTGCAATTACCGCAGCAAACTGTGGGGATCGCGCGCCGCGCAGGCGCCCGCGTTGTTGCGCGACATCGTCAGCGAAGCGGACCTGATGTTCGGCAATGATCGCGATGTTGCCCTGATACTTGGCCGCGATTTCCCAGGTGCAACGGCCAACGACCGTTTTCGTGCCGCCGCCGATGCCGCCTTCGCGCAATGGCCGCGCCTTCGTCGCCTGGCTGCAACTGAGCGTTTTCATCGCAACGTCGATGACCAGGACATCGTGGGTCTGCTCGCCACACGCGAACACGTACTGAGCAGCACCACACATAGCTTGACCCAGATTGTCGACCGTATCGGCGGCGGCGATGCCTTTGCCGCCGGTCTGTTGCACGGCCTGTTCCGAAACATGCCCGAACACGCCGCTCTCGACTTTGCCATGGCAGCCACGTGCCTGAAGCATTCGATTCCTGGCGACGTGAATACGTTGCGTGAAGCGGACATGCTTGCCTTCCTTACCCAAGGCGGCTTCGAGGTAAAGCGATGATGAGCACTGTCTCCCATCGCACCGATCGCCTGTCGGAACTGTCCCTGGCCAGTTTGCCGGCGTCTGTCATCAAGCCGGCGTATGAACCAGGCCGCACGCGCATCGGCATCGTGCACATAGGCGTGGGCGCGTTTCATCGTGCGCATCAGGCGGTTTACATCGACGACCTGCTGGCGGACCGCCCGGATTGGGCCATTTGCGGCGTGTCCCTGCACAGCGCGGAAGTAAGCCAGGCATTGATGCCACAAGATGGGCTTTACTCGCTGCTGTTATTGGGTCAACAGACACGCTTGCGCGTGATCGGCTCGATCCGCGAATTACTGTGCGCCCGCGAGGAACAGGCCGCGGTGCTGTCGCGACTGGCCGATTCGGCCGTGCGCCTGGTCACGCTGACCATCACCGAAAAAGGCTACTGTCTGGCGGGTGACGATCTGGACGTTACGCATCCGGACATCGCGCATGATCTCGCTTCGCCCGAAACGCCGCGCAGCGCCATCGGTTATATCGTCGCGGGCCTGCGCACGCGCCGTCGACAAAGTGTTATTCCCTACACCGTTCTCAGTTGCGACAACCTCGCCGATAACGGCCATCGTCTGCGCCGCGCCGTGCTGCAGTACGCCCATCACATCGACCCGCGCCTGGCCGACTGGATCGACGCAAAGGTGGCGTTTCCGTGCTCGATGGTGGACAGCATCACGCCGGCCACCGACGATGCGCTGCGCGAGCGCGTCGTCGGCGAATTGGGTTATGTGGATGCATGGCCCATCCAGCGTGAAATGTATACGCAATGGGTGATTGAAGATCGGTTCTGCAACGATCGGCCGCCGTTTGAGCGTGTCGGCGTCACCATCAGCCACGACATCGCCGGCTACGATCGCGCCAAGCTTCGCTTTCTCAACGGCGCGCATTCGACGCTGGCGTATCTGGGCTCGCTGATGAACATCCAGACCGTGGCCGAAGCCATGGAGGAACCGCTTCTGGCAGGCTTTGTCGAGCGTTTGATGCACGCGGCGATAGCGCCTGCGATCACGCTGCCGGGCAATTTCGACACCGATGCCTATATCGCGGCCATTCTCGAGCGCTTTCGCAATCCCTCCATTCGCCATCGGCTTCTGCAAATTGCCTGGGACGGATCGCAGAAACTCCCGGTTCGCTTGCTGAGCACGATCGCCGACGCGCAGGCGAAGGGGCAATCCATCGACCTTCTCTGCCTGCCCATTGCCGGATGGATGCAGTTCGTGCGCAGACAGGCGCACAACGGCATTGCGCTGGTCGACCCACTCAATGACACGCTTTCGCACGTGGGTCGCGCGTGCACCGGCGATGCGCGGGCCGATGTCGACGCATTCCTCAAGCTGGAGAGCGTGTTTGCCAGCTTGGCGCAGAACGCGGCGTTTGTGCATGCGCTGCAGGGCGCGTACGCGGCATTAGGCGATGGCACTCCCGCGTCGGTGACACGGGCATTGACCACGGCGTTGAACGCCTAGGGAGCGAACCGGCGACCAAAGCAACCAGGGCAGGCAGCTGATGCTGGATCCTCGCCGGATGCACATCTACCGGGTGCGCCTGTACGCGGCGCGGCGATAGCCTTTGCACTGCTGGCGCGGCGTCGCGTCGGTCCTGATCGTCGCGCTAAAGCTTGTAAGCCTTTTTTGGCAGGTTGTACGCGAGATCCACAGCGAGCTCTGCTGCTTCATCTTCATCAAGTCGGTGCTCGGCCACCAGCTTGGCCAGGAACGCACAGTCGACGCGGCGCGCCACATCATGGCGTGCCGGGATGGATAGAAAAGCGCGGGTATCGTCGTTGAAGCCGACGGTGTTGTAGAACCCTGCACTGCTCAGCGTCCATTCGCGGAAGCGCCACATGCCCTCCGGCGCATCGTGGAACCACCAGGCTGGCCCCAGCAAAAGCGCTGGATAGTGGCCCGCCAGCGGTGCGAGTTCGCGGCTGTAGGTGCTCTCGTCCAAGGTGAACACGATCAGCTTGAAGCCGGGCTCGTTGCCGAAGCGGTCCAGCAGTGGCTTGAGCGCATGAACGTATTCGGTGCGCAGCGGAATATCCGCACCTTTGTCGCGCCCGAAATGCTTGAACAGTTCGTGGTTGTGATTGCGGAAGCATCCCGGGTGAAGTTGCATCACCAGACTGTCGTCGAGACTCATCGCGGCCATTTCGGTGAGCATTTGCGCGCGAAACAGCTCCGCGTCCTCGGCGGTAGCGACGCCGCGCACCACTTTGTCGAACAATTTACTGGCCTCCGCACGGGAGAGATCGGCCGTTGCCGCGGTCGGGTGGCCATGATCGGTCGAGGTGGCGCCCGCCTGCGCGAAGAATGCCCGGCGCTGGCGATGAGCCTGCAGATAACCATCCCAGGTGTAGACATCTTCTCCCGTCAATACACCAAAACGTTGCAGCGCAGAGGGAAATTGCTCGTGCTCCGGATCGATCACCGGGTCAGGCCGATACGCCGTGATGACGCGCCCGTGCCATCCGCTCGCGCGAATCGCCGCGTGGTGGTGAAGCTCGTCCAGCGGCGATTCGGTAGTCGCAATCAGCTCGATGTTGAAGCGCTCGAACAGCGCGCGCGGAAGATACTCTGCCCGCTTCAAGGCCTCGGTGATATGGTCGTAGTAAAGATCGGCCGTCGCGGCATCCAGTTTGACGCGCAGCCCGAAGACGTCATGGAACACATGATTGAGCCACATGGACGACGGCGTACCGCGGAACAGATGGACGTTTTTCGCAAAGATTCGCCATGCTTCGCGCGGATCGACCGCCGCGCGCGAACCATCCAGGCGCGGAATGCTCAACGCATCCAGCGATACGCCCTGACTGTAGAGCATGCGAAATACGTAGTGATCCGGAACAAGCAGGAGTTCCGTCGCATTCGCAAAAGGCTTGTTCTGGGCAAACCATGCCGGGTCGGTATGACCGTGAGGGCTGATGATCGGCAGCTTGGCGACGTGGGCGTACAAACGCCGTGCGATGGCGCGCTGCGCTGGATCAACGGGGAAAAGGCGGTCTTCGTGCAGCGACAAAGGTTGGGTTTGGGTATGCATAGCTTCAACGAGGCTCAAGGTGCTGTACCGGTTACGGCGCGATCTGATCCGGCAATGGTGGAATGGTCGCCCCCGCGCACGTACTCACGCAACCAGCGCAGCGCGGGGCGTTCGCTGCCATCGGCACGGACCAGATAGGCGCGCTGCTTGGTTCGCCATAGGCCTGGCCGGTAGCCCCATAGCGTGATGCCTTTGACATCCGGATGGCTCCAGAACACGGGGACGATGCGCTGGTAATCCTTCAACTGCTGCGCATCCGTTGGGCCGTCTATGTCGAGTTCGGAAACATAAATGGGCAAGCCCGTCGCAGCCAGTCGATCGAGATTGGCGCGATGCACGGACATCGGCACTTTCGGCGTGGTTTCGAAGGCGTGCTCTTGTACGCCGATGCCATCGATCAGATGATTCTTTTGCAGCAGGGTGATGATCTGCAGATAGCGCGAAGTATTTTTTTCGCTATTGGTGACGTTGTATTCGTTGATCAGCAACTTGGCATGGGGAAAATCCCTGCGTGCCATGCGATAAGCAGTGACGACCCAATCCCAGCCGCCCGCACCGCTGCCGCCAAGTGCCTGCATGTAATGGCCACCGTCCTTGTGATTCGTGTCCGGTGGCGTGTTCAAGGGTTCGTTTACGACATCGATGAAATCGAGGTCCGGGTAGCGCGCCGCCACGGCGGCAAACCACTTTTCGATCTCACGGCGCTGCTCGTCCGGCGGCAGATGCCGGATCCAGCTCGGCTGCTGCTGTCCCCAGATCAGGTTGTGCATCTGGAACGGAAAGCCATGCGATTTGGCGAAGTGATAAGCCTGGTCGAGCGCCGTCCAGTCCATATGGCCGCGTATCGGCTCCGCATTACCCCATTTGCCTGCGTTTTCCGGCGTGACCTTGTTCCAATAATCGGCGAACCCCGGCGCCTGCGCGGTACTGTAAGCGGAGCCGAGAAATTTTGGCTGCCCCTGCGCAAGTGGCGTGCCTTGCGCATGCACGCCTAGTGAGCTGAGCAAGAGAGCAACTGCGACCGCACCTTTCATTCCTTTTACTCCGCCGCGCCTGCGATGATTGAAGAGGTTTCCAAGAGGGCCGGTTCCAATCGAGGAACCAAGCCGTGGACTACAGCGAGTGCGATCAAATACGCCGAACCCGCCATGAAAAACACGGGCAGATAGCTCCCCGTGAACTGCAATAAAAGACCTATCGCCGTCGATATCAGCATGCCGCCCACCGCACCGGCAAACCCGCCAATGCCCACGACGGAAGCGACGGCATGACGCGGAAACATGTCCGAAGCCATGGTGTACACGTTGGCGGACCAGCCTTGATGGGCCGCCGTCGCCAATCCAATGAGTGCAACGGCCACCCACAAATGACTGGCCTTCGCCGCGAAGACGACCGGAACGACCAGCAATGCGCACAGCAACATCGTCCCCTTGCGCGCGCGATTGACACTCCACCCTCGCCGAATCAAACGACCTGCAACCCAGCCGCCTGCGACACTGCCGACATCCGCCAGCAGGAAAATGGCGATCAGCGGCGCGCCCAGCCCCAATAGCGTCAGGCCGTATTCGGAGTGCAGAAATTTGGGCAGCCAAAAAAGAAAGAACCACCAGATGGGATCGGTGATGAACTTGGCGGCCGCCAACGCCCAGGCCTGACGATGACGAAGCAGCCGCGACCATGGAATGCGCACCGAAGGTGCAGACGGCTCACGCCCGATGTAGTCGCGTTCGGCTGCGGATAATTTGGGTTGCTTATCCGGCGTGCGATATGTGATCAGCCACACAGTGACCCACGTGGCGCTCAATACACCCGTAAAAAGAAAAGCTGCCTGCCATCCCAGCCGCGAGGCAATGATGGGAACGAGCGCCGGCGCAACGATGGCGCCGATATTGGAGCCGGCATTGAAAATCCCTGCCGCCAGCGCACGTTCCCGTTGCGGAAACCATTCGGCCACGGCTTTGATCGCTGCCGGGAAATTGCCCGACTCGCCCAAACCGAGCGCAAATCGCGCCGCGGCGAAACTTACCACCCCTACCGCGAGCGAATGCGCCATCGCTGCAAAGCTCCACACGCCAATGGCCAGCGCGTAGCCGATACGGGTGCCGAAGCGGTCGATGATGGCCCCCGTGCCCAGCAAACCGATCGCATACGCGGCCTGGAAAGCGGTGACGATATAGCTGTAATCAAGCTCGCTCCAGCCGAAGTTTTGCTGCAGGAAGGGCGCGAGCACGCCAAGCACCTGGCGGTCGATGTAGTTGATGGTGGTGGCCGCCAGCAACATCGCGCAGACGCGCCAGCGGTAGCCGCCAAGCTTTGTGGTCACGCTCACCCCTGCCGCCCCGCTCAAATCATTCATATCAACCCCAAAGGGCCGGCCGACGTCAAGGTCGTCTCCAGCATGAAAACTGCGCCCGGCCAACGCCTTGCGCGGCAAGGCTTAACTGTTAGCGCTATCACTAACATACTCGCATTACCGAGGATCATCCAGCTGCGCTCGGCGACCCCCGATGTTCGCCGAACTTGCCTTTCTAACGCGTATTTGTCGGGTTTTATGTGACTTTAGTCATTAGGTAAATTTATGTTGCCGTGCAGCGTGCGCGAGCAAAATGTTAGCGCTACCTTTCGCTGGCCGATGCAAAAGCCGCGCTCGTGGTCTTTTGCATCGAAGGGGTGCCCGCCTTCGGCGATGAGCATTCCGGCCATAACAATTCGGGAGGGGAAGTAAGGTGCAGATTCAATTTGCAAGAACCGTGCTCTCGCACGCATTGATGGTTGCCTTGTTGGGTACGGCGGGCATCGCTCAGGCGCAGGACACGTCGCAGCCAACGGCTACGACGCAGAATCAAACACAATCGCAAAATTCGCCAACGCGGGCGAATGCGCAACAACAGAATTCTCAGCAGACCCCCAAGGCGCAAGTCAAACAGCTCGGTGCCGTCAATGTCAGCGGCGGCTATCGCAGCAGTATTGAATTTTCGACGGAAGCCAAGCGCGACGCCACCAATGTGGTCGACACGGTCTACGCCGAAGACATCGGCAAATTCCCGGACACCAATATCGCCGAGTCGCTGAACCGCATCCCTGGCGTGCAGATCTCGCGCGACGTGGATGGCGAAGGCATGAACGTACAGATTCGCGGTTTGGGCACGGACTTCACCAAGATCCTGCTCAATGGCGACCAGATTTCGGTGGCCTCTTCCGGCTCTTTGGATTCGCAGAACCAGAACCGCGAAGTCGACCTGGATCTGCTCCCTACCGAGTTCTTTACGCAGTTGACGGTCAACAAGACGCCGCAGGCCGACATGACCGAAGGCGGCATTGCCGGCGTGGTGGACATGCGCACCACGCGCCCGTTCGACAACCCAGGCACGCACCTGACCTACTCGGAACAGAACACCTATAACTCGATCGGCGATGACGTGAAGCCGCGTGGCGCTGTCATCGGCAGCTGGACGAATTCAGACAATACCTTTGGCGCCTTGATCGGCTTAACGGGCTCGCGCAGTGACTACGACGTGCGTGGCTTCGAAACGATCGGCTGGACCACGCCCAACCTCAGCGCGGCCCAGTGTGGCGGCGCCGGCGGCTGCAGTCCCGGCGCTGGCAGCTGGATCATCCCGAGCACGGTGCCCGCCGGCGCTGGCGCGGGCCTGACGGCAGGACAAACCATCAACAATGCGTGGCTCCTGCAGCACAACCCTGGCCTGACTACCTCGCAGATCGCCAACGCCTTGATTCCGCGTCTGGGACGCGATTCGTACATCCAGGGCACCAACGATCACCAGTCGGCGCTGATGTCGTTCGAATTCCGTCCGGATGAGCGCGCGCATTTCTACCTGGACACGTTGTTCTCCAAGCAGGAACGCAACTTCGATCGTCTGGATATGGATCTGGTCGGCCGCAGCGGCCAGATGATCCCGACCAATATGCAGGTCGATCAGAACGATGTCGTGACCAGCGCGACGTTCGCCAATGCGCAGGAGTTCCTGGAAGACCGTCCGTACAACGAGCACGTGCATTTCTACAACATCAACCCGGGCGGCGAGCTGCTGTTCGGCGATAATGAAAACATCAAGCTGGATTTCCAGGGCTATTCCCAGCGCAGCTGGTACATGAACGAGCAGCCGACGATCGCTGTACAGTCGCCGCTGATGACGGTGACGTATAACAATACCGACGGCAAATACCCCGTCATCTCGCCCAGCGTCAACCTCAACAACCCCAATGCGGGCTGGACGTGGTATCGCTTGAACGTCGATAACGAAACACGCGTCACCGACAACAAGGGCACGCGCGAAGATCTGACCTGGGGCGATGACGACAACAACCTCAAGCTCGGTGTTGCCTACGACGACATCGCGCGCCAGATCAAAGCCTACGTCGATACCTCGGCATGGCAGAACTTTGGTGAATCGGCCATTCCCGCCTCGTCGCTGCCGGCGTACCTGACGTCCGGGCCGGCCGGCTTCATCGGTGCGAATAACAGCGCGATCATGGCGGCCACCGACTACGCGTACTTCGAATCCATTGCAGCGTCCTCGTCAGCTGCCGCCACGGGCGCCAGCTCCGGCGATATCGAGGAAAGCACCTGGGCGTGGTACCTGGAAGGCAACGGCAAGTACGACCTGTGGGGCAACGACCTGCGCATCAACGGCGGTGTTCGCCACGCGTATACCGACCAAACCGTTTCCGGCCCGGTAACGCTGAACGGCCAGACCGAAACCGTAACGCTCAAGCACAATTACGGCTATTACCTGCCATCGTTCAACGCCGCCTATAACGCCACCGACGATATCATCGTGCGCCTGGCCGCTTCGCGCTCGATGACCCGTCCAGACCCCAGCGCGATGGTGCCGGGCCTCAACTTCAGCGACCCTGCAGCCGAAATCGCCAGCGAGGGTAATCCCAAGCTGGCGCCTTACCTTTCCACCAACCTCGATTTCGGCGGTGAGTGGTACACCGGCAACGAGGGTTACGTCGGCGTGGATCTCTTCGGCAAACGCATTACCGGCTTTACCGTCAACGGCACCAGCCTGGTTCCGTTCACGGCGTTGGGTGTGCCCTTTGCTGATCTGACCTCGACCCAGCAGCAGTCGATCGATCTGCGCGGCGGTGCCAATTCGGCGATGGTGCAAGTCACCCAGCAGGTCAATGCCAACGGCACGCTCTTCATCAAGGGTGCGGAGCTGACCTGGGTGCAGCCGCTGGACTTCATCTTCAAGGGGCTGGGCCTGCAGTCGAACTACACCATTGTTTCCCAGCGCAACATCGGTGCGGGCGTGCCTGCCCAGGCGGTCGGCATCTCGCCCCACACCTACAACGTGACCGGTTACTGGGAAGGCTACGGCACCACCCTTCGCCTGTCGTACGTGTGGAACGCTGCACAGATCAGCTCTACGGCCGATCAGAACGGGCTCCCGTTCGGCCAGATCAAGACCGATGCACGCGGTCAGCTTGATCTGGGTGCCAGCTACCAGTTTGCGCATCTGCCGTCCAAGCCGATGATCACGCTGGATGCCATCAACATGACGAAGTCGGATCTGCGTTCGACCTTCACCTACGAGAACGCCGCCTATACCTATTACACGCCGGGCTTCTCGGTCATGCTGGGTATTCGTGGCAGCTTCTGACGGACGTTTCAACGCATAGTCCAACAGCGGCCCACCCGGTTGTTGCAAACTGGGTGGGCCGTGTCGTATCCAGACATTCAATGGAACGACGCGATACTCATGTCCCGAGGAAGTAGCGATCGCGCAATGAACAACCCCTCTCAAAAACTCTCGGCCGTGGAGAAAATCGGCTACAGCCTCGGGGATCTTTCGGCCAATCTGATTTTTCAGACACTGGTAACGTTTCTCGCCTTCTTCTATACCGACGTCTTCCGGATTCCCGCGGCAACGGCGGCCACCGTTATTTTTGTCGTCGGCATGCTTGGGGCGTTCGTCTTCACGCCCATCATCGGGCTGGTCGCCGATCGCACCCACACGCGCTGGGGCAAATTCCGGCCGTGGATCTTGTGGACAGCCATTCCGTTTGGCGGCCTTTCTCTGCTCGCTTTCAGCACCCCCTCACTGGGCGAGCAGGGAAAGGTGACTTATGCGCTGGCTACGTATTCGTTGCTAGTACTGGTGTATGTCGCCAACAACCTGCCCTACTCCGCATTGAGCGGCGTGCTCACCGGCAGCATGGCCGATCGCAACAGTCTTTCGTCCTACCGCTTCGTGGCAGTGATGGTGGCGCAGTTCATCATCCAGGTGTTGTTGCTGCCACTGGTGTTGATTCTCGGTGGTGGCGACAAGGCGCGCGGTTTTCACAATACGATGATGCTATTCGCCATCGTGGGCACCGTGTTTTTTCTGATTACCTTCTTCACGACGAAGGAACGCATCGTGCCGACGCATGGGCAGCGTTCCAGCGTTCGCGATGATCTGATCGATCTGGCCCGGAATCGCCCCTGGCAGATCATGCTCGCCGTAACGGTGCTGATTTTCATCAATCTTGCACTCAAGGGCGGCATGTATATCTACTACTTCAAGTACTACATGCACGAAGCCCAACTCGCAGCGTTTCTCCAAAACGTTGGATTCAACGATCTCATCGCCGGCTTGAACAAGGTGCTGGTCGGCATAGGCCTGACCCACTTCCAATGGCCGAAGGATGCGCCCACTTCTGCGTTCAGCCTGTTCAACGCTCTGGGCATCATCTTCATGATCGTGGGCATTGGCTTTTCCAAGCGATTGGCTGATCGCTTCGGCAAACGCGATGTGTTCGGTGGTGCGTTGTTCGCATCGACCCTTTTTCTGCTGGCGTTCTATTTCTATTCGCCGGACAGCGTTGGCCTGGTCGTTATCTCGTACATCTTCCACGGCTTTTTCTACGGCATCACCATTCCGCTGCTGTGGGCGATGATCGCCGACGTCGCGGACTATTCCGAATGGAAAAACCGGCGACGCGCCACCGCCATGATCTTTTCCGCCATGCTGTGCGGTTTGAAAGTAGGGCTTAGCGTCGGCGGCGCATTGGTGGCGGGCATTCTCGCGTTCTATGGCTACCATCCTGATGCACCCACGCAATCGGCTGATGCCGTCAACGGCATCCACCTCACTGTCAGTCTGCTCTGTTCGCTTCCCTTCCTGGCGGGCGTGGGGCTGATGTTTCTGTATGAGATCGACAAGCCCATGGAGTTGCATATCGAGCAGGAGCTTGGTACGCGCCGTCTTCAGCCCGGCTTGGCATAATCGAATGGTTACCTGCAATGTCCGATGAAACTGTAACGTCTGATCTGCCTTCACTCGCCGCCAAGGCCATTTCGCAGCCGCTGGTCACGCATATCTACACAGCAGACCCATCGGCGCATGTGTTTGATGGGGCGATCTACATTTATCCATCGCACGATATCGAAGGTGGCGTTCCGTTCAACGACAACGGCGATCATTTCTGCATGGAGGACTATCACGTCTTTCGCATGACATCGCCCGACAGCGAAGCGGTGGACTGCGGCGTCGCTTTGCACGTGAAAGATGTTCCGTGGGCCGAGCGTCAAATGTGGGCGCCGGATGCGGCATGCAAGAACGGTCGTTATTACCTGTATTTTCCGGCCAAGCGTGCGGACGGCATTTTTCAGATCGGTGTCGCGATAGGCGACCGTCCGCAAGGGCCGTTCACGGCCGAACCCGAAGCCATCGGCGGCAGCTATTCCATCGATCCGGCCGTGCTTGGCGATGACGACGGCGCGTTCTACATGTATTTCGGTGGCCTCTGGGGCGGACAACTTCAGAGCTACCGCGACAACGTCTACGCCCAATCCAACGAAGAGCCGCGCGATGACGCGCCTGCGTTAGGGCCACGCGTCGCGAAGCTCAGCGATGATATGCTGCAGTTCGTCGAGCCGCCACGCGAGATCACGATTCTTGACGAGCACGGTCAACCGTTGCTTGCAGGTGATCACGACAGGCGCTATTTCGAAGGGCCGTGGATGCATAAATACCAGGGCACGTATTACTTGTCGTACTCCACCGGCAACACGCATCTTCTGTGCTACGCAACGGGCGACAACCCTTA
Organism: Dyella monticola; assembly: GCF_003363155.1. Taxonomy (GTDB): domain Bacteria; phylum Pseudomonadota; class Gammaproteobacteria; order Xanthomonadales; family Rhodanobacteraceae; genus Dyella_B; species Dyella_B monticola. Next base: position 130,771 of record NZ_QRBE01000001.1, on the reverse strand, counting down.
CGGACCGTTCACCTATCGGGGCCAGATTTTGACGCCGGTCGTCGGTTGGACGACACATCATTCCATTTGCACAGTCGCTGGCAAGTGGTATCTGTTCTATCACGACTCGCTGCTGTCTGGCGGCGTAACGCACCTGCGTTCGATCAAGATGACGGAGCTGCATTACGATGAACACGGCAACATCGTGACGCTGCACCCTTATGGAACATGATGCAAAGATGCCGCGCGATCATGCGCTCGAACCACTCGCACCGGGCCCGCTGATCCGCATTGCGTGCGGCGAACTTGCGGTTGATATCGCTCCGTCAGCCGGTGGCCGTATCGCGCAGATCACGCGTCATGGTGTGCCGTGGCTTGTTGGGTACAGTCAAGAAAACGAGGCGATGATTGCGTGGGGAAGTTATCCCATGGTGCCGTGGGCCGGTCGCGTTCGCCACGGGCAATTTCGTTTCCAGGGAAGCGATTACCAGCTTCCGCGCAATCTAGGCGAGCATGCCATCCATGGCGTGGGGTTTGGCGCGCCATGGCAGATCGATGAATATTCTCCTACGCACCTCGTTCTCTCGCTCGCATTACCCGAGGATGCGCACTGGCCATTCGGCGGCACCGCACGACAACACATCGAAGTGAGTGAAAACACGCTGCGATTGGCGCTAACGCTGACGGCCGGCAAGCACGCCATGCCGGCAACAATCGGTTGGCATCCTTGGTTTCAGAAACCGGATCAACTGGATTTCGAACCCGCCGCGATGTATCCGCGTGATCGCGATGGCATAGCCACGTTGCCGGTATCGCCGCCCGTTGCAGGACCCTGGGACGATTGCTTCATCAACCAGCACCCCGTGTTCATTCACCGCAACGGACAACGCTTGCAGCTGAGTTCCGATTGCACGCATTGGGTGGTGTACGACCAACCCGCGCATGCTACGTGCGTGGAACCGCAGAGCGGGCCACCCGATGCGTTCAACCTGACGTCCAATGCACCGATTCTGCCCGGTGCATCGGTTTGCGCATGGTTTCTGTTTGAATGGAGCCCTTAAGGGACCAACAGGGAGCGCGTACTAGCGTGCCCTCGGGTAAGCATCGACGCAGACTGCCCATGGGGCGACCGTTCTCCTACGTATTAATTGCGCCGACCACCTCGCGTCTCAGACCCTTGCCTGATAGCAAGGGTCCACCGGCTAATTACCGCTATACGCATTCATCAGAACGAGTGCGTAAATCAATCGATGCTCTGGTCAAAATCGGCGATCCCACAACCACACGGGGTAAAGTCGTCTCATTCCATGACAGCGGCAAGAATCATGGAATCAGCATCGCGAGACATGGCGACAAGGCGTCCTGCGGCACTTGCCCAGGGCTGTGGCCCATCATCGCCTCATGCGAGCTCATGCGCTTCCATAGCAAGGCCGCGGTGCAAGATGGTGACTTGATAGCTTCCCCACGTGGAAAGAATCGCGTCATCGCGATGTCGACGAATATGCATTACTGCCGCTCAGGCGGTGGGGCCAGTCGTGTGGCCCCGAACGGCTCAGGTGCATCCATTTCGATTTATCCAAACGCTCCCCGGCCAGCCATTATCAAAAATAAGCTCTGATCTTGGTTACGATCAAATGCCGGGATGAAATCCGTCGCCGTAAGCATCCTCCTTGCAGGAGGCGAATGCCGCCTTGACTCATCTGATGAACCGCAAATGTACTTGGCGCAGAAGACGCTGTCTGTCAGTACAAAGCTACGCGCACAAAAAACCCGCAGAACTGTTGTTCATGCGGGTTCCCAATTGGTGGGCCGTGACAGATTCGAACTGTCGACCAACGGATTAAAAGTCCGCTGCTCTACCGACTGAGCTAACGGCCCGGAAAAAAGTGAGTTGGTAATTCTATGGCCTGATGGCCCACGGCACAAGCAATGCGTACGGGTGGCTCACACGTAGCGGGTGGGATCGGCCAGCCCGGCCTCGCGGAAACCCTGCGCACGCAAGCGGCATGCATCGCAGCGTCCACAGGCACGGCCTTGAGCGTCGGCCTGGTAGCAGCTTACGGTTGCGGAGAAGTCCACGCCCAGGCGCTGCCCCTCCCGCGCGATATCCGCCTTGCTCATGGCCATCAATGGCGCATGGACGCGGATGCCCGCGCCTTCCACGCCGGCCTTGGTGGCCACGTTCGCAAGCCGCTCGAACGCTTCGACGAAGGCCGGGCGGCAATCGGGGTAGCCGGAGTAGTCCACGGCGTTGACGCCGCACCAGATGTCGGTGGAACCAAGCACCTCGGCCCAGCCCAGCGCCACGGACAGCATGATGGTATTGCGCGCCGGCACGTAGGTGACGGGAATACCCTCGCCGCCCTGCTCCGGCACATCGATATCCGCGGTGAGCGCGGAGCCGCCAATGCTGCGCAGATCGGCGTGCACGGTTTTGTGTTCGACGGCGCCGAGCATGCGCGCGACGTTCGCCGCTGCGTCCAGCTCGGAACTGTGACGCTGCCCGTAAGCGACGCTCAGGGCATGCACCTCGTACCCCTGCTCGCGTGCGAGGGCGATGGTGACGGCCGAGTCCATGCCTCCCGAGACGAGGATGACGGCCTTGCGCGGTGTAGATGCTGACATAGTGAATTCCAAGTGCAGAAGTACGGCCGGTCACCGGCCGGAATCGCTGCCGGCGACACAGGCCGGTGCGTGTGGTTTTAGTTTCCGCCTACAGCAGAAGCTTCATAGCGTCATTTCGGCGAACGCGGAAATCCAGTCAAAAGTGACGTGCGAAGCGCTACGAGAAAATCATTGCGTGCTTCGCAAAGCGTATTCAACTGGACCCCGGCCTTCGCCGGAGTGACGGTAAGGCAAGCACGTGCATGCTCCATGCGGAGCGCGCTCAGTGTCCCGGCGCGTCGTTCCACAGCAGTTTGTGCAGCTGCAGTTGAAAGCGCACGGGCAGTTTGTCTTGGATGATCCACTCGGCCAGCGCGCGTGGTTCGACTGCGCCATGCACGGGCGAAAACAGCACCATGCAGCGCTGGTCGATCCGGTGTTCGGCCACCGCGTTGCGCGCCCATTCGTAATCGGCGCGGCTGGCGATCACGATCTTCACCTGGTCGTGCGGCAGCAGATGGTCGAGGTTGGACCAGAGGTTGCGCTGGCTCTCACCGGAGTCGGGCGCCTTCAGATCCATCACCTTGCGCACGCGTGCATCGACGTCCGCCACATCGAGTGCGCCGGATGTCTCCAGCGACACTTCGTAGCCGGCATCGCACAACTTGTGCAGCAGCAGCAGGCAGCGCTTCTGCGCAAGCGGTTCGCCACCGGTGACGCATACGTGCGCAGCGCCATGTGAGGCGACCTCAGCGAGAATGTCGTCGATGTCGCGCCAGTTACCACCGTAAAACGAGTATTCGGTATCGCACCAGACGCAGCGCAACGGGCACCCGGTAAGGCGCACGAACACGGTGCGCCAGCCGATCGCATCGGCCTCACCCTGGATGGAGTGGAATATCTCGGTGATGCGCAGGCGCTCCGACGCCGGTTGCGTCGACGTGGCGCTTTCCACGTTCGTCGTGCTGCTGCTCACCGCTTTACCCTCAATGAGCCGCTTGCTGCGAGAGCCGATGCAGGCGTTCCTGGGCTAGCTTGGCTGCATTGGAACTGGGGTATTTGGCCACCACCGACTTGAGCGTGGCAACACCCGCATCGGTCTGTTTCATCTCCAGCTGGCTGTAGCCGAGCTTGAGCGTGGCATCGGGCACCTTGTCGCTTTGCGGATACTGGTCCAACAGGTGCTTGAAGGCCTCGACGGCAACCTGATAGTTGGTCGTGGCGTAGTACGACTCGCCCAGCCAATAGAACGCATTGGGGGTGAGCGCGTCGTTGGGATAGGTCTGGATGAATTCGCGGAAGCCGCGCGATGAAGAAACGTAATCGCCAGCGCGCAACGATTTAAACGCGGCGTTGTAAGCCTTCAGCGCAGCCCCTTTTTGTGCAACAGATTCGGCCGGAGGCTGAGCCGGAGCGGCGGGCGCGGGTGTTGCGGACGATGCGGCGGACGCCGTGGAGGCTGCACCGGCGGGCGCGGCAGCACTGGATGATGGCGCAGCCGGGTTGGCCGTACCTGTTTTCTCCAGGCGACCGACGCGGCTATCTAGATCGCTGTATTGGGCCTTGCTCTGATCCTGCAGCTGCTGGACCTGGTGCTGTAGTTCTTCAATCTGGCCCTGCAACTGCTGCATGGTCGACTGCATCTGCTGCAGCTGATTGAGCAGGTTGGTGCGGCTCTGATCCTGATTCTGTTGTTGCTGCTCCAGCCGGGCCACGCGATCGGACAAGCTCATGGGCGAGCTTTGGGCGTGTACGGGCGCCATAAACAGCATGGCGGACGCCAAGGCGCCCGCCATGCTGAGATTGGCCATGAAACGATTAGCCAACCGAAACACCATTATGTCGCGGTGTAGACGATATCGACGCGACGGTTCTTGCTCCAGCAATCCTCATTGTGCTCGCGGCACACCGGCTTTTCTTTGCCGTAGCTGATCACGCTGATCTGGCTGGAGGAACCGCCATTGGCCTGCAGCGCGCTGGACACGGCGTTCGCACGGCGCTCGCCCAAGCCCAGGTTGTATTCACGCGTACCGCGCTCGTCGGTGTTGCCTTCCAGGCGCATGCGAGCGGTCGGGACGTCCTGCAGGAACTTGGCGTGGCACTGCATGATCTGCTGGAATTCCGGCTTCACTTCGTCCTTGTCGAAGTCGAAGTACACCACGCGCTGCTTCAGGCAGGCATCGGTGTCGAGGTCAGCAGCGGTGTACTTGCCAGTGCCCTGCTGGGCCGGAGCAGTGGTGGTTTCCTGCGGCTGCTGCGGCTGAGGCTTCACTTCCTGCTTCTTGGAGCAAGCGGCCGCACCGACGCAGAGCAGGGCGACCAGGGCGATACGAACGGTCTTATTCATGGTGACGTTCCTTCAAACGGGTTTGATTTCCGACAGACAATGACGATTTCGGTTAGGGACAGCCATCGCCGGTGAACCGGCTGTTGTTTTGTTTTTTCTTACTGCGACAAACTAAGGCCACGCATTGTACTGCAGAGGCCCCTAAAACAGGCATGGCAAAGCGCCACGCCCGCCTTGGCCGGGACGCTTATGCGTCCCGAGCCCCTCCTCGGACATCCGGCCCCGCCTTCAGGCGCGACCGGCTGGATTTACTGCTTGCGATAAGGTCCCCAGGCCGGCTCGCGGACGTTGCCATCGGCGAGCGCCAGGCGCTGACGCACCATGCCATCATTCGAAACGGCATAAAGCACGTCTCGGACTCCATCGGTGGCGGCGTAGATCAACATGCTGGCGTTCGGCGCGAAGCTTGGCGATTCGTCAATCGGACCGGGCGAGATGAAGCGCACCTGCCCACCGAGGCTCTGGTCCATGATGGCGATACGATACACGTTCCCGTTGGCCTGCACCATGGCAATTTGCTTGCCATCGTAGCTAATGTTGGAGTCCAGGTTCTGCTGGCCCTGGAAGGAGATGCGCTCGGGTGTGCCACCCGTGGCCGGCATGCGATAGATCTGCGGGCGTCCAGAGCGGTCAGAGGTGAAATAGATGCTCTGGCCATCCGGCGACCAGACCGGCTCGGTATTGATGGCGAGGCTGCGGGTCAGGCGGGTTTCCTGGCGGCTGGCCAGGTCCATGACATAGATCTCCGGATTGCCCGTATATGACAAGGACAAGGCCAGCTTGCTGCCATCCGGCGACCAGGCTGGCGCGCTGTTGATGCCCTTGGCGCGGCCAGAAATCAGCTGACGCGCACCCGTCGTGACGTTCTGGACATAGACGGCCGAGTTGCCGCTTTCGAAGGATACGTATGCGATACGGGAGCCATCCGGCGACCACTTGGGCGACAGCAGCGCTTCGTGCGAGCGCGCCACCACCTGCGGATTGTAGCCGTCCGAATCGGCCACGATCAGCGAATAGTTGGCGTTGTTGCCGGTGCCGACCATGGTGATGTAGGCAATGCGCGTCCAGAACGCACCGCGCACGCCGGTGATCTGCTGATAGATGGCATCGGCGATCTGGTGCGCCACGCTGCGCAGGTCACTGATGGACGCCGGCGGCATGGCACCACCCAGCAGACGCTGTTGGCGGTTGACGTCCCACAGCTCGTATTCGACCGACACCATGCCATTGCCGGCATCCTTGATGCGGCCGATCACGATGTAATCCTGCTTGAGCAGACGCCAGGTGGCGAACTTGATGTCCGAGCCCTGGCTCGGCTGCTCGACGATCTCGCTCACTGCCAACGAGCGGAATTTGCCGCAGCGGTTGAGATCGTTGCGGATTACGTCGGCCACATCGGTGGGCAGCGGCGCACCCGTTTGGGCGAATGGCACGACCGCGATCGGCGTAGCGGACTTGATGCCGCCGACGATCTGTACGTTCAACGCCTGGCCAAAAGCGGGGCCTGCAACCAGCGCTGCGATCAGCAGCAGCATGAGGGTGAATAGCGATCGGGATGATCTGCGCATGGGTGACTTGCTCATTGCGGTCTGAAGGTGAAATTGATGTCACGCTGGAAAACTTTTTCGAATCCCTGGTAGGGCAGCGGCTGCGCACGCAGCACGGCATCCTCCACGGATTTCTTGCCCGCCGCGTCATAGGGGCAGTTCGCCGATGCCTTGGCGCTCAGCACCTGGCCGCCAGGAATCTGCACGATGTGAACCACGCATGGCGCGTCCGGCATGTTATCCGGCCTGATCCAATTCTGCGTGACGGCGTTCTGAATCGCCGCCAAATATTGCGATAGCAGCGTGCTGTTGGAATTGTTGCCGGTTTGGGTTTGTGGCGCGTTCGGCAGGTTCTCCTGCCCGTTGAGCTGGGCATTTTTCAGGTCAGCCAGCTGCTGTTTGGCCTGCTTGGCCTTGCTATCGGCCTTCTGTGTCTGGGCCGAGGCGGCATCGAGCTGCTTGAACAGCTCATCTACCTTCTGCTGCTCGGCCTTCTTTTTGGCCGCCTGGGCGTCCAATTCTGCCTGGCGCTGGCGCTCTTTTTCTTCCTGCTCTTTCTTGGCGTCCTCGGCTTTCTGCAGGGCCTCTTGCACCACGCGCTCCTGATCGACCACATCCGGATGTTCGGGCGGCGGCGGCAGTTGGCTCACCTTGGGCTGCTCCACCTGCGGCGGCGGCGGCGGCGGTATCGAAGGTGGCGGCGGCACGGTATTGGGGATCGGCTTGACCTTCACCGACTTAGGCGGCGGCGCAGCCGTATTGCCGATCAGCGTGGCCTCGATCGGCGGCCCGCTGAGCTGCAGCGGTGGCGGCGTGCAGGTAATCGGGTTGGGCAAGTGCAACGCGGTGAGAAACTTCTCATACGTCGTGCACGGCAGCAGTGCCAGGAACAGGAAGGCGACGATGCCCAGATGGAGAACGGCCGATAGGACGACCGCGAGCGGCGTGCCCTTGGCGTTACGGTCTTCCATTCGGATTGCCCGTCTCCGGCGCACTCATCAAACCGACCTTGGCCACGCCGGCTTGCTGCAATAAGGCCAGTACCTGATAAACCCCGTCATACTTGCCGTCGCGATCGCCCGCGACGAGCACATTCACATCCGGATTCTGCTTCACGAATGCGCCAACCTTGACCTTCAGCGCATCGGCTTCGATGGGTTCTTTCTTGCTGGTGCCCAGGGTGAGGTACATGTGGCCCTGGGAGTCGACCGAGACGATCACCGGCTCTTTCTTGTCCTGCAGCGACTTGGCGTTGGCTTGCGGCAGGTTGACATCGACGTTGGCGTTGAGCATCGGCGCTGTGACCATGAAGATGATCAGCAGCACCAGCATCACGTCGATGTAGGGCACGACGTTGATTTCGGATTTGAGTTTCAGACGCTTATGGCGCGCGGAGCTGAGCATGATCGCGGGCCTCGCTTAGTGGTTGTCGTCGATCTGGATCTGACGCTGCAGCACCGACGAGAACTCTTCCTGGAACACCTCGTAACGCGATGCGACGCGCTCGACCTTGTTGGCATAACGGTTGTACGCCCACACTGCCGGAATGGCGGCGAACAGGCCCATGGCCGTGGCGATCAGTGCTTCGGAAATGTGCGGCGCAACCACGGCGATGGTGACGTCCTTCATCTCACCCAGGCCCTGGAAGGCACCCATGATGCCCCACACGGTGCCGAACAAGCCCACGTACGGACTGATGGAACCGACGTTGGCCAGAAATTCCAGATTGCGTTCCAGCAAGCCGATTTCCTTGGTGCCGGCCACGCGCATGGCGCGCTCGGAACCCTCGATCACGGTGGGCATGTCGCTGCCACGGCGCTGACGTTGCCGCACGAATTCGCGAAAGCCCGACTCGAAGATGCTCTCCATGCCGCCGCTATCGCCACCGTTGCTCACCTCGCGGAACAGCTGCGCCAGATCCGCGCCGGACCAGAAGCGCTCCTCGAAGGACTCGGCATTGCCCATCGCTGCTTTGAGCTGCGAGTACTTGCGGATGATGATCACCCAGGACATGAAGGAGAGCACCAGCAACACCAGCATCACTAGCTTCACTGGCCAGCTGGCGTCCGCAACGATCTCGAAAACGTTCAATCCACCGTTCATGGCTTGGGGGTTCTCCACCACATGGGTATGTCGTAAATATCTGGATCAGGCCGGGACGTGATCGATCCGGCCGGTAATGTCTTGCGGAATCCGCGCGGGCTGCATCCGTTTCAGATCCACGCATGCCGCGCGAACCTGCGCCTGGATAAGCACGGCACCATCGGCCCGGCTGATCGTTTGCGCGAAAAGAATACTGGCTGAACGCCGCTCTTTGACTGCCACGCTGACCGTCAGTTCATCGTCCAGCAGGGCGGCCTTGAGAAAGTCGATCTCCATCCGGTGCACCATGAAAGCCAGCCCGGTGGCCTCCTTGAACGCCAGCTGGTCTACACCCAGGCCACGCAACCATTCCGTACGGGCGCGTTCGAGGAAGCGCAGGTAACTGGCGTGATACACCACGCCGCCGGCGTCGGTATCCTCCCAGTAGACGCGTACTGGCCAGTGGAATGAGGAGAGCATGGCGAGTCAATGGCAGAGAAGGAGTGATCTCGAAGCTTAACAGATGCCCCGCAGCAGAGACGGGTCGCCCCAGGGTCATTCCTTCGATATGCATGGCGGACCACCCCTCATACGACCGCCAGTAGCAACAAGGGAATTCCCATCTCTGTCGGACGAGAGGACTACAAGAAACGACAGACCTCACTACTTCTTGATTTTGTTCGCCCATTGCAAGCTGGACTAGCACGTTCTCCGGTCATTTTTATATGAACCGTGCCAAGACAACAGCTTTAATCGACCAATGGTAAAGGGGCAAAAATGAAAAAATCGTACTTCATTGCATCTGCCTCATTGCTCGTTGCAAGCGGTCAAAGTGTTTGGCGCCGAGCCAGTCCAAACAGCCGTCGAAGCATATGCATCATCTAACGTCATCTAATGTTCGAAACTCTTTCAATGCGAAGATAGCTACCCTGGATCCTGTCGATGCCTTGTCATCGCCCGACTTAATGTCGCCCATGGCAGGTCCTGCTCCAAACATAGATATGACGCTTTACGACATCTATTTAGAATTTCGTACTGCCCCGATTGGCAACCTGAGCGTAAAAAGTGCCATCGCGGAAACAGGCTTGTTCTCGGCAAGCCGGCTGCTGCCGGCTTACGGAACCGGTGCCTTAATTGGCGCAGGGATCAACTCCCTGATTGATACATATGATCCGGCACTAGGCGACGCCATAGGCGGCACGATCGCGGGCATGGTGGATGCAACCAATCAATCATGGAGTGAGATCAAGCAGGGCCAGTACCAAGCCTCGTTTGATGCCTTGTTTGGATATCCCATTAGCGGCAGCGGAAATCCATCTGGCGATTTCGGCGAATTTGAACCCATGGAAGTTTATTGGGGCTCACAAGGCTGTTACTAAGTTAAAACGCCAAGGTCGAGTGATCTATTGCTCGACCAGTCAACTTTGGAGAAATCATGGCCAGTTCAAGCCTATGGAATTCACGATGGATGTGGGTATTTGTTTCTTTGGCATGCACAGCATCGACCCTCTACCAGGGGAAAGGATCGCCGGCTTCCTATCTCGGCGCTGGCGGCTTCCTCTGTTTGGCATGGGCTGAAGCCTTCAGAAAGCATCCACGTCCGGCCAAATTGAACGCCACTCTCGGAGAGATTTACCAGGGGTTTAAAACCTCCGAATACCGCCCAGAGCCTTTGATACGCGCCGTTAGTTATCTCGGCTTGGCGCTTTGGACTGCAAGCGTTGTCGTATGGTGGCGATCACCTTGAGAACGCCGACCAGCTAAGCACCATCCCCAAATAAATCCGGAGACTGTCGCGGAGTTGGCGGCGTGAGGCCGAGGTGACGCCAGGCCTTTGCGCTGGCCATGCGGCCGCGCGCGGTGCGGATCAGGAAGCCTTGCTGGATCAGATACGGTTCGACCACGTCTTCGAGCGTGCCGCGGTCTTCGCTTAGCGCGGCGGCCAGCGATTCCACGCCGACCGGGCCGCCGTCGAAGTTCTCGATGATGATGGCGAGCAGGCGGCGGTCCAGTTCGTCGAAGCCTTCGGCATCGACTTTGAGCATGTCCATCGCGGCGTTCGCCGCCTCGTGGGTGATGTGGCCGCTGGCGCGCACTTCGGCGTAATCACGCACACGACGCAGCAACCGATTGGCGATGCGCGGCGTGCCACGCGCGCGACGCGCGATTTCCTGCGCACCATCTACATCGCAGGGAATACCAAGAATGCGTGCCGAGCGACGCACGATCGCAGTGAGCTCGTCGGGCGAATAAAACTCCAGCCGCTGGACGATGCCGAAACGATCGCGCAAGGGCGCCGTGAGCAGCCCCGCGCGCGTGGTCGCGCCGATCAGGGTGAACGGCGGCAGATCCAGCTTGATCGAGCGCGCGGCCGGACCCTCGCCGATCATGATGTCGATCTGGAAATCTTCCATCGCCGGGTAGAGCACTTCCTCCACCACCGGCGAGAGACGATGGATCTCGTCGACGAACAGCACGTCGTTCTTTTCGAGATTGGTAAGCAGCGCGGCGAGATCCCCTGCACGCTCGAGCACAGGCCCGGAAGTGGAGCGAATGTTCACGCCCAGCTCGTTGGCGATCACATGGCTGAGCGTGGTCTTGCCCAGGCCTGGCGGCCCGAAGATCAGCACGTGATCGAGCGCGCCGCCGCGCCTTTTCGCCGCTTCGATATAGATCGACAACTGTTCGCGCACCGCCTGCTGGCCGAGGTATTCGGTCAGCCGCCTTGGACGGATGGACGCCTCGAGCGCTTCGTCGTCGAGGTGAGCAGCAGCAGCGATGATGCGGTGATCGGACATGCGGCGATTATGGCTGAGACCGGGGGCTCCAGGGGCACATGCAGCGCCCCCGCCCGATCAAATCTCCACCTGCGTTCCCAGCTCGATCAGCCGATTGCCGGGAATCTGGAAGAACGCCGTCGCCGGCAGTGCATTGCGTGACAGGAAGGCGAACAGCCGGTCGCGCCATAACGCCATGCCGGGGCGGCGCTTGTCGGCGACGATGTTCTCGCGCGAAAGGAAGAAGGTGGTATCCATCAGGTCGAACGGCACGCCGGATTTGGCGCATTTGGACAGCGCCAGCGGAATGTTGGGGTCCTCGGCGAAACCGAAACGCAGTTCCAGCCCCCAGAAGTTGCCGCCCATCGGAGACAGGTGGATGCGTTCATCGGGGTCCGCGACAGGCGATTCGAGCATTTCCACCGTCAGCATGACGTTGCGCTCGTGCAGCACTTTGTTGTGTTTGAGGTTATGCAGCAAGGCATGCGGCACTGCATTCTGGTTGGCGGTGAGGAACACCGCGGTGCCCGGCACGCGTAAGGGCGGATGCTGACTGATGCTTTCGATAAACGGCTGCAATGCCAGGCCACCTTGCTTGATCTCGCGCACCACCAGCTCGCGACCGCGGCGCCAAGTCGTCATCACCACGAACACGCCCAGGCCCAGCACCAGCGGGAACCAGCCACCCGCTTCGACTTTGAGCAGGTTCGCGCCAAAGAACGACAGATCGATGATGAGCAGACACGCACCCACCAGGATGAGCAACGGCAAGCGCCAACGCCACTGATGGCGCGCCACAAACAACGCCAGAATCGTGGTGATGCTCATCGTACCCGTCACGGCGATACCGTAAGCGGCGCTCAATGCGTCCGAACTGCCGAAACCCACCACGGCGACCAACACCATGACGAGCAGGAACGCATTGATCCACGGCACGAAGATCTGCCCCGACATCTCACGCGACGTATGCACCACCGGCATGCGCATGGAATAGCCGAGCGACATTGCCTCGCGCGTCATCGAAAACGCGCCGGAAATGACCGCCTGCGATGCAATCACCGTGGCGGCCGTCGCCAGGCCGATCATCGGATACAGAAACATCGACGGCACTGCTTTGAAGAACGGATTGTCGATGGCAGCCGGATCGCGCAGCAGCAGGGCGCCCTGGCCAAAGTAGTTGAGCACCAGCGCCGGCAGGATGAAGTAGAACCAAGCCACACGAATGGGCCGCTTGCCGAAATGCCCCATGTCCGCATACAGCGCTTCGGCGCCGGTCAAAGCCAGCACCACGCCGCCCAGCGCGACGAAAGCGCCCCAGCCGTGCCGCACAAAGAAGTGCAGGCCATAGTGCGGCGACACTGCACGCAAAATCTCCGGCGTTTGCACGATATTGTGCAAACCGATCAGCGCAATGACGATAAACCACACCACCATCACCGGTGCGAACAATTTGGCTACGCGATCGGTACCGTGTTTTTGCAGGGCGAACAGAAAGAACAGGATGACCGCCGACACCGGCATCACCCAGTGCCCCAGCGCCGGCGCCGCCACTTTTACGCCTTCCACCGCCGAGAGCACCGAAATCGCGGGTGTAATCACGCCATCGCCGTAGAACAACGCAGCACCGAAGATACCGATGATCGCCAGCAGCCAGCGCAATCGGGGCTTTCCGCCCACGCCGCGCAGCGCCAGCGCCATCAGCGCCATGATGCCGCCCTCGCCCTTGTTGTCGGCGCGCATGATGAACAGCACGTACTTCAGCGACACCACGATGATCTGCGCCCAGAAGATCAGCGACAGCACTCCGTAGATGCTGTCCGGATGCGGCATCTTGCCCTCATAGCTCAACGTGGTCTGCAAGGTATACAGCGGACTGGTACCGATGTCGCCGTAAACGACACCGATGGCGCCCAGCGCCAAGACAGCGAGCCGTTTGCGGCTATCCCCCTCGCTCACTCCCTGATGAATGTCTTGACCCACGAATCAACTCCCGAGTGCGGCGCGCAGCGCCTTGCGGATAATGGTTTCGGCGTTGTCGCCGGGTTCGGCCACCTTCTGCACCAGGCGGCTTACTTCGGCAGGCTTGTAGCCGAGCTGTTGCAGCGCCACGGTGGCTTCGGCAGCAGGGTCGAGCGGCGCGCCGGATGTTGCAGCGAGGCTTGCCACGCCGACGCCCAAGCCATCCACGCGATCGCGCAGCTCCACGATGATCCGCTCGGCCGTTTTCTTGCCGATGCCTGGAATCTTGGTAAGCGCCACGACATCGCCTGCTTGCACCAGCCGGGCGAAATCCTGCGTGGAGACACCCGAAAGCACGGCCAGTGCGGTCTTCGCGCCGATCCCGCTCACCTTGAGCAGATTGCGGAACGATGCGCGCTCGGCTTCATGGAAAAAACCGTAGAGCGCCACGCTGTCTTCCTTCACCGCGTAATGAGTCAGCAGCGTGACTTCCTTACCGGTAGCCGGCAGGTCGTAGATGGTGGACATGGGCGCTTCCAATTCGTAGCCCACGCCACCGACTTCCACCAGCAGCCACGGCGGCTGCTTGGATATCAGGATGCCTCTTAGGCGGCCGATCATCGGCGACGTCTCCATGCAGTGCGTGGAATGCCCACGCGTTCGAGACTGGCGCGCGTATGCGCATGCGCCACGGCAATCGCCAGCGCATCGGCTGCGTCGGCCTGAATCGGGCCTTTGAGCCCGAGCAGTACACCAATCATGTGCTGTACCTGCGTCTTGTCGCTGCGGCCGCCACCGACCACCGCCTTCTTCACTTCGGTCGCCGCGTATTCGTGCACGGCGATACCGCGATGGACCACCGCGCAAATCGCTGCGCCGCGCGCTTGTCCGAGCTTGAGCGCCGAGTCGGCATTGCGCGCCATGAATACGCGCTCGATGCCGCACTCGACAGGGCGATGCGTGGCGATGATTTCATCTATACCGTCGAAGATACGCTTCAGGCGCAGCGTGAACGTCTCTTCATCGGCGACCATCAAGGCGGCATGAAAAACATGCGACAGCTTGCCCGCAGCATCGACATCCACGATGCCGATGCCGGTGCGCTGGCTGCCTGGGTCGATGCCGATGATGCGGATCATTGAGAAGCGGCTTGGAAGCCGATCACTCAGCCGGTAGCAAGGCGTTGTGATAGACCTCGCTCACGTCATCGAGGCCATCGAGTTTTTCGAGCAGATCGGTGAGCGTTTCCAGCGTTTCGCCCGCCACTGCCGTGCGATTGTTCGGGCGCATCACCACACCCGCGTGCTGCGCATCGAGGCCCGCGTTGATGAGTTGCTGCTGCACGGATTCAAAATTCTCCGGTGCGCAGATCACGGTGCTTTCGCCGTTCTCGTTGATCACGTCGTCGGCACCAGCCTCAAGTGCCGCCTCCAGGATTTTTTCTTCTGCCGCCGCATCGCCGTTCGTGGTGAACACGAGTTCGCCGCAACGCGTGAACTGGAACGCCACCGAACCGCTGGTGCCAAGGTTGCCCCCATGCTTGGTGAGCGCGTGGCGCACATCGGCCACGGTGCGCGTGGTGTTATCGGTGAAGCATTCGATGATCAGCGCGATGCCGCCCGGGCCGTAGCCTTCGTAACGCAGCTCTTCCATCTTCGCGCCGCCATCCGCGCCGGAGCCGCGCTTGATGGCGCGCTCGATGGTGTCCTTGGACATATTGGCGGTCAGCGCCTTGTCCACGGCCGTACGCAGGCGCGGGTTGAGCGCTGGGTCCGGCACGCCGGCACGCGTGGCGACGGTGATTTCGCGGATCAGCTTGGTGAACACCTTGGCGCGCTTGGCGTCTTCGGCATTCTTGCGACCTTCGATGGACGGGCCTCTACCCATGGGGATACCTGGCTTGGGTTTGAAAGTGGAAAGCGGGGGATTTTACTGCATTGCGCCATCCCACTTCCTTCCCCCGCGGATTGTTTACACGCGTCGCCCCGGCGAAAGCCGGGGCCTAGCGGCTTTTTGGACGATCAAGCCACCGGGCTCCGGCTTTCGCCGGGGCGACGAAGCTAGGATTTCGCAGGAGAGAGCGGCCCAAAGCTGCCTTCGCGCAGGAACGACGCGGTCAACCGCGCCACTTCGGCCGAAAACAGCAGGCCCGTGTGGCTGGTTTCCACCACGCAGTGGGCGGCCAGACCCGGTACCCGGGTTTCCTCCACGGCCACGGTACCATCGTGCTCGCCCGTAATCGGGCTGAGCATCGCACCCAGGCCGATTGGCATGGAGCCGGCGATTACCCCAACCTCGCGCGGACCCTTCCAGGTCTCAAGGCCTACTTCCAGCAGATGACGGTTATGGCCCAGCAGGACCTCGCCGCCGCGCCCCAGGCGACCGAAGGCACGTGCCGCCGCGCTGCCTTTCAGCGGCGAGCCCAGGCACACGATGCGTCCGGGCGGCAGATCCTGGACTTCCAGGCAGGCGCGCAGCGCCAGCAGCCCCCCCAGGCTGTGACCCACCAGGTGCACCGGACCAGGCGCGTAATGGCGAATGTTCGCGTTCAGCCGCGCCAGAATGTGCTCCTGCGTTGCCGCCACGCTCATATAGTCGAAGCGATGGACGCGAAAGCCCTCTTCCATCAGGCGGCGATGCAACATGCCCAGCGCGAAACCACGCATCCACAGGCCGTGCAGCAGGATGACGTGTTCGGTCATGAGGTCGGGGCAGTCACACGATGATCGGCAAACTTGAAGGCCGTCATTCCCGCGCAAGCGGGTACGTGGGGAAGGCACATGGATATGCCCGGGCTTGAGAAGCGAGGAATCCATGTTTGCTTCGTGCGTGAAAGCATCATGGATTCCCGCCCCCGCGGGAACGACGGCTCAATGTAACCTCACTCCGGCGTTTTCACTGCGACGTGCAACTCTTTCAACTGCGCATCGCTGACCGGCGAGGGCGCATCGGTCATCAGATCCTGCGCGCTGGTGGTCTTGGGGAATGCGATCACGTCGCGGATCGATTCGGTACCAACCATCAGCGCTGCGATGCGGTCGATGCCGAAGGCGATGCCGCCGTGGGGCGGCGCACCGAGTTTCAGCGCCTTGAGCAGGAAGCCGAACTTCATCTGCGCTTCTTCCGCGCCGATGCCGAGCAGATCGAACACCGCGCTCTGCATGTCGGGGCGATGGATACGGATCGAACCACCGCCGATCTCGTTGCCGTTGAGCACCATGTCGTAACCGCGGCTCACGGCGATCCCAGCGTTCGCACGCAACTCGGCGATATCGTCCACCTTGGGCGCGGTGAACGGGTGATGCAGGGCGACGAAGCGCTTTTCTTCCTCATCGTATTCGAACATCGGAAAATCGGTAACCCACAGCGGCTTCCAGCTGTTTTCCACCAGACCGCGATCCTTGCCGACCTTCAGGCGCAAGGCGCCCATGAAATCGGTGACGGCTTTCCACTTGCCTGCGCCGATGAACACCATGTCGCCCGACTGCGCACCGGTGGCCTTGAGCACGGCATCGAGCGCCGCGTCGTCGAGGAATTTGGCGACCGGCGAGTTCACGCCTTCACGACCCTTGGCGAGGTCTTCTACCTTGATCCAGGCCAGCCCTTTTGCGCCGTACTTGGCGACGTAGTCGGTGAGCTGGTCGATCTCTTTGCGGCTGAGCGCGGCACCGCCCGGCAAGCACAGCGCGGCGATGCGGCCGGCCGGATCGTTCGCCGGCTCGGCAAACACTTTGAACTCAACGTTCTTGAGCGCGCCGGCAACGTCGACCAATTCAAGCGCGATGCGCAAGTCCGGTTTGTCGGAACCATAGCGGCGCATCGCTTCGTCCCAGGTCATGCGCGGGAACGGCTCGGCGAGCTCCACGCCCACCACCTCCTTGAACACGTGGCGGATCATCGCTTCCACGAAATCCTGCACGTCCTTCTCTTCGACGAAGGCGAATTCCATGTCGAGCTGGGTGAATTCCGGCTGCCGATCGGCGCGCAGGTCTTCGTCACGGAAGCAGCGAGCAATCTGATAGTAGCGGTCGAAACCGGCCATCATCAGGATCTGCTTGAACAACTGCGGCGACTGCGGCAATGCGTAGAACTGGCCCGGATGCACGCGGCTGGGCACCAGGTAGTCGCGCGCACCTTCCGGCGTGGCCTTGGTGAGGATGGGCGTTTCGACATCCTGGAACGCACGTGCATCCAGATAACGGCGCAGCGCCTGCACCAGCTTGATGCGGGTGCGCATCATGTGCTGCATGTCCGGGCGGCGCAGATCGAGGTAGCGGTAGGTCATCCGCATGTCCTCGTTGGGGTTCTCGTGCAGCGCGAAGGGTAGATCCTTCGCGGCGTTGAGAATCTCCACCTGCTCGGCCAGGAGCTCCACCGTACCGGTCTTGAGCTTGTCGTTGGCCGACAGGCGCTTGCGGATACTGCCGGTAACGCGCACGCAATATTCGTAACCCAGTTCGCCGGCGACAGCGAAGGCGCCCGCGTTTTCGCGCTCGATCACCACCTGGGCAATGCCCTCGTGGTCGCGCAGATCGACGAAGGCAACGTGACTCTGCAGGCGAAGGGTATTCACCCAGCCGCACAAGGTGACGGTCTGGCCGATCAGCGACTCGTTGATGAGGCCGCAGTAATGCGTGCGCATACGAAAAGGAACTCCGGGCCGCCGGGGCGGCGAATTGGGCATGGAAAAGGCCCGGAATCTTAGCATTCCCCCCGACATTGCGCCGCGCGGGGCGTCAGCCGGCGATTTGCTCCAGCGCCAGGTGGCGCGTGCGCGGGCCCATCAGCCCAATCACGGCCACCACGATCAGCATGGCCCCCGCGATCAACACGAACACACCCGCTGTGCCCGCCCACTTCAGCATGTCGGCGATCACGAAGGCGGTGAAAATCGCGGAAAAGCGGCTCCACGCATAGACGAACCCGACGGCCCGCGCGCGTATGGCGGTGGGAAACAGCTCGGCCTGATAGGCGTGATAGCTGTAGGACATGATGTTGTTGGCCAGGGTCAGCCCGATCCCAAGCAGCACCAGCAGCAGCGCCGTAGAGACCTGACTGAACAGCAGACCGCAGACGATGATGGCGCAGGCCATGGCGATGATCACGTGCTTGCGCTCGTAGCGATCGCCGATGCGCAGCCCGATCAGCGGCCCCACCGGTGCGGCAAGCGCGATCAGGCTGGCATAGAGCAGACTGCTGGTGACGGTGACGCCGCGGCCGATCAGCAACGTCGGTACCCAGTTGGCGAAGCCGTAGAAACCCACCGTCTGGAACAGGTTGAAGATCGACATCATCAGTACTCGCCGACGATACGGTGGCACGAGCATGCTCGCAGGGCGACGACGCACGAAGCCCGATTCCGGCAGAAGCAACGGCGCGGGCAAAGGCCGACCGTATTCCGCCTGCACGCTCTGCTCCAACGCGCGCAACACGCGGTCGGCTTGCTCCAGGCGTCCGCGCTGAGCAAGCCAGCGCGGGCTTTCGGGCAATCCGCAGCGAATCCACCAGACGAACAACGCTGCCGTTGCACCGATCACCACCACCCAGCGCCACCCATCCCAACCCAGCGGCGCACGCGGCACAAGCAGATAGGCGAGCAAGGCCACCACCGGTACCGCGGCAAAGCCGATCGCCTGCACGCAGGCAAACGCACGGCCACGAATCTGTCGCGGCACCAGCTCGGACAAATAAGTGCCGATGGTGACCATCTCCACACCCAGCCCAAGGCCGGCCACGAAACGCCACGCATTCAGTCCCGTCGCTGTGTGCTGGAACGCCATTGCCAGGTTCGCCGCGGTGTACCACAGCAAGGAAGCCGTGAAGACCGCACGCCGGCCGAATCGGTCGGCAAGAAAACCGCACGCCAAGGTCCCCACGAACAAGCCGCAAAACAGCGCAGCGATGAAGCTCGCGACGCCGTGGGTGCCGAACAGGCCGGGCGTGGTTGTGCTGAGCATGCCGCTCTTGACCAGGCCCGGCGCGACGTAACCGCTGTACAAGAGGTCATACAGCTCGAAGAAAAACCCCAGGCCGACCAGCCACACCCACTTCCACACGCTGCGCGTAGGCGGCAAACGGTCGAGTCGCGCGGCAATCGTCGCCGCGTCAAGGGTCTGCTGGTGCTCGTTTAAAGATGGCGTCATCCCTGACCGGCTCCGCTACGTCGCGCAATTATGCAAGATGAAACGCCGCCACATGCGGGCCTGCGCGCCGAGTTTAGCCAGCCGGCGCTGTCAGGTCGTAGACGATGAGGGTGTGGGCGCAGGCGCAGCAGTCGGTGTGGGTGATGGGCTGGCGCTTTTGTCAGCAGGCGAAGCCGTCGCCGTTTCGCCAGCGAGGTTGCGCTTCTTGTCGCCATTTTTCTTGAAGTCGGTCTCGTACCAGCCACCGCCGGCCAGCCGGAACTGCGGCGCACTCAGCTGCCGCTGCACCTGCGGTGCCGCGCAGCTCGGGCAATCGGACGGATCGGGATCGGACAGTTTCTGCAAGCGGTCAAAGCGATGGCCGCAAGCGTTGCATTGAAATTCGTAGATAGGCATAGGCAAAGGCCTCCGTTTAGCTGCCAGCGGAGCTCTGGACGACGGGAGTATCGGGACGAACCGGCCGAATTCAACGGCGGGCTCAGCGGACTGCCAAGACTACCAGCACTGCGACCTCGACCATTTCGGCCAGTGCGCCGGCGGTGTCGCCCGTGAATCCGCCCAGCCGTCGCAGGCAAGCCCGGCGCCCGAGCGCCAGCACCAACGCCGCCAAAGCCAGCGCCACTATCCCGCGCCAACCGAGCAGCACGCACCCCACCGCGCTGAGTACGAGCGCCGCCATGCAGGGCTGACGCGGCGCATCCGCCAGCGCGGCGCCCAGGCCGCCACTGCGAACATAAGGCGTGGTGAGAAACAGTGCCGTCAGGCTGGCTCGCGCCAGCCAAGGTGCCAGCAGCAGCGCCACCCAGGGCGCCGGGCCGAGGCTTGCCACCGCGGCGAACTTCAACATCAAGGTCAGCACCACCGCCACCACGCCGACCGGTCCGCAGCGCGGGTCCTTCATGATGGCCAGGGTTTTTTCGCGGTCACCCATGCCGCCGACCCAGGCATCGGCGGTATCGGCCAGGCCATCCAGATGCAAGGCCCCGGTGAGCGCAACCCACGCAGCAACCAGCATCGCCGCCGACAACAGCGAGGCCGTGTCGCGCAGCAGCCACGCCAATACCCCAAGCAGCAGCCCGAGCAGCAGGCCGACCAGGGGATACCACGCCAGCGAGTCGGCCCGTGCGCGCGGATCGTCGTACGCATGCGCCGGCACCGGCAGCCGGGTCAGAAAACCCATCGCGATCAGCAAACCGCGCATCACGCGCTCACCGCAACCGGCCACGACAGCGGATGCAGCGAGGCATGCGGTACCTCGATGCCGGCCATGTCGCCATAACTACGCCGCTCAACCAGGCAGCGCAGCAGGCGGATCGCGCCGCCATGCGTGATCACCAGCACGCGTCGCCCCGGTGGGTCCGAGGCGACGTCATCGAGTGCGGCGCAAAGCCGATCACGAAACGCTTCAAACGTTTCCGCGCCCGGCGGTGGACAGGCCACCGGATCGGCCCAGAACCGCGCGAGCGCATCACCCTGCTCTTGCGCAATCTGCTCAATGGGCACGCCTTGCCATGCGCCAAAATGGTATTCGGCCAGTCGCGCATCGATACGCAGTGGCCATCCACGCGCCAGCGAAAGCTCCCGCGCAAACGCGGCACAGCGTTGCAACGACGAGGAAACAATGGCATCCCATGCATGCCCTTCGACGGCGCCGCGTAACTGGCTCCAGCCCAATTCGCTCAAGGCGTCATCCAGCTGACCGCGATAACTGCGCTGTGCGGTATCACCATGCCGTAGCAATTGAATCTCGATGTTCATGCGGTGGATACGCCGGCTTGTTCGAACGTGGCCATGCCGTTGTGCAAAGCGCAGGCCAGTCGCAGCAACGGTACCGCCAGCGCGGCGCCACTGGCTTCGCCCAGCCGCAAACCAAGGTCGACCAGCGGCGCAGCATCCATCGCCGCCAGCAATCGCGCATGGCCGTGCTCTTTCGAACGGTGCGCGAACAACAACCAAGGGCGCACATCCGGCTGAATCGTCACCGCGACCAGCGCCGCGGCAGTCGTGATGAAGCCGTCGACCAACACCGGCATGCCCGCCTGCGCCGCGGCCAGATAAGCACCTGTCAACGCGGCGATTTCGAAACCACCCACGCAACGCAATTGCTCCAAAGCGTCCTTGGCAGTGCCGTGCAACGCCAACGCGCGCTCCAGCACCGAGACCTTGTGCTGGATGCCGGTCGCATTGAGGCCGGTGCCCGCACCGGCAAGGCAGGATGGCGGTTCATCAAGCAACGCACTCGCCAGCGCGGCGGCCGATGTGGTGTTGCCGATGCCCATGTCGCCACCGATGAAAAGCTGCGTATCGGCGGCCTTCGCCATGCGTACGCTTTGTGCGCCCGCCGCCAGCGCCGCCTCGAGCTGCGCGGGGGTCATCGCCGCTTCGCGGCAGAAGTTCGCGGTTGAAGGCGCGATGATCGCACGACGCACGCCGGGGATTTCGCCCGGATCGTTCACCGTGCCCAGATTCACCACATCCAGCGTTGCTTCCAGGCTGCGCGCAAGCACGCTGATGGCCGCGCCGCCGCTGGCGAAGTTGCGTACCATTTCGCCCGTGACCACTTGCGGAAACGCCGATATGTTTTCTTCCGCCACACCGTGGTCCGCGGCGAACACGCTGATCCACACGCGATCCACCGCCGGATGCTTCGTGTGCTGCAAGGATGCAAGCTGGATCGCAACCGCTTCCAATTGACCGAGCGACCCCGGCGGCTTGGTGAGTTGCAGTTGATGCGCATGCGCCGACTCGGCGATATCGGCATCAGCGTGGACACAAGGTGCGTAAAGCCAGTCGAGGCTCATGGGAGCGTTCCTTTAAGTGCAAGAGGTAAACCCGCGGCGACGAAAATAACGCGCTCGCTCACGGAAGCAATCGCCTGGTGCAGGCGCCCGGCCTCATCCACGAAGCGGCGCGTCAGTGCACCCATCGGGATGATGCCCAGACCCACTTCATTGCTGACCATGATCAGGTCACCGGGCAACTGCGGCAACGCTTCCAGCAACTGTGCGCGCTCGCGCTCGAATCGTTGCGGGTCGTCATGGGCGAGCAGATTGCTCAGCCATAGCGTGAGGCAATCGACCAGCAGGCAGCGAGCGTCGCCCGCGTTTTCGCGCAATACATCCGCCAGTCGCAGCGGCTCCTCGATGCACCGCCACTGCACTGGGCGGCGCGCGCGATGATGCGCGATGCGCGCCGCCATCTCACCATCCCCCGCTTGCGCGGTGGCGATGTAGAGGACATCCCGCTCACTGCCACCGGCAAGCCGTTCCGCCAGCGCGCTTTTGCCGGAGCGAGCACCGCCGAGTATCAAGGTACGCATGGCGTGACCCC
Source organism: Dyella monticola (assembly GCF_003363155.1). GTDB lineage: Bacteria > Pseudomonadota > Gammaproteobacteria > Xanthomonadales > Rhodanobacteraceae > Dyella_B > Dyella_B monticola. The sequence continues at coordinate 108,003 of NZ_QRBE01000001.1, read as the reverse complement.
CAGCCACCGTGACAAGCATGCCGTATCGAGGTGCTTTTCCACGACGTCCGCCAGTCGCTCGATGGACGCTTCGCGCAAGGCGCGCACATCCAACGCTGTGACGTGACGCAAGCCCGCCCACTGCAGCAACGCCGCCAACGCGCGCGGATGATCAAACACGCCGTGCAGATAGGTGCCCATCACGTTGCCATCGTGCGAAACGGCACCGTCGTCGCGGCCGTCGTCGAGTCGAGCGCAAGGATGCGCAAGCGCCGCACCACGGCTTATACCGCAATGGATTTCATAGCCCTGCACGGCGGCATCGGCAGCAGCATCGGCAAAGCTAAAGTGGCCCTGCACGCGGTGAAGCTGCTTGTACGGCGCAAGCGTGGTTTCCAGGTCTAGCCACCCCAAACCTTCGCTCGATCCGGGCGCGCCTTCAATGCCGTGCGGGTCATGCACGGCCCGCCCCAGCATCTGCAAACCAGCACAAATGCCCAATACTTTGCCGCCATAGCGCACATGTCGTGCGATGGCGGTGTCCCAGCCTTGCGTGCGCAGCCAGGCCAGGTCAGCACGCGTGGATTTCGAACCGGGTAGCACGATGAGATCGCACGAAGGCAGCACATCACCTGGCCCAATCATGCGCAGATCCACGTCCGGATGCGCACGTAGCGCGTCGAAATCCGTGTGATTGCTGATACGCGGCAACGCCGGCACCACCACGCGCAAGGATGCCTGCGGCTTCTCTTCGCGCGCACGCGGCAATGCATCTTCGGCCTCCAGCTGCAGACCATGCAGATACGGCAGAACACCTAGCACGGGCTTGCCTGTTTCCTGCTCCAGCCAATCGAGCCCCGATTGCAGCAAGGCAAGATCGCCGCGAAAGCGGTTGATCACGAAGCCGGCCACACGCGCCCGCTCGCTCTGGGAAAGCAATGCCAGGGTGCCGACAAGATGCGCAAATACACCGCCACGATCGATATCGGCCACCAGGATCACCGGGCAGTCCACCGCTTCGGCATAACCCATGTTGGCGATATCGCGGTCGCGCAGATTGATCTCGGCAGGGCTTCCCGCACCCTCCACGATCACCGCCTCAAACGCATCCACCAGCCGCTGGTGCGAAGCTAATACCGCGTCGAATGCGCGTCGTTTGTAGTCGTGATAATCGCGCGCATCCATATCGGCCACCGGCCGGCCATGCACGATGATTTGTGCACCGATGTCACTGTTGGGTTTGAGCAGCACCGGATTGAAATCGATGCGCGGCTCCAATCCGCATGCCTGCGCCTGCACCGCCTGTGCGCGGCCGATTTCGCCCCCATCACTCGTCACCGCCGAATTCAGTGCCATGTTCTGCGGCTTGAAAGGCGCAACGCGCACACCGTGCCGACGCGCCCACCGACACAGTGCCGTCACCAGCGTGCTTTTGCCTGCATCGGACGTGCAACCCTGCACCATCAACACGCGCGCGCTCATCGCATCACCTCACTCAATGCCGCATTGAGGCGATCGAATGCGGCATCATCCGCGGGCAAGCCGAAGCGAAGACTCGGTGGCGTGTCGAACAAACGCGTAAGAATGCCGCGCATAGCCAGCGCACGGTGGATGGCCGCCGCATCATCCCGTCGGCACCAATGGAACAATCCGCAGCCCGCCGTCGGTTGCAAGCCATGTCTGCTCAACACGCCTGCAAGACGTTCACCGGCATGCGCCAGGCGTGCGCGTGCCTGCGCCTGCCACAAACGATCGGCCAGCGCCTGTTGCAGTACATAGCGCGTGGGGCCACTCAATGCCCACGGACCGAGTGCCTCACGCAACTCGCCGAGCCGTTGCGGCGAGGCACACACAAAGCCAGCCCGCGCACCGGCAAGCCCGAAAAACTTGCCGGCCGAGCGCAGCACAATCAACCCTTCGCGCAAGGCATAGCGACACAGACTGTCTGCTGGCGTGAGATCCATGAAAGCTTCATCGATCACCAACCAACCGCCCCGAGCGGCGAGTTCGGCATGCGCGCGCAACAGCGCTTGCGGATCAAAGCGTTCGCCACCGGGGTTATTGGGATGAATCAGCACCAGCACATCCCATGCCGTGACGTCCGCCAGCAGGATGTCGGCAGGCAGGCACGTCACTTGGTGACCCGCGCGTCGCCAGGCATGCGCATGCTCAGCGTATCCGGGCGCAATGATGCCCACCCGGGCTGTCGGCCGCAGCCATGGCAACGCTTGAATAGCCGCTTGCGAACCGGCCACGGGCAAGACATGCGCTGCCTCGTAATACGCGCATGCCGCGTCGTTCAAGCCATCCTCATCTTCAGGAAGCCGTTGCCATATCGGCGGCGGTACATCCGGCACTGGCCAGCCGAATGGGCTGATGCCGGTAGAAAGGTCCAGCCACTGCGCTGAAGCAATACCGTATTCCTGCGCTGCGCGCTGCAACCGGCCGCCATGCTCAAGCATGCGCACTCCCCCACATGCCAAAGCCAATCAGCAATGCCACCACCAACCAAAGAACCACGCCACGACGCACCAGGCCCAATGCGCGTTCGATACTCATGGCATCGGCGCAAGCACCTGCACCGAGTTCCGGGCGCAAAACCCAGGCACCGTGATACGGCGCCGCTCCACCTAACTTGACGCGCAATGCGCCGGCACCGGCGGCCATCACCGGACCTGCGTTGGGGCTTTTCCAGCGGGGTGCCTGCGTGTGCCAGCAACGCACCGCACCATCGAAATGACCGCACATTGCGTAGGTAAACGCCGTAAGGCGCGCGGGGATGAAGTTCAGTACATCATCCAGGCGCGCCGAGGCCCAGCCGAATCGCGTGTAACGCGGCGTGCGATAGCCCCACATGGCATCGAGTGTGTTGGCCAACCGATACAACAGCGCGCCGGGTGCGCCCAGCACCGCAAACCAGAACAAGGCGCCGAACACCGCATCGGCGCCGTTTTCCAACACCGATTCGGTCGCTGCGGTGGCGACCTGCTCTGCGCTCAAGGCGGCGGTATCGCGGCTAACCATGCGCGAAACCGCTACGCGTGCTGCATCGAGATCATCCGCCACCAATGCGCTCGCAACCGGTTGCGCGTGTTCGCCCAGACTGCGCAAACCAAGCGCAGCGTAAAGCACGATGACCGCCATGCACCACGCAAGCCACATCGGCGCGTAGCGCTGAACGATAAGCAGCACAACCACGCAGGGCAGCACGGCAAGCGACCATGCGAGCCCCCCGCTTATGCGCCGGTCCGCGTAGGTGCGTTGCTCGATCCAATTCGCCATGCGACCGAACAACACCAACGGATGCGCGCGACGCGGCTCACCCCACACGTGATCGAGCAACACGGCAGCGAGCATGGCCAACACCGTGCTCATGGCAGGAACAGCCGCAGCGCGGCTTCGGGCTGGGAAGGAAAGTAGAAATGCACGAAGCTCGCGGTAAGCCGGCGATCGCGATAGACAGCTTCCTTGCAAGGACCCTCGTTCGGATTCAATGCATGGGCCAACGGCTGCGCATCGACAGTGGCTCGCGCGTAGTGGAAGGTATGCCCACGCAAGTCGCCTTCGGGCAGGTTCACGTGTTGCAAGCCCAAGGCGCTCAATCGCGGTTGTATCGTCGCACTCCCCGGCAACAGGCCGGCCATGTGTGCTTCGTTGCCATCACGATCGGCAAGCGTATCCAGCGCAAACAACAAGCCGCCGCACTCGGCCAGCATGGGCTTGCCCGCATCGCGATGCGCACGCAATGCAGCGTGCAGATCATGTCGTTGCGACAAGCTCTCCAGATGCAATTCCGGATAGCCACCCGGCAACCACACCGCGTCGCAATCGGGCAACGCATCACCGGCCAGGGGTGAAAAGAAGTGTAGATCAGCGCCCGCTTCACGCAGTAAATCCACGTTGGCCGGATAGATGAAGCAAAACGCATCGTCTCGCGCTATCGCAATGCGTTGCCCTTGCAGTAATCGCGGGCACACGCTCGTCACAGGCTGTTCGAACCTGACGGCTGGCGGCAACGCTGTGCTCGCATGCTGTGCCCAGGCATCCGCCAGCGCGTCCAGGCGCGCATCGATATCCGACAATTCGTCCGCGGAAACCAGGCCCAGATGTCGTTCCGGCAACCCAAGCCGTTCGTCGCGCGGCAACGCACCCAACCAATGCAAAGGAGCGGGCAGGCTCTCTTTCAACAATTGCGCGTGATACGCACTGCCGATGCGATTGGCCGCCACACCATACAGCGACAGCCCTTCGCGATAGTTCGCCAAGCCAAGTGCCAGCGCGCCAAAGGTCTGCGCCATCGCCGAACCGTCGATCACGGCCAGCACCGGCAATCCTAATTGCCGGGCAAGATCAGCGCTGGACGGCGCGCCGTCGAACAGTCCCATCACGCCCTCGACCAGGATCAGATCCGCATCGCCCGCTGCATCGAACAGACGCTTGCGCACATCCGATTCCGTGCACATCCATAGGTCGAGCTGATAGACCGATGTACCGGCCGCGCGGGCAAGCACCATGGGATCGAGAAAATCCGGCCCCGTCTTGAATAGCCGCACGCGTCGACCTTGGCGCGCATGCCAGCGCGCCAGCGCCGCCGTCACCGACGTCTTGCCTTGCCCCGACGCCGGTGCGGAAACCAGCAGAGCCGGCACCTGGCGAACACTCACAGCTCGATGCCTTTTTGCGCCTTGATGCCGGCGTCGAATGCGTGCTTCACCACGCGCATCTCCGTCACCGTGTCGGCCACGGCGACCAAGCCATCGGGCGCGCCGCGCCCGGTGATCACTACGTGCTGGCGCGGTGGACGCGCACTCACTGCGGTCAATACTTGCTCAAGCTGCACATACTGCTTGGTGAGCGCGATGTTGAGTTCATCCAGCAGCACGAAGTCATACGCGGAATCGGCCAGCATACGGGCCGCCACAGTCCATGCAGCCTGTGCCGCCGCGATGTCGCGTGATTTGTCCTGCGTTTCCCAGGTGAAGCCTTCGCCCATCACGTGGTAATCGAGCTGATCGCCGCCGAGGCGACGAAAGAACGCTTCCTCGCCGGTGGAGAAGGTGCCCTTGATGAACTGCACCACGCCGCATCGAAAGCCGTGGCCCAGCGCGCGCGCCAGCATGCCGAAGCCCGAAGAACTCTTGCCCTTGCCGTTACCGGTGTTCACCACCAGCACGCCGCGATCGATGGTGGCGCGGGCGATCTTGCGATCGACCAGCTCCTTCTTGCGCTGCATGCGCTCGCGGTGGCGCTCTTCCGGCGTCATGTCCTCGCGCGGTGGACGCTCGCTCATGCACGCACCTCGTCATGGTGGGCGCAGGAAACAAAGAACGCGTGGCACTGCATGTCGACACTCCTTAAGCACGTCATTCAGACATGCATCAAAACGCAAGGAGGACGACGACGGCGGCACCGGCACTGACGCAGCGGCCCGCGACATGGCCCTCCGCCCGTCCGGTTTGGAACGCCTGGCTACCGCAAGCCCACATTGCGTTCGAACAATGGTGGGCGTGGCGGAGCAGGTTCTGTGCCGAGGCCGGTCTCCGGACTTGCGAGCGAAGGGTTCATGCCTTCCGATCCACGCCTTCCCGTGCGCGGGCACAGTGGCCATATGCGGATCGTTTTGCTCGCCTACCGTTGCGGGGGCAGCTCCGGCTTGAGTCGCATGGATGTGCGGCGCACCGGATTCCCGTTTCAACCGCCGGCAAACACCGGCAGTCACCTCAGTCGCTGCATCTTAGAACCTGGCCACCCGTGCGCCTAGCCTGTGCTCTATACCGGCTCTACACCTACGGTTGACGATGCTCCCAGGTGGTGCGTTTGGGGGCGTATCTCGGCACAAGGGCGAGCCAACTACCCATCCTGCTTACATATTTCTGTTTGGACTTACCGAAGCCCAATCGTCCGTTGTCGACCAGCGCTGTTGTCACTAACCTGAAATTGTTGCTACGCAACAACCTTTTGCCCAGGGGAATTACCACGCAATGAAGAACGACAACCATCGGCCCCGTTCAGAGGGCCTTCGCACGAACGCCACGTCGATACTGACCGCCTCCCTCCTGCTTGCACTCACCCCCCACGCTGCCGCGCAGGACACTCCGCAAGCGTCCTCCCAACCCAGCAATGGCAATACGAAAAATCTGCAGGCGGTAATCGTCACCGGCACGCGTGCGCAGAACCGCACCGATAGCACCTCGCTGTCGCCGATCGATGTAGTGCCGGCTTCCGCCTTGCAGAGCACGGGTACCAATGAACTCTCCACCGCGCTGGCGCGCCTGATTCCATCGCTGAATTTTCCCCGCCCCGCCGCGACCGACACCACCGACTCGCAGCGCCCGGCGCAGTTGCGCGGCCTCGCACCGGATGAAGTGCTGGTGCTGGTCGATGGCAAGCGTTGGCACACCAGCGCAATGGTGAATGTGGACGGCACTATTGGCCGCGGCTCGGCGCCGGTGGATTTGAACACCATCCCGCTCTCGGCGATCGATCACATCGAAGTGCTGCGCGACGGCGCGTCGGCGCAATACGGTTCGGATGCGATCGCCGGCGTGATCAACATCATCCTCAAGCATGGTGCGCAAGGCGGTTCGGTCGAACTGGACGGCGGCCACTACCAGACCGGTGGCGGCAAGCAATGGCAGGGTTCGGCCAACGTCGGCATTCCGCTCAATGGCGACAAGGGCTGGCTGCGCATCAGCGTGGATGATGATCATCAGGATCCGACCAACCATGGCGGCGTGGATGTGCGCTATCCACAACTGGGCGAGAAGCAGGTATTCGGCGACCCCACCGTGAGCCAGCACAACCTGTTCCTCAATTCGCAGTACGACATCACCCACAACATCCAGTTCTACGCGTTTGGCAGCTATCACGAGCGCAACGCGATTTCCGATGAGCTGTATCGCAACCCGTATGGCTACCCATCGTCGGTGAGCACGCTGCTCAGCGCGCTCTATCCCGGCGGCTATCAGCCGCTGCTGCAGTCGCGCAGCACCGACGAATCACTCGTGGCCGGTGTGCGCGGCACCACCGCCAGCGGCTGGCGCTGGGATGTGAGTGCCAACTATGGCGGCAATCGTGTGTCGCTCGATACGATCAACACGGCCAACTATGCCTTCCTGCATGATTTCGGCTACACGCCCACGCATTTCTTCGACGGCATCGTGTCGTCTGCTCAGCAGGTGGCGGATGTCGACATTGCGAAGGACTTCAACCTGAGCTGGCTGCCCAACGCGGTGACGCTCGCTTTTGGCGGCGAATACCAGCGCAACACCTACTCGATCAGCGCGGGCGACCCCAGCTCCTATTACGTGGGTACATCCGGCCTGACGGGCGGCGCCCAAGGCTTCAGCGGCTACAGCCCGGTGAACACCGGCGCGTGGAGCCGCAGCGACGTGGCGCAATACGTGAGCCTGGAAACCAACCTCACCGACAAGCTCGGCACGTCGCTCGCCGTGCGGCATGAGGATTACAACGATTTCGGCAACACGGTTTCCGGTGCTTTCGCGGCACGCTACGACTTCACCGATCGCTTCGCCCTGCGCGGCAGTGTATCGAGCGGCTTCCGCGCGCCCTCGCTGGCACAGGAGGATTATTCGCAGATCGGCTCGTTGTACCTCACGCCGAGCAGTGCCGGCCCCGGTGTTGCGCCGGGTATCTATCAGACGGGCCTGTTGCCGGTAAGCAACCCGGTGGCGCAGTTGCTGGGCGCGCAGGCGCTGCGGCCGGAGCGGTCGCACAACTACACGGTGGGCGCGGTTTTCAATCCGATCGATCCGCTGACGCTGACGTTCGATCTCTATCAGATCAACATTTACAACCGCATCGTGCTGTCCAGCACGCTGAGCGGGTTGAACACACCGGTGGTGGTGGATTACCTGGCCGCCAACGGCATTACCGACGTGGCGTACAGCTCGGCGCAGTACTTCACCAATGCCGTGAACACGCGCACGCAAGGCGGTGACCTGGTCACGAGCTATCACTCCGATTTCGGCAACGCCGGCTCCCTCGATAGCACCTTGAGCTACAACTACAACCGCACTCAGGTGACGCACGTGGCCGCCAACCCATCGCAGCTGGATGCGTTAGGCCTGCAGCTGGAGCGTGTCACGTATCGCGATATCAAAGGCCTCCTGGCCAATTCCACACCACGCAGCAAGCTGATCTTCAATGAGAACTACACACTGGGCCACTGGGTATTCAACGGCAACCTCATCCGCTATGGCAGCTTCACCGCGTACAGCAACAGTACGTATCTGCTCAATCAGACCTACAGCCCGCAATGGGTGCTGGATGTGGCCGGCAGTTACAACTTGGACAACTGGACCTTCTCGCTGGGCGTGGACAACGCCACCAACAGCTATCCGGACAAGGTGATCGCGGCGAACAGCACCAACGGAACGATTCCGTATTCAGAATTTTCACCCGCGGGCTTCAATGGGCGTTACTATTACACCAAAGTGATCTATCACTGGTGATCCAACAAGCCCACTGCCAAGTACTCGTGCGATGCATGCACGCAAAAATCCCGGCCAATGAGCCGGGATTTTTTTGTGGTGCGTAGCGTACGTTCGAAAACTCTTTCCTTGCCTCAGCGTCATGCCGGCCAAGCCGGAATGACGAGCAGGTAATTTTTCGCCAGGGCGAGCCCTCACCCCGACCCTCTCCCCTGCCGGGAGAGGGAGTGGAATGGCGTTACGCGTGTTTGTGGAAAACCAGATGCCCACCTTCCGCAGCCACGGCAATGGTGTCGCCCGCCGCGAAGCGTCCTTCTAGAATTTCCCTCGCCAACGGGTTCTCAAGCTGCTGCTGGATCGCTCGCTTGAGCGGACGCGCACCGTACACCGGATCGAAGCCGACGTTACCCAGCAGGTCCAACGCCTTGTCGTCGATTTCCAGCTTGAGCTGACGTTCGGCCAAGCGCTTTTCCAGGTATGTGAGCTGGATCAGCGCGATCTTGCGAATCTGCTTTTTCTCCAGCGGACGGAACACCACCAGCTCGTCCAGGCGGTTGATGAATTCCGGACGGAAGTGCGCCTGCACCACGCCAAGCACCGATGCTTTCATCTGCACGTAGTCGGCTTCGGAGTCGCCTGCATTTTCCTGGATGAGCTGCGAGCCAAGGTTGGAGGTCATCACGATCACGGTGTTGCGAAAATCCACCGTGCGACCCTGGCCGTCGGTGAGGCGGCCGTCGTCCAGCACCTGCAGCAACACATTGAACACATCCGGATGCGCCTTCTCAACCTCGTCCAGCAGGATCACGCTGTACGGCCGGCGACGCACCGCCTCGGTGAGATAACCGCCTTCCTCGTAACCGACGTAGCCAGGAGGTGCGCCGATCAGGCGGGCCACGGAGTGTTTCTCCATGAACTCGCTCATGTCGATGCGCACCATCGCTTCCTGTGTGTCGAACAGGAATTCGGCCAGCGCTTTGCACAATTCGGTCTTGCCCACACCGGTGGGGCCCAGGAACAAGAACGAACCGTACGGACGATTCGGATCGGACAAGCCCGCACGCGCGCGACGGATCGCGTCGGACACCGCACGCACGGCTTCATCCTGACCGACCACGCGCTTGTGCAAGGCTTCTTCCATGTGCAGCAATTTCTCACGCTCGCCTTCGAGCATCTTGCTGACCGGAATACCGGTCCAGCGCGACACCACTTCGGCAATTTCTTCCTCGGTGACGCGATCCTGCACCAGTTTGAAATCCTGTTTTTCGGCGGCCTGCGCTGCAGCAAGCTGCTTTTCCAGCTCGGGCAGACGCCCGTACTGGATCTCGCTCATCCTGGCGTAATCCTGCCGCCGCTGCGCCGCCTCCAGATCGAGACGTGCCTGCTCAAGCTGCTCTTTGACCTTGGTTGCGCCTTGCAGTGCAGCCTTCTCCGATTTCCACACTTCGTTGAGATCGGAAAATTCGCGTTCCAGGCGTTCGATATCGGTATCCAGATCGGCGAGCCGCTTCTTGGAGGCCTCGTCGGTTTCCTTTTTCAACATCTCGCGCTGGATCTTCAGTTGGATCAGGCGGCGTTCGAGGCGGTCGAGCTCCTCGGGCTTGGAATCGATTTCCATGCGGATGCGCGAGGCCGCTTCATCCATCAGATCGATGGCCTTGTCCGGCAACTGGCGGTCGGTGATGTAGCGATTGGAGAGCGTGGCGGCGGCAACCACCGCCGGGTCGGTAATTTCCACGCCGTGGTGCACGGCGTAACGCTCTTTCAAGCCACGCAGAATGGCGATCGTGTCTTCCACGCTCGGCTCGCCGACGAACACTTTCTGGAAGCGACGCTCCAGCGCGGCATCCTTTTCGATGTATTTGCGATATTCATCCAAGGTGGTGGCGCCGATGCAATGCAGCTCACCGCGCGCCAGCGCAGGCTTGAGCATATTGCCGGCATCCATCGCACCTTCGGCTTTACCGGCGCCGACCATGGTGTGCAGCTCATCGATGAACAGGATGATCTGACCTTCGTTTTTGGCCAGGTCGTTGAGCACCGCTTTGAGGCGCTCCTCGAACTCGCCGCGGAATTTTGCACCGGCAATCAGCGCGCCCATGTCCAGTGCAAGCACGCGCTTGTCGCGCAAGCCTTCGGGTACTTCGTTCTTGACGATACGCTGCGCGAGGCCTTCGACGATGGCGGTCTTGCCCACGCCGGGTTCGCCGATCAATACCGGATTGTTCTTGGTGCGACGCTGCAGCACTTGCACCACGCGTCGGATTTCTTCGTCGCGGCCGATCACCGGATCGAGTTTGCCGCTCTCGGCGCGCGTGGTGAGATCGATGCAGTATTTCTCCAACGCTTGGCGCTGGTCTTCGGCATTTTCGCTCTGTACTTTTTCGCCCCCGCGCAATTTGTCGATGGCCGCTTCAACGTTGGGCTTGGTGGCGCCGGCGGCTTTCAAGGCGGCGCCGAGTTCGCCTTTGTCGTCCAGCGCGGCCAATACAAATAGCTCGCTGGCGATGAACTGGTCGCCGCGCTGCTGCGCGAGTTTGTCGGTGAGGTTGAGCAGGCGTGTCAGCTCGTTGCCGGCGTGGATGTTGCCTTCCTGCCCGCTGACTTTCGGCAGGCGATCGAGCAGTTCAAACACGCGCTGACGGAACGTCGGCACATTGACGCGCGCCTGCGTGAGCAGCGGCGCGGTCGAGCCGCCCTGCTGATCGAGCAGCGCCGCCATCACGTGCGCCGGTTCGAGCATATTGTTGTCGCGTCCCAGAGCCAGCGACTGCGCATCGGCCAGCGCCTGTTGGAAACGCGAAGTGAGTTTGTCCATTCGCATCGGTGTATCCCCAAAAGGTATTTGGCGGACGTGCCGCCACTGCCAGGAGAGATGCGGACTCGGCGGGGCGATTCAAGCGTGGGCGAGGGTTGCGTTAAGGCTATGTGGGCGCATGGTTTCCGCGAAATCCTCAGCGCTGCCTTACCGTCATTTCGGCGAAGGCCGGAATCCAGTTCAAATGCGTCGTGCGAAGCACGCAGCATTCAAGGATGCTGTGTCCTCCGGACGCAAATCGAGACTGGATTCCGGCCTTCGCCGGAATGACGATGAGGGGAATGGAGGCTTATGGCTCAAGCCAAATCAAGCTGGCGAACCGCCCGCTATGGACGCCTTCCCGGCGATAGGAATAAAAGCGTTCGTCCGCGTGCGTATCGAAGCCGCCACCGTAAATACGCGTGATGCCCGCCGCCGTAAGACGCAGCCTGGCGAGCGCGGCCAGATCGCACAACCAATGGCCGGGGCGCGTGGGCGTGAACGCGGATGCCGCATCGGCGGCATGCTGAAGAAAGGCCTTGTGCACTTGTTCACCCACTTCATACGAAGGGCCGCCGATACAAGGACCCAGCCACGCCAGCAGGCTCGCGGCCGGACGCTGCATTTGTTCGATCGTTTCCTCCAGCACCCCGGCAGCAAGCCCGCGCCAGCCCGCATGTGCCGCGCCGATCGTGCGGCCATCGTCCGTGCAAAGCAGCACCGGCAGGCAGTCGGCCGTGAGGATGGCGAGCACGGTACCGGGCAAGTGCGATACCGCCGCATCGGCCTCGGGTTCTTCGGGAGAGGGCAGTGGACCGAGATCGGCGACGGTGACGCCGTGCACCTGCCGCAACCAGCGCGGCTCCGCCGGCAACGCGAGCGACTGGCGCAATGCGCTGCGATTGCTGTGCACAGCCTGCTCGCCTTCACCGCTGCGCAACCCCAAGTTGAAGCGCCCGAATGGCGGCTGCGACACACCCGGGCCATCGCGCGTAGTGACCGCCGCATGCACACTGCACGGCGCAGGCCAGTCCGGAAATATCCAGGCGTCGGTCATCGTGGGCACGTGGGTTACTCGTCCTGTCCGTTGGCCGCCAGATCGGCGCGCAGCGCCCCGATCAAGGCATTCATATCGTCGGGGCGCGGCGCCTCGAATGCCATCGTTTCGCCGCTGACCGGATGTTCGAACGCCAGCCGCTCGGCATGCAGCGCCTGACGGCGGAAACCACGCAACGCGAGCACGAGTTCCGGCGTCGCCCGCTTGGGCAGTTTCAGGCTGCCGCCATAGAGCGGATCGCCTATCAGCGGATGGCCGATGTGCGCCATGTGCACGCGGATCTGGTGCGTACGTCCGGTTTCCAGGTTGCACTGGATGAGGCTGTGCACGCGAAAACGCTCGCGCAGGCGATAGTGCGTGACCGCGTGCTTGCCGTCGTCTTCATCGCGTACGGCCTGGCGCAGGCGATCGCTGTGATGGCGGCCGATGGGCGCATCCACGGTGCCACCGGCGATCAGCGCCCCCAGCACGATGGCCTCGTACTGCCGTGCAACGGCGTGGCGGGACAGCATGTCGACCAGGGCCGTGTGGGCGGGGAGTGTCTTGGCCACCACCATGAGGCCGGAGGTGTCCTTGTCCAGCCGGTGCACGATGCCGCCGCGCGGCAGTTCCGCCAGCTTCGGATCATGGTGCAGCAGCGCGTTGAGCAACGTGCCGGCCGGATTGCCGGCGCCCGGATGCACGACCAGGCCGACCGGCTTGTTCAGCACCAGCACGTGTTCGTCCTCATGCACGATGTCCAGTGCGATGGCCTCCGGCTGGCTGGACACTTCCGCCTCGAGCTCGGCCTCGAGGCGAACCTGCTCGCCGCCCTTCAGCAGTTGCCGTGGCGCCGCCGGAGCCCCATCCAGGGTGGCCGCACCGGCCTTGATCCAGGCGGTGAGGCGCGAACGGGAGTAGTCGGGGAACATCTCGGCCAAAGCTTGGTCGAACCTCCGGCCTGCTGCAGACAGGGGCACGACCGCCTCGTGGCGGATGAGGGAGCCGGTTGTTCTCATCCCTGATCCTCCGGCTGGGCGCCGGTTTCGGCTATGATCCCTTTTCGCTCAAACATCTGAACCTCTTACTCATGCGCGTAATCAAGCTGCCGGCCAACCCGACAACTGTTCTTAAAGTACTGATCGTGCTGATCCTGGCACTGACGATGAGCGCCTGCTCATGGTTCCGGCGCGGTGGCGACCCGCTCGACACCATGCCACTGCCGCAGCTTTACGCCAAAGCCCACACCGATCTGATCCACTCCGACTATTCGGCAGCCGAGAAAGCGTACCAGCGCCTGATCGCCCGTTTCCCGTCCGGCCCGTTCAACGAGCAGTCTCAGCTTGAACTGGCTTACGCGCAGTACAAGAACAACAAGCCGGACGACGCGTACTCCACGATCAACCGCTTCATCAAGTCCAATCCGCTCAATCCACATGTGGATTATGCCTATTACTTGCGCGGCTTGATCAATTTCGATCGCACGGCCGGCGTGATCGAGCGCACGTTCAGCAGCCAGGAAATCGGCAAGCAGACGCGCCGCGACCAAGGCTACAACCTCAAATCGTTCGATGATTTCGCCGAGCTGAGCCGTCGCTTCCCCGACAGCGCCTACGCCGCGGACGCACGCCAACGCATGATCTACCTGCGCAACGTGCTGGCGCAGTACGAAGTCAACGTCGCCGAATTCTACTTGCGCAACAAAGCCTATATCGCCGCCGCCGACCGCGCGCAGTACGTAATCGAGCATTACCAGGAATCGCCGCAGTCGGGCGACGCGCTGGCGATCATGTGCCGCAGCTATCTGGCCCTCAATCAGAAGCCGCAGGCCGAGCAGGTCCGTCAGGTGCTGGCGCTCAACTATCCGAACCATCCGTACCTGAAGGACCCGAAGTGGCCGCATGCGCCCTCGACCCTGCGTAAGATGATTCCGTTTTCAGGGCATTATTGAGTTCGTAGTTCTGCTCCATGCAAAAAAGCCGGTGCGCGTAAGCCACCGGCTTTTTTTATGGGCTGATTCGATTCATCTGGCTAACCAGCGCATCAATTCGCCGGCAACTCCGATCAGCCCGACTAGAAACTGTGCGTCGGCTGCAAGCGACCAATGGCCCAGGCCTACGTAAGGCAAGCTAACGACAGCACGCAAGGATTGCCCTGCATACAACAAAAAATGCTTTTTACACCATATGGCCCTCATCAAAACCCACCATGAGGGACTTTCGTATGGCAATCCCTGCACACCTTTGGCTTACTGACGAACGTGGTTCGCCCATCAAAGGGGAAAGCCGCGTTCTAAAACGCGAAGGAAGCATTGAAGTCTTGCGTTTTTCCCATGGCGTCCATAACCCATCCGATGGCGTGACGGGTAGCTTGCTGGGAACCCGCAACCACAGCCCGATCAGGATCGAAAAGGAATTCGACCGCAGCTCTCCCTACCTCTACAGAGCGGTCGCCGCAGGAATGCCGCTGCAAGTGGCCGAACTCAAATGGTACCGGCTGGATGAAGCTGGCAACGAGCAGGAGTACTTCAACATGAGGATGGAAAACGTGCGAGTGGCTTCCGTCGCCCCACTTATGCATCACGCGACAAATCTGAATACAACCACTTGGAAGTGGTAGAGCTTCGTTATCAAAAAGTCACCTGGAAATACTGCGATGGGAATGTGCAGTACTCGGATGATTGGCGATCGTTCTATTGAATGCGAAGACGATGCCAACTGTCATCTATGGCCGATATCACGCTTCCGATCAGCGCTTGCAGAATATGCTGCAGCATATTGCCGAAACAATTGGAAGGGACGTCCGAGTCACGAGCGCCGATCGAATCAACATCGTAAAAGGAAGTAGCGTAAACAGTCTGCACCTCATCAATGAGGCGGTAGATTTTCACGTTATTGGGCTAAGCGACGCAGAGGCATTTCGTGCACTGCGGGAGAATCGCGTTGCCATCTTTGGACCTGAAGTAGGCGATGACTATCGGTGGCAGCTTATTCAACATGGTCCTTACACCTCGACCGGAGGACCCCATCTTCATCTGGGTTATTCTCCGAAAGGAAAACCACCTCGTGTGAACTGAGGATTCCTTGTCGAAGGGTTAGCGCCAGGTCAGCGCTATACCATCGTAGAAGGAGCCTAGATTCACTCTCCCCCCACAGGAAAACTCCATTCCCCCAGAATGCCATGGTTTGTCCGAATGGTCACGGGCGCAGGACCGTAGCCACTGTCAGTCGCATCACCTATCGTTTCGATCGCTTCCTCGGGAAGATAACGACACTTGCCGCCTTTAATCAGTGCGTCCAGTACTGCTTGATTTGGCTTCTTTCCTTCATCACCAACTTTCCACACGTCTGCTGCCATCCATTTAACCATTGAGGCTTTTGTACGGCATACGGGAACAGGAGGATTTGGTTGGTAATGGGCTTGCGGAGCCATGGGTGCCATCGAAAGGACGTGATACCCCCACAGTTGCGTGACACCCTGGCTTGTTTGCACCGTTACTTTGGCCGGCCCCTTCCCGTTGTCCGTGGGGGTAGAGGCATCCTTTATGGCTTCGTCCGAAACCAAGAGACAATCATCGGCCCTGATCAGCTCGGTTATCAGCCTCGGGCTACCTCCGGAATCCATTACCTTGCGCATTGCGGCTTTGGAATGACAAACGACATCAGTAGGGATGTCATTGCTGTCTTGCATCTGGACGGGCTTTGTCGGCTCCTGTGCGCAAGCGATTCGCGCCGCACTGGATAAAGCCAAGGCAGAGAGAACTAAGTAGCTCCAATTTCTTTTCATATGCATCCTTTCATATGCATCCTTACCTGCCAAGGACGGCAGCAAGGACTGTCAACCGTCACTTCCAACCGGACGTAATCGGATACCGCCGCTCACGCCCGAACGCACGCGTGGTGACACGCGGGCCTGGCGCGGACTGCCGCCGCTTGAATTCGTTCGCCAGCACCAATCGCACCACACGATGCACCGTCGCCTCGTGGTAACCCGCCGCAATGATTTCCGCCTGCGATTGCTCTTCTTCGATGAAGCGGGCGAGGATCGCGTCCAGCTCGTCATAGGGCGGAAGCGAATCCTGATCGGTCTGGTTGTCGCGCAATTCGGCTGAAGGCGGACGCTCGATGACCGCGGGTGGAATCACCCATGCATCGCCACCGTGCTCGCGCTGCTCGACCAGGTTGCGCCAACGGGCGAGACGATAGACCTCGGTCTTGTAGACATCCTTGAGCGGCGCATAGGCCCCGCACATGTCGCCGTACAGGGTGGCGTAGCCCACCGCCATCTCGCTCTTGTTGCCGGTGGAGAGCAGCAGGCGGCTGTGCTTGTTGGACAGCGCCATCAGCATCACGCCGCGTGTGCGCGATTGCAGGTTTTCTTCGGTGACGTCCGGCGTCTTGCCTTCGAACAAGGGTGTCAGTGCGGTCATGAACGCCGCATACACCGGCTCGATGCCTACGGCGTGATACGCCACGCCCAAGCGCTCGGCCTGCCCGCGCGCACCGTCGAGCGAGAGCTGCGAGGTGTAGCGCATGGGCATCATCACCGCCGTGACGCGGTCGGGGCCGAGCGCATCCACGGCCAGCGCGAGCGTGAGCGCCGAATCGATGCCGCCGGAAAGGCCCAGCAGCACGCCGGCGCTGAAACCGTTCTTATCGATGTAATCGCGCACGCCACGCACCAGCGCGGCATAGAGCGTAGCTTCGCGCGACGTATCGGCCGCGACCGGCCAATCGCGCGCATGCAGCGTGCGGCTGGCGCTGTCGAAATCCGCCCATAACAACGCATCCACGAAGTTCGGCGCGCGCGCAGCGATGCTGCCATCGCCATTCACCAGCAGCGATCCGCCGTCATAGACCACTTCATCCTGGCCGCCGACGAGATTGAGATACACGAAAGCGCAGCCGGTTTCCTTGGCACGCGCCACCACTACTTCTTCGCGCCCAGCCTGTTTGGCGTCATCCCACGGCGAGGCGTTGATGACCACGATCAGTTCCGCACCCGCCGCGGCGGCGGCAGCGGCCGGCTCGGCCTGCCAGACGTCCTCGCAAATCAGATAGCCCACGCGCACGCCGTCGATGACCTCTACGGCGCTGGTGCGTCCAGGGCGGAAGTAGCGCTTGTCGTCGAACACACCGTAGTTGGGCAGGATGCGTTTGTGCGTGATCTGGGCAATCGCGCCGCCGCGCAACAGCGCCGCGGCGTTGTACACCTCGCCCAGGCTGTGCGGAAAACCGACAATGGCGGCCAGGCCGTTGGTGTCGGCTGCAAGCGCCTGGATGGCTTGCTGGCACGCGGCAAGAAAGCTGGGCCGCAGGAGTAAATCCTCCGGCGGATAGCCGCTGATGGTGAGCTCGGGAAACACCGCCAGCGCCGCGCCGCCAGCGCGGGCGCGCGTCATCAGCTCACGGACTTTGGCGGTATTGGCGGCTACGGCGCCAACGGGGAAATCGTATTGGGCCAGGGCCAGGCGGAGAACGGCCATGTCGTGCGTGTTCCAGTTTGACTGGGCGCTACATGGTAGTGGATGCGCCGCGTCACAAGGTGCTCCCGGCATAACCCCTCGGGGCTGGCGGTGTCATGAAAAACGTGGGAGGTCCGTCGCCGCGATGCGCGCGGAGAAAGGCTATGGATGACCCTGCGTCAAAGAGCGAGGAAAACCGGGAGTCGGTGGGCAAAGTCACTGGGGCCCCGGCGTTCGCTGGGGCGACGGCATCGATTTTTAACGCTTTAAAAGAAAAGGGCCGCATTTGCTGCGGCCCTTTCTTCTAATCGCTGTAAATCGGCCGATTACTTCTTCAGCAAACCAGCCAGCGTCTTGCCCAGATCCGCCGGGGACTTCACCGTGGTGACGCCCGCCTTCTCCAGCGCCGCGAACTTCGCCGCCGCCGTGCCCTTGCCACCGGAGATGATGGCGCCGGCATGGCCCATGCGCTTGCCGGCCGGAGCCGAGGCACCGGCGATGAACGACACCACCGGCTTCCTGACGTATTCGCCGATGAATTCAGCGGCTTCTTCCTCGGCGCTGCCGCCGATTTCGCCGACCATGATGATGCCTTCGGTCTGCGGATCGTCCTGGAACAGCTTCAGGCAGTCGATGAAGTTCAGGCCGTTGATGGGGTCGCCGCCGATGCCGATGCAGGTGGACTGGCCCAGGCCTTCGTTGGTGGTCTGGAAGACCGCTTCATACGTGAGCGTGCCGGAGCGCGAGACGATGCCGACCTTACCGGGTTTGTGGATGTGACCGGGCATGATGCCGATCTTGCATTCGCCCGGGGTGATGATGCCGGGGCAGTTCGGGCCGATCAGCACAGTTTCCGGATGCTGCGCCAGCACGTTCTTCACGCGCAGCATGTCGAGCACCGGAATGCCTTCGGTGATCGTCACGATCACGCGCACGCCGGCGTCGATCGCTTCGAGGATCGAGTCGGCGGCGAACGGCGGCGGCACGAAGATCACCGACGCATCGGCGCCGGTTTCGTCGACCGCTTCGGCCACGCTGTTGAAGACCGGCAGGCCGATGTGTTCGGTGCCGCCCTTGCCCGGGGTCACGCCACCGACCACCTTGGTGCCGTAGTCGATCGCCTGTTCGGCGTGGAAGGTGCCCTGCTGGCCGGTGAAGCCCTGCACGATCACCTTGGTGTTCTTGTTGACCAATACGCTCATGACTTAAAGCTCCTCACTTCGCGGCAGCCACGGCTTTCTTCGCCGCGTCGTTGAGATCGTCGGCCGGCGTGATCGCCAGGCCGGAGTTGGCCAACAGTTCGCGGCCCTTCTCCACATTGGTGCCCTGCAGGCGCACCACCACCGGAATCTTCAGACCCACTTCCTTCACCGCGGCGATGATGCCTTCGGCGATGAGGTCGCAGCGAACGATGCCGCCGAAGATGTTCACCAGGATGGCGCGCACCTTGTCGGAGGACAGAATCAGCTTGAACGCTTCGGTGACACGCTCTTTGGTGGCACCGCCGCCGACGTCGAGGAAGTTGGCCGGCTCGCCGCCTGCCAGCTTGATCACGTCCATAGTGGCCATGGCCAGACCCGCACCGTTCACCATGCAGCCGATGTTGCCGTCCATGGTCACGTAGTTGAGGTTGTGCTGTACGGCGGCTGCTTCGGCGGCGTCTTCCTGCGAGAGGTCGCGCATGGCGGCCAGATCCGCATGACGGAACTCGGCGTTGTCGTCGGAGTTGACCTTGCCGTCGAGCGCGGCGAGGTTGCCGTCCTCGAGAATGGCGAGCGGGTTGAGCTCGACCAGCGACAGATCCTTCTCGTTGAACAGCTTGTACAGGCCCAGCATGATCTTGGTGAGCTGCGAGACCTGCTTGGGATTGAGATCCATCGCGAAGCCGAGCTGGCGGCACTGGTAGGGCTGCAGGCCTTCGACGAAATCCACCACGATGGTGTGGATGTCTTCGGGCGTTTCCTTCGCCACCTGCTCGATGTCCACGCCGCCGTGCTTGGAAGCGATGAAGGTAACGGCCTTGCTGTCGCGGTCGACCAGGATCGACAGGTACAGCTCCTTGGCGATGTTGGTGGCGTCGGTCACCAGCACCAGGTTCACCGGCAGCGCGCGGCCGGCGGACTGGTAGGTTTCCATGCTCTTGCCCAGCATGCCTTTGGCGGCGGCATGGACGTCATCCAGGCTCTTGCAGAACTTGACGCCACCGGCCTTGCCGCGGCCACCTGCGTGGATCTGGGCCTTGACCATCCACTGCGAACCGCCCAGGTGCTTGGCGACATCGACGGCGGCGTCGGGGGAATTGGCGATTTTGCCCGGTGGCACGGCAATGCCGTACTTCGCGAACAGCTCTTTGGCCTGGTACTCGTGGAAATTCATTCGATACCTCGAGTGAATGGGGAAGGATCGAGCCTGCGCGGTAGCCACAGCACAGGCCTGGGAGAACGGACGGCGGTGATACGGCACTGCCGGCGTGCAGTGCGCCTCAGCCATGTCTGCACATGACCAAAACCGCGCAATACGGCCAGCTATTTTCGCGGAAGCGGGGTGGGATGGAAAGGGGCGTCCCGTTAAATTCGCCTTTCTCTCTCGCTGGAGAGACAATTGAGGTGCGGGGGCAATCTTGCGAAAGTGGCGTCTAAGCGCCGCCATTTCGGCGCAGCCCCGTGCAAGATTGGCCCCTCCCTCTCGTCCCCTCCACGGAGGGAAGAGAGGGAGGTAGCGACCACCGTCCTCGCGAGTGTTCAACCCGTGTCCAGCCGCGCGATCATCGATTCGCCCAATAGCACGACCACCCGCCACGAGCTGTTGTTTCTCAATTATTTCAGACTGGCCCAGGCGCTGGTCTACGTCGGGCTGGCCTTCACCCCCACCGGCGTGGGCTGGCCGCATTTGGACAACAGCAACCTCGCGCGCCTGGTGGCCGCCGGCTACCTATTGTTTGCGCTGGCGGTGGTGTCGATCACGCATCTGGCCAAGGCACTGGGCTGGCTGGGCATCCTGGGTACGCTGCTGGTGGATATCGTGGCGGCGGTGCTGGCGATCGCGGCGATGAACGACGCACGCATCGGCATCGCCATGATGCTGGCGGTGAACCTGGCCGCCGGCGCGCTGCTGCTGCCACTACGCCTGGCGCTCTTCCTGGCTGCGCTTGCCACGCTGGGTGTGCTGGGGCGAACGTTGTTCGCCACGCCCCATGCCGTCTCGGTCGACGATCGCGATTTTCTGGAGTCGGGCCTGTTCGGCATGGCCTACTTCGCGATCGTGGTGTTGTGCAACGTGCTCGGCCGCCAGTTGCGCGCCAGCGAGGCATTGGCCGAACAGCGCAGCATCGATCTGGTCAACCTGGCCCAAGTCAACGAACTGATCATCCGGCGCATGAAAACCGGCGTGATGCTGGTGGATGACGCCAACCGCATCCACCAGATCAACGAATCGGCGTGGATGCTGCTGGGCAATCCCTCCTCCGATCAACGCGACCTGGGACGCGTGGCGCCGGAACTGTCGCGCCGCCTGTATCACTGGATCACATCGGGCAAGCTCGACGAAACCGCCACACAACTGGCCGACGGCATGCCCGAAGTGGTACCGCGCTTCAGCCGCCTGGCGCCGAACGACGATTCGCTGGTGCTGATCTTCCTCGATGACACCTCGCTGGTGTCACGTCGCGCGGAAGAACTCACGCTCGGCTCGCTCGGCCGGCTCTCGGCGTCGATCGCGCACGAGATCCGTAACCCGCTCGCGGCGATTCGCTACTCCGCGCAGTTGCTGGCCGAGTCCAATGAGATCGGCACCACCGACCTGCGCATGGTGGAAATCATCAACAACCATTGCAGCCGTCTCAACGACATCATCGAGAACATCCTGCAATTGTCGCGGCGCGAACGCTCGCGTCCGGAGACGCTCAATCTCGGTGACTGGGCGCATGACTTCATCGAGGAATACAAGCTCGGCAACGACCTCGGCAACGATTCGCTGCGCGTGATCGACAACAGCGCCGGCCCCGTGGTCGCGGTGGCTGATCCGCAGCAATTGCATCAAGTCGTGTGGAACCTAGTGCAGAACGCCTTGCGCTACGGCCGCATGCCGGGTGAACCGGCGCGCGTGCTGGCGGTGGTGCGACATGGCGAACACGGCGTGCCGATTCTGGAAGTGATCGACCGCGGCCCCGGCATCGCACCCAAAGTCGCCGCGCAAATCTTCGAACCGTTCTACACCACGCACGAATACGGCACCGGCTTAGGGCTGTATCTGGCTCGACAGATGGCCGAAGCCAACCAGGCGGTACTGGAGTACGTGCGCGTGGCCGGTGGCGGAAGCTGCTTCAGGTTAGTGCTGACGCCGCCGGTGCGCATCGAGCCGGCGGTTTAGTCCTTTTTAAAAAACGAAGGAGCCGCTTATCGTTTTTTTTGCGCGACAGTACCAATAGCACCTCACCATTAAGACATAAATTATGGCGGAGGAAATTGAACTTATAACAATGCCAAGCAACATATCAAACAGCTCAATATCGTGAAATCCTATAGCGTGGGAAAATAACAAGTGAGTAATGCCCATACCATACCGGCATAAAGAGCAGAATCGGATAGATATATCGCGCAGAAAACAAGAACAGAAGAAAAAGTAAAAGTATCTTTAAAAGCCTACGGGCAAGAGGTGCCATACGCGACCACCTCAATCCAGCCATATGCATTTAGCCCAGTATTCCCAATCGCAATAACATTTGTGTGCAGCAGGGCTTTCCGAATAGCGTGGAAATCGGTATAACTTGGTAACGTGATGCATCCCAGTGAACGCCCATAGCCGCCCGCCGGATGCAGCCGAAAGTTACCGCGCCTGATTCCGTTTACCCGCGTGTAGTCATCAATCGAACCATCATCCCGATACAAGGCAAACCATTCGGAATGATGGGAAGACACCCCCTATGGAGCCGTTTCAAGCGTCTTTAGCCCACGCTATTACTTGAGACCTGACACCACCGGCAGGACGGTCAAGGATCCAATAGCGACCAGCCGGTATCGGCCCATTATCCCGAACAGCCGTACACCCTCCATCAGCGAAACCGATTCAACATGGTTGATTTCCGACATTCCGGCGATTTTCGTGTTCGGCATGCCTGGATTTATCCCCGTTACCTTTACGTTCTCAAAAAGCATAATGAAATACACTCGCTCGCGACCCGAGTCGTCGATTCTGTACCAGTGAAGCTCTGCTGATTTGAGAGTCTGCCCTTTTGCCACCGCCTTATAAAGATACGGCGATGACGCATCAAATTCCTTTTCGAGGCTCATTGGAGAATGCACGCGCGTACCGGTAATTTTTCCGTTATTGCTCGCGACGGGAAGATTCAGGCCATGGCTGAAGCCGATCACTTCTATGCTGCCTTCTCGCCCTGTAACCGTCGAAGACCCCTTGATCTCCGCACCACCATCATCTTTCAACCATAGATAGGCCGGAATTGCCATGCTCTTCCTCTTTAGGGTTGTAACGTCTGTTCGAGGAGGGCAACGATGGCAGTCATACAGCCGGCGCATATCAGATGTATCTAATTACCGCCTAAGCGCAGACCTCGCCCGCACTTCAGCGATTGCCTTGAAGGGAAGTCATGCCCCGGACAAAGCGCTCCGGCTGCGCCTAACAAAAGCTCGGCATATTTCAGACAACAGAATCAGGTAGCCCGCACCACCAACGTCGTCGCCATCATCTGCGACTGCACCGGCTGTCCGTGAATCATCGCCAGCACTTTGCGCGCGAGCAGCACACCGCCTTCCTGCCAGTTCTGGCGCACAGAGCTCAAAGGCGGCAGAAAACTTGCGCCTAAGGGCGTGTCGTCATAGCCGATAACGGAGACATCATTGGGTACGGTTTGCCCGAGTTCGACCAGTGCGCGGATCGCGCCCATGGCGAGCAAGTCGCTGCACGCGAAGATGGCATCGAAACGCACCTTGCGCGCCCACAGGGAGCGCACCGCATCCACGCCCGATTCTAGGGTGAAATCGACACGGCGCAGCAACAGCGGCTTGATGCCATGCCGTGTCAGTTCGTCGATAAAGCCGAATAGGCGTTGCGCCATTTCAGGGTGATCAGGATTGCCGATAAACACCGGATGGCGCCGACCGATGGACAGGAACCGCTCGGCCACCTCGACGCCACCCTGGTGATTGTCGCTACCGACCACGGTGTGGTTATCGCCACCGTCCCCGGCGGCGCCCCACACCACCATCGGTAATCCCAATTTGTCATAAAGCCGCACGGCATCCTGACGGGCGCCTTGGCCGAGCAGAATCAAGCCGTCGGCCGCCTGCACCGCTGCATGGGATGCGCCTTGGCGGGTTGTCAGCAAAACGCTGTATCCAGCCGAGGTAAGTTCCTGCGAAATGCCGCCCAAGAGCGACAGGGGATACGGGTCCCACATGGTGCGCTCGGTGCTCGGCTTCATTTCCACGATCACCGCGACTGTATGACTGCGGCGCAAGCGCAGGTTGCGCGCACTCACGTTCAACTTGTAGCCATGTTTGCGCGCCAGTGCCTGCACGCGCTCGCGCGTTTCGGCATTGACCAGCGGGCTCTCGCTCAATGCGCGCGAAACGGTGATCTTGGAGACCCCGGCCAGTTCGGCCAGATCAGCCATGGTGAGGCTGGGACGTTGCGCAAGAGGTTGTTTCTTCTTGGTCTGCGTCAAACGACGATCCCCTGGTAAATAACGTGTGCACTGTAATCGGGCATGTCCTGACAAGTGTGCCCGAGGCCGGCCCAGGGCTCCAATGCCACCACATTTCCGACACGCCCACGGTCGCATCATGTTGCGACGCAACGATGATATCGATATCTTGATATCGATATCATTCACCTCTTATGCTCGCGCCCCACAAGGCCGGACAGGCCCGCGAGAACACCCAAACACAAGATGCCAAGGGGAGAATGCGTGCACAGCAACGACGCACAAGCCATAGCCATGGAACCGGCGCACCAGGCATCTCCCGATCCCTGGCGAGTAGTGCATGCACGACGTCCAGCCGGATTTGAATTAGCCAAGTTCGAAAGCCTGTTCGCACTGGCCAATGGCACGCTCGGCGTGCGCGGTGGTCTGGAAGAAGATCGCAGCCCCACCCATGGCACATTCCTTACCGGCGTATGGGAACGCACGCCGATCGAATATCACGAGCGCTTTCCCGGCTTTGCGCGCAGCACTGACACGCGCATCCCGGTACCCGACGGCGTACGTATCGGCCTACGTTTGGGTGAAGCGCCGGTCCACTTGCGCGAAGGCGAATGGCTGGCGTTCGAACAGTGCCTGGACCTGCGCACCGGCTGCCTGGAAAGAGGCTTGCGCTGGCGCTCACCTTCCGGCAGCACGATCCAGATCGACGCCGAACGCATCGTTCCGATGCAGACCCCGAATCTGTTGTGCATCCGCTATCGCGTTACCTCCGTCGATTACAGCGGACCGATCACGCTGGAGTCGGAGCTCGTCGCCAGCATGAGTGCCGCCGAACAGGGCGACGACCCACGCATCGGCACGCGCATCAAGGGTGGCCTGAGCATCACTGCCGTCGATGCGGACCGCACGCTGGCGTCGATCTGCCAGCGCACGCAAAACAGCCATATCCGCCTGGCCTGCGGCCAGCGGCATCGCATGGTGCGCAATAACCTCGCCTTCGCTCGCGCCGTGTGCGACGAGAACGAAGGCGTGCAGCAGCACTATGTTGCAGAGTTGCGCCCCGGCGAAAGCGTGGTGCTTGAGAAATTCGTGGCTTACGCGTGGAGCCGTCCTGAAGGCGGTGATAGCGAAGCCGCCCTGCTCGATCAGGTGGCCATCACGCTCGAACGCGCGCTCACGCTGGATTTCGACACGCATCGTGCGGAACAGGCACGCGTCTACGCAGCGTTCTGGCAGGACGCGGACCTCGAAGTCCATGGCGACAGCGCGGTCGAGCAGGCATTGCGTTTCAATCTATTTCACTTGATGCAATCCACGCCGCGCGATGGCAGCGGCAGTGCGGCGGCGAAAGGTCTCACCGGCGAAGGTTACGAGGGTCACTATTTCTGGGATGCGGAAGCCTTCATCCTGCCGGTGCTCGCGCTCACATCACCCGAACGTGCGCGTGGCATGCTTGAGTATCGCATCAACACACTCGACCGCGCGCGCAACCATGCACGCGAAATGAACCACCCTACCGGCGCGCTGTATGCATGGCGCACGATCAGTGGCGATGAGTGCTCGGCTTATTTTCCTTCTGGCTCAGCGCAATATCACATCAACGCCGCTATCGCCTTCGCGATTCGCCTTTATGTGGAAGCCACCGACGACGTCGATTTCCTGGTGCGTGGCGGCGCCGAGATGCTGTTCGAAACCGCGCGCCTGTGGCACCACGTGGGCTACTACAACCCACGCCGCAACAATGCATTCTGCATTTGCCAGGTCACCGGTCCGGACGAATACACCGCGCTGGTGGACAACAACTACTACACCAATCACATGGCGCAGCAACATCTGCGTTATGCTGCATCCGTCGCTTCGCTGCTCGGCCGCGAAAGGCCGCAAGACTATGCGCGGATCGCTGCGACGCTGGAATTGTCAAACCGCGAAATCGCCGCGTGGCTAAGTGCTGCCGATGCGATGTATCTCCCCGTCGACCCGGTACTTGGCGTCTTTCCGCAGGACGATGATTTCCTCGACAAGCCGCGCCTCCCCATTGCACGCCCGGGCGAGCACGGCCAGCGTCCGCTGCTGTTGCAGTTGCATCCGCTGACGATCTATCGCCATCAGGTATGCAAACAGGCCGATGTGCTGCAAGCGTTCGTGCTTGCCGGCAACGACATCGACAAGGACAGCAAGCGACGCAACTTCGACTATTACGAGAGCGTCACGGTTCACGACTCCACCTTGTCCGCGTCGACCTTCAGCATCGTCGCCGCCGAAGTGGGTTATGCGCAGAAGGCGTATCGCTATTTCCTCGATACGCTGCGCGTGGATCTGGACAACCTGCACGGCAATACCTCGCACGGTGTGCACATGGCGGCCATGGCTGGAAGCTGGCTGGGACTGTGCTGGGGTTTTGGCGGCATGCGCGTAGTGGATGGACGCCCCTCGTTCGCGCCCACGCTTCCGGCGGCGTGGAGCGGCTACCGTTTCGGCGTGCGTTGGCGCGATCACCATGTTCGCGTCGCGGTGAAGAAAGATCGCGTGGAATACACGCTTACGGAAGGCGCACAACTGGATATTTTCCATCGCGGCACGATGGTGGCGCTGTATGGCGGTCACACGATCAACTTGCCGCTGCACGCCTCCGCTCGCCCCACGATGAAAGGCGTGATCTTCGATCTGGATGGTGTGATCGCCGATACAGCCATCGTGCATCACGCGGCCTGGAAACGACTCGCCGCGGACATCGGCATCGCCTTCGACGACCGCATCGGCGAACGGCTCAAGGGCGTCGATCGCCGAGGCTCTTTGGATATTCTCCTGGAAAAGGCGCCGCGCGCGTATTCCGAAGACGAGAAAGAAGCGCTCGCTTCGCGCAAGAACGATTACTACCGACAGCAGATCGAAACCTTCGGTCCGCAGCACCTGTTGCCCGGCGCGCGCAATGCCGTCGAGTCGGTACGACGCGCAGGCTTGAAAACCGCCCTGGCTTCGGCCAGCCGCAATGCACCGCTTTTGCTGGAAAGGCTCGGCATCGCCGAATTGTTCGACTACGTGGTGGATGCCAACCACATCGGTCGTGCAAAACCCGATCCCGAGATTTTCCTGGCCGCCGCGCGCGGCCTCGGCTTGGAGCCGAGCGAATGTCTTGGCGTGGAAGACGCCGTGGCAGGGATCGCCAGCATTCACGCTGCAGGAATGAAAGCTGTAGGTATTGGCCATGCGCAAGCACTGGCTGAAGCGGATCTGCTGCTGCCGAACGTTGCCGCGTTCGACATCGGTTTGTTCATAAGCGGCTAACAGTCGCGGTCACGCCGCGTCGTCACAACAAACAGTTGGGGAGAACGTTTGATGAAGACCAAGCCTTCCACACGCCTAGCATTATCGGCGGCCATCTCGGCCACGCTCATGTCCGGCGCGATCTATGCACAGGACACCGGGCAAACCCAGTCACCACCCGCCACGCAGTCAACCGCCACGCCAAGCTCCGCCCCGCGCGCACCGCAAGGGACCAACGCCAAGAACGCGCAAACCCTGCAACAGGTGGTGGTGACCGGCACCGCTACGTTTGGCGGTATCAAGAAGATCGACGCCGCCTACTCCATCACTTCGTTGTCCGCGCAGCAAATCAAGGAAGCCAATCCCAAGAGCGCGGCAGACCTGTTGAAAGCGTCGCCGGGTGTCTATCCGGAATCGTCCGGCGGCCAGACCGGTGCGAACATTGAAGTGGCCGGTTTCCCGGGCGGCGGCGACGCGCCCTACGCCACCTTCCAGCTCAATGGCAGCCCGCTGTATCCACTGGCGAGCCTGTCGTTCTTCGAGAACTCCTCCATGTTCCGCCTCGATGACACCATCGACCACGCCGAAATCGTGCAAGGCGGCACATCCGTGTTGTATGGCAACGGTCAGCCGGGCGTTACCGCCAACTTCCTGCTCAAAGAAGGTACGGATGTGCCTTCGGGTGATCTCGGGTTTACGTACGGCTCGGAAGACATGGAGCGTCTGGACGGCTTCTTCGGCTTCAAGATCGCCAACAACTGGTACGGCAGCATCGGTGGCTTCTGGCGTCGCTCCGATGGCGTACGCGACCCGCAATTCCCGTCCGACAACGGCGGCCAGCTCACCGCAACGCTGTCGCGCGACTGGGATAGCGGTTCGTTGATGTTCTACGCCCGTGAACTGAAGGACCACAACCAGTTCGTTACCGACACACCGATCTTAAACGCGAGCAAGGGTGACTTTTCCAATTATCCCGGCTTCAGCCCGCTGACCGGCACGTTCGGCAGCAAGGCCGATCAATACGAATTCATTCAAATGAATCCGTGCGGCACCCCTGGCTGCACGCCCGGTGGCCAGGACGTCAACCTCGCCAAGGGACGCGGCGCGGACATGCACATGTTTGGCGCCAACTTCGATTGGGATTTCGGTAACGGCATGTCGCTCTCGGACAAGCTGAACTTCACCGGCGGCCAGATGAACACCATTTCGTTCTTCAGCACCGGCGCCAACCCGACCACCTTGGGCGATTACATTGCCAGCGAAGAAACCGCCGACAAATTGCCGGCCGGACTGACCGCAACGGCCGTCTATACCAATAACGGCCAGGGCGCCGACATGAACCAGAACGTCACCACGCAGGGATTGTGGTACGTGCACAAGCGCATTGCTTCGGTTAGCAACGAATTCCACTTCAGCGCGGAACTGTTCGACGGCAACACGTTGACCGTAGGTAACTACAGTGCCATCTATAACGATCACGACACGTGGTACCTGGGCAACAACATGCTGCTGCAGGCAATCACCAACCCGAACCCGATCGCGGTCGATCTCACCAATGGCGTCAACACGTGGCAGCTGAGCAGCCCGCAGGGTTTCGTCAGTGGCCCGACCACAGCGATCTATCAGCGCTGGAATGGTTTCAACACCGCGTTGTTCGCCACCGACTCCTGGAAACTCGATCAATGGCTGTTCGATGGCGGCATTCGCTGGGAGCGGCAGCAAGATAGCGGTGGCATTGCCAACACCGCCACGGGCGACCTCGATGACAACCCGTACACGCTGTACAACAATGGCTCGCAATATCTGGTACCGGGTTTGAGTTACATCAAATACCAGAAGAGCGCGCCATCCTGGACACTCGGTGCCAACTATGAATTTACGCCCAGCATGAGCGCCTACCTGCGACTCAATGACGGCGTCCACTTCCCTGGCTTCGACGATTTGCGTGGCTTGCCCAGCACGCCGGTGGAAAAAGTGCACAACCAGGAAATCGGTTTCAAGTATCAGGCCGACTGGGTCTACCTCGACGTCAATGCGTATCACCGTATCTTCTTCGGTGTGCCCTATACCTATACCGATCCGCAGGGCCAGCAGATCTCGCTGCTCTATGGCAGCAGCACCAAGGGCGTCAACGTAAGCACTACGTTCAAACCGGTCGACCACTTCACGCTCACCTTGAGCGGCGATTACATGAATGGCCATTACACCAATACCGGCCTTGAGTCCTACACCACGCAAAGCGGCGCCGCCGCCTTCGCCAGCATGTACGGCAAAATGCTGCAACGTCAGCCGCGCGTGCAGTTCCGTCTAACGCCGGCGTATACGATGCCCACCAGTTGGGGCAGCCTGCGCGCCTGGATCACTTACGAGTACGTGGGCAACCGCTATGGCGACCTGATCGAGCAGCAGCCGCTGGGCTATTACTACGATCTGAGCTTTGGCGTGCAGGCGAACGTGGGCTCGCATTGGCAGTACAGCGTCCAGGGCACCAACATGACCAACCAGATCGGCATCACCGAAGGCAATGCCCGCCTGTTCGGTTTTGCCAGCTCTGGCGGCGTGATCCTGGCCCGCTCGATCGAAGGCCGCGAAGTGAACGGTCAGATCAAGTACAACTTCTGATCGCCCCGCAAGGCTCCCTCTCTTCGCCCAGAGAGGGAGTTGAAGTGAATCGTTAGCCGCCCTCCCCTCCTTTGGGCAACCATGGCCGGGCGCTCATCCGGCCATGGATTTTCCAGGGAAATGGGAACCGCACGGCAGCAGTTTTTTAGAAACGACCCGATCGAACAGTGGCCGCTGGGTACGTCTAGGACCCGAGTTTGGCGTACAGGCGAACGTTGCTCGCATTGGGTCTGCAGTGTTGCAGGGAACCGATATGACTCATCCGCTTGGCACTTGGGACAGTGGGCGCGTATCCGGTTTCGCCCGCGGCGGCGGCACGATGCGGGTTTGCTCACCTAAGGGCAGTGCAGTTCAACGGCGAGTCGGGTACAACTTCTAACCAGCCTGATTCAGTCGTACCTATTACATAAAGGACAGACCGTGAATCGATTCCGCATGATGGCCGCCCTTGCGCTGATCTATATGGTCTTCGCAATCCTGCTCAATAGCGTCGGGACGGTCATCCTGCAATCGATCTCTACCTTCGGCGTGGACAAGCCGCAGGCGAGCATGCTGGAACTGTTCAAGGATCTGCCGATCGCAGTTACGTCTTTTTTGGTTGCTTCGTTTCTTCCCCTGCTTGGCTATCGGCGCGCGATGATGGTCGCGCTGGGCATAGTTGCCTGCGCATGCGTGCTGATGCCGTTGTATCCGAGTTTCAAAACGACTGAGCTGTTATTCACCTGCGTGGGCGTGTCGTTCGCGCTCACCAAGGTGGCGGTGTATTCCTCCATTGGCCTGTTGACGAACGATCGTAGCGAACATGGACGGCTTACCAACACGATCGAAGGTTTGTTCATGGTCGGCGTGCTGGCGGCGGGATGGCTGTTCAGCGCGTTCGTCGATCGTGCGGATCCGGCCAATCCCGCATGGCTCAATGTGTACTGGGTGTTGGCGGTGATCTGCGTGCTGGTGATCGTATTGCTGGCAACCTCGCAGTTGGACGAATCGGCCGCGCGTACCGAGGAAACCAAGTCGATCCATGGCTCGATCCTGGAAATGATGCATCTGTTTCTGCGTCCGCTGGTGTACGTCTTCCTGGCCTCGGCCTTTCTTTACGTGCTGATCGAGCAGAGCTTCAGCACGTGGCTGCCGACGTTCAACAATGAAATTCTCAAGCTGCCCAACGCCATGAGCATCCAGCTCGCCACCATCCTTGCCGGCGCTACCGCCATCGGCCGGATCGCTGCAGGCCAGGTGTTGCGCCGCATGCGCTGGTATACGCTGCTGAACTTCTGCGTGCTCGGCATGGGCCTGCTGGTGATGCTCACGCTACCGCTCGCACAAGGTGTTGTGCAGCGCGCCCATGTCGGCTGGCTGAACGCACCGGCAGCCGCCTATCTGATTCCGCTGATCGGCGTGTTGATGGCGCCGATTTATCCGGTGATCAATTCGGTAGCGCTGAGCTCGCTGCCCAAGCCCTCGCACGCGGCGATGACCGGCCTGATCGTGATCTTTTCCGCGCTCGGCGGCACGCTCGGCTCGCGCATCACCGCCATTGTGTTTTCACGTTTCGACGGCATCCATGCGTTTTACTTTTCGCTGGTGCCGATGTTGCTGATCCTGATTACGTTGTTTTTCTTCAAGCGTGAAACCGATCGTGCCGGCATCACGACCGCCACCATCACCCTGGCCACCGAATGATTTGAGTGAATCCCATGCGTCACGCTGCACGGAAGACGTTTTCACGCGTTGCGGAAGGGGTCCGCAGGGCACGGTGATGACGATGCCGACACTCTCTCCCGCGCTTCTCGCCGCCATGCAGCAGGTCGTGCACATGTTGCAAGCCGGCGATCTTCGCCGTGCGCATGATCAACTGCAGTCGATTGTCGAGCAGCATCCCGATTACGCCGAAGCCTTGCGCATGCTCGGTGGCATCGAACAAACACTCGGTGATATCGATGGCGCCGAAGCGCTACTGCGCAAAGCCATGGCCGCCGATCCAGGCTGGGCGCCCACGTGGGCGTCGCTCGGCGAACTGCTGCTCAACAGCGGCCGCCCGGACGAAGCATTGCCCCTGCTACGGCGCGTGGCGCCGCGTCTGCCACACGCTGCCTTACTGCTCGCACGCTATTACAACGATCAACAACGTCCGGCTGACGCGCTGGCCGTGCTTGCGCCGTTATGCGGTGCCGGGTCCGTTCCCCCAGAGCTGACCGCGCAGCACATCGCCGCATTGGTCGCGCTTGGGCGGCATGACGAAGCCATCACCTTTTATCGTCAGCGGTCGGACGCCTCGCCCGACGATCCCGCCGCCGCACACGCATTGGCCATGGCGTTGACGGCGGCCGCAAAGCACAGCGAAGCCGAACGCGCCGCCCATCACGTCATCGAACGCGGGCACCGCACGGCTGCCGCGTATTTCACGCATGCAAACAGCCTCATTGCCCTGGGCAAACTCGAATCGGCCGAAGCAGCCCTGCGCGACTGCCTGCATCAGGATCCGCGGCATATCGAGGCACACGATCATCTCGCTCGGCTGGTATGGATGCGCACGGGTGATCGCGCGCACACCACAGCCGTACTCGATCAGGCCTTGCAGCGGTTCCAAGGCGATGAGGCGTTGCTCGCGGCCAAGGCAGCTATTTTGCAGGGCGCGGGCGATGCGCGCGGTGCGTATTTATGCCTGGCGACCTCGGCGACGCATGCACAGGCCACGCCGACGCTGCTGGTACGCGCCGGACTGGCCGCACTGGAATGGGACCCACCCATCGCGCTGGCACTGGCCGAGCGCGCATTGCAACGATCGCCCTCTGCGGCAGCCGCGCAAAACTTGCTGGCTGCCGCGCTGCTGGGCACGGGCGATGCGCAACGCGCGTTGAGCTACTGCGAAGCACTGCTGACCAACAACCCGGATGATCAGTATCTGATCGCACTGCAAACCACCGCGTGGCGTCTGCTCGGCGACGAACGCTACAGCGTGCTTTGCGATTATCCGCAGCTGGTTCGTGCACAAACCCTGCAAGCACCACCGCAGTGGTCGGATCTTCACGCTTATCTTGCCGACCTCAGACGCAGCCTGGAACGCCTGCACAATCCGCACGGCCATCCACTGTTGTTTCAATCGTTGCGCGAGGGCACGGAAACCACCGGTGACCTGACGCGCCACGCGGACCCCATCATCCAAGCATTGTTCGAGGCATTCGACGCGCCGATCCGTGCCTACCTCGCGCACATCGGCCACGGTTCGGACCCCTTGCGTCGCCGCAACCGCGGGGTTTATCGCTACAACGGTGCCTGGTCGGTACGGCTGCGCAGCGCGGGCTATCACACCAATCATGTGCACCCGCGCGGCTGGATTTCCTCGGCTTTTTACGTGGATCTGCCCGACGGCATGGCCGATGCCTCCAGCACGGATGGCTGTCTCGCGTTCGGCCAACCCAGCATCATGACGACGCCCGCTTTGCACACCCAATACATCATCCGACCCGAAGCAGGCCGGCTGGTTTTGTTTCCTTCTTATTTCTGGCACGGCACCGTCCCTTTCCACAGTGAGCAAACGCGCCTCACGGTAGCCTTCGATGTGGTTCCTGGAGAACCGGCATGACACGGCGGCACAGGCTGCTCGCGTGCCTGGTGCTGGTTGCCGGCAACGTGTTTGCGGCGACCGATCCGAGCTTTCTTCTCACCGCCTCATCCAAGAACTGGGCGAACTATTTCCCCGGCCAACTCGGCAATGGCTATGTCTCCACTCTCACCGCGCCGCGCGGCACCGAAGGCAATCTCGCCTATATGACGGCGTTCATGGATTACGCCCAGGGCGATGTGTCACGCCCCGCGGCGGTTCCGGGCTGGACCGGCATCGATTACAGCACCGGCTCCTCGCGTGCCGGAGAGTTCTGGTTGAACCAGGTGGATATCGATGGCCACCGCTTCCAGAACTATACGCAGACGCTAGATATGTATAACGGCGTGCTGACCACGCGTTACAACTACGTCGATGGCACTAAAGTCACCGGCATCGAAGTGAAGACCTTCGTCAGCCAGGCATCGCACCATCTGGCTGTGACACAGTTTTCGATCACGCCCGATTTCGATGGCGACGTAAAACTTTCCTTCCAGACTGACCTGTGGGCGCCTCATCAACCCCGCTTCGCGCTGGGCAAAATGGATGGGCCGCAGATGCAGGAAGCGGTGTTCGCCAACAATTTGAAGCTACAGCCGATTGCGCCGGCGACACCCGATCGCGCACCGCTGTGGTATCACGGCGATACGCACGTACTGAGCGCCGACGGCGACACGTCCGCCCTCACACTTTGGCTGCAGGGTAAGGCCGAACAAGGCGCACGCATGGCGCAAGCTGTGGCGCTTGGCGTCCCGAAGGACGCACATATCAGCCACGCCGAGCGCTATCGCAGCGACTACCGCCTGGCGCTGGATCTGCGCGTGGCTGTGCAAAAGGGTCGTACCTACACCTTCACCAAATACGTGGCGATGTCGCGCGATGGTTGGGGCGGCGCCGATGCCATGCAAAATCTGGCGCAGGCAACCGCCGCGCGCAACAAAGGTTTCGGCGCCTTGTTGGCCGAACACGAAGCGGCATGGCATACGCTTTGGCAGTCGGACATCGAGATCGACGGCGATCCGAAGGCGCAGCAGATGGTGCACTCCGACCTCTACTATCTACTGTCCAATGCCGCCCCCGACACGTCCTGGCCGATCGGTGCCTGCGGCATGACACCGGGCTACACCGGCCATATTTTCTGGGACAGCGACACCTGGGTTTTCCCCGCGCTGCTGCTACTGCATCCGGATCGCGCCAAATCGCTGGTCATGTACCGATCCCGCACCTTGGATCAAGCCGAGCAGCGCGCGCGTGCACGCGGCTTGCGTGGCGCGATGTATCCATGGGAAGCCGATCCGGACAACGGCAGCTCGCAAACGCCGCATTTTGCGTGGGTCTTGGACGAACGCGAAATCCACGTCAACGCCGACATAGCCATTGCTCAGTGGCAGTACTACGAGGCCACGCAAGACCGCCAGTGGCTGGTGCGGCACGGGTGGCCGGTGATTCGTGCGGTGGCTGATTTCTGGGCCAGTCGCGCCACGTACCACCCCGCCAAGCAACGCTACGACATCGACCATGTCACGTCGGTCGACGAAGACTACAGCGACGTACCCAACGACACCTTCACCAATGCCGGTGCACAAAAAGCGCTGCGCATTGCCGCGAAAGCCGCCGCCATCGTTGGCGAAAAACCTGATCCGCATTGGGCGCAGGTCGCCGATGGGCTTCACATTCCTTTCTCCAAGGAGGGCGACCATTACCTGGATTTCGATGAAACCGTCGCGCACGATCTCAATACCTGGGGCGGCAGCAGCCTGCCCGGCCTGAGTCTGCCGGCACTGGATGTGCCCATGAGCAAAGAGGTTCGCGCGCGCACCTATGACTACGCCATCACACCGATCAAGCAATCGCACCGCGAACCCAACAGCATGGGCTATCTGCCACTTTCCATCTCCGCCGCCATGGCCGGTTATACGCGTGATGCCGAGCGGTGGTTCCAAAGCTACGTCGACGCCGACGTGGTCAAGCCGCCGTTCAACGTACGCACGGAAACCGCCAGCAACAACACCGGCTATTTCATGACCGCCAGCGGGGGCTTTCTACAAAACCTGCTGTACGGGTTCACCGGCCTGCGCATCCAGGAACAAGGATTGGAGCAGGCATATCCGCCCATGCTGCCCGTGCATTGGACGGCAATGACGCTCAAGCACATCACCTTCCGCGGCAAACAGATGGACATTACGCTCAAACGCAATGCCAACGGAGAGGTCATACTCACGCGTCAGGACTTATGACGTAAACCCGTGAGCGGCAGCCAACCTGGCGCCGCTCGCTTCGTTTTGGGGAACCCGCATGAAACACCTCGATCACCGCACCCTCGCCAAATCCAGCGCAAAGCTCCTCACTTTCCTGCTCACGGCCTCGCTGGTGGCCACCGTTTGCGCCGCCCAGCAGCCCGACCCGGCCAAGACGCGCGCGTATATCGATAAAGCCTGGGCCACGCTCACGCGCTCGCAAACCGAATGCAAGTCGTTGGTCGATCCGAAGATAAGAACGCGACCGGTGCTTTATATCCCGGCCCAGTTCAAGGTGCCGCCCGAACTGCTGCAGACGCAGAAGCACTGCAATGTCGATATTCACACGCTGCCCAAGCCTATCGAACAGCTTGGCGACGTCGACGCCACCAAGCTGCCGGTGCAAGGCTTGCTGTATCTGCCGCATCCGTACGTGGTCCCCGGCGGCTTCTTTAACGAAATGTATGGTTGGGACAGCTATTTCATCGTACTGGGCCTGGTCGCCGACCACCGCATCGAGATGGCGCGCAACATGGTCGACAACGCGCTGTTCGAGGTGCAGTACTACGGCGGCGTGCTCAACGCCAATCGCACTTACTACCTCAGTCGTTCGCAGCCGCCCTTCCTCACCCAGATGATGGTGTCGGTGCTCAACGATCCGGCCAGCTTCGGTCATGCCGACGAAAAGCGCGCGTGGCTGGAAAAGGCTTATCCGCTTGCCGTGCGCAATCACGACATCTGGACGCGACCGGAACACCTCGCCGGCAACACGGGACTTGCACGCTACTACGACTTCGGCAGCGGCCCCGTGCTGGAAGCGCAAAGCAGCGAGTTCTATCTGAGTGTCATCAAATGGCTGCTTGCACATCCCTCGGAAAACCCCGGCTACCTCATCAAAGCATCCGAACATCCTGACGATGCCGAGGCCGCGCGCCTGAAAACCGAAAGCTGTGACGTGCGCGCTTCGAAAGTCTGTGCGGGCAACTGGATGGGTGGCTACCGCCTCACGGCCGACTACTACCACGGCGATCGCGCCATGCGCGAATCAGGCTTCGATACAAACTTCCATTACGGCCCCTTCGGTGGTTCCACCCACCATTACGCCGATGTGAGCTTGAACAGCCTGCTCTATCGCTATGAGATGGATCTGCACGACTTCGCGCAGCAGCTAGGCAAGACCGCCGACGCGGAGCACTGGGCGCGAGCTGCCGCTGCGCGCAAAGCCGCGATGAACACCTACCTCTGGCGGCCGGAGCTGGGCATGTACCGGGACTACGACTTCATTGCCGGCAAACCCAACGATGCACCCTATCTCACCACGTTCTATCCGCTTTGGGCCGGCGCTGCATCACCTCAGCAGGCAGCCTCCGTGCACGGCAAGCTTTCCATTTTCGAGCTATCCGGTGGCTTGGCCATGGACAACCGGCCCAGCGGCGCGCAGTGGAATGCTCCGTTCGGCTGGGCACCAACCAACTGGCTCGCCGTTGCCGGCCTGGATGCCTATGGCTTTCATGACGACGCGCACCGCATCGCAGCCAAGTTCAGCGCAACAGTGGATCGCAGCCTTGCAGCGGATGGCACCATCCGCGAGAAATACAACATGGCGCAAGGCAACGCCGATGTGAAAGTAAGCGCGGGCTACACCGCCAATGTGATCGGTTTCGGCTGGACCAATGGCGTGTACTTGAGGATGGAAGAAATTTTGAGCGGCACGAAGACGAAAGCGGCCGCTACGTCGGCACCTTCACCGTGATGTTCAACACTGCGATGTTTAAACCCGTCGCCCCCGGCACACGCGGAGAAGGGCCATGGATGGCCCTGTTTTGAGGAGCGAGGAAAACCAGGGCCTGGTGGCTTGCAGGGGTTCAGCGTTGCTGGGCCCCGGCGTTCGCCGGGCCGATGGGCCGTCAAACATCGCTTATTTTCGCGGCGCCACCATGCGCGATCCACTGGTGCAGCCGGGGTTGTCGCCGGCGTTGCTAGCCCGATTTCCGCTAATGCTGCTGATCACCGGCAGCCGCGACATGACCATCAGTTCAGTCCAGCAGTGGCTTGACAAAGCCGGCGCACAGACGGAGCTTCACGTAAGGGAGGTGTGGGACATTCGTTCTTTCCGATCCACAGCTGCCCGATTCGCAGGATGCGTATCGCGTGATCGCCCGGTTTTTCCTCAACCACCTTGGGCATTGACGTACATAAACCAACGGCGCTTTGCCACATGCAGGCAAGCGAGTATCCTGAACGGTAACCCACTTTCGCCTCCCCATCATGAGCCAACAGACCGTCCTGGTCATTGACGACGAACGCGATATCCGCGAACTCCTGACGATCACACTGGGTCGCATGGACCTTAAGGTCGACGCTGTCGGCACGGTCGCTGAAGCGCGTCAGGCGCTGTCCGAGCGAGGCTACGACCTGTGCTTCACCGACATGCGACTGCCCGATGGCAGCGGCCAGGAGATCGTCGAACTGATCGCCGCCGACTACGATGAAACGCCCGTCGCGATGATCACCGCCTACGGCAACGTTGACGCCGCCGTCACGGCGTTGAAGGCCGGGGCCTTCGACTTCGTCTCCAAGCCGGTGGACATCCAGATGCTGCGCCGGCTGGTGCGCACCGCGCTGAAGCTGGCCGAAGAGAAGCGCACCGGTGTCGGCGCCGGCCCCGTGGCAACCAACTCGGGCGAGCGCCTCATCGGTGACTCCAGCGCAATGCAGCAAGTGCGCAACACCATCGTCAAGCTGGCCCGCAATCAGGCGCCGGTTTACATCGCCGGTGAATCGGGCGTCGGCAAGGAACTGGTGGCACGACTGATCCATGAGCAGGGGCCACGCGCAAGCGGACCGTTCGTGCCGGTCAACTGCGGCGCCATCCCGTCCGAGCTGATGGAAAGCGAATTCTTCGGCCACCGCAAAGGCAGCTTCACCGGCGCGGTCGCCGACAAGGAAGGCCTGTTCCAGGCGGCCCACGGCGGCACGTTGTTCCTCGACGAAGTGGCCGAGCTGCCCTTGCACATGCAGGTCAAGCTGCTACGCGCGATCCAGGAAAAAGCCGTGCGCCCGATCGGCGCGCGCGAAGAGGTCGCGGTGGATGTGCGCATTCTCTCGGCCACGCACAAGAATCTCGCCGCCCTGGTGGACCAGGGCCAGTTCCGCCAGGACTT
The DNA here is from genome assembly GCF_003363155.1 of Dyella monticola. Classification (GTDB taxonomy): domain Bacteria; phylum Pseudomonadota; class Gammaproteobacteria; order Xanthomonadales; family Rhodanobacteraceae; genus Dyella_B; species Dyella_B monticola. Next base: position 68,725 of record NZ_QRBE01000001.1, on the reverse strand, counting down.
GTTCTACCGCATCAACGTCATCGAGCTGCGCGTACCGCCGCTGCGCGAGCGCCGCGGCGACGTGCCGCTGCTGGCCGAATACGTACTGCGTCAATTGGCCGCCAAGAGCGGCGGCGGTACGCCCGTACGGTTGCTGCCGGAAGCGCGCCAGGCGCTGGAGGATTACGACTTCCCCGGCAACGTGCGCGAACTGGAAAATATCCTGGAGCGCGCCGTGGCGATGTGCGATGGCGACCGCGTCGATGCCAGCGACCTGATGCTGCCGCAACGCCCGCCACGCCACGCGGCTGACATCGGGGCGGCTTCGCCGCACGGCCATCATGCGCCGCCGGCCTACGCGCAAGCTCAGCCATCCGCCAGCACACCGGCGGCGCAGACACCGTCCAGCGAACTGCCACTGGATGACTACATCAGCAACCTTGAGCGCACTGCGATCATGAAAGCGCTGGAGGAATCGCGCTACAACAAGACAGCCGCCGCGCGGAAGCTGGGCATCACGTTCCGCGCGTTGCGATACAAGTTGAAGAAGCTCGGGATTGATTGAAGCGCGCGCAATGAACACCCTCTCCCCTGCGGGGAGAGGGTGCAAAAAGCATTGCTAATGCCGCGGCTTTTCCTTGCCTTCGCGCAAGATGTCCTGCACCGCGCGCAATAGTGCTCGCGTGCCGACGGGCTTGTTCAAGCGGCGCACGCGGTTGCCATCGGGCATGCGCAATTTCGGTGAATCGGACAGGTCGTCCGCACGACACAGCACCACCACGCCGCTGCAATAGCCGTATTGGCTAAGCGCGGCCAGCGTACGCTCGCTGGTAAACAGGCTCATGTCCCCGTCCATCACCACCAGATCGGGCAGGCCGCAGGCTTCGATCCATTGCAGCGCGGCGGTACCGCTCTGGCTGCCATGCACTTCGTAGCCCCACGCATCGAGGGTGTCGCTGAGCAAGGTGAGCTGGCCGGCTTCTTCCACCACCAGCAAGACGTGTTCGGCATTGCCATGCAGCGCGGCATCGCCATCGCTGAGCTCAGGGGTATCGGAGGTGGGATGCAGCAGCGGAATGTACAGATCGAAACAGCTGCCTTCGCCCACGATGCTATCCATGCGCATCACGCCGCCATGGCTGTAGACGATGCGGCGGCAGGACAACAAGCCCAATCCGGTACCGCCGTCCTTGGTGGTGAAGAACGGCTCGAACAGCCGCTTGCGCACCTCGTCGGTCATGCCCATGCCGGTGTCAGTGACGGTGAGGCGCACGTAGTCGCCCGGCTGCGCATCTTCATGCTCCAGAAAGAATGCTTGCTCGAGCTTGGTCTTGCACGTATTCACGCGCAGGATGCCGCCGTTGGGCATCGCCTGGATCGCATTGAGGCAAAGATTGAGCAGGCATTGCTGCAGCTCGGTGTGGTTGCCGTCGAAGGTGAGCTGCGGATCGGCGACGTCGATGTCCAGTGTCACCGTGCGCGGCACGCTGCCTTGCAGAAGCAGCGACAGCGCATCGACCAGCGCTTGCACTTTCACCTGCTCGGCGCGTCGCGCACCCCGCGCGAACGACAGCATGGATTGCACCATTTCCAATCCGCGCCGCCCGCAATCGCGCACCAAGGCACCCAGGCGCGCCAGCCGCGGATCGTTCTGGTAATCCTGCAGACTGTCGCCGGCCAGCAGCAACGGCTGCAGCAAATTGCGCAAATCGTGGCTTAACCCGCCGGCCAGCATGGCGAGGCTTTCGAAACGCTGGATGCGAATCAGCTCCGCCTCGGCACGCGCACGCGCGCGCTGCTCATCCGCTTCTCGCATTGCACGGCGCACGGCGCTCGCCAGGCGCGCGGGATTCTGCTTGAGGATGTAGTCGGTGGCGCCTTCGCGCAGCGCCGCAATCGCCGCTTCTTCACCGAGCGTGGCGGACACGTAGATGAACGGGATATCCATGCTGTGATCGCGCAGCAGCTCCAGCGCGCGCTGCCCGGAAAAGCCAGGCATGCTCAGGTCCGATAGCACGATGTGCGGCGCGAAATCCTTCAGCGTCTGCACGTAGGCCGGTTCATCGTCGACCAGGCGTACGTCGTAATCGATGCCGTCGGCCTGCAGCTCGGTCAGGACCAGCTCCGCGTCAAGCGGGCTGTCCTCCACCTGCAGGATGCGTATCCGCGGCAACGAGCGTTGGAGATTGGACTTGTCCGGCATCCAATCATCATATGTCAATGCGCCGTAGACGGTAGGGTCCATGGGCATGCGTCTCACTGCGGGTCGGGCGATTGGTTCAAAACACCCCAGAACTGTCCAAGCGTGCGCACCGCCTCGAAAAATTGCTTCACATCCACGGGCTTGATGACGTAAGCGTTTACGCCCAGATCCCAGCTCCGCGCCAAGTCGCTTTCCTCCCGCGAGGAAGAGAGGATCACCACCGGCGTGCGCCGGAACTGGTCATCGGCGCGCATCTGCGTGAGCACGTCGAGCCCGTTCATGCGGGGCATTTTGATATCCAGCAGCACCACGATAGGGTCATCGCTGGTGCGGCCCTCGAAGGCGCCGCGCGCATACAACCAATCCAGGCAATCCACGCCATCTTCTACGTGCACCACCGGATTGGCGAGATTCGCCTCGCGCAGCGCGTCCAGCGTCATTTCGGCGTCGACGGGGCTGTCTTCGACCAGCAGGATGGGGCGCAGAGGGTTGTGCTTCATGGCGATGCCGTGGGTGGTTCGATGGCCGATAACGTGAAATGAAACCGGGCGCCGTTGCCTGGTTCGCCTTCCGCCCAGGCGCGGCCGCCGTGGCGCATCACGATGCGCCGGACGTTGGCAAGGCCAATACCGTTGCCGGGGAACTCGCTGGCTTTGTGCAACCGTTGGAATACACCAAAAAGTTTGTCTACGTAACGCATATCGAACCCTGCGCCGTCGTCGGCGACGGTGAATTCGTAGTCGCCGCCGTTACTGCGCTGCACGGAGACGTCAATATGCGCGACCTCGCGCTGGCCGGTGTATTTCACGGCGTTGCCGATCAGGTTCTGCCACACGGTGCGCAGCATGTTCTCATCGCCCACCACCACCGGCAGAGGGTCGATGCCCCAGACGATGCTGCGCCCGAGTACCTCCGATTCGGCCAGCGCACAGCTTTCTTCCACCAATGCCTGCATGTCCACCGCCTGCAGCCGCAGGGCACCACGGCCAAGGCGCGAAAAGACCAGCAGATCCTCGATGAGTTGCGCCATGCGATTGGACGCATCGCGGATCACGCCCAGGTAATGCAGCGCGGTGTTGTCGATGCCCTGGCCCAGATGCCCTTCCAGCTTCTGCGCGAAAGCGGTGATGTGGCGCAGCGGCGCGCGCAGGTCGTGCGAAACGGAATAACTGAACGCTTCCAGCTCGCGGTTGACCTCGGAAATCTGCGAAACCTTGTTCTCGAGCTGATGATTGAGTTCCTTCACCTGCTGCTCGACCAGTGCGCGTGCGGTGACGTCGCTGACGGTAAGCAGCAGCACGGGGCTCTCGCTGTCCTGCTGTTGCAGGCGGCGCGCGTTGATCACGGCATGGCGTTCCACGCCATCGATGGTGCGCTGAATCAGCTCGAAATCCCACAGTTCGCGATCGCGCAGCAGCACGTCGCGCAGGCGCTGCATCAGCACTTCATCGCTCCAGGCGCCTTGCCCCACATCTTCCAGGTAGTCGGCACGGCTCTCTTCGGACACGCCGTAGAGCTCGCTGAAGGCCGCGTTCACCAGCAGCGTGCACAAGTTGTGGTCCAGCAGCGCGATCGGTTCGCGCACGGCCTGCAGGATCATCTGCGAGCGCTGGATGGCTTGGCGTTCACGCGCTTCGGCCTGCGATCGTCGCCCGATCTGCCGCTCAGACACCACCACCACGATCATCAGCATCAGCAACTGCGCGATGGCGGTGAGCGTCAGCACGAGGCTGCTGTCGTAGGACTGTTTCCGGGCCGCGTCGTAGCGTTGCTGCAGCGTCTGCTCCGCGTTGGCGACGACCTTGTCAATGATGTCATCGATGCGGAACAACCCGTTGGCATCGCGCAGGGCCTGCTCGGCGCCAGCGCGATCATTGAGCCGATAGCGCTGGATCGCCTGATGCAGCAGCGCCAGGCGCCCGTTCTCCACCGCACCCAGTTGTTCCACCAGATGTTGCTGCGTGGTGTTGTCGCCGCTTATGCGTCGCAATTCGTCCAAGAGCCCTGGAATGGCCTCCTCGGCGCCCACTGCCACCGCTTCGGCGTGACTGTCAGGGTCATCGGCCAGCAAATGCTGGATCGCCGATTCGGCATCGTGCGTCTGATCGGCGATACGGTAAGCCAGTGCCTGGACTTCCGCCGAGCGGGTGACCAGCTCACCGGCCTGGAACGACTCCTGCGAGCTTCCCCGCGTGATCAGGTACGGCAACGCCACGATGACGATCACCGCGAGCAGCAAACCTCCGGTGCGCCAGGGTATGGCTGCCATTTGTCGCGCTCCCCCCGGAATCATCGACTGCCCTTGATCCTTACGTGCTTCGGCATGATGCATGCATTCTGAGCATGTTTTGCGCCCGCTTACCAGTGTGAGAGGGCTTCACTTACATGAAGACCTGCCTGGAGCGATTGCGCGGCCCGGCAAGCTAGTTTTCCGTCACCCAAAGGGTGAAGCACATCACAGGGCGCCTGCTTCCTGCCTGCGAGCGCGTCGGTCCTACACAGACAGACGCGCCCGCTACCGCACCCTACCGCGAGTAGGCGCTCATCGCCGCCGGACGTGCCGAAATGTCCCGGCCCCATGTCGTGTTCGGCTGCGCCTGCATCGTGAAGTGCAGCTCGCCGCCGGCAAGGATGTCCGAATGCTTCAGATACACCCGATCGAGCGGCTTGCCGTTGAGCGTGATCGCGCCCACGTAGGGGTGCGCGTCATCGAGCGGCGAGGCGGTAATCGTGAACGTGTGGCCATTGCTCAAATGAATGGCCGCGCGCGGCACGAACGGCCGGCCGATGGCGTATTCGTCGCTGGCGGGCGTGACCGGATAGAAGCCCAGCGCGGTGAAGATATACCAGGCGGACATCTGGCCCAGGTCGTCGTTGCCGATCAGGCCCGCCGGACCTGGACCGTATTCGTTGTCCATGATCTGCTTCAGGCGCTGCTGCGTTTTCCACGGCTCGCCGGCGTAGTCGTAGAGGTAGGCAATGTGGTGGCTGGGTTCGTTGCCGTGCGCGTACCAGCCGATCAGGCCGGTGATGTCTTCCACGTTCTTGAAGATGGAGGGATCGACCTTGGCGTCGAACAGCTCATCGAGTTTGTGCGTAAAGGCCGCATCGCCACCCATCGCCGTGATCAGGCCCGCAACGTCCTGCGGCACGTACCAGGAGTACTGCCAGGCATTAGCTTCGGTGTAGTCGTCGCCGTAGCCGGCGCTGGTGGGATCGAACGGTTCGCGGAACTTGCCGTTAGTCAGGCGCGCGCGCATGAACCCGGTTTTCGGATCCCACACGTTGCGCCAATTGGTGGCGCGCTTTTCGAAGGTGTTGAAGATGTCGTGCTTGCCCAGTGCCTTGGCCATCTGCGCGATGGCCCAGTCGTCATAGGCGTATTCCTGCGTCTTGGAACCACCCTCCACTTCTTTGTCGATGGGCACGTAGCCGATCTTCATGTAATCGGCCAGATCGCCGTAATCGCCATAGGTGGCGGTGGATACCATCGCCTTCATCGCCTTGTCGGCATCGAAACCGCGGATGCCCTTGATGTAGGCATCGGCAATAATCGCTACCGCGTGGTAGCCGGTCATGCACCAGGTTTCCAGGCCTTGATAGGCCCATACCGGCAACATGCCGAACGGGCTCGCCTGTTGTGAGGCGATCAAGGAGCGCACGAAATCGGTCATGCGATCGGGGTGCAGCAGGATCAGTAGCGGTTGCTGCGCGCGGTACACGTCCCACATCGACCAGCTCGAATAGAAATCGAAGCCATCGGCGTGATGCACCTGATGATCGGGGCCGCGGAATTCGCCGTTGACGTCCATCGCCAGGTTCGGCGCGATCATGGAGTGATAGAGCGCGGTGTAGAACTGCGTACGCAAGGTCTTGGAACCGTCCACGTCGATCGGCGCCAGCGCTTTGTTCCACGCCGCCGTGGCGTCGCTGCGCTGCGCATCGAAATTCCAGCCCTGACCATCCTGATCGAGGTTGGCAATGGCGTTGGCCTCGCTGATTGGCGAAATCGCCACTTTCACCAGCAACGGTTGCTTGAGCTGGCCGAAATCGAACACGCCCTCGAGCGCGCGGCCATTCTGTGCGTTGCTATCTTCCGGCTGATTGCCTGGGCCCTTGAAGCCGTTGTAGATGAGACCGGTTTCGCGGTTGTAGAGCTCGCGCGAGGTCATCGGCTGATTGAAGCGCATCGCAAAACACAGTTCACGGCCCGGTGCCCAGCCGCGCGTGGTGCGGCAACCGGTGACGGTGCCATCTGCGCGCACTTGCAGGTTCGACCACAGCACCTTGCCGGTGTAGTCGTAGATGCTGGGGCGCAGATCGAGCAGCAGGTGTGCCGGCTTGCCGGCCGGGAAGGTGTAGCGGTGCCAGCCCACGCGACGGCTGGCAGTGAGCTCGGCGCGCACGCCGTAGTCGCTGAGCGTGACGGCGTAGTAGCCCGGCTGCTCCACCTCTGTGTCGTGACTGAAGCGCGAGCGGTAGCCGCTGCCGGGCACCTTCTCGTCACCCGGATCGAGCTTCACGTCACCGGCGATCGGCATGACCAGCACATCGCCCATGTCCGAATGCCCGGAGCCGGAGAAGTGCGTGTGGGAGAAGCCCATGATGGTGGGATCGTTGTACTGATAACCCGCCGCCCATTTGTAGGCGTGCTTGAAATCGGGCATCGCCGTATCGGGCGAGAGCTGGATCATGCCGAACGGCACCGTAGCACCGGGGAACAGGTGGCCATCGCCCCCCGTTCCGATGCGCGGATCGACTTCGGAGGCGTGCGGATCGCTCGCCTGAGCTACGGAAGCGATGCCCAGCGATGTCATGATGAGCACACAGAGAGAGACGCGAATCAGGCATTGCTTCATGGGGATCGGGGCCTGTTAATGTGTTCGGTCAAGCGGATGTAGCGCCGCGAAGCGCCATGATTGGGCTTTTGTCCTTCCAGGGACAGGGCCGGTCGTGGGGTCGGGCGATTTGGATCGTTCCAAACGCCGGGCAAGCTACCATCTAGGGAGAGGGCTGGCATGCTGCAGTGCAGGATCACTAACGTGCCGGTTCGGGTACATTTGGATCGTTCCAAAAGCGAGGACCTGGCATAAATGGGGAATACACCGCCGGTCGGCCGCAAGGTCACCTTGAGCGATATTGCCGCGGGCTGCGACGTCTCGCGCGCCACCGTGTCGCTTGTCCTACGGGGCAGCCCGCTGGTCAACAAGCACACCCGAGCGCGCGTGGAGGAAGAGCTCCGGCGCCAGGGCTACGTCTACAACCGTGCCGCGGCCAACCTGCGGCGGCGTACGTCCTCGAGCATCGCACTGGTGCTCAACGACCTGGCCAACCCGTTCTTCGCTGAATTCGCGGCGGGCGTCGACGAAATTCTCGGCGACACCGGCTTTGTGACCCTGCTCGGCAGTACGGGCGAGTCGACCGAGCGTGAACTGGCCGTGCTCGGCTCGCTGATGGAGCACGGCCCGGCCGGCATCATTCTCTCGCCGGCCGAAGGCAGTGACGCGCAGCGGATTCTTTCCGCGGTGGGTTCGCAGATACCGTTGCTGTTGTTCAACCGCGAAGTGAGCGGCGATCTGGCCGCGTGCGATCACTGGGATCGTCTGTTTCTTGACAACCAACGTGGCGCGCGGCTTGCCACCGAACACCTCATCGCGCAGGGACACACGCGTATCGCGTTCTACGGCGGTCACTTGGGCTCCAGTTCGTGCCGCCAGCGCCGCGCCGGCTACACCGAGGCCATGCAGTCAGCCGGGTTGTCGGCGGACGCGAACGTGATGGTGGAATGCGTTCCCAATCGCCTGGATGCGGTGGCGCAGTGCGAGCAACTGTTCAAAGGCAAATCAGCGCCCACCGCAGCCGTCTGCTACAACGACGCGGTCGCGCTGGGGCTGATGCTTGGCCTGCATCAACGCGGCTTGCAGCCCGGTACGGATTTCGCCCTCACCGGCTTCGACGACATCGCCGAAGCCGCGGTCAGTGCGCCACCGCTGACCACGCTGGCGGTGACACCGCGTGATCGCGGCCGGCAAGCGGCGGAACTGATTCTGGAGCGCGTGCGCGATCCGTCGCCGCCGCCACGCCAGACCATCGCTCCCGTGCACTTGCTCGTGCGCGACAGCAGTTGCCCGCCTCACGCTTGATCCACGGGATTTAATCATGGCTTTTACCGCACCTACTTCGCCGTCTCCTGCTCTGTCGACGGACGTCGGCGATACCCGCTACACGTATTTTCCGCTTGCGCTCAGCGTGATTACCGCGGTGTTTTTCATGTGGGGTTTTCTCACATGCCTCAATGACATTCTGATTCCGCATCTGAAAGCAGTGTTCGAGTTGAACTACGCGCAGGCGATGCTGGTGCAATTCACCTTCTTCGGCGCGTACTTTCTGATGTCGCTGCCCGCGGGCCGGCTGGTTGCACACCTGGGCTACAAGAAAAGCATCGTGACCGGCCTGGTGATTGCCGGCATCGGTGCGATGGGCTTCTGGCCCGCGGCAGGTTTGCGTCTTTATCCCGCATTTCTTGGCGCATTGTTCGTGCTGGCTACAGGCATCACCGTGCTACAGGTGGCGGCCAACCCTTATGTAGCGCTATTGGGGCCTGAGAAAACCAGTTCCAGCCGCCTCACGCTTGCGCAGGCACTCAATTCGTTTGGCACCTTCCTGGCACCATGGTTCGGCAGCTTGCTGATTCTCTCCACGCAGGTGAAGAGCGCCACGGAAATCGCCGGCTTGTCCGCGACACAGCAGGCGCTTTACCGCACCCAGGAAGCGCAATCGGTGCAGACGCCTTATATCGGCCTGGCCGTGGTGTTGATACTGCTGGCGGTGTTCGTGTGGATATTCCGCCTGCCTCCGCTGGAGGAAAGCACCGAGAAGGCCGACACCGGCCATCACAGCCTGCTCGATGCGCTGCGCTATCGGCATGTCTTGTTCGGCGTGCTGGGCATCTTCTTCTACGTGGGTGCGGAAGTATCGATCGGCAGCTTCATGGTGAATTACCTGTCCGAGCCACAGATCGGCCACATGAGCGAGCAGCAAGCTGCCCATTACGTATCGTTCTATTGGCTGGGCGCCATGTTTGGGCGCTTCCTTGGTTCGTGGCTGCTGGCAATGCTGTCGCCGCGCAAGCTGCTGGCTGGTTTCTCCGTGATCAACATCCTTTTGCTGCTGGTCACCATGTCGACCAGCGGCATGTTCGCCGTGTACAGCATCGTGGTGATCGGTTTGTTCAACTCGATCATGTTTCCCACCATTTTCTCACTCGGTATCGAACGCATGGGTCCGCTGACGGGCAAGGCATCGAGCCTTTTGATCATGGCCATCGTGGGTGGCGCGCTGGTGCCGTGGCTGCAGGGACTGTTGGCGGACAACGTCGGCATCCAGCATGCATTCGTGCTACCGCTGCTGTGCTATGCGTACATCGTGTTCTATGGCTTGCGCGGTTCGGTGATTAACAAGGCACCTGTTGCCTCCCAGTGATGCGCGCCCTCGCGGGTAGGCCGGGAGAGATGCAACGCTCCTGGCACGGCACGCATCCACATCGATAACAACTGTTTTCCCTTTATTTTCGGTTCGGGGTTCTTGATGAAACGTTCCATCCTCTGCTTCGGCGAGGCTTTGATCGACATGCACGGCGAAGGCAGCGACGGCCACGGCTTTGCGCGGCATTTCGTTCCTTACGCCGGCGGCGCGCCGGCCAATGTGGCCGTTGCACTGGCCAAGCTCGGCAATCATGTGCGTTTTGCCGGCATGCTGGGCCTCGACCGTTTCGGCGACTTCCTGCTGCACAGCCTGCAGCAGGCAGGCGTGGATACGGTCGACGTCGTGCGTACCGGCGAGGCGAACACGGCGCTTGCGTTCGTCACATTGGATGGTCGCGGCGAACGCAGTTTTGCGTTCTACCGGCCACCTTCGGCGGACCTGCTGTTCCGTGCCGAACATTTCCGCCCGCAGGCCTTCAACGATACGGCAGTCTTTCACGCCTGCTCCAACAGCATGACCGATACGGATCTGGCCGAGGTCACGCTGATCGCCATGCGTCGCGCGCGGGACGCCGGCACGTTGGTCAGTTTCGACCTCAACCTGCGCCCCGCGCTATGGCCGCGCCATGTGGAGCCTCGCCCGCACGTATGGCCTGCATTGCTGTTGGCCGATGTGGTGAAGCTCAGCGCCGAAGAATTCGACTGGCTGGCGAACGAAGGCGAGGAGGTATTCCTCGAGCGTCTTTGGAGCGGCAACGCACGTTTGCTGATCGTCACCGATGGCCCGCAGCCTTTGCGCTGGTTCCATCCGGACGTGCAAGGCGAACTGCCATGCTATGACGTTCCGATGGTCGACAGCACCGGTGCAGGCGACGCGTTCGTCGGCGGCCTGCTGCATCAACTTGCCGAGCAAGGCATCACCGCATCCAACCTCGATGCCTGGGTCGCCACGCTGCCGCGCCTGCACGCGGCACTGCGTTATGCCAGCGCCTGCGGCGCGGTGGCGGTGACACGGCACGGTTCGTTCGCCTCCATGCCGCGTCCGGACGAAGTGGAACAATTCATGGAGACTTACGCATGACCACGCCGGCTCAACCGGATTTCCGTTCTGAAACATTTTTGCGCGGACACATCGCGCAGACGATGGCGTTCTACCATCCACGCGCTATCGATCCTGCCGGTGGCTTCTTCCACTACTTCCGCGACGACGGCACCGTCTACGACGCCAGCCACCGTCACCTGGTGAGCAGCACGCGCTTCGTCTTCAATTACGCCATGGCGGCGATCGAATTCGGCAAGCCCGAATACGTCGATGCCGTGCATCACGGCCTGCGCTATCTGCGCGAGGTGCATCGGAACCCGGCTACCGGCGGTTATGCGTGGACGATCCGCGACGGCAAACCGGAAGACCGTACCAATCATTGCTACGGTCTCGCCTTCGTGTTGCTCGCCTATTCCACCGCGTTGAAAGCAGGCATCAAGGAAGCCGCTGCGTGGATGGATGAAACCTGGCAATTGCTGGAGCGTTATTTCTGGGATGCCCAGGCCAGCCTGTATCGCGACGAAGCCGATGAGCATTGGCAGTTCAGCACCTACCGTGGCCAAAACGCCAATATGCACATGTGCGAGGCGATGCTCGCCGCGTACCAGGCCAGCGACGAGCCGCGCTATCTCGATCGCGCATTGACGCTCGCGCGCACCATGACACAACGCCAGGCGAAGCTTGCCGATGGGCTGGTCTGGGAGCATTACCATACCGACTGGACCATCGACTGGGATTACCATCGCGACGATCCCAAGCACCTGTTCCGTCCCTGGGGCTTCCAGCCGGGTCATCAGACCGAATGGGCGAAGCTGCTGATGATCCTCGAACCGCTGCTGCACGAACGCGGTCTTGAGGAAGCATGGATTCTGCCTACCGCACAGCATCTGTTCGATACCGCACTGAGCCGTTCGTGGGATACCGTCAACGATGGCATGTGCTACGGCTTCGCGCCTGACGGTAGCATTTGCGACGGCGACAAATATTTCTGGGTGCAGGCCGAATCGCTGGCCGCCGCGGCGTTGCTTTACGCACACACCGGCCATGCAAGCTACGACGCGTGGTACGAGAAATTGTGGGCCTACGCGTGGGAGCATTTCATCGACCACACCTACGGCGCGTGGTATCGCATCCTCACCCAGGACAATCGCAAATACAGCGATGAAAAGAGCCCCGCAGGCAAGGTGGACTATCACACCATGGGCGCCTGCTACGAGGTCCTGGCCTTGATCCGCAGTGGCGGCAAGCCCTGACGCCTGGTGACGCACCTGGCCACCAAGGCTGCAACGGTCTTCGTGGTCATGGTGCCAGCGGCGTACGTATCGCACGCGAAAAATCATCATCCGGCCCGGTGGCGCGCGCTCGCGCGGTGATGTCGCCCCGGGCAATCAGCTCACTGAGCGGATAACGTCGGTCCAGCGCACCGACTTCGTACAGGTAACTGGGCAGATAGGCCGTAAGCAGCAATCGATAGTCGTAGGCCAATCCGGGATCGATTTCCTTGGCCATGTCGTACACGATGGTCACGCAGTTGGACGTCACAGTGTTGTAGTACGCAGGCGTTGCCGCCAGCTCGTTGGCTTCATGCATGTAGGCAAGAAGCAGCGCGCGCATGGCTGATTTACTCATCCGCAAACGAAACAGGTGATCGTTTTCCATCCGCACATTGGTGCGGACGCGAATCAGATCCCGCTCGTCGGCGGCCACGATCGTGCGCTCGAAATGCTTGAAAAAGCCGCCGATGGACGAAAACGCCTGATTACGCCGACGGCGCACTTCCACCGAAAACACCAGATGAGAACCATGGTCGAAGCCGAACGATAGCAAGGCATGCACGATACCCGGCATGCCCCACGAGGAAAGAATCAGATCGGCGCTGATGAGGCGAGCGAGATCATAACGACGCGTTTCCCAATGGATGTCATAGTCGTCTTTGGAGCGCCACCGGAAATTGCGCACGTTGTAGAGCGTGACGAGCTTGCCTTCGACTTCGCCGGCAAGCGAACGCGCAACGTCATCCGCCCAATCACGATGATTTGACGGCATGATCGTGCGCCACCACGACAACAGCGCGATGAAAGCCAGTGCATACACGCCAAAGGCCACGCCGCTGCGGTGTACCGTTCCGATGATGAGCAGCGAAAACACGAAGAGCGCCCATGCCAGCGCCGACAAGCACCGCCCCACAATCCGGCCGGGAAACTGGTACCACAACGCCAGAGTGGCCCAGCCACCCGATAACAAGACGCCCATAATAAGCAGCACCCATAGGGCCCATCGCACCAACATCGTCACCTCCCGCACCGGCGCATGGATGATAGAACGGCAAGAACCCCCCATCCTGCGGCCGACAAACCCTGCTCCATAGAAAGACTCGCGCTGTAAGCAAACTTCTTTTTTCGCCAAAGCCCTGCCCGCTCACGTCCGCCCCGGGCTGTATCGATTGCGGCGACTGCAAATGAAAAATCATTAAAGTCAGTCGACAGTTTCGTAATTGTTTGTCAGCACTCTGTCCTATTCACTAGGCAAGCACCGAAGACCGGATATCGGGGCCCGCTTTACTTAACGCTTTTGCGGGGTCCGGCTTCTGAAGCGAAATAAAAACAGGTACCCCCTGGCGCACGCCAGCGGTGGCCTCGCACACAATGGGGAGTGACAAATAATGAAGGGTAGGATGCAAATTTCGCGTTTGCAGGAGGGGGTGTATCCGCCTTCCGGCATGGGGCTTTACAGCCGTCGACTGCCAGCCGCCGTCGCCTTGGGCCTGGCGCTGATGTATACGCCAACCATGACGCTGGCCCAGAGCGCCAATCAGGGACCCAGCACCGCGGCAACCGCGCCAGCGTCGGCCAGTGCAGCCACCGATGCCGGCAAGAAGAAAAAAGCCGACGAGCAGAAACAGATTCAGGATATGGCCGGCGTTACCGTGACCGGCATCCGTGCCAGCCTTGAATCGTCGCAGTCGCTCAAGCAGAACGCCAGCCAGATCGTCGATTCGGTCACCGCCACCGACATCACCGCCATGCCCGACCGCAGCGTGACCGAAACGCTGCAGCGCATCAGCGGTGTCACGGTCGATCACTACCTGGCCGATGACGACCCGGATCATCCGTCCGCCGAAGGTAGCGGCGTACTGATCCGTGGCCTTCCCTACGTGGCCAGCCTGCTCAACGGCGCCGAAAGCTTCTCGGCCAACAATGGTCGCGCGCTGAGCTTCGAGGACGTACCTGCCGAGCTGATGCAAGGCGTGGACGTCTACAAAAATCCGTCGGCGGAACTCATCGAAGGCGGCATCGGCGGCACGGTGGATCTGCGTACGCGCATGCCCTTCGACGCGCCCGGCCAGGTGGCCGCTTTCTCGACAGGCGTCAATGAAGGCGACACGTCCAAGAAGAGCAAGCCATCCGCATCGTTCCTGTACAGCAATCGCTGGAAGACCGAAAACCTCGGGGAATTCGGCGCGTTGTTCGATGTGTCCTACTCCGAACTGGCCTCGCGCACCGACGGCATCCAGGTCAACCCTTACGTGCTTGAACCGCAAAACAATCTTGGCAACTGTCCGTGTGAGCCCACCTCGTCCACCGGCAACGTGGCCATTCCGGGCGATATCAATTACTACGAAATGGACATGCAACGCAGGCGCACCGGTATTTACGCTGCCTTCCAGTGGCGCCCGACCAATAATCTGGAATTCGACTCGCGCTTCTTCCGTTCCACCTACAACCTTCAGTGGCAGGAGCATGAAGTCCAGACCAACGAGGGCAATTACTACAACATGATCCCGGTGCCGGGTACGTCGTTCGACTACGACAACGGCGTCTACGAGAACGGCGACATGGTGTCCGGTTCGTGGCAAGGAGGCGGCACGGGGCCTGCCAAGGCAACGCTGAACACGGGCTACCCGCCGATCGGCGGTCCGAATTACTACGCCCTCACGCGCGAGCAAACGCAGTTCGTCCGCACCACCGACTGGTCCAACACGTTCAAATACAACCTCACCGACAACATGATCTGGTCGGGCGAAGTACAACTCGTCAAATCCACCGCCAATGAAGTCGACTTCACGGTGTACGACCAGTTCTTCATGCCGCCTGCCGATGTAAACATGAACAGCGGCATCCCCAGCCTCACGCTGCTGAACAATACGAAATACGCCTACACCCCCTCGAACACCAGCAACCCCAACAGCCTGACCAACTACGCCAATTACTACCTGGGCGCGGCGCTGGACCACCTCGAGTACGACTACGCCATGATGCGCACCGTGCGCACCGATCTTGAATACAACTTCGATAACAGCAACTGGCTGCAGTACTTCCGTGTGGGCGTCCGTTTCACCAACCACGACACGTACAGCAACAACAACAGCAGCAGCTACAACTGGGGCCCCATCAGCCAGGACTGGGAAAGCGGCTACACCGGTCCCTCCTCACTGGACTGGACCAACAACGTTCCGGCGTGGATGAATCAGCAGTTCTCCTTCAGCGATTTCTTCCGTGGCCAGACCAAGCTGCCCAGCACGCTGGTGTTCCCCAGCATGGCGCTGGTGGGCAATTACTATGGCGCGATTTCTGCGTTGCGTGCGCTTGAGATGTCCGGCGGGGCGGGCGGATGGTGTCCGCAGATTTTCAGTGAGAGCGCAGGCGATGCATGTAACCCGGCCTCAGGCATGAGCGCCGACTATATGCACGAAGCGACCCAGGCCGCCTACGCCTCGCTGTACTTCGGCAACGACACGGCGCTGGGCATTCCCTTCGATGGCAACATCGGCGTGCGCTTCGTCCATACCAGCGTGAACGCGAACGGCTCCGTCACCTACCCCTCGTCGGACGCCATCCAGAATTCCGCGGGTATCACGCCCAGCGAGCGGGCTCTGTTCAACGGCGCCACGACACCGATCAACGGCGCGTATGACTACCACAACGTGCTGCCCAGCCTTAACCTGCGCTTCAAGCTGACTGACGACCTGCAGCTGCGTTTGGCCGCGTCCAAGGCGATAACCCGCCCGACCATCAGCCAGCTCAACTCGTACATGGTCATCGGCACATCGTGGAGTTCGCCCGGACCGGGGCAACAAGCACAGCTTGCCGGCTTCACCGCCACCACCGGCGGCAATCCGGACTTGAAACCGATGGAAGCCAACCAGTTCGACGCTGCGCTGGAGTGGTACTTCGCTCCCACCAGCGAGCTGTACACCACGCTGTTCAAGAAGAACATCTCCAACTACACCACCACCGAGGTCCATACCCAGACCATCGACGGTGTGCCGGTCGCCGTGAGCGGCCCCACCAACGCAGGCACCGGCACCGTCAAGGGTGCCGAAGCGGGCTATTCGCAGTTCTTTGACTTCCTGCCGGGCCCCTTGAAGGGTCTGGGCGTGCAAGCCAACTACACCTTCCTTGAGAGCAGCAAGATCTACGGCACCAACTCATGCGACCCGAACCACGGCAACGGCTCGTGCTCGACCGGCGACATCGTCACCAACCCGGGCCTGCCGATGCAGGGCTTGTCGCCGCACAACTACAACATCACCGGCATGTATGAATACGGTGACTGGTCGGCGCGCCTGGCGTGGTCGTGGCGCAGTCGCTATCTGATCACGCCGGTCGACTCAGGCGACACCTACCTGCCAATGTGGAACGCCGCTTCGGGCCAGCTCGACGCGTCGATCTTCTATCACATCAACAAGAGCATGCAGGTGGGTCTGCAGATGAACAACCTCACCAACACCGTGCAGAAGGTGCTGATGGGACCGACCACCTACATCAACGGCTATGTAGACTGGAACCTGTACACCCGCGCACTGTTCATGACCGACCGCCGTTACGAACTCGTGTTCCGCGCGAGCTTCTAATCAAGACCCGGACAGGCAAGCCGCTGGATGCTTGCCTGTCTATCGATGCTCGCTGGCGCACATGTGCGTGCCAATGGCAGCACCGCTACCTGCTTGCGACCATTGGCGGTCAAAGACGTTCTGTCGAGAACCGAACGTTCCAGTACGACACTGCGATCTAACTGTTGCCATCAAACCTGGAAAGCGGCGCCGAGATCAGGCAGTGGCTGCTCGGGCTGCGTTCGCCCGCTGGAGCGCAGTTGTTCCAGATATTGCTTGGGCGTGCAGTTGAACTCGCGCCGAAACACCGCGTACATGTATTGCAGCGAGATAAATCCGCTACGCACGGCGACGTCCGAGAGCGATATTTCCGGATCGGCCAACATTCGCCGCGCCGTCTCCAACTTATGCTCCAGGATCACCTGGTGCACGGATTTTTTCAGCTCGCGCTTGAAGTGCTCACCCAGCAACGTACGTGAAACACCCACGTAGCTGGATACCTGCTCGGTCTTGATCCCCATGCACGCGTACTGGCGAATGTAATGAAGCGCGCGCATCACATAGGGGCTGCTGATGCAGCGATGCCGACTGCTCGCCTGCACATTGATGCCCGCCGGCGCCACGAGCATGCGGGTGGCGGAGTAATCGCCACCATGCAACATCTGATGCAACAACCGCGCGGCAGTGCGGCCCATTTCCTCTGCACTTTGAATGACGGAGCTCGGGCGTATGTAGCTGAGCGTTTGCACGATGGGATCGTTATCGATACCTACAATGGCCACCTGCTCGGGAACCGGCACATCGGCCACGATGCATGCCTGCAACAGCTGCCGCGCACGCGCATCGGTGGCAGCGATGATGCCGATCGGCTTGGGCAGCGAACGTATCCATTCGACCACTTCGTTCTGCGCTCGATCCCAGCTATCGGCACTGGTCTCTAAGCCGAGATAGACGATGCCTTCCAGTCCGTCCTCGGCGGTCAGATTAAGGAACCACATTTCACGTTCATGCGCCCAGCGATTGCCGGGTGCAGGTGGCTTTCCGAAGAATGCGAAGTGTTGCAGACCGTGCTCGATCAGATGCTGATAAGCCAATTGCACGAGCTTGCGGTTATCGGTCGCCACATAAGGAATGCCAGGCGGATACTGCGACTCATCGGCATACGAACCGCCCACCGCCACGACGGGCATGGACAACATCGACACCGCTTCGGCCACCATCGGGTCGTCGAAGTCAGCGATGATGCCGTCACCGCGCCATTGGCGAATGCCAGCCGTACGGCTGCGGAAGTCCTCTTCCATAAACAGATCCCACTTCACGCGTGTGGACGTGACGTATTGCCCGATACCCGCGATGACCTGCCGGTCGTAGACCTTGTTGGCATTGAATAGCAACGCGATGCGATGAGGCGACATACAACGACCTTTAAGGAAATGGGATAGCGGCGGCTGGATTCCGATCAGGTTGGCAGGACGTTCCGATGATGGTAGAGCGATCCCCGCGCAAGTCCCCTGGTCAGAACATCACGACCGCTTACCACCAAAAGCCAGCCCCCAATATATATTCACTTGGCGCTGCGCGTGACACGTGGATAAGCCAAGGGTATGCGATAAGTGGCCGCCCCTTTGCAATTCAGGTCACACGACAAATTTGTATCGATTTAAATCAGGAATCAGGGCGATAGGCGCGCGCCTGGAGTCAGCAGGATATTGCGATCTTTCGGCGTCCGTGAAGCTTGGGTGAGAAGATGCGTCCGTTGCATTGGAACGCTTTCGCCGGACGCAGGTGGAAAACGAGGAAAACGCCATTGGGCTTTTCTCAGTCATGCTCCGATGACTTGACCGAAGCGTGTATCACAAATAGACGTCTATACGGATGGAAGTCATCTTGCCGCCTTAAACACGGAGGCAATTGAATCCTTCGCTATCGACGGCAGACATTTTGAAATACAAAAAAGCCCCTGAACGGTCAGGGGCTTTATCTTGGCAATCGATTGTTCTATCGCAGCCGTTCTTCAAAACGGGATATCGTCATCGTCAAACTGATTGCCCGTTTCCGGGGGTGGCGGGGACTGGCGCTGCGGCGCATTGCCATAGTCACCGCCGCCTTGCTGGCGCGGGTTGCCCCCACCTTGCTGGCGCTCGCGGTAGCCACCACCGCCACCACCACCGCCTTCACCACCCATGCCGCCGAGCATCTGCAGGTCGCTGGCGACGATGTCGGTGGAGTAGCGCTCCACACCGTCCTTACCGGTGTATTTGTCCGTGCGCAACGAACCCTCGACGTACACCTGGCGGCCTTTCTTGAGGTACTCGCCGGCGATCTCCGCCAGGCGGCCGAACAGTTTCACGCGGTGCCACTCGGTGCGTTCCTGCTTCTGGCCGCTCTGCTTGTCGGTCCATTGTTCGGAGGTGGCCACACTGAGGCTTGCCACCGCGGTACCGCCAGCGGTGTAGCGGACTTCAGGATCCGCGCCAAGGTTTCCGACCAGGATGACTTTATTGATGCCGCGGGCCATGAGATCCTCGAAACGATGCCTTAATCAGGGCTGGTCGGGCATGCTAGCACAGGGCCAGGACGTACATCTGGCGGGCTTTTCGCCGAGCGGCTGTCGGCATGGGGTGAAAATCCGCTCGGATCACACGTAATGCAGGCATCACCTCTATAATCGGGGTTCTATGTCCAACCCCACCCGCATGAACACTTCCGTCCTCCAGACCGTCGATCCCGCGCGCGACTTCGCCGGGGTACGTGCCCTCGCCGAAGGCGACATGCAGCGTATCGACGCCCTGGTCCGGCAGCGGCTGGCGTCGGACGTGGTGCTCATCAACCAGATCGCCGACCACATCATCGCCGGGGGCGGCAAGCGCCTGCGTCCGATGCTGCACGCCCTCGCCGCACGCACGGCCGGCTACGCGGGCGACAAGCACATCAAGCTGGCGGCGGTGATCGAGTTCATTCATACCTCCACGCTGCTGCATGACGACGTGGTGGACGAGTCGGACCTGCGCCGCGGCCGCAAGACCGCGAACGCGCTGTGGGGCAATGCGGCCAGCGTGCTGGTGGGCGATTTCCTCTATTCGCGCTCGTTCCAGTTGATGGTAGAGCTGGACGACATGCGCATCATGCGCATCCTGGCCGACACCACCAACACCATCGCCGAGGGCGAGGTGCTGCAGCTGCTGAACATCGGCAATGCCGATGTGGACGAGGCGGCCTATCTGGCCGTCATCGAACGCAAGACCGCCGTTCTGTTCGCTGCCGCCACCCAGCTCGGCGGACTGCTTGGCGGCCTGCCGGACGCCCAAGTGGCCGCGCTGCGCCGCTACGGCATGCAGCTGGGCTACGCCTTCCAGATCGCCGATGACCTGCTCGACTACATCAGCGATGCACGCACTCTGGGCAAAAACATCGGCGACGACCTCGCCGAAGGTAAGCCGACGCTACCGCTGATCTATGCGTTGCAGCGCGTAAGCGCCGAACAAGCGAACGAAATGCGTCATGCCATCGAGCATGGCGGACTGGGTTCACTCGACCACATCATCAACGCCATTCGCGAATCGGGCGCACTTGAGCGCACGCGCGAATGTGCACTCAGGCATGCTCGCGCCGCCCGAGAAGCCCTGGTATCGCTGCCGGCGTCGCCTTATCGCGATGCACTGGCGGCGCTGGCGGATTATTCCGTGCAGCGCACGTTCTGACTTGTCGCGAGTTTCTTGCTAAGTATGCATAAAAAAAACCCCGTGGTTTCACCCGGGGCTTTTTTAGGACCGATGTCCATCCTCAACCCTTGCCGGGCGTTTCCGGCGGAACGTTCAGGCGATACTCGATGCGCTTGAGGATATGCGACTTGATGGACACCAGCAGGTATTCGTTTTCCACGCCGTGAACCCACTCATAGCCGCCCAACGGCTTGTCCAGGTGGTAATGGTGATAGTTCTGGATGACATTGCTATCGGCCATGTATTGATCCGGCACAGGACGACCCGTGTGATACATCATCTCGCCGGCATGGCTGGCCGTTTCCGGAAATGCCTGCACACCGCCGACAAAAGCCATTGCGATCAAGCCGCTCAACAGGGCTTTGGAACACGTCTTCATACATGTCTCCCTCATCCACGCCGCGACTGTTTCCATACGGTTAGGCGCAGGGCATGACGTGCCGAAAAATCCCGGCTTACATCGCCATGCGATTTTTCCCCATCCGTACACACCGATCCGCTTATGAGGCCGGCCCGGTCAGGGTACGCCGTTGAATGCCGCGTGCAACCAATCGTGCATCAATCGATAGCTGCGCGCAGCCGCACGTGCATCGTACTTGCAGCCCGGCGAGTTCTCTTCGGTCTCGGTAAAGCAATGAACCGCGTTGCCGAGCACCACGAATTGCCAATCGGCCGAACTGGAGCGCATTTCGTCCATGAATTTGTCGGCATCGGGCATGGTGCCCTTGTCGTCGGCGCCATTCATGGCCAGCACGCGCGCCTTGATGTTCTTGGCAAGCGCTGGATTGTCCGTAGACAAGCCGCCATGGAAGGACACCACTGCCGCAACATCGGCACCGCTGCGGGCCAGATCGAGCACGGCAGTGCCGCCGAAGCAGAAGCCGATTGCCGCAAGTTTGCCGCTATCGATCGGTGCACTCGACGCCTGCGCCTTCAACTGTGCGAGCGCCTCAACGATGCGCTTGCGCATCAGCGCGCGATTGGCATACAGCGGCGCCGTGGCGGCTTTCGCCTGATCCGCATGACCCGGTTGCGGCCTGACGTTTTCGCCGTACATGTCGGTGAGCAGGATCACGTAATCCTTGCCCGCGATCATGTCGGCCTTCTTGATCGCCGTGTCGTTCAGGCCGTACCAGTTCGGCACCATGACCAGGCCAGGACGCTTGACATGGCTGGCATCGTCGTAGACCAGCACGCTTTTGAAATGGGTGCCATCCAGCGTCCACTCCACCGGACGATGCACCATCTTGGCCTGAGCGGCAAAGCTCAGGCAGGCGAGCAAAGCAAAGCAACCGACTCGAATGAAACGCATACACGATTCCTCGGTTTGTGAAGGGCAAGCAAAACTCGATCAACGCGTCGAGCGACGCGGCTAGAAACCGGCAGCATGCGCAGCAAGGCGACGCTTCAGCGGCAGCAGACGATCAACGATACGAACACCTAAACCACGCGCTGCCACCCACGGCGGGCCCTGCCATGCATAGATGCGCGCAAGCGCGTCGAAACCGTATGCATCGAGCGTGTCTTCGCTGCGCCGACGACGCGCATAACGACGCAATACCGATGGCAGGCCGATATCGCTGCCCGCATCGCGGGCAGCGACCAAGGTGTCGCGCAACTCGGCTACATCGCGCAACCCAAGATTCACGCCCTGCCCGGCCAGCGGGTGCACCACGTGCGCAGCGTCGCCAAGCAACACGAAACGCTCGGCGTGATACGTATTGGCAAGCTGGAGTTTCAATGGAAAAGCCGCGCGCCGCGTGGCGCCGGTGATGCGCCCGAGCCGAAAATCGCTTGCGATACCCAGTTCTGCGCGAAACGCCTCGTCATCGAGCGAAAGCACGCGTTGCGCCTCCTGCTCGGGCAGCGACCAGACGATGGAACTGCGTCCGTCGGCCAGCGGCAACAGCGCGAGCGGCCCGGTCGGCAGAAAACGCTGCCAGCAGGTGTGCGCATGCGGGCGCTCCGTGGACACGTGCGCGACCACCGCGCGTTGCGTGTAATCGCGGCCGCGCGTGGTGATACCGGCGCGCTCGCGCAGCGGGGACGTGGCGCCATCGGCGGCGACCAGCAGACGCACCGTTACACTTTCGTCATCGGCCAATGCCAGTGCGACACGATCAGCACGCGTTTCGAAGTCTTTGACAGTCGCTGGGCACAGACGCTGCACGCCGGCCGCTTCCAGCGCCTGCCAAAGCGTCCATTGCACGAGGTTGTTTTCCGCGATGTAGCCCAGTTGATCGCGGCCGTCATCGGCGGCGTTGAAATCGATGGCAGCGCCGTTCTGCGCATCCCACACGCACATATGCGCATAAGGGCACGCGCGCGCATCGCGAATGGACGTCCAGACATCCAGCTCGTCCAATAACCTGATCGAAGAAGGCGCGAGGCCGACCACGCGCAGATCGACATCATCCTCCGGCTGCCAGGGAGACGGTGGCCGTGCTTCCAGCAAGGCGGTGCTGAAGCCGGCGCGACTGAGCGCGAGTGCGGCCGCCGCCCCCACCATGCCGCCGCCGACCACGGCGATATCCAGCGCCGGTGCACGGCGTTGCGTCGCGGGGATGCTCCTCACGGCACACGCTCCAATACGGCATGCGGAGGTTCACCACGAAAGCCCATGCCGCGGCGAGCCAAGACCCGTTGCAACGGAGGCACGCGGTCATAGGCCAGCAGGGCGAGCGAACGAAAGGGTGCCAGCCACGCTTGCGGCATACAGGCGAAACGCACCAGGTCGTGGCTCATGGCCATGGTGCCTTCGCGATCCGGCGCGCGGCGCGCGGCGTAGCGTTCCAGCAGCGGATGCGACCCCGGATCGGCGGCCTGCGCAACCAGTTCGGCAAGCGTCAGGGCATCGCGCAAACCCAGGTTGAAACCCTGCGCGCCGATGGGATGCACCGTCTGCGCGGCATTCCCCACCAGTACGGCACGGTGCGCGATCAGGTTGCGCGCAGCGACCCGCCGGATGGCATAGGGATGGCGCTTGCCAGGACGACTCAACCGCCCCAGGCGCCAGCCGAAGCGGTGTTGCGCCAGCGCAATGAATTCGGCGTCGTTCATGGCCGCCACATCGGACGCCATGTCTGAGGCGACGGTGAGCACCATTCCGCAGCGGCGCTCCGCCAATGGCAGCATGGCGATGGGGCCTTCGTCGGAAAAGCGCTCCCACGCGCGGTTCGCCGGGTCCCGCTCCGGTGTAACGGTGCAGACGAAGAGCGTCTGCTGGTAGTCATGCACCTCGGCCCCGATACCTAATTGGGCACGCACGAAGGATTCGGTGCCGTCCGCCCCAACCAGCAAGGCGGCGTCGATGTGCTGCTCACCCTCCTGCGTGGTGATCTGCGCGCGCCAGCCGTCGTCGCATTGGGTAAGGCCGACCAGACTCGCCGGTGCCAGACGCACCAGACGCTGGCAGGCATCCAGTCGGCGCAGCAACGCGCTACCCAGTTCGCGCGCAGGCAAGGTCCAGCCGAGCGCATCAACACCGTGCGTTGCGGCATCCAGGCGAGCGCTACCGAATTCACCCGCGCGACTGACGTGAATATGTCGTATGGGCGTGGCCTGCGCAGCCGCCAGCGGCCACACGCCGATCGCATCCAAACCATTCACGGTGGCGCGGGCCAGCGCAAGGTTGCGCTCGTCGTAACTGGGCTGTGCATCCGCGCGCGGCGCGGCGGCTTCCACCAGGGTGACACGGCACCCGGCGGCATCCAGCGCGATGGCCAAGCTGGCGCCGACCAGCCCACCGCCGACGACCAGCACGTTGCCCTCAGGGCTGAAGGGAGGGGAGAGAGTCATGCGTGGATGATACGCGGTGCGTGTGTCACTCCGCATTCGGCTAAACTGAGCGTCTTCGTTAGGGAGTACTTCATGGCTATGACACAGACCCAGCGCCTTGGCATCTTCGCGGCGCTCGCCCTGGTGATGGCGGCAACGCGCGTGCATCTGTCACTGTTCCACCACGACATTTGGGATGCATCGTGGGGGGTGTTCTTCCTGGCCGGCTTCTGGTTGTCCGGCTCGGGGCGCTGGGCGTTCCCGTTGCTGATGGCCGAGGCGATCGTGGTGGATTACGTAGTGATCACGCACATGGGCATCAGCTTCTGGGATCACTACTGCGTGTCGCTTGGCTATTGGTTCCTGATTCCCGCTTACGGTGCGCTGTGGATCGGCGGAAGCTGGCTGGCCCGGCATCAACGCGGCCTCTCGCTGTCCATGCTGACCTTGACGGTTGCCGTGCTGTTGGTCAGCGAAGCGGCGTGCTACGTGATTTCCAACGGCAGCTTCTATTGGCTGAGCGCGCATGTGCCCTCGCCGAAGACGTTTACCGCCTGGTACGAAAACCTGGGCGACTGGTATTTGCCGTTCCTTCAGACCACGGCGGTCTACGTCGGCCTGGGTGCGGTGCTGCACGTGATGAGCGTGCAGCTTGCCCGCCTGTCGCAGCACAGCGGTCAGGCACAGCACTAATCGGCGGTTCGCAGCGTGGGTAACCGGCTTTCCAAGATTTACACCCGCACAGGTGACGATGGCAGCACCGGCTTGGGCGATGGGTCGCGTGTCGCGAAGGATTCCCCGCGCGTCGGCGCTTACGGCACGGTCGACGAGCTCAACAGCACCATTGGTATGGTGTTGGCCTGCGACGGCGTGGACGAGGCCGTGCGCGAAGCGCTCACCCAGGTGCAGCACGAGCTGTTCGACCTTGGCGGGGAGCTGTGCATTCCGGGCATGGCGATGATCGAAGATGCCGACATAGACCGGCTGGAGCAGGTGCTGGACCGCTTCAACGATCCACTGCCGCCGCTGAAAGACTTCATCCTGCCCGGTGGCGGCATGGCCGCCTCTTGCTGCCATCTGGCGCGCACCGTGTGCCGTCGCGCTGAGCGGGAAGTGATCGCATTAGGGCGTATGGAAGCCGTGCGCCCGCAGGCGCAGCGCTACCTCAACCGGCTATCGGACCTGCTGTTCGTGCTGGGCCGCGTGCTGGCTCGTGGCGGCGGCCACGGCGAAGTGCTCTGGCAGCATGAGCGCCGCCGCAAGCCGGCCGGCTAAGCACGCATGCTGCGGCTTTTCACCCACGCCATCTGCCTGCAGCACGATCCTGGCCAGGGACACGCGGAATGCCCAGCGCGCCTGCGCGCGGTGCTGGAGGCACTGGATCAGGATCGCTTCGCCACGGTGGATCGCGTGGAGGCTCCGCGCGCCACGCGCGCGCAGTTGGAGCGGGTGCATACCCCCGCCCATGTCGAACGGATCCTGGCGATCACACCCCTGGCGCAGACCGTCCGCCTGGACGAGGACACTTTAATGTCCCCAGCCTCCGCCGAGGCGGGCCTGCGCGCGGCGGGTGCGGTGGTCGCTGCCGTGGACGCGGTGATGACCGGCCAAGCCACACGCGCCTTCTGTGCGGTGCGGCCACCCGGCCACCACGCCACCCCCGATACCGCCATGGGTTTCTGCCTGTTCAACAACATCGCAGTCGGCGCCGCGCATGCCTTGGCGGCATATGGCCTCAAGCGGGTGGCAATCGCCGATTTCGATGTACATCACGGCAACGGCACCCAAGACATTTTTGAGCACGAGCCGCGTGTGCTGTTCATTTCCACGCACCAGCAGCCGCTCTATCCCGGTACCGGCAGCGCCGATGAGCATGGCGTTGGCAACATCGTCAACGCGCCGCTTTCGCCGGGCGAGGGTTCTTACGCATTCCGCGAGCTGTGGAACGACGTGTTGCTACCCAAACTGCATGCGTTCAAGCCGCAACTCGTGCTTGTCTCGGCTGGCTTCGACGCCCATCAACGCGATCCGCTGGCCAACCTGCAACTGCAGACCGAGGATTACGCTTGGATCACCGAGCGGCTGGTCGAGGTAGCGCGGGTACATGCCGGCGGAAAGCTCGTTTCCACACTGGAAGGCGGCTATGACCTGCAGGCCCTGGCGAGTAGCGCCAGCGCGCACGTCAGCGCGCTGATGGAATAGGTTCCGCTCCGCAGCGCGTGGCCTGCCCTACGGGGAGAGGGCGCCTTTATCGGGATCAAAATCCAGCGCAATGGAATTGATGCAATAGCGCAACCCGCTCGGCTTGGGCCCATCCGGAAACACATGTCCCAGGTGCGAGCCACACGCCGCGCAACGTACTTCTGTGCGATGCATGCCATGGCTTTCATCGGGCGCAAGCGTCACTGCCGTTCGCTTGATCGGTTGGAAGTAGCTCGGCCAGCCCGATCCTGAATCGTATTTGGCCTCCGAAGCGAACAACGGTGCGTGGCAGGCGGTGCAGACGTAGGTTCCCGCGTCCTTATGGCGGTACCACTTGCCGCTGAACGGCGGCTCGGTGGCGGAGCAACGGCATACGGCGTATTGCTCCGGACTCAAACTTGCGCGCCATTCTTCGTCGGTCTTGTCAGGTTTTGGCTGATTCATGCTCTCGATGCTCTGGCTGATCTGGCGTAGGTATCGGCAGTCCCTGCCTGTTCGCGGACCGCAAATGGCGCCTGCCGACATGGCAACCCGAAAGCTTGCGGACAGACTTAAGGTCGCTGGCGCCTGCAGGGGATTGAACGAGTATTTCCCATCCTCGTCAAAGACGCGTGCCGTCCACAGGGCCTTTCTGATAGCTTAACGCCCCTTCGTTCCCGATTGATTGCCTCCGTGAAGCCCAAGAGCCTGCCGCCCTCGCGTTCTCTGCCTCCACGCCGCCTGCTAGCAATCGCTGCTGCCGCCGCACTGTTTAGCAGTCAGGGCGCCCATGCTGCTTCCCAGACCAAGCATCCCAAAAGCACCCTCAATGGCGCGGAAGTGGTCTGCCCCTTGGGCACGTTCATCTGCACGCCACGCCCGGACAATTTCGCGCTCTGCCGACCCAACGGCCAGCTTGAGTTCTACGACCCGTTCCTGAGCAAGGATTCCTCACTGCGTCCCACGGCCAAGACTTACATCTCGGCCGATTACGTCCAGAGCCCTGATCAGACCATCTACCACCTGAGCGGCCATATAAAAACCATCCGCGCCGACCAGGAATTGCACGCGGACTTCGCCGACTACAACAGCGACACCAGCGATTACGACGCCCGCGGGAACGTGCACTACCAGGAATCGGAGCAGTTGCTCTCAGCCGACCACATTACCGGCAACACCGACAACAGCACGGGGCTAGCCACGGGTAACGTGCGCTTCCAGATGCTGAACTCGCACGGCAACGGCACCGCCGTGCGCGGACAGATGCTCGATGCGGATCACCATCGTTACACCGTGGCGACCTATTCCACCTGCGATATCGGCCGGCACATCTGGGAAATTCGCGCAAAACAGATCACCACCGATGACACCACCAACCGCGGTGTAGCGCGTGGTGCCACGATGAACATGTTCGGCGTGCCGTTCTTCTACTCACCTTATATGTCGTTTCCACTCAGCGACGACCGCCAGAGCGGCTTCCTGTATCCGTACTTTGAGCATACGGGTGAGGCCGGTTATCAGTTCAGGCTTCCGTATTACTTGAACCTGGCGCCCAATTACGACGCTACGCTGACGCCGCGCTATTACTCCTTGCGCGGTGCGATGCTGTCCGGCGAAGCCCGCTACATGTTCCCGAAGACGAACGGCATATTCGATTTCGAATTCATGCCGAGCGACAACTACAACGACCAGAAGATCACGCCGACATCGTTCGATACGCAGGGCCAGCAGCGCTATCTGTATCACATCCTCAACACCACCACTCTCTGGCCAGGATGGTTCGTCAGCACGAACATCCAACGCGCCTCCGATCAGAATTACCTGCACGATTTCGGCGATGACCTGTTCACCATTTCCACTGCGCTGTTGTATTCGAGCGTCTATCTGAATGGCGGCGGCAACTGGTGGAACGCTTCGTTCGGCGGCGACATGTGGCAGAACGTGGATCCGTCCGAACCCAACAGCGTGGAGCCTTACAAACGCCTGCCACGCGCCACCTTCAACATGGATATTCCATTCGCGCGCTGGTACGACTTCGGCCTGACCAGCGAAGCGGACGACTTCCACAAATTCGACAATGTGGAAGGCGCGCGATTGGATCTGACTCCGTACGTGGACGCGGATTTCCAGGGGCCGGCCTGGTTCTTCCGGCCCAAGCTCGCGTACCGCTATACCGCTTATTCGCTCGATTCGGGTTATCAGAACTACAGCTATTACGGGCCGATCAGCGCAGGTACCACCTCGCCATTCACACAGAGCAACCCCAGCCGCGCGCTACCGATTGTCAGCCTGGACCAGGGCCTGATCTTCGAACGCAGCACGTCCATGTTCGACACGAACTACACCCAGACGCTGGAACCGCGGTTGTTCTACCTTTATGTGCCGTACCGCAACCAGAACAATCTGCCCCTGTTCGACACGGGCCTGATGGATTTCGACGACTGGATGCTGTTCGCGCCTAACCAGTTCTCCGGCGCCGATCGCCAGATGAACGCGAACAACCTGACGGCCGCCGTCACCACGCGCCTGCTCGACGATGGCGGCGTGGAACGCCTGTCGGCCACGTTCGGGCAAATCCGCTACTTCACGCCGCAGTTGGTGCAGATACCCTGTTCCGGTACGGCCAGCGGCTGCTCACCCACCACCGACTGGGCCGGCTCCGACTACGTGGCCGAATTGAGCACTCAGTTGAACGACCAGTGGACGGCCAGCACCGAGTATCTGTGGAACCCCAACACCCGCCTCACGGACTTGGGCACGTTCACCCTGCAGCGTCGCCTCGGCTTCGACGGCATCCTCAACTTTTCCTACCGTTTCCGTCGCGGACTCTTGGAACAATACGACGTCTCGGCGGTCTACCCCCTCGCCGAGCGCTGGCGCCTGATCGGGGACTGGACGTATTCGGTGATGGATAAACGCACCGTGGAAGCACTGGCTGGCGTGCAGTACGAAGGATGTTGCGTGAAGATCAGCGTGGTGGCCCGCCACTATGTGAACGGCTACGACGGCGTCATCACCAACGTATCGCCGACCCAGCCCGGGCCAGGTAGCGATACCGCCGTCATGTTCGAGTTGGAATTCAAGGGCATGGGCGCCTTCAGTGGGCAGACGGACAGCATCCTGCGGCGTGATATCCTTGGCTATCAATAAGCGCGTCCAGCACGACTCGGACGCCCTCGGGAAAGCGGCCGGCCCGGCCGTTTTTCGGGACCGACACTAACCACCCCCCTTCGCCCCCGGCGACAGAAGGCTGTTCACTGATGAAGCAGATTTTTGCGTTATTCCTGCTGACGATCGTCGCGGCGATCCCGTCGCTAGCCCAGGCTCAGCTCCTTGCGCCGCCGCAGGATTCGAACACTTCTGGTCCGATCGACCGCATCGTCGCCGTTGTCGAAGACGATGTGATCTTGCAGAGCGAACTCAACGACGCCGTCGCCGCCATCCAGCAGCAGTACGCCAACCAGCCCGGACAACTGCCCCCCATCGACGTGCTGCGTCGGCAGGTGCTCGACCGGCTGGTCCTGATGAAGCTGCAGCTTCAACGTGCTGACGACCAGGGCATCCGCGTGTCCGACTCGGACGTCGACCAGGCCGTGCAGGCAGTCGCCGCACAGAACAAGATGACCCCCGACCAGCTGCGTGGGGCGGTGGAGCAAACGGGCATGAGCTATGCGGCTTACCGCCAGCAGCTCCATGACCAGCTCGTCGTGCAGAAGCTGCATCAGAGCGTCGTGCGCGATTCGGTCAGCGTGACGGAAAGCGAAATCAACAACCTGCTCAACAGCCCGACCTACAAGGCCGGCGAGGTGCATCTGGCACATATCCAGATCAGCATTCCCAGCGGCGCCAGCGCCGCCGACATTCAACAGTCGCAGCAAAAGGCCGAGCAGGCGCTCGCCGCCATCAAGGGCGGCATGACCTTCAAGGCGGCGGCCATCCGCTTCTCCGACGCCCAAGACGCGCTGGACGGGGGTGATCTGGGCTGGCGTCGCCTGGACGAAGTGCCGTCGGCCTTCGTCGATACGATCAGCTCCCTGAAACCGGGTGAAGTCAGCGGCATCCTGCATGGCCCGACGGGCTTTCATATCATCCAGCTCATCGATGAGCGTGCACCGTCCAAGCAGATGGTCACTGAGTTCCATGCGCGCCAAATTCTGATCCGTCCCAGCGAACTGGTGTCGCCCACGCAGGCCGAGCAGAAGGCGCAGGACATTTACAACCGCATCGTCAACAAGCACGCGGATTTCGCCAAGCTGGCGAAAGACGACTCCAATGACGACACCACTGCCAATAACGGTGGTGACATGGGTTGGTTCCAGCAAGCTGACTGGGGCACGCTGATTGGCGAGAAAGTGGCCGGCATGAAAGACGGCGAAGTGTCACAGCCGTTCCAGAGCGAAGCGGGCTGGCACATCGTGCAACGCCTGGGCACACGCAGCAGCGACATGACCAGCCAGATCGCACGCGATCAAGCGCGCCAGGCCATCGGTAACCGCAAGGCCGATCAGGCGTACGAAGACTTCCTGCGCGAGCTGCGTTCCAGCTCGTACGTGAAGATTCTCGTGCCGGAGCTGGAAGAACCCAGCGCAGACACCACCAAGGCGTCGTCGTAATGGCGATGCCGCACGGGTAAGCGGTGAACAGGCGCGCGCTTCCACGGCTTGCCCTTACCGCGGGCGAGCCGGCCGGTATCGGGCCCGAGTTGCTTGTGCGATTGGCCGCCACATCGTTGGCGGCCAATTTCATTGCGATCACGGATAGGCAATTGCTGGAACGCGCGGCTGCGCGTTGCGGGCTCGCCGTGCAACTGGACGAGGATGATGGCAGCGATGTCCATCACCGCCCGGCCGGCGTACTACGCGTTCGTCACATTCCGTTGGGCAACGCTGAAGTACCTGGCCACCCCGATCCGCACAACGCACAGCACGTGCTCGCCACCCTGTCGGAAGCCGCGGACGGCGCTTTGTGCGGCCGTTATGCCGCCATCGCGACGGCGCCGCTGCAGAAATCCTCGATCAACGACGCAGGCATTCCTTTCAGCGGTCACACCGAGTTCTTCGCCGAACGCAGCCACACGAACGTGGTGATGATGCTGGCCAGTCCCGAGCTGCGCGTGGCGCTAGCCACCACACACCTACCCTTGCACGCGGTATCGGCGGCCATCAATGCCGACTCGCTGGAACGCACGCTGCGTATCGTGCACAAGGAACTAAGCACTAAATTCGGTTACGCCCAGCCGCGTATTGCCGTGCTCGGGCTCAATCCGCATGCCGGCGAGGGTGGCCACATCGGGCGTGAGGAAATCGATGTCATCGTGCCGGTGATGAACCGATTGCGCGCCGAGGGTATGGCGCTGCTCGGCCCGCTGCCCGCCGATACGGCCTTTGTCCCTGCCCAGCGCGCACGTTATGACGCGGTGCTGGCGATGTACCACGATCAAGCACTGCCCGTGCTCAAGAGCGAAGCGTTCGATCGCACGGTGAACATCACGCTCGGCCTGCCTTTCATTCGCACCTCCGTCGATCATGGCACCGCGCTCGATCTTGCCGGCACAGGCAAGGCTGATCCTTCCAGCCTCATCGCCGCGACGCGCATGGCGATGGACCTTGTCTTGCGTCGTAGTCCATGAACGCCCCTGCCCGCCCCAAAAAAAGCTTCGGCCAGCACTTCCTGCACGAGCGCCGTTACATCGAACGCATCGTCGCAGCGATATCGCCACGACCGGAAGATTTCCTGGTGGAAATCGGCCCTGGCGAAGGCGCGCTGACGTTTCCATTGCTTGCAGCCGCCGGCAAGCTCACGGCCATCGAGCTGGATACCGATCTGATCCCCCGACTCCAAGCACAGGCAGC
The DNA here is from genome assembly GCF_003363155.1 of Dyella monticola. Classification (GTDB taxonomy): domain Bacteria; phylum Pseudomonadota; class Gammaproteobacteria; order Xanthomonadales; family Rhodanobacteraceae; genus Dyella_B; species Dyella_B monticola. The sequence goes on along the minus strand of NZ_QRBE01000001.1, from coordinate 36,652 downwards.
CGGTGCTGGCGAGCTGTCGATTGTGCACGCCGATGTGCTGAAGGTCGACTTCACCGCCATGGCACATCGTGCCGGCATGTCACACCTGCGTGTTGCCGGCAATCTGCCGTATTACATTTCCAGCCCCATTCTCTTTCACTGCATCGAACACGCGGCGGCCATCACCGACATGCATTTCATGCTGCAGAAGGAAGTGGTCGATCGCATGGCCGCCGAACCGGGCAGCAAGGTCTACGGGCGACTCTCGGTCATGTTGCAATTGGCGTGTCGCGTGGAGCCCTTGTTCGACGTGCCGCCGGGCGCATTCCGTCCACCGCCCAAGGTGGACTCCTCCGTGGTGCGGCTGGTGCCGCTTGCCGCCGATGCACGCCACGATGCAGATCCTGCACGCGTGTATGCCATCGTGAAGGCGGCCTTCGCCCAGCGCCGCAAGACGCTCAGCAATGCGTTGCGCCAGCTGATGGATGCAGACGCCATTCGACTGGCCGACGTCGATCCCAAGGCCCGCGCAGAGACCCTGGCGCCCATGGATTTCGTGAGGCTGGCGAAGATCGGGGAAGAAAAGGCGATGAACGTGGATAGCTGATTCATCCGCACGATTCCACCTCAGACTCGCACCAAGATCTGACACGTCGCGGGCGGTCGCAGCCCCTTCGCTCTGCCCGTTTCCGGCCGTCAAGTCCCGCTACAATGGGCACATGAACGACAAATCCCCCTACACGATAGACGTGCAGGTGCAAACCCGCTTCGTCTCGGACCAATCCGCCCCCAACGAAAACCGCTACGTCTTTGCTTACACGATCAAGCTGCACAATGCGGGCGGGGTGCCTGCGCGCCTGCTCACTCGTCACTGGGTGATCACGGATGCCAACGGCAAGATCGAGGAGGTGCACGGTGAAGGCGTGGTAGGTGAACAACCGTGGATGAGACCGGGCGACGACTACGAATACACCTCCGGTGCCGTTCTGGAAACAGCCGTTGGGACCATGCACGGCAGTTATCAAATGATGGCCGACGACGGCACACGCTTCGAAGCGCCCATTCCGCCGTTCACGCTATCCATTCCCCGCACGCTCCATTGAGCAAGGATCGCCCATGACACGCACGCGGCAGACTTCCCGGGTTACACGCTGATGGCCGTTTACGCGATCGGCGATATCCAAGGCTGCTATCCGGAGCTGCAGCATTTGCTTGAAAAGCTGCGCTTCGATCCGTCCTGCGACCGACTTTGGTTCTGCGGTGATCTGGTCAATCGAGGTGGCCAATCGCTGGATACACTGCGGCTGGTGCACAGCCTGCGCGACAACGCGGTGGTCACCCTCGGCAATCACGACTTGAGTTTGCTCGCCATCGCGCAACGCAAACAGGACGCGCAGGCACGCGTGAACCCGGAATTACGCGAAGTGTTGTTTGCAGAGGACGCACCCGTCCTGCTGGATTGGCTGCGCCAACAGAAGCTGCTGCATCACGACGAGACTCTTGGCTGGACCATGGTGCATGCGGGACTGGCCCCGAGCTGGACCCTCAAGCAAGCGCAGCGTTGTGCGGCGGAAATCGAGCGTGAACTCTCCAGCCCGCGCCATCCACGCCTGCTGAAAAATCTGTTTGGTAATCGACCCGCAGCATGGAGCAGTCGACTGCAAGGCATCGAGCGGATGCGCGCATCCATCAATACGCTCACCCGCATGCGCTTTTGCGATGTCAACGGCCGTATAGATTTCGAGGGCAAGGGCGCACCCGGCACGCAAAAGCCAGGTATGTATCCCTGGTTCGAAGTACCCGGCATACGCAAGCGCGATACGCGCATCGTTTGCGGCCACTGGTCGGCACTGGACCGCTTTGTCGGCATGGGTGTCTATGGCATCGACACCGGCTGCGTCTGGGGTGGAAAACTCACCGCGCTGCGCCTGGATAGCGAGGATCCGCAATACATCACCGTCAATGCACAGCCGCATCGCAAACGCATGCCGGGCGAGGATTGAGCTTTATTGCACTTGTTTCGAGGTCGCCGACGTATCGAATCCAGCAGCCAACCGTCACCCTGGCAAAAGCCCGGGACATGAGTCTTTTATGGATAGCTTGCCGACCTGAAAGTCACCGCACCCCGGCTTTCGCCGGGGCGACGGTTCAAGGCACTTAGCTCAACTGCCCGTGGCAATGCTTGTATTTCTTGCCCGAACCGCAAGGGCACGGATCGTTGCGGCCCACTTTCGGCCCAGTAACCACCGGTTCCGCCGCGACCGCAGCGTGCTGCGATGCTGGCGCATCCATACCCAGGGCACCACCGGCCGGCGCACCGCCACCGCTGGCCTGCATCTGGCGCGCCATGCGTTCGGCCAGGCGCTGCTGCTCGGCTTCCATCGCGGCCACTTCCTCCTCGCTGCGAATGCGGATGCGTGCCAGCATTTGCGTCACTTCGGTCTTGATGCGCGCCAACATCTGGGAGAACAGCTCGAACGATTCTTGCTTGAACGCCTGCTTGGGATCTTGCTGTGCATAGCCTCGCAGATAAATGCCCTGGCGCATGTAATCCATGCTGGCAAGATGCTCCTTCCACGCATTGTCCAACACGCTAAGCATGATGTGCTTTTCGAGTTGGCGCATGGTTTCCGGGCCGATCTGCTTTTCTTTGCCCTGGAACAACTCGTCCAGCAGCGCACGCACATGTCTCAGCATCACCTCGGCGTCGACGTCAGACTGCTGTTCCAGCCAGGACTTGAGCTGAGTCGAAATGCCGAAATCGCTTTCCAGCTCGCGCTCGAGCCCGGGGATATCCCACTGCTCGTCGATGCTGTCGGCCGGCACATAGCGACGCACCAAGTCGCTGACCACGTCTTCGCGGATATCCGCGATGGTGGCTGAGACGTCGTCTTCTTCCAGCAATTCATCGCGCTGACGATAGATCACCTTGCGCTGATCGTTCGCGACGTCGTCATATTCGAGCAGATTTTTACGGATATCGAAGTTGTGCTGCTCGACCTTGCGCTGCGCCTTTTCGATCTGCCGGCTGATCATGCGATCTTCCAGCGCCTCGTCTTCCTTCATGCCGAAGCGCTTCATCCAGCGCACGAGGCCTTCGCCGCCGAAGATGCGCAGAAGGTTGTCCTGCAGCGACAGATAGAAACGCGACGAACCGGGGTCGCCCTGACGGCCGGAACGGCCGCGCAGCTGATTGTCGATACGGCGGGATTCGTGGCGCTCGGTGCCAACGATGTGTAGGCCGCCGGCAGCAATAACCTGCTCGTGGCGTTTCTGCCATTCGGACTTGGCGCGCGCGCGATCGACCTCGGTTGTCTCTGGCGGAAGTGCCGCCAGCGCGGCTTCCAGGCTGCCGCCGAGCACGATGTCGGTACCGCGGCCGGCCATGTTGGTGGCAATGGTGACAGCGCCGGGCGTACCAGCCTGCGCCACGATGTGCGCTTCGCGCTCGTGCTGCTTGGCGTTGAGCACTTCGTGCGGGATCTTTTCCTGCCGCAGCAGGTTGGACAGCAGCTCGGAGACGTCGATCGATGCGGTACCTACCAATACCGGCTGGCCGCGCTTGTGGCAATCCCTGATGTCCTCGATTACCGCCTTGTACTTCACGTCCTGGCTAAGGAACACCATGTCCGGGTTGTCTTTGCGGATCATCGGCTTGTGGGTGGGGATCACCACCACTTCCAGGCCATAGATCGTCTGGAACTCGTACGCTTCGGTGTCGGCCGTGCCGGTCATGCCGGCCAGCTTCTTGTACATGCGGAACAGGTTCTGGAACGTCACCGTGGCCAGCGTCTGGTTCTCGCGCTGAATCGGCACACCTTCCTTCGCTTCGACCGCTTGATGCAGGCCATCGGACCAGCGGCGACCCGGCAGCGTACGGCCGGTGAATTCGTCGACGATGATCACCTCGCCATCGCGCACGATGTAATCCACGTCGCGCTGATAAATCGCGTTGGCGCGCAACGCGGCGTTGAGGTGATGCACCACGGCGAGGTTGCGCGCGTCGTACAGGCTGCCTTCCGGATCGATCACCTTGACCTGTTGCAATAGCTCTTCAGCATGCTGCATGCCCTCTTCGGAGAGGTGCACCTGCTTCTGCTTTTCATCGACCCAGTAATCCCCCGGGCCATCTTCCAGTTCCTGGCGCGTCATGCGCGGCACGATCTTGTTCACCGCGATGTAGAGCTGCGGCGAATCTTCGGCCGGCCCGGAGATGATCAGTGGCGTGCGCGCTTCGTCGATCAAGATCGAGTCCACTTCGTCGACGATGGCGTAATGCAGGCCGCGCTGCACGCGCTGGTCCTTGGACAACGCCATGTTGTCGCGCAGGTAATCGAAACCGAATTCGTTATTGGTGCCGTAGGTGATGTCCGCGGCGTAGGCAGCATACTTGTCGGCCTGATCCATGCCCGGATACACCACGCCAACCGTCATCCCCAGGAAGTTGTACAGCTTGCCCATCTGGGCAGCGTCGCGCCTGGCGAGGTAATCGTTGACGGTCACAACGTGCGTGCCCTTGCCTTCCAGCGCGTTCAGGTAGACCGGTGCGGTACCGACCAGGGTCTTGCCTTCACCGGTGCGCATTTCGGCGATTCTGCCCATGTGCAGGACCATGCCGCCGACCAGTTGGACGTCGTAGTGGCGCATGCCGAGCACGCGCTTGGCGCCCTCGCGCACGACGGCGAAGGCTTCGGGCAGAACCTTATCCAGCGCCTCGCCCTTGGCGATGCGCTGCTTGAACTCCTCGGTCTTGCCACGCAGGGCCTCGTCGCTGAGCTTCTCGTACTCAGGTTCCAGCGCATTGATGCGCGCGACGGTTTTAGAGAGCTGGCGCAGTACGCGTTCGTTACGGCTGCCAAAGAGGCTCGTCAGGGCACGGTTGAGCATCGATCTTCCGGATCAGGAAACTAAGGGAGCCTGCCGGAGCTAACCCGGACGGGCAAAGGCCTGATGATACTAGGGTCCGCCGGGTATCCCAAACGCGGGGATCGCGGCCGGTCCCACCCAGGGGTGGCGGTACGGCGGCACGCTTTCAAGGGTGCCGACGACCTGGTGCGAGCGTTCGCTCAGCGGTGGTTCTTGACGTACGCCAGCGGGTTGACCACGCGGCCGTTGTGCCAGACCTCAAAATGCACGTGCGAACCGGTAGAGCGGCCGGTGGAGCCGGCCTCGGCGATTTCGTCGCCGACACGAACGTGCTGGCCGGGATGCACCAGCAATTTGCTGTTGTGCGCATAGCGCGTCATGTAGCCGTTGCCGTGGTCGATTTCCACGACGTTGCCGTAACCATTGCGCACGCCGGCATACGTGACCATACCCTCGGCGACGGTATGTACGGGGCTGCCGTAAGGTACTGCGATATCCAAACCGGTATGGCGCGCGGCGAGGCCATCAAAAGGATCCGTGCGCACGCCGAAATAAGAAGAGATGTAGCCATCCGCCGGCATACCGGTCGGCTTGAGATTCGAATCGATGCGGGCATTGAGCAGCAGGCTTTGCATGGCGCTCAATTGCGCCTGCTGCGTCTCGAATTGGGTTGCCAACTGATTGATGCCAGCGTCCAGCGTCTGCGGCAAGGCATAGGCGCTGCTGCCATCGGTCACTTCCACACCACCCACCGGCGGCGGCTGATCGAAATTGAATTCGTTGTTGTCCAGCTTGCCGACTTGCACCAGCCGCTCACCCAAGGCGTTGAGTCGGGTGGCCTGGGCTTGAAGCTGGCCGAGCTTGATGGCGAGCGCATCCATTTGCCGATGCGCATCGTCACGCAGGTCGCCCAATTGCTGGTTCTGGGTCTTTATCTGTTGATGCAACGCGTTGATTTCAGCCAGCGCACGATCGCGCGGACTTGCTACCGCCAGCGCAAACCCCGCGCCGACGCTCGCCAAAGCCAACACCATCGCGGCGCCCATGCCCCATACACGCCAGCGAAGACGCGGGTTGGTGAGATCCAATGTTCTGGGCACCTTCCCTGCACGTGAGACGAGTATGATTTGCATGTCATTACCGGTTCGAAGTTTTTTTACTGATGCAGCGCGACGTACCCGCCTCCCACCGCACTGGCCATGGACTCCAATCCATCGCCGATGTGGGTCCTGTCGCAGCGCTGGCTCAAAAGGCCGGCAAGCTGGAGGCATTGGACCGCGCACTGCGCCAGACGTTGCCACCACCTCTGCGCGAACAAGTCAGATTCGCGAATTTCCGTGGTGACCGCCTTGTTTTCCTGGCTTCCTCACCGGCCTGGGCATCGCGCCTGCGCCTGCAACAGGCACAGATCCTCGCTGCCGCACGCGCCATCGGCGCCAATGCCAGCTCAGTCACCGTGAAAGTGGCCCCCCTTCCTCCGCCAGACCCGCCGCCGGAGCAATCAAAACCGCTTTCTGCCGCCGCGGCGCTTCACCTGAAGGCCGCTGCGAGTTCCATCCATGACCCGGAATTGCGGGCAATGTTCCTCGAACTGGCGTCCATCGCCGAACCTGCTGATTCCGACCTTTCCGCGACGCCCTGAGCTGCACGCGTCTGGACCGGGTAAGGCGAGCAATCGCCCGCGCCGGTGCGGAAGCCGGTTTTATACCATGGGATACCCCACCCCGGTCTCTATGCCGCGTGGTCATAACGTGAACCGTCGTCCGTACAAAATGTGATTTAGATCACAAAATAAGACGAAGCCCACAAAAATAAACAGACCGGGCTCCTTCGAACCCGGTCTATTGGTAGGTGTACAGGCTGTTTTAGATGGCCTGGGCGGGGTGAGCGTAGGAGATCGGCGCGGTAGCCGGGTCGTCCTGGTAGCTGACCTCTTCCCACGCGGTCACGTCGGCGATCAGCGCGCGCAACAGCTTGTTGTTCAACTCGTGACCGGACTTGTGCGCATAGTACGCGCCGATCAGGCTGTGGCCGAGCAGATACAAGTCGCCAATCGCGTCGAGAATCTTGTGTTTGACGAACTCGTCTTCGTAACGAAGACCGTCTTCATTGAGCACGCGGTAGTCATCGAGCACCACGGCGTTGTCCATCGAACCACCAAGCGCGAGGTTATGTTCGCGCAGCATTTCGATGTCGCGCATGAAACCGAAGGTACGTGCGCGGCTCACTTCCTTGACGAAAGAAGTGGTGGAGAAATCGATCTCGGCACGCGACGTGCGCTTGGAGATGATCGGATGATTGAACTCGATCGAAAAACCAACCTTGAAGCCTTCGAACGGCTCAAAACTGGCCCATTTATCGCCTTCCTGCACCTTCACCGGCTTCTTGATGCGGATGAAGCGCTTCGGCGCGGACTGTTCTTCAATGCCCGCCGATTGCAGAAGGAACACGAACGGACCGGCACTGCCGTCCATGATCGGCACTTCGGGTGCGGACAGATCGACATACGCATTGTCGATGCCCAAACCCGCCATCGCCGACAACAGGTGTTCCACGGTCGAAACACGTACGTCTCCGTTGACTAACGTAGTGGACAAACGTGTGTCACCCACGTGATCGGGACGCGCGTGAATCTCAACCGGAGGACTGAGATCGGTGCGACGGAAAACAATGCCCGTGTTCGCTGCCGCCGGACGCAACGTCATATAGACCTTGTCGCCGGTATGCAGACCGACGCCGGTGGCACGGATGATGTTTTTCAACGTACGCTGCTTAATCATTTATTGGGTACCTATAGGGGCAGCAGCCAATTCGAGTTGGGATGCTAACACAGTCTTAACCTGCGAAAAAACAAACCGTACCGTACAGTCCGGCCAACCCTTCATTTTCCTTTCATCTAGTAATGCGAGTCATTCGCATTCCAATGCTGCAAGCACTACAGGTAGATCAAGCACTTGCGATTTGACACAAAACCCCGCGCCGGGGACGGGAAAAGTCCGGCAACGGGATTTTGGACCTGTAGCATGGATTCACCTCCACGCCCGCCGATCGTGCGCCATCCTTGAGGGCGCACTGTCTATCGCATTCAAACGCACGAAAGCGACATTCGCCGACGCTGGTCAGGCCCCCTATCGCAGCCGGCGCGCCGGCGGCAATCCGTCAACGGACACGGAGGATACCCCTCCTCGCCCGGTGCAGGAAACTCTGACACGTTAGCGTGTCGTTAGTTCATGCTCTTCACATTTCTTCACACTTATTAATACGCCTCAATCGGCCTGGCGACGCAAGAAGGCCGGAATATCCAGGTAGTCGAAGCTCGGGTCAGCGCTCTTGGCGGCGGCGTCGCCCCCGCGTGGATTGCTGGCCACCCCTTCTGGGTGCGCGTAATCGACCACTTCGTTGCCGGTCCCGGTGCGCAGCACCATCGGGCGAGGCCGCTGACGCATCTCCACCTGCTGGGTGACAACCGGGCGAACCGGCTGGCGGGCCGTGGCCCGGTTCAGACCTGTGGCAACCACCGTCACGCGCACGTCGTCCTGCATTTCCGGATCGAGCGAGGTGCCGATCACCACCGTGGCGTCTTCGCTGGCGAAGTCGTGGATGATGCGGCCGATCTCGTCGAATTCGCGCATGGTGAGGTTCGGGCCGGCAGTGACGTTCACCAAGATGCCGCAGGCACCGTTGAGGTTGACGTCTTCCAGCAGCGGGTTGTTGATCGCCGCTTCGGCGGCCGCTTGCGCGCGATCGTCGCCGCGGGCGGTGCCCGAGCCCATCATCGACAAGCCCATTTCGCTCATCACGGTGCGCACGTCGGCGAAGTCGACGTTGATCAGGCCAGGGGCGGTGATCAGGTCGGCAATACCTTGCACGGCGCCGAGCAGTACATCGTTGGCCGCCTTGAACGCGTTGAGCAGCGTCACTTCACGACCGAGCACCGAGAGCAGCTTCTCGTTCGGCACCGTGATCAGCGAATCGACGTGCTGGGACAGGTCTTCGATACCCTTCAGCGCAACCTGCATGCGGCGGCGACCTTCGAACGGAAACGGCTTCGTAACCACGGCGACGGTCAGGATGCCTTTTTCTTTGGCAAGTTGCGCCACCACCGGTGCCGCGCCCGTGCCCGTGCCGCCGCCCATGCCGGCGGTGATGAACACCATGTCGGCGCCTTCGAGCATTTCCTCGACGCGCTCGCGATCTTCCAGTGCAGCCTGACGGCCTACCTCCGGATTGGCGCCCGCGCCCAGGCCCTTGGTGACGTTGGCCCCAAGCTGCAGGTGTATGCGACCGCCGCAGCCCTTCATGGCCTGCGCATCGGTGTTACACACCACGAACTCGACGCCTTCGATGTTGGAATTGAGCATGTGCGCCACGGCGTTACCGCCGCCGCCGCCCACGCCAATGACTTTGATCACCGCATTGGGTGCCAGTTTTTCGACCAGTTCAAACATTTCCCGTCCTCCGTAGAGCTTCGTTGTCGTTGTAACCGCGGTCGGACTCCTGTCTTTCCGTGGTGGTGAGCGAACCTCCATTCGCCCGAGCTGCGCCTCCTGCGCCGCCTGACCCTTCGTTTCTAAAAATTCTTGGTAATCCAAGTACGCAACTTATCGACCAAACCACCGACGCTGCCGCCGGCCGGACCACTCACACGCATGCCACCGGAACGCGCGCCATGCAACAGCAAACCCACACCGGTGGAATGCAGCGGATTGGCGATTACCTCGCCCAACCCGACCACATGTTGTGGCACGCCCACGCGCACCATTTTGTGGAAAATTTCCTCGGCCAATTCGAGTGCGCCTTCCATGCGCGCCGCGCCACCGGTAAGCACCACCCCTGCCGCGACCAGGCTGTCGTAACCGGAGCGGCGCAATTCGTCCTGCACCATTTCGAAGATTTCCTCGTAACGCGCCTGCACGCTCTGCGCGAGCGACTGGCGCGCCAGGCGACGTGGCGGACGATCGCCCACACTCGGCACCTGGATGGTTTCTTCGGCATGCGCAAGCTGAGCCAGCGCGCAGGCGTATTTGATTTTGATTTCTTCGGCATGCGCAGTCGGTGTATGCACGCCGTAGGCGATGTCGTTGGTGACCTGATCGCCGCCCACCGGCAACGACCTGGTGTAGCGGATCGCGCCTTGCGTGTAGATCGCGATATCCGTCGTGCCGGCGCCGATATCGACCAGGCACACACCGAGCTCGCGCTCATCGTCGGTGAGCACCGATTTGGCGCTCGCCACCGCCGAAGGCACCAGTTCGTCGACGGACAGGCCGCAGCGCTGAATGCACTTGCTGATGTTCTGCACCGCCGCCGCCGCGCCCGTCACAAGATGCACGGACGCCTCCAGGCGTACCCCGCTCATGCCTACCGGCGAGCGGATACCGTCCTGACCATCGATGCGGTATTCCTGCGACTCCTTATATAAGACCTTTCGATCGGCAGGAATCGCCACTGCGCTCGCCGCTTCCAGCACCTGATCGAGATCGCCGGGCGCCACCTCGCGGTCGCGGATGGCGGCCGTGCCATGCGAGTTGCGCGTCTCCAGATGGCTGCCGGAAATGGAGGCGTAGACCGAGCGGATGTCGCAGCCGGCCATCAGCTCGGCTTCCTCCACGGCGCGCTGGATCGAATGGACCGTCGATTCGATGTCCACTACCGAGCCGCGCTTCATACCGCGCGAAACGTGCGAGCCGATGCCGATCACCTCGATCGGTTCGCCCGGCTCGTATTCGCCAACAATCGCCACCACTTTCGAAGTGCCGATGTCGAGGCCGACGACCAATTGCTTTTCAGTTTTGCCTTTCATGTGCGTGGCATGCCTCCGGCAGTCGGGGCGGCCGTCGCTTGCGGCCATTTCACGGCAAAGCCGTTGGTGTAACGAAGATCGGCGTACACGAAAGCCTGGTCATGACCGGCAACCACCTCCGGATACACGTCGAGGAAGCGGCTCAAACGGCGGCCGGCCTGATTGCGATCGCCGACGACAATCTGGGCGCCTGAATCGGTGGCGACACTCCAGCTTCCGCGCTCAGTCAACGTCACGCCGCTGATTTTCAGATGCGTGCCAATGAATGCTTTCTGCGCATCGGCAAAGAAGCTCACCACCTCGGCAAGGTGATCGTCCGGACCGCGCAGATCGGGGAGCTGGTTGTAATCGGCCGCATTCGGCACGGTAAATACTTTGCCTTCGCGACTGATCAGCTGATCGCCGTTCCAGCGGGCGAACGGCTGCCGTTCGTATACGCGCAGCAACAGGGTGTCGGGCCAGCGCTTGCTCGCTTCCACCGATTCCACCCACGGCAATGCCGCAACCGCCTTCTGCACGGTGTCCAGATTCAGGGCAAAGAAGCCCTTGCCCAGACGCGGCTGCACGACGGCGCGGATCTGCTCGGCACTCACGTGCTTGAACTCGGCCTGCACCGTCAACTGCGTCACCGGCCAGCGATCGGCGGCAAACCAGCCGTTCAACACACCGACAATCGGCAAGACCACCAGTGCGATGGCCAGGCACCAGGCGACGAGGCGGATGCTTCCCCTCATGCATCCTCCCTGAAGCTGGTTTCGAGCACGCGCCAGCACAGTTGCTGGTAATCGATACCTGCCACGGCAGCGGCCTTCGGCACCAGCGAATGCGAGGTCATGCCCGGGGCGGTATTTACTTCCAACAGCCAATTGCGGCCTTCGCGATCGCGCATCACGTCCACGCGGCCCCAGCCCAGGCAACCCAATGCGTCGAATGCTTCCAGCGATAGCGCACGCAACGTGGCTTCCGCCTCACCGTCCAAGCCCGGGCAGATGTAACGCGTATCCTCGGCAATGTACTTGGCGTTGTAGTCGTAGAACGCGCCCTTGGGCACGATGTGGATGCTCGGCAACACCTGGCGACCGAGAATGCCCACGGTGAGCTCGTCGCCCACGATCAGCGTTTCCATCAGCAGATCGCCAGGATATTTCTGCGCCAGGGCGACGGCGGCATCCAGGCCGCTCTCCTCGAACACGCGTGTGACGCCCACGCTGGAACCTTCGCATGCAGGCTTTACGATCAGCGGGAAGCCGATGTCTTTCGCAGCGGCATGCACATCGGCGCCACGCGGCAGCGCCACGAACTTTGGCGTCGGCAAACCGAGCGATTGCCAGACGCGCTTGGAACGCGTCTTGTCCATCGACAGCGCTGAACCGAGCACACCCGAACCGGTGTACGGCACATGCAGCGATTCCAGGGCACCCTGCAGCACGCCATCTTCGCCACCGCCGTGCTGGCCGTGCAGGATGTTGAACACGCGTGCGAAGTGTCCGGCGCGCAGTGCATCAAGCAGTGCGGGAATGCCATCGATCGCATGCGCATCCACACCGCGCGCTTGCAACGCTGCCAACACGTTGCGGCCGGAATCGAGCGACACCTCGCGCTCGGCCGAGCTGCCGCCCATCACGACGGCGACGCGACCAAACTGGGCGGGGTCAGTAATTTTTTTCATGTATCGCTCGTCCTCAAATGACCCGTTTGCGCCAACTCCACTGCCGCGGTGCCGATATCGCCGGCGCCCAGCAACAGCAGCAGGTCGCCGTCGCGCAACAGCGTCGGTAGGGTGTCTTTCAATTCGCGCGGATGGCTGATCAATACCGGATCGACCTTCCCGCGCGCGCGCACTGCACGCGCCAAGGCGCGGCCATCCGCACCCGCGATCGGCGCTTCACCGGCCGGATAGACGTCCGTCAGCACCAGCACATCGGCCTCGGCAAGCACATTGGCAAAATCATCGAGCAGATCCCGCGTGCGGCTGTAGCGATGCGGCTGAAAACCGACGACGAGCCGACGCATCGGCCAGCCACCGCGCGCCGCAGCAAACACGGCGGCGATCTCACGCGGATGATGACCGTAGTCATCGACCAGCATCGCCTTACCTTTATCCAATGCAATCTCGCCACGACGATGAAAGCGGCGGCCCACGCCTTGGAAGTGCGCCAAGGCATGCGCGATCGCCTCGGCTTCCACGCCGAGCTGCCAACCGATCGAAGCGGCAGCCAGCGCATTGAGCACGTTGTGCCGGCCGGGCAAATTGAGCGTGACAGGAATCGGCTTGCTCAGACCCGGCAGCGACAGATCGAAATGCATTTCGAAGCCGCTCTGACGTACATTCGTCGCGCGCACGTCGGCGCGCTCGGCATCGATACCGTATGTCATCACACGGCGAGCAGTGAGCTTCGCCAGCTCGGCCACTTCCGGATCGTCCACGCACAGCACCGCCAATCCGTAGAACGGCAGGCGATGCAGGAAATCCGAAAACGCCCTGCGCACCAGCGCAAAATCACCCTGGTAGTTTTCCAGATGATCGGCATCGATGTTGGTGATGACCGCAATCACCGGTGACAGCAGCAGGAACGAACCATCCGATTCATCCGCTTCGGCGACGATGTACTGGCCGGTTCCCAAGCGCGCATTTGCACCGGCGGCATTGAGCTGACCGCCGATGACGAAGGTCGGGTCGTAATCGGCTTCGGCCAGTACGCTCGCCACGAGACTGGTGGTGGTGGTTTTACCATGCGTACCGGCAATGGCGATGCCGCGCCGGAAGCGCATCAGTTCGCCAAGCATTTCCGCACGAGGGATCACTGGAACGCGCGCCTCGCGGGCGGCGACGAGTTCGGGATTGTCGGTCTTGATGGCGCTGGAGGTCACCACGACATCGGCATCATCGATATGCGCTGCGGCGTGGCCGATGCGCACATCGATACCGAGCTCGCGCAAACGCTGCGCCGTGGACGATTCGCTGCGATCGGAGCCAGACACCGCATAGCCGAGGTTATGCAGTACTTCGGCGATACCGCTCATGCCAACACCGCCGATGCCGATGAAATGCACGCGACGGAAGGTGCTCATCAAATCTTCGTGGGCGAGCAGGCGACGCGGCGTCATGCAGCCACCTCCACGCAGGCGCGTGCGATATCCGCCGCCGCATCCGGCTTGGCCAGTGTGCGTGCAGCCTGTGCCATGGTGAGCAACGTGGCGCGATCACCCAGCAATGCAGCCAGACGCTGCGCCAAATCTTTCGTATTCAAATCACATTCCTGAATCAGTTCGGCCGCGCCCGCGGCGACCAATGCCTCTGCGTTGCGGGTTTGATGGTCGTCCACCGCATGCGGGAACGGCACCAGCACTGCACCCAGCCCGCATGCCGTAAGTTCAGCGAGCGTCAGCGCGCCTGCTCGGCAGACGGCGAGATCGGCCCAGGCGTAGGTGCCGGCCATGTCTTCGATAAACGGCACGATGCGTGCGTCGACGCCGGCATCGGCATACGCTTTGCGCGCCTCGTCGATGCCGCGATTGCCACATTGATGTAGCACGTCCGGCCGGTCTTCCAGCGGCATTTGCGCGAGCGCCTGCGGCACGGACAGATTCAATGCGCGCGCACCCAGACTGCCACCGAGTACCAGCAAGCGTGGTTTACCGCTACGTTCCGCCATGCGCTGCACCGGCGAGGACAACGAGGCAATCGCACCGCGCACCGGATTGCCCACCCACTGGGCGTTCGGCAGCGCATCGGCAAAGCCCGCCATCACACGCCGCGCGTGCGCAGCCAGCTTGCGATTGGTGAAGCCTGCCACGCGGTTCTGTTCGTGCACCAGTAACGGACGATGCAACAGACGTGCTGCCACGCCGCCAGGACCGGCGACGTACCCACCCATCGACAACACGCTGCGCGGCTTCAGGCGATGCAAAACAGCAAGCGACGACAGCAATGCGCGCATCAACATCAACGGTGCGAGCAACCGTGTTTTCAAACCCTTGCCACGCAAACCGCCCACGGCGATGGTGTGCAGCTCAATGCCATGTGCAGGCACGACCTTGGTTTCCATGCCCCCTTCCGCGCCCAGCCACACCACCGGCACGCCCTGTGCGCGCAGCGTTTCGGCCACGGCAAGACCGGGAAAGATGTGACCGCCGGTACCGCCAGCCATGATCAGCACGGGAGCGTTCGCGCTCATGCCGCCACCGCCTCGCGCTCACGCGTGCCGTTCGGGTTTGCATCCGGTGCTGCGGCTGCCGGCATGCGCGTAGCCATCTGCCGCGCATCGAGCGCGCGATTGATTTCGTACGTCGCGCGCAGCAAGACGCCCGCCATCGCACAGGTCAGCGCGATGGACGAGCCGCCGTAGCTGATCAACGGCAAGGTGAGGCCTTTGGTCGGCAGCGCGCCCAGATTCACGCCGATCGACACCATTGTCTGGAAACCAATCATTAGCGAGATGCCGAACGCGATGTAACCCGCGAAGCGCTGGCCAATTTCCACGCCTTTCAAGCCGATGTATAGCCCCCGCCATACCACCAGCGTAAACAGGCACATCACGCCGATAATCCCGGCCAGGCCAAGCTCCTCGCCAATGACCGCGAAGATGAAGTCGGTGTGTGCTTCCGGCAGATAGGAGAGCTTCAACACGCTCGAACCCAAACCCACCCCAGTCCATTCGCCACGCCCGATCGCCATCAACGATTGCGTGAGCTGGAAGCCATCGTTGAACGGATCCTTCCACGGATCCATGAACGAGGTGAGACGCTTCATGCGATAGCTTTCGCTGGTCGCCGCAATCGCCAGCAGCGGCATCAGCGGCATGCCCATGATCATCAGGAAGAGAGGACGCGCCCCGCCCAGCCACACCAACGCGATCGTCACCGCGATCACCAGCGTGGCCGAGCCGAAGTCGGGCTGGGCCAGCAGCAGCAGCACGATCACGCCCGATACGGCGATCGGCTTGACCAGGCCAAGGAAGCGCGTCTCGATGCTTTCCCGATGCCGCACGAGGTAACTGGCCAGATACACCACCAGGATCAACTTCACCGCCTCCACCGGCTGGAACGAGGTGACGATCAGATTCAGCCAGCGCCGCGCGCCATTCAGCCGCATGCCAAGATGCGGCACGAACACCGCCAGCAGCATGATGAAAGCCAGCAGCATCAAGAAGAACGCGTGTTTCTCCACCACCTTCAGCTCGGTGCGCATCGCGACGCCGGCCACCAGCAGGCCGAGCGAGAGATACATGAGGTGGTGCTTGAGGTAATAGAACTGGCCCAGGTGCGAGCTGTCAGCCACAGCAATCGAGCTCGACGTCACCATTACGACACCCACGCAGGCGAGCCCGACCAGGGCCACCAGCAACGGCAAGTCGAACTTGCCGCGCGGACCCTGTCGGCGCTTTGCCTGGGTTGTGTCGAAACCGAACATGTCTCAGCGCACCTTCAACGTTGCCAAGCCGATGAGCACCAGCACCACGCTGATGATCCAGAACCGCACGATGACCCGTGGCTCGGGCCAGCCTTTCAATTCGAAGTGGTGATGGATCGGCGCCATGCGGAAGATGCGCTTGCCGGTCATCTTGAAGCTGGCAACCTGCATCATCACCGACACCGTTTCCATCACGAACACGCCGCCCATGATCAGCAGCACGATTTCCTGCCGCACGATCACCGCGATCGCCGCCAGCGCCGCGCCGATGGCCAGCGCGCCGACGTCGCCCATGAACACCTGCGCGGGATACGTGTTGAACCACAGAAAGCCCAGGCCCGAACCGGCTAAAGCACCGCAGAAAACGGACAGCTCGCCTGCGCCGGGAATCGATGGAATGCCCAAGTATTCGGAGAAGACGCGGTTGCCGGCCAGATACGCGAACACGCCCAGCGCGCCCGATACCAGCACGGTCGGCATGATCGCCAAACCATCCAGACCATCGGTGAGGTTCACCGCGTTGGAGAAGCCGACGATCATGAAATAGGCGATCACCACGAAGAACACGCCCAGCGGCACGGCCACGTGCTTGAACACCGGCACATACAACGCCGTTTCCGCTGGCAAGGTAGCCGTGTGAAACAGGAACCACGCCGCGCCCAAGCCGAACACCGATTGCCAGAAATATTTCCAGCGCGAGGCCAGTCCACGGCTGTCTTTCAATACAAGCTTGCGGTAGTCGTCATAGAAACCGATCGCGCCGTAGCAAACCAGCACCGCCAACACGAGCCATACGTAGCGATTGCCCAGATCCACCCAAAGCAGGGTGGCGATGGCGACGGAGAGCAGGATCATCACACCACCCATCGTGGGCGTGCCCGCCTTCGACAGATGCGACTGCGGGCCTTCCTTGCGCACTACCTGGCCGGCCTTGAGTGCGGCGAGCTTGCGAATCAGCGCAGGGCCGAACAGCAGCGATATCGCCATCGCGGTCAACGCCGCCATGATCGTGCGGAAGGTGATGTACTGGAACAGATGCGGCGTGGAGAAATGCCGGGCGAACCATTCGGCCAGTTCAAGCAGCATGAGGCGCACCCTCCCCTGGCCGGTTGATTTTCAATGCAGTCACTACGTGTTCCATACCCGCCGAGTGCGAGCCCTTCACCAAACACGTAACGCCAGCGTGCAGTTGGGCACGCAACGCGTCGGTCAGCGCTTGTTTGTCGGCAAAATGTTTTCCGCCGGCACCGAAGGCCTCGACCGTTGCTGCGCTCAACGGCCCCACCGCAAACAGCTTTTCGATACCGCGTTCACGCGCATGGTGGCCGACACCGGCATGCAATGCGCGCGCATCCGCGCCCAGCTCCGCCATATCACCCAGCACCAACCAGCGCTCACCGCTGGCGATGGCGAGCGTGTCGATGGCTGCGTGCATGGAGCTGGGGTTGGCGTTGTAACTGTCGTCGATCAAGGTCCAGCCGTCCGGCATGGCGATGCGCGTCAAGCGACCCTCCACAGTGCTCGCTTGCTCCAGGCCCTCCACGATCGTGTCGAGCGGTACATCCAGCGCCAGCGCGATGGCGCTTGCGGCCAGCGCGTTGGCAACGTTGTGGCGACCGGGCAATGGCAGATGCACATCCGCGTCGCCATGCGGCGTACTCAGCACGAAGTGCGATCCGTCGACACGCTGCTCGAGAATTTCAGCGCCGACATCGGCCTTGTGAGCCAAACCGAAGCGCAGCACACGGCGTCCGCCGGCCAAGCCGGTAAAGAAGCTCGCAAACGCATCGTCGGCATTGATCACGGCGACGCCGTCGGCCGGCAGTGCGCGATACACCGCGCCCTTGGTTTCGGCCACCATTTCAATCGTACCCATCCGCTCAAGATGCGCTGGCGCGATGAGATTCACGAGGCCGATGTCGGGCCGTGCGATGGCAGCCAGATATTCGATATCACCCGGTTTACCCGCGCCCATCTCAAGCACGGCGTATTGGGTGTCTTCCGGCATCCACAACAGGGTGAGCGGCAAACCGATCTCGTTGTTGAAGCTGCCAGTGTTGACGTGCGTGCGCCCATGCCGCGAAAGAATCGAGGCGGTGAGCGTCTTGACGGTGGTCTTGCCGTTGGAGCCGGTAATACCGATCACGCGTGCATTGCGTTGCGCGCGCACGGCGCTGGCCAGATCGCCCAGTGCGAGCTCGCAGTTTTCCACTTCCACCTGCGGCAATTCGCTTTCAACACGATGCTCGACCAAGGCGGCCACCGCACCGCGCGCTTTCGCGTCGGCAAGGTAGGCGTGACCGTCCACGCGTTCGCCTTTGAATGCCACGAACAGGTCGCCCGGCTTGACCTTGCGCGAATCGATCGCGACACCCGTCACGCTGGCATCGGCACCATGCAGTCGTCCGTGCGTCCACAAGGCAATGGCGCTCGATTGCATCATGCGCGCTCCTCCAAGATGGAGCGGGCGGTGGCCATATCGTCGAAGGCACGCTTGCCCCTGGCACCCTCCTGGTACGTTTCGTGACCTTTGCCAGCAATCAAAACAACATCTCCGGTGCGCGCCATGGTCAGCGCGGCGCGGATCGCGGCTTCGCGATCACGCTGCACGGTGGCTGCCTGCGGCCGGGACATGCCGGCCAGAATGTGCGCGACGATGGTGTCGCCGTCTTCGCCGCGCGGATTGTCGTCGGTGACGATGGCCATATCGGCCACGCGTTCGGCGATTTCGCCCATCTGCGGGCGCTTGCCCGCATCGCGCTCGCCGCCACAGCCGAACACGCAGATCAGTTTTGCCTCGCAATGCGCACGCAACGCGGTGAGCGCCTGTTCCAAGGCATCCGGCGTATGCGCGTAATCGATCACCACCAGCGGCAAGCCATGCACGCCGCCGATGCGGTTCATGCGTCCGTTCACCGGCTCGAGCGCCTCGACCGCTTCGATGACGCGCTCGAAGGGTTCACCCAACGCGCTCAGGCAGCCGATCACGGCAAGCAGGTTCGCCACATTGAAACGACCCAGCAGCCGACTGCGGATCGTCTGCACGCCCCACGGCGTGCGCAGCTCGAAGGCGATGCCTTCGGCGGAGGCAACGATGTGGCTGGCCGCGAAGTCGGCGCGTTCATCGCCCGCGCTGCTTGCGCGCCATGTGTACACGTCACGGGCGAGCTTGCTGGCCAATTCGCTGCCAAACGCGTCATCGATATTGATGACCGCGGCCTTCAGGCCAGGCCACGCAAACAACCTCGCCTTGGCGGCGCCATAGGCTTCCATGGTGCCGTGGTAATCCAGATGATCGCGCGTCAGATTGGTAAACGCCGCCACTTCGAATGCCGTGGCCGCAACGCGCCCTTGTTCGAGCGCATGCGACGACACTTCCATCGCTACGTGGGTGGCGCCATCGCGGCGGAATCCGGCAAACAGCTGCTGCACAGCGATGGCGTCGGGTGTGGTGCGCTCGCCTTCACGCAAGTTGCCGTGCAGCCCAGCACCCAGCGTGCCGATGGTGGCGGTGCGATGCCCCAGATGCGTCAGCGCTTGCGCGAGCAATTGAACCGTGGAGGTTTTACCGTTGGTGCCGGTGACGCCGATCACCCGCATCGACTCGGAAGGGCGTCCGAAGAAGCGCGCAGCAATTTCCCCGACGAAGGTATGCAGACCATCGATCCACACCACCGGCACACCCGGATCTTCCGCATCCTGCGGGGCCGGCGCTTCGGCCAACACCACGGTCGCGCCGCGTTGCACCGCCCCACGCACGAATTCGATGCCATGGCCACGCGTGCCGCGCAACGCGAAGAACGCATCGCCGCTGCGCACCTGGCGCGAATCGAGTGCAAGGCCGGAAACGACGAGAGGCCCCGCGGCCCTCGTTTCGGCGATACCTTGCAGCAAATGATCGAGGCGCAGGCCGGTCATGGTTCGACGGCCTCCACGGCAGATTGATCATCCTGCGGATTCTGCGGCGGCGCCGTACCAGCGAGGCCGCCACCAGCCTGCAACGGACCGCCTGCGTACCAGCGGCCGATGTTGTCCGGCGGCACATCGAGCAAGCGCAATGCGCCCGTCATCACGCTGGAAAATACCGGCGCGGAAACCAGGCCACCGTAATAGATGCTGGACTTGGGATTGTTGATCACCACCACCCCGACCAGGCGCGGATGGGTGGCAGGCACGATGCCGGCGAACAGCGAGTTGTAGTTGTTCTTGGCGTAGCCACCCGCTGAAGCAAGATGCGCGGTACCGGTCTTGCCGGCGACGATGTAGTTGGCGATCTGGGCGCGCGTGGCAGAACCACCGGGCGCGGTGACCGTCTCGAGCATGTCCACCAGCTCGTGCGCAATCGTCGACGAAATGACCTGCTTGCCTTCATCGCCGCCGCCTTTGATAAAGGTCGGCGTGTGCATCATGCCGTCGTCGGCCAGCGTCGCGTACGCCACCGCCAGTTGCAGCGGCGTGACATTAAGACCATAGCCATAACCGATGGTGGCCTTTTCGATCGGCCGCCAGGTGTGGCCCGGCCTGAGCAAGCCTGACGATTCGCCGGGGAAGCCGCTGCCGGTGCTCTCGCCGAACCCGAATGCGCGGTACGTGTCGTACAGAAACTTGGTATCCAGCGACAGTGCGATTTTCGCCGCACCGATATTGCTGGACTTGGTGAGCACGCCCGTGGGTGTAAGCATGCCGTTGCCGCCCGACTCCACGTCACGAATATCCTTGCCCATGAAATACCAATGACCGTTGCCAGTATCGATCAACGGTGCGGTGGGCGTGTACTTGCCGCTGGACAGGCCAGCTGCCATGGTGAACGGCTTCATGGTGGAGCCCGGCTCCACTACGTCGGTCACGGCACGGTTGCGACGCTGCGCGGGCTGGCTGCCGGTGACGGCGTTGGGGTTATATGTGGGCAGGCTCACCATGGCGAGGATCTCGCCGGTGTGCACATCCATGATCACCATTTCGCCCGAATCGGCATTAAGCGTTTGCAGCTGTTGCTTCAGCTCGCTGTAGGCCAGGAACTGGATGCGGCGATCGATGCTCAGCGTGAGGTTCTGCCCCGGCTGCGGCGCATGCACCTGCTCCACATCTTCGACGATGTGGCCCATGCGATCGCGAATCACGCGCTTGGCGCCCGGCTTGCCGGCAAGCCAGTTATCGAAGGCGAGCTCCAGGCCTTCCTGGCCGTGATCATCGATATTGGTGAAGCCGAGCACGTGCGCGGTCACTTCGCCGGACGGGTAGTAGCGCTTGTACTCACGCTGTCCGTTTACGCCTGGAATGCCCAGTGCCAGCGCAGCTTGCGCTGCCTCCGGGTTCATCTGCCGGCGCAGGTAGGTAAATTCGCGGTCGGCGCGCTGCTCCAGGAACGACTTCACATCATCGGCCGACGTGCCCAGCGCCTGCGCCAATGCGGGAATGCGATCAGGATTGTCCAGCACTTCCGAAGGCACACACGTGATGGACACCATCGGTGTCGACACCGCCAACGGCTCACCGTTACGATCGAAAATCGTGCCGCGCGATACCGGAATCGGCACCACCCGCAGGAAGCGCGCATCGCCTTGCGTCTGATAAAACTGCTTCTGCACCACTTGCAGATCGAACGCTCGCGCCACCAGCCCGAGCGAAGCCACACCGAGCACACCCATCACCAACAGCATGCGTCGCCGCGTGGTGGGGCCGGCAACCTTGTGACGTGAACCTGACTTGGTGGCGATCTTCGGTAACCGGTTCATTGCCGCACCAACTGCACGTCCTGCGGACGCGGTGCGAACATGCCCAGCTTGGTGCGCGCTTCGCTATCGATGCGGCGCGGCTCGGCCCAAGTCGCCTGCTCCAATTCGAGCTGGCCGAATTCGATGTTCAGCGCATCGCGCTGACTTTGTAACTGCGAAAGCTGCACGAACAGCGAGCGGCTCTGATGGCGCGTCCACACCACCGCAATCGCGCTGACCATCACGGCGGCGAGCAGCAACAGCAGCGAGAAGACGCCGACACCCTTCATGCCTGCCCCCCTTCGGCCAGTTTTTCCGCCACCCGCAACACCGCCGAACGCGCGCGCGGATTGGCCGATTGCTCCGCCTCGGACGGAAACTGCGCCTTGCCGACCGCAGCGAGCCGAGCAGGTGCTGCAGTCACCGGCGGACCGCGGCGACTGCCCTGCACGCGACCGGAGTGATCGCGGATGAATTGCTTCACCTTGCGATCTTCCAGCGAATGGAAGCTGATGATCGACAGGCGACCGCCTGGGCTGAGCCGTTCGAGTGCCACTTCCAGGCCGCGCTGAAGCGCTTCGAGCTCGCCGTTTACGCGAATGCGCAACGCCTGGAACGTGCGCGTGGCCGGGTGCTTGCCGGGTTCGCGTCGGCCGAGGAGGCGTTCGACCAAGGCCGCCAACTCGCCGGTGCGGGTGATGGGCGATTCCTTTCGGCGCTCCACGATAGTGCGGGCGATCTTGCGGCTGAAACGCTCCTCACTGTACATCCAAAGCACATCGGCGATCTCGCGCTCGTCGGCATGGGCGAGGAAATCCGCCGCGCTTTCTCCTTGCGTGGGGTCCATGCGCATGTCCAGCGGCGCATCCCCCATAAAGCTGAAACCGCGCGCGGCCTCATCCAGTTGCGGCGAGGAAACGCCAAGATCGAGCAACACGCCATCGAGACCGGCGGCGGTTTCGTCCCATTCGGCGAGCGTGGAGAAATTGGCGTGGCGGATCGCCACGCGCGGATCGCCGGCGAAGGCTTTTTGCGCGGCGGCGATCGCTTGCGGATCGCGATCCATCAGCAACAGGCGGCCCTCGGGACCGAGGCGCGACAGCACGGCGCGGGCGTGACCGCCGCGTCCAAAGGTGCCATCCAGATAACGCCCGCCTGCCCGCACGGCGAGACCCTCCACCGCTTCATTCAGCATCACCGGGATGTGCTGAGGCTCAGCCATGCCGCCGCACTCCCGCTCTTGTTTGCATCCGCCTGCGCGCCCGGACCGTCATCGGTCAGAGCCGCAGGTCCGCCATGTCGTCGCTGATTTCGTCTTCGCCGATGGTCTGGCGGATCTTGGCCAGGTGGGCCTGTTCGCTCCAAAGCTCGAACTTGTTGCCCATCCCCAGCAAGACCGCTTTTTTCTCGATGCCCGCCGCCGTGCGCTGACTGGCCGGCAGCAGGATGCGCATGGCGCCATCCGGCTCCACCATCGCCGCCGCACCGACCAGCTTCATCTGCAAGGCACGGTGCACGGCCTTGACGCTCGGCAAGGCGTTCACCTGATCGCGCACCCGCTCCCATTCGGCGTGTGGGAACAGCCAGAGGCAGCCCGACTCGAACGGGTTATAGGTGATCACCAGCCGATTGGCGCACGCCTCCGTAACCAGTTCCCGATATGCGGTCGGGATGGCCAGCCGGCCTTTGTCATCGACGGTGATGGCGGTTTCGCCCTGGAACACGGCCTAGGAACTCCCACGAAATCCCACGATTTCACACAGGGTCCCACGATAGTCTCGCCCTATGAGACTGTCAAGAAATTTTTGCTTGTGAATCAAAGAGAAAGGCAACAGTGTGGCCAAATTTCCAGCGATTTCTAGGAAGCTTCCCGAGGTGCTTGATCGCTGTGGATTTTTTGCTCAGACGAGCCCTTTCCTGACAGGCCCCTACAGGCGTTGGCTGACACGCGCGGATGAATCGATCGTTCATTCGTGCGAACCGGCCCGGTGCACCACCCCCGACGACCGGGGGATGGCAGCACCTGCGCCAGGAAGAGGTGGAGTCGGCCTATAAGCCGGGTTCTGTACGCCTTGCGGCGCGACAGTCATTCCTCTCGGCCAGGCGTCACCGCCTGGCTCCAGCAACCTACCCGGGAACAACGCGGGCCGCGTTATCGTTCCCCTATTTGGTCTTGCTCCGAGTGGGGTTTACCGTGCCACGCGACGTTGTCCCCGCGTGCGGTGCGCTCTTACCGCACCATTTCACCCTTACCTGTGCCCTTGCGGGCCATCGGCGGTTTGCTTTCTGTTGCACTGGCCGTCAGCTCACGCTGCCCAGGCGTTACCTGGCACTCTGCCCTGTGGAGCCCGGACTTTCCTCGACGCGCACATGGCGCGACGCGACTGCCCGGCCGACTCCGTCGCGCATTATAGCGGCCTCGCGCTGGTGCATCAGCAAAAAAACATGGAAAAACCCGGGCAAAAGCTGCCGTTCAGCCTTCCCCCTTGTCGCCGTAAAGCAATTTGCGCGGCGCGCCGGTGATGGCCGCCGCCAGCTTCGCCGCCTTCGCCGGCGGCAGTTCGTCACGCAAGATCGCGAACACACGCTGGCCTTCGGCCACTTTCGCATCGGTTTCTTCGCCGCGACCGGCAACGAGAATCACGCACTCGCCACGCTGCTGATCGGGGTCACTCACCACGCGAGCCGCCAGTTGCGACAGCGGCTCGCCGATGACGGTTTCGAACATCTTGGTGAGTTCGCGCGCGAGCACGGCTTCGCGCTCGGCACCGAACACATCGCGCATGTCGGCGAGGCTTTCGACAATGCGGTGCGACGATTCGTAAAAAATCAGCGTGCGCGGATCACCCGCAAGTTCTTCCAGCCGGCTGCGGCGCGCGGCCGTTTTAGGGGGAAGAAATCCCTCGAACACAAAACGATCACTGGGCAACCCCGCCACCGAAAGCGCCGCGATGGCCGCACACGCGCCTGGCACGGGCATGCAGCGGATGCCCGCCTCGCGCGCCGCACGCACGAGTCGAAAACCCGGATCGCTGATCAGCGGCGTGCCTGCATCCGAAATCAATGCAATGGATTCGCCGTGCTCCAGCCGACGCACGAGGGACGCCACCGCTTCACGTTCGTTGTGCTCATGCAGTGCCACCAACGGCGTACCGACATTGTGTTGCAGCAGCATGGGGCGGCTGTGCCGCGTGTCTTCGGCGGCGATCAGGGCGACGCTGCGCAAGATTTCGATGGCGCGCAGGGACATGTCATCGCGATGACCGATCGGTGTTGCCACTACCCACAGGCAACCCTTCTCATTATTAGGCATGGCTCAGGATGCTCCGGCTCATTTGCGCGGGCGTTGCCGGCGCGATTCATTCGCAGATCACCTCGCCATCGGGAGGGCATGGTGAGCCACCCATCGCGGCGAAGCCATGATGCGATCGGCTATCATCGCGCAATTGCCACCAGGGATGTGCCCTAGGAGTCAACCGAACCCATGCGCCCGCGTCGTCTTGTTGCGTCTGGACTGCTTATTTCGCTGGCATTGAGCGCCTGCGCGCCTGCCGTGGCCCCGCGTTCGCCCGCCGAGATCGCCGCGGCGCAAAGTGCCGCGAATCTGGCCAATCAGGGGCAGTTCGATCGCGCCGCGCAGGCTTATCTTGCCCTCGCTGCGCAAACCTCGAGCCGCGCCGATCATTACAAGCTGCTGGCTGCTGAAGCCTATCGCGAAGAAAACGCGCTCGATCGTGCCGCTCCCATCGTCGCAGGCATCGACCGCGACCAGCTCACCGACGATGAATCCGTGCGCCTGGATCTCCTGCGCGCGGAGATCGCACTGCATCAGCGCGACCCCGCCACGGCGTTGCGCCTGACCACACAGCCCAAGCTCAACGTTCCGCCGGACTTGCGTCCACGTTTGTTGATACTGCGCGCGGATGCGCTTGCCGGCACCGGCGATCTGTGGGGCGCAGCGCGTAATCGCATCGAACTGGATGATGTATTACACGGCGCCGATCGCGAACAGAACCGTAATCAGGCCCTGGACCTGCTCGCCAAGCTCGGCGCCGACCCACTCAAACAGCGCGCCTCGGCCATGCAACCGGGCGATCGCATGCTGCCGTGGGTAAACGAAGCGTTGGGTCGCCTCGGCGTCACCGTGGCGCAAACGCAGCCCAATCTCAACCAGGCTGTCGGCACGCTCGTGCCGGGCACCGGGGCCAGCGTGCGCGAAGGCTACAAGATGCCTGCGCACGTCGCGCTGCTATTGCCCAGCAGCGATGGTCTCACGGCCGCTTCCAACGCTATTCGCGAAGGTTTCTTCGCGGCGTATTTCCAATCGTCCGACACCCACGCACCGCGCGCGGCGATTCGCGTGTACGACAGTGGCGGCAACGCCGCCAGCGCGATCAAGGCCTATAACCAGGCGGTCACCGATGGTGCACAACTGGTGGTGGGGCCGCTGACGCGCGCAGAAGTGATGGGCGTGCTTGGCCAGGCTTCACTGCCGGTTCCAGTGCTTGCGCTCAATCATTCGGACAACAAAACACTGCCCGCCGGCACCGCAAGCCAATTTGCGCTGATGCCCGAAGACGAAGGCGCACAGGCGGCCGATCACATGATCGAGCGCGGCGTGCACAACGCCTACGTCATCATTTCGGGCGATGATTTCGCCAAGCGCTCTGCCGCCGCATTCAAGGCGGAACTGGAAGCCAAGGGCGGCCAGATCGCCGGCAGCGCGCAGCTTCCAGCGACGGGCGTCAATGACGGCGACGCCATCAATGCATTGAATGCCGGCAGTGCGGGCTCCGATGCAGGCATCTTCATCAGCATGCGCGTGGAGCAGGCTCGTCTGCTTTTGCCGCAGCTGCGCGTGGCACGGATCAACCTGCCAGTATTTGGCACGTCGCACATCTATAGCGGTAGCGACAATGCTGCTGCCGATCGCGACCTGGAAGGCGTGGAGTTCTGCGACGCGCCGTGGCTGTTCGACGCGCAGACCGGCTTGCCCAGCTACCACGACGTCGCATCGCAACTGCCCGCCGCACGCGATGGCACCGCGCAACTGTTTGCCTTCGGCATGGACGCATGGAACCTCGTGCCCTACATCGACTGGCTGCGCAGCCATCCGGGTAGCTACCTGCCCGGTGCTTCCGGCCAGCTTGCATCCGATACGTTCGGCAACGTCAAGCGCGTGCTGAGCTGGCTGAAATTCCAGGACGGCCTGGCGCGCCCGACCAACGGCAGCCTGGACATGGACAGTGCGCCGGCGGCTGCCGGCAGTGCACCCGCGCCGGCGAGCAGCGCACCCATGCCCGCCGCTCAACCCAACGGTGGTTGATGCGCGCGGCGGGAGCGGCGTTCGAGCAACGCGCATGCAAAGAACTTGAGCATGCGGGGCTGGCAGTGCTTGCGCGCAACTACACCACGCGCTACGGCGAACTCGATCTGGTGATGCGCGATGGCGATACCGTGGTGTTTGTGGAAGTACGCCATCGCGTGCGCGCCGGTTATGGCAGCGCCGCGATGTCCATAACGGCATCCAAGCAGGCCAAGCTGGTGCAGACGGCACAATTGTGGCTCGCGGCCAACCCCAGGCATGCGCAACAGGCTTGCCGCTTCGATGTGGTGACCTACGACGGACCGGGCGAAAGCGCTAAAATGGAGTGGTTGCGTGGTGCGTTCGAAGCGGCGTAAGTGAGCGCGATCAAAAAGCCATGACACTTCCAAACCACTTGCTCGGCACCCTGCATTCCCTTTTTGGCGAAAGCGGTTGCTCCACTCGCGAAGCCGAACGCCTCGCCTACGCCTACGACAACTCCCGCCGCAACGCCCTGCCGGATGCCGTGGTCTTTGCCCGGGAACACACGCAAATCGAAGCGCTGATTCGCGCCTGTCGTGAACATCGCGTACCGATGATCGCGCGCGGGCGCGGCACCAATACCACCGGCGCGACCGTGCCGGTGGAAGGTGGGGTGGTGGTGAGCTTTGAGCGCATGAATCGCATCCTGCGCATTGACCCGGACAACCGCCTGGCCGTGGTCGAGCCGGGTGTATTGAACGGTGACCTGCAACGCGCACTCGCGCCGCATGGTTTCTTCTGGCCACCCGATCCCACCTCATCGCCCTGGTGCAGCATCGGCGGCAATCTCGCCTGCAATTCGGCCGGGCCTCGCACGGTGAAATACGGCAGCCCGCGTGAAAACACGCTCGGCCTGCACGCCGTGGCGGGTACGGGTCAAAGCTTCCGCTGCGGCACCTATACCAGCAAAGGCGCTACCGGTTACGACCTCACTCGGCTGCTCATCGGATCAGAAGGCACGCTCGCCCTGATCACCGAAGCCACGCTCAAGCTGACCCCGAAACCATCCGGTTTACGCACGCTGCGTGCAACGTATCGCGACGTGAGCAGCGCCGCGCACGCCGTGGCGCGCATCATGGCGCAGCCGGTCACGCCCTGCGCGCTGGAATTCATCGATGATGTCGCCTTGAAGCTCGCACGCGATCACGGTGGCGACGATGTGCCACTGGCGGGCGCGATGTTGATGATCGAAGTCGACGGCGAACCCGCTACCCTGCCCTCCGCCGTCGAGGCCGTATCGCGTGCGGCCCGCGGCGAAGGCCTGGAAACGCTGCACGTTGCGCAAACCGCGGAAGAAACGCAGGCACTATGGTCGGCGCGCAAGGCTTTGTCGCCGGCACAACGCACCATTTCGCCGAATAAGATCAACGAAGACGTGGTCGTACCGGTCAGCCGTCTGCCCGAACTCGTCAACGGTATTGGTGAATTGTCGCGCAAGCACAACGTACTCATCGTCACCTTCGGACATGCCGGCAACGGCAATCTGCATGTCAACCTGCTGCCGCGCGATGACGCCGAGCGCCAGCGCGCGCACGCCTGCCTGGCCGATGTATTCGCGTTGGTGATCGCGCTGCAAGGCACTCTCTCCGGCGAACACGGCATCGGCATGGTGAAGCGATCTTTCATGCCGCTTGCATTGGAAGCAGGCACACTGGATTTGATGCGCAGCGTGAAGCACGCCTTCGATCCGGATGGCATTCTCAATCCAGGCAAATTGCTGCCGTGAAAAAAGCCAGCCCGTTCGACCGGCTGCTTACCGAGATCCGCGCATGCACATTGTGCGCAGCACACTTAGCGAATGGCCCGCGTCCTGTGCTGCAAGTCAGCGTGTCGTCACGGCTGCTGATCGTAAGCCAGGCACCTGGACGCAAGGTTCACGCGACCGGCATTCCGTTCAACGACGTCAGCGGTGATCGTTTGCGCGCATGGCTTGGCATCGATCGCGACACGTTTTACGACGCGCAACGTATCGCCATCGTGCCCATGGGATTCTGCTTTCCCGGCAGCGGCCGCAACGGCGACCTGCCACCGCGCCCTGAATGCGCACCCACGTGGCATCCACGCTTGCTACCGCATTTGAAGCACGTGCAATTGACGCTGGCGATTGGGCAATACGCACAAGCCGGCATTCTGGGCGCCCAATGCGGCCCTTCGCTCACCGATACGATGCAAGCCTGGCGCACACATCGGGCGCATGGCGTGCTACCGCTGCCGCATCCCAGCCCCCGCAATCAGCTATGGCTCAAACGCAACCCGTGGTTCGAAGCAGAGCTGTTGCCGGTGCTGCGTAGTGAGGTCAAACACATCCTGTTGTAGTGGACGTGACCGTCTCTCGCGCCATCGCGCGCAGTTGTCTGAGAATTTTTTTGCGGCCAACGCGATTTCCCGGAAAACCTCATCTGGGCCGTACGTCATTGCGGCCCGATTCCGTTACACCGCGCGCTTAGAAAAAATCAGGTGCAAACCGAACAGCATGAATACGGCGCCCGCGCAGCCATCGATCCAACGACTGATGCGCAGATAGCCGCGGCGCATCACCGGCAATGCAAAACAACCGGCGACGAAGGAAAACCACAGGAACGTTTCCAGCACCACCATCGCCCACAAGCCCCAGCGCGCGGTCGATGACACGCCGACGCCGACGAATGCCGAAAAGATACTGCCGAAGTAAATCACTACTTTCGGGTTGGCAAGGTTGGTGAACAAGCCGTTGCGCAGGGACCGCCATGCACCGACAAAAACCTGCACTGGTTCCGGCTTCACGTCCGCCGAGGGCTTGGCCAGCGCGCCGCGCAGCATCTTGATTCCCATCCAGCACAGGTACAAACCACCGGCGATGGCGATCAGTCGCTCCAGCCACATCACCTTGTGCAGCAGCAATTGCAGGCCCAGCAGCGCCAGCGCGGCCCACATCGCAACGCCAAGCGTGATACCGGCGACACCGGCCATGGCTTCGTGGCGGGAGCGGCTGACGGCCGTCTGCGAAACGAAAAAGAAATCCGGGCCCGGACTCATCAGGGCGATGATCTGGACGATCGCAATAGTGATGAATTGATTCATGGAAAACGCTCCGGCGAAGCGAGCCAGTGTAATGCAGCGCCCGGCTCTCACACCTGCCGCGGTGAACCTTGCCGCCCGCCCAGGGCTTCCTCTACGCTGCCGACGCTTTGGCGTGGGGATCGTCCCCTGGCCTGTTTTAGGGGAAAAACCAGCCCATGAGCCTGAAGTTGCGACTCATCGCGATGAATTTTCTGCAGTACTTCGTCTGGGGAGCCTGGTTGATCACCATCGGGGCCTACTGGTTCCAGACACGGCATTGGTCAGGCGAGGAATTCGGGGCGATTTTCTCAACGATGGGGCTGGCCTCGCTGTTCATGCCCTCGATTTTAGGCGTGGTGGCGGACAAGTGGATTCGCGCCGAACGTCTCTACGGCTGCCTGCATATCCTTGGTGCGGCCATCCTGTGCATCGTGCCCATGGTCAACGATCCACGCACGTTGTTCTGGGTGATGTTGGTGAACATGATGTGCTACATGCCCACCATCTCGCTGGCGATTACGGTGGCGTACAACGCATTGAAGCGCGATGGCGCCGATGTGGTGCGCGTGTATCCGCCGATCCGCGTGTGGGGTACGGTGGGTTTCATCGCTGCGATGTGGACGGTGAGCTTGCTGCATCTGGAAATCACTACCGGCCAGTTTTACGTCGCCGCCGCCGCGGCCCTGGTGCTGGGCATCTATGCCTTCACGCTGCCGCCGTGCCCACCGCGCCTGCGCGGATCGGATCATCGCTCGTGGGTGGATGCACTGGGTCTTACCTCGTTCGTGTTGTTCAAACAGGCGAAGATGGCGGTCTTCTTCATCTTCGCCATGCTGCTGGGCGCCGCGCTGCAATTGACCAATGCCTACGGCGATACGTTCCTGCACGATTTCGCGCACGTGGCGGCATATCAGGATCTGGTCGCGGTGCGTTACCCCGCCATCATCATGTCGACTTCGCAGGTATCGGAAACGCTGTTCATCCTGGCCATTCCGTTCTTCCTGAAACGCTTCGGCATCAAGACGGTGATGTTGATAAGCATGCTGGCGTGGACGCTGCGCTTTGGCCTGTTCGCCTTCGGCAACCCCGGCGACGGACTGTGGATGATCGTGTTGTCCTGCATCGTTTACGGCATGGCGTTCGATTTCTTCAACATTTCCGGCTCGCTGTTCGTCGAAAGCCAGAGCGATCCGGCCATCCGCGCGAGCGCGCAAGGGTTGTTCATGCTGATGACCAATGGCATCGGCGCCGTGCTGGGCAGCTCCCTCAGCGGCGTGATCATCGATACGTATTTCACGCGTCCCGATCGTTCGCTGGAGTGGCACGGCATCTGGCTTACCTTCGCGGCGTATTCGCTGGTGGTGGCCGTGTTGTTTGTCGTCCTGTTCAGGCACAAGCACGTGCCTGAGGTGATCCAGGGCGTCCCTGCGCACTGAAGCGCGGCCTGCCTTCTTCCCTTGCACGCAGGGGAAGAAGGCTTCGGCGGTACAATGGGTCAATGCAGATCGGCCCCTACCGCATCGACCCGCCCGTGGTGCTCGCCCCCATGGCCGGAGTCACCGACAAACCCTTTCGCCTGCTGTGCAAACGGCTGGGCGCGGGGCTTGCCGTGTCGGAGATGACCACCGCCGATCCACGCCTGTGGCAAACGCGCAAATCCCTCCAACGGATGGATCATGCGGGCGAACCGGAACCGGTCAGCGTGCAGATCGCTGGCTATGACCCGGGCATGCTGGCAGAAGCGGCGCGTTTCAACGTCGCCAATGGTGCGCAGATCATCGACATCAACATGGGCTGCCCGGCCAAGAAAGTCTGCAACGTGTGGTCCGGTTCTGCACTGCTGCAAGATGAGCCACTGGTGGCACGCATCGTGAAGGCCGTGGTGGACGCGGTGGACGTGCCGGTCACCCTGAAAATCCGCACCGGCTGGGATCGCGCGCATAAGAACGCGCTGACCATTGCGCGCATTGCGCAGGACAACGGCATTACTGCATTGGCTGTGCATGGCCGCACGCGCGCCGATAAATACGAAGGCGAAGCGGAGTACGAAACCATCGCGGCCGTAAAGGCGGCCGTAAGCATTCCGGTGCTGGCCAACGGCGACGTCACCACACCGCAACAAGCTCGGCACGTGCTCGATGTGACGCACGCGGATGCCGTCATGGTCGGGCGCGGCGCGCAAGGACGCCCGTGGATTTTCCGCGAGATCGCTCATTACCTGGCAACGGGCGAACAACTTCTGGAACCGTCGCCTGCCGACGTTTCAACCCTTCTCATCGGTCATCTTGAACACTTGTACGCGTTCTACGGCGAACATACCGGCGTGCGCATCGCGCGCAAACATCTGGGTTGGTACGCGAAAGATCGCCAGGAAAACGCCGCGTTTCGCGATGTGGTCAACCGTGCCGAGCATGCGCACGATCAATTGCGCCTGACGCGTGAGTATTTCGAAGCGTTGCAGGAAACCTGGCGGATCGCCGCCTGAGCCCCGTCGCCGGAGCGGCGGTTTGAGGTTTTTTCCTAGGCTGAAGGCCGCAAACCCTTGCGTCGCTGAAACAGGCATCATGCGTGGATCATTTCACTGACCTCGCCATGTTTCGCCGCATGTATTCGCTCGTATTTCGCATCGCCTTGTTGCTAAGCCTCGTAGCGTTGCTCAGCGGCTGCGAAGCGAGCCTGTTTGCCAGCCTGAATGCCACGGATCGCCGCGCCGGCATCACCACGCAGGCAGGCGTGGTGTTCGACGCAGAGCACCACCTCAAACTCGACATCTATCGACCCGCCAGCGCGACGCGCGCGCCTATCGTGGTGTTCTTCTACGGTGGCAGTTGGGTGCGCGGCGAGCGTGCGTGGTATCGCTTTGTCGGCACGGCGTTGGCATCGCATGGCGTGATCGTGGTGATTCCTGATTACCGCAAATATCCGCAGGTAAAGATGGACGGCTTCATGCAAGATGCCGCGCGTGCGGTGGCGTGGGCGCATGATCATGCTGGCGAGCTGGGCGGCACGCCGGATGATGTCTTCGTGATGGGTCACTCGGCCGGTGGACAGATCGGCGCGCTGCTGGCGACCGATCCGTCCTGGCTCGCGCCGCACGATTTACGCCCCGACGAACTGGCCGGCTTTATCGGGCTCGCCGGCTGTTACGACTTCATGCCGATCCCGGCGAATGAAAAGGACATGCTAGGCATGTTCGGACGCGATGCCGCCGCCCAAGCCCGAGCGCAACCGGTCCGCTTCGTACGTGGCGTCGAGCCGCCCATGCTGTTGCTGCAGGGCAACGCCGATCAGGAGGTCGAGCCTTCCAACGCCGTGTCGCTGGCGCGTGTGCTTCACATGCATCACGACGATGTAACCCTGCGGCTGTACCCGGGCGTGGGCCATAACGCGCTCGTCTTTGCCCTGTCCCGGCCGTTCCACACCGATGCGCCCACGCTCGACGATGTGCTGCGCTTCATCCACGCGCATCCGATGGCCAGCGTGCGCTGAACGTGTGTTCGCTGTAGCACCGATCCGTTCACCGCGACCGGCAAGACCGACGCCACACGGTCGAAGGTATACGCCGTGGACAGCAGGCCGTACGTAGCGGTCCGAAGCCACGTTCTTTTTGCCCCCGTCCGGGCACGGATAACGAGCTATTGAGCTCCCTGCCCGCCCGCTGAACCGGCCCTCACCCCGTCATACGGGGATGCCAGACTAGACGGTGAAACGCAGGGCTAGTGCGTGTATCATGCGCAATTCCCTTTCCATCTCTTTATCCGTAAAGAAGGATATAAGCCGCGATGAGCAACTACCTCTTCACCTCCGAGTCGGTCTCCGAAGGCCATCCGGACAAGGTCGCTGACCAGATTTCCGACGCCGTACTGGACGCCATCCTGGCCCAGGACCAACGCGCCCGCGTGGCCTGCGAAACCATGGTGAAGACCGGCGTGGCCATCGTCGCCGGCGAAGTCACCACCAGCGCCTGGATCG
The DNA here is from genome assembly GCF_003363155.1 of Dyella monticola. GTDB lineage: Bacteria > Pseudomonadota > Gammaproteobacteria > Xanthomonadales > Rhodanobacteraceae > Dyella_B > Dyella_B monticola. Next base: position 2,519 of record NZ_QRBE01000001.1, on the reverse strand, counting down.
ACCTTGAAGCGCTGACCCGCAAGGTGATCCTGGACATCGGCTACAACTCCAGCGACGTCGGTTTCGACGGCGCCACCTGCGGCGTGCTGAACCTGATCGGCAAGCAGTCGCCCGACATCAACCAGGGCGTGGATCGCAAGAAGCCCGAAGAACAGGGCGCCGGCGACCAGGGCCTGATGTTCGGCTACGCGACCAACGAAACCAAGGATTTCATGCCGGCGGCGATCTACTACTCACATCGCCTGGTGGAGCAGCAAGCCAAGGTGCGCAAGGCGAAGAAGTCGGCGCTACCGTGGCTGCGCCCGGATGCCAAGAGCCAGGTCACGCTGCGCTATGAAAACGGCGTGGCCACTGCGATCGACGCCGTGGTGCTCTCCACCCAGCACGACCCGAGCGTGAAGCACAAAGATCTGGTCGAAGGCGTGCGCGAGTACATTTTGAAGCCCGTGCTGCCGTCCAAGCTGCTACACAAAAACACCAAGTTCCATATCAATCCGACCGGCAAGTTCGTCATCGGCGGCCCGGTGGGCGACTGCGGCCTGACCGGCCGCAAGATCATCGTCGACACCTATGGCGGCTGGGCCCGTCACGGTGGTGGCGCGTTCTCCGGTAAGGATCCCTCGAAGGTCGACCGTTCGGCCGCTTATGCTGCCCGCTACGTGGCCAAGAACATCGTGGCCGCCGGCATCGCGGACCGCTGCGAAGTACAGGTGAGCTACGCTATCGGCGTGGCCGAGCCGACCTCGATCTCGGTGACCACGTTCGGCACCGGCAAAATCAGCGATGACAAGATCGAAAAGCTGATCCGCAAGCATTTCGATCTGCGCCCGTACGGCATCATCAAGATGCTGGATCTGATCCACCCGATGTACCAGCAGACCGCCAGCTACGGTCATTTCGGCCGCTCGCCGTACGAAGTAAAAGGCCCGGATGGCAAAACCTTCACCGCGTTCTCGTGGGAGAAGACGGACAAGGCCGAAGCGCTGCGCACGGACGCCAAGCTCAAGTAAAAAACGCTCTTTTGCTGCTTTGGCAGCTTTTCAGCAAACGGACCGCTTATGTGGTCCGTTTGCGTTTAAGGCGCATGAAAACGCCAGATCATGCCACGTGATTTAAGAATGTGAAAAATGCCCGCGCATAGCAAAAATAATCAAAAATGAATTGCGGCAACGCTATAAATTAAAATTATTTTCACCCCTACTTCATTAATATCACGGTACCTTACACGGGCCACAAACAGCTCGTTCACGTTTGTGCAAGCTCTATCGGTGCGACTTCGAACATACAGTCCTTCTGGATCTCGGTTCATTTGCCGAGCAGCCATGCAAAGGGGGCGTTGTGAAAGGTACCGATGCATCAAAGGGGATCGATCGGCACGCGACGGTAAGCGATGCAAGGTCTGAGCGCGCTCCGCGCGGCACGTCTCTCATCCAACGAGACTTCCTGATTTCCATTCCCCCGTTTGCCCTTGCGACGCATGCAAGCGAATCGCGGTGCTGCTTGCACCCGCAATCAACATTGCTAGTCCTCTGAGTCAGGAAAAGCGCGCGGCACCCGTGTGCTGACGCGTTAGCTGCCTAACCGCGCAACGTGTAATCGATGCGACAGGGAAAGGAGGGATGACCGTGTTGCCACGTTCAATTCTCACAGCAATCACTGTTTGCTTCCGTCTCAATAGCGCCAAGCAAAAAATACCTCACCATCTTGCGCGACCATCGCACATGCAACTGTGCATGGGTGTGCTGATGACCATGCTGGCCTGCGATGTTCATGCGCAGGCCGTGATATACGCCAACGGCACCAATCTCACCGCTTCCGGCACGATTACCGCAACCAATCAGAACGCCCTGTTGGCTGTAAACAAGGGCACCATCACCGGAAACAACACACTTAACGTTACCGTCAATGGCACCAATACCTTTTCATACGGCGCCAGCGCTATCGGGGTCGGCAGCCTCATTACGTTGAACGGTGGGACGTTCGTCGATAACAACCCCACGAGCGCCGATCTGGACGTTCGACAAGGCGCAACGATCAACGCCACCGGTGTTGCGTTCAGAACCACCGGCTACAACAGCCCTGGCGCCTATATTGCCGATCCGGGAAGCTCAGCCACGTTGACCAATGACAGCTTCAACACGGCAGGCCAGTACTCAAACGGTGTGGACATTACGCAGGGGAACGCCACCCTCAGTGGCTCCAGTATCAAAACGACCGGGGTCGGCTCGTTCGGGGTGATCAGTCAAGGTTCGGGAGCGATAGCGACCGTGACCGGTGGATCGATCACCGTGCTTGGCGCGGTGTCAGGTGGATATGGCAGCGGTGTCGCTGCTGAAAATGGTGGCTCACTGACGCTACAAGGTGGCGCGATCGTCAACGTATATGGTGCCAGTGCCCCCGGCGCACTCGCATCGGCAGGTACGCAGAGCTGGCCCCGGAAAACTGAACAGCCCGATAGGTGGATTTCCTGCTCAATGAGGCGATGATAATCGCCGTAGAAGGAGCAGATCGATGGCAAG